>CAWCXF010000008.1:1095000-1879219 GCA_963799455.1 uncultured Alphaproteobacteria bacterium | reverse complement strand
GCGTGCACAGCCCGACGAGCTCGTCGAGGAAGCGGCGGTAGGCGGCGAGGTCTTCGAACTCGGCCGAGCCCCGCAGCAGCAGCGCGTCCGCGACGGCGCGCTTCAGGTGGCCGTGCGGCCCTTCGATCGCACCGTTCTCGTGCGCCAGGCCGCGGTTGTTGCGCGTCGCGGCCATGCCGTAGTGGCCGCAAAGCGCGGCGTAGCGCTCGGTCCAGTCGTTCTCGACCTCCGGGTCGAGGTTGCGGAACGCGGCCGAGAGGCTGTCGCTGCGGTGCTCCCGCGGCGCGCCCCCAAGTGCCCAGAGCGCGTTCTGGAGCCCCTCGGCCAGGGCCACGAAGCTCTCGCCGCCGAGCACGACGTGGACGTGCTCGAAGCCGCTGAAGGCCAGGCGGAAGTGGTAGAGCCGGTGGTCGAGCACGCTACCGGCGACGGTCACGCCGAGGCCGGCCGCGTCGGTGAAGTCCGACAGCCCGAGGCGGCCCGGCTCGTGGCTCTGACGGAAGATCACCTCCCGCTCGGGGCCATGCAGCGCCCGCCAGGCGCGGATGCGCCGCTCGAGGGTCCGGCGCACGCCGGGGTCGAGGTCGGGGCGGCGGCGCAGCAGCTCCTCGAAGATCGCCACCGGCCTGAGCCCGGGCGCGGCCTCGAGCATGGGCACGACCTCCTCCTCGAAAAGCCCCTCGAGCGGGTCGGGCCGGCGCCGCCCCCGCGCCGCCCTCTTCGTCGAGGGCGGGCATGCGATCCCGCTCCAGGCGGTAGCCCGTGGCCGCGCTGAACCCCGCCTTGGCCGCGGCGACAGCGACCGGGTCGGTCGAACGGTGGGTCATGAAGAGTCTCATCTGGTGATCGGTCACGTGACGGCCGGGCACGGGCGCTCCTCACGATGGAGAAAGCATCCCTCTACCTCGGTCGACCGCGATCACCCGGCGCCCCACCGCGGCGGGAGCCACACGACGCGGCCCAGAGCTCCAGTCGGGCTACGCCCTCCCTTCGATCGGGGCCGCGTCGCGCCCTCTCATCCTGTTTGCCGCGCGGCTCTCATCCTGTTTGTCGCGCCGCACGACGGGCGGCTTCGTTGCGCTGCGCGGCTGGCAGCATGTCCAGGACGTCGCTGATCGCGAACGCGACTCCGAACGCCTGGCGCCGAATCGTGCGATTGATCCACGTCGAGAAGTCGCCGGTCGCGAGCTATGGCCGAATCTAGGTGATGGCGGTTCGAGGAGGGCGGCGTATCGAGGCGGGTGACGAAGCCTGCCAGGACCTCCAGATGGAGCGATACGCCGTGACCGAGACTACCAGCATCCTGCCCTTTCGCCAGGGCGACGAGATCGACGATCCGCTGACGGCGCTGGCGCGCGAAGGCGCGCGGCGCATCCTCGCGGAGGCGCTGGCCGCGGAGGCCGACGCGCCTCAACGCCACCTTCGCCGAGGCGCGGCTCGAGGACGGCCGGCGGCGGGTCGTGCGCCACGGCTCCGGCCCCGAGCGCGCGATCCAGACCGGCGTGGGACCGGTCCCGGTTCGCCGGCTGAAGGTGCGCGACCGCGATCCGGGCGAGTCCGAGCCGGTGCGGTTCATCTCGGCGATCCTGCCGAGATGGGCGCGGCGGACACGGAGCTTGGACGCGCTTTTGCCGGTTCTCTACCTCCGCGGCGTCTCGACGAGGGACTTTCAGGAGGCGCTGGCGGCGCTGCTCGGCCGCGACGCCCCGAACCTGTCGCGCCTTCGGTGATCGGGCGCCTGAAGGAGGGCTGGCAGGACGAGTGCGCGCGCTGGCAGCGGCGCGACCTGTCGGCCCGGAGGTACGTCTACGTCTGGGCCGACGGGGTGTACTTGCAGGCGCGGATGGAGCCCACGGCCGAGTGCATGCTGGTGGTGATCGGAGCGACGCCCGAGGGCAAGAAGGAGCTCGTGGGGTTCCAGACAGGCGTGCGCGAGAGCGTCCAGAGCTGGCGCGAGCTGCTCGTCGATCTGATGGCAAGGGGCCTGGCCACAGCCCCCGAGATCGCGGTGGGCGACGGCGCCATGGGGTTCTGGCGGGCGCTCGAGGAGGTCTTCCCCTCCACGCGTCATCAGCGCTGTTGGGCACACAAGGCCGCCAACGTCCTCAACGCGGTCCCGAAGTCGGTTCAGCCCGGCATGAGGGCCGACCTGCGCGAGGTCCGCGACGCCCCCGACCGGGCCCAAGCCGAGGCGGCCATCGCCGTGTTCGTGAAGAAGTACGGCGCCAAGTACCCCAAGGCGGTCGAGCGCCTGGTGAAGGACCGCGACGCGCTCTTGGCCTTCTTCGACTTCCCGGCCGAGCACTGGGATCACCTGCGCACCGCCAACCCCATCGAGGAGCGTGTTCGCCACCGTCCGCCATCGGACCGTCCGAACCAAGGGAGCGCTGTCGCAGACCACCGCCCGGCTGATGGTGTTCAAGCTCGTCATGGCCGCCTCGAAGACCTGGCGGCGCCTGAAGGGCGAGAACCGCTTGCCGATGCTCCTCGCCGGCGTCACCTTCACCGACGGCGTCGCCACCGCGGCGCCCGATCACCGCGCCGCCTGATCGGCCGCGTCACCCAAAATCAGCCATAGCTCCATCTTCAGGGCGTCGATCCGATCCGTCTTGGCCTGCCGGGCGCGACGGTTCACGAGAAAGCTCCCGGGATCGACGACCCAAGTCTCGATCCCTTCGGCCTCCAGAGAGCGCTGAAGCCAGAACCCATCGTAGCCGGTCTCGAAGCAGCAGACGATACGTTCGCCTTCACCATCATGTTGACCGTCGCGGCGACAGCTTCGTTTCAGGAGATCGATGAGTCCGGCCACGTCGAAGCCGTCGAGGCGATGCGTCGTCACTCCTAGGGGGCCGAGGTCATCGACAGCGACGAATCAGCGCGATTTGCTCAGGTCGATCGCGGCATAGCAGGCAGTTCTAACTGTAACAGGCACGGCAGGGATCTCGTTGCTAGGCCGTGTTGACAAAAGCCTTCTGAACGTCCTCGCTAGCTGAGTGATGGTTGGCTGGGAGGCGGTCATGGCGCGTGGTCTGATGTTGGACGCGGAGTGGGCGTTCTTCGAGGCGTTTGTCCGCGAAGTACGAGCCCCACAGGGCCGGCCTGCCGGCGATCATCGCCGCGTGCTCGACGGGGTGTTCGCTGCTTCGCGCGGCCCTTCGGGTCTGGATCGCGCGGACCGATCGCGCGGACCGGCAGCGCCTGGCGCGACCTGCCCGAAGAGTGAGGGCAAGTGGTCCAGCGTCTACCGCCAGTTCCGGCGATGGACGCTGGTGGGGCTGTGGGAGGCGATCCTGGAGGCGCTGAACGAGGGCGCGGCCAAGATCGAGCCTGCGCCGGACCGGCTGCAGATGGTCGACAGCACCATCGTGCGGGCGCATCAGCACGCCGCGGGGGCGCCGAAGAAGGGGCGGGGGCTCTGCGCGCCAGGGTCTTGGCCGCTCGCGCGGTGGCCTCACGACCGAGATCCACCTCCGGGTCAATGCGTGGGGCCTGCCGATGCGCGGCCTGTGTCACGCCCGGCCAGACCTCCGATCACCGCGGCTTCGACCTCGTGATGGGCGACGACCTGCCCGCGCCGGCGGCTCTTCTGGGCGACAAGGGCTACGACAGCGACCGCATCCGGGCCTGGGCCGAGGCGCGCGATGCGGTGCCCGTCATCCCGATGCGCCGCTGCCGCAAGGCGCGAAAGGGTGTCGATCGCGCCCTCTCCGCCCTGCGCAACCGCATCGAGCGAACCATCGGCCGCCTCAAGCACAGCCGCCGCGTCGCCACGCGTTACGACAAGACCGCCACAAGCTTCCTCGGCTTCGTCGACCTCGCCTGCATCCGCCTGTGGGTCCGAGACTTTGTCAACACGGCCTAGGACCGCCCTGCCCGAGCTGACCGCGACCGAGATCGCGCTGAAGAACCTGGCCCTGCACCCGCTCAACGCGCGCGAGCTCGCCCGGGGCCTACGAGGCCGCCGACATCCTCGTCCTGGCGGCGTCCATCGCCACCCTGGGTCTGCTGAACCCCCTCATCGTGCAAAAGGCCGAGATCGACGGCAAGGAGACCTGGGGCGTGCTGGCCGGTGGCCGCCGCCTCGCCGCGCTGCGGCTGCTCGTCGAGGACAAGGCGGCCAAGGGCTGGACCGCCGTTACCCGGATCGCCCGCCGCGCCGTGGGCTCCGACGTGGCCGCCGCCACCGCCATCACCCTGGCCGAGAACGTGACCTAGGCCCCGATGGACCCGCTCGACGAGTTCGAGGCGTTCGCGCGCCTGATCGAGACCGGCGGGCACGATCTCGACTCCGTCGCCGCGCTCTTCGGCGTCGAGCGCCGCCGCGTGTCCGAGCGGCTGCGCTACGGCCGCATCCACCCCGACATCCGCGAGGCCGCGCGGGAGAAGAAGATCACCCTCGACGTGATGAAGGCGTTCGCCTCGCATCCCGACCACGGCACGCAATGGGCGGTCTACGAGGCGACGGAGGGCTCGTACCGGCAGGCGTGGACGATCCGCGACAAGCTCGAGAAGGCCGGCGTCAAGATCGGCTCGGACATCGGCCAGTACGTCGAGATGGAGTATCGCGCCGCGGACGGCCTGATCGCGGCGGACCTGATCGTCGAGGACTCGGTGCTGACCGACGAGGCGCTGGTCGAGCGGCTGCTGGTGGCGAAGCTCAGCCAGCACGCGGAGGCCGAGCGCGAGCGCCTCGGCTTCGCCTGGTCGGAGGGGCGGCGCACGGCCGACTACGAGGCGCTGCGCGCCTTTGGGCGGACCTATCCCACCACGATCGAGCCCGAGGGCGAGGCGGCGCGGCGCGCGACCGAGATCGCCGACCGGCTGCTCGCCATCGATGAGCTGCGGGAGGCGGAGGAGACTGCGGGCGACGGCACCGACTTCGAGGCGCTCGAGGACGGAGTACATCGGCCTCCAAGAGGAGCACGAGGAGCTGACGACGGGCTGGAGCGACGAGCAGCGCACGCAGGCCGGGGTGATCGCCCATTGGGGCTACGACGGCGTCGAGATCATGTGCGGCCTGATCCAGCCCGGGGACGTCGCTGCGGCCGAGGGACGGGCGACGCCCGGTGCGACCGGCACGACCGCTGCGACCGGCACGTCAGGTGGGGGCGGCGCGGAGGGACCGCGTCCGACGAGGCTAGCGAGGCCAACGAGGGTACTGCGCCTGGACGTGGCTGCCTCGCTCGCCGTCGACCTGCGGACCGAGCGCGCGATCGTCATCGGCGCGGGCCTCGCGGCCCATCCGGAGCTCGCGCAGGACCTGCGTGCTGTTCAAGGTCGTGGCCGACCTCCTGAACAGGCATGGCACGCGCGTCTCGTGGTCGATGGGCGTGACGGCCAGCCGGGGCGAGCGCCCGCACGGCAAGCCGGACGAGATCGATCAGGGCCCAGCGCGATCCGTCGCCGCGCTGCGCGAGGCGCTCGACCTGTCGTGGTGGGACGGCGCCCGTCCGATCGGCGCGCGCTTCGAGGCGTTCCGGGCGCTGGACGCGGACATGAAGGCGCGCATCGTCGGCGTGGCGATGGCGGACGCGATCGCCCCGTCGGAGATGAGCCATGGCGAGAAGCTGCTGGCGCACGTCGCCCGCCAGGTCGTGCCGGACCTGCGCGCGGTCTGGCGGCCGACGGGCGAGGCGTTCTTCGGGCGGATCAGGAAGGCGCGGCTCCTGCACCTGCTGGCCACCGACCTGCGCCAGCCCGAGGAGGCCGCGCGGCTGGCGGCGGGCAAGAAGGCCGACATCGTGGACCATCTCGAACGGCTCTTCGCCGCGCCCTTCGCCACGCTCACGCCTGCGCAGCGCGAGGCGGTGGAGACGTGGTGCCCGCCGGGCACGGCGATCGAGCCCGCGCCCGACGCTGCGCCGATGCCGGCCGAGGACGCCGCGCCCGACGACACCGGCGAGGCCGACGGCGGGTTCGACGAGGACGAGGCGTTCGAGGTCGATCCCGACGAGACGTTCGGCGCGGACGAGGAGTTCGGCACCGAGCTCGATGACGTCGATCCCGATCCCCAGGAGACGGCGGCGCCCGAGCCCGAGGTCGCCTGACGCCCCGGCCGTCGCGCAAGGCCAAGCCGTCCCGCCCCCAGAGGGGAGGGGCGGCTTCTCTCGCGTGGGAACCCAGTTCCGGACGGAGAGAGCCCCCATGAAGCGCCGCGACATCCCGATCCTGCTGCCCCGCCTCATGGCGGGCCTCGCCGCGGGCGATCTCACGAACACCGAGCTCGCCTGCCACCTGACCGATGTGACCGGCGGCACCGATGCAGCGGGTGCGTGGTCCTGGCGTCAGGCCTACGACCTCGTCCAAGCCGCGGCGATCCTCGCGGACCTCGAGGACGACCGCCCCGCTGACGCCTCCCTGCGCCTGGCACGGCTCACGGGCGCGGCGGACGCGCGCGCCACCGAGACGCGGCGCTCGGAGACGCAGGTCCGCCTCCAGCAGTTCTCGTCGCCCCTGCCCTACGCCCACGTCGCGGCCATGGCGGCCTCGATCCGTCCTGGCGACGTGGTGCTGGAACCCTCGGCCGGGACCGGGGCGCTCGCGCACATGGCCCGGCTCGCGGGCGGGCACGTCGTCCTGAACGAGCTGGACCCGTTCCGCGCCGCGCTCCTACAGGAGGTCTTCCGCACGCCCCCCGACCCGCTTCGATGCCGAGCACATCGACGACCTTCTGGATCGCGGCACGCTCGCGGACGTCGTCCTGATTAACCCGCCCTTCTCGTCCTCGGCCGCGCGCGAGGGCGATCCGACGATCGCGCTGCGCCACGCGCTGTCGGCTGCCAGGCGGCTGGCGCCCGGCGGGCGTCTGGTGGCGATCCTGCCGCTGGCGGCCTGCGCCGCGCGCCAGCCCGTCCTGTGGGCGCGGCTGACGGGGCTCGTCGCGCCGCGCCTGCACCTCGTCCTGCCCGGCACGGTCTTCGCCAAGATGGGCACGAGCGTGGAGACGGCGCTGCTCGTCGCCGACAGCAAAGAGGACGGCGGGACATCGGACGCGGGGTCCGTCGTTCTCGAGCCGATGGGCGGGCTGGAGGCCGCGCTGCACGCCGTCCGCACCCGCCTGCCGGCCCGGCCCGCGCGGGTGCCGCGCGCCGCGGCGGCGATGCCGGCCCCGGTCAAGCTGGTGGCCGGCCCTGCGACACCCGTCCGTCGTCCGGCGCGAACCGCCGCTCCGGTGCGGTCGAGAGCGCCCGCGCCCATCCCCTACGCCGTCTACGCCACCCCCCGCGCGAACGAGGCGATCTCGGAGGTCTACGCCCGCTACGCGCCGCAGCGCATTGCGATTGAGGGCGCGGTGGACCATCCCTCGCCGCTGGTCGAGAGCGTCGCCATGGCCGCGGTCGCGCCGCCGGCGCCGTCCTTCGTGGAGGGCGGGCGGTCCCGCCCTCCCACCGGCCATCATCGCGGATGGCAGGCTGTCGGCCGCGCAACTGGAGACGATCGTGATGGCGGAGGTGGCCCACGCCGTCGACCTGCCCGGCCGGTTCGCCGTCGCGGACGACTGGACCGAGATCGAGCCCGCCGCCGAGGGCGCCGCGGTCCGCGGAGCCTGCGAGGCCAGCGGAGGCGCCGAGGCCGCGGTGACCTACCGCCAGGGCTACTTCCTCGGCGACGGCACCGGGGCGGGCAAGGGCCGCCAGGTCGCGGGCGTGATCCTCGCGGGCTGGCTCGCGGGGCGCACGCGCGCGGTGTGGATCAGCAAGTCCAAGACGCTGATCGAGGACGCGGTGCGCGACTGGTCCGACCTCGGCGGCGCCCCCAGCGACATCGTGCCCCTGGAGCGCTGGAAGCCCGACGAGGGGATCACGCTCCGGCGCGGCATCCTCTTCCTGACCTACGCCACGCTGCGCTCCGTGGGAAAAACCGGCCGCTCGCGCCTGGAGCAACTCGTCGAATGGTGCGGCGCGGGCTTCGAGGGCGTGATCGCCTTCGACGAGGCGCACGCGATGGCCAACGCTGCCCGCTCCTCCGACGGGCCGCGGGCGGGACCGCGCCGTCGCAGCAGGGGATCGCCGGGCTGCGCCTTCAGATCGCCCTGCCCCGCGCCCGCGTCCTCTACGTCTCGGCGACGGGCGCCACGAACGTCGGCAACCTCGCCTACGCCACGCGGCTGGGGCTCTGGGGACCGGGACACGCCTACCCGTTCGCCACGCGCGAGGACTTCGTGGCCGCCATGGTCGCGGGCGGCGTCGCGGCGATGGAGGTGGTGGCAAGAGACCTCAAGGCGCTCGGCCTCTACACGGCGCGGGCGCTCAGCTTCGAGGGCGTCGAGTACGACGTCCTCGAGCACCGGCTGAGCGAGGACGAGCGCGCGGTCTACGGCCGCTTCGCCGCGGCCTTCAAGGTGATCCACCGCAACCTGCACGCGGCGCTGGAGGCGACCGGCATCACGGACGGGGCATCCGGGATCACGGCCGCCGCTGCCAAGGCGTCGGCGCTCAGCCGCTTCGAGAGCATGAAGCAGCGCTTCTTCGGTCACGTGCTCGGTTCCGGTTCATTCTGCCCATGTCGGGCGACCGGTGACGGTTCACTACCGCTGGCACCCCTATCACGGCGCGCCAGTGAAATGCTTTCGCATGCTCAGGAGCGCCGATGGCGACCTCGTCTTGCTCGAGCGCGATCCCAGCGTCGTCATCCGTGCGCAGGCCTGGATGCTCGACGCGGCGGCCTGCGTGGGCATGGATCTCGGCGCACCGCGGGTCTCTGCCGGCGGGCTTGAAGATCTGCACAACGCTCTCGTGGCGCTCGGTCATCGCCGAAGCTCCGGGGATGAGGAATCGTCACCCGAGGAGCCCGCCGATGGCGAACCCACATCCCCTCGAACAGATGCCGCTGCCCCTGGAGCCGTGGGTGAACGGCGATGCGACGACGGACCAGCGCCGCCGGATCGTGAGCGCGCTGGCCCTCCTGCTGCTGGCGGCCGCCGACGCGTTGCCGGAGGACGCCACCGATGAGCGGTGATCGCCCCTCGGCCCTTCCGGCCGCGCTGCTGCGGCGCAAGGCCGTCGTCTACGTGCGCCAGTCGACCCAGAGCCAGGTGGTCGCGAGCCTCGAGAGCCAGCGCCGCCAGTACGATCTGGTCGAGACCGCCAAGGCGTACGGGTTCCGGAGCGTCGAGGTGATCGACGACGACATGGGCGTGAGCGCCAGCGGCTGCGCCGCGCGGCCCGGCTTCGAGAAGCTCGTCGCGGGCCTTTGCTCCGGCACGGTCGGCGCCGTATTCTGCCTCGAGGTCTCGCGCCTCGCACGCAACGGGCGCGACTGGCATCACGTGCTGGAGCTGTGCGGCCTTGCCGATGCTCGGGTGGCCGACCACGACGGCGTCTACGATCCGCGCCATCCCAACGACCGGCTGCTTCTGGGAATGAAGGGCAGCATCAGCGAGTTCGAACTCGGCGTGCTGCGCACGCGGATGCTGGAGGCAGCGCGGTCGAAGGCGCGCCGTGGCGAGCTGCGCCACGCGCCGCCGGTGGGCTATCTGTGGGACCATCAAGCCGAGGTGATGTTCGACCCCGATCTTCGGGTCCAAGGGGTGATCCGCCGATCTTCCGCAAGTTTCGCGAGCTGGGCAGCGCCCGCCAAGTCTTGCTATGGCTGACCGGGGAGGATGTTCACTTCCCCTGGCCCTCGGACGGGGTGACGCTCACCTCCTTCGAGTGGCACCCGGTTCGCTACGGCAACGTCGTCCGGCTGCTGAAGAACCCCTTCTACGCGGGCGCCTACGCCTACGGGAAAACGTGCTCCCGGGTCGAGGTCCGCGACGGCCGCGCCCACACCACCCACAAGAGGATCAAGCCGGTTGAGGAGTGGGACGTCCTGCTCAAGGATCACCACGAGGGCTACATCTCGTGGGACGAATATGAGCGCCATCGGAGGCAGTTGGCGCGCGACACCTTCGCCACGAAGGGCGGCGTCAAGTCGGGACGCGGCGGCCGCGCGCTTCTGGCCGGCTTGCTGGGCTGCGCCCGGTGCGGGCGACGCCTGCACGTCGCCTACCGAGGCAGCGGCTCATCGAGCCCGGTCTACCAGTGCGAGGCGTCCAACATCCAGCTCGGCCGAGCGTGTCGCGTCTCGTTCAGCGGCGTCGGGCCGGAGCGGCTGGTGGCGCGGACGGTGCTCGATGCCGTCTCCCCGATGGCGGTCGACGCCGCAGGGCAGGCCGGCGCGCTGATGGCCACGGCCCGGCACGAACGGCTTGCGGTAGCCGACCTCGAACTGCAGTAGGCCCGCTACGAGGCGTCGCTGGCCGAGCGCCGCTACGCCGCCTGCGACCCCGAGAACCGCCTGATCGCCGCCCAGCTCGAAACGCGCTGGGAAGAGGCGCTGCAGCGCGTCCAGACGTTGGAGCACCGCCGCGACGACGTCTCGGCAGAGCCCGAGCACCGGGTCGACCCGGAACGGCTCCACGGATTGGCGCGGGACCTGGATGCGGCCTGGAGCGCGCCCAGACCACCATGCGCGTCCGCCAGAGGCTGCTGCGCACGCTGATCGAGGACATCGTCGCCGACATCGACGGCGAGACTGGCGAGATCGTCCTGGTGATCCACTGGAAAGGCGGCCGCCACACCGAGCTGCGCGCCTCCAAGCCGGGCAGCGGCGAGCACAGGGTGCGGACAAGTGCGGACGCGCTCGCGGTGATCCGCGAGATGGCGGAGCGTTGGTCCGACGAAGCGATCGCCCCCTGCCTGAACCGCATGGGCATGCGGACTGCGTCGGACAAGACCTGGACCGCCATGCGGGTATGCTCGATCCGCCATGTCCACGGCATCAAGCGCGCCGCCGACGCCGTCCTCGTCACGGCCTCCCCGTATCGCACGATGACGGAGGCCGCGAAGCTCCTCGGCGTCACCAATCACGTGCTCAGGCGGCTGATCCGGGACGGGATCCTGCCCGCAACGCAGGTGGTGCCGAGCGCACCGTATCGGATCAGGGTGGAAGACCTCGATCTAGAGGCGGTGCGGCGCGCCATCGCCGAGGCACAACCTCCGTGTCGGGCTAACGATCAGAGTCAGCTCTCAATGTTCTCAGATACTTGAAGAGGAGGGGCACTATGACCACCCGCCGCTGAACGGCTTCAAGGCGGGCACGCTGATCCGCGCCATCGAGGAGGACCTGGCCTGTGGCTGGGCGCCCGTCGTGCAGATCGTGTCCACCGGCGAGAGCCATCTCGACCGCGCCATCGAGGGGCTCGACGGCGACGACCTCACCGAGGCGCACCTGACGCCCAAGGAGGCGGTGATCCACTGGCTGCGCACGGCCTTCCCCGTGCAGGCGCACCAGATCGTCGAGATCGAGGGCACCCTGGTCGCCGAGCGGCTGACCCATGAGGACGGCAGCCCGGTGATCTCGCGCGAGGCGGAGGCGCTGCGGGACGCGGCGCTGATGGAGCTCTCACCACGGCCCCGCTGCCCAGCGTGCTCGACCAGCTCGTCTGGTGCCTCGGCGAGGCGCGGCTCGCGGAGGTGACGGGGCGCGCCAAGCGCACGGTGCGCACCGCGGACGGCGCGCTCAAGGTGGTGCCGCGCTCCGCGTCGGCCAGCTCGGCCGAGGCCGCCGCCTTCATGGCGGGCGAGAAGGCGGTGCTCGTCTTCTCCGACGCCGGCGGCACCGGGCGCTCCTACCACGCCGCCCGCGGGTCCGCGGCCAGCGCCCGACGCGCCGGCGGCACCACCTGGTCGAGCCCGGCTGGCGGGCGGACGCGGCGATCCAGGGGCTGGGGCGCACGCACCGCTCGGCGCAGGCCAGCGCGCCCTTCTTCCGCGTCGTGACCACCGACGTGCAGGGCGAGCGCCGCTTCACCTCGACCATCGCGCGCCGGCTCGGCGCGCTGACGCGCGGCCAGCGCCAGGCGGGCTCGCAAAACCTCTTCCGCGCGAGCGACAACCTCGAGGGCCCGCTCGCGCGCCGCGCGCTCGTCGCGCACTATACCGAGCTCACCTCTGAGCGCTGCGAGGCGATGAGCTACGCCACCTTCCACGACTGGACGGCGCTCGCGCTCCGGGCCGCGGACGGCGCGCTGCTCGACGAGCTGCCTCCCGTCCAGCGCTACCTCAACCGCCTCCTCGCGCTGCCCACGCGCATGCAGGACGCCCTCTTCGGCGCGTTCGCCGAGAAGATCGAGGCCCAGACCGAGGCGGCGCGCGCCCGCGGCACGCTCGACCTCGGCATCGAGACGCTGCGCGCCGACGGCATCGCGGTGCTGCGCGAGGAGGACCTCTGGACCTGCCCCTGCAGCGGCTCGGTCACGCGCGCGGTGACGCTGGAGACCGAGACCGCCGTGCGCATCCCCTCGGCCCATGCGGCGCTCGCGGATTGGGGCGGGCGGCTGGCGCCCATGCGCAACGCGGCCTCGGGCAAGGTCGCCCTGATCTCCAAGCGCGCCTTCCAGGTCTTCGACGACGACGCGCTCGTCTTGATGCGCGACCTGCGCCGCCCCACGGGGCGCGCCTCGACGACCGAGGACGAGCTCGCCTCCTCGCGCTGGGAGCCCGTCTCCGCCCCCGCCTTCGCGGCGCTGTGGGACGCGGAGGCCGAGGCCCTGCCCAAGACCCGTGTTGAGACGCTCTGCCTGCTGACCGGGCTGCTGCTGCCGATCTGGACCCTGATCCCGTCGGACAACGAGCGCATCTGGCGCGTGACGCCCGAGGGGCGTCCTTCGATGATCGGGCGCGCGATCTCGCCCGAGCAGGCGATCGTCCTGGCAGACAAGTTCCGCGGCGGCGAGGCCACGCCCGAGGAGCTGGCCGCCGCCGCGATGACGGGAGACGGGGCCGTCGATCTCGGCCGCGGCCTGACGACGCTGCGCGCCCGCCGGGTCGCGGGGTGCCGGCGCCTGGAGCTGGGCGGCGTCCGCCCCGACCAGGTGGCGAGCCTCAAGGCCGCGGGCTGCTTCATCGAGATCATCGCCCACCAGCTGCGGGTCTTCGTCCCCGTGGGGGACGCAGCACCGGCCGTGCTGGAGGCGATCCGGGCCGGGCGCTCTCGACCCCGGCGGCGGCCTGAGGCGACGGGCCGACGGTGCGAGGAAAGAGCAAAGGAAGCTTCGCGAGGGGGGCGATCCCGACGGGATCGCGAGAAGCGACACCCCGGGCGGGCCGAGACGCGGAATCCGCCCCCATCCCAGGAGACGACCCATGATCACCGGCACCCTGAAGGCCGACGCGCACGGCCAGCCCACCACCGCCTCGATCTCGACGCTGCTGTTCGACCTGCCGCGCGTCGCCGTGGTCCCCAACGCCCACAAGGCCGCCGACAACCACCCCGACCACAACCTGGAGTTCCGCACCCCGCGCGGTCGCGCCATGCGCGTGGGCTCGATGTGGTCCGCCGTGAGCGAGAGGACCGGCCGCGCCTACCACTCGCTCGCGCTCACCGACAGGATGGGCCGCGTGTGGCGGATGAACGCCGTGCGGGGCGACGAGACGGCCGAGGGCGCGTGGTCGATCGTGCCGCTCGCGGGCGGGCGCGCGGAGCCCATCGCGCTCACGGGAAGGATCGAGACGCTCGACGACGGCCACCTCGCGGGCTTCATCGGCTCCTACGACTTCGACATGGACTTCGCGGCCATCGAGAACGCCTACAAGGCGGAGCCGAGCCACCCCGACTGGCACGTCGAGGCACGCAGCCCTGGCGGCGTGCCGATCCGCATGGGCTCGATCTGGCGCGCGGTCTCGGAGCGCTCGGGCAACGCCTACCTCAGCCTCGCCTTCACGAGCCCCATCGGCGGCCACCACCGCGCCAACGGCCACCACCGCGAGGGTGCCGCGCCCGGCCACTACGAGATCGTGGCCCTGGCCGGCGGCGAGGTGGCCGCCGTCGCCTGATCCGGCCGGCCGGGGCCCCGCGCGCCCCGGCCGCGCCCTCGCCCGTGCGACCCCCTCCCGCTCGGAAAGGATCGACGCACGACCTCGCTTCTCGGCTTCTGGCACGCCACCGGTCCCGCCGACCGCCCGTTCTCGGCCGACGATCCCGCGTGGAGCCTCCACCGCGTCGTCGAGGACGACCCGACCTCGCCCACCGTCACCGTCCGCAACGCCGGCGGCCGGCGCCTCGCGCTCGACCGGGCCTTCGCTCGCTCGATCGCCTCGCCGCCCGGCGCCGTCCTCCCGGAGGCGGCCAGAGCGGTGACGGGCGCCGCCGGCAGCGCCGAGGGCGCGAGCCCAGGCGGCCGGAAACCAACGGATACTGTTGGCGAAGTCGGTGGGCTGAGGCAGATGGTGATGTAGGGTGGGTGTCCCGCCCGCGAGGCTGCCCATGTCGCTCCGCCCACAGCCGCTCCCGTTCGTGCCTGAGGACACCGCCCGCATCGCGCAGGCTTCGTTCCGGCGCGGCAACGCCTATCTGCTGCTGCGCGACCGGCTCGGCCCGGTGTTCGCCGACGCCGACTTCGTCGATCTCTACCCCCCGCGAGGCCAGCCAGCCTATGCGCCCTGGCGCCTGGCGTTGGTCACGCTCATGCAGTTCCGCGAGGGCCTGAGCGACCGGCAGGCCGCGGATGCCGTGCGCAGCCGGATCGACTGGAAGTACCTGCTTGCGCTGGCTCTCGACGACGCGGGCTTCGACTTCTCGGTTCTGTGTGAGTTCCGCGCTCGTCTGCTGGATCACGACGCCGAGGGGCGTCTGCTCGACCGCCTTCTGGATGCCGCGCGCGAGGGAGGGCTTCTGAATGCCCGCGGGCGCAACCGCACCGACAGCACCCACGTGCTCGCCGCCGTGCGTGTGCTCAACCGCCTCGAGCTGCTGGCGGAGACGCTGCGCGCCGCGCTGAACGCCATAGCCGTCGTCGCGCCCGACTGGCTGCGCGAGATCGCGCCGCCCGAGTGGTACGAGCGCTACGACCGGCGCGTCGAGGATACCCGTCTGCCGAACAGCGCTCCCAAGCGCGAGGCCTACGCCGCCCAGGTGGGCACGGACGGCTTCCACCTGCTCGACGCCATCAAGGGGGTGGTCGCGCCCAAGAGAGTACGCGATCTGCTGGCAGTCGCTGTGCTGCGCCGCGTGTGGACGCGCCACTTCGAGCGGGTCGAGCCGGGATCGCAGGACGACCCTATAGACGGTGGGGGCGACGAGGCAGCCGACCACGTGCGGCTGCGCTCGGTGTCAGGCCGGGGCCCCGGCGACCGCGTCGAGAGCCCTTACGACACCGAGGCCCGCTTCCGCGCCAAGAGCGGCATGGGCTGGACCGGATACATGATCCACCTCACCGAGACCTGCGACGCCGAGAGGCCGCGGCTGGTCGTGCACGCCGAGGCGACACCGGCCAACGTGCACGAGGCGATGCGCACGCAGGCGATCCACGCCGCGCTGGCGGCCAAGGGGCTCTCCCCCTCCCAGCACCTGGTGGATGCCGGCTACGTCAGCGGGCGCCACATCGTCGCCGCGCGTGAGCGCCACGGCATCGACTTGGTGGGGCCGACGCGGTCCGTCGGGGGGTGGCAGGCGAGGGTGGAGGGCGCCTTCCACGCCGCGGACTTCACGGTGGATTGGGAGAACGAGCGGGTGCGCTGTCCGGAGGGCCGCACCAGCATCACCTGGGGCGGTCACGCCAACAAGGTGACGGGCCAGCGCTATGTCCGTGCCGGGTTCAGCCCGACGGACTGTCGACCTTGCCCCTCGCGCTCGCGCTGTACCCGCGCGACGAGCCGCCGGATCGGCCTTCCATCGCGCCCCGAGCACGAGGCCATCGCCCACGCCCGGGGGCGGTTGAAGACCGAGGCCGGTCGGCAGCTCTACCGTCAACGCCGGGGCGTGGAGGGCACGATCTCGCAGGGCGTGCGTGCCTTCGGCCTGCGCCGGGCACGCTACCGCGGCCTGGCCAAGACCGGCCTGCAAAGCGTCATCACCGCCGCGGCCATCGACCTCGATCGCCTCGCCGCATGGCTCGCCGATCGTCCCCTCGCCCCGACCCGAACCGCGCGCTTCGCCGCCCTCGCCGCATAGGCTCCGACTTCGCCAACAGTATCCCAACGTCTCATGGAAGCATCGACCGAGGAGGCCAGCGAGCGTAGAAACAGGCCGAGAACAGGGAGGACGGGCCATGCTCCAGCACACCGATCCCGCGACCGGCCTGCGGCTCACGCTCGAGCGCGACCCCGAGCCGAGGAACCCCCGCCTCGCGGACGATCCGCCGCTCCACCTCGTCACCTGGACCCGCAGCCTGGGCGACCGCCACGCCTGGCGCACCGCCCGCCACCTCCTCGCCGTGATGCGCCGCGTCCCCGCCCTGGTGCTGCCGGTCCACGCCGCCTGGACGCACGACAAGCCGTCCTTCAGCACGATCCTGGGCGAGGACGACCGGGCGATCGGCTACGCCGTGGCCCTGCACGAGCGGCTGCGCCTGCACTATGGGCGCGACACGATCACCCCCGACCTCGTCGAGGCCGCCACGCTCGCCTGCGACGTCGAGCTGCTGGCCTACGAGGAGTTCCTCCACGGCGACGTCCACGCCTTTGCGGTCGTGACGAAGGAGGGCCACGTGCTGGAGCGCAGGCGGGGCCTCGCCGGCTCCGAATGGGCCGAGGCGCTCGCATGGCAGGCCTCCGCCCACCACCTCGCCGACCTTCGGGACGACGAGCGGAGCCGAAGGGACGCCTGACGCCCGATACCCGCCACCACGTCGCCGTCCATCCGCTCGACCGATCGACCACCCGACCGCTCGACCCGCCAACCTGCCCGCCCAGCCCCGCCGTCGCCCCCGTCCTCGGCTTCGCGTGTCGGACGGGGAACGGGCCTCGCGGCCCGTCGCGCAGTCGCGCGGCCGTCGCGCCCGGCATCCCGCGGACGCTGGGCCGCGAGCGCTCCGGGTCGCCGCGCCGCCCGTGACTGCGCTTCGCTCGGGTCCGCGCGGGCGCGGCCCTCGCCCGCTTCGTCCCCGGCGTCACGACAGCCCTACGCTTACCTGCGTCCTCGCGCGTCCGCTCGCGTAAACGCACACACTGAGAAGCGGAAGCCTATCCTCCAGATTGGCCCCCGAACCACTCCACCTCAAGGATCGAGGAACTCTTCGGCACCGTCGTGACGGCCGCCGTGGCGCGCCCGCGAGCCAGCGTGCCGCGTGCCGCAGCCCCCCCCGCCTCGAAGACTTCCTCGCGCGGCTCTGCCGGCGCCTTCGGCGTCCTTGCCATGAAGCGGTTCGGAAGCGGGGACCCGGACAGGCTCCGCCCCTTAGTGCGAGCCGGACCTCCTCAACCCCAGCGTCGAAGGACGACCCCCATGACCGCCACCGACGAGACCCTCACGACCTACGAGGCCATCGAGTTCTACGGCCTGACCGAGACAGGCACCGACGAGCTGCCCATCCCCGACGACGACCAGCTGTAGGGCGTCAACCTTCTTGGCCGGGACCGACAACCAAGTTGGCCGGTTTGCTGGCTGCTGCGGTTGGAGGTCGTGCGGTTCAGGCGGCTCCTTTGTGGTTGTCGTCGAGGCTGTCGGTGGAGGCTGTCGCTGGGACCGCGACCTCGCCATCCTTTCGGCTGGCGGCCGCTCTGCGGCGGTAACTGTCGACGTTCATCTCCAGGATGGTCGCGTGGTGGACGAGCCTGTCGATGGCGGCGACGGTGACGGCGGGGTCGGGGAAGACGCGGTCCCGGGCGCGTGAGCGCTGGTTGGCGGCGATGGCCAGGCTTCGGGTTTCGTAGCGCCGCGCGATGAGCTCGAAGAGCACCGAGGTCTCGGCCTGGTCCTTCTGAGCGTAGGCGATGTCGTCGAGGACGATGGTCCTGTCGCGAACGTGGTGGAGTTTCGGGGTTGGCGTAGTCTCCGGGCATTGACCCAACCCTGGACGGCGGTTGCCACCGCCGTGGAGACCACGCCATGGATGAGACTACGACGACGAGCGCGAGCGCGCCATCGCTCGGGGACTGGAGCGACCCGATCGAGGATGGGGTCCGCGGCCGGGTCCGCGCCTTCATCGAGGCGATCCTCGAGGAGGAGCTGGAGGCGGCGCTCGGACGGGCCCGCTACGAGCGGACCGACGAGGGACCGCGGGGGTGGCGCAACGGGCATCGCGAGCGGCAGGTGATCGGCACGTTCGGGCCTGAGACGGTGCGCGTGCCCAGGGCGCGGCTCATGCGCGAGGAGGGCGGCACGGCGGAGTGGCGCTCGAAGGGGCTGCGTCGCTATCAGCGCCTGACCAAGCGCGCGGAGGCGCTGATCGCCGGGGCCTACCTGGCCGGGACCAACACCCGGCGGGTGCGCCGCGCCTTGGCTGCCTTGTTCGACGGGGCTGTCGGCAAGGACGTGGTCAGCCGAGCCTGGCGCAAGGTGAAGACCGACTGGGAGGCGTGGAACGCCCGCGATCTCGGCGCGCAGGACATCGCCCGGCTGATCCTCGACGGCACGGTGGTGCGAGTGAAGATCGACCGCAAGGCGACCGCCATCTCGCTGCTGGTCGCGGTCGGCGTGCGCCGCGACGGCCAGAAAGTGCTGCTCGCGCTGAAGAGCATGGGTGGCGAGAGCACGGTCGCCTGGACGGCCTTTCTCGAGGACATGACCCGGCGCGGCCTCAAGGCGCCGGAGCTCCTCATCGTCGACGGCGCGCCCGGGCTCGAGGCGGCGCTGGCGGCGCTGTGGCCCGACGTCCCGGCCCAGCGGTGCACGGTTCACAAGCACCGCAACCTGCTCGCCCACGCCCCGAAGCGGCTCCACGACGAGCTGACCGAAGACTACCGCGACATGATCTACGCCGACACGGCGGCCGAGGTGGAGGACCGCCGCAGGGCATTCCTCCGCAAGTGGCGGCTGAAGTGCCGCCCCGTCGCCGACAGCCTCGAGGGTGAGGGGGGACCGTGGCCCCGGTGGGGCCGCGTAAGCCCCCCGAACGGGGATCGGCTCTTCACCTTCACGCGCCTGCCGCTCGGCCAGTGGAAGTCGGCCCGCACGACCAACGCCATCGAGCGGCTGCACGAGGAGTTCAAGCGACGCATCAAGACCCAGACCGTCCTGCCCCAGGCCGAGACCGCGCCCATGCTGTTCTGGGCGCTGCTGGCCTCGGGGCAGATCGTCATGCGCAAGGTCGACGGCTGGGAGAGCCTCTCCGCGCCGCTCGCCGATCAGGCGATTGATCTCGCCGCGTGACGTCGTAACCTCGCCCCGCCGGAGATCGCGTCATCCCGATTTCCACCACCTCCGAGACAGCACCGCAGCTCGGCCAGCGGTAGTCTGTCCTCGGTCATCGGGGTCGTCCTCAGGGCTTGGGTGGAGCGTGCAACTCCACCTTACCCGATGGTCCCGGTGGCCACCGCAATCGACACCGCCAGGGAAGGGGAATGCCCCACCCCGGACAGCACCGTCGGCGCTCCCGGAAATTACACCACCACCGCGGACGCTACCGCCCGGGCCGCCTGGACGCGCATGGTCCGCAGGCCAGGGCGCGCGGCAGGGCCGGGTGGTCGTGGCCGACGACGACCGCCTCGTCGGCCCGTCCCCTCGACAGGCAGAGCGCGGCGAGGCCGCGTCGCCGGCACTCGCGCGCCCGGGAGCGGGAGGCGCGGCCGTGCCTCACGGGCGGCCCCGGCCGCAGGAGCTCGGCCCCCCGGGCCCTTCGGGACGCCGTGCTCGGCGTCGTGGCGGAAGCGGCGCTCCAGCACCAGGCTGCGGACCGGCTCGGCCCCGGATCGCGTCCGGGGCGGGCTCTCGACAGGCCATCACCGCCGCGACCCCGCGCCGCTCCAGCCCGCCGAAGATCGTCGCGCAGGCGTGGCCCATGTCGGCCGTCACGGTCCCGTCGCGGCGCCCATCGTCCGGGCCGTCGCGTCGAGGCGCGCGAGCCGTCGAGCACGACGCCGTGCTGCCTGACGCTCGGCGCGAGCCGGCGGCTGCGGGCCGTGGTGGCCATCGTGGCCTCGGGACCGGAGGCGGGCCTTCTCGAACCGGCCCGTCTTCTCGGCGTCGCAGAGCGCCCGCTCGTCCTTCGGCCTCGGCTCCGGCCGAGGCCGAAGGACCGGGCCCCTCCTCGCCGTCGGCCTGCGCCACGGCCTCGGCAGCCGCATGGCGAGGCACACCCCGGGCGACGTCCGCGCGCGAGACCGCGCCCTTCGCGGCCCCGGCCGCGACGCAGGCCCGCACGGTCCGCTCGAAGAGGCGCCGGAAGCGATCGGCCCCCATCCGTGCCGGAGCGCGTGAGCGAGGAGTGGGCCGGCAGCCGGTCGTGCTGGCCAAAGCCCGCGAACCGGCGGATCGCCCAGCGGGTCGCTGGGTCGGGCCTCGCGCCTCGCGCGTCAGGGGTCGGTCGCGCACGGCCCCCCGATCAAGAACCCCGCGGGCACCGGCCGGACCGCCGCCTCCGGGCCGACCGCCGGACGGCCGACGCCCGCGGCGTGGCGCTCGGCTGCCTCCCCGCGCAGCCCGCCGAGATCGAGCACCCGATCGACCGGGCCAGGACATCAGCGTCGGGCACGAGTTCCCGCGAGCCGAGCCGCACACGAAGAACGCGAGCCGACCGCGCTCCTGCCGGCCGAGCATCGCCACCCCCCGCCGAACGCCGCCTCACACCGACGGAACCACGGGCCGCGACAGCTCCGGCCGTCCCCGGCCCCGAAGAAGACGGCGCGCGCGAGCGGGCGCACCGCGACCTCCGAGCGGTGCGGCTCGCCTCGGCCCGGGCGCGGCCGGACCTCGGCCCCGCGACGGCTCGCCTTCGACGGTGAGCCATCGTGACGCCGTCGGTTCGAGCCCGAGGCGCCCTTCGGAGCCCCATCGCCCCCCTGCCCGACGCTTCCCTCCGGAGGGCGCCGACGCCTTCGGCGCCGCCGGAGATGGGCGAAGGGAGGTGACGACCGCTTTGGAGGCGGGCCGTCCGAGGGCGGCAGGCCTTGCGCGCAGGCGCGCTCGCGCGCGTCGCCCACGGGCCTGCAACGTCACGATGGACATGGCGACGCCCGTCGATACCTTTCGAGCGTCGTTCGGCCGGTGCGCGAATCCCCTTTCGGAGCTTCGATCGTGGCGCAGATCTTTCGACCCAGGGCCGACACCCTCGCGCGGATCGCGCTCGTCAGCGTCGTGACGGTGCCGCTGTCGGCCGCGGGCTTGGGCGTGGTGCTGGCGCGATCGGACTACGCCACGGGGCGCAACCAGACCGTCGAGCAGCCGATCCCCTTCAGCCACGCCCATCACACCGCCGAGGTCGGCATCGACTGCCGCTACTGCCACACCAGCGTCGAGGTCTCCGCCAAGGCCGGCATCCCGCCCACCACCACCTGCATGACGTGCCACAGCCAGCTTTGGACCAACGCCCCCATGCTGGCGCCGGTGCGCGAGAGCCTCGTGGAGGAGGTGCGGCTGGAATGGGCGCCGGTGAACCGGCTGCCCGACTACGTCTACTTCAACCACTCCATCCATGTCGCCAAGGGCGTGGGCTGCACCACCTGCCACGGGCCGGTGGGCGAGATGAAGCTGATGCGCCAGGAGGCGCCGCTGACCATGGGCTGGTGCCTCGACTGCCACCGCGACCCCGGCCCCAACCTGCGCCCCGAGGAGGCGATCTACGACCCGTTCTGGCCCCAGGGCGGCGCGCCCGACATCGACCCGGCCGTGCTCCTGGAGCACTACGACCTCGACCTGCGGGGCCTGACGGACTGCTCGACATGCCATCGGTGACGGGCGCGCCCCCCGACCTGCCCCCCGACCTGCCCCCCGACCTGCCCCCCGACCTGCGCGCCCCTCGTGCGGACCGGCGCGGCCCCGACCGCCGCCGGGTGCTCGCGGGGTTCTCGGCCGGGGCGGCGGCGCTCGTCGCCGGCTGCTCCGCGCCCGAGGAGGCGATCGTCCCCTACATCGACATGCCCGAGGGGATGGTGCCCGGAAAGCCGATGTTCTTCGCCACCACGCTGCCGCTCGGGAGCGCGGGGCGCGGGGTGATCGTGGAGAGCCACGAGGGGCGGCCGACCAAGGTCCACGGCAACCCGGGCCACCCCGCGAGCCTCGGCGCCACGGACGTGTTCGCCGAGGCGGCCGTGCTCGACCTCTTCGACCCCGCGCGCCCGCGCGTGCCCTCTCTCGGCACGACGCCCTCGACCTGGCCCGCCTTTGAGGCCGAGCTGCTCGCGGCGATCGCGCCCGACGGGCGCAGCGCGCGGCTGCTGACGGGGCCGGTGGCCTCGCCCACCCTGGCGCGCCAGATCGCGGCGCTGGCCGAGGCGCGGCCGGGGCTCGTCTGGCACGCGACGCGCGCGGTCCCGGAGGCGCTCGACGTGACGCTCGCGGGGGCGGCGCTGCGCGCCGTGCCGGACTTCGCGCGGGCCGAGGCGATCGTGAGCCTGGGCTGCGACTTCCTCGGCGCGGGGCCCGACCAGATCGCCACGGCGAGGGCGTTCTCTCGCGCGCGCGCCGCGCGGCGGGGCGCCATCCGGATGCACGCCTTCGAGCCCTCGCCGACGCTGACGGGCTCGAAGGCCGACCGCCGCACCGGCGCGGCGCTCGCCGAGCTGGCCGCCCTCGCGCTCTGGCTCGCGGATGGCGGCGCGCTGCCCGAGCGCCTGCGGGCCGCCGCGCGGGCCGCCTCGGGCGATCTCGAGGCCGCAGCGGGCCGGGCGATGGTGCTGGCCGGCCCCGACCTGCCGCCCGACGCGGCGCTCGCCGTGGCGCGCCTCAACGAGCGGCTCGGCGGCCTCGTGGCCTACCGCGCGCGGCCCGAGGACTGGCCGGGGATCGCCCCCGAGGCGCCCGAGGCGCTGGTCGACGACATGCGCGCCGGCGCGGTCTCGGCGCTGGCGATCCTCGACGCCAACCCGGTCCACGAGGCGCCCGCCGCGCTCGGCTTCGCCGAGGCGCTGGAGCGGGTGCCCTGGACGGCCTATGCGGGCGTGAGCTGGGGCGAGACGGCGACGCGGTGCCGCTGGCGGCTGCCGCTCGCCCACCCCCTGGAGGACTGGTCGGACCTGCGCGGCCCCGACGGCACGGTGGGCCTCGTCCAGCCGCTGATCGCGCCCTTGCACGACTCGCGCTCGCGCCACGAGGTGATGGACCGCCTCGCGGGCGGCTCCGGGACGGACGCCCGGGCGATCCTGGCCCGCAGCTGGGCGCTGTGGCGCGCCGGGGAGGGCGCGCCCTCCGAGCGCCTCGAGCCCGCCGAGGGCTTCGAGGCGTTCTGGCTGAGGGCGCTGCACGACGGCGTGGTCGAGGGCACCGCGGCGCCGCTGGTGGCGCCCGACCTCGCCGCGGCGCCCGATGCGTCCGCCTCGCGGGCCGCGACCCGCCCGCAGGCCGCGCCTGGCCTCGCAAGCTTCCGGCCGGGCCCGACAGGCTTCGGCGGGCTCGGAGGCTTCGGCGGGCTTCGAGCTCACCTTGCGGCCCTCGCCCACCCTGTGGACCGGCGCCCATGCCTCCAACGCCTGGCTCCAGGAGTGCCCCGAGCCCTTCACCAAGCAGGTCTGGGGCAACGCGCTGTGGATGGCGCCCTTCGACGCGCTGGCGCTCGATCTGGAGGACGGCGACGCGGTGCGGCTGGCCACCGCTCACGGCGAGGTGCAGGTGCCGGTGCTCTCGGTGCCGGGCCAGCACCCGGGCACGCTCTCGCTCGCGCTGGGCCACGGGCGCTGGGACGCGGGGCCGATCGGCTCGGGCGTGGGCGTCTCGGCCGCCCCGCTGATGCCCCGCGAGGGCGCGTCCGTGATGGCCGCCGCCGTGGCGCCGATCGGCGCCACGCTGCCCGTGCACCGCACGCAGCGCCACTTCGAGGAGATGGGCCGCGACATCGTGCGCGTCGTGCCGGCCGAGGATCTCCTGATCCCCGGCGAGCCGCCCCAGCCCACCTTCTACCCGCCCTACTCCGACGAGCCCCACGCCTGGGCGATGGTGATCGACCTCGACCTGTGCATCGGCTGCAACGCCTGCCTGATCGCCTGCCAGTCGGAGAACAACGTCCCCGTGGTCGGCCCCGAGGAGGTCGGGCGCGGTCGCATCATGCACTGGCTGCGGGTGGACGCCTACGGGCGCGACGACGGCCGCACCGCCTTCCAGCCCGTGCCCTGCATGCACTGCGAGCAGGCGCCCTGCGAGCCCGTCTGCCCCGTCGCGGCCTCGGTCCACGACGCCCAAGGGCTCAACGTGCAGGTCTACAACCGCTGCGTCGGCACCCGCTTCTGCCAGGCCAACTGCCCCTACAAGGTGCGCCGCTTCAACTTCTTCGACTACGCCGGCGGGCAGGGCTACGAGAACCAGGGCGCGGACCTGCTCGCGGCGCTCAGGAACCCCGACGTCTCGGTGCGCGCGCGCGGCGTGATGGAGAAGTGCACCTACTGCCTCCAGCGCGTCCAGTCCGCGAAGATCGAGGCGGCGCGCGAGGGGCGCGACGTGGCCCCCGGCGCCGTGCGCACCGCCTGCCAGGACGCGTGCCCCGCCGAGGCCATCGTCTTCGGCGACCTCAACCACGCGCAGGCCCCCGTCTCGAAGGCCAAGCGCGACCCGCGCCACTACGCGCTCCTGGAGGAGCTCGGCACCAGGCCCCGCACGAGCTACCTCGCCCGGGTCGAGAACCGGGTCGAGAACCGGGGCGACGGCGGGGGCGACGGCGGGGGCGACGGCGGGGGCGAGGGCGGGGGCGAGGGGTGAGCGTCGCGGCCGACCCGGCCGGCCTGCGCGCCTCGGCGCGCGAGCGCGAGGCCCCCCGCTACCTGCCGATGGGCGCCTCCCAGGGCGCGATCACGGCCGCCGTCGCCGACCCGGTGCTGGAGCGCCGCTTCGGGCGCGCGTGGTGGGCCGCCTTCGCCGCCGCGAGCGCGCTGACGCTGCTGATGGCCGTCTCGCTGGTGTGGCTGGTCTGGCAGGGCGTCGGCGTCTGGGGGATCAACACCACCAACGTCTGGGGCTTCGCCATCGCCAACTACGTCTGGTGGATCGGCATCGGCAACGCCGGCACGCTCATCTCCTCGATGCTGCTGCTCACGCGCCAGAGATGGCGCGCCTCGATCAGCCGCTTCGCCGAAGGGATGACGCTCTTCGCGGCCGCGATCGCGGGGCTCTTCCCGATCTTCCACCTCGGGCGGCCGTGGCTCTTCTACTGGCTCGTGCCCTACCCCGACACGATGGGCCTGCTGCCGCAGTGGCGCAGCCCGCTGGTGTGGGACTTCTTCGCCATCGCCAGCTACCTGACCTTCTCGATCCTGTTCTGGTACACCGGCGCGATCCCCGACCTAGCCACCATGCGCGACCGTGCGGGGGGCCGGCTCGGGCGCACGCTCTACGGCGCCGCGGCCCTCGGCTGGCGCGGCTCGGCGCGGCACTGGAAGATCTACGAATCCTACTACTGGGCGATGGCCGCGCTGGGCGTGCCGCTCGTCGTCTCGGTCCACTCGGTGGTGGGGATGGACTTCGCGGCCGGCATGATGTCGGGCTGGAACGAGACCATCTTCCCGCCCTACTTCGTCGTCGGCGCCATGTTCTCGGGCTTCGCCATGGTGGTGGTGCTCGCGGCCCTCGTCCGGCGCGGGCTGGGGCTCGAGCACCTCGTCACCATCGACCACTTCGACGTGATGGCCAGGATCCTGCTCCTGGCGTCGATGATCATGACGCTGAGCTACGTCACCGAGTGGTTCTTCTCGTGGTACTCGGGCGACGCGTCCGAGCGCCTGGTCACCTGGTTCGAGTTCCAGGGCATCTACGCGCCGCTCTACTGGAGCATGATCGCCTTCAACTGCGGCCTGCCGCTCGTGTTCTGGTGGCGCGCGGCGCGCCGCCACCTGCCGACGCTCGTGAGCGTCGCCGTCCTGATCAACGTCGGCATGTGGCTCGAGCGGATCCTGATCATCTCCGAGACGCTCTCGCGCGGGCACCTGCCCTCGCAGTGGCGCATCTACTGGCCGACCCTCTGGGACTGGGCGCTGCTCGCGGGCACGCTGGGGCTCTTCGCCTGGCTGTTCCTCCTCTTCGTGCGGCTGGTGCCCGCGGCCTCGATGCACGAGATCAAGGAGCAGATGGCGGAGGCGGGCCCATGAGGACGACCGCGAGCGGGCCGCTCGTGGTGGCGCGCGTCCGCTCGGCCGACGACCTCGTGACGCTCGCGCGCCACGTGCGGGCCTTGGGCTTCCGCTCGGCCGACGCCCACGCGCCCCACTTCGTCGAGGCGCTCGACGAGGCGCTGGCCCTGCCCCCCTCGCCGGTGCGCCCGGCCATGCTGCTGGCCGCCGCCGCCGCGGCCGCCGGCATCTTCTGGCTGCAGTGGTGGAACGCGGTGGAGGGCTACCCGATCAACTCGGGGGGGAGGCCGCTCAACTCCTGGCCCGCCTTCCTGTTCACGGTGTTCGAGACCGGCGTGCTCGGCGCGGCCGTCGCGGGCTTCGTCGCCATGCTGTGGGCCTGCGGGCTGCCGCGCCTGCACCACCCGCTGTTCGACGCCGAGGGGGCCTCGGCCATCACCGACGACGGCTTCTTCCTCACCCTCGACGAGCGCGACCGCCACCGCCGGGTGGAGGCGACGGAGGCGCTCGCGGGGCGCCCCGAGATCCTCTGCGTGCAGGTGCTGCGATGACGCCCTGGCTCGCCCTCGCGCTGTCGGGCGTCGCGACCGTGGCGAGCTGCGATCGCGCGAGCATGGACGTGCAGCCGAAATACGAGGCCTACGACCCGTCGCCGGTGTGGTCCGACGGCGCCTCGGCGCGCCCGCTCGTCGAGGGCACCGTGGCCCGGGGCGCCCTCGAGCGGGCCGCCGCCGTCGCAAGGCCGCCCCCGGTGACGCCGGCGCTGCTCGCGCGGGGGCGCGAGCGCTACGGGATCTACTGCGCGCCCTGCCACGGGCTCGACGGCACGGGCACGGGCCGCGTCCCGCAGCGCGGCTTCCCGCAGCCGCCCTCCTACCTCTCCGAGCGCCTGAAGGCCGCGCCGGCCGAGCACTTCATGGCCGTGATCGCCGACGGCTTCGGCGTGATGTATCCCTACGGCGACCGCGTCGAGCCCGCCGACCGATGGGCGATCGTCGCCTACATCCGCGCCCTCCAGATCGCCGGCGGCGACGAGCCCGCCTTCTCGCGCCCCGCGACGCTCGTCGCGCCGACCCGGGCCGCGCCCGCGGGCGGCGATCCGGCGGAGGCCGCGCCGTGACCGCCGCCGCGGCGCGGCCGCCCCGCGGGCCCGCCGCGGCGGCGGCGCTCGCGGCGGCCGCGGCGCTCGCGGCCATCGCCGCGGCCGACCCCTCGGTCGCGGCGCGCGGGTGGCTGGCGGGGTGGTTCCTCGCGCTGTCGGTCGCGCTGGGCTCGGCCGTGGTCGCGCTGATCCACGCGCTCACCGGCGGGCGCTGGCGCGCGGCCGGGGAGCCCTGGCTCACCGCCGCCGCCTCGGCCGCGCCGCCGCTCTGCCTCGCCGGCGCCGTCCTCGTGCTGGCGCAGGATCTGCTCTACCCCTGGACGCGGCCCGGCTGGGCCTCGGAGGGCGGCGGCAGCGTCGAGGCGCTGTGGCTCAACTCCCCGGCCTTCACGGCGCGCGCCATCGCGGCGCTGGCCGTCTTCGCGGGCCTCGGCCTGCTCGCGCGGCGCCGCACGGGCGCCGGGCGCGGGCCGAGCGCGGGGCGGGGGCCGGGCGCGGGGCGGGGGCCGAGCGCGGGGCGGGGGCCGAGCGCAGGGGCCGCGGCCGTGGGACTCGTGCTCTACGCGGTCACGATCTCCGTCGCGGGGCTCGACTGGCTGCTGTCGCTCGATCCCGGCTTCGACTCGACCGACTTCGGGGCGCAGATGGCGATCGCGCAGATCGGCTGCGGCCTCGCCTTCGCGGCGCTCCTCGGGCTCTCGCGCGAGGACGCCGGGGCGCGCTCGGACTGGGCCGGGCTGATGCTCGCGGCCCTCCTCGGCGCCGTCTACCTGGCCGCGACGCAGTTCCTGGTGAGCTGGTCGGGCGACCTGCCGGGCAAGGCGGGGTGGTATCTCGCGCGCAACCGAGGCCCCGGGCTCGCGCTCGCCTGGGCCGCCTTCGGCCTCGGCGCCGCGCTGCCCTTCGCGCTCCTCCTGCCCACCGCGGCGCGGCGCTCGCGCGCGGCGGCGCGCGTCGCGGGCGGGCTCATGCTCGCGGGCGCCTGGGCGCATCTCGTCTGGATCGTCACGCCGCTGTCGCCGGCCTACCCTTGGGTGGTGGCGAGCGCGGCCCTGACCACGCTCCTGCTCGCCGCGCTCGCCACCCTGGCGTCCGGGCGCCCCGCGTGGGGGGGGGGGCGATGGCAGGCGCGGGGGGGCGCGCGATGGCAGGCGCGGGAGCGCGCGCGATGAGCGACGCGCGCACCCCCGAGGGCGCGGGCGTCCACACCCGGACCGTCGCCCTCGCCGCCGGCGGCCTCTTCGCCATCGTGGCCCTCGCGGCCGGCGCCGTGTGGCTGCTCTACCCCTCCGTGCGCGCCGAGCCCGTCCCCGCCGTCGAGACCTTCCCCGCGCCCGGGCTGGAGATCCAACCCGTCGCCGCCTATGCCGCCTACCTCGCCGCCCAGCGCGCCCGGCTCGCGGGCGCGGACGGGCGCCTGCCCATCGAGCGGGCGATGGCGCGCGTCGCGGCCCGTGGCCCCGACGCCTTCGGCCCCGCGATCGCTCCCGCGACCCCCGGCGCGCGTCCCCGCGACGAGGCCCTTCCATGAGGCGCCCCACCCCCGTCGTCACGGCGCCCGCGACGGCCCGGGCGGGGCCGGCCGGGACGCGCCGCGACCCGCCCGCCGGCGAGCGCGCACCGGTCCTTCGGCGCGCGGGGCGGCGGCGCGCGCGGCCGGGACGAGCGCGGCTGGGGCGAGCGCGGCCGGGGCGCGGGCGATGAGCCGGCTGTGGGATCCGGGCTCGGCCTCGGCCAACGTCGCGGGCTACGACATCCTCTTCGGCGCCCTCCTGGCGCTGTCGCTCTTGGTGGTGCTGCTGGTGGGGGGGCTGATCGTGGTCTTCGGCGCCCGCTTCCGCAAGGGCACGGAGGTGGCGCGCCACCGGGTGCCGGCGCTCCTGAGCCGCGAGATCGAGATCGGCTGGACAGCGGCGACCGCCTTCCTCGCGCTGTTCGTGTTCTGGTGGGCGTCCTCCTACCAGATCTCGCAGTTCGACCCGCCCCCGGGCGCGCTGGAGATCCACGTCGAGGCCAAGCAGTGGATGTGGAAGACCCAGCACCCGAACGGCGCGCGCGAGATCAACGCGCTGCACGTGCCGAAGGGCCAACCGGTGGTGCTCTACATGTCCTCCCAGGACGTCATCCACTCCTTCTTCGTGCCCGCCTTCCGCCTCAAGAAGGACGTCGTGCCGGGCCGCACCTCGATGATGTGGTTCGAGCCGACGCAGGTGGGCAGCTACCCGCTGATGTGCGCGGAGTACTGCGGCACCGACCACGCGCGCATGGGCGGCGAGGTCGTCGTGATGGAGCCCGAGGCCTACGCCGCCTGGTCCGTGGCCCAGCCCCAGGCCGACACGCTCGCGCGCGAGGGCGCCGCCCTCTTCACCGCCCTCGGCTGCTCGGGCTGCCACGCGGCCGCCTCCGACGTCCGCGCGCCGCTGCTCGACGGCGTCTTCGGCCGCCCGGTGCAGCTCGCAGACGGCCGCACCGTGACCGCCGACGAGGCCTACATCCGCAACTCGATCCTCCAGCCCGAGCGCGACGTGGTGGCGGGCTACCGGCCGATCATGCCGAAGGGCTTCGCCGAGGTGCTCGACCAGGGCCAGATCCAGGCGCTCGTGGCCTATGTCCGCGCGCTCGGCGCGGCGCCCGCGCCGGGATCGCAGGTGCTGCGCTCGCCCTCCATGGAGGTCTCCCGATGACCGACGCCGCCGCCGAGGCCCCCGAGGGCGCGCCGAGCTACCTCGCCGCCGGGCACCGCGTGCGCTCGTGGCTGCTGACGACCGACCACAAGCGCATCGCCATCCTCTACCTCGCCTCGATCACCGTCTTCTTCGCCATCGGCGGGTCGGCCGCGACGCTGATCCGGCTGGAGCTGCTCACGCCCGAGGCCGACGTCGTCTCGGCCGACGCCTACAACAAGCTCTTCACGCTGCACGGCGTGATCATGGTGTGGTTCTTCCTGGTGCCGTCGATCCCCACCACGCTCGGCAACTTCGTCCTGCCGCTCGCCATCGGGGCGCGCGACGTGGCCTTCCCGCGGCTCAACCTGCATGAGCTGGTACCTCACCATGATCGGCGGCGCGCTGGCGCTGGCGGCGCTGCTCGCGGGGGGCGTGGACACCGGCTGGACGTTCTACACGCCCTACTCCTCGCTCTACTCCAACTCCTACGTGACGCTGGCGGCGATGGGCGTGTTCGTCGCGGGCTTCGGCACCATCGCCACCGGGCTCAACTTCATCGTCACGGTGCACACGCTGCGCGCGCCCGGCATGAGCTGGATGCGCCTGCCGCTCTTCGTCTGGGCGATCTACGCCACCTCGATCATCATCGTGCTGGGCACGCCCGCGCTCGCGGTGGCGCTGCTGATGGTGGTGGTCGAGCGGCTCTTCGGGCTCGGGCTCTTCGACCCCACCCGCGGGGGCGACCCGATCCTCTTCCAGCACGTGTTCTGGTTCTACTCGCACCCGGCGGTCTACATCATGCTGCTGCCGGGCATGGGGGTGGTGACCGAGATCATCACCTGCTTCGCGCGGCGCCGGGTGTTCGGCTACCAGATGATGATGCTGGCGCTGATCGCCATCGCCGCCTTCAGCTTCTTCGTCTGGGGGCACCACATGTTCGTCTCCGGCCAGTCGCCCTACGCCAGCCTGATCTTCTCGCTCCTGAGCTTCGTCATCGCCGTCCCCTCGGCGATCAAGGTCTTCAACTGGACGGCGACGCTCTACGGCGGGCACATCACCTTCGAGAGCCCGATGCTCTACGCGATGGGCTTCGTCGGCCTCTTCACGATGGGCGGGCTCTCGGGGCTGTTCCTCGCCTCGGTGCCGATCGACGTGCACGTCACCGACACCTACTTCGTGGTGGCGCATTTCCACTACATCATGGTCGGCGGCACGATGGCGGCGTTCTTCGGGGGCCTGCACTTCTGGTGGCCCAAGATCACCGGGCGGAGCTACAACGAGGGCATGGCGCGCGCCGCCGCGATCTTGATGTTCCTCGGCTTCAACTTCACCTTCTTCCCGCAATTCGTCATGGGCTACATGGGGATGCCGCGGCGCTACCACGTCTATCCCGAACAGTTCCAGGTCTGGCACGTGATGTCCTCGGCCGGCGCCGTGGTCCTCGCGGCGGCCTACATCCTGCCGGTGTTCTACCTCGGCTGGTCGCTCGTCGCGGGACGGCGCGCGGGCGAGGATCCCTGGTCCGCCACGGGCCTCGAATGGCAGACCTCCTCGCCCCCGCCCGAGCACAACTTCCACCGCCTGCCGGTCGTGCGCGAGGAGGCATACGCCTATCACGAGCGCGACGAGAAGCCCGCGACCCGCGAGGAGACGACCCACCGCGCCCAGGGCACCGGCGACACCCCCGGCGCCCGGCGCGCCGGTCGCATGGCGCAGCGCGACGGCGGCGCCCAGGACGGGCGCGAGGACGGGCGCGAGGACGGGCGCGAGGACGGGCGCGAGGACGGGCGGTGAGCCCCTCCGCCGTGGGCCATGCCGAGCCGAACGAGCCCTTCGGCTCCTTCGACCGTCAGCGCATGGCCGCAACCTTCGGGCTGTGGATCTTCCTCGCCTCGGAGGTCGTCTTCTTCGGCGCGCTGCTGCTCGGCTACGCGGTCTACCGATACTCCTACCCGGACGCCTTCGAGGCCGCCGGCGGGCGCACCGACATCTGGCTCGGCACCGCCAACACCGCGATCCTGCTGACCTCCTCGGCCACCATGGCGACCGCCGCCTGGGCCGCGCCGGAGGGGCTCAGGCGCACGGTGCTGTGGGGGCTGGGGCTGACGGCGGCGCTCGGGCTCGCCTTCCTCGTCGTCAAGGGCTTCGAGTACCGCAAGGACTTCGCCGAGGGCCTGATCCCCGGCACGGCGGCCTTCCCGCTCGAGCCGCCCGAGACCGAGATCTTCTTCTCCTTCTACTGGCTGCTGACCGGCATCCACGCGGTCCACCTGACGATCGGCGTGGGCGCCGTGCTCGCCGTGCTCGGGCAGGTGGCGCAGGGGCGCGTCGACTGGACGCGGACCGGCACGCTGCACGTGCTGGGGCTCTACTGGCACCTGATCGACGTGGTGTGGATCTTCCTCTTCCCGCTCCTCTACCTGATGGGGCGGGGGTGAGCGCCGAGCGCCGCGGCGCGGGCGCGCCGTGGCGCCGCGCGGGGCTCGTCTGGCTCGGGCTCGCGGCGCTGCTGATCGCCACCGTGCTGGGCGCCTACCTGCCGCTCGGGGCCTGGAAGCCGGTGGCGGCGCTCGCCATCGCGGGCGCCAAGACGGCGCTGGTGGTCCTGATCTTCATGGAGCTGGCCTCGGCGAGCGCGCTGGTGCGCCTCGCGGCCGTGACCGGCACGCTGTTCCTGACGGTGATGTTCTTCCTGACCTTCGCCGACGAGGCCACCCGGCAGCACCGGCCCGGGGCCTTCCCGGCGGGGCCGATCGACGCCGGGATCTCGACGCGGATCGGCGGCCCGCCCTCCGTCGATCGCTAGGCCGCGAGCGTCGGCAGCGCGAGCCCCCTCACCCCCGGCGAGAGGCGCCACAGCCCGCCCTCGTGCGGGGCGCCGTCGGATCTCCCATGGGTGGCGCTGGTGACGTAGAGCATGGCGAGGTCGGGGCCGGCGAAGGCCATCATGGTCGGGTTGCGCACCGGCAGCGCGACCTCGCGGTCGAGCCGCCCGTCGGGCGCGTGGCGGCGCAGCCGCCCGCCGCCGTGGATCGCGCTCCAGTAGAAGCCCTCGGCGTCCACGGCGCCCCCGTCGGGCTCGCCGAGCCCGGGATCGACGGCGGCGAAGCCGCGCTCCTCGCCGAGGCGGCCGGCCGCGGCGTCGAACGCGGTGGCCGTGATGCGGCCATCCGTGGAACGCGCCCGGTAGAAGGTGGCGCCGTCGCGGCTCCAGGCGAAGCCGTTGGCGGTCAGGGCGTCGCCCTCATGCGCCACGAGCCCCTCGGAGGGCGACCACGAGACGAGCGGCCCCGGCGCGGGCTCGGCGTCCACGCCGGGCTCGGGGTCGAACATGGTGCCGAGCCAGAGCCGCCCGGCGGGGTCCACCCCCGACTCGTTGAAGCGGTGCGTCGCGGGGTCGAAGGGCGGCTCGGCGAGCCGCTCGGTCCCGCCGCTGCGGAAGTCGAGCGCGACGAGGCCCGAGCGCAGCCCCAGCACCGCGCCCGAGCCGTCCGCGAGGAGGCCGAAGCCGCCGACCTCCGACGTCAGCCGCCAGGAGCGCGTCGCCCCGGTGGCGTGCTCGGTGCGGTGGAGCGCCGGGGCCCTCACGTCGATCCAGTAGAGCGCGCCCTGCTCGGCCGACCAGACGGGCGACTCGCCGATGACGGCGTGGGCGTCCACCATCAGCTCGGGCACCGGCTCGGGCTCGCGGGTCATGACGCGCCTTCCCCGCCGCGCCGCGTGACCGTGCCGCACAGGCCGAGCGCGGTCCGGATCAGGGCGAGGTGGCTCAGCGCCTGCGGGAAGTTGCCGGTCAGCCGCCCGGCCTCGGGGTCGTACTCCTCCGCCAGCAGCCCGAGGTCGCTCTGCACCGACAAAAGGCGCTCGAAGGTGGCGCGCGCCTCCTGCTCGCGGCCCTGCATCGCCTGACAGTCGGCGAGCCAGCAGGAGCAGGCGAGGAAGGCGTTGGGCGGCGGCTGGCCGACGGGGGCGTTGCGCCGCACCAGGCCGTCCACCACCAGGTCGCGCTCGACGGCGGCGATGGTGCCGGCCATGCGCGGGTCGTCCACCGGCAGGAACCCCATCAGCGGCAGCAGCAGCAGGCTCGCATCGACCTCGCGCCCGCCGTAGCGGGCGACGAAATGGCCGAGATCGGCGTCGAAGCCCTCGCGGCAGATCTCCGCGTGCATGAGCCGAGCGAGGTCGCCGAGCCTCGCCCCCTCGTCGTCCTCGCCCGCCTGCGCCTGCGCGCGCCGCGCCGAGGCGCAGCGATCGACCGCGACCCACGCCATGACCTTGGAGTAGACGTAGTGGCGCGGCTCGCCCCGGCTCTCCCACAACCCGTGGTCGGGGTCGCGCCAGACGCGCTCGACGTGACGCACCACGGCGGCCTCGAGCGCGCGGCCCTGCTCGTCGCGCTCCATGCCGGCGCGGGCCGCGAGGTGGAGCGTGTCGATCACCTCGCCGTAGATGTCGAGCTGGAACTGGGCCGCGGCGGCGTTGCCGACGCGAACCGGCGTCGACCAGCGGAAGCCCGGCAGCCAGTCCACCGTCCACTCCTCGAGCCGCCGCGAGCCGTCCACGTGATACATGATCCGCATCTTGTCGGGATCGCCCGCGACCGCGCGCAGGAGCCAGTCGCGCCACGCCACCGCCTCCTCCTCGAACCCTGCGTCGAGCAGCGCCGCGAGCGCGAAGGTCGAGTCGCGCATCCAGGCGAAGCGGTAGTCCCAGTTGTCGGATCCGCCGAAGGTCTCGGGCAGCGAGGTGGTGGGCGCGGCCACGATGCTCCCCGTGGGCCGGTGGATCATCGCCTTGAGCGTGAGGAGCGAGCGGCGCACCGCCTCGGGCCAGTCGGTGGGCTCGTCGAAGCGCTGGATCCACTCGCGCCAGTGGGCCTGGGCCTCCGCGAGCGCCGCCTTCGCGTCGATCGGCTCGGGCGGCGGCTCGTGGGACGGCCCGTAGGCCAGCACGAAGGCCCGCTCGTCCCCCTCGCCCAGCTCGAACTCGGCGGCGATCTCGTCGCCCTCGCCCTCGAACGCGACCGGCCCGCGCAGGACCACGAGGTCGGGCCCGACACGCGCCACCGCCGTCTCGCCGCGCCGCTCGACCCAAGGCGCGAGCGAGCCGTAGTCGAAGCGCAGCAGCAGCGAGTGGCGCAGCCGGATCCGGCCCCTGAGCCCGGTGACGATGCGCACGAGCGTGGGCGCGCCGTCCCCCACGGGCATGAAGTCGGTGACGCGCGCGGCCCCCCCCTCGGCCTCGAAGTCGGTCTCGAGCACCAAGGTGTCGGGCTGGTAGCGGCGCGAGGCGCAGGCGCCGCCCTCCGCCGGGCCGATCAACCAGCGCCCGTGCTCCTCGGTGCCCAGGAGCGCCGCGAGGCAGGCGTCGGAGTCGAAGCGCGGCCAGCAGAGCCAGTCGATCGAGCCGTCCCGCCGCACCAGGGCCGCCGAGCGGCCGTCGCCGATCAGCCCGTAATCCTCGATCAGCTTGGCCATCACGCGGGCTCGCGCCGCGCGGTCAGCTCGCCGCGCCGCGCCATCGCGCGGATGCGGTCGGCGGTGCGGCAGGCGACGGCCTGGATGGTGAGCGAGGGGTTCACGCCGCCCACGGTCGGGAACACCGAGCCGTCGCAGACCCAGAGGTTCGGCACGTCCCAGGAGCGGCAGTCGGCGTCCACCACGGAGGTGGCGGGGTCGTCCCCCATCCGGCACGAGCCGTTGAGGTGGCATGTGTCGTCGGTCTGGTCCCAGATCGCGCGCTCCCGCCGCCTCCAGCGCCTGTCGCATGAACGCGAGCGAGTGGCGGTTCATCGCGCGGTCGTTGTCGCACCAGGAGTAGGTGACGCGCGGGATCGGCAGGCCGTGCTGGTCCGTCTCGTCCGCGAGGGTGACGCGGTTGCGCTCCTGGGGCATGTACTCGCCGACGTTCTTGAGCCCGACCGTGTGGTTCATGCGCTGCATCTCGCGCACGAGCGCGTCGCCCCAGAGCCCGCGTCCGTTGGCGAGCGTCGAGGCCCACAGCGTCGGCAGCGGCCCCTGGCTCATGTAGCACCACCCGCCATGGTAGTCCTTGCCGCGGTCCTCGTAGTTCCAGTGCTCGGTGAGCGCGAGCGAGGGCGGCGCCTTGTAGGAGCGGATCTCGTCCTCGTGGACGCCCCAGACGGCCTGGTTCGCCTGCACCGTGAGGTAGCGCCCGACAAGGCCGGAGGAGTTCGCGAGCCCCTCGGGGAAGCGCGCGCTGTCGGACATCAGCAGCAGCCGCGGCGTCTCGATGGCGTAGCCCGCGACGACGACGTTGCGCGCGCGCTGGAAGCGCCAGCGCCCCTCGCGGTGGTAATGCACCCCGGTGGCGAGGCCACGCTCGTCGGTCTCGACGCGGCCCACCATGGCGAGGTCGCGGATCTCCGCGCTCCGGCCGCGAGCGCGCGGGGCAGCCAGACGTTGAGCACGCTCTGCTTGGCGTTCGTGGAGCAGCCCACGGTGCAAAAGCCGCGATAGACGCAAGGGGGCGCCAACCCGCGCGGCGCCGAGAGCGTGGCGATGGGGGTGGGCGCCCAGTCGATGCCCATCGCCTCCGCGCCGCGCGCAAGCACACGGGCGGGCGCGTTCAGCTCGTGCGGGCGGCGCGGGTAGCGCGGGCGCTTGGGCCCCCAGGGGTAGCTGACCGGCCCCGAGACGCACAGCGCCCGCTCGACCTCGTCGTAGTAGCGCCACATCTCGCGCCAGTCGATCGGCCAGTCGGCACCGTAGCCCAGGAGCGTCCGGGACTTGAACCATTCGGGGCGGAAGCGCAGCGACACCATGGCGAAGTGGACGGTCGAGCCGCCCACCGACCTGCCGGAGTTGTTGGCGCCGAGCTGGAGCGGGTTCTCGCCGTCCACGATGCGGTCGTCGGTCCAGTAGAGCTTCGACTGGTGGTGCTCGTCGGAGGCGAAGTCCTCCAGGGGCCGCCAGTAGGGGCCGGCGTCGAGCGCCACCACCGAGAAGCCGTGCTCGGCGAGCCTGGCCGCGAGCGTGCCACCGCCCGCGCCGGTGCCGACGATGACGAAGTCCACCTCCTCGTCGTCGCGCCACTCGCGCATCGGCACCCAGGCGCCCACCCGCATCACGTCGGGCGCCCGCCCGCCCTTGGCGCGCGGCTCGCGCTCGGGGTCGTCGCCCGGGGTGCCGTGCCGGGGGTCGTCGGCCGGACGCCCCCGGTCGAGCGGGCTCATCGGCCGACCCTCGCATTGGCGGCGCGCGCCGCGGCCTCCTCGCCCGGCGCGGCCTCGGCCGCCTCCCAGGGATCGCGGCGGTCGGCCCCGAGGCGGACGTAGCCGCGGGGCGAGGCGGGGCCGCCGAAGCCGATCTCGTTCCACGCAGTGGGATGGGCGTAGTAGCCCTTGATCGCGTCGGCGACGACGCGGCTCTCGAAGAAGGTGGCGGGCGGCATGCCGCCCCAGGCAGGATGCCTCAGCTCGCCCTTGCGCATCGCCTCGATCAGCGCGTCCTGCCGGGCCGTGCCGATCGCGTGGAACGCCCGGCCATGGGCGCCCTGCGCCTCGGCGTCGAGCGCGGCCAGCGCGCGCCGCCAGGCCTGCGCGATCCGCGGCAGCGCGGCGTCGCGGTAGCCGTCGCCCGAGGCCTTCGAGACCTTCTCGTTCACCATCGCGGCCACCGGCACGCGCCCCGGCCGGTCGGGCGCCTGGGGCAGAAGCCGCTCGCAGAGCGCCTTGAGCGTCGCCCATTCGGCCTCGTCGAAGGCGCCGTGGGCGTCCGGGTCGATCGAGAGGCGCTCGCCCACGACCTCGCGGGTCTTGGCGTTCCAGGAGGGCGTGCCGCGCTTCGAGAGCGCGTCGTAGCCGGGATAGAGGTCGGCCCTGGGATCGGGCCTGTGATCGGGCCTGTGATCGGGCCTCGGGGAGGGCCTCGGATCGGGGCGGGCGTCAGTCATCGCGGGCCTCCATCAGGTCGAGCGCGGCGAGGCCCGCGAGGGCGAGCCCGGCGAAGCTCGGGGGCGCGGGGATCGGCGGGCCCACGAGGAGGTTCTGGCTCCAGTTGCGCCAGCCGCCCATGTTGCGCGACACGCCGTAGGCGTGGAACGCGACCCCCGCCATGCCCATCGCCGCCGTGGCCCACAGCGCCGCGCGCGCCGCGGGCATCGCGCCCCGGCCCCTGATCGCGGCGCCGGCCAGCATGGCCGCCGCGAGGGGCGGGACGGTCACGGGCAGCAGCATCGCCGGGTTGTGGAAGGCGCCGCGGAAGTGCAGCAGCCCCGCCTCGCCCACCGTCCCGAGGAGGCCCATGGCGGTGCCGGCGGCCAGGAGCGGGCCCGCGGGCAGGCCCAGCACCCGCGCGTCGTGCGGATCGGCGCCGCGCACGCGCTCGGCCATCGCGCCCGCCGCGCCCGCCAGCGTGAGCGCGAAGGGCGCGCCGATGGGCGCCGCGTAGAACAGGTTGAGCCAGCCGTAGCCGCCCTCGTGCTTGCCGACGTTGTAGGCGTGAAAGCCCAGGCCCGCGACGCCGGTCGCCGCGGCCTGGATCTGGACGGCGTGGCGCGCGGCCGACCAGCGGGGGTCGCGCTCGCGGATGCCGTGGGCGCTCGCGGCGAGGACCAGGGCGGACGAGACGAGCGGCGCGACCATGCCCGGGTTGTGGAAGCTGCCGCGATAGTGCTCGACCCCGCTGTCGGCCAGAACCGACATCCCGAGCAGGGTCGAGGCGCGGTTGAGCCGGCGCGCCGCGCGGTGGGTGGCGGGCCCCTCGGGGCGCGTCGAGAAGCGGCGGGCGAGGGCGGGGCGCCCGGTCGGCGGGGGACGGCGGCCGGGCTCGCGCCGGGGCGTCAGCGCCCAGGCGGCGAGCGCGCCCCCGGCGCCCAGCGCGAGCAGCGTGGCGAGGCCCGGCAGGGGGCTCAGGGGCCTCGTGGCGGGGACGGGGCGGTCAGGCCGCATGACGCTCGGCGTCCTCGCGCTTGAGCTCCAGCCCCAGGCCGGGGCGCGAGAGGTCGGGCGCGATGGCGCCGCCGCGCGCCTCGGGGGCGCCGTCGAAGAGCATCCGTTCGATCCTCACATGGTCGTGGAACCATTCGAGATGGCGCAGCCGCGGCGCCGCGCAGGCCGCGTGCAGGTGCAGCGCGGGCGCGCAGTGGCCCGAGAGGTCGATGTGGTGCGCCTCGCACAGCGCGGCGACGCCGAGGAACCCGGTGACGCCGCAGCGCGAGACGTCGGCTTGCAGAACGTCCACGGCCTCGTCCTCGAGCAGGTGGCGGGCGTCGTCGAGGGTGTAGATGTACTCCCCGGCCGCCACGTCGATCGCGGGCGGCATTCGGTCGCGCAGCAGGCGCAGGCCCCGGCGGTCGTCGCTCGACACCGGCTCCTCGAACCAGGCGACGCCCTGCGCCGCCAGCCCCTCGCCCATCGCCAGCGCCTGCTTGCGCGAGAGCGCGCCGTTGGCGTCGACGAAGAGCGGCGTGTCGCCGATCGCGTCCCGCGCCGCGGCGACGCGGCCGGGGTCGCGCGCCGGATCGGCGCCGATCTTCATCTTGACCCAGGCACAGCCGTCCTCCTCGACCCATCCCGCAAGCTGCCCGCGCAGCTCGGCCTCGGTGTAGGTGGTGAACCCGCCGCTGCCGTAGATCGGCACCTCGGCGCGCATCGCGCCCAGCAGGCGGACGAGCGGCAGGCCCACGAGCTTGGCCTTGAGATCCCACAGCGCGGCGTCGACCGCCGCGACCGCCGTCCCGGCGAGCCCCGAGCGGCCGAGGTTGCGGACCCGGATCCGCATCGCCCGGAAGCAGGCCGCCACGTCGAAGGCGTCCATCCCCTCGATGGCGGGGCCGAGCGCCCCCTCGATCAGCGCGGCGTCGCTCTTGTCGGCGTAGGTGTAGCCGAGCCCCGTGCCCCCCGCGGCCTCCACCTCGGCCACCACCAGGGTGGTCGCGTCCCAGGCGTAGGTGCCGTCGGCCTCGGGGCGGTCGGTGGGGATGGTGAAGGCCCGCGCCCTCACCGCCTTGATCGGGGCCTCGCGCGAGCCGGGCACGGGCTCACTCCCTGCCGCCCGTGACGCCGCCCAGCACCTGGCGCACCGTGTCGAGGACGATGTGGCGCTCGTTCGGGTCGCCCTTGAGCAGCGTCGAGGCGAAGCTCTTGGCCTGCTCGAGCGTGATGTGGGGCGGCAGCGGCGCCACGCCGGGGTCGGTCTTGACGTTGAGGACGGTGGGCACCCGCGAGGCCAGCGCCTCGTCCCAGGCCGCGCCGAGCCGCTCGGGATCGTCCACGTAGAGGCCGTGCAGCCCGATCGAGCGGGCGAACTCGTGATAGGGCACGTCGGGGATGTTCTGGGTCGCCTCGAACTTCGGGTTGCCCTCCTGGACGCGCTGCTCCCAGGTGACCTGGTTGAGATCCTCGTTGTTGAAGACGCAGACGACGAAATGCGGGTTCGACCAGCGGCGCCAGTACTTCGACACCGTGATCAGCTCGGCCATGTTGTTCATCTGCATGGCCCCGTCCCCGACGAGCGCGACCACCGGCCGATCCGGATGGGCGAACTTGGCGGCGATGGCGTAGGGCACCGCCGCGCCCATCGAGGCGAGCCCGCCCGAGAGCGAGCCCATCATGCCGGGCCGGAACTTCAGGTCGCGCGCGTACCAGTTGGCGCAGGAGCCCGAGTCCGAGGTGACGATGACGCGCTCGGGCAGGCGCGGCGACAGCTCCCAGACGACGCGCTGCGGATTGACGGGGTCGGCCTCGGCCATCGCGCGGCCCTCCAGCGTCTCCCACCACTCCGCCACGCCCCGCTCGACCTCCTCGCGCCAGGAGCGGTCGGCCTTCCGCGTGAGCATCGGCAGGAGCGCCTGCAGCGTCTCGGCCGCGTCGCCCACGAGGTTGACCTCCATCGGGTAGCGGATCGAGAGCATGTCGGGCGCGATGTCGATCTGCACGCCGCGCGCGTCGCCCTCCTTGGGCAGGAACTCCGAGTAGGGGAACCCCGATCCGATCATCAGGAGCGTGTCGCAGCCCATCATCAGATCCCAGGAGGGCTTGGTCCCGAGGAGCCCGATCGAGCCCGTGACCCAGGGGATGTCGTCCGCGAGCACCGCCTTGCCCAGGAGCGCCTTGGCCACGCCCGCGCCGAGGCGCTCGGCCGTCTCGATCACCTCGGATCTGCGTTCATCGCGCCCGCGCCGACGAGGATCGCCACCTTGCTCCCGGCGTTGAGCACCTCCGCGGCCCGCCTGAGGTCGTCCTCGTAGGGCACGACCTTGGGCGCGGTGTAGCCCACCCCCGAATGCACCGTGCCGTGCTTGCGCGCCGGGGGCTCGTAGGCGGCCTCCTGGAGGTCGTTGGGGAACACCAGCGCCGTGACGCGGCGCTCGCCAAGTGCTACGCGGATCGCGCGGTCCACGAGGTGGGGCGTCTGCGCGGGCACGCTCGCCTGCTCGACGAAGGCGCCGGCCACGTCCTTGAACATCGAGGTGAGGTCGATCTCCTGCTGGTAGTGGCCGCCCAAGGCCGCGCGCGCCTGCTGGCCCGCGATCGCCAGCACCGGCTGGTGGTCGAGCCGGGCGTCGTAGAGCCCGGTGATCAGATGTGAGGCGCCGGGGCCGGAGGTGGCCAGGCACACGCCCAGCTCCCCGGTGAACTTGGCGTAGGCCGAGGCCATGAAGGCGGCCATCTCCTCGTGGCGCACCTGGACGAACTCGAAGCGGTCGCCGGCGCGGTCGAGTGCGCCGAGGAGGCCGTTGATGCCGTCGCCGGGGTAGCCGAAGATGGTCTTGACGCCCCAGGCGCTCAACCGATCCCAGAAGAAGTCGCTGACCGTCTCGCCCATCGCCGATCCTCCTCGCATGTCGAACGCCCGGGGCGCGGGGCATCGTCGCGGCCCGACCCGAAAGCGCGACATCCGAACGCGCGGCCTGCGAAAAGGTCTCATCGAGAAAGCGTGACCTCGCGGCGCCCCTCGCCGGCCCGACGAGGGCGGCGCTCGGGCGCGCCGCGCGACCCGCGCGGGCCCGGACGCCCGACGGCCCGCGCCCCGGCCGCGCGGCGCGGGCCAGCGCCGCGCGGCGCTCAGTCGGGGCGCGCGGCCGGCGTCTCGACCGGCGTCTCGACCGGCCGGTCGAGATCGGCGCCGCGGCACAGGATCGCCTCGCCCCGCGCGGGATCCCACAGCCGCGTCGGCACGCCCGTCCTGAGCGCCGCGCGGCCGATCATGTGCGCCGCGACCGGCGCCGTCAGCAGCAGGAACACCACCACGCCCGCGGCGCGCACCGCCACCGCGAGGTCGCCGAACACCATGGCCGCGGCCAGCATCGTCAGCCCGCAGGCCAGCGTGCCCGCCTTGGTCGAGGCGTGCATCCTGAGGATCACGTCGGGCATCCTCAGGATCCCCAGCGCCGCGACGAGCGCGAAGAGCCCGGCGATGAGCGCGAGGACGCCGGCCGCGACCTCCGTCATCGCCGCGCCTCCCGGGCCTCGGCCTCGGCGGTGCGCTCGCGCATCGTCCGCCGCTCGGCGTAGCGCGCCAGCGCCACGGTGGCCAGGAACCCCACCAGCGCCAGGACGACGGCCACGTCGATGAAGGCCGGCTCGCGCGAGGAGATGGCGAAGAGCCCGCAGAAGGCGACGATCAGCACCGTCATCATGTCGAGCGCCACGACGCGGTCGGCGAGCGTCGGCCCGCGCACCAGCCGGAAGAACGCGAGCACCACGGCCGCGATCACCATCACGAAGCCCGCATCGACGGCGAAGAGGAGGAACCCCTCGGGCGTGGCGAGCATGCTCATTCCCCCAGCGCGTCGCGCACCCAGCGCTCCATGCCCCGCTCGATCTGGCGGCGCACGGCGCCCGGGTCGTCGCCGAACATCGCGTGCACCCTGAGCGTGCGGCGGTCGGGCGAGAGGTCGAGCGCCAGCGTGCCGGGCGTCAGCGAGATCAGGTTGGTCACCAGCAAGATCCCCGCGTCCGAGCGCACGGCGAGCGGCACGTCCACGATCGCCGGGCGCGAGCGGTGGCGCGGCGTCAGCACGTCCCACGCGACCTGCGCCGAGGAGACCACCAGCTCGTAGTGGAACATCACGATCAGCCGCAGCCAGGCCACCACGCGGCCGAAATAGCCCTCGGGCGCCCCCATCAGCGGGCGCAGCACCCACAGCGCGGCGTAGCCCAGCGCGAAGCCGACGAGGAGCGAGGGCAGCGTGAAGGTGCCCGTGAGCGTCGCCCACACGACCGCGAGCAGCAGGTTGACCGGGAAAAGGCTCATCGCGCGGCGACCTCCAAGGGGCCGAGGACGGCCTCGACGTAAGGGGACGGATCCATGAGCTGGCCCGCGGCGGCTTCGGCGAAGGCCACGAAGGGCTGCGGCAAGAGGCCGATGACCAGGGTGAGCGTCGCGAGCCCGGCGATCGGGGCGAGGTAGGCCGCGCGCTCGGCGCCGGGGATGGTCCCGAGGCGCGGCTCGACGCCGTCGGGGTGCGGGGTCCAGAACGCCTGGCCCCAGATCTTGGTCATCGAGTAGATCGTCAGGAGCCCCGTGACGAGCGCCGCCGCGACGATCCAGGTGCCGCCGTCCTCGACGGCGGCGAGGATGACGACGTACTTGGCCCAGAATCCCGAGAGCGGCGGGAAGCCCGCCAGGCTGAAGGCCGGGACCAGGAACAGCACGCCGAGCCAGGGGGCGCTCGCGTAGAGCCCGCCGATGCGCCCGAGCTCGGTGCTGCCGGCGACGCGCCGCGCCACGCCCGCGATCAGGAAGAGGTTGGCCTTCACGATGATGTGGTGCACGAGGTAGAACACCGACCCCGCGAGCGCGAGCGGCGTGTAGAGCGCGAGGCCGAGGATCATGTAGCCGATCTGGCTGACGATGTGGAACGACAGGATCCGGCGGAAGTCGTCCTGCGCCGCCGCCCCCAGCACGCCGGTGAGCATGGTGGCCCCCGCGACCCACAGCAGGATCGTGTGCGTCCACTCCACGTCGTGGTCGAAGACGAGCGTGAACATGCGGATGAGCGCGTAGACGCCCACCTTGGTCAGCAGCCCCGCGAAGACCGCCGAGACCGAGACCGAGGGCGTGTGGTAGCTCGCCGGCAGCCAGAAGAAGAGCGGGAAGACGGCCGCCTTCACCCCGAAGGCCACCATGAACATCATCGCCACGACGGTGAGCAGCCCCTGGTTCTCGACGCCCTCGACGGCGAGCGAGAGGTCCGCGAGGTTGAGCGTGCCGGTCATGCCGTAAAGGAGGCCGGTGCCAGAGAGGAAGAGCACCGTCGAGACGAGGTTGAGCGTGACGTACTTGATCCCGCCGTCGATCTGCTCAGGGCTGCCGCCCAGGACGAGGAGCCCGAAGGAGGCGATCAGCATCACCTCGAACCAGACGTAGAGGTTGAAGAGGTCGCCCGTCAGGAACGCGCCGCAGACCCCCGCGATCAGCACCTGGTAGAGCGCGTGGTAGCCCAGCCGCTCGGACTCGGCCGGGATCTCGGCGATGGCGTAGATCGCCACCGCGAGCGCGGTGATCGCCGTGATGACCACCATCGCCGCGCTCAGGAGGTCGGCCACCAGCGTGATGCCGAAGGGGGCGGGCCAGCCGCCCATCTGCGCCGCGACCACGCCCTCGCCCAGCACCGCGACCATCAGCGCGATGGAAGCCGCGAGCAGGAGCGTGGCGCCGCCGACCGAGATCAGGCGCGCCATGCGGCCCGTGGGCGCCAGCGAGGCGAGCACGGCGGCGGCGAACGGGACCGCGATGGGGAGCGCGAGGAGCCAGCTCACCGCGCCGGCGCCTGCGACCGGGACGCCGGCTGCGACCGGGACGCCGGCTGCGGCCGGGACGCCGGCTGCGGCCGGGACGCCGGCTCGGCCTGGACCGAGGGCCGCCCTGGGACCGCCGAATGCGGCGGACGCGCATCGCCGACGGCCCGGCCTTCGCCCGCCGCCGAGGCGCGGGCCGGCGCGCGCTCGGGCGGCCGCCGCGCGGGCCCCGGCCCCGGCTCAGGCCGCGGCTCCGGCTCCGGCTCCGGCTCCGGCTCGGCGAGGCGCATGCGGTCGCCGTCGAGCGTGCCCATCGCCTGGTAGGCGCGGAAGACGAGCACCAGCGCGAAGGCGAAGAGCCCGAAGCCGATGACGATGGCGGTCAGCACCAGCGCCTGCGGCAGCGCGTTGGCGACGCCGGGGGCGGCCACGAGGGCGCCTTCGGCGATGAGCGGCGGGACGCGCGGCGTGAGCCGCCCCGAGACGAAGATCGTGAGGTTGGCCGCGTTCGACAGCACGATCAGCCCGAAGAGGAAGCGCAGCAGGTTGCGCGCGAGCATGAGGTAGACGCTCGCGGCGACGAGGACGCCGATGGAGAGGGCCAGCAGCGTCTCCACCTAGATCTCCTCCTCCATGGCGAAGACGAGCGTCAGCACCGCGCCCAGCACGACGAGGTAGACGCCCACGTCGAAGACGAGCACCGTGGAGACCGGCAACCCCTTGCTCTCTTCGTCTGCGCCCAGGAAGAGCCACTGGCCGGTGAAGAGGGCGTCGCCGAGGAGCGCCGGGAAGAGCCCCGCGAGCAGCGCCAGCCCGAGCCCCCCCATGGCGATGGTCTGCGGCTTGAGGCGCAGCGCCTCGCGCGCCTCCGCGGTGTTGCAGCCGAGCGCGTAGAGGACGAAGCCGGTGGCGCCGATCAGCCCGCCGATGAAGCCGCCGCCGGGCTCGTTGTGGCCCCTGAGCAGCATGTAGACGCTGAAGAGCAGCAGCACCGCCACGAGGTAGCGCGTCGCCACGCGCAGGATGATCGAGTTCATCGCCCGGCCCCGGCGGCGGCATCGGCGGCGGCATCGGCGGCGGCATCGGCGGCGGCATCGGCGGGGGCGTCGGCCTCGCGGGACGAGCCGACCCGGGTCGGGGCCCGAGTCGGGGCCTGAATCGGGGCCTGAATCGGGGCCTGAATCGGGGCCCGAGCCGGGGCCTCGTCCTCGACGGCGCCCGGATCGGCCACGGCGGCGCGCGGCGTGTGGGTGCGCAGGAGCGCGTAGGCGCCGAGGGCGGCCAGCGCCACGACGGCGATCTCGCCGAAGGTGTCGAGCGCGCGGAAGTCCACCAGGATGACGTTGACGACGTTGCGCCCGAACGCCTCCGTCCAGGCGGCCGTCTCGAAGAACTCCGTCAGCCGCGGGTCGAGCGGCGCGGCCAGCACCGCGAGCAGGATCGCGCTGACGACGGCGCCCAGTGCGAGCGACAGCGCCGCGTCCACGGGGCGCCACTCGGGCACGCCCGGCAGCGCGAGGTAGGGCAGGCGCAGCATGACGACGGCGACGAGCACGACGATCAGCGTCTCGACGAGGAGCTGCGTGATGGCGACGTCGGGGGCGCCGTACATGATGAAGACGAGCGCCACCCCGATGCCCACGGCGCCGAGCGCCGCCACGGATGCGATGCGCGAGCGCGTCGCCACCACGACGCCGGTGCCCGCGACGATCAGCGCGATCACCGCGTAGTGCTTGAGCGCCCGCTCGCCGCCGTCCGCGAGCGACAGCTCGAGCGGCCCCAGGCCGCGGACGGCCATGGTGGCCCCGAGCGCCGCGAGCAGCGCCGCGAAGACGGTGCGCAGGTAGGTCCGCAGAACGCCGCCCTGGAGCAGGCGCGTCTGCCGGGCGGCGAGCGCCTTGAGCCCGTCGAGGAGCCGGTCCCAGCCCGCGTCGAAGTCGAGCACCGACGCGCGGCCGAGCGCGCGGCTCGCCGGCGCGCGGCCGAGATAGAGCGCGAGGCCGAGCGCGAAGGTCGCCAGCGAGAGCATCAGCGGCAGGTTGACCCCGGCCCAGAGGTGCAGGCCGCGGGGCTCCAGCGCGCCGCCCGAGACGGCGGCCACGGCGGGGCCGACCAGCCGCCCCTCCACCAGCCAGGGCGCGAGGCCGAAGCCCGCCCCGAGGAGGGCGAGCGCCGCGGGGCCCGCGAGCATCGCCCAGGGCGCCTCGTGCGGGGCGTGGGGCAGAGGGCCGCCCGCGGGCCGCCAGAAGGGCTTGAAGGCGACCACGGCCGCGACCGCCACCATCAGCGCGTTGGCCGCGAGCAGCGCGCCGCCGACGAGCCACGGCCCCGGCTCGGCGGCGAGCGCGCCCGCATACATCAGCTCCTTGGCGATGAAGCCGAGGAGCGGCGGCAGCCCCGCCATCGAGAGCGCCGCGAGCCCGGCCGCGAGTGCCGTCACGGGCATCGCGCGCGCGAGCCCGCCGAGGATCGCCGCGTCGCGCGTGCCGGTGGCGTGATCGACGCAGCCCACCGCGAGGAACAGCGCCGCCTTGTAGAGCGAGTGCACCACGAGGAAGGCCGCGAAGGCGGTGATCGCGTAGGGCTCCGACTGGCCCAGGAGCAGCGTCAGCGTGCCGAGCGCCATCAGCGTGGAGTAGGCGAGCGACTGCTTGAGGTCGGTCTGCCTGAGCGAGAGCAGCGAGGCGAAGACGGCCGTGGCGCCGCCGAAGAGGGTGAGCGTCCAGAGCCAGGCCTCGGTGCCCGACAGCGCCGGGTGGAGGCGGGCCATCAGGAACACGCCGCCCTTGACCATGGTGGCCGAGTGCAGGAACGCGCTGACGGGCGTGGGCGCGGCCATCGCGTTCGGCAGCCAGAAGTGGAACGGCACCTGCGCCGACTTGGTGAACGCCCCGAGCAGAACGAGGATCAGGATCGGCCCGTAGAGCGGGTGGTCCTGGAGCCCCATGGCGTTCAGCTCCGAGATCGACAGCGTGCCCGTGGCGACCCAGATCAGGATGATGCCGGCCAGCAGCGCCAAGGCGCCCGCGCCGGTGACGAGGAGCGCCTGGAGCGCCGCGCGGCGCGACTTCGCGCTCGCATGGTCGAAGCCGATCAGCAGGTAGGAGGTGATCGTCGTCGCCTCCCAGAACACGAAGAGCGAGACGAGGTCGTCCGAGAGCACGATCCCCAGCATCGCCAGCATGAAGGCGAAGAGGTAGGCCGCGAAGCGCCCCCAATGCGGATGCCCCGCGAGGTAGGCGTTGGCGTAGAGCATCACCAGCGCGCCGATGCCGCTGATGAGCAGCGCGAAGCTCAGCGACAGCCCGTCGGCGACGAAGGCGAGCCGCACGCCGAGCGAGGGCGCCCACCCCCAGGCGATCCGGGGGGTCTCGCCCGCCGCGACGGGGTCGATCAGGGGGATCAGCGCGGCGAAGACCCCTGCCGCCAGGAGCGCGGGGAGATAGCCCCACGGCCCGTTGCTGGGCGCGCGCGTCCCGGTCGCGGTCGGGGCCGCGACGGCCCTGGCGTCGTCGGGGGGCGCCATCCCCTAGCCCTGCCCCGCGGCCACGGGGATCCCGGGGCGCACGGAGCCGCGGAGGCATGCCGTCGAGGCGTCGTCCGAAGGCGGCGTCTGGAGGCGCGTGCGGGGCATCGGGCCCTAGATGGGGGATGGCGGCCCGATTTGCCAGCGCCATCGGGATCCCCCGTGCCAGACCCGGCGCCGGGGCGCGATCTCAGGCGACGGGGCGTCCGCGCGCCATGGCCGCGATCCCGGCCAGCGCCTCCTCCAGAGCCTCCTCGGCGTGCCCCGAGGAGGCGGCGCGCACCACGTCCTCGTCGGGCCCCGGCCGCTCGAGCGTGTCGATCTGGCTCTGGAGCAGCGAGGCGGGCATGTAGTGCCCCTCGCGCGAGGCGACCCGCGCCTCCAGCGCCGCGCGCGAGGGATCGAGGAACACGAAGCCCACGCGGCCGATGCGCTCGCGCAAGAGGTCGCGGTAGGCGCGCTTGAGCGCCGAGCAGGCGACCACCACACCGCCATCGAGCCGCGCAGCCTCGGCCGCGTCGCCCACCGCGCGCAGCCAGGGCGCGCGCATCGCGTCGCACAGCGGCCGGCCCTCTGACATGGCGCGCACGTTCTCGGGCGGGTGCAGCTCGTCGCCCTCGACGTAGCCCACGCCCAGCCGCTCGGCGAGCGCGCGGCCGAGCGTGCTCTTGCCGCAGCCCGAGACGCCCATCACCACCCAGGCCACGGCGCCCGAGGCCGCATCGGCGCTCGCGGCCGTCACGGGACCGGCCCCGGCGTCGCCGGGCGGCCGCCCGCCCGCCGCGGCCTGCGCCCTCCCGCGCCCCGGTCCTCGTCGCCCTGCGTCATGGGGCGGCAGGCTAGCGCCTCGCCCTGCCCTCGGCAAACCCTGCGAGGCTCGCGGCGCGCCTGCGGGTGCGCGGCAGCCGCCGCGATGCGAACGCCCGCCGCTCGACCGTCGCTCGACCGTCGATCGGGCGCCCGCCCATCCGCATCGACCGAGGAGGAGGGGCCCGCGCCCGCGAGCCTGCGGGATCCCGCCCTCAGCGCACCGCGCGCAGGATCAGCGGCAGCGCGACCAGCAGCCCCAGGAGGCGGAAGACGTGGTGGGTGGCGACGTAGACCGGGTCGTAGCCCATGGTCAGGGCCATCGCGGCCATCGACTCGACCCCGCCCGGCGCGAAGGCGACCCAGACCTGGCCGAAGGGCAGCCCGGCGGCGCGCGCGAGCCCGAGGCTCGCGGCCCCGCTGAGCGCGAGCCCGATCCCCGAGACCACCGCCGCCGCGAGCCCGTGGGCGCGCAGCTCGCGCCAGCTCACGTCCGACAGCCGCGCGCCGATCACCGCGCCCGCGACCGCGAAGCCCAGCGTGTTGAGCGGGCCCGGCAGGCGGCCCTCGACCAGCCCCGCGGCGTGCAGCGCGCCGCTCAGCGCGATGCCCGCCAGGAGCTGGGCGGAGGGCACGCCGATCCGGCCGCCGAGCGCGCCGAGCCCGAAGGCCGCGGCGAGCAGCGCGAGCCCCTCGGCGTAGCCGAGCCCGACGCCCGGCAGCGGCGCCTGCCCTCCCCCCCCTCCCCCGCCGAGGAGCGCGATCACCGGCGGCAGCAGCAGCGTGATCGCCATCAGCCGCAGGCTCTGGAGCACCACCACCGCGCGCAGGTCGGCGCCGCCCTCGGTGGCCATCGCGAGCGCGTAGGACAGCGCGCCCGGCGAGGTGCCGAGCGCCGCGGTGTCGCGGCGCATCCCGAAGCCGCGCGTCAGCACCAGCCCCGACAGCGCCATGCCGGCCGCCAGCGTGAGGGTCAGGAGCGCCAGGCTCAGGGGCCAGCGCGCGAGATCCTGGAGGAAGCTCGGCGTGATGCCCGCGCCGAGCGTGACGCCGATGGTGGCGAAGGCCGCGCCGCGCAGCGCGTCCGGCACCTTCCCGCTGAGCCCCGCCATCGCCAGCCCCGCCACCGCTACCGTGCTGCCCACGAGCGCCGCCGCCGGCAGCCCCAGCGCGAGCGCCGCCGCCGCCCCCGCGAAGGCGGCGCCGAGCGTGACGGCGAACCCGCGGGCGCCCGCCCCGGCTCGGGGCTCGGCGGGCGGCCCGGCCGCGGGGCCGGCGCGGGGCTCGGCTGGGGACGCGCGGGAGGCGTCGGCGTCGCGGGGCGTCGGGGCTCGGCTCATCCGCCCCCTCTAGCGCGCACCCGGCCGGGCGCGAAAGATGCGCCATGCCCGCAGCCCCCCGTGCCGGTCGAGGCCCTGGTCCCGGATCCGCGAGGCGGGCCGGGCCGCCTGGGCCGCACCGGCGCGTCGCCCGCACCGGAACCGGGCGGCCTCGGTGGGCCTTCTCGTGACGACGCCGCCCCTGCCGGCCCACGGGCGGGCGCCCGAGGCGGCCGCCATGGCACCCAGCGCAGACGACGGGGACGCGCCGTCCGAGGGCGAGCTGGCGGCGTTCGAGGATCTCGCCGCCGAGCTGGCGCGGCTCGCGGGCGGCGAGATCGAGGCCGCGCTGGGGCGCGCGCTCGCGGTGCGCTAGAAGGGGGACGAGGCGGCCGCGCGCGACCCCGTCTGCGAGGTGGACCGGGCGGCCGAGACGCTGATCCGCGCGCGGCTGGGCGAGGCCGCCCCCTCCCACGACTTCGTCGGCGAGGAGTTCGACCACCGCCCCGGCCGCGGCCACGACTTCGTCTGGGCGATCGACCCGGTGGACGGCACCGCCAACTTCGTCAACGGCCTGCCGCTCTTCGCGGCGTCGGTGGGGCTCTTGCACCGCGGCCGGCCGGCGGTCGGCGCGCTGTGGTGCTCGACCTCGCACGCGCTGCGCGCCGGGGTCTACTCGGCCCGTGAGGGGGGCGCGCTGCGCTTCGAGGGAACGCCCCTGGAGCCGCCCGCGCGGCCCGACATGCGCCGCCGCCTGGTGGGCCTGCCCGAGGCGGGGCCGGCGGGCTCGGCCTTCGACGCGCGCAAGACGGGCTCGGCCGCGATCGAGTGCGCCTTCGTCGCCGCGGGGCTGCTGGCGGGCGCGCGCTTCGCCGCGTCCAACCTGTGGGACGTGGCCGGCGGCGTGGCGCTGGTGCGCGCGGCGGGCTTCGAGGCCCACGAGGGCCGCGACGGCGCGTGGTCGCCGCTCGACCGCTTCGAGGCCCCGGACGGCGACCTCGGCCGCTGGGGCCGGCCGCTGGCGATCGGCGTCCCGGAGGCCGTGGCCGCGTTGACCGGGGAGGCGCGGGCGTGACGCGGCCGTCGCTCACGCTCCTGAACAACCCCGGCGCCGGGACCGGCTCGGACGGCGAGGCGGTCGCGGAGCGGCTGCGGCGCGAGGGCTTCGACGTGACCCACGCGCCCCGACCGGGGAGGAGGGGTGGGAGGCGGCGCTCGACGCCGAGCGCCACGTCGTGGTGGCCGCGGGCGGCGACGGCACGGTGCGCCGCGCCGCCACGCGCCTGGCCGGGCGCGACGCGGCGCTGGCGATCGTGCCCGCGGGGACGGCCAACAACATCGCCGCCTCGCTCGGATGCGCGGGCGCGCTCGACGGGCTGGCGGCGACGCTCCGCGATCCCCGTCGGCTGCGCATCGACCTCGGCGTGGCGCACGGACCCTGGGGCCGCTTCGTGCTCGTCGAGTCCGCCGGCGCGGGCGCGCTGGCCCGCGGCGCGCGGGACTTCGACGCGGTGCCGTCCGAGGAGAAGCCCTCGGGAGAGGCGAGGCTCGCCGCCGCGCGCGGCGCCGCGCGCCTGCGCCTGGCCGAGGCCGCGCCGCGGGGCGGCGCGCGGGCCGACGGGGCCGATCTCGGCGCGTGGCTCTTCGCCGGGATCCGCAACCTCGACCGCTGCGGGCCGCGGCTCGCCCTGGCGCCCGGCGCGATCCCGGCGACGGGCTGTGGGACGTGGTCCTCGGCCGGGCCGAGGGCCGCGGCGCCGTCCTCGACGCGCTCGACCGAGCCTCGGGCGGGGCGCCGCTGCGCGTGCCGGAGCACGCCTTGGCGCGGACCCGCGCGGCGAGGGTCGAGCTGCCCGGCCCCGCGAGCCAGGTGCGCATCGACGGCGAGTTCGGCTTCGAGCTGGTCCCCGACGGCGCCGACCCGTCCGCCCCCGTCGTCCTGGAGGTCTGGCCGGAGGCGTTGAGCGTCCTGCTGCCGCGCGAGGCCGGCTGAGCACGCGGGGCGCGAAGGACGGGCGCCCCCGCCACGCTCGGTCGCGGCGCGCGAAGGGATCGGCGTCCCGGCGGCGATCGGGCCGATCCGGCGCCCGCTCCCGTCGTGCCCGCCGCGCACCTTGCGCATCCCGGCCGGGCCGTCCGCGCCGATCCCGCCTCGGCGACCGGGCCGGCGGGCTCCGAGCGTCCTCGGCCGCGCGCCCGGCCGGCCCCCCGGCTTGCCAGCCCGCCTCGCGGCTGCCAGGCTCGGGCGGCGCGCCGCGTCCCGGTGCGCGCGAGGGAGATCGAGCATGATCCTGCGATCCATCGGCGCGGCCTGCGCCTTGGCCTCATGGACGGGCGCCGCGCTCGCCATCGAGGTGAGCGAGAGCGTCACCGTGCCGGGCACGCCCGCCGCGGTCTGGGCCGAGATCGGCGGCTTCTGCGCCATCGCCGACTGGCACCCGGCCGTCGCGTCCTGCGACATGGCCGAGACGGACGGCGTGACGGTCCGCACGCTCGCGCTCGAAGGGGGCGGCGTGCTGTCCGAGGAGCGCATCTCCGAAGGGGAGGCCGCCTATGGCTACGCGATCCTGGAGGGGCCGCTGCCCGTCGCGGACTACACCTCGGAGCTGACGGCCGAGGAGGGCGACGGCGGCACCACGATCACCTGGAGCGGCGCCTTCGACGCCTCGGGCGCCACGGACGCCGACGCCGAGGCGGTGATCCGCTCCATCTACCGCGCGGGGCTCGACGCCATCGCCGCCTCGATGCGGTGAGGCGCGCCATCCCCCTGTCGGCCCCCGCCCCCGCATCGGCCCCCGCCCCCGCATCGGCCCCCGCCCCCGCGTCGAGCCCTGCCCCCGCGTCGAGCCCCGCCCCCGCCGCATGGACCGCGACCCCGACGAGCTGACGCTGCGCCAGATGCGGATCTTCTGCGCCGTGGCGCGGGAGGGCTCGATCACGCGCGCGGCCGAGCGGCTGGGCGTGCGCCAGCCCTCGGTGTCCCAGCAGGTCGCGCGCATCGAGGCGGTGGCGGGCGGCAAGCTCGTCCGCTTCGTCGGCGGCGAGATGCGCCTCACCGCCGCCGGCGAGTTCCTCGCCGCCGAGGCGCAGGCGGTGCTCGCGGCGGCCGACCGCGCGCGCGCCGGGCTCGCCGAGCACGCCCATGGGCGCAGGCGGCGGCTCGTCGTGGGCACGCTGCCGTCGCTGGCACGCAACCTCCTGGTGCCGGCCTTCGCGCGGATGGTCGGGGCGGGCGCCGCGGGCGGCGACGAGACGCTGTTCGACGTGCTCGAGATGACCCCGCGCGAGGCGATCGGGCGGATCGAGGCGCGCGAGATCGACGCGGCGCTGATCTCGGGCTACGCCGCCGAGACGCCGCTCGCCCCGGGCCTGCACGCGACCGAGGTCGCGCGCGACGCGCAATACCTCGTGGTGCCCGAGGGCGCGCCCGACCTCTCGCAGGCCGAGGCGCCCGAGGAGACGGGGCCGCTCGCCCGCGCGATCCGCCTCGATCTCGGCTCCGACCACGCCGAGCAGCTCGCCCATTGGCACCGGCTGCTCCTGCCGGGCTCGGAGGTGCTCGCGCGCTGCCGCTCCTACGAGAGCGCGCTGTCCTTCGTCGAGCACGGGCTCGGCACCGCGATCATGCCGGACCTGACGTTGCGCCGCGGGGGCCTCGGGCCGCACGCCGTCCTCTACGCCCTGCCCCTGCCCCGGCGCCGCACGCTCCTGTTGATGCCCGAGCAGGACCGCCGCCACGCGCCGATGCGCGAGCTGACCGACGCTCTCGACGCCGCGAGCCGCGCGATCGCGCCGCTGGAGCACCACGCCGTCCCGCCCTTCGCCCGAGAGCGTCTCGGCGGATCGTAGGATCGGGGGATAGGGCGCGCCTATGGCAGCCATGGATTGCGCGGTCGGCGCCCGCGCCCGAGCGTGGCGGTCCGGCCGGGCGATCCGCCCGGACGCCGGGACACCGAGCGAAGGAGACCCCGATGAAGAGCAGATGGACCAAGCCCTCGATCAGCGAGCGCCCGGCCAGCATGGAGGTGACCGCCTACTACACCGCCAAGCTCGGCCAGCGCTCGAAGTCCGACAAGTAGGTCGAGCGAGGGGAGCCCGTCGCCGTGCTCGACATCCGCGTCCTGGGTGCTGCGGCCGGCGGCGGGTTCCCGCAGTGGAACGATCGCTCCGGGGCCGCGCTGCGCGCGCGCCGCGGCGATCCCGCGGCGAGGCCCGCCACCCAGGCCTCGGTCGCGGTGTCGAGCGACGGGGTGCGCTGGGTGCTGGTGAACGCCTCGCCCGACCTGCGCGCGCAGATCGAGGCCACGGACCGCCTTCATCCACGCGAGGGGCTGCGGTCGAGCCCGATCGAGGCGGTGGTGCTGACGAACGGCGACGTGGACGCGGTGGCGGGCCTGCTGAACCTGCGCGAGGGCACGCCCTTCGCGCTCCACGCCCACGAGCGGGTGCTGTCGGTGCTCGACGCCAACCCGATCTTCGAGGTGCTGCGCCGCGACCGGGTGGCGCGCCGCGCCCTGCCGCTGGAGGCGTGGGTGCCGCTGACGGGCGGGGGCGGCGAGCCGCTGGGCATCGAGATCCGCGCGTTCGCCGTGCCCGGCAAGCTGCCGCTCTACCTCGAAGGCGAGGCCTGCGAGGCCGCGATCCTCGACGCCTCCTCGGGCGAGGCCGTGGGGCTGGAGCTGAGGGCCGATGGCGCGCGAATGACCTACCTGGCCAACACCGCGGCCATCACGGACGCCCTGCGCGAGCGGCTGCGCGGCGTGCCGCTCGCCTTCGTGGACGGCACGCTGTGGCGCGACGACGAGATGATCGCGGCCGGGGTCGGCGCCAAGACGGGGCGGCGGATGGCCCATGTCTCGATGTCGGGCGAGGACGGCGCCATGGCGCGGCTCGAAGGGCTCGGGATCGGGCGCGCGGTGTTCATCCACGTCAACAACACCAACCCCGCGCTGCTCGCCGACAGCCCCGAGCGCGCCGAGCTGGAGGCGCGCGGCTTCGCGGTGGCGCATGACGGGATGGCGCTGAGGGTGGACGGGACGGGCGCGCGGGTGGCGGCTTGACGGGAGCCGACGGATTGGCAGCCGGGCGCAAAGCGCGCCGGATCCCGGATCGGGCGGGGATCGAGGGGGGCGGGGATCGAGGGGGGCGGGAACCGAGGGGCGCCGATGACGCGAGCGGACCACGGGGCACGAGGGCACGGGGGGGGGAGCGATGCTGGAAGACCGCCGCCCTCGGACCCGCAGGGCCATGCCCTCTCGGGAAGAGATGGCAGGCGCGCGGCGGGCGCGCATCCGTCGCGCCGGGAATCCCCGGAGGTCGTGACCGCACGTCGCGCTCGTGCGGGGGCGCGCCCCGGTGGTGGGGGAGGCGGGGGGAGGCCGTCGGACGGACGGGGCTCCCGGTCGGGGAGGGCGCCCCGAGGGCCTGGAGCCGGACGCCCGTCGCGCCATGGGGTCGGGTCGGCAGCTGGGGCGGCTAGGCCGGGCCGATGGCGCTGGGTCCGTCCCGCCGGCCTGCCGCCGGACGCGCGAGACGGGAGGGCGAAGCGCGCCCTGGATGAGCGCCCTGCCGAAGGGACGAGGCCCCGCGACCGGGCCGGGCGTCCAGGGGGCGGGGCCGCGCGGGGAGGCCGCATGGACGGCGCGGGGCGCCCCGAGGGGGCCCGCGAGCCGAGGACGAAGGCCGAGGAGGGCCGAGAGGATGCATGACGAATGGGCCGCGGCCTTCGGCGAGGCGCCGCGCGCCGACCCGGACCTGGCCGATCTGGGGCTCGACGCCCTGGGCTCCTCGGACGCGCTGCGCGCGGCGCTCCTGGCCATCGGCGAGCGGCGCTACCACGCGCGCCACCCCTTCCACCGCCTGCTGCACGAGGGCGCGCTCTCCCGCGGGCAGGTCCAGGCCTGGGCGCTCAACCGCTCCTACTACCAGTCGCGCATCCCGATGAAGGACTGCGCGCTGATGGCCCGCGTGAGCGACCCGCGGCTCCGCGCCGAATGGGTGCGACGCGTGGTGGACCACGACGGATCGGGCGAAGGGCCGGGCGGGGTCGCGCGCTGGCTCGGGCTCTGCGGCGCGCTCGGGCTCGACGAGGCCGCGGTCGCGGCCGAGCGCGGCATCCTGCCCGCGACGCGTCACGCGGTGGACGCCTACGTGGCCTACGTCGCCGAGCGGCCGCTGATCCAGGCGGTGGCCTCCTCGCTGACGGAGCTCTTCGCGCCCGCCATCATCCGCGACCGCGTGGCGGGGATGCTCGCGGGCTACGACTTCGTGGACGAGGAGACCCTGTCCTACTTCCGCCCCCGGCTCGACCAGGCGCCGCGCGACGCCGACTTCGCGCTCGCCTGGGTGTCCGAGCGCGCCACCACCCCGCGGCTGCGCCGCGCGGTCTGCGACGCGCTCCTCTTCAAGTGCGACCTGCTCTGGGCCCAGCTCGACGCGCTCCACGGCGCCTACGTCGCGGGCGCGGGCGTCCCACCGGGCTGCTTCGTGCCGGACGACGCGACGGCGCCCCGAGCCGCCGATGCGGCCCGCGGGGCGGCGGCGTGAGCGCGCTCGCCTCCGTGGCCGTGCCGGTGCGCGGCGGCCCGCCGCTCACGGCCGAGGACCGCCTGTCCCTGCCGCACGGGTCGCGGCTGCACCGCTGCGAGGTCCGGGGGCGCTGGACGCTGCTGGTGCCCGAGCGGGTGCTGTTCCCCTGCCCGATCACCACCGAGGTGCTCCGGCGCCTCGACGCGGGCAGCCTGGGCGAGATCGCCCGGGCGATGGCCGAGGAGTACGACGCCCCGCCCGAGGTCGTGCTGGCCGACATCGCCGAGATCCTGGGCGAGCTGGTGGAGAGGGGCCATGTCCGACGCCGTGACGCTTGAGGGCGCCGCGGCGCGGGCCCCGTCGCGTGAAGTCCTGGCGCGTGAGGCCCCGGCGCGTGAGGCCCCGGCGCCCGAGGCCGGCACCGCCGCGCGCGCGGCGCCCGAGCCGCCCATCGGGCTGCTCGCCGAGATCACCCATCGCTGCCCGCTGCAATGCCCCTACTGCTCCAACCCCGTCGAGCTCGAGCGTCCGGCGGGCGAGCTGACCGCCGAGGAGTGGGGCCGGGTGTTCCGCGAGGCGGCGGCGATGGGGGTGCTCCAGCTCCACGTCTCGGGCGGCGAGCCGCTCGCGCGCGCGGACGCGGCCGAGATCGTGGCAGGCGCGCGCGACGCCGGCCTCTACGTCAACCTCATCACCGCGGCCGTCACGCTGACGCCCGCGCGCGCGGACGCGCTCGTCGCGGCCGGCACCGACCACGTGCAGATCTCCCTCCAGGACGCCGACGAGGCGGGATGCGCCCGCATCACCGCCTCCCCGAAGGCGTATTCCCGCAAGATCGAGGCGGCGGGGCTCTTCGCCGCGCGCGGCGTGCCGATCACGCTCAACGCCGTGGTCCACCGGCTCAACCTCGACCGGGTGGACCGCATGATCGAGGTGGCGCTGGAGATCGGCGCGTCCCGCATCGAGATCGCCCACGCGCAATACTACGGCTGGGCGCTGAGGAACCGCGCCGCGCTGATGCCGACCCGCGCCCAGGTGGACCGCGCGACCGAGATCGTGGAAGAGGCGCGCGAGCGCCTCGCGGGCCGTCTCGCCATCGACTACGTCGCGCCCGACTACCACGCGGTGCTGCCCAAGCCCTGCATGGGCGGCTGGGGGCGCGAGTTCCTGGTGGTGACGCCCTCGGGCGCGGCGATGCCCTGCCACGCCGCCGGATCCATCCCCGGCCTGCGCTTCGAGTCGGTGCGCGACCGGGGGCTGGCCGAATCTGGCACCATTCGGACGCCTTCGAGCGCTACCGCGGCACGGGCTGGATGCGCGAGCCCTGCCGCACCTGCGAGCGGCGCGAGGAGGATTGGGGCGGCTGCCGCTGCCAGGCCCTGATGCTGACGGGCGACGCCGCCAACGCCGACCCGGTCTGCGCGCTCTCGCCCCATCACGGCGCGCTGAGGGACGCGCTCGACCGCGCGCTGGCCGAGGCCGAGAGCGGCGGCGAGCCCCCCCTGGCCTATCGCCGCTACGGCTGACCCCTTCGCCGCGCCGCCGGGCGGCGGCGAGGGGACGCAGACCCGACGGACCTGATCTCGGCCCGCGCGGTCGAGCGCCCGACGCAGCCCGCGCGTTCGCGCAATGTCCTTCGGGAACCGAGAACCCCCGCGAGGCCCGCGAGGCCGCCGGCGCATCCGGCGGCGCCGTCGGGCCGCTCGTCCGCAGTCCCGGAACGGGGCCCCGTCAGCCTCGCTCGGCCGCGCGCGCCGGGCCGGGACGTCCCGGGAGCAGGCGCGCGACGCCGGTGGCCGGGGACGCCCCCTCGGCCGTGCGCGCCGTGCGGCGGAGGGCTTGGAGCCGGCTCGGGCGACGCCGACGGCGCAAGGAGGGTGCCGACCGTGCCGAGATGGGCCTCGCACGGCGCGGCCGACGCCACTCGATCCCGAAGGACGGCGCCCTTCGCCTCGGCCTGCCATGCGCAGGACGGGTGGGGTGGCCGGGCCGTCTCCGGCCCTGCCGATCCCGCCGGCCCGGGGCCGCTCGCCGAGCAGGCGATCGGACGGACGCACCGGACCCCGAGGCCGCGCGCCCTAGGGCCTCCTCGACGACGCGGAGGATGGCGGGACATCCACGCCCCCTTCGCGTAAGCCGGTCCCCCATGTCCCCCGAGCCCGACGACCCCGCCGCCCCCGAGGCCTCCCGCCCCCCCGCGCCTGCTGCGGGCGACGGCTCGGCGTCCGTCGAGGACGACCCGCCCGTCCCCGTCTTCGACGGCCACAACGACGCGCTGGCCAAGCTCTGGGCCCGGGGCGACGACGGGGGCCGCGCCTTCCTCGACCCGGACGCCCCGCGCCCGGAGCCGCCGGAGGGCCGCTTCGGCGGGCGCTACCCCTACGACCATCTCGACCTTCCCCGCGCCCGGACGGGGGGCCTCTCCGGCGCGCTCTTCGCCTGCTTCGTGCCGCCCGCGCGCGGCGGCGCGGCGCGCCCGCCGCCCGAGGCGCTCGCGGTCGTCCTCGCCCAGATCGCCATCCTGAGGCGCATGGCGCGCGCCTCGGACGGGGCCGTGCGCCCCTGCCGGACGGCGGCCGAGGTCGAGGCCGCGCCCGAGGGCTCGCTCGCCGCCGTCCTGCACCTGGAGGCCGCGGACGCGATCGACCCGGGGCTCGACGCGCTGGAGGTGCTGCACGCGGCCGGGCTGCGCTCCCTGGGGCTCGTCTGGTCGCACGCCAACGCCTTCGCCACCGGCGCGCCGTTCCGCGCAGGGACCACCGCCGAGGACGGCGGCCCCGGCCTGACGGACGCGGGCCGCGCCCTGGTGCGCGCCTGCGACGATCTCGGCATCCTCGTGGACACCAGCCACCTCAACGCGGCCGGCCTGCGCGACGTGGCCCGCACCTCACGCCGGCCGCTGATCGCCACGCACTCGAACGCCCACGCGATCGCGCCCACCAGCCGCAACCTGACCGACGACCAGCTCGCCCTGATCGCCGACACCGGCGGTGTGGTGGGGCTCAACTTCGGCACGTCCTTCCTGCGCCCCGACCTCAGGCGCGACCGCGACACCGGGCTCGACGTGATGGTGCGCCACCTCGACCACCTGGTCGAGCGGTTGGGCGAAGGCGGCGTGGCGTTGGGCTCGGACCTCGACGGCGCCCCGCCCCCCGCGGCGATCGGCGACGCCTCGGGCTTCCAGCGCCTGATCGGGGCGCTGCGCGCGCATGGCTGGGACGAGGCGCTGATCGGCCGCGTCGCGCGCGGCAACTGGCTGCGGACGCTGAGAGACGCGGAGGCCTCGCCGCCGCGCGCGGGCTGAACGGGCGGGCCGCCCGCATCGTCGCGGCCCGCCGCTCCCCTCGGAGCGCGGGGCGCGCCTCAGGCGGCCGAGCCGCGGGGAGGCATCAGCAGCGCCTCCTCCTCGACCTCGACCCCCACCTCGCGCGCGACGGCGAGGATGCCGCCCAGCACGCGGGCGGGCAGCGGCAGGCCGTCGCGGCGCCGCTCGGCGCGCAGCCGCCGCTCCCTGTCGCCGGGGATCAGCACCGCGTCGTGGCCCTGGGCGGGGGGCAGCGCGCGGACGTGATCGACGTAGGCCGCCACCTCGCCCGCGAAGCCGCCCCGATCGTCGAGCCGGGCGGGGTCGAGAAAGATCGACAGCATCCCGTTGCCGAAGGGGCTCCGAGCCGGGCCGTTCAAGCCGTTGCCGGTGAGCGCGCCGGCGAGCAGCTCGCAGGCGAGCGCGAGGCCGGAGCCCTTGTGCTCGCCCATGGTGCGCAGCGCGCCCGCGCCCGCGCGGGGGTCGGGGACGGGCGCGTCGAGGCTCTTGCCGTAGAGCGCGCGCGGGTCGCCCGTCACCCGGCCCCCCTCGTCCACCAGCGCGTCGTCGGGCAAGGGCTTGCCGCCGCGGCTCGCCATCAGCGCCTTGCCCTCGGCCACCATCGAGGTGGCGAAGTCGAGGATGAAGTCGCCCCCCCCGCCGTTCGGCACGCCGATCGTCACCGGGTTGGTCGAGGTCGCCCGCGCGCGCGACCCGAAGGGCGCCACGATCTCGGCGCCCGCGACGTTGACGAGGTGCAGGCTGACGAGGCCTTGGGCGCAGGCCTGCTCGGCATAGGCGCCGACGCGGCCGACATGGCCCGCGCGCCTGAGCGCGACGAGCGCCAGCCCCTGCGCGCGGGCCTTGGCGACGCCGAGCGCGGTCGCCTCGCGCGCCAGGCGCTGGCCCATGCCGGAATGGCCGTCGAGCTGGAGGATGCAGTCGGTCTCCATCACCACGTCGAGCGGCTGGCGCGGCTTGATCTGGCCCGCGCGGATCCAGTCGTGGTAGCGCGGGACGCGCACCACGCCGTGGCTGTCGTGGCCGCAGGCGGTCGCGTCGACCAGATGCTCGGCCGTGACGCGCGCCTCCGGGCCGTCGCAGCCGTCGCGCTCCAGGATCGCCCGGATCACCTCCCCGAGCGCGTCGGCGCGCACGAGCCGCTCGGCGGGCGCGGGTCCGGGGGCCATCAGTAGACCGCCTTCACGCCCTCGACCGGCCCCGGCCGGGCCGCGTCGAGCTTCTCGGCGAGCGCGGCCGACAGGATCCGCGTGTCGGTGGACATCGAGGCGAGGTCGAAGCCGTCGGCGAGCCTCTCGCGCACCACCTCCGGCGTGCCGCAGTGGATGCAGGCGAAGCGGCCCGCCGCCTTGGCGCGGTCGCGGATGGTGGCGATGGCGTCGAGCACCTCCGCGTCCGTGGGCGCGAGCGAGGGCGCGTAGCCCAGCGACAGCGACAGGTCCGCGGGGCCGATGTAGACCGCGTCGATCCCGTCCACGCCGAGGATGTCGTCGAGCGCCTCGATCGCCGCGCGGGTCTCGATCATGGCGATCCGGGTGATGCGCTCGTTGGCGTGCTGCGCGTAGTCGGCGCCGTGCACGAGGGCCGCGCGGGTGGGCCCGAAGGAGCGCGCGCCGAGCGGCGCGTAGAGGCACGCGGCCGCGAAGGCCTCGGCCTCGGCGCGCGAGTTGATCATCGGGCACACGATGCCCGTGAAGCCCGCGTCGAGCAGCGCCATGATCAGCCCCGGCTCGTTCCAGCGCGTGCGCGCGAGCTTCGGCACGTCGCTCGCGCCCATCGCCTGGAGCATGACGAGCGCGGTCTGGTAGTCGATCAGCCCGTGCTGGAGGTCCACCGTCAGCGTGTCGAAGGGCTGGAGCGCCGCGATCTCGGCGGTGACGGACGAGGGGATCGAGCACCAGCCATTGACGCAGCCGCGCCCCTGCCGCCAGAGATCCTTGAGGTCGGGGATGGGCATCGGCGGTCCTCTCGGGGTCGGGGATCAGGCCCGGCGGCCGCCGGGCTCGGCCGCGATCATGCGCGGATCGAGCCGGCCGTCCAGGAAGTCGAGCACGTTGCGCGCCGCGTGCTCGGCCATCCGCCGCGCGCCCTGCCGCGACAGCGCGGCGCTGTGGGGCGACAGCAGAACATCCGCGCGCGCGAGAAGCGGATGATCGGCGGGGGCCGGCTCCTCGGCGAAGACGTCGAGGCCCGCGCCGGCGAGCGGGCCTGCGTCGAGGGCGTCGAAGAGGGCCGACTCGTCCACGATCCCGCCGCGCGCGGCGTTGATCAGGATGGAGCCCGCCTTGAAGCGCGCGAGGCGCCGTGCGTCGAAGAGCCCGCGCGTCCCGGGGGCGGCGGGCAGGTGCAGCGTGACGACGTCGGCCTCGGCGAGCCCAGCGTCGAGGTCGGGGGCACGCTCGACGCCGGGGATCCGCTCGGAGGGGTCGAGCAGCGGGTCGTGGCCGAGGATGCGCATCCCGAAGGCGCTGGCGCGGGCCGCAACCTCGCGCCCGATCCGGCCCAGCCCGACGATCAGGAGCGTCGCGCCGAGCAGATCCCCCGCCCTCTCGGCCTCGCGCAGGGTCCATCGGCCCTCGCGCACGGCCGCGTCCTGGGCCCGCGCGCGCCTCGCGGTGGCGAGCATCAGCATCAGCGTGTGCTCGGCCACCGAGGGCGCGTTGGCGTCCGCCGTGATCGCCACCGTCACCCCGGCCGCTCGGAGGTCGCCCAGCGGGACGTTGTCGCAGCCGACGCCGTGGCGCGAGACCAGCGCGAGCGCGCGGGCCGCGCGCCACTGCTCGGGCGCGAGCCGGCGCGCGCGCAGCACCAGCGCCCAGGCGTCGGCGATCTCGCGCGCGATCGCCTGCTCGGTGGGCTCGGGCAGGTGCACCAGATCGACCTCCGCGCGCCCGCGCAGCAGGGCGAGCCCCGCGGGGTCGATCGGGTCGAGGACGAGGATCTTGGGCATGGGCGGGATCCTGCGCTCAGACGGCCGGGCGCGGGCGCCCCGGCGAGACGATGCCGGCCCCGCGCGCCGGCCGGCGGATCCGCGGCCCGTGGCCGACCCTCTCGCAGGCGCCGCGGGCGGCCATGCGCGGCCTCGGCGCGACCACGGGAAGGCGATGCCGGGGCAAGGGCGTCGCCGCGCCGGACGGCATGGCCGTGCCGCGCGCCGCCTCCCCGCCCCCCGAGACCTCGCCCATCGTCCCGCCCCTCCCCGCCGGCCCGCGACGCTTGCCGGTCCGCCCCCCGGGGTCGGCGCGCTCACCCGCATCGCCGGGAGCCGAAGCGCCCGGAGCGCCCCCCCAAGGTCCGCGGCGAGTTGACACCGCCTTCGCATGGCTTGTCGATGGCGAAGACGGCCCGGGCGGCTCGGCGCGCGCGCCCGGCGGGGCGAGGGTCCGCCGCGGCGGGATCGCGGCGCCTCGCCACGGCCGCCGATCGAGCGCGCGTCGCGGCCTTCGCCGTCTTGGCGTCCGCCCCGGCTCGGCGTAGTCCGGCCCCGTGAGCACGACCCCCTCCAGCGCGCCCCCCTCCGGCGCGGGATCGGCCCCGACGCCGCCCGCCGCGGCGCCGGCCGGCGCGACGGCCTCCGCGTTCAGCGTGCCGATCTTCCGCGCGATCTGGCTCGCCTCCATGAGCTCCAACTTCGGGGCGTTGGTGCAGGCGGTGGGCGCATCCTGGCTGATGACGCAGATCTCGACCTCCGAGCGGCAGGTGGCGCTGGTGCAGGCCTCGACGGCGCTGCCGATCATGCTGTTCTCGCTCGTGGCCGGCGCCGTGGCCGACAACCTCGACCGCCGCGCGGTCATGCTCGGCGCGCAGGGCTTCATGCTCGCCGTCTCCGCCCTGCTGGCGCTGTGCGCCTGGGCGGGGGTGCTGACGCCGTGGCTGCTCCTGGGCTTCACCTTCGCCATCGGCTGCGGCACCGCCTTCAACAACCCCGCCTGGCAGGCCTCGGTCGGCGACATGGTGCCCCGCGCGGCCCTGCCGGACGCGGTGGCGCTCAACTCGATGGGCTTCAACATCGCCCGCTCCGTCGGCCCCGCGATCGGCGGCGCGATCGTGGCCGCGGCGGGGGCGGCGGGGGCCTTCGCCACGAACGCCGTGAGCTACCTCGCCCTGATCGTGGTGCTGTGGCGCTGGCGGCCCGAGGTCCGGCCGCGCGCGCTGCCGCGCGAGCGCATCCACCTGGCGATGGCCGACGGGCTGCGCTACGTGGCGATGTCGCCGCGGATCGGGACCGTGCTGCTGCGCGGCGCGGTGTTCGGCGCGGGCGCCTCGGCGGTGCCCGCGCTGATGCCGCTGGTGGCGCGCGACCTCGTGACCGGCGGGCCGCTGACCTACGGCCTGCTGCTGGGCTCGTTCGGCCTGGGCGCGGTCGGCGGCGCGCTGTCGAGCGGGTGGCTCCGGCGCAGGCTCTCCACCGAGGCGATCGTGCGCGCGGCCTCGCTGGCGATGGCCGCGGGCGCGGCGGCGACGGGCGCAAGCGGCTCGGCGGCGCTCACCGTCCCGGCGCTGATGACGGCGGGCGCGGGGTGGGTGCTGGCGCTCTCGACCTTCAACGTCTCGGTGCAGATGTCCACGCCGCGCTGGGTCGTGGCGCGCGCGCTGGCCCTCTATCAGATGGCGACCTTCGGCGGCATGGCGCTCGGCGCGTGGGCCTTCGGGCTGGCGGCCGAGGCCCAGGGCATCGGCCCCGCGCTCCTCGCCGCGGGCGCGCTGCTCGGGGCGAGCGTCGGGCTCGGGCTCGTGCTGCCGCTCGGCCAGATCGAGGACGTGGACCTCGCCCCCCTCGACCGCTGGCGCGAGCCCGAGACCGCCCTGCCCGTCGAGCAGCGCTCGGGCCCCATCGTCGTCACCGTCGAGCACCGCGTGGCCGAGGCGAACGTGCCCGCCTTCCTCGACGCCATGGCCGAGCGCCGCCGCATCTGCCGCCGCGACGGCGCGCGCCGCTGGACGCTCCTGCGCGACCTCGGCGAGCCCGAGCTGTGGATCGAGCGCTTCCACATGCCGACCTGGCTCGACTACGTGCGCGACACCCAGCGGCGCACCAAGGCCGACGCCGACAACCTCGACCGCATCCGGGCGCTGCGCCTCGGCGACGGAACCCCCAGGGTCCGCCGCATGATCGAGCGCCATCCCGGCTCCCCCTCCGCGGCGACGCCCTCCCCCCAGCCCAGCGCCCGCGAGATGGCCGACCCGATGACCGACCCCACCCGCGCCTCCTGAGACGGCGACGGGCCGGGCGCCGGCGCCGCGTCTCGTGCGGCCGGCGAGCGGAGGCCGAACGGCGCCCTGAGCAGCCCGCCCGCGGCGAGGAGCGGACCTGCGCGGGGTCGAGCTGGAGCAGGCTCAGGAGGCCGCCCCCGCGAGGCGCGGACGCGCTCCCCGCTACCCGGCCGGGACCGCGCGGGAAGGCGAGGAGGCGCGCGCGCGGCGCCAGGCCTCGGGCGTCGCGCCCTCGGCCGCGCGGAAGGCGCGGGTCAGGTGCGAGGCGTCGCAGAAGCCCGTCTCGGCCGCGATCTCGGCCACCGAGCGGCCGCCGCCCGCGAGCAGATGGCGCGCCTGCGCCAGCCGGACGGCCCGGCCCGCCCGCGCCGGCGTCGTGCCCAGCGCCTCTCGGAAGCGCCGCTCCAGGCGGCGGCGGCCCACGCCGAGGCGCCCGGCCAGCGCCTCCACCGAGAGGGGCGCGTCGAGGCTCTGCTGCATCGCCATCAGCGCACGGCGCACCAAGGGGTCGCGCGTGCTCGTCTCCAGCGGAGCGCCGGGCTGGGCGTGGTCGGGCTCGGCGGCCTCGTCGATGATCATGATGGCGAGGCTCTTGCGCGCCGCGGCGCGCCCGACGTGGCGGTCCACCAGCCAGGCCGCGAGATGCGCCGAGCCCACCCCGCCCGAGCAGGTCAGCCGCCCTCGATCGACCACGAAGATGCGGTCCGAGACCGGCTGGAGCCCCTCGAACCGCTCCAGGAAGTCCTCGTGGTGGAACCAGCTCACGCAGGTCCGCCGCCCCTCCATCAGCCCCATCCGGTGCAGCACGAAGGCCCCCGTGCACAGCCCGATCAGCGGCACGCCGAGGTCGGCCGCGCGGTGCAGGAACGCCAGATGGGCGGGGTCGAGCCGCTCGATCTCGTCCACGAGCCCGCCGACCACGGCCACGTAGTCGAACCGCTCCGGGTCGCCCGGCCGCTCGTCGGGCGCGACCTTCACGCCGCAGGAGGAGGCCACCGCCGCCCCGTCGGGCGAGAGCACCGTCCAGTCGCACAGGACGCGGCGCGAGCGGTCGCCCTCGTCCGCCGCGAGCCGCAGCACGTCCACGAAGTTGGCGAAGGCCGAGAGCGTGAAGCGCGGCGCCAGCACGAAGCCGACGCGCAGGCGGGCGTGGGGCTCGGGGGTGGTCATCGGCGCGGTCCTCGCAGCGGCCTCGTCGCGGATCTACCACCCCTGCGTCGCATTCGTCCACTCACGGCCGAACGGATCCGTTAAGGAGACGCGATCGGACGCGCGTCCGCCGGCGCGCCCCGCCGGGAGACCGCCGATGACCCGCTTCTCCGCCTTCGCCTTGGTCAAGAACGCGCTGAATGGCCATCAGGGCTGGCGCGAGCAGTGGCCCGACGCGCAGCCCAAGCGCGAGTACGACGTGGTGATCGTGGGCGCGGGCGGGCACGGGCTGGGCGCGGCCTACTACCTCGCCAAGGAGCATGGGATCACCGACGTGGCGGTGATCGACAAGGGCTGGCTCGGGGGCGGCAACACCGGGCGCAACACCACCATCATCCGCTCGAACTACCTCTACGACGAGAGCGCGCGGCTCTACGACCATTCGCTCGACCTCTGGGAGGGGCTCTCCCAGGAGCTCAACTACAACGTCATGTTCTCGCGCCGCGGCGTGATGATGCTCGCGCACACCGTCCACGACGTGCAAAGCTTCCAGCGCCACATCCACTCGAACCGCCTCAACGGCGTGGACAACCGCTGGCTGACGGCCGAGGAGGCCAAGGACCGCTGCCCGCCGCTCAACGTCTCGGCCCAAGCCCGCTACCCGGTGCTCGGCGCCGCGATGCAGGAGCGCGCGGGCACCGCGCGCCACGACGCGGTGGCCTGGGGCTACGCGCGGGCCGCGGCCGCCCGCGGCGTGGACATCGTCCAGAACTGCCCCGTCATCGCCATCCGGCGGGGTCCGGGCGGCGCCGTCGAGGGGGTGGACACGGCGAAGGGCTTCATCCGCGCCAAGAAGGTCGCCGTCTCGGCCGCCGGGCACACGAGCGTGGTGATGCAGAGCGCCGGCGTGCGGATGCCCTTGGAGAGCTTCCCGCTCCAGGCGCTCGTGAGCGAGCCCGTCAAGCCCTGCTTCCCCTGCGTGGTGATGTCGAACACGGTCCACGCCTACATCAGCCAGTCCGACAAGGGCGAGCTGGTGATCGGCTCGGGGACGGACCAGTACACCAGCTACTCGCAGAGGGGCGGCCTGCCGCTGATCGAGCACGCGGTCGCGGCGATCTGCGAGATCTTCCCCGTCTTCACCCGGATGCGGATGCTCAGGATGTGGGGCGGCGTGGTGGACGTGACGCCCGACCGCTCGGCGATCCTGGGCCTCACGCCCGTGCCCGGCCTTTACGTCAACTGCGGCTGGGGCACCGGCGGGTTCAAGGCGACGCCGGGCGCCGCGCACACGCTCGCCTGGACCGTGGCCAAGGGCGAGCCCCACCCGATCAACGCGCCCTTCACCCTCGACCGCTTCCGCACCGGTCGGCTGATCGACGAGGCCGCCGCCGCGGCCGTCGCGCACTAGGGGGGTTTGCGATGCTCCTGATCCACTGCCCCTATTGCGACGAAACGCTCCCGGAGCTGGAGTTCACCTACGCCGGCCAGGCGCATGTCGTCCGCCCCATGGACCCCTCCGCCGCGACCGACGAGGAGTGGCGCGACTTCCTCTACATCCGCACCAACGCGCGCGGGCCCCACTACGAGCGGTGGCGCCACGTCCACGGCTGCGCGCGCTTCTTCAACGCGGTGCGCGACACGGTGAGCGACCGGTTCCTCGCCACCTACGAGGTCGGTGCCCCGCCCCCGGACCCGGCCTCGCTGGGGGACACGCCCGCGTCCGGCCGACCGAGCCCGGAGGGCGCGAGATGAGCCGCCACCGCGTCGAGGGCCGCGGCCGGGTGCGCCATGGCCGGCCCGTGAGCTTCACCTTCGACGGGCGCCGCTACGAGGGGCTGGAGGGCGACACCGTGGCCTCGGCGCTGCTGGCGAACGGCGTCCACCTGATGGGGCGCTCCTTCAAGTATCACCGCCCGCGCGGGCCGGTCACCGCCGGATCGGAGGAGCCCAACGCGCTCATCGGCACCTCGCGGGGGTCGGGGCGCGCCGAGCCCAACACGCGGGCCACGGTGCAGGAGGTCTGGGAGGGGCTGGAGACGACGAGCCAGAACCGCTGGCCCTCGCTGCGCCTCGACGCGGGCGCGGTCAACGACGCCTTCGGGCGGCTCTTCTCGGCGGGCTTCTACTACAAGACCTTCATGTGGCCGCGCAGCTTCTGGGACCGCGTCTACGAGCCCGTCATCCGGCGCGCCGCGGGCCTCGGCGTGGCGCCCACCGAGCCCGACCCCGACCGCTACGCCTCGCGCTTCGCGCACGCGGGCGTGCTGGTCGTCGGCGCGGGCCCCGCCGGCCTGATGGCCGCGCGCGAGGCGGCGCGCGCGGGCGCGAGCGTCACGCTCGTGGACGAGGGCGCCGAGATGGGCGGCGCGCTCCTCTCCGAGCCTGCCGCGCGGATCGAGGGCGCCCCGGCCTGGGACTGGCTCGACGCGACGCTCGCCGAGCTGCGCTCCCTCGGCGCGCGGCTGATGACGCGCACCACGGCGATCGGCTACTACCACCAGAACATGGTAGCGCTCTGCGAGCGGCTGACCGACCACCTGGCCGAGCCGCCCCCCGGCGTGCCGCGCGAGCGGATGTGGAAGGTCCGCGCCGCCCGCGTGGTGCTGGCGCAGGGCGCGATCGAGCGCCCGCTCGTCTTCGACGGCAACGACCGCCCCGGCGTGATGCTCAGCGACGCCGCCCGGACCTACCTCCACCGCCACGGCGTGCGGGTGGGCGAGCGCGCCGTCGTCGTCACCTCCCACGACGACGCCTGGCACGCGGCCTTCGACCTCGCGGACGCCGGCACGCGGGTCGAGGCCGTCGTGGACACCCGCGCCGAGGTGGCGCCCGCGCTGCGGGCCGAGGCCGAGGCGCGCGGCATCCCCGTCCACCTCTCGCACACCGTCACCGGCACGCGGGGCCGCCTGCGGGTGCGCTCGGTCCGCGTGAACCCCGTGGAGGGCGACCGCGTCGGCGCCGCGCGGACGATCCCCTGCGACTGCCTCCTGATGTCGGGCGGCTGGACGCCCGACGTGTCGCTGTTCTCGCACACCAAGGGCACGCTTCGCTGGGACGACGAGCGCCGCGCCTTCCTGCCCGGCTTCACCGCCGAGGCCTGCCGCGTCGCGGGCGCCGGGCGCGGGCTGTGGGGCATCCAGGCCGCGCTCGCCGACGGCGCCGAGGCCGGGGCCACCGCCGGGGCCGAGGCGACCGGGGCCGGACGGGGCTCTGCCGGGCGCGAGGCCCTCATGGCTCGCGTCCGGCGCGCGGACGACCCCGACGGCGCGTCCGGGGCCGCTGCGCCCGCTGGTGCCGGTGTGCCCGCTGGTGCCGCTGCGCCCGCTGGTGCCGGTGCGCCCGCCGCGCAAGAGCGCCCCGTCGCCCCTGCCCGGACCGAGGGCGCCCCCGCGCCCGCCACGGCCGGGTCCGCGACCGCCAAAGGCGAGCCCTCCGAGGCCCGTGCCGCGGCCGAGGACGGCCCCGCTGCCCCGTCCCACCTCGCCGTCGGGCCCGACCGCCCCGCCGCCGATCCGACCGCCGACACCGACCGGAGCGCCGGCACCGGCCGGAGCGCCGACACCGGCCGGAGCGCGGGCCGGAGCGCGGGCCGAGCGCCGACACCGACCGGAGCGCCGGCGCGGGCCGCTCCCCCGAGCTGCCGACCGACCGCGACCCCGCGACCGCCAAGGCCTTCGTGGACTTCCAGAACGACGTGACGGCCAAGGACATCCGGCTCGCCGTGCGCGAGGGGTTCCGCTCGATCGAGCACGTCAAGCGCTACACCACCAACGGCATGGCGACCGACCAGGGGAAGCTGTCGAACATGGGCGGCCTGCTCATCGCCGCCGACGCGCTGGGCCTCGCGCCGCCCGAGGTCGGGCTGACCACCTTCCGCCCGCCCTACACGCCCACCACCTTCGGCGCCTTCGCGGGCCACCACCGCGGCGGGCACTTCGAGGCCGTCCGCAAGACCCCCATCGACGCCTGGGCCGAAGCGCACGGCGCCGTCTTCGAGCCCGTCGCCCAGTGGCGCCGCGCGCGCCACTTCCCGCGGGCGGGCGAGGACATGGACGCGGCCGTCGCCCGCGAGTGCCGCGCGACGCGCGCCTCGCTCGGGATCTTCGACGCCTCGACCCTGGGCAAGATCGAGGTCGCGGGGCCCGACGCGGTCGAGTTCATGAACCGCCTCTACACCAACCCCTGGACCAAGCTCGCGCCCGGCCGCTGCCGCTACGGGCTCCTGCTGGGCGACGACGGCTTCATCCGCGACGACGGGGTGATCGGGCGGCTCGCCGACGGCCTCTTCCACGTCACCACCACGACGGGGGGTGCGGCGCGCGTGCTCTCGACGATGGAGGACTACCTCCAGACCGAGTGGCCGGACCTGCGCGTCTGGCTCACCTCCACCACCGAGCAGTGGGCCACGGTCGCGCTGAACGGCCCGCGCGCGCGAGACGCGCTGGCGCCGCTCGTGGAGGGGCTCGACCTCTCGGCCGCGGCCTTCCCCCACATGTCGGTCGCGCGCGCGACCGTCGCGGGCGATCCCCGCGCGGCTCTTCCGCATCAGCTTCACCGGCGAGCTCGGCTTCGAGGTCAACGTGCCGGCCCGCCACGGCCTGCGGCTGTGGGAGGCGCTGTTGGAGGCGGGCGCGCCTCACGGCGTCACGCCCTACGGCACCGAGGCGATGCACGTGATGCGCGCCGAGAAGGGCTACATCATCGTCGGCCAGGACACCGACGGCACCGTGACGCCCGACGACGCCGGCCTCTCCTGGGCCGTGGGCAAGGCGAAGCCCGACTTCGTGGGGATGCGCGCGCTCGCGCGCCCCGACCTCGCGGCGCCGGGCCGCAAGCAGCTCGTGGGGCTGATGCCCGAGGGCGACGCGCCGCTCGTCGAGGGCGCGCAGGTCGTGGCCGACCCGAGCGAGCCGATCCCCATGACGATGCTCGGCCACGTCACCTCCTCCTACCGCAGCGAGGCGCTGGGCCGTCCCATCGCCATGGCGCTGATCGCGGGCGGGCGGGGGCGCATCGGCGAGACTGTCCACGTGCCGATGCCGGGCGGCGTGCGCCGCGCGCGCGTGACCGACACGGCGTTCTACGACCCCCGAGGCGAGCGGGTGAACGCATGACGCGAGGAGGACGCCCATGACGCGGCATTCGCAGGACTTCGCGCCCGAGGCGCGGGCCGCCGACGGCCCGGTGTCCCTGCGCGACCTGGCCCCCGTCGCGCGCTTCTCGCTGCGCGTCGGCTCGGACGACATGGCGGCGGCCGGGTCGGCGCTCGGCCTCGACCTGAGGGGCCGCATCGGCTCGCGGGCCCGGGCCGAGGGCCGCGAGGCGCTGCGCCTCGGCCCCGACGAGTGGGTCGTCACCGCGCCCGAGGAGGACGCGGCGAGCCTCGCGGAGGCCATGGACGCGATCCACGAGGCCGCCCCGCACGCCTTCGTCGACCTCTCCGACCGCGAGCTGACCCTCGCCGTCGAGGGCCCGCTCGCGGCCGAGCTGCTGGCGATCGGCTGCCCGCGCGACCTCGCCCGGATCGCGCCCGGCGAGGGCCGGCGCACGCTCTTCGACACCGTGCAGGTCGTGCTGTGGCGCGACGCCCCCGAGCGCTTCCGCCTCGACGTCTGGCGCTCCTTCCACCCCCATGTCCGCGCGCTCCTGGAGATCGGCAACGCCGAGTTCGGGGCCGAGCAGGCGGCGGCAGGGTGAGCGGGCGGGGCGTCTCGGATCGGCGTCGGGCGTCCGCCATGGGCGGCGGCGCCGCCGCCTCGACGCCGACGCGGGGAGGCGAGCGGCGTCTGGGCGCCCGCGGGCGCGGCCGGCGAGACGAGGGCGCAGACCCGCACGAGCGGATCGCCGCGGCCCGCCTCGCGGAGCGCGATGCTCGGCGCCTCTGCGCGACGGTCGCCGGCGCCCCGCTCGGGGCGGGCACGGGCCGACGGGCCGGGGAGGCTCGGATCGCGGTCCCGGTCCCGGCCGCCCGCGACCCTCGCGCCGACGCGGCCGCGTCGGGGACGCCCGCCCGTCCCGCGCGTCCCTCATGCGCTCGGGTCGTCCGAGGCCCGGCACGAGGCCCGGCACGAGGCCCCTGCGCCGGTCGCGGCCAGGTGCTGGGGATGGCGCCTTCGATCCCTTCCGACCAGGCGCCCTGAGCCCATGTTCCTCTCCGTCTTCGACGTGTTCAAGATCGGCGTGGGCCCCTCGTCCTCGCACACCATGGGGCCGATGACGGCCGCGGCGCGGTTCCTGGGCGACCTGCGCGGGGGCGCCGAGATCATCCCCGGCGCGGGGCGGCTCGCTCGCTTGGGCGCGTCGCTCCACGGCTCGCTCGCCTTCACCGGGCGCGGGCACGCGACCGACCGCGCGGTGATCCTGGGGCTCCTCGGCCTCACGCCCGCGACGCTCGACCCCGACGAGGCCGAGCGGCTCGAGGCGGAGGTGCGAAGGACCAAGCGGATCGAGCCGCCGGGGCTGGGACCGCTGGCCTTCGACCCCGAGACGGATCTGGTGTTCGACTACGGCCCCCCCCTGCCCGGCCACGCCAACGGGCTCAGGCTGCGCGCCTTCGACGCGGCCGGCCACCCCTACCTGACGCAGACCTACTACTCGGTCGGCGGCGGCTTCGTGATGTCCGAGGCCGAGCTCGCGCGCTCGCGCGAAGCGGGGCGCGGGCCGCAGGAGGACTCGGGCTGCCCCTACCCCTTCGCCACCGCGCGCGAGATGCTCGCCATGGCCGAGCGGTCGGGCCTCAGCATCGCCGCCATGAAGCGCGCCAACGAGGAGGCCCGCGCGACGGGCGCAGCACCCGCCGCCGCGCGGGACGGCCCCGCCGGTGCGGGCGCTCCCGCCGGTGCGGGCGGGCTCGACGCGCGGCTCGACCGGGTCTGGGAGGCGATGGACGCCTGCATCGAGCGCGGGCTGCGGATGGAGGGCACGCTGCCCGGGGGCCTCGGGGTCGAGCGCCGGGCGCGGGCGATCCACGGCCAGCTCCTGGCCGAGCGCGGTCGCAACCTGGCCCAGCCGCACACGATCAACGACTGGCTCGCCGTCTACGCCATGGCCGTCAACGAGGAGAACGCCGCCGGCGGCCGCGTCGTCACCTCGCCCACCAACGGGGCGGCGGGCGTCGTCCCGGCGGTGATCCGCTACTGGCGCGACCACTGCGTCGGCGCGACCCATGAGGGGGTGCGCGACATCCTGCTGACGGCCTCGGCGATCGGGGGGCTCGTCAAGGCCAACGCCTCGATCTCGGGCGCCGAGGTCGGCTGCCAGGGCGAGGTCGGCTCGGCCTCGGCGATGGCCGCCGCGGGGCTCTGCGCGGCGCTCGGCGGCACGCCGCCCCAGGTCGAGAACGCCGCCGAGATCGCCTTGGAGCACCATCTCGGCATGACCTGCGACCCGGCCGGCGGGCTCGTCCAGGTGCCGTGCATCGAGCGCAACGCCTTGGGCGCGATCAAGGCGGTGTCGGCGGCCTCATTGGCGCTGCGCGGCGACGGGCGCCACTTCATGCCGCTCGACAACTGCATCGAGGCGATGCGCCAGACCGGGCGCGACATGGACACGCGCTACAAGGAGACCTCGCAGGGGGGCCTGGCCGTCAACCTGCCCGAGTGCTGACGGCCCCGGTGCTGAAGGCCCGAGTGCCGATCGGCGGCGCCACGGCGACCCTCACGCCCCACTCGGCGCAGCGCGCCGCGAGCGGCGCGGGCAGCGGCCGGTCGGTGAAGAGCGTGTGGATGGCGCCGAGCGAGGCGATCCGCACGGGCGCGGTGCGCGTGAGCTTGGAGGCGTCGGCGACGAGGAAGGTGCGGCGCGACCGGCGCAGGATGGTCTGGTTGACGCCGACCTCCTGCACGTCGAAGTCCAGCAGGTCGCCCTCCTCGTCGAGCGCCGAGCAGCCGATCACGGCCACGTCGAGCTTGAACTGGTCGATGGCGCCCATCGCCAAGGGCCCGACGAGCCCGCCGTCGGCGCGCCGCAGCGAGCCGCCCGAGAGGATCACCTGCGCGTCGGGGGTCCGAGCCAGCGTCTCGGCGACGATCATGTTGTTGGTCACGACCATCAGCTCGCGCCGGCCCGAGAGGGCCCGCGCGACGGCCTCGACGCTGGTGCCGATGCCGAGGAACACCGAGCAGGCGTCGGGGATGGCGGCCGCGCAGGCCGCGGCGATCGACGCCTTGGCCGCAGGCTCCAGCACGCGGCGCACCTCGTGGCCGAGGTTCGACGTCCCCGACGGCAGCACCGCGCCGCCGTGGACCCGCTCCAGCCGGCCCGCCTCGGCGAGCTCGCCGAGATCCCGCCGGATGGTCTGGAGCGTGACGCCGAAGCGCTCGGCCAGATCCTCGACCGTGACCCGGCCCCTGCGGTGGGCGATCTCGACGATCTGGGGGTGGCGCAGGCGGGCGGTCATGCGTCATACGAACGAAAGGAACATGCAGGCGCAGGGATAGCCGGTCGAGCGCGTGCCGGCAACGCCCCGTATGCCCCATCTCTAGGGGATCGTCCGAAGCCCTGGACCGCGCGCCCGACGAAAAGCGAACATCGGCGAAGATTCCCGCTTTCCCCTCGTCCTCGAACCCCGTAGCGTCGGCTCGATGGCGCAGGATCGACCCCACGGCCCCGGAGGCGAGCCCGATCACGACCTCCTGGTGATCGGGGGCGGGATCAACGGCTGCGGCATCGCGCGCGACGCGGCCGGGCGGGGCCTCACGGTGCTGCTGGCCGAGAAGGGCGACCTCGCCCAGGCCACCTCCTCGGCCTCGACCAAGCTCTTCCACGGCGGCCTGCGCTACCTGGAGTACCTGGAGTTCAACCTGGTGCGGAAGGCGCTGCTGGAGCGCGAGACGCTGCTCAGGATGATGCCCCACATCTCCTGGCCGATGCGCTTCGTGCTGCCCTACGCGCCGGACATGCGCTTCGAGGGCCAGACGCCGACCTCGAAGCTCCTGGGCCTCGTCATGCCCTGGACGCGCGGGCGCCGCCCCTCCTGGACGATCCGAGCGGGGCTCGCGCTCTACGACCGCCTCGGCGGGCGGGGGCTGCTGCCCGGCACCGAGTCGATCGCGCTGCCCGGCACGCCCGAGGGCGCGCCCCTCCAGCCGCGGTTCCGGCGCGCCTTCGAGTACTCCGACTGCTGGGTCGAGGACAGCCGGCTGGTCGCGCTCAACGCCCGCGACGCCGCAGCGAGGGGCGCCGGGATCGAGACCCGCACCCGCGTCGTCTCCGCGCGCCGGGAGGGCGGCGCCTGGACCGTGGTGCTGGAGGGCGAGGGCGGCGCGCAGCGCACCGCGCGGGCGCGCGTGCTGGTCAACGCCGCCGGTCCTTGGGTGGGCGAGGTGATCCACGGCGTGGCGGGGCTCGACGCCCGCGAGGGGGTGCGGCTGGTGCGCGGCAGCCACATCGTCACGCGCCGCCTCTACGACCACGACAAGTGCTACTTCCTGCAAGGGACCGACGGGCGGATCGTCTTCGCCATCCCCTACGAGGGCGACTTCACGCTCATCGGCACCACCGATGTCGAGCACGACGACCCCGACATCCCGCCCGAATGCACGCCCGAGGAGCGCGACTACCTGCTCGACTTCGTGTCGCGCTACTTCGCCCGGCCCGTCACGCGCGAGGACATCGTGCGGACCTATTCCGGCGTGCGCCCGCTCTACGACGACGGCGCGCGCTCGGCCACGGCGGCCACGCGCGACTACGTGCTGAGCGTCGAGGAGTCGGGCGCGCCGGTCCTCAACGTGTTCGGCGGCAAGATCACCACCTACCGCCGCCTCGCCGAGGACGCGCTGGGCAAGATCGCGCCCTTCTTCGACGGCCTGCCGGGCCCCTGGACCGCCGGCGCGCCGCTGCCGGGCGGCGACTTCCCGGTGGACGGCGCGCCCGCGCTGGTGGCGGGGCTGCGCGAGGCGCACCCCTTCCTCGACGAGCGCTGGGCGCTGCGGCTGGTGCGCGCCTACGGCACCGAGGCGGCCGAGATCCTGGACGGCGCCACGAGCGCCGCCGAGCTGGGCCGCGACTTCGGCGCCACGCTGAGCGAGGCGGAGCTGCGCTGGCTGATGGAGCGCGAGTTCGCGCGCACGGCCGAGGATGTGGTCTGGCGCCGATCGAAGCTCGGCCTCAGGATGTCGCCCGAGGAGGTCGCCGCGCTCGACGCCTGGATGGGGTGGGCGCGCGGGCGGCTGGCGGCCGAGTGAGGGGGGCGCGATGACGCTGACGCTGGAGGGCGTGTCGAAGTCCGTGGAGGGCCGCGTCCACATCCACCCGACCGACCTGACGCTGGAGCCCGGGACGATGAACGTCCTCCTCGGCCCCACCCTCTCGGGCAAGACCTCGCTCATGCGCCTGATGGCGGGGCTCGACCAGCCGACCCGGGGCCGCGTGCGGGTGGACGGCGCGGACGTGACGGGGATGCGGGTGCAGGACCGGCGCGTGGCGATGGTCTACCAGCAGTTCATCAACTACCCCTCGATGAGCGTCTACGACAACATCGCCTCGCCGCTGCGCCTCGTCGGCAAGTCGCGCGCCGAGATCGACGCCGCCGTGCGGGGCGCGGCCGACCTGATGAAGCTCACGCCGCTGCTCGCCCGCAAGCCGCTGGAGCTGTCGGGCGGGCAGCAGCAGCGCTGCGCGCTCGCCCGCGCGCTCGTCAAGGAGTCGGGGCTGGTGCTGCTCGACGAGCCGCTCGCCAACCTCGACTACAAGCTGCGCGAGGAGCTGCGCGCCGAGATCCCGCGCATCTTCGAGGAGGCGGGCTCGATCTTCGTCTACGCCACCACCGAGCCCGAGGAGGCGCTGCTGCTCGGCGGCCGCGTCGCCACCCTCTGGGAGGGGCGCGTGACCCAGTTCGGGCCGACCGCTCAGGTCTACCGCCGCCCGGTGGACGCGCAGACGGCCCGCGTGTTCTCCGACCCGCCGATGAACTTCCTCGCCGCCACGGCGCGGGGCGGGCGGCTCGAGTTCGAGGGCGGCGGCGCCATGCCCACCGAGCTGCCCGACGGCGCCTACCGCGCGGGCTTCCGCGCCAACCACTTGGCCCTGAGCCCCGCCCCCGGCCGCGTCGCCTTCGACGCCCATTTGTCCGCCTTCGAGATCACCGGGTCGGAGACCTTCATCCACCTCGCCCACGGCGACACGCGCTGGACCGGGATCCTGCACGGCGTCCGTCCGATGACCCCCGGAGAGGCGCTCACGGTCCATCTCGACCCCGCGCATGTCTACCTCTTCGAGCCGGGCGGGGCGCTGGCGCGGGCCGCGCCCTACGCGGAGGCCGCTTGAATGGCCGCGATCACGCTCGACGACCTCGCCCACTCCTACCTGCGCGCGCCCTCGCGCGAGGAGGACTGGGCCTTGAAGCAGCTCGACCTCGTGTGGCGCGACGGCGGGGCCTACGCGCTCTTGGGCGCGTCGGGCTGCGGCAAGTCCACGCTGCTGAACATCATCTCGGGGCTGGTGATCCCGAGCCGGGGGCGGGTGCTCTTCGACGGGGCGGACGTGACCCATGCGCCCACGGCCGAGCGCAACATCGCCCAGGTGTTCCAGTTCCCGGTCGTCTACGACACCATGACCGTGCGCCAGAACCTCGCCTTCCCGCTGAGGAACCGCGGCTCGGAGGCGTCCTACGTCGCCGAGCGCGTGCGGGCCGTCGCGGCAATGATCGGCATGCAGGACACGCTCGACCGCAAGGCGCGGGGCCTGACGGCCGACGCCAAGCAGAAGATCAGCCTCGGGCGCGGCATGGTGCGCGAGGACGTCAACGCGCTCTTGTTCGACGAGCCGCTGACCGTCATCGACCCACACATGAAGTGGGAGCTGCGCACCCAGCTCAAGGCGCTCCACCACGAGTTCGGCCACACCATGATCTACGTCACCCACGACCAGACCGAGGCGCTGACCTTCGCCGACCACGTGGTCGTCATGCACGACGGCCGCGTGGTCCAGATCGGCACGCCCCAGGCGCTCTTCGAGCGCCCCGCCCACACCTTCGTCGGCTACTTCATCGGCTCGCCCGGCATGAACCTCATGGAGGCCGAGGTGCGCGGGCGCGCGGCGCGCGTGACGGGCTGCGAGATCGCGCTCGCCGCCGACCACGGCACGCCCCGCGGCCGGGTCCAGATCGGCGTGCGGCCCGAGTTCGTGCGCGTGGTGGCGGGGGCCGAGGGCATCCCGGCGCGCATCCGCCGCGTCGAGGACGTGGGCCGCCACCGCATCCTGCGCCTCGACACCGAGGCCGGCCCCTTGGACGCCATCGCGCCAGAGGGCGCGGCGCTGCCCTCCGGCGAGGTCCGCGCCGTCTTCGACGCGGCCCACGTCAACGTCTACGCCGACGACTGGCGGGTCGAGCCTTCGGCGGGGAGGGAGGCGGCATGAGCGCCGCTGCCTCCGCCATCGCCGGGCGCGCCCCGGGGATCTCCGGCCGCGAGGACCACCCGGTCGTCCTCGGGCTCGACCCGAGACCCTCCCCCCCCGGGGATCGCCCGGTCGAGCCGGGCGATGACGGGAGGATCCGCACGGCGCCCGGCCCGGCGGGACGCCGCACGGCGGAGCACGGCGCGGAGGCCACGCCATGAAGACCGTCAACCAGAAGGCCTGGTTCCTCGTCCTGCCGATGCTGGTGCTGGTGGCGTTCTCGGCCGTCATCCCGCTGATGACGGTGGTCAACTACTCGGTGCAGGACACCTTCGGCAACAACGTGTTCTTCTGGGCCGGGCTCGAATGGTTCGAGGAGACGCTCTCCTCCGACCGGCTCTGGGCCGCGCTCGGGCGCCAGCTCACCTTCAGCGCGATCATCCTGGCGATCGAGGTGCCGCTCGGCGTCTTCGTCGCGCTCAACATGCCCAAGCGCGGGTTCTGGGCGTCGTTCTGCCTGGTGGTGATGGCCCTGCCGCTGCTGATCCCGTGGAACGTGGTCGGCACGATCTGGCAGATCTTCGGGCGCGTGGACATCGGCCTCCTCGGCCGGACCGTCCGCGCGCTCGGCATCGACTACAACTACACCCAGGACGCGATCGACGCCTGGGTCACGGTGATCGTGATGGACGTGTGGCACTGGACCTCGCTGGTGGCGCTCTTGGCCTATGCCGGGCTCCAGTCGATCCCCGACGCCTACTACCAGGCGGCCAGGATCGACCAGGCCTCGCGCTGGTCGGTGTTCCGCTACATCGAGCTGCCGAAGATGGCGGGCGTGCTGCTGATCGCCGTGCTGCTGCGGTTCATGGACAGCTTCATGATCTACACCGAGCCCTTCGTCGTCACCGGCGGCGGCCCCGGCAACGCCACGACCTTCCTCTCCATCGACCTGGTGAAGATGGCGCTGGGGCAGTTCGACCTCGGCCCCGCGGCGGCCTTCTCGCTGATGTACTTCCTGGTGATCCTGCTGATCTCCTGGGTGTTCTACACCGTCATGACCAACCTCGACCGCAGGGACGGCGCATGAGCGACACCGCCAAAGCCCCCGGCGCAGCCTCCATCCCCGGCGACCTCGCGCCCGCCCGGCCCCGCACGAGGGCGCGCCGCCGGTTCCGCCCGAACGGATCGGCGGTGGTGATGACGCTCTACCTCGTGTTCCTGATGCTGCCGATCTACTGGCTCGTGAACATGAGCCTGAAGACCAACGCCGAGATCCTGGGCGGCTTCAGCCTGCTGCCGCGCAACCCGACGCTCGCCAACTACGAGACCATCCTGACCGACCCCACCTGGTACATGGGCTACGTCAACAGCCTGATCTACGTGGTGATGAACACCGCGCTCTCGCTGGCGGTCGCGCTTCCGGCCGCCTACGCCTTCTCGCGCTACCGCTTCATGGGCGACAAGCACCTGTTCTTCTGGCTGCTCACGAACCGCATGGCGCCGCCGGCGGTGTTCGCGCTGCCCTTCTTCCAGCTCTACTCCTCGGTCGGCCTCTTCGACACGCACATCGCCGTGGCGCTCGCGCACACGCTGTTCAACGTCCCCCTCGCGGTCTGGATCCTCGAAGGGTTCATGCGCGGGGTGCCACGCGAGATCGACGAGACCGCCTATCTCGACGGCTACGCCTTCCCCCGCTTCTTCGTGCGCATCTTCATGCCGCTGATCGCCAGCGGCATCGGCGTCGCCGCCTTCTTCTCCTTCATGTTCTCCTGGGTGGAGCTGCTGCTCTCGCGCACGTTGACCTCCGTGGACGCCAAGTCCATCGCCGCGACGATGACCCGCACGGTCAGCGCGAGCGGCCTCGACTGGGGCGTGCTCGCGGCGGCGGGCGTGCTGACCATCGTGCCCGGCGCGCTCGTGATCTGGTTCGTGCGGAACTACATCGCCAAGGGCTTCGCGCTGGGGAGGGTGTGATGGACCGGCCTGCCTTCACCGCAACTGAGATAACTGCGCTTTATGGTGCGGGCTTGTCGACTCTCATTGCCATAGTCGGATTCTTGCGCTGGATCTTTCAAGGCCCGCGACTGGCTGTGTATGTATTCAATTCCTTAGAGAGTAGGCTGGGTAGGAACAGTACTTGTCTGGCTGTAATCAACAATAGGGGATCACAGGGAGTTGTCGTGGCCGAAGTTCAGGTAAGCTTCCGGAGGAGAAAATGGCGCGGAAAATTCGGCAGAACAGCAACCTTCGGGGAGTGTTCGGCTTGGAATCCGGCGACCATCTCTGTCCCCATTGAGGGAAAGGACAACCACTCTACGCAAGTTCCGAACGTTCTTCTTCCAACGCATGAGATTCGGGCTCCCTTTAAACCTGTTCAGGAATACGATCCGACAAAACACTGGATCAGAGTGGTAGCGAAGCCTCGAGCTTCCCGGCGCCGTTTCGTAGGATGGTCCAGGCCCACCAAAAGAAATGAGGGGGTGAGTTCCTAATGGCATGGATGGCCTGGACCTGGCCCACCGCGGCCTTCTTCGCGGCCATCGCCGCGCTCCTGATCCTGTTCACGGTCCTGGCGATCCGATACCCCGAGACGCCGCGCGTGGGCGCGCTCGGCATCGAGACCACCCGAGGCGACCGGCTCTTCATCACGCTGCTCGGCTCGGCCTTCATCAACCTCGCCTGGCTCGGGCTCACCGACCTGCCCCAGTTCTGGGCGCTCGCGCTTTGCGCGCTCTTCGCCGCTGCGGTCTTCCGCTGGGTCTGAGCGCGCGCTAACCATCCGCGACCCTGAACGCAGGGTGCGGCCCTGAACGCAGGGTGCGACCCTGAAAGCAGGGCGCGGCCACCACAACCAACGGGAGGACAACCCATGAGACGCTTCCACCTCGCCAGCACCGCGCTGGCCCTGATCGCCGCCGGACCGGCCTTCGCCGACATGGACGCCGCGCGCGCCTTCCTCGACGAGGAGATCGAGCGCTCGACCCTGACCCGCGAGGAGCAGGAGGCCGAGATGCAGTGGTTCGTCGATGCCGCCCAGCCCTTCCAGGGGATGGAGCTCAACGTCGTCTCCGAGACCATCCCGACGCACGAGTACGAGGCCACCGTGCTCGCGCCCGCCTTCGAGGCGATCACCGGCATCAAGGTCAACCACAACTTGATCGGCGAGGGCGACGTCGTCGAGAAGCTCCAGACCCAGATGCAGTCGGGCGAGAACATCTACGACGCCTACGTCAACGACAGCGACCTGATCGGCACCCACTGGCGCTACCAGCAGGCGCGCAACCTCACCGAGTGGATGGCGAACGAAGGTGCGGACGTGACCTCGCCCACGCTCGACTTGGAGGATTTCATCGGCCTCCAGTTCACCACCGGGCCCGACGGCGAGCTCTACCAGCTCCCCGACCAGCAGTTCGCCAACCTCTACTGGTTCCGCCAGGACTGGTTCACCGACCCGAAGAACATGGAGGACTTCAAGGCCGACTACGGCTACGACCTCGGCGTGCCGGTCAACTGGTCGGCCTACGAGGACATCGCCGAGTTCTTCACCGGGCGCGACCTCAGCCACATGGGCGTCGAGGGCCAGGTCTACGGCCACATGGACTACGGCAAGAAGGATCCGAGCCTCGGCTGGCGCTTCACCGACGCCTGGATGTCGATGGCCGGCATGGGCGACAAGGGCGAGCCCAACGGCCTGCCGGTGGACGAGTGGGGCATCCGCGTCAACGAGAAGTCCCAGCCGGTGGGCTCGTGCATGGCGCGGGGGGGTGCCACAAACTCGCCCGCCGCGGTCTACGCGATCGAGAAGTACGTCGAGTGGCTGACGAAGTACGCGCCGCCCGCCGCCGCCGGCATGACCTTCTCCGAGTCGGGGCCCATCCCCGCGCAGGGCGAGATCGCCCAGCAGATGTTCATGTACACCACCTTCGTGCCCTCGCTGGTGGAGCCCGGCATCCCGGTGACCAACGAGGACGGCTCGCCCAAATGGCGCCTCGCGCCCTCGCCGCACGGCGTCTACTGGGAGGAGGGCATGAAGATCGGCTACCAGGACGTGGGCTCCTGGACGATCCTCAAATCCACCCCCGAGGACCGCGCCAAGGCCGCCTGGCTCTACTCGCAGTTCGTCACCTCCAAGACCGTGGACGTGGAGAAGTCGCATGCGGGCCTGACCTTCATCCGCGAGTCGACCATCCAGGACGAGAGCTTCACCGAGCGCGCGCCCGCCTTGGGCGGCCTGGTCGAATTCTACCGCTCGCCCGCCCGCGTGCGCTGGTCGCCGACGGGGACCAACGTGCCCGACTACCCCAAGCTCGCGCAGCTCTGGTGGCAGAACATCGGCGACGCGTCCTCGGGCGCCAAGACCGCGCAGGAGGCGCTCGACGCGCTCTGCGAGCAGCAGGAGAGCGTGCTGGAACGGCTCGAGCGCGCGGGCGTCCAGGGCGACCTCGGCCCGGTCATGAACGAGGAGCAGGATCCCGAGTACTGGCTCTCCCAGCCCGGCGCGCCCAAGCCCGAGCTGGAGAACGAGGACGAGGAGCCCCAGACGATCGCCTACGAGGAGCTGATCAAGTCCTGGCAGCAGTGACGCGCCGTGCCGGGGCGCGCCGCGCGCGCGCGCGGCCCGGCAGCGGGGCTCGTGGGGCGAAGGCGGCAGGATCGCCATCGGCGCCGACGCGAGCGGCGCCTGACCTGAAGGCCGGCGCCCGATGAGGGATGGCGTCCGATGAGGGCTCCTGCGGCGTCTTCCGCTTCCACCGCGCGGCGAGCATGAGGACGCCAGGTCGGCCTGGCCGGTCCCAGGGGCGGCTGGATCGACCGCCGTTCGAGGATGCGGGGCGCGCGAGGCCGCAGGCGGCGCGGTTCCGAGCCGGCTGATCCTGCGCCTGGGATGAGCGGCCGCTGGCGGGCCGTCCCGCGCCTCGCGGCGGCGGAGAACGGTGGCGGGGGCAGGGGCGGAGCGCGATCGGCGCGGGTCGTGGAGCCCGCCGATCCCTCCCGGCGGAGCCCGTCCGGCCTCGGTGCTGGCAGTCGGAGGCGAGGGCCGATGCGCTCGCCCCCCGCCTTCGCGGGGGGCGGCGCCGCCTGCGGCCTCCCGAAGCGCCGACGGGGACGGGACCGCCATCCCCGCTCGGCGTCGCATCCGGTCCCGTTGCCGCGATCTCGCATGGCGGTCGGCTTCGAGCCCGCGCGCCCTTCGACGGGATCGGGCGCGGCCTTCCCGACAGGGGGCCCAGGGTGGGTTCCGGGCGGGCGCGATGCTCGGGCAGAGGGCCTTGTCCCGTCCCGCCTCTGCGGCGATGGTCGGCCCGGGCCCGCGCCGGGCACGATGCGGGCGGCTTGACCACGGGAGGGCGCGATGCCCGACGATCTCTCGACCCAGGACCGCGCGGCGAAGGGCGCGGGCGGCACCGGCGTGCGCTCGGTGGGCGTGGTCGGCGCGGGGCAGATGGGCAACGGCATCGCGCATGTCTTCGCGGTGGCGGGCTACGACGTGACGATGGCCGACGTCTCGCAGTCCGCGCTCGACCGCGCGCGCGCGCTCATCGAGCGCAACCTCGACCGGCAGGTCGCGCGTGAGCGCATGACGCCCGGGGCCAGGACGGAGGCGCTGGGGCGCATCCGCACCACGCTCAGGCTCGCCGATGTCGGGCCGTCCGACCTGGTGATCGAGTCCGCGACCGAGCGCGAGAGCGTCAAGAACGCGATCTTCGAGGATCTGCTGCCGCATCTGAAGCCCGAGACGATCCTGACCTCCAACACGTCGTCGATCTCGATCACCCGGCTCGCCTCGCGCACCGACCGGCCCGGGCGCTTCATGGGCTTCCACTTCATGAACCCGGTGCCGGTGATGCAGCTCGTCGAGCTGATCCGCGGCATCGCCACCGACCCCGAGACCTGGGAGACCTGCTTGAAGGTCGTGGAGTCCCTGGGCAAGACCGCGGCCTCGGCCGAGGACTTCCCGGCCTTCATCGTCAACCGCATCCTGATGCCGATGATCAACGAGGCGGTCTACACGCTCTACGAGGGCGTGGGCACGGTGACATCGATCGACACCTCGATGAGGCTCGGCGCCAACCACCCGATGGGGCCCTTGGAGCTTGCGGACTTCATCGGGCTCGACACCTGCCTCGCCATCATGAACGTGCTCCACGACGGGCTCGCCGACACCAAGTACCGCCCCTGCCCGCTGCTGACGAAATACGTCGAGGCGGGCTGGCTCGGCCGCAAGACCGAGCGCGGCTTCTACGACTACCGCGGCGAGGCGCCCGTCCCCACCCGCTGACCGGGAGGCCCCGGCGCGCGGCCCGGGCGGGGGCCGGCGCGCGTGTCGCGTCGGCCTCGATGCCGATGCCGGCGCCCGGCAGGCGCGGTGCCCCTCGGGCGCGCGGCCCTCGCGGGAGCGATCGTCGGCGACGTGGGCGTTGGCCCACTGATCGACGCGGATGAAGGCCACGCCGGCCGCCGTGGCCGGCGCGCATCGCGCCCGGGAGCGGGATCGGCGCGGGGAGGGTCTCGAACGCCGGGAACGGGTCGCGCCGATCGCCGAAGGCGTGGGGGTGTCGTGGGCTGCGGCGACCAGCCTGGGGTCGCCCATGGGCCGGGGTGGGCCCGAAGGCCGGCGCCTCCAGGTCGTGTCGTCGCCGCCGACGAGGGGGGCGGCGATCCGGACCAGCGCCTCGCGCGCCACCGGCTCGAAGGACGCGCCCTCCGGCGCCGGCTCGAAGGACGCGCCCTCCGGCGCCGGCTCGAAGGACGCGCCGTCCGGCGCCGGCACGCACGCCGGTCATGGCGGGCTCGACCCCGGCACGGGCGATCTCGACGGTGTCGCCGATCCCGGGGGCAGGCGGCCCCAGCCCCACGGCGGCGACGGGCCCGGCCATCGCCGACGGCGGGGGGCGGCCAGGGGCCGGTGCCGGCGTCGCCATCCGCGCCGGGCTCGGGCGAAGGGCCCGGATGAGGGCGGGCGCGAGGGCGGGCCCGCGGCGCCCACCGCGTGCCGGCACCCCCCCCGAAGGCCCTTCGGCCGACGCGCGCGGCCCTTGGCCACGCTCCGACCCCGCCGTCGAGCGACAGCCACGCCGCCCGGTCGGCCGACGCCGCCGGCCGCAGGGCCGCGCCCGCTCGCGCGAGCCGCCTCGGCCGACCGCGAGCCGCGCCCCAGCCGCGACCGGACCCGGCCGCGACCGGCTGCGGCGGGGCCGGCATCCAGCCCGCCCCGCGCTCGGCCACCGGCCGCGGTCCGTCGATCACCGCCCCCGCCGGGATGCCCCCTCCCCTGGACGCCCCCGCCGCGCGGCGCGTCCCGCCCACGGGCCGGTGCGGCCCGCTCCCGCGGGCGCCTCGCGCGCGACCCGCCCGTCCGTCGGGGCCACGGTCCGCCCCGCCACCGCGCCCCGATCGCCGCCATGCGCCGTCGGCCGCCGCAGGGATGCCAAAGGCATCGGTTCCGCCGGTGCGCCCCCTCTCCGAGCGGATGCCCCGGCTCGTGCCGAGGGTCCGGCCGAAGCGGCGCACCTCGACCCCCACACGATCGCCGTCGCGGCGCTCGGGCCGAAGGACAAGATGCTCTGCCGCGACCTCGGCCCGATCACGCATCCCGACCCCTTCGCCGCCGACATGGCGGCCCTCCGCCGCGCCGTCCCCGAGGGGATCGACCGCGCCCGCCCCGGCCCCGTCTTCGTCAGCCCGGCGCGCCACGGCGCGTCGGCCCGGACGCGCGGCGGTCCACCCGCCGGTCCGCGCCGCCCCGGACCGGGCCGCGCCCGTGCCGCGAGGCGGGGTCGAGCCGCCCTTCCCGACGGCGGCGGGCAGCGTCGGGCGCCGGAAGAACCAGGCGGGCGCCATCCGGGCCTTCGCGCTCCGGGCTCGCCGCGGGGCGTGCGCCACGTGATCTGCGGCGCGGCGGAGCGGGGCTTCGAGGCAGTTGCCGAGGCTGCGGCACGCAGGGGGTCGAGCCCGAATTCCTACGTCTCGGCCGGCGAGACGGACTGGCTCTTGCGACGGCGCCGCAGGCCACGTGCCGACGAGCCGGCCGGAGGGGTTCCGCCTTCCGGTCGCGGACGCGATCGTGCGAGGGCTGCCCCCCCCTCGTCTCGACGAGCAGCGTGCCGGAGGGGGTGGCGGGCGAGGGCGCGCCCGCCGCCATCGCCCTCTGGCAGGATCCGTCCGCCGTCGACGACCATCGGGGTGCCCGTGACGTGGGCGGCCTCGTCGGAGGCGAGGGACAGCGCCGCATGGGCGACCTCGCGCGGCGTGCCGAGCCGGCCCATGGGGATCGCGCGCTCCGTCGCCGCGACGAACGCGCTCCCGCTCCATGCCTTCGGCCAGGATGCTGCCATGATCGACCGCGTTGACCGTGATGCCGGGGGGTGCGGACTCCAGCGCCGCCGCCCGGGCGAAGCCGACGATGCCCGCCCTCGAGGCCGAGTGGCGGCCGCGGCCGGGGCTCGTCGCGCGCGGGCCCCTGATGGAGGCGGTGAGCCCCGCGCGCCCGCCGCCTCGGTCCCTCATCGGCCCGAGCGCCGCCGGCGCCGCCGGTGCCGAGGATCAGCGCCACCGCCGTCGCGGCCAGCGCCACGATCGACTCGACCGAGAGGTCCATCTGGCCCGCGATCAGCGTCAGCGGCGGCCCGATCGCGACGATGCCGACGAAGATGCGCCGCTCGAGGACGCCGATCTGGAAGAAGCGCGGGATGGCGAGCGAGAACGAGGTCAGCGCCGCGACCAGGATCAGCCGGACGGGGGTGTCGAGCGCGGACGCGATCACGGCGCGCCGCCGCGGCCCGAGCGCCGCGGGCGCCTCGCCGGGAGGCGTCGCCGCCGTCACGGCGCGCTCGCCAGGACGCTTGCCCGCGCGGCCGGCCCGCGGCGGCGCGCGGTCGTTCGGCGGGGACGATCGGATCCTCGGGCGCCTGGAGGCCGCCCCAAAACCGCGACTCCTCGACGGTCCGCGAGGTGACGACCGCGCCCGGGATCTCGACGGTGGGGCCCCAGGCCTCGATCGTCGGAATCCGAGGGCGCGCCGATCACGTCGTAGCGGCCGGGCTCCTGCGCCTCGCCCGCCACGACCTGGTCGGCGAACATGGCGAGCGACGCGGCCTGAGCGTGCATCGGCTGCTCGACCTCGACCCGCTCCCAGCCCTCGCGGATCGGGCCGAGCCCGACCGGCGCGCCGTTCGATGACACCAGGACCAGTTCGCCGGGCTCCTTGCCCGCACCTCCAGCACGGCCGCGGCCGCGCGATGCGCGGCGTGGACGAAGACGACGTCGAGGTCGGGATTCGTGAGCCGCCGGTCCCGCACGATCGAGCCCGCGTTCGAGTCCTGCCGATGCATAGCCGCCCGGGTGAGGACCTCGACCTCGGGGCGCTCGGCCATCGCCTCCTCGAAGCCGCGCTGGATGCCGGGCGTGTCGGGGCCGCCCGGATCGCGCGGCACCGGGAGCACGAGGCCCTCCACGGCGCCGTTCTCCTCCTCCAGGAGCCGCGAGACCTCACGGGTGGCGAGCTGGCCGATCTCGATGGTGCCGGCGACCGAGGTGAGGTCGGACTCCACGGAGATGACCTGGCGCCCGAAGATCATCACCGGCACGCCCGCGGCGCGCGCCTTCTCGATGCGCGGCCCGATGGCGTCGAAGTCCACCGAGGCGATGACGGGCGCCGCGGGGTCGAGCGCCAGCACGTCGTCGAGCTGGTCGAGCCGAAGGTCGGCACGGTTCTGTCCGTCGAGCGCCGCCAGCTCGTGGCCGACGTCGTCCATGGAGGTCGTCGGCCCGTCGATCGGGCCGGCCTGGAACTCGTCGAGAAGCCTCGGCATCAGGTGGCGGATGCTCCCCTTCCCCTGCGCCGGGCCGTCGCGGCGAAGGACGCCGCCACCGCCGGCGCCCCGTCTCGGTCCGTCGCGCTCGTCTCATGCGTCCATCCCCTCTGCCGATGCCGTGGCGCCCATGCGCTCGATCGCGCCGGCGACCGTGCGCACGACCGCCTCGGGGCTCGCGCGCATGGTCTCGACGCCGCCCGCGACCCGGCCGTGGCGCATGACGACGATGCGGTCGGCGACGGCGAAGGCCCGCGCCGCGACGGGGGTTGATGAGCACGACCCAGATCGGGCGCGAGCGCACGCGGTCGATCGTCTCGACCCTGCGGCGCTTCGGCTCGACGCCGAGCGCCAAGCGCCGCGGAAGGCTCGTCGAGCAGCACGCGGCCCGCCGTGGGCTCCAGCCCGCCAGAGACGATCTCGACGAGCGTGGACTCGCCCGCGCCGCCGTCGCCCAGGAGCGCCACGTCCCCGCCCGCGTCGACCGAGAAGGCGACGCCGCGCAGCGCGTCGATGGCGCCGAAGCGCTCGGCGACGTCTTGCAGGCTCGACAGGGCGCGTCGTCGCCCGCGGAGCTCGTGCGGGACGTGCCGGCGGCCGGGCCCGTCCCGGCGTCGGGGTCCACGGTCCCCGGGGATCGGCCTCCATCGCGCGGTCCCGACCCATCCTGGGCGCGCCTCACGGGCCGGCACGAGGCGCATGGACGCGTCGCCCCCCGATCGGCGGGCCCCACAGGCCTTTCCGGCGCACGCCCCTCGCGCGCCGGGGAGCCCGACGCCGGGGAGGCATCCGTGCCACCGGCGCGGGACCGGGCGCGCGCCGCCCATCGACCGGCTAGAGCGTCTTTCCAGCCCGGCCGAGCCGGTCTGGCGCCCGGACGATGCGGCCGCGAAGGAGCCCGGAGCGCCCGAGCCGATCCGGTCGGGTCCGAAGGCGCTCTAGGACGGTCTCCTCATCGCCCTGCGGAAGGCGTCGAGCGTCTCGGCGCTGACGTGGTGCTCGATCCCCTCCGCGTCCACCCGCGCCGTCTCGGCGCTGACGCCGAGCGAGCGCAGGAAGGCCTCCACGGTCTGGTGGCGCGCCCGGCTCTCCTGCGCGACCCGTTGGCCCGCCTCGGTCAGGAACACCCCGCGATAGGGCCGGCGCGAGACCAGGCCCTCGGCGTCGAGCCGCGCGAGCGTCTTGGCCACGGTCGGCTGCGACACGCCGAGCCTCGCCGCGATGTCCACCTGGCGCGCCTCCTGGCCGTCCTCGATCAGGTCGGCGATGAGCTCGACATAGTCCTCCGTCAGCGCGCTGCGGACGGATTCCCGCGTCTGGCGGAAGCCCTCCGAATGGCTGCCCGCGTCCGGCAGGGGCTTGCCCCTCGGGGTGAAGCGGCGTGCGCCCGGCAATGTCCACCTCCTCGATCCATGGCCTCGCAAGCGCGCGGGCCGTCGGCTCCCGGGCCGTCCATAGCACGCGAGCCCGCCCCTCGACAGCGAGCCCGCCGACGGCCGCACGCCCTTCGGCGCCACGGCCCCGGGACGCCGCGGCCATGCGCCACGGGGCGCGCGCGGCGCCGCGCGCGATATAGCCCATTGCATACTCTGAAGCTCGGTGTAAGTCCGCGGCATGCCGCCCCCCTCGCGCCTCGAGAACGCCGCCCGATGACCGACGCCCCCGCACCCCCCCGCCCCGCCCGGAGGCGCTCCGGGACCGAGCGGGGCGTCCTGCCCAGCCTGCCCGAGGTCCATGCCTCGGTTCGCGTGCCGCAGGGCGGGCCGTGGCTGCGGCGCCTGCTGGCCTTCATGGGGCCGGGCTACATGGTGTCGGTCGGCTACATGGACCCCGGCAACTGGGCCACCGACCTCGCGGGCGGGGCGCGGTTCGGCTACACGCTGCTGTCGGTCATCATGCTGTCGAACCTGATGGCGATCCTCCTCCAAGCGCTGGCCGCGCGCCTGGGCATCGCCACCGGGCTCGACCTCGCCCAGGCCTGCCGCGCGCACTACTCCCGGCCGGTGAACCTGATGCTCTGGCTCGCCTGCGAGCTGGCGATCGTCGCCACCGACCTGGCGGAGGTCATCGGCACGGCGATCGCGCTCCAGCTCCTCTTCGGCATCCCGCTGATCGCCGGCGCGGCCCTGACCGCGCTCGACGCGTTCCTGGTGCTGCTGCTGATGAACCGAGGCTTCCGGGTGCTGGAGGCGTTCATCGTGGCGCTCCTCGTCGTCATCGCGCTCAGCTTCGCGATCCAGATCGTGGCCGCCGCCCCGCCGGTGGCCGAGATCCTGGGCGGGTTCGTGCCCTCGCCCGAGATCGTCGCCCGGCCGGAGATGCTCTTCATCGCCATCGGCATCATCGGCGCGACCGTGATGCCCCACAACCTCTACCTGCACTCCTCGATCGTCCAGACCCGGGCCTACGAGCGCACCGACGCCGGCCGCCGGGACGCGATCAAGTGGGCCACCGCGGACAGCACGATCGCTCTGACGCTGGCGCTCTTCGTCAACGCCGCGATCCTCATCGTCGCGGCATCCGCCTTCCACGACAGCGGCTACGCCGACGTGGCCGAGATCGACCAGGCCTACCGGCTACTCTCGCCGCTCCTGGGCCTCGGCATCGCCTCGACGCTGTTCGCCGTGGCGCTGCTCGCCTCGGGGCTGAACTCGACGGTGACGGCGACGCTCGCCGGGCAGATCGTCATGGAGGGCTTCCTGAGGCTGCGCCTGCCCCACTGGGCGCGGCGCCTGCTCACCCGCGGGCTCGCCATCATCCCGGTGATCGCGGTGACCGCGCTCTACGGCGAGCGCGGCACGACCGAGCTGCTGGTGCTGAGCCAGGTGATCCTGTCGATGCAGCTGCCCTTCGCGGTGATCCCGCTGGTGCGGTTCGTCTCCGACCGGCGCACGATGGGCGCCTTCGTCATCCCCCGCTGGGCCGTCGTGCTGTCGTGGAGCGTGACGGGCCTGATCCTCGTGCTGAACGTCAAGCTGCTCTACGACACCGCCTTCGGCTGAGCCCCCGCCCGGCACGGGCGGCGGACGCGACGCGCTCGGAGGGCCGCTCCCTCGCACGAGCCGAAAGGCGGGTGGACATGTCCGGCCCGAGGGGAACGGCGGGACCATGCGGGAGCGGCCCGAGCGGTGCCGCCAGGACGCCGGCCGGGGCCGGACGACGTGGCCCTCGGCGATCCGATCGACGCGCGGCGGACTCGACCTTTGGCAGTCGAGGTCGCGCCGGGAGCCCTTTCGGCCGAAGGGCGCGGCGACGACGCGCCCCGATCGCGCGAGGCGAGCGCGACACCGAAGGATCGCACCTGGTCGGCGCGCGCCCGCCCTCGCAGCCCACCGCCCGTGTCGCGGACCGCCATGGCGGATCGCACCATCCCCCGTCAGGCGGCCCCCTTCCCTTGCGGGAACCGAGCCCTGCGCCCCACGGGATCCGCGAGCGTTCCGCTTGACAGCCTCGTAGGAGAGTCACAACGCTCGGGCCGGACGCTCGGGCCGGACGCTCGGGCCGGACGCTCGGGCCGGACGCTCGGGCCGGACGCTCGGGCCGGACGCTCGGGCCGGACGCTCGGGCCGGACGCTCGGGCCGGACGCTCGGGCCGGACGCTCGGGCCGGACGCTCGGGCCGGACGCTCGGGCCGGACGCTCGGGCCGGACGCTCGGGCCGGACGCTCGGGCCGGACGCTCGGGCCGGACGCTCGGGCCGGACGCTCGGGCCGGACGCTCGGGCCGGACGCTCGGGCCGGACGCTCGGGCCGGACGCTCGGGCCGGACGCTCGGGCCGGACGCTCGGGCCGGACGCTCGGGCCGGACGCTCGGGCCGGACGCTCGGGCCGGACGCTCGGGCCGGACGCTCGGGCCGGACGCTCGGGCCGGACGCTCGGGCCGGACGCTCGGGCCGGACGCTCGGGCCGGACGCTCGGGCCGGACGCTCGGGCCGGACGCTCGGGCCGGACGCTCGGGCCGGACGCTCGGGCCGCCGCGGCAAGGGGGCTCATGCGCGAGGAGGCGGCGGGATCCCGTGAGGCTCGACATGCAGGGCGCGCGCGCGCAGGGCCCATGCGACCGGCGAGGGGCCGCTCCTCGCGCTCGACGGCTGCTCCCTCGGCGTCCGGGAGGGCGAGATCGTCTCGATCGCCGGATCCTCGGGCTGCGGCGAGACCACGCTCCTTCGGTCGATGTCGGGGCTGCCCCCCCTGAGCGAGCCCCTCCGAGCGAGGGCGAGGGGCCGCTCGACGGCACGCCCTTCCCCGGCCCGCGCGCAGATCGGGCCGGTGTTCCGGGAGGCGGGCCGCCTGCCCCGGTGCCGGCTCGACACCGACATCCCCTTCGACATCGGGCGCGAGCCCCCCGACGGGCCCTGGATCGCGCAACTTGTCGGGCGCGTCGGCCTCGCGGGCTTCGCGCGCGCCGCGGATCGAGGTGCCGCCGATGGGCGAGCCCTTCGGCGCGCTCGACGCCTTCATCCGCGGGGGGATGGGCCGGAGTTCGCCGAGGCCGGCCCGCGCGCCGCCGTGGAGACCGCCGCCGTGGAGACCGTGGCCGCCCAGTCCCCGACGCTCACCTCGAACCTCGGGCCCGAGGAGGAAGGGGGGGTCGCCACCCCGTCGATCCTCCGGCAGATCGCCGTGTCCGCCGGCGACACGGAGGCGCGAGAGGGCTGGGGCTGGCACGAGCAGGCGAGCTGGCGGTCCGTCTTCGACGCGATCGCGGTGCTCGCCATCGGCCCCGAGAGGATCGACGCGACGCGATCGCTCGCCGACGAGGTCGTCGCCCCCGCCAACGGCTTCGACCACGGACGGGTCCGGGCGGACGCCGACGGCTGCGCGCTGGGCGAGGACGGGGAGGCGGTCGAGGTGGAGGGGCCGCGCGCGACGACGTTCGACGCGGCCGTGCAGGGCCAGGGAGGGGGACGGGAGGATGCCGGGTGGCTGGGGTGTGCAAGGTGGGCCCGGGCGACAGGGGCGCGTCGCACGCCTCCGCCTGCCACCGCTCGGAGGGCTTCGAGATCGCGGGGCCCATGAGCCGCTCGATCAGCTCGAAGGAGATCCCCGCGGCGCTCGGGGGTCATCCGCTCTTCGAGGGCTTCGAGGAGGCGATGGGGTCCGCGCGGCCCGAGGCGGTGTCGATCGACGCCTGGCCCGACCCGCGCGGCGACGACGCGATCCGGGCGATGGGGGGCGGGCGCCCAGGACCTCATGGAGACGGAGACGCCGATCGCCACCGGCATCGAGGACGCCGGACGGATGGTCGAGGCGGCCCGCGCCCGCGGCGGCACGCTGGTGCTCGGCCGCATCCTGCGCGGGCCTCGCTCCCGGGAGAGGTCGGTCGAGGTCGGCCGCGCCATGGGCAGGCCGCTCGTCATGCGCCTCGACCTCGACCAGCAGCCCTCGGGCGCCGCCCATCCGTGGCGACGCGACCTGAGCGGCTCGCCGACGCCGATCGTCGATCGGGGCGCGCACCATCTCGACGTGACGGGCCGGCTCGTGGGCGCCCGCCCCCCGTGCGCGTCCACGGCATCGGCGCCGAGCCGCCGGGACGACGCCGCCAGGCAGAACGACGGCCACCTGCACGCCGCCTTCGACGCAGGCGCGTCCGGCCGGCACGAGGCGGGCGGCACGAGGCGGGCGGGGCCCGATGACGAGCGAGGCCGCCCACGTCGTGGAGGGGGTGGTGGGGCCCAAGGGATCCGTCTCCATCGTCGCGGGCCGATCCGACGGCGTGCCGCGCGAGGGGGCGCTGTCGAACTCCGCCGACATCGGCCGGCACACCGAGACCTCGGCGCGGCGCATCCACCGAGCCGAGGGGGGCCTCCGGCTCCACGACCGCGTGCACCGCGACGAGATCGCCCCGATGCGGGACGGGCCGGACACCCGGGATCGGCGCGACCGCGAGCAGGCGCACGTCCTGCGCGCGATCCGCGGGGATCTCGGATCTCGGCGGGTCGATGGAGGCCGCGGTGAGCAGCCTTCGCATCGCGCCCGCCGCCGGGCGCTCGATCGAGGAGGGGCGCGCGGTCGATCCGGCATGAGCCTGACGATCCGTGGCGGCCGGGTGATCGACCCCTCGCGCGGGCTCGACGCGGAGGGCGACGTTCACGTCGCGGACGGCCGGGTGGTCGAGCGCGCGCCGCCGGACGCTCGGGTGATCGACGCGGCGGGCCTGATCGTGGCGCCCGGCCTGATCGACCTGCACACCCACGTCTACGCCGACGCGACCTCGCTCGGCGTCGATCCGGACCCCCTCGCGCGGCGCTCGGGCTGCACCACGCTGGTGGACGCCGGCAGCGCCGGGAGCCGGCACCATCCGCGGCCTGGTGCGCCACCTCATCGAGCCGAGCGCGGTGCGGATCCTGGCCTACCTCAACGTCTCCTTCGCCGGCATCTTCGGCTTCGGGCGCCGCGTGTCGGTCGGCGAGTGCGCCGACCTTCGGCTGCTCGATGCCGAGGACTGCCTGGAGGCCGCGCGCGCGCACCCCGAGCACGTCGTCGGCATCAAGGTCCGCGCCGGGCGCAACGCGGGCGGCGCCTCCGGCCTCGTGCCGGTGCGCATCGCGGTCGAGGTCGCCGAGGAGGCGGGCCTGCCGGTGATGGCGCATGTCGACTTCCCGCCGCCGGGCCGCGACGAGGTGCTGGTGCTGCTGCGCCCCGGCGACGTGCTGACCCACTGCCATCGCGGCTTCCCCAACGCCGCGATCACGGCCGAGGGCGCCGTGCGCGAGACGGTGCGCGAGGCCCGCGCGCGCGGCGTGCTCTTCGACGTCGGCCACGGGATGGGGTCGTTCACGTTCCCCGTCGCGCGAGCGATGGTCGAGGACGGCTTCCTGCCCGACGCGATCTCGTCGGACGTGCACGCGCTGTGCGCGGACGGCCCGGCCTTCGACAACCTGGTGACGATGACCAAGTTCCTGGCGCTCGGCGTGCCCCTGGCGCAGGTGATCGCGCTCGCCACCGCGGGGCCCGCGCGGGCGCTGGGCCGGGGCGACCTCGGCTCGCTCGCGCCGGGCTCGGCCGGCGACCTCACGCTGCTCTCGGTCGAGCGGGGCGGCCCCTTCGCGCTCACCGACGCGGCGGGCGAGACGATGTGGACCGACCGCCGGCTGCGGGTCGAGGGGATGGTGATGGGCGGCGAGGCGGTCGTGCGCTGACGCGCGCGCCCCGCGGGGCGGCCTCGGGCGCGCGCCGGCCGCGTCAGGCGGACGCCTCCAGTCTCAGGCCGGTCTCGGGGTCGAAGAGGTGCGCGGCGGCGGGGTCGAGGGCGATCCGCAGCCGGTCGCCGGGCCTGAGCCGCGGCCGCTCGCGCACGACCATCCGCAGGTCGGAGGCGGTCTCGACGGGTCCGCTCGCCGCGGCGGAAGGATCGTCGAGGTCGGCCAGCACGTGGGTCTCGGGGCCCATCGGCTCGACCACCTTGACGGTGACGGCGATGCCCTCCCCCTCCGCGATGCGGAACGCCTCGGGCCGCACGCCCACGACGACCTCGCGCGCCCCGCCCTGCGCCGCGGGCAGGTCGAGCCCGGCGACGCCCAGCCGCCCGCCTTCGAGCCGGCCGTTGAGGAAGCTCATGGCGGGCGAGCCGATGAAGCCCGCCACGAACAGAGAGGCGGGGCGGTCGTAGAGGTCGAGCGGCGCGCCCACCTGCGCCACGCGCCCGGCGTCCATGACGACGATGCGGTCGGCCATCGTCATCGCCTCGACCTGGTCGTGGGTGACGTAGATCACGGTGTTGCCCAGCCGCCCGTGCAGCGCGCGGATCTCGGCGCGCATCGCCACGCGCAGCTGCGCGTCGAGGTTCGACAGCGGCTCGTCGAAGAGGAAGAGCTTGGGCTCGCGCACCAGCGCGCGGCCCATCGCGACGCGCTGGCGCTGGCCGCCCGAAAGATCCGCAGGGCGGCGGTCGAGATGGGCGGTCAGGCCGAGCATCGCGGCCGCCTCCTCGACCCGCCCGCCCACCGCCTCGCCGCGGACCTTGGGCCCGTAGGCGATGTTCTCGCGCACGCTCATGTGCGGGAAGAGCGCGTAGGACTGGAACACCATCGCCACGTCGCGGCGCTGGGGCGGCACGCCGCGCATGTCGCGCCCGCCGATCGCCAGCCGCCCCGCGCTCGCCTCCTCGAGCCCCGCGATCAGGCGCAGGAGCGTGGACTTGCCGCAGCCCGAGGGGCCCACGAGGACGACGAACTCCCCGTCGGCGATGTCGAGGTCGATGCCGTGCAGCACCGTGGCGGCGCCGAAGCGCTTGACGAGGCCCTGCGCGCTCAGCGTCGCCATCGCCTCACCCCTCCAGACCCGCGATCTCGAAGGCCATGACGCGGTTGCCCGCCGTCAGCCCGCAATCGACCGGCACCACGCAGCCGGTGATGGCACGCGCCAGGTCGGAGGCGAGGAACGCCACCAGATCGGCCACCTCCTCGGGCTCGACCACCCGGCCGAGCGGGTAGTGGCGCGCCATCCGCTCGAGGATGTCGGGCCGGGCCTTCGCGCGGGCGGCCCAGGCCGGCGTGCGCACCGTGCCCGGCGCGATCGCCACCGCGCGGATGCCGTGCCGCCCCTCCTCCACGGCGAGCGCGCGGGTCCAGCCGATCAGCCCCGCCTTGGCCGCCGAGTAGGCCGGGTTGCCGTAGTGCCCCAGCGCGTTGACCGAGGCGACGTTGAGGATCACGCCGCGACCCCGCTCGCGCATCCCCGGCAGCACGGCGCGGGCGGCGTGGTAGTGGCCCGAGAGGTTGGCCTCGACCTCCGCTCGCCAGGCGTCGGGCGTCATCTCCTCCATGCTCTCGGCGAGCGTGTAGCCGGCGTTGCTGACGAGCACGTCGATCGGGCCGATCTCGGCCATCACGCGCGCGGCGGCGCTTCGGGGGCGCGGCGCATCGGGGGGCGCGGCGCTTCGCTGGTCCTCGTCCTCGGAGCGACGGCGGGCGCTCGCGGCGAGCTGCGAGCACGCGCGCGGATGCCCGGCGCTCGCGGCCTGCACGGCGGTCTCGGGCGAGCGGGTCGGCCGGCCCGGCTCGACGCCGCGGTCGGGCCCCACAGCAGGCCCGCGACGATCGTCGGCGACGACGGGGCCGAGCCCACGAGCCGCGCGGTCCCCCTGCGCCGGCCGGGCGAGGCCGAGGTCGCCCGGCACGCCTTCGCCGAGCTGCGACGGGCGGCTGCGCGACGAGGGCCGGGGCGGGGAGGCGTTCGACGCCCCCGCCCCGGCCCAGCGCGTCCTCGCGCGCTGGCGCCGCGCCCGCGCCCGCCAGCGCCCGCGCCCGTCGGCTCGGGCCGGCCGACCCCCCTCGCGCGGGCGCGGCGGGCGCCCGAGATCCCCCGTCCGCCGCCCTCGCGCCCGCGCCCGCACCCGCACCTGCGCCCCAGGCGTCGCGGCGGGCTGCCAGGGCCAAGGGCTCCCCTTCAGGACCGAGCGCGTCGAAGGGCGGTGGTCAGTCGGTCCCCAAGGATCGCCCCCGAATGAGAACGAAGGGGATCGAGTGTTGCCGGATCCTTGCCACCATTTCCCAGCATTCGATGCCTTTCCATGCTTTTTCAAGGGTTTCGTCGATGCGCCGCCGCCGAGGCTGACATGGAAATTCGCCCTTGTTCCTCCGTGGGTTATCCTGCTAGACGCTTGCGCGGAGACGTGGCCGAGCGGTCGAAGGCGCTCCCCTGCTAAGGGAGTAGACGGGAAACCGTCTCGAGGGTTCGAATCCCTTCGTCTCCGCCACCTGTTCCGATTAACCGCTTTTCTTCCGAAGGTTGCGCGCCGAAGAGCGTCAGCTTCCCCGCATTGCGCTCCCGAGCGCCGGTGGGGTGCGCACGCCCGATCCGACTGACCGCCGCCCTTCGACGCGCTCGGTCGCAAGGGGAACCCTTGGGCTTGGCAGCCGGTCAGGGGGCTTGGCGCGAGGGCGGCGATGGCCGGGCCGCCGGGGATCTCGGGCGCCAGCGTGCAACGGCGTTCCCGGGCGACCTCGGCCTCGCCCGGCCGGCGCAGGACCGCGCGGCTCGACCGCGCGGCTCGTGGGCTCGGCCCCGTCGTCGCCGACGATCGTCGCGGGCCTGCCGTGGGGCCCGACCGCGGCGTCGAGCCGGGCCGGCCGACCCGCTCGCCCGAGACCGCCGTGCAGGCCGCGAGCGCCGGGCATCCGCGCGCGTGCTCGCAGCTCGCCGCGAGCGCCCGCCGTCGCTCCGAGGACGAGGACCAGCGAAGCGCCGCGCCCCCCGAAGCGCCGCGCCCCCCGAAGCGCCGCCGCGCGCCCCGGGCCGAAGGCGTCCGCGAGGGCGTCGGGCGACCAGCGCCCGCCGGGGGGGGGTGGCATCGGCTCCCCGGTCCCGGCGGCCCGCGCGGCCCGCCCCGCCGCCGTCCGACGGCGGGGCCCTCCTCCTCGCAGGGGCGGCGGAGCGACGCCGTGGCTCGTCACGACGCCCTCGCGCTCGAGCATCGAGCCGATCCGCCCGCCGCCGAAGCGCCGCCGCCCGGCCGCGATCGCGCGCATGCGCGTGGGCGTGCGCCCCTCGGGGCGCGGTCGGGCCCGCGCGCCTCACGGCCTTCGGACCGGGGGCGACGACCGGGGGCGGCGACCGGGGCCGGCGACCGGGGCCGACCAGGCGGCAGGCCCGGCGCGAGCCGAGGGCTCGTGGCCCCGCCTCGCCCGTCACGGGCCGCCGCCCGCCGCGCGGTCCGCGTCGTCGGCGCTTCCCCGAGCGCTTCCCCGAGCGCTTCCCCGAGCCCGGTCCTTCGCAAGCGGCGCCGTCCGGCATCTGGCCGCCCGGCAGGCGCCGCCCGCCGCGCGGTCCCGCCCTGCAGGCCCCTCGGCCCGCGGGCGTCCGAGACGGCCATCCCGCCGAACCGGGCCTCCCACTCGCACGGCGCCGCGTCGCCGACCCCGTGGCGCCGGCAGGCCCCCGCCACAGCCCCGCCCCGCCCCCGCTCGCCCAGGCTCGCGACGACCCGCCCCTCCGTGAGCCGCGACTTGCGCATCGCCCGTCTGCCTCCTGCGACGGGCTCCCGCTCCAGGTGAGCGACATCAAGGGGCGCAGGTCAGCCCCGACGCTCAGGGCGGGGGTCACGACGCCCTGCCACGACGGGCGATGCACCTTCGACGCCGATCACCCGACGAAGGACGGGGCCGACGAGGGACGGGCCGGCCCCGTCGTCACCGTGCCGAACGTCCGGGCCGGGTCCGCGGCATGATCAACTCCATCCGCCCAAGTCCACCCTCATCCGGGCTTACTGCAGATCTCAGTGTCAACGCACAGCCGGGATTGGGCCGGTCCAACCAGGGCGGAGATCCACTCACCGAGCGCCCAGGAGCTGTTCGGACGAACCAAGCCACCTCTCATGACCGAATGCGCCGCCCCGGGCCGCCCTTGCCGCGGCGCGCGATCGCCGGGCGTCAACTCAACCCGACGCGTCCGGCGCCCTGCCGGAACAGGGCCGCGTCCGCCCCGTCGAACCGGAACGCCGCGAGGAAGTCCTCGACGCGGTAGCCGGGGCGGGCCGCGCGGACGGCGCCGGCGGAGGTCCGGCCCTCGTGGACGCGCCCGGCCAGCCCGAGGCAGCAGGCGGCGATCGCCAGGATGTGGGCGTGGGCGTTGGGGCAGGTCGCCGCCCTGACGGCCCAGAGGGCGGCCTCGTCGTACCGCTCCAGGCGGATCAGGGCCATCGCGCGGGCGCCGAGCGGGCCGAAGAGGAGCGGGTCGAACGGGCTCAGCTCGCGCGCGCGGTCGGACGAGGCGATGGCGAGGGCCGGGTCGCCGCGCTGCGCCCGCACGAAGGCGAGGCTGTAGTGGCCGAGCGCGAAGTTCGGGCAGAGGTCCACCGAGCGCTCCAGCTCGTCCACCGCATCGTCCTGCCGGCCTTCGAGCCACAGCGCCCGGCCCATCGCCAGATGCGCGGCCGGGTCGTGGTCGTCGGCCGAGAGGCTCCGCCCGGCCGCCCGCGCCGCGCGCACGCTCTCCTGCGCGCGGTCGCCCCAGCCCTGGAACGCGTTCTGCCAGTGCACGAAGGAGAGCCCGGCGAGGGGGCGCGCGAAGGTGGGGTCGAGCGCGGTCGCCGAGGCGAAGAAGCGCCCCGCCCTCTCGTTGTCCTCGCGCGTGAAGCGATACATGTGCCACAGCCCGCGGTGGTGGGCCCCCCAGGCGTCGAGCGAGGCGGGTGGGGCCAGCACCGCGCGGTCGCGCTCGGACGCCTCGATCTCGGCCGCGAGCGAGGACACGATCCGGTCGTCGATCTCGTCCAGCACCGCGAAGGTGTCGTCCGGCCCGTGATGGAACGTCTCGGCCCAGACGATCCGGGCCGTGCGCGCCTCCACGAGCTCGACCGAGAGCGTCACGCGGCCGGCCTGCCGCCGGAGCGTCCCGCAGGCGACGTAGTCCACGCCGAGCCTCTTGGCCGCGTCCTCGGGCCCCACGCCGCGCTCGGCGAGCGCCACGACCGAGCCGCGCGCGATGACGAAGAGGCTCCGCAGCTTGGCGAGGCGGGTGATGATGTCCTGCGTGAGCCCCTGCGTCGGCCCGGCCTCCGCGCCGCGCTCGGGCGGCTCGGAGCGGAACGGCATCACCGCCAGCGAGGCGCGGCGCTGGGCCGGGACGGGATCGCGTGACGGGGGCGGGGCGGCGGATGCGGCCGGCCGGGCGCCTGCGCCCCCATCCTGGATGGCCCGCCAGGCGACGAGGACCGGCTCGAAGTCGAGATCCTCGGACGCGAAGAGCCGGGCCGCCGCCGCGAGATGGTCCCGGCAGTCCCCGAAGGAGCCCCGCGCGGCCATCGCCTCCAGGAGCGCCGCCTGCGCGCGGGCGTCGAACGGCGCGATCTCGACCCACGCCGCCCGGTGCGCGAGGGCGTCGTCGTCGATCTCCTCGCGGCCGAGCGCGAGGCGCTCCAGCACCGCGGCGTGGCAGGCGTGGAGCCGGCGCCGCTGCGCCACCAGCCAGACGTCGAAGGGCGGGCTGCGCTCGATCTCCGACCCCTCCAGGAGCTCGCCGACGAAGAGCCGCGAGAGGGCGCGCAGCCGCTCGGGCCCGATCGTCCCGATCCCCGCGGCGACCGCGGCCGCGATCTCCGCGGCGTCCACGGCGCAGTCGTCGAGCCGCAGGGCCACGGCGTCGTGCGACGCCTCCACCCTGGCGCGGCCGGGATCGTCCAGCAGGCGCCTGAGCTTGCTCAGGCACCAGCGCAGCTCGCCGCGCGGATCGCTGGGCACGTCCCACAGGAGCTCGCACAGCCGCGAGCGCGGCACCGGGCGCGGGGCCAGCGCGAGGTAGCCCAGGAGCGCGCGCAGCTTGCGCGACGGCGGCAGCTCGAGCGCGGCGCCGTCGCGCTGGATCGCCAGCGGGCCGAGGAGGCGCAGGCGCAGGCCCTCCGTCGCGCCGTCCGCGCCCCGCACGACCCTTTCCACGCCCGCTCCCACGCCCGCTCCCACGCCGGCTCCCTCCCTGCCCCCTTATCACAGGATGCGACGGACGGCGCATCGGAGGAGATCCCGGTGCCCGTTCGCCGGAACCGCCAACCGCCAGGAGACATCCCCATGACCCGCCGAGACCTCCGCCACCCCCTGCGCCGCTTCGCGGCCGTGGCCGCCCTGTCGCTCCTCGCCGCGACCGGCGCGACGGCCCAGGAGCGCCACACCGCGATCGCGGCGGGCGACGTGTCCTTCGCGCCAGGCCCCGCGACCCTGCCCGAGGGCGCCGAGATCGCGGTGCTGCTCGGCAACCCCGGCGAGGAGGGCGCTTACGTGCTCCGGGTCAGGTTCCCCGCGGGCTACGCGGTGCCGCCCCACACCCACCCCAAGGACGAGACCATCACGGTGGTCTCGGGCGCGCTCGGCATCGCGACGGGTGAGGCGCTCGACCGCGGCGCCGCCGCGCCGCTGCCCCAGGGCAGCTTCGTGAACATCCCCGTGGGCCAGGCGCACTACGCCTGGACAGAGGAGGAGACGGTCGTGCAGCTTCACGGCATGGGCCCCTACGGCATCGAGTACCTGGACGCCGGGGACGACCCTCGCATCAACTGACGCCACGCCGCGGCGGGGCCGACCCCGCCGCGGGCGGACCCGGCGAGGAGACCGACCATGCCACCGCACGCCCCGATCGAGACCGAGAACGACCCCATCCCGAGCGGCCGCACCACGAACGGGCGGGGGCGCCTCTACGACGGCATCCTCGACACGATCGGCGACACGCCCGCGATCCGCGTCAACAACCTCGCCGTCGAGGGCAGGACGATCTACGTCAAGGCGGAGGCCTTCAACCCGGCGGGCTCGGTCAAGGACCGCCTCGCCATCGGCATCGTCGAGGCGGCGGAGCGCGACGGCGCGCTCTCTCCCGGCCAGACCGTCGTGGAGGCCACGAGCGGCAACACCGGCATCGGGCTCGCGATGGTGTGCGCGCAGAAGGGCCACCCGCTGGTCGTGACGATGGCCGACAGCTTCTCGATCGAGCGGCGGCGCCTGATGCGGATGCTGGGCGCCAAGGTCGTGCTGACTCCGCGCGCCGAGAAGGGGTTCGGGATGGTCCGCAAGGCGATGGAGCTGGCCGAGGCCCATGGCTGGTTCCTCGCGCGCCAGTTCGAGACCCCGGCCAACGCCGCCATCCACGAGGCGACCACGGCGCGCGAGATCCTGGCCGACTTCGCGGGCGCGCGGCTCGACGCCTTCGTGACGGGCTTCGGGACGGGGGGCACGCTGGCCGGGGTGGGCCGCGTCCTGCGGCGCGAGCGCCCCGAGACCCGGATCGTGCTGTGCGAGCCGGCGAACGCGCCGCTCGTCGCCAGCGGCCACGCCCAGGCGCGCGGCCCGGGCGGCGCGCCCGCCGAGAGCCACCCCGCCTTCGAGCCCCACCCGATCCAGGGCTGGACGCCCGACTTCATCCCCCAGGTGCTCCAGGAGGCCCTCGACGCGGGCCTGCCCGACGAGGTGGTGCCCGTCCCGGGCGCCGAGGGGGTGGAGTGGGCGCGCGCGCTCGCGTGCCGCGAGGGGATCCTGACGGGCGTGTCGGGGGGCTCGACCTTCGCGGTGGCGCGCCGGGTCGCGGCGGCCGCGCCCGAGGGCTCGGTGATCTTGTGCATGCTGCCCGACACCGGCGAGCGCTACCTGTCCACGCCGCTCTTCGAGGAGATCGAGGCCGAGATGGACGAGGACGAGCTCGCGCTCTCGCGCTCGACGCCGGGAGCGCGGTTCGCCGCGCAGTGAGGGGCGCCTGGCCGTGGAGCCCCTCGAGACCCTCGATCCCGACGACCGGAGCGAGGCGCGCGCGCTCGCACCGGATCGTGGACGACGCCATCGGCTATCTGAGCAGCGCCCGCGACCGCCCGGGTGGCGGGCCATGCCGGCCGAGGTGCGGGCGGCGCTCGGAGCGCCCCTGCCGCGGAGGCCCTCACCGCTCGCCGAGGCCCACGAGGAGGCTGCCCGCACGGTGGGTGATGACCTAACCCGATGGGCAACGTCCATCCGCGCTTCTGGTCGTGGTGCATGGGCGCGGGCAACCACGCCGGCGCGCTCGGCGAGTTCCTGGCCGCCGTCCAGGGCTCCGACCTCGGCGGCGGCGACCATGCCGCCGCGTCGATGGACCGCCAGGTGGTGGGCCGGCTGAAGGAGACGGGGCTTGCCCGCGACCGCGAGCGGCACCCTCGTGGCGGGGGGCTCGATGGCCGACCTGATCGGCCTCGCGGTGGCGCGCAACGTCCGGGCCGGCGTGGACGTGCGCGAGCACGGCGCGGCGGCGATCGAGGCGCCGCCGCGGTTCCACGCCTCCGATCAGGTCCACGGCCGCCACCGCAAGGCGGTGGAGGCGCTGGGGCTGGGCCACCGCGCCCTGCGCCAGATCGCCACCGACGAGCTCCTGCGGATCGACCTGACCGCCCCCTGCGAGGCGGTCGCCGAGGACCGGCGCGCCGGTCTGCGGCCCGCCTGCGTCATCGCCACGGCCGGCACCGTGAACGCCGGCACCATCGACGACCTCGGCGCCCTGGCCCGGCTCGCCGAGGCCGAGGGCCTCTGGCTCCACGTCGACGGCTGCATCGGCGCGCTGATCGCCATCGCGCCGCGCAACGCGCATCGCGTGGCGGGGATCGAGCGCGCCCACTCCGTGGCGCTCGACCCTCACGAGTGGCTCCACGCGCCCTTCGAGTCCGGCGGCGTCCCGGTCCGGGACGCCGCCGCGCACCGCGACGCCTTCCGTGAGCCCGGAGCACCTGGGCCGGACCACGCGCGGGCTGGCGTCGGGCCCCTGGCTCGCCGACTACGGCCTGCAGACCACGCGCGGGTTCGGGGCGCCGAAGATCTGGATGGCGCTCATGGAGCACGGCGCCGAGAGGTTCGGCCGCCTGATCGACCGCAACATCGCCCGGGCGCGCAGCCTCGCGGAGCAGGTCGAGGCCGAGCCCGCGCTGGAGCTGGAGCTGGTCGCGCCGACCTCCATCGACATCATGTGCTACCGATACCGTCGCGAGGGCGTGGACGAGCCGGCGCTGCGGGCCCTCAACGTCGAGATCATGCTGCGGCTGCAGGAGGCGGGCACGGCGGCCGTCTCCGACACCACCCTGCGCGGCCGTCACTGCCTGCGAGCCGCGATCACGAACCACCGGACCCGGGACGACGACCTGGCCCTTCTGATCCGGGAGTCGGTCCGCCTGGGCGATGCGATCGCACGCGACGGGCGCTGTCGGTCTTGAGCGCCATGGGACTTGCGGATGCGATCGGCCAGGATGGGCGGAGGCCGAGGTTCGAACCGCGCCGGGTCACGATCTTGTAGATTGGTGCAAGGGAAGCCGAGGCCTCGCAAGCCTCTGGAAACCAGGCCCCCGCAGAGGCCGAAACCGCGGGGGTTCGGCGCACGGCCCAGGCCGGCGATCGGAGCACCACCGCGTCAAAGACCGAAGCGTCCATCCACCTCCGGCTCGGGGACGGCGTGGCCTCGGCCGCGGCCAGGCCCCCCCGAGACGGCCCGCAGGCGTGTCGGGGGGCCCCTGCCGGCGTGGCGGGCCAGGCCGGGGGCGGGTCTCTGGCGCAGCCCACGCCATCTCGAGGGCCTGCGACGCGCAATCTCGGCGTGCAGCGTGTCGCGCATCGCCCAGCCCACGACCTCGCGGGTGTGCGGGGCGCGAGGACGGCCGCGAGGGGGAGCCGGCCCTCACAGGTCGCGCATGTCGCTCGGATCCGCCAGCCGGGCCCGCTCGGGCCGAGCCGCCTCGAAGCCCCGGCCGAGCCGGCCCGGGGCGCGCGCGATCGGGCGGCCGTGGCGGCTGTCGGGGGCACCCGCAGCAGGCAGGGCGGCCAGGCCGCGCAGGCCGCGCCGGGCGCCGGCGCGGCGCCACCACCCCCGGCTCTCCGAGGCGCCGGACCCACCGCCGTATCGGCTGCGGACGCGTCCCCGCTCACGCTTGCGTCCGGCGCCTCGGCGCGGGATCGTCGGCCGATGGACAGAGGAGATCCCATGCGCCAACTGACCCTCGCCGCCCTCCTGGCCGGCGCCCTCGCCCACCCCGCCCTCGCCGACGAGACGACGGGCGAGATCCTCGCCTACGACCGGCTCGCCAACATCCTCGTCATGCGCGACCGCACGGTCTGGAACCTCGGGGCCGAGCTGCTGGTGCCGGCCGACCTGAAGTCGGGCGACCGGGTGCGGATCGAGTATGCCGGCGCCGGCGAGAGCGGCGTCGGCAAGATCACCTCGATCGAGCGGATCGAGGGCTGAGCGGCGGGCCAGCGCGGCCCGCCTCCCCACTCGCCCTCAGGCGCGGCGCGCGCGGCGCAACGCGCCCATGGCGCCGAGCGCGCCCATCAGCATGAGGCTCGCGGCCGGGACCGGCACCGGGGCCACGTCGATCTGGACCACCAGATCGTCGTAATCGTTGTCGCCGCGCCCGTCGCCGAAGGCCGCGATCACCGAGCGCCCGTCGTTGAACACGTCCGAGAAGACGAGCGCGAGGCGCTTGTCCTCGGACGTGCCGCCGTTGCGGATCGCCGGGCTGCCCTTGGGGCTCAGCCCGCTGGTGCGGAACAGGAAGTCGAGGAAGCCGCCGTCGTCGCGCACGCTGGCCGAGGTGCCGGGCGCCGCCTTGTTGGTGAACAGCGACGTGGCGCCGTCGGTCAGATCGACCAGCGTGTTGGTGGCGGCCGCCTCCTTGCCGAGGAAGGTGTAGGTGACCAGCGCCTGGGCGTCGAGCCTCAGGCCGCCGCCGATCGAGCCGCCGTTCGAGGCGCTCTTGAACAGCGTGAAGGCGCGACCCGGCACGCTCACGGCGGGGCGGGGATCGTAGTTGCGCGGCACCGCCACGCTCGTGCCGCCGCTGATCGACAGGGTGGCGGCGGAGGCGGCGGAGGCGGCGGAGGCGAGCGTCCCCAGCGCCAGGCCGGCGGCGAGGGCGAGGGTCTTGATCGAGTGGGGCATCGTTGGAACTCGTGAAGCGGGACGGCGCCACCGCGGCGCGTCCGACACGAGCGCCTGAGCCGATGGGCGCGATCGCCGTCAAGCGCGAGCGGCCGCCATGGTTAGCGGGTCGGTCGGCGCAAATCGCGCCAACGGGTTGGGATTCCGTCAACCTCGACAGCATGTCGCGGCGAGGGCGACGATCCTGCGGCCCGCCCGGCGTTGTCCCGAGGGGCTCGGGCAGGCGAATCGCCCTAGCGCCGGATCGCCTGCACCAGCGCGAGGATGACGAGCGCCCCCACCGCGCCCACGACCAGGATCAGCAGCAGGCCGCCGCCGATCACCAGCCCGATCCCGAGTGCGGCCAGCACGAAGGGCAGCGCCAGCGCGCCTGCGATCCCCAGCGCGACGTAGAGCGCCCGGTTGCGGCCCGCGATCGCCCCGGCGATGGCACCCGCCACCGCGCCGACGATCACGAGGAACGCGACGCCGACGACCCCGAGCGCATCCAGAAACGCCTCCATGGCGCCCTCCCTCCGACGGCCGCGCCCGACGCGGCGGCTTCCCAGGGGGAGGCTAGCGCGCCAGGCTCGCGGGGGCCAGGCGCTCAGCCGTGCTTGCCGGCGCTCCAGCCCGAAGGCGCCAGGCGCGCCTCGCCCGCGGCACGCGGCAGATCCTCGAGCGCCGAGCCCATCGCGTCGTTCCAGCGGTTGAGGTAGCCGAAGAGCGCCACCACGGCCGTGATCTCGACGATGTCCTCGTCCGACCAGTGGCGCCGCAGCCGCTCGGCGATCTCGTCGGTGACGGCGGAGGGCTGGGCGGTGGCGGCGCGCGCATAGGCCAGCGCCGCGCGCTCGGCGTCCGTGAAGTGCGGCGAGGCGTCCGGATCCCACACGCCCGCCAGCCGCTCCTCGGAGGCGCCGAATCGCTCCGAGGCGAGGATCATGTGCGCCTGGCAGTAGAGGCAGCCCGCCGCAAAGCTCGACACGTAGCCGATCAGGCGCTTGAGCTCGGGCGTCACCGCTCCGTGGGGCGTCATCACCGCGACGTTGAGCGCGGTGAAGGCGGCCGCGATCCCGGGCCGGCGCGCCATCGTGCGCACCGAGGACGGAACCACCCCCAGCGGCCCGCGGAAGAACTGCACGCGCTCGCGCAGGTCGGGGTCGAGATCATCCTCAGCGAGCGGTTCGACGACGGCCATGGCATCCTCCCTGCGAGCCGGGCGATGATCGGGCGAAGGGGGCCGCTCGCGCAACCGTGCCCTCGCGGGGCGCCCGGCGGCACGGCGCGCCCGAGGAGCGAGGGGGCGGTGCGGCCGCGGGCCGCATCGAGGCCCCGCATCCGCTCGCGCCGGCCGGATGGGCGACGGGCTTAACCCGGCCGTAACCGCGATGGCGCAACCCTCGGGGCGAGGAGGTTCCCGCCCTGCCCCATCTTTGCGCCCTCCGCGCCGCGCTGGCCGCGCCGCTCCGACCGCCCCGCCGCCGGAGTCCGCGCCGGGCCGCCCTCGCGCTGGCGCTGGCGGCCTGGGCGCCGGGCGCGGCGCTCGCGGGGCCGTGGCTGCGCGAGCGGGATTCGAGCTACCTGTCGTTCTCCTTCGAGGCCCCGCAGGAGGGCGACGGCTTCGCCTCGCTCTACGCCGAGCGCGGGGTGCGCCCGTGGCTGACGCTGGGGGTGGATGCGGGCCGGGCCGCGGGGCGCGGCGAGGGCCAGGCGCTGGTCTTCGCGCGCACCTTCCTCGGGCCCAACAGCGACGCCTCGCGCCAGGCCTTCGAGATCGGCTTCGGGGCTCGGCTCGTCGAGGACGGCACGGTGCTGCCGGCGCTGCGCCTGGGGCTCTCCTGGGGCCGGGGCTTCGAGACGCCGATGGGCCCCGGCTGGGTCGCCACGGACGCGAGCGTCACGGGCTACGGCAGCTTCGCCACCATCGGCGAGGAGGGGCTGGCGCTCAAGCTCGACACCACGCTCGGGGTGCGCCCGAACGACGACTCGCTGGCCACGCTCCAGCTCTTCTGGTCGCGCTCGGGCGAGGACCAGGCGGCGGTGCGGCTCGTGCCGTCCTACGCGCGCCGGATCCGGGGGGAGACCTTCGGGCAGGTGGGCCTGGTGCTCGGGACCGGCGCGGCGCCCGAGCTCGGCGTCAAGATCGGGCTCTTCATGGAGTTCTGAGAGGCGCCGGCCCGGCCGCGCGACCCACGCCCATGCCCGGACGACGCGACGGGCTCGGCCGACGCGGGACGCCCGGCCTACCGGCGCGGTGGAGGAGGAAGGCGTCCGCGACCGCGGGGCGAAGCGGGGTGGAGCGGGGCGGGGTGGAGCGGGGCGGGGCGGGCCGACGACGGCCCGGCGCTCCGCCCCGCGCCGCTTCACCAGCCCTCGGTGCCGGGACCGCCCTTGACGATGCCGTCGAGGCCGGCGGTCACCCAGCCGCCGTAGAAGTCCCCGGGCTGCGCGATCACCGGCTCGTCGTCCACGAGGCAGGCCTCCATCGAGGCCGGATAGAACGCCAGATGGTCCCTCAGCGCCGCGAAGGGCGGCGTCGGGCGGGCGTAGCTCCACGCGGCGCGCGGGGCCGTGACGCCCCCGGCGCTCACGTCCCAGTAGGCGGCGAGCCCCTTCCACTCGCAGAGCGTTCGGCCCCGCGCGGGGCCGATGCCGGCGCGCACGGCGTCGGGCGGGACGTAGTAGGTCGGCGGATGGTGGGTCTCGATCACCCTGAGCGCGCGCTCGGTGTCGACGACGACCACGCCGCCGAGGCGGACGCGGACACGCCGCCCCGCCGGCTCCAGCGCCGGCGGGCGGGGGTAGTCCTGGACGTTCTCGCGCCGGGCCATGAGGGGGAGCTAGTGCATCTTCCTGCCTGGCCCAGCCGGTCGGGCGCCCGGACAATGCGACCACGAAGGGGCTTGGCACGAAGGGGCTTGGCACGAAGGAGCCTGGCCCGTCAGGTCGGAACGCGCGCCACGCGGCGCGGCGATCGGTCCGCCGGCGAAGGCCCCTCGGGGGGCAGGCTGGGGCTCGGCGAGGCATCGAGGGGGTCGAGCCGGGCTCCCTGGCGCCCGGACGCCGGACGCCGGTGGGGCGGGGGCGGCGGGCCTCCGACGCATTCCGCGTTGTAGGACATCGCTTTTCAAGCGCGGTCGCGCCTGGATGTCTGGCCGACGCCTTGCGGGGGCGCGATGCGTGGACGCCCGCAACCTTCCGGGGGTCGGGCGGAGCGACCTCAGCGTCGAGCGGAACAAGGAGTCGCTGATGCTTTCCGCAGCCCGCCGCAGGGTCGTGTCCTACGCCGCGGGATGCGTCTGCGGGCCTCGCGCGCCCCGCCTGGCCTTGCGCGGCCCGGCGCGTCGGACCACCCTGGCGCCATGTCAGCCGATCCCGAGGATCCCGGCCGGATCGACCCCGTGCGGCCGACGGACGAGGAGGCCCGCGCGCTCGCCCGCCGGCTGATGCTGGAGGCGGATCACGGCGCGCTCGGCGCGCTCGACCCCGAGACCGGCGCGCCGCACGTCACCCGCGTGGCGGTGAGCCTGCTGGACGGCGTGCCGCTCACGCTGATCTCGTCGCTGTCGCACCACACGCGAGCGCTGCGCGCCGACCCGCGCTGCTCGCTTCTGCTGGGCGAGCCGGGGCCGCGGGGCGACCCGCTCACGCATCCGCGCCTGACGCTGATCGCGCGCGCCTGCTTCGTGGCGCCCGACGACCCCGGGCGGCCCGCGCTGCGCGGAGCATGGCTGGCCCGGCACCCCAAGGCCAAGCTCTACCTCGACCTCGCCGACTTCGCCTTCGCGCGGCTCGTGCCCTCGGGCGCGCATCTCAACGGCGGCTTCGGCCGGGCCTATCGGCTCGACGCCACGGACCTGGGGGCTAGGCCCCCAGCTCGGGCGGGTTGAGGATCCGCACGCCGTCGATCACCCAGCCGTCGGGGCCCTCGATCATCCGGTACTCGAGCACCCAGGGCACGCCGGCGGCGTCCTGCATCATGACCCGCTGCACCACGCCCTGGCCCAGGTCGCGCCGGTCGAGGTAGCGCACCTCGGCGGGGCGCCAGACCATCGGGTAGCCCTGCTCGACCATCCGCCCGAAGCGCTCGGGCGAGCCGAACATCCGCTTGATGCCGGGCGAGGCGTAGCCGAAGGCCGTCTCCACGTCGCCCGACAGGAAGGCGTCCACCTGCCCCTGGATCACGCCCTCGATCGGCCCGTCCTGGGCGGGCGCCGGCATGGAGGAGCCGGCGAGCGCCCCCGCGGCGAGCATGGCTCTCAAGAGATGTCGCATCACGATCCCCCTTTGGAAGATCCCCACGATCATAGGCGGCGCGGGGCGGCGGTCAAAGCACGCCCCCCGTGGCACGGCGCCTCAGGCCGCCTCGCGCTCCAGCGCCCGGTCGATCAGGCGCGCGGTGGCCTCGGGGCCGTAGAGCGCCGCGAAGCCGCCGAAGCGGGGGCCCTGGCTCGCGCCCAAGAGCACCTCGTAGAGCGCCTGGAACCACGCGCGCATCGGCTCGAAGCCGTGCTCGCGCCCCACAGCGAAGACCTCCGACTGGAGCGCCTCCGCGTCGGTCTCGCCCGCGCATGCGCGCAGGCGGCCGGCGAGGTCTGCGAGCGCCGCGCGCTCGCGCTCGTCGGGGGCGCGGAAGCGGCGGCCCGGCTTCACGATGTCGGCGTAGTAGCGCGCCGCTCCTCGCGCGGCGCGGTCGAGGTCGGGATGGGTCTCGGGCGTGGCGCCCGGCGCGTAGCGGCGGATGAAGGCCCACAGCGTGGCCGCGTCCTCGGCGCCGGCGGCGGAGGCGAGGTTGAGGAGCATGGCGAAGGGCACGTCGAGGCGCGACTCGGGCGGGTCGCCCGCGTGGACGTGCCAGGCGGGGTTGGCGAGGCGCGCGGCCTCGTCCTGTCCCGGGTAGGCGCGCAGCTGCTGGTGATGCTCGTCCACGGCCTTCGGGATGACGTCGAGATGCAGCCGCTTGGCGGTGCGGGGCTTGAGGAACATGAAGTAGCTGAGCGACTCGGGCGGGGCGTAGCGCAGCCACTCCCCGACCGACAGCCCGTTGCCCTTGGACTTCGAGATCTTCTGGCCGCCGACGTCGAGGAAGAGCTCGTAGGAGAGCGACTCGGGCGGGCGGGCGCCGAGCGCGCGGCAGATGCGCGAGGACTGGGTGACCGACTCCATCAGATCCTTGCCCGACATCTCGTAGTCCACCCCGAGCGCGGCCCAGCGCAGCGCCCAGTCGGGCTTCCACTGCATCTTGACGTGCCCGCCGGTGACGGGGACCTCGACGCGCTCGCCCGAGGGCTCCTCGTAGACGATCGTGCCGCGCGAGGCGTCCCGCTCCAGCGTGGGCACCTGGAGGACGTGGCCGGTGCGCGGGCTGACGGGCAGGAAGGGCGAGTAGGTCGCGCGCCGCTCGGGGCCGAGCGTGGGCAGCATGATCTCCATGATGGCCTCAAAGCGCTCCAGGGCGATCAGGAGCGTGTCGTCGAAGGCCCCCGAGCGGTAGGCCTCGGTCGCCGATAGGAACTCGTAGTCGAAGCCGAAGCCGTCGAGGAAGGCGCGGAGCTGCGCGTTGTTGTGCTGCGCGAAGCCCTCGTGGCAGCCCCAAGGGTCGCGCACCCGGCTCAGCGGCAGGTGGAGATCCTCGCGCAGCGCGCCCTGGTCCGGCACGTTGGCGGGGATCTTGCGCAGCCCGTCCATGTCGTCGCTGAAGCAGATCAGGCGGGTCGGGACATCCGAGATCTCCTGGAAGGCGCGGCGCACCATGGAGGTGCGCACGACCTCGCCGAAGGTGCCGATGTGGGGCAGGCCCGAGGGGCCGTAGCCGGTCTGGAACAGGACGTGGCCCTTCTCGGGCGGGCCGTCCGCGTAGCGCTCGGCGAGGCGGCGCGCCTCCTCGAAGGGCCAGGCCTTAGAGGCGAGGGCGAGGTCGCGCCGATCGGGCATGAAGGTTCCTTTCGCGTCGCGCCGAGGGCCTATTGCCGCGCCCCGGCCTCGTCAATAAACCGAAGCCATGGACGCCCCGAGCGAGACCCAGCACGCGCTGTCGGCCGAGGACGCGCTGGTCGCGGTGATGATCGCCGTGTCGTTCTCGGACGAGCAGATCCGCACCGCCGAGCTGATGACGATCACGCAGATCGTCAACCACCTGCCCGCCTTCGCCGACTACGACGCCGACCGGATCGGTCAGGTGAGCCGCACGGTGATGGATCTCTTCGCCGAGGAGGACGGGCTCGACGCGCTGTTCGGCCTGGTGCGCGAGGCGCTGCCCGCGAAGCTCAACGAGACCGCCTACGCGCTCGCCTGCGACGTGGCCGCCTCCGACGGCCGCCTCGGCGAGGCCGAGCTGCGCTTGCTGGAGGAGATCCGCTACGAGCTGGACTTGGACCGCCTCCACGCCGCCGCGATCGAGCGAGGCGCCCGCGCCCGTCACATGACCGTGTAGGCGGGGGTCCGGGGGCACGCGTGCCCCCGGCCTTTCTACCCGTAGAGCGCCGCCCACCGCTCGATCAGCCCCTGCTGGAGCGCCTTCGCGCGCCGGTTCCAAGCCCTCGCCCCGTCGGGCACCTCGTCGCCCTGCGTGCGCGCGCGCCGCGGCAGGTCGGACGCGAAGACGGCGAAGGCGAGCGCGCGCCCGGAAGGGGCCGTGGCGAAGCCCGTGAGCCCCGAGACGAAGTTGAGCGTGCCGGTCTTGGCCGCGACGCGCACGGGGTGGTCCTCGATCGGGCGCCCTTCGGCGTCGCGCATCCCGAACGCCTTGAAGCGGCGCGGGACGGGGTGGACGGGGGTGAGGCGGAGCATGGCGCCGGCCATCTCGACGGCGCTGACGCGGGTCTCCTCGTTGAGCCCCGAGTGATCGACGAAGGCGGCCTCGGTCATGCCCAAGGCGCCGCCGGCCCAGGCCGCCATGGCGCGCGCCGAGGCGTCGAGCGAGGCCGCGCCGCCGCTCGACGCGAGCCCGAGCGCCTCCGCCGTGAGGTTGGTGGAGTAGAGCAGCATGTCGCCGAGGATCGCCGTCAGCGGCGCGGAGGTCTCGCGGGCGATCTCGGCGCCCTCGGGCGCCTCGGTCTCGGCGCCGCCGGGCAGGACGACGCCGTTCGAGCGCGCGAGCGTGCCGAGCACGTCGGCGGCGTAGCGCGAGGGGTTGCGGACCGGCAGCCAGCGCGAGCCCGCTCGGCCGAGGGCGGCGCGCGCGACCGTCCACTCGTCCACGCCCTGGGATTGGCGGTAGGTGTAGACCGGGAGCCGCCGCGCCTCGATGCTCATCCGCGCGGAGGTGATCGCGGGGACGAAAGGACCGGCGCGGGCGTCGAGCTCGACGACGTAGCGCCCGCCGGTGCGCTCCCAGGAGAAGTGGACGCGGTTGTAGTTGAGGTTGAGCCCCGAGACGGCGGGGTTGTAGCCCAAATGGTCGGCCTGGTCGGGATCGACCTTGGGCACGAAGGGGAGCGCGCCGGCGTAGGTGAGGAGCCGCCCCTCGACCCGCTCGGCGCCGGCCTCGCCCAAGGCGCCCGCGAGGCGCGCGAGGCCGGGCGTGTCGAGCGTCGGGTCGCCGCCGCCCGCGAGCACCAGGTCGCCGCGCAGCGTGCCGCCCACGACCGGCCCCGTGGCCAGCAGCCGGGTCTCGAAGCGGTGCTCGCCCCCGAGCCGGTCGTGGGCGTAGGCGGCGGTGATCGCCTTGAGGCAGGAGGCGGGGGGCTGGCCGCGCCGGGCCTCGCGCGCCTCCAGCAGTCGCCCGTCGGCGGCGTCGAAGACGGCGAAGGTGACGAGCCCGTCGAGGCGCGCGCGCTCCACGAGCGCGTCGATCGAGGGGACGGCCGGGGCTCGGGCGAGGTCGGACGGCCTCGGGGCGGGGCGGCGCGAGACCGCGACGGGCTCCGCGAGCGCGGTCGTCGCGGCGGTGGAGGCGAGGCCCGCCAGGACCGCGCGGCGCGAGACTTTGCCGATCATGGGCGGGTTCTAGCCGATGGCGCGGCGACGGAGAAGCCCGCGCAGGTGGAACGATGCCGTGTGCACTCCCTATGCGGGCTCGCGCCCCGAGCTTCGCGTGCGCGTCCCGACCGCCATTCGCCCGCGTCGCGGCGCCCGGGTGAGGATGAGGGTCGAGCGTCCATCCACGGATCTCCGACGCCTTGCTGGCCGTGCCTTTGCCACCCTACCCCTCCGGTCGTTGACAGATCGTCAACCGCGCCTGCCCGGCCGCCGTGCCGCCCCGATCCCGGGGGCGGCGGACGGCCGCGGCCCTCGCCGCCCTCACCCCGACCACCCGCCCGCCGCGCGGATCGCGCTCGACGAGGCGTCCACCATCGGTAGGTTGACGAGGCACCAGGCCGGCGGCGCGGCCCGGGCCAAGCGGGGCGCCTCGAAGGGCCTCAGGCGCGCGTGGTCGTAGACGCCGGCGGCCTTCGAGCGGCGTGCCGAGATCCGCACGCCGGGGCGGGCGAGCACGCCGATCGGCACGCCCTCCACGATCGCCCTCCAGTCCTCCCAGCGGTGGAGCTGGGTCATGTTGTCGGCCCCCATCAGCCACACGAAGCGCACGCCGGGATAAAGGCGCCTCAGCGCCGCCAGGGTCTGCGCGGTGTGGCGCGTGCCGAGGCGGGCCTCGAGGTCGGTGACGACGGCGCGCGGGTGGCGCATGACCGCGCGCGCATGCTCCATGCGCCGGGCCAGCGGCGCGGGGCCGCGGGCCTTCAGCGGGTTGCCGGGGCTCACGAGCCACCACACGCGGTCGAGGCGGAAGCGCCGCAGCGCCTCGCGCGTGATGTGGGCGTGGCCGGCATGGGCGGGGTCGAACGAGCCGCCGAGCAGCCCCACGGCCATGCCCGGCCGCGCCACCGGCAGGCCGACCCGCCCTCCCTCGGGCACGCGCCCCCTCGTCATCGCGCGGCCCGCATCATCGGATGAGGGGTAGCAGAGGGCGGCGGGGATGCAACGGCCGGGGCCGCGATCGCGGGCCTCGCCCCGCGGACCGCGGCCCGTCCTGCGGGCGGCGCCCTCGGCCGCGCCGTCCCGAAGCGGAGGGACGACCGCGAGCGCGCCTCGGGTGCCCGGGGTCGGCGGACGCAGGACGAGGCGGCGGACGGGGCGTCGGGGCGCCGTCGGACACGGGCCGCGCGCCGGCCGAGGCGCCTTTCCCTTGGCCATCGGCTCGCGCCGCGCCATGCTGGGCGCGAGCCCTTAGGGAGAGCCCCATGAGACAGCCGACCCCCCTCCTTCTCGCCGTGGCCGTGCTCGCGGGCCCCGCCATGGCCCAGGACGCGGCCGACGCGGTGGCTCCCGAGGCCGGGACCGCGACCGCCGCTGCTGAGGCCTTCGCGGGCCTCCCCGAGGCCGCGCGCGCGGCGCTCGACGCCAAGGCGGCCGGAGCGCCCGTGCGCTCGCGGGACTTCATGGTCGCCGCCGCCAACCCGCTCGCGGTCGAGGCGGGGGCCCGCGTGCTGCGCGAGGGCGGCACCGCGGCCGACGCGATGGTGGCGGTCCAGGCCGTCCTCGGCCTCGTGGAGCCACAATCCTCGGGCCTCGGCGGCGGCGCCTTCCTGGTCTGGTACGACGCCGGGACGGGCGAGATCACCACCCTCGACGGGCGCGAGACCGCGCCGGCTGCTGCCACGCCGACGCTGTTCCTCGACGAGGCCGGCGAGCCGCTGGAGTTCTTCGACGCCGTGGTGGGCGGGCTCTCGGTCGGCACGCCCGGCACGCCGATGCTGATGCAGGAGGCGCATGAGCGCTGGGGCGCGAAGGAGTGGCCGACGCTGCTGCAGGACGCGATCGACCTCGCCGAGGGCGGCTTCACCGTCTCCCCCCGGCTCGCGCAGCTCGTGGCCGAGGAGCCCGAGGACCGCCTGCCGGCCCAAGGTGCGGCGGCGGCCTACTTCTACCCCGGCGGCGAGCCGGTCGCGGCCGGCGACACGCTCGTGAACGCCGACTACGCCGACACGCTGCGCGCCATCGCCGAAGGGGGCGCGGAGGCGTTCTACGAGGGCGAGATCGCCGAGGCCGTCGTCGAGACGGTGCGGGGCGCCGCGAGCCCCGGCCTGCTGGCCGTGGAGGATCTGGCGGCCTACGATGTGGTCGAGCGGCCGCCGGTCTGCGTGGGCTACCGCGGCGCGGAGGTCTGCGGCATGGGGCCGCCCTCCTCGGGCGCGCTCACGGTGGGCCAGATCCTCGGCATGCTGGAGCCCTACGACCTCGCCGCGATGGGCCCCAACTCGGCCGAGGCGTGGCGGCTGATCGGCGACGCCTCGCGGCTCGCCTTCGCCGACCGCGGCCGCTACATGGCCGACAGCGACTACGTGCCGGTGCCCGTCGAGGGGCTGGTGGATCCCGCCTACCTCGCCTCGCGCGCCGAGCTGCTCTCGGGCGACGACGCGCTGCCCGAGGTCTCGCCCGGCGAGCCCGAATGGGACCACGCCATGCTTTTGGGCGACGACGCCTCGCTGGAGCTGCCCTCGACCTCCCAGATCTCGATCGTGGACGGCATGGGCAACGCGCTCTCGATGACCACCACGATCGAGAACGGCTTCGGCTCGCGCCTCTTCGTGCGCGGCTTCCTGCTCAACAACGAGCTGACCGACTTCTCCTTCGAGACCCACGAGGACGGCGATCCGATCGCCAACCGCGTCGAGCCCGGCAAGCGCCCGCGCTCCTCGATGGCGCCCACGATCGTGACGCGCGACGGCGAGCCGGTCATGGTGGTGGGCTCGCCCGGCGGCTCGCGCATCATCGGCTACGTCGCCCAGGCCATCGTCGCCCATCTCGACTGGGGCATGGACGTCCAGCAGGCGGTGGCCATGCCGCATCTGGTCAACCGCTTCGGCACCTACGACATCGAGGAGGACAGCGCGGCCGCCGACCTCGAAGCCCCGCTCCGGGAGCTGGGGTTCGAGACCGAGCTGCGCGGCCTCGAATCGGGCCTGCACGCCATCGCGCTGGGCGAGGACGGGCTCTCGGGCGGCGCCGACCCGCGCCGCGAGGGCATCGCGCTGGGCGAGTGAGGCGCGGGCGGCTCGCGGGGGGCGCGGCCCGCCCGGGCCTCGCGCGCCCCGAGCGGGCGGGCCGGCGCCCCCGGCGTCCCGGCCCCCTCCCGTCGCCGGAGCGTAAGCCGTCGTTAAGGACTGCGCCTTAGGCCGACGCCGGCCAGCCATCGCTCAGACCCCCCCCCATGCAGACCTCCCGCATGAGCCACGACGCCGCCGGCCGGGCCCGGCCTTGCCGATGCGCCCCTCCGGGCGCCGTCCCGGCGCGGTCGGACGAGCGGCGGCGCCTCGGCATCCACCCCGCGCTCGACCCCTTCGGCCCGCGATCCGCGACGGACGGATCGCCCTGACCCCGACGGCCGGCCATCGGGATGGGCGGACCCAGCCGGCTTCATCGACACGCCCCCAGAGGATCTCCCCGATGCACGAACGCCTGACCCGCATCGTCTATCTCAGCAGCCCGCTGATCGAAGGCCACGACGCGCGACACGCCGGCGCCCCCGGCGCCCCCCCCGCCTTCGTCGCCGAGCTCGACCGCATCCTCGCGGCCTCCCAGCGCAACAACGCCGCAGCCGGCGTCACCGGGGCGCTGATCTTCAACTCGGGGCTCTTCGGCCAGGTGCTCGAAGGCCCCGAGGAGGCCGTCGAGGCCACCTTCCTGCGCATCCGGGCCGATCCACGCCACGGCGCGGTGACGATGCTCGGCTCGAAGCCCGTGATCGAGCGCGCCTTCGGCGACTGGTCGATGGGCTTCGTGGGCCTGGGCGCGCTGTCGGACGCGCCCGAGCACGAGTCGCGGCGCACGACCTTCGACCTCGCCGAGATGGACGACGACGAGGTGTTCGCCGTCCTCCACGGCCTGGCGATCGAGCGCGACATCGACCTGCGCGCGGCCTGAGGCCGAGCACGCCGCGACCCCTGGCGGCGACCCGCCCGCGGCGACGCGCGCTCACCTGGCGTCATGGCCTCGTCGTCCGGTCCGGGCTCCTCGGCAGGCCACGCCGTGACAGGAGAACGCCATGCGCCGCCGCACCTCGCTGACCACCCCGCGCGCCCCGCTGGTCGGCCTCGGGGCGGGCCCTGCCCCCGGTCCTGGACCGAGCCGCGGCTCACGATCCCATCGCCCTTCCGGCAGCGCAGCGCTTCGGCGTCGGCGAGGAGACGGTCACCGCGCCGCTCGACGGCGCGCTGCGCATCGAGCCCGCCATGCTCTCCGTCGAGCCGGACGCCTACGCCGAGCTGATGCGCGGGGCGTTCCGAGATCCCGAGACCTTCCGCAGCGCCATCGACGGCTTCGCCATCGAGCGGCCCGACGGCCTGATCCTCGTCGACGCCGGCTCGGGCGCGGCCCTGGGCCCCACCGCGGGCCATGCCCCCGAGGGCGTGACCTCGATCCTCGCCACCCACCTGCACCCCGACCATGTCGGCGGCGCCATCACCCCGGACGGCGCGCCGCGCCTCCCCGACGCCGAGCTCGCCGTCTCGGAGGCCGATCGCGCCTACCGGGCCGACGACGCCGTGGGCGCCGCCAAGCCCGCCGAGGCGCAGCCCTTCTTCGAGCTGGCCGCCGCCGTGCTGGCGGCTCACGGCGACCGGCTGCGCATCATCGAGGGCGAGGGCGAGGCGATGGCGAGGGGGCGCCGGGGATCGTCTCGATGCCGCTGCCCGGCCACATGCCGGGCCACACCGGCTTCATGCCGACCTCGGGCGACGACGCGCTGCTCCTGTGGGCCGACATCGTCCACGTCCCCCCGGTCCAGCTCGCCCGGCCCGAGGTCGCCATCGCATTCGATCCCGCCCAGGCGGCCCGGACCCGGGCGGCGACCCTCGACCGCGTGGCGGCGGACGGCTTGATGGTCGCGGGCGCCCACATGACCTTTCCCGGCCTCGCCAACATCGAGGCCACGCAGGACGGCTGCCGCGCCGTGGACGCCGACTACCCCTACCCCGACGCCTGAGGCGGGCGAGGCCAGCGGTCGGCGATCGGGCGCCGCCCGCGGGAAGCGGCCGGACCACCGAGCGCCCACGGGCTCGGGGATCCGGCCCGCGCCCTCACATCTCGACGCGCGCCACCTCGCCGGGCTGCGGCGGCTCGCCGGTGAGGCGGGCCTTCACGTAGCCGTAGGCATGCACCATCGCCGAGGAGGGCGAGTCCCAGAACTCGGCGCTGTCCACGTCCACCTCGATCAGCGTGATGTGCGGGTCGTCGGGCCCGTCGGGGAACCAGGTCCTGAGCGGCTCCGACCACAGCTCATGCACGAGGCCCGGCTCCCGCCTGAGCCGGGCGCGGCCGACGATCGAGACGTAGCTCTGGTTCGACCCGTCGGCGTAGTCCACCAGCACGCGCGGGTCGCGCCTGAGTTCGGTGACCTTGCGCGAGTCCTCGCGGGTGAAGAACCACAGCCTGTCGGCCTCGTGCCTGACGGCCGCCATCGGGCGCGAATGCGCGTTCCCGGCCGCGTCGTAGGTGCCCATCATGGCGAACTGCGCCTTCGAGATCATGGCGTGGACCTTGTCCACGGCCGCCTCGTCGCGGCGCACCTCCATCTGGGTGGCGGGATCCTGGCTCGTCTGCATGGTGGCGGCTCCGTCCTGCGTGCCGCGACAGAACGGGCCCCGCGGGGCGATGTTCCCGCCCTTCCGCATCGCGCGCGCCTTGGATAGCTAGGCCCGAAGCGTGACCCCGAAGCGTGACAAGGAGCGTCCGATGGCAGCCTATCAGTACGTCTACCACATGGACGGGGTCTCGAAGACCTATCCCGGCGGCAAGAAGGCCTTCGAGAACATCCGCCTGAACTTCCTGCCCGGGGTGAAGATCGGCGTCGTGGGCGTCAACGGCGCGGGCAAGTCCACGCTCTTGCGGATCATGGCAGGGCTCGACACCGACTTCACCGGGGAGGCCTGGGCCGCCGAAGGCGCGCATGTGGGCTATCTGTCGCAGGAGCCCGAGCTCGACCCCGCGCTCGACGTGCGCGGCAACGTCATGGAGGGGGTGGCCGCCAAGAAGGCGATCCTCGATCGCTACAACGATCTCGCCATGAACTACTCCGACGAGACCGCCGAGGAGATGGCGCAGCTTCAAGACGAGATCGACGCCCAAGGCCTGTGGGATCTCGACGCCCAGATCGACGTCGCCATGGAGGCGCTGCGCTGCCCGCCCGACGAGGCGCTGGTGGACAGCCTCTCGGGCGGCGAGCGCCGCCGCGTCGCGCTCTGCAAGCTGCTCCTGCAGCAGCCCGACATGCTGCTGCTCGACGAGCCCACCAACCACCTCGACGCCGAGACCGTGGCCTGGCTCCAGAACCACCTGATCGACTACAAGGGCACCATCCTCATCGTCACCCACGACCGCTACTTCCTCGACGACATCACCGGCTGGATCCTGGAGCTCGACCGCGGCCGCGGCATCCCCTACGAGGGCAACTACTCCGCCTGGCTGGAGCAGAAGGCCAAGCGGCTCGAGCATGAGGCGCGCGAGGACAAGGCCAAGCAAAAGACGCTCGCGCGCGAGCTGGAGTGGATCCGCGCGGGCGCCAAGGCGCGCCAGGCGAAGTCCAAGGCCCGCATCGACGCCTACGAGCGCATGGCCTCGCAGTCCGAGCGCGAGCGGGTGGGCAAGGCGCAGATCGTCATCCCCCACGGGCCGCGGCTCGGCTCCAAGGTGATCGAGGTCGAGGGGCTCAGGAAGGGCTATGGCAACACGGTGCTGATCGAGGATCTGTCGTTCAGCCTGCCGCCCGGCGGCATCGTGGGCGTCATCGGGCCCAACGGCGCGGGCAAGTCCACGCTCTTCCGCATGCTCACCGGCCAGGAGGAGCCCGATTCGGGCTCGGTCTCCTACGGCGACACGGTGCAGCTCTCCTACGTGGACCAGTCGCGCGACGCGCTCGATGCGCAGAAGACCGTGTGGGAGGAGATCTCGGGCGGCGCCGAGGTGATCCATCTGGGCGAGGCGCAGATCAACTCCCGCGCCTATTGCGGGGCGTTCAACTTCAAGGGCTCCGACCAGCAAAAGCCCGTGGGCGTCCTCTCGGGCGGGGAGCGCAACCGCGTCCACATGGCCAAGCTCCTCAAGGAGGGCGGCAACGTGCTGCTCCTCGACGAGCCCACCAACGACCTCGACGTCGAGACCCTGCGCGCGCTGGAGGACGCCATCGAGGACTTCGCCGGCTGCGCCGTCATCATCTCCCACGACCGCTTCTTCCTCGATCGCCTGTGCACCCACATGCTCGCCTTCGAGGGCGACGCCCATGTCGAGTGGTTCGAGGGCAACTTCGAGGACTACGAGGAGGACAAGCGGCGTCGGCTCGGGGAGGAGGCGATGCGGCCGACGCGGGTGAAGTACAAGAAGTTCGCGCGGTGAACTACGATACTATTCATTTCTACAGCCTACCAACCGATTTAGTGCGTTTATGGAATGAAGCTTTCTCTTATGACCGTGCCATAGAAAGAATTTATACATCTAATTTATCCCATAGAGAACTTGCTTATCTCTCGGATCTCAAATTACAATACGGAGGAAGAGTATGGGCCTCACTCATTCATCAGGATAACCCTTCACTACACGTATCTCGCTTCAACAGCAGCCACTTTGTTAAAGAATTTGTGTTCTGCTTTTCAGAAACTCGACAGGCTATTATGGGAGGCCACATCAGAGTATGCTGTCCTTACCTAAGCAGCGATGGAACACCAAGCGACCCACCTGAGTTGCGAGACTTCTTGGTGAAGTTGCACCTTGCCTACGGACGGGAAGCGGCAATGAGGCTCGTCGTAGAGCGCGTGATCTATTTGCCGGATCAGAGGGTTGAACATAGCTCAGGTGGCACAAAGATATGGACACTCGGCCGACCTCGCGGAGATAATTGGTTCTGTGATAGCGGCATGAGAGCTGGAGCCCATTATTCCAAGGGTTATAGTCTCAATGAGACATCACAGAGGTTTCTTGAGCTTGGTTTGACGGCCGTTGATCCAGATGAAGCATTTATTTTCTTATGGACAGCTCTTGAGGCTCAACTTGGCGATGGCAAGATGCGGAAGAAATACTGCGAGAAAAGTATACTATCACCCAAAGCAAGCGTGATCATGAAAGATTTGCATAACGTTCGCTCCGAGTATCTCCACAATGGAAGAACCGGAATTGTAGCGGCTGATCATATAGATTGCTTGATGGCTCTCATCAGAGTATCTGCGCTGCCAAACGGTGCACTCCGTCGTAATCTTGTGGGCGAACTGGAAACCGCTGCGGATGCGCTCGCAACCAACGGCTATAGTTCGGTGCTATCTGGGCCTCGGCATGAGGTGCGTATCATCGTGAATGAACTCGCCCCCGATCGCTTGAAAAAGCAGGTCTTCTATCAAGGTTAGCAACCGTAGGGTGGGTGCCAACCCACCGCTCCCACGCCCCCACCCCGGCCCTTGGTGGGTTGGCACCCACCCTACGCTCCGAACGCGCCCTCCGGCGCCTCGCCCGACCATTCGGCCTCGACCCGGCCGAGGCGGATGTCGCGGTGGATCGAGGAATGGCTCCGATTGCGGCTTCAGAAGGCCCGGCGGGGATGCAGCACCTCGCGGACTTCGATGCCGCCCTCGACCACCCGGTAGACGAGGCGATAGCGGTAGCGACGCGTGATGTGCATGCGCAGGTTCAGCGTGCCGACGCGTGGGGCCATCATCGGCATTCCGGCGACCAGCGCGCAGGTCCGTTCGATCTCGGCCACCACGGCGAGGGCCGCGGCGGGATTGCGCTCGTTCAGGTAGCGTTCGATCTCGAGGACGCTGCGGGTCGCGCGGGCCGACCAGTGGACGTCAGCCACGCGCGCGGGCGAACAGCGCCTCCACCTCCGCGGGGTCGGCCGGCTCGAACGGCTCGGCGTCCACGCGCCGCAGAAGCTCCCACTCGGCCTCGGTCAGCTCTAGCTCGGCCGTTCGGTTCAGGGTGAACGACTCGATGACATGCGCCAACTCGTCCTGCGCCACGGGATCGAGCCGAGCCTCGGCCTCCGCCATCGCCTTTCGCAACTGCGCCGTCATTCCCCGGAGCCTAGTTCCGAAGGTGGCCTCCGGCAACGCCCCCTTGCCATCCCGCCCCGCCTCCTCCACATGGTCCCTGCGACGTCCATCCCTCGACCACTGTCTCCTCACGGCTTCAGTCTCGATTGCGACCGACTGAGCCGGGCCGCCGCACTCCTGCGGGCGGCGACAGACAGGAGATCCACGATGGCCAACGGCACCGTGAAATGGTTCAACGCCCAGAAGGGCTTCGGCTTCATCGAGCCCGAGGGCGGCTCGCGCGACGTGTTCGTGCACATCTCGGCGGTCGAGCGCGCCGGCCTGACCGGCCTCGACGACGGCCAGAAGGTCACCTTCGACGTCGAGAGCGGCCGCGACGGCCGCGAATCGGCCGCCAACCTCCAGCTCGCCTGACGGCCCGGGCGGCCCCCGGGGCCGCCCTCACCTCTCGGCGCGGGGGGGCTAGAGCGCCCCGAGCACCGCCAGCAGCACCAGCGACAGCACGACCGACGCCAGGATCGAGCCGAGGCAGCCGAGGCGGCTGGAGAGGAAGACGAACATCGCGCTCTCCGGGTGATCTGCCGCTCAAGCCGCCCGCCCCGGACGGGTTCCGCCTCCAGAACGCCTCCCCTCCGCCACCGTCGTGCCATGGGTCCGCCACCCCGCCCTGATTCCCTCCCGTTCGAGGGGAATCGGGAGGGGGCATGGGACATCTGGGATGGGCGCTCGGGGCCGCGCTGAGCCTCGGCGCGACACAGGCCACGGCCGAGGGGTGGGAGCACGTGTTCTACCCCGCCTCGGGAGGGGACGTCGCCATGTGCACCGCCGGGCTCTACGACGACCGACCGTTCGTGTTGCGGGCCTACGGGCCGGTGGTGGACTTCTACCTCGCCGATGACGGGCTCGCCCTGCCGCCCGAGCGGATGATGGGCGAGGTCGCCTTCGTGTTCGACGACCTCGACATCGTGCTCCAGGCCGATTCGGGATGGAGGGAGGATGGCGGCCTGGCGAACGACCTCTTCCTCACTCCGCGGGGCGAGGATTTGGCGCCGCTGCTGGAGCGGCTGCGCAGCGGCGGCGAGATGGGCATCGTGTTCCCCGACGGGCTGACCTACATCATCGGGCTCGACGGGTCGTCCATGGCCCTCTTCGAGGCGTTCGAATGCTGGAGCCGAGAGATCACCGGGGCAGTGGAGCCCCATGCCCGCAACCCCTTCGCGGCCGCCGGGGCGACCGAGCGCGACCCCTTCCGCTGATGCTCCGCCCTCCGGCGATGGTGGCCCTTCTGACGCTCGCCGCCTGCGCCGGGCCGCCCGGCCCCCGCGAGGCCCGGATCGCGGAGGGCGCCTTCTCCCGGCCCACCACGGTCCAGGGCGTCGTCGGCGCCGAGCTGACCCTGGAGGAGATCCGCCGGGGCGCCATCGAGCCGCGCTGCGCCGAAGCCGGGCTCATGATGATGTCGCTGCGCGTCAAGCGTCGGCCCGACGGCGCGCAGGACATCACCGCTCGCTGCGGAGCCGCGCTCCTCGCGCGATAGAGTCCTGGCAGAGCATGAACGCCCTTGCGTCCCGCGTCGCTCTGCCCCATCTGTCGGGCGCGAAGGTTAGCTCTGTCGATCGACTTCTGCCGTTCTCGGCTTCGTCGCGATGCTCAAGCGACCGCCGCCTCGCAGCAAGCCTGCTGCGGGTAGACCCATGGCAAGCCCGCTGTGGGTGGACACGACAGGAGGACACGGGAATGGCCACCGGCACCGTGAAATGGTTCAACACCACCAAGGGTTACGGCTTCATCGCGCCCGATGGCGGCGGCAAGGACGTCTTCGTCCACATCTCGGCTGTCGAGCGTTCGGGCCTGACCGGCCTCGCCGACAACCAGAAGGTCACCTACGACCTGGAGACCGGCCGCGACGGGCGCGCCTCGGCCATCAATCTGCAACTCGCCTGAGAAGCTGCGAGGCTGCGGCCTAGCGCCGCAGCCGTCCTTCAGCCTTCGGGCGCCGTTCCGTCCCGGATCGCCCGGACGAGCGTGCGGACGACCGTCGCGGGCGTGCAGGGCTTGGGACACGTCCCTGCGCCCGGGTATCGCGCCTGGAGGCGGCGCATGTCGGCATGGCTCGAATGGAACACGATCGCCACGCCCTGCGCGTGCAGCAGGTCGGCAACCGGATAGCTGTCCTCCCGTCCGAGCCGGATGTCGAGGAGGGCGCCATCGACGGCCTCCCGCTCTGCCGTGGCCAAGGCGCGCACGAGCCTCGAGCACGGCCCGACGGTCTCCGCGCCCGCGCCCTTGAGCGTCATCTCCAGGTCGAGCGCGACCAGCGCCTCATCCTCGACGATCAGGATGCGCCTGCCGGCGAGCGGCTGCATCGAGGTCGGGCGCGGGCTCGGCGCTTCGACGGTCTCGCTCCGGTTCACCTGCACATCCGTCTCCAAGGTCTGTCGGTCTGGCGGTCCTCTCGGCGACATCTCGCCGCGGCCATTCGTATCGTAGGGCGCAACCGCTCAGGACCGGCATCGTTCCCCCTCCTCGGTGTCTTTTGACGTAGAGTTGACGCGCCGCCGCTCGGATGGGGATGGGCGCGCTCCGGGAACTGCGCCATCGACCCGGCGTTCGCCTGCCGACCGCGGGCGCGGGCCGGCGAGAGCCAGGGCGACCTCCCGGGTCCACACACGCACGGGAGACCCGCCATGACCGACGCCCCCACCATCCCCCCGCAGCATCAGGACCGGATGCCGGCCTACGAGCACGAGATGACGCCGGCCCCCGACTGGAAGCCGCGCCATCCCGGCGTGGGCAAGCTCAAGGGCAAGGTCGCGCTGATCTCGGGCGGCGACAGCGGCATCGGGCGCGCGGTCGCGGCCCTCTTCGCCCGCGAGGGGGCGAAGGTCGCCATCGCCTATCTCGAGGAGAGCCGGGACGCCGAGGACACCAAGCGCATCGTCGAGGAGGAGGGGTCGGAGTGCCTGACCATCCCCGGCGACCTCGGGACGAAGGCGAACGCCGAGGCCGCCGTCGCCAAGACGGTGGAGCGCTTCGGCAGGCTCGACGTCCTGGTCAACAACGCCGCCCAGCAGTTCCTCGACGAGGACTTCGCCGAGCTCGACGAGGAGACGCTGCGGCGGACGATCGACTCCAACGTCTTCGCCCCCATGTTCATGACGCAGGCCGCGCTGCCGCATCTCGAGGAGGGCGCGTGCATCGTCAACACCTCGTCGGTCAACGCCTTCAAGGGCAACTCGTCGCTGATCGCCTACTCGACCACGCGCGGCGCGATGCTGGCCTTCTCGCGCTCGATGTCGGCCAACCTGGTGGAGAAGGGCATCCGCGTGAACACGGTGGCGCCGGGCCCGATCTGGACGCCCTTCATCCCCGGCACCATGCCGGCCGAGGACGTCGAGGGCTTCGGCTCCCAGGTGCCGATGGGCCGCGCGGGCCAGCCCTGGGAGGTGGCGACGGCCTACCTGTTCTTCGCCTCCTCGGACGGGAGCTACTACACCGGCCAGACGCTGCACCCCAACGGCGGCGCCATCGTCGGATCGTGAGGCGACACGGCGCCGCCCGTCAGCGACGGCGCCCCATCGCCCGGCCGGCCAGCATCCCCGCCCCGAAGATCGCCAGGGGCAGGCCGAGGAAGACCGCCCCCCGCGCCCTGTCGGCATCCACGATCAGCCCATGGGCGCGCGCGCGGCCGTCATAGGCGCCGTGCGCGCGGCTCGGCATCGGCACGGGGGCGTCGAGGTTGCCGCCCTCGGCGCCTTGGGTCTTGGGTCGGTTCGATCGCTGCATCCCGATGCCCTTCCGCCCCCCTCGCCAATCGACGAGCCACGGCACCGCGGTGTTGCCGAGCACCAGCTTCAGCGTCGAGGCGCTGACGAAGATCTCGCGGGCGCCGGTGTCGATGGCCTTCATCACCGCGCGCGCCGCGACCTCGGGCTGGTAGACCGGCGGCGCGGGCTGGGGCATGGCGCCCATGCGGTTGCGCGCCCAAGTGAACTGCGGCGTGTTGATGCCCGGGAGCGCCACGAGGCTCAGCGCGATCGGCCGGCGCTCATGGATCAGCTCGGCGTGCAGCGCCTGGGTGAAGCCGTTGAGCGCGTGCTTGGAGGCGACGTAGGCCGACTGCATCGGCACCGCCGCGTAGCCGAGGCCCGAGCTGACGTTGACGATGCTGCCGCGCTCCATGACCTCCAGCGCGGCGCGGTCGCCGTTGACCTGCCCGAGGAAGGTGGCGCGGACGATGGCCTCGAACTCCCCGGGCGGCATGTCGCGGAAGAGCGAGTAGGAGGTCAGCATCGCCGCGTTGACCCAGACGGACGGCGCCCCGAACTCGTCCGCGACCTCGCGTGCGGCCCGGCGGACGGCGCCGGCGTCGGCCACGTCGCAGGACACGCCGATCAGCCGGTCGCGCCCGAACCTGCGCTGAAGCTCCTCCAGCCGGTCCTCGCCGCGCGCGAGCACGCCGACGCGGTGGCCGCGCGCGATCAGCGCATCGACCACCGCGCGCCCGACCCCGGCGGTGCCCCCGGTGACGACGGCGGCGCCCGCCCCAGCCCCCCGTGTCGTGGCCTGTGTGGTGGCCCGCCTCATGGGGCGTGTCGTGGCGCGTGTCATGGCGTTCCTCCTCGGAGTGGCCGCGACCTCCTGCGAGGGGGTTCGGCACCGCGGCCAACGCGCCGCCGCTCCACAGGGTTGCAACCGATCCGGCGGCCCGCATCACGGCCGCGGCGTCCTCGTCCACGCGCCGATCGGCACCGTTGACGAAGGCGGCGCGCTCCGGGCCGAGGGAGGCGATCTCGGCCGCCACCTCCCCGGGCCCTCCGCGCCGATGAAGCGGGAGGGGGCCGCTCCTCGTCATGGAGGCCCGCGATCGCCTCCCCCTCCGAGACGCCCTCCTGCTCGGCGCGCGCGCCCATCACGGCGTCGGCCATCGGCGTGGCGACGAAGGCCGGCGAGAGGGTGCCGGCCAGCACGCCGCGCTCCGCGCCTTCGCGGCCCAGGCCCGCGGGGATGTCGGAGGGGGTGACCGAGCGCCGCGCCGCGACCGGCCCTCGGAACGCGGCGGGCGCGGCCGTCGTTGGGGGAGGCACGCCAAAACCCACGGAGGATGCGATGGCCCTGAACAGCCTCAAGGATGTCTACGTCGATCAATGCCAGGATCTCTACAGCGCCTGCAAGCAGTCGCTCGACGCGACGCGCAAGCTGGGGGAGGTGGCCAAGAACCACGATCTGCGCGCCGCGCTCAAGGCCGGGGCCGAGGGCATCCAGGACGGGATGGGCAAGGTCGAGACGATCATCCGCTCGCACGACGCCGACCCGACCGGCGAGCACTGCCGCGGCATGGAGGGGCTCGTCAAGGAGGTCCGCGCCCACGCGCTCGAGCAGGAGTTCGGCGACGAGGACGCCCGCGACGCCATGATCATCGCCCAATACCAACGCATGGCCCACTACGCGATCGCCGGCTGGGGATGCCTCGCCGCCTACGCCCGCAGGCTCGGCCTCGACGACGACGCGGCCAAGCTGCGCGAGAACCTCGAGGGCACGCGGCACGGCGACAGGCACATGAACGACCTCGCCGAGAACCAGGTGAACCCGGCCGCCGCCTGACGGCGCGGCGATCGCCGGCACGGGGCCCGGAGGGGGCGCGGCACCGGCCGCGCCCCCTTCTCCATGCGCCGGTCGGGCCGCTCTCAGGGAGCGACGGGTGAAGGCGCCGCGGTCCGCGCGCGTCGGGGAGCGCACGGGTGGCCCCCGGTGCGAGCCTCCGTCGCGCCGGGGACCAAGGGCGCGGCGAGAGGCGATCGGCACGGCCGGCTCGTCGCCGAGGCCGCCGCGCCGCGAGCCCTCCCCGCCCGCCGGACGAGGAAAAGGCGCGGCCTCACGGCCGCGCCCCCCATCCGTGCCACGGTGCCCAAAGGCCCTCAGACGGTGCCGGCCGGGCTCCCGCCGGGGGTGTCGGCGCCGCGTGAGGCGCTGCCCGAGTCGTGGGCCTCGCGGGCCGCGCTGGCGACGCGCTGCGCCGCGGTGCGGGCCTTGTCCTCGGCCGCGTCCACCGCCTCGCGCCCGTCGGGCGTGCGGCCCAGGACGCTGTCCTTGGCCTCCTCGGCGATGGTGCCGGCCTCGGCGAGCGCGGCGCGAGCGGCCGCCTCGGCGCGCATCCGCTCGTCGTGGAACACGGCCTCGGCGTCCTCGAAGAGCTGGTCGCGGTAGCTGCCGAACGCCTCGTCCTCGCGGCGCGTGCGCGGCAAAAGCCCGCCCACCACCGCGCCGAGCGCCATCGCCAGCGCGCCCGCCACGAGCGGCTGCTCGTAGAAGAAGTCGTTCGCCTGCTGCTGGCCCCGCCGGGCGTAGTCCTTGCCCCTCAGCTGCGCCTCGTAGGCGCGGGCGCGGGCCGAAGCGACCCGCTCGCGTCCTCTGACATCCATCCTCTCGGTCCCCTCGAAAAGGCTGTTCCTCAACTCCGTCGCGCTGCGATACGCGCTGCGATAGCCGCCCCGGACCGCATCCACGGTCTGATGCCAGATGTCCTGCGCGTGATCGCTGATCCGCTCCAGCATCGAGGTCTCGTCCTCGGACCGCCCGGCGCCGTAGTCGCGCGAGACCTGATCGCGCTCGGCGTCGTAGGTCTCATAGCGCGCGAGGTCGTCATCGACGATCCCCGCGGTGCCGGTGGCCTGCACGCGCATCCGCGCGTCGGCCGCGGCGACGCGGTCGTCGAAGTCGCCGCCGCCCTCCGAGCCCATCGCCGCGCCGTAGCTCGACGCGGACGGGGCCGGGGCCGGGCCGGTGCCCGCGCTCGTCCCATAGCTGCCCGAGGACGCGGACGAGCCGTAGCCCGTCGCGTCGTAGGCGCTCGCCGAGGTCGCCCGGTATTCGGGGCGGTCGTAGCTGTCTTGCGCGGAGCCCCCGGCATACTCGCCCGGATCGTAGTCGCTGCGGCCGTAGTCGCTGCGGCCGTAGTCGGCGCGCGCGTAGTCGCGTCCCGAACTGCGGTCGCGGTGCTCGACCCCGCGCTGGCGCTGGTTGCCCAGGATCATCCAGCCGATGCCGACGGCGGTGAGCACGGCCGCGGTCGGCGTCTCCTTGACGGTGCGCGCGAAGTTGGCGGCGAGCTCGCCGCCATGCTCGGTGACGTAGTCCTGGGAGGTCCGCACCATGCGGTCCACCGAGAACTTGTCGGTCAGCGTCTCGAGCGTCGAGGAGAGCTCGGCGCGCTCCCTCTCGATGTCGCGCTCGATCTCCTCGGGGGAGCGATGGTCTGCCATCAGAGCGACTCCTTCACGGCGTCTTTGTCCTTGCGCAGGTTGGCCGCGGTCCGCGTGGGCGCCAGCGACGATGCCTTGAGGTCGTTGGCCCCCTTGGCCGCCATGATCGCGGCGACGATGGCGAACAGCACGCCCACGATGAGCGCCGCCCAGCCCGCGCTCTCCTCGGGCAGCAGCTCGGCGACGGCCGCCACCAGCGCGCCCGCCAGCACGATCAGCGCCACCAGCGCCATCACCACCGCGCCGACCAGCAGCCCGATCGCCACCAGGGCGTGGTTCATGTTCTCGCTGATCTCGGCGCGCGCGAGATCGACCTCCTTGCGCACCAGCGAGCTCATGTGGGTGAGCGCGTCGGTGATCAGCGAGGTCGCCGAACGGCTCGTGTCATGATCGGCCGCGCCCGTCGTGGTGGTGGTGGTCACGACGGGCTCGCCGATGCGGTCGGTCCGGCGCTCCTCCATCAGTCGTCCTCCGAGCGGTGCACGGCGGGGCTCGCGGGCGAGCCGCCGGTCGAGGAGGTCGAACCGCCCGTGCCGGAGCCGCTGGTGCCGGAGCTGGAGCCGGACGTGGCGCCGCTCGCGCCCGTCGAGCCCATGGCGCCCACCCCTGCGGCGCCCGAGCCGGCCGTCGAGCCGTAGGGCGTGGAACCCGCCCCGGTCGAGCCCGTGGCGCCCGTGGAGCCTGCGCCGTAGGCCGTGCCCGCCGCGCCAGAGGCCATCGCGGGCCGCGTCCCGGCGGCCCCGTAGCTGGAGCCGACATAGCCGCGATACGGATCGCGCCCGTAGTCGGGGCCGCCGCCGTAGGAGCCGCCCCTGGGCGCCCCTAGGAGCTGCCCCCGTAGGAGCTGCCCTCATAGGGGTCGCGCGCGCTCGCCTTGGCGAAGCGTGCGGCGGCGAAGCCGAGGAGCGCCGCGCTGCCGAGGAACGCCGTCGGGTGGCGCCGCGCGAAGGTGGCCGCGTCGCCGATCAGCGCGCCGAGATCCTTGTTCGAGAAGGCGTCGGCGGCGTCGGCGAGGTTGTCGGCCATCGAGCTGATCGCGCGCTCCTGGGGCGAGCCCTGGCGCAGGTTGCTCCCTGCGTCGCGCAGCGCGTTGGCCATGCGGTCGACCTCGCCGGCGGCCTGCTTCTTGTAGCCGTCGGCGGTCTCCTCGGCCTTGTGGCGCGCCGTCTCGGCGAGCCGGCTCGCCTCGGAACGGGCCTCGTCGGCGATGGCGTGGCCGCGGGTGCGCGCCTCGTCGGCCGCGCGGCCGGCCTCGGTGCGCGCGCGGTCCTCGCTGCTGCCCCCGGAACCGCCGCCCGTGGAGCCGCTGCCCGTCGTGCCGCCCGTCGCGGCGGTGCCGCCCGGCGAGAAGGCCGTGGACCCGGACGTGCCGGTGCCCGCGCTCGTGCCGCCGGTCCCCGTTCCGCCGGGGTTCGTGCTCTCGTCTGTCATTCCCGTGTTCTCCCTCGGCTCAGGCGATCAGCTGGATCACGACGAGCACCACGACGATGAGGCCGATGATGTAGAAGATGCTGGACATGGTGCGTGGTTCTCCGCGATCGCTCGATTGTGACGAGGCAACGTCATCCCCCCCATCGCCGGTTCCGCGCCGCGGCGGGCGCGTGGAGGATGCCGACGTGGCGTCGCTGCGACGCCTCACGGGCGCTCCGGGCCGAGCCCGCCGATGCTCCGGCCCCGCGGGCGGAACACCTCGGAGGGCAGGCCGTTCCGCATGGGGAGGTGAGCCATCATGACCGACGCGCTCGCGAGCGTCTTCGGCTCGAACGCGGCCGACATCGCCGCCATCGTGATCGCGGCGCCCTTCCTTTACGTCACGCTGATCGCCCTGGTGCGGCTCTCGGGCAAGCGCACCACCTCGCAGATGAACGGCTTCGACTGGGTGGTGACGGTCGCCTCGGGCTCGCTGCTGGCCTCGGGCATCCTGCCCGGCGGCGCCTCGGCGATCGAGGCCGCCGTCGCGCTGGTGGTGCTGGTGGCGCTGCAATGGCTCGTCACCCTCGCCGTGTCGCGCTCGCCGATGGCGGAGAGCGCGGTCAAGGCGACGCCGCGACTGCTCTTGCGCCGCGGCGAGTACCTGCGCGAGGCGATGCTGGCCGAGCGGGTCAGCGAGGCGGAGGTGCGCGCCGAGGTGCGCGCCGCCGGGCACACGAGGATCGAGGACGTGGAGTGGGTGATCCTGGAGACCGACGCGAGCCTCTCGGTCGCGCTCAAGACCGATCCGTCGGAGCCGCGCACGGCGCTGAAGGGCGTGGCCGGCGCCAAGGGGCCCGATGTCGAGGGCGGCCCGCACGGGCTCACCGCCGAGCACCGCGCGGAGGGGGCGCGCTCGGGTTGAGGGCCCTCAGCGCCCGCGTCGTCCCCTGCCCGGCTCGCGCTCGCCCAGATGGCGCTTCAAGAGCTCGATGTTGCGGCGGTTGGCCTTGAAGCCCACGTCGAACAGATCGCCCAGCACCGGGACGGAGCCCACCGCGAAGTCCACCCCCGAGTTGGCCGCCATCCGCGCCAGCGTGCCGCGATCGGCGCCGAGCCGGTGCGCGCGCCAGACGAGGTAGGCCGAGGGCCCGAGCGCCGCCAGGTCGCCCACCCCGGGCACCAGCCCGATCAGCGAGTCGAGCCCGAAGCGCACCCCGAGCCCCGGGATCCGGTAGCGCGAGTCGAGCAGATCCGCGAGCCGGTCGAGTCGCTCGATCTCGGCGCGGGTGTCGATGGCCCGCCCCCCGCCCGCACGCGCATCGCCCCCGCCGCGCGCCTTGGTCGGGGCGCGGCCCGGGGCCGGCGGGCTGCGCCGTGGCGTCGAGGGCTTCGTCCGGCGCGCCATCAGTCGCGGAAGATGACGTAGGCGGCGTGCAGGATGCCGGGGATGTAGCCCAGGATCGTCAGCACGATGTTGATCCAGAACTGCATCCCGATGCCGACCTTGAGGAACACCCCCAGAGGCGGCAGCAGCAGCGAGACGAGGATGCGCAGGACGTCCATGCGGCGGGCTCCGTGGAGGGCGGGCGTGAGGGGCGACGCGCTCACAGATGGGGGGCCGCGGAGCGAGGACAAGCGCCGCGCCCCCCATGGCTCGGGGGCGATCGTCGTTCGGCGTCGTGGCTCCCCCGGCGCGCGGAGCCGGCGCGTGAGGGCATCCTCGGCGCTCCCCTGCACGGTGCGACCTGTCCATCGGGCCCGGCCTGCGCGGGAGCAAGCCGTCGGGAGGGGTCGATCGGGCCTGGAGACGCCAGGCCCCCCCCCCCCGCGCGCCCCGACGCGTCGGCCCTGCCCCGGCGCCCGGCTCGCGCCCGCTTCGGCCCGCCCCGCCCCGCCCCGGCCCGCCCCGTCCGGCGACGGCGCCTCGCCCGTGGACGGGTGGACCCATCCGCCTGCGGCATGGCGTCCACGGACGACGCTCCGCCCGCAGGGAGCCCCCCGCATCCGTTGATCCCCCGCGGGCGGGCCATAGATCGGACGCATGGCCAAGCGCACCCTCCAGGAGAAGCTGGCGATCCTGTCGGACGCCGCGAAGTACGACGCCTCCTGCGCGTCCTCGGCGACGACGAAGCGCGACTCGTCGGACGGCAAGGGGCTGGGGAGCACCGATGGGCACGGCATCTGCCACGCCTACGCGCCCGACGGGCGGTGCATCTCGCTCCTCAAGATCCTGATGACGAACTTCTGCATCTACGACTGCGCCTACTGCATCAACCGCGTCTCCTCGAACGTCGAGCGCGCGCGCTTCTCGCCCGAGGAGGTCATCCGCCTCACGCTGGAGTTCTACCGGCGCAACTACATCGAGGGGCTGTTCCTGTCCTCGGGCGTCATCAGGAGCCCCGACGCCACGATGGGCGACATGGTGCGCATCGCGCGCGAGCTGCGCCTGACGCACTCCTTCCGCGGCTACATCCACCTCAAGACCATCCCCGACGCGTCGCCTGAGCTGATCGACGAGGCGGGGCTCCACGCCGACCGGGTGTCGATCAACGTCGAGATGCCGACCGACGCGGGCGTGGCGCGCTTCGCGCCCGAGAAGGATCCGGGCCAGATCCGGCGCATGATGGCGCGCACCCGCCTCAAGCGCGAGGAGCACGCCGAGCGCACCCACACGGGCCGCGCCAACAAGCGCTTCGCGCCCGCGGGCCAGTCCACCCAGATCATCGTCGGCGCCGACGGGGCGGACGACTCGACGATCATGGCCAACTCGGCGCGGCTCTACGGCTCCTACGGGCTCAAGCGCGTCTACTACTCGGCCTTCTCGCCGATCCCGGACTCGTCGGCCGCCCTGCCGCTGCGCGCGCCCCCGCTGCTGCGCGAGCACCGGCTCTACCAGGCCGACTGGCTGCTGCGCTTCTACGACTTCCAGGCCGACGAGCTGGCCTCGGCCACGACGGGCGGCATGCTCGACCTCGCGGTGGACCCCAAGCTCGCCTGGGCGCTCGCCAACCGCGCGCGCTTCCCCGTCGATCTCAACACCGCGCCGAAGGAGTCGCTCCTGCGCGTCCCCGGCGTCGGCCCCAAGACGGTGGACAAGCTCATCGCGCTGCGCCGCCACCGCTCGGTGCGCTACGACGACCTCGCGCGGATGGGCGCCAACATGCGCTCCGCCGCGCCCTTCGTGGTCGCGCGCGACTGGAGCCCGAGGGGGATGACCGACGCCGCCTCGCTGCGCGCGCGCTTTGCGCCCCCGCCCGAGCAGCTCTCCCTGCTGTGAGCGGGCGGCGCGGCGGCCGGGCCGAGGGCCGGGCGTGATCCACCCCGTCGTCCTGCCGCGCATCGGCGCCTTCGACGCCTGGCGGGGAGCCGCGCGCGACCTCGTGCGCGCAGGCGTGGATCCTGCGAAGGTGCAATGGTCGCGCGGGGGGCCGGGCGCGACCCTCTTCGATGCCGCCCTGCCATCGGCCCCAAAGGACGCCCCCTCCCCCACCGTCCCGCGCGCCTTCTTCGAGCTGGCGCGGCTCGCGGCCCACCACTCGGACCCCGAGCGCTTCGCCCTCCTCCACGCGCTCCTCGCCCGGCTCCAGAAGGAGCGCGGGCTGATGGAGGTCGTCACCGACCCGCTCGTCGCGCGCCTGAGCCACATGGCCAAGGCCGTGCGCCGCGATGTCCACAAGACCCACGCCTTCGTCCGCTTCCGCGAGATCCTGCCCGAGGAGGAGGCCGGCGGCGGCCCGACCGCGACGGACCGGCCGAGCGCGGCCAGCGGGCCGAGCGCGGCCAGCGGGCCGGACGCCGACAACGGCCGGAGCGCTTGCAACGGTGGGAGCGCCGACGGCGACCGGAACGCGGGCGACGGGACGGACGCGGCCGGCGAGCACGGCGGTGTGGGCGAGCGCGAACCCGCTGCCGACGAGGCCGTGTCCGGCGCGCCGGATGCAGGTACCGATCCCCACGGCGCCCCGGCCCCCGAGCCGGGGCCTCCCGGCGAGCCGCTCGACCCGCGCCCGGACTGCAGCCCGCGCTCGGGTCGGCGCTTCGGCGCCTGGTTCGAGCCCGAGCACCCGACTCTGGAGCTGTCCGCCCCGCACTTCGCGCGGCGCTTCGCCGACATGGACTGGACCATCGCCACGCCCGACCTCTCGGCCGTGTTCGAGGACGGGGCGCTGCGGCTGACCGAGGACGGCCCCCATGCGCCGCCCCCCGAGGACGCCACCCAGGCGCTCTGGAACACCTACTACGCCTCGATCTTCAACCCCGCGCGGCTGAAGGTCCACGCGATGCGCGCCGAGATGCCGCGCAAGTACTGGCGGAACCTCCCCGAGGCACGCCTCATCCCCGAGCTGATCGCAAGCGCGGGCGCGCGCGTGGCCGAGATGCGCGCGCGCCAGCCCACCCTGCCGCCCGCCTACGCCGCCCCCGCGAGGCGCGCCGCGGCCCGATCGAGGGAGCCCCGCATGGAGGTCGGCCACGACTCCATCGCCGCCCTGCGCGAGGACGCGCGCGGCTGCACCCGCTGCGCGCTGCACGAGATGGCCACCCAGGTGGTGTTCGGCGAGGGGCCGGCCGACGCCGACCTGATGGTCGTGGGCGAGCAGCCGGGCGATCAGGAGGATCTGGCCGGCCGCCCCTTCGTCGGCCCCGCCGGCCGGCTCTTCGACGAGATCGCCGAGCGCGCCGGCGTGGACCGCTCGCGCGCCTACGTGACGAACGCCGTCAAGCACTTCAAGTTCACGCCCCGCGGCAAGCGGCGCATCCACCAGAAGCCCGGCGCGGGCGAGGCGAGCGCCTGCCGCTGGTGGCTCGACCGGGAGCGCGCGCTGGTCCGGCCGCGCCTGATCGTGGCGATGGGTGCCACGGCGGCGCACGCGCTGACGGGCGACGGCAAGGGGCTCCTCAAGCGCCGCGGCTCGATCGAGGCCGCGCGAGGGGGAGCCGGCGAGCCCGTGCTCGTGACCGTGCACCCCTCCTTCCTGCTGCGCCTGCCCGACGCGGAGGCGCGCGCGCGCGAGGAGTCGCTCTTCGAGGACGATCTGCGCGCGGCGCGGGCCTGGCTCGACCGCGCGGAGGCTTGAGGGGCCCGGCGGCTTGAAGGGGGCGAGCTATGCACTAGATGCATGGCAGACCGCCCGGCAGTGGAATACTCCGAACGCCTCGGGCCGGTCCCTCGTCGCAGGGCGGCTTTGGGAGGAGCCTCGGATGCGTCTCGACATCAGGACCGTGATCGTCCCCGCCGCCGGCTCCGGCCAGCCCTTCGGACCCGCCACGCGCTCGCTTCCCCATGCGCTCCTGCCCGTCATCGACACGCCGCTGATCCAGTTCGCGCTCGAGGAGGCGCGGGTCGCGGACCCCGAGCGGATCGTCGTCGTCACCCGCCCCCAGGACGCGGCGCTCCACGACTACGTGGCGGGCGCCGCCGAAGCGCTCGGGGTCGAGGTCGTGCTCGCGTTCCAGGCCGATCCCACGAGCGTCGGCGATGCGATCCTCGCCGCGGCGCCCCGGTCGCTGCCGGGGCCGGTGGGCGTGATCCTGCCCGACGACCTGATCCTCGACGCCCCCTGCCTGCCCGATCTCGTCGAGCGCTACCGCCGCAGCGGGGTGGGCCACATGGTCGCCCTGGCCGAGGTCGAGCCCGGCGCGGTCTCCCGCTACGGCATCCTCGATCCCCTGGGACGGCCTCAGGGCGGGGCGGTGCGCGCGGTGGGCCTCGTCGAGAAGCCCACGCGGGAGGAGGCGCCCTCGCGGCTCGCGGTGGCCGGGCGCTACGTGCTCCACCCGTGCATCTTCGCCGACCTGTCGCGGCTGCGCGCGCAGCGCTCGGGACGGGCCGACCTGACGCGCGCCATCGCCCATGGGATCGACGGCACGGGCCTCGCTGGAAACCTCGTCCGGGGCCGCTGGTTCGATTGCGGCACGCCGGGTGGGCTGCTCGACGCGGCCATCGCGCTCAGGCGCCAGCGCCAGGTCGGCACGCTCAAGATCGCGGCTGAGTAGGTTTCAGGAAAAGGCTGGGGGCATGCATGCCCCCAGACCCCCGCATCCGGGCGCCACGACCTAGGCGGCGTCGGGGAACCAGCTCAGGTCGAGCTCGCCGAACACGTCGGTGAAGTTGACCTGGTTCTGGAGCCCCTCGCGGTCGAGGAGCACCATGTAGGGCCGCTCGACCCGGATGCGGCCCTCCTCGGAGAGCTTGCGCAGGAGCTTGTTGACATAGACCGAGGTCATGCCCACCGCCTCGCCGATCTCGGCCTGGCTGAAGGGGAGGCGGAAGCGGTCGGTGACGCCCTCGTCGATCACGGAGAGCCGGGCGCGCAGTTGGAGGAGCCACTGGATCAACCGGTCCTCGGCCGTCATCAGCCCCAGCGCCGCGCAGTGGTCGCGCAGCGCGATCTGATCGAGCGAGGCCAGCGCGTTGAGGAGCGCCGAGAGGCGCGGCGCGCGCATCATCAGCTCGGGCAGCCCCTCGCGCGGGAAGGGGCAGACCACGCCCTCGGTGTGCATCGCGATGGTGTGCGGCGCGTGGGCGAGGCCCAGCTCGCCCAGCCCGATCACCTCGCCGGGCAGGTAGACGCGCAGGATGTGCGAGCGGCCCCGCACCGAGCGCGAGCGCACGATCGCCCAGCCCTCCTTGAGCACCAGGAGCCCGTCGGTGCGCTGGCCGCGGTTGAGGATCACCTGGCGCGCGCCGAGCCGGCGCTCGGGCTCCTCCATGCGCGTCAACAGCGCGCGCTCCCTCTCGGTCAGCACGACGTAGCGGCTCAATCTCGTGACCAGGCAGCTCTCGCCGGGCATTGGAACTCCATCGGGCTGGATCGCGTCCCCGCCGCGTGCGCCCGGCGCGTGGGCGGCGCTTCTGGAGCCAACCCAGGTTCGCCGTCGCGGTTCCGGGCGGGGCCGAGGGGGCGCCATGGCGGGCGGCGGCTCGCCGTGCGGGTCCGGCGGCGCGGCGGGAAGCCGCTCACCCGATCGGGAGGGCGCCCGCTGCGTGAGGATGCCTACCCCATGGGTCGTCCGGCTGCGCCGCCCGGCGCGGGATCGAAGCGCGTCCGATCCGCGGACGCGGGAGGATCCGAGGGCCCGCCGAGCCGAAGGTGGGGGTGGTGGAGCCGAGGGGGATCGAACCCCTGACCTCGTCATTGCGAACGACGCGCTCTCCCAGCTGAGCTACGGCCCCGACGGGCGCCGTGTCGCCGATCCCCAGGGGGTTGTCAATGCCGACCGATCCGGGCACCGGGCAGGGCGTGAGCGTCATCCCCCAGACCTCCCTCGCCCGCCGGGGCGAGGCGCCTTCGCTCGGCGCCCGGGCCGGGGCGCGCGGGGTCACGACCCCTCGCGCCGGGACGCCCCGGCGACACGCGGCAGGGCCCGCGCGCGCATGAGCGGCGCCCCGCCGCGCGGCGTGTTCGGCTACGGCAGCCTGATGAACGCCGCGACCCACGATCATGCGGGGCTGAGGCCCGCGCGGCTCGCGGGCTGGCGGCGGCTGTGGCGCCACGCCGCGGGGCGGCCCGCGGCCTTCCTCACCGTCGAGCCCGCGCCGGGCGCCTCGGTCGAGGGCGCGATGGCCGAGGTCGCACCTGCCGCCTGGCCCGCGCTCGACGCGCGCGAGGCCGCCTACGAGCGCCACGAGGTCTCAGGCGCCGTGACGGCCGCCTCCCCCCTCGCCGACTCCGTCGCCGACTCCGTCGTCGTCTACGCCGTGCCCACAGACCGGCAGGAGCCCGCGTCGCTGAGCCGCCCGGTGCTCTTGAGCTATCTCGACGTGGTGGTCCAGGGCGCGATGCGGCTTCACGGCGCGGCGGGGGCCGCGGCCTTCTTCGACACCACCGGCGGCTGGGCCGTCGTGCTCGACGACCGCGCAGCACCCCGCTACGTCCGCGCCCAGGCGCTCTCGCCGGACGAGCGCGCGGCGGTGGACGAGGGGCTCGCGCGCCTCGGCGTCGCGCTCGTCGGCGCGCAAGGCCAGGGCGCGCTCGTCGGCGCGCAAGGCCAGGGCGCGCTCGTCGGCGCGCGGGGCGAGGGCGCGCCCGCCGGCGGGCAAGGGGCGCGCGCGCGGGGTGGCGCTCAGGCGTCCTGACGCGCCCCGGGGCGGACCTGGAGGAGCGGCATGAGGTCGGCCATGTCTGGCCCGCGCTCGCGTCCCGTCACCGCATGGCGCAGGGGCAGGAACAGCGCCTTGCCGCGGCGCCCGGTGGCCTCGCGCACCCGCGCCGTCCACTCGGGCCAGGTCGTCTCGTCGTAGGGCGGATCGCCGAGCATCCCCAGCGCCTGCTCGACGAACGCCCGGTCGTCCTCGACCACCAAGGGCTGCGCGCCGCGCGAGGCCAGATCCCACCAGCCGCCGATGTCGGCGCGGGTCGCCACGTTCTCGCGCACCACCTCCCAGAAGCGGGGCGCGATGGCGTCTGGCACGCCGCGCCGGCGCAGGTCGCCCGCCACCGCCTCGTGGGGGAGCGAGGCGAGGTGGCGCGCGGTCAGCGGCATGAGGTCGGCCTCGTCGAGCTTGGTGGGCGCGGCGCCGAAGCGCGCGAGGTCGAAGCCCTCGATCAGCGCCTCGTGGGTCGCGCGCAGCTCGACCGGGTCGGCGCTGCCGAGGCGCGCCATCAGCGACAGCAGCGCCATCGGCTCGACGCCGCGCGCGCGCAGGTCGCGCAGCGCGAGGGCGCCGAGGCGCTTCGAGAGCCCCTCCCCGTGCGGCCCCGTCAGCAGCGAGTGGTGCGCGAAGCGCGGCGGCGTGGCGCCCATCGCGCCGATGATCTGGATCTGGGTCGCCGTGTTGGTCACGTGGTCGGAGCCGCGCACCACGTCCGTCACCCCCATCTCCACGTCGTCCACCACCGAGGCGAGCGTGTAGAGCACCTGCCCGTCGCCGCGGATCAGCACCGGGTCGGACACGGATCCGGCGTCGATCGACTGGGGCCCGAGGATGCCGTCGTCCCACTCGATGCGCTCGGGGTCGAGGCGGAAGCGCCAGTGCGGCGCGCGCTCGGCCCGCAGGCGCTCGCGCTCGTCGTCGGGCAGCGCCAGCGCCGAGCGGTCGTAGACCGGCGGGCGGCCCATGGCGAGCTGGCGGCGGCGCTTCAGCTCCAGCTCCTCGGGCGTCTCGAAGGCCTCGTAGAGCCGTCCCGCCTCGCGCAGCCGGTCGGCGGCGGCCTCGTAGCGGCCGAGCCGGGCCGACTGGCGCTCCTCGCGGTCCCAGGTCAGGCCCAGCCATTCGAGATCCTCGCGGATCGCATCGGCATACTCAGGCCGCGAGCGCCCGGGGTCGGTGTCGTCGAGCCGCAGGATGAACTGGCCCCCGGCCTTGCGCGCGATCAGCCAGTTGAACAGCGCCGCGCGCAGGTTGCCGATGTGCAGGTATCCGGTCGGCGAGGGGGCGAAGCGGGTGACGGTCATGGGCGGCCTCTCGAGATCCGCTTCGGGGCTTTCCACGACCGGGCCGCCTTGTCCACCGGCCCGGGTGCGGGCCCGAGGGTCGGGGGGCGGTCCGGGACGGGGTCGAGGCGCGGCGCGCAGGCGACGGGGAGGGCCCCTCACTCGACGCCCGGAGCGCCACTGCCTCCGGCCCGGCCGCGCGCCCGCCCGCCTGCCCGAAGGCGCCCGAAGGGGGGCGCCCTTGCGCCGCGCGACCCGGCGTCGGAGGATCGCTCCCATGACAGCGCCGCCTCCCGACCCCGCCTCTCCGGGCGATTTCGGCGATCCCGGCGAGGCCCCCGGCCCCGCCGACCTGGGCGAGGCCCCCGGCCCCGCCGACCCGGGCGAGGCCCCCGGCCCCGCCGACCCGGGCGAGGCCCCCGGCCCCGCCGACCCGGGCGAGGCCCCCGGCCTCGACGCGATCCTGGCGATGGCCGAGGCCGCGCGGGCGGCCTTGCCGCCGCCCTTCGCGGCGCTCGCGGGCGAGGTGCGCCTGCGCGTCGAGGACTGGCCCGACGAGGCCACGCTCGACGATCTCGGCATCGAGGACGCCTACGACCTGACGGGCCTCTACGAGGGCGTGCCGCTGACCGAGCGCTCGGCCTCCGACCCGCCCCGGGAGCCGGGGACGGTGTGGATCTTCCGCCGCCCCGTGCTCGACGAGTGGGCCGACCGCGGCGATGTCGGCCTGACGGATTCTGGTGGCCCACGTCACCATCCACGAGCTGGCCCATCATTTCGGCTGGTCGGACGCCGACATCGCCGCGATCGACCCCTGGTGGGAATGATCACCGCCGGCCCCTCACCGAGGCGTCATGACCGATTTGGCCGGAACACCGGTGGACGGCGCATCGCAGGGGTCATCCCCGGGCACGGTCCCATGCTCCCCCGGGCGGGAACCCACCGGTCTGGATCGCGTTCGCGGGCTGGCAAGGCGTTGGCGCGCTCGGTGGGGGTGGGGGTGTCGGAGGCGGCCGACGGCGGCCCGGAGGCCCTCGACGGCGCGTGCGGCGGCCTCGCGCAGCAGCGCCTTGAGCGGGGCCGAAGGCGTTCTCGACGGGATCGAGGTCGGGGCCCGGAGCCTGCCCCGGACTCGATCCGGACTTGAGCCGGACTTGAGCCGGGGTCTCGTCGATGGGCCGCCAGCCGCTCGGGGTCGCGGTCGAGCTGGCGGTCGGGTTAGGCCTGCCGGCGTCTCGGGACGTGGGGGCGGTCCGGCTCGGTCGCGCGGTCTTTTCCGCGCGTCGGGCCGTGGCGGCAAAGGAGCCGCCGAATCGCGCCGCCGCCGAAGCTGCGCCCACGCCCGGCCGGCGCGCCTTGCGCCTCGACGCGGGCCGAGCGCCGGTCTCCGCCCGCCCACGTCGCGCAGGATGATCGTGCTCCAACATCGTGCTCCAACTCGGTGGCTCTCTCGCGCCTTGCGTGGATCATGCGTCGAGCAGGACGCGCCGGCGGAGCAGGTCGAGGTCAGCGCGGCCGAACATCTGGCGTTTGATCATCTTGAGGCGGGTGATCTGACCCTCGGCCTGGGCGTCGCTCCAAGGAGTGGCGAGGGATCGACCTGCCGCGGCGCGGCCGCGCGGCTGGGCGTGAACGAGATGACCGTCCGGCGCTGGCGCCGGATGATCCTGGGGGCGCGGCGCGGCATCGGCTCGCCCGAGCCGGGAGGCATCGTCGAAGCCGACGGAACCCTCCGAGCCGCAAGGGCTCGCGCGAGTGGGTGCGCCATGCCGCGGACCCCGTGTCCCGCCCGGCCCCGCCCCGGCCACGACGGTCGGGCCACGGGCGGCTCGGCCTGGCCCGGCAGCGCGGGCTCTCCCGGTGGCAGATCCCGATCCTGACGGCCCTCGATCGCTCGGGCGGCCGGCGCGCGCAGGTCATCCCCGACCTGCGGGAGCGCACGACCGTCGCCGCCCTCGCGCCCCATCTTCGGCCCGACGCGGTCCTGTGGCCCGGACGGGGCGCGCCAATGCCGCAGGCTCGCCCCGGCGACGCGCCATGACGCACAAGGTCGTCTCCCCCAAGCGCGGCGGGCGGGCGGTGGAGCGCGTCTTCCGCATCCAGAACGTCACCCCTCCGCACACCCGCCACAGAGGATTCATCGAGCCCTTCCGAGGGCCCGCCACGAAGCGTCCGCCCAGCGACGCGGCCTGGTTCCCGGCCGGCCCTGCAACCGCGCGGCACGATGCGCCCGGCCCCGCATCCGCGCGGCACGATGCGCCCGCGCTCGCATGGGACAGGCTGCGGGCTGCGAGGGCCACACCAAGCCATCCCGACCCACGCCGACACGCCACGCGGACAGACCCGAGGGGAGCCTCGACGGACCCTAGTAGCCGCGCTCGCGGTCCACGAGGTGGAGGAAGGGCTCTCCGGCCTCGCCGCGCCGGACGTTCTCGGCGATGGCGCGGGAGGCGGTCTCGGGCCGGGTCGCGGACGCGACGTGCGGCGTGACGGTGACGCGGGGATGCGCCCAGAAGGGGTGACCCTTCGCCAGAGGCTCCTCGCGGAACACGTCGAGGGTGGCGTGGGCGAGGCGGTCGCCCAGCGCCGCGAGCAGCGCCGCGTCGTCGATCAGCGCGCCGCGGCCGGGGTTGAGCAGGACCGCGCCCGGCGGCAGGGCGCCGAGGCGCCGGGCGTCCATCAGCCCCTCGGTCGCGGGCGTCAGCGGGACCAGGAGGACGGCGATCTCGGAGCGGCGCAGCACCGCGTCGAGGCCATCCTCGCCGTGATGGGCCTCGACGCCCTCGATCGCCTTCGGCGACCGGCTCCAGCCCGCGACGGAGAAGCCCAAGACCGCCAGCGCGCGGGCGCAGGCCGAGCCCAGCTCGCCCAGGCCCAGGACGCCGACGCGGCGGTCGGAGGCGAGCGGCGGCGCGACGGGGCGCCACTCGTGGCCTGGGTTCACGACGTGGGCGTCGGTGCCGAGATGGTGGCGCAGGACGTGGCCCGCGACCCATTCGACCATGCCCTTCGTCATGCCGGGATCGACCATGCGCGCGAGCGGCTGGGTGAGGTTCGGGATCGCCAGCGCCTCCTCGACCCCGGCCCAGAGGTTGAGCACGGCCTTCGCGCGCACGAAGGGCGCGAAGTCCCGCACCGGGCCGGAGGGGGACAGCACCACGTAGTCCGCCGCCTCGGGGGGCGCCTCGCGCACGAGCCGCGCGTCGGGGACGGCCTCCGCGAGCGCGCGGGTGAGCGGCGCCTCGTAGTCCGCCCAGGTCGAGGGCTTGGCGGCGAAGAGGACGGTGGGCACTATCGAGGCCGGTGGACGTGGGCGGACTGGACGAGCCCGAAGGCCGCGAGCAGCACGAGCATCGCCGAGCCGCCGTAGGAGACGAGCGGGAGCGGCACGCCGACGACCGGGGCGAGGCCCATCACCATCGCCATGTTGATGGCGAAGTAGAGGAAGAAGGCGCCCGCGATGCCGATGACGAGGAGCGAGGCGTAGCGGTCGCGCGTTCTGAGCGCCGTGACGAGGCAGAAGCCGACGATGCCGACGTAGAGCGCGAGCAGCGAGGCCGCGCCCACGAAGCCGAACTCCTCCGCGAGCACGGTGAAGATGAAGTCGGTCTGCTTCTCGGGCAGGAAGTTGAGCTGGGACTGGGTGCCCTGCATGAAGCCCTTGCCCGACCAGCCGCCCGAGCCGAGCGCGATCTTGGCCTGGGTGATGTTGTAGCCCGCGCCCAAGGGGTCCGAGGAGGGGTCGAGGAAGGTGTCGATGCGGCGGTACTGGTAGTCCTCGATGAGCTGCCAGTCCGTGCCGCGGCTCTCCAGCACGGCCCAGACGAGGCCCGCGCCCGCGCCCGCGACGGCCGCGAAGTACCACCACGACACGCCGGCCGCGAACATCACGATGCCCCCGCCCGCCACGAGCAGGATGGCGGTGCCGAGGTCGGGCTGCTTGAGGGTGAGGAACACCGGGAGCAGGGTGGCGAGCACCGGGGGCACGACCCATTGCGGGCGCGAGACGCGCCCGGGCCCGAGCCGGTCGTAATAGGCCGCGAGCAGCATCACGAGGGTGATCTTCATCAGCTCGGACGGCTGGAGCCGAATGACGCCGAGGTCGATCCAGCGCTGCGCGCCCATGCCCACCGAGCCCACGAAGTCCACCGCGATCAGAAGGGCGAGCGCGCCGCCATAGGCCAGCGCCGAGACCCCGCGCCAGATCCGGATCGGGACCATGGCGACGGCGAACATCACCGTCATCCCCAGCGCGAACCGGATCATCTGCGGCTCGGCCCAGGGCTGGAGCGAGCCGCCCGCGACCGAGGTGAGCATGACGAAGCCCACCGACGCGGTGGCCGTCAGCAGCACCACGAGCGGCCAGTTGAGGTGCAGCGCCTTGGCCAGCCCCTGCGGCGTGCGCTCGACGGTGTGGTCGAGATAGCTCACGCGCGGCCCCTCACGCCCGGCTCGACGCCTCCGCCGCGGGCGAGCCCCTGAGCGGCATCGCCTCGTACATGGCGCCGATGCGGGCGCGCTGGTCCTCGGGGTAGGACTCGATCGGCGGGACGCCGCCGTGGAGCGCGTAGAGCAGGATGTCGCGCGCGATCGGCGCGGCCACCGTCGAGCCGCCGCCGCCATGCTCGACCACCACCGCGACCGCGACGCGCGGCGCGCCCACGGGCGCGTAGCACACGAACAGCGCGTGGTCGCGTCGCTCCCAGGGGAGATCCTCGTTCGAGATGACGCCGGCGGCGCGCTCGGCGGGGGTGATGTTGCGGACCTGGCTGGTGCCGGTCTTGCCGGCCATGCGCCACTCGCCCACGATCCGCGCGCGCCCCGCCGTGCCGCCGGGCGCGTTGCTCACGTCGTCCATCCCCTGGCGCACGAGCGCGAGCCAAGCCTCGTCCAGGCCGAGCGGCGGGGCCTCGGGGACGGGCGCCGGCCGGCCGTCCACCGAGCGCACGAGGCGCGGCTCGACCGCGCGGCCCGAGGCGATGCGCGCGCTCATGACGGCGAGCTGGAGGGGGGTGGCCAGCACGTAGCCCTGGCCGATGGCGGCGTTGAGCGAGTCGCCCACGCGCCAGCCCTGGTCGTAGCGCGCGCGCTTCCAGGCCTGGTCGGGCATGGTCCCGTCGCGCACCGCGCTCATCGGCAGGTCGTAGGCGCGCCCGAAGCCGAAGCGGCGCGCCATCGCGGCGATGCGGTCGATGCCGACGCGCTGGGCCATCTCGTAGTAGTAGATGTCGCAGGAGCGCTTGAGGCTGTCGGTGAGGTACACCGACCCGTGCCCGCCGGTCTTCCAGCAGTGGAAGCGGCGGTTGCCGAGCACGATGTAGCCGCCGCAGTAGACGGTCTCGTCGGGGTCCACGAGGCCCGCCTCGAGCGCGGCCAGCGACACCATCATCTTGAAGGTCGAGCCCGGCGGGTAGGCGCCCTGCACCGATTTGGTGGCCAGCGGGCGGTAGGGGTTCGCGGTGAGCGCGCCGTAGTCGGCCGCCGAGATCCCCCGCACGAAGAGGTTGGGGTCGAAGGCCGGCGCCGAGGCCACCGCGAGGAGGTCGCCCGAGGCCACGTCGATCGCCACCGCCGAGGCGCTCTCCTCGCCCATCCGAAGCTGGGCGAAGTTCTGCAGGCCGGCGTCCACGGTGAGCTGGATGTCGGCGCCGGGCACCGCGGGCTGGTGGCCGAGCTCGCGCATGACCCGGCCCGAGGCGTTGACCTCGATGCGCTTGGCCCCGGCCTGCCCGCGCAGCTCCCCCTCGAGCTTGGCCTCGACGCCGGACTTGCCGATCTGGAAGCGCGGGATCTGCAGGAGCGGGTCGGGGTCGGTCATCTGCGCGAGGTCGTGGTCGGCCACCGGGCCCACGTAGCCCACGATGTGCGCGAAGTCCTCGCCCAGCGGATACTCGCGCGACAGGCCGACCTCGGGGGTGATGCCCGGCAGGGCGGGGGCGTTGACCGCGACGCGGGCGATCTCCTCCCAGCTCAGCCGGTCGGCGATGGTGACGGGGACGAAGGCCGAGCGGCGCTCCATCTCGCGCCGCGCGCGCTCGAGGTCGGCGTGCTCGATGGCGACGAGGCGGGCGAGCCGCTCCAGCACCTCCTCGGCGTCCTCGGCGTCCTCGCGCACGATGACGACGCGGTAGTTCTGCCCGTTGCCGGCGACGAGCCGGCCGTGGCGGTCGAAGATCGCGCCGCGCGCCGGCGGCAGCAGCCGCATGTTGATGCGGTTCTCCTCCGCGAGCAGGCGATACTGATCGGCCTCGTCCACCTGCAGGCGGCGCATCCGGGCGCCGAGCAGGCCCGCGACGCCGAGCTGGAGCGCGCCCAGCATCAGCGCGCGCCGCCCGACGCGCCGGGCCGAGAGCGCGGTGTCGCGGGGCGGGCGCCTCACGCCGCGGCCCTCCCCGGGCGCGCGCGCGGGCGGGGCCGCGGGCGGCGCGCGCCGAGCACGGTGCGCACGACCAGCACGGCCACCGGGTAGGCGGCGGCGGTCAGGCCCGCGCGCAGCAGCGCCGGTCCCGCCTCGGGCCCGCCCGTCAGCGCGCCCGAGAGCGTGAGCGCGAGCGCCGCCTGCTCGGCCAGCGCGACGGCCAGGATCACCGCGCCGGCACGGCCCCATCCGGCCAGCCACCCGCCCGCCCTCGCGGGGTGGGCGCGCAGCCACTCGGCCCCGGCCAGCACGAGGAGCGCATGCAGCCCCGGCGGGCGCAGCAGCAGCAGGTCCGCGAGCACGAACACCGCCGCCACCGAGGCCGCGGGCACCTCGGCGGGCCGGAGCGCGATCCAGGCCAGCGTCAGCGCGAGCAGCGCCTCGGGGGGAGGGACGGCGCGCGGCACGGTCCCCAGCGGCACCAGACCCGCCAGGATCAGCACGCCGGCCGCCGCGAGGTAGAGCGCGCGGCGCGCCCAGAGCGCGAGGGGGCCTCGCTCAGCCATCGGCGGCCTCGATCAGCGGGAGGGGGGGCTCGAGCGCCGGCACCGCCGGCAGGGGCAGGGGCAGGGCCGCGGCATCGGCGCCGGCGGCGGCGGCGGCGGGGAGGGGCGCGGGCGCCGGGCCGGTCGCGCCGACCACCAGCCGGCCGGGATCGGCGATCCCCTCCATCGGGCGGGCGCGCAGCACGCGCAGGAAGGACAGCCGCTCGGTGTCGGCCGCGAGGCGCGCGCGCAGCGTCCCGTCGGGGCCGCGCGCGACCTGGCCCACCAGGAGGCCGGCGGGGAACACGCCGCCGTCGCCCGAGGAGACGATGCGGTCGCCGGGCCGGATCAGGTCGGGGTTCTCCAGGAAGTCGATCAGGGGGGCGGCGGTGTTGTCGCCCTGCAGGATCGCGCCGCGGCCCGAGGGCTGGATCTGGACCGGCACCCGCGAGGCCGGGTCGGTGAGCAGGATCACGCGCGCCGAGCGCGCGCCGGTGCCCGAGACGCGCCCGACCACGCCGATGCCGTCCATCGTCGCCCAGCCGTCGCCCACCCCGTCGCGGGCGCCCACGTTGAGCAGCACCGACTGGCGGAAGGGCGAGCCCGAATCGGCGAGCACGCGGCCGGTGATCCAGGTGTGCTTGGGGTCGAGGCGCACGGCGTTGAGGTCGAGCAGCCGTGCGTTCTGCTGCTCGAGCTGGAGCGCGGCCTCCTTCCAGGCCTCCATCCGCTGAAGCTCGCGCCTCAGCTCCTGGTTCTGCTGGTGGATGCGGGCATAGGAGCGCGCGTCCTCCATGATCCCCGCGAGCGCCGCCACCGGCGCCAGCAGCCAGTCCGAGCCCGGCACCACGGCGTCCACGACCTGCGCGCGCAGCCGCTCGACGCGCGGGCTGTCGATGCGCCACAGCAGGAACAGGCCCAGGCAGCCCACCATCAGGGCGCCCGTCAGCAGGCGCCGGATCGGGCGGAGATGGTCGATCTGGCGCTCGCTCGCCATGGCGTCTCGCTCCCGCCGCTTCCCGGGCTCGCCGCAGCTAGGGCCGCCACAGCCGTTAAGGTGAGGTTAACGGCGCGGGCCGAGCGGCTCGCCTGCCCCTCATTGCCCCGAGGTGGTGCCCGCCCGCAACCCGCGCAAGGCCGCGGCGGGGTCCGCCGGGCTCAACTGTCGTAGTCGATCACATGCTTGAGCTTGCTTTCGTATTCGAGCGCCTTGCCGGTGCCGAGCGCGACGCAGGTCAGCGCCTCGTCGGCGATCGAGACGCTCAGGCCCGTCTGCTCGCGCAGCGCCAGGTCGAGATCGCCGAGGAGCGCGCCGCCGCCGGTGAGCATCACGCCGCGATCGACGATGTCGGCCGCGAGGTCGGGCGGCGTCGCCTCGAGCGCGGTCATCACCGCCTCGCAGATTTGCTGCACCGGCTCGGCCAGCGCCTCGGCGACCTGGGCCTGGTTGATCTCGATCTCCCTCGGCACGCCGTTCATGAGGTCGCGGCCGCGGATCTCCAGCACCGCGCCGCGCCCATCGTCGGGCATCCGCGCGGTGCCGATCAGGGTCTTGATGCGCTCCGACGTCGCCTCGCCGATGAGGATGTTGTGCTGGCGGCGCAGGTAGCTGACGATCGCCTCGTCCATGCGGTCGCCGCCCACGCGCACCGAGCGCGCGTAGACGATGTCGCCCAAGGAGAGCACCGCCACCTCGGTGGTGCCGCCGCCCACGTCCACGATCATGTTGCCGGTGGGGTCGGTGATCGGCAGCCCCGCGCCGATGGCCGCCGCGATGGGCTCGGCGATCAGCCCCGCGCGCGAGGCGCCCGCGGAGATGACCGACTGGCGGATGGCGCGCTTCTCGACCGGCGTGGCGCCGTGGGGCACGCAGACGATGATCTTCGGCTTGAAGAAGGTGGTGCGGCGGTGGACCTTGCGGATGAAGTGCTTGATCATCTCCTCGGCCACGTCGAAGTCGGCGATGACCCCTTCGCGCATCGGCCGGATCGCCTGGATCGAGCCCGGCGTGCGGCCGAGCATGAGCTTCGCGTCCTCGCCCACCGCGAGCACGCGCTTGACCCCGTCCTTGACCTGATAGGCCACGACCGACGGCTCGTTGAGGATGATGCCCCTCCCCTTGACGTAGACCAGCGTGTTGGCCGTGCCGAGGTCGATCGCCATGTCCGTGGTGAACAGGCCGGAGAGAAGCGACATGGGTGGTCCTCGGGGTCGGGCAGGGGCTGGCCCTTATAGGAACACGCCGCATAGGTGTCACGGGGGTCCGGGGGCACGTGTGCCCCCAGTCCTTCTAGGCGGAACGCATGGTGATGGTCTTCACGTCCGCCCCCGGCTCGGCGGTCCCCCGCCGAACGATCAGCCGCGCGAGCGCCGAGACGTAGGCCTTGGCCGAGGCCACCACGATGTCGGTGTCAGACGCCTGCCCCGAGGCGATGCGCCCCTCCTCCTCCAGCCGCACGGTGACGGAGCCCTGGGCGTCCGTCCCGCCCGTGACCGCGTGGACCTGGTAGAGCTGGAGCCGCGCCCCGTGGGGGTAGGCGCGCTTCACCGCGTTGAAGGTCGCGTCGATCGGCCCGTCGCCGGTGGCCTCGACCTCGCGCCGCTCGCCGTCCACGATCAGCGCGAGCGCCGCCGTCTGGGGCCCCTCGGTGCCGCAGGCGACGCGCAGGCGCTCGACGCGCAGCCGGTCGGTGCCGCCCGCCTCGGACTGGTCCTGCATCAGGGCCACGAGGTCGTCCTCGAACACCTCCTTCTTGCGGTCGGCGAGCGCCTTGAAGCGCACGAACACGTCTCTGAGCTGGTTGTCGCCGAGCTCGTAGCCCAAGGCGCCGAGCTTGGAGCGCAGCGCCGCCCTCCCCGAGTGCTTGCCCAGCACGATGGAGGTCTCCGAGAGCCCCACGTCCTCGGGCCGCATGATCTCGAAGGTCCGGGCGTTCTTGAGCATCCCGTCCTGGTGGATGCCCGACTCGTGGGCGAAGGCGTTCTTGCCGACGATCGCCTTGTTGTGCTGGACGGGGAAGCCCGAGACCGAGGAGACGCGGCGCGAGATCCGCATGATCTTGGTCGAGTCCACGCCGGTCTCGAAGGGCATGATGTCGGGGCGCACCTTGAGCGCCATCACCACCTCCTCCAGGGCCGTGTTGCCCGCGCGCTCTCCGAGGCCGTTGATGGTGCACTCGATCTGGCGCGCGCCGGCGGCGACGGCGGCCAGCGAGTTGGCCGTCGCCATGCCGAGGTCGTCGTGGCAATGCGTGGCGAAGACGACCTCGCGCGCGCCCTCGCACCTCCTCGATCAGCATCCGGATCAGCGCCGCGGACTCCTGCGGGCGCGGTGTAGCCCACCGTGTCGGGTATGTTGATCGTCGTCGCTCCGGCGGCGATCGCGATCTCGCAGACGCGGCGCAGGTAGTCTCCTTCAGTCCGCGTCGCGTCCATCGGCGACCACTGCACGTCCTCGCACAGGTTGCGCGCGTGCGTCACCGTCTCATGGATGCGCTCGGCCATCGCGTCCTGGGTGAGGTTCGGGATGGCGCGGTGCAGGGGCGAGGTGCCGATGAAGGTGTGGATGCGCGGGCGCCTCGCGTGGCGCACGGCCTCCCAGGCGCGGTCGATGTCGGGGATCTGGGCGCGCGCGAGGCCGCAGACGACGGCGCGCTCGGTCCGCCGCGCGATCTCCGAGACGGCCTCGAAGTCGCCCTGGGAGGCGATCGGGAACCCGGCCTCGATGATGTCCACGCCCATGTCGTCGAGCATCTCGGCGATCTCGAGCTTCTCGGAATGGGTCATGGTGGCGCCGGGCGACTGCTCGCCGTCGCGCAAGGTGGTGTCGAAGATGAGGACTCGGTCGGGTGCGGGGGCGGTCATGGCGCTGGCTCTCCTGGCTGTCCCGGCGCTGGTCCCGATCGAGCGCGTCGCGCCGAGGGGGGCGCGCTCAGCAAAGGCCGAGAAGGAGATCCAGGGTCGTCATGGCGCCTTGATAGCGGGGCGACCGGCCTTCTGGCAAGGGCCGGGGCCCTGCCCCGGACCCCGCTGGGGGCACGCAGTGCCCCCAGGCCCCCGCGACCGGGGCCGCTCGCGCGCTAGGTCAGGGGCATGGAGCGGGCCCTCGTCGTCGGCGCCTCGGGCGGGATCGGCTCCGCCATCGCCGCGGCGCTCGACGCGCGCGGCGTCGCCGTGACCGGCCTCTCGCGCCGCGACGACGGGCTCGACGTCACCGACGAGGCCTCGGTCGAGGCGGCGCTGGGCGCCCTGGAGCCGCCCTTCGATCTGGTGCTCGTCGCCACCGGCGCGCTCGTCGTGGATGGGCACGAGCCCGAGAAGTCCGTGCGCGCCATCACCGCCAAGGGCCTCGCCGACCAGCTCGCCGTCAACGCCATCGGCCCGGCGCTGGTGCTCAAGCACGCCCTGCGCCTGATGCCGCGGGACCGCCGCGCGGTCTTCGCCGCGCTCTCGGCCCGCGTCGGCTCGATCGGCGACAACTCGCTGGGCGGCTGGCACGCCTACCGCGCCGCCAAGGCGGCGCTCAACCAGAATCCTCCACGGCGCCGCGATCGAGCTGGAGCGCACCCACCCCGAGGCGATCGTGCTCGCGCTCCACCCCGGCACGGTGGCGACCGCCTTCACCGCCGGCTATTCCGGCCGCCACCCCACCGTCCCGCCGGGCGAGGCCGCGGCCGGCCTGCTGTCGGTCGTCGAGGGCGCGACGCCGGCGATGTCGGGCGGCTTCTACGATTCCGTGGGCCGCGAGATCCCCTGGTGAGCCGGCCGCGGGCGGCGCACGCCTCCATCGCCACCACGCAGGCGCGGTCCGCCGACACCCGATGCGGCCGCGGCCGCGACATCGCCTCGTCGAAGACGACCGGGCCCTCAGGCCCGACGCCGCAGACCTGGAAAGACCGCCCTCGGCACGGTCGATCGCCAGAACGCCGACCTCGACCATGGACCCTCCCTCGCCCGCCCCCCATGGAACCGCCAGGGCACACTCGATGCCGCCTGGGGGCCCACCGCATCAGCTCAGGACGGGCCGGGCCGGGCGGCCTCCGCATCCAGTTCCGCAAGCACCTCGGCCGTGTGCTCGCCGAGCCGCGGCGCCGGGCGGCCCACGCGGCCGGGCGTCGCGGAGAACTTCACGGGCAGCCCGAGGGTCTCGACACGCCCGACGCTCGGGTGGTCGAGGCTCACCACCATCCCGCGCGCCCGCGTCTGCGGGTCGGCGTGCATCTCCGCCACGTCGAGCACGGGGCCCGCGGGCAGGCCGCCCGCCTCCATCACCGCGAGCCAGTCGGCGGTCGCGCGCCGCGCGAAGACGGCGTTGAGCGCCTCCTCCAGCGCCTCGCGGTTCTCCATGCGGTCGCGGTTGGTGGCGAAGCGGGGGTCGGCGGCCAGCTCGGGCGCGTCGATCAGGCCCAAGAGCCGCTCCCAGTTGCGCTGGTTGGCGGCGCCGACGCAGATCCAGCCGTCCGCGGTGCGGAACGCCTGGTAGGGCGCGTTGAGCGGGTGGGCCGAGCCCATCGGCCCCGGCGCCGTGCCGGTGGCCAGCGCGATCGCCGACTGCCAGTAGGTGTGGACGATGCCCGCCTCGAAGAGCGAGGTGTCCACCCGCTGCCCCTCGCCGGTCTGCAGGCGCCGGACGTAGGCCGCGAGCGCGCCCATCGCGGCGAGGATGCCGGCGGTGATGTCCGAGACCGGCGCGCCCACCTTGACGGGCGGGCGGCCCGGCCCCTCGCCGGTGATCGACATCAGCCCCGACATGCCCTGCGCGATGAGGTCGAAGCCGCCGCGGTCGGCGTAGGGGCCGGTGCGGCCGAAGCCCGAGATCTCGACGTGGACGAGCGCGGGGTTGGCGGCCTCCAGCACGTCGTGGCCGAGCCCCAGGCGCTCCATCGTCCCCTTGCGGTGGTTCTCGACGAGGATGTCGGCGCGCGCGACGAGCTTGAGGAACGCCGCGCGGCCGTCCTCGGACTTGAGGTCGAGCACGATGCCGCGCTTGTTGCGGTTCATCATCATGAACGCCGCGCTCTCGCCCTCGATCTCGGGCGGCAGGAAGCGGCGCGAGTCGTCGCCCTCGGGGCGCTCGACCTTGATCACGTCGGCGCCCATGTCGGCCAGCATCAGCCCGCAGACGGGCCCGGCCATGATGTGCGCCAGCTCCACCACCCGCACGCCGCTCAGAGGCCCGCTCACCGCCCGCTCCATTTGGGCTTCCGCTTGCCCAGGAACGCCTCCATCCCCTCGCGGAAGTCTTGGCTCGTGTAGCACAGCGCGATGAGGTCGCGGTCGTCCACGCGCGAGGCGGCCGAAAGGCGGCGCATGGCCTCCTTGGTGGCGCGCATGGTCAGGGGCGCGTGGCCCGCCAGCGTCGCCGCGATCTCCTCGGCCCGCGCCAGCGCGTCGTCGGCGACCTCGGCGATGAGCCCCACGCGCTGCGCCTCCTCGGCGCCGATCAGGCGGGCCGTCAGGATCATCTCGCGCACGCGGCCCATGCCCATCAGGCCCGTGAGCCGGGCGAGGTTGGCGACCGAGAGGCAGTTGCCCAGCGTGCGCGCGATGGGGAAGCCGAAGCGCGAGGCGGGCGTGGCCATGCGGATGTCGCAGGCCGCGGCGATCCCCGCCCCGCCCCCGGTGCAGGCGCCGGTGATGGCGGCGATGGTGGGCACCGGGCAGCGCTCGACCGCCTCCAGCACTCCTTCGATGCGCGCCTCGTAGGCCCACGCGTCCTCGGCCGTCTCGAAGGCGCGGAACTGCGCCATGTCGGTGCCGGCCGCGAAGGCCTGCCCGCCGGCGCCCGAGACGATCAGCGCGTGGACCGAGCCGTCGGTCGGCATCCCCTCGCAGACCTCGCGCAGCCGGTCGTACATGGCGAAGGTCAGCGCGTTGCGGCTCTGCGGGCCGGTCGAAGACGAGCCGGCCGACGCCGCCGCGGACCTCGTAGACGGGCCTCCTCGGTCATCGGTAGACCCAGTTCACGAGGTACATCGGCACCGCCGGCACGTAGGTGCACAGCAGCAGGACCACGAGCAGGACGCCGACGAAGCCGATGTTGGCCTTCGACACGTCCCAGATGTTGGCCTTGGCGATCGAGCAGGCGGTGATGAGCACGCTGCCACGGGCGGCGTCTGCTGGCCGATGGCGAGGTTGAGCGTCACGACCAGGCCGAAATGCACCGGGTCGATGCCCGCCGCCGAGATCAGCGGCACGACGATCGGCACGACGAGGATGATGGCCGCGGCCGAGTGCAGGAAGAAGCCGATGATCAGGAAGAAGACGTTGAGGATCGCGAGGATCGACGTATTGGTTCGACGTGAGCTCGAGCAGCGCGTCGGCCAGATCCTGCGGGATCGCGCGCGCGTGAGGTAGCCGCCCATCAGGACGGAGGCCGCCACCAGCAGCATCACCACCGCGGTCTGGATCGCCGCCGTCGAGCATCGAGCGCCTGAGCTCGCCGAGGTTGATCTCGCGGTACCACAGCCCCACCAGGATCGAGGCGATGACGGCGACGCCCGCGGCCTCGGTCGCGGTGACGAAGCCGCCGAAGATGCCGCCCAGGATGACGACCGGCAGCGCGAAGGTCGGCAGCGCCGCGACGAAGGTGGTGCGCAGGCGGCCCCAGCTCGAACGCCGCCTCGCGGGCAGGTCGTAGCGCCGCGCGAACCACTAGCACAGCGCCATCAGCCCCGCGGCGCCCAGGAGCCCCGGCACGACGCCCGCGACGAAGAGCTGCTCGATCGAGGCGCCGGCGGTGACGCCGTAGAGGATCATCGGGATCGAGGGCGGGATGATGATGGCGAGCGAGGCCGAAGACGAGGTGACGGCCGCCGCGAAGGCCGCCGAGTAGCCGCGCCGCTTCATCTCCGGGATCATGACCGAGCCGATCGCGGCGACGTCGGCCACGGCGCTCCCCGAGATCTCGGCGAAGAACAGCGACACGCCGACGTTGACCATGGCGAGCCCGCCGCGCACGAAGCCGATCAGCGCGGAGACGAACTCGATCAGGCGGCGCGTGATGCCGGTGGCGTTCATGATCGCGCCCGCGAGCACGAACATCGGGATGGCGATGAGCGAGAAGCTGGTGGCGCCGCCATACATGTCGAGCGCGATGGAGATGAGCGCCGAGGTGCCCTCGTAGGCGAGGATGCCGATCACGCCGCTGATGGCGAGCGCCACCGCGATCGGCACGTTGAGCATGATCATGACGACGAGCGCCACGAAGATGGCGGCGATGGTCACGGGCGGGTCTCCACCACGACGGTCGGGTCGGTCTCGGGGACGATCTCGGGATGCTCGAAAGAGCGCCCCGCCATCGTCTCGCGCCAGTAGTCGGGCAGCGACAGCAGCGAGGCCGCGACGAAGAGGACGGCGCCGATGGGGATGACCGACTGCGTGAGCTGCACCGGCACCAAGGTGAGGCTGACGAGGCTCATGCCCTCCAGGATCACCAGCACCCGCCAGCCCGACCAGGCGAGCAGCGCGAAGAAGCCCAAGATCAGCGCCTCGGCGACCACGATGCCCGGCGCGCGGGCGCGGGCGGGCAGCGAGCAGGAGCACGTCGTCGAAGCCGATGTGCTTGCGCCTGAGCGCGGCCAGCGCCGCGCCGTAGTAGGTGATCCAGGCGAGCAGGACGGCCGCGACCTCGTCGTACCAGGACAGCGAGGCGCCGAGTTGCGGAAGACGACCGCGAAGACGACGACCGCCGTCAGCGCGACCATCTGCGCGATCACGACCCATTCGAGGAGGAGCCCGAGGGCGCGGGAGGCCGTGCGCATGGGATGGCTCTCCTGGGGGGCGGGGGCGCCGGGGGCGAGCCGCGCGCCGCCCGGGCCGGCTCGCGTCGCGCGCCGGGGGCGCTCGGGCCGGGTCGGGCGGAGGAGGCCCGGCCCCGAGGGACCGGGCGCTCGCCTCAGTTCGTGGCCGCGCCGGGGTCGGCGTCGCGCACCCGCCGGACCAGCTCCGAGCCGCCTTCGACCTCCTCGCCGAACTCGTCGTAGATGGGCTCGGAGGCGTCGATGAAGGCCTGCTTGTCGGCCTCGTTGACCGTCGACGCCGGCCTCCTCGATCTCGGCGAGCAGTCGGTCTCCACCTGCGCGCCGTCTCGTAGACGAAGTCCTGCGTCTCCGGCGCGCGCACTCGGTGAGCGCCGGCCTGGACCTCGTCGGGCCACCGCTCCAGTTGCGCTTGGACGTCGCGAGGTAGGCGGGCGTATAGACGTGGCCGGTCATCGAGAGGTACTCCTGCACCTCCTGGAACTTGCGCGGACGCGATCTGGGCGTAGCGGGTTCTCCTGCCCGTCGATCACGCCGGTCTGCAGCGCGGTGAACACGTCCGAGAAGGCCATCGGCGTCGGGTTCGCGCCGTAGGGCTGGAACATCTTGACGCGCCACTCGCCCTTGGGCGTGCGCAGCTTGATGCCGTTCGAGATCCGTCGGGGTCGATGATCGGGCGGACGTTGTTGGTGACGTTGCGGAAGCCGTTCTCCCAGAAGGCCAGATGATCTCGTAGCCCTCCTCGCGCGGCGGCGTCGCGGAAGGTGTCGTCCAGCCTCGCTCGCGAGACGGCGCGCATGTGGTCGCGCTCCTGGACGATGTAGGGCATCTCGAAGACGCCGAACGTGTGCGCGACCGACGACATGACCGAGGACGGCAGCGCGAAGTCGACCTGCCCGAGCTTGAGCTTCTGCAAGCAGCTCCTCGTCGTTGCCGAGCTGCGAGGAGCCGAAGACCTGCACCTCGTAGCCGTCCCCGGCTTCTCGTTGGCCACCTCGGCGAAGTGCGTCGGCCGAGGCCGCGAAGAGCGAGCCGGGCTCGCCGACGTGGCCGAAGCTTCAGCACCGCCTGCGCGGTGGCGGTCGCCTGCGAGCAGGCCGACCGCGGCGGCCGCAGCGGACGGCGGCGATCAGCGTGACGATCTTCACTTTGTGTTTTTCCTGCCCTGTGGTTCGCTGCGGCTGCTCAGGCGGTCGCATCTGCGCCCCGGCGCCGCAGCGCGTCTCGGTCAAGTGGTCCATCGCCGCCTGCGCGCGCCCCGGCCTTGCGGTGCGGCACGCCGGCGAGCTCGAGGCCCATCTCGACGCCCGAGAGCGTGCCCATCAGCATCAGGTCGTTGAAGTCGCCCAGATGGCCGATGCGGAAGACCCTGTCGGCGACCTTCGAGAGCCCGTTGCCGAGCGACATGTCGAAGTGCTCCAGCATCACCTGGCGCGTAGTGCGTCGGCGTTGTGGCCCTCGGGCATGGCAGACCGCGGTGAGCGAGCCGGAGTGGTGCCGCGGCTCCTCGCACAGCACCTCGAGCCCCCCCCAGGCGCGCACGGCCGCGCGCGTCGCCTCGGCGTGGCGCTCGTGGCGGGCGAAGACGTTGCCTCGAGCCCCTCCTCCTCCAGCATGTCGATCGCCTCGGCGAGACCGTAGAGCAGGTTGGTCGCGGGCGTGTAGGGGAAGAACGCCCTTGTCGTTGGGCCCGATCATCTCGTCCCAGTCCCAGTAGGAGCGCGGCAGCTGCGCGCTCTCGTGGGCGGCGATCGCCTTGTCGGAGCTCGCGGCGTTGAACGACAGCCCCGGCGGCAGCATCAGCCCCTTCTGCGAGCCCGCCACCGCGACGTCGACGCCCCACTCGTCGATCGCGGCATGTCGATCGAGGCCGAGCGAGGAGATGGTGTCCACCATCAGGAGCGCCGGAGCGGGCGGCGTCGATCGCCGCGCGCACCTCGTCGATGCGGCTGGTGCAGCCCGTCGACGTCTCGTTGTGGACCACGCAGACCGCCTTGATCGCGTGGCCCTGTGCTCCTCGGCAGCGCGGCGCCCGATGCGCGGCGGGGTCGACGCCCGAGCGCCAGTCGCCTGGATCACCTCGGGGTCGAGCCCGAGGCGCTCGGCGAGCCGCGCCAGAGCGCGGCGAAGTGGCCGGTCTCGTACCATCAGCACCCGGTCGCCCGGCGACAGCGTGTTGACGAGCGCCGCCTCCCACGCCCCGGTCCCCGAGGCGGGGTAGATCACCACCCGCCCGGCTTCGGTCCTGACGATGCGCTTCATGCCGTCGAGCACCCGCTTCGGCCAGCGCGGCGAACTCCGGGCCGCGATGGTCGATCGTCGGGCGGTCCATCGCACGCAGCACGCGGTCGGGCACGTTGGTCGGCCCCGGGATCTGCAGGAAGTGCCGGCCCGGCTGCGTCATGTCGCCTCGCCCCTCTCGGTCCGTCACCCTGCGTAGGCGTCGTCGCCTGTCGTCTTGTGCAATGCATACCATTGCGCAGTCAAGGGCACTGAAAGCGCAAGGGCAGTCAGTGCCGGCATGGCGGATTGTGGACTGGAGGCTCGGCGCGCGAGATCGAGGGCGACGTCCTCGCACGACGCCTTCACCCGCGGGCGCTACGCCACCGACGCCTCGATCTACCAGATCGATGCCCGAGGCCGTGGTGGTGCCGCGGCGCGTCGAGGACGTCGGCGGCGACGCTCGCCGCGCGCGCGAGGAGGGCGTGCCCGTCACCGCGCGCGGCGGCGGCACGAGCCAGGCGGGCAGACGATCAACCGCGGCGTCGTGGTCGACTTCTCGACGCACCTGACGCCGCATCCTCGAGCTCGACGTGGAGGGGCGGCGCGCGATGGTCGAGCCGGGGCTCGTGCTCGACGAGCTGAACCGGGCGCTGAAGCCGCACGGGCTGTGGTTCCCGGTGGACGTCTCGACCGCCTCGCGCGCCACCATCGGCGGGATGGCGGCCAACAACTCCTGCGGCGCGCGCTCGATCCGCTACGGGCAGATGCGCGACAACGTCCACGCCATCGACGCGCTGATGGCGGACGGCAACCCGCGCCCGCTTCGGCCCCGTCGAGCGCGACGCGGCCCGAGCGACGGCCCCGTCGAGGCGCTGGTGCGCGACATGCTGGCGCTGGGCGCGCGCGAGGCGGACGAGATCGAGGCGCGCTTCCCCAAGCTCCTGCGGCGCGTGGGCGGCTACAACATCGACGCGCTGGTGCCGGCGGCCCGCCAACAACCTCGCGCACCTGCTGGTCGGCTCGGAGGGCACGCTGGCGCTGTCCGACCGCGGTCGAGATCGCGCCTGTCGCCCCTGCCGCCGCGACAAGGTCGTGTGGCGTGTGCCACTTCCCCACCTTCCGCGACGCGATGGAGGCGACGCAGCACCTCGTGGCCACTCGGGCCCGACCGCGGTGGAGCTGGTCGACCCACCATGATCGAGCTCGGCCGCGACGATCCCGATGCTCTCGCCCGCGCTCGACGCGCTTCGTGCGGGGCGACCCGGCGGCGCTGCTGCTCGTGGAGTTCGCCGAGGACGACTGCGGACGAGAACCGCCGCCGCCTCGCGGCGGCTGCACGACGTGATGGCCGATCTCGGCTTCGCCTTCGGGACGGCGGCGACGGAGGGCGGCGTGGTCGAGGCGCTCGACGCCGGGCCTCCAGGGCGCCATCGCCGAGGTCCGCACGCAGGGCCTCAACATCATGATGTCGATGAAGGACGCAGGGAAAGCCGGTCTCCTTCGTCGAGGACTGCGCCGTGCCGCTGGCCGACCTTGCCGACTTCACCGACCGGCTGACGGCGGTCTTCGAGACGCACGGCACGACGGGCACGTGGTACGCGCACGCCTCGGTCGGGCTGCTGCACGTGCGCCCGGTGCTGAACCTCAAGCAGGAGAACGGACGCCAAGCGCCATGCGCGCGATCGCCGAGGAGGCGTTCGCCATCGTCGCGCGAATACAAGGGCTCGCACTCCGGCGAGCACGGCGACGGCATCGTGCGCTCGGAGTTCCACGAGCGCGATGTTCGGCAGCCGCATCGTCCGCGCGCTTCGAGGAGGTGAAGGACCGCTTCGACCCGGACGGCGTGCTCAACCCCGGCAACGCATCGTGCACGCGCCGAAGATGGACGACCGGACGCTCTTCCGCTATCCGCCGCGGCTACGGCGCCAGCGACGTGACGCCGCAGCTCGACTGGTCGGCCTGGCCCGGCGGGGCGTCCACGGCGCGGTCGAGATGTGCAACAACAACGGCGCCTGCCGCAAGACCGCGGGCGGCGCCATGTGCCCCTGCTACCGCGTCACGCGCGACGAGCGCGACGTCACGCGCGGGCGGGCCAACACGCTGCGCCTGGCGCTGTCGGGCCAGCTCGGGCCGGACGCGCTCACCTCCGACGAGATGGCCGAGACGCTGAAGCTCTGCGTCGTCGTGCAAGGCCTGCAAGCGCGAGTGCCCGATGGCGTCGACATGGCGAAGATGAAGATCGAGGTGACCGCCGCGCGGGTCGCCAGGCACGGGCTGCCGCTCGCGGACCGCCTGGTCGCCCACCTGCCGCGCTACGCGCCGCTGGCGCCGCGCGCGCGCCGTGGCTCGCTGGCGCCTGCGCGACCGGCTGCCGGGTGCTGCGCGGCTCTGTCGGAGCGCATGATCGGTTTCGCGGCGGGCCGCCGCTCCGCGCTTCCGCCGCGACTGGTGCCGCCGGCCGTTCCGCGAGCCCGGGCGATGGCGCCAGCCGCCGGCGTGGTGATCCTGTTCGCCGACACCTTCAACCGCTGGTTCGAGCCGGAGAACCTGCGCGCCGCCGTCACGGTGCTCGCGGCGAGCGGCTGTCCCGGCTTCGCGCGCGCGCCGGCGCAGGCGCGGCCGCTCTGCTGCGGGCGCACCTACCTCGCGGCCGGGCTGGTCGACGAGGCGCGCGCCGAGATGCGCCGCGCATGGTGGCCGCGCTGCGCGCCGCACTCGACGCCGGGCGCGCCGGTGGTCGGCCTGGAGCCCTCCTGCCTGCTGCACCTTCCGCGACGAGGTCCCGCGCCTGCTCCCGGACTGGAGCCGAGCGAGGATCGCCGGCGAACGCGTCATGCTGCTTCGAGGAATGGCTGGTCGCGGCGCGAGCGGCGGAGTCCGCCTGCCGTTCGAGCCCCGCCCGCCGCGCCTAGCTCCACGGCCACTGCCACCAGAAGGCGGTCGACGCGTTCATGGGCCCCGTGGAGGCGCTGCTGCGGCGCATCCCGGAGCTGGACGGTCGAGCCGATCGAATCGTCCTGCTGCGGCATGGCCGGCGCCTTCGGCTACCAGGCCGAGACCGCGCGACGTCTCGCGCGCCATGGGCGAGCTGTCGCTGCTGCCGGCGGTGCGCGCGGCCGGAGCCGAGGACTGGATCGTCGCCGACGGCACCTCCTGCCGCCACCAGATCGCGGACGGCGCCGCGCGCGGCGCGCGGTCCACGTGGCCCGTGTCCTGAGGCCGCTTGCCTGGCGCGGCCTGCCGGAGGAACGTCACGAACCCCATCGACGCCGCGCCCGCCGCTGCACGAGGAGCTGGCCGAGCGGCTGCGCCAGATGATCGTCGAGGGCGCCATCGAGCCCGGCGCGCGCATCGACGAGCGGGGCCTGTGCGAGCGCTTCGGCGTCAGCCGCACGCCCCTGCGCGAGGCGATCAAGGTGCTCGGCCGCGAGGGCTACGTCACGCTCGTGCCGAACCGCGGCGCGAGCGCCGCCGCGCTGACCGAGCGCGACCTGGAGGAGGCGTTCCCGATCATGGGCGCGCTGGAGGCGCTCGCGGGCGAGCTGGCGGCGGCCCACGCCACGGGCGAGGAGATCGCGGCGATCCGCGCGCTCCACGAGGAGATGCGCGCGCGCCACCGCGCCGGCGACCGCCCGGCCTACTTCGCCTTGAACGAGCGCATCCACCTCGCCATCGCCGCGGCCTCGGGCAACGCCACGTTGGAGGCGATGCAGCGCAGCCTCGACGGCCGCGTGCGCCGCGGCCGCTACCAGGCCAACGTCAGCCCCGCGCGCTGGGACCAGGCGATGGCCGAGCACGAGCGCATCATGGAGGCGCTCGCGGACCGCGACGGGCCGGGCCTCGGCGCGATCCTGCGGCTTCACCTCGACAACAAGCTCGTCGCGCTGCGCGAGGCGCTCGCGGCGAGCTGATCCGGGCGCGCGGGTCGGCGTGGCGCGGGCCGCGCTCCCCCCTCGCCGGGGCGGCGCGGTCGCGGCCCCGACACGGCGCCGGCGCCGGACCCGTCCCCGCGCCCGCTCCGAGCACGGCGGGTCCGGGCGCGCGGGTCGGTAGTCCCGGCGGCGGTCCCGGCGGCAGTCCCGGCGGCAGTCCCGGCGGCGGGACATGGACGGGCCGGCGCTCTCGCCGGCCCGCCGCTCGCGCGCTCGTCGGCGGGCTCCGGCGGGCTCCGGCGGAGCCGGTGAGCGCGCGGACCCCGCGCCCCGCAAACCCCCGCCCGCCATCGTCGCCTCCCCGGGGCCGCGCGCCCGGTTCAGGCTCGGGACGCCTCGCGGCGGTCGAGCGAAGCGATCAGATCGGCGAAGCGCTCGCCCTGGACGACGACATGGGCGCGCATGACGGCCTCGGCGCGCTCGGCGTCCGAGCCGACGATGGCCGCGACGATCGCATCGTGCTCCCGGAAGGACGCCTCGATCCGGTTGCGCGCCCGCAGCTGGAGGCGGCGGTAGGGGCGCAGGCGCTTTTGCAGGGCGTCGGCCTGGTCGATCAGGAAGCGGTTGCGGGCGGCGGCGCGGATGCGCTCGTGGAAGGCCTCGTTCTGGTAGTAGTAGGCGTCGCCGTCCCCGCTCCGGAGGGCCGTGCGGCAGGCCTCCTGGGCCGAGCGGATGGCGGCCAGATCCTCGGCCGTGGCCCGGCGGGTGGCGAGCCGGGCGCACATGGCCTCCAGCTCGGCCATCACCTCGAACATCTCGGTGAGCTGGCACGGGCCGATCTCGGCGACCACGGCCGCGCGCCGGGGCCGGCTCTCGACGAGCCCGGCGGCCGAGAGCTGGAACAGCGCCTCGCGGATGGGCGTGCGCGAGACGCCGAACCGCCGCGCCAGCGCCACCTCCTCGAGCCGGCTCCCAGGGGCCAGCGCGCCGGTGAGGATCTCCTCCTCCAGCTGATCGCGAAGGCTGTCGGCCCGGTTGCCCATGGTTCACGCCGTCCCTCAGCGCACGGGGCGCAGGAGAGGCCCCTCGAACGCCGTCCCGGTGAGGATGCACAAGGCCTGCCCTGCTGTATACAAGAGCGTTGACAGGAACCGGATCGGGTGAGACCGTCGCGCCCGGGCCCGCCGTGGAACCGCGCCGACTTGAGACCCGCGGACGCGGCGGTGACGAACACGAGGGAGGATTCGACCGATGACCAAGACGACCGCCTGCGCAGCCGGCCTGGCCTGCGCGCTCCTCGCCGCGAGCGCCGGGGCCGAGGAGCTGAAGCTGAGCCACCAGTGGGCGACGGGGGACGTGCGCCATCAGGTGGCGCAGATGGTGGCCGACGAGGTCGCGGCCGCGGATGTCGATCTCGACATCGAGATCTTCCCCTCCTCGTCGCTCTTCAAGGCCACCGAGCAATACCGCCCGCTCTCGCGCGGCCAGCTCGACATGACGATCCTGCCGCTCTCCTACGCGGGCGGCGAGCGCCCGGCCTACAACCTCACCCTGATGCCTGGGCTGGTGAAGAGCCACGACCACGCGGCGCGGCTGGTCGACTCCCCCTTCATGGACGAGATCGAGGCGATCCTGGCCGAGGACGACGTGATGGTGCTGGTCCACGGCTACCTCGCGGGCGGCTTCGGCTCCAAGGAGGGCTGCATCACCGCGCCCGAGGACGTCGAGGGCCTGCAGATCCGCGCCGCCGGCGCGGCCTTCGAGGAGATGCTGGCCGAGGCCGGCGCCTCGATCACCTCGATGGCGTCCTCGGAGCTCTACAACGCGCTCCAGTCGGGCGTGCTCAACGCCGCGATGACCTCGTCCGAGAGCTTCCAGTCCTACCGGCTCTACGAGCAGCTCGGCTGCTTCACGGCGCCGGGCGAGGTCGCGCTGTGGTTCATGTACCAGCCGCTGCTGATCAACAAGTCCACCTTCGAGGGCCTCGACCCCGCGCAGCAGGAGGCGCTGCTGGCGGCCTCCGAGAAGGCGCAGGCGTTCTACCTCGAGCAGGCCAAGGCGGCCGACGCGGCCGCGGCGCAGGCGTTCCGCGACGCGGGCGTCGAGGTCGCGGAGATGACCCAGGAGGACTTCGACGCCTGGCGCGCGATCGCCGAGAGGTCGTCCTACGAGAACTTCGTGGCCGAGGATCCGGAGGAGGGCCGGCGCCTCCTCGACATGGCGCTCTCGGTCGAGTGAGACGGCCCGCGTGACGGGCGGCACGCCGCGGCACGGGTCCGTCCCGGCGGCGGTCGGGGGCGCGGACGAGCCGCCGCATCCGGCGCCGCGCCGCGCCGCGCGCCCCGAGGCCGGCTGGATGCGCGCGGTTGGCGCGGTCTCGACCGCCTGCGGCGTGATCGCGGCGGCGATGATCCTCGCCTCGGTGATCATCACCTGCCAGATGATCTTCGTGCGCTTCGTGCTCGGGCGCTCGACCATCTGGCAGACCGAGGCGGTGATCTACCTGATGATCTCGGCCACGCTGATCGGGCTTCCTTACGTCCAGCGGCTGCGCGGCCACGTCAACGTGGACCTCGTGCCGATGCTGCTGCCGCGCGCCCTGCGCAAGGCCCTGGCCCTTCTGACCCTGGGCCTGACGCTCGCCATCGTCGGCGTGATGGCGCTCTACGGCTACGAGCTCTTCGCGGTGGCGCTCGACCGCGGCTGGCGCTCCGACACCGTCTGGGGCGTGCCGCTCTGGATCCCCTACCTCGCCATGCCGGTGGGATTCGGGCTCTTCCTCCTCCAGCTCGCCGCCGACCTCCTCAGCGTCGTCCTCGGCCAGGAGGCCCCGTTCGAGGAGCCCGCCTACGAGGAGCCCGCCTACGAGGAGCCCGCCTACGAGGAGGACGGCTGAGTGGACCCGCTCCTCATCGGCGCCCTCGTCGGCGTCGTCACGGTGGTGGTGCTGTTCTCGGGCGTCTCGGTCGCGGCGGGGCTCCTGATCGTCGCGGCGGGCTTCCTGATCGCCTTCGACGGGATGGGCGCGCTGGGGCTGGTGCCGGAGATCTTCTTCGGCGAGCTCGACAGCTTCGCGCTCCTGTCGATCCCGATGTTCATCATCATGGGCGCCGCGATCTCCTCGACGCGCGCGGGCGCCGACCTCTACGAGGCGCTCGACCGCTGGCTGACGCGCGTGCCGGGCAGCCTCGTGGTGTCGAACCTCGGCGCCTGCGCGCTCTTCGCGGCGATGTCGGGCTCCTCGCCCGCCACCTGCGCCGCGATCGGCAAGATGGGCATCCCCGAGATGCGCAGGCGAGGCTACCCCGACGGGGTGGCGGCGGGCTCGATCGCGGCCGGCGGCACGCTCGGCATCCTGATCCCTCCTTCCGTGACGATGATCGTCTACGGCATCGCCACCGAGACCTCGATCGGCCGGCTCTTCCTCGCCGGCGTGATCCCGGGACTGCTGCTGGTCGTGCTGTTCATGGCCTGGGCGATCTTCGACACCTGGCGCCAGGGCGGCGGCGCCGTGGCGCTCGGCCCCACCAGCTACACCTGGGCCGAGAAGCTCGAGATCCTGCCCCGCGTCCTGCCGTTCCTCCTCATCATCGCGGGCGTGCTCTACGCGCTCTACGGCGGCATCGCCACGCCGTCCGAGACGGCCGCGGTGGGTGCTGCGCTGTGCATCCTCGTGGCCGTGGTCGTCTACCGGCTGTTCCAGCCGATGGCGCTCTGGGCGGTGCTGCGCGACTCGACCCGCGAGAGCGTGATGATCCTCTTCATCATCGGCGCCGCGGGCGTGTTCTCCTACATGCTGTCCTCGCTCTTCGTCACCCAGTCGGTGGCGCAGTGGATCGCCGGGCTCGACGTCAGCCGCTGGCTGCTGCTGGCGATCATCAACGTCTTCCTGCTGGTGGCGGGCTTCTTCCTGCCCCCCGTCGCGGTGATCCTGATGGCCGCGCCGATCCTGCTGCCGATCATCGTCTCGGCGGGGTTCGACCCGATCTGGTTCGCGGTGATCCTGACGATCAACATGGAGATCGGGCTCATCACGCCGCCCGTGGGGCTCAACCTCTACGTCATCAACGGCATCGCGCCCGACATCTCGCTCAGGACCATCCTGACGGGCTCGCTGCCCTTCGTGCTGTGCATGGTGCTCGCCATCGTCATCCTGTCGGCCTTCCCGGGGCTCGCCACCTGGCTGCCCACGGCCGTGATGGGCCCCGCGCTGTGAGGCCGCCCGTCGCCATCCTGGGCGACCTGCTGTCGCGCGTCACCGACGCGGGGCGCGCGCTGGCCTCCGCCGAGGCGGCCCGCGCCGGCCTGGCCGACGCCTGCGCCGCGCTGATCACCGGACGCGGCGAGGCGACGGGGCTCGCGCTCGCGCGCACGATCCTCGACCGCTTCGCGGATCTCGACCCGCCGGCCCAGCGCGCCTTCTTCGCCGAGGTCAAGGACCGCTTCGGCGTGGACGAGGCGGCGCTGTCGCGCGCGCTCGCGGCCTGGCGGGCGGGCGGCGCCGACGCCGCGCGCGCGGTCCACTTCGCCTCCGAGCCGCAGTCCCAGAACCTGATCCGCCGGCTGAACCGGGCGCCCGGGGGCACGGCCGCCGTGGTCTCGATGCGCGAGGCGCTGCTCGCGGCGATGGAGGACGACCCCTCGCTGCGGCCCCTCGACGACGACTTCCGCCACCTGCTCGCGTCGTGGTTCAACCGCGGCTTCCTGGAGCTGCGGCGCATCGACTGGTCCACCTCGGCCGAGATCCTCGAGAAGATCATTGCCTACGAGTCGGTCCACGCCATCGCGGGCTGGGACGACCTGCGCCGGCGCGTGGCCGCCCCCGACCGCCAGCTCTACGCCTTCTTCCACCCCGCGCTCAGGGGCGAGCCGCTGATCTTCGTCGAGGTCGCGCTGGCCTCCGAGACCCCCCGCGCCATCGGCCCGATCCTCGCCGAGACGCGCGAGGCCCTCGACCCGAAGGCGGCCAGCACCGCCGTGTTCTACTCGATCTCGAACTGCCAGAAGGGCCTGCGCGGCGTCTCCTTCGGCAACTTCCTCATCAAGCAGGTGGTCGAGGAGCTGCGCGGGGAGTTCCCCAACCTTCGGACCTTCGTCACCCTCTCCCCCGTGCCGGGCCTGCGCGGCTGGGCCGTGGCCGAGGCCGGACGCGAGGGCGCGTCGGTCCTCACGCCCTCGCAGCGCGAGGCGATCCTGGCCTGCGAGCGGTCGGGCCGGCCCCTCGCGCCGCAGGCGCTCTCGGAGATCGCCGCGCGCTACCTTCTCCACGCCAAGGGGCGCGGCGGCGCGCCGGTCGATCCGGTGGCGCGCTTCCACCTCGGCAACGGCGCGCGGCTGGAGCGGATCAACCCCGGCGGCGACGACGGCCCGAGCGGGCTCGCCGGCTCCTGGGGGGTGCTGGTCAACTACCTCTACGACCTGGGCTCGATCGAGCGCAACCACGAGGCCTTCGCGAGCGCGGGCGAGGTCGCCGCCTCCCCCGCCGTGAGGCGCCTCCTCAAGGGCAGCTGACGGAGCCCCGATGCACGACGCCAACCACCTCGCCGCCAACCATCTCGCCCGCGCCCTGCGCCGGGCCTCGCTCGGCCGCGACGACGCCGTCTTCGCCGAGGCAACCGCCGGCGATCGGCTGACCTACGGCGCGCTCTTCGCCGGCGCCGAGCGCATGGCCGCGGCGCTGGTCGCCGCGGGCGCGGGGCCCGGCGACCGGGTCGCGGCGCAGGTGGACAAGTCGATCGAGGCGATCCAGCTCTACCTCGGCACCGTGCTCGCGGGGGCCGTGTTCCTGCCGCTCAACACCGCCTACACCAAGGCTGAGGTCGCCTACTTCCTGAGCGACGCCGAGCCGGCCGTCTTCGTCTGCGACCCCGCCCGGCGCGAGCCGCTGGGCCCCGTGGCCGAGAGGGCGGGCGTCCCCGCGGTCCTCACGCTCGGGGCCGATGGGACAGGAACGCTCGCACGGGCGGCCCAAGCGCAGGCGCCCGGCTTCGAGGCCGTCGCCCGGGGCGAGGGCGACCTCGCGGCGATCCTCTACACCTCGGGCACCACCGGGCGCTCCAAGGGCGCGATGCTGAGCCACGCCAACCTCGCCTCAAACGCCGAGACCCTGCGCGAGGTCTGGCGCTTCACGGCGGACGACGTGCTGATCCACGCCCTGCCGATCTTCCACACCCACGGCCTCTTCGTGGCGACCAACGTCGCGCTCACCGCGGGCGCCTCGCTCGTGTTCCTGCCCGGCTTCGACGCGGACGCCGTCGCCGCCGCGATGGAGCGCGCCACCGTGCTGATGGGGGTGCCGACCTTCTACACGCGCCTGCTCGACCACCCGGGCCTGACGCGCGAGCGCGCGGGGCGCATGCGCCTCTTCGTGTCGGGCTCGGCGCCGCTGCTGGCCGAGACGCACCGGCTCTGGCGCGAGCGCACCGGCCACGCGATCCTCGAGCGCTACGGCATGACCGAGACCAACATGAACACCTCGAACCCCTATGAGGGCGCGCGGCGCGCCGGCACCGTGGGCTTCCCGCTCCCCGGCGTCGAGATCCGCGTCGCGGACGAAGGGGGCCGGGCGCTGCCCGCGGGCCAGACCGGCGCGATCGAGGTGCGCGGCCCCAACGTCTTCAAGGGCTACTGGAGGATGCCCGAGAAGACGGCCGAGGAGCTTCGCCCCGACGGCTGGTTCGTCACGGGCGATCTGGGGATGGTCGACGCCGACGGCTACCTCTCGATCGTCGGCCGCTCGAAGGATCTCATCATCACCGGCGGCTACAACGTCTACCCCAAGGAGATCGAGGCGCTGATCGACGCCATCGACGGGGTCAGGGAATCCGCCGTCATCGGCCTGCCGCACCCCGACTTCGGAGAGGGCGTGGCCGCCGTCGTCGTGCCGCAGGCCGGCGCGACCCTGTCGCCCGAGGCGGTCCTGGAGCCGCTGCGGCGCGAGCTGGCCCGCTACAAGCAGCCCAAGCGCGTGTTCTTCGTGGACGACCTGCCGCGCAACGCGATGGGCAAGGTGCAAAAGAACGTCCTGCGCGAGGATTACGGCGCGGCGTTCGGCGGATGAACCCGCCCCGCCTCCGATCCTTCCGGCGAGCGGGGGGATCTTGAGGAGGCAGGGGGCGGTCGCGCCGTCCGTGCGCGACGGTGTTCGGCCCGGAGCCGTCACGTCGAACGCGCCCGCGGCGCGGACGCGCGGCGGATGGGAGGGCGCGCGGGCCGAGGCCGCCCCGCGCCGCAGGCGCCGTCGCTCTGCACCCTGTCCCCCACGAGGCCGGCGCGATCGCGGCGTCCACCGCGGCCCGAGGGTTGCCCGAGGCCGACGGGCGCCGGACGCGAAGGCACAGGCGGCCCTGCGCGCGCCGTCCGACGGCGACGTCCTCGCGCAGCCCCTCGACGCGGTCCAGGCCTCGCCGCTCCCGGCGCGCCGGCGGCAGGTCAGGACCACGCCGCCCGGGCCAGCATGACGCGTGCCGCGGTCGCCGGGGGGATCGCGCGCCGGCGCGTGCGCCGCCCGCTCGAGCGATCCGAGGGCACCAGGCCGAGCCCGCTCATCAGCGGCTCGGGGCCCGCGCGTCGGCCGAGGTCGCCGCCCTCGGCCGACGCGCCCGTCCCGACAGCGCCGTCCCCGCCGCGGGCGGGCGCTCGACAGCTCGGTCGGGCGGCCGTCAAATCCTCCCTCCCCGACCCGTGAGGGCCCCCGCGCCCCAGCGACGCTCCTGCTCGGCGCGCCGCGACGGCCCCCCTCGGCGGCGACACCCGCCATGGGGCAGAGGTGGGTTCCGCTTCGAGGCGCGACGCGCGAGCACGGTCGCGGAGGGGGGGGGTCGCAGGGGAGCCCCTTGCCCTGCCCGCCCATCCACCTCGGCATGGGAGAGCGCCGACGGACCGTCCCTCCGCGCGAGGCGAAGGGGCCCCTGGACGAGGTCGCGGCCGTGTCGGGCCCGAACCACGCCGCTTGCGGACGGGGCCCTCAGGCGCCATCATCGGCACCTGTTCGGAGGGAGGGCCTGCCATGCCCGAGGATGCGATGCCGGGCGGGGCGCCCATCCGGGTGCCGCTGCCGGACCCCGAGGCGAACCCCGGGGGCCACCTCGAGAGCGCCCGCCCGCGCCGCGTGCCCCCGACCCGGCGCGGGCGCGTCCCGGGCGAGCCGGTGCCGTCGAGCGAGCCGCCGGCCGCCCCGCCCAGGCCCCTCGGCGGCGCATCGCGCGACCGTCCGACGATCGCCCCCGAGGCCGGCCCGACCGCGCCCGTCGAGGCCGGGTGGGAGGCGCTCGCCTGAGCGCCGTGGTGCTCGGCACCTGCGCGACCCTCCGGCTCGCAGGGGGCCGAAGCCCGCGCTCCGAGACCGGGCGGGCTCATGACGCCGTGCTCCTCTTCCCGATCTCGGCTCGGGGGATCGCCACGAAGCACGGGCGCAGGCCTGAGGAGGTCGGCCTGCGCGAGCCTCCCGAGGCCCTCTTCGCGGCGTTCGCCGCGCAGATCGGCGTGCGCCTGGCCGGGCCGGGCGCGGCCCTTCCCATGCGCCCCACCAGGCTCGACCTCCCCGACACGGACCCGGCCGACCGCCTGATCGTGGCCACGCCGCCCGCGGCCGGCGCGCGGGTCGCCGCGGGGGATCGGCTCGTCCCCGACCACCTCGACGATGCCCTCGCCCACTGAGCGGCCGCCGGCCGCCCGCCCGCCCTCGCGCAGCGGCGCGGGCGAGCGCGACCCGTCCGCCGGCCGGAGATCGCGGAAACCCCGACAGGACGGTCCGGACGATCGACGGCCTCCCCACGAGCCCGATGCCGACGCCATCCTCGTCGTGCTCAATCCGCGCTCGGGACGCGGCGGCGGGCGGGACGACACGGAGGCCCGGGTCGCGCGGGCCTGCGAGGCGGCGGGGCTCTCCGTCGAGATCGCGCGGACGGGCCGCGGGAGGAGCCCGGAGGATCTCGCCCGCGACGGCGTGGCGCGCGGATACCGGCGCGTCGTCGCGGCCGGCGGCGACGGCACGATCTGCGCCGTGGCCTCGGTGATGGCGGGCACCGACCGGACGATGGGCGTCCTGCCGCTGGGCACCTTCAACTACTTCGCCCGCTCGCTCGGCGTGCCGCAGGATCTGGGCGGCGCGGTGGAGGTGCTGCGCACGGGGGCCGCGCGCCCCGTCTCCATCGGCTCGATCAACGGACGCACGTTCCTCAACAACGCCAGCATCGGCGCCTACGCCGCCATCCTGGAGACCCGCGAGACCGTCTACCGCCGCTGGGGCCGCAGCCGGATCGCGGCCTACTGGTCGGTGGTCAAGACGCTCGCCACGCTGCGCGCGCCGCTCCGGCTCACGATCGAGACCATGGGCGAGGCGGGGGGCGAGGCGGGGGGCGAGGCGGGGGCGAGGCGGGGGGCGGGACCATGGCCCGTCGCACGCCGTTGGTCTTCGCGGTGGCCAACGCCTACCAGCTCGAGCAGCTGGGGCTGCCCGGGCGCGAGTGCATCGAAGGAGACGGGCTCGCGCTCTTCGTGGCGCCCGACAGCGGCCATTGGGGGCTCATGCGCCACGCCGCGGCCCTGGGCCTCGGGATCGCGCGGCCCCGGCGGGACTACGAGCTGATCTGCGGCGCCTCCATCCGCGTCGCGTCGCAGCGCGCGAGCGGGCACGTCGCGCGCGACGGCGAGCGATCGCGGATGCAGGGGCCCTTCGAGTTCAGCATCGTGCCGGGCGCGCTGAGCGTGCTCGCGCCACGCGAGAGGGCGGCGGCACGGGGGGCGGACGCGTGAGGCGCCTCGTCCACCTCTCGGACCTGCATTTCGGGCGCGAGCGGCCCGACCTGATCGGTCCGCTGCTGGAGGCCATCGAGGCGCTCGCGCCCGACCTCGTGGCGATCTCGGGCGACCTCACCCAGCGCGCGCGCCCCAGCCAGTTCCGCGCCGCGCGCGCCTTCCTCGACGCGGTGCCGGCGCCGGTCCTGGTGGTGCCCGGCAACCACGACGTGCCGCTGCACCTGCCCGTCCGGCGCGTGCTGGCGCCCTGGGGCGGCTGGCGACGATGGATCGGCGAGGCGCTGGAGCCCATCTTCGAGGACGCCGAGATGACGGTGGTCGGCGTCAACAGCGTCGACCCGCTGAGCTGGCAGACCGGGCGGCTGTCGCGCCGCCGCCTGGCGCGCGCCTGCGAGCGGCTCGGCCAGGGCGCGGACCCACGCGTCCGCGTGGTCGTCGCGCACCATCCCCTGGTCCACCCCGAGGGCTCGGACAAGACGCCGATCCCGGGCGCGGCGGCGGCCCTGCGGCGGCTGACGGGCTGCGGCATGGACCTGATCCTGTCGGGGCACCTGCACGCCTGGCACGCGAGCCCCTTCGCCGAGCAGGAGGACGACGGCTCGGCGATCCAGCTCCACGCCGGCACCGGCCTCTCGACACGGGTGCGCGGCGAGCCCAACGACTTCAACCTCGTCGAGATGAGCGCCGACCGGATCGCGGTGACGCGCCACGTGGCGGGCCCACAGGCCTACGTCCCGGCCGAGACCCGCGCCTTCGTGCCCAGGGGCGAAGGCTGGACCGCCCTGCCCTCGGCGGATCGCTAGGAGGTCACGAAGGCCGCTCCCTCCACCGAGCGGACCTCGCACGCCCGCATAACCCCGCGAGCCGGCTCCCGCGGACCGTCGGCTCCGCTCGCGGGCTCGGCGGCCGTCATCGCTCGGGCTCGGGCATCCAGTCGGGCATCGCGACATCGGCGTGGGCGAGGCGGGGCAGCGTCCGGGCGAGCCGCCCCACGTCGGCGATGTCGCCTTCCTCGAACGCCTGCTGGGTGATGAGCGGGGGGGCACGGCGACCTGCGCGCCCGGATCCTCGCCCGCCGTGAGCATGACCGGCGCGCGCACCGGCTCCGCGCCCACCACGGCAGGGTTGGCGGCGGCCGTGGCGACCCACGCCGAGCCCGGCTCGCGCATGGCGGCGATGTCGGCGGTCGATATGTCGGCCGAGTGGATCCCGACGTCCCGACCCATCCCCGCCTCGTCCAGGGCGATCCTCACGACCTCGGCGAACTCGTCGTGGGGCGCGGACATCACCTCGATGCCCGGATTGGCGCGCAGCGCCGCCGCGGCCGGGTCGGCCACCGAGTTGGCGATGGGGTTGGCGATGGGGTTGTCGAGCGTGCCGAAGCGCGCGACCTCCTCGATGCCGGGGCGGCGCTCCTCGAACCCCTCCCGGATCTCGTCGCGGCGGTCGAGGGGTGCTGTGCCCGCCTCGCGCTCGCCCTTGTCCTGCACGGCCTGCGCGAGCGCGAGGCGGGCCAGATCCCGGTCGGACCGCTCGATCTGCGGGCTCCGCGCGTTCTTCCGCGTCCACGTCGAAGGCCAGGTCGGGCCCCTCGGCATGGGCCCTCCTCAAGGCTTTGCGCCAAGCATAGAGGAAGAGCGAGGCGGGCGCGACGAGGCTCACGCGGGGGGCCGTCGAGGGCGGAGGATTTCCAAGCTGAGGCGCTGCCCGGCCCGCGCACGCGTCGCACCCCGCCATCGGCGACCGTCCACAGGCGGCCGGGAGGGGCGGGATCACCGCGGCCCCTGACGCAACCCGTGGCGGCGGGCCCCCGCCGCCGATCTCTCCCCAGCCGTGCCTGGACCGGTCGACGACATGCCGACCAGGGGTTCCTTTACGAAGTCCCCCTGCCGAGGCCTCGTCCGCTTCGCAGGAGGATGCCTCATCGCCTCGATCGCCATCCCCGACCAGAACGCCGAGGCCGCCGGGCGGGCGGCCCCCGCGGCGGCCTTCGTCGGTTCGGACCTCTCGAACACCCCTCTGTCGGGGTCGGGGACGTGCGGCTGGGATCTCGACCGGGCCGCCGGATGGCTCGACCATCCCGGCATCGACGACGTCCGCGACACCCTCGCGCCCCGGAGCGCCGAGGGCGGCCCGCGGCCGGAGGCCGACGACATCCGCCGCCCGACCGGCGTCCTGCCGGCCGGGGGGACGTCCGAGCCCGGCGCGCTCGGCGACGCCGGAACGGGGCATCGGGCCGCGGCCGACGACACGCTGCCGGGGACCGACGGGGACCGCTTCGGAGGCCCCGTCCCGAGCGAGGCCATGGGCCGGGACGAGGGGCGCTCCCGGCAGCTCGACCCCGACGCCGAGGGGCGGCTCATCCTCGCGGTGCCGACGCATCCGCTGCTGATCGAGATCGCGCGCGCGCCCGAGGCCGCCGGGCCGCCGGACGGGGCCTCCGTCGCAGGTCCGGCGCCCTCCGACCCGGTGGTGGCGCCCGCGCCCGAGCCCCTGACCGAGCCTGCGCCCGAGCCCGAGCCCGCGCCCGAGACCACGCCCGAGCCTGCGCCCGAGCCTGCGCCCGAGCCTGCGCCCGAGCCCGACGCGGCCGAGGGCGCGCGCGCCCGGGCGACCGGCGAGACGCTGGCGCTCGACGCCTCGGACGTGGCGATCGAGGGCGGCCGGGGGGTGGCGTCGATCGACGTCTCCGCGCTCCTGGCCAACGATGCGGGCCATGACGGGCGCCTCGAGGTCATCGACAACGCGGCGAGGGGCTCGGTCGGCCTGTCGCAGGACGGCGCGCGCGTGCTCTACGCCTTCGACCTCGCGGGCTTCACGGGCAAGGACGGGTTCAGCTACCGCATCCACGGCGCGGACGGCTCGCGCGACATCGCCCGGACCTACCTCAGCATCGCCCTGGACGAGGGCGCCGAGCCCGAGCCCGCGCCCGAGCCCGCGCCCGAGGCAAGCGCAGGCGGGACGGTCGTGGCGATCAACCTCGGCTCGAAGCGGGCTTTCACGGCGGCCGACGGCACCGTCTTCGCCGCCGACACGACGGGCGTGGGCCGTGCGAGCCGCACCGACGCGGCGATCGCGGGCACGTCGGAGGACGCGCTCTACCGCACGGGCGTCTGGCACGAGGGGGGCCTCTCCTACGACTTCGCGCTCGACCCCGGCACCTACTCCGTGGCGCTGCACTTCGCCGAGACCTGGTCGGGCGCCTTCGCGGACGGGGTGCGCGTCTTCGACGTGGCGCTCGAAGGCCGGGTGATGGTGGACGACCTCGACGTGCACGCGGCCGCCGGCGCGCGCCGCGCGCTGGTGCTCGAGCGCGAGGTGAGCGTCACCGACGGGGTGCTCGACCTCGACCTGCTCAAGGGGGCGCAGAACCCCGCCATCGCCGCCATCGCCATCACGCGGCTGGAGCCGGGCCCGGGTGCGGGTGCGGGCCCGGGCACGGGTGCGGGCGGCGAGGCGATCGTGGCGCGGGCCGACGCCCTGGCCTTCGACTGGGCGCGCGACGTGTGGGTGGACGGGGAGACGGGCGTGGGCCGGGTCTCGTTCCCGGCCTCCGACCTCTTGGCCAACGACGCGGGCGAAGGCCTCCAGATGGCCGTCGAGCGCGGGCCCGTGGACGCCGCGATGCGGGTGGCGGGCGAGGGCACCCAGATCGACCTTCTGATCGACCCCGCGCGCTTCGACGGCCGCACGAGCTTCACCTACCGCGCCTATGGCGAGGACGGCGAGAGCGAGCCCGCCACCGTGACGGTGGAGATCGCGGGCATGCCCGCGCCCTCGCCCGCGACGGCCCGGCTCGCCCTGGTCGATGCGGGCTCCGACCGCGCCCTGCTCGACCTCGGCGCCTTCACCGTGCTGGAGGCCGACAGCCTCGCGGGGCGCTCGCTGAGCGTGCGGGCCGACCCGGCGGTGGCGGGCGTCGGGAGCGCGCGGATGCTGCTCGACGGCGCCCAGCTGCGGGTCGAGAACGTCGAGCCCTACGCGCTCTTCGGCGACGCCTCGGGCGACTTCGCGGGCGGGCTCTCGATCCCGGGCTGGCGCGGGGTCGAGGTGGGCGTCGAGCTGCGCGCCGAGCGCGGCGGCGCGGGCGCGGTGCTCGGCCGGGCCGAGGCGCGGCTCTTCACCGCCGACGGCCTCGTCACCGGGCGCCAGGGCGCGCCCGACGTCTTCGCCTTCGACAAGGCGCGGATGGGGGCCGACCGGCTGAGCGGCTTCGAGGGCTTCGACCGGCTCGCCTTCTTCGGCGACGAGGACCTCGCCCCCGAGGACGTCCTCGCGCTCGCGCGCCTCGAGGGCCGCGACACGGTGATCGACTTCGGCACCGGCGACGTGCTGACGCTGGTGGGCTTCGCCGGGCTGACGGCCGAGCACATCCTCGTCTGAGCTGCCCCCGGACCGGCGCGCGCGTCAGAGCGCGACCGCCTCCCCGAGCGGCGAGACGACGCGGCCCGCGGCGGCGCGGGCGTCCTCGGCGTCGTGGGTGACGAGGACCGACGGCAGGCCGCGCTCGCGGATGCGCTCGAACACGAAGCCGCGCATCTGGCGGCGCAGGCCGGCGTCGAGCCGCGCGAAGGGCTCGTCGAGCAGCAGCGCGCGGGGCTCGCTCAGGAGCGTGCGCATCAAGGCCACGCGCGAGCGCTGCCCGCCCGAGAGCGTCGCGGGGTCGCGCTCGCCGAGCCCCGAGAGGTCGGCCGCGTCGAGCGCGGCCTCGACGCGCGCGCGGCGCGCCCGCCGGCCGCGGTGGGCGGGCGGCAGCGCGAAGGCGAGGTTGCCCGCGACCGAGAGATGCGGGAACAGCAGATCGTCCTGGAAGAGGATGCCGATGCGGCGCTCGCGCGGCCCCAGGCCCGCGAGATCCGTGCCGTCGATGCGCACCGCGCCCGAGACCGCGAACGCGCGCGGGGCGGCGCCGATCAGCACCGACAGGAGCGTGGACTTGCCCGACCCCGACGGTCCCATCACCGTGAGCACCTCGCCGGGGCCCACCCGCTCGTCGAGCCGCACCAGCTCGCGGCCGCCGAGCGCCACGCGCAGCCGGTCGAGCCGCAGGCCGCGGGTCTCGGCTTCGGCCGCCCGCGCGCCGGGGGGCCGACGGGCCTCGGTCATCGCGCCCGGCTCATCGTGTCGAAGGCGCATGGAGGGGCGCATGGAGGGATGGGCCTGCCAGGGCCCCGTGCCGGCACCGACCGGCCGGCGGCCCCTGGCCGCCCCGTCACGCCGAAGCCGCGCGTCGGGGTCGGCGCGCCGAAGCCGCGCGGTGGAACCGGCGAGCCGGCGGTCCACGTCCGCCCCGTCACGCCGGGGGGCGGCGTGCGAGCAGACCCCGCGCGGCTCATCGCGCCGAGAGCCCGCGGCGGTGGCGCCACGCGATCGCCGGGACCGCGAGGGCCAGGGCGAAGCCCAGGAGCGGCATCAAGGCCTGCGCCAGCGCGTGGACGCCGATCAGCCGCCGGTCCCCCCCGAGGCCAGCGCCACCGCCTCGGTGGTCAGCGTCGAGACCCGGCCCGCGCCGATCAGCAGCGTCGGCAGGTACTGGCCCACGGAGACCGCGAAGCCCACCGCGGCCGCGGTCAGCACGGGGCGCAGGAGCATCGGCAGGCGCACGCGCCACAGCACGCGGTCCGGACCCGCGCCCAGGGTCGCGGCCACCAGCCCCTGGCGCGCGTCCCAGGCGCGGAACGGGTCTGCGAGCGAGAGGAACACGTAAGGCAGCACGAAGACGACATGGGCCGCGATCACGCTCGCGCGCAGGCCGTCCAGCCCGCTGCCGATGGCGAGGGTCTGGAGCCCCACGAGGAAGGTCGCCTGCGGCACCAGGAGCGGCAGGTAGAGCAGCCACAGCGCGCGCGTCGTGGCGCGCAGGCCGTGGCGGTGCTCGGCCTCCAGGCACGCGAGCGCCAGGACGAGGCCGATCAGCGTCGCCGCGGCGCCGATCAGCGCGGTCTCGGCGGCGGCCGGGGCGAGCCCGGCCCAGGAACGGCGCCAGGAGCGCGCCGTGATCGCGTCCGGCCAGGCGTCGGGGAAGGTCCAGAGCCCGGCCACGGACCACAGCGCGAGGCCCGCGAGGCTCGCGGCCATCGCGCCCGCGATCAGCGCCGCCGCGACGAGGGCGAGCGCGCGGACCGGGCCGTCGGCGGCGCCCCGCCCGCCGGCGTGGATCCAGGCCCGGCCCCAGCGGCGCGCGGCGACCTCGCCCCCGCGCCAGGCCAGGAGCGCGGCGCCCACGAGCGCGAGCTGGAGGACCGCCCCGGCCGCGGCGCGGAAGCGCAGGGCGAGGTCCGGATCGGCGAGCCAGCCCAGCACCTCGACCGAGAGCGGCGCGGGCCGCGTCGGCCCGAGGATCAGCGCCACGTCCACCACCGACGCCGAGTAGGCCAGCACCGCGTAGACCGGCAGGCGGATCTGGGGATAGACGCGCGGCGCCACCGTCTTGAGCCAGGCCATCACGCGCCCGTAGCCCTGCGTGCGCGCGATCAGCACGCTGCGCGCGGCGTCCACCTGGCCCAGCGCCGCGAGCGTCATCAGCAGCAGGAACGGCACCTCCTTGACGACGAGCCCCGCGATCAGGGCGAGCCCGCCCGGATCCTGCGTGATGAGCAGGTCGGGCGGCCGCTCCCAGCCGGTGGCCCAGGGCGAGAGCGCCCGCGCGATCCAGCCCGAGGGCGCGATCAGGAAGGCGAGCCCGAAGGCCGCCGCCGCGTGGGGCACCGACAGGAGCGGCGAGAGCGCGTGCTCGATCGCCGCGAAGGCGCGCGTCCCCTGCCACGCGGCGCAGATCGCCATCGTCAGGGCGAGCGAGAGCGCCGTCGCCGCGAGCCCGGTGACGAGGCTGAGGCGCGAGGTCGCCGCGATCCCCGGCCAGGCCAGGAGCTCGCGCCAGGGCGCGAGCGTCAGCGCGTCGCCGCCCAGCGCCGGGAACCAGCCGAAGGCCGGCGCGAGCACGCCCGCGAGCCCCGCGCCCACCGGCAGGAGCAGCACCCCGATCACCAGCGCGGGCGCGAAGGGCAGCGCGCGCGGGCGGCGAGAGGGGCGGCGTGGCGGGACGGCGCTCCCGGCGCGGATCGTCGCGGGGGCGCTCACGGGCGGCATGGCCCCGCACGGCCAAGGCTCGCGGGCGGAGGGGCGCCGGCCCGCTCCGTCGGGCGGCCGCACCGCGCCGGGGAGCGGGCCACGGCCGGCCGCGGGGCGATCATCGTCCCCCTCGCGCCGCCGGCCGTGGGCCGCGGGCGAGGTCGGGGCTCGCGCAGCCGCGACGCCGCGACGAGGTCGTCGACCAGGGACATGAGGCGCATCCCTCGGGGATGCCCTCCGGCCGCGATGGGGCGAGGGCTGCCAGCGAGGCGGCGGGCCTGCGGGGTCGTCGGGGCGAGGTCACCGGGCGACGCCGTGGCGCGCCTCCCAGTCGGCCTCGATGCGCTCCATCCAGCTCGGATGCGGCTCGGGCAGCGCGGGGCCGAGCGCCTCCGGAGGAAGCGTCGCGGGGCCCGCGTCGATGGCCTCGAAGAGCGCGCGGTCGGGCTCGGGGAGCGAGGCCATGTCGAGCACGGTGGGGCTGCCCATGAACGCCGGATCGGCCTTGCGGGCCTGCGCCTCGGGGGACATCAGGAAGTTCGCCACCACCATCGCGCCGGCCTTCGCGTTGGCGTTGTAGGGGATGGCGAGGAAGCTCGCGTTGCCGATCGTGCCGCCGTCGAGCACGAAGGTCCGCACGGTGTCGGGCAGCTCGAGGTTGGCGATGGCCGAGGACGCCTCGCCGGGGCTGAAGGAGATCGCGATGTCGATCTCGCCGTCGGCCATGAGCTGGCGCTGGGCCGGGCCGCTCGACGGATAGGCGCGGCCCTCGCGCCAGAGGTTCGGCGTGAGCGCGTCGAGGTAGGCCCACAGCGGCGCCGTGACGGCCTCGTAGTCGGCCTCCGAGACCGGCGCGTAGAGGGGTGCCGCGTCGTCCACGAGGCCCAGCAGCGCCTGCTTGAGGAAGGTCGAGCCGAGGAAGTCGGGCGGCTGGGGATAGGTGAAGCGGCCGGGGTTGGCTTCGGCCCAGTCGAGGAGCGCGGGGATCGTCGTGGGCGGCTCTGGGACGCGGGCGGAGTCGTGGTAGAAGACGACGCGCGCCATGCTCCAGGGCGCTTCCATGCCGTCCACGGGCACGGTGAAGTCCGAGGTCAGCGCCGGGTTGCCCTCGGGGTCGACCAGCGACCAGTTGGGCAAGGATTCGGCGAAGGGGCCGAAGAGCAGGCCCAGCTCCTTCATCGAGGCGAAGTTCTCGCCGTTGATCCAGATGAGGTCGATCGCGCCGCCCTCATCGCGCCCGGCGGCGCGCTCCGACAGCACGGTGGAGACGGCCGAGGCGGTGTCGGCGAGCTTGACGTGCTCCAGCGTGACGCCGAAGCGCTCGGCCACCTCGTCCCCGGCCCAGGCGACGAAATCGTTGATGCGCGGATCGCCCCCCCAGGCGTTCCAGTAGACGGTCTGGCCGCGGGCCTCCTCCAGCACGGCGTCCCAGTCCGACGGGTCGGGCTCGGCGAGGGCGGGGCCGGCGAGCGCGGCGGTCAGGGCCGCGGCGCCGAGGAGCGCGGCGAGGGGGCTGGTCATGGCGTGGGGGCTCCTCTCCTGAGGGGGCCGCGAGCCGCGGCGTGCGAAGCTTCATCGGCCGGGGCTCGTCGGCCTGGGTTCACCGTCCCCGGTCCGGCGGCCCGGGGCGCCCGTCGTCCGAGGCCCTACTCGGCCGCCTCGCGCGCCGCCAGGCGCTCGGCGCGGATCGCGTCGATCACGGGGCCCAGCACCGCCTCGTGGAAGCGGTCGCAGCCGATGCAGAGGTTGCGGTAGGGCCGCCCGTCGGGCGTCGTCGTGCGACAGGCCTCGTAGAAGGTCTCCACGTCCCAGCCCTGCGCCAGCCCCATGCGCTCGGGGTGGCCCATGGAGATCGCCTCGAAGGCAGGATGACCCACGAGGCTGCCCAGGATGTCGTCGAGCCGCTCCTCGCGCAGGTTGCCCAGGGCGCGCTTGGTCTTGAGGCAGCAGGGGAACACGTCGCCGTTCGGGTCGATCGAGACCTCCGAGCCCGACAGGCCGCGCGCGAGGAAGTTGAGCCCCCCCGACCAGGCGTTGCAGAAATTGTCGGTGATCTCGGCGCGTGACAGCGAGTTCTCCCAGGCCCGCCCGCGGGGCCAGATCTTGCCGATCCAGGCATCGTCGGTGGCGCCCATGAAGGCGTAGACGGGGCCGTCGTTGCCGCGCGCGCCCTTCGCGGCGGTGGCCTCGTCGGCGCGCATCGCGGCGGCGTCCGCCATGCCGGCGGCCTCGAACCAACCCGTCAGCCGCTCCTGGAGCGGCACGCGGCGCTCGCCTTCGAGCCCGACGTGGAAGTCGTCCATCCCCGAGACCGACACCATCCAGACGCCGCGCGAGAGGAGGTCGCCGACGATCGCGGGCGTCAGCAGGTCGCCCGTGGTCTGCACGATCACGCGCACGCCCTGGCCCCTGTAGCGGGCCGCCAGCATCTCCAGCGCGGGGTAGAGCACCTCCTCGCGCACCGGATCCACGAGCGCGTCGCCGCCCGACAGGATGATGCGCCCCGGCCTGCGGCGGTAGCCGCCGGGCGCGTCGTCGTCGGGCGAGGCGAGGTCGAGGTAGTCGAGCCGCTTGGGGAGGTTGGCGATCACGCGCGGGAAGGCCGCGCGCGCCTCGTCCACCACCTCGCGCAGCGCGCCCCGGACGTAGGGGCGGAAGCGTGTCTCGTAGCAGTGCTTGCACCTGCGGTGGCAGGCCCAGCACAGGACGTAGTAGAGGCTCTCCAAGCGTCGGCTCCTTCTCGGGCGCTCCGGGCGTTCGCTTCGGGCGCTCCCGGCGGGTCCGGGCGCTCCTGGCGGTCGCCGGACCGCGTGGCGGCGCCGTGGGGAAGCGACAGCATCCGCGCGGCGAGATCAAGCGTCGCGCCCTTCCTCGCAACGCGTCTCACGTCAACGTCAGGCGGCGCGAGCGCGGCCGGGCCGCCGCCGCGCGCCCGCACCGCGGACCGTCGGCCCGCGACGAGCCACCTTCCCGCCCGCGGCACGCGCGCGGCGCCCTCGGCGGGCGCGATCGCCGCCGCGCCGTCGGCGGGCGTGTTCGCCGCCGCGCCGTCGGCGGGCGTGTTCGCCGCCGCGCCGTCGGCGCGAGGGCCGACCCTGGCGTCGAGCGGGGGACCGCGCTAGGCCCGCGCCATGACGCCCCCTCCCCCGCCGGCGGTCGATCTCGACGGCCTCGCGCGCCGCCTCGCCGAAGGGGGCGGGCGGCGCCTCGTGGCGATCGCCGGCGCGCCGGGGTCGGGCAAGAGCACGCTCGTGGCCGAGCTGGAGGCGCGGCTGAACCGCGGCGCGCCGGGGCGCGCCGTCACGGTGCCGATGGACGGGTTCCACTACGACGACGCGGTGCTGGAGGCGTGGGGCCTGAGGCCGCGCAAGGGCGCGCCGGAGACCTTCGACGCGGCGGGGCTCGCGGCGACCCTCGCCCGGCTGCGCGCGCGAGACGAGCCGTCCGTCGCGGTGCCGGTCTTCGACCGCGCCTTGGAGCTGTCGCGCGCGGCCGCGCGGCTGGTGCCGCGCGAGGCCGAGCTGGTGCTGGTGGAGGGCAACTACCTGCTGCTCGACGTGCCGCCCTGGGACAGGCTGCCGCGCTTCGACCTCGCGGTGCGGATCGCCGTGCCCGAGGCCGAGCTGAAGCGCCGCCTGCGCGCCCGCTGGGACGGCCACGGACTGCCCGAGGCCGAGGTCGCGCGCCGCGTCGAGGAGAACGACCTGCCCAACGGCCGGCTGGTGGAGGCGCGCTCGCGGCCCCCCGACCTCGTGCTGCGCCAAGGATGAGCGGCGCCCAGCCGCTCGGGGCGAGGGGTGGGCTCGCGCCCCGCTCACGGACCGGGCGCCGGATCCGCCTTCGATGGCCGGCGGCCGGGCCTATCCCGCCGCGGCCTCCTCAGGCCGCTTGCCGAGGATGATCATGCCGAGCAGGTCGTCGTCGGTCACCTCGCCCACGTCCACGGTGCCCACGAGCTTGCCGTTCTTCATCACGCTGGCGCGGTCGCACAGCCGCATGACCTCGTGGATGTCGTGGGAGATGAGGAAGATGCCCAGGCCCTCCGCCTTGAGCTGGGCGATCAGCTCGGCCACCATCTTGGTCTCCTGGGGCCCGAGCGCGGCGGTGGGCTCGTCCATGATGAGGATGCGCGCGTCGAAGTAGACCGCGCGCGCGATCGCCACCGACTGGCGCTGGCCGCCCGAGAGCGCCGAGACGGGGTCCGCGAAGCGCGAGAAGTTGGGGTTGAGGCGGCCCATGATGCGCCGCGTCTCGGCCTCCATCGCGTCGTCGTCCACGAGCCCGAGCGGGCCCGTGATCTCGCGCCCGAGGAAGACGTTGGCGCTCGCGTCGAGGTTGTCGGCGAGCGCGAGCGTCTGGTAGATCGTCTCGACGTTGTGCGCGCGCGCGTCGCGCGGGTTGCGGATCTGGACCGGCCGGCCCTCGATCTCGATGCTGCCGGAATCGGCCTGGTAGGCGCCCGACAGGATCTTGATCAGCGTGGACTTGCCGGCGCCGTTGTGGCCAAGGAGGCCCACGACCTCGCCCGGCCAGAGGTCCACGCTCACGTCGTCCACCGCGCGCACGCCACCGAAGGCGATGGCGATGCTGCGCATCGAGACGAGCGGCGTGCCCGTGCGGTCCACCGCCGGGGGCGGGCGCCCGGCGCCGGCCCCGCCGGGCGCGGTCGCCCCGCTCATGTCCGCCTCCCGCCGGTGCGCCGGCGGTAGAGGATGTCGATCAGCACCGCGAGCACCAGCACGGCGCCCACGACGATGTTCTGGAACGGCGCGTCCACGCCGACCATGGCCATGCCCGACTGGAGCGACTGCATGATGAGCGCGCCGAGGATGGCGCCGTAGATGGTGCCGACCCCGCCCGAGAGCGCGGTGCCGCCGATCACGGCGGCCGCGATCACGCGCAACTCGTCCAAGGTGCCGATGTCGTTGGTGTGGTTGGCGAGCCGCGCCGAGGCGACCACCGCCGAGAGCGCGCCGAGCGCGCCGAGGAGCGCGAAGATCTTGACCGTGAGCATCTTGGTGTCGATCCCCGACAGCTCCGCCGCGTCGGGGTTGCCGCCGGTGGCGAAGACGTAGCGCCCGAAGCGCGTGCGCCGCGCCACCACCGTCATGACGATCGCCACCGCGATCAGCAGGAGCACCGAGTAGGGCAGCCCGTAGCCCTGCACGAGCCCCTCGGGCATGACCTCGCCCCTCGCCTCGAAGCGCCGCTCCAGCACGCGGCGCGGCACCTCGTAGGCGTTCAGGATCGCGGTGAAGCCGAGGATGGCGCCCGCGACGAGGGCCGACAGCGCCGCCTCGGCCCAGGCGGGCTTGACGGGGAAGCCGTGCGCGGCGCGGCCGCGTCGCGCGCCCCACAGCGCCCAGACGGCGACCGCGGCGGCCGCGAGGGCCAGGATCCACGACCAGGTGACGCCGAGCGTGCCGCCGATGCCGCCCATCCGCAGGAAGGTCGGGTCGAGCGGGCCGATGGTCTGCCCGCTCGTCAGATACCACGCGACGTTGCGCCACACGAGCAGCCCCCCCAGCGTGACGATGAAGGCGGGGATGGCGAGGTAGCCGACCAGCCAGCCCTGGAACGCGCCGATCGCCGCGCCCGTGAGGAGGCCCGCGACGATCGCCAGGGGCGCGATCGCCCAGTGGTCGAGCGGCAGGCCGAGGAGGTCCGGCAGCCACTGCGTCTGGGTCATCGCCATCACGGCGGAGGCGGTGGCCAGCAGCGAGCCCACGCTGAGGTCGATGTTGCGGGTGACGATCACGAACACCATGCCGGTCGCCATGATGGCCACCGAGACGGTCTGGATGGTGAGGTTGAAGACGTTGCGCGGCGTCAGGAACCGCCCGTCGAAGATCCCGCCGGTCAGCGCGTTGAACACCAGGCAGATGACGACGAAGGCGCCGATCATGCCCAGGAGCCGCGTGTCGATCTCGAGCGCCGAGAGGAAGCTGCGGCGCGGGGCGCCGGGCGGCGCGGGCAGCGTGTCGGTCTGGGCCATGCGGGCCTCCTGGCCGGCGCCCGTCGCTCCGGGACGGGCTTCGTCGAAGCTAGCGAAGGTGGGAGCACGCGGCAACGACCGCTCCGGCGCTCCCGCCCTTCAGGTCGGCAGAAGCGCTCGGGCGCCCCGGCCATGCCGTTGCGGACGCGATCCCCGATGCCTGTCGCCTCGCGGGCCCCGAGCCGGCGCCCCGATCGGACGAGGGCGGCCCCGCGCCCCGCGGAGCGGTCGGTGGGCGACGAGCGGGGCGCCGGAGCCGCCGTCGCGGACGATCGGGCCGTGCCCGTCGAAGATCCCCTCGTCGTGGAGCGCCCTGTCGGGGCGGGCGTCGGCCGAGGCGGCGCCCCTCCGCTCGCGGCGGCGCCGATCGCCCGGCGCGCCGCCTGCCTCGGCGCTCGGCGTCGGGTCCGAGGCGGACGAGCCTCGCGGCGGACGCGGGCTCACGGCCCGCCTCCGGCTGCGATGCGGCGCGCCGACGATCCTACTCGCAGGGCGGAGGGCCGTCCGTGACGCCCTGGCAGAGCGTCGCCTGGTCGATCCAGCCGGCGTCCACGACCACGTCGAGGTTGTCCGTCGTGATCGGGATCGGATCGAGGAACTCGGCCCAGAGCGTGGTGTCGCCGGGCGAGGTCCACTCCTCGGCGCCCTCGATCGCCGACAGCTCGGCGCCGCCCGCCAGCTCGATGGCGATCTCGCCGGCGCGCCGGCCGAGGTCGCGCGAGTCCTTGAACACCGACACGGTCTGGGTGCCCTTGGCGATGCGGTTGAGCGCGGCGTGGTCGGCGTCCTGGCCCGAGACCGGGATGCCCTGCATCCCCTGGGAGGTCAGCGCCGCGACGGCGCCGCCCGCGGTGCCGTCGTTCGAGGCCACCACGGCGTCCACCTCGTTGTCCTGCGCGGTCAGGATCTGCTCCATGTTGCGCTGGGCGTTGGCGGGCAGCCAGCCGTCGGTGTAGGCCTCGCCGACGATGGTGACGTCGCCCGAATCGATGGCGTCCTGGAGCACCTCCTGCTGGCCGCCGCGCAGGAAGTCGGCGTTGGGGTCGGCGGGCGAGCCCTTGATCATGACGTAGTTGCCCTCGGGCGCCTGCTCGAGCACGGCGCGGGCCTGCATCCGGCCGACCTCGACGTTGTCGAAGGTGAGGTAGAAGGCGCGGTCGTCCTCGATCAGCCGGTCGTAGGCGACCACCGGGATGCCCTCGTTGGCGGCGGCGTCCACCGCCGGCCCGATCGCCTGGGCGTCCTGGGCCAGGATGATGAGCGCGTCCACCCCTTGGGCGATCAGGCTCTCGATGTCCGACAGCTGCTTGGAGGAGGAGGATTGCGCGTCGGCCGAGACGTACTCGGCGCCGGCCTCCTCCAGCGCGGCCTTGATCGCGGCCTCGTCGGTCTTCCAGCGCTCCTCCTGGAAGTTCGACCAGCTCACGCCGACGGTGGGGCCGTCCTGCGCCAGCGCCGTGGTGCCGAGCAGCGCGGCCATCGCCGCGGCCGTAGCGAACAGTCTCATGGGCATCCTCTCCCTGGGTTCGGGTCCGCGGCGGATCTCGCGCCCGCCGGCGGCGTGGCCGGACGCTAGCGCAGCGCGCGCGGGGGGGCAAGAAACCCCGGACGGGTCCACGGCGGCCTGGGCCGCGAGCGCGCGGCGGGGCGGAAGGCGGCGGGACGGAAGGCGGCGGGGCGGAAGAAGGTCCGGGGCGCCTGCGAGGGGATGACGGTCGGGTGCTCCGAGCCCATGCGCGACGGCACCGTCGGGGAGCACGGGCGGAGCGAGGCGAGGCTCGCGGCGGGCAGCGGGGGCTCGGCAGGGTGGCGGCGAGCGGTGCGCGCGATGCCGGTCGCCGGGAGGCCGAGGCCGGGCGGCACGAACTGGGACGGAGCGAAGCTCGGCTGGGACGGAGCGAAGCTCGGCTGGGACGAGCGGGCGCGCCGTGCCCGGCGAGGGCGGGACGGTCCGCGAGAGGCGTCGGGCGGGTCGCGGCCGCACGGTGGGCGCACGGTGGGCGCACGGTGGGCGGCAGGGAAGCGCGGGGCGCAGAGCGCGGCGGCTTGCGCGCGGCGGGGCCGGGCGGCATCGTCGTGGCCCACTGCCCGAGTCCCGCCGATGCCTCATTTCCACCCACCGCCTTCTCCGAAGCGGCCCGCTCCCGGACGGGCGAGGCGCCTGTCGGCCGCCATGGGCCTCGCGGCCCTCTGCGCGGCAGGCCAGGCTTCGGCGGATCCGGCCGGCGCCACCGCGCGCTCCGCCGCGGCGCCCGTTCCAGCCGCCGCCGGACCGCGCGCGGCTAGCGGGGGGCCGCGCTTCGAGCCCGTCGCCCTGCCCCCTCACGTCTACGGCGGCGGCTGGGAGCACTTCGTGGGCGGGGGCGTGGCGGTGCTCGACTGCGACGGCGACCGGCTCCCCGACCTCTACGCCGCGGGCGGCGCGAGCCCCGCCGTGCTGATGCGCAACCGCGGCGGGATGCGCTTCGAGGAGGCCACGCCCGAGGCGGCGGCGCTCGCGGGCGTCACGGGGGCCTATCCGCTCGATCTCGACGGCGACGGGTGGCTCGACCTCGCGGTGCTGCGCGCGGGCCCCGACGCGCTGCTGCGCGGCGGCCCCGGCTGCGCCTTCGCGCCCTTCGAGACGGGCCCCTTCGCCGACCCGCGGCTCGCGGGCGGCGACCGCTGGACCACCGCCTTCTCGGCCACCTGGGAGCGTGGGCAGGCGCTCCCGACGCTGGCCTTCGGCCGCTACGTCGATCGCGCCGACCCCACGGGGCCGTTCGAGGCCTGCGACGCGCTGAGCCTGTGGCGCCCCGAGGCGGAGGGCTACGGCGCGCCGCTCGCCCTCCCCGGCCGCTGCGCGCTGTCGATGCTGTTCACCGACTGGGGCCGGCGGGGGCGGGCGGATCTGCGCGTGAGCAACGACCGGCAGTACTACGTCCGCGACGGCCAGGAGGAGCTGTGGGCGATGGAGCCCGTGCCCCGGCCCTACGGCCCCGAGGATGGTTGGCGTCCCTACGCCCTGTGGGGCATGGGCATCGCCTCGCGCGACCTCGACGGGGACGGGCTGCCCGAGGTCTACCTCACCTCGATGGGCGACCAGCGGCTGCAGTCGCTCGAGCCCGGCGCCACCGGCCCCAGCTACGCCGACGCCCCCTACGCGCGCGGCGCCACCGCGCACCGGCCGCATGCGGGCGGCGACGGGCGGCCCTCGACGGGCTGGCACGCGGCCTTCGGCGACGTGGATCTCGACGGGCGCGACGACCTCTTCGTCGCCAAGGGCAACGTCGAGCAGATGCCGGGTCTCGCCATGGACGACCCCGACAACCTGCTGATGCAGCGCGAGGACGCGACGTTCGAGGAGGCGTCGGTCGAGGCCGGCGTGGCCTCGATGGCGCGCGGGCGGGGTGCCGCGCTCGCGGATCTCGACCTCGACGGGCGGCTCGACCTGGTGGTCGTCAACCGCCGCGCGCCGATGCTGGCCTATCGCAACGTCACGAAGACGCCGGGGGGGTGGGTCGGGGTCGCCCTGGAGCAGCCCGGCCCCAACCGGAACGCGGTGGGCGCCTGGATCGAGGTCGAGGCCGGCGGCCGGCGCTGGTCGCGCGAGGTCACGGTCGGCGGCGGCCACGCGGGCGGCGCGGCGGGGCCGGAGCATTTCGGCCTGGGCGACCAGGCCGAGGGCGTCCGGGCGCGGGTGATCTGGCCCGACGGCGCCGCGAGCGGCTGGGTGGCGCTGGAGCCGGGGCGGTATCAGACGCTGAGGCGGGGCGAGGGCGAGGGGCTCGCGGTGGAGGCGGGGTGAGGACGACACCTGACGATGCGGGGCACGGCGCGCGGGGCACGGGGCACGGGGCACGGGGGCCGCCGAGAATGCCGAGGCGCTCGTCCAGCGAGCGGCCTGGACCGGGCGGCACGGCCTGCCGCTGGCGGCTCGGCAGACATGGCGGCCTGATGAGGAGGTCGGCCTCCCGCCGACTTCGAGGGATGATCCCCGGCCCTCGGCCCTCAGCGGGATCTTCGAGGGGCTCACCGAACAGGAGGCCGGCCGATGGTTCGGGGCGGCGCCGAGCCATGAGGGCGCTCCTCGGTGCTTTGTGTGGGAGCCGAGGGCAGGGTCGTGGGAGCGCGGCGGGGGTGGCCGGCAAGCGGAATCGCCGGAAGCGGAAGGACGGCGACCTGTTCCTCGTCCCGCTCCTGGACGGCGGGCGGGCGCTGGGTCGGGCGCTGTCGTTCGAAAGGCGAGCCCTTTGGAGCGTTCTGTGTGCCTTCACGCTTCGATGGCCGGCCCCCGATGGGCGGCTGGCGCCGCCGACCCTGGAGGGGGTCGTCTCGATCCAGTTCGTGACAACCGACGGTCTCGACCGGCAAGGCGCCGGTCATGGGGAAGTCGTCGGCCACGGGCCTACGCTCGATCCTGCCATATCATCGATCTCGACGCTCGCCGTGATGAGTGTTTCATCGGAACTCGCAGTCTTGACCGGGGCGTCGTGGACGCTCTCCTCGACGCCTGCCTCGCGCTCGCGCCCCGGGATCCCTCCTTCGACCCCGAGTTCTTCGACGAGCTCCCGCCCTTTCCGGACCGCAAGCCGAAGAACCCGACCCAAGGCCGGCCGCCCCCGCCGGGCGGACCCTACCGCTCCACCGGCAGCCCGCTCGGCACCGCGTCGGGCACGCCGAGGCGCCCGCTCGCGGCCGTCTCGTCGGTCAGCGCGTCGAGGAAGGCCAGGAGCGCCGCCACCTCGGCGTCGCCCAGGGCCATCGGCTCCAGCTCGTTGGCCGCCGCGATCGCGTCCAGCTCGGCCGGGTCGTCCGTCACGCGGAAATCCTCCGCCCCCGGCAGCTCCGGCAGCACCGCCTGCGAGGGGTCGTAGGCCCTGAGCGCGCCCACCGGGTCGAGGTGGTGGCGCACGACCCCCTCCAGGGTCGCGTAGGCGCCCGAATGGCCGTAGGGCGCGCTCAGCGCGACGCCCCGCAGCGACGGCGTGCGGAAGCGGTAGGCGTCGGAAGGCGCGCCCGTGACCCGCATCCGCCCCTCGTCGCGGGCGTGGGTCTCGAAGCGCTCCCCCTTGCCCGGCCCGATCTGCGGCATGGCGATGGCGTGGAAGCCGTGATCGGTCTGGAACGCGCCCGCATGGCAGGCCGAGCACCCCGCGCGCCCGTAGAAGAGGGCCATGCCCTCGGCGGCGGGCCCCGTCAGCGGCGCCTCGCCGCGCAGGTGGCGGTCGAAGGGGCTGTCGTCGGCGCGCCACTCGAAGGCGACGAAGGCCGCGAGCGCGTCGGCGATGGCCGTGAAGCGCACCGGCTCGCCCAGCGCCTGCGCGTAGGCCGGGATCGCGGCGACGCGGGCGGCGATGGCGTCCCAGGCGCCGCCCTTGTGGGCCAGAAGGCCCTGTCGCACGAGCCGCGACACCTCGCTCTCGCCGTAGTGCCCGGCCATCTCGTCGGGCGCGAGCACCGGGAACATCGCCTGGGCCGACAGCGCGGAGGCGAAGCCCCGCGCCATGTCCTCGCCCAAGGGCGTGCGGATGCCGGAGGGGCGCGCGGGGTCGGCCTCCAGCCGGCCGTCGTGGAAGAACGTGTCGAACTCGGCGTATCCGAGGTTGAAGAGCGCCGGGGCGTTGCGCGGCACGCGCCGCTCGGGGAGGTTGGCGGGGTCCGCGCGGCGCTCGGGCCCGAGGCCCGACGCGCCGTCGCCCAGGCCCAGCGAGAGCCCGTCGGAGGTGCCGAAGCGCGGGTTGTGGCACGAGGCGCACGACACGCCGCGCCCGCCGCTCAGGACGGGGTCGTAGAAGAGCAGCCGGCCCACGGCGACGAGGCCCGGGTCGGGAGCGGCGAAGCCCGAGGGCGGGGCGGGGAGGGCCACGGCGGCGGGGGCCTCGGGGGCGGGGGCCTCGGGGGCGGGGGCCTCGGCGGAGGCGCGGGGCGCGTCCGCCTCCGCGGCCGCCATCCCGAGGAGCGCCGCCAGGGCCGCGAAGGCGACCCCCCGCCGCCCGGAGGACCAAAGGCGCGCGCGCACCGGGCCGACCTCGTGCCCGGGCCCGACCGCGGCCCCGCCCGGGCCGCCGCGCCTCCCGGCATCGGGACCGGGCGGCGCGCCCGACCGCTCGGCCTGCGCGGCCGGAGCCGACGCCGCCCCGGTCGCGGGGCGCGAGCGGCGCCCCGGCGAGGAGGGCGCCTTGCCCCGCGGCCCCGACCCGGCACCCGGCGCCGAGGCCGGGCCGAGTCCCCGATCCTCGCCGCCCGGGGAACCTTGGGCGGCGGCGCCCGTCTCCACCCCGTCGTCCCCCATCCGCTGCCTCACACGAACCGGTTGACCCACGCCTCCAGCCGCTCCTGGCGACCCGAGCGGGGCTTGGGGTCGAGCCCGGCCGTCGCGCGCTCGTAGGCCCCTTCGAGCCCGCCTTCGAGGAGGCCGGACGCGCCCTCCCAGCCGGCGTAGCGCTCGGCCCGCGCGCGCTCCAGCCCGCCGTCCTCCAGCATCGCGGCCGCGGCCTTCATGCCGCGCGCGCAGACGTCCATCGCGCCGGCATGCGCCACGACGAGGTCGGCCGGGTCGATCGACTGGCGGCGGAGCTTGGCGTCGAAGTTGGTGCCTCCGGTCGTGAAGCCGCCCGCGCGCAGCACCTCGTAGTAGGCCCGCGCCACCGCGGGCACGTCGTTCGGGAACTGGTCGGTGTCCCAGCCCGACTGCTCGTCGTTGCGGTTCATGTCGATCGAGCCGAACACCCCCAGGGCCGCCGCCATGGCGATCTCGTGCTCGAAGGAGTGGCCCGCGAGCACCGCGTGGCCCGCCTCGATGTTGAGCTTGACCTCGCGCTCGAGCCCGAAGCGCTGGAGGAAGCCGAAGCAGGTCGCCACGTCGTGGTCGTACTGGTGCTTGGTGGGCTCCTGGGGCTTGGGCTCCAGCAGGATCGTGCCTTGATAGCCGATCTTGCGGGCGTGCTCGACGACCATGGTGAGGAACCGGCCCATGCGGTCCATCTCGCCGCGCAGGTCGGTGTTGAGCAGCGTCTCGTAGCCCTCGCGCCCGCCCCACAGCACGTAGTTGGCGCCGCCCAGCCGGTGCGTGGCCTCCAGGCAGGTCTTCACGGTGGCCGCGGCGTAGGCGAACACGTCGGGGTCGGGGTTGGTCGCCGCGCCGCCCATGTAGCGGCGGTGGGTGAAGAGGTTGGCGGTGCCCCACAGGAGCCTGCGGCCGGTGTCGTCCATGCGGCGGCCGATGTGGTCCACCACGGCGTCGAGGTTGCGCGTGGTCTCGGCGAAGGAGGCGCCCTCGGGCCGCACGTCGGCGTCGTGGAAGCAGAAGAACGGCGCGCCCAGGATCCCCAGCAGCTCGAAGGCGGCGTCGATCTTGAGGCGGGCGTCGTCCAGCGTGTCGCCGAACCAGGGGCGCTCGAAGGTCGGGCCGCCGAAGGGGTCTGTGCCGGGCCAGGCGAAGCCGTGCCAGAGCGCGACCGAGACGCGCAGCCGGTCCTCCAGCCGCTCGCCTCCGACGGTCTCGTCGGGGTCGTAGTGGCGGAAGGCGAGGTCGGTGTCGGCCTGCGCGTCGAGGCGCAGCGGCTCGATGTCGCCGAAGAAGCCGGTTCGGGTGTCGAGGCTCATGGGCGGGGTCTCGTCTCCAGGGGGTTCGCGGATCGCGCCCGGCGCCGCGCCGGGGGCTCCGAGGACCGGACGCGGACGCGGCGCATGGCCGGGAGCCGACGGGCCGCGACGCGGCGGCCCGTGCGGGGCGCGATCGGCAGAGGATTCGGCGGAGGATTCGGCGGAGGATTCGGCGGAGGATCCTGCGGAGGATCCTGCGCGGGGCGCGGCGCGATGTCCGGCGAGGGCGCCGTCATCGGCGCCTGGCCCCCGACCCGTCCCGCCCGAGGGCCTTCAGCGCCGGGTAGGTCGCGCGGTGCGCGGCGTGGGCGTCCTCGTAGGCCGCCGCCAGGTCGGTGCGGGGCTCGACCGTGCGCGCCACCGGCGGGGGGGTCATGACCTGCGAGGGCGCGGCCCCAGTGACGGCGCAGACCGAGAGCCGCGCCGCGCCGAGGGCGGCGCCGATCTCGCCGGCTCGCGGCACGTCGATGGGCGCGCCCATGACGGTGGCCAGCGTCTCCAGCCAGAAGGCCGAGCGGGCGCCGCCGCCGGTGGCCGTCAGCCGCTCGGGCGCGGCGCCCGCGGCGCGCAGCGCGTCGAGCCCGTCGCGCAGCGCGAAGGCCACCCCCTCCATCACGGCGCGGGTCAGATCCCCGGGGCCGTGGGCCACGTCGAGCCCGGTGAGCGCGCCCCGGATGGCCGCGTCGTTGTGCGGCGTGCGCTCGCCGGAGAGGTAGGGGGCGAAGCGCACCGCGCCGGGGCCGGAGATCGCCTCGGGCATCGCGGCGGCGAGATCCGCGGGCGTCCGGCCCGTCAGCCGGCCGAGCCAGCCCAGCGCGTCGGTGGCCGCGAGGATCACCGCCATCTGGTACCAGGTCTCGGGGATGGCGTGGCAGAAGCTGTGCACGGCGGTCTCGGGCCGGGGCTCGAAGCGCTCGCGCGCCGCGAGCACCACGCCCGAAGTGCCCAAGCTGACGAACCCCTGCCCCTCGCCGAGCGTGCCGAGGCCCGCGGCGGCGGCGGCGTTGTCCCCTCCCCCTCCGGCCACCGGGACGACCGGCAGGCCCAGCTCGGCCGCCAGCTCGGCGCGCAGCCGGCCCGAGACGGCGGTGCCCTCGACGAGCGCCGGCATCTGGTCGCGGCGCATCCCCGAGGCGCCGAGCAGCGCCTCCGACCAGGCGCGCGCGCCCCCGTCGAGCCAAGCCGTCCCGGCGGCGTCCGACATGTCGGTGACGGCCTCGCCGGTGAGCCACAGCCGCAGGTGGTCCTTGGGCAGGAGCACCAGGGCGGTGGCCTCGAACGCCTCGGGCTCGTGGGCCGCGACCCAGGCGAGCTTCGGCGCGGTGAAGCCGGGGAACACCACGTTGCCGGAGACCTCGCGGGCCTCGGGGGTGTCGAGCGCCGCGGCCTCGCGGCTCGCGCGGGTGTCGTTCCACAGCATGCAGGGCCGCAAGGGCTCGTGGTCGGCCCCGAGCAGCACGGCGCCGTGCATCTGGCCCGACAGCCCGACGCCCTTCAAGCCATCCACGGCCTCGGGACGGGCGTCGCGCAGGTCGGCGACCACGCCCCGGGCGGCGGCGATCCAGTCGCCGGGATCCTGCTCGGACCAGCCGGGACGGGGGCGGCGGACCTCGTAGGCGCGCTCGGCGGCGGCCAGGACGGCGCCGTCCTCCTCCATCAGAACGCCGCGCAGGCCCGAGGTGCCGAGATCGAGGCCTAGATGCATGGGGGCGTCGCCCCCCGCCGCCAGGCCCGGCCGCGCCCCGGCCCCCGAGCCGGGGCCGCCCTCTCCCCGGCGGACCGGGGCCGTCGCTCGCCCGGGCCCGGCGCCGCGAGCCTTCGCCGGCAGGAGGCCCCGGCTCGGGGGCCGAGGCGCGCCGCCGGCGCGGGACGGCCGGCGGCGATCGCTCGACGCGTGGCGCGGCGGCCCGTCGGGCGGCGCTCCGCCTCGCCGTCGGCGCCCGGCCAGCCGGCGCTCCGGCCGCTCACGCCGCCATCGCCTCGGACGGCGGCTCCTTGGCGCCGGTCATGAAGGCCACCGCGTCGGACATGGTGTAGGCCTTGGGGTCGATCACGCACAGGCGCCGGCCGAGTCGGTGGACGTGGATGCGGTCGGCGACCTCGAAGACGTGGGGCATGTTGTGCGAGATCAGCACGATCGGGATGCCGCGCGCGCGCACGTCCTGGATCAGCTCGAGCACGCGGCGGGACTCCTTGACGCCGAGCGCCGCGGTGGGCTCGTCCATGATGATGACCTTGGAGCCGAAGGCCGCGGCGCGCGCGACCGACACGCCCTGGCGCTGGCCGCCCGAGAGCGTCTCGACCGCCTGGTCGATGCTCTGGATCGTCATCAGCCCGAGGTCCGAGAGCATCGCGCGCGCGCGCCGCTCCATCTCGCGGCGGTCGGTCATGCCGAGCCAGCGGCCGAGCGGGCCGGACTTCTTGATCTCGCGCCCGAGGAACATGTTGTCGGCGATCGAGAGCGCCGGCGAGAGCGCGAGGGTCTGGTAGACGGTCTCGATGCCCGCCTCGCGCGCGGCCATCGGCGAGGGGAAGTGGACGGGGCGCCCGTCGAGGCGGATCTCGCCCTCGTCGGGCTGCGTGGCCCCCGAGAGCGCCTTGATGAGCGAGGACTTGCCCGCGCCGTTGTCGCCGATCACGGCCAGGATCTCGCCCGGGTAGAGCTCGAAGTCAGCGCGGTCGAGGGCGGTCACGCGGCCGTATCGCTTGACGAGCCCGCGGGCGGTCAGGATGGGCTCGGCCGCGGGGCCGGGGGTCTTGGTGCCTGCCATGGGGGCCTCCGCTGCCGGGTCCGTCACGGGATCCTCGCGCGCGCCCGTCATGACGAGAGCTTCCGGATCCACTGGTCGATCGCCACGGCCGCGATGATGAGCCAGCCGGTGGCGAAGAGCTGCCACAGCACGTCCACCCCCGCGAGCCTGAGGCCGGAGTTGAACACGCCCACGATGACGGCGCCGAGCATCGGGCCCAGGATCGAGCCGCGCCCGCCGAAGAGCGAGATGCCCCCGATGACAACGGCGGTGATCGACTCGAGGTTGCCCTCGAAGAACGAGGTCGGGCTCACCGAGCCCACGCGCCCGATCGAGGCCCAGGCGGCGATCCCGGCGATGAGGCCCGCGAGCACGTAGACCGACACCAGGATGCGGTCGGTGCGGATGCCGGCCAGCTCGGCCGCGTCCTTGTCGTCGCCCACCGCGTAGACGTGGCGCCCCCAGGCGGTGCGGTTGAGCGCGAACCACAGCGCCGCGAAGATGACGACCATCAGCACCACGCCCCAGGTCAGCACCGCGCCGCCCAAGTCGAACCGCTCGCCGAAGAGCTTGAGGAGCGGCGCCTCGGCGTCGAGCGTCTGGGAGCGGATCGTCTCGCGCGCCGAGACGTAGTAGTTGAGCGCCAGGAACACGTTCCAGGTGCCCAGCGTGACGATGAAGGGCGGCAGCCTCAGCTTGGTGACGAGCGCGCCGTTCAAGAGCCCCGTGAGCGAGCTGGCCGCGAGGCCCGTGAGGATGGCGAGCGGCACCGGCATCCCGAGATCGACCGAGAGGCGGCCCATGATGACGGAGGTCATCACCATCACGGCCGCGACCGAGAGGTCGATGCCGGCGGTGAGGATGACGAGGCTCTGCGCCGCGGCGAGGATGCCGACGATGGCGACCTGCTGGAGGATCAGCGAGAGGTTGAAGGCCGAGAAGAAGTTGGGCGAGACGAGCCCGAAGGCGATCACCGACAGCACCAGCACGATCACCGGCACCATGGTCGGGTTGGCGTGCAGGAAGTGCTGCACGCGGTCGAGCGCCCCGCGTCGTCGCTCGAAGCTGGCGACCGAGCGGTCGCCGCCCTCCAGCCCCGCCTCGTGATCGGAGCGCGGCGCCTGGGTCTCGGCCATCGGTGCCTCCTCGGGCTGCGGGGGTGCGGCGGCCCCGTCGGGGGCCGCCCGTCGGGCGGTCAGCCCCAGCAGCGCTCCATGCCCTCGGAGACCGGGATCGACTCCACGCCCTCCACGGGGGCGTCTGTGACGAGGCTGACGCCGGTGTCGGTGAAGTCGAGCCCCGGCGTGGGCTCGGGCACCGTGCCGTCCTTCGCGTATTGCGCGATGGCCTCGACGCCGAGCGAGGCCATGTCGAGCGGGTACTGCTGCGAGGTCGCGCCGATCACGCCGTCGGCGACGTTCTGCACGCCGGGGCAGCCGCCGTCGATCGACACGATCAGCACGTCGCCCTCCATGCCGAAGGACTTCAGCGCCTCGTAGGCGCCGGCCGCGGCGGGCTCGTTGATGGTGTAGACGACGTTGATGCCCGGATCGCGCTGGAGCAGGTTCTCCATCGCGGTGCGCCCGCCCTCCTCGTTGCCCGAGGTCACGTCGTTGCCGGCGATGCGCGGGTCGGACTCGTCGCCGATGATCGCGGGGTCGCCCGGGTCGATGCCGAAGCCCGTGAGGAACCCCTGGTCGCGCAGCACGTCCACCGAGGGCTGGCTCGCCGAGAGGTCGAGCATGGCGATCTTCGCGTCGTCGGGGTTCTCGATCGTCTGCGCGGCCCACTTCCCGATCAGCTCGCCCGCCTTGAAGTTGTCGGTGGCGAAGGTCGCGTCGGCGGCGTCGATCGGGTCGAGCGGCGTGTCGAGCGCGATCACCAGGATCCCCTGCTCGCGCGCCCGGCCGAGCACGTCGGTGATGGCCTTGGTGTCCGACGCGGTGATGAGGATGCCGTCCACGCCCGCGGCCATGCAGCTCTCGACCGCCTGGACCTGGGTCTCGTGGTCGCCGTCCACCTTGCCGGCATAGGTCTGCAGATCGATGCCGAGCTCCCCGGCCTTGGCGGTCGCGCCCTCCTTCATCTTGACGAAGAACGGGTTGATGTCGGTCTTGGTGATCAGGCAGGCGCTGGCCTCGCCGTCCTGCGCAAAGGCCGGGGCGGCCAGCGCGGTCGCGGCCGCGGCGCCGAGCAGCGCGTGTCTCAGGGTCATCGTGGTCCTCCCGTGGTCCCGTCTTGGTGCCGATGCGCGGCCGTCGAGACCGAAAGCCGCGCTCGGGGGCAGGACACACCCGATGTTAGCGCAGGTCAACGGGAAACGCCCGGGGCGGCGCGGGGCGGGGCGGCGCGGGGCGGCGCGGGGCCGGCGCGCGCGGCGCGAGGCGGGATGCGCGGACGCGGGCGCCCGGGCACGATCTCGCCGCCCCGTCGCCCGCGCCTCAGGTCGATGGCGCCCCCGGGTGCTCGACCCTCGTGGGGTCGTCGAGCTTGGCTCGGATGCGCGCCTGCCGAGCCCCCTTGCTGGTGATCAGGATCCAGGTCGCAAAGGCGAGCCGATCCCTCTCACGGACCTCGCGCAAGGCCGAGATGCTCCGCTCGGCCAGGGCGACGTGGAACCCCGCCTCGAGTTCGGACGGCCTGACGATCGGGTCGTGGTCGCACAGGTGGCGGGCGTCCTGAAGCCTCTTGAAGGCAGCGGCGAGAATCCCTGATCGCGTCGGGAACGCCGATGGTCCTGGCCTGCTCGCAGGCATTCTTGGAGGTTCCGTGATCGAGGCCGCGATACACCTCCACCCATGCCCTGTTCGGCCTGACAGACTCGTCCGCGCCGACGAGACAGTCGGCGCAAACCTTCGCCAGCGCGTGGAAGACCGCATAGTAGGCCGTGCTGATCGCGCGCCGCAAGCTTGAGTCGATCGGCGAGCTTCCACCCGCGATCAGAGTCCTGGCGGCAGCGATCATCCCGTCGGCCAGCTCGCCGTCAGGCATGGGCTCCCTGGTCGAACCTCGGGGTGATGACCGGGAAGACGTCGGAAAGCCTCGCCCCCATCGCCTTGCGGACCTTCGAGGTCAGGCCGAAGTAGGCATCCGCCAACGCCGTCGGGTCGGCGTCCGGGGCGATCTCGACCTCGATCAGCAGCGTGAGCCGATCCTCCTCTTTCTCCGTCGCGACGAGCCGAACGGACCGCACCACGTCCCGGCCGCCGAGCCTATCCCGGATCAGCATCCGAAGGCGCTCGTCCAAGCCCTGCTCGATCTCGGCCCTCAGTCGCTCGTCGGACATCATGTGGTGGTCCTCCAGGGGCGTCAGCTTCCCGATATGGATTATATATGGCATCGTGACAGCCGTTGTCTTCCCATCCCGTGAAGGTGTCGATAAATCTCGCAGCCCAGGGCCCAAGGCTGCGCGCACATGACCAACCACCTGCACGAGGGCGACCTGCCCGACGGGCTCGACCTCGGGCCCGTGGTGGCGATCGACACCGAGACGATGGGGCTCGACCCCCACCGCGACCGGCTCTGCCTGGTGCAGTTGTCGTCGGGCGACGGCGACGCGCACCTCGTGCAGATCGCGCGCGGGCAGCGCGAGGCCCCCAACCTCGTGGCGATGCTGGAGGATCCCGGCACGCTCAAGCTCTTCCACTTCGGGCGCTTCGACATCGCGGTGCTCCACCACGCCTTCGGCGCGCTGGCGAGGCCCGTCTGGTGCACCAAGATCGCCTCGAAGCTGGTGCGGACCTACACCGACCGCCACGGCCTCGCCAAGCTCACCCACGAGCTCCTCGACGTGGACATCTCCAAGGCCCAGCAATCCTCGGACTGGGGCGCCGAGCGGCTCAACGAGGCGCAGCTCCACTACGCCGCCGCCGACGTGCTCCACCTCCACCGCATCCGCGAGATCCTGATGGGGCGGCTGGAGCGCGAGGGGCGCACGGCGCTCGCCGAGGCCGCCTTCGACTTCCTGCCCACCCGCGCGCTCCTCGACCTCGGCGGCTGGGACGAGCCGGACCTGTTCGGCCACTGATGGCGCGCGCCGGCCCCCCCGGCGCAGGCCCCCCCCTCGGCGGAGGGCCGCCCCCTGGCGGGGTGGACGCGCACAGCCGGCTGGTGGGGCTGGCCAAGGTGGCGCTGCCGATGGCGGGGCTCGCGCTGCTGTCGGGGCTGTTCCTGCTGGCGGGCGGCGGCGAGCGGCCTCAGGCGCCGCTCGCGCCGCTGGCGCAGGGGGCCGCGCGCGAGCAGCGGCTCGGCGCGCCCGTCCACGCCGGCGTCACCGCGGAGGGCGACGCGATCGAGGTCTCGGCCCGCCTCGCCCGCCCCGACCCGCGAGACCCCCGCCTGATGGAGGCGCAGGGGATCCGCGCGCAGGTCGTCACGGCGCGGGGCGCCACGCTCGATCTCGCGGCGCCCGAGGGGCGGATCGACACCGCCGCGGGGGTGGCGACGCTCTCGGGCGGGATCCGGCTGGCCGGATCCGGGGCGGGCCCCGCGTCGGGATCGGGCGCGGATGGGGGCCCGGGTCCGATCGAGGCCGAGGCGCCGGGCCTGCGCTTCGACCTGCGCGCGGGACGCGTCGAGAGCGAGGGGCCGGTGCGCGCCCGCGCGCCGATGGGGACGCTCGACGCCGGCGCCCTGACGGCCCAGGGCGACCGGATCGAGTTCGCCTCCGGCGTGCGGCTGGTGCTCGCCCCGAGGGCCGCGGCGCCCCAGCCTCCCGCTCGGCCGCCCCCCCCTCAGCCCAGCGCGAAGCCCGCGCCGAGATAGACGCGGCGCACGTCCTCGTGGGCCACGACCTCCTCGGTGGTGCCGCTCATCAGCACGCGCCCGTCGTGCAGGATGTAGGCGCGGTCCACGAGCCCCAGCGTCTCGCGCACGTTGTGGTCGGTGATGAGCACGCCCAGGCCGCGGGTCTTGAGCTGGGCCACCAGCGCGCGGATGTCGCCCACCGCGATCGGGTCCACCCCCGCGAAGGGCTCGTCGAGCAGCAGGTAGCGCGGCTCCGAGGCGAGGCAGCGCGCGATCTCGGCGCGCCTGCGCTCCCCGCCCGAGAGCGACAGCGCGGGCGCGCGGCGCAGATGGCCGATCCCGAACTCCGCCAGCAGCCCCTCGAGCCGGTCGCGGCGGCGGCGGGGGTCGGGCTCGGCGATCTCGAGGACCGCCATCACGTTGTCCTCGACCGAGAGCCCGCGGAAGATGCTCATCTCCTGCGGCAGGTAGCCCAGGCCGAGGCGCGCGCGGCGATACATCGGCAGGCCCGTCACGTCGCGCCCGTCGAGGCTCACGCGCCCCCCCTCGGCCGGCACCAGCCCCGCGACGAGGTGGAAGCAGGTGGTCTTGCCCGAGCCGTTGGGGCCGAGGAGCGCCACCGCCTCGCCGCGCCCCAGGCGGAGCGAGACGTCGCGCAGCACCGGGCGCCTGCGGTAGGACTTGCGCAGGCCCTCGGCGAGGAGGCCCTGATCGCCGTCGAGCGCCCGCAGCGGCGCGCCCCCCGCCTGCCCAGCTCCCGCCTGCCCGGATCCGTCCACCGCTCAGTCCCTCGCCGGCAGGACGGTGCGCACCCGCCCGTCGAGCCGGGCCTGCCCGCTGGCCAGATCGACGCTGAGCGCGTCGGCCGAGAGCGCGACGCCGCCCTGCTCCTCGCCCTGCGTCAGCAGCACGTCGCCGGTGAGGGTGATCTCGCCCGCCTCGACGTCGTAGACGGCGCGCTCGGCCTCCGCCGCGTCCTGCCCGCTCGCCAGCGTCACCCCGCCCGTGGCGGTGAGCCGGGCGACGCGGCGGTCGTCGGTGTACTCGACCTCGACGCGCTCGGCCGACAGGCGCAGCGCGCCCTGCCCGACCACGACCCCGCCCTCGAACACGGCCGTGCCGGCGGCGCGGTCGATCGAGAGCGCGTCGGCCGTCACCTCGACCGGCGCGCCGGGCTCGGCGCCCGCGCCTCCGAAGGGCACCCCCTGCGCCGCCGCCCGGTCCGGCATCTGGCCCGACGCGAGCGCGACGGCCAGCGCGAGCGCGAGCGCGGCCGACGGCCGGGGTGGGGCGCCGCGTCGGGCGGATCGGGGGCGGTCGGCGGGCAAGGGCGGTCTCCGGTCGGTCGGGCACGGCCCCGAGGGATCCGCCCGAGGCTCGGGCCGCATCGGCCGCAGGCGCCCGGCGGACCCGGGTCCGGGCGCGTGGTGCGATCCTCATAGCAGGGCTCGCCCGCAGGGGCACCCCCCCGGAGCGAGGCGCGGCGGCGCGGTCGGGCATTGAACCGCGGCGCGCTTGGCAATAGCTTGGGGATCCGGGGGCGACGGCGATCGAGCGCGCTCCCCAGATCGCCCGAAGGGCGATCGTCGCGGTCGAGACCCACCGCGAGCGAAGGAAGGCAGGCTGTGCCGCGCGCGAGCAGGTGGCCGGTGCGGGGACGCCGGGGCCCGCGCAGGAGCTTGCGTGGCGTGATCAGGGGGCGGGACACATGGAGCTATCGCGCATCCTCTCCCAGGAGGCCGTCAGGGCTGTCGGAGCATCGAGCAAGAAGCGCGTCTTCCAGGTTCTGGGGGAGATCGTGGCCGCGGCGCACGGCCTGCCCGAGGCCGCCGTGGTGGCCGCGCTGCGCGAGCGCGAGGCGCTCGGGCCCACCTGCGTCGGCCACGGCGTGGCGCTGCCGCACGCCCGCCTGCCGGAGGTCCAGGCCATGACTGGCTGCTTCCTGCGGCTCGATCGCGGGGTCGAGTTCGGCGCGGTCGATCGCCAGCCGGTGGATCTGGTGTTCGCGCTCTTCGCGCCGGCGGGCTCGGGCGTCGAGCACCTGCGCGCGCTCGCCGCCGTCAGCCGGGTGATGCGCGACGCGTCGGTGCGCGCCAAGCTGCGCGCCAACGCCGACCCCCTGGTGCTGCACGCCATCCTGACCGAGCTGCGCTCCAGCCAGGCCGCCTGAGCCGCGCGCCGCCCGGCGCCTCGCCCCCATCGCGGCCCGCCGGGCGCCGTGCCAGGGTCGGGGGCGGCGCGGGCTCACCGGGGAGGACGCGATCGCCGAGGGCACCTGCCGCGGACCCGGACACGCCTTGCCCGAGGCGGCGATGCGGGCCCCGCGCGTGAGCGGCTGCTCCGCACCGCGGCGCTCTGCGCCAGCGCCGGGGTGGAGGCGCCCGGCCACCTCGCCACGGCGGACGCCGACATCGCCGCGATCGACCCCTGGTGGGAATGATCGTGCCCGGCTGGAGCGCGCCCCCGGGGCCGGACGCGTTCACGCGGCGGATCGGGCGGGGGCCGGGCGGTCGATCCCCGCGAGGCGCACGGGGCCGACACGGCCCGGCGCGGAGCGCGGGCGGGTCGTGCCGCAGGCCTCGTCGATGAAGCGGGGCGGGTCGGCGGCGACGTCCTCGAAGGCCGCGCGCTCCGTCGGGTGGACCGCCCCGAGCTTCAGCGCCTCGATCGGGCTCTCGGCGTCGGCGGCGTCGCGGGGGTCGGCGCGTAGAGCCGGCGAAGCCATGGCGCCTCGGGATCGCGCGACGTCGCCGCCCCGGGGCCGGTGGGCCGGTCGGGCGCGTGCGCCGTCGCGGGCCCCTCGCCACGCCCGGGAGGATCGGCCCGCCGCGCTCGCCCCCGGTGGTCGCGGCATGGCGGCGCCTGCGCTTCGGCCCGAGGCCGCGCTCGCGCATGGTGCGGCGGCTCCTCTCGGCGTCGACGATGAGCCCGCGATGGCGCAGCTCGGCGCCGACGCGCCGGCAGCCGCAGGCCGGCGAGGCCTCGCAGGCCGCCCTGACCTCGGCGACGACCGCCGCCTCGGCCGGCGTCACCGCCGGCGCGGCGCGGCAGGAAGGGCGCGCGACGCCCATCGGCCCGCGCCCTCGCGCGGCGAAGAGGCCGCAGGGCCGGCGATCGCGGATGCGGGCCCGCTCCTCGGCGAGCGCCTGGAGCTCCACAGCCCCCCATCGAGGACGCGGGCTCGCGCGCCTGCTCGGCCCGCACGACGCTCGAGAGCGGCGATCCGGGCTTCGTGCTCGGCGAGCGTGTCGGCGAGCGTGTCGGCGGGCGTGTCGGCGGCATCGACCTCCTCGTCGAACGCGCCGGCCCCGCACTTCTCCAGCCAGACCCGGACCGGCTCGCGGCAGACGGCGTGCGTCCTGGCCGGGCCGCAGGGCGAGCCACCCGCATGGCCCCCCTCGACGACCCGGGCCGCCGAAGGCAGCGGCGCACGGCCCCTCCCCACAGCCAGAGCCCGGCTCCTGGGGTCAAGCCACGACGCGGGGCCGTCCGGCCCCGGGGGCGCGCTCCAGTCGGGCGCCTCAGACAGTCGAGCTGCCTCGTCGCGGCGAAGGACGAAGCCAGCGGGCCCACCAGCCGCGACGGATCCTTGCAGAGTCGTCCGAACCCTACGCGGAGCTGGACACCACGATCACGCAGCCAGCCGGAAAAGAAGATTGTTTCAGGGTCATGGCGCGCTGGGGAGGATTCGAACCCCCGACCCCCTGATTCGTAGTCAGGTACTCTATCCAACTGAGCTACCAGCGCCTGAGGGCGATGTAGCCGGGGCGGCGGAGCGTTGCAAGGTCCGCCGGCGGCGTCGGGCTCCGGCGCGCCCGCGGGGCAAGGGCGCGCCTCGCCCACCCCTCCGAAGCGATCTCGTCGGCGCCTGCGAGGCCCCCGGCGAGGCCCGCTGCGCGCCGTGCGGAGGGGGCCGTGGAACGGGCCGCCCCGCTCCGCCGCCCGCGGGAGCGGGTGGGAGAGGACGCCGCAGCCGCCCGCGCGCGGCGCGTCCGACATCGACCCCTCGTCCTGCGGCCCCATCACTGCGCGGCGATGCCGAGCGCGTCGGCGCGGGGCAGGCGGATGACGAAGCGGGTGCCGCCGGGGCCGGTCCGCTCGAGCGTCAGGCGTCCGCCATGGCCGCGCACCAGCTCGGCGGCGATGGCGAGGCCCAGCCCCGAGCCGCCCTTGCGCGTGCCGCCGCGGAACGCGGTGAAGAGGTGCTCGCGCGCGCGCTCGGGCAGGCCGGGGCCGGTGTCGGAGACGGTGATCGCCAGCGCGTCCTCCTCCTCGCGCGCGGCGATGGCGATCTCGCCCACCCCGCCCACGCCCTCGATCGCCTGGCGCGCGTTGCGCACGAGGTTGGTGAGCACGCGCGCGAGCTGCTCGGCGTCGGCGCGCAAGGCGGTCCAGGCCGGCACGTCGAGGCGGAACGACAGGCCCTCGCCGGCGGCCAGCCGTTCGGCCTCGATCACCTCCGAGGCCAGCTCGCGCAGGCGCAGCTGGGCGAGCCGCGGCGGCGGCTCCTCGGCGCGGCCGAAGGCGAGCGTGCCCTCGCAGAGCGACACCGCGCGGTGGATCGAGGCCACGAGGCGGGGGACCACGCGCGCCACGCGAGGGTCGTCCGAGCCCTCCATGCGGTCGGCCAGCAGCTGGGCGGTGGTGAGGATGTTGCGCAGGTCGTGGCTGATCTTGGCGACGGCGCCGCCGAGCTGCGCGAGCCGCTCCTTCTGGCGCAGCGCGCCCGTCAGCTGGGTCTGCATGGTGCGCAGCGCCTCCTCGGCCTCGCGCAGCTCGCGCAGGCCGGCGCGCGGCTCGATGATCGAGCGCGCGTCCTCGGGGGCCGCGGCGTAGCGCGCCATGCCGTCCACCACGCCCCGGATCGGCGCCACCAGGAAGCGCTGCACGGCGAGGAACAGCAGCAGCGCCGTGACCACCGAGATGATCGCCGAGAGCGCCAGGATCCGCAGCCCGTAGTCGATCATCGCGGCGCGCAGCGGGGCCGAGCGCATGGTGACCTCGATCAGGAGCCCCGCCTCGCGCACCGGGTCGCCGATGACGCGGATCACCCGGTCGCGGGTGTCGACGAGGCAGGCCAGGGCGTCGGTGATCAGCGTGAGCGCGCCCGCGTCGCGCAGGTCGTAGGTGGCGTGGATCGGCTCGGGGATGGGCGAGGAGAGCACGAGCTGGCGCATCTCGTCGCGCCTGAGCACCACGTTGAGCACGCCCGCGGTGCGCAGCAGCTCCTCCTCGACCTCGGGCTCGATCATCTCGTCGCCCGCGAGCAGCGCGAGCGAGGCGATCTGGGCGCGCTCCAGCCGGCTCAGCAGGTAGTCCTCGCGGAAGCGAGCGACCGACGGCACGAAGATCAGCACCTCCGCCAGCATGACGAAGAGCGCCGTCAGGATCAGGAAGCGCCCCGAGAGGGAGTTCAGCATCGCATGTCCGCCCGCCCTTCATATAAGGCATTGGCGGGCGTGGCGGAAGTGCGGCGCAGACGCGGCGCGCGCGCGGCCCTCGGGCCGGGGTCGCGCGTCACCACCATCCGCCCTCCGCCGGCCCGTCGCCCGCGCCCGGGGCGCGCGCGCAGGCGCTGCGGGCGCGGGGCCGCTCAGGGCAGCCAGCGCTGGAGCGTGCGCACCGCGCGGCCGAGCTTGGGGTTCTCGAACAGGCGCGGCGCGAAGTAGGCGCCGGCGGCGCGCTTGGAGACCTCGCCCAGCGTCGGATAGGGCGCGACCATCCCCGCGACCTGGCTCATCCTGAGCCGGCTCGACAGCGCCAGCGCCCAGACGCCGATCAGCTCGCCCGCGCCCGCGCCCACGATCGAGGCGCCGACGGGCCGGCCGCGCACCACCATCACCTTGATGAGCCCCGTGGTCTCGCCCTGCGCCTGGGCGCGGTCGTTCTCGTGGAAGTCGAAGCGCGCGACATCGAGCTTGCCTGCGTGCCTCTCGCGCGCCTCGGGCTCGGTGAGGCCCACCTGCGCCAGCTCGGGGTCGGTGTAGGTGGCCCAGGGGATGTGGTCCTGGCGCGCGCGGGCGGGCAGGCCGAGCACGACCTGCCGGATCACGATGCCCGCATGGTAGTTGGCCGCGTGGGTGAACTGGAGCCGGCCGGCGACATCTCCGACCGCATAGACCCGGCGGTTGGTGGTGCGCAGGTCGTCGCCCACGGTGACGCCCTGCGGGGTGTGCGCGATCCCCGCCGCCTCCAAGTCCAGGCGCTCGACGTTGGCGCGGCGCCCGACCGCCAGCAGCAGGTGCGTGCCGGTGACCGAGCGCCCGTCCTCGACCTCGACGGCGATCCGCCCGGCCCCGTTCGAGCCCTTGGAGACGCGGGCGACCTTGGCGCCCTCCTCGATCCGCACCCCCTCCTCGCGCAGCCGGGAGGTGACGACGGCGGCGAGCTCGGGGTCGTCCTTCGCGAGCGCGCGCGCGCCCTCGATCACCGTGACCTCGCAGCCGAGCCGCCGATGCGCCTGGGCCATCTCCATGCCGATCGGCCCGCCGCCGACGATCAGGAGGTGCTCGGGCCGCTCGCGCAGCGCGAACACGGTCTCGTTGGTGAGGGTGGGCACCTCGGCGAGCCCCGGAATGGGCGGCACCAGCGGCGAGGAGCCGGTGGCGATCACGAAGCGCCGCGCGCGCACGGTGTCCCCACCCGCCTCCACCTCTCGGTCTGAGACGAAGCGGGCGTGGGCGCGCAGGACGCGCACGCCCAGGGACTCGAACCGCTCCTGGCTGTCCACCGGGGCGATGGTCGCGATGACGCGGGCCACGCGGTCCTTGGCGGCGGCGTAGTCGATCTCGGGCTCGACGGGGGTCACGCCGAAGGGGCCGCCCGTGGTCATCGCATGGGCGTGCTTGGCGGACGCGATCAGCGCCTTCGAGGGCACGCAGCCGTAGTTGAGGCAGTCGCCCCCCATCTCCCCGCCCTCGATCAGCACCACGCGGGCGCCCATCTGGACCGCGCCGGCCGCGACCGAGAGCCCGCCGGAGCCCGCGCCGATGACGCAGATGTCGGTGTCGATGCGCGCCACGTCAGACGCCCCCGCGGCCGCGCACGGCCTTGACGGCGATGGGCAGGGCCGCGAGGGCCGCGAGCCCGAGGATCGGCAGCAGCACCTGCGGCTCGAAGATGACGCCCAGGTCCGGCGTCTCGCCGCGCGCGAAGATCTCGCCCAGGCCCGCGCCCACGGAGGTGAAGACCACCGCGCCGGGGATGATGCCGAGGAAGGTCGAGACCACGAAGCGGAGGATCGGCACGCCGACCAGCGCCGGGATGATGTTGGCGGCGAAGAACGGCACCGCCGGCACCAGCCGGATCAGGAACAGCATCGACCACTGGTTCTCGTCGATGCCCTCCTTGACGCGGCGCACCAGCCCCTCGCCCGCGTCCATCCTCGCCGCGAGCCGCTCGCCCAGGCCCCAGCGGGCGGCGGCGAAGATCGCGGTGGCGCCGATGGTGGCGGCCATGACGTTGTAGAGCGCGCCGGGGAAGGTGGCGAAGAGGAAGCCGCCCGTCAGCGTGGCGAGCGTGGCGCCGGGCAGCGAGAAGGCGACGACGGCGACGTAGGCCGCCATGAAGGCGAGCACGGTGAGCGCGTAGTTGGCGTCGCGGAAGGCGATCAGCCGCTCGCGGTTCTGCGACAGCGCCTCGAAGGTGAGATGGTCGCGCAGGAACACGGCCCCCAGGATCGCCGCGACGGCGATCGCCGCGAGCGGCAGCGCGCGCGCCAGCCCGCCGCCGCGCCGGGCCGCGGCCCCCCGTCCGCCTGCCCCCCGTCCGCCTGCCCCCCGTCCGCCTGCCCCCCGTCCGCCTGCGCGCCCCTCCCCATCGGTGGCCGTGTCGGTCATCTCACCCTCCCCGAAAGCCGTCGCCGCAGCGCCGTGCCCCCAGACATGACGCGGTCGGGCGCCTCGGGATAGCGGGCTCACGCCGCATTGATGGCGGGGCCGCGCCGGCGCCCCATTTGTTTCAGGTCGGGCGCCCCGAGGCCGGGCGCGCGGCCGGGTTCGTTGCAGCGGGCGGCCCTCGCGCGCGGTTTGACAGGAGCCCCCGGCGCGCCTAGAAGCCTGCCTTCGAGCCGCGGCGACCGCATCCGGCGGCGCCAGACGTGGAGAGCGACATGACCAAGCGCACGTTCCAGCCCAGCAACCTCGTGCGCAAGCACCGCCACGGCTTCCGCGCGCGCATGGCCACCAAGGCGGGGCGCAAGATCCTCAACGCGCGCCGCGCCCGCGGCCGCAAGCGCCTGAGCGCCTGACGCTCGGAGGCGAGGGTGGAGACGATCCGCCATCGCCGCGACTTCCTCGCCGCCGCCCGCGCGCGGCGCGCCTCCGCCCCCGGCCTCACGCTCCAGGCCCGCGAGCGCGCCGACGAGGCGGCCCCCCGCGTGGGGTTCACCTGCTCGCGCAAGCTCGGCGGCGCGGTCCAGCGCAACCGCGCCAAGCGGCGGCTGCGCGAGGCCGCGCGGCTGGCGCTGGCGCCCGAGGCCCGGCCCGGCTGGGACTACGTGCTGATCGGCCGGCCCGAGGCCACCGCCGCGCGCGGCTTCCAGGCGCTGCTCGCCGACCTGCGCGGCGCGCTGTCGAAGGTGCATTCGTGAGCCCCCTCGCGCGGGTGCTGGCGCTGCCGATCCGGGGCTACCGGCTCGCGCTGTCGCCGCTCCTCGGGGCGCGGTGCCGCTACCACCCCTCCTGCTCGGCCTACGCGCTCCAGGCGCTGTCGCGTCACGGCGCCGCGCGCGGCTCGTGGCTGGCGCTGCGGCGCATCGCGCGATGCCATCCCTGGGGCGGCTCGGGCGTGGACGAGGTGCCCGACTAGGGACGGCCCGCGCGGCGTCCGCCGGATCGTCCCGGCGCAGGCGACAATCACGCGACCGTTAGGGAGTCGGCAAGGGCTCGGCCCTAGCGATGGATCCCGAGCCGCGGATCGGGACGGCTCGCGGCGCGCGGAGGGGCCGTCCATGAAGCTCGGGAGCGGACCTGTCCTCGGCGCGAACACCCATCGGGCAGCCGGCGTCGCCGCGGTCCCCGCGCTGGGGCTGCGCGCGCTCGGGCCGCGCGCCATGAGCTTCCTGCCGGCGGCGACGCTCGGCGCGGGCCTGATCGGCGGCGAGGGGGCGATGCTGGCCTTCGCCGCCATGGTGCCCATCGCCACGGCGGCGGCGCTGCGCGGCGTCGCGCGGGGCGCGGACCGCTCCGAGCGCGACGGCCTCACCGGCCTCGTCCTGCGCCAGGGCGTCGCGGCCCGGCTCGACCAGGCGCTGGTGGGCCTGGGCCAGCGCGGGCGCACCACCGCCTGCCTGGTGATCGAGGTGGACGAGTTCCGCCGCACCGCCGACCGCCTCGGCATGGCGCTCGCCGACGACGTGCTGCGCCGCGTGGGCGAGCGGCTCGCCCTCACCTGCCGCGCCGGCGACGCGGTGGGACGGCTCGGCGGCGCCGTCTTCGCGGTGGCGCTGGCGCCGGTGTGGCGCGCGGACCTCGAGGTCGTGCTCCAGCTCGCCGAGCGGCTCCAGGCCGCGGTCGCCGAGCCCGTCCTGACCCCCGCCGGGACCGTGCACCTGACCGCGTCGGTGGGCTTCTGCCTGCCCTCCCGCGCGCCGCGCCCGGACGGGGAGGCGATGATCGAGGCGGCCGAGCGCGCGGCCGCTGAGGCCCGCCGCGCCGGCCCCTCCGCCCTGCGCGCCTATTCCGAGGAGATCGGCCGCAAGGCCTCGGCCCGCCACGCGCTCGCCAGCGGCGCCGAGGAGGCGCTGGCGCAGGGCTGGATCGTGCCCTGGTTCCAGCCGCAGCTGTGCACCGACACCGGGCGCATCACCGGCTTCGAGGCGCTCGCGCGCTGGTGCGACCCCGAGCGCGGCGTGGTGCCCCCGGCCGAGTTCCTGCCCGCGCTGGAGCAGGCGGGGCTGCTGGAGCGCCTGGGCGAGACCATGCTGCACCAATCGCTCAGGGCGCTCAGGGCCTGGGACCGCGCGGGGATGGCGATCCCCTCGGTCGCCGTCAACTTCTCGCCCGAGGAGCTGCGCAACCCCGGCCTCCTGGAGCGCATCCGCTGGGAGCTCGACGGCTTCGACCTCGCGCCCGACCGGCTCACCGTCGAGGTGCTCGAGACCGTGGTGGCGGGCCATGGCGACGACGTGATCGTGCGCAACCTGATGGGGCTCGCCCAGCTCGGCTGCCGCATCGACCTCGACGACTTCGGCACCGGCCACGCCTCGATCGGCGCCATCCGCCGCTTCCCCATCGCGCGCGTCAAGATCGACCGCTCCTTCGTCGCCGGCATCGAGGACGACCCCGAGCAGCACAAGATGGTGTCCGCCATCCTCGGCATGGCCGAGCGGCTGGGGCTCGACACGGTGGCCGAGGGCGTCGAGACCCAAGGACAGCACGCGCTCTTGGCGCAGCTCGGCTGCGGCCACGTCCAGGGCTTCGGCATCGCGCGCCCCATGCCCTACGACGAGGCCGTGGTCTGGGCCACGCGGCTGAAGGCCCGCGTCGAGCCGCCGCCGCTGATCTCCCGCCGCGCCGGCTGAGGCTCGCCACCGGGCGGGGCGGCGTCCCCGTCGGCCGCTCCGCAGCCCCGGCCCCGGCCCCGGCCGATGCGCCCCGGCCCGCGCCGCCGCGCCCGAGGGCCGACGCCCTGCCGCACCCCGCCGCCGCGGCCGTCCCGATCCGCCGCTCGGGCCCGCTTGAGCCCGCCGGATGCCCGCCATGGAACCCGTCGCGGCTTCGTGATGGCAGGCGTCCCGCGCGTTCCCGCGGGCCACCGCGCGCGCCCGCCGCGCCGCGGGCGTGCCCCCTTGACCTCCCCCCCGGCGGGCTATTGAACCCCCCCTTGTCCATCGCATGGGCCTACGGGGGATCTCATGGACGACAACCGCAACCTCATCCTTGCGACGGCGCTGTCCTTCCTGGTGATCCTGGCCTGGTTCCTGCTGTTCCCGCCCGAGCAGCAGGCGCCGATCGAGCCCGACGCCCCCGTCGCCTCGCGGGCCGAGGACCCGGCCGCGGCCCCCATCCCGCCCGGGGCCGTCCCTCCCGGGGCCGTCGCACCGGGGGCGGCCGTACCCGCCGAACTCGCCGCGCCGCAGCCCGAGGCGCCGCGGCTGCCCATCGCCACGCCCGAGCTCGTGGGCTCGGTCAACCTCGCGGGCGGGCGCATCGACGACCTTCGCCTGCGCGACTACCGCGAGACCATCGACCCCGGCAGCGACATCGTGCAGCTCCTGTCGCCGGTCGAGGCGCCGCTGTCCTACTATGCGCTCTTCGGCTGGACGCCCGCGGGCGCCTTGTCCTTCGAGGAGGTGCCGGGCGCGGCGACCCCCTGGACGGTCGAGAGCGGCGAGACGCTCGCGCCCGGCGCGCCGGTCGTGCTGCGCTGGGACAACGGCGCGGGGCTGACCTTCCGCCGCCGGATCGAGGTGGACGACAAGTTCATGTTCACCGTGACCCAGGAGGTCGCCAACGACACCGGCGAGACGGTGCAGCTCGCGCCCTACGGGCTCGTCGCCCGCAACGGGCTGCCCGAGATGCGCCGCTTCTTCATCCTGCACGAGGGCGTGGTGCGGATGTCGGACGGCCAGCTGGAGGAGATCGGCTACGACGACATGCCCGACCTCGACGTGGACCCGCGCGAGGGCGCGCCGGTCGAGGTCATCGACGTGGCCGCCGACGGCTGGATCGGCTTCACCGACCACTATTGGATGACGGCGCTCATCCCCGACGAGGGCGCGCCCTTCGCCAGCGTCGCCAAATACGTGCCCGGCGCCGACCTCTACCAGACCGAGGCGCGGATGCCCGCGGTCGAGGTCGCCCCCGGCGAGAGCGCGGCGCGCTCGATGCGCCTCTTCGCCGGCGCCAAGGAGTGGGAGGCGATCCGCACCTATCAGGACCGGGGCGGCATCGACGGCTTCGTCGACTCGATCGACTGGGGCTGGTTCTACTTCCTGACCAAGCCGATCTTCCGCGTGCTGCACTGGCTCAACGGCCAGATCGGCAACATGGGGCTGGCCATCATCACGCTCACGCTGCTGATCAAGGCGCTGCTCTTCCCGCTGGCCTACAAGTCCTACGCCTCGATGGCGCGGATGAAGGAGCTCCAGCCCGAGATGGAGAAGATCAAGGAGCGCGTGGGCGACGACCGCCAGAAGCTCCAGCAGGAGATGATGACGCTCTACAAGACCAAGAAGATCAACCCGGCCGCGGGCTGCCTGCCGCTGATCCTCCAGATCCCGATCTTCTTCTCGCTCTACAAGGTGATCTTCGTCACCATCGAGCTGCGCCACGCGCCGTTCTTCGGGCCGTTCCAGGATCTCTCCTCGCCCGATCCGACCTCGCTCGCCAACTTCTTCGGGCTGCTGCCCTGGGGCGCGCCCGAGCCCGGCACGATCGCGGCGCTGATCCTGATCGGGATCCTGCCGCTCCTCCTGGGCATCTCGATGTGGCTCCAGCAGAAGCTCAACCCCACGCCGGCCGACCCGACCCAGGCGATGATCTTCGCCTGGATGCCGTGGGTGTTCATGTTCATGCTGGGCAGCTTCGCCAGCGGGCTGGTGGTCTACTGGATCGCCAACAACACCATCACCTTCACCCAGCAATACCTGATCATGCGCTCCCACGGATCGAGGCCGGACGTGTTCGGCAACATCCGGTCGTCGATCCGCCTCAAGCGCTCCAAACCCAAGCCGGACGCCAAGTGAGCATGCGGCTGGCCGGCATCTGGCGCCACCCGATCAAGGCGCTGGGCCGCGAGGGGCTGGAGGCGGTGGGTCTCGAGGCCGGCCGCACCCTTCCCTTCGACCGCGCCTGGGCCGTGGCGCACGAGGCCGCGCGGCTCGAGGGCGAGGGCTGGCAGCCCTGCGTCAACTTCTCGCGCGCCGCCTCGGCGCCCAGGCTGATGGCGGTCGAGGCGCGGCTCGACGAGGCCGCGGGCACCGTCACCCTGACCCATCCCGAGCGGCCCGACCTCACGGTGGACCCCGACGCGGAGGGCGAGGCCCTGGTCGAGTGGGCGCGCCCGCTCGTGCCCGAGGGCCGGGCCGCCCCCGTCCGGGTGGTGCGCGCAGGCGGCCAGGGGCTGACCGACGCGGGCGACCCCTGGCTCTCGCTGCACGCGATGGCCTCGCACCGGGCGGTGGAGGAGGCGGTCGGCCGGCCGCTCTCGATCCATCGCTGGCGCGGCAACCTCTGGGTCGAGGGCGCCGGCGCTTGGGAGGAGGCGTCCTGGATCGGCCGCAGGCTGCGCTTGGGCGAGGCCGAGCTGCGCGTGGTCGAGCCGATCCACCGCTGCCGCGCGACCGAGGCCGATCCGGCCACGGGCCTGCGCGACGCCGACACGCTGGGCGCGCTGCGCAGCCTTCGCGGCGAGGAGGCGTTCGGCGTCTACGCCGAGGTCGTGCGCGGCGGCCGGGTGGCGTTGGGCGACGCGCTCGGGGCGGCATGAGCGGCCCCGATCCGGACGCGCCGCACCCGCTGCCCGAGCACCCGCGCGTGGTGTTCCTCCGCCCGCTCGCGGAGGGGCGCGCGAACGTCGAGGTGGGCGTCCACGCCTACTACGACGACCCCGACGAGCCCGAGCGCTTCTTCGAGCGCAACGTGCTCCATCACCACGACTTCATGGGCGACCGGCTCCGCATCGGCGCCTACGCCGCCATCGCCACCGGCGCGCGCATCGTCATGAACGGCGCCAACCACGACATGCGGGGGCTGAGCACCTACCCCTTCGACATCTTCGCCGGCTGGGGGACGACGTTCGACCTGCCCGCCCATGTCGCCCAGTCGCGCGGCGACACGGCGATCGGCCCCGACGTGTGGATCGGCGGCGAGGCCTGGATCCTGCCCGGCGTCACGATCGGCGCGGGCGCCATCGTCGCCGCCAAGTCGGTCGTCACGCGCGACGTGGCTCCTTTCGCAATCGTCGCCGGCAACCCCGCGCGCGAGGTGCGGCGGCGCTTCGACGACGCCACCGTCGCGCGGCTGCTGGCGCTCGCCTGGTGGGACTGGCCGGTCGAGCGCGTCGCGCGCGCCGTGCCGAGCTTGCGCGCCGGCGACGTGGGCGCGCTCGAAGCGCTCGCGTGAGCCTGCCCTTCCCCACGGCACCCGAGCCCGACGCGGAGGCGGCCGAAGCCGCGCGGCGGCTGCTGACGGGCCAGGTGGAGTTCCTCCTCGGCGTGGTCGCCATGGAGGGGCTGCCACCGCCCGACCGGGTCGAGGTCTGCTTCGCGGGCCGCTCCAACGTCGGCAAGTCGAGCCTGATCAACGCGCTGACGGGACGCCGGGCGCTGGCGCGGGCGTCCAACACGCCCGGCCGGACGCAGGAGGTCAACTTCTTCACCGTCGCGCGGAGCCATTACCTCGTGGACCTGCCGGGCTACGGCTACGCCCGCGCCCCCGTGGCGGTGGTCGGGCGCTGGCAGGCGCTGCTCAAGGCCTACCTCGCCGGGCGCCAGCCCCTGCGCCGCGCCTTCCTGCTGATCGACGCCCGCCACGGCGCGAAGCCCGTGGACGAGGAGATCATGACCCTGATGGACCGCGCCGCCGTGCCCTTCCAGGCGGTGCTGACCAAGGCCGACAAGCGAGGCGACCGCGACCGCGTGCTCGACCAGGTGCGCGGCGTGCTGGCGAGGCACCCGGCGGCGTTCCCCGAACTGATCGTCACCTCGTCGCAGACCGGCGAGGGGATGGACGCGCTCAGGGTGGCGATCGCCGCGCTGGGATGATCGGCGGGCGGTGGGTTGGCGCCCACCCTACCAGCGAGGCGGTGGGTTGGCGCCCACCCGACGAGCGGGCCCGACGACGAGTCGGCGCCGGCGGTCCGTAGGGTGGGTGCCAACCCACCACGCCCTCCCCCGGGAGCGCCTCACACGTGCTGGCCGCCGTTGACCTCGATCTCGGTGCCCGAGACGTAGGACGCGTCCTCGCTGCACAGGAAGTGGATCACGCGGGCGACCTCGTCGGGCTGGCCGAGGCGGCGCAGCGGCAGCGTCTCGGCGATCTTCTCGGTGCCGGGCGACAGGATCGCGGTGTCCACCTCGCCGGGCGCGATGGCGTTGACGCGCACGCCCAGGGGCCCGAAGTCGTGCGCCATCTCGCGCGTCAGCGCCTTGAGCGCGGCCTTCGAGGTGGCGTAGGCGGCGCCCGCGAAGGGGTGGACCTGGTTGCCCGCGATCGAGGTCACGTTGACCACCGCGCCCTTGGCCGCCGCGAGCTCCGCGCACAGGCCGCGCGCGAGCACCACCGAGGCGAAGAAGTTGACGTGGAACACATGGCCCCAGCTCCGCAGGTCGGTGGTCAGCGTGGACAGCCGCTCACCCTCCGGGCCCTTGGGCGAGACGCCCGCGTTGTTGACGAGCGCGTGGAGCCGGCCGCCGACCCTCTCGCGGATCGCCTCGATGGCGGCCATGGTGTCCTCGGGGTCGGCGAGATCGACGACGACGTGGTTGGCAGCGCCCCCGGGCCAGGGGCAGCGCTCGTCGAAGGGCGCGCGCGAGCAGGTCAGCACGCGCCAGCCATGGGACGAGAAGCGCTTGACGGTGGCGTGCCCGATCCCTCGGCTCGCCCCCGTCAGCAGCATGGTTCGGACCTCGGACATCGGCGCGCCTTCGCTTGGCATGGGGCCGGGCGCGCGCTAGCAGGGCGGCCGGACAGCCCCGAGGATGCCATGGAACGCGACTGGACCGCCACCGCGCGCACGCTGAGCCAGGCGCTGCCCTACCTCCAGCGCTACGACGGGGCCACGGTGGTGATCAAGTTCGGCGGCCACGCGATGTCCTCGGCCGACGCCATGGCCGGCTTCGCGCGCGACGTGACGCTGATGAGCCATGTCGGCGTGCGCCCCGTCGTGGTCCACGGCGGCGGCCCGATGATCAACGAGATGCTCGGCCGGCTCGGCATCGAGACCTCCTTCATCGGCGGCAAGCGCGTCTCGGACGCCGAGACCGTGCGCGTCGCAGAGATGGTGCTGAGGGGCCATGTGGGCGCGCGCATCGTCCAGGCGATCTGCCGCGAGGGCGGGCGCGCGGTGGGGCTCTCGGGGCTCGACGCCAACCTGATGGTCTGCGACCCGGCCGACCCGGAGCTGGGCTTCGTCGGCCGGCCCGCGGAGATCGACGTGGAGGTGCTGAACCGGCTCCACGAGGGCGGCATGATCCCCGTCATCGCGCCGATCGGCGCGGGGCGCGAGGGCGAGACCTACAACGTCAACGGCGACACCGCGGCCGGCGCCATCGCGGCCGGGCTCAAGGCCGACCGGATGCTGCTGCTGACGGACGTGGCCGGCGTCAAGGACGAGACGGGCCGCGTGCTGCCGGAGCTTTCGGCCGCGCGCATCCGCGAGATGATCCGCGATCGTGTCATCCTCGGCGGCATGATCCCCAAGACCGAGACGGCGCTCGCGGCGCTGGAGGGCGGCGTGCGCGCCGTGGTGATCCTCGACGGGCGCGCGCCCAACGCCTGCCTGCTGGAGCTCTACACCGAGCCCGGCGCGGGGACGCTGATCCGGGGTTGAGGGGGCGGTGGGTTGGCACCCACCCTACGCGGAACGGCGACCGATCAAGACGAGGACGGAAAGGGTGGACGAGCCGGAGATCATCGGGCCGTTCCTGGCGGCCGGGGCGAGGGCGCGCCTCGGGAACGGGCCGGACGACCGGCTCGGGTTCGGAACCGTCGTCCACTGCAGGGTGGACGAGGAGTGCTGGTCTCACGACTGCTGCGTCGCATTCCTCGAAGACGGATTCCCCTCCGGCAAGCTGCCCATGAAGCCTCACGTCCTGCGCCACGCGACGATCTCGCTCGATGTGCCGTCGCCGCCGCCGCTGCGTCGCCTTCCTCGAAGACGGATTCCCCTCCGGCAAGCCGCCCATGAAGCCTCACGTCCTGCGCCACGCGACGATCTCGCTCGACGTGCTGTCGCCGCCGACAATCCCCGGCGGCGGAGCGAAGCCGTAGGGTGGGCGCCAGCCCACCGCCAACTCAATGCCCGAGGATCTGCGACAAGAACAGCTTCGTGCGGTCAGACTTCGGGTTGTTGAAGAACTCCTTGGGCTCGTTCTGCTCGACGATCTGGCCCTGGTCCATGAAGATCACGCGGTTGGCGACGGCCTGGGCGAAGCCCATCTCGTGGGTCACCACGAGCATCGTCATGCCCTCCTCCGCGAGCTCGATCATGGTGTCGAGCACCTCCTTGATCATCTCCGGGTCGAGCGCCGAGGTCGGCTCGTCGAAGAGCATGATGCGGGGCTTCATGCACAAGCTGCGCGCGATGGCGACGCGCTGCTGCTGGCCGCCCGAGAGCTGGCCGGGATACTTGTCGGCCTGCTCGGGGATCTTGACCTTGGTGAGGAAGTGCATGGCCGTCTCCTCGGCCTCGCGCTTGGGCGTCTTGCGCACCCAGATCGGGGCGAGCGTGCAGTTCTCCAGGATCGTCAGGTGCGGGAAGAGGTTGAAGTGCTGGAACACCATGCCGACCTCGGAACGGATGCGGTCGATGTTCTTCGAGATCCGACGACAGCACCGTGCCGTCCACGGTGATGCGACCCTTCTGGTGCTCCTCCAGCGCGTTGATGCAGCGGATGAGCGTCGATTTGCCCGAGCCCGACGGCCCGCAGATGACGATGCGCTCGCCGCGATAGACCGTGAGGTCGATGTCGCGCAGCACGTGGAAGCTGCCGAACCACTTGTTCATGGTCTCGATCGAGATCGCCACCTCGTCAGAGACGCGCAGGGGCGCCGTGGACGGGGCCTCTGCGACGGCTGCCTGTTCGTTCATGGTGGCCTCCTGGGCGCTGGCTCTAGCGGCGGTCGGTGTTGAGACGGCGCTCGAGATGCTGGGAATACTGCGAGATCGAGTAGCACACGACGAAGAAGATCAGCGCCGCGAAGCCGAACAGCTCCCAGTAGACGCCGGCCCAGTCGGTGGCCGTGAGCAAGGGCCCTCGGATCATGCCGACGAGGTCGAACATCGAGATGACGGAGACCAGCGTGGTGTCCTTGAAGAGCCCGATGGCGACGTTGACGATGCCGGGGATCGAGATCTTGAGCGCCTGGGGCAGGATGATGAGGCGCATCGACTGCCAGTAGTCGAGGCCGAGCGAGTCCCCCGCCTCGTACTGGCCGCGCGGGAGCGCCGCGAGCCCGCCGCGGATGACCTCGGCGATGTAGGCCGAGGCGAAGAGCGTGATCATGATGATGACGCGCAGGATGAGGTCGAAATTGGCCTGGGGCGGCAGGAAGTAGGCCAGCACCACGTTGGCCACGAAGAGGAGCGTGATGAGCGGCACGCCGCGGATGAACTCGATGAAGGCGACGCAGATGTACTTGATGATCGGCAGGTCGGACTGCCGGCCGAGCGCCAACACGATACCCAAGGGCAGCGAGAGCGAGACGCAGACCGTGCCGAGGATGAAGTTCAGCATGAAGCCGCCGATGTTGCGGCTCGTGACCGAGGGCAGGTCGAGCGGCAGCACGCTCGCCAGCGCGCCCTCGACCAGCGGCCCGATCAGGCCCCAGACCAGCAAGGCGGCCGCGAGCCCGGCCAGGATGGCCAACGCCGAGGAGCGCGGCTCGACGGCGCGGAAGGCGAAGTAGCCCGCGACGAGGCCCGCGAGCGCCGTCACCGGCACCCAGATCGTGCCGCCCCAGATCAGCCAGTAGGCGATGAACGGGAACAGCCCCGTGAACCACAGCAGGCGCTTGGGGACCGACTGGAACAGCACCGGGGCCACCGCGACGCCGAGCAGCAGGAAGGCCAGGATCGGGCGCCAATAGGCGTCCTGCGGGTAGCGGCCGAACAGGAGCTGGTGCCAGCGCTCGGCGATCACGGCGAAGCAGCCGCCGCGCTCTCCGCCCAGGATCTCGCGGCACTCGCGGATCGAGTCCGCCTCCCAGACGCCGTTGACGATCCAAGGGACCAGCCCGCGAAGGATGAAGTAGACCGCGAGCACCGCGAGCACCGTCAGGAGCGTGCCGATCCAGCCGTTGAACAGGTTCTCGCGGCTCCATTTGACGACGCCCGTTTCGGTCACGGGCGGGGGCGCCGGCGGGATCTCGGAGCGCTGGACGAAGCCCACCGACTCGGCATGGGTGTCGCTCATGGGCGCGCTCCTCCGGACGCTCTTCGAGACGGGGGCATCTCAGCGCTCCTTCAGCCGGACGGCGTTGTTGTAGACGTTCATCACGCCCGAGATGCTCAGGGAGATCACGAGGTAGAACAGCATCAACAGCAGCACCGCCTCGATCGCGCGGCCGGTCTGGTTGAGCGTGATGCCCCCCAGCGTGCCGGTCACGTCCATGTAGCCCACCGCGATGGCGAGCGAGGAGTTCTTGGTCAGGTTGAGGTATTGCGAGATCAGCGGCGGGATGATGATGCGCAGCGCCTGCGGCAGCACGACGAGCGACATGATGCGGCCCGGGCGCAGGCCGAGCGAGGCCGCGGCCTCGGTCTGGCCGCGCGAGATGGCCTGGATCCCCGCGCGCACGTTCTCGGCGATGAAGGCGCCGGTATAGACGGCGAGCGCGAGCCAGAGCGCGATCAGCGAGCCCAGGATGTTGATCCCGCCCTGGAAGTTGAAGCCCCTGAGCTCGGGGAATTCGAGCCCGATCGGGCGGCCGAGGGCGAAGTAGGCCACCAGCGTGGGCAGGATGAGGATGGCGAGCGAGGGCCAGAGCACCGGCACCTCGCGCCCCTCGTCGTAGAGCGCGCGGCGCGCGTGGCGGCGCCACAGGAACACGGCGGCGATCGAGGCCAGCGCGACGGCGAACACCAGCCAGCCCAGCGGCTCGACCAGCGGGCGCGGCACGTAGACGCCGCGGTTGGTGAAGGCCATGCCGAGGACCGTCGAGGAGGCGGGGTCGTCGCCGCGGAACGCGCTCGGCGCGGGGAAGGCGGCGGTGGTGATCGAGAAGATGATCAGGATCCAGATCAGCACGGGGACGTTGCGGAACGCCTCGACATAGACCGCCATCAGCTTGGAGATCAGCCAGTTGGGCGAGAGCCGCAGCACGCCGGCCGTCACGCCGAGCACGGTCGCGGTGACGCAGCCGAGCACGGCCACGAGCAGCGTGTTGAGCACGCCCACGAAGGCGGCGCGCAGGTGGGTGCTGGCGCTCGTATAGGGGATCAGGGTCTGGTTGATGTCGTAGCCGGCCCGCTGGTCGAGGAAGCCGAAGGAGATGTCGAGGCCCTGGGCCGACAGGTTGGTGGCGGCGTTCGACAACAGCCAGGCCAGCAGCGCGGCGAGCGCCAGGACGGCCAGGAGCTGGAAGGTGTAGGAGCGGTAGCGGGTGTCGTTCACCAGCATCGACAGGCGGAACGACTGCGGCGGCTCCGTCATGGTCGTCATCGCGATCCCCCCTCAAGGCCCGTCGCGGGGCCGCGGCGCCCGTTGGCCGGGCCTGCCGCCTCATGCGGCGCCCCGCCTGCCGGGCCGGTCCCGACCTGCGTGGCGAAGACGCGCCCCCCGATCCAGCGCCCGCGCGCGGATCGGGGGGTCGATGCGCGAGGGGCGCGGATCTTGGGCGCCCCCCGCCTCGATCCGCCTACCGGAACGGCGGCGAGTAGAGCAGGCCGCCGTCGGTGTAGAGCGCGTTCAAGCCCCGCGAGAGGCCGATCGGCGTCGACTCGCCCAGGTAGCGCTCGAAGAGCTCGCCGTAATTGCCGCCCGCCTGGATCGCCTTGACGGCCCAGTCCTGCGGCACGTTCATCATCGAGCCCAGGTTCTCCACGGTGCCGAGCAGGCGGTTGACCTCGGGGTTGTCGCCCGCCGTCGCGGCCTGGTCGGCGACGTTGGCCGACGTGACGCCATACTCCTCGGCCGCGATCAGCGCGTTGAGCGTCCAGCGCACGACGTCGCCCCATTCCGGGTCGCCCTCCCGCACCAGCGGCCCGAGCGGCTCCTTGGAGATCACCTCGGGCAGGACCACGTGGTCGTCGGGGTTGGGGAAGGTGGCGCGGGTGGCGGCGAGCCCCGAGCGGTCGGTGGTGAAGACGTCGCAGGCCCCCGCGAGGTACTGCTGCTCGGCCTCGGCCTGGGTCTCCACCGGGACCGGGTTGTAGTCCATGTTGTTGGAGCGGAAGTAGTCCGCGAGGTTGAGCTCGGTGGTGGTGCCGGTCTGGATGCACACCGTGGCGCCGTCGAGATCCTTGGCCGAGGTGACGCCGAGCGCCTTCGGCGCCATGAAGCCCTGGCCGTCGTAGTAGTTGACGCCGGTGAACTCGAAGTTCAGCTCGTTGTCGCGCTGGAAGGACCAGGTCGTGTTGCGCGCCAGCATGTCGACCTCGCCGGACGACAGCGCCGTGAAGCGGTTCTTGGCGGTGAGCGGGATGAAGGTCACGGCCTGCGGGTCGCCCAGGACGGCCGCGGCCACCGCGCGGCACAGCGCCACGTCGAAGCCCTGCCATTCGCCGTCGGCGCTCTGCTCGGAGAAGCCCGTCAGGCCGGTGGAGACGCCGCAGTTGAGCGAGCCGCGGTCCTTGACCGTCTGGAGCGTGCTCGTGCCCTGGGCGCTCGCGGCGCCGGCCGCGAGCGCGGCCGCGCAGAGCGTGCCGAGAAGTGCTGTCTTTTTCATCGTGCCCTCTTCCTGTTGGCCCGGACCGTTCGCCGGCCGGGCTGCTTTGTGGCGGGGCCAGCGCGTGCCCCGCTATGGCCCGAGTTTGGGCAGATGGCTCCTGCGAGGTCAAGGCATTCGCCGGTCGGGGGCGGCCCGCAGGGGTTCGAGGCGCCTCAGGCGGCCTCCGGGCGGCCGGTGGAGAGGCGATGGAAGCGATGCGCGCGCAGGAAGTCGCGGCGCCTGAGCGCGGCCGCCTCCTCGGCCTCCTCGTCGCGGCCCCAAAGCTCGGCCTGCCAGATCTCGTCGAGGCGCGAGCGCGCCCAGAGATCCCCCGGATCCCACCCCCCGAGACCGCCGCGAGCCCGATCACCAGGCTCCCCGAGAGCGCCACCAGGTCCGACAGCGCCGTCAGCGCGAAGGCATCGGCGGCGCGCAGCGGCCGGGCCAGCCGGTCGAGCGCGCCGCGCTCCTGCGGCCGCGGCATCACGCCCCGGACGGCCACGAGCCGAGCGCCGAGCGACCCTGCGGCCCAGTCGAGCAGCGGATCCCAGGCCTCGGCCTGTCGCTCGACCAGAGCGCGGGGCGCCTCGGCGCGGTAGCAGGTGAGGTCGCTGTCGCCGTAGGCCGCGAGCTCGGCCACGACCGCCTCGCGCGCGGGCGCCACCTTGTCGAGCGCCGCGTTGGCGGCGCGCGTCACGGGCATGGCGCGGGGGTCCACGGCCTCGCCCACGGCGCGCCACTCCTCGGCCATCGCCTCGGCCATCGCGCGCGTCGGCACGAGCAGCGCCGCCTTGGCCGGCGTGCGCAGCGCCCGCCCGTCAAGGCGCAGCGCGTGGGCGCCCTCCTCGCGGACCACGGCCACCTCGCGCCAGAAGCGCCGCGGCGCCCAGGCGCTCACGCCGGCCCCCACAGCGCGTCGAGCGCGGGCAGCAGCTCGGCGTAGGAGCCGAGCACCCGCCCCGCCCCGGCCTCGGCCAGCGCCTCGCCCGCGTGGTAGCCCCAGGCGACGCCGAGCGCGGGCACGCCCGCGGCCACGCTCATGTCGATGTCGAACACCGTGTCGCCCAGCATCACCGCGCGCTCGGGCGCCACGTCGGCCTCGGCCAGCGCCGCCCGGACCATCGAGGGGTGCGGCTTCGAGGGATGGTCGTCGGCCACCTGCACGGTCTCGAAGACCCCGCGAGCCCGTGCGTCGCCAGGACGCTGGCGAGCCCTCGCCGCGACTTGCCGGTGGCGATGCCCAGCGCGACAGCCGCGGGCCGCGAGCGCGTCCAGCGCCTCGCGCGCGCCGGGGAACAGCGGCGCCGGCCTCGGCCGAGCCCGCGATGGCGGCGAGCGCGGCGTAGGCGTCCTTGTAGGCCTCGACCAGATCGGGCGCAGGGCGCCCGGCGAGCCGCGCGACGGCGATGGGCAGCGACAGCCCGATGATGGAGCGCACCGCCTCGCGGCTCGGGGCCTCGCGCCCGGCGCCCTCGAAGGCCGCCGTCATCGCGGCGTGGATGTGCCCTTGGCTGTCCACCAGCGTGCCGTCCACGTCGAAGATCACCAGACGCCTCACGCCGCCTCGAATGGGTCCGCGGGCGCGTCGCGCGGATCCCAGCCCACCGCCTCCCAGGTCCGCGCCATGTGCTCGGGCAGCGGCGCCACGATCTGGAGCCGCGCGCCGGTGAAGGGGTGCGTGAGCGCGAGGGAGCGCGCGTGCAGGTGCAGCTTGCGGCTGAGCGCGCCGCCCAGGCCCGCCCCCCATCCGTCGCCGAGGTTCTCCTGCCCCGAGCCGCCATACTTGCCGTCGCCCGCGATGGGGTGGCCGATGGCGGCCATGTGCGCGCGGAGCTGGTGGGTGCGGCCCGTGACGGGGACCATCGCCGCCCAGGCCGCGCGCTTGCCCAGCCGCTCCAGCACCGCGTAGTCGGTGCGCGCGGCTTGCGCGCCGGGCGTCGCGTCCACCGCGTCGGGGAGGACGGCGTGCATCCGCTCGCCCTCCCCCTTCGGCCCGTGGCCCGGCGCCTTGACGAGCCCGTAGCGGATCGTGCCCATCGCAGGATGCGGCACGCCGGCGACGGCGGCCCAGTAGATCTTGCGCGTCCCGCGATGGCGGAACGCCTCGGCCAGCGCCTTGGCGGCGGGGCGCGTGCGCGCGAGCAGCAGCACGCCCGAGGTGTCGCGGTCGAGCCGGTGGACCAGGCGGGGCTTCTCGCCGCCCTCGCTCAGAGCCCCGGCGAGGCCGTCCACGTGGCGCATCTGGCCGCTGCCACCCTGGCTCGGCAGGCCTGGCGGCTTGTTCAGGGCGATCAGGTGCTCGTCGCGCCACAGCACCGCGGCGCGCATCATCGCCGCGTCGGCGTCGGAGATCCGCGTGGGCACGGCGGCCGGCGCCTCGCCGGGCTCCGGCAGCGGCGGGACGCGCACCGCCTGGCCGGGCTCGACGCGGTCCGAGGGCTTCGCGCGCGCGCCGTCCACGCGCAGCTCGCCGCGACGGCACATGCGCTCGATGCGCCCCTGGCCGAGATGCGGGAAGCGCCGGCGCAGGAAGCGGTCGAGCCGCTGGTCGCCCTCGCCGGGGCCGACCGTGAGGGTCCGCACGCCGCTCACGGCGCTGAGGGGGCCGGGCCGGCGATCGCCGTGCCGCTCATGCCAGCCCCCTCGCCATCCAGGCGCCCAGGCCCAGCGCGCCGATCGAGAGGCCCACGGAGAGGCCGACGTAGAGCGCCCCGGCCCCGATCCGGCCGCGCTCCAGCAGCGTCATCGCCTCGAGCGAGAAGGCCGAGAAGGTGGTGAACCCGCCGAGCACGCCGGTGGCGACGAAGGGCGCGAGATGCGTGAGCCCGCGCCGCGCCGCCGCCGCCATGAAGGCGCCCATGACGAACGAGCCCAGGACGTTGGCGCTCAGGATCGCCAGGGGGAACCCCGTCCCCGCCCCCGTGAGGCGCGCGACGCCGAGCGCCGCGAGCCAGCGCAGCGAGGCGCCGATCGCGCCGCCCAGGGCCACCTGCATCAGGATCGGCATGGCGCGCAGGTCCACCACGGGCGCCGCGATGTCAACGGGGCCGTCACGAGCGCGCTCAACCGTCGCCCTCGCCCCGGCGCTCGGAGGCCCGGCGCTCGGAGGCCTGGCGCTCGGAGGCCTGGCGCTCGGAGGCCTGGCGCTTGGCGCGCCGGTCGTCGAGCCACTGGACGCGGTGGCGCAGCTCGCGCTCCTGGCCCCGGCCGGTCGGCTCGTAGAGCCGCGCGCGCTCCAGGCCGTCGGGGAAGTAGTCCTGGCCCGACACGCCGCCCTCGGCATCGTGGTCGTAGGCGTATCCCTCGCCGTATCCCTCGGCCCTCATCAGCTTCGTCGGCGCGTTGACGGCGTGGCGCGGCGGGGGCTCGGAGCCGCTCTCGCGGGCGAGCTTGCGGGCCGCCTTGTAGGCCGCGTAGCCCGCGTTCGACTTCGGCGCGAGCGCGAGGTAGAGGACCGCGTTCGACAGCGCGAGATCCCCCTCGGGCGAGCCCAGCCGCTCGTAGGCCTCCCAGGCGTGCAGCGTCACGGCCTGCGCCTGCGGGTCCGCGAGGCCGATGTCCTCGGCCGCCATGCGCGCGACGCGGCGCGCGACGAAGCGCGGATCCTCGCCCCCCTCCAGCATCCGCGCGAGCCAGTAGAGCGCCGCGTCGGCGTCCGAGCCGCGCACCGCCTTGTGCAGCGCCGAGATCAGGTCGTAATGCGCCTCGCCGGACTTGTCGTAGAGCGCGGCGCGCCGGGTCAGGCGGCGCGACAGCTCCGCACGGCCCACGGGGCCGTCCCAGCCCGCCATCTGCTCGATCAGGTTGAGGAGCGCGCGGCCGTCGCCGTCGGCCATGGCGAGGAGCGCGGCGCGGGCGTCCGGGTCGAGCGGCAGCGGGCCGACCTCCTCCTCGGCGCGCTCCGCGAGGCGCTCCAGGGCGGCCTCGTCGAGCCGGCGCAGGGTGAGCACCTGGGCCCGGCTCAGGATGGCGGCGTTGAGCTCGAAGGAGGGGTTCTCGGTGGTGGCGCCGACGAGGACGATGGTGCCGTCCTCCATGTGCGGCAGGAAGCCGTCCTGCTGGGCGCGGTTGAAGCGGTGGACCTCGTCCACGAAGAGGAGCGTCCCGCGGCCCTGGCCCCGCCGGATCCGCGCGGCCTCGAACGCCCGCTTGAGGTCGGCGACGCCGGTGAAGATGGCCGAGATGGGGACGAAGGCGAGGTCGGTCTCGTCCGCGAGGAGCCGCGCGACGGTCGTCTTGCCGACGCCGGGCGGCCCCCACAGGATCAGCGAGGCAAGCCGCCCCGCCGCCAGCATCGAGGAGAGCGGCGCGCCGAGGCCGAGCAGGTGCTCCTGGCCCACGACCTCGCGGAGCGCCCGGGGCCGCAGCCGGTCGGCCAGCGGGCGCGGAGCGCCCTGGCCCGCTTCGACGGCCGCGCTCGGCTCAGGCCCGAAGAGGTCGGGCATGGCGTCGGGCCCGGCGCCGGCACGGGGGCTCACGTCGGCCTCCGGCCCGATCGGCCGCGACCGTTCGTGTCGCCGCCGCCTGCGCGGCCGGTGCCGCCCGCGCCGCCGCTGCGGCTCACTCGGCCTCGATCGCCTCTTCGGCCGCCAGGCGCTCGCGGTCGGCGAGGCCCTTGGCGTCGGGATCGCGGTCCACCAGCTCGATGATCGCCATGGGGGCCATGTCGCCGTAGCGGAAGCCGGCCTTGAGCACGCGGACGTAGCCGCCGGGCCGGTCCTTGTAGCGCGGCCCCAGCGTCTCGAAGAGCTTCGCCACGTGGCGGTCCTCCTTGAGGCGCGAATCGGCGAGGCGGCGGGCGTGCAGGTCGCCGCGCTTGCCCAGCGTGATGAGCTTCTCGACCACGCGGCGAAGCTCCTTGGCCTTGGGCAGCGTCGTCTTGATCTGCTCGTGCTCGATGAGGGCGCCGGACATGTTGGCGAACATGGCGCGACGGTGCTCGGGCGTGCGGTTGAGGCGGCGGTAGCCGCGGGCGTGACGCATGGGGTGACCTCTTGTGCTTTGTCCGGCGGCCCCTTGCGCCCGGGCCGCGCTCCTTGGTCGGGTGGGTGTCGATGGGTCGAGCGGCGGTGGGTTGGCACCCACTACGAAGGATCCGTGGGGTGGGTGGAAACCCATCAGCCTAATAGGCGTCCTCGAACTTCTTGGCCAGATCCTCGATGTTCTCGGGCGGCCACTCCTCCACGTCCATGCCGAGGTGGAGCCCCATGCCCGAGAGCACCTCCTTGATCTCGTTGAGCGACTTGCGCCCGAAGTTGGGCGTGCGCAGCATCTCGGCCTCGGTCTTCTGGATCAGGTCGCCGATGTAGACGATGTTGTCGTTCTTGAGGCAGTTGGCGGAGCGCACCGACAGCTCCAGCTCGTCCACCTTCTTCAGGAGCAGCGGGTTGAACTCGAGCCCCGAGTCGTCGCCATGGGCCGAGGCGCTCTCTGGCTCGTCGAAGTTGACGAAGATCGAGAGCTGGTCCTGGAGGATGCGCGCGGCGTAGGCCACGGCGTCGTCGGGCGTGACGCTGCCGTCCGTCTCCAGCTTCAGCGTGAGCTTGTCGTAGTCGAGCACCTGCCCCTCGCGGGTGGGCTGGACATCGTAGCTGACGCGGCGCACGGGCGAGTAGATGGCGTCGATGGCGATGGTGCCGATCGGCTGGTCCTCGGACTTGTTGCGGTCGGCCGCGACGTAGCCCTTGCCGGTCATCACCGTCATCTCCATGAACAGCTCGGCGCCGTCGTCGAGATGGCAGATCGCATGGTCGGGGTTGAGGACGTCGATCCCGGCCGATGTCTGGATGTCGCCGGCGGTGACGACGGCGGGCCCATGGGCCTGGATGGTCACGCGCTTGGGCCCGTCGGCCTCCATGCGGATGGCGACGCCCTTGAGGTTGAGGACGATGTCGGTGACGTCCTCGCGCACGCCCGCGACGGACGAGAACTCGTGCAGCACGTTGTCGATCTGGACGCTGGTGATGGCCGCGCCCTGGAGCGAGGACATCAGCACCCGGCGCAGCGCGTTGCCCAAGGTGAGGCCGAAGCCGCGCTCCAGGGGCTCGGCGACGACGGTCGCGTGGCGCTGGGGGTCGAGCCCGGGGCGGACCTCGAGCTGGGTGGGCTTGATCAGTTCGGCCCAGTTTCTGTGGATCATCTGTCCCTCCATTGCGGCACGGGGCCGCGGCGGCGCGCCTGCGGGGCGAGAATGGCCCCGAGGCCCCGCCGCGTGGATCGGCAGGGGCCTCGGGGCGCGATGCGAGAGTCGGGCGCGGCCTCAGACCCGGCGGCGCTTGGGGGGGCGCACGCCGTTGTGGGCGATGGGCGTCACGTCGCGGATCGCGGTGATGTTGAAGCCCACCGCGGCGAGCGCCCTGAGCGCGCTCTCGCGGCCCGAGCCCGGCCCCTGGACCTCGACCTCGATGGTCTTGACGCCGTGCTCCTGGGCCTTGCGGCCGGCGTCCTCGGCGGCCATCTGCGCGGCGTAGGGCGTGGACTTGCGCGAGCCCTTGAAGCCCATCGTGCCCGCCGACGACCAGGCGATGGCGTTGCCCTGCACGTCCGAGATCAGGATCTTGGTGTTGTTGAAGGACGAGTTCACATGCGCCACCCCTGCGGCGATGTTCTTCGAGACCTTCTTCTTGCCGGCGGCCCGGCGCGGTTCGCGTGCCATGCGGTCCCCCTACTTCTTCTTGCCGGCGATGGCCTTCGCGGGGCCTTTGCGGGTGCGGGCGTTGGTGTGGGTGCGCTGGCCGCGCACCGGCAGGTTGCGGCGGTGCCGCAGGCCGCGGTAGCAGCCCAGATCCATCAGGCGCTTGATGTTCATCTGCGTGTCGCGGCGCAGGTCGCCCTCGACCTGGTGGTTGGCGTCGATGTGCTCGCGGATCGCCAGCACCTCGGCGTCGGAGAGCTCGTTGACGCGGCGCGCGGGATCGACCCCCACCGCCTCGACGATCGACCTGGCGCCCGAGGCGCCGATGCCGTGGATGTAGGTCAGCGCCACGGGGACGCGCTTGCCCGTGGGGATGTTGACGCCGGCGATGCGTGCCATGCCTGTCCTTCTCGTTGCGGACCCGTGACGCCAGGTCCTTTTCTCACAACCGCCTCCGGGCGCCGGCAGGCCGGCGCGAGGCTGATGTCCTGATGCGGGGCGATCGCGCGCGAGAACTCCCGGGCACGGGGCGCATGGAATGGCCGCGGTCGGATGATTCCCCTCGGGACGGCGCGAGATAGGGGATCCTTGACAAATCGTCAAGGCGTCGGATCGCCCCGATTTGAGCCCGTCGATCTCGGGCCGCCGATCTGGGGCCACCCGATCCGTGATCGTCGGTGCGGGATCGTCGGTGCGGGATCGTCGGCGCGGGATCGTCGGCGCGGGATCGTCGGCGCGGGATCGTCGGCGCGGGATCGTCGGCGCGGGATCGTCGGCGCCGGGCCGCCCGATCGCGGGCCGGCCCGGCGGGGCCTCGAACGCCGCGCCGGCCTCACGCGGTGGCGCGCTCCTCATCCCGGTCGATCACCCGGTCGATGGCCTCGGCGACCACCTCGATGTCGGCCAGCCCCTCGACGGGGCGCAGCGCGCCCTTGCACCAGTAGTAGCCGATCAACGGCGAGGTCTTCTTGTAGTACTCCATCAGCCGCTGGCGCAGGGCGTCGGCGTTGTCGTCGGCCCGCCGGCGCATGTCGCGCGCGCCGCACACGTCGCAGACGCCCTCGACGGCGGGGCGCTTGGTCACGTCGTGATAGACCTCGCCGCAATTGCCGCAGGTGAAGCGGCCGACGATGCGCGACACCAGCGCCTCGTCGTCCACCCGCATCTCGATCACGGCGTCGAGCGGCTGGTCGTGGGCGTCGAGCAGCGCGCCCAGCGCGTCGGCCTGCGCCAGCGTGCGCGGGAAGCCGTCGAAGATGAAGCCCGCGCCGTCGGCGTCGCGCAGGCGCTCCTCGATCAGCCCGATGACGACGTCGTCGGTGACGAGGTGGCCCGCGTCCATGACCTCGGCGACGCGGCGGCCGATGGCGCTGTCGGAGCGGCGCGCCTCGCGCAGCATGTCGCCGGTGGAGAGCTGGACCATGCCGCGCGCCTCGACCAGCCGGCGCGCCTGGGTGCCCTTCCCGGCCCCCGGCGGGCCCAGCAGGATGAGGTTCATCGCCGCGCGCCCCCGCCGCCCGGAACGGGCTTGGCGCGCGCGGGCCGGCGGGCCGCGCCCTTGGGCCCCGTCTTGGCCCCTGCGGCGCCGCGCTTGCGCCCGCGCAGCTGGGAGCGCTCGATCAGACCCTCGTACTGATGCGCCAGCAGGTGGGACTGGACCTGCTGGATCGTGTCCATCGTGACCGAGACCACGATCAGCAGCGAGGTGCCGCCGAAGTAGAAGGGGATGGCGAACTGCGAGCGCAGGATCTCGGGCAGCAGGACCACGGCGGCGAGATAGGCCGAGCCCAGCACCAGAATCCGCGTCACCACGTAGTCGAGATACTCGGCGGTGCGCTTGCCGGGCCGGATGCCGGGGACGAAGCCGTTCTGGTTCTTGAGGTTTTCGGCCACGTCCTCGGTCTTGAAGGAGACGTTGAAGGTGTAGAAGTAGGTGAAGAACACCACCATCGCGCCGAAGAACAGCAGGTAGAGCGGCTGGCCCGGCCCGAAATAGGCCAGCAGCGTGCCCATGACCGGCCCCGTCTGGTTGCCCGAGAAGGTGCCGATCGTGGTCGGCAGCAGCAGCAGCGAGGAGGCGAAGATCGCCGGGATCACGCCCGCGGGGTTCACCTTGACCGGCAGGTGCGACGAGCCGCCGTCATAGACCTTCATGCCGACCTGGCGGCGCGGATACTGGATGTGGATCTTGCGCAGCGCGCGCTCCATGAACACCACGAAGGCCAGCACCGCGACGATCATCACCAGCACCGCCAGGATGACGCCGGTCGAGATCGCGCCCGTCCGGCCCGATTCGAGGAACTGCGCCATGGCGCGCGGCAGCTCGGCGATGATGCCCACGAAGATGATGAGCGAGATGCCGTTGCCGATGCCGCGGTTGGTGATCTGCTCGCCGAGCCACATCAGGAACATCGTGCCGCCCACCAGCGTGACCACGCTGGCGGCGCGGAAGAACCAGCCCGGATCGGTCACGAGCCCGCCCGCCTCCAGAGAGACGGCGAGCCCGTAGGCCTGGAACGTCGCCAGCAGCACGGTGCCGTAGCGCGTATACTGGTTGATCTTGCGCCGGCCCGCCTCGCCCTCCTTCTTGAGGCCCTCGAGCTGGGGCACCATGGTCGTCATCAGCTGCACGATGATCGAGGCGCTGATGTAGGGCATGATGCCGAGCGCGAAGATGCCCATCCGCGCGAGCGCGCCGCCGGTGAACATCGACAGCATCCCGCCGATGCCGGCGGTCGCGTCCTGCATGAAGACGCGCAGCTGCTCGCCGTCGATGCCGGGGACGGGGATGTAGGTGCCCACCCGGTAGACGATCAGCAGCCCCAAGGTGAAGAGGATCCGCTGGCGCAGCTCGGTCGCCTTGCCGAAGGCGCCCCAGCTCATGTTCGCGGCCATCTGCTCTGCGGCTGACGCCATCTGGTCCCCCCCGGGTCGGTCGCGGCCGCGCTCACGCACTCGGCCGAAGACTTAAGGGGCGCGGCGGCGCCCCACAAGTTTTGAGTGAGGCGCGCGCGCGCCCGTGATCGCTTGCGCAGCCCCCGCGCAGGCTGCGAGGCGCGGCCGTCCCCCGAGGCGGGCCGGCCCTTCGTCCGCGCCTCAGCCCGCGGGGGCGGGCTCCTCGGCGGGCGCGGCGCCCGCCGCCAGCGTCATGCTGCCGCCTGCCGCCTCGACGGCCCGGACCGCCCCGGCCGAGGCGCCCGTGACCCGCAGCGTCAGGGCCGCGGTGATCCCGCCGCGGCCCAGCACCCGAACGCCGTCGCGCACCCGGCGCACCAGGCCCGAGGCCACCAGCGCGGCCTCGTCGATCTCGGCGCCCGCGTCGAGCTTGCCCGCGTCCACGAAGGCCTGGACCCGGTCGAGGTTGACGACCGCGTACTCCTTGCGATTGGGCTTGTTGAAGCCGCGCTTGGGCAGGCGCTGGTAGAGCGGCATCTGGCCGCCCTCGTAGCCCTTGATGGCCACGCCGGAGCGGCTCTTCTGGCCCTTGATCCCGCGCCCGCCCATCTTGCCGGTGCCCGAGCCCGGGCCGCGGCCGACGCGCTTGCGGCGATGGGTGGCGCCGGGGTTGTCACTCAGCTCGTGCAGCTTCATGTCGCTCTCCTGTCGCCGGATGCGCCCCGCCGAGCGAAGCGGGGGACCACGGCCTGTCGATGTCTCGGGCGCGGCCGGACCGGGTCCGCTCGCCCGGTGCCTTCGAGGCCCCGGACCGGGTCCGGGGCCTCGAGGAGCGCCTTACGGGCGCTCCTCGACGATCTCCACCAGATGGGGGATCGCGTTCACCATCCCGCGCACCGAGGGCGTGTCCTCGAGCTCGCGCGTGCGGTGCATCTTGTTGAGCCCCAGCCCGATCAGGGTCTGGCGCTGGATCTTCGGACGCCGGATCGGCGAGCCCACCTGGCGGACGACGATGGTGGCCATGTCAGGCGCCCTCCGGCACGAGCTCTGCGACCTCGGGCGCAGGCCCCGCGTCGTGGCGCGGCAGGATGTCGGCCACCTTCTTGCCGCGGCGCTGCGCGACCATCCGGGGCGAGGACTCCTTCCTCAGCCCGTCGAGCGTCGCGCGGATCATGTTGTAGGGGTTTTGCGAGCCCAGCGACTTGGCCACCACGTCCTGGATGCCGAGCATCTCGAACACGGCGCGCATCGGCCCGCCGGCGATGATGCCGGTGCCGTGGGGCGCGGTGCGCATGACGACGCGGCCGGCGCCGTGGCGCCCCTCCATGTCGTGGTGCAGCGTGCGGCCCTCGCGCAGCGGCACGCGGATCATGCCGCGCTTGGCCTGCTCGGTGGCCTTGCGGATCGCCTCGGGCACCTCCTTGGCCTTGCCCTTGCCGAAGCCGACGCGGCCCTTCTGGTCGCCCACGACGACGAGCGCCGCGAAGCCGAAGCGCTTGCCGCCCTTCACCGTCTTCGACACCCGGTTGATCGCGACCAGGCGGTCGGCGAACTCGGGGCTCTCGTCGCGGTCGCGGCGACCGCGGCGCTCCCCGCCGCCGCCGCCGCCGCCGCCGCGTTCGGTTCCCTTGCCATTCGCCTCTCCTCGAATCTTCAGGCCGCCCTCTCGGGCGGCGTCGGCCAGGGCCTTGACCCGGCCGTGATACAGGAACCCGCCGCGGTCGAAGAACGCCTCCTCGACCCCGGCCGCGCGCGCGCGCTCGGCGATGGTCCGACCGATCTCGGAGGCCGCCTCGACGGTGTTGCGCCCGACCAGGCCGAGATCCTTCTCGAGCGTCGAGGCGGAGGCCAGCGTGCGCCCCGCCCGGTCGTCGATGAGCTGGACGGAGATGTTCTTGGAGCTGCGGTGGACGCTCAGGCGCGGGCGGTCCCCCGCCAGCTTGCGCAGCTTCGAGCGCACGCGCATGCGGCGGCGCAGGAACAGGTCTCTCTTCGAGTTGGCCATGGCTACTTCTTCTTCCCTTCCTTGCGGAAGATCTGCTCGCCCGCGTAGCGGATGCCTTTGCCCTTGTAGGGCTCGGGCGGGCGCCACTCGCGGATGTTGGCGGCGACCTGGCCGACCTGCTGCTGGTCCGAGCCCTCGACCACGATCTGCGTGACCTTGGGCGCGGTGACGGTCACGCCGGCGGGAACCGCGAACTCCACGTCGTGCGAGTAGCCGAGGTTGAGCCGCAGGGCGTTGCCCTGCATCTGCGCGCGGTAGCCGACGCCCTGGATCTCGAGCTCCTTGCGAAAGCCCGCGGTGACGCCCTGGACGCAGTTGGCGACCATCGTCCGGCTCAGGCCCCATTGCTGGCGCGCGCGCTTCGACAGCCCCCGCGGGCGCACGGTGATCTCCCGCTCGTCCACGTCGATCGACACGTCGTCGGTCGCCGTGAAGCTGCGCGTGCCGCGCGGCCCCTTGACCTCCAGGGTCTGGCCCGACAGCTGTGCCGTGACGCCCGAGGGCAGCTCGACGGGCTTCTTTCCGATGCGAGACATGGCCCCCTCCTCAGAAGACGGTGCAGAGCACTTCGCCGCCGACGTTCGCCTGGCGCGCGTCGGCGTCCGACATCACGCCGCGCGGCGTCGAGACGATCGACACGCCGAAGCCCGAGCGGATCTGCGGCAGGTCGCGCGCGGCCATGTAGACGCGCCGGCCCGGCTTCGAGACCCGCTTGAGCTCGCGGATGACCGGCACGCCCTCGTGGTACTTCAGCTCGATCCGGATCGCCGGATGGCCGCGCTGGTCGGAGGTGCGCTCGTAGCCGCGGATGTAGCCCTGGTCCTGGAGCACGTCCAAGACCCATGCGCGGACCTTCGAGGCCGGCGTCTCGACGGCGGACTTGCCGCGCAGCTGCGCGTTGCGGATGCGGGTGAGCATGTCGCCCAGAGGATCGTTCATCGCAGCCCCCTCACCAGCTCGACTTGACCATGCCGGGGATCTGCCCGGCGGACCCGAGATCGCGCAGCGCGATCCGGTTGATCTTCAGCTTGCGGTAGTAGCCGCGCGGCCGGCCCGTGAGCTGGCAGCGGTTGTGGAGCCGCGTGGCGCTGGAGTTGCGCGGCAGCTTGGCGAGCTTGAGGCGCGCCTTGAATCGCTCCTCGCGCGGCTGGGCCTCGTCGTTGGCCACGGCCTTGAGGGCCTCGCGCCGGGCCGCATACTGCGCCACCAGGCGCTCGCGCTTCTTCTCGCGCTCGATCATCGCTTTCTTGGCCATGGGCTCAGGCGCTCCCGGTCTGGCCCGCGAAGGGCATGTTGAAGTGGCGCAGCAGCGAGCGCGCCTCGGCGTCGGTCTGGGCGGTGGTGGCGATGATGATGTCCATGCCGCGGATCTCGTCCACCTTGTCGTAGTCGACCTCGGGGAAGACGATGTGCTCGCGCAGCCCCATCGCGTAGTTGCCCCGCCCGTCGAAGGAGGTGGCCTTGAGCCCGCGGAAGTCGCGCACCCGCGGCAGGGCGATCGTCACCAGCCGGTCGAGGAACTCGTACATCCGGTCGGCCCTCAGCGTGACCTTGACGCCGAGCGGCATCTCCTCGCGCACCCGGAAGCCCGCGATCGACTTCTTGGCCTTGGTCGTCACCGCCTTCTGGCCCGCGATCAGCGTCAGCTCGGCCTCGGCGGAGCGCACCTTCTTGGCGTCGCGCACCGCCTCGCCGACGCCCATGTTGAGCACGATCTTCTCCAGCCGCGGGATCATCATGTCGTTGCGGTAGCCGAACTCCTCCTTGAGCGCGGGCTTGACCGTCTCGCGGTAGTGCGCCTTGAGGCGCGGGACGTAGGCCGTGGCGTCGAGCATCAGACCGTCTCCCCCGTCGTCTTGGCGAAGCGCACCTTCTTGCCGTCCTCGAAGCGGAAGCCCACGCGGGTGGGCTTGCCGCTCGAGTCGGCCAGCGCGAGGTTCGACAGGTCGATCGGCTGGGGCCGCGGGATCCGGCCGCCGCGCTCGGACTGCGACTGCTTGGTGTGGCGGATCGCCATGTTGATGCCGTCCACGACGGCGCGGCCGGACTTCGGATCGACGGAGGTGATCTCGCCCGTCTTGCCGCGGTCGCGGCCGGCCAGCACGATCACCTGGTCGCCCTTCTTGAGCTTGGCGGCCATCAGAGCACCTCCGGCGCCAGCGAGATGATCTTCATGTAGTTCTTCGAGCGCAGCTCGCGCACCACGGGGCCGAAGATGCGCGTGCCCACGGGGTCGCCCGCGTTGTTGAGGATCACGGCGGCGTTGCGGTCGAAGCGGATGGCGGTCCCGTCCTCGCGGCGGACCTCCTTGGCGGTGCGCACCACGACGGCCTTGCGCACGTCGCCCTTCTTGACGCGCCCGCGCGGGATCGCCTCCTTGACGGAGACGACGATCACGTCCCCGACGGTGGCGTACTTGCGCTTCGAGCCGCCGAGCACCTTGATACACTGCACCCGGCGCGCGCCGGAGTTGTCGGCGACATCGAGGTTGGTCTGCATCTGGATCATCGGTCTCTCCCGACCTTTGAGGACGCGGCCTCAGGGTTTCGCGGAGCCAGGGGGTGGATCAGGTCTCGGCCGCGTCGGCCTCCGCCGTGATCACCTCCCAGCGCTTGGTCTTCGAGATCGGCGCGCATTCGCGGATGCGGACGGCGTCGCCGGGCTTGAACGTGTTGTCGGGGTCGTGGGCGCGGTACTTCTTGGTCGCGCGCACGGTCTTCTTCAGCAGCGGGTGGGCGTAGCGGCGCTCGACCAGCACCGTCACGGTCTGCTCGTTCTTGTCGCTCGTCACCGTCCCGGAGAGGATCCGCCTCGGCATGTCAGCCCTCCACCGTCTCGGCCCCGGCCGCGGCGTCCGCCGCGCCTCGCGCCTTCTCGTTCAGGATCGTCCTCACCCGCGCCACGTCACGACGCACCGAGCGCATCCGCGCGGTGTTGTCGAGCTGGCTCGTGGCCTGCTGGAAGCGCAGGTTGAAGGCCTCCTTCTTCAAGCCCACGAGCGCCTCGCGCAGCTGGTCGGGGGTCTTGCCCCTGAGTTCCTTGGCGTCCATCGCCGGGTCCTTTCCGACATCACCGGGCCGCCCCGTCGCCGGGTCACGGCTGGTCCGGTGGAGTTCGTTCACGAAGGCGCCCCGCTACCCGGAGCGCCCTGCCTTTGCAACCCCCGCCTTTGCAACCCCCGATCGCTTGCCGGGGCCCCGCGCCGAGCCGGGCGGCGAGCGGGATCGGCGGCCGGGACGCCGCCCGCGCCTACCAGTCCTCGCGCTGGATCGTGCGCGTCTTGATGGGCAGCTTCATCGCCGCCAGGCGGAGCGCCTCACGCGCGATCGCGTCGCTGACGCCGTCAAGCTCGAACATCACCCGTCCGGGCTTGACCTTCGCGGCCCAGAAATCGACCGATCCCTTGCCCTTGCCCATCCGGACCTCGGTGGGCTTCGAGCTGACCGGCACGTCGGGGAAGATGCGGATCCAGACCCGCCCCTGGCGCTTCATGTGGCGCGTCATCGCGCGCCGCGCCGCCTCGATCTGGCGCGCGGTGACGCGCTCGGGCTCCGCCGCCTTCAGCCCGTAGGAGCCGAAGGCCAGCGTCGAGCCGCCCTTCGCCTCGCCGTGGATGCGGCCCTTGTGCTGCTTGCGGTACTTGGTGCGCTTCGGCTGTAGCATCAGCGGTCCCTATCCCTTCGTAGCCCTCGGGGCGCGGGGCCCTGCTGCAGCTCCTCCTGGCGGCGGTCGTGAGCCGACGGGTCGTGCTCGAGGATCTCGCCTTTGAAGATCCACACCTTGATGCCGATGATCCCGTAGGGGGTCTTGGCCTCGACCATGGCGTAGTCGATGTCCGCGCGCAGCGTGTGCAGCGGCACGCGGCCCTCGCGGTACCATTCGGTGCGCGCGATCTCCGAGCCGCCCAGGCGCCCCGCGACGTTGACGCGGATGCCGAGCGAGCCCATTCGCATCGCGTTCTGCACCGCGCGCTTCATCGCGCGGCGGAACGACACGCGCCGCTCGAGCTGCTGCGCGATGCTCTCGGCCACCAGCCGCGCGTCGAGCTCGGGCTTGCGGATCTCGACGATGTTGAGGTGCAGCTCGCTCTTGGTCATGGCGGCGAGCTTGCGGCGCAGCGCGTCGATGTCCGCGCCCTTCTTGCCGATGATGACGCCGGGCCGCGCGGCGTGCACCGTCACGCGGCACTTGCGGTGCGGGCGCTCGATGATGACCTTCGAGACCCCGGCCTGCTTCGCTTCGCGGTGGATGAAGTCCCGGATCGCCAGATCCTCCAGGAGCAGGTTCCCGTAGTCCTTCGTGTCGGCGTACCAGCGCGAGTCCCAGGTCCGGTTGACCTGGAGGCGCATGCCGATCGGGTTGACCTTGTGACCCATCAGGCGGCCTCCTCCACTTGTCGAACCAGGATCGTGATCTCGGCGAAGGGCTTGACGATCTTGCCGAAGCGCCCGCGCCCGCGCGGCCGGCCGCGCTTCAGCGTCAGGTTCTTGCCGACATAGGCCTCGGCGACGACCAGCTCGTCCACGTCGAGGTTGTGGTTGTTCTCGGCGTTGGCGATCGCCGACTGGAGGCACTTGCGCACGTCCTCCGAGATCCGACGCTTGGAGAAGGCGAGGTCGTTGAGCGCATGGCCCACCTTCTTGCCGCGGATCATCGCGGCGACGAGGTTGAGCTTCTGCGGGCTCGTCTTGAGCATGCGCGCCTTGGCCATGGCCTCGTTGTCGGCCACGCGGCGGGGGTTCTTCTCCTTGGCCATGACTACCTCCGCTTCGCCTTCTTGTCGGCCGCGTGCCCGTAGTAGGTCCGCGTCGGAGAGTACTCCCCGAACTTCTGGCCGATCATGTCCTCGGTCACGTTCACGGGGATGTGCTTCTTGCCGTTGTAGACGCCGAAGGTCAGCCCCACGAACTGGGGCAGGATGGTCGAGCGGCGCGACCAGATGCGGATCACCTCGTTGCGTCCCGACTCGCGGGTGCGCTCGGCCTTCTTGAGCACGTGGGCGTCGACGAACGGCCCCTTCCAGACGGATCGCGTCATCCCTAGCGCCCCTTCTTCCTGGCGTGGCGCGAGCGGATGATCATGCGATCCGACGCCTTGCCCTTCGTCCTCGTGCGGTGGCCCTTGGTGGGCTTGCCCCAGGGCGTCACCGGGTGGCGTCCGCCCGAGGTGCGCCCCTCGCCGCCGCCATGGGGGTGGTCGACCGGGTTCATGACGACGCCGCGCACCGACGGGCGCTTGCCCTGGTGGCGCGTGCGGCCCGCCTTGCCGAAGTTCTGGTTCGAGTTGTCGGGGTTCGAGACCGCGCCCACGGTGCACATGCACTCCTGGCGCACCATCCGCAGCTCGCCCGAGGACAGCCGGATCTGCGCGTGGCCGCCGTCGCGCCCCACGAACTGGGCGTAGGTGCCCGCCGCGCGCGCGATCTGCCCGCCCTTGCCCGGCTTCATCTCGACATTGTGGACAATCGTGCCGATCGGCAAGCCCTGGAAGGGCATCGCGTTGCCGGGCTTCACGTCCACCTTGGCGCCCGCGACCACGCGGTCGCCCACGGCGAGGCGCTGCGGCGCCAGGATGTAGGCCTGCTCGCCGTCCTCGTACTCGATCAGCGCGATGAAGGCGGTGCGGTTGGGATCGTATTCGATGCGCGTCACGGTCGCGGGCGTGTCCCGCTTGGTGCGCCTGAAGTCCACGATGCGGTAGAGCCGCTTGGCCCCGCCGCCGCGCCTGCGCGCGGTGATCCGTCCGGTGTTGTTGCGCCCGGCCTTCTTCGAGAGACCCTCGGTGAGGGACTTCACGGGCCGGCCCGACCACAGATCCGAACGGTCGATCAGCACCAGCCCGCGCTGGCCCGGCGTCGTCGGCTTGTACGACTTGAGCGCCATGCTTCCCGTCTCCCGTCAGGGTTTCGTTCGGGCCGCCCCCGGGGGGGCGGCCGGTGAGTCGAGGGGCCCTATCAGAGCCCCGTGGTGACGTCGATGGTGGCGCCGTCCTGGAGCGTGACGTAGGCCTTCTTGACGTCGGCCCGGCGCCCCTTGACGCCCCGGAACCGCTTGGCCTTGCCCTTGAGGATGGAGGTGTTGACGCTCTTGACCTTCACGCCGAAGAGCGCCTCGACCGCCTCCTTGATCTGGGGCTTGGCGGCGTCCATCGCCACCTCGAAGACGACCGCCCCGTGATCCGAGGCCATCGTCGCCTTCTCGGTGATCAGCGGCTTGCGGATCACGTCGTAATGCTCGGGTCTCGCGGTCACGCGGCGCCCTCCTCTGCGACGGCGGGCGCGGGCTTCGACTTGGCGCCCGACAGCCTCGCCTCCAGCGCCTCGACGCCGGCGCGGGTGAGCACCAGCGTGTCGCGCTTCAGGATGTCGTAGACGTTGGCGCCCATCGAGGGCAGCACGTCGAGCCCCTCGATGTTGGCCGCGGCCCGGATGAACGCCTGGGGCACCTCGGCGCCGTCGATGATCAGCGCCCGCTTCCAGCCCATCGCACGCACGCGCTTGGCCAGAGCGGAGGTCTTCGCCTCGGCGAGGTTCAGATCCTCGATCACCACCAGCTCGCCCGCGCCCGCCTTGGCGCTGAGCGCATGGCGCAGCCCCATCGCGCGCACCTTCTTCGGCAGGTCGTGCGCGTGGCTGCGCGGGGTCGGGCCCTTGTAGACGCCGCCCTTGCGGAAGATCGGCGCGTTGCGGTCGCCGTGGCGCGCGTTGCCCGTCCCCTTCTGGCGGTAGATCTTCTTGCCCGAGTAGCTCGTCTCGGAGCGCGTCTTGACCTTGTGGGTGCCGGCCTGGGCGCGCGCACGCTGCCAGCGCACGACGCGGTGGAGGATGTCGGCGCGCGGCTCGAGGCCGAACACCTCGTCGGCGAGCTCGACCGAGCCCGCCTTCCCGGCGTCGAGCGTGATGACGTCGGCCTGCATCAGAGATCCTCCTCGAACTTGTCGGCCGGCGGCTGCGGGTCGTCGCCGTCGGTGCCGGCCTCCTTCTGAGCCTCGATCTGGCTCTGGGCCTCCTTCAGCGCCGCCTCCTGCGCCGCGGCCTCCTCGGCCAGCCGCGCCTCCTCGGCGGCCTTCGCCTCGGCCTCGGCCTGGGCCGCGGCCTCGGCGGCGAGGCGGGCGGCCTCCTCGGCGGCGGATTTGAGCGCGGCGGGGTAGATGACGTTGTCGGGCACGGGCTTCTTGACCGCGTCCTTGATCGTGACCCATCCGCCCTTCGAGCCCGGCACCGCGCCGCGGATCATGATGAGCCCGCGATCAGCGTCGGTGCGGACCACCTGGAGGTTCTGCGTGGTCACGCGGGCGGCGCCCATGTGGCCGGCCATCTTCTTGCCCTTGAACACCTTGCCGGGATCCTGGCACTGGCCGGTCGAGCCGTGGGCGCGGTGGCTGATCGACACGCCGTGGCTGGCGCGCATGCCGCCGAAGTTGTGCCGCTTCATCGCGCCCTGGAAGCCCTTGCCGATGGACGTGCCGGACACGTCGACGAACTGCCCCTCGAAGTAGTGGTCGGCGGTGATCTCCTCGCCCACCGGGATGAGGTTCGAGGGATCCACGCGGAACTCCGCGATCTTGCGCTTGGGCGCGACGCCTGCTGCGGCGAAGTGCCCCCGCATCGGCTGGCTCACGCGCTTGGGCTTCGCCGCGCCCGCGCCGAGCTGGACGGCCGAGTAGCCGTCGCGCTCGGCCGTGCGCTGGGCCACGACCTGGAGCCCGTCGAGCTGGAGCACGGTCACGGGCACCTGCCGGCCGTCCTCCAGGAACAGGCGGGTCATGCCCATCTTCTTGGCGATCACTCCGGAACGCAGCATGACGCCCTCCTCAGACCTTGATCTCGACGTCGACGCCGGCGGCGAGGTCGAGCTTCATCAGCGCGTCCACCGTCTGGGGCGTCGGGTCCACGATGTCGAGGAGCCGCTTGTGGGTGCGGATCTCGAACTGGTCGCGGGACTTCTTGTCGACGTGCGGGCCGCGCAGCACGGTGAAGCGCTCGATCTTGTTGGGCAGCGGGATCGGCCCGCGGACCTGGGCGCCCGTGCGCTTGGCGGTGTTGACGATCTCCTGCGTGCTCGCGTCGAGCACGCGGTAGTCGAACGCCTTCAACCGGATGCGGATGTTCTGGCTTTGCATGGGTTCTCTCGCCTGTCTGTTGCGTCCGGTCTCTCACGTCCGGCGGACGGGCGGGGCCTGACACCCCGCCTGGAACTGGATCACTCCAGGATCTTGCTCACCACGCCTGCGCCGACGGTGCGCCCCCCCTCGCGGATGGCGAAGCGCAGCTTCTCCTCCATGGCGATGGGGGCGATGAGGTCCACCACGAAGGACACGTTGTCGCCCGGCATCACCATCTCGGTGCCCTCGCCCAAGGTCACGGTGCCGGTCACGTCCGTGGTGCGGAAGTAGAACTGCGGCCGGTAGTTGGCGAAGAACGGCGTGTGCCGGCCCCCCTCCTCCTTGGTCAGGATGTAGGCCTCGGCCTCGAACTTGTTGTGCGGCTTCACGCTGCCGGGCTTGCACAGCACCTGCCCGCGCTCGACCCCCTCGCGGTCCACGCCGCGCAGCAAAAGCCCCACGTTGTCGCCCGCCTCGCCCCGGTCGAGGAGCTTGCGGAACATCTCCACCCCCGTGCAGGTCGTCTTGCGCGTGTCGCGGATGCCCACCATCTCCATCTCGTCGCCGACCTTGACGATCCCGCGCTCGATGCGCCCCGTCGCCACCGTGCCGCGCCCCGAGATCGAGAACACGTCCTCCACCGGCATCAGGAAGGGCTGGTCGACGGGCCGCTCGGGCGTCGGGATGAACCCGTCCACCGCCTCCATCAGCGCCCGGATCGAGGCCTCGCCCACCTCCGGATCGGTCCCGTTCATCGCCGCCAAGGCCGAGCCGCGCACGATCGGGATGTCGTCGCCGGGGTAGTCGTACTTCGACAAAAGCTCGCGGATCTCCATCTCGACGAGCTCCAGGAGCTCCTCGTCGTCGACCTGGTCCACCTTGTTCATGTAGACCACCATCGTGGGGATCCCCACCTGGCGCCCCAGGAGGATGTGCTCGCGCGTCTGCGGCATCGGGCCGTCGGCCGCGCTCACGACGAGGATCGCCCCGTCCATCTGCGCCGCACCCGTGATCATGTTCTTCACGTAGTCCGCATGCCCGGGGCAGTCGACATGCGCGTAGTGCCGCGCGTCCGTCTCGTACTCCACGTGAGCCGTCGAGATCGTGATCCCCCGCGCCTTCTCCTCGGGCGCCCCGTCGATCTTGTCGTAGGCCTGGAAATCCCCGAAATACTTCGTGATCGCCGCCGTCAGCGTCGTCTTGCCGTGGTCCACGTGACCAATCGTCCCGATGTTCACATGCGGCTTCGTGCGCTCGAACTTCGCCTTGGCCATGGGGGGCCTCCTTCTCGTGTCGGGGGCGGGCTCGGGGCCCGCCATGTGCAGGGGACGCCGGCCCCGCTCGGGGACCGGCCGGAGGTCAGGCGTATTTCGCCTGGATCTCCTCGGAGATGTTGTGCGGGACCGGATCGTAGTGGTCGAACTGCATCGTGAACTGCGCCCGGCCCGACGACATCGACCGAAGCTGGTTGATGTAGCCGAACATGTTGGCGAGCGGCACGAAGGCGGCGATGGCGATCGCGTTGCCGCGGGAGTCCTGCCCCGTCACCTGCCCGCGCCGCGAGGTGAGATCCCCGATGATCGAGCCGGTGTAGTCCTCGGGCGTCACCACCTCGACCTTCATGATGGGCTCCAGCAGCTTGGCGCCCGCGCGCCGCAGCCCCTCCCTCATGCACATCCGCGAGGCGATCTCAAAGGCGAGCACCGAGGAGTCCACGTCGTGGAACTTGCCGTCCACGAGCGCCGCCTTGATGTCGATGACGGGGAAGCCCGCCAGCGGGCCGGAGTCGAGCACCGACTTGATGCCCTTCTCGACGCCCGGCACGTACTCCTTCGGGACCGCGCCGCCGACGATGCGGCTCTCGAAGGAGTAGCCCTCGCCCGGCTCGGTGGGGGCGATGACGAGCTTGACCTCGGCGAACTGGCCCGAGCCGCCCGACTGCTTCTTGTGGGTGTAGGTGTGCTCGATCTCGTGGCCGATGGTCTCGCGATAGGCCACCTGCGGCGCGCCGATGTTGGCCTCGACCTTGAACTCGCGCTTGAGGCGGTCGACCAGGATGTCGAGGTGAAGCTCGCCCATCCCCTTCATGATCGTCTGGCCCGACTCCATGTCGGTCTCGACCCGGAAGGATGGATCCTCCGCGGCGAGCCGCTGGAGCCCCTGGGACATCTTCTCCTGGTCGGCCTTGGTCTTGGGCTCGATCGCGATCTCGATCACCGGATCGGGGAAGGTCATCGTCTCCAAGACCACCGGGTCGTGCTGGGCGCAGATCGTGTCGCCCGTGGTGGTGTTCTTGAGGCCCGCGAGCGCGATGATGTCGCCCGCGAAGGCCTCGTCGATCTCGGTGCGGTCGTTGGAGTGCATCATCATCATGCGCCCCACCCGCTCCTTGGAGCCCTTGGTGGAGTTCTGCAGCGCGTCGCCCTTCTTCAGCGTGCCAGAGTAGACGCGCGTGAAGGTCAGCGAGCCCACGAAGGGGTCGTTCATGATCTTGAAGGCGAGCCCCGCGAACGGCATGGCGTCGTCGGCGCGCCGCGCCACGTCGCGCGTCTCGGTCTCGTCGCCGGGGCGGAAGCCCATGTAGTCCACCACGTCGAGCGGGGAGGGCAGGAAGTCCACGACGGCGTTGAGGAGCGGCTGGACGCCCTTGTTCTTGAACGCCGAGCCCGCGAGGACCGGCACGAAGTCGAGCGCCAGCGTGCCCTTGCGGATCAGCCGCCGCAGCGTCGGGACGTCGGGCTCCTCGCCTTCGAGGTAGGCCTCCATCACCGCGTCGTCCTGCTCGACGGCGGTCTCGATCAGCTTGCCGCGCCACTCCTCGGCCAGCTCGCGCAGGCTCTCGCGCACGTCTTGGACGACCCAGGAGGCGCCCAGATCCTCGCTCTGCCAGACCCACTCCTTCATCGTGATCAGATCGACGATGCCCTCGAGATCGCTCTCCGATCCGATCGGGATCTGCACCGGCGCGGGCACGGCGCCCGTGCGGTCGGCGATCATGCGCACGCAGTTGAAGAAGTCCGCGCCGATCTTGTCCATCTTGTTGACGAAGACGATGCGCGGCACCTTGTAGCGGTCGGCCTGGCGCCAGACGGTCTCGGTCTGCGGCTCGACGCCGGCGTTGGCGTCGAGCACGGCCACCGCGCCGTCGAGCACCGCGAGCGAGCGCTCGACCTCGATGGTAAAGTCGACGTGGCCGGGCGTGTCGATGATGTTGAAGCGGAACTTCGGGCTCAGGGCCTTCTCGCCGGTCTCGGTGCGCTCCCAGAAGGTGGTCGTCGCAGCGGAGGTGATCGTGATGCCCCGCTCCTGCTCCTGCTCCATCCAGTCCATGGTCGCGGCGCCGTCATGCACCTCGCCCATGTTGTGCGACTTGCCGGTGTAGAACAGGATGCGCTCGGTCGTCGTCGTCTTGCCGGCGTCGATGTGCGCCATGATGCCGAAGTTGCGGTAGCGCTCGAGCGGGTAGTCGCGGGCCATGTGCGAGGCTCCTCGGATCCAGATTACCAGCGGTAGTGGCTGAACGCCTTGTTGGCGTCGGCCATCTTGTGGGTGTCCTCGCGCTTCTTGACGGCGGTGCCGCGGCCGTTGACCGCGTCCACCAGCTCGCCGGCGAGGCGCTCCTCCATGGTGTGCTCGTTGCGCTTGCGCGAGCTGTCGATCAGCCAGCGGATCGCCAGCGCCTCGCGGCGCTCGGGGCGGACCTCGACGGGCACCTGGTAGGTGGCGCCGCCGACCCGGCGCGAGCGGACCTCGACCGAGGGCTTGATGTTGTCGAGCGCCTCGATGAACACCTCGATCGGCGAGCGCTTGAGGCGATCCTCGACGCGCTCCATGGCGTTGTAGACGATCGTCTCGGCGACCGACTTCTTGCCGTGCGACATCAGGTTGTTCATGAACTTGGTCAGCACCTTGTCGCCGTACTTGGCGTCGGGCAGGATCTCGCGCTTCTCGGCGGCGTGGCGGCGGGACATCTCGTTCTCCTCGTCGTGCGCCCCTCGGCGCCCTTCTCGTCGCCCCGGGCCTGACCCGGGGATGCTCGGCCGCGGGAGATCCCCGCCTGCGCGGGGACGACCTGGCCGGCGCTCAGGTCACTTCGGCCGCTTGGCGCCGTACTTCGAGCGCCGCTGCTTGCGGTTCTTGACGCCTTGGGTGTCGAGCACGCCGCGCAGGATGTGGTAGCGCACGCCGGGCAGATCCTTGACGCGGCCGCCGCGGATCAGCACCACCGAGTGCTCCTGGAGGTTGTGGCTCTCGCCGGGGATGTAGCTGATGACCTCGAAGCCGTTGGTCAGCCGCACCTTGGCGACCTTGCGCATGGCCGAGTTCGGCTTCTTCGGCGTGGTGGTGTAGACGCGGGTGCATACGCCGCGCTTTTGCGGGCAGCCCTCCAGGTGCAGCGACTTCGAGCGCTTGACCTTGGGCTGGCGCGGGTGGCGGATGAGCTGCTGGATCGTCGGCATGTGGGCTCGGTCCCCGTGATGTGATCGGCCGCGCGGCGGCCTTGAGGTCTGATGGCCGCGCGGAACGACCGGATACGCGCCGATGGCGGAACGCGAAGACGGGCCGACATCCCCCGCAGGGGAGCGGCTGGCATCCAGAGGATCGGGGCCGGGGCCCGGATCGTGGCCAAAGCGATCGTGAACACCGCTCGAAGGGCACCCCCGAGCGAGTTGCGGCGATATAGGGGGGCCGCCGGGGGGTGTCAACAGCCGCTTAACCTGCCGGCGCCCAGGGGGCCGGCGCAGCCCAAGCCGCCGGGCGTCCCCGTTCCGCCCGCGGCCGCGATCTCCCTGCGCCGCCCCCGAGGCCGCGGCCGACCTAGCGCGGCCTGAGGCCGCGATGCGAGGCGCGCGTGGCGGCGGGACCGCCGGCGGCGCGCTCGCGCCGCAGCGTGAAGAGCCCGGCCCCGACCACGATCGCGGCGCCCGCGAGGGTGAGGGGGCGCGGCCAGTCCCCGAACGCCACCAGCCCCGCGATCAGCGCCCAGAGGAGGCCGGTGTAGCGGAACGGCGCGGTCGCCGAGACCTCGCCCGCCCGCATCACCGCGACCGACAGCAGGTAGGCCGCGACGATGAACACCGCCGAGCCCGCGAGGAGCGCGCCCGCCGCCGGGCTCACCGGCACCCACTCCACGCCCGGCAGCGCCGCGCCCGCGAGCGCCGTGACCCCGAGCGCGGCCGTGAGCGCCACCGTGAGCGAGGGAACGGTCCGGCCCATCCGCCGTGTGGCCACGTCGCGCAGCGTCACGAAGAGCACCGAGGCCAGGGCGGAGAGCGAGTAGGCGTCGAAGCCCTCGGTGCCCGGCCGCACGATCAGCAGGACGCCGACGAGCCCGACGGCCACCGCGGCCCAGCGGCGGGGGCCGACCCGCTCGCCGAGCAGCAGAGCGCCGGCGGCTGTCACCGTCAGCGGCAGCGCCTGGAGGATCGCGGTGACGTTGGCGAGCGGCATGTGGAAGAGCGCGGTGACGAAGAACACCGCCGCGCCGACCTCGCCCGCGGTGCGCGCCGCCAGCCACAGCCGGTCCGCCGGGGCCCGAGGCGGCCGCAGGGCGCCCGCCCGCCAGGCCAGCGCGCCGAGGACCGCGACCGTCAGCAACCCGCGCAGGAACAGCGCCTGCACGAGCGGCATCTCGCCGGCGAGCGCCTCATGCCGGTGTCGTTGAGCGTGAAGGCCGTATGCGTCCGGCGTCACCGCGCTGAGGGGTGGTTCCAGGGCATGAGTTCGTCGAGGCGGGTGATCTTGTGGTCCGGGATGCGGGCCAGGGTGTCGGCGAGCCAGGCCTCGGGGTCGGCGCCGTTCAGAGCTTGGCGGTCTCGATCAGGGTGTAGGCCACCGCGGCGGCGCGGCCGCCGGCCTGCGAGCCCACGAAGAGGTAGTTCTTCCGCCCGAGGGCGATCGGCCTCATGGCGCGCTCGGCTGCGTTGTTCTCCGCCTCCAGGGTGCCGTGCTCGAGGTAGGGCCTGAGCTTGGGCAGGCGCACGAGGGCGTGGCGGATGGCGGCCGCGAGCGGGGTCTTGCCCGACAGGGCGGGCAGCTGAGCGGCGAGCCAGGCCTCGAGGTCGTCGAGGACGGGACGGGCGTCGGCCTGGCGCAGGCGCGCCCTCTCCTCGGGCGGCCGGCCGCGCGCCGCCTTCTCGACCGCGTAGAGCTCGGCGATGCGCCGGATCGCTTCCTCGGCGATCGCGGAGCCTTGCGAGCGGTGGACGTCGACGAACTTGCGCCGGACGTGGGCCAGGCAGGCGACCTCACGGACGGCGTCCTTCCGGTACAGCTCCCTGAAGCCCGCGTAGTCGTCCGCGTGCATCCAGCCGGCGAAGGTCTTCAGGTGGCGCTGCGGGTGCTCGCCCCGGCGATCGGGGGAGAACTGGTACCAGGCCGCGGGCGGCGCCGGCCCGCCCCAGGGCCGCTCGTCGCGCACGTAGACCCACATCCGCGCCGTGGTGGTCCTGCCGCGGCCGGGGGCGAGCATGGCCACGGGGGTGTCGTCGGCGAACAGCGCCTCGCCGCCGAGGGCGTGCCGCCCGATGGCGGCCGCGAGCGGCTCCAGCAGCGCCGTCGATCGCCCGACCCAGTCCGCGAGGGTGGAGCGGTCCAGGTCGAGCCCGTCGCGGGCGTAGATCGTGCTCTGGCGGTACAGGGGAAGATGGTTGCCGAACTTCGAGACGAGGACGTGGGCCAGCAGCCCCGGCCCCGGGCGACCGCGTTCGATGGGCCGTGAGGGAAGCGGCGCCTGCACGAAGCGCTCGCAGCCCGAGCAGGCGAGGCGCGGTCGGGTGATGCGGTTCACGACGAAGCGCCCCGGCACGTACTCGAGCTCCTCGGTCACGTCCTCGCCCAGGCGTCGGAGGCGGCCCCCGCAGCGAGCGCAGGCCTCCTCGGCCGGCGCGATCTCGACCTCCATGCGCGGGACGTGGTCGGGGATCGGTCGGCGCTTCGGACGGCGCGCCTCCTCGTCCTCGTCCTCCTCGGGGAGCCGCAGCCGGCCCATGATGGCGCCGGCCGCCACCTCGCTCGCCTCGAGCGCCAGCTGGAGCTGGTCGGCGCTCTCGCCCGAGGGGCCGAACCGGTGTGCCCGGTGGCCCGCGAGCTGATGGCGCAGCTTCTCGATCAGCAGCGCCTGGGCCTTCACCTCGGCGATCAGGAGCCGTGCGAGGGCCTTCAGATCGCCAGGGTCCTCGGGCAGCGGCACGGCCTCGTCGAGCATGGCCGATGATAGCATGGCGAGGTGCCGGTTGGGGATCCCCAACCGGCTGGCAGGACGATATTATCCTGCCTTCAGCGGCCGCCATGGGCGGGCCGGGGTCCTCCAGTCCAGGCCCTCGAGCAGCATCGCCGTCTGCGCCGCGGTCAGCGCCACCTTGCCCTCGCTCGCCGAGGGCCAGGCGAAGCGGCCCCGCTCCAGCCTCTTGGAGAACAGGCACGAGCCCTGCCCGTCGAACCAGATCACCTTGATCAGGTCGCCGCGTCTGCCCCGGAAGATGAAGAGGTGCCCGGCATAGGGGTCGAGCTCGAGGGTCTTCTCGATCTGCGCCGCCAGCGAGGCGAAGCCGCGGCGCATGTCGGTCACCCCCGCCGCGAGCCAGACCCGCGTGCCCACAGGGACCGGGATCACGGGCCCGACAGCCCGCGGATCAGCCGCGCCAGCGCCTCCGGATCGTAGGGCCCCACGACCTGAAGCCGGTGACCGCCCGCGAGCTCCAGCTCGATCCGGCCCGCAGGCGCCGGCGCATCCGCCTCGACGGGCTCGCGATCTGGCTCCACACCGGCATCGACGATCTCGACCGGAAGGAACCCCACGTGCTCCTCCACGGCCGCCTCGTCGGGCGCGAAGCGCGGGTTCCTCAGCCAGCTGAACACTAGGTTGGCGTTGACGTCGTAGCGCCGCGCGACCTGGCTCACGGAGATGCCGGGCAGCCGTGCCTGCACGCAGATCATCCGCTTCTCGGCGTCCGACCACACCCTGCGCTTGCGTCGTCCACCCACCCCGAGGTCCCGATAGTGTCCATCATCTCCTAATGGACATCATCTCCCCGTAGCCCCGCCTCCGGCAGTGCAGGGAGCCCGGACGCTTACGGAACAGCGCCTGCACGAGCGGCATCTCGCCGGCGAGCGCCTTCATGCCGGTGTCGTTGAGCGTGAAGGCCAGCATCGAGAGCGTCATCAGCGCGGGGCCGCGACGGGAGGCGCCCTCGGCCGGGGACGCGTCGGTCACGGGACGGCCGGCGTGCGAAGGGCCGCGGCGACGCGCCGCGGCCCTTCGTCGGCGATGCGAGCCCAGAGGGCCGGGATCAATCCCGGCTCTCGGGGATGGCGGCGAAGGGGTCGCGCAGCTCCTCGCGCTCCTCCCTGCGCTCCATCACGTCCACCTCGACCGGAGCGGCGAGGGCCGCCGCGGCCTCGGCCTCGGCGCGGCGCGCCTCGATCACCTTGTGGTCGCGCTCGGTGGCGATGCGGCGCACCTGCTTGGTGGCCCCGCCCGTGCCCGCCGGGATCAGCCGCCCGACGATCACGTTCTCCTTGAGCCCCACGAGCTTGTCGCGCTTGCCCTGCACGCTGGCCTCGGTCAGCACCCGCGTGGTCTCCTGGAAGGAGGCGGCGGAGATGAACGAGCGCGTCTGGAGCGAGGCCTTGGTGATGCCGAGCAGGATCGGCTCGCCCTCGGCTGGGCGCCGGCCGTCGGCCACCGCCTTCTCGTTCATCGTGTCGAACTCCGCCTTGTCGACGTGTTCGCCCTTCAGCAGCGTCGTCTCGCCCGAGTCCTGGATCTCCCATTTCTGGAGCATCTGGCGGACGATGACCTCGATGTGCTTGTCGTTGATCTTCACGCCCTGGAGGCGGTAGACCTCCTGCACCTCGTTGATCATGTAGTCCGCGAGCGCCTCGACCCCCATGATCGCCAGGATGTCGTGCGGCGCGGGGTTGCCGTCCATGATGTAGTCGCCCTTCTGGACGTGGTCCCCCTCGGCCACGGGGATGTGCTTGCCCTTGGGCACCATGTACTCGACGGGCTCGCGCGACTCGTCGTCGGGCACGATGGCGATCCGGCGCTTGTTCTTGAAGTCCTTGCCGTAGCGCACCGTGCCGTCGATCTCGGCGATGATCGCGTGGTCCTTGGGACGGCGCGCCTCGAACAGCTCCGCCACCCGCGGCAGGCCGCCGGTGATGTCCTTGGTCTTGGCGCCCTCTCGCGGGATGCGCGCGATCACGTCGCCCGCGCGCACCTCCTGGCCGTCCTCGACCGACAGCACCGCGTCAACCGACATCGGGTAGGTCGCGGGGTTGCCGGAGGCGAGCCGCACCGGCTCGCCGTCCTCGTCCATCAAGATGATCTCGGGCTTCAAGGCCGAGCCCTTCGGGGCCGAGCGCCAGTCGGTGACGATCTTCTGGCTCATGCCGGTGGCCTCGTCGGTCACGTCGCGCACCGACAGGCCGGTGACGAGATCGACGAGCCGCGCGCGCCCCGTCACCTCGGCCACGATGGGCAGCGTGTAGGGGTCCCACTCGAAGAGCTTGTCGCCGCGCGAGACCGCCTGGCCCTCGGTGACGAAGAGCTTGGTGCCGTAGCCGATCTTGTGGGTCGCGCGCTCCTCGCCGTCGTCCATGACGGCGAGCACCATGTTGCGGCCGATGACGATGATCTCGCCCGCGGCGTTCTTCAGCACGTTCGCGTTGCGATACTCGATCGTCCCGTCGGCCGAGGCCTCCAGGAACGACTGCTGGCCGCCCTGCGCCACGCCGCCGATGTGGAAGGTCCGCATCGTCAGCTGCGTGCCGGGCTCGCCGATCGACTGCGCGGCGATGATGCCCACCGCCTCGCCCTGGTTGACGAGCGTGCCGCGGGCCAGATCCCGCCCGTAGCAGGCGGCGCAGACGCCCTCCTCCGCCTCGCAGGTGAGCGGCGAGCGGATGCGCATGGCCACCACCGCCGCCTCCTCGATGCGGTCGGCGATGCGCTCGTCGATGAGGTCGCCCTCCTTGACGAGCACCTCCTCGGTGCCGGGCCTGAGCACGTCCTCGGCCACGACGCGGCCCAGCACGCGCTCCGACAGCGAGGCCACCACCTCGCCGTCGTTGACGGCCGCGGACGCGGTGATCGAGCGGTCGGTGCCGCAGTCGTGCATCCGCACGATGCAGTCCTGCGCCACGTCCACCAGGCGCCGGGTGAGGTAGCCCGAGTTGGCCGTCTTGAGCGCCGTGTCGGAGAGGCCCTTGCGAGCGCCGTGGGTGGAGTTGAAGTACTCCAGCACGGTGAGCCCTTCCTTGAAGTTCGAGATGATCGGCGTCTCGATGATCTCGCCGGAGGGCTTGGCCATCAGCCCGCGCATGCCGCCGAGCTGCTTCATCTGCGTGACCGAGCCCCGCGCGCCCGAATGCGCCATCATGTAGACGGAGTTCGGCTCCATCTCGGCGCCGTTCTCGTCGTGCCGCGGGGTCGAGATGGCGGACATCATCGCCTCGGTGACCTTGTCGTTGCACTTCGACCAGGCGTCCACGACCTTGTTGTACTTCTCGCCCTGGGTGATGAGCCCGTCCATGTACTGCTGCTCGAAGTCGGTGACCTGGCCGCGGGTCTCCTCCACGAGCGACCACTTGGCCTCGGGCACCACCATGTCGTCCTTGCCGAACGAGATGCCGGCCTTGAACGCCTCGCGGAAGCCGATCGTCATGATCTGGTCGCAGAAGATCACCGACTCCTTCTGGCCGCAGTAGCGGTAGACGGTGTCGATGACCTGCTGCACCTCCTTCTTGCGCAGGAGCCGGTTGACGAGGTCGAACGGCGCCTTGGCGTTGGCCGGCAGCAAGGCGCCGAGCCGGATGCGGCCGGGGGTCGTCTCAAAGCGGCGCACGACCTCCTGGCCCTCCTCGTCGATCTGCTTGATGCGCGCGGTGATGCGCGAGTGCAGGTGCACCTCGCCGGCGGCGAGCGCGTGCTCGACCTCGTCCACCGAGGCGAAGGCCATCCCCTCGCCCGGCATCCCCTCGCGCTCCAGCGTGATGTAGTAGAGGCCGAGGATCATGTCCTGCGAGGGCACGATGATCGGCGCGCCGTTGGCGGGCGAGAGCACGTTGTTGGTGCTCATCATCAGGACGCGGCACTCGAGCTGCGCCTCGAGCGAGAGCGGCACGTGCACGGCCATCTGGTCGCCGTCGAAGTCGGCGTTGAAGGCCGAGCAGACCAGCGGGTGGAGCTGGATCGCCTTGCCCTCGATCAGCACCGGCTCGAACGCCTGGATGCCGAGGCGGTGGAGCGTCGGCGCGCGGTTGAGCATCACCGGGTGCTCGCGGATCACCTCGTCGAGGATGTCCCAGACCTCGGGGCGCTCCTTCTCGACGAGCTTCTTGGCCTGCTTGACGGTGGAGGAGTGCCCCTGCGCCTCGAGCTTGGAGTAGATGAACGGCTTGAAGAGCTCCAAGGCCATCTTCTTCGGCAGCCCGCACTGGTGCAGCTTCAGCTCGGGCCCGGTCACGATGACCGAGCGGCCCGAGAAGTCCACGCGCTTGCCGAGCAGGTTCTGGCGGAAGCGCCCCTGCTTGCCCTTGAGCATGTCCGACAGCGACTTCAGGGGCCGCTTGTTGGCGCCCGTGATGACGCGGCCCCGGCGGCCGTTGTCGAAGAGCGCGTCCACCGACTCCTGGAGCATCCGCTTCTCGTTGCGCACGATGATGTCGGGCGCGCGCAGCTCGATCAGCCGCTTCAAGCGGTTGTTGCGGTTGATGACGCGCCGGTAGAGGTCGTTGAGGTCGGAGGTGGCGAAGCGGCCCCCGTCGAGCGGCACCAGGGGGCGCAGCTCGGGCGGGATCACGGGGACGACCGTGAGCACCATCCATTCGGGCCGGTTGCCCGATTCGAGGAAGTTCTCGACGATCTTGAGGCGCTTGATGATCTTCTTCGGCTTCAGCTCGCCGGTGGCCTCCTTGAGGTCGGCGCGAAGCTGCGCGGCCTCGGCGTCGAGGTCGATCTGGGCCAGCATCTCGCGGATCGCCTCGGCGCCGATGCCGGCGGTGAAGGCGTCCGTGCCGTACTGGTCCTGGGCGTCCATGAACTCCTCCTCGGACATCAGCTGCCCGTAGGTGAGGTCGGTGAGCCCCGGCTCGATGACGACGTAGTTCTCGAAGTAGAGGATCCGCTCCAGGTCGCGCAGCGTCATGTCGAGCATCAGCCCGATGCGCGAGGGCAGCGACTTCAGGAACCAGATGTGCGCGACGGGGGCGGCGAGCTCGATGTGGCCCATGCGCTCGCGGCGCACCTTCTGCAGCGTCACCTCGACGCCGCACTTCTCGCACACGACGCCGCGATACTTCATGCGCTTGTACTTGCCGCACAGGCACTCGTAGTCCTTGATCGGACCGAAGATGCGCGCGCAGAACAGCCCGTCGCGCTCGGGCTTGAAGGTGCGGTAGTTGATCGTCTCGGGCTTCTTGATCTCGCCGTAGGACCAGCTGAGGATCCGCTCGGGGGAGGCCAGCGAGATCTTGATCTCGTCGAACGCCTTGGGCGCCGCGATCGGGTTGAACGGGTTGGTGGTCAGTTCCTGGTTCATCGTGTCGAATCCTCGGAGCAGGTCGCGGGGGACGGAGCGGTCAGGGCGAGGGTGGGCGCTACCCACCTCCGGGCGCCCTATTCCTCCACCTCCGCGTCCAGCAGTTCCATGTTGAGGCCCAGGCCGCGGACCTCCTTGACCAGCACGTTGAAGCTCTCCGGCACGCCCGCCTCGAAGTTGTCCTCGCCCTTGACGATCGACTCGTAGACCTTGGTGCGCCCGGCCACGTCGTCGGACTTCACGGTGAGCATCTCCTGGAGCGTGTAGGCCGCGCCGTAGGCCTCGAGCGCCCAGACCTCCATCTCGCCGAAGCGCTGGCCGCCGAACTGCGCCTTGCCGCCCAAGGGCTGCTGGGTGACGAGGCTGTAGGGGCCGGTCGAGCGCGCGTGGATCTTGTCGTCCACCAGGTGGTGCAGCTTCAGCAGATACTTGATCCCCACCGTCACGGGGCGCGCGAACCTCTCGCCCGTGCGCCCGTCGAAGAGGTCGGACTGGCCCGACTGCGAGAAGCCCGCGCGCAGGAGCGCGTCGTTGACATCGGCCTCCTTGGCGCCGTCGAAGACGGGCGTGGCGATCGGCACGCCCTCGGTGACGTTGCCCGCCACCTCCAGCAGCGTCTCCTCGTCCATGCCCGAGATGCCCTCCTCGAACACGTCGTCGCCATAGGCGATCCGCATCGCCTCGCGCACGGGCGTCAGGTCGCCCGTCCGGCGATACTCTCCCAGCGCCTCGTCCACCCGGATGCCCAAGCCCCGCGCGGCCCAGCCCATGTGGGTCTCGAGGATCTGGCCCACGTTCATGCGGCTCGGCACGCCGAGCGGGTTGAGCACGAGGTCCACGGGCGTGCCGTCGCCGAGGAAGGGCATGTCCTCGATCGGCACCACGCGCGAGACCACGCCCTTGTTGCCGTGACGCCCGGCCATCTTGTCGCCGGGCTGGAGCTTGCGCTTCACCGCGACAAAGACCTTGACCATCTTCATCACGCCGGGGGGGAGGTCGTCGCCGCGGCGCACCTTCTCCACCTTGTCCTCGAAGCGCGCCTCCAGGATGCGCTTCTGGGCCTGGTACTGCTCGTTGAGCGCCTCGACCTGGCCCGCGTCGCCCTCGCCCTCGAGCGCGAGCTGCCACCACTGGCCGCGCGAGAGCGAGCCCAGCAGCGCGTCGTCGATGCGCGCGTTCGGGCGCACGCCCTTCGGCCCCCTCACCGCCGTCTTGCCCTCGATCATCGAGCGCAGGCGGGCGTAGATGTTGCGGTCGAGGATGGTGCGCTCGTCGTCGCGGTCGCGCGCCAGGCGCTCGACCTCCTCGCGCTCGATCTGGAGCGCGCGCTCGTCCTTCTCGACGCCGTGGCGGTTGAAGACGCGCACCTCCACGACCGTTCCGAAGTCGCCGGGCGGCAGGCGCAGCGAGGTGTCGCGCACGTCCGACGCCTTCTCGCCGAAGATGGCGCGCAGCAGCTTCTCCTCGGGCGTCATGGGGGACTCGCCCTTGGGGGTGATCTTGCCCACCAAGATGTCGGCCGGTCCGACCTCGGCGCCGATGTAGACGATGCCCGCCTCGTCGAGGTTGCGCAGCGCCTCCTCGCCGACGTTGGGGATGTCGCGGGTGATCTCCTCGGGGCCGAGCTTGGTGTCGCGGGCCGCGACCTCGAACTCGTCGATGTGGACCGAGGTGAACACGTCGTCGCGGGTGATCCGCTCCGAGATCAGGATCGAGTCCTCGTAGTTGTAGCCGTTCCAAGGCATGAACGCGACGATCACGTTCTTGCCGAGCGCCAGCTCGCCGAGGTCCGTGGAGGGGCCGTCGGCGATGACCTCGCCCTTCACGACCCGGTCGCCCACCTTCACCAGCGGACGCTGGTTGATGCAGGTGTTCTGGTTCGAGCGCTGGAACTTCCTCAGGCGGTAGATGTCCACGCCCGCGTCGCCGAGGCCCACGTCCTCGGTCGCGCGCACGACGATGCGCTGCGCGTCCACCTGGTCGATCACGCCCGAGCGCCGCGCCATGATGGCGGCGCCCGAGTCCTCGGCCACCTTCTGCTCGATGCCGGTGCCGATGTAGGGCGCCTCGGCGCGCAGGAGCGGCACCGCCTGGCGCTGCATGTTCGAGCCCATCAGCGCGCGGTTGGCGTCGTCGTTCTCCAGGAACGGGATCAGCGAGGCCGCGACCGAGACGAGCTGCTTCGGGGAGACGTCGATGAGGTCCACGTTCTCGGGCGGCTGGAGCATGTAGTCGCCCGACTGGCGCGCCGAGACGAACTCGTTGACGAAGCGCCCCTCGGCGTCGAGCTTGGCGTTGGCCTGGGCGACGGTGTGGCGCATCTCCTCGGTGGCCGACATGTACTGGACCTCGTCGGTCACCTGACCGTCGACGACGCGGCGGTAAGGCGTCTCGATGAAGCCGTACTTGTTGACCCGCGCGAAGGTGGCGAGCGAGTTGATGAGGCCGATGTTGGGGCCCTCGGGCGTCTCGATCGGGCACATCCGGCCGTAATGCGTCGGGTGCACGTCGCGCACCTCGAAGCCCGCGCGCTCGCGCGTGAGGCCCCCGGGCCCCAGCGCCGAGAGGCGGCGCTTGTGCGTCACCTCCGAGAGCGGGTTGGTCTGGTCCATGAACTGCGACAGCTGCGAGGAGCCGAAGAACTCGCGCACCGCGGCCGCCGCGGGCTTGGCGTTGATCAGATCCTGCGGCATCACCGTGTCGATCTCGACCGAGGACATGCGCTCCTTGATCGCGCGCTCCATCCTGAGGAGGCCTACGCGGTACTGGTTCTCCATCAGCTCGCCCACCGAGCGCACGCGCCGGTTGCCCAGGTGGTCGATGTCGTCGATCTCCCCGCGCCCGTCGCGCAGCTCCACCAGCGCCTTGATGCAGGCGATGATGTCCTCGCGCCTGAGCGTGCGCACGGTGTCGTCGGCGTCGAGGTCGAGGCGCATGTTCATCTTCACGCGGCCCACCGCCGAGAGGTCGTAGCGCTCGGGGTCGAAGAAGAGCTGGTCGAAGAGCGCCGAGGCCGCGTCCACGGTCGGCGGCTCGCCGGGGCGCATGACGCGGTAGATGTCCATCAGGGCCTGCTCACGGTTCAGGTTCTTGTCCTGAGCCATGGTGTTGCGGATGTAGGGGCCGACGGTGACGTTGTCGATGTCGAGCACCGGGATGGTCTCGACGCCCGCGTCCAGGAGCGCCTTGAGCGTGCCGCCCGTCACCACGCCGTCGCGGTCCACCTCCCAGGTGAGCTCCTCGCCCGCCTCGACATGGATCGCGCCGGTCTGCTCGTCGATGATGTCGCGCGCGGCGAAGCGGCCGACGATGTCGTCGAACGGGACCAGGAGGTCGCTCACGCGGCCCTCGTCGATCAGCGCCTTGACGGCGCGCGGCGTGACCTTCTTGCCGGCCTCGGCGATCACCTCGCCGGTGGCGGCGTCCACCAGGTCGGTGGCGGGCCTCGTGCCGCGGATGCGCTCGGGGAAGAAGCGCGTCACCCAGCCGCGGTTCTTCTCCAGACGGAAGTCCACCGTCTCGTAGTAGGCATCCATGATGCCTTCCTGATCGAGGCCCAGCGCGTAGAGCAGCGTCGTCACCGGCAGCTTCCGGCGACGGTCGATGCGCGCGAACACGCTGTCCTTGGCGTCGAACTCGAAGTCGAGCCAGGAGCCGCGATAGGGGATGATCCGGCACGCGAAGAGGAGCTTGCCCGACGAGTGCGTCTTGCCCTTGTCGTGGTCGAAGAAGACGCCCGGGGAGCGGTGCATCTGGGAGACGATGACCCGCTCGGTGCCGTTGACGATGAAGGTGCCGTTGGGCGTCATCAGGGGCATGTCGCCCATGAACACGTCCTGCTCCTTGATGTCCTTGACGGACTTGGCGCCGGTGTCCTCGTCCATGTCGAACACGATCAGGCGCAGCGTCACCTTGAGGGGTGCCGCGTAGGTCATGTCGCGCTGCTGGCACTCCTCCACGTCGTACTTGGGGCGCTCGAGCTCGTAGCGCACGAACTCCAGCACGGCGGTCTCGTTGAAGTCCTTGATCGGGAACACGGACTGGAACACGCCCATGATGCCCTCGCCGTCGGTCGGCCGCTCCTCCAGCCCCGAGCGCAGGAACAGGTCGTAGGACGACTTCTGCACCTCGATGAGGTTCGGCATCTCCAGCACTTCGCGGATCTTGCCGTAATACTTCCTTAGCCGCTTCTGGCCGATGTAGCTCTGGGGCATTGGTCGCCTTTCGCGTCGCGCGGACGGAGCGGCCGTCGGGGACCGGCGCTCGTCCAGGGACAGCAGGGGGTGCCGCGATCCATTCCGGACGACCGTCCCAAGGTCGTCTGCCCGATCCGCGGCGCCGCGCCCAAGGGACGGCCCCGCACGGGTGGCCGTCTCCAGGAAGCGGTTGACGAGATGTGGTCGGCCTCGGGATGTGGCCCCGAAGCCGGCCTGTTTCAACCCCCCGCCGCGGCGCGGCGAGAAGGGCTCACGCGGGCGCGATGCGAGCGGCCCGGATCGCGTGCGACGCCGTGAGACCCCGGATCAGGTCCGGGATGATCGCAGCGGCGCGATCACTTCAGCTCGACCTCGGCGCCGGCGGCCTCGAGCTTGCCCTTGATGGTCTCGGCCTCGTCCTTGGAGACCTGCTCCTTGACGGCCTTGCCGCCGGCCTCGACCAAATCCTTGGCCTCCTTGAGCCCGAGCCCGGTGATCGCGCGGACCTCCTTGATGACGTTGATCTTCTGGGCGCCGGCGGCCTTCAGGATCACGTCGAACTCGGTCTGCTCCTCGGCGGCGGGCGCGGCGGCCCCGCCGTCGGCCGCGGGCGCGGCGGCCATCATCATGCCGCCGCCGGCGGCGGGCTCGATGCCGTACTTGTCCTTGAGCAGATCCTTGAGGCTCTGGGCCTCCAGCAGGGTCAGGCCGACGATGTCCTCGGCCAGCTTCTCGATATCAGCCATGTCACTCTCCAGTGAGTTGTCGGATCAGATGGTTCAGGCCGCCTCGGCCTTGGTGGCGACGATCCCGGCGATCGCCGACCCCGGAGCGCCGATGGCCCCCGCGATCCCCGACCCCGGCGACGCCAGCGCGCCGGCGAGCCCCGCGGCGGGGCTCGTGAGCATGCCGAGGATGACGCCGAGGGTCTCCTCGCGCGAGGGCATCTTGGAGACGGCGGTGACGCCGGCCCGGTCGATCACCTGCCCGCCCATCGTGCCGCCGACGACGTCGAGCTTCGAGTTCGTCTTGACGAACTCCTCGACCGCCTTGGCGGTGGCGACCGGATCCTCGCCGTAGGCGAAGACGGTCATGCCGGTCAGCTGGTCGCCCAGCCGCTCCGCGGGGTGGCCCGCGAGCGCGATGCGCGCGAGCCTGTTCTTGGCCACGCGCACGGCACCACCGACCTCGCGCAAGGCGCCGCGGTAGGCCGTCATCTCGGCCACCGTCATGCCCTCGTAGCGCGCGACGACGACGACGCCGGCGGTCTCGAAGACCCGGCCCAGCTGCTCGACCACCTCGCTCTTCTGCGCTCTGTCCACGTCTCGCTCCATTCTCGGGCGGCGCCCCTCTCGGGCCGCGTGCCCCGGCTCGGTTTCGCGCGGCCCGAGGGTCGCGCGTCGGGTCCGTCGGGTCCCGAGGCCGAGCGGATGGCTCGGAGAGCTCGTTCCCCGTCTCGGGAAGGACTTAGCGGCGCCGCGCCATCAAGCTGGACAAGGCCCCCGCCCTCCGTCTCGGACAGGACGGGGGCCTGAGCCCCCGTCGGACACCCGGTCGCCCGGGCGCACCCGGTCTCCCGGGATCCCTATTCGGCCGCCCGCGCCGCCTCCGCGCCGGAGGCGGTCGCGGAGGCCACGTCCACCGTGACCGACGGCCCCATGGTCGAGGTCAGCGAGACCTTCCTCATGTAGCTGCCCTTGGCGCCCGAGGGCTTGGCCTTGGCGACCGCGTCCACGAAGGCGCGCAGGTTCTGCGCCAGCGCCGCCTCCTCGAAGGAGGCCTTGCCGATGCCTGCGTGCACGACGCCCTTCTTCTCGGCGCGGAACTGGACCTCGCCGCCCTTGGCGTCCGAGACGGCCTGGGCCACGTCCATCGTCACCGTGCCCACCTTGGGGTTGGGCATCAGGTTGCGCGGGCCCAGCACCTTGCCCAGACGGCCAACGATCGGCATCATGTCGGGCGTGGCGATGCAGCGGTCGAACTCGATCGTGCCGCCCTGGATGGTCTCCATCAGGTCCTCGGCGCCCACGATGTCGGCGCCGGCCTCGCGCGCCTCGTCGGCCTTGGGCCCGCGCGCGAAGACGGCCACGCGCACCGTGCGGCCGGTGCCGTTGGGCAGCGTGACCTTGCCGCGCACCATCTGGTCGGCGTGGCGCGGGTCGACGCCGAGGTTCATCGCCACCTCGACCGTCTCGTCGAACTTGGCCTTGGCGTTCGCCTTGACGAGCGACACCGCCTCCTCGACGGAGACGTTCTCGCGGCCCTCGACGGCCTCCCGCGCCGCCCGCGCGCGCTTCCCGATCGTGCCCATCAGCCCCTGACCTCCAGCCCCATCGACCTCGCCGAGCCGAGGATGATCTTCATCGCCTGCTCGACGTCGTTGGCGCTCAGAATCCGCCATCTTCGCCTCGGCGATCTCGCGCAGCTGGCGCGTCGTCACCGTGCCGATCGTCTCGCGCGACGGCGTCTTGGAGCCCGAGTTCACCTTGGCGGCCTTCTTGAGGAAGTAGGTCGCCGGCGGCGTCTTGATCTCCATCGTGAAGGACTTGTCCTGGTAGTAGGTGATGATCACCGGGGTCGGCGCGCCGGGCTCCATGTCCTGCGTGCGCGCGTTGAACGCCTTGCAGAACTCCATGATGTTGATGCCGCGCTGGCCGAGCGCCGGCCCCACGGGCGGGCTCGGGTTCGCCTGCCCCGCCTTCACCTGCAGCTTGAGGCTGCCGATCCGCTTCTTGGCCATCCCGGCCTCCTTCCCTCACGGCCCCCCGACGCGACGAGGGGCGCTGAACGTGGCGTGGTCCGGGGGCCCGGGCGCGCCCGGCCTCCCTCCCACGATGTGGCACTCAGGCTTGCTTGGTGACCTGGGTGTATTCCAGCTCCACCGGCGTCGAGCGCCCGAAGATCGAGACCATCACCTTGAGGCGCTGGTTGTCGTCGTCGATCTCCTCGACCATGCCCTCGAAGTCCTCGAACGGCCCGTCGGTGACCTTCACCTTCTCGCCGATGTCGAAGTGGATGAGCGTGCGCGGCGCCTCCTGCCCCTCCTCGACGCGGCCGAGGATCTGCTTCACCTCGTCGTCGCGCATCGGCATCGGGCGCCCTTGCGGCCCGAGGAAGCCGGTGACGCGGTTGATCGAGTTGATCAGATGGTAGCCCTCGTCCGACATCTGCATCCGCACCAGCACGTAGCCCGGCATGAAGCGCCGCTCGGTGGGCACCTTCTTGCCGCGGCGGATCTCGATCACCTCCTCGGTCGGGACCAGCACCTCCTCGATCTCGTCTTCGAGCCCGTGCTCGGCCGCGGAGGCGCGGATCTGCTCGGCGATCTTCTTCTCGAAGTTCGACAGCACGCTGACCGAGTACCATCGCTTCGCCATCGCCGTCCGCGCCTCACGCTCGCTCGCGGCCCTGGACGCATGTCCGGCCCGTCTTGCAAGATTGGGGGCCGGCCGCGAGAGGGCGGGCCCCTGGAATAGACATGGCGTGCGCTTTCGAATCGACGCACGCCACGGATGAGGGGGCGCCATAGCGCCCGTCGCAGGGGAGTTCAAGCCCCGTGGGGCGCGGTGCCTCGGCCCCCGAGCCAGCTCCCGAGCCAGCCCCCGGACTCAGCCCACCAGGCCGAGCAGCGCCTGGAGCCCCGAGCGGATCCCCAGATCGACGAGGAAGAAGAACGCCGCCGCCAGCGCCGCCATGATGAACACCATCACCGTGGTCAGCGCGGTCTCGCGCCGCGTCGGCCAGACCACCTTGGCGACCTCGGCCCGGACCTGCTGGACGAACTGGAGGGGGTTGACGGTGGCCATCGCGCGCTCCGGGACTGCGGACCCGACATGCGCACGGCATGTCGGAGGATCAAGCCCCGCGACGGCGGGGTGCGGCCCCGCAGCGGCGGGGTGCGGCCCTGGCAGGGGCGGAGGGGCTCGAACCCCCGACCCTCGGTTTTGGAGACCGATGCTCTACCGACTGAGCTACGCCCCTGCGGCCGGGTGCCGCGATACGCCCGCGCCGCGCGCTTGGCAAGGCGGCACGGCCGGGGCGCGGGCAGGGCAGGGCCGGCACCGGGTGGGGGATCCCACACCCTTTGGGGCGCGAATCCCGGACTGGGACGGATCGTCCGCAGGGGCGAGGTTGGGGGCGTCGGGCGCGACGGTGCGTCCGTGCCACGGCGGCCGATCGGCGCCGCGGCTTGACGAGGAAGGACACCCACCATGACACGCTCTCTCATCCTGGCCGCCTCCGCGGCCCTCGCGCTCGCGAGCCCGCCGGCCGCGACGGCGCAGACCGCGAACATCACCCTCGATCCGCTGCGGGCCACGCTCTCGGGCGCGCTGCGCACGCACGGCGTCTCGACCGAGGATCTGTCGCGGATGCCTCTGTGGAAGATGGCGGCGATCAAGAGCATCCTCGACTCGGAGGAGTCCGAGGGCCAGAAGACCCAGCGCATCCGCACGGTCCTGGCGAGGGTCGACTGAGCGGCCCGTCGCGGGGCCATGCCCGGCTCGCGGGGCCCAAGGGACCGAGGGCGGCCGCGAGGGGCATGCGAGGCTGGGGCCGGGCGGCGGACGTCATGCGCGCCGCCGGACATGCCCCCGGCGGCGCGCCCGGCGGTCTCGCGCCGACACAGTCCGCCGGGCGGCTCGGGCCTTGCAACAACAGGCGATGGCGGCGGTCGAAGGCCGCCATCGCGAAGGATGCGCGAACAAAGGGTTGGCGACGCCGTGGTCACGGGAGGCTGGCCGAGATGTGAGGCACGCAGTTGCGAGGGGCTGAAACATGGCCCTTCACGGGATGCGCTCATCCGGGCCTGCAACATTCGGAGCTTCGGACGACGGCGCCGTCCGGCCGGAGCTCGTCCATCGATTCAACGCCGTCGCGCTTCGCGTCGAGGCACGCCGTGCGGCGAGACGCCACGTCAAGCCAACGATCGGCGATCGGGCGTGATCCATCTCGTGCCTGTCGGGCGACCGGCCGAGCGGCGATGCTGGCGAAGCGGGCAGACCCATGCCGCATCACCCAACCCGAGAGAATCGAGCCGATGAAGACCACGATCACCGCCCTGCTGGCCGCCGCCGCCCTGTCCGCGGTCGCCGTCCCGGCCGCGAACGCGATGGAGGAGGAGCTCACGATGCTGGAGCTGGCGGTCAAGCACGAGTTCGACAGCCGCGGCATCGACGACGCCGAGGTGATGAGCCTGACGCTGAGCCAGATCGCCGTCATCAAGGGCATCCTCAGCAGCGACGAGCCCGAGGGCCTCAAGACGCAGCGCATCGAGCAGGTCGTCGCCAGGGGCAACTGACCCTCGGCGCGCCGGCGGCGCGGGGGCGAAGGGCCGCCGCCGCGCGCGCCGAGCGACGGCCCTTCGCCCGCCCTGTCGGTCAGCGCCGCCGTCTCACTCCAGGATCTTGCTCACCACGCCTGCGCCGACGGTGCGCCCCCCCTCGCGGATGGCGAAGCGCAGCTTCTCCTCCATGGCGATGGGGGCGATGAGGTCCACCACGAAGGACACGTTGTCGCCCGGCATCACCATCTCGGTGCCCTCGCCCAAGGTCACGGTGCCGGTCACGTCCGTGGTGCGGAAGTAGAACTGCGGCCGGTAGTTGGCGAAGAACGGCGTGTGCCGGCCCCCCTCCTCCTTGGTCAGGATGTAGGCCTCGGCCTCGAACTTGTTGTGCGGCTTCACGCTGCCGGGCTTGCACAGCACCTGCCCGCGCTCGACCCCCTCGCGGTCCACGCCGCGCAGCAAAAGCCCCACGTTGTCGCCCGCCTCGCCCCGGTCGAGGAGCTTGCGGAACATCTCCACCCCCGTGCAGGTCGTCTTGCGCGTGTCGCGGATGCCCACCATCTCCATCTCGTCGCCGACCTTGACGATCCCGCGCTCGATGCGCCCCGTCGCCACCGTGCCGCGCCCCGAGATCGAGAACACGTCCTCCACCGGCATCAGGAAGGGCTGGTCGACGGGCCGCTCGGGCGTCGGGATGAACCCGTCCACCGCCTCCATCAGCGCCCGGATCGAGGCCTCGCCCACCTCCGGATCGGTCCCGTTCATCGCCGCCAAGGCCGAGCCGCGCACGATCGGGATGTCGTCGCCGGGGTAGTCGTACTTCGACAAAAGCTCGCGGATCTCCATCTCGACGAGCTCCAGGAGCTCCTCGTCGTCGACCTGGTCCACCTTGTTCATGTAGACCACCATCGTGGGGATCCCCACCTGGCGCCCCAGGAGGATGTGCTCGCGCGTCTGCGGCATCGGGCCGTCGGCCGCGCTCACGACGAGGATCGCCCCGTCCATCTGCGCCGCACCCGTGATCATGTTCTTCACGTAGTCCGCATGCCCGGGGCAGTCGACATGCGCGTAGTGCCGCGCGTCCGTCTCGTACTCCACGTGAGCCGTCGAGATCGTGATCCCCCGCGCCTTCTCCTCGGGCGCCCCGTCGATCTTGTCGTAGGCCTGGAAATCCCCGAAATACTTCGTGATCGCCGCCGTCAGCGTCGTCTTGCCGTGGTCCACGTGACCAATCGTCCCGATGTTCACATGCGGCTTCGTGCGCTCGAACTTCGCCTTGGCCATGGGGGCGTGCCTTTCCGGGCTTGGTTGAATGTCGCGCGGCCAGATATTGAGCTGGCGCGGCGAAATCAAGCGGGCCCTGGCGACGGGCGCCCGGCCGCGGACCCCGCGCAGAGCCGCGCCAGCGGGCCCGAGGCCGGGCGCGGCGCCGGCCCGCCATCCGATCGGCGGGGGGGAGGCGCGCAGAGGCCGCCGGAGCACGACGAGGCTCACGGACATCGAGCCGGGGGTGACGAGACCGAGGTGGGGACAGCCGAGCAGGACGAAGGCGATCGCCGACGGCCCTCGGGATGCCCAGCGGCTTCTCCGCCGGGTCGCCGGTGGGATGGCCGAGGGGCGCGCGCCGCGCTCGGGTCGGTGGCGCGGGCGCGTCCTCGCCCGGAGGCGACAGAGGCGGCATCGCCCCTGCGCGCCTTCCGCTCAGGTGAAGCGGTTGTCGCGCGGGAAGCCGCGCGGGGCCATGCGGCCCGCGCCGCCGCGCCGTCCGAGCCAGTCGGCCAGCTCGCGCTGGGTGCGGGTGCGCCCGCCGCTCTCGGTCCAGACGAGGCCGCAGGCCAGCGTGAAGGCGCGCGCGTCCGCGAGCCCGCCATCCTTGAAGCGCTGCATCCGCACGCCCTTGCCGCGGGCCATCGCCGGCAGCTCGTCGGCGGGGAACACCAGCATCTTGCGGTTCTCGCCGACGCAGGCGACGTGGTCGCCCTCCAGCGGCCGCACGGCGCGGGCGCGGGTGGCGCCGCGCAAGGTGAGCACGCCCTTGCCGGCCCGCGTCTGGGCCAGGAGCTCGTCCTCGATCGCCGCGAAGCCGTGGCCGTCGTCGGAGGCCACCAGCAGCCGCCGGCCGGGGACGTGGGGGAAGAGCGCGACGAGATCGGCCTCCTGCGGCAGGTCCACCATCAGGCGCAGCGGCTCGCCCTGGCCGCGCCCGCCCGGCAGGCTCGCCACGGGCAGCGTGTAGGCCCGCCCGTTCGAGCCGAAGGCGATCAGCCGGTCGGTGGTCTCGGCGTAAAAGGCGAAGCGCGGGCCGTCGCCGTCCTTGAAGCGCAAGGGAGCCGCGAGGTCCGCATGGCCCTTGATGGCGCGGATCCAGCCCATCTGGGAGCAGACCACCGTGACGGGCTCGCGCTCGACCATGTCCTCCAGCGAGACCTCGGGCGCCTCCGCGGCCTCGGCGAGCCGCGAGCGGCGCGCGCCGAGCGGCCCGCGGCCGAAGGTCCGGCGCGTCTCGCGCAGCTCGTCCGCGAGGCGCCTCCACTGCGCCTCCTCGGAGGCCAGCAGCTCGGCCAAGCCCGACTGCTCCGCCAAGAGCCCGTCGCGCTCGGCGCGCAGCTCCATCTCCTCCAGGCGCCGCAGCGCGCGCAGGCGCATGTTGAGGATCGCCTCGGCCTGCACGTCCGAGAGCGCGAACTCGGCCATCAGCACGGGCTTCGGCGCGTCCTCGGCGCGGATGATGGCGATCACGCGGTCGAGGTTGAGGTAGGCCACGAGATAGCCGTCGAGCACCTCCAGCCGGCGCTCGATGCGGCCCATCCGGTGGCGCGAGCGGCGCACGAGCACGTCGCGGCGGTGGTCGAGGAAGGCGCGCAGCACCTCGCGCAGCGAGCAGACCTTGGGCGTGCGCCCGTCGATCAGCACGTTCATGTTGAGCGGCACCCGGACCTCCAGATCCGTGAGCCGGTAGAGCATCCCCATCAGCGTGTCGGGGTCCACGGCCTTGGAGCGCGGCTCGAGCACGATGCGCACGTCCTCGGCCGACTCGTCGCGCATGTCCGCCAGGATCGGCAGCTTGCGCGTGGCGATCAGCTCCGCGACGCGCTCGACGAGGCGCGCCTTGGGCACGCCGTAGGGGATCTCGGTGACGACGATCTGCCAGGTGCCGCGGCCGAGATCCTCGCGCTCCCAGGCCGCGCGCAGGCGGAAGCCGCCGCGCCCCGTGCGGTAGGCGCGCGCGATGGCCTCGGCGGGCTCGACGATCACGCCGCCCGTGGGGAAGTCGGGGCCGGGGATCTTGACGAGAAGCTTGTCCTCGGACGCGTTCGGCGAGCGGATCAGCAGCAGGCAGGCGTCGCACAGCTCGCCCAGATTGTGCGGCGGGATCGAGGTCGCCATGCCCACCGCGATGCCCGAGGCGCCGTTGGCCAGCAGGTTGGGGAAGCGCGCGGGCAGCACGACGGGCTCGGTGAGCGTGCCGTCGTAGTTGTCGCGGAAGTCCACCGCGTCCTCGGAGAGCCCCTCCATCAGCGCCTCGGCGGCCGCCGTCAGGCGGGCCTCGGTGTAGCGCGCGGCGGCCGGGTTGTCGCCGTCGATGTTGCCGAAGTTGCCCTGCCCGTCCACGAGGGGGGTGCGCATGGCGAAGGGCTGGGCGAGGCGCGCGAGCGCGTCGTAGATCGCGGCGTCCCCGTGGGGGTGGTAGTTGCCCATCACGTCGCCCGAGATCTTCGCGGACTTGCGGAACCCCCCCGTGGGCGCGAGGCGCAGCTCGCGCATGGCGTAGAGGATGCGGCGGTGCACGGGCTTGAGCCCGTCGCGCGCGTCCGGCAGCGCGCGGTGCATGATCGTCGACAGCGCGTAGGTCAGGTAGCGCTGGCCGATCGCGTGGCGCAGCGGCTCGGTCGAGGTGGCACCGCCCGGCCCGTCATCCGCGAGCGGGGCGGCGGCGCCGGGCGGAGCTGGGGGCGCGCCGTCCGGGCCGGGCTCCGCGGGTCCGGGCGCTGGGTCGGGGATGTCGTCCATGGCGCGAAGGTTAGGGGCGGCCGGCCGGCGTTAGAAGAGCCTTAAGGGTCATGGCGCGAAACTTTCCCCCGCGGGGGCGGTTGACTCCCGGTGACGGCGGAGGGTCGCATGGTGCGCTTCATGATGCTGACGTTCGTGGTCCTCGGCTGGGCCTTCTACGAGATGAGCGGCGGCGCGGGCTTCGCCCCGCCCGATCCGGTGCCCGCGCCGCGCATCGCGCAGGGCGGGCCCGAGGGCGCCGTGACCCTGATCGGCGCGGACGAGGCGACGCAGGCGACGCCCGTGCTCCTGGCCTCCATGGAGGCGCCCCGCCTGGTGACGGGCGCGTCGGAGTTCGGCCCGACGGGCTTCGGCGCAGGCGCGATCACGGCCGAGCCCGCGTCCTTCGAGCCCGAGGCGACCGACGAGCCGGCCTTGGAGCTTCGCACGGTCGCGGGCTCGCGCGTCAACATGCGCGAGGGGCCGGGCACGGGCTTTCCGGTCGTGGACGTGCTGAGCCGCGGCGAGGGCGCCGAGGTCCTCGCGGTCGAGGGCGGCTGGGCGCGGGTGCGCTCGGACGGGCGCGAGGGCTGGATGGCGTTGAGCCTGCTGGCGGAGGCGGGCTGACGTCCTGGGCTGGCGCGATGGCCCTGCCCGGTCCGCTCGGCCCGGTCCGCTCGGTGGTCCCTGCCCTCCTCGGTTCGGCGGTCTCGCTCCGTGATGCGCGCATGACCCGGCGCTCGTGACCCGCGCGATCCTGATCACCGGCTGCTCGTCGGGCATCGGCCGCCACGCCGCCTTCGCGCTGTCGGGCCGCGGCTGGCGGGTGCTGGCGACCTGCCGCGCCGAGGCCGACTGCGAGGGGCTCCGGGCCGAGGGCCTGGAGAGCTTCGCGCTCGACTACGCCTGCCCCGAGAGCGTCGCCCGCGGCGCCGAGGAGGCGCTGGAGCGCACCGGGGCCAGGGTCGAGGCGGTGTTCAACAACGGCGCCTACGCCATCCCCGGCTACGTCGAGGACGTGCCGAGGGAGGCGCTGCGCGCGATCCTGGAGACGAACCTGCTCGGGCCCCACGACCTGACCCGGCGGCTGATCCCCGCGATGCGCGCCGCGGGGCGGGGGCGGGTCGTCAACTGCTCGTCCGTCCTGGGGGTCGTGGCGATGCCCTGGCGCGGCGCCTACAACGCGACGAAGTTCGCGCTGGAGGGCCTCACCGACACGCTGCGCCTGGAGATGCGGGGCGAGCCGATCCATGTGAGCCTGATCGAGCCGGGGCCGATCGCCACGCCCTTCCGACGAAAGTCGATCCCGCAATTCGAGCGCTGGATCGACTGGCGCGCCTCGGCCCGTGCGGATCGCTACGAGGCCGAGCTGATCCCGCGCCTGCACGCGCCCGAGGTTCACGTCCCCGGCCAGCGCGACGTGGCCGCCGTGACGCGCCGCCTGATCCACGCCTTGGAGGCGCCCCGCCCCCGCGCTCGCTACCGCGTCACGCCCCAGACCTACTTCGCCGAAGCGCTGCGCCGCCTTGCACCGACACGCTGGCGCGACGCAGTGCTGTCGCGCGGGTGAGCGGGGGTCTGGGGGCATGCATGCCCCCAGCCTTTGCCCTTCGAAGGGCCGCCCTAGATCGTCCGACCACAGGCGGAGGATCCATGGCCCGAGACCCGCTCTTCATCGCCGCCGCCCTCGCCGCGCTCCTGGTGCTCGTCATCCTGATGGTCGGCATCGGCGGCTTCGCCAAGGGCGGCGAGTTCAATCGCCGCCACGGCAACCGCCTCATGCGCTACCGCATCATCGCGCAGGCGGTTGCGGTCGCCCTGATCCTGGTGTTCGTGGCGTTTCGCCGGACGGGGGGCTGAGGATGGTGGTTCTGAGCAAGATCTACACCCGCACCGGGGACCGGGGCGAGACCGCGCTCGGCGACGGCACGCGCACGGCCAAGCACTCGGCGCGGGTCGGCACCTACGGCACGGTGGACGAGGTCAACGCCACGGTGGGGATCGCGCGGCTCCATGCGGCGGGCGGGATGGACGCCCAGCTCGCCGCGATCCAGAACGACCTCTTCGACCTCGGCGCCGACCTGTGCCGCCCCGACCTCGCAGGCGACGCCGAGGCGGAGCACCCGCCGCTGCGGGTGACGCCCGCCCAGGTCGAGCGGCTCGAGCGCGAGATCGACGCCATGAACGAGGCGCTGGAACCCTTGCGCTCCTTCGTGCTGCCGGGCGGCTCGGCGCTCGCGGCGCACCTGCACCTGTGCCGCACGGTCGCGCGGCGCGCCGAGCGGATGGCGGTCGAGCTGGCCACCGCCGAGCCGCTGAACGAGGCCGGCCTGCGCTACCTCAACCGCCTGTCGGACTGGTTCTTCGTCGCCTCGCGCATCGCCAACGACGACGGCCGCGCCGACGTGCTGTGGGTTCCGGGGGCGAACCGCTGAGGCGGAGCCTCTGCGGACGAGGGACCGCCTCGCCCCCCGCAGGAGCGAACCGCCGAGGCGGAGGGGCAGCGCGTCGGAGGGAGGGATGTGCGGAGCGCCGGGCCGGACGGCGAGGGCAAAACGTCGGCGCGGGCGAGGCGGTTGACGCGGCGTCCCCGGCCCTGGGGCGTCGCTTTGGCCCTGTCGCCTCGGGCCCCGCCGGTCTAGATCACCGGCAAAGGCGCATCGCGCCGGGCTCGACACGTGCGATCGCAGGGAGGCTCGCCCATGAAGATCCTCGTCCCCGTCAAGCGGGTGATCGACTACAACGTCAAGGTGCGCGTCCGCTCGGACGGCTCGGGGGTGGACCTCGCCAACGTCAAGATGTCGATGAACCCCTTCGACGAGATCGCCGTCGAGGAGGCGATCCGGCTCAGGGAGAAGGGCGTGGCCGAGGAGGTGATCGCGGTCTCGGTCGGCACCGCCAAGAGCCAGGAGACGCTCAGGACCGCGCTCGCCATGGGCGCCGACCGCGCGATCCTGGTGCGGGCCGCCGACGACGTGCACCAGGACATCGAGCCGCTCGCCGTGGCCAAGATCCTGAAGGCCGTGGTCGAGGCCGAGGGGCCGGGCCTGGTGATCGCCGGCAAGCAGGCGATCGACAACGACATGAACGCGACGGGCCAGATGCTCGCGGCGCTGCTCGGCTGGTCCCAGGCGACCTTCGCCTCGGCCCTGGAGGTCTCGGGCGAGAGCGCGAAGGTGACGCGCGAGGTCGACGGCGGCCTCCAGACCATCGAGGTGAAGCTGCCCGCGATCGTCACCGTGGATCTGCGCCTCAACGAGCCGCGCTACGCGAGCCTGCCCAACATCATGAAGGCCAAGAAGAAGCCGCTGGAGGAGAAGACGGCGCAGGACTACGGCGTGGACGTCTCCCCGCGGCTCGAGATCGTGGGCACCGCGGAGCCCAAGGGGCGGCAGGCCGGCGTCAAGGTGGCCTCCGTGGAGGAGCTGGTGGACAAGCTCAGGAACGAGGCGGGGGTGCTCTGATGGCCGTTCTGCTCTTGGCCGAGATGAACGGCCCCGACCTGAACGTCGACGCCACCGCCAAGGCGCTGACCGCCGCCAAGCAGCTCGGAGAGGTGACGGTGCTGGTGGCCTCCGAGGGCTGCCACGAGGCCGGCGCGCCGCAGGCCGCCAAGCTCGACGGCGTGGCCCGCGTGCTCTGCGCGGACGACGCGTCCTACGGCCACGGCCTCGCCGAGCCGGTGGCCGACCTCGTGGTGTCGCTCGCGGGCGACTACGACCACATCGTGGGGCCGGCCACGACGCACGCCAAGAACGTGCTGCCGCGGGTGGCCGCGCTGCTCGACGTGATGGTGATCTCGGACGTGACCGAGGTGAAGGGCGCCGACACCTTCGAGCGCCCCGTCTACGCCGGCAACGCCATGCAGACGGTGCGCTCGAAGGATGCCCTCAAGGTGGTCACGATCCGCACCTCGACCTTCGAGGCCGCGGCCGAAGGGGGCGACGCGCCGGTCGAGCGCATCGACGCCGCGGCCGACCCAAGCCTCTCCTCCTGGGTCGAGGACAAGGTCGCGGCCTCCGACCGACCCGAGCTGACGTCGGCGAAGATCGTCGTCTCGGGCGGGCGCGGCATCGGCTCGAAGGACAACTTCGCGATGGTCGAGAAGCTCGCCGACAAGCTCGGCGCCGCGGTGGGCGCGAGCCGCGCGGCGGTGGACTCAGGGTATGCGCCCAACGACTGGCAGGTCGGCCAGACCGGCAAGGTGGTGGCGCCCGAGCTCTACATCGCGCTGGGGATCTCGGGCGCGATCCAGCACCTCGCCGGCATGAAGGACAGCCGCGTGATCGTCGCCATCAACAAGGACGAGGACGCGCCGATCTTCCAGGTCGCCGACTACGCGCTGGTGGCGGATCTGTTCGAGGCCGTCCCGGAGCTGACCGAGCGGGTGTGAGGGGACGGGTGACGGGCGGAGGGCTCGAAGACCAGCGGGGCTGAGGCCCCGCGCCCACGGCGCCATCCCGATCCGGGGCTTCCGAACCCCTGAGCGGGATGGCCGCCTCGTTCCAGCCTCCTTCCCGGCCACCGAGCGGGGCGGGGTCCATGGGGTCTTCGCGTGCGTCGCCCCCAAGCTCGGCGGGTCGATGGGTGCGACCGGCAGGAACCCCCGGTCGGGGCCCAGGGCGGGCCGTGCCCGGCGCCATGGAGTCCCGCGAGAGCACGGGTCGCCGACCGCGCCGACCAGACCGCCTCGACCGCGGAGGCAAGCGCCGCGCCGGCAGGGTCGGAGCCGCTCACGACGAGGGTGCCATCGCCCGCCCTAGCGGCGCGTTCCGCGCGCCCGCACGACTTCATTCCGCGCGCCCGCACGACCCCGCCGGGACCGTGGCCGCGCTCCGCCGATCGAGGCTCGTCCCGGTCCGGGATGCCCCGGATCCCGGGCTGCCTGCCGTGGCGGCCCGATCGGCATCGAGGCCCTGCAAGGATCGGCGCCCCTTTCGATCGCACGCAGGCGCACGACCGTGGGAACCCGCGGCCAAGGGGGCGGCGCGGCAGGCTTTCCGGAGCGTCCGAACGGCGAGCCGGGCCCGTCGGGCCGGCGCGGCGCGGATCGCGTGGCCGGGCCTCGTCCCTCTCGCGCTCCTGCCGCGCCGGCCGGGAGCCGCCTCTCGGGCGGCCCGCCTGCGAGGCGGGATCGGGCGGCGATGGGGCATGGCCACCCGCCGCCGGATCGTGCCAAACCGGCGCGCACGCCGGACCCGAGGGTCCGACGCCCGACCCTGTCGCCCCGCCCCGCCCCGCCTTTTTCCGGCCCTGGACCTTCTCGCATGCGCAACGCCCTCGTCACCGGCTCGGCCGGGTTCATCGGCCACCATGTCTGCCGGCGCCTGCTGGCCGAGGGCTTCGCGGTGACGGGGGTGGACGCGCTGACCGAGCACTACGACGTGGCCCTCAAGCGCGCGCGCCACGCGCGGCTGGCGGGGCCGGGCTTTCGCGCGGTGCAGGCGCGCATCGAGGGGGAGGGCGTGCTGAAGGCCCTCTTCGCCCAAGGCCCGCCGGAGGTGGTGGTCCACCTCGCCGCCCAGACCGGGGTGCGCCACTCGCTTCGGGCGCCGCGGGCCCATCTGGCGTCGAACCTCGCGGGGACCTTCGCGCTGCTGGAGGCCGCGCGCGCGCACCCGCCGGCGCATCTGCTGCTGGCCTCGTCCTCCTCGGTCTACGGCGCGAACGCGGCGATGCCCTACGCCGAGAGCGCGCCCACCGACGCGCCGCTGTCGTTTTACGCCGCGACCAAGAAGGCGGGCGAGGCGATGAGCCACGCCTACGCCCATCTTCACGACCTGCCCACCACGGTGTTCCGCTTCTTCACCGTCTACGGGCCCTGGGGGCGGCCCGACATGGCGCTGTGCCGCTTCACCGGCGCGATCCTCGAGGGCCGGCCGATCGAGCTTTACAACCGCGGCGAGATGAGCCGCGACTTCACCTACGTCGACGACCTGGTGGAGGCGGTGCGGCGCCTGATCGACCGGCCCCCCGCCCGCCCGGCCCCGGACGGGGCGCCCGCCCGGACGCCGATCGAGGGCGACAGCCTGTCGCCGGTGGCGCCCTGGCGGGTGGTCAACATCGGCGCCGGCCGGCCGGTGTCCTTGGGCGCGCTGATCGAGGCGATCGAGGCCGCCACCGGGCGGGAGGCGACGCGCCGCCTCCTGCCGATGCAGCCCGGCGACGTGCCCGCCACCTGGGCCAGCGCCGAGCTTCTGCGGCGCCTGACAGGCTACGTGCCAGACACCCCCGTCGAGAAGGGCGTGCCGCTCCTCGTCGAATGGTACAGGGCGCATCATGGGATCTCGACGGAGCCCCCATCCTCGGCCGGCGCGCGGAGCGCCCCGCCGGGCTGCTTCGCGCGCAAAGGGCCGGTGCCCTGAGCGAGATCCGAGCCCGGCGGGGCGGCTCAGCGCCCGGCCGTGCGGGGCGCGGGGGGCTCTCGCGCGGGGGGCTCTCGCGCGGGGGGCGAGGCCAGCAGGCGCCAGGCCAGCAGCGTCGCGGCCGCCGAGAGCGCCCAGGCGAAGACCACGTCGGAGAGGAAGTGCGCGCCGAAGGCGAGCCTCATGAGGCCCCCGGCCAGCGCCGCCAGGGCCAGCGCCGCGCCCGCCCAGGGCCGCGCGGCCATCGGCAGGCGCGGCAGCGCGATCAGCGCGATCACCAGGGCCATGGTCGCCGCGCCGCTCGCCTCGCCCGAGACGAAGGAGCAGTTGCGCGCGCACTGGTCCGAGATCGCCCAAGGGGGGCTGTGGACGAGCGCGCCGCCGAAGGCCTCGACGTCGCGCGGGCGCGCGCGGCCCCAGTGGTCCTTGAGGACGACGTGCACCAGCAGGCCCGGGCCGATGAGGAAGCTCAGCACCCCCGCCGCCGCCTCGCGCGGCGGCAGGAGGCGCCAGGCCGGCCTCAGGCCGGCGGCGAGCGCCACGAGCAGCGCCGCGAAGCTCGCCTCGGAGAGCGTCCAGAGCGCCTGGCGCGCCGCCTCCAGCGCCGGGACCAACGCGAGCGCGAAGCCGCGCGCGGGGTCGTAGAAGAGCCCGCTGGCCCACAGGTCGATCGCCGGGACGGCGGCGAAGAGGACCGTCGCCAGCGCCGTCAGCGCGGCCACGACCCCGAGCCAGCGGTCGAGGCGCGCCCGCGCGATCACGGCGCGCCCCCCAACGGCGCCTCCCCAGACGGCGCGCGCCCCAACGGCGCCTCCCCGACGGCGCCTCCCCAGACGGCGCCTCCCCAGACGGCGCCTCCCCAGACGGCGCGGCGCCCGACGGCGCGGCGCCCGCGAAGCAGCCCGGCGGGGCGCGCCAGAGCGCGATCCGGTGCCCGGCCTGCGCGCCGGCCGCCGGCGTCCAGCCCGCGACCGGCTGGGCGCCCTCGCAGGGCGCGGGCTCGTCGCGGCCGACGTAGAGCGCCGGCTCGTCCATCCCCGGCGGCACCGGGAAGGCCTGCTCGTAGTAGCTGCCCGCGAAGCCCGGCCGCCGCGGCGCCAGCACCCTCAGCGCGCCGCGGGAGATCTCGCCGCGCAGGCTGTAATGCAGGTCGGCGAGGAGCCCGCGGTCGCGCGCGACGATCGTGGCGAGGGCCTCGGCCTCGGCCGCCGCGGCGGCCCGGCGGCTGACCTCGCCCTGGCCGAAGTGGCGCGCGAAGAGCGGCTCGCCGCGCCAGGAGGGCGTGCGCGGGTCGAGCAGCAGCAGCGGCAGCGCCAGCGCCAGCGCCGTGTGGAGCCCCTGCGAGGCCCACAGCCAGGCCGGGCGGGCCGTCAGCCAGGGCACGACGGCGAGCGTGCCGGCGGCGTAGGCCGCCACCGCCCAGTTGGCGTTGGCGCGCGACAGGAAACCCTGCGCCGTCATCACGACCACGATCGGCACCGAGAGCGCGAGCAGGATCGCGGTCGTCGGCCCGGCCCGGCCCCTCGCGGCCCGCGCGCTCAGGATCACGAGCGCCGCGAACGGGACCGGGCCGAAGACCGCGAGCTGCGAGGCCGCGAACTCGGCCGCGCCCGCGGGGCTCAGCGCGCCCTGCCAGTCGGCGTTGGCGGCGGTGTGGCGCAGCGTGGCGGCGCCGTTGAGCGCGTTCCAGGCGATGTTGGGCGCGAGCACGAGGAGCGTGGCTGCGAGCGCCGCGAGGGCTGCGGCGGGCCGCAGGCGCGCCGCGGGGACGAGGGCCGCCGCCAGCGCCGCGCAGGGGACGAGGAGGAGGGCCGCATACTTGGCCAGCGCCGCCGAGCCCAGAGCCGCGCCCGCGAGGAGCGCCCAGCCCCGGGACGCCCCTCTCCGGGATGCCTCCTTCCGGGAAGGGGGCTCGATGGCCCGCAGGTAGGCCAGGAGCGCCGCGGCGAGGAGCGGCAGCATCACCGTGTCGGTCGAGATCACGAACGAGCCCAGCGAGGCCATCGGCAACGCGGCGTAGAGCGCCGCCGTCCAGGCCGCCGCGCGCGGCCCCCACAGGCGATGCGCGCCCGCGCCCAGGGCGAGCGCGGTGGCCATGTGCAGAAGCGGCGCCGGCAGCCGGACCCAGAACGCCGCGTCCGACCCCGCGAGGTCGGTCGCAAGGCGCAGGAGCCACCCGATCAGGGGCGGCTTGGAGTAGTAGCCGAAGGCCGGGTTCTGCCCCCAGAGCCAGTACTGCGCCTCGTCCACGAAGAGCTCGGCGTCCGAGAGCGCGAGGAGCGCGATCCGCCAGCCGGTCAGGGCCAGGACGAAGGCCACGCCCGGGGCCAGCGCGCGCCGCCCGTCCCGCGCCGCCGCCTCACTTGGCGGCATGGAGCAGCCACAGGTTGCGCGCGTAGACGACGATGCCGAAGATCTGGCCCAGGATGATCACCGGCTCGCCGCGGTGGACCCCGTAGGCCAGCAGCAGCACCCCGCCCGCGAGCGAGAAGTACCAGAAGGCCGGCGGGATGACCGACGCCCGCCGCCGCTCGGAGGTGATCCACTGGATCAGGAAGCGCGCCGAGAACATCGCCTGCGCCGCGAGCCCCACGGCGAGCCAGGCCGCGTCGAGCGCGCTGGCGATGTCGAGGTAGTCGAGCACGGCCCGGCTCACGGCGCGGCCGTCTCCGCGCGGCCCGGCGGGGAGGCCTCGATCGGGCCGATGCCCAGATCCGGATCGAAGGCCGGGACCGGCACCGGCCCCGGCACTGGGGCCCGCCCGGGGCCCGCGGTCGGGGCGGGCGCCGGGACGGGACGCGGCGCGAGGGCCGGCGCCGCCTCCGCCCCGGCGCCGGTCGTCTCGACCGCGCGGGCCCGCTTGCGGCGGCGGATCAGCCAGGCGACCCCCACCAGGTCGTGAAGCCCGACCAGCGCGCGGCCGAGGTTGGTGTAGTTCGACCGCCCCGCCCGGCGCGGCGCGTGGCCCACGTCGCAATGCGCGACCGTCCATCCGCCCGCGGCGAAGAGCGCCGGCAGGTAGCGGTGCATGTGGTCGAAATAGGGCAGCGCGAGGAAGGCGTCGCGGCGGAAGAGCTTGAGCCCGCAGCCGGTGTCGCGCGTGGCGTCGCGCAGGATCGCGGAACGCACGGCGTTGGCCACGCGCGAGGCCGCGCGCTTCGAGAGCCCGTCGCGCCGCGCCACCCGCTGGCCCGCGACGAGGCCGAGCGCGCCCGCGCCCGCCCAGCCGTCCCAGGCGGCGAGCAGGCGCGCGATGTCCCCGGGCGGGTTCTGCCCGTCGCCGTCGAGCGTGACGACGAGCGCCGCGCGCGCGGCCAGCACGCCCGAATGGACCGCTGCCGACTGCCCGCCGGGGCTCTCGTGGCGCAGCGCCCTGAGCCAGGGCGCGCGCGCGCCGAGGCCGGCCAGCACCGCCTGCGTCGCGTCGCCAGAGGCGTCGTCCACCACGATCACCTCGAAGCGCCGCCCCGCGCAGGCCGCGGCGATCCCATCGAGGAGCGGGCCGAGGTTCAAGGCCTCGTTGCGCGCGGGCACCACCACCGACAGCGCGACGGGGGCCCTTTCGCCCCGCCACGCCATGCGCGGGCCCGACACCCCCTCGCCGTCCTTCACCAACCCCAGCATCGAACCGATCCCCTTCCACGCGCCGACCCCGCCGCCGCGCGCCGACCTACCCTGGCCGGGCCACCCTCCGCACCCCGTTTCTTCGCCGTCCACTCCCGGGCGAGGACGACGCGGGCGGCCGATCCGGGCGCCGGGGCGCCGCGCCTCTCCGCCGCTTCCCGCCCGCCATCGCCGCGACCGCTCCGGCGAGGCGCCGCCGCTTCGGCCCGAGGGGCTCTGACGGGCGATCGTCCATGTCGGTCCGACATCGGGAGGATGGCGTCCCCGGCGCCTCCGCCCCATCCGGAGCGCAGAAGCCGCGGCCGCCCCGCGCCCCATCCGGAGCGCCTCGACGTGACGCCCCGGCGGGCCGGGGCGAGGCCCGGCCTTGGCCCCGATGGGGCCCGCCCGGCGCGGGCCACGGGCCCCCGCTCGGTGTCGCACCCAGCTTGCGCAACGCCTCCCCGCCGCACCCGATCCTGGCCGCGATCGACTGGATCGCCGCCCACTGGCCCCCATGCGCCTCACGGTGCTCGCGCCCCATCCTCGCCGCACGCTCCCGCACCTCGGGCGCGAGGCTTCACCGTCTTCTTCGTCCTTCTTCGTCTCCATCGCTCCACCCCCTCAAAAGGGGGAGCCTCCGGCAAACCCGGGGCGGTTCGGTGCGACCAGGGCATGAGGACCGAGCTGGAGGGCCGCGCCCGCGTTCGCCGCGACCCCACGGACGCTGGGGGGGCCCGATCGGCGGCGACAGTCGGTTCCTGATCGACGGCACGCCCGGCCTCTGATCCTCTCGACGCGAGAGCGGTCCGGGCTGCGAGGCAGAGCCGCCCGAGGATCGCGCCCCACCCCACCCGCCCGGAGCCCGCCCCGATGCGCCATGGCCATCCCCTGCTCGCCGCGCTCCTCGCGATGGCGCTGCTGTCGGGCATGGACGCCCTCGTCAAGGCAGCCACCGCCGCCCTGGGCACCTGGCAGATCGTGGCCCTGCGCTACGCCTTCGGGCTCGCGGCGGTGGCGCCCTTCGCCTGGCCGCATCTGCGGCGCGGCGTGCCCCGCCCGTCGCTCGCGCCCAACCTCGCGCGCGGGCTCCTCTTCGTCGCCACCGCGGCGCAGTTCTTCTTCGCGCTGGGGCGCCTGCCCCTGATCGAGGCCGCCACGCTCGCCTTCAGCGCGCCCATCTGGATCACGCTGCTCGGCCGCCTCGTGCTCGGAGAGGCCGTCACGCCGCGCGCGCTGGCCGCCGTGGTCTCGGGCTTCGCGGGCGTGCTCGTCGTCTACGGTGCGGACCCCTCGGCCGGGACGGGGCGCGACCCCCTCGGCAGCGCCGCGGCACTCGGGGCGGCGTTGACCTACGCGCTGGCGATCGTGCTGACGCGCCGCCGCTCGGCGCACGACCCCGTGCCCGTGATGGTGGCGATCCAGTCCGCGGTCGCGCTCGGCGTGGCCGCACCCCTGGCGCTGGCCTCGTGGCGCCCGGTGGAGCCGATGCTCTGGGTGACGTTCGCGCTCGTGGGGCTCATGGGCACGCTCGGCCACCTGCTTTTCGCAGGCGCCTTGGCGCGTGCCCGCGCCGCCGACCTGGCCCCTGCGGAATACACCACGCTGCTGTGGGCCTTCGCGTTCGGCGTGCTGTTCTTCGACGAGCGGCCCGAGGTGGAGCACCTCACGGGCGCGGCGCTGATCGTGCTGGGCTGCGGGATCGCCGGGCGGGCCAAGCCGCAGCGGGCCGCCGGGGCACCGGAGGCATAGGAGGGGTCATCGTCCGGTCCGACCCCGTGCTCATCCACCGCGGTTGGGCGGGTCGTCGGCGCGTCGAGCGTCCCGGCCGGGCGGCACCGACGTCCCTGCCGGGCGCGTTCCGATGCTCTCGCTGAAGCGCAGCAGGTAGCCGTCGGGGTCCGCGACGGCGAACTGGCGCACGCCGAGTTCGTGGTCCCCCGCTCGATACCACCTCTCCTCGGGCGGCAGATAGAGACCTATGCCCGCGACCTTCAGCGCCTCTGTGAGGGGCTCGATGGCCTCGACCTGGATCTGGAGGTTCACGCCCCGCCCCAGGGGGCGCTCCAGCGGAGCGTCGCCCACCGCCAAAGTCCGATCCAGGCCGATCTCGTAGAGCATGAGCTGCGCATCTCCGCGGCTGAGGAAGGCGAAGCCCTCCTCGGGGCGCTCGTAGACGACCTCGAAGCCCAGCACGTCGCAGTAGAAGCCCAAGCTCGCTCGCGCGTCGATGACGGCGAACTCCGGCACGAGGGCGTTGATGGCGACCGCTCCGGCCGCGGGGGCCTCTTCCGTGCTCATGGTCGGTATGCCGTCATCGCGTGGGACGCCGCCTCGTCGAGGGCGGCTCTGGACGCCGGCGCGACGGCCGCAGGCCCTCTGTGGGTCCGACCGGAGACGCCGTGGATCGAATGGCAGCCCCGCAGGGGCCGAGGTGCGGTCGCAGGGATCACCGCCAGCGCCATCACCGGCGGCGGCGCTTCGGCCGCGCCAGGAGCCGCGCGGCACGCTCGCGCACGGCGCGGGGATCGGCGCGCAGGCCGATCCTTGCCATACCGGCCGCGGCGGCAAGAAGCCCCGATCCACGCGGCTCGTTCCCAGAACGGAAGACCCTGGTGACGCGAATGGAAGAAACCGCGCCGCAAATGGAACAGGTCGGTGACGCTACACAATGGGTGCATTGGTGAGCCGGCTGGGACTCGAACCCAGGACCTACTGATTAAAAGTCAGTTGCTCTAACCAACTGAGCTACCGGCCCACGCCGGGCGAGGTATCGCCCGAGCCGAGATCCGTCAAGCGCAAAGCCCCCGGCTCCGCCCGGGGCGGGGCGGTGCGCCGGGACGCAGGCGCCCGACGCCCGATCCCCGACGCCCGACGCCCGCCATCCGGCGCCCACCATGCGGGCCGCACAACGCGCCGTCCCGAGCGTCCTGACGAACCGACCCCGCCCTCGACGCGCCGCCCTCGGCCCCCGCCCGGCGTCGAGCTGTGCGCCATCCGGCCCGCGCGGCGAGGCCGGCGACGGGGATCCCGACGGCCGGGGGGCCGGCGCCCCCCCTCCCGGGGCCGGGTCCGCTCGGCCGATCCCGACCGTGGACGACGGCTCCACCGGCACAGCGCGGCCGACCTCGCGCCCGCAGCTTGCGCCTCTCGCGGCGGCCCACCCGAGCCCGCCCGCGCCCGCCGCGCCATGTCCGCGCGCCGCTGGCGCGAGCATGGCGACCCACGACGGCAGGCCCGCCATGCGCGCCCGACATCGCGGCCTCCGGGCCGGGCCGAGCGTTCCCGCGCCCTCTCGGGCGAGGCCGCGCCCATCGTGGCGCCCGCCCTCGCCGTGGGGGGTGCCGGCGCCGCCGTCCCGGACCGCGCGCGGCGCGTCGCCCTGGGATCGCCCCGGCGGCGGGCCCCTCCCATCCGATGGGGTGTCCGGCGCGCGCGGCTGGACGGCCGGGCGGCGCCGGCTGACGCGGACCGAGCGGACGCGGGCTCGCGGCCCCGGCCCACGGTCCGCGCCCGTCGGGACGCGACGGTGCGGCTCCCCCGAGCCTTTCGCGGCCCGTCGCGCGCCTGTATAGGCCCGGCCATGCGCGACGACGCCCCCTCCGCCCTGCCCTTCCGCAAGATGCACGGGCTCGGCAACGACTTCGTGGTGCTCGATCGCCGGGGCGGCGAGGGCGGCCCGGTGCCGGCCGCCCTCGCGCGCGCCATGGGAGACCGGCGCCGCGGGGTGGGCTTCGATCAGATGGCGGTGATCGGCGACGACGCGCAGGCCGACGCGCGGCTCACCTTCCTCAACGCCGACGGCTCGCAGGCCGGGGCCTGCGGCAACGCCACGCGCTGCGTCGCGCGCCTGCTGATGGACGAGACGGGCGCGCGCGCCGTGACGATCCGCACCGCCCGCGGCCTGCTCGCCTGCGAGGACGCAGGCCCGGGCGCCGACGTGCGCGTCAACATGGGCGTCCCGCTGCTCGACTGGCGCGACGTGCCGCTCGCGGAGGCGGCGGACACGCTTCGCCTGCCGCTGCCCGGCGAGCCCGCCGCCTGCTCGATGGGCAACCCGCACTGCACCTTCGTGGTCGAGGACGCCGAGGCCGCCGACCTCGAAGCCCTGGGCCGCTTCGAGACCCATCCGCTCTTCCCCGAGCGCACCAACGTCCAGGCCGTCTCGGTGAGCGGCCCCGACGCCTTGCGCGTGCGCGTGTGGGAGCGCGGCGTGGGCGTCACCCTGGCCTCGGGCTCCTCGGCCTGCGCCGCGGCCGTGGCCTGCGCCCGGCGCGGGCTCGCGGGGCGGCGGGTGAGCGTCGGTCTCGACGGCGGGAGCTTGGGCATCGACTGGCGCGAGGACGGCGTGTGGATGACGGGCCCCACGGCCCACGTCTTCGACGGGGCGTGGAGGCTCGGATGACGCTCACGCTCTCGACCCATGGCTGCCGGCTCAACGCCGTCGAGAGCCAGGCCATCGCCGAGATGGCCGAGGCCGCGGGGCTCTCCGACGCCGTGATCGTCAACACCTGCGCCGTGACGGCCGAGGCCGTGCGCAAGGCCCGCCGCGACGTGCGGCGCCTCAAGCGCGAGCGGCCGGACGCGCGGGTGATCGTGACGGGCTGCGCCGCCCAGATCGAGCCCGAGACCTTCGCCGCCATGGCGGAGGTGGACCTCGTGCTCGGCAACGCCGCCAAGACGCGCGCCGCGACCTGGGAGGGGCTCGCCCGGGACTTCGGCACCGAGCGGGTGCGGGTGGACGACATCATGTCCGTGCGCGAGACCGCGGGCCACCTGATCGCGGGCTTCGGCGCGCGGGCGCGCGCGCATGTCCAGATCCAGAACGGCTGCGACCACCGCTGCACCTTCTGCGTCATCCCCCAAGGCCGCGGCCCCGCGCGATCGGTCCCCGCCGGCGTCGTCGTCGAGCAGACGCGCAGGCTGGCGGAGGCCGGCCACCGCGAGGTCGTGCTGACGGGCGTGGACCTGACCTCCTGGGGCGCCGACCTGCCCGGCCGGCCGCGGCTCGGCGACCTCGTGCGCCGCGTCCTGCGCCTCGTGCCCGGCCTGCCGCGCCTGCGGCTCTCCTCGATCGACTCGGTCGAGGCCGACCCCGCGCTGATGGAGGCGCTGGGGACGGAGCCCCGGCTGATGCCGCACCTGCACCTCAGCCTCCAGGCCGGGGACGACCTCACCTTGAAGCGCATGAAGCGAAGGCACCTGCGCGACGACGCCATCGCCTTTTGCGCCGAGGCCCGGCGGCTGCGCCCCGACCTGGTGCTCGGCGCCGACCTCATCGCCGGCTTCCCGACCGAGACCGAGGCGATGTTCGAGGGCACCCTGCGGCTCGTCGAGGAGTGCGGCCTGAGCTGGCTCCACGTGTTCCCCTACTCGCCCCGGCCCGGCACGCCGGCCGCGAGGATGCCTCAGGTGCCGGGCCCCGCGATCCGCGAGCGCGCCGCGCGCCTGCGGGCCGCGGGCGAGGCGCGCGCGGCGGCCTACGCCGCCTCGCAAAGGGGCGTCGAGCACGCGGTGCTGACCGAGGCCCCCCGCATGGGCCGCACCGAGGGCTTCGCCGAGGTGCGCCTGGGCGCCGACCGCCCGGTGGGCGAGGTCGTGCGGGTGCGCGTCGCCGGGTCCGACGGCGCACGGCTGATCGCGGCCTGAGGCCGGGGCCGCTGGGTGATGCCCGCGGGGTAATGCCCGCGAGGTGATGACAGCCGGCGCGCGCCGGCCTAGCGTCGCGGCCCAGGCTCCCAACCGCGAGGCGTCCCCCCATGAAGCTCCTGCAGGCCGGCCCGTCGCCCTTCGCGCGCAAGTGCCGCGTGACGATCCTCGAGACCGGGATCGAGGGCGTCGAGATCGTGGACGTGGCCGCCTCGCCGCAGACGGTCGATCCGGCCGTCGCCGCGGCCAACCCCTTGGGCAAGATCCCCGTGCTGGTGCGCGAGGACGGGCCGGCGCTCCACGACAGCCGGGTGATCTGCCGCTTCCTCGACGCGCAGGCCGGCGGTCGGCTCTACCCCGAGGCGCGGCTGTGGGACGTGCTCACGCTCGAGGCCACGGCCGACGGGATCATGGAGGCGGCGGTGGTGCTGATCTACCAGTCCCGCTTCGGCTCCGAGGGCACGAGCTGGCTCGACGCCCGCTGGGAGCGCGTCGAGCGCGCGCTCGACGCGGTCGAGGCGCGTTGGATGCCGAACCTCGCGGGGCCGCTGCACATGGGCCAGATCGCGATGGGCTGCGCGCTGGGCTACCTCGACTTCCGCCACGGCGCGCGCGGCTGGCGCGACGGCCGGCCGTCGCTCGCGGCCTGGGAGGCGCGCTTCGCCGGCCGCGAGTCGATGGCCGCCACCGCGCCGGGCTGAGGCCGGGGCATGCGGCGAGGCGGCGCGGCCGTGCCCGCTGGACCCCGGCGCGCCCTCCCACTAGATAGTGGCCATGCCCGGGCCGCGTGCGCCCCGCGCCGGCCGGGCCCCGCACGAACTGGACGGAGGACGCCTTGGCACACACCCATGATCCGTCGAGACCCCTGCCCGAGCACCGCCCAGATGGCGGCGACGGGCCGGAGGGGGCGACGCGGCGCGACTTCCTCTACTACGCCACCGCCGGGGCGGGGGCCGTGGTGGCCGGCGCCACCGTCTGGCCGCTGGTCAACCAGATGAACCCCTCGGCCGACGTCCAGGCGCTGTCCTCGATCCGCGTGGACGTGAGCGCCGTCGAGCCCGGCACCCAGCTCACCGTCAAGTGGCTCGGCAAGCCGGTGTTCATCCGCCGGCGGGTGCCCGAGGAGATCGAGGCGGCCAACGCGGTGGCCCTCGACGACCTCGTCGACCCCGTGGCGCGCAACGACAACCTCGACCAGCCCGCGCCGGCGACCGACGCCAACCGCGCGATGGCCGGCAAGGAGGACTGGCTGGTGATGATCGGCGTGTGCACGCATCTGGGCTGCGTGCCGATCGGCGGCGGGGCGGGCGACTACGGGGGCTGGTTCTGCCCCTGCCACGGGAGCCACTACGACACCGCGGGACGCATCCGGAAGGGCCCGGCGCCAGAGAACCTCGCCGTCCCCGTCGCCGTCTTCGAGGACGACGCCACCCTCAAGCTCGGATAGGAGACCGCGCATGGCCGGCATCCCGCACGACCATTACGAGCCGAAGACCAGGGCCGAGCGCTGGGTCGAGGGGCGCCTGCCCGTCATCGGCATCATCTACGACACGCTGTTCATCCCGACCCCCAAGAACCTCAACTGGATGTGGATCTGGGGCATCGTGCTGACCTTCGCGCTGGTCTTGCAGATCGTCACCGGCATCGTGCTGGCGATGCACTACACGCCGCATGTCGATCTGGCCTTCGCCAGCGTCGAGTCGATCATGCGCAACGTCAACGGCGGCTACATGCTGCGCTACCTCCACTCGAACGGCGCGTCGCTCTTCTTCGTCGCGGTCTACGCCCACATCTTCCGCAACCTCTACTACGGCAACTACAAGCCGCCGCGCGAGATCACCTACATCATCGGCATGCTGCTCTACGTGCTGATGATGGCCACGGCCTTCATGGGCTACGTGCTGCCCTGGGGGCAGATGTCGTTCTGGGGCGCCACCGTGATCACCGGCCTCTTCGGCGCCATCCCCTTCGTCGGCGAGGGCCTCCAGACCTGGCTGCTGGGCGGGCCGGCCGTGGACAACGCCACGCTCAACCGCTTCTTCTCGCTGCACTACCTGCTGCCCATGATCATGGTGGGCCTCGTCGTCGTGCACATCTGGGCGTTCCACACGACGGGCAACAACAACCCCTCGGGCGTCGAGGTCCGCCGCGGCTCCAAGGCCGAGGCCGCGCGCGACACGCTGCCCTTCTGGCCCTACTTCGTCATCAAGGACCTCTTCGCGCTCACCGTCATCGTCGTGGTGTTCTTCGCCATCGTCGGCTTCATGCCGAACTATCTCGGCCACCCCGACAACTACATCGAGGCCAACCCGCTGGCGACGCCGGCCGAGATCGTGCCCGAATGGTACTTCCTGCCGTTCTACGCGATCCTGCGCGCCTTCACCGCCGACGTCTGGGTGGTCCAGATCGCGTCCTTCCTGACGGGCGGCATCGTGGACGCCAAGTTCTTCGGCGTGCTGGCGATGTTCTCGGCGATCGTGGTGATGGCGCTGGCGCCCTGGCTCGACACCTCCTCGGTGCGCTCGGGCCGCTACCGCCCCGTGCTCAAGTGGTTCTTCGCGCTCCTCGTGGTGGACTTCTTCGTGCTGATGTGGGCCGGCGCCAGGCCCGCCGAGGAGCCCTACGCGTCGATCTCGCTCGTCGCCACGGCCTACTGGTTCTCCTATTTCCTGATCGTGCTGCCGCTCCTGGGCGTGTTCGAGCGCCCGCTCGACGTGCCCGTCACCATCGAGGAGGACTTCCGCACCCATTACGGCGAGCACGACGGCGTGCCCGCGGGCCGACGGCCCGGCGCCCAGACGACGCCGGCGGAGTGAGGCGCATGATCCGTCATCTCATCCTCGGCCTCGGCCTCTCCTTCGGCCTCGCGGGCTCGGCGTTCGCGCAGGAGGGGGAGCAGGAGATCACCGACTACGACTTCTCCTTCGAGGGGCCGTTCGGCAGCTTCGACCAGCTCCAGCTCCAGCGCGGCCTGCAGGTCTACACCGAGGTCTGCGCGTCCTGCCACGGGCTCAAATACGTGGCCCTGCGGACGCTGGCCGATCCGGGCGGCCCCGAGCTGCCGGCCGACCAGGTGCGCGCCTATTCCGCGCTCTACGAGGTCTTCGACCCCGAGATCGACGACTTCCGCACCGCGATCCCCACCGACCGCTTCCCCGAGAGCCAATTCGAGGGCGCGCCCGACCTGTCGCTCATCACCAAGGCGCGGGCGGGCTTCCACGGGCCCTACGGGCTCGGGCTCAACCAGCTCTTCTTCGGCATGGGGGGGGCGGAGTACACGGCCTCGGTGCTGACCGGCTACACCGGGGAGGAGAAGGAGGAGGCGGGCCTCGTCCTTTACGAGAACCTCGCCTTCCCCGGCGGCTGGATCGCCATGCCGCCGCCGCTCCTGGGCGACGACGTGGTCTACGAGGACGGCTCGGACACCTCGATCGAGGCCGAGGCCCAGGACGTGGCGGCCTTCCTGATGTGGGCGGCCGAGCCCAAGATGATGGCCCGCAAGCATGCGGGCCTCGCGGGCGTGATCTTCCTCGCGGTGCTCGCGGCGCTGTTGTGGTTCACCAACAAGCGCATCTGGGCGCCCGTGAAGGACGTGGCCAAGGGCCGCCGGAGCGACGCGCGCGACACCCCCGCCGAGTGAGCCCGTCGCGGCGCGCCACGAGAGGCGCGCCGCCTCACGTCCCGAGATAGCGCCTGAGCGCGGGCGGCGGATCCGCGAGCAGCGGCGCGGTGGGCCGTGGCGGCGAGGCGGCGCCGTCGGACACCACGATCACCTGCCCCGCCAGGGCGCGCGCGTCGTGGGGGTCGTGCGTCACCATCAGCAGCGTGGCGCCGATCTCGCTGCACACCTCCGCCACCAGCGCCAGCATCTCGGCCTTGAGCGCGGGGCCGAGCGCCGCGAAGGGCTCGTCGAGCAAGAGCAGCGGCCGGCGCATCAGCAGGACGCGCGCCAGCGCCACCCGGCCGCGCTGGCCGCCCGAGAGCTGGGCCGGGCGCCTGCCGCCGAGGCCCCCGAGCCCGACGCGCTCCAGCGCCCGCTCGACCCGTGACCAGTCGGAGCGCGAGAGGCGCAGGTCGGGCCGGATCCCGAGGCCCGCGTTGCGCGCCACGGTGAGGTGCGGGAAGAGGTTGTCCTCCTGGAACAGCATCGCCACCGGGCGCCTGCCCGGCGGCCCGCCCATCGGCGCGCCGTCCCACTCCAGGCGGCCCTCGCTGGGCACGAAGCCCGCGACGGCCTCCAGCAGCGTGGACTTGCCCGCGCCCGACGGCCCCATCACCGCCACCCGCGCGCCCTTCGGCACCGAGAGGTCGGCGGCGAGCCGGAAGCCCCCGCGCTCGATCGTCAGGTCAAGCGCGAGCACTGCGGCCCCAGGCGTCGCAGGCGGCGAAGAGGGCCAGCGCCAGGACGAGCAGCAGGAGCGCCGCCCCGGCCGCGTCCTCCATCCGGTAGGCGCCCATCAGGCGGGAGAGCTGCAAGGGCAGCGTCGCGTCCTCGGAGGCGAAGAGCGCCACCACCCCGAGGTCGCCCATCGACAGCGCGGCGGCGAGCCCCGCGGCGAAGCCCAGGGGCCGGCGCAGGCGCGGCAGCGTCACCAGCCGCAGCCGCGCGAGACCCGTCATCCCGAGCGAATCGGCGAGGCGGCCATGGACCGCCTCGGCCTCGCGCGCCGCCGGGACCAGCACGCGCACCGCGAAGGGCAGCGCCGTGAGCGCGTTGACCGCGGCCGTGACGGGCAGCGCCACGGCGCTCGGATCGACCAGCGGGAACGCCAGCAGGAAGAGCCCGGTGCCGACCGCGAGCGGCGAGACGGCGAGGCCCAAGGCCGCCACCGCGTCGGGCCAGCGCCCCCGCGCGCCGACCGCGAGCGCCAGCGCCAGCGCCAGGCACGCCGCCGTCGCCGCGGCCGCCACGACGAGGCTGCGCCCGGCCGCCCGCCAGACCGGCTCGGGCAGCGCCAGCACGCGCGGCAGCCCGTCGAGCGCGACCGCGAGGAGCGGCAGGCCGAGGAAGGCGGCGGCGAGCGCGATCCGGGCCGCGTCGAGCGCGCGCGGCGCGTCGTCCCAGCGCTCTACGGGCCGGCCGAGGCCGCCGCCCATCGCCGCGGGCAGCGCCAGAGCGAGGGCCGCTGCCGTGGCGGCGAGCCCGAGCGCGGCCTGGAGCGCCGCCAGGGTCGCCGCGCGCGAGAGGTCGAAGGAGAAGGCGAAGGCCTCGTAGATCGCGAGCTCCAGCGTGGTGGCGGCCGGGCCGCCGCCGAGGGTCAGCGCCACCGCGAAGGAGGTCAGGCAGACGAGGAACACCACCGCCAGCGCGCCCGGCGCCACCGCGCGCAGCATCGGCCATTCGAGGAGCCGGAACACCTCGCGCGAGCCCGCCCCGAGCGAGGCCGCGAGCCGGAACCGCTCGGCCGGGATCTCGGCCCAGCCCTGGAGGATCAGCCGGGCGGCCAGCGGCAGGTTGAGGAAGACATGCGCCAGCACGACCCCCTGGAGGCCGTAGATCGACGGCATCGGCAGGCCCAGAGCGCCCAAGCCGCCCGCCAGGACGCCGGAGCGGCCGAACACCGCGAGGATCCCCAGCACCGCCACGATCGCGGGCAGCAGGAACGGCGCGCCGAGCGCCGTGACGAGCGCCGCGCGGCCGGGGAAGCGCCGCCGCGCCAGCGCGCGCGCGACCGGGATCGCGAACGCCACGCTCAGCACGGCCGAGAGCGCCGCCTGGGTCAGCGTGAAGCGCAGCGCCGCGAGGTCGGCGGCGGCGAGGCCCCCCAGCCCTCCGGCGGCGCGCAGCACGACCGCGAGCGGGCCCAGGATCGCGGCGACGACGATCCCGGCCGCGATCAGCGCGAGAGCGCGTCGCGCCACGTGGCGATGGCCTCCTCGGCACGGGCCTCGGCCTCCTCGGGGGGCACCAGGAGGCTCCTCTCGGGGCGGATCAGCGTCTCGAAGCCCTCCGGCAGCCCGCCCTCGGGCGTGACCGACGGGTAGGACCAGTTGCCGGTGGCGATCAGGCCCTGGAAGGCGTCCGAGACGACGAACGCCATGAACTCTCGCGCCAGCTCCGGCTGGTCGGTGGTGGCCACGATCGAGGCCAGCTCGATCTGGAGGTAGTGCCCCTCCTCGAAGGGCGCGGCCTTCACGCTCGGGTCGCCCTCGGCGATCAGGTGGTAGGCGGGCGAGGTGGTGTAGGACAGGGCCATGTCGGCCTCCCCTTCGAGGAAGAGCCCGTAGGCCTCCGACCAGCCCTTCGTGACGGTGACGACGTTGTCGGCCATCGCCTCCCAGATGGCGGCGGCCTCGTCGCCATAGGCCTCGTCCACCCACAGCACCATCGCCAGGCCCGGCGTCGAGGAGCGCGGATCCTCGATCACCACCTGCACGTCGCTCTCGGCCAGGTCGCGGAAGGAGGTCGGGGGGTCGAGGCCCTCGCCGGGCTCGGCGCCCTCGCGGTAGACGAAGGCGAGCCAGGACCAGTCGAAGGGCAGGAACACCGGGTCGTCCCATTCGATCGGCAGGTCGAACTCGGCCTCGACCCCGTGCGGCATCATCAGGCCCTCGGCCCGCGCCATCAGGTCGGTGTCGAAGCCCATCACCACGTCGGCGCGCGTGCGCTCGCCCTCGAGCCGCAGCCGCGCGAGCAGCGCCGCCCCGTCGCCCGCCGCCACAAAGCGCAGGTCGCAGCCGCACTGCGGCTCGAAGGCGGCCTCGATCGCGGCACCGGGGCCGAACTCGGAGGTGAAGCTGTCGTAGGCGTAGACGGTCAGGACGGGGCGCTCCTGCGCGGCGGCGGGGGCGGCGGCGAGGGCGGCCGCCGCGGCGAGGACGAGGGAGGCGCGGCCCGCGGCCGACCGCCGGGCGCTCGGCGACCGGGCCGGCCGGGGGATGGCGGGGCGGGGGATGGCGGGGCGGGGGATGGCGGGGCGGGGGATGGCGGGGCGGGGCGGGCGCGGTGAGACGCAGGCGGCCGCCGCGAGGGCTCGCGGCAGCGAAGCGCGGCCGTCCGCGGGCCGCCCGGCGCGCGGCGTCGAGGCCGGTCTGGGGACGGCGGGGTTCGTGCCGACACGGGCCGGCGCCGGCCCCACGGCCGAGCCGTCCCCCCGAGCCGCATGGCGGGGGACGACATCCGCCGTCGGCTCGGCGGGGCCGCGGCAGGCCCGCGGGGCGAGCGGTCGGGGGTGGGCCTTCATGGCGGTCTCCTCTCGCGCGGGCCGCGCGGGGGAGCCCGAGGGCATCGCCCTCACCCTTCCCTCCGCCGGCATCATCCGGATCAGGTTCGACGGGTTCGCGTCAGACGCATCTCAGCCCGCTTGGGGCACCCCGAGGCGACGTAGACCTTAGCGCGGCGGCGCCCGGCGGCAAGCGCTTGAGCGGCCCCCCCCGGCCCGCTAGACCGCTCGGGCGCGCCGCGCGGGGAGCCCCATGTCGATCAACGCCTTCGGCCGCCTCTTCCGCGTCACCACCTGGGGCGAGAGCCACGGGCCGGCCCTCGGCGCCACGGTGGACGGCTGCCCGCCCGGCGTGCCGCTGTCGGAGGAGGGCGTCCAAGGCTTCCTCGACCGCCGCCGCCCCGGCCAGTCGCGCTTCGTCACCCAGCGCCGCGAGCCGGACGCGGTGGAGATCCTGTCGGGCGTCTTCGAGGGCCGCACCACCGGCACGCCGATCCAGCTCACGATCCGCAACGCCGACCAGCGCTCGAAGGACTACGGCGACATCGCCGACCGCTTCCGGCCGGGCCACGCCGACATCGCCTACCATCTGAAGTACGGGCTGCGCGACCACCGCGGCGGCGGCCGGTCCTCGGCGCGCGAGACGGCGGCGCGGGTCGCGGCCGGCGCGGTCGCGCGCGCGGCGCTCGGGCTCCTGGCGCCGGGGTTGACGATCACGGGCACCATGACGCGGATGGGCGAGAAGGCGATCGACCGCTCGCGGATGGATCTCGCCGAAGCGTCGCGCAACCCCTTCGCGGTGCCCGACGCCTCGCTGGTGGAGGAGTGGTCCGACTACCTCGACGCGCTGCGCAAGTCGGGCGACTCGGTCGGCGCCGAGATCGAGCTGGTGGCGACGGGCGTGCCCGCGGGCCTCGGCGCGCCGGTCCACGGCAAGCTCGACGCGGATCTCGCGGCGGCGCTGATGTCGATCAACGCGGTCAAGGGCGTCGAGATCGGCGAGGGCATGGCGGCGGCCCGGCTGCGCGGCTCGCAGAACGCCGACGAGATCACGATGGGGCCGGAGGGCCCCTTGTTCTCCTCCAACCACGCGGGCGGGATCCTCGGCGGGATCTCCTCGGGCCAGCCCGTGGTGGCGCGCTTCGCGGTCAAGCCCACCTCCTCGATCCTGACGCCGCGGCGCACGATCACGACCCGTGGCGAGGAGGTCGAGGTCGTCACCAAGGGGCGCCACGACCCCTGCGTCGGCATCCGCGCGGTGCCGGTGGGCGAGGCGATGATGGCCTGCGTGCTGCTCGACCACCTGCTGCTCGATCGGGGGCAGACGGGCGGCCGACGTGGGGCCATCGGGGGCGCTGCCCCCTGAACCCCCGCCGGGGACCCGCAGGGCCCCTCGCAGGGGTCGCACCCCCGGACCCCCGCTAGCCCTGGCGCGACAGCTGCACCAGCAGGATCCCCACGGCCACCACCGCGACGCCGACCCCGTCGAGCGGCCCCAGCCGCTCGCCCAGGATCACGGCGGCGATGGCGACGCCGAGCACCGGGTTGAGGAAGTGGAAGGTCGCGGCCCTCAGCGCGCCGATGCGCTCCACCAGGACGAACCAGACGAACGTCGCCAGCAGGCCGGGCACCAGCACGGTGTAGGCGAAGGCCAGCGCCAGCACGGGCGTCCAGGCGACCTCCCAGGTCTCGAACGGCAGCGCCACGACGGTGAGCGCGACGGCCCCCACCAGCATCTGGAGGCCCACCACCATCAGCAGGTTGCCGCCCGAGGAGGCGCCGCGCACCGCGAGCGTGGCGAGCGCCAACGCCACCGCGCCCAGGGCGCACAGCGCGAGCCCGAGGCGGTCGGTCCCGCCCGAGAGCCGCGCGCCCATGATGAGCGCCACGCCGGCGAAGCCCGCGAGCAGCCCCGCGAGCCCCAAGGGCCGCACCCGCTGGCCGAGCGCGGCCCAGCCGAGCGCGGCGACGAGCAGCGGCATGGTCGAGGCGACGATGGCCGCGACCGACGCCTGGACGGTCGTCATGGCGACGAAGTTGAGCCCCAGATAGAGGGCGTTCTGGCACAGGCCGAACAGGATCGTCGCGCGCCGCTGCGAGCGCGTCAGGCGCCAGGACTGGCCGAGCGCGACGGCGATCGCGATCGCCAGCCCGCCCGAGATCCAGAACCGCAGCGCCAGCGCGCTCAGGGGGGGCATCTCGGCGACGATGACGCGCGCCGAGGTGAAGGCTGAGGACCACATCAGCGCGAAGGCGAAGCCGAGCGCCACCGCGCGCAGCTCGAACGCCCTCGCGCCACCTTGGCCCGCCTCGGGCCCCGCGCTCACGCGTGGAGCCGGGCGCCGCGACGCGCCCCAGGGCCGGCGCTCATGCGCCGGGAGCCAAGGGGGGCGCCGTCACCGCGCCGAAGGCCGGACGGGCCGCCCCTCGGCCCCCGCGCCGGAGCCGTCTCCCGGGCGAAGGACGTGCGGCCCGCCCCTCGGACCGGCACGCGCTCGGCTGGCGGCGCGGGCGCGCGCGATGGCGGGGCCGACCGGCCCTCAGCCGTTGGCGCTGTCCTTGAGCGCCTTGGCGATGGTCACCTTGACCTGCTTGTCGGCCTCCTTCTTGATCTGGGCGCCGGTGGCGGGGTTGCGCACCATGCGCTCGGGCCGCTCGCGCAGGTAGAACTTGCCGACGCCGGGCAGCGTCACGGCCCCGCCCTTCGACACCTCGTCGGTGATGATGTCGGTGATGGCGTCGAGCGACGCGGTGGCGGACTTCTTGTCGCTGTCCAGGCGCTCGGCGAGGGCGGCGACGAGTTGGGTCTTGGTCATGGATTTGGCCATTGTGAGCTCCTGCGACGGCGCCACTCCTCGACGCCTCGGCCCGATGTAACGGGTGGATTCGGCGCCTCACAACGCTCGGAGCGCGAAGCGGCGGAAATCCCCCGATTTTCCGCTCAGGGAGCGCCGACCGCGGCGCCAAAGCCACAGTGAATGCCGCATCGGGCCCTGCTCGGCCCTTCAATCTTGGCGCGTCCTCACAAGAAAGCCGTCTCCTCGAAGGAGCGCAGCTTGCGCGAGTGGATGCGCTCGAGCGGCATCTCGCGCAGAAGCTCCATGGCGCGCACCCCGATCAGCAGGTGGCGCGCGACCTGGGTGCGGTAGAACTCGGTCGCCATGCCGGGCAGCTTCAGCTCGCCGTGCAAGGGCTTGTCGGAGACGCACAGCAGCGTGCCGTAGGGCACGCGGAAGCGGAAGCCGTTGGCGGCGATGGTGGCGCTCTCCATGTCGAGCGCGACGGCGCGCGACTGGCTGAGGCGATGGACCGGCCCCGAGTGGTCGCGCAGCTCCCAGTTGCGGTTGTCGATGGTGGCGACCGTGCCGGTGCGCATGATCCGCTTGAGGTCGAAGCCCTCGAGTTCGGTGACCTCGGCCACCGCCTGCTGGAGCGACTGCTGGATCTCCGCGAGCGCCGGGATCGGCACCCAGACGGGCAGGTCGTCGTCGAGCACGTGGTCTTCGCGCAGATAGGCATGGGCGAGCACGAAGTCCCCGAGCGACTGCGAGTTCCTCAGGCCCGCGCAGTGGCCGACCATGAGCCAGGCGTGCGGGCGCAGCACGGCGATGTGGTCGGTGGCGGTCTTGGCGTTGGACGGACCGACGCCGATGTTGACCAGCGTGACGCCGGAGTTGCCCTCGCGGATCAGGTGGTAGGACGGCATCTGGGGCAGCCTGTCGGACCGGGGGAGCACGCCGTCGGGCGTGTCGATCTCGGCGTCGCCCGGCCCCACGAAGGCGGTGTAGCCCGAGGCCGGGTCGGCCAGGGCGGCGCGGGCGTAGGCCTCGAACTCGTCCACGTAGAACTGGTAGTTGGTGAAGAGCACGTGGTTCTGGAAATGGCGGGGGTCGGTCGCGGTGTAGTGGGCGAGGCGCGCGAGCGAGTAGTCCACCCGCTGCGCCGTGAAGAGCGCCAGGGGGTGCGAGCCGTCGGGGTTGAGATGGCCCGCCCCGTCCACCACGGCGTCGTTGGTGGTGGCGAGATCGGGCACGTCGAAGAGGTCGCGCAGGGGCACGTCGAGCGCGCCCTCCTGCGGCACGGCGAGATTGGCGTTCGCCACCGCGAAGTGCACGGGCATGGGGGTGGAGGACGGGCCGACCGTCACCGCCTGGCCGTGGTTCTCGATCAGCAGCCCGATCTGCTGGCGCAGGTAGTGCGCGAAGAGGTCGGGCCGGGTGACGGTGGTGGCGTAGGTGCCGGGCACCGCGACATGCCCGAAGCTCAGGCGCGAATCGACGCGGGCGTAGCTCGTGGTGGTGATGCGGATCTCGGGGTAGAAGGCGCGGCAGCGTGCGGGCGGCGGCTCGCCCGAGACGGCGGCCGCGAACTGGCGCGTGAGGAACCCCGCCGCCTGGTCGTAGAGCGCGCGCAGCCGCTCGACGGCCGCCGCCGCGTCGTCGAACGCCTCGTGGCCCGGCGCGTCGGGCGTCAGGTGCGCGGCCATCGGCTCGGCGGTCTCGAAGGCGTTCACGCCGGCACCAGCAGGTCGGTCAGCGCGAACCGCGTCACGTCCACGAGCCCGAGGTCGGAGATGCGAAGCTCGGGGATGACGACGAGCGCGAGCAGCGAATGCTGCATGAAGGCGTTGTTCATGGTGCAGCCCGACGCGCGCAGCGCCTCGCCCATGGCGTCGGCCTGGGCCGCGACCTCGCGCGCCGGCGCGTCCGACATCAGCCCGGCGATCGGCAGGGCGACGCGCGCGACCTCCGCCCCGTCGCGCCAGACGGTGACGCCGCCGCCCGTCTCGCCCAGGCGGTTGGCGGCCTCGGCCATGGATGCGGGGTCGGTGCCGACGACGATCATGTGGTGGCTGTCATGCGCCACGGTGGAGGCCACGGCCATCGACCCCTCGTAGCCGAAGCCCTCGACGAAGCCGTTGGTGACGCCGCCGGTGCCGCGATGGCGCTCGACCAGCGCGAGGCGCGCGACGGCGCCCGTCGCCTGCACGGCGCCGTCGCGCACCGGCAGCTCGCGCGTCAGCGCGCGGGTCGGCGCCTGGTTCTCGACCACGCCGATGACGCGGGCCGTGACGCGGGAGGCGCCATCGGGGGCGGGCACGGCGAAGTCGGCGGCGCCGAGGCGCGCGCCGAGACGGACGGTCGCGCGCACGTCCTCGGGCCAGTCGAGATGGGGGCACTCGGCGAGGCACTCGCCGTCGCGCGCCACGGTGACGCCGCGGGCGACGACGCGATGGACCCTCAGCGTCTCCAGCTCGTCCGTCAGGATCAGGTCGGCGCGGCGGCCCGGCGCGATCGAGCCCAGCTCGCCGGCGAGCCCGAAATGCTCGGCGGTGTTGATCGTGGCCATCTGGAGCGCCGTCATCGGGTCGCAGCCGCACGCGATCGCGTGGCGGACCACGCGGTCCATGTGCCCGTCGCGCACGAGCGTCCCCGAGTGGCAGTCGTCGGTGCACAGCACGAAGCCTCTGGGGTCGAGCCCACGCTCGGTGATCGCGGTGATCTGAGCGCGCACGTCGTGCCAGGCGCTGCCCAGACGCAGCATCGCGCGCATCCCCTGCCGGGCGCGCGCGACGGCGTCCTCCTCCCGCGTGCCTTCGTGGTCGTCGGCGGGGCCGCCGGCGGCGTAGGCGTGGAACGACGGCCCGAGGTCGGGCGAGGCGTAGTGGCCGCCGACCGTGAGGCCCGCGGCCTGGGTCGCCGCGATCTCCGCGAGCATCTTGGGGTCGGCCGCGATCACGCCGGGGAAGTTCATCATCTCGCCCAGGCCTATGACCCCGGGCCAGGTCATCGCCTCGGCCACGTCCTCGGGGCCGATCTCGTGGCCGGTGGTCTCCAGGCCGGGCGCCGAGGGCGCGCAGGAGGGCATCTGGACGAACATCGACACGGGCTGCATCGCCGCCTCGTCGTGCATCAGCCGCACGCCGCGCAGGCCCAGCACGTTGGCGATCTCGTGGGGGTCCACGAACATGGTCGTGGTGCCGTGGGGGATGACGGCGCGGCAGAACTCGGCCGGGGTCAGCATGCCGGACTCGACATGCATGTGCGCGTCGATGAGGCCTGGGACGGCGAGGCCGTCCCACTCGACCACCTCCGTCCGGGGGCCGACGCAGTGGGAGGCGTCGGGGCCGACATAGGCGAAGCGGCCGGAGGCCACGGCGATCTGCCAGGGCAGCACCTCGCGCGTGTGCACGAGGGCGACCCGGCCGCCGCGGATCACGAGGTCGGCGGGCTCGCGCCCGGCCGCCACGGCGATCAGCCGGGGCGCGGCCTCGGGCCAGGTGAGGAGAGGGTGCGACATGCCCCGTCATGCCGGAAGGGCAGGCCGGGGGGCAAGCGACGATTCGGTGACAGCGCGCGCCGAGGGCGCCGGCGCGCGGGACATGCCCCCCCGACCCCGATGCGTGCGGCCACCTGGCGGGCGGCGCCGATCGCGGACCGCGCGAGGCCGGAGCGTCCGCTCGCGGACGCGCCCGGGCACGGCCCGGATCGGCGTCCACCGCCCGCATGGGCATGGAAGGCCCGCACCGGCGGCCTTGACCACGCCCCCATCGCGCCGCCGCCGCCGAGCGGGCCGGGCTATCGGGGTCGCGCGCGCTCGCGGGTCACGACAGCGCCGTCTGGTGGTGATGCACCAGCGTGCGGCCGCGATAGACGGTCGAGCACTGGGCGCGGTAGACCACCTCGCCCTCGCCGCCGTCCTTGGTGCCGGTGGCCTCGTAGGTGAGCACCGTGACCTCGTCGTCAACCTTGGTCTCGCGCGTCTCGCCGAACTCGACGCGGTCCCAGCGCCCCTCGCGGTCGATCTTCTCGCGCGCCTCCTGGTGATCGAGGATGCCGTGGGCCTTGGGCATGACCCAGACGGTGTCGTCGGCCGCGTGCTCGTCGAAGAAGTCGCCGCCTTCGAGCCAGAACTTCCGCTCGATCTCGATCAGGTCGCTGTCGCTCATGGCTGCCTCGCGGTTGGGGCGCGCGCGGATGCCGCGCCGGGTGTTGGGGGCTCCAACGCCGCGATCGCCCCGCGGGTTCGCCGGCCCGGCCGCGTCACGAAGGCGCGGGGGGGGGTGCGGGGGCGCGACGCATCCCTCGGACCTCCCCCGCCTCGCCCGCGTTGGCCCGCCGTCACGGGCGAAGGGAGGCCTCGATGGACGGGCGCGCCGATGCGGCAGGCGAGGGCGAGGGGCCCGGCGCGGCGTCGCCGACGCTCCTCTCCTTCGGACATGGCTACTCGGCGCGCGCGCTGGCGCCGCTGCTGCCCGGCTGGCGGGTGATCGGCACGACGCGCTCGCCGAGGAAGGCGGATGCGCTGCGCGCGCAGGGGATCGAGGCGCGGCTCTTCCCGGGCGACGACCTCGGCCTCGACATCGCGCGGGCCACCCACCTGCTCAGCTCGGTCGCGCCCGACAGGGACGGCGGCCCCGGCGAACCCGGCGACCCGGTGCTGCGCGCCTGGGGCGGGGCCATCGCCGACGCCGCGCCCCGGCTCGACTGGGCGGGCTACCTCTCGACCACGGGGGTCTACGGCGACCATGGCGGCGGCTGGGTGGACGAGGAGACGCCCCTCGCCCCCTCGACGCGGCGCGGCGCCGCGCGGGTGGCGGCCGAGGCCGAGTGGCGCGCCGTCCCCGGCCTGCCGCTGCACGTGTTCCGCCTCGCGGGCATCTACGGGCCGGGCCGGGGGCCGTTCGCCAAGGTCCGGGCGGGCACGGCGCGGCGCATCGTCAAGTCGGGCCAGGTGTTCAGCCGCATCCATGTCGAGGACATCGCGCGGGTGCTGCGCGCCTCGATCGCGCGGCCCCGGCCGGGGGCGGTCTACAACGTCTGCGACGACGACCCGGCCCCGCCGCAGGAGGTGATCGCGCACGCCGCCTCCCTCCTCGGCCTGCCGCCGCCGCCCGAGGTGGCGTTCGAGGAGGCCGACCTCGGGCCGATGGCGCGCAGCTTCTACGCCGAGAGCAAGCGGGTCTCGAACGCGCGGATCAGGGAGGAGCTGGGCTTGGCGCTGCGCCATCCGGACTACCGCTCGGGACTGGCCGCGCTGCTGGCGGCCGAGGCGGGCACGACCGGCGCCTGACCGACGCCTCGCGGCGCGGGCCACGGCGTCACGGGCGCCATGGCCCGACGCTCGCCGCGCCGGGCGCCGGGCGCGCGCTGGATCGCCCACAGGACGGCCAACGACGCCGCCGCGCCCAGCGCCGCCAGCGCGTAGACCGCGAGCCGCTCGGGAAGCTCGACCGGGTCGAGCGCGCCGTAGGGCAGCCCGCCCCTGCCGTCGGCGCGGGCGTTGAGCGGCCGCACCGCGAGCTCGATCCAGGCGACGTAGGTGACGGCGACGAGCGCCACTCCGGCGGCCGCCCCGCCCAAGCCTCGCAAGGGCCCCCGGAACGCCCCCAGGATCAGCACCGCGTCGGCGATCTGGAGCGCGGGGCCGATCAGGTGGAGGTAGGCCGCCTTGACGCTCGGGGCCGACGCCGGGCCGAGCGCCGAGGCCGGGATGTCCGAGACCGCCGGCAGGAGGTGGATCGCCACCACCACGGCGTTGAGGGCCGCGGTGATCTGGACGAAGGTCTCGTGGCGCGAGCGGCTCCAGCCCATCGACAGGCGCAGCATGAAGGCGGACGAGACCGCGCTGGCGCTCAGCGCCCAGATGTCGAGCCAGCGGAACTGCCAGCCGAACTCCTCGATCCGCGCGTCCTCGAAGCTCCACACCCATACCGTCGTCGCCAGGAGGACCACCCCCCAGCGGCACGCCACGGCAGCGTCCGCCACCCGTGTCATCCACCGCCTCGCCATGTCTTTTCTTTCGGCGAAGCATCGCGGGCCGCGCCGGGCCTGTCCAGCGGGAAACCGCCGATGCGCCGGACGGCCGCGACGCGCCGTGGCGTCATGCCGACGAGGTCGAGAGGACCGCTCAACCGGGGGGTGATTGCCGAGACCGTGACGCGGGTAGGTCTCTCGGCCAGCTTCGGCTCAGGGAGTTCGCCTGGTCCGTCACAGCCCATGGCCACGGCCGCGCCCCCCTGCCGCGGCGGGGTGGCGGGCCGGGTGGGGCGGCGCGGTGATCGGGCGCGGTGGCGATGTCGAGGCGGTCGGCGGAGGTGACGCCGGCGGCGCGCGTCGGCACGCGGCCCTCGCGCGCCGCCGGGGCTGCGAGGCGGCCCTGATCGGCGCGAGGGCGGCGCGCGCCGAGCCGCGCGGTGGCCCGCGGCGGGGCCTTGGTCCGCACGCTCCAGGGCTCCCGCGACGGGAGTGGCGGTGCGCGAGGCTGGTCCCGGTGCTCGGGAGGGGCGAGGAGGACGGGGAGCGCGCGCTGGTCCGCCGAGAGGCGGTCAGCGGCCTCGGGATGGCCGGGCCTCGTCCCTCGTCGCGAAGTCCGCCCTGGCGGCATGGGCCGCAGCCCGATCGGGTGCGGCGCGGAGCGAGCGGGTCCGCCTTCGGGCCTGGCGGCGCCGGCCAGGCCGCGTCGGGGATGCAGGCCATCTCGGGCTGCCGGCAGCGCGGGCGCGCGCCCCGGAGCCCCGTGTCGAGCGCCTCGTGACGAGCGCCTGTCCTGCAGCCCGTGGCCCCGTCACCGACGGCGGTCTCGGGGGCCGCGGCCGGGCCCTTGCGGGGGCTCGAGCGCGACGAGCCGCGCGGCGGCGTCCCGCGCGCTCTCGCGCCCGCCCGCAAGCCCCCAGCGCCGTCCCGCCCCAGGGCGGAGCACCGACCACGACCAGCATGCACTCGGCCCATGCGCTCGGGGCCACGCGCTCGGACACAGGCGCCCTGCGCGCCTGGAGGGGGATCCCGTTGGCCTTCGACGGGGAACGCAAGCACTCTGGCCGACAGCTCGCGCCGCCGCCGGCGCTCACCCATGCGCTCGGTGCGCCGAGCGTGGGGGCGCACCCCCTCCGGCAACCGCGGGGCCGAAGTTGCGGCGCGCGCAGCCCGCCGTCGCGCAGCGCCAGCGGCGCGTCCGGACCACAACTGCGCCGCGCCGCCCGAGCTGCGGCGCGCCGCCCGTGGCGCGGCAGGTCGCTCGGGATCCGTTCGTCGTGGCTGTGCCGCCGCCGCGACGGGCGACGGCAGAGGGGGCCTTGCTCCAGATGGGAGGAGGGGGTCCATGGAGGAGGGGCTCGCGGGCGTCGACCGGGGCTGCGGCTCCCACGCGGCCTGCGTGCTCGACGCCAAGGGCGCGGCGCTGGAGCGGTTCGAGGTCGGCCACGACCGCGAGGGGCTGGCGGCGTCGACCGCTCGGCTGAGGCGTCACGGCGCGCCGCCGGTGGCGATCGGGCGGCCGACGGGCCTCTTGGTCGATCACCTGGTGGAGGCGGGCCTGGTGGTCGTGCCGATCCGCCCCGACGCGGCGAAGGCCTGCCGGCCCCCACCGCGCCGTGTCCGCCAAGGGCGAGCCGGGCGACGCCGCTCGCCATCGTCCTCGGACCAATGGCGGACCAATGGCGGACCATGGCTCGCCCTGGCCTCGCCCTCGCGGGGCGCGGCGATGTCCGCGCACGCTTCCAGACCGACGACCAGCTCGCCGTCGAGGCCGGCGTCGCCCGTCGAACGCCTCTCGGCGTTCAACCCCACCAGAGCGGCAACCCCACCAGAGCGGCAGGCTCCCGCGGCAGTCCCGGGCCGGCGCCTGGGCCTGCAACGAACGCCTGCGGGCGGCGCTGACCTGCTTCGCGGACACCCCCCCGCCATGCCAGCCCCTGGGCCGCCGACGCCCGCGCCCGAGGCGCCGCAGTGGACCGCGCCCGAGGGTCGGCCTCGATCTGCGTCTCGCCGGGCCCGCCGAGCCGACGCCCGCGCGCGCGCGCGCCCGAGGCGCCGCAGTGGACCGCGCCGCGCGCCCGCCGCCGCGGCTGCGACCACCCCCACGCCATCCGCATCCTCGCCAGAGCCTGGGTCCGCCTCCTCTGGCGCGCCTGGACCGATCGCCAGCCCTGCGATCCCAGCCGACACCCGCCAGCCCGCGGCCGACTAGGCCTCGAACCCGCCACCAGTTGACACAAGGAAGCCTCACAAGAGGTTGGGCCATGCCGCCCTAGCGCGCTAGGCCGGGGTCTCGACCGGATCGCCTTGCGCCACCGCCGCTGCCTTGGCGAACGACGCCGACAGCTGGGATCGACGGCGCAGATCCGCCTCTCTCGATCACCCCCTTCCGATCACGACGGCGACGACCTTCGCGTCCTCCGCTCCGCTCGTGGTGGCCATCGACGTCCCGCGCAGCGCGTCGCGACCGGCCGTCGGGGGTGACGCGTCGAGGTGATCCTCGCTCCGGGCGGAGGCGGCGTCGCGCCGGCCGCCCATGGCCGTCGCGCCGGCGACAGCCATCGGGGCCGCGGCCGGGCGGCGCCTGGCGGACGGGGGAGGATCGAGAGCGCCCCGGCCGATCTGGCGCAGCGCGGCGCAGGTGCGACGGGCGGTGTCGCGAGCTTCGCTCCCTGCGGCGGGGCCGTGGACGGGGCGCAAGACCACGCCGTCGAGCGGGGTCGGGTCGTGCCGGGCCAGCGCCCCGGCCGGCAGGATCGGATCCTCGGGCATGAGGCCGATCGGCCCCAGCGCGATCCCGCGACGGCCGGCGGCGGCGCGGCGGCGCAGCCCCTCGCGCCCGTCGGGGTCGCGCGCATCGCCCGCACTCGACCCTCCGAGGCGCGAGGGGCACGGCCGAACCGGACGGCTCAGGCGACGCCTTTCGCGTGCAGCGTGGGGAGGTCGACCCAGCGGGCGGAGGCGGCCGACTCGCGGATGGCCTGCGTGACCAGCGCCACGTCGAGGCCGTCGCGGAAGGTGGGCCAGACGGGCTCGCCGGTCTCGATCGCGCGCAGGAAGTCGCGCGCCTCGATGACGATCTGATCCTGATAGCCGGTGCCGTGGCCCGGCCCCTCGCAGAAGGCCGCGTAGTTCGGATGCGCGGGCCCGGTCAGGATGCGGGTGAAGCCGCGCGTGGCCTCGGGGCCGTCGGCGCGGTAGAGGTGCAGGCTGTTCTGATCCTCCTGATCGAAGCGGATCGCGCCCTTCGTGCCGAAGAGCTCGTAGGCGTAGCCCATCTTGCGCCCCGTCGCGACGCGGCTGACGAACAGGTGCCCCATCGCGCCGCCCGCGAAGCGCAGCATCGCCTGGAGCTGGTCGTCGTTGGCGACCGGCTCGGGGCCGTCGGCACCGCCCGCGCCAAGGCGGGTCGGATGGACCGTCTCGATCCGCGCCGAGAGCGAGGCGATCGGCCCCATCAGCGCGAGCGCCGCGTTGAGCGCATGCGGCGCGAGGTCGCCGAGCGCGCCGGCGGCGGGGTCGCGGGTCCGCCACGAGCCGGGCAGGCCCGGGTCGGCCAGGAAGTCCTCGGCGTGCTCGCCCCGGAACCAGGTGAGCGCGCCGATCGCGCCCTCGGCGACCAGCGCGCGCGCCAGCATCGAGGCCGGCGTGCGGATGTAGTTGAAGCCCACCATGTTCGGCACGCCCGCCGCCTCGACCGCGGCGACCATCGCGCGCGCGTCCTCCACCGAGGCGCCGAGCGGCTTCTCGCAGAAGACCGGCTTGCCGCGGGCGGCCGCGGCCTCGGCGACGGCGCGGTGCAGCGTCTGGGGCGCCGCGACGACCACCGCCTCGACCGCCGGGTCGGCGACCAGCGCGCGCCAGTCGCCCGTCGCCCGCGCGAACCCCAGCGCGGCGCGGTGGCGCTCGGCCGAGCCCGCCGAGCGGGCGGCGACCATCTCGAGCCGGGGCCGCAGGGCCGTGCCGAAGACCGCCCCGACCGCGGAATGCGCGGCGGCATGGGCCTTGCCCATGTAGCCGCCGCCGACGATGCCGATCCCGATCTCCCGCACCGAGGCCCCCGCGTCCTTCGCAACCCGATGCAGGAGAGGTAGCGCAGGGCCTGGACGGGTGGCAATCGCCGGCCGTCGAGGGGAGGCGGCACGACCGGGCAGGCCCCTCCGCCTCGCCACCGCGCAGGCCGTCGTCCGCTCGTTCCGCGCGCAGGTCATCGAGAACGAGCGCCGCGAGGGCCGTGCCCGCGGCGGGGGCTTCGCCGTCCTCGGCCGAGGCAACGCGCGCTGCCTCGGCCGAGGCGCCGGAGCGCTTCGCCACCGCCCACGGCCTCCTCGCGGCCGAGACCATCGCCGGCGGCGCCGACCCGGCGGCCCGGGAGCCGCTCGACATCGGCCCGGTGGGCGTCATCGGCCCGGTGGGCGTCACCGGCTCGGGCAGCGCCACCGCCGTCGCGGGGCGCGCCTCCCCCTCGCCATCGGCGGCCATGACGAGCGAGCCCGCACATGGCGGCCGCCGCTCGATCGGCGCGATGTCGCAGGGGTTGTCAGGGGGGACGACCCCAGCCACGCTCCCTCAGCCATGCGGGAGGCGGAGAGGAGCGTCGAGACATGAGCGTCACCATCGCCACCGCACCCTGCTGCTGGGGCGTGGACGACTTGCGCAACCCGCACCTGCTGCCCTGGGAGCGGGTGCTCGACGAGCCCGCCGCGGCGGGCTTCGGCGGGCTGGAGCTCGGGCCCTACGGCCACATGCCGCTCGATCCCGGGGTGATGACCGAGGCCCTCGACCGACGGGGCTGTTCATCGTCGCCGGGACCATCTTCGACGACCTGCTGGCGCCGGCCAACCGGGACGCCCTCCTGCGCCAGAGCGACGAGATCTGCGCCTCGATCTCGCGCCCGCCCCGGCCGGCGACGCGCCCGGGGCAGCGCCACCCCGCGCCCTACCTCACCGTGATGGACTGGGGCCACGACGGGCGCGGCCACGCCGCCGGGCGCGCCGACCACGCCCCTCCCCTGCCCTACGAGGACCGGCCGGGCGTGATCGCCAACATCCGGGCGATCGCGGAGCTCGCGCGCGACCGCCACGGCGTGCGCGCCGTCATCCACCCCCATGCCGGGGGGCCCATCGAGTTCGCCGACGAGATCGAGCGCATCGCCGGCGACGTCCCCCCCGACCTCGCCGGCCTCTGCCTCGACACCGGCCACCTGCACTACGCCGGCCTCGATCCCCTGGTGGCGCTGGAGCGCCAAGCCGGCCGCCGCGACCGCCCCCACTTCGAGGACATCGCCGGGGACGTGCTCCGAAGCGTGACGGGCGAGCGGATCCGGTTCTTCGAGGCCTGCGCGCAGGGCGTGGTGCAGCCCATCGGGCGCGGCGCGATCGACGACCCGGCGGTGCGCGCCCTCCTCGACCGGCCGGGCCGCGAGGGCTTCGTCACGATCGAGCAGGAGCGCGACCCGCGAGGCGTGGGCGGCGGCCTCGCCGACGTGAGGGCGAGCCTCGACTATCCGAGAAGCGTGGGGTTCCTTGACGCGGTGCCGATGGAGGGGCAGCGATGATCCAGGGCGAAAGGAGGACGGCCGCGCCGATCCGCTGGGCGATGGTGGGGGGCGGGCGGGGCAGCCAGATCGGCTACGTCCACCGCTGCGCCGCGCTGCGCGACCGCGCCTTCGAGCTGGTGGCGGGGGCCCTCGACCTCGACCCCGAGCGCGGGCGCGCCTTCGGCGTCGAGCTGGGGCTCGAGCCCGAGCGCTGCCACCCCGACCACCGCGCCCTGTTCGCGGCGGAGGCCGAGCGGCCCGACGGGATCCGCGCCGTCTCGATCGCCACGCCCAACGACACGCATCACGAGATCGCCCGCGCGGCGCTCGAGCACGACCTGCACGTCGTGTGCGAGAAGCCGCTGTGCTTCACCACGGCCGAGGCCGAGGAGCTGCGCGCGCTGGCCGAGGCCCGCGGCAAGGTCGTCGGCGTGACCTACGGCTACTCGGGCCACCAGATGATCGAGCAGGCGCGCGCGATGGTGGCGGCGGGCGAGCTGGGCGAGATCCGCCTCGTCAACCTCCAGTTCGCGCACGGCTTCCACAGCGCGCCCGTCGAGGAGGCGAACCCCGCCGTGCGCTGGCGCGTCGATCCGCGCTTCGCGGGCCCGAGCTACGTGCTGGGCGACCTCGGCACGCACCCCCTCTACATCTCCCAGGCCATCCTGCCGCACTTGCGGATCGCGCGGCTCCTCTGCGCCCGGCAGAGCTTCGTGAGGAGCCGGGCGCCGCTGGAGGACAACGCCGTGACCCTGATGGAGTACGACAATGGCGCCTTCGGCACCGTGTGGACGAGCGCCGTGAACGCGGGCGCGATGCACGGCCAGAAGGTGCGGATCGTGGGGTCGCGGGCCAGCGTCGAGTGGTGGGACGAGCGCCCCAACCAGCTCTCCTTCGAGGTGCAGGGCGAGCCCGCGCGCATCCTCGAGCGCGGCATGGACTACCTCCACCCCGCGGCGCTGGCGGAGGACCGCGTCGGCACGGGCCACGCCGAGGGCCTCTTCGAGGCCTGGGCCAACCTCTACGACCGCTTCGCCATCGCCATGGAGGCGTCCGACCGGGGCGACCGGGAGCGGCTGGCCTCGCTGCGCTATCCGGACGCCTCGGCGGGCGTCGAGGGCGTGCGCTGGGTCGAGAACTGCGTGCGCTCGGCCGATCGGGGGGGCGTCTGGGTGGACTATCGCTGAGGCCGGGGGCCGACGGCTCGCCCTCCCGCCCCGACCCGCCGTCGATCCCGAGGGCCCGCCGGTTGCCCCATTCTGGGAACGGGGTGGAATGTTCGTTCCGCATGTGGATGATGTCCCCGGGGCGGGGCGCCGCAGACCGGGCACGGAGGGAGGGATGGCGCAGGTCGAGCCGAGCGCGCGGGCGCCTCGATCCGTCGAGGAGCTGAGGGAGCGCATCCTCGCGGTCTCGGACGCGCTCCCGAAGCGGCTGCGGCAATGCGCCGAGCACGTGCTGGCGAGCCCTGAGAGGATCGCCGTCTCGACCGTGGCGGAGCTGGCGCAGGGCGCCGGCGTGCAGCCCTCGGCCTTCATGCGCTTCTGCCAGGCCCTGGGCTTCTCGGGCTTCTCGGAGATGCAGCGGCTCTACCGCGAGGCCTACGCGACCGGCCGGCCCGACTACGCGACGCGGCTCGAGGCGCTGAGACGGCTGGACGGTGGCGCGGGCCACCTCCTGGGGGACTTCGTGGAGGCCGGGCACAAGTCGCTCTCGCTCCTCGTCGAGACGCTGGACTACGCGGGGCTCGACCGGGCCGTGGCCCTCCTGCGCGACGCGGCCGTCATCCACGTCGTCGGGCTGCGCCGCTCCTTCCCCGCCGCGAGCTACCTCGCCTACGTCTTCGAGCGGATGGGGATCCCCGTGGCCCTCCACAGCGGCGTCGCGGGGCTGGCCCACCCCCATCTTCTGCGCGCGGGCGACGCGCTGATCGCCATCACCTTCACGCCCTACTCGGCCGAGACCGTGGCCCTCGCGCGCCGCGCGGCGCAGGTCGGCGCCCCCGTCGTCGGCGTCACCGACGGGCTCGGCAGCCCGATCCGGGACCTGCCGGGCGAGACCCTGACGGTGCGCGAGGTGGACGTGGGCGCGTTCAGGCCCCTCTCGGCCACGCTGTCGCTCGCCGCCACCCTCGCGGTCGCGGTCGGCACGGCGAGGAGAGCGTCCTGAGCCAACTTTCCGCTTGCGCGCCGTCGTGACGGAATATACGTTCCATTTCGACGGACGAAGAGAACGCCGGGCCCGTGGGGCCGCGAAGGCGTCGCCGTCGGGAGGGATCATGCTGCCGATCGCGATCAACCAGATGACCGTGCCGGGCCTCGGCGCCATGGACCTCCTCGCGCTCGCCGCCTCGCTCGGCTACGTCGGCGTGGAGCTGCGCGGCGACCTCGGCCGGCCGCTCTTCGACGGGGCGGCGCCGGAGGCGGTGCGGGACGCGGCGGCCGAGCGCGGCCTGCGGATCGTCGGGCTCTCTCAGGTCTACCCGTTCAACGCCTGGTCCGACGCGGTGCGCGAAGAGGTCGTCACCCTGGTCGGGGCCGCCATGGCCTGCGGCGCGGAGACGATCAGCCTGATCCCGCGCAACGACGGCCGTGGCACGGAGGAGAACGAGCGCCGCGACGCGCTGCGCAGGGCGCTGGCCGCGATCCGGCCGATGCTCGACGGCACCGATCTGGTCGCGCTCGTGGAGCCGCTCGGCTTCGAGACGTCCTCGCTGCGCGGCAAGGCCGAGGTGGTCGAGGCGATCGAGGGGCTCGGCGCGACGGATCGCTTCCGCCTCGTGCACGACACCTTCCACCACCACCTCGCGGGCGGCGGGCCGCTCTTCCCGGAGCACACGGGGATCGTCCACGTCTCGGGCGTCGTGGACCCGGGCCTCGCGGTTCCCGCGATGCGCGACGAGCACCGCGTCCTCGTGGACGGGCGCGACCGCCTCGGCAACGCCGGGCAGGTGGCCCGGCTGCGCGAGGCGGGCTACCGCGGGCCGATCTCCATCGAGGCGTTCTCGCCGCAGGTGCACGCCCTGGCCGACCCCGAGGCCGCCCTGCGGCGCTCCATCGGGCATCTGAACGAGGCCACGGCCGCCCGCACCGAGAAGGCGGGGGCGTGAGCGACGAGTCCATCGACATCGGCCCGGCGCGACCCTCGGGGGGCGCCAGACACCCAGAGGCCGGACACCCAGAGGCCGGACACCCCAAGGGAGGAACGCAATGAGGAAGACCCTGATCGCGGCGGGCATCGCGTCGATGCTCTCCACCACGGCGATGGCCGAGACCATCGGCGTCTCGATGGCGGTGTTCGACGACAACTTCCTGACCGTGCTCAGGAACGGCATGGTGGACTACGCCTCAGGCCTCGACGGGGTGGAGATCCAGGTCGAGGACGCGCAGAACGACGTGGGCAAGCAGCTTAACCAGATCGAGAACTTCATCGCAGGCGGCGTGGACGCCGTCATCGTCAACCCGGTGGACACCGACGCCACCACCGCGATGACCCAGGCGGCCGAGGCCGCCGGCGTGCCGCTGGTCTACGTCAACCGCGAGCCCGTCAACGTGGACGAGCTGCCCGACGACCAGGCCTTCGTGGCCTCCGACGAGCGCGAGTCGGGCACGCTGGAGACCCAGGAGGTGTGCCGGCTCCTGAAGGAGCAGGGCATGGGCGAGGGCGCCACCATCGTCGTGATGATGGGCGAGCTGTCGAACCAGGCCGCGCGGGTGCGCACCCAGGACATCCGCGACGTGATCGCCACCGACGAGTGCTCCTTCATGACCATCGCCGAGGAGCAGACGGCCAACTGGTCGCGCACCGAAGGCCAGGATCTGATGACCAACTGGCTCTCGGCCGGGGTCGAGTTCGACGCGGTGGTCTCCAACAACGACGAGATGGCGATCGGCGCGGTCCAGGCGATGAAGGCCGCCGGCATGTCGATGGACGAGGTGATCGTGGGCGGCGTGGACGCGACGCAGGACGCGCTGGCGGCGATGGAGGCGGGCGACCTCGACGTCACCGTGTTCCAGGACGCCGCCGGCCAGGGCCAGGGCGCGGTGGACGCTGCGCTCTCGCTCGCGCGCGGCGAGGAGGTGGACCAGAAGGTCTACGTCCCCTTCCAGCTCGTGACGCCGGACAACATGGCCGAGTTCCAGCAGTCGAACTGACGCGGGTCACTCGGCCGATGCAGAGACGACCGGGGCGCCTCACGAAGAGGCGCTCCCATGGGGGGAAAGGAATGCTGAACGGAATGCGCGCCATGATGGCCGCCTCGGCCCTGGCGCTGGGCGTCGTCGGGCCGCCCGCGACGGCTCAGGACGTGGGCGTCGCGGTGTCGAACTTCGACGACAACTTCCTGACGCTCCTGCGCGAGGCGATGACCGAGCGCGCGCAGGCCGCGGGCGCCGACCTGCAGTTCGAGGACGCGCAGCGCGAGGTCGGCCGGCAGCTGAGCCAGGTCGAGAACTTCGTCGCGACGGGCCTCGACGCGGTGATCGTGGCGCCCGTGGACAGCGACTCGACGGTGGCGATGAGCGCCGCCGCGGAGAACGGCGGCGTGCCGCTGGTCTACGTCAACAACCTGCCGGTGAACATCGACACGCTGCCCGACGACCAGGCCTTCGTCGGCTCCGACGAGTACGACGCGGGCAACCTGCAGGGCATGGAGGTGTGCCGGCTGCTCAAGGAGCAGGGCAAGGATCCGGCGAGCGTCATCATCATGCTGGGCGACCTGTCGAACCAGGCGACGCGGCTGCGGACCCAGGCCGTCAAGGACGTGATGGCGACGCCCGACTGCGCGTTCATGCAGCTCGCCGACGAGCAGACCGCGATGTGGCAGCGGATCGAGGCGTCCAACCTGATGTCGAACTGGCTCAGCTCGGGCATCGAGTTCGACGCGGTCGTCGCCAACAACGACGAGATGGCGCTCGGCGCGGTCCAGGCGCTGAAGGCCGCGGGCGTGTCGATGGACGAGGTGGTGGTCGCCGGCGTCGACGCGACGCCCGACGCGCTCCAGTCGATCGCCGCGGGCGACCTCGACGTGACCGTGTTCCAGGACGCCGTGGGACAGGGCGACGGCGCGGTCGACGCCGCCATGAAGCTCGCCGCCGGCGAGGAGGTCGAGCAGAAGATCATGGTGCCGTTCAAGCTGGTGACGCCCGAGAACCTCGGCGACTTCCAGTAGACGGGCTGAGGAGCGGAGGGTCGGGCCCCCGCGGCCCGGCCCCGTCATGCCGCATCGGGAGGATCGGGCCATGGCTGAGACGACCGTTGCCGCGCCGGGGCGCGCGGCGAGGCAACCGGGGACGCGGCGCGAGTGGCCGGTGGAGTTCAACGCGCTCCTGGGCCTGATCGGGATCGCGCTGATCTTCGAGCTGCTGGGCTGGATCTTCCAGGGACAGAGCTTCCTGGCGAACCCACAGCGGCTCTCGATCATGATCCTCCAGGTCTCGGTGATCGGCGTGATCGCCATCGGCGTCACCCAGGTCATCATCACCGGCGGCATCGACCTCAGCTCCGGCTCGGTCGCCGGCGCCACGGCGATGATCGCCATGAGCTTCGCGCAGGTCGGCACCTACGAGCGCGCGGTCTTCGTCGAGCAGGGCTGGGTGGACCTGCCGCTGATCGTGCCGCTCGTGGTGGGGCTCGGCTGCGGGCTGCTGGCGGGCGTCGTCAACGGGGCGCTGATCGCCTACACCAAGATCCCGCCCTTCATCGCCACGCTCGGCATGATGGTCACCGCGCGCGGCATCGCCAAGTGGTGGACCCGCGGCCAGCCGGTGAGCTTCCCGACCGACCAGTTCGCGGGCATGGGCTCGGGCATGACGCCGGTGCTGATCTTCCTCGCCGTCGCGGTGCTGTTCCACCTGATCCTGAAGTACACCGTCTACGGCAAGCACACCTACGCCATCGGCTCCAACCAGGCCGCGGCGCGCATGTCGGGCATCAACGTCGAGCGCCACCTCGTCATGGTCTACGCCATCGCGGGGCTGCTCGCGGGGCTCGCCGGCATGGTGGTGGCCGCGCGCGGGCTCACGGCGCAGGCGGGCATGGGGCTGATGTACGAGCTCGACGCCATCGCCATGGCGGTGATCGGGGGCGTCAGCCTCTCGGGCGGGCGCGGCTCGATCGTGGGCACCACGATCGGGATGCTGATCTTCGGGGTCATCATCTCGGGGTTCACGTTCCTGCGGCTCGACGCCTACTACCAGGAGATGATCAAGGGCGGGATCATCGTCGCGGCCGTGGTGGCCGACGTCTGGCGCCAGCGCCGCCGCTCGATGAGGAGCTAGGGCCATGGCCGAAGTCGTCCTGAGGACCGAGGGCCTGACCAAGCACTACGGCGGCGTTCACGCGCTCGAGGACGCCGACTTCGAGCTGCGCGAGGGCGAGCACGTCGCGGTCGTGGGCGACAACGGCGCGGGCAAGTCCACCTTCGTGCGCCAGATCACCGGGGTCGAGACCCGCACCCGCGGCACGGTCTGGTTCGACGGCCGCGAGGTCCACTTCGACGGGCCGCTCGACGCGCGCGAGGCGGGCATCGAGACGGTGTTCCAGAACCTCGCGCTCGCCGACGACCTCGACGTGCCCTCCAACCTCTTCCTCGGGCGCGAGAAGCGGCTCGTGAACCTCGGGCCGTTCTCGATCCTCGATCGGCGCGCGATGCGCGAGGCGACCGAGGAGGGGCTCCTCCGCACGGGCGTCAAGATCCCCAACCTCGACAACTCGATCCGCAACATGTCGGGCGGCCAGCGCCAGTGCGTGGCGATCGCGCGCTCGGCGACCTTCGCCTCCAAGCTCATCATCATGGACGAGCCCACGGCCGCGCTCGGCGTGCAGGAGACCGCGCAGGTCGAGCAGATCATCCGCACGCTGAAGGAGCGTGGCGTGCCGCTGATCCTGGTGAGCCACAACCTGCGCCAGGTGTTCGACCTGGTGGACCGGATCGTGGTGTTCCGCCGCGGCCGGATCGCGGCCACGCTCGACGCGCGCGAGGTCGATGGCCAGGAGGTCGTGGCCTACATCACCGGCGTCAAGGGCGCCGAGGCCGAGACGGCCTACGCGTGAGCGCCCCGGTCCCATCCCGATCCGCGACGGCGCGCACGGCCGCGCCATGACGGTCGCCTTCGCGGTCCTGGGCGCCGGGCGCATCGGCCGCGTCCACGCCCGGGCCATCGCCTCGACCCCCGGCGCCCGGCTCGTCGCGGTCGCGGACCCCGTGGCGGACGCCGCGCGGGAGGTGGCCGACGCGCATGGCTGCGAGATCCGCGACGTGGACGCCGTCGAGGCCTCGGGCGACGTGGACGCGGTGGTGATCTGCACGCCGACCGACACCCACGCCGATCTGGTGGAGCGCCTCGCCCGCGCGGGCAAGGGCGTCTTCTGCGAGAAGCCGGTGGACCTCTCGCTCGCGCGCGTGCGCGACTGCCTTCGCGTGGTGGAGGAGACGGGCGCCACGCTGATGGTCGGCTTCAACCGCCGCTTCGACCCCGACTTCCGCGCGCTCAAGGCCGCCATCGACGAGGGCGCGATCGGACGGGTCGAGATGGTCAGCCTCGTCTCGCGCGACCCCGAACCGCCGCCCTACGCCTACATCGAGCGCTCGGGCGGGATCTTCCGCGACATGACGATCCACGACCTCGACGCGGCCCGCTGGCTCCTGGGCGAGGAGGTGGAGGCGGTCCAGGCCGCGGCCTCCGTGCTGGTCGATCCCGAGATCGGCGCCCGGGGCGACTTCGACAGCGCCAACGTCATCCTGACCACGGCCTCGGGGCGGCAATGCGCGATCACCAACTCGCGCCGGGCGAGCTACGGCTACGACCAGCGGATCGAGGTGCTGGGCTCGAAGGGCATGGTGGCGGCCGAGAACGTCCACCGCTCGCGCGTGACGCACGCGGACGGGCGCGGGTTCACGCGCCCGCCGCTGCTGGACTTCTTCATGGCGCGCTACGCGGAGGCCTACGCGGCCGAGATCGCGGCCTTCGCGGAGGCGCTGAGGGAGGGTGCGGCGCCCCCCGTCACGGGCCATGACGGGCTGATGGCGCTCGCGCTCGCGGAGGCGGCCTTGCGCTCGGTCACGGAAGGCAGGGCGGTCGGGGTCGCGGAGGTGCTTCGATGACCAGGACGCTCGACCTCGTCACCATCGGCCGCTCGTCGGTGGACCTCTACGGCGCGCAGGTGGGCGGCCGGCTCGAGGACATGCGCAGCTTCGAGAAGTACGTCGGCGGCTCGCCCACCAACATGGCCTGCGGCACGGCGCGGCTCGGCCTGCGCTCGGCCCTCATCACGCGGGTCGGCGACGAGCACATGGGCCGCTTCGTGCGCGAGGAGCTGGTGCGCGAGGGCGTGGACGTGCGGGGCGTCGTCACCGACCCCGAGCGGCTGACGGCCCTGGTGATCCTCGGCATCCGCGACGCGGAGCGCTTCCCGCTGATCTTCTACCGCGAGGACTGCGCCGACATGGCGCTCGGCGAGGAGGACGTGGACCCTGCGCTCGTCGCCGAGGCGCGCTGCGTGGTGGCCACGGGCACGCATCTGAGCCACCCTCGCACCGAGGCCGCCGTGCTCAAGGCGCTGCGGCTCGCGCGCGAGATGGGCGCGCGCACCGCGCTCGACATCGACTACCGCCCGAGCCTCTGGGGGCTCGCGGGCCACGGCGCGGGCGAGAGCCGCTACGTCGCCTCGCACGCCGTGACCGCGAAGCTCCAGGGCCACCTCCACCTCCTCGACCTGATCGTGGGCACCGAGGAGGAGTTCCACATCGCGGGCGGGACGACCGACACGATCGCGGCGCTGAGGGCGGTCCGCGCCGTCACGGACGCGACGCTGGTGTGCAAGCGCGGACCGATGGGGGCCGCGGCCCTCACCGGCGCGATCCCCGAGGCGCTCGACGAGGGCGAGAGCGGCCCCGGCTTCCCGATCGAGGTGTTCAACGTGCTGGGGGCCGGCGACGGCTTCATGTCGGGGCTGCTCAAGGGCTGGCTCGACGGGCCCGAGGACGCGACCGACTGGCCCACGGCGCTGACCTACGCCAACGCCTGCGGGGCGCTCGCGGTGAGCCGTCACGGCTGCGCGCCGGCCTACCCCTCCTGGGAGGAGCTTCGGTTCTTCCTCGAGCGCGGCGTGAAGGTGCCGGCCCTGCGCCACGACGCGGAGCTGGAGCGCGTCCACTGGGCGACGAACCGGGCGGGCGAGTGGCCCGAGATGCGCGTCTTCGCCTTCGACCATCGCTCGCAGATGGAGGAGATGGAGGGGGCCACGCCGGAGCGGATCGGGGCCTTCAAGCGCCTGTGCCTGCGGGCCGCGCTCAGGGTCGCGGACGGGCGCCACGGCCACGGGATCCTCTGCGACGGCCGGCTCGGGCGCGAGGCGCTCTTCGAGGCGGCCGGCACCGGGCTCTGGGTCGGCCGGCCCGTGGAGTGGCCGGGCTCGCGGCCGTTGGCGCTCGAGCCCGAGATCGGCCCCGACTGCGGAGGGCTGGTCGAGTGGCCGCGCGAGCAGGTCGTCAAGTGCCTCTGCTTCTGCCACCCCGACGACGAGGAGGAGACCTGGGCCGCCCAGCTCGCGACGCTGGAGCGCCTGTTCGCGGCGGCCCGCCGCAACCGGCTGGAGGTGCTCTTGGAGGTCATCCCCTCCAAGGTCGGCCCGGTGGACGACGACACCGCCGCCCGGGTGATCCGGCGCGTCTACGCGGCCGGCCTCTTCCCCGACTGGTGGAAGCTCGAGCCGCTGGAGAGCGACGCCGCCTGGGCGCGGGCCTGCGCCGCGATCGAGGAGAACGATCCCCGCACGCGCGGCGTCGTGGTGCTGGGGCTCGACGCGGCCCCCGAGGCGCTGGCCGCGCGCTTCGCGCTCGCCGCGCGGCACCCGCTTGGTCAAGGGCTTCGCCGTGGGGCGCACGATCTTCGGCGAGGCCGCGCGGGCCTGGCTGCGCGGCGCGGTGACGGACGCCGACGCGGTCGAGACGATGGCCCGGAACTTCGCCGCGCTGGCCGAGACATGGGACGCCGCGCGGGCCGAGGCGCGCGCCGGGAGGGAGGCCGCCGAATGAGCACCATCCGACTGACCGCCGCGCAGGCGATGGTCCGGCACGTCGCGGCCCAGAGGAACGAGGACGGCGAGCCCTTCGTCGCCGGCTGCTGGGCGATCTTCGGCCACGGCAACGTGGCGGCGATGGGCGAGGCGCTCCATGCCCATCGCGACGCCTTGCCCACCTGGCGCGGCCACAACGAGCAGGGCATGGCGCACGCCGCCATCGCCTACGCCAAGCAACTCCGGCGCAGGCGCGCGATGATGGTGACCTCCTCGATCGGGCCGGGCGCGACCAACCTCGTGACGGCCTGCGCGCTCGCCCACGTCAACCGCCTGCCGCTGCTCCTCGTGCCCGGCGACGTGTTCGCGGGCCGCGGCCCCGACCCGGTGCTCCAGCAGATCGAGGACTGGGGCGACGGCACGGTCAGCGCCAACGACTGCCTGCGCCCCGTGAGCCGCTACTTCGACCGCATCGCGCGGCCCGAGCAGCTCCTGACCGCCCTGCCCCGCGCCTTCGCCGCGATGACCGACCCGGCCGAGTGCGGCCCCGCGACGCTCGCCTTCTGCCAGGACGTGCAGGCCGAGGCCCACGACTGGCCCGAGGCGTTCTTCGAGCCGCGCGTCTGGCGGGCGCGCCGTCCGCGCCCCGACGAGCGGGAGGTGGAGGATCTAGCGGACGCGATCCGCGCGGCCGAGCGCCCGCTGCTGATCGCGGGCGGCGGCGTGCACTACGCGGGCGCCTGCGAGGCGCTCGCGGCCTTCGCCGAGGCGCACCGCATCCCCGTGGCCGAGACGCAGGCGGGCAAGTCGGCGCTGCCGTGGGACCACCCGCTCAACCTCGGCGGCCTGGGCGTGACGGGCTCGACGGCCGCCAACGAGCGGGCCGGCGGCGCCGACCTCGTGATCGGCGTGGGCACGCGGTTCCAGGACTTCACCACCGGCTCCTGGGGCCTCTTCCGCCACCCGCGGCTGCGCCTCGCCTCGATCAACGCGGCGTCCTGCGACGCGGCCAAGCGCGGCGCGATGCCGGTCGTGGGCGACGCCCGGCTGGCCCTGGAGATGCTGGGCGAGCGGCTGGAGGGCCACCGCGCGACGCCGCCCGAGGACGGCCTGAAGGCCGCCTGGATCGCCGAGCGCGACGCCGTCACCGCCGCGCCGCGCGAGACGAACGAGAAGCCCACCGACCAGCAGGTGATCGGCGCGGTGCAGCGGCAGGCCACGCCCGACACGGTCGTGATGTGCGCCGCCGGCACCATGCCGGGCGAGCTGCAGAAGCTGTGGCTCGCCGGGCGTCCGGGCTCCTACCACATGGAGTACGGCTACTCCTGCATGGGCTACGAGGTCGCGGGGGGCTTGGGCATCAAGATGGCCGAGCCCGGCTCGGACGTGATCGTCATGGTGGGCGACGGCTCCTACATGATGATGAACTCCGAGCTGGCGACGGCCGCGATGATGGGGATCGCCTTCACCATCGTGCTCACCGACAACCGCGGCTACGGCTGCATCAACCGGCTGCAGATCTCCGCCGGCGGGGCCGAGTTCAACAACATGCTCGACCACACGGTGCACGAGACGCCCGCCGCCATCGACTTCGCGGCGCACGCGCGGTCCATGGGGGCCGAGGCGGTCCATGTGGGCTCCGTGGCCGAGCTGGAGGCGGCGCTGTCGCGGCGCCACGAGGCGAAGGGACCCTACGTCGTCGTCATCGACACCACGGCCACCCCGACCCGCGAGGTGGGCGGCTTCTGGTGGGACGTGGCCGTCCCCGAGGTCTCCGAGCGCGAGGAGGTCCGCGAGGCGCGGGCGGCCTACGAGGCCGAGCTCAGGGAGAGGCAGCCGGCATGATCCGCTACGGCACCAACCCGATCGCCTGGTCGAACGACGACGACACCTCGATCGGCGACCACCTGAGCCTGGAGGACTGCCTCTCCGACTGCCGCGAGATCGGCTTCGACGGCATCGAGAAGGGCCACAAGATGCCCGACGACGGCGCCGCGCTGAAGGCGAGGCTCGCCGAATACGGCCTGCGCTTCGCCGCCGGCTGGCACTCCACGAGCCTCCTCGTGAACGACGTCGAGACCGAGATCCGGCGCCTGCAGGCCTGGATCGACTTCACGAAGGCGGCCGGCGGGGACCACGTCAACGCCTGCGAGTGCTCGAACACGGTCCACGGCAGCGACGCGGTGCCGGTCAACGACCGCCCCGTGATGACGGACGCCGAGTGGGCGCGCTTCTCGCACGGCTACGAGGCCCTGTCGGCCCACGCGGCCCGGCAGGGCGTGGCGATGGGCTACCACCACCACATGGGCACGATCGTCGAGTCGGCCGCCGACATCCACCGCTTCATGGAGATGGCGGGCCCGCACACCCGGCTGCTGCTCGACACGGGCCACGCCTTCTTCGGCGGCGCCGATCCGGAGGAGATCGCGCGCCGCCACATGGACCGCGTGACCCACATCCATGCCAAGAACGTCCGGCCCGAGATCATGCGCGAGGTGCGCGAGCGGGGCCTGAGCTTCCTCGAGGGCGTCCGCCGCGGCGCCTTCACCGTGCCGGGCGACGAGGACGGGGCGGTGGACTTCGCCCCCGTCCTGCGGATCGCCGCCGAGCACGGCTACTCGGGATGGCTCGTCATCGAGGCCGAGCAGGATCCGGCCGTGCGCGACCCCCGCCACTACCAGGGCCTCGGCCTGCGCGCGCTCAAGGCCATGGCGCGCGAGGCCGGGCTCGACCGCGCCGCCGCGGCCTGACCGCCACCAGGGAGACCCACTCGATGAAGCCCGTCGCAATCGGCGCCGCCCTCGCCCTCCTCGCTGCTGCGCCCGCCGGCGCCCAGACGGAGATCGGCGTCACCATGACAGCGTTCGACAACCCGTTCCTGACGATCCTGCTGGACGGCATGCGCGCCAGGCCGAGCGCATGGACGACGTGACGCTCTCGGTGCAGGACGCCGAGCTCGACGTCGGCCGGCAGCTCAACCAGATCCAGAACTTCATCGCCTCCGGCGTCGACGCGATCGTCGTCAACCCGGTGGACGGCGACTCGACCATCGCCATGACGCGCATGGCGGCCGAGGCCGGCATCCCGCTCGTCTACGTCAACCACCCGCCCGTGGACATCGACGCGCTGCCCGAGGGCGCGTCCTTCGTGGGCTCGAACGAGGTCGACTCGGGCACGATGCAGACGGAAGCCGTCTGCGACATGCTGGGCGGCGAGGGCCGCGCCGTCATCATGATGGGCCCCCTGGAGAACCACGCCGCGCTCGTGCGCACCAAGGACATCCACGACGTGCTCGCACGCCCCGACTGCGCCGGCATCGAGGTGGTGGAGGAGCAGGCGGCGAACTGGTCCCGGACCGAGGCGCAGGACCTGATGACCAACTGGCTCACCGCGGGCGTCGCGTTCGACGCCGTGATCGCGAACAACGACGAGATGACCATCGGCGCCATCCAGGCGATGAAGGCCGCTGGCGTGTCGATGGACGAGGTGGTCGTCGCCGGCATCGACGCGACGCCCGGCGGGCTCGCCGCGATGGAGGCGGGCGAGCTCGACGTCACCGTGTTCCAGAACGCCACCCGCCAGGGCGAGGTCGCCATCGAGACCGCCGCCGCCATGGCCGCGGGCGAGCCGGCCGAGCGCCGGATCTGGGTGCCGTTCGAGCCGGTGACCATGGGGAACATGGACGATCACCGATGAGCGCCGGCCGCAACGAGGAGGGAGGACAGCCGTGAAGATCGCGCTCGACCCCTACATGCACCGGCACCTCTCCCTGGAGGCGCTGCCCGAGCTCGCCGCGCGGCTCGGCTACGAGTGGATCGAGCTCAGCCCGCGCGCCGACTTCCTCGAATGGTTCAAGGCGCCGCGGGTGTTCCCCGAGCGGGTGCGGCGCTTCAAGCGGGCGCTCTCCGACGCGGGCGTGGGCGTGGCCTCGCTCCTGCCGATGTATCGCTGGGCCTCCAACGACGAGGCGGAGCGCCAGGCGGCCGTGCGCCACTGGCGGCGCGCGGTCGAGATCGCCGTCGAGATGGAGGTGGACACGCTCAACTCCGAGTTCGGCCGCGGGCCGCACCCCGACCGCGGCACCTGCCACTGCTGCCACACCGGGAGCATGGTCGAGGCCTGCGAGGACGCCTGGTGGCGCTCGATGGACGAGCTGGTGCCGGTGCTGGAGCGCGAGGGGATCAACCTGCACATCGAGCCCCACCCCGAGGACTGGGTCGAGACGCTCCAGCCCTCCGTGGACCTGATCCGCACGGTGAACAGCCCGCGGGTGCGCTTCCTCTACTGCGCGCCGCACACCTTCTACTTCGGCTCCGACGTGGCCGCGATGATCCGCGAGTGTGCCGACGTGCTGGCCCATGTCCACGTCGCCGACACCTTCGACCACCGCGCCTCCTCGGGCCTGCGCTACATCGTCAACCCGCCGGGCTCGGCCGCGCGCGTCCACCAGCACCTCGACATCGGCCAGGGCGAGGTGCCGTGGGACGCCTTCTTCGGCACGCTGGCCGAGATAGGCTTCGATGGCATCATGACGGCCTGCGTCTTCGCCTGGGAGGAGCGCGCCGAGGAGTCCTCGCGCTTCATGCGCGAGGAGATGGGGCGGCGCGTGGATCAGCACTGGGGAGGGCGCGATGGCGCATGACGGGGGCCGCGCGCCGGCGGGCGCGCTGAGGGTCGGCGTGATCGGCACCGGCATGATCGGGCAGGACCACATCCGCCGCGTCACCGACGTGGTGCCGGGCGGCCGGGTGGTGGCGGTCACCGACGCCGACCGGGGTCGGGCGGCGGAGGCCGCGGCCAAGCCGGATGCCGCGGTCCATGACGACGCGGCGTCGCTCATCGCCTCGGGCGAGGTGGACGCGGTGATGCTCTGCTCCTGGGGCCCGGCCCATGAGGAGGCGATCATGCCCGCGCTCGACGCCGGCCTCCCGGTGTTCTGCGAGAAGCCGCTCGCCACCACGCGGGAGGCGTGCCTCCGCATCGTCGAGGCCGAGGCGCGGCTCGGCCGGCGGCTGATCCAGGTGGGCTTCATGCGCCGCTACGACGCCGCCTACCGCGCGCTCAAGGCGACGCTCGACGCCGGCGCCATCGGCGCGCCGCTGATGTTCCACTCGGCGCACCGCAACGCGAGCGTGCCGGGGCACTACACCTCCGACATGGCGGTCAGCGACACGATGGTGCACGACATCGACGTGGCGCGCTGGCTGCTGGACGACGAGGTGGCGCGGGTCCGCGTCCTGGCGGGAAGGCCCAACTCGGCCGGGGGCGACCTGCGCGACCCGATCCTCGCGGTGATGGAGATGGCCGGCGGCGCGCTCGTCACCGTCGAGGTCTCGGTCAACATCGGCTACGGCTACGACATCCGCGGCGAGGTCTCGGGCGAGCGCGGCGTGGTCTCGCTGGCGGAGTCGAACGCGGTCGTGGTGAAGGGCGGCGACGCCTTCCACGGCCGGATCCCCGCGGACTGGCGCGAGCGGTTCGTCGCGGCCTACGACGCCGAGGTCGCCGCCTGGATCGCCGCCGCCTCGCAGGGGGGCGCCGCCGGGCCCTCGGCCTGGGACGGCCTGGCCATCACCGCAGTCTCGGACGCCGCGCTGCGCGCCGCCGGCACCGGCGAAGCCGTCGCGGTGGAGCTGGGCCCTCGGCCTGCGCTCTACGGCTGACCCGGAGGACGCATGACGCCCGGCGCCTGCACCGCCCGCCTCCACGACCGCCCGCCGCCCGTGGCGCCGGCCGTCCCGAACGCCCTCGGGCCCGGAGGCGCCGAGATCGGCGCGGGCGGCGCCCCGACGCCGAGGCGATCGGCGCCACCCCTCTCGGCACCGGGATGGACGCCTCGCTGCGGCCCGCCGGGCGAGCCGCACGCGCCCCGGCGCGCGACGCGGCCGCAGGGCCACCGCCTCGAACGCGGCGTCCCCTCCAGGGGCTGCGGGGTCGCGGGGGGCCTGGGCGTCGAGACGTCGCGGCCCGGGCGCGATGGCGTCGTGATGCTCGGCGGCGGCTCGTGGACGATGCCGGGCTGCGAGATCGCCACCGCCGTCACGCCGGGCGTCGAGCGCGTCGCCGGGCCGCTCGATGACCGCGGCCACGGCTGCGTCCACCGGCTCCAGGCGGGGGCCGGCGGGCGCCCGTTCGACGACCTCCTCGAGACCGCGCGCCACGCCGTGCCCCTCGAGACCGACTTCGCCGCCCACGCCCGCGCCTCGGGGGCGCCGGCCGAGCATGTCGGCTCCGTCGCCGAGCCGGACGAGGCCGTCGCCGACCCCCCGCCCGTGGCCGAGGCGGCTGGCGCGGGGCGGGACGTGGCCGTGCCCGGGGCCTGCGTCCGGCCGCAGATGCGCGCGGCGCGCGAGGGCTGCGAGGCCCGCGTCGAGGCGCGGCGGGAGGCGGGCTGAGATGGGATTGTTCGACCTCGACCATCCGGCGTTCCGGCCGCTGTGGCTGCGGATCGTGCTGGTGGCCGTGTGCCTCGGCTGGGCGGCGGTGGAGTTCGCGTCCGGCGCGCCGTTCTGGGGCGTGCTGTTCGGGGGCATGGGCCTCTACGCCGCCTGGCGCTTCTTCGTCACCTTCGACCCGCGTCCCGAACCCGAGGAGCCCCGCGACGATGCCTGACCTGCTCCGGCGCCCCGAGGCCGCGCGCGGCCTCGTCCACGACATCACCCCGCAGAGCGCGGGCTGGACCCATGTCGGCTTCGCGCTCCACCGCCTCGCCCCCGGCGAGGTCGCCCGAGGCGACACGGGCGGGCGCGAGGCGATCCTGGTGCTGGTCGAGGGCCGCGCCGGCATCGAGGCCGACGGGCGCCCCTTCGGCGCGATGGGCGACCGGATGGACGTGTTCGAGCGCACCCCGCCGCACGCGCTCTACGTGCCCCGGGACGCCTGCTGGTGCGCGACGGCCGCCACCGACTGCACGCTGGCCGTCTGCACCGCGCCCGCCGCCCGCCGCCGCGAGGCCCAGCCGCTCGGCCCCGAGGGCATCGAGACCGAGGAGCGCGGGCGCGGCACCAACACCCGCTTCATCCACCCCATCGCCATGGAGGGGCGCGACGTCGCCGAGAGCCTGCTCGTCACGGAGGTCTTCACGCCGCAGGGCCACTGGTCGTCCTACCCGCCGCACCGCCACGACGAGGACGACTGGCCCCGCATGACCCACCTGGAGGAGACCTACTACCACCGCCTGGACCCGCCCACGGGCTTCGGCGTCCAGCGCGTGTTCACCGAGGACGGGAGCTTGGACGAGACGATGGCGGTCGCGGACGGCGACGTGGTGCTCGTGCCGCGCGGCCACCACCCCTTCGGCGCGCCCTACGGCATCGAGTCCTACTACCTCAACGTCATGGCCGGCCCCCGCCGGGCCTGGCGGTTCGCCAACCATCCCGACTTCGACTGGATCGCGCGGCGCGACGCGGGCTGAGGCCCGGGCCGCGGCCCGGTCCGAGACCGCGATCGGCCGCGCCGCGCGCGCCCTCGTGCAGGCCGTCGGCGGCCGCGGTCCCCACGCGCGTCCGTCGCGCCCGACGCGTCGATCAGCCGGTCGAGCCGCACCCCGAGGAGGTCGGGCCCGGGCGCCAGGCGCATCACGAGCGCGGTGTCGATCACATCCTGGCTGGCACGTCCCGGCTGGTGGCGCCGTGATGGAGGTGCGCGCCCGCGCGGCGGGCCCACGTCCCCGCGTGGCTGGGCGGGGAGGTCGGGCAGCGTCACGCCGCCGCGCCTCCTCCCCTCGCGCAGGCGCTCCGGATCGGGCCCGAAGAGCGCCGCGGCCCGCGCGATGGCCCCCGCCGCCTCGGCCGGAACCGCGCCGCGCTTCGCCTGTGCGCCCGCCGGCTCGATCCGAAGGCCCGGCAACCGCCGCCCGCTCGGCCGCCCATCCCGTCGCGTGGCGGACCGCCCGGTCGCCGCGCCGGGCGCCGGGCACGGGATGGGCATGGGATGGCCGAAGGGACGGGTCGTGAGGCCCGCCCGCCCGGCAGCGCGTCGATGGCCGGAACCGCATCCGGCCGATCGGAGGGCGGGGCGCCCTGCCCCCGATCCCAGGCCGTGCGCCGCCGGCGATCCTCGCCGCCGGCGCACGGGGCCGCTCCGACGGGGCCGAGCGGTCCTCGGACGCCGCGCGCGGCACGGCGAGGGCACGGCGAGGCACGGCGAGGGCACGGCGAGGCACGGCGCAGGCGGTCCTCGACCGGCCGTCGGGACGGGACGGCGCGCGTCATCGCCACCGCGCCCCCGACAGGCGGACGGCGAGGCGGGGGGGGTCGGGTCGCCATCCGCTGCCGGGCGATCGCGTCGATCCTGCCCGCGCCCGCCGGGCTTCGGCCGGCGGGCGCGGCTCCGGCTCCGGACGGCCGGGCCTCGAAGCGCCGGCCGACGGCGCTCGCCCCCTCGTCACGGGGCCGGCGTCGGGAAGCCCGAGCGCGCGAGGCGGTCGAGACCGTCCAGCGCCGCGCGCAGCACCGCGCGCAGGCGGTCGGCGCGGGCCGGGTCGTAGGCCCAGGGAGCGCGCTCGGCCCGAAGATAGGCGCGCTGCGCCGTCTCCATCTGGATCGCGTGCGCGCCCGCCCCGGGCCGGCCGTGGTGGCGCGTGGTCCAGCCGCCCTTGAAGCGGCCGTTGAGGACCGAGTCGAAGCCCTCCGCGCCCCGGCAGGCCGCGGCCACGGCGACCTCGACCTCGGGCGCGCAGGTGGCGCCGCCGTCGGTGCCGATGTTGAGGACGGGCAGCGTGCCCTCGAAGAGGAAGGGGATCACCGAGCGGATCGAGTGGCAGTCCCAGAGGATCGCCACGCCGTGGCGCGCGCGCGCGCGCGCGACCTGCTCGGCCAGCGCGGCGTGATAGGGGGCGTGCCAGGCCTCGCGCCGCGCGGCGATCTCGTCGTGCGACGGCGCCTCGCCGTCGCGCCAGATCGGCCGCCCGTCGAAGTCGGTGACGGGGCAGAGCCCGGTGGTGTTGCGCCCCGGGTAGAGCGAGGCGCCGCCGGGGTCGCGGTTGACGTCGATGACGTAGCGGTGGACGCGCGCGCGCACCACGGTGGCGCCGGGCGAGAGGCCCTCGTAGAGCCGCGCGACGTGCCAGTCGGTGTCGGCGAGCGCGCGGCCCGTGGCGTTCAGGCGCCCCGTCAGCTCGTCCGGCACCCAGGTGCCGCCATGCGGCTGGCCGAGGACGATCGGGCCGCAGCCCTGCGAGACCTCGAAGGGGGTCATGCCCGCGCCTCCCCCCCCCCCCGGCGCCGCCCGGCCCGCCTTCGCGGGCCGCGGCGGCAGGCCATGTCCCGGCGGCGCTCGGAGGCGGTCACGGCGGCCCCCGCCCGGCGGCCCGGCACGGGCGAGCCGGCTCGGGCCTCGCTGCCGAGCGCGCGGGCGGCGCGCGGGCGCGCCCTCACGGCGCCCCGCCCGGCCCGCGCCCGCGGGACCGAGGGCGGGGGCGAGGTCGCCCGGCCCGGTCGGTCGTTCAGCGTCGAGCGTCGCAAAGCGGTCCCCCTCGCCCCATCCTCAGATCGGCGCGGCGAGCATGGCCACGCAGTCGCCGGACCTCAACAGCCCTGGGACGTGGCGCCCGGCCAGGAGCCCCGCCCGGCGCGCGGGGATCTCCTCGGGCGCCACGCCAGTGCGGTCGAGCGGCCACAGGCGCGCGACGGGCTGGCCCTCGCAGACCTCGGCCCCGAGATCGGCCAGGGGCTCGATCAGCGCGTCGCGGGAGGCGAAGACGAAGCAGCGCTCGTCGGGCATGTCGAGCATGACGGACGCCGCCCGCTCCGGCTCCCCGTCGAGGATGCCCGCGTGGATCAGCGGGTTGCGCGCGCCCCTGTGGGCGATGGCGACCGAGCGCGCGGTCGCGGTGCCGCCGCCGCCGAGCTCGGTCGTCACGAAGGTGAGGCCCCTCGCCTCCGCCTCCGTGTCGAGCATGCCCAGGCTGTCGATCTCCAGCATCCGGACCGAGCAGGGCGCGGCGAAGGCCTCCATCGCGGCCGCCTGGCTCCGACGGTCGGGGACGTGGAGGTCGGCGCGCGCGAGGCAAGCAGGCTCCAGCTCGCCCTTGCCGGACCGGTCGGAGCCCGGCCGACAGGGCGCAACTCGTCCGAGGAGGAGAGATCCCACGAGACATCTCGTCGGCGCCGCGAGCGCGGCCCTGATCGCCGCCGCACCGGCGCTGGCGCAGGAGGAGGGCGGCGCCAGGATCGGCCTGATCTCGACGCCCTCGGGCGGGGGCGCGGGCCTCGGCCTCGACACACGCGACGGCTTCATGCTCGCCATCGAGCGGTCGGGGCGCGACGACGTGGAGGTGATCGTCGAGGACGACCAGCAAAAGCCCGACATGGCCGTGCGCATCGCCGACGCGACGATCCAGTCCGACGCCGTGGACATCGTGACCGGGATCATCTCCTCGAACCTCGCCATGGCCGTGGTGCCGTCGGCGAGCGCCCAGGGCGTGTTCTACGTCTCGCCCAACGAGCCGGTGCTGATCTTCGCCTTCGCCTTCGTCGTCGTCGTCGTCATCGTCATCAGCGGCATCGGCTCGATCCGCGGCGCCTTCTCGGCTCGATCCGCGGCGCCTTCGTCGGCGCGCTGCTCGTGGGGCTCACCGACACGCTGTGCGGGTTCCCGCTGCCCGACCTCTTCGCGCGCGCCTTTGGGCCGGCCGCCGCGATGGCGGGCACCGTGGCCGCCTCCATCCTGATCGACGTGCTGATGGGGGCGGTGCTGACCGTGCGCCCGTCGGGCCTCTTCGGGGTGCCCGCGCGATCCCCGCGCGCCTCCTCAACGCCGCGACCCCCGGCGGCGTCGCGCGCCTGACGGGGCCCGTCGCGGGCGCCGCGCTCTTCATCGCGCTCGAGCACTGGCTCGGGGGCCTCGGCGAGCATCGGCTGTTCCACCTCGGCGTGCTGCGCCTGCCGACCGTGCTCTCCGCCAGGAACGGCATCGTCGGCCCGCGGGCGCTCGGCGGCCTCGCCCGCCGCCGTGGAAGCCCCCTTCGCCGAGGCCCGGGCTGGCCTGAGCCCGTCCTTCAGACCCACGGCCTCACCAAGTCCTTCGGGGCGATCCGGGCCACGCGCGACGTGTCGCTGACGCTCGTGCCCGGCGGGATCCACGCGCCCATCGGCCCGAACGGCGCGGGCAAGTCCGCCCTCGTCGAGCAGATCGCGGGCGGGCTCGGGCCCGACGCCGGGCGCGTCGCCTTCAGGGGCCGCGACGTGACCCGGCCCGGCACCGTCGAGCGCGCCCGCCTCGGCCTCGGGGGCAGCGTCCAGATCTCGGCCGCGATCCCGGAATGCACCGTGCTGGAGAACGTGGGCCCGGCGCTCCACGGCCGCGCCGGCGGCGTCTTCCGCACGCTGCGCCCCTGGCACCGCCGCGCGGGGCTCCTGGAGGCGGCCCGCCGCCACGCCGCCCGCGCCGCCACGCCGCGCGCGCCCCGGCCCTCCACCGTCGCTCGGCCGGGAGGCCGAGCCCGCGCCGCCCGCGAGGAAGCCGGTTGCGGCGCGGCGCGGCCCCGTGGATACCTTCTCCCGGCGAAAGCCGCCGAAAGGACCACCCATGCCGCATCTGCCCGCGCGCCTCCAGGCGCGGCTCGACGCCGAGGGCCCCGTTCGCGTGGGCGTGATCGGGGCGGGCAAGTTCGCCTCGATGTTCCTCAACCAGGTGCCCTTCTCGCCGCACCTCGACGTCGTGGCGATCGCCGACCTCGACCCGGATCGGGCGCGCGCCGCCTGCCGCGCCGTGGGCTGGAGCGAGGAGCGGGTCGCGGCCACCGCGTTCGCGGACGACGGCATGGCGGTGATCGCGCGACCCGACGTCGAGGTGGTGATGGAGATCACCGGCTCGCCCGCCGCGGGCTGCGCCCACGCGCTGGCCGCGGCCGAGCAGGGCCTTCCGATCGTGATGGTCAACGTCGAGGCCGACGTGCTGGCGGGACCGGTGCTGGCGGCCGCCCACGCCCGCGCGGGCAGCGTCTACTCGATGGCCTACGGCGACCAGCCGGCGCTGGTGGCCGAGCTGGTGGACTGGGCGCGCACCTCGGGGCTCGCCGTGGTCGCGGCCGGCAAGGGCACGCGCTACCAGCCCTTCTACCACGACGTGACGCCGGGCGAGGTGTGGGAGCACTACGGGCTCGCCCCCGAGGAGGCCGCCGCCGCGGGCATGAACCCGCAGATGTTCAACTCCTTCCTCGACGGCACCAAGTCCGCGATCGAGATGGCGGCGATCGCCAACGCCACCGGCCTCGACGTGCCCCGCGACGGCCTGGGCTTCCCCGCGGTGGGGACGGGCGCGCTCCAGGACCGGCTGATCCCCGCGGCGGATGGCGGGCTCCTGGAGGGTCCGGGCATGGTCGAGGTGGTGGCCTCGGCCGAGCGCGGGGCGACGCAGGAGCTGCCCGACAGCCTGCGCTGGGGGGTCTACGTCGTCTTCGAGGCGCCCAACGCTTACGCCCGGGCCTGCTTCGCCGAGTACGGGCTCAGGACCGACGCCTCGGGGCGCTTTGCGGCGCTCTGGCGGCCCTACCACCTGATCGGGCTGGAGCTGGGCGTCTCGGCCGTCCAGGCGGTGCTGCGAGGCGAGCCGACCGGAGCGACCCGCGAGTGGGCCGGCGACGTGGTGGCGGTCGCCAAGCGCGCGCTCGCGGCCGGAGAGACGCTCGACGGCGAGGGGGGCCATTGCGCCTGGGGCAAGCTGGTGCCGGCCGCGCGCTCGCTGGAGCTGCGCGCCCTGCCCATCGGGCTGGCGCACGGGGTGCGCCTCAGCCGCCCGGTGGCCCATGGGGCGGTCATCACCCGCGACGACGTGGGGTCGTTGCCCGACACCGCCGCCAGCCGCGCCCGCGCCGCGCTGGAGGGGGCCTCGGCGCCCTCGCGCTCGGCGCCCGTCGCCCATGGCTGAGGCGGGGCGGTCCCCGCCTCCCCTGTCGGGGGATGTCGCTTGCGAGCCGGCAGGCGCCATGCGACGGTTCGGTGCCACCCTCCCCGGAGCCGCGTCCATGAAAGCCCCCACCCTCGCCTCGATCGCGCTCTCGCTCGCCGCCGCGGCCCTGCCCGCCGGCCAAGCCCAGGCGAGCACCCTCGTCTACCGCTATTCGGGCGAGCCCCTCGTGGCGGACGACGCGGCGAACCTCGGCTACCTGCGGCTCCTGCTCGCCGAGGGCTACGACGTGGACGACGGCGTTCTGCGGGCCATTGCGAACCCGGCTATCCCCGCGGCCGAGTTCGAGGTCAGCATCGACGAGGACCGGCTGCCGGGCGGCAGCGTGCGCGGACGGACCGTCTCGCTCGGCCAGTTCGGCCCGAACGCCCGGCTCGGCGAGGTCGGGCGGCCCTACGGCATCCCGAGCTTCGCCACCGAGACCCTGGATCTGACCTTCGACGGCGCCGGGCGGATCGTCGACTGGGACTTCTTCGTCTACTGGGAGCCCGAGGACTTCGCCAGCGACCCGACCGGCGACGTGTATGCCTCCGACCCCGTCGGCGGATACACGAGCTCTCCCGACCTGTGGCTGCGGTGGACGAGCACCGAGCCCGGCGCGTGGACGCTCGTGGAGGGCGCGCCGGCGCCCGTGCCCGTGCCCGCCGCCCTGCCCTTCGCGCTGACCGGTCTGGCCGCGCTCGGCCTGCTCGCCCGCCGGCGCCGCGCGGCCTGAGCGGGCTCGCCGGGCGAGCCTCCGGGGCGCGCGTCGGGCCGATCCGGCGGCGTCCCCTCCGCCCGGGCGGCCTCCGCCGCGCTCGCAAGGTCGCAGGCCCACCTCCTCCCGATCGGGCGAACCATCTCGCGCGCGCTGGCTCGCGCGCGCTCGACGCTCATGAGGCCGGCCGCCCTCTCTCCGCTGCCTGCCGCCTCCGGCCTCGGCGGCGGCGGGGCTCCTCGATCCCGCGGACGATGACGCCGCCCGGCTTCGAGGCGCCGTCCCGGAGGCTTCGCCCCTCGTCGCGGCGCAGAGCGACGGGGCTCCCAGCGGCGATGCGCTCCGCGACCCGACCCGAGTGGGCGACGGCGACGCGGGCGGCTGCCGGCTTCGAGCCCAGCTCCGAGCGGGACGGCGGGCGACGCCCCCGGGCGATGCGACCGGCCATCCGCGACGTCGGCGCCCGGACGGAGGGGCGGATGCGGGCCCGCCTCCGGGACCGCTGCGAACGGATGGGGCGACGCGCCCGCGAGGCGGCCGGCCCTGCGGGGAAGGCCGACACGCCGGCGGGGGCGTCGTCGCGGGCCCCCGGCCCGCTCAGCCGTGCCGGACCACCGGGTCGATGGGGGTGGCGGGGAAGGCCACCGCCTCCTCGACGGCGCGGGCGACGCGCAGCAGAGCCGCCTCGCCGCGCGGGGGGCCGACGAGCTGGAGGCCCACCGGCATGCCGGAGGCCGTGAGGCCCACGGGCATCGCCAGCGCCGGCAGCGCCGTCGTCGTGGCGAGGTACGAAAAGCGCAGCCAGTCCACGTAGTCGGCGGTGGGCACGCCGTCCACCGCGGCGGGATACTCCTCCTCGACCGGGCTGGGCTCCAGGCCCACGACCGGGATCGCCAGCACGTCGTGGTCGTGGAGGAAGGTGCGCATGACGTGGTGGAGCACGGTGCGCTGGCGCATGGCGTCGTAGATGCGCGAGGCGTCGAGCGTGCGGCCGAACTCGGTGTTGGCGCGCAGCGTCTCCTTGAAGCCGGCCTGCACCTCCTGCGGAAGATAGGCGTTGATCGAGCCGTAATGGACGCCGCGCAGCGCAAGGTAGGTCTCCTCGAGGCCCGGCAGGTCGGGGCAGGCCTCCTCGACCTCGCCGCCCTCGCCGGCCACCGCCTCCATGGCGCGGCGCAGGATCGCGCGGATCTCGGGCTCCACGGGCGCGAAGCCACCCTGGTCCTCGGAGAAGGCCACGCGGGGGTTCGGGTGGGGCTCGCGGGCGGCGTCCTGGAAGGGCGTCGCGGGGGCCTCCAGCGAGATCGGCATCCTCGGGTCGAAGCCCGCCATGGCGTCGAGGAAGAGCGCGAGGTCCGCCACGTCGCGCGCCATCGGGCCCGAGATCCCCTCGATCGAGAAGGCGGTCGCGGCCGGCCCGCCGCCGCAGCGGCCCGGCGAGGGGCGCAGCCCCACGACGCCGCAATAGGCCGCGGGCGTCCTGAGCGAGCCCGCGAGATCCGAGCCCTGGGCGAGCCAGACCTGGCCCGTGGCGAGCGCCGCCGCGGCACCCCCGGAGGAGCCGCCGGCGTTCTTGGAGGTATCCCACGGGTTGCGGGTGGCGCCGAACACGTCGTTGAAGGTGTTGGCCCCGGCGCCGAACTCGGGCGTGTTGGTCTTGCCGACGATCACCGCGCCGCGCCGCTCCAGCACGTCCACCAGCGGGTCGGACTCCTCGGGCACGAAGTCGCGCAGCGCGGCGTTGCCGAAGGTGGTGGGCACGCCCGCGACGTTGGTCAGATCCTTGATGGCGACCGGCAGCCCGGCGAGCCAGCCGGGCTCGCGCCCGTTCGCCTCCGCGTCCTCGGCGAGCCGGCCGAGCGCGCCCCGCGCGCGCTCCTCGCAGCGCGTCACCATGGCGTTGACGGCGCCGTCCGCCTGCCCGATCCGCGCGAAGGCGGCGTCGAGCGCCTCCGAGGGCGAGACCTCGCCCGAGCGCAGCCGCGCCGCCATCTCGCGCGCGGGCAGCGCGCACAGGTCCGGGCCGGTGTAGCCGGGCGCGCTCACGACGCGGCCCCCGCCGCGCCGCGCGTCTCGACCATGCGCGCCATGAGCGCCGCTCCGATCGGCAGCACCTGGTCGTCGAAGACGAAGCCCGGGTTGTGCAGCGGCACGTCGCCCGCGTGGCCCAGCGTGCAGTAGGCGCCGGGCACCACGCGCAGCATGTCGGCGAAGTCCTCCGAGCCCATCACGCGCTCGGTCTTGATCCGCGCGCGCTCGGGGCCGACGAGGCCCGAGGCCGCCTCGACCATCGAGCGCGACAGCGCCTCGTCGTTCATCAGCACGTCGAACACGTTGCGCACGTCGCAGTCCACCTCGACGGCGTAGGTCGCCCCGATCCCCTTGGCGACGGCCTCCAGCCGCGCGCGGATCTCGGCCGCGAGGTCGGTGTCGAAGGTGCGGATCGTCCCCGCGATCGCCGCCTCCTGCGGGATGACGTTGTAGGCGGTCCCGGCGTGGACCTGGGTGATCGAGACCACCGCCTCCTTCGAGGGCGGCGCGTTGCGCGCGACGATGCTCTGGACGGCGCCGATCAGCGCGCCCACGGCCACCACCGGGTCGCGGCTCCGCTCGGGCATGGCGGCGTGGGAGCCCGCGCCCACGAGGCGGATGTCGAAGAAGTCGGCCGCGGCCATCGCCGCTCCGGGCGTCACGCCGATCACGCCCGGCTCGTGGTAGGGCGAGTTGTGCAGCCCGTAGATCTCGTCGCAGGGGAAGCGGTCGAAGAGCCCGTCCGCGATCATCGCGCGCGCGCCGCCCAGGCCCTCCTCGGCGGGCTGGAAGACGAAGACGGCGGTGCCGGCGAAGTCGCGGGTCTCGGCGAGGTAGCGCGCGGCGCCCAGCAGCATCGTGGTGTGGCCGTCGTGGCCGCAGCCGTGGAAGGCGCCCGGGGTCTGCGAGCGCCAGGGGAGGTTGGTCTCCTCCTCCATCGGCAGCGCGTCCATGTCGGCGCGCAGGCCGATGCGGCGGCCCTCGCCTTTGGCCCCGTGGAGGATCCCCACCACCCCCGTCTTGCCGATGCCGCGATGGACCTCGATGCCCCAGGACTCGAGCCGCTCGGCGACGAGGGCGGAGGTGCGGACCTCCTCGAAGCCGATCTCGGGATGGGCGTGCAGGTCGCGGCGCCACTCGGTCAGATCCGTGGCGAAGGTCTCGATGCGGTCCAGGGCTGTCATGGGGTCTCTCCGAAGGCGGGCCCATAGGGGCGCAGGCGCATCCCCGGCGCGAGGCGCGTCCAGGGCAGGGTGGCGGGATCGACGGCCATCGGGCCCGGGGCGGCCACGACGAGGATGGCCTGCGCGATGGGCGCGAAGTCGGCGCGGAAGTGGACGGAGCTCTTCACGCCGAGCACGGGACGCTCCTCGGGGACGATCCCGAGGTGGCGGAACATCATACGGTCGGCCATCTGCGCCTTGGCGGAGGTGACGGCAAGGTCCACGCCCGCGAGGCTCAGGCGCGCCGAGGGGCCGAGGTCCATCGCCACCCCGCCGTAGTAGGGGCCCGTGGCGCGAAACCGCCCGTCCGAGAGCGCCGTGACGGCGAACTCGGCGTCGAGCGGCGCATCGCCGGGGATGCGCGAGCGGCCCCCGAGCGTCAGGCGGACCGTGGCGCCGAGGCCCGCCGCGTGGGCCGCGCGGGCGGCCTCTCCGTCCACGATCGAGCCGAGGGCGGCCCCCTCCGCGCGCGCCGCCACCAGGGCGCGGGCGAGGCCCATGGTGTCGCTGTCGCCCCCCGCTCCGGGGTTGTCCTGCGTGTCGGCGAGGATCACCGGGCCGCTCGCGCCGCGCGCCAGGCGCAGCGCCTCGGCGACGCCCTCCTCGGGGGTCCAGGCCTCGCCCGCGAAGGCGCCCTCGGCCGCGAGCACGTCCGACAGCAGCGCGTCGGCGGCCTCCTCCGCGCCCTCGCCATAGGCCAGGACGGTGGGGCCGCATCCGGGGAAGTCGGCGGCCGGGAAGCCCATGGCGAGGCTCATCGAGCGGCCCTCGGCGAGCCGCTCCAGCGCGGCGTAGAGGCCGCGCGCGGGGTCCATGTCGGTGGACTGCCAGGCGATCGGCATGAGGTAGGGCACGCGGCGCAGCGCCTTGGCAGGCCGCCAGCCGTCCATGAGCCGGCCCAGCGCGGCCGCCGTCCGCGCGCCCGTCGCGGCCATGTCCACATGCGGGTAGGTGCGGTAGGCGTCGAGGAGGTCGGCCGCCTCCACCATCGCCTCCGTGACGTTGGCGTGCAGGTCGAGTGCCGCCACCAGCGGCACGCCCGGCCCGATCGCCTCGCGCACGCGGGCGAGCAGCGCCCCCTCGCCGTCGTCGAGATGGGCGCAGACCATCGCGCCGTGCAGGTCGAGCATCACGCCGTCGAGCGGCAGCGCCGCGCGGATCGCCTCCACCAGCCGGGCCGCGATGCGCTCGAAGGCGTCCTCGGTCACATGGGCCGAGGGGCTGGCGGCGGCCCAGAGCGTCGGGACCGTGGCCCAGCCCTTCGCCTCCGCGTGGGCGAGCATCCCGGCCACTGCGAGGTTGGCGCCGGCCGTGCGACGGGCGATCTCGGCGCCCTCAGACAAGGGCACATGGCCCGAGCCCGAGAGGAAGTCCGCGTGGGTCGCGGGCGAGGGCGCGAAGGTGTTGGTCTCGTGCAGGAAGCCGCCCACCGCGACGCGCGGGGCGCTCATCGGGCGGGCCGCGAGGGCGGTCGCCCGCCGAGGCGCGCGGGCTCAGCGCGGATCGGGGCGCCGGGGCGAGGCGGCGGGCATCCCTCGCGCGCTTCGGCGTCGGATGGAGGCCGCGCCGCCCGAACCGCATGCCGGAGCGGTCGCAGGCCGGCCGCGGCGTCGGTGCCGGCGCGGCGGGACGACGAGGGCGCGGTGGCTCGGCGCGCCGCAGGGGGTTCGGACGCGGGAGGCGCGACGACGACCGACGGCTCGGCGAGGAGCCCGCCCGGACGCCGCGCGGTCACGACCCCTCCGCGCCCCGGGCGACGCCGCCCCTCCGGGAAGGGGTGGGGCCCGCGGCGCGACCTCCGAGCGCGGGCCGCGGGCCGACCGGAACGAGCGCGTCGGGCGGCGGTCCCACGCGACCGGCGCGAGGGAGCCGGGCCTCGAACGGGGACGCGGACGGGAGAGCGGCGCCCCCGGGGGCCGCTCCGAGCGCGGGGGCGACGGACGACCGGCCGTCGCGCACGCCGCTCATGCCTCCTCCACCCCGCACCAGCGCGCGACGAAGAGGGCGATGACCTCGGTGCAGGCGCGCAGGGAGGCCAGATCGACGCGCTCGTCGAAGCCGTGGATCGCCTCGGCCCGCGGCCCCCAGCAGAGCGCGGGGATGCCGTGGCGGCCGTAGAACCGCGTGTCGGTCAGCGCGGTCATGATCCGGTCCTCGGGCGGGGCGCCCAGCACGGTCCGGTGGGCCTCGGCGAAGGCGGCCTCCTCGCGCCCGGCGCCCTCCAGAACCCAGCCCTCGGCCAGGAAGCCGTTCCACACCACCTCGGGCGGCGCGTCGCGCAGGAACGGGTGGGCGGCCGCGATCTCGGCCACGCGGGCCTCGATCTCGGCCTGGGCGTCGGCCACCGCCGTGCCCGGCACGATCCCCATGCGGCAGTCCACGTCGCACCAGGCCGGCACCGAGGAGGCCCAGTCGCCGCCGACGATCCTGCCGGGATTGAAGTTCAAGGGGTGCGGCACGCCCGCGTAGATCGGGTGCAGGGCCGCGCGCGCGTTCCACTCCGCCTCCATCGCCCCGAGCCCGCGCAGCACGTCGCCCGCGGCCAGGATCGCGTTCGAGCCCTCGCCGGCGGTCGCAACATGGGTCGGCCGGCCGCGCACGCGCAGGCGGAACCAGACCACGCCGACCTGGGCGCGGGTCAGGCGGTGGTCGGTGGGCTCGGGGATCAGCGCGCAGTCGGCGCGGTAGCCCCTCTGGAGCGTCGAGAGCGCGCCCATGCCGGTCGACTCCTCCTCGATCACCGACTGGAGGTGGACGCGGGCCGCGGGCGCGAAGCCCGCCCTGCGGATCGCGTCGAGCGCGAAGAGCGCGGCCACCGTGCCCGCCTTCATGTCGCCCGCGCCGCGGCCAAACATCCAGCCGTCGCGGATCACCGGCTCGAAGGGGGGGTGCGACCACATCTCCAGCGGTCCCGCGGGCACCACGTCGCAATGGCCCTGGAGGATCAGCGAGCGGCCCCGCGCGGCCTCGGGCCGGTGCGTGCCGACCACGGTGCGGGCGCGCGACGTGTCGCCGTCGAGGGGCGCCGCGCCCGGCAGGTCGCGCAGATCGGCCGGGTCGAGCCGCCAGTCGTCCACCTCCATCCCGCGGGCGCGCATCGCGTCGGCCATGAGGTCCTGCGCCGGAGCCTCGGCGCCGCGGACGCTGGGCACGCGCACGAGGTCCGCCAGGAAGCGAAGCTGATCGTCCCAGCCCTCCTCCACGGCGTCGCGGAGCCTCGCGGCGATGTCGGTGTCGAGCGTCGATCCGTCCATCGCAGCCCTCCTTCCGGGCGGCCGGGGGGCCGCACCTGCTCAAATCCGCGCCGTTCGCCCGCGCTCCGGGGCCGTCCCCGCGGGTTTGGCCGAGCGTCGCCTGAACCGTTGACCTAGTGGGTAGGGGAGTGCTTCGCTGCCATCAAGGCGCCGCGCGTGCGCCGCACGAAGCCAGCCGCCCAAGGGAGAACCCGATGCCGTTCCAATCCACGAGCCTCCGGCCCGCCCGAGCGGTCCTGCTGTCCGCCGCGGCGCTGATGGCGCTGGGCCTGCCCGCGGGCGCCCAGACGCTGCGCGCGGTGATGCACTCGGACCTGCGCGTGATCGACCCGATCATCACCACCGCCTACATCACCCGCAACCACGGCTACATGGTCTACGACACGCTGTTCGCGCTCGACGAGAACTTCGAGGTCCAGCCGCAGATGGCGGAAGGCTACGAGGTCTCGGACGACGGGCTCACCTACACCATCACCTTGCGCGAGGGGCTCGCCTTCCACGACGGCAGCCCCGTGACGGCCGAGGACGCCGTGGCCTCGATCGAGCGCTGGGCCGAGCGCGACGGCATGGGCCAGAAGCTGATGGACTTCGTGGACACGCTGGAGGCCACCGACGAGCGCACCCTCACGATGACGCTCTCGGAGCCCTACGGGCTGGTGATCGAGAGCCTCGGCAAGCCCTCCTCGGTGGTGCCCTTCATCATGCCCAAGAGGCTCGCCGAGACGCCCTCGACGGAGGCGATCCCCGAGCAGATCGGCTCGGGCCCGTTCAAGTTCGTCGAGGACGAGTTCCAGCCCGGCGTGCGCGCGGTCTACGAGCGCTTCGAGGGCTACGTCCCGCGCGAGGGGGAGCCCTCCTGGGGCGCAGGCGCCAAGGACGTGCTGGTGGACCGCGTCGAGTGGATCACCATGCCCGACGCGCAGACGGCGATGAACGCGCTCATGGCGGGCGAGATCGACTACTACGAGAACCCGCCCACCGACCTGCTGCCGATCCTGGAGTCGAGCGACGAGATCGTCGTGGAGAACCTCAACGAGCTCGGCTCGCAGACCATCATGCGGCTCAACTTCCTCTACCCGCCCTTCGACGACAAGCGCATCCGGCAGGCCGCCATGCTCGCGCTCAACCAGCAGGACGTGCTCGACGCGCTCGTGGGCAACCCCGACTACTACCAGCTCTGCGGCGCGATGTTCGTCTGCGGCACGCCCTTGGAGACCGACGTGGGCTCCACGGACGTGGTCGAGGGCACCGGCATGGAGAAGGCCCGCGCGCTCCTGGAGGAGGCGGGCTACGACGGCACGCCCGTGGTGCTGATGCAGACCACCGACGTCTCGACGCTGACCGCCCAGCCGATCGTCGGCGCCCAGGCGCTGCGCGACGCGGGCTTCGTCGTGGACAGCCAGCCGATGGACTGGCAGACGCTGGTGACGCGCCGCGCGAGCCAGGAGCCGCCCGCCGACGGCGGCTGGAACGTGTTCTTCACCAACTGGGTCGGCGCGGACGTGATGAACCCGCTCGTCAACCTGCCGCTGATCGGGCGCGGCGCCGAGGGCGGCTGGTTCGGCTGGCCCGACGCCCCCGAGATCGAGGCGCTGCGCGACGACTACGCGCGCGCCACCGACCCCGCCGAGCAGAAGCGCATCGCCGAGGAGATCCAGAGGCTCGCCTACGACGAGGTGATGTATGTGCCCTTGGGCCAGTACATCACGCCGACGGCCTGGCGCACCTCGCTCTCGGGCGTGCTGAAGGGTCCGGTGCCCTACTTCTGGAACATCTCGAAGGAGGAGTGAGGGCGTGGGGGACCCCGAGGCCGCGACGGCGCACCCCATGCCGGATGGATCATCGTTCGCGCGCCGCTCCTGCGGCGCGCCTTCGTCGGAGGAGCTCATGTCCGAACGTCGTCTTCGGGGCCGATGGCGGACGGCGAAATGGCGCATCACCTTCCACCCCCCGAACGCACGCCGCTCGTCGCCACTCAACTCCGAATGGGCGTCCGGCGCCCGTGTCGTCCGATGCTCGCCGAGCGGCTGATCGAGCGCCATGACCGAAGAGAAGCGCAGGCGCAGGCACCCGAACCGCGACGAACTCAGAGCCCTCCGGGCAGCGGAGATCGCCGTGTTCATGAAGCAGTATGGGCAAAAGGCCCAGAAGGGAGCCGAGCCGAATGATCGCCGATATGACCGAGAAGTCGAGCGGCGAGTTCGTCGTATGGGCCCGCTCACCTTGGATGGCTTGTTGCGAGACGATGAGGACTAGCGCCATGGGCGAGCCCCTCGCGCCTGCGCCCTGCCGATCGTCGCTCCGGCGTCGTGGTCGCCGCTCGTGATCGATCGGCTCCCTCGCGGAGTTCGGCGAACGCTCCTGCGGGCGCGCCCCGGCGGAGGGCCGGTCTCGACGGGCGGCACGGGGCCATGACAGGAGGGGCGCGATGATCCGATACGTCCTGGGGCGCGTGCTGGCGGCGATCCCCGTGATGGGGTTCGTGGCGCTCTTCGTGTTCCTGCTCTTGCGCCTCACGCCCGGAGACCCGGCCGCGATCATCGCGGGCGACAACGCCACGCCCGCCCAGCTCGACCGCATCCGCGAGACGCTGGGGCTCAACGACCCGCTCCACGTCCAGTTCGTCTCCTGGATCGGCCGGGTGCTCCAGGGCGACCTCGGCACCTCCGTGATCTCGGGCCAGCCGGTGGCGCAGATGATCGCCGGGCGGCTCGAGCCCACGCTGAGCCTCGCGCTCACCACGATCACCCTGTCCGTGGCGATCGCCGTCCCCTTGGGCGTGATCGCTGCCTGGCGGCAGGGCACGCTGGTGGACCGCCTCGTGATGGCGCTCTCGGTGCTGGGCTTCTCGGTGCCGGTGTTCGTGATCGGCTACGTGCTGATCCAGCTCTTCGCGGTCGATCTCGGCTGGCTGCCGGTGCAGGGCTTCCGCTCCATCACCGAGGGCTTCGGCCCCTTCGCCGAGCGCATCGCGCTGCCCACGCTGACGCTGACGTTCCTCTACATCGCGCTGATCGCGCGGATCACGCGCACCTCGATGCTGGAGGTGCTGGGCGAGGACTACGTGCGCACCGCGCGCGCCAAGGGCCTCGCGGAGCGGCGCGTGCTGATGGGCCATGCGCTGCGCAACTGCGCCGTGCCGATCCTGACCGTGATCGGCATCGGCATCGCGCTGATCATCTCGGGCGTCGTCGTCACCGAGAGCGTGTTCAACCTCCCCGGGCTGGGCCGCCTGACCGTGGACGCGGTGCTCGCGCGCGACTACCCGGTGATCCAGGCGGTGATCCTGCTCGCGAGCCTCACCTACGTCGTCATCAACCTCATGATCGACATCGCCTACAGCGTCCTCGATCCCAGGATCCGCTACTCATGACCATGGACGCCCAGGCCCCCGTCGGCCCCCTCTCGCCCCGCCGCGCCGTGCAGGGGGTGCTGTTCGGCAGCCCCGTGGTGGCGCTGGCCTCGCTCGCGCTGATCGCAATCGTCGTGGTCGCGGTCGCGGCCCCCCTCGTCGCCCCCTTCGACCCTACCCGCCTCGACCCCGGCGAGCGGTTGAGGCACCCAGGCGGGCCGTTCCTGCTGGGCACCGACGCCTACGGCCGCGACCTCTTCTCGCGCATCGTCTACGGCGCGCGCATCTCGCTGATCGTGGGGGCGGGCGCGGCCGTGGCGGCGGTGACGCTCGGCCTCGCGGTGGGGCTCGTGGCGGGCTTCGTGCGCTGGGTGGACGCGGTGGTGATGCGGATGGTGGACGGGCTGATGGCGATCCCCAACATCCTGCTGGCCATCGCCATCGTCTCGCTCTGGGGCGCCTCGCTCTGGACCGTGCTCGTCGCCATCACCATCCCCGAGGTGCCGCGCGTGGTGCGCCTCGTGCGCTCCGTCGTGCTGTCGGCGCGCGAGGAGCCCTACGTCGAGGCCGCCATCGCCCAAGGCTCCTCCACCTGGCGCATCATGACGCGCCACCTGCTGCCCAACACCGTGGCGCCCTTGATCGTTCAGGGCACCTACGTCGCGGCGGCGGCCATCCTGACCGAGGCGATCCTGTCCTTCCTCGGCGCCGGCATCAGCCCCGAGACGCCCACCTGGGGCAACATCATGGCCGAGGGGCGGGTCTACTTCCCGATCAACCCCGGCATCGTGCTCTGGCCCGGCCTCGTCGTCTCGATCACCATCCTGGCGATGAACCTCGTGGGCGACGCCGCGCGCGACGCGCTCGACCCGCGCATGGCCAAGCGCGGCGTGGGGCGGTGAGGGGGGCACGGGCCCTCGCGGGGCGCGGGGCGCCGGATCGCCGGCGGGCGGCGCCTCGACGAAGCGCCCCGCCCTCGGCGATCCCCGGACGCGCAGCGCCACGGAGCAGGGCGGCGACATCCTCGGGCTGGCTCGCCCGGGCCGGGGCCGAACCTGCGTCCGTCGCTCGCCTGCCCGTCCAGAGGGCGCGCGTCCCGTCGCTCCACCCGCCGAGCGCGGCATCCGGCATCCGCCGGCATGGCCGGCCCTCAGCGGCCGCCTGGGGCGCGGCACGCCGCCCGTCCTTCCCCGCCGGCGCGGCGCCCGGCCCCTCCTTCGAGGCGGCCCGCGCCGAGCCCTGCGAGGCCCGGCCGTGAGCGCCGCCCCCGTCCTGTCGGTCCGCGACCTCTGCGTCGGCGTGGCGGGCGGTCCTCGCGTGGTCGATCGGCTCTCCTTCGACGTGAGGCCGGGCGAGACGCTCTGCCTCGTGGGCGAGAGCGGCTCGGGCAAGTCGGTCACGGCGCTCTCGGTCATGGGGCTGCTGCCGCCCGGCGTGCTCGCCGTGACGGGCGGCGGGATCCGGCTCGGGGACGAGGATCTCGGCCCAGGCCACCCCCGCGCGGATGCGCGCGCTCAGGGCCAGCCGGATGTCGATGATCTTCCAGGAGCCGATGACGGCGCTCAACCCCGTCCTGCCGGTGGGCCGCCAGATCGCCGAGGTGCTGGAGGCGCATGGCGAGATGGACGCGGGCGCGCGGCGCGCCCGCGTCGTCGAGATCATGGACGAGGTGCACCTGCCCGAGCCCGCCCGCCTCCAGTCCGCCTACCCCCACCAGCTCTCCGGCGGCCAGCGCCAGCGGGTGATGATCGCCATGGCGCTGGTGCTGCGGCCCGCGCTGCTCATCGCCGACGAGCCCACCACCGCGCTCGACGTCACCACCCAGCGCCAGATCCTGGCGCTCATCCGCGAGCTGCGCGAGGGCCGGGGCACGGCGGTGCTCTTCATCACCCACGACATGGGCGTCGTCTCCGAGATCGCCGACGAGGTGGCCGTGCTGAAGGACGGCGTGCTCCAGGAGGTCCAGCCGGTGGACCGCCTCCTGAGGGCGCCGCGCACCGACTACGCCCGCGCGCTCCTGCGGGCGGTGCCGAGCCTGGTGCCGCGCGCGCCGCGCTCCGACGCGGGCGCGCCGGTGGTGCTGGAGACGCGCGGGCTGGCCAAGACCTACCGCGAGGCGGGGTTCCTCGCGCGCGGCCGCGAGGTCCACGCGGCACGCGACATCGACCTGAGCCTGCGCTCGGGGCGCACGCTGGGCATCGTGGGCGAGAGCGGGTCGGGCAAGTCCACGGTGGCGCGCTGCATCGTGCGGCTGATCGACCCGACCGCGGGCTCGATCCGGGTGGGGGGCGAGGAGATCGCCACGCTCTCGCGCCGCGCGCTCAAGCCCCACCGGCGTCGCTTCCAGATCGTGTTCCAGGATCCGTTCCGCTCGCTCAACCCGCGCCTGCGCGTGGCCGACTCGATCACGGAAGGCCCCACCAACTTCGGCGTGCCGCGCGCCCGGGCGATGGAGCGCGCCGCCGAGCTGATGGAGCTGGTCGGATCTGCCCGCGAGCGCGCTCGAACGCTTCCCGCACCAGTTCTCGGGCGGCCAGCGCCAGCGCATCGCCATCGCCCGCGCGCTCGCCATGGAGCCCGACCTGCTGATCGCCGACGAGGCCGTCTCGGCGCTCGACGTGTCGGTCCAGGCCCAGGTGCTGCGGCTGCTGGACGAGATCCAGACGCGCCTCGGCATCGCCATCCTCTTCATCACCCACGACCTGCGCGTGGCGGCCCAGATCTGCGACGAGGTGATGGTCATGCAGCGCGGGCGCATCGTCGAGGCGGGGCCCGCCGCGGAGGTGCTGGCCCACCCCTCGGCCGCCTACACCCGCGCGCTGATCGAGGCCGCGCCCGGCCGGCATTGGGACTTCGCCCGCTTCCGCCCGTTGACGCGCGCGCCCGAGGCGGTCCAAGCCTGAGCCGCCAGGGGAGGAACCGATGGACATCGCCCGTTTGCCGTTCGACGCCGACGCCATGCTGGGGGGCCTGCGCCCTTGGGTCGAGTGCGAGAGCCCGACCTTCGACGCGGCCGCCGTCAACCGCATGATGGACCTGGCCTGCGCCGACCTCGGCGCGATGGGCGCCGAGGTCGAGCGCATCCCCGGCCGCATGGGCCTGGGCGACTGCGCGCGCGCGCGGCTGCCGCACCCGCGCCGGGGCGAGCCGGGGCTGCTGGTCATGGGCCATTTCGACACCGTGCACCCGGTGGGCACGCTCGACGCCCTGCCGTTCCGGCGGGAGGGCGGGATCGCCTACGGCCCGGGCATCTGCGACATGAAGGGCGGCAACTACGCGGCCCTGGAGGCGTGGCGCCAGCTCGCCCGCGCGGGCGTCGAGACGCCCCTGCCGGTGACGGTCCTCTTCACCTCCGACGAGGAGATCGGCACGCCCGCCAACCGCGCGCTGATCGAGGACACGGCGCGGGACATGCGCGCCGTGCTCGTCCCCGAGCCCGGCGTCGCGGGGGGCGGCATGACGAGCGGGCGATACGCCATCGCGCGCTATGACCTGCGCACCGTCGGCCGGCCGAGCCACGCGGGCGCCCGGCTCTCCGAGGGGCGCTCGGCGATCGCCGAGATGGCGCGCCGCATCCTCCAGATCGAGGCCATGAGCGACGAGGACTGCACCTTCTCGGTGGGCGTCGTCCACGCGGGCCAGTGGGTCAACTGCGTCTCGTCGGAGGCCCGCGCCGAGGTTCTGAGCATGGCCAAGCGCCAGGGCGACCTCGACCGCGGCGTCGAGCGGATGCTGGCGCTCGCCGACCCCGACGCGGAGGTCCGCTTCGAGGTCGCGCGCGGCGTCACCCGCCCCGTCTGGGAGCCCTCGGGCGAGACGCTGGCGCTCGTCGAGCGGGCGACCACGCTCGCCGCGCAGGTGGGCGTGCGGGCGAGCCACAAGAGCCAGGGCGGCGGCTCGGACGGCAACTTCACCGGCGCGATGGGGATCGCGACGCTCGACGGCCTGGGCGTCGAGGGCGACGGCATCCACACGCTGGGCGAGCACCTGCGCGTCGAGTCCCTGGCCTCCCGCGGCCGCGTCCTCGCGGGCCTGATGGCCATGATCGACTGAGCGGGACGGGCTTGCCGGCCTGCGTCCTCGGGGGCCGGGACGAGCCGCCGGCGTCGGGCGGGGCGCGGCATGTCGCCGGGGCGCCCGGAGGGGACGGGGCGAGGAGGAGGGGGCCATGGCGCGACACGGCGACGCAGAGCGGGGCGGGTCGGCCGGGAGGGGGCCCGGCGGCGTGCCGCCCGACGCGCCCGGCGAGGCGGCGCGATGAGGGCGCCCGGCGCGGCGCGCGAGGACGCCGGCCTGCGCGCGCTGCTGGCGCCGCGATCGGTGGCGGTGGTGGGCGCCTCCTCGGACCCCTCGCGCATCGGCGGGCGGCCGATCGCCTACTATCTGAGGGGCGGCTACGAGGGCGCGCTCCATCCGGTCAACCCGGGCCGCGAGACCGTCCAGGGGCTGCGCGCCTACCCCGATCTCGCCTCGATCCCCGGGGAGGTCGAGTTCGCGCTCCTCGCCGTGCCCGCCAAGGCGCTCGAGGCGGCGCTCGCGGCCTGCGCCGAGAAGGGCGTGCGCGCGGTGGTGGTGTTCTCGGCGGGCTTCGCCGAGACGGGGCCCGAGGGTGCCGCGCTCCAGGCCCGGCTGGTGGGGCGCGCGAGGGCCGCGGGCATCCGGCTCCTCGGCCCCAACTGCCTGGGGCTCTACGACGCCGCCACCGGCCACTGCCCGACCTTCACCTCGTTCCTGCAGGACGGCCCCCCGCCCGAGGGCCGGGTCGGGCTGATCACCCAGTCGGGCGCCTTCGGCACGCATCTGCTCAACATGGCGCGCGCGCGGCGCCTCGGCGTGCGCCTGTGGGCCTCGACCGGCAACGAGGCCGACGTGACCCTGGCCGAGCTCCTGGAGCACGCGATCGGGGCGGGCGGGCTCGACGCCGTGGGCCTCTACATGGAGGCGGTGCATGACCGCGCGCGCTTCCTCGCGGCCCTCGACCTCGCGCGCGAGCGCGGCGTGACGGTCGGCGTGATGAAGGTCGGCACCTCGGAGGTCGGCGCCGAGGCCGCGCGCTCGCACACCGCCTCGCTCGCGGGCTCGGACGCGGCCTTCGACGCAGGCCTCGCGCGCTCCGGCACGCCGCGCGCGCGCACCACCGAGGAGCTGCTCGACATCCTCTACGCCGCCTCGATCGGGCCGCTCCCGAAGGGGCGGCGGCTGGGGATCCTGACCGTCTCGGGCGGCGCCGGCGCGCTGATGGCCGACGCGGCCCATGCCGAGGGGCTCGCGGTGCCGCCCCTGCCCGAGGCGGCGCAGGCGGCGATCGCCGCGCGCAACCCGCTCTGCGCGCCGCGCAACCCGGTGGACGTGACAGCCCACGCCCTCAACGACCCCTCGCTGATCGGCGACGCGCTCGGGGCCATGGCCGCCTCGGGCGCCTTCGACATGACGGCGGCCTTCTTCACCTCCTGGACCGCCTCGCCGGTGATCGGCCCGGTCATCCGCGAGGCCGTGGGCGCGCGCGCGCCCGGCGCCCCCTTCGCGCTGGTGTGCCAGGGCGACGAGGCGACGCTCGCGGGCTACGAGGCCGAGGGCTGCCTGGTGTTCGAGGATCCCTCCCGCGCGGTGCGCGCGCTCGCCCATCTCGCGCGCGCGGGCGAGGCCGCGCGCCGCGAGGCCGCCCCCGACCCGCCGCCCGCGCCCTCCGTGCGCCTCGACGGGCGGCCGATGGGCGAGGCCGAGGCCAAGGCGGTGCTGGCGCGCGCGGGCATCGAGACCCCGCCCGAGGCCACGGCCCGGACGCCCGCCGAGGCGGCCGAGGCCGCGCGCGCGATCGGCTTTCCCGTGGCGCTCAAGATCGTCTCGCCCGACCTCGCCCACAAGACGGAGGCCGGCGGCGTCGCGCTCGGCCTACGCGACGCGGCGGCCGTCGAGGAGGCCGCCTCGGCCATGCTCGCGCGCGTGGGCCGCGCCGCGCCCGAGGCCCGGCTGGAGGGGCTGCTGGTCTCGTGCATGGCCGGCGAGGGGGTCGAGCTGATCGTCGGCGCGCGCGTCGACCCGGTGATGGGGCCGATCGTGGTGGCGGGCTTGGGCGGGATCCTCGTCGAGGTGCTGCGCGACGTGGCGACCGAGCTCGCACCGATCGGCCCGCGGCGCGCGCGCGCCATGCTGGGGCGGCTTCGCGGCGCGGGGCTCCTCGAAGGGGTGCGCGGCCGACCGGCCCTCGATCTGGAGGCCGCGGCGGACGCCCTCGCGCGGCTCTCGGCGCTGCTCGCGGCGAATGCGGACGTGCTCGACTCGATCGAGATCAACCCGCTGCTGGTGCGCGCGCGCGGCGCCGTGGCGCTCGACGCGCTGATCGTTCCGCGCCGGGACGGGCCGTGGGACGGGCCGTGACCGCGCCCCCGCCGCCCGGGCCGCGGGCGCCCCCCTCCGGCACCTCGCGGCCGACGCGATCGATCGCCGCCCCCCTCTCGCGCCCGGCCCGGCCGCGCTCCCGAGGCCCGGGCCGGGCGGTCCGCCCCCGCGCGCCCGGCGGGCGGCCTCGCGGCCCTCGCCCGTCGCGCCCCGCCCGCGCCGCAGGCGGCCGCGCCCGTCGGCCTGGCGGAGCTTGCGCGGCAGCAGCGCGTCGCGGCCTCGCAGGCGCGCGCCGACCGGAGCGGGGCCGAGCGGGCGAAGCCCCCCGCGTGCCGGACGGGGGGCGCGACGCGATCGGGCCCGTTCGCCCCGCCCATGGCGGCGCCCGCGCCGGTCGAGCGTCGCCGCCCCCCCCGGCAGGAACATCGCCGCACGGCTCGCCCAGCCGCGGCCATGAGGTCGGGCGCGCTGCGGTGGCCGGGCCGGAGCACGCGGTGGCCCTCGCCGATGTCGGCCCAGGGCGCGAACCCGAGCCCCCGTTGAGCCCCGCGGCGAGATCCGACGGCATGTCGCCGAACAGGGGCCCGCCCCGCGCACGCCGCGATCGCCGGCGCGGCGGCCGGCCGACGCTCCCCCTTGGCCGGCGCGCGCGGATCCCCCCGGGCCGGTGCGCCCGGGGATCGCGGTGCCATCGCGGGGCCGCGGCCGGCCCCTTCGGCCTCGCCGGACCCTCGGCGCCGGCCGCGGCGCTCAGCCCGCCCCCGGCGCCCCGAGGCGCTCGAGCGCCCAGCGCGCCGCGTCCGCGACCGCCGGGTCGGCGTCGTCGCACAGCGGGCGCACGGCCTCGGCCAGCCCCGCATCGCCGGAGTTGCCGATCGCGTAGGCCACGTTGCGCACGAAGCGGTCGCGCCCGGTGCGCTTGACCGGCGAGCCGGCGAAGCGGGCGCGGAACGCGGCGTCGTCGAGCCGGGCCAGCTCGGCCAGCGGCGGCGCGTCGAGGTCGGCGCGCGCCGCGAGCCTCTGGTCGTGCGCGGCCACGGCGAACTTGTTCCAGGGGCACACGGCCAGGCAGTCGTCGCAGCCGTAGACGCGGTTGCCGAGGCCCGGCCGCAGCGCCTCGTCCACGGGCCCGCGATGCTCGATCGTGAGGTATGAGATGCAGCGCCGCGCGTCCAGGCGGTAGGGCGCCGGGAAGGCGTCCGTCGGGCAGGCGTCGAGGCAGCGCCGGCACGAGCCGCAATGCTCCCGCTCCGGCTCGTCGCGCGCCAACTCCAGCGTGGTGAAGAGCGCGCCGAGGAACGCCCAGTTGCCGATCCCCCGGCCCAGAAGGTTGGTGTGCTTGCCCTGCCAGCCCAGGCCGGCCGCCTGCGCCAGGGGCTTCTCCATCACCGGCGCGGTGTCCACGAACACCTTGATCGCGTGGCCCTCGGCCTCGGGCTGGTCGAGGAGCCACCGCCCCACCCGCTTGAGGCGCTTCTTGAGCACGTCGTGGTAGTCGCGCCCCCTCGCATAGACGCTCACCGCGGCGCGGTCGGGTCGGCGCGTGGCCTCCAGAGGGTCGGCCCCGGGCGCGTAGCTCTCGGCCAGCATGACGATGGAGCGGGCCTCGGGCCACAGCGCGCGCGGGTCGGCGCGCCACGCGGCGCGCCGCTCCATCCACCCCATCTGCCCGTGCATCCCCGCGCCGAGGAAGGCCCGCAGCCGCTCGGGCGCCTCGGGGATGGCGTCCGGCCCGCACACGCCCATCGCGGCGAAGCCCGCGTCGAGCGCGAAGGCGCGCAACCGCCCGGTCAGGGCGTCCGGCCCGTGCCCTCCGCCCCGGCCCTGTCCGGCGTCCGGCCTGCGCCGCGAGGCCGACACGCGTTCGCCCCCGAGACCTGCGCCCCCGGCAGGCCCGACGCCGGCGTCGGGCCTGCGCTGCGCGCCCGCCTCGCCGTCCCAACCGCTGCCGGCGCTCCGGCGGCCGGCGCTCGGCCCGAGCGGTGCGCCCGCCTCGCTGGCGGCGGCCGCAGCGGCGCGCGGCGCGTGCCGCGCGCCCGTCCCGCCGTCGCCGTTGCGGCCACCGTCGCCGCTGCGACCGCCGTCGCCGCTGCGGTCGCTGCCGGCGCTGCGGCCGCTGCCGACGCTCCGGCCGCTGCCGGCGCTCCGGCTCAGAAGTCGAGGTCCGCGTAGTGGCGCGGCGGCGGGAAGCCCGGCACCGCGTCGGCGAGGATGGTGCGGAAGGCGGGGCGCGACTTGATCTTGGCGTACCAGTCGCGCACCGTCTCCGAGCGGTTCCAGTCCACGTCCGAGATGTAGTCGAGCGACGACAGATGCGCGGCCGCCGCGAAGTCGGCGAGCGTCATCGCGTCCCCCGCGAGCCAGCGGCGGCGGTCGAGGAGCCCCGTCATGTAGTCGAGGTGTCGGCGGATCGCGAGCGCGCCCGACTTGACGGCGGCCGAGTCGGGGTGGCCGCGGCCGTGGAGCTTCTTGTTGACGCGCTCGTAGAGCAGCTTCGAGGTCACCTCGTGGTGGAAGCCGTCGTCGAACCACGACACCAGGCGGCGCACCTCGTGCCGCTCGGCCGGCGAGGAGGGCATCAGCGCGCGCTCGGGCCGCGTCTCCTCGACGTACTCGCAGATCGCGGCCGACTCGGTGAGCGTCAGCCCGTCGATCCTGAGCACGGGCACCTTGCCGGCCGGGTTGCGGCGCAGGAAGTCCGAGGACGGCTCCCAGTAGCGCTCCTCGACCAGCTCGACCTCGATGCGGTGCTCGGCCAGGCTGAGGCGCACCTTGCGGCAGAAGGGCGAGAGCGGCACGTGGTAGAGGCGGATCATGGGCGGGTCCGTGGCGGGGGGACGCCCCCTGCGATCGGGGGACGCCCCCGGCGGATGGGGGACGCCCAGTGATGCCGCGCGCGGGCGCGGGGATCAAGGCGGGCCTGCCGCGCGGGCGCCCATCGGCGGGGGCTGAGGGCGCCGGTCCGCGCCCTCAGCCCCCGCCGAAGCAGGCGGCGCGGCCGTCGCGGCGGATCGTCTCGGCGCCGTCGAGGATGGCGCGCGCGCGGCGCGCCACGGCCTGCGAGGGATCGGCGGCGTCTCGCGCCTTGGGTGCGGGCAGCACGGCGGCGAGCCGGGCCGCCTGCATCGGCGTCAGATCCCGCGCCGGCACGCCGAAGGCGCGGCGCGCCGCGGCCTCGACGCCGAACACACCCTCGCCGAACTCGGCCACGTTGAGGTAGACCTCGAGGATCCGCCGCTTGGTCCAGAGCGCCTCGACGGCGGGCGTGAGCGCGGCCTCGATCGCCTTGCGCGGCCAGGACCGGCCCTGCCACAGGAACACGTTCCTGACGGTCTGCTGGCTGATGGTCGAGGCGCCGCGCGCGGCGCCTTGGGCCAGCGCCGCGCGCAGCGCGCCCACGTCGAACCCCCAGTGGCGGCAGAAATTCGCGTCCTCGGCCGCGACCGCGGCGCGGGCCATGGCCGGCGCGATGGCCTCCATCGGCACCCAGTCGCGCTCGACGCCGCCCAGGCGGCGCGCCTCGGCGACCAGGTAGGGGGTCGAGGGCGGCGGCGCGACGGCCAGCACGGCGATCACGACGAGCGGCAGCGCGACCGCGGCGATCCCCGCCCATCGCAGGAAGCGACGACGCCGGCCCCGGCCATCGCCGTCCGCCTCGGCGGGATCGACGCCCGGCGCCGCCTCGCGGTGCGCGGCCCGAGGGCGCTTCGGCGCGCGGCGGCGAGCCCCGGGGGCGTCGGTGGTCTGACCTCGGCGCGCCATGCCGGCTTGGACCACGCGGCCCGCCGGCGGGTCAAGCCACGGGCTCGGTCGGGGACGGCCGGGCGGGGCCCCCGTGTCCCCGCGCGCCCCGCCCGGCCCTGCCCCCGCCCGGCCCGGATCAGCTCAGGGCGTCGGAATCCTCCAGCACGAAGGTGATCTGGAGGTTGACCTGGTACTCGGCGATCCCGTCGTTCTCGACGGTGACGCGCTGATCCTTGACCCAGGCGCTGGTGATGCCGCGCAGCGTCTTGGTGGCGCGCGTCACGCCCTGCTTGACGGCGTCGTCGAAGCTCTGGGCCGAGGTCGCCGAGATCTCGGTGATGCGGGCGACGGACATGGTGGTCTCCTCCGTGTCGTGTGTGGACGGGGTGCGACATAGGCCGAAGCGCGGCCGTGGCACCCGCCCGGACGCATCTCCGCCCGGGGGTGAGGGGTTTTCCCCTCGACGAGGGATCGATGCGGCAAGCGCGCCCAGGCTCCGCAGCGGCCTCGCTCGTCGCGGCGGGCCGCCGGCCATCGACTTCGCGCCGATGGCGCCGCGCGCCGACGGGACCGGGCGCGCTCACCGCGCCAGGAGCGAGCAGACCCGGCGCACCGCCGCCTCGTAGCCCTCGACGCCGAGCCCCGCGATCACGCCGTCGGCGCGCAGGCTGACATAGGAGTGGTGGCGGAAGGCCTCGCGCCGGTGGACGTTGGAGAAGTGGACCTCGATCACCGGCCCTTGATAGGCGTGCAGCGCGTCGAGGATCGCCACCGAGGTGTGGGTGTAGGCGGCCGGGTTGATGACGATGGCGCAGGCCTCCCCGCGCGCCTCGTGGATCCAGTCGATCAGCCGGCCTTCGTGGTTGGATTGCCTGAGGAGCACGTCGAAGCCCTCGGCGCAGGCCGCGCGGCAGCGGCGCTCGACATCCTCCAAGGTCTCGCGCCCGTAGATCTCGGGCTGGCGATGGCCGAGGAGGTTGAGGTTGGGGCCGTTCAGGACGTGGATCGTCTCGGTCATCGGGGGCCTCGGGATGGGTCGTGGATCGGGCGGGGGCGGGCCGCCGGGGTCTCGGCCGGAAGGACGGCGCGGCCCTGCGGCGCGGCGACCCTACCCGGCGCCGGCGGCCACGCCCAGCACGGGCGTCGCGGCGCGGGCCTGCGCGCCTCGGGCGAGGACGCGGCCGGGCGGAGCGGCGGGCCCAGGCGCCGGCCCCTCCCGCGGCTCGGGATCGCCGCCGGGGGCCCGCGCCGATGCGGGCCGCGCGCCCTTGCGCGATGCTGCGCACGCCCGAGGCGCGGCGGGGGGCCATCCGTCCGCGAAGCGCCCGGGGCCCGCGCGCGCGTCGTCCTCGACGACGCCGGGACGGACGGCGCCTCGGGCGAGGGCGTGCGCGGGGTCGGCCGCCGTCGCGCCCGCGCGCGCGCCGCCCGCCAGCGCGCCCGCGCGCGCCGACCGCCGGGGGTGGCGGAGCCGGGGGGGCCGCCCTATGAGGGGCCCCGCGTGCAGGGGGCGGGCCGCAGGGGCGGCCGGCGTCCGCGCGAGCGAAGGGTTCCACCGATGCGCATCTTCACCTGCCCCGCTTGCGATGGGGTGCTGTTCTTCCACAACCTCGCCTGCGCCTGCGGCGCCGAGGTCGCCTTCGACCCCGCCGCGGCGCGCTTCGTGGCGGCCGACGCGCCTTGCGCCAACCGCGCGCAGATCGCCTGCAACTGGACCGCCGCCCAGGCGGCGACCGAGGAGGAGGCGGGCCCCCTCTGCCGCTCCTGCGCCATGACCGAGGTGGTCCCCCAGGCCTTCCACGGCGAGAACCGCACGCTCTGGGCGGAGGCGGAGGCGGCCAAGCGCTGGGTGCTCGCGGGGCTCGCGCGCTGGGGCTGGTTCGGGGCGGGCGACGCGGGCGAGCGGCCGCGCTTCCACCTGCTGTCCGAGGCGGTGCGCGGCGGCGAGGCGCCGGTGACGATGGGCCACGCCTCGGGGCTGGTGACGATCAACGTCAGCGAGGCCGACCCGGCCGAGATCGTGCGCCGGCGCGAGCAGATGGGCGAGCCCTACCGCACCATGATCGGCCATTTCCGCCACGAGATCGCGCATTTCCTGTTCGAGCGGCTCGGCGCCGAGCCGGGCTTTCCGGACGCCTTCCGCGCGCGCTTCGGCGACGAGCGCGCCGACTACGGCGAGGCCCTGAAGCGTCACTACGCCGACGGCCCGCCCGAGGGCTGGGAGGAGCGCCACGTGACCTCCTACGCCTCGGCCCATCCGCACGAGGACTGGGCCGAGACCTCGGCGCATCTGATGCACCTGACGGACATGGCCGACAGCGCCGAGGCGGCCGGGCTCGCCATGAACGGCGCGCGCCCGCATGGCTGGGACGCCTACGCCGAGCCCGACGCGGCGCGGCTGGTGGACCTGGCCGCCGGGCTGGGGCTCGCCTTCAACCACGTGAACCGCTCGATGGGGCTGTTCGACGTCTACCCCTTCGTGCTGCCGCCCGAGGTGCGCGGGAAGCTCGCCTTCGCGCACGCCCATCTCGCGCGGCCCGCCGCGCAGGTGCTGGACGGCTGAGGCGCGCCGGCGCGCGCCGCCCGCGAGGGCGGGCGCCGGCGATCCGTCGCCCTTCGCGCCCCCGCGCGTCGGCGTCCTTCGCGCCCCCGCGCGTCGGCGTCCTTCGCGCCCCCGCGCGTCGGCGTCCATCGCGCCCCGAGGCGCGTTTCGGCGGGATGCGCCCCCGAGGCGCGTCCCTTCGAGCCGCTGTGCCCTGGAGCCGCGCCTCAGGACGCGTCGGCCTCCATCGGGACGTCCCTGACGTCGAGGATGGCCCCCATCCCCTCGCGCAGGCGCTTGGGCTGGGCGTCCTCGCTCGCGAGCAGGAACATCAGCAGCGAGCGGCCGGTCGCCTCGTAGGCATGGCCGAAGGGGAAGGAGGGCGGGTCGGTCCGGTCGGGGTCGTTGGTGTCCACGAGCCCGACCCAGCGCACGCCGCCCGGCGCCTCCGGGAGCGTGAACTCGACCACGTCGTCGTGGGAGTTGAAGACGATCAGCAGCGTCGCGTCCGAGCCGCGGCGGCGGATGCCGGTGGGCTGGGCGCGCCCGTCGAGCAGCATGCCCAGGCACCGCGCGTTGCCGTCGCCCCACTGCCCCGCGCTCATCTCGCTGCCGTCGGGCGACAGCCACGTGACGTCCCTGACGTCGAGCTCGTCGTTGTATTCGCCGACGAGGAAGCGGCCGCGGTGCAGGATCGGGTAGGCCTTCCTGAGCGCGATGAGCTTGCGGGTGAACTGCCGCAGCGCGCGGCCGTCCTCACCCACGCCCTCCCAGTCGAGCCAGGTGATCTCGTTGTCCTGGGCGTAGGCGTTGTTCATGCCCTTCTGGGTGTGGCCGAACTCGTCGCCCGCGAGGATCATCGGCGTGCCCTGGCTCAGCAGCAGCGTCGCCATCAGGTTGCGCTTCTGGCGCTCGCGCAGCTCGGTGGTCCCGGGGTCGTCGGTCGGCCCCTCCACCCCGTGGTTCCAGGAGTGGTTGTTGGAGTGCCCGTCGCGGTTCTCCTCGCCGTTGGCCTCGTTGTGCTTGTCGTTGTAGGAGACCAGGTCGTTGAGGTTGAAGCCGTCATGCGCTGTGACGAAGTTGACGCTCGACCACGCCTTGCGGCCGCGCTTGTTGAACAGATCCCCCGAGCCCGAGACCCGCGCGGCGAGCTCGGGCAGCATCCCCGGCTCGCCCTTCCAGTAGGCGCGCACGGTGTCGCGGAACTTGTCGTTCCACTCCGCCCAGCCCGGCGGGAAGCGGCCCACCTGGTAGCCGCCCGGCCCGATGTCCCAGGGCTCGGCGATCAGCTTGACGCCCGAGAGCACCGGATCCTGACGGCAGGCGTCGAGGAAGCCGCCGCCCTCGTCGAAGCCGTAGGGCTCGCGCGCGAGGATGGTGGCCAGGTCGAAGCGGAACCCGTCCACCCGCATCTCGGTCGCCCAGTAGCGCAACGAGTCCGCGACCATCTGGAGCACGCGCGGGTTCGACAGGTTGACCGTGTTCCCGGTGCCGGTGTCGTTGATGTAGTAGCGCGGCTCGTTGGGCATCAGGCGGTAGTAGCTGGCGTTGTCGATGCCCTTGAAGCTGAGCGTCGGGCCCAGCTCGTTGCCTTCGGCGGTGTGGTTGTAGACCACGTCGAGGATCACCTCGACGTTCGCCGCGTGGAACTGGTTCACCATCTCCTTGAACTCGTTGACGAAGGGCGAGTGGAGGTAGCGCGGCTCGGGGGCGAAGAAGGCGATCGAGTTGTAGCCCCAGTAGTTCGCGAGCCCCTTCTCGACGAGGTAGCTGTCGTCGACGAAGGCATGGACCGGCAAGAGCTCCACCGCCGTCACGCCCAGTCGCTGGAGGTATTGGGCCACGCCGGCATGGGCGAGGCCCGCGAAGGTGCCGCGCTCGTCCTCGGGCACGCGCGGGTCGAGCTTGGTGAAGCCCTTGACATGGGTCTCGTAGAAGACGGCGTTCTCCCACGGCGTCATCGGCTTGACGCTCGCGCCCCAGGTGAAGGCGGGGTCGATCACCCGGCACTTCGGCATCAGGTGGGCGCTGTCGCGCTCGTCGAAGGACAGATCCTTGTCCTTGTGGCCGAGCGTGTAGCCGAAGAGCTCCGGCCCCCATTCGAGCGTGCCCACGAGCTGCTTGGCGTAGGGGTCGATCAGCAGCTTGTGGGGGTTGAAGCGGTGCCCCGCCCGAGGGTCGTAGGGGCCATGCACGCGAAAGCCGTAGACCGTGCCGGGGCGCGCCTCGGGCAGGTAGCCGTGCCACACCTCGTCGGTGTACTCGGGCAGCTCGACGCGCTCGATCTCGGTCTCGCCCTCGTTGTCGAACAGGCACAGCTCGACCTTGCGTCGCATGGGCCGAGAACAGCGCAAAGTTGACCCCCAGCCCGTCCCAGGTCGCGCCCAGGGGGAACGGCCGGCCCTCGCGCAGCGGCGAGCACCTGGCCGAGGACGCCGCCCCCGTCAGTGGGCGCGGCCGGTTGGGGGAGATCTGGTTCATGAGGGGCGCCTCGTCCTGCGGAGTGATGGTCGCGTCGCAACGACGGGCGACGCCGGGCAACGCCGCGTCAGGCGGAGGGTTCCACGCGCGAAGGTCGCAGGGGCGCGGGGGTCGAGACCGCCGGCCCGACCCCCGCGCCGCCCTCGCGGCCGCGGTTGACATACCCGACGCACTTGGTCAGGAATGAGCGCGCACGACCCGTTCCGCTGGAGATCGGCCCGACCCGCAGCCCCCCTGAGACCGCCATGACCGCACCCCTCCCCGCTCGTCCGAGGCCGAGACCCGCCCTCCGCCGAAAGGCCCGTCCCATGCGCTCCACCCTGTCCGCCCTCGCCCTCGCCCTGGCCACCCCGGCGATGGCCGCCACCGAGGCCGAGGTGATGGGCACCTATGCCGACATCGCCGAGGCCGCCTACGGCGACAGCCTGACCACCGCGCGGCGGCTGCGGGCGGCGGTCGAGGCGCTCCTCGCCGAGCCGTCGCCGCAGGCGCTGCGGGCCGCGCGCGAGGCCTGGCGGCAGGCGCGCGTGCCCTACCAGCAGGCCGAGGCCTTCCGCTTCGGCAACCCGATCGTGGACGACTGGGAGGGCCGCGTGAACGCCTGGCCGCTCGACGAGGGGCTGATCGACTACGTCGCCCTGGGCGGCGCCACGGACGAGAACCCCTATGCGGGCCTGAACGTGATCGCCACGCCGCGCTTCACGCTCTCGGGGCGGGAGGTGGACGCCGGCCGGATCACGCCCGCGCTCCTCCAGGACACGCTCCAGGAGGCCGATGCGGTCGAGGCCAACGTCGCCACCGGCTACCACGCGATCGAGTTCCTGCTCTGGGGGCAGGATCTCAACGGCACCGAGCCCGGGGCCGGGGACCGCCCCTGGACCGACTACGCCGCCGCGCAGGCCTGCACGAACGGCAACTGCGACCGGCGGGGGGAGTATCTCGCCGCCGCGACCGACCTGCTGGTCTCGGACCTCGAATGGATGGCCGGGCAGTGGGCCGAGGGGGGCGGCGCGCGCGCGGCGGCGGCGCAGGGCGGGGTCGAGGTGATCCTCACCGGCATGGGCAGCCTCTCCTACGGCGAGATGGCGGGCCAGCGGATGAAGCTGGGCCTCCTGCTCAACGACCCCGAGGAGGAGCACGACTGCTTCTCCGACAACACCCACGACAGCCTCTTCTACGACGGCCTGGGCATCCGGAACGTCTATCTCGGCCGCTACGTCGGCGTGGACGGCACCGTGACCGAGGGGCCGTCGGCCTCCGACCTCGTGGCCGAGGCCGACGCGCGCGCGGACGCCGCGCTGAGGGGCGCGCTCGACGCCACGATGGCGGAGCTGACGGAGATCAAGGCCGCGGCCGAGGCGGGCTTCTCCTACGACATGATGCTCGCGCCGGGCAGCGAGGAGGGCGAGGCGCTGGTGATGTCGGCCGTCGATGCGCTCGTCGCCCAGACCCGCGCCGTCGAGCGCGCGATGACCGCGCTCGGCCAGGGCGGGGCCGGCTTCGAGGGCCCCGACGGCCTGGACGGCCCCGACGCCGTGTTCCAATGACGCGCCGGCGGGGCGCGCGCGCCCCGCACCGTCCCGGAGACCCCGATGGCCAAGGCCCCCTCGCCCTGCATCGACGTGTGCAAGTTCCGCCGGCCGGGCCCGGACGGGGCGCTCCACTGCATCGGCTGCTCGATGAGCGAGGATCAGAAGCGGGCGTTCAAGGCGCTGAAGAAGGATGCGCTGCGGCGAGCCTTCGTCGACCTGGTGGTGGCGCAGCAGGCGGCGATGGGCCGCTACGGCCATTGGGCCACGGCCTATGCCAAGCGCTGCCGCAAGAGGGGCGCGAGGCCCCCCAAGGCGCTCGGGACGGCGCGATGACCCGCGTGCCGCCGATCGCGCGAGCCGGGGGCCGCCCGCGCCCGGCCTCGGCGTGGGGCGCGGCGCTCCTCCTCGGCCTCCTCGGCCTGCCCTCGGCCGCCGACGCGCCCGCGCCCCTCCCGGCGGAGCCGCACCTCTCGATCGTGCCCCGCACGGAGGGGGAGGCCGCGCGCGTCGCCGCGATCACCGCCGCCCCCACCGACTTCTCGAAGCCCGAGCCCTTCGAGGCCAACCCCGGCGGCGCGGCGACCGTGCGGGCGAGCGCGACCATGAGCGCCTTCAGCCAGCCCCAGGCGAACCTCGGCTTCGAGGACGAGCTGACCTTCAAGGTCGGCGACGGGATCTTCCGCAAGCTGTGGGTCTCGGCGCCCTCCTCGACGGCGGCCTCCGACGGGCTCGGGCCGGTGTTCAACGCCCGCTCCTGCCAGGGCTGCCACCTCAAGGACGGGCGCGGCCATCCGCCCGACGAGGACGGCGCGGTCTCGCTGGTGGTGCGCGCGGGCATCCCGGGCTTCCACGGCGAGCGCCCGGTCGGCGCGCCGGGGCCGGGGCCGGGGCCCGATCACGGGAGCGCCGAGCCCGGCCCCGACCCGGTCTACGGCCGCCAGATCGGCGACCTGTCGCTGCCGGGCGTCCCGGCCGAGGCGCGGGTCGCGGTGGAGTGGACCGAGGAGGAGGTGCGGCTGGCGGGCGGCGAGGCGGTCTCGCTGCGCCGGCCCGAGTGGCGGCTGGAGGATCCGGGCTACGGGCCGCTCGACCCGCGCACGCGGATCAGCCCGCGCGTCGCCCCGCAGATGATCGGGCTGGGGCTCGTCGAGGCGATCCCCGCGGCCGACATCCTCGCGCGCGCCGACCCCGAGGACGCCGACGGCGACGGCATCTCGGGCCGCGCCGCGATCGTCCGCTCGCCCGAGTGGGACATGCCCATGCTCGGCCGCTTCGGCGTGCGCGCGACCACGGCGACGCTGCGCCAGCAGGCCGCCGACGCCTTCGCCAACGACATCGGCGTGGGCTCCCCCCTGCGCCCCGAGCCCTGGGGCGATTGCACGGAAGGACAGGCCGCCTGCCGGACGGCGCCCGACGGGCGCGACGCGGTCCACGACGGCCTGGAGATCGACGCCGAGGGGCTCGACCTCGTGACCTTCTACGCCCGCACGCTGGGCGTGCCCGCGCGGCGCGACGTGGACGACCCGCAGGTGCTGCGCGGCAAGGCGCTGTTCTCGCAGGCCGGCTGCGCGGCGTGCCACACCCCGAAATTCGTCACCCATCGCCTCGCCGATCGGCCCGAGCACTCCTTCCAGCTCATCTGGCCGCATTCGGACTTCCTGCTGCACGACATGGGGCCGGGGCTCGCCGACGGGCTGCCCGCGGGCGCCGCGTCGGGCTCGGAATGGCGCACGGCGCCGCTCTGGGGCACGGGGCTGACGGAGCAGGTGTCGGGGCGGGCGTCGTTCCTCCACGACGGGCGCGCCCGCTCGCGCGCCGAGGCCATCCTGTGGCATGGCGGCGAGGGGCAGGCCGCGCGCGACGCCTTCGCGGCGATGCCTTCGGGCGACCGCGACGCCCTGATCCGCTACCTGGAGAGCCTCTGATGCGCCTCGCGATCCTGCTGGCCCTGGTCGCCGCCCCCGCGCTCGCGGACGTGGAGGAGGCGGTCGAGGCGTACGTCCTGCCCGGATACGCCGCCTTCGCCGAGGCCGGCGAGGGGCTGGCCGAGGCCGCGCGGGAGGACTGCACGGCCGAGGCGCTGCGCGGGCCGTGGAACGCGGCGTTCGACGCCTGGATGGGCGTGTCGCATCTGCGCCTCGGCCCCGCCGAGGAGGATGGCCGCGCCCAGGCGATCGAGTTCTGGCCCGACGAGCGCGACGCGACGGGGCGCGCGCTGGGCGCCCTCCTCGCCGCCGGGGACCGGGCGGCGCTGACCCCCGAGGCCATGGCCCGGGCCTCGGTCGCCGCGCGCGGGCTCATGGCGCTGGAGCGCCTGCTCTTCGGCGATCCCTACGGCCCGGGCGACCGGGCCTGCGACGTGGCGCGCGCCGTGGCGGCCGACCTCGCCGCCACGGCCGAGGCGCTGGAGGCCGGCTGGCGCGACGGCTTCGCCAAGACGCTGCTGGGTGCCGGGGCGCCCGGCAACACCACCTATCTCGGCGAGGCCGAGGCCCGCGCGGCGCTCTACACCGCGCTCGTCACCGGGCTCGCGTTCACCGCCGACGAGCGGCTCGGGCGCCCGCTGGGGACGTTCGAGCGGCCGCGCCCGACGCGCGCCGAGGCGTGGCGCTCGGGGCGCGCCGCGCGCAACGTCGTGCTGTCGCTGCGCGCGCTGCGCGACCTCGCGGCCTCGCTCGCGGACGCGCCGCGCACGCTTGCCGCCCTCGACCGCGCCATCGCCTCGGCCGAGGCGCTGGACGACCCCGCCCTGGCCGGCGTGGCCGACCCCTCGGGCCGCTTCGCCGTGGAGGCGCTCCAGACCGAGGTCGCCGAGGCGCGCCGCGCGGCCGAGGCCGAGATCGGCGCCGGCCTGGGCGTGGCGTCGGGCTTCAACGCGCTCGACGGGGACTGACGTGACCGCCCGCCGGGCAGGTCGCCGCCCGGCTCGGGGCACGCGAGGATCGATGGAGGCCGACATGACCACCCGCCGCGCCTTCCTGGCCGGGCTCGCCACCACCACGGCCGCCGCCGCGGCGCCCGGCTGGGCCGCCGCCGGCTCGCCGCTGTGGCTCGGCGCCGCGCGCGAGGCGGGGGGCGGATACGCGCTCTTCGGCATCGGCGCGGATCTCGGCCGCACCTTCCGCGTGCCCCTGCCCGACCGCGGCCACGCCGCCGCCGCCCATCCGACGCGGCCCGAGGCCGTGGCCTTCGCCCGCCGCCCCGGCACCTTCGCGCTGGTGATCGACTGCGCCACGGGGGCCGTCCTGCGCCGGCTGGAGGCGCCCGAGGGCCGCCACTTCTACGGCCACGGCGCGTTCCTCGAAGGCGGCGCGATCCTCGCCACCACCGAGAACGCCTACGCCTCGGGCGAGGGCCGCGTCGGCCTGTGGGACGCGGGCGCCGGATACGCGCGCCTGGGCGAGGTCGCCTCGGGCGGCATCGGCCCGCACGAGGTCGTGCGCCTGCCCGGCACCGAGGTGCTCGCCGTCGCCAACGGCGGCATCCGCACCCACCCCGCGAGCGGGCGCGACAAGCTCAACCTCGACACCATGCGCCCGAACCTGACCTACCTCGCGGCGGACGGCGCGGTGCTCGACCGGGTGGAGCCGGAGCCCGCGATGCGGCTGGCCTCGATCCGCCACCTCGCGGCGAGGGCCGACGGCACCCTGGCCTTCGCCATGCAGTGGCAGGGGGCGGACGCGGCGCCGGTGCCGCTCCTCGGCCTCCACCGCCGGGGCGAGGCGGCTCGGCCGCTCGCGGCCGAGGACGCCGCGCAGCGCCGCCTGCAAGGCTATGCCGGATCGGTCGCGTGGTCGGGCGACGGCGGCTCGGTCGCCATCACCTCGCCGCGCGGCGGGGTGGCGCATGTGTTCGCCGCGCAGGGCGGCGCCCCCCGCATCGTCGCGCGCGCCGACGTGTGCGGCGCCGCGACGGCGCCGGGCGGCCTGCTGTTCAGCGACGGCGCGGGCGGGCTCGCCTCGGGCGAGGCGGAGCGGCGCCACCCCTGCGCCTGGGACAACCACCTGGTGGCGCTGACCGCCGCGGCGTGAGCCCCCCCCGGGGGCGCGCGCCGGGCCGGCCCTCTCGGAGAGCGCGAGGCGGCGAGCCGGGTCCGGGGAGGACCGGCGCCGTGCCCACGCCCAAGCCGGCCACCTCGCGGCGCCGACCCGCGCGGCGTGAGCGATCCGCCATGGGAAGCCCAGGCCGGCCAACCCGGACGGCGAAGGACGACGGCCCGGCCTCGGGACGGAGGGAGGGTGCCGAGCAGCGCCGCGACCAGCCGCCCGTCGCGCCGATGCACCCCCCCGGGGCCGGCGTCCCCAGCTCTTGGTCGCTCGGGGGGGATCTCCGGGGCGGACCGGCGGCGCGAACCGCGGGCCGCCCCGTCTCGGCCGGATGCGTCGTGGGGTCGTCCCTCTGCGTCGGCACGGAGCAGCGCGTCCGCCCACGCGATCGTCGCCCCCCGGCGGAGCGAGGGGCCCGGCGCCCGGAGCGGGCACCGGGCGCCCCCTCGGACGCTTGGCCGAAGCGTGCACCCGGCTCCGAACCGCCGCCGAGGCGGTGGCCCAGAAGGACCAAGCCACCTCGGTGCGCCCGACGCTCGCCTTCGACCGGCCCCGCCCCTACTCCGCCGGCACCGCTTCGGGCTCGGCGCCGAGGGGCGCGGGCAGGCGCGAGACCATCTCCTTGGGGCAGACCTGCACGAAGCCCCTCAGCGACTCCTCCCAGCGCTGGAGGAGGTCGAGCGCGCGGCGCGAGCCCGTCTCGGCGGCGTGGCGCTCGACGAGGGCGCGAAGCTGGCCCTCCCAGTGGTCGACCGTCACGGGCGCCGTCACCAGCGTCTCGTGGTTGAGGAGCAGGGGCGCGCGGCCCTCGGGGTCGTGGACGTAGGCCATGCCGCCGGTCATGCCGGCGCCGAAATTGGCGCCGATGGCGCCCAGGATCACCGCCACGCCGCCGGTCATGTACTCGCAGCCGTTCGAGCCGCAGCCCTCGATCACGGCCGTCGCCCCCGAGTTCCTCACCGCGAAGCGCTCGCCGGCGCGCCCGGCGGCGAAGAGGAAGCCCGCCGTCGCGCCGTAGAGCACCGTGTTGCCGATGATGACGTTCTCGGCCGCGTCGAGCTGGGACACCATCGGCGGGCGCAGCACCAGGGTGCCGCCCGAGAGCCCCTTGCCGACGTAGTCGTTGGCGTCGCCCGAGACCTCGATCCTGAGCCCCGGCACCGCGAAGGCCCCGAGCGACTGGCCGGCGCTGCCGGTGAGCTTGATCGTCAGGTGGTCGGGCTGGAGCGCGTTGCGCATCCCGAAGCGCTCGTTGATGCGCGCCGAGACGCGGGTGCCCACCGTGCGCTGGGTGTTCCGCACGGCGTAGTGGAGCTGCATCTTCTCGCCGTATTCGAGGAAGCGCGCGGCGTCGCGCTCGATCTGGGCGTCGAGCGTGTCGGGCACCGGGTTGCGGGGCCGCGCGCGGTCGTAGGCGATGGCGTGGGCGCCATCGACGGTGATGAGCAGCGGGTTGAGGTCGAGGTCGTCGAGATGCGCCGAGCCGCGCGAGACCTGGGTCAGCAGGTCCGCGCGCCCGATCACGTCCGCCATCGAGCGCGCGCCCATCTGGCTGAGCACCTCGCGCACCTCCTGGGCGTAGAAGGTGATGAGGTTGACGACCTTCTCGGCGCTGCCGGTGAACTTCGCGCGCAGCCGCTCGTCCTGGGTGCAGACCCCCACCGGGCAGGTGTTCGACTGGCACTGACGGACCATGATGCAGCCCATGGCGATGAGCGCCGCGGTGCCGATGCCATACTCCTCCGCGCCCATCATCGCGGCCATCACCACGTCGCGCCCCGTTCGCAAGCCCCCGTCGGTCCTGAGCGTGATGCGCGAGCGCAGGTTGTTCATCGCGAGCACCTGATGGGCCTCGGTCAGCCCCATCTCCCACGGGAGCCCGGCATACTTGATCGAGGTCGCGGGGCTCGCGCCGGTGCCGCCGTTGTGGCCCGAGATCAGGATCACGTCGGCCTTGGCCTTGGCGACGCCGGCCGCGATGGTGCCCACGCCCGACTGCGCCACCAGCTTGACGCAGACCTTGGCCCGCGGGTTGATCTGCTTGAGGTCGTAGATGAGCTGCGCCAGATCCTCGATCGAGTAGATGTCGTGGTGCGGGGGCGGCGAGATGAGCGTGACGCCCGGCGTCGAATGCCGCAGCCGCGCGATCAGCTCGGTGACCTTCATGCCCGGGAGCTGGCCGCCCTCGCCGGGCTTGGCGCCCTGGGCGATCTTGATCTCCAGCTCCTCGCAGCGGCCGAGATACTCGGCCGTGACGCCGAACCGCCCCGAGGCCACCTGCTTGATCTTCGCGGACGGGTTGTCGCCGTTGGGCTCGGGCTCGCCGTGCGGCCGGATCCTCGCCGCCCTCGCCCGAGTCGGACTTCGCGCCGATCCGGTTCATGGCGATGTTGAGCGTCATGTGCGCCTCGGGCGACAGCGCGCCCAAGGACATGCCCGGCGTGACGAAGCGCTGGCGGATGGCGGTGACGGACTCGACCTGGTCCAGGGGCACGGGCTCGCCCAAGGGCTTGATGTCCAGCAGGTCGCGCAGGTGGATCGGGGGGGCGGCCCGCATCTTGGCCGAATACTGACGCCACATCTCGAAGGAGCCGCGCTCGCAGGCGGCCTGGAGCATGTGCATCGAGACGGCCTCCCAGGCGTGGGTCTCGCCCGAGCGGCGCGCCTTGTAGAAGCCGCCGATGGGCAGCACCTGCGCGGTGCCGGCGGCCGCGCCCCAGCCGCGGGCGTGGACCTCCTCCATCTTGCGCTGGATGCCGCCCACGCCGATCCCCGAGATCCGGCTCGGCATTCCGGGGAGGTACTCGGCGCACATCGCGCGGCTGAGCCCCACCGCCTCGAAGTTGAGGCCCCCGCGATAGGAGGAGATCACCGAGATCCCCATCTTGGACATGATCTTGAGGAGCCCCTGGTCGATGGCGTGGCGGTAGCGCGCCATGGCCTCGGTCAGCGGCCCGTCGAGCAGGCCCCGCTCGATGCGCTCGGCGACGGTGTCCTGCGCGAGATAGGCGTTGACCACCGTGGCGCCGGCGCCGACGAGCACCGCGAAATGGTGCGGGTCGATGCACTCGGCCGAGCGCACGCAGAGCGAGGTGAAGGTCCGAAGGCCCTTCCTCGTGAGCCAGGAATGCACCGCGGAGGTCGCCAGGATCATCGGCATCGCCACGCGCGAGGGCGACTGGTGCTGGTCGGTGAGCACGACGTGGCCCGCGCCCGAGGCCACGGCCTCCTCGGCCTCGGCGCGGATGCGCGCGAGGCCCTGCTGGAGCGCGCCCGCCTCGCCGCCCGCAGGGCAGGTGCAGTCGATCTCGACCATGCGCGAGGCGAACGCCGCACACAGCCGCTCGAACTGGGCGTTGGCGAGGAACGGGCTTTCCAGCACGATGATCTCGGTCTGGGCCGAGGACTGGTCGAGCACGTTCTTGAGGTTGCCGAAGCGCGTCTTGAGCGACATCACGCGGTGCTCGCGCACGCTGTCGATCGGCGGGTTCGTGACCTGGGAGAAGTTCTGGCGGAAGAAGTGCGCGAGCGGCCGGTAGCCCTTCGAGAGCACCGCCGAGGGCGTGTCGTCGCCCATCGACGCGAGCGCCTCCTTGCCGTCCTCGGCCATCGGCGCCAGGATCGCCTCGACCTCCTCCATGGTGTAGCCGGCCGCGATCTGGCGCCGGCGCAGATCCTCGCCCGAGAACAGCGCCCGCTCGGGCGCGCCCGCCAGCGTCTCCTCAAGGTCGGTGACCTTGCCCACCCACTCGCCGTAGGGGTTGGCGGCCGCGAGCGCGTCCTTGATCTCGCGGTCGTGGTGGAGCCGGCCCTCGGCCATGTCCACGGCGATCATCTGCCCGGGGCCCAGCGCGCCCTTCTCGCTCACGCGCGCCTCGTCCACCGGCACCATGCCGGCCTCCGAGCCCGCGATCAGCAGCCCTTCGGCCACGACGTAGCGCATGGGCCTGAGCCCGTTGCGGTCGAGCCCCGCGCAGACCCAGCGCCCGTCGGTCATGGCCAGCGCCGCGGGCCCGTCCCACGGCTCCATCACGGCGTTGCAGTAGGCATACATGTCGCGCCAGGCCTGTGGCAGCTCCTCGGCCTGCTTCGACCAGGACTCGGGCACCAGCATGGTCTTGGCCATCGGCGCGTCGCGGCCCGCGCGCACCAGCACCTCGAACACCGCGTCGAGCGCGGCCGAGTCCGACGAGCCCTGCGCCACGATCGGCTTGATGTCCTCGGCCCTGTCGCCGAAGGCCGAGGACGCCATGCGGATCTCGTGGGAGCGCATCCAGTTGAGGTTGCCCTTGAGCGTGTTGATCTCGCCGTTGTGGGCGAGCATGCGGAAGGGCTGGGCGAGCCACCAGCGCGGGAAGGTGTTGGTCGAGTAGCGCTGGTGGTAGATGGCGAAGGCGCTCTCGAAGCGGGGGTCGCGCAGGTCCGGATAGAAGCCCGACACGTCCTGCGCCAGCATCATGCCCTTGTAGATCACCGAGCGGCACGACAGCGAGCAGACGTAGAGGTCTCGCACGCCGGCGGCGAAGGCGGCCTTCTCGATGCGCCGGCGCACCACGTAGAGGTCGCGCTCGAAGGCCTCCTCGTCGAGGCCGCGGGCGTCCGAGATCAGGATCTGCTCGATCTCGGGGCGCGTCGCGTTGGCCTTCTCGCCCAGCACCGACACGTCCACCGGCACGTGGCGCCAGCCGTAGATCACGTGGCCCATGCGCAGGATCTCGGTCTCGACGATGGTGCGGCAGGTCTCCTGGGCGCTCAGGTCGTTGCGCGGCAGGAACACCTGGCCCACCGCCATCAGCCGGTCGGCGTGGGGCTCGTGCCCGGTGCGCTCCACCGCGTCGTGGAAGAACGGCGCCGGGATCTGGACGTGGATGCCCGCCCCGTCGCCCGTCCTGCCGTCGGCGTCCACCGCGCCGCGGTGCCAAACGGCGCGCAGCGCGTCGATGCCCGCCTCCACGACCCGGCGGCTCCGCTGCCCGTCGAGCGAGACCACGAGCCCCACCCCGCAGGACGAGCGCTCGTCCTCCTCGCGGTAGAGCGTCGTCGCGGCGATCCGGGCGCGGCGGGCGGCCTCGGCGGAGGCCCAGTCGGGGTCGATGGTCATGGGGCGTCTCCATCCACGAAGGGGTTCTCGCGCTCGTAGTCGTCCCGCGTCGCGCGCCGGTGCCCGCCTTCGAGGCGGACGCTCGCCATCGCGCGGTCGGCGTAGACCTCGGACCGGAGCGGCCAGTCGCGCGCCTCGTCGAAGAGGCCCGGCATCAGCTCGTAGCGCGCGCCCGCCTCGCCCGTGTCGCGCATCCACAGGTGCGAGCCGCAGACGGGGCAGAAGGCGCGCTCGGCGAAGGGCGAGGACAGGTGGCGCCGCACCTCGCCCTCCACCGCCACCGCCGAGGCCTCGGCGGCGAAGCACACGAACAGCCCACCCGACCAGCGCTGGCACATCCGGCAGTGGCAGGCGCCGGGGCGCGGGTCGTGCTCGCCCGCCACGCGGACCGTGACGGCGCCGCAGAGGCACCGGCCCGTCAGGGCGGGGCGTTCCGTGACGGCCATCGGGGCCTCTCGCTCAGCGATGCGGGTCGGGGCTCACGGGCCGGCCCGCTCGGCGGGCCCCGACGACGCGCCCCGGTCGCCCGGCACGAACCGGATGTCGGTCGCGTTGCAGCCGTAAAGCGGCTCCTCGGCCATGAAGCCGGGCTCGCCGGGCTCGATGAAGCGCACGGGCGTGTTGTCGCCTTCCACGGTTCGGCCGCCGATCTCGAGCGTCTCGGTGCCGGCGAAGAAGAGGCGGCGGTCGCGGCTGACGTATTGCTCGCCCGTCACCGAGTAGATCTCCGTCCCCTCCTCGTCGAGCCGCTTCATGGCGAAGCGGGTGCGCTCCAGCGGCTCGCCGTCGATCTCGACCTGCTCGCCCTGCAGCTCGTCCACGCCGATGACGCGGAACGTCCGCTCCTCGGGGCCGGAGCTGTCCACCAACGGGAAGTCGAAGGTGTCCACGCCCGTCGCGAACAGCTCGGTGAGCGAGGCCGGGTCGGGCACGTCCTCGCCCAGCACCTCGCGGCGCTCGGCGCCGTAGGTCTCGAGCCACTGATACTCGCGGTCGACGACCGAGGCGCCCGAGGCGCCCCCCTCGCGGAAGGTGATGTGGCGCCGCACCCCCTCGGGGTCGCCCTCGCAGACGAAGTGGTTGGTGAGCATGCAGCCGCGCATCTGCACCGTCAGCACGCCCTCGCAGCCCGGCGGCGGCTCGAAGCCCTGGGCCAGGGCGGGCCCCGTCGGGACGGCCAGGGCCACGAGGGCCAGCGCGGCCCCCCCCATCGAGGTCGCCCACATCGGGGTCGCCCGCATCGCGTGTCGCGTCATCGCTCCTCCTCGGCCGGCCCCGAGGCCCGCCAGAATCCCCACCGGACCCGAGCCGGCCCGCCTCGTCATAGCCCTCGCGCCGGCCGGCGCCACCATCGGCGCCCGCACCGGAGCGTTCGCGCCGCCGCAGGGCGCACCCGCGCTCATTCCGCCGCCACCCCGGCCCGCGCCAGGGCGAGGCGGTCGAGGATCGCGGCCGCCGCCTCGCGCCCGTCGCGGATCGCCCAGACGACGAGCGAGGCGCCGCGCACGATGTCGCCCACCGCGTAGACGCCGTCGATCGAGGTGGCGTGGGTGCGGAAGTCGGCCTTGATCGTGCCCCAGCGCGTCGCCTCCAGGTCGGGCGCGCCCCACAGCTCGGGCAGCGGCTCGGGCTCGAAGCCGAGCGCCTTGATCACGAGGTCCGCCCCTTCGGCGTAGTCCGCCCCCTCGATCACCTCAGGCGTGCGGCGCCCCGTCGCGTCGGGCAGGCCGAGGCGCATGCGCTGGATCGTCACGCTCTCCACCGCGTCGCCCGCGAAGGCGCGTGGCGCCGTCATCCAGACGAACTCGACCCCCTCCTCCTCGGCGTTCTCGCGCTCGCGCTGCGAGCCCGGCATGTTGGCCTGGTCGCGCCGGTAGAGGCACTTGACCGACCGAGCGCCCTGCCGGATCGCGGTCCTCACGCAGTCCATCGCCGTGTCGCCGCCGCCCACCACGACGACGCGCTTGCCCCTCGCGTCGAGATCGCCCGAGTCGAACTCAGGGACGGCGTCGCCGAAGTACTTGCGGCTCGACGCGGTGAGGTAGTCGATCGCGCGCACGACGCCCCGGGCCCCCACCCCCGGCGCCTGGAGGTCGCGGGATCTGTAGACGCCGGTGGCGACCAGCACCGCGTCGTGGCGCTCGCGGACCTCCTGGAACGACACGTCGGCGCCGACCTCGCAGCCCAGGCGGAACGCGACGCCGCCCTGCGCGAGCTGATCGACGCGGCGCATCACCACGTCCTTCTCCAGCTTGAAGCCGGGGATGCCGTAGGTCATCAGCCCGCCCGCGCGGTCATAGCGGTCGTAGACCGTCACCTGCACGCCCGCGCGGCGCAGCACGTCGGCCGCGGCCAGGCCCCCCGGCCCCGCGCCGACGATGCCCACGCTCTCGGGCCGCTCGGCGAGGGGCGCGATGGGCGCGACCCAGCCCTCGTCCCAGGCGGTGTCGGTGACGTAGCGCTCGATGGTGCCGATCGTCACCGTGCCGTGGCCCGACTGCTCGATGACGCAATTGCCCTCGCAGAGCCGGTCCTGGGGGCAGATCCGGCCGCAGATCTCGGGGAAGGTGTTGGTGAGCTGGGCCACGTCGTAGGCCTCGCGCAGCCGCCCCTCGGCGGTGAGCCTGAGCCAGTCGGGGATGTTGTTGTGCAGCGGGCAATGGGTCTGGCAGTAGGGCACGCCGCATTGCGAGCAGCGCGCGGCCTGCTCGGCGGCCTTGGCTCCCGCGAACTCGGCGTAGATCTCGCGGAAGTCGTCGGTGCGCGCGTCCGCGCGGCGCTTGGGCGGCATGTCGCGCGCGACGTCCACGAAGCGCAGCATGCGGTCGGGCATCGGCGACTCCGTCGGCTGGCGGGGCATCGGCCCGCGGGGGAGCGTCGGCGAGGTGGCCGACCGGGCCTGCCGGTTAGCGCAGCCGCGGGCGGAATGAAAGTCAGCATCGCTGACCCACCGCGCGATTTCCGCCGCCCCTCGGCCCGGCCGGGACGCCGGAGAGGCGTGAACTAGGTCCGGCTCATGTCCTATCTCGCGGGAGCGGCGGCGCGAGCCTCCGAAGCCCCGTCCCGATCCGAGGCCATCACCAGGGCGCGCCGAGCCGGGGGCCGAGCTGGGGACCGGGCCGCGCCCGTCCCGGAACCGCCATCCTCCCGCCCTGGCGCCGCCGCCCGCAGCGCGTAAGAGGGGGCGCGCGACCGAATCCGCTCCCGGCCGCGCGCCCCGATCCCGGCCACGGACCCGTCATGCCGCTCCTGCACCTCTTCCTCGTGGCCGTCGTCCAGGGCGTGACCGAGTTCCTGCCGGTCTCGTCCTCGGGCCACCTCGTGCTGCTGCCGGCGCTGACCGGGCTCGCCGACCAGGGGAGGGCGATCGACGTCGCCGTCCATGTCGGCACGCTCGGCGCCGTGATGCTCTACTTCCGGCGCGACGTGGCGGCGCTCTGGCGCGGGACGCTCCAGCTCGCCCGCGGTCGGCGCGGCGGCGAGGAGGCCCGGCTGGCCTCGTGCCTGATCGTCGCCACCATCCCGGTGATCGTGGCGGGCCTCGCGCTGTCCGCCTCGGGCCTCGACGACGCGCTCCGGTCGACGGCGGTGATCGCGTGGACGACGCTCGTGTTCGGGCTGGTGCTGTGGTGGGCCGACCGCACCGGGGCCGAGCGGCGCGAGGCGGCCGGCTGGACGCTGCGCCACGCGCTCGTGATGGGGCTTTGGCAGGCGGTGGCGCTGATCCCCGGCACCTCGCGCTCGGGGATCACCATCACCGCGGCGCGGACCTTGGGCTACGTGCGGCACGACGCGGCGCGGCTCGCCATGCTGATGTCGATCCCGACGATCCTCGCGGCCGGCGCGCTCGAGGGCGCCGAGGTGATCGGGCAGGCCGACATGGGCCTTCTGCGCGACGGCGCGATCGGCGCCGCGCTCGCCTTCGGATCGGCGCTCGCGGCGCTGACGCTGATGATGCGGCTGCTGCGCTCGACGAGCTTCCTTCCTTACGTGATCTACCGCGTGGCGCTCGGGCTGGGCCTGCTCGTCTGGGTCTATGGCTGAGGCGGCCCGGCCCCCACGGCCCCGCGCGACCGCCAGGAGCGGGCGCGGCGCCGCGCGCCGGCCCGGCCCGAGACGCCCGCGCAGCGCCCTCGCGCCGGCCTCGCGCGGCGGCCCGAGCGCGCCTTCCCCAAGCGCGCCTTCCCCGAGCGCCCCGTGCCCGAGCGCCCCGTGCCCGAGCGCGGCGCGCCCTCCGCCGCCGCCCGCCCGTCGCTCCTCGGCCCGCCCTGGACCCCACGGCGCCGCCCGGGGGGGAGCGGTCCCCCGACGCGGCTCGGGGCCCCCGCGCAGAGGCGAGCCCGCACCAGCCTCGGCGCGCCCGCGCCGTCCCGCTTGCTCCGGGCGGGGCGCGTGCCCATCATCGGGCCCCATGTCCGCCCCGCCCGCCGCCCACCCCGCCGCCCACCCCGCCGACGCCGCGCCCGACGCCGCGCCCGACGCCATGAGGGGCCACGAGCGCGTCCTCGCCCACCCCGAGGCGACCACGGCCTTCGGGCAGCGCCTCGCGCCGCATCTGCGCGCAGGCGACGCGGTGCTGCTCGCGGGCCCGCTCGGCGCCGGCAAGAGCCATCTCGCGCGCGCCGTGATCCGCGCCCTCACGACCCCGCGGGAGGAGGTGCCCTCGCCGAGCTACACCCTGGTGCAGACCTACGAGGCGCGCGACGGCACGCCCCTCTGGCACGCCGACCTCCATCGCCTCCCGGGCCCCGAGGAGGCCTGGGAGCTGGGCCTCGCCGACGCGTTCGCCGACGCGATCTGCCTGATCGAGTGGCCCGACCGGCTGGGGCCGCTGACCCCGGCCGGCGCGCTCCGCCTGACGCTCGCGCCCGAGGGCGAGGGGCGGCGGCTCGTCGCGCGCGCCGAGGGCCCGCGCTGGGCGGGGATCGAGGCCATCGTCGATGGTTGAGCGCGCGGCCGGCGCCGTGGGGATCGGCGCCGTCGGGTCGGGCGGGGCGGCCGAGCGTCCGGCGGATGGCGGCGCGATGGGCGCGGGCGCGACGGAAGCGGCCGGGACCGGGCCCGGCCCGAGATCGACGGCGGCGCCTGAGGGGACCGGCCTCGGGTCCGAGCCCGCCCCGGGCGGGGCGACGGGCGGGCGGGCGGCGGGGGCCTTCCGTCCGCACGGATCCGCCCGGCGCGATCCCCGCCCGATCGCCGCCTCCCCGGGCGGCCGTGCGACGGGCGGCCGTGCGACGGGCGGCCGTGCGACGGGCGGCCGTGCGACGGGCGGCCTCGCCCCCGGCGGCTGCGCGGCGGCCGCTGGGCCGGGCGGGGCGAGGGCCGACGCCTTCCTCGGCCGCGCCGGCTGGAGCGGCGCGGCGCGCGCGGCCCTGGCGGGCGACGCCTCGGGGCGGCGCTACGAGCGGCTGACGCGGGCCGGCGCGGGCGATCCCCGCACCGCCGTGCTGATGCTCGCCCCGCCCGAGGCCGCGCCGAGCCTGCGCGCGTTCCTCGACGTGGCCTCGCGGCTCTCGGGCCTGGGGCTCTCGGCCCCTTGCGTGATCGCCGCCGCGCCCGCGGCGGGGCTGATGCTGATGGAGGATCTGGGCGACGCGCTCCTGGCCCGCACGGCCGCGGCCCGGCCCGCGCGCGAGCCCGCGCTCTACGCGGCCGCGGCGGACGCCCTCGTCGCCCTGCGCGCCGCCGGGCCGCCCTCGGGCCTGCCGCCCTACGACGCGGAGGCCATGGCCGAGGCGACCGCGCTCGCCGCCCCGTGGTATGCCCGCGCCGAGCGCGCCCCCTGGGTCGGGCCGCTGCGCGAGGCGCTGGCGCGCCACGCGGGGCCGGCCGAGACGCTGATCCTGCGCGACTACCACGCCGAGAACCTGATCTGGCTGCCCGGGCGGCGCGGCGCGGCGCGGGTGGGCCTGCTCGACTTCCAGGACGCCATGCGCGGGCCGGCCGCCTACGACCTCGCCTCGCTCACGCGCGACGCGCGGCGCGACGTCTCGCCCGCCGCCGCCGCCGCGGCCATCGCGCGCTTCGCCCGCGGCGCCGGCGCCGATCCCGCCCGCCTCGACGCGGCGCTCGCCGTGCTCGGCGCGCAGCGCAACCTGCGGCTGCTCGGCGTCTTCGCGCGGCTCGCCCGGCGCGACGGCCTCCCGCGCTACCTGGCGCTGCTGCCGCGCGTCTGGGGTCAGCTCGCGGCGGATCTCGACCACCCGGCCTGCGCCGACGTGCGAGGCCCGGCGCTCGACGCGCTGCCGCCGCCGGGGAGCGCCCCGATCGCGGCCGGGCCGGGGCCGGCGGGCGCCCCGCCGGAGGCGTCGGGCGCGGCGTCGGGCACGGCGTCGGGCGCTGGGCCGAGCCGGCGCCCATGACGCCGCCGCTGATGCTCTTCGCCGCCGGCTACGGCCGGCGCATGGGGCGGCTGACGGCGGATCGGCCGAAGCCGCTCGTCCCGGTCGCCGGCCGGCCGCTGATCGACCACGCGCTGGCGCTGGCGCAGGGGGCCGGCGTGACGCGGGTCGCGGCCAACGTCCACTATCGCCCCGAGCCGCTCGCGCGCCGTCTGGAGGCGTGCGGCGTCGCCGTCTCGCGCGAGGATCCGATCCTCGAGACCGGCGGCGGCCTGCGCGCCGCGCTGCCGCTGCTGGGGCCGGGGCCCGTCCTCACCCTCAACACCGACGCCGCGTGGCGCGGCCCGAACCCGCTCTCGGCGCTGGTCGAGGGCTGGCGCGCCGCGCCGAGGGGGACCGAGGCGCTGCTGCTGTGCGCGCCGCTCGCGCGCGCCCACGGCCGGGCCGCGCCCGGCGACTTCGCCCTCGGCACGGGCGGGCGGCTGACCCGCGGCGGCCCGCTGGTCTATCTCGGCGCGCAGATGATCGACCCGCGGGCGCTTGCGGACGTTCCCGACGTGGTCTTCTCTCTCAACCGCGTCTGGGATGCCATGGCGGCGCGGGGCGCGCTCTGCGGGCTGGTCTGGCCCGGCGCCTGGTGCGACGTGGGCACGCCCGAGGGCGTGGCGCGCGCCGAAGCGATGCTGGCGCAGGAGGTGCCGTGACGCGGGGGGCTCGATGACGGACGACGGGACGCGGCCCCACCTGCACGCCCTGCCCTGCGGCGCGGACTTCGCGGACGGCTTGGCGCGCGGGCTGCTGGAGCGCCACGGCGAAGGCCCGCCCGAGGCGCTGGCGCGCGTCTCGGTGATCGTCAACGGCCGCAGGCTCCAGCGCCGGCTGCGGGAGGCTCTGGCCGCCCGCGGCCCGCGCCTGCTGCCGCGCATCCGCGTCGTGGGCGACATCGCGGCCGACACGCCGCTCGTCGGCCTGCCGCCCGCGGCGCCGCCGCTCAGGCGGCGCCTGGAGGTGGCGCAGCTCGTCGGCCGGCTGATCGAGCGCGAGCCCGACGTGGCGCCGCGCGGCGCGCGCTACGACCTCGCCGACAGCCTCAGCGCCTTGATGGAGGAGATGCACGACGAGGGGGTGACGCCCGAGGACGTGGCCGCCGTGGACGTGGGCGACCTCTCGGCCCACTGGCACCGCTCGCTCAAATTCGTGCGCATCGTCCAGGACTTCTTCGAGGCCGGCACGAGGAGCGAGGGGTGGGCCCCCGACGGCGAGGCGCGGCTGCGCGCCATCGTCGCCCACCACACCCGCGGCTGGGACGCCGAGCCGCCCGACCATCCCATCGTGGTGGCGGGCTCGACCGGCTCGCGCGGCGCCACGGCGCTCCTGATGCGCGCGGTCGCGCGGACGGCCTCGGGCTCGGTCGTGCTGCCGGGCTTCGACTTCGACCTGCCGCCCGCGGTCTGGGAGGCGATGGACGACCCGCTGCGCTACGAGGACCACCCGCAATACCGCTTCCGCCGCCTGATGGACGCGCTGGGCCTCGGCCCCGAGGACATCCGTCGCTGGGCCGACGTCCCGGCGCCCGCGTCGGCGCGCAACCGGCTCATCTCGATGGCGCTGCGCCCCGCCCCCGTCACCGACGGATGGCGCGCGCAGGGGCCGTCGCTGGGCCCGCTCGGCCCGGCCGCCCAGGGGATGACGCTGGTCGAGGCGCCCTCCCCCCGCGCCGAGGCGCTGGCGATCGCGCTGCGCCTGAGGCGGGCGGCCGAGGACGGCACGCGCGCGGTGCTCGTCACCCCCGACCGCGGGCTCGCGCGCCAGGTCTCGGCCGCGCTCGACCGCTGGGGGATCGTGCCCGACGACTCCGCGGGCCAGCCCCTGCAGCTCTCCCCGCCGGGGCGGCTCCTGCGCCAGATCGCGCGGCTGTGCTGCGAGCGGGTGACGATCGAGGGGCTGCTGTCGCTCCTCAAGCACCCGCTCGTGCATTCGGGCGCCCACCGGCTGGCGCATCTGGAGCGCACCCGCGAGCTGGAGCTTTCCCTGCGGAGGGACGGCCCGCCCTACCCCGGGGGGCGCGACCTGCTGGCCTTCGCCGGCGGCCGGGCCGACGACGCCTGGTGCCGCGGCTGGGCCGGCTGGCTCGCGCCGCTGCTCGACGGGACGGAGGGCGCCGAGCGGCACCTGACCGATCACGTCTCGCGCCACCTGGCGCTCGCCGAGGGGCTCGCCCGCGGCAGCGCCTGCCCCGCCGGTGCCGGAAGCGGGGGCGGGTCGGGCGCGCTGTGGGAGGAGGCCGCGGGCGCCGACGCGCTGCGCGTGATGGGCGAGCTGGCGCGCGAGGCGGTCCATGGCGGGCGCATGAGCTGCGCAGACTACGCCCGGCTCCTCGACCGGATCCTGGCGCGCGAGGAGGTGCGGCGCGCCGAGACCCCCCATCCGGATGTCCTCATATGGGGACTGCTGGAGGCCCGCGTCGGCGGTGCGGACCTCGCCATCCTCGGCGGGCTCAACGACGGCGCCTGGCCCGAGCGGCCCGAGGCCGACCCCTGGATGAACCGCGCCATGCGCAAGCAGGCGGGGCTGCGGCTGCCCGAGCTTTCGGTCGGCCAGGCCGCGCACGCCTTCCAGCAGGCGGCCGGCGCGCCCGAGATTCTGGCTCACCCGCGCGCGCCGCGACGCCGAGGCCGAGACGGTGCCCTCGCGCTGGCTCGCCCGGCTGACCAACCTGATGGGGGGCCTGCCCGAGACCGGCGGCGCGCAAGCGCTCGACGCGATGCGCGCGCGCGGCGCCGAGTGGCTCGCCATGGCCGCAGCCCTCGACCGGCCCGAGCGGCCGGGGCGGCCCGAGCCGCGCCCCTCCCCCGCGCCCCCCGCCGAGGCGCGGCCGCGGCGCTACTCGGTCTCGGGCGTCAAGGATCTCCTGCGCGACCCCTATTCGGTCTACGCCTCGAAGGTGCTGCGGCTTCGCAAGCTGGCGCCGCTGCGCCCCGAGCCCGACGCGGCGCTGCGCGGGCAGGTCGTGCACGCGGCCTTCGACGCGTTCGCGAGGGCGCCGCTGACGGGCGACCGCGCCGCCGATCGCGCGCGCCTGATGGCCTGCGTCGAGGACGCGCTCGAGCGCGAGGCGCCCTGGCCGGCCGCGCGCAGGCTCTGGCTCGCGCGGCTCGGGCGCGTCGCCGACTGGTTCCTCGACGGCGAGGCGCGGCGCCGGGCGCGCGGCCGCCCCGTCGCCTGGGAGGTCGAGGGCCGGCTCGCGCTGCCCGGCGCGGGCGAGGGCGTGACGCTCGTCGCGCGCGCCGACCGCATCGACCGGACGGAGGCGGGCGGCGTGATCCTCTACGACTACAAGACCGGCAGGCCGCCGGGCCGCAACGAGCAGATCCACTTCGACCGCCAGCTCCTGCTGGAGGCGATGATGGCCGAGCGCGGCGCGTTCCAGGGCATCGAGCCCGCCCCCGTCGAGGGCGCGGTCTACATCGGCGTGGGCACGAGCCCCAAGGAGGAGCCCGCGCCGCTCCACGAGATCTCGACCGAGGAGGTCCACCGCGAGCTGGAGAGCCTCCTCGCGCAGTGGCTGGCGCCCGCGCGCGGCTACACGGCGCGCCGCGCGATGGAGGGCGATCGCCTCGGGTCGGACTACGACCACCTCTCGCGGCTGGGCGAGTGGGAGGTGTCGGACACCCCCCAGCGGGTCGTGCTGACGTGAGCGCGGGGGACCGATCGTGAGCCCCGACGACAGGCCCGACCCCCGGTCCGGCACCGAGCGCGGCGATCGGGGCGCCGACGACGACGGGGCCGCGCGCGGGCCCGAGGATGGGCGCGCCGACCGGCCGGACGATCGGGCCGACGGATGGCCCTCGGATCTGGAGACGAAGCGCGCCCGCGTCCCGCCCTCCGAGCGCTGGCCGCGCTGGGAGGGCGGCCGCACCCCTGCGGACGGCCCGAGCGCGGACCCCGGTCCCGCCGCTGCGGCCGAGCCGGGGCCTCCCCCCCCCCTGGCCGGGGCGACGCGGCCCCTGAGAGCGGGGGCGGAGGCCGGTCGCCGCACGACCTTCGCCGCCCGGGCGGGACGCCCCGATCACGGGGCGAAGGGCGGCCCGGCTCGCCCGGCGGCACGGGGCCCCGGCACGGGGGAGGGGGTGCGGCGTCGGGCGGCGTCCTGCGCGAGCCGACCCCCGCACCCGCCGCCGAGGGCGACGACGCCACCCGCGCGCAGGTGCTGGCGGCCGATCCGGACGCCTCGGCCTGGGTGTCGGCCAATGCGGGCTCGGGCAAGACGCGGGTGCTCACCGACCGGGTGGCGCGGCTCCTGCTGCGCGGGGTCTCGCCGGGGCGGGTGCTGTGCCTGACCTACACCAAGGCGGCGGCCTCGGAGATGCAGCTGCGGCTCTTCAAGCGCCTCGGCGCCTGGTCGATGATGGACGACGCCGCGCTCGTCGCGCAGATGCGCCACCTCGGCGCCGACACCGCCGACCGGGCGGTGGACCTCGCCCAGGCGCGCAGGCTCTTCGCCCAGGCGATCGAGACGCCGGGCGGGCTCAAGATCCAGACCATCCACGCCTTTTGCGAAGCGCTCCTGCGGCGCTTCCCGGTCGAGGCCGGCGTCAGCCCGCGCTTCGAGGTGATGGACGACGCGGCCGGGCGGCTGCTGCGCGAGAGCGTGCTGGAGGAGATGGCCTCGGGGCCGGGCCAGGCCTGTCTCGACGCCGTGGCCCAGGGCTTCACCGGCGAGTCGATCGACGACCTCGTCCTGCGGATCCTCTCGGCCCGCGACGCCTTCGAGCGCGCGACCGGGAGCCTCGACGCGGCGCTGGGGCTCCCCGAGGGGCTCGACGAGGCGGCGCTGGCCGCGCGCGTGTTCACGGGCGGCGAGGCGGACCTCCTGGCCGAGGTCGCGCGCCGCATGGCCGAGGGCGGAGCGAACGACAAGAAGGCGGCGCCGGTGCTGGCCGAGATGGCCGGGGGGCCGCTCGACGTCTCCTCCCTGCCCATCCTCGAAGACCTCATGCTGCACAAGGAGGATGCGAAGACGGCGGAGGCGTTCTCCCCCAAGCTGGGACTCCAGCCGAGAGAGCCGGCCTTCCCGAGCAAGCCCACACGCAAGGTGGCGGGCTTTCCGGACGAGGCCTGGGACGCCCTCATGCACCGTGTCGCCGACGCCCGGCCCCTGCGTCTGGCGCTCGCCACCGCCGAGCGCACCCGCGCGCTGCACCGCTTCGCGCGCCGCCTCATCGCGGCCCACGACGCGGCCAAGGCGCGGCGCGCCTGGCTCGACTTCGACGACCTGATCCTCCTCGCCCATGCGCTCATGCGCGACCCCTCGGTCGCCTCCTGGGTGCTCTACAAGCTCGACGGCGGCATCGACCACATCCTGGTGGACGAGGCGCAGGACACCTCGCCCGCCCAGTGGCATGTGATCGAGGCGCTGGCCGAGGAGTTCACGTCGGGGCGCGGCTCGCGGGACGCGCCGCGCTCGATCTTCGTCGTCGGCGACCCCAAGCAGTCGATCTACTCCTTCCAGGGGGCTGAACCGGCCGCCTTCGCCCTGGAGCGCGCGGGCTTCGCGGCGAAGCTCGACGCCATCGGCGAGCCGCTGCGCGAGGTGGCGCTGCGCCACTCCTTCCGCTCCTCGCCCGCGATCCTGCGCGCGGTGGACGCGATGATGGGCGCGGCCCCCAGCCTCGCCGACGACGCGGACCGGGGCGCGCATCTGGCCTTCCACGAGGGCTTGGCCGGGCGCGTGGACCTCTGGCCCGCGGTCCCGAAGCCCGAGAAGCGCGAGGCGCAGGACTGGCTCGACCCCACCGATCGCCCGGCCGAGAACGACCCGCGCATCGAGCTGGCAAAGGGGATCGTCGAGCAGATCCATCACATGATCCGCGAGGAGATCGCGATCCCGCGGATCGTCGAGGAGGACGGCGCCCGCCGCATGGTCATGCGTCCCGTCCGTGCGGGCGACGTGCTGATCCTGGTGCGCTCGCGCGACCTGCTGTTCCACGAGATCATCCGCGCGGCCAAGGCGCGCGAGATCCCGGTCGCGGGCGCCGACCGGCTGCGGGTGGGCGGCGAGCTCGCCGTGCGCGACGTGGGCTCGCTGCTGGCCTACCTCGCGCTGCCGCAGGACGACCTCTCGCTCGCCGAGGCGCTGCGCTCGCCGCTCCTGGGCTGGTCCGAGCAGGAGCTCTACGACCTCGCGCACAGGCGGGGCCGCGACCAGACGCTCGACGAGGCGCTGCGTGCGCGCGGCCGCGAGGTGCCGCGCACGATGCGGATGCTCGACGCGCTCAGGGCCGACACCGACTACCTGCGGCCCTACGACCTCATCGAGCGGCTGCTGACGCGCCACGGGGGCCGCGAGCGGCTGATCGCGCGGCTTGGACCGGAAGCCGAGGAGGGGATCGACGCGCTCCTCAACCTCGCGCTCTCCTACGAGAGGCTGGAGGTGCCGACGCTGACAGGGTTCGTCTCGTGGCTGCGCGAGGACGCCTCCGAGATCAAGCGCCAGGCCGAGGGCACGGGCGACCTCATGCGGGTGATGACCGTGCACGGCGCCAAGGGGCTCGAGGCGCCGGTCGTCGTCCTGCCCCAGACCGACGACGCGGGGCGCCGCGGCGGCGCGGCCCTCGCCCCCTCCCCCGCCGGGCCGATCTGGCGCCCGGCCAAGGCCGACACGCCGCCCGCGCTCGCGCCCGCGATCGAGGCGATGGCCGAGGCCGAGGAGGCCGAGCGGCTGCGGCTCCTCTACGTCGCCATGACGCGGGCCGAGACCTGGCTGATCGTCGCCGGCGCGCGCTCCGTGGGCGAGGGGAGCTGGCACGCCCGGGCCGAGGGCGCGCTGGGCCGCCTCGGGGCGCGCGCCCACGCCTTCCCCACCGGCGAGGGCCTGCGCTACGAGACCGGCGACTGGTCGGTGGCCGCGACGGCGCCCCCGGCGCCCGTGCCGGCGCGCGCCGCCGTCTTGCCCGACTGGGCGCGCAGGGCGCCTCCCGCGCCGGCCGAGCCGCCCCGGCCGGTCTCGCCCTCGGGGCTCGGCGGCGCCAAGGCGCTGCCCGGCGAGGAGGGGGCGGGCTCAGAGGCGGCGCTCGCGCGCGGCGCCCAGATCCACCGCCTGCTGGAGCACCTGCCCGCCCACGCGGACGTGCCGCCGATCGAGGTCGCGCGCGACCTGCTGCTGGAGGCCGACCCGCCCGCCGCCGAGGCCGATCTGGAGGGGCTGCTGGCCGAGGCCCAGGCGATCCTGCGCGACCCCTCGCTCGCCCCCCTCTTCGCCCCCGGCACGCTGGCGGAGGTGACGCTCTCGGCCGAGGTCGAGATCGCCGGGCGGCGCGTCCCGGTGCTCGGCGCCGTCGACCGCCTGGTGATCGAGGGCGCGCGCGTGCTGGCGGTGGACTTCAAGACCAACCGCGCCGTGCCCGGCCGCCCCGAGGAGGTGCCCCTCGGCATCCTTCGCCAGATGGGCGCCTACGCGGCAGGGCTGGCTCGGATCTACCCCGACAGGCGAGTGGAGACGGCGGTGCTCTGGACGCGCGGCCCGTGGCTGATGCCGCTGCCCGCGCGGCTCACGGCGGAGGCGCTGGCGCGGGCGGAGGCTTGAGCGGCGGCCACGGGCCAAGCCCCTCACCGTGGATGTTGACGACCGTGTCGTCTGGTCGGGCGAGAGCGGCCGCGATCATCACGTCTGCTTCTCGCTTGACGGTTGCCGGTTGGACGGACCAACTGATCGTGGGGATGCGGGACAGGACAGCTCGCGTGCCATATGAGGGATGCTCAATGGCCGAGTCACTGCGATCGAAATGGGCTCCGACCAAACCAGATCAGCCGCGGCGCAGACGTTCCTGCAAGGTCTGCGGCAAGATCCAGATCGTTGCCCCTGCGATCGTTTGCTCGAACTGTCGCGATGAGCCAGAGGCCGATGTCGCCATCAAGGCGAGCCGACGTAGGAACGCCAATCGACAATGGCCGCCGACGAAATTGCTTCAGGGTGGGCTGCCATCGCTCGGCAAGCGGCGCTGAAGAGTTGTAAAAGTATCATCACGCCCCGCGCTTCGCGCTCCTGCACCTCTACTCCTACTACATCCATCCGAGAGCCACTGCAGAGGGTTCGGTCGAGCAGATCCACCCAGATGCCAGCCCCGCGGGGCTTCACCATGGGGTGGAAGACACAGGCCCTTGGGCGACGGTCTTCGGCCAGGTGACCGGAGGCAAGGCTCGGGACCAGCGCGAGGTCGCGATCGACGACCCCGACGAGACCCTCCTGCGATCCGGCGAACCCGTCCTGCCCGCGCCTTGACGCGGGCGGGCGGGCGCCCCTACCTCTGGCGTCCCACAGTCGCGCCCCAGGAGGCCGCCATGCCCACGCTCCCCGTCACCGACGCCACCTTCGACGCCGAGGTCCGCCAGTCCGACATCCCCGTCGTGGTCGATTTCTGGGCCGAGTGGTGCGGGCCGTGCAAGGCGATCGGCCCCGCGCTGGAGGAGCTCTCCTCGGAGTATGACGGCCGCGTCAAGGTGGTGAAGGTCAACGTGGACGAGAACCCCGCGACGCCGGCCCGGATGGGCGTGCGCGGCATCCCGGCGCTGTTCCTCTTCAAGGACGGCGAGGTGGTCTCGAACAAGACCGGCGCCGCGCCCAAGGCCGCGCTCAAGTCCTGGATCGACGAGGCCGTCACGGCCTGAGCCCAAGAAGCGCGCGACGGCCGCGCGGCGGCGACACCCGCGCGCCGACGAGCCCGTGCGCCGAGGGCTGGCGGCCACGCGGCCGTCGCATGGCGGGAACGCCTCGGTCCCGGCCCGGCCGGCCGAGGCCCATGCGCTCCGCGCCGGGCGGGCGCTTGCCGCCCGCCGCGCCCGTCGCCACATAGGGCGCGCGATCCAAGGGGGGCGGCATGGCGCAGGAGCATTGGCACGGCACCACCATCCTCGCCGTGCGCCGCGGCGGGCGCGTCGTGGTCGCGGGCGACGGGCAGGTCTCGCTGGGCCAGACCGTCATCAAGGGCGGCGCGCGCAAGGTGCGCCGCCTGACCCCCGGCGGCCCCGAGAAGGGCCACGAGGTCGTCGCGGGCTTCGCGGGCTCCACCGCCGACGCCTTCACGCTGCTGGAGCGGCTGGAGGCCAAGCTGGAGCAGCATCCGGGCCAGCTCGCCCGCGCCTGCGTCGAGCTCGCCAAGGACTGGCGCACCGACAAGTACCTCCAGAAGCTCGAGGCCATGCTGATCGTGACCGACGGCGACGCGCTGCTCGTCGTCACGGGCGCGGGCGACGTGCTCGAGCCCGAGCACGACGTGGCCGCCATCGGCTCGGGCGGCAACTTCGCGCTCGCCGCCGCGCGCGGGCTGATGGACGGCGAGGGCTCCGCCGAGGCGATCGCGCGCCGCGCGATGGAGATCGCGGCAGAGATTCTGCGTCTACACCAATGGCAACCTGACGGTGGAGGCTATCTCGAAGGGCTGACCCCGAGGACGGAGCCCCCATGCCCGAGATGACCCAAACCCGCATGGGCGACAGCGGCCTGATCGTCAGCCGCCTCGCCTTGGGCACCATGACCTTCAACCTCGGCTCGCCCTCGATGCTGGGCACCGCCGTCGCCGCGGGGCAGGACGCCGCCACCGAGATGGTCTCGATCGCCCTCGACCACGGGATCAACTTCTTCGACAGCGCCGACGGCTACTCGGGAGGCGACGCGGAGACCGCGCTGGGCGTGGCCCTGAAGGGGCGGCGCGAGCACGCCGTGATCTGCACCAAGCTCGGCTTCCGCCAGGGCCCCGCGATCACCGACGCGGGCCTCTCGCGCCGCCACGTCCTGCGCCAGGTCCAGGGCTCGCTGAGGCGCCTCGGCACCGACCATGTGGACCTGCTGATCGTCCACAAGACCGACTTCACCACGCCGATGGAGGAGACGCTCCGCGCCCTCGACATCTGCGTCGAGCACGGCCACGCGCGCTACCTGGGCTTCAGCAACTGGCCCGCCTGGGAGGCCGCGCGCGCGATCCAGTTCCAACGCGACAACGGCCTGGCGCCCTTCGTCGCGGGCCAGCTCCTCTACAACGCGGCCCAGCGCGACGTCGAGGCGGAGCTGGTGCCGATGATGGACGCGATGGGCGTGGGGCTGATGGCGTGGTCCCCGCTCTCGGGCGGGCTGCTGTCGGGCAAGTACGACCCCGCCGACCTCTCGAAGGCCGAGGGGCGGCTCAACCAGTTCGACGTGCTGGGCGTCCCCCCCGGCGTCGCGCGCGCGGCGCTCGACGCGCTGGGCGCGGTGGCGCAGGCGCACGGCGCGACCCCGCCGCAGGTGGCGATGGCCTGGATCCTCGCCAAGCGGCGCTCGCACACGGTGATCGTCGGCGCCTCGAAGGCGGCGCATCTGGAGGGCGCGGTCGGCGCGGCGACCCTGGCTCTGACCCCCGATGAGGTCCGGGCCATCGACGACGCCGCGCCGCCAGCCGCGCTCTATCCCGGCATCTTCCTGGGGCGGACGACGGACGGGGCGCACGCCGCCGCCCTCGCCTGAGGTGCCGACCCCACCCTGCGGCCGTTGCGTTCGCCACCCCTGCGCTTAGGTAGGCGCGATGCCCGCGACCGGAGGATCCCCTTGACCGACCTCACCCCCCGCGAGATCGTCTCCGAGCTCGACCGCTTCATCATCGGGCAGTCCGACGCCAAGCGCGCGGTCGCGGTGGCGCTCAGGAACCGCTGGCGCAGGCGGCGGCTCGAGGGGGATCTGCGCGAGGAGGTCTACCCCAAGAACATCCTCATGATCGGCCCCACCGGGGTCGGCAAGACCGAGATCAGCCGCCGTCTGGCCAAGCTCGCGCGCGCGCCCTTCCTCAAGGTCGAGGCCACCAAGTTCACGGAAGTGGGCTATGTCGGCCGCGACGTGGAGCAGATCGTGCGGGATCTGGCCGACGCGGCGCTCGCCATGACGCGCGAGCGGATGCGCGAGGAGGTCGAGGCGCAGGCGCGCGAGCGCGCCGAGGAGCGCGTGATCGACGCCATCGCGGGCGCGCAGGCGCGCGAGGGCACGCGCGAGATGTTCCGCCGCAAGCTCCATGCGGGCGATCTCGACGACACCGTGATCGAGCTCGACGTGGCCGACACCTCCAACCCCTTCGGCGCGATGGAGATCCCCGGCCAGCCCGGGGGCGGGATGCTCAACTTGGGCGAGATGCTCCAGAAGGCTATGCCGAGCCGCACCACGCGCCGGCGCATGAGCGTCTCCGAGAGCTTCGACCTGCTGATGGGCGAGGAGGCCGACAAGCTCCTCGACGACGAGACCCTGACGCGCGCCGCCGTCGAGGCCACCGAGCAGGACGGCATCGTCTTCCTCGACGAGATCGACAAGGTCTCCGGGCGCGCCGAGGCGAGGGGCGGCGAGGTCAGCCGCGAGGGCGTCCAGCGCGACCTGCTGCCCTTGATCGAGGGCACCACCGTCTCCACCAAGCACGGGCCCATCCGCACCGACCACATCCTGTTCATCGCCAGCGGAGCGTTCCACGTCGCCAAGCCGTCGGACCTTCTCCCCGAGCTCCAGGGCCGCCTGCCGATCCGCGTCGAGCTGCGCGCGCTCACCGAGGGCGACTTCGTGCGCATCCTGACCGAGACCGACAACGCGCTCACGCGGCAATACGCGGCGCTGATGGGCACCGAGGGCGTCACGGTCGAGTTCGCCCAGGACGGCATCGAGGCGCTGGCGCGCATCGCCGCCCAGGTCAACGCCGAGGTCGAGAACATCGGCGCGCGCCGCCTCTACACCGTGATGGAGCGCGTGTTCGAGGAGCTGGCCTTCACCGCGCCGGACCGCGGCGGCGAGAGCGTGACGGTGGACGCAGCCTTCGTCGAGGCCAACCTGGGCGAGCTGTCGCGCTCCACCGACGTGAGCCGCTACATGCTCTGAACGCCGGGGCGCGCGACACCGCGGGCGCGGATCGCCGGATCCGCCGCGCACGGCATGGCCCCCTCCGGGCGCGCTCTTGCCCCGGCCCTCCCATGCGTCCATGGACGCGCCCATGCGCACCACCGGCTTCCTCGCCCGGAACGCCCGCTGGCTCGCCGCGGGCTCGCTGATGACGCTGCTGTCCTCCTTCGGGCAGACCTTCTTCATCTCGATCTTCTCGGGCGAGATCCAGGCGGCCCACGGCCTCACCGCGGGCGGCTGGGGCGCGATCTACACCCTGGGCACCGCCGCCTCGGCCACGGCCATGCTCTGGGCCGGGGTCCAGGCCGACCGCCACCGCGCGCGCGACCTCGGCAGCGTGGTGCTGCTCGGGCTCGCGGGGGCCTGCCTGGCGATGGCCGTGGCGCGCGCTCCCTGGGCGCTCCTGGGCGCGGTGTTCGCGCTCAGGCTCGCGGGCCAGGGCATGACGGGCCACGTCGCCATGGTCGCCATCGCGCGCTGGTTCGAGGCCACGCGCGGGCGCGCGCTCGCCGTGGCGGGCCTGGGGTTCTCGCTCGGCGAGGCGGTGCTGCCGCTCGCCTTCGTGGCGCTGCTGCCGTGGGCGGGCTTCCGCGCGCTCTGGGTGCTCTGCGCCGCGCTGGTCCTCGCGGCGATCCCGCTGGTGCGACGGCTGCTGGCGCAGGAGCGCCGGCCCGCGGGGGCGGCCCATGGCCCGCCGCGCCTCTCGGGCATGGACGCCCGCCACTGGACGCGCGCGCAGGTGCTGGGCTCGGCGCTCTTCTGGGCCATGGTGCCGACGCTGCTGGGGCCCTCGGCCTTCGTCACGGCGTTCTTCTTCCTCCAGGTGCATCTGGCCGCGATCAAGGGCTGGACGCATCTCGAGCTGGTGGCGCTCTTTCCGCTCTACACCGCGACCTCGATCCTGGCGATGCTGGCGGCGGGCTGGGCGGTGGACCGCTTCGGCTCGGGCCGGCTGATCCCGGTCTTCATGCTGCCTCTGGCCGCGAGCTTCCTCGTCATGGCGGAGGCGCGCGCGCTGGGGGCGGCGGCCGTGGCGATGATGCTGATGGGGCTGACGACGGGCGTCAACGCGACCCTGCCGGGCGCGTTCTGGGCCGAGTTCTACGGCACCCGCCACCTGGGCGCGATCAAAGCGATGGCGGCGGCGGCGATGGTGCTGGGCTCCGCGATCGGGCCGGGGCTGACGGGCGCGCTGATCGACGCGGGCGTCGACTTCGAGGCCCAGATGCCGGCCATCGCCGCCGCCCTCCTCGCCGCCTCGGCCCTGAGCGCGCTGGTGGTCGGCCGCGCGATCCGGCGCCTGCCGGCCCGGATGCCCCCCGCCCTGGCCTGAGCCGGCGGCGGCCGCGACGGCGAAGGCGGGGCGGCGCCGTGGTCCCCTCCGACCGCTCGCAGCACCCGCGCGCCGGCGTCACGGCCGGCGGAGGTGGACGTAGTAGGCGCCCTCGCCGCCGTGGCGGCGGTGCGCGGGCGCGATCCCCTGGACCAGCGCGGCGAGCGGCGGCTGGGCGAGCCAGGCCGGCACCTGACGGCGCAGCACGCCGCGAGGGCGCGCGATCGCGTCGCTCCCGCCGCCGTCGGCGCCCTCGGGCCGGCCCTTGCCGGTGATGACCAGCACCAGCCGGAGGCCGTCGGCATGGGCGCGGCGCAGGAAGCCCGCGAGCGCCGGATGGGCGCGGTCGAGCGTCATCCCATGAAGGTCGAGCCGCGCCTGAGGCGCCATGCGGCCCCGCGCCAGCGCCCGCTGCGCCTTGCGGTTCGCGCCGCCATTGTGGTTCGCGCCGCCGCTGCGGTTCGCGCCGCCGCTGCGGTCGAGGAACGGGGGCGGGGGCGCCTGCGCCGGGGACGGGGACGGGGACGGCGCGCCGGCGGCGCTGCCCTTCGCGCGGGCGCGCTCGCCGATGCGGAAGGGGGCGGGGGCGAAGGCCGCCTCGGGGGGCCGCGAGGGCCGCGAGGCCTCGGGGGTGGGGCCGCGCGCGCCGGACGAGGCCTCGCCGGCGGCCGCGGCAGGAGCCGCCTCGGGCGGGGGCGCGGCCGAGCGGGCCGCGGGCGGAGCGCCCAGGGGCCGGTAGCGGCGAGCGTAGGCCTCCCACAGCGCCCGCTCGCCGGGCGTCAGGCCGCGCGGAGGGCGGCTCACGGCCGGGCGCCCGCGCCGGGCGCCTCCCGCGCGGGCCCCGCCTGGGATCCCGCGCCGGGCGGCGCCGCGGCGAGTGGGGCCGTGGCCTGCGGCGCAGCCGATCCGCCCGCGGGCGCGCTGCGCGCGGGACGCCGCGGGGGGCGCACGCCGCTCGGGACACGGCCGTCCGAGGGCTCGGATTCTCGCCGCGGGCGCGCCCGGCGCGGACCGCGCCGCGGCGACGGCCGCCGCGACGGCCGCCCCCACCGGCACCCCTGCGCCCGACGGGCTCGGCACCGGGTCCGCGCCCCCCCCATCCGCCGCCGGGCCGGGCCGCTGCGCCGCCTGAGGCCGATCCGGTGGCGACGACGCCGCCGTCGCATCCCTCTCCTGCGCGGCCCTCATGCCCGGCGGGGGCGGGCCGAGCGGCGGCTCCGAGACACCCCCGTCGGACGCCCCCGCCCCCGCCCCCGGCCCCGGCCGCGCGCGCGGCGCCGGGCTGCGCTCTGGCGGCCCGGCCGAGGCGAGGGCCGCGCCGCCTGGCGCGAGCAGGCCCATCGGGTCGGGCACGAGCGCATGCGCCAGGCGGATCGGCAGCAGCATGACGACCCGGCCACGGTCGCGCACCAGGCCCGCGCGGCGGCCGGCGTCGTCGCCGGTGCCGAAGAACAAATCCGCGCGCTGCGGCCCGCGGATCGCGGAGCCGGTGTCCTGCGCCACCATCAGGCGGCGCATCGGCTCGGCGCCGTCCGTCTCGACCCAGACCGGCGCGCCGAGCGGGAGGTGGGCGGGATCGACCGCCACCGAGCGCAGCGGCGTGAGCGAGCGCTGCATCGCGCCGAGCGGCCCCTGGTCGTCGCCCAACCCCCCGACCTCGCGGAAGAACACGAAGGAGGGGTCGTGGCGCAGCAGCTCGCGCCCCGCGGCCGGGTTGGCCCGCACCCAGTCGCGGATCGTCTCGGCCGAGGCCTCGAAGGGCTCGATCAGCCCGCGGCGGACCATCTCGAGCCCGATCGAGCGGCGCGGATGCCCGTTGGCGCCGCCGAAGCCCAGGCGAAGCGTGCCGCCCTCGGCGAGCCGCACCCGGCCCGAGCCCTGGATGCCGAGGAACAGCGCCTCGACCGGATCGCTCACCCAGGCGATCTCGAGGCCCCGGCCCGCGAGCGCGCGGCCCTCCTCGATCTCGCGGCGGGTGAGCCACGGGCGCTCCTCCGGCAGGGCGGGCGGGCGAGCGTAGAGCGGGTGGCGGTAGCGCGGCGAGCGCCGGCGCGAGCCGTCGAGCTCGGGCTCGTAGTAGCCGGTGACGAGCGGCGCGCGCCCGTCCTCGACGATCACGGGCGCGAACGCGGCCTCGAAGAAGCCGCGCGCGGCGCCGGGCGGCAGGTCGTGGGCGAGCGCGCACAGGCCGGTCCAGTCGGGGCCGTCGAGGAGGGCGCAGGTCTCGCGGAACGCCGCCAGCGCGGCGTCGTGGTCGTCCTCGGCCCAGCCGTCGAGATCGGCGAAGGACAGGATGCGGCGACGGGGCGCGGGCGGGTCGCCGGGCCAGGGAGCCTCGACGGACGCGGGCGATCCCGAACCCGGCTCGCCCGAGGCCGGCGCCGCGGCGGCGGCCAGGGGAAGGAGCAGGAGGAGCGCGCCCACCGCTCGCCGCGCAGCGCCCGAGGCGCGCCGCCGTGCCGTCGGGAGCGTGCATCGAAGGGTTGCGAGCCCGCAGGGTGGCGGCCGGGTCCAGGGGCGGGTGTCGGGCACCGGCGCCGCGCGCTCGGCCCGCCGACGGACGCCTGCCCGAGGCGCCGTCCGAAGCCCCCTCGAGCCGCTCGCCGAGCCGCCCCCTGCCCCCGCCCTCACGACCTCGATCCGCGGCGGTGGCCTACCCGCCGGTGGCGACGAGCTGCCAGTTCGGATCCTCGGCGCCCATCTCGCGGGCGAAGGTCCAGACGTCGCGCTGGCGCTTGATCTCGGTGGGCGAGCCCTCGACCACGTCGCCCTGCGCGTCGCGCACCACCGAGGTCAGCTCGCCCACGAACTTGACCGTCACCTCGCCGATCCGGGTGGCCTCGTCGAAGGCCGCGTCGGTCAGCGTCACCTCGCGCACGCCGACGAAGCTCGCCTCGACCGTCAGCCCCTGGTCGGCGCGCGCGTCCACCACCGAGGCGAAGGCCTCGTGCACATCGTCCGACAGGAACCCCTTCACGGAGCGCAGGTCGCCCCGCTCGAAGGCCATCAGGATCATCTCGTAGGCGCCCTTGGCGCCGTCGAGGAACTCCGAGACGCCGAACGAGGGCTCGGCCGCCTTCATCCTGGCCAGCGCCTCGGCCGCCGCCGTGCCTTCGGCCACGTGGTCGGTGATGTCGCGGTCGGGGCCGCCCTCGATCACCTCGAAGTCCGGGCGCGCGGCGCGGCGGGGCCCCGTGTCGGCCTCGCTCGGCAGCGTCGGCTTCTCGAACCCCTCGCGCGTGCCCAGCACGCTGCGCAGGCGCAGGATCAGGAACAGAGCCACGCCGGCGAGGACCAGGAGCTGGATGACGGCAGAACTCATGCGGATGACCTCGGGTGTCGGGCGGGTGCGGCTCGGGCGGCTCGAAGGCGGTGCGGGGAGACCATGCGAGGACTAGAGGCGAGGACGAGAGCGACGAGGCGGCGCGGAGGATGGGCCGGGGCCGCCGGGGGCTGGCGACGGGTGGAGGATGACATATGTAAGACGGAGTCCCGATCAAGTCCACGGCCGGGTGGGCCGCTCTCGCGCACGGCGCTCGCCCGGCGCCCGAGACGACCGCCCGCACGATCCTCACCCGGAGGCCCCCTCATGCGGCTGCTGCTCGCCTTCATCGCCGTCCCGCTCATCGAGATCGCGCTGTTCATCCAGGTGGGCGGCCTGATCGGGCTCTGGCCCACGCTGGCCATCGTGCTGCTGACGGCGCTGGCCGGGAGCTGGCTGGTGCGCTCGCAGGGACGCATGGCGCTCGAGGCGCTGCGCGGCTCGCTGCGGGGCCTGCGCGACCCGTCCGAGCCCCTGGCGCACGGCGCGATGATCCTGCTGTCGGGCGCGCTCCTGCTGACGCCGGGCTTTTTCACCGACGCGGTCGGTTTCGCGCTGCTCGTCCCCGCGGTGCGCCGCGCCGCCCTGCGCTTGGTGAGCCGCCGCGTGAGCGTGACGCGCGTGGTGATGGGCGATCCGACGGGCGGGCCGATGGGTGGGCCGATGGGTGGATCGGGGCGCGGCGCCCGGCGGGAGCCCTCCGCGGGCCGCGAGGCGCGGCCGCCTCGGCCGCCGGCCTCGGGCGAGGTCGTCGAGGGCGAGTGGACCGAGATCGCCCCCGGCGCGCGGGCGGGCGACGATCGGGCCGATCGTCCGGCCTCGGGCTGGACGCGTCGCTGAGGCCCCGCGGCCGGCGTCGCGGCCGGCGTCGCGTCGGGCCCAGCGGTCGGGCCGAGCATCGGCGGGGGGCCAGCGCCGGGCCCTGGGCGCGGCCCGGCGGCCCGGCGGCATTGAGCGCCTGGGGCCGATCTGCTAGAGGCGCCCGCGAACCGGACGGACGCGCGCGGCAGGCGCGGCGCCGCGGGCTTTGAATCAGGGATCGGGGGTCGAGATGGCCGAGGGCGAGACGAACGGCACCAACGGCGCGAACGCGCCTGCGGGGACGGATGGCGGGGCGGATGGCGGAGCGGCGGGACCGGCTTCGGGGACGGGCGAGGGCGGCCAGGCGCCGCAGGTGCGCATGAACGTGCTGGGGCAGTACATCCGCGACCTCAGCTTCGAGAACGTGCTCGCGCAGAAGGGCGCCGAGGGCCAGGTCAAGCCCGACGTCCAGGTCCAGGTCTCGCTCGACGCGCGCAAGCGCCAGACCGAGCACCAGTACGAGATCGTCATGAAGCTCAAGGTGACCTCGGCCAACAAGCCGGCCGAGGGCGCCGCCGCCTCGGGGGGCGCCTCGACGCTGTTCCTGATGGAGCTGGAATACGCCGGGCTGTTCCACGTCGAGGGCGTGCCCGAGGCGCAGCTCCACCCGTTCCTGCTGATCGAGTGCCCGCGGATGCTGTTCCCCTTCGTGCGCCGGATCGTGCACGACGTGACGCGCGACGGCGGCTTCCCGGCGCTCAACCTCGACACCATCGACTTCATGCAGCTCTACCGCCAGGAGATCGCGCGCCGCGCCGCGGCCCAGCAGGCCGAGGCGCCGAGCCCCGCGGGCTGACCGCCAGCCGGCGGAGGGTCATCGCCAGCCGGCGGAGGGTCGTCGCCAGCCGGCGGAGGGTCGTCGCCAGCCGGGGCGCGGGGGCCCGCCCGGCGAGGACGCCCCTCAGGAGAACGACGGCACGCGCCCAGGCGACGGCCGCGGGCCGCCGACGAACCATCCCGGAGGCGGCCCCCCCCGGCTCGGCCGAGACGCCGCGGGCCGGGTCCGGGGCGCAGCCGCCTCGCGTCCCGAGCGCAGGTCTTCGACGCCGACATGCCCGCGCGCCGACCGGCAGGCCGGCGCGCGGGGGCCGCACCCGGCTCGACCGGCGGGACGCGGACCGCCCGGGGGGGTCGCGACGCCCTTCGGGCGAGCCCGTCAGCCGTGTCTCCGCCACAGCGCGCCCGGGCCCAGGCCCTCGACGAAGGCGGCATGCGCCGCGGCCTCTTCGTCCGTGATCCGGGGCGCCAGCGGCGCGGGCCTCGGGCCGGGGCGCCAGCCGCCCCGGTCGTCGTCCGGGCCCCCCGAGCGCCGCGCGGCCCGGCCGTCCAGCACCAGGCCGGGCTGGCGGCCGCCGATCAGCTCCAAATAGACCTCGGCCAGGATCTCGCTGTCGAGCAGCGCGCCGTGCTTGGTGCGCGCGGCGTTGTCCACGCCGAAGCGGCGGCACAGCGCGTCGAGCGAGTTGCCCGCGCCGGGGAACCGCCTGCGCGCGATGTCGAGCGTGTCCACCACTCGCTCGCGCGGGATCGTCGGCATCCCCGCGCGCGCCAGCTCGAAGTCGAGGAAGCGCATGTCGAAGGCGGCGTTGTGGATCACGAGGTGCGCCTCGCCCACGAAGTCGAGGAACGCGCGGCCGACATCGGCGAAGAGCGGCTTGTCGCGCAGGAAGTCGTCGCCGAGCCCATGCACCTCGAAGGCCGCCTGAGGCATCGCCCGCTCGGGGTTGACGTATCGGTGGAAGGTCCGGCCCGTGGGCACGTGGCCCGACAGCTCGACGGCGCCGATCTCGACCACCCGGTCGCCGTCGTCGGGGTCGAAGCCCGTGGTCTCGGTGTCGAGCACGATCTCACGCATGGAGCCCCTCCCTGATGCGCGCCACGATCGCGGCGACCCGCTCGCGGGCGCCCTCCATCGTGAGCGTCTCGATCACGTGGTCGGCCCGCGCGCGCTTCTCCGCGTCGGGCGCCTGGCGCGCCAGCATGGCCTCCATCCGCTCGGGCGTCATCCCCGGGCGCGCCAGCACGCGGGCGCGCTGGATCTCCGAGGGCGCACAGACCACGACCACGGTGTCGGCGAGGGCGTCGAGCCCGGTCTCGAAGAGCAGCGGGATGTCGAGCAGCACGACGGGCGCCCGCGCCGCGTCGAGGAAGCCCTCGCGGTCGGCCGCCACCAGCGGGTGCACCGCCGCCTCGAGCGCCGGCAGCGCCGCGGGGTCGGAGGCGACCCAGGCCCTGAGCGCCTCGCGGTCCACCGAGCCGTCGGGGCGCACCGCCCCGGGGCGCAGGGCGGCGACCGCCGGCCCCCCTGCCCCGCCCGGCGCGTAGAGCCGCGCGACGGCGGCGTCGGCGTCCCAGGCGGGCAGGCCCTCCTCGGCGAACATCGCGGCGGTGGTGGACTTGCCCATGCCGATCGACCCGGTGAGCGCGACCACATGGGGGCGCCGCTCGGGCGGCGGTCCTTCGGGCGGCGGTCCTTCGGGCGGCGGTCCTTCGGGCGGCGGTCCTTCGGGGGCGACCCGGCCCGGATCGCCGGTCACGGCGCGGCCGCCGGCCCGCGGCCCCGCGCGGCCGCGCGCCCCGAGGCGCCCTGCCGGCCCGGGCCGCTCACTTGCCCGCGCCGAATGCCGCGCGCCGCGCGGCCTCGTCGGCGACGGGGGTCGCGCCGAACCAGCGCTCGAAGCCCGGCACCGCCTGGTGGATCAGCATCCCCAGGCCGTCCACCGCCACGCCGCCACGCGCGCGCGCGGCGGCCAGGAGCGGCGTCTCCAGGGGCACGTAGACGAGATCCGCCACGACGGCGCCCGGCGACAGGGCCGAGAAATCCACGTCGAGCGGCGGCTGCCCGGCCATGCCGAGCGCGGTCGCGTTGACGAGCGTCGCCGCGCCGTCGAGCATCGCGCCCGCGTCGGGCCAGTCGCGGACCGCGACGCGGGGGCCGAAGGCCGCCGCCAGCGCCTCGGCGCGCGCGCGGGTGCGGTTGGCGAGCCGGATCTCGGGCGCGCCGGCGTCGAGGAGCGAGGCCAGCACGGCGCGGGCCGCGCCGCCGGCGCCGAGCACGGCCGCCGGGCCGCGGGTCGGATCCCAGCCGGGGGCGCCTTGGCGGAGGTTCTGGAGGAAGCCGTGTCCGTCGGTGTTGTCGGCGTGGATGCCGTCATCCCCGAAGGTGAGCGTGTTGGCGGCGCCGATGGCGGCTGCGCGGTCGGACGCGCGGTCCGCGAGCGCGAGCGCCGCCTCCTTGAGCGGCACCGTCACGTTGACCCCGCGAAAGCCCAGCGTGGCGAGCGCGCACAGCGCGTCGGCCAGCCGCTCGGGCGCGACCTCCACCGGCACGTAGTGACCGCGCAGCCCGAGCGAGGTCAGCCAGTGCGCGAAGAGCGCGGGCGAGCGGCTGTGGCCGACGGGGCGGCCGATCACGGCGGCGAGCGGGACGGGATCGCTCATCCCTCGATCGCCCCGCGGTCCACGAGCCAGCCGAGGAGCGGAAGGAGCGGCAGGCCGAGCGCCGCGAACCAGTCCCCGTCGATGCGGGCGAACATCCGCGCCCCCTCCCCTTCGAGGAGATAGGCGCCGGGGCTGTGCCGGATCGCCTCCCAGTTCCGCTCGACATAGGCCCCGAGCCAGGCTTCGGACGGGGTCCGCATGGTCAGGCGCACCGCCTCGACGTGACGCCAGACGGGCCGGGCGCCCCCGCCGGCCGCGTCCCCCTCGCACGCCACGGCGGCGGAGATCAGGCGGTGGGTGCCGCCCGAGAGCGCGCGCAGGCGCTCCACCGCAGCCTCGGGAGACTCGGGCTTGGCGAGCACCGCGCCGCCCCGCTCCAGCACCTGGTCGGAGCCGATCACCAGCGCCTCCGGGCGCCGGCCCGCCACCCGGCGCGCCTTGGCCTCGGCCAGCGCGTCGGCCGCGTCGCGCGCGCTCGCGCCCTCGGCCGCGAGCGCGGCGCGCATCGCCTCCTCGTCCACCCGCGGCGCCACCGCCTCGAACGGCACGCCGGCCGCGGCCAGCAGCGCCGCGCGCGTGGCTGAGCCCGAGGCGAGGAGGAGTGGGGGCATGGAGGCGGCGGGCTCGCTGGGGACGGATCGGTGGAGGGGTCGGTGGACGGGGTGGTGGCCGAGGGCGCACGGATCGGGCGTGTCCCGGGAGTCTGTGGACGAGCGGGCGTCTGTCAACGCGCCCGGGGCGTCCGTCCCCCGGTGGACGGGATGACGCCCGCCCTGTGACGGAATCACGACATCGTCCCGCCCGGGCGGGCCCGCAACGGGAACAAGGGCCGCGGTCCGGAAGGATTGCCCCGATCCGTCAATGACTTGCCGCGTCGTCTTCGAGGCGCCGAGTCGCTGTGGGCGACTCTGTGGGCCGAGCGGTGATCCACAGGCTCCCCCCTCCTCCACGACTCCATCTTCCCAATTCCTTCTCTTTCATGGATCCGTGGCCTGGACCGCGAGGCCTCGTCCTCGTCCGATCGCGGGAGGCCGTCCCATGCAGGATCTGCTCGCAGCCCTCTACCCTTGGACGAAGAGCCTCCACGTGATCTCGATCGTGGCCTGGATGGCGGGGCAGTTCTACCTGCCCCGGCTCTACGTCTACCATGCCGAGGCCGTCGGGGCCGCGGGCCCCGCCCACGAGCTGTTCTGCACGATGGAGGCGAGGCTCCTGCGCGTGATCATGAACCCGGCGATGATCGCCGCCTGGGTCTTCGGGCTGCTGCTCGTCGCGACGCCGGGCGTCGTCGACTGGAGCCTGGCCTGGCCCTGGACCAAGGCCGCCGCGGTCCTCGCCATGAGCGGCTTCCACGGCTTCCTCGCCGCCCGGCGGAAGGACTTCGCGTCGGGCCGCAACGCGCTGTCCGGCCGCCGGTGGCGGATGCTCAACGAGGTGCCGACGCTGCTGCTCGTCGTCATCGTCGTCTCGGTGATCGTGAAGTTCTGAGCCCCCTCCGGATCGGGCCCCGCTGGGATCGTGTGGGCGCCCGAACGCCGCGAAGGGCCCGCCATCCTCGCCCCTTCAAGCGGATCGCCCCCGCTCTTGACCTCGTGTCGCAGGATGGATACCTCACATGCGACGGGCCGTCCGGCCGCCGTCGCCATCCTGCCCCCGTTCCGAGCATGCCGGCTTCTCAGGCTCCTGGCATCCGATCGGGTGTCCTGAACGCGGAAATCCTCATGCCCGAAGACATCGCTCCCGAGACCGCGGCCGATCGCGCGCTCGACCTCGAGCCGGAGGTCGGTCCCGAGTCTGGATTCGCCGAGTCGGACTCCGGGCCCGAGCGGCTGAACCTCGCCGACCTCAAGGCGCAGAGCCCCAAGGATCTGCTGGCCTACGCCGAGGAGCTCGAGATCGAGAACGCCTCGACCATGCGCAAGGGCGAGATGATGTTCTCGATCCTGCGCGAGCGCGCGGACGAGGACTGGGAGATCGGCGGCGACGGCGTGCTCGAGGTGCTCCAGGACGGCTTCGGCTTCCTGCGCTCGCCCGAGGCCAACTACCTGCCGGGCCCCGACGACATCTACGTCTCGCCCGAGATGATCCGCCGCCATTCGCTCAGGACCGGCGACACGGTCGAGGGCGTGATGCGCGCGCCCGGCGAGGGCGAGAACTACTTCGCGCTGACCCGCGTCGAGGCGATCAACTTCGAGGATCCCGAGCGCGCGCGCCACAAGGTCGCCTTCGAGAACCTCACGCCGCTCTACCCCGACGAGCGCCTGACGATGGAGGTCGACGACCCGACGGTCCGCGACCGCTCGGCGCGCATCATCGACCTCGTGGCCCCCATCGGCAAGGGGCAGCGCGGGCTCATCGTGGCCCCCCCCCGAACCGGCAAGACGGTGCTGCTGCAGAACATCGCCAACTCGATCGAGCGCAACCACCCCGAGTGCTACCTCATCGTGCTGCTGATCGACGAGCGGCCCGAGGAGGTCACCGACATGCAGCGCTCGGTCAAGGGCGAGGTCATCTCGTCCACCTTCGACGAGCCCGCGACGCGGCACGTCGCCGTCTCCGAGATGGTCATCGAGAAGGCCAAGCGGCTCGTCGAGCACAAGCGCGACGTGGTGATCCTGCTCGACTCGATCACCCGCCTCGGCCGCGCCTTCAACACCGTCGTGCCCTCCTCGGGCAAGGTGCTGACGGGCGGCGTGGACGCCAACGCGCTCCAGCGCCCCAAGCGCTTCTTCGGGGCGGCGCGCAACATCGAGGAGGGCGGGTCGCTCACGATCATCGCCACCGCGCTGATCGACACCGGCTCGCGCATGGACGAGGTGATCTTCGAGGAGTTCAAGGGCACCGGCAACTCCGAGATCGTGCTCGACCGCAAGATCGCCGACAAGCGGACCTTCCCGGCGATGGACATCCTCAAGTCCGGCACCCGCAAGGAGGAGCTGCTGGTCGACAAGGTGGATCTCCAGAAGACCTTCGTGCTGCGGCGGATCCTCAACCCCATGGGCACCACCGACGCGATCGAGTTCCTGATCTCGAAGCTGAAGCAGACCAAGACCAACAGCGACTTCTTCGACTCGATGAACACCTGAGGCGCCCCCCCCGAGGCCCGGTCCGGGGCGTCGGGGGGGTCTGGCGGAGCCGGCCCCCCATGTCCACGATCTACGCCCTGGCCACGCCGCGCGGCAAGGCCGGGCTGGGCGTCGTGCGGGTCTCTGGCCCCGACGCGCCCACCGCCGTCGAGACCCTCGCAGGCCCCCTGCCCCGCCCCCGCCGCGCCGGCCTGCGGACGCTGCGGGCGCTCGACGGCACCGCCCTCGACCAGGCGCTGGTCCTGACCTTCCCCGAGGGCGCCAGCTACACCGGCGAGGCGGTCGTCGAGCTGCATTGCCACGGCTCGCCCGCCGTCCTCGACGCCGTCCTGTCGGCGCTTTCCGCCCTGCCCCGGCTGCGCCCGGCCGAGCCCGGAGAGTTCACCCGCCGCGCGCTCGAGAACGGCCGCATCGATCTCGCCCAGGTCGAGGGACTGGCCGACCTCCTCGACGCCGAGACCGACGCCCAGCGGCGTCAGGCTTGGCGGGTGTTCGACGGCACGCTGAGCGCGATCACCGAGGGCTGGCGCCGGGAGCTGATCCATGCGCTGGCGCTCGTCGAGGCCACGATCGACTTCGCCGAGGACGACCTTCCCGACGACGCGCTCGACGAGATGCGCGTCCGGGTCGCCGGCGTGCTCGCCCAGATCGAGGCGCAGATCGGGGGCATCGCCGTTTCAGAGCGCATCCGCGAAGGCTTCGAGGTCGCTCTGGTGGGCCCGCCGAATTCTGGGAAGTCCACTCTTATCAATAGATTGTCTGGAAGGGATGCTGCGCTCGTCACCCCTGTCGCGGGGACCACGCGCGACGTGCTCGAGGTTCGCATGGATCTCGCGGGGCTGCCGGTGACGATCCTGGACACCGCTGGCTTGCGCACGGGCGGCGGCGTCGTCGAGCGGCTGGGCATCGATCGCGCTCGTCGGCGAGCGGCATCCGCCGACCTGCGGGTGATCCTCCTCCTCCACCCGGATGCGACGCCGAGCTTGCGGCCCCGGGAGGGCGACGTGGTGACGCTGGCGAAATGCGACCGTCATCCCGGCCTTGAAGGCGTCTCGGGTCTCACCGGCGACGGCGTGGACCTCCTGGTCGACAGGATCGCAGACGAGTTGTCGCGCAGGATCAGGGGCGCGACGGCGTTCACGCGGCACCGTCATCGCGTCGCGCTGCAAGCGGCGGCCGCCGAGATGGCTGTGCTTGTGGCCAAGGATGCGGAGATCCCGGTCGAGATCGCCGCGACTCGGCTCTGGGAGGCGGCCCGCCTGCTCGACTCGGTCACCGGTCGCATTGATTTGGAAGCCGTGCTCGACGATATCTTCTCGACGTTCTGCATCGGAAAGTAGGAGCGCTTCACGTGAAACAACGTGACTGCGACGTCATCGTGGTGGGTGGTGGTCATGCGGGCTGCGAGGCGGCGCATGTGGCCGCGCGGCTTGGCGCGGAGGTCGTGCTCGTCACGATGCGACGTGAGGATTTGGGGGCCTTGTCCTGCAATCCGGCCATCGGGGGCGTCGGGAAGGGTCATCTCGTTCGGGAGATCGACGCGATGGGCGGCCTCATGGGCTGTGTCGCGGACGCCGCGGGGATTCAGTTCCGATTGCTCAACCGCCGGCGTGGACCGGCGGTGCAGGGTCCACGCGCGCAAGTCGGACGGGCGCTCTACGGCCGCGCCATGACGGCTGCGATCGAGGCGACGGACCGGATCTGTATCCTCGAGGACGAGGTCTGCGACCTCATCGTCGAGGATGCGGCAGTGCACGGCGTTCGTTTGCGGCAGCGAGGCCCGGTGCGCGCAGCGGCTGTGATCGTCACCACGGGAACGTTCCTAGGGGGCGTCATCCTCAAAGGAGAGGATCGTCATGAGGCCGGTCGCATGGGAGCGTCATCGGCGCAGGCATTGGCTGTTCGCCTGAGGTCGATGGGCCTCGTCACGGGGCGCTTGAAGACAGGGACGCCTCCGAGGCTCGATGGACGCTCCATCGACTGGGCGGGCCTCGCCCGTCAGCCCTGCGACGACGATCCCGTCTTCCTGTCCTTCGCGACAAGGAGGGTCCAGGTGCCGCAAGTGGAGTGTGGGATCGCGCACACGAACGAGCGGACCCATGGGATCATTCGCGCAAACCTCCATCGCTCCGCGATGGCGATGGCCGCGGAGCCCGCCGCGGGGCCCCGCTACTGCCCCTCGATCGAGGACAAGGTCGTTCGGTTCGCCGACAAGCCATCGCATCAGATCTTCCTGGAGCCGGAGTGCACCGAGAACGACGTCGTCTACCCGAACGGCATTTCGACCTCCCTGCCAGACGACGTCCAGGAGCGATACGTCCGGTCGATCAAGGGGCTCGAGGAGTGCCGGATCCTCCGGCCCGGCTACGCCATCGAGTACGACTTCTGCGATCCCAGGTGCCTTCTGGAAACGCTCGAGGTGCGGGGGCTCGGCGGCCTCTACCTCGCGGGGCAGATCAACGGCACCACGGGATATGAGGAGGCGGCCGCGCAGGGGCTGGTCGCCGGTCTGAACGCCGCTCGCTCGGCGCAGGGAGCCGCAGCCGTGCGCTTTGGGCGCGCGACCTCCTACATCGGTGTGATGATCGACGATTTGACGACGCGCGGCGTGACGGAGCCTTATCGGATGTTCACCTCGCGCGCGGAGTTTCGGCTGTCCTTGCGAGCGGACAACGCCGATCAGCGCCTTTCGCCCCTGGCGTCTGAGATCGGATGCCTCAGCGAGTCCCGAAGGGAAGCGTTCCGACGCAAGAAAGCGGATCTCGGCGCAGCCGCGTCCGCCGTGTCCCAGATCCGCGTCTCTGCGGCCGAACTGGCGTGCTTGGGATACCCGATGGGGAATGGTCAGGCCCGGACGGCTTATGAGTGCTTGGCCCTTCCCGGGATGACGGTCGAGCGTCTGGCGGAGATCCGCCCAGAGTTCGCCTCGATCCCCGTGCGGATCGGCCGGCAGATGGAGCGGGAGGCCCTTTACTCCACTTATGTGAGCCGTCAGTCCCGGGACGCCGAGGCCCTATGCCGGGATGAGGGGGTGCGGATCCCATCTGACATCGACTTCTCCGACATAGGGGGGCTTTCGACTGAGCTGCGTGGGAAGCTGGCCCGGGTGCGTCCGACGAACCTGGCACAGGCGATGCGGATCGAGGGCATGACGCCGGCTGCGGGTGTGTTGCTCCTGGCGACCCTCCGCCGACACGGACATCGTCCCGCCTCGACATGAGCGGTGTTTCACGTGAAGCGAGGCAGCGGCTCGAGACCTACTGGCAGATGCTCCTTCGATGGAACGCCGCCATTCGCCTCATCGCCCCAGGGCCCGACGAGAAGGGATGGCAAAGACACATCGAGGACTCGATTCAGCTGGCCGATCGCTTCCCGCCTCGTTCCGTCCTCCACTGCGACCTAGGGTCCGGTGGTGGCCTTCCCGCGATTCCCATCGGAGTGCTTCGTCGGGACGCCGGATTCGAGGACGGAGTGATCATGATCGAGTCGGACGCACGCAAGGCCGTGTTTCTTCGAACGGCCTGTCGTGAGCTGGGCTTGTCGGCCCGAGTCCTGGGCGAGCGCCTCGAGCATGCCGCGCCCTGCGGGGCCGAGGTCGTCACCGCCAGGGCCCTCGCGCCCCTCGACCGCCTCCTCGATTATGTTGTTCGTCACCTCGCGCCCGCCGGATGCGCGATCCTCCCGAAAGGCCGCGGCGCCGGCGAGGAGATCGTGCGGGCTCGCCGGCGATGGGCGTTCGACGTCGATCGACATGCGAGCCGCACGGCCTCTGACGCATCGATTCTCGTGATCTCGAACGCCAGGCGGCTGGAGGGCCGGGATGGCGCCTAGGACCGTGGCCATCACCAATCAGAAAGGCGGCGTCGGCAAGACCACGACCGCGATCAATCTCGGTGCCGCGCTCGTGGAGCGAGGTGATCGCGTGCTGGTGATCGACCTCGATCCGCAGGGCAACGCCTCCACCGGCCTGGGCTGGAGCGCCGATGCGCGCGGGGCGACCACATACGACCTCCTCCTGGAGGACGCCGCGTTGGCGGACGTCGTCGTGCCGACGAGCGTGGAGGGCCTCCACCTCGCCCCGGCCACTCTCGACCTCGCCTCGGTGGATGTGGAGCTCGTCTCCGATGCGCGCCGGACCCGCAAGCTCAGGGACCGGCTGCGCGATCCGTCAGCGGCCGGGCTCGGCCTCGACTACGTCCTGATCGACTGCCCGCCGTCGTTGAACCTGCTCACGATCAACGCGCTCGTGGCCGCCGACTCGGCGCTGGTGCCGCTCCAGGCCGAGTTCTTCGCCCTCGAAGGCTTGTCGCAGCTGCTGCTGACGGTGCGCGAGATCCGGCGCGGCGCCAACCCCGACATCCGCATCGAGGGCGTCGTGCTGACCATGGTCGATCGCCGCAACCGGCTGTCGCTCCAGGTCGAGGCCGATGCCCGCGAGACGCTCGGCGAGCTGGTGTTCGAGACCGTGATCCCGCGCAACGTCCGCCTGGGCGAGGCGCCCTCTCACGCCATGCCGGTGTTGAGCTACGACCCGGCCTCGCAGGGCAGCGTTGCCTACCGCTCGCTGGCCGCCGAGCTCGGCCGCCGCCGCGCCGAGCCCGAGGTCGAGCCCCAGGGCGAGCACGGAGAGGTGGCATGACCGGGAGCGAGCGTCACAGGGGCCTCGGCCGCGGCCTGTCGGCCCTCATGGCCGATGTCCAGCCGGCCGAGGAGGTGCCGCCGCGGCGCCCCGACCGCACCCTGCCGATCGATCGTCTCGTGCCGAACCCCGACCAGCCCCGTCGCCGGTTCGACGAGGACGCGTTGGCCGACCTCGCGGCCTCGATCCGCGGGAAGGGCGTGATCCAGCCCCTGGTGGTGCGGGCGTCGCCGCATGATCCGAGGATGCACGAGATCGTCGCCGGCGAGCGGCGCTGGCGCGCGGCGCAGCTGGCGGGCCTGACGGAACTCCCTGTCATCGTTCGTGAATTCGATGATTCCGAAGTCCTCGAGATCGCCATCGTCGAGAACGTCCAGCGCGCCGACCTCAACCCGATCGAGGAGGCCGCCGGCTACCGCCAGTTGATGGACCGCTTCGGCCACACCCAGGAGCGCCTGGCCGAGGCGCTCGGCAAGAGCCGCAGCCACATCGCCAACCTCCTGCGGCTGCTGCACCTGCCCGAGGACGTGCGGCGGCTGGTGACCGAGGGCGCGCTCAGCGCCGGCCACGCCCGCGCCCTGATCACGCGGCAGGACGCGTCGGCGCTGGCGCAGGAGGTGGTCCGCCGGGGCCTCTCGGTGCGCGAGACCGAGCGGCTCGCCAAGTCCGCGCCGACGCCCGGCAAATCCCCCCCCAAGCTGCGGCCCGACGCCGAGGCGCGCGCCATCGAGGCCGAGCTCGGCGCGGCGCTCGGCCTCAAGGTGGTGATCGAGCGCAAGGGCGCCGGGCGCGGCCGGCTGATCCTGCACTACGTCGACACCGCCCAGCTCAACGACATGTGCGAGCGGCTCGCGCGCGAGGAGCGCCCGCGCTGGTGAGCGCGCCGGTCGCGTTCAGCCCGCCAGCAGCGCGCGCAGCACGGCGTCGAGCACCGGGCGCCCGCGCTCGGTCGCCCGCAGCCGGTCGCCCTCGACGCGGATGAGCCCGAGGCCCGTCAGATCGGCCAGCGCCTCCGCCGCCGGCGGCGCGCCCCCGGCGGCCCGATGGCGGGCCATCGACACGCCCTCGGAGAGCCTGAGCCCCATCATCAGATGCTCTGCGCCGCGCTCCTCGGGGTCGATCTCCGCGCGCGGCCGCTCGCCCGAGCCCGCCTCGACGGCCGCGAGCCAGGCCTCGGGCCGCGGCTCCGCCTCGGTCGCCCAGCGCCGCCCGTCGATCGTCAGCCGGCCATGCGCGCCGGGCCCGATCCCGGCCCAGTCGCCGCCGCGCCAGTAGACCAGGTTGTGACGCGACTCCGCGCCGGGGCGGGCGTGGTTCGACACCTCGTAGGCCGGCAGGCCCGCGGCCTCGCACAGAGCTTGGGTGATCTCGTAGAGCGCGGCGCCGGCGTCGTCGTCGGGCAGGCCGGGCAGGCGGCCCGCGGCGTGGCGGGCGCCGAACGCGGTGCCGTCCTCGATCGTCAGCTGGTAGAGCGACAGATGGTCGGGGCCCATCGCCAGGGCGCGCGCGAGCTCCTCGCGCCATGCCGCCGCCGTCTGGTGCTGGCGCGCGTAGATCAGATCGAAGCTCACCCGCTCGAAGGTCGCGCGCGCCAGCTCGACCGCCGCCAGCGCCTGCGCCACGTCGTGCCGCCGCCCGAGCCTGCGCAGATCGGCGTCGTCGAGCGCCTGCACGCCGAGCGAGACCCGGTTCACGCCGGCGTCGCGGTAGCCGCGGAACCGGCCCGCCTCCACCGAGGTCGGGTTGGCCTCCAGCGTCACCTCGGCCCCCTCGGCCACCCGCCAGGCCGCGCGCGCGGCGCCGAGCACGCCCGCGACCAGACGAGGCGACATCAGGCTCGGCGTGCCGCCGCCGAGGAACACCGAGGTCAGCACGCGCGGCCCGGTCTCGGCCGCGCTGCGCGCGATCTCGGCCTCGAACGCCCTCAGCCAGCGCGCCTCGTCCACGGCACCCGCGACGTGGCTGTTGAAGTCGCAATAAGGGCACTTGGACTGGCAGAACGGCCAGTGGAGGTAGAGCCCAAACCCGGCCGCCTCCCAGTCCTCGGCAGGCGGGGAAGCCTCGCGGCGGGGCAGGGGGGGCGCCGTGCCGCGGGCGGCCGCAGGGTGGTCGGCGGGGCGCAGGCCGGCGACGGCCCCGTCCGCGGCACCGTCCGCGGCACCGTCCACGAGCACCCTGGGAGGCCCTGCACGCGCCGCGCCGCGACCCGGGGCGGGGGCCACGACGGGAGCCGAGGGACCGGCCTCGGGATCGGCGCAGGCGTCGAGGCGGGGCGGGGCGGGGGCCCCGTGACGATCTTCCGACCGATCGCGGCCCGCGACCTCGCCCCGGCCGGTCCCGCCCTCAGCCATCGCCTGGCGCGCGCTCGGGCCGTAGCCGCCGCTCCAGCGCCACAAAGGCCGCCGCGCGGTGGGTGAGCGGGGCCTTCTCCTCGGGCGCCATCTCGCCGAAGGTCCGCGCATGGCCCTCGGGCACGAACACCGGGTCGAAGCCGAAGCCCTGCCCGCCCCGCGGCGGCCAGACCACGCGCCCCTCGGCCGTCCCCTCGAAGATCATGTCCTCGCCGTCGGGCCAGGCCAGGCACAACGTCGCGCGGAACCGCGCGCTGCGCGGCGCGCCCTCGGGCATGCGCTCCTCGACCCTCCGCATGGCGAGCGCGAAGTCCCGGCCTCCCCCCGATCCGGGCGGCGTCTCGGCCCAGTCGGCGGTGCGGACGCCGGGCGCGCCGCCGAGCGCGTCCACCTCGAGCCCGCTGTCGTCGGCGAGCGCCGCGAGCCCGGTCGCGCGCGCCGCCGCATGCGCCTTGACGCGGGCGTTTCCGGCGAAGCTCGCCTCGGTCTCCGCAGGCACCGGCAGGCCCAGCTCGGCCGCCGAGACCGCCTCGACCCCGAAGGGTGCCAGCAGCGCCGCGATCTCGCGCCGCTTGCCCTCGTTGTGGGTGGCGATCACCAGCCGGGGGCCGATCGCGCGCATCAGGGCGCGGCCGCGCGCTGCGCCTCCACGAGCCGCGCCACGCCGATCTGCGCGAGATCGAGGAGGGCGCCCATCTGATCGCGGGTGAAGGTGCCGCCCTCGGCCGACATCTGCACCTCGATCAGCCGTCCCGCGCCGGTCAGGACGAAGTTGCCGTCCACCCCCGCCTCGGAGTCCTCGGGGTAGTCGAGGTCCACCACCGCCTGGCCGCCGTAGATCCCGCACGACACCGCCGCGACGGGGTCGGTCAGCGGGTCCGAGAGCACCGCGCCCGCCGCCATCAGCTTCGAGACGGCGAGCCTCAGCGCCACCCAGCCGCCCGTGATCGCCGCGCAGCGCGTGCCGCCGTCGGCCTGGATCACGTCGCAGTCGATGGTGACCTGGCGCTCGCCCAGCGCCGCGCGGTCGACGCCCGCGCGCAAGGAGCGCCCGATCAGGCGCTGGATCTCCTGGCTGCGCCCCGAGGGGCCCGTCCGCTCGCGCCGGCCGCGGGTGTGGGTGGCGCGCGGCAGCATCGCATACTCGGCCGTCACCCAGCCGAGCCCCGTGCCCTTGAGGAAGGGCGGCGGGCGGTCCTCCACCGAGGCGGTGCACAGCACCCGCGTGTCGCCGACCGAGATCAGGCACGAGCCCTCGGCGTGGCGCGTGGCGTGCGGCTCGATGGTCACGGGCCGCATCTCGTCCAGGGCTCGTCCCGAGGGGCGCATGGTCCTCCTCCTCTCGTCGGCGGCACGCGATTCGGCCGCGCGTATGGCCGCAGCCCTCGTGAGACGCAAGGCGGGCCCGTGAGCCGCGCGGTCCCCGCGACCGCTTGCGACCCCATGCGCGATTGACGCGCGCGCGCCGGGCGCCTTTATGGGGCACCCACGCGCGCGCATCCCCATCCGCGGCCGCCGCCCCGACCGACATCCCCGACCGGGATCCCCGGCTGAGATCCCCGTCCGAAACCCCCGACCGAGCCCCAGCCCGCGCCACAGACCGCGCCACAGACCGAGCCCCGATCCCTTCATGTCCGAGAACGCCCACCTCCTGGCCGACATGAACGAGCGCTCGCGCGAGGTCTTCCGCCGCGTGGTCGAGGGCTACCTGGAGAGCGGCGACCCGGTCGGCTCGCGCACGCTGACGCGCTCGATGTCCCAGGCCGTATCGGCCGCCACCATCCGCAACGTCATGCAGGATCTGGAGTATCTGGGGCTCCTCGAGTCGCCGCATGTCAGCGCCGGCCGGGTGCCGACGCAGCTCGGCCTGCGGCTCTTCGTCGACGGGCTCCTCGAGGTGCGCGACCTCGGGGCGGACGACCGCGAGGCGATCGAGGCCGCGCGCGGCTCGGGGGGCGACCTCGACGTGGGGGGCATGCTCGACCGGGTGGGCGGCGCGCTGTCGGCGTTGACGCGGGGCGCCTCGCTGGTGCTGGCGCCCAAGCAGGAGGCGCCGATCCGGCACATCGAGTTCGTCAGCCTCGCGCCCGGCCGCGCGCTCACGGTGCTGGTGCTCAACGACGGCACGGTCGAGAACCGCGTCTTCGCGCCGCCCGCGGGCACGACGCCGAGCGCGATGCGCGAGGCCGCGAACTTCCTCAACGCGCTCGCCTCGGGGCGCACGCTCGCGGAGCTGCGCGGCGTCATCGAGGAGGAGATCCGGCGCCGGCGCCGCGAGATCGACGGGCTCGCGCAGGCCATGGTCGAGAGCGGCATGGCGGTGTGGGAAGGGCAGGGGGGCACGACCGAGCGGCTGATCGTGCGGGGCCGGGCGAACCTCCTGGGCGAGGCGGGCGCCGATCTGGAGCGGATCCGCAGCCTCTTCGACGATCTGGAGCGCAAGCGCGACATCGCCTCCTTCCTGGAGCTCGCGGAGGAGGGCGAGGGCGTGCGCATCTTCATCGGCTCCGAGAACAAGCTTTTTTCGCTCTCGGGTTCCTCTCTGGTGGTGTCCCCATATATGAACGCGGACCGGAAGATCGTGGGCGCCGTCGGCGTGATCGGGCCGACGCGGCTGAACTACGGCCGCATCGTGCCGATCGTGGACTACACCGCCCAGCTCGTCGGGCGCCTGATCTCCGACCGCAACGAGGGATGACTCCATGGCCGAGGCCGAGAGGAACGACACCGCGACCGCTTACGCCGCCCGAGCGGAGAGCCGAGCGGAGAGCCGAGCCGAGGAGGGCCGCGCGCCCGATGCCGCCACCGACGCGGTGGCCGAGGCCGCGGCCAGGTCCGAGGCCCGCGCCACCGCCGCCGCGCCGCAGGGCCCGGCCGCGGGCGATGGGGCCGACGGCGCGCGCGCCGAGCCCGGATCGGCTTCCGGATCGGCCCCCGGGGCGGGCGACCAGGTCGAGGCGCTCAGGGCCGAGCGCGACGACATGCGCGACCGCTTCATGCGCGCGCTCGCCGAGGCCGAGAACGTGCGCAAGCGCGCCGAGCGCGACCGCCGCGAGGCCGAGCAGTACGGCGGCTCGCGCCTCGCGCGCGACCTGCTGCCGGTGTTCGACAACCTCGCGCGCGCGCTCGACTCCGCCACCGAGGAGAGCCGCGCCGCCGCCGGCCCGCTGATCGAGGGCGTCGAGCTGACGCTGCGCGAGCTGACGGCCGTGCTCGGGCGCCACGGCGTCGAGCCGATCACGCCCGAGATCGGCGAGCGCTTCGACCCCCAGCGCCATCAGGCGATGTTCGAGGCGCCCGTGCCCGACACCCGCGCGGGCGAGGTCATCCAGGTGATGACGCGCGGCTTCATGCTCCACGACCGTCTCCTGCGCCCGGCCCAGGTCGGCGTCAGCTCGACCCCGGCGCCGAAGGCGGGCTAGGCGGCGTCCCCGTCGCCGGCGCGGGCGTTCTCGCCGGCGCGAGCGTTCTTGCCGGTGCGAGCGTTCTCGCCGCTGCGGGCGAGCGCCGCGAGCTCGTAGACCAGATCGAGCGCCTCGCGGGGGCTGAGGCCGTCGGGATGCGCGGCCGCGAGCCGCGCCTCGACCACGGAGCGTGGCGCGGGTAGATGGCGCGCGGGCAGGGGCGCCGAGGCCGGGGGCCGCGCCGCGAACAGCGGCAGGTCGTCGGTCGCCGCCGCTTGCCTCGCCCCGGAGCCCTCCTCCAGCGCCCCCAGGATCTCCCGGGCGCGCGCCACCACGGCCTCGGGCAGGCCCGCGAGGCGCGCCACCTGCACGCCGTAGGAGCGGTCGGCCGCGCCCATCCGCACCTCGTGAAGCAGCACCACGTCGCCCTCCCACTCGCGCACCGCGAGCGTGGCGTTGGCAGCCCCCGGCAGGCGCTCGGCCAACGCCGTCAACTCGTGGTAGTGCGTGGCGAAGAGCACGCGGGCGCCGATCGCGTGGAGGTGCTCGAACGAGGCCCAGGCGATCGAGAGCCCGTCATAGGTCGCGGTGCCGCGCCCGATCTCGTCGAGGATGACGAGGCTGCGGTCGTCCGCCTGGTGCAGGATCGCCGCCGTCTCGACCATCTCGACCATGAAGGTCGAGCGCCCGCGGCCGAGGTCGTCCGAGGCGCCGACCCGGCTGAAGAGCTGCGAGACGAGCCCCACATGCGCCGCCCGCGCGGGGACGTGGGATTCCATCTGCGCCAGCACCGCGATCAGCGCGTTCTGCCGCAGGAAGGTCGATTTCCCCCCCATGTTCGGCCCCGTCAGCAGCCACATCCGCGGCCCGGGCGCCGAGTGCGGGCCGCCGCCGGTGGGCGAAGCGGGTGCGGGGTGAGGCCGAGGCGCCACGTGCGCGCCGTCGCCGGCGGGAGGAGGGTCGCCATCGGGCGCAGGTGACGCTGCGTCTTCGGCGACGCCCGACAGGTCGCAGTCGTTGGCGACGAAGCCCGGCCCGCCGGAGCGCCTGAGCGCGCGCTCGACCACCGGGTGACGGCCGCCCTCGACGCGCAGGGCGCGCGAGCCGTCCACCACCGGTCGGCACCAGCCCTCGTCGGAGGCGAGCGCCGCGAGCCCGGCCGCGACATCGATCTCCGCCAGCGCCCCGGCCGCGGCCGTCACGGAGCCCGCGTGCTCCACGACATGCGCGCGCAGGGCCTCGAAGGCGCGCCGCTCGATCTCGGCGGCGCGCTCGGCGGCGCCGAGGATCCGGCTCTCCAGGTCCGACAGCTCGGGCGTGGCGAAGCGCACCGCCTGGGCCGTCGTCTGGCGGTGGACGAAGCGGTCCGACAGGGGCGGCGCCATCATCCGCTCCGCGTGCCGCGCCGTCGTCTCGACGAAGTAGCCCAGCACCGCGTTGTGGCGGATCTTGAGCGCGGCGATCCCCGTGGCTTCGGCGTAGCGCGCCTGCATCGCGGCGATCTCCCCACGGCCCTCGCGCGCGAGCCTGCGCGCCTCGTCGAGCCCGGCGTCCGCGCCCTCGGCCAGCATGCCGTCGGTGGTGGCGGGCGGGTCGGCCGCCAGCGCCGCGAGCGGGCCCAGCACCGGCCCCGGATCCGCGAGCGCCGCGGCGGCCTCGCCGAGGAGCCCAGAGGCGTCCCCGAGCCTTCGCGCCGCCGCCGCGCCGCGCTCCAGGGCGTCGCGCACCGCGCCGAGGTCGCGCGGGCCGGCGCGCCCGAGCGCGAGGCGCGACAGCGCGCGCTCGGGGTCGGGGGCCGCGCGCAGCGTGGCCCGCAGGTCGTCCCTGAGCCGCCCGTCTGCGAGCAGATGCGCCACCGCGTCCTGGCGCGCCTCGACGACGGCGAGCTCGCGCGAGGGGGCGGCGACGCGGCGTTCGAGCAGCCGCGCGCCCATCGGCGTCGCCGTGCGGTCGATCGCCTCCAGGAGCGAGCCCGCGCGGGAGCCCTCGGGGCCGCGCGTCAGCTCCAGGCCGCGCCGCGTGGTGGCGTCGATGCGCATCAGGGCGCCGTCGGCCTCGCGCACCGGGCGCGAGAGCCGGGGCCGGGCGCCGCCCCCCGTGATCTCCAGCCACGCCGCGAGCGCGCCCATCGCCGACAGCTCCGCGCGGCCGAAGGCCCCGAACGCGTCCATCGTCGCGGCGTCGAACAGCGCCGAGAGCCGCCGCGCGGCGCCCGCGGAGTCGAAGCTCGCGCGCGAGAGCGGCGAGACCACGGCGCCGACCTCGCGGGCCCCCGCCTCCATCTCGGCCTCCGAGCCCTCTGCGACCAGGATCTCGCGCGGGCCGATCCGCGCCAGCTCGGCCGCCAGGCGCGGGCGCGGGCAGGGCGCGACGCGCAGCGCGCCGGTCGAGACGTCGGCCCAGGCGAGCGCCCCCTCGCCGCGGATCTCGGCCCAGGCGGCGAGGTGGTTCGCGGCGCGCGCGTCGAGCAGCGCCTCCTCGGTCAGCGTGCCCGGCGTGACGACGCGCACCACCTCGCGGCGCACCAGCGCCTTCGAGCCGCGCCGCCTGGCCTCCGACGGCTCCTCCATCTGCTCGCAGACCGCGACCCGGAAGCCGCCGCGGATCAGCGCCGCCAGGTAGCCTTCGGCCGAATGCGCGGGCACCCCGCACATCGGCACGGCGGCGCCTTCGTGCCGGCCGCGATGGGTGAGCGCGATGCCCAAGGCCTCGGCGGCCGCGGAGGCGTCCTCGAAGAACAGCTCGTAGAAGTCGCCCATGCGGTAGAACAGCAGGGCGTCGGGATGCGCCGCCTTGATCTCGAGGTATTGCGCCATCATCGGCGTGGCGTCCATCGCGCGGCCCTCCCGTCCCGGGCCGCAGCCTACGCGCGGGGGCCGGCCCTTTGAACGCCCCGCCGCCACGACCCGGCCCGAGCCGTGGGCGGCGTGCACACCCTCCCCGGCCAGGGCGGGCGGGGAGGGACCGGCTCGGCCGGATCGACGGGGCTCCTTGCGTCCGCGCGCCGGGGCTTCGGCCGGCCTGCGTGACGTGCGCCGCCCCGCGGGCGAGGGCGTGGAGGAGGGCCTGCGCCGCGCCGGGGCTCGACGGCGACTCGCCGCCGCCCGCGCTGGGCGGGGGCGATGCCGGGTCGGGAGCGGCTCAGGGGGCGGGGCGCGCGGGACCGCGCCCCGCCCCGCCCGCGGGCCTCAGGAGCCGTGCTTCACGAAGGGCGCGTCCTCGCCCCAGACCTCGGCCACGCGCTCGTCGCGGCCGCAGGCGCTGCGGTAGCGGTCGTAGGCCGTCGCCTTCGAGGACGGCCCGAAGCGCGTCAGGATGATGTCGCCCGACTCGTAGTAGCCCTGATGGTAGTCCTCGGCGGGGTAGAAGGGCGCGGCGCCCAGCACGGGCGTGACGATCGACTCGCCGAGCTCGGCCTCGGCCGCGGCGATGGCGGTCTCGGCGGCGGCGCGCTCCTCGGGGCCGTCGGCGAAGATGGCGGTGCGGTAGCTGTCGCCGCGGTCGCAGAACTGGCCGCCCGCGTCCAAGGGGTCGATCGAGCGCAGGAACAGGTCGTAGAGCCGGCGCTCGTCGATCACCGCCGGGTCGTAGGTGATCTCGACGGCCTCGTAGTGCCCGGTGCCGCCGCGCACGACCTGCTTGTAGGTCGGGTTCTCGACGGTGCCGCCGGCGAAGCCAGAGACGACCTCCTTCACGCCCTCGACACCCTCGAAGTCGGCCTCGACGCACCAGAAGCAGCCGCCGGCCACGACGACGGTCTCGGTCTGCTGGGCGTGGGCCTCGGGGGCCAGGGCCGGGGCCAGCATGGCGCTGGCCGCGGCGAGCACGAGGGGTCGGAACATGGCGGATCTCCCTGATCGAACGATGTCGGCTTCGTCCTTAGGATCAGGTGGGCTTGCGCGGAAGGGCGTCGAGCGCTCCTCACGCAGCTGTCAGGGTTGCGACGGATCCCGCCCTGGCCCCGCACGGGCGCGCAGGCCATGCGCGGCTCCGCCCGTCACGCGTCCCCACCCGTCACGTCCGCGCCGAGCATCGCCAGCGTCCGCTCGCAGGGTCCGTCGTAAAACGCGTCCACCACCCCCCCGAACACGCTCGGCGCCCCCGGCACGCGGCCGAACAGCGTCGCGCAGGAGCGCAGCTTGAGCGCGTCCACCGCGCCCAGGACCGCCTCGGCCGGCTTGCCCGAATGGGCCAGCGTCAGGCTCGACGCCTCGATCAGGCGGGCGCCGAGGACGGGATGGGCGAGGTAGGCGGCCGCGTCGTCCAGGCCCCCCAACCCGAAGAACGCGGCCGTCGAGGAGCGCCCGAGCCCCGCGAGCTGGGGGAAGACGAACCACATCCAGTGGCTGCGCTTGCGGCCCGCGGCCAGCTCCGCCCGGACCGTCTCCCAGACCGGCGCCTGGGCGTCGAGGAAGCGCTCAGCGTCCATCGTCGCTCAGCCGCCGATCTTCGAGCCGCCGATCTTCGAGTCGCCGGTTCGCGCATCGCCAGCAGGCGCAGGCGAAGCGCGTTGATCTTGATGAAGCCGGCGGCGTCGGCCTGGTCGTAGGCGCCGGCGTCGTCCTCGAAGGTGACGTGGGCCTCTGAGTAGAGCGAGCGCTCCGACCACCGCCCGACGCAGGCGGCGGCGCCCTTGTAGAGCTTGATCCGCGCGGTGCCCGTGACGTGCTCCTGGGAGAGGTCGATCGCGGCCTGGAGCATCCGGCGCTCGGGGGAGAACCAGTAGCCGTCGTAGATCAGCTCGGCGTAGCGCGGCATGAGCTGGTCCTTGAGGTGCGCGGCACCCCGGTCGAGCGTGATCTGCTCGACCCCGCGGTGGGCCTCCAGCAGGATCGTGCCGCCCGGCGTCTCGTAGATGCCGCGCGACTTCATGCCCACGGTGCGCCCCTCCACCAGGTCGAGCCGGCCCACCCCGTGCCGCCCGCCGATCGCGTTGAGCCGCTCGATCAGGGCCGCGGGGGACAGGCGCTCGCCGTCCACCGAGACCGCGTCCCCCCGCTCGAAGCCGATCTCGACGTGCTGCGCCTCGTCGGGGGCGTCCTCGGGATCGACCGTGCGCTGGTAGACATATCCGGGCGCCTCCCGGGCCGGATCCTCCAGCACCTTGCCCTCGGACGAGGTGTGCAGGAGGTTGGCGTCCACCGAGAACGGCGCCTCGCCGCGCTTGTCGCGCGCCACGGGGATCTGGTGGGCTCCCGCGAACTCCAGGAGCTTCGTGCGCGAGGTGAGAATCCCACTCGCGCCAGGGCGCGATCACGCGGATGCCGGGGTCGAGCGCGTAGGCCGACAGCTCGAAGCGCACCTGGTCGTTGCCCTTGCCGGTGGCGCCGTGCGCGATGGCGTCGGCGCCCTCCTCATGGGCGATCTCCACGAGGCGGCGGGCGATCAGCGGCCGCGCGATCGAGGTCCCGAGCAGGTAGAGCCCCTCGTAGAGCGCGTTGGCGCGGAACATCGGGAACACGTAGTCGCGCGCGAAGGTCTCGCGCAGATCCTCGACGTGGACGGCCGCGGCGCCCATCGCCTCCGCCTTGGCGCGCGCGGGCTCCAGCTCCTCGCCCTGGCCGAGGTCGGCGGTGAAGGTGACGACCTCGCAGCCGTAGGTCTCCTTCAGCCAGCGCAGGATGATCGAGGTGTCGAGCCCGCCGGAATAGGCGAGGACGACCTTTCGGGGCGCAGGGCGCTGCGACGCGGCCATGGGTCAACTCCTCGTTCGCGGTCGCCGGGCGATAGCGGGATCGCGGCGAGGCGGCAAGGCGGAGGGAGATGCGATGAGGGGCGTTCGGATCCTGGTCCATGCGGTGCGGCAGGTGACGGGCAACTTCGGCATGGCCTTGCGTGTGAGCCTGCTTCCGCTCGCATTGATCGCGGGGGGGGGGTGATCGCGCGGCTCCGGAGCGTCTTGGCCCAGGCCCTCACCGGCTCATCCGGAGGATCCGCCAACGTGTCCTTCTCGACGGTCCTCCTTGGAGTGCTCGCCTTCGCGCTCTTCGTATGGGCGATGGTCAGCTGGATCGCGGTGCGCTGGCACCGCTACGTCCTTCTGGAGGAGGGTTCGGGCTGGATCCCGCCTTGGAACGGCCGCTTGGTGGTCAACTACGTGCTGACATCGTTGTTGATCGGTCTGATCGTGGGAGTCCGCACCGTGGTCGTGACCACGGTGCGGATGATGATGGTTGCGGGCTCCGGCGGGCCGTGGCTCGCCCTGGTCCCGCTCACGGTCCAGCTCGCCGCGACTTGGATCGTTCTGCGCCTGCCGATCTCGCTGCCCGCCTTCGCGTTGGGCGGGGGCATGACGCTCGGCGAGGCCTGGGCCCGCACGAGGCCGGCAGCGGGCGCCATCGCAGTTTTGACGGTATCGCTCCTCGCGCTGAACCTCGGCGCGAACGCCTTCGGAAGCCTCGCGACCCTCGCCGGCCTGCCCGGCGCGCTCGTCGGGATCGTCTCGGCTCCGCTCGACTGGGCGCTGACGATGCTCTCGCTCGCCGTCCTCACCACGCTCTGCGGCCATCTGGTCGAGGGCCGCGCGCTGGGGTGAGCCCCAACGGCCTCACCCGCGCCCTGTGCCCTGCCCGGGCGCCTCGCGCCGCCCCGCTCCGCCCCGGCCCGTCCGGGGCTCGGCCGGCACCGCACCGAAGGCCTCGGCCCCCACGTCAGTCCAGCGCCTCAGGCCGCGCCGCGCTGGGCCGTCCCATCGACCAGCGCCGCGCGCGAGGCGTCGTAGAGGGCTGCGATCGCCGCGCGGTCCACTGACGCGCCCTCGCCGCCCGCCGCCGCGCGCTCGCCCGACTGGCAGGCGGCCGCGAGCCGGTCGAGCCCGAGGTTCATCGCAGCACCCCTCAGGAAGTGCAGGTCGGCCTCCAAGGCCCGCGTCCCGCCCAGGCGCGCGGCGGCGGCGTCGCACTCCTCGAGGAAGATCTCGATCACCTCGGCGAACTCCTCGCCGCCGATCTCGTCCTCGAGCTCGCCCACCCGCCGCCAGTTCACCAGATCCCCGCCCATCGCGCCGCCTCCCGCCTCATCGCTGGGGGACCATCCTGAGGGCGAGGGGCTAACGGGAGGTTTCGCGCAGGGCTCGACGCGCGGCGCATTCGATCGATCCCGGGGGGGGGCCATGCCGCGGATCCGTCGCGTCGGGGGCATCGCGCCGCGGGCCTTAAGGCTCCGTCAAGACCCGGCTCCGATAAGGCGCCCGTCCCCGAGGCCGACGCAGAGGAAGGGCGCTCGCATGACCCTACGAGCCACCGCCGCGCTGCCCGACCCGCTCCGCGTGCGGGCGCGCGAGAGGGGCGCCCGCCCGGAAGGGTCCGCGCCGCGCCGCGTGCTGGTCGTGGACGACAGCCGCGTCGAGCGCCGCTTGATGCTCGCGCGGCTCGCGGGCCTCGCCGTCGAGGTGATCGAGGCCGAGAGCGGCGAGCAGGCGCTCGCCCTCGCCCGCGAGCGGCCCGTGGACATCGTGCTGTCGGACTGGATGATGCCGGGGATCTCGGGGCTCGACCTGTGCCGCGCGCTGCGCGCGGACGCCCAGGGCGAGGACGAGGGCGAGGGCGGCTACGTCTACTTCATCCTGCTGACCTCGAAGGGCGAGAAGGCCGACGTGGCCGAGGGGCTCGAGGCGGGCGCCGACGACTTCCTCACCAAGCCCATCGACAAGGCCGAGCTGGTCGCGCGCCTCAAGGCGGGCGAGCGGATCCTGGCGATGCAGGAGGCGCTGCGCGACACCAGCCGCAAGCGCAGCGAGGCGCTCGAGAAGGTGCGCGCGCTCAACGCCGCGATCGAGCGCGACCTCGAGCAGGCGCGAAAGCTCCAGCACGCGCTGGTGCGCCGCTGGCACGAGGATTTCGGCGCCGCCGAGGTGACGCTCTCCTTGCGCTCCTCGGGCCATGTCGGGGGCGACCTGGTGGGCTTCTTCCGCGCCTCGGCGACCCGCGTGGGGCTCTACGGCATCGACGTGTCGGGCCACGGCATCACCTCGGCGCTGATGTCGGCGCGGCTCGCGGGCTACCTCGCCACCGGCGACCGGCGCCAGAACGTGGCGCTCTCGGGCGAGGACGGCGTGCGGGGCCTGCCGCCCGCCCAGGTCGCCTCCCGCCTCAACGCGCTCACGCTCGAGGAGATGCGGACCGACATCTACTTCACGCTGCTCTACGCCGATCTCGACCTGTCCACCGGCCGCATCGCCTTCGCCCAGGCCGGCCACCCGCCGCCCTTGGTGCTGCGCGCGGGCGGGGGGGTGGAGTTCGCCGGCGGCGGGGGCCTTCCGGTGGGCCTGATCGAGGGCGCGGCCTGGGACGAGCACGCGCTGCGGCTCGCGCCCGGCGACCGGCTGCTGGTCTACTCCGACGGCGTGACCGAGTGCGAGGATCCCTCCGGCGCCATGCTCGACGAGGAGGGTCTGGCGCGCCTCGCCCGCGCGCGGGCGGGCCTGACCGGCCGGCCCTTCCTGGAGGCGCTGATGGCCGATCTGGGCGTCCACGCGGGCGGGCGCGACTTTGCCGACGACGTCTCGATGGCGCTGGTCGAGTATCGCGGCGCCTGAGCAGCCCCGCCGGCGGACCGGGGCGGCGGACCGGGGCGGCGGACCGGGGCGGCGGACCGGGGCGGCCGGACGAGGCCCATCGCCCTCGCCCGGCGGACCATTGCGGCCTGCCCGGGACCGGCGAGCGCCAGGAGCGCGTCCTCGACGCTCGGCACCACGGCCGCGTGGCCGGGCTCGCTCGGGGGGCCGAGCCGGCGTGCGGCGCAGACCGCGCGGACCTTCTCGGCCCTGACCCGTCCGTCCCCCGGATCGGCGCCGTGGGCGGGGCCGCGATCGCCCTCCCGCCCGCCGACCGGACCCGACGCGCCCGCGCCACCCGATCCTTCGCGCGGCCCGCCGGTCCGCCCGCCCCCGAAGACCGCGGCCGGCACGCGGTCGAAGACGCGGTGGGCAGCCGAGCCGGCGCGGGGCTGCGAGGCTCCAGCCGGTCTCCTCCATCACCTCGCGCCCGAGCGCCGCGAGCGGCTGCTCGCCGGGGTCGATCCCGCCGCCCGGAAGCTGGGCCTCGGGCGCGCCCAGGCCGTCCGCCTGCACCGTCAGGAGCACGCCCCCGCCCAGGCGGATCACGGCGTAGACGCCCAGCCGCGGCCGGTGGCGCCGGGCGGGCGGTGGCGGCTGACCCACGCGCCGGATCGTCGTCGCCGCCTCCTCCGCCCTCGCTGGCCCTCCTTGGCGCCTCGCTGGACGCCCCCATATCGGGCCGGTATGCCGGGTCCGCCCGGCTGCGTTGGCCTGCCGGGAGGGCCCGGCGCTGTTGGTATGCCGGGCGGACCCGGCTGCGTTGGTATGCCGGGAGGGCCCGGCTGCGTTGGCATGCCGGGCGGACCCGGCGGAGGGAACCCCATGAGCCTCGGCGCCCGGATCACCTGGGACGACAGCGTCCTGCCTTTCCAGCTCGACCGATCGGACATCCGCGGGCGCGTCGCGCGCCTGGGCGGCGTGCTCGACGGTGTGCTGTCGCAGCACGACTACCCGGGCCCGGTCGAGGCGCTGGTGGCCGAGGCCGTGCTGCTGACGGCGCTGATCGGTCAGGCGGTCAAGCTGCGCTGGAAGCTCTCGATCCAGGTGCGCGGCGACGGGCCGGTGCGGCTCATCGCCGCCGACTACTACGCGCCCGAGGCGGAAGGGGAGCCCGCGCGCCTCCGGGCCTATGCCGGCCACGACCCCGAGCGCCTGGCCGCGGCGGATCCCGGCGCCGCGCCCTTCTCGCTGATCGGGCGGGGCTACTTCGCCATCCTGATCGACCAGGGCGAGGGCACGACGCCCTATCAGGGCATCACGCCGATCGCGGGCGGCTCGCTCGCGGCCTGCGCCGAGACCTACTTCGCCCAGTCCGAGCAGCTGCCCACGCGCTTCGCGCTCTCCTTCGGCCGCTCGACGGAGCCCGGCGGCGCCGAGAGCTGGCGCGCGGGCGGCGTGATGCTCCAGCACATGCCCAAGGCCTCGCCCTTCGCGAGCGGCGAGGGCGGCTCGGGAGAGGGCGGGCTGATGGGGGCGTCCGACTTCCTCGACGGCGAGGAGGGGGAGGCGTGGGGGCGCGCCAACACGCTCCTCGACACGGCGGAGGCGATCGAGCTGGCGGGGCCGGCGGTGGCGCCCACCGACCTGCTGGTGCGGCTCTTCCACGAGGAGGGCCCGCGCGTCTACGACGCCCAGCCGCTGCGCTTCGGCTGCACCTGCGCCCCCGAGAAGGTGCGCGAGACGCTCTCGGTCTACTCGGACGAGGACATCGCGCGCATGACCACCGAAGGAGGCGTCGTCACCGCCGACTGCCAGTTCTGCGGCGCGCATTACGAGCTCGACCCCGCGACGCTCGGCGCGAGCGCCCGGAACGGCGGCGAGGCGGGTGAGGACCGGCGCGCGAATGGACGCGGTTGACCCCTTCGCGGGCCTGCGCGCGGCGCTGGCCGCGCCCGGCGCGCCGTCCTCGGACTTCGACCTCAACCGCGCGGCGCAGGCGCTCCCCCCCCGGCGCCGGCTGCGGGAGGCCGCCGTGCTGATCGCGATCGAGGACCGGCCCGGCGGCGCGGTGGTGTGGCTCACCAAGCGCTCCTCGGCGCTGCGCCACCATCCGGGCCAGGTGGCGTTCCCGGGCGGCAAGCTGGAGCCGGCGGACGCCTCGCCCGAGGCCGCCGCGCTGCGCGAGGCCCACGAGGAGATCGCCCTGGCGCCCGGGGCCGTCGAGGTGCTGGGCAGGCTTGCGCCGCACGAGACCGTCACGGGCTTTCGGATCACGCCGGTGGTGGGCCGGGTGCTCGCGGCGTTCGAGGCGCGCCCGGAGGCGGGCGAGGTCGAGGAGGCCTTCACCGTGCCGCTGCGCCACCTCCTCGACCCGTCCGCCTACGCCGTGCGCTCGCGGCTGTGGCGCGGGGCCGAGCGGCGCTACTACGCCGTGCCCTGGGGGCCGCACTACGTCTGGGGCGCCACCGCGCGGATCGCCCGGGCGCTGGCGGACCGGATGGTTTGAGGCGCCTGGGCGCGGCTCACCGGTCGCCGCGGGCGGTGGCCCCGAGCGGCGCGGGCGCTCGGCGGATCCCCCCGAGCGGAGCCGGGCCGGAGGGGTCGCGCGGGCCCGGCCGACGCCGAGGGGCTGGCGAAGCGGCCGCCGGCGACGCGGGGTGGCGCGTGGCGAAGGCGCGTCGGCCGCGTCGCGGCCCGCGGGCGAGCACCGGGCGGGCCATGGGCCTCGGAGGGGGATCGCATGCGAGATCGACCTGAGGGGCCCGCGCCGGGGACGAGCCCGAGGGAGCGCGGGACTCCAGCGGGGGGCGTGGGTCAAGGGCGTCGGTCGTCGCTCGGGCAGGACGGGGCGTGACGGGCCCGCGGGGAGGATCGCGCCCGACCGTCCCCGTGGGCTCGGGCGGCGGGGCGGCCGAGCCGCCGCGCGTCGCGGGCGCGTGGCTCGACGCGCCCGCGACGCAGGGCGTGATGGCCGCGCTCGCGGGGGGCGGGCACCGGGCGCTCGTTGTCGGAGGCTGCGTGCGCAACGCGCTGCTGGGCGTCCCCGTGGCCGACGTGGATCTGGCCACCGATGCGGTCCCCGAGCGGGTGAGCGCGCTCGCAAAGGCCGCGGGGATGAAGGCGGTGCCGACGGGGATCGCGCACGGCACGGTCACGGTGGTCTCGGGCGGCGTGCCGCACGAGGTCACGACCTTCCGCCGCGACGTGGAGACCGACGGGCGCCACGCCGTCGTGGCCTTCTCGGGCGAGGTGGCCGAGGACGCCGCGCGACGCGACTTCACCATGAACGCGCTCTACGCCGAGGCCTGCGGGCGGCTGGTGGACCCGCTCGGAGGCCTGCCCGACCTCCTCGCGCGCCGCCTGCGCTTCGTGGGCGACCCGGAGGCGCGCATCCGCGAGGACCACCTGCGGATCCTGCGCTTCTTCCGGTTCCACGCCTGGTATGGGCGCGGGGCGCTCGACGCGCAGGGCCTCGCCGCCTGCGCGCGGCTGGCCGGGGGCGTCGATCGGCTCTCGGGCGAGCGGGTGGGCTCGGAGATGAAGCGGCTGCTCGGGGCGCCCGATCCGGGGCCAAGCCTGCTGGCGATGGAGGATGCGGACGTGCTCGGCCGCGTGGCGCCTGGGGCCGACCCCTCGGCTGTGGAGCCGCTGGTGGCGGTCGAGGCGGGGCGGACCCTGTCCTGGCAGCGGCGGCTCGTGGCCATGGGCGGCGATGACGTGTCCGGCCGCTGGCGCCTGTCGCGCGCCGAGGCGCGGGCGCTGGGCGTGCGGCGCGAGGCGCTGGAGCGGGGCATGTCGCCGCAGGAGGTCGCCTGGCGGCACGGCGTGGACGCCGCGCTCGACGTGGCGCTCGTGCGGGCGGCGTCTGGCGGGCCGGGCCCTCCGGGGGGGGGCGCTCTCGAACCGCGGCCGGCCGCGGGGCGCGCTCGGGCGCGGCACGAGGGCGGTTCGCGTGAGGCGGCGAGGCCCGATCCTCCCTCCCACGTCTCGACGCGGGCGGCGGAGGGGGGCGGAGCCGTGCCGCCGGACCTCGACGACACCCTCGCCCGCGCCGCCGCCGCGACGTTTCCCCTTCGAGCCGCCGACCTGATGCCCGCGCTCTCCGGCCCCGCGCTCGGCGCCGCGCTGAAGAAGGCCGAGGCCGCCTGGATCGCCTCGGGCTTCGCGCTCGGCCGGGACGAGCTGATGCGCCTGGTGCTGGGCACCTAGTCGCGGGGGTTCCGAGGGACCGTGGCGCCTGACGGCGCCGCGTAAGCCCGAGGGACGGGCACGCGTGCCCCCAGCGGGGGTTCGGGGGCGGGAGCCCCCGGTTCCCTCGCGCCCCGCATGGCCCTATATCGGCCGGTGACTCCCGGGAGCCCCCATGTTCCGCTTCTTCGAAGGTCTCGTGGACCCCTACGGGCCCCATGACGAGACCGACGCGCCGCCGCGCCGCCTGTGGGCGTTCATGCGCGAGTGGTCGCGGCCCTTCTACGGCGTGTTCGCGATCACCGCGGTGGTCTCCTTCGTCGTGGCCGCCGTCGAGATCGGGCTGATCTGGTACATGGGCCGGGTGGTGGATCTCCTGGGCTCGGCCGACCCCGAGGCGGTGTGGTCCGACTATGGCCTGGAGCTTGCGCTCGCGGCCGCCTTCGTGCTGCTCGCGCGCCCGGCGCTCCAGGCGCTCGACGTGCTTCTGCTGAACAACACCATCATGCCGAACTACGGCACGCTGTTCCGCTGGCGCGCGCACAAGCACGTCCTGCGCCAGTCGGTGGGCTGGTTCGAGAACGACTTCGCGGGGCGCATCGCCAACCGCGTGATGCAGGCGCCCCCCGCCGCCGGCGAGGCGGTGTTCCAGGTGTTCGACGCCATCGCCTTCGCGCTGGCCTACCTGATCGGGGCCGCCGTGCTGCTGGCCGACGCCGACCTGCGCCTGGCGATCCCTCTGCTGGTGTGGTTCGTGCTCTACGGCGTCCTCGTGCGCTGGACGATGACGCGGGTGGGGGCGGCCTCGAAGGCCGCGTCCGACGCGCGCTCGTCCACCACGGGCCGCGTCGTGGACGCCTACACCAACATCCACTCCGTCAAGCTCTTCGCCCATGGGGGCCGGGAGCTGGCGCATGGCCGCGAGGCGATCGAGCACACGCGCGCGACCTTCGCGCGCGAGATGCGGCTCTACACGATCATGGACGTGGCGCTGGTGGCGCTCAACGGCTTGCTGATCGTGAGCGTGGTCGGCTGGGCGGTGCTGCTGTGGTCGCAGGGCGCGGCCTCGGTCGGCGTGATCGCCGCGTCCTCGGCGCTGGTGCTGCGGCTCAACGCGATGACGGGCTGGGTCATGTGGGCGGTCTCCTCGCTCTTCCGCTCGCTCGGGGTGGTGGCCGAGGGGATGGAGACCATCGCCCAGCCGATCGCGCTGGTGGACGCGCCCGACGCGCGGCCCCTGCGGCTCACCGAGGGGCGCGTGGAGTTCGAGCGCGTGACGCATCATTACGGCCGCGGGCAGGGCGGGCTGGAGGCGCTCGACCTCACCGTGGGCGGGGGCGAGAAGCTCGGCGTCGTCGGCCGCTCGGGCGCGGGCAAGTCCACGCTCGTCAAGCTGCTGCTGCGCTTTTACGACGCGGAAGGGGGGCGGATCGCGATCGACGGGCAGGACGTGCGCGGCGTGACGCAGGACAGCTTGCGCCGCGCCATCGGCATGGTGCAGCAGGACAGCTCGCTCCTGCACCGGAGCGTGCGCGAGAACATCGTCTACGGCCGGCCCGAGGCGTCCGACGAGGCGATGGTCGAGGCAGCAACCCGCGCCCGCGCCCACGACTTCATCCCGACCCTGGCGGACGCCGAGGACGGCCGCGGCTACGGCGCGCGGGTGGGCGAGCGCGGCGTCAAGCTCTCGGGCGGCCAGCGCCAGCGCATCGCCTTGGCCCGCGTCATCCTGGAGGACGCGCCGATCCTGGTGCTCGACGAGGCGACCTCCGCGCTCGACAGCGAGGTCGAGGCCGAGATCCAGGAGACGCTGCGCGGCATGATGGAGGGCAAGACCGTCATCGCCATCGCGCACCGGCTCTCGACCCTCTCGCGCATGGACCGGATCGTCGTGCTCGACGAGGGCCGCATCGTGGAGGAGGGCACCCATGCCGAGCTGCTCGCCCGAGGCGGCCTCTACGCGCGCTTCTGGTCGCGCCAGTCCGGCGGCTTCATCGACACCGACGACGACCGGGACGCCGGCGCGAACCCGAGCGCCGGGGCGGGCGCGGATCCGAACCCGAGGGAGATCGCCGCGCAGTGACCACCGTCTCCGATCCGACGACGGGCCGCGCGGCACGAGGCCGCGTCGGCGCCCTCCTGGACCGCCTGCGCGCGCCCGTGGCGCTGATCGACGCGTTCCAGCACGCGGACGGCCCGCCGCCGCGCACGCTCTACGCCTTCTTCGCCTGGTGCCTGCGCGGCGCCATGCCGGTGCTCGCCGTGGCGGCCGTGCTGTCGGCGCTCGCGGGCACGCTGGAGGTGGTCTCGGCGCTGATCCTGGGCGCCGTGATCGACGGCGCGCTGGGCTCGGGCGCCGCCGCGTTCTTCGGCGAGAACGCCCTCATGCTGATCGGGGCGGCCGCGTTCTTCATGCTGGCGCGCCCCCTGGCGTTCGGCGCCTCGGCCGCGGCCAACGCCATCGTCGTGCAGCCCAACGTCAACCCGCTGGTGCTCTCGCGGCTGCACCGCTGGACCATGGGCCAGGCGGTGCGCTTCTTCGACGACGACTTCGCCGGCCGCATCGCCCAGAAGCAGATGCAGGCCGCCCGGGCCGTCACCGAGATCACGTCCGAGTTCATCAACGTGGTGGCCTTCGCGCTGGCCTCGCTCCTGGGCTCCGTGCTCCTGCTGGTGGCGATCGACCCCTGGGTCGCGCTGCTGCTGGCCGTCTGGCTCGTCGGCTACCTCCTGCTGATCCGCTGGTTCATGCCGCGGGTGCGGGTGCGCTCGGCCGCGCGCGCGGGCTCGCGCGCGATGGTCTCGGGCCAGGTCGTGGACACCATCACCAACATCAAGACCGTCAAGCTCTTCGCCCATGCCGAGCACGAGGACCGCGCGGCCCTGGGCGCGATGCAGACCTACCGCGAGCGCGCGGCCGAGTTCGGCTGGCTCGCCAGCGGGTTCCGCCTCGCGCTGATGACGGCCGCCGGCATCCTGCCGGTGCTGCTGATCGGGGCGACGCTGTGGCTGTGGTCGCGCGGCGCGGCCAGCCCCGGCGACATCGCGGCCTCGGGCGCGATCTCGATCCGCATCGCCCAGATGACGGGCTGGGTCAGCTTCACGCTCATGCAGATGTACGCCAACCTCGGCGAGGTCGAGGACGGCATGAACACGCTCACGCCGCCGCACGGCCTCACCGACGCGCCGGACGCCGAGGCCCTGCGCGTCACCGAGGGCCGGATCGCCTTCGAGGACGTGACCTTCGCCTATGGCCGCGAGACGGGCGGGATCCGGGGCATCGACCTCGCGATCGAGCCCGGGAGCCGCGTCGGCGTGGTCGGCGCCTCGGGGGCCGGCAAGTCCACGCTCGTCAGCCTGCTGCTGCGCCTCTACGACCCCGAAGGGGGCCGCGTGACGATCGACGGGCAGGACGTGGCCCACGTCACCCAGGAGAGCCTGCGCCGCGACATCGCGCTCGTCACCCAGGAGACGGCGATGTTCAACCGCTCGGCGCGCGACAACATCCTCTACGGCCGCCCCGACGCCACCGAGGCCGAGATGGTGGAGGCGGCGAAGCGCGCCGAGGCGCACGGCTTCATCCTCGACCTCCAGGACTTCAGGGGCAGGCCGGGCTACGACGCCCATCTCGGCGAGCGCGGCGTCAAGCTCTCGGGCGGCCAGCGCCAGCGCGTGGCCTTGGCCCGCGCCATCCTCAAGGACGCCCCGATCCTGGTGCTCGACGAGGCGACCTCGGCGCTCGACAGCGAGGTCGAGGCCTCGATCCAGGCCGCCCTGGAGCGCGTGATGGAGGGCAAGACCGTGCTCGCCATCGCCCACCGTCTCTCGACGCTGACGGCGATGGACCGGATCGTCGTGCTCGACCACGGCCGCATCGTCGAGGACGGCGCCCACGAGGCGCTTCTCGCCCGAGGCGGCCTCTACGCGCGCTACTGGGAGCGCCAGTCGGGCGGCTTCATCGGCGCGCGCGAGGCGGCGGAGTAGGCGCGCGGGCGCGGCGGGCGGCACGCGATGGCCCTGGTGGGCGCGACGCGGCGAGGTGAGCGCGGCATGGACGGATGCGGATCGGACGGGCGCGAGTCGGGCGGGCGCGAATCGGGGGGGCGCGGGGGGGCTGTGAGCGGCGCGGCGTCCGCCCGCGATCCCCTGACCGTCGAGCGCCTCGACCGCCGGGGCGAGGGCGTCGCCAGAGGCCTGCGGATCGCCCGCGCGCTGCCGGGCGAGGTCGTGGCGGGCGAGGCGCGGGACGGACGGATCGCCGCGCCGCGCATCCTGGAGCCCTCCGGGCACCGCGTCCGCGCGCCCTGCCCGCATCACGGCGCCTGCGGCGGCTGCGCCTTGATGCACGCCTCGGACGCCTTCGTCGCGCGCTGGAAGGCCGATCGGGTGCGCCGCGCGCTCCTGGCGCGGGGGATCGAGGCCGAGATCGCCGGCGTCGCCACCTCGCCGCCGATGAGCCGCAGGCGGGCCACGCTCTCGGGCCGGCGGCTGAGGCGCGGCGCGGTGGTGGGCTTCCACGCGCGCGCCTCGGACGCGGTGACCGCGATCCCCGAGTGCCGGATCCTGCTGCCCTCGCTCGCCGCGGCGCTGCCCGCCTGCGAGGCGCTCGTGGCGGCGGGGGCCTCGCGCGCGGGCGCCATGGCGCTCACGCTCACCGACGCGCCCGAGGGCGTGGACGTCGCGGCCAGGGGCGGGCGGCCGCTCGACGCGGCGCTGCGCGAGCGGCTGGCGGGGGTCGCGCGCGATGCGGGGTGGGCGCGGCTGTCCTGGGACGGCGAGGGGGTGGCCCAGGCCGCGCCGCCGGCGCAGCGCCTCGGGGCGGCGCGCGTCGTGCCGCCGCCCGGCGCCTTCCTCCAGGCCACGCGGCAGGGCGAGGCGGCGCTCGTGGCGGTGGTCCGCGCCGGGCTCGCCGGCGCCGCGCGGGTGGCCGACCTGTTCTCGGGCTGCGGCACCTTCGCGCTGCCGCTCGCCGCGCGCGCCGAGGTCCACGCCGTCGAGGCCGACGCCATGGCGCTCGACGCGCTCGCGGCCGGCTGGCGCGGGGCCCAGGGCCTCAGGCGCGTCACCACCGAGGCGCGCGACCTCTTCCGCCGCCCCCTCGCCGGCGACGAGCTCGCGCGCTTCGACGCCGTGGTCCTGGACCCGCCGCGCGCGGGCGCGGGCGCGCAGGCCGCGGCGCTCGCGGCCCACGGCCCGGCGCGGGTGGCCTGCGTCTCCTGCGAGCCCGCGACCTTCGCCCGCGACGCGGCCGTGATGGTGGCGGGCGGCTACCGGCTCGGCCCGGTGCACGTCGTGGACCAGTTCCGCTGGTCGGCCCATGTCGAGCTGGCGGCGATCCTGACGCGGGGCTAGCGCGGCCCCCCATGCGCGCCCCTCCCAGCGCGAGCCCTCGCGCCGCCTCGCCTGCGGCCCGTGCGAGGGGCGCCGTCACCGGCCGGCGTCGCGGGGCCCGACGCCGCAGGCCGGGGATCGAGGCCTCCGACGCCGCGGCGGCCGTCTTCCCGGCCGGGATCGGGGCCGAGCGCGTCGCCCCCGCGCACGGCTTGCTCCCCTCGAGCCGGGACTTCTTCGGCGCGTCCATCGCCGCGCCGAGCGGCGCGCTCGCGGGCCCGGGGGCATCGCCCGCCCGGCGGACGGGGACCGCTCGGCAGGCCCGGGCCGTCTTCGGGCCGCTCGTCCTCCCGTCGCTGGCGTCGCGGCCGCAACCTTTCTGAAAGGACCGGACCCTGTTGGCGAAGTCGTGGGACTGAGGCGGGTGATATTATAGGATGGGCGTCCCGTCCGCGAGGCCGCCCATGTCGCTCCGCCCGCAACCGCTCCCGCCGGTGCCCGAGACCACCGCCCGCGTCGCCCGGGCCGCGTTCCGGCGCGGCAACCCGTATCTGCTTCTGCGTGATCGGCTCGGTCCGGTGTTCGAGGACGCCGACTTCGCCGACCTCTACCCCCGGCGAGGGCAACCTGGCTACGCGCCCTGGCGCCTGGCGCTGGCCACGCTCATGCAGTTCCGCGAGGGGCTCAGCGACCGGCAGGCGGCCGACGCCGTGCGCGGCCGGATCGACTGGAAGTACCTGCTCGCCCTCGAGCTGGACGATGCCGGCTTCGACTTCTCGGTGCTGTGCGAGTTCCGCTCGCGCCTGCTCGAGCACGAAGCCGGCGGATGCCTGCTCGACCGGCTGCTGGACGCTGCCCGCGAAGGCGGGCTCCTCAAGGCCCGCGGGCGCAGCCGCACCGACAGCACTCACGTGCTCGCCGCCGTCCGCACACTCAATCGCCTGGAGCTCCTGGCCGAGACGCTGCGCGCTGCGTTGAACGCCATCGCCGCGGTCGCCTCCGACTGGCTGCGCGAGATGGCGCGGGCCGAATGGCACGGGCGCTATGACCGGCGCGTCGAGGACACCCGGCTGCCCGCCACCCCTGCCAAGCGCGACGCCTACGCCATCCAAGTGGGCACGGATGGCTTCCACCTGCTCGATGCCCTGGATGGCGGGGAGGCGCCTGAGGGCGTGGGAGAACTGCCGGCGATCGCTGTGCTGCGCCGCGTCTGGGCACGCCACTTCGAGCAGGTCATGCCGGGGTCGGAGGACGAGCCCATGGGAGGTGGGGGCGATGGCGCACCCGGCCGCGTGCGGCTGCGACCGGTGCAGGGGCGCGGCCCCGGCGACCGGGTCGAGAGCCCATACGAGACCGAGGCCCGCTTCCGATCCAAAGGCGGCACCAACTGGACGGGTTACATGGTCCATCTCACCGAGACCTGCGACCCTGGGGCGCCGCGCTTGATCGTGCACGCCGAGGCGACCCAGGCCAACGTGCACGAGGCGATGCGCACCGAAGGGATCCACGACGCGCTGGCCGCCAGGGGGCTGGCCCCGTCCGAGCATCCGGCCTGTGCAGCCTACGTCAGCGGCGATCACATCGTCGCCGCGCGCGAGCGTCACGGCATCGAGCTCGTCGGGCCACCGCGACCCGACCTGAGCTGGCAGGCCCGAGAGGAGGGCGCCTTCCGCGTCACCGACTTCACGGTGGACTGGGAGAGGCGGCAAATGCGTTGCCCGGAGGGGCGCATCAGCACCCAATGGGGTCAGTACACCAGGGGAGCCTCGGGCCAGCGCTTCATCCGTGTCGGGTTCAACCCGACGGAGTGCAGACCATGCCCCTCGCGCCGGCGCTGCACGCGGGGGCCGGGCCGCCAGCTCGGCCTTTTGCCCCGCCTAGAGCACGAGGCGGTCGCCGCTGCCAGAGCGCGGCTCACAACCGAGGCGGGTCGGAAGCTCTACGGCCAGCGTCGGGGCGTCGAGGGCACGATCTCGCAGGGCGTGCGCGCCTTCGGCCTGCGCAGGGCGCGCTACCGCGGGCTGGCCAAGGCGGGCCTGCAGAGCGTCGTCACGGCCGCGGCCATCGACCTCGACCGCCTCGCCGCATGGCTCGCTCAGCGCCCCCTCGCCCCCACCAGAACCTCGCGCTTCGCCGCACTCGCGGCGTAACAGCGACTTCGCCAACAGGGTCCGAGCGTTTCTGCGCCCGACGAGTTCGTCGAGGAACCGGCGGTAGGCGGCAAGGTCCTCGAAGTCCCGCGAGCCCCGCAGCAGCAGCGCGTCCGCGATGGCGCGCTTGAGATGGCCGTGCGGGCCCTCGATGGCGCCGTTCTCGTGGGCCAGGCCGCGGTTGTTGCGCGTCGCGGCCATCCCGTAGTGGCCGCAAAGCGCCTCGTAGCGCCTGGTCCAGTCCGCCCCCGCTTCGCGGTCGAGGTTGCGGAACGCCGCGGAGAGGCTGTCGCTTCGGTGCTCGTGGGGCGCGCCGCCGAGACTCCACAGCGCGTTCTGGAGGCCTGCGGCCAGCGCCACGAAGCTTTCCCCGCCCAGCACGGCGTGGACGTGCTCGAAGCCGCTGAAGGCCAAGCGGAAGTGGTAGAGCCGGTGGTCGAGCGGCACGCCGGCCACGATGACGCCGAGGCCGGCCGCGTCGGTGAAGTCCGACAGCCCCAGCCGCCCGGGCTCGTGGCGCTGGCGGAAGATCACCTCCCGCTCGGGCCCGTGCAGCGCGCGCCATCCACGGATGCGGCGCTCGAGCGTCCGACGCACGCCGGCGCCGAGGTCGGGGTGGCGGCGCACGAGCTCCTCGAAGACGGCCACGGGCCTCAGCCCCGGCGCGGCCTCGAGCATGGGCACCACCTCCTCGTCGAAGACGCCCTCGAGCGGGTCGGGCCGGCGCCGGCCGCGCGGCGCCCGCGTCGTCGAGGGCGGGCGCGGGTCCTGCGCGATCCGGTAGCCCGTGGCCGTGCTGAACCCGGCCTTGGCCGCAGCGATGGGGACCGGGTCGGTCGAACGGTGGGTCATGAAGAGCCTCATCTGGTGATCGGTCACGTGGCGGCCGGGCACGGGCGCTCCTCACGATGGAGAAAACGCCCTTCTACCCGGCCGACCGCGATCACCCGGCGCCCCCGCCTGCGGCGGAGACCGACGCGGCGCGGCCCCGATCTCCGGTCGGGCTACGCCCTCCCTTCGTCCGAGGCCGCGCCGCGCCCTCTCATCCTGATTGTCGCGCGAGTCTCATCCTGTTTGCCGCGCCGCACACACCCGAAATTACACCTCATTGACGGACACGACCTTGGCCGGGACGGCGAGGGCCTTGGATTTGTGCCATCCGGCGCCGTCGAGGACGAGGATGGCGGGGCGCCGGGCGAGACGTGCCGGCCGATCTCCGCGAGGTGGGCGCTCATTGCGTGCGTGTTCGGGTAGGGCATGACGAGGGCGGCGCCGGTCGCGCGGGCGGGGCAGATGGCCCCGAAGACATGGGCCCAGGCGTGGCGGCCGTCCTTCGGTGCCCGCGGGCGCGTGCCGCGGCGCGCCCAGAGCCGCGCGTGCGTGCCCTGCTGGCCGATGCGGGCCTCGTCCTGACCCGAAGGGCCGCGAAGCGCAACCACACTTCAATGGCTTTGCTCTTTGCCGCGTCAGGCTCGCTCATGACCTTGGCCTCGCGCACGACGGCGTCGGCCGCATGAGGACGCACATGCTGCTTGGCTCCAGCGAGACATCGATGCTGATGGAATGCTCCATGTCTGTCCCTCCTCCCTCGCTGCGGTCCACCACCCGATCCGGCGCAGCCATCACAAGAGACGACCCCCGGACGCCTGCCACCCGAAACGGCCCGATACGGCATCTATTCGGAGCCCCGTTTCGAGATCGTCGTATATCGCTGTGGGGGCGGCATGAGCGATGGAGGGTGCCGGAGGATGTCGATGTCGAAGCTCTCGATCCGGGCGCTCGAGGTCTTCGAGGTGACGGCCCGCACGGGCTCGCTCCAGGCGACGGCCGACGAGGTGGGCCTGTCGATCTCCTCCGTCTCGCGCCATCTGACCCGCACGGAGGCTGCGCTGGGGCTCGTTCTGATCGACCGCACGCGGCGGCCGATGGTGCTGACGGCGGCGGGGACGAACTTCCTGCGCCGGATCGAGGAGGGGCTGCGCCACATCCGCATGGCCGGCCGCGAGAGCGCCATCGGCGGCTTGGCCCAGACCCGCGCGCTCTCGATCGGCATGATGGACGACTTCGAGAGCCGCATCGCCCCCGAGCTCGCCGTGACGCTCGCCCAAACCATGCCCCGGATGCGCCTGACGCTGAAGATGGAACCAAGTCACCGCGCCGTGCGCCTCGTCCAGCAGCGTCGACTCGACATCGCCATCGCCACCGACCCCCCGCAGGGCGCCGAGGGGCTGAGCGACCGGGTGCTCCTGCGCGACCCCTTCGTGCTCGCGGTTCCGCGCGGGAGCGACCACCCCGAGGGGCGCTACCTCGAAGGCCGCTCGGGGCTGCCGTTCCTGCGCTTCAACCCCGAGCATCTGATCGGTCGCCAGGTCGAGGCGCATCTGCGGCGCAGCGGGATCGCGCTCGAGAACCGCTACGAGATCGACAGCGCGCAGTCGATCATGGCGCTGGTGGCCTCGGGCAACGGGTGGGCCATCACCACGGTCGGCACCTACCTCCGCGCCCAGCGCTTCCAGGGCGAGGTCGCGCTGCGCCCGCTGCCGATCGCGGGGTTCGCGCGCTACGTCTCGCTCCTCACCCAGCCCGACTCGTCCGCGGAGGTCGCCGAGGCCATCGCCGCGATCATGCGCCGGCTGATCCGCGAGGCGACCGTCGCCCCGGCGCTGGAGCGCTTCCCCTGGCTCGCGGGCTCGCTCTCGGTGCAGGGGTGAGAGGGGCGCCCGGAGGATCCTCATGGAAGGATCGGGAGGGCGGCGCGGATCGCGGCGTCCTGCGCGGGGTCGAGATGCTCGGGCCTGCGGGTCTCCAGCACCCGCCTGGCGATGCGGCGGGCCCGGCTCCAGGCGTCCTCGCCGCACTTCTCGGCCCAGACGACGGGCGCATCGCGGTCGGCGAGGCGAGGGTAGAGGTGGTCGCGCTCCATCGCCGCATGGGTCGGCGGCGCTCGAAGCCGGGTGAGGTCGTGCAGGTCGCGCAGCGCCGAGGGGCGGTGGAGGCCCAGGGCCAACGCATGAGGGCCTTCTGCTGTGCTTCAACGCACAGACAAGCACCGAGCAGAACCGCGACCGCGCGACGGCGTCGGAGAACCTGGTCCTTTGAGGCGCATTCGAGGCCTCGAACAGTGGGCGCGCGGCATCATGCGTTGGCTCTGGGTAGAGGCCGGTGTCGAGGTCGAGCGTCAGAACCGCAGCGCCCCCGGTGCCGAAATGGACCGCCTCGCCGCCGACCTCGGTCGAGCGCGCCTCGTCGCGCCCGTGCAGCACGAAGCGCTCGGGCGCCGCGGCGATGGCGTCCTCCACCAGCGCGCGGGGGAAGGTCAGGCGGCCTGCCCCGCCGGGCCTCGCTCCTGCGGCCTCCGGATCGTCGGCGAGGCGCGGGGGCACCTCGCCCATCCCGAGCTCCGAGAGGAGGCGCAGCGCGGTGTCGTGGATGCGGCGGATGCCGTCCTCGGTGAGCGGATGGGACCGGCCGCCCGGGCTGCCCCGGCGGGCAGTGATCGAGCGCGGGCTTGGCCGCCCGCTTGGCGATGCGCTCGCGCCGCCCTGCGCTCCGCCGCACAGGGGGTGCCTCGGTCGTCTCCAAGCCTCCTCTGCCGCAAGCCGCCCCCGTGAGCGGCCGATCCCCTTCCGAGGCACGGCTCCAAGGCTGGGGAGCACGAGGTCGAAGGTCGCCTTGCAATTCTTCGAAACGACCAGGCGCCGAATTGACGGCACCCTACGGCGCCTCGAAGGATGCCCGAGCTGCGAGGGAGGCCGCGATGAGGACCCAGGCCCGTGTGGTCGTGATCGGCGGTGGCATCGCCGGCTGCTCGACGCTCCACCACCTCACCGAGGAGGGGTGGTCGGACGTGATGCTGCTCGAGCGCGACGAGCTGACCTCCGGCACCACCTGGCACTCCGCGGCGCAGGTGACGAACTTCGGCATGAACCAGACGATGGTGGGCCTGAAGTCGCACTCCATCGCGCTCTACAAGGCGCTCTCGGAGGACGCCGACGACCCCATCGGCTACCACCATGCCGACGGCGGCATCCGCCTCGCGGGCGACGAGCGCACGATGGAGGGCTACCGCCACTTCGCCTCGATGGCGCGCGGCATGGGGGTCGAGTTCGAGATCATCGACGCGGCCGAGTGCGCGCGGCGCCACCCGCTGCTGGCGACCGAGGGCCTCGCGGGCGGCCTCTGGGATCCGCTCGACGGCGACGTGGACCCCGCCCAGCTCTGCCAGGCGCTGGCCCGGCGGGCGCGGCGGGCCGGCGCGGAGATCCACCGGAACACCCCCGTCACGGGCCTCGTCCAGCACCGCGACCACTCCTGGACGGTCGAGACGCCCAAGGGCGCCATCCACGCCGAGATCGTCGTCAACGCGGGCGGCTACCGCTGCAACGAGGTGGGCGCGCTCATGGGCGTGCAGCACCCCGTGGCCTCGATGGAGCATCAGTACCTCATCACCGAGGCGATCCCCGCGATCGCCGAGGCCGGCCGCCGGATGCCGCTCATCCGCTGCCCGATCAGCGACTACTACTGCCGCCAGGAGCGCGACGGCCTGCTGATCGGCTTCTACGAGCAGGACTGCCGGACCTGGGGCCTCGACGGGATCGACCCCGGCTTCGTCAACGCGCTGTGCCCCGACGACCTCGACCGGGTGATGGACGTGCTCGAAGGGGCCTTCGCGCGCATGCCCGCGCTGATGGAGGCCGGCATCCGCAACGTCGTCAACGGCCCCATCACCTACACCATCGACGGCGCGCCGCTCGTCGGTCCCATCCCCGGACTGCGCAACGCCTTCTGCATCGTCGGCCTGCGCGCGGGCCTGGGCGAGGGTGGCGGCCATGGCTGGCTCCTGGCGCAGCAGATCGTCCACGGCGAGGCGAGCTGCGACACCTGGCCCATCGACCCGCGCCGCTTCGGGCCGCACGCCAACGTGGAGCTGACGGCGGTGAAGGCGGTGGAGGACTACCGCAACGAGTTCCGCTTCCACTTCCCCCACGAGCACCGCCCCGCCGGCCGGCCGATCAAGACGACGCCGCTCACCCCCGTGCTCGCCGCGCAGGGCGCGCGCTTCGGCGTCGTGAGCGGCTGGGAGCGCATGGAGTGCGTGGCCCCCGAGGGCTTCGCCGAGACCCACTCCTTCCGCTTCACGCAAGCCTTCGACGTGGTGGCGCGCGAGGTGGCCCATGTCCAGGGCGCGGTGGGGCTCTCCGAGATCAGCGGCTTCAACCGCTTCGAGCTGACGGGCGGGGACGTGCGCCCCTTCCTCGACCGGATGATCTGCGGGCGGGTGCCGCGACGCGAGGGTCGGGTCGGGCTGGGCTACCTCCTCAACCACCACGGGATGCTCAAGGCCGAGGCGACGATCGCCAACCTGCCCGGCCGCGTCTGGTACGGCTCCGCCGCGGCGGCCGAGCTGCACGACATGGACTGGCTCGCGAGCCACGTCGAGCCCGGCGAGGACGTCCGCATCCGCTCGCTCACGAACGAGTGGACGACGCTGGTGCTGGCGGGGCCGCGGTCGCGCGAGGTGCTCTCGGCCGCCGCCCGAGGGGACTGGTCGCGCGAGGCCTTCCCGTGGCTCTCGGCGCGCGAGGCGTTCGTCGGCATCGCCCCCGCGGTGGTGCTGGGGGTCAGCTACTCGGGCGAGCTCGCCTACGAGATCCACGTCCCCAACGCGCAGCTCCACGCCGCCTACCTCGCCCTGCGCCGGGCGGGCGAGGCTCACGACCTGGCGCTGTTCGGCGCCCGCGCGATCGACTCGATGCGGATCGAGAAGGGCTACCTCCATTGGAAGGCCGACATCCTCACCGAGTTCGACCCCTTCGAGACCGGGCTCGGCCGCTTCGTGCGGCGGGACGGCCCCGACTTCGTCGGCCGCGCCGCGCTGGAGGGTCGCGGGCGCATCAACCTGCGCCGCAAGCTCGTCACGCTCGACCTCGCCTGCGACCACGCGCCCGCCCATGGCGGCGCCTCGCTGACGGACCAAGGCGCCGTGGTCGGCGCCGTGACCTCCGGCGACTGGGGCCACCGCGTCGCGCGCAACCTGGCGCTGGCCTTCGTCGAGCCCGGCCTCTCGGAGATCGGCACGGCGCTCGACGTGGACGTCCTCGGCGCCCCCGTCGCCGCGCGGGTGGTCGAGCCCGGCCCCTACGACCCCGCCTACGAGCGGATCCGCGCTTGAGCGCGCATGGCCCCCCGCCCCGAAGAGGCCGTCACTGGGGGCTTCGTGCCGACCCCTCCTTCGCCTGCGTGGTCGGCGCCCTTGGCGCGAGGCGCGGCCGCACTGCGCGCTCGGCTGGCGACCGCCGCCGGCCCGGGTCGCGGCGGCCCCGGACCATGGCCGCCATCGTCGCCCGCAAAAGGGATGGCCCTCAAGGCCATCGCTCACTAACGTTGACCCTACGTTCGCCGCCGAGGGCCGGCGACGTGGGATCGCCTGAGCCGACTGGAAGGCGCATGGGGGAAATCCTCATGCGCACGGACCTTCCCACGACGAAGAAGAGGCCGGGTCGTCCGGCGTCGAGAGCCCCGAAATGGAGGACGAGATGAGCAAGCCGATCCTGTCGTCGGTCGTGACGGCGACCGCGTTCATGGCTGGCGCCGCCGCGGCGCAGGAGGACGTGACGGTCGCCTACTTCCTGGAGTGGCCGACCGCGAACATGATCGCCCAGGCCGAGGACACCTACGATCAGGAGATGGGCGCCGAGGTCGAATGGCGCGCCTTCGGCAACGGCAACGAGATGAGCCAGGCGATGGCCTCGGGCAGCGTGGACATCGCCTATTCCCAGGGGCTGATCCCGTTCATCGTCGCGGTCTCGAGCGGCTTGCCGATCAAGGTGGTCGGCGTCGCGGTCGACTACGCCGAGGCCGACAACTGCATCGTCAGCCGCGACAGCGGCATCACCCAGGAGAACGCCGAGGAGCTGGAGGGCAAGTCCGTCGCCACCCCCATCGGCAACGTGACGCATTACAGGCTGCTCAAGATGCTCGATCATCTCGGCGTGGACCCGAGCGCGGTCAACATGGTCCAGATGGACGGGCCGGACGCCGCCGTGGCGCTCGGGCGGGGCGACGTGGTGATGGGATGCGGCTTCGGCGGGGCGCTCCTGCGGATGGCCGAGTATGGCGAGCCGCTGATGACGGCCGAGGAGCAGGAGGCGATCGGCGTCCGCGTCTTCGACCTGACCACCACCACCGACGGCTTCATCGCCGAGCACCCGGATTCTCCTGCGGACCTTCCTCAAGGTGACCGACGAGGCGAACGCGAAGTACGCCGCCGACCCGGAGCCCTACCGCGAGACGATCGCGAGGGCGTCGGGCATGGACCTCGACGCGACGACCCAGATGCTCGCCATGTTCGCCTTCCCCCCGGCGGATGAGCAGGCCGGCGACGCATGGCTGGGCGGGGCGTTGCCGGCCTACATGAAGGAGGTGGCGGACTTCCTGGCCGAGCAGGGTCAGATCGACTCCGCGCTCTCGGACTACTCCGGCACGATCGACGCGAGCTTCCTGAAGTAGGCGGCCGGACGACGGCGGGGCGCGCACGCGCGCCCCGCCGCGGGATGGGACGAGGGAGGGCGCGGCGATGGCGGGCTTGCTGATCGAGGGCGTCTCGATGCGGTTCACGCTCGGCGGGGGCCAGCACGTGCAGGCCCTCAAGGACATCTCGCTCGCCATCGCGCCGGGCGAGCTGATGAGCGTGCTGGGCCCCTCGGGCTGCGGGAAGACGACGCTCCTGAACATCGTCGCGGGGTTCCTGGCGCCGACCGAGGGCCGCGTCACCCTGAACGGCCGCCCGGTCGCGGGGCCGGGCGCCGAGCGCGGGATGGTGTTCCAGCAGGGCGCGCTCTTCGAGTGGATGAGCGTCGAGCGCAACATCGCCTTCGGCCCCGACATGCGCGGCCGGCCCGCCAAGGAGACGCGCGAGACGGTGCGGCACCTCCTGGAGGTGGTCGGCCTCAAAGGCTTCGCCGAGAAGCCGGTCTATCAGCTCTCGGGCGGGATGCAGCAGCGCGTGGCGCTGGCGCGGTGCCTGGCGAACGACCCCGAGGTGATCTTGATGGACGAGCCCCTGGGCGCGCTCGACGCGCTGACCCGCGAGAAGATGCAGGGGCTGGTGCTCAAGCTCTGGAAGGAGACCGGCAAGACCATCTTGCTCATCACCCACTCGGTCGAGGAGGCGCTGTTCCTGGGCGAGCGGCTCGTGGTGCTCGCGCCGCGGCCGGGGCGGCTCTGGCGAGAGTACCGGCTGCCCTTCGCCGAGGCCGGCGTCGGCGGCGACCTGCGCCGGATCAAGATCGACCCCGAGTTCGTCCGCACCCGCGAGGAGGTGCTGACGATGATCTGGGAGATGGAGGAGGAGATCATGGGAGGCGCCACCGCATGACCGAGATCCCCCACCCGCAGGCCCGGGACCGAGAGGCGTCCGAGAAGCGCCAGCCCTCGCAGGCCGCGATCTGGCTGGGCCTCGCCGACAACGCCTTCACGCGGCAGAAGACGATCAAGTTCGGCGACTCCTCGGCCGTCAACTCGGGCCGGTTCTGGTCGATCGTCACCGTCGTCGTGTTGCTCGGCGCCTGGCTCGTCGCGACGCTCGCGGGGTGGATCAACCCGATCTTCTGGCCGCCGATCGAGGGCGACCTCTACCCTTGGGCGGACCCGGCCGCGGCGCGGCCGGGCGTGATCGACCGCTTCGTGACGCTCCTGGTCGAGGGCTACCGCAACGTGCCCTTGTGGGAGCATGTCTGGACCTCGGTGCGCCGGGTGCTCCTGGGCGTGTTCTTCGGGGCGCTGCTGGGGATCCCGCTCGGCTTCGCCATGGGGCTGTCGTCCCTCGCGCGCGGGCTCTTCGACCCGGTGGTGGAGTTCATGCGCCCGATCCCGCCGCTGGCGCTGATCCCGCTCGTCATCTTGTGGCTCGGCATCGGCGAGGTCGCCAAGGTGACGCTGCTGTTCCTCGCGGCGCTCTTCATCATGGTCATCGCCGCGCGCTCGGGCGTGAGCTCCGTGCGCATCTCCAAGGTCCACGCCGCCTACTCGCTGGGCGCGTCGAAGGCGCAGGTGCTGCGCCACGTCATCCTGCCCAACGCGCTGCCCGAGATCTTCACCGGGCTCAGGACCGCGATGGGGGTCTGCTGGGGCACGCTGGTCGCGGCCGAGCTGGTTGCGGCCGACAAGGGCGTGGGCTCGATGATCCTGATCGCCAAGAACTTCCTGCAAACGGACGTGGTGGTGATCGGCATCGTCATCATCGGCCTGATCGGCTTCGGCATCGAGATCGCGATGCGGCTCGCCGAGCGCTGGCTGATCCCCTGGAAGGGCAAGGGCTGAGCCGCCCGAGCCGCCCCGAACCCTCCCCACTTGAGCGCGCAAAAGGCGCAGACCATGGCAGAGCTCCCCTCGACCGCGCGCGTGGTGATCATCGGCGGCGGCGCGGTCGGCGCGTCGGCGCTCTACCATCTGGTCGAGGCCGGCTGGAGCGACTGCCTGCTCCTGGAGAAGACCGAGCTGACCGCCGGCTCGACCTGGCACGCCGCGGGCAACTGCCCGAACTTCTCGGGCTCCTGGTCGGTGATGGCCATGCAGCGCTACTCGACCGATCTCTTCGGCCGGATCGGCGACGAGGTGGGCTACCCGATCAACTACCACCGCACCGGCTCGGTGCGGCTGGCGCATTCGCGCGAGCGGATGCAGGAGTTCGCCCATGTCCGCTCGATGGCCGGCGCCCAGGGGTTGAGCTTCGAGATGATGTCGAACGCCGAGCTGAAGGACGCCTTCCCGTTCATGGAGACCCACGGCCTCGCCGGGGGCTTGTGGGATCCGCGCGACGGCGACATCGACCCCGCGCAGCTGACCCAGGCCTTCGCCAAGGGCGCGCGCGCGGGAGGCGCGCGGATCGTGCGCTCCTGCCCCGCGACCGGCGTCGAGCGCGACCGCGGCGAATGGGTGGTCAAGACCGACCGGGGCGACGTCCGCTGCGAGAAGGTCGTCAACGCCGCCGGCTACTACGCGCAGCGCGTGGGCGAGTGGTTCGTGCCCTTCGGCGGGCGGCGGGTGCCGATGATGGTGATGTCGCACCAATACATGCTGACCGACGAGATCGAGGAGCTCGACCGTTGGACGCGCGAGCAGGGCCGCAAGCTGCCGCTGCTGCGCGACGTGGACAGCTCCTACTACCTGCGCCAGGAGAAGGCCGGGCTGAACCTCGGGCCCTACGAGCGAAACTGCCGCGGCCACTGGGTGACGCCGGACGACCCGATGCCCGAGGACTTCTCGTTCCAGCTCTTCGGCGACGACCTCGATCGCCTCGAATGGCATCTCGAGGACGCGGTCGCCCGCGTGCCCCTGCTGGGCACGGCCGGGGTCAACCGGGTCATCAACGGCCCCATCCCCTACACGCCCGACGGCAACCCGCTGATCGGCCCGATGCCGGGCGTGCCCGACGCCTACGAGGCCTGCGTCTTCACCTTCGGCATCGCGCAGTCGCCCGGGGCGGGCAAGGTGCTGGCCGAATGGGTCACCGAGGGCGCGACCGAGTGGGACATGTGGTCGTGCGACCCGCGCCGCTTCACCGGCCACGCCGACCAGGCCTATTGCGACGCGAAGGGCATGGAGGTCTACGGCCACGAGTATGCGGCCCACTTCCCCCGTCACGAATGGCCCGCCGGCCGCGGCAAGCGGCTCTCCTCGCTCCACGGGCACCTCGCCAAGGCCGGGGCGGTGATGGGCGCCTACAACGGCTGGGAGCGGGCCAACTGGTTCGCCGCGCCCGGCGACGACGTGTCGGAGGCCGCGACCCAGACCTGGCGGCGCGAGGGGCCATGGCAGGCGCGCATCGCCGAGGAGTGCGCGGCGGTGCGCGACCGCGCCGGGCTCCTGGCGATCTCGGGCTTCGCCCGCTTCCGGCTGCACGGCCCCGGCGCGCGAGCCTGGCTCGACACCCGCACCGCGAGCCGCCTGCCGAAGGTCGGCCGCGTCGGGCTCGCCTACTTCGCCGATGACCGCGGCCGCCTCCTCACCGAGATGACGGTGATCCCGCGCGACGACGACCTGCTGCTGATCACGGCCGCGCGCGCGCAGTGGCACGACCGCGACCTCTTGGCGGCCGCGCTCGCCCCCGGCCTGACGCTGAGCGACCTCAGCGACACCGCCGAGACGCTGCTGCTGACCGGCCCGGCCTCGCGCGAGATGCTCTCGGGGCTCACCGACGCCGATCTCTCCCTGCCGTTCCGGTCGGTCCAGGAGGCGAGCGTCGCCGGGGTGCCCGCGATGCTGGTGCGCCTGTCGTTCGCAGGCGAGCTGGGCTGGGAGGTCCACTGCGCGATGGCCGACGCACCGCGGGTCTGGGACGCGCTGACGGATGCGGGCGCGCGGGCCTTCGGCATGTATGCGCTCGACGCGCTGCGGCTGGAGAAGGGCTACCGCGGCTGGAAGAGCGACCTGTCGAACGACTACACGCTCCTGGAACTCGGGCTCGACCGCTTCGTCGACTGGGGCAAGCCGGACTTCCCCGGCAAGGCGGCGCTCGAGGTCGAGCGCCAGGCCGGCTCGCGCCGCAAGGCCGCGATCCTCACCATCGAGGCCGGCGAGGAGGACGCCCCGCCGATGTCGCCGATCTGGAAGGACGGCGAGATCGTGGGCGAGATCACCTCCGCCGGCTGGGGCCACCGCGTCGGCCGGTCGCTGGGGCTCGGGGTCCTGCGCGCGGATTCTGGCTCGGGGCGCGGACGAGGTCGAGGTGGAGGTCTTCGGCGTCCGTCGCCCGGCCGTCGCGCACGGCCCCGCGCCCCTGTGGGACTCGGCCGACGAGAGGATGCGGGCCTGAGCCGTCCTGCCCACGCCCGGGCCGTCGTGACCCTGCCGCATTCAGGTGCCGCCGGCGAACGCTTCATGTGGGCGCGGTGGGGTTGCTGATCAGGCGGTCGAACGCGGAGCGCCTGGTTCGAGCCGTGGGGGTCGTCCCTCACCCAGGCGGCGAGGCGCTCTGGCGGTTGGTCGCGGCCGCGGCGACAAGGTGCTGAAGATGGGCCACGGCAAGGATCTGCGCCAAATCCTCACACACGGCGTCGTGGCGGACGGGCGCTTCTGCCTCTGACGCGGCGGTGCTTCGCTCGCCGGCCGGGGTCGTGCACCAAACCCCTGCGGTTCGGCCTCTGCGGGGGGTTGGTTTCCAGAGGCTTGCGAGGCCTCGGCTTCCCGTGCCCCAATCTACAGGACACTGTTGGCGAAGTCGGTGGGCTGGCGCGAGGTGCGGTGTAGGGTGGTGTTCCCGCCGTGAGGCCGCCCATGTCGCTCCGCCCGCAGCCGCCGCTCCCGGCCGTTCCCGAGGGCACCGCCCGCGTCGCTCAGGCCGCGTTTCGGCGCGGCAACCCCTACGTGCTGCTGCGCGACCGACTTGGTGCGGTGTTCGACGACGCCGACTTTGCCGACCTCTACCCCAGGCTCGGCCAGCCGGCCTACGCGCCGTGGCGCCTCGCCTTCGTCACGCTCATGCAGTTCCGCGAGGGGCTGAGCGACCGCCAAGCCGCCGACGCCGTCCGCAGTCGGATCGTGGTGCGTACCTGCTTGCGCTGGAGCTGACCGACGCCGGCTTCGACCACAGCGTCCTGTGCGAGGGCCAAAGCCGGCTGCTCCGGCACGAGGCCTCCGAGCGCCTGCTCGTCCGCGTGCTGGACGCCGCGCGCGAGGGCGGATGGCTCAAGGCGCGCGGGCGGCAGCGCACCGACAGCACGCACGTGCTCGCCGCCATCCGCACGCTGAACCAGCTGGAGCTGGTGGGAGAGACGCTGCGGGCGGCCCTGAACGCCATCGCTGCGGCCGCGCCGGAGTGGTTGCGCGCCGTGGCGCCTTCAGACTGGCACGCGCGCTACGACCGCCGGGTGGAGGGCGCCCGGCTGCCCGAGACGGACCCCAAGCGCGAGGCCTACGCCCTCCAGGTCGGCGCGGACGGCTACGCGCTCCTGGACGCGCTCGACCGGTCCGACGCGCCCGCAGGGTTGTCGGCGCTGCCTGCGGTCGCCGTGCTGCGGCGCGTGTGGGCCAGGCACTACGAGCGGGTCGCGGCCGGCGCGGGCAGGTCGGACGGCGGCGGGGCCGCGGCCGTCCAGCGACGCGCGTTGCGGACCCGCGGCCCCGGCGACCGCGTCGAGTCGCCCTGCGACCCCGAGGCCCGCTTCCGCACCCGCGCCGGCCGGGGCTGGACCGGCTACGTGGTCCATCTCACCGAGACGTGCGACGAGGGCATGCCGCGGCTGGTCGTGCAGGCCGACACGAGCGGGCGCCGGCGTGCATGAGGCCATGCGGGTCGAGGCGATCCACGCGGCGCTGGCCGCCAAGGGTCTGGCGCCGTCCGAGCATCTGGCCGACGCGGCCACCATGAGCGCCGAGCTGCTGATCTCCGCCCGCGAGCGGCACGGCATCGACCTGATCGGCCCGCAGCGCCGGAACCTGACCTGGCAGAGCCGGAGCGAAGGCGCGTTCGACGCATCCGACTTCGCCGTGGACTGGGACAGGCAGGTGGTGCGCTGCCCGGAGGGCGAGGAGAGCGCGAGCTGGAAGACCCACAGCAGCCCCGGACGGGCCCGCGGCCGCCCGATCGTGCACGCGCGCTTCCGCCTGGCCGACTGCCGAGCCTGCCCGTCGCGGGACAGCTCGCACGCGCTCGGCGTCGCGGGGGCGCGACCCGTGTCGCTCTTTCCCCAGCGCGAGCACGAGGCGTTGGCAGCGGCGCGGGCGCGAGAGCGCACAGCCGAGCACCAAAAGCTCTACGCTCAGCGGCAAGGCATCGAGGGCACGCTCTCCCAAGGCGTGCGCGCCTTCGGGCTGCGCCGGGCGCGCTACCGTGGACTGGTCAAGACCGGGCTGCAGCACGTCACCACCGCGGCCGCCATCAACCTCGACCGCCTCGCCGCCTGGCTCGCCGAGCGCCCCCTCGCGCCCACCCGAACCTCGCGCTTCGCCGCGCTCGCCGCGTAGCCGCCGACTTCGCCAACAGTGTCCGGTCGGTTGAGGCGGCGCGCCCGACGAGGCCCTCAGGACGCCCGCCGTTGCCCCTCATCTCGCATCGCATTCAACGCGTCGCGCAGGCTCTGTTGCACGGATCGGTTGAAGGTCGGTTTCCCCCTTTCCCCGCTGGGTTCGCCGACGGGCTGGGTGACGGCGATGCCGAGTGCGGTGGGCGGTTTAGGAGGTGCTGGCTCGGAGGTGGTGGAAATCGGGACGACGCGATCGCCCGCGGGGCGAGGTACGACGTCACGCGGCGAGATCAATCCCCTGATCGGCGAGCGGCGCGGCCACGCTCGCCCCGCCGCCGACCTTGCGCACGCGACTTCCCCGTGGCCGGCACGCCGAGACAGCATGGGCGCGGCTCGGCCTGGGGCACGACGGTCTGGGGCTTGATGCGTCGCTTGAACTCATCGTGCAGCCGCTCGATCGCGGCACGTGCACGCCGCCGCCACGGGCCGGGCGGCAGGATCGCGTGCAAGCCGGGGATGCTGGTGCGGGTGGCACTCGCGAACAAGATGGCGCGGATCGTCTGGGCCCTGATGGCCCGGGGCGGCGTCTACAGGGCTCCGGTCGCGGCGGCGTAGAGCCGCTCGCGGTCGCGAGGCGTCGGAGCACAAGAGGGCAAGGAGCGGTATGGCGCAGCAGTCGTGAGACGGGATCGGGACACCCAGCCTGCAACAAAGTGCCTTCGAGCACGCGGCTTTGATCTGGACCCGATCCTCGACCACCACACGGGCCCGCGGCATGACGATGGCCGCATCACGAGGCCGGATACATGTCAGCACCCGACGGCGCGTCAGTCCAAGCTTCGACGATCCCTCTTGCGCATGGGGCGGTTATACATGTTGCACGAAGCCTGCCCGGGATTCACATTGCCGGTCCAGCGGCATAGCTGGGCGTCATGTCCAAGCCTGCCCCGACGCGCTACCGCACCCTGAACTGGTCCGCCTACAACGCGTCGCTGCGTGAGCGTGGATCGCTGACCGTCTGGTTCGACCCTTCGACGCCCTGGCACGCGGCGCCATCGGGCAAGCGCGGCGGCCAGCCGGTCTACAGCGACGCCGCGATCCAGGCTTGCCTGACGATCAAGGTGCTGTTCGGCCTGCCGCTTCGCCAGACGACCGGCTTCGTCGCGAGCCTTCTGAAGTTCGCGGGGCTCGACTGGCCGGTGCCGGACTTCTCGACGCTCTGCCGACGGCAGAAGACCTTGGCCGTTCAGCTGCCCTACCGGGGCAGCGGCGGCCCGCTGCACCTGCTCGTGGACAGCACGGGCATCAAGGTCCGAGGCGAGGGGGAATGGCACGCGCGCAAGCATGGCGGGGCGCGCAAGCGGATCTGGCGAAAGGTCCACCTCGCCGTCGACGAGGTGACACTCGAGGTCCGCGCGGTCGAGATCACCGGCAGCGGCGTCGGCGATGGGCCTGTGCTACCGGACCTGCTCGGCCAGATCCCAGCAAACGAGCCAATCGTCTCGGTCACCGCCGACGGCGCCTACGACACCCGCGGCTGCCGCGACGCCATCGCGAACCGCGGCGCGGACGCTGTCATCCCGCCCCGGCGAAATGCCAAGCCTTGGGAGAAGGACAGCCCCGGCGTAGAAGCGAGGAACGAGGCTCTGCGCGCCATCAAGCGCCTCGGCCGCACGATCTGGCGCCGATGGAGCGGATACCACCGCCGAAGCCGCGCCGAGACCAAGATGAACTGCATGAAGCTCCTCGGGCAAAAGCTCATGGCCCGCGACTTCGACCGCCAGACCGCCGAACTCCAAGTCCGCATCGCCATCCTCAACCGCTATACCGCGCTCGGCATCCCCGTCACACGACCCGTCGGCTGACCGCCGCGGGGAAAGGGGAAGCTCGGCCTTCAGGCGTTCCGTGCAACAGAGCCCCGGGCCGCGTTCCGGCGCGGCAACCCGTATCTGCTCCTGCGTGATCGGCTCGGTCCGGTGTTCGAGGACGCCGACTTCGCCGACCTCTACCCCCGGCGAGGGCAACCTGGCTACGCGCCCTGGCGCCTGGCGCTGGCCACGCTCATGCAGTTCCGCGAGGGGCTCAGCGACCGGCAGGCGGCCGACGCCGTGCGCGGCCGGATCGACTGGAAGTACCTGCTCGCCCTCGAGCTGGACGATGCCGGCTTCGACTTCTCGGTGCTGTGCGAGTTCCGCTCGCGCCTGCTCGAGCACGAAGCCGGCGGATGCCTGCTCGACCGGCTGCTGGACGCTGCCCGCGAAGGCGGGCTCCTCAAGGCCCGCGGGCGCAGCCGCACCGACAGCACTCACGTGCTCGCCGCCGTCCGCACACTCAATCGCCTGGAGCTCCTGGCCGAGACGCTGCGCGCTGCGTTGAACGCCATCGCCGCGGTCGCCTCCGACTGGCTGCGCGAGATGGCGCGGGCCGAATGGCACGGGCGCTATGACCGGCGCGTCGAGGACACCCGGCTGCCCGCCACCCCTGCCAAGCGCGACGCCTACGCCATCCAAGTGGGCACGGATGGCTTCCACCTGCTCGATGCCCTGGATGGCGGGGAGGCGCCTGAGGGCGTGGGAGAACTGCCGGCGATCGCTGTGCTGCGCCGCGTCTGGGCACGCCACTTCGAGCAGGTCATGCCGGGGTCGGAGGACGAGCCCATGGGAGGTGGGGGCGATGGCGCACCCGGCCGCGTGCGGCTGCGACCGGTGCAGGGGCGCGGCCCCGGCGACCGGGTCGAGAGCCCATACGAGACCGAGGCCCGCTTCCGATCCAAAGGCGGCACCAACTGGACGGGTTACATGGTCCATCTCACCGAGACCTGCGACCCTGGGGCGCCGCGCTTGATCGTGCACGCCGAGGCGACCCAGGCCAACGTGCACGAGGCGATGCGCACCGAAGGGATCCACGACGCGCTGGCCGCCAGGGGGCTGGCCCCGTCCGAGCATCCGGCCTGTGCAGCCTACGTCAGCGGCGATCACATCGTCGCCGCGCGCGAGCGTCACGGCATCGAGCTCGTCGGGCCACCGCGACCCGACCTGAGCTGGCAGGCCCGAGAGGAGGGCGCCTTCCGCGTCACCGACTTCACGGTGGACTGGGAGAGGCGGCAAATGCGTTGCCCGGAGGGGCGCATCAGCACCCAATGGGGTCAGTACACCAGGGGAGCCTCGGGCCAGCGCTTCATCCGTGTCGGGTTCAACCCGACGGAGTGCAGACCATGCCCCTCGCGCCGGCGCTGCACGCGGGGGCCGGGCCGCCAGCTCGGCCTTTTGCCCCGCCTAGAGCACGAGGCGGTCGCCGCTGCCAGAGCGCGGCTCACAACCGAGGCGGGTCGGAAGCTCTACGGCCAGCGTCGGGGCGTCGAGGGCACGATCTCGCAGGGCGTGCGCGCCTTCGGCCTGCGCAGGGCGCGCTACCGCGGGCTGGCCAAGGCGGGCCTGCAGAGCGTCGTCACGGCCGCGGCCATCGACCTCGACCGCCTCGCCGCATGGCTCGCTCAGCGCCCCCTCGCCCCCACCAGAACCTCGCGCTTCGCCGCACTCGCGGCGTAACAGCGACTTCGCCAACAGGGTCGGACCGGTCGCGGAAAGGGTGGGGGCGGCCCATGCCGCCGCGGCCGAGGCGCGGCGGGCGGGCGCACGCCTGGGGCGCGGAGGCGACACAAGGGGGCCGCCGGGGCCCCGAGGGCGCCGCGGCGCTGGAGCGGGGCCGGGGCCGGGGCTAGCGTCGCGGGACGAGGGGCGAGGGGAGGCGCGCGGACGATGCTCAAGCTGGCGTTCATGCTGGGGCTGCTGGGCCTAGGGCTTGGCGGATGCTCCAAGTTCCGGACCTATGACGGGCCAGAGGTCACGCGCGTGGTGCTGATGAAGTCCCAGCGGCGGCTCTACCTCATGAACGAGGACACCGTGCTCGACGCCTTCGGGACCGAGCTCGGCTTCGCGCCCGAGGGGCCCAAGCGCGTCGAGGGCGACGGGCGCACGCCGGAGGGGCGCTACCGCGTGGACCGGCGCAACCCCGACAGCCGCTACCACCTCTCGATCGGCATCGACTACCCGCGCCCGAGCGACGTGGCGCGGGCCCGCGCGCAGGGGGCGGATCCGGGCGGCGACATCTTCATCCACGGCACGCCGCGCCAGTTCCGCGCCGCGCGCGACTGGACCGCCGGCTGCATCGCCGTCGACAACGGCGAGATCGAGCGCATCTACGCCATGGTCGCCGACGGCACGCCGGTGGACATCCTCCCCTAGAGCGTCATCCGAACCAACGGGATCGGCTCGGGCGCTCCAGGCTCCTTCGTGGCCGCATCGCCCGGGCGCCCGAGCGGTTCGGTCGGGCTGGACGATGCTCCAGGAGCGGGCTCCCCGAGACGCGGCCGATCCCCGGCATCGCCTCGACGCGAGGGCCGCGCCGCCGCCCCCGAGCCCGGGCGCGCGCCGGCCGAGAAGCCGGGCGTCGCGTCCCCCGCCGCGAGCGCGCCGCGGGCGTCAGCCCCTCAGGCCCGGCGGCGGGGGCCGCGACGCCTCGTCGGAGGGGAAGGGCGGTCTCGCCGAGGAGGCGAGCGGATCGGCCCCGGGATAGGGCGCGTAGGCCGCCTGCGGCACGGCGGGGGTCGGCCCGTCGAGGCCGCCCGGCGCGGCCGGGACGGGCACCGAGGGGGGAAGCTCCGGCGTGCCGGTCACCAGCGTCCACCAGACCTTGCCCGACGGCTCCTGATACCAGCCGAGCCCCATCTCGCGCGCCAGGGGGTCGAGCACGACGCCGCGCGAGGGCGGATCCTCCATCCAGGCGGCCAGCGTCTCGATCTCGGTCTCGAAGCTCTCGGAGATCGCCTCGCCGCGGAACGCGCCGCCATAGCCCGCCCGCGCCGCGCGCAAAGGCGGCGAGGAGCCGTCCGAGCCGAAGTGCCAGGGCCGGTTCTGCGCCGCCATGTCGCGCGAGTGCGTCGCCGCCGCCGCCGTCAGCGACGCGTCGAGCCCCAGCGCCGGCGCCCCGTCGGCCGCTCGAAGCGCGTTGACCGCGTCGAGCATCGTGAACTGCACCCGCCCGCGATCGGCGGCCGAGAGCCGCGGCGCGCCCTCCACCGCTGGCGGCCCCCCGGCGCAGGCCGCCAGCGCCAGCGCCGCGAGGAGCAGGACCGCCCCCGTCCTCGCGCGCCGTGCGGATCCCGCGATGCGTCCCCCTGCGTCCATGCCCGCCCCTCGCCCAGCGCCCCAGGCCCCATCCCTATCAACCCCCCGGCCGTCGGGCCAACCGGCCGGCCCCGTCGCCCGCCCGTCCGTGGCCGGCATGCGTCGCATGCCGGCGCGCCCCTCCGCGGCCGGGCGCCGTCGGATCGATGTCGAGGGGAGCGCTCCCGAGCCGGCGCCAGGGCACGGCTAGGGGGCAGGCTCCGAGGCCGCTCCGGCGGCTCTCGCCGAGGCCCGCGCATCGCGCCGGTCCCCCGCACGCGCGCGGCGCGCCGGCCGATGGGCGGCGGGCTGGGCCGGGAGGCGGCCCGCGTCCCCGCGCGTCGCAGGCCCCCGCCTGCGCCTCAGCCGAGCCAGCCGCGCAGCTCGCGCTCGATCACGCCGGCGAGCGCCGCGATGTGGGCGTCGTCGTCGTTGAGGCAGGGGATGTAGGTGAAGCGCTCGCCGCCGGCGTGCTCGAAGGCCTCGCGGATCTCCTCCCGGATCTCCTCGAGCGTCTCGATGCAGTCGGCCGAGAAGGCGGGCGCGATCACCGCGAGGCGCTTCACGCCGTCTCGGGCGAGCCGCGCCACCTCCTCCACCGTGTAGGGCTTGAGCCACTCCTCGGGGCCGAAGCGCGACTGGAAGGCGGTCGTGACGCGCCCCTCGTCCCAGCCCAGCCGCTCGCGCAGGAGCCGCGTCGTCTTCTGGCACTGGCAGTGGTAGGGGTCGCCCTCCGTCAGGTAGCGCCGCGGCAGCCCGTGATAGGAGCACAGCAGCATCTCGGGCGCCGGATCCTCGGCCGCGAAGGCGCGCTCGACCGAAGCCCCGAGCGCGCCGATGTAGGCCTCGTCCTCGAAATAGGCCGGCACGGTGCGCACGCTGGGCTGCCACTTGTCGCGCATCAGCGCGCGGAACAGCGCGTCGCAGGCGGTGGCGGTCGTCGCACCCGCGTATTGCGGGTAGAGCGGGAAGAACAGGATGCGCCGGCACCCCGCCTCGCGCAGCGCCTCGAGCCTGGAGGCGGTCGAGGGGTTGCCGTAGCGCATGCAGAAATCGACCGCCACCCCCTCGCCGTGGCGCGCCTCCAGGGCCGTGCGCAGCTTGGCGGTCTGCGCCTTGGTGATCGTCATCAGCGGGCTCTCGTCGGCCTCCTCGTTCCAGATCGAGCGGTAGGCCGCGCCCGACGAGAAGGGGCGCTTCGACAGGATGATGCCCTGGAGCAGCGGCTGCCAGATCCAGGGCGAGTAGTCGATCACGCGGCGGTCGGACAGGAACTCGCCCAGGTAGCGGCGCATCGAGCGGTAGTCGGTGCCGTCAGGCGTGCCGAGGTTCGAGATCAGCACGCCGACGCGGGCGGGGGGCACGCCCGGGTGGTCCGCCGGCATCTGCGGGGTCCGCCCGGCGGTCCCTCGTGCCGTCAGCGGGTCGGGCGCGACCAGCGGGTCGGGCGCGCGCGCGGTGGGAGGCTCGGGCGCGGCCCCGGCGAGCGCCGCGGCCTCGGCGCTCCGGGCGGAGGGGTCCGAGGGCGCGGCGTCAGACCCCTCCTCGATCGGCCTCGGCCCGCCCGGCTTCGGTCCGTCCGTCTTGTCGAGCATGGCGTGTCCTCCAGGGGGGGGGCAGCGAGCGGGCTGCGGGGTTAGGTAACGGGCCGGCGGCGCGGGTCAATCGTCGGGCGCCGGCCCGGGACGGCGTGCCGCGCCTCGTGAAGGGGCGCGCGTCCGTGAACGCCCCCGCTCCCGAGATGCCGACGCCCGCGGCGAGGCGGCCCGGCCCCTGCGGCCCGCGGCGGCCCGACCGCGACGGCGGGCGTCGGGAGCCGATCGGGCGCCGGACCCCCCGGCTGGGTGGACGACGGACCCGTCGGCCTCGCCTTCGACCGAAGCCCGGCACCGAAGCCCGGCCAGGATCCCGGCCAGGATTCCGGCCAGGATCCCGGTCGTGATCTCGGCCGAGGGCCGATGCCCCTCCCGGGCGGGCGGACCGCGCGGGAGCCTTCCTCCCGGCCTTCGGGCCGCCCGCCTCCCGGCCTTCCCCCCCCTTTCGGCCTTCGGGCCGCCCGGGGCTCGGGGCGGCGCCGGTCCCTACCGGCCCTCGCGGGGCAGCGGCGTCTCCGCCGCGCCGAGGGCGTCGGCGAGGCGGGCCGCGGCCGAGCCGGGGCGCAGCGGCTTCTGCTGGCTCTCGTGCGGCGCCCAGCCCGCGAGGTGGATCATCTCGACCGTCGCGGGGATCCGGCCCAGCGCCCCATGCGCCTCCTCGTAGAGCCGTGCGGCCTCCTCGAAGAGCGCGCGCGGCGGGATGCTGCGATGGCGCGCAGCGAGCGCGTTCGCCTCGCCCATCGCGCGCAGCTCGCGCATCAGGTGGAGCGCGGAGGGATAGGTCACGGTGCGCCGGTCGGCGTCGGCGACGGGAAGCGCCAGCCCCGCGCGCTGGAGCAGCGCGCCGAGGTCGCGGATCTCGGCCATCGGCGCCACGCGGGGCGCGAGGCCGCCCGTCAGGCGCGCCTCGGCGGAGGCGAGCGCGGCGCGCAGCTCGGACAGGCTCTCGCCCCCGAAGGTCACGCCGAGGAAGAGCCCGTCGGGCCTGAGCGCGCGGCGGCATTGGATCAGCTGGCCCACCGGGTCGTCGGCCCAGTGCAGCGCCAGCGCGTGGATCACGAGGTCGTGAGCGCCCGGCGCGAGGTCGAGCACGGGGTCGTCGGGCACGACCCGAGGTTCGGCGCACGCGGGAGGGGGGTCGTGCGCCCCGCGCGCGCGGGAGAGGTCATATGCCCCATGCGCGCCGATCGCGGTGTCGGCCCAGATCTCGGGGTGGCCGGTGACGATCGCGGGCGCCGTGAAGGCCCTGTTAACCTCCGTGAGCCTCTCCTCGATCGAGGCGCGGGCCTCGCGGTGCAGGAACAGCGCGTCCGCCCCGAGGCGGCGGGCGCGGGCGCGGTGGGCCGCGAGTGCCGCGCGATCGGTGAGGATGGTCATGACGGCTCAGATAGGCATGGCTGGCGTGCGGCAAGCCCTGGGCGCGCCCCGCGCGCTGCGCCTGATCTACCCCGCGCAGTGCCTGGCCTGCGACGCGCTGGTGGACGCCGAGGGCGCGCTCTGCCCCGAGTGCTGGGCCGAGACGCCCTTCGTGGCGGGGCTCGCCTGCGACGGCTGCGGGGCGCCGCTGCCGGGCCGCTCGGACGCGCCCGAGCGCTGCGACGAGTGCCTGAGGGGCCGCGCCTGGTCGCGCGGGCGCGCGGCGCTGCGCTACGGGGGCGCGGGCACGCGCGTCGTGCTGGCGCTCAAGCACGGCGACAGGCCCGACCTCGCGCGCCACGCCGGGGGCTGGATGGCGCGCGCGGGCCGCGAGCTGATCGCGGACGGCACGCTCCTGGTCCCGGTGCCGCTGCACCGCTCGCGGCTTCTCAAGCGGCGCTACAACCAGGCCGCGCTGCTCGCCTGGGAGGTCGCGCGGCGCACCGGCGCCGCGTGCTGCCCCGACCTGCTCATCCGCCCGCGGCGCACCGGCTCGCAGGACGGGCGCGGCGCGCAGGCGCGCTTCGAGAACGTCGAGGGCGCCATCCGGCTGCACCCGAGGCGCTCGGCCGAGGGCCGCGCCGTGGTGCTGGTGGACGACGTGCTGACCTCGGGCGCCACGCTCTCGGCCTGCGCCGAGGCCTGCCTCGACGCGGGCGCTGCGCGCGTGGACGTGCTGACCCTCGCCCGCGTGGTCAAGGACGCCTAGGTAGGCGGTCGGACACCCACCGATGCGGGGTCCAACCCCGGATGCGGGCCCAACCCCGGAGGCGCCACCATGCAGCCCGTCGAGATCTACACCACGCCGCTGTGCGGCTACTGCCATGCCGCCAAGCGGCTGCTGGAGGCCAAGGGCGCCTCCTTCGTCGAGCGCGACGTGTCGCGCGACCGCGCCCTGCGCGCCGAGATGGAGCGCCGCTCGGGCCGCCGCACCGTGCCCCAGAATCTGGGTCGGCGACACCCATGTCGGCGGCTACGACGACTTGGCGGCGCTGGAGCGGCAGGGGCGGCTCGACCCGCTGCTCGCGCAGGGCGCGAGCCGGGCGGCGGGGTGACGCGCGCGGCGGCGCGCCGGGCGATCACGCGCGGGCGCCCGGCGAGCGGCCCGGCGAGCGGCCCGGCGAGCGGGATGACCGCGCGGGTGGTCACGAGGCGCGGGACGGCGCGGATCCCCTCGATCCGCGGGCCGCTGGGGCGGGGGGCGGGCGCGTGACCCGCGCCGCGCTGGTCCAGGTCACGGCGTCCGACGACCCCGAGGCCAACCTGCCCGCCACGCGCGCGCTCGTGGCCGAGGCGGCCGCCGGGGGGGCCGAGCTGATCCTCACGCCGGAGGTCACCAATTGCGTGTCCTCCTCGCGCGCGCGCCAGCGCGCGGTGCTGCGCGCGGAAGGCGACGACCCCACGCTCGCGGGCCTGCGCGAGGAGGCCGCGCGGCGCGGGGTGTGGCTCGTGATCGGCTCGCTCGCGCTGCTCACGGACGACCCCGACGGGCGCTTCGCCAACCGCTCGTTCCTGATCGCGCCCGACGGCGCCATCGCCGCGCGCTACGACAAGATCCACATGTTCGACGTGACGGTGAGCGAGGCCGAGACCTACCGCGAGTCGTCGGGCTACCGGCCCGGCGGCCGGGCCGTGCTGGCCGACACGCCGATGGGCCGGATCGGCCTGACGGTGTGCTACGACGTCCGCTTCCCGGCGCTCTACCGCCGTCTGGCGCGGGCGGGCGCCGAGATCCTGACCGTCCCCTCGGCCTTCTCGCCGGTGACGGGCGCCGCGCATTGGGAGGCGCTCTTGCGCGCGCGGGCCATCGAGACCGGCGCCTGGGTGCTGGCGCCTGCGCAGTGCGGCGAGCACCCGGCCGCCGAGGGCCGCCTTCGGCGCACCCACGGCCATTCGCTCGCCGTGGACCCCTGGGGCGCGGTGGTCGCCGACGGCGGCGCGGCGCCGGGCGTGACGCCGGTGGAAATCGACCTCGCGGCGGTGGTCGAGGCGCGAAGGCGCGTGCCCTCGCTCACGCACGACCGGGCGTTCGAGGGGCCGTGAGGGGCCGGCCCGCGCGGCCCCCCCCGCCCGCGCGGGCCGACGGCGCCCCATGCGCGCTCGAGGCCGGCTCGCGGATGCCCCCGGCGGCTCGGAGGCCGGGCCAGGGCGGTCGGACGGGACTGCCCCGCGCTCGGGCCCGCGCTCGGCCCCGCGCTCGGGCCCGCGGGCGCGCGATCCCCGCGTTCTCGGCCCGCCGAGGCGTTGGCCCTGGTCGTCGTCGGCCACGCGTCGTCGCCCATCGACCTGATCCCCGATCCCACACCGATCCTGGGTCGCCTCGACGGCCTCGTCCTGCTCCCCCTGGCGATCCGGCTGGCGACGCCCGGGGTCATGGCCGAGCACCGGGCGACCGCCGCCGGCGCGGGCCGGCCCGTCGGCCGCCTCGGGGCCGCCCTCGTCGTGGCGTCGTGGGCGCTGGCCGCGGCCGGCCTCCCCCGGTGGCTCCGGCCGGGCGCCGCGCCGGCCTCAGCCCTCAGCCCTCAGCCCTCGGGCCTCACCGCCGTGGTGACGTAGTTCACCGAGAGATCCCGGTCGCTCAGGCTCCAGTCCCAGCGCGCGAGGTCGAAGACGAAGCCGGTGCGGTCCACGGGCTCCAGCCCGGCCTTCCGCAGCAGGTCGAACAGCTCGTCGGGCGTGATGAACTTCGACCATTCATGCGTGCCGCGCGGCAGCCAGCGCATCACCCGCTCGGCGCCGACGATGGCGTAGAGGTAGGACTTGGCGTTGCGGTTGAGCGTCGAGGTCGTCATCAGCCCGCCGGGACGCATGAGCCGCGCGCAGGCCGCGAGGTAGTCGAGCGGGTCGGCGACGTGCTCGACCACCTCCATGTTGAGCACCGCGTCGAAGGTCTCGCCGGCCCGGGCCAGATCCTCGGCCGTCGTCACGCGGTAGTCGATCGAGAGGCCCATCCGCTCGGCGTGCAGCCGCGCCACGGGGATGTTGCGCGCCGCGGCGTCCGCGCCCACCACCTCGGCCCCGAGCCGCGCCATGGGCTCCGACAAGAGCCCCCCGCCGCAGCCGATGTCGAGGATCCGCAGGCCCTCGAAGGGGTGCGCGGCGTCGAGGTCGCGCTCGTGCTGCGCGGCGATCTGGCGCGTGACGTAGCCGAGCCGCACCGGGTTCATCTTGTGCAGCGGCGCGAACTTGCCGGTCGGATCCCACCACTCCTCGGCCATCGCCTCGAACTTGGCGACCTCGGCGGGGTCGATCGTGCTCGCGGGGGCCCCTCGGGCGGCCCCCGTGGCGGTCGTGGCGTCGGTCATCGAGTCCCCTCCATTTGCTCAGGGATGCGCATGGCGCCCCCGTCCCGACCCCCTATATAGAGCCGCCATGGACAGGCTCACCGGACCCCGCAGCGCGGCCCATCACCACCTCCATCCGCCGATCGACCCGTTCGACCAGCGCATGATCGAGGTCGGCGACGGGCACCGCGTCTATGTCGAGCAGTGCGGCTCGCAGGGCGGCATCCCCGTCGTGGTGCTCCACGGGGGGCCGGGCGGCGGGTGCAGCCCGGCGATGCGGCGCTACTTCGACCCGCGCGCCTACCGCGCGGTGCTCTTCGACCAGCGTGGCTGCGGCCGCTCGCGCCCGCATGCCGAGGTCCACGCCAACACCACCTGGCACCTCGTGGACGACATCGAGCGCATCCGCGAGATGCTCGGCGTCGAGCGCTGGATCGTGTTCGGCGGCTCCTGGGGCGCCACGCTCGCGCTGATCTACGCCCAGACGCACCCCGAGCGCGTCGCGCGCCTGGTGCTGCGCGGCGTGTTCCTGATGACGCGCGCGGAGCTCAAGTGGTTCTACGGCGGCGGCGCCGGGGCGTTCTGGCCCGAGCTGTGGGCGCGCTTCTCGGGGCTCGTGCCCGAGCGCGAGCGGGGCGACCTGATCGCGGCCTACAACCGCCGGCTCTTCTGCGGCGACGCCTCCGAGGAGACCCGCTTCGCGCGCGCCTGGGCGGGCTGGGAGAACGCGCTCGCCTCGATCGGCAACGACGGCCCGATGGGCGAGAGCCCCGCCGACTACGCCCGCGCCTTCGCGCGGCTCGAGAACCACTACTTCCTCCACGGCGGCTTCCTGGAGGAGGACGGCCAGATCCTGCGCGACGCGGATCTGCTCTCGGACATCCCCGGCACCATCGTGCAGGGGCGCTACGACATGATCTGCCCGCCCGCGGCCGCCCACCGCCTCGCCGCGGCCTGGCCCGCCTGCGCGCTCAAGATCGTGCCGGGCGCGGGCCACGCGCTGTCGGAGCCCGGCATCGCGCGCGAGCTCGTGGCCGAGATGGACCGCCTGCGCGGCCAGGAGGTCGTGCGCGCCCTCGCGGGCTGAGTGGCCGTCGGAGGGTTTGGCAGCCCAGCTTGCCTTGTTCCCTCTCGATCATGGGGGTGCGGGGCTCCCTCGTCGCGCAGGCATTTTGCAAGTTTTCTGGAGAGGTTCGGATGGCCTCTCTTGCTCTCGGCGTTGGGGGCAATGGTGGTGTGGGAGCCTTGGACTCCCTTGGCTGCTATGTGGATGCGGTTCTGCTTCTCATCGAACCAAATGCCGATCTCCAGGTGGACGCTCTTGCCAGGCTCACTGCTGCGCATGGTTCGCCCTTTGCTCCATTCCGCTCTACAAGCCAGTCGTGGGTGCGGCGGCAAGCAGGCCGTCGGTCTCCCGACCGCGCCCTCGGACCCCAGGCCCACTTGCGCGCTCCGGCCGGCCGGCCTATATCGGCCTCCTCAGCGGCGCGTCGGCCTCCACCCCCGGCGCCCACCGAAGCGAGAGCACGGGCCGCGCGCCCGTTTTTTTGTGCCCGCTCGCGCCCTCGCCCGATCACGCCCAAGGGTTCCCTGCCCATGTCCGAGCTCATCGCCAAGACCTCGATCGACCGCCGGCTGGCCGAGATCGTCACGCCCGCGATCGAGGATCTGGGCTTCGAGCTGGTGCGGCTGCGCCTCCAGGGCGGGCGCAGCCCGACCTTGCAGATCATGGCCGACCGGCCGAAGGGCGGCATCGAGGTGGACGACTGCGCGAGGATCTCCACGGCGGTGAGCGCGACGCTCGACGTCGAGGATCCGATCGAGGAGGGCTACACGCTCGAGGTCTCCTCGCCCGGCATCGACCGCCCGCTCACCCGGCTCAAGGACTTCGACGCCTGGGCCGGCCACGAGGCGCGGCTGGAGACGGTCGAGCTGATCGACGGGCGGCGGCGCTTCAAGGGCGTGCTCGCGGGCACCGAAGGCGACGAGGTGCTGATCGAGATCGAGGAGGGCACCATCGGGCTCAAGTTCGAGTGGCTCTCGGACGCCAAGCTGGTCCTGACCGACGAGCTGATCCGCGAGGTCCTGCGCGGCCGCAAGGACGCCGGCGCCATCGACGAGGCCGAGTTCGACGCCGTCGAGACCTACCTCGCCTCCGAGTCCGAGTCCGAATCCGAATCCGAGGACGACACCGAGCCCGGGGACGGGATGGGCGCGCCAGGGGCCGCGCGCCGCAACTGACACGCGCCCCGCGAGGGGAGGGCGCGCCGAAGGGGCCGCCCGCAACAGGAGGGAACGCTTCCATGGCGATCACGTCGGCCAACCAGCTCGAGCTTCTGCAGACCGCCGAGGCCGTGGCGCGCGAGAAGATGATCGAGCCCGGCCTCGTCGTCGAGGCGATGGAGGAGAGCTTGGCGCGCGCGGCGAAGTCCCGCTACGGCGCCGAGATGGACATCCGCGTGTCGATCGACCGCAAGACCGGGCGCGCCACCTTCACCCGCGTGCGCACCGTGGTGCCCGACGACGAGCTGGAGAACTACCAGGCGCAGGTGACCGTCGAGCAGGCCCGCCCGTTCCTCGAGGACCCCAAGCTCGGCGACGAGATCCGCGACGAGGTGCCGCCCGTCGAGATGAACCGCATCGCCGCGCAGTCGGCCAAGCAGGTGATCCTCCAGAAGGTCCGCGAGGCCGAGCGCGAGCGCCAGTACGAGGAGTTCAAGGACCGCGCCGGCACCATCATCAACGGCATCGTGCGCCGCGAGGAGTACGGCAACATCATCGTCGACATCGGCCGCGGCGAGGCGGTGCTGCGCCGCTCCGACAAGATCGGGCGCGAGTCCTACCGCCCCGGCGACCGCATCCGCGTCTACATCCGCGACGTGCGCCGCGAGCCGAGGGGGCCGCAGATCTTCCTCAGCCGCACCGCCAACGAGTTCATGGTCAAGCTCTTCGAGATGGAGGTGCCCGAGATCTACGACGGCGTGATCGAGATCAAGGCCGTGGCCCGCGACCCCGGGAGCCGCGCCAAGATCGGCGTGGTGTCCTACGACTCGTCCATCGACCCGGTGGGCGCCTGCGTCGGCATGAGGGGCTCGCGCGTGCAGGCCGTCGTCTCCGAGCTGCAGGGCGAGAAGATCGACATCATCCCCTGGAACGAGGATCTGCCCACGTTCCTGGTGAACGCCCTCCAGCCGGCCGAGGTCTCCAAGGTCGTCCTCGACGAGGAGGCCGAGCGCATCGAGGTCGTCGTCCCCGAGGAGCAGCTCTCGCTCGCCATCGGGCGCAGGGGCCAGAACGTGCGGCTCGCCTCCCAGCTCACCGGGCTCGACATCGACATCATGACCGAGGAGCAGGAGTCCCAGCGGCGCCAGGCCGAGTTCGAGGAGCGCACCAAGCTCTTCATGGAGGTGCTCGACCTCGACGAGTTCTTCGCCCAGCTCCTCGTCTCGGAGGGCTTCACCAACCTCGAGGAGGTGGCCTACGTCGAGGCCGACGAGCTGACCGTGATCGATGGCGTGGACGAGGACACCGCGGCCGAGCTCCAGGCCCGCGCCCGCGACCACCTCGAGGCGCTCAACCAGAAGGCGCTGGAGGCCGCGCGCGCCCTCGGCGTCGAGGACAGCCTCATTGCGTTCGAGGGGCTGAGCCCCCAGATGGTCGAGGCGCTGGCCAAGGACGGCGTGCTCACGCTCGAGGACTTCGCCACCTGCGCCGACTGGGAGCTCGCGGGCGGCTGGACGGTCGAGAACGGCGTGCGCAAGAAGGACGACGGCGTGCTCGAGCCCTTCGACATCTCGCTCGAGGAGGCGCAGGACATGGTGATGACGGCGCGCATCCAGCTCGGCTGGGTGGACCCCGAGGATCTGGCGCGCGAGGCGGCTGAGCGCGAGGCGCGGGAGGCCGCCGCCGAGGCCGAGGCCGCCGAGGGAGCGCGCAGCTGACGCGCGGCGGGCGGGCGAAGGATCACGACGAGCCGCAGCGCCGCTGCCTCGTCACCGGCGAGTCGGGCCCCAAGGCGGGCCTGATCCGCTTCGTCGTCGGCCCCGACGACCGGCTCGTGCCCGACCTCGCGGGCAAGCTGCCGGGGCGGGGGCTCTACGTCGCGGCCGATCGCGCGGCCCTGGAGCGCGCGGTGTCGAAGCGGCTCTTCGCGCGGGCGGCCCGTCGGGCCGTCGCGGTGCCCGAGGGGCTCGTGGACGAGGTGGAGGCGGGGCTCGCGCGCCGCGTCGTCGACCTGATCTCGCTCGCCCGCAAGGGGGGGCACGCGGTGGCGGGCTACGAGCGCGTCAAGGAGTGGCTGATGGCCGAGCGGGCCGACGTGCTGATCCAGGCGCGCGACGGCTCGGGGCGCGGCAAGTCGAAGCTGAGCACGCCCCCCTGGGGCAGCTACGTCGGCTGCCTCACGGCGGTCGAGCTGGGCCGGGCGTTCGGACGCGAACATGCGATCCACGCCGCGCTTGGCCCTGGCGGGCTCACGTCACGAGTGGTAGAGGACGGCCGTAAGCTTTCAGGCCTCCGCAGGGAAGACGTCGGCGCTCCGGCCGGCGGGAAGGAATCGAACCCCCTATGAGCGACACAGACAACAAGAAGCCCCTCGGCCTGCTGGGCGGCGGGCCGCGCTCGGGCAACGTCAAGCAGAGCTTCTCGCACGGGCGCACCAAGAACGTCGTCGTCGAGACCAAGCGCAAGCGCGTGGTGGTCCCCAAGCCCGGCGCGACCCAGGCCGCCGTCGCGGCCCCCGCGACGCGTCCCGGCGGCGACCCGTCGCGCCGCCCCGGCGGGCTGTCGGAGGCCGAGCTCGAGCGGCGCATGAAGGCGCTCGCCACCGCCAACGCCCGCAAGGAGGAGGAGGCAAGGCGCCGCGAGGCCGAGGAGCGCGCCCGCGCCGAGGAGCGCGAGAAGAGGCGCGCCGAGATCGAGGCGCGCGAGCGCGAGGAGCGCGAGCGCGAGGAGGCCCTCAAGGCCCGCGCCGAGGAGGACGCCCGCCGCAAGGCCGAGGAGGAGGCCCGCGCCGTGCGCGCCGCGGCCCCCCCGGCCGCCGCGGCCGAGCCCGTGGCCGATGCGGGCCGCGGCGGCCCGCGCCCCGGCGTGCGCAAGGACCGCGACGAGCGCCGTCCGGCCGACCCGCGGCCCGACGCGCGCCTCAAGGCCCGCACCGGCGACAGCCGTCGCACCGGCAAGCTGACGCTCAACGAGGCCACCGGCGGCGCCGGCGGGCGCCAGCGCTCGCTCGCCTCCATGAAGCGCAAGCAGGATCGTCAGCGCCGTCAGGCGATGGGCGCGGGCGTCCCGAGGGAGAAGGTCGTGCGCGAGGTCCAGCTTCCCGAGGCCATCACCGTCCAGGAGCTCGCCGTGCGCATGGCCGAGCGCTCCGCCGACGTGGTCAAGGCGCTCATGAACGCCGGCATCATGGCGACGCAGAACCAGACCATCGACCAGGACACCGCCGAGCTGGTGATCGAGGAGTTCGGCCACAAGGTCGTGCGCGTCTCGGCCGCCGACGTGGAGCAGGTCATCGACACCGTCGAGGACGCGGCCGAGGCCCGCAGGCCGCGCCCGCCGGTGATCACCGTCATGGGCCACGTGGACCACGGCAAGACCTCGCTCTTGGACGCGATCCGCAAGACCAAGGTGGTCGCGGGCGAGGCCGGCGGCATCACCCAGCACATCGGCGCCTACCAGGTGGAGGCGGGCGACTCGACGCTCACCTTCCTCGACACGCCGGGCCACGCGGCCTTCACCTCGATGCGCGCCCGCGGCGCGCAGGTGACCGACATCGTGGTGCTCGTGGTCGCGGCCGACGACGCGGTGATGCCGCAGACGGTCGAGGCCATCAACCACGCCAAGGCCGCGGGCGTGCCGATGATCGTGGCGATCAACAAGATCGACCGCCCCGAGGCCAACCCCCAGAAAGTCCGCACCGACCTCCTCCAGCACGAGGTCGTCGTCGAGAAGATGTCGGGCGAGGTGCAGGACGTGGAGGTCTCGGCCATCAACGGCGACGGGCTCGACGACCTCCTGGAGGCGATCGCGCTCCAGGCCGAGGTGCTCGACCTGCGCGCCAACCCCGAGCGGCCCGCGCAAGGCGCCGTGATCGAGGCGCAGCTCGACGTCGGCCGCGGCCCGGTGGCCACCGTGCTGGTGCAGAACGGCACGCTCAGGCGCGGCGACATCTTCGTCGTCGGCGAGCAGTGGGGCAAGGTGCGCGCGCTGATCGACGACCGCGGCGAGCGCGTCGAGGAGGCGGGGCCCTCGGTGCCCGTCGAGGTCTTGGGCCTCAACGGCACGCCCGAGGCGGGCGACGTGCTCAACGTCGTGCGCTCCGAGGCGCAGGCGCGCGAGATCGCGTCCTACCGCGCCGGCGTCGCTCGCGAGAAGCGCGCCGCCGCCGGGGCCGCCACCACGCTCGAGCAGCTGATGGCCAAGGCCAAGGCCGACGAGACGGTGGCGGAGCTGCCGATCGTGGTGAAGGCCGACGTGCAGGGCTCGGCCGAGGCGATCGTCCAGGCGATGGAGAAGATCGGCAACGAGGAGGTGCGCGTGCGCGTGCTGCACTCGGGCGTGGGCGCCATCACCGAGTCCGACGTCGGGCTGGCCGAGGCCTCGCGCGCGCCGGTGTTCGGCTTCAACGTGCGCGCCAACGCGGCCGCGCGCGCCGTGGCCAACCAGAAGGGCGTCGAGCTGCGCTACTACTCGGTGATCTACGACCTCGTGGACGACGTGAAGCAGGCGGCCTCGGGGCTCTTGCGCGACGAGACGCGCGAGACCTTCATCGGCTACGCCGAGGTCAAGGAGGTGTTCCGCGTCTCCAACGTCGGCAACGTGGCGGGCTGCCTCGTCACCGAGGGCGTGGCGCGCCGCTCCGCCGGCGTGCGGCTGCTGCGCGACAACGTCGTGGTGCACGAGGGCACCCTGAAGACGCTCAAGCGATTCAAGGACGAGGTCGCCGAGGTCCAGTCGGGCCAGGAATGCGGCATGGCGTTCGAGAACTACGACGACGTCCGCAAGGGCGACGTGATCGAGATCTTCACCCGCGAGCAGGTCGAGCGCTCGCTCAGCTGAGCGGCGTCGAGACGTGGAAAGGGGAGGGCGCGACACCCTCCCCGATCGGTCGTCGTCCGCAGGCCGGTCGTCAGGCCGCGGCGCTCGCCTGAGCGCCGACGGGCCGGCCGGCGAAGATGCGCTCGCCGTCGCGCACGACGATCTTGCCGTCGGGCAGGCTACGGACGTAGGCGCCCTGCACGGAGATGTGCGCGCCCAGCGTGATGGTGCGAATCATCGGCTCTCCTCCCTCCAAGCGTCCTGATAGCGTTCATCATAAGTATTGAGATTGTGGAAACCATCTACAAAGAGCGCACGTGAATTGACATTACGCCACATCGTCGTGCAGTCGGCGGATTCCCTCCGATGGCTCGCCGTCGCGGGCGACGCTCAGACCCAGTCGCGCAGCATCGCCACCAGCGGCCGGTCGGCCGGCGGCATCGGGTGGTCGCCGAGCCGCGCGGGCCGCACCCAGGCCAGCCGCTGGCTCTCGCGCGGGCGAGGCGTGCCCTCCCATTTGCGGCAGGCGAAGAGCGGCATCAGCAGGTGGAACGCGTCGTAGGCGTGGCTGGCGAAGGTCAGCGGCGCGAGGCAGGACGCCCAGGTGTCGAGCCCCAGCTCCTCGCGCAGCTCGCGGATCAGCGCCGCCTCGGGCGTCTCCTGCGGCTCCACCTTGCCGCCGGGGAACTCCCACAGCCCGGCCATCGGCCGCCCCTCGGGGCGCTGGGCCAGCAGCACGCGCCCGTCGCCGTCGATCAGCGCCGCGGCCACCACCAGCAGGAGCGGCCGCCCCGCCGCCTCCGCCGGCGCGCTCACGACCTGTAGTCGGCGTTGATCTCGACGTAGCGCGCGGTCAGGTCGCAGGTCCAGACGGTGGCCTGGCCCGGCCCGATGCCGAGATCGACGGCGAGCGTCACCTCCTCCCCCCGCATGTGGGCGGCCGCTCGGGCCTCGTCGTAGTCGGGCGAGATCCAGCCCTCGCGCGCGGCCTCGACCGGGCCGATGCGGATCGAGAGCCGGTCGCGGTCGGCCCGCGCGCCCGACTTGCCGACCGCCATGACGATCCGGCCCCAATTGGGATCCGACCCCGCCACCGCCGTCTTGACGAGCGGCGAGTCGGCGATGGCGCGAGCCGCGCGATGGGCGTCGGCGTCGTCATGCGCGCCCGCGACCGTCACGGTGACGAACTTCGTCGCCCCCTCGCCGTCGCGCACGATCTGATGCGCGAGATCGAGCATGACCCGCCCGAGCGCGGCCTCCAGCGCGGCCTCCTCGACCATGGGGCCGCGACCGGTGGCCGCGAGGATGAGCGTGTCGGAGGTCGAGGTGTCGCCGTCCACCGTGATGCGGTTGAAGCTTCCCGCCGCGAGGCCCGGCAGCATCGCCCGGAGCCGACCTTGAGCCACGCGCGCGTCGGTGAAGACGAAGGCCAGCATGGTCGCCATGTCGGGCGCGATCATGCCCGAGCCCTTGGCGATGCCGGCCACGGTCACGGGACCGTCGGGCGTGTCGATCGTCTCGCAGGCGCCCTTCGGGTAGGTGTCGGTGGTCATGATGGCGCGGGCGGCATCCATCAGCGCGTCCTCGCGCAGCCCGCCCACCAGCGCGCCCAGCCCCTCGACGATGCGCTCGTGCGGCAGGCGCTCGCCGATGACGCCGGTGGAGGCGGTGAGCACGCGGGCCGCGGGCACGCCCAGCGCCCCGGCCGTCGCCTCGCACAGCGCGCGCACGCTGCCGTCGCCGTGCCGGCCGGTGAAGGCGTTGGCGTTGCCGGAGTTGACGAGGATCGCCGCACCCGCGCTCGGGTCGGTGCCCGCGTTCGGGTCGGTGCCCGCGCCCGGGTCGGCGCCGAGCTTGGCCTCGCAGTCGAGCACGGGGGCCGAGCGCGTGGCCGAGCGCGTGAAGACGCCAGCGAGCGCCGTGCCGGGGCAGAGCGCCATCAGCGTCACGTCGGTGCGGCCCTGGTAGCGCACCCCAAGGGCGGCCGTGGCGACGCGCACCCCCGCCACCGGGGGCAGGACCGGATCGCTGGGCGGCGCGAGCGGCGAGCGCGGCATCACGCCGGCCATGCGGGCCTCGCGCCCCGCGCCGTCCCCGCGCCCCTCGGCCCCCCGCCCGGCGCGACGGCGAGCCCGTCCGGGTGCGCCGACCCCGAGGGCGATGACCATCCCGGGCCGGCTCGCCGGACGCGCCGGGGCCTCGGGGCGCGAGCCGGGGCGGGCGCGCGGGCGCTCGGCCGCGAGCAACGGCATCGGTCGCGGCGAGGCTCCCGCGCCCGGACCGAGGGCACCGACGCTCGTCCCGCTCCCGCCATCGCGGGCCATCCCGGCGTGCCCCTCGTCCCCGGCCCCGGGGGCGCGCCCGCCGAGCCGGGCGCCGAGCCGGGCGCTCCCGGCACCGCGGGCGGGCCGGCCGCCTTCGCAGCCGCCCGCCTCACTCCAGATCCGCGCGCGACAGCACCGCCGGGTCGATCCCCTCGAGCGGCTCGCGGGTGATCTCGGCGCCCTCGGTCAGCTCGGCCAGGCGGCTCGCCACGGCCTCCTGCTGGAGCTCCTGGGCGATCTCGGGGGCCATCGCCTCGAAGGGGGGGGCCTCGGCCTCGCGCGTCTCCTCGAGCTTGATGACGTGCCAGCCGAACTGGGTCTGGACAGGCTCGGAGACCTCGCCGGGCTCGAGCCCCTTCACGGCCTCCTCGAAGGGCTCGACCATCATGCCCTCGCCGAAGAAGCCCAGATCGCCCCCCTGCGGCCCCGAGGGTCCGGTGGAGCGCGCGCGGGCGAGGTCGGCGAAGTCGGCCCCGCCCTCGATCTCGGCGATGACCTCGCGCGCCTCCTCCTCGGTCTCGACCAGGATGTGCGAGGCGCGCCACTCGGTCGAGGGTGCCTGACCGGCCACGCGCCCCTCGTAGGCGGCGCGCAGATCCTCCTCGGTGATCGCGTCCTGGAGGGTGCGGCGCAGCTCGACCGCGGCGCGCAGGTTGCGCTCCTCGTTCTCGACCTGGAGCGCGACCGAGCCGGGCTCCTCCTCCAGCGCGTCCGACAGCAGGGTCTGCTGTACGAGCTGGTCCACGAGGCCGGGCAGCAGCGCCTCGTCGGGCAGCTGGGCGAACTGCTCGGGCAGGGTGCGGCGGGCGAGGATGACGTGGCCGAGCGTGATGTCGGTGCCGTTCACGGTGGCCAGGACGCGGCTCGCGTCCACCTCCAGCGGGGCCTGGTCCGGCGCCGGGGACTGCGCCTGTCCGGCGGGCGCCTGGTCCGAGGGCGCGTCGGCTTGGCCGGCCTGGGCCTGGTCGGCTGGGGCTTGGTCGGCGGGCGCCTCGGCCTGCGCCTGGTCGGGTCGGTCCTGGCCGGTCGTGGCGGCGTCCTGCGCCCGGGCGGAGGCGCTGAGCGCGGCGGCCGTCAGGAGGGCGGCGAGGGCGGTGCTGCGGAGCATGGGGGCCTCGGTGGTTGGGAAGGGGGACTTGCGGGGACGGGAAGGGCGCGGGATCGGTCGCATTGTCATGATCGAGCGCGCCGTCGTGGGGCAGGGGCGCGGGCGCGGCGTTGACGGCGGGCGGGCCGCCGCTTATGTGCCGGGTCGGTTGCGGGGACGAGTGTCCGTCCGGGCGGAGGCTTTCGGGCTGTCGGCTCAAGTCTGGGGCTCGGATCGGTTGATAGGGTCCGCCGGCGCGGGCGGCAAGCCGTCCTCTCTCCCTCCCCGCAGGATCTGATCGAGGTTGAGACGGGGTTCCATGCTGGGTCTGGGTTCCATCGCCAGGAAGGTCTTCGGCTCGCCGAACGACCGCAAGGTCAAGGCCGTCCGGCCGCTCGTCGAGCGCATCAACGCCCTCGAGCCCGAGTTCGAGGCGCTCTCGGACGAGGGGCTGAGGGAGCGCACCGCGGACCTGCGAGCCCGTGCCCAGGGCGGCGCCTCGCTCGACGACCTGCTGCCCGAGGCCTTCGCCAACTGCCGCGAGGCCGCGCGCCGGGCGCTCGGCCTCAGGGCCTTCGACATGCAGCTCGCCGGCGGCATCTTCCTGCACCAGGGCAACATCGCCGAGATGAAGACCGGCGAGGGCAAGACGCTGGTGGCGACCTTCCCCGCCTACCTCAACGCGCTGACCGGCAAGGGCGTCCACATCGTCACCGTCAACGACTACCTGGCGAAGCGCGACGCGGAGTGGATGGGCAAGGTCTACGCCACGCTCGGGCTCACCACGGGCGTCGTCTACCCCCAGCAGCGCGAGGCCGAGAAGGGCGCGGCCTACGCCGCCGACGTCACCTACGCCACCAACAACGAGCTGGGCTTCGACTACCTGCGCGACAACATGAAGGGCCGGCTCGCCGACATGAACCAGCGCGGCCACCACTACGCCATCGTGGACGAGGTGGACTCGATCCTGATCGACGAGGCGCGCACGCCGCTGATCATCTCGGGGCCCTCCCAGGACCGCTCGGAGCTCTACAAGACCATCGACGTGGTCATCCCCGAGCTGACCGAGGAGCACTTCGCGCTCGACGAGAAGACGCGCAACGTCACCTTCACCGACGAGGGCAACGAGTTCCTGGAGGAGCGCCTCCAGGGCATGGGCGTGCTGCCCGAGGGGCAGAACCTCTACGACCCCGAATCCACGACCGTCGTGCACCACGTCAACCAGGGCCTCAGGGCGCACAAGCTCTACCAGCGCGACAAGGACTACATCGTGCGCGACGGCGAGGTCGTGCTGGTGGACGAGTTCACGGGGCGCATGATGATCGGCCGGCGCCTCAGCGACGGGCTCCACCAGGCGATCGAGGCCAAGGAGGGCGCGAAGATCCAGCCCGAGAACGTGACGCTCGCCTCGGTGACGTTCCAGAACTACTTCCGCCTCTACGGCAAGCTCGCCGGCATGACCGGCACCGCCTCCACCGAGGCCGAGGAGTTCGCCCAGATCTACGGCCTCGGCGTGGTCGAGGTGCCCACCAACCGCCCCATCGCGCGCGAGGACCAGGACGACGCGGTCTACCGGACCGCGCGCGAGAAGAGCGAGGCCATCGTCGAGGAGATCCAGGCCGCGCACGAGCGCGGCCAGCCCGTGCTCGTCGGCACCACCTCGATCGAGAAGTCCGAGGCGCTCTCGAAGCTCCTGAAGGACGCCGGCGTGCCGCACAACGTCCTCAACGCCCGCCAGCACGAGCAGGAGGCCCAGATCATCGCCGACGCCGGCAAGTGGGGGGCGGTCACGATCGCCACCAACATGGCCGGGCGCGGCACCGACATCCAGCTCGGCGGCAACGTCGAGATGAAGGTGCTCGAGACGCTCGCCGCCGACCCGGAGGCCGACCCCGAGGCCATGCGCGCCGTGATCGAGGAGGAGCACGCCGACGAGAAGGCGCGCGTCATCGAGGCGGGCGGGCTCTTCGTGCTGGCCACCGAGCGCCACGAGAGCCGCCGCATCGACAACCAGCTGCGCGGCCGGTCGGGCCGGCAGGGCGACCCGGGCCGCTCGTCGTTCTTCCTCTCGCTCGAGGACGACCTGATGCGGATCTTCGGCTCCGAGCGGCTCGACCGCGTGCTCTCCACGCTCGGCATGAAGGAGGGCGAGGCGATCATCCACCCGTGGGTGAACAAGTCGCTCGAGCGCGCGCAGGCCAAGGTCGAGGGGCGCAACTTCGACATCCGCAAGCAGCTCCTCAAGTTCGACGACGTGATGAACGAGCAGCGCAAGGTCATCTTCGGCCAGCGCATGGAGATCATGGAGGCCGAGGACGTCTCCGAGACCGTCCAGGACATGCGCCACCAGGTGATCGACGACCTCGTGGACGCCTTCGCGCCGCCCAAGTCCTACCCCGACCAGTGGGACGTGAAGGGCCTTTACGCCGCGCTCCTGGAGAAGGCCGGCCTCGACACCCGCGTCGTCGCCTGGGCCGACGAGGAGGGGGTGGACCAGGCCGAGATCCGCGAGCGGCTCTACCGCGCCTCCGACGAGCTGATGGAGCGCAAGACCGCCGATTTCGGCGCGGACGCCATGCACGACGTCGAGAAGCAGGTGCTCCTGCAGACCATCGACGCCAAGTGGCGCGAGCACCTCCTGACGCTGGAGCATCTGCGCTCGGTGGTGGGCTTCCGCGGCTACGCCCAGCGCGATCCCCTGAACGAGTACAAGACCGAGGCGTTCCAGCTCTTCGAGTCGATGCTCGACTCCTTGCGCGAGGATGTGACCTCGAAGCTCGCCCAGATCCGCCCGATCAGCCCCGAGGAGCAGGCCGCCATGCTGCGCCAGATCCAGGCGCGCCAGCAGGCGGCGGCCCGCCCCCAGGCGCCCCGGCCCGTGCTCGAGCCCGCAGGCGCCGGCCCCGCGGCGGCGGGCGCGGCGGCCCCGGCGCCCGCGCCGCGCGCGGCGGGCTTCGACGAGGCCGACCCCGCCTCCTGGGGCGATCCGGGCCGCAACGACCCCTGTCCCTGCGGCTCGGGCCGGAAGTTCAAGCACTGCCACGGCCGGCTGACCTGAGGCCGCGACGGCGACGGCGACCGGGACCGGGACGCCGACCGCAGTCGCAACGGCGAGACGATGGGCCGTGCTGTCCGAGATCGGGCCGCGGGCTGGGGAGGCACCGCATGTCGGTGCGCCGACGGTGCCGCGATCGTGGGCCGGGACGCCGATCGCGCGACGAGCCGTCGGTCGGGGCTCGAGGCGTCGGCCGACGACGGGGGCGTCGGTCGCCCGCTCGTCCGCCAGGGGCACCGAGCGCTCTGCCGATGGCGGCCCGAGCAGGAGCGTCCGGCCGCGGGACGGCCGGCGATCCCCCCGCTCCGTCGCGCGCGCCCGCGTCCGGTTGCGCCGCGAGCGCCGATCTGCTGACCTCGCATGGAGGGGTGGGGGGCGCATGAGGGGCAGGGTCTGGATCGCAGCCGCAGCCGCAGCCGCAGTCGCCGCGCTGGCGCGCGCCGCGTCGGCCGAGGGCGCCTCGGAGGCGACGTTGAGCGCGCGCGACGGGCCGATGGCCGTCACCGGCCGGATCCTGGCCTATGACGGCGACGCCTACCGGATCGACACGCCTCACGGGCCCGTGACGCTCGATGCCTCCGAGGTCGTCTGCGCCGGCGCCGGCTGTCCAGATCTGCCCTCGATCGCCATCGAGGGCGACGCGGCGCTGGCCGGCGTGCTGATGCCGGCCCTGATCGAGGCCTTCGCCGCCCGCCGGGATCTCGGCCTGACGCGCGAGGCGCTCGGCCCCGGCGGCGACGCCTACCTCATCGAGGACGGCGCCGAGCGGCTGCGCATCGAGCTGCGGCGCGGCGGCTCGGGGGCGGGGCTCGCGGCGCTCGCCTCGGGAGCGGCCGACGCGGCGCTGTCGCGGCGCGCGGCGCGGGGCTCGGAGGTCCGCGCCGCGCGCGAGGGGGGCCTCGGCGCCCTGGGCGAAGACGGGCGCCAGCGCGTCCTGGCGCTCGACGCGCTGGTGCCGGTGGTCTCGCCGCTCAACCCGGTGCGCGCGCTGAGCCTCGACGAGATCGCCGCGGCGTTCTCGGGCGAGGTCGAGGACTGGTCGGCGCTGGGCGGCGAGCCGGGCCCGGTGAGCCTCCACCTGACCACCGAGCGCGACGCCGCGGCGGAGGCCTTCGAGGATCGGGTGATGCGTCCCGCGGGCCTCGCGCTCTCGCCCGACGTCGTGCGCCACCCCGACATGGCGAGCCTCGCGCGGGCGGTGGCGCGCGACCCCGGCGCCATCGGCGTCGCGACCTTCGGCGACGCGCGGCTTGCCGAGCCGCTGGCGCTGCGCGGCGCCTGCGGGCTCGTCTCGCGGCCGAGCGCGGACGCGGCGCGGGCGGGCGACTGGCCGCTCACCCTGTCGCTGAGGCTCTATCTGCCCGCCCGGCCACTGCCGCGGCTGGCGCGCGGGCTCGTCGCCTACGCCACCTCCGCGCAGGCGCAGGGCGTGGTGCGCCGCGCCGGGCTGATCGACCAGGCGCCGCGCGAGATCCCGCTGGGCCGGCAGGGCGACCGGCTGGCGGCGGCGATCCTGTCGGCGTCGCCCGAGGGGGGAGCCGAGGGTCCGCTCGGCGCGCTCCAGGCGGCGGTGGCCGACCTGCGCGGGCTGACCCGGCTGACCCCGACCTTCCGGTTCGCGAGCGGCGTGCGGCTCGACGCGCCCTCGCGCGAGCGGGTCGAGCGGCTGGCGCGGCGCATCGCCTCGGGCGCGCTCGATGGCCGGGCGCTGGTGTTCGTGGGCTTCGGGGACGCGAGGGGGTCCGCCGCGCGCAACCTCGCGCTGTCGCGGCGCCGGGCCGAGGCCGTGCTGGAGGCGGTGAGCGCGCGCGCCGTGCCGCGGCGCGGTGGCGACGGTGGGCCGCTCATGAGCGCGCGAGGCCATGGCGAGGCGCTGCCGGCGGCCTGCGACGACACCGCGCTCGGCCGGCGCCTCAACCGCCGCGTCGAGCTGTGGGTGCGCTAGGGCCCGTCGAGGCTCGTCGTGCGCGGGATGACGGCTGCGACGAGGCGGGCCACGGCCTCCCGGTCGAGCTTGTGGCGCCGCATGGCGGTCCGCTCGAACGCCTCGAGGCGGCGGGAGGCGGTCTCGATCGGACTGGGCCGAGCAGGCCTGGGGCGGTCGATCTCGGAGGATGCCGGCGCGACGCCTGCGCGGCCCGTCGCCACCTCGGCGCCGCGGGCGTGCGCCTCCTCGGCGATCCGGTCGGCGTCATGGGCCCGATCGGCGATCGGCGCGCCCCGGACGCGACGCCCTCGACCAGGTCACCGGCCGCGACCGTGTCGTGACGATGCCCGCGCGGCAGGCGGACGCGGGCGGGCGCTCCCGAGCCGCGCCCCTGTCCGTCGTCGGATGATTTGAGGCAGGCGGGGCGGCTCAGGAGCGGAGGGTCGGGGTTCATCTGGGGGTGAGGCTAGGCGGCCTGGGCGTGGTGGTGCGAGCGGCGGCTGGCCAGGGTCTGCCGCTCGATCCGGGTCCGCTCGGCGAGGATGGCCCTGGTCGTGTCCGAAACCACACCTCGTCGACGGACGTGACCCGCAGCTGCGGACACGGTGCTCGTAAGGCTGCGGCTGTCACGGCCGGGCGCCGATCCCCAGCCCGTCCGGGCTTGGAGCATGGCCTTCTCCGTGGAGCGCGTCTCGACGCTGGGCGCCTCGCACCTCACGACCGGGCGTTCTCCTGCCCGGGCTCGGAGCGCAGGGGCGGCGTCACCTCGTAGCCGGCCTCCTCCGGCTCGTCGTCGACGAGCGCCGTCGGGAACCCGTCGGCGAGGACCTTCACGCCGGTCCGCTCCTCCAGGCGCTCCACGATCCGGTCCGACTGCGCCCGGTCTCCGTAGCGGCGCCGGCCGTCGGCCATGATCTCGATCACGAGGGGCGCGATCTCCAGGGGCGCGCCGTGGTCCTCCGCGATCCTCTGGAAGAGGCCCACGTCCTTCAGGACGAGGTCCATCGTGAAGTCCACGTCCCGCGAGCCCGACAGGATCAGCCGGCCCTCGGTCTCGTGGACGAAGGAGTTGCCGGAGCTGATGCGGATCGCCTCGTAGGTCACGCCCAGGTCGAGCCCGGCGGCCTTCATCGTCGCCAGCGCCTCGCACAGCGTCAGGAGGTTGGCGGTGGCGAGGTAGTTCGTCATCACCTTGAGCGTCGAGGCGGAGCCCAAGGGCCCCGTGTGCAGGATGCGCCGGCCCATGATCGCCAGCAGCGGCAGCGCCCGCTCGAACGCCGCGCGCTCGCCGCCCGCAAGGATCGAGATGTTGCCCGTGGCGGCGCGGTGGCAGCCGCCCGAGACGGGGCACTCGACCGCCGCGCCGCCGCGCGCCTCCACCTCGGCCGCCAGACGCCGGACCTCCGCCTCGTCGGTGGTGGACATCTCGATCCAGAGGCGGCCGGGCCGGACCTCGGGCAGCATCTCGCGCAGCACGGCGTCGCAGGCCGTGGGGCTCGGCAAGCAGGTGATCACGGCCTCGCAGTCCCGCATCAGCGCGCCGACCGACCCCCCGACCCGCGCGCCGCGGGACACGAGCGCCTCGACCCGCGCGGCGTCGAGGTCGTGGACGGTCACGTCCACGCAGCCCCGCAGGAGGCTGCCCGCGAGCTTGGACCCGAGCGCGCCCAGCCCGACGAAGCCGACCCTCATCCCATCGCCTCCCGTCCCCGCGGCCTCCGAGCGCCGCTCACGATGCCGGCACACCCGACCCTCACCGCCGCGCCCTCCGACGCAAGTGCTCGGCCGCGCGTGCGGGCCCTCTGCGCCCTATTCGCGATAGCTCGGATCGCTCCGGTCGAGCTCGGACTTCAGGTGCTCGAAATGCGCGTCGGCCATGCCCGCATAGGCGTGCCAGCCCTCCGCCGTCCTCCTCGCCACGTCGTCCGGCATGACGGCGAGGGGGCGGCCGCTCGCCAACGCGAGCATCACCGTCCTGGCCGCGCGCTCGAAGAAGTAGAGGGTCTCGAACGCCTCGGCCACGGTCCCGCCGACGCAGCTCACCCCGTGGTTGCCCATCAGCAGCGTCGAGCGGTCGGCGAACGCACGCGCGATCCGCGCGCCCTCCGCCGCGTCGTCGGCGATCCCGCCGAACCCGGTGTCGATCGCGAGGTCGCCGAAGAAGCGGGCCGTGTTCTGGTCGATGGGCGGCATCGACGGATCCTTCAGCGTCGCCAGCGCCGTGGCGTGGGGCGGGTGGCAGTGCAGCAGAACCCGCGCCGAAGGGCGCTCGCGGTGGAGCGCGCCGTGGATCGTCCAGGCCGAGGGGTCGGGCGCGTCGGGCCCGTCCATCACGCCCGCGTCGTCCGCGTCGAGCAGCAGCAGCTCGCTCGCCCGGATCGACGCGAAGTGGCGCCAGCGCGGGTTCATCAGGAAGCTGCGGCCGTCGGGCGAGACGGCGGCGCTGAAGTGGTTGCCGACGGACTCGTGCCAGTCGAGGCGCGCGGCCAGGCGGAAGGCCGCCGCGAGGTCCACGCGCAGGGCATCGACGTCGAGGGCGGCGGCGTCCCCGACGGGGGTGATCTCGTTCATGCGAAGCGGCCCTCCGAGACGAGCGCGCGGTAGGTGCTGCGAAGCTCCCCGCGGTCGGTGTAGCAGCCGCGCAGGTGGCGCTGGCCGCTCGTCGCGGAGAAGGCCTCGCGCCCATGCACGACGCGGTGGTTGTCGAAGACGATGCACTCCCCGGCCTCCAGGCGGAACCGCATCACGTAGCGCTCCTCCTGCAGCATCCGGCCGAAGCGGACGAAGGCGGGGTAGTAGTCGTCCATGAGCGCCTGGGGCAGGTCGAAGACGTCGGCGAGGTGCTGGCTGATCGTGACGCCCGAGACCGCGCCGTGGCGGTCGAGCTCGATCACCCTCTGGCGCGCGCGCATGTCGCAGCCGACGTGCTCCTTGAAGAAGGGCACGAGGGTCTCGGCGAGGAGGCGGAAGGCCTCCGGGTCGGCCGCGCGCAGGTCGTCCGCCACCGCGGTCCCGTCCACGAAGAGGCTCAGCCCTCCCTCGACCGAGTTCGCCCGGCAGTGGAGGAACTGGACCCCAGGCGCCGCGTCCTCGGCGGGCACGTCGGTGTGCAGCTCCAGGGCGTGGGCCGTGTAGGCGAGGTTCGTCGGGTTGACGTGGAGCCTGACGTCGAAGAACCGGCCGAAGAAGGTCGGTCGCACCTGGCCGATCAGCTCGGCCGTCTCGGTCAGGCCGGCGTCGCTGTCGGGCATGTCGGTCACGATCGCGACGCCCTCGACGAGGAGCGCCTCGACCCATCGGCGCAGCTCCCGCGCGTCCTGCGAGAGGCGCGGCTGCGAGACCCGGACGACGTTAGGGTAGTGATCCGAGAACCAGGGCCGGCGCGGCAGGTCGGCGGGGTCGGGCCGCGGCTCGCCGCGCGCGTAGAGCGCGAGCCAGTCCACAGGGTAGCGCGAGCGGTGGTCCTCGCCCTGCCAGTCGATCTCCAGCGCCCCGTCCGCCAGCCCGGCCGAGGCCGGGACGGGCGGCGCGCCGAGGTGAAGGATGTCGAAGCTGCGCTCCCGCGTCTCGCGGTCGAACGAGGTTGGGCAGTTGTCGCGAAGCCAGTGGTAGTTGAAGTAGGCAGGTGGGCCGTCCCCCAGGGGAACCGTCAGGCCCTTCTCCCCCAGGGCGACCGCCTCGACCGACGCTCCGTCCATCACCGCCTCCCACCCGAGATCGGCCGTCCCGTGCGGATCCGGCCCGCGTCCGATGCTGGATGCGACGGTAGGCCCAGGCTAAGGATATGGGAACCGCGAACCCGCTGAACCCAGCATAAGGCGAGGCTTATCCCCCGTGCCCCGCGCCCTGCCGCCGCTGAGGCTGCTCACCGCCTTCGAGGCCCGGGTCCGCACGGGCTCGGCGCAGGCCGCGGCGGGCGAGCTCAACGTGACCCAGCCGGCGGTGAGCCAGTCGCTGCGCCAGCTCGAGGACCACCTCGGCGCCCGCCTCCTCGACCGTGGCCGCAGGCCGGCCGAGCTGACCGAGGCCGGTCGGATCCTGAAGGACGCCGTCACCGAGGGGCTCGACCGGATCGCCGGCGCGGTGGACCGGATCCGCCTGATGGAGCGCGCAGGAGCCGGGGCGGTGACCGTGGCCTGCTCGGTCGGCGTCGCCACCTACTGGCTGATGCCGCGGCTGGCGGCGTTCCACGACCGCCACCCCGAGGTCGTCGTCAACGTGGTCACGACGCCGCTCGGCGCGCCTGCCCTTGCCGAGGGCGTCGACCTCGCGATCCGCTACGGCCACGGACGCTGGAGGGACGGCACGGTCCACAAGCTCTTCGACGAAGAGGTGCGGCCCCTGTGCAGCCCGGCCCTCCTCGGGCGCAGCGGTGGCCGGATCGACCTGGCGGTGGCGTCCCTCCTCCACGTCCGTGCGCAGGAGGAGTCCTGGCTGTCCTGGCCGGTCTACCTGAGAAGGGCGGGCCTGCCGCCGAACGAGGGGACGGGACGCACCTTCACCAACTACGTCCAGGCGACCCAGGCCGCGCTCGCGGGGCAGGGGGTGCTGCTGGGCTGGGTTTCCATCTCGGCCGGGCTCGTCGCCGAGCGCCGGCTGGTGCCCGTGGGCGCGCCGCCCCTGCGCCCGTCCGACGGGTTCTACCTCCTGACGCGCGAGGACGTCGGTGCCGACGCGACCTGCTTCCGTGATTGGCTGATCGCTGCGCAGGGGGACGACGTGGAGGCGTGATCGCCCCTCGGTTCGATGAAAGCCCCGAGTGGGGGGGCGGTCACACCATCAACGCCACGTGACAGCTTCCTCGCCGTCGAGGTCGCCGACGACGAGAGGCCGCTCGGCGCCGGAGAGCTGGCCCAGAGATCCCCGCCGTCGCCATCATCCGGTCCGCTTCCGCGGCTGTCCGCCCTTGCTTCCGCGACCGCCCGCCCTTGGCGCCGTTCGCCCGCGACGCGGCGACCTTGGCGGGGGTCGAGGCGCGGCCGCCCTGGGCTCCGAGCTGCCGGGCCATCCAGCGGCGCGAGCCGAGCGCGCCGGCCATGAGCCCTGGCACGTAGACGTCCGCGTCGAGGCGTGGCCAGTGCAGTCCGAGCCCCGCGGGCGTGATCTCGATCTCGGCCAGGTCCGCGAGGTCCGCGTCCGCCAGCCCCTCGACCAGGCGGGTGGGAACGGCCAGCTCGACGCCGTCGTGCAGTCTCACCACCAGCCGCCCTGAGGGCGCGTCGTAGCGCGCGGCGACGGCGTGGCCGGCCTCGCGCTTGGCCTCCATCGCCGCGGAGGTCGCTGCCATCTGCTCGTCGCGGCGCCCTCTGACGGACTGTCCCGGCCGACGCCGCTGTCGCGGACCAGAGCGGCGAAGCGCTGGGCGAGCCCATGCACGGCGCTCACCTCCTCGTCCTGGAGGATGCGGGCGAGGACGGCTGCATCGGCCTTCGTGCGTCGCGCCTCCGGCATGGCCATGATCCCTGCCCGCGCCTTGGATCCCGGATGCGCGATGGCGCCGGGTCCGAGGACCTCGTCTGCCTTCCGCCGTGATCTGCGCGCCCGCCCCGGGGCGCGGGGCGCGTCCGAAGCCCCTTGTGCACCTGGCGGGTGCTGCCCTCGTAGCCCGGGCCGCGCAGCTCGCGGGCCAGCTGCAAGCCCTTCTCGCACCCCTCGCAGAGGCGACGGTTGAGATGCGGCAGCCAGGGGTCGAGCCCGCTCGGCGGCATTGCCCTGGCCCCCAACTGGGGCACCGAGGGCGCCGAGGCGCATCGGCGAACGGTGCCGCGGGCGAGCGACATCTCAAGCGCGATGGCCAGGAGAGACTGGACCGCCGCCCGGCGACGCTGAACCTCGTCGTGGATGGCCCGCCGGCGGGTCTGCGCCTCGGCGGTGACAGCCCGCTCAGGGTGGCTGCGTGGGAAGGGGTGATCGCGGGCAGCCGCGGCGCCTGGGACCACGGGCGCGGGAAGCCGCCGGAGCCGCAGTTGCACCCCCGTCAGCCAGCGCCCAGCATCTGCCTGAGGTTCACGATCAAGTGCCTATGTGGACGGCCCCCGTCTCGCAAGACGATGAACCTGGTCTGCGCGATCCGATCGCTTGCGCTCATATGTCCGGCCTTTTGGTCGTGTCCGTCAATGAGGTGTAATTTCGGGTGTGGTCCCGGGCCATCGGGTCAGGCGGCTTCGGGTGTGATCTGGAGTGTGGAGCCCTCCTCGAGCTGGGGTGTGTCGAGCTCAGCCATGCCCTCGATCTGCATGTATCGATGCTGGAGTTGCCAGTCGTCGTTCTGCTCGAGCAGCACCGCTCCGACGAGGCGGGTGATGCTGTCCTCGTTGGGGAAGATGGCCTGTCACGTCGGCGCGCCGCTTGATCTCCTTCTCTATCCCGGCCGCTTCGGTCAACTGGTCATGATCGTCTCCCTGCCGGCCCGCTGCGCGACGGCTCGGTGTCCCTCTCGGAGGCAGCCTTCTCTACGAGCTCTCGGCGGGGCCGGGCTCAGGATGGGGTATGGGCGGGAGCCAAGGGGTGCTTCCTTATTTGCGGCGTCGGGTCCCGGACACGTCGCCGGGGCGCCAAAGAAATGGAGCGCACTCGCCTCGACCCCGTCCCCGAGGGGACCCCTGACGGCGGCGTCCTCGGAGGCCGCCGATCTCGCGCAGTGGGATGTCTCGTGATCAGGTGGGGATAGCCACGCGGTACGGCTCGCCGCTGAGCCAGATCCGGTGGAGCACCACGGCGAGCTTGCGCGCCAGTGCCACCTTGGCCTTGCCGAGCCCGCGGCGCCCGGCGAGGCGCACGGCCCAAGACTTCAGCGCACACCATCCCCGGCTGTGATGGATCAGCGCATTGGCTGCCTGATAGAGGGCGCGCCGCACCCCGGCGTCGCCGGCGCGGCTGATGCCGCCCGACCAGTCCATGTCGCCCGACTGCCATCGCCGGGGCGTCAGGCCGAAGTGCGCGCCCACGTCGCGTGACTTTGCGAACCTCGAGGGATCGTCCATGCCTGCGACGTAGGTCATCGCGACCAGAGGACCGACGCCTGGGACCGTCATCAGCCGGCGGCAGGGCTCGCTCGCCTTCGCCCGGGCGGCGATCTGCCGGTCGAGCGCGTCGATCTCACATGCGAGCCGGTCGACGATCTCGACGAGAGGCCGCAGGACGGGTTGCAGATCCGGATCGTCCAGCGCCTCGTCGACGAGGGCGCGGAACTCCGACCGGGCCAGCTTTGGAGGCCTCAACCCCTCGGCTTGCAGGATCGACCAGATGGCGTTGCGCAGGTCGAGCGACTGGCGGCGCAGCTGCTCACGCACGGACAGGAGCGCGCGCTCCCGCTGCGCCTCTGGCGACTTGACCCAGACGGGCCGGAACGTCCTCACGCGCATCATATCGGCGAGGCCGCGCGCGTCGTTGCGGTCGGTCTTGATGGTGTGACCGCCCCCCGACGGCATCTGTTGTGCCAAGGTGGGTCAGCGACGATCCACGGAGGGGAGCGGTCATGTCGGAGATTATCACGGTCGGGCTCGATCTGGCGAAGAATGTGTTCCAAGTGCATGGGGCGGACGGCTCGGGGCGGGCGGTGCTGCGCAGGAAGCTGCGGCGCGCGCAGGTGCTGGAGTTCTTCGGCCAGCTCGGGCCCTGCACCGTCGCGATGGAGGCCTGCGGCGGGGCTCACTTCTGGGGTCGCGAGATCGGCAAGCTGGGCCACGAGGTGCGGCTGATCCCGCCGGCCTATGTGAAGCCGTTTGTCCGGCGGCAGAAGAACGATGCGGCGGATGCCGAAGCCATCTGCGAGGCGGCGCAGCGGCCGAACATGCGCTTCGTACCCGTGAAGAGCGAGGAGACGCAGGGCGCGGCGTCGGTGTTCCGCGTGCGCGAGCTGCTCATTCGGCAGCGCACGCAGACGATCAACGCGCTGCGCGGGCATCTGACGGAGTTCGGGGAGGTCGTCTCTCAAGGGGCCTGGAACGTGCGCCGGCTGGTTGCGCTGGTCGAGATGCCGGACAGCGACCTGCCGGATGCGGCCCGGGCGACGCTGCAAGTCCTGGTCGAAGGACTGCGCCACCTCGAGGAGCGCATCGCCACGCTGGACGCCGAGATCGCCCGCCGGGCGCGCGAGGACGAGACCGCACGGCGGCTGATGACGATCCCCGGGATCGGCCCGCTGATCGCCACGGCGCTGGCCACGCTCGCCCCGCCGCCCGAGACGTTCGGCAAGGCACGCGACTTCGCGGCGTGGCTCGGCCTCACGCCGAGGCAGCATTCCACCGGAGGCAAGCAGCGGCTCGGGGCGACGACGAAGATGGGGGAGCGCTCGCTCAGGCGCCTGCTGATCATCGGGGCCAACAGCGTCATCATCAAGCGGCACGTGCACGCCGCCGCCAAGCCGGGCACGTGGCTGGGCAGGATGCTCGCGTGCAAGCCGGGGATGCTGGTGCGGGTGGCACTCGCGAACAAGATGGCGCGGATCGTCTGGGCCCTGATGGCCCGGGGCGGCGTCTACAGGGCTCCGGTCGCGGCGGCGTAGAGCCGCTCGCGGTCGCGAGGCGTCGGAGCACAAGAGGGCAAGGAGCGGTATGGCGCAGCAGTCGTGAGACGGGATCGGGACACCCAGCCTGCAACAAAGTGCCTTCGAGCACGCGGCTTTGATCTGGACCCGATCCTCGACCACCACACGGGCCCGCGGCATGACGATGGCCGCATCACGAGGCCGGATACATGTCAGCACCCGACGGCGCGTCAGTCCAAGCTTCGACGATCCCTCTTGCGCATGGGGCGGTTATACATGTTGCGGAACCCCACGCGCAGAGTGGCGGCCGCGTGCGTCGCGTCGATCACGATCGCCGGCAGGCCGAGCGCGCGCAGCCCGCGTGCCAGCCAAGGCGACGTCGGTCCCGCCTCGAGGCCGATCCGCTCGATCTCGGCGCCGAACGGCGCCAGCATCTCGGTGATCTCGCCGGGCGTGCTGCCGACCGAGCGCTGGAGCGCGACCACCCCCTCGTCGTCGACGACGCAAACCGCGACCCGCGCCGAGGACACATCCAGACCCACGTAGAACATCTCCGCCTCCCATGCTGGCTCGACCGCCGACGAGAAGCGTCACCCAAAGATGGCTGTCGGTCCATCGGGGCGCGGGCCGGCCGGATATCCCATCTGTTCAGCCGCTCGAGGGGGTTGGTGGAGTGCAGCTTGGCGCGGTGGCGCATGGGGAAGGCCATGTAGGCCAAGACATCGGCCTCGGCGTCGTCCATCAGCGCGCCGAGCTTCGGCCATCGGGCGCGGAGCTGATCGGCGACGTGGCGCCAGGCTCGGGTCGCGGAGGCGTGGTCGGGCTGAACGAAGGCTTGCCGGATGGCGGCCGCGACGACGGTGGCCTGGCTGCGCGGGACGTGCGCGAGCGCATTCCTCATGAAGTGCACGCGGCAGCGCTGCCAGGTGGCGCCTGTGAGGCTGCGCGCGATGGCCGCCTTCAGGCCCTCATGGGCGTCCGAGATCACCAGCTTGGTGCCCTTCAGACCGCGCTTGGCGAGGCTCCTGAGGAAGGCCGACCAGAACGTCTCGGCCTCCGAGGGGCCGATGTGCAGCCCCACGATCTCGCGCCGGCCACAGGTCGTTGACGGCCACGGCGACTATCGCGGCCACCGAGACGATGCGCCCGCCCTCGCGCACCTTGAGGTAGGTGGCGTCGAGCCAGAGGTAGGGCCACTCGCCCTCCAGGGTTCGTCCCAGGAAGGCCCCCACGCGCTCGTCGATGTCGCGGCACAGCTTCGACACGCTCGACTTCGAGATGCCGCCCATCCCCATGGCCTGCACCAGGTCGTCGACCTTGCGCGTCGACACGCCGGCGATCCAGGCTTGCCTCGGATGACGGCGACCAGCGCCTTCTCCACCGGCTTGCGGGGCTCAAGGAAGCCAGGGAAGTAGGACCCGGTCCGCAGCTTCGGGACCTTGAGGCTCAGCGGCCCGAGCCGCGTCTCCAAGGTCCTGTCGCGGTAGCCGTTGCGCCACGTCGTGCGCTCGGCCGCCCGCTCGTGGCGCCCCGCGCCGATCACGCCCTCCACGTCCGCCTCCATGATGATCTGAAGCACGGCCTCCGCGACAGAGCGGAGGAAGTCGTCATCACCGCTCTTCGCGAGCAGCTCGGGTGCTGTCTCGGAGGTGGTGGAAATCGGGATGACGCGATCTCCGGCGGGGCGAGGTTACGACGTCACGCGGCGAGATCAATCGCCTGATCGGCGAGCGGCGCGGAGAGGCTCTCCCAGCCGTCGACCTTGCGCATGACGATCTGCCCCGAGGCCAGCAGCGCCCAGAACAGCATGGGCGCGGTCTCGGCCTGGGGCAGGACGGTCTGGGTCTTGATGCGTCGCTTGAACTCCTCGTGCAGCCGCTCGATGGCGTTGGTCGTGCGGGCCGACTTCCACTGGCTGAGCGGCAGGCGCGTGAAGGTGAAGAGCCGATCCCCGTTCGGGGGGCTTACGCGGCCCCACCGGGGCCACGGTCCCCCCTCACCCTCGAGGCTGTCGGCGACGGGGCGGCACTTCAGCCGCCACTTGCGGAGGAATGCCCTGCGGCGGTCCTCCACCTCGGCCGCCGTGTCGGCGTAGATCATGTCGCGGTAGTTGTTGAGCGACAACCACCCTGACCGGTGCCGACAGCCAAGTTGGCCGGCGGCGTCGGCCTCAGGGAGGGCGTAGCCCGACTGGAGGCAGACGCCGCCGGCGCGATCGTCTCCGAGGGGCGATGGCGTGGGGTGCTGGCCGCTGCGGGTCGGTACGAGCGGGATCTCTGTCGTCCAAACGGAGGTCCCGACGTGCCGGGCAGACCCGTCACCGACCAGCAAGCGAGACTGTACATGCACGACCGTCCCCGTCACCCCCAACGCCTCGCCGCGGCCCGCGCTGGCTTCAGCGAACGCACCGCTCGGCGCCTCGAGGGCGACCCCCGTCTCCCCTCGCAACGGCGCGCCGAGCGCGGCCGCACCGTCCCCGATCCCCTCGCCGGGGTGTGGGAGCCGGTGGTGCTGCCGATCCTGGAGCGCGACCCCTCGGTGCTGTCAGGCGTCACGGCAAACTGGTCCGGAGGCGACATGAGGAACTGGCCCCCTCGGTAGCCTGAGGGGAGGGCCTGGATGACCATGCCAGTGACGGAGAGGCTTCTGCGGACTGAAGGTCTGCGGAGGGACGAGATGAAGGAGCCGGACGACGTGTCGGCGATGCTGAGGCTGAAGGCGCTCGGCTGGGGGGCGCGGCGGATCGCGGCGGAGCTGGGGTGCTCGCGGACGACGGTGCGGCGGTGGCTGCGCGAGGGCGGCTGGCGACGCCTGGTGGCACCGACACGCAAGACGTCGCTCGACGGTCTTGGGGGCTGGCTGTCCGAGCGCTTCCGCCGCCACGCGGGCAACGCGGACGTGGTTCGCCAGGAGCTCGCGGCCGAGAGGGGCATTGCAGGCGGTCACGCTCCTGCGCCACCTCCAGATGACGGACCCCGACGCCTTCCCCGACGACCGCATCCGGCGGACGCTGGAACGGCGGGTGCGCGACTGGCGCGCGCTCCATGGCCCTGCGCGCGACGTGATCTTCCGCCAGGCGCCCGAGCCGGGGCGCCTGGCGCTGTCGGACTTCACCGACGCGGGCGCGCTTGGCGTCACCATCGCGGGCGCGCCCTTCGACCACCGGCTCTACCACTTCGCGCTGGCCTACAGCGGCTGGGAGCACGCCGCCGTGGTCCTTGGCGGCGAGAGCTTCACGGCGCTCGCCGAGAACCTCCAGAATGCCTTGTGGGGCCTCGGCGGCGTGCCGCACGAGCACCGCACCGACAGCTTGTCGGCCGCCTACCGCAACCTCACGCGCGAGGCCGCCGAGGACGCCACGCGCCGCTACGAGGAGCTGTGCGCCCACTACGGCCTGATCGCCAGCCGCAACAACCCGGGCGAGGCCCATGAGAACGGCGCGGTCGAGTCCCACCACCGCCATCTCAAGACCGCCCTCGACCAGGCCCTGATCCTGCGCGGCTCACGCGACTTCGCCGGGCTCGCCGAGTACCGGACCTTCGTGGATCAGCTCGTCGCACGGCGGAACCGGCGGCGCGAGGCCACGGTGCATGTCGAAATGGCGGCGCTGCGACCCCTGCCGCCTCGGCGCACCACCGACTTCGCCGAGCTCGTCGCGCGCGTCACGCGAACCGGCGGCTTCCTCGTGCACAGCGTCTTCTACAGTGCGCCGGCGCGGCTCATCGGCCACCGCTTGCGCATCCATGTGTATGACGACCGCATCGAGGCTTGGCTCGGGGCGACCCGCGTCGTCACCCATCCACGCCGACGGCCGCAGGCGGCGGACGGCGCGTCCACGTGGTCGACCACCGCCACGTGATCCATGCCCTTCGGCGCAAGCCTCAGGCGCTCGCCGGCTCGGTCTTCCGCGACAGCCTGTTCCCGCGCACCGAGTACTCCCAGGCCTGGGCGTGCCTGTCCGAGGCGCTGCCCCAGAAGGACGCCTGTCGGCGCATGGTGGGCCTCCTCGCGCTCGCCCACGACGAGGGCTGCGAGGCCGCAGCTCGCCCACCTGATCGCCGAGGACCTCGCTGAAGGGCGAGCACCTGACGCCCGCGCCCTCCGTGCCCGGCTCGAGCCGCGCAGCCGCGGTCTGCCCGCCGACGTTCCCGTCGCGCTCACCGCGCTCGCGAGCTTCGACGCGCTGCTTGAGGCGCGCGCATGACCGCCCGGGAGATCGACGTCCACACGCTGCCGAGCATGCTCACAGCGCTGCGCCTGCCCAGCTTCACCCGGCGCTGGCAGGGCTTCGGCCCCGCAGGCCGACAAGGAAGGCTGGCCCGCCGCGCGCTTCCTCGCGGCCCTCGCCGAGTGCGAGTTGGCCGAACGCGAGACCCGCCGCATCCAGCGCCATCTCAACGCCTCCCATCTGCCGGGCGGCAAGACGCTCGCCACCTTCGACTTCAAGGCCCTGCCGAAGGTGCCCCGGAAGCGGATCGAGGCGCTCGCCGCGGGCGACTGGCTCGAGGCGGGCGCCAACCTCATCGCCATCGGCAACTCGGGCGCCGGCAAAACCCATTTGCTCTGTGCCATCGGACACGCCCTGATCGAGGCCGGCCACCGCGTGCTCTACACCCGCACCACAGACCTCGTCCAAAGGCTCCAGGCCGCGCGGCGCGACCTCGCCCTCGAGGGCGCCCTCGCAAAGCTCGACCGCTTCGACCTCATCGTCCTCGACGACATCGCCTACGCTCAGAAGGACCAGGCCGAGACCTCGCGTGCTCTTCGAGCTGATCGCGCGGCGCTACGAGACCCGCAGCCTGGCCATCGCCGCCAACCAGCGCTCACGCGCCCGGGACCGCGTCTCCCCCGACCCCGCCGTCACCGTCGCCGCCATCGACAGGCTCGTCCACCACGCGACCATCCTGGAGATGAACGTCGACAGCTACCGCCGCAGAGCGGCCGCCAGCCGAAAGGATGGCGAGGTCGCGGTCCCAGCGACAGCCTCCACCGACAGCCTCGACGACAACCACAAAGGAGCCGCCTGAACCGCACGACCTCCAACCGCAGCAGCCAGCAAACCGGCCAACTTGGTTGTCGGTCCCGGCCAAGAAGGTTGACGCCCTACAGGTAGTCTTCGGTCAGCTCGTCGTGGAGCCGCTTCGGGGCGTGGGCGAGCAGGTTGCGGTGCTTGTGAACCGTGCACCGCTGGGCCGGGACGTCGGGCCACAGCGCCGCCAGCGCCGCCTCGAGCCCGGGCACGCCGTCGACGATGAGGAGCTCGGGCGCCTTCGAGGCCGCGCCGGGTCATGTCCTCGAGAAAGGCCGTCCAGGCGACCGTGCTCTCGCCACCCATGCTCTTCAGCGCGAGCAGCACTTTCTGGCCGTCGCGCCGCACGCCGACCGCGACCAGCAGCGAGATGGCGGTCGCCTTGCGGTCGATCTTCACCCTGACCACCGTGCCGTCGAGGATGAGCCGGGCGATGTCCTGCGCGCCGAGATCGCGGGCGTTCCACGCCTCCCAGTCGGTCTTCACCTTGCGCCAGGCTCGGCTGACCACGTCCTTGCCGACAGCCCCGTCGAACAAGGCAGCCAAGGCGCGGCGCACCCGCCGGGTGTTGGTCCCGGCCAGGTAGGCCCCGGCGATCAGCGCCTCCGCGCGCTTGGTCAGGCGCTGATAGCGACGCAGCCCCTTCGAGCGCCACTCCGCCGTGCCGCCCTCCTCGCGCATGAGCCGCGCCCTGGGCACGCGCACCGTCTCAGGCCCGAACGTGCCGATCACCTGCCGCTCGCGATGCCCGTTGCGCCACCCCCGCGGTCCCTCGTCGGTCCGCTCGTAGCGGGCCCGTCCGAGCGCCGCCTCCAGCTCCTCCTCGAGGATCGCCTCGATGAAGGCGCGGACCCGGCCGCGGACCCCATCCTCGATCGGGTCGCTCCAGTCCCCGAGCGATGGCGCGCTCGCGCTCGTCGTCGTAGTCTCATCCATGGCGTGGTCTCCACGGCGGTGGCAACCGCCGTCCAGGGTTGGGTCAATGCCCGGAGACTACGCCAACCCCGAAACTCCACCACGTTCGCGACAGGACCGCAGCGATCGCCGAGTACCGCTGCCGCACACTTGGTGCGACACCTTCAGCGCCCCAACCAACCGCCGTCGACGGGCAGCACCGCGCCGTGGACGAAGGCGGCCTCGTCCGAGCACAGGAACAGCACGGGGCCCGCGACCTCCTCGGGCGTGGCCCAGCGACCGGCCGGCACGCGCTCGAGGAGCTGGCGCGTGCGCTCCGGATCGTCGCGCAGCGCGGCGGTGTTGTCGGTCTCGACGTAGCCCGGCGCCACGGCGTTGACGGCTATGCCGTGGACTGCCCACTCGTTGGCGAAGGCCCGGGCGAGCTGCGCCACGCCGCCTTTGCTCGCGGCGTATCCGGGCACGTTGAGCCCCCCCTGGAAGCTCAGGACCGACGCCACGAACACGACCCGCCCGCCGCGCCCGCGCTCGATCATCCGTCGCCCGAGCTCGCGCGTGAGCAGGAACGGCGCGGTGAGGTTCACGCCGATCACGGCATCCCAGTCCTCGTCAGAGTGCTCAGCGGCCGGCGCGCGGCGGATCATCCCGGCGTTGTTGACCAGCACGTCCACGGCCTCGCCGTCGGCGTCGAGCCGCTCGACCAGGGCGCGCAGCGCCGCGCGACAGCCGAGGTCGCAGCGATGGGCCGCGAAGCGCCGGCCGAGGCCGCGGATCTCGGCGCCCACGGCCCCGCCGTCGGGCTCCAGCGAAGCGCTGACCCCCACCACATCCGCTCCAGCCTCGGCCAGCCTACGCGCGATCGCCCGGCCGATGCCGCGCCGGCAGCCGGTGACGAGCGCAGTGCGGCCGCTCAGATCCACGGCGCGAAGGGCCGAAGGGCGGCGGAAACGATCACAACAGCAGCATCCGCCGCGGCTCCGCGATCAGGCGGGCATGGAGCGCGAGGAAGCGCGCGGCGGCGACGCCGTCGATCGCGCGGTGATCGTAGCTGAGATCCAGCGGCGCCATCGGGATGGGGGCGAAGGCCTCGCCGTCCCAGACCGGCACCGTCTCGGTTCGGGTGATCCCGAGGATGGCGACCTCGGGCGGGTTGACGATGGGGGTGAAGCTCGTCCCGCCGATGGCGCCGAGGTTGGTGATGGTCATCGAGGCCCCGCCCATCTCGTCGGGCCCTACCCGGCGCCGCTGCGCCCGCGCGGCCAGGTCGGCGATCTCGGCCGCGATGGCCCAGAGCCCCTTGCGGTCGGCGTCGCGCACCACGGGCACCATGAGGCCGTGCGGCGCGTCCACGGCGATCCCGACATGGACGTAGCCTTTCAGGATCAGCCTCGATCCGTCCTCCGAGAGCGAGGCGTTGAAGCGCGGGAGGGCTCGTAGGGCACGGGCGAGCGCGGCGACGTGGAACGCGAGCGCCGTGAGCTTGACGCCCCGCTCCGCCGCCTCCGGTCTCAGCCGAGCGCGCAGGGCCTCGACGGCGCGCATGTCGGCGCGGTCGTGATGCGTCACGGCGGGGATCGTCGCCTGCGCGGCTGAGAGGTTGGCCGAGGCGACGCGGGCGAAGGGGCTCAGCGGCTCCTCCGTCACCGGCCCCCAGGCCGCGTGGTCGACCGCCCAGAAGCGGGCGTGCCCGGTCTCGTCCGGCCGGCGGGCGGACGGGGCGTCCTTCCCCTCGGCCGCGCGCAGCACGTCCTCGCGCGCGATCACGGTGCGCCCGGTCTCGGCGGCGAGCGCGTGGAGGTCGATGTCGTGACGGCCGGCGAGGGCGTGCACCGAGGGGCTGGCGACCACGTCGGCCATCTCACCACTCCGCCGCGATGTACTGGGTCTCCATGAACTCGAGCATCCCCTCGTGCCCGCCCTCGCGGCCGAGCCCCGATTGCTTGGTGCCGCCAAAGGGCGCGGCGGGGTCCGACACCAGCCCGCGGTTGAGCCCCACCATGCCGTAGTCGAGCCGCTCGCAGACCCGCATCCCGCGGGCCATGTCGCGCGTGAAGACGTAGGCGACGAGGCCGTACTCCGTGTCGTTGGCGCGCCGGATCACGTCGTCCTCGTCCGTGAAGGTCTGGATCGCGGCCACTGGGCCGAAGATCTCGTCGCGCACGCACCCCGCAGCTTCGGGGACGCCCGCCAGCACGGTGGGCGGGTAGAAGAAGCCGGGTCCGTCTGGGGTGCGGCCGCCCAGCCTGAGCGTCGCGCCCTTGGCCACGGCGTCCTCGACGAAGGCCGCCACCTTGTCGCGCGTGTCGGCGTTCACGAGGGGGCCGACGTCGGCGCCCTCCTCCAGCCCGTTGCCGACCTTCAGCGTGCCCATCGCCTCCACGAGCCGCGCGGTGAACGCCTCGGCCACGGCCTCGTGGACGTAGAGGCGGTTGGCGGCGGTGCAGGCCTCGCCGAGGTTGCGCATCTTGGCCTGCATGGCGCCGGCGATCGCCACGTCCATGTCGGCGTCCTCGAAGACGATCAGCGGCGCGTTGCCGCCGAGCTCCATGGCGGGCTTGAGCACCTGGTCGGCGGCCGAGCGCAGCAGGCGGCGGCCCACCGCGGTCGAGCCCGTGAAGGAGACGACGCGCACGCGGGGGTCGTGCAGCATGTGGTCCACCACCGCGCCCGTGCGGCGCGAGGGCAGGACGTTCACCACCCCCGGCGGCACACCGGCCTCCTCCAGGAGCGGCATCAGCGCGAGCATGGTCAGCGGCGTCTCGGAAGCGGGCTTGACGATCACGGGGCAGCCGGCGGCCAGCGCGGGGGCGATCTTCCGGGTGCCCATCGCGGCGGGGTAGTTCCAGGGCGTCACCAGGACGGCGATGCCGGCGGGCTTCAGCTGCACGATGATCCGGGCCCCGGAAGAGGGCGCGCGCGTGATCAGCCCGTCGGCGCGCACCGCTTCTTCTGCGAACCAACGGAAGAACTCGGCCGCGTAGAGCGTCTCGCCCATGGCGTCGGCGCGCGCCTTGCCGTTCTCGAGCGTGATGAGGCGGGCGAAGTGCTCGGCCCGCTCGGCCATCAGCTCGAAGGCCCGGCGCAGGATCTCCGAGCGCTCACGGGGTGCGCGAGCGGCCCAGTCGCGCCCGGCGACCTCGGCGGCGTCGAGTGCTGTGGCCGCGTCCTCGACCGAGGCGGAGGCCACGGAGGCCAGCACGGTCTCGTCGGCCGGGTTGAGCACGTCGAAGCGCGCGCCGTCGGAGGCTGGGCGCCAGGCACCGCCGATGCGCAGGTCGGTCGGGACGCCTTCGGCCAGATGGGTGTGGAGCGTGTCGGGCATCGGGGCCTCCGTGGTCAGAGCAGATGGCGCAGCGGGTCGTCGATGCGCGCGGCGAAGCCCGCCAGGAGGGCCGCGGCGGCGTCGGGGTCGAGGCGGCCCGCGTCGTGGTCGAGGCGCAGCGCGTAGACCTCGCCGCGGCGCATTACCGTCAGGGTGGGTGCCGTCCCTGCGGCCGACTGGCCCGTCAGACGGGTGCCGGAGAGGTCGCGCAAGATCAGCTGCGGCTCGACGTCCGTCGCGTCGGGCTCGGCCGAGAGCGGGCCGCGGTCGGGATCGGCCAGCGTCGAGGCGGGCCGGCCGGGGCGCGAGACGCGCAGGACGAGGGAGCCGTCGTGGCCTGTCGCCTCGCGCAGCGCTGCGGCGGCGAAGGCCGCGAGCGCACGGGACGGCGTCGGGGGCTGCCTTCGGCGGCAGCCCAGGCGATCAGGGCGTCGAGCTCCCCGGCGGGCGCCTCTGCGGCGACGTGCATGGGCGCCGAAGCGGTGGCGGGGGCAGCGATCGCGGTGGCTGCGTCTTGGGCAGCCGCGTCGGCCAGGGCGTCGAGGTCTGCTGCGTGCACGGGTGTCGAGCGTCCGGCGGCGAGCCGCGCGAGGTCGAGCCCGCGCTCGGCCGCGAGTCGCCGCGCGAGGGGCGAGGCGAGCACGCGCCCCTCCTCCGCGGCCGACGGGGCCGCACGGAGGACCGGTGCGTCGCGGGAGGGCCGCTTGGAGATGGGTCGGCCGGGCGGCTCCGGATCGGCGCCGTCGGTTACGGCCGCCGCGGCGTCGTCGGCCGCCCGGCCGCTCGCGCCGGGAGGAGCGCCCGCGGCGGCATCCGATCCCCCCTCGCCGGTCCGGGCCGCGCTCGCCTCCGGCTTCTCGCGGGCGATCACCGCGATCACCTCGCCCACGGGCACGTCCGTGCCCGCCTCCGCCCGCAGGTCGGCGAGGAAGCCCGCCGCCTGGGCCTCGATCTCGACCGTCGCCTTGTCGGTCTCGACCTCCATCAGGGGCTCGCCCGCGCGCACCGCGTCGCCGGGCTTCTTCAGCCAGGCGACGATGCGCCCGGTCTCCTGCGCCATGCCGAGCGCGGGCATGATGACGTCATGCGGCACGGAAGAGCTCTCCGCGCACCGCGAGGCGCGCGCGCTCGGCCACGCCCTCTGGCGTGGGCACCGTCAGATCCTCCAGCGCGGGCGAGAAGGGGACGGGCACGTCCATGGCCCCCATGCGCTGCACGGGCGCGTCGAGGTGGTAGAACGCGCGCTCCGCGATCCGGCTCGCGATCTCGGCCGTCACGCCGTAAGACTGGTGCCCCTCGTCGATCACGATGGCCCGGGAGGTCTTTCGGACCGAGGCGAGGATCGTCTCCTCGTCGAGCGGCACGATGGTGCGCGGGTCGATCACCTCCGCCGAGATGCCCTCGCCGTCCAGCGCCTCCGCGGCCTTGAGCGCGACCTGCACCATGGAGGAGGTGGCCACCAGCGTGATGTCGCGGCCCTCGCGCACGACGTTCGCCCGGCCGAAGGGGATCAGGTACTCCTCCTCCGGGACCTCGGCCTTCTCCTGGTACATCAGCTTGTCCTCGAAGATCACCACTGGGCCCTCGTCCCGGATGGCGGTCTTGAGGAGGCCCTTTGCCTCGTAGGCCGAGGACGGCAGAGCGACCTTGAGCCCGGGGATGTGGGCCACGAGCGCGTGGAGCGACTGCGAGTGCTGCGCGGCGGAGCGGCGCGTGGCGCCGAGGTTGGTGCGCAGCACCATCGGCACCTTGAGCTTGCCGCCCGACATGTAGTGCGCCTTGGCCGCCTGGTTGCAGAGCTGGTCCATCACGAGGAACAGGAAGTCGCCGAACATCAGGTCGACGACCGGCCGCATCCCGGTCATCGCCGCGCCGACGGCGATGCCGACGAAGCCGGGCTCGGCGATGGGCGTGTCGAGGATGCGCTCGGGCCCGAACTCCTCCACGAGCCCCGAGAGCACTTTGAAGGGGGTGCCGGCCTCGGCCACATCCTCGCCCATCACGAAGACGGTCTCGTCGCGCCGCATCTCCTCGGCGATGGCCTCGTTGACGGCGCGGGACAGGGTGATCTCGCGCATCAGGCCGCCTCCCCCCGAGCCTGCGCGTAGACGTGCATGTCGACCTCCTCAGGCCCCGGATAGGGCGCCTTCAGCGCGTAGGCGACGGCGGCCTCGGCCTCGGCGCGGACCTCCTCGCCGACGCCCACCAGCTCGTCCGCGGACGCGACTCCCTCGGCCTCGAGCCACTTGCCGAAGTTGACGATGGGGTCGCGGATGCGCTTCCACTCCGCCTCCTCGTCCTTCGCGCGGTAGTAGTCGCGCGCGATGTCGCCGACGTGGTGGCCGTGGTAGCGGTAGGTCTCGAGCTCGACGAAGAACGGCCCCTCGCCGTTGCGGCAGCGCGCCACGAGCCGCTGCGCCAGCTCGTTGACGGCGAGCACGTCCTGCCCGTCCACCCGGAAGGCCTCAATCCCGAAGGCCTCGGCGCGGGCGGTGATCGAGCCCGCCGCGATCTCCTCGGTCTTCGTGTATTCGCTGTAGCCGTTGTTCTCGCAGGCGTAGATGACGGGCAGCCGCCAGAGCGCGGCCATGTTCATCACCTCGTACCAGAGCCCCTGCGCCGTCGCGCCGTCGCCGAAGAAGCACACGGTGACGGCGCCCGTGCCGAGCCGCTTGGCGCTCAGCGCGGCCCCCGTGGCGATGCCCATCGAGCCGCCGACGATGGCGTTGGCGCCGAGGTTGCCATGCCCCTGGTCGGCGATGTGCATCGAGCCGCCCTTGCCGCGGCAGTAGCCCTCCACCTTGCCGAGGAGCTCGCAGAACATCGGGCGGAACTCCGCGCCCTTGGCGACGCAGTGGCCGTGGCCGCGATGGGTCGAGGTGATGTGGTCGGTCGGGCGCAGCGCCTCGCAGAGGCCCACGGCCACGGCCTCCTGGCCCGAGTACATGTGCGTGAGCCCCGGCATCTTGGCCGACAGGTAGAGCTGGTTGGCCTGATCCTCAAAGGCGCGGATGCGCACCATCTGGCGGTACATCCGCAGGTAGTCGCCGGCGTTGCCGCCCTCGGGGCCACCCTTGGGCCGCGTCTCGGTCTGTGTCTCGGTCTGGGGCCCGGTCTGGGGCCCGGTCTGGGGGGTACCCATGTCAGTACCGCGCCGCGATGGGCAGCTCTTCGGCCGGGAAGAGCGAGATGACCTCGCAGCCCGTGTCGGTGACGACGACCTCCTCCTCGATCCGCGCGGCCGAGTAGCCGTCGGCGGCCGGGCAGTAGGTCTCCAGCGCGAACACCATGCCCGTCTCGATCTCCATGGGGTTCTCCAAGGAGACCGCGCGGCTGATGATCGGCCGCTCGTGCAGCGCCAGGCCCAGCCCGTGGCCGAACTGGAGCCCAAAGGCCGAGAGCTCGTCGGGGAAGCCGAACTCGTCCGCCGCGGGCCAGAGCTTGGCCACCGCGTCCGTCGTCACGCCGGGCCGGATCGCCTCGATCGCCGCGTCGAGCCACTCGCGCGCCTTGACGTAGGCGTCGACCTGCACGGGCGTCGCGCGGCCGACGTTGAAGGTGCGGTAGTAGCAGGTCCGGTAGCCCTGGTAGGACTGCAGGATGTCGAAGAACGCCTGGTCGCCGGGGCGGAAGTAGCGGTCGGTGAAGTTGTGCGGGTGCGGGTTGCAACGCTCGCCTGAGATGGCGTTGATCGCCTCCACGTCGTCCGATCCCATCTCGTAGAGCATCTTGTTGCTCATCGCGACGATGTCGCTCTCGCGGATGCCGGGGCGCAGCTCCTGGCTGATCATGTGGTAGACGCCGTCCACCATCGCGGCGGCCTGGTTGAGGAGCTGGATCTCGTCCCAGTTCTTGATCTCGCGCGCGGACAGCATGACCTGCTGGCCGTCCACGACCCGCAGCCCCGCGTCCTGGAGCGCGTGGAACATGGCCGTCTCGGCGTAGTCCACGCCCACCGGCATGTCGGCGACGCCCGCCTGGCGCAGGAGGTCCGCGATCTCCTCCGCGTAGCGCTTCATCAGCCCGAGTGAGGGTGGGATCGTCCCGCGCATGCCGACGACGCCCGCGCGGCAGCGCTCGGGGTCGAGCCAGTCGCAGTAGACCTTGTGATGGACAGCGGCGGAGCCGAAGTCCCAGACGAACGGCTCCTCGTCGGCGGCGAGCAGCGCGAAGCGGCACATCTTGTCGCGCTCCCACTCGCCGATCTTGGTGCCGGTGATGTAGCGGATGTTGTTGACGTCGAAGAGCAGCAGCGCGCCGCATTCCGAGGCGCGCAGCGCGTCCTTGGCGCGGCTGAGCCGGTAGCGGCGCAGGCGGTCGAAGTCGACGCGACGCTCGAAGTCGGTGGCGGTGTGGCCCCAGGCCGGCAGGTGGCGGTCCCACCGCCAATGCGGGTCGGCGTCTCCGGGCTGGAGCACGCGGGGGTCGAGTGCGTTCATGGGGTCCTCCCGGTGGGGCGCTCTTGCTGGCTCGTTCGAATTGCGGCCGCGGGCCGGATCACTGGATGCACCAGCCGCCGTCGATGTGGATCATCTGGCCGGTCATGTAATCGCTGGCCTCCGAGGCCAGGAAGGCAGCCGTCCCCTTGACGTCGTCGGGGTAGGAGACGCGCTTGATCTGCAGCGCGTCGCGGACGATGTCCTCGTAGGCCTGGCCCTCCTTCTGCTTGAAGCCGATCTCGACCAGGTCCTTGTCGAGCTGCTCCCAGAGCGGGGTGACGACCACGCCCGGCGCATAGCCGTTCACCGTGATGCCGTGCTCGGCGAGCGCGATCGCGCCGCAATGGGTGAGCGCCAGGACGCCGTATTTCGAGGTGCAGTAGACCGTGACGTCGACCAGCGGCTTGCGCGAGGCGATCGAGCCCACGGTGATGATCTTGTAGGGGTAGTCGCGCTTGCCCTGGACGATCATCCGGCGCGCGGTCTCCTGCATGCCGAGCCACATCGCCTTGGTGTTCACGGTCATGATGAGATCCCAGTTGTCCTCGTCGATGTCCATGAAGAAGCGCGGCTTGTTCAGCCCGGCGTTGAACACGCCCACGTTGATCTCGCCCCAGGCCTCGACGACGGCCTCGACCGCGGCGGCGTTGTCTTGCCGGCTCGTCACGTCGCATCGCACCGCGATCGCGCGCCCGCCGTCCCTGCCGTTGATCCGGTCGGCGACCTCCTGGGCCAAGTCCTGGTTGACGTCGCCCAGGCACACGTTGGCGCCCTGCTCGGCGAAGTGCTCGGCGTTGGTCGCGCCCATGCCCTGCGCGGCGCCGGTGATGAGGATGTTCTTGCCCTTGAGGCGTTCGCGGTCCATCCGGTCCTCCCTGTCAGTCGTTCCTCATGACCGCCTCGGCCCGGCGCTGGGCCCGGGCCAGGGCGTCGCGCGGGCTCGTCACGCCGCGCAGCATGTCGTGCAGCTCCTGCCCGCAGATCGCGATGATGGCCGAGATCCGCGGGACCGGCGGCCGCGGCCAGAACTGCAGCTCGTCGCGCCGGGACATGCCGTCCACGGCCTCGAAGATGGGCGACAGCCCACGCACCTCGGGGTCCGAGCCCACGGAGTAGCGCGGGGCCGTGCGGCTGCCGTTCAGAGCGTAGAGCTTCTGCGCCTCGGGCGAGGTGAAGGCGACGAGCGCCTCGACCACCTCGGCGCGGCGCTCCTCGGGCAGATTGGCCGGGATGCCGAGCGCGTAGCCGCCCACGGGCGCGAGCGCGGTGCCCTGCGGCCCGGGCGGATGGGGCAGGTAGCCCGTCCGGCCGCAAGCGGGGGAGGCGGGGTCGAGCTCGAAGTAGGGGGCGAGCAGCGTGTAGCCGTAGGCCATCGCGACCCGGCCGGAGGCGTAGGGGCGCACGCGCTCGTACCAGGACATCGACAGGATGTCGGGCGGCGAGCACTCCATGAGCGCGACGAGGTACTCCGCGGCCTCGAGCGCGCCGGGCGCGTCGAGCATGGGCCTCAGCCCGCCGCGGTGCAGCTCGTCGGTGCGGAAGCCGCCGGGGATCCGGGCGAGGTCGAGGATGGGCTGGTCGAAGTCCGCGCAGGCCATCAGGAAGGTGTGCCCCAGCGCCGTTCCGCGCGCCGCGTTCCACGCGATCCCGTAGCGGCCATGCGTGGGATCGTGCAGCGCGCGGGCGGCGGCCAGCAGCCCGTCCGTCGTCGCGGGCGGCTCCAGCCCGGCCCCCGCGAAGAGATCCCGGCGGTAGAACAGAAGCTCGGGGGTGGCCTGGCTCGGCACGCCGTAGCAGCGCCCGCCCCAATGCCCCGCCTCCCAGCCGGCGGCGTGGAAGTCCGACGGCACGAGGCGCTCGACGTCCATCGCCTCGTCGAGCGGCAGGAGCACGCCGTCCTCGGCGAACTCGCCGATCCAAGGCAGGTCGACGGCCACGATGTCGTAGCGCGACACCCGGCGCTCGGCATTGCGCAGCGCCTCCTCGCGCAGCCGGTCGATCGAGAAGGCGCGCTGGGCGATGGGGCAGCCCACGAGTTGCTCGAACTGCCGCTTGAGCGCCCCCATCACCATGAAGGTCGGATCGCCGTGGACGAGCACGCGGAGACCCCCCGGCAGCGCCAGCGGCTCGGGGAGCGCCCGGGGCGGCGGGATCAGCTGGCCCGCCATGTAGGAGCCGCCGAAGAAGAAGTCCCGCGCGGCCTGGTCGCCCGCGCCGAAGGCCGCCCCCCCGATCCGCCCCACCCGGTCCGCGAAGCGCGTCCACGAGCGCAGAAGCTCCGCGCTGGGGTGGAGCGACACGCTCTTGCCCGAGCGCGTCCGCGGGCGGTGCTCGATGTGGCCCGCCGCCGTCATCTCCGCCATCCGGCGCATGGCCGTCGCGTAGGGCACCCCCGCCGCCGCCGCGAGCGAGGAGGGCGTGACGGTCCTCCCGTCGAGATGGCTGCGGATCAGGTGCGTCGTCATCTTCAGGTAAGGGTCCGGGGTGCGCCGTCCGAGCATCGACTCGAGCTCGGCCGCGAGCTCCTCGAGGAAGCCGATGAGCTCGAGCGTGCGTGCCCCCGCGTCGCGAGGGCCGGGCGCCTTCGGACCGTCTCCTCCTCCTCTTGGGCGAACCGGGCCGGGCGTCGCGCGGCGGTCGTCCGCCCGCGGCACCGGATCGTCCGCCCGCGGCACCGGATCGTCCGCCTTGGATGATCTGTCGCCGTCCATCTCCGAGCCCCAGGATGTCCAGAATGATCCGCCGGCCCAAGCCGCATTGAGGCCATTTTGGATTCCTTGGTGTTCATATTGGATAAATCGGTGGGAGAACCTCCTCTTGGATCCGTCCAATCTGGCGGCACCTACGTCACCCGCTCAACCGGCCGTCCGAGCCGGAGCGCCCGGTGACGGCACGGATTCGGAATTCGAAAGGGAGGTTCACCCATGACCGGAACGAGGACGACGCTGATGGGCTGCGCGGCCGCGGCCGCGATGCTCGGCGCGGCGCACGCGCAGGACGGCACGATCACCGTGGGCATCACGCAGAACAACGTCGGCGTGGACAGCTACCAGACGACCTACGAGCAGGCCTTCGAGGAGGCCGCCGCGAGCATGGACAACGTCGAGACCGTGGTGCTCGACGCCGGCGGCGACGTCGCGCGCCAGATCGCCCAGATCCAGGACCTGATCCAGCAGCAGGTCGATGCCATCGTCATCTGGCCCACCAACGGCCAGGCCGTCGTGCCCGCCGTGCGCGCCGCGCAGCAGGCGGGCATCCCGGTGGTCATCACGAACTCCAACATCGCCGAGGAGGGGATGGAGTTCATCGCCGCCTTCTCGGGCCCCGACAACATCACGCAGGGCGCCTACTCGGCCGAGCTGATGTGCGAGGCGCTGGCCGAGGAGGGGCAGGATCCGTCCGAGGCCACGGGCCAGATCGTCCAGATCGCGGGCCAGCCGGGCTACACCACCGCGATCGAGCGCCAGGGGGGCTTCGAGGACCGGCTGGCGGAGGCCTGCCCGGGCGTGGAGATCGTGGAGACGCAGCCCGGCGACTGGAACCGCGAGAAATCGCAGAGGGTGATGGAGTCCTTCCTCACCAAGTACGACGAGATCGACGGCGTCTACTCGGGCGACGACAACATGGGCGTGGGCGCGCTGAACGCCGCCAAGGCCGCGGGCCGCGCCGAGGGCATGATCTTCATCGGCGCGACCAACTTCGCGGTGGGCTACGAGGCGATGGAGCGGGGCGAGTACTACGGCTCGATCTACCAGAGCCCCGTGGACGACGCCGAGGCGGCGCTCCGGACGGCCATCGACGTGATCGAGGGCCGCGAGGTGCCCAAGCTCAACTACTTCGAGACGCCCAAGATCACCCAGGAGAACATGGGCGAGTTCACCAAGCCCGTCTTCTGAGCGTTGGGGTCGGCGTCTGCCCCGCCGGCAGGCGGGGTTCCGAGGCCAGGCTCGAGGGCCGCCGGCCGCGCCGCCGAGCCCACGTGCCTCGTGGGGTCCGCGGCCAACGCCGGATCGGCGCCCCCGTAGCCCCGATCCGACCGTCCGCCCGAAGGGGCGATCCTGGAGGACGCGGCCGGGAGCGGCCCGGCTCCGAGGAACAGGGGAGGAGACGAGGCATGGCCACGGTCGCCAAATCCGACAGCGCGCGGTCGGCCCGAGCGCGCGCCCTGGGCGGGGAGGTGGCGCGCCAGGGCATCCTGATCGCCTTCGCGCTCTTCATCCTGGGCTTCGCGATCTTCTCGGACCGCTTCCTGACGGCCGGGAACCTGATGACCGTGGTGCGCCAGGCCGCCATCGTCGGCACCATCGCGGTGGGCGTGACGCTGGTGGTGATCGGCGGCAACCTCGACCTGTCGGTGGGCTCGATGCTGTCCTTCGCCACCGTGCTCGTGGTGGACCTGCACGACAAGATCGGGCCGGGCCTCGCGATCGTCGTGATGTTCCTCGGCGTGCTCGCGATCGGCGCGATCAACGGCGGCCTCGTGGGCTTCCTGCGGCTCAACTCGCTCATCGTGACGCTGGGGATGCTCTCGGCCATCCAGGGCGTGACGCTGATCTACTCGGGAGGGCAGAACGTCGACGTCGTGGACCAGGAGGCGACCTGGTTCGCGATCTTCGGCCGGGGCGACGTGCTCGGCGTGCCCACGCCCATCGTCGTCTTCCTCGGGCTCGCGGCGCTCCTGCACGTGGTCATGTCGCGCACGCCCTTTGGGCGAAAGGTCTACGCGGTGGGCGGCAACCCGGTGGCCGCGACCTTCTCCGGGATCCGCCGGGGCCGGATCGTCTTCGCCACCTACCTGATCTCGGCCCTCGCCACGGGCTGCGCCGCGATCATCCTGGGCTCCCGCGTGATGGGCTCGCAGAACAACGTGGGCTCGGGCTACGAGCTTCAGGTCCTCGCGGGCGTCATCCTGGGGGGCACGTCGCTGCTCGGCGGGTCGGGCAACGTGCTCAAGACCGTGGTGGGCGTGCTGATCCTGGGGTTCATCCAGAACGGCCTGCTGCTGCTGGGCTACCCCTACTACGTGCAGTGGCTCGTCACCTGGGTGGTCATCATCGCGGCCGTCTGGCTCGACATCGCGGCCAAGCGCGGCCGGCTGCTGTCCCCCATCGCCTGAGGAGAATCCGATGCGCGTCCTGAGAGGACTGGCCCGCAACCCGATCTGGGGCTTCGTCGTGCTGATCTTCGCCTTCTTCTCGCTGGCGACCGAGTACTTCTTCGACCCCCAGAACTTCCAGAACATCCTGGTGCAGACCTCGACCATCGGGCTGATCGCGCTGGGCATGACGCTGGTCATGATCAACGGCAACATCGACCTGAGCGTGGGCGCCACCCTGGCGCTGGCCGCGAGCGTGGCGGTGGACCTGCAGGGGTGGGCGGCCTTCGCGGGCTGGGGCAATTGGGCGCTGCTGCCTGCCGTGACCGCGGCGCTGCTGGTGGGCATCCTGATCGGCGCGCTCAACGGGCTGATCGTCTGGAAGACGGGGGTGGACGCCTTCATCGTGACGCTGGGCGCCATGATCGGCGTGCGCGGCCTCGTCTTCGTCTACACTCAGGAGCAGTCGTTCTACGCGATGAACTTCGCCTACTCGGACTTCGGTGCCTCCTCGATCGGGCCCCTGCCGACGCTGGCCGCGCTCTTCCTTGCCTTCGCCTTCGTCACCCACCTGCTGCTGTCGAACACCGTGCATGGGCGCAACGCCTACGCCGTGGGTGGCAACCGCGAGGCTGCGGTGAACGCCGGCATTCGAGTAGGGCCGCACATGCTGATCAACTTCGTGATCGTCGGCTTCTTCGCGGCGCTCGCGGGCGTGACGCTCTCCACCCAGATGGGCGCCGCCACCCCGAACCTTGGGCGCGACTACGAGCTGTGGGTCATCACCGCCGTGGTGCTCGGCGGCACGAAGCTCACGGGCGGGGCCGGCACCATCGTGGGCACGCTGGGGGGCGTGCTCGCCATCGGCATCCTGAGGAACGGCATGAACCTGATGCAGGTGCCGGCCTTCTACGTGCTCGTCATCCTCGGCGTCATCCTGATCGCCGTGCTCGTCCTCGACCGCCAGCTCAACCGCCGCGGCGCAGGGGAGCTTCGCGCATGACCGCCGATCCGACCCCGGCCCTGCGCCTCGATGGCATCGTCAAGACCTTCCCCGGCGTGCGTGCGCTCGACGGGGTGAGCTTCGAGGTCCGCCCGAGCGAGGTGCACGCGCTCCTGGGCGAGAACGGCGCCGGCAAGTCCACCCTGATGAAGGTGCTCGCCGGGATGCACCAGCCCGACGAGGGCCGCATCTTCGTGGGCGGGCGCGAGGTGACGATGCGCACGCCGCTGGAGGCCAAGGCGGAAGGAGTCGTGCTCATCCACCAGGAGCTGTCGCTGGCCGAGGAGATGTCGGCGGCCGAGAACATCTACCTGGGGGAGCTGCCCCGGGGCCGCTTCGGCCGGGTGGACTGGCGCCGTCTCTACGCCGACGCCGGCGCGATCCTCGACCGCCTCAACTGCGACTTCGAGCCCCGCACGAGGGTCTCGCGGCTGTCGGTCGCCAAGAAGCAGATGGTCGAGATCGCCCGTGCGCTGACCGTGGACGCCAAGGCCGTCGTCTTCGACGAGCCCACTGCCTCGCTCACCGACACCGAGAAGGTCGTGCTCTTCGACGTCATCCGAGACCTCAAGGCGCGCGGCGTCGGCATCGTCTACATCTCGCACCGGATGGAGGAGATCTTCACCATCTCCGACCGCATTAGCGTGCTGCGCGACGGCACCTATCGCGGCACCCTCGTGACGGCCGAGACCGACGACGACGAGGTGACGCGGCTGATGATCGGCCGCTCGCTCGACCTGTCGCGCAACGAGGAGCACGCCGAGATCGGCGACGTCGCGCTCGCGGTCCGGGGCCTCTCCTGCGGCGAGCTGTTCCAGGACGTGACCTTCGAGGTCCGCACGGGCGAGGTGCTGGGCTTCTACGGCCTCGTGGGCGCCGGGCGCACCGAGATCGCCGAGACGCTGTTCGGCCTGCGCACGCCGAGCGCGGGCACGATCGAGCTCGCGGGCCAGCCCGTGCGCATCGACTCGCCCGCCGACGCCATCGCCCGCGGCATCTCCCTCGTGCCCGAGAGCCGCAAGGAGCAGGGGCTCGTCCTGGGCTTGTCCTGCCGGGACAACATCACCCTGCCGCAGGTGGGCGCGCTGACCGCCGGCCCATTCATGGCGGGCGGCAAGGAGGCCGCGATCTACGAGCGCTACCGCGAGCGCCTGCGGATCAAGTCGCCCTCTTCGCGCCAGGCCGTCGGCACCCTGTCGGGCGGCAACCAGCAGAAGATCGTCATCGGCAAGTGGCTCGCCATGGACCCGCGCGTGCTGATCGTGGACGAGCCGACGCGCGGCATCGACGTGGGCTCCAAGGCCGAGATCCACGACCTCATCCGCGAGCTCGCCCGCTCGGGCTACGCGGTGATCGTGATCTCCTCGGAGATGCCCGAGGTGCTGCACGTCTCGGATCGCATCCTGGCCATGTATCGCGGCCAGGTGATGCGCGAGTTCACTTCTGACGAGGTCACCGAGGACGCGCTCGTGCAGGCGATCTCGGGCATGGGCGAGCGCGCCGCCTGATGCGGGTGGGTTTCGCCGGGCTCGGGCGCATGGGTTCGCGCATGGCGCGCAACCTCGCCCGCGCAGGGCACGAGGTGAGCGTCTGGAACCGCTCGCCCGGCCCTGCGGAGGCGTTCGTGGCGGAGGGCGGCCGGGTGGCGGGCACGCCGCGCGCGCTCGCCGAAGGCGCGGAGGTCGTCGTGACCATGCTCGCGGACGATGCCGCCTCGGACGCGGTGCATGACGGGCCGGACGGCCTTTTGGCGGCCGAGGGCGGCGCGCGGGTCCTCCTTGAGATGGGCACGATGAGCCCCGCCCACCTGGCCGCGCTGCGCGACCGGGCCGGCGGGCGCCTGGTGATCGACGCGCCGGTGTCGGGCGCGACCAAGGCCGCCGAGGAGGCGACGCTCATGATCATGGTGGGCGCCGACGAGGCGACGGCAGAGCCCGTCCGCCCGCTCCTCGTGGCGATGGGCGGCCCCGTCATCCATCTGGGCCGCCCGGGCGCCGGCGCGGTCATGAAGCTCGCCGTCAACGCGCTCCTGCACGGGCTCAACCAGACGCTCGCCGAGGCGCTGGCGATCGCCGAGGGGGCCGGGATCGAGGCCGCGGCCGCCTTCGACGCCATCGAGGCGTCCGTCGCTTGCGCGCCCATGCTGCGCTACCGCCGCCCCCTCTACCTCGACGAGGCCGCGCACGCCGTGACGTTCACGGTCGCGCTGGCACGAAAGGACATGGACGTGATGATCGACCTCGCCCGCTCGCAGGGCCGCCCCGCGCCGCAGCTCACCCTGACCCGCGACCTTCTGCGGGACGCGGAGGCCCGGGGCTACGGCGCGCGCGACATGGCCGCGATGCGCGCCTATGTCCGCGAGGTGCTCTCGTGAGGGCGGCGCTGTTCTGCGGCGGCTGGGAGGGGCACGCGCCGCTCGATTTCGCCCAATGGTGCCGCGACCTGCTGGAGGCCGAGGGCGCCGAGGTCGTCGTCCACGAGACGCTGGAGCCGCTGGCGGACCCCGCCTCGATGGCCGGCACGGACCTGATCGTGCCGATCTGGTCCTCGGCCCGCTCGGCGCACCGGCCCGAGTTCGGCAACATGACCAAGGCGCAGGAGGACGGACTCCTGGCGCTCGTCGCCGGCGGCTGCGGGCTCGCCGGCTGGCACGGGCACATGGGCGACGCGTTCCGCGACCGGCCGACCTACCACTTCCTGATCGGGGGCCAGTTCGTCGCCCATCCGCCGGGCTGGCCCGACAATGCCGTGCCGTCCAACGACTACGTGGACTACGACGTCACCATCGCGCGGCCCGCCCATCCGATCGTGGAGGGCATCGGCTCCTTCCGGTTGCGCTCCGAGCAGTATTACATGCTGGTCGACCCCTCGAACGAGGTGCTGGCCACGACCACATTCTCGGGCGAGCACCTGTGGTGGATCGAGGGCACCGTCATGCCCGTCGTCTGGACCCGCCGCTGGGACCGCGGCCGGGTGTTCTACTGCTCGGTCGGCCACACGCTCGACGACCTGCGCCACCCCAAGATCTCGGAGATCGTCCGCCGCGGTCTGTTGTGGGCCGGGAGGTGATCGACCTCACGCAACTTGCTCAGCGGCGAGATCGAAAATCCCGAACGCCCTTATGTTGACGACAGTACTTGTGGGACCGACATGGACGGGCTCAATCGGCCGGCCGCCCGTAGTCGATGTTGCCTTCGGCGTAGGCCGGCATGCGCCGATCAGCGGTGACGATGCGGGCGCCCAGCGCCTCGGCCGTGGCGACGATCATCCGGTCCGCTGGATCCTGGGTCGCCAGCCCCTCGATCGCCACCGAGGCGGTGAGGACCTCGGGCGTGAGCGGCGCCGTGCGCACGCCGGGCTGGTCGGCCAGGCGGCGGAACACCGCGAGCGGCGGCGCGGTGAGCCCGAGCTCCCCCGGCCGACGGCGCTCCTTGACGGCCATCTCCCAAGCCGAGATCGGCGAGACCAGCACCGCGTCGTCCGCTCGCGCCGCCTCGATGGCCTCCAGCACCCCCCCCCCCCAGCCCGCCGAGAAGGAGAAGCGCCGAGGCCGGCAGCGGGATGGGTGCTGCAAGGATCGTCTCGCGCACTTCCTCGGCGTAGGCCGCGTGGACGAGGCCGCTCGGATGCACGTTGTCGAAGAAGAAGCGCCGGTCGGCCTCGTCCTCGCCGCAGAACGAGGGCTGGCCCGCCGCCTCCGCCGCCTCCTCGCTGGGAAAGAGGCAGGGCAGGATGACCTCGGTGAGCCCGATCCGGTCCGGATCGGCCTGGAGGTCCTCGTAGAAGGCGAAGCGGTCGACGAGCGTGGTGCGGGCGCCGGGCAGGTCGAGCGCGGCGAGCTCGGCCGCGAGCGTCTCGTTGAACGCCCCCACCGCAACTTCCGCCGCCGGCTTCACCTCGGGCAGGAACGGGCCGCGGTCGGGCAGCGGCCGCAGGGCCCGCGCCTCGTCGCGCGCGAAGCGCACCATCGGCGCCTCGCCGGTCGTGCCGTGGACCCGGACGTCGGCCACCTCGCGCGTCCACTGGGCGAGGTGCGCCTCGAGCGCGGCGAAGCTCTCGAAGGCGCGGCCCGCCACGGCGTTGCCCTTCACGTAGCCCACGCCGCGCTCGTCCTTGTCCTTCGTGCGCGCCCGGCAGGGCGCACAGGCGCGCACCCGAAAGCCCCAGTGCCGGGCGAAGGCGTGGAGCGAGGGCGCGAGCACCACCTGCCCGAGAGGCAGGGTCGTGGCTGAGGACGAGGGCCCGGGCGTTGTCGAGCAGCATCTCCTCGGGCACGCCCCCGAAGGCCGCGAAGGCGCCCTCCATGCCCTCGAACCAGTGCTCCTGGCGCTCCCCAGGAAAGCGCGGACATGCAGGCGCCGCGAGTGCCCCAGGGTGGCGATGAACAAGAACACCGCCGTCGGTACCCCGTCGATCGTAAGCGTCCGGGCTCCCTGCACTGCCGGAGGCGGGGCTACGGGGAGATGATGTCCATTAGGAGATGATGGACACTATCGGGACCTCGGGGTGGGTGGACGACGCAAGCGCAGGGTGTGGTCGGACGCCGAGAAGCGGATGATCTGCGTGCAGGCACGGCTGCCCGGCATCTCCGTGAGCCAGGTCGCGCGGCGCTACGACGTCAACGCCAACCTAGTGTTCAGCTGGCTGAGGAACCCGCGCTTCGCGCCCGACGAGGCGGCCGTGGAGGAGCACGTGGGGTTCCTTCCGGTCGAGATCGTCGATGCCGGTGTGGAGCCGGATCGCGAGCCCGTCGAGGCGGATGCGCCGGCGCCTGCGGGCCGGATCGAGCTGGAGCTCGCGGGCGGTCACCGGCTTCAGGTCGTGGGGCCCTACGATCCGGAGGCGCTGGCGCGGCTGATCCGCGGGCTGTCGGGCCCGTGATCCCGGTCCCTGCTGGGCACGCGGGTCTGGCTCGCGGCGGGGGTGACCGACATGCGCCGCGGCTTCGCCTCGCTGGCGGCGCAGATCGAGAAGACCCTCGAGCTCGACCCCTATGCCGGGCACCTCTTCATCTTCCGGGGCAGACGCGGCGACCTGATCAAGGTGATCTGGTTCGACGGGCAGGGCTCGTGCCTGTTCTCCAAGAGGCTGGAGCGGGGCCGCTTCGCCTGGCCCTCGGCGAGCGAGGGCAAGGTGGCGCTGACCGCGGCGCAGACGGCGATGCTGCTCGAGGGCCTGGACTGGAGGACCCCGGCCCGCCCATGGCGGCCGCTGAAGGCAGGATAATATCGTCCTGCCAGCCGGTTGGGAATCCCCAACCGGCACCTCGCCATGCTATCATCGGCCATGCTCGACGAGGCCGTGCCGCTGCCCGAGGACCCTGGCGATCTGAAGGCCCTCGCACGGCTCCTGATCGCCGAGGTGAAGGCCCAGGCGCTGCTGATCGAGAAGCTGCGCCATCAGCTCGCGGGCCACCGGGCACACCGGTTCGGCCCCTCGGGCGAGAGCGCCGACCAGCTCCAGCTGGCGCTCGAGGCGAGCGAGGTGGCGGCCGGCGCCATCATGGGCCGGCTGCGGCTCCCCGAGGAGGACGAGGACGAGGAGGCGCGCCGTCCGAAGCGCCGACCGATCCCCGACCACGTCCCGCGCATGGAGGTCGAGATCGCGCCGGCCGAGGAGGCCTGCGCTCGCTGCGGGGGCCGCCTCCGACGCCTGGGCGAGGACGTGACCGAGGAGCTCGAGTACGTGCCGGGGCGCTTCGTCGTGAACCGCATCACCCGACCGCGCCTCGCCTGCTCGGGCTGCGAGCGCTTCGTGCAGGCGCCGCTTCCCTCACGGCCCATCGAACGCGGTCGCCCGGGGCCGGGGCTGCTGGCCCACGTCCTCGTCTCGAAGTTCGGCAACCATCTTCCCCTGTACCGCCAGAGCACGATCTACGCCCGCGACGGGCTCGACCTGGACCGCTCCACCCTCGCGGACTGGGTCGGGCGATCGACGGCGCTGCTGGAGCCGCTCGCGGCCGCCATCGGGCGGCACGCCCTCGGCGGCGAGGCGCTGTTCGCCGACGACACCCCCGTGGCCATGCTCGCCCCCGGCCGCGGCAGGACCACCACGGCGCGGATGTGGGTCTACGTGCGCGACGAGAGGCCCTGGGGCGGGCCGGCGCCGCCCGCGGCCTGGTACCAGTTCTCCCCCGATCGCCGGGGCGAGCACCCGCAGCGCCACCTGAAGACCTTCGCCGGCTGGATGCACGCGGACGACTACGCGGGCTTCAGGGAGCTGTACCGGAAGGACGCCGTCCGTGAGGTCGCCTGCCTGGCCCACGTCCGGCGCAAGTTCGTCGACGTCCACCGCTCGCAAGGCTCCGCGATCGCCGAGGAAGCGATCCGGCGCATCGCCGAGCTCTACGCGGTCGAGAAGGCGGCGCGCGGCCGGCCGCCCGAGGAGAGGGCGCGCCTGCGCCAGGCCGACGCCCGTCCCGTCCTCGACGACCTCGAGGCCTGGCTCGCCGCTCAGCTGCCCGCCCTGTCGGGCAAGACCCCGCTCGCGGCCGCCATCCGCCACGCCCTCGTGCGCCTGCCCAAGCTCAGGCCCTACCTCGAGCACGGCACCCTGGAGGCGGAGAACAACGCAGCCGAGCGCGCCATGAGGCCGATCGCCCTCGGGCGGAAGAACTACCTCTTCGTGGGCTCGCAGGCCGGCGGCCGCGCCGCCGCGGTGGCCTACACCCTGATCGAGACCGCCAAGCTCTGCGGCGCCGACCCCGAGGCCTGGCTCGCCGACACCCTGGCCCGCATCCCGGACCACAAGATCACCCGCCTCGACGAACTCATGCCCTGGAACCACCCCTCAGCGCGGTGACGCCGGACGCATACCGTCGATCTCCACGCGGCGCTGACTGAGCCGACCTGCAGCTGCTCGCCCGGCGCCGTCTCGAACCGGATCGTCGCCCGCGCCTCGGCTCGCAGCGCCTGGCGCAACGGCGCCACCGCCCGCTCCACCGTCCTCAGGCTCACCTCCACGTCCTTCTCGGCCGCGAGCTCCTGGACCGCTAACCCACGTCGGCATTGCCCGCGTGCCGCCGGAAGCGCTCGGCGATCCGGCCCTCCAGGCCGTCGAGCGAGGTCGCGCGCGCCGCGGCCGTCGCCGGCTTCCATCCGCCCTCCCGCAACCATCGTCGGACGGTCGTCCGCGAGCACCCCAGCTCCGCCACGATCCGACGCGCGCCCCAGCCGAGCGCCTTCAGCCTCAGCATCGCCGACACGTCGTCCGGCTCCTTCATCTCGACCCTCCACAGACCCTTGGCCTGCGGAAGCGTCCCCCTCATCGCATCGGTCATCCAGATCGGCCCTCTCAGCGAGGGGGCCAGATCCTCATGTCGCCGCAGGACCAGCTTGCGGCTCATCCACGCTTTTGGTGGTGGGGTGTGAGGCCTGGGAGCGCGGCAGCACATGCGGGGGATGTGCAAGCGCCTCCTTCCCCTCATCCCCGCCGGCCTGGCGGTCGAGGACGTCCGCACCTCGCCTGAGGGGCTGACGATCCTGGTCCATCCCCGCGCGGCGTCCGCGGCCTGCCCGCAGTGCGGCAGGCCCTCACGGCACGTCCACGGCCGCTACATGCGGCTTCTGCATGACTTGCCCTGGCAGGGGCGGCCCGTCGTGACCCGGGTGCGAGCCCGGCGGTTCCGATGCGCGTCGTCGTGCTGCCCGCGTCGCGTCTTCGTCGAACGGCTCGTTGGGATCGCGGGGCGCCACGGGCGGCGCACCCACCGGCTGGGCGATCTTCAGCGCCATCTCGGGCTCGCCCTTGGCGGCGCCCCCCGGCTCCCGACCAGCGGATCGCCTCGGCCTCGCCACGAGCCGCGACACGCTCCTGCGCCTGATCCGGCGCGGAGACCGCGACGAAGAACACGGCGGTGCAGGGGATGGTATCCATGCCGGCGCTGGGCTGCGCGTCGTGGGGGTCGATGACTGGGCGTGGCGCAAGGGCCATCGCTGGGACACGATCGTCTGCGACCTCGAGCGCGGCCGCGTCGTGGACCTCCTCCCGGATCGCAGCGCCAACACGCTGGCCCGGTGGCTCGAGCGCCACCCTGGCATCCGCGTCGTCGCACGAGACCGGGCGGGAGCCTATGCGGACGGCGCGCGCCGCGGCGCCCCGGGCGCGGTGCAGGTGGCCGATCGGTGGCACCTCCTCGCAGGCGCCTCGGAGGCCGTCCTGCGCGTGGTCGAGCGCCACCGAGGAGCCCTCGCCGCGGCGGCGCGCGCCGTGATGGGCGAGATGACGCCCTCCACAGCCGCGGAGCTGCCGCCGCCGCCGAGGCCGCCCACCAAGGCGGAGGTCCGCCAGCGCGAACGCCAGGAGGCGCACGACGCCCGCGCCCAGTAGGTGGCCGAGCTCGCGGCCGCAGGGCACGGCATCCGCGCCATCGTCCGTGAGACCGGCCTGGCTCGCAACACAGTGCGGGGCTGGGTCCGTCGCGGCTCGGCCCCGACCTGGAACAAGGGACAGCGGGCGCGGATCGTCGACCCCTACCTCCCTCACCTGCGCCGTCGTCTCGACGACGGCGCGATCAACGCGACCGCGCTGTGGCGCGAGATCCGGGCCATGGGCTTCCCGGGCAGGGTCGTCGGCGTGCGCGCCGTGGTGGCCGAGCTGCGCGGAGGACCGACGCGCCCGACGGGCCGTACCGCGCCCCTGTGGCGGCGTCCCTCGCCGCGACAGGCGACACGGGCGTGGCTCGAGCGCCGACGGCACGGCCGGGGGCCGCCTCCGGCGCTTCCTCGACGCCCTCCTTGAGCTCGCCCCCCGTGATCCGGCGCGCCGCGGAGCAAGCGCGCGCCTTCGCCCGCCTGGTGCGCGAGCACGCGCCGATGATCCCGGCCCTTGGCTGGACGACGCTCAAGACGGGCGGCTCGCCGGCTTCGTCGAAGGCCTCCGCCGAGACCAAGACGCCGTGGCCGCCACCCTCCTCCTGCCCTGGAGCACAGGGCCCGTGGAGGGTCAGATCGGGCGGCTGAGGGCCATCAAGCGTCGGATGGACGGCCGCGCCGGTCTCGGCCTCCTCCGCGCCAGGGTCCTCGCCGCATGACACACCCCACCACCAAAAGCGTGGATGAGCCCAGCTTGCCGTGACGCCTGACACACGTCTCCGACCAGGCCGGGGCGCGGCGCCTGCTCTCGGGGCTGCGCCCGCTCCAGCCCCGCCTGGAACTGATCTGGGCCGACGGCGCGTATGCAGGGCATCCGCTGTCCTCATGGGCTGCCGAACGAGGCATCCAGATCAAGGTCGTCCGCCGCGAGGAGGGCCAGCGCGGCTTCGCCGTCCAGCCGCGGCGCTGGGTCGTGGAGCGCACCCTCGCGTGGCTCGGCCGCTCCTGCCGGCTCGCCAGGGACTACGAGCGCCGCCTCCAGTCGGCTGAAGCCTTCATCAAGCTCTCCATGATCCACCTCATGCTGCGAAGGCTCGCCTGACACGGATCACCTCGCCAAACACGCTCTAAGGTGGGCTGTCGACGCCGGCCCGGCGCTCTGCCAAGAGGTCGCGGACGGCGTGCCACCTCAGCAGCAGGGACGGCCCCCAGGCCATCAGGGGCGACGCTCGTTCGAGCGGCTCCAAGGGCAGGGCGAGTTCCCGTTCGGGGACGCCGCGGGCCCACATGGACAGGATCTCGCCCAGCATGATCCCCGTCGGCACGCCCCGGCCCGACAATCCCGTCACGGCGACCGCGCCGGGGCCGAGCCCGTAGAGCCGCGGGATCGTCCGGCGCTGCATGTCGAGCTCGCCGGTCCAGAGATGGTCCCACCGCACCCCCAGCGGGATCTCGGGGTGCTGGAACCGCAGGCGGTCGCTCAGCACGGCGCGGGTGTGGGCGAGATCGCGCCCCCGCCGCCCCCGCGGGAACATCGAGGCCACGATGCGGCCCGCGGCGTCGCGCTTGTAGACGAAGATGTCCCCACGCCCGTCATGGACGGTGGTGTCCGCGGGAAGCACAACGTCGTGCAGCTCCGATGGAAGGGGCTCGGTGGCCCCGACGAAGACCCGCATGATGCGGAAGCTGCGGTCCAGCCCGGGCCAGGCGCCGCGCGTGTAGGCGCCGGTCGCGAGGATCACCCGATCGGCCGACACCTCCCCCCTCGGAGCCGAGACGTGCCACCGGCCGCCCACGCGCTCCACACGCTCCACGGGGCTCCGGACATGGAGCCGAACGCCCGCGCTTCGTGCCGCGCGCGCGAGGCCCCTGGCGAAGGCGAGGGGGTTGAGGTGGCCCGCCCCGGGATGGAACCAGCCCCCGTGCTGGCGGCGCATGCCCGTGAGGCGCCTCACGCCCTGCGCGTCGAGCACCTGGGTCCGCTGGCCCGCAGCGTTGTAGCTTTCCGCCTTGGAGCGCAGCCGCTCGACGGCCCGGGGCGTGTGGGCCGCCATGACGTAGCCTCGGCGCACCCACTCGCAGCGGATCTGATGCCGCTCGACCAGGCGATCCACGCGGTCGGCGGCCCCGGTCTGGAGGGCGATCAACCGCTCGCCCCGCTCGGCACCCAGCAGGCGCCTGACGCCGTCGAGGCTGTGATGATGGAAGGTGGGCGTGCAATGTCCGGCGTTGCGGCCCGATCCGCCGAAGCCCACCTCCTCCGCCTCCAGAAGCACCACGGACGTGCCGGCCTCCGCGAGCGCGAGCGCGGTGCTCAGGCCGGTGTAGCCCGCGCCCACGACGCAGACATCCGCCCTCGCATTCCCCTCCAGTGGGGTCAGGTCGGGCGCCGGCGGCGCCGTGTCGTGCCAGAGCGACGTCTCGAAGGGGGAGAAGCGGGTCACGGCGCGTCCGCCGCGATGGCGGGGGCGAGCGAGAGGTCGTCCCGGATGCAGGCCGCGACGTGACCTGGGCCGCGCGTCCGCAGGGCGGGGCGCTCCCCGGCGCAGTCGGGCAGGGCGTAGGGGCAGCGCGTGCGGAAGGGGCAGCCCGACGGCGGGTCGATCGGGCTCGGCACGTCGCCCTCGAGCACGATGCGTGCGCGTCCCTGGCCGGGGACGGGCTCGGGCGCGGCCGACAAGAGCGCCTCGGTGTAGGGATGGGCGGGCGCGGCGAAGAGCGTCCGGGTGGGCGCGATCTCCACGACCTGCCCGAGATAGAGGACCGCCACCCGGTCGGCTAGCGCGCCGACGACGGCGAGGTCGTGGGTCACGAAGAGCATGGTCAGGCCCATCTCCTGCCGGATGTCGGCGAAGAGGTTGAGGATCTGCGCCTGGACGGAGACGTCGAGCGCCGAGACGGCCTCGTCCGCCACCACGAAGTCGGGCTCCACGATCAACGTGCGCGCGATGCCGACACGCTGGCGCTGGCCGCCTGAGAACTCGTGCGGATAGCGACCGAGATGAGAGGCGGGCAGGCCCACGCGCTCCAAGCTTTCGGCGGCGCGGTCGAGACGCTGGCGGCTCGACAGCTCCGGGGCGTTGAAGCGCAGCGGCGTCGTCAGCGTCTGCCCGATGGTCAGCCGCGGGTTGAGGCTGCTGTAGGGGTCCTGGAACACCATCTGCATCCGGCGCCGCCGAGCGCGCCGCGCCTTGCGCGACAGCGCCGCGAGATCCTCCCCGTCGAAGATCACGTGCCCCGACGAGGGCGGCTCCACCGCCATGACGACGCGCCCCAGGGTGGACTTGCCCGAGCCCGACTCGCCCACGAGGCCCAGAACCTCACCGCGTCCGATCTCGATCGACACCCCGTCCACGGCGCGCACCACGGCGCCGGACCCGCCCAGGAGGCCCTTGCGGACTCCGTAGTGGCGACGGAGATCCTCCGTCCGGAGGAGGGGCTCGCTCACGCCGCGCCCCGCTCGATCTCGCGCCAGCGGTGGCAGCGCAGGCGATGGCCCGGCGCGGCGGCCTCGAGACCGGGCAGCGCCGCATCGCAGCGCCCCGGTTCGTGCCAGCCGCAGCGTGGGTGGAAGGGGCAGCCCGCGGGCGGGTGGGCCGGGTCGGGCACGAAGCCCTCGATCGTGTCGAGCCGGTGGCCCGGCCGGCCGGCGTCCTTCAGCCGCGGCACCGAACGCATCAGCCCGGCGGTGTAGGGCATCAGCGGGCGGGTCAAGACCTCTCCGACCGCCCCCTCCTCGACGACGCGGCCCGCATACATGACGAGCGCGCGATCGGCGATCTCGGCCACGACGCCGAAGTTGTGCGTGACGAAGAGCATCCCCATGCCGGTCTGCTGCTGGAGGGCCTTCAGCAGCTCCAGGATCTGTGCCTGGACGGTGACGTCGAGCGCGGTGGTGGGCTCGTCGGCGATGAGCACGTCGGGCTCGAGCGCGAGTGCTATGGCGATGACGACGCGCTGGCGCATGCCGCCCGAGAGCTCGTGGGGGTAGCTGTCGAGCCGCCCCGCAGGATCGGGGATGCCGACCTGCTCGAGGAGCTCGGCCGCGCGCGCCCTCGCCTCGCGCGCGCCCACGGGGCGGTGGCAGCGAATGGCCTCGACGATCTGGCGCCCGACTCGGTGGACGGGGTTCAGCGAGGTCAGCGGCTCTTGGAAGATCATGGCGATACGGTCGCCGCGGATCGCGCGCATCCGGCGCTCGGAGAGCCCCACGAGGTCGGTCTCGCCGGCGCCGTGAAGCACCGCGCGCCCGGTGACGAGCGCGCGCGGTGGCGGCGGCAGGAGGCCCATCAGCGCGAGGCTCGTGACCGACTTGCCCGACCCGCTCTCGCCCACGATCGCCAGCGTCTCGCCAGCGTCGAGCGTGAAGCCGATGTCGTGGACGACGCCGACCTCGCGCCCCTCCGAGGCGAAGCGGACGCCCAGCCCCTCGACGGTGAGCCAGTGGCTCATGGCACGCTGCCCCGCGGAGCGCCCGTCATCGTGCCACGCCCCGTGCGCCAGCCTTCATCGCGCGTCGCTGCGCGCGTCGAGCGCGTCGCGCATCCCGTCGCCGATGAAGTTGAACCCCGTGACGGCGAGGGTGATCGCGATGCCCGGCACGATGGCGAGCCAGGGGGCGGAGTCGAGATGCCGCTGGGCGTCGTTGAGCATGTTGCCCCAACTCGGCAGCGGCGGCTGGATGCCGTAGCCGAGGAAGCTCACATAGGCCTCGATCAGGATCGCGCGCGCGACCGTCAGCGTGGCCGCGACGATGATGGGGCCGGCCACGTTGGGCATCAGCTCGCGCGTCATGATCCAGGCATGGCTCGCCCCGCCCATGCGCGCGGCGGTGACGAAGTCGCGCCCGCGCAGCGAGCGGGTCTCGGCCGCCACGATGCGCGCGATCTCCATCCAGCTCGTCAGCGCGATGATGAGGGTGATGGTCATCGCCGTGGGCTCCAGGAAGGCCGCGAGCACCAGCAGCAGGAAGATCTGAGGAAAGCACAGGAACGCGTCGGTGAAGCGCATCAGCATGGCGTCGGGCCACCGGCCGGCGTAGCCCGCGACGATCCCCACCACGGCGCCGATCGCCGTCGAGATCACCATCGCGGCGAAGCCCACGAGCAGCGAGACCCGGCCCGCCATCAGGAGCCTCGAGGCGAGGTCGCGCCCGAGCGGATCGGTCCCCAGATAGTGGTCGCCGGTCAGGGGCGGGGAGAACCGCGCCGCCAGATCGATTTGGAGCATGTCGTAGGGCAGCAGCCACGGCCCCACGACGCAGGCGAGCGTCAGGACCGCGACCGTGGCCAGCCCCGTGACCGCGAGGCGGTGGCGCGCGAAGCGCCGCAGCCCGCGCGAGCGCCACCACCGAGCCGGGGCCGCGGCGAGCCGCGGGGTGGCGACGGCGTCGTTCATTCGAGGCGGACCCGGGGGTCGGCCATCGCCACGAGCGCGTCGGCGACGAGGTTGCCCACGAGGACGAGGAGCGCCGAGAACATCAAGAGCCCCATCACCACCGGGTAGTCGTTGTATCCCAGGCTGTCGAGGAAGAGCCGGCCCATCCCCGGCCAGGTGAACACCGTCTCGGTGACGAGCGCGCCCGAGAGCAGCGTGGGGAGCTGGAGCCCCGCGAGGGTGATCATCGGGATCAGCGCGTTGCGGATGACGTGGCCCCAGAGCACGCGGCGCCGCGTGAGCCCCTTGGCGCGCGCCGTGCGCACGTAGTCCTGGTCGATCACGTCGAGCATGGAGGTCCGCATGTAACGCGACCAGACCGCGACGTTGACGAGCGCGAGCACCACCGAGGGCAGGATCAGATGCTCGGCGTAGTCGAGCAGCGAGCCGTCCCCGATGGTGTACATGTTGCCCGCGGGCAGCCAGCCGAGCTCCAGCGCGAAGACGTAGATGGCGACGAGCCCGAACCAGAAGGTCGGGATCGACAGCGCCACCATCGCCGCAATCGTCGCCGCGTAGTCGAAGAGCGAGTAGCGCCGGGTCGCGGCGAGGACGCCGATCAGCGTGCCCAAGCCCACCGAGATCACCGTGGAGGTGAGCATCAGCAGCAGCGTCGCGAAGAGGTGGCGCCCGATCACCTGGAGCACCGGCACGCCGTCGCGGAAGCTGTTGCCCCAGTCGCCGACGAAGAGGCGCGAGAACCATTCGAGGTACTGCACCAGCAGCGGCCGATCGAGGCCCATCTGGGCCGCGATCCGGTCGAGCTCGGCCTGGGTCATGCCGGGAGAGAGGGCGAACTGCGACAGCGGCCCGCCCGGCGCGAGGTTCAGCACCGCGAAGCCGATCATCGAGACGAGCACCAGCAGGATCGCGCTGTGCCCGGCGCGGCGGAGGAGGAAGCGGATCACGGCTCGCCCTCGTGCGGGAAGGGGGGCGCGGCGGCCGCGCCCCCGGGGATCAGGCCCAGCGCCAGGTGTTCACGTTCCACGTCTCGATGCGGACGTTCACGTTGGCCTCGAAGCCCTGAAGGCCCTCGCGGTAGCCGCGCAGGTTGGCGTATTGGAACAGCGGCAGCAGAGGCAGGTCCTCCCGGACGATCTCCTGGATGCGGTCGTAGACCTCGCGCCGCTCCTCGACCGTGAAGCGGTTGCCTCCCTCCTCGAGGAGCTGGTCCACCTCCGGGTTCTCATACTGCCAGGTGTTCTGCCCCGCGCCCCCCTTGGCGGGGATCGACGCCGAGTGGAGGTAGTTCGAGACATCCGGGTCGGGGCCCGTCAGGAAGTTGATGCCCACCACGGCGGACTCGAACTCCGACATCATCCAGTACTCCCCCCACATCACCGCGGGCGGGAGGTTCGAGATCGTCATCTCCGCGCCGATCTCGGCGAAGCCCTGCTGGATGAACTGCTGGACCTGCTCGCGGGTGCTGTTGCCTGCCGTCGTGGAATTGGTGAAGGCGAGGCGCACCCCGTCCTTCTCCCGGATCCCATCCGATCCGCGCTCCCAGCCCGCCTCGTCGAGCAGCCTGTTCGCCTCGTCGATCGAGAACTCGTGCCGGGGCAGCCCGTCGTTGTAGTAGGCCGACTGCTGGGGCATGTAGCTTTCGGTCGCCGTGGGCACCCCGTAGTAGAGCGCGTCGATGATCGTCTGCTTGTCGATGGCGTGGTAGAGCGCCTGGCGCACGGCGAGATCCTGGAACACCGGGAGGCCGAGGTTGAGGCTGACCGACTCCACCGTCGCCGCGGGCAGCACCACGACCTCCCGCCCCTCGAGCCCCTGCGCCTCCTCGAACCGGTCGGGCAGGATGCCCTGGAGCGCGATGACGTCGATGTCGCCGGTGCGGAACTGGGTGTAGAGCACCGTCAGGTCGGGGATGTAGCGAAAGATCGCCTGATCGAGATGCGGGCCTTCGCCCCAGTAGTCGGCGTTGGCCTCCAGCAGGATGTAGCTGCCCGCCACCCGCTCGCCGAACTTGAACGCGCCGGTGCCGACGGGGGCGTTGTTGAAGGGGGACTCGTTCGGGTCGCCCTCGCCAAGGATGTGGGCGGGGACGATGAAGGTCCAGGCCAGGATCGCCGGGTAGGGAGCGAAGGCGGACTCCATCTCCCAGGTCAGCTCGTGCTCGCCCACGACCTCGATGTTGCGCACGAGCTCGTGCCCCGTGCGCCTCATGGCGCGGAAGTCGGGGTTCGCCTGGAGCTCGATCGTGAACTTGACGTCCTCGGCCGTGAACGGCGTCCCGTCGTGCCAGGTCACGTCGTCGCGCAGCAGCACGCGCCAGCGCAGACCGTCCTCCGAGATGCCGCCGTTCTCGACCGAGGGCACCTCGCGCGCCAGCGCCGGTGCGAAGCTGCCGTCGGGCTGCACGGTGAAGAGCGGGTCGAAGACGTTGAAGTGGATCCCCTCGTCCACCTCGATGTGCGGCAGGTGGGGGTTCATCACCGTGGGCTCCTGCGAGAAGCCGATCACGACCTGCCCCGAGCGCGCCTCCTGCGCGCGCAGCCGCCCCGCCGCGGCGGACGACATCATGAGGGTGACGCCGCCCGCGGCGAGGCGCATCACGTCGCGGCGGCCGATCCCGCCCGGGTCTTGCTTGGTGCTGGTCATGAGTCTGCCCTCCTGATCACTGGTGATGCTCGGTCCGGGCGTCGTCGGGGCCCGGGTCTTAGAAGCCCTCGTCGGGCTCGACGCGGCTGCCGTCGGTGAAGCGCGAGAAGCGGAATGGAGCCGGATCGACGCAGGGCGCGGCATCCGTCACCAGGTCGGCGAGGAGCAGCCCCGCGCCCGGCCCGATCCCGAAGCCGTGGCCCGAGAACCCCGTGCCGACGAAGAGGCCCGGGATCGCGTCCACGCCCGAGATCACCGGGATCGCGTCGGGCGTCACGTCGATGCAGCCCGCCCAGCTCTGCGCCACCCTGGCGTTCCTCAGGGCGGGGAAGACCTCGCCCACATCGTTCAGAAGCGTGCGCGTCATGCGCTCGGAGGGGGCGGGGTCGATCGCCCGCTCCTCTTCGAAGGGCGTCCGGTCCCCGGCCCCCCAGCGCCGCCTGCGCCGCGCCTCGTGGACGAAGCGCGAGCTCAGGCGGAAGTGCAGGTCGCGGCGCTGCATCCGGAAGGCCGCCAGGTATTTCCAGCCATGGCGGAACGAGTCCGGCACGATGTCGACCGTGTTGCCCGACCCGCGCGAGATGGTGTGCCCGCCATCGGCGCGCTTGCGGATCGCGAAGCGCGAGGTCCAGATCGCGCGCTCCGGCCCGCCCTCGACGGGCTCGGTCCGGATCACGTGGCTGACGACGCCGAGCTGCGGCAGGTCGAGCCCGAGATTGCCCGCGAAGAGGCTCGACCACATGCCACCTGCGAGCACCACCGCCGAGCAACCGATCGACCCCCGCTCGGTCACCACCCCCGAGATGGCCCCGGCCGACGTCTCGACCGTGCGCACCGCGCAGCGGGTCAAGATCGCCGCGCCCCGCTCGCGTGCGGCCTCGGCGATGGCGGGGGCGGCCATCTGGGGCTCGGCGCGCCCGTCCTCGGGCGTGTAGAGCGCGCCCGCGCCCTTCAGCTCGCCGCCCGGGGCCAGCTCGTCGAGCTCGCGCCGGTTCAGCATCCGGCTGCGGTATTGGTAGGGCTCGAGGTGCCGGCGCCAGCGGTCGTGGTCGTCGAGCTGCTTCTCGTCGGCGCACACGAAGACGATGCCCGCGCGCTCGTAGCCGGTGGCCCGGCCCGTGCGCTCGTCCATTCCCCTCCACAGCCTGAGCGCCTCGTTCATCAGCGGCACCTCGCGCGGGTCGCGCCGCGAGATGCGGACCCAGCCCCAGTTGCGGCTCGACTGCTCGTGAGCGATCTCCCCCTTCTCGCAGAGCGCGACGCGGAGTCCCCGTTCCGCGAGCTCCAGGGCGGTCGAGGCGCCGATGATCCCGCCCCCCACGACCACCACGTCGACGGCCTGCGGCAGCTCGGCGTTCCCCTCCACATGCACGACGGGCGGTCCGGGCATCAGTGGAGATCCTCCAAGAGGCAGTTGACGGCCATCTCGGCCATCGACGCCGTGGCGGGCAGGTCGAGGGCCATCTCGACCAGGCGGGCGACCTCCTCAGGCCGGGTCATGCGCTCGGGCGGCAGGTCGGTGACGGCGCGGCCCATGTCGGTGTCCACGAAGCCCGGGCAGATCGCCGTGGAGCGGATGCCGTCCTCCCAACCCGCCTTGCGGATGCCGTGGCAGAGCGCCGTGGCGGCGTGCTTGGTCATCGCGTAAGGTCCGCTGGCCGCGGACTTCACGCGGAGGCCCGACAGCGAGCTGAGGATGACGACGCGGCCCGATCCGGCCGCCCGCAGGTCGCCCCAGGTGGCCTTGACGAGCCGCCGCGGCGCCTTGACGTTGATCTCCCACATGGCGTCGAGCGCGTCGTCCTCGATCTCGACGATGGTGGCGGGATGCATCACCCCGGCACAGCAGACGACGGCGTCGATCCGCCCGAAACGCTCCCGCGCCGCCGCCGCCCAGTCCGCCTCTCCCCCACGAAGAGCGTCGTAGGGGACGATCTGCGTCGCCTCGTCGGCCTCAAGGACGTCGGGATCCCGCGCGCCCAGCGACAGATGCCAGCCCGACCGGCGGAGACGGGCCGCGACGGCCGCGCCGATCCCGCGCGATGCGCCCGACAGCAGGGCGACCCGGCCGGCCCCGCTCACGACACCTCCCCGTCGCGGATCCGCGCGTAGAGGCCGCGCAGGATGCGCAGGAGATGGTCGCGATCCTCGTCGGAGACCGAGGAGAAGAACGCCTCGTTCTGGGCACGGACGATGGCGCGGACCCGCTCGGCGACCTCGTGCCCCCGCGCGGTGACGCGGAGCTTCTGGGCCCGCCGCTCGCTCTCGTCGGTCGTCTGCTCGACCAGCCCGGCCGCCACCATCGGCGCGATGATGCGGCTGACCGACGGTCGGTCGCGCAGGGTCGCCCGCGCGATGGCCGAGGGCCGGATGCCCGGCTCCCGGTCGATCATCAGCAGCGTCGTGATCTTGCCCGTCCCGCGCGCCACGTCGAGCCCCTCGAGCCGCTGGTCGAGGTCGTTCGAGAGCGCATAGTTCACCGAGCGCACGTAGAAGCTCAGGAGGCCCTCGAGAACGTCGAGGGGGATCTCGGCGTCGCCCCGCTCTCGGACCCGGGCGATGGAGATTCTCGTTCGGCACGGGCGCGCTCCGTCAGTCTCCACCCGACGATATGCGGAAACCATTGTGCATCGCAACTGTCTCACCGGCACCGTGGCGGAGAAGGCGGCTCTCGCCGCCGGGACTGCCCGACATGGCATCACGCGGTCCGCAGGGCCGAGGCGATTCTGCGGTGTCGTCGAAGTAGCAATGCCAGTGACTCCTGCGAGCACGGGCCCACCCTCATGGCGAGGGAGCCCGGCGCGGCCGGCCTGAGCTGCGGCGGCTCTTGGACGCTCTGGGGCGGGGGGGCGTGCTCGTGGTCACCCGGCTCGACCGTCTGGCGCGCTCGCGCGCGACCTCCTCGAGGTGCTGGCCACGGTGGCCGAGCAGGACGCCTCGCTCCGCTCGCTCTCCGACGCCTGGGCCGACGCTTGGGCCGACGCTTGGGCCGACATCACGACGGCCCCCGCGGCCGGCTGATGATCACCGTGCTGGGCGGGCTCGCTGAGTTCGAGCGCGAACTGATCCGGGCGCGGATCTCCAAGGGGCGCGAGCGGGCACATGCCGCAGGACGCCGAGGCCCAGTTCTGGCAGACCTTCGCCAAGGTCGCGCTCGTGCTGCGCGAGGCGGGGCTGACGTTCCGCTCCGTCGTCGAGATGACGAGCTACCACGTCGGTCTGCGCGAGCACTTCGCCCTCTCCGACGCCGTCCGCCTCGATCACGTCGAGGCGCCCTATCCGGCGTGGACGGCGGTCGAGGTGGCCGGCCTGCGCCGCGACGGCGCTCTCGTCGAGATCCGCGTGATCGCCAGCACCGACCCGGACGCTTGAGCTCGCAACCGATCAGCGATCCCCCACCGCCCTCTTCCACACGGAATGCCCTGCAGGTCCTATGAGGACAACCAGGGCGGAAGGGGATCACCGATCACCATCGTCTGGCGGGGCCGTTCTGCCCCTCCTCAGACCCGGATGACCTCGACCTCGCGCAGGTCGATGGAGCCGCGACGGAGGATGTGCGGCACGCCCACGAACAGGAACGCCGGATGCCCGTTCGCCTTCGCTGCGGTAGTGGGCGAGCGTCCGCTCCGGCAAGTGGGCGTTCTCCTCCACGAACGCGGGCGAACAGGGCGCCCAATCCTCGGCCGAGGCGCGGAAGTCCCCCTTCTCCCGCGCGGGCGACAGCCACACCACGGTGTTGTCCGGGGTCAGACCAGGGCACTCGGGGTCGATCACGGCCACCGCGCAGCCGCCCTTGGACCAGCCGAGGCCGAGGCCGCGCTTGGCATCGCGGATCAGGGCAGGATGCACCGGGCTCAGGTGCAGCACGTCGTTCCACAGGCAATCCAACCCCGGCACCCGACGCTCCAGGAGCACTTCCCGTTCACGGTATTTGCGCGCGTGCCGAGCGTGCATGTCGGGATAGAGGTCTCTCAGGCGGTCGAGCGGGTGGAGCATGTCCCCGCGCAGGTCCACGCGCAGGGGGTGGTAGAGATGCGCCATGGCGATACGGGTTCATCCGGTCAGCCCCGAGTCTCCTCGGCGAGCGCTGCTAGGCGCAAGGACCGCGTCCCTGAACGCGTGGGCGTTCCGATGAGGTCTAGATCCCGCCTGGCCATGGTTCCACAAGCTTCAAAACAACCCGTGCGGAACGCTCGAACCGTTCCACGCTTCCGTTCCTCTGAGGTTTCCGTAATCGCCTTCGGGTCAACCGCCTTGATTTCGGGTTTGCGTCGCGTGCCGGGTTCAGGGTTCTGTCCGGGGACCATGCCCCATCATGACGTCCGCAACGGACGCTTCCATGTACACCGCGGGCTTGCTGTCGAAGCATCTCGTGCTGCCGCACCCCAACCCAAGCAGACGAAGTCGTCGCGTCGGCGTCCCCGGCAGGGACGCACCGTCCGGCAGCGCCGGACGGATCTCTAGATGGCCCTCCCTATCGTGGCCCCGGCAAGCGAACGGAGTGATGCGAAGGTCATGACGCCAGCGCGCCGTTCGGCTCGTCGCCCCAGTCGAACGTCGTGCCGCGCATCCAGATCGTGTGCATCACCACCGACAGCTTTACCGACAGCTTTCGCGCCAGTGCCACCTTGGCGCGGCGGACCCCGATCCGGGCGGCCAGCGTGGTGGCCCACCGCTTGAGCGCGCAGCTCCGCCGCAGCCGGTGCATGATCGCGTTGGCCGCCTCGCAAAGGACCGCGCGCATGGCCGAGCTGCCGCGTTTCGATATCCGGCCCGTCCAGCCCCTCTCCCCGGACCGGTGCCGCCTCGGCGTCAGCCCCAGGTAGGCGCCCACCGTGGAAGAGGACGTGAACCGCTCCGGTGCGTCGACCGTGTGACGGAAGCAGACGGCCGTCACCACGCCGACGCCCGCGATGGTCATCAGCCGCCCGACGGCCCCGTCCGCGGCGGCGGCATCCTCGACCCGGTCATCGATCGCGCGCTGCTCATCGGCCAGTTGCTCGTGAACGCGCATGAAGCCTTCGACGAGCGTCACCAGAGGATCGTCGGGCTCCAGGTGCGCGCGCCTGCCGTCACGCACTCGGCGGCGGAACATCGCGCCGACCGCCCGCGGCAAACGGATGCCGCGCTCCTTGAGCATGCCGCGGACCTGGTTCTGAGCGTCGGCCCGCATTCTGACCAGACGCGCCCGCGCCGACAGGAGCATCCGCAGACCTTGCGAGGCCTCCGATCGCGGTTCGACGGGCCGGTACCATCCCGTCCGCATCAGCTCAGCGATGCCTTGGGCGCCGTGCCGGTCGGTCTTGTTCATCCGCACCGAGAGCGCCGCATGGGCGTGGCGCGCGTCGATGCAGTAGACTGGTAGGCCATGAGATCGCATCCCACGCCACAGCCATCCGGCCATTGCGCCCATCTCCAACCCGACGAGGGAAGCGCCGGGCGCGCGACGCCGGATTGACCGCGCCAGCGCGTCGGGATCGGTCGGAACCTTGCCCTGCCATCGGATGCGGCCATCCCTGCCCACCACGCAGACCTGCGTCGCATCCTTCGACATGTCGAGGCCGACATAGAAGCCCACGTCATCCGTCGCCTCGCGAGATGCCTTCGTCATCGCTCTCTCCTCCTTGCCGACCACCCCGAAGCTACGGAGCAGGCGGTGGAAGAGCACCGGCTGCGACTACGTCATGTATGCCGAAAGGCGATCCGCGCGTTGACCGTCGTCAACTCCGATCCCGGTCGCGCCGTTAGGGAGAGGCGTGCAACTGGGAGCCAGGAATGACCACCGCCTCTCGAGAAAGCCCTCCACCCTTCACAGCCTCCAGCGCCCGTGGCCGGCGCCTGATGACAGGCTTGGGGATCGTGATGATCCTGGCCGGCATCGGCGCGATCGCATTCCCGTTCATCGGCAGCCTCGGTGTCGCGCTGGCTTTCGGCGCGATGCTCGTCGTCGCGGGGATCATGCAAGGGGTCGGCGCGCTCAGCTGTCCCGGCTGGGGTGGCACCATCGTCGCTCTGATCGTCGCGGCGGTCTGGATCGTCGGGGGCGTGCTCCTGCTGATACGACCGCTGGAGGGGGTGTTCGTCCTCACGGTCGTCGTCGCGGCGGCCTTCCTGGTCGAAGGCATCGTCAAGGCGATCCTGGCCATCCGGACGCGGCCTCTTCCCGGCTGGGGCTGGATGGCGACCGACGGGATCGCCGCGGTCGTCTTGGGCGCGCTGCTGTGGTGGCAACTGCCGTAGTCCGCGATCTGGGCTCTGGGCACGCTGGCCGGCATCAACATCATCATCTCCGGATGGACCTTCGTGATGGTGCCGACCATGATCGCCAGGAGCCTCGGCGGTGGATCGTCGATCGGCCACGCTGTCTGAGGTTGAAGGCTCATGATCCACCCCCCTCGAAGCGCCCCGTCGGACGAAGGCCCCCGCGGCTCGGTCGTCGAGTGTGACGCTCGGCGCGCGCGCGGCGGGCGCGGGATCGCCGAGGATGCCGGGCGCCGGCCTCGGCAGCGCTTCGGCCCCGAGATCGGTCTCGCTCCGCTGACCGGGACCTGCGACCTCTCCGAAGGAGCGCCAGGAGGCGTCCTGATGGCGGTGCCCGCCGACCTGATCGTCGCCGCCTGCCGCAGTGGGCCGACGGGCCGGACGGGCGCCGCGCTCGCCCCGACCGCATCGCGGAGCCCGCTGTGACGACGGACTGGCTCGACCGCTTCCCCGGGATGGCCGCGCTCGAGACGCCCGTGCGCGACCGGCTGACGCGGGAGGCCAGCGTGGTGCGCATGCCCGCCGGCACCGTGATCTTCGGCCCCGGCCATCCGCCGAAGAGCCTGCTCCTGCTGCTCGAAGGGCGGGTGCGCGTGCAGCAGACCTCCGAGGGCGGGCGCGAGATCGTGCTCTATCGCGTCCACGCCGGCGAGAGCTGCGTGATGACCACGGCCTGCCTCCTGGCCTTCGAGGACTACACGGCCGAGGGGGTGACGGAGACCGATCTCGAGGCGGTCTCCATCCCACGCGCCGCCTTCGACGAGGGGATGGCCAGCTCCCCCGCCTTCCGTCGCTTCGTGTTCGCGGCCTACTCCAAGCGCGTCACCGATCTGTTCCTGACCGTCGAGGAGATCGCCTTCGGCCGCATGGACGTCCGCCTCGCGTCCAAGCTGCTGGAGCTGTCGAACGGCGGGGACCGGGTCGCGGCCACCCATGGCGTGCTCGCCGGCGAGCTCGGCACTGCGCGCGAGGTCGTCTCCCGTCAGATGGCGGAGTTTCAGCGCCGCGGATGGGTGGAGCAGCGCCGCGGCGCCGTGGCGTTCACCGACAGGGACGCCCTGCGGCGCTTCGCCGAGGCGAACCCGATCTGAGGTCTCGGTGACATCGTCACCGACGGGAGGCGACCCCAGGAGATAGACGAGCGACGACCAGGATCGCACGGAGGCGAGACCATGACGGAGGCGAGACCATGACCGTCGACGAGCGCGCCGTCGACCGAAGGCTGCGTGCGCCGGTCGGCATCGCGGTGCCGACCGGCGCCGTGACGGGCTTCGGCTCGGATCGTCTTCTCCTTGGCCTCCGGACCCGCGGCCCATGCTGATCGAGACCGCGTTCACGCCTCTGGCCTCGCTGACGGGGGGCCTACTGATCGGGGCGGCGGCCGTCATGCTGATGGCGATGCTCGGGCGGATCATGGGCGCCACCGGGGTGCTCGGCGGCCTTTTGCTGCCCGCCTCCGCGCCGGAGTTCGCCTGGCGCGCGGCGCTCGTGGCCGGGATGGTCACGGCGCCCGTCCTGCTGGCGGGGGCGGGGTCTCCAGTCGCCGTCGAGGTGCCGGTCTCCACCCCGATGCTGGTCGTCGGTGGGCTCCTCGTCGGCTTCGGCGCCACGACGGGATCGGGCTGCCCCTCGGGGCACGGCGTGTGCGGGATGGCGCGGCTCTCGCCTCGCTCCTTCGCGGCGACGGCCACCTTCATGGCCACCGCCTTCGTCACCGTCTTCGTCGTCCGCCACGTCCTGGGAGGCTGACATGCGCCCGATCGCCGCCTACGCCATCGGCCTCGTCTTCGGGCTCGGCATCTCGCTCTCGGGCATGGCGAACCCTGCCAAGGTGCTGAACGTCTTCGACGTGGCCGGCGCCTGGGATCCGAGTCTTGCCTTCGTGATCGGGGGCGCGCTGCTCGTCGCCTCCATGGGCTACCGGATCGTGCTCCGCCGCCCGGCTCCCGTTCTGGCGCCCGCCTTCCAGCTGCCCCGCGCCGTCCGGATCGATGCGCGTCTGATCGGCGGATCGGCGGTGTTCGGGATCGGCTGGGGCATCGCCGGCTTCTGCCCGGGCGGGGCGCTCCCCGCGCTCGGCACCGGGCGGTCGGAGGTCTTCGTCTTCGTCGCTGCCGCGACCGCAGGCATCCTCGCCGCCCGCATCGGTCCCTCGCTCCTTTCCGGCGGGCGCGCGCCGGCGCGAACCTGATGCCAAGGAGACCCGCCATGATCGACCATCCCATCGACACGAGCACCTGCCCCCACGTCCACGCCTTTCCCGACGAGGCCACCAACACCATCAGCTACGTGGTGCGCGACCCGGCCTCGGACGCCTGCGCCATCGTCGATTCGGTGATGGATCTCGACTACGCCGCGGGGCGCATCTCCTACGAGCACGCCGACGCGATCATCGGCCTTCGTGCGCGACCGAGGGCTGCGCGTCGAGTGGCTCCTGGAGACCCACGTCCATGCCGACCACCTCTCGGCCGCGCCCTACCTTCAGGCGCAACTCGGCGGGCAGCATCGGCATCGGGCGCCACATCTGCGAGGTGCAGGAGACCTTCGGCAAGGTCTTCAACGAGGGCACGCGCTTCCGCCGCGACGGCTCGCAGTTCGACCGGCTGTTCGAGGACGGCGACACCTTCGCCGTAGGCCAGCTCGAGGCGCGCGTCATGCACACGCCGGGCCACACGCCGGCCTGCGTCACCTACGTGATCGGCGACGCCGCCCTCGTCGGCGACACGCTCTTCATGCCCGACGGCGGCTCGGCGCGCGCCGACTTCCCCGGCGGCGACGCGGGGCAGCTCTACGACTCGATCCAGAAGGTGCTGGCGCTGCCCGGCGAGACGCGGCTCTTCATGTGCCACGACTACGGCCCCGGCGGGCGCGAGATCGCCTGGGAGACCACCGTCGCCGAGGAGCGCGCCCACAACATCCATGTGGGCGACGGCACCACCCGCGAGGACTTCGTGGCGATGCGCGAGGAGCGCGACGCCAGCCTGCCGATGCCGAAGCTCATCATCCCCTCGCTGCAGGTCAACATGCATGGCGGCCACCTGCCGCCCCCCGACGAGCACGGTCACCGCTTCCTGAAAGTGCCGGTGAACGGGCTGTGAAGGGGAATGCAGGAAAGAGATCATGAAGACCAGTCAGATCACCGACCGCCTGTCGGTCGGCCCGCAGATCACGATCGCGGACGTGGCCGAGCTGAAGCGGATGGGCTTCCGGTCCATCCTGTCGAACCGCCCCGACGGCGAAGTCGCCCGACCAGCCGAGCTTCGCCGAGATCGAGGCGGCGGCGCGCGAGGTCGGGATGCAGGCGCGGCACCAGCCCGTCGCCAGCCCCGTCTCGGAGGAGGACGCGGCGGCCTTCGGCGCGGCGCTCGACGCGTTGCCGGGGCCCGTCTTCGCCCATTGCCGCTCGGGCGCTGCGCTCCGCCACGCTCTGGGCGCTCGCCCAGGCGGAGGAGCGGCCCCTGCGCGGACATCCTCGGCCGTGCCAAGGCCGCCGGATACGACATGTCGGGCGTGGCGCGCCGCATCGCCATCGGCGGCCGCACCCCCGACGAGGTCGAGGACGCGCGCCACGACGTCGTGATCGTGGGCGCTGGTGCTGCCGGCATCTCGGTCGCGGCGAGCCTCAAGTCCCGCAAGCCCGACCTCGACATCGCCATCATCGATCCGGCCGACATGCACTACTACCAGCCTGGCTGGACCATGGTGGGCGGCGGCATCTTCGAGGCCCCGCGACACCGCCCGCACCATGGGATCGCTGATCCCGCGGGGGGTGCACTGGATCAAGGCCGCCGTCGCCGCCTTCGAGCCCGAGCGCGATGCGCTGATCCTCGACGGCTGCCGCGTGCTGAGCTACGGGCGGCTGATCGTCTGCCCGGGCCTCAAGCTCGACTGGGGCGCCGTGGAGGGGCTGGGGGCCACGCTGGGCCGCAACGGCGTGACCTCGAACTACCGCTACGACCTGGCGCCCTACACCTGGCGGCTCGTGCAGGGCCTCGACCGGTGCCGGGCGGTCTTCACCCAGCCGCCCATGCCGATCAAGTGCGCCGGCGCGCCGCAGAAGGCGATCTACCTGTCGGGCGACGCCTGGCGGCGGCGCGGCGTGCTGAAGGACATCGACATCCAGTTCATGCAACGCCGGCGGCGTCCTCTTCGGGGTGAAGGACTACGTGCCGGCGCTGATGGAGTACGTCGAGCGCTACGGCGCGACGCTCGACTTCTTCCACGACCTCATGGCGGTGGATGGTCCGGCACGCCGGGCGGTCCTCGAGGTGAGGACGCCCGGCGAGGCCCTGCGCGAGGTGGAGATGGAGTTCGACATGCTGCACGTCTGCCCGCCGCAGACCGCGCCGGACTTCGTCCGCGTCTCGCCTCTCGCGGACGCGGCGGGCTGGGTCGACGTCGACCAGGCCACGCTGCGCCACAAGACCCACGACAACGTCTGGTCGCTGGGCGACGTGATGAACGCGCCGAACGCGAAGACGGCGGCGGCGGCGCGCAAGCAGGCGCCGGTGGTGGCCGAGAACATCGATCGCCGACATCGCCGGGCGCGGCCCGGTGGCGCAGTACGACGGCTACGGCTCCTGCCCGCTGACGGTGGAGCGCGGCACGATCGTCCTGGCCGAGTTCGGCTATGGCGGCACGCTGAAGCCGAGCTTCCCGAAGGCGCTGCTGGACGGCACCCGCCCGACCCGGGCGGTGTGGTTCCTCAAGGAGAGGCTGCTGCCGCCGATCTACTGGAAGGCGATGCTGCGCGGCAGGGAATGGATGGCCGCGCCCGAGCCGCTCGCCCCCGTCGGCGCCCCGCCGAGTGATCCTCCATCCGGCCCGCCTCCTCCCGGCGAGCCGGTCCTCGCGGGCGGGGCTCCGGCCCCGCCCGTCTTCTGGCCGGACGGACAGGACGATATGACCGCGCTCGCGCGATACCTCCCCATCCTCGACTGGGGCCGGCGCTACGACCGGGCGGCCTTCGGCCGCGACGCCGTCGCCGCCGTGATCGTGACGATCATGCTGATCCCCCAGTCGCTGGCCTATGCGCTGCTGGCCGGCCTGCCGCCCGAGGCGGGGATCTACGCCTCGATCGCCCCGATCCTGCTCTACGCCGTGTTCGGCACCAGCCGGGCCCTGGCGGTGGGGCCGGTCGCGGTGGTCTCGCTGCTGACGGCCTCGGCCGTGGGCGCAGGTCGCCGAGCAGGGCACGGCGGGCTACGCGGTGGCGGCGCTGACGCTCGCGGGGATGTCGGGGGCGTTCCTCGTCCTGCTGGGCGTCCTGCGCTTGGGATTTCTCGCGAACTTCCTGAGCCATCCCGTGATCGCGGGGTTCATCGCCGCCTCTGGCATCCTGATCGCCGCCAGCCAGATGAAGCCATATCCTCGGGATCGAGGCCGGTGGGCACACGCTGATCGAGATGGGCGGATCCCTGATCGGGCACCTCGGCGACACGAACGGCGCGACGCTCTCGATCGGCGTCCTCGCCACCGCCTTCCTGTTCTGGGTCCGCAAGGGCCTGAGGCCGCTCCTGCGCCGCATGGGCCTGCCGCCGGTCGCCGCGGACGTCGCCACCAAGGCCGGGCCGGTGGCCGCCGTCGTCGTCACCACGCTCGCCGTCTGGGCGCTCGACCTCCAGGGACGCGGCGTCGCCATCGTGGGCGACGTGCCCCAGGGCCTGCCGCCGCTCACCGTGCCGTCCTTCGCCCCCGACCTGATCGCGCAGCTCGCGCTGCCCGCCCTTCTCATCTCGATCATCGGCTTCGTCGAATCCGTCTCCGTCGCCCAGACGCTCGCGGCCAAGAAGCGCCAGCGCATCGATCCCGATCAGGAGCTGATCGGTCTGGGCGCCGCAAACCTCGGCGCGGCCTTCACGGGGGGCCTTCCGGTCACGGGCGGCTTTTCGCGCTCGGTCGTCAACTTCGACGCGGGCGCCGAGACGCCGGCCGCAGGCGCCTTCACCGCCCTCGGCCTGGCGCTGGCCGCCGTCGCGCTCACGCCGTTGATCCACTTCCTGCCCACCGCCACGCTGGCCGCGACCATCGTCGTCGCCGTCCTCAGCCTCGTGGACCTGTCGATCCTGCGGAGGACATGGGCCTACAGCCATGCCGATTTCGCCGCCGTCGCCGCGACGATCCTCCTGACGCTCGGCCTCGGGGTGGAGATCGGGCGTGGCGTCCGGCGTGGCGCTGTCGATCGCCCTGCATCTGCACAAGACGTCCCGACCGCATGTCGCCGAGGTCGGCCGCGTCCCCGGCACGGAGCACTTCCGCAACGTGCTGCGTCACCAGGTCGAGACCGACCCGCGGATCCTGACGCTGCGCATCGACGAGAGCCTCTACTTCGTGAACGCCCGCTTCCTGGAGGATCTGGTCCAGGCGCGCGTGACGGAGGGCGGCACGATCCGCCACGTCGTGCTGATGTTCTCGGCCGTCAACGAGGTGGACTACTCCGCCCTCGAGAGCCTCGAGGCGATCAACCGCCGCCTGGGCGACATGGGCGTCGGCCTGCATCTCATCCGAGGTGAAGGGACCGGTGATGGATCGGCTGGAGCGATCGCACATCCTGGAGCACCTCAACGGCCAGGTTTTCCTGAGCCAGCACGACGCATGGGCGGAGCTTGCGAGGCGACCCCGTGCCGCAGCGGAATGAAAGGAGGTCCGATGACCATGAAGATCAGCGAGAGCGCCGGCCCGGGCAGCCCCCGGGTGGCAGGCTTCTACGAGCCCGACAGCGGCTCGATCCAGTACGTCGCGGCCTGCCCCGCGACGGGGAAGGCCGCGCTCATAGATGTCGTTCAGCGCTTCGATCCCGCCGCGGCCGCGACCGGCATGGAGCCGGCACGGGAGGTTCTCGACTGGGTGCGGTCCGAGGGGCTCGAGGTGGAGTGGGTGCTCGACACCCATCCCCATGCCGACCACCTCATGGCCTCGGCCTGGCTGAAGGAGCGGACGGGCGCCCCCAACGCGATCGGAGAGAAGGTCCGCGAGATCGCCGGGCTGTGGCGCGACTACTACCACATGCCGGACCTCGACCCCGAGCCGCAGTTCGACCGGCTGTGGGCGGACGGCGACACGTTCGCGCTGGGCGAGCTGAACGTCCGCGTCATGCTCTCGCCCGGTCACACGTTGGGCTCGGTCACCTACGTGATCGGCGACGCCGCCTTCGTCCACGACACCTTCATGCAGCCCGACGCCGGCACCGCCCGCGCCGACTTCCCCGGCGGCTCGGCGGCGGTGCTCTACGACTCCCTGCAGGCCATCCTGTCGCTGCCCGACGACACCCGGCTCTTCGTCGGCCACGACTACGGCACCGAGGCGCGGGACGAGCCCGCCTGGGAGAGCACCGTCGCCGAGCAGAAGGCATCCAACCTGCATGTCGGCGGCGGCACGTCGAAGGCCGACTACGTGAGGATCCGCGAGGGGCGGGACGCGACCCTGTCCCTGCCCGACAGGATCCTCGCCGCGCTCCAGGTCAACCTGCGGGGCGGTCGCCTGCCGGAACCCGAGGACGATGGGCACCGATACCTGAAGGTCCCGCTGAACCGGTTCTGAGGGCCCGCTCCGGACCGCGCCGCCCCATCGGCCCGCCAGCCCCGCGCGGCGGGTCGGGTCCCCCCCGGGGGGATCTCTGTCGGAGCTTCAGACGGCCACCCCGAAGAGCCGCCCGATCGCGGCGGTGACGCCCATCGCGAAGGCGCCCCAGAGCACGACCCGGAGCACGGCCCGGAGCACGGCCCGGCCGATGGGAGCCCCGCCCGCGCGCGCGCCGAGGACCCCCAGCAGGACGAGCGCGAGGACGGTCGTCACGAGGACGACGGGGACGACGGCGCCGGGCGGGGACAGGAGCGTCGCGGCCACGGGCAGCGCGGCGGCGGCCGAGAAGGTCGCGCCCGAGGCCGCGGCCGCCTGGAGGGGGTGGGCGGCCAGCGTCTCGGTCACGCCGAGCTCGTCGCGCATGTGGGCGGCCAGGGCGTCGTGTTCGGTGAGCTCCCGCGCGACCCGGTCCGCCGTCTCCGGGCTCAGGCCGCGCTCGCGCCACAACGCGGCGAGCTCGGCCAGCTCTCCCTGGGGATCGCTCCGCAGGGCGGCGTCCTCGCGCCGCTCGTCGGCCCGCTCGATGTCGGATTGCGAGCTGACCGAGACGCACTCCCCGGCGGCCATCGACATCGCCCCCGCCGCCAGTCCCGCGACGCCCGCGATGACGACCGCGGCGGGATCGGGCTGGGCGGCGGCGACCCCCACCACGAGCGAGGATACCGAGACGATCCCGTCGTTGGCGCCGAGCACGGCCGCGCGCAGCCAGTTCGAGCGTTCGATGAAGTGTGGATCGTCGGAGTGAGCCGAGGGCCGCGTCACGGGGAACCTCCGCCACGAACCTCCGCCACGGGGCGACGGCGCTCCCGATCGTGCCGGGGCAGGGCGTGCCGTCCTCCGGCCGGTGATCATGGCCCGGGCCAGGTTCTCCCGACGGCGGGCGCTCTCCTGGGTGCTGCCGGGGAAGGGGAGGCGGGCCATGACCAAGGCACCGACGGCGAAGCCTTCCTCATGGAGGCCCTCCATCAGAACGGGATCCCCGAGGCGGTTCATGGTCGTCGGCCATCCGGTCATGCTTGGGCCCGTGACCGGCCACGGCAGCGCGGCGATCATCGTGCCACCTGCAGGATGGTGCGGCTCGGACGGGGGATGAGGGTGGGCATCGACGCGCTCGCACGGTCGTCGCGGTGATCGAACGGATCTCGGTAGGGGGACATGGCCGGGCCGCCCTGCGCTCCATCGCAGCCGATGAGCGACATCCCAGCGCCGACGGCGACCGATGGGAGCTGTCCGAGGGCGTCGAATGGAGAAGCGAGGCCCGCATCTCGTCAGGGCGCTCGGAGGGCCGGCGATCCGACGCATGGGACACCTCTGCGTCATCCGAACCAGCGCCGTCGCTTCGCTCGATCATGCACCGCGGCCATGGGCCCGACGACCCCTAGACCGGCGCGTTCTCGACCTCGTCGCCCGGCGGCGCGGCCGGGGTGCGCTCGCGAGCGCGCGTGCCGATCTCGCTCAGCACTCCGCTGCTCAGGCTCACGAGCCGGCCGGTCTCGGCCGCCTACCGCTCGATCGCCGTCTCGAGGAACCGCGCCTGGATCGCCTGAAGCTGCGGCAAGCTGCGGCAGTGCAGGATCTCGTGCTGGACGCGCGCGTCCTCCCGCGCGCGCCGGGCGAGGAAGTCCATGACCTCCGAGCCGAGCGCGCCCATCTGCTCGATCCAGGTCGTGCCCAGCCAAGCCAGCGAGCCAAGCCCTGCCTTCTGGAGCTCGAACGCCTGATGCTGCGTGGCAGCCATGCGCTCGGTCGGGTTGAGGAGGGCGGGGTCGATCCAAGCGCCCTCGGTCTCGCTCGTGGCCATCGTCGCCTCCGTCGCTTTCGTGTGTTCGCACCTACACGGGATCCCGTCGTGCCGCTTGACTTGCGTCAACGGCATCCGGCCGAGACCCGCGAAGAGCCGGGGCGAGATGACGCGGACGGCGTGATGGCATCGCCGATGCCGGCACAGGAGCCGGAGGCCCGAGGATGGGACCGAGACACGCGACCTGGCGGCGGCACCGGGCGAGATGGTGCGCGCCGTGGCCACCACCCTTGCGGTGGTGCTCATTGAGCGTCGGGCTTCGTGCAAGACGGCCCGCCGAGACCGCGATCGAGGCGCAGCGCGATGCCCTGGCCGATCACGCGGGTGATCCGCGACGGGCGAGGGATCGTGCCGGGCGACCTCGTGATCGCCGCTGCCTGCGACCGAGGCTTGCGACGGATCCGGAACACATGGGGGCGCGAGCTCGTGGCAACCACACGCGCTCATCCTCCGAGCCAGGATCCGGCACGAACGGCGGCGTTCACGGGCATGGTCGCCTTCGAGCAAGCCAGCGGCTTCGCCTTTCGCTCGTCCGGGCAACCCATCGGCGCATCGGGGGGCTCCCGAAGCGGCTCCTGGCGGGCGCGCTCGTGGTCGCGAACGACCGGGCCGGCCGAGCGGATCGGGCTTTGCAGCGTCGGTGCGGCGGCGCACATCGTCTGCCAGGTCGCCGTCTGGCAGGGCCGCGAGGTGACCGCCTTCACCCGTTCCGGCGACGAGGCCGCGCAGGCCTTCGCCCGCTCGCTCGGCCCCGCCCGGGCCGGGCCGTCCGACGCGCCCCCGCCCCCGCCGCTCGACGCCGCGATCCCCTTCGCGCCCGTCGGCGCGCTGGTGCCCCTCGCGCTCAGGGCGGTGCGCAAGGGGAGCATGAAAAACCTGGGGGCAGGGCTGGCGCCGCAGTAGCCTTCGGCATGTCGGCCGCGTCCCTGGTCATCCGGTACCGCCTGGAGGTGAGCCTACAACGCATCTCGTCCCCAGGGTTTTCATGCTCCCCACCCGGGACCTCCGTAGTAGAGGATCTCGCCCCTCTCGCCCGTCGCCAGGAGGGCGGCGTGGATGACCACGATGCGCTTCTCGTCGCCGTCCGCCGTCTCGATCGTGGCGCCCGAAGGGATCCAGGGCATCACGATCTCCTTCACTCGGATCGAAGGGATGACACGAGGTCACCCTACCATGGATTGGAGCCTCATGCCCCCCCACCGTCGCGGTCGCCCATGAGGACGGCGATCGCCCGCTCGGCGACCTCGCGGCTGCCCATCGCCGTCCCGAGGCGGCGCAGGAGGTCCTCCCGCTCCCGGTTCGGAGCCGGCGGGTCGGCACGGCAAAAGATCTCGAGGCAGCGGCCGATCGCGTCGGGGTCGATCTCCTCCCGCTTCAGCCTCTCTCGAATGCCGTCGATCTCGAGCAGGCAGCGGAGCAGCTCGCAGAGCCGGCGTCTGCTGCGGGCGGGTCGCCCGTCGCGGGTCGGGGGAGGGGCGTCCCCGCCGCGCCAGACGGCGCCGGTGAGGATCTGCTCGCGGGTGAAGGGTCCGCCGCGGAGGCTGACGCCCCGGGCGGCCAGGTCGAAGCGGTGAATGCCTGGAGCCTCGGCCAGGACGCGAACGGCGTAGGTCCCTTCGGCCTCCCGCCGCAGCCGCAGGTCCTCCACCTCTCCGCCGGGCCGGGTCAGGCGGGCGCGGACGTCCGCCCCCCGCAGCGGGTGGGAGCCTTCGTCGAGCCGAGCCACCAGCCGCATCGACGCCCCCGGCTCGCGGCCGCTCTGCTCGATCCGGGCGCGCATCCGCAGCGCGCTGTCGGCGTAGGCGCTGAGGTTGTAGCGCAGCCCGTGCGCCAGGACGCGCCGCAGCTCCTCGAGCTCCCGCTGTTCGCGCAGCCGCGTGACGTGGCGCGCGAAGCCCTTCTCGTCGAGGCGCAGGACGGCGTGCCAGCGCCCGTCCCGGGCCTCCCCCGCGGCGGTCGGGAGCGGCAGCGCCATGCGGTAGTGGCGCGAGCCGACGCCGCCGCCGAACTCCAGCCCCGGGTTCGCCCCCGCGTCGCCCGGGCCCAGCAGCTCGCCGTCCGGGGTCTCGATCGCGAAGCGCACGGCCTCGGGCGCGGGCGTCAGCAGCACGGCGTCGGCCCGCGCGTCGGCCTCGGTGAGGTCGAACGGGATGCGATGCTCCTCCTTGGGCCTCAGCCGGCCCTCGGGGTCACGCACGATCTGCTGGTTCGTCGCATGGGCCAGGATCTGCTGGTAGTACTTCGCGAGGAGGAAATAGGCGTCCTGATCGAGGTCGCCCGTCAAGAGAAGGTAACCCTCGTTGCCGTCGCACAGGGCCTGCAGCGCCGCAGGCCGGATGGCGTCCGCGCGGCCGAGCCCGATGGCGTAGACCCGCTCGTCCACGAGGTCGTCCACGTCGGCGATGTAGCGCCGGTCATGGTCGCCATGGGACTCCTGGCCGTCGGTCAGGACCACCAGGGCCTTCACCGGATGGTCCGTGACCGGTGCGAGGAGGTCGTGGCCGAACGCCACGGCCTCCCCGATCGACGTCCAGCCGTTCGGGTCGGGCTGATGGCCCGCGATGGCGCCGCCGATCTGGAAGCGGCCGGTGGCGACCGAGGTGACGCCGATGCCCGGTCGGGGGTCGTGGGTGAAGCCGTAGACCGCGACCGCGTTGTCCTGCGCGATGACGTCGACGAGCGGCGGGGCGGAGAAGCGCAGCACCTCGCCGCGATCGGCGTTGCCGATGCCGGAGGGGAAGCTCATGCTGTTGGACTCATCGAGCGCCAGCGCCAGGGCCGTCGTTTCGCGCTCGACCGTCGTGGCGGTGAGCGTCAGCGCGAAGTCCTCCGCCGTCTCGGCGCAGCGCAGCGTGGCCTCGGCCGTGGCGGCGTCGCCCGGGGCGGTGCCGCGGAACAGGAACCAGAACCGGCCGGTCGGATCGACCTCGGGCGAGGCCACCACCTCGGGCTGCAGCGCCTCGAAGGCGCTCTCGGGGGGGCCTGAGACGAGGGTTGGGCCGTCCACGAGCCGCAGCGTCACGGGCCCGCAGCCGTCGAGGGCGAAGCGCGCTGGGCGCAGGGCCAGCTCGCCCTCCGGCACGCCGTCGAACGCCACGCCGCCGGGCTGGATCTCCACCCCCGGCGGATCGGGCACGAAGCCCGCCGGCATTCGGTAGGCGGCGATGGTCCGGTGGTCGAGGATGTCCGCGGTCGTGGTCGGGAAGCCCGGCAGCGGGTCGCCCGCATCCACGCCGCCTGCGCCACCGCTTGGCTGGAAGGGCTCGCCGGGGTGGCGCAGCTGCCACTGCGCCCAGAGCAGGTCCACGAAGCCGTGATGGAGGTAGAACACCGGATCGCCCGGCGAGGCGACGTCCACCATGACCCCGGAGACCCAGCGATGGGGCGCGTTGTGCGCGTCGCGCTCGAGCGCCGAGGTGAAGGCCGCGAACGGCGTGATCCCGAGGACCGCCTCGACGGTCCCGGCGTCGGGCAGGGCGTCGCTCCCCAGGGCACGGCCGAGGCCCCAGGCGGCGTCGAACTGGCCGAGGAAGCCGGGGGCCCAGAGCGACGAGGCCGTGGAGCGGTCCTCGAGCCAGTTCCACACGGGCAGGGTGATGCGGGGGTCGAAGGCGCGCAGCTCGTCCTCGAAGCGGCGCACGAACTCCCGGTGCCATGGCAGGAAGTTCGACCCGCCGTGGATGGGGCCGAACAGCGTCGCGTGCTGGTCGGCGAAGGCGTCCACGACGCCCGTGCCCTTCAGGTGGTGGAGCCCCGCGACGAGGCGGTCGCGCTCCTGGGTGGAGAGGGCGCGGTGATCCTTGCGGCAGGCCATCACTCCACCTCCCCGCGGCGCGCGCGGGCCTGGGCCTCGGCCCGGGCCTCGATGTGGTCGACGTAGCGCTTGGCCACCTCCATGAGCGTCTCGGCGCGGTCGAAGGCGTAGGCGTCGAGGTAGTAGAGACCGGCGCTGTCCCGGCCGCCCTCGAAGGTCCGGCCGTCGATGACCACCCTGACCGCCGTCCGACCCGACCCTTCGTCGATCTCGGGCATCTCGATGATGCGGCCCCTGTACTCAAGACGATCCTCGGCCATGGCGGCCCCTCCTCCTCGGAGCGATCCCGACGGGGCCATCGGAGCGGCATGCACGGGTCCGACCGGCCCGTCGGGGGGAACCGATCGGGGAGTGGGGCTGCGACATCCGAGCAGCCCGCCGGTCCACGACGCCCTGAGGATCGCCCGGGCGGCCCGCCCCGCGCCAGTCATGAATATCTCACCTCAAGTCATTCGACCTGGTGCCGGCGCCACGGCATGTTCGCCGTGACTGGCGGCTCCCGGTAGGGCCCGCGGCGATCGGGCGAATGGTTGGGGATCCCGCGGGCAACAATGACTGTCGAAACACGCCCCGTGCCGCGGGGATGCTCCGTGATTCACTGATCCGACGGGACTGGTGAGGTGGGGCAATGCGATGATGGGACGGCAGGTCGGTGCTGTCTCGGAGGTGGTGGAAATCGGGATGACGCGATCTCCGGCGGGGCGAGGTTACGACGTCACGCGGCGAGATCAATCGCCTGATCGGCGAGCGGCGCGGAGAGGCTCTCCCAGCCGTCGACCTTGCGCATGACGATCTGCCCCGAGGCCAGCAGCGCCCAGAACAGCATGGGCGCGGTCTCGGCCTGGGGCAGGACGGTCTGGGTCTTGATGCGTCGCTTGAACTCCTCGTGCAGCCGCTCGATGGCGTTGGTCGTGCGGGCCGACTTCCACTGGCCGGGCGGCAGGCGCGTGAAGGTGAAGAGCCGATCCCCGTTCGGGGGGCTTACGCGGCCCCACCGGGGCCACGGTCCCCCCTCACCCTCGAGGCTGTCGGCGACGGGGCGGCACTTCAGCCGCCACTTGCGGAGGAATGCCCTGCGGCGGTCCTCCACCTCGGCCGCCGTGTCGGCGTAGATCATGTCGCGGTAGTCTTCGGTCAGCTCGTCGTGGAGCCGCTTCGGGGCGTGGGCGAGCAGGTTGCGGTGCTTGTGAACCGTGCACCGCTGGACCGGCGTCTCGGACCAGAGCGCGGCCAGCGCCCCCTCGAGCCCGGGCGCGCCATCGACGATGAGGAACTCCGGCGCCTTGAGGCCGCGCCGGGTCATGTCCTCGAGAAAGGCCGTCCAGGCGACCGTGCTCTCGCCACCCATGCTCTTCAGCGCGAGCAGCACTTTCTGGCCGTCGCGCCGCACGCCGACCGCGACCAGCAGCGAGATGGCGGTCGCCTTGCGGTCGATCTTCACCCTGACCACCGTGCCGTCGAGGATGAGCCGGGCGATGTCCTGCGCGCCGAGATCGCGGGCGTTCCACGCCTCCCAGTCGGTCTTCACCTTGCGCCAGGCTCGGCTGACCACGTCCTTGCCGACAGCCCCGTCGAACAAGGCAGCCAAGGCGCGGCGCACCCGCCGGGTGTTGGTCCCGGCCAGGTAGGCCCCGGCGATCAGCGCCTCCGCGCGCTTGGTCAGGCGCTGATAGCGACGCAGCCCCTTCGAGCGCCACTCCGCCGTGCCGCCCTCCTCGCGCATGAGCCGCGCCCTGGGCACGCGCACCGTCTCAGGCCCGAACGTGCCGATCACCTGCCGCTCGCGATGCCCGTTGCGCCACCCCCGCGGTCCCTCGTCGGTCCGCTCGTAGCGGGCCCGTCCGAGCGCCGCCTCCAGCTCCTCCTCGAGGATCGCCTCGATGAAGGCGCGGACCCGGCCGCGGACCCCATCCTCGATCGGGTCGCTCCAGTCCCCGAGCGATGGCGCGCTCGCGCTCGTCGTCGTAGTCTCATCCATGGCGTGGTCTCCACGGCGGTGGCAACCGCCGTCCAGGGTTGGGTCAATGCCCGGAGACTACGCCAACCCCGAAACTCCACCACGTTCGCGACAGGACCCAGACGCTCCCCTCGGGAGCAGTCCTACTGAGGCAACGGCACATGCTTTAGGAGCAGTTCAGGCGAGGCAATGCGCGATGGCGGCGACGGTGACGGCGGGGTCGGGGGAGACGCGGTCCCGGGCGCGTGAGCGCTGGTTGGCGGCGATGGCGAGGCTGCGGGTCTCGTAGCGCCGCGCGATGAGCTCGAAGAGGACGGAGGTCTCGGCCTGGTCCTTCTGAGCGTAGGCGATGTCGTCGAGGACGATGAGGTCGAAGCGGTCGAGCTTTGCGAGGGCGCCCTCGAGGGCGAGGTCGCGCCGCGCGGCCTGGAGCCTTTGGACGAGGTCTGTGGTGCGGGTGTAGAGCACGCGGTGGCCGGCCTCGATCAGTATGCGTCCGGCGTCACCGCGCTGAGGGGTGGTTCCAGGGCATGAGTTCGTCGAGGCGGGTGATCTTGTGGTCCGGGATGCGGGCCAGGGTGTCGGCGAGCCAGGCCTCGGGGTCGGCGCCGTTCAGCTTGGCGGTCTCGATCAGGGTGTAGGCCACCGCGGCGGCGCGGCCGCCGGCCTGCGAGCCCACGAAGAGGTAGTTCTTCCGCCCGAGGGCGATCGGCCTCATGGCGCGCTCGGCTGCGTTGTTCTCCGCCTCCAGGGTGCCGTGCTCGAGGTAGGGCCTGAGCTTGGGCAGGCGCACGAGGGCGTGGCGGATGGCGGCCGCGAGCGGGGTCTTGCCCGACAGGGCGGGCAGCTGAGCGGCGAGCCAGGCCTCGAGGTCGTCGAGGACGGGACGGGCGTCGGCCTGGCGCAGGCGCGCCCTCTCCTCGGGCGGCCGGCCGCGCGCCGCCTTCTCGACCGCGTAGAGCTCGGCGATGCGCCGGATCGCTTCCTCGGCGATCGCGGAGCCTTGCGAGCGGTGGACGTCGACGAACTTGCGCCGGACGTGGGCCAGGCAGGCGACCTCACGGACGGCGTCCTTCCGGTACAGCTCCCTGAAGCCCGCGTAGTCGTCCGCGTGCATCCAGCCGGCGAAGGTCTTCAGGTGGCGCTGCGGGTGCTCGCCCCGGCGATCGGGGGAGAACTGGTACCAGGCCGCGGGCGGCGCCGGCCCGCCCCAGGGCCGCTCGTCGCGCACGTAGACCCACATCCGCGCCGTGGTGGTCCTGCCGCGGCCGGGGGCGAGCATGGCCACGGGGGTGTCGTCGGCGAACAGCGCCTCGCCGCCGAGGGCGTGCCGCCCGATGGCGGCCGCGAGCGGCTCCAGCAGCGCCGTCGATCGCCCGACCCAGTCCGCGAGGGTGGAGCGGTCCAGGTCGAGCCCGTCGCGGGCGTAGATCGTGCTCTGGCGGTACAGGGGAAGATGGTTGCCGAACTTCGAGACGAGGACGTGGGCCAGCAGCCCCGGCCCCGGGCGACCGCGTTCGATGGGCCGTGAGGGAAGCGGCGCCTGCACGAAGCGCTCGCAGCCCGAGCAGGCGAGGCGCGGTCGGGTGATGCGGTTCACGACGAAGCGCCCCGGCACGTACTCGAGCTCCTCGGTCACGTCCTCGCCCAGGCGTCGGAGGCGGCCCCCGCAGCGAGCGCAGGCCTCCTCGGCCGGCGCGATCTCGACCTCCATGCGCGGGACGTGGTCGGGGATCGGTCGGCGCTTCGGACGGCGCGCCTCCTCGTCCTCGTCCTCCTCGGGGAGCCGCAGCCGGCCCATGATGGCGCCGGCCGCCACCTCGCTCGCCTCGAGCGCCAGCTGGAGCTGGTCGGCGCTCTCGCCCGAGGGGCCGAACCGGTGTGCCCGGTGGCCCGCGAGCTGATGGCGCAGCTTCTCGATCAGCAGCGCCTGGGCCTTCACCTCGGCGATCAGGAGCCGTGCGAGGGCCTTCAGATCGCCAGGGTCCTCGGGCAGCGGCACGGCCTCGTCGAGCATGGCCGATGATAGCATGGCGAGGTGCCGGTTGGGGATCCCCAACCGGCTGGCAGGACGATATTATCCTGCCTTCAGCGGCCGCCATGGGCGGGCCGGGGTCCTCCAGTCCAGGCCCTCGAGCAGCATCGCCGTCTGCGCCGCGGTCAGCGCCACCTTGCCCTCGCTCGCCGAGGGCCAGGCGAAGCGGCCCCGCTCCAGCCTCTTGGAGAACAGGCACGAGCCCTGCCCGTCGAACCAGATCACCTTGATCAGGTCGCCGCGTCTGCCCCGGAAGATGAAGAGGTGCCCGGCATAGGGGTCGAGCTCGAGGGTCTTCTCGATCTGCGCCGCCAGCGAGGCGAAGCCGCGGCGCATGTCGGTCACCCCCGCCGCGAGCCAGACCCGCGTGCCCACAGGGACCGGGATCACGGGCCCGACAGCCCGCGGATCAGCCGCGCCAGCGCCTCCGGATCGTAGGGCCCCACGACCTGAAGCCGGTGACCGCCCGCGAGCTCCAGCTCGATCCGGCCCGCAGGCGCCGGCGCATCCGCCTCGACGGGCTCGCGATCCGGCTCCACACCGGCATCGACGATCTCGACCGGAAGGAACCCCACGTGCTCCTCCACGGCCGCCTCGTCGGGCGCGAAGCGCGGGTTCCTCAGCCAGCTGAACACTAGGTTGGCGTTGACGTCGTAGCGCCGCGCGACCTGGCTCACGGAGATGCCGGGCAGCCGTGCCTGCACGCAGATCATCCGCTTCTCGGCGTCCGACCACACCCTGCGCTTGCGTCGTCCACCCACCCCGAGGTCCCGATAGTGTCCATCATCTCCTAATGGACATCATCTCCCCGTAGCCCCGCCTCCGGCAGTGCAGGGAGCCCGGACGCTTACGGTAGGGCAGCTGAACGGCCAAGGTCTTCTGCCGTCGGCAGAGCGTCGAGAAGTCCGGCACCGGCCAGTCGAGCCCCGCGAACTTCAGAAGGCTCGCGACGAAGCCGGTCGTCTGGCGAAGCGGCAGGCCGAACAGCACCTTGATCGTCAGGCAAGCCTGGATCGCGGCGTCGCTGTAGACCGGCTGGCCGCCGCGCTTGCCCGATGGCGCCGCGTGCCAGGGCGTCGAAGGGTCGAACCAGACGGTCAGCGATCCACGCTCACGCAGCGACGCGTTGTAGGCGGACCAGTTCAGGGTGCGGTAGCGCGTCGGGGCAGGCTTGGACATGACGCCCAGCTATGCCGCTGGACCGGCAATGTGAATCCCGGGCAGGCTTCGTGCAACAAGGCCGGGACGGTCGAGTATTTGTCGGGAGGCGATGGTGGCGTGAGCTTGCGGGGGACCGAGAGCGGGCCTACGTTTCCACCACCAGCGGAGGAATGGTGGAACGATGACGGCGCTGAACTTGAAGTCGGACGAAGCCCATCGGCTTGCCCGCGAGATCGCACGCGCCACCGGCACGTCGCTGACGGGCGCGGTGCTGGATGCGCTGCGTGAGAAGCGCGCCCGGCTAGGCGAGCCCGCGCGCGAGGCGAGGGTGGAGCGGCTGCTGTCCTACGGCGCGCGGCTCGAGGCCCGGCGGGACGGGCAGGGCGGCGCATCGGGGCGCGGGTCCGGCGAGCGGGTGGAGCGGGGCGACGACGGGCTCTTCGACGATCCCCTGGGCCTGCCGGGCTGAGGAGAGGGGCCCTGGGCGCGCCGCCGTGGTGATCGACGCCAGCGCGGTTCTGGCCATCTTCTTCCGGGAGCCCGAGGCGCAAGCCATGGCCGGGGCGATCGCGGACGCCCCGGTCAAGCGGATGTCGGCGGCGAGCTGGCTCGAATGCGCCATCCGACGCGGGGGCCGTTGAAGAAGGCCGCGGCGTTGTCGGGTATTCGTTGCGATGCGCCCGAAGGGGGTCTCGGCTCCGCCACTCGCCCGATGGCGCCCGGTCGAGCGCTCAGGCGCGGATTGGCCCGCTCTGGAGGCCGAGGAGGGCACAGATCAGGGCGAGGAGGGCTGCGGCGAGCCGCTTGAGGTTGATCGCGGCGGCGGTGAGGAAGGCTTGGATGCGCATGTTGCCCAGCCCGCGGCGCACGGCACGGGCGAGACCGTGCCAGGTCTTCGCCTCGCCGTGGAAGCCCTCGGACCGCCAGCGATGGCGCCGGTAGAGCCGGTCGTCCTCCGCCCCCCACCGCAGCCGTCGGCGACGGGCCCGCAGCAGGGCCGGGTAGTCGTGAACGATGACGACGGCCTTGGTCACGCGCGATGGCGACAAGCAAAGGGCGGCGAGATCGCAGCCTTTGCAGTCCCGTGCCTTCGACGCGAAGAACCGGCCATGGGCGATCTTGGCCTTGTTGGGCCGCAGGATCTTGCCCCGTGGGCATCGGACGATGTCGTGGCGCGCGTCGTAGCGGAACCGCCGGAGCGGAACCTTCGAGCGGATCGGCTCGGCCTTCGTGGGGATCACGCCGGTGATCTCGCGCGCCTCCAACCCTGCGAAGACCTTGGCATAGGCGTAACCGGCATCCGCCGTGACGGTGTCGATGGAGCCCCCAGTGACGGCCGCGACCGCGTCCAGCCGATCGAGGATCACCTGCCCCTCGTTCACCTCACCGGTGGTGACCTCGACGTCGAGGATCACCCCGCACTCGTCGTCGACTGCTCCGTGCTGCTTGTAGCTGGGCTCCAGGCGGCGGTTGCGCCCCGATGTGGCCATGCTCGCATCGGGATCGGTCAGGCAGACCTTCTTGAACCGGCCAGTCTTCTTGGAATGGCGTCGCGCCTGCTGCGCGGCGGTGCCCCCGTCGTCTCCGCCCGCGCTCTCGCCACCATCATCGTCGCGATCGCGGCCATCGCCGTTCGCGTCGGCCATCGCCTCGACGTGCCGCGTGGCCAGGCTCTCCCAGGCGACATCGGCCCGGATCAGCGAGGCATCGACATGCACGACCTCGCCGGTGGCGATCTTCGCCTCGATGCACGTCCGCACCGTGCGCTCGAAGATGCGCCGGAAGCGCTCTGCGCCCCATCTGTGCCGGATGCGCGTCAGCGAGGAGTGGTCCGGCAGCCGCTCGTGCAGCCCGTAGCCTGCAAACCATCGGATCGCGAGATTGACCTGCGCCTCGCGCATCAGCCGTCGGTCGTGGACGATGCCGAGCAGGAACCCCGCCAGCATCAGCCGCACCGCGGCCTCGGGGTCGATCCCGGGCCGCCCGACGCCCGCGGCGTAGAGATCGGCCACCTCGTCACGCAGCCAGCCGAGATCGAGCACCCGATCGACCCGCGCAAGGATGTGGTCGTCGGGAACGAGGTCCCGAAGCGAGCCGCACACGAAGAACTCGAGCTGGTCGCGCTCCTTGCGTCCAAGCATCGCCATCTCCCCGTCGATCGCCGCCACAGCTGATGGAATCAGGAACCACCGACTTCTTCAACGGCCCCACGCGGCAGCGCTGCCAGGTGGCGCCTGTGAGGCTGCGCGCGATGGCCGCCTTCAGGCCCTCATGGGCGTCCGAGATCACCAGCTTGGTGCCCTTCAGACCGCGCTTGGCGAGGCTCCTGAGGAAGGCCGACCAGAACGTCTCGGCCTCCGAGGGGCCGATGTGCAGCCCCACGATCTCGCGCCGGCCACAGGTCGTTGACGGCCACGGCGACTATCGCGGCCACCGAGACGATGCGCCCGCTGTTGAGCGACAACCACCCTGACCGGTGCCGACAGCCAAGTTGGCCGGCGGCGTCGGCCTCAGGGAGGGCGTAGCCCGACTGGAGGCAGACGCCGCCGGCGCGATCGTCTCCGAGGGGCGATGGCGTGGGGTGCTGGCCGCTGCGGGTCGGTACGAGCGGGATCTCTGTCGTCCAAACGGAGGTCCCGACGTGCCGGGCAGACCCGTCACCGACCAGCAAGCGAGACTGTACATGCACGACCGTCCCCGTCACCCCCAACGCCTCGCCGCGGCCCGCGCTGGCTTCAGCGAACGCACCGCTCGGCGCCTCGAGGGCGACCCCCGTCTCCCCTCGCAACGGCGCGCCGAGCGCGGCCGCACCGTCCCCGATCCCCTCGCCGGGGTGTGGGAGCCGGTGGTGCTGCCGATCCTGGAGCGCGACCCCTCGGTGCAGGCGGTCACGCTCCTGCGCCACCTCCAGATGACGGACCCCGACGCCTTCCCCGACGACCGCATCCGGCGGACGCTGGAACGGCGGGTGCGCGACTGGCGCGCGCTCCATGGCCCTGCGCGCGACGTGATCTTCCGCCAGGCGCCCGAGCCGGGGCGCCTGGCGCTGTCGGACTTCACCGACGCGGGCGCGCTTGGCGTCACCATCGCGGGCGCGCCCTTCGACCACCGGCTCTACCACTTCGCGCTGGCCTACAGCGGCTGGGAGCACGCCGCCGTGGTCCTTGGCGGCGAGAGCTTCACGGCGCTCGCCGAGAACCTCCAGAATGCCTTGTGGGGCCTCGGCGGCGTGCCGCACGAGCACCGCACCGACAGCTTGTCGGCCGCCTACCGCAACCTCACGCGCGAGGCCGCCGAGGACGCCACGCGCCGCTACGAGGAGCTGTGCGCCCACTACGGCCTGATCGCCAGCCGCAACAACCCGGGCGAGGCCCATGAGAACGGCGCGGTCGAGTCCCACCACCGCCATCTCAAGACCGCCCTCGACCAGGCCCTGATCCTGCGCGGCTCACGCGACTTCGCCGGGCTCGCCGAGTACCGGACCTTCGTGGATCAGCTCGTCGCACGGCGGAACCGGCGGCGCGAGGACGCGGTCCGCGCCGAAACGGCGGCGCTGCGGCCCCTGCCGCCTCGGCGCACCACCGACTTCATTGAGATCGTCGCGCGCGTCACGCGAACCGGCGGCTTCCTCGTCCACGGCGTCTTCTACAGCGCGCCGGCGCGGCTCATCGGCCACCGCTTGCGCATCCATGTGTATGACGACCGCATCGAGGCTTGGCTCGGGGCGACCCGCGTCGTCACCCATCCACGCCGCCGGCGCGCCACCGGCGGCGGACGGCGCGTCCACGTGGTCGACCACCGCCACGTGATCCATGCCCTTCGGCGCAAGCCTCAGGCGCTCGCCGGCTCGGTCTTCCGCGACAGCCTGTTCCCGCGCACCGAGTACTCCCAGGCCTGGGCGTGCCTGTCCGAGGCGCTGCCCCAGAAGGACGCCTGTCGGCGCATGGTGGGCCTCCTCGCGCTCGCCCACGACGAGGGCTGCGAGGCCGCAGCTCGCCCGTAAGCGTCCGGGCTCCCTGCACTGCCGGAGGCGGGGCTACGGGGAGATGATGTCCATTAGGAGATGATGGACACTATCGGGACCTCGGGGTGGGTGGACGACGCAAGCGCAGGGTGTGGTCGGACGCCGAGAAGCGGATGATCTGCGTGCAGGCACGGCTGCCCGGCATCTCCGTGAGCCAGGTCGCGCGGCGCTACGACGTCAACGCCAACCTAGTGTTCAGCTGGCTGAGGAACCCGCGCTTCGCGCCCGACGAGGCGGCCGTGGAGGAGCACGTGGGGTTCCTTCCGGTCGAGATCGTCGATGCCGGTGTGGAGCCAGATCGCGAGCCCGTCGAGGCGGATGCGCCGGCGCCTGCGGGCCGGATCGAGCTGGAGCTCGCGGGCGGTCACCGGCTTCAGGTCGTGGGGCCCTACGATCCGGAGGCGCTGGCGCGGCTGATCCGCGGGCTGTCGGGCCCGTGATCCCGGTCCCTGTGGGCACGCGGGTCTGGCTCGCGGCGGGGGTGACCGACATGCGCCGCGGCTTCGCCTCGCTGGCGGCGCAGATCGAGAAGACCCTCGAGCTCGACCCCTATGCCGGGCACCTCTTCATCTTCCGGGGCAGACGCGGCGACCTGATCAAGGTGATCTGGTTCGACGGGCAGGGCTCGTGCCTGTTCTCCAAGAGGCTGGAGCGGGGCCGCTTCGCCTGGCCCTCGGCGAGCGAGGGCAAGGTGGCGCTGACCGCGGCGCAGACGGCGATGCTGCTCGAGGGCCTGGACTGGAGGACCCCGGCCCGCCCATGGCGGCCGCTGAAGGCAGGATAATATCGTCCTGCCAGCCGGTTGGGGATCCCCAACCGGCACCTCGCCATGCTATCATCGGCCATGCTCGACGAGGCCGTGCCGCTGCCCGAGGACCCTGGCGATCTGAAGGCCCTCGCACGGCTCCTGATCGCCGAGGTGAAGGCCCAGGCGCTGCTGATCGAGAAGCTGCGCCATCAGCTCGCGGGCCACCGGGCACACCGGTTCGGCCCCTCGGGCGAGAGCGCCGACCAGCTCCAGCTGGCGCTCGAGGCGAGCGAGGTGGCGGCCGGCGCCATCATGGGCCGGCTGCGGCTCCCCGAGGAGGACGAGGACGAGGAGGCGCGCCGTCCGAAGCGCCGACCGATCCCCGACCACGTCCCGCGCATGGAGGTCGAGATCGCGCCGGCCGAGGAGGCCTGCGCTCGCTGCGGGGGCCGCCTCCGACGCCTGGGCGAGGACGTGACCGAGGAGCTCGAGTACGTGCCGGGGCGCTTCGTCGTGAACCGCATCACCCGACCGCGCCTCGCCTGCTCGGGCTGCGAGCGCTTCGTGCAGGCGCCGCTTCCCTCACGGCCCATCGAACGCGGTCGCCCGGGGCCGGGGCTGCTGGCCCACGTCCTCGTCTCGAAGTTCGGCAACCATCTTCCCCTGTACCGCCAGAGCACGATCTACGCCCGCGACGGGCTCGACCTGGACCGCTCCACCCTCGCGGACTGGGTCGGGCGATCGACGGCGCTGCTGGAGCCGCTCGCGGCCGCCATCGGGCGGCACGCCCTCGGCGGCGAGGCGCTGTTCGCCGACGACACCCCCGTGGCCATGCTCGCCCCCGGCCGCGGCAGGACCACCACGGCGCGGATGTGGGTCTACGTGCGCGACGAGCGGCCCTGGGGCGGGCCGGCGCCGCCCGCGGCCTGGTACCAGTTCTCCCCCGATCGCCGGGGCGAGCACCCGCAGCGCCACCTGAAGACCTTCGCCGGCTGGATGCACGCGGACGACTACGCGGGCTTCAGGGAGCTGTACCGGAAGGACGCCGTCCGTGAGGTCGCCTGCCTGGCCCACGTCCGGCGCAAGTTCGTCGACGTCCACCGCTCGCAAGGCTCCGCGATCGCCGAGGAAGCGATCCGGCGCATCGCCGAGCTCTACGCGGTCGAGAAGGCGGCGCGCGGCCGGCCGCCCGAGGAGAGGGCGCGCCTGCGCCAGGCCGACGCCCGTCCCGTCCTCGACGACCTCGAGGCCTGGCTCGCCGCTCAGCTGCCCGCCCTGTCGGGCAAGACCCCGCTCGCGGCCGCCATCCGCCACGCCCTCGTGCGCCTGCCCAAGCTCAGGCCCTACCTCGAGCACGGCACCCTGGAGGCGGAGAACAACGCAGCCGAGCGCGCCATGAGGCCGATCGCCCTCGGGCGGAAGAACTACCTCTTCGTGGGCTCGCAGGCCGGCGGCCGCGCCGCCGCGGTGGCCTACACCCTGATCGAGACCGCCAAGCTCTGCGGCGCCGACCCCGAGGCCTGGCTCGCCGACACCCTGGCCCGCATCCCGGACCACAAGATCACCCGCCTCGACGAACTCATGCCCTGGAACCACCCCTCAGCGCGGTGACGCCGGACGCATACCGACCTCCAACCGCAGCAGCCAGCAAACCGGCCAACTTGGTTGTCGGTCCCGGCCAAGAAGGTTGACGCCCTACAGGGGCTCTGTTGCACGGAACGCCTGAAGGCCGAGCTTCCCCTTTCCCCGCGGCGGTCAGCCGACGGGTCGTGTGACGGGGATGCCGAGCGCGGTATAGCGGTTGAGGATGGCGATGCGGACTTGGAGTTCGGCGGTCTGGCGGTCGAAGTCGCGGGCCATGAGCTTTTGCCCGAGGAGCTTCATGCAGTTCATCTTGGTCTCGGCGCGGCTTCGGCGGTGGTATCCGCTCCATCGGCGCCAGATCGTGCGGCCGAGGCGCTTGATGGCGCGCAGAGCCTCGTTCCTCGCTTCTACGCCGGGGCTGTCCTTCTCCCAAGGCTTGGCATTTCGCCGGGGCGGGATGACAGCGTCCGCGCCGCGGTTCGCGATGGCGTCGCGGCAGCCGCGGGTGTCGTAGGCGCCGTCGGCGGTGACCGAGACGATTGGCTCGTTTGCTGGGATCTGGCCGAGCAGGTCCGGTAGCACAGGCCCATCGCCGACGCCGCTGCCGGTGATCTCGACCGCGCGGACCTCGAGTGTCACCTCGTCGACGGCGAGGTGGACCTTTCGCCAGATCCGTCTGCGCGCCCCGCCATGCTTGCGCGCGTGCCATTCCCCCTCGCCTCGGACCTTGATGCCCGTGCTGTCCACGAGCAGGTGCAGCGGGCCGCCGCTGCCCCGGTAGGGCAGCTGAACGGCCAAGGTCTTCTGCCGTCGGCAGAGCGTCGAGAAGTCCGGCACCGGCCAGTCGAGCCCCGCGAACTTCAGAAGGCTCGCGACGAAGCCGGTCGTCTGGCGAAGCGGCAGGCCGAACAGCACCTTGATCGTCAGGCAAGCCTGGATCGCGGCGTCGCTGTAGACCGGCTGGCCGCCGCGCTTGCCCGATGGCGCCGCGTGCCAGGGCGTCGAAGGGTCGAACCAGACGGTCAGCGATCCACGCTCACGCAGCGACGCGTTGTAGGCGGACCAGTTCAGGGTGCGGTAGCGCGTCGGGGCAGGCTTGGACATGACGCCCAGCTATGCCGCTGGACCGGCAATGTGAATCCCGGGCAGGCTTCGTGCAACAAGGCCCACCCCCGCGCGCAGCCTAGGGCAGCGGCCCGGCGGCGGGCAAGCGGCATTCTCAACGATCCGTTGATATTCCTTACCGGCTGGCCCGCTATTCGCGCCTCGGTGTCATCTGCCACAACCGTGTCACTTCGACCACACCGCCGAGCCTGGCACCTCCGGGAGGACCGCATGACGACGCGCACCGAGATCCGATTCCTGCTCAACGACCGCGAGGTGCGCCTCGGCTCGGTGCGCGCCTCCGACACGCTGCTGGATCATCTGCGCCTCGTGCGTCGGCTGACGGGCACCAAGGAGGGCTGCGCCGAGGGCGACTGCGGCGCCTGCACGGTGCTGGTCGGGCGGCTCGGGGCGGGGGGCCTGCGCTACGGGACCGTCAACGCCTGCATCCGGCTGATGGCCTCGCTCGACGGCTGCCACGTCGTCACCGTCGAGGCGCTGGCGACGGGCGGCGCGCTGCACCCCGTCCAGCACGCGCTGGTGGAGCATCACGGCTCGCAATGCGGCTTCTGTACGCCGGGCTTCGTGATGTCGCTCTACGCGCTCTGGATGCGCAGGCCCGACGCCTCGGTGGCGCAGATCGAGAAGGCGATCCAGGGCAACCTCTGCCGCTGTACCGGCTACGCGCCGATCGTGCGCGCGGCCCAAGCCGCGGCTTCGGCCGACCCCGCGGGCGACGTGCTGCTGGCCGAGCGCGAGCGGGTGGCGCGGCGGCTCGCCGCGCTGCGCGACGGGGCGCGGGTGGAGGTCGGCGAGGACAGCGAGCGGGCGATCCTGCCCCGCGACGCGGACGACCTCGCCGCCGTGCTGGTCGAGCACCCCGAGGCCACCATCGTCGCGGGCGCGACCGACGTGGGGCTCTGGGTGACCAAGTCCCTGCGCCGGATCGGGCCGGCGGTGTTCATCGACCACATCGAGGGCCTGCGCCGGATCGAGGCGGACGCGGACGGGATCAGGATCGGCGCCTGCGTCAGCTACTCGGACGCCTACCCCGTCATCGCCGCGCGCCATCCGCAGCTCGTGGAGCTGTGGGACCGGATCGGCGGCGAGCAGGTGCGCAACGTGGGCACGATCGGCGGCAACGTCGCCAACGGCTCGCCCATTGGCGACACGCCTCCGGTGCTGATCGCGCTGGGCGCGCGGCTCACGCTGCGCTCGGCCTCGGGCCGGCGCGAGATGGCGCTGGAGGAGTTCTTCATCGACTACGCGAAGCAGGACCGCCGCCCCGGCGAGTTCGTGGAGGAGCTGTTCGTGCCGACGCCGCCTGAGGGCGCGGCGGTGGCGGCCTACAAGATCACCAAGCGCCACGACGAGGACATCACCGCGGTGCTCGCGGCCTTCCGGCTCGAGCGCGACGAAGACCGCGTGGCGGACGTGCGCATCGCCTATGGCGGCATGGCCGCGACGCCGAGGCGCGCGCGGGCGGCCGAGGCGGCGCTGAGGGGCCGGGTCTGGAGTGCCGAGAACGTGCGCGCGGCGATGGCAGCGCTGGATGGGGACTTCACGCCGCTGAGCGATTGGCGCGCCTCGGCCGAGTATCGCAGCCTGACCGCGAAGAACCTGATCTGGCGGTTTTGGCTGGAGACGAGCGGCGAGAGCGGGCTGCGGCTCGACCGCCCGCTCGCCGAAGCGATCTGAGGGAGGGGACCATGAACGTTCAACAGGGCATCGAGGCGGCGCGGAGCATACGCGTCCCCGAGCGCCACGAGAGCGGCCACAAGCATGTCACGGGCGCGGCCGAGTACATCGACGACATCCCCGAGCCCGCAGGCCTGCTCCACGCCTATCTCGGGCTCTCGGAGCGCGCGCACGCGGGCGTGCAGGGCCTCGACCTCTCGGAGGTGGCCGCGGCACCCGGCGTCCTGGGCGTGCTGACCGCCGCCGACCTGCCGGGGCCGAACGACCTCAGCCAGACCGGCAGCGGCGACGAGCCGGTTTTCGCCACCGACCGGGTGGGCTTCCTCGGTCAGCCGATCTTCGCCGTCGTGGCCGAGAGCCGCGACGCCGCGCGGCGCGCGGCGCTGCTCGCGCGGGTGGACTACGAGGAGCGGCCCCACGTCACCGACGTGACCGAGGCGATGGAGCGCGGCTACCCCTTCGTGGTGGAGCCGCTGAAGCTCGAGCGCGGGGACGTCGCGCGCGGCATGGCTGGGGCCAAGCACAAGCTGACGGGCCGGATGCGGATCGGCGGGCAGGACCACTTCTACCTCGAGGGTCAGATCGCGCTCGCCATCCCCGGCGAGGACGACGACGTGACGGTGATCTCCTCGACCCAGCACCCGAGCGAGGTGCAGCACATGGTCGCACCACGCGCTCGGGATCCCCTCTCACGCGGTCACCGTGCAGGTCCGGCGCATGGGCGGGGCCTTCGGCGGCAAGGAGAGCCAGGCCAACCTTTTCGCGGTGGTCGCCGCACTCGCGGCCAAGCGCTTCGGGCGTGCGGTCAAGATCCGCCCCGACCGCGACGACGACATGACCATGACGGGCAAGCGCCACGACTTTCTCGTGGATTACGCGGTGGGCTATGACGACGAGGGCCGGATCGAGGCCGTGGAGGGCGCCTTCGCCGCGCGCTGCGGCTTCTCGGCGGACCTCTCGGGCCCCGTCACCGACCGCGCGCTCTTCCACGCCGACAACTGCTACTTCTACCCCCACGTCCGGCTGGTCTCGAAGCCGATGCGCACCGACACCGTGTCGAACACCGCCTTCCGCGGCTTCGGCGGCCCTCAGGGCATGCTCGCCTGCGAGCGGATGATCGAGGACGTGGCCTACGCGCTCGGCCGCGACCCCCTGGAGGTCCGGCGCGCCAACTTCTACGGCGGGGAAGGGCGCGACCTCACCCCCTACCACCAGCGGGTCGAGGACGACGTGATCGGCCGCATCGTGGACGAGCTGGAGGAGAGCGCGGACTACCAGGCGCGCAGGCGGGCGGTGATCGCGCACAACGCGCGAGGAGGCGTGATCCGCCGCGGGATCGCGCTGACGCCGGTCAAGTTCGGCATCTCCTTCACGGCGACGTGGTACAACCAGGCGGGCGCGCTTCTGCACGTCTACAAGGACGGCAGCGTGCAGCTCAACCACGGCGGCACCGAGATGGGCCAGGGGCTCCACACCAAGGTGGCCCAGGTGCTGGCCGACGAGCTTGGCATCGACCTGGCGCATGTCCGCGTCACCGCGACCTCGACGGCCAAGGTGCCCAACACCTCGGCGACCGCGGCCTCGTCGGGGTCGGACCTCAACGGCATGGCCGCCTCGGACGCCGCGCGCCAGATCAAGGAGCGGCTCGCCGACTTCGCCGCCGGGCTCTGGCAAGCCAGCCCCGAGGTCGTGCGCTTCGCCGGCAATCGGGTCTGGGTCGGCGACGAGTCGGTCGCCTTCCCCAAGCTCGTCAAGGCCGCCTACGACGCGCGCGTCCAGCTCTCGGCGGCGGGGTTCTACAAGACGCCCAAGATCCACTGGGACCGCGCCACCGGGCGCGGCCGACCGTTCTACTACTACGCCTACGGGGCGTCCTGCTCGGAGGTGTCGGTGGACACGCTCACGGGCGAGTCCATGGTCGATCGCACCGACATCCTGCACGACGTCGGCCGCTCGCTGAACCCCGCCATCGACATCGGCCAGATCGAGGGCGGCTTCGTCCAGGGGATGGGGTGGCTGACGACCGAGGAGCTGTGGTGGGACGCGCACGGGCGGCTCAGGACCCACGCGCCCTCGACCTACAAGATCCCCGTGGCCTCGGACCGCCCGCGCGTCTTCGACGTGGCGCTCGCCGAGTGGTCGGAGAACCGCGAGCCCACCATCAAGCGCTCCAAGGCCGTGGGCGAGCCGCCGCTGATGCTGGCGATCTCGGTGCTGGAGGCGCTGTCGATGGCCGCGGCCTCGGTCGCGGGCTACCGCGTCGCCCCACGCCTCGACACGCCGGCGACGCCCGAGCGGCTGCTGATGGCGATCGAGCGGATGCGCGCGGAGGCGGGCGCGTGACGCTCCCCGAGTTCCTCGCGCGCCACCCGGAGGTGGCGCGGGTGCGCGTGGCGCGCGTGCGCGGCTCGGCCCCGCGCGAGGCGGGCGCCGAGATGCTGGTGGCGCCGGGCGCGCTCTGGGGCACCATCGGCGGCGGGCAGCTCGAGTACATGGCGATCGACCGCGCGCTGGCGATGCTGGCCTCGGGCGAGGCGCGCGCGGGGATGGACGTGCCGCTCGGCCCCGAGATCGGCCAGTGCTGCGGCGGGCGCGTGGCGCTCGACCTCGCGCGGCTGGGCGAGGCCGACCACGCGGCGCTCCTCGCGCGCGACGCCGAGCGGCGCGACGCGCTGCCGCACGTCCTCGTCCTGGGCGCGGGCCATGTCGGCCGCGCGCTGGCGGGCTTCCTCTCGCGGCTTCCTGTCCGCGCCGTGCTGATCGACGAGCGGGCGGCGGAGCTGGAGCGGTGCGAGGCGCCCGTCGAGCGGCGCCTCACCGCGCTGCCCGAGGCCGAGATCCGCGCGGCGCCGCCGGGCAGCGCCTTCGTCGTGCTCACCCACGACCACGCGCTCGACTTCCTGCTGACGGCGGAGGCGCTGGCGCGAGGCGACGGATCTTACGTCGGCATGATCGGATCGAGAACCAAGCACGCCAAGCTCGCCGCCTTCCTCCGAGAGCGCGCGGGCCGCCGCGAAGGCGAAGGGGCGCCCGACATCGCCGACCTGACCTGCCCGATCGGGGCGATGGGCAGCGCCGACAAGCGCCCCGAGGTGATCGCGGCCTTCGTCGCCGCCGAGGTCATGGCCGCGCTGACGCGAGAGGCCCCTGCAGGGCCCGCCGAGACGACACCTATCACGACGACACCGGGCCGCAGCGAAGAGCCGCGGCGCTGAGACGGGGCGCTGAGACGGGGCGCTGAGACGGGGCGCTGAGACGGGGAAAACCCCATGGGAGGAGAGACCGAGATGATCGAGCAAGGATACCGCTATCACCTCTTCGCGCGCAGCGACACCAGCGCGTTCTGGGCGCTGTTCACCGACAACCTCGTGAACCTCATGGTGCTGTCCGCGGTCTGCCAGTTCGTGTTCCAGATGCCGCCCGAGATCGTCTACGGCCGCATCGTCCCGGGCGCCGCCGTCGCCATCGTCGCGGGCGTCGCGGTCTACGTCGCGCTGGCAAGGCATGTCGCCAACAAGACCGGGCAGGACGTGACGGCGCTGCCCTACGGCATCTCGACGCCGGTGATGTTCGTCTACCTCTTCGGCGTCATCGGGCCGATCTACTGGGCGACGCAGGACGCGACCCTCGCCTGGCAGGTCGGCATCGGCGCAGGCTTCATGGGCGGCATCGTCGCGGGCCTGGGCGCGCTCGTCGGCCCCTTCCTCAAGCGCGTGACGCCGCGGGCGGGGATGCTCGGCACGCTCTGCGGCATCGCGCTGGTGTTCATCGGCGCGGTCCCCCTGGCGGAGATCTTCGAGAACCCGGTGATCGGCTTCGCCTCGCTCGCCATCATCCTGTGGGGGCTGATCGGGCGCTTCCGGCTGCCCTTCGGCATCCCGGCGGGGCTGCTGGCCATCGGCCTCGGCACCATCGCCGCTATCGTGCTGGGCCAGTCCTCCTTCGAGGTCGACGGCATCGGCTTCTACCCGCCGCTTCCTTACGTCGGCGACCTGATCGCGGGTGTGCAGTACCTCTTCGCCAACCCCGAGCTGTTCCTGGTGCTGGTGCCGGTGCAGATCTACAACTTCATCGAGACGATGAACAACGTCGAGAGCGCCGAGGCGGCGGGCGACACCTACCCGGTCGGGCTCTGCCAGGTCACCGACGGCGTGGGCACGATGATCGGGGCGGTGTTCGGCTCGCCGTTCCCGACCACGGTCTACATCGGCCATCCCGCCTACAAGCGGATGGAGGCCCATGCCGGCTACATCATCGGCGTGGCGGGCGTGATCGGGTGCGCCGCCATCTTCGGGCTCTTGGCCTTCGTCAACGGCCTGATCCCGATCGCGGCGGCCGCACCCGTGCTGGTGTTCGTCTCGGTGAGCCTCATCACCAACACCGCCTTCAGCGTCAGGACCGAGCACATGGCGGCGGTCGCGATCGCCATCATGCCGCACATCTCGAACTTCCTCGTCACCAAATGGGGCTCGATGGCCAATGCCTACCGCGAGATGGGCGTCGAGGGCCTGCCGCAGATGGGCGACCCCGCGCTCACCGCGGCGATGCTCCAGGAAGGGGCGCACTACGAGGGCCACCTCGCCCTGGCGCAGGGGGCGATCATCACCGGCCTCGTCTGGGGCTCGATCTTCGCCAGCGTGATCGACGGCCGCTTCCGCAACGCCGCCGGCTTCGCCTTCGCCGCCGCCGCGATGTCCTCGGTCGGCATCGTCCACGCCGCCTCGCTCCAGATGCCGCAGCTCGACGGGATCACGCTGGGCTACCTCATCACCGGCGGCTTCATGTTCTTCTACCCCCTGATCGCGCCCAAGGCCGATCTGGAGACGCGGATCATCGTCCCCGACGAGCCGGACCTGATGTCCGCGAAGATGCCCGCCGAGTGACGCGGCCGGGAGCGGGGCATGGACTCCGCTCCCCATGACCTCAGGGAGAACGAAGATGACCGACAGCCTCCTGCGCGGCCGCATCCTGACCTTCCACGGCGAGCCCATGGAGGAGGACGGTGGCGCCTCTCACACCTACGTCGAGGACGGCGCGGTCTTGATGCGAGGCGGCCTGATCACGGCGATGGGCGAGCACGCCGAGGTCGCGCCGCAGGCCGGCGACGCGAAGGTGATCGACCACCGCCCGCACCTGATGATGGCCGGGTTCATCGACCCGCACATCCACTTCCCGCAGGCCCAGGTGGTCGCCTCCTGGGGGCGCCAGCTCCTCGACTGGCTCGAAGGCTACGTCTTCCCCGAGGAGATGCGGTTCGCCGATCCGGCCCATGCCGAGCGCATCGCGGGCCGCTTCCTCGACCTGCTGTCCGACCACGGCACCACCACGGCGGCCGCCTTCTGCTCGGTCCATCCCGGCTCGGCCGAGGCGCTCTTCACGCAGGCCGCACGGCGCGACATGCGCCTGATCGCTGGCAAGGTGATGATGGACAGAGGCGCCCCCGAGGGCCTGCGCGACACGCCCCGGTCGGGCTACGACGAGAGCCGCGCGCTGATCGAGCGCTGGCATGGGCGGGGCCGGGCCCTCTACGCCATCTCGCCGCGCTTCGCCATCACCTCCAGCCCCGAGCAGCTCGAGATGGCCGGCGCGCTCGCCGCCGAGCATCCCGATTGCCACGTTCAAACCCACTTGTCGGAGAACCTCGCCGAGATCGCCTTCGCCGCCGAGCGCTACCCGCAGGCGCTCGACTACCTCGACATATATCAGTCGCACAGGCTCGTGGGGCCCAGGACGCTGCTCGGCCACTGCGTCCACCTGAAGGAGCGCGAGGTCGGCGCCGTCGCCGAGACCGGCGCGCGCGCGGTCTTCTGCCCGACCTCGAACCTCTTCCTCGGCAGCGGCCTCTTCGACGAGGCCCGCCTGCGCGCGAGCGGCGTGCTGAGCGCCATCGCCACCGACATCGGCGGCGGCACCAGCTACTCGATGCTCCAGACCCTGAACGAGGGCTACAAGATCCTCCAGCTCCAGGACCAGAAGCTCCACGCCCTGCGCGCCTTTCACTGGATCACCCGCGGCAACGCCGTGGCGCTGGGGCTCGAGGACCGCATCGGCACGCTCGACCCTGGCACGGAAGCGGACGTCGTGGTGCTCGACGCCCGCGCCACGCCCGCGATGGACCTGCGCATGGAGCGCGCGGGCTCGCTGGCCGAAGAGCTCTTCGTGCTCCAAACCCTGGGCGACGACCGATCGATCATCCAGACCTACGTCGCTGGAGCGCCGCGGAAGGGGGTGGCCGTGACGGCCTCGACGCCGTGCGAAAGAGCGGTGGAGCGCGTCTAGCGTAGCCGCTCTCGCCAATGTGAGAGGTGGCCTGGGAGATCCGGACGGGGGCGGTGAGTGGATGATCCGCGCGAGACCGGCACGATGCCGGCGGCGAGGAGAGGGCTCTGAGTAGGAGAGGGCTCTGAGCAGAGGCCGTCATGGGCCGTTTCGGGCGGTGGGCGTCCGGGGGCTCGTCTCTCATGGTGGCGGCATCGGCTCCGATGGCGGGGCTGCGGCGATGGAGGAGGGACGAGCAGGGAGCACGACGTGGGCATCGACGTCTCGCTGGAGCTGAGCCGCGTGTGCGTCCTCGACGCCGCCGGCGCCGTCGTGCGCGAGGCGAAGGTCGCGGGCGAGCCGGAGGTGCTGGTCGGCTTCATCGCCGAGCTCGACGTGCCGATCGCGTCCGTCGGGCTCGAGGCGGGTCCGCTGTCGGCGTGGCTCCACGACGGGCTGAAGGCGTCCGGCCACGAGGTGGCGCTGCTCGAGACGCGGCAGGTCAAGGCGCTCTCGGCGATGGCGGTGAAGACCGACCTGTGCTGCGCACGCGGCATCGCGCAGCTCCTGCGCATGGGCAGGTCACGCCCGGTCCACCGCAAGTCGGCGCGCTCGCAGGAGGTGCGCGCGCTGCTGGCGGCGCGCAAGCGGCTTCAGCAGACGCTGATCGACCTTGAGCAGGCGATGCGCGGGCTCCTGCGGGGCTTCGGGCCGAAGAGGGGCGCCACCACGCGCGGCCGGTTCGAGGAGCGGGTGCTCACCCTGGTCGGCGGCCGTGCGATTCTGGAGGCCGCCATGCGGCCGATGCTGCGCGCCCGCGACGCGGCTCGCGGCGCGAGCTGGCCGTGCTCCACAAGCGCACGCGCGCGATCGCGCGCGAGGACGAGCTGTGCCGGAGGCTGACGACGGTGCCCGGCGTGGGCGCCACCCGTGTCGCTCACCGACCGGACGGGCGTCGACGCTCCCGGCCGCTTCGCAAGGTCGAAGATGCTCGGCGCCTGCTTCGGCCTGACGCCGAAGCGTCACCAGTCTGGCGAGGCCGACTCCGCCGGCTCGATCACCAAGGCCGGCGACGCCGGCGTGCGCACCGCGCTCTACGAGGCCGCGAACGCGCTGCTGACGCGCATAGCTCCGCTTCTCGTCGCTCAAGCGCTGGGCGGTGGAGGTGGACGCTTACCTCTCAAGAGCCGGCTGCTCGGAAGAGCATGAGCGGGGAGGGGGAGGACGACGCATGAGGCGCCCCGCCTCGGAGAAGGCCGAGATCGTCCGCCTGGTCGCGCGCTCCCCTCTGCCGGTCCGGCGGGGCCTGGAGACGCTCGGCATCCCGCGGGCCACCTTCCACCGCTGGTGCGGGCTCCACCAGACCGGGGGCGCCCCGAGGCGCTCGAGGACCGCCCCTCCCGGCCCAGCCGCGTGGGGCCGCGTCCCCCGCTCCAAGGTGGTCGTGCTGGCGCTCGAGCGGCCCGAGCTGTCGCCCCGCGAGATGGCGGTGCGCTTCACGGACGAAGAGGAGTGCTTCGTCTCCGAGGTGGGCAGGACCGGGAAGCGGTCCGGGGGGCCGTTCCCGCGACGAACGGGGGCCGTCCCCTGAAGGCGCGCGACCTGACCACCAGCCCGGCCCGACACTCCTCGTCGAGGCGGCCGACGAGTTCCGCGACGAGACCACGGCCCCCGACCGGCTCTGGTCCGAGCGACTTCGCCACCCTCGAGGCCACGCAGGCTGGGGCTGGCACCGCCTTTCCACGGCGCTCGACGGCGTCGCGCGGTCCGTGGTGGCCTGGGAGCCCCGCGCCACCATGCGCGCGGGCGACGTCACGGCCGGGCTCGACCCGCGCCGGCGGCCTTTGGGCTCGACCGGGTCACCGTCGTCCACCGCCCGCGGCTGCTCCCCGCGGCTGCTCCCCGCGGCTGCTCCCCGCGGCTGCTCCCCGCGGCTGCTCCCCGCGGCTGCTCACCGACAACGGCTCGGGCACCGTCGCCGGGGACCTCGCGGAGTGGCTGCAGGACAAGGGCCCGACCCCCATCCGGGGCGCCCGCGCTCCCCCGGCACCCCCAGACGCAGGGCAGGGCAGGATCCAGCGCCGGCACCAGACGCTCGAGACCGTTCGTCGGGGACACGACCCCCCCCGGATCGTCCCCCGATCCTCCCCACCTTGCTCGATCGCCACGACCTGCCGGGGGCTCTCGAGCGAGCAGGTCGGCGCCTTCGTCGAGCGCACCAGCCGCGCCCGCGCCCACGAGAGCCTCGCCAACCCCGCCCCGGCCGGCGCCTGCCTCGGCCGCGGCGGGGCCAGCCTCGCCGAGCGGGCCCGGATCGAGCGCCAGACCCTGGCCAGGCGCCGCTCGCACCACCACGCACGCGCCGCCCGAACCCCACCCCCAGATGGACCCCGACCCCGCGCCCCCGAGCCGCCCCGCCCGCCTTGGATCATCCGACGACGGACGCCCACGCCCATCGAGCCGCTTCCCCCGTGCGGCGGATCACACCAGATCGCGCAGGTCGCCGCAGACCGAGACGGCCTGACCCGAGATCGTGCGCCCTCGCCCAGAGCACAGCAGAAGCACCTGATCGGCGATCTGAGTCGCGGTGACGAGCGTGCGCAGCGAGACGCGGGCCAGCGCCTCCTGCTCGACCTCGACGGCCGGGACGCCCCGGACCTGGGCCTTGCTCTCGAAGACCCGGCGGATCCGGTCGCCCTCGACGATGCCGGGGAGGATGGCGTTCACGCGGATCCCGAACTCGCCCAGCTCGATCGCGAGCGACTTGGTGAAGCCCACGACGCCCCACTTCGCCGCCGCGTAGGGCGTGCGCAGCGCGAAGCCCAGCCGGCCCGCGGCCGAGGAGAGGTTGACGATCGAGGCGTTCGCGCTCTCCTTCAGGTGCGGGATCGCCAGGCGCGCGACGTTGAACTGCGAGGTCAGGCAGACCTCGAGGCAGCGGTCCCAGTCCTCGGGATGGATGTCCTCCGCCCGCCCGGTCGGCCCCGCCACGCCCGCGTTGTTGACGAGCACGTCGAGCCCGCCCAGGGCGGCCAGGGCGGCCTCGACCATCCGCCCGACCGCCTCGCGGTCGGCCACGTCGCAGACCGAGACCGACAGCTCGCCCCCCTCGGCGGCCAGCGCGTCGAGCGCCGCGCGGTCGATGTCGCAGACATGCACGCGCGCGCCTTCGCGCAGGAAGGCGCGGGCGATCTCGCGCCCGATCCCGCCCGCCCCGGCCGTGACCAGCACGCGCGCGCCGTCGAGGTTCAGATCCATGCCCTTGTCGCTCCTACCGTTCCGGCAGCCGCCCGCTGCGCTCGATGAACGCCGCGGCCCCCTCGATGTCGTCCACGAGCGCGGCGCGCGCGCCCGCGGGGTCGGACGCCGCGATGGCCTCCACGAGCCGCGAGTGGCACGCCTGCGCCCCCCCGCCGGCGAGCCGGGCGGGCGAGGCGCGCATGTCGACGTTGAGCACCGGCCCGATCCTGAGCCAAAGCCCCTCGATGATCGTCCTCAGCGTCGGCAGCCCGGCCGCGGCGTAGACCGCGAAGTGAAGGTCGCGGTTGGCCCGGACCGCCGCCGGCGCGTCCGGAGGGGCCGTGCCCGCCGCCCGCCGGAACGCCGCCTCGTGCCGACGGATCGCCATGAGGTCGGGCTCGGCGCGCATGACGGCCGCGCGCTCGGCCGCGAACCCCTCGACCGCCTCGCGCACGACCGTCAGCTCGCGGAACTTCGGCAGCGTCATCTCGGGCACCCGGATCGCGCGGTTCGGCAGCACGTCGAGCGCCCCGTCCGCCACCAGCCGCGTCACCGCCTCGCGCACGGGCATCACCGACACGCCGAGCGACTCCCCCACCGAGCGCAGCGACAGCCGCTGGCCCGGCTCCATCTCGCCGGCCGCGAGACGGTCGCGCAGCGCCGCGTAGACCTGGTCGCCCAGGGTCTCGCGCCGGATCGGCTCGAACTCGCGGAGCGGGGGGTCCATCGGCGCGGGCGCCTCCTTCCGTCTCGACAGCGCGCTGCAAATCACGCTAGCGTTATCCGTGATAACAGATCACGACAACTCTCGGACCGCCCGTGACGCCCGCCTCCAGGGAAGGAGACGCCCATGCCCCCCTCGACAGCCCTCCCCCGCCGGACGCTCCTGACGGGCGCGGCAGGCACCGCGCTCGCGGCCACGCTCGGCGCGCCGGCGATCCTGCGCGCGCAGGAGGGGCCGATCCGCCTGGGCCACCTGACGCCGCTGACGGGGTTCCTGGGCCCCTTGGGAGAATACGCGCAGATGGGCGTGCGTCTGGCGGCCGACGAGATCAACGCGCAGGGCGGCGTGATGGGCCGCCAGATCGAGCTGGTGATGGAGGACTCGGTCAACCCGCAGACCGCCTCGGCCAAGGCTGAGCGGCTCCTGTCGCGGGACGGCGCGGCGCTGCTGATCGGCGAGATCTCCTCGGCCTCGGGCCTCGCCATCGGCCAGATCGCCGACCGCGAGAAGCGCATCTTCGTCAACACGGGGTGCAACTCCGACGAGCTGCGCGGGGCGAGCTGCAACCCCTACATGTTCCACGTCGAGGCCGCGAACTCGATGATGGTCAAGGCCTGCGGCAGCTACCTGCTCCAGGCCGACCTGGTGCGCGGCAAGAAGTGGTATTCGCTGACGGCCGACTACGCCTTCGGCCACGACCTTTTGTCGGTCGCGCGCCGCTTCATGGAGGAGCAGGGCGGCGAGTTCGCCGGCGACGAGCTGGTGCCCACCGACGCCACCGACTTCAGCCCCTACATCCTCAAGATCCGCCAGGCGCAGCCCGACCTGGTGGTGTCGAACCTCGCCGGCAACCAGATCACCAACTTCATCAAGCAGTATGCCGAGTTCGGCCTGCCCTTCCCGCTCGCGGGCTTCGGCTTCGACACCGTGGTCGCCTGGGGCGCGGGCGAGGGCGCGTTCTCGGGCATCTGGCCGATCGTGTGGCACCACGAGGTCGAGGAGCCCGGCGCGCAGGCCTATGTCGAGGCCTTCCGGGCGGCCTACGACCGCCTGCCCGACAACCAGTCCTGGGGCGACTACAACGCGCTCAAGATCGTCGCCCGCGCGATGGAGGAGACGCAGTCGACCGACTCCACCGAGCTGTCGGACCACCTGCGGACGGGGGCCGAGTTCGATGTCCTGAAGGGCCGCCCCGGATACTTCCGCGACTACGACAACCAGATGATCCAGGAGATGTACGCCGTGCGCGGCAAGACGGTGGACCAGATGGAGGACCGCTTCGACATCTACCAGCCGCTCGGCGTCGTGCCCGAGGCGGGGGCCGACCTCGAGACCCTGGCGCCCGACAAGGACGGCATCTGCGCGATGACCGTCTAGCGCCGCCCGCCCACGGGACGCATCCGGCGCGCCGGGACAGCTAGATCGGGGCCTGCACCACCTGCCGGCCCCCCACACCGCTTCACGAGGTCGAGCCCGCGTGCAGATCGTCTTCTTGCTGGAGCAGGTGCTGAACGGGCTCCTCGTCGGCGCCTACTACCTGCTGATCGCGCTGGGGCTGTCGCTGATCTTCTCGCTCGGCGGCATCGTCAACCTCGCGCACGGCGCCTTCTACGCGATCGGCGCCTACCTCGCCGTGCTGCTCGCGCCCAGGATCGGCTTCGCAGGCGCCTTGGTCGCCTCGCCGGCGCTGGTGGCGCTGATCGGCGTGGCGGTCGAGCGGCTGCTGTTCCGCCGCTTCTACCGCTCCGACCCGGTGCTGAGCCTGCTCTTGACCTTCGGGCTCGCCATGGTGATCGAGCAGAGCCTGCGCATCCTCTTCGGCGCGGCGCCGCTGCCGTTCTCGATCCCGCCCGCCCTGAGCGGCACGGTGATCGTCGGCGACTTCCTCTACTCGCGCTACCGGCTGATCATCCTGGGCGTGGCGCTCGCCGCGGTGACGGCGACCTGGTTCCTGGTCTACCGCACCGCCTTCGGCCGCGTCGTGCGCGCGGGCGTGCAGGATCCCGACATGGTGGGCAGCCTCGGGATCTCGCTCCAGCCCTACATGACCGCGATCGTCGCGCTCGCGCTGGGGCTCGCGGGGCTGGCGGGCGTGCTGCTGGCGCCGATCTCGGGCGTGCATCCGGCGATGGGCGCCGAGATCCTGACGGCCGCCTTCGTGGTGGTGGTGATCGGGGGCCTGGGCTCGTTCTGGGGCGTGATCCTGGCCGCGGTGCTGGTGGGCGTCGTGCGGGGCGTGACGATCTACTTCTTCCCGCCGGCCGGCGAGGCCTCGATCTACCTCCTGATGGCGCTCGTCCTGCTGCTGCGCCCGCGCGGCCTGCTGGGCGAGCGCATCCAGCGCTTCGAATGAGCGGACCGCGCGCCCACGCCCCGCTGCTGGTCGCCGCCGCGGCGCTCGCCCTGCTGCCCTTCGCGCTCGACCTCCTCGGCCTGCCGCTGCGCTCGACCATCGACGTGGTCGTCGTCGCCATGGCCGCGATGGGGCTCAACGTGCTGGTGGGGCACACCGGGCTCGTGTCGTTCGGGCACGGCGCGTGGTTCGGCATCGGCGCCTACGCCGCGGCACTCAGCCAGCGCCACCTCTTCGCCGACCAGATCGCGCTGCCGGCGCTCTTCTCGGTCGCGCTCGTCGGCGTGGCGGCGCTGCTGGTGGGCGCGCTGATCCTGCGCCGTCGCGGCGTCTACTTCTCGCTGCTGACGCTGGCGCTCACGGCGCTGGCCTTCGCCACCGCCTATCGCTGGACGAGCTTCACCGGCGGCGAGAGCGGGCTCGGCGGCATCGTCCGGCCCCGCGTGCTCGGCCTCGATCTGGCGGACGACCGGGCCTACTACTGGCTCGTCGCCGCGATCGGCCTCGCCACCGTCCACCTCCTGTGGCGCTTCCACCGATCGCCCGCGGGCAGCGTGCTGGTGGCGATCCGCGAGAATGAGGAGCGCGCGCGGTTCCTGGGCTACTCGACCTACCGCTACACGCTGCTGGGCTTCGTCGTCTCGGCCGTCGTGGTGGGCCTCGCGGGCACGCTGTCGGTGTTCAACCACCGCTTCGCCTCGGCCGAGCCGCTCGGCGTCGCGTTCTCGGGCGAGCTTCTGGCGATGGTGGTGATCGGGGGGATGCGCTCCTTCCTCGGGCCCGCGCTCGGGGCGCTGTTCTTCCTGCTGTTCCGCGAGTTCCTGTCGATCTGGACGCCGCACTGGCTGTTCTTCTTCGGCCTGCTGTTCGTCGGCTTCATCCTGTTCTCGCCCGAGGGGCTGGTCGGCGTCGCGCGCCGCGTCATGGCGCCGTTCCGGCCTCGGCTGACGGAGGCCGCGGCGATGGCCGGGCGCACCCTCCAGGCCGCACCCCTGCCCGCCTTCCTCAAGCCCGAAGGCCAGACGGATGGCCCGATCCTGGTGGCCGAGGGCCTCGGCAAGTCCTTCGGCGGTACGCGCGCCGTGGGCGGCGTGGACATCGCCGTGCGCGACGGGACGCTGCACGCGCTGATCGGGCCCAACGGCGCCGGCAAGACCACGGCCTTCAACCTCATCTCGGGGATGTTCGCGCCCGACGAGGGGACCGTCCGGCTCGCGGGCCGCGCCATCTCGGGCGCGAGCCCCGAGGCGGTGGCGGACGCCGGGATCGGGCGGTCGTTCCAGATCACGAACCTCTTCCCGGCGCTCTCCGTCGAGGAGAACGTCCGCCTCGCCGTCCAGGCCCGCAGCCCGCACCGCTTCGACGTCTGGCGCTCCGCGCGTGGGCTCGGGCAGGTGGAGGAGGAGACGCGCGACGTGATCGGCTATCTCGGCCTCGCCGGCATGGAGCGCGCCGAGGCCGGGGCGCTCTCCTACGGCGGCCAGCGGCTCCTCGACATGGGGCTCGCGCTCGCCACCAAGCCGCGGGTGCTGCTGCTCGACGAGCCGCTGGCGGGCCTCGCCGCCGCCGAGCGCGAGCGCGTCGGCGACATCGTCAAGCAGATCTCGGCCGACCTGCCGGTGCTGCTGGTGGAGCACGACATCGACCGGGTGTTCCAGATCGCCGACGCGGTGACGGTGATGAACGCGGGCCGCGTGCTGGTCGACGGCACCGTCGAGGACGCCCGCTCCAGCCCCGAGGTGCAGGCGGTCTACATCGGCTCGGGCAGCGCCGCCGTCGCCGCCACCCGCCGCGGGAGCGCCGCGCGCCCCGAGAGCGTGCTGGAGGTCGAGGGCGTCGACACCTTCTACGGCAAGAGCCACATCCTGAACGACGTGTCGATGGCGGTGCGCCGCCACGAGGTCGTGGCGCTGCTGGGCCGCAACGGGGCGGGCAAGTCCACCCTCCTCAAGACGCTGATCGGCATCGCGCCCCCCGCCTCGGGCGCGGTGCGGCTCGAGGGGCGCGACGTGGCGGGCCTGCCCTCGGCCGAGATCGCGCGGCTCGGCATCGGCTACGTGCCGCAGGGGCGCGGGCTCTTCGCCGGGATGACGGTGGGCCAGAACCTGGAGCTCGGCCGCCTGCGGAGGCGCACCGGCAACGGCGTCCACTGGGATCTCGACCGGATCCTCGACTATTTCCCGCGCCTGGCCGAGCGCATCGACACGCCCGCCGACGTCCTGTCGGGCGGCGAGCAGCAGATGGTGGCGGTGGCCCGCGCGCTGTCGGGGGACGTGCGCGTGCTGCTGCTCGACGAGCCGTTCGAGGGGCTCGCGCCCACCATCGTCGAGCAGCTCTTCGAGAGCTTCGACAAGCTGCGCGAGGAGGTCTCGATCGTCATCGTCGACCATCATCTCGACCTGGCGCTGGCGCTGTCGGACTCGACCGTCGTGCTGGAGCGCGGCGCGGTGATCCATTCCGGGCCCTCGGAGGCGCTGCGCGACGACCTCGACCTGCGCCGCCAGGTCCTGTGGCTCTGAGGGAGGGGCGCGCATGAAGGTGGCGATCGTCGGGGCCGGGCTGATCGGCCGCTCCTGGGCCATGGTCTTCGCCCGCGCAGGCTGGGAGGTCGCCGTGACCGACCCCGCCGAGGGCGCCACGGCCGCGGCGCTCGCGGCCTGCCGCGAGGGGCTCGACACGCTGGCCCACCATGGCCTGTGCGACGACCCCGCCGGCGCCCATGCCCGCATCGTGGCCGCCGCGACGCTGGAGGAGGCCGTCGCCGGGGCCGAGCACGTGCAGGAGAACGGGCCCGAGCGCGTCGAGGCCAAGGCCGCGCTCTTCGCCGATCTCGACCGGCTCGCGGCACCGGGTGCGGTCCTGGCCAGCTCGACCTCGGCGATCCAGTGCTCGCTCTTCACCGAAGACCTGACCGGCCGCGCGCGCTGCCTCGTCGCCCACCCGGTGAACCCGCCGCATCTGGTGCCCGTGGTCGAGCTGTCGGGCGCCCCCTGGACCGATCCGGAGGTGATCGCCCGCGCCCGCGCCACCTTCGAGGGCATCGGCCAGGCGCCGATCACCGTTCGCCGCGAGGTGGACGGCTTCGTGCTGAACCGCCTCCAGGCCGCCCTGCTCGCCGAGGCGTTCCGGCTCGTCGAGGAGGGGGTCGTCTCGCCGCAGGATCTCGACGTGACGGTGCGCGAGGGCCTCGGCCTGCGCTGGTCGTTCTTGGGGCCGTTCGAGACCATCGAGCTCAACGCGCCGGGGGGCGTCGCCGACTACTGCGCCCGCTACGCCCCGTTCTTCCGCCGCCTCGCCGCCGACCCCGCCGGCCCCGAGGTCTGGGAGGAGGCGGCCATCGAGGCCGCCATCGCCGCCTGGGGCCCGTCGCCCTCGCCGAGCGAGCAGGAGGCGCGGACCCGCTGGCGCGACGCCCGCCTCGCCGCGCTGGCCGCCCACAAGAGAAGCCAGCCGCTGCGCTGAGGCGCGCGCCTCAAGGAGACGCCCATGCCCCCGAAGGCCCCCCGGAAGGTCATCGTCACCTGCGCCGTCACCGGCGCCATCCACACGCCGTCGATGTCGCCGCACCTGCCGATCACGGCCCAGGAGATCGCGGACGCCGCGATCGGGGCGGCCCAAGCGGGGGCGGCGATCGTCCACCTGCACGCCCGCGACCCCGAGACCGGGCGGCCCGACCAGCGCCCCGAGGCCTTCGCGCCGTTCCTGCGGGTCATCAAGCAGCGCTCGGACTGCGTCATCAACATCACCACGGGCGGCGCGCCCACCATGGGGGTGGAGGAGCGCGTGCGCCCCGCCGCGACCTTCGCGCCCGAGGTCGCCTCGCTCAACATGGGGAGCATGAACTTCGGGCTCCACCCGATGCTCGATCGCTTCAAGGAGTTCCGGCACGACTGGGAGCGGCCCTATCTCGAGGGCTCGCGCGACCGCATCTTCCGCAACACCTTCGCCGACATCGAGCACATCCTCGCCACCTGCGCCGAAAACGGCACGCGCTTCGAGATCGAGTGCTACGACATCGGCCATCTCTACACGCTCGCGCACTTCGCCGACCGCGGCGTGGTCGAGCCGCCCTTCTTCGTCCAGAGCGTCTTCGGCCTCCTGGGCGGGATCGGCGCGCACGCGGAGGACGTGGCGCACATGAGGCGCACCGCCGACCGGCTCTTCGGGGACGCCTATCGCTGGTCGGTGCTGGGGGCGGGGCGCAACCAGATGCCGGTGGCCGCGATGGCCGCGGCGATGGGCGGCAACGTGCGGGTGGGGCTCGAGGACTCGCTCTGGGCCGGGCCCGGCCGGCTCGCGGAGTCGAACGCCGAGCAGGTGCGCCTCGTGCGCCAGATCGTCGAGGGGCTGGGCTTGGAGGTGGCGACGCCGGCCGAGGCGCGCGCGATCCTCCAGCTCAAGGGCGGCGACCAGGTGGCGTTCTGACCGGGGCCGCCCGGCCGCGCCCGCGCGTCGGCGGATTCCCGCTCCAGCCCCGCCGTTCGCCGTCCTCGCGGAACCGGGGGTTGAGTAGCATGGCGGCGCCCGCCCGGCCGGTGCTCGGGAGGAGGACCGCCGCGAGGTCCGGCGCGGGCGCCGCATCACGACCGACCAGGGAGGACCACATGACCACGAAGCATCACGGCATCCGGGCGGCCATCCTGCCGCTCGCGCTCTGCGCGACGGCGGCGACGGCCCAGAACAACCCCGTCGACGAGGATTGGTGGCCGAGCGAGTTCGGCGCCGAGGACGAGGCCGGCGCGACCAACTGGATCACGCCCGAGAAGCGCGTCGCGGCGGCGGGCCTCGTCAAGACCGGGCGGGTGGCGACGCTGGGGATGCCCTACCACGGCCGCGTGCCGCTCTTTCCCGGTCGCGTCCTGTCGGTGACCATCCCCGGCGGCGGCGGCCCGACCCACGACCTCGCCTGGGCCGGCGAGGGTTATCGGCAGACCTTCATGGACGAGCTGATGACGGCCAACATCGGGCAGGTCGGCACCCAGTTCGACTCGCTCGCGCACCCGATGATCAAGATCGAGGGGAAGGAAGGCTGGGAGGACGGCAACTACTTCTACAACGGCGTGCGGCTTGAGGACGTGGGCACCCCCTACGCGATTACCCGCAACGGCGTGGAGAACGTCGGCTCCTTCTTCACCCGCGGCGTCCTGATCGACATGGTGGCGCTCAAGGGCGGCAACCTCCCCCTGGGCTACCCGATCACGATGGAGGACTACCGCGCCGCACTTGAGGCGCAGGGCATCGAGGATGTCGAGCAGGGTGACGTCGTTGTGTTCCGCACCGGCTGGAACGACCTGTGGCGCGACAACCTCGACGCCTCGCCCGAGGAGGCCGCGGCCAACAACGCCGAGTTCAACTCGGGCGGCCCCGGCATCGCGCCCGAGGTGTGCGACCACCTGGCCGAGCGCAAGATCGCGATGATGGGCGCGGACAACTGGGGCATCGAGCCCTACGACTTCGCGGGGGAGGGCGAGTGGCCGACGCCCACCGCCGAGATCGAGAACTGGGGCTACTGCCACATGAACCTGACGGCGCGCCGCGGCATCTACCTCTTCGAGAACCTCGACTTGAAGCAGCTCGGCGAGGATCAAGCCTACGAGTTCCTGTTCTCCTGGGCGCCGCTCAAGATCGTCGGCGCGACCGGCTCGCCGGGCAACCCGATCGCGGCCTACTGATCCGGCCGGTTCCGGGGCATCGGGAAGACGCGGCGGGGATCCTTCGGCCGGCTCCCCACCGTCCGCGAGTTCGAGCGGGCCTCCGATCGATCCTGCTCCGGCCCGATGGCCCTCCCGCGCTTTGCGTGGAGGGCGGCGAAGAGCGTGCGGCGGCGTAGGAGCTCGAAGCCGGCGCGGCCGCACATCTGACGCTTGAGCGTCTTGAGGCGGTTGACCTGTCCCTCGGCCTGCCCGTCGCTCCATGGCGTGATCGGCGCGGCGCGCATCGCGGCGCCGTCGTGCTCGAGGCCCGCGGCGAACGTCTCCATGACTGCGAGGCCGCACGTCCGCGCCTCGGCGACCCAGGCCTCGAGGGCGTCGCGGGGGTCGGGGCGCCGCTCGTCGCACCGAACGCCGCAGCGGCGCACGAGGGCGGTGGAGCGCCGTGCGAGACAGGCCACCCGGGCCGCCTCGGCGTCCTGCAGGGCGCGGGCGGCCGCGTGCCCCGACACAGCCGCCGCGGGCTGCACGAGCATCCAGGCGAGCGCCTTGGAGGAGGGCGGCGGCGCTCCTGCCTTCGGCATCGGCGGGCGCCGGCCGGCTGAGCCACTTGCGCGCGGGTCGCGAGGGGCCGGCGCCGTGCGCCGCTGGGCGACGGAGCGCTGCCCAGACCCGCACTTCCCGAGAGCCGCGCCATGGCGTCCTCGCACCCCTCGGCCATGCGGCGCGCGAGATGGGCCGCGGATGGATCGAGCAGGCTGAGCCCTGGCCCGGATGCCGCTCGCTCGGGGGATGTCCAGGCCGCGGGCGCACTTGCGCACCGTGGCTCGAGCACCGTGGCTCGAGCACCGTGGCTCGAACGAGGCCCGTGGCCTGGCCTGGGGCCATGAGGGTCTCGCCGGCCAGGTGACGGCGGCGCACTTCGCCCGTCAGGCGGCGCGGCCCTCGGGCACGGCTCTCGACGCCGGCGGCGATCTCGGGCTCCGTCCTTTCGAAGGCGCGCGGGCGCCGGTCGGGCCGGCGGTCGTCCTCGAGCGCGGGCAGACGCCGCAGACGACCATGGGAGCGGGCCAGCCACCGCTCGACGGCCTGTCGCATGTCGAGAGGGCGCCAGCGATCCGCGACCTGAAGGGCGCGCGGCGCAGCCGCCGTCATGGCCCGTGCGTGACTGCCGTGGAGCGGTCCCGGGCCACCACCGCGACCCGCGGGTGCCGGCGCAGCCACGGGGGCCGAGGGAACCTCCGGAGCGATCCGGCAGGAGATCGGGCGGCCACCGGCGTTCGAGGTCGACGGTGATGGTGCCGTAGCTGCGCCCCTCGCGGATCGCCCGGTCGTCGACACCCACCACGCGGGGCTCCTCCATCTTGGGCAACACCGAGCGCCGCTACGGCCGCGGAGCACCGTGTCGGGGCCGGTGGGCGCCGCGAGATGGGGACAGCGGCCGCATGGCCCTCCTCGCCGCCCAGGGCGAGACCGACCTTCGCCTGCGCGCGGGCGACGCGCCGGGTGCGCCGCGCTCATGGCGACAAAAGCCTGGGCAGCCGCTCCGCGAAGGTGCGGCGCGGGCAACCGGGGCGATGGCGGTGAAAGCGCCGGACGCGAGGTCGAAGCAGGACCGCCTGCCCGAAGCTCGGCAGATCGTCGGGCCGACGACCTGGTGCGGCTGTGCACGGCGGGGCTGAGGACGCCGCGGACGGGCAGCGCCCGTGGCGGCGCCGGCGGCGGGCGACGATGGCGAGGCGATCGAGAATCTCGGATCACCCGGTCGGCATCGCAGCCCGGCAAGGAACGGAGCAGGGTCACAACCCTTTGAACCCTCATCCCCCACCCACGACGAGGGCCGGGTGCTCGACGGCTTGTCCAAACCGCCTCCACGCGAAGCGCGGAAGAGCCGGGAGGGTGGACGCGGTCGGGCCGCCATGCGCTCCATCGCGGCTGGTGAGTGGGCGCGCGGCGCCGCGCGCGGTCGGCGCGAGCCGTGGAACCCCTCGATCCGAGCGAGCAAGTCCCGTCGCGCCTCGGCCCGGGTGGCGTGGAGGCGGTGGTGGACCCGCTCGACCTTCAGGGAGTGGAAGACGCTCTCCAGGTAGCGTCCGCGGTGGTGGTGTAATTTCCGGGGTCGCCGACGGTGCTGTCCGGGGTGGGGCATTCCCCTTCCCTGGCGGTGTCGATTGCGGTGGCCACCGGGACCATCGGGTAAGGTGGAGTTGCACGCTTCACCCAAGCCCTGAGGACGACCCCGATGACCGAGGACAGACTACCGCTGGCCGAGCTGCTCGCGAAGAGCGGTGATGACGACTTCCTCCGCTCTGTCGCGGAGGCCGTGCTTCAGATCATCATGGAGGCGGACGTGGAGGGCGTGATCGGCGCGGGGCGCCACGAGCGGGCGGCCGAGCGCACGACGTGGCGCAACGGCTACCGCGACAGGACCTTGGAGACGCGGCTCGGGCCGCTGAGCCTCAAGGTCCCGAAGCTGCGGACCGGGTCCTACTTCCCTGGCTTCCTTGAGCCCCGCAAGCCGGTGGAGAAGGCGCTGGTCGCCGTCATCCGAGGCAAGCCTGGATCGCCGGCGTGTCGACGCGCAAGGTCGACGACCTGGTGCAGGCCATGGGGATGGGCGGCATCTCGAAGTCGAGCGTGTCGAAGCTGTGCCGCGACATCGACGAGCGCGTGGGGGCCTTCCTGGGACGAACCCTGGAGGGCGAGTGGCCCTACCTCTGGCTCGACGCCACCTACCTCAAGGTGCGCGAGGGCGGGCGCATCGTCTCGGTGGCCGCGATAGTCGCCGTGGCCGTCAACGACCTGTGGCCGGCGCGAGATCGTGGGGCTGCACATCGGCCCCTCGGAGGCCGAGACGTTCTGGTCGGCCTTCCTCAGGAGCCTCGCCAAGCGCGGTCTGAAGGGCACCAAGCTGGTGATCTCGGACGCCCATGAGGGCCTGAAGGCGGCCATCGCGCGCAGCCTCACAGGCGCCACCTGGCAGCGCTGCCGCGTGCACTTCATGAGGAACGCCCTGGCCCATGTCCCACGAAGCCAGACCACCGTCGTGGCCGCGGCGATCCGCCAGGCCTTCGTCCAGCCCGACCACGCCTCCGCGACCCGAGCCTGGCGCCACATCGCCGATCAGCTCCGCGCCCGATGGCCGAAGCTCGGCGCGCTGATGGACGACGCCGAGGCCGATGTCTTGGCCTACATGGCCTTCCCCATGCGCCACCGCGCCAAGCTGCACAGCACCAACCCCCTCGAGCGGCTGAACAAGATGGGATATCCGGCCGGCCCGCGCCCCGATGGACCGACAGCCATCTTTGGGTGACGCTTCTCGTCGGCGGTCGAGCCAGCATGGGAGGCGGAGATGTTCTACGTGGGTCTGGATGTGTCCTCGGCGCGGGTCGCGGTTTGCGTCGTCGACGACGAGGGGGTGGTCGCGCTCCAGCGCTCGGTCGGCAGCACGCCCGGCGAGATCACCGAGATGCTGGCGCCGTTCGGCGCCGAGATCGAGCGGATCGGCCTCGAGGCGGGACCGACGTCGCCTTGGCTGGCACGCGGGCTGCGCGCGCTCGGCCTGCCGGCGATCGTGATCGACGCGACGCACGCGGCCGCCACTCTGCGCGTGGGGTTCCGCAACAAGACCGACCGCAACGACGCGCGCGGCCTCGCCGATATGATGCGCGTGAGGACGTTCCGGCCCGTCTGGGTCAAGTCGCCAGAGGCGCAGCGGGAGCGCGCGCTCCTGTCCGTGCGTGAGCAGCTGCGCCGCCAGTCGCTCGACCTGCGCAACGCCATCTGGTCGATCCTGCAAGCCGAGGGGTTGAGGCCTCCAAAGCTGGCCCGGTCGGAGTTCCGCGCCCTCGTCGACGAGGCGCTGGACGATCCGGATCTGCAACCCGTCCTGCGGCCTCTCGTCGAGATCGTCGACCGGCTCGCATGTGAGATCGACGCGCTCGACCGGCAGATCGCCGCCCGGGCGAAGGCGAGCGAGCCCTGCCGCCGGCTGATGACGGTCCCAGGCGTCGGTCCTCTGGTCGCGATGACCTACGTCGCAGGCATGGACGATCCCTCGAGGTTCGCAAAGTCACGCGACGTGGGCGCGCACTTCGGCCTGACGCCCCGGCGATGGCAGTCGGGCGACATGGACTGGTCGGGCGGCATCAGCCGCGCCGGCGACGCCGGGGTGCGGCGCGCCCTCTATCAGGCAGCCAATGCGCTGATCCATCACAGCCGGGGATGGTGTGCGCTGAAGTCTTGGGCCGTGCGCCTCGCCGGGCGCCGCGGGCTCGGCAAGGCCAAGGTGGCACTGGCGCGCAAGCTCGCCGTGGTGCTCCACCGGATCTGGCTCAGCGGCGAGCCGTACCGCGTGGCTATCCCCACCTGATCACGAGACATCCCACTGCGCGAGATCGGCGGCCTCCGAGGACGCCGCCGTCAGGGGTCCCCTCGGGGACGGGGTCGAGGCGAGTGCGCTCCATTTCTTTGGCGCCCCGGCGACGTGTCCGGGACCCGACGCCGCAAATAAGGAAGCACCCCTTGGCTCCCGCCCATACCCCATCCTGAGCCCGGCCCCGCCGAGAGCTCGTAGAGAAGGCTGCCTCCGAGAGGGACACCGAGCCGTCGCGCAGCGGGCCGGCAGGGAGACGATCATGACCAGTTGACCGAAGCGGCCGGGATAGAGAAGGAGATCAAGCGCCGCGCCGACGTGACAGGCCATCTTCCCCAACGAGGACAGCATCACCCGCCTCGTCGGAGCGGTGCTGCTCGAGCAGAACGACGTGTATGGACCGCCTTCTTCTTACAAGGGATTTGTTCGACAACAGCGGGACCGGTGCTTGCGGTCGTGTATCCGGCCTGTTCACGCGGCGACTTGGCCGCTGGCCTTGATGGTTTCCGCGGATCGGCGGCCAGACAATTGGGCGAGCTCACGTCGGCTCGCATCGTTCAAGGGCCTTTGCCGAACCCCGGTCGCCCGGGTCTGCCATCATCGCTCGCTTCCCTCGCAAGCCAGCGCCGCAAATCTGCGACGCTGATCCCCGTCAGGCGGCGGTCGCAAACACGGCCGGACGCCGATACGCCTCCTCTCGCCGGAGCATCGCCCACAGCGCGCGCGCCGTCTTGTGCGCGACCGCCACCGCGGCGACGTTGACCGGGCGCCTGGCGATCAGGGCCTGAAGCCATGGGTGCGGCCTGGCTCCACGGCGGAAGCTCGTGCCGACCATGGCCCGCGCGCCGTGGATCAGGAGCGTGCGCAGGTAGCGATCCCCGCCCTTGCTGATCCGCCCGATGTGCTCTCGACCACCGCTCGCGGACATGCGTGGCGTCAAGCCGAGCCACGCTGCGAAGTGGCGCGCCGACGTGAACTGCGAGCCGTCCCCGACAGCCGCGATCAAGGCCGTCGCCGTCAGCGGGCCAACCCCCGGCGCCGTCGCGAGGCGCTGGCTCGCCTCGTTCGTCCTGTGCCAGGCGAGGATCTCGCGTTCGACTGCCCCGAGCTTCGCCGTCAGGGCGTCCAGATGATCGAACAGCGCCTCGATGGCCGTCCGCGCCTCCCGCGGCAGGACGGCCTCGTCCACCGCGTCCATGCCACGCCTGAGATCGGGGACGCGACCAATGCCCCTGGCCGCGACGATCCCGAACTCGCCGAGAAGCCCGCGCACCGCGTTCACGGTGGCCGTGCGCTGCCGCACTAGGAGCGAGCGCACGCGGTGGAGCGTCAGCACGCTCTGGCTCTGCCGCGACTTGATCGGAACGAACCGCATGTTCGGCCGGCCGACGGCTTCGCAGATCGCCTCGGCGTCGGCCGCGTCCGTCTTGTTCCTCTTCACGTAGGGCTTCGCATACTGCGGGGGGATCAGTCGGACGTCGTGACCCACTGCGACCAGCTCCCGGGCCCAGTGGTGTGCGCTCGAGCACGCCTCCATTCCAACGAGGCAGGGTGGTAGCTCTTCGAAGAAGGCGAGGAGGCTCTGTCGCCGGATCCGCCGCTTCAGCACGGCGTGCCCGCCGGCATCGACGCCGTGGACCTGGAAGACCGACTTGGCGAGGTCGAGCCCGATGGTTGTGACAGACATGACTTGCTCCCGAAGCTGGATGTGACGACCAGCCCAATAGCGCCGTCGGTGCAGAGGCGGTCCATGCCATCAACTGGCAACTCCAGCATCGATACATGCAGATCGAGGGCATGGCTGAGCTCGACACACCCCAGCTCGAGGAGGGCTCCACACTCCAGATCACACCCGAAGCCGCCTGACCCGATGGCCCGGGACCACACCCGAAATTACACCTCATTGACGGACACGACCCGCTCTCCATGGGGGCGCCGTCGAGGCACGAGCCCTTGCGGCTCATCGGGGGCGTGATCTTTGCGCCTGCGAGGGCCTCGCGGCAGGGCTCGCAGGCGTGCCGGGCGGTCTCGAGCGGTCGGACGCGACGCGGGCGTCGTGAGCGGTCGTCGGCGGCTCGTCGAGCGCCTGGGCGGGCGTGCGCCAGCCCAGGGTCTTTCGGGGCCGGCCGTCGAGGGTGATGGCGACGGCCTCGAGTGCGCCGGGTCCGTGAAGGCTGGGTCCGTGAAGGCCGGGTCCGTGAAGGGTGAGGCCCGTGCCCTTGGGGAGGCGCCGAGGCGGGAGCCCGTTGGGGGTCTCGCCGGTGCCGCGCTGCCAAGGGCTCTGCGGATCGCAGACGTGGACGGGCAGATCGTGCTGCGATCCGCAGCTCGGCGTGCCGCGCCGTCTCGGCGCCCTGGTCCCAAGTGAGCGAGCGGCGCAGTTGCATGGGCATGGCCGTGATCGCGGCGACGACCGCGTCGCGCACCGCCTCGGCGCCGCGCCCGGCGAGCGGCGGGCCGTTCTCGACGCGCGGCACCGCCCCATGGCCGGGCATGCACGGCCATGGGGCGGCATCGTGAACCGCGTGGCGCGCCCCACGCGCGTGGCCTGACGCCGAGCGGCCGAGCGCCCCCGATCATGTCGCCCTCCCAATGGCCCGGCACCGCCCGACCGGTCGCCTCGGCGGGGCGCTCGCCGATCGTGATCTCCGGCGACACGAAGGGCTCGTGCCGTCCGCTGCCGTCCGCTGCCGTCCGCGCGCGCGGGCCCGAGGAACGCGGCTCGCGCCCGGCCCGAGCGCAGGCAGGCGGTCAGCTCGCGCCGCAGGCCACCCCGGCCCTGGATGGAGGGCGACAGGTCGGCTCGCCTCGTGCGAGATGCGCATCGTCTGGTCCTCAAGGAAGTCGATCCCGAGCCTGGCCGAGATCTGCCCGAGCCCTGATCGGGGGCTCCAGGCCCGCCCCCACCGCCGGTGCCGGCGCCGGACCGATCGGCGCTTCGCCCAGGCGACCTGTGGGCCGGGCACCCCGGCGCCGTCCGCCTGCGCGATTCATCGACGAGGCCTGCGGCACGACCCGCCCGCGCTCCGCGCCGGGCCGTGTCGGCCCCGTGCGGAGCGCGGAGATCGACCGCCCGGCCCCCGTCCGATCCGCCGCGTGAACGCGTCCGGCCCCAGGGACGCGCTCCAGCCCCGGACGCTGCATCAGTCCACCGCCATGGCGGTGCACATGCTGTGGCTCGCGGCCAGGGTCGAGAACGTCGGCATGGGGCTCGTCTCGATCCTCAGGCCCCGCGCCATGGAGCGGCGCTTCGACACGCCGCCGGCTTGGGCGTCCTCGGCCTGTCCCTGCCTCGGCCACGCCGCGCTCGACGACGACGCGCCGCGGCTGACCCGCCAGGGGCGCTGGCAGGGGGACGCGCCCTTGGACTGGCGCTCGTGATGAGAAGGGACCGCGCGGGGCGGGGCGGCATGGGCCGTCCGGCTTCCCGCATGGGCTCGCCCGTGGCCATGGGACGGCGGAGACCCGCGTCGACGAGCCCGCGACCCTGGCGGCTGATCCTCCTTGTTGACCAAGGAGATGCACCATATGATGCATGTCTGGATACAGGAGAGCCGAATGCGGACCACCGTGACGCTCGACGACCAGCTCCTCGAACGGGCCGTCGCCCTGACCGGCGTCCGCGAGCGGGGCGTCCTGCTGCGCGAGGCGCTCGGCGCCCTGATCGAGCGCGAGAGCGCCCGGCGTCTGGCCCGGCTCGGTAGCACCGAGCCTGCGCTCGAGCGGCCGCCGCGGCGGCGCTCGCCCGAGTGATCCTCGCCGACACGTCGGTCTGGGTCGATCACCTGCGCTCGGGCGACGAGGGACTGGCCCGCCTTCTCGAGCGGGGCGAGGTCGTGACCCATCTTTTCGTGGTGGCGGAGATCGCCCTCGGCACCTTGCGCGCACGGAGCCATGTCCTCGAGCTGCTCGACGGCCTCGCCGCCCTGCCCGTCGCCGAGCCGCACGAGGCCCGAGCACTCATCGAAGGGCGTCGGCTGTTCGGCCGCGGCATCGGATTCGTCGATGCCGCTTTGGTCGCATCCTGCCTGATCGTGCCGGGAACGATCCTGTGGACCCGGGACCGGCGGCTCGGCGCGGCCGTGACCGAGATCGGCATCGGCGCATCCGAAGGGACATGACGACCCGCTCCTCGATGAGCCTCGACCTGCGCCCGTCCTCCTTCCTTCGCCGCGGCCTCTCGTTCCCTATGAGGGAGTTTGAGGGGCGCAGGTCACCCGGCCACCGCCCGCCACCGCGCCCGAATGGCTCGCCGCCGCATGGCTTTGCGTATGGGCGCACGCAGACGGCTTGAGGCCGGGCCCCATCTCTACGGCCGTTCCGCCAGGACGCCGGGGCCGCTGCGCCCAGGCGTCCCGGTCCCCGCAGAGGAACGCGTCGTCGCGCGAGCCCGTTTTGTTGGACGAGCGAATGTCCTGCGCGCGAGGGTGAGGGCGGGTCCCGGCGAGCCGTCGGCGGCTCGCGTCTCGCCGCCGGGAGGGGCCGGAATGGCAGACGCACGGCCGGACATCCACAACTCGGACGTCCCGGTGCTCTGCCGGGCCCGCGAGGCGCGGCACAAAGGGGTGTGCGGGGTGCTCGACCCGGGGCAGCTCATCCAGCCCAGCCGCCACACCAACCGATCCGAGGTCGTGCCCGGGACCGCGCTTCTCGCGTCCGGCGAGCGGACGGAGCGGCACTCCAACATCCTCAGCGGCGTCGTGACGCTGAGCAAGCCCGTGCCGGACGGCCGCCAGCAGATCGTGGGCCTCCAGTTCGCGCCCCCGATCTTCTCGGCCGGCCCTTCGCCGACCGCGGCGAGGTGAGCGCCGAGGCGACCGGCCCCGTCCGCCTGTGCTCGCCCCCCCGATCCGCGCTGGAGAGCATGGCGCGGCAGTCGCCCGAGCCCGAGCGCCGCCTGCACGGCCAGGCCCCGCGCGAGCTGGACGAGGCGCGCGAGCGGATGATGACGCTCGGCCGCAAGACGGCCGCGGAGAGGGTCGCGTCGTTCCTGCCGCCGATGGCGCGGCACGCCGATCCGGAGGCGGACGGCCCTGCGAAGCGCTTCGACATCCCTCCGACGCGACCCGACATCGCGGACGTCCTGGGCCTGACCATCGAGACGGTGAGCCGCCAGCTGACGCGGCTGCGCAAGGCGCGCGTCGTCGAGATCCAGGGGGCCGGCGCGTCGTCGTCGCCGACCGCGCCGCGCTCGAGGCCGCCTCCGGGGGCCTGAGCACCGCCTCGGTGGAGCTCGGGCCCGCCCGATTTCTCGGACGATCGGCCGCACGGGGTCGCGGTCGAACGCGACGTGTCGGCGCAGCCCGACGAACAGGGCCCTCAGCATGGAGCCGATCCTGTCGGCGTCCCGCGCCCCGTCCGCCGCGACACGAAGACGGCGATGGCGTCGTGGACGTAGCCGGCATGGTCCTCGTCCTCCATGTGCTCGATCCGCAGCCGGTCGAGGATCGGCGCCAGGCCCTCGCGGGCCGCCGTCAGCGCCGAAAAGATCACCGTCCCCTCCTCGAGATGGCACCGGCGCGGGGTTTGGCGCAGACTGCGGGGAAGACGCGGCGCGCCGTGGGTGTCCACCCGCGCGGGCAGGCCGTCGGCGAGGCCCTCCAGCGCGTCGCACAGGCCCTCCTGCCGGCAGAGCGGGCCTTGAGAGCCGCGCCCCGAGGCCGTCGCATGCCGCCGCGTCGGAGAGAGGGCGTAGGGGGGGCATTCGCGGCTCTCGTCTGGCCCGGGGCGCCCAGCGCGATGGCGGCCATGCGGCATCCCATCACTCGGGAATCGGGCCAGGGCTTGATCTGGATCAAGGACCGGTCGGGGCGCGGGGTGGTATCGCTGCGGGCCATCGAGGCGGGCGCGACGGATCGGATCGCGGGCCCCAGAGCCGTCGCCAGACCTCCATCGGGGGATCCCGGCTGGGCTCCAGCGTGACGAGAGGACGATGACCGGGTGTCCTGCTGCATGGGCATGAGCCGACCCGAGCGAGGGTCGCGGGCCGCCGAGGCCGGCGCGAGGGCCCCTCAGGGTCGCGCCGAGCGTCTGCTGTCGGTGCCGGGGATCCGGTGCGGCGGGTGCATCGCCGCGATCGAGCGCGGATTGGCGGGGTGCGAGGGCGTGGTCTCGGCCCGGGTCAACCTGACCCTGCGGCGGGTCGTCGTCACCCTGGCCGGCCCCGAGACCGACCCGGCCCCGGCGATCGAGAGGCTCGCCGCCCTGGGCTATCCCGCCACACCGATCGAGCCCGCCGACCTCGACGACGGGGCCGAGGCGCGCGAGGCCTCGGCGCTCCTGCGGGCGGTCGCGGTCGCGGGCTTCGGCGCGGCCAACGTGATGGGGATGTCGGTGGCGGTCTGGGCCGGCGCCGAGGGCGCCACCCGCGAGACCTTCCACCTGCTCTCCGCGCTCGTCGCGCTGCCGGTGGTGGCCTATGCGGGCCGGCCGTTCTTCGCCTCGGCGCTGGCCGCGCTCGCGGGCGGGCCGGACGAACATGGACGTGCCGATCTCGCTCGGCGTCCTCCTGGCGATCGGCCTGAGCCTCTTCGAGACGGCGCGGGGGGGCGAGCACGTCTTCTTCGACGCGGCCGTCACGCTCCTCTTCTTCCTCCTGATCGGGCGCGCGCTCGACCGGCTGATGCGCGACCGGGCGCGCAGCGCGGTGACCGGGCTCGCGCGGATGGCGGCCAAGGATGGCGCGCTCGTGCGGCCCGACGGGACGCTGGAGCGCGTGGCGCTGGACGCGATCGCGCCGGGCATGGTGCTGCGCGTCGCCGCGGGCGAGCGGGTGCCGGTGGACGCCCGCGTCCTGCGCGGCGCGAGCGACCTCGACCGCTCGCTGGTGACGGGCGAGTCCACGTCCGCCGCCGTGGGCCCGGGCGACGAGATCGAGGCGGGCACGCTGAACCTCACGGGCGCCATCGACGCGCGCGCGCTGCGGCCGGCGCGCGAGTCGTTCCTGGCCGAGATGCTCGGGATGCTCCAGGCGGCCGAGCGCGGGCGCGGGCGCTACGTGCGCGTCGCGGACCGGGCGGCGCGGCTCTACGCCCCTGTCGTGCATCTGGCGGCGGCGGCGACGTTCCTGGGCTGGCTCGCCGCCACCGGGGGCGACTGGCACCGGGCGCTCTTCGTGTCGATCACGGTGCTCATCATCACCTGCCCCTGCGCGCTGGGGCTCGCGGTGCCGGCCGTGCATGTCGTGGCGGCCGGGCGCCTCATCGGCGCGGGCATCCTGATGAAGGACGGCTCGGCGATCGAGCGGCTGGCCGAGGTCGACCGCGCGGTGTTCGACAAGACCGGCACCCTGACCACCGGCGCGCCGAGGGTGGCGGGTGGCGCGCCGGCCGACCCCGGGGACCGCGCCGCCGCCAAGGCCCTCGCCCTGCACTCCGCGCACCCGGCCTCGAAGGCGGTTGCGGCGTCCCTCGACGGCGATCCGGCCCGCCCCGAGGAGGTCCGCGAAATCCCCGGCCACGGGGTCGAGGGCATCCTGAACGGGCGCCGCGCGCGGCTCGGCCGGGCGGACTGGGTGGCGGCGATCGCGGGTGCGGACGCCGCGGTGGCCACCGGGCCCGCCTTCGCGTTCGAGGGCGGTCCGCCCTGGGCTTTCGACCTGTCCGAGACGCTGCGCCCGGGCGCGCACGAGGCGGTCGAGGCGCTGCGGGCGACGGGGGTGGCGGTCGAGATCCTCTCGGGCGACGGGCCGGAGCCGGTCGCAAGGCTCGCCCGCGAGCTCGGCGTCGCGCGGGCCCGCCACGGGGTGACGCCCGCGGGCAAGATCGCGCATCTGGAGGCCCTGCGGGCGGCGGGGCACCGCGTCTTGATGGTGGGCGACGGGCTCAACGACACGGCCGCGCTGGCGGCGGCGCATGTCTCGATGGCGCCGGCCTGCGCCTCCGACGCCGGGCGCACCGCCGCCGACTTCGTCTTCCGCGCGAGCGGCTCGACGCGGTGCCCTTCGCCCACGCCGTCGCCCGGCGACACCGCGCGGATCGTGCGCCAGAACTTCGGCCTGGCCGTTCTCTACAACGGCGTCGCGATCCCGCTGGCGGTGGCCGGGCTCGTCACGCCCCTGGTCGCGGCGCTGGCGATGTCGGCCTCCTCGATCCTGGTCGTGGGCAACGCGCTGCGGCTGGGCGAGCGGCCCGCGCCGCGCCCCGCCGCGCGCCGGGCCCCGACGCTGAGGGGGGCGCCCGCATGACGATCCTCTACGTCCTCATCCCCGTGACGTTCGCCATGGGGCTCGTCGGCCTCGCCGCCTTCCTCTGGAGCCTGCGCGGCCGGGCAGTACGAGGATCTCTCCGGCGAGGCCGAGCGGATGCTCCTCGACGAGGACGAGGCCGCTGCGGCGGGCTGATCCGCGCCGGAACGCGACCGAGACCGCCACGACGGCACGAGGAGACGCCATGATCTCGCAACCTGACCGGAGCCGAGCGGCGCTCGGCTCTGGTGATCCTGACGGCGGTCGCCCTGACGGCCTGGCGATGGCGATGGCCGGCCGCGGCGACGCCATGGGCGCGCACGGCTGGATCGTGCTCCTCTTCGCAGGCGTGCTCTTCGTCGTCGTGGGCGACGCGCTCTACGAGCCCGAGCCGTCCGAGGACCGCCTTGCCTCCTACTACGACGACCCGACCAAGGTCGGCATCCTCCTGGCGCTGATCTGGGCGGTCGTCGGCATGGGCATGGGCGTCTGGGTCGCGGCGCAGCTCGCCTGGCCCGAGCCTGCGCTTCGACGCCGCCTGGTCGAGCTTCGGGCGGCTGCGGCCCGTGCACACCTCGGGCGTGATCTTCGGCTTCGGCGGCAACGCGCTGATCGCCACGTCCTTCCACATCATGCAGCGCACCAGCCGCGCCCGGATGCCCGGACCAGCTCAGCCCGTGGTTCGTGCTGCTGGGCTTCAACCTGTTCTGCGTCGTGGCGGCCTCGCGGCTACCTGATGGGCGTCACCCAGTCCAAGGAATACGCCGAGCCCGAATGGTACGCCGACCTCTGGCTGGTGATCGTCTGGGTCGCCTACTTCGTGCTCTACATGCGCACGCTGGCGCGCCGCAACGAGCCGCACATCTACGTCGCCAACTGGTACTACCTGGCCTTCATCCTGGTCGTCGCGGTGCTGCACATCGTCAACAACCTGGCGGTGCCGGCCTCGCTCAGCGGCGGCCAAGAGCTACTCGGCCTTCTCGGGCGTCCAGGACGCGATGACCCAGTGGTGGTACGGCCACAACGCGGTGGCCTTCTTCCTGACCGTCGGGCTTTCTGGGCATGCTCTACTACTTCCTGCCCAAGCGCGCCGAGCGGCCGATCTACTCCTACCGGCTGTCGATCCTGTCGCTTCTGGGGGATCACCTTCTTCTACATCTGGGCGGGGTCGCACCACCTGCACTACACCGCGCTGCCGCATTGGGTGCAGACGCTGGGCGCGACCTTCTCGGTGATGCTGCTGGTGCCCGTCCTGGGCCTCGGCGGGCAACGCGCTGATGACGCTCAACGGCGCGTGGCACAAGGTGCGCGACGACGCGACGCTTGCGCTTCATGATGGTGGCCGCCGTCTTCTACGGCCTGTCCACCTTCGAGGGCTCGTTCATGGCGATCCGCCCCGTCAACGCGCTGTCGCACTACACCGACTGGACCGTGGGCCACGTCCACTCGGGCGCGATGGGCTGGGTCGCGCTGATCTCCTTCGGGTCGATCTACGCGCTGACGCCGGTGCTGTGGCGGCGCGAGACGATGTATTCGTGGAAAGCCGGTCGAGTGGCACTTCTGGTTGGCCCTGTCGGGGACCGTCATCTACGTCTTCGCGATGTGGAACAGCGGCATCACCCAGGGGCTGATGTGGCGGACCTACACCGAGAGCGGGACGCTGCAAATACTCCTTCGTCGACACGCTCGTGGCGATGCACCCCTACTACATCGCGCGCGCTTTCGGCGGCCTGCTGTTCCTGCATCGGCGCGATCATCGGCTTCTGGAACGTCGTCATGACCATCCGGCACGTGCCGCGCGCCGAGCCCGCGCTCGACTATCCGACCTCGTCGGAAGCCTCGGAGCCGGCCGTGCCGGCGCGGAGTAGCCCCATGCCCCATTGGTTCCACACCCTCCTCACCCCGTTCGCGCAAGTTCTTCGAGTTGCACGCCGAGACCCACTACCGGGCGGAGCGGCACTCCATGGCGCCTGACGGTCGGCATCATCCTGGCCGCGGGCGTCGGCGGCTTCGTCGAGATCGCGCCGCTCTTCACCATCGACGAGACCGTCGAGACGGACCCCGACATGCGCGTCTACACCCCGCTGGAGCAGGCCGGGCGCGACATCTACATCCGCGAGGGCTGCTACGCCTGCCACAGCCAGATGATCCGCACCCTGCGCGACGAGGTCGAGCGCTACGGCCCCTACTCGCTCGCCGTCGAGAGCAATACGACCACCCGATGCTCTGGGGCTCCAAGCGGACCGGGCCGGACCTGGCGCGGCTGGGCGACAAGTATTCCGACGACTGGCACGTCGCGCATCTGGTCGACCCGCGCGCTCTGGTGCCGGAATCGAACATGCCGCAATACGCCTTCCTGCTCGACGCGGCGCTCGAGACCGACGACCTGCCGGGGCGGCTCGCGGCGCTGCGCGCGGTGGGCGTGCCCTACACCGACGAGATGATCGCGAACGCCTCCGCCGACGCGCTCGGTCAGGCGCGGCCCTTCACCGACCGCGCCGACGGCGTGCTGGAGCGCTACGGCGAGGAGACCGCGTGCGCACCTTCGACGGCCGCGCCGACCGGCTGACCGAGATGGACGCGCTCGTCGCCTACCTCCAGATCCTGGGCAAGCTGACCGACCTGCCCGAGCAACGCAACCCCGTGGCGGAGGAGTGACGATGGACGTCTCGCATGACATCGCTCGTGGGCTGGCGAAGTCCTTCGGGCTGTTCTGGCTGATCGCCCTGTCGATCGGGCTCACGGCTCTACGCCTTCTGGCCGTCGCTGGGCAAACGCTTCGACCGCGCCGCGGGCAGCATCCTCGACGACGAGGACGGTCCCAAGTCGGGCCCGAGACCAGCACGGAGGACCGGCCATGTCGGTAAAGGACCGCGACCCGCTCACCGGGCACCAGACCACCGGCCACGAGTGGAACGGCATCACCGAGCTCAACACCCGCGTGCCGCGCGTGGTCTGGTTCTTCGTCATCGTCACCCATGTCTGGGCGCTGGTCGTCTGGATCCTGCTGCCGGCCTGGCCGCTGGTGACGACCTACACCAAGGGCCTCCTGGGCATCGACCAGCGCGAGGAGGTCGAGGAGGAGGTCGTCGGCTCGATCTCGCCCGTGCCGACTGGGCCGACCGGATCGCCGCCGGCCGATCGACCGAGATCCGCCAGACCCCATGCTGATGCGCGTGGTGGACGACACGGCGCACCGCGCTCTTCGGCGACAATTGCGCCGGCTGCCACGGGCGAGGACGCGGCTGGGGCCCGGGCTTCCCCAGCCTCGTGGACGACGCATGGCTCTGGGGCGGCGACGCCGACACGATCATGGAGACGCTGCGCGTCGGCATCAACGCCACCCATCCCGACACGCGCTGGGCGCAGATGCTGGCCTTCGGGAGCGACGGCATGCTGACGCGCGACGAGATCCGCACCGTCGTGGACTACGTGCAGTCGATGTCGGGCGTCGAGGCCACGCCCGAACGGCTCACGGCCGGCGAGGAGATCTTCGCGCTCAACTGCGCCAGCTGCCACGGCGATCGACGGGCGGGGGATGCATGGAGCTCGGCGCGCCCAACCTGACCGACGCCTTCTGGATCTACGGTGGCGGCGACGAGGCGATGTTCGACACCGTCTGGCCATGGTCGCCAGGGCTGGATGCCCGCCTGGGAGGGCCGCATGACCGAGACCGAGCGCAAGATCCTGACGATCTATCTCCAGGATCTCGGAAGGAGCGCCGCGATGACCATTCCCGCCCCTGCCCCCGGCGCTCTGGTCGCGCCAGCGCATCGTCGCGCTCGCCCTGCGGCGGCCGTCGCGGCGGTGTTCGTCGGCGCCAACGCGCATCTGATCGCCGTCGCCTTCGCCTCGAAGCCCGACTGCGTCGCGCACCTCAAGCTCCGGTCGAGGGGGCCGCGACCTATCGCGCGGCGAAACCATCATGCTGAGCGACCGCGCCGACGCCCGCCGCCGCCCGACAACCCCCACGCCGCCGGGGTCATCCCCAAGGTCGTCCCGCCCCTGCCGCGCGAGAACCCCCACGCCCGCGACCTGCCGTGGCGGACCGCCTTCGCCTGGCTGCGCGCGGGCTGGTCGGACCTGTGGACGAACCCGCTGCCGAGCCTGCTCTACGGCCTCGGCGTCTTCGCGCTCTCGGCGCTCGTCGTCTGGAGCCTGTTCCGGTTCGAGCTCGACTACTTCCTCTTCCCCGCGCTCGCGGGCTTCCTGGTGGTGGGCCCGCTGATCGCGGGCGGCCTCTACGAGAAGAGCCGGCGGCTCGAGGCGGGCGAGCGCGTGAGCCTCGTCTCGATGGTCTTCGTGCGGATGCGCTCGGGCCCTCGGCGCTCTTCATGGGCGTGCTGCTGCTGGGGCTGTTCCTGCTGTGGATGCGCGCCGCGGTCCTGATCTACGCGCTGTTCTTCGGCATGGTCCCGTTCCCGGGGACCGAGGAGATCGTGCCGATGCTGTTCATGACGCCGACCGGATGGGCGCTGCTGCTGACGGGCGGTGCCGTCGGCGCGCTCTTCGCCGCCTTCGCCTTCGCGATCAGCGTCTTCGCCGTCCCGATGCTGCTGACGGAGCGGACCGACGCGCTGTCGGCGCTGGGGATCAGCATGGCGATGGTCTGGACCAACCTGACCGTGATGCTGGCCTGGGGGGCCATCGTGATGGGCCTCTTCGTCCTGTCGGTCGCGACGGCGTTCCTCGGTCTGATCGTCGTGTTCCCCGTCCTCGGCCACGCGACCTGGCACGCGTATCGTGAGCTGCGCTCGGGCGAGGGCGAGCGCATGTTCATCCCGCCCGCCTGAACCTCGAGCGACAGAGGTGGCCTGGGGAATCTGGACAGGAGTGTTGAGTGGATCGCCCGCACGACATCGGGGGAGTCGGCCCGAAGCTGCGATCTCGGCCGAGTTTCGGAATGTTGAGAGAACGGTCCGGCTCACTCGCCACCCGGACCCCTCCGGGCCCCCGACGATCGGCGCGGGAGGGGCCGAGTCCGGGTGCGGTCGCGCACCGGGTGCCCGGTCGCCTCGAGCGACGGCCCGTGGAGCGACTGCAGCCCCAGCGCCCGGAACTCCAGCACCGGGTCGAAGCCGGGCCGCCCTTCCAGCGCCGCCGCCCGCCCCGGGCGCGGGCCAGCACGGGGCGCGCGCGGGACACCGCGAAGCCCACCGTCGCGGCCAGCCTCTCCAGCGGATCGCCCTGCGCCGGGATCCCGGCCAGGCGCTCCTCCACCGACCAGCCCCCCCCCGCCATCGCGCCCCTCCGCCGCCGCCCTCGCTGACAAGCGGATCACGTCCGCGACCGCCGCGCGAGGCTCCCGGAGGTGTCCATCTACGATTGCCCGGGTGGAGCTTGCTGGGAGCGGACCCTGCACTTCGTGCCCCACCCCCCCTCGATCGAGAGCTGCCTCGCCGCCGGCGGGCGGCGTCCGAAGCAGGGGCAGGGCGACTGCGACGCCCCGGCCGCAGGACGAGTGCTCGCCATACCCTCGCTGGACCGGGACGGGCTGCGCTACGACCGCGCGCTCTTCGGGGGCTGCGCCGACGAGGACGGCGACTGCCGCCCGACGCTCGACGAGATCCTGGCCGCGCTCTCCACCGCCCCGATGCGGTGGCCGGCGAACGGCTGCGAGGTGGAGCGGGGTCGGTGGATCGCCCCCTGCACCGGCCGGTTGCAGCTCGACGCCGGACCGGTGTGGGAAGGGTTCGAGCACCTGCACCCGGCGTCATCTCTGCTCGGCCGGCTTCTGGTCCCCTCGCAGCGGCCCTTGCGCGCCTTGCGGCCCAGCGAGTGGCTGTCGTTCGAGACGAAGGCCCCCCATGGGCCGCGCCCCGGGACGGCAGCGCGCCCTTCTACTCCGCCGACCCCGGAAAGGCCGCTGCGGCATCGACCACGAGGCCGACATCGTCCGGCCGCATCAGGCCTTCTCCGGCCAGGTCCTCGGCAGCGCGGCGGACGGCCTCCGAGTAGCCGTCCGGGCCGTCGTAACGCGCGGCGACCGGCCGACGGCCGTCCTCCTCGCCCTCCCTCTCAGGGAAGGGGATGAAGCTGCCCGTCAGGCTGCAGAGCTCGCCGGGCGCGAAGCCTTCGTCGCGCAGGTTCCAGCCGAGGTAGGTCCCGAGCGGCGCGGCGACATAGGGTTGCCGGATGCCGCCCAGGTCGATCCCGTCGGCGTCGGTGGCGGGCACCAGGACGGGGTAGGCCTCGCCCGGCTCGGGCGGCGTCGTGCCGTGGTCCATCACCCGCAGCACGTTGACGACGGGCTCGGGCACCGTCCCGCCGATGCGCGGCAGCTCGAGCGCGTCCGGCTCCACCAGCGTCCCGCCCTCGAGGCCGGGATACACGCTCGCCGGCGGCGCGGCGCCCTCGGCCACCCACGCCTCCATGGCGACGACGAGGGCGCGCATCGTCGGCGCCACGCTCAGGGGGTTGGTCGGGTAGACGCAGGTCGCGGGGTCCTCGGCCTCGCCGCCCCAGCCGTTGAAGTGGGGCGCGCCCGCGAGGAAGTAGAGCCGGACGCCCTCGGGCATCTCGAGCGCCTCGCCGCCGGGCGCGGTCGAGACGAGCGAGGCGCGTGCCTGCCAGAACTCGGTCGAGGTGTCGGTGTGTATGACGAGCGGGCAGGTGCCGCTCGCCTCGCAGGCGGCGAGGATGCCGTCGGTCCGCCCGGTCAGGGGGTCGGTCACCTCGGCATAGGTGAAGGGGAACTGGTCGCCCGGGAAGTCGTGGTCCTCGTGCTGGCGCGAGTAGCGTCCGGGCTGTCCGAAGCGGTAGTTGGTGAACGTCTTCCGAGACCCGGCGATGTGCGGCATCGCGCCGTCGAACACCTGCGCCCCACCCTCGTCGGCGTTGTAGCCCTGGTAGATCAGGTCGCGCAGGAACCGCCCCGACTGCGAGATGCCGAGGCCGATCGTGCGCTCGACGCCCTCGAGCGGGCTGTCGGCATCGTGGCCGGGACTGCCGCGCAGGAACGAGACGAGGTCGCTGGTGGCGAGGAAGGCGAGGCCCGTCGGCAGCGCGTCGGTCGCCGGGTAGACGAGCTCGTAGATGGCGCCGCCATCGACCCCCTCGGGCCGGGTGATCTCGATCGTCACCGGGTCGACGTAGCGAAACGACAGGCCCTCCGGCGTCCGGCGCGGCGCGTCCGGGGTCTCCCGCACGGTCAGCGTCGCCTGCGACGGGTCGAGGTCGGCGGCCGGGTAGCTCAGCGCGCCGGTGCTCACCGTCTCGGCGTCGTCGAAGATGAACTCCTCGCGCGAGGGTCCGGTCACGCCCTCGAGCACGGGCAGGCTCATGGTGAGGAGGTCGTCGGCGAGGCCCGTCTGCCAGCCGCCCCAGACGAGCGTGTGCCCCTGCTCCATCAAGAACCCGTCGCCCGGATCCTCGACGGTGAAGGCGCCGCTTCCGGCCGAGAGGTTCAGGAGCGGGAAGCTCAGGTTCCGGCCGCGGTTGGGGACCTCGTAGAACAGCGTCCCCGATCCCCGCCCCACGGGGCGAAGGATCACCACCTCGGCGCTGAACTCGACCTCCCCTGCCTCGCCCACCGCAGCCTGGTCTATGTCGACGATGCCTGCGGCCCGCTCCGATGCAGGGTCCACCGAGAAGTGCGCGACGGCGTCGATGCGCTCGTAGGCGCCGGCCTCGCCGAAGCTGCGACCGTCATAGGCCGGCGCCGTCGACTGGACCTCGAGCCTCGTCACCTTCGCGTCGGCCCCGACCGGCGCGAACGCGACGAGCGTGGCACCTGCGAGATGCGGCACAAATCGCTTCCGTTGGACTGGCATAGGATCCCTCCCGGTGCGGGCATGGCTCCATTCGGCGGGAGCATGAGGAAGTGTGGGGTGGTCATGCCGCCCGGGCGTGATCGGGTTCGGGCTCGTTGTCGAGGCCGGGGTGCCAGCGCTCGAAGGTTCCTCGCAGCGTGCCGTCGAGCGTCTGGGTCCGGGCCTGCAGCAGCAGGTGGGCGCCGCGCGGCGTCCACTGCATCTGCTGCTTCTTGGCGAAGCGCGGGGCTGTGACGGCGTTGACGGTCGCCTCGGCGAAGGCCGAGGAACCGAAAGGTCCGCGCGAAGCAGCGAGATGCGCTCGCCGGCGCGGGTGCGCTCGCCGTAGCTGATCAGGCTGGGCGCGTCCTTTCGGATGGCGGCGACCATCTCGCCGACCGCGGTCCGGAGCCTGCGCAGGTGCGGGTGGTCGACCTCCACGGCGTCGACGTCCATGAGCAGGCCGATGAGCAGGCCGATGAGCAGGCCGTCGAGGACCTCGCGCGCCCGGAAGCCGTTGCCGTGCCATAGGAGCCACTTCAGGCGCTCCAGCTCCTCGAGGAGGTCGGCGGCCGCGTCCTCCTCGCGATGGGCGAGGCCGCGCAGGTGCTGGCGCGGCACCGTGACGCGCATGGCGATGTGACCCGAAGGGCCGCGCCCACGAGGCCAGTGGAGGACGAGCTCCCCGCACGGCGCGATGCGAGAGAGGCGAGCGAGCGGACCTCCTCGCCGCCGTCGGTGAGGGCGGTGACGCCCTGGTTGGCCTGCCCGCGCCTCGAGCCCTGAGCGGGCCTGCGATGCGCCTCGTCGGCTCGCGGTCGTGGCCGTGGACGAAGCCCAGGGCGCGCGGGCCGCCGTCCTCGGGCATGGAGCGGCCGACGATGCGCCCGAAGTCGCGGGTGCGGTCGGACCACGAGCGCACGGGGCCGCCGTCGAGGCCCGCGACGACCCGCCCGCCCGGGATCGGCAGGTCCTCCCAGTCCGCCGGGCACCCCACGGCCAGCGTGGTGTCCTCCTGCGCGACCTCGGCCTCGATGCGCTCGCCGACGCGCAGCGCGTGCTGGCGCAAGGTGGTCGCGTTCAGGCCGGCGCCGATGGGCAGCCCGTCCCCCATCATCGCGGCCGCCGCGCCACAGGGCGCGAGCGACGCCCACCGTGCCTCGAGGTGAAGCCGCTCTGGCGCGACGTGGTCGGGCAGGAGCTCGGTGAGGGGCGAGGAGGCCGCCGGTGCGCTCTCGTCCTCACGGGCGCAGCGGTGCAGCCGCGGGCTGGCGAGCGGCACATCGCCGAACAAGGTGCGGAACGCGACCGGGGCGCCGCCCTTGGACCGCCGCCGTCGGCCGCGCCCCTCGCAGCCGCGCCGTCCTCGGGCCCAGGCCTCGGCCTGGGACCGGACGAGGCGTCGCTCGATGGCGGCGAGCAGCGCCTTGCCCTCGACGAGCGACAGGCCGAGATCCTCTGCGCCCTCGGTCGCCCTGGTCAGGAGCGCCGCCTCCTCGACCGCGCCGGGCGTGCCGTCGTCGGTCGTGATCTACAGCGTGATCCGTGCGCGCATCGCGCCCTCCTCCAAGCTGACGGTGCCGCGGCCCATCGGCGCCCGCCGCGCCGGGCCGCCGTTCCAGAGCCGGCAGAGGGGCACGGGCCCCACGCCGCACGTCCACACCCGCCAGCGGGTCGGGCAGATCGTGCGCGAGGTGGCGCGCGAGGCGGGCGTCGCCAAGCGCGTCCACCCGCACCCGGCTCGCGCCACACGGTGGCGACGCGGCTGCTGTCGCTCGGGCCCGGACATCACCGACGTGCGGCGCTTGCTCGGCCACGCCGACATCACCACGACGCGGCGCCACGCCGAGACCACGGCGGCGGTGCTCAAGGCGAGGCTCGACCGCGTCACAGCACCAGCGGCCCGAGACCTCATGGGCCATGTCCGCGACCGGCGCGGCGACGGGGCCGCGCTGCTCGCCGCGGAAGCCCTGATCGCCCGCGATCGGCCCTCCGCCGCGCCGACGGTCAGCACTGCTGGTGCATGAGGACGGAGGGGCTCGCCGTCGCGCAGGCGCGCGTTGGCGGCCTTCCTCGAGAACGGCACGCCCCTCCACTCCTCGCGCTCCCGCATGCGCTCGAGGATGCCGCGCATCGCCTCGACCGCCTCCTCGTCCAGACCCTCGTGGCGCCCTTCGAGCACCACCGCCTCGAGGATCCCGGCCAGCTCCGAGAGGCCCTCCATCGCCTCCAACGACAGCCACGCCTCGCGGCGGACCTGGTCGCCTTCTGGTCCGCCGACCTCCTCGGGCGGGCACGGGCGCGTGGTCGCCGACGCAGGTCGGCTAGTCACGCCGCGGCTGGCCCGCGACGCGGTCCTCCAGGCGCAGCTCGTGGCGCCGGGGGACGTTCGGGTCGCACTCGTAGGCGAACCGCGCTCGCCGGCGCAGGCGCAGCTCCTCCAGCGTGACGGCGGCGAGGCCGCGGACAGCTCCCACGAGCCATGGCGCACGCCGCGCAGGATGAACTGGTATAGAGGCGCAGGCCCTCCCAGCCCATCGCCACCTGCAGCGCGCCGTGCAGCTCGCGCAGGCTCATCGTGGGCGGCACCTGCAGCCGGCGCCAGATCATCGGGCCCACGCCCATCAGCCAGACCTTGAACTGCAAGACCTCGCCGGCCGGGGACGCCGACGTAGAGGCTCTCGTCGTCCCGCTCGTCGTCCCCGCCACGGTCCCGCCCCGTCACGTCGCCTCGCGGCGGCATCCCATCGTGCGCACCCCCCTCAGGGGAGCGCCCCACACCTCCTCATGCTCCAGCCCGTGGAGGTCGAGCGCGGGCGGCGGGGCGGGCCGACTGGCCACGATCCGGCCTGGCAGTTCCGGCTCGAGCATGTCGCGCACCGTGCGGAAGAAGCGCTCGACCCGACCCCGGCCACGCGGCCGGCCGGGCCAGGAGTGCACGAGCTGGACCTTCAGCGCGGCACAGGCCTGGGCGATGTGCTCGGAGGTGAAGTCCGAGCCATTGTCGACATAGAGGCGCCCGGGGATGCCGCAGATCGGCCAGCTTGGGTCTTCCTTGCGCCAGATCGCATGGCGCAGCGCGAGCGCCGTTCGGATCGCGCACGGCGCCGCGGTCGAGAGCGCGTAGCCAGCCACCGCTCGGCTGTGGTCGTCGATGACGACGGTGAGCCAGGGGCGGCGGGGCGCGCCGCGCGCGTCCGCGACCTGCACGTCCAGCATCGCGTGGTCGGCCTGCCACATCTCGTTGGGGGCCGCCGCCTCGCGCCGATGCACCAACTCGTGTCGGTCGCGGTAGTCGATGGGGTCGCTGGCCACGGCCCGCATCGCCGGCGACACGGAGCGCACGATCTCGGTCGTGACCGCGTAGCTCGGCGGCGCGGGCCCGCGCTGGGCCACCATGGCGCAGACGCGTCGGTGGATGGCCGCCGCCGTGGGTCGTGGCCTCGCCAGGGCCTCCGAGCGGATCATGGCCTCCAACTCGGGGCCGACGCGGCGCCGGCGGCCGTGGTCCGACCGCGCCTGGCGCTCGAGCCCGGCGATCCCGCCCGCGCGCCAGCTTGCCAGCCAGCGGCGAAGGGCGCGCTCCGAGGGGCCTCCCGCCCTGGCCAGGCGCGCGAGCGGCACGCCGTCCTCGAGATGGGGGCGGAGACGGCCGAAGCGCTCGAGGGCTCCGGCGGAGGCAAAGCCGGGTGGAGGCGTGGCCTGTCTCACGGCTCGCCCACCCGGCTGGCGGGCAGGAAAACGCAGGGATACTGTTGGCGAAGTCGGAGCCTATGCGGCGAGGGCGGCGAAGCGCGCGGTTCGGGTCGGGGCGAGGGGACGATCGGCGAGCCATGCGGCGAGGCGATCGAGGTCGATGGCCGCGGCGGTGATGACGCTTTGCAGGCCGGTCTTGGCCAGGCCGCGGTAGCGTGCCCGGCGCAGGCCGAAGGCACGCACGCCCTGCGAGATCGTGCCCTCCACGCCCCGGCGTTGACGGTAGAGCTGCCGACCGGCCTCGGTCTTCAACCGCCCCCGGGCGTGGGCGATGGCCTCGTGCTCGGGGCGCGATGGAAGGCCGATCCGGCGGCTCGTCGCGCGGGTACAGCGCGAGCGCGAGGGGCAAGGTCGACAGTCCGTCGGGCTGAACCCGGCACGGACATAGCGCTGGCCCGTCACCTTGTTGGCGTGACCGCCCCAGGTGATGCTGGTGCGGCCCTCCGGACAGCGCACCCGCTCGTTCTCCCAATCCACCGTGAAGTCCGCGGCGTGGAAGGCGCCCTCCACCCTCGCCTGCCACCCCCCGACGGACCGCGTCGGCCCCACCAAGTCGATGCCGTGGCGCTCACGCGCGGCGACGATGTGGCGCCCGCTGACGTAGCCGGCATCCACCAGGTGCTGGGAGGGGGAGAGCCCCTTGGCCGCCAGCGCGGCGTGGATCGCCTGCGTGCGCATCGCCTCGTGCACGTTGGCCGGTGTCGCCTCGGCGTGCACGACCAGCCGCGGCCTCTCGGCGTCGCAGGTCTCGGTGAGGTGGATCATGTATCCGGTCCAGCCCATGCCGCTCTTGGCGCGGAAGCGGGCCTCGGTGTCGTAAGGGCTCTCGACGCGGTCGCCGGGGCCCCGGCCTGACACCGAGCGCAGCCGCACGTGGTCGGCTGCCTCGTCGCCCCCACCGTCTATAGGGTCGTCCTGCGATCCCGGCTCGACCCGCTCGAAGTGGCGCGTCCACACGCGGCGCAGCACAGCGACTGCCAGCAGATCGCGTACTCTCTTGGGCGCGACCACCCCCTTGATGGCGTCGAGCAGGTGGAAGCCGTCCGTGCCCACCTGGGCGGCGTAGGCCTCGCGCTTGGGAGCGCTGTTCGGCAGACGGGTATCCTCGACGCGCCGGTCGTAGCGCTCGTACCACTCGGGCGGCGCGATCTCGCGCAGCCAGTCGGGCGCGACGACGGCTATGGCGTTCAGCGCGGCGCGCAGCGTCTCCGCCAGCAGCTCGAGGCGGTTGAGCACACGCACGGCGGCGAGCACGTGGGTGCTGTCGGTGCGGTTGCGCCCGCGGGCATTCAGAAGCCCTCCCTCGCGCGCGGCATCCAGAAGGCGGTCGAGCAGACGCCCCTCGGCGTCGTGATCCAGCAGATATCAAGCGACATTCGGAACTGGCCCGGTGGCGACACCAGGATCTGGCCCACCCCGTCATGTGGTTTCGACTTCGGTTTCAAGCGCCGGGCCGGCCTTCTGCAGAAGGCCGGCCCGGCGCTTCTCGCGCAGCCTGTAGCTGTCGCCCCGGATGGTGATGACGTGGGAGTGGTGGAGCAGGCGATCGAGGATCGCGGTGGCCACCACCGGGTCGCCGAACACCGCGCCCCACTCGCCTACGGACCGGTTCGAAGTCACCAGCATCGCGCCGCGCTCGTAGCGGCGGCTGACGAGCTGGAAGAACAGGTGAGCGGCGTTGGGCTCGAGCGGCAGGTAGCCCAGCTCGTCCACGATCAGCAGCTTCGGCTTGGCGAAGTGCGCCAGCCGCTCCTCGAGCCGGCCCTCGACCTGGGCCTTGGCGAGGTTGGCCACGAGCGCCATGGCGCCGGTGAAGAGCACGGTGTGGCCGGCCACGATCGCTTCGCGGCCGAGCGCCACCGCAAGGTGCGTCTTGCCCACGCCCGGGGGGCCGAGCAGCAAGAGCGCATCGCCGTGGGCGATGAAGCGCCCCGTCGCGAGGTCGCGGATCTGCCCCTTGTCGACCGAGGGCTGGGCGGCGAAGTCGAAGCCCTCCAGGGTCCGCACGAAGGGGAACTTCGCCAGCCCGAAGCTCATCTCGATGCGGCGCTGATCCTTCCGTGCGATCTCGCGCTCGCAGAGGAAGGCGAGCGCCTCGCGCAGGGTCATCTCCCCCCGCGCCGCCTCGTCGAGCAAGCCGTCGAGCTGGTCGCGCACCGCCGTCAACTTCAAGCGCGTCAGCATCCGGTCGAGCTCGTCCTGGGTCTGCGCTCCCATCACCAGGCGCCCCCGGCCACCGCCTCGTACTCGGCGAGCGGGCGCAGCAGCGCCGGCGCCGGGATCGGCGCGGCCTCGGCTGCCTCGGCGTCTTCTCTGACCACGCGGCCGGCGGCACCCGCGACGCCCTCGAAGTGAGCGCGGTCGGTGAAGCGCCCGCGACGGTCCGCGCTGCGGGGATGACGGGCCACCTCGATGCCCGCATGGGTGACCTGCACAGTCTCGGCCGTGACCAGCACGCTCACTCGCTCCCCGATCAAGCGCCACGGCACCGAGTAGGCGTTCGTCTCGATCTCCACCGCGCAGTCCGCTCCCACGCGTCGGCTCAGCTCGCGCGCGGCCAGGAACGGGCCGCGGTCGGGCAGCGGCCGCAGGGCGGCGGCCTCGTCGCGCGCGAAGCGGACCATGGGCGCCTCGCCGGTGGTGCCGTGGACGCGCTGATCGGCGATCTCGCGCGTCCACTCGGCCAGATGCGCCTCCAGGGCCGCGAAGCTCTCGAAGGTTCGCCCCGCGACCGCGTTGCCCTTCACGTAGCCCACGCCGCGCTCGTCCTTGCCCTTGGTCCGCGCCCGGTACGGCGCGCAGGCCTGGACCCGGAAGCCCCAGTGCCGCGCAAAGGCGTGGAGCTTGGGGTTGAGCACCACCTCCCGCGTCGCCGCGTCGTGGTGCAGGATCAGAGCGCGCGCATTGTCGAGCAGCACCTCCTCAGGCACGCCCCCAAAGGCTGCGAAGGCACTCTCCATGCCTTCGAACCAGTGCTCCTGGCGCTCGCCCAGGAAGGCCCGGACGTGCAGCCGGCGCGAGTGGCCCAGCGTCGCCACGAAGAACGACACCGGTCGCAGAGCGCCCTCGATCTCGACCCGCCTCTGGCCGAAGTCGATCTGCAACTGCTGGCCCGGGCGCGTCTCGAACCTCACCGTCGCCCGCGCTTCGGCCCGTAGCGCTTGGCGCAGCGGTGCCACCGCACGCTCCACCGTGCGCAGGCTTACCTCAATGCCCCTCTCGGCCGCGAGCTCCTGGCGAACCACGTCCGCGTTGCCCGCGTGGCGGCGGAAGCGCTCGGACAGCCAGCCCCCAAGACCGTCGAGCGACGTCTTGCGTGTCGGTGCCACCGGGCGTCGCCAGCCGCCCTCGCGCAGCCACCGCCGCACCGTCGTCCGCGAGCACCCCAGCTCCGCCGCGATCCGCCGCGCCCCCCAGCCGAGCGCCTTCAGCCTCAGCATCGCCGACACGTCGTCCGGCTCCTTCATCTCGTCCCTCCGCAGACCTTCAGTCCGCAGAAGCCTCTCCGTCACTGGCATGGTCATCCAGGCCCTCCCCTCAGGCTACCGAGGGGGCCAGTTCCTCATGTCGCCTCCGGACCAGTTTGCCGTGACGCCTGACAGCAGACGAGCGCGGAACTCACACAGAACCGAGAAGTCGAAGCCCGCGTCGTCGAGAGCCAGCGCAAGCAGGTACTTCCAGTCGATCCGGCTGCGCACGGCATCCGCGGCCTGCCGGTCGCTCAGGCCCTCGCGGAACTGCATGAGCGTGACCAACGCCAGGCGCCAGGGCGCATAGGCTGGCTGGCCTCGCGGGGGGTAGAGATCGACGAAGTCGGCGTCGGCGAACACCGGGCCGAGCCGGTCGCGCAGCAGCAGATAGGCGTTGCCGCGCCGGAACGAAGCCTGCGCGATGCGGGCGGTGTCCTCAGGCACGAACGGGAGCGGCTGTGGGCGGAGCGACATGGGCAGCCTCGCGGGCGGGACACCCACCCTACATCACCATCTGCCTCAGCCCACCGACTTCGCCAACAGTATCCGCAGGGTTGCCTGCCCATGCCCGGCGCGCCTCCCGGTCGTTGCCATCCCCTTGGTCGGACCGTAAGGAAACCCTGTCAGGGAAACACAGTCAGGAATGCCCCACCCCGTGCGAGTTCCCTGCCCGATCCAGAAGGCGCCGTGGCCGGTCGCGTGGCGGGCGCCGGGATCGCGCCCGTGAAGATCGGCTACGCGAGGGTGTCCACCGCCGAGCAGTCGCTCGACCTGCAGCGCGACGCGCTGGAGCGGGCGGGCTGTGAGCGCATCATCGTCGACACGCTGAGCGGCGTCGCCTCCGTCCGCCCCGGTCTGGAGAAGGTGCGCGAGCAACTGCGGAAGGACGACGTCCTGGTGGTCTGGCGCCTCGACCGGCTGGGCCGCTCGCTGAAGGACCTCATCGCCTGGGCCACGTGGCTCGACGAGCAGGGGGTGGCGCTGGTCTCGCTGCACGAGACCATCGACACCGCCTCGCCCACGGGGACCCTCATCTTCCACATGTTCGGCGCCCTGGCCGAGTTCGAGCGCAACCTCATCCGCGAGCGTACCCAAGCCGGGCTGGCCGCCGCTCGGGCCCGCGGCCGCCACGGCGGACGACCCCCGGCGCTCGACGCCGACAAGCGCGCCTTGGCGGTCCGGCTCTACGAGGAGCGTAAGCTCCCCGTGCATCGCATCTGCAAGATGATGGGGATCTCGAAGCCCACGCTCTACGGCTACATCCAAGCCGCCAACGCCGCGGCGGGTCGACGCCTGCCGGTCGCGCCTGACCCGGACACTCAATCCCCGCAAAAACCGGCCAGATAATGCAGGCGCTTACAGCCAGTGCTTGGGCCGCGCGGCGCCCGCTTTCGTCGCCATCGGCGGCGGCGACGAGCCGGTCCGCCCGCGTGGGCAGGCGCAGCCCGGCCATGCCGCTGGCGGCGAGCGCAGCTCAGACCTGCGCGCCTGGCTCGAGCGGCCCCGCAGCGCCCATGGCCACGCTGAGCGCCGCCTCGATCCCTTCGGCGACGACGAGCGGACCCGGTCCGTGCGAGGAGCCTGGCCCCTGTGGGCGCCTCGGCGCCTCTCCCTCGGCGAGCCGGACGGCGCCGCCCAGCGTCGCGCCCAGCATCATCTTGGCGTCGTCGCGGCGCGCGGCGTCACGGCGGTCGATCTTGTGCCCGTCCCGCATGAGGTAGGTGCGGTGCACCGCGAAGCGCTCAGCGCCCTCGACGCGTGCGACTAGGGCGGGGTGGCGGCGCGCGGTGGGGCCATGCCAGCAGGTGGGGTGGAAGCGCAGGGTCGGGGGCAGCGGCCCCGCGATCCCGCGGCCGCGCGGGTAGGCCTCGGCCGGCGTGCCTGCCAGCGGCCGGGTGCCCCTCCAGCACCGCAGGGCCTGCGCGGCGCGGCGCTCCGCCTCCTCCCGCTCCTCGCGCTCGCGCGCCGCGCGCAGGGCGGGGTCGAGCGGCGCCGGGGCCTCGCCGCGGCCCGGCAGGTGCCCCAGCCCGCGCAGGGCGTCGCGCACGTCGCGCCAGTCGCAGCCCGCGTGGCAGTAGGCCAGGAGCCGGCCGTCGCGCCCGTCCTTGAGCGAGAGCGATGGCGTGCGGTCGTCGTGGGCGGGGCAGCAGGCGGTTCCATAGGCGCCGTGCCAGCAGCCGCCGAGGGCCCAGGTGACGGCCTCAGCGTCAGGGTGAGCCATTGGATCACTCCCCTTTGCGGATCGGATCGGGTGCGGCGTCGCCCCGGTCTCCTGCGTGGGCCCCCTCGGGCACGGCCCACTGCGGCGGCACCGTGTGCTCGGCCACGATGGTGCCGGCGAGCGAGCCGTGATGCGGCGCCTCATTCGGCCCGTAGGTCACCGAGAGCGATTGGCCGATCTCTCGTCCCTCGATCCAGTGCTGGAGCAGCAGCGAGAAGACGACGCAGAGGTTCTGGACGGCGAACTCGAGGTCGGCGCCGGAGCGGTATCCGGCGTCGTAGAAGACCTCGCGCGGGCAGGCGGGCTCGGCGGGGTCGTAGCCGATCGACACCGACACGGTCGTCTCGCGTCCGTCGGGGGTGCGATGGACGACGTGGCGGGTCTCCGTCAGCCGGCGGTCCGGGAGCCGCCTCCGCGTGGGGACGGGGGCCGTCCCAGGGGCGCTCTTGGAGTCGGTCATACGGGGCTCGGAGATCATGGCGATCATCCGTCAAGCCGTTGTGAGAGCTAGGAAAAACTACCACGGTCGGGACTCGCCGAATAGGGAAATCGTCCTTCTGTCGGCAGTTAAGTCACTGGCTGGTCATGAGATTCACGGCCTCGGCGAGGCTGACGGGACAGGGCGGGCCGGCGCCTTCCCGCGCCGAGCGCGGGAGGGGGCCCATGCAACCCTGCGCGGGGGGGAGGGGCATCCCCATCTGCACGTAGCCCGCAGGGCGGAGGAAGATGGGGATGCCCCCCGCGCACGACGCCCCGAAGGGGCGGCGCTCGGAGTTGCGTGGGGAGGGCGGCGCCCTCCTTCTCGCTTCCCTTGCGCGAGGGATCGAAACCCGCAAGCCGAAGACCCCGAAGGGGGCTTCGGGAGCCGCAGGCGACGAGAGCCCGGTCCCCCGTCAGGGGGACGCGCCGCCAACGCCCTATGCTCGGCCGTGATCACCGGCCGGCCTCGGACGGGCTCGAGATCGACGCCGTTCGGCTGACCGCGGAGCGCCGCGTCCCGGGATCGTGGCGCCGTCGCCGGGGCGCCGTTCGTGGCAGGATGGGGCGCCGTCGCCTGGGAGGGGACCGACGAGGGTTCGGATCGCCTCAGCCGCTGCCGCCCTGGTGGCCGCCGCCGGGCCTGCGCCCGCCGACGGCTCCTCCAGCGACCTGACGCGGGCCGCCCTCCGCGGCGAGGCCGACGAGGTGGGGGCGATCCCGCTGTGGGGCGCCGATCCGAACCACGGGGGGCTGGCTCGGCCTCACGCCGCTCGCCGCAGCGATGCGCAGCTGCTCGGTCACCGCCGAGGTCGTCTACGTGCTGCTGAAGGGCGGGGCCGACATCGAGGGGCGCTCCGGCATCGGGGCCACGCCGCTCATGCTCGCCTGGCAGATGGGCCGGGACGATCTCGCCAAGATGCTGCTCGCGCTCGAGGCCGACCCCTCGGCCCGCGACATGGACGGCGACACCGCGGAGGACTACTGGCTCCTCTTCTCCGGCCAGTTGCCGGAGAGCGAGTTCGTGGCGCTGAGACGCACCTCGCTGGGGTCGGTCCCGCGATCGGACGAGGGCTCCGCCGAGTGCGGCGCCCGCGACCGGCGGGGCGGCTGATCGCGCCGGGGCGACGGGCCCCGTGGCTCCACGGCGCCAGGGGATCGCGGCCCTGTCGGTCGATCGGAATCCGCAAGGAGCGGGCGTCGGGCCCCGTCGGCGCACGCCGCCGTCCTCGCCGGGCGGCCGAGCCCGAGGGAAGAGGAGCACCGCCGTCCCGTGCGGGGGCGATCGGCCCCGGGGGGGGGCGATGGGGACGGCCCGAAGGCCGCCCCCGTGATCCCCTGCGGGGATCACTCGGACTCGACCTCGGGCTCCTCCTCGTCGCGGGGGCGGGGCTGGAAGGCGACGAGCTCGGCGGCGCCCACGGGGAAGTCGAGCTTGATGGAGAGGATGGTCTCGCCGGTGTCGCGGCGGGCGTTCTCGAACACCGCGCCGACGCGGCGGTAGGTGGTCTTCTGGGCGCCGTCGCGGGTGTTGTACTCGACGGGGACTTTGAGGGTGTAGCGGGTCATGTCGGCTCCTCCTTGGTTCCGATGACCGCGAGGGCGCGGATCGCAGCAGGGGCCAGTGCCAGCGCGATCTCGGAGGGTCTGCCGAAGGTGGAGACCGCGATCGTGCTTGCCGAGCGTCGGCCGCAGGACGGGGCGAGGGCACGCCGGCCCCGCGATCCGCGACAGGTCATCCCTGAGGAGCCGAGGAGGAGTCGACGTGATCCGCCCGCCGCCGCCCCCCCACCGTCCTGGCACGCCGCCCTTTCACGGTGGCAAGAGGACCGCCTGCCGCCTTGGCGCTCCGTCCGGGCACGCCCGCCGCGACACCGGCGGGACCAGGATCGGCGTCGGGCTCCTGACCTCAAGCGATCGGCCCCTCGCCTTCCAGCCCCGGCCCCGTGACGAGGGGATACACCGCCGCGTCGTCTTCCTCGGGGATCGCGGGGGCGGCCTTCGGGTCGCTCCGCGTCGCTCCATGCCCTCGGGGGCGATCCCACACGCGGCGATGCGTCAGGGAGTGCGGGGAGGGAAGAGGTGCGTGGGTCGGCCTCGCACTGCTGGCGACCCGGCAGGCTCTCGGCAAGGGCGGCAAGCATGCGATGGGGACGCGGACGGGAGGCTCGGCGGCGGGCCGCTAGTCGGGCTCGCGGCGGTTCACCGCCCTGAGCCGCCGCGCGCGCAGCCGCTCGATCACCTCGTCGTTGAGCGCGAGGCGGAACAGCTCGCTGACGCGCCCCGTGCGCCCCTTGGGGTCGAGGGAGAAGGACCGGTCGGGATCGTCGACGTTCACCTCGTCCACCATGACCCAGAGGGGCCGGTCCGTGTCGAGGCCGCCGCGGCGAGCCTCGATCGCCGGGACCGGCACGCCGGCCCCGTCGCCGCGCGGGGGCACGCTTGTGATCGGCAGCATGAAGACGAGGCGTGCGCCCTCTGCGGTGCGGACCACGGATACGAGGACGCAGCGGCGGTCCTTGCGCCCCTCGGTCTCGCCCCGGTCTTGCTCGCGGGCCCAGAGGTACGGGTAGAGGCGGACCTCGCCGGGCTCGATCTCCATCAGGCGTCGCCGCTGCGGATCTCGGCGTTCTGGCGCAGCAGGTCGGCCTCGAGCAGGGCCGCGAGGTCGTCGGGCAGCTCGGCCAGGCGGTAGGCTCGGCGCGGGTCAGGCGGTGGGGCGTGGCGCGCCTCGTAGGCCTCGATGGTCATGACGACGAAGCGGGGCTTGGCGTGCTTGGTGATGGTGACCGGCCCGCGCGCGGCGGCCGCGAGCACGTCGCCGGTGCGCTGCTTGAGGTCGGAGGCGGGGAAGGAGTCCATAGTCCGATCTCTCTCGTCGTGTCTGTTTCATCTATTATGGACAGGGAGCGCTCCGGACGCCAGGGTTAGCCACGTCCTTCGAGATCGAACGTGGCGTGCGCCATCCAGCCAGTAGGGCAGGGGCGGGGGCCGCCCTCCGGCAGCCTCAGTAGTCCTCGGGCAGCAGGATCGTGAGGACGCGGGCGGTGACTTTCGGGTCGTTGGGGCGCTCGCTCCCCAGGTGGTAGTCGGCGTCGTAGAGATCGAGCTTCCACCACACGGTCACGCCCTCGACGTCCACGGCGCCGAAGCCGTGGTCGCCGTCGGGGTCGTTCTGCTCGGTGAAGGCCCCATCGGTGGCCACCGCGACGAGCGCCGTGCCCATGAAGGCGGAACCGCGCGCGGCGACCGAGCGGGTGACGGCGACGCGGCCCGCGAGCGGGCAAGGCGCAGCGCCGGGCAGCAGCACATGGCGGAAGGCGTCGTTCTGCGCGGCGATCCGGGCTGCGCGGCGCGCCTCCGCCTGGACCTGGGCCTCGATGTCGAGAAGGGCTGGGTTGGTCGTCTGGGGGGTCATAGCGTGGATCCTTCGTCCTGGGGGATAATGCCCCTGCGTCCTGGGGGATAATGCCCCTGGAGGAAGCCGTCCTTCCTCTTTGCCTGGCGGGGCCGGGGCCCGGGGAGGGGCGGGAAAGCCCGTTCCCGGCAGCTCGTCCTGGGACGCGCGGCACATCTGAGGGACAGGGGGCGAAGGAGGCGACCCTCGCGGAGGCCGCCTCCTCGGGTCGGTGCCTCTCAGAGAGCCGCGCCCTGCGGCGCGGGCTCGGTGATCCGGGCGACGTGGATGCCCTTGGCTTCGGCCTTCTGGCCAAGGTTGAGCGCGATGCCGTCGCCACTGAACAGGATCATCCCGTCGAGCCGGGTCGCGACCATCTCGCCGTTGACCTTGAAGGGGGCCGCGCGCGAGAAAGCGGCCCAGTTCGGGCGGAGCAGGATCTGCGGGACCTTCCTCGCGCGGGCCCAGTTGGCGGCGATGCGTTCGACGCCCGGAGCGCCCTTGTGGCAGAGGATCAGGTCGGGGCGCTTCTCCCGCGCGCGGTCGAGCCGGGCCCAGACGGCCGCGACGTCGGTCCAGTCCGACGCCCCGGCGACCGCGACGCGGGTGCCCTCGACGACATGGCGCGCGGCGGTCTCGCGGTCGGCCTGCTCGAGGAGGCGCTTGGCCTCGAAGACAGCCCCGGTCTCCATCGCGCGCGCCGTGGTGCGGTGGCCGGTGACGGGGACGTAGGCGTCCCCGGTCTCGCGCTCGTAGCACTCGGCCGCGGCCGCGGCCTCGGCCATGTGCCCGAGCGCGAGGGCCTTCTCCCAGGTGCGCTCGAAGAGGCGCTGGCTGCCCTCGAGCTCCTGCTCGGCGACCTCCGAGCCGTCCTGGGCGCGGATCAGGGCCGCGATGTTCAGCTTGAGGCGATCCTCGGTCTCGTCGAGCGCGGTGGTCCGGCGCTGCAGGACCGTGGCGAGGCCATGGGCCAGGGGCTCGATCTCGGAGGCGAGGCCGGAGCCCTGAAGCGTGCCGATCAGCGCCTCGAAGGCCTCGGTGACGGCGCGGTCCCGCAGCTGGTTGTTGAGCGACAACCACCCTGACCGGTGCCGACAGCCAAGTTGGCCGGCGGCGTCGGCCTCAGGGAGGGCGTAGCCCGACTGGAGGCAGACGCCGCCGGCGCGATCGTCTCCGAGGGGCGATGGCGTGGGGTGCTGGCCGCTGCGGGTCGGTACGAGCGGGATCTCTGTCGTCCAAACGGAGGTCCCGACGTGCCGGGCAGACCCGTCACCGACCAGCAAGCGAGACTGTACATGCACGACCGTCCCCGTCACCCCCAACGCCTCGCCGCGGCCCGCGCTGGCTTCAGCGAACGCACCGCTCGGCGCCTCGAGGGCGACCCCCGTCTCCCCTCGCAACGGCGCGCCGAGCGCGGCCGCACCGTCCCCGATCCCCTCGCCGGGGTGTGGGAGCCGGTGGTGCTGCCGATCCTGGAGCGCGACCCCTCGGTGCAGGCGGTCACGCTCCTGCGCCACCTCCAGATGACGGACCCCGACGCCTTCCCCGACGACCGCATCCGGCGGACGCTGGAACGGCGGGTGCGCGACTGGCGCGCGCTCCATGGCCCTGCGCGCGACGTGATCTTCCGCCAGGCGCCCGAGCCGGGGCGCCTGGCGCTGTCGGACTTCACCGACGCGGGCGCGCTTGGCGTCACCATCGCGGGCGCGCCCTTCGACCACCGGCTCTACCACTTCGCGCTGGCCTACAGCGGCTGGGAGCACGCCGCCGTGGTCCTTGGCGGCGAGAGCTTCACGGCGCTCGCCGAGAACCTCCAGAATGCCTTGTGGGGCCTCGGCGGCGTGCCGCACGAGCACCGCACCGACAGCTTGTCGGCCGCCTACCGCAACCTCACGCGCGAGGCCGCCGAGGACGCCACGCGCCGCTACGAGGAGCTGTGCGCCCACTACGGCCTGATCGCCAGCCGCAACAACCCGGGCGAGGCCCATGAGAACGGCGCGGTCGAGTCCCACCACCGCCATCTCAAGACCGCCCTCGACCAGGCCCTGATCCTGCGCGGCTCACGCGACTTCGCCGGGCTCGCCGAGTACCGGACCTTCGTGGATCAGCTCGTCGCACGGCGGAACCGGCGCCGCGAGGCCAAGGTGCATGTCGAGATGGCGGCGCTGCGACCCCTGCCGCCTCGGCGCACCACCGACTTCGCCGAGCTCGTCGCGCGCGTCACGCGAACCGGCGGCTTCCTCGTGCACAGCGTCTTCTACAGTGCGCCGGCGCGGCTCATCGGCCACCGCTTGCGCATCCATGTGTATGACGACCGCATCGAGGCTTGGCTCGGGGCGACCCGCGTCGTCACCCATCCACGCCGACGTGCCGCAGGCGGCGGACGGCGCGTCCACGTGGTCGACCACCACCACGTGATCCATGCCCTTCGGCGCAAGCCTCAGGCGCTCGCCGGCTCGGTCTTCCGCGACAGCCTGTTCCCGCGCACCGAGTACTCCCAGGCCTGGGCGTGCCTGTCCGAGGCGCTGCCCCAGAAGGACGCCTGTCGGCGCATGGTGGGCCTCCTCGCGCTCGCCCACGACGAGGGCTGCGAGGCCGCAGCTCGCCCACCTGATCGCCGAGGACCTCGCTGAAGGGCGAGCACCTGACGCCCGCGCCCTCCGTGCCCGGCTCGAGCCGCGCAGCCGCGGTCTGCCCGCCGACGTTCCCGTCGCGCTCACCGCGCTCGCGAGCTTCGACGCGCTGCTTGAGGCGCGCGCATGACCGCCCGGGAGATCGACGTCCACACGCTGCCGAGCATGCTCACAGCGCTGCGCCTGCCCAGCTTCACCCGGCGCTGGCAGGGCTTCGGCCCCGCAGGCCGACAAGGAAGGCTGGCCCGCCGCGCGCTTCCTCGCGGCCCTCGCCGAGTGCGAGTTGGCCGAACGCGAGACCCGCCGCATCCAGCGCCATCTCAACGCCTCCCATCTGCCGGGCGGCAAGACGCTCGCCACCTTCGACTTCAAGGCCCTGCCGAAGGTGCCCCGGAAGCGGATCGAGGCGCTCGCCGCGGGCGACTGGCTCGAGGCGGGCGCCAACCTCATCGCCATCGGCAACTCGGGCGCCGGCAAAACCCATTTGCTCTGTGCCATCGGACACGCCCTGATCGAGGCCGGCCACCGCGTGCTCTACACCCGCACCACAGACCTCGTCCAAAGGCTCCAGGCCGCGCGGCGCGACCTCGCCCTCGAGGGCGCCCTCGCAAAGCTCGACCGCTTCGACCTCATCGTCCTGGTGCTGTCTCGGAGGTGGTGGAAATCGGGATGACGCGATCTCCGGCGGGGCGAGGTTACGACGTCACGCGGCGAGATCAATCGCCTGATCGGCGAGCGGCGCGGAGAGGCTCTCCCAGCCGTCGACCTTGCGCATGACGATCTGCCCCGAGGCCAGCAGCGCCCAGAACAGCATGGGCGCGGTCTCGGCCTGGGGCAGGACGGTCTGGGTCTTGATGCGTCGCTTGAACTCCTCGTGCAGCCGCTCGATGGCGTTGGTCGTGCGGGCCGACTTCCACTGGCTGAGCGGCAGGCGCGTGAAGGTGAAGAGCCGATCCCCGTTCGGGGGGCTTACGCGGCCCCACCGGGGCCACGGTCCCCCCTCACCCTCGAGGCTGTCGGCGACGGGGCGGCACTTCAGCCGCCACTTGCGGAGGAATGCCCTGCGGCGGTCCTCCACCTCGGCCGCCGTGTCGGCGTAGATCATGTCGCGGTAGTCTTCGGTCAGCTCGTCGTGGAGCCGCTTCGGGGCGTGGGCGAGCAGGTTGCGGTGCTTGTGAACCGTGCACCGCTGGGCCGGGACGTCGGGCCACAGCGCCGCCAGCGCCGCCTCGAGCCCGGGCGCGCCGTCGACGATGAGGAGCTCCGGCGCCTTGAGGCCGCGCCGGGTCATGTCCTCGAGAAAGGCCGTCCAGGCGACCGTGCTCTCGCCACCCATGCTCTTCAGCGCGAGCAGCACTTTCTGGCCGTCGCGGCGCACGCCGACCGCGACCAGCAGCGAGATGGCGGTCGCCTTGCGGTCGATCTTCACCCTGCACCACCGTGCCGTCGAGGATCAGCCGGGCGATGTCCTGCGCGCCGAGATCGCGGGCGTTCCACGCCTCCCAGTCGGTCTTCACCTTGCGCCAGGCTCGGCTGACCACGTCCTTGCCGACAGCCCCGTCGAACAAGGCAGCCAAGGCGCGGCGCACCCGCCGGGTGTTGGTCCCGGCCAGGTAGGCCCCGGCGATCAGCGCCTCCGCGCGCTTGGTCAGGCGCTGATAGCGACGCAGCCCCTTCGAGCGCCACTCCGCCGTGCCGCCCTCCTCGCGCATGAGCCGCGCCCTGGGCACGCGCACCGTCTCAGGCCCGAACGTGCCGATCACCTGCCGCTCGCGATGCCCGTTGCGCCACCCCCGCGGTCCCTCGTCGGTCCGCTCGTAGCGGGCCCGTCCGAGCGCCGCCTCCAGCTCCTCCTCGAGGATCGCCTCGATGAAGGCGCGGACCCGGCCGCGGACCCCATCCTCGATCGGGTCGCTCCAGTCCCCGAGCGATGGCGCGCTCGCGCTCGTCGTCGTAGTCTCATCCATGGCGTGGTCTCCACGGCGGTGGCAACCGCCGTCCAGGGTTGGGTCAATGCCCGGAGACTACGCCAACCCCGAAACTCCACCACGTTCGCGACAGGACCCGCTCGCCGATCAGGCGATTGATCTCGCCGCGTGACGTCGTAACCTCGCCCCGCCGGAGATCGCGTCATCCCGATTTCCACCACCTCCGAGACAGCACCCCGCTGAGGCGGCCATCGCCGGTCTTCGGGTAGAGGTTCGGGTTGCCGGACCTGGACCCTGACCGGGGAGACGACGATGACCGATGAGAGGATCGCCCTTCTCAAGTTTGTTGAGAAGGAGGCCGACGCCGATCTCGTGCGCGAGATGCTGGCCTTTGCCGCGGGGCGGCTGACGGAGGTGGAGGTCGAGGCGGCGACGGGCGCCGCGAAGGGGATGCGCTCGGCCCACCGGACGGCGCAGAGAAACGGCTGCCGCAAGCGCGCCTGGGAGACGCGGGCCGGGCGGCTTGATCTTGCGATCCCGCGGCTCAGGCGGGGCTCCTGCTTCCCCTCGTTCCTCGAGCCGCGGCGGACGGCCGAGAAGGCCTTGGTGGCCGTCATCCGAGGCGGGCCCACGTCCACGGCGTCTCGACCGGGGCCGTCGATGATCGGGGTCGCGCGCCGTGGGCGGCGGGGGCGTCTCGCAGAGCCAGGCGAGCCGGCTCTGCGAGGAGACCTATGAGCGCGTGGGGGCGCCCCTCGCGCGCCCGATCGAGGGCCGGTGGCCGCCCTCTGGCTCGACGCCACCCATCTGAAGCTCCACGAGGACGGCGTTCGGGCGCGCCCTCGGACCGGTGGCGGGCCCGCCCTCACCGTCGGTCGGGCCGTCATGGTGGCGGTCGCGGTGAACGAGGACGGGCGGTGCGAGGTGCTGGGCCGAGGTGCTGGGCCTCGCCGCCGGGCCGTCCGAGGCCGAGGTCTGTCTCGGGCCGGCTTCCTCCGCGGTCTCGCCGCTCGCGGCCTGTGCGGCGTGACGCTCGTCGACGACGAGCCGGAGGAGGCTGGCTACGAGGTGACGCCGCCCCTGCGCTCCGAGCCCGGGCAGGAGAACGCCCGGTCGTGAGGTGCGAGGCGCCCAGCGTCGAGACGCGCTCCACGGAGAAGGCCATGCTTCAAGCCCGGACGGGCTGGGGATCGGCGCCCGCGACAGAGGCGCCGAGCCGACTGAAGCCCAGACCCGGGTGCGGGCGCGGTCGCCCGCCATCGCCCGGGTCACGTCCGTCGACGAGGTGTGGTTTCGGGCGTGGTCCCGGGCCATCGGGCCAGGCGGGGGCGGGTGTGATCTGGAGGGCGGAGCCCTCCTCGAGCTGGGGTGCGTCGAGCTCGGCCACGCCCTCGGCCTGCAGGGTGCGGCGGTGGAGCTGCGGGGCGTCGTGTCTCGCTCGCGCGGCGCCGTCCCCGACGCGGCCTCCATGACGACCTCGACGATCGTGCCGGCCACCGACGGGTGTGGGCGGTGTCGAGCCCTGGGGCCACCATCGCCCCCAGGCTGCGAGGGAGGCGGGATCCGGGAGGCGACGTCGAGGTGGTCCCCGTCGACCTCGACCCGCCGGACCATCGCCCGCATGAGCTGCGCGTCCCCTCCCGGCCCGGCCTCTCGAGGCCGCTGTGGACCTTGTGGGCGGACGCCTCCAGGCGGCCGACGAGCAGCGTCAGCCCCCGCTCGGCCCCGGCGTTGGCGGCCATCGTCTGCCGCTCCGCCTCGGCGCGGGACAGGCGCCCTCTCATCCCCTCGACGCGGGGCTCGAACTCGTCGCGCTCGGTCGGGCCCCAGGCCGTAGCCGTCGATGAGCCGCCCGATGCCGCGCCGCAGGGCGGCGGTCCGGCGGTCGAGGTCGGCGGCCGCCGCCTCGCCGGGGCTCTCGCGCGCCTGGGCGAGCCGGCGCCGGCTCGCCTCGGCCACGCGATGGGGATCCTCGAGGAGAGCCCGGATGACAGCCCGGATCTCGTCCCGCACGGCCTGCTCCAGGCGGCGGCTCGCGCACCGACCTGTCGCCGCGGACGGGCCTGGCCCGGCGAGGCGGTGCGCGTCCGGGCCGGTGCGGCGGTGGGTGCCATGGTCGCCCCGGCTGGCCGCCCACCCGGCCGCGCGCCGCCATCTTGCCATGGAGCGCGTGGCCGCACCGCCGGCCGACCACGAGGCCCCGCAGGAGCCAGCCGGGGCCAGCCGGGGCGACGGCGGGGCGACGGCGGGGCGACGGCGGGGCGACGGCGGGGCGACGGCGGGGCTCCCGACGGCGGTGGCGGTTCTCGCCCATCTGCGCCTGCGCCGCCTTGAGGACCGCGGGGCCGACCAGGGCCGGCACCGCGACCTCGATCCACTCCTCGCGCGGCGGGGGGACCCGGGGGCTCGGCTTGCGCGCCGGATGCGGGCGCCCGCGCAGGGGCCGCAGGCGCGGCGGCGCCTGGACGTGGCGCGGGCGCCCGAACACGGCGCGCCCCACGGCGGCGGCGTCGCGCAGCATCAGCGCGATGGTGGTGGCGTCCCGCCGCGGCTTGCCGGCGCTCGTGGCCACGGCCGGCCCGCGCGAGGCGGCGCGACACCTCGCGCGGGCCCAGGCGGTCCGGCCCGATCCGCGCGGACATCAGGCGGACCCGAGCCGGGCGTCCTCGGCGACCTCGACGCGGGCCGCCCCGCCGCCCTCGTCCTTGGTCACGTGGCGGCAGCCGGAGGGCCGCTTTCCCGGCGCGCCGACCGACCCGGGGCGCGCGGCGTGGCGACGCCCGCGTCGGCCGCGCGCCCCGGGATCCTCGCGCGCTCGTGCTCGGCGATCCTGCCCTGGGCCTGAAGCAGCAGGTCCTGCTCGGCGCCCGCGCCGATGGGGTGGTCGGCGAGGACGATCTCGGCGCCGGCCCGGTCGAACGCCTCGACGATGAGCACCTGACAGGCGTGGCGGCGCGCCAGCCGGTCAGGGGCGAGGACATGGGCCCGGTCGGTCACGCCGGCGACGACGGCGTCGCGCAGCCGCTCCAGGGCCGGGCGCGGCAGCGTCGAGCCGCCGGCGCCCTCGCAGGCGGTCTCGTCCTGCGGGGCGGCCGACGGCCCGGCGCCGGCGACCCGCTCGCGCCGCGCCGCGAGCCGGCTCGCCACCGTGTCGCCGCGGGCCCGGCTCGCTCGCCGGGCACCCGCGCGCGCAGGGCGACGGGGGGCTCAGGCACGCTCGATCCCTGCGCATCGTCGAGGCGACGCCCTCGCCGGGCTCCGTCCTGCGGGGCGAGCGCGGACGCCAGCGCGGGGTCGGGGCGAAGCGGTCGTGGGCTTCGGCCAGGCATCGGCCGCTGATCCGCGTCGCCTCGAGCGACGCCCGGATCGTCAGGGGGTGGGCCTGCCGCGGCGGTGATCCATCGGCGCCTCCTTCGGGGGGGGGGCTCGCAGGTCGGGCTGCCAGCGCAGGTTCAGCGGGGCCTGCCCGAAGCCCTCCCGGTCGCCCGGCCGCAGCCGTCCACTCGAAGGCGGTGTCGGCAAGATCGTCGAGGTCGTCGCCGTCCGACTGGTCGGCGCGCTCATGCTCGAGGCCTGCGACGAACGGGCCGTCACGCGCCGCACCATGAGCCTGGAGGCGCTCGCCCGCGTCGTGCAGACTGACCCCGTCAGCCTGCCCACCGCGGCGGCCTGACCCGCCCGGGCCTCTCCGAAGGCCGGCGCTCCTCCACCACCCCCCGGGGCACCACCGCGCCAATCTCCACCACGTTCGTGACGGCGCCTTCAAGAAGTCCGAGACTTTGTGTTGTTAACCCGTCCAATCCAGTGCAAACAGCCAGGGGGAGCCCGACGACGCTTGCCAGGGTGATGAATGCTGCGGTTTCTGTCTGCTTTCTCGGTTCTCGTCCTGGCGAGCCCCGCCCTGGGGCAGGAGCGGCAGGGCCCGGACGTGCCGGCCGGCGAGGCCACGTCCGGGGAAGGCCCCGTCTCGGCGGAAGAGCAGACCACTGCCTCGGCGGGAGAACAGTCCACCTCCCCGACGGAGGATCAGGCCGCCGCCCCGGCGGTGGAACCGCCGACCGCCGCCCCACCAGGGGATGCGGGTCCAGAGGCCAATCGGACGGCGGCGCTGCGCCGCATCATCGCCGAGCTCGAAGGGGACGCGGAGGCGGCCCGGGCGGAGCGCGATCGGCTCGCCGCCCAGCGGGACGATCTGCGGCGGGAGGTCGAGTCCCTCGCGCAGGACGCCGAGAGCCGGCGCGCGCAGAGCGAGGCGGAGGGCGAGGCCGCGCGGTCCGAGCTGACGGGGCTGCGGGCCGACCTCGAGACGGTGCGTCGGGACATCGAGGAGGCGTCGGCGCGACGGGCCGAGATCGGCGGCGCGGTCGCCGGGCTGGAGGCCGCGCGCACGGAGCTGGGCGAGGTCGAGCAGAGCGCCGCCGCCGCCCGGGCCGCCCTGTCGGAGGCCGAGGCCCGCCGCGAGGAAGAGGAGGCGGCCGCCGAGTCGGCGCGGGCTCGTGCGGCCGAGCTGCGAGCCCAGGGCGACGCGCTGGCGCAGACCGTCACCGAGCGCGAGGCGGCGCTGGCCGACCTCGACGCGACGATCGCGCAGCGCCGGGAGGCCGTCGCGGCCCTCGACGCCGAGGGGGACGACGCCGAGGAGGCCCTGGCGCGAGCCCGCGAGGGCCTCGCGTCCACCCAGGACCGGGCGGAGGCCGCCCGGGCCGCGCTCGCGGGCCAGGAGGCCGCCGTTCGAGGAGCCGAGGCTCGGCGCGAGGAGGTCGAAGGGGAGATCGAGGCGGCCCAGGAGCGGCTCCGATCGACGGGCGCCGCGCTGGAGGAGCGCCAGGCTGCCCTCGAGGAGGCCGAGGCGCGGCTCGATGAGGTGCGCGCGGAGGCGATCGCGGCCCAGGCCGCCCTGAGCGATCTCGACGAGGCCCAGGCGACCGCTCGGCGCGACGCGGCCGAGACCGAGGAGCGGCGCACGGCCGCGGAGCGGGCGGAGGGCGACGCGGCGGACCGTCTCGCCGCCCTCGAGCAGAGGGCCGCGGCGCTCACCGAGGCGATCGCCGCCCTCGACGCCGAGCGCGTCACGGCGGCCGAGCGGCTGGCCGCGATCCAGGCGCAGGAGGTCGTCGCGCGGGAGGAGCCCGCGCAGGCCGTCGCCGAGCCCCGGCCTGAGGCCGAAGGAGGGCCCGGGCCCTCGCCCGACGCCGTGCGGGCGGCGATCGCTCGGGCGCCGGGGCTGGCGCGCGCGAGCCGCGACGAGATGGGCAGGCTCGAAGCGCGGCTCTCGGAGGGGGTCTGCGCCACCGAGGCGCTCACGGAGGTCTTCGGGCGTCCCAACCGGCAGACGTTGCTGTCGCTCATTCAAGCCCTGGGGCCCTGCTGAGGCGCCGCCCAGGCGCCGGGCTCCGAACACCGGAGGTCACGACATGCGATCACCCCCCCGCCCGGCGCCTCGGGGCCTGGGCCGGATCCTGATCCTCGCCGCGTCGGTCGTGGGAGGGAGCGCGCTGGCGGTCCACGCCCAGGAGTACCGCAAGACCATCATGGGCGGCCCCGGCACCGGGACCTACATCCAGATCGCGCGCGACATCGGCGATCTCGCCGCCTCCTGCGGCCTCGACGTGGAGGCGCTGGAGACCGAGGGCGGGTTCGAGAACTTCCTCGCGGTCCGCAAGCGCCCCTACACCCAGTTCGGGATGACGCAGTCGGACATCCTGGAATACGTGCGGACCTACGCCGCGAACGACCCCGCGATCCGGAGCGCCGCCTACGGCATGCGCATCGCCCTGCCGCTCTACGACGAGGAGGTCCAGATCCTAGCGCGTCGGGACATCGAGGCCCTCGACGGCCTGGACGGCCAGCGCGTCGGCGTGGGCCCCGAGGGCAGCGGCACCTTCCTCACCGCCTCGCTCATGCTCGGCCTCACGGGCGTCGATCCGTCCGAGCGCGTGTCCGCCCCGTTCGACGAGATGCTGGCGGAGCTGCTGGACGGCGATCTGGACGCCTTCTTCTTCGTCGCCGGGGCGCCCACGGCGCTGCTGGAGTCGCCCGAGATCGACGGCGAGGCGTTCCACATCCTGCCGGTCTCGGACCCGACGCTGCAGGCCGTCTATCAGCCCACCACCATCCCGGCCGGCACCTACGACTACCAGCAGGAAGCGGTGGAGACGGTGGCCATCAAGGCCGTCCTGATGACCTTCGAGTACGATCCCGAGAAGAACCCGTATCACCGCGAGGCCTGCGACGCCGTGTCGGACGTAGCACACCTCGTCGTCACGCGGCTCGACGAGCTTCGGCAGAACGGCCACCCGAAGTGGAACCAGATCGACCTGACGGACATCCCGCCGGGGTGGGAGGTGAGCGCCTGCGTCACCCGCGGCCTGCGGCCCGACTACGAGTTCACCTGCCAGGCCCCCGAGCAGCCGGCCGCGGCGGCGGCCTCCCCGGCCCCGGCGGAGGAGGACGCGCTCGTCGAACTCGGAGGCCAACCGGGTCTACCGGCAGCAGGTCTGCGATCTCGTGGGCTGCTGACGGGCGAGGCTGACAGGCGCGGCTGACGGGCGCGGCTGACGGGCGCGCGGGGCCTAGGGGGCGGCGGGCGGTCCGATGGGCGTCCAGCCCTCGGGCGCCCCGTCCCCGGCGGCCACGCGCCAGAACGCGATGTCCTGCGGGACCGCGACCAGCGCCGCCGAGATCGTCGTGCCGAAGGGCTCCAGGGGCCCTGTCGACGGATCGCGCGCGAACTCGACCCTGTAGCCCGCCTCGCCGCCCGCCCCGCTCCAGACCAGCTCCACGGTGCCGTCCGGCATCCGCGCGGAGAACATCGGGACCGGCGCGCCGGACGGGCGATCGAGCCCGAGGCCGCGTCGGGAGAGCCCCGACGCGCGGCCTCGCGCCCGGCCTCGCCGAAGTCGTACCACGCTCGGGCGAGCCCGGGGCTCGCCTCCACCCCATCCCCGATCTCGTCAGATCTGCCCCAGATACCGAGCGGAGCGGGCGTGGCCGCGCAAGGCCGCCCGGGCGTAGGCCACGATCGCGGCCTCCGGATCCTCCATCGCCAAATCCACGGCGCGCTCGTAGAGCGTGCGGGCGTCGGACTCCCATTCCCGCGAAGGAGCCGCCAACGAGGCAGGGGGGGCGCTCGCGTCGCCGCTCGGCCGGCGCTCGGCGGCGGCGGGAACGGCCGAGACGGCCGGCGACGGGAACGTCCCGGATCGTTCGGCGGCGGCGCCCACGCGGATCGGCGTCGCGGCCTGCGCGGGTGTCCCCCCGCTCCTGCGGCGAAGCTCCACGGCGCCACCTGCCAGCCGATCCCGGCGCCGATCACCATGCCCGCGACCATCATGCCGCCGGTCGAGGCGGCGACCCACCCGCGCGAAGCGCCTCGGGGCGCGACGGGCTCGGCCGCGCGAACGCGGTCCGGGCGCTGGGCGGCGCGTGCCTGGCCAGGGCCCCGGACCCCCCCGACGCTCGCCATTCGCACCGGATCGGGGCGTTCGGCCGGAGCGTGCGGTGCGCGGGCCTTGGACGCCGCCGGGGCAGGGATGGCCGCCACGACCGCCGGCCCCGCGCCGGCCGCCACGACCGCCGGCCCCGCGCCGGCCGAGGCGCGTCCGGCCCGGCCGGGCGAGGCGGGCTTCGGCGACGGGGAGAACAGGAACTCGTCCGGCCCCGCCGGCATCCAGAGATGCTCGAAGGACCGCGCCGTGGGGGCCGCGTCCGGCTCGGTCTCGACGGCCGGACCCGAGCGCGCGCCGCCGAGCGGCGCTCGCGAAGGGGCGCCGCGCGTCGCCTCCGACACGGCGCGCACGACATCGACGTCGATCCGGCGCGCCCCGCGCGCCGCCGCGGCCTCGAGGCAGGCGGCGCCGAGCAGGTCCAGCACCCGCGGCGCTCCGCCCGACGCCGAGCCGAGCTCGCGCGCCGCCGCCTCGTCGAACAGGTCCGCCGGCCCGCCCGCGAGGCGGAGGCGATGGCGGATGTAGGCCACGGCCTCCTCCGGCCTCAGCGGCCCCAACCTGATCTCGACGCGCGGCAGGGCCCTCGAGGGGCTTCTGCTGAGGTCCGCGTGCGGGGCCGCCAGGACGACCCTCAGCGCCGCGCCGCCGTCGGCGCCGGGGCCGGGGCCGGGGCCGACGAACCTCTCGATCGCCGAGGCCAACGACTCCGGGATGCGGTGCGCGTCGTCGGCGAGAAGGACGCATGGCCGGCCCTCGCGCTGGCGCCTCTCCAGGAGATCGCGCAGGCGGTCGCGAGCCTCGAGGCGCGCCAGCGCCGCGCCCTTGGGCTCGAAGGCGCTCAGGACGCGCCGCACCCCGTCCTCGGCCGGCCCGGGGGCCAGGACGCCGACCGTGAACCCCTCGCCGAGGGCGGCCGTCAGAGGGCCGATCAGGGACGTCTTGCCACGCCCCTCGTCGCCCGTGATCGCCAGCGCGGCGGCACCGCCGGCGAGGGCTCTCCGCACGTTCCCGAGGACCGACGGCCTCGGCCAGGCCGAGGCCGGATCGTCGAGCGGACCGAACGGCGAGTGCGAAAGCCCCAGGAGGCGGAAGGCCTCCGGACGCGAGAGATCCCGATGAAGCATCACGCGAGCCTCGAACCAAACATGAATGGGGCGGCGCACAGGCGCCCGTCATCGCCCCCTCCCCGACCGCGACGAGCCGCGCCTGCCGTTCGGCTGCGCTGCGAGGTGCGAGCGTGTCCCACCAGGGCCCTCGCGCGGCGCGGGACGCCTCGGTCGTCTCGGCGACGGCGCGGATGACCACTTCCATCCATAGGCGACTTTACGCTCATCGATCAGAACATCAAGGCCATGTCAGAGCCGCACCGACCCGTGCTGGCGCTTTCGCCGCCCGTCGCCGCACTCCGGGCGGTCCTTCGGATCAGATCTCCGCCCAACGGCCGACGCCCTTGCGGAGCTGCGTGCCAGGTTCACGATCCTGCCCTGGCTGGGTGGCTCTCCCACACGCGGCCCGGCCGGGCCCGCTCGGCCGGATCGAGGGGTCCCGCGGCCCGCGCCGACCGCGCGCGGCGCCGCCCCCCCGCTCACCGGCCCCGACGGCGCGCGTCGCGGCCCGACCGCGTCCACCGGGACGGGGCGGGACGGGGCGGGATGGGGCGGGATCAGGGCGGGGCCGCTGCTGTGCTCGCCGGGCGCGAGGCCGAAACCGGCCACGAGCTGGCGCGGGGGGCGAAGCGGGAGAAGTGCTGCGTCGGCGGCCGCGTCGTCCGCGCCGTCGTGGCCATAGCGGCCGGATCCCTCCTCGTGGACGAAGCCGGACGCGCTCCAGCGGCATCCCGAGCAGCGCGGCGATGGCGGCGCGTCGGGTCGCGCGCACCGCAAGCGCGATCCCCGCGGCGAGCGCGCCGCAGCCGAGGGCGCGGCCGTCGGGGCGCGCACGGTGCCGCCCGAGGCGGTCGAGCCGTCCTGCGCCGCGCCGAGGCGCCTCTCGGAGGAGGAGGGCGCGGACGGCGGCGGCGGCGGCGCGCACGGCCACTGCCCCCTCCGGCATGGAAGCCGAGCCGGCGGCGCACCCCTCGTCCGGGGTCGCGCCGGTGTCGGCCGTGACGAGGCCCACGGCCTCCGGCTCCAAGACCGGCTCCAGGACCGGCTCCAGGACCGGCTCCTCGGCGGCGACCTGCGCGATCGCGGTCTTGAGCCCCTGCCCGATCTCGGCCTGGCCGGTGAACACCGTCGCCGCGCCGTCGGGGCCGATCCGGACCCAGCCGTCGAGACGCGGCGCCTTCGACAGGTCGCCGGGCAGCCCCTCGTCCGCGCTCTCCCCCCGCGCAGCGACGGGGCCGGCGAGGGCGAAGGCCACCACCAGCCCGCCCGGCCACGACGCCTCGAGCCACGTCATCCCCGCCCCCCCCCGCGGCTCACGATCCCGACTCCTCGGCCATGAGATCGCGGGCGCGGATCGCGGCGCGCAGGACGCGCGATGCGTGCCGCAGCGGCGGAGGTTCCGGCGCAGCGCCTCGCGGATGCGCGCCTCGTCGGCCTCGGGCCCGGCCTCGAGGAGCGCGGGCAGGGCGGCGACGATCCCGGGGATGCGGAAGCCGCACCGAGCGGCCTGCCCGTCCGGGAAGGCGCGCGACGGGATGCGCCCCCGAGCGCGTGTCGCGCACCAGCGCGTCGAGGCCCGTCCCGGGCGGCCGGTCGGTGTAGGCGGCGCGGATGCGGTCGGGGAGCGCCACCATGTCGGCGTCGGACAGCACGGCGGCGGCGCCCGGCGCGACCGCGCTCGCCGCGCCCTCGGCGGGCGGCGGGCCGAACGGCGTCACGTCGCCGATGCCCTGCGGGTCGGGCGCGTTCACGGCAAAGGTGGAGACGCAGCGAGAGCCCCCCGAAGGGCCGCGGCCGGCCGCCGTCGTGGCAGCCCGCGCAGGCGCCGGCCCAGATCGCGCGGCCGCGCGCATCGCCTCCCGCCGGCTCCGCCTCGGGCATCCCCTGGGTGTCGCTCTCCTGACGGGTGCCCTTGGGGCCGGCGAGGGATCCCGGGCCCGGCCGGGGCGTCGCCGCGTCGCGCCCCTCGGGCGGCCCCGTGACCGAGACGGTGTAGCGCGATGGCCTCCACGTCCGCGGGGTCCACGAGGCCGAGCGCGTGCGTGACGTGCGCCATGGGCCCGCGCGAGACGCCGTGCGGCTCGTGCCGGACGTGCCGCAGGTGGAACGCCATCGCGGCTCGTCCCGCGGGATCGGGGCGTGGCTCGCCTCGTCGATGGCGGAGGCGCTCCGGCCGGCCGACATGCCGCCGGACCATTGCCGATCCTCGACCTCGCCCTCCAGGGCCTCGCGCGGCGTTCGGCAGGCGCCGCGACGCGAGAGCCCCTCGGCGAGCCAGGCGCCGCGGCTCGGGGCCTCGTCCCGCGCCTCGATGGGCCGGGTGGGCCCGGGGTCGAAGCAGCGGGCCCCCCAGCCCCCGAGCGCCAGCCGCGCCACCTCCGGGAAGGCCGGGTCATGGGGCGGCGGCACGTTGCGCACGGGGGCCCGCGTCACGGCGTGGGCGCAGAGCGCCTCGACGTCCGCGTCAGCGAGCCGGGTCGAGTGGGTGTAGGGGTGCGCCGGGAAGAGGCGGCGCCCCTCGGGATCGACGCCCCGTCGCATCGCGCCGTCGAACTCGGCGAGGGTCCGACCGCCGATGCCGGTCCCTGCGTCGGGCGTGACGTTGGCGCTGTGGACGACCCCGAACGGCGTCGGGACCGGCCGACCCCCCGCGAGCGCGCGCCGTCCCGCGCGGAGTGGCCACGCGAGGCGGTCGCCGACGCGCGCGAGGTTCTCGCCGCGCGCGATCGCGGCGGCCTCGAGCCGCGGCCCTGCGCGCGGCACGGCGAGACCGGCCGCGGCACAGGCCGCGAGCGCGCTCGCGGGGATCAGCCGAGCCCGCGGCGGCGTGATGCTGGCAGCGCATGATGGCCCCGCATGGCGGGAAGCTGTGGGGCGGGCACTCCGTTCGGAGCCGTGTCGGGCCGCGGGGACCGAAGGGCCGCACAAAGGCGCCCGTGCCGGACCCCTTCGCGCAGCTCGTCCCGAGAGGCGTTCACCGCCATCGACCATGGGCGCGGACCGTGGCGAAGTGTGACTGTCACGTTCGGGCGGCCGCTCGCGAAGGAGGGACGACATGCTGCGCAGGCTCATCCGGGCGTTCGGCCTCCTGGCCCTGACGGCGGCGCTCGTCGTGGGCTGCCAGGCCTGGCGGCTCTCCGGCGGCGCGGCGCTCGGGCCCGCGCCGAAGGGAGCGCTGCGGGTGGCCACGCTGAACGTCCACTACATCCGGCTCAACGAGGCGACGGGGCCGTGGTCGGTGGGGGACTGGGAGCGCCGGCGCGGTTCGCTCGACGCCGCCTTCGAGGCCATGGGCGCCGACGCGGTGGCGTTCCAGGAGATGGAGAGCTTCGCGGGCGGCTCGGAGAGCCGCGTCAACCTCGCGCTCGACTGGCTGCTCGCGCGCAATCCCGCCTACGCCGCGGCGGCTGCGGGCGATCCGAGCGCGTTCCCCTCGACCCAGCCCATCCTCTACCGCCGGGCCCGCCTGGCGCTCCTCGAACAGGGCTGGTTCTTCTTCTCCGAGACGCCGGAGGCCCTCTACTCCCGCGGCTTCGACGGCGCGCCGCCGTCCTTCGCCTCCTGGGCGCGCTTCCGGGACCGACGAGACGGCGCGGCGTTCACCCTCCTCAACGTCCACCTCGACGCGCGAAGCTGGACGAACCGCCGCGGCGCGGCCGAGCTGGTGGCGGCCCGCGTGGCCTCCCGGATCGCGGCGGGCGAGACCGTGCTGCTCGCGGGCGACCTCAACGCGCGGGCCGGCTCGCCGACCCTGGAGATCCTGGAGGCCGCGGGGCTCGCCTTCGCGCCCGTGGCGGGGGCGACCTTCCACTTCGACCGCGGGCTCAACCTCTTCGGCGCCATCGACCATCTGGCGTTTGGCCCCGGCGTTGCCCCGATCGGCGCGCCGATCGTGCTGCGGCGGCGGTTCGAGGGCGACTGGCCCTCCGATCACTACCCCGTCGTGGGCGACTTCGGGCTCGAGTGAGCCGGCGATGCGCCGGGCGCAGCCGCCCTGCGTCCCTCTCCGGGCAACCCGCTCCGGGCGGGACGCGAGCGCCGGGGCCGGTCGTGACGATTTCACTTCCGGAACGCGCGGGCGTGGTTCAGCGTCGGCCCGCGCCCGTCCCACAGGAGATGACCCGATGACCCGCAAATCGGCCAGCGACTTCGACCCCCGGATCCTGGAGATCTTCGACGGCTACGTGCACGGGCGGATCACCAAGCGCGAGTTCGTCGCGCAGGCGGGCCGCTACGCCGCCGTGGGCGTCACGGGCGCTGCGCTGCTCGAGCAGCTGCGCCCCGACTACGCGCTCGCCCAGCAGGTGGCGCCCGACGACCCCGGCATCGAGACCGAGACCGTCTCCTACGAGAGCCCCGAGGGCACCGGCACGATCCGCGGCCTGATGGCGCGGCCCGCGGGCGCCTCCGGCCCGCTGCCCGCCGTTCTGGTGATCCACGAGAACCGCGGCCTCAACCCCTATGTCGAGGACGTGGTGCGGCGCGCGGCCAAGGCGGGCTACCTCGCCTTCGGCCCCGACGGGCTCACCTCGCTCGGCGGCTACCCCGGCACCGACGAGGAGGGGCGCGAGATGCAGGCCTCGCTCGACCCCGCGCGGCTCATGGAGGACTTCTTCGCCGCCTTCGAGCACCTGCGCGACCGCGACGACACCACCCGCGTGGGCTGCGTGGGCTTTTGCTACGGGGGGGGCGTGTGCAACGCGCTCGCGGTGGCCTACCCCGACCTCGGGGCATCCGTGCCGTTCTACGGCCGCCAGCCCGAGGCCTCCGACGTGCCCGCCATCGAGGCGCCGCTGATGATCCACTACGCAGGCCTCGACGAGCGCATCAACGCCGGATGGGACGCCTACTCCGACGCGCTGCGCGAGAACCAGAAGACCTTCTCCGTCCACTTCTACCCGGGCGTGAACCACGGCTTCCACAACGACACCACGCCGCGCTACGACGCCGAGGCCGCCTCGCTCGCCTGGGAGCGCACCCTCGCCTTCTTCGACGAGTTCCTCCGCGAGCCCGCTTGAGCGACAGGGGGGGGCGGTCCTCCGGCCCCGACCGGGCACGCCGGGAGGCCGATCGCCTGACGCCTCCGCAGGGGGCTCGAGGGCGAGGGAGGCTCGAGGGCGAGGACGGGGGACGGGCCCGCTCAGGCCTGGGCCGGCCGGCCCGGTTGGGCCGCCCTCAGCTCGTCTGCGAGCCGCGCCTCGCCCTCGGCCCTGGGCGCGGCGAAGCGGGCGAGGAGCAGGTAGGCCACCGGCGTCACCAGAAGCGTCGCGAGCGTGGCGAGGCCGAGGCCGCCGACGATGACCCAGCCCAGCGCCTCGCGCGCCTCCGAGCCCGCGCCCGAGGACAGGATCAGCGGCACGCCGCCCAGCACGGTGGAGGCCATGGTCATCATCACCGGCCGCAGCCGGATCGTGCAGGCGTCCTCGATCGCCTCGCGCACGCCCGCGCCCTCGTCGCGGCGCCGGTTGGCGAACTCCACGATCAGGATGCCGTTCTTGGCCATGATGCCGATCAGCATCACGAGCCCGATCTGGCTGTAGACGTTGAGGCTGAGCCCGGTCGCCGCCATCGCCACGACCGCGCAGGCGAGCCCCAGGGGAACCGTCGCCATCACCACGAGCGCCGAGACGAAGCTCTCGAACTGCGCCGCGAGGACGAGGAGCACGATCAGGATCGCGAAGCCGAAGGTGACGAGGAGGCCCGAGGAGGTCTGCTCCAGCGTGGCCGCCTCGGCGAGCGGCACGATCCGGTTCTCGTCGGCCAGCACCTCCGGGGCGAGGCCCTCGACGCTGGCGAGCGCGTCGCCGAGCGAGAGATCGGGCGTGAGCGAGGCCGAGATCTCGACCGAGCGGTTCTGGCCCTCGCGCTCCAGCTCGGGCGCCACGGCGCGCTCGGTGAGCGTCACGAAGCTCGACATCGGCACCATCTGCCCATCGCCGGCCCGCACGAAGACGCGCTCCAGGTCGCCCGGGTCGTCCACCGGGTCGGAGGTCGAGACGAGCTGGATGTCGTAGCTCCGGTCGTCGATGAAGACCGAGCCCACCGTGCGCCCGTCGAGCACCGCGCGCAGCGCCTCCCCGAGCCCCGCGATCTCCACGCCGAGGTCCGAGGCCCGCGCGCGGTCGATCTCCACGAAGAGCTGCGGCTGGGTGGTCTCGTACTCCAGGCGCACGTCGCCGAAGGCGGGCTCCTGCTGCATCCGCGCCACGAGGCGGTCGGCGACCCCGGCCAGCTGCGCGTAGCTGTCGCCGGTGACGGCGAAGGTGAGGCCGCGCCCGGCGCCGCGGATGCCCAGCGAGTTGGGCTGGATGGCGAAGGCGCGCACGCCCACGATCGAGCGCAGCGCGCCGTTGATCTCGTCCACGATCGCGCCCTGCGCGCGCTCGCGCTCGTCCCAGGGGGCGAGCGTCATGACCATGAAGCCGCGGTTGTCCGAGCCGAAGCCCGTGATCGAGAAGACGTTGGTGATCTCGCCGGACGCGCGCAGCGGCTCCACCGCGGCCTCGATCTCGCGCATCTTCGCGGTGGTGTAGCCCAGCGAGACGCCCTGGGGCGTGGTGACGCTGAGGAGCGCCACGGCGCGGTCCTCGGCCGGCGTCAGCTCCTGGCGGATGCCGCCCGCCATCATGGCGGCGGTGGCCGCGAAGAGCCCGGCCGCGAGCACCACGACGAGGGGGGCGGCGAGGGCTGCGCGCAGCAGGAGGCCGTAGAGGGCCACGAGGCGGGAGCCCAGCCAAGCGAGCGGTCCGTGCGCGGGGCCCGGCTCGCGCGTCAGCAGGCGGCTGGCGAGGACCGGGCAGAGCGTGAGCGCGACCACGGAGGACAGGAGCACCGCCATGGCGAGCGTGAAGCCGAACTCGCGGAAGAGGCCGCCCACCTGGCCCGGCAGGAAGGACAAAGGCACGAACACCGCCGCCAGCGTCGCCGTCGTCGTCACCACGGCGAAGAACACCTCGCGCGTGCCGAGCACGGCCGCGGCGCGCGGGCCGATCCCCTCGGCGCGCCTTCGCACGATGTTCTCCAGCACCACGATCGCGTCGTCCACCACCATGCCGGTGGCCAGCACGAGCGCCAGCAGCGTCAGGATGTTGACCGAGAAGCCCGCGAGGTAGATCGCGGCCAGCGTGCCCACGAGCGCCACCGGCATCGTGAGCGCCGGGATCAGCGTTGCGCGCCAGTCGCGCAGGAAGACGAAGATCACCGCCACGACGATGCCCACGGCGAGCGCGAGCGTGCGCAGCACCTCCTCGATCGAGCCCCGGATGAACACCGCGTCGTCGGAGGTCACGAAGATGTCCACGTCCTCGGGCAGCGTCTGCTGGAGCCCTGCCACGACCTCGCGCACGGCGGCCGAGATCTCGAGCGTGTTGGAGGTCGCCTGGCGGATGATGCCGAGGCCCATCCCGCTCTCGCCGTTGGCGCGCAGCACGGTCTGGTCGGCCTCGGGCCCGAGCGTGACGGTGGCCACGTCGCCCAGCCGCACGTCGGGGGCCACCTCCAGCGCCTCGAAGCCCTCGGGCGTGGCGACGGTGGCGGTGGAGCGCACGGCGAGCGTCTGGCGCGCGCCGGAGAGATCCCCCGCGGGCGCGTCGAAGGCCACGTCCGAGAGGGCGGCGCGCAGGTCGGCCAGCGTCAGGCCGCGGGCGGCCAGCCCCAGCATGTCCACGTCCACCCGGAAGATGGGCTCGCGGTCGCCGTAGATCTGCAGGTCCGCGACGCCGGGGACGGAGATCAGCCGGTCCTCGACGCGCTCCTGCACCAGCCGCGTCAGAATCCTCGGGCGAGCGGGTCGCCGAGGTGACGGCGACGCGCACGACGGGCTCGCCGTTGGCGTCGGCCTTGACGATCTCGGGCTCCTCGGCGTCCTCGGGGATCTGGCCCGCGACGCGCGCCACGGCGTCGCGGGCGTCGGTCGCGGCCACGTCGAGATCCGCGCCGTCGTCGAACTCCAGGGTCACGCGGCTCCTCCCGAAGCGGGAGTTGGACGAGATCGAGCGCACGCCCGAGACCCGGCCCACCGCGCCCTCGATCCGGCCCGTCACCTCCTGGTCCACCGTCTCGGGCGAGGCGCCGGGGAACTCGGTGGTGATCGTCACCACGGGGCGGTCCACGTTGGGAAGCTCGCGGATCTCGACGCCGAGCAGCCCCGCGAGCCCCGCGATCACGATCAGCGCGCTCAGCACGAAGGCCAGGATCGGGCGGCGCACGAAGAGCGCCACGCCCGAGCGCCCCGCCTCCGGGGCGTCCCGCCCGGCCGCGGGGCCGGCCTCGCTCATCCCTCCGCCCCCGCCGCGGGCGCGACCTCGGCGCCGTCGCGCAGGCTCTGGACGCCTTCGACCACCACCGGGTCGCCCGGCGCGAGGTCGGCCTCCACGAGCACCGCGTCGGCGTCGCGCTGCCGGATCGAGACCGGCACGCGCGCCGCGCGCCCCTCGCGCACCGCCCAGACGTAGGAGCCCTCGCTCGACCACTGCACGGCGAGCGGGTCCACGGCCGGCAGCGCCTCGCCGGGGATCGCCATCTCGACGGCGAAGGCCATGCCGCCGCGCAGCAGGTCGTCCTCGTTGGCGAGGCGCCCCTCGACCTTGAGCGTGCGGCTGGTCCGATCGACCAGGTTGTCGATCGCCGTGACCTCGCCCGCGAGCGTCCGCTCGGGGAGCGCCAGCGGCGTGGCCTCGAACGCCGTGCCGAGGCGCAGGTCCGAGACCGCCCGCTCGGGCACGCGGAACTCGACCACGATCGCCGAGCGGTCGGCGAGCACCGCGATTTCCTCCTGCGCGGCGATCCGGTCGCCCTCCTCGACCTCGATCAGCCCGATCCAGCCCGCGAAGGGCGCGCGGATCGTCCGGCGCGCGAGGTCGAGCTCGGCCGCGCGCACGCCCAGCCGCGCGGTCCTGAGCGCGAGCTCCGCCTCGTCGGACTGCACGGCCGTGACGGCGCCGCGGTCGGCGAGCCGCGTCGCGCGCTCCACCTCCGCCTCGGCGTCGTCGAGCACGAGCCGCGCGCGCTCCAGGGCGAGCCGCTCGGCCTCCGCGTCGAGCCGGACGACGACCGCGCCCGCCTCGACCCGGCCTCCCGCCTCGACCTCGACCGCCTCGACGGTCCCCGTCGCCTCCGAGCGCAGGGTGACCGAGCGCAGGGCCTCGCCGTCGCCGATGGCCTCCACCCGGTCGTCGAGCACGCGGCGGCCCACCTCGGCCACCACGACGGCCTGTGGCCCCCCGCCGCCGCCGAACCCGCGGCCCTCGGGCTCCTGCGCGGCCTCGGCCCGCTCCATGCCGAGGAGGTCGAGCACGCCCCAGCGCTCCAGGTAGGCGCCCGCGGACGGCACGAACGCGATCCAGCCGGCCACCACCGCGGCCGTGAGGGCGAGCCCGAGGGCGATCTGCCGAATGGGCGACATGGCGGCCTCCGCGACGGCGGCGCGTCCCGCTCCCGCGCCTTCCGTGGGGTGAGTGTCATCCCCGTTATAGGCGCGGCGCGCGGAATGGCACGACGATGGTCCGCCGCGCTCCCGCGGACGTGAGCGGACGGCGCGGGAGCGCGAGCCCCCGGCGATCGTGGAGCGGGCGGAAGGCGAGCCCGGCGCCTCGCGCCGCGCCGCCGTTGGGCGACGGCGCCCGGCGTGCTAGACTGATCGAGGCCCCAGGCAGGAAGCGTCCCGATGCGTCTCATCCCCGCGGCCTCCGCGCCGCTCGCCCTGGCGCTGCTCGCCGCGCTCGCGCTGGCCGGGCCCGCCTCGGCGCAGCCCCTGGAGGACGTGGACCTGGAGCTGGTTCTCCTCGCCGACGCCACGGGCTCGATCGACGACGACGAGATCCGCTTCCAGCGCCGGGGCTACGCCGAGGCGATGGCCGACGCGGACGTGGTCGCGGCGCTCACGGGCGGCCCGCTCGGGCGGGTCGCCGTGGCCTATGTCGAGTGGGGGGCGCTCGCCTCCCAGGACGTGGTGGTGGACTGGAGCGTGATCGCGGGGCCGCAGGACGTGGCGCGCTTCGCGGACGCCCTGCTCGCCGCGCCGCGCCGCGCCCGCGGGCGCAACGCCATCGGGGCCGCGCTGCTGAAGGGCGTCGAGATGATCGAGGCCAACGGGCACACCGGGCTGCGCCGCGTCATCGACCTGTCGGCCGACAGCGCCAACAACTGGAACGGGCCGGGCATCGAGGAGGGCCGGCGGGCCGCGCTCGACGCGGGCATCACGATCAACGGCCTGGCGGTGCTCTGCCGCGAGTGCGCGAGCGGGCGCGCGGGCGGGCCCGAGCTGGAATCCCTCTTCCGCGAGCGCATCGTCGCGGGCGAGGACGCCTTCGTGGTGACGGCGGACGGGAGCGAGGCCTTCGCCGAGGCCATCGAGCGCAAGCTCCTGCGCGAGCTCCAGCTCTCGCAGGCCCCCGAGCGGGGGGCGCCACGGTGAGGCGCGGGCCGACGCGGCGCGCGGTGCTGGGCGGGCTCGCCGCGCTCGCCGCGCCGGGCCGAGCCGCGGCCCTTGCCCCGGCCGATCTGGAGGAGGCCGCGCGGCGGGCGGCCGGGCTCGACCAGCTCCACGCGCTGATCGTCGCGCGCGGCGGCGAGGTCGCGCTGGCCGAGGCGTTCCGCGGCCCGCCGCTCGACCGGCCGGTGAACGTCAAGTCGGTGTCGAAGACGATCGTCGCCACGCTCACGGGGATCGCCATCGACCGCGGCGAGATCCGGGGCGTGGACCAGCCCATCGCGGACTTCCTCGACCTCCCCCCGGGCGCCGACCCGCGCGCGGCCGCGATCACGGTCGAGGATCTGCTGACCATGCGCGCGGGGATCGAGCGCACCTCGGGGCCGAGCTACGGCGCCTGGGTGGAGAGCCCCGACTGGGTGGCCGACGCGCTCTCGCGGCCCTTCGTGGCCGAGCCCGGCGGGCGGTTCCTCTACTCCACGGGCTCCTACCACCTGCTCGGCGCGCTGCTGGCCGAGGCCGCGGGCGAGAGCCTTCTGACCCTGGCCCGCGAGCGGCTGGGCGAGCCCCTCGACATCGAGATCCCGCCCTGGACGCGCGACCCGCAGGGCCGCTACATGGGCGGCAACGAGATGGCGCTCTCGCCGATGGCGCTCCTGCGCTTCGGCGAGACGTGGCGGCGGGGCGGCGAGTGGGAGGGCCGCGCGGTCGTGCCGCCCTCCTGGGTCGAGGCGTCGTGGGCGCCGCGGACCCGCTCGCCCTTCTCGGGCGACCGCTACGGCTACGGCTGGTTCCTGCGGCGCGCAGAGGGGCGGCTCGTCGCCTATGCGCGGGGCTACGGGGGGCAGATGGTCTACGTCGTCCCCGACCTCGCGCTGACGGTGGTGGCGACGTCGGACCCGACCCTTCCCGCGCGCTCCGACGGCCATGTGGGCGAGCTCAACGCGCTGCTCCTCGAGACCATCGTGCCGGCGGCCGAGGGGGCCTGAGCGGTCGTCACGCCCCCGTCAGGCCGGGCCCGGGACGCGCCCGAGCCCGGCACGTCGTCCTGCCGGGGCAAGAAGCCCGCGTCGATCGCGTGGATCGTGACATCGCCGACTCCGCCACGCCGCCTGAACGGCCGAGCTCGGGCCGAGGAGGTGTGAGAGACAACACGGTCGGGCGGCACGCCGGGCCGGGCGGGACGGCGGCGAGCCGGCGCGTGCGGGATGCGCGGCCCCCGGGCGCCGCGGTCTCGCTCGTGATGACCGGCAGGGCGCTCGCAGGGCTCGCCATGCGCGCCCTCGGGCCGCGGCTGGGCGCGGTGGTCCCGGGCCCAAGCTCGTCCTGCCCCCGCTGGCGGTGTGGCTTGCGCTCCTCGCCGTGGAGGCCGCAGGGCTCGGCGTGGCCGACGCGGGCCTCGCCCGCGCCGCGATCGTGATGGCGGCGATGCCGCCGATGGGGATCCATCCCGTGCTCGCCGGGCGCCGCGGCCAAGGCGAGGACGCAGCACTTGCGACGCTTCCAGGACCGCGCCGTCCCTCGTCACGATCACCGCGCCGCTGGCCGGAACCGGGGCGGCCCCCGCAGGATGGCGGCCGCCTCACGCCGCCTCCCCGATCCGCTCCACCTGGGCGCAGAGCTCGAGCCCGGCCGAGAGCGAGCGCGCCGCGGCCAGGGCCAGCGGCGGCAGCGTCATCCATTCGAGCATCCAGGCCGCGCCCGAGCGCTCCTGCTCGTGCACCACCGCCCCGTGCAGCCCCCCGAGCTGCGCCGCCGCGAAGCGCGCGAGCGTCACCAGCAGCTCGGCCAGCACGGGGTTGCTCTTGTGCGCCATGGCCGAGGAGCCGCCGCCGCCCGCCAGCACGATCTCGTCCAGCCCCTGCTGCGCCATGAGGCAGACGTCCTGGCCCATCTTGCCCGTCGTGCCGGCGACGAGCGAGAGCGCGGCACCCCACTCGGCCACCCCGTCGCGCTGGGCGTGCCAGGCGCGCTCCGGCGCGCCGAGCCCGAGCCGGCGGGCCAGCGACGCGACCACGGCCGGCGCCGCGTCCCCCAGCGCGGCCGCGTCGCCCACCGCGCCGCCCGCCTGCACCCGCTCCACGCGCGGGCGCAGGGCCGCGAGGCGCTCGCAGTGGCGCGCGAGCGGGTCGCGCCAGGACGCGAGCCGGGTCGAGACGGCGATGGGGCGGGCCGCTTGCATCCGGGTGCGGCCCATCAGGCGCGCGCGCCCGTGCCGCGCGTCGAGCGCGCCCAGCGCCGCCTCCAGCGCCTCCAGGCGGGTCAGGAGGAGGTCGGTCGTGTCCCGGATGGCGAGCGCGAGCGCGGTGTCGATCGCGTCCTGCGAGGTCGCGCCCTCGTGGACGGCCCCGGCGTGATCGCCCGCCGCGCGCCGGAGCTGGCGCACCAGCGCGGGGACGGGCAGCCCGTCGCGGGCGGTGCCGCGCGCGAGGTCCGCCATGTCGGGCCGGTGGGCTTCGATCGCGGCGGCGGCGGCCTCGGCAGCGGCGGGCTCCGCGAGCCCCGCCTCGCCCAGGGCCCGCGACCAGGCCGCCTCGAAGGCGAGGATGCGCGCCATCTGCGCCTCGGCCGACCAGATCGCGCGCGCCTCCGCGTCGCCGAAGAGCGCGCCGAGCCAGGGGTGGTCGAAGACGCCGCTCACCCCGCGCGGGCCAGCAGGTCCGCCAGCGCCTCGGCGACCGCATCGGGCGCCTCCAGGCAGGGCAGGTGCCCGACGCCGGGCAGGATCCGAAGCCCGGCCCCTGGGACGAGCCGGGCCAGCTCTGCCACCAGCGCGGGGGGCGTGGCGCCGTCGGCCCCGCCCGCGAGGCAGGTCACGGGCAGATCGAGCCGCTGCGCGGTCTCGGTGAGGTCGGCGTCGCGGATGGCGGCGCAGGTGGCGGCGTAGCCCTCGGGCGGCGTGCGGACCAGCATGGCGCGGCAGCCCGCGGCGAGCGCGGGGTGGGCCTCGGCGAAGCCGGGCGAGAGCCAGCGCGCGAGCACCCCGTCCGCGACCCCGGCCAGCCCCCCCTCCCGCACGGCCGCGATGCGCGCGTCCCAGGAGGCGGGCGCCCCGATGCGGTGGCCGGTGCAGCACAGCAGCGCGGCGCGCGCGAGGTCGGGGCGCGCGGCGGCGAGCGCCTGCGCCACCATGCCGCCCACCGAGACGCCGCAGAGGACGGCGCGCGCGAGCCCATGGCGGTCCATCAGCGCGGCCATGTCGCCCGCCAGCGCCTCGATCGTGACGGGCCCCTCCTCGGAGAGCCCGTGGCCGCGGTGGTCCATGCCGAGGATCGGCGTGCCCTCGGGCAGCCGCGCGGCCACCGCGTCCCAGATGCGCGCGTCGGTGCCGAGCGAGTTGAGGAACACCACCGGCACGGCATCCGCCCGGCCGGGGCGGTGGAGGACGTGGAGCGTCAGGCCGCCGATGGTCTCGAACCGCACGGGGCGCTCAGGCCCCGAGCCCGAGGATCTTGCGCGCCTGGGCCGTGGTGGCGATGGGCCGGCCGTGCTGGGCGGCGATGGCGGCGGCGCGCTCGACGAGGGCGGCGTTGGAGGGGGCGAGGGTGTCGCGGTCCATCCGCACGTTGTCCTCGAGCCCGGTGCGGGCGTGGCCTCCGGCGGCGATGGACCAGCGGTTGAGCTCGACCTGGTGGCGCCCGATGCCCGCGGCGCACCAGGGCGCGCCCTCGCCGAAGAGGCGGCGGACGGTGGCGACGTAGAAGTCGAACACCTCGCGGTCGGCGGGCATGGCGTTGCGGACCCCCATCACGAACTGCACGTAGGGCGTGCCTGCGATCTTGCCGCCGCGGTGCATCTCGGCGGCCTTGAGGATGTGGCTGAGGTCGAAGGCCTCGACCTCGGGCTTGACGCCGTGGGCCAGCATCTCGCCCGCGAGCCAGTCCACGAGGTCGGGCGGGTTCTCGTAGACGCGGGTGGGGAAGTTGTTCGAGCCCACGCTGAGGCTGGCCATGTCGGGCTTGAGCGCCAGCATGCCGCCCCTCTCGCGCCCCGCGCCCGAGCGACCCCCGGTGGAGAGCTGGACGATGAGGCCCGGGCAGCGCTCCCTGAGCCCCGCCAGCAGCTCGGCGAAGCGGGCGGGGTCCGAGGTGGGCCTGCCGTCCTCGTCGCGCACGTGGCAGTGGGCGATCGCGGCGCCGGCCTCCATGGCCTCGGCGGTGCTCTCGACCTGCTCGGCCACGGTGATCGGCACCGCGGGGTTGTCGGACTTGCCGGGCAGCGAGCCGGTGATGGCGACGCAGAGGATGCAGGGGGCGCCCTCGGCGGAGCTTGGCATGTCGGGGTCGGTCTGGCTCATGGGGCGCACCTCGGGATCGGGGGACGGGGCGGGGGCGGCGGGTCGCCTCACATGTCGAGGAACACGGTCTCGCCGTCCCCTTGGAGGCGGACCGTGAGGCGGTAGGCGCCGGGGCCGTCGGGCGCGCCGACCATGGTGGCGGCGCGCTCGCGCGGCTCGATGCGGCTCAGGACGGGGTCGCGGGCCAGCGCGGCCTCGTCGCCCGGCAGGTACATCCGCGTGTGCAGCCCGACGTTGATGCCGCGCGCGACGATCCAGAGCGTCACGTGGGGCGCCTGCATCCGGCCGTCCGGGTAGGGGACGGGCCCCGGGCGCACGGTCTCGAAGGCGAACTCGCCGGTCTCGGGGTCTCCGGCCGAGCGGCCCCAGCCGGCGAAGTGGGGGTCGGCGCCGTCCTGCCCGGCGAAGCGGCCCTCGGCGTCGGCCTGCCAGACCTCGACCACCGCGTCGCGCAAGGGCGCGCCGAAGCCGTCCAGCACGCGGCCGCGGATGGTGATCTCCTCGCCGCGCACAGGGCCGGTCTTCATGCTCGCCCCGAGGTCGGCGGGGAACACCCCCTCGATCCCGGCGGCGTTCGGCGTGCAGCCGATGTGGACGTAAGGACCGGCGGTCTGCGACGGGCTCTCGTGGAGGGGGCGCAGGGCCTGGGCCATCGGGAGCAGGGCCATCACATCCCCTCCGGGCGGTTCTCGAAGCGGGTCTGGCGCCGCCCGCGCAGCACGATGTCGAAGCGCCAGGCGAGCGCGTCCATCGGGATCGTCGTCGCCGGGTCGAGCCGGGCCGTCAGCGCGTCCACCCCCTCCGCCGAGGGGATGGAGCCGACGATGGGGCACCTCGGGATCAGCGGGTCGCCCTCGAAGTACATCTGGGTGATCAGCCGCTGCGCGAAGGCGTGGCCGAACACGCTGAAGTGGATGTGCGCGGGGCGCCAGTCGTTCGCCCCGTTGGGCCAGGGGTAGGGGCCGGGCTGGATGGTGCGGAACTCGTAGGCGCCGTCCTCGCCGGTGACGCAGCGCCCGCAGCCGCCGAAGTTCGGGTCGAGCGCCGCGAGGTAGGTCTCGCGCGCGTGCCGGTAGCGCCCGCCGGCGTTGGCCTGCCACACCTCCAGCAGCGCGCCCGGCACGGGGCGGGCGAACTCGTCCAGCACGCGGCCGTGGACCACGATGCGCGGCCCGATCGCGCTCTCGCCGGGGCGGGCGGCGTTGTGGATCAGGTCGCCGTCGAGCGCGCCCAGCAGGGCGTGGCCGAACACCGGCCCGGTCTCCTCCGCGACCGTGGAGGGGATCGACAGCAGCGGCGCCTGGGGCGAGCGCCTGACGGAGGTCTTGTAGGGCGGGTGCAGCGCCGGCGGGTGCCACGCCCGCTCGCGCGCGCGAAAGCCGCCCGGCCGGGCCGGGGGCGCGGGGCCGCGCGCATGGGCGGGCCCGCGCGGGCCGGGCAGCGTGCCGGGGGGGCCGGCGTCGGGGTCGGCGTCGGGGCCGGCATCGGGGCCGGCATCGGGGCCGGCATCGGGGCCGGCATCGGGGGGCGTGTCGTCCTTCACGGCGTCTCCTCCTCGCTCGCGTCGTCCGCCCCGAGCGCACCGGGGGCGTCCGGTCCCGCGCCCTCGTCCATCCCCGGCCCGGCGGGAGCGGCCGCGTCGTCGAGGCCGGCGCGCCCCTCGTCCCGGTCCATCTCGGCGAACGTCGCCTTGGCGAGCTTGATGGCGTGGTTGGCCTTGGGGACGCCGGCGTAGACCGCGACGTGCAGGAACGCCTGCATCACGTCCTCGGGCGTGGCGCCCGTGCGGGAGGTGGCGCGCACGTGCATCGGGATCTCCTCGAAGTTGCCCGTGGCCGCCAAGAGCGCCAGCGTCAGCATCGAGCGCTCGCGCCTCGGGATCGCGTCCGACGCCCACACCGTGCCCCAGGCGGCCTCCGTGATGAGCTCCTGGAAGGCCGCGTCGAAGGCCGTCGTGCCCGCCTCGGCGCGCTCCACATGCGCGTCCCCGAGGACGGCGCGGCGAACCGCCAGGCCGGCGTCATGCCGGCCGGTCATGCCACGCCCCTGACGCGCGGCATGCCCTTGGGGCGCATGAGGCGCTTCTGGGCGGCGATGCGGAAGGGGGCGTTGGGCGCGCCGTAGCCATCGTAGCCGCCGCGGCGCTCGACGATCTCGAAGAAGAGCCCGCCCGCCCAGGGGCGGCCGTAGAGCTGCAGGTACTCGCCCCCGTCCTCGTCCCGGTCGTAGAGGATCCGCGCCGCCCGCATCCGCTCCAGGACGCCATCGTCGAGGTCGAGACGCGAGGCGAGGTCGTCGTAGTAGTTGCGCGGGATGGGCAGGGGCTCGAAGCCCATGGCGCCCATGCGCTCGGCCGCGGCGAAGAGGTCGTCGGTGGCCAACGCGATGTGCTGGACGGCCCCTCCGAAGCTGTCGGCCAGGAAGCCGCCCGCGAGCGTGCGGTGGGTCTCGGCCCCGTTCAGCGTCAGGCGCAGCGCCCCGTCCGGCGCCTCCACCGCCAGCGAGCGCACCAGCCCGCCGGGGTCCACCACGTCCACCATGGGGGTCTTGCCCATCTCCAGGATGGAGGTGTGGAACAGCGTCCAGCTCAGCATCTCGTCGCGGCTCATGGTCTCGGCCAGGTGGTCGATGCGGGTGAGCCCCGCGCCCGATCCCGCATCCGGCCCCGCATCCGGCCCCGCATCCGGCCCAGCCTCGCCCACGGGCCCGAACTCGACCTCCCAGACGCGCGCGAGCCCGCTCGCCTCGTCCACGAAGCGCAGCACGCTGCCGCCCACCCCGCGCACGGCGGGGATCGTGAGCTCGCCCGGCCCCACCGCCTGCTCGAAGGGCGCCGCACCCAGCGCGCGGGCGCGCTCGAGGGCGGCCGCGGCGTCCTCGACACGGAGCCCGATGTCGCACACGCCCGTCCCGTGGGTGGCGTAGGAGGCGTGGGCGAAGCCCTCCGTCTCGGTGTTGACGACCACGTTGATCGCGCCCTGGCGCCAGCGGGTCACCCGCTTGCTCCGGTGCCGGCCCTCGCGGCGAAAGCCCATGGCCTCGAGCGTCGCCTCGAGCGCGCGGGCCTCCTCGCCTTGCGTGGCGAACTCCACGAACTCCACGCCCAGCGCCCTCTGGCGCGGCGGCATGGCGGGCACGGAGATGGCGAGGCCCGGCTCGGCGCGGCGCACGTCGTCCATCAGGGCGAGGAGCGCGCGGTGGCCGTCGCGCGCCACCGCGCGCGTGCTGCCGCCGCGGAACTCGTCGTTGAACACCTCCAGCGACCACGGGCCGTCGTAGCCCGTGGCGGCGACGGCGCGCGCGAAGTCGGCGACGGGGAGGTCGCCCTCGCCCGGCATGGAGCGGAAGTGGCGCGAGAGGTGGAACGGGTCCATCGCGATGGCGGGCGCGTCGGCGAGCTGCACGAAGGCGATCCGGTCGCCGGGGATGGCCCGGATCGTGTCGGGTGGGGTTCCGCGCACGAGCGTGTGGAAGCTGTCGAGCACGAGCCCCACGGACCCATGGTCGGCGCGGCGCACGACCTCCCAGGCGTCGCGGTGGTCCGAGACATGCCGGCCCCAGGCCAGCGCCTCGTAGCCCACGCGAAGGCCGCGCGCGGCGGCCCGCTCTCCCAGCTCGCGCAGGTCGCCCGCCGCGCGGTCCACGCCGCCCGAGGCGCGCGGCGAGACGGTGGAGCACACCAGCATGAGCCGGCAGCCCAGCTCCGCCATCACGTCGAACTTCCGCTCGGCGCGGGCGAAGGCCCGGGCGCGATGGGGCTCGGGCAGGCCCTCGAGGTCGCGGAAGGGCTGGAAGAGGTCGATGGAGAGCCCGTGGTCGCGCACCATCGAGCCGATCTCGCGCGGGCCCTCGGCCTCGGCGAGGAAGTCGGCCTCGAAGATCTCGATGCCGTCGAAGCCGGCCCGCGCGATGGCCTCGAGCTTCTCGCGCAGCGTGCCCGAGAGGCAGACGGTGGCGATGCAGCTCCTCATGGGGCGACGGCCTCGGCGACGGCCCCGGCGAGGAGGTCGGCCCGGAGCCGCGCCGCGTCGAGCGGGCGGCCGGCGAAGAGCGCCCAGGCGTGGACGCCCTGGTGGAAGAAGAGCTCCCAGCCGGAGATCACCGCGAGCCCCTCGGCCTCGGCATCGCGCAGGAACCGCGTGTCGGCGGGGGTGTAGACCGCGTCGAACGCCCACTCGGCGCCCGCCATGGCGGCGCGGGGCAGGGGGGTGCCCTCGTGGCCGACCATGCCCAGCGGCGTGCCGTTGACCAGCCCGCGCGCGCCTCGGGCGGCCCCCGCCGCGTCCCCGCTCACCGCGACGCGGGCCGACGGCTCGGCCGCGCGCAGGTCGGCGGCGAGCCCGCGAGCCTTCGACGCGTCGCGGTCCACCAGGCGCAGCTCGGAGGCGCCGAGCGCGAGGAGCCCGAAGGCCACGGCGCGTCCCACCCCGCCCGTGCCGATCAGCACCGTGGCGCCCGGGGGCTCGCCGCCGCGCGCGCCGCGATAGGCGGCCACGAAGCCCGAGTGGTCGGTGTTGTGGCCGCGGGGGCCGTCCGCCTCGAAGAGCACGGTGTTGACGGCGCCGATGGCGCTCACGAGCGGGTCGTCCACCCGCACGAGCGCGGCCGCGCGCTCCTTGTAGGGGTAGGTCGCGTTGATGCCCCGGAATCCGCCCCGCGCGCAGCGGTCGAGCACCGCCTCGAAGGGCGCGCCCAGGTCGCGCGGGACGAGGCGGTCGTAGCGGACGCGCAGCCCGGATTGCGCGCCCGCGAGCCGGTGGAGGCGGGGGGCCTGCGAGCGGGCGATGTTGTCGCCGATCAACCCCAGATGGAGGTCGGCGGCGCCTGTCGGGGCGTGCGTCATGCGGCGTGGGCCTCCTCGGCGGATTGGGGGGCGGCGATCCGGGCGGCGAGCTCCAGCGCCCGCAGCCCGTCGCGCCCGGTGACGAGCGGGGCCTCGCGGCCCGCCACCACGGCCGCGAAGTGGGCCGCCTGGCGCGCGACGGGGTCATGGCGCTCCAGGGGAAGCGCCACCGCCTCCATCGGCGAGCGCCAGTCGGGCGCCCCGGCGTGGCGCCAGAGCCGGCCCGCGGGAAGCTCCAGCGCGCCCTCGTCGCCCGCGACGTGCAGCGAGGACTGGGCCATGTGGGGGAAGCCCGGATCCTCGCCCGAGCCCATCTCCCAGCTCCACGGGCTCGCCGCCGCGTCGCAGACCGAGACGACGCCGAGCGCGCCGCCCTCGAAGCGCAGGGCCGCGGCGGCGGCGTCCTCCACCTCGTGGCCCCGCGCGGCGCGCGAGGTCAGCGCGTGGACCTCGACGATCTCGCCCACGAGGTGGCGCAGCATGTCGAGGTCGTGGACGAGGTTGGTCAGCACCGGGCCCGCGCCGGGGCGGCGGCGCCACTCGGGCTCGAAGTAGGCGGCGGGCTTTGTCAGCCAGGTGGTCGCCTGGACCATGGCGATCCGGCCGATCCTCCCCGCCTCGATCGCCGCCTTGGCCGCGCGGGCGGCCCCGCCGTGGCGGCGGTGGTGGCCCACGAGGAGCGGCACGCCCGCGCGCTCGGCCGCCTCGACGAGCGCGCGGGCCTCGGCCGGGTCCGCGGCGATGGGCTTCTCCACGAGGACGGGCACGCCCGCCTCGACGCAGGCCCCGGCCTGGGCCGCGTGCAGCGCCGTGGGGGTCGCCACGACCACGCCGTCGGGGCGATCGGCGAGGAGCGCGGCGAGGTCGGGGCGCCACGCCACGCCGAGGCGGGCGGCGAGCGCCCGGCTCCCCTCGGAGGGGTCCGCGATCGCGGCGAGCCGTGCCGTGGGGCAGGCCGCAAGCGCCTCGGCGTGGCGCCGGCCGATGGCGCCGGCCCCCAGCACGGCGATGCGCGGGGTCACACGCCGTCCCCCCTCGCGCGCAGGCCGCCCACGCGCCGCTTGGCCGCAGCCCAGATCGGCGTCTGGCTGACGAAGATCAGCGCCACGGCGATGAAGAGGACGAGCGACAGCGGGCTCGTGAGGATGCCGGCGAGGAGGCCGCCCAGGCTCTCCTGCTCGGAGATGATGGCGCGGCGCCAGTTCTCGTCGATGAGCCGCGACAGGATCACGCCGAGGATCACCGGGCCCACCTGGTAGCCGTAGAGCTTCATCAGGTAGCCCAGCACGCCGAAGCCCAGCATCCAGTAGACGTCGGTGATCGAGCTGTTGACCGCGTAGGCGCCGACGATGCTCAGGAGCAGGATCAGCGGGATCAGGACCGTGCGCGGCATCTCGACGATCTTGGTGAAGAGCTTGATCCCCGTGAGTCCGAACACCAGCATGAAGATGTTGGCGAGGAAGAGGGCGCCGACGATGAACCAGAACATCTGCGGCTGGTCGATCATCAGCATGGGGCCGGGGTTGAGCCCGTGGATGAAGAGCGCGCCGATGATGATGGCCGTCACCGCGTCGCCGGGGATGCCGAGCGTGAGCATCGGGATGAAGGCCCCTCCCACGGCCGCGTTGTTGGCGGTCTCGGGCGCCACCAGACCCTCGCGCGCGCCTTGGCCGAAGGGCACCTCGGGGTTGCGGGTGACGCGCTTGGCGTGGTCGTAGGCCATCAGCGCCGCGATGTCGCCTCCGGTGCCGGGCAGCGCGCCGATGACGACGCCGATCGCCGAGGTCTGGAGCGACAGCGGAAGGTGGCGGCGCACCGAGGCGAAGCTCGGCACGATGCGCTCGATCACCTGCTTCACCGCCGCCTTCTCGACGTGGTGGAGCTGCGCGAGCGCCTCGGCCACGCCGAATAGGCCGATCATCACCGCGATGAAGGAGATGCCGCCCCAGAGCTCGACCATGCCGAAGGTGAAGCGCTCCTCCGCCGTCAGCGGGTCGAGCCCGACGGTGCCGATCAGGAGCCCCAGCGAGCCCGCGAGGATGCCCTTGGTCAGGCTCTCGCCCGAGAGCGAGCCCACCAGCAGGATGCCGAGCACCGCGAGCAGCATGTAGTCGCGCGGCTGGAAGCTCAGCGCGAAGTCCGACACCCAAGGGGCCGCGAGGGCGAGGACCGCGATGCCGATCAGCCCGCCGAGGAACGACATCACCGTCGAGAGGCCGATCGCCTCGCCCGCCAGCCCCTTCTGCGCCAGCGGGTAGCCGTCGAGCGCGGTGGCGATGGCCGAGGGCGCGCCGGGGATGTTGAGCAGGATCGCGGTGCGCGAGCCGCCGTAGACGCCCCCCATGTAGATGCCCACCATCAGGCACAGCGCCTCGTTCACCTCCCAGGAGAAGGTGAAGGAGATCAGGATGGAGACCGCCATCGTCACCGACAGCCCCGGGATCGCGCCGACGTAGATGCCCGCGAAGGTGCCCGAGGCCACCAGCGCCAGCAGCTTGATGTCGAGCCAGGAGATCAGGAAGTATTGCAGAGCCTCCATCACTCAGTCCCTCCGCCCGGGAGGAGCCCGCCGATCCAGGCCAGGATCTCGCCCTCGGGCACGATGCCCGCGGGCATCAGCACCGAGAAGACCAGCCGGAAGACGACGTAGACGCCGATGAGCGCGAGCGCCGAGACGCCCAGCGCATAGAGCGGCGCGCCGCGGCGCAGGAACCAGATCGCGAGCGTGAGGAACCCGAGCGACGTGGGCAGGAAGCCCAGGGGCACCAGAAGCACCGCGTAGAGCGCGATCATCGCGACGAGGGCGATCACCACGGGGGGCGCCACGTCGCGCCAGCCCATGCCGATCTCGGGGCGCGCCCGCAGCGTGCCCAGGAGCACCACGACCGCGGAGACGAGCATCGCGAAGGCCGCCGCCATGGGAAAGGCGCCCGGCGAGCTCAGCGCGGTGAAGCCCGCGATGCGCCAGGCTTGCCAGAGCAGGACCGCGCTCAGGACGACCATGGCGACGGCGAAGGCCGTCTCGCCGGGCCGCTTCGTTCTCTCTCGCATGGCCGCTCCTCCCCCGATCGACCGCCGCTGGCGCCCGTCAGGGCCGCGGGATGCCGAACGCCTCGGGCGAGGCCTTGGTCTCGCCCACGTCCTCCAGCAGCCAGGCGGTCACCGACTGCCAGCGGTCGAGGAAGTCCTGCGCCTCCTGGCCGGAGAGGTTGAGGACCGTGAAGCCGCGGTCGTCCATGAGGCTCTGGAAGTCCGCGCTCTCGACCCCTTGCGCGTAGGCGTCCCGGAGCGTCGTCACGGCCTCCTCGGGCGTGCCCTCGCGGACGAACACGCCGAAGAACGGACCCCAGGGAAGATATTGCTCGAAGGCGGGCTCGGCCTCGGTGATCGGCGGCACGTCCGGAAGGGCGGGGTTCGCCTCCACGTCCATGAGCGCAATGGGCTTCATGCGCCCGCCGCGGATGCCCTCGATCGCGGCGCCCAGCACCGCGGGCATCACGTCGATGGCGCCGCCCTGGAGCGCGGTCAGCGCCGGGCCGTCGCCGTCGTAGGGCACCGAGGTCACCGGCAGGTCGGTCTGCGACGAGATCATCGCCACGACCACCGAGGCGAGCCCGCCGGGGCCGGTGGAGCCGAACTTGACCTCGTTCGGGTTGGCCTGGATGTAGTCCACCATCTCCTGGTAGGTGTCGAACGGCGCGTCGGGGCGCGCCACGAGGATCGGCGTGCCGCGCGCGATCACGTTGATCGGCGTGAAGGCGGAGTAGTCGATGTCGCCGAGGCCCATCACCTTGTAGAGCAGCGGGTTCTCCGCGCCCATCAGCAGCGTGTAGCCGTCGGCCGGCTTGACGGAGGCGAACTTGGTCGCGATCGCGCCGACGCCGCCGGTCATGTTCTGCATCACGACGTTGCCGCCCATCGCCTCCTCGGCCGCGGGCGTGACCGCGCGCATCACGGTGTCGGTCGAGCCGCCCGCGCCCCACTGGATGATCCCCTGGATCTCCTTCTCGGGATACTCGGCGAAGGCCGGGCCCGCCGCGACGAGTGCTGCGGCCGTGGCGACGGCGGCGGCCGCGCCGATGACGACGTGTCTCATGGTTGTCCTCCCGTGATCTTGGCCTGGTGACCGGGCCCCCTCCCGGGACCGGTCGGCTCGTGCAGGATCGGCGAGGACCGGCGTCACGACAAGTTCCGTGTGAAACCCCTTGTTAACATCGAGGCAATCTCAGGGCCGAGCCCGCTCCCATGGCCGCGTCCGCGTCGCCTGGACGAGCTCGCGCCGGAACAGCCGGATCGCCTGCTCCGCGAAGCCCGACAGGACCCGGCCCCGCTTGCGCGCGACGTAGGCCGTGATCGTCGCGGGCTCCTCGAGCGCGATGCGGGTCAGCCCCGGCATGTAGACCTCCGCGACCGAGAACTCGTCGATCAGCGCGACGCCCAGCCCGTGGCGCACCAGGCTCACGACGGTCTGGGCGAAGCGGCCGCGCATCGCGTGGCGCAGCTCGATCCCGGCCTCGCGGAAGGGCGCCGCCAGGACGGCGCCGTAGGGGTCGGCCGGATCGACGCCGATCAGCGCCTCGCCCGCCAGGTCGCGCACCGACACGCTCGCGCGGCCTGCGAGCGGGTGGTCGTCGGGCACCACGGCGACGAGCCCGCCCGTCGCCAGCGCCTCGTTCTCGATCGCCGCGCTCTCGACCGCGTAGCTCATGACGACGAACTCGCCGCGCTCCAGCAGGAGGTAGTCCACCGTCTCCTCGATCTTGAGCACGTCCAGGTCGATGTAGAGGTCGGGGAAGCGGCGACGGACCTCGCGGATCGCGCGCGCGGCGACGAACTGCGCGATCGAGGGGGCGCAGGCGAAGCTCAGCCGCACGTCCTGCCCCTTGCGCAGCGCGGCCACGGCGCGACCCAGGTTCTCCACGCCGCGATGGACGAGGCGGACCTGCTCGAAGATCGAGGCCGCCTCGACCGAGGGCACGAAGAGCCCCGCCCGGCGCTCGAAGAGCCGCAAGCCCAGCGACGCCTCGGTGTGCTTGACGATCCGGCTGACGCCCGGCGGCGAGACGCCCAGCAGCTCCGCCGCGCCCGAGATCGTGCCCGTGAGCATCACCGCCCGGATCGCCTCGACCTGGCGGAGCGTCAGCTCCCTCACGGCACCCCCCCCGCTCGGCCGCCGCTCCGAGGGCCGATGGCGATCCGCCCCGTGCATCCCCTCCCGCCTCGCGCGTCGGTCACGCTCCGGCCGCCGTGCCGAAGACCCTGGTGGCGACGAGCGTGCCGCAGCCGGCGTGACCGGGCAAGGCGAACGAGCGCGCACCCCCTTCCACGGCGGTCAGCGCCGCGTGGCTCGGCGCCCGAGACGCCCCGCGAAGGCGTGATCGACGATCCGGTCGCGTGGCGGGCCACGCCGCCGACGCTGTCCGCTCCTGGCAGCCCGGAGCAGGCCGCACGGCGATGCCGCCCGTCCACCCGCCCGGGCCGGCCGTGGCCCCCCGGCCCGCCCCGGCTCTGGGGGTGCGCAGGGCCCCCCTCAGACCGAGACGCGCCTGAGCACGTCCTCGCGGTCGAGCGCCGCGCGCTCGCCGCTCTCGGCCCGGCCGCGGCTCATCACGGTGACGCGGTGCGCGAGATCCCAGGCGAAGGCGAAGTACTGCTCCACCAGCACGATCGCCATGTCGCCGCGCGCCGCGAGATGCGCGATCACCCGGCCGATCTCGGCGATGATCGAGGGCTGGATCCCTTCCGTCGGCTCGTCGAGCAGGAGCACCCGCGGGCGCGTCACGAGCGCGCGGGCGATGGCGAGCTGCTGCTGCTGGCCGCCCGAGAGGTCGCCGCCGCGGCGCGCGCGCATCTGCGCGAGCACCGGGAAGAGGTCGAAGACCTCCGCAGGGATCCGCCGCTCACGGCGGGGCAGGCAGGCGAAGCCCGTCTCCAGGTTCTCCTGCACCGTCAGGAGCGCGAACACCTCGCGCCCTTGGGGGACGTAGGCGATGCCCGCGCGCGCCGCAGCGAAGGCCGATGCGCCCGTGAGAGCCGCGCCGTCGAGGCGGATCGTCCCGCCGCTCGGGCGATGGCGCCCCGCGATGGCCTTCAGCAGGCTCGTCTTGCCCACGCCGTTGGTGCCCAGGACGGCCGTGACGCGCCCGGCCTCGGCCACCAGATCCACCCCGTGCAGCACCTGCGAGCCGCCGTAGGCGAGCGTCAGCCCCTCCACCTCCAGCATCTCAGCGCCCCAGGTAGACGTCGATCACGGCCGGGTCGGACGTGACGTGGTCGAGCGAGCCCTCGGCCAGCACGCGCCCCTCGTGGAGCACCGTGACGCGGCAGCCGAGGCGGCGCACGAACTCCATGTCGTGCTCGACCACGACCACGGCGCGGGTGCGCGCGGCCTCGACGAGGATGTCGGCGGTGCGCTCGCGCTCGGCCGGGCTCATGCCCGCGGCGGGCTCGTCCACCAGCAAGAGCCGCGGCTCCTGCGCGAGCAGCATCCCGATCTCGAGCCACTGCTTCTGGCCGTGCGACAGCTCGCCCGCGAGACGGTCGAGCGCGCCGTCGAGCCCCACGGTGCGGGCCGTGGCCTCGACGCGCGCGTCCTCCTCGGGCGAGGGGCGGTGCAGGAGCACGGCGAGCGGGCCGCGCCGGCCCTTGAGCGCGAGGCCCAGGTTCTCGCGCACGGACTGCGCCTCGAGCACGGTGGGGCGCTGGAACTTGCGGCCCACGCCCTCGCGCGCGATGCGGCTCTCGGAGAGGCCCACGAGCGACAGGCTGCGCTCGCCCCAAAGGACGGTGCCCTCGTCGGGGCGGGTGCGGCCGGTCACGATGTCCATGAAGGTGGTCTTGCCGGCGCCGTTGGGGCCGATCACGGCGCGCAGCTCGGGGCAGCCGACCGCGAAGGACAGCCCGTCGATGGCGCGGAACCCGTCGAAGGCGACCGAGACGCCCGAGACCTCGAGGAGCGCGCTCACTCGGCCGCCTCGCGCGGGCGCAGGGCGGAGGCGTCGGGACCGGTCCCGACGCGATGCGTCTCGGCGCGATCCGTCCAGGCGGGCGCGGCCTCGGCGGGCGCGGGCCGGCGGCGGGAGAGGCGGTCGGCGAGCCCGCCCAGGCCCTCGGGCGCGTAGAGCGTCACCAGCACGAAGGAGACGCCCAGGACCACGAGCCACCAGTCGGTCCAGGCGATGACGTAGGCGCCCAGGGTCACGTCGGGCGCCCCGCCGCCGGTGAACCAGGACGACACCAGCGAGACGAAGGCCGCGCCGATCACGGCGCCGTAGAGCCGCCCGCGCCCGCCGATGGCGACCCAGACGGCGAGGTAGATTGAGGCGATGGGCGCGATCTCGGCCGGGTTCACGATGCCCGCCTGCGGGGCGTAGAGCGCGCCCGCGACCCCCGCGATCACGGCCGTGCCGGTGAAGACGGCGAGCTTGTAGGCCTCCACGTCGTAGCCGAGGCTGCGCACCCGCGCCTCGTCGTCGCGGATGCCCCGGATCACCGAGCCGAAGCGGCCCGAGACGACCCAGAGCGACAGGAGGTAGCCCGCCGCGAGCGCGAGCGCCGAGGCCCAGAGGAAGGCGAGCGAGATCGCGGATTGCGGCACGTCCGTCAGGCCGGGGATGTTCTGGAGCCCCGAGAGCCCGTTGTTGCCCCTGAGCCCGCTGTCGTTCTGGAAGAGCCAGAGCGACAGCGCGAGCGTGCCGGCCTGGGTCAGGATCGAGAGATAGACGCCCGTGACGCGGCTCCGAAAGGCGAGCCAGCCGAAGACGAGCGCGAGCAGCCCCGGCACCAGAACCACCGCCGCGAGCTGCGCGGGCAGGGAGTGGGCGAGGCCCCAGATCGAGGGCAGCTCGTCCGAGCCCACGACGCCGAAGATCTGGGTGGCGATGGCGTCTCGCACCTCCTGCGGCGTGGGGGGCAGGACGGAGCCCGCGAGCGAGGCCTCCACGATGGCCTCGGTGCGCGCGTACATCAGCCACTGGCCGATGGCGTAGCCGCCGATGCCGAAGAACGCCATGTGCCCGAGGCTCAGGATCCCGCAATAGCCCCAGACCAGATCCATCGCGAGCGCCACGAGGCAGAGGGTGAGCGTCCGGCCGAGCGTCTTGACCATCGAGGTCGAGACGGCGCCGGTGCCCAGCGCCTCGCTGCCGAGCGTCACGGCGGCGAGGAGCGCCGCGAGCGCCGCGAGCACCACGAGCGCCGAGGGGTGGCGCGCGAGCAGCGGGCCGCGGGGCACGCTCAGTCCCCCGCCGCGCGGCCGCGCAGGGCCACGAGCCCGCGCGGGCGGATCTGGATGAAGAGGATGACGAAGAGGATCATGTATGTTTGCGCGGCGAGCGTGTTGGAGGGGTTGAGCCACTCGATCCCCTTCTGGAGCCCGCCGATCATGCCGGCGCCCGCGAGCGTGCCGAAGACGCTGCCGACGCCGCCCACGACCACGGTCATGAAGCTCTGCACGATGTAGCCCGAGCCCATCTCGGAGGTGACCTGGGCGAGCAGCCCGATCGCCACGCCCGCGACGCCCGCGATGCCGGAGCCCAGCGCGAAGGTCAGGCGCCGCACGCGGTCGGGGTCGATGCCCATCGAGGCCGCCATGCCGGGGTTCTGCGTCACCGCGCGGACATCGAGCCCGAGCCGCGTGCGGCGCAGCACGAGGACGAGGGCCGCGAGGAACGCCGCCGCCAGCACGAAGATGGCGACGCGGACGTGGCTGATCGAGGCCACGTCGTCGATCGCCCAGGCGCCGTTCAGCCAGCCCGGCGCGGTCAGCGGGCGGGCCTGGGTGCCGAAGAGGTTCTTGGCGAGCTGCTGGAGCGCGATCGAGATGCCGAAGGTGGCGAGCAGCGTCTCGAGCGGGCGGTGTATCAGGTGGCGGATCACCAGCCGCTCCAGCACGACGCCGGCCGCCGCGCCGACCGCGAAGGCCAATGGCAGCGCCAGGAGGATCGACAGCGTGTGCGAGGGCACCACGGTCTGCACGAGGTAGCCGGTGTAGGCCCCCATCATGATGAACTCGCCATGGGCCATGTTGATGACGCCCATCACGCCGAAGGTGATGGCGAGCCCGATCGCGGCGAGGAAGTAGATCGAGGCCAGCGAGAGCGCGTCGAGCGCGAGGTCGAGCGCCCGGCTCCACCCCACGCGGCGCTCGATGGAGGCGAGCGTCGCGCGGGCGGCGTCGGTGACGGCGGCGTCGGGCTCGCGGTAGGCGTCCCAGAAGGCGTGGCGGGCGACCAGCGAGGCCCGCGCCTCCTCGGGCACGCCCTCGGGGGCGAGCCCTCGGGCCACGAGCCCCCGATAGGCGCGGATGCGCGCGGCCTCGTCGTCGAGATCGGCCAGGGGCACGCCGCCCACCGCGCCGTCCTCGACGTTGGCCACGAGCGCCGCGCGGCGCTCGGCGCGGGTGACGAGCGGCGGGGCGAGGCCGGCCTCGATCAGCAGGTCGTAGGCCTCCGCCTCCGAGAGGTCGCGGCCGGGGACCAGCTCGCGCGCGAGGTTGGCGTCCTCGGGCAGCGCCCGGCCCGCGCCGCGCGCGGTGGCCAGGACCGGGTTGAGCGCCGCGCGGGCCTCGACGCCCAGCTCGCCGCGCAGGCTCTCGATGGCCTCGACCCGCGCCTCGGGCCCTTCGGCGAACGCCACCGCGAGGATCCGGGCGAGCCGCTCCATGCGCGCGCCCAGGCCGGGGTCGGCCTCGACCGCGGCGGCCTCTCGCAGCGCGGCGAGATGGGACTCCTCGGGCTCGCGCTCGATCGCGCGCAGCGCGCGGGCGCGGGCGGCGGGGTCGGGATCGACGAGCCCGAAGCGCACCAGCGCCGCGCCGATCACCCCCTGCACGCCGCGGTTGGGGCGGATCTGCGAGGCCTCGCGCGAGCCGATCTCGGCCACCGCCTCGCCCGTGGCGAGGTCGATGAGGCGCACGCCGTCGTCCGTCTCCTCGCCGCGGAAGAAGAGCCCGTCCGCGTCGCGCCGGTAGAGCGCGCGGTCGCGCCAGGTGGCCAGCACGCCCGGCACGCGCGGGTCGCCGCCTTCGATGAGGGCGTCCACCACCTCCTCGACGGTGCGGCGCGAGGGCTTGGCGATGGCCTCCGCGTGCTCCTGGAGGAGCACCTGGAGGTCGTCCTGCGCCTGCGCCGGGACGGCGAGGAGGAGCGCCGCGAGGACGAGCGTCGCCGCGAGGACGGCGCGCGCGGGCCCCGCCATGGAGCGCAGGGGATCGCTCGCCCGCTCCGGGCGCGGTCCCTGGAGGACCGGTCCGGACGCGGCGCTCCGCCCGAGCAGCGCCCCGACACCGGCCCCCGTCACGAGGCGGAGCGGTGCCGCGAGGAGCGCTCGAAGGGCGCCCGCCGCCAGCCCGGCTCGACGCGCGGCGTCGCCGGGCACCCGCGCGGCGGCCTCCGGGTCGGCGGCGCGCGGCGTCGAGGCCGGGATCCGGCGGAGAGCCGTCGCCGGCCACGCGGACAGGCCCAGGTCGGCCGGTGCCGACCCAGCGCCTCGCCCGACGACGCGCCGCTGCCCGAGCGGCCCTCGGGCGCGGGTGCCCTCGGGGACGCGCGGCAGGGCCGCGAGGGCGGGGGCCCGCACGAGCCGTGCCGGTTTTGCCGCGGGACGCATCCGGCAGATCGCCGCCCGCGCGATCGGCCCCAGGCCGGAGGTCGGGCGAGGGGCGCCGCGGCGCCCCCCTTGGACGGCGCGCACGTCAGTAGTTCGACTTGATCTGCACGCAGGTCTCGGTCTCGGTGTTGTACATCCCGCAGTCGAGCGCCTGCCAGTCCGAGGTCAGCACGGCGGACTCGGGCAGGTGGTCGGTCCAGGCGTCGCCCTCGATCTCCTCGGTCTGGGACACGATGTCGAACTGCCCGTCCTCGGTGATCTCGCCGATCAGCACGGGCTTCGAGAGGTGGTGGTTGGGCAGCATGACGGCCGTGCCGCCGGTGAGGTTGGGGAACTCCTGGCCATACATGGCCTCTCGCACGGCGTCGACCTCGGTGGTGCCCGCCTCCTCGACCGCCTGCACCCACATGTTGAAGCCGATGTAGTGGGCCTCCATCGGGTCGTTCGTCACCCGGTCCTCGCCCATGCGCTCCTTCCAGGTCGCCACGAAGTCGTCGTTGGCCTCGGTGTCGGCCGACTGGAAGTAGTTCCAGGCCGCGAGGTGGCCCACGAGGTCGGAGGTGTCGAGGCCCGACAGCTCCTCCTCGCCCACCGAGAAGGCGATCACGGGGATGTCGTCGGCCGACACGCCCGCCGCCGCGAGCTCCTTGTAGAAGCCCACGTTGGCGTCGCCGTTGATGGTCGAGATCACGCCCACCCGCTTGCCGTCCGCGCCGAGCGCCACGACGTCGGCCACGATCTTGGACCAGTCGGAGTGCCCGAAGGGCGTGTAGTTGACGAAGATGTCCTCCTCGGCGATCCCGCGCTCCTTCAGGTAGGCCTCCAGGATGTTGTTGGTCGTGCGGGGGTAGACGTAGTCGGTGCCCAGAAGCGCGAACTTCTCCACGCCGAGCTCGTCGATCATGTAGTCGGTCGCGGGGATCGCCTGCTGGTTGGGCGCGGCGCCGGTGTAGAAGACGTTGCGCGAGGACTCCTCGCCCTCGTACTGCACCGGGTAGAAGAGGAGCCCGTTGAGCTCCTCCAGCACCGGCAGCACCGACTTGCGGCTCACGCTCGTCCAGTTGCCGAAGATCACGTCCACCTCCTGCACGCTCAGCAGCTCGCGCGCCTTCTCGGCGAAGAGCGGCCAGTCGGAGGCGGGATCGACCACCACGGCCTCGAGCTCGCAGCCCAGGAGGCCGCCCTTCTCGTTCTGCTGGTCGATCAGCATCAGCATCGTGTCCTTCAGCGTCGTCTCGCTGATCGCCATGGTGCCCGAGAGCGAGTGCAGCACGCCGACCTTGATCGGCCCGTCCTGGGCGCAGTCCTGAGCTTGGGCGGAGACGGCGGTGGCGCAGGCCGAGGCGGCGAGCGTGGCGAAGAGCGAGATCTTGGGCAGCGTCATCGGCGGTGGCATCCCATGCGTCGAGGCCGGTCGGCGACGGCTCCTGAAGCGTCGGTCGGCGGCCGCAGGTGGTCCGGATGATCGCGCGCTCGGCCCAGGCGGCCGGCCGCGCGACGCGGGCGTCGCCCCGACGAGAGGCCGAGGGCCCCGCATGGATGACCGATCCCGCCGCAGCGATCGAAGCGTGCGGACGAGGATCCCGGCCCCGATCACCCTCGGGCGCGAAACTTGGGCAGTCCGGAGCGCACCGTGCCCAGGATCGCGGCGTCATGCGGATCCCCCCGCCGGAGCAGCGAGGGATCCGGCGGCCCGGTGGCCGCCCGATGCGGCCTGTCATGCGCCCGTCCTGGGCCGTTGGCTCGCCGTCGCGCTCGACGCGGCTCCGACCGCCCAGCCCTCCGCCCGCAGCCCTCCGCCCGAGAGTCGTCGTCCGCGCCCGCGTGGCGCCTCGGCCCTGCGAGCCTGCCGCCCTCTCCCTCGCCGGGCCGCCCCCGGACCGGACGACCTGCGGATGCCGAGGCCCTGGCGTCGCACCAGGCGCGGGGCGGTCTTGGGGTGCCGTCGCTTCTCGCTGTGCGGGGCGCGCGCGCGCATCCGTGGCGCGACGCAGCGCGAGAGCCCGAGGAGATGCGCCATGACCATCCTGAGCGCCGCCCGCGTCGTGACCGGCCCGCCACCCGCACGCTCCGCCAGGAGGTGGCCCTGCCCAGGTCCGGTGGACGCTTCGAGCAGGGTCGGGAGGCCCTGGGGGAGGGGGGGATGGGCGAGGGCGGACGACGGCGGGAGTTCCCCGAGGCGTTCGGACGCGAGGCGGTGGAGCGGGTGCGCGTGAGCGGGCTGACGATCGTCGGGGCGGCCGGGGGGCGCGGGCCGCACGAGGCGCCGCGGACGGCGGAGCCAGCGCCGCGGCGGGCCGGGAGCGGCACGGCGCCGCGCCGCGCCGATGGTGCCGGGCCCGTCCCCGGCCGGCCCGGCGGCCGAGAGCGCGCGGCTGCGGCGCGAGGACGCCCGGCTCCCGACGGGGCATGCCTCGCGGGAGGCCGCGCTCGTCCGAGGGACGCGGCCCCCCGACGCGGTTCGGGCCCGATCCAGTCTGGGGCGAGGTCGGGGGGATGGGCGCCGCGATGCGGGGCCGGTCCGGGCGACGGGCCGGGTGCTGAGGGGGTCCGCGAGCGGGTGCCGCGCGTGGCGGTCTGGGGCCGTGTCCCTGGGGGTGGTGTGGGAGGCCGCTGGCGACGGGCCGGGCGGCCGTCGCGGGTCTGCGGGTGGAGGTTTGGGTGGCGAGAGCTGGAACCTGAGCGGAGACGACGATGACCGACGAGCGGATGGCTCTTCTGGAGCTGGTCGAGAAGGACGCGGACAGCGATCTTGCGCGCGACATGCCGGCCTTGCGGCTGAGCGCATGATGGAGCGCGAGGTGGAGGCGGCCACGGGCGCCGAAGGGCGCCCGCACGCCACTGCGGGAGAACCAGCGGAACGGGTGCCGCGAACGCGGCTGGGGGGAGGCGGAAGAGGCGGGCGTCTGGTGGACGGCCGCCCCGCCGAGCGTGCCGGCCGGGTCGAGCTGGCGGTCCCGAGGCTGCGCAAGGGTCTCTGCCTTCCCAGCTTCCGGGCGCCTCGCATGACCGCGGAGAGGCCAGGCGCGCGGCGCTGGCGGCCTTCGAGGCCGGCCCCTGGAGAGAGCGACGCCCCGCCGTCGCGCAGAGCTCGCGGCGCCGCCGGGACCGGGTCGTGCCGTCCCCCGCCTCCCCCGAGGCCGTGCGCCGGATCGCCCCCCGCCGCCAACGCCCCCGCCAACGCCCCCGCCACCGACGCCGCCACCGACGCCGCCACCGACGCCGCCACCGACGCCGCCACCACCGCCGCCGCCAACGCCGTCGAGGCGCTGAGTTCCCAGCGGCGCCACGCGGCGCGGGCGCGAGGGCGCTTCGCCTCCGACGAGGCCGCGGCCGAACTGCCGCGCCTGGTGCCGAGCCGGGCGCCCGAAGACCGCGAGCGGCCGCCGCGCGAGTGGTCCGAGGCCAGGAGCCAGCCCGCCATCGTCCTCGGCGACCCTCCAAGGCCTGCCGAACGCGTTGGCCTCCCACACACGATCCCCGACAGCCCCGGAGGCGCGAGGAGCGAGGCCGACCAGGCCCTGCTCGAGGCCATCCGCATGATCCGCGGCCTGGAGCGGCGGGATCTGCGGCGCTCCTCGCGTCCAGGCCCTCCTGCTCGACCTGTCCGCCGTCCGCCGCGATCGCCTTCGATGGCGCCGGGCGCGGTGTCGATCGACGCCTCGCGCACCAGCCTGCCGGACGGCTCCATGACGCACACGGCCGTCCTCCTCATGAAAGCGCCTCACGGACCCCGGCGCCTCACGGGCCCAGCGCCTCACGGACCCCGGCGCCTCCGGGCCACGAGAAGGCGCGGGTCGAGGCGGGGCGGAGCGCCGCCGAGCCTTGGCCCGAGAGGCCGGCGCCGCGCCCGCCAGAAGGACGTGGAGGCGCGCTGGACGCCGCGACGCTCGAAGCCCAGCAACGCTCGAAGCCCAAGGCGCGCGCCGGCGGGGCCGAGCCGACAGCCCTCGCGGTGCCCCTGTCCGGCCGCGAGGCCCACGGCTCGATCGACCGAATGCACGCCATCGTCCGCCGCCCAGGCCGTCACGGACGCGACCCGCCACGACGGCGCCCGCCTGCGCGAGGGCCTGATCCAGAGGGCCGGCACGGCCCGCGACGCCTGGGCCCGCAGCGCCTGACCGCTCGGCCGACAACGAGGCCCGGCTCCGAGGCCCGACAACGAGGCCCGGCTCACCGAGCCCGGCACGAGAAGCCGCATCCACCGTCCCGAGGCCCGAGGCCCGAGGCCCGAGGCCGGCCGACGCCGCGCCCGCCGCGCCGCGGCCCGCGCCCGCCGACTCGCTCGCCGCGCGGCGGGGCGCTCGCGGATCGAGCCCGTCTTCGCTCGGCAGAAGGCGCGCCCGGGCCTCACCATCCGCGCCGTCGGCCCGGGCCGCGCCCGGGCCGCGATCACGCTCGCCGACATGGCCTGCGACATGACGCGCCGGCGCCGGCTCGACGGCCGAGCCGCCCCCGCCCGACCCCGACCGGGGCCGGGCCGGGGCCGGGCCGGGCCCGCGAGAGGCCACGCCTCACCCGCCGACGCCCCGGAGGCGGTCGAACCGGGCCGCCCGCACCCGGGACTCGGCCCCTCCCGCGCCGATCGTCGGGGGCCCGGAGGGGTCCGCGCGTCCTCGATCCACCGCCTCGCGCTCGACCGCCGACCTTCCCGTCGTCGCCTCTCGCCCATCCCACGCTCCCCTGCGGGCCCGCGGATCCATCCCGAAGCGTCCACCGGGCCGGCTCCCCCGCGCTTCGCGTGGATCCTGGGACGAAGAATTGCTCCGGGCACGGCCGCCCTTGCTTCGAAATGGACGTCGGGTCCGCGCCTGCTCGTCATCGTGGCGTTCGCGGGCCCGGTCGATCACGGGCGCCCGGCCCCGCGAGGCCGCCCGCCACGCAAAGCGCGGGAGAGCCATCGGGCCGGGGCGCGGGCGTCGCAGCAGGGTCGCGTCCACGCAGGTGGTGGAGTTCCGGGTGGAGGCCGGGGTGGCCGTCGGGATGCGCGGCGAGGGGGGAGTCGTCCGACGCCACGCAGAGCCACGAGGGCCCGACGGCCGGTGACGCGATGGCGCCGGTCGAGGCGCTGCGGAAGGCCGACCCGGCGAGCGCCGCAGCCGCGCCGCGCTCCCGCTCGGCCAGGATCGCGATGATCCGCTCCTCGGCGAACCGCGATCCGCGCAGCGCCCGTCTCGTCCGGGACGGGTCTCGGCCTCACCGGAGGAACCTCATCGGGCGCGGGTCGGCGGGCCGGCGGCCGCGCTGCCGCCGTCGCCCGCATCTTGGCCGAGACGGTCAAGCTTCGCGGCGTCGATCCCAAGCCCGCCCCGGCGACACGCTCGCCCGCGTTCCGGGCCACGCGATCATCGGCATCGACGAACGCCCGCCCTGGCTCTGCCGCTGACGGGGTCAGACCGGACGTCCGCCCTCTTCCGTCGCGGCGCCGTGGGCGCGACGCGATCTCCAAGGATCGGGCCCCAAGGATCGGGCCCCAAGGATCGGGCCCCAGGATCGGGCCCCAAGGATCGGGCCCCAAGGATCGGGCCCCAAGGATCGGGCCCCAAGGACCGGGCTCCGCCGTCCGGTGGCCGAGACATCGGACGAGCGGCTCCGACCGATCGAGGGGTTCCGACGAAGCCGAGCCTCCCAGCGCCGGATCGATATCCTCGCGCACGGCCGTGTCCGGGCCGCCGGGCGCCGCGCCGTCGCTTTCGGTTAGACAGCGCGCGAGCGGTCTGCCAAGCTCATCGGGCCGCAAGAGCACGTCGATCGAACGACGACGCCCGGGAGGAACCGCCATGAAGACGCTGCGCGCCCTGTCGCTCGCCTGCACCGCCGCCGCCGTGACCGCCGCCGTGACCGTCGCCGTGACCGCCGCGCCCGCCGGCGCCCAGACCACCCTCGTCGGCGCGGTGCAGTTCGACGAGGACCACGCCTTCACCAAGGCGCTGCGCCGCTTCGAGGAGGAGGCCGCGGCCTGCTCGGGCGGCTCGCTCGCCTTCGACCTGCACCTCAACTCAGAGCTGGGGCTGGAGAAGGACTACTTCGAGAACATGAGCCAGGGCATCGCGGTGGACTACGCCATCGTCAGCCCGTCGCACATGTCCACCTTCTCCCAGAAGGCCCCGCTGATGGACATGCCGTTCCTGTTCCGCGACCTCGACCACTGGAGCAAGGTGATGGAGCAGGACGCGCTGGCGCCGCTGGCCCAGGATGTCCTGGAGCAGGCGAACGTGCGGCTGATCGGCTACGCCGGGGGCGGCACGCGCCAGCTCATCGCCGACCGCCCCGTCACCACGCTGGAGGATCTGGAGGGCCTGCCGATGCGCGTCATGGGCGCGCCCATCCAGACGCGCATCTTCGAGGCGATCCAGGCCGCTCCTTCCGTGATCGCCTACGACGAGGTCTACAACGCCATCCAGACCGGCGTGATCGCCGCGGCCGAGAACGAGGCGGCCGGCATCGAGCAGATGAAGTTCTACGAGGTCGGGCCCCACATCTCCAAGACCGCCCACGCCATCACCGTGCGCCCGATCGCCTTTTCCAACGCCACCTTCGAGCGCCTCACCCCCGAGGAGCAGCGATGCGTCCTCGAGGCCGGCAAGGCGGGCGGCCAGCTCGGCCGCGAGATCGAGAGCCGCGAGGACGCCGAGAAGCTCGCGGCGATGGAGGAGGCGGGCCTGCTCGTGACCCACGAGTTCGTGGACCGCGACCGGCTCCTCGAGCTGGCCGAGCCGGTCAAGGCCGCCTACGCCGAGGAGCTCGGCGCCACCGACGTGCTCGAGGCGATCGAGGCGGTGGAGTAGGGCCGCGAGGCCTCGCCCGTCGGGCCCGTCCCTCGCGGGCGGGCCGTCCGCATGGGGGGTTCCGGCATGCGCGCCCTGCTCGACGGCTACCACCGCCTCCTGAAGGCGGTCCTGACGCTGCTGATGGCGGCGCTGATCGTCCCCGTGGCGATGCAGATCCTCAGCCGCTACACCGGCCTCGTGCCGCGCTACATCTGGACCGAGGAGATCGCGCGCTTCTGCTTCGTGTGGATCATCCTCGTGGGCTCGATGATCGCGGTGCGCGACGGCACGCATTTCGACGTGGACGTGCTGCCCCACAGCGCCCGGCCGGGCGTCGAGCTCGCCATGACGCTGATCGTGCTCGCGGCCATGATGGCGGTCGCGCTGACCTTCGTGATCTGGGGCTACGACTTCGCCGTGCTGGGCTCGCGCCAGCGATCGGAGATCGCAGGGCTCCCGATGCTGTCGATCTACGGCGCCTGGCCGCTCGCCGGCGCCACCTGGATCGTCTTCCTCGCCGAGAGGGCGTGGGACGCGGTGGCCGCCTACCGGGCGGGCGGCACCGGCCGGGCGGTGGCCGCCTCCCAGCCGGGGGTCTCCGATGGGCCCCGGTGAGGTCGCGGCGATCCTCTTCGGCCTCTTCGCGGTGCTCGTCGTCCTGCGGGTGCCGGTGGCCTTCGCGCTCGGCCTCGCGGTGGTGCCGGTGTTCTTCATCGACGAGCGCCTGACGCCGGTCCTGCTGCTGCGCGAGATGTTCAAAAGCTACAACGCCTTCGTGCTGCTCGCCGTGCCGTTCTTCCTGCTCGCGGCCAACATCATGAACGCCGCCGGCATCACCGACCGCCTGATCGAGCCTCGCCCGCGCGCTCGTGGGCCACCTGCCGGGCGGGCTCGGGCACGTCAACGTCGTCGTCTCGATGCTGTTCGCGGGCATCTCGGGCTCGTCCACCGCGGACGCCGCCGGCATCGGCAAGCTCCTGATCCCGCAGATGCGGCGCGAGGGCTACGACGCCTCCTTCGCGGTCGCCGTCACCGCCTGCTCGTCCGTCATGGGCGTCATCATCCCGCCCTCGATCCTGATGGTCGTCTGGGGCGGGCTGATGTCGGTGTCGATCGGCGGGCTCTTCCTCGCGGGCGTGCTGCCGGCGCTCCTGATCGGCGCCTCGCAGATGCTCACCGTCTACGTCTACGCCCGCCGCCGCGGCTACCCGGTCCACGACCGCGCGACGGTGATGGGGCTGCTGCTGGCCGCGGGCAGCGCGTCGCTGGCGCTGATGACGCCGCTCATCATCGTCGGCGGCATCGTCGGCGGGCTCTTCACGCCGACCGAGGCCTCGGTGGTGGCCGTCGTCTACTCGCTGGCGCTGGGCGTGCTCGTCTACCGCTCGGTCGCGCCCCGCGCGCTGCCGGGGATCCTCTACGACAGCGCGCGCTTCGCCGCGATCTCGCTCTTCTGCATCGGCACGGCCTCGGCCTTCGGCTGGTCGCTGGCCTACTTCAAGATCCCCGCCGCCCTCGTCGGCCGGATCGAGGCGATGGGCCTCGGCCTGACCGGCACCGGCATCATGAGCGCGCTCGCCTTTCTGCTGATCGGGATGTTCATCGACGCCATCCCCGCCATCATCATCCTGGGCACCGTGCTCTACCCCGTGACCCAGGCCGTCGGCATGCACCCGATCCACTTCGCCATCATCGGCGTCATCAGCCTCGGCTTCGGCCTGGTCACGCCGCCCTACGGCCTCTGCCTGCTGATCGCCGCCGACATCGGCGAGCTGCGCCTGGTGGACGCGCTGAGGGACGTGCTGGTGATCCTCGGCCCGATGCTCGCGGTGCTGCTCCTCGTGATCCTCGCGCCCGACGCGATCCTGGCGCTGCCGCGCTGGATCATGCCCGCCTTCGTCCGCTAGGCCCATCCCCGCACGTCATCGAAGGATCCCACCCATGACCGACAGACCCTCCATCGGCTTCATCGGCCTCGGGCTGATGGGCTCGGCCATGGCCCAGCGCCTGCTCGACCTCGGCTACCCGCTCACGGTGATCGCCAACCGAAGCCGCAAGGGCGTCGAGGCCGCCGTCGAGCGCGGCGCGACCGAGGCGCAGAGCGCGCGCGAGCTGGCGGGGCGCAGCGAGATCGTCATGCTCTGCATGGACACCTCGGCCTCGGTCGAGGCGCGGATGACGGGCGAGGACGGCGTGATCGCCGGGCTGAAGGAGGGCAGCCTCGTCATCGACTTCGGCACCTCGCTGCCCGACTCCACCCTCCGCGTCGGCGAGGCCGTCGAGGCGGCGGGCTCGGCCTACATGGACGCGCCGCTCGGGCGCACGCCCTCGCATGGGCGCGAGGGCAAGCTCAACGTCATGGCGGCGGGCGGGCAGGCGGCCTTCGCGCGCGCCGAGCCGGTCCTGCGCGACCTCGGCGAGAACGTGTTCCACGTCGGGCCCCTCGGCGCGGGGCACACCTTGAAGCTCATCAACAACTTCTTCGCCATGACCACGGCCTGCGCGATGTCGGAGGCCTTCGCCATGGCCGACCTCGCCGGCATCGAGCGGGGCACGCTCTACGACGTGATGGCGGCGGGGCCGCTCAGGTCCGGCATGATGGACTTCGTCAAGGCCCAGGCGGTGGACGGCGTGCCCGACAGGCTCGCCTTCTCGATCGTCAACGCGAGGAAGGACGTGGGCTACTACGGGCGCATGGCCGACGACCTCGGCGCGCCCAGCGTGATGGGCGGTGCGGCCAAGCAGGCGCTCTCGCTCGCAGCGAGCCAGGGCTGGGGCGACAAGATGGTCCCGCAGATGGTCGACTACCTCGCCGCGCTCTACCGCGGCAGGAGCTGAGCGCGATCCGGCGACGGGGCCCGCGGGATGCGGCCCGACGACGGGCCCTGGCTCGCGGCGATCGAGGCGGGGGAGTGGATCGCCGCCCTCGGCGCCCGCCCGGCCCGCACCGAGCCGGGCCGCCCCTGGGAGAGCGGCCGCGCCGGGCGCGTCGGCCCGCCGCGCCGCGCCGCGCCCCGATCGACGGCGAGATCCTCCCTGCGCCGCGGGAGGCTCGGGCCCTCATCGAGGCCCCGCGCCCCCAGGCCGACGCGCATCGCCCTCGGCTCGAAGCCGCGCGCGGGGATCCCGCGCCCCGCCGCCGAGCCGGACGGCCGCGCTGGCGCACCCCATCCGGCCTCCGACCCCGATCCGCGATCGGGGAACGCCCGGGTAGAGGCCGGCGTCCGCGGCCACGCGCGGTGTCGGGGGGCGCGTCCTTCGGGGCCGTGCTCCCCGTCCGTCCCGCGCCTTCAGACCACGTCCTTGACCGCCTGCATCGAGACGTGGGTCGAGGTGGAGGCGACGTGGGGCAGGGTGGAGATGGCCTCGCCCAGCACCTCGCGATAGGCGCGGATGTCGCCGGTGCGGACCTTCAGCAGGTAGTCGAAGGCGCCCGCGATCATGTGGCACTCCTCGATCTCGCGCACCCCGAGCGCGGCCTCGTTGAAGGCGCGCAGCGCGCGCTCGGACGTGTCGCGCAGCCGCACCTCGACGAAGGCCACATGCTCGAGCCCGAGCCGCGCGGGGTCGAGCACCGCGCGGTAGCCGCGGATCGCGCCCGACGCGCGCAGGCGCGCCATCCGCACTTGGCAGGGGCTCTTCGATAGGCCCACGCGGCGCGCGAGCTCGGCCACCGGCATCCGCCCGTCGCGCGCGAGCTCGTCGAGGATGCGACGGTCGATGGCGTCGATCCGCCTGCGCTCGGGGTCGTCCAAGGGCCGTCGTCCTGTCTCGGGGCCGAACTTCGAGGCGACGGGCCCGCGGATCGGCGAGCGACGGGCGCATCGCCTGCGCGATCATCGCTACATACATGCCGACCGCAAGCCCGCGTCTCAGGGCCCGCATCCGGGGAGGACCGCCGCCATGCCCACGCTCGACGCCCTGCGCGAAGCGATCCGAGAGGCCCGTCTCGCGCTCGAGGGGGAGGCGCTCGACGCGCTGCGCCCCCATGCCCCCGATGCCGAGACGCGCGGGCGCGCGGGCGCGCGCGCCGTGGGTCTCGTGCGCGCCATCCGCGGCCGGGGCCGGCCCGGCCTGATGGAGGCGTTCCTGGCCGAGTACGGGCTCTCGACCGAGGAGGGCGTGGCGCTGATGTGCCTCGCCGAGGCGCTCCTGAGGGTGCCGGACGCCGCCACCATGGACGCGCTGATCGAGGACAAGATCGCGCCGTCGGAATGGGGCGCGCATCTGGGGCGTTCCTCCTCGCCGCTGGTCAACGCCTCGACCTGGGGGCTGATGCTGACGGGCCGGGTTCTGCGCGAGGGGGAGGGGGTGGCGGGCGTGCTGCGCGGCGCGGTGCGCAGGCTGGGCGAGCCGGTCATCCGCACGGCGGCACAGCGCGCGATGCGCGAGATGGGCGCGCAGTTCGTCCTCGGCCAGACCATCGAGGAGGCGCTGAGGCGCGGACGCGAGGCCGAGCGGACGCGGCTACGCCTTCTCCTACGACATGCTGGGCGAGGCGGCGATGACGGCGCGCGACGCGGCGGCCTACCTCAAGGCCTACGAGGACGCCGTCGCGCGGCTCGCCGGGGCCTGCCGGTCGGACGACGTGCGCGAGAACCCCGGCATCTCGATCAAGCTCTCGGCGCTGCACCCGCGCCACGAGGAGGCGCAGCGCGCCCGCGTGATGGAGGAGCTGGTGCCGCAGGTGTCGGCCCTCGCGCGGGCCGCGCGCGAGGCGGGGATGGGGCTCAACATCGACGCCGAGGAGGCCGACCGGCTGGAGCTGTCGCTCGACGTGGTCGGGGCGGTGCTGAGCGACCCGGCGCTCGCCGGCTGGGACGGCTTCGGCGTCGTCGTGCAGGCCTACGGGCGGCGCGCGGGGCCGGTGATCGACTGGCTCCACGCGCTGGCCGAAGGCCTCGACCGGCGCATCATGGTCCGGCTCGTCAAGGGCGCCTACTGGGACGGCGAGATCAAGCGCGCCCAGGTCGAGGGGCTGCCCGACTTCCCCGTCTTCACCACCAAGGCCGCCACGGACGCCTCGTTCCTCTGCTGCGCGGGCAAGCTCCTCGGCATGACCGACCGGATCTACCCGCAGATCGCCACCCACAATGCGCACAGCGTGGCGAGCGTCCTGGAGATGGCGCGCGGGCGCGGCGTCGAGCCCGGCGCCTTCGAGCTCCAGCGCCTGCACGGCATGGGCGAGGCGCTGCACGACCTCGTGCTGGCCGAGGGCGGCGTGCGGAGCCGCATCTACGCCCCCGTCGGCCGCCACCGGGATCTGCTGGCCTACCTCGTCCGGCGGCTCCTGGAGAACGGCGCCAACAGCTCCTTCGTCTCGCGCCTGGTGGACGAGCAGGTTCCCCCCGAGGCGGTCGTCGCCGACCCGTTCGAGGCGCTCGGCGCCGCGCGCCCCAACCGCGCCGTCACGCCGCCTCCCGACCTCTTCGCCCCCGAGCGGCGCAACTCGGCGGGCTTCGACCTCGCCGACCCCGCGACGCTCGCGTGCATCGACGCCGCGCGCGCGCCCTTCCGCGACCACCGCTGGTCGGCCGGGCCGCTGATCGCGGGCGCGGCGGGGGAGGGCGGGGCGCCGGGCGTCATCGAAACGCCGGGCAGCGCCGACGGGTTCGGCTCCGGAGATGGGCTCGGAACCGCCGGCGCGATGCCCGATGTCGTCGGGACGCCCGGAGCCGACAGGGCGTCCGGCGCCGACATCGGGCGCGGCGCCGACGGGGCAGCCGGCGTCCGAGGGCCGTCCAATGCCGGCGGCGCGCCCGGCGAGCGCGCCGCGCCTGCTGCCGGCAGGACGACCGGCACCGACGAGGCGCTCCGAGCGGGTGCGCGGTCCGAGGTCGGCGGCGACGAGACGCGCGCCACCAGCGACACGGTGGGTATCGGCGGGACGCCCGAAGGTGACGAGGCACCGGCCGCCCGTGAGGCGTCCGACGCCCCCGAGGCGCCCGGGGCCGGCGAAGCCCCGGGCGGCCGTGGCGAGGCGCGCGCGATCCGCAACCCCGCCGACCACGCCGACGTGGTGGGCGAGGTCCGCTTCGCCTCCGCCCCCGAGGTCGAGGCCGCGCTCGCCGCGGCCCGCCCCTGGGAGGCAGCCCCCGCCGAGCGCGCGGCGGTCCTGCGCCGCGCCTCCGATCTGCTGGAGGAGCGCCACGGCGAGGTCTTCGCGCTCCTCGCCCGAGAGGCCGGCAAGACGCTGCCGGACGCGGTGTCCGAGCTGCGCGAGGCGGTGGACTTCCTGCGCTACTACGCCGCCCGCGCGACCGAGCTCGACCGCCCGGCGCGCGGCGTCTTCGCCTGCGTCTCCCCCTGGAACTTCCCGCTCGCGATCTTCACCGGCCAGGTCGCGGCCGCGCTCGCCGCCGGCAACGGGGTGCTGGCGAAGCCCGCGGAGGCGACGGGGCTCGTGGCCCATCTTGCCGTCACGGTGCTCCACGAGGCGGGCGTGCCGCGCGCGGCGCTCCAGCTCCTGCCGGGGGAGGGGGGCACGGTCGGCCGCGCGCTGTCGTCGGATGGTCGCGTGGACGGGGTGGTGTTCACCGGCTCGACCGCGACGGCGCAGGCGATCAACCGCGCGATGGCCGAGGGGCTCGGGCCCCGCGCCCCGCTCATCGCCGAGACGGGCGGCATCAACGCCATGATCGTGGACAGCTCGGCGCTGCCCGAGCAGGCGGTGCGCGACGCGGTGGCCTCGGCCTTCCGCTCGGCCGGCCAGCGCTGCTCGGCGCTGCGCGTGCTCTACGTCCAGCGCGACGTGGCCCAAGGCGTGCTGGCGATGCTCGAGGGCGCGATGGACGAGCTGGCCTTGGGCGATCCGTGGAACCTCTCCACCGACATCGGCCCCGCGATCGACGAGGCCGCGCGCGCGCGCATCGAGGCCCATGTCGAGGCCGCCCGCGCCGAGGGGCGGCTGCGCAAGCGCCTCCCCGCGCCCGAAGGCGGCAGCTTCGCCGCGCCCGCGCTGATCGAGGTCGGCGGGATCGGGGACGTGGCCGAGGAGGTGTTCGGCCCCGTCCTGCACGTGGCGACCTTCCGGGCCTCGGAGATCGACGCGGTGATCGATGCCGTGAACGCGTCGGGCTACGGGCTCACCTTCGGGATGCACTCGCGCATCGACGACCGCGTCGAGCGCATCGCCTCGCGCCTGACGGTCGGCAACGTCTACGTCAACCGCGACCAGATCGGCGCCGTGGTGGGCTCGCAGCCCTTCGGCGGCGAGGGGCTCTCGGGCACCGGCCCGAAGGCCGGCGGCCCGGCCTACGTCCCCCGCTTCACCCGCCCCGAGCCCGTGCCCGCCGCCGCGGCGCGCCCCGGCCCCGCGGCCGACCCGGCCGAGGTCGAGCGGCGCCTCGACGCGGCGCGCGGGGGGGGGCGGCTGCGGACCGTGACCCAGCCCGGCCCCACCGGCGAGTCGAACCGCCTCACGGTGCTCGGGCGCGGCGTGGTCCTCTGCCTCGGCCCCGACGCGGCGAGCGCCGCCGAGCAGGCGCGGATCGCGCGCGAGAACGGCTGCGGCGCGGTCGAGGTCGCGCCCGGCGCCTCGGGGCCGGGGGCCGTGGAAGGCGTCCTGCCGCGCGCGGCGCTGGAGACGTTGCGGGGCTTCGACGCGGTGGCGCTGTGGGCCGAGAAGGCCGACCTGCGCGCCGCGCGTCGTGCGCTCGCCGCGCGCCCCGGCCCGCTGATCCCGCTCCTCGCGGAGGCCGACCTCGCCGAGCGCTGCCGGATCGAGCGCCATGTGTGCGTGGACACAACCGCCTCGGGCGGCAACGCCACGCTCCTGGCGCAGGCGGGCTGAGCCCGCGCCTGCCCCGGGGCGGCGGACCGCGGCCGGCGAGGCGGTCGCGCGCGGCGGGCCCGGAGCGGCCGTGGCCGGCCCGCCCCCCCTCGGGCACCGCGCCCTCCGCGCCCCGGCCGCCGCCATTTCCACGAGGGCGGAGGGAACGGCTTCGGCCCTCGCTCGTTGACGAGGGGTCAGACAGCGAGAACCGGAGCGCCCCATGGCCGAGACCGACCCCGACGGCTCTCTCGATCCCCTCGAGGCCGAGGTCGAGCGCGACCGCGCCGACCTCCTGGGCACCGTCGAGGCGCTGCGCCTGCGCCTGTCGTCCGAGGGGGTCGGGGCCGGCATCGGGCGCCGGGTGCGCGCGGGCGCATCCGCAGGCGTCGTGCAGCGCGTCCGCGACCACCCGCTCGAGGCCGTGGCGCTCGGCGCCGGCGTCGCCTACCCGGTGCTGCGGATCGCCTCGAAGATCCCCGCGCCGATCCTGCTCCTCGGCGCCGGCGTGGCGCTCGCGGGGCGCGGGGGGGCGGCGAAGGGCCGCTCCGGCGACCGGATCGACGTGACCGTGGTCGAGGAGGTTGAGGTCGCCGGGACCGGCGCCGCGCGCGGGATCGCGTCCGGTGGGCCGCGCGTCTCGACGCCCGTGACCGCTCGTGCCGGCGGATCGGTCGGGCCTGCGGGGGGCGGCGCCGCGGAGCGCGCCAGCGCCGGCGGGCGGACCTCCAGCGACCGGATCGCCGCCGCCGGACGGAGCGCCGCCGCCGCGGGGCGGAGCGGCCAGGACACCGTGATCGAGGCGATCCAGCGCCACCCGGGGGCCGCAGCGGGTCTCGGGCTCCTCATCGGCGGCGCGCTCGCGGCGATGCTGCCGAGGAGCCGCGCCGAGGACCGCGCCTTCGGCGAGGCGGGCGAGGAAGCCCGCGCCCGCGCCCGCACGCTCGCCCTGGATGGGATCGAGTCGGCCCGGCGCGTCGCCCGCGCCGCGCGCGACGAGGCCGAGGATCAGGATCTCACCCCCGAGGGCGCCCGCCACGTGGCCGAGGAGGTGCGGAGTCGGGCGCGCAAGGGCGCCGGCGACATGGTCGAGGACGTGTCCGAGGTCGCCTCGAAGAAATCCGAATGACCTGCGGGCCGCCCCCTGAGGCGGCCGACGCAGGGACGGCGGCCTTGTCGGGCCGGCGCCAACCCAACGGAGAGAGCGCATGAGCGAGCGAGACGAGGCCGAGGACAAGGGCAAGGCGGCCGGCAAGCCCGATGCGAGCGTGTCCGGCACAGGTTCGACGAGCACAGCTTCGATGGGCCCAGGTTCGGCGGGCCCAGGGTCAGCGGGTCCGGCGGGCGCCGGCGCAAAGGCCGGAAGCGCCGGCGCAGGCTCGGCGGGGGCCGGGAGGCCCGACGCGAAGGTCGCGGGGGCAGAGGCGAAGTCGGACGCCCAGGCCGCGGGCGGCAAGGCGAAGGCCGACGCGAAGTCGACCGGCGCCAAGGCCAAGGCGGGCGCGCGGGACGTGGCGGACGAGGCCCGCCGTGCCGCCTCCGAGGTCGCCTCGAGCGCCACCGAGGCGGCCCAGGGCCTCGCCTCGAAGGCCGGCGAGCAGCTCCACGACGCCGCCGAGGAGCGCAAGGACGCCGGCGCCGAACGCGCCGAGCGCATCGCCCACGCCGTCGAGCGCGCGGCGGGCGAGCTCGACGAGGAGCTTCCGGCCGTCGGCGACTACGTGCGCCGCGCGGCGCGCGAGCTGGAGCACGTCGCCTCGGCCGTGCGCGAGCGCGACCCGGGCGAGCTGCTCGACGTGGCCCAGGACTTCGCCCGGCGCCAGCCGGTGCTGTTCGCCGGGGCCACGGCCCTCCTCGGCTTCGCCGCGGTGCGCTTCCTGACGGCCTCCGCCCCGGCGGGCGGGGAGGCCTACGCCTCGGGACCGGGCTACGGCTCGACCTCGGGCATGGGCGGCGGGGCGCGCCCGACGACCCGCGACGGCGCCGCCGAGCTCGACCGCGCGCTCGCGGCCGGCGGCTCCGGATCCCACGCCTCGGGCGACCCCGGCGGCGTGGCCCCCGAGGCGCCGGGCCTCGGGCTCGACGACCCCGACACCGGTTCCGGCGGCTCTGGCGACGAGCCCGGGCGCGGCCGCTCGTGATGACGGAGCGCGTCCGCCCCATGCCGCCGCGCGACGCCGAGCCCTCCGTGGCCGATCTGATGAAGGTCGGCCTGGAGCAGCTCCGGGCGATGCTGCGCGGCGAGGCGCGGCTCGCGCGCCGCGAGGTCGAGCGCAAGCTCAAGGAGGCCGGGATCGGGCTGGCGCTGCTCGTCGGCGCCGTGGTCCTGGCGCTGGCCGTGGTCGTCATGGTGCTGGTGACGCTGATGACGATCCTCGCGGCGCTGGGCCTCTGGGTCTGGCTGTCGGCGCTCCTCGCCACGCTGATCGGCGCCGCGGGCGCGGCCGGGCTGGCCTGGGCCGGGCTCAAGCGCCTCAAGGCCGATCATCTGCTGCCGCAGCGCACGCTGCGCCAGCTCCAACGCGACCGCCGGGCGGTCAAGGAGCAGATGCGATGAGCGACGAGACGACGGAGCGGACCACCGCGGTGGTGATCGAGCGCGACGCGCCCTCGGAGGGATTCGCGGCCCAGCTCGGCCGCGCCGCGCGCGACAACCCGGCCGCGGCGGCGCTGATCGCGATGGGGGCGACCTGGCTCTTCGCGGGCGGCGGCAACGTCTCGATCTTCGGCGGCTTCATGGACCGCGAGCGCCGCCCGGTCGGGCGCGGCCGCCGCGTCCGACCCGCCCTGCCCATGGAGGCCGAGCTCGGTGCGTCCGTCGGCGACGGCGCGCGGCGCGGCGTGGCCGATCTGGAGGGGCGAGCCCAGGCCGCGCGGGTGAGGGCGTCGCGGGCGGGCCGGGAGGCGGCGGGGCTCGCGTCCGATCTCGGCGACGAGCTGGGCGACGCGGCGCGGGCCGGCGCGCATCGCGTTGGCTCGGCGGCGCGGGCCGCGGGCGATGCGGCCGCGCAGGCCGGCTCGGCGGTGGCGCGGCGCTCGCGCCTGGCGGGGCGCAGCCTCGCGCGCGAGACCGAAGGCGTCACCGAAGGCGTCGGGCGGACGGTGCGCGAGCTCCTCGAGGCGCAGCCGCTCGCGGTCGGCGCGCTCGGCCTCGCCGCCGGGGCGGGGCTGGCGATGGCGCTGCCCCGGACCCGCGCCGAGGCCGAGCTGATGGGCGAGCGCAGCGACGCGCTCAAGGCGCGCGCCCGGGCCGCCGCGGCGGGTGGGATCGACGAGGCGCGCGCGCGCGCCGACAAGGCCCTCGGCCGCGTCGTCCGCGACGCCGAGGCGCGCGGCTTCTCGCAGGACGCGATCGCCGGCGCGATCCACGAGTTCACGGGCAAGCTCGAGAAGGTCGTGCTCGCCGCCGACGACGCGGCGCGGGAGGAGATCTCCGGGAAGGCCGATCGGACTTGACCCGCGCGCCCTCGCTCGGCGCCCGGCTGGCCCGTGTCGAGCAGGGCCGTCGGCTGACCGGCCGCGACCGGCGTCGCGTCCTGCTGCCCTTCACGGGGGCGGCCGCTGTCGCGGCGTTAGCCGGCGTCGCGCTCGACAATCGTCGGCTCGCGCGCCGGGCCGAGCGTGAGAACCCGCCCCTGGGCGGCGTGGCGCGGTTCGGCGGCGCGGCGCTGCACTGGATCGACACCGATCCGGGCGGCGCGCGCACGAGCGGCGCCCCCGTGGTGCTGCTCCACGGCAACCTCGTCACGCTCGAGGACTGGATCGCCAGCGGCGTGCTGCACCGCCTCGCTGCCGCCGGCCGGCGCGTGGTGGCCTTCGACCGTCCCGGCTTCGGCCACAGCGAGCGGCCGCGGGGCCGGCGCTGGGGCGCGCGCGAGCAGGCGGCGCATCTCGCGCACGCGGCCCACGCCATCGGGCTCGACCGGCCGGTGGTGGTAGGCCACTCCTGGGGCACGCTGCCGGCGCTCGCCTGGGCGCTCGGTGGGACCGAGCGCGCCGGGGGGCAGCACGACAGGTCCGAGCGCGCCGGGGGGCGCGACAGGTCCGAGCACGCCGGGGGGCGCGACAGGTCCGAGCGTGCCGGGGCGCGCGACAGGTCCGAGCGCGCCGGGGGGCGCGGCCGGCCCGGCGAGGTCGGCGGGGTGGTGCTGGTCTCGGGCTACTACCATCCCACGGCGCGCCTCGACGCGCTCCTGGTCGCGCCGGCCGCGGCGCCGGGGCTGGGCGGTCTGCTGCGCCACACCGTGGCGCCGCCGTTCGCGCGGGCGACGCTGCCCTCGACCTTGAAGGCGATGTTCTCGCCCCGCCCGGTGCCACCGGCGTTCCGGTCGATCTTCCCGCACGAGCTGGCGTCGCGCCCGTCGCAGATCCGCGCCACCGCGCGCGAGGGCGCGATCATGCTGCCCGAGGCCCGAGGGCTCCTGGAGCGGCTGCGCGCCGAGCCGGGGCGGTTGCGCTGCCCCGTGGCCGTCGTCGCCGGGCTCGACGACCGGATCGTCGATCCCCGCGCGCAAAGCGAGCGGCTGGCGGGCGAGATCCGCGGCTCGCGGCTGACGCTCGTGCGCGGCGCCGGGCACATGGTCCACCACGCCGCCCCGGACGCGGTGGCGGACGCGGTCCTCGCCCTGGCCGGCCGCCCGGCTGCCGCGGGGGAGCGGGCCGGGCGCTAGGGCGCGTTTTGACCCGACGGGATCGGCTCGGGCGCTCCAGGCTCTTTCGTCGTCGCATCCTCCGAGCGCCTGACCGGGTCAGTCAGGCTGGAGATCGCTCTGGCCGGACCCCGCGACGGTCGAGACGTAGGCCGACACGGCGTCGATCTGCTCGGGCGTCAAAACCTCCCCGTAGGCGGGCATGATGCCGACGCCCTGGCTCACCGCGGCCCGGACCCGCGCGGCGTCGGGCGCGAGCCCGTCGAGGTCGGGGCCGATCTCGCCCGCCGCCCCGGCCTCGGCGAGCGTGTGGCACACCGCGCATTGCGGCTCGGCGGTCTCGAGGAACACCTCGCGGCCGGCGGCGAGCACGGCCTCGTCGGCCTCGGGGTCGGCGCTCCCGGCGACGGGCATGGCCTCGCCGGCGGACTGGGCGAGGGCGGAGGTGGCCGCGAGGAGGGCCAGGCCCGCAGCCCAGGGGCGAAGGGGCGAGACTGTCATGGGGCGTCCTTCATCCGGTGCGAGGTGGGGAGTCAGCCCGCGCCCTTCGAGGGCGATGTGCCCTGTGAGGGAGACACGCCCCGCGAGCGGCGAGATGCGTCGTGAGGACGGGCGCCCACGCTGGCGTCGGGCGCCCGCTGGCGTCGGGCGCCCGGGGACGGCGCGCCCCGCCTTGCGGGCCTCACTCGACGGTCAGCTCGATGGCATGGTCGCGCCAGCCGTTGTGGCCGTAGCCGCGCTCGTTGGGGGGGAACTCGTCGGGCTGCACGATGCCGGCCGCGTCGGCGGCGCGCGAGGCGACGGTGTAGGTGCCGGGCGCGAGCTCGGCCGAGAGCGCGAAGGGGCGCCAGGCGAAGCGGCCCATGTCGGGCCCCGTCAGCTCGGCCTCCTGGAAGGTCTCGCCGCCGTCGGTCGAGACCTCGACCGAGGCGAGCGCGTTCTCGCCGCCGAAGGCCACGCCCTGGATCAGCACGCGGCCCGACGCCGCGTCCATCAGGGGCGTCGTCACCCAGGACTTGACCTGCATCTCCCACATCGAGGGCTGCGAGGGGTCGCCCTCGACGCCCACGGGGCGCACGCGGTAGCCGCTGGCCTGGATCTTGGCGTCGGACTCCGCCTCGGTCAACGCCACGCGACGGACGTACTTGACGTTGTTGACGCCGAAATAGCCGGGGATCACCAGCCGCACCGGCCCGCCATGGGCGAGCGGGATCGGCTCGCCGTTCATCTCGTAGGCGAGCATCGCGCGATCGAGCGCCGGCAGCGGCACCGAGCGCTCGACGATCACCGTGGCCGGGTCGAGCCCCTCGGGCAGCGCCTCGCCGCCCGTGCCGGTCAGGAACGCCGCGCCGTCCACCGGGCCGCCCATCGCCTCGATCACGGCGCCGAGCGGCACGCCCGTCCAGATCACGTTGCCGGCCGCGCCCACCGACCACTGCGTCCCGCTCGTCTCGTGGTCGAAGAAGGCGCGCCCGTTGCCCGAGCATTGCAGCACGCAGGCGACCGACTCGACGCCGAGGCGCTTGAGCTCGCCCAGGCGCATCGAGCCCGGCTCGGCCACGCCCTCGAAGGCGATCTCCCAGGCGTCGCGGTCGGCGACGACCTCCTCGGAGGGCGGCGGCAGGTTGTTGCGGACGTAGAGGTCCACGGCGGGCGTGATCGGCCGTCCGCCGAGGGCGGCGCGCTTGGTCTCGATGGTCTGGTCGGAGTGCACGATGAGGTCGTCCGCGTCCTTCCAGGCGACGTAGTCGGGCAGCGGCGCGCCGTCCTGCGCCAGCGCCGTGGCCGGCACGAGGCCGGCGGCGGCCCCCACGCCCGCGGTCGAGATCAGGAAGCGGCGGCGGCTCAGGCCGATGGTGCGGGTCATGGGGGGCTCCTCCGTGGCGTCCGGCGCTCGGTCGGCGGCGCGCGGTTCGGCGCCATTGTGGACGCCGAAGGCCATCGAGCCCAGCGGATTTTGTCGGGCGGGGCGGTTTTCGCCGCCGTCCGGGACGGCCCCTGACCCGCGCGCGGGCGGCAAGGCCCGCGGGATCCGCCATGGTCCTGACACGAGCCGAGACGGGGAGGGGGCGCCGCGGGGCCGGGGGACGTCCGGATGCCCGCGCCACGCCCCCTTTCGACGTCGCCTCCCGCGCCCTTCGCATGGACGCCGCGATCGGGGGCCGGGTCGGGGGCGAGCGACCGCTGGAGCGCGAAGCGCCTCGTCCTGAGCTCCGCCGACGACCTCGATCCGCGCGAGGTCCACGCGAAGCGCAGGAGAGCCTCGATGTCAGGCGCCCGAGGGGGCCCCGAGGGGCCGTGGGCCAGCGCAGCGAGAGGGAGGCCCTCGCCATCCCCGCTTTGGCGCTCAGACCGTCACGAGGCCCGGGAAGCGGCGGGCGAGGCCCGCGGCGAAGGCCATCACCGCCTCGGGCGTGCGCTCGGCGCGCGGCATCTCCACCGCGACCTCGCCCGCGACATGGGCGGGGCGCTCGCAGAGCAGCACGATGCGGTCGGCGAGCCGCACCGCCTCGGCGACGTTGTGCGTCACCATCAGCACGGTGACGGGATCGCGCTCCCAAAGCTCGATGAGGAGGCCCCGCAGGCGCTGCGCGGTGGCCTCGTCGAGCGACACGAACGGCTCGTCGAGGAGCAGCACCTCGGGGCGCACGGCGAAGGCGCGGGCGAGGGCCGCGCGCCGCGCCTGGCCGAGCGAGATCTCGGCCGGGTAGCGGTCCCCGAGCCCCGCGAGGCCGACCGAGGCGAGCGCCGCCTCTACGGCCCGGTCGTCCGCGCCGTCCCCGAGGGCGAGCGCGACGTTGCGCGCCAGCGTCCGCCAGGGCAGCAGGCGCGGCTCCTGGAACGCGACCGCGAGGCGGGCGGAGGCGAAGGCGGGGTCGACCTCGCCCTCCCAGTCGCGGTCGAGCCCCATCAGGATGCGCAAGGTCGTCGTCTTGCCGCAGCCCGACGGCCCGATCAGGCAGGTGAAGGCGTGGCGCCTGAGCGCGAAGGCGAGGCCGTCGAGCACGCGCACGGGCCCGTGGTCCTTGCGCGCGATGCGGATGGCGAGCGCGCCCTCGCCGCGGCCGGTGCCGTCGCCGCGGTTCACGCCGCCGTTGCGGCCGCCGCTGCCGCGCTCAGGCGGGCTTGGGGCGCCAGCGATGGGCTCTCGCCTCGAGGGGTTGGACGGCCGCGAACTCCACCGCGAGCATGACCGTGACGAAGGCCAGGGTGTAGCCGAGGATGGCGCGCACGTCGAACATCTGGAAGTAGAGGTGGACCATGAAGCCCACGCCGTTCGAGCGGCCCAGCAGCTCGACCACCAGCACGATCTTCCAGATCAGCGCGAGGCCGGAGCGCGCGGCGGCGGCGAGGTAGGGCTGGAGCTGCGGGATCACCACGTCGCGGTAGATGGAGGCCCGCGAGAAGCGGTAGACGCGCGCCATCTCCATGTAGGACGGGTCCATCGCGCGCGCGCCCTCGCGCACGGTGACGGCGACGTTGGGGATCTTGTTGAGCGCCACCGCGGCGATGGCGGCCGTCTCCGACAGCCCGATCCAGATGTAGGCCAGCACGATCACGATCAGCGCGGGCGCGTTCAGCAGCAGGATCAGCCAGGGCTCGAGCACCGTGTTGGCCGCACGCGAGCGGCCCATGGCGAGGCCCACGGCGGTGCCGATCGCCATCGCCAGCACGAAGGCCGCGGCGACGCGCAGGAGCGTGATCCCGAGATGGTAGGGCAGGGTGCCCGAGGCGGTCTCGCGCAGGACGAAGGCCAGCACGGCGGGCGGGGGCGGGCAGAGCCGCGGCCCCATCCAGAGCGAGAACCCCCACCACGCCGCCAGGAAGGCCGCGACGGAGAGCGCCCGCGTCAGGGCCTTGCCGTGGCGCCCGGCGAAGGCCCGCCCGGCGAAGGCCCATCCGGGGCGCCCCCGCCGAGCGGCCCGTGGGCGCCCCCCGGCGAGGGCCTCCTCGCCCGAAGGCGCGCGGCCGGGCGAGGGGGCGCCGTCAGGAGCCATCCTTGAGCGCCGACCAGAAGGTGCCCGGCGCCATCTCGCGGGCGGGGCCGACCAGCGCCTCGCCGCCGGCCTCGGCGAGGTAGCCGTAGACGCGCGCGGTGTCGGCCTCCTCCTCGGCGATCGCGCGCGAGGGGATGCCCTCGCGGTAGCGTCGGATCAGGGTCTCGAACACGGCGTTGTCCTCGGCGTCCATCAGCGGCCGGATGCGCTCCCAGGCCTCGTCGGAGGAGCCGAGCAGCGCCTTGGCGTCGCGCGAGGCGGCGACGAAGCCGCGCGCGAGGTCGGGGTTCGCCTCGGCCCAGCCCTCGTCGAAGAGGTAGCCCACCGCCGAGATGTCGCCGGAGGCCCCGAGCGCGCGCGCGGCCTCCTGCGCCGAGACCACCTCGCAGAAGCCCTCCGCCTCGAGCCGCGCGTTGTAGTTCCAGTAGTTGAGCGCGGCGTCGAGCTCGCCCTGGCGCAGCTTCTCGGCCAGCAGCGGCGGGGCGCCGTAGACCGGCGTGGCGTCCCGGGCGAGGTCGAGGCCCTCCTCGCCCGAGGCCATCCCCTGGAGCATCAGCCAGGACTTGTCGAGCGGCCCGCCGGCGACGCCAAGCGCGAGGCCCTCGAGGTCGGCGAGCGACTCGTAGCCGGCGTCGCAGGGCGCCATCACCGCGCCGATCGAGGAGGAGTAGGGCACGAAGACCAAGGGCGTGCCTTCCGCGCGCTGGCGCGAGGCGAAGAGCCAGTCTCCGGTGGTGACGTCGATGGCGCCCGACTGCATCGCCACCTTGGTGGCGTCGCCCCCCGCGAAGGGCACGATCTCCAGATCGAAGCCGTTCGCCTCGTCGAGCCCCTCCTCGACGATGGTCCGCGCCTCCCAGTTGACGGTGCCGAACTGCAGGAGCCCCAGCCGGACCTGCGGCAGATCCTGGCCCCCGGCGTCCTGAGCCGAGGCGGGCGCCGCCGCGGCGGCCGCCAGCAGCGCCGCCGCGCGAAGAGCGTCGAGCGTCATCGTCCATCCTCCCATGCGGGCGCTGCGCGGCGTCGAGCCGTCGTCGGTGCGATCCCGGTCCCGACGCACCGTGCGCCGGCCGCCTCGGGGCGTCAATCGGACCAAGGTGGCGCGCGGCCTCAGGCGGCCCCGCCCGGCACGCTGCGCCCGCGCCGACGCGCGCGCAGCGAGAAGAACACCGCCACGCCGAGCAGCGCCGCGGTGGCGGCGTAGAGCCCCAGCGCGATCGGGCTCGAGACGAGGATCGAATGGTCGCCGCCCGAGATCGACAGCGCGCGGCGGTAGTTCTGCTCCATGTCGCCGCCGAGCAGCAGGCCCAGCACGATCGGCACGATCGGGATGTCGAGCTTGCGCAGGACGTAGCCGAAGAGGCCGAAGCCGATCATCACGAAGAGGTCGAAGGCGGAGCGGTTGATCGAGTAGACGCCGACGAAGGAGACCATCACGACGAGCGGCATGAGCGCCCAGAGCGGCGTCGTCAGCAGCCGCGTGAAGAGCCCCACCAGCGGCAGGTTGAGCACCAGCAGCACCACGTTGGCGATCAGGAGCGCCGCGATGAGGCCCCACACCACGTCCGGCTGCGTCTGGAAGAGGAGCGGCCCCGGCGTGATGTTGAGCGAGATCAAGAGCGCCAGCAGCACCGCGGTGGTGCCCGAGCCCGGCACGCCGAGCGCCAGCATCGGGATCAGCGCGCCGCCCGCCGCGGCGTTGTTGCCGGCCTCGGGGGCGGCCACGCCGCGCGGGTCGCCCTGCCCGAAGGTGCCGTCGCGGTCGGAGACGCGCTTCTCCAGCGCATAGGCGAGGAAGGAGCCGAGCGAGGCGCCGGCGCCCGGCAGGATGCCGGCGACGAAGCCGATCCCCGAGCCGCGGAGCGCGGCCCCGAGGGAGGCGCGGATCTCGGCCCAGCGCGCGAAGGCGCGGTTGACGGCGATGGCGCCGGCCCGCGCCTCGGCGCGCGTCTCCAGGAGCACCAGCAGCTCGGAGATGGCGAAGAGGCCGACGATGGCGACGATCGGGTCGAAGCCGTCGTAGAGCTCGTAGAGCCCGAAGGTGAAGCGCGGCTCGCCCGCGGTCGGGTCGAGCCCGACCGTCGAGAGCATGAGCCCCAGCCCCGCCGCCATCAGCGTCTTGGCCGGGTTGGCGCCGGTGACGCCGCCGATGGTGGCGAAGGCCAGCACGTAGAGCGCGAAGTACTCGGCCGGCCCGAACCGGATCGCCACCCGCACCAGCACCGGCGCGAGCAGCACCAGCCCGACGGTGGCCAGCACCGCCCCGATGAAGGACGCGATGCCCGAGATCGCCAGCGCCTCGGGCGCCTTGCCCTTCTTGGCCATCGGGTAGCCGTCGAGGCAGGTCATCATCGCCGGCTCGTCGCCGGGGATGTTGAGCATGATCGACGAGATCCGGCCGCCATACATGCAGCCGTAATAGACGCAGGTGAGCAGGATCAGCGCCGAGGCGGGCGCGAGGCCGAGCGTGAAGGCCAAGGGGATCAGGATCGCCACGCCGTTGACCGGCCCGAGGCCCGGGAGCGCGCCGACGATGGTGCCGATCAGGCAGCCGGCGAGTGCGAGCGCGAGGTTGGTGGGCTCGAGCGCGACCGCGAAGCCCTGGGCGAGGAACCCGAGCGTCTCCATCGCCTCAGCCGAGGTCCGGCCAGCCCGGCAGGGGCAAGCCGAGCAGCGTGTCGAAGGCGACGAAGAGCCCGAAGCCCACCAGGGCGCCGGCGAGGAGGGCCGGGACGGGCCGCGCGCCCAGCACCAGCGCCAGGGCGCCCGCGCCGAGCGAGGCGGTGATCGGGAAGCCCAGCACCTCGATCAGGAGCGGCACGGCGAGGAGCGAGGCCACCGCCGCAGCCTGCGCCCCGGTCTGGCGCCCGTGCCACCAGCGCTCGTCCGGATCGGGGCGCACGAGCAGGAAGAGCGCCAGCAGCCCCGTGGGCACGGCGATCAGGCGCGGGAAGGCCGCGGGCCCCACCGGGTCGCCGAAGCCCCCGCCGATGTCGCCCGCCGCGCGCCAGTAGAGCACCGAGAGGACCAACACGACCGCGCCCGTCGCGCGGTCGCCTCGGCGCGTCACGGCCCCGGCCCCCTTACTGGATGATGCCGATCGCCTTGGAGAGCTGCTCCATGTCGTCCTTCGACTGCTCGACGAAGGCCTCGAACTCCTCGCCGCCGCGGAAGATCGGGGTCAGGCCCTTGGCGGTGGCCTCCTGCTGCCAGGCCTCGCTGTCGTAGAGCGTCCGCATCGCCTGGAGCCAGAAGTCGTAGGCCTCGTCGGAGACCTCGCCCGGCAGGTAGAAGCCGCGCCAGTTGTAGCCGGTCTCGTCGTATCCGGCCTCGATCGCGGTGGGGATGTCGGGGAAGGCCGCGAGCCGCTCGTCGGCCATCACGGCCAGGGGCTCGGCGTCGCCCGACTCGATGAAGCCCGCGATCTCCCCGATGTCGACCAGCACCACGTCGATGAACCCGCCCAGAAGCTGGGTCACGGCGTCGCTTCCGCCCGAGTACTGGACCCAGCGAATCTTCTGGAGATCCTCGGACGACACCCCCGCGGCCTCGGCGAGCAGCAGCAGCCGCAGATGGTCCCAGCCGCCGACCGAGGACGAGCCGCCCGCGACGATCGAGCCGGGATCCTCGGCCATGGCCGTCAGCAGCGACTCCAGGCCGTCGTAGTCCGAATCGGGCCGCACCAGCACCGTGCCCACGTCGGCGCCGAGCATGGCGAGCCAGCGCACCGCGGTCTCGTCGGCCGGGTACTTGCCCTGCGCGATCTGGGTGATGCCGACGGTCGAGGTGGCCACGAAGAGGTCGGGGTCGTCGTTCCGCTTGCCGGTGACGTTGGCGTAGGCCACCGCGCCCACGCCGCCGGGCATGTTCACCACCTGCACCTGGGCGTCGAGGATGCCCTCCTCGGTCAGGAGCTTGCCGACGGTGCGGCAGGTGAAGTCCCAGCCGCCGCCCGGGTCGGCGGGCGCGATGCATTCGGGGTTCTGGGGCGTGAAGCCCTGGGCCGGCGCCGCATGGGGCGCGAGCGTCAGCGCGAGGGCCGCGCCCAGGAGGGCCGAGGCCCGCGGTGCGATCGTCATGTCTCTTCCTCCCTGGCGCCCCGTCGTCCGGGCGGCCTGTCTCCCCGCCGCCTCTGGGGGCGGACGCTGGGGGCATCATGCGGCCGCGCCGCGCGGTGTTCAAGGCCCCCCGGGGCGAGCGCCGGCGCCTTGGGCGGGCCCGGGGGGCCTTGCCCGCCCGCGCCCCGGCGGTAGCATGGGCGCGCCGCCGCGCAGGGGCGACCCGCCATGACGACCACCCCCGACTCGGGCGCCGGACCGACCGTGGCGGCGTCCCCCCGTGGGCCGAGCGCGACCGCAACGAGGGAGGAGCCCGACATGACCACGACCCCCGGCCCGGACGCAGGCGGCGTCCCGCCCGCAGGCGGCGTCCCGCCCGCGGGCCCCGGCACGCCCGTCACCGTGCGCGAGGTCGGCACCCGCGACGGCCTCCAGATCGAGCGCGACTTCGTGCCGACGGCCGACAAGGTCGCCGTGCTGCGTGCGCTGATCGGCGCCGGGCTTCGCCACCTCCAGGTCACGTCCTTCGTCAGCCCCCGCGCCGTGCCGCAGCTCGCCGACGCCGAGGAGGTGGTGGCGGGCGCGCTGGAGGCCGCGGGCGGCACGCCCGGCCTGCACCTCTGCGCGCTGGTGCCCAACGCGCGGGGGGCCTCGCGCGCCGCGGCCACCGGCGTGCATGCGATCGAGGCGGTGCTGTCGGCCTCCGAGACCCACAACCTGAAGAACCTCAACCGCCCCACGGCCCGCTCCTTGGAGGACGCGGCCGAGATCGCCGCGGTCGCGCGCGAGGCGGGCCGGGCCTTCGAGGCCGGCATCGCCACCGCCTTCGGCTGCCCCTTCGAGGGCGAGGTGGCGGCCGCGCGCGTGGGCGAGATCGCGGGCCGCCTGGCCGCGCTCGGCGCGACCCACATCGGGCTCGGCGACACCACCGGCATGGCCGTGCCGCCCACCGTGCGCGCCGCCGTCGCCGCGGTGCGGGACGCGGCGCCCGAGGCGGTGATCGGCCTGCACTTCCACAACACCCGCGGCGTCGGGCTCGCCTGCGTCATGGAGGGGCTCGCTCAGGGCGTGAGCTACTACGACTCGTCGGTGGGGGGCCTGGGCGGCTGCCCCTTCGCGCCGGGCGCCACCGGCAACGTCTGCACCGAGGATCTGGTCTATCTGCTGGAGGAGAGCGGCTACCCGACCGGCATCGACCTCGGTCGGCTGACCGAGGCGGCTTCGCACATGGAGCGGCTGATCGGGCGCGCGCTGCCGGGCCAGGTGATGAAGGCCGGCCCGCGACTGCGCCGCTTCGATCCGGGCGCGGTGGCGACGGCCGCGGGATGAGCGATCCGGACGCGCCCGGCGGGGCGAGCGCGCCCGGCGAGGCAAGCGCGCCCGGCGGGGCGGACGCATCCCGCGCTCCGAGCGTGGACGGCGGTTCGGACGCCTCCGGCGGTCGGCCGAGGGGCGCGCGGGAGGGCGAGGGCGACGGGCCTGCGGCGGAGGCGCGCGCCCTCGACGGCGCGTCGCGCGAGACCTCCGGCGCGGCGGATGGCGACGCCGCCCCGGCGTCCGACGCGGAGGGCTCGGCGGGGCCGCGCCGGCGCTCCGGCTCGCACCCGCGCCCCGGCCCGCTCGACGGCGTGCGGGTGGTGGACCTCACGCGCGTCCTCGCGGGGCCGTTCTGCTCGATGATCCTGGGCGATCTGGGCGCCGAGGTGGTCAAGGTCGAGCCGCCCGGCGGCGACACGGTGCGCGCGCAGGGCGCGATCCGCGACGGGCTGTCGTGGTACTTCGCCGCCTTCAACCGCAACAAGCGATCGATCCTGCTCGACCTCAAGCGCGAGGCCCACCGCGAGGTGCTGGAGCGCCTGATCGCGCGCTCCGACGTGCTGGTGGAGAACTACCGCCCCGGCGTGCTCGCGCGCCTGGGCTTTTCGACCGAGCGCCTGCGCGAGTTGAACCCGCGGCTCGTCGTGGCCTCGGTCAACGGCTACGGCTCCACCGGCCCCTATGCCGACCGCCCCGCCTTCGACTTCATCGCCCAGGCCATGAGCGGCTTCATGGCCTCGAACGGCACCCCCGAGAGCGGCCCGCTGCGGGCCGCCCCGCCGCTCACCGACCTGATCGCGGGGCTCTACGCCGCGCTCGCGGCGGTGGCGGCGCTGCGCCACGCGGAGGCCACCGGCGAGGGGCAGGCCGTCGAGGCCGCGATGATGGGCTCCATGATGTCGATGCTGGCCTATCTCAGCGCCAACCACCTCGCCGGCGCGCCCCCCTTCGTGCCGACCGGCAACGACCATCCGGTCGCCGCGCCCTACGGCCTCTTCGAGGCCGCCGACGGCCGGGTCGCGGTGGCGCCCTCCACCCCGCCGATCCTGCGCCGCTTCATGGGCGCCATCGGACTGGCGCACCTCCTCGCCGAGCCGCGCTTCGCCGACAACGCCGCGCGCGTCGCCCACCGCGCGGCGCTCAACGCGCGCATCGACGAGGCCATGCGCCCGCGCACCGTCGCCCATTGGATCGAGGCGCTCAACGCCGCCGGCGTCCCCTGTGGGCGGGTGCAGGGCTTGGGCGAGGCGCTCGCCGACCCGCAGGCTCTGGCGCAGGAGATGGTCCTCGACGTGCCCCATCCGGGCCACGGCACGGTGCGCATGACGGGCTTCCCGATGAAGCTCTCGGCCACGCCCTGCGCGCTTCGCCGCCCCGCCCCCGACCTCGGCGCGCACGGTGAGGCGGTGCTGCGCGAGCTGGGCTACGACGCGCGGGAGATCGCCCGGCTCGGCGCGGACGGCTGAGGCGGCCGGCCCCTCGGACGACGCCGGCCGATCCCCGGCCGCGCGCGCCTCGGAGCCGTGCCCGCCCGGCGCGGCCGTCGCTCGGAGGCCGGACGGGGTGGCCATCCTCGACGCCGGGGACGGGGCGCGGAGCCCGAGCCGCGAGCGCCGCGGACCCGCGAGCCGCCCCCCTCACACCATGCGAATCACCTCGGGGTCGATGCTGAGCATGTAGCCGCGCCGCGCCACCGTGCGGATCAGCAGCGCCGAGACCATCTGGTTGCCCAGCCCGTCGCGCAGCCGCTTGATGCGCGTGGCGCCCGAGGCCTCGTCGCAGTCCGACGGGTCGCGGCCCGAGACCACGGCCTCGATCTCGGAGCCCGACAGGATCTCGTCGTCCATCCGCGCCTCGGCCAGCACTGAGAGCGTCTCGATCGCGGCCTCGGTGAGCTGGAGCTCCAGGTCGTTGAGCCAGACCGTGTTGGTCTCGCGCGAGATCAGCAGCGAGGCCACCCGGATGCCGGCGCGCTCGATCTCGCCGATCCGGCGCTGGAGCCCCAGGATGACGACGAGGAAGATCAGCGCCGCCACCAGCAGCGCCGCGCTGAACACCAGCAGCACGAAGATCGCCACCCGGTAGCCCGCCAGCGTGTCGGCGAAGGCGCGGCCCGACTGCGCCAGGATCTCCAGGAGCCGGATCTCGGCGTTGCCCCTCAGATCGGCCTCGAGGAAGAGCCGCTCGACGCGCGCGTCGAAGGCGTCGGCCGAGGGGAGCGTGGCGATCAGGAACGCCGCGGCGATCGCCAGGATCACGACGATCGCCGCGATCCCCGCGACCGTCACCCGGCTCGTCCCGAGCGGACCCGTCACCAGCCGCGACAGCCGCGACCGCGGCCCCGCGCTCGGGCGGGCGCCTGCCTCCCTGGGCGGGGGCTTCGGCCCGGGCGCCGGGGGGGGCTTGTCGCCGGCGCGCGGGCGCATGCCGGGCCGGTGACGCGCGGCCTCAGTATCGGAGGTGGTAGGCACCGGCATCGCGCTCCCTCTGCGCCAGACCTTCGGGGCCGAAGACCGATAGCACGGAGAGCAGCTGCCAGCCATCCACCCCGATGCGCGACGCCACGACAGGCGCGGCCGCGCCGACCGAGCAGGCGGAGTCGGGGATCTCGATGGTGCCGTAGTGCAGCTCGAGCGGACCGTCCCGCTTGGCCTTGTAGTCGGCGAAGCAGGCGGCGGCGGCCGGCCCGGCGAGGCCCGCGAGCACGACGGCGACGAGCGAGGCGATGACGGCATGTCTCATGATCCCTCTAATGGGGACGGCGCGCGCGTCATGCAACGGCGCCGCGCGGGTCGGCGCCCGCGCGCGCCGTCATGCGATGACGGCGCCGCGATCCGGCATGGCCCGCGCCGTCCGCCCCGGCCTCGCCCCATCCGCCGGGGCCCGCGCCCCCGGTCCCGGGGCCGGATCAGGAGGCTCCCGCGCCCAGGCCCTCGCTCGTCGCTCCGCGCCCTCCCGAGCCCCGCCCCCGGCGCCTCGCCGCCGCCCCCGGGCCGGGCCAGAGCCTCGCGGTCGGAGGGGCCACGGCGCCCGCGCCGGCGCCGGCCCGGACCTGCGCGCAGACCCACGAGCCGACGCCGGCGGGCCGGTGCCGCCGCGGCCGTCGTCGCCGGGCTGCTCGCGCTGGGCCTCCTCGGCGCGCTCGCCGCCGCCGCCGCCGCCGACGACGACGACGCACCGCGGCCGCGGCCGCGGCCGCGACGACTGGGGCGGGTGGGTCGAGGCCGGGCGCCGCGCGCTCGGCGACGGGCGTGGAGGCGCGCGCGACCGCGTGCTGCCGGCCGAACGCGTGCGCCCCGTCCGGGGCGCGGTCGGCGGGTGCTGGGCGGCGAGCGCCCGGAGCGACGGGGCTCGCGCGGAGGGCTGCCTGAGGGCTGCCTGAGAGCGTGTTTGGCGAAGCGGGGGGGCGTGGTCGGCACTGAGCTTGGGGGTCGGCTCGTGCGTTGCTGGCGGCATGAGAGCACCATACCCGAGCAGCCTGACCGACGCGCAATGGGCGCAGGTCCGACACCGCCTTCCCGAAATTGGCCGGCGGCCGCCGCAGGCGCTGGCCGCCTCGGCTCGTCATCGACGCCATGCTCTACCTCGTCCGCACGGGATGCCAGTGGCGCCAGCTCCCGCGCGACTTCCCGCCCTGGCAGACGGTCTACTACCATTGCCGGCGGTGGGATGGGCGGGGGCTCCTGCACCGGCTCCATGAGGCGCTCCGCAGGGCCGTTCGCCTCCGGCGCGGCCGGGCGCGCGACGCCTCGGCCGCGATCATGGACAGCCAAAGCGTGCGCACGACCCGGGCAGGCGGTGTGCGGGGCTACGACGGCGGCAAGCGCGTGCAGGGGCGCAAGCGGCACCTCCTGGTCGACACCGAGGGGCTCATGCTGGCGCAGGACGTGAGCGCCGTGTCAGGCGTCACGGCAAACTGGTCCGGCCTGTTGCCTCATCTGAGAATGTTACCGAGCGCCGCGGCCTCAGGCGGCGCCAGAGCCGCCGCTTCTTGACCGGGCGGGAGCGTCAGCGCCGCCGTTCCGAGCCGGATCATCCTCTTCGCCTGCTCTGCCCGCCACGCCTTCACGAGCCGCTGCGTGGTGCGCAGATGGATGTCGGCGAACCGGTCGGGATGGCGCTCCTTGAGCCAGGCCAGCAGGGCGACCGCCGTCATCTCGGGCTGCGCCTCGAGCCATGCCTCGATCTCGGCCCGGTGGGGATCGAGCATCGACGGGCGTTTCGGGATCGGCCTCACTCGGCGATAGGGGCGGCGGTGAATTGCGCGGCGCTCACCGTTCTTCTCGGCACGGGAGACGCTGGCCGCGAGGTTGACGGCGACGGGCGTCTCCCCCGAGGCTGCCGCGGCGCCGCGCTGGTCGACGCGCCGGCCCAACTCGGCCTGCGCCGCCCGGATCGTCGCCAGCGCGATCACGGGGTCAGCCCGTCCTCTCAGCTCGGCGATGCGCGCCATGCTCTCCGTGTCGAGCCGTCCCGAGGCCAGAGCCCGATCGGCCGGCGTGGCCGGCGGGTGCCAGCGCTTCGTCACCTTCGCGCCGACGCGGGTCTTCTCGCGCAGCTTGAACGAGGGCTGGAACAGATTCACATGCAGCCGGGCCGCCGCGTAGAGCCGAGCGAGCGCCTTGGCAGAGACCACGCCCTCGAAGCGGCCGTAGCCGACAAGCCTTCGAACGATCGCCCCGTTCTTCTGCTCCACCCAGGCCTGGTCATTCTTGCGGTAGGCCCGCGAGCGAGTGACCTCGAGCCCCTGCGCCCGGCACCAGGAGACCACCGGCTCGTTCATGAAGGCGCCGTCGTTGTCGAAGTCGACGCCCCTGAGGGGGAAGGGGAAGAGCTCTCGCGCCGCCTGCAGCGCCTCGAGCGCGAGCGCGCCCGCCCGCATCAGCACCGGCACGCACTCGGTCCAGCCCGTCGCGATGTCGGTCAGCACCATCGTCTGCACGAAGGCGCCGGCCGCGCTGACGCCGGAATGCGCCACGAAGTCGACCTCCACGAAGCCCGGAGGAGGATCGCCCCAGTCCGCGAAGGTCCTCACCGGCACCGACCGGCGCACCGCCGAGCTGAAGCCGGCCCGCCGCCTGCGCCCCTGCGCCGCCGCGATGCGCGTCTCCGACAGCAGCCGGTCGATCGTAGCCGGGCTGATCGCGAGGAGCTTCGCTCGCAGTCCCTCGTCAGCTGCAAGCTGCCCGTGTCGCTCCAGCGCCGGCAGCAAGACCAGGATCATCGGCACGAGCCGCTTCGAGCACACCCGGTCCGACGCCTCCCAGAGCAGGACCAGCGCTGCCTTCACGGCGGTGCCGTAGAGCGTCTTCGGCCTACCTCGGGAGCGCCTCTCCTCGGTGGGCGCACGGAGCAGGCGGATGGCGTGCTTGCGATGAAGCCCCGTCAGCGCGACGAACTCGTCGAGGATCGCGCCCTTCGCGGCCCGCCCGCTCACCGCGTACCGCTCCCTCGTCGCCGCCGCCACCTCGGCTCGTGCCGCCATGCTGATCCTCCCCGCCATCGCTCTGCCGCTCGCCGCCCCGCCTCGGCGGCGCGTAGCGACCAAGGCGCGGCGATGGCAGCGTCGGGTAACGTCTCATGTGAGGCAATGCGCCGGGCCAGTTCCGAATGTCGCTTGATACGCCGCCGATGTCTCCGACCAGGCCGGAGCGCGGCGCCTGCTCTCGGGGCTGCGTCCGCTCCAGCCCCGCCTGGAACTGATCTGGGCCGATGGCGCGTATGCAGGGCATCCCCTGTCCTCATGGGCCGCCGAACGAGGCATCCGGATCGAGGTCGTCCGCCGCGAGGAAGGCCAGCGGGGCTTCGCCGTCCAGCCGCGCCGCTGGGTCGTCGAGCGCACCTTCGCCTGGCTCGGCCGATCGCGTCGGCTCGCCAAGGACTACGAGCGCCGCCTTCAGTCCGCCGAGGCGATGATCAAGCTCTCCATGATCCACCTCATGCTGCGAAGGCTCGCCTGACACGGATCACCTCGCCAAACACGCTCTGAGGGCTGCCTGAGGGCTGCCGCCCGGATCTGCGTGGCGGCCGCCGGCGCGCGGTCCCCGACATGCGCTGCCTGCGCGGGTCGGGCCACGATGCGCGTTGAGCCGCGCGGACGCGATGGCATCCGTGACGAGGGCGTCGGCTCCCGCCCGCGGTGGAGAGCGTCCCGCCCCCTCACGCCGCGGGGCCGGGTCCGGCTCTGCGGCCGATCCTCGCGCGGCCCGCCCGACACCCGGACGGATGCCATCACGGCCGCGCGGCGCCCCGGTCCGCGAGCGGGCCGAAGACCCGACCCCGACGGCCCAGACGATCGCCCCAGTCCCGCGCGCGGGGGCCGGCTTGCGCGCCGGGCGCGCGGGGGCCGGCTTGCGCGCCGGGCGCGCGGGGGCCGGCTTGCGCGCCGGGCGCGCGGGGGTCAGCCTGCGCGAATGGCCCGACTCCCCCGACGACGCCCCGACCTCGCGCTCGAGACCGAGGCTTGCGCGCTCGGGGCGACGCGCGTGGCGGGGGTGGACGAGGCCGGGCGCGGGCCGCTCGCGGGGCCGGTCGTCGCGGTCGCCGTGATCCTCGACCCTGCGCGCGTCCCCGAGGGCCTCGACGATTCGAAGCGCCTGAGCGCGGCGCGGCGCGAGGCGCTGGCCCGGGCGCTGCGCGCCTGCGCCGAGGTCTCGGTGGCCGAGGCCTCGGTCGAGGAGATCGACGCGCTCAACGTCTGGGGCGCGACCGCGCTCGCCATGGCCCGCGCGCTGGCGCCGCTCGCCCCCGATCTCGCGCTGATCGACGGCAATCTGGTGCCGCGGGGGCTCAGGTGCCCCGCGCGCGCGGTGGTGGGCGGCGACGGGCTCTCGGCCTCGATCGCGGCGGCCTCGATCCTCGCCAAGGTGGCGCGCGACGGACACATGGCGGCGCTCGCGCAACACGATCCGCGCTACGGCTGGGCGCGCAACAAGGGTTATCCGACCGCCGCGCATCATGCGGCGCTCAGGCAACATGGCCCGACACAACATCACCGGCGCTCTTTCGAGACCATACGCAAGATGTTGTGTCCAGACGGCGAAATCGGGTGATCCGGAGATAATCCTCTGGACCGTCCGCGGGCCCCTTCGCCATCCTCCCCTCACCGAGACGCCCGCCGACCAGAATGGGCGCAGGAACGAGGCAGGCATGAGCAGACAGACCACCGGCGCCCCCGCGAGGGCGCCCATCGAGGCGTGCGCCGTCGCGGCCCATCCGCCTGCGGCCCGAGGCGCGCCCGCCAACCGGCCCCGGCCGCCCACCCGGCCCTCGGCCAAGGCGCCCGCGGCGCTCCCCTTGGGCCGGATCCTCGGCGGGTGCTGCGTCGAGGCGATGGCGCGGCTTCCCGAGGCGAGTGTGGACCTCGTCTTCGCCGACCCGCCCTACAACCTCCAGCTGCGCGGCGAGCTGCACCGGCCCGAGGGGGGCCGGGTGGACGCGGTGGACGAGGCCTGGGACGCGTTCGCCAGCTTCGCCGCCTACGACCGGTTCACGCGGGCCTGGCTGCGCGAGGCGCGGCGCGTCCTGAAGCCCCACGGCGCGATCTGGACCATCGGCAGCTATCACAACGTCTTCCGCCTGGGCGCCGCGATGCAGGATCTGGGCTACTGGCTCCTCAACGACGTGGTGTGGCGCAAGACCAACCCGATGCCGAACTTCCGAGGCAAGCGGCTCACGAACGCGCACGAGACGCTGATCTGGGCCTCGCGGTCGCAAGGCGCGCGCTACACCTTCCACTACGAGGCCATGAAGGCGCTCAACGACGGGCTCCAGATGCGCTCGGACTGGACGCTGCCGATCTGCACCGGCCGCGAGCGGCTCCGCGACGAGGCCGGCGCCAAGGCCCACCCGACCCAGAAGCCCGAGGCGCTGCTCCACCGGGTGATCCTGGCCACCACCAACCCCGGCGACGTGGTGCTCGACCCGTTCTTCGGCACCGGCACCACGGGCGCCGTGGCCAAGCGGCTCGGCCGGGCTTGGGTCGGGATCGAGCGCGAGGCGTCCTACGCCCGCATCGCCGCGGCGCGCATCGAGGCGGTCGAGCCCTGCGACGCGGGCGCGATCGAGGTGACGCGCGCCAAGCGCGCCGAGCCGCGCGTGCCCTTCGGCGCGCTCGTCGAGCGCGGGCTGCTCGCGCCGGGCGACGAGCTCGAAAGCCTCAACGGGCGCCACCGCGCCAAGGTCCGCGCCGACGGCACGCTCGCCGGGGGGGCGCTGAGCGGCTCGATCCACCAGGTGGGCGCGGCGCTCGAAGGGGCGCCGTCGTGCAACGGCTGGACCTACTGGCACACCGGCCGCGGCGAGGCGCGCATGCCGATCGACGCCATGCGCCAGCGCATCCGCGCCGAGATGGCCGCCGGCGCCGGCTAGCCGGGGCCGGCGGGGCGCGCGGGGGCCGGACCGTCGTCCGGAGCGCGCCGGCCGCCCTGCGCCGCGCCCCCGGGCCGGGGGATCCCGGCCGGCGGTCCGCGACCCCATCGGGACACCGGGAGGCGACGCGACGGGCACCGCCTCCCGAGGGATCCGCGCCTCGAGCCCTTCGATGGGCAGGGGCGCGGCACGAGCCGCCTGCGCGCGCGGACGATCCATCCCGCGCGCGCCACCTCGGCCCCGCCGGCGACGGCGGGGCCGTTTTTCACCTGTGGCCGGGCCTTGTTGCACGAAGCCTGCCCGGGATTCACATTGCCGGTCCAGCGGCATAGCTGGGCGTCATGTCCAAGCCTGCCCCGACGCGCTACCGCACCCTGAACTGGTCCGCCTACAACGCGTCGCTGCGTGAGCGTGGATCGCTGACCGTCTGGTTCGACCCTTCGACGCCCTGGCACGCGGCGCCATCGGGCAAGCGCGGCGGCCAGCCGGTCTACAGCGACGCCGCGATCCAGGCTTGCCTGACGATCAAGGTGCTGTTCGGCCTGCCGCTTCGCCAGACGACCGGCTTCGTCGCGAGCCTTCTGAAGTTCGCGGGGCTCGACTGGCCGGTGCCGGACTTCTCGACGCTCTGCCGACGGCAGAAGACCTTGGCCGTTCAGCTGCCCTACCGGGGCAGCGGCGGCCCGCTGCACCTGCTCTGTTGCACGGAACGCCTGAAGGCCGAGCTTCCCCTTTCCCCGCGGCGGTCAGCCGACGGGTCGTGTGACGGGGATGCCGAGCGCGGTATAGCGGTTGAGGATGGCGATGCGGACTTGGAGTTCGGCGGTCTGGCGGTCGAAGTCGCGGGCCATGAGCTTTTGCCCGAGGAGCTTCATGCAGTTCATCTTGGTCTCGGCGCGGCTTCGGCGGTGGTATCCGCTCCATCGGCGCCAGATCGTGCGGCCGAGGCGCTTGATGGCGCGCAGAGCCTCGTTCCTCGCTTCTACGCCGGGGCTGTCCTTCTCCCAAGGCTTGGCATTTCGCCGGGGCGGGATGACAGCGTCCGCGCCGCGGTTCGCGATGGCGTCGCGGCAGCCGCGGGTGTCGTAGGCGCCGTCGGCGGTGACCGAGACGATTGGCTCGTTTGCTGGGATCTGGCCGAGCAGGTCCGGTAGCACAGGCCCATCGCCGACGCCGCTGCCGGTGATCTCGACCGCGCGGACCTCGAGTGTCACCTCGTCGACGGCGAGGTGGACCTTTCGCCAGATCCGTCTGCGCGCCCCGCCATGCTTGCGCGCGTGCCATTCCCCCTCGCCTCGGACCTTGATGCCCGTGCTGTCCACGAGCAGGTGCAGCGGGCCGCCGCTGCCCCGGTAGGGCAGCTGAACGGCCAAGGTCTTCTGCCGTCGGCAGAGCGTCGAGAAGTCCGGCACCGGCCAGTCGAGCCCCGCGAACTTCAGAAGGCTCGCGACGAAGCCGGTCGTCTGGCGAAGCGGCAGGCCGAACAGCACCTTGATCGTCAGGCAAGCCTGGATCGCGGCGTCGCTGTAGACCGGCTGGCCGCCGCGCTTGCCCGATGGCGCCGCGTGCCAGGGCGTCGAAGGGTCGAACCAGACGGTCAGCGATCCACGCTCACGCAGCGACGCGTTGTAGGCGGACCAGTTCAGGGTGCGGTAGCGCGTCGGGGCAGGCTTGGACATGACGCCCAGCTATGCCGCTGGACCGGCAATGTGAATCCCGGGCAGGCTTCGTGCAACAAGGCCCTACCAATGCGTAAAATATCGAGAGGTGGTCAGGGCAACACGCCTGCCGGTCGAGGTAGACGTGCGCACGATCCTCTTGTCCGAGCGAGATCGCCTTCAGAACTTGCTGCCAGGGCCAAGCTTCTGGGCGTAAAATCGAGGGTTCACAAGATGAATGGGTAAGAGCCGAGGGAGCGATATCCGCCCTTCCTGCTCGTAATTTCGCAGGCACAGCGACGATCCAGCAGCCATAGCGAACGACCGCTCCGTCCGCACAGCGGCCATTCCCTCCTTGAGAACCGATCTCGCCCCGCGAGCATCGGGGGGACGCCTCCGCCCCGCAGACCCCCGCCGGGTCCCGCGGGCGACGGTCCGCCCCGCATCCCCGCCTCGCCTCAGGCGCGCTCGTCCTTCGGCGAGCCCATGACGACGTAGGAGGTCAGCGACACGACGCCGGGCAGGGCGCCCAGCACCTCGGTGTGGAAGTGCTTGTAGGCGGGCAGGTCGGCCGCCTCGACGCGCAGCAGGTACTCGATCGTGCCGGTGACGTTGTGGCACTCGCGGACCTCGGGAGCGCCGGCCACGGCGCGCTCGAACGCCTCCTGCGCCGCCTTGGAGTGGACCGAGAGGCCGACGGCGATGTAGGCGACGAAGCCCTGTCCCAGCGCGGCGCGGTCGAGCACGGCGCGGTAGCCCGCGATCACGCCGCGCCGCTCCAGCTCGGCCACGCGGCGCGAGCAGGCCGAGGGCGAGAGCCCGACGCGCGCGGCGAGCGCGAGGTTGGCGATGCGGCCGTCGCGCGCGAGCTCGCGCAAGATCCGCTCGTCGATGGGGTCGAGGGCGCGCATGGGTTGCGCGAGCCTGCCCCCGCGCGGCGGCGTTCGCAACCATCCGCCGTCCTCGGCGCGCTACCCTGGGCGCATGAGCCTCGAGCTGCTGCCCGCGCTGATGGCCTTCGCCTTCGTCACCTCGGTGACGCCGGGGCCCAACAACCTCATGCTGATGGCCTCGGGCGCCAATTTCGGGCTGAGGCGCACGGCGCCGCACGCGCTCGGCGTGGCGCTGGGCTTCGTCGCCATGGCGGCGGCGACGGGCCTGGGCCTCGGCGCCGCGCTCGAGGCCGCGCCCTGGGCGGAGGCGGTCCTGAAGGCGGCGTCGGCGGCCTACATGCTCTGGCTCGCCTGGCGCATCGCTCGTGCGGCCGCGCCCGAGGCGCGGGCCTCGGGGGGGCGGCCGTTCACCTTCCTCCAGGCGGCGGCGTTCCAATGGGTCAACCCCAAGGCCTGGGCGATGGCGCTGGGCGCGATGAGCCTTTACGCCGCCGACGGGGCGGTGGCCTCGGTGGCGATCGTGGCGACGGTGTTCGGGGCGGTGAACCTGCCCTCGGTCGGCGTCTGGGCGGCGCTCGGCACGCAGCTCAGGCGCCTGCTCACCAGCCCATGGCGGCTCAGGGCCTTCAACTGGACGATGGCGGCGCTGCTGGTGGCCTCGCTCTATCCCGTCCTGGCGGCGTGAGGAGCGCCGCCTCGTGGGCGCGGCGCATCAGGGTCGGCAGGGCCCCGGGGTCGAACGACTCGGGCGGCACGAAGGCGCCGCGCTCTGGCACCGCGTCCCGCGCGACCTCGGCCGCGAGCACGTCGAGCGTCACCGTGAAGTGGGTGAAGCCGTGCGCGATCGCCCCCGCCGCGCGCCAATCCGCCGCGACGGGGGGATCGGAGCCCACGCCCAGCTCGCCGCCTGCGGGCGGGTCGGGGTCCGCGGTCGGACCGCCGCCGCGCCGACCGCCGCCGACCTCCCAAGGCGTGCCGGGCCAGCCCAGCGTGCCGCCGAGCATCCCGCGGGCCGGCCGCCGTTCCATCAGCCAGGCGCCGTCGGCGCGCCGCGCGATCCAGAGCGTGCCGCGCCGCTCGGGCCGTGGGGCCTTCGGCGTCTTCCGCGGGAGCGTCTCGGCGAGCCCCAGGCGCCGGCCGGCGCAGCGCGCCATCCAGGGGCACACCCCGCAGGCCGGCCGGCGCGGCGTGCACACCGTGGCGCCGAGATCCATCACGGCCTGGGCGTGGTCCCCCGGGCGGAGGGCCGGCGTCAGCGCCGCGGCGTGCGCGCGCAGCGCGGGCCGGGCGCCGGGCAGGGGGGCCTCGACGGCATGGAGCCTCGCCATCACGCGCTCGACGTTGCCGTCCACCACGACGGCGCGGCGGCCGAAGGCGATGGCGGCCACGGCGGCGGCGGTGTAGGCCCCCACGCCCGGCAGGGCGCGCAGGCCCGCCTCGCTGTCGGGAAAGGCCCCGAGCGCCGCCACGGCCCGCGCGCAGGCCAGCAGGTTTCGCGCGCGCGCGTAGTAGCCCAGGCCCGCCCAGGCGGCCATGACCTCGCCGTCCTCGGCCTCGGCGAGCGCCCGGACGCCGGGCCAGCGCGCTGTGAACCGCTCGAAGTAGGGGCGCACGGCGGCCACCGTGGTTTGCTGGAGCATGACCTCGGAGAGCCAGACGCGGTAGGGATCCGCCCGTCCGCCAGAGCCCGGCGGCACGCGCCAGGGCAGGGCGCGGGCGTGGCGGTCGTACCAGGCGAGAAGCTCGGCGGCGGGCTCGAGCGCCGCCGGGACGGGGGTGGCGGGGGGCCCCGCGCCGGGGTCGGCACCGGACGGCGAGCCGAGGGCCGCGGCGTGCGCGCCCGACGCGATCGGGCGGGAAGACGGTCCCGACGGCGGTCCCGAGCCCGCCGAGGAGCGCGCGCGCGGGGCCCTCGCGGCGCGAGGCGCCTTCGGGGCGGACGGCGCGGCGTCCGCGGGCTCACCGAGGGCCCCGCCGGGCTCGGTGCCGGAGGCGTCGGCTGCGCGGGGGCCTTCGGCGCGCGGCCCGCCCTCGCCCGGCCGGGGACGGGCCGGCGACCCGCTCCTCGCCCCGTCTTTGCCCCGCCCGTGCCCCGCCGCGCTCATCCCTGCCCCATCCGGAGATCACCGGCGCCGTCCCGCGCGCAGGAGCCGCGCGCTTGCCCTCCGCGCCGCGCGCTCCATAGATAGGATGCGAGGAGCGCCGGAGCCATGCCCAGACCCCCCAAGGCCCCCGAGACGCCGCGCGCCGCCCGGTCGGGCGGCCCCGGCGCGCGCCGGGGCCGCGGCTTCGAGCGCACCTCGAGCCTCCTGCAGGCCCGCATCCGCGAGGCCTCCGAGGGGCGCGGCCACATCGGCGCCAAGCTCGCGGCGCACTGGGCCGAGATCGTCGGCCCCGAGATCGCCGCGCGCGCGCGCCCGGTGAAGGTGGGCTACTCGGGCAAGGGCCTGGGCGCGACGCTGACGCTCCTGACGACCGGCCCCGACGCGCCGGTGCTGGAGATGCAGCGCGAGCGCATCCGCGAGCGCGTCAACGCCGTCTACGGCTACGGCGCCATCGCGCGCGTGCGCGTGACCCAGACCGCGCCGGAGGGCTTCGCCGAAGGCCAGGCGCTCTTCACGCCCGCGCCCGCCGAGCCCGCGCCCGAGCCGCCCGACGACGCGGGGGCCGGCCGCGCGCGCGAGATCGCCGCGGGCGTCGAGAACGCCGATCTGCGCGAGGCGCTCGAGGCCCTCGCGCGCAACGTCATGAAGCGCTGAGGGGCGCCGCGCAAGAGGCCCTCCGCCGCCCGCGCCCAGGCCCCCCCCGGGGAGGCCGTCGCGCGCTTCGCGGAGCGGAGCTGGGCCTGCGGCGTCGCACCGACGCCCTCCTGCGTGATCGGGGGGCGAGCCTCGCGCGCAGGCCTCCGGACGCGCCTCCCGCGGCGCGCGACGCCGGGCCGGAGCCGGCGCCCCCGCCTCCGAGCACGGCGCGGGCCCATCCCGCCCAGGCGCCCGCTCGCGCTGCCGTCCGGACCGGTGCGGCCCCCGCTGCAAACCGGCGCCGCGCACCCCTCAAAGCCCCAGCCGGTCGAGCGCGGCGTCGATCGGCGCCCAGTCCTCGACCGCGAGCCGCACCGGCAGCGCCGACACCCGCGCGCGGTCCTCGGGGGCCAGCCGCACCGCATCCTTCTCGGTGCAGGCGAGCTCGGCGCCGAGGCGGCGAGCGCGGGCCTCCAGCCGGTCGAGCCGGGCGGGCGCGATCCGCGCATGATCGCCGAGCGCCACCGCGCCCGCGACCTCGACGCCCAAGTCCCGCAGGGTGGCGAAGAACCGCTCGGGCCGGCCGATGCCGGCGAAGGCGAGCACGCGGCGCCCCCGCCACGCCTCGCCGCCCACGGGCGCGAGCCGTGCCTCGACCACCGGACGGGCCGGGCGCCATCGCCCGAGGAGCGCCGCGCGCTCCTCGGGCGCCCCGATCGCCACCACCAGGCCCGCGCGCGCGAGCGCCGCCGCGACGGGCTCGCGCAGGGGGCCCGCCGGGATCACCCGGCCGTTGCCGAAGCCCGCGGCGGCGTCCACCACCAGGAGGCTCAGATCCTTCCCCGGGTCGGGGTTCTGGAGCCCGTCGTCGAGCACGATCGCCCCCGCCCCCGCGGCCACCGCATGGCGCGCACCGGCCGCCCGGTCGCGCGCGACGTGGACGGGGGCCGCGCGCGCGATCAGCAGCGGCTCGTCGCCGACCTCGCGCGCGTCATGGGCGGCGGTCACGGTGAGCGGGCCTCGCGCCCGCCCGCCATACCCGCGCGAGACGACGTGCGGGGCATGGCCGCGCGCCGCGATCCGCTCGCAGAGCGCGACCGCGGTGGGGGTCTTGCCAGCGCCCCGGCGACCGCGTTGCCGACGCAGATCACCGGGACCGGCATCCGCGCGCCCGGCCGGGCGACGCGCCGCGCCGTGGCGGCGGCGTGGAGGTGCGAGAGCGGCGTCAGAAGGCGGGCGATCGGGCCGGGCGCCCCGGGCGGCGCGCCCCAGGCGCGTGGCGGGCGCATCAGGCGGGGCCGCGGGAGGCCGGCCGCTCACCCATCCATCGCCTCCATCAGCAGCATCGCCAGCCGGTCGGTCGCCTCGGCGCCGCGCGTGACCACCGACCAGGCGGCGTGGGCCTGGCGCGCCGCCCGGTCGGGCGCGAGCAGCGCCTCGACCGCCGCGCCGACCTCGCCGGGCCCCGCGACCTCCACGCTCGCCTCCCCCGCCCGGAGGCGGGCGTAGGCGCCCGCATGGGCGCCGACATGGATCCCGTGCACCACCGCGGAGCCGAGCGCCGCCGGCGCGTCGGGGTCGGCCCGCGCGCCCGGTCCGTCCGCGTCGGGCGCCGCGAGCGTGTCGGCCATCAGCGTCACGGGCGCCATGCGGTACCACAGGCCGCGCAGCGCGGCGCCGCGCGCGAGCACGACCTCGTGGACGTCCTCGACGGCGCAGGCCTCGGGATCGTCGGGGTCGTGATCGGTCACGCGCGCCGGGTCGAGGCCCTCGGGCGCGCGGCCCGAGAGCGGCTCGATCACCAGCAGCGCGCGATGGGCGCGGCGCAGGATCGCGGCCTGCGCCTCGAGCACCGCGCCCGTCATCGCGTCGGGGACGGCGCAGGCGAACCACACCGGTCGGCCCGCGAGACGCCCGGCGACCTCGCGGCGCGCGCGCTCGTCGTCGGGCGGCGGGACCGCGCAGGCCTGGAGCGGGCCCGCGACCTCGACGCGCTCGGGCGGGGCGCCGAGCCGCCGCCACCCCTGCGCGTCGCGCTCGTCGAGCGCCATCACCCGATGCGCGCGCGACATCAGCGCCGCCGGCAGCCGCAGCGGCCGGCCGCGCGCAGGCTCGGCGCGCGCGCCCGCGACCAGGAGCGGCATGCGCCGCATCGCGCCGTCCATCAGCGCCGGCCTGAGCCGGCCCGAGGCGTAGACGCAGGCGTCCGGGCGCCATCGGTCGAGGAAGGCCCGCACGAAGGGCGGGTGGTCGGCCGGCGCCGCCATCGCCGCGAGCGCGCCCTCCGGCGGGGCCGGGGGCTTCGCCGCGGGCTCGGTCGTCAGGAGGAGGGCGGTGGCGTCGTCCTCCTCGCGCAGACGCCTCAGAAGGGGCGGTGCGAGGGTGAGCGGCGCGGCCTCGCCCAGATGCGCCCAGACCAGCCTTGCCTCGGGACGCGGCAGGTCGCGCTCGCCCAGCCGCTCGGCCAGCAGCGCAGGGTCCGGAATCTCCCGCGTCAGGCGCGCGCGGCGCGCGGACGCGACGCGCGCGCGCCAGGCGAGCCAGGCGGCCAGCCCCGCCCAGGCGCGCGCCTCGGGTCGGTCCTCGGGTCGGGCCGGGCCCCGAGCGCCCTCGCTCAGGCCCCCAGCTCCTCGGTCGGCGAGGCCGCCGCCCCCTCGTCGCGCAGCCGGTGCAGGTGGGCGATGAAGTAGCGCATGTGGGCGTTGTCCACGGTCCGCTGCGCCTCGGCCTTCCAGGCGGCGTGCGCCGAGGCGTAGTCGGGGAAGACGCCGACGACGTGGATGGCGTCGGTGTCGCGGAACCGGGTCGAGGCGGGATCGACCAGCTCGCCGCCGAAGACGAGGTGCAGGCGCTGGGTCATGACGGGCTCCTCGGGGCTCGGCTGGGGGCTCGGGTGCAGGGATACGTCGGAGGGGGAGGGGGTCAAGGGGTGGGAAGGGAGGTGAGCTTGGCATGAATGCGAGCGAGGGCCTCGGTCGTTTCGGCGTGGTCGCGCGGCGTGTGCTGCGGGTCATGCACTCGCAGCGTTGCCTCGTAATGCTCCGCTGCCTCAGCCAACGCCGCTCGTGGATCGGCGCAGCCTTCGTGCTCCGTCACAGCCTCGAAGGCCTTCCCGAGATTGAAACGTGCACGAGCCCAATCTCTGGGATGATTGTCCTCAGTATAGACGCGCAGGGCGGCACGGCCAGCATCGGTCGCCTCATGAAGAATGGCCATTCCACCGCCCCCAGGTGTCTCCATGCCCAACCGTCCAAGGGCAGGGACCAAGTTGAGCTGTATCGTCGCCCAAGCCGCGGGATGAGTCGGTTCGGTCTGGACGCGCAAGGCGCTGCGCTGCGCTTCGATTGCCTCTTCCAACAGATGGGCCTTGGCCTGACTCCGAAATCGGTCGCTCAGGATGCTCAGCGTGTTGCCGAGGATGGTCTGCACCTCTGCCCACTCCTGGGGATGATCGAGCTATGGCTGATTTTGGGTGACGCGGCCGATCACCGCGCCGCCTGATCGGCCGCGTCACCCAAAATCAGCCATAGCTCTGGCGACCGAAGCGTGGAGCAGAACGGTGGCGAAGTCGCCGAGGCAGGCTGGTTCTTTGGGCATCCACACTCCTTGGAGGATCAGGTGGCGTGCCGTTCAACATACATCGACCGCACCCAGCAGCCCGCCATGCACCCCCGGCGTCGCCGCCACGAGGCCGGGGCCGCGGCGCTCGGGCGTGTTGAAGCGCAAGGGGCGGCCCGCGGCGTCGGTCGCCAGCGCGCCCGCCTCCGTCGCGATCAGCGCGCCCGCGGCCATGTCCCACTCCCAGACCGGGGTCAGGCAGAGCGCGGCGTCGAAGCGCCCCTCGGCCACCAGGCAGAGCCGGTGCGCGAGCGCGGGGCGGACATGGCGCTCCACCGGCGGCGCGCCCGCGGGCCAGCGCTCGGCCGCGAGCGCCGCGCGCGAGCAGAGCACCCGCGCGCCCGAGACGGAGGGGCGCCCCGAGGGGCGGATCGGCGCGCCGTCGCGGCGCGCGCCCGCGCCCAGCGCCGCCGTGTAGGTCGCGCCCATCGCCGGCATGTGCATCACGCCCGCCACCGGCCGGCCATCCTCGACGAGCGCCAGAGACAGGCCCCATGTCGGCTCGCCCGCGAGGTAGGCGCGCGTGCCGTCGATCGGATCGACCACGAACGCTCGACGCCGGGCGAGGCGGGCGGGGTCGTCGGGCGCCTCCTCCGAGAGCCAGCCGTGGTCGGGGCGCGCGGCCGTCAGGCGCGCGCGCAAGGCCGCGTCCACCGCGAGGTCGGCCTCCGACACCGGACCCTGGCCGCCGGGCTTGTCGCGCCAGGCGGGCTGGCGGCGGAAGTGGCCCATGGCGATGGCCCCCGCCTCGCGCGCGGCGTCGAGGAGGAGCGCGAGGTCGTCCTCCCGCTCAGTCGCCGGCAAGCGTCAGCCCCTCGACGAGGAGCGATGGGACGACGCGGCTCAGATGGGTCCGCGCGTCGTTCGCCGGGCGGATCCCGCGCAGCATCTCGCGCAGGTTGCCGGCGAGCGTGCACTCGTGGACGGGATGGGCCGGCGCGCCGCCCTCGACCCACATCCCCGAGGCGCCGCGCGACCAGTCGCCGGTGGTGGGGTTGACGGTGGCGCCGATGAAGGAGGTCACGAGGAGCCCCGTGCCCATCTCGGCCATCAAATCCTCCAGCGACGCGTCGCCTTGCGTCAGCGCCACGTTGCCGGCCGAGGGCGAGGGGGGTGCCGAGGGGCTGCGCGAGGCGTTGGCGGTGCTCTCGAGCCCCAGCCGCCGGGCGGTGGAAAGGTCGAGCACCCAGCGCGCGAGCCGCCCGTCCTCGACGATGGGGGCCGCGCGCGCGGCCAGCCCCTCGGCGTCGAAGGGGCGCGAGCCCGCGACGCGGGGCCTGAGCGGATCCTCCACCAGCGACAGGCCCTCGGGCAGCACCGCCTCGCCCATCGCGTCGCGCAGCCAGGACGCGCCGCGCGCCACCGCGCTCCCGTTGGCGGCCGCGAGCAGATGGCCGATCAGCGAGGACGCGACGCGCTCCTCGACGATCACCGGGGTGGCGCCGGTGCGGGGCCGGCGGGCGCCGGCGCGCGCGAGCGTGCGCTGGGCGGCGCGGCGGCCGACCTCCTCGGGCGCCATCAGGTCGGCGCCGTGCAGGCGCGCGTCGTAGTCGTAGTCGCGCTCCATGCCCGTGCCCTCGCCGGTGATGGCGGTGCAGGACAGGCCGTGGTCGGTGCGCGCATAGCCGCCCGAGAAGCCGTTGGTGGCCGCGAGATGCACCCGCCGGCGCCCGTAGCCGGCCGAGGCCTGCTGGACCTGGGCGATGCCCTCATGGGCGAGCGCCGCGGCCTCGGCGCGCCTCGCGGCGTCCTCCAGGGCGGCGGGCTCGGGCTCGGGCGAGGGGTCGTCGAGGTCGAGGCCCTCGGCGTCCCGGCGCGCCGCGAGCTGGCCCGGCTCGGCGAGGCCCACGGAAGCGTCCTCGGGCGCCTCGCGGGCCATCGCCACGGCGCGCTCGGCCATGGCGCGCAGCGTGGCGTCCGAGACGTCGGAGGCGGCGACGCAGGCCTGCCGGCGCCCGATCAGCACGCGCAGCCCGAGGTCGGCGGACTCGGCGCGCTGGGCCTCCTCGAGCCGGCCTGCGCGCACGTCCACCGAGACCTGCGTCGCCTCGACGGCGATCGCGTCGGCCGCCTCGGCGCCGGCGCGCAGAGCGGCGTCGAGGAGCCCGGCGGTCAGTCGGTCGAGGTCGAGCGGCATGGGGGCGGGGTCCGTTCGGGAGGAGGGGGCGGCCGTCCTGAGGTAGGGTCGGGGCGGCCGGGCGCAAGCCGCGGCGTGGCGTGCGGCGCGCGGCCTCCCTCCGCACGGCCGGGCCGGCTTCGCCGCGTCGCCGGGAGCCGCCGGCGTGCCGAGGAGGCGGCCCGCGGCCCGGTCGCCGGCGGCGGCCTCATGGCGATCGGGCCCTCCCGGCGCGAGGTCGGGACGCGGGCCGCCTTGGCGGCGAGGCGCGGCGGCAGGCCTTCGGCGGCGGCCCCGCTCCATGGCGGTCGGGCGCCCCGCGACTCGGCGTCCATCCCCGCGAACGGGCGTCGCGCCGCGGACGGATCGCGCGCCGCCCCCTCGGCACCATGCCCGCGGGGGCTCCCCGGCTCCGGCGCTCACTCGGGTCCGGTCCGGGCTCCTTCGGCGCGCCGCGGCGCCGGTCGCGGGGCTCAGCGCAGGCGCTGGCCGTTGGCCGTCACCGCGCCGGTGGCGCCATCGACCGCGATCTCGGAGTCGTAGCCGCCCTCCCCATCGGCGCGGGCGAACAGGCCCAGCATCAGGCGCGCCGGCGTGAGCTGGTCGGGTGGCACCAGCCCCATCTCGGTCAGCGCGTCGAGCAGCGCGTCGATGCCGGTGGCGTCGATGACCATGGTGCCGGTGGGTGCGGGCATGCCGGGGAAGGTGGTGGTGTCCTCGTCGTCGAAGGTGAACTCGCCGGTGGCCTCGACCGTGGCGCCCAACGCGTCGAGGTCGAGCTCGAAGCTCGCCGCCTCGACCTCGGCGGGGATCGTGTCCTCCTCCTCGGCGCGGGCCTGCGCCTCCTCGTCGAAGAGGCCGGCGAGCAGCCTCATGCGGCCCTCGACCCCCACCAGCAGCGAGGCGGGGTCGCGCGGCAGCCGGCCGTCGGGGTCGAACAGCTCCCAGAGCTCCTCGTTCAGCGTCAGCCCCGACAGGTCGTAGCGCAGCGTGAAGGGCTCGGGCTCCCGGGTGGCCCCGACCGGGAAGCCGAACTCCGCCTCGGCCGAGTCGAGCGCGACCTCGACCCGCTCGATCGGCATGCCGCCGCCCGTGACGACGTAGCGGAGCCCCGCATTGTCGCCCTCCACCTCCATCCGCTCGGCGTCGAAGGCGTAGCGGGCGCGTCCGCCATCCGAGCCGCCCTCCAGGGCGAAGGCATCCGACGGATCCGCGCCCCCCGTCGTGGCGAGCCCGAAGCTGCTGGGACCGGAGGTCGTCTCCAGCTCGGCCGAGACCCCCGCCTCGAACAGCGCCTGCGGGTCGTCCTCGGACATCAGCGCCGCCATCGACCCCTCGTCCGCAAGCGCGACCTCGGTCGCCAGCGTCAGGTCCGCGACCTCGTATGCGAGGTCGAAACGCCCCCCCTCGGCCCCGCCGGAGCCCGCCTCCGCCTCCTCCTCGGGGATCGGGACGCTCGCCCGCAGGGCGAGCCCGGCCATCTCGGCGCTCTCGGCGTAGCGCGTGGCCTCGCCCGAGGGGCCCGCGCCGGACAGCACCGTCCCCGAGCCCGAGAGGCCGCGCGCCACGATCTCGGCGTCGCCCTCGATCGGCTCGCCGGCCTCGGTCCCCTCGACCAGCACCAGCCCCAGCCGGTCGGCCCGGTAGTCGTGGCGCCAGCCCGTCCCGGCCGTCGCGTCCGCGCCGGCCCCCGGCCCGGCCTCGGCGAGGGTCATCTCGAAGCCGTCGGTCAGCAGGCGCAGATCGATCGCGTTGGGCTCGCCGGTCTCGGGGTCCGTGCCCCGCACCGTCACCGGGCTCTCGGGCGAGAGCGTCACGCGCACGCTGCCGTCGGGCCGCTCCTCGAAGGCCATCGTGTCGATGGTGGCCTCGATCCGCAGAGCGTCCATGCCGCTTTCGGAGCCCCCGCCGGAGCCCTCGCCGGGCCGCTCGTCCTCGGTGCCCGGCCCCCCGGCATCCTCGGGCTCGTAGGAGAGCACCACGTCGCTCAGGGTGATCGTGCCCTCCGACGCCTCCTCGGAGCCCGCCTCGACCCGCAGGCCGAAGCTCTCGCCATAGGCCTCGAACCGGTCGCGCACCTGCTGCGCCGTGATCTCGGCGGCCGCGGGGCCCGAGGCCAGCGCGCCCAGCAGCGCGCCCGCCGCGCAGCCGGCGCGCAGGCGGCCCGCGGGGGGGCGGAGGAGGGCGGGCGCCACGGCGGGCGGCTGGTCATGGGGGGTCATCGACGTCATCCTCATCGGGCGTGCGGGCTCATCGGGCGCATGGGCGGGGCCGGGTCGCGCGCAACATCCCCCAAAGCGCCGGTCCATGCCAGACCCCGGGCCCGCGCCCCGGCGCACGGCTGCGCGAGGCGCCGCGCCTCGCCGCGCTCGGACCTTGCGGCCGGACCGTTCGCCTGCCACGGGATCGCTCGACGCGAGGGAGGGCGAGATGGGCCACGACATGAACGGTCAGGCGGTGCTGATCACCGGGGCGAGCCGCGGCATCGGGGCGCAGGCCGCGCGCGCCTTCGCGGGGGCGGGCGCGCGGGTGGGGCTCCTGGCGCGCACCGAGGAGGCGGTGGCGGACCTGGCCGCCGAGATCGGCCCCGCGGCGCTCGCCATCCCCTGCGACGTGACGCGCTACTGGGAGGTGGCCGCGGCGGTGGACGCGGTGGTCGGGGCCTTCGGCCGGCTCGACGTGCTGGTGGGCAACGCGGGCGTGATCGAGCCGATCGCCCCTCTCGCCGAGGCCGACCCCGACGGCTGGGGCCGGGCGATCGACGTCAACCTCAAGGGCGTGTTCCACGGAATGCGCGCGGCGATGCCGGTGATGATCCGCCGGGGCGGCGGCACCATCCTGACCCTCAGTTCGGGCGCGGCCCACGCGGCGATGGAGGGCTGGTCGCACTACTGCGCCTCGAAGGCGGGTGCTGCGATGCTCACCGCCTGCGCCGACCGCGAGGGCCGCGAGCACGGCATCCGCGCCATGGGCCTGAGCCCCGGCACGGTGGCGACGCAGATGCAGCGCGAGATCAAGGCCTCGGGCGTGGGCCCCGTCTCGCGCCTGGAGTGGTCCGACCACATCCCGCCCGACTGGCCCGCCCGCGCGCTCGTCTGGATGTGCTCGCCCGAGGCCGACGAGTTCGTGGGCCAGGAGGTGAGCTTGCGCGACGAGGGCGTGCGCAGGCGCGTGGGGCTGACCTAGGCCCCGAGGGGCGCCCCATCGCCGCGGCGACGCCTCGCGCCGCGACGGGGGCCCGCGACGCCCGAGGCTCCTGCGGTCGCGGCGGCGGCGCCCGGCCCGGGCGCATGGCGGACTGCGGCCGCGGGACGCGCGCGGTGGGCGTGCGATGGCCGCGCGGCGTCTCGGGCAGGCCGTCGTCGCGCGCGCCCTGGTCCGGGCCGCACGGACCGCGTGTCGGCGGATCCGGCGCATCCACGCCCGCCCCGCCCTTGCCGCCGTGCCGCTTCGCCACGAGATGGTGCAGGCCCTGCCGGGCGCTGCGGGCTCGGCCGCGGGCGGAGTGGCGGGCCGGGCTCCGGGCTCGCCGGGTCGGGTCGGGATCGGCGGTCAGGGGCGCGATGTCGGGCGGTCGCCCCGTCGTGGCGGGGCAGGCGGCCGCGGCCTTGGGGCGCGAGGGGGCGGATCGCTGGACGAGCCCGCAGGACGGGCGGCGGCGCGCGGCCGCCGCGGGGCGGGCGCGTCGGACGACGGCGCGGCCCCTCGGGCGCGGGCTCCGGGCTCCGGGCGGCGGGTTCGGGTGGAGGACGGCGGCATGGGCGGCGGGCAGGGCTCGGGCGGATGCGGCCCCGGGGGCTTGGCGGGTGGCGACGGCCCCGGGGGGCTGGAGGACGGCGACGGCGTCGCCGGGGCCGAGGCCGGGTCGCCGGACGATGAGCGCGAGGCGGCGGGCGGGAAACCCGAGCCCGCGCCCTTCCCCGAGGCGGTGGACGCGCTGGTGATCGGAGGCGGGCCGGCGGGGCTCAGGGCGGCCGAGGCGCTGGCCGCGGCGGGCCGCCGCGTCGTGGTGGCCGAGCGGATGCCGACGCTCGCGCGCAAGCTCCTGATGGCGGGCCGCTCGGGCCTCAACCTCACGCGGCAGGAGGAGGCCGCCGCGATGGCCCCGGCCTTCGGCGCCGGCTGGGCGCGCCTTCGCCCCATGATCGCTGAGACCGGCCCCGAGGCCGTCCAGGCCTGGGCGCGGGGCCTCGGACAGCCGCTCTACACCGGCTCCACCGGCCGGGTGTTCCCGCAGGCGATGAAGGCCTCGCCGCTGCTGCGCGCCTGGCGCGCGCGGCTCGATGGGGGCGGTGTCGAGGTCAGGGCGCGCTGGCGCTGGACGGGGCTCGCCGGGGCCGGGCCGGCCGGGGACGGGGCGCGCAGGCGGGCGCCGCCCGGGGCCTCGGATGGGATCCGCGCCGCCGGCGCGCAGGTCGCCGCGGCGCCGGGCGACGGGGCCATGGCCGCGCCGAAGGGTGGGGGGCCGGTGGGGGGCGATCCGCCGCCGGGCGGGCCGCCGCGCGGGGCTCGCCCGGCGGCGGCGCTCTCGGACGCGCCCGACCTCTCCGGTCCCGCCGAGACGGCGTGGGCCGCCCCCGCCTTCCTCTTCGACACGCCGGAGGGGCCGCGCGCGATCCGGCCCGCCGTCGCCGTGCTGGCGCTCGGCGGGGCGTCCTGGCGCAGGCTCGGCTCGGACGGGGCCTGGGCTGCGGCGCTCGCGTCCCGCGGCGTGCCGCTCGCGCCCTTCGCCGCCGCCAATGCCGGGCTCGCGGTGCGCTGGTCGAAGCCCATGGCGCGCCATTTCGGCGCGGCCCTCAAGAGCGTGGCGCTGCGCGCGGGCGGCGCGGCGCCGGGCGCGGGCGCGCGGACCCGCGCCCCCCTCGTCTCGCGCGGCGAGGTCGTCGTCTCGGCGCGGGGCCTCGAGGGCGGCGGGCTCTACCCGCTCACCCCCGCCCTGCGCGCGGGCGCGCCCTTGACGCTCGACCTCGCGCCCGACCGCGACGAGGGGGCCGTCGAGCGGGCGCTGGCGCGCGTGCCCTCGCGCGTCTCGCTCGCCAACCGGCTGCGCCGGGCGCTGCGGCTCTCGCCGGTCAAGGTGGCGCTCCTGCGCGAGTGGGGCGACCCCAGCGCCCCGCTCGCGGTCCGGATCAAGGCGCTCACGGCGCGCCACGAGGGCCTGCGCCCGATGGACGAGGCGATCTCGACGGCCGGCGGCGTCGCCTGGGAGGGGCTCGACGAGGGCCTGATGCTGCGCGCTGTGCCGGGCGTCTTCGCCTGCGGCGAGATGCTCGACTGGGAGGCGCCGACGGGCGGCTACCTGCTGACCGCCTGCCTCGCCACCGGCGCCTGGGCCGGGCGCCACGCGGCCCTGTGGCGCGACGGGTGCGGCCTCGTCGAGCCGCCGTGACGCGGGCACGCGCCTCGATGGCGGGGCGGCGGAGAGCTTCGACCGACTTCACGGTCTCGTCCACCGCGGCCGAGATCTCGTCGTGCGCGCTTGCTGGGGAGATGACCTTCCTCGGCCCAGGATCCGGTCCGTCGCTCGGCGGGCCTCCCGGCCGTCCTCTGTCGAGGCGCATCTCGCGCCAGGCGGTCTGCTCTTCGACGTTCACGGCGCTTCGGACGCGGCCGGCGACGGCCTCGACGTCTCGGAACGACGCGTCGCCCGCCTCGCCGAAGACGGCGCGAAGCCGGCGGCGTTCGGCCTCGAAGCCCGCGAGGACGGCCCGCTCGTCGTCGAGCCTCTCGATCGGGACACGGACGGCGTCCAGGCGGCGGGACGGCCCGCCGTCCTCGGCCTCGTCGCGCGGCCGATCCTCGGCCTCGGACGCGTGTCCCCCGGGGAGCGAGCCCGGCGCAGGATGTCCCCGACCCGGCAGAAGCCGGCCCGCACCTCCTCGGCCGGCTCGGCCTCGCGGCCCCCGACCGTCTCCTCGCGCCACGTCCCGATCCCCCCCGCGGCGAGGGCGGCCGCCACCGCCGCGCCGGCGACCGCGGACACCGCCTCGATGACGCCCGCCAGCTCCTCGAACGCGGCTGGCGGCTCAACCGCGAGCCGCGGCCCGCGCGTGGGCCGGGCGCTCGCGCAGGCCCGCGGCCCAGGCGCGCACCCGCTCCGAGGCGGGCGCGACCTTCGCCTTGACCGCCCAGCCGACGCAGTGCGCGGCGAGGATGTCGGGCACCGTCAGCGTCTCGCCCGCGAGGAAGGCGCGCTCGCCCAGCCGCCGCTCCAGCGCCCGCTCGGCCCGGCCCGCCTCCCAGCGCAGGGCCTCCCTGACCTGCGGCACCCGCCGCTCCTCGGGCAGCACGAAGGAGTGCTTGGCCAGCGCCCAGAGCACGGCGTCCATCTCGCACACCACGAACTGCGTCATGGCGTCCTGGCGCGCGCGCATCAGCGTGCCGGGCGGGTGGGTGAGCGCGCCGTGGCGGTCGGCGAGGTAGGTCACGATGGCGACCGAGTCGGTGAGCGTTGCCTCGCCCCCGGCCTCCCTCACCCGCAGCGCGGGGATCTTGCCGTCGGGCTCGGCCGCCCGCGCCTCCTCCGATCGCGGCTGGGCGGGGACGTGGTCGTAGGGGAGGCCCAGCTCCTCCAGCGTCCAGAGCACGCGCATCGCGCGGCTGCCGGCATGGCCGATCACGGTGTAGCCGGGCACGGCGTGGTCGGGCACGGTGTCGGCGGGCACGGTGTCGGCGGGCTCGGCGGGCTCGGGCATCGGGGCCTCCCTGGCGGTGGCGCGCATGGAACCGCATCGAGGGCGGGGGCGCCAGCGCGACGCCGCGGCGCCCCCGGGGTGCCCGAGCCCCGCCCGGCCTCCCTGCCTTCGGTCCCGGGAGGCGATGGGCTCGGGGAACGGCCTCGCCGGAAGGAACTCGCACGCGGTTCCTGTCGATCGGCTCGGTGCCGCCCGAGCGGGGCGGCTCGACCATGGGAGGCGTCGCGGTCGCCCATCGCATCCTGCTCGATGAGCTCGCTGGCCGGGCCGGCGCGGGCGAGGCGAGCGTGGTCGGGGGTGATCGCACCGAACCGCCGGCCGGGATCCCCGGCGCCCGAGGGCGGCTTGGCGTTCCTCGACCCGCCGGCGGCGGCGTCGGGGCAGGCCGACTGGCACGTCCGCATGCTGGACGCCCACGCCGTCGAGGTCGTCCACTTCCATCCCGTCGCGCACCGATGGGCGAGGTGGCACGTCTCGCGCGCGCCCGACACGCCCTGCCTCGGCACGATCCAGTCCTTGCACGCCGTCACCCGGAAGGAGGGCGAGGAGAGGGCGCGCGCGCTCTCCTCGCCCTCCTCCGGTCCCTGGCGCCCGCGTTCACGGGACTGACCTTCTGCTCGGACCACTGCGCGGCGGAGGGCCTGACGCTCGGCATCGGCTACCCCGGCCACCTCTGGACCATCCCCAACCCCGTCGGCGATCTCCTCCGCGGCGAGCGCGTGCGGGGATCCCGCGCGTGGTCTTCGTCGGCAACCCGATCCCGCGCAAGCGCGCCCATCTGGTGATCGGCGCCGCGGCGCGGCTGGAGATCGAGGTCCGGGTCGTGGGCGACGGCCCCGAGGGGGAGGCGCTGCGCGCGCTGGCCGCCGATCCGGGCCTCGGCGGGAGGGTGCGCCTTCTGGGGCAGTTGCCCCACGAGGAGCTCCTGCCGGTGCTGATGGACGCCGACGTGCTGTGCGCCCCGAGCGAGAGCGAGCCGTTCGGGAACGTCCACGTCGAGGCTCTGGCGTCCGGCGTGCCGGTGGTGGGGTTCGGCCCGAGCGTCCGCGAGATCGGCGGCCGGCTGGGCATGGCCATGGGCGCCGCGGTGGAGGCGTCGGGCGGGGTGGAGGAGGTCGCCGCCGCGCTCGGCGCCGTCCTGGGCGGGCGATGGGACCGCGCCCGCCTCGCCTCGGCGGCCCGGCAGGGCTGCTCGCCGCGCGGCATCGCCGAGGAGTGCGTCCGCGCCTATCGTGCGGTGACGGCGTGACGCCTGGTTCCCGGGGAGCCGACCCGGACCGTCGCGCCGGCATCCCCGCATGAGGCACGAAGGGAGGCTCGGGCCCTCGAACGCGCCCGACCCCGAGGCGTCGTGGCGACGGCGTGCGGCAGGGCGACCGCGGCGCGTCCCGGCGCCGGCGACGCACGGGTCGCGGTCCGGGACCGGCGGGTCGTCGGAGAAGCCCCACCCGGCCCACGGTCCCGGGTTCGCGCGGCCGCGTCGCCCAGGGCCGTCGCCGCCGGATCGAGGCGGCGACGGCCTCGCCTCGGGCACATCCACGCCTCGCGCGCCATCGCCGCGCGCCGGGCGCGCCGCCCCTCAGCGCCGCCCCAGCATGGCGACGCGGATCAGCGCGCGCTCGACGAGCGCCATGTCGGGCGCGCGCGCGCCGGCCCCTCGCAGCGCGAGGTCGCATTCGGTCACGATTCCCAGCGCCTCCTCGGCGCGCGCGGCCCCCCAGGCGCGGGCCTGGCGCGCCAGCGCGTCGCGGCGCGGGCCCATGACGGGCGGGCGCAGGGCGGCCACGCCGCCCGGCAGCACGGCGGTGGCGTGGATCGCGCGGAAGTGCCGTTCGGCCGCCACCGCCAGCGCCACGGCGCCCGTCCCCTGCGCGGCGAGCCGCCGCACCAGAGGCGCGACCGCCTGCGCGCGCCCCTCGGCCACCGCGGCGAGGAGCGCGTCGGGCGCGGCCGCGCCCTGCGCGGGTGCCACGGCGGCCACGTCCTCCTCGGTGGCGGGGCCATCGACCCCATGGCGATAGAGCGCCAGCGTCTCCAGGAGCCGGGCGAAGGCGCCGGGGCCGATCTCGGCGGCGAGCCCTTCGAGCCGCGCCAGCGCGCCCGCGTCGGCCTGCACGCCCGCGCCGCGCAGCGCGGCCTCGACCTCGGCGCGCGAGGGCGGGTCGTCGTAGAGCGCGGCCGAGCGCGCGGTGGGGTGCCCCTCGAAGAGCTTCCTGAGCTTCGAGCGCGCCGGCAGCAGGGCCGCGGTGACGACGACCCTCGCGTCGCCCTCGGCCTGCGCTGCGAGCGCGTCGGCGATCAGCGGCGCCAGCCCGTCGGCCGCCTCCTCGACCAGCACCGCGCGAGGGCCGGGGAAGAAGCCGCCCGCGCGCATCGCGTCCTGAAGGGCCGCCGGGTCGCGGCGCAGGTCCGCGGCGGGCAGGCGCGCGAGGCGCATCTCCTCCTCGGCCCCGGGGCCGAGCAGCGCCGAGAGCGCCTCGGCCCTGGCCTTGGCCACGCGTCCCGGATCGGCGCCGTGGATCAGGAGCCCCGCGGCGCCCGGCTCGGGCCGGGCGAGGTAGCGCGCGACCGCGGTGCCCGAGAGCCTCATGGCGCGCGCCTCACCAGGCGCGCCCGCGGCTCGGGGCGGTGGCCGGGATGCCGCGGGCCACGCTTCGGCGTCCCGCCCTCGCCGGCGGTCCCGCACGGTGGGCGCCTCGGCGCCTGACCGGAGGAGGAGCGCTCGGCGGGGCGCCGCGGAGCGGCTGGCACGGCCGTGCGGATCCCTTGGAGGCGCCCCGTGGAAGGCTCGGACGGCTGCGCCCTCACGGCAGGTCCGCCGCCAGGAGCCGCGCGGCGATGCGGTCGGCCAGGATGACGGCGAGCCTCGTCTCGGCGTCGCGCGCGGAGGCCGCGAGCGAGACCGTCGTGCCGGTCGTGTCGTAGGAGGCGAAGGACGAGGCCGACCCGCGCAGGACCACGCGCCCCGTCTCGGTCTGCGTCAGCGCGAAGGTCGCGGCCCCTTCGAGCCGCACCCGGGTCGTCACCTGCGCGGGATCGACCGCGGCGACCTCGGGGTCGATCGCCAGCTCGAAGGCGAGGCGATAGGGCGCGTCGGCCCCCGGCGTCCCGAGCCGGTCGAGCAGCCGCCCGCGCAGAACGAAGCCCGCGCGCGTGTCGGGCGCCTCGACGGCGAAGCGGCCTCGCCCGCCGGGCGCGAGCGCCGGCGCGAAGCCGCAGCCGGCCAGCGCGCCGAGGGCGAGGAGCACGGCGCGGCGCGGCGCGGACGCGGCGAGGGGCGCCCTCGGGCGCGGTCGGGGGGCCGTCCCGGGGGCGGTGGTCGGGGCGGATGCCGCGCCCGGCACGAGGGCCGTCGGGGCGCGACGCTCCGCGTGGGGCGAGGAGACGGCCGCGCTGGCGCGGCGGGCGGAGCGGGGGCTCACGGCGCGATCACCCGCCGGGGCGCCCCTGGGGCGCCCCTGGGGCGAGGCCCGCGCCTCGGCCGCGAGCGGCCCGGCCGATCGCCCCATGCGGGCCCGAATCACGGGTCCACGGCGAGCGGCCCGAACCTCGACCCGGCGGCGCCGGGCCAAGGGCGGCGGCTCGTGGCTCGTCCGGGGACCACACGTCGCCCCGCACGAGCCGTCGGCTCGCGCCACGAGGTCCGGGCCATGCGAGCCCGGCGCGCAGCCGCGGCCGCATCCCGTCGCCGCGCGCCTCGCGCGGCTCAGGCGACGACATTGACGATCCGGCCCGGCACGACGATGACCTTGCGCGGGGCGGCGCCGGCGAGGGCGCGCGCGACGTTGGCCTCGGCCAGCGCGAGGGCCTCGATCTCCCCGGTCCCGAGATCCTTCGGCACGGTGATCTCGGCGCGGCGCTTGCCGTTGACCTGGACGGGCAGCGTCACCGTGTCCGACACCAGCAGCGCCTCGTCGGCCTCGGGCCAGGGCGCCTCGACGCAAAGCCCTCGGCCCCCGAGCAGCGCCCAGACCTCCTCCGAGAGGTGCGGCGTCATCGGCGCCATGAGCTGCGCCAGCGTCCTGAGCGCCGCGCGACGCGCCTCGCCCGAGGCCCCCGAGCGAGAGATGGCGTTCGAGAAGGCGTAGAGCCTGGCTATGGCGGCGTTGAAGGCGAAGCCCTCGATGCCCTGCGTCACGTCGCGGATCGCCTCGTGGGTCGCGCGCAGGAGCGCCGCGTCGGCCGCCTCGTCCCCGGGGCCGTCGTCGGAGGCGGCCTCCATGGCCAGGCGGTGGACGCGCGCGAGGTGGCGGGCTGCTGCCTCGGCGCCGGCGGCGGTCCACTCCACGTCGCGCTCGGGCGGGCTGTCCGACAGCACGAACCAGCGCGCGGCGTCGGCGCCGAAGCGCGCGACGATGGCCTGCGGGTCGACGACGTTGCGCTTGGACTTCGACATCTTGGCGGAGGGCAGAACCTCGACGGGGACCGTCTCCAGGTGGCCGCATCCCGCCTTCGCCTCGCCCGGCCCCGGGACGGCCCGCTGGGCGTGGGGGATCCCGTTCTCCCACATGATCTCCTCGGGGAAGTGGTAGACCGGCCGGCCGTCGCCGTCCCTGGTCTGGTAGACCTCGTGCGTCACCATGCCTTGCGTGAAGAGCGCCGCGAAGGGCTCCCGCGCGGCCTCGGGCAGGTGGCCCGTGCGGATCATCGCGCGGGCGAAGAAGCGGCTGTAGAGCAGGTGCAGGATCGCGTGCTCGACGCCGCCGATGTACTGGTCCACCGGCAGCCAGCGGGCGGCGGCCTCCCTGTCCGTGGGGCCGGGGGCGTCGGGCGCGGTGAAGCGTGCGTAGTACCACGACGAGTCCACGAAGGTGTCCATCGTGTCGGTCTCGCGCCGGGCGGGGCCGCCGCAGGCGGGGCAAGGCACGTCGCGCCATGTCGGATGCCGGTTGAGCGGGTTGCCGGGCTGCTCGAAGGACACGTCGTCGGGCAGGCGCACGGGGAGCTGGTCCTTCGGCACGGGCACGACGCCGCAGGCCTCGCAGTGGACGATGGGGATCGGGCAGCCCCAGTAGCGCTGGCGCGAGAGCCCCCAGTCGCGCAGTCGGAACCGGGTGCGACCCTGGCCCAGCCCCTGCGCCTCGGCCCAGGCGATCGTGGCGTCGATCGCCTCCTGGCCGGTGGCCACGTCGAGCCCGGCGGGCTGCCGGGTCCAGCGCACCGCTTCCGTCTTGGGCGGCACGAAGGCCGTGTCCTCGACGGGCGCCGGGTCGTCGAGGGCCACGAAGGTGTCGATCACGCGCAGCCCGTACTTGCGGGCGAAGTCGAGGTCGCGCTGGTCGTGCGCCGGGCAGCCGAACACGGCGCCGGTGCCGTAGTCCATCAGCACGAAGTTCGCCACCCAGACGGGCAGGGGCTCGCCGCCGAGCGGGTGGACGGCCGTGAGGCCCGTGTCGTGCCCGCGCTTCTCGGCCGTCTCGATCGCCTCCTCGGAGGTGCCGCCGCGCCGCGCCTCCGCCGAGAACGCCGCCAGCGCGGGGTCGCCGGCCTCCAGAGCCTTGGCCAGCGGATGGTCGGGCGAGACGGCGACGAAGGAGGCGCCGGCCAGCGTGTCGGGCCGCGTGGTGTAGACCTCCACGCCGTCGAAGCCGTGGGCGGGCTCCGTCAACACGAAGGTCATCTGGAGCCCCCGCGAGCGGCCGATCCAGTTGGCCTGCATCGCCTTGACCTTGGGCGGCCACTGGTCGAGGCCGTCCAGGGCCTCCAGCAGATCCTCGGCGAACTCGGAGATGCGGAAGAACCACTGCGTCAGCTCGCGGCGCTCGACGAGCGCGCCCGAGCGCCAGCCGCGCCCGTCCTCGACCTGCTCGTTGGCGAGCACGGTCCTGTCCACCGGATCCCAGTTGACGGTCGCGGTCTTGCGATAGACCAGCCCCGCGTCGAGCATGTCGAGGAAGAGCGCCTGCTGCCGGCCGTAGTACTCGGGGTCGCAGGTGGCGATCTCGCGGCTCCAGTCGATCGAGAAGCCCAAGGGCTTCATCTGCGCGCGCATGTCGGCGATGTTGGCGTGGGTCCAGTCCTTCGGATGGCCCCCCGAGGCGGCGGCGGCGTTCTCGGCCGGCAGCCCGAAGGCGTCCCAGCCCATCGGGTGCAGCACGTCGAAGCCGCGCGCGATCCGGTGGCGCGCGATCACGTCGCCCATGGCGTAGTTGCGCACGTGCCCGATGTGGATGCGCCCGGAGGGGTAGGGGAACATCTCCAGCACGTAGGCCTTCTCCGCCTCGGGCCGGCGTCCCGCGCGGAACGCGCCCGCCTCCTCCCAGGCGGCCTGCCAGCGCGGCTCGATCGCGGCGGGGTCGTAGCGGGCGGGGTCGTAGCGGGCGGGGGCGTCGGTCCGAGGGGCGTCGTCGGGGGGCGTGGCGTCGTCTGGCATCTCGGGCGTCCTCGGCAGCGCGTGGGCGATGGATCGAGCGAACCCGGCAGGATCCGTGAAAGTCCCTTGAGGCTCGAAACTCACCCAGATCGCGGGGGACGTCCACCGGCCGCGTGAGCCCGCCGCGGATCGAGGTCGATCATCGGCGCGAGCGCGCCTCCCGCCGGTCGTGCCCCGCCAGCCGCCGTCCCGGCTCGCAGCCGCCGGTCCGGCTCGCGGTCGGCGCCCCGGCTCGCCGTCGGCGCCCCCGGCTCGCCGTCGGCGCCCCGACTCGCAGTCGGCGCCCCGACCGACCCGCGGCCGGCGTTCCGCTCAGAGGCGGCCGGCGGCGATGCGGAGCTGGCGGGCGCGCGTCAGGATGGCGTCCTCGACGGCGCGCTGGGTGGCCGCGGGGGCAGGGCCCGAGCGGGTGGCCAGCGCCACGTTGAGCGAGCGCGCGTCGAGCGCGGGATCCTGGACGTAGACGGTGGCGCGGTAGGGCGTCCCGCCCCCGGGAGGGGCGCCGTAGCCCATCACGATCACGCCGGTGAACGGGTCCACCGCCTCGACCGGCATGAAGTCGAGCACGTCGAGCGCGGCGTCCCAGAGGTAGCGGTTGACCTCGACGGCGGTGTCGGGGCCGCGCCGGTCGAACAGATCCCAGATCGTCTCGCGCTCGCCGCGCTCGAGCCCGGCCGCGCGGCTCTGGACGCGGGCGGCCTCGACGCGCGCGGGGTCGGGGGCGCCGCCCGCGCAGCCCGCGAGCGCGGCGCCGGCCAGCAGGAGCCCCGCCCGCCCGGCCGTCCGCCGCCCAGCCGTCCGCCGCCCGGACTTCCATCGCCCGGACTTCCACCGCCGTCGCGCCCCGCGCCGCGCGCCGGCGGGGCGGTCCTCGATCCGATCCATCTCGACCCCGTTCGACCCCGTGCCGCCGCGCGTCCCGGCCCCGCCGCCCCGCGCCGCCCGAGGCTTAGACGAGCGCGCCCGGCCTCACAAGCGCCGGGCCGCGGGGGGCGGGGGTCGCGCCGGGGCCACACACCGTGGCACCGTTGCATCAGCGCCCCCGGGACTCCCTCGGCGTCAGCGGCTTTCGTTGCCAGCTCCGGCGGCCATGGGCGAAAGAACGCTCGTGCCGGCCTCAGCGCGCCCGCGCCGGAGGCACCAAGACAACACGAGGGACAGTCATGAAGAGAATCCTCTACGCGACCACGGCGCTGGTCGCGACCGCCGGGTTCGCCGCCGCCCAGGACCTGGGCGTCGACGACGTGGTGGTGGCCCCGAGCGTCGCGCTCACCGGCTTCGCCGAGATCGGCGTGTTCGATCCGGGCGACAGCGGCGACCTCCAGTTCCACACCGACATCGACGTCACCTTCACCATGGTGGGCGAGACGGACGGGGGCTTGAGCTTCGGCGCCGACATCGACCTCGACGAGTCCGACACCGACCGCACCCTGCCCCTCGCGGTCGAGCGCTCGGGCGACGCGGGCGGCGGGATCATCACCGGCATCAACGACCTCGAGGTGGGCGGCTCCCCGGCCTTCGACAACGACACCCAGGGCGGGGAGTCGATCTTCCTGTCGGGCCCGTTCGGCACGCTGACCGCGGGCGACACCGACGGCGCCTTCGACTGGGCGCTCCAGGAGGCCATCATCGGCGCCTCGCTCAACGACGAGAACGAGCACGCGGGCTACAACGGCAACCAGGGCCTCGACGGCGCCTATGACGGCCAGATCTTCCGCTACGAATACGTCCTGGGCGATTTCGGCGTCGCCGTGTCGGCGGAGCTCGACGACAACCGCGGCGAGATCGCCGAGGACTTCAGGCTCCTCGGCGACCGGGGTGGCAACGTGGATGGCGACCCGGTGCTCGGCATCGGCGCGCGCTACTCGACCGGCTTCAACAGCCTCGGGCGCGAGATCGGCGTGGGCCTCGGCCTCGGCTACCAGCGCATCGACGCCTTCACGCCCTTCCAGGACCTCGGGAACCTCATCGACGACGACGACGAGAACGACGACGATCTCGACGACGTGACCCGCGAGGTCTGGGGCGTCAGCGCCGACCTGGCGCTCGGCGGGGGCCTGCGCGCGATCGCCAACTACTCCGAGGGCGACGACAACAACGGCGAGAACTACGACCATGTCGGCTTCGCGCTGGGCTACACCTTCGACGCCTGGACCGTCGCGGCCAACTGGGGCCGGTTCAACAACGCCCCCGTGCTGATCTTCGACGACGAGGGCGCGATCGATCTCGACCCCGAAGGCAACCCGCAGTTCGCGGACGCCGACACCGAGGGCTACGCCATCGTCGTCAACTACGACCTCGGCAGCGGCGCCGAGGCGCAGTTCGGCTGGACCCGCGGCGAGGTCGGCACCTTCGAGCAGGACCGCTACGCGCTCGGCGTCGCGATGGCCTTCTGACCGAGGGCTCGGGACGAGGCCGAGCGGGGCGCGCCGGGGGGGTCGCCGCGAACCCTGCGCCGCGGCCCGCCGGCCGAGGCTTCGAGACGAGGGGGCGGGCCGCGCGGCCCGCCCCCGCCGCACGCGGCCTCGCCTCCGGCCGCGGGGCGCCCTAGCCTCCGGGCCGCGCGCCACGAGGGAGGCCCCCATGACCACCGCCGCCGAGACCGCCGCCGAGACCGACGCCGGGCCAGGGGCCGGCCTCGCGTCCGTCCTCGACCGGCTGCGCGCCGCCGAGGCCCGCGCGGGGCGCGAGCCGGGCTCCGCGCGCCTGGTCGCCGTCTCCAAGCTCCAGCCCGAGGCGCGCGTGCGCGCCGTCCTCGACGCCGGCCACCGCCTCTTCGGCGAGAACCGCGTCCAGGAGGCCCAGGGGCGCTGGGAGCCCCTCATGGACGCCTACGAGGGCGTCGAGCTCCACCTCGTAGGCCCCCTCCAGACCAACAAGGCCCGCGCGGCCATGACGCTGTTCCAGGCCATCCACTCGGTGGACCGGGAGCGCCTGGCCGAAGGGCTCGCGCGGCTCGCGCAGGAGATCGGGCGCTGCCCCGGCCTCTTCGTGCAGGTCAACACCGGCGAGGAGCCGCAGAAGGCGGGAGTCGTGCCCGACGGCGCCGACGCCCTGGTGGCCCGCTGCCGCGCGCTCGACCTGCCCCTGCGCGGGCTGATGTGCATCCCCCCCCAGGGCGAGGAGCCCTCGCTCCACTTCGCGCTCCTGGCGAGGATCGGGGCAAGGAACGGGCTTGATGCGCTCTCGATGGGGATGTCGGGGGATTTCGAGCGGGCGGTGGCGCAGGGGGCCACGCATGTCCGGGTCGGCTCCGGCGTGTTCGGCGAGCGGCCTTGAAGGCTGGGGGCACGCGTGCCCCCAGACCCCCGCGCTCAGGGGCGCACGATCAGCCGGGTGCCGGGGCGCGCGCGCTTGGCCAGGCGGAGCAGGTCCGACGGCGCCAGCGCGATGCAGCCTTCCGTCGCCATGCCCGCGCGGCGCCAGCGGTGGACGAAGATCGCCGAGCCTCCCTCGGGCACCCCTTCGGCGTTCCAGTCGGTCAGCAGCACCAGGTCGTAGAGCGGATCGGCCCGCCGCAGCCGCTCGGCCGAGCCCGCGAACGGGGCGCGCACGAGGCGGTTGTAGGCGGGGTGCGCGGGGTCGTCGCACCACAGCGCGCCCGCGCCGATGGGGCGCGCCCACGGCGCCGGCCGCGCCATCCGGTCGGGGCGCCACATCAGCCCCGCGATCCGGTGCGCGCCCACGGGCGTCGTCCCGTCGCCCTCGCGCTTCGCCGAGGCCACGCCCCCCCGCCCGACGACGCAGGGGCAGCGCCGGCCCCCCTGGCGCAGCGTCGCGCCATGCGGCCCGCGCGGCGTCACCACGAGGTCGTGGGTCCGGGCGGGCCCCCGCAGGACCGCGGCGCGCTCGCCGTGCCCGTCGGGCCGCGGGGGGCGGGCGCGCCGCCCGGGTCGCGGGGATCGGCCGGCCTTCGCGCCGGGACGCGGGCGGCCCGCCCCGCCGATCGGTCGCCCTGCGAGGGCCTGGGCGGTCTGGCGTCGGGCGCCCGGGCCGCACTCCGCGCGGCCCGGGCCGGGGCGGCCGGGTCCGTCGCCCCTGCGCGCTCCCCGGCATCCGAGCCACGGTCCCCACGCCGCCCGGCCCGAGACGAAGCGGCGCGGCCTGCGGCAGCCCGGCCTCTCGCCGTCGAGCCGCGCGCGCCGAGGTCCAGGGCGCCCCGATCCCATCCGGGCCCCTCCTACAGCAGATGCCCCGCGCGCGCCTTGGCGGCGAGGTAGCCCTCGTTGAAGCGCGTGGGCGCGGCCACGAGCGGCACGCGCTCGGCGACCTCGACGCCCTCCGCCTCGAGCCGGGCGATCTTGGCGGGGTTGTTGGTCATCAGCCGCACGGCGCGCACGCCCAGGCGCCGCAGCATCTCGGCGCCGAGGCGGAAGTCGCGCTCGTCGTCCTCGAAGCCGAGCCGATGGTTGGCCTCCACCGTGTCGAAGCCCTGGTCCTGGAGCGCGTAGGCGCGCATCTTGTTGGCGAGCCCGATGCCCCGCCCCTCCTGGTTGAGGTAGAGCAGCAGCCCCGCCCCCTCGCGCCCCATCGCGTCGAGCGCGCCGTGCAGCTGCGCGCCGCAGTCGCATTTGAGCGAGCCCAGCACGTCGCCGGTGAAGCAGGCCGAGTGCAGCCGCGCCAGCACCGGGCGCCCCCGGTCGGGCCGGCCGATCTCCACCGCGTAGTGCTCGGGGCCCCCGTCGTCGGGGCGGAAGACGTGGACGCGGCCCGCCTCCGACACCGCCAGCGGCACCCGCGCGGCGCTCGCCCGGGCCAGCGCGGGCGCGCGCGCCAGGCCCTGCGTCACGGCCTCGGGCGCGAGCGCCGTCAGCCCCTGCGTCGCCAGCCCCTCGGCGGGCGCCGCGATCACCGCCGGCAGGAGCTGCGCCGCGCGCGCCAGCGCGACGCCCGCGCGCACGTCCGCGGCCCCGCCCCCGCCCCCGTGACCGCCCCCGCCCTCCGGGCCGCGCATCGTCGTGAACGGCCCCTGGAGCGGGCGCGCGAGGTCGGCGGTGGGGTCCGCGACGCCGCGCGCCCAAGGCCCGTCGGCCCCCTCGGGCGGCACGATGCGCGCGATGTCCCCGTCATAGGCGCGCGCGCGCAGGGTCGAGGCGCGCCGCGCGCTGAGCGCGAGGCACGCGCCGGGGCGCGCGAACAGGAGCGCCGCACGGGCGTCCGAGACCGTCTCGACGGCGCCGATCACCGTGCCGCCGATCCGCACCGGCAGCCCCGCGCGCAAATCGGCCGAGGCGCGCGCGAGCGCCTCGCGCGGGTCGGGCCCGAGCGAGGGGGCGCCGCCCCTGCCGGAGCCGGGGGCGGACGCGGCCGGACGGGGCCCGGGGGCCCGGGGCGCGGCCGGCTCGGAGGGGGGCAGGCTGGGCGGCGCGTCGGCCGCGTCCCCCGCGGGGTCTCGCATCATGGCGCCCCATATCATGCGGGCGGGCTGAAACAATCGCCCCCCTCGCCACACATGCCCGTGAGCGCGCCGCCACATCGCCCGCCCGGCGCTTGCCCGGCGCCGGGCCGCCCTCCACCTCACGCCCAAGTGAAGGGAGGACCGCGATGCCACAGCTGAAGAAGATCCTGCTCGTGGACGACGACGAGGACCTGCGCGAGGCGCTCTCCGAGCAGCTCGTCATGACCGAGGATTTCGACGTGTTCGAGGCGGGCACCGGCGCGGAGGCGATGGAGAAGGCCCGCGCCCAGCTCCACGACCTGGTGATCCTCGACGTGGGCCTGCCCGACACCGACGGGCGCGAGCTGTGCCGCAGGATGCGCAAGTCGGGCGTCAAGTGCCCGATCCTGATGCTGACGGGCCAGGACAGCGACGCCGACACCATCCTCGGCCTCGACGCCGGCGCCAACGACTACGTCACCAAGCCCTTCAAGTTCCCCGTGCTGCTCGCGCGCATCCGCGCCCAGCTCCGGACCCACGAGCAGTCCGAGGACGCCGTGTTCCAGCTCGGCCCCTACACCTTCCGCCCCTCTGCGAAGATGCTCGTCACCGAGGACGACAAGAAGGTGCGGCTCACTGAGAAGGAGACCAACATCCTCAAGTACCTCTACCGCGCCCAGGACGGCGTGGTGGCGCGCGACGTGCTCTTGCACGAGGTCTGGGGCTACAACGCGGGCGTGACGACCCACACGCTCGAGACCCACATCTATCGGCTCCGCCAGAAGATCGAGCCCGACCCCTCGAACGCGCGGCTCCTCGTCACCGAGTCGGGCGGCTACCGGCTCGTGGCCTGAGGCGGGGGAGGGCACGCCGCCCGCGCGCTGCCCCGCTTCGCGCCTCGGGGCTCGCACCCTGCGCCCGGGCTCAATCGTCCTCGATCGTCGCCTGGAAGCTGCCCGAGACGCCCAAGCCCTCCCCCTCGCCCTCGCCCTCGGGGGCCAGCTCCGAGGAGAATTCCCCGGTCAGCACGAAGGTCTCGCCGATTTCGGTGAGGGAGCTCACCGTGACGGCGGCGGTCATGCCTTCGGCCGCGGCGAAGCGGCCGCCTGCGCCGTCCGCGAAGGCGATCCGCGGCTCGGTCACCGCCACGTCCGAGCCCATGCCTTGGATCGTGAAGGCCACGGTCAGCCGCGCCACCTCGTCCCCCTCCTCGGGGCCGAGCGCGTCCGTGTCGTCGGGTGCAGCGACCAGCGCCACCGCGCGCGCGCCGGGGCCGCCCTCGATGCCCGTCCCGTCCTCCTCGGGGAGGATCACGAAGGTTCGGTCCTCGCCGCCGAGCCTGACCTCCATCGACCCGGTCCCCTGCGCCGCGGCGGCGGTGCCGCCGACGGCCAGGGCCGCGATCAGCAGCGCTCTCGACGTGGTGGCCTGGGTCATGGCTCGCCTCCCCTGCGACTGCCGCGGGCCATCTCACGCGCCCGGCGCCGCGGCAAGACCGGGCCGGGGTTGCTGCGCGCGCGCCCCGGATCCGTCCGAGGGGATCGGGCGACACCCAGCGGCGGAGCGTGGGGAGCCGCTTGCCGGCGCGCGCGCGAGATGCTCCGCTCCGCCCATGCCCCTCACCCTCGCCACCTGGAACGTCAACTCCGTGCGCCTGCGCGAGGGGCTCGTGTGCGACCTGCTCGCCGAGGCCGCCCCGGACGTGCTCTGCCTCCAGGAGTGCAAGGCGCCCGTCGACCTCATCCCGCGCGAGCGCTTCGCCGCGATGGGCTACCCCCACGTCGTGGCGCGCGGCCAGAAGGGCTACAACGGCGTGGCGATCGTGTCGCGGCTGCCGCTCACGGACGCGGGCCAGCTCGACTTCTGCGCCCGGGGCGACGCGCGCCACGTCGCGGCGAGGCTGCCGGACGGGCTCGTCGTCCACAACCTCTACGTGCCGGCGGGCGGGGACGTGCCCGACCGCGAGGCGAACGACAAGTTCGCCCACAAGCTCGACTTCCTGTCGGAGCTGCGCGACCGCTTCCGCGCCGAGCGGCCCGAGCGCGCGGTGCTCGTGGGCGACCTCAACGTCGCGCCGCGCGAGGACGACGTGTGGTCGCACCGCCAGCTCCTCGGCGTGGTCAGCCACACTCCGATCGAGGTCGAGGCGCTGACGGACGCGCAGGAGGCGGGCGGATGGGCCGACGTGACGCGCGCCGACATCCCCTCGGGGCCGCTCTACTCCTGGTGGTCCTACCGCGCGCGCGACTGGGAGGCGTCCGACCGCGGGCGCCGGCTCGACCACGTCTGGGCCAGCGCCGACATCGCGGGCGCCGCGCATTCGAGCCGGGTGCTCAAGCACGTGCGCGGCTGGGCGCGCGGCTCGGACCACGCGCCGGTGCTGGCCTCCTTCGACCTCTGAGCGGCGCGCCGCCCTTGGCGTCACCCACGCCAGCGCGCATATACGGCCCTCACGCCCCGGCGCATCGCGCCTTCGCGGCCGACCACGAGGGAGAGTCCCATGCTCGAGCTGAACCCCGCCGGCGCCGCCCCGGCGGCCGATCCGGTCGCCGATCTGGTCATCGAGGCGACCGAGGCCAGCTTCATGGCCGACGTCGTCGAGGCCTCGCGCGAGCTGCCCGTCATCGTCGATTTCTGGGCCACCTGGTGCGGGCCGTGCAAGACGCTCGGGCCGCTCCTGGAGGACGCCGTTCGGCGCGCGAGGGGCCGGGTGCGGATGGTCAAGGTGGACGTGGACCGCAACCAGGCGATCGCCGCGCAGCTGCGCATCCAGTCGATCCCCACCGTCTACGCCTTCTGGCAGGGCCAGCCGGTGGACGGCTTCCAGGGCGCCCTGCCGAAGTCGGAGGTGGACGCCTTCGTCGATCGCGTGGCGGCCGTGGCGGGGGACGGCGGGCTCGCCGAGGCGCTCGAGGCCGCGGAGGCGATGCTCGCGCAGGGCGCGGCCGTGGACGCCGCCCAGACCTTCGCCGCCATCGCCCAGGAGGATCCGGCCAACGCCGCGGCCTATGGCGGGCTGGTGCGCGCGCACCTGGCGGCCGGGGAGGCGGCCCATGCGCGCCAGCTGCTCGACGCGGCGCCCCGCGAGCTGGTGGGGGCGCCCGAGATCGAGGCCGCCCGCGCGCAGGTGGAGCTGGCCGAGCAGGCCGCGAACGCGGGCCCGGTGGCCGAGCTCGCCGCGCGCGTCGAGGAGGATGCGTCCGACCACCAGGCGCGCTACGACCTCGCCACCGCGCTCATCGCCTCGGGCGACGCCGAGGGCGCGGTCGATCACCTGCTGGAGCTGTTCCGCCGCGACCGCGAGTGGAACGACGGCGCCGCCAAGGCGCAGCTCCTGACGATCTTCGAGGCCGCGGGGCCGAAGGATCCGGTGGCGCTGCGCGGCCGTCGGCGCCTGGGCTCGATGATCCTCGCCTGAGGGCGCCTCGGCGCCGTCGCGGGTCCGTCCGCGGCCGAGGCCGGCTCGTGCCGCCACGTCCCGGTGTCCATGGCGTCCTGCGGTGTCGGGACGCGGGCCTTCGGGGCTCCGCGGATGGGGGCCTCGGATCGACCGGCCCCGGCCGGCCCGACGACCTGGCCCGACGACCTGGCCCGACGACCTGGCCCGACGACCTGGCCCGACGGCCGCAGCCTGCGGGGCCCTTCCGTCCGAGGGGCGCGAGCACCCCGCTCCGGCCTGCGCGGCGGGACGCCCCGCCGCATTGCCGGCACGGGCGGCGGTCCTAGGTGACGGTCATGATCAGGGCCGCCGACCTGCCGCGCACCATCCCGATGTTTCCTCTGCCGGGCGCCTTGATGCTGCCGCGCGCGCGGCTGCCGCTGCACATCTTCGAGCCGCGCTACCTCGCCATGCTCGACGACGTGCTCAAGTCCAACCTGCGGCTGATCGGCATGATCCAGCCGCGCGAGGTGCCCAAGGGGGCCGACGCGCGGCTGCACGCGATCGGCTGCGCGGGCCGGCTCACCGGCTTCTCCGAGACCGAGGACGGGCGCTACATGGTCACGCTCACCGGCGTGTCGCGCTTCCGCGTCCAGCGCGAGGTCGAGGGCTTCTCGCCCTACATGCGCTGCGACGTGGACTGGACGGGCTTCTCGCGCGACCTCGGCGGGGCCGAGCGCGACGAGGGCTTCGAGCGCGACCGCTTCATGGCGCTGCTCAAGCGCTACTTCAAGTCCCGGCACCTCTCGACCGACTGGGACAGCATGAAGGAGGCCGAGGACGAGCTGCTGATCAACTCGCTGTCGTGGCTCTGCCCCTTCGCGCCCGAGGACAAGCAGGCGCTCATGGAGGCGCCGAGCCTGAGCACGCGGCGCGAGACGCTGGTGACGCTGATCGAGTTCGCGCTCCACGCCGGATCGGGCGAGGAGACCATGCAGTGAGCGGGCCGGGAGCGCCCGGCAGCGGGCCCGGATCGCCGGGCGGCGGAGCCGACGTGCCCGGCGACGAGGCGCCCCGCTTCGACCCGCGGATGCTGGAGGCGCTGGTGTGCCCGGCGACGCAGGACCGGCTCGAATGGGACGCCGGGCGCTCGGAGCTGGTCTCGCGCAAGGCCGGGCTCGCCTATCCGGTGCGCGACGGCATCCCGATCATGCTCGAGGCCGAGGCGCGCAGGCTCGATCCTTGAGGCGACGGCCGTCGCCGGCCCGGCGGGACCAGCCCGGTGGGGGCCATGGTTCGGAGGTCGCACCGCCAGCGGCATGGCCGTCCATCACGCGATCGCGTGCGATCGTCTCGGCGGGGACGACCTCGGAGCGCGACGTGGCTCGGGGCATCCGTCGTGCCCATCACCATCGGCGCGTGCCCGTGGCCTTGGGCCTCGCGCCCATCGCCACGGGTCGCGCCGGCCGCCGCCGGGTCGCGCCGGCCGCCGCCGGGTCGCGCCGGCCGCCGCCGGGTCGCGCCGGCCGCCGCCGGGTCGCGCCGGCCGCCGCCGGGCCGCACCGGCCGCCGCCGGGTCGCGCCGGCCGCTGCCGGGTCGCGCCGGCCGCTGCCGGTCAGAGCGCCTGGCCGCGCATCAAGCGCGGCAGGTCGCCCGTCAGCCCCGCCGCCTCGCGGATGAAGGCGCGCCTGAGCGCGGGCAGGCGCGCCACCGCGCCGAGCCCCGCCCCGCGCAGGCCGCGCAGCACGGGCAGGTCGTTCGAGAACAGCCGGTTGAACCCGTCGGTCGCGACCGCGAGCAGCGCCGCGTCGAAGCGCCGCCAGCGCTGATAGGCCATCAGAACCGAAGGCTCGCCCGGATCCTGGCCGCGCCTGCGCGCCTCGGTCAGCACCTCGGCCAAGGCCGCTACGTCGCGCAGCCCGGCGTTGAGCCCCTGGCCCGCCACCGGATGCACGCCGTGCGCCGCGTCCCCGAGGAGCGCCACTCGCGGCGCCACCAGGCGCGAGGCCAGCGTCAGCCCGAGCGGCGTGAGCCCGCGCTCGCCGACGAGGCGGATGGCGCCCAGGAAGGCGCCGAAGCGCGGGCGCAGCGCGTCGAGATAGGCCTCGGGGTCGAGCGCCTGGATGCGCTCGGCCTCGGCGCGCCGCTCGGTCCAGACCACGGCCGAGCGCGCGCCGCGGAGCGGCAGGATGGCGAGCGGCCCCGCCGGCAGGAAGAGCTGCCAGGCCGTGCCGCGATGCGGCCGCTCGTGCTCGACGGCGCAGGTCAGCGAGGCCTGGCGGTAGTCGGTGACGGAACGGTCGATCCCCGCGCGCTCGGCGGTGCCGCCCCGCCGCCCGTCGGCGCCCGCGATCACACGCCCCGTGAGCGTCTCGCCCGACCCCAGCGTCACGCTCGCGGCGTCGCCGGCCTCCTGCGCCGCGACGCGGCCCGCGATCCGCCTCACCCGCGGCTCGGCGGCGACGGCCTGGGCGAGGGCGCGCCTGAGATGGCGGTCCTCGACCATCCAACCCATCGGCCCCTCCTCGATCTCGGCATGGTCGAAGTGCAGCGTGGGCGAGGTGGCGCCGATGCCGGGCCGCCCGTCGGCGACCTTGATGTCGAGGATGGGCTGGGCGTCGGGCTCCAGGTCGTCCCACAGCCCCAGCGCGCGCAGCAGCCGCATCGAGCCGTGCGCGAGGGCGTAGGCGCGCCCGTCGAAGGGCGCCTCGGGGTCGGGTTCGGGGCCCGCGTCGATCAGCGCGCTCGTCAGGCCCCCCTCGGCCAGCGCCAGCGCCAGGGCGCCGCCGTTGAGCCCGCCCCCCACGATGATGACGTCGGCGTCCATGGCGCCGACTATGCCCAGGGCGCGGGGCTTGTCCATGCGGCGCGGGAGAGAGGATCGGGGCCGCCATCCGGACGACGGCCGAATGGCCATCCGCCGACCCCTCGCGGCTCGGTCCGGTCGCGGGCCCCGCGGGTGCGCGCGCAGAGTCGCGGGTGCGCGCGCAGAGTCGCGGGTGCGCGCGCCGAGGTCGTGGCCGCGGCCGGATGCGCCTTCGACGCCCGAACGGTCCGCCCTGCCGCGCGACCGGCTCGACGAGCGGTCGCGCGGTCGTCGTCGCGCGCGCTCGGGGGCTTGGCTGGCCCGCGCCTCCGAAGGGGCCTGCAGGGTGGCGTTCCCGCTGGGCGCACGGACCCCGTCGCGATGCGCGCGCGTGGGCCCCGCCCGGATCGCGGGCCTCGTCCCGGGGGCCTGCCTCCCCGTCGCGCGAGCCTTCTTCGAGGCCTTCGACGACCGGCATGGGATCGGCTCCGCCGCCCCTCCCGTGCCGATCGAGCACGCCGCGAGGCGGTCCTCCTCGCCGCCGTCGGGCCCCGGCCGGCCCGCGCCATTGTCCCTGCCGCCCGCGGCCGCTAACCCCTTCGGAGGCGGCACCGGAGGCGACATGGACTGGCAGGGCAGGACGGCGGCCGATCTCGGCCGGGCGATCGAGGCGGGCGCGGCGGACCCCGTGGCGCTCGTCGAAGCCATGATCGAGGCCATCCGGGCGCACGAGCACGGCGGCCGCATCTACGCGCGGCTGACCGAGGCGCGCGCGCTCGCCGAGGCCCGGGCCGCGAGGGCGCGCGCGCGCATGGGCGTCAGGCGCGGGCCGCTCGACGGGGTGCCGCTGTCGTGGAAGGATCTGTTCGACACGGGCGGCGTGCCGACCGAGGCGGGCTCGAAGCTGCTCGCCGGCCGGACCCCCTCGCGCGACGCGAAGGTGCTCGCCACCGCGACGGCGGGCGGCTCGGTCTGCCTCGGCAAGACGCACATGAGCGAGCTGGCCTTCTCGGGGCTCGGCCTCAACCCGATGACCGCGACGCCGCCCAACGTCAACGATCCCGGCGCCGTGCCGGGCGGCTCGTCCTCGGGCGCCGCGGCCTCGGTGGCCTTCGGGCTCGCGCCCGCCGCCATCGGCTCGGACACCGGCGGCAGCGTGCGCGTGCCGGCCGCCTGGGGCGACCTCGTGGGCCTCAAGACGACCCATGGGCGGCTCTCGAACGAGGGCGTCGTGCCGCTGGTCGAGACGCTCGACACGGTGGGGCCGCTGACGCGGACGGTGGAGGACGCCGCGCTCGTGCTGGCGCTGCTCGAGGGCGCGCGCCCGGCCGACCTCGGCGGCGCCACGCTGAGGGGCGCGCGTCTCGCCGTGCTGGAGACGGTGGCGATGGACGACCTCGACCCCGCCCCGGCCCGCGCCTTCGCCTCGGCCGTGGACCGGCTGGCGCGGGCGGGGGCGAGGATCACGCGCCTCGACGTGCCGGCGGTGACGGAGGCCGCGGCGCTCTCGGTCACGCTCTACGCGGGCGAGGCCTACGCCATCTGGCGCGAGCGCATCGAGGCCTCGCCCGGCGTGCTCTACCACGAGATCGAGAGGCGCCTGTCGGCCGGGCGCGAGCTGAAGGCCTCCGACCACATCGACGCGCGCCGGGCGCTCATGCGCCACCGCGCGGCCTGGGCCGAGGCCATCTCGGGCCACGACGCCGTGATCGCGCCCACCGCCGCGATCCTGCCGCCCTCGGCCGAGCGGCTGGCCTCGGACTCCGACTACTACGTGGCCCAGAACCTGCTGGCGCTGCGCAACGCGCGGATCGGCAACCTGATGGGCGGCGCGGGGCTCACGCTGCCCACCGGCGCGCCGTCCTGCGGGCTCATGCTCCTCGGCCTGCCGATGTCGGAGGGGCGCCTGCTGCGCCTGGGCGCCGCCGCCGAGGCCGCGCTGGGGTAGGGCGGCCGGCCCCGCGCCCCGGCGCCTCGGGCCGCGCGCCCCTGCGGCGCCATCGCCCCGACGCGCGACGGCGGCTCCGCGCGCCCGCCGCTGCGGATCGCGCCCGCCGCCGAGGGCCGCTCGCGCCCTCCCGTGCCCCGCGGGCCCGTCGTGCCCGCAGGACACAGGGCGCCGGGCCGCCGCGCGCCGCGCTTGTCCGGCCCCGGCCGCGCCTCTAGCGTGAGCCTCGCACGGGGGCGTCAGACCCTCGGCGAGAGGCACCCCGATGGATCACCCCGAGCGGTTCGCGCACCTGCCGCCCTATGCCTGGCCGCGCCTGCGCGCGCTGCTCGACGGCCACGAGCCCGGCGGCGAGGTCGTGCCGATGAGCATCGGCGAGCCGCGCCACCCGGCGCCTGATTGGGTCGCGGACGTGCTGGCCAAGAACGCGGAGGGCTTCGGGCGCTACCCCGTCAACGAGGGCACGCCCGAGCTGCTCGGCGCCATCGCCGCCTGGGTCGCGCTGCGCTACGGCGTGGAGATGGGCACGGATCGCCTGATCGCGCTCAACGGCTCGCGCGAGGGGCTCTTCAACGCGGCCCTCGCGCTCGGGCCCGAGGCGAAGCGCGGGCTGAGGCCGGCGGTGCTGATCCCCAACCCGTTCTACGGCGTCTACGCCGTCGCCGCCGCGGCCTCGGGCGCCGAGCCCGTCTTCGTGCCGGCGACCGAGGCGACCGGCCATCTGCCCGACTACGCAGGCCTGCCGCCCGAGACGCTCGACCGCGTGACTCTGGCCTACGCGTGCAGTCCGTCGAACCCCCAAGGCGCCGTCGCCTCGCGCGGATGGTGGGGCGCGCTGCTCGACCTCGCCGAGCGGCACGACTTCGCGGTGATCGCCGACGAGTGCTACTCGGAGATCTGGCGCGACGCCCCGCCGCCGGGGATCCTGGAGGTGGCGGCCGAGACGGGCGCCGACCCCGAGCGGGTGCTGGCGATCCACTCGCTCTCGAAGCGGTCGAACCTGCCCGGGCTGCGCTCGGGCTTCGCCGCCGGCGGGCCGCGCGCCATCGCCGCGATGCGCCAGCTGCGCTCCTACGCCGGCGCGCCTCTGCCGGGGCCGATCCAGGCCGTCTCGGCCCGGCTGTGGTCCGAGGAGGATCACGTGGAGGCCTCGCGCGCGCTCTACCGCGCCAAGTTCGACCTGGCCGACCGCGTCCTGGGCGGCGCGCCGGGCTACGCCTCGCCGCCGGCGGGCTTCTTCCTGTGGCTCGCGGTGCCGGGCGGGGACGGGGAGGTGGCCGCGCTGAGGCTCTGGCGCGAGGCGGGCCTGCGCGTTCTGCCGGGCCGCTACCTGGCGGCCGAGGCAGGCGGCGAGACCCCCGGCGCGGACCGCATCCGCGTGGCGCTGGTGGCGCCTTACGGGGAGGTCGAGCGCGGGCTCGGGCTCCTGCGGGACTGCATCTATGGCTGAGGTGAGAATGGCGTATCATCAGGCGCGGCAGCGCGACCCGATTCTGGACGAGGAGACGGCCGCGGTGATCGAGCGGCGCGGGCGCGAGCTCGCGGGGCTCGCGCTCCTGGCGGGCGGCCTCGCGCTGCTGGCCGTGATGTGGTCCTATTCGCCCACCGACCCGAGCTGGCTCGTGGCGACCGACGCGCCGGTGTCGAACTGGCTCGGCCGGCCCGGCGCCGCGGTGGCCTCGCCCCTGCGCGTCATCGTCGGCGGGGGCGCCTACGCGCTGGGCCTGATCCTGGTCGCCTGGGGCGTGCGTCTGACGCTGCATCTGGGCCGCGCGCGGGCCGTCTCGCGGCTGACCTTCGCGCCGCTCGCGGTGGCGCTCGCCTCGCTGCACGCGGCGACGCTGGTGCCGGGCTCGGGCTGGGGGCACAGCTTCGGCCTGGGCGGGCTCTTCGGGGACACGGCGCTGGGCGCGCTGCTGACGGCGCTGCCGCTCTCGACGCTGGCGGCGCTCAGGGCGCTGGCGGCGCTGTCGGGCGGGGCCGCGCTGGCGCTGGGGCTCTACGCCGCGGGCGCCACCCGCGCGGAGCTGCGCAGGGCGTGGCGCTTCGTGCGGCACGGCGTGATCCTGACCTACGCCTGGATGGCCGGGCGCGCGGGCCGCGGCGCGGCGGAGGTCGGCGAGCGGGTGCGGGCCGGAGCGCGGGCCCGGGCCGGAGCGCGGGCCGAGGTCCGGCCCGAGGTCCGGCCCGAGGCCCGGATCGTCGCCCGGGCCGAACGGCGCGCGCGGCCCGATGGGGCCGTCGGGTCCGACGGGGCCGAGGAGGAGGGGGGCGAGGCGGGCGCCGGCGGCGAGGCCCGGCACGGGCGCGCCGGCGCCCGCCTCTCCTCGACGATCGTCGCGGGCCTCGCGGGGCTGGTGGGCCTCTCGGCCCTGGCAGGAGGCTCGCGCCGGGGCCCGCGCGCCACCCCGCCCCTGCGCCGCTCCGAGATCCCCGCGTCGCGACCCGTCCCCGAGGGCGCCGCCGAGGCGGCGGGGGCGCCCGCCTGGCCGGGCTCGATCCGCGACGCCCGGCCCGAGGAGCCGCTCCAGCCCGCGACCCGACCGGCGACCCGACCGGCGATCCAGCCAGCGATCCAGCCCGCGACCCGACCGGCGATCCAGCCTGCGATCCGGCCGACGAGCCGATCCGGGCCCTTGGTCGCCCGCCCGAACGTCGGCCCGGTGCCCTATCCCGAGGCGGTGGCCGCGGCCCCGGCCTCGGACCGGGCCTTCGCTCGGGGCCTCGCTCCGGCGGATGGCCCCGGCGCCCGGGATCCCGCGGGCGCGGACCCCGAGGAGGCCTGGCGCCTCGCCCGCCAGGGGATGGCGGCGTTCCGCGCCGAGCTGGCCGCCGCCCGGACGCCGCGGCCCGAGGCGCCGGGGGCCGGCTCGCCGCGCGCCGCCGAGGCCGTCGTCGCCGCCCCGAGCGAGCGCGCCGCCTCGTCCGAGGCGTCCGCTCCCGTCCCGGTCGGGGGCCCCGTCCCCCTGCCGCGGTTCCTCGCCGCCCGGCCCGCCGCCGAGCCCGGCGTCGAGGCCTATGCCGACGATGCGCCTGACGATGCGCCTCTTGCCGCCGCCGCCGCTGCCGGCGGCGGTCCGGCCGCTGCCGGCGGTCCGGCCGTTGCCGGCGTGCCCGCCGGCGGGGGCGAGCCGGCCGCGATCCGGCGGCGCGCGCCGCGCCCTGCGGCCGCCCTGCCCGCCGCCTACGAGCGCCCGCCGCTCGGCCTCCTGACCGACCCCGCGACGGTCGAGCGCCACCACCTCGCCGACGAGGCGCTGGAGGAGAACGCGCGCCTCCTCGAAGGCGTGCTGGAGGACTACGGCGTCAAGGGCGAGATCGTCTCGGTCCGCCCCGGCCCCGTCGTCACCATGTACGAGCTGGAGCCCGCGCCGGGCCTCAAGGCGTCCCGCGTGATCGGGCTCGCGGACGACATCGCGCGCTCGATGTCGGCGCTCTCGGCGCGGGTCTCGACCGTGCCGGGGCGCTCGGTGATCGGCATCGAGCTGCCCAACGACAAGCGCGAGAAGGTGGTGCTGCGCGAGATCCTGTCCGCGCGCGGCTTCGACGGCTCGATGCGCCTGCCGCTCGCGCTCGGCAAGGACATCGGCGGCGGCGCGACCGTCGCCGACCTCGCGCGGATGCCGCACCTGCTGATCGCGGGCACCACCGGCTCGGGCAAGTCGGTGGCGATCAACACCATGATCCTGAGCCTCCTCTACACGCTGTCGCCCGAGGAGTGCCGGCTCATCATGATCGACCCGAAGATGCTGGAGCTCAGCGTCTACGACGGCATCCCGCACCTGCTCTCGCCCGTCGTCACCGACCCCAAGAAGGCCGTGGTCGCGCTCAAATGGGTGGTGGCGGAGATGGAGGAGCGCTACCGGCGGATGTCGAAGCTCGGCGTCAGGAACATCGACGGCTTCAACGGCCGGGTGCGCGAGGCGCTGGGCCGCGGCGAGACCTTCACCCGCACCGTCCAGACCGGCTTCGACGACGAGACCGGCGACCCGGTGTTCGAGACCGAGGAGACCACGCCCGAGGCCATCCCCTACATCGTGGTGATCGTGGACGAGATGGCCGACCTGATGATGGTCGCGGGCAAGGAGATCGAGGCCTGCATCCAGCGCTTGGCCCAGATGGCGCGGGCGAGCGGCATCCATCTCATCATGGCGACGCAGCGCCCGTCGGTGGACGTCATCACCGGCACCATCAAGGCCAACTTCCCCACCCGCATCAGCTTCCAGGTCACCTCCAAGATCGACTCGCGCACCATCCTGGGCGAGCAGGGCGCCGAGCAGCTGCTGGGCATGGGCGACATGCTCCACATGGCCGGCGGCGCGCGCATCGCCCGCGTCCACGGGCCGTTCGTCTCGGACGAGGAGGTCGAGGAGGTGGTGGCCCATCTCAAGGCGCTGGGGCCGCCCGAATACGTGGGCGCCGTGGTCGAGGGCCCCGAGGAGGGCGAGGCCGACATCGACGCCGTGCTCGGCCTCTCGGGGAGCGGCGGGGGCGACGACGCGCTCTACGACCAGGCGGTGGCGATCGTGGCCAAGGACCGCAAGTGCTCGACCTCCTACATCCAGCGCAAGCTCGGCATCGGCTACAACAAGGCCGCGCGGCTCGTGGAGCAGATGGAGGACGAGGGCGTGGTGTCGGCCTCCAACCACGTCGGCAAGCGCGACGTGCTGGTGCCGGAGGCGCCGTAGGGAGGATGTGCCGGGGCGCCGTGGGGAGGATGTGCCGGAGGCGCCGTGACGAGGCTGGTGCCGGAGGCGCCTTAGGGGGGTGCGCGCGGGGGGCTGGACGGGAAGGGGGCGCGCTCGGGAGGCGTTTCGGGATCGGGAAACCCCGCCTGATTTGAGACGACCTGGGCCTGTAATGGGATGGCAAGGCCCGGTGCGCCAGATCGAGGCACGAGGAGGGGCTCGCGTCCGAATCGTCGCCCCGGTGGCGACGATGGGGCCGGCCGAGGGGTGATCGTCCGCATGGGGGTGGCGGCGCGCCCCGTCCTCGGAACGCGGCCCGGACGGGTCGTGTTGCATTGGGGACACGCGAGCGAGGGGAATGGGCTGATGACGCATCAGGGGGATCGGGGGGCCTTCGACGCCGCCGCGTGGCTGGCGGGGGCACGAGGCGGGCCGGTGGACGGCGAGGAGCGCGGCGACCGGGCGGCGGAGCGGGCCGGCGCCCGGCGCGGGCCTCGCGCCGAGTTGAACGGCGAGGCGCTGCGCCCGTGCCGCCCGGAGGGTAGGCTCTACGAATGACCCCAGCACGCATGATCCGGGCGCTGCTCTGCGCCCTGGCCCTGGCGGCGCCCGCCGCGGGGCCGGCCGCGGCCGAGGTGTCGCTCGCCGAGATCGGCGCCTACTTCAACGCCTTCCGCACCGCCAAGACCGACTTCACGCAGGTCAACGCCGACGGCACGATCTCGACGGGGACGCTCTACATCCAGCGCCCCGGCCGCGTGCGCTTCGAGTACGACCCGCCCGCCGACCAGCTCGTGATGGCCGGCGGCGGCCAGGTCGCGGTGTTCGACGGCAAGTCCTCGGGCGGGCCCGAGCAGTATCCGCTCGCGCGCACGCCGCTCAAGATCATCCTCGCCGACCCTGTGGATCTCACGCGCGAGCGCATGGTGACGGCCAAGGTCTCGGACGGCACCACCACCACCGTGACGGCCCAGGATCCCCAGAACCCGGAATACGGCGACATCCGCCTGGTGTTCACCGCCGACCCCGTGCAGCTGCGCCAATGGGTGGTCACGAACGGCGCCGGCGAGGGGACGACGGTGATCCTGGGCGAGATGACGACCGGCGCGCCGGTCCCGGCGCGGCTCTTCAGCATCGTCCAGGAGGCGCGCAACTGGCGCTAGGCCCGCTCTGCCGGGCAGGGCGGGGCCGCCGGGGCGCCTAGCGCCGTCCGCAGGCGTCGAGCTGGAGCGCGTAGCGGACCGCGCGCTGCTCGACCCGGCCGGCGACATCCATCAGCCAGGCCTTGCGGCGGTAGCTGCCGCGCGCGAAGCCCGAGCGCCCCTCGTGATAGGCCAGGTATTGCAGCCGCGCGTTGCCCTTGGCGACGCCCAGGCCCCGGGTGGTCTTGTCCATGTACCAGCCCATGAAGTCGGTGGCGTCGCCGATGTCGTCGCGCTTGGCGCGCCGCCGGCCGGTCTCGGCGCGATACTCGTCCCAGGTCGCATCGAGCGCCTGGGCGTAGCCGTAGGCCGAGCTCTGCCGGCCCAGCGGGATGATGCCGAGCGCGAAGCGATGCGGCGTGCGCGCGTCGCCGACGAACTTCGATTCCTGGTGGATGACGGCCATCTGCACCGGCACCGGCACGCCCCAGCGCCGCTCGGCGCGGCGCATGGCGCTGAGGTATTTCGGGCGCTCGTCCGCGATCGAGCACGCGTTCTCGAGGTTGCGCGGCGCGGTCCTCGGCCCGCCGACGCAGGAGGCGACGAACACGACCAGCACCAGCGCACAGAGGGATCTGCTCATGCCTCGCCCGCCTTTTCTTTTGCGGCCACCCTAGAGGGCGCGCCACCCGCGGGGAAGGCGCCGCGGGCGCGGTCGCCGCGATGCGAGGCGAACCGATCACGCCCGGACCGATCATGCCCGAGGACCGGCGCGGATGCCGACGCCGGGGAGCCTCGCATCCACAGTGTGTTTCCGCCCTGGGGCGGAGTCCGGATGGACAGCGCGCCCGGCCGGGCATAGGTAGGAAGGGCCGGCCGGGCCTTGGGCCGACGAGCGGGGACCGATGCTGAAGACACGCGCGAAATACGTTCTGGGGCAGGTCGTGCGCCACCGCAAGCACCCCTTCCGGGGCGTGGTGTTCGACGTCGATCCGACCTTCTCGAACACCGAGGAGTGGTATGCCGCCATCCCGGAGGAGGCGCGGCCTGCGAAGGATCAGCCCTTCTACCACCTCCTGGCGGAGAACGAGCAGAGCTACTACGTCGCCTACGTCTCCGAGCAGAACCTCGTCGCCGACACCTCCGGCGAGCCCGTCGAGCACCCCGACATGGACGACATGTTCGGCGAGCTGGAGGACGGGGTCTACCCGATGCACGTGCAGATGAACTGAGGGCTCCGCCGGCCGGGGGCATGCGTGCCCCCGGACCCCCGCGACCAGGGGCCGAAGCCCCCGCGGTCAGGAGCCCAGCGCGCAGCCGTCCTTGCGGGGGTCCGACGCGCCGACCAGCGTGCCGGTCGCCTCGTCGAGCATCGCCATCTGCGCGCCGCCGAGCGGGGCCTCTGGGATCGCGACGCGGTGGCCCATGGCCGTGAGCTCGACGCGCACGGGCTCGGGGTAGCCGCGCTCGACCATCAGCGCCGCGCCGTCGGGGAAGCTGCGCGGGGCGTCGATCGCCTCCTGCGGATCCATCCCGAACCGCGTCATGTTGCCCGCCACCCGGACGTGGCCCGCCGGCTGGTAGGCCCCGCCCATCACCCCGAAGGAGGCCAGGAACCGCCCGTCCCGGCGCAGCATCGCGGGGATGATGGTGTGCAGGGGCCGCCGGCCGCCCGCGGCCTCGTTGGGGTGGCCGGGCTCCAGCGTGAAGCCCGCGCCGCGGTTCTGGAGCAGGATCCCGAACCGCTCGGTGGCCAGCCCCGACCCGAAGGCGTGGTAGATCGAGTAGATCAGCGACACCGCCATCCGGTCGCGGTCGATCACGGTGAGGTAGACCGTCTCGCGGTGCGGATGGGCGAGCGCGGGCTCGCGGCGGGCGGGCGGCCCATGCACGGCGTCGGCGGCCGCGCGCGCGTCGGCCATCGCGCGGGCGGGGTCGATCAGCGCGGCCAGCCGTTCGGCCGTCCCGAGCGCGAGCATGTGGTCGAGCCGCGTCATGCGCTCGGGGTCTGCGACGAAGCGATCGCGCGCGTCGTAGGCGAGCCGGGCCGCCTCCGCCTCCAGATGCGCGCGCCGCGCCGAGAGCGGGTCGGGGCCGAGGTCGTGATGCGCGAGGATCGCGGCCATCAGGATCGCCGTCGCGCCCTGGCCGTTCGGCGGGTGCTCGACCAGCTCGCAATCGTCGAGCGCGCCCGCGATCGGCTCGCCGTAGCTGCATTCCGTCGTGGCGAGGTCGGCCTCGACATGGGTTCCGCCCGAGGCGCGCAGCGAGGCCGCGATGTCGGCGGCCACCTCGCCCTCGTAGAAGCCCGCGCGGCCCCGCTCGACCACGCGCCGCAGCACCTCGGCCTGGCGCGGCGCGCGGAACACCTGGCCGGGGCGGGGGGCGGCGCCGCCCAGAAGGTAGGCGTCGCGCGCGGCGCCCCGGAGGCGGCCGGCCGCGAGCGCCCAGTCGAAGGCCGTGCGCGGCGCCACTGGCACGCCCGTCTCGGCGTAGCGGATCGCGGGCGCGAGGACCGGGCCCAGGCCGAGCCGCCCCCAGTCGGCCGACAGCCGGCAGAAGGCGTCCACCGCGCCCGGCACGGTGACGGCGGCGGCCTCGTCGGTCGGCATCGCGGCATGGCCCGCCGCGCGCAGCGCCTCCGCGTCGAGGCCCTCGGGCGCCCGGCCCGAGCCGTTGAGCGCGACGATGCGCTCCTCGCCCGCGGGCTTGACGAGCGCGAAGGCGTCGCCGCCGATCCCGGTCATCTGCGGCTCGCAGATCCCCAGCAGGACGGCGGCGCCGATCGCCGCGTCGGCGGCGTTGCCGCCCGCCTCCAGCAGGTCGAGCGCGGCCTTGGCCGCCAGCGGGTGCGAGGTGGCGCAGAGCCCGCCCGCCGCGTGGACGGTCGAGCGCCCCGGTCTCTGGAAGTCCCTCATCGCGCCCCCCCGGTCCCGTGCGCGCGCACGATAGGGCGCGCGCACGGGCTTGCCCAGGGGGCCCTCAGGCCTTGCAGGCCTCCGCGCCGGCGTCGAGGCGGAAGCTCAGGCGGTTGCGCTCGCCGCAGCGCTCGTAGTCCACGTCGCGCGCGAGCTCGCGGATCAAGAGCCAGCCGAAGCCGCCCTCGGGCAGGTCGGCGGCGTCGGGCATGGGCGGCATCGGCAGCCCGTCGCCGGGCATCGGCGCCCCGTCGTCGATCAGCTCGCACAGCAGCGTCGGCGCGTCGCGCGCCGCGTCGTGGGCGACGCGGACCTCGATGGCGCCGTCGCCGCGCCCGCCATGGGCGTGCTCGACGACGTTGTTGAGCGCCTCGGCCAGCACCAGCTCCAGCGTGCCGCGCAGGTCGGGCGACAGGTTGAGGTAGGACAGCCCCTGGAGCACGCCCCCCAGCGCCGAGCGCACCGCGAGCGGGTCCGAGGGGAAGATCATCCGCACCTCGACGCTCCCGCGCGCCCGGCCCCCGGCGGGCGGGGCCGCCGCCGCCAGGGGGGCCTCGGCGTCAGCGAGCATCGACCATCTCCCGTGCGCCCGCCTCGGCGTCGGCATGGATGGCGAACACGGAGTCCATGCGCGTCAGCCGCAGCACGCGCTGGACGTTGGGCATGGGCGCGGCGAGGTCGAGCCGGCGCTCGGGCGCCAGCATCTTCATCACCGCGACGATCGCGCCCAGCCCGCTCGAATCGATGAACTCGACGCTCGAGAGGTCGAGCACCACGCGGCCCTCGCCCCCCGCGGTGGCCTCGCGCATGGCATCCTTGAACTGGATCGCGCAGGCCGCGTCGATGCGCGCCTCCGCGACCTGGGCGATCAGGGCGTCGGGCCCGGGCCGCGTCTCGATCCGCATCTCGCACCTCTTCGCTACGTGGGTCGAGAGCTAGACGGCGATCCTTGCCATCCGGTAACCAGGGGCATCCCGGCGGGGAGGGTGATCGTGAAGGATGTCGAGATCGCGGGGGCGGCGCGCCCCGCCGATCGGGGGCGCGCCGACGACGCCCCGGGCCGCCCCGACGCAGGCGCGGCTCCGGGGATGGAGGCCTTCGAGGCGGCCGGGCTGCGCGACCCGGGCCTCGCCGCGCGCTGCGCGGCGCTCACCGCGGGCGAGGACGACGCGGTCGCGCTGATGGCGACGCTCGCCTGCGAGATCCACCACGCCGACGCGCGCTGCGACTGGACGGGCTTCTACCGCGTCGTCGCACCCCGCCTCCTGAAGGTCGGCCCCTATCAGGGCGGCCACGGCTGCCTCGTCATCCCCTTCGAGCGCGGCGTCTGCGGCGCCTGCGCGCGCAGCGGCGAGGCGCAGATCGTGGCCGACGTGAGGGCGCGCGCGGACCACATCGCCTGCGCGGCCTCGACGCGCTCCGAGCTGGTGCTGCCGGTCGTCCGCGCGGGCCGGCTGATCGGCGTGCTCGACATCGACAGCGACCGCGAGGGCGCCTTCGCCCGGGCCGACGCGGACGCGCTGGCCGCGATCCTCTCCGCCGCGTTCGATCCGTGAGCCGCGCCGCGGGCCCCTCCGGGCCCGGCTCGCCCTCGCGGCGTTCCGGGCGCTCTTCGTGACCGCGCCGGGGCCGGACGCGGCCGGCTGCGTGTCGAACGGCATGGTCTCGGGCCCCATGCGCTCGCTCCCCGCGATCCTGGCCCGGCCATCGCTGCTCCCGACGCCCTCGGCCTCGGGCGCCACGGCGTCGGTCGCGGCCTCGCCGGGGCTCTGGCGCGCGGCGAAGCGCGCGGGCGCGGGCCCTCCGACCCGGATCGGGATGCGCGGATGGCTCTCGGCGCGCAGGCCCCTGGCCCTCGCCCTCGCCCTCGCCCCCGGGCCGGGGCGGGCGCTCCAGCGCGCCTCCTTCGCCATGATCGACGCCGAGAGCGTCGCGGGCCGTCTCGCCGCCCGTTCGCAACCCGTCGAGCCGGGCGTGCCGATCGGGCAGCCGACGGGGGCCGTCGCGCCGACCGCCCCGACGGCGGCGGGCCAGGCCGGCCACGCGGCGCGCGCCTCGGGGCCGGGCGGGATGGCGCTCGGCGCGATCGCGCATCATCGGGTGCCCCGCTTCGCCGGCTACGGCTCGGCGCCCGGCGCCCTCACGCCGGGGAGGGCGGGATGACCGAGGGCGGGTGCCTGTGCGTGGCGGTGCGCTTTCGCGTCCGAGGGCCCCTGAGCGAGGGCGGCGCCTGCCACTGCACGCGATGCCGCCGGCAGTCGGGCCACGTCTGGGCCGCCGCGACCGCGGCCGAGGGGGGCGTCGAGGTCGCCGGCGACGCGCCGGGCTGGCACTCGGCCTCGGACCGGGCGCGACGCGGCTTCTGCCGGACCTGCGGCAGCTTCCTGTTCTGGCAGCCGAGCGGGGGCGAGACCCTCGACATCGCCTTGGGCGCCATCGACGGCCCGACCGGGCTGCGTCTGGAGCGCCACATCTTCGTCGCCGACGAGGGCGGCTACTACGAGATCGCCGACGGCCTGCCGCAGCACCCGCAGGGCCCGGAGGTCGGCCAGAGGCTTGGCCCGCCGCGCCGGGCCTGCCATGGGACGTCCCATGAGCCTCGACCCCGCGCCCGATCCCGTCCCGGCGGACGACTACCACCCGCCTGCCGACCCGCTCGTGGTCCTCCATCACGACCACCAGCTCTTGTTCGTGGAGAAGCCCTCCGGGCTCCTGTCCGTCCCCGGCCGCGGCGCGCATCTGGCCGATTGCCTGCTCGCGCGCGTCCAGGCCGTCTTCCCCGAGGCGCTGCTCGTCCACCGGCTCGACCGGGACACGTCGGGCGTGATGGTGTTCGCGCTCACCCCCCACGCGCAACGGCATCTGGGCCTCCAGTTCGAGCGGCGCCAGGCGCGCAAGTCCTACCTCGCGCGCGTCCACGGCCGGCTGGAGCCGCGCCGCGGCAGCGTGGACCTGCCTCTGGCGGTGGACTGGCCGAACCGCCCGCGTCAGAAGGTCGATCCCGAGGGCCGGGAGGCCGTGACCGAATGGCGCGTGCTGCGGGCCTCGGACGCCGAGAGCCGGGTGCGGCTGACCCCCCGCACCGGACGCTCGCATCAGCTTCGGGTGCATATGGCCGCGAAGGGCCACCCGATCCTGGGCGACGCGTTCTACGCCACGGGCGCGGCGCGCGCGCACCCGCGCCTGATGCTCCACGCCGAGGCGCTGCGCCTGCGCCATCCCGACGGCGGACGGGGGATCGAGGTCAAGTCGAGGGCGCCGTTCTGAGGCCGGGGCATCGTGCGGTCGGGCCGCGGCGGCGACGGCCGGGTCCGTGCGCGAGCGCCGAGCGCCCCGGCGCGTCCGCGGCCCCTCTCGCCCGATGGGGCCCGCGCGTCGGGACGACCGACGCTCCCTCCGTGGGCGCGGGCGGGGCTCCGCCTCGCCGCCCCGCCCGCGCCCTCCGGTCACGCCGACGCCGAGGGCGACCGGCCCGCCCGGGGAGCGCGTCCGGCAAGGCCGGCCGATGCCGGTCCCGACGGTGCCGGCGTGCGTCGTCGCGCCCTCCGCGATCGGCGTCTCCGCCGCCTCGCGGCCCTTCGGGCGACGGGCTCGTGCCGGCGTCGGTGGCGCGCGCGCCTCCGCGCGGTGCCGGCCCTCCCGGCGGGCCACCGCATGGGGCCTCGCGCGGCCCCCTTCGCGCCCCGGCCGGCCCGGCGCGACGCGGACGGCCCGAAGGCGCGGACGCTCGGCGATCCGGGCCGCCATGGGGGGCGTGGGCGTCGGGTCGCCCATGATCGGCCCCGGGGGCCGCGGGGCCTGCGTCCCGATCGCCCGCGAGGGCTTGGCCGCCCCGTCCCCCGTGGCTATCTCAGCGGCAGCTGAACCCATCCCGAGGAGGCCCCCATGGCCCTGCGCATCGGCGACACCGCGCCCGACTTCACCGCCCAGACGACCGAGGGCGAGATCCGCTTCCACGACTGGATCGGCGACGGCTACGCCATCCTCTTCAGCCATCCCAAGGACTTCACGCCTGTCTGCACGACCGAGCTGGGGATGATGGCGGGCATGGCCGAGGCGTTCGCCGAGCGCGACGCCAAGATCATCGGCGTCTCGGTCGATCCGGTCGACGACCACCTGCGCTGGAAGGAGGACATCCGCTCCTACACCGGGCACGCGGTCGAGTACCCGATGATCGGCGACCCGGGCATGGAGGTCGCCAAGCTCTACGACATGCTGCCCGCGGAGGCCTCGGGCGACCCCGCGGACCGCACGCCCGCCGACAACCAGACGGTGCGGACGGTGTTCGTCGTCGGCCCGGACAAGAAGGTCAAGCTGACGCTGACCTACCCGATGACGACGGGGCGCAACTTCGACGAGATCCTGCGCGCGCTCGACTCGATCCGGCTGACGGCCGAGCACAAGGTGGCCACGCCCGCCGGCTGGCGCTCGGGCGAGGACGTCATCGTCACGCCCGCCGTGTCCGACGACGAGGCCAACGAGCGGTTCGGCGGCTTCGAGCGCAAGCTGCCCTATCTGCGCACCACCCGGCAGCCCGGCTGAGGCCCGCCCGGGTCGCGGCGGGGCGCCCGGCCGCCGTGGCGGGAGCGACATCGAAGGGCTGGGTGATCGAGAGGGGCGCCCGGTCCAGACGGAGCGTGAAGGGAGCGAGGGCTGGCGGAACGCTTTGACCGGGCCGGAAGGGATCGGCCCAGGAGGGCGGGTGCGTCCTGTCCGGCCGCCGTCCCCGGGGCACCGCTCCGGCCCTCGCACCGACGTTCCACGATGCCCTCCGCCCGGCACGGGCGGTCCGACGCACGCTCAATCGTCGAGAAGATAGACCGTCGAGCCGAAAGGGCAGGCGCCCGCCTCCCATTCACCCAGCGCCTTCGAAGGGGCCGCGCCGGTCCTCGCTCACGTCCCACGGATCCCGCGCCCCGTGCGAGTGCTCCGATGCGCGCCCTGTCCTTCCAGCGCGACGCCCCGCCAGGGCTACGGCCCGCCAAGGCTACGGCCCGTCGCCGAACTCATATGACGGACCTCAGGCCCGTCCCTTCGGCAGATCGTCCGGCGCACAGGTCGGCAAAGGCCCGCCGCGCGCTCGGCGGCGGGGGCGCGGCGCTCCTCGCCTCAGTGGAGGACGACGCGGGTGCCCGTCGGCACGCGTAGGAAGAGGTCCATGATCTGCTCGTTGGGCAGGCGCACGCAGCCCGAGGAGACCGACCGGCCGATCGTCCAGGGCTGGGGCGTGCCGTGTATGCGCAGGTAGGTGTCGCGCCCGCCGTCGAAGAGGTAGAGTGCGCGGGCGCCGAGCGGGTTGTCGGGGCCGCCCGGCACGCCGGAGGCGAACTGCGCGTACTTCTCGGGCTCGCGCCGGATCATGTTCTGCGTCGGCGTCCAGGAGGGCCATTCCCTCTTCGCCCCGACGGTGAACTCGCCCCTCTCGTAGAGGTCGTCGCGCCCGATGGCGACGCCGTAGCGGATCGCCCGGTCGCCCTCCAGGATCAGGTAGAGGTGATAGACGTTCGGATCCACGTGGATCTCGCCCGGGTTCCACCCCGAGCGGATCGGCACCACCTGCGGCAGGAAGCGCGGGGGCAGCTCGAACGCGTTGGCCATGCCGGCCGGGAGCGTGACGGCCGCGGTGGTGGCGCCGGCGAGGGCGGTGCCGAGGAATGCGCGACGGTGCATGGTGGATCCCCTTTCCGTGACGAATCTTCTTCTGGGCAACGACCGAGAGACACCTCGGTTTCCAGACCTATGTGTCAAAGTTCGCCACGCATTGCAACGGATGCGTCGCATTCAACACAGTTGCGCGAGCGCCCCGGGGCGCCGCGCCTCGCCGGGCGCCTCATGTGGCGCCCCAGCCCATCGCGCCCGGCCCGCCGCCGCGCTCAGCCGCGCCTGCGCGCGACGCCGAGCGCGCCGAGCCCCGCGACGAGCAGCAGCCCCGCCGCCGGGACCGGGACCGGCGCCGGGGCGAGCGCCTCCTCGACATAGGTGGCGAAGGCCGCGTGGACGGTGCCGCTCGGGTGCACCGAGTCGAAGAAGGCGCGGCCCGGCGCCTGGGTGGCGAGGTCGCACAGGCGCGGCTGGCCGAAGGCCGCGGCGGCCTCGTCGGACGGGAAGAGGCAGGGCAGGACGGTCTCGGTGATGCCGATGCTGCCGGGGTCGGTCAGGAGCACGTCGAAGAAGGCCTGGGTGTCCACGCGCTGGACGGCCAGGCCGTCGGCCTCGAGCCCCGCGAGCCCGGCGTCGAGGGCCGCGTTGAAGGCCTGCTCGGCGGCCAGCGCCTCGTCGGCCAGGTCGGGCTGGAACAGCGTGTAGCGCGGCGTCGTGTCGAGCCGGGGCAGGGTGAGCACGGCGACCTTCGACAGCCCGAGCGAGAGGATGGTGCGCGCGCCCTCGACCACCGCGCCGGCCGCGGCCAGCGCCGTGGACGCCTCCGCCCCGGTGCCGATGGCCGCGAAGAGGTCGTTGGCGCCCAAGAGCAGCGTGGCCAAGCCGTTCTCGCCGAAGGCCGCCTCGGGGACGGACGAGAGGAGGGCGAGCTGCGTCGGCAGGTCGGGGACGGCGTCGTCGTCGGGCACCGCCTGCGCGCCGCCATAGGCGAGGTTCCCGCTCACCGCGAAGCCTTCGGCCAGGTAGTCGGTGAACACCGGCCCATTCGAGAAGCGCCCCTCGAAGTAGGGCGGGCTCTGGGGGACGGCGCCGCCTGTGGCCGCGTGGACGTTGCCGTCGTCGCTGAGCGAATCGCCCAGCACGAAGAGGCTGGAGTAGGCGTCCGAGAGCGGAGCTGCGCCGGCGGGCGCGGCGAGCGCCACGGTCGCGGCGAGCGCGAGGCGGACGGACATGGGGAACCCCTCCCTGGGTGCTTTGGCCGCACAGTGGCGGGAGAGGCCGGGCGTGGCAAGCGCGCAGCATCCGCCCCCCCCTGTCGCTCAAGCGGGCTCGCGGAGGAACTCGTCGAAGAAGGCGAGGGTGCGCTCCCAGGCGAGCGAGGCGGCCTCGGCGTCGTAGCGCGGCGTGGTGTCGTTGTGGAAGCCGTGGTTCACGCCCGGGTAGAAGTGGACGGAGAAGGTCTTCTGGTTCTCGCGCAGCGCGTCGGAGTAGGCGTCCCATCCGGCGTTGATGCGCTCGTCGAGGCCTGCGTAGTGGATCATCAGCGGCGCCTCGATGGCGGGCACGTCGGAGGCCTCGGGCTGGCGGCCGTAGAACGGCACGGATGCCCCGAGGTCGGGGTAGGCCACCGCGAGCGCGTTGCACACGCCCCCCCCGTAGCAAAAGCCCACGCAGCCCACGCGGGTGGTGTCGTCGCGGTCGCGCAGGTGCTCGAAGGCGGCGAAGAAGTCCTCCATGAGCCGCGCGGGGTCGAGCGAGGCCTGCATCTCGCGCCCCTCCTCGTCGGTGCCGGGGTAGCCGCCGAGCGAGGTGAGCCCGTCGGGGCCGAAGGCGAGGTAGCCCGCCTTGGCCGCGCGCCGCACCACGTCCTCGACATAGGGGTTGAGGCCGCGGTTCTCGTGGATCACCAGAACGGCGGGCAGCGGGCCGGAGGCGCCCGCGGGCCGCGCCATCAGGCCGCGGATCGTGCCGGTGCCCTCGGGGCTCTCGTAGGAGACGGTCTCGGTCTCGATGCCGGGGTCGTCGGGCGCCACCTGCTGGGCGAGCGCGTAGTCGGGGCGCAGCTGCTCGAGCAGCGCAGCGCCCGTGACGCCCACGGCGGCGTAGCGGCCCGCCTGCGCGACGAACTCGCGCTTGGTGATCCGCCCGTGCACGTAGCCGTCGAAGATCTCCAGGATCCGGGGGTCGAAGTCGCTGGCCGATTTGCGGGTCATGTCGGGGCCCTCCTGCTGGCGCGGACAGCCTAGACGGACGCCGCGGAAAGGGAAGGGGCCCCGGCGTCGCCGCCGAGGCCCCATCGTCGCGCGCCCCGCGAGCGGCCCTACTCGGCCGGCTCGCCCTCGCGGGCCATCTCCTGGCCGGTCTCCTGGTCCACGATCTTCATCGACAGGCGAACCTTGCCGCGCTCGTCGAAGCCCAAAAGCTTGACCCAGACCTCCTGGCCCTCCTTGAGGGCGTCCGAGGGGTGGTTGAGCCGCTGGGATGCGATCTGGCTCACATGCACGAGCCCGTCGCGCTTGCCGAAGAAGTTCACGAAGGCGCCGAAGTCCACGAGCTTGACGACCTTGCCGCGATAAACGCGGCCCTCCTCGGGCTCGGCGACGATGGCGTGGATCATGTCGTGGGCCTTGCGGATCGAGTCGGCGTTCGCGGAGGCGATCTTGATCACGCCGTCGTCGTTGATGTCCACCTTGGCGCCCGAGACCTCGACGATCTCGCGGATCACCTTGCCGCCCGAGCCGATCACCTCGCGGATCTTGTCGGTCGGCACCGTCATCGTCTCGATGCGCGGCGCGTGCTCGGAGAACTCCTGGCGGGCGCCGGTCAGGGCCTTGCCCATCTCCTGGAGGATGTGCAGCCGGCCGTCCCTGGCCTGGGCGAGCGCCTGGCTCATGATCGCGGGCGTGATGCCGGCCACCTTGATGTCCATCTGCAGCGACGTGATGCCGGCCTCGGTGCCCGCGACCTTGAAGTCCATGTCGCCCAGATGGTCCTCGTCGCCGAGGATGTCGGTCAGCACCGCGAAGCGGTCCTGGCCCTCCAGGATGAGCCCCATGGCGACCCCGGCCACGGGGGCCTTGAGCGGCACGCCCGCGTCCATCATGGCGAGCGAGGAGCCGCAGACCGTGGCCATCGAGGACGAGCCGTTCGACTCGGTGATCTCCGAGACGAGGCGGATCGTGTAGGGGAAGTCGGTCGCGGGCGGCAGCACGGCCTGGAGCGCGCGCCAGGCGAGCTTGCCGTGGCCGATCTCGCGCCGGCCCGGGGGCCCGAAGCGGCCGACCTCGCCCACCGAGTAGGGCGGGAAGTTGTAGTGCAGCAGGAAGTTCGAGCGGAACGTGCCGTGCAGCGCGTCCACCATCTGCTCGTCGTCGCCGGTGCCGAGCGTGGTGACGCACAGCGCCTGGGTCTCGCCGCGGGTGAAGAGGCTCGATCCGTGGGTGCGCGGCAGCACGCCGACCTCGGCCGCGATCGGGCGCACCGTGGTGCGGTCGCGCCCGTCGATGCGCGCGCCGCCCGAGATGATGTCGCCGCGCAGGATGGACGATTCGAGCTTCTTGAAGGCCGAGCCGAGGCCCGGGTCGGCGCGCTCGTCCTCGGAGAGCCGCTCGCGGATCGCGTCGCGCGCGGCGGCGATGGCGCTCGTGCGCTCCTGCTTGTCGCGGATGGCGAAGGCCGCGCGCATGTCCTGCTCGCCGGCGGCGCGGACCGCCTCGGCCAGCGCGGCGGTGTCGGGGGCCTGGAAGTCGAAGGGCTCCTTCGCGGCCTCCTCGGCGAGGTCCACGATGAGGTCGATGACGGGCTGGATCCGGGCGTGGCCGAACTCGACGGCGCCGAGCATCTCGGCCTCCGACAGCTCGTAGGCCTCGGACTCGACCATCATCACCGCGTCCTTGGTCCCGGCCACCACCAGGTCGAGCCGCTGCTCGGGGTCGAGGCGCAGCTGGTGCATCTCGTCCACGGTCGGGTTGAGCACGTAGTCGCCATCGACGAAGCCGACCCGGCAGCCCGCGATCGGCCCCATGAAGGGCGCGCCCGAGATCGTCAGCGCGGCCGACGCCGCGATCATCGCCACCACGTCGGGGTCGTTGACCAGGTCGTGGCTGAGCACGGTGCAGATGACCAGCACCTCGTTGCGGAACCCCGGCACGAAGAGCGGGCGGATCGGCCTGTCGATCAGGCGGCTCGTCAGCGTCTCCTTCTCGGAGGGCCGGGCCTCGCGCTTGAAGAAGCCGCCGGGGATCTTGCCGGCCGCGTAGGTGCGCTCCTGGTAGTGGACGGTGAGCGGGAAGAAGTCCTGGCCGGGCTTCGCCTCGCGGGCGTAGGTCACGGCGGCCATGACGGAGGTCTCGCCCAAGGTGGCGATGACGCAGCCGTCGGCCTGGCGCGCGACGCGCCCGGTCTCGAGGGTGAGCGTCTCCTCCCCCCACTGCATTTCCTTGCGGGTGATGTCGAACATGGTGGTCCTTTCGAGCGGGGCGTCTCCCCGCGGGTGCGTGGGGGGCGGATTCCCCCGGCCTCGACGCGTGACGGTCCCGGGGGTGAGGCCCAGGCCCCGGGGATTGGATGCAAATCGGCTGACTGGCGGTCAGATAGGCCGTCGGGCGGCGGATGGAAGCGCCGCCCCCGGCCGGGGCCGCGGCGCGCGCCTCAGCGGCGCAGGCCGAGGCGCTTGATGAGGCCCTGGTAGCGCGCCTCGTCCTTGGCGCGGGCGTAGTCGAGGAGCTTCCGGCGCTGGGCCACCATCATCAGCAGGCCGCGGCGCGAGTGGTTGTCCTTCTTGTGGGTCTTGAAGTGCTCGGTCAGCGTGGCGATCCGGCTCGACAGGATCGCGACCTGCACCTCGGGGGATTCCGGTGTCGCCCTCGTGGGTGGCGAACTCCTTGATGACCCGTTCCTTCTCCTGGGGCGTGATCGACATCGGGCATCCTCCATGTGGGGTGTGTGACGGCGCAGGCCGGGATGTCGTCCAGCGAGGCCCTGGGGATCCGCGGCTCGCGCGGATGGGGGCGCATAGCGGAAGGGCGGGGCGAAGGGAAGGGCGGGGCGGCGCACGATGGCGCGCCCGGGCGGGGGCGCGCCCGGGCGGGGCGCGCGCGGCGGCGCCCTCACCCGAAATGCCCCGCGAACGCCTCCCACACCGCGTCGGGCGCCTCCTCCATGGCGAAGTGGCCCGAGGCGCAGGAGCGGTCGGTCACGTCGCGCGCCCATCGTCGCCACAGCCGGGCCGGCTCGCCGGTGCGCGAGGGAAAGCCGCCCTCGGCCCACAGGAACCGCAGCGGCGCCTCGATCAGCCGGCCCGCGGCCCGGTCCTCGGCGTCGAGCCTCCGGTCGGTGGTGGCGCCCGCGCGGTAGTCGGCGCACATCGCGTGGGCCCGCGCGGGGTCGGCCATCTGCGCGCGGTAGGAGGCCAGCGCCTCCGCGCCGAAGGCGTCGAGCGTGCGGGCCTTCGTCCACGACCGCAGGGTGTGGTCCACCCACGCCCCGGGGTCGGCGCCGATCATGCGCTCGGGCAGCGGGGCGGGCTGGGCGAGGAACGTCCAGTGGTAGGCGGCGAGCGCGAGGTCGGCGTCCCACGCCTCCCAGAAGTCGAGCGTGGGGACGACCTCGACGATGCCGAGCCGGTCCACGCGGGGCGCATGGTCGAGCGCCATGCGGTAGGCCACCCGCGCGCCGCGGTCGTGGCCCAGCACGTGGGCGCGCTCCAGCCCCAGCGCGTCGAGCAGGCCCACGAGGTCGGCGGCCATGGTCCGCTTGGAGTAGGCCGTGTGCGCCTCGTCGTCGGGCGGGGCGTCCGAATCGCCGTAGCCGCGCAGGTCGGGCACGATCACGTCGAAGCTCTCGGTGAAGCGCGGCGCGAGCCCGGCCCAGCAACGGTGGTTCTGCGGGAAGCCGTGCAGCAGCAGGAGCGGCGGCCCGCTCCCGGCGCGGTGGACGCTCAGGGCGAGCTCGCCGGTGTCGATGCGCGAGGCGGTGAATCCGGGGATCATGGCGCCACGCTAGGACGAGCCGCCCGTCCGGTCCAGCGGGCCCGGCGGGGAGGGATCCCGGTCCGAGGGCCGAGGCACCCGGCCCGCGGAAGGCCCGCGCGCACCAGGCGAGGGCATCGAGGCGCCGGGTTGGCCCCCCAAGACACTCCGCGCCGCTCACGCTTCTGCCGGGCCGGCGCGCCGTCGGTGTCGAGGGCGGCCGACTTCGAGCAGGGACACCACCCGGCGGGGGCACCGGCCCGGCGGCCTTCGAGCGGGGCCGCGCCGGGCGTCCCGGACGGGCGGGCCGCCCCGCCGCCCCCGACCCCGCCGCCCCCGACCTCGCCGCCCCCGACCTCGCCGCGGCGGGGGCCCGGTCGCGGCGGGGTCGAGGAGCCCTCGGGGCCGACGCGCGAGGGCTCCTCGCTGCGCGTCGTTGCGAAGACGGCGGCCCACCGGGCCTGTGGGTGAGCGGCGATGCAGAGAAGCGTGGCCTGGTCGGGGGCGTCTCGAGCCCTTGAGCGGCGGGCATGGGGCCTCATGCGCTGGCCCTGGGGGAGCCCCCCCCGGGGGCAAGACCAGCCCCCGCGCGTCAGGGGCGATCGGCCCGCGCGTGCCCGCCTCGGCCCCCCGCTCCCGCGCCCCCGGTCCCCGCGTCCCCGGTCCCCGCGTCCCCGGTCCCCGCGTCCCCGGTCCCTGCGCCCCCGGTCCCCGCCGCCTCCGCGGCCCGATCGGGCGCCGCGGGCTCGGCGAACACCCGGCTCGGATGCAGCACCCCGCCCCGGTGGACGCCGACCGCCACCGGATGGCCGCCCTCGCAGGCCCAGGCCGCCGCGCCCCAAGCGGCCTCCCCCAGCACCTCGGCCGCCTGCCCGCGCCGCAGGCGGGCCGCCGAGCCCGGCGCGCAGCGCAGCTCGGGCAGCGCGCGCAAGCCCTCGGCCACGGGCCGCAGCAGCGCGTCGAGATCGGGGGTGCGCGCCAGCGCCTCGATCCGGTCGAGCGGCACGGCGCAGGCCTCCGACCACGGCCCCGTCGCGGTGCGGCGCAGCGCCTCGACATGGGCGCCGCAGCCGAGCCGCCGGCCCAGGTCGCGCGCGATCGAGCGCACGTAGCCGCCCTTGCCGCAGGTCATCTCCAGCACGCAGCGGTCGGGGTCGGGCCGCCCCACGAGGCGCAGCGCATGGACCCTCAGCGGGCGCGCCGCCAGCGCCGCCTCGCCGCCCGCGCGCGCGACCGCGTAGGCGCGCCGGCCCTCGACCTTCACGGCCGAGTAGGCCGGCGGCACCTGGAGGATGTCGCCGGCGAAGGCCGCCAGCGCGGCCTCGACCCCGGCGTCCGAGGGGCGGCGGGGATCCTCGGCGGTCACCCGCCCCTCGGCGTCGTCGGTCTCGGTCTCCTGCCCGAGCCGGACGGTGAAGCGGTAGGATTTCGGCGCGTCGGCGATCGTCGGCACGGTCTTGGTGGCCTCTCCCAGGGCCACGGCGAGGAGCCCGGTGGCGAGCGGGTCGAGCGTGCCCGCATGCCCCGCCTTGCGGGCGCCGAAGGCCCGGCGCACGCGCCCGACGACGGCGGCCGAGGACGGCCCCGCCGGCTTGTCCACGACGAGCCAGCCCGAGACCTCGCGCCCCTTGCGCCTGCGTGCCATGCGCGCCTCCCCGAGAGGGGCGCGGGGATAGGGCGCCGGGCGCGCGGGGTCAACGCGGGACGGCGAGGCCCAGGATCGGGCCCATCGGCCAGCCGAAGTCGCGCCGGCCCAGGGCGGGGGCGTGCAGGCGCGAGACCTTGCCGTCGAGATAGAGCGCGTCGCGCGCGCCCAGCGCGTCGCGGAAGAGCCGCGCGAAGCGGTGGAAGCTCACGGGGGCGTCCGAGATCGCGAGCCAGGCGGTGCGGCCGTCGCGGCTCACGCCGACGCCGTTGCGCACGTAGCGCGATGCGGACCCTTCCACGAAGCGCGGATGGATCGCGCCCTCGACCACGAGCATCGGCCCCGACTGGGTGGCGAAGCGGCAGGAGGGCGGCGCGCGGGCGTAGTCGGGGGTGGTCGGGATCGAGAAGCCCCCGCCCTCCGCCGCCTCCCTCACGCAGAACACGCCGTTGGGCTCCATGCCGAAATTGCCGGGGCCGGGGCCCTCGATCAGCGGCGCGATCTCGCGGCCGTCCTCGACATAGAGGCCCACGGGGCGGCGGTCGGGGTGGTACATGCCGCCGTTCATGGCGAAGGCGAGGCGCTTGCTTTCGGCTGCGAGCAGTTCGTCCACCGCCCCGAACCCCCCCAGCGGCGCCCCGCCGGGTCCGCGCAGGAACAGCCGCAGGTCGGCGCCGGCCCGGGCCTCGCAGACGACGTAGCCCTCGCCCTCGAAGCGCAGCGCCCGGCACCCCTCCTCGGCGGCCGACGCCGCGGCGGGGAGCGCGAGGCAGAGCAGGAGGCCGGCCAGCCGGCCCAGCCGGGCGATCACCCGAGGCCCGGCCCGGGGCGCGGGCCAGGGCGCGGCTCCCCGAGGCGCGGCTCCGTGCCCGGCTCGGCGCGCGCCGGCTCGTCGGCCCCCGGCTCGCCCTCGGGGCCGTCCCGCCCGGCCCGGCCCGACGCGGGCGCCTCGTCGTCGTCGCCCGCGCTGCCCGCGCCGCCCTCGACGTCGCGGCGCACCGTCTCGTCGGCGAACAGGCGCCGCGCGGCGTCGAGCCGGTCGAAGGTGTCGTCGATCCGGAACCGCAGCTCGGGCGAGAATTTCGAGCGTCACCTGGCGCGCGAGCTGGCGCCGGATCTCGTGGCGGTTGCGGGTGAGCGCCTCGATCGCGGCCTCGGCGCCGCGGCCGCCCAGCGGCAGGACGTGCACGGTGGCCACCTTGAGGTCCGGGGACGCGCGCACCTCGCCCACGGTGATCGAGGTCTCCGAGAGGTCCGGGTCGTGCACCTCGCCGCGCGCCAGCACGTCGGCGAGCGCGCGCCGGATCAGCTCGCCCACCCTGAGCTGGCGCTGCGTCGCGCCGCCCTGGGGCCCCGCGCGCTCGGCGCGCCTGTCGAAGCGTCTTGCCATCGGCCGGACATAGGACCGCCCGGCGCGCGCCGCAATCGGCAGGGACGGGGAGGGCGCCGGCCTGCCGGGGCCCGGCGGGCCGGCCGGAGGTGGCCGCGAGGGGAAAATCCATCGATGGTGGGGAAAGACACCGGGGTGGGGAGGGCGCCTGGGTGCCGGCGCCTTCCCGCCACGAGGGGCCCTGCGGGAGCGGCGGACGGCCCCGCGGGGCGCGCGGCCACCCGGGCGCGCGCCATCGTCGCGGCTCCCGGCCCCCCGACGCGGTCTCGGCCGCGGGGCCGATGAGGGGTTCGAGGGCTTCGACGCTGGGCTCTCCCGTTCGTCCAGCGCCTCGCACGGACTTTGGCGCGGGTGTCCGCGGACCTCGAGGTCCGCGCCGTGCCCGCCTCGGGGGCGTCTTTGTCCCGCTCCCTTCTCGCCGATCTCCGCTGTCAGCCGCGAAGGCGTGTCCCGCGGCGCGGACCGCGTCTCCGGCCCCCGGCCACCCTCGCCGGCGCCGTCGCAGGACCGACCGGCGCCCGCCCCGGCCCGTCGAGCCGAAGAGGCACGCTCCTCGGTCGACCCGGCCCGCGCGTGCCCGCGCCGCCCCCGATTCCGTCCCTTCGTGGGGCGTCCCCCGCCCTTCGTGGGGCGTCCCCCGCTTCCGGCCCGGGCGCGGGCGCGCTAGGAGCGGCCGGCCGGCGTGGGGCCGGGGGAGGGGCGCGCATGGACGACCGGCCGGGCGTCGTCGTCACCGGGGCCGCGGGGCGCATGGGGCGCGCGCTGATCGCGCTCGTCGCGGCCAGCGACGAGGCGCGGCTCGCCGGCGCCGTGGTGCGCGAGGGCCACCCTTGGGTCGGCCTCGACGCCGGCGAGGCCGCGGGCGGGCCCGCGCTCGGCGTCGCCGTCACCGACGACCCGCTCGAGGCCTTCGCCCTCGCTCGCGCGGTGATCGACTTCACCACGCCCGAGGCGTCCCTGGGCTTCGCCGCGCTCGCGGCGCAGGCGCGCGCCGTCCACGTGATCGGCACCACGGGCTTCACCGACGACCAGATCGCGCGCCTGGAGCCCGCCTCGCGCCACGCCGTCATCGTGCGCGCGGGCAACATGAGCCTCGGCGTCAACCTGCTCGCCGCGCTGACGCGGCGCGTGGCCGCGGCGCTGCCCGGCTGGGACGTCGAGATCCTCGAGACGCATCACCGCATGAAGCGCGACGCGCCCTCGGGCACCGCGTGGATGCTGGGCGAGGCGGCGGCCGAGGGTCGCGGCGTCCGCCTCGCCGAGGTCGCCGCGACGGGCCGCGACGGACTGCGCCCCGAGGGCGCGATCGGCTTCGCCTCCTTGCGCGCGGGCGACGTGGTGGGCGAGCACGAGGTGATCCTCGCCGGCCCCGGCGAGCGCGTGGCGCTGCGCCACGTCGCCACCGACCGGGCGATCTACGCCCGCGGCGCGCTCAGGGCGGCGCTGTGGGGGCTCGGGCGCCGCCCGGGGCGCCACGACATGGCCGACGTGCTGGGGCTCTGAGGGGCGCCGGCGCCACCCGCCCGGGCCGGCCGCGGGGATCGCTCGCCACGGACCTCGTCGGCGAGCCAGCTCGGCGCGCCGGCGGGCCCGGTCAGCGCGCGGCCGCGGGACGGCGGGCGGCTCCGCTCGGGGACGGTGGTCATCGAGGGCCAGCCAGGGGGCGCCATGCGGAGGCAGCCATGGAAGGCCGGCCGCAGCGCCGCGGGCCGGCGGCACGCCGGACGCCTAGAAGTCGTAGGCGATGCCCTTCCTCTCCCAGTCGCCGTAGCGCACGGGCTCGGGGCCGTCTCGGCCGCCGAGCTCGGGCGGCAGGTCGGGCGCGCGGGCGTTCTCGCGGCGCGCCCGCGCCTCCTCCAGCGCGCGCCGCGCGGCGGGGGGGAGGTCCGCCGCGGAGCGCGTGGCGGGGGGGAGGTCCGCCGCGGAGCGCGTGGCGGGGGGGAGGTCCGCCGCGGAGCGCGTGGCGGGGGGGAGGTCCGCCGCGGAGCGCGTGGCGGGGGGGAGGTCCGCCGCGCGGCGCGCGGCGGGGGCCAGCGCGTCGCCGGACGGCTCGGCAGGGGAGGCGGGTGCGCCGTCGGGGCCTTGGGCCTCGGCGCGATCCGGATCGGTGGCGGTCATCGGCTCGCTCCTCTTCCGGGTTGGGATGTATGCATCGCCTCCGGTCGAGCAACCACCGCCACCGGGCGGGGCGTCGCCACCGGGCGAGGCGTGGCCGCAGGGCGCGCGGCTCCGAGGTGGCGTGCGATCGGCGGGGCCGGGTTCCGCTCGCCCGCGCGGGCGTGCAGGGTGGGGCCCGCGCCGTGCGGCCCCGAAGGCTTCGAGGCGTGGGAGGGGCGGCGGCATGGGCGGCGGCATGGGTGGGCGCGGGCGGGCGCGCGGGCGGGGCGTCCGCGCGCGAGGGGCGCCATCGGACGCGGCGTCGGCGCCGGGCGGGCGGATGCCTCGGCACGGGCCCGAGCCCGAAGGCGCCCGTGCGGCCGACCCCGACCCCGCCCGCGCCCGCGCGCTGGCGCTCCTGCGCGCCGTGCTCGAAGATGCCCGGACGCTCGACGAGGCCGAGGACGCGGCTCCGCCCGCCCCGCCCGAGATCCGCGCCCGCGCGCGGCGGCTGGCCTCGGCCGCGCTGCGCCACCGCTCGCGCGCCGAGGCCGCGCTCGGGCCTTTGCTGAGACGCCACCCCGCGCCGGCCGTCCGGGCGCTGCTGACGCTCGCCGTGGCCGAGATGCTGGGCGAGGGCGCGCCGCCGCACGGCGTGGTGGGCGCGGCGGTGGATCTGGCGCGCACGCTCCCCGGCGGCGCGGCCGCGGCCGGCATGGTCAACGCCGTCGCGCGCCGAGCGGCCTCCGAGGAGGCGCGCGCGCGATGGGGGGCGGCCGGGCCGCCGCGGATGCCGGGCTGGCTGCGCGGGCGCGTGACCTCGGGCTTCGGCGGCGCGAGGGCCGCCGCCATCGAGGCGGCCCAGGAGCGCGGCGCGCCGCTCGACCTCACCCCCCGCGACGGCGACGCCCCGGCGCTCGCCTTGCGGCTCGGCGGCGAGGCGCTGCCCACCGGGAGCGTGCGGCTGGCCGAGCCGGGCCGGGTCTCGGCGCTGCCGGGCTACGAGGCCGGCGCGTGGTGGGTGCAGGACGCGGCCGCCGCGCTCCCGGCGCTCATGCTGGGCGCGCGTCCCGGCGAGCGCGTTCTCGACCTGTGCGCCGCGCCCGGCGGCAAGACGATGCAGCTCGCGGCCGCGGGCGCGCGCGTCACGGCGCTCGACGCCTCCGAGGCGCGCATGGTGCGGCTCGGCGAGAACCTCGCCCGCACCGGGCTCGTCGCCGAGACGGTCGTCGCCGACGCCCTCGCCTGGCGCGCCGCCCGGATCGGACGCCGAGCCCTTCGGCGCCGAGCCCTTTGACGCCGAGCCCTTCGACGCGGCGCTGCTCGACGCGCCCTGCTCGGCCACCGGCACGATCCGGCGCCACCCCGAGCTGCCCCTGGTCCGCGGCCCCGAGGGGCTGCGCGCGCTGGCGGCGCTGCAGTCCGCGCTCATCGACCGCGCCGTCGCGCTCGTGCGCCCCGGCGGGCGGATCGTCTACGCCGTCTGCTCGCTGTTGCCCGAGGAGGGGCCCGAGCGCCTCGCGCAGGCGCTGGCGCGTCACCCCGAGCTGTCGGTCGAGGCCCCCGACCTGCCCGGCGCCGAGCGCGGCTGGTGGCGGGACGGCGCGCTGCGCACCGCGCCCGACCTGTGGCCCGAGCGCGGCGGGATGGACGGCTTCTTCGCCGTCCGCCTGCGCCGGAGCTGAGGGCGGACCGCGAGCGCCACCCCCGCGGCCCGGCGCCCCGGGAACGGCGCGCCCGCGCCTCGATCCCCCGCGCCCAAGGCGCCCGTGCGCCGAGGGCGCACCGGGCGGGGCGCGCCTCGGCCGCCTCAGCGCCGCCGCACCGTCCCTGGGGAGCCGGATCATCAGGTTTCTTGATGGTCTTTTGCTCAAGCATTCGGACCCTGTTGGCGAAGTCGCTGTTACGCCGCGAGTGCGGCGAAGCGCGAGGTTCTGGTGGGGGCGAGGGGGCGCTGAGCGAGCCATGCGGCGAGGCGGTCGAGGTCGATGGCCGCGGCCGTGACGACGCTCTGCAGGCCCGCCTTGGCCAGCCCGCGGTAGCGCGCCCTGCGCAGGCCGAAGGCGCGCACGCCCTGCGAGATCGTGCCCTCGACGCCCCGACGCTGGCCGTAGAGCTTCCGACCCGCCTCGGTTGTGAGCCGCGCTCTGGCAGCGGCGACCGCCTCGTGCTCTAGGCGGGGCAAAAGGCCGAGCTGGCGGCCCGGCCCCCGCGTGCAGCGCCGGCGCGAGGGGCATGGTCTGCACTCCGTCGGGTTGAACCCGACACGGATGAAGCGCTGGCCCGAGGCTCCCCTGGTGTACTGACCCCATTGGGTGCTGATGCGCCCCTCCGGGCAACGCATTTGCCGCCTCTCCCAGTCCACCGTGAAGTCGGTGACGCGGAAGGCGCCCTCCTCTCGGGCCTGCCAGCTCAGGTCGGGTCGCGGTGGCCCGACGAGCTCGATGCCGTGACGCTCGCGCGCGGCGACGATGTGATCGCCGCTGACGTAGGCTGCACAGGCCGGATGCTCGGACGGGGCCAGCCCCCTGGCGGCCAGCGCGTCGTGGATCCCTTCGGTGCGCATCGCCTCGTGCACGTTGGCCTGGGTCGCCTCGGCGTGCACGATCAAGCGCGGCGCCCCAGGGTCGCAGGTCTCGGTGAGATGGACCATGTAACCCGTCCAGTTGGTGCCGCCTTTGGATCGGAAGCGGGCCTCGGTCTCGTATGGGCTCTCGACCCGGTCGCCGGGGCCGCGCCCCTGCACCGGTCGCAGCCGCACGCGGCCGGGTGCGCCATCGCCCCCACCTCCCATGGGCTCGTCCTCCGACCCCGGCATGACCTGCTCGAAGTGGCGTGCCCAGACGCGGCGCAGCACAGCGATCGCCGGCAGTTCTCCCACGCCCTCAGGCGCCTCCCCGCCATCCAGGGCATCGAGCAGGTGGAAGCCATCCGTGCCCACTTGGATGGCGTAGGCGTCGCGCTTGGCAGGGGTGGCGGGCAGCCGGGTGTCCTCGACGCGCCGGTCATAGCGCCCGTGCCATTCGGCCCGCGCCATCTCGCGCAGCCAGTCGGAGGCGACCGCGGCGATGGCGTTCAACGCAGCGCGCAGCGTCTCGGCCAGGAGCTCCAGGCGATTGAGTGTGCGGACGGCGGCGAGCACGTGAGTGCTGTCGGTGCGGCTGCGCCCGCGGGCCTTGAGGAGCCCGCCTTCGCGGGCAGCGTCCAGCAGCCGGTCGAGCAGGCATCCGCCGGCTTCGTGCTCGAGCAGGCGCGAGCGGAACTCGCACAGCACCGAGAAGTCGAAGCCGGCATCGTCCAGCTCGAGGGCGAGCAGGTACTTCCAGTCGATCCGGCCGCGCACGGCGTCGGCCGCCTGCCGGTCGCTGAGCCCCTCGCGGAACTGCATGAGCGTGACCAGCGCCAGGCGCCAGGGCGCGTAGCCAGGTTGCCCTCGCCGGGGGTAGAGGTCGGCGAAGTCGGCGTCCTCGAACACCGGACCGAGCCGATCACGCAGGAGCAGATACGGGTTGCCGCGCCGGAACGCGGCCCGGGCGACGCGGGCGGTGGTCTCGGGCACCGGCGGGAGCGGTTGCGGGCGGAGCGACATGGGCGGCCTCGCGGACGGGACGCCCATCCTATAATATCACCCGCCTCAGTCCCACGACTTCGCCAACAGGGTCCATTCGTTTGTGAGATCGCTTCGCGCGCCCCATCTTCATGCGTGCCACGCTCACCCCGTTCCCGGAGGCCCCCATGTCCATCGCCCATCCCGGCCTGCGGTCCCCGCGGCGCCCCGCGGCCGCAGGCCCCGCTCTCGCCGCCCTGCTTGTCCTGGGGGGCTCGCCCTCGCGCCCAGGCTTCCCGACCCCGCGGCGCCGACCCCGCCCGGCCCCGGGGTCGTCGAGGACTGGAAGGGCAACAGCGCCAGCCTGCGCCCGCGCGCCCGCTAGCGTGGGGGGCGGGCCGCGCGCGCCCCGTGCCCTCCGGCGGGCCTGGGCCGTCCCCGCGGATCGGCACGGCGCGCGATCCCGCGCCCGGATCGGGCGGGCGGAGCGCGATCGGCGCCCCTTCCGATCCCCCGGGGCCCGCGCTGCCCGCAGGGGCCGTGACAGCCCGCGCGCTTGCGGCTAGCCTCGGGGCTTCCGGCCGCGTCGTCCGGGGCGCCGGCGCGGCGGGTGGCGCGGAGGAAGGAGCCGTGAGCCGAAGCGACCGACCGCGGCTCGGGCCGGCGATGGACCGGCTTCACGCGCGGCTCGCGGGGCGCGCGCGGGTGCGCGCGGCGCTCGTCGTGGCGCCGGAGCCCTGGGAGGTCGGCAGCGCGGCGCGCGGGCGGCGGCTGATCGAGGGCGCCTTCCGCCTCGCGGGCCACCCGGTGCGCTCGCGCGGACGCTCGATCTGGGAGATCCCGGCGCCGATCCCCGAGCTCGCCATGGGCGAGGGGTCCGGGCGCGCCGCCCGCGGCGGACGCCCCGCGCACGACCCCGCGCACGACCCCGCGCACGGCCCCGACGCGGCCTTCGAGGCGGCCTTCGAGGCGGGGCGCCACGACTTCGGCTGGCTCGCCGATCTGGCGGCGGTGGGCGACGAGGCGGCGCAGGCGCTGGCCCGCGACTGGACCTTGGGCTGGGCCGCGCGCTACGGCCGGGGCGGGGGGCCTGGCTGGACGCCGGCGCTGACCGGGCGGCGCGTGCTGGCCTGGATCGACCATGCGGACCTCGCGCACGGCCCCGAACCCGAGCCCGCCGCGCTGCGCGCGCTGGCGCGCCAGGCGGTGTTCCTGCGACGGCGCTGGTCCGGCGCGCCCTCGGGGGCGGCCCGCGTCGAGGCGCTCGCGGGGCTGATCCGCGCGAGCCTCGCGCTGGAGGGCCTGGAGGCCGCCGCAGGCCCCGCGTCGCAGGCCCTGGCGCGCGAATGCGCCCGGCTCGGCCCCGAGGCGGCGGTCCCGCCCCGCAGCCCCGAGGGCCTCGCGGACCTCCTGACGCTGCTCGCGCGCAGCGTCGCGGCGCTCGCCCAGGGCGGCGTCGAGCCGCCCGAGGGGCTGCGCGAGGCGCAAGGCCGCCTGGCGCCCGTGCTGCGCGCGCTGCGCCACGCCGACGGGTCGCTGGCGCGCTTCCACGGCGGCGGGCGCGGCGCGCCAGGGCGGCTCGACCGGGCGCTCGCCGAGCGCGGCGCGCGCCCGGTCGCCGGGGCCGTCCCCGCGCCCGCCCTGGCGCCCGCCCTGCCGATGGGCTTCGCGCGGCTCAGGGCGGGGCGCACCAGCGTGATCGTGGACGCGGCCCCTCCGCCCGAGGGGCCGGGCTCGACCGAGGCGCACGCCTCGACGCTGGCGCTGGAGATGACCTCCGGGCGGCGGCCGGTGATCGTGTCCTGCGGGCCGGGGGGGAGCTTCGGCCCCGCCTGGCGCCGCGCCGGGCGCGCCACCGCCTCGCACTCGACGGTCGATCTGGAGGGGCTGTCCTCGTCGCGCGCCGCCTTCGGCGGCGGCCCCGGCGCGCCGCTCGTCGAGGGGCCCCGCGAGGTGCGGCGCGAGCAGTACGCCGGGCCCGAGGGCCTCTCGCTCAAGGTCTCGCACGACGGCTGGCGTGGAACCCACGGCCTGACCCATGCGCGCGAGCTCGACCTCGCCGCCGACGGCGGCCGGCTCGCGGGCGAGGACACGATGGCGGCGCTGACCGAGGCCGACCTGCGGCGCTACGAGGCGGCGCTGGAGCGGCTCGAGCGCGACGGGCTGGTGGGCGGGCTGGTCTGGAGCCTGCGCTTCCACCTGCATCCCGAGGTGGAGGCGCGCCTCGTGCCCGAGGACGCCTCGGCGCGGCTGGCGCTGGCCTCGGGCGAGGCGTGGCGCTTCGAGCACGACGGCGCGGCCGACCTCAGGATCGACCCCTCGGTCCATCTCGAGCCCGCCCGCGCCCGGCCCGCGCGCGCCGCGCAGATCGTGCTGACGCTCTCGGGCGCGCAGCCCGTCAGCCGCCTGCGCTGGAGCCTGACGCGGATGGGCGAGGCCGGCGCCGCGCGCGACCTCGCCCCGCCCGCGGAGCCGGGCGAGGGGCCGAGCGAGGCCGACGACCCCTATGGCCGCGAGCCGTGAGGGCGGGCGCCCGGGGCCGGGCGCGAGGGACGCCGCGCCGGGGGGCATCACGTCGAGGCGAGGATCGGCTCCGGACGCCTTGCCGGCGGCTTGCCGGGATGCGGGGCGCGCGCCGCGCGGAGGCCCGCGGCCCTGCGGGGCGGGGGGCGGGGCGGGCCCGGCGTCGTGCGGCCTCCCGACGTGCCGGCCGTCCTCGCGGTCCGTCGCAGGGCCGTGTCCTGCGAGGCGGACGGCGCCCGAGGGGATCCGCCCCCGCCCCGGCGCCGGGAGGGCGGGGGCCGCTCGCGTCGAGGGGGTGGGCCGCGTCGTCATCGGCCCTCGGGCCGGCACCCCGCCCGCAGGGTCGGCGGTGCCCACGATCCAGCCCCGGCCCATGAGGGTCGTCTCGGCGGACCCAGCACGAGGCGGTTCGCCTTCGATTGCGACACACGCGCGGGATCGAGTGGCGCGGGATCGAGTGGCGCACAAGGGCGACCGGCCCTCGGATCGCCTCGTCGCGGCCCCGCGCCCCGGCCCCGGCCCGCCCCGGCGCCGCGTTCCCCGCCGCCCGCCCCGGCCGGGGCACCCATGGATCGGCCGGAACGCCGCGGAAACGACGCGGAAGGCTCGGGCACAAGCCTGCGCGCCCGTCCCGCCACGCCGGACTCGCGCCCGCCGCGCGGCTGGCGCATGATCGCGCGCGCCGCGCCGCGTCCGGAGGAGCCTCATGCCCGATCCCGCGACCCCCGATCCCGCGACCCCCGATCCCGCGACCCCCGATCCCGCGACCCCCGACCTCGTGACGCCGCGCCGGGCGCTGCTCTCGGCCTCCGACCGGATGGGGCTCGTCCCCTTCGCCGAGGATCTGGCGCGGCGCGGCGTGGCGCTCATCTCGACCGGGGGCACGGCGCGCGATCTGCGCGCGGCGGGGCTCGCCGTCACGGAGGTCTCGCAGGTGACGGGGCAGCCCGAGATGATGGACGGGCGCGTCAAGACGCTGCACCCGGCCGTGCATGGCGCGCTCCTCGCGCAGCGCGACCGGCACGCGGGCGACATGGCCGTGGCCGGGATCGAGGGCATCGACCTCCTCGTGGTCAACCTCTACCCGTTCGAGGCGGCCCTGGCGCGCGGCGCGGACGCGCCGGAGCTCGTCGAGACCATCGACATCGGCGGCCCGGCGATGGTCCGGGCCGCGGCCAAGAACCACGCCTGGGTCGCGGTGGCGGGCGACGCGGAGGGCTACGCCGCCGTGCTGTCCGATCTCGAGGCCCATGGCGGCACCCGGCTCGCCACCCGCCGCGCGCTCGCGGCCCGCGCCTTCGCGCGCACCGCCGCCTACGACGCGGCGATCGCCCAGTGGATGTCCGGGTGGATGGCGCGGGGCGAGCCCACGGCCGATCCGCCGCGCCACCGCGTCGTCGGCGGCCGGCTGATCGGGGCGCTGCGCTACGGCGAGAACCCGCACCAGCGCGCGGCCTTCCACGAGAGCGGCGCGCCGCGCCCCGGCGTGGCCACGGCCCGGCAGCTCCAGGGCAAGGCGCTGAGCTACAACAACCTCGCCGACGCCGACGCCGCGATCGAGGCGGTGGCCGAGATCGCGGGCGGGCGAAGCGAGGGCGGGCGCCCCGCCTGCGTCCCCGCCTGCGTCATCGTCAAGCACGCCAACCCCTGCGGCGCGGCCTTGGGGGAGAGCGCCGCGGACGCCCACGCCCGCGCGCTCGACTGCGACCGCGAGTCGGCCTTCGGCGGCATCGTCGCGCTGAGCGCCGAGATCGACGAGGCCGCGGCGCACGCGATCGCGGGGGTCTTCGCCGAGGTCGTGGTGGCGCCCGCGGTGAGCGAGGCCGCGCGCGCGGTGCTCGCGGCCAAGCCCGACCTGCGCGTGCTCACGACGCTCCTGCCGGACCCGGCGGCGCCCGGCGAGGTCGTGCGCTCGGTCGCCGGCGGCCTCCTGATCCAGGAGCGCGACGCAGGGCGCGTCGCGCAGGGGGATCTGCGCGTCGTCACCCGCCGCGCGCCCGGCGACGGTGAGGCGGCCGACATGCTGCTGGCCTGGCGCGTGGCCAAGCACGTCCGCTCGAACGCCATCGTGCTGGCGAAGGACGGGCGCACGGTGGGCATCGGCCCCGGCCAGACCAGCCGCGTGGGCGCGGTGCGCGTCGCGCTCGACAAGGCGGCCGCGATGGCCCGTGCGACGGGCGGCGACGGCGCGCGCGGCGCGGCGCTCGCCTCGGACGCCTTCTTCCCCTTCGCCGACGGGATCGAGGCCGCGGCCCGAGGCGGCGTGCGCGCGGTGATCCAGCCCGGCGGATCGCGGCGCGACGCCGAGGTGATCGCGGCCGCCGACGCGGCCGGCATCGCCATGGCCTTCACCGGCCTGCGGCACTTCCGCCACTGATGCGCGCGCTCGCCGAGACGCCGGGGAGGCCCGCCTCCCGCCTCGGGGGCGGTCTCGTCCCCCCCCGCGCCCGGACGGCCCGCGACGCGCCCGCCTCCCCCTCCGGCGCGCGCGCCGGAGGGGCCTCGCCCCTGCGCGCGGCGCGCGCCCGCGTCAGGGGCGGTGCGCCTGCGCCAGCCGCCGCGGATGCGCGCTCCCCTTTGCAGGGGGAGCCGAGACAGGCGGGGCCGAGAAGGATCGCCCGCCCGAGCTTGAGCGCGAGGGCCGACGCGCGCCCCCGCCCGCAGCCAGCGCGCGCGCGTGCCGCGGGCCCCTTCGGCCCGCGTCAGCCGGCGTGCGGTGAGCCCCCGCAGCCAGAGCGCGCGCGCGCCGCGGGCCTGCGCCCCCTGTCGGCCGGGCCGCGCGCCGGCGCGCACGGAGGGGCGCAGGCGCGCGGCCCGGCGGCGCGGGCGTCCGGGCGCGGGGCTCGTCCATGCGCGCGCTGATCGCCGCCGCCCTGGGCGCGCTGGCGCTCGACCAGGGCGCGAAGGCGTCGATGCTCCTCGCCCTCGACCTGCCGGCGCGCGGCGAGATCCCCGTCCTGCCGCCCTACCTCGTGCTGCGGATGGGCTGGAACCGGGGCGTCAATTTCGGCCTGCTGGCGGGCGAGGCCGAGCTGGTGCGATGGGGCCTCGTGGCGCTGGCGCTGGCGATCTCGGCGCTGGTGGCGCGCTGGGCCCGGGCCGAGCGCGGGCGGCTCGCGGTCCAGGTCGCCGCGGGGCTGCTGATCGGCGGCGCGATGGGCAACGCGCTCGACCGCGTGATCCACGGGGCGGTGGTGGACTTCCTCAACACCTCCTGCTGCGGCATCGCCAACCCCTACGTCTTCAACCTCGCCGACGTCGCCATCTTCGCGGGCGCGATCGGGCTCGCGCTCTTCGCCGGCGGCCACGGCGGCCACAGCGGCAGGCCCGAGGCCGAGCGCGGAGGTGAGGCGCCGTGAGCGCGCCGTGAGCGCGCGTTCACCGAGGCGTCTCGGCGGGGGCGTGACGGGATGCGGGCGCCGGGCTATGGAGGCGCCGTGGCGAGGGGCTCGGAGGCGGCCGGGATGAGGGACGCGAGGACGGCGAGGGCGCGGCCTGAGGCTCGGGCTGAGGCTCGGCCTGAATCTCGGGCCGAAGCTCGGGCTGCCGGGCGGGTCGCGGGCGCGCTCGTCCTCGCGCTGGCGCTCTCGGGCTGCGCGCGGCCGGGGCCGCCCGACCTCGTGCGGCTGCGCTCTGAGGGGCCCGACGAGTTCGCCATCCTGCCGGGCAAGCCGCTCGAGGCCCCGCCGCGCCTCGACGCCCTGCCGCCGCCCATCCCCGGCGGCCCCTCGCGCACCGACCCCACGCCGCTCGCGGACGCCACCGCGGCGCTCGGCGGCCGGCCCGGCGCGCGCGCCGCGGTGCCCGCCCGCGACGGCGCCGTCGTCGCCCATGCGGGCCGGGGCGGGATCGCGCCGGGCGTGCGCGGGACGCTCGCCGCCGAGGATCTGGCGGCGCGCGAGCGGGGCTCGCCGCGCGTCCTCGAGCGCATCTTCGGCGTGGACACCTACTCGGACGTCTACGACCGCCAGGCGCTCGACCCCTACGAGGAGCTCGACCGCTTCCGCCGCGCGGGCGTCCGCACCCCCGCCGCCCCGCCCGAGGGGCGCTAGCCCCACGCGTCATCACGTCCCCGCGCGCCGGGCTTGCGGCGGGGCGCGCCGGCCGTAGCTTGCCCGGCAGCCCGAGGGGCGGGCGCGCCGCCGCCCGCCCCCTCCCGCTCCCACGCAGGGGCCTTTCGTCCCCCGACCCCGCACCCGGAGGCCCGATGCGCAGAGATCCCCGCCGACCCGCCCGCCGGAACGTCCGCCGGAGCGGCCCCCGCGCCGCCTCGGCCCTGGTCCTGGCCCTCCTGGCGGCGCCCGCCGCGGCGCAGGACGCGCCGGCCCCCGAGGGGCCCCGCGAGACGCCGGCCGAGCGCACGCCCCAGGAGGTCCGCGACGAGGTCACGGCCTTCACGCTCGACAACGGGCTCGAGGTCGTCGTGATCGAGGACCACCGCGCGCCGGTCGTCGTCCACATGCTGTGGTACGAGGCCGGCTCGGCCGACGAGCCGGCCGGACGCTCGGGCATCGCGCACTACCTCGAGCACCTGATGTTCAAGGGCACCGACGAGCTGGCGCCGGGCGAGTTCAGCGAGGTGGTCGCGGCCCAGGGCGGCGCCGACAACGCCTTCACCTCCTACGACTACACCGGCTACGTCCAGCGCGTCGCCGCCGACCGGCTCGGGCTGATGATGGAGATGGAGGCCGACCGCATGACGGACCTCCAGCTCGACCAGCGCGACATCCTGACCGAGCGCGACGTGGTGATCGAGGAGCGCGCCCAGCGCACCGACTCCGACCCCGGCGCGCTCTTCGGCGAGCAGCGCCGCGCGGTGCAGTTCCTCAACCACCCCTACCGCGTGCCGGTGATCGGCTGGAGGCAGGAGGCCGAGGCGCTCACGCTCGACGACGCGCTGGCGTTCTACAAGCGGTTCTACGCGCCCAACGGCGCCGTGCTGGTGGTGGCGGGCGACGTGGAGCCCGAGGAGGTCCGACGGCTCGCGCGGGAGCACTACGGCCCCATCCCCGCGAACCCCGAGCTGGCGCCGCGCGCGCGCCCGCAGGAGCCGCCCCAGCTCGCCGAGCGGCGCCTGACCTACGAGGACGCCCGCGTCGGGCAACCTTACGTCATCCGCACCTACCTCGCGCCCGAGCGCGATCCGGGCGACCAGCGCGAGGCCGCCGCCCTGACGCTCCTGGCCGAGGTGCTCGGCGGCTCGCCCGCGACCTCGGTGCTGGCGCGCAAGCTCCAGTTCGAGAGCCGGGACGCGCTCTACACCGCCGCCTTCTACGACGGCATCTCGCTCGACGACACGACCTTCGGGCTCGTGATCGTGCCCGGCCCCGGCGTCACGCTCGAGGAGGGCGAGGCCGCGCTCGACCGCGCCGTGGCCGCGTTCCTCGAGGAGGGCATCGACCCCGAGCAGCTCGACCGCATCAAGATGCAGCTGCGCGCCGCGCGCATCTACGCCGCCGACGACGTGGGCAGCCGCGCGCGCCTTTACGGCGCGGCGCTGAGCTCGGGGCTGACCGTGGAGGACGTCCAGGCCTGGCCGGATCTGCTCCAGGACGTGACCGAGGCCGAGATCCTCGACGCGGCGGCGCTCCTCGTCGACCGCGACCGCGCGGTGACGGGCTACCTGACCGCGCCCGAAGCGGATCCGGAGCCCGAAGCGGATCCGGAGGCCGACCCGCTCACCCCCGCCGCCGGCGCGCCCGACCCGGCCGCCGGGGCCGCGCCCGACACCGCAGAGGACTCGTGATGCCCGCCATCCTGCCCGCGCCCTCGCCGCTCGCCGCCGCGCCGCCCTCGCGCTCACGGCTCTCACGGCGCTCCTGGCGCTCGCCTCGCCGCTGCGCGCCGAGGTCGAGATCGAGGAGGTCACCTCGCCCGGAGGGATCGACGCCTGGCTCGTCGAGGAGCCCTCGCTCCCCTTCGTGGCGCTCGAGCTGCGCTTCATGGGGGGGGCGGCGCTCGACGAGCCCGACGCGCGCGGCGCGGTCCACCTGATGGCGGGGCTCCTCGAGGAGGGCGCCGCCGACCTCGACGCGGCCGGGTTTGCCGCCGCGCGCGAGGCGCTCGCCGCGCGCTACGGCTTCGACGCCGGGCAGGATTCGGTCTCGGTCTCGGCGCGCTTCCTGACCGAGAACCGCGACGAGGCGGTGACGCTCTTGCGCGACGCCCTCGCCCGGCCGCGCTTCGATGAGGACGCCATCGAGCGGGTGCGCGCGCAGGTGCTCTCGGGCCTGCGCTCGGACGCCACCGACCCCGACGCGATCGCCTCGCGCGCCTTCGACGCCGCGGCCTTCGGCGACCATCCCTACGGCGCGCCGCTCGAGGGCACCTTGGAGAGCGTCGAGGCGCTCACGCGCGAGGATCTGGTCGAGGCCCACGAGGCCACGCTCGCGCGCGACCGCGTGATGGCCGCCGCGGTGGGCGACATCGACGCCGAGGCGCTGGGCCGGCTCCTCGACGAGCTGCTGGGCGATCTGCCCGCGGAGGGCGCGGCCCTGCCCGGGCGCGCCGAGGTGGCGCTCGACGGCGGCGTCGAGGTGGTGGCGCTCGACACGCCGCAATCGGTGATCGTGTTCGGCCAGGAGGGGCTCGCGCGCGACGACCCCGACTTCATCCCGGCCTACGTGCTCAACGAGATCCTGGGCGGGTCTGGCTTCGACGGCCGCCTGATGGAGGAGATCCGCGAGAAGCGCGGGCTCACCTACGGCGCCTATTCCTACCTCGTGCCGCGCGAGCTCGCCGCGACCTACCAGGGCGGCGTGGCGACCGCCAACGGGACCGCGGGCGAGGTGGTCGAGGCCGTGCGCGAGGAGTGGCGCCGGATGGCCGCCGACGGCGTCACCGAGGAGGAGCTGGAGGCGGCCGTCACCTACCTCACCGGCGCCTATCCGCTCAGGTTCGACGGCAACGCCACGATCGCCGACATCCTGGTGGGGATGCAGATCGCGGGCCTGCCGCCGAGCTACGTCACGGATCGCAACGACATGGTGCGCGCCGTCACCCGCGAGGATCTCGCGCGCGTGGCGGAGCGGATCCTGAGGCCGGAGGATCTGACCTTCGTGGTGGTGGGCCAGCCCGAGGGGCTCGACGGCGGGACGGAGGCGGCCCCCGCCTCCGCGCCGGGCGGCGCGCCCTCCGCGGGGGCCGCCGAGGAGCCCGCCGCGACCGACTGACGGCGCGCGCGCGCGCGCGCGGCCGCTCGGCCCAGCCCGGGCGGCCTTCGAGGCGTGGCGGAAGACGGGATGCGGACGACCGGCCTCGGGCCCTTCCTCCGCGGGCACGCGCCGCGGCGGTGGGGCGGCGCGTGTCCCGTCGGCCCATCCCCGGATCCCGACGGCCGAGGAGGCGGCCGGGCGGGAGATGGCCCGCCTCCCCCTGTCGTCCGACGCGGGCCGCGTCGAGATCGCCCCGAAAGCCCAGCCGAAAGCCCAGCCGAAAGCCCAGCCGGAAGCCCAGGGCGTCCTTCGACGGGCTCGGCGGAGGGCCGCGCCCCGCCCTCCGACGTGGGTCGGGCGAGCGCGATCCCGGCGGGGCGGCGTTCCTCGGCATCCGCGTCGGCGACGACGACCACCAAGAGAGCCCGGGCGGGCATGTCGAGGCGTTCCCCCGTGAGGAGAGCCTGCCGATGGCGCTGCCCTTCGAGCGCGAACGCCGCGTCGTCCTCGACCTCGACACGGCGGTCCTGCTCGGCGTCCCACATCGCCCGTTCGACGCCCCGAAGCTCGACAGGCTGTCGTTCTTCTCGGCGGATGGGGTGCGCCGCAGGCCCGGGCGGCGCCGACCCGCGGCGGCGTTCGGCGTTCGGCGTTCGGCGTTCGGTGGGCCGCGGGGACGCGGCGGGAGGTGCGGTCGCGCGGGTCCGGGCTCTCGGCCGGCGAGCGCCGCCCGCCCCGCGATGGCCGCGCTGCGGCGCCACGGCCTCGGGTGTCGATCATCCCATCCCGGCCGGCGGCGCTCGACGCGCGGGGCGCGCGGCGTTAACCAGTTCATCGTGCTCGACCGACCCCCCTTCGCACCCCGCGCGCCGATCCGCGCGCTCGACGAGGCGGCGATCAACCGCATCGCCGCCGGGGAGGTGATCGAGCGCCCGGCCTCGGCCGTGAAGGAGCTTCTCGAGAACGCGCTCGACGCCGGGGCCTCGCGGATCGAGGTGGCGATCGCCGATGGCGGCCGCTCGCTGATCCGGGTCGAGGACGACGCGAGCGGCATCGAGGCCCAGGCGCTCGCCCTGGCGCTGGCGCGCCACGCGACCTCCAAGACGACGGGCGCGGATTCTGAGCGACATCCGCAGCTTCGGCTTTCGCGGCGAGGCGCTCGCGTCGATGGGCGCGGCCGGGCGGCTCAGGCTCGCCTCGCGCGTCGAGGGCGAGGACGGGGCCGCGATCGACTGCGAGGGCGGGCGGGTGTCGGGGCCCCGGCCCGCCGCGATCGGCTGCGGCACGGTGGTCGAGCTGCGCGACCTGTTCTTCGCCACGCCCGCGCGGCTCAAGTTCCTGCGATCGGACCGCGCGGAGGGACGGGCGGTGGCCGAGACGGTGCGCCGCGTGGCGATGGCGCATCCGGAGGTCGCCTTCACCCTGCGCGACGTGACCGACGCGGCGGGCGGCGAGGGCCGGGCGGTGTTCCGCGCGCCCGCCGAAGGCGCCGAGGGCGAGGCGGGCCTGCGCGCGCGCGCCGCGCGGGTGATGGGGCGCGCCTTCGACGACGACGCTCTGTGGGTCGAGGTCGAGCGCGAGGGGCACCGGCTGATGGGGCTCGCCGGCTTGCCGACGCATTCCCAGGCGACGGCGGCGCGCCAGCACCTCTATGTCGGGCGCCGCCCGGTGCGCGACCGGCTGCTCGCGGGCGCCCTGCGCGCGGCCTACGACGACCTGATGGCGCGCGGGCGCCACCCGGCCGCCGTGCTGTTCGTGACCTGCGAGCCCGCGCGGGTGGACGTCAACGTGCATCCGGCGAAGTCCGAGGTCCGCTTCCGAGACCCCGGCCTGGTGCGCGGGCTGATCGTCGCGGGGCTGCGCCACGCGCTCGCGGGTGCCGGCCACCGCGCCGCGAGCACCGTCTCGGGCGCGGCGATGGGTGCGATGCGGCCCGAGGCGGAGTCGTGGCCGCGGCGCCCCGCCTCCTGGCCCGAGCGGCGCCCCGCCGCCATGCTGGGCTTCGCCGAAGCCCCCGCCGCGCGGGTCGAGCCGCGCTCCGCGAGCGCCGAGGCGCCCGCCGACGCCCCTCTGGGCGCCGCGCGCGCGCAGCTCCACGGCAACTGGATCGTCGCCCAGAGCGCCGAGGGCATCGTCATCGTCGATCAGCACGCCGCGCACGAGCGGCTGGTCTACGAGCGGCTCAAGCGCCAGGCGGCCGAGGCGCGCGAGGGCAGGGGCGCGCCGTCGCAGGGGCTGCTGGTGCCCGAGATCGTCGAGATGCCGCAGGCGGACGCCGCGCGGCTGCTCGACGTGGCCCCCGCGCTCTCGGCGCTCGGGCTCGACGTCGAGGGCTTCGGCCCCGACGCCGTGGCGGTGCGCGCGGTGCCCGCCGCGCTCGGCTCGCCCGACGCGGGCGCGCTGCTGCGCGACCTCGCCGACGCGCTCGCCGACCCGGACGGGGCGGAGGGGGAGGGCGCGCTCGCGCCGCTCGGGCGGCGGCTCGACGCGGTGCTCTCCTCGATGGCCTGCCACGGCTCGGTGCGCGCGGGCAGGGCGCTCTCGGCCGAGGAGATGAACGCGCTGCTGCGCGAGATGGAGGCCACCCCCGGCTCGGGCCAGTGCAACCACGGCCGCCCCACCCACGTGACGCTGAAGCTGAAGGACATCGAGCGCCTGTTCGGCCGGTAGCGGGGGTCCGGGGGCACGCGTGCCCCCGGCGGGGGCTTCGGGGGCAGAGCCCCCGTTGAACTCGGCCGGGCCCATGCCCTAAGCATGCCGGAGACGCGCGCGGCTGAGGGACCGGACATGGCGAGCACACCCGATCACGGCCCCTTGGCTCGAAGGTCGCCGCGATGATCCGCGACTGGGCCGGGCGGCGCTACTGGATCCTGGGCGCCGAGGGTCCGCTCGGGCGGGCCGTGGCGCATCAGCTGAGCCGGGTCGGCACCGAGCTGGTGCTGAGCGCGCCCGGGCAGGGCGATCTCGACCGGCTGGCCGAGGCTCTGCCGGGCCGCGCCCGCGCGCTTCCGGCCGACCCGTCGGACCTCGCCTCGCTCGAGGCGGTCGCGCGCTCGGTGGGCGACATCGACGGGCTCGTGGTGCTGAGCGAGGCGCGCCTGCCGCTCTCGGCCGAGGACTGGGATGCCGGGCGCTTCGAGGCGATGTGCGACGTCAACGTCACCGGGGCCGCGCGCGCCGTTGGCGCGGTGCTGCCCGCCATGCTGGCGCGCGGCGAGGGCCATGTCGTGCTGACCGGGCTGCGGGGGGCGCCGCGGCGCGGGGCGTCGGGCGCGCTGGGATACGCCGCGTCGAAGGCCGCCGTCATGGCGCTCGCCCGCGCGCTGCGCTCGGAGCTGTCGGGGTCCGGCGTCGAGGTGCAGCTCGTGGGCCTCGGCCCCGTCGAGGGCCGTTCGGCCGAGGATCCGCGCGCGCCCGCCATGCCCGCGGGGGACGCGGCGCGCCGCATCTTCGAGCACATGAGCTCGGACGTCTTCGAGGCGGGGATCGGGGCGCCGTCCTGGCTCGCGCGGATGGCCGGCTAGGGCATCTTCCAGCCCGACCGGACCGGTCAGGCGCCCGGACGACGCGGCCACGAAGGAGCCCGGAGCGTCTGAGCCGATCCTGCCCGGTCGGAACGCGCTCTCGGATCGCGCGAAGGCGGCCCCTCTCGGGGGAGGCGGCGCGCGAGGGCACCATCCGACCGGCGCCGCGGCCCGGATGGCGTCGGCCGCACCGGATGACAGCTCTCGAACGGTCTGGCCGGCGCCGGTCTGCGGGTCTTGAGAAGACAGTGGCTTGGAGAAGTGGATTCTCAGTCGGTTTGGCCGGATTGACGCTAAATCGAGAGCTCCAACCTGATTTCGGTGTATCCCAGGAGAAGTCTCTTTGGGAGAAATCAACAAGTGACACGGGCTCCGGCTGATCGGTTCGGTCTGACGCGAGCTGGCCGCCGGTGGAACCCGGCCTGGCCCCTGACCCGGTCGCGGTCGGCGTTGAGGGCGACGCACTGGCGGGCGACGGCGGCGTCGAGCTCGGCGAGGGTTTCGAAGTGCCGGTTGGCGAGCGGCTCATCGACATGGACCCACAGCGTCTCGGCTGGCTGGAGCTCGGGGCTGTAGGGCGGCAGGTGGACGAGCCGCAGGCCATCGGGCACCGCGAGCCCGGGCGCGCCGTGCCAGCCGGCGTTGTCGAGCACGAGCAGGATGATCCGGTCGCGCCCGGCGCCGGCCTCGCGGGCGAAGAGCGTCAGCACGTCTTCGAAGTCGCGCGTGGGACGACGCCGGTCGAGAGGTGCCAGACGCTCTCGCCGGTGGCGGGCGAGACGAAGGCGGTGACGTAGAGCCACTCGAAGCGGTGATGACCGACGGCTGTAGGACGTTCCCCACGCGGCGCCCAGACCCGACGCAGGATCGGCTTGAGCCCGATGCGGTGCTCGTCGGTGGCGAAGGCCTCGATGACCGCCTCGGGGTGGCGGGCCCGCTCCTCGGCGACCGCGTCGGCGAGGTTTCCTTGACCGCCGCCTGCTCGTCGGGCGTCGCGGCCCGGACGTGGCGCGGCCGCGGCCGCGTTCGGTGGGCTTGCGCGGCCGCATCGGAGCGCGTGGCGCGCCGCCGGGCTCGGCCGGGACGCGCGCGCCGCGGAGATCGTGGCGCTGTGCCGCGAGGCCCCGGCGGCGCGAGGGCCGCGCGGCGGGGCCGAGCGCCCGGCATCCGACCCGCCACCGGACCCGCGCGCCTCGTGCCGGCGGAGGCGGTCCGGGAGCCGACGCGCGAGCGGGCGGGCCACATGGCGAGGCCGAAGCCGAAACGCGCGTCGCCACGGCGGTGCAGCAGGGCCCCCTCGCGCCGGCCATGCGGCCCTGGGCGGTGGCGCCCTGCCGCCAGGATCCCGCGAGCTTCGATCGGTTCCTGGTCAGCGCCGCGCCACCCTACGCGGACCTGGCGAGGCTTCAGGAGTTCGGCCCGGCACCCGGATCGCCCGAGGGCCGGCGCGCGGCCACGAGCGCGCGGGAGGCCGCCATCCGCCGCCGGCCCGGGCCGGAGCGGATCGCGGGTCCGCCCGGCGGCGCGGAGGCCGGCCGGAAAGCGGAGGGCGCGTCGGAGGTTCGGATCGGAGGCCCGGATCGGAGGCCCGGGCGCCGTGTGGCGCAGGGAGAAGGGGGTCGTCCTGGCCCTCCTCGCCGCCCTCGGAGCCCCGCGGCCGCGGCCACCGCCACCGGCACCGGCACCGCCACCGGCGCGCCCTTCGCGCCCATGGGGGGGTCCAGGACCATGACGGCTGGACGCGACGCCGTGAGGGGGGAGCTGGCCGCTGCGGCGGCCACGAGCGCGGCGGCCGGGCATCGGCGCCGGCACCGTTCCGGCATGTCGGCCCGCATCGGGTCGGACCCCGAGCCGCGAGCCTTCGTGGACGCCCGCCTGGCGAGCCGCACGTCCCAGGAGCCGACCGCCGCCGCGACCGCCGCCTCCCGCCAGAGCGACGCATGGGGCGCTCCGCGATCCACGCCTGATGGCGCCGGAGGGCGCGTTCCCGTCCGGAGCAGCCCCGCCTCATCCGGCCGAGAAGCGCCAAGCCGGCTGGGAAGAGGATGTCGGACCGGGTGAGAGACGACGCCGGAAAGCGTTTGACGCACCCACCCCCTCCCCCATCCTGCGGCGCGCGACGAGCCGCGAGAGCCCGCGCGACGCACGCCCGCGAGGGAGGATCCGACATGACGACCGCCCCGGCGCGACCCTCGGCCGGCTCAGTCGCCGCCGCGTCCGAGGACGCCGCCGCCCCGACCCCCCCCTCGATCCCCGCGGCGCTCGCGCGCAACGCCGCGCGCTTCCCCTCCCGCCCCGCCTGGCGCGAGAAGGAGTACGGCATCTGGCAGGAGTGGTCCTGGGGAGGGGCCGCGGCGGAGGTCGAGGCGCTGGCGCTGGGCCTGCTGACGCTCAAGGTCGAGCCCGGGGACCACGTCGCCGTCATCGGGCGCAACCGCCCGCACCTCTACTGGTCGATGATCGCCGCGCAGTCGGTGGGCGCGGTGCCGGTGCCGCTCTATCAGGACGCGGTCGGCGAGGAGCTGGCCTACGTGCTGCGCCACTGCGGCGCGCGCGTCATCGTCGCGGGCGACCAGGAGCAGGTGGACAAGGTCGAGGAGGTCCGCGCCGACCTGCCGGATCTGGCGCACATCGTCTATCTCGACCCGCGCGGCCTGCGCGCCTACGACCACTCGGCGATGACGCGGCTGACCGACCTCCAGGAGGCCGGGCGCGCGCGGCGCGACGCGCTGCTGCCGGAGCTGGAGCGGCGGCGCAGCGCGTTGGGGCCGGGCGACACCTGCGTCATGCTCTACACCTCGGGCACGACCGGCAGGCCGAAGGGCGTGGTGCTGTCGAACGCCAACATCCTGGAGACCTCGCGCAACACGGCCGCGTTCGACGCCTTGCGCGAGACCGACGAGGTGCTGGCCTACCTGCCGATGGCCTGGGTGGGCGACTTCATCTTCTCGGTGGGCCAGGCGATCTCCACGGGCTTCTGCGTCAACTGCCCCGAGAGCGCGGACACGCTGATGGTGGACCTGCGCGAGATCGGGCCGAGCTACTACTTCGCGCCGCCCCGCGTGTTCGAGGGCCAGCTCACGAGCGTCATGATCCGCATGGAGGACGCGAGCCGCTTGAAGCGCTGGCTGTTCCACCGCTTCATGGAGCATGCGCGCCGCGTCGGGCCTCGGCTCCTCGACGGCGAGCCTGTGGGCGTCTGGGACCGGATGCGCTACCGTCTCGGCCACGCGCTGATCTACGGGCCGCTGAAGAACACGCTCGGCTTCGCCGCGTGCGCGTCGGCTACACCGCTGGCGAGGCGATCGGCCCCGAGATCTTCGACTTCTACCGATCGCTCGGGCATCAACCTCAAGCAGCTCTACGGCCAGACCGAGGCGTCGGTGTTCATCACCCAGCAGCCCGACGGCGAGGTGCGCTCCGACACGGTGGGCGTGCCCTCTCCGGGCGTCGAGCTTCGCATCGACCCCTCCGGCGAGGTGTTCTACCGCTCGCCGGGAGCATTCCAGAGCTACTACCTCAACCCCGAGGCGACCGCCTCGACCAAGGACGCGCAGGGCTGGGTCGCCACCGGCGACGCGGGCTTCATCGAGGAGGGGTCGAACCATCTGCGCATCATCGACCGCGCCAAGGACGTCGGAAAGATGGCCTCGGGTGCGCTCTTCGCGCCGAAATACGTGGAGAACAAGCTCAAGTTCTACCCCGATATCCTGGAGGCCGTGGTCCTCGGCAACGGCGCGCGACCGCTGCGTGGCCTTCGTCAACATCGACCTCACCGCGGTCGGCAACTGGGCCGAGCGCAACGCGATCGCCTACTCCACCTATCAGGAGCTGACGCGGCCACCCGCGCGTGCTCGACACGATCCGCGCCCATGTCGAGGCGGTGAACCGCTCGGTGGCCGAGGACGCGATGCTCTCGGGCTGCCAGGTCCACCGATTCCTGGTGCTCCACAAGGAGCTCGACGCCGACGACGGCGAGCTGACCCGCACGAGCAAGGTGAGGCGGCGCATCATCGAGGAGAAGTACGCCGACCTCATCGCCGCGCTCTACGACGGCTCGGAGACGGTGAGCACGGCGACCGAGGTGACCTACGAGGACGGGCGGATGGGCTGATCCGCGCGACGCTGAGGCTGATGGACGCGGCGTGGTGCCGATGGAGGCGAGGCGCGGAGAGGCGGCGGAGTGAAGGCGGCCTGGAATACGCTGAAGTCGCGGATCTCGGGTTTCTCGACCCCCATCTTCGGTTTGTCGTGGGAGCCCCCACAAGCACGAGCGGGAGTTGTGCAGGCACCTCGTCACATTTCTCGAAGATCGACGCGTGCTCTATGCCCCGGACGGGGCGGAGGTGCCTTGGCATTGCGTCGAGAGTGTCCAGGCCATTCGACGCCACCTTACTGAGGTGATTTCGAAGACAGCAGATCAATCTAGGCTGAACGGATGCGCACGTCAGATGCGTGCGGCTTGCCGTCAATTTTTATCTGTCGTTACCGGCGACGATAACCTGATCGAACATGGCTTCTCGCCAGGGCACTATGCCTCCTGGGTTTTCCTCCCAGCGTTAGGTGAGTTGCGAGCGAGGATTGGCACTCAGCTAGCGATCCTGTGCGCAGCATACGGCATTGACTTGGAATGAGCAGGTGATCAGCATTCTGCCACCGGCAGAGGAAACTGGTGCATTGGCGGAGGACTCATGACCCCCCGCGCGCCCGCCATCGCCTGGGCCCTCGGCGGCCTCGCCCTGGCCGCCGTCCTCGGCGCCCTCCTCCCGGCGTTCGTGCGCCCGCTCGTCGTCGGCGCCATCGCGGGCGGCTTCGGGGCGCAGTTCGCCCGCGGGCTCGACGCGCAGGGCGGGTTGCGGCTTCGCCCACGCGCTGCCGGCGGTGGCAGGCTCCGGGGCAGCGGTGGGGCTGCGTTCGCGGCCTTGGGCGTGTTCATCCGGGGGGACCGGGGGGCGTGAAGGACACCGTCACCCCCGACGGCCGTACCATCGGCGGCGTGCTCATGGAGATGCGCCACATCACGCTGCGCTTCGGCGGCGTTACCGCGATCGCCGACATCTCCTTCGACATCCGCGAGGGCGAGGTCCGCGCGATCATCGGGCCGAACGGCGCCGGCAAGTCCTCCATGCTCAACGTCATCTCGGGGTTCTACGTGCCCCAGGAGGGGGAGGTCTGGTTCCGTGGCGAGCGGCGGCCTGCGATGCGGCCCTACCAGGTCGCGCGCCAAGGCGTCGCGCGGACCTTCCAGAACATCGCGCTCTTCGGCGGCATGAGCGTCTTGGACAACGTGATGACGGGGCGGCTCACGCACATGAAGCTCGAACATGCTCGCCCAGGCGCTCTGGTGGGGGCCGGCCGCGCGCGAGGAGACCGAGCACCGCGCCCATGTCGAGCGCATCATCGACTTCCTCGAGATCCAGGCCATCCGCAAGACGCCCGTGGCGCGCCTGCCCTACGGGCTGAAGAAGCGCGTCGAGCTGGCCCGCGCGCTCGCGGCCGAGCCGAAGCTGCTGCTGCTCGACGAGCCCATGGCCGGCATGAACGTCGAGGAGAAGGAGGACATGAGCCGCTTCATCCTCGACGCCAACGACGAGTTCGGCACCACCATCTGCCTCATCGAGCACGACATGGGCGTGGTGATGGACCTGTCGGACCGCGTGGTGGTGATGGACTACGGCCGCCTGATCGGCGACGGCACGCCCGAGGAGGTGCGGGGCAACCAAGACGTGATCGACGCCTATCTGGGGGTGGCGCATGAATGAAGAGGAGATGTCCCCGCGGGCCGGGCAGGAGAAGGCCGGATTGACCCGCACCGCCCTCATCCTGCGAGAGCTTGAGGAGGGAAGCAGCCTTTCGGCCGGCACGCTCACCGGCGGGGCGCTCAGCAGCTATATCGAGGCGGATGCGCTCGCCAAGATCTCCCGGAAGACCCTCGATGCGCTGCGCTGGACCTTCGGCGCGGCGGTCGCGCTTCAGAAGGTGAGGTGGGGTAAGGATGCTTCGGGCCGGCAGCTGAGCGACATCGAGCTTCAGCGCGCTCTCCTGCTGACTGCTAAGCGCCTGTCGGCCGCCGCAAAGGCTGATGTCCTGCCCGCGGATGAGGTCAGACGGGTGCTCTTCTTCTGTCGATTCTTTCCCTGCGGTTTCGAATGATGTCGGGCGATGAGATGGATGCATCTGCCACGAAGAACCAGGCGCCTGGCGAAGCGGCACGAGACGACGCCGAAGCGCTCGACTACTTCAAGTATACGCTCGCCATCTCGGTCGGGCTCATCGCCTATCTGCCCACGCAGTTCCTACCGACCGAGTCGGCGCTCGTCTGGTGGGGCACCCTCATCAGCTTTGTCTCGGCGGTGCTGGCCGCCGGGCTCGGGATCCTGCTCTATGGCGGCATCGCGCGGAGCCTGGCGGGTCAGCCCGTGCCTCCGGATCAAGGGACGCTCACGAGGCGGATCGCGATCGTTCATCTGATCGCGCTGGTCCTCAGCCTCTTCGTGGCCGCGCTTCTCTTCTGGCCCAAGCATTTCCTCGCCGAGGTCGAGCCGGAGCGGCTCGAATGCCAGGCCATCGCCGTGCAGCAGGGGATCTCTCCGCCAGCGCGGGTCACCCTTCTCTATCCCTGCCTCGTGGAGCCGCTCTGATGCCCGACCAGATCCTCTACGGCGCCGAGGTCGTGCTCAACGGCCTGATGGCGGGCGTGCTCTACAGCCTCGTCGCGCTCGGCTTCGTGCTGATCTTCAAGGCGAGCGGCATCTTCAACTACGCCCAAGGGGTGATGGCGCTCTTCGCGGCGCTGACGCTGGTGGGCGTCATGGAGGGGCAGGTGCCCTTCGGCGCCCTGCTCAACACCGTCCTCGGCACGCGGCTCGACCGCTTCGGCTGGACGGTGCCGGCGCTCCTCGCCATCGTCGTCACGCTCGGGGTCATGGTGGCGCTCGCCTGGGCCGTGAACCGCTTCGTGATGCGACACCTCGTGGGGCAGGAGCCCATCATCCTCTTCATGGCCACCATCGGGCTCGCCTACTTCCTCGAAGGGGTGGGCGACCTGATGTGGGGCTCCGACATCAAGACGCTCGACATCGGCATCCCCCAAGGCGGCTCCTTCCTGATCGAGGATCTCACGGCCGGGCTCGGCTCGGAGGACTTCTACGGCTTCTTCATCGACCGGCTCGACCTCGTGGCCGCCGTCGTCGCCATCCTGCTGGTCGCGGCGCTGGTCGCGTTCTCGCAGTACACCAAGCAGGGCCGCGCGCTCCGCGCGGTGGCCGACGACCACCAGGCGGCGCTGTCGGTGGGCATCTCGCTCGACTTCATCTGGGTGCTGGTGTGGTCGATCGCGGGCTTCGTGGCGCTCGTCGCGGGCATCATGTGGGGCGCCAAGTCGGGCGTTCAGTTCTCGCTCTCGCTGATCGCGCTCAAGGCGCTGCCGGTGCTGATGCTGGGGGGCTTCACCTCGATCCCCGGCGCCATCGTGGGCGGCCTCATCATCGGCGTGGGCGAGAAGCTCTTCGAGTTCACGCTGGGTGGATACATCGGGGGGGCGACCGAGACCTGGTTCGCCTACGTGCTGGCGCTGGTGTTCCTGGTGTTCCGGCCCCAGGGGCTCTTCGGCGAGCGGATCATCGAGAGGGTGTGAGGGGGTGGCCGCAGCTCAGTCGTCCCGTGACTTTGGCCGCGAACGCGCCGGCTGAGCGACGTGATCTGCGTGAGTGCCTGCTCCCCCGCCGCCATGGAGGCCGCCGTCATCGCCTGCATCCGATCCACCTCGCCCGTCAGCCGGTCGGCCGCGGCATCCTGCTCGTCGAGCCGAGAGACGATGGCGTCGAGGCGGACGAGGACGCGCGATCGGACCTCGTCGTCGGTCACGCTGCCATCCTTGGGACCACCGATGGGCCTCCAGCATGGACAGATATTCGGGCTGGCCATCGCAGGGGGTCGGGCGATGACCCATCGCAGAGATCGGCGTGATCTGCATCGATTGCCAAGCAAACGACCTAAGCGACGCCGCAGCGTTCTGGTCCGAGGCCCTCGGCGGGCGAGTGGAGTTCGACGCGGACGGCAGGTATGCCGACATCGCCGCGCCCGGAGGGATGCGCGTCCTGCTGCAAGCGGTCGATCACGACCCGCGCGTCCACCTCGACATCGAGACCGACGACCAGGAGGCCGAGGTCGCGCGGATGGAAGCGGCCGGGGCCGAGGTGGTGGCGCGGATCAAGAGCTGGATCGTGATGCAGGCCCCGACCGGGCACCGGTTCTGCATCGTCGGCCCGCAGACCGACGGCTTCCCGGGTGATGCGAAGGAGTGGAGCGCGTGATCTACCGCGAGGCGGGCGACTTCAAGACGTCCTACCGGGCCGACGCCCAGACCTTCCCCGATCGCGCTCGACCGTTGGGCCTACTGGGCCGTGCTCGCGGTGGCGCTGCTCGTGATCCCGTTCGTCGTGGACGACTACTGGGCCAACGCCGTGCTGCTGCCGTTCCTGATCTACGCCATCGCCGCATTGGGGCTCAACGTCCTGACGGGCTACTGCGGGCAGGTCAGCCTCGGCACGGGCGGGTTCATGGCCGTCGGCGCCTACTCGGTCTACAAGCTGATGACGGCCTTCCCGGAGGTCTCGATCCTGATCCACGTGCTCCTCGCGGGCGCCATCACGGCGGCCGTGGGCGTGCTGTTCGGGCTGCCGTCCTTGCGCATCAAGGGCTTCTACCTCGCGGTCGCCACGCTCGCGGCGCAGTTCTTCCTCGTCTGGCTCTTCAACCGCGTGCCGTGGTTCTACAACTATTCCGCCTCCGGCCAGATCAGCGCGCCCGAGCGCAGCGTGCTCGGCATCGCCGTCACCGGGCCGGCGGCGCCGGCTTGGGCCAACTACCTGATCTGCCTCGCCTTCACTCTCGGCTGCGCGTGGTTGGCGAGGAACCTGACGCGCGGCGCCTTGGGGCGGAGCTGGATGGCGATCCGCGACATGGACATCGCGGCCGAGATCATCGGCGTGAACCCGCTCCACGCCAAGCTCTCGGCCTTCGCGGTGTCGTCCTTCCTGATCGGCATCTCGGGCGCGCTGTTCTTCGCGGTCTATCTCGGCGCGGTGGAGGTCAACTCGGCCTTCGGCATCGACAAGTCGTTCCTGGTGCTCTTCATGGTCATCATCGGGGGCTTGGGCTCGATCTTCGGCGCCTTCGCGGGGGCCGCGTTCCTGGTGCTGCTGCCGGTCCTCCTCAAGAACGTGCTCGACGGCTGGCTCGGCTGGCCCACCACCCTCGTCGCGCATCTCGAGCTGGTGATCGTGGGCGCGCTCATCATGGCCTTCCTGATCGCCGAGCCGCACGGGCTCGCGCGCCTCTGGGCGGTGGCCAAGGAGAAGTTGAGGCTCTGGCCCTTCCCGCACTAGGGTCGGGCCTCGGGCGCCGTCGGGCGCGACCGGAGACGCCCCGGACCGCGTCCGGGGGATCGAGACACGAATGGCCGGGATCGACCCGGCTTGCTGGACAGGGAGGAAGACTCGTGAGGAAGACGCTTCTGACGACGGCCGCGGCCGCGGCCCTCGCCGGCCCCGCGATGGCCGAGCTGGTGATCCCGGATCTGAGCTATCGCACCGGCCCCTACGCGGCCGGAGGGATCCCGTTCTCGGACGGCTACCAGGACTACTTCACGCTGCTGAACGAGCGCGACGGCGGCATCGGCGGCGAGCCCATCCGCCTGATCGAGTGCGAGACCGCCTACGACACCGAGCGCGGCGTGGAGTGCTACGAATCCACCAAGGGGGAGGGCAGCCTCGTCTACCAGCCGCTGTCGACGGGCATCACCTACCAGCTCATCCCCAAGACCGCCCAGGACGGCATCCCGCTCCACACCATGGGCTACGGGCGCACCTCGGCCGCCGACGGCGCGGTGTTCAACAACGTCTTCAACTACCCGGCCAACTACTGGGACGCGGCCTCGGTCGCCATCAACTACCTGCTCGACGAGAACGGCGGCTCGCTCGACGGCAAGACGATCGCGCTCGTCTACCACAACTCCGCCTACGGCAAGGAGCCTATCCGCACGCTCGAGGAGCTGGCGAAGAAGCACGGCTTCACCCTGACCCTGATCGCGGTCGAGCCGCCGGGGCAGGAGCAGAAGTCGCAATGGCTCCAGATCCGGCGCGAGCGGCCCGACTACGTGATCATGTGGGGCTGGGGCGTGATGAACCAGGCCGCCATCCAGGAGGCCGCCAACATCCGCTTCCCGATGGAGAACTTCATCGGCAACTGGTGGGCGGGCGCCGAGCCCGACGTGACGCCCGCGGGCATGGCCGCCGACGGCTACAAGGCGCTCAACATGAACCGGGTCGAGGATCTGCCGGTGTTCGACGAGATCCGCGCCACCGTCGTGGATGCGGGCCTCGCGGCGGGCGACGGCTCGAACGTCGGCTCCGTGCTCTACACCCGCGGCATGTATGCCGCGATGCTCGCGGCCGAGGCGATCGCCAAGGCGCAGGAGATCCACGGGGTGAGCGCCATCACGCCCGAGCAGATGCGCGACGGGATGGAGGCGCTCGAGATGACCGCCGCGCGCATGGAGGCGCTGGGCGCGCCGGGCATCGGCCCCGAATTCGCCGTCTCCTGCGAGGACCATGGCGGCTCGGGCCAGGGCCTCGTCCAGCAATGGGACGCGGAGTCGAAGACCTGGACGGTGCTCACGGACTACATCTCGCCCGACGAGGAGGTCATCGCGCCGCTCGTGGAGGAGGACGCCGCCGCCTACGCCGCCGAGAACGGCATCACCCCGGGCTGCGCCGACCCGGCCTGAGGGCCGCGGCAGGGGCCGGCCGCCGCGGCCGGGGCAGGGGGCGCGGCGGCCGTCGCGCCCCCACCTTCGGCCCGAGCGGGGAGGGCGGCCCTCATGGGTCGCGCGAGGGGCGGGACGGCGGCACGCCGCCCGTCGAGGCCCCGGCTCCGGGACCGGGGCGCCTGAGGAGGAGCGACATGCTCGACGCCGGGACGCAGACGGGCCGGGAGGCCGAGGCGCGGGGGGAGACGCTCCTCGAGGTCAACAACGTCGAGGTGATCTACAACCACGTCATCCTGGTGCTGAGGGGCGTCTCGCTCTCGGTGCCGAAGGGCGGCATCACGGCCCTGCTGGGCGCCAACGGGGCGGGCAAGACGACCACGCTCAAGGCGATCTCGAACCTGCTGCGCTCCGAGCGCGGCGAGGTGACGAAGGGCACGATCCGCTACCGCGGCGAGCGGGTGCAGGATTCTGGGGCCCTCCGAGATGGTCTCGCGCGGGGTCGTCCAGGTGATGGAGGGGCGCCACTGCTTCGAGCACCTGAGCGTCGAGGAGAACCTCCTGACCGGCGCCTACACCCGGCGCGACGGCGCCAAGGCCGTCGCCGCCGACCTGGAGAGGGTCTACGACACCTTCCCGCGCCTCAAGGAGCGCCGGACCTCCCAGGCCGGCTACACCTCGGGCGGCGAGCAGCAGATGTGCGCCATCGGCCGCGCGCTGATGTCGCGCCCCGAGACGATCCTGCTCGACGAGCCCTCGATGGGGCTCGCCCCCCAGCTCGTGGAGGAGATCTTCGAGATCGTGCGCGACCTCAACGAGCGCGAGGGCGTGAGCTTCCTGCTGGCCGAGCAGAACACCAACGTGGCGCTGCGCTTCGCGCATCACGGCTACATCCTGGAGTCGGGCCGCGTCGTCATGGAGGGGCCGGCGGCGAGCCTGCGCGAGAACCCCGACGTGAAGGAGTTCTACCTCGGCATGTCCGAGCAGGGGCGGCGATCGTTCAGGGACGTGCGCAGCTACCGGAGGCGCAAGCGATGGTTGAGCTGAGGGGCAGGCCGGCGCCGCTCGCCTTCGAGCGCGCCCATGACGAGCCGCACCGCATCACCCGCGTGGGGTGGCTGCGCGCCGCCGTCCTGGGCGCCAACGACGGCATCGTGTCGGTGTCCTCGCTCCTCGTGGGCGTGGCGGCGGCCGATCCCGAGCCGCGGACGGTGCTCGTCGCCGGGGCCGCCGGGCTCGTCGCGGGCGCCATGTCGATGGCGGCGGGCGAGTACGTCTCGGTCTCCTCGCAGTCGGACCTCGAGCGGGCCGACATCGCCCGCGAGCATCGGGAGCTTCGGGCCAACCCCGATGGCGAGGAGCGCGAGCTCGTCTCGATCTACCGGGCGCGCGGTCTGAGCTGGGGGACGGCGAGGCGGGTCGCGCGCGAGCTGACCGATCACGACCCGCTGGGCTCGCACCTGCGCGACGAGCTGGGCCTGTCGGAGGCGGCGGCCGCGCGCCCGCTCCAGGCGGCGGGGGCGTCGTTCCTCACCTTCTCGGCCGCCGCGACGGTGCCCCTGGCCGCGGCGCTCCTCGCGCCCCCGGGCGCGATCGCCCTGTCCGTGATCGGCGCCACCCTCGCGGCCCTGGCCGCGCTGGGGGCGCTGGGCGCGTGGGCGGGCCGCGCGCCGATGCCCCGCGCCGTCGCGCGGGCCGTGGTCTGGGGCGCGGCGAGCATGGCGGCGACGGCGGGCATCGGCCACCTCTTCGGGACGGTGCTGTGAGCCCGACCGCCCGGCCCACCCCCGGTGCCGGGCCGACCGCGACCGGGGGAGCGCGACCCATGGACGAGCCTTACGACGCCCTGGAGCGCCGCTCGGACGACGAGCGCGCGGCCGACCTCGCCCGCGAGCTGCCCCGGCAGATCGCCCGCGCGCGAAGGCTGCCGGGCCAGGCGGAGGCGCTCGCCGGCGCCGATCCCGCGGCCATCGCCACGCGCGAGGCGCTGGCGGGCCTGCCGGTGCTGCGCAAGTCCGACCTCCACGCGGCCCAGGCGGCGCAGGGGCCCGGCGCCTACCTCGCCAAGCCCCCTGCGGCCTTCGCGCATCTCTTCCAGTCGCCGGGGCCGATCTACGAGCCGGGCGAGGTCTCGCGCGACTGGTGGCGCGTCGGGCGCTTCCTGCACGCGGCCGGCGTGGGCCCAGGCGACATCGTGCAGAACTGCTTCTCCTACCACCTCACGCCGGCGGGCCACATCTTCGAGTCGGGCGCGCGCGCCGTCGGCGCCGCCGTGATCCCCGCCGGCACCGGCCAGACCGACCTCCAGGCCCGCGCGGCCCACGACCTCGGCGCCACGGCCTACGCAGGCACCCCGGACTATCTCAAGGCGATCCTCGATCGGGCGGACGAGATGGGCCTGAGCCTGACCGTCGCCAAGGCGGTGGTCGGCGGCGGCGCGCTCTTCCCCTCGCTGCGCGAGGCCTATGCCGAGCGCGGCATCGCCTGCCTGCAGAACTACGCCACCGCCGACCTGGGCCAGATCGCCTACGAGTCCCCCGCCAGGGAGGGCATGATCCTCGACGAGGGCGTGGTGGTCGAGATCGTGCGCCCCGGCACCGGCGACCCGGTGCCCGACGGCGAGGTGGGCGAGGTGGTCGTCACCTCGCTCAACCCCGACACGCCCCTGATCCGCTTCGCCACCGGCGATCTGAGCGCGATCCTGCCCGGCCGCTCGCCCTGCGGGCGCACCAACCGGCGCATCCGAGGCTGGATGGGGCGCGCCGACCAGACCGCCAAGATCAAGGGCCAGTTCGTGCGCCCCGAGCAGGTGGCGGCGCTCGTGGCCGCCCACCCGCGGATCCTGCGCGCCCGCGTGATCGCCACCCGCGAGGGGGAGGCCGACCGCATGGTCGTGCGCGTGGAGGCCGAGCCGCCCCATGATGGCCTCGATGTCGCCGCGTTGCGGGCCTCAGTCATGGCCTATCTCAAGCTGCGCGGCGATGTGGAGGTCGCGGCGCCGGGGGCTCTGCCGAACGACGGGCTCGTGATCGAGGACCGGCGCGACTACGAGCGATAGGGGCGGCCGTGGGCCGGCGCGGGACGCGCCGGAGCCGCCTTCGAGGGGACGAAGGGAGCGATCGATGCGCCATCTCATCGCGGCGGCCTGGGCCGCCCTGGCTCTGGGACCGCTCGCGGCCGGGGCCGCGCAGGCCTACGAGCTGGCCCTCATCATCGCCAACGAGGACTATCGCCACCTGCCCGACGTGCGCGCGGGCGACGACGTGGCCACGCTGCGCACCGAGCTGCTGCGGGCCGGCTTCGAGGTCGTCGAGGCGCTCAACGCCACCCGCGGCGAGGCCGAGAGGGCGGCCTCGCGCTTCCTTGATCGCGCGGCCGATGCCGACCGGCTCCTGGTGGTGCTGAGCGGGCGGTTCCTCAAGTCCGACCGCGACTGGTTCCTGATGCCGGTGGGCTCGCGCGAGGACGAGGACCGCGCCGAGCTGCCGCGCCGCTCGCTCTCCGCGTCGATCCTGATGGACGCGCTCGACGACCATCCGCGCGGGCGCGCCGCGATGGTGATGGGGGAGGGCCCGCGGCGGGGCGAGGTCTCTCCCTATCTTGAGCGGGGCCTGATCGACCTGTCCGACGACCAGGGATTCGTGCTGATCGGCGGCGCCGCCGAGGCCGCGGTCGCGTTCGCGCGCGAGGTGCTGGCCCGGCCGGGGGCCTCCTTCGAGGCGGCGGACGCGCGCCGCCGCGGGCTGGCGATCTCGGGGCTGACCGACCCGCCGATGACCTTCATCCCCGAGGGCCGCGCGCTCCTCGACGCCGACGAGATCGCCCGCGAGGACGGGCGCGGCCGGGCGCGCCCCGGCGCGGCGCGCCGGGTCGAGCGCGACTACTGGGATCTGATCCGCGGCTTCGACAGCGAGCGCGCCTATGGGGCCTATCTCGATCGCTTCCCCGACGGCGCGCACGCCGAAGAGGCCAGCGAGCGGCTCGACGCCCTGCGCCGCGACCCCCAGCGGCGCGCGCGGGCGGGCGAGGAGGCCCTCAACCTCGGCCGGGAGGACCGGCGCCGGGTGCAGACGGCGCTGGCGATGCTGGGCTTCGACCCGCACGGCATCGACGGCGTCCTGGGGGAGCAGTCGCGCTCGGCGCTGAGCGAGTGGCAGCGCGCCCAATCCGCCGAGCCCACAAGCTATCTCACCGTCGATCAGATCGCGCTGCTGTTCGAGCAGGCCGGACGGCGCGCGGCCGAGATCGAGGCCCAGGCCGCGGCCGAGCGCGCCGAGGCCCGGCGGCGCGACGCCGCCGCCTGGGCCGAGACCGGCGAGCGGGGGGACGCGGCCGGGCTCAGGGCCTATCTGGAGCGCCACCCCGATGGGCTCTTCGCCGATCGCGCCAGCGAGCGGCTCGCCGCGCTGGAGCGCGAGGCGCGCGGCAGCGCCGCGCTCACGGATGCGCGGGACTGGGACGACGCGCGCGGCAAGGACCGCGCCCGCGCCTACCGCCGCTACGTCGAGCGCCACCCCGACGGCGCCTTCGTCGAGGCCGCCCGCGCGCGCATCGAGGAGCTGCGGGGCCGGACGGGCGACCCCGACCGCGAGGAGGCCGCGCGGATCGCCGAGGGCGCGCTCGGGCTCACCCCGGTGACGCAGGGGCTGATCGAGGGGCGGCTGGAGGTGTTCGGCTTCGAGCCCGGCACCGTGGACGGGCGCTTCGACGACGAGACGCGGCGCGCCATCCGCCGCTACCAGCGCAGCCGCGAGCTGACGCCCACCGGCTATCTCGACCAGGCGGCGGTGGTGCGGATCCTGGCCGACTCGATCCTGCGCTGAGGGTCCGAGCGCGGACGGCGGCTCGATCGCGGTTCTCGGGCCGGTCCGCGCCGTCGTCCCGGATCGCGCCGTCGTCCCGGATCGCGCGAGCGGGTGGGGCCTGCGCCGAAGGTCCAGGGGGGCCTACGATCCGGGAGGCCCGCATCCCGGACCCCGTCGGCGCTTCCGCCTGCGGGGCGCGCCTGAGGCCTCGCGCGTGATCCGGGCGGGCGACGGGGCCGTGGCTCGGGGGCACGCGGCGCCATTCCTCCCGCTCGCGGGGCCGTCGGCCCGGACCTCGGAGGGCCGCCCCGAGGCGGTCCTCCGAGGTCCGGGTTAGGCGGGGCGCGGCCCCGTCGCGCGCTCAGCCCTGGCGGGCCTTGTAACGGCGCTGGGTCTTGTTGATGACGTAGACGCGGCCCTTGCGGCGCACGATGCGGCAGTCGCGGTGGCGGCTCTTGAGCGAGCGCAGCGAGTTGCGGACCTTCATGGCCTCTCCCCTCATGCGGGGCCGCCCGAGGGGCCCCGTGATGCCCACCGCGGACGCGGGAGGGCGGGTTTGCGCCCCCGTGGGGCTTCGTGGGCGCGAGAGCCCGGCGGCCGCCTCCGTCGGGGAGGTCTGGGTGGTGGGCGATACTGGGATCGAACCAGTGACCCCTTCGATGTCAACGAAGTGCTCTACCGCTGAGCTAATCGCCCCCGCCGCACCCGCGCCGCGACCGCCTCGGCGACGGCCCGCGACCCGCCCAGCGGGACGGGCGCGGGGCCTGCCGCGACGGTGCCGGGGCGTATAGGAGGGAACGATGAGGCGCACAAGCTCTTTCGGTCGGGCGCGGCCGGACCATATGGTCGGCGGTCGAGGACGCGAAGCATGATCGGACGCCCTTCATCCATGACCCCCAGAGCCGGATCCCGGAGAGCCGCGCGGACCGGCCGATGCCGCGCGCGGGCGCCCGCCGCCCATCCCGCCGCCCATGCCGCGGCCCGGGGCCGCGCGGCCGGGCGTGCACGAGGCGGCGGCGCGACGGCGCCGGCGGCGGGACGCCCGTGACCCATCCCCCGACCCCCGGCGGGCCTGCCGCGCCCGTCCGCCTGACGCGGCCCGTCTCGCGCGGCACCTGCGTGGTGTTCGCCGCGCCCCATTCGGGCCGGGCCTACCCGCCCGCCTTCCTCGCCCAGGCGGCGCTCGACGCGCGCGCCATCCGCTCCTCCGAGGACGCCTTCGTGGACGACCTGTTCGCCGCAGCCCCCCTCTGCGGGGCGCCGCTCCTGGCGGCCGAGGCGCCGCGCGCCTACGTGGACGTCAACCGCGCCGCCGATGAGCTCGACCCCGCGCTGATCGAGGGCGTGCGCCGTGGCGGGCACAACCCGCGCATCGCCTCTGGGCTCGGCGTCATTCCCCGCGTGGTCGCGGGCGGGCGCGTGATCCACCGCGGGCGCCTGACGCTGGCGCAGGCGCAGGCCCGCATCGAGGGCCATTGGGAGCCCTACCACGCCGCGCTGCGCGCCCTGATGGAGGAGAGCCGGGCGGCCTTCGGCGAGGCGATCCTGATCGACTGCCACTCGATGCCGCACGAGGCGGTGGACGGCGGCCGCGCGGGCCGCCCCGACGTGGTGCTGGGCGACCGCTTCGGCGCCGCGGCGGAGCCGGGGCTCGTCGAGCGCGTCGAGGTGGCGTTCCTGCGCGCGGGGCTCAAGGTGGCGCGCAACGCGCCCTTCGCGGGCGCCTACGTGGCGCAGACCTACGGCCGCCCGTCGCAGGGCAGCCACGCGATCCAGGTCGAGATCGACCGCGCACTCTACATGGACGAGGCGCGCATCGAGCGCCGGCCCGACTTCGAGGCCTTCCGCGAGGTGATCTCGGGCGTGGTGGCGGAGATCTGCGCGCTCGGCCGCGAGCGCGCGATGCCGCTGGCCGCCGAGTAGCCGGCGCCGATCCGCCGGGCCGCGACGCCCCCAGGGCGAGCGCCATGCGCGAGGGCGGGCCGGCATGTGCGCGGGGGGACGGCCGGTCCGAGGGTGGACCGCGCGAGGGGTCTTCGGCGTCCGGGTCGCCGCTGGGTGGTGGGCAGCCGAAGGGCCGTCGCTCGCGGCCTCGCCCGCCCGTGCCGTCTCCCGGTCGGGGCGCGCCGGGGGGGGCCTGCCGCGGAGGCGTGGCGCGCGGCCCTCAAGTCATGGCGGCACGCCCTTGGGGGTGTCCCCGCCTTCGGGCCGCTGGGCGGCGAAGCCCAGCCGCTGGGGCACCCCGCAGCCTGACCGAACCGGACAGGCGCCAGGAAGATGCGGCCGCGAAGGAGCGCGAAGGAGCCCGGAGCGTCTGAGCCGATCCCGTCGCGTCAAACCACGCCCTAGCGCAGCGCGCGGCCCTTGAGGATGGCGCCCTCGCCGAAGCGGGCGCGGATCGCGCCCATCGCGCGCTCGGCCTCGGCGCGGGCGCGGGCGGAGGGGTCGAGCAGGTCGCCCGAGCGGTCGGCGCCAGCCTCGGGGCCGAGTTCGGACAGCCCCACGCCAAGGAGCCGCCACGGTCCGCGCCCGGGCGCCTGCGCCAGCAGCGCCGCGGCGGCCGCGTGGATCCGCCCTGCGCTCTGGGTGGGCTCGCGCAGCGCCTCGCGCCGGGTGAGCAGCCGGTGGTCGGCGCGCTTGAGCTTGAGCGTGACGACGCGGCCCGCGAGGCCCCGGGCGCGGGCGCGCGCGGCGACCTTCTCCGACAGCCGCCAGGCATGGCCGTCGAGCAGCGACGGGTCGGCGGTGTCCGCGTCGAAGGTGGTCTCGTTGCTGATCGACTTCGGCGCGCGCTCGGCGCGGACCGGGCGCGCGTCGATCCCGCGGCTCAGGTCGTGCAGCCGCTCGCCGCCCTGGCCGAACCGCGCGGCCAGGTCGCGCCGGTCCCACCGGCGCAGGTCCGCGAAGGTCCGCACCCCGCCGCGCTCCAGGCGGGCCTGCATCGCACCGCCCACGCCCCAGATGCGCGAGACCGGCATGGGCGCGAGCAGGGCGTCCGTCTCGGCGCGCCCGATCAGCGCGAGGCCGCGCGGCTTGTCGAGCTCGGAGGCGAGCTTGGCGAGGAACGTGTTGTGCGACAGCCCGACCGAGGCCGTCACGCCGACCTCGGCCTCGATCCGCAGGAGGAGGCGCGCGAGCACGACGGCGGGGGGCGCGCCGTGCAGCCGCGCGGTGCCGCGCAGGTCGAGGAACGCCTCGTCGAGCGAGAGCGGCTCCACGGCCGGCGTCAGCGCCTCCATCATCCCCCGGATCGCGCGCGAGGCCTCGACATAGGCGGCGCCGCGGGGCTTCACGACCACGGCGTCCGGGCAGAGCCGCAGCGCCTGGAACATCGGCATGGCCGAGCGCACCCCGCGGATGCGCGCGATGTAGCACGCCGTCGAGACCACGCCGCGCCGCCCGCCGCCGACGATCACGGGGCGGTCGCGCAGCGACGGGTCGTCGCGCTTCTCGACCGAGGCGTAGAAGGCGTCGCAGTCGAGATGCGCCACGCCGAGCCCCCACAGCTCCGGGTGGCTCAGGAGGCGCGGGCCGCCGCAGGCCGCGCAGCGCGTGCCGCCCGAGGCCTCGGAGCGCGTCAGGCAGTCTCGGCACAGGCTCGGCATGGCGGCGATCATAGGGGGACGGCGCGCGGCTCGCCAGATGGCGCTAGCCCCGGTCCTCGCCGCCCTCCACGAGCGCCGCGGCGGGCGGCCGACCCTCGTTGAGCGGCCGGATGCCGCGGCCCTTGACGAGCCAGGAGAGCCCGAAGGCCAGCACGGTGACGACCTCGAGCCACAGCACCGGGCGAAGCGCGCGGATCTCGCAGCGCCGCTCGGGGTCGATGAGCGCGAAGTAGGCCCCGAGCAGCGCCAGCGCCGCGACGATGGCCAGCCCGCACAGGAGGTAGATGCGGTTGCGCCGCCGCTTGAGCGGGCTCGGCGTCGCCCCGTCGGAGCGGCGGAAGAGCACCAGGCAGAACACCGCCGTCGTCGTCAGGAAGAGGCCGGCCGAGACGAAGTGCAGGGTGCCCGCCACGTCGAGCGAGGGGATCCTCACCCCGCCGCACGCGTCGAGCGTGTCGTTGGGGAAGAGCGCCACGCCGATGGCGCCGAGCCCGGCGAGGGTGCTGACGTTGCGGTCCGAGACCAGCTTGGTCGGCTGGCGGTGGCCGAGATAGGTCAGCAGGAACACGCCCAGCGCGAACAGGATGCCGACGAACACGTCGCGCAGGGGCGTATAGTAGAAGTCCGACAGCGACGGCGGCAGCGGCAGGCCCAGCGCCAGCGTGCCGCCGATCAGCACCACCGGCATCATGAGGCCGAGCCAGCCCAGCGCCTGGCGGACGCGGTAGAAGGAGAGCACGACGTCGCGCGTGTCGAGGGCCATGGGCGGGGTCTGGAGCGCGGCGCGGCGCGGCGCAAGGGCGGGGGCCATGGGCGCGCCGCATCACGCGCGGCGCGCGCAGGCAAGGCGCCGCACGGTGCGCGGGGGCGGAGCGCGCATCACGCGATGCGCGCTCCTCGGCGGCGGACGACACGGACGAGCCGGGCGCCCCGTGGCGCACGCCGCGCGCCGCGGGGCGCCCGATCCGTGCTATAGGCTGATTCGCACATCGCCCGGCCGGGAGAGCGTGGCCGCGAGGCCGCCGCCGAAGGAGCAACCGCCCCGGAAACTCTCAGGCCCACGAACCGGCCGGCGCGATCACACTCCGAAGAGCGGCCCCCCGGGCGCGGGCGGGCCCACCGAAGGAGCAAGCCCCGCGCCGGGATCGGCGCGCGGCGAAACTCTCAGGTCTTCGACGGAGGGGGCATGGCGGGCCGAGATGCCCGCGGGAGTGTCGCCATGACGCGCATCGCCGTCCTCGGCGCCGGCATCGCCGGCGTGACCACCGCCTATCACCTGCACGACGCGGGCCTCGACGTCACCGTGATCGACCGCCATCGCTACCCGGCGATGGAGACGAGCTACGCCAATGGCGGGCAGATCTCGGCCTCGAACGCCGAGGTCTGGACGACGCGGGCCACCGTGATGAAGGGCCTGCGCTGGATGCTCAGGCACGACGCGCCGCTCCTCGTCCATCCCTCGCCGCGCTGGCACAAGATCTCCTGGATGGCCGAGTTCCTGGGCAATGTCGGCCGCTACCGCGCCAACACGCTGGCCACCGTCAAGCTCGCCGTCGCCGCGCGCCCGATCCTCAAGGAGATGGCGGCGCGGACGGGGGTGGACTACGACCGCTCGGACGCGGGGATCGTGCACTTCTACGCGACCGAGCGCGAGATGGCGCAGGCGCGTCGCGTGGACGCGATCTACGCCGAGGGCGGGCTCGTGCGCCAGGAGCTGACGCCCGAGGAGGTGGCGCAGGTCGAGCCCGCGCTCGTCACCCCGGTCGCGGGGGGCTTCTGGACGCCCTCGGACGCGACGGGGGACATCCACCGCTTCACCGCCGGCGTCGCGCGCTGGCTGGAGGGGCAGGGCGTCGCCTTCGTCATGGGCCGCGAGGTCGAGCACCTGCGCGCCCTCGACGGGGGCGTCGAGGTGAACGGCGCGCGCTACGACGGGGTGGTGGTCTGCGCGGGCGTGGGCTCGCGCGACCTCGCGGCCAAGCTCGGCGACCGCGTCAACGTCTACCCGGTCAAGGGCTACTCGATCACCGTGGGGCTCGACGACGCGACCTCGCGCGGGGCGGCGCCGCGGGTGTCGCTGCTCGACGACGCCTCGAAGATCGTCTCCTCGCGGCTGGGCGAGGGGCGGCTGCGCGTCGCGGGCACGGCCGAGTTCGCCGGGCTCAACCGCGACATCCGCGCCGACCGGATCGCGCCGCTGACGGCCTGGGTCGAGCGCCACTTCCCCGCGGTCTCGACCGAGGCCGTGGTGCCCTGGGCGGGCCTGCGGCCGATGATGCCCTCGATGATGCCGCGCGTCGGGCGCGGGCGGCACCCTTCGGTGTTCTACAACACCGGCCACGGGCATCTCGGCTGGACGCTGTCGGCCGCGACCGCGCAGGCGGTGGCGGGCGTGGTCGCGGGGGCCTATGCCAGGGACGGGGCCGGCCGGGCCCCGCGCCGCGCCGCCTGAGACGCGGCGCTGCCCGCGGGGGCGCCGGGCACGCGGGAAGGGGCGTCCGTCGTCCCGCCCCGACGGGCGGGGGCGGGCGGGCGGCGGCGCGCGGCCCGCGCTCCGCGTCGCGGGCTCCTGCGGGGAGCGGGGACGCGGCCCCTGCCCCGGCTCACCGACCCGGCTCACCGCGCGGGCAGCGAGCCCACGATCGCCCGCGCCGCCGCGCGCGGGTCGGGCGCGCGCAGGATCGGCCGGCCCACCACCACGTGGTCGGCGCCGGCCGCGATGGCCTCGGCCGGGGTCGCGGTGCGGCGCTGGTCGTGCGCGGCCGAGCCCTCGGGGCGCACGCCCGGCGTGACGATCAGGCGGCCCCGGGCCTGGGGCAGCGCGCGGATCGCGGCCGCCTCCCGCGGCGAGGCGATCACCCCGTCGGCGCCCGCGTCGAAGGCGCGCGCGGCGCGCTCGACCACGAGCTCGGCCACGGGGCCGTCGCGCATCAGGCCCGCGTCGAGGTCGGCCCGCTCGAGCGAGGTCAGGACGGTGACGGCCAGCAGTCGCATCGAGGCGCCGCCGCGCCCCTCGACGGCGGCGCGCACCACATGCGGATCGCCATGGACCGTCAGCAGGTCGAGGTCGAATCGCGCGAGCCCGCGCACGGCGGCCTCGATGGTGGCGCCGATGTCGAAGAGCTTGAGGTCGAGGAACACGCGGTGGCCCTGCTCGCCCTTGAGCGCCATGGCGAGCGCGAGCCCGCCGCCCGTCAGCGTCCCCAGGCCGATCTTGTAGAACGACGCGGCGTCTCCCAGCCGTCGCGCCATCTCCAGCCCCGAGGCCGCGTCGGGCAGGTCGAGGGCCACGATCAGCCGGTCGTCGGACGGCGCGGCACCGCGTCGCCGGGTCGCGTCGGCCTCGGTTGCGTCGCTGGCTCGCATGGCGGCTCCTGATCTTTTGGCCGAGGGCCGGCTCCGGGGCGCGCACCAGGGGCTCGCCGGACCGTGCGGGCCTCGCGCGCGAGGCTGCGGCTCCCGCGGCCCGGGCCCCGGAGGGCGGCCGGGGTCGCCGCCGGGGCGAGCATGCCATGGATGCGCCCCCCTCCGGAACCCCGCCGGGCGCGGCCGGTTGGGCCGGCAACCGAAGGGCGGGGCCGCAGCATGGCCGCCGCCGATCCTCAGAGGGAGGCACGAGAATGGCCGGGATGGATCTTTCGTTCCGCCGCGCGGACCGCGGCGTCAGCGTGTTCTGGATGATCTTGGCGATGGGGGCGGGCGTGTTCGCGCTGCTGGCGATCCTGATCGTCGGCACCGAGGGCGCCGGCGATCCGGTCGAGCGCGACGCCGCCCCCGAGATCACCGTCAACGAGGGCGAGACCCAGGTGAACGGAATCGCCAACACCGAGGCCGTCTCCAATGACAACGACGCCACCTTCCTCGGCGACACCCAGACCGTGAGCGGTCCGCTGTCCGAGGGCGACACCGCGAACGAGGACGTCGAGGTCGAGGTCGCGCCCGCCGTGCCGGTGGGCGGCGCGGTCGTCGAGCCCGCCGAGGCCGGCACCGACGCCGATGCGGGCATGGAGCAGGGCGCCGGCCTCGCCGAGGACGCCACCGCGGAGCCGGTCGCCCCGGGCGCGGGCGAGGTCGTCGTCGATCCGGACGGCACGACCGCCCCGGTGGTGCCCACCCCCTCGGGCCCCGAGGGCCGCGACGACGCCACGATCGCCGACTGAGGCGGCCCTCGCGGCGAGCCGGATGGCGGCGTCCCCCAGGGGGCGCCGTCGTCGGTCGTGGCGCTTGTGCCACGCCGGATCCGAGCCCATCTCCTCTGCCGAAGGCCCGAGCCGGGCGCGCCGCGATGCGGGCGCCGGCCGACGGGCGCTTGACGAGGAGAGACGACATGAACCTGGAGCAGTTCACCGAACGCTCGCGCGGCTTCATCCAGGCCGCCCAGACCATCGCCGTGCGCGAGGAGCACCAGCGCCTCGTGCCCGAGCATCTGCTGAAGGCGCTGATGGACGACGAGGAGGGGTTCGCCGCGAACCTCATCGGTCGCGCCGGGGGCTCCGCGCCCCGCGTCCGCGAGGCCGTGGACGCCGCCGTGGCGCGCCTGCCGAAGGTCTCGGGCGACGCGCAGACCTATCTCGACGGCCAGATGGCCCGCGTGCTCGACCAGGCGCAGCAGCTCGCCAAGAAGGCCGGCGACAGCTTCGTGACCGTCGAGCGGCTGCTGACGGCGCTCGCCATGACGCGCTCGAAGGCCAAGGACGCGCTCGACGCGGGCGGGCTCAACGCGCAGGGGCTCAACCGCGCCATCGAGGATCTCCGCAAGGGCCGCACCGCCGATTCGGCCTCCGCCGAGGAGGGCTACGACGCGCTGAAGAAGTACTCGCGCGACCTCACCGAGGCCGCCCGCGAGGGCCGCATCGACCCCATCATCGGGCGCGACGAGGAGATCCGGCGCACGATGCAGATCCTCTCGCGCCGGACCAAGAACAACCCCGTCCTGATCGGCGAGCCCGGCGTCGGCAAGACCGCCATCGCGGAAGGCCTCGCGCTCAGGATCGTGGACGGCGACGTGCCCGAGTCCCTGCGCGACAAGAAGCTGCTCGCCCTCGACATGGGCTCGCTGATCGCGGGCGCGAAGTATCGGGGCGAGTTCGAGGAGCGGCTGAAGGCCGTGCTGTCCGAGGTCACCGGGGCCGCGGGCGAGATCATCCTCTTCATCGACGAGATGCACACGCTCGTGGGCGCGGGCAAGGCCGAGGGCGCGATGGACGCCTCCAACCTGCTCAAGCCCGCGCTTGCGCGCGGCGAGCTGCACTGCGTCGGCGCCACCACGCTCGACGAGTACCGAAAGCATGTCGAGAAGGACGCGGCGCTCGCCCGGCGCTTCCAGCCCCTGCTGGTCGAGGAGCCCACCGTCGAGGACACCGTGTCGATCCTGCGCGGCATCAAGGAGAAGTACGAGCTGCACCACGGCGTGCGGATCTCGGACAGCGCGCTCGTCGCCGCGGCGCAGCTCTCGCACCGCTACATCACCGACCGCTTCCTGCCCGACAAGGCGATCGACCTGATGGACGAGGCCGCCTCGCGGCTTCGCATGGAGGTCGATAGCAAGCCCGAGGAGCTCGACGCGCTCGACCGCGAGATCCTGCAAAAGCGGATCGAGGCGGCGGCCCTGGAGAAGGAGGACGACGACGCCTCGCGCGAGCGGCTGGAGCGGCTGCGCGTCGAGCTGTCGGACCTTGAGGAGCGCTCGCATTCGATGACGGCGCAGTGGCAGGCGGAGCGCGACTCGCTCGAGGCCGCGCGCACGCTCAAGGAGGAGCTCGACCGCGCCCGCGCCGAGCTCGACGGGGCCAAGCGCGAGGGCAACCTCGCCCGCGCCGGCGAGCTGTCCTACGGGGTCATCCCCGAGCTGGAGCGGCGGCTGGGCGAGGCCGAGGCGCCCGACGCGAACATGGTCGAGGAGGCCGTGCGCCCCGAGAACATCGCCGCCGTCGTGGAGCGCTGGACCGGGATCCCCACGACCCGAATGCTGGAGGGCGAGCGCGACAAGCTGCTGCGCATGGAGGAGGAGCTGGGGCGCCGCGTGATCGGCCAGCGCACCGCCGTGCGTGCGGTGGCCAACGCCGTGCGCCGCGCCCGCGCGGGGCTCAACGACGAGAACCGGCCCTTGGGCTCGTTCCTCTTCCTCGGCCCCACGGGCGTCGGCAAGACCGAGCTCACCAAGGCGCTCGCGGAGTTCCTCTTCGACGACGACGGCGCGATGGTGCGCATCGACATGTCGGAGTTCATGGAGAAGCACTCGGTCGCCCGGCTGATCGGCGCGCCTCCGGGCTACGTCGGCTACGACGAGGGCGGCGTGCTGACCGAGGCCGTGCGCCGGCGCCCCTACCAGGTAGTGCTCTTCGACGAGGTCGAGAAGGCGCATCCGGACGTGTTCAACGTGCTCCTGCAGGTGCTCGACGACGGGGTGCTGACCGACGGGCAGGGCCGCACGGTGGACTTCAAGCAGACGCTGATCGTGCTGACCTCGAACCTCGGCGCGCAGGCGCTCTCGCAGCTCCCCGACGGGGCCGACGCAGGCGCCGCCAAGCGCGACGTGATGGACGCGGTGCGGGCGCACTTCCGGCCCGAGTTCCTCAACCGGCTCGACGAGACGATCATCTTCGACCGGCTCACGCGCGAGGACATGGGCGGGATCGTCGAGATCCAGGTGGCGCACCTGGCCCGTAGGCTCCAGGCGCGGGGCGTGTCACTCGACCTCGACGAGGGCGCGCGGCGCTGGTTGGCCCACGAGGGCTACGACCCGGTGTTCGGCGCGCGGCCGCTCAAGCGGGTGATCCAGCGCAGCTTGCAGGACCAGCTCGCGGAGATGCTGCTGGCGGGCGATCTGCGGGAGGGCGACACGGTGCGTGTCGGCGCCGGCGCCGACGGGCTGATCGTCGGCGAGCGGCTCTCGTCCTCGCGGCGCGAGGCGCCGCAGGGGGCGGTGCTGCACTGATTCGCCGATTGGCGGCTTCGCGCCGAGCCTGGGCGCCGATCGGGAACATCAAGGGCGCCCCACCGGGTTTCCGGCGGGGCGCCGTCGTCTCGACCGCCGTCTCAGCCGTCGGTGGCGATGGTGCCGGCCTCGACCCCGGCGTCGTACTCCGCCTGGTCGATCATGCCGTCGCCGTTCGTGTCGACGGAGGTGAACATCTCCTCCGTCATGGCGGGATTGGCGGCGGTCATCTCCTCCATGGAGATCATGCTGTCGCCGTCCATGTCCATCGACATCATGTCCTGGGCCAGAGCCGGCGCCGCGACGAGGGCGGCGGCGATCGCGAGGTGGATTCTCATGGTGGTCTCCCTGTGAGCGTCGCGCTCGGAGCGCGACTGGGGGACAACGCACGAGGGGTGCGATGGGTGCACGGCTCCCCGGCAGTCGGCGCGAAGGCGCCGCAATCCGCCTGAGGCGGGGGCCCGCATCGGCAACGAAATGCCGCCGGTCCCAAGCCTGGGACCGGCGGCGAAGCCCGCTCGGAGCGGGAGGGGCGGGCGATCGGGCCCGCGGCGCGCCGTCAGCTCCGGCGCAGGCGGCGCAGCGCGCCCAGCCCGCCGAGCCCGGCCAGCATCGCCCAGCCCGCGGCCGGCAGCGGCACCGGGGCGGGCATCTCGACGGACACGATCTCGCCCGCGGCGACCGGCAGGAAGCCCTTGTAGCCGCCCGTCCCGTCGACCTCGCCATCCGTGCCGGCGCCCGCCCCGGCGGGGACGGTGAGGCCGTGGATGACGATCTCGCGCAGGTCGAGCATCGGCATGTCGGCGATCTCGAGCTCGTCGCCCACGCCGAGCAGGTCGTCGAGACCGAAGCCCTCGCCGAAGACGGAGGGGTCGGTCAGGTCGTAGGTCTCCATGAAGTCGTAGCTCGTGCCGGTCGGGCTCGGGAACATCCCGTCGTCCATCGTCAAGGGGAGGATGATGCCGCCATAGGCGGGGAAGCCCTCGGCCACCTCGATGAAGCCGTCGCCGTCGGCGTCGTCGTCCAGGGTCGGCGAAACCGAGTTGGCGAGGGTCCCGTCGGCGTCGAGCTTGCCGTGGATGTGCTGGGCGTGGGCCTGCCCGGCCTCGACGCCGCGAGCCAGGATGCGGA
>CAWCXF010000008.1:0-1090000 GCA_963799455.1 uncultured Alphaproteobacteria bacterium | reverse complement strand
AGCGAAATTGAATTGCCTGTTAAGATGCAGGCTTCCCGCGGTTAGACGGAAAGACCCCGTGCACCTTTACTACAACTTCACATTGGCATCAGGCCAAGCATGTGCAGGATAGGTGGTAGGCTTTGAAGCCGGGACGCCAGTCTCGGTGGAGCCGCCCTTGAGATACCACCCTTGCTTCGCTTGATGTCTAACCGCGGTCCGTCATCCGGATCCGGGACCCTGTGTGGTGGGTAGTTTGACTGGGGCGGTCGCCTCCCAAAGCGTAACGGAGGCGTGCGAAGGTTGGCTCAGAGCGGTCGGAAATCGCTCGTTGAGTGCAATGGCATAAGCCAGCCTGACTGCGAGACTGACAAGTCGAGCAGAGACGAAAGTCGGCCATAGTGATCCGGTGGTCCCGAGTGGAAGGGCCATCGCTCAACGGATAAAAGGTACGCCGGGGATAACAGGCTGATGGTGCCCAAGAGTCCATATCGACGGCACCGTTTGGCACCTCGATGTCGGCTCATCTCATCCTGGGGCTGGAGCAGGTCCCAAGGGTATGGCTGTTCGCCATTTAAAGAGGTACGTGAGCTGGGTTTAGAACGTCGTGAGACAGTTCGGTCCCTATCTGCCGTGGGTGTAGGATACTTGAGAGGAGTTGCCCCTAGTACGAGAGGACCGGGGTGAACGGACCACTGGTGGACCAGTTGTCGTGCCAACGGCAGTGCTGGGTAGCTATGTCCGGACAGGATAACCGCTGAAAGCATCTAAGCGGGAAGCCCCCCTCAAAACAAGGTATCCCTGAGGGCCGTGGTAGACGACCACGTCGATAGGCCGGAGATGTAAGCGCGGCAACGCGCTCAGTTGACCGGTACTAATGGCCCGATAGGCTTGATCCGACCCAGTGGCGACGCGGCCTCTGGATTGAAAGCGCACCTCATGACTTGGATCCGGCGGGGCGTTGTCCTGGCTTGGTGATCACAGCGCGAGCGAAACACCCGATCCCTTCCCGAACTCGGCCGTTAAGCGCCGCAGCGCCGATGGTACTGCGTCCTAAGGCGTGGGAGAGTAGGTCATCGCCAAGCTTGATCAACGCCTGCCATGTGTCTCTCTGGATGCCCTGAGGAGCTTCTTCAGGAGATTTGGCGCGGGATGGAGCAGCCCGGTAGCTCGTCAGGCTCATAACCTGAAGGTCGTAGGTTCAAATCCTACTCCCGCAACCAAAATATCCCGCATTATCAAATGCTTGAACGCCGCCCTCCGGGGCGGCGTTCGCGTTTCCAACATCCGTGGAAGCACTGTGGAAGCAAGAGGGGCCGAAGTTCTTCATATCGCTGCGTGAATCGGTGCCTGCGATGACTGATGCTTCCAGTGCCGCTCGATCGGGATCATCGCATCGATGCCGGCCGGGATCCCACTGCCAAAGGCGAGCTCTCGAACATCGACCGCGACGACATCCAGTACCGGCCGCTCTTCGGTCATGAGCACGAACTCGGTGATCCTTCCAGGCGGGCAGTCCCGCGAGGCCGGGTAAACGAGCGCGAGTCGCTTGCAGCGGTAGCGACTGGCGTAGGCGTTCATCTGATACGCGTCGCCGCTCGAGACGCGGAGTTTGCTTCGCCGAGATCGAGGCGCTTCCATTTTGCATCGAGAATGGCCTTGTTGCACGAAGCCTGCCTGGGATTCACATTGCCGGTCCAGCGGCATAGCTGGGCGTCATGTCCAAGCCTGCCCCGACGCGCTACCGCACCCTGAACTGGTCCGCCTACAACGCGTCGCTGCGTGAGCGTGGATCGCTGACCGTCTGGTTCGACCCTTCGACGCCCTGGCACGCGGCGCCATCGGGCAAGCGCGGCGGCCAGCCGGTCTACAGCGACGCCGCGATCCAGGCTTGCCTGACGATCAAGGTGCTGTTCGGCCTGCCGCTTCGCCAGACGACCGGCTTCGTCGCGAGCCTTCTGAAGTTCGCGGGGCTCGACTGGCCGGTGCCGGACTTCTCGACGCTCTGCCGACGGCAGAAGACCTTGGCCGTTCAGCTGCCCTACCGGGGCAGCGGCGGCCCGCTGCACCTGCTCGTGGACAGCACGGGCATCAAGGTCCGAGGCGAGGGGGAATGGCACGCGCGCAAGCATGGCGGGGCGCGCAGACGGATCTGGCGAAAGGTCCACCTCGCCGTCGACGAGGTGACACTCGAGGTCCGCGCGGTCGAGATCACCGGCAGCGGCGTCGGCGATGGGCCTGTGCTACCGGACCTGCTCGGCCAGATCCCAGCAAACGAGCCAATCGTCTCGGTCACCGCCGACGGCGCCTACGACACCCGCGGCTGCCGCGACGCCATCGCGAACCGCGGCGCGGACGCTGTCATCCCGCCCCGGCGAAATGCCAAGCCTTGGGAGAAGGACAGCCCCGGCGTAGAAGCGAGGAACGAGGCTCTGCGCGCCATCAAGCGCCTCGGCCGCACGATCTGGCGCCGATGGAGCGGATACCACCGCCGAAGCCGCGCCGAGACCAAGATGAACTGCATGAAGCTCCTCGGGCAAAAGCTCATGGCCCGCGACTTCGACCGCCAGACCGCCGAACTCCAAGTCCGCATCGCCATCCTCAACCGCTATACCGCGCTCGGCATCCCCGTCACACGACCCGTCGGCTGACCGCCGCGGGGAAAGGGGAAGCTCGGCCTTCAGGCGTTCCGTGCAACAGAGCCCGTTCGCGACAGGACCGGGCGTCTTAGGCCGTGTTGACAAAAGCCTTCTGAACGTCCTCGCTAGCTGAGTGATGGTTGGCTGGGAGGCGGTCATGGCGCGTGGTCTGATGTCGGACGCGGAGTGGGCGTTCTTCGAGCCGTTCTTGCGCGGAGTGCGTGCGCCACAGGGCCGGCCTGCCGGCGATCATCGCCGCGTGCTCGACAGGGTGTTCGCTGCTTCGCGCGGCCCTTCGGGTCTGGATCGCGCGGACCGATCGCGCGGACCGGCAGCGCCTGGCGCGACCTGCCCGAGGAGTGAGGGCAAGTGGTCCAGCGTCTACCGCCAGTTCCGGCGATGGACGCTGGTGGGGCTGTGGGAGGCGATCCTGGAGGCGCTGAACGAGGGCGCGGCCAAGATCGAGCCTGCGCCGGACCGGCTGCAGATGGTCGACAGCACCATCGTGCGGGCGCATCAGCACGCCGCGGGGGCGCCGAAGAAGGGGCGGGGGCTCTGCGCGCCAGGGTCTTGGCCGCTCGCGCGGTGGCCTCACGACCGAGATCCACCTCCGGGTCAATGCGTGGGGCCTGCCGATGCGCGGCCTGTGTCACGCCCGGCCAGACCTCCGATCACCGCGGCTTCGACCTCGTGATGGGCGACGACCTGCCCGCGCCGGCGGCTCTTCTGGGCGACAAGGGCTACGACAGCGACCGCATCCGGGCCTGGGCCGAGGCGCGCGATGCGGTGCCCGTCATCCCGATGCGCCGCTGCCGCAAGGCGCGAAAGGGCGTCGATCGCGCCCTCTTATCAAGCGACATTCGGAACTGGCCCGGTGGCGACACCAGGATCTGGCCCACCCCGTCATGTGGTTTCGACTTCGGTTTCAAGCGCCGGGCCGGCCTTCTGCAGAAGGCCGGCCCGGCGCTTCTCGCGCAGCCTGTAGCTGTCGCCCCGGATGGTGATGACGTGGGAGTGGTGGAGCAGGCGATCGAGGATCGCGGTGGCCACCACCGGGTCGCCGAACACCGCGCCCCACTCGCCTACGGACCGGTTCGAAGTCACCAGCATCGCGCCGCGCTCGTAGCGGCGGCTGACGAGCTGGAAGAACAGGTGAGCGGCGTTGGGCTCGAGCGGCAGGTAGCCCAGCTCGTCCACGATCAGCAGCTTCGGCTTGGCGAAGTGCGCCAGCCGCTCCTCGAGCCGGCCCTCGACCTGGGCCTTGGCGAGGTTGGCCACGAGCGCCATGGCGCCGGTGAAGAGCACGGTGTGGCCGGCCACGATCGCTTCGCGGCCGAGCGCCACCGCAAGGTGCGTCTTGCCCACGCCCGGGGGGCCGAGCAGCAAGAGCGCATCGCCGTGGGCGATGAAGCGCCCCGTCGCGAGGTCGCGGATCTGCCCCTTGTCGACCGAGGGCTGGGCGGCGAAGTCGAAGCCCTCCAGGGTCCGCACGAAGGGGAACTTCGCCAGCCCGAAGCTCATCTCGATGCGGCGCTGATCCTTCCGTGCGATCTCGCGCTCGCAGAGGAAGGCGAGCGCCTCGCGCAGGGTCATCTCCCCCCGCGCCGCCTCGTCGAGCAAGCCGTCGAGCTGGTCGCGCACCGCCGTCAACTTCAAGCGCGTCAGCATCCGGTCGAGCTCGTCCTGGGTCTGCGCTCCCATCACCAGGCGCCCCCGGCCACCGCCTCGTACTCGGCGAGCGGGCGCAGCAGCGCCGGCGCCGGGATCGGCGCGGCCTCGGCTGCCTCGGCGTCTTCTCTGACCACGCGGCCGGCGGCACCCGCGACGCCCTCGAAGTGAGCGCGGTCGGTGAAGCGCCCGCGACGGTCCGCGCTGCGGGGATGACGGGCCACCTCGATGCCCGCATGGGTGACCTGCACAGTCTCGGCCGTGACCAGCACGCTCACTCGCTCCCCGATCAAGCGCCACGGCACCGAGTAGGCGTTCGTCTCGATCTCCACCGCGCAGTCCGCTCCCACGCGTCGGCTCAGCTCGCGCGCGGCCAGGAACGGGCCGCGGTCGGGCAGCGGCCGCAGGGCGGCGGCCTCGTCGCGCGCGAAGCGGACCATGGGCGCCTCGCCGGTGGTGCCGTGGACGCGCTGATCGGCGATCTCGCGCGTCCACTCGGCCAGATGCGCCTCCAGGGCCGCGAAGCTCTCGAAGGTTCGCCCCGCGACCGCGTTGCCCTTCACGTAGCCCACGCCGCGCTCGTCCTTGCCCTTGGTCCGCGCCCGGTACGGCGCGCAGGCCTGGACCCGGAAGCCCCAGTGCCGCGCAAAGGCGTGGAGCTTGGGGTTGAGCACCACCTCCCGCGTCGCCGCGTCGTGGTGCAGGATCAGAGCGCGCGCATTGTCGAGCAGCACCTCCTCAGGCACGCCCCCAAAGGCTGCGAAGGCACTCTCCATGCCTTCGAACCAGTGCTCCTGGCGCTCGCCCAGGAAGGCCCGGACGTGCAGCCGGCGCGAGTGGCCCAGCGTCGCCACGAAGAACGACACCGGTCGCAGAGCGCCCTCGATCTCGACCCGCCTCTGGCCGAAGTCGATCTGCAACTGCTGGCCCGGGCGCGTCTCGAACCTCACCGTCGCCCGCGCTTCGGCCCGTAGCGCTTGGCGCAGCGGTGCCACCGCACGCTCCACCGTGCGCAGGCTTACCTCAATGCCCCTCTCGGCCGCGAGCTCCTGGCGAACCACGTCCGCGTTGCCCGCGTGGCGGCGGAAGCGCTCGGACAGCCAGCCCCCAAGACCGTCGAGCGACGTCTTGCGTGTCGGTGCCACCGGGCGTCGCCAGCCGCCCTCGCGCAGCCACCGCCGCACCGTCGTCCGCGAGCACCCCAGCTCCGCCGCGATCCGCCGCGCCCCCCAGCCGAGCGCCTTCAGCCTCAGCATCGCCGACACGTCGTCCGGCTCCTTCATCTCGTCCCTCCGCAGACCTTCAGTCCGCAGAAGCCTCTCCGTCACTGGCATGGTCATCCAGGCCCTCCCCTCAGGCTACCGAGGGGGCCAGTTCCTCATGTCGCCTCCGGACCAGTTTGCCGTGACGCCTGACACCTCTACGCATTGCGCAACCGCATCGAGCGCTGCATCGGCAGGCTCAAGCACAGCCGCCGCCTCGCCACGCGTTACGACAAGACCGCCACAAGCCTCCTCGGCTTCGTCGACCTCGCCTGCATCCGCCTGTGGGTCCGAGACTTTGTCAACAAGGCCTAAGAGCCCCTGACAGAACCGTCTGATTTGGTTGAGGCAGATGAGCGAACAGGCGAGCGAGGTGAAGGCCCGGTGGATGTCGGCCCGGTGCTCGTAGCGGATGGTGAGGCGTCGGAAGCGCGCGAGCCAGGCGAGCGTGCGCTCGACCACCCAGCGGTGGCGGCCGAGGTGGTCGGAGCATTCGACGCCCCGGCGCGCGATGCGCGGGGTGATCGACCGCTCGCGGCACTCGGCGCGGCAGCGGCGGTGGTCGTAGGCCTTGTCCGCGTGGAGCTTGCGGGGCCGACAGCGGGGCCTGCCCAGGCCGCGGCGCACGCCCGGCACGACGTCCAGCACGGCCGCGAGCAACTTGCTGTCGTGGCGGTTGGCCCCGCTCGAGCCTCGAAGCCCAGCGGCGTGCCGCGGGCATCGACGACGAGGTGGCGCCTGCGTAGCCCGGGCGGCCCCGGTCGGTGGGGTTCGGGCCGATCTTGGTGCCCGGCGACGAGCGCCCCCTTCTGCCGGGATCGAGGCGCTGTCGATCGACGCCCGGTCCCAGTCGAGCGCGTCCGCCACGGCCAGCCGCTCGCGCAGCACCCGGTGCAGCTCGCCCAGCACGCCGGCGGCATGCCAGCCGCGCAGCCGCCGCCAGCACAGCCTGCCCCGGACCCCGATCCGGGGTCATGCCCGTGCAGCCGAACGCCTCCCGGGGCAGCCGCTCCCAGGAAACGCCGGACCACAGCACAAAGATGATGCCCTCCAGGGCCCGGCGATCGTCGCACCGCGGCCGCCCGCCCTTCGGCTTCGGCGGCTCTTCCGGCAGCAGCGGCTCGACCGCCGCCTACAGCTCGTCACTCACAAGGGGTCTGGTCATGACCCCCAACGCCGCTCGCCCAAATGGGTTCTGTTAGGGGTTTTAAATGGCCCGGCGCGGATCGGGTGGGCGGTGTTGTGCGCGGGGCGCGAAGGTTCTGGGCCCTCCTCGTCCAGCCGTTCGGGGGGGGGGCCGAGCGCGGCATGAGGTTGGGTCGGGACGGGGAGAGGGCATCGATGCGGCTTGGGGCAGGGCGGTCCGGGCCCTGGATTGCAGCGCGTGCGGTGAGCGCTGATCCACGGGCGCCGCCGCCGAGGGACGAGGAGGGGGGCTCCCCGGGCCTCGCCGGCGCCCTCGCGGTCGGGCGGCACATCGGGCTGGGCGGGACGGCGGCGGCGAGCCGGCGCGTGCGGGATGCGTGGCCCGCGGGCGGGCGGGTATCCTGCGACGGGAATGCGAGGGCCGTCGAAGACGTCCGCGCGCCTCGCTCCTCTTCTTCTCGGGACGAAGGGCCGCGAGGGCCGGGGGTGCTCGGCCGGGGATGCTCTGTCGGCAGGAGCATGGCCGGCGCGAGCCCTTCGGGTGCGGCCCGGCTCGCGCGATCTCGTCCCCGACGGCCCTCTTCCTCGCCCGGATCGACCAGGGGTGCTCGCAGGGGTGCTCGATCTGGCGTGGCTGCGCGGGGCAGCCGCCATGCTTTGTGCCGCGCACATGGGCCGGCCGGGGTCCAACCCCGAGGCGGCGGTCCGGCCGATGCTCGCAGGAATCCTTCTTGGGCGTCGGGCATGACCGCTGCCCGAGGCGCGAGGCAGAGGGAGGCAAGACTCGACCCTGCGATCCGCCGCGTGGGTCAAGGTTTGCCCGAGCGGCTGCCAGATCACGCCCCGCCCGCGCGCATCGAGCCGCGGCGGGGCGCCGAGCGCTTCAGGCGCATGCACGCCTCCGGGAACCTCGCGCGGCGGTCGCGGACGTGATCCCCTTGTCGGGAGGGCGGCGGCGGAGGAGCGCGATGGCGGGGCGGCCGGGGTTCCGGTCGTTGGAGGACGCCCGCCTGCGCGAGGGCCTGATCCAGAGGGCCGGCACGGCCCGCGACGCCTGGGCCCGCAGCGCCTGACCGCTCGGCCGACAACGAGGCCCGGCTCCGAGGCCCGACAACGAGGCCCGGCTCACCGAGCCCGGGCACGAGAAGCCGCATCCACCGTCCCGAGGCCCGAGGCCGAGCCGACGCCGCGCCCGCCGCGCCGCGGCCCGCGCCCGCCGACTCGCTCGCCGCGCGGCGGGGCGCTCGCGGATCGAGCCCGTCTTCGCTCGGCAGAAGGCGTCTTCGCCCGGCAGAAGGCGCGCCCGGGCCTCACCATCCGCGCCGTCGGCCCGGGCCGCGCCCGGGCCGCGATCACGCTCGCCGACATGGCCTGCGACATGACGCGCCGGCGCCGGCTCGACGGCCGGCCCGCGCCCGCCCGACCCCGACCGGGGCCGGGCCGGGGCCGGGCCGGGCCCGCGAGAGGCCGCGCCTCACCCGCCGACGCCCCGGAGGCGGTCGAACCGGGCCGCCCGCACCCGCAACTCAGCCCCTGCGCGCGCTGATCGAGGCGATCTGCGCGCGCAGGGAACGGCCGGCGCCGCCCCGCGGCGGCGGTCTGATCCGCTCAGGCGGGCGAGGACGAGGCGGGCGCGGAGGCGGCGAGGGCGTCGATCGCCTCCCGCACGGGCCGATCGGGCAGGGGGCCGCAGGGCAGCGCCGGGAAGCGGCGGGCGGTCTCGTCCAGCGCGGCGGGGTCCGCGACGAGCGCCGCGTCGGGTGCCACGCCGAGCTGGGCCAGCAGCGCCTCCGCCGCGGCCGGGCTCGCCGCCTCGATCGCGTCGAAGCCGAGCGCCTCGACGCGATCGGCCGCCCGCCCGCGCACCGCGGCATCCGCCGCCACGACGAGCAGGAGCGGCGGCGGTCTCGGCCGCGGCGGCGACAGCGACGACGAGCCGGATGCCCCCGACGGGCCAGGCGGCCCTGGCGCGGCGATCCGGGCGCCCCCAGCGGTCCGGGCGCTCCCGACGATCCGGTCGGCGAGCGGCAGGACGACCGAGAAGCGGCTGCCCCGCCCGACCTCGGAGGCGACCTCGAGCGGATGGCCCAGCAGCCCGCAGGCCCGCTCGACGATGGCGAGCCCGAGCCCCATGCCCTCCTCGGCGCAGCCCGGACCGCCGGGAGCCAGGCGGCGGAACTCCTCGAACACGGTGCCGAGGTCGGCCTCGGCGATGCCGGGGCCGGTGTCGATCACGTCGAGGCGGATCGTGGCGGCCCCCATCCGCCGCACGCCCACCAGCACGCGGCCCGTGACGGTGTAGCGCACGGCGTTGGCGATGAGGTTCTGAAGGATGCGTCGCAGATAGGTCGGATCGGAGAGCGGCACGGCGCGGGTCGGCACCACCCGCAGGGCGATCCCGCGCCCTTCGGCCGAGGGCGCGAACTCGTCGTGCAGGCGCCTCAGGATCGGCCCCAGCGCCACCTCCTGGACGTGCAGCTCGTGCCGCCCCGCGTCGAGCCGCGAGATGTGCAGCAGCGCGTCGAGCATCGCCTCGACGCTCTCCATCGCGCGCCCGGCCTTCGTGGCCGCGGCCGCGCGCGGGTCGGCCTCGTCGAACTCCAGCGAGCCGAGATAGAGCTTGGCGGCCGAGAGCGGCTGGAGCAGGTCGTGGCTCGCGGCCGCCACGAAGCGCGAGCGCGTGGCCAGCGCGCGCTCGGCCACTGCGAGCGCGTCCTCAAGCTCGATCGTGCGGTCGCGCACCCGGCCCTCCAGAGTCTCGTTGGCCTGGCGGACGATGCGCAGCGCATCGCGCTCGGCCGTCACCTCGGAGACCGACACCACGAAGCCCATCGGCATCGCCCGCGCGTGGAGCCGCAAGGCGCGCCCGGCGAGCCGCATCTCGACCTCGATCGGGCCGCCGGGGGCGCCTGGACCGCCCCCAGGACCCCCCGCCGCCCAGGCGCGCAGCGCGTCGAGGCCCGCCGCCGGCGCCTCGGGCCCCGCCTCGGCGCGCTCGGCCACGGCGTCGAGCAGCCGGTCGAGGCCCGTGCCGGGGCGCAGCGCGGTGGTGGGCAGCGACAGCAGCGCGCCCAGGCTGCGGTTCGAGCCGATCAGCCGGGACTCCGCGTCGAAGATGCACACCCCTTGGGCGAGGTGGTCGAGCGTGGCGCGCATCACGCGGGCCTGGTCGCCCAGGAGCCGGTCGCGCTCGGCCCGCTCGCCGCGCACGATGTCGGTGACGTCGGTCTGCAGGATCACGGTGCCGTCCGAGGCGGTGCGGCGCTCCGAGACCTGGAGCCAGCGCCCGCCCGCGAGCGGCACGTTGAAGGCGGCGTGGCCCCTCAGGTGGCTCTCCCGCCGCCGCCGGCCCCACGCCTCGGGCGCCTCGTCCCCGAGCGCCAGATGGGCGCTGCGGCTCACCAGCGTCACGTAGTCGTCGAAGGCGAGCCCCGGCACGAGATGGGGCCGGATGTCGGGCAGGTCGCGGCCAAAGCGCGCGTTGCGCAAGATCAGCCGGTCGCGGGCGTCGAACAGCGCGAAGCCCTCCTGGATCGCCTCGATGGCGGCCTCGGTCTCGCGCCTGGCCGTCTCGAGCCGCGCGTTCGACTCGTTGAGCAGGTCGATCGCCCGGTCGAGATCGCGGGTGCGCGCGCGCACCTCCGCCTCGAGCATGGCGGCGCGCTCGAACAGCGCGTAGGCGCCGGGCTCGCCGTCCCCGCGCGCCTCGATGCCGGCCGCCCGCTCGACGCGGGCCATCAGCGCGGCGTTGATCCGCAGGAGCTTCTCGATGCGCCGCTCGGCCGGATCGGCCGCACGGGGCGCGTCGCCGCCGCGAGCGCGGTCGCCGGCGCGATCCGCGACGCCGACGCGGTCCGGCCCGGGGTCCGCGCCCGGGCCGCGGGCCGCGGGCGGCGGGGCGACGAGCGGGCTCACGCCTCGTCCCGGGCCCCGACCCCCGGCCCGGCCCGCGGCCCGGGCGCGGATCCGTCGGGCGGGTAGATCGCCACGCCGGTGAGCGTCTGGTTGACGTGCATCGCGCCCATCTGCTCGCCATAGGTCGAGAAGCCCGCGGCGCGGTGGCGCGCGAGGATGGCGCTCAGCGCGCCCCCGAGCTGGCGCTCCTCGGCCTCGACGCGGCGCAGCGTGCAGTCGCAGGCGAGGATCGCGTCCGGCGCGCCGCCCCGCGACAGGGCGGAGAGCTCGCGCTCCAGATGCGCCGCCATGTCGCCGGGCTGGGCCAGGGTGAGCACCAGCCCCACCTCGATGGCCGAGAAGAACTTGAGCGCGCCGCCCTCGACGCGCTGGATCGCGCGCACGTGGTGGCGCCCGCCCGCTCGCACCACGAGCGGATGGGCGGCGAAGGCGTAGGGCGTCAGGTCGCAGACCTCCCGGCCGAGCAGGCGCGCGTATTCGGCTGCGGCGGGCTCGGCGTCGATCTCGGTGACGAGCCGTCGCGCGGGGTCGGCGCCGGTGACCACCATGCGCGTGCCGGTGGGGATCAGGTGGTCGGTCTGGAACGCCCGCGCGCGGCAGTCGGTGCGCAAAAGCGCCAGCACCGCCGCGTCGGTCACGGCCCGCCCGCCATGGATCACGAAGGTGCGCCCGTAGCGCCCGCCGTCGCCCGCCGAGCCGCCCACCAGCGGCATCCCGCCCGGCCCCGCCATGGGCCCGAGCCCCGAGGCGATCGCCGAGGCCAGCGCGTCCTCGGCGGCCGAGAGCCCGTCCACCATCAGGAAGGCGAAGCCCGCGCCGAGGCCGGGCGTCGCGGCCACCAGCCCCGCGCGCGCGGCGGTCACGCGCTCGGTCACCGCCCGCGGATCGAGCCGGCCGAGCCCTTCGATCGCCAGGATGCTGCCGCGGAAATGCGCGCGCGGGAAGCCCACGGCGACGACCTCGCCCTCGGCATAGCCGCGCGCGCCGATCTCGCCGGCGGTGGTGCAGCCGATGACCGGGGTGTCGCCGAAGGCGCGGGCGGCCTCGCGCGCAAGCGTCGCCGCGCAGGCCAGGGGGGTGGCGAAGAGCAGCACCAGCTCGAGCGGCGCGGGCCCGAGCGCCGCGCGCAGCCGCGCCATGGCGTCGGGCGCGTCGTGGCGGATCTCGGCGCGGGCGACGACGCTGGCCTCCCGCCGGGCGCGCGGGACGGGAGCCCCGATGGGAGCCGAGGCGGGAACGGGCGCCGGACAGCCGGCCGGGAAGGGGGAGGCTCCGAGCGCCGCCTGCGCGCGGCCCCCTGGCAGGGCGGCGCCGTCCATCGCGTCTCCTCCCCTACGGCGCCCGATCCTCGCGGCCTCGGGCGGTGCGTGGCGCCGGGCCTTGCCGCCCTCTTGCGCGCCGGGCGCACGGCTTCTCCCCGCGCGCCGGGCGCACGATAGGGGCGTCAGGTGGCGTCCCGCAAGGCCTCGAAGCGCGCCGTCCCGGCCATCAGCACCGCCTGCGTCCGGCTCTGGACGCCGAGCTTGCGCATGATCGCGGTGACGTGGGCCTTCACGGTGGTCTCGGCGATCGACAGGTCGTAGGCGATCTGCTTGTTGAGCTTGCCCTCGCAGATCGCCTCCAGGATGCGCGCCTGCTGCTGGGTGAGGCTCGCCAGGCGCGCCACGGCCCGGTCGCGGGCGTCGGGGCCGGGGGAGGGGACGTAGCCCTCGGGCAGGTAGGGCTCTCCGGCCGCGAGCGCCGCGAGCGCCGCGCGGAACACCTCGCGCCGGCTGTGCTTGGGGACGTAGCCCGAAGCCCCCGCCTCGAGGGCCGAGGCGATCACCCGGTCGTCGGCCATCGAGGAGACGACGAGGATCGGCGCGCGCGCGGCCGCGCGCAGCCGCACCAGCCCGCTCAGGCCGTCCACGTCCGGAAGGTGCAGGTCGAGCACGAGGAGGTCCGGCGCGCCGTGCTCGATCCGCCTGAGCGCCTCGGCGAGGCTGCCGGCGGTGGCGACGGCCTCGATCCCGGCCACCGAGCGCAGCGTCATCGCCAGCGCGTCGCAGAACAGCGGGTGGTCGTCCACCACGAGGGCCGAGGCGAAGCGCCGGGCGGGGGCCCTCGGGTCGTCCATGATCGCCTCCCCTCGGGCGGCCTCCGCGCCGCCCCGCCGCCCCAGCATAGCGGCCCCGTGCCGCCGCGACACCGGCCAATGGTCGTAGGGCCGACGATGGGAGGGCCGATGGCCGCAGGAGGCGCGCGCGGCCCCGCTCCGGACGGGCCCGAGCGCGCGCCTCAGCGCCGTCCCGCCAGCCCGCGGGCCGGGTCGTAGCCCCACAGCGCCAGCGCCGTGAAGAGGGCGGCGGAGAGCCCGGTCCACAGGAGCGCCCAGGGGGCGAGCTCGCCGTAGAGCGCGAAGCGGATCAGCTCGACCGCATGGGTGAAGGGGTTGGCGGCGCTGACGTCGCGCAAGAGCGGCGAGCTCTCCTCCATCTTCCACAACGGGTAGAGCGCCGAGGAGAGGAAGAACATCGGGAAGATGACGAAGTTCATCACGCCGGCGAAGTTCTCGAGCTGCTCGATGGTGGACGACAGCGCCAGCCCCAGCGCGCCCACCATCAGCCCCGCGACGAGCAGCGCCGGCAGCACCGCGAGGTAGCCCACCGCGGGCATCGCCACGCCGAAGGCGGCCGCGACGGCGAGGAAGGCGTAGGCCTGCAGCGTGCCGATCACGGTGCCGGCCGCGAGCTTGCAGAAGAGCAGCCACCAGCGCGGCAGCGGCGAGGTCAGGAGCAGCCGCATCGAGCCCATCTCGCGGTCGTAGACCAGGCTCAGCGACGACTGCATGCCGTTGAACAGCAGGATCATGCCGCACAGGCCCGGCACGATGTAGACCTCGTAGGTGACGTAGGTCTGGTAGGGCGGCGTGATCGACAGACCCAGCGCGGCCCGGAAGCCGGCGGCGAACACGACGAGCCACACCAGAGGCCGCACGATCGCCGAGACGAGCCGCCCGCGCTGCGCCAGGAACCGCAGCGCCTCGCGCCGCACGATCGCGCCCATCGCCACGGCGTGGGCCCGCGGCCCGAGCGGGCGCACCGGCGCCCGCGGGCGGGAGCCCTCGGGGATGGCCCCGGGGGCGGGAGGGGGCGGGCCGGCGGGCCGGCGCGAGCGGGCCGGCGCGTCGGCGCGACCGGGCGGTGCGGCGAAGGCGCCGGCGTCGGGTCGATGGCCTGGCCGGGCCTGGCCTGGCGCGGCGCCGGGGTCGCCCGGCTGGCCCGGAGCGTCGTCGCCGGCCGCCCCGCCGGGCGTTCCGCCCTCGGGGGCCGGGGCCTCCGCCTCCGGCTCTCCCGCGGGACGGGCGCCGTCCCTGGCCTGCGCCGCGCCCGCCTCGCTCATGCCGTCGCCCCGGCCGCCGCCCCGGCCGTCGGCCCCGCCGCGGCCTCGACCGCCTCCTCGGCCACCTCTCCGGTCATCGCCAGGAACGCGTCGGTGAGCGGGCGCCCCGCGGCCACCTCGCGCGCCAGCCCGTCGGCCAGCACCCGGCCGCGGTGGAGCACCACCAGCCGGTCGCCCCCTCGCACCTCGTCGGTGAGATGCGTGGCCCACAGCACCGTCAGGCCGCCCTCGCCGGCGAGGTCGTGGACATGGGCGGTGATGGCCGCGCGGCTGGCCGCGTCGAGGCCCACGGTCGGCTCGTCGAGCAGGAGCACCGCCGGGTCGTGCAGCAGCGCGCGGGCGATCTCGGTGCGCCGCCGGTGCCCGCCGTTGAGTTCTCGCGCGCGCTCGTGCGCGCGCTCGGCCATGCCGAGGCGGTCGAGGGCGGCGTCGATGCGAAGGCCGGCCTCACGCCCCGCGATGCCGTGGAGCGCCGCGAAGTAGGCCAGGTTGCGCCGCACCGTCAGGTCGAGGTCGAGCGTCGTGGGCTGGAACACCACGCCCATCGCGGCGAGCGCCGCGCGGGGCTCGCGCGCGACGTCGTGCCCCGCGACCGCGATGCGCCCCTCGGGCGTGGTGAAGAGCCGCGTCATCAGCCCGAACAAGGTGGACTTGCCCGCCCCGTTCGGGCCGAGCAGGGCGCAGAACGCGCCGCGCTCGACCGCGAAGCTCACGCCGTCGAGCGCGCGCACCCGCCCGTAGCGGTGGCCGAGGCCCTCGACGACGAGGCTCACGACCCGGGGCTCGCGACCCGGGGCTCACGGCGCAGGGCCCACGACGAGGACGCATGGCGGGCGGCGCGCGGCGACGCCCCGCGAGCGGAGGGGGATCTCGACGGCGCGCGCCGACCCGTGCGCGCCGGGTCGAGGCGAGGATCCGGACGGAGCCCGTCCGTCCCGGCCGGGGTGCGCCGGCGAGGGTGCGCCGTGGCCTCGTCCCGCGCCCGACCCGCCGTCCCGTCCGAGGCGGGGGCGCAGGCCGGCGGCTGCGCGAGCGGTCTGGCGCGGATCATCGGCGTCCTCCCCGGCGGCGAGTATCCATGTGTCCCCCCGCCCCGGTATGCGACCAAGGTCGCGGCCGGGACGCCGGCACCGGCCGGGACGCCGGCACCGGCTGGAGCGCCGGGCGCCGCATGGCCCGGCGCCGGGCGCGCGTCCACGCCGCTCGGCGGGGCGCGCGCGCGGCGTCGGAGCCGTCCTCGACCCGCCCGCGCGCCGGGGCGCTGGCGTCCTACGCCCTTTGTCGCATAGGCTGCGCGGCGGGGGGCTCATACGCTCCCGCTACGGCAGGACCGGGAGGACGCCATGAAGCTCGCCGACCAGCGCGAGATCCACGCCCCGCGCGAGGCGGTGTGGGCCGGGATCACCGACCCCGACACCCTCAGGCGCTGCATCTCGGGCTGCCAGGAGATGACGGGCTCGGTCGAGGACGGCTTCGAGGCCGTCGTCGTCCAGAAGGTCGGGCCGGTGAAGGCCACCTTCCGCGGCCACGTCGCGCTCGACGACGTGGTCGAGGGCGAGAGCGCGACGCTGCGCGGCGAGGGCAAGGGCGGCCCCGCGGGCTTCGCCAAGGGCGAGGCGCGGGTGGTGCTGACCGAGATCGCCGTCGGCACGCGGCTCGACTACGAGGTCGAGGCCAAGGTCGGCGGCAAGCTCGCCCAGCTCGGCGGCCGCGTGATCGACGGCGTCGCGGGCCGCCTGGCCGACGGCTTCTTCGACCGCTTCAAGGAGGTCGTCGAGGAGCCCGGGGCCGAGGCGGACGGGGCCGAGGCGGACGGGGCCGAGGCGGACGGGGCCGAGGCGGACGGGGCCACGGCCGCCGCGACGGGCACCGCCCCCGCGACGGCCGGCGTCAGCGCCGAGCCCGCGGGCGCCGCTCTCGCGGGCTCGGCCGAGCCGACCGCGCACGGGCAGGCCGCGCACGGGCAGGCCGCGCACGGGCAGGCCGCGCAAGGGCAGGCCGCGCGAGAGCAGGCCGCGCGAGGGCCGAGCGGCGCCGAGCCCGCCGGCGCCGAGCGGGGCGGGGCCGGGCCGATCGGCGGCGGGCCGAGCGAGGCCGGGCCCACGGGCGCCGCGCAGTCCGGCGCCGCGCGATCCGGGGCCGCGCAGTCCGGCGCCGCGCAGACGGGCGCCGAGCCCGAGAGGAAGAGCTGGCTGAAGCGCCTCGTGTCGCGCGACAAGCCCGCCCAGAGCTGAACTCCAGTCACGGGCGCCGCGAACGGCGCTCCAACCAGGACGCATCCCGGGGAGGGACCGCCATGAACACCGTCACGATGACCGTCAACGGCCGCGAGCGCAGCGCGCCGGCCGAGGGGCGCACGCTGCTGGTCGAATACCTGCGCGAGGGGCTCGACCTCACCGGCACCCATGTCGGCTGCGACACCTCGCAATGCGGCGCCTGCGTCGTCCACCTCGACGGCAAGCTGGTGAAGGCCTGCACCATCTTCGCCGCCGAGTGCGAGGGCGCCGAGGTCACGACCATCGAGGGGATGGCCGAGGGCGACGGCTCGCTCGGCGTGATCCAGGCGATGTTCCGCGAGCATCACGGGCTGCAGTGCGGCTTCTGCACGCCGGGCATGGTGATGGCGGCGGCGTCGCTGCTGAAGGACAACCCGCGCCCCTCTGAGCACGAGGTGCGCCACTACCTTGAGGGCAACATCTGCCGCTGCACGGGCTACCACAACATCGTCAAGGCGATCCTCGCCGCGGCCGACGAGATGGCGGGCTCCGGACAGGGCGGCGAGCGGGTCGCGGCCGAGTAGCGAGCGCCGACAAGGGGGCACGAAGCCCCCGCGCATGACATTGGGGGGCCCGTGGCCCCAGGGGAGGAACGACATGCCCAGGGACGAGCTAGACCAAGGCCACGGCATCGGCGCGCCGGTGCGCCGGCGCGAGGACGTGCGCTTCCTCACGGGCAGCGGCCGCTACACCGACGACATCGAGGTGCGCGGCCAGGCCTACGTCCACTTCCTGCGCTCGGACGCGGCGCACGCCCGCATCAACGGGATCGACACCTCACAGGCCGAGTCCATGCCCGGCGTGATCCGCGTCTTCACCGCCCAGGATCTCGCGTCCGCGGGCGGCATCCCCTGCGGCTGGCAGATCACCAGCCGCGACGGCGAGGTCATGCAGGAGCCCAAGCACCCCATCCTCGCCGAGGGCAAGGTGCGCCACGTCGGCGACCCCGTCGCCGCCGTGGTGGCGGAGACGCGCGAGCAGGCGCGCGACGCGGCCGAGGCGATCGTGCTCGACCTCGAGGATCTGCCCGCCGTCATCGACATGCGCGAAGCTGTGAAGGATGGAGCGCCGCTGGTCCACGACGAGCTGGCCTCCAACGTCTGCTACGACTGGGGCTTCGTCGAGGAGAACCGCGAGGCGGTCGATCAGGCGATCCGCGACGCCGCCCACGTCACCACGCTCGATCTGGTCAACAACCGCCTCGTGGCGAACCCCATCGAGCCGCGCGTGGCGGTGGGCGACTACGACCCCTCCTCGGACCACTCGACGCTCTACACGACCTCGCAGAACCCCCACGTGATCCGGCTGCTGATGGGGGCGTTCGTGCTGAACATCCCCGAGCACAAGCTGCGCGTGGTGGCCCCCGATGTCGGCGGCGGCTTCGGCACCAAGATCTTCCACTACGCGGAGGAGGCGCTGTGCACCTTCGCCGCCAAGGCGCTCAAGCGCCCGGTGAAGTGGACCGCGACCCGCTCCGAGGCCTTCATGTCGGACGCCCACGGCCGCGACCACGTCACCAAGATCGAGCTCGCGCTCGACGCCGAGCACAACTTCACCGCCGTGCGCACCACCACGCTCGCCAACATGGGCGCCTATCTCTCGACCTTCGCGCCGAGCATCCCGACCTGGCTCCACGGCACGCTGATGGCCGGGAACTACAAGACCCCGCTCGTCTACGTGAACGTCAGGGCGGTGTTCACCAACACCGTTCCGGTGGACGCCTATCGCGGCGCCGGGCGGCCCGAGGCGACGTTCCAGCTCGAGCGCGTGATCGACGCGGCCGCGCGCGAGCTCGGCGTCGATCCGATCGCGCTGCGCCGGCAGAACTTCGTCACCGAGTTCCCCTACCAGACGCCCGTGGCGGTCCAGTACGACACCGGCGACTACAACGCGACGATGGACAAGCTCCAGGAGATCGCGGACTTCGAGGGCTTCGCCGAGCGGCGCAGGGACTCGGAGGCCAGGGGCAGGCTTCGCGGGCTCGGGGTGAACAGCTACATCGAGGCGTGCGGGATCGCGCCCTCCTCGCTGGTGGGCCAGCTCGGCGCGCGCGCGGGCCTCTACGAGAGCGCCACGGTGCGGGTGAACGCCACCGGCGGCATCGTCGTCATGACGGGCTCGCACTCCCACGGGCAGGGCCACGAGACCTCCTTCTCCCAGGTGGTCGCCGACATGATCGGCATCCCCGAGGACCAGGTCGAGATCGTCCACGGCGACACCGACCGGGTGCCCATGGGCATGGGCACCTACGGCTCGCGCTCGCTCGCGGTCGGCGGCTCCGCCATGGTGCGCGCGGCCGAGAAGGTCATCTCGAAGGCCAAGAAGATCGCCGCGCACCTGATGGAGGCCTCCGAGGGCGACATCGAGCTGAAGGGCGGCAAGTTCACGGTGGCCGGCACCGACAAGTCGGTGGCCTGGGGCGACGTGACGCTCGCGGCCTACGTGCCCCACAACTACCCCCTGGAGGAGATCGAGCCGGGGCTGGAGGAGACGGCGTTCTACGATCCCTCGAACTTCACCTACCCCGCCGGCGCCTACGCCTGCGAGGTGGAGCTCGACCCCGAGACGGGGCGCGTGACCGTCGAGCGCTTCGCCGCGGCCGACGACTTCGGCAACGTCGTCAACCCGATGATCGTCGAGGGGCAGGTCCATGGCGGGCTCGCCCAGGGCATCGGGCAGGCGCTCCTCGAGAACTGCGCCTACGACGAGGACGGGCAGCTCCTGTCGGCCTCCTACATGGACTACGCCATGCCGCGGGCGAACGACCTGCCCTCCTACTCGGTGGACTCCTCGGCCCTCACGCCCTGCACCCACAACCCCTTGGGCGTGAAGGGCTGCGGCGAGGCGGGCGCGATCGGCTCGCCGCCCACCGTCGTCAACGCGGTGATCGACGCGCTCCACTCGGGCGGGCACCGGATCCGCCACATCGACATGCCGCTGACCCCCGCGCGCGTCTGGGCCGCGATCCAGACGGGCGCCGTGGAGGGCGACACGGCCGTGGGCCACGGCCTGGGGCAGGGCACCGCCGAGGCGACGCAGCAGGACCGCTCCATCGGCCCCATCACCTGAAGCCGAACATCTGAGGATCAAAGACCATGTACGCCTTCGAGATCGAGCGACCCGAGAGCCTCGACGCCGCCGTGGCGGCGCTGGGGCGCGAGGACGCGCAGCCGCTGTCGGGCGGCCAGACCCTGATCCCGACGTTGAAGCAGCGGCTGGCCTCGCCCTCCGTGCTGGTGAGCCTGACGGGCGTCCCCGAGCTGCGCGGGGTCGAGGCCGAGGGCGGCCGCATCCGCCTCGGGGGGGCCACCACCCATGCCGAGGCGGCCTCCGCGCTCGAGGACGGCTACCCGGCGCTGTCCTCCTTGGCCGCGCGCATCGGCGACCCGGCGGTGCGCAACCGCGGCACGGTCGGCGGCTCGCTCGCCAACGACGACCCCTCTGCCTGCTGGCCGGCGGGCGCGCTCGGCTCGGGCGGCACGATCACCGCGCACGGGCCCGATGGGTCGCGCGAGATTGACGTGGACGACTTCTTCCTCGGCATGTTCACCACCGCGCTCGACGAGGGCGAGATCGTCGCCGCGCTCACCGTGAACGTGCCCGAGCGGGCGGCCTACGCCAAGTTCATCCAGCCCGCCTCGCGCTTCGCGCTGGTGGCGGTGTTCGCGGCCCAGCTGGCCTCGGGCGCGCGGGTGGCGGTGACGGGGGCCTCGAACGAGGGCGTGTTCCGCTGGCGCGAGGCCGAGCAGCGGCTGTCGGAGGACTTCTCGTCCCGCGCCCTGGAAGGGCTCGCGCCGCCCGACGCCGGCGGCATGATCGCCGACCTTCACGGGACGGCCGCCTACCGCGCCCATCTCGTGGGCGTGATGACCCGCCGCGCCGTCGAGGAGGCGCTGGCGTGAGGGCGGGGGCGGCTGCGGCCGCCCTCCTCGTCCTCGCCGCAAGCGGTACCGCGGCTCAGGAGGAGGGCGATTGCGCCCGGCTGGGCGCGCTCCTGGCCGAGGGCCCGCTCCCGGCGCTGTGGGAGGACGAGGCCGACGAGATCGCCGAGGTCGTGGCCTCCGGCCGCGCCGGCGCCTGCCTGGCGATGCTCGACCTCATCCGGCCCTCGGCGCCCACCGGCCCCGCCGACCTGCCGCCCGCCTGCATCCGCCTGCGCGCGCTCTTGGCCGCGGACGGCCCGCCGGCCGAGGCCGAGGAGGGGCTCGACGGCTTCGCCCAGGCCGTCGGAGCGGGCGATGCCGAGGGCTGCGCCGCGGGGCTGGAGGCGATCGGCGCGCGCTGAGGCGGGGCCGTCCGGAAGGGCGGGGCTCAGGGCGCGCGCCCGTCGTGGGCCGGATCCCGAGCCGCTCGCCCGACCCCCTCCGCCCGATCCACTCGCCCGATCCACTCGCCCGATCCACTCGAAGGTCCGGCTCGTGCGGCGCGGGCGCGGGCACGGCGCCGCGCCGCGCGGGCGCTCCGGGCGGCGGAACCTGGCGGGCCCGGGCCCGGAGCATCCTCCAGCCCGACCGAACCGGTCGGGCGCCCGGGCGATGCGGCCGCGAAGGAGCCGGGAGCGCCCGAGCCGATCCCGTCGGGTCCGTAGGCGCTCTAGAAGCCGAGGCCCTCGTACTTCTTCTTGAACTTCGACACGCGCCCGCCGGTGTCCATCAGGCGCGTCGAGCCGCCGGTCCAGGCGGGGTGGACCGAGGGGTCGATGTCGAGGTTGATAGCCGCGCCCTCGGACCCGTAGGTCGAGCGCATCTGCACCACGGTGCCGTCCACGAGCTTGACGTCCACGACGTGGTAGTCGGGATGGATGCCCTTCCTCACGACGCCTCTCCTTGCGCCTTGGCCTTCCGGGGCCGGTAGTTGGTCTGCTCCTTGATGCGCGCGGACTTGCCGCGGCGGTCGCGCAGATAGTAGAGCTTGGCGCGGCGCACGCGGCCGCGGCGCACCACGGTGATCGAGTCGATGTTGGTCGAGTGCAGCGGGAACACCCGCTCGACGCCCTCGCCGAAGCTGATCTTGCGCACGGTGAAGGAGGCCGCGATGCCCATGCCGCCGCGGCGCGAGATGCACACGCCCTCGTAGGCCTGCACGCGCGTGCGCGTCCCTTCCGTCACCTTGTAGCCCACGCGCACGGTGTCGCCCGGCTTGAAGTCGGGGATCTCGTGGCCCAGGGCCTCGATCTGCTCGGCCTCCAGGGCCGCTATCAGGTTCATGGCCTCACTCCTCGCGGGTGTCCCGCCTTGTCGCCGCCCGAGCGCTCCGGATCCTCCACGGGGTCCTCGTGGGCCCGCCAGAGATCGGGGCGGCGTTGTCTCGTCAGCCTCTCGGCTTGCGTCCTGCGCCAGCGCGCCACGGCCGCATGGTCCCCGGACAGGAGGACGTCCGGCGTCTCATAGCCCTCCCAGGAGGCGGGCTTGGTGTAGTGCGGGTGCTCCAGCAGCCCCTGCGAGAACGACTCGTCCACCGTCGAGGCCTCGTTGCCGAGCACGCCGCCTATAAGCCGCACGGTCGCGTCGATCAAGGCCATCGCCGCGATCTCGCCCCCCGTCAGGACGAAGTCGCCCAAGGAGACCTCCTCCACCTCGTGCGCGTCCAGCGCGCGCTCGTCCACTCCCTCGAAGCGCCCGCACAGCAGGACGGCGCCGGGCCCCGCGGCCAGCCGGCGCGCCCGCGCCTGGTCGAAGCGCGCGCCCCGCGGCGAGAGGTAGAGCACGGGCGCCCCCGGCGGCGCGGCCCGGCGCGCCTGCGTCAGCGCCGGCCCCACCACATCGGCGCGCAGCACCAGGCCGGGGCCGCCGCCCGCGGGCGCGTCGTCCACCTTGCGGTGCCGCCCCAGGCCATGGGCGCGCAGATCTACCGTCTCGAGCCGCCAGAGCCCGCGGGCGAGGGCGCGGCCGGTGAGCGACGCGGCCAGCGGGCCGGGGAAGATCTCCGGGAACAGCGTGACGACGCGCGCCGTCCAGGGGCTCGCGGCGCCGTGGCCGGGGAGGGCGGGGTGGTCGGGCATCGCGCGCCCCGGCTAGCGCCGGGCGCGTCGCGCCGCAACGCCCCGGTCGGTCAGGCGATGGCGAAGACGCCCAGCACCAGCAGGAGGAACAGGACGAGCGCGATGCCGATGACGATCTTGACGCCGGTGAGCGCCGCGCCCGACACGCGCCCGAAGCCGAGGAGCCCGGCGATGGCCGCGACGGCCAGGAGGATGAGGATGATCTCGAGCATGTCGTCTCCGGTGCGAGGGAGGCCGCGCGCGGCCCGTCCGCGTCACAATGGCGCGTTCGCGTCGGAGGGTCCAGGCGACCCGACGCGGCCGGGCTCCGAGGCATCCGCGAGGGCCCGCCCGCAGCCGCCGCGCTCCGCCGCCTGCGGCGGACGCGGGGCATCGGCTCGGTCCACGCCCGTGGCCGGGCTCCCCGATCGCCCGTCGCGGGGCCGCAGGGGCCGCAGGGGCTGCGGTCCGGGAGCGGCGCCCGGCGGGCGGCCGCCGCCGCGGCCGGCAGGCCATCGTCGCGCCGTCGCCACGGCCCCTCGGCCATCGTCATGGCCCGCGCTCGTCGCTAGGGCCCGAAGCCCTCGGGCGGGTCGGCCACCAGGCGGCCCGCGGCGAGGTCCACGGTGGGCACGGTCTCTCGCGTGAAGGGCAGCATCGCGGTGCGGCCGCCGGGCATCGCGATCTCCAGGATGTCGCCGGCGCCGAAGTCGAGCACCGCCTGGACCCGGCCGATCTCGGCGCCGCCGGGGTCGCGGACCGCCAGCCCGATCAGGTCGGCGTGGTAGAACTCGTCGTCGGGCAGGGCGGGCAGGCGCTCGCGCGGGACCGTGAGCCGCGTGCCGCGCAGCGCCTCGGCCTCCTCGCGGGTCGCCACGCCCGTGAGGCGCGCCGCGAAGCCGCCCTTGATCGGGCGCAAGCCGCCCGCCTCGAAGGCGCGCCCGTCCTCAGCGAGGAGCGGCCCGTAGCGCGCCACCGCCTCGGGCTCGGCGGTGAAGGACTTCAGCCGGACCTCGCCGCGCACCCCGAAGGCGCCGGCGATCGCGGCCACGACGACGCGCTCAGCGGGCACGGAGGCCCATGGCGCGGGCGATGCGCCCGCGGCCCTCGGGCGCGAGGACGAGGCGGCCTTGGCGCAACGCCAGTCCCCCATGGCGCGGATCCTTCACGAAGGTCGGCTCGCCCGGCGGCGGCCACACCGCCGGCGCGGCCACGTCGTCCCGAGCGGCCTCGCGGACCCGTCCCGCGCGGCCGCCGGACGCCCGCTCGAAGGGCGCGTCGCCCGTGACGATGGCGGGCGCGACGAGGGCCTGGACGGGCTCGCCCCCGAAGTCGCAGAGGGGGGCGCAGGAGGTCAAGACGTGGCCCGGCGGGAGGCGGCGGACGGCCGGCTCCCGCCCGTGGCCGAACGCCACGAGGCCGCCCTGCCGCGCCGACCCCACCTGCGCGCGGTGCGCGACGCCGACCTGGTGGGCCGCCACCGCGCCATCTCAGGACGACCCGCCCAGCGGGCGCCCGCCGGCGGCGTCGAGGATCCCGCGCCCGGATCGTCGGCCCATCGGCCTCGCGCGCCCGTCATCAGCTCTCGGCTCATCAGCTCTCGGCTCATCAGCTCTCGGCTCATCAGCTCTCGGCGCCCGCCTCGGCCGGGGCCTCCGCGGGCGCCTCCTCGGCGGGCTGGGCGGCGCGGGCCGCGCGCTCCTCGGCGCGCTCGCGGGCCTTGGCGCCGGGCTCGCCCTTCTTGAGGTTGCGGCGCTCGGTCGCGGGCCGCACGCCCGCGGCCTCCAGGAAGCGCGCGACGCGGTCGGTGGGCTGGGCGCCGTGGTCGAGCCAGTGCCGGACGCGCTCGACCTGCATGACGACACGCCGCTCGTCGTCCTTGGACAGGAGCGGGCTGTAGGTGCCGAGCTTCTCGATGAAGCGGCCGTCGCGCGCCATGCGCGAGTCGGCGGCGACGATCGAGTAGTGCGGGCGCTTCTTCGAGCCGCCGCGGGCGAGCCGGATCTTCATGGCCATGGTCAGTCTCCGTTCTGATGCTGCTTGTGGTGGCGGATGACCTCGTCGATGACGAAGGCCAGGAACTTGCGTGCGAAGGCCGGATCGAGCCCGGCCTCCTGAGCGAGCCGGGTCAGCCGCGCGATCTGCTCGTCCTCGCGCGCGGGGTCGGACGGCGGCAGGCCGTGTAGGGCCTTGAGCCGGCCCACGGCCTGGGTGCGCGCGAAGCGCTCGGCGAGCGTGTAGACCAGCACCGCGTCGAGCCGGTCGATCGAGGCGCGATGCTCGGCGAGGAGCGCATGGGCGTCGGTCATGGGGCCCTCTCCTGGGGGGTGGGGGCCGGATGGCGGTAGACGAGGTCGCCCGCGTCGGGGCGGCGCGCCTCGTCGTCGCGCTCGGCGCCGAGGCGCTCGGCCAGGCGGATCGAGGCGGCGTTGGAGGGCTCGATGTAGGAGACGAGGCCCGTGAGCCCCATCGCCCAGGCGTGCTCGCGCGCGGCGCGCATCGCCTCGAAGGCCAAGCCCAGGCCCTCGTGGCGCGCGTCCCACAGGCAGTAGCCGAGCTCGACCGCGGGCCACCCTTCGGGCCGCCAGGCGCCGCCCTGGCCGATCGCCGCGCCGCCCCGCTCGAACACGAAGGGGCCGTAGCCCCTCAGCGGCCAGTGTCCGACGAGATGACAGAAGGCGCGCCATGCGAGGCCGCGGTCTGCGGGGCCGCCGACATGGCGCGCGCGCCGCGAGCCGAGGAACGCCGCGAAGCCGTCGAAGTCGCGCAGCTCCGGCGCGCGCAGCACCAGGCGCGCGGTCTCGATCACCGGCGTGTTCGTCAGCGCGACGGTGGGCCGCGGGGCGGTCATGCCGAGGACTCCGCCGAGACGGGGCCGGGATGGCGCCAGACGGGCAGCGCGCCGAGCGTCGGATGGTCGAACTCGGCCTCCCGCCGGGCACCCATGCGCATGGCGAGCGCGATGGACCGGGCGTTTTCGGGGCGGACGATGCTGATGGCGGTGCTCCAGCCCAGGATGCCGTAGGCGTGGTCCAGGGCAGCCTCGGCCGCCTCCCGCGCGATGCCCCGCCCCTCCCCTTGGGCGAAGGGGAGCCAGCCGACCTCCGGCCCTGGCCAGCCCTCGGGGAACCAGAGCCCGAAGCGCCCCACGGGCCCGCCCTCGTGGGTCACAGTCCAGAAGCCGTGGCCTCGCATGGGCCGATGGCCGATGATGGCGGCGAGGCGACGCCAGGCGTCGAAGCGATCCGCCGGGCCGCCGACCATGGAGGCGCGCTCCGAGCCGCAGAACGCCGCAAAGGGCTCGAAGCCCTCCGCCCCCGGCAAGCGCAGCGTCAGGCGCTCGGTCGTGAGCGTCGGGATGAGGGTCACGGCGTCGCTCACCGCTTCCTCCCGAAGCCCGACAGCCCGGGGGGGAGCTGCATCGGGCCCCCGCCGAGGCCTGGGAGGCCGCCCCGGCCCGGCAGGCCGCCCCGGCCCGGCAGGCCGCCCCCCGCGCCGCCCGTCATCGCCGCCTGCGCCTGGGCCATGTCGGGGGCGCCGTGGCCGAAGAGGCCGGCCACCGCCTGGCGCAGCATGCCGCCCTTGCCCATCCTCTTCATCACGTCCGACATCTGGCGGTGCATCTTGAGGAGCCGGTTCAGCTCGGACACCTCCAGCCCCGCGCCGCGCGCGATGCGCTTCTTGCGGCTGGCCTGGAGGATCGCGGGGTTCGCCCTCTCCTTCCTCGTCATCGAGGAGATCAGCGCGAGCTGGCGCTTCAGGAGCGTGTCGTCGAGCCCGGCCTCCTGCGCCTGGCCGGCCATCTTGGCCATGCCGGGCATCATGCCCATCACGCCCTCCATGCCGCCCATCTTCTGCATCTGCTCGATCTGCATGCGAAGGTCGTTCATGTTGAACTGGCCCTTCTGGAACCGGCGCATCATGCGCTCGGCCTGCTCCTGTTGAATCGTCTCCTGCGCGCGCTCGACGAGGCCCACGATGTCGCCCATGCCGAGGATGCGGCCCGCGACGCGCTCGGGGTGGAAGGGCTCGAGCGCGTCCATCCGCTCGCCCACGCCCACGAAGAGGATCGGCTTGCCGGTGACGACGCGCATCGAGAGCGCCGCCCCCCCGCGCCCGTCGCCGTCCATTCGGGTCAGCACCACGCCCGAGACGCCGATGCGCCCGTCGAACTCCCGCGCGACGTTGACCGCATCCTGGCCGGTGAGGCCGTCCACCACCAGCAGCGTCTCGCGGGGCTGGGCGACGTCGCGGACCTCCGCCGCCTGCTGGATCAGCGCCTCGTCGATGTGGAGGCGCCCCGCGGTGTCGAGCAGGTAGACGTCGTAGCCCCCCAGCGACGCCTGAGTTTTGGCGCGGCGCGCGATCTGGACGGGCGTCTCGCCCGGCACGATGGGTAGCGTGTCCACGCCGACCTGTTGGCCCAGGATCGCGAGCTGCTCCATCGCCGCGGGGCGGTTGGTGTCGAGCGAGGCCATCAGCACGCGCTTGCCCTCGCGCTCCTTGAGCCTGAGCGCGAGCTTCGCCGTGGTGGTGGTCTTGCCCGAGCCCTGCAGGCCCACCATCAGGATCGGCGCGGGGGGGCTGTCGATCCTGAGCGCGCGCGGCTCGCGCTCGCCGGGCGCGCCGGCGAGCATCGAGACCATCTCGTCGTGGACGATCTTGACGACCTGCTGGCCCGGCGTGACCGACCTCGTGACCGCCTGGCCGGTGGCCTTGCCCTGCACCGCGCCCACGAAGTCGCGCGCGACCGGCAGGGACACGTCGGCCTCGAGGAGCGCCACGCGGACCTCGCGGAGCGCCACGCGCACGTCGTCCTCGCTCAGCGCGCCCTGGCGCGTGAGCCGCTCCATGACGCCCGACAGGCGGTCGGACAGGGTCTCGAACATGGCCTCGCTCCGCGGTTGCCTGCGGCCCCTCCGCCGGGGCCGTCGCCCCCGATGTGGGGGCGGCGCGTCGAACGCCAACGACGCCCGCGGGCGAAACTCGCTGGCGGGCGGCGATCCCGGGCGGGCCGGGACCGGAAGGGGTGGCCTTCCGGTGGAGCGTGGCGGATAGGCCGGGGGCGGGCCGCGGTCAAGCCCGCCCCCCCCCCCCCCCCGCCGGGGCCGAACGGGGAGACGGGCGGTCGCGCGCCTGCCGCCGCGGGCTGCGTCGGCCGGTGCCGATCAGGCGGCGAGGCGCTCGAGGTCGGCCTCGGCGCGGGCCTCGGAGGCGCCGGGGTCCACCATCAGCCGGTCGGAGGCGACGATCTGGACGTCCTCGATCCCCACGAAGCCCAGGACGTGGCGCATGTAGGGCGTGGCGAAGTCGATGGCCGAGCCGACCTCGGTGCCGCCGGAGGCCACCGCCAGGATCGCCCGCTTGCCCTTGAGGAGCCCCTCCGGACCCTGGGGGGTGTAGCGGAACGTCTCGCCCGCGCGGGCCACCAGGTCGATCCAGGCCTTGAGCGCGGCGGGCACGGCGAAGTTGTAGACCGGAAGGCCGATCACCAGCACGTCGGCCCCGCGGATCTCCTCGATGAGCGCGTCGGACTCGGCCAGCGCCTCGCGCTGGGCCTCGTCGCGCGCATCGGCGGGGAGGGCCCTGGAGGCGACCCAGGTGCCGGTGACCTGGGGCAGCGGGGCGTCGGCGAGGTCGCGGACGATCACGCGCGAGGGCGCGAGGCGCTCGATCACCCGATCGGCGAGCTGGCGCGAGACCGAGCCCTCGTGGCGGGCGGAGGCGTCGATGCGAAGGACGGTGTGGGTCATGGGGGGCCTCTCGAGCTTTCGGGATTGCGAAGGCGAAGATGGGCGTCGTGCGCCCGTGCGCGATCCCGCGCCGGGGCACGGCGGCTGTGCGCTGCCGCGAAGCGCGGCACCCGGCCGCGGGTCCGGCCCCGGTGCCTTCAGGCGCCCCGGGGCCGCAGGGCGCTCCCTTGCACTTGCGCGCAAGTCCGTCTAGGAGAGGCTTGAAGCGTTCGGAGGCGCACCGATGCCGATCGGCGACTGGGACGAGATCCGCACCGCCTACCACGTCGCGCGCGAGGGCACGGTCTCGGGCGCGGCCTCCGCGCTCGGCGTCCACCACGCGACCGTCATCCGCCATGTGGACGCGCTCGAGGCGCGGCTCGGGGTCAAGCTCTTCCAGCGCCATGCCCGCGGCTACACGGCCACGGAGGGCGGGCGCGACCTCCTCCAGGTGGCGCAGGCCACCGACGACCAGTTCACCCAGCTGGTGAGCCGGGTCAGGGGCCGCGGCGACGCGGTGACGGGCGAGCTGGTCGTCACCTCGCTCGCGGGCGTCTCGCCGATGCTGACGCCGGTGCTCGCGGCCTTCCGCGAGGCGCATCCGGGCGTCGTCGTGCGCTACCTCACGAGCGACCGGGTGCTGAGGCTGGAGTATGGCGAGGCGCATGTCGCGCTGCGCGCGGGCCCGCGGCCCGACGAGCCCGACAACGTCGTGCAGCCCTTCGTCGCCCTGGCCATCGCGCTCTACGCCTCGCGCGGCTATGTCGAGCGCTTCGGCGCGCTCACGGGCGAGGGGGATCTGGCGCGGCATCTGTTCGTGGGATCCGACGACCCGAGCACGCGCGCGCCCTTCGAGCGCTGGCTGCGCGAGAGAGTGCCGGCCGAGCGCATCGTCTTCCGCGCCGCCGACCAGCGCGTGCTGCGCCATGCGATCGAGGCCGGGGCGGGCATGGGCTTCATGTCGGTCTGGGACGCGCCGCGCCACCCCGACCTCGTCCAGGTCGTCCCGCCCCGCCCCGAATGGACCTCGCCCCTGTGGCTCGTCACCCATGTCGATCTGCACCGCACGGCCAAGGTCCAGGCCTTCCTGCGCCTCCTCAAGGAGCGCGCGCGTGCGTGGGAGGGCTGAGGCGCGCGCGGGGGAGACGCCGCGGAACCCCCAGGCGCGCCCGAAGGTTGCGGTGGACAATCGAGGAGCTCGCGGCATGCGCAACATCATCTACATCATCGGCCTCGTGGTCGTCGTGCTGGCCGTCCTGGCGCTCGTCGGCATCATCTGACGCGGGCGCGGGCGCGGGCGCGGGCGCGGCGCCCGCGCACCCCGCGCCCGCGCTCGGCCAGGTTCCCGACGCCCGGCGAAGCCGTGAGGGATCAGGGAGTTGCCCCGCGCACGCCGATGCGCGCGAGCCCGTGCCACCCCGCGCGGGGCGCGCCTGGCCAGGGATCGGGCACACGCATTGACTCGGCCTGCCGCCCGAACTAACCCGGCGCGCGACCCGAGCGGAGGGGCCGAGCGGAGGGGCCATGCCCGACCGAACCGAACATGCGCGATCGGGCGCCGCGGCTCCGGCCGCGCCGCACGGCTCGGGCCCGCACGGGCCCGACCCCGACCGGCTGCGCGCGCTCGAGGCGCGTCTGGCCGAGGCGCGGGCGCGTCGCGCGCCGCCGCCCGCCCATGGCGAGGAGCACTACTCGCAGGCGAGCATCGCCTGGCGGATGGTGACCGAGATGGTGGCGGGCATCGGCATCGGACTCGGGATCGGGCTGGGGCTCGACGCGCTCATGGGCACGCGGCCCCTGATGCTCGTGGCGTTCGTCCTGCTGGGCTTCGCGGCCGGGGTGCGGGTGATGATGCGCACCGCCGAGGAGGTCGGCCGGGACATGGAGCGAGGCGCGAAGGGGACGGCGATGGAGGGCGCGCGCGATGGAGCCTGAGGTCGAGGAGGGGCTGGTCTTCCACCCGATGGACCAGTTCATCGTCCGCCGCTTGTTCTGCGGCGAGCCCGAGGAGGTCGTCGTCGCCGAGGCCGCGGCCCCGGGCGAGGGGGTGCTCGTCACCACCACCGAGGGCACCGCGCTGGTGGAGCCGAGCACGGTCACCAGCGTCGATCCCTGCGTGAGCGACATCCCGTTCTTCGCCATCACCAACGTGACGCTGTGGATGGCGCTCACGGTCGCCGCGATCGCGCTCCTGATGCTGTGGGGCACGCGCGGGCGCGCGACGATCCCCTCGCGCGCGCAGTCGGTGGCGGAGCTCGCCTACGGCTTCGTGCACAAGATGGTCGCGGACGTCGCGGGGCGCGAGGCGCTGCGCTACTTCCCCTACATCTTCACGCTGTTCCTCTTCATCGTGTTCTCGAACTTCCTCGGCCTGAGCCCGGCCGGGTTCACCACGACCTCGCAGATCGCGGTCACGGCCGTCCTGGCGCTCGCGGTGTTCCTGTTCGTGACGATCCTGGGCTTCGTGAAGCACGGGGCGGGCTTCTTGGGCCTCTTCTGGGTCTCGGCCGCGCCGCTGGCGCTGCGCCCGGTGCTGGCCGTGATCGAGCTGATCAGCTACTTCGTGCGCCCGCTCAGCCACTCGGTCCGGCTCGCGGGCAACATGATGGCCGGCCACGCCGTCATCAAGGTGTTCGCGGGCTTCGCCGCGGTCGCGGCGCTCTCGCCGCTCTCGGTGCTGGCGATCGCCGCCGTCTACGGGCTCGAGGTCATGGTGTCCTTCATCCAGGCCTATGTGTTCACCATCCTCACCTGCGTCTACCTCAAGGACGCGCTGCACCCGCATCACTGAGCGGGCCCAAACCTCAAAGCCATCCAAGCGGGAGACTCATAGTGGAAAACCTCGTCGTCGAAGGCAGCCTCGCGCTGATGGGCGCCTACATCGGAGCCGGGCTCGCCGGCATCGGCATGGGCGCGGCCGCCATCGGGGTGGGCAACGTCGCCGGCAACTTCCTCGCCGGCGCGCTCAGGAACCCCTCGGCCGCGGCCGGGCAGACCGCGACGCTCTTCATCGGCATCGCCTTCGCCGAGGCGCTGGGGATCTTCTCCTTCCTGGTCGCGCTCCTCCTGATGTTCGCCGTCTGAGGCGGACGTGGCCACGCATGACGACGTGGGGGCCGTGGCCGCGGCGGGCGAGCCCGTCACGGCCGGGGCCGAGACCGTGGGGCTGCCGCAGCTCGACTTCTCGACCTTCCCCAACCAGATCTTCTGGCTGATCACGGCGCTGGTCGCGATCTACTACATCCTGACGCGCATCGCGCTGCCGCGCATGGGCGCGGTGATGGCCGAGCGCTCGGGCACGATCACCAACGACCTCGCGGCGGCCGAGGATCTCAAGTCGCGCGCGGGCGAGGCCGAGGAGGCCTACGAGCGCGCGCTCAAGGAGGCGCGCGCGGAGGCGGGCCGGATCGTCGCCGAGGCGAGGGCCGAGATCAGGGGCGACCTCGACGCCGCGATCGAGCGCGCCGACGCCGAGATCGCCGAGCGCTCGGCCGAGTCCGAGCGCGCCATCGCGGGGATCCGCGAGAGCGCCACCGCCTCGGTGCGCGAGGTGGCGCGCGAGGCGGCGCGCGAGATCGTCAGGGCGATGGGCTTCGAGCCCGAGGGCGCCGACGCGAGCCGCGTCGAGGCCGCCGTCGAGTCCCGCGTGGGGGCGGGGGCATGAGGCGGCGCGCGGCGCTCCTCGCGGCGCTCCTGCCCGCCCCGGCGCTCGCGGAGGAGGATTACGGCCTGATCTCCCTGAAGAACACCGACTTCGTGGTGTTCCTGGCCTTCCTCGTCTTCATCGGCGTGCTCGTCTACTACCGCGTGCCGCAGCGGCTGGCGGGGCTCCTCGACAAGCGCGCCGAGGGCATCCGCTCGGAGATCGACGAGGCGCGCGCGCTGCGCGAGGAGGCGCAGACGCTGCTCGCCTCCTATGAGCGCAAGAGCCGCGAGGTGCAGGCCCAGGCCGACCGCATCGTGACGCAGGCGCGCCAGGAGGCGCGGGAGGCCGGCGACCAGGCGAGGCGCGACCTCGACGCGCAAGTGGCCCGCCGGATCGAGGGCGCCGAGGAGCAGATCGCCCAGGCCGAGGCCGCCGCCATCCGCGAGATCCGCGACCGCGCCGCCCAGATCGCGGTGGCCGCCGCCGCCGAGGTCATCGCCGAGCGCATGGACGAGGCCCGCCAGACGGCCCTGGTCGATCAAGCCATCGAGACCGTCCAAGCCAAGCTGCACTAAGTGAGCGGGGGTCCGGGGGCATGCATGCCCCCGGCCTTCTCTTCTAGCGCGTCGGCGTGATGACGATCTCCACCCGCCGGTTCTGCGCCCGCCCCTCCGGCGTGAGGTTCGACGCGACCGGCTGGTCCTCCCCCCGCCCGAAGGCCGCGATCCGCCCCGGGGCGACGCCCGCCCCCGTGAGCACGCCCGCGACCGCCTGCGCCCGCCGCTGCGACAGATCCTGGTTGTAGGCGGCCGCCCCCGTGTTGTCCGCGTGCCCCACGACCTGCACCGCCGTGTCGGGGAACTGCTGGAGGTTCGAGGCCACCGCGCGCAGGTCCGATTGCAGGTCGGGGCGCAGCGCCGCGCTGTCGGTCTGGAAGAGGATGTCCTGGGGCAGGTTGACGACCAGCCGCTCGCCGGTGTTGACGACGCCGATGCGGTCGTCGAGGCTCTGGCGCAGCGCCGCCTCCTGCGCGTCGAGCCGGTTGCCGATGACGCCCCCCGCCGTGGCGCCGATGGCGCCGCCGATCGCCGCGCGGGCGAGGCGGTCGTCGGCCTCCTCGCCCGTGGCCGCGCCCGCGACCGCGCCGGCGAGCCCGCCGATGATGGCGCCCTGGCGCTGGCGGCTGTCGGGGGCGCCGAAGGCGTCCTGCGGCGTGATGCCGGTGCCGGGTGCCGCGCAGCCGCCGAGCGCCAGCAGCGCGGCGAGGCCCAGCATCCCGGCGCGGACCGGAACGCCGGCGCGGACCGGGACGCCGGCGCGGACCGGGACGCCGGTGCGACGCCGGGCGCGGGGGGGGTGTTCGTGGGGGCGAATCATCGCGTCCTCCGTGACTTGGGTCGGAAGGGAGGATGGCGCCGCGCGTGCCTCGGCGCCAGACGCGATCGGGCCGTCGCCAGGCGCTGGCGGGCCCGCGACATCGCATGACCGCGCCCGGCGCGAGGGGCGTCAGGCCGCAGGCCGGCCCTCGGCCGCGTCGAGGCGGGCGGCCTCCATCGCCAGCATGGCGCGCTTGACCGGCAGGCCCCAGTGGTAGCCCCCGAGCCCGCCCGACTTGCGGATCGCGCGGTGGCAGGGGATCAGCCAGGACACCGGGTTGCGCCCGACGACGCTGGCGGCGGCGCGCACCGCGCGGGGGTTCCCGGCGGCGCGGGCGATGTCGGAGTAGGTGGTGACATGGCCCGAGGGCACGCGCATCAAGGCCTCCCAGACCTTGATGGCGAAGGGCGCGCCGATGGGGGCGAGCGCCACGTCGCCGCCGCCGAAGGCCGCGCGGGCGAGGGGGGCCACGGCGCCCCGATCCTCGACGAGCCGCGCGCCGGGCCAGCGGGCGGCGAGGTCGGCCATCGCCGCCTCGCGCCCGACCTCCGCCGTGAAGGCGATGCCGCAGAGCCCGCGAGCGGTGGCCATCACCAGCGCCTCGCCGAAGGGGCTGTCGGCCGTCCCGTGGCGGATCGTGGCATCGCCGCCCGCGGCCCACTGGCCGGGCGTCATCGCCTCCCAGCGCACGAAGAGGTCGTGCAGCCGCCCTTGCCCCGAGAGCCCCGCCTCGTCCGCGGCCTCCAGCGTCGTCGCGCGCGCGTCGAGCAGCGCCTTGGCGTGGCCGAGCGTGAGGTATTGCTGGAGGCGGTGCGGCGAGACCCCGGCCCAGCGGCTGAACACGCGCTGGAAGTGGGCCGGCGAGAGGCGCATCTCGCCCGCGAGCCGGTCGAGCGGGATCGGCCGGCCGCCGGCCGCGTCGATCGCCGCGATGGCGCGCGCCATGAGGCGGTAGTGATAGGCGCCGGCAAGCTCCTCGGCGCTCTCGGCGCTGGGGCTCTCGGGGAGGGGCGCGCCGTCCATGGTCGTCTCCTGTCTCGCTGGGGGTCAGGATAGGGGGCCCGGCGCCCCCGCGCGACCCGCATCCTGCGCGATCGTGCGGGCGGGGCGGGGCCTGCGCATGAGACGGCCCCCTGGCTCGCTCGCGCCGGGGGGCCCGGGGCTTCGAGCCGCTCGGCCCCGCGCCGGCGCTCCGAGGCGGGACAGATGCCCACCCGCGCGCCGTCGCCGGCCCGAAGCGCCGAAGACCGGCGTGAGGCCCGCGGCGATCAGATGCCCCCCCTGCGCCGGCGCAGGCGGCAAGGGTCTCGGGCGCGGGCGCCGGGGCGCGTGGCGGGGAGGCGCTCCCGCCGATCGGGGACGCCCTTCGAGCCCGCCCGGCCGCGGGGGCCAGCCGGCGGGGGCAGCGGGACGGCGCGGGCCGAAGGCGAGCGGGGCCGGGTGGACGGCTCGTGCGCCGCGGCCCGGCGATCCCCGAAGGCGGGCGACGAGGCGAGCCCTCGCGGCCCGCGTCGCGGCGCCGACGATGGGCGTGACCCGCCTGCCCGCAAGGCGGCCCCGCGCCCCTTGCCGCCCGCGGCCCGCGCGGGCATGAGGGCGCCATGCCCCAGCTCGGATACCAGGCGGTCCGCGAGATCTTCGAGCGCTTCGAGGCGGCCGAGCCCGATCCGCGGGCCGAGCTCTCGCACACCAACGCCTTCACGCTCACGGTGGCCGTGGCGCTCTCCGCGCAGGCCACCGACGCGGGCGTCAACCGCGTCACGGGGCCCTTGTTCGAGGCGGCCCCCACGCCGCAGGCGATGCTCGGGTTGGGCGAGGAGCGGGTGGCCGAGCTGATCCGCTCGCTCGGGCTCTACCGCAACAAGGCCCGCAACGTGATCGCGCTGTCGCGCCGGCTGGTGGAGGCGTTCGGCGGCGAGGTGCCGTCCTCGCGCGCCGCCCTGGAGAGCCTGCCTGGCGTCGGGCGCAAGACCGCCAACGTTGTGCTCAACCTGTGGTTCAAGCACCCCGCGCAGGCGGTGGACACCCACGTCTTCCGCGTCGGCAACCGCACGGGGCTGGCGCCGGGCCGCGACGTGGTGGCCGTCGAGCGCGCGATCGAGGACCACGTGCCGGCCGAGTTCCAGCTTCGCGCGCACTACTGGCTGATCCTGCACGGCCGCTACACCTGCCGCGCGCGCAGGCCGCTCTGCGGGGCGTGCCTGATCCGCGACCTGTGCCTGTGGCCCCACAAGACGGAGGCGACGGTGCCTTTGGCGGACCCGGAGCCCGCGCCGTGAGGCGCTACCCGGAGCCCGCGCCGTGAGGCGCTACGACGTGGTGGGCATCGGCAACGCCATCGTGGACGTGATCGCGCCCGCGACCGACGCCTTCCTGCACGAGATGGGCATCGAGAAGGGCATCATGCAGCTCGTCGAGCAGGCGCGCGCCGAGGCGCTCTACGCCGCGATGGAGCGGCGCACCGAGGCGCCCGGCGGCTCCGTCGCCAACACGCTGGCGGGCTTGGGCGCGCTCGGGCTCTCCTGCGGCTTCGCCGGACGGGTGGCCGACGACCCGCCGGGACGGTTCTACGCGGCCGAGATGGAGGCGCAGGGCACGGCGTTCCTCGGGCGTCCGGTGGAGGACGCGAGCCTGCCGACCTCGCGCTCGATGATCTTCGTCTCGCCCGACGGGGAGCGGTCGATGAACACGCATCTCGGGATCTCGGCCGAGCTGTCGGAGGGCGACGTGGACGCGGGCGCGATGGGGGCGGCGGATCTGCTGTTTCTCGAGGGCTACCTCTTCGACCGCGACGAGGGCAAGCGCGCCTTCCGCGCCGCGGCCGAGGCCGCGCGGGCGGGCGGGGGCCGCGCCGCGATCACCCTGTCCGATCCGTTCTGCGTCGATCGTCACCGCGCGGCGTTCCGCGCGCTGGTCGAGGGGCCGATGGACGTGGTGATCGGCAACGAGCGCGAGTGGGAGGCGCTCTATCGGACCGACCTGCCATCGGCGCTCGACGCGGCCGCCGCGGCCTGCGACCTGGTGGTGTGCACCCGCTCGGGCTCGGACGTGATCGTGCGCCGAGGCGCCGAGGCCGTGACGGTGCCCGTGCGGCGGGTGACGCCGGTGGACGCCACCGGGGCGGGCGACCAGTTCGCGGCCGGGTTCCTCTACGGTCTCGCCACGGGGCGGGATCTGGAGACCTGCGGGCGGATGGGCTGCGTGGCCGCGGCCGAGGTGATCGGCCACATCGGCCCCCGGCCCGAGGCCGACCTGCGCGCGCTGATGGCGGCCGAGGGGCTGATCTAGGCGTCCGCGCGCCGGGCGGGCGCTCGCCGCCGGCGTCGGGCGACGCCGAGGCGGGTGCGTCCCGCCCGTCACCGCGCTAGATGTCGGCGCGCATCTCAGACCGGAGCGCCCATGGCCTGGACCTACGACGACCAGAACGTCTTCGCCCGCATCCTGCGCGGCGAGATCCCCTGCGAGCCGGTGCTCGAGACCGAGCACGCCCTGGCCTTCCCCGACCTGCGGCCCCAGGCGCCGGTCCACGTGCTGGTGATCCCGCGCGGCGCCTACGTCGCCTGGGACCACTTCGCGGCCCAAGCGAGCGAGGCCGAGATCGCCGACTACGCGCGCGCCATCGGCCGGGTCTGCGCCGCGACCGGCGTGGACGAGGGCGGATACCGCCTGATCTCGAACGCCGGATCCGACGCCGCCCAGGAGGTGGCGCACCTGCACGTCCACGTGCTCGGCGGCAGGCCCCTCGGGCGGATGCTGGAGCGGGCCTGAGGGGCCGCGCGCGCCGGGCCCCTCGGCGGCGTCGGCGGCGGCGGCGGCGTCGGCGGCGGCGGGGCAAGGGTCCGGCGCAGGCGGGCGGGACCGCGTCGCGCGACCGGGGCGCGGGGCCGGACCCCGAAGCCGGCCGGCCTGCGGCGCCGGTCGAGGCAGGTGGGCGGCCTCGGCGGGGCTCGTCGGGCCGCGCAGCCCGGCCGTCCTCCACCGCGCTCATGCGCTCTGGCGCTCTGGCGCTCTGGCGCTCGGGGGCCGGTGGAGCCGCTTGGAATGCCCGCGCACGGGCGCTATCGTGCCGCGCCCGGCCCTCTCGGAGACCGTCCCCATGCCCTACGCCCTGTCCGTGACCGTGAGCGAGCCCGAGACCGAGATCGTGGATCGCGCGCACGTGGCCTGCGACGGCGGCGAGGGGGCGCTCGGACATCCGCGGGTGTGGCTCCAGATCGACGAGACCATCGGCTGGGTCGAGTGCGGCTACTGCGACAAGAAGTTCGTGCTGCGCGGGTTCGAGGTCCGCGAGCCCGGCAGCAACGTCGGCGTGGACGGCTCGATCGGCGACCGGACCGACGGCGACGGGCTCGACGCCGAGGCGTGAGGGCCGAGGCGTGAGGGCCGGGGCGTGAGCGGTCGGGCAGGCGCCCGGCACACCCTTCGGCCGCCGACGCCCGGAGGCGCGAAGGCGACCGCGGCTCGGGCTCGCCGGTCGCACGGCGCGGCAGGGCCGCTTCGCCGATGCCCCCGAGAGGTCGCGCCGGACCGGGCGAACGCCCCGCGAGCCTGGGCGTGAGGCGGTGGGCGTCGCTCCTGGCCCTCGGTCTGGTCGCGGGCTGCGCCGGACCGACGATCCCGCCGCCCCGCCCCGAGGCGCTCGTCCCTGGCCCCGCGGGCCTCGCCGTCGCGGGCACCGGCCTCGAGATCGGCTTCGGCCGGGCGCAGGCGGGGGCCGTGGCGGCCACGTCGCGGCTCCTCGGCCCGCCCTCGGGGCGCCGCGCGCCCTGCGCTGGCCCCGGCGAGGTCGTGCGCTGGCCCTCGGGGCTGGCGCTGCACTTCCCCGACGGCACGCTGACCGGCTGGGAGCGGGGCGGGCGCTCCGCCGGGCGGCTCTGCCGGGCGCCTAGCTGATCGGGATCGCGCCGCCCTCGCAGGGCAGGGATGCGCGCCGCTCGCCCTCGGGGGTGAGGAAGTCGAGCACGTTGCGCCCTGTCCAGGCCCGGACCTGCGTGCCGTCGTCCATGACGCCCCCGCCGATCCCGGTGCCGGTCTCGGGATCCTGGGCGGTGTAGCGCGCGCGGCCGGAGCGCCCGTCCTCGCATCGGAACTCGACCTTGGCCGTGAAGCCGAGCAGCCCGTAGTGCCAGGTGCCGGCGCAGGCCGTCCCGTCGCTCAGCCGGCCCTCGACCGTGCCGCTGTTCCAGCCGTCCGCGCGGCCGTCGAACCACAGCCCGTCCTCGCCCACGCAGGCGAGGATGCGCGAGCAGTTGTCCGCGTCGCGGGTGTTGTCGCAGGGCGCCTGCGCCACGGGGGCCTCTTCGGGCGCGGCCGGTCGGGGCGGCCCCAGGACCGCTGCGGGCGGCTCGGCCCAGGCGAGGCCCGTCAGGGCGAGCGAGGCGAGCAGGGCGAGGCGAATCATGACGGCCGCTCCGGCACGGATGGACGCCGCTCGATGGCACGCGATCACGGGGACCGCCGCTCCGCGCACGACATGAAGCCGTCGTTTTCCCAGCCCACGGGGGTCCGGGGGCAGGTGCGCCCCCGGGCGGGGGTTCCAGGGGGCTGCGGCCCCCTGGCCCACGTCCGCCGATCATGGAACGATGGACCCCTCTGTCCAGGAGCCCCGCCCATGAGCGCCTTCGGCCGCGGCCACCACCTCCACCTGATCGACGGCTCGGCCTTCATCTTCCGCGCCTACCACGCGCTGCCCCCGCTCACGCGCAAGTCCGACGGCGCGCCGGTGGGGGCCGTCGCGGGCTTCTGCAACATGCTCCAGCGCTACGTCGAGGGGAACTCCGGCCCCGACGCCGCGACGCATCTGGCGGTGATCTTCGACAAGGGCTCGAAGACCTTCCGCAACGAGATCTACCCCGACTACAAGGGCCACCGGCCCGAGATGCCCGAGGATTCTGTCCCCCCAGATCCCGATGACGCGCGAGGCCGTGCGCGCCTTCGGCATCGCCTGCGAGGAGCTGGAGGGGTTCGAGGCCGACGACATCATCGCCACGCTCGCCTGCCGCGCGCGCGAGGCGGGCGGGCGCGTCACCATCGTCAGCTCCGACAAGGACTTGATGCAGCTCGTGGGCGACGGCGTCGAGATGCTCGACGCGATGAAGAACCTGCGCATCGACCGCGAGGGGGTGGAGGCCAAGTTCGGCGTCCCCCCCGAGAAGGTCGTGGACGTCCAGGCGCTCGCGGGCGACGCCACAGACAACGTGCCGGGCGCGCCGGGCATCGGCATCAAGACGGCCGCACTCCTGATCCGCGAGTTTGGCGACGTGGAGACGCTGCTGGCGCGCGCCGAGGAGGTGCCCCAGCCCAAGCGCCGCGCGGCGCTGATCGACCATGCCGAGCAGATCCGCATCTCCAAGCGCCTGGTGCAGCTCGACTGCGCCATGGACCTGCCCTTCGGGCTCGACGACCTGGAGATCCGCGAGCCCGACCCCGAGACGGTGCTGGGCTTCCTGGCCCGCATGGAGTTCCGCACGCTGACGCGGCGCGTGGCGGACGCTTTGGGCCGCGACGCGCCGCCGCTGCCCGAGCCCGACGCGCCGGGGGCCGCGGCGCCCGTGCCCTTCGACCCCGCCGCCTACGAGGTGGTGCGCGACGCCGACGCGTTGCGCGCCTGGGTCGCCGCGATCCATGAGGTCGGCGTGGTGGCGGTGGACACCGAGACCACGTCGCTCGACGAGATGCGCGCCGATCTGGTGGGGGTGAGCCTCGCCGTGGCGCCGGGGCGGGCGGCCTACGTGCCGCTCGCGCACCGGGCGCGGACGGGGCCGCCGAAGGCCGACGACGAGGGCGGGCTGTTCGCCGAGCGCGACGAGGCGGCTCCCGCGCCCGACCCCGACGCGCTCGCCGAGGGCCAGATCCCGATGGAGGAGGCGCTGGCGATCCTGCGCCCGATGCTGGCCGACCCGAGCGTCCTGAAGGTGCTCCAGAACGCCAAGTACGACGTGAAGGTGCTGGCGCGCATCGGCGTGCCCGTCCACCCCGTCGCCGACACCATGCTGATGAGCTACGCGCTCCACGCCGGGCTCCACCCGCACGGCATGGACACGCTCAGCGAGCGCACCCTCGCCCACACGCCCATCCCGATCAAGACGCTGATCGGCACCGGCAAGTCCATGATCACCTTCGACCGGGTGCCGATCGAGGACGCGGCCCCCTATGCCGCCGAGGACGCCGACGTGACGTTGAGGCTCCACCGCGCGTTCCAGCCCCAGCTCCACGTCCACCGCGTCACGTCCGTCTACGAGACGCTGGAGCGGCCGATGATCCCGGTGCTGGCGCGCATGGAGATGGCGGGCGTCGAGGTGGACCGCGACACGCTGAGCCGCATGTCGGGCGCCTTCGCGCAGACCATGGCCGGGTTGGAGCACGAGATCCACGCGCTCGCCGGGCGGCCCTTCAACGTCGGCTCCCCCAAGCAGCTCGGCGAGGTGCTCTTCGACGAGATGGGCCTTCAGGGCGGCAAGCGGGGCCGCAACGGCGCCTGGTCCACGCCCGCCGACGTGCTGGAGGATCTGGCGACCGAGCACGACCTGGCCCGCCGCGTGCTCGACTGGCGGCTCGTCTCGAAGCTGAAGTCCACCTACACCGACAACCTCCAGAACCACATCAACCCCGGGACGGGGCGGGTGCATACCTCCTATTCGATCGCGGGCGCCAACACCGGGCGGCTCGCGTCCTCGGATCCGAACCTCCAGAACATCCCCGTGCGCTCGGAGGAGGGCCGCCGCATCCGCGAGGCGTTCGTAGCGCCCGAGGGCCGCGTGCTGGTCTCCTTGGACTACAGCCAGATCGAGCTTCGCATCCTCGCCCACATGGCCGACATCGAGGCCTTCAAGGAGGCGTTCCGGCGCGGCGAGGACATCCACGCGCGCACCGCCTCCGAGATGTTCGGCGTGGCCGTCGAGGGGCTCGACCCGAACGTCCGGCGCCAGGCCAAGATGATCAATTTCGGCGTGATCTACGGCATCTCGGCCTTCGGGCTGGCGAGGAACGCGCGGGTGCCGCGCGACCAGGCCCAGATCTTCATCGACCGCTACTTCGAGCGCTTCCCCGCGATCCGCGACCACATGGCCGGCACGCTCGCCTTCGCCCGCGAGAAGGGCTTCGTCGAGACGCTCTTCGGCCGGCGCATCCACACGCCCGAGGTCCGCGCCAGCGGTCCGGCGGGCGGCTACTCGCGGCGCGCGGCGCAGAACGCGCCGATCCAGGGCACGGCCGCCGACATCATCCGCCGCGCCATGATCCGCATGGAGGACGCGACCCGGGGCCTCGACGCCAGGATGCTGCTCCAGGTCCATGACGAGCTGCTGTTCGAGGTCGCCGAGGACGACGTGGACCCCCTGATCGAGCGGGCGGGCGCGGTGATGGAGGGGGCGCACCACCCGGTGGTGGACCTCTCGGTGCCGCTCGTGGTGGACGCGGGGCGCGGCCGCAGCTGGGCCGAGGCGCATTGAGGGCGTCGGGCCGCGCGCCGTGACCGAGGCGCCGCGCGTCGAGGTCCGCTCCCGCGACGAGCTGCGCGACTGGCTGTCGGAGCACCATGCGGCCGCAAGCTCGGTCTGGCTGGTCAGCTTCCGCAAGCCCTCGCCCGATCACCTCCCCTGGCCCGAGATCGTGCGCGAGCTGATCTGCTGGGGCTGGGTCGACTCGCTGCCGCGCAAGCTCGACGAGGCGCGCACGATGCTGCGGATCTCGCCGCGCGACCCGAAATCGGCCTGGTCGGGGGTCAACAAGCGCCACGCCGAGGCCGCGCGGGCCGAGGGGCGCATGACGCGGGCGGGGGAGGCGGCGATCGAGGCCGCGAAGGCGGGCGGCTGGTGGACGTTCCTCGACGACGTGGAGCGGCTGGAGGTGCCGGACGACCTCGCGGGAGCCCTCCGCAGCGCCCGCGGCGACGGGACCGGAGTCCGCGCTCGGACCGCCCGCGGCGACGGGACCGGAGTCCGCGCTCGGACCGCCCGCGACGGCTGGGAGGCCTATCCCGACAGCGTCAAGCGCGGCACGCTCGAGTGGATCAAGTCCGCCAGGACGGCGCCGACCCGCGCGCGGCGCGTGGCCGAGGTCGCCCGAGCGGCGGCGGCCGGCGAGCGGCCCGCGCCCTTCGCGCGCAAGGAGCGGCGGCGCGGCGCAGGGCGCGGCCTGCCCGAGCCCGGTCCCTCGCCGACGCGCGAGGTCCACGCCCGTCGCCCGCCGGGGGCGACATTCGGCCGCTGGGGGAGCCGGGACGCGCCCCGGAACGCTTGCCGCCGCCTCGGGCTTGGCCCTCTGCACGCCGGCGGGGCCGGTGGACCGGATGGGAGAGACATCATGAGCGACGACCGCAAAGACGACGCCCCCACGGCGGCGCAGCTGCGCGACGACATCGACCACGGCGAGGCCGGCGACAAGGTCGGGTTCCCCGACCCCTCGGCCGCGCCGCTCGGGACCGACGCCGAGGCCGGCGGCAACGCCGCGACCCGCGAGGAGCTGAAGATCGCCCGCAAGGCCGAGTCGGGCCGCGGCCCGGGCCGCGAGCGCGACGTCGAGGACCGGCCCGTCTCGGTGCGCCCCGACCGCAGCTAGGACGCGCTCCGTCCCGGCGGGATCAGCCCTGGCGCTCCGGGCTCTCTCGTGGCCGCGTCGTCCGGGCGCCTGGCCGGTGCGGACAGCCCGGACGACGTTCCAAGGGCGCGGCCGCTCCATGGCGCGCCGCGCCGGCGGGGTCGCCGCGGACGCCGCCGGGACCGAGAGCCGGCAGCGTGGGGCGTGGCGATCGGGCCGATGGTCACGGCCATCGGTCCCGGCCGCGGAGGGCCTGTGCGCCGCGACCGCACCTCCGGGCGCGTCAGAAGCTCTCGGTCCAGGGCCTGAGCGCCAGCTCCGAGGACCAGGCCGAGCGGGGCTGGCGGACGAGCCCGAGATAGGCCGCGGCGATCGCGTCGGGCGCGAGCTTGGAGTCGGGCTCTCCCGGATCGGTGCCGGGGTTGCCGATGGCGCCGTCGATCTCGACCCAGGCGACGTGGATGCCCTGGGGGTGCAGCTCTCGGCTCATCGACTGCGCCAGCCCCCGCTGGGCGAACTTCCCCATGGCGAAGCTCGCCGAGCGCGCGAAGCCCTTGACCCCTGCCGAGGCGCCGGTGAACAGGATCGTGCCGCGCACGCCGCCATCGGGCTCCTCGCGCAGCATTCGGCGCGCGGCCGCCCGGCCCGTGAGGAAGGCGCCGAAGGCCGTCACCTCCAGCGCGCGGCGAACCGCCCCCGCGTCGAGGTCGGCGATGGGCCCGCGCACCCGCGCCGAGGGGTTGGAGGCCACGACCCGCAGCGGGCCGGGCAGCGTCTCGACGAGCGCGTCGGTGGCCGCCTCGTCCGTGGCGTCGAGCGCGTGGCGCGAGGCCCCGGTCTCCTCGGCGAGCGCCGCGAGCTTGCCCACGTCGCGCGCGGCGAGCGCCACGGCGTAGCCCTCCCGCGCCATGAGGCGCGCGAGCGAGGCCGACAGTCCGTCCCCCACGCCGACGATCAGCGCCGTGCCCGTCATCCGCGATCCTCCCTCGACCTGCGCGCACGATCGCCCCCGCCGGCCCCTGGGGTCAAATCCGGCCCCCGCACAGGCCCTGTGCGGGCGGCGCGGCCTCGCTCGCCTGGAAGTCGGCGAGCGTCCGGCCGGGCTCGGGCTCGAACGCGCCGGACTCCGCGAGGCCTTCGATGCGATCGACGCGGAACATGCGGAAGTCGCGGCGCAGCTCGCACCACGCCACCAGCGTCCAGACCTTGCCCCAGAACCACAGGCCGAGCGGCCGGACGGCACGCCTCGTGCGCGCGCCCTTCTCGTCGCGGTAGTCGAAGCCCACGCGGCGGCGGGCGTCCACGGCGCGCTCCAGCCGGTCGAGGCGCCCGCGCGTGGCGGCGTCGAGGGCGGGCATCGGGAAGGCGTGGATCGCCGTCCGCTCGGCGGAGGCCCGCGCCGCGTCGGGCAGCACGGCCTCGATCTTGCCCAGCGCCTCGGAGGCCGCCTGCGCCATCGCGGCGCCGCCCCAGGCGCGCACGAGCCGCGCGCCCGCGACGAGCGCCACGACCTCCTCGCGGGTGAGCATCACCGGCGGCAGGTCGTAGCCCGGCCGCATCACGTAGCCCGTGCCCGCCTCGCCCTCGACGGGCACGCCCGAGGCCATGAGGTCGGCCATGTCGCGGTAGATCGTGCGCTGCGAGACCTCCATCCGCTCGGCCAGGCGCCGCGCGGTCGTCACCCGGCCGCCGCGCAGGAGCTCGACGATCCGGAACAGGCGATCCGCGCGGCGCATCCTCAGGCGGCCTCGAAGAGGCCGATCGAGTTGCCGTCGGGGTCGGTGGCGTAGACGAAGCGCCCGGACGGGATCTCGATCGGCGGCGAGACGACCGCGCCGCCCTCGGCGCGCACCCGCTCGCCCGCCGCGTCGAGCCCGTTCGGCACCGCGAGATGCACCGTCGGCCCATTGCCGCCGGCGGCGGGCTCGCCGGGGTAGAGATGGCCGCTCACGCCGGCGTCGCCCATGTCGGTGAACGCCGCCATCGGGTTGGGGCCGGTGTCGTCGCGGCGCAGCTCGCGCCCGAGGACGGCGCCGTAGAACCGCATCGCGCGGTCCATGTCGCGGACCGGCAGCTCGAACCAGACGCAGGTGTTGGGGGATGCCATCGCGTTCGCTCCTGGGTTGGGATCAACGGCCTTCACCTTAAGATCCCCCTGCTGACAGCATCCCGTCAGCAACCGCTCACTCGGGGCTCACTCGGGCAGCTCGTCCGCGGGGATCATCGGGAAGAAGGCGCCGCGCGAGCGCACGCCGAACCACCGGGCGCCCTCGTGCTCCGCGGTCTCGCCGATCTCGGCGAGGCGATAGAAGCTCTTGCGGTCGATCAGCGCCTCCAGGCCGCGGCGGACGTGGAGGTAGGGCGAGGGCTCGCCCGTCTCGTCGCGCGTCACGCGGATGGCGTGCTCGGGGCCGGCCTCGACGCGGTCGCCGACGTTGGTGGTGAAGACGAGCGCGTCTCCCTCCCGCTCGAAGTCCACCGCGAGGAAGGGCGCGTCCTCGACGCGGATGCCCACCTTCTCGACCGGCGTGACGAGCACGTATTCGTCGCCGTCGAGCCGCAGGATCGAGGCGAAGAGCCGCACCAAAGCGGGCCGGCCGATCGGGGTGCCCTCGTAGAACCACGTGCCGTCGCGCCGGATCTCCATGTCGAGCGGGCCGCAATGGGGCGGATCCCACAGATGGACCGGCGGAGAGCCGCTCCCCGAGGCCGCCTGCGCCGCATTGGCGAGCCCTTCCGCCGAGGGTTTCACCGACATGTCATCGGATGCGCCTTTTGCCATCCTCCGCCTCCGCGATAGGTTGCCCGCTGCGCCCTTCGCCCCCAGGCTGCGGTCCGAGGCGACGTGCCGGGCCGACCGCCGACGCCCTGCAAGACGACGCCCTGCGAGACGACGCCCTGCTTCGAGACGACGCCCGACGAGATATAGCCGGCCGAGCCCGGCCCGCACAGGCCGCAACCCTTCCGCGACGGAGCCCCGCCATGGCCGAGACCATCGAGACCCAGTCGAGCGCGGCCGCCCTCGGCGATCCGGTGGCCGAGATCGAGGCGCTGGAGGAGCGGCTCGCGGCCGTCCGCGCCGCCATCACGCGCCGCTTCATCGGCCAGGAGGCGGTGGTGGACCTCGTGCTCTCGGCGCTGCTGTGCGGCGGCCACGGCCTGCTGATCGGCGTGCCGGGCCTCGGCAAGACGCGGCTGGTGGACACGCTCTCGACCGTGATGGGGCTGCACGGCTCGCGCATCCAGTTCACGCCCGACCTGATGCCCGCCGACATCCTCGGCTCCGAGGTGCTCGAGACCGCCGAGGACGGCCGGCGCGCGTTCCGCTTCATCGAGGGCCCCGTCTTCTGCCAGCTGCTGATGGCCGACGAGATCAACCGCGCCTCGCCCCGCACCCAGTCGGCGCTGCTGCAGGCGATGCAGGAGCGCGTGGTGACCGTGGCGGGGCGGGAGCGCCCCCTGGGCCACCCGTTCCACGTGCTCGCCACCCAGAACCCGATCGAGCAGGAGGGCACCTATCCGCTGCCCGAGGCGCAGCTCGACCGCTTCCTCGTCCAGATCGAGGTGGACTACCCCGACCGCGACACCGAAGCCGCGATCCTGCTGGCCACCACCGGGGTCGGCGAGGAGGAGGCGCTTGAGGCGATGACCGCCCGCGAGCTTCTCGCGGCGCAGGAGACGCTGCGCCGGATGCCGGTGGGCGAGAGCGTGGTGGAGACGATCCTCGACCTCGTGCGCGCCTGCCGCCCCGACCGTCCCGAGGCGCCGGGCTGGATCGACGACGCCATCGCCTGGGGGCCGGGGCCGCGCGCGGCGCAGGCCCTGATGCTGACGGTGCGCGCCCGCGCGCTGCTCGACGGGCGGCTCGCGCCCTCGGTCGAGGACGTGGTGCGGCTGGCGCGCCCGGTGCTCGGCCACCGCATGGCGCTGGGCTTCGCGGCGCGCGCGCGCGGCGAGACGCTCGGCGGCATCATCGACCGCACCGTCGAGCATGTGACGCGCATCGAGGCGGCGGCGTGAGGCGCCGCCGTCCGGGCGCCCCGCGCCGCGCGGCGCGCGATCCGGTCCGGCCGCTCGTCCGGGCGACGACCCCCCGCGGCGCGGCGGGCATCGCCGGGCCCGCGCCGTGAGCCCCGCCGCGCTGCGCACCGACGCCGAGGCGTTGGCGGCCCCGTTGCCGCCGCTGCTGGCGGACGCCGAGCGGCTGGCGGCCACGGTGCTGCCGGGCGCCCACGGGCGGCGGCGATCGGGCGCGGGCGACGCCTTCTGGCAGTTCCGCCCGGCGATCCCGGGCGATGCCTCGCGCGCGATCGACTGGCGCCGCTCGGCGCGCTCGGACGCGGCCTTCGTGCGCGAGACCGAGTGGCAGGCCACGCAGTCGGTCAGCCTGTGGGTGGACGGCTCGCGCTCGATGGGCTTCGCCTCCGCGTCCTCGCTCCCTCCCAAGGGCGCCCGCGCGCGGCTGCTGGCGATGGCGCTCGCCATCCTGCTTGTGCGCGGCGGCGAGCGCGTCGGGCTCACGACCGCCGAGACCCCGCCTCGCTCCGGCCGCGGGCAGCTCACGCGGATCGCGTCCGCGCTCGCGCAGGCGGTGGAGGAGGGCGACTACGGCGCGCCGGGCGACGGCGTGCTGCCGGCGGGCTCGCGCGCGCTCTTCGCCTCGGACTTCCTCGGGCCGCCCGCGCCCGCCGAGGCGGCGCTCGCGCGCGCCGCCGACCGCGGCGTGAGGGGGGTGCTGCTCCAGGTGCTCGATCCCGCCGAGACGGCCTTCCCCTACCAGGGCCGCACGGTGTTCGAGTCGATGGGGGGCGGGCTGCGCCACGAGACGCTGCATGCGGGCGATCTGCGCGCGCGCTACCTCGATCGCCTCGCCGAGCGGCGCGAGCGCCTCGAGACCCTCGCGCGGCGCACGGGCTGGCTCCGTCTCGAGCACTCGACCGGGGCGCCCCCCTCGCCGATGCTGCTGACGCTCTACGCGGCGATCGAGGGGGGGCGCTGAGATGCTCGCCCTCGGCCCGATCGCCTTCACCGCGCCGTGGCTCTTGCTCGCGCTCGTCCTGCTGCCGATCCTGTGGCTCCTCTTGCGCGCCGTGCCGCCCGCGCCGGCGCGCCGGCGCTTCCCCGGCGTGGCCTTGCTGCTCGGCCTGCGCGACGAGGAGACGCAGGCCGACACCACGCCCTGGTGGCTGCTGCTCATCCGCGCGCTCGCCGTGGCGCTCGTCATCCTCGGGCTCGCCGGGCCGATCCTGAACCCCGAGGAGGGCGCGCCGGGCTCCGGGCCGGTCCTGATCCTCGCCGACGGCACCTGGGCCGACGCGCCCTCCTGGCCCGCGCGCCTCCAGCGCATCGAGGCCGAGCTCGCCCGCGCCGAGCGCGCGGGCCGCCCCGCCGCGCTGGCGCTCGCCACCGACCTGCCGCCGGGCGGCCCAGAGTTCCGGGCCGCGGGCGAGCTGCTGCGCGCCGTGCCGGGCCTGACGCCCGCGCCCTACGCCCCCGACCCGGGGGCCGTCGCCGAGTGGGCCGGCGCGCTGGAGGGCCGCTTCGAGACGCTGTGGCTGTCGGACGGCCTCGCGCGGGCCTCGCGCGGGCCGCTGCTGGCCGCGCTCCAGGCGCGCGGCCCGGTGCGGGTGTTCGAGGCCGGACGGCCCGTCACCGCGCTGCGCCCGCCCGCGGTCGAGGACGGCGCCATCGCCCTGACCGCCGCGCGCCCCGCGCCGGGCCCCGAGCGCGCCGAGCGCCTGATCGCCCGCGGCCCCGGCCCCGACGGCGTCGAGCGCGCGCTGGCCGAGGCCGATCTCGCCTTCGCGGACGGCGCGACCGAGGCCGAGGTCGCGCTCTCGCTGCCGCCCGAGCTGCGCAACCGCGTCGCGCGCTTCGAGGTCGAGGGGCTGCGCTCGGCCGGCGCGGTGCAGATGGTCGACGACGCGCTCAGGCGCCGCGAGATCGCGCTGGTGTCGGGCGAGGGCGAGGCCGAGGGGCTGCGGCTGCTGTCGCCGCTGCACTACCTGCGCGAGGCGCTGGCGCCCACCGCCGACCTCATCGAGGGCGACGTGGCGGACGCGCTGCCCGCCAACCCCGACGTGATCGTCTTGGCCGACGTGGGCGAGCTGCCCGAGGCCGAGGCGCTTCGGGAGTGGGTCGAGGGGGGGGGCCTGCTGCTGCGCTTCGCGGGCCCCCGCCTCGCGGCCTCCGACGCCGGCCGCTCGGGCGACGACCCGTTGATGCCGGTGCGCCTGCGCGCGGGCGGCCGCTCCGTTGGGGGTGCCATGTCCTGGGGCGAGCCCAAGGCGCTCCAGCCCTTCCCCGAGGACGGCCCCTTCGCCGGGCTCGCCGTCCCCGACGAGGTGCGCGTCGGCGCGCAGGTGCTGGCCGAGCCGGGGCCGGAGCTGGCCTCCCGCACGCTCGCGCGCCTCGCCGACGGCACGCCTTTGGTGACGCGCCGCGAGCTGGGCCAGGGCCAGGTGGTGCTGTTCCACGTCACCGCCAACGCCGAGTGGTCGGGCCTGCCGCTCTCGGGGCTCTTCGTGCGGATGCTGGAGCGGCTCGCGGTCTCGGCGCCCACGGGCGGCGAGGACGCGGGCGATCTCGCGGGCACGGTCTGGGCGCCCGAGGTCGCGCTCGACGCCTTCGGCGTGCCGCGCGAGGCCGGCGAGCGGCCCGGCGTGCCGGGCGAGGCGCTGATCGCCGGCGCCTCGGCCGAGGCGCCGCCGGGCCTCTACTCGGACGGCGAGCGCAGGCTCGCGCTCAACGTGGTCGATGCCCGGACGGCGCTGGAGCCCGCGGCCTGGCCCGCGAGCGTGCCGGTCGAGCGGCCCACGGCGCCGCGCGAGACCCCGCTCGGCGGCTGGCTGCTGGCCGCCGCGGTGGCGCTGCTCGCGGCCGACGTGATCGCCTCGCTCCTGCTGATGGGACGCCTGCGCCGCGGCGTCCGCAGCGGCGGCTCGATCCGCAACGGCGGCGCGGCCCGCAGCGGCGGCGCGATCCGTAGCGGCGGCGCGATCCTGGCCCTGGCCGCGCTCGCCCCCGGCGGCGCCGAGGCCGCAGCCGGCGTGCCCCTCGGGGGGCTCGCGCACTGGGGATGGGTGGCGGTCCTCGGCGCGCTCGCCGTCCCGGACGCGCTCCGCCGCGCGGCGCCGATCCTCCTGGCGCTCGGCCTCGCGCTCCCCGCCCAGGCCCAGGAGGCCGGCGACGCGGCCGCCGTCGCGGCGGCCTCGAACGTCACGCTCGCCCATGTCCTGACCGGCGACGCCCGGGTGGACGACATGGCCCAGGCCGGGCTGCGCGGGCTGTCGAGCACCCTCGCCCTTCGCACCTCCGTCGAGCCGGCCGAGCCCGTGGGCGTCGATCCCGAGACCGACGAGCTGTCGGTCTACCCGATGCTCTACTGGCCGATCACGCCCGACCAGGCCGTGCCGTCGGAGGCCGCCTACGCCAAGCTCAACCGCTACCTGCGCTCGGGCGGCCTGATCCTGTTCGACACGCGCGACGCCGACCTGCCCGGCACCGCGACGCCCGAGGCGCGCACCCTCCAACGCATCGCCGCCCCCCTCGACGTGCCGCCCCTGGAGGTGGTCCCCGAGGACCACGTGCTGACGCGCGCCTTCTACCTGCTGCAGGACTTCCCCGGCCGGGGCACCTCGCGCGAGGTCTGGGTCGAGGCAGCCCCGCCCGACGCCGAGCGCGCCGAGGGGATGCCGTTCCGCAACCTCAACGACAACGTGACGCCGGTGGTGATCGGCCCCAACGACTGGGCCGCCGCCTGGGCCGAGGACGCGCAGGGCCGCCCGCTGGTGCCGATCGGGCGCGGCTTCGCCGGCGAGCGCCAGCGCGAGATCGCGCTGCGCTTCGGCGTCAACCTCGTGATGCACGTGCTGACCGGCAACTACAAATCCGACCAGGTGCACGTGCCGGCCCTGCTCGACCGGCTGGGGCAGTGACGGCGGCCGGCCGCGACCCCGGCCGGAGGCCGAGGGGCCGGGCGGGGCGGGCGCCGCTCGCCCTCGGCTTCGCCGCCCGACGCCGCACGCTCTGAGCCCGCACCCCCGCGAGGGGGCCGCCGCGCACCCGAGGAGACCCGATGGACCGCACGATCATCCTCGACCCTGCCCTGCCCTGGCCGGTGATCGCCGCCGCGGGCGCCTTGGCGCTCGCCGCGGTGGCGCTGGCGCTGGCGCGCGGCCTGCCCGGCTGGTGGCTGCGCGCGCTCGCGGGCCTCGCGGTGATCGCGGCGCTGCTCGGCCCCTCGCTCCAGACCGAGGAGCGCGAGGCGCTCACCGACATCGTGGTGATGCTGGAGGACGCCACCGCCTCGTCGCGCATCGGGGAGCGCGCTGGGCAGACGACGCAGGCCGCGGACGCCATGGCCGAGCGCATCGCCGCGCGCCCCAACACCGAGGTCCGCCGCGTCCCCGTGCCCGACGGGGAGGGCGACGCCGGCACGCTGCTGATGGGCGCGTTGCGCGACGCGCTCTCGCAGGAGCCGCGCGGGCGGCTCGCGGGCGTCCTCGCCGTCACCGACGGGCGCATCCACGACGCCGAGGCCGCCCCCGAGCTTCCCGCCCCCTTCCACGTCCTGTTGACGGGCTCCGAGGAGGACTGGGACCGCCGCTTGTCCGTCCTCGGCGCGCCCGCCTTCGCCATCCTCGACGAGGAGGTCATGTTGACCATCCGCATCGACGACGAGGGCAACGTGCCCCGCGAGGGCGACGTTCCCGCGACGGCGGACGGCACCGCCGCGCTCACCATCTCCGTGGACGGCGGCGAGCCGATGGCGTTCCAGGTGCCGGTCGGCGAGGATCTGGAGCTTCCCGTCACGCTGCCGCACGCGGGCCGCAACGTCATCCGCTTCGAGACGCCCGAGGCCGCGGGCGAGCTGACGGCGAGGAACAACGCCGCCGTGGTCCAGATGAACGGCGTGCGCGACCGGCTGCGCGTGCTCCTCGTCTCGGGCGAGCCGCATCCGGGCGAGCGCACCTGGCGCAACCTGCTGAAGTCCGACTCGTCGGTGGATCTGGTCCACTTCACCATCCTGCGCCCGCCCGAGAAGCAGGACGGCGTGCCGGTGGACGAGCTGTCGCTGATCGCCTTCCCGACGCGCGAGCTGTTCCTCGACAAGATCGACGAGTTCGACCTGATCGTGTTCGACCGCTACCGCCTGCGCGGCATCCTGCCGGGCGTCTATCTCGACAACATCCGCCGCTACGTCGAGGAGGGCGGCGCGGTGCTGGTCGCCGCGGGCCCCGAATACGCCTCCGCCGACAGCCTCGCGCGCTCGCCCCTGGGCGACGCGCTGCCCGCGCAGCCCACGGGCCGCGTGATCGAGGAGGGCTTCACCCCCCGCGTCACCGATCTCGGCGAGCGCCATCCGGTGACGCGCGGGCTCGAGGCCTTCGCGCCCGAGGGAGAGGACGGCGAGCCCGGCTGGGGCCGCTGGCTGCGCCTCGTCGAGGTCGAGGCGGCAAAGGGCGAGACCGTGATGAGCGGGGCGGACGAGCGCCCGCTCCTGGTGCTCGCGCGCGAGGGCGAGGGGCGCGTGGCGCTGCTCGCCTCCGATCAGGCCTGGCTCTGGTCGCGCGGCTTCGAGGGCGGCGGGCCGCAGCTCGAGCTGCTGCGCCGCCTCGCCCACTGGCTGATGAAGGAGCCCGAGCTGGAGGAGGAGGCCCTGACGGCCGAGACCGACGGCGCGACCATCGCCGTCACGCGCCGCACGCTGGCCGAGGGCGTGGGCGACGTGGCCGTCACCGCGCCCGACGGGACCGAGGACGTGCTGAGCCTGCAGGAGACGGCGCCGGGCGTGTTCGAGGGCGAGGTGGAGGCCGCCCAGCTCGGCCTGTGGCGCCTCGCGGACGGCGAGCGCGAGACCGTCATCGGCGTCGGCCCCGCCGCCCCGCGCGAGTTCGAGCGCACCATCGCGGGCGCCGAGGCGCTGGAGCCCTTGGTCGAGGCCACCCGCGGCGGCATCCTGCGCGTCGAGGACGGCCTGCCCGCGCTGCGCGACGTCCGCCCCGGCCGCGACGCCGCGGGCCGCGGCTGGATCGGGCTCACGCCGCGCGAGGCGCATCTGACGACCGACGTGAGCGTCGCCGCGCTGCTGCCGCCTTGGGCCTATCTGCTGCTGGCGGGCGCGCTGATGGTCGGCGCCTGGCTGCGCGAGGGGCGGCGGAGGTAGCCCGAGGCGCCCCTCGCGCGGCCTGCGCGGGGGCGGCCCGTCGAGGCTCGTCATGCGCGGGATGACGGCTGCGGCGAGGCGGGCCACGGCCTCCCGGTCGAGCTTGTGGCGCCGCATGGCGATCCGCTCGAACGCCTCGAGGCGGCGGGAGGCGGTCTTGATCGGACGGGGCCGAGCAGGCCTGGGGCGGTCGATCTCGGGCATGCCGGCGCGACGCCTGCGCGGCCCGTCGCCACCGCGGCGCCGCGGGCGGGCGCCTCCTCGGCGACCTCGCCTGCCTCGCCGAGGATCGGGCCGAGACGAGCGTCCTCTTCGAGATCATCGGGGCGCGGCTCACGCGCGGCGCTCCATCCTGATCACCGCCAGCCAGCCCTTCGGGCCGAGCGGGGTCGGATCTTCCCGGACCCCGCCACGACGCTCGCCGCCGCAGGCGGGCTCGTCCATCACGCGGCGACCCCTCGATCTCGACGTCGAGAGCCGCCGCCGCAGCGTCCTCAATCGCCAACGCGGGCCAGGACGGCCGCCGCGCGCGACGACCAAGTCCGCCGGCGCATCGCCGAAGGCGATGCAGGCCCTCATCCCGACCGTCGCGCCGCAGGGGTGGGCGTCGGCCACGGCGCGGGCCGAGGCTGGCCGATCCCGCCAGGCGTGCCATCCCGGTGTCGAGACCCCCGGGGCCGGGGCCATCGTGCGGAAAAGGGTGCACGGCCCAGGTCTCGCGCCCGTGGAGGGGGACCCGCTCGGGGGCGCCCGGCGCTCCCGCGCGAGACCTGCGCCGCCGCCCTCGCCGGGACGCCGCGCTCCCGACGCGCTCGCTGCGAGCCCGCTCCGAGCTCGCGGCGCAGGCGCACCCACTCCTCGCGCCCCCCGCCCGTCGGGCCGTCGCCTCGGCGGCCGGCATCGCGCCCGGCCCGGGCAGCACCCGGCTGGCGACGGACACCGCCGTCGGCTCGGACTCGCGCGCGAGCTCCCCGGGCCTGCGTGCGAAACGCACACGCTCGATCATCCGACGCCGGACCTCACAAGGACGGGGCGGCCTCGTCCGGGCGGTCTCCGACACCCCCTGAAAGAGCTCCGGGACGTCCGCCCCAGGGGGGCGAGTCCATTCCGTCCCCTTGAGGCTGCTGCCCGCTGACGTCGGCGCGGCCCTCGATCAGAACGCCACCGCGAGCACCCCACGGGTCAACGCCCGGGCCTTGCGCGCGACCTCGACTCGTTCGGATGGCTCCTCGACCACGTCGAGGACGTAGCCGAGGTTGACGACCGTAGCGGGGGCCGGCGTCGCCTCCGGCGCATGGTGCGGACCCCACCCTTCCGCGCGCAAGCCCATGGCCTGCAGGGCCCGGACATCGTCGCCTCGACCGCAGCCGTAGTCGAACACCGGCATGGCCTCATCCACGAGACCATGTCGAAGCAGGGCCTGCACGGGGACGGAGATACGCCCAGCGGCTGCACCGGTAGCGTCCGCGGTGGTGTGATTTCGGGGGCGCCGAGGGGGGCGCCGAGGGTTCTGCCTGGGGTGGGGCATTCCCATCGCCCGCGGCGTCGAGGGCGGTGGCCACCGGGGTCGTCGGGCGAGGGGCGCGCTCGCCCGCGGCCTGCGCCCGGACCAGCGTCGTCGCGGCCGCGATCCGTCACGCCTGCGTCCAGCCCGGCCACGCCTGGGCCGCCCGGGCGGCCCACGCCGCCGAGCGGCCCCGAGCCCGCTGGCCCAGGCCGCGCTCGTGGGCGACGCCGAGGCCGACGCGCCGGCCTGCATGGCACTCCCCCTTGGCCCCCCTGGCCCCCTGCGCCGCCGCGCCAGATCGATGCGACGCACGCGGCCGCCACCTTGCGCGCGGGCTCCGGCAACAAGACCGACGAGCGACGACGCGCGCGGCCTCGCCGACCTGATGCGGGCGAAGGCGTTCCGCCCGGCCTGGGTCAGGTCGCCCGGGGCACGGCGGGAGCGCGCTCCTGGCCGTGCGCGAGCAGCGGCGCCGCCAGTCGCTCGACCTGCGCGGGCGCCGTCTGGTCGATCCTTCAGGCCGAGGGGTTGAGACCTGCGAGGCCGGCCCGCCCGGGATCCCGCGCCCTGGTCGACGCGGCGCTGGACGATCCGGGCCTGCGACCCGTCCCGCGGCCTCTCGTCGAGGTCGTCGACCGGCCCGCAGGCGCGATCGACGCGCTCGACCGGCCGATCGCCGCCCGGGCGAAGGTGAGCGAGCCCTGCCGCCGCCCGACGACGGCCCCGGGCGTCGGGCCGCCGGTGGCGATGACCCACGGCGCGGGCATGGACGACCCCTCGAGGTTCGCAAGCGCGCGCGACGGGCGCGCGACGGGCGCGCGACGGGGGCGCGACGGGGCGCGCGCCCTTCGGCCTGACGCCCCGGCGAGGGCGGCCGGGCGACATGGGCTGGTCGGGCGGCATCGGTCGAGTTGGCGACGCCGGCGTGCGGCGCGCCCTCTGTCGAGCAGCCGACGCGCTCACCTCTCACACGAACTCCGGCTGATCAGCTCGCGTCAGACCGAACTGATCAGCCGGAGCTCGTATCAATCGAAGCTGCGCGCGGCGCGCGCCAGCAGCATGAAGGCGCGCGCGGTGCGGGTCTGCGCCAGGGCCGCGACCTCCTCGTCGGAGGCGTGCGCCACGAAGCGCTGGAGCCCGAGGTCGAACTGGCGCAGGAAGTGGTGCGCAGCATCCCGGAAGACGGTGTCGCGCGCCATCCGCGCGCTCGCCAGCTCCAGCGCCGAGGCGTCGTCCACGCCGGCCAGCGCCGCCACGCTCGGCCCCCTGACGCCGCCCGCGAAGCGCCGCCAGAGCGCGGGCGGGGCGGGCGCCGCGTGCAGGTCGTCCGTGTAGACGCCGTTCTGGCTCAGGAGCGTCAGCACGTCCTGGCTCGCCTGCACCAGCTTGCGCGCGTGGGGGTCGTCGAGCGCGCGCGCGAGCGCCTCGAAGCCCGCCTCGTCGTCCGCGTCCTCGGGAAAGTCGAGCGCGCGGATGAAGGTCGGCGCGGGCAGGGGCGGGGGCTCCGGGCGCGCCGCCGTCGGGCGCTCGGCCGTCTCGGGGGGCACGGACGCCCGCGAGGGCCGGGCCACGACCACCGGCCCGTCGTCTCGGGGCCCGTCGTCCCGGGGCCCGCCCCGCCGAGGCCCGTCCCGGCGCGCCCGCCCGGCGCGGCCCCGGGCCTCCTCGGGCGGGCGATCGGGTGCCAGCGCGCGCAGCTCGGCCCGCAGCGCGTCGATCTCCCCGCTCAGCCGCTCGCGGTCGGCCGTCGCGCGGGCGGCCTGGCGCGCCGTCGCCGCGGCGAGCCAGATCAGGCCCAGCGGCAGCAGCGCCGCGAGCACGGCCACCGCCCCCCAGGCCCAGGCGCCGAGCACGATCCAGCCGATCCCCACGGCGACGAGCCAGGCGGCCGTGAGAGCCGCCGCCCAGGCCTCGGGCGACCGCGCCCGCCCGCCCGAGGGCTCCTCGTCGAAGCTCATCACGAGCGCCGGCCCCCGAGGCGAGGCGGCGGGACGGGCCCGAGGGAGGCGTCCGGGGCGGCCATCTCAGAGGTAGGCGATCCGCACCACCTCGTAGGTGCGCTCGCCGCGCGGCGTGCGCACCTCGACGCTGTCGCCCTCGTCGCGCCCGATCAGCGCGCGCGCCAAGGGCGAGGCGAGGTTGAGCTTGCCCGCCTCGATGTCGGCCTCGGGCTCGCCGACGATCTGGTAGGTCGATTCCCGCTCGGTGTCCTCGTCGAGCACGGTGACGGTGGCGCCGAACTTCACCGGCCCCGACAGGCTCCTGGGGTCGATCACCTCGGCGCGTCCGATGACCCCTTCGAGCTCCTTGATGCGGCCCTCGACGAAGGACTGCTTCTCGCGCGCCGAGTGGTACTCGGCGTTCTCGGACAGATCCCCGTGCTCGCGCGCCTCGGCGATGGCGCGGATGATCGCCGGGCGCTCCTGCGACTTCAGGCGCTTGAGCTCGGCGTCGAGCGCGTCGTAGCCGCCGCGCGTCAGCGGGATCTTGTCCATGGGGCCTCCCCTCCATGCCCGAGGCAGGCCGTATCCGTGCCGCAGGGGGGGCGCGATTGCAAGGCGCGGCCCCGCGTCACCCGGCATGGCCCCGACACCGGGCCCGCGCGTCGTCGTGACGCCGGATCGGTTGCCCGATCGGCGATTGACCCCCGGGCGGCGCGACCTGATATGCAGGGCGGGCGAAACGCAGGGAGGCGGTCCATGGCCGAGGTCGAGCGCGAGGCGATGGATTGCGACGTGGTGATCGTCGGCGCGGGGCCCGCGGGCCTCTCGGCGGCGATCCGCCTCAAGCAGCTCGACGCGGACCTGTCGGTGGTGGTGATCGAGAAGGGCTCCGAGGTCGGCGCGCACATCCTGTCGGGCGCGGTGCTCGACCCGGTGGGGCTCGACGCGCTGATCCCCGACTGGGCGGCGCGCGGCGCGCCTCTCGACGTGCCCGTGACCCAGGACCGCTTCTACGTCCTCGGGCCCGCCGGCAGGATGCGCATCCCCAACGCCGTCATGCCGCCGCTGATGAGCAACCACGGCACCTACGTCGTCTCGATGGGCAACGTCTGCCGCTGGATGGCGGCGCAGGCCGAGGAGCTGGGCGTCGAGGTGTTCCCCGGCATGTCGGCCTCCGCCCTCGTCCACCGCGAGGACGGCTCGGTCGCGGGCGTGGTCGCGGGCGAGTTCGGCCTGAACCCCGACGGCACCCCGGGCGAGGGCTACGAGCCCGGCATGGAGCTGCGCGGCAGGTATGTCATGCTGGCCGAGGGCGTGCGCGGGAGCCTGTCGAAGCAGGTGATCGAGCGATTCGACCTCGCCGCGGGCGCCGACGTGCCGAAATACGGCCTCGGCATGAAGGAGCTTTGGGAGGTCGCGCCCGAGAAGCACCGCCCCGGGCGGGTCGTGCACACGATGGGCTGGCCCCTGGGCCGCAACGCCGGCGGCGGCTCCTTCATCTACCACCTGGAGGACCGGCAGGTCTATGTCGGCTTCGTGGTCCACCTGGGCTACTCGAACCCCTACATCTCGCCCTATCAGGAGTTCCAGCGCTTCAAGCACCATCCGATGGTGGCCGAGCTGCTGGAGGGGGCCAAGCGCACCGCCTACGGGGCGCGCGCGATCTCCGAGGGCGGCTGGCAGTCGATGCCCAAGGCCGCGTTCCCGGGCGGCGTGCTGCTCGGCTGCTCGGTCGGGCTCGTCAACGTGCCGCGCATCAAGGGCAACCACAACGCGATGCTGTCGGGGCTCGCCGCGGCCGAGCACGCCCACCGCGCGCTCGCCGAGGGCCGCTCGGGCGACGTGCTGGAGGGCTACGACGAGGAGCTTCGCTCGGGGCCCGTGGGCCGCGACCTCAAGCGCGTGCGCAACGTCAAGCCGATCTGGTCGAAGATGGGCATGGCGGCCTCGCTGGGCCTCGGCGGCTTCGACATGTGGACCCAGAGCCTCGCGGGATTCTCGGTCATGGGCACGATCCGGCACGGCAAGAGCGATGCCGAGGCCACCGGGCTCGCCAAGGACCACAAGGTCATCGACTACCCCAAGCCCGACGGGCGGCTCAGCTTCGACAAGCTCACCAGCGTGTCGTTCTCGGGCACCAACCACGAGGAGCACCAGCCCTGCCACCTCAAGCTGCGCGACCCCTCGGTGCCCGTCGAGGTCAACTGGCCGCGCTACCAGGGGCTCTCGACGCGCTACTGCCCGGCCGGGGTCTACGAGTTCGTGGACGAGGAAGGGGGCGGCAAGCGCTTCCAGATCAACTTCCAGAACTGCGTCCACTGCAAGACCTGCGACATCAAGGATCCGAGCCAGAACATCGTCTGGACCGTGCCCCAGGGCGGGGACGGGCCGAACTACCCCAACATGTGAGGGCCCCCCGGGGCCGGGTTCGGCCGTGGCTCGATCTCGCTTTAAGCCGCGTTTCAGCAGGAGCCGCGTCGGGCCGAGCCGCGACGTTCGTCCGTCCTACCCTACCGTTCAAGACTGCGGTTGCGGTGCAGGTAGCCGGAGTAGGCCAACAACACAACTTCGAGCCTCGGCTGCAGCCAGCTGGTGTCGGGCGGCGGGAGAAGAGAGCTTCGTCGTGGCTCCCTTAGCAGCTTCAGGACATCTTCTTCAGTGGAAGGGTAAGCAATCCGTGCGCGCACACACGGAACGTTCTGACGGGATGGCCTTCTCGGTCGCATCATAGAGGCCTTCCCGCAATGGAGATCGATGTTGGTTGGTAGGCTTCCGAGTTCGGGTCTGCGGCAGCCGGTTTCACGACGATCATCGGGTCGATTGGGGCATCGCCGCCTCAACTTGGAGGTTGGGCGGTGTGCGCGGCTAGTTTTGGGCGTCGCCCATGGGCCAAGCGCGGCTTATGTCGCCGCCGACCCTCTCTCGATTCCGCTGTCCGTCCGATCACTCGACCGATGAGAGGGAGGCCTCTCATGACCATGAGCCCCGGCTTCGCGCCCGCCAAGGTCAACCTCGCGCTCCACGTCACCGGGCGCCGCGCCGACGGCTACCACCTGCTCGACAGCCTGGTCGTGTTCGCGGGCCTGGGCGACCGGGTCGCCGCCGCGCCCTCGGGCGATCTGACGCTCGCCGTCGAGGGGCCGTTCGCTGACGCCGTGCCGGTCGAGGGCAACCTCGTCCTGCGCGCCGCTCATGCGCTGCGCCACGCGCGGGGCGTGGAGGCGGGCGCGGCGCTGACGCTGGCCAAGGCGCTGCCGCCTGCCTCGGGGGTGGGAGGCGGCTCGTCGGACGCAGCGGCGGCGATCCGCGTGCTGTCGGCGCTGTGGGGCGTGGCGCCGCTCGACGGGGACGAGGCGCTGGCGCTCGGCGCCGACCTGCCGGTGTGCCTCGCGGCATCGCCCGCGCGGATGCGCGGCGTGGGTGAGCGGGTCGAGCCCGTGGCGTGGCTCCCGCCGATGGCGCTGGCGCTGGTCAATCCCGGCGTGTCGGTCTCGACGCCATCGGTGTTCGCCGCGCTGGAGCGAGCGGAGGGCGAGCCGATGGGCGCCGTCCCCGAGGGGTCGTCCTACGACGCGCTGGTCCGCTGGCTCGGGGGCCGGGCCAACCATCTCGCGGCCCCGGCCGAGCGCCTGGAGCCCGCCATCGGCCGCGCGCTGGCACGGCTGCGCGCGGCACCCGGCGTCGATCTCGCGCGCCTGTCGGGCTCGGGCGCCACCTGCTTCGGCCTTTGCCGCGACCTCGCCGCGGCCGAGCGAGCATGCGCCGCCATCCGGGTCGCCGAGCCCCACTGGTGGGTCCGCGCGGCGCCGGTGCTGGGCTGAGGCCCGAGCGCGGTCTGCGCCTCGGGGCGCCGACCGCGAGCTTCGGGGCCCGCGGATCGTGCCGTAGCCTCGGCCCTCGATCCGGAGCCCGACGGGGGCCTCCGCGCGGGGATGCGGGGGGCCCCGCGCCCCGTGCCCGAGCGCCCCGCTTGGAAGGACCGAGGCCCCCCGGCTCGGAGGCCAGGGGCGCGCCGCGGTGGGCCTCAGGACTCGACGCGCAACCGCCGCCCCGATGCGCGCTCGGCGCGTCCCGCCTAGCCGACGCGGGTGACGACCTGGCCTGCGAGGTCGCGCAGGGCGTCGGCGATCTCGCCGGGGGGAAGGGCTGCGAGGGCGGCGCGGGCGCGGGCGGCCCAGGCCAGCGCCTCGTCGCGCGTGGCCTCCATCGCGCCGTGGTGCGCCAGGATCGCCAGGGCGCGGTCGAGGTCGCCCTCCTCGCGCCGGCCGCGGCCGATGGCGCGGTCGAGGAAGGCCCGCTCCTCGGCGGAGGCGGCGGCCACCGCCTTGATGAGCGGCAGCGTCAGCTTGCCCTCGCGGAAGTCGTCGCCCACGTTCTTGCCGGTCGCGCCGGGCTCGCCTGCGTAGTCGAGCAGGTCGTCGGCGATCTGGAACGCCACGCCGAGCGCGTCGCCGTAGCGCCTGAGCGCCTCCACCTGCGCGTCGGGCGCGCCCGCGATCACGCCCCCCGCCTCGCAGGCGGCGGCGAAGAGCGCCGCCGTCTTGCCGCGCACCACCTCCAGATAGACCGTCTCGGAGGTCTCCAGGTCGCGCGAGGCGGTGAGCTGGAGCACCTCGCCCTCGGCGATGGTGGCCGAGGCGCGCGAGAGGATCCCGAGGACGCGCAGCGAGCCCGTCTCGACCATCAGCTCGAAGGCCCGCGCGAAGAGGTAGTCGCCCACCAGCACCGAGGACTGGTTGTCCCACAGCAGGTTCGCGGTCGGCCGGCCGCGGCGCTGCCGGCTCTCGTCCACCACGTCGTCGTGCAAGAGCGTCGCGGTGTGGATGAACTCGACGGTGGCGGCGAGGCGGACGTGGTGGTCCTCGTCGCCCTCGCCGCAGCCGCAGAGCTTGGCGGCGGCGAGCGTGAGCAGCGGGCGCAGGCGCTTGCCGCCGGCCTCGACCAGATGCGCGGTGACCTCGGGGATGCGCGGGGCGGTGCGCGAGGCCATGCGCTCGCGGATCACGCCCGAGACGCGCGCCATCTCGGGCGCGAGCAGGCGCGCGAGGCGCTCCTGGGGCGTGGGCCCGAAGGGCTCAGGGGCGGCCTTGGCGCCGGGGCGCGGCGCGGCTATGCTGGTCTCGGCCATGAAGGAACTCCTGCGAACCACGGACCCGACGGTCATCGCCTTCGCCACCGCGCTCCTGGACGGCGAGGGTATAGAGACCTTCCCGATGGACGTAAACATGAGCGTCCTGGAGGGTTCCATCGGCGTCCTGCCGCGCCGCCTGATGGTGCGCGAGCGCGATCACTTCCGCGCGGCGGCCGTGCTGCGCGACAACGACATCGAGCTCTGAGCGGGCCCGCCCCCGCCCCCGTCGCCGCACGCCCGCGCCTCGATCCTGGGACCGCCCGCGCCGCCCTGCTCCGCGGTGCCATGACCGGCGGGGCCGGACGCTCGGCTCGGCGCCCCCCGCACGGCCTTTCATGGCGAGCGAGCCCCGCGCGCGGCCTCGGCGCCGGGCGTGCCGCCCTCGCCGTTCGAGCCGGGCGCCCGCCGCGCCTGCGTCCTCGCGGCCTCGGCGCCCGCGCGGTGCCGCACGATGCAGCGGCGCGGCGACACCGTGCCCGTCAACGGTTTGTTGGGGGTTGCCATGGCGGACTGCGTGCTAGGATCACATCGGGCCGAGGCGCTTGGCGGCTCTGCCCTCCTTGCCACCGGAGAGGAGCGACGCATGACCCTGACCTCGCATATCGCCGAATTGCGGCGGAAGCACCAGGATCTTCGAAGGCGGTGGAGGCGGCGCAACGCTCGCCCGCCTCCGACGACCTCAGCATCGCGCAGATGAAGAAGCAGAAGCTCATGCTCAAGGAGCAGATCACCCGACTCTCGGACAGCTAGTTCTCGGTTTCCAGGGCGCGGCGTCAGCGGGCGCGGGCGCTCGCGCGCGCCGCCAGCGCCGCGCCCCCCGTGATCAGCGCCGCCGCCAGGGCGAGATGCCAGGACGGCGCCGCCACCCCCGCCGCGACGAGCGCCAGCGTCGAGAGCAGGGGCGCCGCGTAGGCCGCGGCCCCCAGCGCCTGGATGTCGCCGTGCTTCACGCCCACGTCCCAGGCGTAGAACGCGGCCCCCACCGGCCCCGCGCCCAGGGCGCCCACCGCGGCCCAGCCCGACGCCCCCTCGGGCCAGGCCGTCTCCTCGAAGGCGAGGTGCAGCGCCAGCGACAGCAAGGCGGTAGCGGCGCAGAACGCCGCGACGCTCGCCGTCGGCACCCGCGAGAGACGGCGCGAGACGACCGAGTAGCCCGACCACACCAGCGCCGCCATGAGCGCCAGCCCGTAGCCCGGCAGGGCGGCGGCGTCGCCCGAGAGCCCGCCGCGCGCCAGGATCGCGGCCGCGCCGGCGAACCCCAGCGCGGCGCCCGCGAGGTGGCCCGCCCGCAGCCGCTCGCCCGGCAGCAGGCCCGACAGCAGCACGATCAGGAGCGGCCAGAGATAGGCGATGAGCCCCGCCTCGGCCGCGGGCGCCCGCCGCAGCGCCGAGACGTAGAGCGCGTGATAGCCGAAGAGCCCCGCCGTCCCGAAGGCGTGGACCCGCCACGGGATCGCCGCGAGCGTCCCGAGCCCGCCTGTGGCCGCCGTCCAGGCGAGGCCGATGGCGGCGCCGATGGCGAAGGTCATCGCCAGCAGTTGCATCGGCGGGACGGGCGCGGTGCGCACCGTCAGCAGAGCCAGCGCCGACCAGAGCGCCACCGCGACGAGCCCCGTGAGCGTGGCGGCCCGCCGGCTCACGCCGGGGCGGCCCGCAGGGGCGGGGGCCACGCGACGCGGGCCGCGCCGTCCGTCGCCCCGCCGAGGGCGGCGCGCCCTCGCAGGAGCCCGTCGCGTCGGGGAGCGGGGCGCACGGACGAGGCCGCTCGCACCCGGCGACTCCGACGCGGCAGCCGGAGGTCGAGCCGGGCGCGCGCCGGCGCTCGGGATCGCGCGGATCGCGGACCGCGCCGGGCCCGGGCCCGAAATCGGGATCGGCGCCGGCGCCCGTCCGAAGGGCTGCGGCGCCTGCGCGGCGGGGCGGACGGTCGATCCGCGCATGTCGGTCCGGTCGGGTCGCTCATGCCCTCTCCCTGAAGGGCGCCTCGCCGGCGGGCTCCCGCGTTCCGGCGCACGCCCACCGGCGAGGCGGAGCGTCCGCCTGCGAGACGGAGCGTCCGCCTGCGAGGCGGGGCGTCCGCCTCAGCGGATCATGCCGCCGTCGCGGCGCGTGCGCCCATGGGGCCATCGGCGCGGCCGGCGCCCCGAGACGGCGCGGCCTGCGCCCGTCGGGCGGGGAGGGCGGGTCGGCTCGCCCGAGGACGGGCCGCCGCCTCGCCATGCGCCCCCCGATTCGCCAGGCGCGACGAGCGCGCCCGGCGGAGGGGGCGTCCTCAGGCGAGGTATTGGCCGCCGTTGGCGCTCAGCGTGGAGCCCGTGACGAAGCCCGCCTCGTCGGAGGTGAGGAACGCGACGCAGCGGCCGATCTCCTCGGCCTCGCCCAAGCGCCCCACGGGGATCTGGGCGACGATGCCCTCGCGCACCTTCTCGGGCACCGCCATCACCATGTCGGTGGCGATGTAGCCGGGGCAGACCGCGTTGACGGTGATGCCGTAGCGCGCGCCCTCCTGCGCGAGCGACTTGGTGAGGCCGAGGTCGCCCGCCTTGGAGGCGGCGTAGTTCGACTGGCCGAACTGCCCTTTCTGGCCGTTGATCGAGGAGATGGTGACGATCCGCCCCCACTTGCGCTCGCGCATCCCCGGCCAGACCGGGTGGGTCATGTTGAAGACGCCGCCCAAGTTGGTGTCGATGACCTCGCGCCACTGCTCGGGCGTGATCTTGTGGAACGGCGCGTCGCGCGTGATGCCGGCGTTGTTGATCAGGATCTCGACCGGGCCGACCTCCTCCTCGACCTTGGCGACCCCCTCCTTGCAGGCGTCGTAGTCGGCCACCGACCATCTGTAGGTCTTGATGCCGGTCTCCTCGGAGAACCTGGACGCGGCCTCGTCGTTGCCGCCGTAGGTGGCGACCACCGTGCGGCCCTGCGCCGCCAGCGCCTTCGAGATGGCCGCGCCGATGCCGCGCGAGCCCCCCGTGACCAGGGCTACCTTGCTCATGTCTCTCCTCCCTCGCTGGTCGTGTCGTCTGGCCCCGCTTGCTCGGGGCGGTCGGGGTCGATCTCCGCGAGGAAGCGGCGCGCGACCTCCTCGCCCGCGTCCCAGGTGCGGCGGATCTTGCCCGGGTCGGTGAAGTCGATCTTGTCGGCCGGCACCGCCTCGGACGGCCCGACATAGGTCCGCCCGTCATCGGGCCAGTTGCGGTAGGCGCGCGTGGCGAGCACCAGCGTCGCGCCCCGGTCGGGCTCGGGATGGGGCACGTGGCCGGCCATGCCGGCGTCCACCACCGGCCGGCCGTCCCACGTCACGGGGTCGAAGATCGGCGGGATCACGGCCGCCGCGCAGACGAGATCGACGAGCTGTCCCTCGCGCGCCGCGCGCCGCGCGTCCACGCGGGAGGTCTCGAGCCCCGCGGCCTCGGCCCATTCCACGTCGGGACGCGAGAGGATGTGCAGCTCGGCCTCGTAGGCGATGGTGGCGAGCGCGCCGGTGAGGCGGGCGGCGCCGGAGGGGCCCCCCGGCGGATGCGCCAGCACGACCTCGAGCGAGGGGCCGCCCGCCACGGCGTCGCGCGCCTCCGCGTCGCCCAGAACCTCGTCCACGATGTCGCGGTAGAGCGACTGGTGCGGCGTGAGCCCCGTGCCCTCGACCAGGTCGTGCCAGGCGACGTTGGAGTCCTGAGCCTCGAACGCCTCGGCCATCACGTCGAGCAGCCGTCGTCCGCGACGCGCGACGAAGCTGGCGGCCGAGAGCACGCCGCCCGAGACGCAGGCGATGCGCTCGGGCGAGGGCGCGAGGCGCTCGCGCGCCACCTCCATGAACCCGCCGTGCCAGAAGCAGCGCGTGCCGCCTCCGGAGAACACGAGCTGGGGGTGGGGCGGGGCGCTCGTCTCGGACATCGGCACAGGGATAGGGGGTGCGACGGGGCGGCGCAACGCCCCGGCCTCGCCGCGGCGCGCGGATCGGGGCGCAGATGCCGAGGGGCTTCGTCGCCCTCACCGCCGTCGGCCCGTCCGACGACGGGGGAGGTGTCTCGCTCCTGCCCCTGGTGGCGCGCGGTCATGGGCGGTCTCGGCTCGGTCCTGGCGACGCGGGCCGGCTCGACCCGCGCGGCGGTCCTCAGGACAGGCCCCGGCGAGCCCGAGCGAAGGGCGGCCGAGGGATTGCCCGTCTCGGCGCCGCCCGCCTCAGCGCCACTTGATCGAGCAGCCCATCGAGGCGTGCTGGGGCTCCACCGGGCGGGCCTCGGCGGTCATCGCCTCGACCAGCTCGCGCCTGCGGGGGCCGTCGCTCGACCCGGGCCCGAGGTCGTCGAGCCGCCCGCGATAGACGAGCCTCAGATCCGGCCCCACCCCGAACAGGTCGGGCGTGCAGGCCGCGCCCCAGGCGCGGGCCACCCCTTGGTCGGCATCGACCAGGTAGGGGAAGCCGAAGCCGTGCGCCTCGGCGAAGGCCCCCATCCGCTCGGGGGCGTCCTCGGGGTGGGTCTCCCAGTCGTTGGGCATCACGGCGAGCGTCGCCACGCCCGCCTGCGCGAGCGCGCGGGCGTCCTCGGCGAGCCGCCCGGCCATCGCCTTCACGTAAGGGCAGTGGTTGCAGATGAAGGCCACCACGGCGCCGTTCGGGTCCGCGGCCTCCGACAGCGTCACCGCCTCGCCCTCGGGGGTCGAGAGGGTGAAGTCGGGCATCGCCCCGCCCAGGGAGGGCTCTCGGCTCTCGGTGGCCATCCTTCGATCTCCTCGGGGGGCGCGCGCGCGCCCCGCGCCGGCCTCAGGCGCGCTCGACGCACATGGCCACGCCCATGCCGCCGCCGATGCACAGCGTGGCGAGCCCGCGCCTGGCGTCGCGGCGCTTCATCTCGAAGAGCAGCGTGTTGAGGACGCGGGCGCCCGACGCGCCGATCGGGTGGCCGATGGCGATGGCGCCGCCGTTGACGTTCACGATGGCCGGATCCCAGCCCATGTCCTTGTTGACGGCGCAGGCCTGGGCCGCGAAGGCCTCGTTGGCCTCGACGAGATCGAGATCCTCGACCTTCCAGCCGGCCTTCTCCAGCGCGCGGCGCGAGGCGGGGATGGGGCCCGTGCCCATGATCTTCGGGTCCACGCCCGCGGTCGCGTAGGAGGCGATGCGCGCCAAGGGCTCGATGCCCCGCCGCTCGGCCTCCTCGGCCGACATCAGCAGCACGGCGGCCGCGCCGTCGTTGATGCCGCTGGCGTTGGCGGCCGTCACCGAGCCGTCCTTGGCGAAGGCGGGGCGCAGCTTCTGCATCGCCTCGATGGTGGCGCCGTGGCGGATGTACTCGTCGCGCTCCACGACCGTGTCGCCCTTGCGGCCCTTGACGGTGTAGGCCACGATCTCGTCGTCGAAGCGCCCGGCCTTCTGGGCGGCCTCGGCCTTGTTCTGCGAGGCGAGCGCGAACTCGTCCTGCATCTCGCGGGTGATCTGCCACCGCTCGGCGACGTTCTCGGCCGTCTGGCCCATGTGGTAGCCGTTGAAGGCGTCCCAGAGCCCGTCGCGGATCATCGTGTCCACCATCGCCACGTCGCCCATCTTCGCGCCCTGGCGCAGCGTCTGGGCGTGGGCCGACATCGACATCGACTCCTGCCCGCCCGCGACCACGATCCCGAAGTCGCCCAGCTCCACCATCTGCGCGCCCAGAGCCACTGCGCGCAGCCCCGATCCGCAGACCTGGTTGATGCCGAAGGCGGCCGAGCCCTCGGGCAGCCCGGCCTTGATGTGGGCCTGGCGGGCGGGGTTCATGCCCTGGGCGGCGGTGAGCACCTGGCCGAGGATGGTCTGGCCGACCTCCCCCTTCTCGACGCCGGCGCGGGCGACGACCTCCTCGAGCACCGCGGCGCCGAGATCGTGGGCGGGGGTGGAGGCGAAGGCGCCGAGGAAGCTGCCCACGGGCGTGCGGGCGGCCGAGGCGATGACGACGTCGGTCATGGGTGTCCTCCCTGCTGGGCGGCGCTGCGGGTGCGGCCGCCGGTCGCGCCCGTCCTACGCGGCGCCCCGGGGGGAGGCAAGGCGGCGCCTAGCCCCGGGCGAGCGCGCGCAGCAGCGCCAGAGCCTCGGGCGAGTCCCACTCCGCGATGCCCTGGAGCCGCGCGACCTCGCGGCCCTGCGCGTCGAGCACCAGCGTGACGGGCAGCCAGCTCACGCCGACGCGGCGCCCCAGCCGCCCCTCGGGATCGCGCAGGTCGATCAGACCGCCCGCGCCGGCCCTGGCGAGGAACTCGGTCGCGGCCTGCGGGTCGTTGCGGCCCGTGGCCACGACGACGACGGCGACCTCCTCGCCCACGGCCTCCCCGAGGGCCGCGAGCGAGGGCATCTCCTCGAGGCAGGGCGGGCACCAGGTGGCCCAGAAGTTGACCACCGCCGGGCGCCCCTCGGGGAGCGCCGCCGGCGCGCCGCCGGGCGTCTCCAGGGGGGCCTCGGGCACCGCGAGCGGCGCGGCGTGGACCGTGAGCCCGGCCATCGCGCCCGTGGCGAGGGCGGCGAGATCCTGGGCCGAGGCCCCGTTTGCGCCCCAGGCGAGGGCGATGTAGAGGGCGGCGGTCTTCAGCATGGCGTCTCTCCTCAGCACGGCGTCCCTCCCAGGTCGAGGATCCTCATGAGCCCGAAGGACCGCCCCACCGAGCCCCCCGCCGCCGCGCGCGCCGCGAACGACATGTGGGGCGGGCGGTTCGAGGGCGGGCCCGACGCCATCCTCCAGGCGATCAACGCGTCCGTCGCCTTCGACGCCCGCCTCGCGCCCCAGGACGTCGAGGGCTCCCGCGCCCACGCCGCGATGCTGGGGGCGACGGGCATCGTCTCCGATACAGAGGCCGAGGCGATCCGGGAAGGCCTCCTCACGGTGATGTCGGAGATCGAGAGCGGGGCGTTCCGCTTCGACCCCGCCCTCGAGGACGTGCACATGAACGTCGAGGCGCGGCTGCGCGCGCTCGTCGGGGAGGCGGCCGGGCGGCTGCACACCGCGCGCTCGCGCAACGACCAGGTGGCGACCGACCTGCGCCTTTGGGTGCGGGGCCGGATCGACGCCATGGCCGGGGCGATCGAGGCGCTGATGCGCGCGCTGCTGGACCAGGCGGAGCGCGGGGCGGACTGGCCGATGCCGGGCTTCACCCATCTCCAGGTGGCCCAGCCTGTCACCTGGGGCCACCACATGATGGCCTATGTCGAGATGCTCTCGCGCGACCGCGGCCGGATGCTCGACACGCGCGCGCGGATGAACGAGAGCCCGCTCGGCGCCGCGGCGCTCGCCGGCACGGGCTTTCCCATCGACCGGGACATGACGGCGCGCAGCTTGGGCTTCGACCGGCCGATGGCCAACTCGCTCGACGCGGTGGCCTCGCGCGACTTCGCGCTGGAGTTCCTGAGCGCCTGCGCGATCTGCGCGGGCCATCTCAGCCGGCTCGCCGAGGAGATCGTGGTCTGGTCCTCCGCCCAGTTCCGGTTCGTGGCGCTGTCGGACCGCTTCTCGACCGGCTCCTCGATCATGCCGCAGAAGCGCAACCCCGACGCGGCCGAGCTGGTGCGCGCCAAGGCGGGCCGCGTCGCGGGCGCGCTCGTGACCTTGCTGACCGTCATGAAGGGCCTGCCGCTCGCCTATTCCAAGGACATGCAGGAGGACAAGGAGCCCGTCTTCGACGCCGCCGACACGCTCATGCTCTGCCTCGCCGCGACGGAGGGGATGGTGCGCGACATGACCCCTCGGCGCGAGGCGATGGAGGCCGCGGCCGGCGTGGGCTTCTCCACCGCCACCGACCTGGCCGACTGGCTGGTGCGCGAGGCGGGCCTGCCCTTCCGCGAGGCGCATCACGTCACCGGCCGGCTGGTGGCGCTCGCCGAGGGCTCGGGGCGCGGCCTCGCCGAGCTCGGCCTGGAGGAGATGCGGGCGGTGCATCCGGCGGTGGAGGAGGGCGTCTTCGACGTGCTGAGCGTCGAGGCCTCGATCGCCTCGCGGTCCTCCTTCGGCGGCACGGCGCCCGCGCGCGTGCGCGAGCGCGTCACGGCCTGGCGGGAGCGGCTGGGATGACGGCGGACGCGAGGGCCACCGGGGGCGGAGGAGCCGCCGCGGGCGCGCGGCTCGCCCCGAGGGGCCGCCCCGCGTCGAGCGCGCGGCGCGCCGGTGCTGACGATGGCGCGGGATCCGGCGGCCGCGCGGCCCGGATCGGCGCGCGCCCGGCGGGTGCCGGAGGGCCGCGACGGGCTGGGTCGGGCAAGATCCCGGGAGTGGGCCTGCGGCGGTCGCCCCGGCCGGCGCCCGGCGCGTCGTCGGGGGGCTCCGGGCGGGCCCGCGCGAGGCTGCCGATGGCGCTGGCCCTCCTGCTGCCAGCGGTCCTCATGGGCTGCGGGGCCGACGGGCCGCCCGTCCCGCCGGGCCCGCCCGTGGCGGGGGCGCCCTCCACGGCCGACGCGCGCGTGACGGTCACAGGCCAGGCGAGCGTCGGCGTGGCGGGGCGGCTGTGAGGGGCCCGCTCGGCGTCGGCCGCCTCGCTCGGGCCCCGCGCCGCTCTGCCGAGCCCATGGGACCGCTCCGGCCCGAGGACCGAGCGGGGCCGGCCGCTCCGGCGCCCTCCGCAGCGCCCCCTCGGGGCGAGCCCCAAGGATCCGAGCGCGAACCCCGGCCCGAGCGCAGCAGGCACCCTGATCGCCGTCGCCGCCGCGACCGCCGTCGCCGTTGCGACCGCCGTCGCCGCTGCGATCGCCGTCGCCGCTGCGGCTGATGGACCACTTCCTCCACCGCGGCGGCGTGCTCCACGCCGAGGGCGTCGCCGTGCCCGAGATCGCCGCGGCCGTCGGCACGCCGTTCTACCTCTACTCGACGGCCACGCTCCTGCGGCATCTGCGGCTCTTCGACGAGGCGCTGGCCTGGGCGCCCGAGCGGCTGGTCTGCTTCGCCGTCAAGGCGCTCGGCAACCTCGCCGTGCTCAGGACGCTGGCGCGCGAGGGCGCGGGGATGGACGTGGTCTCGGGGGGCGAGCTGGCGCGCGCGCGCGCCGCCGGCGTGCCCGGGGGGCGGATCGTGTTCTCGGGCGTGGGCAAGACGCGCGAGGAGATGGCCGCGGCTCTGCGCGAGGGCGTGCGCCAGTTCAACGTCGAGTCCGAGCCCGAGCTGGAGGCGCTGTCGGAGGTGGCGGCCTCGATGGGTGCGGCGGCGCCGATCGCGCTGCGCGTCAACCCCGACGTGGACGCGCGCACCCACGACAAGATCGCCACCGGCCGGCTGGGCGACAAGTTCGGCGTGCCGATCGCGCGCGCGCGCGCGATCTACGCCCGCGCCGCGATCCTTCCGGGGATCGAGGTGGTGGGGGTGGACGTCCACATCGGCTCGCAGATCGCCGATCTGGCGCCCTTCGAGGCGGCCTACCGCAAGGTCGCGGACCTGACCCGCGCGCTGCGCGCCGATGGCCACGCGATCCGAAGGCTCGACCTCGGCGGGGGCCTCGGCATCCCCTACGAGCGCGCCGGCGCGGCCCCGCCGCCGCCCTCGGCCTGGGGCGAGATGGCCCGGCGCGCGGTGGGCGATCTCGGCTGCGCGATCGAGATCGAGCCCGGACGGCTGATCGCCGGCAACGCCGGGATCCTCGTCTCGCGCGTAATCTACGTCAAGCCGGGCGAGGGGGGGGGCGGTCGCGCGGGGCTGGTCCTCTCGGCCGAAGGCGGTCCGCGTCGCGCGGCGGAAGAGGATCCGCGATCGGGCGCCCGCGCCGGCCCGCGGGCGGGTCCGGCCGACGAAGCGGCCATGGGGGCCGACCCCTCGGGCGCGCGCCTCGCGGGCGGGACGACCGGCGGCCCCCGCGCGTCCGAGGGCGGCGGGCTTGACGGCGGGCTCGACGGCGGGGCCGACCCGGCGCCCGTCGCCCCCGCGTTCGTCGTCCTCGACGCGGCGATGAACGATCTGCTGCGCCCGGCGATGTACGGCGCGCATCACGACATCGTGCCGGTGGCCGAGCCCGCGCCCGGCGCCGACCTCGCGGCCTACGACGTGGTGGGCCCGGTCTGCGAGAGCGGCGACCGCTTCGCGCGCGCGCGCCGGCTGCCGCGGCTCGCGGCGGGCGATCTGGTGGCGTTCCGCTCGGCGGGCGCCTACGGGGCCGTCATGGCGTCGGAGTACAACGCCCGCCCGCTCGTGCCCGAGGTGCTGGTGCGGGGCGATCGCTGGGCCGTGGTGCGCCCGCGCCCGACCCTTCAGGAGATGCTCGGCCGCGACCGCATCCCCGACTGGCTCGACGGCGAGGGGTAGGGCGCAGCGCCCGGCACCGGGCCTCTGGACCCGGCGCTCGGGAGTCGCTTGCTCGGTCCCGCCGGACCTCGCTCGGCGAGGGCCAGGGCGGGCTCGTCACGATCCGTGCCCCTCCCCGACCCGGATCCCCCTCTCCCCTGCGAGCCCGGCATCCGAGGCGCCGACTGCGGCGCGGCGGTGCCGGCGATCGGGGTGGCGGCGAAGGTCGGGCCGAGATCCGCGCTCGGACCGCCGCCGGCGCCCGGACCGGGGGTCGCCGTCAGGGCCCGATCGCCCCCCGCGCCGCCCCCGCGTCCCGGTCGGGCTCACCGCACCCCGCGGGCCCGCGCCGACGTGTTCGCCCCGCATGGCGGCGTCCCGCCCATCCGCCGGGCGCCGGCCCGCCCCTCACGATCACGTCAGCGCCTGCGGCCCGGCGCCTCTTTGACCGCCGCGCGCTTCGCGTTACCCTGCGCGCTTCGCATCCCCGCGCGCCCCGTCCCCGAGGGCGGCGCCGGCCACGGGAGGCCCCGATGACCGACCCCCGCCCAGACGCGCGCCGCCCGGACGAGCCCCGCCCGGACGGGTTCCTGGCGAGCGGCGCCGAGCGCGACCCCGTGCGCCGGCTGCGCCGGCCGCTGGCGCTCACCCGGCTCGGCATGGCGGCCGAGCGGTCTGCGCGCGCCTTCTGGCCGGCCTGGAGCGTGGCGCTGCTGGCGCTCGCGGCGCTGATGCTGGGCGCGCACGAGGCGCTGGCCCCCGGGGCGGTCTGGGCGCTCTCGGCGGCCGCGGGGCTGGCGCTCCTGGCGGCGCTCGGCTGGGGCGCCCTGCGCTTTCGCCCGCCCTCGCGCGCCGAGGCGCGCGCGCGGCTCGACGCGACGCTGCCGGGGCGCCCGATCGCCGCGCTCTCGGACCGCGACGCGGTGGGCGCGCACGACCCGGCCTCGCGCGCCATCTGGGCGGCGCACCAGTCGCGCATGGCCCGGCTGGCGCGCGAGGCCCGCGCCGTGCCCGCCGACCTGCGGCTGGCCGACCGCGACCCCTTCGCCCTGCGCTACGTGGCGCTGGCGGCGGCGATGGTGGCGATCCTCTTCGGCTCGCTGCTGCGCGCGGCCTCGGTGACGGACGCGCTGCCGGGCGGCCCTGGCGCGGCGATGGCCTCGGGCCCGGCCTGGGAGGGCTGGATCGAGCCGCCCGCCTACACCGGGCGCCCCTCGCTCTACCTCGCCGACCAGCCGGCGGGCGAGATCGCGGTGCCGGTGGGCTCGCGGCTGACGATCCAGCTCTACGGCGCGCCCGGCGCGCTCTCGGTCGAGGAGACCGTCTCCGGGCCCCCCGCCCCGACCGCCCCCGCCCCGACCGCCACCCCCCCGACCGCCCCCGCCGCTGTCCCCGCCGCTGTCCCCGCCACCGACGCGCGGCAGTCCTTCGAGGTCGCGCGCTCGGGCCGGCTCGCGGTCGAGGGGCCCGGAGGCGCGGCCTGGCGGCTCACCGCCATCCCCGACGCGCTGCCCGTGGTCGAGGCCGCGGGCGAGCCCGAGCGCAGCCCGCAGGGCGAGACGCGCCTGGCCTTCCGCGCCTCCGACGACCACGGCGTCACCGGCGGCACCGCGACCGTCGCGCTCGACCTCGCCGCGGTGGACCGTCGCCACGGCCTCGCCGTGGAGCCCGAGCCGCGCGAGCCGGTCGTGGTGGACCTGCCGCTGCCGATCACCGGCGACCGTGCGGACTTCGAGGAGGTGCTGATCGCCGACCTCGCCCGGCACCCCTTCGCCGGGCTGCCGGTGACGATCACGCTCCGGGCGACCGACGCGCCCGGCCAGGATTCGGAGCCGGCCGTCCTCGAGGCCGAGCTTCCCGGCCGCGCCTTCTTCGACCCTCTGGCGCGCGCGGTGATCGAGCAGCGCCGCGACCTGCTGTGGTCGCGCGAGAACGGGGCCCGCGTCGCGCAGCTCCTGCGCGCCGTCTCGAACCGCCCCGAGGACGTGTTCGACCAGGAGGCGGCCTATCTGCGCCTGCGCCTGGCGCTGCGCCGGCTCGAGGCGGGCACGGCGGTGGGGACGGGGGGGATCGCCGAGGAGGCGCGCGACGAGGTCGCCGAGATGCTCTGGGACGTGGCCGTGCTCATCGAGGACGGGCGGCTCGCGGACGCGCTCGAGCGGATGCGCGAGGCGCAGGAGCGGCTGTCGGAGGCGATGCGCGAGGGCGCCACCCAGGAGGAGATCGCCGAGCTGATGCAGGAGCTGCGCGAGGCCACGCGCGAGTACATGCGCCAGCTCGCCGAGCAGGGCCGGGATCCGGGCGAGCAGGACTTCGCGCAGGGCGAGACCCGCGAGATCACCCAGGACCAGCTCCAGGCGATGATGGACCGCATCCAGGAGCTGATGGAGCAGGGCCGCATGGAGGAGGCGCAGGCGCTCCTCGACCAGCTCCAGCAGATGATGGAGAACATGCAGGTCACCGAAGGCGCCCCCGGCGAGGGCGGAGAGCCCGCCCCCGGCGAGCGCTCGATGGAGGATCTCCAGGACACCCTGCGCGACCAGCAGCGGCTCTCGGACGAGGCGTTCCGCGACCTCCAGGAGGGCCCGCAGGGCCAGCAGCCCGGCCAGCAGCAGGGCCAGCAGCCCGGCCAGCCGGGCCAGGGCCAGCCAGGCCAGGGTCAGCAGCCGGGCCAGCCGGGCCAGGGCCAGCAGGGTCGGGAGCGCGCGGACGGCCAGGGCCAGGAGGGCGAGCGGCCGGGCGATCGGGGGGCCGAGGGCTCCCTCGCCGATCGCCAGCAGGCGCTGCGCGATCAGCTCGCGCGCCAGAGGGGTGGCTTGCCCGATGACGGCTCGGAGGCGGGCGAGCGGGCGGCCGAGGCGCTCGACCGCGCCGAGGGGGCGATGGACGACGCCGAGGGCGCGCTGCGCGACGGCGACATCCCCCAGGCGCTCGACGACCAGGCGAGCGCGATGGAGGCGCTGCGCGAGGGGATGCGCGCCTTGGGCGACCAGCTCGCGGGCGAGCCGCAGCAGGGCGGCCAGCAGGGCCAGCAGGCCGGAGGGGCCTCCCCCGAGGCGCGCGACCCGCTGGGCCGCGAGGCCGGGGCGCGCGGGCGCATCGGCACCGACGAGGAGCTCCTGCAGGGCGAGGACGTCTACCGCCGCGCCCAGGATCTGCTCGACGAGCTGCGCCGCCGCTCCGCCGACCGCACCCGCCCCGAGGACGAGCGCGAGTACTACGAGCGCCTGCTCGACCGCTTCTAGGCGCGGCGGAGCCGGGCCCCGCCGGGAAGGGCTTGGGGCGGCTCGTGTCGCCGGCGTGCGCCGCATGACGCCGCGGGCCCCGGAGGCGCCGGCCCGGCGGGGACGGGCGCGACCGGGCCTCGTCGCGGACCCCGGGGGTCGATGGTCGGCGCCCCGCGCCCGCCTCGGCGAGGCCGCTCGCCCGCGGACGCGACTCCTGGGCGCGAGGGGCCGATCCCGACCTGTGGGAGGGCGCGGCGGGGGCCGTTCGGCGCGGTGGGCCGCGCCGTGCCGCCCGCGAGGCGGCGTTCGGGGGCGTCGCGGGGCTCTTGGCCGAGGGGGAGCCCGCCCGAGGGACGGCCCTCACGCCCCGGTCTCGCCGAGGGCTCGAAGGGGGAGGCGCCGTCGGGGGAGGGCGCCGCCGCCGGCGGGCCTCAGCCCCCGCCCGCCGGGTCCGGCAACAGCTCGTCGAGCCGGGTGGCGGCCGCGCGGGCGGCCGTGTCCACGGCGAGGCGCGCCTCCGACACGGCGTCCACGTAGGACGCCATCGGCGCGGCCAGCGCCGGGACCGCCTCGCTCACGGCCCCGGCATAGAGGTAGCCCGCGACGAGCACCGCCGCCACCGCGAGCGCGCCGACGAAGCCCAGCGCGAAGCCCGCGCCCCGGCCGCGCCGCGCGTCGGCCGCCTCCTCGTCCCAGGGGGCCGGCGAGAGCCCGGCCTCGTGGGCGCTGGGCGGGTCGATGCGGTCGGCCCGCACGCCCTCGCGCGGCCGCGCTCCGCGGCGCGCCGGGTCGGGCGGGCCGCCCCCCCCGGGCCCGTCGTCGATCGCCCTGAGGCGACGGCGCTCGACGCGGCGGGCCTCGACCTCGCGCTCGGCCTCCTCGCGCAGCACCCGGCGCGTGCGCGGATCGACCGCGGAGCGCCGCGGGCCCGCCGGGGCTCCCTCGGGCGCGTCCTCGCCGAACGGGTCGTCGAGGCCGTCGCCGGCGGCGGGATCCTCGGCCTCGCCCATCGGGCCCGGGAGCGGAGCGGCGGCCGGGTCGGCGCCGACGCGCGGGATCTGGAACCAGCCATGGCCGCAATTGGTGCACTGCACGTCGCGCCCCTCGTCGGGGATGGCGTCGTCGGGCACCTCGTAGATCGCCGCGCAGCCGGGGCAGGTCAGGCGCACGGGCGGGCTCTCCCCAGCGCCGGGCTGGGCGCCGTCCCCACCGGCGCCGCGACCGCATCGAGCATGATCCTTCCCCCTCGGCCGGGATCGTGCCACATCCTGACCGCCACGGCGGAAAATGACAACGGCCGCCGGGCCGGGCGGCCCGGCCCGAGCCGCGGGTCCGGCGGCGGGGCCAGGAGGCGGGGCCAGGAGGCGGGCGTGATCGATCGACCGGAGGGCGGGCGGCCGCGCGGGGGCGCGGCGCGGGGGCCGGCGGCGGCGGGCCCCGCGGCCCGGGCGCTGCGATGGCTGCGCTCGCTGGCCTATGTCGTGCAGGTCTACGCGATGATGGCGCTGATGGCGGTGTGGTTCACGCCGCTGGCCCTCGCCGACCGCCGCCACGCCTACGCCGCCGTGCGGACCTGGTGCCGCTACGCGCGCTGGAGCGCGCGCTGGATGCTGGGGCTGAGGTCCGAGGTGCGCGGGACGGTGCCCACGGGCGAGGTGCTGATCGCGGCCAAGCACCAGTCGTTCCTCGACATCATCATGATCGTCTCGGCGGTCCCCCGGCCCAAATTCGTGATGAAGGAGGAGCTGCGGCGGATGCCGATCCTGGGCTGGTACGCGATGCGCATCGGCTGCGTGCCGATCGATCGCGGCCGGCGCGCCCAGGCCATCCGCCGCATGATGGCCGATGTCGAGGCCGGCCACGCCGATCCGGGCCAGCTCATCATCTACCCCGAGGGCACGCGCGTGGCGCCCGGCGAGGCGGTCCCCTACAAGATCGGCGCGGCCGTGCTCTACGCCGCCTCGGGCCAGCCCTGCGTGCCGGCCGCGTGCAACGTCGGGCTGTTCTGGCCGCCGCACGGGGTGATGCGCCGGCCCGGGCTGGCGGTGGTCGAGTTCCTGCCCGCGATCGCGCCGGGGCTCGGGACGGACGCCTTCCTCGCCCGCGTGCGCGCCGAGGTCGAGGAGGCGAGCGGCCGTCTGATGGCCGAGGCCGGCTGGCGCGCGCCGCGGGCCGACGGGCCGGACCCCGCCGAGGGCGCGATCGGCCTTGCGCCCGCCCGCCCGCCTGAGCATGTTGCGCCCACGCCGCGCCGGGACGAGGCGTCGGGCTCGACAGGGAGAACAGGATGACACAGCACCGTTGGATCGGCCGCACGGTGGCGGCGCTTTCGCTCGCGCTCCCACTCGCGGCCTGCGTGCCGCCCCAGAGCGGCAACGTCGTGAGCGCGGGCCAGGCCCAGGTCGCGCAGCGCGCCTCCCTCGGCACGATCATCGGGGTCCAGCAGGTGCTGGTGCAGGGCGGCAACCGTGCGGCCGAGATCGGGGGGACTGTCGGCGGCGGCGCGATCGGCGTGGCGGCCGGCAACCAGATCGGCGGCGGCTCGGGCCGCGACCTCGCGCGCGTCATCGGCGGGGTCGTGGGCGCCGCGGCCGGCAACCAGGCCGCCCGCGGCGCCACCACGCAGCAGTCCTACGAGTGGACCGTGCGGCTCGACAACGGCGCGACGATCACGGTGATCCAGGCCCAGCCGACCTTCGCGCGCGGCCAGCGGGTGCAGGTGATCGAGGGCCCGAACGGCGTGGCGCGCCTCGCCGCCGCCTGAGGGCACGAGCCGGTCCTGCCGGGGGCCCCCGCATGACCTTCGTCGAGGACGAGGCCGCGCTCGCGGCGCTCTACGGCGCGCCGAATCCCACGGCTACGCGCAAGGTGGCGCGTCACCTGACCCCCGCTTGCCGCGCCTGGATCGAGGGCTCGCGGTTCGCGGTGCTGGCGACCGTGGGGCCCGAGGGCACCGACGCCTCGCCGCGCCGCGACGACGGGCCGGTGGTCCGCGTCGCCACGCGTGCATGCTCTGGCTGCCCGACTGGCGCGGCGACGACCGGATCGACTCGCTCCGCGACGTGGTGCGCGACGGGCGGGTGTCGCTGATGTCCATGGCGCCCCGGGCTCCGGCAACGTCGTGGGCGTGAACGGCCGCGCGCGGCCGAGCGCCGACCCCGACCTGCTCGCGCGCTTCGAGCGGGGCGGGGCGCGGCCCGGAGCGTCATGGTGATCGCGGTGGGCGAGGTCTGCTTCCAGCGCGCCCGCGCGATCCTGCGCTCGGGCCTTTGGTCGGGCGCGTCCGAGCCCGGCTTGCCGAGCGCCGGCGCGATGCGGGCCGCGGCCTCGGGCGGCGGGGAGGGCGGGGCCGACCACGACGCCGCCTGGGCCGCCCGCGCGGCGCGCGCGATGGGGTGAGGAGGCCGCCTACGCCGCCAGCCCCTTCGTGCCCATCGCCAGGAACTTGCGGCGCCGCGCCGTGCGCAGCTCGGCGCCGGCGCTCCCTTCGAGCGCGGCGAGCGCGGCCTCGATCGCCTCGCCCAGGGCGGCCATCGCCGCCTCGCGGTCGCGGTGCGCGCCGCCGACGGGCTCGGGGACGATCCGGTCGATCACGCCGAGCGGCTCCAGATCCTGGGCGGTCAGGCGCAGCGCGCCCGCGGCCTCGCGCATCTTCTCGGCGTCCTTCCACAGGATCGAGGCGCAGCCCTCGGGCGAGATCACCGAGTAGATCGAGTGCTCCAGCATCAGCACCCGGTCGGCGGCCGAGAGCGCCACCGCGCCGCCCGAGCCGCCCTCGCCGATGATGCAGGCCACCACCGGCACGCCCACCGACAGGCAGGCGTCGGTGCAGCGCGCGATCGCCTCCGACTGGCCGCGCTCCTCGGCGCCCTTGCCGGGATAGGCGCCGGGCGTGTCCACCAGTGTCACCACCGGCAGGCCGAAGCGGTCCGCCAGCCCCATCAGCCGGATCGCCTTGCGGTAGCCCTCGGGGCGCGCCATGCCGAAGTTGCGCTCGATCCGGCTCTTCGTGTCGTGCCCCTTCTCCTGGCCGATCACCACCACGGCGCGGTCGTTCAGCCGCGCGAGCCCGCCCATCACCGCCAGATCCTCGCCGAAGGCGCGGTCGCCCGCGAGCGGGGTCCACTCCTGGAACAGCGCCGCGATCAGGTCGGCGCAGTGCGGCCGGGCCGGGTGGCGCGCGACCTGCGCCTTCTGCCAGGGCGTGAGCTTGCCGTAGAGCGTGGCCAGGAGCGCGCGCGCCTTGCCGTCGAGCGCCTCGGCCTCCTCGCGCAGGTCGCGCGTGTCGTCGGAGGCCGCCATCGCGCGCAGCTCCTCGGCATGGCCCTCGATCTCGGCCAGGGGCTTCTCGAAGTCGAGGTAGTGGGCCATGGGCGGGGGGTTCTCGGATCGGTGGGCAGGGCCGGAGAGATATGGCCGGGGCCGGGCCTCGTTGCAACGCCGCCCGGCTCGGGCCATCGTGCGGGCGCCGAGGCCGACGAGGGAGCCCTCATGAGGATCGTCGCCATAGCGGCCTTGGCCCTGAGCGCCGGGGCCGCGCCGTGCTCGGCCCAGGACGAGCGCCCCGCGACCGCGCCCCCGCGCGACGCCGCGCGACCGGCCGCGCTCGACTACGGCGACGACAGCGGCGAGTGGGCCCGTGACGGCGAGTGCGACGACCGCCGGTTCACCGGCTCGGGCATGGCGCTCGACCTCGGCTGGGCGCAGGCGGGGCGCGACGCGACCGACTGCCGGCGGGGCGTCGAGGGCGGCCTCCTGACGCTGTGGGACGAGCGCACGGCGCTCGGGGCCACGCGCTGCGATCTGATCGACTTCGGCGACGACGGGGGCGAGGGGGCGAAGGACGGCGAATGCGACGACCCGCGCTTCGAGGGCCGGGCCGCCGCCGCCGTGCTCGACGACGCCGACCGCGGCGCGGACGCCGGCGACTGCCGCCGGCTGTGCGAGCTCGGCGTGATCGCGCTGCGGGACTACCGCTCGTATTGAGGAGGGGCGGCGCCTCAGCCGCAGGCCGCGCCGACCTCGTCGAGCGCCGCGCGCAGCGCGTCGAGGCGCACGGGCTTGGGGATGAAGCCCGCGAACCCCGCCGCGTCGCACAGGCGGCGCTGCTCGTCGGTGGCGTTGGCCGTGACGGCGACGATGGCGGGGCGCAGGGGCCCGAGCCGCCGGCCGATCTCGCCGGCCGCGGCGACCCCGTCCATGACCGGCATGCAGATGTCCATCAGCACGAGGTCGCAGGGCGCGGCCGAGGCCCGCTCCACCGCCTCGGCGCCGTCGCGGGCGATCTCGCAGTCGAAGCCGCAGCGCCCCAGCAGGCGGCGCAGGATCGCGACGTTGATCGCCTCGTCGTCGACCACCAGGATCGAGAGCGGACGCCGAGCCGGGGTCGCGGCGCTCATGCCGCAGCCTCCAAGGACGGGGGGCGGGCGGCGCCTCGCGGCGCGCGGGCCGCAGCGGGACGCTCAGGGTGAAGGTCGCGCCCTCGCCGAGGGCGCTCGCGAGCGCGATGTCGCCGCCCATCTCGCGCGCGACCCGAGCGCGCGCGAGATCGCGAGGCCCAGCCCCGTGCCGCCCTTGGCTCGCCGGGTGGAGCCGTCCCCTTGCGTGAATCGCTCGAAGATGCGCTCGTGCTCGCCGGGCGCGATGCCGGGCCCGGTGTCGGCCACGCTCAGGCGCATCAGGATCGCGTCGCCCCCCTGCGGCTCGAAGGCCATGGAGACCTCGACATGGCCGCGGTCGGTGAACTTCACCGCGTTGCCGGCGAGGTTCACCACGATCTGCCGCAGGCGCTGCGCGTCGGCCAGGACCAGGGGCGCGTCCGCGGGCGCCGAGACGCGCAGGCCGAGGCCCTTGCCGGCCGCGGCCACGCGCGCCGCGCCCAGGGCCTCGGCCAGCAGGGCGGCGGGATCGACCACCTCCTCGCGCAGGCGCACCCGGCCGGCCTCGATCTCGCCGAAGGCGAGAAGCTCCTCGATCAGCGCCATCTGGCCCTCGGCCGAGGCGCCCAGGATCGCCACCAGCTCGGCCTGCTCCTCGTCGAGCGGGGTGTCCTCAAGGAGCTGGGCCACGCCGATCACGCCGTTCATCGGCGTGCGCAGCTCGTGGCTGATCGTGGTCAGGAACTCGGACTTGGCCCGGTCGGCGGCCTGCGCGTCGTCGAGGGCGCGTTCGAGCCGGCGCGCCGAGCGCACGACGTGGCGGACGATCGACAGGGTGATCGCCACGAGCCCCAGCAGGATCGCCGCGATCGGAGCGGCGAGCCGGCGCAGGATCGCGGTCCCCGGCGCGGGGTGCGGCCAGCTCAGATGGGCCACGGGCGCCCCCGTCGCGTCGCGCAACGCCAGCGCGTCGAACGCCGGATCCTCAGGCGGGTCCACGACGAGGGCCACGCCCTCGATGAAGGCCTCAGCGCCGATGGCCGCGGCGTCCTCGGGGGTGAGGCGCTTGCCGTAGATGGCGATCGGCGCCGCGCGCGCCTCGGCCTGGCTCAGCACCCTGTTCTGGGGCGCGACATGGGCCGCCGCCAGCTGCCACACCTCGCCGTCCAGCACCGCGGCGTCCATCCTGGCGGTGCGCAGCCCGTAGGCCGAGCGCCTGGCCGAGACCATGCGCTCGACGACGGGCGCGGGCAGCGCGCCGCGACGCGGCTCGCTCTGGCCCCAGCCGCTCTGGCCCCAGCCGCTCTGGCCCCCGGCGCGCCAGCCGAACTCGGCGCCGTCGGGATGGACGATGACGAGCGCGTCGAAGGGGCCGTTGCCGACGGAGGACGCCATGTTCTCGGCGATCCAGGTCGCGTCCCGCTCGGCCACGCGGGTCGCCGCCTGGTCCCAGTAGCTGTAGTCGATGGCGGCGCCCTCGAGCGCGTCGGCGCGGCTCTCGACGCCGCGCGCGATCAGCAGGTGCTCGCTCGCCTCCGCCAGCTCGTCGTGCTCCTGCGTGAGCCACAAAAGCGTGCCGACGAAGGCCGCCACGAAGAGCCCCAGCAGCGCCATGAGCCCGAGGACCAGGCGGCGCGAGAAGGCCCGCGCCACGCCGTCCGCCCCGCTCCCGGTCATGATCGCCTCCGGCCCCGCCCCGCGCCCCCCCCATCGCCGAGGGACGCCTAACGTCCGGTTAAGGGGGCCGCGCGTCAGCCCGCGGCGATCATCTCGGCCTGGCGCACGATGCCCTCCGCCTGGCGGGCGGAGGCGATGTCCACCAGCCGGCCCTTGTAGACGGCCGCGCCCGCGCCCGAGGCCTCAGCCTCGGCCATCGCGGCGAGGATCTCGCGCGCCTCGGCGACGGCCGCCTCGGGCGGCGTGAAGACCTCGTTGGCCAGCCGCACCTGCTTGGGGTGGATCGCCCACTTGCCGACCATGCCGAGCACGGCCGAGCGCCGCGCCTGGGCGCGGAAGCCCTCGTCGTCGGAGAAGTCGCCGAAGGGGCCGTCCACGGGCAGCAGGCCATGGGTGCGGCAGGCCGCGACGATCGACGCCTGCGCCCAGTGCCAGGGGTCCGCCCAGTGGCGCGCCCCGTCGTGGAGCATGTAGTAGTCCTCCTGCGTGCCGCCGATGCCGGTGGTGGCCATGCCCATCGAGGCCGCGAAGTCCGCGGCACCCAGGCTCATCGCGACGAGGCGCGGCGAGGCCGCGGCGATCTCCTCGACATGCATGAGGCCGGCGGCCGACTCGATGATGACCTCGAGCGCGATCGGCGCCTCGCGCCCCGCCTCGGCCTCGGCGGCCGACAGCAGCGCGTCCACGGCGTAGACATCCGAGGCGCAGCCGAGCTTGGGGATCATGATGCGGTCCACCCTGCCGCCACCCTCGACCACCGCGATCACGTCGCGGTGCCACCAGGGCGTGTCGAGCCCGTTGATCCGCACGCTGAGCGACTTGCGGCCCCAGTCCACCTCGCGCGTGGCCTGCGCCACCGCCTCGCGGGCCGCGGCCTTGTCGGCGGGCGCCACCGAGTCCTCCAGGTCGAGGTTGATCACGTCGGCGGGCGAGGCCGCCATCTTGGCGAAGATCTCGGGCCGCGAGCCCGGCCCGAAGAGCTGGCAGCGGTTCGGGACGGCAGGGGCGGGGGGCTGGACGCGCAGGGACATGGGACGGGTCTCTTCGGTGATGGGTTGGGGTCTCTCGCCCGGCTCGGGCGCGGCCGCGCCCGATCGGCGCTCAAGCCTGCGCGGGCGGGGGCGGCGAGGCGGGACCGTCGGGCGCGGTCCGCCCGGCGCGCCCGGTCCCCGCCCGGCACGGGACGTGGCGAGGCGCGCGCGGCGGCCGGCACGCTCGGCCGAGCGCCTCGCGCCTGCGACGGCGGAGCGCGAGGAGGCGGCGGCCGACGGCCGCGGCCAGCTGCGCCGACGGGCGCCGCGGCGCGCGGGAGGCCGGGGGAGCGGCGCGCCTCGGCCGGCGTCCCCCGACGGGCCGCCTCGGGCGCCCGCCCCGGCGCGGCGGCGCGCCGAGCGCGCCGAGCACGTCGAGGCTGGGCTGGGCTGGGCTCGGGCGGTCCATGGCGCCACCGCGCTACAGCCCCCCGCGGCCCCGCGCAACCGCCCGCGCGCGGCCGCCTCCGGCCTCGCCACCGCGCGGTCGCGCCACGGACCCCCGCGCCTGAGGCGGGACCGCCCGGCGCGTTCCCGGCGTGGGCGGGATCGAACGGGATGCGCCCGGCCGTGCGCGCCCTATGCTGCGCGGGCGAATCGGTCCAGGAGCGACGGCGCCCCATGATCCCGACCCCCTACCTGCTGTTCCTGGGCGACGCGCCCGACCTCCTGGCGGCCAAGGTCGCCGTCGGCATCCGCGACTGGCGGCCCGAGCGCGCGGTGGGCCAGATGAGGCTGCCCGGCTGCGGGGTCGATCTGGGGCTGCCCGAGACGAGCCTGGAGGAGGGGCGCGAGAGGGGTGCCCGCACCCTCGTCGTGGGCGTCGCCAACCGCGGCGGCACGATCGCCGGGAGCTGGATCGCGGTGCTGCGCCGGGCGCTGGAGCTGGGCTACGACCTCGCCTCGGGGCTCCACCACCGCCTCTCGGACGAGCCGAGCCTGGTCGAGGCCGCCCGCGCCCACGGCGGCGCGCTGCACGACGTGCGGGTGCCGACGCGGGCCTATCCCATCGCCGAGGGCAAGCCGCGCTCGGGCAGGCGCTGCCTCGCGGTGGGCACCGACTGCTCGGTCGGCAAGATGTACACCGCGATGGCGATGGAGGCGGAGATGCGCGGGCGAGGCGTCCCCGCCACCTTCCGCGCCACCGGCCAGACGGGGATCCTGGTCGCGGGCGAGGGGGTGCCGCTCGACGCGGTGGTGGCCGACTTCATGGCCGGCGCCGTCGAGTGGCTGACGCCCGACAACGAGCCCGACCACTGGGATCTGATCGAGGGGCAGGGGAGCCTCTGGCACGTCTCCTACTCGGGCGTGACGCTGGCCTTGATCCACGGCGGGCGCCCCGACGCGCTGATCCTGGCGCACGAGCCCACCCGCACCCACATGCGCGGGCTGCCCCACCACCCGATCCCGCCCCTGGAGGATCTCCGCGACATGGCGCTGGGGCTGGCGCGGATCGCCAACCCCGACTGCGCGGTGACGGGCGTCTCGGTCAACACCCGCAGCTTGGGCGAGGACGAGGCGAGGGCGTGCTGCGAGCAGATCGAGGCGCGCCTTCGCCTGCCCGCGACCGACCCGGTGCGCTTCGGCGCGGGCCCGCTCGTGGACGCGCTGCCGTGAGGGCGTCGCGGCACGCAGGAGCGACGGGACGGCGCCCGGCGGCCAGGGCCGTCGCGCGCGCGCGGGCGTCGGACCCCTCATCGACGGTCTCCGCCGGCGAGGGGCGCACGGTGGCAGGGCGCGCGGTTCGCAGGGGACAGGCTGGCGCGAGCGCGACGCGCTCGTCGGCAGGGACGCGCGCCGCGACCCGCCCCCCGGCCTTCGCATCATGCGCGAGCGCAGGGGCGGAGGCGTCGTGGCCCGGATCGCCGCGCGGCCGGCGCCACCCGGCCTCGGGGGCACGTGGACCGGGCCGTCCCCTTCCGGACCGTCGCGCGGACCGGGAGGGGGCCTCCCACGCCGCCCGCGGGCCAGACGCCGCCCGTCGCGCCAGCGCATGAGCGCCGGCGTCTCCATCGCGGTGCGCGAGGAGGCCTTCGCGCTCGCGCGCGCCTTCATCATCTCGCGCGGCACGCGGAGCGAGGCGCGGGTGCTCACCGTCACCGTCTCCGACGGCGTCCATCGGGGCCGTGGCGAGTGCGTGCCCTATGCGCGCTACGGCGAGACGCCCGCGAGCGTGACGGCGCAGATCGAGGGGCTCGACGCGGGCGCCCTGGGCGAGCGCCCCCGCGAGGCGCTGGCCGAGGCGCTGCCGCCGGGGGCCGCGCGCAACGCCGTGGACTGCGCGCTGTGGGATTGGGAGGCCAAGCGCGCCGGTCGGCGCGCCTGGGCGATCGCGGGGCTGCCCGAGCCGGGGCCGCAGGTGACGGCCTACACGCTGTCGCTCGACGAGCCCGGCGCGATGCGCGCGCAGGCCGCCGAGAACGCCCACCGCCCGCTCCTCAAGGTCAAGCTCGGGGCGCAGGGCGACATGCCGCGCCTGGAGGCGGTGCGCGAGGGCGCGCCGCGCGCGCGCCTGATCGTGGACGCCAACGAGGGCTGGGGCGTGGACGCCTACGCCGACCTCGCCCCGCATCTGGCGCGCCTCGGCGTCGCCATGGTCGAGCAGCCCCTGCCCGCGGGCGAGGACGAGGCGCTCGCGGAGATCGCGCGGCCCGTGCCGGTCTGCGCCGACGAGTCCTGCCACGACCGCGCCTCGCTGGCGGGCCTCGCGGGCCGCTACGACCTCGTGAACGTCAAGCTCGACAAGGCCGGCGGGCTGACCGAGGCGCTCGCCCTGCGCGAGGCGGCCCTCCGCGCGGGCTTCGGCGTGATGGTGGGCTGCATGGTCGGCACCTCGCTCGCCATGGCGCCCGCGGTGCTGGCGGCGCAGGGCGCGGCCTTCACCGACCTCGACGGCCCGCTCCTGCTCGCGCGCGACCGCGCGGCGCCGCTTCGCTACGACGAGGCGGGCGTGCACCCGCCCGACGCGGCGCTGTGGGGATGAGCCTCGCGGACCGGGTCCGGGTGGTGCGCGTCGAGACGCTGTCCGACGACTGGGCCGTCCTCAGGAAGACCGTGGTGGCGTTCCGCCGCGCCGACGGCGCCTGGCAGGAGTCGCCGCGCGAGACCTACGACCGCGGCGACGGCGCGACGGTGCTGCTCTACGATCCCGGCCGCCGCACCGTGATCCTGACGCGGCAGTTCCGCTACCCGGCCTTCGTGAACGGCCATGACGACCTGCTGATCGAGACGCCCGCGGGGCTGCTCGACGAGGCCGACCCGGCCGAGCGCGTCCGCCGCGAGGCCGAGGAGGAGACGGGATACCGCGTGCGCGAGCCGCGGCTCGTGTTCGACGCCTTCACGAGCCCCGGCTCCGTCACCGAGCGGCTGCACTGCTTCGTCGCGGCCTATTCTCAGGACGACCGCGTGTCCGAGGGCGGCGGGCTGGCCGCCGAGGGCGAGGACATCGGCGTGCTGGAGCTGCCCTTCGACGAGGCCATGGCGATGGTCTCGGACGGCCGCATCCGCGACGCCAAGACCATCATGCTGCTGCAACACGCCGCGCTGCGCATCTTCGGCCCGGCGAGCCCGCGCCCCGAGGAGGCCCCATGACCCGCATCGTCCACGTCGACGGCGACTACCTTCCCGAAGCCGAGGCGCGCGTCTCGGTCTTCGACCGCGGCTTCCTCTTCGCCGACGCGGTCTACGAGGTCACCTCGGTGCTCGACGGGCGGCTGATCGACTTCGCGGGCCACTGCGCGCGCCTGCGCCGGTCGCTCGCGGCGCTCGACATGCCCTCGCCCGCCACCGACGAGGCGCTGCTCGCCATCCACCGCGAGCTGGTGGCGCGCAACCGCGTCGAGGAGGGGCTGGTCTACCTCCAGGTCACCCGGGGTGCTGCCGACCGCGACTTCGCCTATCCCGAGGATCCCTCCCCGACGCTGGTGATGTTCACCCAGGCGAAGGCGCTGATCGACAGCCCCGCGGCGGAGCGGGGGCTCTCGGTGATCTCGATCCCCGACCGCCGCTGGGGGCGGCGCGACATCAAGACGGTGCAGCTCCTCTACCCCTCGATGGGCAAGATGATGGCGAAGCGCCAGGGGGCCGACGACGCCTGGATGGTCGAGGACGGCTTCGTGACCGAGGGCACCTCGAACAACGCCTACATCGTGACGAGGGACGGCACGATCGTGACACGCCATCTGGGCGAGGAGATCCTGCACGGCATCACGCGCGCGGCCGTGCTCAGGATGGCGCGCGAGTCGCAGATGAAGGTGGAGGAGCGGCCCTTCACGCTCCGCGAGGCGCAGGACGCGGCCGAGGCCTTCGTCACCTCGGCGTCGAGCTTCGTGATGCCGGTGGTGCGGATCGACGGGCGCGAGGTGGGCGGGGGCTCGCCCGGCCCGGTGGCGAGGCGGCTGCGCGAGATCTACGTCGAGGAGAGCCGCGCGGCGGCGCTCTGAGCCGGCCCTCGCGCGGAGGGCGCGTTCGAAAGGACGGCAGGCGCCATCGAGCCTATGTCAAAGGACTTAAGGCGGAACCCGCCGAACCGCGCTACCGTTGCGCCTCGGTCACGGCAGGGGGAGCGCGGCGCGATGGTGGATCAGTCGGGCGAGCCCGTGGCCGTGGCCGTGGAGCCAAGGCCGAGCTCCGCGCCGCGCTGGGCGGTGATCGGCATCTTCGTCCTCATGGCGATGGGGGCGATCACCTACGCCCAGGCCTTCCTGATGCCGGTGGTCCTGGCGTTCCTGCTCACGCTGGTCTTCAGCCCGGTGCGCCGGACGATGGAGAGGGTCGGGATCGCCGCGGGCTTCGCCGCGGCGCTGATCGTGGGGGCCTTGGTCACGATCCTCCTCGTCCTGACGGTGATGCTCGCGGTCCCCGTCGCCAACCTCGTGGACGATGCCCCGCGCATCGCCGCCGAGGTCCAGAGCAAGCTCGCCGACCTGCAAGGCGCCGCCCAGGACGTGGCCGATGTCGCGGCCCAGGTCGATCAGATCGCCACCGGCGGCAGCCCCGCCAACGAGGCCACCACCGACGCCGCCGCCGCCGCCGGCGACGACGCGCCCCAGCGCGTGGTGGTCGAGGGGCAGGGCGCGGCCATGACCGTGGCGGTGACGGCGCCGGCCGTCCTGGCACAGTTCGTGCTGACGCTGGTGCTGCTGTTCTTCCTGCTGGCCTCGGGCGACATGTTCTACGAGAAGATCGTCCACGTCATCCCGCGCTTCTCGGACAAGCGGCGCGCGGTGCGCATCGCCTTCGACATCGAGCGGCGGCTGTCGCGCTACCTCTTGACCATCGCCGCCATCAACGCCGGGCTGGGCGTCGCGATCGGGCTCTCGATGTGGGCCATCGGAATGCCGACGCCGCTCCTCTTCGGGGTGATCGGGTTCCTGTTCAACTTCGTGCCCTATGTCGGCGCCGTGGTGGGCGTCGCGATCGCCACGGCGGTCGCCATCGTCAGCCTCGACACGATCGGCATGGCGTTCGCCGCGGGCGCTATCTACTTCCTGTGCACCTCCATCGAGGGTCAGTTCGTCACGCCCTACTTCGTCGGCCGCAGCTTGCGGCTCAACATCGTGGTGGTGTTCATCTCGGTGACGCTCTGGGCGTGGCTTTGGTCGGTGGTCGGCATGCTGGTGGCGACCCCGGTGCTGGTGGCGGTCCGCACGCTGTGCGAGCACATCCCGGCGCTCCAGCCCTTCGGCGACTTCCTCTCCGCGCGCGGAGAGGAGCGCGAGATCACCCCGGCCGACGAGGCGGCGGCGGCGAAGAGCGATCCGGCGGAGTAGGGGCGCTCGGCCCCGTCGCCGCGGGCCGTGCGCCGCCACCCCGGCGGGGGCCCGCGCGTGGACTCAGCGCTCGTTGTAGGACTGACCGAAATCCTCGATCTGCTGGGGCGTCGCCTCGCGCTGGTGGCGCGAGCGCCAGTCCTCGTAGGGCATGCCGTAGAACGCCTCGCGCGCCTCCTCGCGGCCGACGGGCAGCCCGCGCTCCTCGGCGGCCTCCTGGTACCAGCGCGAGAGGCAGTTGCGGCAGAACCCGGCGAGGTTCATCAGGTCGATGTTCTGCACGTCGGGGCGCTCCTGCTGGAGATGCGCGCGCAGGCGGCGGAAGGCCGCCGCCTCCAGCTCGGTTCGGGTGGCCTCGGACCGCAGCTCCGGTCGGGTTGGGTCGTCCATGGCGTCCTCCTCCTGGCTCTCCTCAGAGATCGGCCGCGGCGCGGGCCGCTTCAAGGTGGCGCGCGAGCCGCAGCCCCCAGTCGCGCTGCTGCTGCGCCTCCCGGATCAGGTCGTGGCGGATCTCCACCAGCGCGTTGGGCCGGCCGTGGCGCAGCGCGTGGCGGTCCACGCTGTCGCCCGGCAGGTGACCCCCATAGGGCTCGTTGTCGCCCACCGCGAGGTCGGGCTCGGCCGCGAGCCGCGCCAGCAGCGGGTCGGCGAGCCGCCGGTCCCAGGCCGAGAGCACGCCGACGTGCCAGGGCCGCGGCGGATGCCCGTTGAGCCGCGGCGTGAAGGAGTGGATCGCCACCATCACGATGCCCTCGCGCGCCGTCAGCCGCCCCAGCGCGGCGTGGTAGGGGCGGTGGTAGGCGTTCAGGCGCCGCTCGACCTCCGCCGCGTCGGCGTCGCGGTTGCCCGGCACGACGGTGCCGTCGTAAAGGCGCATGACCAGCGTCGGGTCGTCCTCGCCGCGGTTGGGGTCGATGACGAGGCGCGAGAAGCGCGTGGCGATCGCCGGCGCGTCGAGCGCCTCCGCGAGCGCCAGCGCCACGCCCTGGGCGCCCACGTCGTAGGCGATGTGGCGCGCCATCTCGGACGAGGGCAGCCCGAGGTCTCCGCCGCGGACCTCAGCGGGCACCGCGTTGGAGGCGTGGTCGCAGGTGACGAGCCAGGGGCCCGGGCGCCCCTCGCCGATGATCTCGTAGGCGTCCATGGCGTCTCCGTCGCGCGCGCGCCCTCTCGGCCGTTGCCGGGCGCGGCGGCATGGGGCATAGCGGTCGCGGCCCCCCGACGGAAGGCCGAGAGCCCGAAGCCGCGCCCGGAGGCCCCATGCGACGCCTGCGAAACGTCAAGATCGTGGCCACGCTCGGCCCCGCGTCGAGCGACTCCGCCACCATCCGCGCGCTCTACGAGGCCGGGGCCGACGTGTTCCGCCTCAACATGTCCCATGGCGGCCACGACGAGATCGCCGCGCGCCACCGCATCATCCGCGAGATCGAGCGCGAGACGGGGCGCCCCATCGCCATCCTCGCCGACCTCCAGGGCCCCAAGCTTCGCGTCGGCGTGTTCGCCGAGGGCTCGGCCGAGCTGGTCCCCGGCGCGCCCTTCCGGCTGGACCTCGACGAGACGCCCGGCGACCAGCGCCGGGTGCAGCTCCCGCACCCCGAGATCCTCGGGGCGCTCGAGCCCGGCGCGACGCTCCTCGTCAACGACGGCAAGATCCGCCTCACCGTGACCGAGTGCGGCCCCGACCACGCCGAGTGCGAGGTGGTGGTGGGCGGCACCATCTCGAACCGCAAGGGCGTCAACGTCCCCGACGTGCTGCTGCCGCTCAAGGCGCTGTCCGACAAGGACCGCGACGACCTGGAGTTCATCTGCGAGCTCGGCGTGGACTGGCTGGCGCTGTCCTTCGTGCAGCGCGCCGCCGATGTCGAGGAGGCGCGCCGGCTGGTGAAGGGCCGCGCGGCGATCCTGTCGAAGATCGAGAAGCCCGCCGCGGTGCGCACCTTCGACGCCATCCTCGCGGTCTCGGACGGCATCATGATCGCGCGCGGCGACCTCGGCGTCGAGCTGCCCGTCCAGAACGTGCCGCCGATCCAGAAGCGGCTCGGGCGCCAGTGCCGGGCCGCGGCCAAGCCCGTGATCGTGGCGACCCAGATGCTCGAGTCGATGATCGAGAGCCCGACGCCGACGCGCGCCGAGGTCTCCGACGTCGCCACCGCGATCTACGAGGGCGCCGACGCGATCATGCTCTCGGCCGAGTCCGCCGCGGGCGCCTACCCGGTCGAGGCGGTGCGCACGATGGACGACGTGGCGATCGAGGTGGAGTCCGACCCCCTCTACCGCGAGATCATCGAGGCCCAGCGCGGCTCCGCGAGGAAGCACACCGTGGCCGACGGGATCGTGTCGGCCGCGCGCGAGATCGCCGAGACCGCCGACATCAAGGCGATCTGCTGCTTCACCCAGACCGGCGTGACCGCGCTGCTGGTGGCGCGCGAGCGCCCGCGCGTGCCGATCCTGGCGCTCACCGACTCGCGGGCCACGGCGCGGCGGCTGTGCCTGACCTGGGGCCTGAGCTGCTACATGTCCGACACGCTGTCGCGCTTCAAGCAGGCGGTGGTCGCGGCCGCGCGCGCGGCGCGAGAGGGCGGCTTCGCCACCGAGGACGACCAGATCGTCGTCACCGCGGGCGTGCCCTTCGCCCAGCCGGGCTCGACCAACATCCTGCGCGTCGCGCCCTGCGCCGAGCGGTTGATCTACTCCGCCGAGGGGGAGTAGGCCCGCGGTTGCAAGATCGCGCGGGAGCGTGTAGGCGCGCCTCCTCATCCGCGCCGGCGGCCCGAAGGCATGCCGACCCGCGCGAGAACGGCCCCCGGCCCCCGGCCGGCGCACGAGGAGTCGAAAATGCCCAAGATGAAGACCAAGTCGAGCGCCAAGAAGCGCTTCAAGGTGACCGGCACCGGCCTGATCATGTCGGCCCAGGCCGGCAAGCGTCACGGCATGATCAAGCGGTCCACCTCCTTCATCCGCAAGGCCCGCGGCACCACCGTGATGAGCGAGCCGGACCAGAGGATCGTCCGCAAGTACATGCCCTACGACCGCTGACCCGCAGCCGCGGGTGGGGGCCGGGATCGTCCGGCCGGCCGCCCGTCGCGCCCGGCCGTCACGCCACGATCACCCGAGGAGCATCCCATGTCCCGCACCAAGGGCGGCACCGTCACCCACGCCCGCCACAAGAAGGTCCTCGACCAGGCGAAGGGCTACTACGGCCGCCGCTCGACCACCTTCAAGGTCGCCCGCCAAGCCGTCGACAAGGCCAACCAATACGCCACCCGCGACCGCAAGAACCGCAAGCGCACCTTCCGCGCGCTGTGGATCCAGCGCATCAACGCCGCCGTGCGCGCCCATGACGCGCAGCTCACCTACTCGCGCTTCATGGGCGGGCTCCACGCGGCCGGGATCGAGGTCGACCGCAAGGTGCTCGCCGACCTCGCGGTGCACGACGCCGCGGCCTTCGGCGCCATCGTCGAGCAGGCCCGCGCCGCCATGCCTGCGCAGGCGGAGGCCGCGGCGGCCTGACCCCCGGCGACGGGCCCGCCTCGCGGCGGGCTCTGCGCCGGCCGCGCTTCGGCTCGCGGCCCGATCGGCCCTCGCTCGGCGCCCAGGCCGGCGGCGGTCCCGCGGCCGGCGGCCCGACCTGTGGTCGGCGCTCAAGCCTTGCCGGAGGCTCCGGCCCGTGGCCGGCGGCCCGACCCCGGGCTCGGCCCTAGAGGGTGGCGAGCGCGTCCACCTCCTCCATCGAGCGGCGGTCGCTGAGGAGCAGCGCCACGGGGCGCAGCGGCTCGACATGGGCGCACGCGATCATGGCGGCGATCGTCATCGGCACCGCCAGCAGCAGCCCCGGCGCGCCCCAGAGCCATCCCCAGAGCAGGATCGCCACCAGGATCACCAGCGGCGAGACCGACACCTGCCGGCCCATCAGCTTGGGATCGACGAAGTTGCCGACCACCTGCTCGATCGCCGTGAGGCCCGCGCCGACCAGGAGGGCGCTGCCGAGATCCCTGGTGACGAAGGCGTAGACGGTCGGCAGCAGGCCCGAGACGATCGAGCCGAGGTTGGGCACGAAGCTCAGGAGGAACGTCAGAAGCGCCCATACCAGCAGCAGGTCCACCCCCATGATCCAGAGCCATCCTGCGTAGAGCGCGGCCGTCAACACTCCCATCGCGGCCCGGATCAGCAGGTAGAGGCGGACCTGGCGCCCGATCGCCGCGGCCGACTCGAAGAGGCGGTGGCGGCCCTCGGGGTCGAGCACGCGCGAGAGCCGGTGCCGCCAGCCCGGCGCGTCCACCAGCATCAGGAGCGTCAGGAAGAACACCAGCGCCGCGCCCCCCAGAGTCGTCGCGGCGGCGTCGAGCACCCTCGTGGCGACCCCGGAGATGGTGTCGGTGAGCCGCCTCGCCAGGTCGTCGCCGATGCCTGCGAAGCCCGCCAGCGCCTCGCTCACGGAAACCGGCCCGTCCCCAGCGCCGCCCGAACCCGACGCCTCGGCCGTGCTCCCCCCGCCGCTCCTGCCGCCCGAGCCCCCGCCACCCGAACCGATGTCCGAGCCCCCGCCGGGCATCATCTCGCCCAAGGTCGAGCCCATGGCCGGGAAGGCCGTGAGCACGCGCTGCGCGGAGAGCCAGAGCCCGCCGACGAAGAGCGCGGCGACCGCGATCAGCACCAGGGCGGCCGCGACGTGGCCGAGCCAGCCGAGCCGCTCGGGCACCCGCCCCTTCACCCAGGCGACGAGCGGCCACAGCATCAGCGCCAGGAAGAGCGAGAAGACGACGAGCACCATCACCGCGGCCGTCGCGTGCAGCGCCCAGCCCACCAGCACGAAGGCCGCCGTGCCCATGAGCCAGGTGCGCAGCCGGGCGCGGGCGTCGCGGCCGAGACGCCTGCTGCCGAGCGCCGGGCCCGGGCGCGCGGCGTGCGGATCGTCCATGTTCCCTCCCGTCGCGGCGTCCCGGTCAACCGAGGCGGCGCGCGGACGGTTCCCGGCGGCTCCGGTCCGGTTGCCTCGGACCCCGTGCGCCGCTACCCACCGCACGGCCCGAGGTGGGGCCCGAGGTGGGGCCCGAGGTGGGGCCCGAGGTGAGGGATGCGTCGATGGCGGATCTGAGGGAGAGGTGGCTCGGCGCCATCCGCGACGCGTCCGATGAGGCCGCGCTGGAGGCGGTGCGCGTCGCCGCGCTCGGCAAGAAGGGCGAGGTGAGCCTCGCCATGCGAGGGCTCGGCCGGATGGGCGCGCAGGAGCGCCAGACGGCCGGCCCCGCGCTCAACGCGCTCAAGTCGGAGCTGAACGCGGCGCTCGCGGCGCGGCGCGCGGCGCTGTCGGACGCGGCCCTGGGCGCGCGCCTCGCCTCCGAGTGGCTCGACCTGACGCTGCCCGCGCGGCCGCGGAGGCAGGGGACGGTCCACCCCGTGAGCCAGGTGACGGAGGAGGTCACGGCGATCTTCGCCGACATGGGATTCGGCGTGGCCGAGGGCCCCCAGGTCGAGGACGACTGGCACAATTTCGATGCGCTCAACATCCCCTGGCACCACTCCTCGCGCGAGGAGATGGACACGTTCTACCTCGCCAAAGGGGAGCGGGAGCGCCCCTACGTCCTGCGCACCCACACCTCGCCCGTGCAGATCCGCTCGATGCTGGCGCAGGGTGCGCCCTTGCGCGTCATCGCGCCCGGCCGCGTCTACCGCGCCGACTACGACCAGACGCACACGCCGATGTTCCACCAGGTCGAGGGGCTGGCGGTCGATCGCTCGATCACCATGGCCAACCTCAAATGGGTGCTGGAGGAGTTCTGCCGCGCCTTCTTCCGGATCGACGCCGAGCTGCGCTTCCGCGCCTCGCACTTCCCCTTCACGGAGCCCTCGGCGGAGGTGGACATCCGCTGCTCCTGGGAGGGCGGGACGCTCAGGCTCGGCGAGGGCGACGACTGGCTGGAGATCCTCGGCTCGGGGATGGTGCATCCGAAGGTGCTGGAGGCAGGGGGCGTGGATCCCTCGCGCTGGCAGGGCTTCGCCTTCGGCATGGGCATCGACCGGATCGCCATGCTGAAATACGGCATCCCGGATCTCAGGGCGTTCTTCGAGGCGGATCTGCGGTGGCTGAAGCACTACGGCTTCGGCGCGCTGGAGGTGCCCTCGGTGCACGGGGGACTCTAGGCCCGCTCACGGCCACACGGCCCTCCAGGCTCATCCCTTGATCGAGGCCTCTCGGAGCCCGCGCGCCGCCTCTCCACAGGAGCCAGCCGCCCGCGCGGTGCCTTCGAGACGCTTTCAGAGCTCCTCGCGCCGGTAGGTCCGCGCCCGCGCGTCGCTGTGGGCGTCGTCGCGCCGGGCCACGCCTCGGCGGGCTGGGGGCGCGAGCGGACCGCCGGTGGCGGTGGCGGCCGGGTCCATCTGGCGATCGCTGGTGCCCATCGCGGGGTCGATCGTGCCGGTGGCGGCGGCGCCCATGCCGGCCGCGGCCGGGGGGACGTAGTCGGTGTCGCGGTAGTCGGCGTCGAGCGCGTCGAGGTCGTGCGCCTCGGGGTGGCGCATGATCTCGAGGACGCGGTCGAGCTGCGCGTCGTCGGCGATCTCGACCGAGACCACGTGGTCGCCCCGGCGCAGCGCGTTCTGATAGCCGCGCTGATCCTCCTCGGGCAGGTCGAGCCGGTGCAGATCGTCGTTGAAGGTCTCCATGTCCCGCTCGGTGCCGGGCTCGAAGCCCTCGGCTCGGTCGGGGATCACGTGGATGTCGCCATGCGACACCCCGAGCGCCGCGACCTCGTCGCGCACGAGGGTGGCGGTGGCGTGGGTGCGGTAGATGGCGGTGACGGCGCGGGCCATGGCGTCTGCTCCTCTCCCAAGCGCTGCGGCGGTCGTGTGTGGGCGAGGGGCACCCGGTCCGCCGACCGGGCACCCCCATTCGGCTCAGCGGCGGCTGGTGTCGTCGCCGTCCACGTCCACCTCGGTCTTGCGGACGGTGTCGCTCACGGTCTCCTCGTGGACGTCCACGTCCTTGGAGACCACGACCTCCTCGGTGACCACGGTCTCCTTCGAGACCACGGCCTCCTCGTCGTGCTCCTCGATGGTGATGTCGCGGTCCTGGAAGGCGGCCTCGGCCTCGGAGCCCGTCATCGTCCCGCCCGAGGCCGGGCGGCGCTCGACGTGGACGTGCTCGTCGCGCAAGCTCACGCGCTCCTCGACCGGCATCTCGCGGGTGTAGGCGCGCACGTGGACCGAGCCGCGGCCGACGTCGCGCTTGCCGACGCGCAGCCGCTCCTCGGCGACCGGGATCACCTGCTCGCCCTCCGAGGCGGTCGTGCGGTCGCGATCGGTCGTGGTGTCCATGCCCGTCGCGTCGGCGCCCATGCCGGCGCCCGCGGTCGAGGCGGGGACATACTCGGCGTCGCGGTACTCCTCGTCGAGCGCGTCGATGTCGTAGGCGTCCTCGGGCCGGCGCATGATCTCGAGGACGCGGTCGAGCATCGCGTCGTCGTCGTCGTCCACGTTGGCCGACACCACGTAGTCGCCCCGGCGGACCGCCTGCTGGTAGGTGCGCATCTCGTCCTCGGGCAGATGCAGCGCGTGCAGGTCGTCGTTGAAGCTGTCGGGGTCGCGGGTGCTGCCGGCCTCGACCGACTCGTCGCGGTCGGGCACGACGTGGACGTAGCCGCGCGAGACCCCGAGATCGGCGATCTCGTCGCGGACCAGGTCTGCCACGGCGTAGGTCCGGTAGATGGCGGTGACGGCGCGTTGCATGAGCAGCGTCCTTTCATGAATGTGATCGTTACAGCGGTCGTGTCGGAGCGCCGGGTTTCCCACGGCGTCGTCGTCTCAACGACGCGGGAGCGCCCCCCGTTCCCTGGCCCGTCGGCAGGATCCCGCCGAGGTGGCCGCCCGCGACGCTCGCACGCCCCGGCCCCGATCAGCCATCGCCCCCACCCGCCGCGCCGCCCTCGCCGGGCTCTGCGCCCTCGCGCTCGATCACCGGCTCCTGGGTGCGCAGGGTGACGGTCTCGCGGACCTCGCGCTCCGCCTCGACGCGCCGGATGCGGATCTCCTCGCGCAGCAGGAGGCGGCGCACCAGCACCTCCTCCATCACCGGGATGATCGTCACCCCGTCCTCCTCGCGGATCTCCGGCACCTCGTCCACGAAGGCGTCCACCGGCACGCGCTCGACCTCGACGCGGCTCGACCGCAGCGTCTCGGCGAGATCGACCTCCTCCTCGCGGGTCTGGGTGCGGACACGCACGCGGCCGACGACGCGGTCGCGCCGCTCGATCACGGCGCGCTCCTCGACGACGGGGATGACGGCCTCCACCTCGCGCTCGGAGTGGGGGACGGAGTCGGGGGGTCGGGCCATGAGGGCGTCCTTCGTCAAGGGGGCTGCGGGCAGCGTGAGGGGCGACGCGCTCGCGCCGGTGTGGCCCTTGCGTCACGCATCGGGCCAACCGGCGCGGGCGCGTCCGGGTTCCGGACCCTTCGTTCCGGCCTTTTTCGGACCCCTCGCGGAGGGGCGTCCGGCCGGCGGCGGCTCGCCCATGGGGCGCCGCCTCGCCGTCGGCGCTGGAACAAGGGGGGGATCTGCGCCATTGAGCCCTCGATGCGTCGCCAGAAGGGCCGGCGCGACCAAGCGGCAGGAGGACCATCCATGGCCAACACCCCCAACGACTACCGCGACCCCAAGGTCTCGACGACCACCGAGAAGACCGGCAACCGCAACTGGCTCTGGATCACGCTCGCCGTGATCGTGGCGCTCCTGCTGCTGTGGTGGCTGCTCGTCGGCTTCGGCGGCGACGATGTCGAGACGGTCGTCCCGGCGGACGGCGCGGTCGTGGCGCCGGCCGACGACGTCGACGCGGTCGTCATCGAGGAGTAGCGGACGGGGCCGGCCGGCCCCCGCCCGGCCGGCTTTGCGCCCCGCGCGCGGCTGCGCTAAGGCGCCCGAGCCCCTCGTACCGGCTCGGAGCGCGCGATGAAGACGACCCTGTCCTGGCTCGGCGAGCACCTCGACACCGAGGCCACCGCTGCCGAGGTCGCCGAGGCTCTGACCGACCTCGGCTTGGAGGTCGAGGGCGTCCTGGACCCGGCGGCCGGGCTGGCGGGCTTCCGGCTCGGGCGCGTCGAGGCGGCCGAGCGCCACCCGGGCGCCGACCGGCTGCGGGTTTGCCAGGTGCGGACGGCGGACGGCCTCAAGCAGATCATCTGCGGCGCGCCCAACGCGCGGGCGGGCATCACCGTGGTGGTGGCCGAGCCCGGCGCCCACATCCCCGGCACCGGCACGACGATCGGCGTGGGCCGGATCCGCGGCGTCGAGAGCTTCGGCATGATGTGCTCGGAGCGCGAGCTGGGGCTCAGCGACGAGCACGAGGGCATCATCGAGCTGTCCTCCGGGGAAGTCGGCCGGACCTTCGCCGACTGGCTCGCGGAGCACGAGCCCGCGCGCGTGGATCCGGTGATCGAGATCGGCGTGACCCCCAACCGTCCCGACGCGCTCGGCGTGCGCGGCATCGCGCGCGACCTGGCCGCGCGCGGGATCGGCGCGCTCAGGCCCTGGTCGGCCGAGCCCGTGCCGGGCGCCTTCCCCTCGCCCATCGGCGTGAGCGTGGACGAGGACGCGCGCGACGCCTGCCCGCTCTTCTGCGGCCGGGTGATCCGCGGCGTGACCAACGCCGCCTCGCCCCCCTGGATGCAGGCGCGGCTGAGGGCGATCGGGCTGCGCCCGATCTCGGCGCTGGTGGACATCACCAACTACGTCACCTTCGACCTGAACCGCCCGCTCCACGTCTTCGACGCCGGGCGCGTCACGGGCGACCTGCGGGTGCACCGCGCCCGGGGCGGCGAGATCCTGGAGGCGCTCGACGAGCGGAGCTACGCGCTCGCGGAGGGCATGATCCTGATCTCGGACGACGCCGGCCCCGAATCGCTCGCCGGCATCATGGGCGGCGAGCGCACCGGCGTCACGGGCGAGACCCGCGACGTGTTCCTGGAGGCCGCCTACTGGGATCCGGTGCGCGTCGCGCTCACGGGCCGGGCGCTCAAGATCCGCTCGGACGCCCGCCACCGCTTCGAGCGCGGCGTCGATCCCGCCTTCACGCCCGAGGGCTTCGAGCATGCGACCCGCCTCATCCTCGGGATCTGCGGCGGCGAGGCGTCAGAGCCGGTCGTCGCGGGCGAGGTGCCCGACACCGGGCGCGCCTACCGGCTCGACCCCTCCCGCGTCGAGACGCTGGTCGGCATGGCCGTGCCCGAGGCCGAGCAGCGCTCCACCCTGGAGGCTCTGGGCTTCCGGCTCGAAGGCGACCGGGCCTGGGTTCCGTCCTGGCGCCCCGACGTGCAGGGCGAAGCGGATCTCGTGGAGGAGGTCGCGCGCGTGGCCTCGCTCTCGAAGCTCCAGGGCGCGCCGATGCCCCGCCCCCGGCCCGGCGTGCCGGCGCCGGTCCTGACCCCCGCCCAGATGCGCGAGCGCGCCGCGCGGCGCATGGCCGCCGCCCTGGGATACGACGAGGCGGTGACCTACTCCTTCATCGACGCCGCCTCGGCCGAGGCGTTCGGCGGCGGCTCGGACGCGGTGCGGCTCGACAACCCGATCAGCTCCGAGATGAGCCACCTGCGCCCCTCGCTGCTGCCGGGCCTGCTGCGGGCGGCCGCGCGCAACCAGGCGCGGGGCGTCATGGACCTCGCGCTCTTCGAGTGCGGCCCCGTCTTCACGGGCGGCGAGCCCGGCGAGCAGGAGACGGTGCTGACGGGGCTCCTCGTCGGACACAGCGCCCCGCCCGGCCCCCATGGCGAGCGCCGCCCCGTGGACCCCTTCGACGCCAAGGCCGACGCCGAGGGCGTGCTGGCCGCCGCCGGCGCGCCCGGCACCGCGATGGTGCTGCGCGACGCGCCCGCCTGGTGGCATCCGGGCCGCTCGGCGCGCATCGCGCTCGGCCCCAGGCGCACCCTCGCGCTCTTCGGCGAGCTTCACCCCCGCGTGGTCGAGGCGTTCGGGCTGCGCGGAGCGGCGATGGCCTTTTGCGTCCATCTCGACGCGATCCCGCAGCCCAAGGCCAAGGGTGCGAGCCGCGGCGGCGGCGCGAGCCGTGGCGCCCTCGACCTGCCCGACCTCCAGGCGGTCGAGCGCGACCTCGCCTTCGTCGTGGACGCCCGCACCGAGGCCGCCGCGCTCGTCGCGGCCGCGCGCGGCGCGGACCCGCTGATCGAGGACGTGCGCGTGTTCGACGCCTTCGACGGCCCCGCCGCCGCGGCCCAGCTCGGGCAGGGCCGCAAGTCGCTGGCGCTGACGGTGCGGCTCCAGCCGCGCGAGGCGACGCTGACCGAGCCCGAGATCGCCGCCGCGGTGGCGCGCGTGGTGGCCAAGGTCGAGCGGGCCACGGGCGGCGCACTCAGGCGCTGATCCCGGCGCGCGGGTCGGCGCGCTCGAAGCGGCGGGGGCCGGGCACCTCGCCCTCGCGCGGGGGCATGTCGAGCCCCGCCGCGACCGCCGGGCGCTTCAGGAAGCGGTCGAGATAGGCCGTGACGTTGAGATGCTCGTCCCAGCCCACCGCCTCCTCGGCGCCGTAGAAGTCGAGCGCGCGCAGCCACGGCGCGATGGCGATGTCGGCGATCGAGTAGTGCCGCGTCACCCACTCGCGCCCCTCCAGATGCCGGTCGAGCACGCCGAGCAGCCGCCGCGCCTCCTCGACGTAGCGCCGGCGCGGACGCGGGTCCTCGATCTCGGCGCCCGCGAAGCGCACGAAGTAGCCGAGCTGGCCGAACATCGGGCCCACGCCCCCCATCTGCCACATCAGCCACTGGCGCACGCGGTAGGCGTCGGCGCCCGAGCCGCCCAGGGAGCCGGTCTTCTCGGCGAGGTAGATCAGGATCGCGCCCGACTCGAAGAGGCCCAGCGGCTCGCCGCCGGGCCCGTCGGGGTCGAGGATGGCGGGGATCTTGTTGTTGGGGTTGAGCGAGAGGAACTCGGGGCTCTTCACGTCCTCGTCCGAGAGCGTGACGCGGTGCGGCTCGTAGGGCAGCCGCATCTCCTCGAGCGCGATCGAGGCCTTGACGCCGTTGGGCGTCGGGAAGGCGTAGAGCTGGATCACCGAAGGGTCGCGGGGCGCCCAGCGGCGGGTGACGGGGAAGTCCGAGAGGTCGGTCATGGGGGCCCTTTTCCGTGGCGTCGCCCCTCAGGCTAGGGCGAACGGGCCGCACAGGAAGGCCGATCGGGGCGCGCGGGCGACGGGCCCCTGTGCGGCCGCGCGGTCCCTGGCTATGGCGGCGCGGGGAACGGGGCGGCGAAGGGCGTCCGTCCCGCGCCCGAAGGCCGACGAGCCGACCCATCCGAGGAGCACGCATCATGATCCGGGAATTCCGCGAATTCATCGCCCGCGGCAACGTCATCGACCTCGCGGTCGGCATCATCGTCGGCGTGGCCTTCACCGCGATCGTCAACAGCCTCGTCGAGGATCTGATCAACCCGATCATCGGCCTCCTGACGGGCGGGATCGACTTCTCGGGGCTGTTCGTGGCGCTCGACGGGGGCGACTACGCCTCGCTGGCCGAGGCGCAGTCGGCGGGCGCGGCGGTGTTCGCCTACGGCCGCTTCGTCAACGCGGTGATCGAGTTCCTCATCGTCGCCTTCGCCGTGTTCCTGATCGTCAAGGGCGCCAACGGACTCAAGGCCGCGGCCGAGCGCCGAGCCCAGGGCGAGGCCACCGAGGAGGCGCCCGCAGGCCCGTCGGAGAAGGAGATCCTGATCCAGATCCGCGACGCGCTGGCAAATGGCGGGCGGGCCGGGGAGGGCGCGCCCTAGCCGGGCCGGCCCTCGGGCCGCCGCCCGTCCCCTCGGCGAGGGTCGCGGCCAGCCGGGCCGGCCGGCCGGGTTCGGGCGCAGGGCGCGCGCTGAGGCCCCTTACATCATGCCTTCGCGCTGGGCCTTCTTGCGGGCGAGCTTGCGCTGGCGGCGGATCGCCTCGGCGCGCTCGCGGGCCCTCTTCTCGGAGGGCTTCTCGAAGTGCTGCTTGAGCTTCATCTCGCGGAACACGCCCTCGCGCTGGAGCTTCTTCTTGAGGGCGCGGAGGGCCTGATCGACGTTGTTGTCGCGGACGCTGACCTGCATGCGGGGTAGGGCACCTTTCTGGGCTCGGTCTCGGGGCCCGTCGCTTGGACGGGGATGGTCGCGGGACGGGCGCGGCGCCGCGCGCGAACGGTCTGGGGCGGCGGCGCCGGGTCTTGGAGAGGCTGGCCACATAGCAGCGCGGCTCTAGGATGTCCACCACCGGGCCGATCCGCCGAGGCGGACCCGGCGCGAGCACGACGTGAGGGGGCGAGGGGGATCCATGCAGGGACAGGCGCAAGGATACGAGCGCACGCGCGAGGCGCTGCTGGAGGCGGCCTTGGCGCATGTCCCCTTCGAGGGCTGGTCGCCGGCGGCCTTCCGCGCCGCGCAGCGCGAGGCGGGCGTCGCGCCGGCCGCCGCGCGAGCGGCCTGCCCGCGCGGCGCGATCGACCTCGCGGTGGCCTTCCACGAGCGCGGCGACCGCCGCATGGAGGCGCGGCTGCGCCCTCAGGCCCTGGAGGAGATGAAGGTGCGCGAGCGCATCGCCCACGCCGTGCGGGCGCGCGTCGAGGCGATCGGCGACCGCGAGGCGGCGCGGCGCGCGGCGGCGCTGTTCTCGATGCCGCACAGGGCCGGCGAGGGGGCGCGGCTGATCTGGGGCACGGCGGACGCGATCTGGACCGCCTGCGGCGACGCCTCCGACGACGTGAACTGGTACACCAAGCGCGCGACGCTGTCGGCCGTCTACGGCTCGACCGTGCTCTACTGGCTCGGCGACGAGAGCCCGGGCGCGGCCGACACCTGGTCGTTCCTCGACCGGCGCATCGACGACGTGATGACCTTCGAGCGCGTCAAGGGCACGGTCTCCGGCAACCGCGCGCTCCGGACGCTCCTCGCCGGGCCGCTCTGGGCCCTGGGCCGCGTGCGCGCGCCGAGCCGGATGCCGCGCGGCGACATGCCGGGGCTCTGGCCCGAGCCCGACCCGGCCCCCGAGCCCGACCCGGCCCACGGGGCCGCCGAGGCCCCCGAAGCGCCCCGGCCCGGCGCGGCCCCCGGCGCCGGCGCGGCGGCCCCCGAAGAGACCCCGCCCGGCGAGACCCCGCCCGGCGCGTCGCCCTCGCCGGGTGCGTCGCCCTCGCCGGGTGCGCCCGATGCCGACGCCGAGGCGGGCGCGCCCGGAGGCCCCGCCCATGGCTGACGCCGAGGCGCCCGACGCCCCGCTCGCCGAGCGGTCGCTGCCCGAGACCATGCGCGTCGTGACGATCCGCGCGCCCGGCGGGCCGGAGGTCCTCGAGCCCGCCACCCGCCCGGTGCCGCGCCCCGCCGCGGGCGAGGTGCTGATCCGGGTGCGCCACGCCGGCGTCAACCGCCCCGACGTGCTCCAGCGCGCCGGCCTCTACCCCGTGCCGCCGGGCGCTTCGGACCTGCCCGGCCTCGAATGCGCCGGCGAGGTGGCCGCGCTCGGCGCGGGCGCCTCGGGGCTGAGCCTGGGCGAGCCGGTCTGCGCGCTCCTGCCGGGCGGGGGCTACGCCGAGTACGCCGTCGCCCCCGCCGCCCACTGCCTGCCCGTCCCCGACGGCGTCTCGCTGCGCGAGGCCGCCTGCCTGCCCGAGACCTGCTTCACCGTCTGGTCGAACCTCGTCATGCGCGGGCGGCTGGCGCCGGGCGAGCGGCTCCTGATCCACGGCGGCTCCTCGGGCATCGGCACCACGGCGATCCAGATCGCGCGGGCGTGGGGCGCGCGCGTCCTCGTCACGGCCGGATCCCGCGCCAAGTGCGAGGCCTGCGAGGCCCTGGGCGCCGAGCGCGCCATCGACTACCGCGAGGAGGACTTCGTGGAGGTCGTGCGGGCCCTGGGCGGCGCCGACGTGATCCTCGACATGGTGGGGGGCGGCTACATCCCGCGCAACCTCGCGGCGCTCGCCGACGACGGACGCCTGGTGCAGATCGCCTTCCTCAACGGCCCCAAGGCCGAGGTCAACTTCTCCCAGCTCATGATCCGGCGGCTGACGATCACCGGCTCGACGCTGCGCCCCCAGTCGGTCGCGGCCAAGGCGAGGATCGCCGACGAGCTGCGCGCCCATGTCTGGCCGATGGTCGCCACGGGCGCGCTGAGGCCGGTGATCGACGCGGGCTTCGCGCTCGAGGAGGCCTCCGAGGCGCACGCCCGGATGGAGCGCTCGGAGCACATCGGTAAGATCGTGCTCGACGTTTAGGCAATAGCAACAGCTTCTCCCGACGCGCTTTCGCCCGCCGTTAAGGGGCGGGGCGCCATAGACCCCGGGTGCAACGACCCAGGGGTGGGACATGGAGCGGAAGTGGATCGAGACCGGCGCGCAGGCCGCGCGCGCGGTGGCCGGCAACGGCATGTGGCTGAGCGCCATGGCGGGCGGCGCCTTCGCGCTCGCGCTCGCCGGCGAGCGGGTGCTGGCCCTGACGCTGGGCTGAACCGGCGGCGGGCCGGAGCGCCGGCGGCGGGCCGGAGCAGCGCCGGCGGGGATGCCGGGCGCCGGGACCAGGGGTGGGACCGGGGCCCGGCCGGCGGGAGGGATCGGGCGGCGGGGCCAGGGGTCGGCCCGCCGCCGCGTCCGTCGCGCCTCGGAGCCGCGGAGGGCTCGGCCTGACCGGACCCGAAGCCTCCGGCCTGCCGCCGGGGCGCGACGCGCCGGTCCTCGACCGGCTTCGCGCGTCCTTCGGCGCATCGCCGTCGCCTGGCCGGGACCGCCCGCGCGGCGCATCGCCGCTGCGGCGGCCGCCGACCCGCCGATGGCTCGTCGCCAAGCCCTTGCGGCCCTCAGCGGATCGGCTCCAGCAGCGCGTCGGGCGCCGCGCAGTCGCGGACCGCGTCCGAGCCGCAGCGCCGCGGCTCCAGCGCGCGCGTCAGGCAGATGCGCGCCTCCATGATGCGCCCCGCGCGGCAGGTGATGGTGACGCCGTCGGGCTCGAGCCCCGGATTGGCCTCCAGGAACGCCGCCTCCACGACGGCGGGCGCGATCCGCAGCGGCCCCTCGACGCGGCGCAGGATCGCGGGCCGCGCGATCCGCTCGTAGGCCGTCCGCGACAGCGCCAGGTAGTTCCGCCCCGAGAGCCCCGAGCAGCGCCCGTGCTTGCGCCACTGATGCGCGGCGAGGGTCGGCGAGCCCATCACGTCCGCCATGGCGCGGATCTCGGCCGACGTGGGCCCGGCGGCCTCGGTCTCGCACCAGGACGGCCAGCCGCGCTCGTGTTGCGGCCAGAGCCCGTGCAGCGTCCAGCCCAAGGCGTCCCCGCAGCCCGGCGCGTCGCGCGCGTCGCCCTCGACGGCGCACCAGGCGGGCTGCCAGCTCAGCGCCAGCACGTAGTAGTCCTGCCCGCCCGGCGGCTCCCCTTCGGCCCGGGCCGTCCCGACCGCCGCCGCCAACGCCAAGGCCGCTCGCCACATCCGTCTTTCCTCCCCAGCCGCGAGCGCCTATATACTCGCCCACTCCCCCCATGACGACGCCTCGCGGACCATGAGGGCCGGCCCCTCGGCCGGGCCCGGGCCGCGGGTGTGGCGGGGAGGGCCGAGCTTCGAGGAGGGCGCGATGGACAAGCCGATCATGGCCAAGGCGACGGCCGTCTGGCTGGTGGACAACACGACGATCAGCTTCCCGCAGATCGCCGCGTTCTGCGGGCTGCACGAGCTGGAGGTCCAGGGCATCGCCGACGGCGACGTGGCGCAGGGCGTCAAGGGCTTCGATCCCGTGACCAACAAGCAGCTCACCCACGACGAGATCCAGGCCGCCGAGAAGGATCCCAAGCACAAGCTCAAGCTGTGGCACAACCCCGCCGCCGAGGGCGAGGAGGTCCGCCGCGGCCCGCGCTACACGCCCTTGTCGAAGCGCCAGGACCGCCCGGCGGCGATCCTGTGGCTGGTCAAGTTCCACCCCGAGCTGACCGACGCGCAGATCTCCAAGCTCGTCGGCACCACCAAGCCGACGATCCAGTCGATCCGCGACCGCTCGCACTGGAACATCCAGAACACCCAGCCGATCGACCCGGTGGCGCTGGGCCTGTGCCGCCAGTCCGAGCTCGACGCTGCCGTGCAGAAGGCCGCCGAGCGCCGCGCCCAGGAGGGCCGGGTGATGTCGGACGACGAGCGCCGCCGCCTGGTCTCGACCGAGCAGTCGCTGTCGAGCGCGCCCGAGCCGCGCATGCCCACCGCGATCTCGGGGCTCGAGACCTTCTCGCTGTCGAGCACCGGCGAGGAGCTGCGCGAGCCCGTCGAGGACCGGCACACCGCCCAGAGCCTCTTCAACCTGCCCGACGGCGGGGACGAGGACGAGGAGGACGCGGCCGAGGCGGAGGGTGAGGGTGCCGAGGAGGATCGCTGACCCGCGGCCCGGCGATCGGGAGTCCGAGGTGGGGGGGACGGCGCCGGCTCGACCCGCCCCGGTCTAGGCGGCGTCCGCCACCGCCTCGCGGCCTTCGACCCACCGCACGCCGAGCGCGGCCCCGAGCCCCAGGAGCGTGGACAGCAGCATCGCGCCCAGCAGCGTGACGGCCCCGCTCGATCCGCCCACCACCGCGCCGGTGGGCGCGGTGAGGATCGCGCCGCCCCCCACCGTCAGCGCGCCCGAGAGCCCCGCCGCCGAGCCCGCGAGCCCCGGGCGCACCGACAGCGCCCCGGCCGTGGCCGACGGCACCGTGAGCCCGTTGCCCAGGCCCACCAGCATCACGGCCCCGACGAGCGTCGCCACGTGCTCGACCCCGGCCGCGAGCAGGACGAGCCCCGCCACGAGCCCCGCGCAGGCCACGAGGCGGCCCGCGATCATCATGGTGGTCAGCGCGTGCCGCGCGGCCAGGCGCCCCGAGAGGAAGCTGCCCACGGCGAAGCCCGCCGTGATCGAGCCCAAAAGCGCGCCGAGCCCGGCGGGCGAGAGCCCGAAAAGCCGCCCCGCCACCAGCGGCGCGCCTGCGAGGAAGACGTAGAACGCCCCGATCGAGAAGGTCAGGCACAGCGCGTGGCCCCAGAAGCGGCGCGAGCGCACCAGCTCGGGATAGGCGCGGAACTGCGCGCCGAGGGTGGCCGACGGGCTCGCGTTGGTCTCGCCCAGATCCGTCCAGCACAGCGCGAGGAGCCCCGCCCCCATCGCCGCGAAGGCCCAGAAGCCCGCGCGCCAGCCGAACGCCTGGTCGAGCGCGCCGCCCAGCACCGGGGCCAGCATCGGCGCCACCGCCATGGCCATCGAGATGTAGCCCAGGAGGCTCGCCGCCTCGCGCGGGGGCATCATGTCCCGCACGATGGCGCGGGAGAGCACCGCGCCCGCGATCACCGCGCCCTGGAGCATCCGGAAGGCGAGGAAGGTCCAGATCTCCGTGGCCAGCGCGCAGCCCACCGAGGCCAGGGCGAAGAGCGCCAGCGACACGAGGAGCACCGGGCGGCGCCCATGGCGGTCCGACAGCGGCCCCATGACGAGCTGGAGCGCGGCCGTGACCGCGAGGTAGCCCCCGATCGAGAGCGCCACGAGCGCGTAGGGCGCCGCGAGGGATTGGCCGATGTCGGGCAGCGAGGGCAGGAACAGGTTGAGCGAGGCGAGCGAGAGCCCGGTCAGCAGGACCAGGGTCGCGGGCCGGGGCGGGGTCGTGGCGGCGGGGGGCATCGGGCGTCCGATCGAGCGGGAGACGAGCGGTCCAGCCTAGCGTCGTCCGCGCCCCCTGTCCCCCGCCGGGGGCGGATCGTCCGGGTGGCGGCGGAGGCGCCGGTCGCCCGCAGCCGTCACAGAGCTCTCCGGGCTCGGAGCGCCGCGGTGATGGTGCCGTCGTCGAGGTAGTCGAGCTCGCCCCCCACCGGCACGCCCTGGGCGAGCGAGGTGACCTCCGCGCGGCCCTCCAGCGCCTCGGCGATGTAGTGCGCCGTGGTCTGGCCGTCGATCGTGGCGCCGAGCGCCAGGATCACCTCGTGCGCGCCCTCCTCGCCCACGCGCTCGACGAGGCGAGGGATGCGCAGATCCTCGGGGCCGACCGCGTCGAGCGCCGAGAGCGTGCCGCCGAGCACGTGGTAGCGGCCGCGGAACACCTGCGCGCGCTCCATCGCCCAGAGGTCGGCCACGTCCTCGACCACGCAGATCTCGCCCGTCGCGCGGCGCGGGTCGCGGCAGATGGCGCAGAGGTCCGTCACGGTGACGTTGCCGCAGGACGCGCACTCGCGCGCCGTGGCCGCGACCTCGCGCATCGCCTCGGCCAAGGGGGCCATCAGCTGCTCGCGCCGCGTGACGAGGTGGAGCACCGCGCGCCTCGCCGAGCGCGGCCCGAGCCCCGGCAGCCGCGCCATCAGCTTGGTCAACGCCTCGATCCGCCCCTCCGCCGCACCGTCCGGACCGCCGGCACCGTCCGGACCGCCGGCACCGTCCGGACCGCCGGCAGCGGCCGGACCGCCGACACCATCCGGACCGCCGACACCGGCCGGTCCGGGGGCCACGCTCGGCCCGGGGCCCGCGCTCGGACCGTTGGCGGCGGATGACGCTCCGGAATGGGCCGCGGCGTCGGGGATGGCGGCGGCGGGGGGAGCGCCGGCCACGAAGGGGCCGCCCGCGGCCACCTTAAGCGAGGCGGCCCGGTCCTCGCCCTCGTCCGGCGTCATCGGACGCGGCTGCCGAGGGTCGGGACGAGGGGCATGCGGCCCCTCAGAACGGCAGCTTGAAGCCGGGGGGCAGGCCGAGCCCTTCGGCGATCCGGCCCATCTCCTCCTGGCTCTTGGCCTGGGCCCTCCCGCGGGCGTCGGCGATGGCGGCGACGATCAGATCCTCGACCACCTCCTTGTCCTCGGCCCGGAAGATCGAGGGGTCGATCGAGAGCGCGGTGACATCGCCCTTGGCGGTGGCCGTGGCGCGCACCATGCCGGCGCCCGCCTCGCCCTCGACGGTGATGGAGCCCAGCCGCTCCTGGACCTCGCCCATCTTGGCCTGCACGTCCTGCGCGGCGCGCATCATCTTGCCCATGTCGCCCAAGCCGCCCAGCCCCTTGAACATGCCCGTCCTCCCGCGTGGTCGCCCCAGAGGTAGGCCGCGGCCGGGGCGCCCACAACCCCGGCCGCGACGGCGGCGCGACCCGCAGCGGCCGGAGCGCCGGCGGCGGGCCGGAGCGCCGGCGGCGGCCGATGCGGCCCCGTGGCGCCGAGCGCGCCTCGGCGGCGGTCGTCTCGGGCCCGCCTCCGGCGGATCCGGTCGGCAGGCGCGATCCCGCGCCGCCGGGCGGGAGCCCCGTCGAAGAGCCTGGCCGGCGGTCGCGGGAACTCCGCGGGGCGCGCCGACCGCACGGCTCGACCGAGGCCGCGGCGGGTCCGCTGCGGGGGGCGACAGGGGCGCGGCGGCGCCTCTCAGCCCTCCTCGAACGGATCCCAACCCTCGCCGGCGTCTGGCTCGGCGGGATCGGGCTCCGCCGGGATCGGAGCCTGCACGCCGCCCGGGCCGGGCGCGCGGATCTCGGTAATGCGCGCCTGCGGGAAGCGCTCCAGCACCGCCTGGACCAGCGGGTGCTCCATCGCCCGGGCCTCCAGCGCGCGCCGCGCCGTCGCGCGTCCCTCGGCGATGGTGGGGGCGCCGCCGTCCGAGACGACGCTGACGCCCCAGCGCGCGCCGGTCCAGCGGCCGAGCCCGGCCGCGAGGCGCTGGGCGAGGTCGGAGGCGGCGCCCTCGGCCGGCGTGAACTCGATCCGGCCGGGCGCGTAGCGCACCAGCCTCAGCCCGGTCTCGACCTCGACCAGCAGCGGCACGTCGCGCCTCTCGCGGATCAGCGCCACCACGTCCTCGAAGCGCGCGTAGCGCGCGAGCGGCCCGGCCGCGGCGGGCGCAGGGGTGGGCTCGGGCTCGAAGCGGGGTCGGGCCGCCCTGCGCGCGGAGCCCCCGCCCGCCCGTCCGCCCATCTCCCTGACCGCGCGGCCCTCCTCGACCCATCCGCCGCCGTCCGGCGCCGGGCGGGAGGGGCGCGCGGCCACCGGCTCGCCCGCGCGCACCTCAACTCGGGAGGGGTCGCCCCCCAGAGAGGCGGCGAGCGAGGACACCCGCTCGGGCATCGGCCCGGCGTCGGCGCGCGCCCCCGCCCCCATGCCCGGCCCGGCCTCGCGCGAAGGAGCGGGCGCGCCGCCGTCGCCCTCGTGCCCCCTCGGCCGCTCGGCCTCGGCTCCAAGCGCTCGCGGCCCGTCCCGGTCGCGCTCGGGGGCGTCCGTCGCCCTCGGCCCGGCCTCGGGAGGCGCGCCGGGCGGGTCGGGCTCGGGCGCCCCGGCGGACCCTCGCCCCTCCGCCGCCTCGATCCCGCCGGCGTGGGGGGGCGGCCCGCCGACGCCCCGGGCAGGGGCGACGCCCGCCCCTCGGGGGGGCCTCCGCCCGCCGGCCCGGCCCGCGCGGCGGTCTCGTGCGGCGCCGCGTCCTGGAGGCGGCGCACCGAATCCACGGGCGAGGGCAGGTCGGCGACGTGGGTGAGCCGGATCACCGCCATCTCGGCCGCCATCGCCGCCGAGGGCGCGGCTGCCACCTCCTCGATCGCCAGGAGCAGCATCTGCCACATCCGCGACAGCGAGCGCATCGAGGCGGCCTCGGCGATCCGTCGGCCCCGCTCGCGCGCGTCGGGCGAGACCAGCGGGTCGTCGGCCGCCTCGGGCGCGATCCGGATGACGCTGGTCCAGTGGGTCAGCTCGGCGAGGTCGCGCAGCACCGCCATGGGGTCCGCGCCCTCCGCGGCCTGGGCGCGCAGCTCCGCGAGCGCCTCGGCCACCCGCCCGCGCAGGATCATCTCGAACAGATCCATCGTCCGCGCCCGGTCGGCCAGCCCCAGCATCGCGCGCACGCCCTGGGCCTCGATCTCCGCCGAGCCCGCGACCGCGATGGCCTGGTCGAGCAGAGAGGTGGCGTCGCGCGCGGACCCTTCGGCCGCGCGCACGATCAAGGCCAGCGCCTCGTCCGACGCCCGCGCGCCCTCGGAGGCGGCGATGCGGCGCAGCAGCCCCATCATCGCCTCGGGCTCGATCCGGCGCAGGTCGAAGCGCTGGCAGCGCGAGAGCACCGTCACCGGCACGCGCCGGATCTCGGTGGTGGCGAAGACGAACACGACGTGGGGCGGCGGCTCCTCCAGCGTCTTGAGCAGCGCGTTGAAGGCCGAGGTGCTCAGCATGTGCACCTCGTCCACGATGTGGACCTTGTAGCGCGCGGACGCCGCCCGGTAGGCGATCGAGTCGATGATCTCGCGCACGTCGCCGACGCCCGTGCGCGAGGCCGCATCCATCTCCAGCACGTCCACGTGGCGCCCCTCGGTGATCGCCACGCAGGGCTCGCACACGCCGCAGGGCTCGGTGGTGGGGCCGCCCGTGCCATCGGGGCCGACGCAGTTGAGCCCCTTGGCGATGAGCCGCGCGGTGGTGGTCTTGCCGGTCCCGCGGATGCCGGTGAGGATGAAGGCCTGCGCGATGCGCCCCGTCTCGAAGGCCGCGCGAAGCGAGCGCACCATCGCCTCCTGGCCCACCAGCTCGGCCAGTCGCTGCGGCCGATGCCGTCGCGCCAGCACCCGGTAGCCGGCGGCAGCCTCGGCATCGGCCGGACCGCTCGCGTTGCCCGGGCCGGGACTCCCGGCCGAGGCCTCGCCCGCGCGCAGGCCGCCGTCAGCGCTCGGGCCGGTGTCCGCGCTCGGGCCGGTGTCCGCGCTCGGGCCGGTGTCCGCGCTCGGGCCGGTGTCCGCGCTCGGGCCGGTGTCCGCGCTCGGAATGGCGCCGGAGGGGCGGGCGTCGGGCTCGGGCTCGGTCACAGGGGCTCGTTCACGGGGACTGGGGCTCGGGGACTGGGGCTCGGGGACTGGGGGGCTCGGGTTCTGGGGCTCGGGCTCTGGAGGGCGAGGCGCCCTCGAACCTATGCGGCGGGCGGCGCGATTCCCAGCCGCGCGGCCGCCGCCGCGGGTCACAGCGTCCAGAGGATCACGCCGGTGGCGACCGTGCCCAGCACCAGCACGCCGGCCAGCACCATCATGCGGCGCGGCGGCGTGGCCTCGGTGGCGTGCTCGTGGATGCGCGACTGGGCCTTGTACGACTGCTGCGCCGCGCTGACGAAGATCCCCACCGCCGCCACGAGGAACACGGTCGAGACGGCCTTGGCGAGCCACACCGGGTCGGTCTCCTCGAACACCGCCTTGAGCCCCAGCGCCACCGCCACGCAGGCGGCCCCGGTGCGCAGCCAGCCGGCGTAGGTGCGCTCGTTGGCCAAGAGCGTGCGGTCCTCGGCCCAGTCGGTGCGGTCCTCGGCCCACTTGGTCTTGCGGTCGGGCTCCTCCCCGGGGCCGCCGTCCCGAGGCTCGCCCTCCTCGGGGCCGGTCTCGCCTCGGCCGTCGGGCGGCGCATGATCCTCCATGACGCAGACCGTAGCATGGCTCGCGTGCTGAGCCGAGGGGATGGGCACGGAGGCGGGTGAGAGACTGGACGCGACCCAGGCGGGGCTCGTTGCGGCTGCTTCCTTCCGGACCTGACCGGGTTGGCGAGGCGCCTGCCCACGCCAGCCTCTCGCGCCCGACCTAGTCGCGCCGCGCGCGCCGTGCAAGCCGTGGGCAGGCCGCGGGCGACTCGCGCCCGGAGGCCGGCGCCCGGAGGCCGGCGCCCGGAGCCGGCGCTCAGAGATGGAGCCGGAAGAGGCTCACCGAGCCGCCCGACGAGCCGCCGCCCGACGAGCCGCCGCCCGACGAGCCGCCGCCCGGCCGCCGCCCGACGAGCCGCCGCCCGACGAGCCGCCGCGCGCGCGGGGCCGCGACGCGGCGCGCGCGATCCGGGCCGCGAGGCCGGGCGGAGGCTCGGCGCCGAGCGGGGCGGGGAACAGCGCCGTGGCGCCGGGCAGGGGCGCGAAGCCCCATTCGGCGTGCTCCTCGCGGCCGAGCGGGCTGCGCTCGGCGACATGGGCCGCCAGGGCGGCACGCAGGAGACCCTCGCTCGACGCGATCCGCGCCAGCCCCGCCAGCGGCGCGTAGAGCCCCTCGCCCGAGACGCGGTGGCTCTTGGTGGCCACGGCGAAGACGTCCTCGCCGCCCACCGCGCGGCCGTCATGCTCCAGGCGGACGAGGCGCCTCGCGCCCGGCGCCACCGCGCGCCCGCTCGAATCGTAGCGCGCCGGGCGCGACAGGTCGAAGGCGTAGCGCAGCCCGTAGATCACGTCGAAGCGGTAGCTCGGGAACGCCTCGTCGAGGAGCGCCGCGTCGCGCGCGAGAGGGGGGAGGCGCGCGAAGCGCCCCGCGGCGCGCTCGAGCCAGTCGGCCAGATCGGCCCCGGTCGCGCGCAGCACGACCAGCGTGTCGGGATGCGGGTAGAGGTCGGCCAGATGGCGCCGCGCGACCGCCCCCGGCGCGATGTCCACGAAGCGCGCCTCGCCGGCCCGCCCGCCGGCGCGAGAGGACGCCGCAGCGACGAGGAGCGGCAGCCCGGCATGGGGGCCGCCCGCCAGCAGGCGCCGCGCCGCCTCGCGCTTGGCCGCGGCCACCAGGTCGAGCGCCGAGGAGGCGCCGACATGGGCGAAGGCGGTGCTCAGACGGATGGCGGTGTGGCCGGCGGGCAGGCGCGAGCGGGCGGTCGCCGCGGCATGGCCGGCCGCGACGGCGGGCACGTCGCCGAGCCCGCCATTCGCCCCGGGCGGCAGGTCGCGCACCGCCCGGGCCCGCGAGCGCGCGCCCGCGACGTGCCAGCCGCCGCCCGCGCGCGGCACGAGGTCGAGGTCGATCACGCCCAGATGCGAGCCGCGCCAGCCCGGCATCACCGCCGGCACGCCCGCGAGCCGGCCCCGCTCGGGATCGATGCCGGGAGAGGGCGCCGCCTGCGGCCCGGGGAACACGCCGTGGGTGTGCCCGCAGACCATCGCGTCGATCCCCGGCACCGCCGCCAGCGGCAGCGCCGCGCCCTCGACGCTCCCCTCGATGCCCGAATGGCACAGCGCCACCACGATCTCGGCGCCGGCCGCGCGCAGGCGGGGCAGCTCGGCGCGCGCCGCCTCGACGATCCCGCGCACCCGCAGCACGCCCCCGATCCGCGCGCCCGCCCACAGCGCCGTCTGCGGCGGCAGGAAGCCGATCACGCCGACCCGCACCGCGTGCCGCCGCCCTCGCGCATCCTCGATCTCGCGCTCCATGACGGTCCAGGGCCGGACCGGGCAGCCGGGCGCCGATGCGGCGAGGGCGCCGCCCGTGCATTCGGCGTTGGCGCACAGCAGCGCGAAGCGCGCCTGCGACAGCGCCCGCGCGAGCCCCGAGGGCGGCTCGTCGAACTCGTGGTTGCCCAGGGCGGCGGCGTCGAAGCCCAGCCGGTTCATCGCCGCGATCACCGGGTCGGGCGCCGCGCGCCCCGCCGCGCGCGCCTCGGCCGCCCAGTCCGACAGCGGCGTGCCGCCCAGGAAGTCGCCGTTGTCGAGCAGGATCGCGCCCGGGCTCTCGGCGCGCGCCCGTTCGATCAGCACCGCGGTGCGGTCGAGCCCGCCCTCGTTCAGCGGCGCGTCGGCGAGGTAGTCGTGCGCCAGCACATGCGCGTGCAGGTCCGACGTGGCCAGGAGGCGCAGCCGGACGGGGCCAGCAGGGGGGGCACGGCTCAAGGTGATCTCCTCTCGGCAGAAACACTGCCGTAAGATCACCCTATACGTGTAAGGCGCGGTCGTGGGCGTCCGCGAGCGGTGCATTCGCGCAACAGCCGACCGGCTGGGCCGTGCGAGGCGCGGGCGTGCCGGCCGTCCCCGGACTAGGGGCGACGGGCGCTCGGGGCGGCCGCCCCGGCGTGAACGCCGTGAGGGAGGGGCGGCATGCGCATCGCCGAGACCGTGACGTTCGCAGGGGTGGGCGGCGGAGGGGCGGGTGGGCGAGGGTCGGGCGCGCTCGACCGCGCCGCGCACCGCCGCGGCCGACCCGAGGAGGTGGCGCGGCTGCTGGCCGACCCGTCCGCGCGGGTGCTGCCGCTCTGGCGCGGCCGGCCTCTGCTGGGGCCTTCGGACGCCGCGCCGGGCCTCGGCTGGCTGCCGGTCGGCCATCCGCTCCTGGAGGGCGCCGAGCCGCCGATCTTCCTCGGCGTCGCCTTGGCCGGTCCCGACGGCGACAGCGGTCCGAGCGCGGCCGGCGGTCCGAGCGCGGACGGCGGCCCGGCCGATGCCGGCGGCCCGGCCGATGCCGGCGGCTCGGTCGGGCCTCGCTTCGCCGTCGATCTCTCGGCCTGGGCGCCGGGCGGCCCCGGCGCTCCGGGCGGCCCCGGCGCTCCGGTCGAGCCCGCCTGGGCGGCGGCGGCGCAGCCGCATCCGCTGGCGCCGCCCGGCTTCGCCTTCGGCGAGCTGCGCGCCGCCGCCCCCCGCCTCCCGGCGATCGAGGCCGAGCTCGCCGCGACCGCCCGCGCGCTGACGGGCTGGCACGCGACGCATCGCTTCTGCGCGCGCTGCGGGGCCCGGTCGGAGCCGGCCCAGGCCGGCTGGCAGCGCGACTGCCCGGCCTGCGGCGCGCATCACTTCCCGCGCACCGACCCGGTGGTGATCATGCTGATCACCCATGGCGAGGCGGTGCTGGTGGGCCGCTCGCCGGGCTGGCCCGAGGGGGTGTTCTCGCTGCTCGCGGGATTCGTCGAGCCCGGCGAGACGATCGAGGCCGCGGTGCGGCGCGAGGTGCTCGAGGAGGCGGGCGTGCGGGTGGCCGAGGTCGGCTACCTCGCCTCCCAGCCCTGGCCGTTCCCGGCCTCGCTGATGATCGGCTGTCACGGCCGGGCGCGCGGGCGCGCGCTCACGCTCGACCCTTCGGAGATCGAGGACGCGGCGTGGCTCACCCGCGAGGAGGCCGTGGCGGTCCTCGCCGGTCGCCATCCGCGGGTGCGGCCGCCGCGCGAGGGGGCGATCGCGGGCTTCCTGCTGCGCGCCTGGATCGCGGACCGGCTCGGCTGATGCGGCCGGCGCCCGGGCGACGGCGCCCTCGGCCGTCGTGATGGCGCGGGCGGCGGACGCCGGGGCGCGGGAGGCGCAGGCCCGCTCGCGGCTTCGAGGCCGGGCGCGGCGCCGCGGATCCCGCAGGCGCCGCCGGGCCGCCGCGGTCCCCACGCAGAGGCCCGGCGGGGGGAGCGCGCCCGGGCTCGTCCCGCCCGTGGGGCGCGTGCCCGCCCGCGCCCTCGCTCGCCTCCCCGCCTCGCGGCCTCCCGCCCGGGCGGCGCCCCGGGCGGGCTAGCCCCTCCCCGTCCCGTCCCCGATCTCGGCCGCCGCCCCCGGCCCCTCGCGCCGCCGCGGGTCCGCCGGATAGGTGCCCAGCACCTCGAGATGGTCGGTGAAGTAGCCGAGCTCGTCGAGCGCGCGGGCGAGCGCGGGGTCGTCGGGGTGCCCTTCGACGTCGGCGTAGAACTGGGTCGCGGTGAAGGCGCCGCCGACCATGTAGCTTTCGAGCTTGGTCATGTTGACGCCGTTGGTGGCGAAGCCGCCCATCGCCTTGTAGAGCGCGGCCGGGATGTTGCGCACGCGGAACACGAAGGTCGTCATCATGGCGGGCGCGCGCCGCGCCATGTCGGCCCGGGGCGCCATCAGCAGGAACCGCGTGGTGTTGGTGCCCTCGTCCTCGATGTGGCGCGCGAGCACCGTGAGCCCGTGGATCGAGGCCGCGAGCTCGGAGGCCAGCGCCGCGTCCTCGCGCCGCCCCTCTCGGGCCACCATCGCGGCGGCCCCCGCGGTGTCGCCGCCGACCACGGGCTGGATGCCGCGCGCGCGCAGGAAGCGGGCGCATTGCGGCAGCAGCACCAGGTGGGAGTGGGCGCGGCGGATGTCCTCGACGCGCGCGCCGGGCACGGCGAGGAGGTTGATGTGCACCCGCACGAAGGCCTCCGCGACGATGTGAAGCCCCGAATGCGGCAGGAGGCGGTGGATGTCGGCGACGCGCCCGTAGGTCGAGTTCTCGACCGGCAGCATGGCGAGCGACGCCCGGCCCTCGCGCACCGCCTCGATGGCGTCCTCGAAGGTGGGGCAGGGCAGCGGCTCGTGGTCGGGGCGCGCGGCGAGGCAGGCCTCGTGGCCGTAGGCGCCCGGCTCGCCCTGGAAGGCGATCGGGCGTGCGCCCGCACGGGGGTGCGCGCCCGCGCCGGGGCCCATGCCCGCGCCGGGGCCCATGCCCGCGCCGGGGCCCGTGCCCGCGCTGGGGCCCGTGCCCGGATCCGCCCGTCCCGCCCCGTCCCGCATCGGCGTCCCTGTCCGCCCCGTCGCCCGGCCGTTCGGCCGCGACGGCTACACCTTGCGGGCCGGGTGCGGAAGGCCATAGATGGCCCGGCGACGGCATGGATCGCGACGGCACGGATCGAGGCAGCACGGGCGGACGACATGATCGACACGATGACGGCGACCAAGATCGTGGGCGCGGCGAGCGGCTCGCTGCTGGTGTTCCTGCTGGGCAACTGGGCCGCCGAGGAGCTCTACGACGTGGGCTCCGAGGAGGGCGAGCAGGCCTACACGATCGAGGTGGCCGACGCCGAGGCGCCCGCCGAGGAGGCGGCCGAGGTGCCCTTCGAGGCGGTCTTCGCGAGCGCCGACCCGGGCGCCGGCGAGGCGGTCTTCCGCCAGTGCTCGGCCTGCCACAAGCTCGAGGAGGGCGCCAACGGCACGGGCCCCTACCTCTACGGCGTGGTCGGCCGGCCCATGGCCTCGGTCGCGGACTACCCCTATTCGGCGGCCTTCGCCGAGCTCGCCGGCGCCTGGACGCCCGAGGAGCTCGACGCGTTCCTGGCCAACCCTTCCGAGTATGCGCCGGGCACCAAGATGACCTATCGCGGGCTCGCCGACGTCGAGGACCGCGCCGGCATCATCGCCTACCTCGCCACCTTCGGGGGCTGAGGCGCGCCCGCGCCCGCGCCCCGGCGCGGGCCTCGCCGCCGCGCGGATCCCCGGGCCGGCCGTCGCGCCGCGTCTCACGCAATCGTTCCCTTGCATGGCCGGGCGTCCTTGCCCACGCTCCGGGCCGACCCTGCGCCCCGACCCGCTCCGGCCCGACACGGCCGCCCCGACCCCGGCATCGCGCCCCGCATCGGAACCCCGCCATGACCGACCCCAGGCCCGCAGCCCCCGCCCCCCTCGCGCTGGCCCTCCTCGCGCTCCTCCTCGCCCCGCTCGGGGCCCGGGCGCAGGAGGCCGGGGCCACGCCCGCCGCGGCCGAGGCCGAGGCCGATCGGGGCGGGATCGTCGAGAGCCACGGCGTCTCGACCTTTGGGGATCTGAAGTACGGGGCCGACTTCGAGCGCCTCGACTACGTCAACCCCGACGCGCCCAAGGGCGGCGAGTTCTCGACCTGGGCGCAGGGCACCTTCGACTCGATGAACCCCTACTCGCGCAAGGGCCGCGCCGGGGCGCTCTCCAGCGCGATGTACGAGCCGATGCTCACGACCGTCGCCGACGAGATCGGCTCGGCCTACTGCCTGCTGTGCGAGACCGTGCGCTACCCGCAGGACAAGGCCTGGGTCGAGTTCGACATCCGCCCCGAGGCGCGCTTCTCCGACGGCACGCCGGTGACGGCCGAGGACGCGCTCTACTCCTACGAGCTGCTGCGCGACCAGGGGCTGCCCTCGTTCCAGGCCGTGCTCGCGGTCCAGGTGGCGGACGCCGAGGTCGTGGGCGAGCGCACGGTGCGCTTCACCTTCGCCGAGGACGCGCCGCTGCGCAACCGCATCGAGACCGTCGGCGGGCTGCCGGTCTTCTCGAAGGCCTGGTACGAGGCGACCGGCGCGCGGCTCGACGAGAGCCGGCTCGAGCCCGCGATCGGCTCGGGCCCCTACGTGCTCGACAGCACCGACGTCAACCAGCGCATCGTCTACCGGCGCGACCCCGACTACTGGGGCGCGGATCTGCCGATCAACGTCGGGCGCAACAACTACGACTCCATCCGCGTCGAGTATTTCGGCGACTCCAACGCCGCCTTCGAGGGCTTCAAGGCCGGCGCCTACACCTTCCGCATCGAGAACACCTCCAAGACCTGGGCCACGGGCTACGACTTCCCGGGCGTGCAGGACGGCACCGTGATCAAGGCGGCGCTGCCCGACGGCACCATCGGCACCGCGCAGTCCTACGTCATGAACCTGCGCCGGCCGCAGTTCCAGGATCCGCGCGTGCGCGAGGCGCTGGGGCTCTTGTTCAACTTCGAGTGGACCAACCAGGCGCTGTTCTATGGCCTTTACGACCGCATGACCTCGTTTTGGGAGAACACCGAGCTGGCCGCGCGCGGCGCGCCCATGCCCGAGGAGGCGGCCCTCCTCCGGCCGCTGGTGGACGAGGGGCTGCTGGACGCCTCGATCCTGACCGACGAGGTGGCGACGCCGCCCGAATCCACCCCCGAGCGCGCGCTCGACCGGCGCAACCTGCGCCGCGCCTCCGAGCTTCTCAACGAGGCGGGCTGGGAGGTCGGCGACGACGGGCTGCGCCGCCGCGAGGGCCGGACGCTGCGCGTCGAGCTGCTGGAGGACAACCCCTCCTTCGACCGCATCAACAACCCCTACGTCGAGAACCTGCGCCGCGCCGGCATCGACGCCGAGCTGGTGCGCGTCGATCCGGCCCAGTACACCGACCGCACCCGCGACCACGACTTCGACCTCGTGACCGACCAGTTCCCGATGGACTACGAGCCGAGCACCGACCTGCTGCAGTATTTCGGCTCGGGCAGCGTGGACGACGTGTTCAACTCGATGGGGATCGCCTCGCCGGCGGTGGACCGGCTGATCGAGGTGGTGCGCGCCGCCGGCAGCCAGGAGGAGCTGACGCCGGCCGTGCGCGCGCTCGACCGGGTGCTGCGCGCCGAGCGGTTCTGGGTGCCGCAGTGGTTCAACGACGAGTACTGGGTCGCCTACTACGCCATCTACGAGCACCCCGAGACCCTGCCGCCCTACGCGCTGGGCTATCTCGACTTCTGGTGGATCGACCCCGGGAAGGCGGAGGCCCTGCGGGCCTCCGGCACGCTCTAGGCCCTATCCATGGGCGCCTACATCCTGAGGCGGCTGCTGCTCGTGGTCCCCACGCTCCTGGGGATCATGATCGTCAACTTCGCGCTGATCCAGTTCGTCCCGGGCGGGCCGGTGGAGCAGGTCCTGGCCCAGATCGGGGGCGAGGGCGACGTGCTCGCGGGCGTCACGGGGGGCGGCTCGGAGACGCTGGAGGCGGGCGGCGACGGCTACGCGGGCGCCCGCGGCCTGCCGCCCGAGTTCATCGCCGAGCTGGAGGCGCAGTTCGGCTTCGACAAGCCCCCCCTCGAGCGGTTCCTCCTGATGATGGGGGACTACCTGCGCTTCGACTTCGGCGAGAGCTACTTCCGCTCGATCTCGGTGGTCGACCTGGTGATCGAGAAGATGCCGGTGTCGATCTCGCTCGGCGTCGTCACCACGCTGATCGCCTACCTCGTCTCGATCCCCTTGGGCATCGCCAAGGCGGTGCGCGACGGCTCGCGCTTCGACACCGCGACCTCCGCGCTGATCATCGTCGGCTACGCGATCCCCTCCTTCCTCTTCGCCATCCTGCTGATCGTCGTCTTCGCGGGAGGCTCCTACTGGCAGTGGTTCCCGCTCAGGGGCCTGACGTCCGACGACTACGAGAGCCTGTCGCTCCTGGGCAAGCTCGCCGACCGGGCCTGGCACCTCGTCCTGCCCGTGCTCGCCATGTCGATCTCGGGCTTCGCCACGCTGACGCTCTTGACCAAGAACTCCTTCCTCGACGAGATCAAGAAGCACTACGTCATGACCGCGCGCGCCAAGGGCCTCGCGGAGCGCCGCGTGCTCTACGGCCACGTCTTCCGCAACGCCATGCTGATCGTGATCGCGGGCTTCCCGGGCCTCTTCATCTCGGTCTTCTTCACGGGCTCGCTGCTGATCGAGGTGATCTTCTCGCTCGACGGGCTGGGGCGCCTCGGCTTCGAGGCCGCCGTCGCGCGCGACTACCCGGTGATCTTCGGCACGCTCTTCTTCTTCGGGCTGGTGGGGCTGCTGGTCGGGATCCTGTCCGACCTGATGTACGTCTTCGTCGATCCGCGCATCGACTTCGAGGCCCGAAGGACATGAGGCCGGCGAAGGTGGGACGGGCGAAGGTGGGATGGGCGGACGCGAAGGGGGGCGGCGCGTGAACGTCGAGGATCGACGCGGGCCGGGCCTCGGGGCCGTGGACGCGGGCGCCGAGGCCACCGGCGCCCCGGCGCCCCCCGCGGTCGCGCCCCCCGCGGTCGTGCCCGCCGCGGCCGACGGCTCCGCCATCGCGCCGTCGCGCCGCCCTCGGCTCAGCCCGCTCAACAGGCGGCGCTGGCGCAACTTCCGCCGCAACGGGCGCGCCTTCTGGTCGCTGATCCTGTTCTCGGCCCTGTTCGGGGCGAGCCTCTTCGCGGAGGTGCTGGCCAACGACAAGCCGATCCTGGTGAGCTACCGCGGCGCGCTCTTCGCGCCGATCGTGCGCTTCTACCCCGAGACCGCCTTTGGCGGCGACTTCCGCACCGAGGCCATCTACCGCGACCCCGAGGTCGAGTGCCTGATCGTCTCGGGGGGCCTGCCGGACTGCTTCGACGACCCCTTCGCCGTCATGGAGGACGCGCAGGACGGGGAGGTGATGGGCGAGCCGATCGAGAAGGGCTGGACGCTCTGGCCGCCGATCCCGTTCAGCTACGACACGCCGGTGGACAAGCCCGGCGTGGCGCCCGGGCCGCCCGACGCGACCAACTGGCTCGGCACCGACGACACCAAGCGCGACGTGCTCGCGCGCGTGATCTACGGCTTCCGCCTGTCGGTGTTCTTCACCCTCGTCGTCACCGCCATCGCGAGCGCCGTCGGCATCGCCTTGGGCGCCATCCAGGGCTATTTCGGCGGCTGGGTCGATCTCGGGATGCAGCGCTTCATCGAGATCTGGGGGGCGACGCCCTCGCTCTACGTCATCATCATCCTCTTCGCGATCCTCGGGCGGGGGTTCTGGCTCCTCGTCTTCGTCACCACGCTCTTCGCCTGGCCCGCGCTCGTGGGCGTGGTGCGCGCCGAGTTCCTGCGCGCGCGCAACTTCGAATACGTGCGCGCGGCCAAGGCGCTCGGCGTCGGCGACGGCACCATCATGGCCCGGCACGTGCTCCCCAACGCCATGGTCGCCACGCTGACGCTGCTGCCGTTCCTCATCACCGGGGGCGTCGCCACGCTCGCCTCGCTGGACTTCCTGGGGTTCGGGCTGCCGTCCTCGGCGCCCTCCTTGGGCGAGCTGACGCGACAGGCCAAGGACAACCTCCAGGCGCCCTGGCTCGGCTTCACCGCCTTCTTCACCTTCGCCATCATGCTCTCGCTCCTGGTCTTCATCTTCGAGGGCGTGCGCGACGCCTTCGACCCGCGCAAGACCTTCGCGTGAAGGACTCGGGTCAATGAAGGGCTCGGGTCGATGAAGGACTCGGGTCAATGAAGGACTCGGGGGCCCCCGAGGAGATCCTGCGCGTCGAGGATCTCTGCGTCGCCTTCCGCCAGGACGGGCGCGACGTGCCGGCCGTGCGGCATGCGAGCTTCGCCGTGGGGCGCGGCGAGACGGTGGCCCTGGTGGGCGAGTCGGGCTCGGGCAAGTCGGTCTCGGCGCTCTCCACCGTCTCGCTGCTGCCCGACGCCGCGCGGGTGACTGGCTCGGTGCGCTTCCGCGGCGAGGAGATGGTGGGCGCCCCCGAACGCACGCTCAGGCGCATCCGCGGCGACGACATCAGCTTCATCTTCCAGGAGCCGATGACCTCGCTCAACCCGCTGCACCCCCTGGAGCGCCAGATCGCCGAGTCGCTCGCGCTCCACCAGGGGCTGCGCGGCGCCGCGGCGCGCGCGCGCATCCTGGAGCTTCTCGACCGCGTTGGCATCCGCGACGCCGAGTCCCGCCTCGGCGCCTACCCGCACCAGCTCTCGGGCGGCCAGCGCCAGCGGGTGATGATCGCCATGGCGCTCGCCAACGGGCCGGAGCTCTTGATCGCCGACGAGCCCACCACCGCGCTCGACGTGACGATCCAGGCCCAGATCCTGGAGCTTCTGGCGGAGCTGAAGCGCGACGAGGGGCTGTCGATGCTCTTCATCACCCACGACCTCGGCATCGTGCGGCGCATCGCGGACCGCGTGTGCGTCATGCAGGACGGCGAGATCGTCGAGCAGGGGGAGACGGAGGCGATCTTCCGCGGCCCGCGCCACCCCTATACGCAGATGCTGCTCGCGGCCGAGTCCACGGGCCGGCCCACCCCCATCCCCGAGGGCGCGGAGGTCGTGGCGCACACGGAAGGCTTGCGGGTGTGGTTCCCGATCCAGCGGGGCCTCCTGAAGCGCACCGTGGGCCACGTCAAGGCCGTCAACGAGGCCACCGTCTCGGTGCGGCGCGGCGAGACGCTCGGCATCGTGGGCGAGTCGGGGTCGGGCAAGACCACGCTCGCGCTCGCGATCATGCGGCTGATCCGCTCGAAGGGCCCCATCGTGTTCCAGGGGCGCGACATCCAGGGGCTGCCCGAGCGCCAGCTCCGCCCGCTCCGGCGCCGGATGCAGATCGTGTTCCAGGATCCGTTCGGCTCGCTCTCCCCCCGCATGACCGTGCAGGAGATCGTCGCGGAAGGGCTCGGGGTCCACGGCGTCGAGCCCGGACGCGACCGGCGCGAGATGGTGGCGGAGATCATGGGCGAGGTCGGGCTCGACCCCGCCTCGATGGACCGCTACCCGCACGAGTTCTCGGGCGGCCAGCGCCAGCGCATCTCGATCGCGCGCGCGATGATCCTGCGCCCCGACCTGGTGGTGCTCGACGAGCCCACATCGGCGCTCGACATGACGGTGCAGGTGCAGATCGTGGAGCTCCTGCGCGAGCTGCAGCGGCGCCACGGGCTCGCCTACCTCTTCATCAGCCACGACCTCAAGGTGGTGCGCGCGCTCGCCCACAAGGTGCTCGTCATGAAGGACGGCGACGTGGTGGAGGAGGGCCGCGGCGAGGCCGTGTTCACCAACCCGCGCACCGCCTACACCCGCGCGCTCCTCGCCGCCGCCTTCGACCTCGAGGCCCGGCCCGCCGTCGCGGTCTGACACCGCGAGGGCCGCTCCCTCGGCTCGGCGCCGGGGGAGCGCACGTCCCGGGCCGCCGACCGGCCCGGCTCCAGCCGTGTCCCGGCGCCCGGGGCGTCGCCCGGCCCAAGGGGCCGCGCCGTCAGCCGCCGTCAGCCGCCGATGGTCTCGCAGTCCGCGCCGCGCGCGCGGATCCGGCGGCAGGCGCGATCCGCGTCCTCGCGCGTCATGCCGACGAAGGTGGCCTCGAACCCCGTCGGCCGGCGCACCACCTCGCGCATCGAGCCATCGAGCGCGTCCACGTCGGTGAGCGCGGTGCGCAGAAGCGCCCGCTCGGCGAGGTAGGTCGAGCCGTAGCGGCCCACCGCGATCCCCCAGCCGCGCGGCGCGTCCTCGGCCGGGCGCAGCACGACCTCGCGCACCACGGCCTCGGCGACGGCGTCGGCCGCGGGCGCGGGCGCGAGGGCGGCCTCGGCCAGCGCGTCGGCCACGGCGTCTGGGGCGGGGCCGCCCGACGCCGCCGCGGGCCGGGGCGCGGGCGCGGGCGCGGGCGGGTTGGCGGCCCCGTTTCCGGCCGGCCCCTCGGCCGGCGCGAGGGCGAGGAGCGAGGGGCCGCCCGCGCGGCGCGAGGCGACCTCGGCCCCGACCTCGTCCGCGACCGCGGAGGCGACCGCGACGACGAGCGCCGCGCCCATGTCCTTGCCCGGCGGCAGTTCGGCGCCGGGCCGCACCGGCGGCCTCGGGCTGCTCGCCGGCGCGCCCGGACGCTGCGCCACGAGCGCCTCGGCGCCGGCCCCCACGCCGTCGTAGTCGGGCGGGGGCAGGGGGCGCGCCTCCACGACGGCCGGCGCGCGCGCGAAGCCCATGTCGAGCAGCTCGGCCATCCGCGCGTTGCGGCCCGCCGTCGAGCGCCCGCCGAGCAGGGTGGCGACGATGCGCACCGGCCCGCGCTCGGCCGAGGCCACGAGGTTGAAGCCGGCGGCGTTGGTGAAGCCGGTCTTGATCCCGTCGGCGCCGCGATAGGCGGCGAGGAACTTGCGGTTGGTGTTGGCAACCTCGCGCCCGCCCGCATCCGTCACCCGCCGCGAGAACAGGTTGTAGTAGGCCGGGTAGTCGTAGAACAGCCGCCGGCCCAGCACCGTCAGGTCGCGCGCCGTGCTCAGATGGCCCGCCTGGGTGAGCCCGTGGGCGTTGCGGAAGGTCGATCGCGTCATGCCGATCGCCTGGGCGGTGCGGTTCATGCGCGCCGCGAAGGCCTCCTCGGAGCCCGACACCGCCTCGGCCAGGGCGGTCGCGGCGTCGTTGGCCGACTTCACCGCGGCCGCCCGGATCAGGTGGCGCAGCCGGACCGTCTGGCCCGCGCGCAGCCCCAGCCGCGAGGGCGGCTCGGAGGCGGCGAGGCGCGAGACGCGGATCTCGTCGTCGAGGCCGATCTCGCCCGCCTCGATCGCCTCGAACACGACGTAGAGCGTCATCATCTTGGTGAGCGAGGCCGGGTGGAGCGGCGCGTCAGCGTTGCGCGCGTGCAGGATCTCGCCGGTGCGCGCGTCCATCACCAGCGCGGCGTAGGGCTGCGCCGTCGTCGGCGACGCCCACAGGAGCACCGTCAGGCAGATCAGCGCGATCGCGGAGGAGGCTCGGGCGAACCCGAGCCGGAGAGATGCTCTCACCTGCCCACCTTCGTGTGTGACTGCCTCGGGCGCCGCCGGATCGGGCCGGCCGGCTTTGTCCGTGCAGGCTAGCAGCCGGAGGGGGCGCCGCAAGCGGCACGCGGCGCGCGGCCCCGCGTTCGTGATCGGTTCATGGTTAACGGGGCGCGGGGGGCGGCCCCTGGACGGCCCGGGCCCGAGCCGCGCCCCGGCGCCGCGCGAATCGCCCTCGCGGCCCCCGGCGGCGTCGGTGGGCGTCCGTGGTCGACGGGCGGCCGCCTCCCGGAGCCCGCTCGGGCCTTCCTTCGAGGGGGGTGAGCCATATATAATCGGCTCGCGCCCGCTCCCGGCGTGATCGCGCCCGCGCCGAGCCCAGCACGTGAGAGCCCAGCACGACGGAAGAGCCCAGCACGACGGAGCCCAGCACGATCCCAGACCTTCAGGCAGGCAGAGAGTCGAACGATGCTTTCCATCCCCGTCGCCTCCCCAGCGATGCGCCCCGCTCCGATCCGCCCCGCCGCGGCGACGCCCGTCGCCCCCTTCGCCCTGCCTCGCTTCGCTATGCCTTGCTTCGCCGTGCCCCGCTTCGCCGTGCCCGCTCGCACGGCGCGTCCCCCCGCCCCGGCCCTCCTGGCCATGTCGGACGACCCGCGCCGCGGCGGCGTCCGCGACGGGGAGGGGCAGACCGGCGTCATCACCAAGACGAAGCCCAAGACCCAGCGGCCGCCGCTCTACAAGGTGCTGCTCTTGAACGACGACTACACCCCGATGGAGTTCGTCGTGGCCGTGCTGGAGCGCTTCTTCGGCATGAGCCACGCCCAGGCCTTCGAGCTGATGCTGACGGTGCACAAGAAGGGCGTCGCGGTCGTGGGCGTGTTCTCCTACGAGATCGCCGAGACCAAGGTCGCGCAGGTGATGGACTTCGCCCAGCGCCACCAGCACCCGCTGCAATGCACCATGGAGAAGGAGTAGGGGCGCGGCCATGCCCGATCCCGTGTCCACCCGTCTGGCGCTGGCGCTGGACGCCGGCCTCGCGCTCCCCGCGGGCCGGATCGCGGCGCTGCGCCCGCGCGCGGGGGCGGACCTGCGCGCGCTGTCGGGCGAGGTCCACGTGATCCAGGGCTTCCGGCCCGATCACGACGCCTTCGCCGCCCAGGGCTTCGAGACCGGCGTGGCGCCCGAAGGCGACTACGCCGCGGCCCTGGTCTGCCTGCCGCGCGCCAAGGGCGAGGCGCGGGCGCTTATCGCACGGGCGGCGGGGCTCGTGCCCGAGGGGGCGCCGATCGTGGTGGACGGCGCCAAGACCGACGGGGCCGATTCGCTCCTGCGCGAGTGCCGCCGGGCGCTCGGGGCGGTGGGCGCGCAGGTCACGGGCGTGGTCTCGAAGGCCCACGGGAAGGCGTTCTGGTTCCCCTCGCGCGATGCGTTCGGCGCCTGGGCCGAGGCGCCCGCGGCCCCCCACGCCACCGCCCACGCCGCCTTCTCGGCGCGCGCCGTGGACCGCGGCTCGGCGCTCCTGGCCGAGGCGCTGCCCAGGCGGCTGCCGGGCCGTGTGGCCGATCTGGGCGCGGGCTGGGGCCACCTCGCCGCGCGGGCGCTCGGGCGCGAGGGGGTGCAGGAGTGCCACCTCATCGAGGCCGAGTGGGACGCGCTCCAGGCCGCGCGGCTGAACGTCGCGGACCCGCGCGCGCGCTTCCACTGGGCCGACGCCACGGCCTTCGAGCCCGAGGCGCCGTTCGACCTGGTGCTCGCCAACCCCCCCTTCCACCGCGGCCGCGACGCCGACCCCGAGATCGGCCGCGCCTTCCTGCGCGCGGCCGCGCGGATGCTCGCCCCCCGCGGCGCGCTGTGGTGCGTCGCCAACCGCCATCTGCCCTACGAGCGCACGCTCGCCGAGGCCTTCGCCGAGACCCGCGAGGTCGCGGGCGACCCGGCCTACAAGGTGCTGACGGCGGCGCGCCCGCTCGACGCGACCAAGGGCGCCTCGCGGACGAGGCGCCGCCGCGCCGCCTGAGCCTCGAAAGGCCGCCCATGTCCCTCTCCATCGCCGGCAAGACCGCCATCGTCACCGGCGCCGCCTCGGGCGTCGGGCTCGCGGTCGGCCGCCACTTCATCGAGAACGGCGCCAACGTGGTGTTCGCCGATCCGGATCAGGCGCGGCTGCGCGACGAGGTGGGGCGTCTCGACGGCGAGGGCGAGGGCGCGGCGCGCATCTTCGCCTGCGACCTGCGCGAGCGGCTGGCGCTGGCCAACCTGCTCTCGACCACGATCGACGCCTTCGACCGGGTGGACGTGCTCGTCAACGCGCAGCGCGAGGTGATGGCGGGCGATCCGCTCGACCCCGAGGACGACGCCGTCGAGACGCTGATCCAGCAGAACCTCATCACCGCGCTGCGCCTCAGCCAGCTCACCGCCAAGCGCATGATCGCGCAGTCGGGCGGAGGCGGCGAGGGCTCCGCGGGCGCGATCGTCAACCTCTCCTCGATCGCGGCCCGGCGCACCCATCCCGAGCTGCTGGCCTACTCGGTGAGCATGGCCGCGCTCGACCAGATGACGCGCTCGATGGCGGTGGCGCTGGCGCCGCGGCGCATCCGCGTCAACGCGGTGGCCTTCGGCTCGGTGATGTCGGCCTCGCTCAAGGGCGCGCTCAAGGGGCACGCGGAGATCCGCGAGGACATCACCGAGCACACGCCGATCGGGCGCATCGCCAACCCCGGCGAGGTCGCCGCGGCGGTGCAGTTCCTCGCCTCCGACGGCGCGGGCTTCGTGACGGGCCAGATCCTGACGGTGGACGGCGGCCGCACCCTGATCGACCCGGTGGGCGCGCCCGCCCACTGAGGGCCGGGCGGCCGGCCCCGAGGGCCCCGCGCCTTCCGCCCGGCGGCCCGACGCGCTAGGCCCCGCCCCGCAGGAGGCGAGCGATGACCGACACCGAGCCCGACGACCGCAAGGCCCGCGCGGCGGCCTGGTTCCGCGAGCTGCGCGACCGCATCGTGGCGGCCTTCGAGGCGTTCGAGGCGGCCGCCGCGGGCGAGGGGGAGCCCGCCCGCTTCGAGGCCCGGGCCACGCGGCGCGGCGAGGACGGCGGCGGCGGGCTGATGAGCGTGATGCGGGGAGGCCGGGCCTTCGAGAAGGTCGGCGTCAACGTCTCGACCGTCCACGGCACCCTGGGCGAGCGAGCGCGGGCCGCGATGGCCGCGCGCGGCGTGCCCGGCATGGAGGCCGATCCGCGGTTCTGGGCCTCGGGGGTGAGCCTGGTTGCGCACATGGCCAACCCGCACGTCCCGGCGGTGCACATGAACACGCGGATGTTCTGGACGCCCGGCGCCTGGTGGTTCGGCGGCGGCACGGACCTCAACCCCGCGATCCCCACCGCGCAGGACACCGCGCATTTCCACGCCGTCCTGCGGGACGCGCTCGCGCCCTGGGGCGCCTACGACCGCTATGCCAAGTGGGCCGACGAGTATTTCTTCATTCCCCATCGCGGTCGGGCCCGAGGCGTCGGCGGCGTGTTCTTCGACGACCTCTCGACCGAGTGGGAGGACGATTTCGCGCTGGCCCGCGCCGTCGGCGAGGCGTTCCTGCCCGCGATCCTGCCCATCTGGGAGCGTCGCCGCGACCAGCCCTGGACCGAGGCCGACCGCGAGGCGCAGCTGATCCATCGCGGCCTCTACGCCGAGTACAACCTCGTCTACGACCGCGGCACCAAGTTCGGCCTGGAGACCGGCCACGACCCCGACGCGGTTCTGATGAGCCTGCCGCCGCTGGCGAAGTGGGTGTGAGGGCGCAGGCGGCGCTCGGACTCAGGGCCTCGACAGCCTCAGCAGCCCGACGCCCACGAGCGTGACGAAGGTCGAGGCGACGCGTGCGAGGTCGATGCGCTCGCGCAGGACGAAGGCGCCGATGAGGAGCGCGAAGACGATCGATGTCTCGCGCAGCGCCGCCACCAGCGCGATCGGCGCCTGGGTGAAGGCCCACACCACCAGCGCGTAGGCCACGAAGGAGGCCGGGCCGCCCCCGAAGAAGGCGGCCGGGGCGCGCCGGGGCAGGGCCGTCGCCAGGCCCGGCCGGCACCAGGCGGTGAAGGCCGCGAAGGTCATGGCGCCCCCGATGGCGATCCAGGCGTAGAAGCCCACCGGCGAGCCCGACGCCCGCGCGCCCACCCCGTCGGCGAGCGAGTAGGACGCGATGAAGCATCCCGTCACGAGCGCCGCGGCCACGGCGCCCCGGTCGGGCGCCGAGCCTGCGCGCGACAGCGCGATCGACAGGATGCCGGCGGCGATCAGCGCCACCGCCGCGACCTCCGTGCGGTTCAGGCTCGCGCCGAGGACCGCGACCGACACCAGCGCCACGATCAGCGGCGCGCTGCCTCGGGCGAGCGGATAGACCCGCGTGAAGTCTCCCAGCCGGTAGGCCGACAGCAGGAACCATTGGTAGCCGAAATGCAGCGCCACGCCGAGGCCGACCCAGGGCCAGCTCTCGGGCGCGGGCGCTGGCACGAAGAGGAGCGCCACGGCGGCGGGGACCGCATGACCGATCACCACCGCGGCCATCGACAGCCACTTGTCGTCGCCGCTCTTGACGACGGCGTTCCAGGCCGCGTGGAGGAAGGCCGCGAGCAGCACGGCGGCGAACACGGCTCCGGTCATGAAGGGCGCCTTCGTGACGATCTCGTGACGGGCGACGCTCGGGCCGGGCGATGCGCTCGTCAAGCCCGCGCAGGCTCGCGTCGGGACCGGGCCCACGGCGACGCCCGCTCCTCAGGCGCCCCGGCCCGTCTCAGCCTCCCCGCACCGCGTCGATCATCCGGCTCACGTTGTCGGGGTCCGCATCCGGCGTGATGCCGTGGCCGAGGTTGAAGACGTGGGGGCCGCCGCGGAAGGCCGCGACCACGGCGCGGGTCTCACGCACCAGCGCCTGCCCACCCGTCACGAGATGGCCGGGCGCGAGGTTGCCCTGGACGCAGCCGCCGGGCTGCACGTGCTCGGCCGCCCAGGTCGCGTCCACGCCGTCGTCGAGCGCCACGCACTGCGCGCCGATCGCCTTGTGGAGCCCGGCGTAGCGCGCGCCCGCGCCGCGCGGGAAGGCGATGAAGGGCACGCCGGGGTGGCGCGCCTCCAGCGCCGCGGCGATGACGCGGGCGGGCTCGACCGCCCAGCGTTCGAAGGCGTCGCCGTGCCCGACCAGCGAGCCGGCCCAGCTGTCGAAGAGCTTGACGGCCTCGGCGCCCGCCTCGATCTGGGCCGAGAGGTAGAGGATGGTGGCCTCGGTCACGCGGTCGATCAGCGCCTCGAAGGCGTCGGGGTCGCCCTCGCGCAGCGCGTGCGCCGGCCCCTGGTCGGTCGTGCCGCGGCCTGCGACCATGTAGGTCGCGACCGTCCAGGGGGCGCCCGCGAAGCCGATCAGCGCCACCTCCTCGGGCAGCGCGCCCGCGAGGATCCGCACCGTCTCGTAGACGGGCGCCAGCGTCTCGTGGATCGCCTCGGGCGGGCAGAGGCTGGCGATCTCGGCACGGGTGGTGACGGTGGAGAGCCGCGGCCCCTCGCCCGGCTCGAAGCCCAGCTCCATCCCCAGGGCGTGGGGCACCAGCAGGATGTCGGCGAAGAGGATCGCCGCGTCGAAGCCGTAGCGCCGGATCGGCTGGAGCGTGACCTCCGCCGCCAGATCGGGCGTGTAGCACAGGTCGAGGAAGCCCCCCGCGTCGGCGCGCGTCTCGCGGTATTCGGGCAGGTAGCGCCCCGCCTGGCGCATCATCCAGATCGGCGGAACGGCAAGGGTCTCGCCCGAGAGCGCACGGAGGAGGGGCTTCATGCGAGGGGTGGTCGGCCAGGGCGGAGGCGCTGTCAAGGCGAGCGGGGGTCTGGGGGGATGCATCCCCCCAGCCTTGTCGTCGCTCTTCGTGCGACCTACACGACCGGATGGACACGCCCCTCCGCATCGGCACGAGAGGCTCGCCCCTCGCGCTCGCCCAGGCCCACGAGACGCGCGACCGCCTGATGGCCGCCTGGGATCTCCCCGAGGACGCGTTCGAGATCGTGCCCATCCGCACCACCGGCGACCGCGTGCTGGACCGCCCGCTGAAGGAGCTGGGCGGCAAGGGCCTCTTCACCCGCGAGATCGAGGCTGCGCTGCTCGAAGGGCTCATCGACATCGCCGTCCACTCGATGAAGGACATGCCGACGCTCCAGCCCGAGGGCCTCGCGCTCGACACCTACCTTCCGCGCGAGGATCCGCGCGACGCGCTGATCGGCGCGGACGCCTTCTCGGACCTCGCGCCGGGCACGGTCGTCGGCACCTCGTCGCTGCGGCGGCGCGCGCAGCTCATGGCGCGCCGGCCCGACCTGCGGGTGGTGGAGTTCCGCGGCAACGTCCAGACCCGGATGCGCAAGCTCCGGGACGGCGTGGCCCACGCCACCTTCCTCGCCATGGCGGGGTTGAGGCGGCTCGGGATGGAGGCCGTCGCGGGCGCCCCGATCGATCCCTCCGCGATGCTCCCGGCGGTGGCGCAGGGCGCCATCGGCGTCGAGCGGCGCGCGGAGGACGGGCGCATGGCGGCGATGCTGGAGGCGATCCACGACGGCCCCACGGGACTGCGCGTCGAGGCCGAGCGCGCCTACCTCGCGGCGCTCGACGGCTCGTGCGAGACGCCCATCGCGGGGCTCGCGGAGCTGGAGGGTGCCTCGCTACGGCTGAGGGGCGAGATCCTGCGGCCGGACGGGTCGGACCTCTACGAGGGCGAAGAGTCGGGCGCGGCGGAGGATGGGGCGGAGATGGGGCGGGCGCTGGCCGTCCGCCTGCTCGAAAAGGCCCCCGAAGGCTTCTTCGAATGGCGATCGGGGGGCCTGTCCCGTCGCACCGAAGATGCGCCCCTCCGGGGCGAAGCCCCCCGCTCGGAGAGGGCCTAGGCCCCCTCCGAGACCTCCCCCGGGATCACCTTGCCGGGGTTCATGATCCCGAGAGGGTCCAAGGCGGCCTTGACGGCTCGCATCACCTCCAGCGCCACCTTGTCCTTGCGCCGCGACATCGAGCCGAGCTTGTGCGTGCCGATGCCGTGCTCGGCGGAGAAGCTGCCGCCCAGGGACTGCACCACGTCCTCCACGGCCTCCGCGATCCGTGCCTTGGAGGCCGCGTCGAGGTTCGGCGACAGCACCGTGTAGTGCACGTTCCCGTCGCCCAGATGCGCCACGCTGATGCTGCGGCCCTGCGCGTCGATCGCGGCGACCCGCTCGTCGGCGCCCGCCAGGAACGCCGACACCCGGCCCAACGGCACCGCCACGTCGTGATCGGCCACGGGGCCCGAGCCAAAGGCCAGCTCGGCCGCGGCCTCCCGCCGCGCCCACATCTCGCGCCGCTGCCCCTCCGAGCGCGCCACCACGGCGTCGAGCGCGAGCCCCGCCTCCAGCGCCTCGCCCAGCACCGCCTCCAGATGCTCCGCCACGGGGACGCGGCCCGCCTCGTCGGGCTCGGCGTCGCGCGCCGCCGTCGCCCCGACCTCGACCAGGACGTTGACCTCGTGGGGCTCCGCGAAGGGCGCGCGCGCGTGGGGGAAACGCGCCAGATGCGCCGCGACATAGGCGCCCGGCATGTATTCGAACGCCTCGACCTGGCCCGCGGTCTCGTCCTGGAGGCGGTTGAGGAGGTCGAGCGCCGCATCGACCGAGGCGGCCGCCACCATCGCCGTCGCCCGCGCCCGCGGCGCCGGGAAGAGCCGCAAGACGGCCGCGGTGACGAGCCCCAGCGTCCCCTCGGCGCCGACGAACAGGTCGCGCAGGTCGTAGCCCGAGTTGTCCTTCCTCAGCGAGCCCATCAGGTCGAGCACCCGCCCGTCCGCCAGCACCACCTCGACCCCGAGGCACAGCGCCCGCGCCGAGCCGTAGCGCAGCGCGTTGGCCCCGCCGGCGTTGGTCGCCAGCACGCCCCCCACCCGCGCCGTGCCGCGCGCGCCGAAGCTCAAGGGGAAGATCAGCCCCCGCGCCTCGACCGCGTCCTGGAGGCTCTGGACGATCGCGCCGGCCTCCACGACGGCGACGCGGTCGGCCTCGCGGATCTCGCGGATGGCGCTCATCCGCTCCATCGACACCATCAGCGCGCCCTCGCCCTGCGCGCCACCGGTGAGCCCGGTGTTGCCCGACACCGGCACCACCGCGGTGCGCGTCTCGGACGCGAGCCGCAGCGCCGCCGACACGTCCGCCGTCGAGCCCGGCCGGATCACGCAGAGCGGCGTCGAGACCCGTGTCCCGGTCCAGTCGCGCCCATAGGGCGCCGCCTGCGCGCCGGTGAGGACGTGAGCGGCGCCCAGCGCGGCGCGCAGGCGGCCGAGCAGGGCGTCGGGGGCGTGGGGCGACCGATCCATGCCCCATCATCGCCCCGGCGAGGACGAGGCGCCAGGGGGTCGTCGCGGCGAGCGGCCCCGCTTCGCCCCCCGCGGGCATGTCGCGCGCCCGCCGCGACGGCGCCTGCGCCGCGGCGACGCCGCGACATCGGCCGCCGGTCCGATCCGCGCTCCACCCGAGGAGTGCGCCGGTCGCCGGCGGTCCCCCGCATCGACCGGATCCCCCCGCCCCGGCCGGGTCGCCGCGGCGGTTGACGCTCGCCCCGGCGCGGTCTAACTGGCGCGGCACCCCTGGGGCGGAGTAGCTCAGCTGGTTAGAGCAGCGGAATCATAATCCGCGTGTCGGGGGTTCAAGTCCCTCCTCCGCTACCATCCCCAACTCTCAGGACGCGCCAGAGGGCATCACGAACCCTGAATCGTATGGGTTTCGTGCCCCATGAACGCCTCACCATGTGGCGGACAGTCTCGTCCAATCTCATGCCCCCTGTGGGGCAGGATGTGGGGCACGAGGTGGTTGACCATGGCCAAGCTCAACGAGAGAAAAACCCGCGAGCTACGCGCTCCGGGTCGTCACAGCGACGCGCATTGCCTCGCCTGAACTGCTCCTGAAGCATGTGCCGTTGCCTCAGTAGGACTGCTCCCGAGGGGAGCGTCTGCAGAGGCGGAGGTGAGGCGGGTGAGCATGGCGACGCGGGACGAACTGCTGGGTGCCCTGGTGGTGCGGTATCGAGGAGCGAGCCGGGAGGAGAAGGGCCGCATCCTGGCCGAGTTCGCGGCGGTGACGGGCTACCATCGCAAGCACGCAGCCCGAGTGCTGCGCACGACGACGCGGCCCGACCGATCGCGGCTTCGACCTGAGCGGCGCCTCTACGACGAGGCGGTGCGCGAGGCGCTGATCGTGGCTCGTGGGAGGCGTCGGACCGGATCTGCGGCAAGAGGCTGAAGCCGCTGATCCCGATGCTGCTCGCGGCGATGGAACGGCACGGGCACCTCGCGCTCGACACGGAGGTGCGCGCGCGGCTCGGGACGATCAGCGCAGCCACGATTGATCGAGTTCTGGCCCCAGCGCGCCGAGGCGGGACCGGGCGACGGCGTATGGCGAGCTCGCCGGCGATCCGGCGGAGCGTGCCGATCCGGACCTACGCGGACTGGGACGACCCCGCGCCCGGCTTCATGGAGGCCGACCTCGTGGCGCACAGCGGGCCCTCCACGAGCGGGAGCTTCGTCCAGACGCTGGTGCTCACCGACATCGCGTCGGGCTGGACCGAGTGCGCGCCGCTGCTGTTCCGCGAGCAGCAGCTGCTCGGGGAGGTCATGACGGTGATGCGCGGCATCACGCCGTTCCCTCTGCTCGGGTTCGACACGGACAACGACACCGTGTTCATCAACGAGACGATCAAGCTCTGGTGCGAGGCGGCGCGCGTGGTCTTCACCCGCTCGCGGCCGTACCGCAAGAACGACCAGGCCCACATCGAGCAGAAGAACGGCGCGATCGTGCGGCGGATGGTGGGCTATCGGCGGCTCGAGGGGCTCGCCGCAGCCGAAGCTCTGGCACGCCTCTACCGGCCCATGCGGCTGTTCGTGAACTTCTTCCAGCCGTCGTTCAAGCTTGCCGAGAAGCACCGAGAAGGCGCTCTCGTCCGCAAGCGCTATCATCCACCGCTGACGCCGCATCAGCGGCTGGTGGCGGACCCGCGCGTCCCGCAGGCGCTGAAGGACGCCTTGGACGCCCAGCAGGCCGAGCTCGACCCGGTGCGGCTGCTCGGCGAGATCCGGGCGGCCCAGCAAGCCCTGGTGGAGATCGCAGACAAGGGGCCCGCAGCCGGCCCGACGGCGGCTGACGCCGAGCCGCCCCTCGAGGACTTCCTCGCCGGCCTGCGCCTGGCCTGGAAGGAGGGAGAGGTCCGGCCGACTGCGCGGCCGAAGGCGTCCAAGCCGCGCTATCGAACGGTTCCCGATCCGCTCGAGGCAGTCACTGCGGACCTCAAGGCCTGGTTCGACGCGGAGCCCGGCGTCACCGGCCGGGAGCTCCTCGACAGGCTGCAAGCAGCTCGTCCGGGAGCCTACCCGGACAACGTGATCCGGACGGTGCAGCGGCGCCTGAAGCTCTGACGGCGGGAGCGCGCGAAGGCGCTGGTGCTTGGGCCCTCGGTCGCCGCCATGCCGCAGCCTGCGGCTCGGGAACATCTTTGATGAGGCAAGCACAATCCGTTCGGGAACATTCCGCCATGAGGCAACACGCGACGGCGCCGGGCTGTCGCTGCACGTCCGGCCCGGGGGCTCCCGCTCATGGCTGCTGCGCGTGATGTTCCGCGGCCGGCGCACCGACTTCGGGCTTGGCGCCTATCCTGAGGCCGGTCTTGCAGAAGCTCGGGAGCGCGCCCACGAGTGGCGCCGCCTGATCCGGTCGGGCCAGGACCCGCGGGCCGTCGCCATCGCCTCGACCTTCACGCTCGAGGCGGCCGTGCGCGAGTTCCATGCCAAGCAAGCGGCTGAGTGGGCACCGGGCCACGCCGCGCGATGGATCGGATCGCTCGAGCGTCACGTGTTCCCCAAGCTGGGCGCCCAGCCGATGGGCGCGATCAAGCCGCGCGACGTGGCCGAGGTCCTGGCCCCCCTCTGGACCGAGAAGCATGACACCGCGAAGCGGCTGCGTCAGCGGATCATGGGGGTGTTCGAGTGGGCGGACGCGGCGGGCCTCCTCGACGGCCCGAACCCGATGGCGAGCCTTCCGCGCCTGCTGCGGCCCGTGAAGCGCGAGGTGGAGCACTTCCGGGCGATGCCCTGGCGCGAGGTCCCGGCACTCTACGCCGCCCTGCGCCGACAGGACGCCATGTCGGCGCGCGTCCTGGCCTTCCTCCTCCTCACAGCGGCCCGATCGCAGGAGGCGCGCGGGGCGCGGTGGTCGGAGGTGAGCTGGTCGGAGGATGACGGGCACGTCTGGACCGTCCCGGCCGCGAGGATGAAGATCGGCACGCCGCACCGCATTCCCCTGTCACCGCCGGCAGTGGCGCTCCTCGAGGGTCTGCGCGGGCTCGACGCCGAGCTGGTGTTCCCCAGCCCGGCGCGACCCCGCGCTCGGCCGGGCCCCATCGGAGGCGAGGCGCTCAGCGCCCTGCGCCGCCGGATGGGGGTTCACGAGGCGACCACGGCGCACGGGCTGCGCGCGACGTTCAAGACATGGGGCGCCGACACCGGACAGGATCGGACCTTAGTGGAGCTATGCCTATCGCACGCGCACGGCGATCGGGTGGAGCAAGCCTACCTGCGATCGGACATGTTCGCGCGCCGGCGCATCGTCATGGACGCCTGGGCGGCGCACGTGACCGGCGCGGAGGGCCGCTCGGGGGATGGCGGGCGGGGTGCCGAGGCCGACGCTGTCAGGCGTCACGGCAAACTGGTCCGGAGGCGACATGAGGAACTGGCCCCCTCGGTAGCCTGAGGGGAGGGCCTGGATGACCATGCCAGTGACGGAGAGGCTTCTGCGGACTGAAGGTCTGCGGAGGGACGAGATGAAGGAGCCGGACGACGTGTCGGCGATGCTGAGGCTGAAGGCGCTCGGCTGGGGGGCGCGGCGGATCGCGGCGGAGCTGGGGTGCTCGCGGACGACGGTGCGGCGGTGGCTGCGCGAGGGCGGCTGGCGACGCCCGGTGGCACCGACACGCAAGACGTCGCTCGACGGTCTTGGGGGCTGGCTGTCCGAGCGCTTCCGCCGCCACGCGGGCAACGCGGACGTGGTTCGCCAGGAGCTCGCGGCCGAGAGGGGCATTGAGGTAAGCCTGCGCACGGTGGAGCGTGCGGTGGCACCGCTGCGCCAAGCGCTACGGGCCGAAGCGCGGGCGACGGTGAGGTTCGAGACGCGCCCGGGCCAGCAGTTGCAGATCGACTTCGGCCAGAGGCGGGTCGAGATCGAGGGCGCTCTGCGACCGGTGTCGTTCTTCGTGGCGACGCTGGGCCACTCGCGCCGGCTGCACGTCCGGGCCTTCCTGGGCGAGCGCCAGGAGCACTGGTTCGAAGGCATGGAGAGTGCCTTCGCAGCCTTTGGGGGCGTGCCTGAGGAGGTGCTGCTCGACAATGCGCGCGCTCTGATCCTGCACCACGACGCGGCGACGCGGGAGGTGGTGCTCAACCCCAAGCTCCACGCCTTTGCGCGGCACTGGGGCTTCCGGGTCCAGGCCTGCGCGCCGTACCGGGCGCGGACCAAGGGCAAGGACGAGCGCGGCGTGGGCTACGTGAAGGGCAACGCGGTCGCGGGGCGAACCTTCGAGAGCTTCGCGGCCCTGGAGGCGCATCTGGCCGAGTGGACGCGCGAGATCGCCGATCAGCGCGTCCACGGCACCACCGGCGAGGCGCCCATGGTCCGCTTCGCGCGCGACGAGGCCGCCGCCCTGCGGCCGCTGCCCGACCGCGGCCCGTTCCTGGCCGCGCGCGAGCTGAGCCGACGCGTGGGAGCGGACTGCGCGGTGGAGATCGAGACGAACGCCTACTCGGTGCCGTGGCGCTTGATCGGGGAGCGAGTGAGCGTGCTGGTCACGGCCGAGACTGTGCAGGTCACCCATGCGGGCATCGAGGTGGCCCGTCATCCCCGCAGCGCGGACCGTCGCGGGCGCTTCACCGACCGCGCTCACTTCGAGGGCGTCGCGGGTGCCGCCGGCCGCGTGGTCAGAGAAGACGCCGAGGCAGCCGAGGCCGCGCCGATCCCGGCGCCGGCGCTGCTGCGCCCGCTCGCCGAGTACGAGGCGGTGGCCGGGGGCGCCTGGTGATGGGAGCGCAGACCCAGGACGAGCTCGACCGGATGCTGACGCGCTTGAAGTTGACGGCGGTGCGCGACCAGCTCGACGGCTTGCTCGACGAGGCGGCGCGGGGGGAGATGACCCTGCGCGAGGCGCTCGCCTTCCTCTGCGAGCGCGAGATCGCACGGAAGGATCAGCGCCGCATCGAGATGAGCTTCGGGCTGGCGAAGTTCCCCTTCGTGCGGACCCTGGAGGGCTTCGACTTCGCCGCCCAGCCCTCGGTCGACAAGGGGCAGATCCGCGACCTCGCGACGGGGCGCTTCATCGCCCACGGCGATGCGCTCTTGCTGCTCGGCCCCCCGGGCGTGGGCAAGACGCACCTTGCGGTGGCGCTCGGCCGCGAAGCGATCGTGGCCGGCCACACCGTGCTCTTCACCGGCGCCATGGCGCTCGTGGCCAACCTCGCCAAGGCCCAGGTCGAGGGCCGGCTCGAGGAGCGGCTGGCGCACTTCGCCAAGCCGAAGCTGCTGATCGTGGACGAGCTGGGCTACCTGCCGCTCGAGCCCAACGCCGCTCACCTGTTCTTCCAGCTCGTCAGCCGCCGCTACGAGCGCGGCGCGATGCTGGTGACTTCGAACCGGTCCGTAGGCGAGTGGGGCGCGGTGTTCGGCGACCCGGTGGTGGCCACCGCGATCCTCGATCGCCTGCTCCACCACTCCCACGTCATCACCATCCGGGGCGACAGCTACAGGCTGCGCGAGAAGCGCCGGGCCGGCCTTCTGCAGAAGGCCGGCCCGGCGCTTGAAACCGAAGTCGAAACCACATGACGGGGTGGGCCAGATCCTGGTGTCGCCACCGGGCCAGTTCCGAATGTCGCTTGATAGAGGCGGCCTAGTGGTCGGCTCGGAGCCTCACGCCGGGGCCACCTCCGTTCGCATCGAGGAAAACCACGCCGGCTTCCTCGAGCGCGGCACGGATCGTTGCCAAGGTGCCAGACCGCAGCCGGTCACCGCGCTCAAGGCGAGCGATCGTGTCCGGGCTCACCTTCGCAGCTAGGGCGAGGTCCCGAACCCCAAGAGCCAGCGCTGCCCGCGCCATGCGCGACTGGGCAGGGGTCAATTCGTAACGTGGTTCGGTTTCTTCTTGCACAGCGCCGTTCCCCGACATAGCGTAACATGGTTACGATAATGCTCAGAGGAGAATGGAGCAATGACCTTGAAGCGAGTGATCCCCCCGATGGGGACGATGGAAGAGCGGATCGCGGCGTTCTGCGAGTGGTGCAGCGTTGAGCTGCCTCGCGTGGTGTACGACGAAGACGAGGGGCCCGCTGGTGGGCCCCTGCTGACTGACGAGTTGTGGGCCTGCTTCGAGAGCAGCAGCGCCCCGTTTGATTGGATCGTCGGCGGCGACCCGCGGTCCATGATGGACCCCTATCGTCGGGAGCAGGCAAAACAGCACAAGCTGCGAGACGTGCTGGCCAAGTTCGATGACGAGGAGAGGCAGCTCCTCGAGGAAGCCCTGAGCCAGCATCAGGTTGGCACGCCGATCGAGGTGGTCCTGGAAGGATGGAAGGTCGCAGTGGAGGCGCATCGCGGCGCAGCTGGCTGACGAGCGCATGGTGGGCCTCGGCGAAACATTGATCGAGGCCCGCGGGACGCGCCAGAGGCCCGACGATGCGGAGTGAGACAACATCCGACTCACCGACAAGGCCGCGTGTAGGGCGTCAACCTTCTTGGCCGGGACGGCCTTGTTGCACGAAGCCTGCCCGGGATTCACATTGCCGGTCCAGCGGCATAGCTGGGCGTCATGTCCAAGCCTGCCCCGACGCGCTACCGCACCCTGAACTGGTCCGCCTACAACGCGTCGCTGCGTGAGCGTGGATGTATGCGTCCGGCGTCACCGCGCTGAGGGGTGGTTCCAGGGCATGAGTTCGTCGAGGCGGGTGATCTTGTGGTCCGGGATGCGGGCCAGGGTGTCGGCGAGCCAGGCCTCGGGGTCGGCGCCGTTCAGCTTGGCGGTCTCGATCAGGGTGTAGGCCACCGCGGCGGCGCGGCCGCCGGCCTGCGAGCCCACGAAGAGGTAGTTCTTCCGCCCGAGGGCGATCGGCCTCATGGCGCGCTCGGCTGCGTTGTTCTCCGCCTCCAGGGTGCCGTGCTCGAGGTAGGGCCTGAGCTTGGGCAGGCGCACGAGGGCGTGGCGGATGGCGGCCGCGAGCGGGGTCTTGCCCGACAGGGCGGGCAGCTGAGCGGCGAGCCAGGCCTCGAGGTCGTCGAGGACGGGACGGGCGTCGGCCTGGCGCAGGCGCGCCCTCTCCTCGGGCGGCCGGCCGCGCGCCGCCTTCTCGACCGCGTAGAGCTCGGCGATGCGCCGGATCGCTTCCTCGGCGATCGCGGAGCCTTGCGAGCGGTGGACGTCGACGAACTTGCGCCGGACGTGGGCCAGGCAGGCGACCTCACGGACGGCGTCCTTCCGGTACAGCTCCCTGAAGCCCGCGTAGTCGTCCGCGTGCATCCAGCCGGCGAAGGTCTTCAGGTGGCGCTGCGGGTGCTCGCCCCGGCGATCGGGGGAGAACTGGTACCAGGCCGCGGGCGGCGCCGGCCCGCCCCAGGGCCGCTCGTCGCGCACGTAGACCCACATCCGCGCCGTGGTGGTCCTGCCGCGGCCGGGGGCGAGCATGGCCACGGGGGTGTCGTCGGCGAACAGCGCCTCGCCGCCGAGGGCGTGCCGCCCGATGGCGGCCGCGAGCGGCTCCAGCAGCGCCGTCGATCGCCCGACCCAGTCCGCGAGGGTGGAGCGGTCCAGGTCGAGCCCGTCGCGGGCGTAGATCGTGCTCTGGCGGTACAGGGGCAGGTGGTCGCCGTACTTGGACACCAGAACGTGGGCGAGCAGCCCCGGCCCGGGCCGGCCGCGCTCGATGGGCCGCGAGGGCAGCGGGGCCTGGGCGAACCGCTCGCAGCCCGAGCAGGTCATCCTCGGCCGCGTGATGCGGTTCACGACGAAGCGACCCGGCACGTACTCGAGCTCCTCGGTGACGTCCTCGCCGAGCCGTCGCAGGCGACCGCCGCACCGGGCGCAGGCCTCCTCGGCCGGCGCGATCTCGACCTCCATGCGCGGGACGTGGTCGGGGATCGGTCGGCGCTTCGGACGGCGCGCCTCCTCGTCCTCGTCCTCCTCGGGGAGCCGCAGCCGGCCCATGATGGCGCCGGCCGCCACCTCGCTCGCCTCGAGCGCCAGCTGGAGCTGGTCGGCGCTCTCGCCCGAGGGGCCGAACCGGTGTGCCCGGTGGCCCGCGAGCTGATGGCGCAGCTTCTCGATCAGCAGCGCCTGGGCCTTCACCTCGGCGATCAGGAGCCGTGCGAGGGCCTTCAGATCGCCAGGGTCCTCGGGCAGCGGCACGGCCTCGTCGAGCATGGCCGATGATAGCATGGCGAGGTGCCGGTTGGGGATCCCCAACCGGCTGGCAGGACGATATTATCCTGCCTTCAGCGGCCGCCATGGGCGGGCCGGGGTCCTCCAGTCCAGGCCCTCGAGCAGCATCGCCGTCTGCGCCGCGGTCAGCGCCACCTTGCCCTCGCTCGCCGAGGGCCAGGCGAAGCGGCCCCGCTCCAGCCTCTTGGAGAACAGGCACGAGCCCTGCCCGTCGAACCAGATCACCTTGATCAGGTCGCCGCGTCTGCCCCGGAAGATGAAGAGGTGCCCGGCATAGGGGTCGAGCTCGAGGGTCTTCTCGATCTGCGCCGCCAGCGAGGCGAAGCCGCGGCGCATGTCGGTCACCCCCGCCGCGAGCCAGACCCGCGTGCCCACAGGGACCGGGATCACGGGCCCGACAGCCCGCGGATCAGCCGCGCCAGCGCCTCCGGATCGTAGGGCCCCACGACCTGAAGCCGGTGACCGCCCGCGAGCTCCAGCTCGATCCGGCCCGCAGGCGCCGGCGCATCCGCCTCGACGGGCTCGCGATCCGGCTCCACACCGGCATCGACGATCTCGACCGGAAGGAACCCCACGTGCTCCTCCACGGCCGCCTCGTCGGGCGCGAAGCGCGGGTTCCTCAGCCAGCTGAACACTAGGTTGGCGTTGACGTCGTAGCGCCGCGCGACCTGGCTCACGGAGATGCCGGGCAGCCGTGCCTGCACGCAGATCATCCGCTTCTCGGCGTCCGACCACACCCTGCGCTTGCGTCGTCCACCCACCCCGAGGTCCCGATAGTGTCCATCATCTCCTAATGGACATCATCTCCCCGTAGCCCCGCCTCCGGCAGTGCAGGGAGCCCGGACGCTTACGCGTGGATCGCTGACCGTCTGGTTCGACCCTTCGACGCCCTGGCACGCGGCGCCATCGGGCAAGCGCGGCGGCCAGCCGGTCTACAGCGACGCCGCGATCCAGGCTTGCCTGACGATCAAGGTGCTGTTCGGCCTGCCGCTTCGCCAGACGACCGGCTTCGTCGCGAGCCTTCTGAAGTTCGCGGGGCTCGACTGGCCGGTGCCGGACTTCTCGACGCTCTGCCGACGGCAGAAGACCTTGGCCGTTCAGCTGCCCTACCGGGGCAGCGGCGGCCCGCTGCACCTGCTCGTGGACAGCACGGGCATCAAGGTCCGAGGCGAGGGGGAATGGCACGCGCGCAAGCATGGCGGGGCGCGCAGACGGATCTGGCGAAAGGTCCACCTCGCCGTCGACGAGGTGACACTCGAGGTCCGCGCGGTCGAGATCACCGGCAGCGGCGTCGGCGATGGGCCTGTGCTACCGGACCTGCTCGGCCAGATCCCAGCAAACGAGCCAATCGTCTCGGTCACCGCCGACGGCGCCTACGACACCCGCGGCTGCCGCGACGCCATCGCGAACCGCGGCGCGGACGCTGTCATCCCGCCCCGGCGAAATGCCAAGCCTTGGGAGAAGGACAGCCCCGGCGTAGAAGCGAGGAACGAGGCTCTGCGCGCCATCAAGCGCCTCGGCCGCACGATCTGGCGCCGATGGAGCGGATACCACCGCCGAAGCCGCGCCGAGACCAAGATGAACTGCATGAAGCTCCTCGGGCAAAAGCTCATGGCCCGCGACTTCGACCGCCAGACCGCCGAACTCCAAGTCCGCATCGCCATCCTCAACCGCTATACCGCGCTCGGCATCCCCGTCACACGACCCGTCGGCTGACCGCCGCGGGGAAAGGGGAAGCTCGGCCTTCAGGCGTTCCGTGCAACAGAGCCCACCCGAACCGGCCAGACGCTCCTGTGCTCATCCCAGAGGCCCGAACCTCACCGAGTGGCCGCGTCCCTCAGATGAGCGCGGCCTTTCGGAGAATGTCACTTCGTGGACCTTCGGTTCGCGCTCCATCGAGAGCCGGGCGTTCTCGCGCCTCAGCCGCGCGTTCTCCGCGACGAGGTCGGCCGGGGACGAGCCCGGCCGCGCAGGGGCCGCCGAGCGCCGCCGCGCCGCCGCCGTCCCCGGCTCGCTGCACTTCTGGATCCACCGCCGTCCGCGGCGTCTCGTGAAGCCCGAGCTCCTCGGCCACCGCCACGATCGTCATCCCGCTCGTGCGCACCCGCTCCACCGCCTCGCGCTTGAACGCCTCGGGAACCGCAGGTCCGCGCAGCGAAACTCCCGCCGTCGTCGTCCCTCGCCCATGTCTCGCTCCTCCAAGGCCTCCCGACCTTGTCTGAGCGTCCACCGGCCCGGGGCAAGATCACTGTGGAGGGCGCGCCCCTGGAGCGCCCGCTGGGCCGAGTTCGAGCGCGAGCTGACGGCCGAGCGCGTCCGCTCGGGCCTCGCCGCCGCGAAGGCGCGAGGCAAGCGGCTCGGGCGCCAGCCGGGCCAGCGGCCGTCGGACCGCCTCGCGCCCAAAGTCCTCGCCCCCGCCGCGCAAGGCCGCAGCTACCGCCTGATCGGCCGCGAGGTGGGGCTGAGCAAGAACACCGTCGCCGCCATCGTCGGGCGGGCGCGAGACGCCGCTGTCCGGCCCTGAGCCGCCAGCCGTTCACGCCCCGTCCCGCTTAGCGTGAATCCAGGCCCGTTCTATGGCGTGACCCCAGGTAGCCCTCGTAGGGCTCGACGAGCCGCGGCCGCGGCGCGCGCGGGCCGTAGACCAGCGGCTCCATCTCGCGCTCCAGGTGCCGGCGCACGGTCTTGCGGTCGAGCCCGACCTTGCGCGCGATGGCCGAGCGGCTCGAGCCCCTGCCGCTTCAAGTCGTGGATCATGACGATCTCCCCAAGTCTGACCACCTGCACGCTCTCCCGCTCGTCCTCGGGGAGATCAGGTGGGAGGTCGCGGCCGCCGCCGGCGTTTGGGGGCATGCCCCCGCGCGCCGGCGCTCCAGCCCTCAGAACTGGGGAGTTTTCAGGTTCTTCCGCGTTCTCGGTGCAGGGCGGGATGATGCGCGACGACGAGGGCGTGGCCACCTTGGGTGTTCATCGGTCCGCCTTCCGAGGACACCATGCCCGCCAAGTCCCTGCCACCCTTGCTGCCCGGCGACCTGATCGTCGAGCGCAGCCGTATCGAGCCCGATCGGCTGATCATCGAGGCCCGGGCCAAGGCGCGCGTCGCCGCGTGTCCCCGATGCGAGCGCCCCTCGCATCGGGTCCACAGCCGTTACCACCGCCGTCTCCGCGATCTGCCATGGCAGGGTCGCTCGACCGAGGTGCACCTGCGCCTGCGCCGCTTCCGCTGCGACACGCCCGGCTGCCCGCACCGGATCTTCGCCGAGCGTTTGGGCCCGGCCGCGCCGCCGTGCCTGCGCCGAGCCCGACGGCTGGCCGAGATGCACCGTTGCCTGGGGCTCGCCGTGGGCGGCGCGCCCGGAGCCCGGGTCGCGGCGCGTCTCGCCATGCCGAGGAGCGGCGACACGGGGGCTCGCGCGCCGTGCGCGCCATGGCGCTGCCGGAGGTCGCCGCGCCGAGGGTCGTCGGCATCGACGACTGGGCCTGGCGGCGCGGCCACGCCTACGGCACGCTCGTCACAGGTCTCGAGCGCCGCCGTCCCGTAGCATTGCTGTCCGACCGGCAGGCTGAGAGGCGTGGTGGCGTGGCTCGAGGCCTACCCGAGCGTCGAGGTGGTCGCCCGCGACCGTGCCGGCGCCTACGGCCTGTGGCGTGCGCCGGAGCGCGCCCCAGGCCAGGCAGGTCGCAGGCCGCTGGCATCTCTTGCGCAACCTCGGCGACACGCTGATCGGTGTCCTCGAGCGCCATCGCCGTGACCTCGCCGCGGCCATGCGACGTTGGAGGAGACGGACGAAGGGGCAACCCCCGCGTCCGCCCCGCCTCAGCGCCGCTTCCAAGTTGCGCCGCCTCAGCGGCGCCGAACCCGACCCACGCCGCGCGGCAAGCGCGCTTCGAGGCGGCGAAGCGCTCCATCACCGGGGCTGGACCCAGTGCTGGATCGCCGCGGACCTCGGGCTCGACCGCAAGACCGTGCGCGCCTGGCTGCGCGCCGGCCACCCGCCGTCGTGGCGTCAGCCGGCCCGGGGCAGCTGCATCGAGCCCTTCGAGGACCACCTTCGCAGGCGCTGGTGCTTGGGCCCTCGGTCGCCGCCATGCCGCAGCCTGCGGCTCGGGAACATCTTTGATGAGGCAAGCACAATCCGTTCGGGAACATTCCGCCATGAGGCAACACGCCGGTCAGAGTGGTTGTCGCTGAACACTCGTGTTGGGCGAACGCACGGGGATCGCGGTGGATGCCCCTGACCCGGATGCCTGTCCCGTCTTCGCTCCTTGCGACTGCGATGAACCAGACATCCTCCGCTCGGGAAAAGCTCCGTTCTGTCCCGTGGGCGTGGGCGAGGGGCCCGGGCAGGATGCGCCCGCCCGCCCGCGGGCCCCGCGCCGCGCGGCTGGGCGCGCGGTGAGGGCTCACGACGCGCCGCTCGCGCGAGCGCCCGGCCCGCGGCACGCTCGCCACCGTGCGCCAACCCGGCGCCAGCGGCGCGCCGATCGGCACCGCCCGGGCCTGCCGCCAGGAGCGGTGGGCGATGAGCGGCGAAGGCCGGGACGACCCCGCGGGCGGATGGGCCGGTCGGGGCACGAGGCGTCCCTCGGCGGGGACGCCCCCACCCCGCCCCCCGCGCCCGCCTCGTCACCCAGGCCCACACGCCCGCCAACGCCGCCTGAATGGCCGAGGTCGAGCTCGGTGGACGCGACCTCGTGAGCTGCTGCGGTGGATGCCCTCACCCGACGGCATCGAGTGTGCCAGGACGGTTTCGTGGGAACCGAGGTGCGGAGGCATCCATGACCGAGATCGGCATGTCGGCGATCGATCTTGGCCCCGGGCAGCTTTCAGGCCTGCGGCGTCGGGGAGGACGGCGCGGTTCAGTCGACCCTCATGCGTTGGCCCCGTGTCGCAGCCTCCCCGCCTTCTGACGCTGCCGCCATGTCACCCATGACTTTCGGCCCCTCCCACATCATCTCCGCGCAAACGCCCAGGACCACGGGCGCGACACAGGAGCCCGTTCCATGACCCTCCACCAGCCCGCGATCGCCGTCGACGACCTGGCCGCGCTCTATCGCGCCACCCGGGCCCGCACCCTGGCCCTGGCGGACGGCCTCTCGCCCGAGGACATGACGGTCCAGTCGATGGAGGACGGGAGCCCCACCAAGTGGCACCTGGCGCACACCAGCTGGTTCTTCGAGACCTTCGTGCTGGGGCCGCACGCGCCCGGCCACGCCTCGCCCGACCCGCGCTTCGCGGTGCTCTTCAACTCCTACTACGTCCAGGCCGGGCCGCGCTTCTCGCGCGCCCAGAGGGGCCTGATCACCCGGCCGGGGGTGGAGGAGGTGCTGGCCTACCGCGCCTCGGTGGACGCCGCGATGGAGCGGCTGCTGGCCTCGGGCCGCGCCCCCCACGGCCTCGTCGAGCTCGGCTGCCATCACGAGATGCAGCATCAGGAGCTGATCGCGACCGATCTGCTCCACGCGCTCTCGCACAACCCCCTGCGCCCGACCTACCGCGAGGGCTCCGCGCCCCGCGCGCGCGCCGCGGCGCTGGACTGGGTCGCCTTCGAAGGCGGGCTGCACCCCATCGGCCACGAGGGCCCCGGCTTCGCCTTCGACTGCGAGGGGCCGCGCCACGAGCAGCTCGTCCGGCCGTTCGAGCTGGCCTCGCGCGCGGTGACCAACGCCGAGTGGATCGCCTTCGTCGAGGCGGGCGGCTACGCCGAGCCGACGCTCTGGCTCTCCGACGGCTGGGCCGTGCGCGAGCGGGAGGGCTGGCGGGCGCCGGCCTACTGGTGGCGCGAGGACGGTCGATGGATGGCCTTCTCCCTGCGCGGCGCGAGCCCCGTGGACCTCGCCGCGCCCGTCGCGCATGTCAGCTACTACGAGGCCGACGCCTACGCGCGCTGGGCCGGCGCCCGCCTTCCGAGCGAGTTCGAGTGGGAGCACGCCGCCGGGACGGTGCCCCGCATCGAGGGGACGTTCCTCGACGACGGGGCGCTCGCGCCCACCGGCGGTGCGGGCGAGGGCCTGACGGGGCTGTGGGGCGACGCCTGGGAATGGACCGCCTCGCCCTTCCTGCCCTATCCGGGCTTTCGCGCGCCGGAGGGCGCGGTGGGCGAGTACAACGGCAAGTTCATGGTCAACCAGCTCGTGCTGCGCGGCGGCTCGGCGCTGACGCCGCAAGCGCAGATGCGCCTCAGCTACCGCACCTTCTTCCACCCCCACCAGCGCTGGCAGATGACGGGCCTGCGCCTGGCGCGCGACGTCGCATGAGCGGAGCGCGCACCGCGGCCGTCCGCACGGCCGGCGACGATGTCGAGGCGCCGCAGGGGGGCGGCGGCACGCCGGAAGGCTTCGCCGCCTCCATCCTCGCGGGCCTCGCCGAGCGGCCCAAGCGCATCGAGGCCAAGTGGCTCTACGATTCGCGGGGCTCGAAGCTCTTCGAGGCGATCACGCGGCTCGAGGAGTACTATCCCACCTGCACCGAGACGGCGATCCTGCGCGAGCGCGCGGCCGAGATCGCCGAGGCCGTCGGCCCCGGCGCCGTCCTCTTCGAGCCGGGGGCGGGCTCGGGCGCCAAGGCCTCCATCCTGCTCGCCGCCATCGAGGCGCCCGGGGCCTACGTGCCGGCGGACATCAACGCCGCGCACCTGACCGACGCGCTGGCGGATCTGCGCGGGCGTCACCCCGGCCTCGACGTCCGGCCGCTCGCGATGGACTTCGCCGCGTCGATGCGATTGCCGGACGCGCTCGGCGGCCCGGTCGCCGCGTTCTTCCCCGGCTCCACGATCGGCAACTTCGAGCCCGGCGGCGCGCGCGACCTGCTGCGCCGCTTCCGCACGCAGGCCGGCGCGGCGTCCCTCGTGATCGGGTTCGACCTCGTCAAGGATCGGGCCGTGCTGGAGGCCGCCTACGACGACCGCGACGGCGTGACGGTCGCCTTCAACCTCAACCTGCTCGCACGCATCAACCGCGAGCTGGGCGCCGCCTTCGACCTCGAGGCGTTCGGCCACGTGGCCCTCTTCGACGCCGAGGCGAGCCGCATCGAGATGCACCTGGAGAGCCTGCGCGACCAGTCCGTGACGGTGGCGGGGCGCGTCGTCCACCTCGCGGCCGGCGAGCGCGTCTGCACCGAGCACTCCTACAAGTTCACGGTGCCCTCCTTCGAGGCTCTCGCCCGAGACGCGGGCTGGCGGATGGACGCGGCCTGGACCGACCCCGGCGACCTCTTCGCCGTCGCCCATCTGCGACCCGTGGAAGGGGGGATGGATGAGGCGCTTCGAGGGGCAGTCCAGATGCCGTGATGGGGCAGGCGCCCGACGAATCGAGCCTCTCGCGCTGACGACGAGGTGAGTTGGCGTCGTCGCCCCTGCGCGCAGCGCGCGTTTCGAAGTCCTGACCTGCGCCCCTTGAGGTTCCTCACCTGGAGCGGGAGCCCGTCGCAGGAGGCAGACGGGCGATGCGCAAGTCGCGGCTCACGGAGGGGCGGGTCGTCGCGAGCCTGGGCGAGCGGGGGCGGGGCGGGGCTGTGGCGGGGGCCTGCCGGCGCCACGGGGTCGGCGACGCGGCGCCGTGCGAGTGGGAGGCCCGGTTCGGCGGGATGGCCGTCTCGGACGCCCGCGAGCCGAGGGGCCTGCAGGGCGGTCTCGGGCGGCGGGCGGCGGCCCGTGACGGGCGGCCAGATGCCGGACGGCGCCGCTTGCGAAGGACCGGGCTCGGGGAAGCGCTCGGGGAAGCGCCGACGGCGCGGACCGCGCGGCGGTCGGGCCCCACGGCAGGCCCGCGACGATCGTCGGCGACGACGGGGCCGAGCCCACGAGCCGCGCGGTCCTGCGCCGGCCGGGCGAGGCCGAGGTCGCCCGGCACGCCTTCGCCGAGCTGCGACGGGCGGCTGCGCGACGAGGGCCGGGGCGGGGAGGCGTTCGACGCCCCCGCCCCGGCCCGGCGCGTCCTCGCGCGCTGGCGCCACGACCGCGACCGCCAGCGCCCGCGCCCGTCGGCTCGGGCCGGCCGACCCCCGCGTGGGCGCGGCGGGCGCCCGAGATCCCCCGCCCGCCGCCCTCGCGCCCGCGCCCGCACCTGCGCCCCAGGCGTCGCGACGGGCTGCCGGGGCCAAGGGCTCCCCTTCAGGACCGAGCGCGTCGAAGGGCGGTGGTCAGTCGGATCGGGCGGATTCCATGCGTAGAGGTCGCCGTGGAGCCCATGGCTAACCCGACTGCGTCCACCTTTCGCAAGGCCCACGGCGCCACCGGCGGCGTTGCCGGATCGTTCTGCAAGATGGCGCCCATGAACATCTGTGAGGTCATGGGGCCAACCACTCCCACTGCGCGCCCCCCCTGAGCTGATCTCCCGGAGGATCGTAAAGCCGTCGCACGGACATGGACGGGCCTCTCAGGGCCGGTCGCCTCCTCATGCGTTCGCTTCGGTCACAGAAGCCTATGGCTCCCGCCCCCTCCCCTCGAGCCTCAACAGCATCGCCGAGAAGTCCCTCCCTCTCCCGTCCTCCTCCTCGACGAAGCGGCGGTAGAGGTCGGTGGCGGCGGCGCCGAGGGGCGTGTCGGCGCCGGCGGCCTGGGCGGCCTGCTGGCTCAGGCGGAGGTCCTTGAGCATGAGGTCCGCGGCGAAGCCGGGGCGGTAGCCGTCGTCGGCGGGGCTGCGGGGTCCGACGCCCGGCGCGGGGCAGTAGGTCGTGAGCGACCAGGACTGGCCCGACGACGTGCTGGCGACGTCGTAGAGGGCCCGGCGGTCGAGGCCGAGGCGGTCGGCGAGCGCGAAGGCCTCGCAGGTGGCGATCATCGTCACGCCGAGCATCATGTTGTTGCAGATCTTGGCCGCCTGGCCCGCGCCCGAGGCGCCGCAGTGAACCGCGCGCGCGCCCATCGCGTCGAGGAGGGGGCGGACGCGCTCGAAGGCCTCTTCCGAGCCGCCCACCATGAAGGTCAGCGTGCCGGCGCGGGCCCCCCCGGTGCCGCCCGAGACCGGCGCGTCGAGCGGCAGGAGCCCCGCGCCTTCGGCCTGCTCGGCCACCGCGCGGGCCGACTCCACGTCCACCGTCGAGCAGTCGAGCAGCACCGCGCCCGCCGCCATCGCCGGGATCACCTGCGAGGCCACGGCGCGCAGCACGGCGCCGTCGGGCAGCATGGTGACGACCACCTCGGCGCCGCGGGCGGCGTCGGGCGCGCTCGGGGCCGTGGTCACGCCTGCGGCCTCGACGGGCGCGGTGTCGAAGCCGGTCACCTCGTGGCCCGCGGCCGCGAGGGTCTCGGCCATCGGGCGGCCCATGTTGCCCAGTCCCGCGAAGCCGATCCTCATGCGCTCTCCTCCAGGTTCAGGGCGCTCTTTCCGAGCGGGCGCAGCATGGCGCAGACCTCTGCGGGCGGCACCGCCTCGACGCTCGCATGGCGCCAGCGCGGCGCGCGGTCGCGCTCGACGATCATGGCGCGGATGCCCTCGAGGAAGTCGCCCCGCTCGGTCGAGCGCGCGGTGAAGCGGAACTCCTGCTCCAGGGCCGGCTCGATCGCGTCGAAGCCCCGCGCGCGGCGGATCACCTGGACGGCGCAGGCGGCCGACAAGGGCGACGCCTTGGCGAGGGCGTCGAGCGCGGCCCGCGCCTCCTCGGCGCCCGCGCCGCCCTCGGCGCCCTCGGCGCGCAGCGAGCGCACGATGTCGCCCGGCGTCTCGCCGGCGAAGTGGCGGTCGACGAAGCCCGCGCGGGCCGCGAGCGGGCTCTCGGGCGGCGCGACCGCGGCCCGGCCCACCGCCTCGGGGTCGCCGGTCTCGCACAGCTCGGCCTTCAGCGCCTCCCAGCCCTCGGGGACGAAGGCGTCCGCGAAGCCCGCGTGGATCGCGTCGCCCGGCCCCATGCGGTGGGCCGTCAGCGCGAGGTGCTCCCCGAGCCGCCCCGGCGCGCGCGCGAGCAAAAGCGAGCCGCCGACGTCGGGGATCAGCCCGATCGAGCACTCGGGCATCGCCACGCGGCTGTCGCCCCTCACGATCCGGTGCGAGGCGTGGCAGCCCAGGCCCACGCCGCCGCCCATGACGAAGCCGTGCAGGAAGCTCGCCACGGGCTTGGGGAAGCGGGCCACCTTGGCGTCCATGCGGTACTCGTCGCGCCAGAACGCGCGGGCGCGCTCGTGGTCGCCCGCCCGGGCGTGCTCGTAGATGTCCATCAGGTCGCCGCCCGAGCAGAAGGCGCGCTCTCCTTGCGCGTCGATCACCACGAGCGCCACGGCGTCGTCGGCGGCCCAGTCGTCGAGCGCGCGCTCCACCTCCAGGCACATCCCCCAGGTCAGCGCGTTGAGCGCCTCCGGGCGCGCCAGCGTGAGGCGCCCCGCGCGGCCCTCGCGGCGGATGCGGATGCCCTCGGTCATGGGGCTGGCGCCGGCCCGGGCGGCGCGTCGCCGCCGCGCTCGAAGCGCCGGGCGATCGGCGGCGCGCTCGGCGGCGCGATCGGCCGGCGGGGCGCGGCCCGGCGCGGGGCGGCGGGGGCGCCCGGCCCGGGCGCGCGGCGGGCGGGCGGCGCGCTCATGGCGCGGCGAGCATCTGGCGCGAGACGATCAGGCGCATGATCTCGTTGGTGCCCTCCAGGATCTGGTGCACCCGCAGGTCGCGCACGATCTTCTCGATGCCGTAGTCCGCGAGGTAGCCGTAGCCGCCGTGGAGCTGGAGGCACTGGTCGGCGACGCGCGAGCCCGCCTCGGTGACGAAGAGCTTGGCCATGGCGCAAAAGCGCGTGGCGTCCGGCGCGCCCTGGTCGAGCTTCCAGGCCGCCTGGCGCAGCAGCCCGCGCGCGGCCTGGAGCTCGGTCTCGGCCTCCGCGAGGCGGAACTGGAGCGCCTGGAACTCCGCCAGCGGCCTGCCGAAGGCGCGGCGCTCGCGCATGTAGGCCACCGTCGCGTCGAGCGCCGCCTGAGCGGCGCCGAGCGAGCAGGCCGCGATGTTGAGCCGCCCGCCGTCGAGCCCGGCCATCGCGTAGCCGAAGCCCCGGCCCTCCTCGCCCAGCAGGTTGGCCGAGGGCGCGCGCGCCGCGTCGAGCTGGACCTGGCGCGTGGGCTGCGCGCGCCAGCCCATCTTGTCCTCCGGCGCGCCGAAGCTCAGGCCCTCGGCGCCCGCCTCCACCACGATCGCGGAGATGCCGCGCGGGCCGTCCCCGCCGGTGCGCGCCATCACGACGTAGGCGTCGGCGTAGCCGCCCCCCGAGACGAACGCCTTGGTGCCGGTCAGTCGATACCCGTCGTCGGTGCGCTCGGCGCGCGTCCTGAGCGCGGCCGCGTCCGATCCCGAGCCGGGCTCGGTCAGGCAGTAGGCCAGCACCCTCTCCATCGCCACGGCGCCCGGCAGCACGCGCCCGCGCAGCTCGTCCGAGCCGAAGCGGTCCACCATCGCCGCGCACATGTTGTGGATCGACAGGAACGAGGCCACCGACGGGCAGGCCATCGACAGCGCCTCGAAGACGAGCGTCCCGTCGAGGCGCGTGAGCCCCGCCCCGCCCCGCCCCTCGCCGACGTGGAGCCCGCCGAAGCCCAGGCCCGCCAGATCGGGCCACAGATCGCGCGGGATGGTGCCCTCGCGCTCCCACGCGCGCGCATGCGGCGCGATCCGCGCCAGCCCCACCTCGCGCGCCACCTCGAAGATCGCCGCCTGCTCGTGCGTGAGCGCGAAGTCCATGCCTGCCTCCGGCTGCGGCGGGAAGGCCAGGATCGGGCGGCTCGCCGGCTTTGGCAAGGGGCGGGGTTCGTCGGCCCGCCCAGGGGGCCCGGTGCGCCGGTCCCGTCCTCGCCGGGGCCGTCCTCGCCGGGGCCGTCCTCGCCGGGGCCGGGCGCGACGGGCCGGGCGCGACGGGGCGGGCGCGACGGGCGGGCGCGACGGGGCGGGCGCGACGGGGCGGGCGCGACGGGGCGGGCGCGACGGGGCGGGCGCGACGGGGCGGGCGCGACGGGGCGGGCGCGACGGGGCGCTCCCGCGACGGGGCCACAGGCCGCGCGCGGCCCCCTCACAGGTCCGCGTGGAACTCCTCGATCAGATGGGAGACGACGGCGCGCAGCGCCTCGCCGCGGTCCGCGCCGCCCTCGATCGCGCGCGCCAGGACGGCGCGCTGGCGGTCGGCGGAGGTGCCGTGGGCGACGATGTCGCGCAGGGTCTCGATCTCGCGCGTGCTGCGCAGCACGCCCGCGTCCTGCTCGACGAGCCCGATCAGCTCCTCCACGAGCTCGGCCACCGGCACGATGGCGCCGCGGCCGAGGTCGATCAGCCCCTCGGCGATGCCGTGGCGCTGCGCGCGCCAGCGGTTCTCCGAGATCAGGAACCGCCCGTAGCGGCGCCAGGACTGGTTGCGGCTCTTGAGGCGCCACAGCATCCGCGTCACCGCCTGGACGAGGGCGGCGAGCGCGAGCGTGTGCTCGAGCCGCGGGCACACGTCGCAGATGCGCGCCTCGAGCGTCGGGAAGGCGTGGGAGGGGCGCAGATCCCACCAGATCTTGGAGGTGTCCTCGATCAGGCCGAGGTCGATCAGCACCTGCGCGGTGCGCTCGTATTCGGGCCAGCTGGCGAAGGAGGGGGGCAGCCCGGTGCGCGGCAGGTTGTCGAAGATCGACAGCCGGTAGGAGGCGAGCCCGGTGTCCTCGCCCTGCCAGAAGGGCGAGGAGGCCGACAGCGCCAGCAGATGCGGCAGGAAGTAGCTCAGCTGCGGCATCAGGTCGATGCGCGCCTGGCGGTCCTCGATGCCGACATGGACGTGCATGCCGCAGATCAGCATCCGTCGCGCGACGCCCGCGAGCTGGCGCTCGAGCGTCTCGTAGCGCTCCTTGCGGGTGTGGTCCTGCGCCTTCCAGTCGGCGAAGGGATGGCAGGCGGCGGCGATCGGCGCGAGGTTGAAGGGGGCCGCGCAGCGCGCGACGGTGGCGCGCATCCCGCGCAGCTCCTCGCGCGCGTCGGCGACGGTCTCGCACACGCCGGTGCCGACCTCGATCTGGCACTGCAGGAACTCGGGGCTGACGCGGTCGGCGAGCGCCTCCGTGCAGCGCCGCATCAGGGCCTCGGGCGCGGCTGCGAGGTCGAGCGAGTCGCGGTCGACGAGGAGGTACTCCTCCTCGACGCCGATCGTCAGGGCGGGCTCGACGGGGCTCATCGGCGCTCCTCATGCGGGTGACGGGTCCGGCGCGGGCGCGCGCCTGGGACGCGGGCGCGGGCCTGGGGATCGGGCGCGCGCCTGGGAATCGGGCATCGGGTTCCGACGACGTAGTGTTTCCGCTCAGGCGTCAACGCGCCCTGGCGTTCGCCGGGCGATGGGTTAGTTAGGCATCAGTCGAGGTTGCCCGGACGGGGCCGCGCGAGCGGACCCGCCCGCCCCGGGCACGCCCACCTTCCTGGAGGCGATCATGTCGCTACGCACCGGCGCGTCGGGCGCCATCCTCTTCCTCGCAGCGGCGACGGCCGCGACGGCCGTCTCCGCGGCCACCGTGACCTACGACCTCACCGGCGGCTCGGGAGAGACGGCCTCGGCCGCCTTCGCCCAGGGCTCGCTCGGGCTGACCGTGACGGCGCTGTCCTTCGACGAGGCCGGCGCGGTGCGCGAGGGCTCCGACAGCCTGGTGACGCTGAACGCAGGCGGCCTCGGCGTGCGCAACAGCGTCTCCTCGGCCAACCCCGAGAAGAACCGCTTCGTCGACGGCCGCAGCATGGCCGACATCAACGACCTGCTGCTGTTCGCCTTCGACCGCGCCGTGACCTCCGTGACGCTGGGCTTCGTCGAGCGCCCGGGCTTCGACGCCTCCGCCTTCACGCTGTTCCTGCCCACCGACGTGGCGCTCGCCCCGGCCTTCGACGGGCAGAGCTTCGACGTGGACGGGGGCGAGACCCTCGCCTTTGCCTCGAACGCCTTCGGCATCGGCGCCCTGCGCGCCACCGACCAGTTCCTGGTCTCCTCGATCACGGTGCAGACCGAGGTGGCGCCGATCCCGCTGCCGGCCGCGGGCGGCCTGCTGCTGGCGGGCCTCGGCACGCTCGCGCTCCGGCGCCGCCGACGCTGAGCCGGAACGCCGGCCGCGAGCCGGAACGCCGGCCGCGAGCCAGGACACCGGCCGCGAGCCGGGACGCCGGCCGCGAGCCAGGACACCGGCCGCGAGCCAGGACACCGGCCGCGAGCCAGGACACCGGCCGCGAGCCAGGACACCGGCCGCGAGCCAGGACACCGGCCGCGAGCCAGGACACCGGCCGCGAGCCGGGGCGCCGGCGGCGAGGCCGCGCCCCAAGCGGCGCCCCCGGCGCCGGAGGTCGCAGAGGCGCCCCCGGGCCGGGGGCGCCGCTCCTCGTCCGGCCTCACTCCATGACGGGGATGGAGAACTCGCCGCCCTCCTTGATGCCCGAGGGCCACCTTGCGGTGACGGTCTTGGTGCGGGTGTAGAAGCGGAAGGCGTCGGGCCCGTGCTGGTTGAGGTCGCCGAAGCCCGAGCGCTTCCAGCCGCCGAAGGTGTGGTAGGCGAGAGGAACCGGGATCGGCACGTTGATGCCCACCATGCCGATGTTGATCTTCGCGGCGAAGTCGCGCGCGGCGTCGCCGTCGCGGGTGTAGATCGCCGCCCCGTTGCCGTACTCGTGGTCCATCGCGAGCCCCAGCGCCTCGTCGTAGGTGCGCGCGCGCACCGTCGAGAGCACGGGGCCGAAGATTTCCTTGCGGTAGATCTCCATCTCGGGCGTCACCCGGTCGAACAGGTGCGGGCCCACCCAGAAGCCCCCCTCGTAGCCCTGCATCTGCAGGCCCCGCCCGTCCACCGCGAGCTCGGCGCCCGCGTCGAGCCCCGACTGCACCATCCGCTCGATGCTGGCCTTCGCCGCGGCGGTGATCACGGGGCCGTAGTCCACCTCGTCGCCCCCCGTGTAGGGGCCCACCCGCAGCGCCTCGACGCGCGGCACCAGCTTCTCGATCAGCCGGTCGGCCGTCGCCTCGCCCACCGGCACCGCCACCGAGATCGCCATGCAGCGCTCGCCCGCCGCACCAAAGCCCGCGCCCACCAGCGCGTCGGCGGCCTGGTCGAGGTCGGCGTCGGGCATCACGATCATGTGGTTCTTGGCGCCTCCGAAGCACTGCGCGCGCTTGCCGGCCACGCAGGCCCGCTCGTAGACGTAGGAGGCGATGGCGGTGGAGCCGACGAAGCCCACCGCCTGCACCGTGGGGTTGTCGAGCAGCGCGTCCACCGCCTCCTTGTCGCCCTGGACGACCTGCAGGACGCCCGGCGGCAGCCCCGCCTCGCTCATCAGCTCCGCCAGCATCAGGGGCACCGAGGGGTCGCGCTCGGACGGCTTGAGCACGAAGGCGTTGCCGCACGCGATGGCGGGCGCGAACTTCCACATCGGGATCATGGCGGGGAAGTTGAACGGCGTGATGCCCGCCACCACGCCCAGCGGCTGGCGCATCGAGTACATGTCGATGCCCGGGCCCGCGTCGGTCGTGTAGTCGCCCTTCAGAAGATGCGGCGCGCCGATGCAGAACTCGACCACCTCCAGCCCCCGCTGCACGTCGCCCCTCGCGTCGGGCAGCGTCTTGCCGTGCTCGCGCGACAGCGCCTCCGCCAGCGCGTCCATCTCGCGGTGCAGAAGCCGCACGAACGCCATCAGCACCCGCGCGCGCCGCTGCGGGTTCACCGCCGCCCAAGCCGGCTGCGCCTCCGCGGCCCGCGCCACCGCCTCGTCCACCTCCGCGCGCGAGGCCAGCGCCACCCGCGCCCGAACCGCGCCCGTCGCCGGGTCGAAAACCTCCGCCGAACGCCCAGAGCCGCCAGCCACCCGCGCGCCAGAAAGATAGTGCCCGATGTCGTGCATGGGGTCGTCTCCAGAATCGAGGGGCTGCCGCGGCCGGGCTAGATCGCCCGCTGTCGTGGCCGCGACGAGGTCGGCTGGGTTTCCGATTCGGACGCGAAGGTGCAGACGCCGTTGTCCAGCACCTTCCGCTCTCCCACGAAGGCGCGAAAGAGGGCCTGCGCGCCGTCGCGCCAGACCTCGAGCGTGAGGGTCTCGCCGGGAAGGACGGGAGCGGTGAAGCGGCAGTCCATCGCCGTGATCGCGCCGCCGTCGCCGAGACGCATCAGCATGCGACAGACGTGGCCGTAGGTCGAGAGGCCGTGCAGGATCGGGCTGGGGAACCCGGCCCCGCGGGCGAAGTCGGGGTCCACGTGCAGCGGGTTGTAGTCCCCCGAGAGCCGGTAGATCAGCGCCGCCTGCGGCAGGGTGGGGATGCTCAGGACCGCCTCCGGCGGGGCGTCCGACATCGCCTGCGGCGCCGGCGCGGGACGGACGGGCCCGCCGAGGCCGCCGTCGCCCCGGCAGAACGCCGTCTGCGTCACCGTGGCCAGGCGCGCGCCGGACCCCTTCTCGGCGATCTCGCGCCGGCTGACGACCAGGCTGCCGCGGCCCTCGCCCTTGTCGTGGATCGCGACGATCCGCGGCCGCGCGACGACGGTGGCCGCCACGGGCAGGGGCCGGTGGATCTCGAACCGCTCGGAGGCGTGCACCGTCCGCAGGAAGTCGAGCCCGGGGTCGAGGTCGCGATACCAGAAGCCGGGATAGGCCAGCGTCACCGCCATGGCGGGGATCGCCACGAGATCCCGCTCGTAGGCGAGGGAGAGCTCGAACGGGTCGAGCCGGTCGTGGCCGGCGCCCACCCCGAGCGCGTAGAGCATGGTGTCGCGCGCGGTGTAGCTCTGCTCGAACTCGGGGAACTCGAAGGCCATCAGCGCGTCGTGGCGGGACATGTCCTGACCTCTCCGCCTCAGGGCCGGGCTCAGCGGGAGACGCGCACGGCGCGCCCGAGGAGCCACCCCGCATCCACGACCATCAGCTGGCCGGTCATCCTGCGGGCGTCGAGCGCCAGGAACACCGCCGCGTCGGCGATGTCCTCTGGCGTGCAGTTCGTCTCCAGCGCCGACGCGCTCGCCGCGCGCTCGCGGATCTGCTCGTAGCGCGCCTCGTCCATCCCGTTCAGGAACCAGCCGGACTCGATCAGGCCGGGCAGCACGGCATTGACCCGGACCTGCGGCGCCAGGAGGCGCGCCAAGGCCAGGGTCAGGCTGTTCAGAGCGCCCTTGGAGGCGATGTAGGCGAGCGCGCTGCCGTTCCCGTTCAGCCCCGCGATCGACGAGACCGCGACGACGGCGCCATGCCCGCTCGCGCGCAGATGCGGGGCCGCGGCGCGGACGAGCTGGTAGACGCCGAGCACGTTGGTGGCATAGACGCGCTGGAAGTCCTCCGCGTTCTGCGCTTCGAAGTCCGAGAGCCGGACGAACTGGGTGTTCCCGGCGCTGCAGACGAGGACGTCGAGCCGGCCCCAGGCCTCGATCGTCCGCGCGACCAGCGCGCGGCAGTCGGCGTCGGCGGCGACATCGCCCTTGAGCGCCATCGCCTCCACCCCCTCCGCCCGGCAGGCGGCGGCCGTCTCCTCGGCCGCGTCGGCGCTGCGGCGGTAGTTGACGGCGACGCGGCAGCCGCGGGCGGCCAGGTGCCGGGCGGTGGCCGCGCCGACGCCGGTGCCGCCGCCCGAGACGAGCGCCACGGGCGCGGTGGATGGGTTGGTCGTCACGGCTCACAATCCCATGTAGGCTTCGCGGATCGCCGGGTCGCCGGCGAGCTCGGCCGAGCGGGCGGTCCGCACGATCGCGCCGTGGTCGAGCACGTAGGCACGGTCGGAGGCGCCCAGCGCCTCGGCCACGTTCTGCTCGACCAGCACCACCGTCAGCCCCTTCGTCTCGGCCAGCGCCTTTACCAGAGCGAACACCTGGTGGACCATCTTGGGCGACAGGCCCACCGAGGGCTCGTCGAGCATGATGACCTGCGGCTGGCTCATCACCGCGCGCGCGATGGCGCACATCTGCCGCTCGCCGCCCGAGAGCGAGCCGGCGAGCTGGTCCCGGCGCTGGCGCAGGATCGGGAAGAGCTCCATCACCTCGTCGAGGCCCGTCCGGAACTCCGGCGTGCCGCGCCGGCAGAAGCCCCCGACCTCGAGGTTCTCGCGCACGGTCATGAACGGGAACAGCCGGCCGCCCTCCGGCACCATCGCCAGCCCCTTCGACGGCAGACGGTGCGCGGCCATGCTGGTGACGTCGAGATCCCCGAGCAGGATCGTGCCCGAGCGCGCCCGGACGATCCCGGCGACGGTGTTGAGGAGCGTGGTCTTGCCCGCCCCGTTGGCGCCGACGATGGCGATGATCTCGCCCGCCTCGGCCTCGAAGGAGACGCCCTCGAGCACGCTGGCCTGGCCGTATCCGGCGGCCACGTCCCTGACCCGAAGGGATGTGCTCACGCCTCCTGCCTCCCGAGATAGGCCTCGACCACCTGCGGGTCGGACAGCACCTCGTCGGGCGTGCCGTCGGCGATGAGCCGTCCGAAGTCCAGGACGATGACGCGGCTCTCGAAGGCGCGGACGACCTTGAGGTTGTGCTCGATGACGAGGATGGTCAGGCCGTCCCGGTGGAGCCGGCGCACCAGCTCGATGACGCTCTCCACCTCCCGCTGGTTGAGGCCGGCCATCACCTCGTCGAGCAGGAGCACCGAGCAGTCGAGCGCCAGCGCGCGCGCGATCTCGAGCCGCCGCCGCTCGCTGAGGGTCAGCGTGCCCGCGGTGACGCTCGCCCGCGCCCCGAGCCCGACCAGGTCGAGGATCCCCATCGCGTGGTCGGCGGCCCTGGAGAGGTTGCGACGGTGCAGGAACGCCCCGATCATCGCGTTCTCGAGCGCCGTCAGCGAGGTCAGCGTCTTGGAGATCTGGAAGGTCCGGCCGAAGCCGATCTGCGCCCGCGCCTGCGGCGGCAGGTGCGAGATGTCGTCTCCCTTGTAGATCACGCGGCCGGAGCTGGGCGGGAACTGCCCGGTCACGAGGTTGAACAGCGTCGTCTTGCCGGCCCCGTTCGGGCCTATGATCGACATCAGGTCGCCCGGGGCGAGGTCGAAGGAGACCTCGCCGACCGCGACCAGGCCGCCGAAGCGCTTGGTGAGGCTCTGGACCGACAGGACCGGCTCAGCCATGGCGCCCGACCCTCATCCTGCGCCAGAGCGCCTCGCCCGCCCCGATCACGCCGCGGCGCATGAAGAGCGCGAAGAGCACCAGCAGCCCGCCGAGGATCAAGAGGTTCGCGCCGGGGATGGCGCCGCCCAGCGTCGCCCGGAGCTGGAACTCCAGCGGGATGATCAGGAGCGCCCCGGCCAGCGGGCCGTAGAGCGTGCCCACCCCGATCAGCGCGATCAGGAGGAACTTCACGCCGATGTCCTGGATGCTGAGCAGCGTCGGCGGATCGACGAAGCGCAGGTACATGGCGAAGAGCGAGCCGCCGATCCCGGTCAGCGCGGCGCTGATCGCCATGCCGGCGAGCTTGACCTTCAGGATGTCGATGCCCGAGGCGCGCGCCGCGTCCTCGTCGAGGTGCACGGCCTGCAGGTAGTAGCCGAGCCGGCTGCGCAGGACGATCGCGCTGACCACCAGGCAGACCAGCAGGAAGCCGAACATGATCACCGCGTAGGGCAGGCGGCTGGCGAAGACCATGTTGAGCAACCCCGCCCTGAACGGCAGCATCATCCCGCGCGGCCCTCCCGTCAGGAGGTCGAAGTAGTTGGCCAGCACGAAGGCCACCTCGTTGAGCGCGAGCGTGGCGATCGCGAAGAACGGCCCCCTGAGGCGGAAGGTCGGCCACGACACCGCCACGGCGACGATGCTGGCCAGGATCGCCGCCGGGATCAGCGAGAGCCAGGGCGAGATGCCCCAGTGGAAGTAGAGGTTGGCGGTGACGTAGGCGCCGATGGCGAAGAACACGCCGTGGCCCAGCGAGAACTGCCCGCCGAAGCCGCCGATGATGTTCCAGCTCGACGACAGCGCCGCGAAGAGGAACGTGTAGGCCATGATGTTGAGGACGAAGGGGTCGTCCCGGAACAGGACGAGCAGCACGGCGAATGCGGCGGCGATCACGGCGATGCGGACCAGCTCGGCCCGCAGCGTCGTGACGCGCGCCTCGCCGTGGCGCGCCTCGCGTCCCACCCCGACCGTCTGCGCGTCAGTCCTGCTCACGGAGCCCCATCTCCTCCGCGCCGGCGATGCCGAAGAGGCCGCCGGGCCGCACGATCAGCACGCCGATGAAGATCAGGAACCAGATCGCGTGCTTCAGGGCCGGGTCGAGGTAGTAGCCGGCGAAGGACTCGACGAGGCCGATGACGAAGCCGCCGATGAACGCGCCCCAGACGCTGCCGAGGCCCCCGAGCACGACCACGGCGAAGGCCGCGAGGATGAAGTTGCCCCCGATCTGGGGCGACAGCGTGAAGATCGGGGCCAGCAGCACGCCGGCGAGCCCGGCGAGCGCCGCCCCGGCGCCGAAGGTCAGCATGAAGGCGAGCTCGACATTGATGCCCATCAGGCGGGCCGAGCGCCGGTCCTGGGTCACCGCGCGCACCGCCTTGCCCGGCATGGTGTTGTTGACGAACCAGTTCAGCCCGACCGCGACGACGATCACGGCGATCAGCACGATCAGGCGCGGCAGGCTGACGTTGACCGGGCCGACCGAGATCACGGTTCGCGCCGCCTCGCTCGGGACCGAGTATCCGGTGCCGCCGGTGATCGCGAGGACGAGGTTCTGGAACAGGATCAGGAGACCGAAGGTGGCGAAGATCTGCATCGAGGGCTCGTTCTGCAGCGGCTGCAGGACGAAGCGCTGGATGGCGACGCCGAGCACGAAGAGGGCGGGGACGACGATCAGCGCCGAGAGGTAGGGGTCGAGCCCGAGCAGGTGGTAGCTGAGATAGGCGCCATACATGCCGAACATCACCAGCTCGCCCTGGGCGAAGTTGACGATCCGGACCACCCCGAAGATCAGGTTCAGCCCCATGCTGACGAGGCCGTAGATCCCGCCCAGCAGCAGCCCCACGGTGATGATGTTGAGGAAGGTCGACATCGGGAGGGCCCATCCTGCTCGGGATCGGCGGCGGCCGGGACCGGCCGCCGCCGGGCTGGCTCGCGCCGCGCTATCCGCCGACCTTCATCGCGCTGTCCCCGGCCGCGGCCTCGGGGAAGACCGTGACCTGCTTTCCGTCCTGCCACTGGATGACGGTGGGGTAGGCCAGCACGTTCTGCTTGTCCTCGTCGAACTTGGCGCCGAAGCCGGTGGCGTAGGTCTGCACCGGCTCGTCGAAGGACTTCAGCGCCTCGGCGACCGCGGCCGGGTCGGCGCTGCCGGCCCGGTCGATGGCGTCGGCCATGATCTTGAAGCCGACATAGGCGGCCATGCTCTGCGGCGCGATCGGATCCTCGCCGTACTTGGCGCGGTAGGCTTCGAGGTAGGCGTCCGAGCCGGGCCCGTATTCGTCGGAGATCTCGGGGCGCGGATAGGAGACGACGAAGAGCCCCTCGACGCCCTCGGATCCCATCGCCTCGAGCGTCTCGGCGGTGTCGCCGGTGCCGACGAAGACCATCGCCGACGGCTCGAAGCCCTGGTCGCGGGCGGTGCGCAGCAGCAGGTTGCCGTCGGGCACGTAGCCGGTCTCGACGTAGATGTCGGGCGCGGCGTCGCGGGCCCGCAGGATCGAGTCGGTCAGGTCGATCGACTTGGCGCTGTGCTCGCCCACGCCGACGACCTGGACGCCGGCCTCCTCCAGCCGCTCCTTCTGGCGCTCGGCGATCGAGCTGCCGTAGACCGAGTCCTCGTGCTCGAGCCAGACCTTGAGCTCGGAGGGATCCTTGCCGAGCTTCTCGGCGAGCGCGTCCACCACCAGATCGACCGACACGTCGGCGAAGGTGGTGGCGTAGGGTCCGGACCGGACGAAGTTCGGCAGGCCCCGCTCGGTCAGCACCGCGGCCACGGCGTTGGTGTCCCAGTAGAGCTTGTTGTAGTTGAGCGCGGTCTCGCTCGCGGCGCCCGCCACGGCGCTGAGGTAGGTGCCGACGAAGGCGTCCACGTCGTCGCGGCTGGCGAGCTGCTCGACGGCGCCGATCCCCTCCTGCGGGTTGGTGGCGTTGCCCTGGACGATCTCGACCGGCTTGCCGAGGATGCCGCCGGCCTCGTTGATCTCCTCGGCGGCGAGCTCGTAGCCGCGCGTCACCTCCCCGCCATAGAGCGCCATCGGGCCCGAGTAGGGGTTGATCGCCCCGACCTTGAAGCTCTCCTGGGCGGCGACGGGCGCCGCGAGCGCCGCGACCGCGATCGCGGCGGCGCCGGCGAAGGCGCGTCTGGTAAGCGTTGTCCTCATGGTCTCCTCCCATTTCGCCCGCTTCGGGGCCTCGTCGTTCCCCTCGCGGCGGCCACTCAGCCGCCCCGCAGCTCGAAGCGCGGCAAGAGCCGCTCCATGTCTTCCTCGAAGACCAGGCCGACCCGCCGGCCGATGATGTCCTCGCCCTCGGGCAACGCGATGACGTTGCTCACCAGGCGCGGGCCCTCGTCGAGCTCGATCAGCGCCACGTCGTAGGGCGTGCGCCCCTTGAACCGCGGGTCGAAGGCCACGTGGAAGACCACCCAGCTGACCACCGTTCCGCCTCCCGTGGCCTCGACCCAGTCGTGCCGCGGCGACCAGCAGCTCGGGCACTCGCTCCGGGCCGGCAGCCAGGCGTCGCCGCAATCGGCGCACCGCTGGAAGGTGAGCCGGCGCTCGTCGAGCGCGGCGCGATGGCGCTCCTGCGGCGTGGGCGCCTCCGCTCCGGCGGCGCTCACTGGCCCAGGATCAGCGTCGAGTGCGTGTGCATGATCCCTCCCTGGTTGGCGACGATGCAGGTCCTCGCGCCCTCGACTTGGGCGGTGGAGCGGCCGCGCATCTGGCGCACCCCCTCGAGCACGAGCTGCAGGCCCGGCATCCCGGTCTCCGACAAAAGCCCGCCCGCGGTGTTGAGCGGCAGGTCGCCATCGGCCTTGAACCCGCCGGCGCGGCCGAGCTCGGCCAGCGTCTCGCGGCTGCCGAAGCCGTAGGCTTCGAGCGTCATCGCGACGGTGACGGTGAAGCAGTCGTAGAGCTGGGCGCAGTCGATGTCGTCCGGCGTCAGGCCCGCCATCCGGAACGCGGTCGCCGCGGAGACGTCCGCCTTGGTCTGGGTGAGATCCCGCCTGAGCGTCACGTCTGACGAGCTGTTGCCCTGGCCGAACCCGAGCACCGGCACCGGCTCGGCGACGCCGAGCTCGGCCGCGCGCCGCTCGGAGGTCACCACCACCGCCGCGCCCCCGTCCGAGATCAGGCAGCAATCGTCGCGCCGCAGCGGCTCGACCACCCAGGGGGCGGCGTCGTAGGCCTCGGCGGTGAGCGGCAGCTTGAGTTGCGCATTGGGGTTGGCGGCGCCGTGGGCGCGGGCCGCGATGGCGATCTCGCGGAAGAGGTCCACGCCTCGCGGGAACTCGTGGACGTAGGCCCTGGCGATCAGCGCATAGCCCGCGACCACGCTCGACCAGCCCATGTCGGCGGCCTCTCCCCAGGGCTTCTCGTAGGCGGCCCGCGTGCCGGTCTTGGGGTTGTCGGCGAGGCACACCAGCGCCACCTCGCACTGGCCCGCCTCGATCGCCATCGCGGCGATGGCGATCATCGAGATGTTGGAGGCGCCGCCCTGGTCGAAGACCCCGCCGAAGCGCGGCTCGAGCCCCATCGCCTCGGCGAGCGTCTGGCCATACATCATCTCGACCCGGCTGGTCGGCACCTTGACGAGCAGCGCGTCGACCGCGTCCTTCTCGATCCCGGCATCGGCGAGCGCGGCGCGGCACGCCTCGATGTTCATCGAGATGGTCGAGCGGCCGGGCAGCTTGCCGAAGGCGGTCTGCCCGATCCCGGCGATGACGGCGCGTCCCATCAGATCGCCCCCGCGCGTCGCAGCTCGCAGAGCTCGGCCTCGCCCAGCCCCAGCCACTCGCGATAGACGCCCTCGTTGTCGGCCCCGAGCGCCTTGCTGGGGCGCAGCTCGTCGATCGCCTCGCCGTCGTAGCGCATCGGGCTCGCGGGCAGCACCAGGTCGCCGAGGAGCGGGTGCGCGACCTCGCGCAGCATCCCGCGCGCGTGCAGGTGCGGGTCGTGGACCACCTCGCCCAGGTCGCGGACCTGGGCGCAGGGCACCCGGTGGCGCTTGAGCGTCGCGTCGAGCTCGGCGCGGCTGCGCGCCTCGGTCCAGGCGGTGATCGTGGCGTCCACGAAGTCGATGTTCTCGACCCTCGCCTTGAGGCTGCCGAGGCGCGGGTCGTCGGCCAAGTCCTCGCGTCCCATCGCCGTCAGGAGCGAGGCCCAATGCGTCTCGCTCACGCAGATCAGCGCCATCCAGCCGTCGGCGGCGCGGTAGACGTTGTAGGGCGCCTCGGCCATGCCGCTGTGGCGGTTGCCGGTGCGCTGGGTCTCGGCGCCGCCGCCGAAGTGGAGCCCGAGCGCCGAGGAGAGCGAGGCGTAGACCGAGTCGAGCATCGAGACCTCGACGAAGCGCCCGCGCCCCGTGCGCTCGCGGTCGAAGAGCGCGGTGGCGACCGCGCCGTAGAGGTGCACGCCGCCGAAGAAGTCCGCCACCGCCGGGCCGGCCTTGACCGGCGGGCGGTCGGGATGGCCGGTGATCGCCATGATGCCCGACATCGCCTGCACCGTCAGGTCCATCGCCGGATAGTCGCGGTAGGGGCCCGACCAGCCGTATCCGGTCCCGGCGGCGTAGATCAGCCGCGCGTTCAGCGTCATCAGGCGGTCGGGCCCGAGGCCGAGCCGGTCCATCACGCCGGGCGCGAAGTTCTCCAGCACCACGTCGGCCTTGCCCACCATCCGCTCGGCGAGCGCCCGGCCGCCTTCGGCCTTGAGGTCGAGCGTCACGAACTCCTTGTTGGAGTTCAGCATCGCGAACGGCACCATCGCCCCGCCGACCGCCCCGCGGCGGCGCATGTTCTCGCCGCCCTTGGGCTCGACCTTGATGACCCGCGCGCCCGCCATCGCCATCAGGAACGTGGCGTAGGGGCCGTTGTAGATTTGGCCGAAGTCGATGACGGTCACGCCGTCGAGGGGGAGGGCGCCCACGCTACCGCCCCTGGAACGCCGGCGGGCGCTTCTCGGCGAAGGCTCTCGGCCCCTCCGCGGCGTCCTCGGTGAACTGCAGCAGCCGGTTCATCACCTGCTCGAAGCGCAAGCCGGTCGAGAGCGGCATGTCGCGGGCGCGGATCGCCAGCTCCTTGGCGGCCTGCACGGCGAGCGGCGCGTTGGCGGCGATCTTGCGCGCCACCGCCATCGCCTCGTCCATCAGCCGCTCAGTGGGCACCACCCGGTTGACGAGGCCCCAGCGCGCGGCGGTCTCGGCATCCATCGCGTCGCCCGTCAGCACCATCTCCATGCCGATGGCGTAGGGCAGCTGCGACAGCACCCGCTGCGTGCCGCCATTGCCGGCGATCACGCCGCGCTTGACCTCGGCCAGCGAGAACGTCGCGTGCGGCGCGGCGAGGCGGATGTCGGTCGCCAGCAGCAGCGTCATGCCCCCGCCGAGGCAGTAGCCGTTCACCGCCGCGATCACCGGCTTCCAGACCTCGAGCCCGCGGTTCAGGAGCTGGTCCTTCTGCGTCAGCCACATCTCCTCGAGGCCGGGAGGCGCCGCGACGAAGCTCTTGATGTCGGCGCCGGTGGTGAAGGACCGCTCGCCCGCGCCCGTGACGATGGCGACGCGCACGGCCTCATCGTCGCGCACCCGCGCCCAGGCGTCGGAGAGCCCCTTGTAGTGCTCGGCGTCCATCGCGTTGAGCCGATCCGGACGGTTGATCGTGATCAGGGCGACGCCGTCCTCGAGATGGAAGTCGATCGCCATCCGTCAGGCGCCCACGGCGCGCCGGTTGGGGCTGCCCAGCAGATCGCGCGCGACCACCATCCGGTGCACCTCGGACGGCCCCTCGCCGATGCGCTTGATGCGCATCTCGCGGTACCAGCGCTCGAGCGGCATCTCGCAGGCGACGCCCATGCCGCCGTGGATCTGGATGCAGCGGTCCACGATCCGTCCGGCGGTCTCGGTGGCGAAGACCTTGGCGATCGAGGCGTCGATCTTGACATCGTGGCCCAGGTCGGCGCGCCAGGCGGCCTGGTAGACCAGGAGCTTGGCGGCCCGCAGCTCGATCTCGCTGTCGGCGATCATCCACTGGATCGCCTGCTTGTCGGCCAGCGGGGTCTTGAAGGCGTGGCGCTCCTTGGCCCAGCCGATCGCCATCCGCAGGGCGGCGTCGGCGATGCCCAGCGTGGCGGCGGCATAGGGCACGCGGCCGTGCACCAGCCAGGTCTCGGCGAGCTGGAAGCCCTGGCCCTCCTCGCCGATGCGGTTCTCGACCGGCACCCGCACGTTCTCGAACGACAGCTCGTAGGGCGAGTAGGAGCGGATCACGGGGATGCGCGCCAGCGTCAGGCCCGGCGAGTCCTTCTCGACGATGAGGGCCGAGATGCTGCCGCGCGCCTTCTCGCTGCCGGTGCGGGCGAAGACGACGCCCCAACGAGCCTGGCTCGCGCCCGAGATCCAGACCTTGGTGCCGTTCAGGACGTAGTCGTCGCCGTCGCGCACGGCCCGCGTCTGGATCGAGCGCGCCGGGTCGGACCCGCCCGACGGCTCTGAGATCGCGACGAAGGTCTTGTCGCCCCTGTCGGCCGCCGGGTGCGCGTATTTGGCGATCTGCTGGGGCGTGCCCTTGTAGACGATGTTCGGCGGGTCGAAGCCGAAGGCGCCGCCCGCCGGGACGTAGGCGCCCATCCGGCACTGCGCCGCCTCCTCGGCCACCACGCACTGGGCGAGGAGGTTCAGGCCGGCGCCGCCATGCTCCTGCGGGGTCTGCACGTTCCAGAGCCCGAGCCGCCGCGCCTCGGACTGGAGCCGCTGCAAAACGTCGGGCGGGAAGGTGTAGGCGTCGTGCTCGAGCTTGTCCTCCTCCGGCAGCACCCGGTCCTTCATGAAGCGCCGCGCGGTCTCGCGCAGCATCTGAAGCTCCTGGGGCATCTCCCAGGCCCCGAGCGCCCTGGCGGCCTCGTCATCCACCGGCTTGTCCATCCCGTCTCCGCGCGTCCGCTCGACCTTTGGCGGACCGGCACGTCCGCTGCACGCTCGAGTCTGCAGATCGAGCCGAGGCTGTCAACAAACATCGGACCAAAACACCGCCTGATGATCAGACCAAGATCCTTGACCGTCGCTCGTGCGGCGCCTTACCGTCGGGCGGTCGGATGCGAGCGAGACGCGGCCGCTTCGCGCCGGCGTGAACGCCGAGGTCGAGGATCGGGCGGGGAGGGGACTTGGTGTCAGACGTTGTCGGGATCGATGTCGGCGGAACCTTCACCGACCTGTTCTACTCGCGCGACGGCATCCATGCCGACCGGATCTGCAAGGTGCCCTCGACGCCGCAAGACCCCTCGCTGGGGCTCCTCGACGCGCTGACGACGGCCGAGGTTCCGCAGGGCGACCTGGCGCTGATCCTGCACGGCACCACGATCGCCACCAACGCGCTGATCGAGCGCAACGGCGCGCGCTGCGCGCTCGTCACCACGCGCGGCTTCCGCGACATCCTCGAGCTCGGACGCCGCGACCGGCCCGACTTCTACGGCCTGACCGGCAAGCAGAACCCGCTGATCCCGCGCGACCTGCGCTTCGAGATCGACGAGCGCATGACCTATCGGGGCGAGGTCGTGCGCGGCGTCGACGAGGGCGAGGTGGCACGGCTGGCCGAGCGGCTCGAGGCCGAGGAGGTCGAGGCGATCGTGGTCTCGTTCCTGCATTCCTACGCCAACCCCGCGCACGAGGAGCAGGTGGCCGAGATGCTGCACGAGGCGCGCCCGGAGTGGGAGGTCGTGACCTCGGCCTCGATCAACCGCGAATACTACGAGTTCGAGCGCACCAGCACCGCGGCGATCCAGGCCTTCCTGCAGCCCTTGATCAAGGGCTACGCCGAAAAGCTCCTGGAGCGGCTCGCGGGCTGGGGCTTCTCGCGCCAGACGCTGGTGATGCAGTCGAACGGGGGCCTCGTCCCGGCGGCGCAGCTCGGCCGGCACGCGGCGCACATCGTGCGCTCGGGGCCGGCCGCCGGCGTCACGGCGGCGGCCCGGATCGCGTCGGAGGCCGGGTTCGACCGCGTCATCACCGGCGACATGGGCGGGACGAGCTACGACGTCGCCGTGGTGATCGACGGCGAGCCCGAGATCACCCCCACCACCAACCTCGACTTCCGCCTGCCGCTCAGGGTGTCGATGATCAACGTCCACACGATCGGGGCGGGCGGCGGCTCGATCGCCCACATCGACCGCGCCGGCATCCTCAAGGTCGGGCCGCGCAGCGCCCGCGCGCGCCCCGGCCCGGTCTGCTTCGGCCATGACGGCACCGAGCCCACCGTCACCGACGCCAACGTCGTGCTCGCGCGGATCAACGCCGACGACCCGATCGGGCTGACCAACCTCGCCCGCCTCGACGTCGAGGGCGCCCGCGCCGCGATCGGACGGCTCGGCGAGCCGCTCGGCCTCGGCGTCGAGGAGACCGCCGAGGCGATCCTGACCATCGTCAACCAGAACATGGCCGGCCGCACCCGTCTGCTCTCGATCGAGCGCGGCTACGACCCGCGCGACTTCGCGCTGGTCATCTTCGGCGGCGCCGGCCCGCTGCACGGCGCGGCGATCGTCCGCGAGGTCGGCATCAGGACGATGATCGTGCCGCCTGCGCCGGGCGTGCTCTGCGCCATGGGCTGCGTGGTGGCCGACCTGCGCTACGACGTCTCGCGCACCATCGCCCGGCCGACCGCGAGCTTGGGAGAGGACGAGATCGGGCGGGCGATGGCCGAGCAGGAGGCGGAGGGCCTCGAGAAGCTCGAGCGCAGCGGCGTGGCGGTGAAGACGACCCTGGTGCGCCACTTCGCCGAGATGGCCTACAGCGGCCAGATCCACGCCCTGCGGGTGCCGATCGAGGAGGGTTGGAGCGGCGCGCGCATCGAGGCGGCCTTCGCCGACGCCTACCGCGCCGAGTACGGCAACACGCTGGGCGACATCCCGACGACCATCGTCAGCCTGCGCACCGTCGTCGAGGGCCAGCGCGAGCACGAGAGGCGCCACCGCCCGGCCCCGTCGCCGCTTCCCGCGCCGGAGCCGGCCGGGCGCCGGCAGGTGCACTTCCGCAGGTGGTGGGACACGGCCGTCCATCGCCGCGACAGCCTGCGCCCCGGCGCCGTGGTCGAGGGGCCGGCGATCGTCGAGCAGCCCGACACCACGATCATCATCGAGCCCGGCATGACCGGCCGGATCGACGCCTACGACAACATCCTGGTGGAGCTCGCCTGATGGACCCCGTCACCCTCGCCGTGGTGCGCGGCGCGCTGGAGCAGATCGCCGACGAGATGGACCTGCACCTGATCCACGCCGCGATGTCGCCGATCATCTCCGAGACCAACGACTGCGCCCACGGCATCTTCATGCCGGAGACCGGCGAGACGGTGGCGCAGGGCCGCTTCGGCCTGCCGGTGTTCCTGGCCAACATGCAGTTCACGGTGCAGAACCTGATCGAGCACGTCCGGGCGAAGGGCGGCTTCAAGCCCGGCGACGTCTGGATCCTGAACGACCCCTACCTCAGCGGCACCCACCTGCAGGACGTGGTGCTGGTCGCGCCGCACTTCGTCGAGGGCGAGATCTTCGCGCTGCTGGCCAGCACCGGGCACTGGATGGACATCGGCGGCAGCGTGCCCGGCGGCTGGGCGCCGGCGGCGCAGGAGATCCACGCCGAGGGGATCCTGATCCCGCCGGTCAAGCTCTACGACGAGGGCCGGCTGAACGAGGCGCTGGTGGCGATGTTCACCCGCAACGTCCGCCTGCCCGTGCAGATCGAGGGCGACCTCTTCGCCATGGCCAACGTCTTCCATGTCGGGCGCCGCGGGCTAGACGCGCTGGTCGGGCGCTACGGGCGCGAGACGCTCGCCGCCTGCATCGCCGAGATGAACGACCGCTCCGAGCAGCAGATGCGCTCCTACATCGCCGAGATCCCGGACGGCACCTACGAGGCCGAGGACTTCATCGACAACGACGGCATCCTCGACCGGCCGATCCGGGTGGCGCTGACGCTCACGGTCGACGGCTCGTCGCTGCACTTCGACTTCACGGGCACCGACCCGGCGGCGCGCGGGCCCTTGAACCTCGCGCGCTCGACCACGCAATCGACCTGCTTCATCGCGCTCAAGCACATCTTCGCGGACGTGCCGGTCAACGGCGGGGCGTTCCGGCCGACGAGCTTCGCGATCCCCGAGGGCTCGGTGGTCGCGGCAGCCTACCCTTCTCCCGTCAGCGGCTATCTGGAGCCGATCGGGCGCGTCTTCGACGTGGTGCTGGGCGCGCTCGCCCAGGCGATCCCGGACCGCACCCCGGCGCCGGCCTTCGGCACCGTGGGCGTGGTGACGGCCGGCGGGCGGCACCCCGAGACCGGCGACTACTTCGTCGCCGTCTTCCCCTATCCGGGCGGCTATGGCGGGCACTCGCGCGGCGACGGGCTGGTCAACGGCACGCCGCCCGTCTCGATGGCGAACTTCATGTCGATCGAGGCCTGCGAGCACCGCTATCCGCTCCGGTTCGACGAGTTCGCGCTGCGCGAGGATTCGGGCGGCGCCGGCCGCTTCCGCGGCGGCTGCGGCACGCAGTACCGGATCCGTGCGCTGTCGGACTTCGTCGTCTCGGTGCTCGGCGACCGCATGGACCACAGGCCGTTCGGCATCGCCGGGGGCGGGCCGGCAGCGCCGAGCGTGGTCAGGCTCGGCGTCGATGGAGAGGAGAGGCGCCTGCCGATGCGCTCCAAGCTCGAGAAGCAGCACCTCGGCCCCGGCGACTGGCTCTTCGCCGCCTCGCCGGGCGGGGGCGGCTTCGGAGACCCCAGGGAGCGGGCGCTCGACGCGATCCAGGAGGATCTCGACCTCGGCTACGTCTCGCGCGAGACCGCCGAGACGGTCTACGGCGTCGTGATCGAGGACAGGGCCGGTCCGGCAGGCGCGTCGCGGCCGGTCGTCGTCGCGCGCGCCGACGAGCCCCGGCGCGAGACGGTCGCCTGACCGCGCGCCGTCGCCATCGGCGTCGGAGTGGTCCTGGCCGCGACGATCCCGTCCTTGCCGTTCATCGGCTCCCTTCCGTCCTGTCCGGCCGCCCACCTGCCCGGGCCGAGAAGGCCCCCTCGGCCTTGAGCCCCGCGATCCTCTCGGCATCGTAGCCCAGCAGCCCGCTGAGGATTTCTCCGGCGTCGGCATCGAGCCGCGGCGCCGGGACCGGGTCGGCGACGGGCGTGCGCGAGAAGCGGAACGGCGAGGCGAGGTTCGGCACCTCGCCGCCATCCTCGCGGGCCACGCGCGTGACGGTCCGCCGCTCGCGCGCCAGGGGCGCCTCCAGCGCCTCGCCGACGCTGCGCACCGCGCCGATCGGCACCCTGGCGCGCCGCGCCAGGTCGATCCAGTGGTCGCGCGGCTTCTCCAGCAGGATGGCGGCGATCAGGTTCGACAGGTCATCGCGGTTGCGGTTGCGCGACCGGTTGTCGGCATAGCGCGGATCGTCGACCAGGTCGGGCCGGCCTAGAACGCCTTTCGCCAGCGCCTCCCACGACCTCTGGGTGCCGCAGCTGATGTAGATCGGGCCGCCCGCCGCGGTCTCGAACATGCCGATCGGCGTGGCGACCGGAGCCGTGTTGCCCTGGCGGACCGGGTCGATCCCGCTCGCCAGATAGTTCATCGGAGCGTAGCCGAGGAGCGTGATCGCGGTGTCGAACATCGCGACCTCGACGTGCTGCCCCGAACCGCCGCGCTCGCGCGCGAAGAGCGCGGCCAGCACCGCGGAGGTGGCGTTCATCGAGGTCGCGATGTCGATCACCGGGCTCCCGGTGCGCATCGGGAGACGGTCGGGATCGCCCGTCAGCGAGGCGAACCCGCTCTCGGCCTGGAACACCGAGTCGAAGCCGGGCTGGTCGGCATGGCTGCCGTCCGAGCCGTAGGCGGTGATCGCGCAATAGATCATCTCGGGGTTCAGGGCCCTGAGCGCCTCGTCGTCGAGACCCAGCCGCGTCATCACGCCGGGCGAGAAGTTCTCCACCACCACGTCGGCGCGCCGCGCGAGATCGCGGACGACCTCGGCGCCTCCCTCGCTCGCGAGGTTCAGGCAGACGCTCTGCTTGCCGCGGTTCAGGCCCAGGAAGTAGGGGCTTTCCCCCCCCACCTCGGGCGGCTGATAGGTGCGCGTCTCGTCGCCGACGCCGACCGCCTCGATCTTGATCACCCGGGCGCCCATGTCGGCCAGGGCCTGCGTGCACCACGGCCCGGCGAGATACCTCGTGAAGTCCAGGACCAGGATGCCCGAAAGCGCGAGCGGCGCCCCGGCCGGTCGTGGCCGGTAGGGCGGGAAGCGCAGGAACGGCGGCTCGTCGGGCATCGGGGACACACTCCGCTTGCTGCGGCCCGGGCATCGGTCTTATGATATTCGGCGCTTTCCCGTTGTCGAGGGCTCTCCCGCCTTCGACGGACGGGGACCACAGAGTTCCGGCTTCATCGGCCCCCCGGTTCGACGGGGGCTCCCGGCAGACCACATGCGGATGGCCTGCAGCCGATTGCCGGAGGCGGAGGCGGAGTCTGGTAGGAGCAGTCGATGGCGATGGAACGGAGACTCGGTCTGGGCGGCAAGATCGCCGGGGGCATCGCGCCGATCTCGGTGCCGAAAGCCTCCGACATCCTGGCCAAGCAGCTGCGCGAGATGATCCTCGATGGATCGATCCCGCCGGGCAAGTCGCTCCCCCCCGAGCGCGATCTCGTCACGAGCTCCGGGCTCAGCCGGTCGTCGGTGCGCGACGCGTTGAGGGTGCTGGAGGTCGAGGGGCTGATCACCACCAAGCCGGGGCGCTCCGGCGGCTCGATCGTGCAGCTTCCGGGGCGCGACTCGGTGGCGCGGCCGCTGGAGCTCTACGTGAAGAGCCACGAGATCGACCTCGACTCGCTCCTCGACTGTCGCCTCGCGGTGGAGCCGTTCCTCGCGGCTCGGGCTGCCGCGTCTCGCACCGACGCCGACCTGGAGGAGATCGAGGATCTGCACCGGCGGTTCATGGCGACCACGGACGACCTCGACGAGTACAAGCGGCTGAACCTCGAATGGCACCTCGCGATCGCGCGGGCGAGCCGCAACGACCTCTTGATCGCGCTGATGGAGGCGATCTCGCAGCCGATCTTCGAGGCGGCGGGCTACCGGCAGGTGACCACCGCAGAGATCCGGCAGGAGGCGAAGAAGGCGCATGCCGCCATCCTGGAGGCCATCAGGACGCAGGACTCGGAGCTGGCGCAGCGCCGGATGGAGAAGCATCTGGGCGCCTACATCGAGGTGGCGCAGACGATCGAGGCCCACGCGGACCTCCCCGGCGACTGAGGCGCGCGCAGGCCGCCCGGAACGGCGGCGCGGCCGTCGGCCGCCCGCAGCGGGGCTCCGCTGGGGGCGGCATCCCGACCTGCTGCGGGGGCTCGGAGGGATGCCGCCGGCGGGGTCAGCCGAGACGCTCGATCGCAAGCGCGATGCCCTGGCCGCCGCCGATGCACATGGTGATCAGCGCCTTCGAGCCCCGGATCCGCTCCAGCTCGTAGAGCGCCTTGACGGTGACGATCGCGCCGGTGGCGCCGACCGGATGGCCGAGCGCGATGGCCCCGCCGTTGGGGTTCACCCGCTCGGGGTCGAGGCCGAGCGCCTGCGTGACGGCGAGCGCCTGCGCCGCAAAGGCCTCGTTCGACTCGATGACGTCGAAATCCGCGATCGCGAGCCCGGTCCGCTCCAGGAGCTTGCGCACCGCCGGGATCGGGCCGATGCCCATCACGTCGGGGCGCACGCCGGCATGGGCGTAGCCGAGGATCCGCGCCCGCGGCTCCAGTCCGGCGGCCTCGGCCGCCTCGGCGCGGGCGAGCACGAGCGCCGCCGCCCCGTCGTTGATGCCGCTGGCGTTCCCGGCGGTGACGCAGCCGCCCTTGCGGAACGCGGGTCTCAGGCCGGCCAGCGCCTCGGCGGTGGTGGCCTTCGGGTGCTCGTCGGTGTCGAAGGCCACGGTCTCGCGCCGGGCCCGGACCTCGACCGGCACGATCTGCTCGCGGAAGCGCCCCTCCGCGATCGCCCGGGCCGCTCGGTCCTGCGAGGCAAGGGCGAACGCGTCCTGCGCCTCGCGGCCGATCTGGTGCTCGGCGGCGACGTTCTCGGCCGTCTCTCCCATGTGCCCGGCGCCGAACGGGTCGTTGAGCGTGCCGAGCAGCATGTCGAGCGCCTTGGCATCGCCCATCTTCTGCCCCCACCGCGCCTGCGGCAGCGCGTAGGGGGCGCGGCTCATGCTCTCGGCCCCGCCCGCCAGGCCGAACTCGGCGTCGCCGAGCGCAAGCGACTGCGCCACGGAGACGATCGCCTGCACGCCCGACCCGCAGAGGCGGTTGACGTTCATCGCCGGGACCGTGTCGGGGACGCCCGCCTGCATCGCGGCCATCCGCGAGAGGTACATGTCGCGCGGCTCGGTGGTGATGACCTGCCCGAAGGCGACGTGGCCGATCTGCGCCGGCTCGACCCCGGCCCGCTCCATCGCCGCCCTTGCCACGATGCGCCCCAGCTCGACCGGGGGCGTGTCCGCGAGCGCGCCGCCGAAGGTGCCAATCGCGGTCCGGGCGCCGTCGAGTATCACGATGTCGTCCATGGTCTTCCTCATGCGCTGGAACAGGGTGCGACGGCGGCGCCTCGCACCGTCACGACAGAAGGCGGGCGACGCTGCGGCCGATGTCCCAGGGCATCTCGACCACGATCAGGCAGAAGGCGAGCGGCATCATGATCATCGTGATGATGGTGAGCGGGATCGGAAAGAAGTCTCGTGCGATCTGTTCCTCCCCCGCGCGGTCCAGACCACGGGCCGGACGGACGGTCGGTGGTCGGACACTTGGACCATCTCGGGCGGGCCGTGGAAGTCAACTGATCTTGCTCCCAAGGGACGACAATTGACAGCCGCGCTTCACTGTCGGACTGTCTGGCCGGACTGGCCAGTCCGAGCCGGAGGTCCGAGCCGATGAAAGCTGTGCTGAGCGACGCGCCCGGCGGCCCCGAGACGCTGCGCGTGGAGGAGATCCCTCCGCCCGAGCCGGCTGAGGGCGAGGTGCGGGTCGCGGTCCACGCCGTCGGCGTGAACTTTCCGGATCTCCTGGTGATCGAGGACAAGTATCAGTTCAAGCCCGACCGGCCCTTCTCGCCGGGGGCCGAGCTCGCCGGGGTGGTCGACCGGGTGGGGGAGGGCGTGAGCGGCCTCGCGCCGGGCGAGAGGGTGATGGCGCTGCCGCTGTGGGGCGCGATGGCCGAGCAGGTCTGCGTCCCGGCGGCGCGCTGCCACAAGCTGCCCGACGAGGTCGCGTTCGACGCGGCGGCCGCGCTGCAGATGACCTACGGGACGGCCCTCCACGCGCTGGTCGAGCGCGGCGCCATCGCGCCCGGCGAGCGCCTGCTCGTGCTCGGCGCGGCCGGCGGGGTCGGCCTCGCCGCGGTCGAGCTCGGTCGGGCGCTCGGCGCCCATGTCGTCGCCGCGGCGAGCACGCCCGAGAAGGTCGCCGTCGCGCGCGAGCACGGCGCCGCCGAGGGCGTCGTCTACCCGACGGGACCGCTCGACCGCGACGCCCAGAAGTCCCTCACCGCCGAGTTCCGCCGCGCGCTCGGCGGCGAGGGGGCCGACCTCGTCTTCGATGCGGTCGGGGGCGACTACACCGAGCCCGCGCTGCGCGCCGTGGCCTGGCTCGGCCGCCTGCTCGTCGTGGGGTTCCCCGCCGGCATCGCCCGGATCCCGGCGAACCTGCCGCTGCTCAAGGGCTGCGACATCCGCGGCGTGTTCTGGGGCGCGGCCGTGGAGCGCGACCTCGCGGCGCACCACGCCGCCATGGACCGCCTCCTCGACCTCCTCTCCCAAGGCGCGATCCGGCCGAGGATCCACGCGCGCCACCCGCTCGACCATGCCGGCGAGGCGATCGCCGCGCTCTCGACCCGGGGCGTGCTGGGCAAGGTCGTCGTGACCGTGCGCTAGGATGGCCCAGTCGCGGGCAGGCCGGGCAGGATCGCGTCCCGCAGCACCGTCTTGTCGACCTTGCCGTTGGCGTTCCGCGGCAGCGGCTCCTCGGTGAAGGTGTAGCTCTCGGCGACCTTGTAGTCCGACAGGAGCGTGCGGCAGCGCTCGGTGAGGTCTGCCTCCGAGACGGCGGCCCGGGTGACGATGACGGCGTGCACGCGCTCGCCGAGGACCGGGCAGGGCCTGGCGATCACCGCCGCCTCGGCCACGGCCGGGTGGTCGGTCAGCACGCTCTCGAGCTCGGCCGAGTAGATCTTGAGCCCTCCGCGGTTGATCATGTCCTTGGAGCGGTCGAGCACGCGGAAGAACCCGTCGGCGTCGGCCACGCCGATGTCGCCGGACTTCCAGAGCCCGCCCTGGAACGCCGCCGCGCTGGCCTCGGGGTTGCGCCAGTAGCCGCGGACGACGTTCGGCCCGCCGAGCCAGAGCTCGCCCGGCTCGCCGGGCGGCACCTCGCGTCCGTCCGTCCCCATGACGAGCGCGCGGGTGCCCGGCAGCGCCGCGCCGACGAACTCGCGCCGCTCGAACCCGAGCTCGGGCGGCGTGATGATCTGGGCGACGATGGTCTCGGTCGCGCCGTAGCAGTTGGCGAAGCGCAGGCCCGGCACCGCCTCGGCGAGCCGCCGGATCACCGGCTCGGGCATCGGCGCGCCGCCATAGGCGGCGAGCCGCCAGGTGCCGAGCCGCCGCTGCGGGAAGTCCGGCCGCAGCAGGCACAGGCTGTACATCGCCGGCACCATCAGCGTGTAGGTCATCCGCTCGGCCTCGGCGAGGTCGAGGAAGTCGGCCGCCTTGAAGGCCGGCATCAGGATCAGCGCCGCCCCGGCCCGCACGGCGGTGGCGATCAGCGCGGCGATGCCCGTCACGTGGCTGAGCGGGACCGCCACGACGATCCGGTCTTCGGCCCCGATCCGCAGCGCCGCCTCGTAGAAGAGCGCCGCGTGGATCAGGTTGACATGCGCGAGCATCGCGCCCTTCGGCCGGCCGGTCGTGCCCGAGGTGTAGAGGATCAGCGCGGTGTCCTCTTCGTCGGGCGGCGTCTCGGGCAGCGGGCCATCCCCCGCGAGGGCGTCGGCCGGGTGCGCCGGCGCGCCGTCGGGCACCCGATCGGCAAGTGCCGCGTCGTGGACGATGAGGCGCGCCTCGCTGTCGCGCAGGATGTAGCCGACCTCGGCCGCGCTCGACCGGGTGCTGACGGCGACGGCGACGGCGCCGAGCCGGGCCACGGCGAAGAGCGTCAGCACCATCCGCGGGCTGTTGCCCATCAGCAGCGCCACCCGGTCGCCCGGACCGGCCCCGAGGGCCGCGAGCGCGCGCGCCAGGCGCTCCGCCTCGCGCCGCGCCTCGCTCCAGCTGATCCGCACGTCTGCGAGAACCAGCGCCTCGCCGTCCGGGTCGCGCTCGGCCGCGTCCGCCAGGAGCTGGTGGACGTGCCGGGGCCGGTCGGCGAAGCACGGCACGACGCGGTCGCCGAACAGCGCCTCGTGGCGAAGCTCCGGGAAATCCGCTGCGTTCCAGGCCATCGTCTCTCTCCGGCGCCTCAGTAGGTCAGAGCGGGATCGATGCGCGACTCCATGTCGAGCCCGGCGAGCAGCCAGCCGCGCCTGAGGTCGCGCAGGTGCTTGCGCATCCAGTCCGTCGCCAGGTCGGCGTCGCGGGCGGCGACCGCCTCGACGATCCGCCGGTGCGCCTCCAGGTTGCGCCGCGCGGCCTGCTCGATCTGCGGCCGCACCGCCTCGAAGGTCGGATAGAGCAGGAGCGCGACGGGCTCCCGGGCGAGCAGGAGCACGCGGTTGCCGGTGCCCTCGGCCAGGAGCGCATGGAATTCGAGGTCGAGCGGGGCCGGGCTCTCCGCGCCCTCGATGACCTCCGCCATTCGGTCGATGTTCTCGCGCAGGCGGGCGACGTGCCCCTCGGGCGCCACCGTCGCCGTCAGGCCGGCGGCCAGCGGCTCGAGCTCGTGGGCCACCTGCCAGAGCTCGCGGAAGGTGACCTGCTGCATCACCATCGCCCGGGTGAGGCGCGGGGCGAGGTCGGCGTGGCGCGGGACGCTGACGAGCAGCCGCCTGCGCCCCTCGCGCCGGACCAGCCCCTCGCTCTCGAGCTGGCGGATGCCCTCGCGCACGGTCGAGCGGTTCACCCCGAACCGGTCGGCCATCTCCGTCTCGGCGGGAAGCGGATCGCCGGGGCGCAACTCTCCGCTGAGGATCAGCTTCTGCAGGCGGTCGGAGATGGCCTGGTAGGCCGGGGGGAGCGTCAGCTTCTCGATCTGCATCGCCGTCCTTTCGGGCGCGCGCGCCCGCTCACTCGGCGGCGCGGGTGGTGGCGGGCCTGCGCGCCTCGGCCTTCTTGATCTCGGCTCGGGCGATCGCGCGCAGGTGCATCTCGTCGGGCCCCTCGATGACGCGCAGCGCCCGGCCCCAGGCCCAGAGATGGGAGAGCGGCGTGTCGGGCGTCAGCCCCGCCGCGCGCCCCAGACCTGCATGGCGCGGTCGAGCACGCGCGTCTGCAGGCGCGCCGCGGCCACCTTGATCTCGCAGACGAGCGTGCGGGCCCCCTTGGTGCCGTCCCGGTCCATCAGCCAGCTCGTGGGGGGGGTCGGCAGTCGCGCCTGGTCGATCTCCGATCCCGCTCTCGGCGATCCGGTCCTGGACGTCGGCGTGCTCGGCGAGCGTGCGGCCGAAGACGCTGCGCGCCAGGGCGCGGTCGCACATCGGATCGATCGCGAGCTCGCGCTGGCCGATCGTGCGCCTGCAGTGGGGGATGCGTCCGGGCCCGAGCCGCGCCTGCGCGACCGCGAACCCCGCCCCCTCCTCCCCGAGGAGGTTCGCCACCGGCACGCGCACGTTCTCGAACGCCCCCTCGCGGGGCCCCTCGGGCGCGTGGTGGCGCATGATCGGCACGTCGCGCGAGCCGGGCGTGTCGGTGGGCGCGATGACGAAGCTGTGGCGGACGTGCCGCGGCGGAATCCGGGTCGGAGTCCGAGACGCCCATCACGAGGGTGAAGGCGAACTTCGGGTGCGGCGCGCCCGTCGTGAACCACTTGCGGCCGTCGGCGACGTGGTCGTCGCCGTCGCGCTCGATCCCCGTCGCGAGGTTGGTCGGGTCCGAGGACGCCTCGTCGGGCTCGGTGATCGACACGCCTGAGCGGATGGTGCCCGCCAGGAGCGGGCCCAGCCTGCGCCCGCGCTGCTCGTCGGTGGCGAAGAGGTGCAGGCTCTCGATGTCGCCGGTGTCGGGGGCATGGCGGTCGAACACCTCGGACGACCACGGGATCCGCCCCATGATCTCGGCCATCGGCGCGGATTCGCGGTCGCTGAGCCGGGTGCCCGGCTCGTCCTCCTCCAGGTCCGGCAGGAAGAGGTTCCAAAGCCCCTCCGCCTTCGCCTTCTCCTCGAGGCCGTCCACCAGCGCCTCGGGATGGCGTCCCTCGGCGACGACGCGGCGCCGCTCGGCCTCGGCGGGCTCGACCCCCGAGCCCATCAAGGCGCGAAGCCGGCCGGTCAGCTCCTCGACGCAGGGCGCGTGCTCGAAATCCATGCCGCCCCCCTCAGACCCTGTCGATCAGCGCCGCGCCGCGCTCGGCGAGCTTCGGCGCGAGGTTCCCGACCTCCTCGGCGTTGGTCGCGGCGGCGTTGCCGCGCCGCGCCCGGTCGGCGATGCCCTCGAAGATCACCGCGCTCCGAAACAGGGCGAAGGCGAGGTGGAAGTCGCTCAGGCCCCCCGCGCGCCCCGCATGGCGGTCGTAGGCGGCGACGAACTCCTCCATCGAGGGGAGCCCCTCGGCGGCGAGATCGACGTCGGCCAGGCCGCCGCCGTGCTCGTCCGAGGTCATCATCCAGACGTAGGTGCAGGTGTGCGCGAGGTCCGCCAGCGGATGGCCGAGCGTCGAAAGCTCCCAGTCGAGCACCGCGGCGATGCGCGGCGCCTTCGGATCGAAGATCACGTTGCCGGGGCGGAAGTCGCCGTGGACGAGCGTCGTCTCGTCCGCCTCGGGAAGGTGGCGCGGCAGCCATTCGATCAGGCGCTCGACCGCGGGCATCTCGCGCGTCTTGGAGAGCCGCCACTGCTCGGTCCAGCGCGCGATCTGGCGCTTCAGGAACCCGCCCTGCCGGCCGAAGCCCCGCAAGCCCACGGCGGCGAGGTCGACCCGGTGGATCCCGGCCAGGGTCCGCGCGAGCTCCTCATACATCGTCCGGCGTTCGGGCTTGGGCGCGGCGCGCAGCGCGTTGTCGTCGAAGATGCGGCCGTGGACGCGCTCCATCACGTAGAACGGAGTGCCCACGACATCGTCCTCGCCGTGGAAGAGGAGCATCTTCGGGACCGGGACCGGCGTGTCGGCGAGCGCGGCCTGGACGCGGAACTCCCGGTCGACGGCATGGGCCGAGGGCAGCACGTCGCCCGCCGGGCGCTTGCGCAGCACCATCTCGCCTTCGCCGAAGCGCACGAGGTAGGTCGGGTTCGACTGCCCTCCGCCGATCGGAGCGATCCGCATCGGTCCAGCGAGATCCAGCAGACGGGTGATGAGGAACGCCTCGAGCGCGCGCGGGTCGAAGGCGTCCTGGCTCGTCCGATCCACGGCCCCGATGACCACCTGCGCCCTCCTCGGGTGGGATTGTCGGACAGGGTGGCTGGGACGGCTTTTCGTTGTCAAGCTGCATCCTCGGCTTGACGAGGAGCGCGCCCCATGCCGTCTTGTCGGACACATGGACACCGCGCGGGCGGCCGTCGATCCGCAGCGCACCGGAGTTGCACGCCAGGAGGAAGCGGTGGCCGCCCGAAGCCGGCGGAACCGCACGAGCCGCATGGATTTCAGCGACATCACCTATGCGCGCGAGGGCGCCGCGGCCGTGGTCCGGTTCGACCGCCCCGAGCGCCTGAACGCCGCGCGGAGCCGGACCCATGTCGAGCTCCGGGCCGCGCTCGACCGGGCCGAGGCCGACGAGGGCGTGCGCGCCGTCGTCCTCGCCGGCGAGGGGCGCGCCTTCTGCGCCGGCACCGACATCGGCGACGGCTTCGACCTGCCCTCGGGCGGCGATCCCGCGACCGGCGAGGGCGTGCCGCCCGACATCGGCGGCGAGACCATCCTGCGCGTCTTCGCGATGAGGAAGCCGGTGCTCGCCGCGGTCCACGGTGCGGCGGTCGGGTTCGGGGCGAGCCTGACGCTCGCCTGCGACCTGCGGCTCGCGGGCCCAGGGGCCCGCTGGGGCTTCGTCTTCGCCCGGCGCGGCATCGCCGCCGAGAGCTGCTCGAGCTGGTTCCTGCCGCGCATCGTCGGCCTGCCGGTGGCGCTCGACTGGATGCTGTCGGGGCGCCTCGTCGAGATCGAGGAGGCCCGCGCCGCGGGGCTGGTCAACCGGTTCACGCAGGCCGAGCGGCTGCTGCCGGAGGCGCTCGCCTGGGTCGAGGATCTCGCCCAGGCGACCGCGCCGGCCTCGGTCGCCATCAATCGCCAGCTCCTCTGGCGCATGGCCGCCGCCGCCGACCCGGCCGAGGCGCACGCGCTCGAGTCGCGCGCCATCGCCGCGCGCCTCGCCCATCCCGACAGCGCCGAGGGCGTGGCGGCCTTCGCCGAGCGCCGCGCCCCGGCCTTCCCGGGGCGGATCGAGGACGTGGCGTTCATGGATGCCTGGTGGGGCGGAGAGCCTCGCCGCGCCGCGCCCGACACTGCTCCCTCAGAGCCGAAGGCGGGCTGATGCCGCTGCCCGCAGCCCTCGCCGATCCGATGGCCCTTCCCGCCATCGCCGCGCCGATGGTCCCGACCTCCGAGGCGGGCCTCGTCGCCGAAGGGTGCGAGGCGGGCCACGTCGGCGCCGTTCCCATGCTGAACCAGCGGAGCCCCGAGGGGCTCGCGGACCGGCTGGAGGCGATCGCCGCCCGGCTCGAGGCCGCAGGCACCCGCGCCCCACGGAGTCGACCTCATCGGCCATCGGGCCGAGAGGCTCGCGGCCGACTCGGCGGCGCGATCTCCACCGGCGCGCAGATGCACGCCGGCGATCGCGGGCCCGCCTGCGGACTCCCCGCGGCCGAGCCTCGTCGCGCCGAGCATGGACCCGGACGATCTGGGGCCTGCCAAGCCGCCCGAGCGCGAGGCGAAGGCCTGGCGCGACGGGTGGTCCGCAGGCCCCCGTCGTCGGCGTGATCGAGGATCTGCGCGTGGTGGGCGATCTCCGCCGCGGGCCGATCGGTGAGCGCCGCGCCGCGTCCCGCGCCGTGGCCACGGACCCCTTCGCTCGGGAGGAGACGAGAGCATGACCGGCGCGGTGCGCTTCACCGTCGAAGACGGCGTGGCCGAGCTGCGCTTCGACCGACCCGACCGCCTGAACACGGTCGATGTCGAGATGGCCGAAGCCTTCGCCGCGGCGGTCGAGCGGGCCACCGCCGATCCCGACGTGCGCGCCATCCTGCTCTCGGGCGCGGGCCGCGCGTTCATGGCGGGGGGCGACCTCGCCTCCTTCCGCGCCGCCGAGGACCGCGCCGCCATGGCCCGCGCGATCATCGGGCCGATGCACGCCGGGCTGAGGACGCTCGCGGCCGCGCCGCAGGTCTCGATCGCGGCGATCCACGGCGCGGTCGCCGGCGCCGGCATGTCGCTCGCCCTCGGCGCCGACCTCTGCATCGCGGCCGGGGGCACGGTGCTCAACCTCGCCTACCTGAAGGTCGCCGCACCGGCCGATTGCGGAGCGACCTGGGCGCTGCCGCGGCTCGTCGGCCTGCGCCGGGCGATGGAGATCGCGCTCCTGTCGGACGACATCGGCGCCGAGGAGGCCCTGGCGCTCGGGCTGGTCAACCGCGTCGTGCCGGCCGACGCGCTCGCCGACGAGGCCCGGCGCCACGCCCTGCGCCTCGCCGCGGGCCCGGGCGTCGCGCAGGGACGCCTCAAGGCGCTCTTGCGCGCGAGCCTCTCGACGCCGCTGCCCGAGCAGCTCGACGCCGAGGAGGACGCCTTCGCCGCCTGCGCCGGGACGGAGGATTTCGGCGAGGCGCTCGACGCGTTCTTCGGGCGGCGCCGGCCGAACTTCGCGGGCCGCTGAACGCCGCCGGCCGAGGAGGGAAGGATGGACAGGTTTCGCGCGGTTGGATTCGAGACCACCGGGATCGACCGCGTGGCGGTGATCGGGGCGGGGTCGATGGGCTCGGGCATCGCCGCCCAGTTCGTGAATGCAGGCCTGCCCGTCGACCTCCTCGACATCCCCGGCAGCGAGGACAGGAACGCGCCGGCCGAGGCCGGCATCGCCCGCCAGGCCGAGGCGCGCGGCTTCATGGGCAGGGCGGCAGTGGGGCGGATCCGCCCCGGCAACACCGAGGACGATCTCGACCGGCTCGCCGCGGCCGACTGGATCGTCGAGGTCGTCGTCGAGGATCTCGAGGCCAAGCGCGCCCTCTTCCGGCGGATCGAGGCGGTGCGCAGGCCGGGCTGCATCGTCTCGTCGAACACCTCGACGCTCCGGCGCGCCGACCTCGTCCGGGACATGGGGCAGGGCTTCGCGCGCGACTTCGTCATCACCCACTTCTTCAATCCGCCGCGGATGATGCCGCCCGTGGAGCTGGTCGCCGGGCCCGAGAGCGACGCGCGCCTCGTCGCCCGCGCGACCGAGGCGGCGGAGGTCCTGCTCGGCAAGACGGTGATCGCGTGCCGCGACACGCCGGGCTTCGTCGCCAACCGGATCGGCTGCACCTGGATGGCGATGGCCGCGCTCGAGGCGCGCTGCCTCGGCCTCACGGTCGAGGAAGCCGACGCCGTGCACGGGGCGTTCGGCGTGCCGCGCACGGGGGTCTTCGCGCTTTTCGACCTCATCGGCATCGACCTCGTGCCGCAGGTCTGGCAGTCGCTGATGGACGCCTTGCCCGAGGGCGACGCGATCCGCCGCTTCGACCTGCCGGGCGACTCGCTCTTCCGCAGGCTGATCGAGGAGGGCCGGTTCGGGCGCAAGGCGGGCGCGGGCTTCTACCGCAAGGCCGAGGACGGCGCCCGGCAGGCGCTCGACCTCGAGACCGGCGCCTATCGGCCGCAGAGGCCCGTCGCGCGCGACGCGCTGCCCGGAGGCGGGCGGGATCTCGCGGCGATGCTCGACGACGACGGCCGGCTCGGCGCCTATGCCTGGCGCGTCTTCGCGCTCCTGCTCCGCTACGCCGCCGAGCACGGCCCTGAGATCGCGGACGATGTCGGCGCCGTCGATGCCGCCCTCGCCCTCGGCTACGGCTGGAAGGCGGGGCCCTTCGCTTTGGCGGACCGCCTTGGGGCGCAGCGCCTCGCCGAGCGGATCGCGGCGGAGGGCGAGCCGGTCCCCGCCCTGCTGCGCCGCGCCGCCGAGGAGGGCGGGTTCTACGCCGCCGCCGGCGCGCCGCTCGTCATGGGGGGCGGGCGCGCCGAGGCGGCGGCGACGCGGCGCCCGTCCGTCGCGGCGCTGCGGAGCCGCCTGGCCGGCAACGACGCCGCCTCGCTCTGGGACATGGGCGACGGCGTCGCCTGCTTCGCCATGACGACGAAGATGAACAGCTTCGCCGCCCCGGTCTTCGACGCGCTGGAGGAGGCGCTCGACCGCCTCGGCGGGGCGCAACGCGCCCTGGTCCTCGGCAACGACGACCCGCGCGCCTTCTCGGTCGGCGCCGACCTCGGCTACTTCCTCTCGCTGATCGACGCGGGCGACTTCGCGGCGATCGAGGCCTAGCTGGAGCGCGGCCAGCGCCTCTTCCGGCGGATGCGGGACGCGCCGGTCCCGGTCGTGGCGGCGGCGCACGGCTTCGCGCTCGGGGGCGGCGCCGAGTTCGCGCTCCACGCCGACGCGATCGTCGCCCATGCCGAGCTGGCGATGGGCCTGCCCGAGCCGGGCGTGGGGCTCGTCCCGGGCTGGGGCGGCTGCACGCAGCTCCTGCTGCGCTGCCAGGAGGTCGAGCCCGACCCGGCGCGCGCGGTGACGCGGGCCTTCGCGGCGATCCTGTCCGCGCGGCCGACCGGCTCGGCGGCCGAGGCGATGGAGGCCGGCTTCCTCCGCCCGTCCGACGGCATCGTCATGGCGCGCGCGCCTGCTCGATGCCGCTCGCGCGCGGGCGCTCGCCGCCGCCGACGGGTATTCTCCGCCGGGGCCGGCGCGGCTCCACCGCCTCGAGGCCGGCGGGCGCGACGCGCTCCTGGCCGACCTGCGGGCCGCCCTCGATGCCGGCCGGGCGAGCCCGGCGGATCTGGAGGTGGCCGAGGCGCTGGCCTGCGTCTTCGTCGCCGAGCCGGGCACCGACCCCGTCGCCTCGGAGGCCGAGATGATGGCGGCGGAGCGCGACGCCGTCCTGCGCCTCGGCCGCACGCCATCGACACGCGCCCGGATGGAGCACATGCTCGAGACCGGCAAGCCGCTCAGGAACTGACGGGATCCGATGGACGAGACGCCCCCTTCCGCGCGGCTGAGGCAGGTCGCGGACGAGCAGCCTCCGTTCGGCCGGCTGCTCGAGGTCAGGATCCTGGCGGCCGAGCCCGACCGCGTCGAGGCCGAGCTCGTGGTCGCCGAGCACCTCGGCAACCGCAACGGCGTGATGCATGGCGGCGCGATCATGGGCTTCGCCGACAACCTCGGCGGCACGGCGACGTTCCTGAACCTCCGGCCCGGCGAGACGACGACCACGGTGGAGAGCAAGACCAACTTCTTCCGCGCCCTGCGCGTCGGCAGCACGGTCCGCGGCGTCTGCGAGCCGCTCCACCGGGGCCGGCGGACGATGGTCTGGCAGACCAGGATCCTGACCGAGGAGGGCAAGCTCGCCGCGCTCGTCACCCAGACGCAGATGATCCTGCGCTGACCGCCGGCCCGACGCCTCGCGTTCTTGGTCCCGCGGCGAGCCTCCCGCGGTCCGCTGGCGGGTCCGTCGGCGCCTACCGGCCGCGATGCTCCGGCTCGCGGCGAGCGAAGAAGGCCTCCACCGCGCCTCGGAAATCGGCGGTGCCCGCCTGGGCGCAGAAGCTCTCGCGCTCGGCCTCGAGCTGCGCCTCGAAGGGGCGCTCGAAGCCCTCCAGCATCAGTCGGCGCGTGGCCGCATGGGCGAGCGTCGGGCCGCGCGCCAGCGTCCGGGCCACGCCCTCGGCGGCCTCTTCGAGGGCGTCGCGCGCGACCACCTCGCTCAGAAGGCCCAGGGCCAGCGCCCGCTCGGCCTCGACCGGCCGGGCCAGGAGCGCCATCGCAAGCGCCCGGCGCAGTCCGAGGACGCGGGGCAGCAGCCAGGTGAGGCCGCCGTCCGGGGTCGCGGCGATCCTGTCGTAGGCGAAGACGAAGCGCACGTCGTCCGCCCCGATCGCCAGGTCGCAGGCGAGCGTCAGGCTCAGCCCGGCCCCCGCCACCGCGCCTTGCACCGCGACCACGGTGGGGCAGGGCAGGCGCACCAGCCGCAGCATCGCCCCGTTCAGCGCGTCGATCACCGTGGCGGCCTGCGCCGGCGCGGCATCCCCCGCCTCGGCGAGATAGCTCAGATCGCCGCCGGCCATGAAGCTGCGGCCCTCTGCGGTCAGGAGCAGGCACCGCGGCCGGCGCGACTCGACCTCGGCCAGGGCCTCCGCGAAGCTCTCGATGGATGCGAGGGTGAGCGTGTTCAGCGCGTCCGGCCGCGTGAAGCGAAGCTCGACGAAGCCTTCCCGCGCCAGCTGGCTCAACGGCGCGCCCATGCGCAGCTCCCCTTCTCCCCGCGTGGCAACCCGTCCATTGGACAAATCATTAGACCGATGGGATCGAGGTGTCTACTGTGTCATCGACCACGCCCGCGGGGCGTGGAGTGATGCGACGGGTCGGCCATGCTGAAGATTTACGGGGCCCTGAACTCACGGGCTTCGCGGGTGGTCTGGATGGCCTTGGAGCAGGGCCTCGGATTCGAGCACGTGCCGGTCGTCCAGGCGAGCCGGCTGGCCGATCCGACGGCCGCCGATGCGCCGCTCAACACGCGCTCCCCAGGGTTCCGGGCGATCGGTTCCGCCGGGATGATCCCCGTGATCGTGGACGCTGGACTCGTCCTTCGCGAGTCGCTGGCCATCAACCTCCACCTCGCGCGACGCCATGGCGGCCCGGTCGCCCCGGCGGACCCGGACGAGGAGAGCCTCGCGGCCATGTGGTCGTTCTGGGCCGCGACCGAATGCGAGCCGCACGGCGTCGAGATCCTGGTGAACCGGACGATCCGCGCGCCCGAGGAGCGCGACCTGCGTGCCGAGCGGGACGCCGTGGCGGCGTTGCGGAGCCGCTTCGCCGTGCTGGAGCGTGCGCTGCGGGACGGTGGCGGCCACCTCGTGGGGCGGCGCTTCACGGTCGCCGACCTGAACGCCGCCGAGATCCTGCGCTACGCCCAGCCGGCACGCGAGCTCTTCGACGAGAGCCCCGCCGTGGCCGGCTGGCTGGCCGCGTGCCAGGCGCGGCCGGCGTTCCGCGAGATGATGGCGCGGCGCGGCGCCGAGGCGCTCCCCGAGGGATGGCAGCGCGCCTACGCCCGGCCCGAGGGGGGAGCCACGGCATGAACGGCTCCCGAGACCGGACCCGCGCCCGCGCCGCCACTCGGTGCGAGGGCGCTCCGCCGCCGGCGGGCGCGAGGACGCTTGTGCCCGCTGCCCGCCCATGACCGCGCCCGATCGAGCGACGCAGGCCGACGCCCCTCGCGTCCAGGAGACCGTCCGACCATGAGCGTCGCGGGCGACCCGATCCGCAGGCGCATCGCGGCCGGCGGCGTCGCTCTGGGACTGATCGTCCGGACCGTGCGGTCGGGCGAGATCGCGGCGATCGCGCGGGCCTCCGACCACGACTTCCTGTTCATCGACACCCAGCACGCCATCTTCGGCCGCGAGGCGGTGGCCGAGATCATCAGCGCCGCGCGCGGGGCGGAGCTCGCGCCGCTCGTGCGCGTCAGGGGCCCCGAGGATCCCGATGCGAGCCTCTTCCTCGACGCCGGCGCGGCGGGCCTGATCGTCCCCGACGTGAGCACGGCCGAAGAGGCGCGCCGCGTCGCCAGCCGCTGCCGCTTCGCGCCGAGGGGCCGCCGGTCGCTTCCCGGGTCGCTGGTGCAGGACGCGTTCCGACCGCTGCCCGCGCGCGAGGCGATGGACCGCATCGACGCCGAGACCCTGCTCGTCTGCATGATCGAGACCGTCGAGGGGCTCGCCCATGTCGACGCGATCGCGGCCGTGGACGGGGTCGACGTGCTGCATGTCGGCGCGGTCGACCTGCTCCTCGCGCTCGGCCGGCCCGACGCGCAGGGCTGCCCGGAGATCATCGAGGCGATCGCCCGCGTCGCCGAGGCCGCCCGGCGCCACGGCAAGATCCTCGGCATCGGCGGCGACCGCGACCCCGAGCGGCGGCAGGATTACGTCAGGCAGGGCGCGCGCTTCATGACCACCGAGATCGACACCAGCCTGCTGCTCAAGGGTGCGACATCAGTGGTGGCGACGATGCGCGAGACGCTCAGGCCATGAAGGTCTCGAGCCTCGACGTCTGGACGCCCCGGATCCAGGAGATCGTGCGGGCCGCCTCGCCGTCGGGGTTCGAGATCCGCTTCGCCACCAGCTACGACGCGGCCGAGGCCGAATTCCTGCTCACCGGCTGGGCCGAGGTCACCGGCCCGATGATCCGAGGCGCGCCGCGCCTCAGGATGATCCAGAAATGGGGCGTCGGGCTCGACCGGATCGACCTCGCGGCCGCCGAGGCCGAAGGCGTCGTCGTGGCGATCGCCGCCGGGAGCAACGCCAGCGTCGTGGCCGAGCACGCGGTGATGCTGATGCTGGCCGTCTACCGGCGGCTCTCGCTCGTGGACCGCTCGATGCGCGACGGCCTGTGGCTCTTCCCGCAGATGCGCGAGCGGTGCCTGCAGCTGCGCGGCAAGGTCGTGGGGCTGATCGGGTGCGGCGACATCGGCCGGGCCGTGGCGCGCAAGCTCAAGGGCTTCGAGGTGGAGGTGGTCTACTTCGATCCGGTCCGGCCAGACCCGCAGCTGGAGCGAGACCTCGGCGTGGCGTATCGGCCGCACGACCGCTTGCTGGCCGAGAGCGACATCGTCAGCCTGCACCTGCCCGGCGGCGAGGCGAACCGGCACCTCTACGGTGCGGGCGCCTTCGCCCGGATGAAGCCCGGCGCGGTGCTCGTCAACACCGCGCGGGGGGAGCTGGTGGACCAGGACGCGCTCTGCGACGCGCTCGAGTCGGGGCACCTGATGGGCGCCGGGCTCGACGTCCACGACCCCGAGCCGCCCCCGCCCGGCGCGCGGCTGACCCGGTTCGACCAGGTGGTCTTGACGCCCCACACGGCAGGGAGCGTGGTCGACAACGTCGAGAGCGTGGCGCGGCACGTCTTCGGCAACATGCAGGCGGTGCTGGAGGGGCGGCCGATCGCCGAGGCGGACCAAGTGGTGAGCCCGCGACGCCCGAAGCGGCCGCCCGAGCCGGGCCGTGGCGGCGGCTCCGGCGCCTCCCCGGTGCGCCCGCGCGGATGACGAAGCGACACCTGAGGCACGGGTCGATCGATGCGTTCCGGGCGGAGGCCCGACGCCGCCTGCCGAGGGGCCTGTTCGAGTTCATCGACCGCGGGACCGAGGACGAGGTCGCGGTCCGCAACAACGCCGCCGGGTTCGAGCGGCTCAAGCTCCGCCCGCGCGTCCTGGTCGATGTCTCCGCCCGATCGACCCGGACGACCCTCTTCGGCCGGAGCCTGTCGATGCCGCTCGCCATCGCGCCGACCGGTGCGGGAGGGCTCGTCCACCACCGCGGCGATCTCGCCATGGCCCGCGCGGCGGCCGAGGCCGGGATCCCGTTCACCCTGGCCACGCGCTCGATGAGCTCGATCGAGGAGGTCGCCGCAGAGGCCGGGGGAGAGGCTGGGGGAGAGGCCGGGGGCCTGCTCTGGTTCCAGCTCTACCCGTCGTCCCCGAGCGCGCCCGAGCTGATGGCGCGGGCGCATCGCGCCGGCTGCGAGGTGCTGGTGGTCACGGTCGACACGCCCGTGACGCCGCTCCGCCGCTACAACCAGACGAACGGCTTCGCGCTGCCCTTCAGGCCGTCGCCGCGGGCGCTCGCCGACATGGCGCGCCATCCGCGGTGGTGCGCCGCCGTCCCGGGCCGCTGGCTCCGGGGCGGGGGCCTGCCGCGGTTCGAGAACCTGCCCGGGCGGCCGCGGATCACCGAGGGCGCCCCGGCCGCCGAGATGCTGGAGGGCCGGCTCGACTGGGAGGGGTTGGGGATGCTGCGCAGGCGCTGGCCGGGGCGGCTCGTCGTCAAGGGCATCCTGCATGGCGCGGATGCGGCGAAGGCGGCCGATCTCGGCGCCGACGGCGTGATCGTCTCCAACCACGGCGGACGCAACCTCGACGCCTCGGTCGCTCCGGTCGATGCGCTGCCCGGCATCGTGGCCGAGGTCGGATCCCGGATGCCCGTCCTCATGGACGGCGGGGTGCGTCGCGGCAGCGACGTCGCCAAGGCGCTCGCGCTCGGCGCGTCGGCGGTGCTGATCGGACGACCGGCGCTCTACGGGGCGGCCGCGGCCGGCGAGGCGGGGGTCGCGGGCGTGCTCGCGATCCTGCGCCAGGAGCTGGACTACACCCAGGCCATGACCGGGTGCCCGCGGATCGACGATTTCGGGCCGGGCGTGTTGGCCCCTCCCGCCTGAGCTCGGTCGGGATCCCTCGCGCCGTTTTGGTCCACATATCGTTTGGTCCTATAATTGCTTGACAGCACGGGAACCGGGACGCGAGGATGAAGGACCGGGGTCGCGGAGCCTGCCGCCGACCTGGGCGAGGCGATGCTTGGGAGGAGCAAGGGATGGGGACTTCGCGCTTGGGCGTCCTGTTCGCGGGACTGCTCGCGGCCTGGCCGGCAACGGGTCAGCCCATAACGCTGCGGCTGTCGGAGCACTTCCCGGTCACCCATGTCGGGTCGATCTCGGGGGCCCAGCACTTCATGCAGCGCGTCGAGGAGCTGGCGCCCGGCAAGGTCGAGTTCGAGCACTATCCGAGCGAGCAGCTGGCCAAGGCGGCGGGGCAGCTCGACGCGGTCTCCAACCGGCTGGCCGACATGGCGGTGGTGGGCCTCACCTACGTGACGGAGAAGGCCCCGCTCTCGACCGCGATGGAGCTCCCCGGCCTCTTCACCGACGCCGAGGTCGGCGTGCGCGCCTTCAACCGGTTGGCGCAGAACGAGCTTCTGGAGCTGGAATACCTGCCGCTCGGCGTGAGGCCGATCTACACCTACGGGGTCACGCCCTTCCAGCTGATGACGACGCAGGGCGAGCCCATCACCGATCTCGGCCAGATCGAGGGGCTGAAGCTGCGCGTGGCGGGGGCGACGGGCGAGCTGATCGCCGAGTCGCTGGGCGCGGTCGGGGTGAAGATCTCGCCCACCGACTTCTACCTCGCGCTCGAGCGGGGCGTCGTCGACGGCGCGATCGCCAACCCGGCCAGCCAGTTCACCTACAAGACCGAGGCGCTGCTGGATTCGTGGACGACGAACGCCAGCCTGGGCAACGTCGCCTTCGGGCTCTTCGTCAACGAGGATGTCTGGCAGACGCTCCCCGAGGACGTGCGGCAGGCGATCCTGCAAGCCGGCGAGGAGACGGCGGTCAACATCGCGCGCGGCTACACCGAGGGCGACGAGGAGGCGTACGAGAAGCTCCGCGAGATGGGCAAGACGGTGTTCGAGCTCTCGCCCGAAATCCAGGCCCAGATGGACGAGCGCCTCGCGGCGGTCCGCGACGACTGGCTGCGGCAGATGGAGCAGCGCAACCTGCCCGGCGACGAGATCCTGAGCAAGTTCCAGGACTACGTGGCCGAAGAACAGGATCGATGACCGCGGGGCGAGCCGCCGGGGAGCGCGCCGCCCGCCGCGCCCTGGCGCTCGTCGACGCCGCGTTCATGGGCGTCGCGGTGCTGAGCCTCGGCGCGATGGTCGTCTCGGTGACGGCCGACGCGGTCGGCCGCTACCTCTTCAACGACCCGCTCTCGGGCAACTACGAGTTCACCTCGCTCTTCGCCATGGTGGCGCTCACCTTCATGGGGATGCCCCAGACCTACGCGACCGGCGGCCACATCCGGCTGACCGCCTTCACCGCGCGGCTCGACCGGATCCCGGGAAAGCTCTCGGAGCGGCTCAACGTCGCCCTGGGCCTCGTGGCGTTCGGCCTGCTGGCCTGGATCTCGGCCGGCGAGGCGATCCACAAGTTCGCGGTGCGCGAGACCACCTTGGGCAGCATCCAGTTCCCGATGTACTGGAGCTACGTCTGGGTGCCGCTGGGATCGACGCTGCTCTGCCTGCGGCTCCTCTTCGAGCTCGTCCATCCGCAGGAAAGGTCGATCTCGGAAGCCATCGAATGATCACCTTCCTCGGCGTCACGGCGCTGCTCTTCCTGATGCTGGTCAACGGGGCGCCGGTGGCCTTCGCGATGCTGAGCGCGGGCGTCATCGGCATCTGGCTCGCGGCCGGCAGCTTCGCGGCCGAGGGCGTCCTGGCCGGCGCCCCCTACGAGAGCGTCGCCAGCTACACGCTCTCCACGCTGCCGATGTTCATCCTGATGGGAGAGTTCCTGACCGCCGGTCGGTTCACGCGCGACGTCTTCGACGCCTCCTACCGCTGGCTCGGCCATCTGCAGGGGGGCTTGAGCTACGCCGCGATCTCGGGCGGCGTGCTGCTGGCGGCGGTGACCGGATCGAGCACCGCCGCGGCGAGCACGCTCGCGAGCGCCGCCTATCCCGAGATGCGGCGGTTCGGCTACGCGGACTCGTTCTCGACCGCGTCGCTCGCCGTCGTCGGCACGCTGGCGATCCTGATCCCGCCGAGCATCACGCTCATCATCTACGGCATCCTCACCGAGACCTCGGTCGGCGCGCTCCTGATCGCGGGCGTCGTGCCGGGCATCCTGACCGCGCTCGGGTTCGTGCTGGCGATCAAGCTCTCAGTCTTGCGCGACCCCTCGATCGCGCCGGTCGCGCCGGTCGCGCCGGCGCGCAGCACCCTGCGGGAGCGGGTCGAGTCGCTCGCCACCGTCTGGCCGATCGCCCTGCTGATGGTGGCGCTGCTCGGCGGCATCTACAGCGGCGCCATCACCGTCACCGAGGTGGGGGCGGTGGGGGCCGTGACGGCCTTCCTGATCGCCCTGGCGATGCGGCGCCTGACGCCCCGGACCATCGGCATGGCGCTGCTGCGCACCGCCCGCAGCAGCGCCATGATCCTGACCATCATCGCCAGCGCCGCCGTGTTCGGGGTCTTCATCACGCTGACGCGGGTGCCGCAGAACCTCCTCGACTACGTGCAGCAGGCCGGCTTCGACCGCTGGACCATCTTCGCCGTGATCTTCCTCATCCTCCTGGTGCTGGGCTTCTTCCTCGACCAGCTCGCGATCCTGGTGCTGACGCTGCCGATCATCTTCCCGATCCTGCTCGGGCTCGGCTTCGATCCGGTGTGGCTCGGGATCCTCGTCATCAAGACGGTGGAGATCGGCCTGATCACGCCGCCGATGGGCCTGAACTGCTTCGTGGTGTCCGGCGTCACCGGCGTCCCGATCCACACCATCTTTCGCGGGATCTGGATCTTCGTCGCGATCGACGTGCTGATGCTGGTGGTCCTGGTCCTGTTCCCGGAGCTCTCGCTCTTCCTTCCGAGGCTGGCGAACGTCCACTGACGGGCGCCGCGGCGCGGCCCTCCGGCTGGTCCGCCCGGCCCTCCGGGCAGCGGTGCCTCAGGAGCTCCACATCCCGCCATCGACGTTGAAGGTCTGCCCGGTGATGTAGGCGCTGCCAGGGCCGCAGAGGAACGCGACCAGCGCCGCCACGTCCTCGGGCGTGCCGAAGCGGCCGAGCGGGATCGTCTCGAGATAGGCGTCGCCCCGGCTCAGGGCCAGCTCCTCGGTCATGGAGGTGCGGATGAAGCCGGGCGCCACGGCGTTGACCAGGGTGTGCGGCGCGAACTCCTTGGACAGCGCGCGCACCATGCCGACGATGCCGGCCTTGGCGGCGCAGTAGGCGACGCGGCCGGGCGCCCCGCGGCGGAAGGCGATCGAGCTCGCCATGACGATGCGCCCGACCCGGTCCGGGTCGCGGCGCGCCTGGTAGGCGACGCAGAGGTCGTAGGCGTTGGTCAGGTTCGCGGCGATGGCGCGGTCCCAGACGGAGCGGTCGGCGGGGTCGAGCGGGTCGTGCTCGAAGACGCCCGCCATGTGGACGAGCCCGTGCACCGGCCCGCCCGCGGCGTCGAGCGCGGCGGCGGCCTCCTCGGGACCGGCGAGCGCCGAGACGTGGGTGGTCACGCGCTCGGCATCCGCCAGCGCCGCGGCCGCCTCGGCGAGCCGGCCCTCGTCGCGGTCCGCGAGCAGCACCCGCGCGCCACCGTCGAGCAGCATCCTGGCGCAGGCGCGGCCGATCGCCCCTCCGCCGCCGGTGACCACGAAGGTCGTCGCGTCCAGCTCGGTCATGCGTCCTCCCCGATGCGGGCTCGCGGCCGAAGGCGCGCGCAGGTCAAGCCACCCTCCGGCGCGGCATCATCGCGAGCACGGCCGCGACGATCCCCTCGACCGAGGGGTAGGCGAGCTTCTCCAGCCCCGGCGTGGCCGGCTTCGGCACGAAGGGCGAGCCCAGCCGGCGCACCGGCGCGTCGAGATCGGCAAAGCACCTCTCGCCGATCGTGGCCGCGATCTCGGAGGCGACCGAGCAGGTCAGGGTCGCCTCGTTGACCACCAGCGCGCGGCCGGTCCTCTCGACCGACGCCGTGATCGCCTCCCAGTCGATCGGCGAGACGGTGCGCGGGTCGATCACCTCGACCGAGACGTCGCGCTCCGCGAGGCGGTCGGCGGCCTGCAGCGCCCACCCGACCATGAGCCCCGTCGCCACGACCGTGACGTCGCGCCCCTCCCGCGCCATCCGCGCCGCTCCGAAGGGCACCAGGTGGTCGTCGCCCGCGGGCACCGGCCCCTTGGTCCCGTAGAGCATCTTGTGCTCGAGGAAGACCACCGGGTCGCGGCCGCGCAGCGCCGTCTTGAGCAGCCCCTTGGCGCAGGCCGGGGTCGCGGGCATGGCGACGCGCAGGCCCGGGACGTGGGCGAACCACGCCTCGAGCGACTGCGAGTGCTGCGCGGCGACGCCCCTGGTCATGCCGACGGGCGCGCGCACCACCAGCGGAACCTCGGCCTGGCCGCCGGTCATGTAGCGGATCTTGGCCGCCTGGTTGACGATCTCGTCCATGCAGATCGTCATGAAGTCGGAATACATGATCTCGGCGACCGCCGGGCCGCCGGTCATCGCCGCGCCGAGCGCCACGCCGACGATCGCCGCCTCCGAGATCGGCGCCTCGAACATGCGCTCGCCGAAGCGCTCCGCCATCCCCCGATGGACGCCGAAGGTGCCGCCGCCCGGAGTGATGTCCTCGCCGATGAGGATCATCCCCGGCTGGCGCGTCATCTCCTCCACAAGCGCCTCACTTATGGCCTCGTGGAAGGTGATCTGGCGCGGTTCAGCCGTAGACATGTCGGGCCACCTCCTCGTCGTCCGGATAGGGGCTCGCCTCGGCGAAGGCCACGGCGGCGGCGACCTCGGCCTCCACCTCGGCCCGGATCCGGTCGGCGTCGCCGAGGGCGCCCGACGCTTCCAGCTCGCCCTGGAGCCGCACGATCGGGTCGCGGTCGCGGCGCAGCTCGGCCACGGCCTCCTTCGTCCGGTAGACCTGCGGATCGCCCGAGGAATGGCCGTGGAAGCGCTGGGTCGCCAGCTCGATCAGGGTGGGGCCGCTTCCCGCGCGCGCCCTCGCGGCGGCCTCGCCCGTGGCGGCGTGCACGGCGCGGATGTCGTTCCCGTCGAGCCGGACGCCGGGGATCTTGTAGCCATCCGCCAGCGCGGCCACGCCGTCGAACGCCGTGGTCTCCGACCAGTGCACGTACTGCGCGTACTCGTTGTTCTCGCAGACGAGCAGGAGCGGCAGCCTCCACAGCGAGGCCATGTTCATCACCTCGTGGAACGTGCCCCGGGCCGCCGCGCCCTCGCCGAAGAACGCCACCGCCACCCGGCCGGACCCTTCGACCTTGGCCCTCAGCGCGGCGCCGGCGGCGATCGCGAAGCCGGCCCCGACGATGCCGTTGGCGCCGAGCATCCCCGCCGCCAGGTCGGCGATGTGCAGCGAGCCGCCCTTGCCGCGGCAGCAGCCGTCGCGGCGCCCGAAGAGCTCGGCCATCATCCGGTCCATCCGCGCGCCCATGGCGAGGGTGTGGCCGTGGCCGCGATGGGTCGAGGCGGCGTAGTCGCCCTCGCGCAGCGCCGAGCAGACGCCCACGGCGCAGGATTCCTGGCCCTCGTAGCTGTGCAGCGCGCCGTGGATGGCGCCGATCGACGATTGGTAGAGCGCCACCTGCTCGAAGGCGCGGATCCGCAGCATGTCGCGCCACATCGCCACCAGCGTCTGCGGGGCGAGGTCGTTCGCGCTCATCGCGCGGGCTCCGCCGGCGTGGAATCCTGCAGGTGGCGGACGATCGCGCCGAGGCACTCGGCGGCGGCCACGCCGTCGTTCGCGCGATGGTCGAAGACGAGCGTCAGGCCGAGCTCGTCGGCGAAGCGGACGCCCCCGTCCTCGGCCTCGCGCGCGGCGCGCCGCACTCGGCCGACGCCGAGGATCGCGACCTGCGGCGCCGAGATCACCGGCGCGAAGGCGTCCGCCCCCCAGCGCCCGAGCGAGCTGACCGTGAACGAGGCGCCGGTCGTCGCCGCTCCCCTCAGCGGGCCATCCCGCGCGGCGCGGGAGAGCGCGGCGATCTCGTCGGCGATCGCCGCGACCGCCTTGTCCTGGGCTCCGGCGATGGTGATCGTGACGAGGCCCCCCGGCACCGCGACCGCCACGCCGACATCCGATCCGGTCGCGGCCTCGAACCCGTCATCGGTCAGCCAGCCGTTCAGCGCCGGGTGGTCCCGGAGCGCCAGCGCCGCCGCCCGGACGGTGGCGGCCGTCAGCGCGCGCGGGTTCCGCGCCAGCGCCCCGGGCAGGTCGGCGTGCGAGGCGAGCGCCACATGCGGGACCGTGGCCCAGGCGTGGCTGGTCGCCGCGGCGATGGCGCGGCGCATGGGCGACAGCGCCCGAGCCGCGGGCGCGGCATCCGGGGCAGAGGCCGCCACGTCCTCCTTGCCGATCAGCCCGTCCTCGCCGGTGCCGGTCACATCGGCCAGCTCCACCCCGAGCGCCTCGGCCAGCGCCCGAGCCGCCGGAGAGGCCCTGGGGCGGCGGCGGCGCGGTCCGGCATCGGGCGCGGCCCGTGCCGCCGCTGCCGGCCGCGCCGGCTCCGGCGCACTCCTCGGCGCGGCGTCCGGCAGGGCTTCGCCCGGCGCGCCGATCACCGCGAGCGTGGTCCCGACCGGGGTCTCGGTGCCGGCCTCGACGTAGATCGCCAGGATCTCGCCCCCGGCGGGCGCCTCGATGTCGAAGCTCGCCTTCTCGGTCTCGACCACGCCGAGCACGTCTCCCGCCTCCACGGTGTCTCCGACCGACTTGGCCCATTCCGAGAGCCTGCCCGTCTCCATGGTGTGGCCGAGGCTCGGCATCCCGATCTTCCAGACCATCCCTTCCCCCCGACCCCGGACGGCGCGCCGCCGCAGCCCATCCCTGCGCCCTGTCCTTCGAGCCGAGGCTACACGATGAGTTTGGTATGACAATAGGATGTTTGATGCAGCAGGCCGGCCTGTTCGGTGCTTGGGCGTCTCACAGCGAAAGGAGGGCTTGCGCCCACGAGTTCGGTTGACCGATATGGTCCGATAAATTAACTTTCCGATAATAGAAGCGGAGGGAGGGCCGTGAGGTGGAGCAGATGACGACATTGCAGGGCGAGGAACGAGCCGGGCAGTCGGCCTTCGGTGCGGGACCGAGGGCCGTCCTCGCGGCCGCGACCCTGACGCTCGGCCTGGTCGGCGGCGTGGAGGCGCAGGACCTCAGGATCGCCATCGGCCAGCCGGACGCCCATGCGCATTCCTACGCGCTGAACCGGTATGCCGACTACATCGCGGAGAACACCGAGCTAGACCCGCAGGTCTACCAGATGTCGCTGCTGAGCCTCTCCGAGATCCCGGACGGCCTGCGGGACGGGATCGTCGGCATGGGCAACGTGGTCACCGCCTACAAGCCCGCCGAGTACTCCGAGATGAACCTCATCGGGGATCTCTCGATGCTCGCCACGCTCGACGGCTCGGAGCTTCCGGCGGCGGCGATGAGCGGGGCGGTGATGGAGTATGTGCTCTTCGAGTGCCCGGGATGCCTCGACCAGTTCAAGGCGCAGAACCAGGTGTTCCTCGGCTCCGCGGCCACCTCCCCCTACATCCTCCAATGCCGCGAGCCGGTCGAGACGCTGGCCGACATGCAGGGCAAGAAGTTCCGCTCGGGCGCGGCCAATTTCGGGCGCTGGGCCGAGCATGTCGGCGCCGTCAAGGTCTCGCTGCCGGGCAACGAGATCTACGACGCCATGTCCCAGGGCGTGGTCGACTGCACGATGCTCGCGGTGACGACGCTGATCGAGGCGCAGCACATCGACGTGGCGGGCGCGCTGCTGTTCGGCGTGCCCGGCGGCCTCTTCGCCGGCCTGGCGGAGAACGCCGTCAACCGCGACACCTGGCAGGGCCTGAGCGACGATGAGCGCGCCGTGCTGATCGAGGGGACGCCGCGGCTCGTCGCCGACATCGTCACCCACCAGCGCCAGACCGAGCTCGACGCCCTCGCCCTCGCCGAGGAGAAGGGCCTCGCGATCGCCCAGGCCGACGACGAGACCCTGGCCGATCACGCGAGCTTCGTGGAGCAGGACCTCTCGGTGATCGCCGAGGACCAGCGGAGCCAGTACGGCATCGAGGACGCGCAGGCCAAGATCGAGACCGCCTCGGCCCTGATCGAGAAGTGGAAGGGCCTGACGCAGGACATCGGCGCGGACGATGCCGAGGCCCTGGCCGAGCTCTACCGGACCGAGCTTTTCTCCAAGCTCGACCCGTCGAGCTACGCGATGCAGTAGCGCGTCCAGCGCTGCCGCAAGGGCCCGCCGCTTGCGGCGTGGCCCCGACGCCCGCGACCGGGGATGCCGATGACCTTCGACAAGCTGTTCTCGCGCATGAACGCGGTGCCGATCTGGCTCTCCGGCGCCGCGATCGTGCTGATGATGGTCCACGTCTGCGTCGACGTCGTGGGCAAGTACCTCCTCAACGCGCCCGCGCCCGGCACGATCACGATCGTCACCGAGTACTACATGCCGGTGCTGACCTTCCTGCCGCTCGCCTACGTGCATCGGCTCAGGGGGCACATCGCGGTCGAGGTGCTGACCACGACCTTCCCCGGTCGCGTCCAGCACCACGTCCACCACTGGGGCCTCGCCTTTTGCACCGCGGTCTTCGCGCTCCTGACCTGGACCACGTTCGGGGAGGCGATGCAAAAGCTCCGGCTCGACACCTTCATGATCGAGCAGGGGCTCAGGGTGGCGACCTGGCCCGGGCACTTCTTCCCGCCGATCGGCTACGGCCTGATCACGCTCCTCGTCGCCCACGAGGTGGGGCTCTACCTGCGCGGCCGGGCCGACCCCGATGTGCCCTGAGCGCGCCCTGACGCGCGCGCCGGAGCCGGGGGCGTGAGCGACGGGGCGATCGGCTTCGTCGGGCTCGCCGCGCTCCTGGCGCTGATCCTCCTCAGGGTGCCGATCGGCGTGGCGCTCCTCGGGGTCTCCTTCGCCGGCATCTGGGCGCTGATCGGGCTCGACCCGGCGCTCGGGACGCTGCGCGTCATCCCCTACAGCTTCGCCGCCAACTGGCAGCTGAGCTCGGTGCCGATGTTCCTGCTGATGGGGTTCCTGTGCTACCACGGCGGCATCACCAAGGGCCTGTTCGAGGCGGCGCGCGTGTGGCTGGCGCGGCTTCCTGGCGGCCTCGCCATCGCCAGCGTGTTCGGCGCCGCCGGCTTCGCGGCCGTCACCGGATCCTCGGTCGCCTGCGCCGCGGCGATGGGGCGGATCGCGGTGCCCGAGATGATGCGGCTGCGCTACGACGCGGCGCTCGCCACCGGCACCGTCGCCGCCGCCGGGACGATCGGGGCGCTGATCCCGCCCAGCATCCTCTTCATCATCTACGGCGTCCTGGCGCAGCAGCCGATCAGCCAGCTCTTCCTCGGCGGTGCCGCCGCGGGGTTGCTGACCGCGCTCGCCTACGTCGCCACCATCCTGATCTGGGTGCGCAGCCGCCCCGAGGCCGCGCCCCGCTTCACCGAGCACTCGACCCTCGGCGAGCGGCTGCGGATGCTCGCGGGCCTCCTCCCCGTCCTGCTGCTGGCGCTCGCCGTCTTCGGCGGCCTCTTCGGCGGCTTCTTCACGCCGACCGAGGCGGGCGCGGTCGGCGCCGGCATGGCGCTCGTGATCGCGCTGGCGCGCCGGAGCCTCACCTGGACCGCCTTCGCGGACTCGGTGCGGGAGACCTTCGCCACCTCGGCCGCGCTGTTCCTGATCGCCATCGGCGCCAACCTGCTCGCGCGCTTCGTGGCGCTGAGCGGGGCGGGCGACATCCTGGCCGACCTGGTGGTCGGCCTCGCCGCCAACCGGGCGGTCCTGCTCCTCGGGATCACCGCCGTCTACCTCGTCCTGGGCATGTTCATCGACCCGATCGGGGCGCTCCTGATCACGCTTCCGATCCTGCTGCCCATCGCCGACGCCTCGGGGTTCGACGCGATCTGGTTCGGCGTCGTCATCGCCAAGCTCCTGGAGATCGGGATGATCACGCCGCCGGTAGGCCTCAACGTGTTCGTCATCAAGTCCGTCGTGGACGAGTCGATCAGCCTGACGACGATCTTCAAGGGGGTCATGGTGTTCCTGGTCGCCGACATGGTCGTCGTGCTGCTGCTGATGGCCTTTCCCGGCATCGTCCTCTTCCTGCCGCGGCTGATCGGATGAGCGCCGGGCCGCAGCCCCGGCCCGGACGGGTCGCCGGCAGGACGGCGCTCGTGACCGGCGCCGCGAGCGGCATCGGCGCCGCAACCGCGAGGCTGCTCGCGGCCGAAGGGGCGCGCGTCGTCCTCGCCGACCTCGACGCGGCCGGCGCCGAGGAGGTGGCGAAGGCGATCCGGCAGGGGGGCGGCACGGCGCGCGCGCAGCCGCTCGACGTGGCCGACGAGGAGGGCTGGACGGAAGCGATCGCCGCCGTCCTCTCCGCCTTCGGCCGGCTCGACATCGCCGTGAACGGCGCCGGCACTCGGATCGAGCGGACGGTCCCCACCGAGACCCGGCTCGAGGACTGGCGCCGGCTCATGGCGGTGAACCTCGACGGGGTCTTCCTCGGCACCAAGCACGCGCTGAGGGCGATGGAGCGGGGCGTCCCGCCGGGCGGGTCGATCGTCAACATCTCCTCGGTCATGGGGCTCGTCGGGATGGCGGGGATCGACGCCTACAACGCCTCGAAGGGCGGCGTGCTGACCTACTCCAGGTCGGTCGCTCTCTCCTGCGCCGAGAGGGGGCTCGGGGTCCGCGTCAACACGGTCCATCCGGGCTTCGTCGACACGCCCCTGCTGCGGCGGGCCATGGACGCGATCCCCGACCCCGAGGAGGCGCGGCGGACCTACGACGCGTTGCAGCCGATGGGCCGCCTCGGGCGCCCCGAGGACATCGCCTGGGGCATCCTCTACCTCGCCTCGGACGAGGCGGCCTTCGTCACCGGCGCCGCGCTGGTGATCGACGGCGGCTACACCGCACGCTGACGAGAAGGGAGGCAAGCATGATCCACGAGCTTCGCATCTACCGCACGCTGCCCGGCCGGATGCCGGCGCTCTTGAAGCGGTTCGAGACCCGCACGCTGGAGATCTGGCGGCGCTTCGGCATCCGGCAGGTCGGGTTCTGGACCACGCTCGTCGGCCCCTCGCACCTCGAGCTCGTCTACCTGCTCGCATGGGAGTCGATGGGCGAGCGCGAGCGGGTCTGGGACGCCTTCGCCACCGACCCCGAATGGCTCGAGGCGCTGGCCGCGTCCGAGCGCGACGGCCTCATCGTCCAGAACGTCGAGAACCGGCTCCTGCGCCCGACGGCGTTCTCGGAGCTGCAATAGTCGCGCGGCGCCCCGGCGGCGCGCGGCCCAGTCACCAGCGAGGACGGTCATGGCGGAAACGACGACCTTCGGGCTCGACGGCAAGGTGGCGGTCGTCACCGGGGCCGCGGGCGCCCCCGCAGCCCCCTGATCGGATGGCCCGGGGCCATACCCGGAAATCACACCTCTCGACGGACATGACCTGGGCCCCTCCGCGGGGGCTGCGGGGCGGGGCTTGCGAAGCGCACCCACCGAGCGTAGAGGAAGCTCCGCGTTGGGGTGTAGCCAAGCGGTAAGGCAGCGGTTTTTGGTACCGTGTACCGTAGGTTCGAATCCTACCACCCCAGCCACGAACGCCCAGAAGCACAGACGAAGCAGAGGCTTGTGCCGAGCCCGCAGGGCCAGTCCGAGCCCTCGCGCCCTCCTCAGACCGCCATCGCCCAGGTTCCGCCGAGCTATGGCTGATTTTGGGTGACGCGGCCGATCAGGCGGCGCGGTGATCGGGCGCCGCGGTGGCGACGCCGTCGGTGACGGTGACGCCGGCGAGGAGCATCGGCAAGCGGTTCTCGCCCTTCAGGCGCCGCCAGGTCTTCGAGGCGGCCATGACGAGCTTGAACACCATCAGCCGGGCGGTGGTCTGCGACAGCGCTCCCTTGGTTCGGACGGTCCGATGGCGGACGGTGGCGAACACGCTCTCGATGGGGTTGGCGGTGCGCAGGTGATCCCAGTGCTCGGCCGGGAAGTCGAAGAAGGCCAAGAGCGCGTCGCGGTCCTTCACCAGGCGCTCGACCGCCTTGGGGTACTTGGCGCCGTACTTCTTCACGAACACGGCGATGGCCGCCTCGGCTTGGGCCCGGTCGGGGGCGTCGCGGACCTCGCGCAGGTCGGCCCTCATGCCGGGCTGAACCGACTTCGGGACCGCGTTGAGGACGTTGGCGGCCTTGTGCACCCAACAGCGCTGATGACGCGTGGAGGGGAAGACCTCCTCGAGCGCCCGCCAGAACCCCATGGCGCCGTCGCCCACCGCGATCTCGGGGGCTGTGGCCAGGCCCCTTGCCGTCAGATCGACGAGCAGCTCGCGCCAGCTCTGGACGCTCTCGCGCACGCCTGTCTGGAACCCCACGAGCTCCTTCTTGCCCTCGGGCGTCGCTCCGATCACCACCAGCATGCACTCGGCCGTGGGCTCCATCCGCGCCTGCAGGTACACCCCGTCGGCCCAGACGTAGACGTACCTCCGGGCCGACAGGTCGCGCCGCTGCCAGCGCGCGCACTCGTCCTGCCAGCCCTCCTTCAGGCGCCCGATCACCGAAGGCGCGACAGGTTCGGGGCGTCGCGGCCGAGCAGCGCCGCCAGCGCCTCCTGAAAGTCCCCCGTCGAGACGCCGCGGAGGTAGAGAACCGGCAAAAGCGCGTCCAAGCTCCGTGTCCGCCGCGCCCATCTCGGCAGGATCGCCGAGATGAACCGCACCGGCTCGGACTCGCCCGGATCGCGGTCGCGCACCTTCAGCCGGCGAACCGGGACCGGTCCCACGCCGGTCTGGATCGCGCGCTCGGGGCCGGAGCCGTGGCGCACGACCCGCCGCCGGCCGTCCTCGAGCCGCGCCTCGGCGAAGGTGGCGTTGAGGCGCGTCGGCCTCCGCGGCCAGCGCCTCCGCGAGGATGCGCCGCCTCGTGTCAGGCGTCACGGCAAACTGGTCCGGAGGCGACATGAGGAACTGGCCCCCTCGGTAGCCTGAGGGGAGGGCCTGGATGACCATGCCAGTGACGGAGAGGCTTCTGCGGACTGAAGGTCTGCGGAGGGACGAGATGAAGGAGCCGGACGACGTGTCGGCGATGCTGAGGCTGAAGGCGCTCGGCTGGGGGGCGCGGCGGATCGCGGCGGAGCTGGGGTGCTCGCGGACGACGGTGCGGCGGTGGCTGCGCGAGGGCGGCTGGCGACGCCCGGTGGCACCGACACGCAAGACGTCGCTCGACGGTCTTGGGGGCTGGCTGTCCGAGCGCTTCCGCCGCCACGCGGGCAACGCGGACGTGGTTCGCCAGGAGCTCGCGGCCGAGAGGGGCATTGAGGTAAGCCTGCGCACGGTGGAGCGTGCGGTGGCACCGCTGCGCCAAGCGCTACGGGCCGAAGCGCGGGCGACGGTGAGGTTCGAGACGCGCCCGGGCCAGCAGTTGCAGATCGACTTCGGCCAGAGGCGGGTCGAGATCGAGGGCGCTCTGCGACCGGTGTCGTTCTTCGTGGCGACGCTGGGCCACTCGCGCCGGCTGCACGTCCGGGCCTTCCTGGGCGAGCGCCAGGAGCACTGGTTCGAAGGCATGGAGAGTGCCTTCGCAGCCTTTGGGGGCGTGCCTGAGGAGGTGCTGCTCGACAATGCGCGCGCTCTGATCCTGCACCACGACGCGGCGACGCGGGAGGTGGTGCTCAACCCCAAGCTCCACGCCTTTGCGCGGCACTGGGGCTTCCGGGTCCAGGCCTGCGCGCCGTACCGGGCGCGGACCAAGGGCAAGGACGAGCGCGGCGTGGGCTACGTGAAGGGCAACGCGGTCGCGGGGCGAACCTTCGAGAGCTTCGCGGCCCTGGAGGCGCATCTGGCCGAGTGGACGCGCGAGATCGCCGATCAGCGCGTCCACGGCACCACCGGCGAGGCGCCCATGGTCCGCTTCGCGCGCGACGAGGCCGCCGCCCTGCGGCCGCTGCCCGACCGCGGCCCGTTCCTGGCCGCGCGCGAGCTGAGCCGACGCGTGGGAGCGGACTGCGCGGTGGAGATCGAGACGAACGCCTACTCGGTGCCGTGGCGCTTGATCGGGGAGCGAGTGAGCGTGCTGGTCACGGCCGAGACTGTGCAGGTCACCCATGCGGGCATCGAGGTGGCCCGTCATCCCCGCAGCGCGGACCGTCGCGGGCGCTTCACCGACCGCGCTCACTTCGAGGGCGTCGCGGGTGCCGCCGGCCGCGTGGTCAGAGAAGACGCCGAGGCAGCCGAGGCCGCGCCGATCCCGGCGCCGGCGCTGCTGCGCCCGCTCGCCGAGTACGAGGCGGTGGCCGGGGGCGCCTGGTGATGGGAGCGCAGACCCAGGACGAGCTCGACCGGATGCTGACGCGCTTGAAGTTGACGGCGGTGCGCGACCAGCTCGACGGCTTGCTCGACGAGGCGGCGCGGGGGGAGATGACCCTGCGCGAGGCGCTCGCCTTCCTCTGCGAGCGCGAGATCGCACGGAAGGATCAGCGCCGCATCGAGATGAGCTTCGGGCTGGCGAAGTTCCCCTTCGTGCGGACCCTGGAGGGCTTCGACTTCGCCGCCCAGCCCTCGGTCGACAAGGGGCAGATGGCCTTGTTGCACGAAGCCTGCCCGGGATTCACATTGCCGGTCCAGCGGCATAGCTGGGCGTCATGTCCAAGCCTGCCCCGACGCGCTACCGCACCCTGAACTGGTCCGCCTACAACGCGTCGCTGCGTGAGCGTGGATCGCTGACCGTCTGGTTCGACCCTTCGACGCCCTGGCACGCGGCGCCATCGGGCAAGCGCGGCGGCCAGCCGGTCTACAGCGACGCCGCGATCCAGGCTTGCCTGACGATCAAGGTGCTGTTCGGCCTGCCGCTTCGCCAGACGACCGGCTTCGTCGCGAGCCTTCTGAAGTTCGCGGGGCTCGACTGGCCGGTGCCGGACTTCTCGACGCTCTGCCGACGGCAGAAGACCTTGGCCGTTCAGCTGCCCTACCGGGGCAGCGGCGGCCCGCTGCACCTGCTCGTGGACAGCACGGGCATCAAGGTCCGAGGCGAGGGGGAATGGCACGCGCGCAAGCATGGCGGGGCGCGCAGACGGATCTGGCGAAAGGTCCACCTCGCCGTCGACGAGGTGACACTCGAGGTCCGCGCGGTCGAGATCACCGGCAGCGGCGTCGGCGATGGGCCTGTGCTACCGGACCTGCTCGGCCAGATCCCAGCAAACGAGCCAATCGTCTCGGTCACCGCCGACGGCGCCTACGACACCCGCGGCTGCCGCGACGCCATCGCGAACCGCGGCGCGGACGCTGTCATCCCGCCCCGGCGAAATGCCAAGCCTTGGGAGAAGGACAGCCCCGGCGTAGAAGCGAGGAACGAGGCTCTGCGCGCCATCAAGCGCCTCGGCCGCACGATCTGGCGCCGATGGAGCGGATACCACCGCCGAAGCCGCGCCGAGACCAAGATGAACTGCATGAAGCTCCTCGGGCAAAAGCTCATGGCCCGCGACTTCGACCGCCAGACCGCCGAACTCCAAGTCCGCATCGCCATCCTCAACCGCTATACCGCGCTCGGCATCCCCGTCACACGACCCGTCGGCTGACCGCCGCGGGGAAAGGGGAAGCTCGGCCTTCAGGCGTTCCGTGCAACAGAGCCGGCGCTGCACCCGCGGTCCGACCGGTCCGACGCGGTGGCTGGCCTGTCGGACGCAGAAAGGCGAGCCGTCGCAACGCGGTCCGACACGTCCGACCGGTCCGACAGAGTTTCGGAGGAATGGCGTCGATATCCGCGCGGCGCTCGCGGCTGCCTTCGAGCCCCCAGCCGTCCCCCGACCCCGCGGACCTCCTCGACGCGGCCGAGGAGCGCGCCGCCATCGTGAAGCACGACGCCGGGCTGTCTTGCGCCGAGGCCGAGGCGGCGGCGCTCGCGGCGTGCCCGTGCCCCGAGGCTCGGCGCCTGCTCGCCGCGCGGTGGGGGGCGGGCTGGTAAACCGAGCCCAGCGCCGCCGCATGGCGTCCCGGGCCGACGCCACGGCCGCGTGCCTCGCCGGCACCACCTACGATCGTGGGCGAGACGGACGGGCCGCGCACGTCGCCGATCCGCTCGCCCAGGCCGCGCTGCGGCGGGGCTTCGCGCATGTGCTCCGCCACGGGGGAGACTGCCGCGTGATGCGGCTGAGCGCCCGGGAGGCCGCCGCGTTCCCGAGCCCCATCCCTGACGCGGCCCGGTCCGACGCCTGGCTCGCGGTGGGCTTCGATCGCGACGGGCGGGGAAGCTACGCGCTCCGCGCCGTCCGCGTGGATGACGCCCCCGACGCCACGGCCGAGCGGCGCATGATCGAGGCCGCCATGACGGCCGAGCTCGCCCCGACCCTCGCCCAGCGGTGGACCCTGGTGCCCGAGGCCTCGGAGGGGACTTGACCATGATCGCCCCCACCGGCCGCGACGTGCACGTGCATCCAGGCGGCGGGCGCTCGGCGCGCTGGGAGGGGCGAGCCTTGGGCGGTCCTGATCGCTTGCAGGCGCTCCTCGCGGCCGCCGCCGAGGAGCTGGCGCACGACGCGGCCGCCAGGCGGAGGATCGTGCGGGGGACCGAGGCGGCTCTGGGCGAGCCGCTCGCCCGGACCGCCGCGCTCGCGGCCGAGATGTGGGCGGCCTGCGCCGCGAGGGGGTGGCGCGTCGCGGGCGACGGGTCGGTGTCCGAGGCCGACGCGGCGGCGCTCCTGGGACGCAGGCCCTCCACCTTGCGCGGCTGGCGCGGGATGGGCCGCCCGATCCCGTTCACGAAGGCGCGGAGGACGGGCCGCATCACCTACCGGATCGCGGACCTCGCCGCGTATCGAGCGCGCGACCCGGAGTTCCGCTGACGGGGACCGCCGGAACCCGCCGGGGAGCGTCGGGCGGGGCCGGGGGCAGGGCGCTACGCTGGGGGGCGACACCCCATCGGAGACCCCCATCCATGACCTTCGCATCCCCCATCGCCCGCCCGAGCCAAGGCCGAGGCGGCCCGATCGCCCGGGCGGCGTTCGCCGCGTTCACGGCTGCGTCGCAGACCGCGACCGCCGGCACGGGCGGCAACGCGCTCGGCGCCGTGCGCAGGCTCTACCCCGACGACCGGCTGGCCGCCCGCCTCCTCTGGCGGGGCGCGGTCTCGCCGATGGACACCGGCGCGGAGCTGGGATCGACCGCGATCTCGGACGCGGTGATCGCGTTCGTCGCCTCGCTCGCGCCGCTGTCGGCCGCCTCGCGGCTGATGGCGCTGGGCGCGCTGTCGGTGCCGCTGAGGGGCGTGGAGTCGATGCCGATCCCGTTCCGCGCGAGCGAGCCCGCGCCGCTGCCCTGGGTCGGGGAGGGCGGGGAGATCCCGGTGCGCGCCTACGCGCTCGGCGCGCGCTCGCTCGGCCCCGTTCGCAAGATGGGCGGCATCGTGGTCCAGAGCCGCGAGCTGGCGCGCCGCTCGGGCGCGGCGGCGATCTTCGGCACCCTGCTGCGCGAGGACGCGGCGCGCGGCCTCGACGCGGCGCTGTTCAACGACGCCGCGGCATCGGACGCCAACCCCGCCGGGCTCCTCTACGACGTGGCCCCGATCGCGGCGGCCACGGGCGGGGGCGAGGCCGCGATGGTGGCCGACCTCGCCGACCTCGCGGGGGCCGTCACGGGGGCGGGCGGGGCGTCCGTCGTCTTCGTCGCGCATCCGCGGCAGGCGGCGGTGGTGGCCATCCGCCGGCCCGACCTCGCGCTCCCGGTGCTGGCGTCGCTGGCGCTCGCCGAGGGCACGGTGGTGGCGCTCGACCCCGCGGGGCTCGCGATCGCCTTCGGCCCCGAGCCCGACATCTACGCCAGCTCGGAGGCGACGATCCACATGAGCGACGACCCCGCCGAGCTGGTGGACGCCGACGGCGTGGCGGCGGCCCCGATGCGCTCGCTCTACCAGAGCGGGATGGTCGCCACGGCCGTGGTCCTCGACGCCGCGGCGACGATGCGCGCGCCGGGCCTGGTGGCCCACAAGGAGGGCGTGACGTGGTGACGCGCGAGGCCGAGGCCCCGGCCGCGCCCCCGGCGCAGGGGGACAAGAGCAGGGCCTTCGTGACCTACAAGTCCCTCAACGGTCTGCTGGGGGACATCGGGGGGGCGTTGGGCGCGAAGTTCGCGAGGCAGGACCGCAACATGGTCCTGCGCTTCACGGAGGCCGAGCGCCGGCTCGCCGAGCTGGAGGCGGCCGTCTCGCGGCTAGAACACGCGGCCGGCGATCGAGGGAGGGATGGCCATGGATGATGACGCCCTGGAGGACCGAGTGATGGTCCGGCGGGTGGTCGCGGCGCCCCCGCCCCCGGCGCCGAGCATGGAGGACAAGAGCAGGGCCTTCGTGACGCGCAAGTTCCTCGACCGCCGGTCGGAGGACATCGTGGGCGCGATCGCCGAGGAGGTCGCGAGCAACGACCGCAAGCGAGCAACGACCGCAAGAGGGACCGCAACATGGTCCTGCGCTTCACGGAGGCCGAGCGCCGGCTCGCCGAGCTGGAGGCGGCCGTCTCGCGGCTCGTCGAGACGCCCAGTGATCGAGGTGAGGGGAAGCCATGATTGATGAAGACGCTCTACTGGACCGAGCGGTGGCCCGGCGTCTGCTCGCCGCGCCCGAGGTCCAGACGCGAGTGCGCGCGGTGGTGATGGCGCAGGATCAGATGGACACCATAATGGTGAGCTTGCTCCTGAAGGCGCACGCCGAGGGCATGGACGAGCGGGGCCTGGTGCGTGCCCTGTCGGGGATACGAGCCCTGTTCGAGGATCGCTTCGAGGAGATCGTGAGGAGCTACGTGGACCTCCTGACGCCCCCCGATCCGAAGGCGTCGCGCCGAGCTGGGAAGGGGCGCAAGCGACGCCGGAGCCGGGACAAGGCCTGAGCGACGGGGGGGAGGGGTGCCCCCCCTCGGGGGGCGGTCCTGAAACCTCCGGACGACGGGCTGCGGGGAACCGATGGCCCGTCTCCTTCAACATCTAAGACAGGTTTCGCCCTCGCGTGCGCGCCTCGGCGCGCCCGTGCGCCCAACACGCGCGCGCAGCGCGCGCGCGAGAGGCCCACGCCGCGATCCTGGCCGGGGTCCACCGCGCGCAGGCCGACGCGCTGCTGATCGAGGCCGGCGCGAAGGTGCGGCTCGCGGACGAATACGACGCGGCGCAGGCGCGCGGAGAGGTCCGGACGCGGCGCGACAATCAGCATGTTCCCGACCGGAACAAGCCCAGAGTCGCCGACCTCGGCCTTTCCAGAAAGGATATCCACGACGCCCGCAAGGTGCGCGACGCCGAGGCGGCCGACCCCGGCGCCGCGGCTCGCATGCTCGGCGCGATGGTGAAGAGCCTCGAGGAGCCCTCGCGCGCGGCGCTGCGCCGCTCGACGCTGGCCGCGATCGAGGAGGCGCGGCGGGCCATCATCCTCGACGTCGAGCCCGAGGCCGCGAGCGCGGGCGCCGGCCCCCGGGATTAGCGAGATTAGCAGGGGGGAGGGTCCGTTGGGAGCATCTGGCCCGAGCGGCGGCTACGTCCGTAGATCGCCCCTCTGGAACCGCTGGGCCGACCCCTGGGAGCCCCCCGCGCGCCGCGATCCTGGCGGTGGGCAAGCTGCCCGAGCCCGAGGTCGCGGACGATGCGCTGCGGGTCCGGGGGTGGCTGCGCGACGTGGATCGCGCGGCATCAAGCAGGCCATCGAGGAAGGGGGATCGGACCGTGGGCGCTCCGGTCGGGGACGCTGCACTTTTCGCCGGAAAGGATGGCTGTCAGTTTCCGTGCCGCTGTCGTTATGTCTATCATGCTACGGCCGGCCACGGTAAGACGTGCCTAATTCGCTTCGGAGGGAATGGCGGTGAGCCTCCAGGACGGGTTCAAGACGGGCGAGGTCGTCGCGGCGACGGGGGTTGCCAGCGACACCTTGCAGGGATGGCTGCGGCGCGGCCTGGTCTTCGATCAGGACAAGATCGAAGGGGGTGGCAAGCAGGGCCGTCATCGCCGCTACACGTTCTTCACGGTCATGCAGATCGCGGTCGCGCGGGCGCTGATGCAGGCCGGCATGACCAATCCGCGCGCCGCCTTCGCGGCTGCGGCCGTGTTCGCCCACACGGGGCGGTCCATGCCGAGGCTGCGGCGTCTGCCGGGCATGCCCTTCCCGACCGAGGAGGGCGCGACGTTCCTGGCGACGGCTGGTGAACAGACCGTGCTGTGGGCCGACCTCGGACCGCATGAACCCGTGATCCGGAACCTCGTCGCTGCGTTGAGACGGCCCACCGGGTTCATCGTCTGCGACGTCTCGCTGGTGTTCGAGCGCACGGTGTATGCGCTCGGCGAGGATCCGGTCCTGCTCGTGCGGGAGGCCTATCAGCAGGTGCGCTACCCCGAGAGCGGCTTCGTGGAGGTCGAGCCCAAGGGCTCCGAGGCCAAGAAAGCCGGATGACCCGCCGCGCGCCGCTGCCCGATCACGTCCTGCCGGGCGAGCTGGAGCCTCACGGATTTGCGGGCATGGGAAGCTGCGTTGGTGGTGGTGTGAGAGCGGCCCGATTTGGGGGCACGGATGGCGAACCGTAGGGCCCTCATCACGCAGGCGGACCTCGCCCGCGTCCTGCGCGCGCACCGCGACGCGGGCATCCCCGTGGCGCGCACCGTCATCACGTCCACCGGCACCGTGACGATCTACACCGTCAACGACCCGCGCGACGAAGGGCCGAACCCCTGGGACGAAGCATGAAGCGGCGGCGGCAGTATCCCGGCGCCACGCCCTACACCGACCGCCATGGGCGGCGGCGCTGGCGGTTCCGCAAGGGCGCGTTCTCGGCCGAGCTGGGCACCGCCTACGGCTCCGACGACTTCCGCGCGCGCTACGAGGCGGCGCTGGCGGGCGAGCGGACGCGTGGGCTGATCGGCGCCGAACGGACCATCCCCGGCTCGCTCGCGGCCCTGATCGCTTCCTTCTACGCATCGGCCGAGTTCCTGGACCTGTCGCCCTCGACGCGGCGGACCTATCGCAGCGTGATCGAGGAGCTGCGCGAGCGCCACGGCCGGAAGCCCGTGAGGCAGATGCTGCGCCGGCACGTCAAGGAGCTGATGGCCGAGAAGGTGGCGACGCCCGGCGCGGCGAACAATCGCCTCAAGCGGCTGCGCCAGCTCCTCGACCATGCGGTGGAGCTGGAATGGCGCACCGACAACCCGGCGCGGGGCGTCAAGCCGCTGCGGACCTCGGGCGAGGGGTTCCACACCTGGGACGAAGGAGAGATCGCCCGCTTCCTCGACGTGCATGGGCCGGGCACGCTCGCGCGCCGCGCCATGGTGCTGATGCTCTACACCGGCGCGGCGCGGGTGGATGCCGTGGCCCTCGGGTGGGGCAACATCCGGGATGGTCGCCTGAGCTACCGGCGGCGCAAGACGGCGCGCTCGGGCGGCGTGATGATCGACATCCCCGTGCACCCGATCCTCGCTGCGACCCTCGAGGAGTGCCCACCGGACGCCTTCACCTTCCTGCAGACCATCTACGGCGCCTCGCGCAGCCCCAACGGGCTCGGCACCCTGATGCGCCAGTGGTGCAACGCGGCGGGGCTTCCTCCGTGCGCCTCGCACGGGCTGCGGAAGGCGTGCGCGACGCGGCTGGCGGAGGCCGGCGCGACGGCGCCCGAGCTGATGGCCGTCACCGGGCATCGCTCGCTCGCGGAGGCCCAACGCTACATCGCCGCGGCCGATCGCTCCGACCTCGCCGACGCGGCCTGGACGAAGTTGTCCGGCGCGGGCCGGCGGCCTCGGGTGGCGAACCATCCCGACAGGTTCGCCAAAGCCTTCACCAAACCCCGGAAAGGAGACGACGAATGACACAGGGCGGTAGGCCCGGAGGGTTGCCGCGTCGTCACCCCAGCGAGAGCCAGAAGCCGCGGCCGGCATACCAGACGCCCTCGTCGCTCGACGGGGATCCCCGGTGCAGAGCCCTCAGCGGCGGCGCCCTGCCGTCCGACGCGCGCAGGGCCTGCGCGAGCGCGGCCGCCTCGTCCGCGTCCCGCGCGCCGCGGCAGGGGTAGAAGCCGCACGGGCCCAGCGAGGAGGCCCGCACCCGCTCGCCCTCCCTCTCCAGGAGGACGAGGACGCCGCGCCAGTCCTCGGCCGTGAACGGCAACAGCATCCGCCCGCCTTGGGCGAGCCGCGACAGCCATGCCTCGGGCGCGTGCGTCACCCCCGCGGCGGCCACCACCACGTCCAGGGCGGGCAGGTCGGGGGCCCGGGTGGCGTCGCCCGCCACCACCTCGACCTGGGGGCGGTCGCTCAGGGCGTCGGCGGCGCGCCGCGCCAGCGCCTCCTCGACCTCGTAGGCGATCACGCGCCCCTCCGGCCCCGCCAGCTCCGCCAGGATCGCCGTGAAGTAGCCCACGCCTGCGCCGATTTGGAGCACCGTCGCGCCGGGCTCGACGCCCAGCCGGTCGAAGAGGAAGGCCCAGAGCGAGGGCTGGCCGTTGTTGAGGTCGCGCCCCTCGTCGATCGACACGAGCACGTCGTGGTAGACCTCGCGCGGGTCGTCGGACGCGCTCGTGTGGGGCGGAGCCTCCCACCGCCGCGGATGGATGCGCCACGGGCCGGGCCCGAGGAACCGCTCGCGGGGCACCGCGGCGAAGGCCGCCACCACCTCTGGGCGGCGCACGGGGGCAGTCGCGCGCAAATCCTCCGCGTACCAGCGCCGCGCGTCCGCGAGGGCGCCGGGCACGCCCGCCCCCGCGCTCACGCCGCCGAGCCGCCCACCGTCAGCCCGCCGATCAGCAGCGTCGGCTGGCCCACGCCCACCGGCACCCACTGACCGGCCTTGCCGCAATTGCCCACGCCCGGGTCGAGCGCGAGGTCGCGGCCCACCGCGCGGATCGCCTTGAGCGCCGTCGCGCCGTCGCCGATCAGCGTCGCGCCCTTCACCGGCGCGCCCCTCACCCCGTCGCGCACGAGATACGCCTCGGTGCAGGAGAAGACGAACTTGCCGCTCGTGATGTCCACCTGCCCGCCGCCGAAGCCCACCGCGTGGATCCCGTCGCGCATCTCGGCCACCACCTCCTCGGGCGAGGCGTCGCCGCCCAGCATGTAGGTGTTGGTCATTCGCGGCATCGGGATGTGGGCGTGGCTCTCGCGCCGGCCGTTGCCGGTGGGCGCCACGCCCATCAGCCGCGCGTTCTGCCGGTCCTGCATGAAGCCCACCAGGATCCCGTCCTCGATCAGCACGTTGCGCGCCGAGGGCGTGCCCTCGTCGTCCACCGTGAGCGAGCCGCGCCGGTCGGGGATCGTGCCGTCGTCGAGCACCGTGACGCCTGATGCTGCGACCCTCTGCCCCATCAGCCCCGCGAAGGCCGAGGTCCGCTTGCGGTTGAAGTCGCCCTCGAGCCCGTGGCCCACCGCCTCGTGCAGCAGGATCCCCGGCCAGCCCGGCCCCAGCGCCACGTCCATCACCCCCGCGGGCGCGGGCACGGCGTCGAGGTTGACGAGCGCGATCCTGAGCGCCTCGGCCGCGTGCGCCTGCCAGGTGGCGGGCTCCATCAGCCCACCCAGCCCGACGCGGCCGCCGCCGCCGTGCGAGCCCGACTCGCGCCGCCCGTCCTTCTCGACGATGACCGAGACGTTGAGCCGCGCCATGGGCCTCACGTCGCGCACCCTGAGCCCCTCGGGGCGCAGGATCTCGACCTCCTGATGCGAGGCGGCGAGCGTCACGCTCACCTGCACCACGCGGCGGTCGAGGGCGCGCACATGGGCGTCGATCTCGCGCAGAAGCTCGATCTTCACGGGGAAGGGCGTGCCCGCCACCCCGTCGGCGTCGGTGTAGAGCCGCCGGTTGGTGGGCCGCGGCGGGTCGGCCATCGTGCCGCCGCCGTCGCCCACCGCGAGGCGCGCGGTCTGGGCCGCGCGCCTGAGCGCCGCCTCGCTGATCTCGGTGGAGTGCGCGTAGCCGGCGGTCTCGCCCTTCACCGCGCGCAGGCCGAATCCCTCGGAGGCGTCGTAGCTGGCCTGGCGCACGCGGCCGTCGTCGTAGGCCACCACCTCAGAGCGGCGGCGCTCGAGGAAGAGCTCGCCGTCGTCGGCGCCGGCCACCGCCTCGCGCAGCACGCCGAGCGCCGCGGCCTCGTCGAGATGGGTGTCGAAGGGTCGGAAGTCGTCCATGGGGGCCTCGCTGGATCGGGGCCTGCGGTCATCGTGACGCGGCGCCCTCCCTTGATGCAGCCCCTCATCTATGGTCATGAAGCAGGCGAGCAATGGCGGCGGGGCCGGCGGGCGGCGAGAGGATGGCGAACATGGGCAGGCTGGTCACGGCATTCACCCTCGCGCTGTCGGCGCTCGGCACGGCGGCGGCCCGCGCGCAGGAGGCGGCGGATCCGACCGCCGGCCTGCCGATCGTGGGCGCCCCCCGCCTGGGCGGGACGGACTTCCAGCCGGCCGCGACCGGGATCGCGCGCGACCTGCAGTGGCTCGACGGCTTCGTCCACGTCATCATGTTCGGCGTCGTGGTGCTGGTGATGGCGCTGCTGGTCACGGTGATCGTGCGCTACAACATGCGGCGCAACCCGAGCCCCGCGTCCTTCACGCACAACTCGCCGGTCGAGATCGCCTGGACCATCGTGCCGATCCTGATCTTGGTGTTCATCGGCGCCTTCTCGCTGCCGGTGCTGTTCAAGGAGCAGCAGATCCCCGAGGGCGACATCAACATCAAGGTGACCGGCTATCAGTGGTACTGGGGCTACGAGTACACCGACGAGGACATCGCCTTCGAGAGCTTCATGCTCGCCCCCGAGGAGCTGGCGGACTACGGCTACTCCGAGGATCTCTACAAGCTCGCCACCGACACCGCCGTCGTCGTGCCGGTGGGCGCGACGGTGGTGATGGGCGTCACCGGCGCCGACGTGATCCACTCCTGGACCGTGCCGGCCTTCGGCGTGAAGCAGGACGCGGTGCCGGGCCGGCTCGCCGAGCTGTGGTTCGCGGCCGAGCGCGAGGGCGTCTACTTCGGCCAGTGCTCGGAGCTGTGCGGCAAGGACCACGCCTTCATGCCGATCACCGTAAAGGTCGTCTCGCCCGAGGCCTACCGCGACTGGCTCGTCGAGATGGGCGGCGCCTCGGTCGCGGTGGTGGACGACGCCGATGTCGAGGCGGTCGCGGTCGAGGGCGGCGAGGTCGAGGGCGTCGTGGTGGACCCCGCTTCGGTCGAGGCCGTGGTCGAGGTGCCGGGCGAGGCGGAGGCCGGCGCGGACGCCGTCGACGCGCCCGAGGAGGTGGACGCGGTGGTCGAGACGCCCGACGAGGGCGGGGTCGCCGTCGTGCCCGCCGAGACGCCCGCCCAGACGCCCGCCCGGACGCCCGACGAGGCACCCGACGACGCCGCGCCCGCCGCCGGGCCGACCGAATGACGCGCCGAGCGGGCGGGGGGGGCTGACGCGATGACCGACGCCGCCCATTTCGAGCGCCCCAGCCATTTCGAGACCCACGGCGAGCCGGGGTTCGGCGACTTCGTGGCGCTGCTGAAGCCGCGGGTGATGAGCCTCGTCGTGTTCACCGCCCTGGCGGGCCTGATCGCGGCGCCCGGCGGGGTGCACCCGATGGTGGCGCTGGCCTCGATCCTCTTCGTCGCGGTGGGCGCGGGCGCCTCCGGAGCCCTCAACATGTGGTGGGACGCCGACATCGACGCGGTGATGCGCCGCACCCGGGGCCGTCCGGTGCCCTCGGGCCGGGTCGAGGCGCGCGACGCCCTCGCCATCGGCCTCGCGCTCTCGGGCTTCGCGGTCGTCATGCTGGCGCTCGCGGCCAACCTGCTGGCGGCGGGGCTGCTCGCGTTCACGATCTTCTTCTACGCCGTCGTCTACACGATGTGGCTCAAGCGCGCGACGCCGCAGAACATCGTCATCGGCGGCGCCGCCGGGGCCTTCCCACCGATGATCGGCTGGGCCGTGGCGACGGGGGGCGTGTCGGTCGAGTCCGCGCTGATGTTCGCGCTGATCTTCCTGTGGACGCCGCCGCACTTCTGGGCCTTGGCGCTCTTCCTGCGCTCGGACTACGACGACGCCGGCGTGCCGATGCTCACCGTCACCCATGGCCGCCCCGCGACGCGGCGCCGGATCTGGTGGTACGCCGTCGCGCTCACGCCCGTGCTCGCCGCCCTCTCCGTCTCGCCCGTCGCGGGCCCCGCCTTCGCGGCCGCCGCGGTGGTGCTGCAGGCCCTCTTCCTGCGCGGCGCCTGGATCGTGCGCGGCCGCACGGAGGCGGAGGCCGAGGCCGACCGCCACGCCGCCGAGAAGCGGCTCTTCAGGCTCTCGCTCACCTACGTCCTGCTGCTGTTCGGGGCGCTGATCCTCGACGCGACGCTGAGGGCGCTGTGATGCCGCTGGCCCACGAGCACGAAATCCATCGCCGCCGGCTGGGCCGCAACCTCGGCGTCGGGCTCTGCCTCGGCGCGCTGGTGGTGGTCCTGTTCGGGCTCTCGGCGGCCAAGGTCCGCGTCGACGGGCCGGTCGAGGGCTTCGACCATGTCCTGCGCCCCGCGCTCGAGCCGGGCGCCCAGGAGGCGGCGGCCCAGGAGGCGATGGAATGAGCCTCGCGCCCACCACCCGCACCGCGCTGATGGCCGTGGGGGTCGTCGTCGGCATGGGCTCGCTGGCCTGGGCGTCGGTGCCGTTCTACAACTGGTTCTGCCGCGTCACCGGCTACGGCGGCACCACCGCCGTCGCCGAGGCGGGCTCCGACGCCGTGCTCGACCGGACGATCAAGATCCGCTTCGACGCCTCGCTCGACCGCGGCATGCCCTGGACCTTCCGCCCCACGCAGCGCGAGGTCGAGATCCGCATCGGCGAGACCGGCATCGCCACCTACGAGGCCACGAACCCCACCGACCGCGTCGTGGCGGGCTCGGCCTCCTACAACGTCGCGCCCTTCCAGGCGGGGGGCTACTTCACCAAGATCGAGTGCTTCTGCTTCACCGAGCAGGTGCTCCAGCCCGGGGAGAGCGTCTCGATGCCCGTCACCTTCTACGTCGATCCGGCCATCGTCGAGGACCGCGACGCCGAGGCTGTCCACACCATCACGCTGTCCTACACCTTCTACGAGATCGACCCCCCCGAGGAGCGGGCGGAGGCGGTCCCACCAGGCCCGAGCGAGGGATAGGCCCATGGCGCACGCGAAGAACCACGACTACCACATCCTGCCGCCGTCGATCTACCCCTTCGTCTGCGCGGTCAGCGCCTTCGTCATGCTCTACGGCGCGGTGCTGTGGATGAACGAGAGCGGCCCGTGGCTCTTCGCCGCCGGAGTCGTCGGCGTGCTCTACACCATGGTCGGCTGGTGGTCCGACGTGATCGCCGAGAGCCGCGGGGGCGACCACACGCCGGTGGTCAAGATCGGCCTGCGCTACGGCTTCATCTTCTTCATCATGTCGGAGGTGATGTTCTTCGCCGCGTGGTTCTGGTTCTTCTTCAAGAACGCGCTCTACCCGATGGAGACCTTCTCGGAGGGCCAGTGGCCGCCGCCCTCGATCGAGACCTTCGACCCCTGGCACCTGCCGCTGATCAACACGCTGATCCTGCTGTGCTCGGGCGCCGCGGCCACCTGGGCGCACCACGCGCTCGTGCACGAGAACAACCGGCGCGACATGGCCTGGGGCCTGGCGCTCGCGATCGGGCTCGGCGTCATGTTCACCGCCCTGCAGGCCTACGAGTACTCCAACGCCGCCTTCGGCTTCGCGGGCAACGTCTACGGCAGCATCTTCTTCATGGCGACGGGCTTTCACGGCGCGCATGTCGTCATCGGCACCATCTTCCTCGCGGTCTGCCTGATCCGGCTCAGGATGGGGCACTTCTCGCCCACCAAGCACAACGGCTTCGAGGCCGCCGCCTGGTACTGGCACTTCGTGGACGTGGTGTGGCTGTTCCTGTTCTTCTCCGTCTACGTCTGGGGGGGCTGACCGGTCCCGCGATGCGCGTCGCGCTCACGCTCCTCGGCGCCCTCCTGGGGCTCGCCCTGCTCGTGTCGCTGGGCGTCTGGCAGCTCCAGCGGCTGGAGTGGAAGCAGGGCGTGATCGCCCGGCTCGAGGCGCGGCTCTACGGCGCCCCCGAGCCCCTGCCGGCCGCGCCCGACCCCGCGGTCGACGCGTTCGCCCCCGTCCGGCTCGTCGGCACCATCGGGGACGACGCGCTGCGGGTCATCGCGTCCGACAAGCGCGTCGGCCCGATCTGGCGCGTCGTCTCGCCCTTCGAGCTGGAGGACGGCCGGCGCCTCCTGCTCGACCGCGGCGCCATCCCCGCTTCGCGCGAGGACGGGCCCGCGGGCGGGCGCGCGAGCGTGACGGGCAACCTCCACTGGCCCGACGAGCGCGATGGCTGGACGCCCGAGGACGACCCCGAGGGCAACGTCTGGTATGCCCGCGACGTGGACGCGATGGCCGCGGCGCTGGCGACCGAGCCCGTCATGGTCATCGCGCGCGAGGTCGCGCCCGCCTCGGGCGCGCCGCCCGAGGTCATGCCGCTGCCGCTCGACGCGGCCGGCATCCCCAACGACCATCTCGGCTACGCCGTCACTTGGTTCGGCCTCGCGGCCGCCTGGGCCGCGATGGCCGCCGCCCTCCTCCTGCGCGGGCGCCGGGAGCAGGCGGCGTGAGCGCCCCCCCTCGCAGCGCCTTGGAGCCCTGCCGAAGCCGTGGCACGGGCCCTCTCTCGTGTCCCCTCACCGGTCCGGACGAGAAGTGCCGACCGGCAGCTCGGGGGGTCTGAGGCCCATGCGCTACGTCTCCACCCGCGGCCGCGCGCCGGCCCTGGGCTTCGAGGGCGCGATGATGGCCGGGCTCGCCCGCGACGGCGGGCTCTACGTCCCCGAGTCGGTGCCGACGCTCTCGACCGGCGAGATCGCGGCCCTCGCGGGCCTGCCCTACGAGGAGGTCGCCCACCGCGTCATGAGCCCCTTCGTGGACGACGCGGCCGCGCTGCGCCCGCTCATCGACGCGGCCTATGACGGCTTCGGCCACGACGCCCGCGCGCCGGTGGTCCAGATCGGCTCGAACCACTTCCTGCTGGAGCTGTTCCACGGGCCGACGCTGGCCTTCAAGGACTTCGCCATGCAGGTGATCGGGCGGCTCTTCTCCGACGCGCTCGCGCGCTCGGGCGAGCGCGTCACCATCGTCGGCGCGACCTCGGGCGACACCGGCTCAGCCGCGATCGAGGCGTTCCGCGGCCTGCCGGGCGTCGATGTCTACGTGCTCTTCCCCCACGGGCGCGTCTCGGAGGTCCAGCGCCGCCAGATGACCACCGCGGCCGAGGACAACGTCCACGCCGTCGCGGTGGACGGCCATTTCGACGACTGCCAGGCGCTGGTGAAGGGGATGTTCGCCGACATCGCCTTCCGCGAGGAGGTGGGACTTGCCGCCGTCAACTCGATCAACTGGGCGCGGGTGCTCGCGCAGGTGGTCTACTACTTCGCCGCCGCCACCGCGCTCGGCGCGCCGCACCGCGCCGTCTCATTCACCGTGCCCACCGGCAATTTCGGCGACGCCTTCGCGGGGCGGATCGCGCGGCGCATGGGCCTGCCGATCGAGCGCCTCGTGATCGCCACCAACCGCAACGACATCCTCCACCGCTGCCTGGAGACCGGCGAGCATCGCTCGGAAGGGGTGGCGCCCACCATCAGCCCCTCGATGGACATCCAGGTCGCCTCGAACTTCGAGCGCGCGCTCCACGAGGCCTACGGGCACGACGGCGAGGCGATCTCGCGCCTGATGGACGAGCTGCGCGAGGACGGCGCCTTCCGCGTGAGCCAGGGCGCGCTCGAGGCGCTGCGCGAGGCCTATGCCTCGGGTGCCGCGTCCGAGGCGCAGACCCGCGCCACCATCCGCGAGGTCCGCGAGCGCACGGGCCAGCTCCTGTGCCCCCACGCGGCCGTCGGCGTCCACGTCGCGCAGCGACACCTCGGGCCCGAGCCGATGATCACGCTCGCCACCGCCCACCCGGCCAAGTTCCCCGACGCGGTGGAGGAGGCGGCGGGCGTCCGCCCGCCCCTTCCCCCGCCTGGCGGATCTCTATGACAGGCCCGAGCGCGTGACCGCGCTGCCGGGCGCGCTCGACGCGATCGAGGCGCATATCAGGGACACCCGCACCGCGTGACCACCGAGCTTCACACCCTGCCCAACGGCCTGCGCGTCGTCACCGAGGCCATGCCCGGCCTCGCCTCGGCCTCCGTCGGCGTCTGGGTCGGCGCCGGCACCCGCCACGAGGCGGCCGAGCAGAACGGCATCGCCCACTTCCTCGAGCACATGGCCTTCAAGGGCACGGCCAGGCGCAGCGCGCTCAGGATCGCCGAGGAGATCGAGGACGTGGGCGGCTACATCAACGCCTACACCTCGCGCGAGACCACCGCCTTCTACGCCCGCGTGCTGGGCGCGGACGTGGCCCTCGCGCTCGACGTGGTCGCCGACATCCTGCTCGAGCCCGCCTTCGATCCGGGCGAGATCGAGATGGAGCGCGGCGTCATCCTCCAGGAGATCGGCCAGACCCTCGACACGCCCGACGACGTGATCTTCGACTGGCTCCAGGAGGAGGCCTATGCCGGCCAGCCGATGGGCCGCTCGATCCTCGGCCCCGCCGATCGCGTCTCCGCCTTCGAGCGCGCCGACCTCTCTCGCTTCGTCGCCGAGCGCTACGGCCCGGGCGGCATGATCGTCTCGGCCGCGGGCGCCGTGGACCACGACGCCGTCGTGCGCCTCAGCGAGCGCCTCTTCGGCCATCTGGAGCCGCGCGACGCGGGCCGGGTCGAGCCCGCCCGCTTCACCGGCGGCGAGCGGCGCGTCGTCCGTCCCCTGGAGCAGGCCCACATCGCGCTCGCCTTCGAGGGGCCGGGCTGGCGCGACGACGACTTCTACGCCGCCCAGATCCAGGCGAGCGCCTTGGGCGGCGGCATGTCCTCGCGCCTCTTCCAGGAGATCCGCGAGAAGCGCGGCCTGTGCTACTCGATCTTCGCCCAGTCCCAGGCCCACGACGACACCGGCCTCCTGACGATCTACGCCGGCACGTCGGAGGCGCAGCTCGCCGAGCTGGCCGAGCTGACGCTGGACCAGCTCCGCCGCGCCGCCTCCGACCTGAGCGCGGCCGAGGTCGCCCGCGCCCGCGCCCAGATGCGCGCGGGCCTCCTGATGGGGCTGGAGAGCCCGTCCGCGCGCGCCGAGCGGCTGGCCCGCGCGGTGGCGATCTGGGGCCGCGTGCCCCCGGTGGAGGAGACGCTCGCGCGCATTGACGCGGTCACCACCGGCGACGTGCGCGCGCTGACCGAACGCATGATCGCGGGCGGGGCCGGGCGCGGGCGCGCGGCGCTCGCGCTCTACGGGCCGGTGGGGCGCGCCCCGGGGCTCGAACGGGTGCGCGAACGCCTCGCGGCATGAGCCCGCGCCCGATGCCCTGGCCTGCCCTCGGCCTCCTCAGGCCGGGGGGCTTGGGGCGTGCCGCCGCCGCCCTCGTCGAGACCGAGCGGATGCGGCTGCGCCCGCCCCAGCACGCCGACTACCGCGCCTGGGTCGCGCTGCGGCAGGCCTCCGAGGGCTTCCTGCGCCCCTGGGAGCCGGCCTGGGCCGAGGACCACCTGACGCGGCGCGCCTTCACCAACCGCGTGGTCTGGGCCCGCCGCGGCGTCTCGGGCGGCACCGCGCTGCCGCTCTTCCTGATCCGGCGCGAGGACTCGGCGCTGCTGGGCGCCATCACGCTCGACAACATCCGCCGCGGGCCCGCGCAGGCCGCCTCGCTGGGCTACTGGATCGGCGCGCCCTTCGCGCGCCGGGGCTACATGCGCGAGGCGATCACGGCCCTCGTCCACCACGCCTTCGGGCTGCTCGACCTCAGCCGGGTCGAGGCCGCCTGCCTGCCCGACAACGCGGCCTCCCGCGGCGTGCTGGAGAGCGCGGGGTTCAAGTACGAGGGCGTCGCCCAGTCCTACCTCCAGATCGACGGGCGCTGGCGCAACCACGTGCTCTACGCGCAGCTGAGGTCCGATCGGCGGGGGCGGACCAGCGCCAGATGAAGGCCGGGGGGCGCGCGTGCCCCGTCCCTCGGCCTTTGCGCGGCGCCATCGGGCGCCGCGGTCCCGAGCGGCCCCCGCTTTCCGGGCACCTCAGGAAAACGTGATCGCTCGCGGCAAGCCGCGCATGACGGCGGGGCCCGGCCACGCTAGCCTGCGGACATGATCCGGCTCGTCGCGCTGCTCGCCCTGCTCGCCTCGCCCGCCGCGGCGCAGGAGCGGCGCGCCTCCCATTGCATCGCGCTCGCCGAGGCGCCGGGGGTCGAGTTCGTCCGGACGGCCGCCTTCGGCGAGCCGCTCGACGCGTCCTCGGTCCGGCTGTCCTACGTCGATCACTCGATGTTCCTGATCGAGACGCCGGGCGGCGCCACGGCGGTGACCGACTACAACGGCTACATCGGCCCGACAGACCTCGTCCCCGACATCGCCACCATGAACCACGCCCACCGCTCGCACTGGACCGCCACCCCGGACCCGCGCATCCCCACCGTGATGGAGGGCTGGGCCGGGCCGGGACAGACCGCCGAGGTGGCCGACCTCTTCGTGCGCAACGTGCCGACCGACATCCGCGGCCGGCTGGGCGGCGTCGAGGTCGATGGCAACTCGATCTACGTCTTCGAGGCGGAGGGGCTCTGCATCGGCCATCTCGGCCACCTGCATCACGAGCCCGACGCCGGCCAGTACGCGGCGCTCGGCCGGCTCGACGTGGTGATGGCGCCGGTGGACGGCGGGCTGACGCTGCCGCGCGAGACGCTCCGCTCCGTGCTGATGCGGCTGCGCTCCTCGGTGGTCATCCCGATGCACTGGTTCGGGCAGGCCAACCTCGACGCGTTCCTGATCGAGATGGGCGACGGGTTCGCCGTCGAGCGGACGGGCGAGAGCTCGCTGGAGGTCTCGCTGCGCTCGCTGCCCGACCGGCCCACCATCGTCGTGCTCGACCCCGCCTTCCTCGACGACGCGCGCTGACTTGCGCCCATGCGCGGCCCGCGCGACCAAGGCGCCATGAGCCGCTTCGACGACGCCCTCGCGGCCCTCGCCCCGCACCTGCCGCAGGGCACGCTGCGCGACGCCGAGGCCCGCCACCGCGAGGATCCCCGCCGCATCGCCCACGGCGCCGGGCGCGCTCTCGCGCTGCCCCGCACCGTCGATGAGGTCGCCGCGATCGTCCGCGCCTGTCACGAGGCGCGCGTGCCCGTGATCCCCTACGGCGGCGGCACCGGGCTCGTCGGCGGGCAGATCTCGCAGGACGCGGGCGCGCTGATCGTCTCGCTCGACCGCATGAGCGCGATCCGCGAGGTCCGTCCCGAGGAGGGCGTCATGATCGCCGAAGGGGGCTGCGTCCTCGCCGACCTCCAGCGCGCCGCCGAGGATTCGGGCCGCCTGTTCCCGCTCTCGCTCGCCTCGGAGGGCTCGGCGCGGCTCGGGGGCCTGCTCGGCACCAACGCGGGCGGCGTGAACGTCCTGCGCTACGGCACCATGCGCGACCTGACGCTCGGGGTGGAGGCGGTGCTGCCCGACGGCTCGGTGCTGCGCGGGCTGAGGCGGCTCCGCAAGGACAACACCGGCTACGACCTGCGCCACCTGCTGATCGGCGCGGAGGGGACGCTCGGCATCGTCACCGCCGCCGCCCTGCGCCTCTTCCCCATCCCGGCCGAGCGCGGCGCCATGATGCTCGCCATCCCCGGCCCCGACGCCGCGCTCGACCTCCTCTGGCTCGCCCGCGAGCGGCTGGGCGACGGCGTGTCGGCCTTCGAGCTGATCTCGGGCGTCGGCCTCGCGATGGTCGCGGCGCGCCTGCCCGAGATGCGCCAGCCGCTCGAAGGCCCCCCCGCCTGGTCGGTCCTGCTCGACGCCGGCCTTCCGGCCGGCCGCCCGGCGGCCGAGGCGCTGGAGGCCCTCGCCGTCGAGGCCGTCGAGCGCGGCCTCGCCTCCGACGGCGCCATCGCGCAGTCCGAGGGCCAGCGCCGCGACTTCTGGGCCTTGCGCGAGTCGATCCCCGAGGCCAACCGCCTCACCGGCGCCGTGTCCTCTCACGACGTCTCGGTGCCCTTGTCCGAGATCCCCCGCTTGATCGAGCGCGGCACCGCGGCGGTCGAGGCCCTCGGGCCGCTGCGCGTCAACGCCTTCGGCCATGTCGGCGACGGCAACCTGCACTTCAACGCCTTCCCGCGGGAGGGCGCCGCGCGAGAGGAGGTCGCCCATCTCAAGGCCCCCCTCACCCGCGCGGTCCACGACATCGTCCACGATCTGGGCGGCTCGATCAGCGCCGAGCACGGCGTCGGCCGCCACAAGGCGGACGAGCTGATCCGCTACGCCGATCCGGCCAAGATCGCCGCCATGCGCGCCATCAAGGCGGCGCTCGATCCGCACAGCATCATGAACCCGGGCGCGGTGCTGGCGGCAGAGTAGGGCTGGGGGGATGCATCCCCCCAGACCCCCGCCTACGTCGGCGCCCGGCGCAGCGTCAGCGTGGCGAGGCCCATGGCGACGAGCGCGCCGCCGCCCAGGCGCGACAGGGCCCGCATCACCGCGGGGCGCCCGATGCGCGCCCGCAGCCGGTCGGCGAGGAGCGCGTAGGCCAGCGCGTTGAGCGTGGCCAGCGCCACGAAGGTGGCGATCAGGACCGCGAACTGCGGCGTCAGCGGGCGCGATGCGTCCACGAACTGCGGCACGAAGGCGATGAAGAAGGCGATCGACTTGGGGTTCAACGCCGTCACCAGCGCCGCCTGCCCGAAGGCGCTCCGGTCCGCGCCCGGCGCGGGCAGCGCCGCGCCCTCGGGCCGCGCGAGGAGGAGCTGTAGGCCCAGATGGATCAGGTAGAGCGCCCCCGCCCATTTCAGCGCCGTGAAGAGCGTGGCCGACGCCAGCACCAGCGCACCGAGCCCCGCGAGCGAGGCGGTCATCGCCAGCGCGTCGCCCACCGCCACGCCCGCCGCCGTCGCCAGCGCCACCGAGCGCCCGCGCGCCAGCGCCTGGGAGATGACGAGGAGGACCGTGGGGCCGGGGATCAGCAGCAGCGCGGTGGAGGCCGCGACGAAGGCGAGCCAGGTCTCGACGCCCACGGCCCGGGGCTCACAGCACGCGGCCCGCCACCGCGTCGAGCTTGGCCACCAGCGCGGGGTCGCGCGCCTCGGGCCGCGTCAGCACGGCGTGCTCGAGCGCGTGGTCGCAGCCCTCGGGGCAGGCCTCGGGCCGCTCGCCGAGGAGCGCCGGCAGGCGCGCGATCAGGCCGCGCGCGGCGCCCACGTTGCCCTGGAGCACGCGCACGATCTCGGACACGTCCACCTCGCCGTGATCGGGGTGCCAGCTGTCGTAGTCGGTCACCATCGCGACGGCGGCGTAGCACAGCTCCGCCTCGCGGGCGAGTTTGGCCTCGGGCATGTTGGTCATGCCCACCACGTCGCAGCCCCAGCGCTCGCGGTAGAGCTGGGACTCGGCCAGGGTCGAGAACTGCGGCCCCTCCATGGCGAGGTAGGTGCCCGAGCGGTGCACCGTCACGCCGACCTCGCGCGCGGCCGCCTCGCAGGCCGCGCCCAGCCGCGGGCAGGTGGGGGAGGCCACGCTGACATGCGCGACGCAGCCCGGCCCGAAGAAGGAGCGCGCGCGCTGCGTCGTGCGGTCGATGAACTGGTCCACCATCACGAAGTGGCCGGGCGCCATCTCGTCGCGGAACGAGCCCACCGCCGAGATCCCGATGAGATCCGTGACGCCCAGGCGCTTCATCGCGTCGATGTTGGCGCGGTAGGGCACCGAGGTGGGCGTGTGGACGTGCCCGCGCCCGTGGCGCGGCAGGAAGGCCATCGCCACGCCGTCGAGCGTGCCGGTCAGGATCGCGTCCGAGGGCTCGCCCCAGGGCGTCTCGACACCGCGCCACTCGGCGCCCTCCAGCCCGTCGATCTCGTAAAGGCCCGATCCGCCGATCACCCCGATCATCGCGTCCGCCATGACTCGCTCCCCGTGGCCCAACGGTCATGCTGCACCGCGGCGCGACACGTAGAGCGGGAGCGATAGCGCAAACAGGGGCGTGCGCGCAAGGCAGCCATGCCGCTTCGTCATGCCGGCGCGGCGCGAGGCGGCCCTTCCCGCGAGCGGATCAGACGGTCTGCATCACGGGCATCGGGTTCCAGTCGAAGGAGGCCCTCACGATCCCGTGGTCGGAGGCGCCTTCGTCCTCCAGCGCCTCGCGGTTGAGGTGGTCGTTCCACACCTCCATCTCGCGGAACGACCAGCGGCGCTTGCGGGAATGGTCGTAGAACTCCTCCGAGACGAGGATGTGGTCGAGGCTCTCGCGCTTGTCGCGGAAGATGTGGGTGTAATAGACGTGGCGCAGCGAGCGGTACTGCTGGAGGCGCTCGACCGAGTAGAGGCCGCGGTCGGAGGTCTCGCCCGCCCGGCTCTTTTGCACCACGCGGTAGCGCGGCAGGTCCGAGATCATCTCGGTCGTCACCGACAGCGAGTCGTCGTTGAGGTCGCCCAGCACCACGGTGGGGGAGAGCGCGTCCTCGTCCTCGGCCCGCATGGCCTCGTCGAGCATGACGCGCAGCGCGCCGGCCTCCATCACCCGGCGGATGTGGGAGACGGCCGAGGTGACGATGCGCCGGTGCTCCACGAGCGCCTCCGGCGGGTCGCGCAAGGACAGCCGCGCCGGCCCCTTCGACTTCAGATGCGCCACGAACAGCGAGACCTCGGGCGGCGTCGGGCCCCGGCCCTCGGGGCGGATCGCGGCGCGCAGCACGGGGCGGGAGAACGCGTCGATGGTGACGGTGACCTCCTCCTCGGCGCCCTGCGTCTCGCGCAGGCCGTCGAGGCGGAAGGTGGGCGGGAACGCCGCCACCCATTCCGCGCCCGGCGCGAGCTGGGTCTCGCCGTTCCGATCCCGCCTGACGGCCAGCGCCACCTGCGGCCGGCCCGGCCCCGGCGCGTCGCGGGCCACGAGGTCGTAGTCGCCCGCCACCTCCGCGGCCTCGAAGGCGTCCGCGAGAGCGCGCGCCGCCCACAGCTCCTGGAACCCGATCACCTCGGCGTCGAGCAGCCCGATCATGCCGGCGGTCCAGGCGATCTTGCGCGCGTAGGCGGCGCGGCCCGCTTCCGTGTCGGGGTAGGGGGGCTTGTCGCCGTAGGTCAGCCCGCCCGGCACCTGGAGGTTCAGCAGGTTGAAGGTGGCGAAGCTGAGGTCGCGCATGTTGGCCATGGGGCTCCTCCCGGGTCCGAAGGCGAGGGCCGGCGTGCGACGACGCCCGCGCGACGGCGCGCGCCCGATGGGGACGCGAGCCAGGGCTGACGCATGAGAGCCTTCCGCCGCGCTTGTGCGCACAGATCGACCTCCATCTACCCCGTCGCCGAGCGCCGGGGCGAGCGCGATCAGGCTCGGGACAGGGAGTCCATGGCCCAGTCCGGCCGAGGAGGGGGCATGTGCTCTGGCGCTGGGGCGCGGCGCGGCCCGCCGGGCGCGGCGCCTGCGCCCCCTCTCACGGGTCGTCGGTCATCCGCGACGCGGTGATGCGGAGGCCGGCTCGCCCCGCCGCTCATCCCGGCCGCACCATCTCGAACAGCTCGCGCACCACGGCGTAGTCGTGATAGCCGCAGCGCGCGATGGGCTCGACGCGGGTGAGGTCGAAGCGGCCGTCGATCACGCAGTCGTCGCGCAGGTGCACGCCCGTGACGGTGCCCAGGACGAGGAAGTTGGCCTCGCCGTCGAGGCGGATCACCTGCGTCACGCGGCACTCGAGCGCCGCCGGGGCCGCGGCCACGCGCGAGCAGGCGATGGTCTCGCAAGCCGCGCGCTCCAGGCCGGTCAGCGCGAACTCGTCGGTGCCGCGGTCCCAGGGGCCGGACGACTGGTTGACCGCCTCGCGCAGCGGCCACGACGCGACGTTGACGCAGAAGACGCCCGCCTCGCGGATGTTGGCGACCGAGTCCTTGGTGCCCTCGCGGTCGGGCTTGGCCGAGGTCGAGGCGAACATCACCTGCGGCGGCACGTAGGCCACCGCGTTGAAGAAGGAGTAGGGCGCGAGGTTCTCCGAGCCGTCGGTGGCGCGCGTCGAGATCCAGCCGATGGGGCGGGGCGCCACGATCGCGTTGAAGGGGTTGTGGGGCAGCCCGTGGCCGTCCTCGGGGCGGTAGAACATCGCTCACTCCTCGGCTATCCGCGCCGGGCTACCGCGTGGGTCGGCAAAAGGGAACGGTGTGGAACTCAGCGTCGAGACGCCCCGGGACGCCGCGGAGGTCGAGGCGCTCTTCGACCTCAGCTTCGCGCCGGGGCGCGGGGCGCTGTCGTCCTACCGCCTGCGCGAGGGCGTGGCGCCGGTGGCGTCGCTCTGCCGCGTGGCGCGCGCGGACGGGTCGATCGCGGGGGCGATCCGCTTCTGGCCGGTCCTCGTGGGCGGGGCGCCGGCGCTGCTGCTCGGCCCCGTGGCGGTGCACCCGACGCGCCAGGGCGAGGGGCTGGGCGCGGTGCTGGTCGAGGAGGGGCTCGCCGGGGCCGCCGCCGAGGGCTGGGGCCGCGCGATGCTGGTGGGCGACGCGCCCTATTACGGCCGCTTCGGCTTCACGCGGCTCGCGGGCGTCCTCATGCCGCCGCCGACCAACCCCGAGCGCGTGCTGGGCCGCGCGCTCGCCCCCGGCTCCTGGGACGGGGTCGCGGGGGCGGTCTCGCGCTGGGAGGGGCCGCGCGGTGCCGAGGGCGGCGAGGAGGCTCCGGCAGGGCCGGACCCCCGCGCCGCGCCGTGCGTTGGCCCCTGGGAACCAAGGGGGACGCCATGAGCGAGACGCTGCCCGTCGCGGGCGAGACCGAAGACCTCAACGCCGAGCTGCTGGCGCTGGTGAGGCGCTACCGCGCGGCCAGCACGCCGGGTCTGCGGCTGCTCAACGCGCTGGGCTCGCGCACCGAGACCCTGATCGACCGCATCCCCGGGGCGGTGCGGGGCCAGCTCGAGGCGGCGACGAAGCGCGGGCTCGAGCTGAGCTTCAGCGCCGCGGCGGCCTCGCGCGGGCGGGTGCCCGACGGGGGCGACTGGTTCAACACGGCGCTCACGACCGCGATGGGGGCCGCGGGCGGCGTCGGCGGCCTTCCGTCCGCGCTGGCCGAGGTGCCGGTGACGGTGACGGTGCTGATGCGCGCGATCCAGTCGATCGCCGAGGAGCACGGGCTCGATCCGGCCTCCGAGGAGGTGCGGCTCGCCTGCCTGGAGGTGTTCGCGGCCGCGGGGCCGCTCGCGGAGGACGACGGCTCGGAGATGGGGTTCCTGACGACCCGGGTCGCGCTCTCGGGCCCCGGCATGAAGGTGGTGCTGGCGCGGGTGACGCCGATCTTCGCCCAGGTGCTCGGGCGCAAGATCGCGGCGCAGGCGGTGCCGGTGCTGGGCGCGGTGGCGGGGGCGGCCACCAACTACGTCTACACCGCCTACTACCAGGACATGGCGCGGGTGCGCTTCGGGCTGATGGACATCGCCAAGAGGCGCGGGCTCGACCACGAGGCGCTGGTGCGGACCTTCAAGGACATGGTGCGCGAGGAGCGCATCGCCGCGGGCTGACCCGCGCCCGCTCCAGGCTTCGCGGCCCCGACGCTCGGACCCGACCCACGCTCGGCCCCGACCGACGCGCGGCCGGCCACAGCGTCGTCCGGCCTGACCGAGCCGGTCGGGCGCCCGGAGAACGCGACCACGAACGCGCCCGGAGCGCCTGAGCCGGCCCCGTCGGGTCGGGACGCCCCCTAGACCGACCAGTCGAGCCCGCGCAGCCAGTCGCGCAGCGCCGGGCGCGCCGACTGGTCGCCGCTGGCCTGGGCGTCCTCGATGACGGCGCGCGCCTCCTCGAGGCTCACCCGCCGCAGCATCGCCTTGACCGGGCCGATCGAGGCCGGGCGCATCGAGAGCGTCCGGATCCCCATCGCCGCGAGCGCCACCGCCTCGATCGGCCGGCCCGCGTCCTCGCCGCAGAACGACAGCGGCGTGCCCGCCTCGGCGCAGCGCTCGACGATCTGGCCGATGAAGGCGAGGAACCCCGCGTTGAGCGTGTCGTAGCGCTTGCGCACGCGCTCGTTCTCGCGGTCGGCGGCGAAGAAGAACTGCTTGAGGTCGTTGCCGCCGATCGAGATGAAGTCCGCCATCTCGAAGAAGCGGCGCGGCGCGAAGGCGAGGCTGGGCGTCTCCAGCATGGCGCCGATCTCGACGCGCTCCGGCAGCACGTGGCCGAGCTTGCGCTCGCGCTCGATCTCCGCCAGCAGGATCCGGCGCGCCTCGTCGAACTCCTCGACCTGGGCCACGAAGGGGAACATCACCGTCAGCGGGCGTCCGGCGGCGCCGCGGATCAGCGCCTGGAGCTGCATGCGCATGATGCCGCGCTTGTCGAGCCCGATGCGGATCGCGCGCCAGCCGAGCGCCGGGTTGGGCTCGTCCTGGCGCTTCATGAAGGGCAGCACCTTGTCCGAGCCGATGTCGAGCGTGCGGAACACCACGCGCCTGCCTCCGGCCGCGTCCATCACGCGCGCGTAGAGCGCCGCGAGCTCGCCGCGCCTCGGGACCGAGGCGCGCGCGAGGAACTGGAGCTCGGTGCGGAAGAGGCCGACCCCCTCGGCGCCCGAGCCCTCCAGAGACGGCAGGTCGGCCATGAGCCCCGCGTTCATCGTCAACGCCACCACCGTGCCGCACAGCGACTGCGCTGGCAGGCCGCGCAGCGAGGCGTAGCGCGCCTGCGCCTGCGCCCGCATCGCCATCTTGTCGCGGAACGCGGCCTCGACGGTCTCGTCGGGGCGCAGATGCACGGCGCCCTCGTCCCCGTCCACCAGCACGCGGTCGCCGTTGAGCGCCTCCGTGAGGATGCCGCGCGCCTGGATCACCAGCGGGATGGCGAGCGCGCGCGCGACGATGGCGGCGTGGGAGCCGACCGACCCCTCCTCCAGCACGATCCCCGTCAGCTTGCGCCCGTAATCCAGTAGATCGCCCGGCCCGATGTTGCGCGCGACCAGCACCGGGTCGCTCGGCATCTCGGCGCCGGTTTCCCGCCCCTGCCCGGTGAGGATGCGCAGGAGCCGGTTCGAGAGGTCGTCGAGATCCTGGAGCCGCTCGCGCAGGTAGGGCTCGGCGCGCTCCATGCGGGCGCGCGCGGCCGACTGCTCCTTCTCGACCGCGGCCTCGGCCGAGAGCCCGCCGCCGATCGCCTCCTCCATGCGCCGCGGCCAGCCGCGCGAGGCCGCGAACATGCGGTAGGTCTCCAGCACCTCGCGCTGGTCCTGGCCGGTGCTCGGCGCCAGCCCGTCGAGCAGCCGGTCCACCGAGCCGCGCAGCTCGCCCAGCGCCGCGCGCAGCCGCACGCGCTCGGCCTGCGGATCCTCGGCGATCGGGTTGGTGACGACCACGCGCGGCTCGTGGAGCCAGACATGGCCGCCCGCGCTGCCCTCCTGGCCCACCACGCCGCGGATCAGCGCCGGATGGCGGTGCGGCGAGCCGAAGTCGCCCGCGACGAGCGCGCCCAGCTCGGCCATCTCGGCCAGCACCATGGCGACGATCTCGAGCGCGTAGATCTCGTCGGGGGTGTAGCGCCGCGCCTCGCGCGACTGGACGACGAGCACGCCGAGCCGCTCGCCCAGGCGCTGGATCGGCACGCCGAGGAAGGAGGAGTAGAGCTCCTCCCCCGTCTCGGGCATGTAGCGGAAGCCCGGCACGGAGGGCGCGTCGGCGGCGTTGATCGGCGCGCCGCGCCGCGCCACGAGGCCGACGAGCCCCTCGCCCAGGCGCATGCGCACCTTGTGCACGGCCTCCGCCAGCAGGCCCTTGGTCGCGCACAGCTCCAGCGTCTCGGCGTCGCGGAAGAGGTAGACCGAGCACACCTCGGTGCGCATCGACTCGGCCACGAGGCAGACGATCCGGTCGAGCCGCGCCTGGCCGGGGGCGCCCTCGGCCATCGCCTCGCGCAGCCGGCCGAGCAGGCGCCGGCTCTCGCTCTCGGTGCGCCAGGCGCCGTCGTCGGGCGCGCCGCCGGGCACGGGCGGCCCATGGACCGAGACCGGGTCCGAGGTCACGGGCTCTCGCCCATCGGGGTCGTCCTCACGGCGCCTCGCGCTCGAGCGCGAAGGCCCATGGGGTCGTCCTCACGGCGCCTCGCGCTCGAGCGCGAAGGCGTCGTGCAGCGACTGCACCGCGAGCTCCAGGTAGCGCCGCGCGATCAGCACGCTGATCTTGATCTCGGAGGTGGTGATGACCTTGATGTTGATGTTCTCGCGCGCGAGCGCCTCGAACATCTGCGCGGCCACCCCGGCGTGCGAGCGCATGCCGATGCCCACGACCGACACCTTGCAGTTGTCGGCGTCGGACTCGAAGGCGCGGTACTCCACCGAGCCGCCCTCGCGGGCGGCGCGCATGGCGGCCTCGGCGCGCGCGACCTGATCGGCCGGGCAGGAGAAGGTCATGTCGGTGCGCCCGTCCTCCGAGACGTTCTGCACGATCATGTCGACGTTGACGCCCGCGCGCGCCAAGGGCCCGAAGATCGCGGCGGCGATCCCGGGGCGGTCCATGACGCCCAGGAGCGTCATCTTGGCCTCGTCGCGGGTGTAGGTGACGCCGGAGACGGCTCGGCTCTCCACGATGTCCTCCTCGGGGCAGAGCATCGTGCCCTGCCCCTCACCATCACTGAGACTCGACAGCACGCGCAAGCGAACTCCGTAGCGCATCGCAAGCTCCACCGAGCGGGTCTGGAGCACCTTGGCGCCCAAGGAGGCCAGCTCCAGCATCTCCTCGTAGGCGATCCGGTCGAGCCGGCGCGCGCGGGGCTCGACGCGCGGGTCGGTGGTGTAGACGCCGTCCACGTCGGTGTAGATGTCGCAGCGCTCCGCCTCGAAGGCGGCGGCGAAGGCCACCGCGGTGGTGTCCGAGCCCCCGCGGCCGAGGGTGGTCACGCGCCCCTCCGCGCTCACCCCCTGGAAGCCCGCGACCACCGCGACGCGCATCCCTTCGGCGAACTTGTGCCTCAGGTTGCCGGTCGGGATCGCCTCGATGCGCGCGGCGCCATGGGCCGAGGTCGTCCGGAGCGGCACCTGCCAGCCGAGCCAGGAGCGCGCCGGCACCTCCATGCCCTGGAGCGTCAGCGCCATCAGCCCGGCCGTCACCTGCTCGCCCGAGGAGACCACGGCGTCGTACTCGCGCGCGTCGTAGAGCGGCGCGATCTCGTTCACGGCGCGCACCAGCCGGTCGGTCTCGCCCGCCATGGCGCTGACGGTGACGATGACGTCGTGGCCCATCGCCACCTCGCGCCCGACGCGCTTGGCGGCGCGGCGGATGCGGTCTGGCGTGGCCACCGAGGTGCCGCCGAACTTCATCACCAGGAGCGACATCGCCCGCCTCATACGGGAGCGCGGCGGGATGGGGCAAGCGCCGGCGGCCCGGCGGGCGGCCGCTCGCAAGGGGCGCGGCGCGCAGCTCGGCGCGCGGCCCCGGGGGGGAGGGCCGCCCGCGCCGGCCGCTCAGAAGGGGTGCGGCCGCCCGTCCCAGGTCTCGAAGGCGCCGGTGGACGCGAGGTCGAGCGCGTCGATGCGCGCGGCGAGCCCCTCGGCCGACTCGCGCGGCGTGATCGCGGCGCGGGGGCCGCCCATGTCGGTGCGCACCCAGCCGGGATGGTAGGCGCCCACCGCGATCCCCTCCCGCTCGAGGTCGGCGGCGAGGTTGCGCGCGAGGTTGACGGCCGCGGCCTTGGAGGCGCGGTAGGCGTAGCTGCCGCCCGAGGCGATCTCCGAGGAGCCCATCTGCGACGACACGATCGCCACCCGCGGCCGCGCGCCCGCGCGCAGGTTGGGCAGGAGCGCCTGGACGGTGAGGAAGGCGCCGGTGGCGTTGACGGCGAAGCTCTCGGCGAAGACCTGCGCCGTGAGCGCGCCGAGCCCCAGCCCCTTGTCGGGGTTGATGCCGGCGTTGCAGACCAGCACGTCGAGCGCCCGCCCCTCCAGCGCCTCCGCGAGCGCCGCCTGCGAGGCCGGGTCGGCCACGTCGAGCCGCATCATGCCCTCCCCGGGCGCGCCCGAAGGGGACCGCGCGGTGCCGATCACGGGCACGCCGCGCTCGCGGTAGAGTTCGACGAGCGCGCGGCCGATGCCGCGGCTCGCGCCGGTGACGAGGACGCTCATGGGGCGGCTCCTGGGAGGGATCGGCGCGGGGCGCGGCGCGCTCGGTTGGCCTTGCGGCGCGCTCGGTTGGCCTTGCGGCGGGCTCAGTTGGCCTTGCGGCGGGGGGCGAAGGGCAGCGGCAGGACCGGCACGCCGTCCTCGATCAGCGCGCGCGCCTCGTGCGGCGCGGCCTCGCCGTGGATCGCGCGGTGCTCCGTCGCGCCCTCGTGCATGGCACGGGCCTGGGCGGCGAAGTCGCGCCCGACATCGGTCGAGTGCGCCTCGACGCGGGCCCGCAGCTCGGCGCGCGCGCGCTCGGCCGGCGAGATCGAGATCGCGGGGGCGCCCGGCGCGGCCTGGGGCGCGGCCTCGCCCCGCGGCGGGGCGCCCGCGGCGGCGCGGGCGGGGCGCACCTGCGGGGCCATCAGCGCGCGGTCGACGCGCGCCGAGCCGCAGGCGGCGCAGGCCAGCAGGCCGCCGTCGCGCTGGCGCTCGAAGCCCGCGGCGTCGGGGAACCACCCCTCGAAGCCGTGCCCCTCGGCGCATCGGAGCGAATAGCGGATCATGGCCGGCAGATAGGGCCGGGCGGCCGGGCCCGCAACCGCGCCCCCCGCGGCGCTCGATCCCGTGATGCGATGCGAGCGCGCCGGGCGGCGCGGGGGGCGCAGCGGCGGGTCCGGGATGGCGCGCGCACGCCGCTAGCGCCGCATCGCGGCCGGGTCGAAGCCGGCGATGAGGCGCGCGAGCTCCGGCTCGGTGACGCGCGCGGCGGCCTTGCGCCGCGACATCCAGCGTCGCCGCCGCTGCCCGGCCTCGGGGAAGCCGCGGGCGAGCTTCTCGACCTCCAGCGGGAACACCGCGACCGCGCAGGGCAGCTCGCCCACCACCGCGCCGTCCTCGCGCAGGGACTTCACGTAGGTGTAGAGCCCCAGGCAGACCTCGTCCACGCGGCCCCGCGCGCCGGCCTCCTCCCAGGCCTCGCGCGCGGCGGCGGCCGAAGGCGTCAGCCCTTCGACCGGCCAGCCCTTGGGCGCGATCCAGCGCCCGGTGCCGCGCGAGGTGACGAGCAGCACCTCGACGCGCTTCTGCCGCATCCGCCAGCACAGCGCCGCGAACTGCGTGCGCGGCTCGTCCTTGCGCGCCCCCGCCGGGGCGAGGGGGGGCCGCCATGCCCCGAGCCGTGCTCCGAGATGTGCCATGCGCCCGTGCGATGCCTCCCCTTGATCCGCCGCGCCGTGATCGGCCGCGCCGCGGCGGCCGAGACTAGCCGATTTGATCCGACCTCCGCCAGCGCTAGCTCGGCGGACGTTACCAAGCGGTTGAGGAGGGTGCGTGAAAGGCCCCACGACGATCCCCGCGGTCCCCCGGCGCTCCGCCCCTCGGACCGGACCGCGCGCCTTCCCGGGCGCCGTGGAGGCGCGGCCGGCCGGGTGAGCGCAGGGCGGGCGGACCGGGACGGGGCGCCAAGCGAGGACGGGGCGCCGAGCGAGGACGGGGCGCCGAGCGAGGACGGGGCGCCGGGCGAGGCCCGCGCCGCCGAGCCGCTGATGATCGCCTCAGGCATCTTCCGCCATTCGAGCTACGGCCCGCGCCACCCGCTGCGGATCCCGCGCGTCTCGACCGTGACGGACCTCGCCCGCGCGCTGGGCTGGCTGCCGCCCGAGCGCACCCGCCCGAGCCCACGCGCCAAGGCGTCCGCGCTCGCCGCCTGGCACGAGCCGGCCTATCTCGACGCGCTGCGCCGCGCCGAAGGGCAGGGGGCCGTGGACCGCGAGACGCGCGAGCGCTTCGGCCTCGGCACGCCGTCGAACCCGATCTTCCCGGAGGTCTGGCGCCGGCCCGCCACCGCTGCCGGCGGCTCGCTCCTGGCGGCCGAGCTGCTCGCGCCCGATCCGGGGCCGGGCGGGCGCGTGGTCCACAACCCCGCGGGGGGCACGCATCACGCCATGCCGGGGCGCGCCTCGGGGTTCTGCTACCTCAACGACGCGGTGCTGGCGATCCTGTCGCTGCGCCGCAGCGGCGTCGAGCGGGTGGCCTATGTGGACATCGACGCGCACCACCCCGACGGCGTGGCGCACGCCTTCGAGGCCGTCCCCGAGGTGCTCGTGATCTCGACCCATGAGGAGAACCGATGGCCGCGGACCGGCGCGCTGGAGGAGGCCGGCGCGGGCAACCTCTTCAACCTGCCGCTGCCGCGCGGCGCGGACGACTCCGCCCTGCGCGCGGCGCTCCACGAGCTGATCGGGCCGCGCGTCGAGGCGCACCGTGCCGGCGCGGTCGTGCTGCAATGCGGCTCGGACGCGGTCGAGGAGGATCCGCTGTCGGGGCTGGCCTGCTCCAACCGGGTCCATCTGGAGGTGGCCGCGGCGCTCGGGCGCCTCTCGCCGCGGCTCCTGGTGCTGGGCGGGGGCGGCTACAACCCGTGGTCGGTGGGCCGGCTCTGGACCGCGCTGTGGGGCACCGTCTCGGGCCGCGAGATGCCCGACCGCCTGCCGCGAGAGGCCGAGGGGGTGCTGCGCGCCCTGACATGGGACGCGCGGCGCGGCCGCAACCCGCCCGAGACCTGGTTCACGACGCTGGTGGATCCCCCGCGGGAGGGGCCGCTCGACCCGGAGGTCAGGGCGCGGCTGAGGCGGCTCGCCGCCCGGTGATCAGCGTGCCGACGAGGCGGCTGACGAGGCCGGGCACCCGCGGCTCGCCGCCGGGCCAGAGCGCCGCGCGGGCGGCGCGGGCCAACGCGCGCGCCTCGGGCTCGGGCAGCAGGAAGGCGCGGGCGAGGTCGGCGGCGCCCGCCACGCGGATCGCGGCCTCCGCCTCGGCCAGCGCCGCGTAGGCCGGGGCCGCGTTCGACACGTCCGGTCCGTGCGCGATCGCGCAGCCCGCCTGCGCGGGCTCGTAGGGCGTGTGCCCGCCCATGGGGGCCACCGAGCCGCCCACGAACGCGAGCCCCGCCAGCGCGTAGAGCGCGCGCAGCTCGCCCAGCGTGTCGGCGAGGTAGACCGCCGCCCCCTCCGGCGGCTCGCCGCGCGAGCGCACCGCGCGGGGCAGGCCGGTCGCGGCGACGAGCGGCTCGATCTCCGCCAGCCGTCGCGGGTGTCGCGGCGCGAGGATCAGGACCAGATTCCGGGCGCAGCCGGCGCGCCCGGACGAAGGCGTCGAGCGCGAAGGCCTCCTCGCCGGGATGGGTCGAGGCGGCGAGCACCGTGCGCGCGCGCGGGAACGCGGCGCGCAGACGCTCCATGTCGGCGGGCTCGGCCGGGGGGCCGAGATCGGCCTTGAGCGTCTCGACGGGGCCGAGGGCGGCGGCGGGCAGGCCCAGCGCCGCGAAGCGCTCGGCCGAGGCGGCGTCCTGGGGGCTGAGGAAGGCGACGCGCCCCAGCAGCGCGCGGGCCGCGCCCGGCGCGCGCGCCCAGGCCCGCGCGCTGCGCGCCGAGAGCCGCGCGCCGGCGAACCAGACCGGCACGCCGCGGGCGTGGCAGGCGAGCAGGCGGCTCGGCCAGATCTCGCTCTCGACGACGAGATGCGCCAGCGGCCGCCAGCGGCGCAGCACCCGTCGGGCGGCGCCGGGCGTGTCCCAGGGGGCGAGGCGCACCGTGACGCGATCGAGCCCCCAGGAGGCGGCGGCCTCGCGCCCCGTCACCGTGTGGACCGTCAGCAGGATGCGGAGCGCGCGGTGGTCGGCCAGGCAGCGCTCGATCAGGCGGCGCACCGAGGCCGCCTCGCCGACGCTGGCCGCGTGGACCCAGAGCGTCGGGCCCTCGGGCGCGGGCGCGCCATGGCCGAAGCGCGCCCCGAGCCCCGCGCGACCGCCGCGCCGCGCCGAGGCCAGCGTGGCGACGGCCAGCGCGGGCGCCGCGAGGGTCGCGGCCGCGCGGTAGAGGACGAGGGTCGGGCTCTGCACGAAGCCTCCGCGAGGGCGCCCGCGTGATGCGACGGGACGGCCCCGGCCGCAAGCGGCCGCGGCGCCGTCCCGGACCGCGACGGCCTTGGACGCCGGCGGCGAGGGACGGGGCGCCACAACGCGCCGGCGTGCCGCCGCAATGCGTCCGCGACGCCGGTCATCACGGCCCGTCGGCCGCGAGCGGGGCGGCGTGACGAGCGACGGCGAGCCCCGGCCACGCTGCGGCTCGCCGGCCGCTCCATCCGATCGCCTGCGCGGCCCGCGACGGTCCGCCCCGGCGGCCGTCCGTCCCATCGCTGGCGCCCTCGTCGCGGCCCGGCCCCCGGCGGCCGCGCGGGCATGGGTGCGGGTGGCGGCTCGGGGCTCCAACCCGGGGCGGCTCCGCCCCCGGGAGGCGGCGTGCATTCGGCGCGATCCCCCCCGGATCGCGCGTCGCTCGGACCCGCCGAGGGCGGCCGGCTCCGACCTCAGCCGTCCTCGCCTTCGGCGCGGCGCCGGGCCTCCTCAGAGACGAGGCGCATCTCGTCGGACAGCGCGGCCTCGATCGCCATGCCGGGGTCGGGGACGGCGCCGGGATCCTCCTCGCCGCCCTGGAAGGTCTGACGCCGCTCCAGCAGGGCGCCGACGACGCCCGCCCCGCCCTCGCGCGAGGACAGCTCGGCCACGATCGCGCCCAGGATCTGGCGATGGGCCAGGATCCGGCCCTCGACGCTCTGCTCGGACATGCCGTCCATCCCAATCCCTCCCTGAGCGCCCGGCTGCGGCGCTGAGGCGCGAACGCCGCCGGGCGGCCGGGCGTTCCCGCGGCCGGCCCGACGAGGGGGCGGATGGGCCGCTGCCGCCGCTCTCGTGCCCTGTGCCGGCCCGGCCGTCGGCGCGCCGATGGTCCCGAGACGGTGGCCCCGAGACGGTGGCCGCGAACCGGCGACCTGAGACGGTGACCGTCCGGCCCCGAGGCCGCATCGGCGGGCGGCTCGACGGCGTGGAGGCGAGTACCGGAATCGAACCGGTGTGCACGGATTTGCAATCCGCTGCGTGACCACTCCGCCAACTCGCCCCGCGGGCTTTTCTATCACCCCGGCGCGCGCCCCTCAATGGCCCGCGGGGCGGGCGCCCGTTGCGCCGCTCCGCCCCGCGTGGCACATGGGCTCCCGACCCCCGATGAGGCCCGCGCCCGCGCCCATGCCCGACTTCGCCGCCCGCCGCACCGCCATGGTGGACACCCAGGTCCGCCCCTCCGACGTGACGCGGTTCCCCATCATCGACGCCTTCCTGCGCGTGCCGCGCGAGCGCTTCGTGCCCGACGCGCTCGCCGAGGCCGCCTATGTCGGCGAGAACCTGGCGCTCGGGCAGGGCCGCGTGCTGCTCGCGCCCCGCACCCAGGCCAAGATGATCGAGGCGCTGGCGCCCCGGCCCTCGGACCTCGTGCTCGACGTGGGCGCGGGGGCGGGCTACAGCTCGGCGCTGCTGGCGCGCCTCGGCGAGGCCGTGATCGCGCTCGAGGAGGATCCGGCGCTCGCCGCCGAGGCGCAGGCGGCCTTCGCCGAGCTCGGCGTGGACAACGCCGTGGTGGTCGAGGGGAAGCTGGCCGAGGGCGCGCCCCAGCACGGCCCCTACGACGTGATCGCCGTCCAGGGCGGCGTCGAGACGCTGCCCGAGGCGCTCGCGGACCAGCTCAAGGAGGGCGGGCGGATCGCCGTGCCGTTCATGGAGGACGCGCTCGGGGTGGTGCGGCTCGGCGCCAAGTTCGACGGCGCGGTGACGTGGCGCTACGCCTTCAACGCCTCGGCGCCCGTGTTGCCGGGGTTCCACAAGGCGCGCGTCTTCCGGTTGTGACTTCCCCGAGGCGGCCGATTGGGCCAGGGTCGGGGCCGAGACCGACACCGCGGCCGAAGGCGGCGGAGGGCCCGGAAGCGGTGGGAGACGTCGATGAGGGCTGAGTGGCGCGCTCGATGGGCCGGGCGATGGGCCCGGGCGGCGCGGGGATCCGTGCGCGGCGTGGCGCTGAGGGCGACGCTCGCGGGGGCGCTGACGGGTGCGCTGACGGGGGCGCTGGCCGCGCCGGCGAGCGCCGAGACGCTGACCGACGCGCTGATCGGCGCCTACCGCACCTCGGGCCTGCTCCAGCAGAACCGCGCGCTCCTGCGCGCCGCCGACGAGGACGTGGCGATCGCCGTCTCGGCGCTCTATCCGGTGCTCAACTACGTGCTCTCGAGCGACTACCTCGTCACGAGCGGCGACGCCGGCGAAGCGGTGATCGACCCGCTCACGGGCGACATCCTGTCGCCGGGCGGGCGCCAGACCGCCTCGCAGCTCTCGGCGCAGCTCGCGCTGGTGGCGCAGCTCACGCTGTGGGACGGCGGCCAGAACCGGCTCGCCATCGACGCCGCCAAGCAGTCCGTGCTCGCCACCCGCGCCCTGCTGCGCGATGTCGAGCAGCAGGTGCTGCTGCGCGCGGTGGTGGCCTATTTCAGCGTGCTGCGCGACGAGGAGTTCGTCAGGCTGCGCCAGAACAACGTGCGCCTCATCTCCGAGGAGCTGCGCGCGGCGCAGGACCGCTTCGAGGTCGGCGAGATCACCCGCACCGACGTCAGCCTCGCCGAGGCCGCGCTCGCCGAGGCGCGCAGCTTCCTCGCCGGCGCCGAGGGCGACCTCACGGTCGCCCGCGAGGAGTATCTCGCGGTCGTCGGCCGCTACCCCGGCGACCTCGTCGAGCCCACCCAGCCGATGCGGCCCGCCGCCACGGTCGAGGCCGCGCGCGCCGTCGCGGTGCGCCGCCACCCCTCCATCCTGGAGGCCCAGCGCAACGTGTCGGTCGCCGAGATCAACATCGAGCGCGCCTACGCCCAGCGCCGCCCGAGCCTGACGCTCGGCGCGCGGCTCTCGCGGCGGCTCGAGGAGGGCGGCGGGAGCGCGGACCGCGCCGACAGCCTCACGCTCGAATACGGCGGGCCGATCTACCAGGGCGGGCGGCTCGACGCGCTCTACCGGCAGGCGGTGGCGCGGGCCGAGGGCGCGCGCGCGGTGCTGCTGGTGACGGTCGAGGGCGTGCGGCAGGACGTGGCGACGGCCTTCATGAACCTCGATGTCGCCCGGGCGACGCTCAACGCGAGCCAGGGTCAGGCGACGGCGCAGCAGAGCGCCTTCGAGGGCACCCGCGAGGAGGCGGAGCTCGGCGCGCGCACCACGCTCGACGTGCTCAACGCCGAGCAGGACCTCCTGAGCGCGCGCACCAACGTCATCGCCGCCTCGAACAACCAGTACATCGCGTCCTATCAACTGCTGGCCGCGATGGGGCTCCTGACGGTCGAGGCGCTCGACCTCGGCATCGTCCAGTACGACCCCGAGGCCTATTACGGCGCGGTGCGCGAGGCGCCCCTGGTCTCGCCGCGCGGGCAGCGGCTCGACGCCGTGCTCAAGAGCCTCGGCCGGGACTGAGCGACGGGCATGGCCGCGACCCCCTCTCCCGCAGCGCCCGCCGAAGCGCCCGCCGAAGCGCCCGCCGAGGGCGAGGCCGGCGGCCCGACGCGCGATCGCGCGTCGGGGCGCGAGGCGTTGCCGCCGCCGGTCCCGCGCCCGGCGGCCGGCGGGCCCAAGCCGGGCTCCGAGGGGTCCGACCCCGGGCCCTCGCGCCGCGCGGCGGCTCTGGTGCTGACCCCGGCGCAGCGGGTGCCCGGCGGCCGATCCGGCGTGTGGGCGCCTCTGATGCTGCGCGCGCCGCTCGCCGGGCCTCGTGTCGGGCCTCGTGTCGGGCCTCGCATCGGGCCTCGACCGGCGCCCGCATCCGCGCCCGGCGACCCGGCGCTGCGCGCGCTGGTGGACGAGGCGGTGCGCGCCGAGATCGGCGAGGCGGTCGAGCGCGAGCTCGCCGGTGCCGTGCGCGCGTTGGTGCGGCGCGAGGTCCGCCGCCTGCTCGCCGAGCGCGACCGGGAGCCGCCTGCCGCGCCCTGAGGCGTGATCCAGCCCGACCGAGCCGGTCGGGCGCCCGGAACATGCGACGCGAAGGGGTCCGGAGCGCCCGAGCGGATCCCGCCCGGCCGGGACGCGCCCTAGGCGTGGCCCGCCAGCGCCAGCAGTCGGTCGAGGTCGAGATGCGCCTCGAGATGCGCCGCGAGCGCGTCGAGCGCCGCGTCCACCCCCGCCTCGAACGCCACGCCGGAGCGCCCGCCGAGCCGCTCCAGATAGGCGGCCCGGAAGCCGTCGGAGGCCAGCAGCCCATGCACGTAGCTGCCGCGCACGCGCCCGTCGGCGCTCGACGAGCCCTCGGGCCGGCCCTCGATGTCGAGCCAGGGGCGCACCGCGTCGGGGCCCGTGGTGAGGCCGAGATGGATCTCGTAGCCCTCCACCGGCTCGCCAGAGGCCCGGTCGCGCCCGCGCACCTGCCGCGTGCGCTTCTCGGGCGCCATCATCGTCGTCACCGCCAGGTGCCCCAGGCCCAGCACGGTCTCCGCCGGCCCCTCGATCCCCTCGGGGTCGGCGATGGCGCGGCCGAGCATCTGGTAGCCGCCGCAGAGCCCGAGCACGTGCCCGCCGCGCCGCAGATGGGCGGCGAGGTCCACGTCCCACCCCTCGGCCCGGAACGCCTTGAGGTCGGCGATGGTGGTCTTGGAGCCTGGGATCAGCACCAGCGCGGCGTCGCCCGGAAGCGGCCGGCCGGGCTCGATGATCTCGACGCTCACCCCGGGCTCGGCCGAGAGCGGGTCGAGGTCGTCGAAGTTGGCGATCCGTCCCAGCCGCGGGACCGCGACCTTGATCGCGCCCGGCTCGGCGCCACCGTCGCGGCGCGCGAGGTCGAGCACGTCCTCGGCTGGCAGCCGCCAGGCGTCGGCGAACCACGGGACCACCCCGAGCGAGGGCCAGCCGGTGTGCGCGCCGATGGCCGTGAGCCCGCCCTCGAAGAGGCTCGGGTCGCCGCGGAACTTGTTGATCGCGTAGGCGACGATGCGCTCGCGGTCGGCGGGCGGCAGGACCGCGTGGGTGCCCACGATCTGCGCGATCACGCCGCCGCGGTCGATATCGCCGAGGAGCACGACGGGAAGCCGCGCGGCCGAGGCGAAGCCCATGTTGGCGATGTCGCCCGCGCGCAGGTTGACCTCCGCGGGGCTTCCGGCGCCCTCGACCAGCACCATCTCGGCGGAGCGCGCGAGGCGGCGGAAGGCGGCCACCGCCGCGGGCAGCAGCCGCGGCTTGAGCGCCGCGTAGTCGCGCGCGCGCAAGGTCGCGATGCGCTCGCCGCGCAGGATCACCTGGGCGCCGGTGTCGGACTCGGGCTTGAGCAGAACGGGGTTCATGTCCACGCTGGGCTCGCGCCCGGCGGCGCGCGCCTGGAGCGCCTGGGCGCGGCCGATCTCGCCGCCGTCGACCGCGACGGCGGCGTTGTTCGACATGTTCTGCGGCTTGAAGGGCGCGACCGACAGCCCGCGCCGGGCGTAGGCCCGCGCCAGCCCCGCGACCACCAGCGACTTGCCCACGTTCGAGCCCGCGCCCTGGATCATGATCGCCCTGGCCATTCCCGCACGCTCCGCCCTAAGCTCGCGGCCCTGCTAGCCTCGCGGTCGGGGGATGGGAAGGGGAAGGGCTTGAACACGCCGGCGCATCTGGTCGTGGGGATGGCCGCCTTCGGGCGCCCGGGGGACGCGCGCGTCACCGCGGCCGCGCTCGCGGGCGGGCTCCTGCCCGACCTGTCGCTCTACCTGATGGCGGGGTGGGAGCTCTACCTGATGCGCACGCCGCCCGAGGTCGTGTTCGGGCGGATGTACTTCTCGGATGCCTGGCAGTCGGTGTTCGCGGTGGACAACTCGGCGCCGCTGTGGGGCGTCGTGCTGGCGCTTGGGCTGTGGTCGCGGCGGCCTTGGGTGGTGGCGCTCGCCGGCGCCGCGCTCCTCCATCTGGCCTTCGACTTCGCGCTGCACGCCGAGGACGCGCGGCCGACCTTCTGGCCGATCACCGATTGGAAGTTCGTCTCGCCGCTGTCCTACTGGGATCCGGCGCGCTACGGCGACATCATCGGCCCGATCGAGGTCACCGCGACCCTGGCGCTGGGGGCGTGGCTCTGGCTGCGCCACCGCAGCGTGTGGGCGCGCATGGCCATCGTCGTGCTGATGGTCGCGGAGGCGGCGCCCTTCCTGGTGGGGGGCATGGTCTTCGAGCACTAGGCCCGGGCATCGCGCGAGAGCGCGGCGCGGGCGTCGGGCGGGGGCGCGCCCCCGGCCCCGGTCGCCGCGCTCAGGCGGCCTCGGCCTGCTGGGCGGCATGGCGCCGCTCGGCCTCCTCGCGCGAGAGTGCCACGGAGGTGCGCACGCCGCGGCCCACGAACACCATCAGCCCCTCGACGACGCGCTCGGTCGGGTCGATCCCGGCGCAGGACAGCACCTCGCGCCCGTCCTTGGAGCGCGCCCAGCGGGCGATCTGCTCGGGGCCGTTGCCGAACTTCTTGTCGTCGGCGATGGCGTCGTCGAGCGCCGCCAGGACCACGGCCGCGAACAGCTTGCGCGCGCGGTTTCCCTGCTCGTGGTTGTAGGCGATGCTGTCAACGGTATCGACCATGTGTCTGCCGTCCTTGTTCTTGCTTGGGTCCGGGGTTCTCGCTTGGGTCCGGGTTTCTCGCCCAGGTCCGGGCGTGACGGCCCTTATGGCCGATCCGCCACGCGTTTGCCATGCTTTTGTCGGGAACCAGCCATGCGGTTGACACATACCGATCAAATGTCGCGCACCTGCCCGGCCGGGTTGCCCACTGCGGATCGGCCCGATATAGCCCCCGTCGCACCCGCTTCAACGCCTCTTCACAGGTTCGCTCCGATGCCCAAGATCAACGGGAACGAGATCCGGCCCGGCAACGTGCTCGAGCACCAGGGCGGGCTCTGGGCGGCCGTCAAGGTCGATCACGTCAAGCCCGGCAAGGGCGGCGCCTTCGCCCAGGTCGAGCTGCGAAACCTCAGGAACGGCTCCAAGCTCAACGAGCGCTTCCGCAGCGCCGACAAGGTCGAGCGCGTGCGGCTCGAGCAGAAGGAGCAGCAGTTCCTCTACGAGCAGGACGGGAGGCTGGTGTTCATGGACGGCGAGACCTTCGAGCAGATCGAGGTGTCCGCGGACCTCCTGGGCGAGCGGCGCCCCTTCCTCCAGGACGGCATGACCGTGCAGCTCGAGTACTACGACGAGGAGGCGCTCTCGGCGACGCTGCCCCAGAAGGTCACCTGCACCGTGGTCGAGACCGAGCCCGTGGTGAAGGGCCAGACGGCCGCCAACTCCTTCAAGCCCGCGCTGCTCGACAACGGCGTCAAGGTGATGGTGCCCCCCTTCGTCGGCGAGGGCGAGGCGGTCGTCGTCAACACCGAGACGATGGAGTATTCCGAGCGCGCCTGACGCGCCGGGTGACCCGCGGCGGGCGCCCCCCGGGGCGCCGGGAAGCGGGGCGCGCCGGCGCGCCCGAGGCGCGACGGCGCAGGCCGGGCGCGCATGGGGCGGCCTACCGGAAGGGGCGCGCGGCCTCGGGCGAGGCGAGCCTGCGGGCCCGCGGCTGCGCGACGCCCTCGGGCCAGCGCGCCACCACGAAGCGCTCCTTGGGGTAGCGCTGGACGCAGACCCGGTGGCGCTGGTTGCCGCCCAGCACGTGGAACGCGTCGCGGTCCTCGGCCCAGTAGAAGGCGACGTGCCCGAAGGGCGAGGCCGGGTGGTAGTGCCAGAACAGCATCAGCGCGCCGAGCTGCGGGCTCGCGGGCTCGCCCCAGCGCTTCCAGGGCCGCGCCCGCAGAGGCAGGGCCGGGAGCGGCGCCTCGGGCATCGTCGCGCGCAGGCAGTGGGCGACGAAGAGCCCGCACCAGGGCACCGTCCAAGGCGCGCGCCGGTTCATCCGCCCGAGGCCGTGCAGGAGCGCGCGCCGGCCGCCGCGCCCGCCATGGCCCTCCCCCATCATGCGGCGCGCCTCGACGAGCCAGGGGATGCCGCCCAGCCTCGCGTCCCGCCTCGCCGCATTGGACGAGGCCGAGGGGTCGCCGGGGGCGGCATCGAGCATCGGGCGGCTGCGTCCTTCTCCACTCATCGCGGCGGGCAACGCGCGAGCCGCCCGATCGGATGCAGGGGCGCGTGCCGCGCCGCGGACGGCGCGCCTCGGCCGCGCCTCTGTTGCGCCGAGGCCACGCGAGGGGTGCGGCGGCGGCGCGGGACGGGCGCTCGGCCGCTCCCGCGGCGGGCCGGGGTCCGGTCCGAGGGGTCGCGGCGCCGCGCGGGTGCAGGGTCGCCCTCGGCGCCCGAGCGCCTCGTCCCGACGATCCGCGAAGGGTGGCGCGCCGCGCCCGCCTCGGGCCGTTCGGAGAGAGGGGTCAGGCCGCGGCCTCGGCGCGGTCCCAGGCCACGCGCGCGTCGCCCGCCGTCATCTCGCCGCCCGCGCGCTCGAAGCGCAGATGCGCGAGCGCCCGGCCGCCCGACCGGGTGAGGAGCGTGCCGGCGGGCCGGCCGCCCGACAAGATCGGCGCGCCGACGGGCGCCGCGCCCTCGATGCGGACCCGCGTCAGGCCCTTCTTCAGCTCGGCCTTGTGCTTCATGCGCGCCGTGACCTCCTGGCCGACGTAGCAGCCCTTGCGGAAGTCCACGCCGTGGAGCCGCTCGAAGCCCGCCTCCAGGATGTAGGTCTCCTCGGGGATCAGCTCGACCCCGCTCTCGGGGATGACGTGCTCGACCCGCACCGCGTCCCAGTCGGGCTCGGCTCCCGTCCCGCGGCCCGGCTCGGCCCCGTAGAGGCGCCAGCCGAGCGCCGGGTGGCGCGGGTCGGCCACGGCGCCCTCGGGCGCCTCGCCCGTCCCGTGCGCCACGCCCATGTCGAGCGGCCGCAGCGCCACGTCAGAGCGCAGCCGATACATCGTCAGCCGGCGCAGCAGCCCCTCGGCGAGCCCCTCGGCCACGTCGAGCCACACCGCGTCGCCGCGCTCGACCATCACGAAGTCGGCGAGGTACTTGCCCTGCGGGCTCAGGAGCGCGGCGTAGACCGGCCCCCGCGAGAGCCCCATCACGTCGTTGGTCACGAGCCCCTGGAGGAGGCGCAGCCGGTCGGCCCCCGTCACCTCGATGATCGCGCGCTCGGACATGGGACGCCCTCCTCGGCCCGTGATATAGGCCGCGCGCTCCTCGCCCGGAAGGCTTTCATGCGCGCGCCGCTCTCCGTCGTCATCCCCACTCTCGACGCGGGCTCGGAGCTTCCGGGATGCCTCGCGGCGCTGATGGAGGGGGTGGGCGCGGGCCTGGTCCGCGAGGTGGTGGTGAGCGACGGCGGCTCGAACGACGCCACCGCCGCGCTGGCGCGAGACGCCGGCGCGGCGGTCGTGACGGGCCCGCCGGGGCGCGGCGGCCAGCTCCGGCGCGGGGTGGCGGCGAGCGGGGGGTCGTGGCTCCTGGTCCTGCACGCCGACACGCGGCTCGATCCGGGCTGGAGCGAGGCGGTTCGCGCCCATGTCGAGGCGGGCCATGAGGCCGCATGGTTCCGCCTGGCGTTCCGCGCCCGAGGGCTCGCGCCCCGCCTCGTCGCCGCCTGGGCCAACCTGCGCGCGCGGGCCGGGCTGCCCTACGGCGACCAGGGCCTGCTGATCCCGCGCGCGCTCTACGAGGAAGTCGGCGGCTACGAGGACATCGCGCTGATGGAGGACGTGTCCCTGGCGTGCCGCCTGCGCGGGCGGATGCGCGGGCTGCCGATGACGGCGCGCACGGGCGCCGCGCGCTACGAGGCCCAGGGCTGGGCCCGGCGGGGCGCGCGCAACCTCCTCACGCTCGCGCGCTACCTCGCCGGCGCCGACCCGGCGCGGCTCGCGCGGGCCTACGAGCGGCGCTGATCGCCCCTCGGCCTGCGGGCGGCGGGGAGGGGCGATGCGCGGACACGTTCCCAAGGATGCGCGGCGATGCGCGACCTCGTGAGCACGCCGCCACGCGCGGCTCCGATCCTGCGCGGCTGCGCCCGGCTCCGATCTGGCCGCCACGCTCGGCACCGACCTCGCGCTGCGGCGTCGGGTTGCGATCCCCGGCGCCGCCACATCCGGTCCCAAACCGGCGCGGCCGTCCCCGATCACCGGCCCGGCCTGGGGCCGGCGCGTGAGGGCTTCCCGTCGCGCCTCATCGCACGGATGGCCTCTCGACAGATCTGCGACTGAGCAGCGGCAGGAAAGAATGCCGCCCTGTCGGGGGCGTCTCGAAGCCTTGAGCGGTCGGCCCATGGCCTCATGCGTCGGCCCTGCGGCCCGGCCAGCCATGGGCGATCGAGCGAGCGCGCCCGCTACGCGCCCTGCCGGTCCTCCTGGCGCATCCGGAGCGCGAGGAGCTGGGCATAGAGGCCGCTGCGGGCCGACAGCTCGTCATGCGTGCCCTGGTCCACCACGGCCCCTGCGTCGAGCACGACGATGCGATGGGCGGCGCGGATCGTCTCCAGCCGGTGGGCGATCACGATCGTCGTGCGGCCCCGCGACAGCCGCGCCAGCGCGTCCTGCACCAGCGCCTCGGAGCGTGCGTCGAGCGCCGAGGTCGGCTCGTCGAGCAGCAGCGCCGGCGTGTCGCGCAGCAGCGCGCGCGCGATCGCCACGCGCTGGCGCTGGCCGCCCGAGAGCGCCGAGCCGCGCACACCGGCTTGCGTGTCGAGCCCGAGCGGCAGGGCGTCGGTGAACTCGGTGACGTGGGCGGCGTCGAGCGCGCGGGCGAGCGCGTCCTCCGGCACGGCGCGGCCCAAGGTGACGTTCTCGCGCACGGTCTCGTCGAAGAGCATGGCGTCCTGCGAGACGACCGAGACGCGGGCGCGCAGCTCGGCCGGGTCGAAGGCGTCGAGCGCCACGCCGTCCCAGGCGATGCGGCCCCCGGTCGGGTCGATCAGGCGCGTGACGAGGCTCAGGGCGGTGCTCTTGCCCGCCCCGCTCGGGCCGACGAGCGCGGTCGTGCGCCCGGCCTCGGCCTTGAAGGACGCCTCGCGCAGGACGGCCAAGTCGCCGTAGGCAAAGGAGACCGCCTCGAAGCGGATTCGGGGGCGCGCTCGGGGACGGGGACCGGCCGCGCGGGCGCCACGATCGCGGGGCGCGCGTCGAAGAGGCGCATCAGGCGCTCGAGCGAGGCGGCGGCGGTCTGCCACAGGCCGGCGGTGGCGCCGAGCTTCCTCAGCGGCTGGAAGGCGAGCGCCATGGCGGTGAAGAACGCCATGAACTCGCCCAAGGACTTCTCGCCCGAGGCGACCTCGCGCCCGCCGACGAGCAGCACCGCGAAGAAGCCCACGCCCGTGACGAGGTCGATCAGCGCGGGCAGGGTGGCGCGCCCCGCGCTCATGCGGATCTCGGCGCGCACGATGCCGTCCACCAGGCGGCGGAAGCGCGCGTGCTGGTAGGCCTCCATGCCGTTCAAGGTGATGGGCGCGATGCCGTGGAAGATCTCCGACAGCCGCACAGAGCGCCGGGCGGCGGTCTCGCGCAGGGCGAGCGTCTTGCGCCGGACATAGCGTTGCAGCAGTGCGGTCGGCAGCACCAGCAGCGGCACGCCGACGAGCGCCACCGCCGTCCAGAGCGGGGCCATGACGAAGGCCACGGCCATCAGCGAGACGAGCGCCACCGCGTCGCGCGCCACGCCCTGGATCAACGTGCGCCAGACGTTGAGCACCGCGAGCGTGTCGCCCTGCACCCGCTCCATCAGCGCGCCGGGCGGCATCGCCTGGTGGAAGGCGCCGCCGAGCCCCATCAGATGCGCCACGAGAATCCGACTGCATCGCCGTCACCGAGACCTGCGCCACGCGCGTCATCAGCACCCGCTGGATCACCGAGGACGCGGCGCGCAGCACGAAGAGCCCCATGATCGCGCCGCCGACCCAGGCGATGGCGCCTGTCTGCCCGCCGACGAAGATGCGGTCGAACATCGGCTCGATCATCCATGCCAGCACGCCCAGCGCCGCGCCCTCGGCCACCATGAAGAGGCTCGCCACGACGAGCGCGCCCAGGTGCCGGCGCAGGTAGCCGCGCCAGAGCCAGGCGAGGATCGTGCGACTGTCGTAGGCGCGGGGGTCGGCGGGTTGCGGCCCGGACGCGGACAACGACCCGGACGCGGGCAACGACGGGCTCGCCCCCCGGTCTGCGGGCGTGTCGGTCTGCGCGTCCGAGGGCGCCTGTCGGTTCATCCGCGGCCCCTCCCTGCACCCGCCGGGCGCCGCACGCCTAGCGCGGGGAGGGACCGCCCGGCAAGCGGCGGATCGCCCGGCGCGCGGATCGCGGCCCGTCGCCCGATGGCGGCGCGGGCCGTCGGACGGGGACGTGCGGCCGGTCCATCCTCCGGCGCGTCGAGCGGTCCGCAGGGGAAGGGGAGGCCGTCATGTCGAAGTCGAGGACGACGGAGCATCTCCATTCGGAGGACGATCGGCAGGCACCCCTCCCTAGGGAGCCGGCCGACGGCGCGTCGAAGGCTGCGCGTCACGAACCCGTCCGACGGCCGGATGTCGAGGCGGTCGCCCTCGACGGACTCGCAGGAGTTCCACAGGAAGCCTCCTCCGAGCCAATCGAAGAAGTCCCTGAAGCCCTCCGTGATCCGCGCTCGGTCGTCCGAGGACGACGGTCGGCGACGGGACACCTCCGCGACGGCCGCCTCCGCGACGGTGAAGATCTCGGGATGCGCGGAGAGGGCGTGGCTCGTCCATGACGGCGGGACGTCGCGCAGGACGGCCTTCCGGGGAGCAGCGTCCGCGCGTCCTCGCTCATGCCGCCCCGCGCGCGACCCATCTCCTCCGGGCGCCGCCGTGCCGCGTTGACGGCCCCCGGGCGCGGTCCTAATCCGCCTCGTCACCCCCACCTGACCCCTGGCAGGAGCCCGCCCCATGAGCCTCGCGCACGGCCGCCACTACCTCGCCATCCCGGGGCCGTCGGTGATCCCCGACCGCGTGCTGCGCGCGATGCACCGCCCCGCGCCCAACATCTACGCGGGCGAGCTCGTCGAGATGGTGCCGACCATCGTCGCGGACCTCAAGCGCGTCGCGCGCACCGAGGCGAGCGTCGCCATCTACATCGCCAACGGCCACGGCGCCTGGGAGGCCTCGCTCGCCAACGTGCTGAGCCGGGGCGACACGGTGCTCACCTGCGTGACGGGGCGCTTCGGCACGGGCTGGGGGCAGAGCGCGGCGAGGCTCGGCGCGCAGGTCGAGACGCTCGACTTCGGGCTGCGCTCGCCGGTGGACCCCCAGCGCCTGGAGGACCGGCTGCGCGAGGACGGCGAAGGCCGGATCCGGGCCGTGCTGATGGTGCAGTCCGACACCTCGACCTCGGTTCTCTCGGACGTGGGCGCCGCGCGCGCGGCGATCGACGCGGCCCATCACCCCGCGATCCTGATGGTGGACGCGATCGCCTGCCTCGGCTGCGACCGGCTGGAGATGGACGACTGGGGCGCCGACGTGGTGATCACCGGCTCGCAGAAGGGGCTGATGACGCCGCCGGGCCTCGCCTTCGTGTTCTACTCGGGCGCGGCCGACGACCTGCGCGAGCACGCCGACCTGGCCACCGGCTACTGGGACTGGCGCCCGCGCACCGAGCCCGAGCTGTTCTACGAGTACTTCAACGGCACCGCGCCCACGCACCACCTCTACGGCCTGCGAGAGGCGCTCGACATGCTGATGGAGGAGGGGGTCGAGGCCGCCTGGGCGCGCCACGACCGCCTCGCCCGCGCCGTCTGGGCCGCCTTCGAGGCGTGGTCGGCCACGGGGCCGCTCTCGCTCAACGTGCCCGACCCCGCGCACCGCTCGCGCGCCGTCACCACGCTGCGCCTCGGCGCGCCGGCGACGGCCGCGCTGCGCGCGTGGCTGTCGGAGCGCGCGGGCGTCACGCTCGGCATCGGGCTGGCGCTGGGGCTGCCCGACGACCCGCGCGGCGAGGGCTTCTTCCGCGTGGGCCACATGGGTCACGTCAACGCCCACATGGTGATGGGCGCGCTCGGCACCATCCGCGCCGGGCTCGCCGCGCAGGGGGTGGAGGTCGGCCCCGGCGGGCTGGAGGCCGCGGCCGAGGTCATCGCGGGCGCCTGAGGCGGGGCGCGGCCGCCTGACCGCCTCCGCCCGAGGCGATGCGGGCGCGATCCGACGCCGGCCGCTGTCACGGCGGCGGCCGCCCCGCTCGGCGAGGGCGCCGCCCGCGGCCTCCCATGCCGGACGAGCGCCGCTCCGCGGGCTGTCGGGCGGCGAGCGCTCCGGGTCGCGCCGCGGCGGACGCTGTCGGACCTGCGAGGCCAGCCCGCGATCCCCGGCGGGCTCCGCGCCCTGCCGTCGGACGAGGCGATCGGCGGGGCCGCGGGCCGGGAGGTCGCCGGGCCGGCTCGGGGAGGAGGCTGTCCGGCCGGCCGGGCGACGGCCCCGGGGCCTCCATGCCGAGCGATCGCTTGAGCGCCCGCGTCATCCGGCGCCGGCCGGCGAGCCCTCCCGCGCCTCGGCCAGGGCCTCTGGCAGGGCGGCGGCGAGGCGCTCCAGATCCTCGGCCCGACCGCAGGAGATCCGCACGCAGCGGTCGAGCGGCGCCACGCCGGGCATCCGCACGAAGACGCCGCGTGCCCCGAGCCCCTCGACCACGCGCCGCGCGAGCGCCCCGCCGCCGCCGCAATCCACCGCGACGAAGTTTGCGGCCGAGGGCAGGGGCCTCAGCCCGTTCGCGCGGGCGATGGCGGCGATGGCGTCGCGCGCCTCCTCGATGCGCTCCACGGCGGCCGCGAGATGCGCCTCGTCGGCGAGCGCCGCGAGCGCGCCCGCCTGCGAGACCCGCGAGACGCCGAAATGCAGCCGCACCCGCTCGAAGGCGGCGATCAGCTCGGGGTGCCCCACCGCCCAGCCGACCCTGAGCCCTGCCAGCCCATGCGCCTTGGAGAAGGTCCGCAGGCGGATCACACGGGCGTCATCGGGGTCGAGCGGGGGCAGGGCGCCCTCGGGCGCGGTGTCGGCATAGGCCTCGTCGAGCGCGAGCAGCGCGCCCTCGGGCACCCGGTCGAGCATCCGCGCGATGATCGCCGCCTCGTGCCAGGAGCCCATCGGGTTGTCGGGGTTGGCGAGGTAGATCAGCCGCGCGCCGGTCTCGTGGGCGCGCGCCGCGAGCGCGCCCGGATCCTCGTGATCGCCCGCGTAGGGCACGGCGTGGAGCCGCCCGCCATGGCCCGCGACGTGGTAGGCGAAGGTCGGGTAGGCGCCCGCGGAGGTCACCACCGGGTCGCCGGACGCCACCGTGAGGCGCACGAGGTCGCCCAGCAGCCCGTCGATGCCGCCGCCCACGACGATCGAGGCCATCGGCACCCCGTGGCGCTCCGCCAGCGCCGCGCGCAGCGCGAAGCACTCCGGGTCGCCGTACATCCAGGCGTCGGCCGCGGCCTCGCGCATCGCCTCGACCGCGCGCGGCGAGGGGCCGAAGACGCTCTCGTTGGCGCCGAGGCGCGCGGCGAAGGCGCGGCCCCGGGCGCGCTCCTGCGCCTCGGGGCCGACGAAGGGCACCGTGGCGGGCAGCGAGGCGGCGAGCGGCGTCAGCGGCGGCGGGGCGGGCGAGGTCATGGCGCGGGGTGTGCCTCGGCGCGCGGCGAGGGGCAAGCGCGAGGGCCGTGGCGTCCCGCCGCCCCGAGCCGGGCCCTCACGGCCGGCACGCCCCCCTCCCCGCCTCCCCCTCCCGCGACGCCGCCAGCGGGCCGAACGACCCCGCCAACGGGCGGAGCGACCCCGCCAACGGGCGGAGCGACCCCGTCGACGGGCGGAGGGACACCGCCAGCGGGCGGAGCGACCCCGCCGACGGGCGGAGCGGCCTCGCCGACCGGTCGAGCGGTCTCGCCCCGAAGGGCGCGCGCGGGAGGTGGCCGGAGCGGGCGGCGAGCGGGGGACCGGCACGCGTCGCGGCTCGGCGATCCATCGGCCTGGCCGCGGCCGGGGCGCGGGCGATCGCCGAGCGGCGCGCCCTCGGCGGGCCGGCGCCTCAGGCCACCTCGGAAAGCCGGGCGAGGGCGGCGCGCAGCTTCGCCTCCTCGGCCTCGCGCGCGGCGAGGTCGGCGCGCGCCTTCGCCACGACCGCCGCGGGGGCGCTCTCGACGAAGCTGGGGTTGCCGAGCCGGCCGCGCAGCCCGCCCAGCTCGCGCCCGAGCTTGCCCAGCGACTTCTCCAGCCGCTCGCGCTCGGCGCGCACGTCGATCACGTCCGCCAGCGGCAGGGCGTAGAGCCCGCCCGGCACGGGGATCGTCACGGCCCCCTTCGGCGCGGGCCCGCGCTCGACCGACGCGATGCGCGCGAGCCGCGCGATCAGGCCCGCGTTGCGCGCGTGGTAGCCCCGCTCGGCCTCCCCAAGCTCGACCTCCAGCATCGGAACCTTCGCGCCCGCGGGCACCCCCATCTCGCCGCGGGCCGAGCGCACCGCCTCGATCAGCGCGATCACCCATTCGGCCTCGGCCGTGGCCTCCCCGTCGCCGATCTCGGCGCCATAGGTGGGCCAGGGGGCCAGGGCGAGCATCTCGGGCCGCTCAGCCAGCTCGGCCCAGAGCGCCTCGGTGACGAAGGGCATGATGGGGTGGAGCAGGATCAGGCACTGGTCGATCACCCAGCCCATCGTCGCGCGCGTCTCCTCGGCGCCCTCGCCGTCGAGGAGCGGCTTGGCCATCTCCAGATACCAGTCGCAGACCCGGCCCCAGACGAAGGCGTAGAGGGTGCTCGCCGCCTCGTTGAAGCGGTAGGCGGTCAGCGCGGCGTCCACCGCCTCGCGCACGCGGCCCGTCTCGCCGAGGATCCAGCGGTTGACGGTCAGCCGCGCCTCGGGGCGCTCGCCGCCGAAGCGGGCGTCGTTGAGCCTCGCGAAGCGCGCGGCGTTCCAGAGCTTGGTGGCGAAGTTGCGGTGGCCCTCGACGCGGGACTCGGCCATGCGGATATCGCGGCCCATGGCGGCCGAGGCCGCGAGCGTGAAGCGCAGCGCGTCGGCGCCGTAGCGGTCGATGAGGTCGAGCGGATCGACGACGTTGCCCTTCGACTTCGACATCTTGGCGCCGGTCTCGTCGCGCACCAGCGCGTGGACGTAGACGGTGTGGAAGGGCGCGCGGCCGGTCATCTCGTGGCTCATCATCATCATCCGGGCGACCCAGAAGAAGATGATGTCGAAGCCCGTGACGAGCACGTCGGTGGGGAAGTAGCGGCGATACTCGGGCGTGTCCTCGGGCCAGCCCAGCGTGGCGAAGGGCCAGAGCGCGGAGGAGAACCAGGTGTCGAGGACGTCGGGGTCGCGCCAAAGTGGCAATACGGCGAGGTCAGCAAGTTGACCGGCCGGTATGTAATCCAACACGTCCGAGACAATCTCGAAGTGTCTGATCGGCACTTCACGCAAGTTGACGCCTAGCTCATCTGAACGCCTTGGAAACGTAGTCTCGGGCTAGCCTTTCGCCTTGGCTGCGTTTAAAGCCAGAAGCGGAACAGAAACTCGCTGTCTCCAACATCATCGAGACGATGCGAATCTGTCCCCATTGAGCTTGCAGATCACCCGAGTATCCTCTCCTGCTTCTTTCACTTGAGCCGAAGGCACTCCGTGCCCGCACAGATGCAGAGGTGGCCATACCAAACCGGGATCCGATGTCCCCACCAAAGCTGGCGCGAGATGCACCAGGGCTCGATGGCCTCCAGCCAGTTGAAGTAGACCTTGGCGTCCTGCTCGGGCAGGATCCGCGTGCCCTCCACGGAGCCCTCGGGCCTCGCCATCCCCTCGCGCACCGAGTCGATGGCCGGCCCGACGATCCGGTCGGTGTCCACGAACCACTGGTCGGTCAGCATCGGCTCGATGACGACCTTCGAGCGGTCGCCCATCGGCTGCACGATCAGCTTCGGCTCGACCAGGGGGACGAGGGCGTCGGCCCGCGCCTCCCCGCCCTCCTCGGGCTCGACCGGGGCCGTCATGCCCCCGGCGCCCCGGACTTGATCCGGGGCCTCCGCGCCAATGGATCGAGGCCCCGGCTCGGGGGCCGGGGCGCCGGGCTCCGCATCCCCCGCGCCCCGGCCTCCCTCCCGCGACGCGCTCCCCTTGCCGGGCGCGCCGAGCCTCGGGTCGGTCGAAGGCACCATGACGGCCAGCCCCTCGGCGGTGATCTGCGCCACGACGCGGGCGCGGGCCTCCAGCCGGTCGAGCCCGCGCAGGTCCTCGGGCACGAGGTTGAGGGCCTCGACGTCGCCGGCCTCGCGCTCGCCGCGCGCGATCTCGCCCGCGATCCCAGCCGCCTCCTCGTAGGGCAACCCGTCGGTGCGCATCGCCGCGCGCGTGTCCATCAGCCGGTAGAGCGGGATGCCGTTGCGGGTGGCGACGGCGTAGTCGTTGAAGTCGTGCGCGCCGGTGATCTTGACGGCGCCCGAGCCGAAGGCCGGGTCGGGATACTCGTCGGTGACGATCGGGATCAGCCGGCGGTGCTCGCGCGGGCCCACGGGGATCTCGCAGAGCTTGCCGACGATGGGCGCGTAGCGCTCGTCGGAGGGGTGGACAGCCACGGCCCCGTCGCCCAGCATCGTCTCGGGCCGCGTGGTGGCGATGGAGATGTAATCGCGCGTCTCGCGCAGGGTCTCGCGGCCGTCCTCGTCGCGCTCGACGTATTCGTAGGTCTCGCCGCCCGCGAGCGGGTAGCGGAAGTGCCACATGTGGCCCGCGGCCTCGACGTTCTCGACCTCGAGGTCCGAGATCGCGGTCTCGAAGTGGGGATCCCAGTTCACCAGCCGCTTGCCGCGGTAGACGATGCCCTTGTCGTAGAGGTCCACGAACACCTTTCGAACCGCGACTTGATAGTGCTCGTCCATCGTGAAGTCGTTGCGCGACCAGTCGCAGGAGGCGCCGAGGCGCTTCAACTGCTCGATGATCGTGCCGCCCGAGCGCTCCTTCTGCTCCCAGACGAGTTCCACAAATTTCTCGCGGCCCAAGTCAGGGTCGGTGCGCCGCTTCCCCTCTTTCGCCAACTCCCGCTCGACGACCATCTGCGTGGCGATGCCGGCGTGGTCCTGGCCGGGCTGCCAGAGCGTGTCGAAGCCGCGCATCCGGTGCCAGCGCACCAGCACGTCCTGGAGCGTGTTGTTGAACGCGTGCCCGATGTGCAGCGAGCCCGTCACGTTGGGCGGCGGGATCATCACGCAGAAGGTCTGCGCGCGAGAGGCGCCCGCGCCCGCCCGGAAGGCGCCCGCGGCCTCCCAGGCCTGCGTGATCCGCGGCTCGGCCGCGGCGGCGTCGAAGGTCTTGTCCATGGCGTGTCCCCCGGATCCGGGTCGTCATTTCCAACTTTAGATTGACATTCAAGCGGAACTTGAGCCCGCGCGCGCTCGCCGCCTCGGGAACGGGGCGCGGCATCGAGCCGAGGGGCCGGCCTCGCGCGCAGGCCGAGGGCTCCGAACGAACCGCCGCTCCGGTCGGGCCGCCGATGCGGTCGGGCCGATGGTCCGGTCGGGCCGGCGGTCCGAACCGCTGTCCGCGCTCGGACCGCGCCGGCGTTCCGGTCCGCGTCGGCGCTCCGGTCCGCAGCCCGCGCTCGGGTCGCGTCGCGCGGACGCGCTGGGCATCGCGCCTGGGGCGCGCTACGTCTGCCGCGCCCGCCTTCGAGGCGCCCGATGCAGGAGCACGACATGGAGAAGTTCGGCAGGTCTCAGCCCGTCCGCCGCCTGGAGGACGCGCGCTTCCTCACTGGGCAGGGCCGCTACGTGGACGACATCGCGCCCGAGGGCGCGCTGCACGCCGTCGTCGTGCGATCGACCGTGGCGCATGCCGACATCCAGGGCATCGACGCCGACGCGGCGCGCGGGGCGCCAGGCGTCGCCTGCGTGCTGACGGCCGAGGATCTGGCGAAGGCCGGGCTCGACGACACCATGTCCTACCACACGGTGAAGAACCGCGACGGCTCGCCCGCCGCGGCCCCCGAGCGGCCGCTGCTGGCCCGCGGCCGGGTGCGCTACGTGGGCGAGCCCCTGGCCGTGGTGGTGGCCGGGACGCTCGACCAGGCGCGCGACGCGGCCGAGCTGATCATCCCCGACCTCGCCGAGCGGCCCGCCCACATGGAGGTCGAGCCGGGCGGGGAGGCGCTGCACGACGAGGCGCCCGACAATTTGGCCTTCGACTGGGCGCTCGGCGACGAGGCCGCGGTCGAGGAGGCCTTCGGGCGTGCCGCGCGCACCGTGCGGATGGAGATCGCCGACAACCGCGTGATCGCCAACTCGATGGAGCCCCGCGGCGCCTGGGCCGAGTGGACGGGCGACCCCGAGACGGACGGCCGGGTGCATCTGTGCGTCAACGGCCAGGGGGTGTGGACCAACCGCGCCGAGCTCGCGCGCGTGCTGCGGATCGACGAGGGCCGCGTGCGCGTGACGACCCCCGACGTGGGCGGCGGCTTCGGCATGAAGGGCGCGCCCTATCCCGAGGAGATCCTGGTGGCCTTCGCCGCGAAGCTCGCGGGCCGGCCCGTGCGCTGGATGGCCGAGCGCACCGAGTCGATGCTGTCGGACCACGCCGGGCGCGACCTCGTCTCGACGGCCGAGATGGCCTTCGACGAGGCAAACAAGCTCGTCGGCTACCGTGTGGACACGCTGTCGAACCTCGGCGCCTACTGCTCGCAGTTCGCGCAGCTCATCCAGGGCTTCCTGTTCTCCCGCGTGTTCACGGGGTGCTACGACGTGCAGGCGGCGTTCATGCGCACGCGGGCCGTGTTCACCAACACGGTGCAGGTGGACGCCTATCGCGGCGCGGGGCGGCCCGAGGCGATCTACGTGCTCGAGCGCATGATGGACCAGGCCGCGCGCGAGCTGGGCGTGGACCCGTGGGAGCTTCGCCGCGTGAACTTCATCCGTGAGTTCCCCTACGAGACCGCCGCGGGCGAGACCTACGACGTGGGCGACTTCGCGCGCGTCATGGACCGGGTGCGCGGGGAGGCCGACGCGGACGGGTTCGCGGCGCGCAGGGAGGCGGCCCGCGCCCGCGGCAAGCTCCTCGGCCAGGGCCTGTGCTACTACATCGAGTCGATCCTGGGCGACCCGTCCGAGGGCGCGAAGGTCGAGTTCCACGAGGACGGCGCGGTGTCGCTCTACGTCGGCACCCAGTCGAACGGGCAGGGGCACGAGACCGTCTACGCCCAGTTCCTGTCGGACCAGACCGGCGTGCCGGTCGAGGCGATCCGCGTCGTGCAGGGCGACTCGGACCTCATCGCGCAGGGCGGCGGGACGGGCGGCTCGCGCTCGGTGACGACGCAAGGCAGCGCGACGCTCGCCACCGTCGGCGCCATGGTCGAGGCGTTCGGGGCCTTCCTCGCCGAGGAGGCAGGGGCGGACGCCGCGGACGTGTCCTTCGACGACCAGCGCTTCCGGGTGAAGGGCTCGAACCTCGCACCGACGATGCTGGAGGCGGCCGAGATGGCGCGCGCGAAGGGGCGCACCGACCTCCTGGTCCACGAGAGGCGCGCGACGCTGCCGGGGCGCTCCTTCCCCAACGGCGCGCATGTGGCCGAGGTCGAGATCGACCCCGACACGGGGCGCGTCGCCGTCACCCGCTACACCGTGACGGACGATTTCGGCAACCTCATCAACCCGCTGCTGGCCGAGGGCCAGGTCCATGGCGGGGTGGCCCAGGGCATCGGCCAGGCGATCGCCGAGCACACCGTCTACGACGCGGACGGCCAGCTCCTGACGGCCACCTTCATGGACTACGCCATGCCGCGCGCGCAGGACGTGCCGATGATCGCCTTCTACTCCGAGCCCGTGCCCTCGACGGCCAACGTGCTCGGCATGAAGGGCTGCGGCGAGGCCGGCACGGTGGGCGCGCTCGCCGCCGTCGCCAACGCCGTCACCGACGCCGTGGCGCCGCTCGGCGTGGGCCCGGTCCAGATGCCCTTCACGCCGATGCGCATGTGGGAGGCGATGCAGGGCCAGGCGGTCGCCGCCGAATAGGTCGCGGCGCCGACCCCGCATGACGGAGCGCTGTTCGCGGACCGGAGGCCTCGGGACGGCGCGCGGCGGGCGGGCGGCGCTTCGCCCGGGCGGTCCGGATCGGCATGCGGCTCATCCGTCTTGGGTCGGGGTGGGCCGGCCTGCCCTCTCGCGGCCCCCCCGCCGCCCGCCGGATCGCGGCGCCCCCTGCCGGGCGGCGCCCGCCATGACCGGGGTGAGGCGATCCAGGCCGATCCCGCGGCGCTAACCCTGCATGACGATGCAGGTGGTCGATCCCGTGGCGTGGAGGCGGCCGTCCTCGACGCCGCGGATCTCGCCCGTGGCGACGCCCGTGGTGCGCCCGACATGGAGCGCCGTCCCCTCGCACAGGATCTCGGCGCCCAGCGGGATCGCGCGCACGACGTTCACCTTGTATTCGAGCGTCGTGTAGAAGGCCCCTCGCGGCAGCTTCGTCAGCACCGCGCAGGCCATCGCGCTGTCCAGGAGCGTGCCGTACCAGCCGCCATGCACCGTCCCCATCGGGTTGGTGAACTCGAAGCGCGGCGTGCCGCGGAACACCACGCGGCCCTCCTCGACCGCGTGGAGCTCGTAGCCCAGCGCGCCGGCAATGGGCGGCCCCGCGAGGCGGCCCTCGCGCATCGCGCGCATGAACTCCAGCCCCGACATCGACAGCATCTGCTCGTGCGTGGGGAGATCCTCGGGGCCGCGGGCCGCGTGCTGCATGGGGCTCTCCATCGGGCCAGGGGGCGCCGCGCGCGCGCCTCAGGCCGCGTCGCGCCGGGCGGCGTCGCCGAGCCCGAGGCGACGGCAGACCTCCAGCGTCGGTTCGGCCTGGTTGAGCGCGTAGAAGTGGATCGTGTCCACGCCCCCCTCGATCAGCCGGCCGCAGAGCTCGGCCGCGAGGTCGGCGCCGAGCGCCGCCTCGCCCTCCGGGCCCGCCCGCGCGAACGCCTCCTCCACCCAGTCGGGGATCCGCGCGCCGCACGAGCGGGCGAAGCGCGAGACCTTGGCCCAGCGCCCGACCGGGAGCACGCCCGGCACGATCGGCGCCGCGATCCCGGCGTCGCGGGCGGCGTCGCGGAAGCGGAAGTAGGTGTCGGCCTCGAAGAAGAACTGCGTGATCGCGGCATGGGCGCCCGCGTCGATCTTGCGTTTGAGCCAGGCCACGTCGGCGCCCTCGCCGGAGGCTTCGGGGTGGGGGTCGGGGTAGGCGCCGACATGGATGCGGTGCCGTCCCGTCGCGGCCAGCGCCGAGACCAGCGCGCAGGCGTCGGGGAAGCCGTCGGGATGGGCCGAGAAGGCGCCGCCGTCCACCGGGTCGCCGCGCAGCGCCACCACCTCGCGCGCGCCCTCCTCGTGATACGCCTCGGCTGAATCCATGGTCTCGGAGCGCGAGGCGCCGACGCAGGTGAGGTGCCCCGCCACGTCGAGGCCCATCCCGCGCTTGATCGCGCGCATCGTCTCGATCGTCAGCCCGCGGGTCGAGCCGCCGGCGCCGTAGGTGACGGACACGTATTCGGGGCCGACAGGTGCCAGCGCGCGCAGCGCGTCCTGGAGGCGGAAGGCGGCGAGCACGCTGCGCGGCGGGAAGACCTCGAACGAGACGGCGGTCATGGCGGCTCCGTATGCGGCATCGCGGCATCGCCGCACCTAGCCCGGATCGGCGCGTCGGCCAAGCGCCGCGGCGCGTGTCGCGGATCGCAGGGCTCCGCGCCCGGTCCCGACGGCGACGGCGCAGGCCGACCGGCTTGGCACCCGCCGTCTGGGCGCCTATACGCGCGGGCCGCCTCCGCGGCAGCGGGACGCGCCGCCGCCACGGCCGCCCCCGTCGCTGCGGGCCCACCCGTCGCTGCGGGCGCACCCGTCGTTGCGGGCAGATCAGGAGACGACATGAAGGGCAGCGCCAACCTCAACGTCATGGTCAAGGCCGTGCGCAAGGCCGGGCGCTCGCTCGTCAAGGACTTCCGCGAGGTCGAGAACCTCCAGGTCGGCGCCAAGGGGCCGGGCGACTTCGTCTCCAAGGCCGACATCGCCTCGGAGGCCATCCTCAAGGAGGAGCTGATGGGCGCGCGGCCGAACTACGGCTGGCTCGCCGAGGAGGGGGGCGCCGAGATCCCCGGCGCCGACCCGACGCGGCGCTGGATCGTGGACCCCTTGGACGGCACGACCAACTTCCTCCACGGCATGCCGCACTGGGCCGTCTCGGTCGCGCTCGAGCACAAGGGCGAGGTGGTGGCCGGCGTGATCTTCGACCCGGCCAAGGACGAGATCTTCACCGCCGAGCGCGGGCAAGGCGCCCATCTCAACGAGACCCGTCTGCGCGTCTCGGGCCGGCGCGCGATGATCGAGAGCGTGTTCGCCACGGGGCTGCCCTTCGGCGGGCGCCCGGACCTGCCCGCGACGCTCCAGGATCTCGCGCGGCTCCTGCCGGTCTGCGCGGGCGTGCGGCGCTGGGGCGCGGCGGCGCTCGACCTGGCCTACGTCGCGGCGGGCCGCTACGAGGGCTACTGGGAGCGCGGGATCAACCCCTGGGACGTCGCCGCGGGGCTGGTGATCCTGCGTGAGGCGGGGGGCCTGGCGGAGCCGATCGACCGCGAGGGCGACATCCTCGCCGACGGCGCGGTGGTGGCCTGCAACGGGCCGCTGTTCGACCGCTTCGCCGCGATCGTGCGCGACGCCTGAGGCCCGCGCGGACGCCCCGCCGCGCAATCGCCTCACGCTCGCCCTGCCCTCGCCCCATGACGAGGGCAAAGCGGCGTCATGGGATCATGGCTCCGGACCTTCACGCGCGTGCTGCCCCGCCGGACCGCGGCCCGGCAGCCGCGCCTGCGCGGCGCCCCGACGGCTGATCCGCTGGTGCTGCTCGCCTTCGCGCTCGGCCTGGCCGCCGGCGTCGCCGCCGGCGTCGCCGTCGCCTTGCAGAGCGAGTTCGTGACCCAGATCGGCGCCTCGCTCGGCGACGCGCGCTAGCCGTCGCTCGCCATGGACCGTGGCTGGCGCTCGGCTCGTCGAGCGCGTCCGCCCGGCCGACGACGAGCCCGACGTCGAGGGGGATCCGCGCCGAGTGGAGCCGTGTCTGGGGCGGGCGGATCGCGGATGCCGCCCGAGGTCGTCGCCGGTCCGTGCAACGTCGCCTGGCCCGCCCCGGATCGGGCCGGACGGCCCCCTCCGCGGACGGGCGCATCGCCCGACCGTCCGGCGCGCGTGGGCGCCTTCGACCGGCGGGGGGCTCGGGGGCCGGCGGCGCGCCGACATGGCTCGACGGTCAGGCCGGGATCGCGCCGGGGCGCCGGTGGTGTCCGCGAACCGCCCGAGCGCGGGGAGGGGCCTTCGGACGCCCCCGCCGGCGCGGGTCGGGACCGGGACGGCACGCGCCGCCGCCTGGCGCGGTCGCGCGCCGGGTCTCACGGAGGCGGCGCCCGCCAGGGCTAGGGCCGGTGGCCCGTTCGCGGTCCTTGACCCGCCGGCCCGGCGCGCCACCCTTCGGCTCATGGTCCGAACGATGGTCGTCCTCGCCTTCCTCACCGCCGGCACGGCCGCGGCGCAGGATGCCGCGTGCCCGGCCCCGCCCGACCGCGAGGACGAGCGGCGCGCGCTGATGCGGGAGCTGCGCATGGCCCCTGGCCCGATGGAGGCCCAGGGCGCCTCGCGCGCGCTTTGGGCGATCTGGGCCGACGCGCCCGACGAGCGCGCGCAGGGGCTGCTCGACCGGGGGCGGGCGATGATCGCCCGGGGCGACCTGGAGCGCGCGGCGGCGGCGCTCGACGAGCTGGTGGCCTACTGCCCCGACTACGCCGAGGGCTGGAACCAGCGCGGCTTCGCCTCCTTCCTGCGGCAGGACTTCGCGGCGGCGCTGGCCGACCTCGACCGCGCGATGGCGCTTTCGCCCGAGCATCTGGGCGTGCTGTCGGGCCGGGCGCTGACGCTCATCGGGCTGGGGCGCGACGAGGAGGGCCAGGCGCAGCTGCGCGAGGCGCTGCGGCTCAACCCCTGGCTCGCGGAGCGCGCGCTCCTCGACGGCCCGCCCGAGCGCGACCTCTGAGTCCGGCCGCGGGCCCGGGCGCGGGCCGCGGGCCCGGGCGCTTGCGCCGAACCCGAGCGCGGCTTGCGCCGGCCCTCCGGCCGGCTACCCTGTCCGCAGCGAAGGCCCGCGTGGTGGAATCGGCAGACACAGGGGACTTAAAATCCTCCGGCCACGGCCATGCGGGTTCGAGTCCCGCCGCGGGCACCACCCGGCCGGCGCCGCTCGGCAGGAGCGCTCGGCAGGAGCGCTCGGCGGGAGCGCACGCTGGGAGCGCACGGCGGGAGTGCCCCGGCCCGAGCGTCGGCGCGGGGATGCCTTCGGTGAGGTATCACGCCGCCCGCCGCCGCGCCGTGCCGCCGGCTCTTCAGGCTGTCCTGGACGCTCGGACGATGACGAGGACACCGGCAGGCCCTCGTGAAGGCAGGCCCTCGTGAAGGCAGGCCGGAGGCCGCTCGACCGCGTCGTGCGGACCGGCCCCCGCGACCTCGGCCGCCGGACGGACCTCAGAGCCTAACGCTGTCGGCGCTGGTGCGGTCCTCGATCGAGAAGTCGAGCGAGCCCAGCGCGAGGTAGGCGCCCACCGCGATGACCGCCATCGCCACGGCCGCGATCAGCATGGCCTTCATTCCGTCCCCCCTGCGTCGCCGGCCGCGGGCTCCGATCCGGCCCGGGCGAGGTAGTCGATCAGGTCGCGCCGGTCGCCTGCGCCCGCGATGCGCTGCGTCGGCATGATCGTGCCGGGAACGTAGAGGTCGGGACCGCGGTCGAACAGGGCGTCGATGCTCGCGGCGTCCCAGACGATGCCAGAGCCCGCGAGTGCGTCGGAGTAGGGGTAGCCTTCGACCGCGCCCGCGGGGCGCCCGATCACGCCCCCGAGCGGCGGGCCGGCGCGACGCTCGCCACGGGACGTCAGCGTGTGGCAGATCGAGCATTTGCGGCGGAACTGGCGCTCGCCGTTCGAGGCCGCGGGCGGCGCCTTCGTCCCCGCGGCGAGCGGCGGGCCGGGCTCGTCCACCGCCCAGACCGGCACGCGCGCGTCTATCCCGCCGCCGAGCAGCCGGTCGCCCGCGAAGGCGAGCGCCCAGACCGGGCCCGAGGCCGCGCCCTGGAAGGAGCGCACGACCTCCCAGCCGGCGGTTTCGGCGACGCTCACGCGGCCGTCGGCGCCGCCGACGGCGAGCCGGTCGCCTCGGGGCGAGACGGCGAGCGCGAGGACCGGGGAGCCGGGGACGCCGAGATCGGCGAGCACCTCGCCGGTGGCGGCGTCGAGCACCCGGGCCGTCCCGTCGGCGGCGCCGTAGGCGAGCCAGCCCGGACCCGCCGCCAGGGCGCCGACGCCGAGGCCGCCCGGGACCAGCCGCCGCGTCTCCGCGCCGCTCTCCACGTCCCAGACCCGCACCGTCCCGTCGGCCGAGCCCGAGACGAGCGCGTCGCCGAGGAAGGCCACCGCGGTGACGGCGCCGTCATGGCCGAGAAGCGTCCGGCCGGGGCCGCCGTCGAGCGGCCAGAGCCCGATCGCGCCGTCCCAGCCCGCCGAGGCCACCAGATCGCCCGACACGGCGAGGTCCGCGACCTTGCCCCGGTGGCGCCCGATCACCGAAGAGGCGCCGGTCGCGGGATCCCACAGCCGGACGTCGAAGTCGTCTCCGCCCGAGACGATCCGCCCGTCGGGCGTGAAGGCCACCGCCACCACGGCGGCGACGTGGCCTTCGAGCCAGCGCGGATCGCCCTCGTCCCAGAGCCCCACGGAGTTGTCGAAGCTCGCCGTGGCGACCGCGCCCTCGGACGAGACGGCGATGCCCATGACCGGCCCGCCATGGCCCGCGAGCGGGCCGTCCTGCGCGGACGCGGCGGGCGCCGAGAGCGCCGCGAGGATCGCCCCCGCGACGAGCGGCCCGAGGCGCCCGCCGCGACGCCGGGCGCCGCTCACTCGGCCGGCGTGGCGGCGGTGCCCCGCGCCCCGCGCGGCCCGTCCTCGGGCTCGATCGCCTCGGGGTGGCGGCGGCGGACCTCGTCGAGCCAGATCTCGTGGTGCTCGCGCGCCCACTGCTCGTCCACCCGGCCGCGTCCCATGGCGGCATAGGCGCCCTCCATGCCGATGGTGCCGATGTAGATGTGCGCCAGCGCGATCGCCATCAGCACGAAGGCGACGATCGCGTGCCAGCCTTGGGCGAGCTGCATCTCCTCCTGGGGCGCGAGCGCGGTGGGCAGGTCGGCGCCGAGCGCGCCCGGGATCCCGGTCGCGTCGAGAAGGCCGAAGGTCTTGGAGAACATCGGCAGCTCGAAGGGGAAGAGGAGCGACAGGCCCGAGAGCGAGATCGAGCCGCCGAGGATGATCACGGACCAGAAGATCGCCTTCTGGCCGGCGTTGAACTTGCGCGCGGGCACATGGCGCCCGCCGAGGAAGCCCCCGCCCGCCCTCAGCCAGGCGATGTCGCCGCGCCGCGGGATGTTCTGGGCCACCCACAGCACGAAGACCACGACGAGCGCCGCCATGAAGGCCCAGGAGACGTTGTTGTGGACCCATTTGGACCCCTGCGCGAGCGCCGCGTAGGCCTCCCGCCCGATCAGCGGGATGAGGAAGGGCCGCCCGAGGAGCGTGAAGAGCCCGGTGAGCGACAGCAGGATGAACGACCCCGCCAGCACCCAGTGGGCGGTGCGCTCGAACAGGTTGAAGCGCCGCACCACCCGGCCGGTGCGCCGGCCTCGGATGCGCACGGTCCCAACGACCATGTAGAAGGCCGCGAGCAGCACCAGCACGCCGAGGAGCAGCGCGCCGCCCCAGCCGACGAGCGGCCCTCGGCGGAACTCGAGCCAGGGGATGCCGCCCTCCTGGATCAGCACCTCCGAGGCGGGGCCCGCGCTCGTCACCGTGACCCCGCCCGTGCCGGAGCGGAACTCGCGGTAGGCCTCCGCGCCGGGGTTGGCCGGGCCGCCGAGGCGGCCGGCCGCGCCGACGACGCTGTCGGGGTCGGTGTCGAGCCCGCGCTGGCCGTTCTGGCGCGCGAGGATGTCCTCCAGCGTCTGGCCGGTGCCGAGGCTCTCGACCTCGGCGGCGACGGCGGCGGGATCGTCGGCCAGGGCGGGCGGAGCGTCCTGCGCGGCCGCCGTCCACCCGAGCGCCGCGGCCGAGGCCAGGCCGAGGACCAGGATCAAAGAACGCAGCATGGCTCTCCTCGTGTCGCTTCGCATGGCGGCCGGCGGCCCGCCCGATGGTGCCGGGGCGCCGCGCGGCGCCCCGGGGCGTCAGATCTCCTGGTTGCCGTAGGCCGTGCCCCATCCCCAGGCGCCCGAGCCGAAGCCGCGCGCCACCACGCGCTCGCGGTAGACGTCCGAGACCGCGTCGCCGTCGCCGGCGAGCAGCGCCTTGGTGGAGCACATCTCGGCGCAGATCGGCAGCTTTCCTTCCGCGATGCGGTTGCGCCCGTATTTGGCGAACTCGATCTCGGAGCCGTCGGGCTCGGGGCCGCCGTTGCAGAAGGTGCATTTGTCCATCTTGCCGCGCGATCCGAAGTTGCCGGCCTGCGGGTACTGCGGCGCGCCGAAGGGGCAAGCGTAGAAGCAGTAGCCGCAGCCGATGCAGAGATCCTTGGAGTGCAGCACCACGCCATCGTCGGTGTTGTAGAAGCAGTCCACCGGGCAGACGGCCGCGCAGGGCGCGTCCGAGCAGTGCATGCAGGCGACCGAGATCGACCGCTCGCCGGGCTGGCCGTCCTCGATGGTGACGACGCGCCTTCGGTTGATGCCCCAGGGCACCTCGTTCTCGTTCTTGCACGCGGTGACGCAGGCGTTGCACTCGATGCAGCGCTCGACATCGCAGAGGAACTTCGCTCTCGCCATGATCTCTCTCCTTAGGCCGCGGTGATCTTGCAGAGAGTGGCCTTGGTCTCCTGCATCATGGTCACGCTGTCGTAGCCGTAGGTCTGGGCGGTGTTGCACGACTCGCCCAGCACGTAGGGGTCGGCGCCCTCGGGATACTTCCCGCGCAGGTCCACGCCCTGGTAGTGGCCGCCGAAGTGGAAGGGCATGAAGGCCACGCCCTCGTCCACCCGCGGCGTCACCATCGCACGCACCAGCACGCGGCCCTGCTCGGGCCCCTCGACCCAGACCATCGAGCCGTCGCGCACGCCGCGGTTGTTGGCGTCATACGGGTTGATCTCGACGAACATCTCCTGCTGGAGTTCCGCGAGCCAGGGGTTCGAGCGGGTCTCGTCGCCGCCGCCCTCGTACTCCACGAGCCGCCCTGAGGTCAGGATGATCGGATACTCCTGGGAGAAGTCCTGCGCCTGGATCGAGGCGTAGAGCGTGGGCACCCGCCAGAACACCTTGTCGTCGTAGGTCGGGTAGTCCTCCACCAGGTCGCGGCGCGCGGTGTAGAGCGGCTCGCGGTGCAGCGGCACCGGGTCGGGGAAGGTCCACACCACCGCGCGGGCCTTGGCGTTGCCGAAGGGCGCGCAGCCATGCGCGATGGCCACGCGCTGGATGCCGCCCGAGAGGTCGGTCTTCCAGTTCACGCCGCCGCGCTTCTCCTTGTAGTCCGAGGGCCGCTCGCCCTGGAACTCGGTCTCGCCGACCTCGCCGTCCTCGGCCCTCGGGATCTGGTCGACGAAGCCCGCCACCCAGTCGATCATGCGGCTCTCCCAGGGCGTCAGATCCTCGTCCCAGCCGAGCTCCTCGAGCATCGCCATGGTGAACTCGGGGTAGCCGTCCTCGATCTCGGAGCCCTTGGAGTAGACCCCCTCGGCGAGCAGGTTCTCGCCTTCGTACTCGACGCCGAAGCGGGCGCGGAAGGTGAGGCCCCCCTCGGCCACCGGCAGCGACAGGTCGTAGAGGTTGGCGGTGCCGGGGTGGTTCATCTCCGGCGGCCCCCAGCAGGGCCAGGGCAGGCCGTAGTAGTCGCCGTCGGCCGGCCCGCCATTGGCGCGCAGCGTGTTGCGGTCGAAGGTCTGCTGGTTCTGCATGTGCAGGCGCATCCGTTCGGGCGACTGGCCGGAGTAGCCGATCGTCCACATGCCGCGGTTGAACTCGCGCGTCAGATCCTCGACCAGCGGCTCGCCGTCCACCACCTCGATGTTGCGGAAGAGCCGGTCCGCGAAGCCGAAATGCTCGGCGAAGCGGGCCATGATCACGTGGTCCGGCAGGCTCTCGAACAGCGGCTCGACGATCTTCTCGCGCCATTGCAGCGAGCGGTTCGAGGCCGTGACCGAGCCGTAGGTCTCGAACTGGGTCGAGGCCGGCAGCAGGTAGACGCCGTCCGTCCGATCCTGGAGCACGGCCGTCACGGTGGGGTAGGGGTCCACGACCACGAGGAGGTCGAGCTTCTCCATCGCGGCCTTCTGCTCGGGCATCCGGGTGAGCGAGTTGGGCGCGTGGCCCCAGAACACCATCGCGCGCGTGTTGGCGGGCTGCTCGAGGTTCTCGGGATCCTCGAGCACGCCGTCGATCCAGCGGCTCACCGTGATGCCGTTGAAGCTCATCATCAGGCGGTCCGAGCCGTCGGCCTCGGCGCCGGGCATCACCGCGAAGCGTCCCTGGAGCCAGTCGATGTCCTCCTGCCAGACCCGCGCCCAATGCGCCCAGGCGCCCTCGTTGAGCCCGTAGTAGCCGGGCAGGGTGTCGGCGAGCACGCCGAGGTCGGTCGCGCCCTGCACGTTGTCGTGGCCGCGGAAGATGTTGGTGCCGCCGCCCGCCACGCCCATGTTGCCCAGCGCGAGCTGGAGGATGCAGTAGGCGCGGGTGTTGTTGTTGCCGTTGGTGTGCTGGGTGCCGCCCATGCACCAGATCACGGTGCCGGGCTTGTTGGCCGCGAGCGTCCTGGCCACGCGCTCGAGCTGGGCGCCGGGCACGCCGGTGACGCGCTCGACCTCCTCGGGGGTCCAGCGCGCGACCTCCTGGCGGATCTGATCCATCCCCCAGACGCGGGTGCGGATGAACTCCTCGTCCTCGAGCCCGTTCTCGAAGATGTGCCACAGCAGGCCCCAGACGAGGGCCACGTCGGAGCCGGGGCGCAGGCGCACGTACTCGTCGGCGTGCGCCGCGGTGCGGGTGAAGCGCGGGTCGCACACGATCAAGGGCGCGCCGTTCTTCTCCTTGGCCGACAGCAGGTGCAGCAGCGAGACCGGGTGCGCCTCGGCGGGGTTGCCGCCGATGATGAAGATCGCCTTGGAGTTGGCGATGTCGTTGTAGGAGTTGGTCATGGCGCCGTAGCCCCAGGTGTTCGCCACGCCCGCCACGGTGGTCGAGTGGCAGATGCGCGCCTGGTGATCGACGTTGTTGGTGCCCCAGTAGGCCGCGAACTTGCGGAACAGGTATGCCTGCTCGTTGGAGTGCTTGGCCGAGCCGAGCCAGTAGACGGAATCGGGCCCCGACTCCTCGCGGATGGCGAGCATCCGGTCGCCGATCTCCGCAATCGCCTGCTCCCAGGAGACCCGCACCCAGGCGCCGCCCTCGCGCTTCATCGGATACTTCAGCCGCCGCTCCCCATGGGCGTGCTCGCGCACCGAGGCGCCCTTGGCGCAGTGGGCGCCCATGTTGAACGGGCTGTCCCAGCCGGGCTCCTGGCCGATCCACACGCCGTCCTCGACCTCGGCGATCACGGTGCAGCCGACCGAGCAGTGGGTGCAGACCGACTTCACACGCGCGAGGTCGGGCACGACCACCGCCTGCGCCGTGGCCGGGCGCACCGTGCCGCCGGTGGCCGAGATCGCGGCGAGCCCCCCGATGGCGAGGCCCGAGCCCCTCAGGAAGCCGCGGCGGTCCACCCGGTGCTCGGCCGCCGCGCTCAGGATGCCGCGCGGGGCGGCGTCGCGGGGGGCCTCTGGGCTCTTCTTCCTCAGCATGGGTGTCCCTCCTCAGGGTGCGGCGCCCGACGGCGCGCGGACGGTCGCGGGTCTGGCGCCGCGGGTCTGGCGTCGCGGCTCAGAACCGCGCGGATGCGAAGTAGGCGCGGGTGTGCTCGGTCTCGCGCATCAGGGCGTGGCCGGCCTCGTCGGTCGGGCGCGCCTCGGCCGGCTCGGCGCCGGTCGCCGCGGCCGCGGCCGCCGCCGGCGCGCCGAGCCCGGCGAGCAGCATCGCGCGCCGCGTGGTGCCCTTGGTCTGTGCCATCGGATCCCTCCTTGCCCTCGTGACGGGCCGGCTCGCGGCCCTCGTGCCCTCGTGACGGGCCGGCTCGCGGCCCTCGTGCCCTCGTGACGGGCCGGCTCGCGGCCCTCGTGCCCTCGTGACGGGCCGGCTCGCGGCCCTCGTGCCCTCGTGACGGGCCGGCTCGCGGCCCTCGTGCCCTCGTGCCGTGTCGCTCAGGCGCCCATCCGGAACGCCTCGCGCTCGATCTCCATGAAGGCGCGCCCCGCCGCGCCGACCGGCGCGTAGAGCACCGAGCCGCGCGCCCCTTCGAGGTCGGCGAAGAAGTGGCCGGCCCAGGGGCCGACATGGGTAGCGAAGAAGTCGCGCTGCCGGACGAGGGTGGCGGGCGCGCCGAAGCGGCCGCGGATCAGCCCGGCCATCATCTCCATCAGCGAGGCGACGCCGTCCTCGGGCTCGAACACGCCCCCGGCGCGCTCGATCCCGAGCCCCCGCATGTCGCGCCTGAGCTTGGCGAGCGGCTTCTCGTTGAGGAAGCCGGTGAGGTAGTAGCTGGCGTAGGGCAAGAGCTCCCCGCGGCCCAGCCCGACGAAGAGCGCGTCGAACTCCGCGCGGGCCGCGGCGGGCCCGGTCGCCCCCGCGACGCGCGCGAGCGCGCCGATCGCGCGGCCCAAGGGCGTGGCGTCGCCGTCGAGCCCGGCGCAGGTCCGCAGCATCCCCGCGTCGGGCGGTCGCGCCAGCAGCGCGGCCAGCAGGTCGTAGAGGTCGGCGCGCAGCCCGTCCTCCTCCGGGACGACCTCGGGCGCGGGGGCGGGGGCGGGCGCGTCCATGCTCACCTCACGCGAACTCGAAGCGCATCCGCCGGGCCGAGGCGGCGGGGGCGGGGGCGGGATGGGCCGGGAGGGGGGCGGCGTCCTCGAAGGACGCGGGGCGAACGGGGCTGCCGAGCGCGGGCGCGGCCGTGCCGGCGGTCGCGGCGGGCGCGGCCGTGCCGGCGGTCGCGGCGGTCGCGGCATTGTCGGGACGCGCGGCGGTGTTGCGCGCGGCGAGGCCGGCGGGCGCGTCGCGTGCAGGCCCGGCGTCCTGGCAGGCTCCGGCCCCGGACGACCCCGGCGACGTGGGCCGGACGGTCGGCGCGCCGCCGATGGCTCGTCCACGGTCCGCCTCGGCGTCCCGGCCCGCGGCCGGAGCGGCCTCGACCTCGCCGCCGACCACGACGCGCGTCCGCGACGGTCCCGCGGGGAGGGGCGATGCGGCGTCGGCCGTCGCGTCGCCAGGGGCGAGGGCGCGCCCCGCCGACGGTCCCGCGCCGCCGGCCGGGCCATGGGCTTCGCCCGCCCCGCCCGCCGCCCCGCCCGTCGCCTCGGCCAGCCGCTCGACATGGCCGAGGAGGCCGCGGCCGACGCGGTAGGCGGTGGGCAGCGTGCCCATCGGGACGCCGCCGCCGGTGTAGTCGTCGTCGTAGTCCACCAGGCGGTCGAGGTTGGCCAGCACGGGCCGCGAGGTCCACAGCCGCCGCAGCGCCCGGCGCCGCAGCGCCTCGGGCACGGCGCGCGCCATGAAGGCCGCGAAGTCGTCGCCGGCGCCCATGGCGTCGGGGTCGGGCAGGCCGAGCGCCGCCAGGATCTCCGCCTCGGGCCGCTCGGGGAGCGCGTCCTCCCGCCCCGCCTCCGCCCGCCCCGCCTCCGCCCCCTCGACGGCCGCCTCGGCCTCAGGGCCGACGGCCGACCCGCGGGCCCCGGCGGCCCCACGACGAGCCTCCTGGGCGACGGCGGCGCGGCGGCGCGCCCAGAAGCCCGAGACCGGCCCCTGTTCGGGGACGGCTCCCGCGACGGCGGGCTCGCCGTGCCGGGCGCCCCTCACGCCGGGTGCCTGTGGGAGCCCGGCGCGCGGTAGACGTCGGCGGGCTGGCGGATGCGCGCGTCGCCCACGCCGTCGGCCTGGAGATCCACGCGCTCCTCGTCGCGGCGGCGCTTGTGGAACGCTTCGCCCTCGTAATGCGCGTCGCAGAAGTCGCGGATCCACGCCGCGAGCCCCGGCGTCATCGCCACCGGCTCGACGACCTCCTCGCCCGAGTCGGCGTAGTCCTGCGCCTCATAGGGGGAGGCCGTCACCAGCACGGGCCGGGGCTCCGCGCCGGGCGCCGCACCCCGCCGCGAGACCACGAAGAGCGAGGGCGTGCGCGCCGAGAGCGCCACGCGGTAGGCCTCGGCGTCCGTTCGCCACAGCGAGAGCGTCAGGGTCGCGGCGTGGATCTCGACCGTCTCGCCATCGCGGCGCAGCATGCGTCCCCCCGCGGGCCCCGCGCCGGGCAGGAGCGCCACGGCGCGCCAGGAGTGGGCCGCCCAACGCGTCACGCCCGGCGTGCGCCGGATCACGATGCCGACGGGCATCGACTGCGTGGGGGTGCGCGAATGGCTCAGATCCGTCCTCCCGAGCGCCGTCGAGGGCGCTTTCGTGTGCGCCAGGATGGCGGAAGGGCCGTCCTCAGGTCAAGCGGCGACGTAAAGACAACGTGTCCGAAGGGGTGGGACTCTGGTGCCCGACGGCCGTTTGCGCCATCGTGCCGCGGGCCGTGCGTCCTCGCGGCGCGGCCCGATCCGCGCCATCGAGGCGACGCCATTGAGGCGACGCACGCCGAGGGGGGGGGCCGCGATGGGCGCCAAGATCATCCTGTGCGACTGCCTCGGCAGCCAGGCCGTCCACCCGCGGGCGATCGCCGCGGCGGGCGTCGCCTGCTCGCGCGTCCATTCGTCGCTGTGCATGGGGCAGGCCGACCGGCTCGCGGCCGAGCTTTCCGAGGCCGGCGAGGGCGCCGTGGTCGCCTGCGGCCAGGAGGTGGCGCGGCTCACCGAGATCGCAGAAGGAGCGGGCCTGCCGGCGCCGGGCTTCGTGGACGTCCGCGACCGCGCCGGCTGGTCCGACGAGGCGGCGAGCGCCGGGCCGAAGCAGGCGGCGCTCGTCGCCGACGCGCTGCTCGGCCGGCCCGAGACGCCGGTGGCCGACGTGGTGTCGCAGGGGCTCTGCCTGATCCTCGGCCCCGCGGCCCGCGCGATCCCCGCGGCCGAGCGGCTGGCCGGGGCGCTGTCGGTGACGGTGCTGCTGACCGAGGACGCCGAGCCGCCGCTCGACCGGCGCTTCGAGGTCGCGCGCGGCCGGCTGCGCGGCGCGGCGGGCGCGTTGGGCGGCTTCACGGTGTCGATCGACGCGCTGCGCCAGCTCGTGCCCGGCGGGCGCGGCGCGCTGGGCTTCGGGCCGCCCCGCGACGGCGCGCGCTCGGCCTGCGACGTGATCCTGGATCTGCGGGGCGACACCCCGCTCTTCCCGGCGCACGAAAAGCGCGAGGGCTACCTGCGCCCCGACCCGCGCGACCCGCAGGCCGTGGCCGACGCCGTCCTGGCGGCCAGCGCGCTCGTCGGCACCTTCGAGAAGCCGCTGCATCTGCGCTACGAGCCCGCGCTCTGCGCCCATTCGCGCGCCTCGCAGCCGGCCTGCTCGAAGTGCCTCGACGTCTGCCCCACCGGCGCCATCGCGTCCGCCGGCGACCATGTGGCGATCGACCCGATGGTCTGCGCCGGCTGCGGCGCCTGCGCGGCGCTCTGCCCCTCGGGCGCGATCCTCTACGACGACCCGCCCACGGCCCACGTCTTCCGCCGGATGGAGACGATGGCGCGCGTCTTCCGCGAGACCGGCGGCACGGCCCCGCGCCTCCTCGTCCACGACGCCCACGGCGCCGAGATGATCGCGCTGGCCGCGCGCTACGGGTCGGGCCTGCCCTCGGCGGCGATCCCGATGGAGCTCGCCACCGTCTCGGGCTTCGGCCATGCCGAGATGCTCGCGGCCCTCGGCGCGGGCTTCGCCGCGGTGGACGTGCTGCTGGCGCCGCGCTCGGACGCGGCCACCCTGGAGCGCGAGCGCGACCTCGCGGAGGCCATCGCCGGGCCGGGGCGCGTGGCGGTGCTCGATGTGGCGGACCCCGACGAGCTGCCCGGCGCGCTGCGCGCCGACGCCCCGCCCCCGGTGGAGCCGATCCTGCCGATCGGCACGCGGCGCCAGGTGACGCGCACCGCCGCCCGCGCGCTCAGGCCCGAAGGGGGCACGATCGCGCTGCCCGAGGGCGCGCCCTACGGCGCGGTGCTCGTCTCGGACGCCTGCACGCTCTGCCTCGCCTGCGCCTCGCTCTGCCCGTCGGGCGCGCTCGCCGACAACCCCGACCGGCCCGAGCTGCGCTTCCAGGAGGACGCGTGCCTGCAATGCGGCCTGTGCGCCAACCTCTGCCCGGAGGACGCGATCACGCTCCAGCCCCGGCTCGACCTCTCGGACGAGGCCTTGTCCCAGCGGGTGCTGCGCGAGGAGGAGCCCGCGGCCTGCGTCGAGTGCGGCGCGCTCTTCGGCGTGCAGTCCACCATCGACCGGATCGTGGAGAAGCTCGCCGGGCGCCACTCGATGTTCGGCTCCGAGGGCGCCGTGCGCCTGATCCGCATGTGCGACGACTGCCGCGTCAAGGCGCAGATGGGCCGAGGCGACCCGATGCGGGGGCCGGAGCGGCCGCGCGTGGTGACGACCGAAGACTATCTCGGGCGGCGCGATCGCTGAGCGGAGCGCCCCCGGCTTCGCGGCCGCGGCATCTGGATCCTCGCGCGCGGAGGGGCCATCTACGTCCCATCACCGGAAGGGGGATCCCATGGCCGACGACTTCAACATGTCGATGCGCAAGTATCTCAAGCAGGTCGGCGTCACCGCGCAGCAGGCGATCGAGGCGGCGATGCGCGAGAAGGGGACGATGTGCGGCGCCTACCCGGTGCGCACCGAGGTGGTGATCGACGAGCTCGGCCTGCGCCACGTCGTCGAGGGCACCATCAAGGGGCCGGACTCCGAGTCGGATTCGGGCTCGACGGGGGCATGAGCGTCACGCGCGAGGCCGTGCTGGAGGCGCTGCGCGCGATCCCCGACCCCGTGGGGGACGGCGACCTCGTGGGCTCGGGGCTCGTGCGCGCGCTCTCGGTCGAGGGGGGCGCGGTGCGCTTCGTGCTGGAGGTGGACCCGGCGCGCGCGCAGGCCGTCGAGCCCGCCCGCGCCGAGGCCGAGGCGAAGGTCCGCGCGCTGCCCGGCGTCGAGACCGTCTCGGCCGTCATGACCGCCCACGCCCAGCCCAAGGCGCCGCCCGACCTCAAGCCGAAGCGCGCCGCACCCGCCGGGCCGCAGCCGGTGCCGGGCGTGGACCACATCCTCGCCGTGGCCTCCGGCAAGGGCGGCGTCGGCAAGTCCACCGTGGCCGCCAACCTCGCCTGCGCGCTCGCCGCCGAGGGGCGCCGCGTGGGGCTCCTCGACGCCGACGTCTACGGCCCCTCCCAGCCGCGGATGCTGGGCGTCTCGGGCCGCCCGGCCTCGCCCGACGGCAAGACCATCCTGCCGATGCGCAACCACGGCGTCACCATGATGTCGATCGGGCTGATGGTGAACGAGGACCAGGCGGTGGTCTGGCGCGGGCCGATGCTGATGGGCGCGCTCCAGCAGATGCTGAACCAGGTGCAGTGGGGCGCGCTCGACGCGCTGATCGTGGACCTGCCGCCGGGCACCGGGGACGTGTCGATGACGCTCGCGCAGAAGGCGCGGGTGGACGGCGCCATCGTCGTCTCGACGCCCCAGGACGTGGCGCTGATCGACGCCCGCAAGGGCATCGACATGTTCCGCAAGCTCGACGTGCCGATCCTCGGGCTGATCGAGAACATGAGCACCCACATCTGCTCGAACTGCGGCCACGAGGAGCACGTCTTCGGCCATGGCGGCGTGGCGCGCGAGGCCGAGCGCATGGGCGTGCCGCTGCTCGCGGAGATCCCGCTGCACATCGACATCCGCACCGCGTCGGACGGCGGCGCCCCGATCGTGGTGACGAAGCCCTCCTCGCCCCAGGCCGCCGCCTTCCGCGCGCTGGCGCGCCGGCTGGTGGAGGAGGGGCTGGCGTGAGCGGGGGTCGGCTCCCGCCCGTGGCCGCGCCCTCGTCACGGCGCACGCCCGGGGCCCTCGCCGATCGCATGGGCCTCGTCGCCCCGCATCGGCCCGGGGCGGCCGCCATGGGTGCGCGCCGGGGCGGGCCACGGCCCGCGACGCGGGGGCCGGGCTCGTCCGCGACCGCCGCGCGGCGATCCCGCGCGGGCGGGCGGTGGCCTTCCCCGTGGCGGGCGGGGCCGGCGGTCGGCTCCCCGGACGGCCCGCTTGTGCCCCCGCTCGGGGCTGCGGCGGAGGGCGCGGATCCCCCATCCGGCGCCGGGGCGCAGCGGCGGCTCTCGATCCGGGCCCGCCCGTGAACGCGCCGACCTTCCCGCCGCTTCTGCGCGGCCTCGCCGACCGGCATCCCTTCGAGCGCGCCTGCCTCGAGGCGCGGCATGGCTGCGACCCGGGGCTCGTCGTCCACGACGCCGCGCGCGACCTCCGGGCCGCGCTGGTGCTCGCGCCCGAGGTGCCGCTCGGCGAGGCCATGGCGATGTGGCCCGCCTGCGGGCTCGGGCTCGTGAGCGCGCTGGGCGCGCTCGGACCCTCCGAGATGGCGGTCGAGCTGGAGTGGGGGGGGGCCGTGCGCGTCAACGGCGCGCTCTGCGGGCGGCTGCGCGCCGCGGCCCCCTCGCGCGAGCCCGAGGGGGTGCCCGACTGGCTCGTGGTGGGGGTGGAGGTGCCCTTCGGGCTCGACGTCGAGGCGCCGGGGCTCGCGCCCGAGCGCACCGCGCTCGCCGAGGAGGGCTGCGGGGACCTGACGCCCGGGCGGCTGCTCGAGTCCTGGTCGCGCCACACCCTGGCCTGGATCCACCGCTGGGACGAGGAGGGCGCGGGCCCGCTCCACGGGGCCTGGCGCGGCCTCATTCGGGGCATGGGCGCCACGGTCGCCGTGGCCCATGAGGGGGCGGCGCTCACGGGCACGCTCGTCGGCCTCGACGAGCGCTTCGGGATGATCCTGCGCGCGGAGGGGGGGACGCGGGCCGTCCCGCTGTGGTCGCGCCTGGAGGCCCCCCGCGACCCTCAGGCCCCGATCGCGGAGCCGGCGCCGCGGGCGGGGGCGGCCCCGTGAACCTCGCCCGCGCCATCCATTTCGACGAGTCCGACACCCGCGTCTTCGCGAGCCCCGCGCGCACCGGCGAGTGGTGCGTCTCGGGCGGCTTCGAGTTCTCGAACTGGACCGGGGCGGACCTCGCGGGCAAGGCGCGGCAGGCCTTCGCCAACGGCTGGCTCGGGGTCGAGACCTTCGGCCGCGTCACCTTCGTCGCCGCCACCCGCATCGAGCCCGCGGAGGTCGAGGCGCTGACCGACGCGCTCGCGCGCCACTTCGTGACGGTCTACGGCGCGCCGTCCGAGGCCGCCGCCCGCGCGGTCGCGGCCGAGGAGATCGCCCACATGGCCGAGCTGTGCGAGGGCTGCGAGCCCAACACGCTCCTGACGGTGAGCCGCGAGCTGACCGAGGCGGGCGTGCGCGAGGCCTACCGCGCCATCGTGCCCAAGGGCGCCGAGATCGACATCCTCGCCGTCCACGGCACGCCCGACTGAGGCCGGGCGCGGCCCGCGGGCCGCCGCCGTCAGCCCTCCATCGCCTCCAGCTCGTCGATGAAGCCGCCGATCATCTGCAGGCCCCGGTCCCAGAACGCCGGATCCGAGGCGTCGAGGCCGAAGGGGGCCAGCAGCTCGCGGTGGTGCTTGGAGCCGCCCGCGCGCAGCATCTCGAAGTAGCGGTCCTGGAAGCCCGGCTCGCCCGCCTCGTAGGCGGCGTAGAGCGCGTTCACGAGCCCGTCGCCGAAGGCGTAGGCGTAGACGTAGAACGGCGAGTGGACGAAGTGCGGGATGTAGGCCCAGAACACCTCGTAGCCCGGCATGAACTCGAAGGCGGGGCCGAGGGACTCGCCCTGGACCGACATCCACAGCCGCCCGATGTCGTCGGGCGTCAGCTCCCCGTGCGAGCGCGCCTCGTGCAGCTTGCACTCGAAGTCGTAGAACGCGATCTGGCGCACGACCGTGTTGATCATGTCCTCGGTCTTGCCGGCGAGCAGCACGCGGCGCTGGTCCTGCGTCTCCGCGGCGTCGAGCAGCTTGCGGAAGGTCAGCATCTCGCCGAACACGCTCGCGGTCTCGGCGAGCGTCAGCGGGGTGGAGGCCAAAAGCTCCCCCTGGCCCGCGGCGAGCACCTGATGGACGCCGTGGCCCAGCTCGTGGGCGAGCGTCATCACGTCGCGCGGCTTGCCGAGGTAGTTCAGCAGCACGAACGGGTGCGCGTCCGTCACCGTGGGGTGGGCGAAGGCGCCGGGCGCCTTGCCGGGGGTCGCGGCCGCGTCGATCCAGCCGCGGCGGAAGAAGGGCCCTGCTATCTCGGCCATGCGCGGATCGAACGCGGCGTAGGCCTCCATCACCGTGCGCTCGGCCTCGTCCCAGCCGATGGTGCGGTCGTCCTGCATCGGCAGCGGCGCGTTGCGGTCCCACACCTGGAGCTTGTGGAGCCCCAGCCAGCGGCGCTTCAGCTCGTAGTAGCGGTGCGAGAGCCGCGGGTAGGCGGCCACCACCGCGTCGCGCAGCGCCTGGACCACCTCGGGCTCGACCTGGTTCGACAGGTGCCGCGCCGTCTGCGGCGTGGGCAGCCCCCGCCAGCGGTCCTCGATCGCCTTCTCCTTGGCGAGCGTGTTGTGGACGCGCGCGAAGAGCTTGACGTTGCGCTCGAACACCTCCGCCACGGCGCGGGCGGCGGCCTCGCGCTTGTTCCGGTCGGGGTCGGTCAGCAGGTTCAGCGTCGCCTCGATGCTCAGGCTCTCGCCGTCCACGTCGAACGAGAGCCCCGCCACGGTCTCGTCGAAGAGCCGGTTCCAGGCGGCGGCGCCCACGGCGGACTGGTCGTGCAGGAACCGCTCCAGCTCGTCGGAGAGCTGGTAGGGCTTCATCGCCCGCATCTTCTCGATCACGGGGCGGTAGCGCGCGAGCCCCTCGGACTCCGCCAGCAGCCCCTCCATCCGCTCGTCCTCGATCCGGTTCGTCTCCAGCGAGAAGAACACCAGCGGCGTGGTGTAGGAGGTCACCTTGTCCTGCGCGTCGCCCAGGCCTTTGGCGCGCTCGGGATCCTGGGTCTGCTGGTAGTGGCGCAGCCCGACGTAGGACATGATCCGGCCCGCCACGGCGTCGATGCGCTCGTAGCGCTCGACGCACTCCAGCATCGCGGGCGCGTCGAGCGTGGCGAGGCGCCCCTGGTAGTCGGCGTTGAACCGCGCGCAGGCCTCCTCCAGCCAGTCGAGGTCGCGCTTGATCTCGGGCGCGTCGGGCGCGGCGTAGAGGGCGGTGAGATCCCACTCGGGCAGCGTGCCGAGATCCCTCCCACCGGAGGCGGCGTCGGCGTCGAAGACGGGCGTGGCGTGGCGCATCGGGGGATCTCCTCGGGGCTTCGGCCCGCCGCATCTAGGGGGCCGGGCGGGCGAGGGGAAGCGGGGCCGGTCCGGGGATCGGATCGGCCCTCCGGCGATGGGGCCGCGAAGCCGTCCGGCCGATCACCAGCCATGCCGACGCTCGCCGGCGCCGCAGCGGAGCGGGATGCCCCGACGGTCGAGGACGGGCCTCATGCCATGCGTCCGGCCGCGGCACCCACACCCGTCGGAGACGAAGCGGATCACGCCGCCGCCGGCCCCTCAGAACCCGTAGAGCGCGGCCGCGTTGTCCACCAGGATGCGCTGCCGCATCTCGGGCTCCTCCACCGCCCGCATGAAGGCGTCGAGCAGAACGCCCGCGTCGGGCCTCCCGGCCCCCCGCAGCATGACGTGCGGCCAATCCGAGCCCCAGACGCAGCGCTCGGGGTTGGCCTCCGCCAGCCGCCGGACGAGCGCGTCGGCCTCGCGGTAAGGCGCCTCGGTGAGGCGATAGGCGCCCGACAGCTTCACCCAAGTGTTCCCCTCGCCGAGCAGCCGGCAGAGCGTCTCGACCCCCCCGAGGTCGCCCTCGGGCCAGCCCGCGTGGTCGATCACCACCGGCACCGGGAGCGCCGCCACCTCCTCGGCGATCTCCGCAAGGTCGCGGTCGGCGTGGCACAGCATCTGGACGTGCATCCCGCGCTCGGCGAGCCGCGGCGCCATCGCCCGCGCCCCCTCCCACGACAGCACCCCGCCATGGACGAGGTTGAGCCGCACCCCCACGGCGCCCGCCTCGCGCAGCTCATCCAAGCGCTCGTCGGTGGCGTCGCCCGACACCAGCGCCACGGCGCGCGCCATCTCGCCCAGGCGCGCGGCGGCGTCGAGCGTCACGGCGTTGTCGGTGCCGTAGAAGATCGACTGGACCAGCACCACGCGGGTGCATCCCAGGCGGTCCAGATGCTCGCTCAAGGCGCCGAGCCAGTCCTCGAAGCCCCGGTCGGGGTCGGGATCCTCCGAGCGCCCCGACCACAGCGGATACTCGCTCGGCCCCGCGAGCATGTGGACATGGGCGTCGCACGCGCCGACGGGCGCGCGCACCGTGGGGATCTTCGGCTCCGGGCCGGGCTCCTCGGCCTCGGGGACCTCGACAGGAGGGTAGGGGGCGTCGGGCATGTCTCTCTCCTGAAGTAGAGATTTGGGGGCACGCGTGCCCCCAGACCCCCGCTAGGCCGTGTTGACAAGAGGGTTCCGCCGACCGCATCCGAGCTCGGGCAGAGGCGCGCGACGCTGTGCCGGTGATCCTGATGCGCCGCTGCCGCAAGGCACGCAAGGGCGTCGATCGACAGCTCTCCGCCCTGCGCAACCGCATCGAGCGCACCATCGGCCGGCTCAAGCACAGCCGCCGCGTCGCCACGCGCTACGACAAGACCGCCACAAGCTTCCGCGGCTTCGTCGACCTCGCCTGCATCCGCTTGTGGGTTCGAGATTTTGTCAACAAGGCCTAGTTCAACCAGCCTGACCCGTTCTCCTAGGACCTCGACGCCTTCGACTACGCCCCCGACGCGCGGCGCTTCGACCACGGCACTCCCTCGGTGCTACCCTTCGTCGGATCGCTCCCCGCGCTGCGTCGGCAGGCGGCGCAGGGGACCGAGGCGCTGCTGTCGCATGCCAGGCGCCTCGGCGCCGACGAGATCCTGGTGACGAACGGGCTGACGCAAGCGTCCTTCACCGCGTTCATGGCGCTGCTCGACGAGGGCGACGAGGCGATTGTGCTCGAGCCCTACTACCCCGGAGCTATGGCCGAATCTGGGTGATGGCGGTTCGAGGAGGGCGGCGTATCGAGGCGGGTGACGAAGCCTGCCAGGACCTCCAGATGGAGCGATACGCCGTGACCGAGACTACCAGCATCCTGCCCTTTCGCCAGGGCGACGAGATCGACGATCCGCTGACGGCGCTGGCGCGCGAAGGCGCGCGGCGCATCCTCGCGGAGGCGCTGGCCGCGGAGGCCGACGCGCCTCAACGCCACCTTCGCCGAGGCGCGGCTCGAGGACGGCCGGCGGCGGGTCGTGCGCCACGGCTCCGGCCCCGAGCGCGCGATCCAGACCGGCGTGGGACCGGTCCCGGTTCGCCGGCTGAAGGTGCGCGACCGCGATCCGGGCGAGTCCGAGCCGGTGCGGTTCATCTCGGCGATCCTGCCGAGATGGGCGCGGCGGACACGGAGCTTGGACGCGCTTTTGCCGGTTCTCTACCTCCGCGGCGTCTCGACGGGGGACTTTCAGGAGGCGCTGGCGGCGCTGCTCGGCCGCGACGCCCCGAACCTGTCGCGCCTTCGGTGATCGGGCGCCTGAAGGAGGGCTGGCAGGACGAGTGCGCGCGCTGGCAGCGGCGCGACCTGTCGGCCCGGAGGTACGTCTACGTCTGGGCCGACGGGGTGTACCTGCAGGCGCGGATGGAGCCCACGGCCGAGTGCATGCTGGTGGTGATCGGAGCGACGCCCGAGGGCAAGAAGGAGCTCGTGGGGTTCCAGACAGGCGTGCGCGAGAGCGTCCAGAGCTGGCGCGAGCTGCTCGTCGATCTGACGGCAAGGGGCCTGGCCACAGCCCCCGAGATCGCGGTGGGCGACGGCGCCATGGGGTTCTGGCGGGCGCTCGAGGAGGTCTTCCCCTCCACGCGTCATCAGCGCTGTTGGGTGCACAAGGCCGCCAACGTCCTCAACGCGGTCCCGAAGTCGGTTCAGCCCGGCATGAGGGCCGACCTGCGCGAGGTCCGCGACGCCCCCGACCGGGCCCAAGCCGAGGCGGCCATCGCCGTGTTCGTGAAGAAGTACGGCGCCAAGTACCCCAAGGCGGTCGAGCGCCTGGTGAAGGACCGCGACGCGCTCTTGGCCTTCTTCGACTTCCCGGCCGAGCACTGGGATCACCTGCGCACCGCCAACCCCATCGAGAGCGTGTTCGCCACCGTCCGCCATCGGACCGTCCGAACCAAGGGAGCGCTGTCGCAGACCACCGCCCGGCTGATGGTGTTCAAGCTCGTCATGGCCGCCTCGAAGACCTGGCGGCGCCTGAAGGGCGAGAACCGCTTGCCGATGCTCCTCGCCGGCGTCACCTTCACCGACGGCGTCGCCACCGCGGCGCCCGATCACCGCACCGCCTGATCGGCCGCGTCACCCAAAATCAGCCATAGCTCCATCTTCAGGGCGTCGATCCGATCCGTCTTGGCCTGCCGGGCGCGACGGTTCACGAGAAAGCTCCCGGGATCGACGACCCAAGTCTCGATCCCTTCGGCCTCCAGAGAGCGCTGAAGCCAGAACCCATCGTAGCCGGTCTCGAAGCAGCAGTATCAAGCGACATTCGGAACTGGCCCGGTGGCGACACCAGGATCTGGCCCACCCCGTCATGTGGTTTCGACTTCGGTTTCAAGCGCCGGGCCGGCCTTCTGCAGAAGGCCGGCCCGGCGCTTCTCGCGCAGCCTGTAGCTGTCGCCCCGGATGGTGATGACGTGGGAGTGGTGGAGCAGGCGATCGAGGATCGCGGTGGCCACCACCGGGTCGCCGAACACCGCGCCCCACTCGCCTACGGACCGGTTCGAAGTCACCAGCATCGCGCCGCGCTCGTAGCGGCGGCTGACGAGCTGGAAGAACAGGTGAGCGGCGTTGGGCTCGAGCGGCAGGTAGCCCAGCTCGTCCACGATCAGCAGCTTCGGCTTGGCGAAGTGCGCCAGCCGCTCCTCGAGCCGGCCCTCGACCTGGGCCTTGGCGAGGTTGGCCACGAGCGCCATGGCGCCGGTGAAGAGCACGGTGTGGCCGGCCACGATCGCTTCGCGGCCGAGCGCCACCGCAAGGTGCGTCTTGCCCACGCCCGGGGGGCCGAGCAGCAAGAGCGCATCGCCGTGGGCGATGAAGCGCCCCGTCGCGAGGTCGCGGATCTGCCCCTTGTCGACCGAGGGCTGGGCGGCGAAGTCGAAGCCCTCCAGGGTCCGCACGAAGGGGAACTTCGCCAGCCCGAAGCTCATCTCGATGCGGCGCTGATCCTTCCGTGCGATCTCGCGCTCGCAGAGGAAGGCGAGCGCCTCGCGCAGGGTCATCTCCCCCCGCGCCGCCTCGTCGAGCAAGCCGTCGAGCTGGTCGCGCACCGCCGTCAACTTCAAGCGCGTCAGCATCCGGTCGAGCTCGTCCTGGGTCTGCGCTCCCATCACCAGGCGCCCCCGGCCACCGCCTCGTACTCGGCGAGCGGGCGCAGCAGCGCCGGCGCCGGGATCGGCGCGGCCTCGGCTGCCTCGGCGTCTTCTCTGACCACGCGGCCGGCGGCACCCGCGACGCCCTCGAAGTGAGCGCGGTCGGTGAAGCGCCCGCGACGGTCCGCGCTGCGGGGATGACGGGCCACCTCGATGCCCGCATGGGTGACCTGCACAGTCTCGGCCGTGACCAGCACGCTCACTCGCTCCCCGATCAAGCGCCACGGCACCGAGTAGGCGTTCGTCTCGATCTCCACCGCGCAGTCCGCTCCCACGCGTCGGCTCAGCTCGCGCGCGGCCAGGAACGGGCCGCGGTCGGGCAGCGGCCGCAGGGCGGCGGCCTCGTCGCGCGCGAAGCGGACCATGGGCGCCTCGCCGGTGGTGCCGTGGACGCGCTGATCGGCGATCTCGCGCGTCCACTCGGCCAGATGCGCCTCCAGGGCCGCGAAGCTCTCGAAGGTTCGCCCCGCGACCGCGTTGCCCTTCACGTAGCCCACGCCGCGCTCGTCCTTGCCCTTGGTCCGCGCCCGGTACGGCGCGCAGGCCTGGACCCGGAAGCCCCAGTGCCGCGCAAAGGCGTGGAGCTTGGGGTTGAGCACCACCTCCCGCGTCGCCGCGTCGTGGTGCAGGATCAGAGCGCGCGCATTGTCGAGCAGCACCTCCTCAGGCACGCCCCCAAAGGCTGCGAAGGCACTCTCCATGCCTTCGAACCAGTGCTCCTGGCGCTCGCCCAGGAAGGCCCGGACGTGCAGCCGGCGCGAGTGGCCCAGCGTCGCCACGAAGAACGACACCGGTCGCAGAGCGCCCTCGATCTCGACCCGCCTCTGGCCGAAGTCGATCTGCAACTGCTGGCCCGGGCGCGTCTCGAACCTCATCGTCGCCCGCGCTTCGGCCCGTAGCGCTTGGCGCAGCGGTGCCACCGCACGCTCCACCGTGCGCAGGCTTACCTCAATGCCCCTCTCGGCCGCGAGCTCCTGGCGAACCACGTCCGCGTTGCCCGCGTGGCGGCGGAAGCGCTCGGACAGCCAGCCCCCAAGACCGTCGAGCGACGTCTTGCGTGTCGGTGCCACCGGGCGTCGCCAGCCGCCCTCGCGCAGCCACCGCCGCACCGTCGTCCGCGAGCACCCCAGCTCCGCCGCGATCCGCCGCGCCCCCCAGCCGAGCGCCTTCAGCCTCAGCATCGCCGACACGTCGTCCGGCTCCTTCATCTCGTCCCTCCGCAGACCTTCAGTCCGCAGAAGCCTCTCCGTCACTGGCATGGTCATCCAGGCCCTCCCCTCAGGCTACCGAGGGGGCCAGTTCCTCATGTCGCCTCCGGACCAGTTTGCCGTGACGCCTGACAAGCAGACGATACGTTCGCCTTCACCATCATGTTGACCGTCGCGGCGACAGCTTCGTTTCAGGAGATCGATGAGTCCGGCCACGTCGAAGCCGTCGAGGCGATGCGTCGTCACTCCTAGGGGGCCGAGGTCATCGACAGCGACGAACCAGCGCGATTTGCTCAGGTCGATCGCGGCATAGCAGGCAGTTCTAACTGTAACAGGCACGGCAGGGATCTCGTTGCTAGGCCGTGTTGACAAAAGCCTTCTGAACGTCCTCGCTAGCTGAGTGATGGTTGGCTGGGAGGCGGTCATGGCGCGTGGTCTGATGTTGGACGCGGAGTGGGCGTTCTTCGAGGCGTTTGTCCGCGAAGTACGAGCCCCACAGGGCCGGCCTGCCGGCGATCATCGCCGCGTGCTCGACGGGGTGTTCGCTGCTTCGCGCGGCCCTTCGGGTCTGGATCGCGCGGACCGATCGCGCGGACCGGCAGCGCCTGGCGCGACCTGCCCGAAGAGTGAGGGCAAGTGGTCCAGCGTCTACCGCCAGTTCCGGCGATGGACGCTGGTGGGGCTGTGGGAGGCGATCCTGGAGGCGCTGAACGAGGGCGCGGCCAAGATCGAGCCTGCGCCGGACCGGCTGCAGATGGTCGACAGCACCATCGTGCGGGCGCATCAGCACGCCGCGGGGGCGCCGAAGAAGGGGCGGGGGCTCTGCGCGCCAGGGTCTTGGCCGCTCGCGCGGTGGCCTCACGACCGAGATCCACCTCCGGGTCAATGCGTGGGGCCTGCCGATGCGCGGCCTGTGTCACGCCCGGCCAGACCTCCGATCACCGCGGCTTCGACCTCGTGATGGGCGACGACCTGCCCGCGCCGGCGGCTCTTCTGGGCGACAAGGGCTACGACAGCGACCGCATCCGGGCCTGGGCCGAGGCGCGCGATGCGGTGCCCGTCATCCCGATGCGCCGCTGCCGCAAGGCGCGAAAGGGTGTCGATCGCGCCCTCTCCGCCCTGCGCAACCGCATCGAGCGAACCATCGGCCGCCTCAAGCACAGCCGCCGCATAGCCACGCGTTACGACAAGACCGCCACAAGCTTCCTCGGCTTCCTCGACCTCGCCTGCATCCGCCTGTGGGTCCGAGACTTTGTCAACAAGGCCTAGGCTTTTGTGGAACCCTCTACGAAGCTTGTGCGTCGGCGAACACCGCGTCGAGCGCGATGGTGATCCCTGGCGGGTCGAGCCGCAGCACGCCCTCGGTCACGATGGCGGTGGCGATCGTGCCGTCCTCACCCCGGGCATGATGGATGGCCGAGCGGCGATCGGTCCGAAGCAGGAGGTAGTGCCGCACCGTGGGCAGGCGGAAGTAGTCCTCGAGCTTGGCGCCGGCGTCCCGGGCGCGGGTCGAGGGCGAGAGCACCTCGACCACGACGACGGGATCGGAGAACTCCACCGCGTCGTCGTCGAGGCGGGGCCCGCAGCGCAGGCTGGCGTCGGGCTCGTAGACCGTCGCGTCGTCGATCCGCACGGCCATGCCGTCGGTGAAAACCTGGCAGGGTAGCTTGGTGTCGCGGACGGCATCCTTCAGCGCCCGGGCCACCTCGAACTTGACGACGTTGTGCGCCACGCGCTCGGGGGCCATGGCGATGACCTCGCCCGAGGCGAGCTCGTAGCGGCCCTGGGGCTGGTCCATGGCCCAGACGAGGAACTCGTCGGCGCTCATGCGCAGGGGCTTGGGCAGGGTCATCGGCGGCTCCCGGTTCGGGGGCAGGATAGCAGACCGAGCGGGCGGGGGCACCAGCCCGCGCCATCCACCGACCATGGGGCGATGCGCTCGACGCCTCCTCCAAACACGGCTGCCTGTCTCCCAACCTCCGCTCCGCAGGATCCGGGAAGGCCGCCTCTGAGCGCGTTTCGCTTCATGTCTCGACGAGGCTGCCGCGCGACGACGGGATGCGGACCAGCGCGCGCCTCAGGTCGCCGCGAAGCCCAGGGTGCCGTCCGATCGCACGATGCGCCCGCGGAACAGCTCCACCGTCTCGTAGTCCGTCGACATCACTGTGCTCACCCCGATCACGGTCGCCACCGCCTCCTCGCGGCCCAGCACGACGCGGACGTAGCCGTTGTGCAGGCCTTCGGTCCAATGCACCTCGGGCATGTGCTCGGCGTAGATCGCGTCGAGCCTGCGGCCGACCTCCGGGTCGAGGCCGGTGTCGACGTACTCGGAGGGCGACGAGATGCCCGCCGTGCCGAGCTCGACGCCCATGCGCCGGCCCTCGTCGTCCATCAGCTCGGCGGCGAAGAACTGGTGCGTGTCGCCCGTCAGCACGAGCAGATCCCGTGCGCCCGCCTGCCGCGCCATGTCGTAGAGGGCTTGGCGCGCCTGCGGGTAGCCGTCCCAGGTGTCGGTGTACCAGGGCCAGTTCCAGCGCCCGTGATCGGCCAGGTAGGCCAGCCCCTCGGAGAGCTCCTCGCGCGCCACGCCGAGCGACACGATGTCGGGGATGGCGAACCGCTCCAGGGGGCTCGCAGAGCCCACGAGCCGCCAGGGCTCGCCCGCCGCCACCGACGCCTCAAAGCCCGCCTTCGCGTCGGCCGCCATCTCGGGGGCCAGCATCCGGCGGTTGGGCTCCACGATCAGCTCCCGCCAGGCGCGGTCGCGGTCCGCTTGCGTCTCGATCTGCGACCAGTCGGGATAGGCCGGCTCCTGGTCGCGGCCCGTGTGGCGGGTCAGGCGGCGGGCGCGTGACGGTGGGGGCTGCGCCACAGGGCGCGGGCGGCGTCGATCGTCTCGAGGTAATGGGCGAAGCCGGCCTCGTAGTGCGCTGCGGCGTCGGCGCGCGGCTCGATCACGCCCTCGGGGCGGGTCCAGGCCTCGGCGTCGTAGTCGATGCCGAGCACGTCCATCGCCGCGATCACCGCGCCGCGCGCGCCAACCTCCGGGCGGGGGGCGACGTGGAGCGGGCGCTGGAGGACGTCGGCGATCATCTGGCTCCAGGTCGCCGAGCCGGAGCCGCCGCCGCAGACCATGAGCCGCTCGGTCGGGCCCGCCGCCTCCATGCAGTGCCGCGCGGCGTAGGCCACGGACTCGCACACCGCCCGGACGAGGTCGGCGCGGCTGGTCGCGGTGCTGAGCCCAGCGAGCTGGCCGCGCGCGCGCACGTCCGAGAACGGCGCCCGCTCGCCGGTGGCGGAGAAGTAGGGCAGGGCGGTCACGCCGTTGGCGCGCGGCGCGCTCTGCGCGAGCAGGTCGTCGACCCGGTCGTGGGGCGCCCCCACGAGGTCGAGGATCCAGTCCAGCGTGGCGGTGCCCACCGTGGCGGGGAACGCCCGGAGCCAGCGGCCCTCCCGCGGCATGCACAGCGTCATGCCGACCGGATCGCCCGACGTGTCGACACGGTCCACGACCACCTGGCAGGCCAGCGTGGTGCCGATGATGACGAGGCCGTCGCCCGGGTCGCGCAGGCCCGCGCCGACGGCGCAGGCGGGCATGTCGAAGGGGCCGGCATGGACGGGAACGCCTTCGGGCAGGGCGGTCAGCGCCGCGCCCTCGGCGTTCATCGGAAACGCCTGGCCCGGCGCCGGCATGACCGGGGCGAGGAGGCGGCGGTGGCGTTCGAGGTCCAGGAGGGCGAGGATCTCGGGGTCGTAGTCGCGCCCGCGGGTGTCGAGGAAGGGAAGCGAGGCGTCGGAGGCGTCGGTGACGCGCGCGCCGGTGAGCCGCTGGAGGATGGCGTCCTTGAGATAGGCGGCGGTGGCCGCGCGCTCCAGGGCGTCCGGGTCGGTGCGCTGCAGCGCGGCCATGAGCGGCGCGTGGCTGCCGGGGAAGATGGCGTTGCCGTTGCGGCGGAAGACGGCCTCGAAGGCGCCCGAGTCGGTCCATGCCTGGAGGTAGGGGTTGCCCCGGTCGTCGAGCCAGGACACCGCCGGGCGGACCGCGCGCCCCTCCGCGTCCAGAAGCCACAGGCCATCGCTCTGCCCGGTGATGCCGATCGCCTCGGGGTGGGCGTCGAGGCGGGCGCAGACCTCGGCGACGACCTCGCCCACGGAGCGGACGATGGCCTCGAAGTCCTGCTCGATCCGCCCGTCGCCGGATCGGTCCAGCACGGCGCGGCGCGAGGCCACGGCCGCGCAGCGCCCGTTCCCGTCGAAGGCCGCCGCCTTCACCATCGAGGTGCCGAGGTCGATTCCCAGGATCATGCCGCCCCCTCCCGTGGTCGGCGCCGGAGGAATCATATGTTCTAACCGACGACATTCGTATCATGCTGCAGGTGGAGGGCCGAGATCAAGGGGTCGGTCAGGCGGGGCGCGCGTCGGCGCCGTCGCGCGTGCGTCAGTCGGGGGCGGCCAGGAGGGCTGTGGCCGTCTCCTCATCGACCACGAGATGCGTGACGTAGCCGCCCAGCAGGCCGGCGCGGACCACGTCGCGCTTGACCTCGCCGCTGGCGACCGCGAGCCGCCGGGGGATGCGGCCGAGCGCGTCGAGCGAGATGCCGATGGGGTGGATCGAGGGCGGCAGCTCCACCGCCCGCCCCTCCGCGTCGATCCACCGGCAGGCGATGTCGCCCACCGCGCCGCGAGCCTCCAGGAACGCCTTCTCCTCGACATCGATGTAGCCCAGCTTCAGCATCGTCGCGTCGTCGTGCAGCGCGCCCATGCTGAACACGACGAGGTCCGCGCCCCGTGCGAGGTCGAGCGCCTCGCGCAGCCCGGGGTCGGCGCGTAGCCCCTCGGCGGTGGCCTCGTTGAGGACGTAGACCGGGGCGTAGAGCGCGTGCGCGGGGGCATTGTAGTATTGGCCCAGCTGCTCCGCGACCTCGTAGGGGTTGGTCCCGCGGCTGGCGTTGTGCAGCCCGCCGATCAGCGCGACGACCTGCAGCCCCGTCACCGGCGCCTCGCCGTAGAGGGAGTCGGCCATGGCTTGGAGCGTCGTGCCCCAGCTGACCGCGACGACCGAGTCCGGCGCGACGAGGGCGTTGAGCGCCTCGGCCGCGACTTGGCCGATCCAGCGGCGCTGCATCGCCTTGTCGAGCGCGGTGGGCACGATGCGGACGGATGCGAGCCCGAAACGCGCCTTCAGGTCGCGCTCGGCCTCGAAGATCTCCGACGATACGCCGAGCGAGATCTTGACGAGCCCGTTCTCCTTGGCGCGCCGCAGCAGCCGGATCACGGTGCTCCGGCTCACGCCCAGGCGGTCGGCGACCTGGCTTTGGGTCATCTCCTCCGAGTAGTAGAGCCACGCGGCGCGTGCTGCCTCGCTGGTGGTCTTGTCGGGGTCGCGCATGACGGACCGCCTCCTCCTGGGGCGCGCGTCGTCTGTGACGCGGACGCTTCCTTCCATCCACCCGCGCGGCGGCGAATCCCGCGCGGCGTTGCGTCCCAGGCAGCCCGGAACATCCGTTGTCGAGGCGCCTCCACGCGACCTCCCGCCCTGTACATGAGTTTGACCCGTCTGACGACCCGCTCGACATTTACCTCTTGTGCGAGCTTGCCGTGCTTGATACATAAAATCATCATATGAGCATTTGAACCAAGCGGGCGACAGACGGATGGAACAGAGCACGCTTCCGAAAGAGACGCTGCTGGAGATGCAGCGGCGCATGCTGCGGATCCGCGTCTTCGACGAGCGCGCGTCGAAGATGGTGAAGCGCGGCCAGATCCCCGGGACCGTCCACACGAGCATCGGCCAGGAGGCGCAGGTCGTGGGCGCGTGCATGGCGCTGCGCAAGGGCGACCACATCACGGGCAACCACCGCAGCCACGGCCACCCGATCGGCATGGGCTCGCGGCTGGGCCCGCTGATGGCCGAGCTCGTCGGCAAGGGCACGGGCGTGTGCAAGGGCAAGGGCGGCTCGCTGCACCTCGCGGACTACGCGGTGGGCTCCCTGGGAGAGTCCGGGATCACCGGCTCGTCGATCCCGATCGCGGTGGGCGCGGGCCTGTCGGCGCAGGTCCTCAAGGAGGACCGCGTGGCGATGACCTTCTTCGGCGACGGGGCGGCGGGGCAGGGCGTGCTCTACGAGTCGCTGAACCTCGCCGCCGTCTGGAAGCTGCCGGTCATCTTCCTGTGCGAGAACAACCACTACGCGCTATCGACCCCGGCCCACACCGTGACCGCCGGGCGCATCGTCGACCGCGCTCATGGTTTCGGGCTTCCCGGCGTGCGTGTGGACGACGGCCAGGACGTGCTGGCGGTCCACGCGGCGGTGGCCGAGGCGGCCGAGCGGGCGCGGGCCGGCGAGGGCCCGACCCTGGTCGAGGTGATGACCTACCGCTTCCGCGAGCACTCCGAGGGCCTGCGCATCAACGTGGACTACCGCGACGCGGTGGAGCGCGACAGCTGGCTGGCGCGCGACCCGGTGATCGTGTTCCCCGCGGCGCTGATCGAGCAGGGCGTGTCCACGCAGGAGGAGATGGACGCGCTGCGCGAGGAGATCGAGGCCGAGGTCGAGGAGTGCGTGCGCTTCGCGCTGGAGAGCGACGACCCCGATCCCCGCGTCGCCTTCGAGGACCTCTACACCGACCCGTACGTTCTGGAGGACGTGCTGTGAGCGTGATGACCTACATCGGTGCGATCGGCGCCGCGCAGCGCGAGGCCATGGAGGCCGACGAGCGCGTCATCATCATCGGCGAGGACGTCGAGGCCAACGTCTACGGCACCACCGGCGGCGGCAAGCAGCGGGCCGAGCGCGGCGACTTCGTGGAGGAGTTCGGCCGCGCGCGGATCCGCAACACGCCGATCGCCGAGGAGGCCATCGTGGGCGCCGCGATCGGGGCGGCGATGACCGGGCTCAGGCCCATCGTGGACCTGTCCTACTCCAGCTTCCTCTACATGGCGATGGACCAGCTCGTGAACCAGGCGGCCAAGAACCGCTACATGTTCGGCGGGCAGAGCTCGATCCCCGTCGTGTTCCGCTCCGCCATGTTCTACGGGCTCAACACCGGCGCGCACCACTCCGACCGGCCCTATCCGATGTTCATGAACGTGCCGGGCCTGAAGGTCATCGCGCCGGCCTCGGCCTCGGACGCGAAGGGCCTGCTGCGCTCGGCCGTCGACAGCGACGACCCGGTGCTGATCTTCGAGGCGGTGCCGCTCTGGGGCCTGAAGGAGGAAGTCGACGAGGCCGAATACCGCATCCCCTTCGGCAAGGCCCGCATCCGGCGCGAGGGCTCCGACGTCACCGTGGTGGGCATCTCGGGCTCTCTGCCGCTGGCGCTGAAGGCGGCGGAGCGGCTGGCCGAGGAGAAGGGCATCCAGGCCGAGGTGATCGACCCGCGCACGCTGGCCCCGCTCGACACCCGGACGATCGTGGAGTCGGTGAACAAGACCGGCCGCCTCGTGGTGGCGGAGCCTGCGCACCGCACCTGCGGCGCGGCCGCCGAGATCGCCGCAGTCGTGGCCGACGAGGCGTTCGGCGCCCTGCGCGCGCCGATCAAGCGGGTCGCCGCGGCCAACATGCAGATCCCCTTCAGCCCCGCGCTGGAGTCCCAGATGTATCCCACGGAGGCGAAGATCGCCGCGGCCATCGAGGCCGCGTGCGAGGATCGCCGCAACCACCACGCCTGACAGGAGGACCATCGATGCGAGTGGAAGTGCTGCTGCCCCAGTGGGGCATGGGGATGAGCGAGGGCACGGTCACGGAGTGGCTGAAGAAGGTGGGCGACCCAGTCAAGGAGGACGAGCCGCTGGCCGAGATCGAGGCCGAGAAGGCCACGCAGGAGCTGGAGAGCCCGGCGACCGGCACGCTTGCGGAGATCGTCGTCCAGCAGGGCGAGGAGGCCAAGGTCCGCAGCGTGCTGGCGATCATCGAGACCGAAGACTGATCCCACCCGGCCCCGGCGCCCCGAGCGAGCGATCGCGACCATGACCCAGCATCCCGGCGACACCATCACGACCGAAGAGCGGCGCGCCGACGCGCCCTCCCCCGAGGACGTGTTCGACCTCGTGGTGGTCGGCGCCGGGATCAACGGCGCCGGCATCGCCCGCGACGCCGCCGCGCGCGGCCTGCGCGTGGCGCTGGTCGAGAAGGAGGACATCGGCTCGGGCACGTCGAGCTGGTCGGGCCGACTGATCCACGGCGGGCTGCGCTACCTCGAGCAGGGCGACATCCGACTGGTGCGGGAGTCGCTGCGCGAGCGCGAACTGTTGTTCCGCCTGGCGCCGCACCTCGTGAAGCCGGTGCCGCTGATGATCCCGTTCTACCGCCACAACCAGCGCGGGCCGTGGACGATCCGGGCCGGCATGGTGACCTACGACGTCCTGTCGTTCGACAAGACCACGGCGAACCACAAGGTGCTGTCGCGCGAGGACGCGATCCGCCGCTTCCCGGGCATCAACGCCGACGGGCTGCGGGGCTGCGCGATCTTCATGGACGGGCAGGTCGTGTGGTCCGAGCGGCTCTGCGCCGAGGTGGCGCTGGCCGCCCATGCCGACGGGGCGCGCATCTTCACCCACGCCAAGGTCGACGGCTTCGTGGAGGAGGGCGGCGCCGTGCGCGGCGTGCGCTACACCGACGTGCTGACGGGGCGGCGGCACGCGCTGCGCGCGCGGCTCGTGGTCAACGCCGCCGGGCCGTGGGTGGACTCCGTGCTGGGCGAGACCGCGGGCGGGCGGCGCCACATCGGCGGCGCCAAGGGCAGCCACCTGATCGTGGACCCGTTCCCCGGCGCGCCCGACGACGTGATCTACTACGAGTCCCGCTCCGATGGGCGGCTGGTGCTCGTGATCCCGTGGGGGCGGCGCTACCTGATCGGCACCACCGACAAGAAGTTCGATGACGACCCCGATACCGCCATGGCCGACGACGTCGAGGTCGGCTACCTCCTGGGCGAGGTCAACAGCCTGATCCCCGGGGCGAACCTGACCGAGGACGACATCCTCTACACCTACAGCGGCGTGCGGCCGCTGCCCTACGTGCCCGCCCAGTCGGAGTGGAAGGTCCCGCGCAGCCACGTGATCCACGACCACGCGCCCGAGCGAGAGGGGCTCGTGTCGATCATCGGCGGCAAACTCACCACCTACCGCAGCCTCGCCGAGGAGACCGTCGACGCCGTGTTCAAGCGGCTCGGGAGGAAGGCCCCGCGCTGCACCACGCGGACGACACCGTTCCCCGGCGCGCGCGTGGGCGACTGGGGTGCGTTCCGCGCCGACCTCAAGGCGCCGGGCGACGTGCCCGAGGCGACCGTGGATCGACTGGTCGACGTCTACGGCGCCCGCGCCGCGGACATCCTGGCGCTGGGGCGCGCGGAGGGGGGGCTCCTGGAGCCGTTCGACCCCGACAGCGGCGCGATCGGCGCGGAGCTGGCCTACACCTACGAGACCGAGTTCTGCCGGACGCTGACCGACGCGCTGATCCGGCGGGTCATGGTCGGGCTGAACGCGACCTGCGGCCTCGACGTGGTGGAGCGCGCGGCGTGGATCCTCGCCGAGCGGCAAGGCTGGGACGTGGCGCGCGTGGCGCGCGAGGTCGACGCCTACCGCCGCTATGTGCGCCGCTTCGACGTGCCGAACCGTGCCCCCCGGCCCGACCCCGCCGCGGCGGATGCCGTGGTCGACACCCCGACCCCGAACCACACCACGGACGCGCTGGGGCGCGCGGACGCGGTGAACGGGGCCCGCAACCTCGAAGGACTGGACCAATGACGACGCAGGCCGATCCCCGCACCATCATCGAGAACGCCCGCCAGGGCGGCTACGCGGTGGGTGCCTTCAACATGCACAACGAGGAGACCGCCGAGGCGTTGGTCTGGGCCGCCGAGCGCGCCGAGGCGCCGGTGTTCCTCCAGCTCGGCCGCGCCCTGATCCCGCATGTCGGCCTGCGGCGCGCCTTCGAGCTGACGCGCCGCGTCGCCGAGGCGTCGAGCGCCCGCTACGTGATCCACCTGGACCACGGGTCGTGGGACGAGGTGATGGAGGCGATCCGGCTGGGCTGCGCTTCGGTGATGTACGACGGAGCGCACCTGCCCTTCGAGGAGAACATCGCCACCACGCGCAAGGTGGTGGAGATCGCCCACGCTTTCGGCGTTCCCGTGGAGGCCGAGCTGGGCAAGATCCCCGACGCAGACGAGACGGTGGACTGGTCGGAGTACTACACCGACGTCGAGGAGGCGCGGCGCTTCGTGGCCGAGACCGGGATCGACACCCTCGCCGTGTCGGTGGGCATCGTGCACGGCGTCGTCCCGGACCGCCTGCAGGAGCCCATCAACGTCCAGCGGATCCGCGACATCCGCGATGCCACCGGCATCCCCCTCGTGCTGCATGGCGCCTCGGGGCTGACCGACCAGGAGGTCCACGACGCGAAGGCCGCGGGCGTGTGCAAGTTCAACGCCGACACCGACCTGCGCCACGCCTTCCGCCGCGGCTTCGAGTCGGTCTGGGCGAAGGGCGACCGGCAGCTCGAGGAGGCCATGGCCGAGGGGCGCGACCGCATGGTCGACGCCACGGTCGAGAAGATGCGGCTCTACGGTTGCGCGGGCCAAGCCGCGCTGGCCGAGGCCGCGTGAGGGGGGCCGACGATGACCAAGATGGGCGAGATGGAGCCGCAGGGCCGCGAGCGGCCGCTGACCAAGACGCTGAAGCTGATGGCGCGGCACATGGTGACCGCGTGGCAGGCGCCGATGTTCGACGTCGTGCTCGAGGTCGACATGGAGGCCGCCGACGGCCGGCGCGGCGACGGCGTGACGCTGACCGACGTGATCCTGTCGGACTGCGCCAAGACGCTGGCCGAGCACCCCTACGCCAACGCCCATTGGCGCGACGACGCCGTGATCGAGTACGACGAGGTCAACATGGGCCTCGCGGTCGCCGCCGAGCGCGGGCTCACGGTGCCGGTGATCCGCAGTGCCGACACCCTGTCGCTGGGAGAGATCGTCGAGCAGCGCCGCACGCTGGTGTCGAAGGTGCGCGAGGGATCGGTCTCGGTCGCCGACGTGACCGGCGGGACGTTCACGCTGTCGAACCTCGGCATGTACGACGTCAAGCAGTTCACGGCGATCATCGCGCCGCCGCAGGTCGCGATCCTCGCGGTCGGCGCCACGGTGCGGCGCCAGGTCTGGAACGGCGGCGACCCCGAGTGGCGGCCGATCTGCGAGATGACGCTGACCTGCGACCACCGCGCCATCGACGGCGCGCAGGCGGCTCGGTTCATGGCGGCCCTGAAGGGACGCCTGGAGGGTCGCGCGCCGGCGGGCTGATCGCGGCCGCGACGACGGAACGGCCCCCCGCGGGAACGTCCTCGGGGGCGACGGCCACCAACGAAGGAGGAGATTGGCTGTGACGTCGAAGACGATGATCCTGCGGCGGGGCTTTCTCGCTGCGACCTGCACCCTGGCCCTGGCGCCCGCGCTGGCCCAGGCGCAGGACAAGCCCACCATCGCGGTGTCGGTGGCCGACCAGAAGTCGCTGTTCTACGTGGCGGCGGTGGACGGGATGCGCGAGGCGGCCGAAGCCGCGGGCTACGAGCTGAACGTGGCCTCGGCCAACAACAACTCGCGCGAGCAGATCAACCAGATCCAGAACCTGCTGGTGCAGCAGCCCGGCGCGCTGATCTTCATCTCGCAGGACTCGACCGCCGCGGCGGCAGGCGTGAAGGCGGCCAACGATGCGGGCGTGCCCGTGATCGCGGTTGACCAGCGTCCCGAGGGGGGCGACGGCGAGCTCGAGACCTTCATCGCCACCGACAGCGTCAAGGCCGCGCGCGAGTTGTGCACCTGGATGTTCGACCAGATCGGCGGCGAGGGGCAGATCGCGATCCTGAAGGGCGTGCTCGGCTCCACCGCGGAGCAGCAGCGCACCCAGGGCTGCGAGGAGGCGCTGGCCGAGTATCCCGACATCGAGGTCGTGGCCACGCAGACCGCCAACTGGGACGAGAACGAGGCCTACAAGGCGGCGCAGAACATCCTGACCGCCAACCCCGAACTCAAGGCCGTGTTCGGCGAGAGCGACGCGATGGCGCTGGGCGCGGCGAAGGCGGCGCAGCAGGCCGGCACCGAGATCATCTCGGTCGGCATCGACGGCTTCCCGACGATGTTCGACGCCATCGAGGAGGGGCTGGTCCAGGCGACCATGGCGCAGATCCCCTACAAGATGGGGCAGATGGCGGTCGAGCAGGCGATCCAGGTGATGGACGGCGAGGGCGGCGACATCCCCGAGCTCCAGTACCAGGACGCCGAGCTGATCACCCAGGAGAACGTGGGTGAGTTCCAGCCGTCGGACTTCTACGGCCCCGCCGCCGACGAGATGGGCTGACGCCCGCCCCCGCGGGCCCGGCACGGTCCGGGCCCGCGCACCCCTCCGACCACCCCCCGCGGGAGGAGCCACACCATGGACGGCGCCATCGCATCCGACGCGACCGGCACGACGACGGGCCTCGAGTGCCGGGGCCTGCGCAAGTCCTACGGGCCGATCGAGGTGCTCAAGTCGATCGACCTGGCGCTCCGGCCGGGCACGGTGCTGGGCCTGATCGGTGAGAACGGCGCGGGCAAGTCGACCTTCAACGCGATCATCGCCGGCGTGGTCGCGCCGAGCGGCGGCGAGATGCGCCTCGACGGGCAGCCCTACGCTCCGAACTCGCCGTCGGACGCCATCGCCCGCGGGGTGGCGCTGATCCACCAGGAGATCCGGCTCCTGCCGGACCTGTCGGTCGCGGAGAACCTGTTCCTCGGACGGCTGCCGATGCGCGCCGGCCGCGTCGACCGGGCGCGCATGGAGGACGAGGCGAACGCCGTTCTGGCCGCCCTGGGCGTGCGCATAGACCCTCGCCGCGAGGTCAAGGGCCTCACCGTGGCCACGCAGCAGGGCATCGAGATCGCCAAGGCGATCCTGCGCAAGCCCCGCTACGTCATCTTCGACGAGCCGACCGCCGCGCTGGGCGAGACCGAGTCGAGGCAGATCTTCGAGCAGGTGCACCGGCTCCGCGACGGCGGCACCGGCATCATCTACGTGTCGCACCGGCTGGACGAGATCCAGTCGCTCGCCGACGAGGTCGCCTGCTTCCGCGACGGGCACCTCGTGGAGCGCTGGGACCGGATGCCGGTCGCCAAGCAGGGCATGATCAACGCGATGGTCGGGCGCGCGTTCACGTTCGAGCACCGCGCGCCCCAGCCGCGGGGAGACCGCACCGCGCTGCGCGTCGAGAGCGCCAGCCGCCAGGGCGCGTTCCGGGACATCACCTTCGAGGTGAAGGAGGGCGAGATCCTGGGCTTCGCCGGGCTCATCGGCGCGCGGCGCACCGACGTCGTGCGCGCGATCGCCGGCGCCGACCCGCTCGATTCCGGCACGATCCGCGTCGGCGACCGGCCGGTGCGGATCGCGACGCCGAAGGATGCGATGCGCGCCGGCATCTTCATGGTGCCCGAGGACCGCAAGGGTCTGGGGCTGAACCTCGACCGCTCGGCGGCCGCCAACATCACGCTGCCCTGGGAGCGCGTGCTGGCGCGCTTCGGCATGGTGACGCCGGGCGCGGTGCGGGCGCACGGGCGCGTGCAACGCGAGCGGTTCGACATCCGCGGGCGCATGGGGCTTCCGGTCTCGTCCATGTCGGGCGGCAACCAGCAGAAGGTGCTGCTCGCCAAGTGGCTGATCGAGAAGCCCAAGGTCTTCATCGTCGACGAGCCGACGCGCGGCGTCGATGTCGGCGCCAAGATGGCGATCTACGAGATCATCCGCGACCTCGCCGCGAGCGGCGTCGGGGTGATCGTCGTCTCCTCCGAGATGGAGGAGGTCCTCGGCCTCTCCCACAGGGTGCTGGTGATGGCCGAGGGGCGGCAGCGCGGGATCCTCGCGCGGGAGGAGGCGGCTCCGGAGAAGGTCATGTCGCTGGCGATCAGCGGCTGATCCGGGCGCCGCAGGGCGTCGTTCGAGGAACGGGAGGGGAGACCATGTCGGACACCCAGGCCAACGCCGGCACGTCGGGGGTCTCGCGCGCGCCGTCGCAGGACCGGGCGCGGAGCGGCGCACGCCAGGAAGGCGGCGCGAGCGAACGGTTGCAATCCATGTGGCGCCTCGTTCCGGGGCCGCTGATCGGGCTGATCCTCCTCTGCATCGCGCTGTCGTTCCTGTCGCCCTACTTCCTGACCTCGCGCAACATCCTCAACATCCTGAGCCAGGTCTCCGAGATCGGGATCATGGCGGCCGGGGCGGCGCTGGTGATCATCATCGGCGGCATCGACCTTTCCGTGGGCGCGGTCCTCGCGGTCAGCCTGATGACCTCGGCCTACCTGTTCCGCGACGTCGGCGTTCCGTTCCCGATCAGCGCCCTCGCGGGCCTCCTCGTGGGCTGCTTCGTGGGCCTCATCAACGGGCTCCTGGCGACCTACGCGCGCATCCAGCCCTTCGTCGCGACGCTGGCCACCATGTCGGCCTGCTCGGGCATCGCGCTGTGGATCACCAACGGCAGCCCGATCACCGGCTTTCCCAGCTACTACGGCGCGCTCACCTCGACGCGCTTCCTGGGGCTGCCGCTCGAGACGGTCATCATGCTGGTCGTGTTCCTGGCCGTCGCCTTCTGGCTGAACTTCCGGCCGGTGGGCCGCTCGCTCTACGCCATCGGCGGCTCGGAGGAGGTCGCGCGCCTGTCGGGCATCCACACCCGGCGGGTCAAGGTGGGCGTCTACGTCATCGCGGGGTTCCTGGCCGCGCTGGCCGGGCTGATCGTGGGCTCGCGCCTCGACTCCGCGCAGCCCACCGCGGGCGTCAATGACCTGCTGAGCGTGATCGCCGTGGTGGTGATCGGCGGCGCCAGCCTCGCGGGCGGGTCGGGCGGGATGCTGGGCACCTTCATCGGCCTGCTGATCATCGGCGTGCTGCAGAACGGCATGGCGCTCGTGAACGTGTCGCCGAACCTGCAGCCCGTGGTGATCGGCGTGGCCATCATCATCGCGGTCCTCCTTGACCGGCGAGCGGCCCGCTAGGGCCGCCCGCACCGACCATCGCATCCCCGACGGACACGCCATGCCCCTGGACCTGAACCTCTCCGACCTCGCACGGCTCGACCGCGTGCGCGCGGCGCTGGCCGAGAACGACCCCCGATCGCAGTTCGCCCCGCTGGGCTTGCGCGAGGTCATCGTCTCGGACGACGCGGCCAACACGGTGAGCGACGTGATCGACCGCCATCTGGGCGATCGGGGCAACCGGGGCGGGGACCGGGCAGTGGTGCGGCTGATCGTGGATCCCGTTGTGATCCGGCGCGACGGCACGGACCTGAAGGAAGCCGTGCTGGCGCGGCTGGCCGAACGCTACGACGCGCGCCGCGTCACACTCGACGACGGGCACGTGGTGCTGCACGCCGACGACCTGGTGCTCGACCGCGCGGCCGAGGCGGCGACCGGGGCCGACTGCATCGTCTCGGTCGGCGGCGGCACGATCACCGACATCGCCAAGATCGCCGCGCAGCGCGCGAGGGCCTCGCTCCACGTGGCGGTGCAGACGGCAGCGTCCGTCGACGGCTTCACCGACAACTTCTCCGTGGTCCTGCGGAACGGCGTCAAGAAGACCCTGCCGTCCCGCTGGCCGGAGGCGGTGCTGATCGACACGCGCACCATCGCCGAGGCGCCGCACGCGCTCAACGCGGCGGGGGTGGGCGAGATGCTGTCGATCTACAGCGCGCCGGGCGACTGGTTCCTGGCATGCGAGATGGGGCTGGACACCACCTTCGCCCCGGTCCTGCTGGAGGTCCTTGCGATCTGCGGTCGGGGCATCGAGGGCTGGTCGGAGGGCGTGGGTCGGGGCGACCTCGCCGCCTGCGAGCACCTTGCCGCGGCGTTGGCGATGCGCGGCATCGTCACCGGCGTGGGCGGCACCACCGCGGTGCTGTCGGGCATGGAGCATCTGTTCAGCCACATGCTCGACATGGTCAACGGCGAGAAGGGCGGCGCGATGGGCCTTCACGGCGCGCAGGTCGGCGTCGGATCGGTGTTCCGCGCCGCCGCCTGGGAGGAGTTCCGCGACCGCATGGACCGCACGCCGCTGTCGGTGGCGGGCCTGTTCCCCGACCCGGACACGTTCAAGCCGCGGGTGGAGGCCGCCTTCGCCGAGCTCGATCCCTCGGGGCGTGTGGGCGACGAATGCTGGTCGCGCTTCCGCGTCAAGATGGAGGCGTGGCACCGGTCGAGGCCCGAGGTCGAGGCGTTCTTCGCGGACTGGGCCGCCAACCGCGACCGCCACGACGCGCTGGTCTTCGACGCGGCCACCATGGCCGGCTACCTGCACCGCGCGCAGGCGCCCAAGCGATACTTCGAGCTGGAGCCCGCCCCGTCGGAGGCGACGATGCGCTGGATCGTCGGCAACTGCCAGTTCATGCGGGAGCGGTTCACGGTGGCCGACCTCCTGACGCTGGCGGGCTGGTGGGACGCGGACGGCGTCGACCGCGTGGTCGCGCGCGTCGAGGCGGCCTGCGCCGCGGCCGAAGGGACCGACGCGCGGTGACCGACCTCGTCCTCGGCATCGACTGCTCGACCACGGCGTCGAAGGCCGTGGTCTGGGACGCCGAGGGCCGTGCCGTCGCCTCGGGCCGCGCCACGTTCGGCCATTCCGCCCCGCGGCCCGGCTGGGGCGAGCAGGACCCGGTGTCCTGGTGGGAGGCCACGGCGGAGGCGATCGGCCAGGCCTGCCGGCAGATCGACCCGTCGCGCGTGGCGGCGATGGCGATCACGCACCAGCGCGAGTCCTTCGCCTGCCTCGACGAGGCCGGGCATGCGCTGCGCCCGGCGATCCTGTGGCTCGACACCCGCGCCACCCGCGAGGTGGAGGCCTTCGGGAGCGACGCCGTGCACCAGGCCACCGGCAAGCCGCCGAACACGGCGACCAGCTGGTACAAGATGCACTGGCTGCGCGCGCACGAGCCGCGCGTGCTCGACCGCGCGGCTTGGGTGGCCGACGTCCACACCTACTTGGTCCACCGCCTGACGGGCGAGTGGAGCACCTCCTACGGCAGCGTCGATCCGCTCGGCGTGCTCGACCTGCGCAGCTTCACGCTCGACGACGGCCTCATCGGCGCCGTCGGCCTGACGCGGGACCACTTCGGGGCGCTCCACGCACCGGGCGATGTCCTGGGCACGCTGCGCCGCGACGTGGCCGAGCGGCTGGGCCTGCGGTCGGGGCTGCCGGTGGTGGCCGGGCTGGGCGACGGGCAGTCGGCCGGGCTGGGCGTGGGGATCACGAAGCCGGGCGAGGCGTACCTGAACCTCGGGACGGGCATCGTGTCGGGCACGTTCAGCGCCGACTACAAGGCCGACCGCGCGTTCCGCACGATGACCGGCGGGGTGCCGGGGACCTACCTCATCGAGACCTTCTTCGGCGGCGGCACCTACAACGTGTCCTGGTTCGTGGAGCGGTTCTCGGACATCGCACCGGGCGCCTTCGGGCTCGACCTCCCGCCCGAGCGCATCCTGGAGGCCGCGGCGGGGGAGCTGCCGACCGGCTCGGAGGGGCTTTTGTTCCTGCCCTATCTGACGGGGGTGCTGACGCCCTACTGGGACAGCAACGCCCGCGGCGTGCTGTTCGGCCTGTCAGCGCGGCACGGCAAGGCGCACATGTACCGCGCGATGCTGGAGGGGCTGGCGCTGGAGCAGCGCCTGTCCACCACCGGCGCGGAGGCGGCGATGGGTGCCGTGACGGACCGGTTCCTCCTGATGGGCGGCGGCGCGCGCAGCCCGCTGTGGTGTCAGATCGTCACTGACGTGCTGGGGCGTCCCGTCCAGGTGGCGCGCGAGGCCGAGGCGACCTGTCTCGGCGCCGGCGTGCTCGCCGCCGCGGCCGCGGGGCTGCACGACGGGATCGAGGCGGCGGCCGAGGCCATGAGCGGGACCGGCCGCATCTACGAGCCTGACGGCGGCCGTGGGCGCGTCTACGACGGCCTCTACGACGTGTACCGCCGGATCTACCCGGCCCTGCGCGACGAGTTCACCCGGTTGCAGGAGGCGATGGATGGGACTCCCTGACGCCCGCCCCACCGAGCGCGAGATCGCGGGCGTCGCCGCGGTCGCCGCGGTCCAGACCGCCACGCTCGCCGACGCCTATGCCCGCTACGAGGCGATCCGCCCCCGCCTGCCGGACGTCAGGCCCGGCGGGGCCGCACGCATCGCGGCCTCGCTCCGAGACACGGCGGACGCCTTCGACGGCTACGTGTTCGATTCCTTCGGCGTCCTGAACGTCGGCGAGACGGCGATCGCCGGCGCGGACGACTGCCTGCACGAGCTTCGCAGCGCGGGGAAGGGCATCTGCATCCTGACGAACGCGGCCAGCTACACCAGCGACGCGGCGTTCGAGAAATACCGTCGCCTTGGCCTCGGGGTGCGGCGCGAGGAGATCGTGTCGAGCCGCGACGTGGCGGTCGCGCACCTCGACGCCGTCGCGTCGGGCCTGCGTTGGGCGGGTATATCGGCGGGCGCGGACCGCTTCGAGGACATGGACGCAGGCGTCGCCGATCTCCTCGACGGCGACATCGGTTGGGATGCCGCCGAAGGCTTCCTGTTCCTGTCCTCCGCGCGCTGGACGCCCGCCCTGCAGGATCGCCTCGTCCATGCGCTGGAGCGGCGTTCCCGGCCGGTGGTCGTGGCCAACCCCGACCTCGTCGCCCCGCGCGAGGGCGGGCTGTCGGTCGAGCCGGGATGGTGGGCGCACGACCTGCAGGACCGCACCGGCGTCGCGCCGCATTTCTTCGGCAAGCCCTTCGGCGCGGCCTTCGACGCCGCTTCGGCGCTCCTGGGCGGCGGGCGTCACGCGATGGTGGGCGACACGCTGCACACCGACATCCTGGGCGGGCAGGGTGCCGGGATGGGCACGGTCCTGGTCACGCGGCACGGCCTCTTCGCCGGCGAGGACGTGGGCGGATACGTCGAGGACTCGGGCATCGTGCCGGACTGGGTCGTCCCGTCGATCTGACCGGCTCGCCTCGAGGCGTCCGACCGTCCGGGACCGATCCGCGCGGAGGCGAGTGGCGCTCGATGGGGCCTCGCGGGACCGTCCGCTGGATCGCGCGTCGGAGGCCGGCCGTGGTCCCACCACCGGACGCGGTGGGGCGCGCCCGACGCCGCCTAAGCGGCGCCGGACGCGCGCTTCCGGTCTCCCTCGGCGCCATCGCGGCGTCCGCGCGTTCGGGGACGATCGGCCGGCGCCTACTTGATGATCGTGCCCCGCGTCCGCGCCGTGGTCAGCGTGACCACCGCGATGATGAAGAAGCCATAGACCAGGCTTTGCGCCTGAGCGCCGAAGCCGATGGCCTGGGCGGCGATCGGGACGAAGGCGACCGCCAAGGCTCCGAAGATCACGTTGATCGGGTTGGTGAGCCCGCCGGTGATCGAAGTGCCCCCCACGAGCGCGGCGGCGATCCCCGGCAGGAGCAGGTTGCTGCCGAGCCCGCTCGCGGAGGCGGAACCCGCCTGGGCCACGATCGCGAAGCCGGCGAGGCCGGCGGTGAACCCCGAGATGGCGAAGGCGACGATCTTGATCCGCTTGTTCGGGACGGCCGACAGGATGGCGCCCGACTCGTTCTTCCCGACGGCGGTCATGTTCTGGCCGACGATCGTGAAGCGCAGGATCGCCCAGTAGGCGATGGCGATCACCACGCCGATCCAGAACGTCAGCGGGATGCCGAGGACCTGGGTGCCGTAGAACGCGGTGACCAGCTCGCGGTTCTCGGAGATGTAGATCGTCTCGGACCCGCTCGTGACCAGCGCGGCGGTCTGCAGGATGCCCAGCGTTCCGAGGGTCAGGGCGAAGGAGGGCACCTGCGTGTAGGCCAGGATGGCGCCGTTGACCGCGCCGATCAGCGTCAGGAGGGCGAGGACGGCGATCAGCGCGCCGAGCCCCGCCGAGGGGATGGCGAGCGCGAAGAGGATCGCGCCGAGCAGGCTGATCGCCGCGTTGGAGAGGTCGATGGAACCGATGTTCAGGACCATCGCCTGACCCAGCGCGACCAAGAGGATCGGCGCGGCCGACGCCGTGGCGATCGAGATGCCGAACGGGCCGAGATAGGCGGGGTTCGCGACCGACACCACGAGGAGGATGGCGAGGAAGACCAGGGGCGGCGCCAGGACGTGCCAAGCGGCCAGCTGCCGCAGCCGCGCCATGGCGTTCGGACCCCTCGTGGAAGGGGCAGCGTCATGTGCGCCTGCGGAAACGTCGGCTTGCTGGGTCATACCATCTCCGCCACGATCTCTTGAATTGCCAACTCGCCCGCGACCCGCATGTCGTGTCGCGCCGACACCTCGCCGTCCTTCAGGACGAGGATCTCGTCGGCCATCTCCAGGGCCTCCTCGATCGTGTCGGGGATCAGCACCACGGCCGTTCCCTTCTCGCAGGCCTGCCTGATCTCGCGGTTCACGGACTGCGAGACGCCGACGTCGAGGCCGCGCAGCGGGTGATCCAGGATCAGCACCTTGAGGGACGGCGCGTTCAGCCACTTGGCCAGCACCACCTTCTGCTGGTTGCCGCCCGAGAACTGACCCACGGGTTGCTGGATGTCGTTCGGGCTGACGCCGAGCCGGTCGAACCATTCCTGCGCCATGCGCGCCATCTCGCGCGGTCGCAGGAAGGGTCCGGTCCTCGCACGGTCGGGATGCACCAACGCGATGTTGCGCGTGCCCGAGTAGCCGCCGATCATGCCCTCGACCTTGCGCTCGGCGGGCACATAGGCGAGCCCCGCCGCGACGGCACGTGGGATCGACCAGTTCGACACGGGCCTCCCGTCGATCTCGATGGTGCCGCCATCGCAGGTCTCCGCGCCGAACAGGACCCTGGCGAGCGCGGCACGTCCCGCCCCATTGGTCCCGACGAGCGCGACGACCTCGCCCGGATGGACCGCGAACGAGACGTTCCTGAAGCGCCCCTTGCGGGTCAGGTCGCGGACCTCGATGGCGGCCCTGCCACGCTCGGCCGGCTTGGCCCGCGCCCTGGTCGCGACCGACGGTACGTCGTCGACCATGGCCTTGAACAGGTCGTCCTTGGTGACGCCCTGAGTGCTGCGGTCGCTGGCCAGCGCGCCGTTGCGCATCACGACGACGCGGTCGCAGATGCGCAGCACCTCGTCGAGGCGATGCGAGACGAAGATGACGCTCGCGAACTCCCTCAGCTTTCCGATCTCGCGCTCCAGCACCTCGACCTCGGCCTGCTCCAGCACGGCGGTCGGCTCGTCCAGGATGATGAGAGGCGTGCCGGTCATGCCCGGATCCACCCGGACGGCGCGCGCGATCTCGACCATCTGGCGGTCGACGAAGGACAGGTCGCCGACCCTCGCCTTCGGGTCCAGCTTCAGGCCGATCTTGTCGAGCACCGACGCGGCATGGCGGTTGATGCGCGCCCAGTCCTGGATGCCGAACCGGCTGAGGCCGTGTCGTTCGATGTTCTGGTGCTCGATGTTCTCGGCCACCGTGAGGTTGGTGAACAGGGACTGCTCCTGGTGGACCACGCCGACGCCCGCCTTCAGGGCGTCGTTCGGCCCCCGGAAGTTGGCGAGCTTGCCGTTGATCTCCATCCGCCCCTCGTCGGGGCGCTCGATCCCGGCGAGGATCTTCAGGAGCGTGGACTTCCCCGCGCCGTTCTCGCCGGTCAGGCCGATCACCTCGCCCTTCCTGATCTCGAGCGAGACCGACCTGACCGCCCTGACCTTGCCGAACGAACGGGAGATGCCGGTGAGCTTGAGGACGGAGGGAGCATCCGGGGTCATTTCGCCACCTTCAGACGGCCGCGCTCGGGCCAAGCGACGGCGATGATCGCGATCAGGAGGATCAGGCCGAAGATGCCGGACTGGTAGTCGGGATCGGCCCCTGCGAGCACCAGCCCGTTGTTCAGGATGATCAGGAGGAACACGCCCAGCGCCGAGCGCACCACCCCGCCTTCGCCCCCGCCGAGGGCCGTGCCGCCGATGACCGCCGCGGGGATGACGATGAAGAGCTGGCCGAAGCCGATGTCGGTCGAGCCCGAGCCCAACTGCATCGTCGCCAGGATGCCGGCGAGGCCGGAGAGCCCGCCGGCGATGGCGAAGGCCATGATCTTGTAGCGATCGACCGGCATGCCCGAGCTGCGGGCGATCGGCTCGTTGTTTCCGATCGCCATCAGGCCGCGTCCGAGATGGGTGAAATTCGAGACCAGCAGTCCGCCGGCCAGCACGAAGGCCGCCAGCCAGAAGGCGCGCGGGACGCCCAGCGTCAGCGAGGTCGGCCAGCGGGCCAGCGTCTCGCTGGTCAGGGTCGGCAGCGAGTCGTTGCCGTAGAGCAGGATCGCGATGCCCAGGCCGACATACCACGTCCCCAGCGTGACCACGAAGGACGGGACCTTGAGCTTGGCGTAGATCGCGCCGGTGAGGATCCCGAGGGCCAGGCCGAGGCCGAGGGCGATGACCCAAGCCCAGACGCCGAGGTCGATGGGCACGCGCGTGTTCGGCGACAGGAGGATCCAGGCCATGCCGGCCGCCCCCATGACGCCCTCGACCGACAGGTCGATCGAGCCCATCTGGATGACCAGAGTGGTGCCCACCACGAGGATCAGCGGCACGGAGGCCTGGTAGAGGACGTTCTGGAGATTCTCGACGCTGGAGAACCTCGGGTTGAGGAAGGAGAACAGGACGATCAGGACGATCAGCGCAGTCGCCAGGCCGATCGGACCCTTCGCGCCTCTGGACAGGAAGCTCTGCATGGTTGTTGCCCGCCGTACCTTCGTTGACGTCTGCTTCGTCCGACCCCGCCCGCAGCCCGCCTCGGATCGCGCCGGACGCGTCGGCGTCCGGCCGGGCGCTTCGCCGCCGCCGTGCGAAAATGGGCGCCGGCCCGGGCCGGCGCCGGCTTCGTCCGGCGTCAGCCCGCGTCGGGGAGGACCTCGACGCCCCCGCCGACCAGTGGCACCGGCTCGGTGTCCCACGGGCCGGACTCGATCAGCCGCTCCACGAACGCGGCGGGCGCACCCTCCTCGTCGTATTGCAGGTACTGCTCGTAGTTCTCCGGGGTGACGCAGCTCAGCTTGAAGAAGCTCTCGCGCTTGTCGTCCTCCAGCTCGCTCGGGACGATCTGCCCCGAGGCGGCCAGATAGGCGGTGTAGAGCCCGATCGCCGAGGCCATGTAGCCCCGGTGGAAGGTCTCGCCGACGATCGCGTTGTCGCCGCGGCCCGAGATGATGTCCTCCAGCGTCTTGGGATAGAGGCCGTCGGAGGCGAACTTCACCTGGTCGAGCCGACCGGCGTTCTCGAAGGACTGCATGGCGCCGATCTGCATGCCGTCGTCGGCGCTCCAGACGCCGTCGATCTCGTCGCCGTACTTGACGATCAGGTCCTGCGCGTTGCGGGCGCCGAGCTGCGGGTCCCAGTTCGACGGACGCTCCTCGAGGATCGTGATGCCGGGATAGTTCTCGGCCATCTCGGCCCGGAAGCCGGCGACGCGGGTCTTGCTGGTCGTGCTGTCCTGCACGCCGGGCAGCATGATCACGTTGCCCTCGCCGCCCAGGGCCTCCCCCAGCGCCTGCGCCCCGCAGCGGCCCGAGTCGACGCCGGTGTGCTTCTGGAACGCGACGAAGTTGTCGCCGACGTCCTGCGGCTTGAACTCGTCGGGCTTGTTCCACCAGATCGTCACGTAGCCGCCGGCCTGCCGCACGGCGTCGACGATGGTCGGCGCGTCGGAGCTGGCCACGGTGTTGACGAACATGATCGGCTTCTTGCCGCTCGCCAGGATCGCCAGGATGTTGGAGATGGAGGTCTGCGACGAGTTGTTGGAGTTCACGATCTCCAGGTCGATCCCGAGCGCCTCGGAGATCGCCTCCGCGCCCTCGATGTTCGAGATCATGTAGGGGTTCGTCGTGTTGATGACGGAGGCGACGAGCACCCACTCATCGGGGTTGAAGCCCTCGGGATGCTCCACCTGGGCGAGGGCTTCGGATGCGCCGAGACCCGCGATCATGGTCGCGGCCACGGCCGCCGCGCCGAAGGCACGGCGGGTCGGTCCGGTCAGGGTCTTGGTCGGGACTCTCATGATTTCCTCCTCCTACGAAAGTCTTCGAGCCTTGGGGCTCAGGTTCGTAGTCCGCCGAAGAACGTGCGGACGTCATCGACGAACAGGTCGGGCACTTCGAGCGGCGCGAAGTGGCCGCCGTCGTCGTGGACGCGATACTGCTGAAGGTTGAAGTACTTCTCGGTCCACGTGAGCGGCGGCTTGTAGATCTCGCCGGGGAAGATCGAGACGGCGGTGGGGACGCCGACGACCGGGAAGCGGTCGTGGCTGGGCGACCAAGGATTGCCGCGGCATTCCCAGTAGTAGCGGCACGACGTGCCGCCCGTCCCGGTCAGGAAGTAGACCGCGGCCGTGGTGACCAAGTCCTCCTTCGGCCAGACCTTCTCGAACGCCGCCGTCCCTTCGCCGCGCTCGGCGAGACCCCAGAAGTACCGCTTCTCCGTGATCCAGGCGAGCTGGCCGGCGGGCGAGTCCGCGACCAGCGCGGCCAGCGTCTGCGGCTTGGTCAACTGGATCTCGCCGTAGCCGCTCTCGCGTTCGACGAAATGCTTGCCGCGCTCGAACCAGCCCTTCTCGTCGTCGCTGTACTCGCTGGCCGCGGGCAGGCCGAGGATCGGGTCGAACTCGACGCCCTGGGGCTGGTCGGGATGCGACGGCAGGTAGTGGCTCATCTGCGCCGGGAAGTGCGTGTAGACGCCGATGACGTCGTCCTCGTACTTGTGCCCGTGCTGCTGCGCGACCAGCGCCCCCCAGTCGCCGCCGGCGGTGGCGTAGCGCTCGTAGCCGAGCACGTCCTTCATGAGGGCGTTCTCGAGGTCCGCGGTGTGCCAGAAGTTCCAGCCGGTCTCCGTCAGCGGCGACGAGAAGCCGTAGCCGGGCAGCGAGATCAGCACCACGTCGAAGCCGTCCTGCGCCCTGCCGCCATGCGCCTCGGGGTCGGTGAGCGGGCCGATGACCTTGCGCAGGTCCCAGAACGTCCACGGCCACCCATGATGGATCAGCAGGGGCATCGGGTTCTCGCCCTTGCCCTTCACGTGGAGGAAGTGGAGCGGCACGCCCATCAGATCGATCTTGAACTGCGGCAGCTCGTTCATCCGGCGCTCGACGTCGCGCCAGTCGTACTCGTTGATCCAGTAGTCGATCAGCTGCTTGTGGTAGGCGGTGTTGTAGCCGTAGCGCCAATCGTCGTTCGCGAAGTCCTGCGGAAAGCGGGTGCGCTTCAGACGATCCATCATGTCGTCGAGCTGCGCATCCGGCATCTCGACCTTGAACGGCCTGATCTCGTGGCCAGACGTCATCCTCGTCCCTCCCTGGGGCTACTCTCGTCGCGGCAGGCGCGGGCCGCTCAGCTCTTCAGGTTGGCCATGACGTCCTTGATCAGCGGCCAGACGCGGGCCACGGACGTGTGGTCCATGCTCTCCTTCGGCGAGTGCAGGTCGAAGAGGTTCGTGCCGATGCCGATCGTGTCGAGTCCGTCGATCCGCTGCGTGAACATGCCGAGTTCGAGGCTGCAGACCGACACCAGCACGTCGGGCTCCCGGCCCATCACGCTCTGGTAGCTCTTCTTCGCGATCTCCAGCATCCGGGATTCGGGGTTCCACGGGAACTCGGGCGCATCGAGGCCGATCTGCTTGGCGCTGACGCCCTCGCCGGCCAAGTCAGCCAGCATCATCATCTGGTCGAGGACGGCGTGCTTGCGGGACGTCACCGCGCTGGTGATCGTGCACGTGATCTCGACGCCCTTCCCGGTCGTGACCATCAGACCGATGTTGTTCGACGTCTCCCAGTTCCCGGACACCTCGAGGTTCTGGTTCGTGATCCCGTTCGGCAGGAGCGCGATGGTCTGGACCAGCTTCGCGGCGGCTGCATCGGAGAGGACGCGCTCGACGGCGGCGTCGGAGCGTCGGACCGTGATCCGCATGTCCGGATCGGCGATCCGGAACTCGTGCTCCAGATCCTCGATCAGCGCCTGGATCGCCGCCTCGGTCTCATCCGCCGATCGCGTCTCCACCAGGATCAGGGCTTCGCTCTCGGCCGGGATCACGTTGTTCTGGACGCCGCCCGAGACCCGCGCGATCTGAACGGCGCCGGTCCGCGTCGCGCGGCGCAGCAGGCGTCCGAGGAGCGCGATGGCGTTGCCGCGCTCGAAGTGGATGTCGAACTCGCAATGTCCGCCCCGCAGGCCGCGGATGTCCAGGAGCAACGCCACGCGGTCCGGGGCGGGCGGCTGCCAGTCCGCGTCCACGTCGATCCGGCACGTCACGTCGCCTGAGCAGCCCGCGAGGAGCTGCTTCTCCTCGATCCAGTTGAAGTCGATCATCCGCTTGCCGGACAGGAGCTTCAGGTCGACGCCGTCGCCGCCGACCTTCCCCATCTCCTCCATCGCCGTCATCACGCACTCCAGCGGCGGGTGCGGGGTGTCGTCCGAGTCGAGAAGCGTGAGCATGTAGGCGATCCCGAGGCCGTTGTCGGCGCCGAGGGTCGTGCCCTCCGCCCGGATGCGGTCGCCGTCCACCTTCAGCTTGACGCCCTGCGTCGCGAAGTCGTGCGTCACGCCCTCGTCGAGCTTGCAGACCATGTCGAGGTGGCCGTGCAGGATGACGGCCGGCGCGTCCTCGTAGCCGAACGTGCCGGGTTTCTTGACGATGATGTTCTGCAGGTCGTCCCGATGGAACTCGAGGCCGCGGGCCTCGGCAAACGCGGCCACATAGTCGGTCGCCTGCTCCTCGTGCTGCGAGCAGCGATGCTTGGCGCTCAGCTCCTCGAAGAAAAACATGACCTTCCTAGGTTCGATGCCCTCGAGAACACGTGCAGGGGATCCGCCCCCGTAGCCCTTCATCTCAGCATTCACGGTCGCCTCCTCCCTGTCTGCCGGCGTGTGACCCCAGCCACCACTACATCCGCGGCGATGGTCTATTTGTTCTTAGTTGAAACCAAAGTATCATATCTCCGGGAGAACCTGCAACAGTTTTTTGTTCATACGGTGTTCATTTGTGCCAAAAAGGGTCTTAGAAGGATGCCTCCAATCGGGATAAGATCGTCGATGCAAGGGGAACGGCGTGCTGTCATGAGCCGGCCGTAGGGGTCACCGCAAGAACGTGACCTCCATGTACGCTGAGCGCGAATGGGTCGTGAACGCGGTCGTGTCCGTCAACGAGGTGTATTTTGCTTGGTGGCCTGGAGGCATGATCAGGCGGCTTCGGTCGAGAGGGAGAGGAGGGGGGCTGGCTCAGCTCGGCCACGCCCTCGGCCTGCAGGGTGCGGCGGTGGAGCTGCGGGGCGTCGTGTCTCGCTCGCGCGGCGCCGTCCCCGACGCGGCCTCCATGACGACCTCGACGATCGTGCCGGCCACCGACGGGTGTGGGCGGTGTCGAGCCCTGGGGCCACCATCGCCCCCAGGCTGCGAGGGAGGCGGGATCCGGGAGGCGACGTCGAGGTGGTCCCCGTCGACCTCGACCCGCCGGACCATCGCCCGCATGAGCTCGCGCGTCCCCTCCCGGCCCGTCCTCTCGAGGCCGCTGTGGACCTTGTGGCCGGACGCCTCCAGGCGGCCGACGAGCAGCGTCAGCCCCCGCTCGGCCCCGGCGTTGGCGGCCATCGTCTGCCGCTCCGCCTCGGCGCTGGACAGGCGCCCTCTCATCCCCTCGACGCGGGGCTCGAACTCGTCGCGCTCGGTCGGGCCCCAGGCCGTAGCCGTCGATGAGCCGCCCGATGCCGCGCCGCAGGGCGGCGGTCCGGCGGTCGAGGTCGGCGGCCGCCGCCTCGCCGGGGCTCTCGCGCGCCTGGGCGAGCCGGCGCCGGCTCGCCTCGGCCACGCGATGGGGATCCTCGAGGAGAGCCCGGATGACAGCCCGGATCTCGTCCCGCACGGCCTGCTCCAGGCGGCGGCTCGCGCACCGACCTGTCGCCGCGGACGGGCCTGGCCCGGCGAGGCGGTGCGCGTCCGGGCCGGTGCGGCGGTGGGTGCCATGGTCGCCCCGGCTGGCCGCCCACCCGGCCGCGCGCCGCCATCTTGCCATGGAGCGCGTGGCCGCACCGCCGGCCGACCACGAGGCCCCGCAGGAGCCAGCCGGGGCCAGCCGGGGCGACGGCGGGGCGACGGCGGGGCGACGGCGGGGCGACGGCGGGGCGACGGCGGGGCTCCCGACGGCGGTGGCGGTTCTCGCCCATCTGCGCCTGCGCCGCCTTGAGGACCGCGGGGCCGACCAGGGCCGGCACCGCGACCTCGATCCACTCCTCGCGCGGCGGGGGGACCCGGGGGCTCGGCTTGCGCGCCGGATGCGGGCGCCCGCGCAGGGGCCGCAGGCGCGGCGGCGCCTGGACGTGGCGCGGGCGCCCGAACACGGCGCGCCCCACGGCGGCGGCGTCGCGCAGCATCAGCGCGATGGTGGTGGCGTCCCGCCGCGGCTTGCCGGCGCTCGTGGCCACGGCCGGCCCGCGCGAGGCGGCGCGACACCTCGCGCGGGCCCAGGCGGTCCGGCCCGATCCGCGCGGACATCAGGCGGACCCGAGCCGGGCGTCCTCGGCGACCTCGACGCGGGCCGCCCCGCCGCCCTCGTCCTTGGTCACGTGGCGGCAGCCGGAGGGCCGCTTTCCCGGCGCGCCGACCGACCCGGGGCGCGCGGCGTGGCGACGCCCGCGTCGGCCGCGCGCCCCGGGATCCTCGCGCGCTCGTGCTCGGCGATCCTGCCCTGGGCCTGAAGCAGCAGGTCCTGCTCGGCGCCCGCGCCGATGGGGTGGTCGGCGAGGACGATCTCGGCGCCGGCCCGGTCGAACGCCTCGACGATGAGCACCTGACAGGCGTGGCGGCGCGCCAGCCGGTCAGGGGCGAGGACATGGGCCCGGTCGGTCACGCCGGCGACGACGGCGTCGCGCAGCCGCTCCAGGGCCGGGCGCGGCAGCGTCGAGCCGCCGGCGCCCTCGCAGGCGGTCTCGTCCTGCGGGGCGGCCGACGGCCCGGCGCCGGCGACCCGCTCGCGCCGCGCCGCGAGCCGGCTCGCCACCGTGTCGCCGCGGGCCCGGCTCGCTCGCCGGGCACCCGCGCGCGCAGGGCGACGGGGGGCTCAGGCATGGTCGAGCTGCGCATCGTCGAGGCGACGCCCTCGCCGGGCTCCGTCCTGCGGGGCGAGCGCGGACGCCAGCGCGGGGTCGGGGCGAAGCGGTCGTGGGCTTCGGCCAGGCATCGGCTGCTGATCCGCGTCGCCTCGAGCGACGCCCGGATCGTCAGGGGGTGGGCCTGCCGCGGCGGTGATCCATCGGCGCCTCCTTCGGGGGGGGGCTCGCAGGTCGGGCTGCCAGCGCAGGTTCAGCGGGGCCTGCCCGAAGCCCTCCCGGTCGCCCGGCCGCAGCCGTCCACTCGAAGGCGGTGTCGGCAAGATCGTCGAGGTCGTCATGAAGGCCTCCTCGGAGCGGTGCCGCGCGAGCGAGACACGACGCCCCGCAGCTCTACCGCCGCACCCTGCAGGCCGAGGGCATGGTCGAGCTCGACGCACCCCAGCTCGAGGAGGGCTCCACCCTCCAGATCACGCCCGCCCCCGCCCGACCCGATGGCCCGGGACCACACCCGAAACCACACATCGTCGACGGACACGACCAGGGCCATCCTCGCCGAGCGGACCCGGATCGAGCGGCAGACCCTGGCCAGCCGCCGCTCGCACCACCACGCCCAGGCCGCCTAGCCTCACCCCCAGATGAACCCCGACCCTCCGCTCCTGAGCCGCCCCGCCTGCCTCAAATCATCCGACGACGGACAGGGGCGCGGCTCGGGAGCGCCCGCCCGCGTCCGCCTGCCGCGCGGGCATCGTCACGACACGGTCGCGGCCGGTGACCTGGTCGAGGGCGTCGCGTCCGGGGCGCGCCGATCGCCGATCGGGCCCATGACGCCGACCGGATCGCCGAGGAGGCGCACGCCCGCGGCGCCGAGGTGGCGACGGGCCGCGCAGGCGTCGCGCCGGCATCCTCCGAGATCGACCGCCCCAGGCCTGCTCGGCCCAGTCCGATCGAGACCGCCTCCCGCCGCCTCGAGGCGTTCGAGCGGACCGCCATGCGGCGCCACAAGCTCGACCGGGAGGCCGTGGCCCGCCTCGTCGCAGCCGTCATCCCGCGCACGACGAGCCTCGACGGGCCCTAGCGCACCCACAGCTCGACGCGGCGGTTGAGGCGCCGGCCGAGCGCGGTGTCGTCGCAGGCCGCCGGCAGCGCCTCGCCATGGCCTCGCGCGCTCATGAGCGGCCCACCGTCGCCACCGCGCCGCGGCACGGCGCGCGCGCTCACCGCCTCCAGCACGGCCTCGGCCCGGCGCCGCGACAGCGCGAGGTTGCGCGCGGCGGACCCCCTCGCGTCCCCGAAGCCCACGAACACCAGCGCCCGGCCATCGAGCGCGCCCGAGGCGATGCGCCGCGCCAGCCGCTCGACCCGCTCGCGCGAGGGCGCGTCGAGCCGCACGCCGCTCGCGAACCGGAAGGTCGGGGTCAGCCGGGTCAGCCCGCGCAGGTCGGCCACCGCCGCCTGGAGCGCGCCGAGCGGACCCTCGGCTCCCCCCTCGGGCGACACCGACAGGATCGCCGCCGCCAGCCGGTCGCCCTGCCGGCCCAGCGGGATCGCGCGCGGCGCCTGGTCGATCAGCCCGGCGCGGCGGTCCTTCCAGGCCGCGGGCTCGACCGAGCGGCCGATCGGGGGGACGATGCAGAGCCCGCCCCCGGCCCCGACCGAGGGCCCGGACGGCCGTCTCGGGGCGCCCGCGGCCTCGACCGCCTCGGGGCCCTTCAGGCCGCCGACGACCGCGACGAGCGCGTCGGCGACGCCGCAGGCCTCGATCTCGTCCACGACCCGGAGCCAGAACGCCGCGCCCCCGGCCTGCAGGGCCCGGAGGCCGAGGCCATCGCGCCACGCGCGTGCCGCTCCTGTCGCGCGCGCACCGCTCCTGCCGCGCGCGTGCCGCTCCTGCCGCGCGCGTGCGTCGAGATGATCTCGTCGTCCCCCGGGCCCGGCTTCGCCGGACCGGGGACAGGCTGCGTCGGGGAAGCGGCGCCGGTGCCCGGCGATGGGCGGGGGGGGGGCACCAGCCCCTTGAGGCCGGAGGCCGGGAGCGTGGCCCACGTCGTCGGGCGCGAGGCCAGGAGGATGGACACGGCCGTCTCCAGGCCCTCCGCGATCGCGATCACCGGGGCGTCGGGGCCGAGGCGGACCGCGCCGCCGGCGATGGGGCACCGGCGGGCCGCTCCCCGCGGGAGGGGTCGGTCCGCGCGGCGTCGATCCGGACGCGCCTCAGCCGCCGAGATAGGCCTGGACGATGGACGGGTCGGCGCGCAGATCCTCGGCCGGACCCCGCATCCGGATCGCGCCGTTCTCCAGCACGTAGCCGTGATGGGCGAGGCGGAGCGCCAGGCGGGCGTTCTGCTCCACCAGCAGGATGGTGGTGCCGGCCTCGTTGAGCCGCCGCACGATGCGCATCGTGTCGAGCACCAGCTTCGGCGCCAGGCCCATCGAGGGCTCGTCGAGCAGCAGCACCTTCGGCCCAGCCATCAGCGCGCGGCCGATCGCCAGCATCTGCTGCTCGCCGCCCGAGAGCAGCGATCCGTCCTGGTGGCGCCGCCGCTCCAGCACCGGGAAGAGGTCGAACACCTCGCGCATCCGGGCGCGCCTGAGGCTCGCGTCGGAGACCGAGAACGCGCCCAGCTCCAGGTTCTCGCGCACGCTCAGCCCGCGCAGGATGTGGCGGCCCTCGGGCACGTGGACGACGCCGAGCCGCGCGATCCGGCTCGCCCTGAGGCCGGAGATCGGCTCGCCCCCCAGCGTGATCGTGCCGGCGCGCGCCGCGACCAGGCCCGAGACCGCCTTGAGCGTCGTCGTCTTGCCGGCGCCGTTCGCGCCCAGCAGCGCCACGATCTGGCCGCGGCGGACCTCGAGGTCGATGCCGTGCAGCGCCGTGATCGCGCCGTAGCCCGCCACGACGCCCTCGAGCCTGAGGAGGACGTCGGCGCTCACAGCGCGTCCTCCGCCCCGTCCTGGCCGAGATAGGCCTCGATCACCTTGGGGTCGGACCGGACCTCGCGCGCCGTGCCGTGCGCGATCATCACGCCGTGGTCGAGGACGTGGATGCGCTCGGAGACCTGCATCACCAGGCCCACGTCGTGCTCGATCAGCAGCACCGTCACGCCGCGCTCGTCGCGGATGCGCCGGATCAGCTCGATCAGCGCGTCCTTCTCGCCGCCGTTGAGCCCTGCCGCGGGCTCGTCGAGCAGCAGCAGCTTGGGCCTCGTGGCCAGCGCGCGGGCGATCTCGACCCGGCGCTGGTGGCCGTAGGCCAGCGTGGTGGCCACCCGGTCGCGCTCGCCCTCGATGCCGACGAAGCGCAGGCAGTCCTCGGAGAAGGCCCGGATCTCGGCCTCCTCCCGCCTGTGGCGCGGCAGGTGCAGCACGGCCGCGAGCGCCCCGGCCCGCGTGCGGCAATGCATCCCCGCCATGACGTTCTCCAGCACAGACATCTCGCGGAAGAGGCGCAGGTTCTGGAAGGTGCGCGCGATGCCGAGCGCCGTGACGCGATGCGGCTTGAGCCTGAGCACCTCCCGCCCGTCGAAGAGGATCCGCCCGCCCTTCGGCGCGTAAAAGCCGGTGACGCAGTTGAAGAGCGAGGTCTTGCCGGCGCCGTTCGGCCCGATGAGGCTGGCGATGGCGCCGCGGGCGACGGCGAAGTCCACGCCGTGCAGGACGGTGTTGCCGGCGAAGCCCAGCTCGACGCCGCGCAGGTCGAGGAGCGCGTCGCTCACCGGCCGCGGCTCGGCCAGATGCCGCTCGGCCGGAACAGGATGATGACGAGGAGCGCCACGGCGAAGACCAGCAGGCGCAGCTCGCCCAGGTCGCGCAGAAGCTCCGGGCCGAGCACGATGACGAAGGCGCCCAGGATCACGCCGGGCACCTTGCCCATGCCGCCCAGGATCACCGCCATCAGGATCAGCACGGACTGCTGGAACGAGAAGCTCTCGGGCGAGATGGCGCCGAGGTTGACCGCGAAGAAGGCGCCCGCGATCGCGCCGTAGATCGCGCCGATGACGTAGGCGGCGAGCTTGACGCGCACCCGGTCGATCCCCATCGCCTCGGCCGCGTCCTCGTCGTGGCGCACGTAGAGCCAGGCCCGCCCGAGCCGCGAGCTCGACAGCCGGACCGAGGCGACGACCCCGATCACGGCGAGCGCCAGGAAGACGTAGTAGAAGTCGGTGGGCCCGTCGATGTGCCAGCCCAGCAGCCAGGGCTGCTCGATGCCCGAGATGCCGCTGGCGCCGCCGGTGATCTCGAGGTTGCGCGCCGAGAAGCGCACGATCTCGCCGAAGCCGAGCGTCACGATCGCCAGGTAGTCCGAGCGCAGCCTGAGGGTGGGGCCGCCGATGACGACGCCCGCGAGCGTCGCCATCGCCACGGCGACCGGGATGGCCAGCCAGAAGCCGAGCCCCAGCACCTGGGTCACGATGCCCACGGTGTAGGCGCCCACCGCGAAGAAGGCGGCGTAGCCGAGGTCGAGCAGGCCCGCATAGCCGACCACGACGTTGAGCCCGAGGCAGAGCACGACGTAGAGCAGCGCGTTGGTCAGGATGACCACGGCGTACTGGCCGAGGAGGAAGGGCACCGCGGCCATGAGCGCGAGCGCGGCGAGGAGGACGGCCAGCCTGAGGCGCGGGTCGGCGAGCGCGGGCAGGACGCCGCGCGCCGACCGGTGCGCCTCGGGGTCGCCCTCGCGCATCTACATGCGCTCCTGCTCGGACTTGCCCATCAGGCCCGTCGGCTTGAGGACCAGCACCAGGATCAGGATCGAGAAGGCGAACACGTCCTTCCACTCGCTGCCGACGCCGGGGATCTGGGTGCCGAACGCCTCCAGGAGCCCCAGGATCAGGCCGCCGAGCATCGCGCCGGGGATCGAGCCGATGCCCCCGATCACGGCGGCCGTGAAGGCCTTGAGCCCGATCAGGAAGCCCATGAAGTACCAGATCGAGCCGTAATAGGCGCCCGCCATGGTGCCCGCCGCGGCGGCGAGCGCCGAGCCCACCAGGAACGTCACCGCGATCACCGCGCCGACGTTGATGCCCATCAGCTCGCACATCTCCTTGTCGATCGAGACCGCGCGCATCGCGCGGCCGTACTGGGTGCGCGAGACGAACAGCTCCAGCGCCAGCATCAGCGCGGCCGCCGCGAGGAAGAGGACGATCTGGTTGAAGCTGACGAAGACGCGGCCCACCGAGAACCCGCCGAAGCCGAGATCGGCGCCGAAGGCGGTGTACTGGCCGCCGGTCAGCGACAGGACGGTGTTCTGCAGGACCAGCGACACGGCGAGCGCGGTGATCAGGATCGACAGCCGGGGTGCCGCCAGCATCGGGTGGTAGGCCACGCGCTCGATCACCACGCCGAGGCAGCCCACCGCCACCATCGACAGCGCCATGGCGACGGCGACGCCGGTCCAGCCGTCGCCGAGGACCGGCTCCAGCAGAGACAGCGCGAGGAAGCCCGCAAAGGCGCCGACCATGTAGACGTCGCCATGGGCGAAGTTGAGCAGCTTGATGACCCCGAAGATCATCGTGTAGCCGAGCGCGACGAGCGCGTAGAACGAGCCCAGCACCAGCCCGTTGACGACCTGCTGGGCGACGATCTCCGCGAGGCTCATTCAGCGCCCATCCCGGCGCTCATCCCGGCGCCCGCCCCGGCATCCGCGCCGGCTCGGATCGTCGCGCACGAGGCGCCGCCTCAGTCGGCGGCGTCCTCCGAGGCCAGCGTCCAGGCGCCGTCCCGGCCCTCCAGCACGATGAAGTTCGACCGCGCGAGCGTGTTCTCGGGGGTGAAGGAGATCGGCCCCGTGAGCCACTCCTCGCCGCCTGCCGAGGCGAGCGCCGCGATCACCGCGTCGGGCTCGGTCGATCCGGCCTTCTCGATCGCCCAGGCGAGCAGCATGGTGCCGTCGTAGGTCAGCGGCGCGTAGGGGCCCGGCGCGGCGCCGAACTCCGCCTGGTAGGTCTCGGTGAAGGTGGCCGCGGCGGGCAGGAACTCGGCCGTCGGGTTCGAGAACGCGAACACGCCGTCGGCGGCGGAGCCCGCGATGTCGAAGAGCTGCGGCGAGTTCGAGCCGTCGCCGACCGCGATCGCGCCCTGGTAGCCGCCGCGCCGGAGCTGCTGGATCAGGAGGCCCCCATCGGCGTAGTAGGCGGTCCAGAACACCGCGTCGGGCGCGGCCGAGCGGATGCTGGTGACGACGGCCGAGAAGTCCTGCTCGCCCTTGTTCACCGTCTCCTCGGCCGCGACCTCGTGGCCGGCGGCGGTCCACTTCTCCTTCGTCAGGTCGGCCAGATCCTGCGAGTAGGCGTCGCCCTGATCGACGATGGCGATGGTCTCGACTCCCCGGCCCTCGAGGAACTCGACCGCCTTGGTGGCCTGGTCGTCGCCGGTGGAGTTGATCATGAAGGCGTTGCCCGGGTTGGCCGGGATCAGCTGGGTCGAGTTCGAGGCGGTGATGACGAAGGGGATGTCGGCGTCGCCGTAGATCTGCAAGGTCGGCAGCGTCGCGCCCGAGCAGTAGCCGCCGACCACGCCCGCCACGCCCTGCGAGGCGAGCCGGCTCGCGGCGTTGACCGCCTGCTGCGGGTCGCAGGCGCTGTCGCCGGTGACGAGCGAGACCTGGCGCCCGAGCACGCCGCCCGCGGCGTTGAGCTCGTCCACCGCGACCTGGGCGGCGTTGAGCATGTCCTTGCCGTAGGTCGCCTCGGACCCGGTGGTCGGCACCTGGACGCCGAAGGTCATCGCGTCCTGCGCCCAGGCCCCAGATCCGGCGGGCCCCGTGGCCAGCGCGAGCGCCGCGGCGAGCGTCAATCCCTTCATGGTGTCCTCCCCCAAACCGGCCGAGCGGATGCCCCGCGAGCGGCGCGCCATCTCGTCGCCGCCCGCGCGGGCGCCTCGGCACCCCTGCGTCATGCTAAGCAGAGTCCGCCGCGGAACGAAAGCGCGGCGTCCGGGCGAGGCCCGAGGAGCGTCAGGCGTATCGCGCCACGGGCTCGCCCACCACCTCGCGCCTGAGCGCGACCCCGAGGCCCGGCGCCTCGGAGGCCGCGAAGCGCCCCGCCTCGCGCCGCGGCGCGCCCGTCGCGGTCGAGACCGTGACGTAGCTGTTGAAGTCCGTGACCGAGAGCAGCGTCTCGGCCGGCGTCGATTGCGCCAGATGCGCGATCGCCGCGGTGGCGATGTCGCCGCCCCAGCTGTCCTCGATCGTCATGGCGATCCCGGTGGCCGCGCAGAGGTCGCGCATCGCCCGCGCGCGGCTCAGCCCGCCCACCTTGGAGATCTTGAGGTTGACCGCGTCCATCGCCTGGTCGTGGAGCGCGCGCAGCAGCGGCTGGAAGCCGTCGATCACCTCGTCGAGGATGAACGGGCGGTCGGTGTGGCGACGCACGACGAGGCACTCCTCGTAGGTCGCGCAGGGCTGCTCGATGTGGACGTCGAGATCCCGCACGGCCGCCGCCACCCGCAGCGCCTGACGCTGCGACCAGCCGGTGTTGGCGTCGGCGATCAGCACCTCGCCGGGCGCCATCTCGGCGGCGCAGGCGTGGATGCGCGCGATGTCCTCGTCGGGGTCGCCGCCGACCTTGAGCTGGAACCGGGCGTAGCCTTCGGCCCGGTGGCGCGCGCAGCTCGCCGCCATCGCCTCGGCGCCCTCCTGGCTGATCGCGCGGTAGAGCGGCAGCGCCTCGCCGTAGTGCCCGCCGAGGAGCGCCGAGACGGGCTGCCCGGTCGCCTTGCCGAACGCGTCCCAGCAGGCCATGTCGATCGGCGACTTGACGTAAGGATGCCCCCGCATCGCGGCGTCCATGAAGCGGGCCACCTCCATCGGCCGCGTCGGGTCGCGCCCGATGAGCCGCGGCGCGAGCTGCGCGATCCCCACCCGCGCGCCCTCGGCGTAGGCGGGCAGGTAGGCGGGCCCGAGCGGGCAGACCTCGCCGAGGCCCGTCACGCCCTCGTCGGTCTCGATCTCGACGATGGTCGAGTCGAACACGTCCACCCGGTTGCCGCCCGACCATTTGTAGCTGCCCTCGTGGAGCGGCAGGTCCACCTGATGGACGTTGATCGCGGTGATGCGCATCGGGGCGGACCTTGACGGTGGGCGGCAAAGCGCGGCGGAGTGCTCGCACCCGGCCCAGCAAAGCACGCCCATCCATGACGCGCCACAGCTTCTTCTGCATCGACGGCCACACCTGCGGCAACCCGGTCCGCCTGGTCGCGGGCGGCGGCCCCATGCTGCGAGGCGCCACGATGAGCGAGCGGCGCGCGCATTTCCTGGCCGAGTTCGACTGGATCCGGCGCGCCCTGATGTTCGAGCCGCGCGGCCACGACATGATGTCGGGCTCGATCCTCTATCCGAGCACGCGGCCGGACTGCGACGTGGCGGTGCTCTACATCGAGACCTCGGGCTGCCTGCCGATGTGCGGCCACGGCACCATCGGCACCGTGACCTTCGGGCTGGAGCACGGCCTGATCCGGCCGCGGCAGGCAGGGCGCTTGAGGCTTGACACGCCGGCAGGGCCGGTCGGCGTCGAGTACGAGCGCGACGGCGGGCACGTCGAGAGCGTCCGCCTCCTCAACGTGCCCGCCTACCTGGAGGCGCGGGACGTCGAGGTGGACGTGCCCGGCCTCGGGCGGCTCACATGCGACGTCGCCTATGGCGGCAACTTCTACGCCATCCTCGACCCGCAGCCGGGCTTTGCCGGGCTGGAGGCGCTCACCGCCGACGACGTGCTGCGCCTCTCGCCCATCGTGCGCGAGCGGCTGCGCGAGACCCTCACGCCCGTCCACCCCGACGACCCGACGATCCGAGGCGTCAGCCACGTGATGTGGACAGGCGCGCCCCGCGCCCCGCGCGCACAGGGCCGCAACGCGGTGTTCTACGGCGAGCGCGCCATCGACCGCTCGCCCTGCGGCACCGGCACCTCGGCGCGCATGGCCCAGCTCCACGCCCGCGGTCGGCTCGGCGTGGGCGAGAGTTTCGTCCACGAGAGCCTCATCGGCAGCCTCTTCGAGGGCCGCATCGAGGCCGAGGCGCGCGTGGGCGATCGCCCCGCGATCCGCCCCAGCGTCGCCGGCTGGGCGCGGATGACCGGGCTCAACACGATCTTCGTGGACGACCGCGACCCCTTCGCCCACGGCTTCTCGGTCGCGTGACCCCGGCTCGCCACCGCAGGGCGCGAACCCGCACCCGCGCCGCGGGCGGCGTCGCGGCGCGATGATCTCGGGCCTGCCCCCCGAGCTGCCCGGCGCGCGCTACCGCGTCACCGACATGCACGCCGCCGGCGAGCCGGTGCGGATCCTCACCGGCGGCGCGCCCGAGCTCAGGGGGGCGACGCTCCTGGAGAAGCGCCGCGACGCGGGCGCGCGGCTCGACCACGTGCGCCGCGCCCTGATGCTGGAGCCGCGCGGGCACGCCGACATGTACGGCGTCTGGCCGACCGCGCCGCACCATCCGGGCGCCGCGCTCGCGGTGCTCTTCACCCATTGCGAGGGCTACTCGACGATGTGCGGCCACGCCACCATCGCGCTCGGCCGCTGGGCGCTCGACCGGGGGCTCGTGCCGGCCACGCCCCCCGAGACGCGCCTCGTCCTCGAATGCCCCTGCGGCCCGGTCGAGGTGTTCGTGGCGGTGGGCGAGGACGGCCGCCCCGGCCGCGTCGCCTTCGACTCCGTGCCCTCCTTCGCGGCCCGGCTCGACGCCGGGCTCGATCTGCCGAGCTTCGGGCGCGTGCCCGTGGACGTCGCCTATGGCGGGGCCTTCTACGCGGTCCTGCCGGCCTCGCGGCTGCGTCTGGACCTCCTCGAAGCCCCGACCGACGCGCTGCTCGCCGCCGCGCGCGAGGTGACCGCGGCCGGCCGGGCGCAGCTCGCCGTCAGCCACCCCTCGGAGCCCGACCTCGGCTTCCTCTACGGCACGATCCTGACCGACGACGCGGCGCCCACGCAGCCCAGCGCCAACCTCTGCGCCTTCGGGGCGGGCCAGGTGGACCGCTCGCCGACCGGCTCGGGCGCGAGCGCGCGCATGGCGCTCGACCACGCCCGCGGCCTCCTCGCCGTCGGCGCCGAGCGCGCCTTCCGCGGCCCCACCGGCATCCCCTTCGCGGCCCGGCTGGAGCGCGAGACCCCGGCCGGCGTCGTCGTGCGCGTCTCGGGCGAGGCGCACTACTCGGGCGAGGCGACCTTCGTCTGCGAGCCGGGCGACCCGCTCGCCGAGGGCTTCGCCCTCCCGGACCGGCTGGGCGGGCCTCGGTCGCGGAGTTGACCCCGCGGGACCGGCGGGTGCAAAGCTGGGGCCGGACCCCGAGGGCGAGGAGCGAGGGCGATGGCGACCGACTGGAAGGGCGTGATGCCCGCGCTGATGACCGAGATGACGCAGGACGGCGCGCTCGACCTGCCGGCGACGGCCCGGCATGTCGAGGCGTGCCTCGACGCCGGCTGCTCGGGCTTCGTCATGCTCGGCACGCTGGGCGAGAACGCGTCCCTCACGCTCGACGAGAAGGAGTCCGTCGTGCGCTGCGCCAAGGAGGCGGCGGGGGGCCGCGTGCCGGTCCTCGCGGGCGTGGCCGACTACACCACCGCCTTCGCCGCCGAGAGCGCGCGGCGCATGGCGCGCGCCGGCGCCGACGGGCTGATGGCGCTGCCCTGCATGGTCTACAAGCAGGACGCCCGCGAGGCGGTCAGGCACTTCGGCGACCTCGCCCGCGCCAGCGACCTGCCGATCATGATCTACAACAACCCCATCTCCTACCAGGTGGACCTGCTGCCGGACCATTTCGAGGAGCTGGCGGAGGTCGGCAACATCGTCGCGGTCAAGGAGTCGAGCCACGACTCGCGCCGCGTCACCGACATGGTCAACCGGCTCGGCGACCGCTACCGCCTCTTCTGCGGGGTGGACGACCTGGCGCTGGAGAACGTCCTCTTCGGCGCGGTGGGCTGGGTGTCGGGGATGGCGAACGGCTTCCCGGCCGAGTCGGTGCGCCTCTTCGACCTCGCGCGCGCGGGCCGGCTCGACGAGGCGCTGGCGCTCTATCGCTGGTTCATGCCGCTCCTGCACCTCGACACCCACGTCAAGCTCGTCCAATACATCAAGCTCGCCAACCAGATGACCGGGCTCGGCGCCGAGTGGGTGCGCGCGCCCCGGCTGACGCTGGTGGGCGAGGAGCGCGCCGAGGTCGAGGCGATCGTCGAGGCCGCGATCCGCTCGCGTCCGGCTCTGAGCCGCGCCGCCTGAGGGCGCGGCGGCCGTGAAGGTCGTCGTCGGAGGCGGCCTCATCGGCCTGTCCGCGGCCTACCATCTGGTCCGGCGCGGGCAGGCGGTCACGCTGATCGACCATGGCGAGGCGCGACCGCCCGCCTCCCAGGGCAACGCCGGCGGCATCGCCGTCGCGGATTGCGTGCCCGCCTCGGTGCCGGGCGTGATGCGCCGCGTGCCGGGCTGGCTGATCGACCCGCTCGGGCCGCTCCACCTGCGCCCCGGCCACGCGGCGCGCGTCCTGCCCTGGCTCGCGGCCTTCGTCGCCGCCGGCCGGATCGCCCGCGTGCGCGAGATCGCCCGCGCGCTGGCCGCGCTCAACGCGCGGGTCTACCCCGCGCTCGAGCCCATGCTCGCCGACATCGGCATGGGCGCCCACCTGCACCGGACGGGCGCGCTCGTCGTCTACCGCGACGCCGCCGCGCGCCGGGCGGACGCGCTCGGCTGGGAGCTGCGCTCGGCCCACGGCGTCGCCTGGGAGGCGCTCGACCGAGCCGCGATCGAGGATCTGGAGCCCGCGATCGGCCCCGCCCTGCGCTGCGGGGTGCTGCTGCCCGACTGGTCGATCGTCAGCGACCCCGCGGCGATCCTCGGCGCCCTGCGGCGCCATCTCCTGGAGGCCGGCGTCGGGATCGTGGCGGGCGAGGCCACCGCGATCCTGCGCGGCGCGCAGGGGGCCGCGGGCGCCGCGCTGCGCGACGGGCGCGAGGTCCGCGGCTGCGCCGTGGTGGTCGCGGCGGGCGCGTGGTCGGCGGCGCTGGCGCGGTCCGCGGGCGACCGGGTGCTGCTGGAGAGCGAGCGCGGCTACAACATGACCCTGCCCGATCCGGGCGTCGCGCTGACCCGTCAGGTGATCTTCGGGGCCGAGCACTTCGTGGCGACGCCGCTCTCGGTCGGGCTCAGGATCGGCGGCGCGGCCGAGTTCGCGGGCCTCCGCGCGCCGGCCAACCTCGCGCGGGCCGAGCGGCTGGTCGCGCTCGCCCGCCGCGCGCTGCCGGGCCTCGACGCGCGCGGCGCCACGCCTTGGATGGGCCACCGCCCGGCGACGCCCGACAGCCTGCCGGTGATCGGCGAGAGCCCGCGCCTGCGGGGCCTCTTCTACGGCTTCGGCCACGGCCATCTCGGCCTCACCCAGTCCGCCCCCACCGGGCGCATCCTGGCCGACCTGATCTTGCGCCGCGATCCGGGGCTCGACACCGCCCCCTACTCGCCCGGCCGGTTCTGACGGCGATGGGCGGGCGGGGCCGCGGCGGGCGCGGCCCGCGGGTTCCGCGCGCCGCCGATCGGGGCCGATGGCGGGGCGAGCCCGGCCGGCGGCGGGAACCGCGGGGACGAGCCGGCGCCGCAGGCCGGCGCGATGTCCGTGATCGAGCCCTCGGGCCCGCGGACCGGAGCGGGAGATCCCGGCTGCGCGCCGCCGGGATCGGACGGCGCGTCTGGTCGGCGATGGCCCCCGCCGGACGCGGCGGGGAACGCGCCCTCGGCGGCGAGCACGCCATCGCCGAGATCGACCGAGGGGGGAGGCCTCGCCGAGGAGGTCGGGGAGCGTCCGGTGCGCGGCCGTGCCGCGCGCGTCGAGGAGCCCGGCCGTCGCCGGGCCGGCGGCGCCCGGGCAGAGCGCGCCGATCCGGGCGCCCGGCCCCCATGCCGGCGAGGGCGAGGAGCCGGCCGGCGCGCTCAGGGGGGCCGAGCTGGCCATCGACGAGCGTGACCGCCCCGCTCGATCACCGCAGGCGGTCCCGCCGTCCGGCGAGAACGGGGTCGAGCGCCGGATCCCGCGCCCCGCGAGCAGGTCGGCGATCCGCAGCGGCTCGACCGCGCAGGCGGATGCCCAGGTGAGGGACATCGGGGTGGAGCGGGAAGGGGGTGTCCGGGGGGCGCTCGTCGCGCGCCGCCCGCCGCGTCCCCCGCCCACCGGCCGGGATGTCCGGGGGGCGAAGGGCGGGCGCGGGCCGCCGCGCCTGCGAAGCGGTCCGACGCGCGCCCCGCGGCCCGGCGAGCGGGAGGCCGCGACGCGATCCGGACGGCCGGCCCGCCGGATCGCGCGTCCTCGGACGCCGTCCCCGCGCGACGCCCGGCGGACGCGGTCGGGTCGGCCGCGTCCGCCGGGGCACGGCCCGGGGCCCGGCCCGGAGGCGGCCGCGAGGGCGCCGCGCGGCCCGCGCTCAGTCGCGCACGACCTGGACCGAGCACTTCGCGTGCCGCACCACGCGGGCCGTGTTGGGGCCGAGGAGGTAGTCCGACAGCGAGGGCCGGTTCGCGGCCATGACGATCTGGTCGGCCGGCAGCTCGTCGGCGACGTTCAGGATCTCCTCGTAGATGGTGCCGTAGCGCGCGATCACCTCGACGGTTCGGTCGGCGGGCGCGTGCTCGCGCGCGATCTGCTCGAGCCGGGTCTTGGCGTCCCGCAGGATGGCGTCGATGTCGAGCTTCTCCGACCCGCCGGTCTCGCCGCGGATGGCGTAGCGCCAGTCGAGGCCGGCGACGATCTCGGGGATGACGGTCATCAGCACCACCTCGTCGTCCGGCGCGACCGCCATCCGCAACGCCGCCGGCAACGCGGAGGTCCACGACGCCTGATGGGCGAGGTCGATGGGCACGAGGATCTTCGTCGGCATCGGGCCTACCTCCGTTCCGGGCGCGCGTAGAGCCAGATGAGCCAGCCGAACAGCACGAAGACGCCGATCGTCATGGCCGAGACGGCATAGGACGGGTTCACGGCCGCGGGCGGCGCGGGCAGGCGCGGCGACAGGATCGCGGCCCTCGGGATCGCCGGGTCGAAGCCGAGCTCGGTCCCGAGCGCGTCGTTGAGCGTCACCACCGTCTCGTCGGAGAGCGCCGAGACCGGCGTGGGGGCGCTGGCGCCGGGGCCCTGCGGCCCCACCGCGTCCACGTCCTCCACCACCGGCCCCGCCAGCACGAGCTGCGAGCTGAGCGTCTCGACGGCCTCCGCCTGGCCCGGATAGGTGCCCGCCGGGATGCGCGCCTGGCGCAGGTAGGGAAAGCGCACCAGGTTGTTGCCCGCCTCCCAGCCGGCGATCGACAGGAGCCGGCCGTCCTCGCCCATCAGCGCGGCCGCGACCGGGCTGTCGAGCGGCGCGAGGATCAGCGCCGCGTCCGCCCCGCTCGCGCGCGCGGCCGCCGCGAAGTCCTCGCCCGGCACCGCGGTCACGCTCAGGCCGTCGAGCCCCGCGGCCAGCATCCGGCCCGCGTCGAAGGACGAGGAGCCCTCGGGCCCCGTGGCGAGCGTGGAGACGTCGGCGAAGCCCTCCACCTCGGGCTTGAGCGCGACGAGCTGGAGGTAGCTCTGGCCGACCACGCCCACGGCCTCGAAGGGGCGCGTGGTGGGCGCGCCGTCCTCGCCCAGCGCGGCGAAGTCCACCGCGGTGACGAGCCCGAGCCGCGCCGCGCCCGAGCCGACCTCGGCGAGCGGGTCGTCCACGGGGTCGAGCACCACGCGGCGGCCCGGGAACGCCTCGCGCACGCCGCGCAGCGCCACGCCGCTCTCGGCGTCGCCGAGCGCGAGGGGCGAGGCCGCCACGCGCAGGGGCTCGGCGATCTCGAGCCCCACGCCCTCGATCAGGCCCATCCCGGCGAGCGCCGCGCGCGCCACGTCGCGCGGGGAGAGCGCGTCCTGATCGACCTGGGCGTTGAGGTCGCGCATCGTCGCCGCGTCGATCCGGCCCCCGAGCGCGTCGAGCACGCCGCGCAGCGCCGGGAAGCGCACCAGCGCGTCGGCGCGCAGGAGCGGCACCGCCTCGTAGACCGGGAAGAACGCCAGGTCGTCCTCGACGACGTCGAGCCCGAGCTCGGCGATCTGCCCGTCGGTGGTGAAGACCTCGATCAGATCGACCTCGCCCGAGAGCAGCTTGTCGTAGAGCTGCGGGCGCTCCTCGGCCGAGACCGTCTCGACCGCGCCGAAGCTCATGCCGTAGCGGTCGGTGAAGGGCTGCATCCCGTCCAGGGGGCGCGAGGCGAACTCCTGCTCGATGCCGATGGTCAGATCCCCCGCCTGCCCGATGAGGTCGGAGATCGTCTCGACCCCCAGCTCGTCGGCGCGCGCGGCGCGCATGGCGATGCCGTAGGTGTTGTCGAAGCCGAGCCGCTCGCCCCAGGCGAGCCCGAGCGGCTCGTAGAGCGCGCGCACGCGCGCCATCGCCTCGTCGCCATCCGAGAGCGCCGGCTGGCCCAGCATGACGAGCCCGGTGCCGTCGTATTCGGGGTAGATGTCGATCTCGCCGCGCTTGAGGCTCTCGAGGTTGACGAGCGTCGAGCCCAGCCCGATGCGGCGGGTGACGGGGATCTCGGCCGCCTCGGCCAGGGCGGCGATCATCTCGCCGAGGATCCGGCTCTCGCTAAAGTCCTTGCCGCCGACCTTGAGCGTGTCGTCGGAGCGCTCGCAGGCGGCGAGCGCCAGCGCGCCGAGGAGCAGGCCGAGCCGTCTCATTCCGCCGCCTCCGCCTCCGCGCCGGCCGGGCGGGCGGGCCCGACATGCCCGCGCGCCTCGCGCGGCCGCGTCCGGTCGGGCCGCTCGGAGCGGATCTCGCGCATGAAGCCCACGATCTGCATCAGCAGGATGACCGAGAACGGCAGCGCCCCCGTGATCGCCATCGCCTTGGCGACCGTGATCGAGCCCGACAGCAGCGTGCCCACCGTGAGGATCGCGATCAGCGTCCCCCAGACCATCTTGTGCACCAAGGGCGGGTTGAGGTCGCCGTCCGAGGTCATCATCGCCAGCACGAAGGTGCCCGAGTCGGCCGAGGTCACCAGGAAGATGAAGATCAGCAGGCACGCGACCGCGCCGAGCAAGGCGCCGTAGGGGAAGTAGTCGAGGAAGAGGAAGAGCGCGGTCGTCACGTCGGCGAACACCAGCTCCGAGAGCCCCCCGCCGCCGAACATCTCGATGTAGATGGCGCTGCCCCCGAAGGCCGCGAACCACAGCATCGAGAAGAGCGTGGGCACCAGGATCACGCCGATGCAGAACTCGCGGATGGTGCGGCCGCGCGAGATGCGCGCGACGAAGATGCCGACGAAGGGCCCCCAGGCCAGCCACCAGATCATGTAGGTCAGCGTCCAGCCGCTGGTCCAGGATTCGAGCCCCTCGTAGGGGAAGAGCTTGAAGGCGAGCGTGGGGAGCTGGGCGATGTAGCCGCCGATCGAGTCGATGAAGGCCTCGAGGATGAAGCTGGTGGGCCCGAAGGCGATCACGAACACCATCAGCGCGATGGCGATCACCATGTTGAGGTTCGACAGGATCTTGATGCCCTTGTCGACGCCGGTGGTGGCCGAGAGCATGTAGCACACGAAGAGCACCGCCATGACCGTGAGCGACACCGTCGTGGTGGCGTCGAGGCCGAACACCTGGGTGAGCCCGCCGCGGACCTGGAGCGTGCCCATGGTCAGCGAGCCCGCGAGCCCGAACACCACCGCGAGCACGCCGAGCACGTCGGCGATGGCGCCCATCGGCGCGCCCGCCCGGCCGGGGAAGAGCGCGCGGATCGGGGTCGAGATCATCGAGGGCTGGTTCTTGCGGAAGGTGAAGTAGGCGATCACCAGCGCGCAGATGCCGTAGATCGCCCAGGCGTGCAGGCCCCAGTGGAGGTTGGTGATCACCAGCGCCTGGCGCGCCGCCGCGGGCGTGCCGCCCTCCATGCCCGGCGGGCTGTGGAAGTGGTAGATCGGCTCGGCCACGCCCCAGAACAGCAGCCCCGCGCCCATGCCGCCGGCGAACAGCATGGCGATCCACGACGCGGTCCCGAACTCGGGCCGCTCGTCGTCCGCGCCCAGGCGCACCGAGCCGTAGGGGCCAAAGGCGAGATAGCCGCTCAGGATCAGGAAGCCCGTGGAGATCAGCAGCCAGTACCAGCTGATGCTCGTCAGCATGTAGTTGGTGAAGCCGAGGAAGACCGAGGTCATCCCGTCCGGGTCGAAGAGCCCCCAGGCGCCGATCCCCGCCACCAGCGCCAGCGAGATGAAGAAGACGCCGTTGAATCCGCCCAAGCCCCGCCGGCCCTGTCCCCCGACCGCCATGCCGCCCCCTCGCGCCGCTGCCCCGTCCCGGGAAGGCTACAGCACGTCTCGCGCCGATCCCACAGTTTTGTTGCCCCCACGGCAGGGATGCCGCTCCCGCCCGGCGCGCCGCCCGGGCGCGGCGGCGGCGGGACGCTTGCATCGCGAAGGCCGTGCCATGCTGCGGGCCGAGCCCCCGAGCGGGGGACGAGCGGAGGGGATGGGGGCGCCGGACGGCCATGGACCCCCGCGCGAGGGGCGTCGTCGTCCCGTCCGGCCCGGAGCCCGCCTCGTCCGAGATCCCGTCTTGTCCGGGGCCCGTCTCGTTCGAGGGAGGACACCATGCCCATCCGCTCCGCCGCCGCCGCCGCAGGGCTCGCGGCCGCTCTCGGGGCCGCCCCCGGGGCGCCCGCCCTCGCCCAGACGCTGGAGGATCTTCGCGCCGACGCCGAGACGCCCGGGGACATCCTCGTCTACGGCATGGGCTACGGCCAGAGCCGCCACAGCCCGCTGCGCCAGATCGACCGGGACAGCGTGGCCCGCCTCGTGCCGGCCTGGACCTACTCGCTCGCCGACACGCGCGGACAGGAGACCTTCCCGATCCTCCACGAGGACACGATGTACGTCACCACCCACGACGCCACGATCGCGCTCGACCCGCTGACCGGCAAGCAGAGGTGGAGGACGCCGATCGACTACGCGGCCGAGGTGCCGCGGGTCGCCTGCTGCGGGATCGTCAACCGGGGCGTGGCGATCTACGACGGCCGCGTCTTCCGCACGACGCTCGACGCCCATGTCCAGGCGCTCGACGCGAAGACCGGCGAGGAGGTGTGGAAGGTCCAGTCGATCGAGTTCGACGACGGCTACTCGATGACCGTCACGCCGCTGATCGCCGATGGCGTCCTCATCGTCGGCGTCTCGGGGGGCGAGTACGGCATCCGCGGCTACATCGAGGGCTACGACCCCGGGACGGGCGACCGGCTGTGGCGCACCTACACGGTCCCCGCGCCCGGCGAGCCCGGCTCGGAGACCTGGCCCGAGGGCGACGCGTGGAAGACCGGCGGCGGCCCGGCCTGGCTCACGGGCACCTACGACCCGGAGCTGAACACGGTCTACTGGGGCACCGGCAACGCCTCGTCCTGGAACGCGATGGTCCGGCCCGGCGACAACCTCTACACGGCGTCCATCCTCGCGCTCGACCCCCAGACGGGCGAGATCAAGTGGCACTACCAGACCTCGCCCAACGACCCGTTCGACTACGACGCCACCAACGAGCTGGTCCATGCCGAGATCGACGGCCGCAAGGTGATCATGCAGGCCAACCGCAACGGCTTCTTCTACGTGCTCGACCGCGAGACCGGCGAGCTGATCGCCGCCAACCCCTTCGTGGACGAGCTGAACTGGGCCGAGGGCGTCGATCTGGAGACGGGCCGGCCGATCCCCACCGCGGTCTATGAGGGCGCGGTCTCGGGCGAGGAGGTGACCTACTGGCCCTCGGCCTTCGGCGGCAAGAACTGGATGCCGATGTCCTGGGACGCCGAGAGCGGGACCGTGTTCCTCAACACGCTCGACATCGGCATGACCTACAAGGCCGTCGAGCCGCAGTACCGCCCCGGCACCTTCTACTTCGGGGCCGAGTTCTCCTGGGTCTGGCCCGAGGGGGAGGACGCGAGCCGCGGCTCCCTGCGCGCGATCGACCCGATGACGGGCGAGGTGCTCTGGCAGGACGGCGTCGAGATCCCGCGCTTCGCGGGGGTGCTCTCCACCGACGGCGGCCTCGTCTTCACCGGCGCCCAGACGGGCGAGTTCGAGGCCTTCGACGCCGAGACCGGCGAGAAGCTCTGGGAGTACAACGTCGGCTCCGGCATCATCGGCCAGCCCGTCACCTGGGAGCGGGACGGCAGGCAATACGTCACGGTCGCGTCGGGCTCGGGCGGTGTCTACCCGCTCTTCGCCGGCGACGAGCGGCTGGCCGCGACGCCCGCGGGCGGCTCGATCTGGACCTTCGCGCTGGCCGGCCGCTCGGCCGCGCCGGAGCACCTCCGAGGGGGCCTCGCGCCGAGGGGCGGGCGCGGCCGCTCGGCGCGGGGACGGGCGCGGCGCAGGACGACCCGCTCGTGGAGGACGGGCGCGCGCTCTACAAGCAGTTCTGCTCGCATTGCCACGGCATCGACATGGTCAACCCGGGCACCTCCTCCTACGATCTGAGGCGCTACCCGCAGGAGCGGCGCGACGACTTCCTGCGCACGCTGCACGAGGGCAAGGGCGCGATGCCGGCCTGGGGCGACATCCTCACCGAGGCGGAGATGGACGCGCTGTGGCGCTACGTCGCCACCCGCGGCGGCAAGGAGCCTGCCCCCGACGAGGGCGCGGGCCCCCCGATCGAGGACGACGCGGCCGGAGCGGCGACGCCGGAGGCCGGGGGCGCCGCGCTCGCGGGGGGCGGCGCGCGCCCCACCGTGGAGGAGGGCGCGCTGACGGTCTGCCTGGCGCGCGGCGGCGGCGTGATGTCCTCGCGCCGCGCGGCGGGCGGGGTGGGGGTGGACTACGCGCTCTCCGAGGCCGTCGCCGAGGCGGTGGGCCTGCCGCTCTCGGTGGTGTGGTTCGAGTCCGAGCAGGACGAGGAGTCGAGCCCGGTCAAGGAGGCCTACGCGATGCTCTCCCACGGGCTGTGCGACCTCGTGCCGAGCTTCGCGCTCCTGCGGAGCGCCCTGAGCGGCGTGGCGGGCGGGCGCGGCGCGCTGCCGCGCTGGGACGAGCGGCCGGCACGGATGGCGCCCGGCGCGCAGGTGGACCTGGAGCCGATCGCCGTCACCCGGCCCTACATGCGCGCCGAGATGGGGCTGGTGGTGCGCGAGGGCGTCGATCCGGGCCCCGTCGAGCGGCTGTCGGACCTCGAAGGGATCACGCTCGGGATCGAGCAGGGCACGCTCGCGGGCGCGCTGACGGCGCGGCAGGTCTCGGCGGACGCGCTGGCGGGGGCCGTGACGATGAACCCCGGCCCCGGCTTCCTGTGGCGGATGGAGGCGGGCGCCTTCGACGCCGCGCTGACCACCACCGGCGCCTACGACCTCCACGCCCGCCAGAACCCGATCACGGCGCTGCGGCTCACCGACTATCGCCACCCGATGGGCTTCAACCTCGCCGTCGCGGGCCTCGCCTCGAAGGAGGGCCTCGTCGCGGCGGCCGACGCCGCGATCGGCGCGCTGGGCGAGGACGGCCTCGCAGCCCTCGCGGCGGGCGAGGGCGCGACCTGGGCCGCGCCCCGCGCGCCTGCCGTGGCGCCCCCCATGACGATGCGCGACCTCGCGGTGGAGGCGGCGATGCGCTGAGGCCGCCCGCGCCGCCGCGCCGGCCGCGCATCCCCACGCGCCCGCCGGACGCCGCGTCCTCAAGGCGCCGGGCTTGCCGCGACGGGGCCGGGCGGGCTATCCCCCTCGCGGCCCCCTCCCTCGGAAGGGGCCGCGAGGGGGAGGCGCCGATGACGGGCCGGCTCAAGCCGACGGGCGACGCGGGGCTCGACGCGATCCTGCGCGGCGGGCTGCCGGAGGGCGGGCTGCACCTGATCCAGGCGCCGCCCGGCGCCGGCAAGACCACGCTCGCGCTCCAGTTCCTGATCGAGGGCGCGCGGGCGGGCGAGCGGGGCCTTTACGTCACGCTGAGCCAGACCGCGCGCGAGCTGCGCGCGATCGCCGCCTCGCATGGTTGGGGCCTCGCGGGCGTCGAGATCGTCGAGCTCCAGGCGGGCGAGGGCGCCATCGCCTCGGAGCAGACCATCTTCCAGACCGCCGACCTCAGGCTCGACCGCACCCGCGAGGCGATCGAGGAGGCCGTCGCGCGCGTGCGCCCCGCGCGGCTGGTCTACGACTCACTCCTCGAGGTGCGGCTGCTGACGCGCGATCCGCCGCGCTACCACCGCGAGTTGATCGCCCTGCGCGACGCGCTCGATGCGATGGGCGTCACCGCGCTCCTCCTCGACACCGCCGCCGGGGGCGAGCCCGAGGGCGACGCGCTGGCGCTCGGCGTGGCGCAGGGCGTCATCAACATGTCGAAGACGCTGCCGGCCTTCGGTCGAGCGCGCCGGCGGATCGAGATCTCCAAGATGCGCGGCGTGCCCGTCCACGACGGCTGGCACGACATGGCGGTCCGCCAGGGCCGCGGCGTCGTCGTCTTCCCCCGCGTCGTGCCGGCCTCGGGCGCGCGGGGAACGGAGCCGGCCGCCGAGCCCGGCACCAGGGAGCGGGTGCCCTCGGGGATGGAGCGGCTCGACGAGCTGTCGGGCGGCGGGCTCGAGCCCGGCACCACCACCATGGTCGTGGGCCAGGCCGGCACCGGCAAGTCCACCATCGCGGCGCTCTACATGGCGGCCGTGCTCGGCCGCGGCGAGCGGGTGGCGCTGTTCCTCTTCGACGAGCGGCTCGGAACCTTCCTGCGCCGCTGCGAGGCGCTCGGCATGCCGATGCGCGAGCACCACGCCTCGGGACGCCTAACGGTCCACGACTACAGCCCCGACGAGGTGTCGGCCGGCGAGTTCAGCCAGATGGTCCAGGCCGAGGCCGAGCGCGACGGGCTCGGCATGGTGGCGATCGACTCGCTCACCGGCTACATGACCTCGCTCGCCGACGGGGCGCAGGCGCTCTTCGACATCCAGACCCTGATGAAGTACCTCGCCCGGCGCGAGGTGCTCACGATCATGGTCGTCGCCCAGCAGGGGCTGCTGGGGGAGCGGATCGACAGCGTGCGCTTCGACCTGAGCTTCCTCGGCGACATGGTGCTTCTGCTCAGGATGCACGAGGACGGCTCGCGGATCCGCCGCACCATCGCGCCGATCAAGAAGCGCCACGGCTCGCATCTGCGCGACGTGTGCGACCTCGTCATCGCGCCGGGCCGGGTCGAGGTCGGCGAGGCCCACCCCGGGGCCCGGCCCGAGAGATGGACCCCTGGCGTGAGCGGGGCCTGATGAGGGCCCGCCGGCGCGCTCGGGCGTCGTGAGCGGCGAGGCGGCCTCCGAGCGGGCGCGCCGGCCTCGCCCGGAGTCGCCGCAGCCCGTCGCACCCATCGCGCCCATCGCCCCGGAGGGCGGTCGCGGCTCGGACGCGGCGCCGGTGCTGGTGGCTGCCGCGCGCCGGGCCGACGCGCGGGTGCTGGCGGCCGCGCTGGGCGAGGGCGGCGTGAGCGTGCGCGCGGTGGAGGGCGGTTGCGAGATCGCGGCCGGGCTCGGCGAGGCCGGCTGCCTGCTGATCGCCCAGGAGGCGTTGAGCGCGGAGCTGCTGGCGACGGTCGGCCGGGCGCTGATGGACCAGCCGGCCTGGTCGGAGCTGCCTGTGCTGGTGCTCGCCGACGGCGCGTCCGACGCCTTCGCGCTGCGCGCCGTGATCGAGGCCCAGTGGGGCGAGGCGCAGGTGACCTACCTCGCCCGGCCGGTGGCGCCGCTCGTGCTGGTGACGGCGGTGCATGCCGCGCTCTCGGCGCGGACGCGCCAGTTCCTGCTGCGCGACCGCCTCGACCGGGAGGAGGGGCTCCGGCGCGAGCTCAACCACCGCGTCAAGAACATCCTGGTCACGGTCCAGGCGATGGCCAAGATGACCCAGCGCTCGGCCGCGAACGACGCCGACCGCTTCGCGGCCTTCCAGAGCCGGCTTTCCGCGCTCGCGGCGGTCCACGCGCTGCTCTTCGACGCGCCCGGCGAGGCGATGGCCTTCGAGGATGTCGCGCGCGCGATCCTGGGCCCGTTCTGCGGGCCGCTCGACGCGCGCGCGCAGGGCGGCTCGACCTTCGGGCGGGTGGCGCTGACGGCGCCCACCCGCCCCCTGCGCGCCGAGGCCGCGAAGACCCTGGCGCTGGTGCTGCAGGAGCTGGTGACGAACGCGCTCAAGCACGGGGCGCTCTCGGCGGAGGGGGGGCGGGTCGAGCTGGCGCTAACCTTCGAGGGCGGGCGCGCGCGCTTCTCCTGGCGCGAGCGCGGCGGGCCCGAGGCGCGGGCCCCCGCGCGGCTCGGCTACGGCATGCGCTACGTCACCGGCGCGCTGGCGGGGCTCTTCGACGGCCCGGTCGAGCCCGACTACGACCCGGCCGGCCTGAGGATCGAGGCCGAGGGCCCCGCGGGCCCGCTGGCCGCGGCCTGAGGGATCCCCCGGGCAAGGGGGCTCGCCTCGCTCGAAACCGCCCGCATGCATGAAACCGGGCCGGCCCGTGGCGGTTGGGGCCTGGAGCCGGCGGGAGCCAGGATGCGAATCGCCATCTGCGAGGACAACGCCCTGGTGGCGATGATGATCGAGGACCTCGTCCTCGGGCTCGGGCACGAATGCGCCTGCATCGCCGACGCCTCGGGCCCCGCGCTGTGCCTGTGCGAGGAGACGTGCGCCGATCTGGCGCTGGTCGATCTCGACCTCGCGGACGGGCCGACCGGCCTTATGCTGGTGGCCGCCCTCGCCGATCGCGGCGTGCCCTCGATCGTCGTCTCGGGCCAGGTCGGCGCGGTGCCCCCGGGCCATCGCGCCGCCGCGCTGGTGTCCAAGCCCATCGACGAGGCCGCCCTGGCCGCGGCGATCGCCGCGGTGGAGGGCGGCGAGGCGGGGTCCGAGCGGCGCAGAGCGGCCCGGGACGGCACCGCTCGGGAGGGGCCTTAGAGCATCGTCCAGCCCGACCGAGCCGGTCGGGCGCCCGGATGACGCGATCACGAAGGAGCCGGGCGCGAAGGAGCCGGGCGTGTCCGGGCCGGTCCCGCCCGATCGGAACGCGCGCCCGCGCCGGGCCGAGAGACCCATGTCCCGGCCTCCGACCGGCGTCCCGGCCCAGGAGCCCCGCCCGAAGCCGCGGCCCGCGGCTGGATCCGCGGACCGCCCTCGGGGGTGCCGCCCGCATCCAGGCCCGCGGCGGGCGTCCCGGCTTCGTCATCCGCGCCCGGGCGGCGACCCGTGCCCGCGCCGGGCCCGCGGCGGCGGTTCCGTGTCGCGGCCCGCGCTCGGGCCCGCCGTCCGCGCTCGGGCCCGCCGTCCGCGCTCGGGCCCGCCGTCCGCGCTCGGGCCCGCCGTCCGCGCTCGGGCCCGCCGTCCGCGCTCGGGCCCGCCGTCCGCGCTCGGGCCCGCCGTCCGCGCTCGGGCCCGCGGCGGGCGGTCCCGTTCAGGCGATGCGGCGGCCGGCGGACCAGACGCCGCGCGCCATGGGCACGCCGCCCGCGCGGGCCACGCGCACGAGGTCGGCGCGCAGGCCCGGGGCGATCCGGCCGCGGTCCGCGAGCCCCGCCGCGCGCGCGGGCGCGGCGGTGACGCAGCCGAGGCCGCGCGCGAGGTCGCCCCAGATCTCGCCCAAGGAGAGCGCGCCCGCGAGCAGGGCCGCTGGCACGTAGTCCGACGACAGCACGTCGAGGAGCTCCGCGCGCGCCAGCTCCTCGGCCGCGACGTTGCCCGAATGCGAGCCGCCGCGCATCAGGTTGGGCGCCCCCATCATGACGGCGATCCCCGCCTCGCGGCAGGCGCGGGCGGCCTCCAGCGTGGTGGGGAACTCCGCCAGCGCCGCGCCGATCGCGCTCGACGCCGCGACGTGCGCGGCGGTGGTGTCGTCGTGGCTGGCGATCACGGCGCCGCACCTGCGGGCCAGGGCCACGGCCGCGGCCTCGTGGCGCGCGCCGAGGCGGGCCTGGAGGCCCTTCAGATGCGCGGCGTAGGCTTGGAAGGCTTGCGCCCCCATGCCTTGGCGGTCGCGCAGGAAGCGCTCGAAGGACGCGGTGTCGCGGAACTGGCGCTGGCCGGGGGTGTGGTCCATCAGGCTGACGACGCCGACGCCGTCCTCGGGGCCGTAGAGCGCGAGCTCGCCCTCCAGCGTCTCCGAGCAGATCTCGGCGCGCAGGTGGAGGTGGTGGTCGAGCCTGAGCGCGCCGGCCGCGCGCATCGCCCCGATCTCGGTGACGAGCGCGCGCGCGTATTCGCCGAAGCCCGCGGCCTCGTGGCTCGGGATCGAGCCCACGCGCAGCGCGTCGAACACGGTGGTGATCCCGCAACCCGCCAGCTCCGCGTCGTGCGCGGCGACGGCGGCGCGCGCGGGCCAGCTCACGCCCGGCCGCGGCTCCAGGTGGCGCTCGAGGTTGTCGGTGTGCAGCTCGACCAGGCCCGGCGCCAGCAGGTCGCCCTCGCAGTCCACCGCGCCGCGCGGCACGCCTCGCCCCTGGCCGATCTCGGCGATGAGGCCGCCGCGCACCACCACGCTGCCGCGCACCGTCTCCTCGGGCAGCACCAGCACGGCGCCGGCGAGGACGCTCTCCCCGGCCCGGTCCGAGGCCGGGACCGGGTCGTGGAGGGGCGCGGTGCGGCTCGGGGTCATGGCGTCGGTCCTCGCGGCGCCGGTCCTCGCGGCGGCAGGGGCGGCGAAAGGCCCCGCTTAGCGCGCCTCGCGCCCGATGGGGAGGGGCGCCGGCGCCGCGGGCGCGCGCGTCGTCGCCGCGGGCGCGCGCGTTCGCGCATGGGGAGTGCGCGGCCCGGCCCGAGCAGGGCTCCGGACGCGGCCGCCCGCGACCACGGGGCGGGCGGGCGCGCGAGGTATGTCTGACGCTCCGCGACCTGCCTGTCGAAGTCGCGGGACATGACGCGCTCGCCGAGGAGCTTCGGGAGGTGCTCGAGCGGCCCTCCCGCACGGGGCCGGCCCGCCGGGCCTCGCGCGCGCGAGGCCGCGAGGTGCCGAGATGCGGGGACCGCCGGGACGGCGCCGAGCCCCGCCCGGAAGTCGGGCCCCGCGCGCGAGGCGGAGGCGGCGCGCGGCGAGGTCGTCGACGCCGTCCGGGACGCGCGGGACCGCGGCGACGCCTCGACGCCGCTCCCGTCCCGCGGCAAGAGGGCGCCGTCCGCGTTCGGACCCGCCGTCCGCGTTCGGACCCGCCGTCGGCGTTCGGACCCGCCGTCCGCGTTCGGACCCGCCGTCGGCGGTCCGGCCGCGGGCGCGACCGAAGCGCCGGCCCGTCCGGTCCCGCGAGCCGCGCCCGGCGGCCCGGCCGCGGGCATCCGCGAGAGGAGCGCCATGGAGCCGCATCGTCACGCCGTCTACTGGACCCCGCCGCCGGGGCCGCTCGCCGCCTTCGGCGCCGCCTGGCTGGGCTGGGATCCGGCCCCTGGCGCGCGGGTGCCGCGGCTCGACCCGCCCGGCCTGCCGCGGCCCGCCGCGGAGATCACCGACGGACCGCGCCGCTACGGCCTCCACGCCACGCTGCGCGCGCCGATGCGGCTCGCCGAGGGGGTCTCGTCGGGGGACGCGCGGGCGGCGGTCGAGGCGCTCGCGGCCTCGCTGGCGCCCGCGCGCTGCGACGGGCTGCGGCTGGCGCGGGAGGGCGGCTTCGTGGCCCTCGTCCCCTCGGGCGACGCGTCCGAGCTGGGCGCGCTCGCGGCCGAGGTGGTGCGCGCGACCGACCCGCTGCGCGCCCCGTCGGGCGAGGCCGAGCTGGCGCGCCGCCGCGCGGCGGGGCTCTCCGCGCGCCAGGAGGCGCTGCTGGCGCGGTGGGGCTATCCGCATGTCATGGAGGCGTTCACCTTCCACGTCACGCTCACGGGGCCGCTCGACGACGCCGAGGGCGCGGCGGTCGAGGCGGCGCTGCAGCCCGTCGTCGAGCGGCTGCTGCCGAGGCCCTTCGTGCTCGACGCCGTGGCGCTCGTGGAGGAGGGGGACGGGCTCTTCAGGGTCGTCGAGCGCTTTTTGCTGTCGAGGTAGCGGGGGCTCCGCCCCCCGGCCCCCGCCAGGAGCACGCGTGCCCCTGGACCCCGCGGTCGGGGCCGGGCCCCGATTGCGCGCGCATCACGCGGCGGTCACACTGGCGTGAGACGGCGTGCGGGACGCCGCCACTCACGAGGATCGCATCATGCCGAAGAGACTCGTCGCCGCCCTGTTCCTGGGCCCCTGCGCCGCCGCGGGCGTCCAGGCCCAGGACGCCGCCGCCATCACGCTCGGGCCGCGGCCGGGCTACCTCGTTGACGCCATGCGCGAGGGCGAGCTGAAGGACGCGCTGGCGGCCTGCCTCGCCCAGGAGCCCAGGCGCACGCTGTTCTCGATCGGCCACCGCGGCGCGCCGCTCCAGTTCCCCGAGCACACGGTGGAATCGAACCGAGCCGCAGCAGCCATGGGCGCCGGCATCCTCGAATGCGACGTGACCTTCACCGCCGACAAGGAGCTGGTCTGCCGCCACGCCCAGGACGACCTGGCCACCACCACCGACATCCTGACGACCGACCTGGCCTCGAAGTGCACCCAGGGCTTCGCGCCGGCCACCGAGGGCGCCGAGGCCTCGGCCGAGTGCCGCACCTCCGACATCACGCTCGCGGAGTTCGAGACGCTGCGCGGCAAGATGGACGCCTCCGACCCCACCGCCACCACGCCCGAGGAATACCAGGGCGGCACGGCCGACTTCCGCACCGACCTCTACGCCGCGGGCGGGGGCGAGCTGATGACGCATGCCGAGTCGATCGCGCTCTTCCGCGACCTCGGCGCCAAGTTCACGCCCGAGCTGAAGACCCCCGTGGTCGGGATGCCCTACGAGGGCATGAGCCAGGAGGACTACGCCCGGGCGATGATCGACGAGTACAAGGCCGCGGGCATCCCGCCCGAGGACGTGTGGCCTCAGTCCTTCCTGCTCGCGGACATCCTCACCTGGATCGAGGACGAGCCCGAGTTCGGCGCCCAGGCGGTCTATCTCGACGACCGCTACGAGGCGCCCGAGCCGACCGAAGGGTCCGAGGGCCGGCTCCTCGACCCCGGCGACCCCTCGACCTTCGAGCCGACCATGCAGGCGCTCGCCGACATGGGCGTGCGCTACATCGCGCCCCCGCAATGGATGCTGGTGACGCTCGACGACGAGGGCGAGATCGTGCCCTCGGCCTACGCCGAGGAGGCCAAGGCGGCCGGCCTGAGCATCATCGCCTGGTCGATGGAGCGCTCGGGGCCGCTCTCGGTGGACGGCGGCGGCTGGTATTGGCAGTCGGTGGCGGACGCCGCCCGCGAGCGCGGCGACGGGCTCGTCTACGAGATGATCGACGTGCTCGCGCAGGACGTGGGCGTCGAGGGCATCTTCTCCGACTGGCCCGCGACGGTGAGCTTCTACGCCTCCTGCATGGGGCTCGACTGATCCCCTCGGGGCGCGTTAACCTTCTTGGGCCGGGGCGGCGCGACGCCGCCCCTTGCCCTGTGCGTTGACGAGGTAGCCCATGTTCCGTCCGCTCCCCACCCTGTCGCTCTGCGCCTTGTCGCTGGCCCTCGCCACCGAGGCCCGGGCCGAGTGCGCCGTGACGGCGTTCGGCCTCGTCGTCTGCACGGGCGACGACGCCGACGGGCTCGACGACGCCACCGAGGGGCTGGTGGTGGAGGTGCGTCCCGGCGCGACGGTGGGGTCGGCCGACCCCTTCGATCCGGCGATCGCGCTGGGCGAAGGCGCGCGCGTGCTCAACCAGGGCGCGCTCGACGCCGGCGGCGACGCGGTGGCGGCCGGCGACGGGCTCTCGGTCGAGAACGAGGGCGCCATCCTCTCCCTGGGCGGCGGGGGCGTCGTCGGAGGGGACGACGCGACCCTCGCCAACCGGGCGGGTGGTGCGATCAGGGCGACGGAGACCGCCGTGCGGCTCGGCCTGGGCGCCTTCGTCGCCAACGACGGCGAGATCGAGGGCGGTGAGGGCGACGGCGTCGCCGTCGAGGGCGGCGCCATCCTCAACACAGGCACGATCCGGACCCTGGGCGGGTCCGGCGTCGTCCTGGGCGCGGGCGAGCCCGGGGGCGACACCCTGCTCGACAACTCCGGCCTCGTCGTCGGGGGCGCCGTCGGGGTCGAGGCCGGGGCGGGCTCGCAGACCGTGTTCAACGAGGGCGCCATCGTCGGCGGGTCGGGCACGGCCATCGACCTCGGCGGCGGCTCCGACCTGGTGGTGTCCGTCCTGGGCGGCGAGATCGACGGCGCGACGCTGCTGGGGTCGGGCGACGACGCGCTCTTGTTCCACATCGACCCGGGCGCCACGGCGAGCGCGGCCTTCGGCCTCTTCGACGGGGGCGCGGGCTTCGACGAGGTGCAGTTCAACAACTTCACCTCGGGTGCGCTGAGCGCCGAGGCGGTGGAGGACGGCTTCCTCGTGTCGCTGATGGCGGGCGCGACGAGCCTGAGCGCGACGCTCCTGGACTTCGAGAGCTTCATCTTCGACGACGCCATCCTGAGCGCCGCGGATTCTGGCGGGCGCCGGCCCCGGCCCGGCCCCGATCCCGCTCCCGGCGGGCCTGCCGCTGCTGGCCGCCGCGCTGGCCGGGCTCGGCCTGATGCGCGCCCGCCGCCCAGCCTGAGCCTGAGCCTGCGGCGCGCGGGCGCGGGAACCCGCGCCCGCCGCGCGGCGCTTGCCTGCCGGATGGCAGGAGGCGAGCGATGAGCGAGGCCGAGCGGACCGACCCCGACCTGTGGGAGACGGTCAAGGACGAGATCACCCAAGGCGGCAAGGGCGGCGAGCCCGGCCAGTGGTCGGCGCGCAAGGCCCAGATGGCCGTGCGGGAATACAAGCGCCGCGGCGGCGGCTACGACGAGGACGGCCCCTCGAAGGACGACACCCACCTGCACGAGTGGACCGAGGAGGATTGGGGCACCAAGTCGGGCGGGGAGTCGGGCGAGACCGGCGAGCGGTATCTGCCCAAGAAGGTGAGGATGCTGCTGACGGAGGACGAGTATCGCCGCTCGACCGAGAGGAAGCGCGGCGGCGAGGAGCAGTTCGTCGATCAGCCCGACGACGTGCGCGGGAAGGTCTCGCGCATCCGCGAGCGCGGCCCGACCAAGGCGATGCTGGAGGAGCGCGCGGCGGATTTGGAGGTCGAGGGCCGCAGCTCGATGACCAAGGACGAGCTGCTCGCGGCGATCGAGGAGGCGACCGACGAGGACGGCCGCAGGGTCGGCCACGGCCGCGCGGAGGGCTCGGGCGGGCTGACGGATCGCACGAAGGACGAGTTGATGGGCATGGCGCGCGAGCGCGACGTGGAGGGCCGCTCGGACATGACCAAGGGCGAGCTGGCGAAGGCGCTGGGGGGCGGCGGGGACGATCTCGACGGCCGAACCAAGGACGCGCTGATGGATTTGGCGCGCGAGAGGGGCGTCGAGGGGCGCTCCTCGATGACCAAGGACGAGCTCGTGGCGGCGCTGCGGGGATAGGCGCGAGGGGGATAGGCGCGAGGGGGGGGCCTGATGCCGGTCCGGAGCCGTCCCGTCTCGATCCGCCGGGGCTCTCGGGCGCGAGGAGGGGATCGGGGTCGGAGGCGGCGGGCATCGGGGCGCGCGGTGGCGGGGAGGGCCGGCCCTGCCATGGGGATCCCGCCACCCTGCGGGACGCCCGCTTCCGGACCCGCGGCCCGGGCCGTCCCCGATCGGCCCTGCGGCCGAGCCGTCATGGCCCCGAGCCCGACGCCGGGACGCGGAGGCGGTGGCGACGCGGCGGGGCGTGGGCCCCGCCGCCACCCGGCCGCCGCGGAGGCGCTCGCGCCGAGCCCCGCCCGCGGCCCCGCTCACGGCGCCCTCGCCTTGACGCGCGGCCCCCGCCCCGGCACCGGGGTGCGATGAGAGCCGACCCCGCGAGCGTCGCCGTGCTCGCCCCCAACCTCAAGCGGCGCCTGTCGGGCGTCACCGCGACCGTGGTGCGGCTGGTGCCGGTGCAGGCGCGCATCATCGGCATCGCCGTGGTCGGGCCGGGGCTGCCCGAGGATTTGCCGCGGCTCTCCTGGGCGCAGGTGGCGCGCCTTCCGCGAGACCGGCCGCGGGTCTGGCACGCGCGGCGCAACACCGAGATGCTGCTGGGCCTCGCGCTGCGCCACCTCCTGCGACGGCGCCTGCGGCTCCTCTTCACCTCGGCCGCGCAGCGCCGTCACTCACGCTACACGCGGGCGCTGATCGCGCGGATGGACGCGGTGGTGGCGACCTCGGCCAGGGCGGCGTCCTACCTGGAGCGCCCGGCCACGGTCGTCCAGCACGGCGTGGACGTGCAGGCGTTCCGCCCCGCCCCCGACCGCGATGCGCTGCGCGAGAGGCTGGGGCTCGCGCCCGGCCTCTGGGTCGGCTGCTTCGGCCGCATCCGGGCGCAGAAGGGCACCGATCTGCTGGTGGAGGCGCTGCTGGCGCTGATGCCCGAGCGCCCCGATCTGCGCGCCCTGATCGTCGGGCGGGCGGACGACGCGGGCTTCGCCGGCGGCCTGCGCGATCGGATCGCCGCGGCCGGGCTCGCCGAGCGGTTCCGCTGGGCCCCCCACCTCACCTGGGAGGCGCTGGCCGACCACCACGCGGCGATGGACCTCTACGTCGCCCCCCAGCGCTGGGAGGGCTTCGGGCTCACGCCCCTGGAGGCGATGGCCAGCGGCGTGCCGGTGGTCGCCACCACGGTCGGCGCCTTCCCCGACCTCCTGCGCGACGGCGAGACGGGCCGGCTGGTGCCGCCCGACGACGCGGGCGCGATGGCCGCGGCGATGGCGCCCCTGCTCGACGACGCGGATCGCCGGGAGGCGATGGGCCGCGCCGCGCGCGCCCATGTCGAGGCGCGCCACGCCATCGAGGCGGAGGCGGCCGCGCTGGAGGCGGTCTATCGCCGCCTGCTGACGGAGGGCTGACCGCGGCCGCCGGACGGCGCGTGCCGGGGCGCGGCAGGCGCGATGGCCGCCCCCGGATTCCGCCTGGGGAAGGGTGGGGGAGGATGGCGCGCCCGCTCGGTCCTCCCCCGGATTCCGCCCGGAGGCCAGAGCCCGCCCGTCCCCGCGCGCGACGCGTCCGAGCCCCGGGGCGCGGACCGCGCCCCGCACGGCCGGTCCGCCCCGCGCGATGCCGGCGACCCGCCGCGCGGCCGGCGCGGCCTCGGCACCGGATGGCCTGCCATTCCCTTCGGGCCTCGCGTCGCCCCCACGGCCTCGCGCCGACGCCATGGCGCGGATGGCCGTCCCGCCCCCGCACCGCCCGCGCGGCCCCTGACCTCCCCTCATCCGCCCTCGCACCGCCCGCGCGGCCTCACGCCTTTCCCCGGCGGGCCCCGCGCGCTAGGAGGCGCGGGCCGAACGGAAGGGATTTGTCATGGGCTACAGGGTCGTCGTCGCGGGTGCCACGGGCAATGTCGGGCGCGAGATGCTCGCCATCCTCGCCGAGCGGGGCTTCCCGGCCGACGAGGTGGTGGCGCTGGCCTCGCGCCGCTCGATGGGCACCGAGGTGAGCTACGGCGACGCGACGCTGCGCACCCGCGATCTCGACGGGTTCGACTTCCACGGCTTCGACATGGCGCTCTTCGCTGTGGGCTCGCAGGCCACCGCCGAGCACGCGCCGCGCGCCGCCCGCGCGGGCTGCGTCGTGATCGACAACTCCTCGCTCTACCGCTACGAGCCCGACGTGCCGCTGATCGTGCCGGAGGTGAACGCGCACGCCATCCACGGCTACGCCAAGCGCAACGTCATCGCCAACCCCAACTGCTCGACGGCGCAGATGGTGGTGGCGCTCAAGCCGCTCCACGACCGCGCGCGCGTCAAGCGGGTGGTGGTCTCGACCTACCAGTCGGTCTCGGGCGCCGGCAAGGAGGGGGTGGACGAGCTCTGGGACCAGACCAAGGGCATCTACGTCCCCGGCCAGGGCGTCGAGCCCAAGACCTTCCCGCGCCAGATCGCCTTCAACGTCATCCCCCAGATCGACCTCTTCATGGAGGACGGCTCGACCCGCGAGGAGTGGAAGATGGTGGTCGAGACCAAGAAGATCATCGATCCCAAGATCAAGGTCGTCGCCACCTGCGTGCGCGTGCCGACCTTCGTCGGCCACGCCGAGGCGATCAACGTCGAGTTCGAGGACTTCCTCGACGAGGAGGAGGCGCGCGACATCCTGCGCGAGGCGCCGGGCCTCATGGTGATCGACAAGCGCGAGGACGGCGGCTACGTGACGCCCATCGAGTGCGTCGGCGACTACGCCACCTTTGTCAGCCGCATCCGCCAGGACGTCACGGTCGAGTCCGGCCTCAGCCTCTGGTGCGTGTCCGACAACCTGCGCAAGGGTGCTGCGCTCAACGCGGTCCAGATCGCGGAGCTCTTGGGCCGCGAGGCGCTGCGGAAGGGCTAGGGACGCTCGACCACGGCGTCGTCGGCCCGCGCAGGCCCAGGTGTCGCTCGGCCAGCCATCGCCGCCGGTGGGCCGGGAAGGGCCCGCCGGAGCGCCGCACCGGCCGGATGCGGCCCTCGCCCGGACCTGGTTCGCGGAGCCTGCGCCCGCCGGGCCGCTCGTGGAGCGCCACGCCCCGCCGGCCCCGCGCGAGCCGCGAGGCCGGGCCGGGCCGTCAGAGCGGCACGAAGGCCCCCCGCGCCGGATCCCAGCCGTGCAGCGCCCCCTCGCCGATGTCGGCCCACACCCCGTGCAGCGCGAGGTCGCCCGCCTCGACGCGCTCGGCCACGAAGGGGAAGGTCATCAGGTTCGACAGCGAGGTCAGCACCGCCTCCTTCTCCAGCGCCGCGAGGCGCGCGGCCTCGTCCTCGATCCCCGCCACGCGCTCGTAGCCCGGGCGCAGGAGCTCCATCCAGCGGCCGACGAAGGAGGAGCGCTCCTGAAGCTCGGGCGCGAGGCCCGCGCACATGTCGTGGCAGCCCTTGACGCCGCCGCACGACGAGTGGCCGAGCACGATCAGGTTGGCGACCTTGAGCGCGGTCACCGCGTATTCGATCGCGGCCGAGGTGCCGTGCAGATCCCCGTCCGGGTTGTGGCCCGGCACGAGGGCGGCGATGTTGCGGTGGATGAAGAACTCGCCCGGCTCGGCGCCGAAGATCGAGGTCGAGAGCACCCGGCTGTCGCAGCACCCGATCAGCATGGTGCGAGGCCGCTGGCCCTCCTCGGCGAGGCGGCGATACCAGCTCCGGCTCTCGGCGTAGCCCGTGGCGCGCCAGCCCTGGTAGCGCTGGACGAGATGGGCGGGAAGCGGCTTGGCGCGGTCCATGAGGCGGCTCCGTTGTCGGGGATTAGAGCGTAAGTTGGTGCGAAAGCGGCGCTTTTCCCAGGCCGGCCTTCACCGCCCGGAAGGCATGACCCGTCCATAGGGGAGGCGTGGGACGAGCGGAAGAGGAGGCCCCCCGATGGCGAACGCGGCGGTGAACGTTCTGGAGTTCGAGGAGCGCGTGGCGCTCGACCCGCGCCCGATCGAGGCGCTCAACGACGACATGGGCGCCGACGCGGCCGAGGCGGTGCTCAAGCGCGCGATGCGCGAGCTGGCGGCGAGGCTCTCGCGCATCGAGATGCGCGAGGGCATCGAGACCATGGCCGACCTCGCCCAGGCGGCGCGCGGCATCGTCGGCATCGCCTCCGAGGTCGGCATGACGACGCTGGCCGCGGTCGCCTCCGACGTGGCCGAGACCGCCGCGCGCTGCGACGTGCCCGCCGCCGCCGCCACCGCGGCGCGGCTGGCTCGGATCGGCGACCACTCGCTGATGGCCGCCTGGGGGCACGCCGAGCCCTGAGGGGCGGCCATGCTCGGGCGGGCGCGGGACGGGGAGCGGGCCGCGCCCGCCCGCGCGGAGCGGCCGTCCTCGCCTCCCCGGCGCGCCCGGCCCGCCTTGCGGCCGGCGCGCCCGTCGCTAGGCTCGCGCGGCCGCGACAGGCCGCCCGAGAGGATCCCGCCCCGATGACGCCGCGCTTCGCCGACCCCGACGCCGAGCAGGGCGGCCCGGTCCCCCTGCACCTCGTCGCCGAGGACGAGGCGGCGGCGTGGCTCTCGGGGCTGCCCGCGCCCGCCGCGCGCTGGCTCGCGGCCTCGGGCTTCGCGGGGCGCGTCGGCCAGGCGGTCGCGGTGCCCGACGCCGAGGGCGGGGTGGCGCTGGCCGCGGTGGGGCTCGGCACCGAGGCCGCCCGCGCGCGCCAGCGCTTCGCCGCGGCCGCGGGGCTCGACCGGCTGCCGCCGCGCGCCTACCGTCTGGCCACCGGCCCGGCGCCGGGCCCCGCGCTCGACGAGGCGGCGCTCGGCTGGCTGCTCGCGGGTCACCGCGACGAGCGGTTCAAGACGACCCGGACGGAGCCGGCGCGCCCCCTGGCGCGGCTGGTCGCGCCTCAGGGGGTGGACGCCGCGCGCCTGGAGGCCATCGCCGCGGGCGAGCGCCTCACGCGCGACCTCATCGGCGCGCCCGCCTCCCACATGGGCCCCGGGGAGCTGGCCGCCGCCGCGCGCGGGCTGGCCGAGGCGCACGGCGCGCGGGTCGAGGTCGTCGAAGGCGACGCGCTGGAGAACGGCTTCCCGCTGATCCATGCGGTGGGCCGCGCCTCGGCCCGCCCGCCCCGGCTGATCGACATGGCCTGGGGCGAGGCGGGGCCGCGCCTCACGCTCGTGGGCAAGGGCATCTGCTTCGACACCGGCGGGCTCGACATCAAGCCCGTCGCCTCGATGGCGCTGATGAAGAAGGACATGGGCGGGGCCGCGACCGCGCTCGGCCTCGCCGCGACGATCATGGCGCTGCGGCTGCCCCTGCGGCTGCGCGTGCTGATCCCGGCGGCCGAGAACGCCATCGACGGCTCGGCGATGCGCCCCGGCGACGTGCTCGCCTCGCGCCTCGGCCTCACCGTCGAGGTCAACAACACCGACGCCGAGGGGCGGCTGGTGCTCGCGGACGCGCTGGCGCTCGCGGCCGAGGATCCCCCGGACCTGCTGGTGAGCATGGCGACGCTGACGGGGGCGGCGCGGGTCGCCGTCGGCCCCGACATCGCGCCCTTCCTCACCGACGACGAGGCGGTGGCCGCCGCGCTCGCGGCCGCAGGCGAGGCCGCGCGCGACCCGGTCTGGCGCCTGCCCTTCCACGCCCCCTACGAGGCGATGATCGAGCCCGACCTCGCCGATCTCGACAACGCGCCCAAGGGCGGCTTCGCGGGCGCGATCACCGCGGCGCTCTTCCTGCGCCGCTTCGCGGGCGCGGGGCGATACGTCCATTTCGACATCTACGGCTGGCAGCCCTCGGCGGCGCCCGCGCGCCCCAAGGGCGGCGTGGGGCAGGGCGCGCGCGCGCTCCTCGCCGCGCTGCCGCGGATCCTGGGTCCGTGAGCCGCGACCGGCGCGAGATCCCCAGCAACGGCCGCGTGGCGCCGATCTCCTGGCGCGGGCGCGTGGAAGCCGAGCGCTTCGTCGAGCCCTCGGCGCGGCGCGTCGTGGCCGAGGACGCGTTCCTCCTCGCCGCCCCGAACGGCGCGCGCGACCGTCAGCTGCTGCATGGCGACCGCTTCGACGTGCTGGAGGTCTCGGACGGCCACGCCTTCGGCGCCTCCGCCAAGGACGGCTACGTCGGCCATCTCCCCGAGGCCGCGCTCGGCCCGCAGGCCGCGCTCGGCCCGCAGGCCGCGTCCGAGCCCACCCACGCCGTGGTGGTCCGGCGCACGCATCTCTACCCCGCGCCCGACCTCCATCGCCCCCCGCTCGCGGCGCTCTCCTTCGGCGCGCGGCTCGCCGCGTCCCCCGAGGGCCGCTGGGCCGGGACGAGCTGGCGCGGCGCCCTGGCCTTCGTGCCGGCCATGCACCTGCGCGCCCTCGACGAGCCGATGGAGGATCCGGCCGCGGTGGCGCTCCTCCTGCTCGGGGCGCCCTACCTCTGGGCCGGCAACGGCTCGGACGGGATCGACTGCTCGGGGCTGGTGCAGGCGGCGCTCCTGGCCTGCGGCCTCGCCTGCCCCGGCGACAGCGACCAGCAGGAGGCGCGGGTCGGCGTCCCCTTGGCCGAGGGCGAGCCCCTGCGCCGGGGCGACCTGATCTTCTGGCGCGGCCACGTGGCGATGGCGCTCGACGCGACGCGGATCGTGCATGCCAACGCCTTCGCCATGGCGGTGGCGATCGAGGGCACGGCCGAGGCCGTCGCCCGGATCGAGGCGCAGGGCGACGGCCGGCCGACCGCGCGCCGGCGGCCCTGAGGCGGCGCCGATCGGGCCGGGGGGCCTCTCGGGGGCCGGCGCGTCGGGCCCCTCGCCGTGCCGAGTGGCCGCGAACGGCCTGACGAGGCAGCCTCGCGATCCGCGGCGATCGACGAGCGGCGCCGGAGGTCGGCGGTCTCCAGACGGGAAGGCCGTGCTGCGTGCGGGCGGAGGAGACGCGGGGTCGGTCCGACCGCGGCGGCGCGCGCCTACTCGACGGCGCGGATCAGCTTGCGCTCGAGCACGCGCAGCACCGCGCGCAGATCCTCGCCGCGCTTGAGCACCTGCCCGCCCTGGCCCAGCACCGCATACATCTGGCGCCGCGCGCGCAGGCGCGGGCGCTTCTCGATGCGGTGCAGCGGGGTCTCGGCGGTGCGGCGGAAGACGGAGAACACGGCCGCGTCGCGCAGGTGCGAGATGGCGTAGTCGCGCCACTCGCCGGCGGCGACCATGCGCCCGTAAAGGCTCAGGATCTCGCTCAGCTCGCGGCGGTCGAAGGACACGATGTCGGTCCCCGGCCCCGCCCCGCCCGGGCTCGCGGAGGCGGGGCGGAGGGGGATGGGCGGGGTCGGCTGCATGACGGTCATCGCGCGAGGGTGGGGGCGCCTTCCGGCGAAATCAACCCCGCCCGGCTCGGACGCCGGGCCCGAGCGGCGCACCTGCGCGCATCGCTCGCCCGCCGCCCGCGCTCGGGCCCGCCGCCCGCGCTCGGGTTCGGGGACCGTGCCGGAAGGCGGGCCGGATCCGGGCTCACCCGTCGCGCCCGAGGGCCGGGCCGAGGGATCGGGGCCGTGCCCGCTCGGCGCGCGGGCTGCCGAGCCGGGCGCGGGCCGCCTCCCGGGGCCGACTCGGGGGGCCATGGGCCGGCGGCTCGTGGCCCCGATCGCCCCTTCGAGTGGCGCGATGCGGGGCACGCCATCCTTCGGCGAGGGGTCGTTCGGTGCCGGGGCGCGCCGAGGACGGGCGTCCTGTGCCGGCCTCGGGCCGCCTGTCCCACCCGGTCCGGCCCGCCGTCGGCCCCCTCGGCGCTCGGGCCCGGCGCGAGGGCTCCACGAGGGCGATCGGCGACCCGGCGACGCCCCGCCCGCGCCGGCCCGAGCCGGTGCCGCGCGCGCGCGCGCCCCGTGCGGCACAGCCCCGCGGCATCGCGCCCGGCATCGCGCCCGGCGGCCCGGGCGATGCGCATCGGCGCAATCCTCGCCTCGTGCCGCAATCATGCCGCGGGTCCATCCGCCGATCGCCGCGCGCCGTCCATCGCCATGCCGCGGTCGGGGGGCATCACTCCCCCCATGGCGCCGCTGGCGTCGCTCCGGTGCCGCGCATCATAGCCCCCACCCAAAGCCGCGGCGCCGGAGCCCTTCCTTTCCCCCTTTCGCCCCTCCTTTCCCCCTTTCGTTCGAGCGCGCTCCCCGGCGGCCTCCGGGAGGCCGCCCGACGCGGGCCGTCCGGGGATCGGGCGATCGCCGATCCGGCGCCCCGGACGCCCGCCTCCAGGGCGCGAGCGCAAGCCGTCGCCCGAACGGACGCCGGGCCGCCCCCCTGGATCGCGCTCCCGGGAGGCCGTCCGCGCGCCCCGTCTCCGGCAGCCGAGGATCCGTCGGGCTCCCCCCGGAGGCCGCGGGGCGCGCCCGGCTCGCCGTCGCCCTTCGCCCGTCGCTCACCGGCCCGGGCGGGCTCCGGCCGCCGGCCCGGACGTGGCGCCCGTCCGATCGCGCGGAGCCGTCGGGTTGACCCGCCCGGCCGGTCCCTGTTGGCTCGCGTCGGGGAGCGCGGCACCGCGGGGAGGCGTGCATGGGCATCACGCCCGAGGAGCGCGCGCGGCGCTCGGCCGAGGCCATGTGGGCAGGCGACCGCGCGAGCCGGGCGATGGGGATGCGGATCGAGGCCGTGGGGCCGGGGAGCGCGCGGCTCTCGATGCGGCTGCGCGACGACCACCTCAACGGCCACGGCTCGGCACATGGCGGCGTGATCTTCGCGCTCGCCGACAGCGCCTTCGCCTTCGCCTGCAACAGCCGCAACGAGGCCACCGTGGCGCAGGAGGCGCAGGTGACGTTCCTCAGCCCCGGCCGCCGGGGCGAGCGGCTGACGGCCCACGCCGCCGAGAGCGCGCTCGCGGGGCGCGCCGGCGTCACCGACGTGCGCGTCACCGGCGAGGACGGCCGGACCGTGGCGCTGTTCCGCGGCCTGTCGCGCCGGATCGAGGGCCGGCACTTCGAGGAGGAGCCGTGAGGGCCGGTCCCGTCGGGGGACGCATCCGGCCGGCGGCCCACCCTCGCGGCCGGCCGAGGCACGGCGCCGGCCGGGCGATCCTCGGCGTCCCGCACGCCCCTGCGCCACCGCGAGCGGGACCAGAAGGCCGAGCGGGAGCGCCGCCACGCCCCCGTCGCGCTCGGCCCCCCTTGGGGGGAGCCAGAGGACCGGGGTCCGTCGTCCCGGCCGGGGACGCGTGGGCGATCTCCTCGGCCGGCGCTGCGTCCTCGCTCAAGGGCGTGGGAGGGCCGGCCGGTCCGGCCGAACCCCTTCGCCGAGGCCCGCCGGCCCGCGCGTCGTGAATATGGCGACAATGCCGCGCGAGCCGCCGCATATGCAGGGAATCTTAGCGTGTCCGGTCCATCCATGGGGCAGGGTGGTGCTGCGTCGGCGCAGCCGGGAGGTGGCCATGATCGCGTATCCGATGATCGTCATGCCCTTGTCCGAGGAGGACGGGGGCGGGTTCGAGGCGCTCTTCCCCGACCTGCCGGGCTGCGCGTCCGACGGTCCGACGCCCGAGGCGGCGGTGGCGGGCGCGATGGAGACGCTGCGCGCCTGGGAGGGCGTCCAGCGCCAGCGCGGCGCCGGGATGCCGGCGCCGTTCTCGGCGCTCGACGCCCATCGCCACCGCGACGAGGAGCTCATCGGCGCGCTGCGGTCGATGGCCGACTACACCGAGGCCGTCGAGGGGCGGATCGCCGCGCTGGAGGCCCGGCTCGACGCGGCGCTCGGGCGCAACCAGGACGAAGGGCTGCGGCTCCTCCCCCTCATGGCGAGCGCCCACAGGCAGGCCGCCGCCGAGCCTCGCTGAGCGGCGCGGGGCGCGGGGGGGGGAGGCAGGGGCGGGGAGCCCGGAGGCCCGCGCCCGGAGGCGCGCGCCCGCGTCGGGACTGGCCCCGCCGCCCGATCGGCGCTAGGACGCGCCCTATGTCCGAGCGCGACCGCCCCCTGCTCGCCGTCCTGATCGACGCCGACAACACCTCGCCCCGCCACGCGGGCGCCATCTTCGACGAGATCGCCTCGCTGGGCGAGGCGTCCGTGCGGCGCTGCTACGGCGACTTCTCCTCCAACCAGATGTCGGGCTGGAACAAGGTCCAGGCCGAATACGGGCTCGTGCCCCACCACTCGCCGGCCAACACCGTGGGCAAGAACGCCTCCGACATCTCCCTCGTCATCGACGCCATGGACATCCTGCACACGGGCCGCTTCGACGGCTTCGTGCTGGTGTCGTCGGACTCGGACTTCACGCGGCTCGCCAGCCGCGTGCGCGAGCAGGGGCTCGACGTCTACGGCATCGGCCAGCAGAAGACCCCCGACGCCTTCCGCAAGGCCTGCAAGCGATTCATCTTCCTGGAGAACCTCGGCGCGGGCGCGGCCGAGGGCGAGACCCGCCACGAGCGCGCGACCCGCGGCGAGTCGCGCCCCCTCCACGAGGCGCGAGACCTCATCCTCAAGGCCATGGACGCCATCGACCAGGAGGACGACTGGTATGCGCTGGGGCCGCTGGGGCAGTACATCACGGCGTCGAACCCCGACTTCGACACCCGGACCTACGGCAAGAAGAAGCTCTCGGACCTGGTGGAGGACATCGGGGTGCTGGAGACGCGGCGCTCGGCGGGCAATCAGCTGCTCGTCAGACGGCTGGATTAGGAAGGCCGGGGGCACGCGTGCCCCGTCCCTCGGGCTTGCGCGGCGCCATCGGGCGCCACGGTCCCGAGGAACCCCCGCTCACCTTTCGATGCGGCTGGCCATCTGGGCGATCGCCTGCTGGTAGACCGTGGCGGCGTTCCACTCCTCGATGGCGCGGTAGTTGGGCTGGCCGGGCTGGTAGCCGGCGCCGGGCTGCCAGCCCTTCTGGCGCAGGTAGTTGGCCGTCGTGGCCATCGCGTCGGCCTCGTTCGTCAGGTCGAGCCGGCCGTCGCCGTCGCCGTCCACCCCGTAGCGCAGCGCGTTGCCGGGCAGGAACTGGGTGTGGCCCAGCTCGCCATGCATCGCCCCCACCGTGCCGGCCGAGATCGTGCCGCGATCGACGAGGCGCAGCGCGGCGAGCAGGTGCTCGGTGAAGAACTCCGTCCGGCGGCAGTCATAGGCCAGCGTGGCGATGGCCGAGAGCACGTTCGAATCGCCCATGAAGGTGCCGAACCCCGTCTCCATCCCGTGGATCGCGATCAGCACGCCCGGCGAGACGCCGTAGGCCCGCTCCAGCGCGCCGTAGAACTCGGGGTTGCGCTCCAGCCGGCGGCGGCCCTGGGCGACGATGGTGTCGGCGCCGCGGATGCGCAGGAACTCGTCGAGCGAGTAGCGGAAGGACTTCTGGTCGCGGTCGGCGGCGATCGTGCGCTGCGCGTAGGAGGTGCCCGCGAGCGCGTCGAGCCCGGCCCGGCCGATGCCCGCCTGCGCGGCCTCCTGCGCGAAGGCCTGCTTCCAGGCCTGGAAGCCGGAGGCGTCGTCGCCGCAGGGCGCGGCGGCGGCCCCGCCGGCCAGCGCCAGCGCCCCCGTCAGCGCCAGCAGCGGCCCCGTGGCCAGGCGCCGCAGGCGGGCGGCCAGGGGCAGGCGGGCGGCCAGGGGCAGGCGGGCGGCCAGGGGCAGGCGGGCGGCCAGGGGCAGGCGGGCGGCCACCAGGGCTGGAGATGCGGTCATGTCGTCTGTCCCGGTCCGTTGCACAGGCGCGGTGTCTAGCCCGATCGCCCGGCATCGCCAAACGGCCGACGCTTCAAATTGGCGACACCGTGCCGGGCGCGCGCCAGGGCCGCGCCTCCCCCGCCTTGCGCCGCCTTGCGCCACCGCGCGGCCCCCCTCACCGCCGCGCGCCGTAGCGGGCGAGGAACATCTCGACCGCGCCCGCGATCACGCGCTCGCGCTCGGCCTCGGTGGGCGGGCCGCCGGTGCCGAACATCATGCGCGGGAAGAGGTCCACCTTGCACAGCTCGAAGAACTGCTCGGCGGCGAAGCCGCGATCCTCGATCGCGGTCAGCTCGCCCCGCGCGATGGCGCCTTCGAGATAGGCGACGATGTGGCCGCGCACCACCACATGCCCGGTCTCCCAGAACCGCCGGCCGAGCTCTGGGAAGCGCTCGGACTCGGCCACGCACATGCGGAAGATGCGCTGGCCCAGATCCGAGCACATGAACCCCACGATGCGCCGCCCGATCTCGGTGAGCACCTCGCGCGCGGGCGCCTCGAGGTCGATGTGGCACAGAAGCTGGCCGGACTGGCCCGCGCATTCGAGCCGCCCGACCTCCATGAACAGCACCCGCTTGTCGGCGAAGTAGCTGTAGAGCGTGGCCTTGCTGACGCCCGCCTCGCGCGCGATGGCGTCCACGCTCGCGCCCTCGAAGCCGTCGCGCATGAAGACCGCGCGCGCACCCGCCAGGACCTGCTCGATCTTGCGCCTCTGCCGGGGCGAGTCGTCGGGTGCGTTCATCGGGATTCCTCCGTCCCGCCAACCTATGAACCGATCGGTTCAAGGGCAAGCCGCCGCGGCCGCGGAACCCCCCGCCCCCGCCTCCGCCCCCGCCTCCGCACAGCGCCCGGCCCGCCCCTCGGCCGCGCGGGCGCGGCACCGACGCGCCCGCCGCACCCCGTCGCGCGGGACCGTCGGACGGAGCCCCGGCCGGCGAGCCGGGCGCCGCCCACCCTCGGCCCGGCCGCCCCCCGGGGCCGGCTGGCGGCCGCGCGGGCCGGGTGCTAGTGGGCGGGCGGTGAGCGCGATCCTCCTCCAGACGGCACCGTTCTTCGTGCTGATCGCGCTGGGCTACGGGGCCGGGCGGGCGGGCGCCTTCGGGCCCGAGGCCACCGCCGCGCTCACGCGCTTCGTGTTCTACTTCGCCCTGCCGGCGCTCCTGTTCCGCTTCGCCGCCTCGCTCGACCTCGGCGCGCTGTGGTCGCCCTCCTTCGTCGCGGCCTACCTCTCGGGGAGCTTCGCCGTCTGGGGGCTGGCGCTCGGGGTCGCCGCGATCCGCCGGATCCCGCCCGCGATCGCCGCCATGGAGGCGCAATGCGCCGTGGTCGGCAATGTGGGCTTCCTCGGCATCCCGATGCTGGCTCTTCTCCTGGGCGAGGGCGCGGTCGGCCCGGTGGTGATGGTTCTGGCCACCGACCTGATCGTGTTCGGCTCGCTGATCGTGATCGCCGTCGTGGCCGCGCGCGGCGGGCGCGTCTCGCCCCGGCTCCTCGGCCGCGTGCTGGCGGGCCTGCTGCGCAACCCGATGATCGTCGCGATCGCGCTCGGGCTCGCCTGGTCGGCCCTGGCCCTGCCGGTGCCGGGCCCCGCGGCGGAGGTTCTGGCCCTCCTCGGGGCGGCCGCGACGCCGGGCGCGCTCTTCGCCATCGGCGCCTCGCTCGCGGCGCTCTCGGCCGAGCGCTTCGCGGTGCCCGCGTGGCTCTCGGCCTGCAAGCTCGGGCTGCACCCGGCCGCGGTGGCGCTTGCGGCCTGGGGGTTCGCGGTCGAGCCCACCGCCGCTTCGGTGATGATCGCCGCGGCGGCCTTGCCGGTCGGGGGCAACGTCTACATCCTGGCCGCGCAGTACGGGGTGGCGCCGGGGCGCGTCTCGGCCTCGATCCTGATCTCGACGGCCGCGAGCGTGGCCACGGTCACCGGCGTGATCGCGCTGGTGGCCGGGGGGTGAGGGGTCGCCGCGTCCGCCGCTCCCACGCAGCCCCGGCCCCGCGCCCGGTGGAGGACCGCCGATGATCTACGTCGATGCCGACGCCTGCCCGGTGCGCGAGGAGGCGAGCCGCGTCGCCATCCGCCTCGGCGAGCCCCTGCGCATGGTCTGCGACGGCGGCATCCGCCCCTCCTCGCACCCGCTGATCGAGGTCGTCTACGTCGCCGAAGGGCCCGACGCCGCCGACATGTGGATCGCCGAGCGGGCGGGCGCGGGCGACGTGGTCGTGACCTCCGACATGCCGCTCGCGGCGCGCTGCGTGGAGCGCGGGGCGCGCGTGATCCGCCACGACGGCAGCGCGATCACGCCCGCCAATGTCGGCCAGGCGCTGGCCACGCGCGACCTGATGGCCGACCTGCGCGCCGCCGACCCGTTCCGGCAGGGCTCGGGGCGGGCCTTCTCCAAGGCCGACCGCTCGCGCTTCTCGGAGGCGCTCGACCGCGCGGCGAAGGCCGCTAGGTCCGAGCGGGCGGCAGGCGGGGGGTGAGGCATGCAGGTCGAGGCGGTGGTGTTCGACATCGGCAACGTGCTGGTGGAGTGGAACCCCGAGCGGTTCTACGACGGCCGCTACGGCGAGGAGCGCCGCCGGGCGCTCTTCGAGGCGGTCGATCTGCACGCGATGAACGAGCGCATCGACCGCGGCGAGGAGTTCGAGCGCATCGTGCGCGAGACCGCGGCCCAGAACCCCGCCTTCGCCGCCGAGGTCCACGACTGGCACGACGCCTGGATCGAGATGGCCCGGCCGCCGATCGCCCACTCGGTGATGCTCCTGCGCGCGCTGCGCTCGAAGGGCATCCCCGTCCACGCGCTGTCGAACTTCGGCCGCGAGACCTTCGCCTTCGCGCAGACGCAGTATCCCTTCCTCGGCGAGTTCGACCGCCGCTTCATCTCGGGCCATCTCGGCGTGACCAAGCCCGACCCGGCGATCTTCGGGATCGTCGAGGAGGAGACGGGCCTCGCGCCCGACACCATTCTCTTCACCGACGACCGCGAGGAGAACCTCGCCCCCGCCCGCGCCCGCGGCTGGGGCACGCACCGCTTCGACGGCCCCGAGGGCTGGGCCGCGCGCCTCGTCGAGGAGGGCCTCCTCAGCGAGGCCGAGGCCGCCGCGCGATGAGCCCGAGCGCGGGGGGCGGCCCGAGCGCGGACCCCGGCCCCGGACGCCGGGTGCGGCCTCGATCGCGGGGCGAGGCCCCAGGGGCGGACCCCGGCTCGATCGCGGGCGCGAGAGCAGCGCCGTTCGCGGAGGCGACAGGCTCCCCGCATCCGGCGAAGCCCGTCTCGCGTCACGGCGCGTCGCTCGCGCTCGTCTCCCCTCGGCGCCGCCTCCAGCCGTCTCGCCTCGACGCGATGGGCAGGCGACACCCCGTCACGCCCGCCTGCCCGCGAACGGGACGCGACGGGGCGCCCCGCCCTCACGCGGACGCGGCCGAGCAGATGGGAGACGCGCTCGGGAAGGCCCGCGCGTCCGGGCTCGCCCCGTGAGCGCGCCCGTCCTCGTCCCGTTCGAGGCCGAGGCGCGGCTCGACTGGCTCGCGCTGACCGACGCGCTGGCCGAGGGGCACCGGCGGCCGCGCGCGCGGCTCGGGGACAGCTTCCTCTATCGCGGCCGCGACACGCTGCTGTCGCGCGCGGCCTGGATCGACGGGCTGGGCGTCGCGGTGAAATCCGCCACCATCTGGCCCGCCAACCGCGAGGCGGCGCCGATCAACGGCGCGGTGACGCTGTTCTCGGACGCGGACGGCACGCTCGAGGCGATCGTGGACTTCCACCTCGTCACCAAGTGGAAGACCGCCGGCGACAGCCTGCTGGCGGCGCGCCGCCTGGCCCGGCCGGGCTCGGCGGACATCGTGATCGTCGGCGCGGGCACCGTCGCGGCCTCGCTGCGCGAGGCCTACGGCGCGGCGTTTCCCGACGCCGCCTTCCACGTCTGGAACCGCACGCCCGAGCGGGCGGCGGCGCTCGCGGACGCCCATCCGAACACCGTCCACGCGCCCGACCTGGAGGCCGCGGTGCGCGCGGCCGACATCGTGACCTGCGCCACCATGGGCGCCGAGCCGGTGATCCGCGGCGCGTGGCTGCGTCCGGGCACCCATCTCGACCTGGTCGGCGCCTACCGCCCCGACATGCGCGAGGCCGACGACGCGGCGATCGCGGCCGGGCGGCTCTTCCTCGACTCGCGCGAGACGGTGCTGGGCCACATCGGCGAGCTGCGCGACCCGATCGAGCGCGGCGTGATCTCGCAGGCCGACGTGGTGGCGGATTTCTACGAGCTGGACCGCTTCCGACGCGCCTCGGACGAGGAGATCACCGTGTTCAAGAACGGCGGCGGCGCGCATCTCGACCTGATGACGGCGCGCCACGTGCTGGAGCGGTGGGGGGGATAGGCTCGCAGCCCGGTCCGTCGCGCGCAGGTCCGTGGGGTGGGCGCGAGCCCACCGTCGCCCCATGGGCAAGGCGGACTGGCCGGAGGGGCGCGGCGGGCCGGCGCCCACCCTACGCCGGCAGCGGTGGGCCGGCGCCCACCCTACGCCGGCAGCGCCCGCGGCGCCTCGCGCACCGGCAGGTGGACGAGCGCCGAGAAGGCGCCGACGCCGACGCCGATCCACCACACCGCCTCGTAGCCGCCCGTCGCGTCGTAGAGCGCGCCGCCGAGCCAGACGCCGAGGAAGCTGCCGATCTGGTGGCTCAGGAACACGATGCCGTAGAGCGTGCCCATGTAGCGCACGCCGTAGAGATGGGCCACGAGCCCCGAGGTCAGCGGCACCGTGGCGAGCCAGAGCGAGCCCATCGCGGCCGAGAACAGCAGCACCGTCGCGGGCGTCATCGGCGTCAGGATGAAGGCCGCCGCCACGAGGGTGCGCCCGGCGTAGATGCCGGCCAGCAGGTTCTTCTTGACGTAGCGCTTGCCCGCCCAGCCCGCCGCGAGCGTGCCCGCGACGTTGGTCAGCCCGATCACCGCGATCGCCAGCGCGCCCAGCGCGGAGGTGGTGGTGATCCCGAGCGAGTCGAGGAGCCCCCCGGCCTCGATCGGCCTCGACATCTCGGTGACGAAGGCCGGGAAGTGCGCGGTGATGAAGCCGAGCTGATAGCCGCAGGAGAAGAAGCCCACGAAGATCAGCGCGTAGGACGGGTCGCGCGCGGCGCGCCACACCACCGTGCCCATCGCCTCCTCGACCCCGGCCCTGGAGGCCGTCGGCGCGCGCATGAAGGGCAGCGCCAGCAGCGAGGCCATCACGATGCCGGCGAGGACGAGGAACACGCCCTGCCAGGGCATCAGGCCCAGCAGGGCCTCGGCCGCGGGCGGGCCCACCACCTGGCCCGCCGATCCGGCCGCGGTGGCGACGGCCAGCGCCATCGAGCGGTTGTCGTCCGACGCCGCGCGGCCGACCACGGCGAGGATCACGCCGAAGCCGGTGCCCGCGATGCCGAAGCCCACCAGCACCTCGAGCGCCTGCATCGAGAACGGATCGGTGGCCAGCGTCGAGAGCGAGAGGCCGGCCGCATAGGAGACCGCGCCCATGACGATCGCGCGGCGGTCGCCGATGCGCTCGGCGAGGGCGGCGAAGATCGGCTGCCCGATCCCCCAGGCGAGGTTCTGCACCGCGATCGCCATCGAGAACTCGGCCCGCGCCCAGCCGAACTCCTCCGCCACGGGGATCTGGAACACCCCGAAGGAGGCGCGGATGCCGAAGCTCACGAGCATCACCGCGCAGCCCGCGACGAGCACGGGCGTGATCAGCGCGGAGGGCTGGGGCGCGGCGCGGTCCATGCGCGGGGGGATGGCGTGGCGGTCCTCCTTCGTCAATGGCGAAGGGCGGCGGCGCGGCCGAGCGGTGAGGGCGCTCCTCCCGACCGGCTCCCCGCCGCCAGGCCGGGGCCGGAGGGTCGCGCCTGGCCTGGCTTCGTTCGGCGCGAGCGGCGTCGAGCCCCGTGCGTTGCCCCGCCATGAGGCGGCCTCGCTCGTCGGGCGCCCCACCGCAGGCGAGGGGCCTTCGGTTCCCGCGCGCCGGGTCCGTGGAACCCGCCTCCGCCGCTCCTCGCCTCCCCGAGCCGTCCGCTCCCGCTTCCCCTCCCCCCGCGCGCGCCCTATGGACGGGCGCCATGAGTGACCTGCGCGCCGCCTACGGCGCCCGCGTGGCGGCGGGCGAGATCGAGCCCGACCCGGCGCAGGAGGCCGCGATCGGGGCGTTCGAGCGCCTCGGCGCCGCGCTCGACGCGCCTGCGCCGAAGGAGAGGCGCGACTTCCTCGACGGGCTCCTCGGGCGGGCGAAGCCTCGCCGGGAGGGGCCGCGCGGGCTCTACCTCTGGGGCGGGGTCGGGCGCGGCAAGTCGATGCTGATGGATCTGTTCGTGGCGGGCATGGAGGCCCCCACGCGGCGGGTGCACTTCCACGCCTTCCTGCAGGAGGTCCATGCGGGGATGAACGCCGCGCGCAAGCGGGGCGTGGACGACGCCATCGCGCCCGTGGCCGAGGAGGTGGCCTGCGGCCTACGGCTGCTGGCGCTCGACGAGATGCAGGTGAGCGACATCGCCGACGCGATGATCGTGGGGCGCCTCTTCGAGCGGCTCCTCGGGCACGGGCTCGCCGTCGTGACGACCTCGAACCGCCCGCCCCGGGATCTCTACAAGGACGGGCTCAACCGGCCGCTGTTCGAGCCCTTCGTCGCGCTGATCGAGGCGCGGATGGAGGTGGTCGAGCTGGGGGGGGCCTGCGATCATCGCCAGGGCCGGATGGGGGCGAGCTACTTCGCGCCGGTGGACGCCGAGGCGCGCGAGGCGGCCTCGCGGATCTGGCGCGAGATGACCGGCGGCGAGGCCGAGCCCCTGACGTTGAGGGTGCAGGGCCGCGAGGTCGCGCTGCCGCGGTTCCGCAACGGCGTGGCGCGCGCGCGGTTCTGGGAGCTGTGCGGCAAGCCGCTCGGCCCCGCGGACTACCTCGCGCTGGCCGCCGCCCTGCGGGTGCTGATCCTGGAGGACGTGCCGCGGCTGTCGCGCTCGAACTTCAACGAGGCCAAGCGCTTCGTGACGCTGATCGACGCGCTCTACGAGGCGCGCGTGCGCCTCGCGATCACCGCGGCCGCGGACCCCGACCACCTCTACGTCGAAGGCGAGGGCAGCTTCGAGTTCGCCCGCACCGCGTCAAGGTTGCAAGAGATGACGTCCGAGGGCTGGGGCGAGTAAGCGGGGGTCCGGGGGCACGCGTGCCCCCGGCCTTCACCCGTTCTCCCGCAGCACCTGCCCCGCGAGGTGGAGCGAGCCGCAGATGAGGATGCGCGCGCCCGGCTCGGCCCCGGCGATGCCCGCGACCGCCTCCCGAACCCCCGCCGCCTCGCGCGCCCCGATGCCCGCGGCGCGGGCCGCCGCCGCGGTCTCGGCCGCCGGGAGCGCGGCGTCCTCGCCCGGGATCGCCACCGCCGCGAGCGCGTCCACCAGGGGTGCAAGCGGGCGCAGGAAGCCCTCCGCGTCCTTGGTGCGCAGCATGCCGCAGATGAGATGCGTCGGCCGGCGCGGCATCGCCGCGAGCGCGTCGGCGAGCGCCTGGCCCGCGGCCGGGTTGTGCCCGCCGTCGAGCCACAGCTCGGCGCGGCCCGCGGCCTCGGCGAGCGGCCCGCGGGCGATGCGCTGGAGCCGGGCGGGCCACTCGGCCCCCGTCACCGCGGCCTCGCAGGCGGCCTCGGGCGCGCCCAGCGCGCGCAGGGCGGCGAGCGCGGTGCCCGCGTTCTCGACCTGATGCGGACCCTGGAGCGACGGCAGCGGCAGGTCGAGGAGCCCGCGCTCGTCCTGGAACACCAGCCGGCCGCGCTCCTCGTAGGCGTGCCAGTGCTGGCCGCGGGCGAGCAGCGGCGCGCCCACGCGGGAGGCCCGCGCCTCGATCACCGCGAGCGCGGCCTCCTCCTGGCGGCCGACCACGCAGGGGACGGCGCGCTTGAGGATGCCGGCCTTCTCGCCGGCGATCTCGGGCAGCGTGTCGCCGAGGAACTCGCGGTGGTCGATCGAGACCGGCGTGATCGCCGTCAGCCGCGGCCGGGCCACGACGTTGGTCGCGTCGAGCCGCCCGCCCAGGCCCACCTCCAGGAGCGCGAAGTCCGCGGGCGTGCGCGCGAAGGCGAGGAGCGCCGCGCAGGTGGTGATCTCGAAATAGGTGATGGGGGCGCCCGCGTTCGCGGCCTCGCACTCGCCCAGCGCGGCGAGCAGCGCGTCCTCGGCGATCAGCTCGCCCGCCACGCGCACGCGCTCGTGGAAGCGCACCAGATGCGGCGAGGTGTAGGCGTGGACGGCGAGCCCCTGCGCCTCGAGCCCGGCGCGGATCATGGCGACCGTCGAGCCCTTGCCGTTGGTGCCGGCGACGTGGACCACCGGCGGCAGCGCGTCCTGCGGATCCCCCAGCGCGCGCAGGAGCCGCCACACCCGGTCGAGCACCAGGTCGATGCGCTTGGGGTGCAGCGCCATCAGCCGGTCGAGCACGGCGTCCGAATGACGCGTCCCCGGCACGGCACCGGAAGGGGGCTCGCGTGCCGCCGTGTCCGTCGGCGCATCCGCCGCGCGCCCCGCCTGCGCCGCATCGGCGATGGCATCGGCTGCGGCGCCTGCGCGCCCGGCTCGGGCCTGCCGGCTCACTCCGCGGCGCGGCCGGGGGCCGCGGGCCCGGCCGCCGCGCCGTCCCGGTCGCCGTCGATCGCCTCGCGGGCCATCTCCGCGGGCGAGGCGATGGCCTCGGGGCCGCGCGCCGGCGCCGGCAGCTCGGCGACCACCGCCGGCGGCAGGCGCATCAGCATCCGCAGGATGGTGACGAGCTCCGAGCGCAGCGCGCGGCGGTGCGTCACCCGGTCGAGCATCCCGTGCTCCAGCAGGTACTCGGCGGTCTGGAAGCCCTCGGGCAGCTTCTCGCGGATGGTCTGCTCGATCACCCGCGGCCCCGCGAAGCAGATCAGCGCGCCCGGCTCGGCGATCTGCACGTCGCCCAGCATGGCGTAGGAGGCCGTCACGCCCCCCGTGGTGGGGTGCGTGAGCACGACCACGTAGGGCAGGCCCGCCTCGCGCAGCATCTGCACGGCGACGGTGGTGCGCGGCATCTGCATCAGCGACAGGATCCCCTCCTGCATCCGCGCGCCGCCGGCGGCGGCGAAGAGCACCAGGGGGCTGCGGCGCTCGACCGCGCGCCCGGCCGCGGCGAGGATCGCGTCGCCGACGTACATGCCCATCGAGCCGCCCATGAAGGCGAAGTCCTGGGCCGCGACGACCGCCGGCGTGCGGCCGATCTCGCCCTGGGCCACCAGCATCGCCTCGCGCTCGCCGGTCGCCTTCTGGGCCGCCTTGAGCCGCTGGGGGTAGGGCTTCTGGTCGCGGAAGTGCAGCGGGTCGGCGACCGGCTCGGGCACGGGCACCTCGGTGAAGACCCCGCCGTCGAACAGCGCCTCGAACCGCCGGCGGGGCGCGATCGCCATGTGGTGGTCGCAGCTGGTGCACACCATCAGGTTGGCCGACAGCTCGCGGTGGAACAGCATGGTCCCGCATTCGGGGCATTTGGTCCACAGGTTCTCGGGGATCTCGCGCCGCGAGAACAGCGAGTTGATCTTGGGCCTGACGAAGTTCGTGATCCAGTTCATGCGCGGGGCGGATCCTCGGGGTCGGCGGCTCCGAGCGGCGCGCCGGGGGCGTCCATCGACCTAAGGAGAGGCTCGGGGTTTTGCAAACGGCCGGGCCGCGCGCGACGGTCGGGCCGCGAGAGCGCCCAACGGCAGGCGAGCCAGGTCGCGCCGAGCGCCGCGAGGTCGGCGGCGAGCACGGGGAGCATGATCGCGTCCGCCTCGCCGTAGGGCGTCAGGCGCAGCGCGAGCCCCGACAGGAGGCCGGGCGGCGCGACGAGCGCGATCGCGGCGACGTTGTTGGCGAAGTGCAGCCCCCAGGCCGCGCCGAGCGTGCCGGTGCGCGCGGTCAGATCGGCCGCGATCAGGCCGAAGGCGGCGGTGGTCGCCACGATCATGGCGGCGGTCGCCCATGGCAGCGCCGGATCCCAGTGCAGCGCGCCGAAGGCGAGGCTCGGCAGCACGGCCCAGGCGAGCGGCGAGCGGAAGCGGGCGGCGAGCTGCGTCTGGAGGTAGCCGCGGAAGAGCAGCTCCTCGGCCCCGGTCTGGACCGCGATCAGCGCCATCGCCGGCAGGGCGTAGAGCGCCCAGAGGGCCGGGCGCAGCCCCGGCTCGGAGTCGAAGGCGAGGCTCCACAGCAGGAGGTATGCCGCCGCGACGGCCGCCGCCGCCCCCGCCGCGCGCGCGAAGTCCCGCGCCGCGCGCCCCGGCGGCCCGATCAGGCTGCCGGGGCGGCGCCCGTGGACCAGGAAGGCCGCCAGCGGGACCGCGAGGAGGGGCGCCACGAAGGATCCCAGGACGAGCAGCGTCCCGGCCGGGTGCGCCCGCGCCGTGGCCCGATCGAACAGCCGGGCGTGGAGATCCGCGTCGAGCGCGCTCCACGCCGCCGTCTCGATCGCCACGAGCAGGCCGAAGGACGCCGCCACGACCAGCACCAGACCGAGCGCGAGCCGCCACAGCGCCGGGCGCGCGCGGGCGGGCTCCACGAAGGCGTCGAAGGGTGCGGGGAGGCTCATCGCGGCCGCTCTAGTTGGGCATCCGGGAGCCCGCAAGCGGGGGTCTGGGGGCACGCGTGCCCCCAGCCTTGAGGGCGCCGCACCCGTCACCTAAACCGACGCCAACCGGGGAGGGTCCGATGCTCAAGCGCCACGACAAGTCCAAGCTGCCCAGCCGCCACGTCACCGAAGGCCCGAGCCGGGCGCCGCACCGCAGCTACTACTACGCGATGGGGCTCTCGGACGCCGAGATCCACCAGCCCTTCGTCGGCGTCGCCACCTGCTGGAACGAGGCCGCGCCCTGCAACATCGCGCTCTCGCGCCAGGCGCAGGCCGTCAAGCTCGGCGTCAAGGCGGCGTCGGGCACGCCGCGCGAGTTCACCACCATCACCGTCACCGACGGCATCGCCATGGGCCACGAGGGGATGCGCTCCTCGCTGGCCTCGCGCGAGGCCATCGCCGACACGGTCGAGCTGACCATGCGCGGGCACTGCTACGACGCGCTGGTGGGCCTCGCGGGCTGCGACAAGAGCCTGCCCGGCATGATGATGGCGATGGTGCGGCTCAACGTGCCGAGCGTCTTCATCTACGGCGGCTCGATCCTGCCGGGGCGCCTCGACGGGCGCGACGTGACGGTCCAGGACGTGTTCGAGGCCGTGGGACGCCACCAGGCCGGGGATCTCTCGAACGTCGATCTGGAGACGCTGGAGCGCGTCGCCTGCCCCTCGGCGGGCGCCTGCGGCGGCCAGTTCACCGCCAACACCATGGCCTGCGTCTCCGAGGCGATCGGCCTCGCGCTGCCCAACTCCGCCGGCGCGCCCGCGCCCTACGAGAGCCGCGACCAGTACGCCGTGGCCTCGGGCGAGGCGGTGATGAACCTGCTCGACCTCGGCATCCGCGCGAGGGACATCGTGACCCTGGAGTCGCTCCGGAACGCCGCGCGGGTGGTGGCTTGCACCGGGGGCTCCACGAACGCGGGGCTCCACCTGCCGGCCATCGCCCACGAGGCCGGCATCGACTTCGACCTGATGGACGTGTGCGAGATCTTCCGCGACACGCCCTACTTCGTGGATCTCAAGCCCGGCGGCCAGTTCGTCGCTAAGGATCTCTACGAGGTGGGCGGCGTGCCGGTGGTCATGCGCGAGCTCAAGCGCGCGGGGCTCATGCACGAGGACTGCATGACCGTCACCGGCCGCTCGATCGGCGAGGAGGTGGACCGCGTGACGCGCGAGGCCGACGGCCGCGTCATCCACGCCGTCGAGACCCCCATCACGCGCACCGGCGGCGTCGTCGGCCTCGTCGGCAACCTCGCCCCCGAGGGCGCCATCGTGAAGGTCGCGGGCATGATCCCCGAGGAGCAGGTGTTCACCGGCCCCGCGCGCGTCTTCGAGTGCGAGGAGGACGCCTTCGAGGCGGTGCGCGCGCGGGCTTACGAGCCGGGCTGCGTCATCGTCATCCGCAACGAGGGGCCCGCGGGGGGGCCGGGCATGCGCGAGATGCTCTCCACCACCGCCGCGCTCTCGGGCCAGGGGATGGGCAAGAAGGTCGCGCTCATCACCGACGGGCGCTTCTCGGGCGCCACGCGCGGCTTTTGCGTCGGCCATGTCGGGCCCGAGGCCGCGCAGGGCGGCCCGATCGCGCTGCTGCGCGACGGCGACCTCGTCACCATCGACGCGATCCGCGGCGCGATCTCGGTGGCTCTGACGGACGAGGATCTCGCCGCGCGCCGCGCCGAGTGGACCGGCCCGCGCGAGACGATCTACGCCTCGGGCGCGCTTTGGAAGTACGCCCGGCTCGTGGGCCCGACCCGCCTCGGCGCGGTGACGCACCCGGGCGGCCGCGCGGAGGCGCACTCCTACCCCGACCTTTGAGCCCCGCCCGGCGTCCCGGCGTCGTCGGGCGCCGGTGCTATCGCATGACACGGGGCCGCGACGCCCCCGCCGGAGGGCGCGTCGAGCCCCTCGACACCCTTGCGGCATGGAAAATCCGACGCCGAACGTCCCACGCTATAGGATGACGCGCGCAGTTGCGGCTAATCCTGCTCCTCAGGGATCGTTGTCTCGGGTACGGCAACGGTCATGCCGTAGGGGCAAGCTGCCGCCCGCGGTCGTCGAGGTGTTCGAAGGGGACGGGCCGCCCTCGCGCGGGCCGATGGGTGAGCGATGATCTTCACGTCGAGCGGGCCGCGCGGTCGAGCGCGGGCCATGCCTGGCCGGCCGGTCCGCCGGTGAGCGCCCGTGCCTCCCCGGCGCGGCGTCCGGAGCCTGGAGGGAAACCGTCGAGCCCTGGGGGGCCGATCGTTGACGCGGTCTTGATGGAGGCGAGAACGATCCACGAACTCACCACCCCATTGTCCGGCGGCTTGCACAAAGCCGCCTCATTGTAACGATCAAAAGGCCCCGGGTTATGTGGGGTGCGTGGGCATGGACAGACTGACCGAGATGGAGGCCTTCGCCACGGTGGTGGACCAGGGCGGATTCACGGACGCGGCGCGCAAGATGGGGATCTCGAAATCCGCCGTCTCCAAGCACGTCTCGTCGCTGGAGGCGCGGCTGGGCGCGCGCCTGCTCAACCGCACGACGCGACGCGTGAGCCCGACCGAGATCGGGCTGGCCTACTACGACCGCGCGCGGCGGGTGCTCAACGACGCGGGAGAGGCCGACGCGCTCGTGACCTCGATGCAGTCGGCGCCCTCGGGCACCCTCAGGATCTCGGTCGCCACCGACTTCGGCGTCAACCATCTGAGCCCGGTGCTGGGGCGCTTCCTCGCGGAGTACCCCGACATCACCGTCAACATGGTGCTCAACAACCGCTACGTGGAGCTGATCTCGGAGGGCTTCGACATGGCCGTGCGGATCGGCGAGCTGGAGGACAGCACGCTGCGCGCGCGCAAGCTCGCCGAGACCACCAAGCGCATGATCGGCGCGCCCGCCTACTTCGAGCGCTACGGGCGCCCGAAGCGCATCGACGACCTCAACGAGCACAAGCTGCTGCACTACTCGAACCAGGCGTCGGGAAACGTGTGGCGCCTCACCGCGCCCTCGGGCGAGAAGCGACAGGTGCGCACCGCCGGCTGGCTCACGGTCAACGACGGCCAGTCGCTCCTGAACGCCGCGATCTCGGGCCTCGGCATCGCCTACCTGCCCTCCTTCCTCTACGCCGACGCGCTCGAGCAGGGGCAGGTCGAGGAGGCGATCCCCGACCTGCCGCTGGAGCACCAGGGCATCTACGCGGTCTACCCGCCCGGCCGCTTCACCCAGCCCAAGGTTCGCGCCTTCATCGACTTCCTCGTCGGCGCCTTCGCCAGCAAGGGCCCCGACAGCTGGTGACCGGAGCGCCGGCCGCGAACCGGCATCGGCTCGGTCTGGCGGGCGGGGATGCGCAGATGGGCCGGCTCCGGGCCAGCCGTTCCCCCGCACCGCCCCAGGGGTCCGGGCCCGGGGGGACGCGCGGTGCCCCCGAGCGCCCGCGCTGTGGGGCCCGTCGGCCCCCGGGCGGCGTGCTCGCTCCACGACCAGCCTCCTCCGGTGGCGAAGGCCGAACCGCGCGCCCGCCCCGCCCGGCTGGCGATGCGCCGGGGCGCGCGAGATGGCGGCCCCTCCGAGGGCGGAGCCGTCCGCGCATCGGCGCAAGGGGCTCGCTGGCGCCGCGCCCGGGGTCGGGAGCCGCCTCCCGCGCTCGAAGCGCCGGCCGGCCGCTGGCGCCGTCCTGTGCGCTCGGGGCCGCCCCCGCGCTCGCGGCGAGGTCTTGCGCGCCCGCGGACGACGCGCCGGGCGCGACGCGCACCGTCCGGGGACAGCGTTCCCTGCCGCCCGTGGCGGCTAGGGCCCTCCGGCGCGCCCCGCGCTAGCGCGACTGGGCGTGGTATTCGGGGTTGGGCCTCATGCCGGTGGCGCTGGCGACGCGGTTGGTCATGTTGAAGAACCCCGCCACGTTGGCCGCGTCCCAGATGTCGCGGTCGGTGAGGCCCACGGCGCGCAGAGCGTCGCGGTCGAACTCGTCGATGCGGTGGCTGTCCTCGGTGACGCGCTCGGCAAAGGCGAGAAGCGCGCGCACGCGCGGCGCGAGGTCGGCCACGCGCCAGTTGAAGGCCATCGCCTCGCCCAGGGCGGGGTCGCCCGAGAGCGCGCGCACCGCCGCGCCGTGGGCGACGAGGCAGTAGAAGCAGCGGTTGCGCGCGCTCACCACCACCGCGATCATCTCGCGCTCGAGCGTCGTCAACCCTGAATCGCCCAGCATCAGCTCGTTGTAGAGCGCCGAGAACGCGTCGAGCTTCGCAGGCTCGAAGGCATGGGCGAGGAGCACGTTGGGCACCATCCCGAGCTTCTCCCGGCACACGCGGAAGTACTTGGCGGTGCGCTCGGGCAAAGGGTCCACGGGGGGCAGGTCGAGGGCGGTGGGCGACTGGCTCATGGGGCCTCCTTGACGCGGTAGCTGTATCCGGGCGCGGGCGTCATGCCGGCGCGGGCGTAGAGCGCGTTCGCGGCGTCGTTCGCCTCGGTCACGGCGAGCGCGAGGTGGCGCGCGCCCTGGCCGCGCGCCCACCAGGCGGCGTGGCGCAGGAGCGAGAGGCCCACGCCGCGACGGCGCGAGGCGGCCGCGACCTCGATCGCGTGGACCATGGCGAGATCGCCCGAGACGGCGGTGAAGGCGACGCCGGCCGGGCGGTCGGCGGCGCGCGCCAGGAGCCCGGTCCTGGGCCCCTGCGCGTGCGCCATCACCGAAAGGCGCTCGGGCCCGGTCCCGCCCTCGGCCCAGAGGTCGCGCATGATCGCCACCGGCGGCCAGACCGCGAAGCCGGTCAGCCGCTCCGGCGCCTCGGGGGCGAGCGCCTCCGCCTCGGCCCACCACAGCCGCGTCGGGTCGCGCGCCGCGTATCCCCGCGCCGCGAGCGCCGCGTCGAGCGCCTCCTCACCGGCCCTCACGCGCCACAGCGGCGCGGGCCAGAGCGGCGGGGCCATCGCGGCCTCGGCCGCGTCGATGTCGGCCTCGGTCCAGTCGTCCTCCACGGTCGCGGCCGAGACCCGGCCCCCGCCGCCCCGGCCCTCGCGCAGCGTGACGGGGCCGAGCCGGCGCGTCGCCGCTGGCGGCCAGGTGGCCTCGAACGCGCGGGCGAGCGCCTCGGGCGAGGGGGGGCCGGGCGCCTGTCCCGCCGCCCCCGAGCCGCCCTCCCGCGCGGGAGGGGCGGAGGGCTCGGGCGGCGTCGGCGGGCGCGGGCCGGCCATCGGCTCAGCCGCCTTCGGCGCCGGGCTCGGGGGCCGCGTCGCTCGCCTCCGCCCCGGACCCGGATCGCGCGCCCGCATCGAGCCCCAGCGCGCGGGCCAGGTCGTCGCGCGCGGCGCGCACCGCGCCCGCGTCGGCCCCGCGGATCACCAGGTTGACGCCGTAGCGCCCCCGCGCCCCCTGGAAGGGGTAGGATCCGAAGGTCAGGTCGGGCCGCTCGCCCGCCATCGCGCCCAAGGGGCCCGCAACGTCGCCCTCCCCGCGATCGACGCGCAGGGTCTCGGAGACCAGCGGCGCGCCGCCCGCGATGCTCGGCAACAGGGACTCCAGCATCGCCTCGAAGATCGCGGGCACGCCCGCCATGACGTGGACGTTTCGGATCGTGAAGCCCGGCGCGCCCGAGACCGGGTTGTCGATCAGCGTCGCCCCTTCGGGCACCCGCGCCATCCTGAGCCGCGCCGCGTTGATCGTCGTGCCCATCGCCTCGTAGCGCGCCTCGAGGATCGCGCGCGCGTCGTCGCGCACCGAGAGCGGCGCCTCCATCGCGCGCGCCACGCAGTCGGCGGTGATGTCGTCATGGGTCGGGCCTATGCCGCCACAGGTGAAGAGGTGGTCGTGGGCGGCCGACAGCGCGCGCACCGCGCCCTCGATGGCCCGCGCCTCGTCGGCCACCATGCGCGCCTCGCGCAGGTCGATCCCGCGCTCGGTCAGCCGGCCCGCCAGGTGGTGCAGGTTCGAGTCGCGCGTGCGGCCCGACAGGATCTCGTCGCCGATCACCAGCGCCGCGGCGGTGGGCCTCGGGGCCGGTCCCGGGGCGGCCGGTCTTGGGGCGGGGGGGTCGGCGGGCGGCGGGCTCATGCGGGCTCCTCGTCGGTCGGCCAGCCCGGGTATAGGCGGGGCGGGGCGCGCCGGCCAGCAGTCCGGGCGGGGGCCAGCAGCCGCGGGAAGGGGGCGGCGCCCTCGCGCTCGGCGCTGCGGCTTCGGCGCGCCGGCGGGCCCCCGCAGGACGCCGCGCGCACGGCGCCACGCGGCGCCCCCCGGCGACCCCTGGCGGGGCAAAGCCCCCGCGCCTATGTTGCGCGCAGGCTCCGACGCCCCGTCCGATCTTCCGCAGGAGGCCCCGATGGACGATCAAATCCGAGGCCGCCTGACCCGCGACGGCATCCGCATCCACGAGGATTCCGACTTCGCCGGCATGCGCGCGGCGGGCGCGCTCGCCGCGCGCATCCTCGACGACGTGGCCGGTCACGTCTTCCCCGGCCAGACCACCGGCGAGATCGACCGGCTGGTGACGGCCTGGGTGGAGGAGGCGGGCGCGGTCTCGGCGACGATCGGCTACAAGGGCTACCGCCACGCCACCTGCATCAGCGTCAACCACGTCGTCTGCCACGGGATCCCGGGCGAGAAGGTGCTCAAGGACGGCGACATCCTCAACGTGGACGTGACCGTGGTGAAGGGCGGCTGGTACGGCGACAGCTCGCGGATGTATGTCGCGGGCCGACCGTCGCGCAAGGCCGAGCGGCTGATGGACGTGACCCACGACGCGCTCATGAAGGGCATCGAGGCCGTGCGCCCCGGCGCGACCTTCGGCGACATAGGCCACGCGATCCAGGGCTTCGTCGAGGCCAACCGCATGTCCGTGGTGCGCGACTTCTGCGGCCACGGGCTCGGGCGCGTGTTCCACGCGCCGCCCAACGTGCTGCACTACGGCCGCTCCGGCGCGGGCGCCGTGCTGGAGGAGGGGATGTTCTTCACCATCGAGCCGATGGTGAACCTCGGGCGCCCCGAGACCAAGGTGCTCGACGACGACTGGACGGCGGTCACGCGCGACCGCTCGCTCTCGGCGCAGTTCGAGCACTCGGTCGGCGTGACGGCCACGGGCGCCGAGATCTTCACCCCCTCGCCCGCGGGGCGCTTCCACCCGACCTGGGGCTGACGCGCCGCCGAGGGCCGACGGTCCGGATCGCTCCGAGGCGGATTCGCCCGCCGACCCCCCGCGTCGGGCGGGCGCGTCGGCGGGCGAGGCCCCGGCTCGGGACCGTTGCGCAGCGACCAGGGTCCGAAGGCGAAGGGCCGACGATCCCGGATCGGTCGACGCGCGGACCACCGGCGGCGGCGGCGCGCGCAGGACCGTCGCGGGGATCGGCGCGGCCCTCGGGGCGGGATCCCGAGCGCGGCGCGTCAGTAGGCGATCTGCCCGCGCAGGGTGACGGCCTGGGTCTCCTCGCCCTCGTTCGGGCCGTCGGTCAGGCGCGTCACGGTGAAGTCCGTCGTGACCATGAAGCGCTTGGTCAGGTAGACGTTGAGGAGCGCGCTGAGCTGGACCTGCGCGCCGGCCTCGGGGCCGAGATCCGACAGGTCGAGATAGGTCGCGCGCCCACCGACCTCGTAGGCGCCCCAGCCGCCATCGTCCACCGGGCGCTTCGGCACCACCCGCCCGAACTGGCCCGAGGACGGGCTGTAGCCGCGCCGCTCTCCGGTGAGGAACCAGGTGGTGTAGAGGTAGCCGCCGTGGACGAGGCCCTCGGCGCCGGGCGCCTCGACCATCGTGCCGGTCAGCTCCCCTTGGATCGAGATGGCCTCCCTGAGCGCCGCGAATTCGAGGTTGAGACGCGTCAGCCGGTCGGCTCCCTCCAGCGTGGGCGAGGTGGTCAGCGCCGAGTCCACCAGCACCGAGCCGCCCCCGCCCGAGAAGGCGAAGGGCTCCTCGATGTCGAAGCGCGCCGACGCGCCGAGGCCCAGATGCAGCAGCCGGTCCACGCGCTGCGTGCCGACCCCGCTCCGCGTCGCGTCCCCGCCGCGCGTGATGCGCCCCTCCTCATAGACCGGCGCCCAGGTGGCGCGGCCCGTGATCCCCACGCCCTCGTCGCCGATCCCGGTGTTGAAGTCCCCGCCGTAGAGGCCCAGCGCCAGCGAGGTCCGCTCGCCGTAGCGCAAGGCCGTGAGCCCGAGGTTGTCGCCCGGCGAGATGGCGGCGTTGAGCCCGGCCTCGGCGAAGGGCAGGAAGCGCGAGCCCGACATGTCCTGGAGCGAGAACGGCTCGTCCTGCTGACCCAGCCGCAGCGACCAGGTGTCGGTGAGCGCGTAGCTGGCGAAGGCGTAGGCGAGCGGGAAGTCGTCGTCCTCGAAGTTCTCGGCCAGCGTGCCGCTGAGATCCCCGAGCGTGCCGAAGACGTAGAGCCGCGCGCGCCGCAGCTCGTCGCCCCGGCCCCCCGCGACCCCCGGCAGGTCGGCATCCACATGGCCGAGGTCGTATTGGACGTAAGGGGCCAGCGTGACGTTGCGCTCCGACGTGCCGAAGCGCAGCACCCGCTCGTCCACGGGGAAGATATCGCCGTCGTCCACCGCCGACTGCGCCGCGGCCTGGGCGGCGACGGCGAGGAGGGCGGCGGCCAGGGCTCTCGCTCGCATCACGTCTCCTCGGGCCGCGCGGGGCCGGAGCGGCACTCTACGGGGCCGTCCGAGCCCGTCAACCGACGCAGGGGGCGTGCCGCGGATCCCTCGCGCGCGCCGCGCCGGCGCGGCGCGCGCGAGGGATCCTGCGGCGCAGCGGCGCCACGCCGGCCTGCGTCGCAGTCCCTGCGGGCTCGTCCCCCGAACGACGCGCGCCGCCGCCCACGAGCACCGGGCGCGACCGTGCCGCGGGACGGGGCCGGACGAACGCACGCTTGCCGCGGTCCGTCGGCCCCGACGAGCGCCGGCCCCGCCGGGGGCGCCGAGGCTCAGGGCGCCTCCAGCAGCGTGACGTGCGTGCCCCCGTAGCGCCGCGCGTCGAGCGGCGCGAAGCCCGGGGGCGCCGGCATCGGCCCCGCCTCCTCCCACGCCACCACGGCGCCGGGCGCGATCCAGCCCCCCTCGCGCGCCGAGGCCAGCGCCCGCTCGCCGAGACCCCTGCCGTAGGGCGGGTCGAGCAGCACCAGATCGAACGGCTCCCCGGGGTTCGCCCCGAGCCGCGTCGCGTCGCGCCTCAGAACGCTCGCTCCCTCGGCCCGCGCGAGCCCCACGTTGCGCCCGATCAGCGCCAGCCCCGCGGCGCCGTCCTCCACGAAGCTCGCCCGCGCGGCGCCCCGGCTCAGCGCCTCCAGGCCGAGCGCCCCTGTGCCGGCGAAGAGGTCCAGGACGCGCGCGCCGCGCACCAAATCGCCCCAGGCGCCGTTCGTCAGGAGGTTGAACAGCGCCTCCCTCACCCGGTCGGAGGTCGGGCGCAGGCGCGCGGCCTCGTCGCCGGCGCCGACGGGGGCCAAGCGCAACCCCCTCATGCGTCCGCCGACGATCCTCAAGGGAAGGCTGGGGGCATGCATGCCCCCAGACCCCCGCTCACGGGAGCAAGGCCTTCACGTCCAAGCTCTCCTCGACCGCCGAGAACGAGGGCGAGCGGCCCGCCTCGATCAGGCGCTTGCCGACCATGTAGTCGCGCGGCGCGTTCATCGCGTCCACGGCGATCAGCCGGCCCCCGCGGTAGTACCAGTGCGAGCGGCCCGCTCCGGAGGAGCGCACGGCCACGCGGTCGTGGCCCCCGCTCAGGCCCGCGATCTGGAGCTTCACGTCGTACTGGTCCGACCAGAACCAGGGGCGGGGCTCGTAGGGCGCCTCCGCGCCCAGCATGTTGCGCGCCACGGCCCCGGCCCCGTCGATCGCGTTCTGCACCGACTCGAGCCGGATCCGCCCGCCCTCCCAAGGGAGCGACGCGCAGTCGCCCGCGGCCCACACCTCCTCGGCCGAGGTCCGGCCCAGTTCGTCCACCACGATCCCGCCGTCGCACGCGATCCCGGCCTCGGCGGCGAGGCCCGTGGCCGGCGTGATCCCGACCCCGGCGATCACGGCGTCCACCGCGATCTCGCGCCCGTCCGTCAGCCGCGCGCCCTCCACGCGCGCGCCACCGAGGAGCCGGTCGAGGCCCACCCCCTCCAGCACCTCGACGCCCCGCGCGCGGTGGAGCGCTCGGAACCAGTCCGAGGTCTCCTCGGCCGCCACCCGCTGGAGGATGCGGTGGCGCAGCTCGACCACCGTGACGCGCATCCCGCGCCGGGCGGCCACCGCCGCGGCCTCCAGCCCGATGTAGCCGCCCCCCACGATCAGGAGCCGCCGGCCGGGCACGACCTCGGGCGCGAGCGCGTCCACGTCGGCGATGGTGCGCACCACATGCACCCCCGCGAGCCCGGCCGTGCAGCTCTCGGGCAGGCGCACCGGGTCCGCGCCCGTGGTCAGCGCGAGCCGGTCCCACGCCAGCGCCTCGCCGTCCACGCTCACGCTGCGCTCGGCGAGCGAGATCGCGGCGACGGGCGCGCCGAGGCGCAGCGCGATCCCGTGCTCCTCGTAGAACCGCTCGGGGCGCAGATGGAGCCGCTCGCGCGCCATCTCGCCCAGCAGGTAGCCCTTCGAGAGCGGCGGGCGCTGGTAGGGCGGCTCGGGCTCGCGGCCGATCAGGACGATCTCGCCGCCATGGCCCTGCGCGCGCAGCGTGGCGGCCATCTGCGCGCCCGCCTGGCCCGCGCCGACGATGACGATCCTCATGCCGCTCCCCCGCTGGCCCCCCGCGCAGGGCAGGCGTATAGCGGCCCGAGCCCGGGCGGGCAAAGGGGGACGCCATGACCGAGACCATCGCCGAAGGGGCGCGGCTGCCCGACGCCGATCTGCTGCGGATCGGCGCGGAGGGGCCCGAGCGCGTGGCGCTGCGCGACCTGACGGCCGGCCGGCGCCTGGCGATGTTCGCGGTGCCGGGCGCCTTCACGCCGACCTGCCACTCGGCGCACATGCCGTCGTTCGTGCGCAACGTGGACGCCTTCGCCGAGGCCGGCGTGGACGAGATCGTCTGCGTCGCCGTCAACGACCCCTTCGTGCTGCGCGCCTGGTCCGAGGCCACCGGCGCCGGCGCGGCCGGCATCGCCGTGCTGTCGGACGCGGACGGCGCCTTCACCCGCGCCATCGGCATGGCCTTCGACGCGCCGGGGGCGGGGCTGATGGGCCGCTCGAAGCGCTACGCCATGCTGGTCGAGGACGGCACGGTCCGCGTGCTCCACGTCGAGACCGCGCGCGGCACCTGCGAGGTCTCGGGCGGCGAGGCGCTGCTCGACGCGATCGAGGCCGCCTGAGCCGACCCGCCCGAGCCGGATCGCGGCCCCGAGGCCCCGGCGCCCCGGCTCGGAGCCGGGGCCTCGCGCCGCCGAGCGCGCGCCTGGGCTCGCCGCTCACGCCGCCGACGCGGTCGCAGAAGCCCGTGCGCCGGCCGCCGACCCGAGGCCGCGTCGCCATCGACGGTGCCGTCGGGGCCCTCGCTCGCCGCCCCCCTCGGGGGCTCGTCGGTCGGCGCCCAAGGGCGCGAGCCGGTGGCATCCCGCGGCTCCTCAGCTCCGCCGGACGGAGCCTCTCGCGCCGGGGCGCACGCGCCGGCCGCGCCGGTCGAGGATCCAGCCCTCGGGCTCGCGCGCCTCGCGCGGGCCGAGCGCCAGCGCCAGGCCCATGAGCACCAGCGTCCAGATCACACGGCCCTGGTAGCGGTCGGCCGGCGCCGAGAGCCCGCCGCAGACGACCGCGTTGGTCACGAGCCCCAGGACCAGGAGCGCGATCGCCGCCCGAACGCCCACCCCCCCCCGCCACAGCGCCACGACGAGCCCCAAAAGCCCCGCCGCCACCGCGCCCCACTGCACCGGCTCCAGCACGAGCAGGTCCGAGTCCTTCGGCAGCCGCTCCAGCTCCATCTCGAGGTCGCGGTGGCCCTGGAGCTCGATCTCGGTCCGGCGCACGTCGTCCATGCCGATCAGGCCGAGCTGCGCCACCGCGTTGCGCGCCAGCGCCAGGCCCTGCTCGACCGGGTAGGCGCGCAGCACCGCCAGCACCAGGGGCACCTCCTCGCGGGCGATGGCGCGGCGCTGCTCGTAGGTCGATCGCGCGGTGATCGAGTCGGGCCCCCACAGCGCCTCGCGCACGCTGGTGGGGAACTCGTCGTAGACCTCGCACAGGGTCCAGCCCGCATCGGGGCAGGCCTCCTCCAGATACTCGCCGCCCGGCCCGTCGGCGAAGGTCCGCGCGAGCAGGATCGGCAGGCGCGAGGGCGCGAGCGAGACGCCTCCGGTGGTGAACATGCCCACCGCCACGTTGAGCCCCATCGCCAGCACCAGGGGCACCTGCGCCGCGACCGCGAGCCCCCAGCGGCGGCGGATCAGCAGCACCAGCCCGAGCGCTGGCATGAGCGCCATGCCGAGCGGCACGTGGCTGTAGTGCGAGGCGATCGAGAGGAACGCGAGCGTCAGGAGCGCGGCGATCGTCCGACCCCCCATCGCCGGGCGCAGCGCGATCAGGCAGACGATCAGGATCAGCCAGCCCGCCATCACGTCGGCCATGATCTGCGAGGTGTAGAAGGGCAGCGTCGTCAGCCCCGCCGCGACCAGCGCGGCGAGGCTCGCGCGCAGGGGCGGCAGATGGCGCACCGCCAGCAGGATCAGCCATGCGGTCAGCGCCGACAGCACGATCACGGGGCCCATGATGCCCACCGCGCGCACCGTGACGTTGGTGCCGATGGCGAAGGGGACCGAGCGGATGTTGGGGATGCGCCCGGTGCGCTCGACCACCGTGGCGCCGCCCTCGGCCGCCTCAAGCCCCGTGGCGATCGGCGTGACGTAGGCGTCGAGGCCCAGCCGCTCGCCCACGTAGTCGATCACGCGGCCGCCCTGCTCGTAATAGGCCTCGGTGTCGGGGAAGGCGAGCGGCCCGCCGTTCCAGGCCGTGGGCCACAACAGGATCGCCATCAGCGCCGCGAAGAGCGCCAGCCGGGCCAGCCGGTCGCCCGTCGAGCGGCCCTCCTCGGCGCGGCCGCCGCCGCGACGGGCGCCGCGACGGGCGCGGCGCGGCGCGGCGGCGGCGGTCATCACGCCGCCTTCCCGGCGCGGGGCGCGACGGCCCCATCCCAGCGCTGGCCATGGCGCATCCTTGCCGTCCCCTTCGGTGAGCCTGCGTCGAGCGCTCTTCTCGGGGATCGCGGCGGCCCTGTCGAGGGGGCCGCGCGCGGCTTGGTTAGCGCGCCGCGGCGTCGTCCGGACCCGCTGGCGCCATGCGCTCAGGCGAGCGCGTCGATCGCGTGCGCCATCGCCGTGTCGCGCTCGCTCAAGCCCTTCGCGGCGTGGGTCGTCAGCACGATCTCGACGCGGTCGTAGACGTTCGACCACTCGGGGTGGTGGTCCATGCGCTCCGCGATCAGCGCCACGCGGGCCATGAAGCCGAAGGCCTCCGAGAAGTCCCCGAACCTGAACGAGCGGACGATCGCGTCGCGCCCCTCGACCTCGCGCCAGCCGGTCTCGGCGAGGTCCGCGAGCGCCGCCGCGCGCGCCTCGTCGCTCAGGGGCGCCACCTTCGGGCTCATTCGCGCTCCTCCACCGGCGCGCGGCGGAAGGGGCCGTAGGAGGTCAGCACCTCGATCTCCTCGTCCACCGCCGCTCGCTCGGCCGTCCAGATAGTGCTCCACCGCGTCGCGGAACCCCGGATCGGCGATCCAGTGCGAGCGAGTGCGTCACCACCGGCATGTAGCCGCGCGCGAGCTTGTGCTCGCCTTGGGCGCCCGCCTCGACGCGGCTCAGCCCGTGCGCGAGCGCGAAGTCGATGGCGCGGTAGTAGCACAGCTCGAAGTGAAGGAACGGGTGCTCCTCGGTGCAGCCCCAGTAGCGGCCGTAGAGCGTCTCGCGCCCGATCAGGTTCATCGCGCCCGCGACCCAGCGCCCGCCCCTGCGCGCCATCACCAGCGCGATGTCGCCGCGCAGCCGCTCCTGCGCGAGGTCGAAGAAGGCCCGCGTCAGGTAGGGCCGGCCCCATTTGCGCGCGCCGGTGTCCTGGTAGAATCGCCAGAACGCGTCCCAGTGGCCGGGCTCGATCTCCTCGCCCGTGAGCGTCACGATCTCGCCGCCGAAGGCGTTCGCCTCGGCGCGCTCGCGGCGAAGGTTCTTGCGCTTGCGCGAGGCGAGCGAGCCGAGGAACCCCTCCCAGTCGCCGTATCCCGCATCCGTCCAGTGGAACTGCTGCGAGGCGCGGCGCATCAGACCCATCGCCTCGCCCGCGAGCGCCTCGGCTTCGGTGCAGAACGTCACGTGCAGCGAGGAGACGCCCGAGCCGTCGGCGATCCGCACCGCGCCCTGGACGAGCGCGGCCATCCCCAGCTCCTCCTGCCCCGGCCGGGTCAGGAAGCGCCGCCCCGTCGCGGGCGTGAACGGCACCGCGACCTGGAGCTTGGGGTAGTAGCGCCCGCCCGCGCGCTCATAGGCGTGCGCCCAGGAATGGTCGAAGACGTACTCGCCCTGGGAGTGCGACTTGGCGTAGAGCGGCGCCACGGCGATCGGCTCGCCCTGCATCCGCGCGACGAGGTGGCGCGGCCCCCATCCGGTCCCGCGCCCGACCGAGCCGCTGTCCTCCAGCGCGAGGAGGAACCGGTGCGTGGTGAAGGGGTCGTGGGGGCGGCCCCCGTCCGCCGCCTCGGGGCAGGCGCAGGAATCCCACGCCTCGGCGGGGATGTCGCGGAGGCTCGCCAGGGCCTCGACCTCGATGCGCGCGTCGCCGTCCATCAGCGTCCCCCCGTCCGGCCTGCTAGGTGGGCCTGGACGGGGAGGGTTCAAGCGCGGGGCGGTAGCCCTCGAAGGTGATCTGATGGGCGGATCGTCGCGCCTCGCGCTCGGCCCTCGCGGAGCGGATCGTCCAGCAGAGCACGGCCACGCGCCCGCGCACCCGCGCGAGATGGGGCGAGGCGAGGTCGGCCGCGTCGTGGCTGACGAAGGCCGCGCCGGGCGCGTCGAGATCCTCCATGGCGCGCAGACGTTCGAGCCGCGCCTCGGGCACGCCCGTCCAGTCGCCGGGCGCGAAGGGGCAGGTGACGAGGCCGCGCGGGAGGGCGGGCGCGGCGTCGCGCATCGCGGCGACGGCGTGGGGGTTGAACGACATCACGGCCACGGGGCCTTCGTATCGGGCCAGATCCTCGGCCATGGCGGCCTCCAGAGCGCCGACGCCCGGCCCGAGCGCGCCGTCCTGGTCCTTGACCTCAAGGAGCAGCGGCGCGCGGCCCGCCACCGCCGCGAGGAGCGCGGCCAGCGTCGGGATGCCCTCCTCGCCGTCCCGGAGCGCGATCGCCGCGAGCTGCGCGGCGGTGCGCTCGCGCAGGGGGCCGGACGCGGCGGTCAGCCGGTCGAGCCGGTCGTCGTGGAACACCATCGCCCGGCCGTCGGCGGAGAGCTGGAGGTCGGCCTCGACCCCGTAGCCCGCCCGCGCCGCGGCGAGGGCGGCCGCGATCGAGTTCTCGGGGGCGCCCGGCCCCCACAGCCCTCGATGCGCGATGGGCGCGGCGAGAAGCGCGCGGGGCAGGGGCGGGCGGTCCCTCATCGGGCCGGCCGCGGCCATCGGGCCGGGCGCGGCCTGCGGGCCGGGCGCGGCCTGTGGGCTAGGCGCGGCCCGGCCGCCGCCGCCGAGGTCGGGCGGGGGCAAGGCCTCCCCGGGGCGACCTGGGCCGGAAGGCGCGCATGGGCCCCGCGCGCCGCGTCGGCGGGGCCGGGGCGCGCGGGGCCGCCGAGCGGCGCCCGTCCGGCGAGCCCCCGCAGGATCAGCGGATCTGGAACACGCCCTCGATCTCGACCGCGACGCCGAGCGGGAGGCTTGCCACGCCCACGGCCGAGCGGGCGTGGCGCCCGGCCTCGCCGAGCGCCTCGGCCAGCAGGTCCGAGGCGCCGTTGACGACCTTCGGCTGGTCGGTGAAGCCCGGCGCCGAGGCCACGAACCCGGTGAGCTTGACGACGCGGGCGAGGCGGCCGAGGTCGCCGTCGCAGGCCGCCTTGACCTGAGCGAGCAGCGCGAGCGCGCAGCTTCGCGCGGCCGCGGCGCCAGCCTCCACGTCCATGTCCTCGCCGAGCCGGCCGCGGATCGGCCCGTCGGGGCCGGCCGCGATCTGGCCCGAGACCCACAAGAGGTCGCCGGTGCGCACGGTGGGGACGTAGTTCGCCGCCGGAGCGGGCGCGGCGGGCAGCGCGAGGCCCATGGCTTCGAGGCGCTCTTCGATCTGGCTCATGCGCCGTCCATAGGCCGGCCGGGCGCATGGATCAATCGAGATCGGGGGTCCGGGGGCGCGGGCGCGGGCGCCCCCGGCGGCCTCACCCCTCGCGGAACGCGCGGGCGAAGTAGTTGGCCAGCGGCGAGACCAGGTAGGCCAGCGGCGTGCGGTCCTTGGTGCGGATGAACGCCTCCACCGGCATGCCCGGGACGAGCGGCTTGTCGTCGCCGAGCCGCGCGCGCTCGCCCTCGCTGAGCGTGATCTCGGCGCGGTAGAAGGGCGCGCCCGAGCGCTCGTCGTCGAAGGCGTCGGCCGAGACGCGCACCACCTGCCCCTCGAGCTCGGGCGTGGAGCGGGCGTCGAAGGCCGACAGCCGCAGCCGCGCGGTCTGGCCCGGATACACGTTGTCGATGTGCAGCGGATCGACGCGCGCCGCGATCACCAGCGGCCGGTCCTGGGGCACGATGTAGAGCACCGGCTCGGCCGGGCGCACCACCGAGCCCGCCCCGAACACGGTCATGCCGTAGACCACGCCGCCCACCGGCGCGCGCACCACCAGCCGGTCCTGCTGGGCGAGCGCCGCGCGGCGCTGCTCCAGAAGCTCCAGCTCCTCGGCGCGGATGTCGCGCAGCTCGGTGATCGCCTCCTCGCGCAGGCGGGTGTCGGTCGCCAGCAGCTCCAGGTCGATCTCGGTGATCGAGCCCTCCGCCTCGGCGCGCGAGGCTGCGAGCTCCCCGCGCGTGCCCTCGACGCGCGCGTCCTCGCGCTGGAGCCCGAGCACGCGGCTGGCCTGCGCGAGCCCGCGGTCGAGGAGCGACTGCTGGTCGCCCAGCTCCTCCTTGATCAGCTCGGCCTGGCGCTCGATGGCGGCGGACTGGGCGTCGATGCCGTCGATCTGGTTGGCGATCTGCTCGCTCCGGCGCGACAGCTGCGCCTTGACGGCGGCGCGCGACTCGGCGCGCGCGTCGAAGAGGTTGCGCTGGCCCTCGACCAGATCCTCGATCTCGGGGTCGGCGGCCGCGGCGGCCAGCAGCTCCTCGTCGAACTCGACCTCGGAGGCGCCGTCGCGCTCGGCCTCCAGGCGCGCGCGCCGCGCCGAGGTCTCCCACAGCCGGTCCTCGGTGATGGTGAGCTGGGTGGTCACGAAGGTCGGGTCGAGCCTGAGCAGCACCTCGCCCTTCTCGACGGTGTCGCCCTCCTCGACCAGCACCTCCTCGACCACGCCGCCGTCGACGTGCTGGACCACCTGGCGGTTGGAATCGACCTCGATGCGCCCCGTGGCGATCACCGCGCCCGAGATCTGGGTGATCGCCGCCCAGACGCCGAAGCCGCCCACCAGCACCAGCAGGACCAGGAAGCCCGCCAGCAGCGGCAGGACCGCCGAGACCCTCGCGCTGCGCGGCGCGGCCTCGGGCAGCTTCGGCGCGCCCTTCGAGGGCGGGGCCGGGGGCGCGGGCTGGGGCGCCGTCTGGGGCGCGGGCTGGGGCACGGGCGCCCGCCCCGGGCCGGCGGCGCCGGCCGGGACGGGGGAAGCGGGGGCGGGGCCGGGCAGCCCAGAGGGTCCGTCGTCCTGAGGGCTGACGGCGCGGGCCTCGCCGAGGCCCAGCATGAGCGGCCCCCCGTCGTTCGCCGCCGCCATGCGGGTCTGGCGTCCGCCGTCCTGCGCGCCGTCCTGCCCGGCGTCCTGCGCGCGCGCGCCGTCCTTCGCGTGGATCATGTGACGCCTCCCCGGCCGCGCGTCTGGGCGACCTCGCGGTGGTTGGTGACGGTCTCGCGCAGCACCTCGTCGCGCGGCCCGAAGGCGCGCCGCATGCCGCCCTCGAGCACCAGGAGCAAGTCGCACTCGGCGATGGCGGCGGGGCGGTGGGCCATGATGATGACCGATCGCCGGTCGGCCTTGGCGCCGCGGATGGCCTCGTTGAGCGCCTCGGATCCGGCGTTGTCGAGGTTCGAGTTGGGCTCGTCGAGCACCAAGAGCACCGGGTCGCCGTAGAGCGCGCGGGCGAGCCCGATGCGCTGGATCTGGCCGCCCGAGAGGCGCCCGCCGCCGGCCTCCAGCCGGGTGTCGTAGCCGTCGGGCAGCTCGACGATCATCTCGTGGGCGGCGGCCTTGCGGGCGGCGGCGACCACGGCCTGCGGGTCGGGGTGCTCGCTCAGGCGCGCGATGTTCTGCGCGATGGTGCCCTCGAAGAGCGTGACGGTCTGCGGCAGGTAGCCGATCAGGTGGCCGAGCACGTCGGGGTCATACTGGTCGAGCGCCGCGCGCCCGAGCCGCACCCGACCGCCTGCGGGCGGCCAGACCCCGGTGAGCGCGCGCGCCAGCGTGGACTTGCCCGCCCCCGAGGGGCCGATCACGCCGAGCGCGTGGCCGGGCGGCAGCGTGACGTTGAGCATCCGCAGCGTCGCGGCCTGCTCGCCGGGCGGGATCACGGTGAGGCTCTCGACGTCGAGCCGCGCCTCGGGGCGGGGCAGCATGGTGCGCGGCGCCGCGGGGCGGTTGCGGCCCAGCAGGTCCGACAGCGTGCCCCAGCCCTTGACCGCGCGCGTCACCAGCGCCCACTGGCCCACCACCAGCTCGATCGGCGCGAGCGCCCGGCCGAGCAGGATCGAGCCCGCGATCATCGCGCCGGCCGTCAGCTCGCCGCGCAGCACGAGCCACGCGCCCAGGCCCAGCATCGCCGATTGCAGGAACAGCCGCCAGGTCTTGGTGAGCGTGGTGAAGCCGCCGGTGCGGTCGGTGGCGTTGAGCCCGCGCTCGAGCGCGCGGCTCCGCGCCTCGATCCAGCGGTCGAAGGCGGCGCCGCGCATCCCCAGGGAGCGCACCGTCTCGGCGTCGCGCTGGATGTGGTCGGCCCAGCGCTCGGCCGTCTGCGAGTCGCGCGCGGCCTCGAGCTGGGGCCCGCGGGTGCTCATCGAGTTGACGACGGCGACGGCGACGAGCACCAGCCCGCCCAGGATCGCCAGCAGCCCCAGCTCGACGTGGAAGAGGAAGATGCCGGCGACGAACAGCGGCGTGAAGGGCAGGTCGAACAGCGCCATCAGCACCGGCGAGGCCATGAAGGCGCGCACCGCCTCGAGCTCGCGCAGCGCCGTCGAGGGCGGGGGCGCGGCCCGTCCGCGCTCGCGCTGGGCGGACTGGTCGAGCACCGCCTCGAAGGTGCGCCGGTCGAGGCGCGACTGGAAGCGCGCGGCGATGCGCGAGGTCACGCGGGCGCGGATCCAGTCGAGAAGGCCCATCGCGGCGTAGAGGAACACCACCAGGATGACGAGCGCGAGCAGCGTCTCCTCGGAGCGCGAGCCCAGCACCCGGTCGTAGACCTGGAGCATGAAGATGGGCCCCGTGAGCATCAGCAGGTTCACGAACACGCTGAACAGGCCCACCGACCAGTAGAGCGAGCGGCTCTCGGCCCGGATGCGGGCCAGCTCGGCCGCCCCCTCCTGCCGCCTGGCCTCCTCCGCGCTGCGCGCCATTCGCCGATCCTCCGTACTCTTCACGCCGGACGCGCGGCGCGCCCGACCTGCGCCCGCGTCCTGCGGCGCCATAGCCGAGTGTGTCGGGTCGATCCATTAAAACTGTGTTGACGCCCTCAACCGTGCGGACGGATTCACGCCGGATTCGCGCGCCCCTCGGCAGAGGGCCGCTCACACGATCTCGTGCGCGGACCGTCTTCGTGCCTCTACCGTCTTCGTGCGCTGGCCGTCGCGCCGAGACCCTCAGCCGCCCCCGAAGAGCCCGCGCAGCGCGTCGAACACGCTGCGGTCGGTGGCCGCCCCGGCCGGCGGGACGCGGTCCCACTCCTGGGGGGCCTCGGCCGCCCCGTAGCCTTGCGCCCCGTAACCCTGCGCCCCGGAGCCTTGCGCCCCGTAGCCTTGCGCCCCCCCGCCCTGGGCGCCGTAGCCCGCCGCCTCGACACGCGGCGCGGGGGGGGGCGTCATCGGCAGCGGCCGCGCGGGCAGCCCGCGATGGACGCGCTCCATCGCCTGGCGCCAGATCTCGGCGGGCAGCCCGCCGCCGGTGACGCCGTTGAGCGGCGTGTTGTCGTCGAAGCCCATCCAGACCCCGGCCACGTAGTCGGCGGTGAAGCCCACGAACCAGGCGTCGCGCGCGCTCTGGGTGGTGCCGGTCTTGCCGGCCGCCTCGCGCCCCTCGAGCCGCGCGCGCTTGCCGGTCCCGTCGGTGATCACGCGGCTCATCATCCACACCAGCTCGCGCGCGGCGCGCTCCGAGATCACCCGCTCGCCCATGCCGCCCTTGCGGTCCATCAGCGCCTCGCCGCCGAGCTCCAGGTCGACGAGCCCGTAGGGCGTCACCGAGCGCCCGCCGTTGAGGATGCCGGCATAGGCGCCGGTCATCTCCAGGAGCGTCGATTCGGAGGCGCCGAGCGCCAGCGCGGGGCCGAGCGCGAGGTCGCTCCGGAGCCCGAAATCGGCCGCGATCCGGCGCACGTTCTCGCGCCCCACCGCCTCGGAGACGCGCACCGCGGGGATGTTGAGCGAGAGCATCAGCGCGTCGGCCAGCGTGACGCGCCCGCGAAAGCGCCCGTCGTAATTGCGCGGCGCGTAGGGGCCCGAGCCGGGCACGTCGATGCGCAGGGGCTCGTCCATCACGGTGGCCAGCGGCGAGTGGCCGAGGTCGAGCGCGGCCGCGTAGACGTAGGGCTTGAAGGCGCTGCCGGTCTGGCGCACCGCCTGGACCGCGCGGTTGAACGCGCCCGCGCGGCTCTCGCGCCCCCCCACCATCGCGCGCACCGCCCCGTCGGCGTCCATCACCACGATCGCCGCCTGCGCCTCGGAGCCGGGGCTGAGCCCGGTGGCGAGGGCCTCCGCCAGCGCCTCCTCGGCCGCGGCCTGGATGCGCTGGTCGAGCGTGGTGCGGATCACCACGTCCTCGGTCGTCTCGGTCGTGAAGAAGTCGGGGCCGGTGGCCATCAGCCAGTCGGCGAAGGCGCCCCCCGTGCGCGCCTCGGCCGCCTGCGACAGCGTGGCGGGCTCGGCGCGCGCCGCGGCGGCCTCCTCGGGCGTGAGGTAGCCCTGCGCCTCCATCAGCCGCAGCACGGTGGCGGCGCGCGCCTGGGAGCGCGCGAGGTCGCCGGTGGGCGCGTAGCGCGTCGGCGCCACCAGCAGCCCCGCGAGCATCGCCGCCTGCGCCGGGCCCACCTGCGAGGCGGAGCGGCCGAAGTAGCGCTGCGCCGCGGCCTCGAAGCCGTTGGCGCCCGCGCCCAGGAAGGCGCGGTTGAGGTAGATCGTCAGGATCTCCTCCTTGGTGTAGCGCGCCTCCATGGCGAGCGCGTAGACCGCCTCCTTGAGCTTTCGCGCGATCGTGCCGCGACGGCACTCGGCCTCGTAGGCGGCCTTCGACTCCCATTCGTCGGGCTCGTAGGGCCGCCCGAAGCACAGCAGCTTCGCCGTCTGCTGGGTGATCGTCGAGCCGCCGTTGCCCGAGAGCGGCCCGCGCCCTTCGGAGAGGTTGATGCGCACCGCCGAGGCGATGCCGATGGGGCTCACCCCCCAGTGGCTCCAGAACCGCCGGTCCTCGGTCGCCACGATCGCGTCCCTGAGCGCCGGCGCCACGGTCGAGGCGGTGACGATGCCGCCGAACTGCTCGCCGCGCCAGGCGAACACCTCGCCCGAGCGGTCGAGCAGCGTCACCGAGCCGCGCGCCCGCCCGTCGGCGATCTGCGCCACCGGCGGCAGGGTGGTCGAGACGTAGCCCACCGCGAGCGCGAGCAGCAGCGCGGCGGCGAGCCCCAGCCGCCAGGCGAATCGCCACGAGAGCCGGAGCGTCCAGGCCAGGGCCGAGCGGATCGTCCCGCCGCCGCCGCGCCGCGCGCGCCGCCTCGGGGCGCCCCGGTGGCCGGCGGCCTGGCCCGCGCCCGTGCCCGCGCCCGTGCCCGCGCCCGTGCCCGTGCCTTTGCCGGCCCGGCGCGGCGGCCGGCGCTCGGCCACGAGCGGCCGGCGGCCCCCCGCCTTGGCGCCCCTCACGCCGCCCCCCCCCGGCGCGCCCCGCCCCGGACCCTGCCCCTCGTCGCGCGCCCTGCCGAGAGGCGCGCGATGCCCTGCCGAGACGCGCGCCCGAGCGCGATGCCCTGCCGAGACGCGCGCCCGCGCGCGATGCCCTGCCGAGACGCGCGCCCGCGCGCGATGCCCTGCCGAGACGCGCGCCCGAGCGCGATGCCCTGCCGAGACGCGCGCCCGCGCGCGATGCCCTGCCGAGACGCGCGCCCGCGCGCGATGTCCCGCTCCGTCCCGCCCGCGATCATGCCCGACGTCCCCCGATGGCCCCGGCCCGCCTCAGTCGTCCCCGCCCCGTCGTCCGACGGGCGGCCCCTTCTGACGCGGGCCGTCCCGCCCCTGAGATAGACCCTCGCCGCCCGGAAGGGGAGGGCCGATCGCCTCGGGCCGCCGCTTCGCGCATCGCCCAAGGATGAGGCGGAACGGCGGATGTGCTCATTCTTTGGGCACATCGCCGCCCTTCGCCGCGCCGATCCCGGGCCCGCTCGCTTGCGCCCGGGCGCCCCGGTGGGCCCTCTCGCCCCGACGCGCGCCCGGCGGGACGAGAGGGGCCCGGGCGCGCCGCCGGTGGCAGGAGGGATGCGGCGTGAAGCTCGTCGTCGCGGTGATCAAGCCGTTCAAGCTCGAGGAGGTGCGCGAGGCGCTCACCGAGGCCGGCGTGCGCGGCATGATGGTGACCGAGGTCAAGGGCTTCGGCGCGCAGTCGGGCCACACCGAGGTCTATCGCGGCGCCGAGTACGCGGTGAGCTTCGTCTCCAAGCTGCGGCTGGAGGCCGTGGTCGCCGACGCCCTCGTCGAGCGGGTGGTCGAGGCGATCGGGCGGACGGCGCGCACCGGCAAGATCGGCGACGGCAAGATCTTCGTGCTGGACGTCGAGGCGGCGGTGCGGGTGCGCACCGGCGAGACCGGCGAGGCCGCGCTGTGAGCCGCGTCGGCGCCCGCGAGCCGCGTCGGCGCCCGCGAGGCGCGTCGGCGCCTGCGAGGCGCGTCGGCGAGTGACGGGATGGAGGCCGCGGGCATGCGGCCGATGATGGGGATGAGACGGATGGATCGAGACGAGGGACGGCCCGCGGCGTCGAGGCCGGGATCGGAGGGGCCGCCGAGGCTCGGGCCAGGGCTAGGGGCGGCGCTCGCGGGGGCGGCCGCGCTGGCGCTCCTGCCGGGGCTCGGCTGGGCGCAGGACGCGGTGGTGGTCGTCGAGGAGGCGGCCGCGGCCGGCACGCCCGCCGCCGAGGTGGGCTTCATCCTGACCACCTTCATGTTCCTCGTCACCGGATTCCTGGTGATGTTCATGGCCGCGGGCTTCACGATGCTCGAGGCCGGGCTCGTGCGGCAGAAGAACGTGACGATGCAGCTGACGAAGAACATCGCCCTCTTCGCCATCGCCGCGATCATGTACTACGCGCTGGGCTACGCGCTGATGTATCCCGGCGCGCCCGACGGGGGCGTCTATCCCGACTCCTGGCTGATCCCCGGCTGGATCGGCGGGATCTCCGTCGCCATCCTGGAGCCGGTGGGCCTCGCGGGCGCCGAGCCCGACCTGACCTACGCCTCGGTCGGCTCGGACTTCTTCTTCCAGCTGATGTTCACCGCCACCACCGCCTCGATCGTCTCGGGCGCGCTGGCCGAGCGGATCAAGCTCTGGCCCTTCCTGGCCTTCATCGTCGTGCTGACGGCGGTGATCTACCCGATCCAGGCGTCCTGGAAGTGGGGCGGGGGCTATCTCGCCGAGGAGTGGGGCTTCCTCGACTTCGCGGGCTCGACGGTGGTGCACTCCACCGGCGGCTGGGCCGCGCTCGCGGGCGCGCTCGTGCTCGGGCCTCGCCTGGGCAAGTACCGCGAGGGGCGCATCGTGCCCATGCCGGGCTCGAACCTGCCGCTCGCCACGCTGGGCACCTTCATCCTGTGGCTCGGCTGGTTCGGCTTCAACGGCGGCTCGCAGCTCTACATGGACAGCGCCGCCAACGTCGCCGACATCTCCCGCATCTTCGCCAACACCAACACGGCCGCCGCGGGCGGCGCGATCACGGCGCTGATCCTGACGCAGCTGGTCTACGGCAAGGTGGACCTGACGATGGTGCTCAACGGCGCGCTCGCGGGGCTCGTCTCGATCACCGCCGAGCCGCTGACGCCGGGCCTCGGCACGGCCACCCTGATCGGCGCCGTGGGCGGCGTGATCGTGATCTTCGGGGTGCCGTTCCTCGACCGGATGAAGATCGACGACGTGGTCGGCGCGATCCCGGTGCATCTCTTCTGCGGCATCTGGGGCACGCTCGCGGTGCTGATCACCAACCCCGACGCCACTCTGGTCGGCCAGCTCGTCTCGATCGCCATCGTCGCGGCCTTCGTGTTCACGGCCTCGCTGGTGGTCTGGGTGGTGCTGCGCGCGCTCGCGGGCATCCGCGTCTCCGAGGAGCACGAGGTCGCGGGCCTCGACGCCTCCGAGCTCGGCATGGAGGCCTACCCCGAGTTCGCCAGGCTCTGACTCCTCCCTCACGATCCTGGCGGCCGGGGCCCGGACGGCGACGTCCGGGCCCCTTCGTCGAGAGGACGCCGGCGTCGCGCGACCGGATCGCCCGCCGAGCCCCCGGCGCCCCGCGGGCATGGCCGTGGGGCGCCCCTGCCGCAAAAGGGGCCCACCGTCGCGGCCGGCGACGGGCGCGCGCGCCGGGCTCGGCCTGGGCCGGCGCTGCACGAGGAGCCCACCGCCGGGACGCGGCGCGCGATGCACGGAAAGCCTCGTCCGCCGGGAAGACATGCCCTTGCGGGGGAAATCCCCGCTCGGTGTGGAAATCCATCGCAGGGGCGCGATCCCGCCCCCGGACCGCGTCGCCCGTCGGCGACGCCCTTCGGCGATCGGGGCGTCCTCCAGCCCGACCGGACCGGTCGGGCGCCCGGGCCATGCGGCCACGAAGGAGCCGGGAGCCCGGGGCGATCCCGCTCGGTCGGAGCGCCCCTAGACCCCGGCCTCGACCATCGCGGCGGCCAGGAGCGGCACGGTGGCGGCGTTGAGCCCGGCCACGTTGATGCGCCCGTCGCCGACCATGTAGACGCCGCGCTCGGCGCGCATGCGCTCGACCTGATCGGGCGTGGCGCCGAGGCGCGAGAACATGCCGCGGTGACGCGTCAGAAAGTCGAATCGGTCCGAGTTGGTGCGCTGGCGCAGCTCGGAGGCCAGCGCCTCGCGCAAGGCCGTCATGTGGGCGCGGATCGAGCCCAGCTCCTCGCGCCAGTCGGCCGCGAGCGCGTCGTCGCCGAGCACGGTCTGGACGATGCGCGCCCCGTGGTCGGGCGGGAAGGAGTAGTTGAGCCGGTTGAGCGAGGCCATCGCCCCCTGCGCCATCGTGGCGTTCGCGGTGACGGCGATCAGCGCGCCGGTGCGCTCGCGGTAGATGCCGAAGTTCTTCGAGCAGGAGGCCGCGACCATGACCTCCGGCAGCCGCCGCGCCAGGAGCCGGGTCGCCTGGGCGTCCGCGTCGAGCCCGTCGCCGAAGCCCTGATAGGCGAGGTCGATCAGCGCGGTCGCGCCCGAGGACTCCAGGGCCCCCGCGATGCGCTCCCAGCCCTCGGCCGAGGGGTCGGCGCCGGTCGGGTTGTGGCAGCAGCCGTGCAGAACCACCAGGTCGCCGGGCTTCGCCGCCCCGAGATCGTCCACCATGGCGTCCACGTCCACGCCGCGCGTGGCCGGGTCGAAGTAGCGGTAGCTCCGCATCGGCACGCGCAGGTGGCGCAGGATCGCGGGGTGGTTGGGCCAGGTCGGGTCGGGCAGGTGCACGGTGAGGTCGGGCGAGGCGAGGCGCGCCAGCTCGATGCCCTTGTGGACGGCGCCGGTGCCGCCCGGCGTGGCGATGACGGCCACGCGGGAGGGGTCGAGGTCGCCCAGCACCATCGCGCGGATCGCCGCGCCGAAGGCCGGGTCGCCCGCGAGCCCGGTGTAGACCTTGGTGTCCTGCGCCTCCCAGATCCGGCGCTCGGCCGCCTTGACGGCGCGCATGATCGGGGTGCGGCCCTGCGCGTCGCGGTAGACCCCGACGCCGAGGTCGATCTTCCCCTCGCGCGGATCCTCGCGGTAGGCGGCCATCAGCCCCAGGATCGCGTCCTGCGGCTGGGGGGTGATCGTCTCGAGCATCGGTCAGGGCCCTCCGGGGCGGTCCTCGCGGCGCACGACCTCGAAGCCGGCCGCGAGGTAGGTCGGCAGCGCGCGGGGGTGGTCGAGCGTGCAGGTGTTGACGGTGACGTGCAGGGTGCCGGGCATCGCCCAGGCGCGCGCGAGCGCGGCGCGCAGGAGCCAGCCCCCCATGCCCCGGCCGACGGCCTCGGGCACCAGCCCGAAATAGGCCAGGTCGCAGGCGGGCGGCGCGCGGCCGTCGAGCAGGAAGAAGCCCTGCGGCCAGCCGCCCCGCATCAGCGTCCAGAGCTCGGCGCGCGGGTGCCGGATGAACCGCTCGATCTCGGCCGCGCTCCGCTCGTGCATGTCGGTCCAGCGGTAGGCCGAGCCCACGGCGTCGTAGAGCGCCAGGAACCACCAGGCGGGCGGCGCCTCGCAGCGCACCAGCGCGGCGCCCCCGGGCGCGGAGCTGGGCGCAGAGCCGGGCGCGGAGCCGGGCGCGGGCGCCGAGGGTCGCGCCGTCGTCCGGAGGTGGGTGACGGTGTGGGCAGGGTGAGGCCCCGACTGAGGCCCCGACTGAGGCCCCGACTGAGGCCCCGGCGGGCGGGCGGGGGGCGCGGGCGCGTCGGGCCGCCCCTCGACGCTCATCGCGCCCCTCGTCGCATCCCGCCACCGCGCCCCGGCCCCCGAGCCGGGCCCTCCTGCGCGCGGCGCATCGGCCCGCGCGGGGCGGCCCGGGATCCGCAGGCGCCGCGGCCCGGCCCGGCCGGGCCCACCCCACCGCCTCTCGGGAGATGGCCTCGGGACGCGGTGGCCGGACGCTGCGCCTCGGCCTGCCGCCGGGCGGGCGCGCCTCCCGAGGCCGGACGAGGCCGCGTCCCCTCGGCCTCTCGACGGACGCCCCGGTCCCGCGCTCCGCGACCGAACGGAGGCGAGCCCATCCGGGCCCGTGCCGCCGCCCGCGCGCCCCGCCTGCGCGTCGGGCGGAGCGAGGCCCGCGCGCCTCCGCGCGCCGGGCGCGGCCCCGCCCCCGTCCGAAGGGCGCCCCGGATCACGGCGCCCCGTCCGCCCGGGACGCGGGCCCCGCCGGCCCCGTCTCGACGGCGAGGTCGCCATAGCCGCCCCATTCGGACCAGGAGCCGTCGTAGAGCGCGTGGTCGCGGTGGCCGACGCGCTCGAGCGCGAGGCTGAGGATCGCCGCCGTCACGCCCGAGCCGCAGGTGGTCACGATGGGCCGCGACGAATCCACGCCCGCCGCCTCGAAGGCGGCGCGCAGCGCGTCCGGCGCCTTCATCGTGCCGTCCTCGTTCAGGAGCCGCGCGTAGTGCAGGTTGCGCGAGCCCGGGATGTGGCCCGCGCGCAGGCCGGGGCGGGGCTCCTCCTCGCGGCCCTCGAAGCGGCCGGGGCTGCGCGCGTCCACGATCGCGCGGTCGCCGAGCTTGGAGGACGCCGCCACCTGCGTCACGTCGCGGATGAGGCCGTTGCGGCGGCGCACGCTCATGTGCCGGTCGCGCGTCGTGGGGGGCAGATCCTCGAGCGGGCGCCCCTCGGCGCGCCATTTCGGCAGGCCGCCGTCGAGCACCGCCACGCGCTCCTGGCCCATCAGGCGGAAGAGCCACCACAGTCGCGCCGCCGAGAAGAGGCCGGCGGCGTCGTAGGCCACCACCTGATGGCCGTCGCCGACGCCCAGGGCGCGCATCCGGCTGGCGAACTTCTCGGGGGTGGGCGCCATGTGGGGCAGGTCGGAGCGCGCGTCGCTCACGTCGTCGATGGCGACGAAGCGCGCGCCGGGGATGTGGGCGGCCTCGTGCTCGGCGCGCGGGTCGCGGGCGGGGTCGAGGTGCCACGACGCGTCGATCACCCTGAGGTCTGGGTCGTTCAGATGCCGCGCCAGCCAGCCGGTCGAGACCAGCGTGGCGGGGTCGTCCGCGGATTCGTCCTGGGGGTCGTCCTCGGGGGAGGGCGTCATGGCGGGCCTCGGGTCGCGGTCGCGCATGGGCCCGTCCTAGTGGCGGGGCGCTCGGGGCGCAACCGGGCGGGCCCGGGCGCGAAGCGGCGCTTCGCGTCAGGTCCGGCCGCGTGTCCCCCGCCTCCGAGGACGGGGCGCCGCGCCGGGCCGGCGAGCCGCGTCCGGGTCCGCCCGCCGCGCGAGAGCTCCACGGGGCGGGCGGCGGTCGTCCTCGCGGCGGGCCGAGGCCGGACCCCCTCCATGCGCCGGCCCGGGCCGTCGCAGGCGGTCGCGTGCCGAGCAGGCCCCGGCTCCGGGGCCGGGGTGGCGATGCGATCGAGGCCGGCGCTCGGCCAGCTCCGCTCCCCGGCCCGCAGCCGGCGGCCGGCGCTCTGGCCCACGGCCGGCGCTCCGGCCCGCAGCCGGCGCTCCGGCCTATTCGTGGTGGCGCAGGAGGCGGGCCTTCTGGCGCTGCCAGTCGCGCCTGGCCTCGGTCTGGCGCTTGTCATGGGCCTTCTTGCCCTTGGCGACGCCGATGCGGAGCTTGGCGATGCCGCGGCCGTTGAAGTACATCGACAAGGGCACCAGCGTCATGCCCTGGCGCTGGGTGGCGTTCCAGAGGCGGGCCAGCTCGCGCTGGCGCACCAGGAGCTTGCGGCGGCGCTTCTCGTCATGGCCGAAGGTCTTGGCCTGGCCGTAGGGGGCGATGTAGGCGTTGACGAGCCACAGCTCGCCGTCGTCCACCGTCGCGTAGGCCTCCGAGATTCTGGGTGCCGCCCTGGCGCAGCGACTTCACCTCCGAGCCCTCGAGCACGATGCCGCACTCGACGTCCTCCTCGATGGCGTAGTCGTAGCGCGCCCGGCGGTTGTCGGCGATCTGCTTGACGTTGGGGTTGTCGTCCTTGGCCATGGGGCCCGGATATAGACGCGCGCGCCGCCCGCGGGAAGCGGCCTTCAGCCGCCGATCAGCCCCAGGCCCAGCATCGCGTCCTTGATGGCGAGCCGGGTGCCCTCGCCGGGGGGCAGGAGCGGCGGGCGCACCGCCTCGCGGCAGCGGCCGAGGAGCGAGAGCGCGTATTTGGCGCCGACCAGGCCGGGCTCGAGGAACAGCGCCTCGTGCAGCGGCATCAGGCGGTCCTGGAGGTCGAGCGCGGCGGCGAGGTCGCCGCCGAGCGCGGCCTCCTGGAAGTCCGCGCACAGGCGCGGCGCGACGTTGGCCGTCACCGAGATGCAGCCCTGGCCCCCATGCGCGTCGAACCCCAGCGCCGAGGCGTCCTCGCCCGAGAGCTGGACGAAGCCCGGCCCGCAGAGCGCGCGCTGGCGGGAGACGCGCACCACGTCGCCGGTGGCGTCCTTGACGCCCACGACGCCGGGCAGCTTCGAGAGCGCGGCCATCGTCGCCGGGCTCATGTCCACGACCGAGCGGGCGGGGATGTTGTAGATGAGGATCGGAAGGTCGGCGGCCTCGGCGACGGCGGTGAAGTGGGCGATCAGGCCGGCCTGGGTCGGCCGGTTGTAGTAGGGCGTGACGACCAGCGCCGCGTCGGCGCCGACGGAGGCCGCGTGGCGCGCGAGCCGCACGGCCTCGGCGGTGTTGTTGCTGCCCGCGCCGGCGACGACCGGCACCCGGCCGCCCGCCGCCTCGACCACCACCTCGACGACGCGCTCGTGCTCCTCGTGGCTGAGCGTGGGCGACTCGCCCGTGGTGCCCACGGGCACCAGGCCGCGCGTGCCCTGCCCGACCTGCCACTCGACGAGCGCCCGCAGCGCCGCCTCGTCCACCTCGCCGCCTCGCGCGAAGGGGGTGACGAGGGCCGTGAGCGAGCCGCGCAGCCTCCGGGCGATCTCCTGGGCCGCAGTCTGCTGAGCCGCAGTCTGCTGAGCCGCAGTCTGCTGGGCCGCGTTCTCCTGGGCCGCGTTCTCCTGGGCCATCGTGTCGGATCCTCCGGGCGAGGGGCGCGGCCTGCGCGGGACGGGATCGGCGGGACGGGATCGGCGGGGTTGGCGGGGCGGGGCGGCTCGCGCTAAGGTGAGCGCGGCGCGGACCCTAGGCGAGCCCGCGCGGCTTGCCAAGCGGCGGCGCGGGCGCGAGTTGGGGCCTGCACGTCCCGCGGGTGTCCCGTGCCGTGTCTTCGGTGCCGTGTCTTCGGTGCCGTGTCTTCGGTGCCGTGTCTTCGGTGCAGCGTGTCCGGTGCAGCGTCTTGGGTGAGGGTGTCGGTCGGGTGTGGACCGGTGCGAATGTCACGCCGGCGCGGATTCGGGCCGTCCGGAGGAGCCGGATCGACGGAAGGGGAACGCCATGCTTCGTCGCTCGACCCGTCGCCGCCTGACGGCGGCGCTCGGACCCCGCCGCCTGACGGCGGCGCTCCTGGCCGCCGCGCTGCCGGCCGCCACCGGCGCCGAGCCCGCACCGCCGAGCTCGATCCGGCCCGAGGCCCGGCCCGAGATCGCCCAAGCGGCGCGGCCGCCCGTGCCCGTGGTCTCGCGCGCCGACACCCGGATCGCCGTGCTCGCGCCCCCGCCCGCCGCCCCGCGGGCCGGGACCGCCCCCGGGCCCGCCCGGCCCGCGCCGGCGGGCCGGGCGGCGGCCGCCGCGCCCGAGGCGGACGCGCTCGCGCTCAAGCGCGCGATCGGCCTGATGCGCGCCGGGCGCTGGGCCGAGGCGCGCGCCGCGGCCGCCCGCGGCGGCGAGGTGGCCTCCGACATCGTGCTGTGGCACGAGCTGCGCGCGCGGCGCGGGAGCTGGGCCGAGGCGGAGGCGTTCCTCGACCGCCGCGCCGGCTGGCCCGGCCTGCCGCTCCTGCGCGACCGGGTCGAGGGCCTGATGCCCGCGGATCTCCCGCCCGGGCGGGTGCTGCCGTTCTTCGCCGGGCGTCCGCCCGCCACCGGGCGGGGCGTGCTGCGGCTGTCGGACGCGCTCGCCGCCATCGGCGAGCCCGAGGCCGCCGACGAGGTGCTGGTCGAGGCCTGGCGCACGCTGCCGATGACCGGGGCGGAGGAGGATGCGCTCCTGGCGCGCGCGCCGGGACTGCTCGCGGCCCATCACGAGGCGCGGCTCGACATGCTGCTGTGGGAGGAGCCGCAGGCGGGCGCGCTGCGCGCGATGGAGCGCGTAGGGGCGGACTGGCGCGCGCTCGCGCGGGCGCGCATGGGCCTGCGGACGGGGGCGGGGAACGTCGACACGCTGATCGAGGCGGTGCCGCGGCGGCTCCAGGACGACGCCGGCCTCGCCTACGAGCGCTTCCGCTGGCGGCTCGATCGCGGGCGCGAGGAGAGCGCGGTCGAGCTGATGCTGGCGCGCTCGGTCTCGGCGGAGAGCCTCGGCCGGCCCGAGCTCTGGGCCAAGCAGCGCGAGCGGTGGGCGCGCGAGCGGATGCGCGCGGGCCAGGCGGACGTGGCCTACCGCCTCGCGGCCGGCGACTTCTTGACCGAAGGGTCGCTGCACGCCGATCTGCAATGGCTCGCGGGCTTCATCGCGCTGACCGACCTGGGCGACCCGCAGCTCGCGCTCAAGCATTTCGACACCGCTCGCGAGGCGGTGTGGACGCCGATCTCGCTCGGCCGGATGGGCTACTGGCGCGGGCGCGCGCTCGAGGCGATGGGGCGGACCGAGGAGGCGATGGCCGCCTACCGCGAGGGCGGGCGCCACCAGACGGCGTTCTACGGCCAGCTCGCGGCGGAACGCGCCGGCGTGCCGACCGACCCGCGGCTGGTGAGCGCGCCCGACCCCGGCCCGATGCCCGAGGCGCTGGCCGAGAGCTCCACGCTGCGCGCGGCCGCGCTGCTGTCCGCGGCCGGCGAGCCGCAGCTGGCGGCGTTGTTCCTGACGCGGCTCGCGGGCGCGCAGGACGCCGACGGCCTCGCGCATCTGGGGGCCTGGGCGGCCGCGCGCGGCGACGCCTATCTCCAGGTCAAGCTCGGCAAGAAGGCCGCCGAGATGGGCGTGGTGCTGCCCGAGCACTACTTCCCGCTGCACCCGATCGCCGAGGCCGACCTGCCGGTGGACCCCGCGCTGGCGCTGTCGATCGCGCGGCGCGAGTCGGAGTTCCACCCCGGCGTCGCCTCCGGGGCCGGCGCGCAGGGGCTGATGCAGCTGATGCCCGCCACCGCGCGCGAGGTCGCGGGCGGCCTGGGCCTGCCCTACTCGCCCGCGCGCCTGATCGATCCCGTCTACAACGCGCGGCTGGGCACGGCCTATCTCGCCGGGCTGGAGCGGCGCTTCGGGCGCAACGTGCCGATGATCGCGGCGGGCTACAACGCCGGCCCCGGCCGCCCCGCGGCCTGGGCGCGCGAGCGCGGCGACCCGCGCGCGCCGGGCACCGACGCGATCGACTGGATCGAGAGCATCCCCTTCGACGAGACGCGCAACTACGTCATGCGCGTGATGGAGAGCGTGCCGATCTACCACATGCGCCTCAAGGGCGCGGTCGAGCCCTGGCGCCTCGCCGAGGCCCTCAAGGCCCGCTAGCGGGGTCCAGGGGCACGCGTGCCCCTGGCGGGGGCGGGGGGGCGGAGCCCCCCCCTCTCCATTGCCCCCCCCAGCCGCCCCCCCCGAGGCTCACCCCTGCCGGCGCGCGACCGTCATGTGCCGCTTGCGACCGTGGCCGGGGCGGCGCTCGACCACGAGCCCGGCCTCGGCGAGCGCCCGGCGGACGTGGCCCGCGGCCGTGAAGCTCGCCGCGACCCCGCCCGGCGCGAGGCGCTCCGCCACCGCGCGCAGGAGCGCGGGCTCCCACATCGCGGGGTTGCGCGACGGCGCGAAGCCGTCGAGGAACCAGGCGTCGGCCATCCCCTCCCAGGCCGGCACCGTCTCGCGCGCGTCGCCGATGTGGACGCGCGCGTCCAGGCCGGGCAGCGCCAGGCGCCGGACCGGGCCGTCGGCGGCGGCCCAGGCCGCGACCAGCGCGCGGGCCTGCGCCGCGATCGCCGGGAAGGCCGCCAGCGCGCGGGCCATCTCGGCCGCCGCCATCGGGTGGGCCTCGAACCCGTCGTAGCCGAGCGCGCCGGGCAGGCCCGCCGCGCGCCAGGCGGCCCAGGCGGCGCAGAGGTTGAGCCCCGCCCCGAAGCCGGTCTCGGCGATTCGGAAGCCGGGGCCGAAGCGATCCGGCAGGCCGCAGCCGCCGAGCTGGACGTGGCGCGCCTCGGCGAGCCCGTCGGGGGCGTGGTAGCGGTCGCGGTAGAGCCGCGAGACGGGCACGCCGTCCGCCCAGTCGATCCCGGTCCCCATGGGCGCGCCGTCTCCTCCGCGGCGCGGTCGCGGTCAAGGGCGCCGCCCGAGGGCGCATCCCCCGAAGGCCGTCGGGGCGGGGCCGGGCGCGGTCCCGGCGCGGTGCCCTTCCCGGCGCCCGGCGCGTGGCCTAGACGCGCGCCATGGGCATCGACCTCACGGTCCGCGGGGCGGGCGTCGTCGGGCTCGCCTGCGCCCATCAAGCGGCGCGGCGCGGCGCGAGGGTGCGCGTGATCGACCCGGACGGGGTGGCCTCGGGCGCCTCGGGCGGGGTCGTCGGCGCGCTCATGCCGCATGCGCCCGACGCGGGCCGCTGGACGCCCGCCAAGGCATTCCAGCTCGACAGCCTCCTGCTGGCCCGCCGCTTCTGGCCGGAGGTCGAGGCCGCATCCGGCCTCTCCACCGGCTACGCCCGCGCGGGCCGGCTCCAGCCCGTCGCCGACGCGGCCGCGCTGGCCGTGGCGCGCGCGCGCGGCGAGGCGGCGCGCGCGCTGTGGCGCGACGGGGCGGCCTGGGAGGTGGTGGAGGCGCGGGGCCTCCGCCATGGGGGCTGGGGCCCTGCGAGCCCGTCGGGCCTCGTCGTGCGCGACACGATGAGCGCGCATCTGGACCCCCGGCGCGCCTGCGCGGCGCTGGCGGCGGCGCTCGCGGCGCTGGGCGTCGAGATCGTACGCGACGCGCGGGAGGAGGGCGCGGTGCTGCACGCCACCGGCCATGCCGGGCTCGCGGCGCTCTCGCAAGGCCGGGCGCGGGCGGTGGGCGCGCCCGTCAAGGGCCAGGCGGCGCTGCTGTCGCACGACGCCGCGGGCGCGCCGCAGATCTACGCGGGCGGGCTCCACGTCGTGCCCCATCTCGACGGCACGGTGGGCGTGGGCTCGACCACCGAGGCCGCCTGGGCCGACCCGTCGGGCACCGACGCGCGCCTCGACGACGTGATCGCGCGCGCCCGCGCGGCCGTCCCGGCGCTGGCGGGGGCGGCGGTGATCCGGCGCTGGGCCGCGCTGCGCCCGCGCGCGCGCACCCGCGCGCCCGTCATGGGGCCCTGGCCCGGCCGGGCCGGCGCCTTCGTCGCCAATGGCGGCTTCAAGATCGGCCTCGGGCTGGCGCCGGGCATGGCGGCCGTCATGGCCGACCTGATCCTGGAGGGGCGCGACGCGATCCCGGAGGGCCTGCGGGTCGAGGACGCGCTGTAGCGCCGTGCGCGCCGTGGGCGGGAGTGGAGACGGCGGGAGTGGAGACGGCGGGAGTGGAGACGGCGGGAGTGGAGACGGGGGGAGTGGAGACGGGGGGAGTGGAGACGGGGGGCGAGGACGCGCCGGGGCCCGGTCCCGCGGGGCGGGGAGCCTGGCGGGGCGGCGGACGGGGGCCCGGCGGTCGAGGACCGGCCGGAGGACACCCGCCGCCGACCCCCGCCGGCCGATGGCGGAGACCGCGGGGGCCGGTGGATCGAGGCGCCGCCGCCGGGCGGCCGCAGGCGTCCGCCGCGTTCGCGGCGGCGCCCCTCCCCTCGGTGGCGCCCTGCGGCCCTGCCCGTGCGGCCTGCGAGCCCACGCCCGGGCGGGCGCCCGCGCCCGCGCCCCGCGAAGGCCCACCATCGGCGATCCGGCCCGCGTCCCGGCCCGCCATCCTCGTCCGGGCGTCAGGGGGCGCGGGCGGCGTGGCGCAGCGCCGTCATCAGCGCGCCCAGCGCCTTCGCGCTGCGCTCGTCCGTGAGGCGGCCGCCCTCGAACAGGGCGGCCGGGCTCGCCACCAGCACCTCGGGGCCCGTCAGCAGGCGCGGGCGGAAGGGGTTCAGCGCCAGCCGCAGCGCGTATTGCGAGCGCGCGCCCCCCGCGCGCCCGGCCGCGGCCGAGACGATCGCCACGGGCTTGTCGCGCCAGGGATGGCCGTCGGTGCGGCTCACCCAGTCGAGCGCGTTCTTCAGGACGCCGGGGAAGGACTGGTTGTACTCGGGCGTGGCGATCACCACCGCCTCGGCGCGCTCGATCTGGCGCGCCAGGCGCGCCGCCTCCTCGGGCACGCCGCGGGCCTCCTCCTCGTCGCCGTCGTAGAGCGGCATCCGGAGGTCGGCCCAGAGGGGCGCCTCCTCGCCGTAGAGCCGCGCCGCCTCGGCCGCCAGCGCGCGGTTGTGCGAGCCGCGGCGCAGCGCGCCGGGGATGAGGAGCAGCGTCATGGGGGCCTCCGATGGGACGGGCGCGGAGATGGGGCGCCCCGAGCGCCCGGCACGCCGGAGCCGTCGCGCGCGCTCGGGGACGGGGCGGCGCCCGGCGCGGGTCCGCGACCCGTCATCCGGTCCCCGACGGCCACGGCGCAGGGACCGAGGGGCTCCGGCCTAGAACTCCACCCCCGCCTGCGCCTTGACGCCCGATCGGAAGGGGTGCTTGACGAGCTCCATCTCGGTCACGAGGTCGGCCGCCTCGATCAGCGCGGGCGCCGCGCCCCGGCCCGTGAGCACGACGTGGGTGCGCGGGGGCTTCTCGCCCTGCAGGAAGGCCAGGACCTCGGCCAGGTCGAGATATTCGTAGCGCAGCGCGATGTTGATCTCGTCGAGGAGCACCATGCGGTGGCGCTCGTCGCGGATCAGCTCGCGCGCCTTGTCCCATGCGGCCTCGGCCATCGCCTTGTCGCGGGCGCGGTCCTGGGTCTCCCAGGTGAAGCCCTCGCCCATGGTGTGGAAGGCGCAGAGCCCGGCGAAGTGGCGCTCGATCAGGTCGCGCTCGCCCGTGCCCATGCCCCCCTTGATGAACTGCACCACGGCGCAGGGCATCTCGTGCGCGATGCAGCGGAAGATCATGCCGAAGGCGGCGGAGGACTTCCCCTTGCCCTTGCCGGTGTGGACGACGACGAGCCCGCGCTCCTCGGTCTTGGTCGCCATGATCTTGTCGCGCGCGGCCTTCTTCTTGGCCATCTTCGCGGCGTGTCGGGCGTCCTCGCCCGTCGGAGGGAGTCGGGCGTCCTCGCCCGCGGACCGAGGTCGGGCGTCGTCGGGGTCGGCCGGACCGCCGTCCGCGCCCGGACCGCCGTCCGCGCCCGGACCGCCGGGGGGCTCGGAGGATGCCTCGTCGGGGCCAGGGGCGCCCCGGCCGGGCGCGTCGGGGTCGGTCTCGGTCATCGGGCTCTCCTCGGGTTCGCGCGGCGGGACGGCCCGGCGGATGGTCGCGCTGGTCGGGCGATCGTAGCCCGGATGCGCCGTCCCGCCCACCCGCTCGAAGCCCAGCGCCGCGAAGGCGGCATGGTTCCGGGCCAGCTCGACCCGCGCCCGAAGCTCCAGAGCCGGCAGCCCCAGCGCGCGGGCGCGTCGCTCCGCGAGCGCCAGGAGCGCGCGGGCGAGGCCCCGGCGGCGGCGGTCGCTGCGCACGGCGAGCTTGCCGACATGGAGGCAGGTCGGCCGAGGGGCCAGGAACACCGCGGCCCCCGGCGGCTCGCCGATCGCCCAGACCTCGCCGTCGCGCGCCTGCGCCGCGTCGAGCGTCAGGCGGCGCGCCGAGGAGGGCGGGTCGATCCGTCCGTCCATCTCGGCGAAGGCCGCCCGGATCAGCGCGAGCACGTCCGGGAGGGCGGGATCGCCGGGCAGACAGGCGCCGGTGCGCGCGCTCACGCCAGGTGCCGCGCCAGGCGCGCGCGCGGCAGCGCCGCCAGCGCGGGGACGCCGGGCGCGGAGCGGTCGGGCACGTCGAGGCGGACGACGCGCCGCCCCGAGGCGTCCACCCGCCGCAGCCGGGTCAGGCGCACCCGATGCCCGCGCTCCATGACGAGGAGCCGGTCGGCCCAACCCACCTGCTCCTGGCCCGGCCGCTCGTCGGCGTCGTGGCCGATCCCGGCGAAGCCCGACGCCACGCCCGGCCATTCGAGCGCCAGCCCGGCCGCCGCCGGGCTGCGGACGCGCCCCTCGCCGCGGACGAGGAGGGCGTTCATGGGGATCCCTCCGCCGGCGCGGGTCGTCCCGTCGTCGCGGGGGCCCTGGCCGACGCGGCTCGTCCCGTCGCCGCCCGTCGCCCCGGCGGGGACGCACCCGCCGGGGCGGGCCCTCCCGCCGTCGTGGCTCGCGCCGCCGGCCCTGCCGCGGGCGCGTCCGGCTCCCCTGCGCGCCGGGCATGGGGTGCCCGCGCCGCCGCCTCGATCCGCGCGCGCGCGGCGTTCGAGCGCGGCCGCCACAGGCCGCGGTCGATCGCCTCCCCGAGCCGCTCGGCGATCTCGCGCAGCGCCGCGGGGTTGGCGCCCTCGATGAAGCCGCGCGTGTCGTCGTCGCCGAGGACGGCCGCCTCGACGAGGTCGAAATGATGGCCCCGGACCGCGTTCGTGGTGGCGGCGAAGGCGAAGAGGTAGTCCACCGTGGCCGCGATCTCGAACGCGCCCTTGTGGCCGTGGCGCTTGACGCCCGCGATCCATTTGGGGTTCACGACGCGCGAGCGCACCACCCGCGCGATCTCCTCGTCGAGCGTGCGGATCACGGGCCGCTCGGGGCGCGAGTGGTCGAGGTGGTAGACCGGCCGGTCGCGGCCCTGGAGGGTGGCGACGGCGGCCGCCGCCCCCCCCTCGAACTGGTAGTAGTCGTCGGAGTCGAGCAGATCGTGCTCGCGGTTGTCCTGCGCCTGGACCACGGCCTCGACCTCGCCGAGCCGCGCCTCGAGCCCGGCGCGGTCGGGCGCGCCCTCAAGGCCCCCGCCATAGGCGTAGGATCCCCATTCGAGATAGGCCTCGGCCAGATCGGCGCGCTCGGACCACAGCCGCTCGTCGATCAGCGCCTGGAGCCCCGCGCCGTAGGCGCCGGGCTTCGATCCGAACACCCGCGCGCGCCCCTCGCCCGCCCGCGCCCGCGCCGCCGCGGGGTTGTCGCCCTCGGGCTCGTCGAGCGCCATCACGGCGCGCGCGGCGCTGTCCACGAGGTCGATCTGCGCCGGGAAGGCGTCGCGGAAGAAGCCCGAGACGCGCAGCGTCACGTCCACCCGGGGCCGGCCGAGCGCGGTCGCGGGGATGATCTCGAAGCCCGTGACCCGCCTGCGCGCGTCGTCCCAGGTCGGGCGCACGCCCATCAGCGCGAGGCACTGTGCGACGTCGTCCCCGCCCGTGCGCATGTTCGCCGTCCCCCACGCCGTCATCAGCAGCGCGCGCGGCCAGTCGCCCTCGTCGCGCAGGTGCCGCTCGATCAGGAGCCCCGCCGAGCGCCAGCCCAGCGCCCAGGCGGCGGGCGTCGGCACCGCGCGGTTGTCCAGCGAGTAGAAGTTGCGCCCCGTCGGCAGCACGTCGAGCCGCCCGCGCGTCGGCGCGCCGGAGGGTCCGGGCGCGATCGCCCGGCCCGCGAGCGCGGCCACCAGCGCGTCCATCTCCGCACGACCACAGGCGGCGACGGCGGGGCGCACGACCCGCGCGGCATGGTCCAGGACGGCGGCGGAGGCGGGGCCGGGGGGCCGGGGGCGGGCGGCGCCCTCGGGCGGTCGGGCCCCGCCGGCGCGTCCGTCGCGCTCCGCCGCCCGGCCGGGCGAGGGCGCGCCGGCCCGCGATCGGGCGCCGTCGCCGTCCGCGGCGGCCCCCGCGTCGAGGAGCGCCAGCGCCAGCAGCTCCAGCCGCTCCACCGTGTCGCCCACGCTCCGCCAGGGGTCGTCCGACAGCGCCAGCGCCTCGGGGCGCGGCCCGGCCCACGGCTCGCCCATGTCGCAGTCGAGCGGGTCGAGGCCGAGCCCCAGATCGGCCGCGAGCGCGCGCGTGAGCGAGGCGTCCGCGCCCCGACCGTCCCCTCGCGGCACGCGCAGCAGCGCGGCCACGAGGTCACGCTCCAGCCTCCCCTCGGGCGACTCGCCGAGGACGTGCAGCCCGTCGCGGATCTGCGCCTCCTTCAGCTCGCACAGATAGGCGTCGATGCGCGCGAGATCCGTGCCGTCGCCCGAGAGCCCCGCGTCCTCGGCGAGCCCCGTCGCGGCGCAGAGCGAGGCGATCTCGCGCGCGAGATGCGCGGCGCGCGAGGGGTCGAGCGAGGCCGCCTCGGCGTGCTCGTCGAGCAGCGCCTCCAGCTCGCGCAGGGGGCCGTAGGTCTCGGCGCGCGTGAGCGGCGGCGTCAGGTGGTCCACGATCACGGCCTGCGCGCGGCGCTTGGCCTGGGAGCCCTCGCCGGGGTCGTTGACGATGAACGGATAGACGTGGGGCATGGGGCCGAGCGCCACCTCGGGGAAGCACTCCTCCGACAGCGCCACGGCCTTGCCGGGCAGCCATTCGAGGTTGCCGTGCTTGCCCATGTGGACGACCGCGTGGGCGCCGAACGTCCCCCTGAGCCAGCAGTGGAACGCCAGGTAGTGGTGCGGCGGCACGAGGTCGGGCGCGTGGTAGGTCTCGGACGGATCGACGTTGTAGCCGCGCGCAGGCTGGAGCCCCACGACGACGTTGCCGAAGCGATGCACCGACAGCGCGAAGCCGGGGGCACCGCCCCCGCGCCCCCGCCGGGGGGACGCGCCCCCCCGGGCCCCCGCGAACGGGTCGTCCTCGGGCCGCCCCCAGCGCGCCTCCACGCGCTCACGCACCGCGAGAGGCAGCGCCCCATACCACGCCCGATACTCGTCGAGCCCCAACCATTCGCCGCCCTCGCGCAGGGCCCGGTCGGCGAGCCAGTTCGTCGGCCCCGCGGTCAGCCGCGCCATCAGCGCCTCGGCCGTGGCGGGCGCGCCCTCCACGCCGTAGCCCTCCGAGGAGAGGCGCCGCAGCACGCCCACCGTCGCGGCGGGCGTGTCGAGGCCCACGCCGTTGGCGAGCCGCCCGTCGCGGTTGGGGTAGTTCGCCAGCACCAGGGCCACCCGCCGCTCGCCCGCGGGCGTGCGCCTCAGCCGCGCCCAGGCGGCGGCCAGATCGGCCACGAAGGCCACCCGGTCGGGCCGCGCGCGGTGCATGGCGACCGAGCACTGGGTCGCCGCGTCGTGCCGCGCCTCGCCCTTGAAGGAGACCGCGCGGGTGAGGATCCGCCCGTCCATCTCCGGCAGCGCCACGTTCATCGCCACGTCGCGCGCGGCGAGCCCCGCGGTGCCCTCCATCCAGGCGGCCTCCGACGAGCCCGACAGCACCACCTGCAGCACCGGCGCGCCGTTCGCCTGCGGAGCGGCGAGCGGCCCCCCCGGCGCCTCCGCCGTCCCCGACGAGAAGGCGGTCGCGTTGAGGATCACGTCCGGGGGCGCCCGCTCCATCAGCCCGTGCAGCGTGGCGACCGACAGCGGATCCTTGAGCGAGGCCACCATCACCGGCAGCGGCGCGAGCCCGCGCGCCACCAGCGCCTCGACCAGCCGGTCCACCGGCCCGAGCCCCGCCCCGAGCGCCAGCGCGCGGTAGAACACCAGCGGCGCCACCGGGGCGCCCTCCGGCCAGCGCGCCCGCACCGCCTCCAGAGAAGGGGAGGCGAGCCCCGGCCAGTGCAGCCCCGCGCGCAGCACGGCGCGGGCGGCGGGCGGCTCGAGCGCGCCGTCGAGCCTGTGGGCGGCGTAGGCCAGCAGCCCCGCCGCGTTCTCGGGGCCGCCCTCGACGAGATAGGCCCACATCGCGTCGTAGTCGGCGCCCGGGACGGTGGACAGCGCGCGCAGCTCCGGGTCGGGCCGGTCGTCGCCGGGCAGGAGCGCCAGCGGCACGCCCGCCTCGTGGAGTCGCGCCGCGTATTGCTCCACCCCGTAGGGCCAGTAGCCGCGCCCGCCCAGCACGCGCGCGACCACCAGCCGCGAGCGCGTGGCGCAGGCGTCGAGGTGCAGGTCCACCGACATCGGGTGGCGCAGGTGCATCAGGCTCGCAAGCCTGAGCGTCAGCCCCGCGGGCGCCCGCGCATGGGCGTCCGCGAGCGCCGCGATCTCGGTGTCGGCGGCGCTCAGGATCACCAGGTCGGCCGGGCCCTGGCCGAGATCGACGGCCTCGGTGCCGTCGTCGATGGCCCCGGCCTGGGCCGCGAGGAGGTGCATCAGGCGGCCCCTCGCGGGGCGGGGGCGGACGAGGACGCCTCGTGAAGGCCTCCCGGACGGCGGCTCGGGCCCCGACCCGATCCCGTGAGGCGCGGGCCCGCGGCGCCTCGGTCGGACGGCCCGCGCGTCACAGGGCCTTCTCCATGAAGACCGAGCATGGATCGTCGGCATAAGGGTCGAACGGGCCGCGGGGCGCGAGGCCCGCGCGCTCGTAGAGGCGGCGCGCGGCGTGCAGGGCGCAGCCGGTCTCCAGCATCAGGCGGGTCACGCCCTCAGCTCGGGCCTGCGCCTCGACGGCCCCGAGCAGGCGTTCGCCCAGCCCCGACCCGCGGGCCTCGGGCGCCACGAACATGGACTTCACCTCGCCGTGGTCCCCGCGGATCGCGAGCGCGGCGCAGCCCATGGGGCGCGCGCCCCCGTCCCGCGCGAGGAGGAAGCGGACGTCCGGGGCGGCCAGCGCCTCGGCTGACATGTGGTGATCCCGATGGGCCTCGAAGAGAGACGCCATCAGCGCGCGGGGCCCGGCCAGGAGCGAGCGGGCGCCCGGCTCGCGCGGGTCGGCCGGCGCGCGGCGGCGCCGCCGCTCGCCGCCGCGGCCTCAGGCAAGCGCCGCCTCGATGGCGGCGCGGTCGAGGCCGGCGCGGCCGATCACGACCAGCCGCGCGCCCGGGGCGTCGCCGGGGGCGGGCGGGCCGTCGAAATGGTGCTCGACGCGGGGGCCCACGGCCTGGACGGCCAGCCGCATCGGGCGGCCCTCGACGCGCGCGAAGCCCTTGGCGCGCAGCACGCCGTGATCGCGCATGACGCCTGCGAGCGCCTCGGCGAAGGCGCGCGGATCGGCCAGGGGGCCGCGCTCGACCACGAAGGACTCGAAGGCGTCGTGCCCGTGGTCGTCGTGGTCGTCCTCGTCCTCGTGGTGGTGATGGTGGACGGCCTCGCGCGCCTCGAGATCCTCCTCGGCGGCCATGCCGCGGCCGAGCAGCACGCTCACCGGCAGGCGCCCTTCCCGCGCGGCGAGCACCGCCGTGCCGGGGCGGGCCTCCCCCGCGATCCGCGCCACCAGCGCCTGCGCCTCCTGCTCGCCCATCAGGTCGGTCTTGCCCACCACGATCAGGTCGGCGCAGGCGATCTGATCCTCGTAGAGATCGGCCAGCGGGGTCTCGTGGTCGAGCCCGTCGTCGGCGCGGCGCCGGGCGTCCACCGCCGCGGGGTCGTGGGCGAAGCGGCCCTCGGCCACGGCCGGCGCGTCCACCACCGCGACCACCCCGTCCACCGTCACGCGGCCCCGGATCGCGGGCCAGGCGAAGGCGCGCAGCAAGGGCTGGGGCAGCGCCAGGCCCGAGGTCTCGATGACGATGTGATCGGGGGGCGCGTCGCGCGCGAGGAGCGCCTGGATCGTGGGCACGAAGTCCTCGGCCACGGTGCAGCAGATGCACCCGTTCGACAGCTCGACGATGTCGCCCGGCCCGCAGGCCGCCGCGCCGCAGCCGCGCAGCGTCTCGCCGTCCACCCCGAGGTCGCCGAACTCGTTGACGATCAGCGCGACGCGCAGGCCCCCGGCCTGCGACAGCAGGTGCCGGATCAGCGTCGTCTTGCCGGCGCCGAGGAAGCCGGTGACGACGGTGGCGGGGATCTCTCGTGCCATCTCAGGCCTCGTTCGGGGCGGGCGAGGGCGGCCTGCGCGGCCCCGTCGCCTGCCGGTTCCACAGATGCCCCGCGATCAGGCCGAGCGCGCCCCAGGACGCCGCCGCGACGCCCAGGCCGCGGGCGGCGAAGAGCGCCGACAGCTCGGGCGGCGCGAGGCCGAGGGCGGCGTCGGGCCGCGGCGCGCCGACGAGATGGGGCGCCGCGATCAGGGCGGCGCCGATCAGCGCCGTGGCGGGCGTGCGGGCGAGGGCGATCGACGCGATCCCGGCCGCCGTCGCCAGCGCCGTCCCCGCCCACCAGATCTGCCGCGGGCCGAGATCGGCGGCGACGGCGCCGGGCAGCTCCGGCGGCAAGCCGAAGGCCGGCGCGAGGCCGGTCGCCAGGAACCCCGCCAGCCCCCAGGCGAGCCCCCGGCGGGCGGTGACGCGGCGCCCCCGCCGCTCGGCCAGGGCGAAGCCGGCGACCAGCATCAGGCCGAAGCCGGTGAAGGTCACCACGCTCGTCGCCGCCGTCAGCGCGTGCCGCGCCAGCGCGGGCCCCGCCGCAGGCCCCGACCGCGCTCCCGACCGCGCTCCCGACTGCGCTCCCGTCTGCGCTCCTGCCCCGGGCGCGGCCGCGACATGCACCCGCGCGCCGCTCTCGTAGAGCTCGCCCTCCAGCAGCAGCGGCGTCACGAAGGCGAATTGCAGCAGCGCCGAGAACAGCCCTGCGGCCAGCCCGGCATAGAGCGCGCTGGCCAGGAGAGGCCGGGCCACCGCCCTAATGGCAGGGGAAGGCGAGGGCGTGGCGCTGGTCGTGCGCCGCGCCATGCGCCATGGCGGACTGCGCGAAGCCCGCCGCGACGATCAGCAGCGCGCCGGCCAGCAGCGCGCCCGCGATGGTCGGGAGATCCGTGAGGTCGCGCGCTCGCGCGCCGATGACGGTGCGGTCGCGCGCTCGCGCGACGGTGTCCGTGAGGTCGCGCGCTCGCGCGCCGATGGTCGCCGTGGTCATGGTCCGTCTCCTCGTTCCGTCACACCCGACGGCGGGATGAAGCCTCGCGCACGGCCGGTCTCCTGGCTCGCGGGTCTCGGCGCCCCGCCGCCTTCCCAGGGCGGCCCGGCGATCCAGGCGTCCCCAGTGGCGTCCGGCGAGGCGCTCGCCGCTCACAGTCGCGGGGGCGGCCGCGGCTGTCGGGCCCCTGGATGGGTCGCCCGCCTTCCGCGTTCCCGTGTCAGGCCCCCCGCGCTTCGCGCGGCGACGGGGCCACCGTGCCCCGCAGTGGTGGCAGAGCGACGCGGCCGGGGCAAGGGCGAAGGCGAGGCGGCGCGCGACCCGGGCCCGGATCGCGCGCGGACGAGCGGACGAGCGGACGAGTGGGCGCAGGCGCGGGCGCCGCTCCTCAGGCCAGCGCCCGGAGGGCCGTCGCGCCCAGGAGCAGCGCCCAGGCGCGCCAAAGGAGCCCCACGGCGCGGTCGATGTCGGCCGCGCCGGCGTCGCGCCGCCCGGCGGGGTTGACGTAGGGCTCGTCCGCCAGGCGGCCGCCGTAGCGGCGCGGCCCCGAGAGCGCGACGCCCAGGGCGCGCGCCGCCGCCGCCTCGGGCCAGCCGGCGTTGGGCGAGCGGTGGCGCCGCGCGTCCGCCGCGATGGCGGGCCACCCGCGCAGGACGCCCGAGACGAGCGCGAGCCCCAGCGCCGTCACGCGCGCGGGGATCCAGTTGAGCAGGTCGTCGGCGCGCGCCGCGGCCCAGCCGAAGGCCTCGTGGCGCTCCGTGCGGTGGCCGATCATCGAGTCGGCGGTGTTGACGGCCTTGTAGGCGGCCATCCCCGGCAGGCCCGCGGCCATGAACCACAGCGCGGGCGCCACCACCGCGTCCGAGAGGTTCTCGGCCGCCGACTCGATGGCGGCGCGGGCGACCTCGCCGCCCTCCATGCCCTCGGTGTCGCGCCCCACGATCAGCGCCACGGCGCGCCGGCCTTCCTTGAGCGAGCCCCGCAGGCCCCGCGCCACGGCCGAGACGTGCTCGCAGAGGCTGCGCTGCGCGAGCAGGACCGCGGCTCCCAGCGCCTCGGGGACGGGCCCGAGCGGGACCGCCTCGACGGCTGCGCCGGCGAGCCAGGCGCCCGCGACGAGCAGCCCCAGCGCCAGCGCGCCGCGCGCCCGGCGGGCGCGTCCGCGGTTGAGGCCCGCGTCGAGCGCGTCCACCGCGCGGCCCATCACGACGGCGGGGTGCGGCGCGCGCGACCACAGCCAGCGCGGCTCGCCGAAGGCCGCGTCGAGCGCGAGCGCCAGCACGAGGGCGCTCATCGGCCCGCCGGAGGGGCGGGGGCGAGCCCGCGCGGCGCCTTTGCGGGACCGCGCGGGGCCGCCGGCGCCTCGGCGCCCGCGGGACCGGGCCGCGTCACGAGCCGGGCCCCGGCGCGTCGCGCGCGGCCTCGGGGCTCGCCAGGGCCGCTTCGAGCCGCTCCCAGCCGGCGGGGCCGGGGAGCCCGACGCGCACCAGCTCGCGCGACCAGGGGAAGGTCCGCACCAGGATGCGCGCCCGCGCCAGCCGTCCGGCGAAGGCCGCCGCGTCGGGCACGCGCAGGAGCCGGAAGAGGTCCGTCCCGCCCGCGGGCTCGCCATGCGCGGCGAGGAGCGCGTCGAGCCGGCGCGCGTCCCGCGCCAGCCGCGCGCGGGCGCGCTCGGCCCAGGGGCGGTCGGCCAGCGCCGCCGCGCCGATCGCCAGCGCCGGGCCCGAGACCGGCCAGGGGCCGAGCGCCTGCGCCAGCCGGCCGACGAGCGCCGGGTCGCCGATGGCGAAGCCGAGCCGCAGCCCGGCGAGCCCCCAGAACTTGCCGAAGCTCTTGAGCACCACGGCGCCCGGCCGCGCCGCGAGCGCGATCAGCGAGGCCTCGGGCGCCAGGTCGCAGAAGCTCTCGTCGATCACCGTCAGCCGCGCGGGCGGCAGAGCCGCGGCCCGCCATCCGCGCCCGTCGGGGTTGTTGGGGTGCACGACCACCACCGCATCGACCGGGGCGCCGGCAGCGGCCGCGGCGCCGGCATCGACTGCAGCGCCGGCATCGACCGGAACGCCGGCATCGACCGGAACGCCGGCATCGACCGGGGCGCCGGCTGCGGTCGGGGCGCGGGCATCGGCCGGGGGGGAGGGGCGGTCGGACCGCCGCCGGCGATCGGCGCGATGGCGAGGGGCGCGCCGGAGCCCGCCTCCTGCCGGGCGAGGGCGGCTCGATCCCCCGCGGCGTGGCCCGAGGCGCGCGGCCCCGAGGGCCCTTCGGCACGCGCCGCGCCGGGACCGAAGGTCCGACCGCCGACGTCGCCGCGTCCCCCGGTCGTCCGCGCGTCCGGGGGCGGGGCTCCGCGCTCGGGGCGCGGGCGCGCGCGTGCGCCCTGCGTCGCGGTGCCCGACGGGGGCCCGGCCCGGCCCCGCCCCCCGAGGGAGGGCGTCACGGCCCAGCCCGCGGCGGCGAAGGCGGCGGCGTGCTCGTTGTAGGTGGGGCCGGGGATGGCGGCGCGGCCGGGGGCCACGAGGCGCGGCAGCAGGGCGATCGCCGCCGAGGCGCCGGGCACGGCGAGGACGGCGGCGGCCTCCGGCACGCCCCAGGCGCGCCTCGCCGCGGCGACCAGTCGGTCCGCGGCCTCGGCGTCGGGCAGCGCGGTCCAGGCCTCGGGTGGCGCCGCGCTCCAGGCGCTCCGGGCGGCCCCGGCGCGAGGCGCCCCTGGAGCGGATCGCGCGACGGGCGAGGACCGGGTGGCGTCCAGGGCGCCGCGCCCGTCCTCGGGACCGCAGGAGCCGCCGCGGCCCGTCCCGGCGCCCGTCGTGCCGTCCGCCGTCCCGGTGGCCGTGCCGGCGCGGGCGGCGGCCGAGCCCTCGGTCCCGCCTCGGGCGCCGGGCCGGAGCCCGTCCTCGCGCCCGCGCGCCTCGGAGGGCCAGGGCACCGGGTTGATCCCGGTCGAGAGGTCGAGCCAGTCGCCGCGCGCCCCGCCCCAGCGCGCGCGGGCGGCGTCGATCCCTCCGCCATGGTCGCGCGGGCCCGGCTCGGCGGCACGGGGCGGGGCGGTGCCGGGCCCCCCGGCCGGAATCCCCGGCCGGATCCTCGCGCGCGCCATCGCGGGGCCGGGCGTCGCCGCGCGCGGGGCCGGCGTCGCCCGGCCCCCCCGGCCGCTCCTCGGGCGGCCCCGTCACGCGGCCACCGTCACGCGGCCACCGTCACGCGCCCACCGTCACGCGCCCACCGTCACGCGGCCACCGTCGGGCGGGCCACCGGCGCGCGCCTCATCGCTCCTCGGGCAGCGGCGGGTGGCGCGTCACGAAGTGGCCCTTGATGGGCTCGGGCCAGGAGCGGTAGGCCACCACGCCCGTCTCGGAGGCCGCGTGCAGCGCGGCCCAGGCCGTCAGCGCCTCCGCCGCCTCGGGCTCCGGCGCGAGGCGGCCCAGCGTGTAGGCCATCTTGCCCCGCGCCTGCACCGCCGCGTTGCAGGCGTGCGAGCAGCCCATCAGGCAGGCGTGGCGGCGCACCCTCACGACGCCCTCCTCGCCCGCGCGCCCCTCCACGGCCGCTTCGACCAGCGCTGCGAGCCGCTCGCCCGAGGTCTCGGGATCGCCCTCGCGCCACTCCTGGTGCTTGCAGGTGGTGCACACGGTGATCCAGGTGGCGACGTTCCCACGCGGCACCTCACCGTCTCGTGCGGTCATGGGCGATGTCCTTCGTCCTCAGGGTCGGGCATTCGGGCCGTGCGGGGCTTGGCAAATCGCCGACACGGGGTAAAGCCCCCCCTCAAATGTGGTCTCCACCCGGGGGTCGATTCGTGCTACTCTCTTCGACGTGGTCCCGTTCGGTTTGTGCGGCTCCGATCCGGCGAGGCGCCGGGCCGGCGGCCGTTCGGCGTTCGGGGCCTCGGTGATGTTGGTGCGAGGCCTTATGCACGTCCTGATCGTGGAGCCCAGCCGGGAGCTCGGCGGGATCTGGGGCCGCCACCTGGAGCGCATGGGCGCCGAGGTCTCGCTCGTCCACGACCAGGACGGGGCGATCGAGGTGCTGCGCGGCCGCGACGTCCAGGTCATCGTGCTCAACCTGCTGCCCGAGGAGGGATCGGCCTTCGCCATCGCCGACTACGCCTCGGTGGCGCGCCCCGACGCCAAGGTGGTGTTCGTCACCTCCACCTCGTTCTTCTCGGACGGCTCGATCTTCCGCCACGTCCCGAACGCCCGCGGCTTCCTCGGCGCCTCGACCCCGCCCGAGGATCTCGCGGCGATGGTGGACTACTGGGGCGGCCAGCACTAGGCCCAGCACGGGGCCCAGCACTAGGCGGCGCGCCCGCGCGGCGCCTCGGGCACCGCCTCGTCCCAGTCGATCTCGGGGCCGATCGGCACGATACGGTGCGAGTTTATCGTCGCGTGGCTGTAGTGGTAGTGCCGCACGTAGTGGTCGGGCCGCACGGTCTCGCGCACGCCCGGCCACTGGTAAAGCCTGCGCGCGTAGGGCCACAGATGCTCGTGATCCACCAGCCTGCGGCGGTTGCATTTGAAGTGCCCGTGATAGACCGGGTCGAACCGCGCCAGCGTCGTGAAGAGCCGCCAGTCGGCCTCGGTCGGCCGCTCGCCCATGAGGAAGGTGCGGTCCGCGAGCCGCGCGTCGAGCCAGTCCATCGTCTCGAAGAGCGGGTGGACGGCCTCGTCGTAGGCCTCCTGCGTCGTGGCGAAGCCCGCCTTGTAGACGCCGTTGTTGACGTGATCGTAGACGCGCGCGTTGACCGCCTCGATCTCGGAGCGGAGCGGCTCGGGCCAGAAGTCCTCCCCGTCGCCGGTGATGGCGTCGAAGGCGGAGTTGAGCATCCGCACGATCTCGGAGGATTCGTTGGACACGATCGTCCCGCGCTCGGCGTCCCACAGCACCGGCACCGTGACGCGGCCCGAGCAGTCGGGGTCGGCGCGCAGATACACGTCGCGCAGGTAGGGCAGGCCCATCAGCCGGTCGCCGGTGGCGCCGGGGAAGTCGGTGCGGAACTCCCAGCCCTCGTCGAGCATGTCGGGATGCACGACCGAGACGCCGATGTGGTCCTCCAGGCCCTTGAGGCTGCGCAGGATCAGCGTCCGGTGCGCCCAGGGGCAGGCCAGCGAGACGTAGAGGTGGTAGCGCCCCGAGGCGGCCGGGAAGCCGCCCTCGCCCGAGGGGCCGGGTGCGCCGTCGGGCGTGACCCAGCGGCGGAACCGCGACGTGTCGCGCTCGAACTTGCCGCCCGACCCCTCGGTGTCGTACCAGCGGTCCTTCCATTCGCCGCGGACCAAGAGTCCCATCGCAGCCTCCCGTGATGCTCGGGCTTCGAGCTAGGGTGCAGGGCCGGGGCGGACAGCCCCGCATGGGGTGCCGCGCCCGTGCGCCGACGCACGGGGGGCGAGCCGCCCCACGCCCTGCCGCCCCACGCCCTGCCGGCCGGCGGGCGGCCGGGCCCTGAGGGGCGGGCGCGCCGGTGCTCCGTGGGCGGGGCGGCTCGCGGGGTCCGGTCGCGGCGCCTCCGCGTGCCGGGCCCGCATGCGATCCCAAGGGTGCGCAGGCGGCGCCGACGGGATGCGAGGATCCGCTTGGGGAGCCGGGGACGGAAAGGACGCGGGGGGCGCGTGGGCGCCCGCCCCGGTCCGGGCGCCTCGGCGCGTCCCGAGGGCGCGGCTCCCGTCCCGCGCCCGGACCCCAGTGGCCGATCCCTGCCCTCGGGCAGTGTCTCAGTTTAAAACTTGCGGATCTCGACGGGCCTTGTTGCATGAAGCTTACCCGGGATTCGCATCGGGGGTTCAGCGACATAGCTGCTGGGCATGTCCAAGCCTGCACCGGCTGACAGTTACCCACAAGTTTCGGCGGCGGTGTTCTTCTGTTGATGCGGGCGGAGGGGGCGTGATTCCTTGTCCGGCACCGGTGATGGAGCAGGTGCGGGCATGGTGGGCTGGGTCGAGAGGGAGACGGCGGGCTGCGAGTTGGGCGACGCGCGGCTGAACAGGCGACTGGGCGCGATGCTGGCGGCCCTGGGGGAGCGGCCCGGCCGGTCGCTACCGACGGCGTTCCAGGACTGGGCCAACACGAAGGCGGCGTACCGCTTCTTCGCGAACGACAAGGTGAGCGAGGACAGGATCCTGGCCGGCCACTTTGGCGCCTCGGCGCTGCGCGTCCGGGCGACCGACGGGCCGGTCCTGGTGATCCAGGACACCACGGAGTTCACCTTCACCCGGACGTCGCCGGAGAGGATCGGGTTCACGAAGACGTCCACGGGACGGAAGGAAAGGGACGGCCGCTTCCGCCAACACGCCCTGTGCGGCCTGCTCATGCATGCGAGCCTCGCGGTCACGCCCGACGGCCTGCCGCTCGGCCTGACCGCGGTGAAGGTCTGGTCGCGCGCCAAGTTCAAGGGCCCGAACTCGCTCGAGCGTAGGCTCAACCGGACGCGCATCCCCATCGAGGCCAAGGAGAGCATCCGGTGGCTCGAGAATCTGCGCCAGTCCACCGAGCTGATCGGCGCGCCCGGCCGCTGCGTCCACATTGGCGACCGTGAGAGCGACATCTACGAGCTGTTCTGCCTCGCGCAGGAACTCGGAACGAACTTCCTCGTGCGCGGCTGCGTCGACCGCCTGGCGGAGGACGGTCGCACCACCATCGCGCAGGTGATGCGCGACGTCGCCCCGAGCGGAACGCACCGGGTCGGCTTTCGCGACGCGTCCGGGCGGGAGCAGGACGCGCTGCTCTCGGTGAGGTTCGCAACCATGACGGTCCGCCTGCCGATCGGGAAGCAGAGGCGCTACGCCCACCAGCGGCTGCAGGTCATCCACGCCGAGGAGATCGACCCGCCGTCGGACCGGCCGCCGCTGCTGTGGAAGCTGATCACCAATCTCGAGGTCGCGACCCATGACGGCGCCGTCCGCCTGCTGGGGTGGTACGCCCGCCGCTGGGGCATCGAGACCTTCTTCAAGACTCTGAAGACGGGATGCCTGATCGAGGACGCCCGCCTCACGACCGCCCATCGCCTGGCCAACCTCATCGCGCTGTGCTGCGTCGTCGCCTGGCGCATTCACTGGCTCACCATGCTGCGGCGAGATGGCCCCCGCGCATCGCCCGCGGCCGTGTTCACCGCCACGGAGATCGAGGTCCTCGATCGGGCCACAGCGAGACCCAGCCGAGCGAACGACGCCCGTGACCTGAACTCCTATCTGATCCGCGTCGCCCGCCTCGGAGGCCACCTCGCGCGACGGCTATCAAGCGACATTCGGAACTGGCCCGGCGCATTGCCTCACATGAGACGTTACCCGACGCTGCCATCGCCGCGCCTTGGTCGCTACGCGCCGCCGAGGCGGGGCGGCGAGCGGCAGAGCGATGGCGGGGAGGATCAGCATGGCGGCACGAGCCGAGGTGGCGGCGGCGACGAGGGAGCGGTACGCGGTGAGCGGGCGGGCCGCGAAGGGCGCGATCCTCGACGAGTTCGTCGCGCTGACGGGGCTTCATCGCAAGCACGCCATCCGCCTGCTCCGTGCGCCCACCGAGGAGAGGCGCTCCCGAGGTAGGCCGAAGACGCTCTACGGCACCGCCGTGAAGGCAGCGCTGGTCCTGCTCTGGGAGGCGTCGGACCGGGTGTGCTCGAAGCGGCTCGTGCCGATGATCCTGGTCTTGCTGCCGGCGCTGGAGCGACACGGGCAGCTTGCAGCTGACGAGGGACTGCGAGCGAAGCTCCTCGCGATCAGCCCGGCTACGATCGACCGGCTGCTGTCGGAGACGCGCATCGCGGCGGCGCAGGGGCGCAGGCGGCGGGCCGGCTTCAGCTCGGCGGTGCGCCGGTCGGTGCCGGTGAGGACCTTCGCGGACTGGGGCGATCCTCCTCCGGGCTTCGTGGAGGTCGACTTCGTGGCGCATTCCGGCGTCAGCGCGGCCGGCGCCTTCGTGCAGACGATGGTGCTGACCGACATCGCGACGGGCTGGACCGAGTGCGTGCCGGTGCTGATGCGGGCGGGCGCGCTCGCGCTCGAGGCGCTGCAGGCGGCGCGAGAGCTCTTCCCCTTCCCCCTCAGGGGCGTCGACTTCGACAACGACGGCGCCTTCATGAACGAGCCGGTGGTCTCCTGGTGCCGGGCGCAGGGGCTCGAGGTCACTCGCTCGCGGGCCTACCGCAAGAATGACCAGGCCTGGGTGGAGCAGAAGAACGGGGCGATCGTTCGAAGGCTTGTCGGCTACGGCCGCTTCGAGGGCGTGGTCTCTGCCAAGGCGCTCGCTCGGCTCTACGCGGCGGCCCGGCTGCATGTGAATCTGTTCCAGCCCTCGTTCAAGCTGCGCGAGAAGACCCGCGTCGGCGCGAAGGTGACGAAGCGCTGGCACCCGCCGGCCACGCCGGCCGATCGGGCTCTGGCCTCGGGACGGCTCGACACGGAGAGCATGGCGCGCATCGCCGAGCTGAGAGGACGGGCTTACCCCGTGATCGCGCTGGCGACGATCCGGGCGGCGCAGGCCGAGTTGGGCCGGCGCGTCGACCAGCGCGGCGCCGCGGCAGCCTCGGGGGAGACGCCCGTCGCCGTCAACCTCGCGGCCAGCGTCTCCCGTGCCGAGAAGAACGGTGAGCGCCGCGCAATTCACCGCCGCCCCTATCGCCGAGTGAGGCCGATCCCGAAACGCCCGTCGATGCTCGATCCCCACCGGGCCGAGATCGAGGCATGGCTCGAGGCGCAGCCCGAGATGACGGCGGTCGCCCTGCTGGCCTGGCTCAAGGAGCGCCATCCCGACCGGTTCGCCGACATCCATCTGCGCACCACGCAGCGGCTCGTGAAGGCGTGGCGGGCAGAGCAGGCGAAGAGGATGATCCGGCTCGGAACGGCGGCGCTGACGCTCCCGCCCGGTCAAGAAGCGGCGGCTCTGGCGCCGCCTGAGGCCGCGGCGCTCGGTAACATTCTCAGATGAGGCAACAGGCCGGACCAGTTTGCCGTGACGCCTGACAACGGCACGACGGGCCACCAGGCACCATCGTGATGTGGCGGGGCTTCTCCCGCCTCGCAGACCTCGTGGCGGGCTTCGACCTCGGTCAGACCGCCGCCGAAACTTGTGGGTAACTGTCAGGTTCGACGGCCCGGTACCGCACCTTGAACTGGTCCGCATACAACGCCGCGCTGCGTGAGCGCGGGTTGCTGACGGTATGGTTCGACCCGTCGACGCCCTGGCACGCGGCGCCGTCGGGCAAGCGCGGCGGGCAGGCGGTCTACAGCGACGCCGCCATCCAGGCCTGCCTGACGATCAAGGTGCTGTTCGGCCTCCCGCTCAGGCAGACGACGGGCTTCGTCGCGAGCCTGCTGAAGCTCGCGGGGCTGGACTGGCTGGTGCCGGACTACTCGACGCTATGCCGCCGGCAGAGGACGCTGGCCGTGCAGTTGCCCTACCGGGGCTCGAACGGGTCGCTGCACCTGCTGGTGGACAGCACCGGGATCAAGGTCCGGGGTGAGGGCGAGTGGCATGCGCGCAAGCATGGCGGGGCGCGCAGGCGGGTCTGGCGCAAGGTCCACCTCGCTGTCGACGAGGCGACGCTCGAGGTCCGGGGTGTCGAGATCACCAGCAGCAATGTCGGCGACGCGCCCGTGCTGCCGGACCTGCTCGGGCAGATCTCGGCGGACGAGCCGATCGTCTCCGTCACGGCCGACGGCGCCTACGACACGCGCGCCTGCCACGATGCCATCGCGGGCCGGGGGGCAGAGGCCATCGTCCCACCCCGGCGCAACGCCAAGCCGTGGAAGAGAGACAGCCCAGGGGCGCAAGCGCGGAACGAAGCCCTGCGCGCCATCAAGCGCCTCGGCCGGACCATCTGGCGACGGTGGAGCGGATACCACCGCCGAAGCCGCGCCGAGACCAAGATGAACTGCATGAAGCGGCTCGGTCAGAAGCTTGCCGCGAGAGATTTCGACCGCCAGACCGCCGAACTCCAAGTCCGCATCGCCATCCTAAACCGCTACACCGCACTCGGCATCCCCGTCACCCAGCCCGTCGGCTGAACCCCGCGGGGGAAAGGGGGAAACCGACCTTCAACCGATCCGTGCAACAGAGCCTGCTGTCGACCATCCGCAGCCGGTCCGGCGCAGGCTCGATCTTGGCCGCGCCCTCGTTCAGCGCCTCCAGGATCGCCTCCCACAGCCCCACCAGCGTCCAGCGCCGGAACTGGCGGTAGACGCTGGACCACTTGCCCTCACTCCTCGGGCAGGTCGCGCCAGGCGCTGCCGGTCCGCGCGATCGGTCCGCGCGATCCAGACCCGAAGGGCCGCGCGAAGCAGCGAACACCCCGTCGAGCACGCGGCGATGATCGCCGGCAGGCCGGCCCTGTGGCGCACGCACTCCGCGCAAGAACGGCTCGAAGAACGCCCACTCCGCGTCCGACATCAGACCACGCGCCATGACCGCTGGCCGGCCCACATGGCAGGGGATCACATCCAAGCAGTCGGCGGAACCCTCTTGTCAACACGGCCTAGCCATAGGCGTCAAGCATCCCCTTCAACTCGTCGAGCGTTCCGGCCTCCGACACCGGCTTGTCCTCGCGCCAGCGGGCCATCCGGGGGAAGCGCAGCGCCACGCCGGACTTGTGGCGGGGGCTCGCCTGGATGCCCTCGAAGGCGATCTCGAACACGTGGCAAGGGCGCACGGCGCGCACCGGGCCGTAGCGCTCCAAAGTATTCCTCCGCACCCAGGACGTGATCCGGCGGAACTCGGCATCGGTGAGCCCCGAATAGGCCTTGGTGAACGGCACCAGCGCCTCCCCCGACCAGACGGCGAAGGTGAAGTCTGTGAAGAGGTTGGCCCGCCGCCCATGGCCCGCCTGCGCGTAGACCATCACGGCATCGATCACGAGCGGATCGACCTTCCACTTCCACCAGTCCCCCTTGCGCCGCCCGGAGAGATACGGCGAGGCGTGCCGCTTGATCATCACCCCCTCGGCGCCGCGCTCGCGCGAGCCCTCCCGCGCGGCGGCCAGCGCGTCCCAATCCGCGAACGCGATCGGCTCCGACAGCCGCAGCGGCGCGTGGCCCGGGGCGCGCGCCACAAGATCGGCGAGCAGCGCGCGGCGCGCCTCCCACGGCCGCTCGCGGATGTCGCGGCCCTCCCACTCCAGCAGGTCGTAGGCCATCAGAACCGCGGGCGCCTCGGCCAGCAGCGCCTTCGGCACGCTCTTGCGCCCGATCCGCCGCTGGAGCTGCGCGAAGGGCAGGGGTGCCGCGTCCGACCACGCCAGCACCTCGCCGTCGATCACCGTGCCGTCGGGCACGAAGTCGCGCAGCCCCGAGAACTCCGGGAACCGATCGGTGATGAGATCCTCGCCGCGCGACCAGAGGTGATGCGCGCCGCCCCTCAGGATGAGCTGGCCGCGGATGCCGTCCCACTTCCACTCCGCCGCCCAGTCGGCGGCCGCGCCGATCGCCTCGGGCGGATCGTCGAGCTGGTAGGCGAGGTAGAACGGGTAGGGCCGCGACAGGTCCGCCTTCGGGTCGTGGGCGACGATCAGCTCGTGCCAGCTCGTCGTGTCGGGCCGCCACGAGCCCATCAGCCGGTGCGCGAGGTCGGCCTCGGGCAGATCGGTCGCCTGCGCGAGCGCCCGCGTCATCAGCTTCTGCGAGACGCCCACGCGGAAGCCCCCGGTGATGAGCTTGTTGTAGAGAAACCGCTCGGTCGTGCTGATCTGGTCCCAGGCGTCGAGGATCGCCGCGCGCCGCTCGGCCTCCTCCATCCGGGGCAGCGCGCGGATGCGCCCGATCCACTCGGTCAGCGAGGCGTCCGAGCCGCGCGAGGGCGGCGGCAGCACCAGCGCGATGGTCTCGGCGAGGTCGCCGACGATCGGGTAGGACTCCTCGAAGAGCCACAGCGGGATGCCGGCGCGCTCGGCCGCCCACTCGCGCAGGCGCGTGGCCGTCACGGTGCGCTTGGGCCTGCGCCCCGACAGCAGCGCCACGGTCCACACCCGGTCGGGCTCGGGCGCGTGGCGGAAGTAGTCCGCGAGCGCGGCCACCTTCGGGTTGACCTTGGTGGTGCCGTCGAGGGCTGCGAAGAGGGCGGCGAAGCGCTGCATGGCCGGGGAGGTAAGGCGCCCCGCGGCGCGGGCTAGCGGATCTTCTCCACGACGCCGACGAGGCGGGCGAGGGGGAGCGTGCCGGGGCTGCCGATCTCCCGCGGCACCCGGCTGTCGGTCGGGTCGTCGCGGTTGTCGCCCATGACGAAGATCGAGCCCTCGGGCACCGCGATCTCGGACATGCCATCGAGCAGCCCGGCGCCGAGGTCGAGCCCCTCGTGGCGCGCGCCGTCGGGCAGCGTCTCGGCGTGGCGGGGGATGGCGCAGGTCTCGCCTTCCGCTGCGGCCTCGGGGCATCGCGGCATGGCGCCAGCGGCGCCTTTGGGCGCCATGACCTGCTCGTGGTCCGGCCGGGGCTCGGTCGCCGCGGGTTCGCCGTCGAGCCCCGAGCGGCCGTCCTCCATGGCGACGGTCTGGCCGCCCGCGGCGATCACGGGCTCGAGGTGTGGGATGTCCGACCCGATGGGCAGGAAGGCGACGATCCGGCTCGGCTCGACGCCCGAGGGGTCGTCGCCGACGAGGCGGGCGATCACGCAGGCGCCGGGATCGATCGCGGGCCTCACGTCGCTCCCCGAATGGCGCAATGCCGGTGCGTCCCGAACGCGCATCGAAGACAGAGGCACAAGCCCCGCGCGGTCGCCGGAGCGGGCGTCCAGACGGCCAGGGCCCCGAGCGCCGAGCCCCGAGCGCCGAGCGCCGGCAGGGCGAGAGCGCCCGGGGTCTCGACGACGATCCTCTTCGCCGTGCGCGGCTCCGGGTCGGGCGAGCGCGCGTCTCGATCCCACGCGTCACGGGAACCACGGCGGAACGGCGGCAACATGACCGCATCGCGACACGCTCGCGGCACCTCAGCCGGCGCCGCCCTCCGGCCCGTCGCCCGCGCCCGGCCCGTCGCCCGCGCCCGGCCCGTCGCCCGCGCCCGGCCCGTCGCCCGTGCTCGGGCCGCTGCCCGCGTCCGGGCCGCTGCCCGCGTCCGGGTCGCTGCCCGCGCCCGGGCCGCTGGTCGCGCCCGGCTCGGCGCCCGCGCCAGAGTCGTCGGGCTCGGCGCCTCCGGCGTCGAGGCTCTCCCCCTCCCACTCGGTCTCGACCGGCGCCGCGTCCAGGCCCCGCTCGCGCAACCAGCGCGCGAAGATCGAGGTGTAGCCATGCGTCACGAACACCCGGCTGGCCCCCGTCGCGTCGATCGCCTCGTTGAGCCCGCTCCAGTCGGCGTGGTCCGACATCACGAAGCCCCGGTCGGCCGCGCGGCGGCGGCGCACCCCGCGCAGCGCCATCCAACCGCTCGCGAAGGCGGTGGAGGCGCCGGGGAACCGCCGCATCCAAGGGCCGCCGAGCGCAGAGGGCGTCGCCAGCACCAGCGCGCCGGGGTGCTCGCGCGCCTTCGTCTCGGCCGTGACGCGGATGGTGCCGGGCAGCGCGTAGCCCTGCGCGCGCAGCACCGCGTTGGTGTTCTCGATCGCCCCGTGCGTCAGGATCGGGCCGATGCCCGCGTCCACGCTCGCGAGCACCCGCTGCGCCTTGCCGAGCGCGTAGGCGCCGAGCACCGAAGTCCGCCCCTCGTCGCGGTTCGCGCGCCACCAGGCGTTGACGGCCTCGGCCACCTCCGCCTGCGGACGCCACTCGAACACCGGCAGGCCGAAGGTGCTCTCGGTGATGAACGCGTGGCAGCGCACGGGCTCGAAGGGCTCCGACAGCCCGTCGGGCGCCACCTTGTAGTCGCCCGACGCCACCCAGACCTCGCCCCCCACCTCGACGCGGATCTGCGCCGAGCCCGGCACGTGGCCGGCCGGGTGGAACGACACCACCGCGCCGCCGATGGTCCGCCGCTCGCCGTAGCGGATCGTCTCGATCGACACGTCGCCCAGCCGGTGGCGCATCACGGGGGCGGCGGCCTCGGTGGCGAGGTAGCGCCCCATCCCGTCGCGCGCATGGTCGGCGTGGCCGTGGGTGATCAGCGCGCGGTCCACCGGGAGCCAGGGGTCGATGTGGAACCCTCCGGCGGGGCAGTGGATGCCGCGGTCGGTGAAGGTGAGGACGGGCATCGGGCGGAGCTAGCGCCGCGGGTGCCGGGGGGCCAGCCCCGTCGCGCGGGACGCGCGCGCCTCCGGCCCCGTCGCGCGGGACGCGCGCGCCTCCGGCGCTGTCGTGCGGGACGCGCGCCTCCGGCGCTGTCGTGCGGGACGCGCGCCTCCGGCGCTGTCGTGCGGGACGCGCGCCTCCGGCGCGACCCCCCGCTCGAACAGGGCGTTCACGCCCCCTCCGAGACCTCCCCCGAGAAGTGCCGCGCGACCGCGGAGAGAAACGCCTCGCGCACCGCGGCCCGCTCCATCATCAGCTCGTGGCGGGCGCCCTCGTGGACCTCCAGCCGCCCGCCGGGCCAGCGCGCCATGCGCTCGCGGATCACCGAGGCGCTGACGATGCCCTCCTCGGAGCCCAGCCCGCAGAGGCAGGGGACGGGCGGGGAGGGGCGTCGCGCCAGCGCCACCTCCTCGATCAGCGCCTCGTGCAGCCATTGCAGCGACGGGCCGCCGAGCGCCAGCGCGGGATGCGCCACGACCTGCGCGCGCATGAAGGCGTAGGCCTCGCGGTCCGTGGTCAGCAGGTTGCCCTCGAAGGGGGCCGCGTCGGTGTAGCTCGCGGGCCCCGTGCCGGGCGCGTGGCGCGCGGCGAGCCCGAAGGGCCGCGAGGCCCAGCCGAGCGCGCGCGCGATGGGCCTGAGCCCCGCGCCCATGACGATCCCCCACATCGGCGCGCTGAACGCGACCGAGGCGACGGGGAGCCCCTCCATCAGGGCGCGCAGCCCGATCGCGCCGCCCATCGAATGCGCCAGAAGATGCCGCGGCCCGGGCAGCCCCAGCGCGCCCGCCGCCCCGAGGAGCGCGGCCACGTCGCCCTGGTAGTCGCGGAACGCCACCACATGGCCGATCGCGGCGTCGGCCAGGAGCCGCGCCGAGAGCCCCTGGCCGCGCCAGTCGATCGTGACGACCGACAGCCCGCGCGCGCCGAGGGCGCGCGCCACGCGGCCGTACTTCTCGGCGTATTCCGTGCGGCCGGGGAACAGCAGCACCGTGCCTCCCTCGCCCCGCGCCAGCAGCGTCACCCGCAGCCGCACGCCGTCGGGCGCCGCGCCCCAGACCGAGCGGGCCTCGGCGGGGGCGTCCGCGGCTTCGGCGAAGAACGGCGCCTCGTCGGACCAGGACGCCGTCGCGGGCGCGCCCGACGGCTCCGGCCCCCGCGTCACGTCCGCGCCCGCGTCACGTCCGGCCGCGGGCGGCGTCGGCTCGCCCTCGAAGCGCCGCCGGCCCCACTCGACGGCGCGCGACGGCCCTCGCCGGCCCTCGGGCCGTGCCCGCCGCCCCGCGAGCGATCCCGCGTCCGGTCGGACCGGGGCGCGAGGGGCCTGCGCCGAGCCCCGTCACGACCGGTCCCGCTCCGCGCCGCGCTGTCAGGGCTGCGTCACGACAGCGCGGCGCCGAGCTTCATCGCCGTGCCCATGTCGCCGTCCACCTTGAGCTGACCCGACATGAAGGCCGCGGTCGGGTTGACCGAGCCGTCGAGGATCGCGCGGAAGGTCTCGGCGTCGGCGGTCATCGTCACCTCGGCGTCCTGCGCGGCCTCGGCCTCGCGCGCGCCCTGCTCGTCGATCAGGATCGCGCCCTCGTCCTCGATCACGAACTTCGCGGTGCCGTCGAAGCCCCCGTCGAGCCGCTCGTTGAGGGCGCTCACGCCCGACTGGATGACCTCGCTCATGGCGGCCGTTCTCCTCCGTGGGGGCCGGGGGTCGCGGACCGCCCGGCGCTGCACTACATTGCCCGCAGATATGGAGCGCATCATGCCCGATCTCAAACGCGACGTCGCGGCCCGGCGGCCCGCCGCCCCGAGGGCGGCCCCGTCTGCCGCCGCCCCGAGGGCGGGCCTGCCGCCCGCCGTCCTCCGCGCGGCCCTGCTGGCCATCGCCCTTCCGATGGCGGCCGCGGCGCCGGCCCAGGACGCGCCCGCCGAGCCCGGCGCCGACCTCGACCGGCTCTTCGAGGATCTGGCGCAGCCCGGCGCCGACCAGGCGCGCATCGCCGACCGGATCTCGGCGCTGTGGTCGCGCTCGGGCTCGGCCTCGGCGGACCTCCTGCTGCGCCGCGGGCGCGAGGCGCTGGAGGACGGCGACTACGAGGCCGCGATCGAGCACCTCACGGCGCTCACCGACCATGCGCCCGACTTCGCTGAAGGGTGGAGCGCGCGCGCGACCGCCTACTACGCGGCCGGGCGCGTGGGCGAGTCGCTCTCCGACCTCGGCCGCGCGCTCGAGCTGGAGCCGCGCCATTTCGGCGCCTTGGCCGGCCTGGGCTTCGTGATGGAGGATCTGGGCTTCGAGCGCGACGCGCTGAGCGCCTACCGCGCGAGCGCGGCGCTCAACCCCGGCATCGAGATGGTCAACGACGCCATCGAGCGGCTCGAGCGCGCGCTGGAGGGCGAGGCGCTCTGAGCGCGCGGGCCGCGACCGAGCGCGCGAGCCGCGCATCACCCTGAACCGGCGCGCGCCGGAACCCCATGGGGACGGCGCGCCGAGGGGGCCTTCTCCCATGGCCATGATCGATCGGGGCCGCGTCACGGCGGTCCTCGGACCGACCAACACCGGCAAGACGCACCACGCCATCGAGCGGATGCTGGGGCACCGCACCGGCGTCATCGGCCTGCCGCTCAGGCTGCTCGCGCGCGAGGTCTACGAGCGCTGCGTCGCCGCGCGGGGCCCCTCGGTGGTGGCGCTGATCACCGGCGAGGAGCGCATCGTGCCCCCGCGCGCGGCCTACTGGGTCTGCACCGTGGAGGCGATGCCGCTGGGCCTGGGCGCCGACTTCGTGGCGGTGGACGAGATCCAGCTCTGCGCCGACCCCGAGCGCGGCCACGTCTTCACCGACCGGCTGCTGAACGCGCGCGGCCTGCACGAGACCTTGCTCCTCGGCGCCGACACCATGCGCGGCGCCATCGCGGCGCTGGTGCCCGGCGTGCGCTTCGTGCGGCGCGAGCGGTTCTCGACGCTGAGCTACGTAGGCGAGAAGAAGATCTCCCGGATGCAGCCGCGCTCGGCCATCGTCGGCTTCTCGGTCGAGAGCTGCTACGCCATCGCCGAGCTGATCCGCCGCCAGAAGGGGGGCGCGGCCGTCGTCATGGGCGCGCTGAGCCCCCGCACCCGCAACGCCCAGGTGGCGATGTACCAGAACGGCGACGTGGACTTCCTGGTGGCCACCGACGCCATCGGCATGGGGCTCAACCTCGACGTGCGCCACGTCGCGTTCTCCTCCACCGCGAAGTTCGACGGCCGCCGGATGCGCCAGCTTCTGCCCAACGAGCTGGCGCAGATCGCGGGGCGCGCCGGGCGCCACACCACGCCCGGCACCTTCGGCGTCACCGGGGAGGCCGGCCCGCTCGACGCGGACGTGGTGGAGGCCATCACCGAATCGCGCTTCGCCCCCATCGCGACGCCTGATGTGGCGCAACTCGGATCTCCGCTTCGGCTCGGTGGACGCGCTGATCGCCTCGCTGGAGGCGCGCACCGAGGACGACTGGCTCAGCCGCGCGCGCGACGCCGACGACGTGGTGGCGCTCAAGGCCTTGGCCGAGGACCGCGAGGTGAGGCGGCGCGCGACGACGCCCGCGGGCGTGAAGCTCCTGTGGGAGGTCTGCCGGATCCCCGACTTCCGCGGCATCTCGGCCTCCGAGCACGCCTCGATGCTGGGCGCGATCCACGGCTTCCTGCACGATCTCGGCCGCGTGCCCGACGACTGGCTCGCGGACCGGGTCAGGCGCATCGACCGCACCGAGGGCGACATCGACGCGCTCTCGAAGCGGTTGGCATACATCCGCACATGGACCTACGTCGCGCAGCGCAAGGGCTGGGTGGACGACGAGGCGTATTGGCGCGAGACGACCCGTGCCGTAGAAGACCGGTTGTCGGACGCGCTGCACGGCGCGCTGACGCAGCGGTTCGTGGACCGGCGCACCTCGGTGCTGCTGCGAAAGCTCAAGCAGAAGGAGGCGCTGGTGGCTCAACTCTCCGACGCCGGCGAAGTGACGGTCGAGGGCCAGCCGCTCGGCCGGCTCGAAGGGTTCCGCTTCCGCCAGGGGGCGTCCGCGGGCGCCGAGGAGGCGCGCGCGATGCGCCAGGCGGCACAGGCCTCGCTCAGCCCGGAGTTCAACCTGCGGGCGGACCGCTTCTACAACGCCCCCGACAGCGAGATCGACTACACCGAGCAGGGCGGGCTGATGTGGGGCGAGCACGCCGTGGGCAAGCTCGTGCCCGGCGACGAGCCCCTGCGCCCCAAGGTCCAGGCCTTCGTGGACGAGGAGGCGGGTCCAGAGGTCCGCGCCAAGGTCGAGCGGCGCTTGGGCCACTTCGTCGAGCGCCGGGTCCAGACGCTGATGGAGCCGCTCGTGGCGATGCAGCGCGACGAGACGCTCACCGGCCTCGCGCGCGGCTTCGCCTTCCGCCTGGTCGAGGGCTTCGGCGTCATCCCGCGCGCCGAGATCGCCCAGGAGGTCCGCGACCTCGACCAGGAGGCGCGCGCGGCGCTGCGCAAGCACGGCATCCGATTCGGGCAGTTCACCGTGTTCCTGCCGGCGCTGCTGAAGCCCGCGCCGACCCGGCTGCGCCTGGTGCTGTGGTCGCTGTCGAAGGGACTCGACACCTTCCCCGAGGCGCCGCCGCCGGGGCTCGTCACGATCGCCGCCGACCCTCAGGCCCCCGCGGGCTACGCCACCATGTCGGGCTACCGCGAGGCGGGCGAGCGCGCGATCCGCATCGACATGCTGGAGCGGCTGGCCGACATGCTGCGCGCGGAGGACTCGCGCTCGGGCTTCGAGGCCAAGCCCGGGATGCTCTCGATCACCGGCACCACGCTGGAGCAGTTCGCGCATCTGATGGAGGGCCTGGGCTACCGCGCCGAGCGCGCCGAGCGGCCGAAGGTCAAGGCCCAGCAGCAGCCCGGCGAGCCCCCGACCGAGATCCCCGGCAGCCCGCCCGAGACCCCCGGCGACCTGCCGGGCGAGGTGCCGCCCGCCCCCGACCAGCCCGACATCGCGCCCGACCCGGCCCCCGAGGTGCCCGACCCCGACGTCACGCCCGGCGGCGACCCGGAGCTGCCGGACCCCGACGTGCCCGAGCGCGGCGTGCCCGAGACGCCCGTCGAGGTGCCCGACGCCCCGTCAGAGCGGCCCGGCCAGATGCCGGGCGAGGTGCCGCCCACGACCCCGGACATGCCCGAGATCCCGCCGGGGGCCCCTGGACCGGGCACGCCCGCCGAGATCCCGCCGCAGACGCCCGGCATGGCGGGCGAGGCGGCGAGCGCGGCGCCGGCGGGCGACGGATCGGCCGCTGCGGAGGCTGAGGCCCCCCGCCCCGGCGAGGCGCCCTCGACCGCCGAGGGCGGAGCCGCGCCGGCGTCCGTCGCCGAGCCGGCCGCGAAAGGCGGGTCGGTGGCAGCGGTCGCCGAGTCGGCCGCGACGGGCGAGGCGGGGGCGGCCGTCGCTTCGCCCCCGATGGGCGACGCCGCGCCCCCGATGGGCGACGCCGCGCCCGAGCCCGGCGAGGCGCCCGCGGCGTTCGAAGGCGACCCTGCGACGGGCGCGACCGCCGAGCCGCTCGGCGAGCCCGAGCCCGAGCCCGAGCCCGAGGCCGAGACCACAGCCGAGACGCGGGCCGGGGCCGACGATGGACCCCTGAAGGCCGGCGACGAGGCGCCGGCCGAGGTCGAGACCTACTACACCTTCACCTGGGCCGGCCGGTCCCGCGGCCGTGGCGGCAACCGCGACGGGCGGAGCGAGGCGGCCGGGGCCGGGGAGGGCGCCCGGCGCCCGCCGCGTGGCCGCAACCGCTCGCGCGGCGGTGAGGGCGGTGAGGGCGACGCGGCTCGCCCGGCGGCCGGGGCCGCGTCCGAGGCCGAGCGCGACGGCGCCCGGCGTGCTCAGGGGGGCGCCGCCGCTCGCGGCAAGGACGGCCGCGGCGGCCCGCGCGGCAAGGGCAATCGAGACGGCGAGCAGCGCGGCAAGGACCACCGCGGCGGCGAGCGGGGAGGGGCCTCCGGGGACCAGTCCCCGAAGCGCTATACCGCCGGCTCCTCGCGCGACGCCCGCCGCGACCGCATCGACCCCGACAACCCCTTCGCTGCCGCCCTGATGGGCCTGCGGGACAAGGAGTAGGCTTGGGGGAGGCCCGAGCCGAGGCGGGGGCGGCGCCCGAGGGCCGGCCGACCCAGCGGATCGACAAGTGGCTGTGGTTCGCGCGCTTCCTCAAGACCCGCGCCGCGGCCGCTGCGCTGGTGTCGGACGGGCGCGTGCGCCTCAATGGCGATCCCTGCGCCAAGCCCGGCCGCGCGATCGGCCCCGGCGACACGCTCACCTTTCCGCAGGCCAGGCGAGTGCGCGTGATCCGCGTCCTCGCCGTGGGGCACCGGCGCGGACCCGCACCCGAGGCGCAGGCGCTCTACGACGACCTGACGCCCGCGCCCGACCCCGACGCCCCGCCGCCGCCCGAGCCGGGCGGGCGGCCCACCGGCCGCGACCGCCGCGCGATGGAGCGCCTGCGCAGGGGGCGCGGCGCGGCGGGGCCGGAGGGCTGAGGCCGGGGCGGGGCCGGTTGACGCCGCGGCGCGGCGGCGCCGGGCCGGGCCGGGTGGTTGAACACCTGCGCGCGCGACGATACCTGAGCCACGCGCCCGGTCCGCCGTCCCGACACGCCCTCCGTCGTCGCCGGCCCATCGCCCGGGCCCGAGGGGATCCGCCATGACCTACGTCGTCACCGAGAACTGCATCGCCTGCAAGTACACCGACTGCGTCGAGGTGTGCCCCGTGGACTGCTTCTACGAGGGCGAGAACATGCTGGCGATCCATCCCGACGAGTGCATCGACTGCGGCGTCTGCGAGCCCGAATGCCCGGCGGACGCGATCCGCCCCGACACCGAGCCGGGGATGGAGACCTGGGTCGAGTTCAACCGCAAGCATTCCGAGGCCTGGCCCGTCATCGTCACCAAGAAGGATCCGCTCCCCGACGCCGACGAGATGGACGGCAAGGAGGGCAAGATGGCGCTGTTCTCGGAGGCCGCGGGCGAGGGCGGCTGACGCCGTCCCGCGCGGGCGGCTTCCTGCGGGCCGGCGGCTGTGCTATGCGGTGCGCTCGCGCCGCTCCCCGACACGAGGGGCGCCGGGCGTCGGCCCCGTCCCGCGGGCGCGGGTGACACATTGCGAATGACAAGGCCGGCGCGCCAGCGGCGCGGTCGGCCCGAGGGACCATCGGAATGACCAAGGCCAAGCGCAAGTTCAACCCCGGCGACCACGTCGTCTACCCTGCCCACGGGGTCGGGCGCATCGTCGCCGTCGAGGAGCAGGAGGTGGCGGGCCACGCGCTCGAGCTCTTCGTGATCTCCTTCGACAAGGACAAGATGACGCTGCGCGTGCCGACCCACAAGGCCGAGAGCGTGGGCATGCGGGCCCTGGCCGACGAGGGCATCGTCGCGCGCTGCTTCGCCACGCTGCGCGGCAAGGCCAAGGTCAAGAAGGCGATGTGGTCGCGCCGCGCCCAGGAATACGAGCAGAAGATCAACTCGGGCGACCTCATCGCCATCGCCGAGGTGGTGCGCGACCTTCACCGCGCCGACAGCCAGCGCGAGCAGTCCTACTCCGAGCGCCAGCTCTACGAGGCGGCGCTGGAGCGGCTGACGCGCGAGATCGCCGCCGCGGAAGGCGTGACGGAGGACGAAGCCCAGGGCCGCATCGACGAGGTTCTGACCGCCCGCGCCCCCGCCGCCTGAGCCTGAAGGCGGGCCGCCGGATTGACGGTCGAGCGCCGGCCCGAGCGCGGACGGCGGGCCCGAGCGCGGGCCGGCGGATGGCGGGCCGGATGCCAGGTCGCGGCCGTGACGCCGCTCGGGGAGCGTGCGCGGGTCGTCCGAGGACGGTGAGCTGCTTGCGGGTCTCGGACCGGGCGTGCCCAGGCGCGACGTTCGGCCCTCAGGCGCGGGCCGTCCCCGGCTCCGCTCGGGCCGCCGGACCCTCAGCTCCGGCCTCGCTGTGCCGGAGCGGGGGCTCGGCGCCGCGGCCGTCCGGCGGGACGACGCGCGCCGCCCGATGCCGGTGGTCGTTCCCTCAGCTCAGCGCCACGAGCGCGATGAGGGCCGCCAGCTCGCCCGCCTGCTGCGTCGCGCCCAGCACGTCGCCGGTCTGGCCGCCGATCCGGGACCGTGCGAGCGCCGCCATGCCCACCGCCGCGATGCTCACCGCGGTTGCCGCGACGAACGCCGCCGCGGGCCCGACGGCGAGCCCTGCCAGCGCCAGCGCGAGCGCCCCGCCGAGCGCCGCGGTGACCGCCGCCGGCCGACCGACCCGCGCCGAGAGCCCCTCGGCGCGCGCCGGCGGCAGCGCCGCCATCACCGCCACCATGCCGGCCCGCGACAGGGCGCCTGCGGCGATGGCCGCCGGCAGGAGCGCCTCGGGTGGCAGCGCCGCGAGCGAGGACCAGCGCAGCCCCAGCGTCAGGATCAGCGCCAGCGCGCCGTAGGCGCCGATCCGGCTGTCGCGCATGATCTCGAGCCGCCGCGCGGGCGTCCAGCCGCCCCAGAAGCCGTCGGCCACGTCGGCGAGCCCGTCCTCGTGGAGCGCGCCGGTCAGCACGACCTGGACGCTCAGCAAGAGCCCGGCCGCCACCGGCCCCGGCAGGCCGAGCGCCAGCGCCGCCCAGCCCGCGAGCCCCGCCAGCGCGCCCACGAGCGCGCCGGCGAGCGGATAGGCCCAGGCGGCGCGCGCGCCACGCTCGCGCGCCGCTCGGCTCGCCCGCACCGGCAGGCGCGTCAGCAGCCCCAGCGCCGCCGCCAGGTCGCCCGCCTCGATCGGTCGTCCGCCCGCCATGCTCCCCCCCTCGTCGCCCGTCACCCTGGACCGCCGGCCTCCCATCCGCCATCCTCCGGCGGCCGGGGCGTCCTGCGGACGACCGGGTGGAGCGCCGCGGCGCTCCCACTCGGGAGCCCCCCACGCCCGCGCCCGTGCCCGCGCGCGCCGGGCGGCTCGTCGAGCACCCGTCCTCGCATCGGGGGGCGCCAGGGGGACCGCTCGCCTTGCCGCGCGACGGGCCCGGCGGCCGCGTTCCCGGCGCCCCGTCGCCCGCCCCTCCCGCGCCGAGCCCTCGCCTCCGCCCGCCCTGGACCCTTGCGCGCGCCTCCTCTATCGCCGCGCGGAGCGATGCGAGGAACCCCCATGAACGACCTCCGCGACCAGGCGCCCGCCGACCTCGACGCCGTGCGCGCGCTGCTCGCGCGGCTGCCGGAGCCCTCCGACGCGGCGCGCGCCGAGGCGCGCGCGCGGCAGGCCCGGCTGACCAAGCCGCCGGGGTCGCTCGGGCGGCTCGAGGATCTGGCGGTCTGGCTCGCCGGCTGGCGCGGCGAGGCGAGGGGCCGCGTGACGGCGCCGCAGGTGGCGGTGTTCGCGGGCGAGCACGGGGTCGCAACCTTGGGCGTCTCGGCCTACCCGCCCGAGGTCACGGCGCAGATGGTGGCGGGCTTCGAGGCCGGTGGGGCGGCGATCAACCAGATCGCCCGCGCGGTCGGGGCCCACCTGACGGTTCACCCGATCGAGCTGGGACGCCCCACCGCCGACTTCACGAAAGGCCCCGCGATGAGCGAGGCGGAGGTGGTCCGGGCGATGCGGGTCGGCATGGAGGCCGTGGGCGCAGGGACGGACCTGCTGGTCGCGGGCGAGATGGGGATCGGCAACACCACCTCGGCCGCCGCGCTCTGCCACGCGCTCCACGCAGGCGCGCCGGAGGATTGGGTCGGGCGCGGGACGGGGGTGGACGATTCGGGGCTCGCGGCCAAGGCCCGCGCGGTGCGGCTCGGGCTCGCCGTCAACCCGGAGGCCGCGCGCGATCCGCTCGTGGCGCTCATGGCGCTCGGCGGGCGCGAGATCGCGGCGATCGCGGGGGCGGTGCTCGGCGCGCGGCTGCGGTGCGTGCCGGTGATCCTCGACGGCTACATCGCCACCGCCGCAGCGGCCGTGCTCGAGGCCGCCCGGCCCGGCGCCCTGGCGCATTGCCTGGCGGGCCACGTCTCGGCCGAGGCGCCCCACGCGGCGCTGCTCGCGCGGCTCGGGCTCGACCCGCTGCTGTCGCTCGGGATGCGGCTCGGGGAGGGGACGGGGGCGGCGCTCGCCATCCCGGTGCTGCGCGCCGCCGCCGAGTGCCAGGCGGGCATGGCGACCTTCGAGGAGGCCGGCGTCAGCGAGGGCTGAGGCGCCTCTCCGGCGGGCTCGCGCCGTCCGGGACCGCCCGCGCGCCGGCGTCGTGGCGCGGTCCTGCGGCCCAAGTCCTCGCCGTCGCTTCGACGCCTGCACCGCAACGGGGCGCTGCTCGAGGCGGAGGCCCGGGCGGAGCGCCCGAGGAACTCGCCTCCAAGTGCGTCGGCCGGACCGGCCGCCGATGGCCCCATGCGTCTTTCGCCCCCGGCCCTCGTCCGAGCGGTCGGCGCGCCGCCCCCGACCGCCGACCGGGCAGGCGGCCCGCTTCGGAGACATCGGCCGGCGCGCCCCGACGGGCGGTTGGCATCCCAACTCCCGGTCGCCGTTCCGACCCGCGGCCGGTGCCTCCGACCCCGGCCGGCCTCCGGGTCCACCGCTGGCGTCCCGACCCGCAGTCGGCGCCCGGGCTCGCAGTCGGCGCCCCGACCCGCAGTCGGCGCCCCGACTCGCAGTCGGTGTCCCGGCTCAGGCGGCGTCGCTGCGGCTCTCGTGGTGGGCGGCGGCGCGGTCCTCGGCGCGGCGGTCGAGCTGGGTGACGATGGCGGTCTCCAGGTCGCGGTTGAGCTCGCGCGCTCGCTCCATGTAGGCGGGGTTGTCGGTGATCTTGACGCCGGGCTTCCAGAGCTCCGCCAGCTCGCGCAGGGCGGCGCGGTCGGCGTGGTAGAAGGCGGTGGAGCGCTCGTGCGCCTGGAAGTCGCTCAGGCCCATCGCCTCCAGAGCGTAGCGGCCCGCGCGCAGCGAGCTGTCGAACACCTCGCGCACGATGTCGTCGGCGCCGGCGCGGTAGAGCTGGTAGACATGCACGCGGTCGCGGGCGCGCGCGACGATCCTGAGGTCTGGCTTGGCGCGGCGGGCGACGCGGGTGAGCCGGATCGCCGAGGCCGGGTCGTCGAGCGCCACCACCAGCACCTTGGCGTCGGCGAGGCCGGCGGCCTCCAGGATCTCGCGCCGGGTGGGGTCGCCGAAGAAGCCCTTGAAGCCGAAGCTGCGCATCAGGGTGACGGCCTCCAGGTCGCGGTCGAGCACGGTGGTGGGGATGCCGGTCGATTGCAACATCCGGTTCACGACCTGCCCGAAGCGGCCGATGCCGGCGATGATGACGGGATGGCGCTGGTCGATCTCGTCGGGGGGGGGCTCGTCCTTTGGCGCCGACTGGCGGCGCGACAGGAGGTCGTAGGCGATGAAGAACAAGGGCGTCAGCAGCATCGACAGCGCGATCACCATCAGCAGGACCTCGGCCAGCGCGCCCGGCACGACGGCCTGCTGGCGCGCGAAGCTCACCAGCACGAAGCCGAACTCGCCCGCCTGCGCGAGCCCCAACGTGAAGAGCCAGCGGTCGCGCTTGCGCAGCCCGAAGGCGGTGGCCAGCACCCACAGAACGGCGCCCTTGACCGCCATCACCGACAGCGTGATGCCCACCAGCGTCAGCGGCGCCTCCAGGAGCGCCGGGAAGCTGATGCCCGCGCCGACGGTGATGAAGAAGAGGCCCAGCAGCAGCCCCTTGAAGGGCTCGATGTCCGATTCGAGCTCGTGGCGGAACTCGGAGTTGGCGAGCACGACGCCGGCCATGAAGGCCCCGAGCGCGGGCGAGAGCCCGACCATGTTCATCAGCGTGGCGATGCCCACCACGATGAGCAGCGCGAAGGCGGTGTACATCTCCCTCAGCCGCGCCTTGTCGATGAAGTAAAAGGCCGGGCGGATCAGGTAGAGCCCGATCAGGATGACGGCGCCCACCGCCGCCAGCGTGACCAGCGTGACGCCCCAGCCCGGCAGCCCCTCCACGAGGCTCACCGAAGCGCCCTCCTGCATGAGCGCGTCCTCGGCCGAGGACGCGCGCCCATGGGCGGCCGCCAGCAGCGGCAGCAGCGCCAGCATCGGGATGACGGCGATGTCCTGGGTCAGCAGCACCGAGAAGGTCGAGCGTCCCCCTTGGGTGCGCATCAGGTTCTTCTCGCTGAGCGTCTGGAGCACGATCGCGGTCGAGGACAGCGCCAGCACGAGCCCCACCGCGATCGCCTCGTTCCAGTCGAGCCCGAGCGCGAGCCCCCCCAGCGTGACGAGCGCGGCCGTCACCGTCACCTGGAGGCCGCCCAGCCCGATCAGGTTGCGCCGCATGTCCCACAGCGATCGCGGCTCGAGCTCGAGCCCGATCAGGAACAGCATCATGACGACGCCGAACTCGGCGAAGTGCTGGAGATCCATCGCCTCGGAGCCCACCAGCCCGAGCACCGGGCCGATGACGATGCCCGCCAGCAGGTAGCCCAGCACCGAGCCCAAGCCCAGCCGCGTGGCCACCGGCACCGCGAGCACCGCGGCCAGCAGGTAGATCGTGGCCTGGAACAGGAAGCCTTCCATGCGCATCCCCCCTCTGGTCGCGCAACCTACACGAAACCGGACCCGGGTGGCAGGGCTCCCGGCGGCTCGACCGGCGCCGATCGCCCGGGGGCGCCGGATAGGGAGGCGCCGTGCCCGCGCGGCGAGCGGAGGGCCGAGACGGCTCCTCGGCGGCGGCGGAGCCCGGAGGCGCGGGGGCCGGGCCGCGCGAGGGGCGGCGGGCCCGCCTTCCCGGGGCCGAAAGTCCCGCTGCGCCGGGCATCGCAGGCCGGTCCGACCGCTGCCGGTCGGTCCGGCCGCTACCGGTCAGATCGGCAGCGGCGCGTCGGCCTTGAGCTCGGCCATGACGATCTGGCTCTGGACGCGGGCGACGGCGCGGTGCGGCAGCAGCACCTCGTGGATCAGCCTGTTGAGCGCCGCGAGGTCGGCGCAGCGCACCCGCAGCAGGTAGTCGGCCTCGCCGGTCAGCGTCCAGGCGGCGACCACCTCGCGCTGCGTCTCGACGCGGCGGCCGAAGTCGCGCGCGGCCGCGGGGTCGTGGACGGCCATCTGGACCTGCACGAAGGCCTGGACGGCGAGCCCGAGCGCGCGGGCGTCGAGCCGCGCGCCGTAGCCCTTCACGACGCCCATGGCTTCGAGCCGCGCGCGCCGTCGCCCGGCCTGGGAGGCCGACAACCCCAGACGCCGGCCGAGCGCCTCGGAGGTCACGGCCCCATCGCGCTGGAGCGCGTCGAGGAGCGCAAGGTCGATGTCGTCGAGGGCGGCCACGCGCGGATCCTGCGCGCCTCGTCCCCGGCGCGCAAGGTCTGCGCGCCGGACGGGCCGATCCGGGGCCGGGATGCGCGGCATCCCCCGTGGCGCTGCGCTACCTTCGCCATCGTTCAGAGGAGGACCACCATGGGACCGTTCCCCCACGACGCCCCGAAGGCCACGATCACCGACCGGAACCCCGCCGGCACCGACGGCTTCGAGTTCGTCGAGTTCGCCCACGAGGATCCCGAGCGGCTCCGCGAGACCTTCCGCCGCCAGGGCTACGCCCACGTCGCCGACCACAAGACCAAGGCCGTCGAGCTGTGGCAGCAGGGCGACATCACCTACGTGATCAACGCCGAGCCGGGCTCGCACGCGATGCGCTTCGTGGCCGAGCACGGCCCCTGCGCCCCCTCGATGGCCTGGCGCGTGGTCGATGCGCGCCATGCCTACGAGCACGCCGTCTCGAAGGGCGCCGAGCCCTACGACGCGGACGACCGCGTGATGGACGTGCCCGCGATCGTGGGCATCGGCGGCTCGCTCATCTACCTCGTCGAGGACTACTACGAGGCGAGCCCTTACAACGCCGAGTTCGACTGGATCGGGACGGCGCATCCCGAGGGCGTCGGCTTCCACTACCTCGACCACCTCACGCACAACGTCCATCGCGGCAACATGGATCTGTGGTTCGACTTCTACGGCCGCATCTTCAACTTCCGCGAGATCCGGTTCTTCGACATCGAGGGCAAGTTCACCGGGCTCCACTCCCGCGCGCTGACCTCGCCCTGCGGGCGCATCCGCATCCCGATCAACGAGGACCGCGGCGAGACCGGGCAGATCGTCGAATACCTCAAGCGCTACAACGGCGAGGGCATCCAGCACATCGCCGTGGGCGCGCGCGACATCTACTCGGCCGTGGACGAGATCGCCCGGCGCGGCGTGCGCTTCATGCCGAAGCCCCCGCAGTCCTACTACGAGCTGTCGCGCGAGCGCGTGAGCGGCCACGAGGAGCCCTTGGACCGCATGGCCGAGCACGGCGTCCTGATCGACGGCGAGGGCGTCGTGGGGGGCGGCGAGACGCGGATCCTGCTCCAGATCTTCTCGCGCACGGTGATCGGGCCGATCTTCTTCGAGTTCATCCAGAGGAAGGGCGACGACGGCTTCGGCGAGGGCAACTTCAAGGCGCTCTTCGAGTCGATCGAGCAGGACCAGATCGACCGCGGCGTGCTCAAGGCCACGGCGGCGGAGTGATCCCCCGGCCGGCGCCTCCCCGCCCACCGGCGGGGCGGGGCGCGCCGGGGGCCCTCCTCACTCCCGCGGCATGTCGAGCGCGAGGCTGCGCCCGCGGCGGACGTAGATCAGCCGCCCGTCGCCGATCGCCGTCACCTGGCCGCCGTCGAGGCGGTCGCCGACCTTGAGCTTCTCGAACCGCCCCGAGGGCAGCCGCACCAGGGCGCGCCGCGCGCCCTGGGCGCCGAACACGCCCATCAGCGCGAGCCGGCGCATCGCCAGCGCGTTCTCGACCGTGGCGCGCCGCGCCACCGAGGCGCGGCTCGGGATCGCCGGGGCCGCGGTGGCGGGCGCGGGCGCGACGACGGGCGGGGGCTGGGGAGCGGCGACGGGCGCCGGCGCCGCCGCGGTGCGGATCGTCGCCGCGGCCGCCTGCGCGGCCTGCTGGGCCTGCGGCGGCGGGGCCTGCGCGGCGCGCGCCGCCTCGGCGCTCTGCGCCAGGTCGCCCGGCCGCGCATAGGGCCGCAGCGAGGCCGCGACCGCGAAGGCGCTCGCCGTGCCCTCGTCGATGATCGTGGTCCCGGCGGGCGTGACCTCGGGCAGCACCTCGGGGGCGCGGAACAGCGAGGCCGCCGCCGCCCCGTCCGCCGCCCCGTCCGTCGGCGCGCCGGGGGCCGCCGGGTCCAGCCTGAGCGCCGGCGTCACGGCGGCCCCCGCCCGACCCTCGGGCGCGGCCCCGCCCGTCAGCGCCTCGGCCAGCGCGTCGGCCAGCGCGTCGGCCACGGCGTCGGTCACGGCCCCGGGCGGCGCCTCGGCGGCGGGACGTTCGCCGTCCTCGGGGCGCGGACGGGGCCGGGCGTCCGCCAGGGCCGGATCCCGGGCCGGACCCGGGGACGCCGCGTCCAGCGGAGGGGTCGTCTCAGGGGGGGGCATCTCGGGCGAGGTCGTCTCGGGGGAGGTCGTTTGGGGCGAGGTCGTCTGGGGCGACATCGTCTCGGGCGGGCGGGCGGGCGGCTGCTGCGGCGGGGCGGCGGCGTAGACGATGATGCCGTCCGGCGTCATCGCGCCCTCGGGCGTGGCCGCGACGCGGCCGTCGGCGCCGAGCGCGAAGGCCGCGTCGGGCGGCGGCGGCGGCGGCATCGCCGCGGGCGGCGGGTCGGCAGTCGTCTCGGCCGGAGGCACCAGCAGCGCCGCCGGGGCGGCCCCGGCGGCCGGATCGCCGGCCTCCCGGGCGGGCGCATTGGGCGGCGCCGCGACCTCCTGCGGCTCGGGGAGCGCGATCGGCTCGGGCGGCCGCTGCCAGATCCCGGTGGCGGCGTAGGACGCGCGCGCCCGGTCGAGATCGGTCTGGGGCGCGATCGGAGGGTCGGTGCGCGCCGCGCGGTCGTCCTGCGCCGTGGAGGGGCGCGCGCGATCCGGGTCGGCTTCGGCCGTCCGAGTGGGCGCGCCCGCCGACGGGACCGGGACGACGACGGGCTCGGCGTCGAACGGCCGGGGCTTGGGCGCGGGCGACGCGCTCGGGGCCGGCACCGGCTCGGCCGGGGCGGTCGGCGCGACCGCGACCCGGTCGCCACCCTGCGGGTCGGGCCAAAGCGTCAGCGCCGCGGTCGAGGCCAGCGCCACCAGCGCCGCGAGCCCGCCCGCGATCGCCAGCCCGCGCCGCCGGCGCGGCCGGCCCGGCCCGGCCGGGCGATCCCGCGTGCCGGGCGAGGCCGGCTCGGCCCGCTCGGCGCGGTCGGCCCCGGGCCCGGCGGCGCCCCGGCCGCGCGTCCTCGACGCGCCGCCCCGCGCCTCGCGCGCCGCGCGGGCCACTGCGATGGCCAGGAGCTTGGCGCCGCCGGCCCTCGGGGACGCCCGCGCCGTCGGCGGGTCGGCCGCCGCTTCGGGACCAGGGCTCGGCCCTTCGGACGCGCGCGGCGCCGCGGGGGCGGGAGGGGCCGGCGCGGGGGCGGCCGGCGCGGTCGCGGGGGGCCTGCCGAAGTCGGGCGCGGCCGGGAATCCGGCCTCGTCGCCGGGCCGGGCCCGCAGGCGCGCGGGGGCGAAGCCGTAGGCGCGCGCGAAGGCCTCGGCCTCGCGCAGGGTCTGCGCGGTGACGACGGCGAGGCGCAGCCATGGGGCCCTGCCGTGCCAATCGAACGCCAGCTCGCGGGGCTCGTAGGGCGTGCGCCCTTCCAGCGCCTGGGCCAGGGCGGCACGCCTCTCGCCGGGCTCCATCGCGTCCCAGCCCTCGATCCCCTCGTCGTCGAGGTCGATGTCGAGATAGAGGATCTGGCTGTCGGGGATGACCAGCTCGGCCTCGACCATCTCACCCGATCCCGGCCCACCCGACACCGCCGCCTCGGCGGCGTCGCGCAGCGCGCGCAGCCGCGCGTCGAGGTCGGGCGCGTCCAGCCGCGCCTCGTCGAGCCGCTCCCAGCCGTCCCGCCCGCCCCCCCCGGGGCTCCGGCGCAGCAGCGCGATGGCGTCGTGATCGAGGTCGAGCGCAAGCTCCGCCATGGACGTCCCCCTCCGGCGTCGTCTGGCCTCACGGCCCCGAGCGGGCGTCCGGCGGCGGCGCTCGTCCCGAAGCGGGCTCCGGGCCGATCGAGGCCGCGGGTCCACGCGCGGCGAGGATACAGGATGGAGGGCGCCATGCAAAGGCGAGGCGACGCATGGCGGGCGATCGCCGGCCTCTCGGCAACGCCCTGCCGGCCGGCCCGGCGCGGGTCCGCCGCCCGGTCGGATTTCCACCTCGCCCGTCGGAGCCGGCGGCGCCCTGGCGCACCTGCGGCGCCCGAGCGCGTCCCGCCGCAGGTCGGATCCCAGCGGCCCGCGGGGCGCGGCGCGGCGTCCCCGCCGCCCGGGGGCGATTCGCGCCGGGCCCTTGGCGCGGGCCGCGCGGCGAGGCACTGTGCCGGGCGCCCTTCGCCACCGTCCGGAGATCCCCATGCGCCGCCTCGCCCCGACCCTCCGCGCCGTCCCGCTCGGCGTCGCCCTGCTCGCCGCCTCGGCCGCCGCCCAGGACGCGGCGCCCGATGCCGGCTCGCGCGAGCGCCCCGCGCGCGTCGTCGTCGGCGGCGAGGGCCGCGTCGCCGCGGCGCCCGACATGGCGACGCTGCGCCTCGGCGCCCAGGCCGAGGCGGAGGAGGCGGCCCGGGCCCTCGACGCCGCGAGCCGGGCCGCGCGGGCGCTGATCGAGGCGCTGCGCGCCGCGGGCGTGGCCGAGGCCGACCTCCAGACCTCCGAGCTGAGCCTCGATCCGCGCTACGGCTACCAGCGGCAGGACGGCGAGGAGGTGGTCTCGGGCTACGTCGCCTCGAACGTCGTCACCGTGCGCGTGCGCGACCTCGACGGACTGGGCGGGGTGATCGACGCCGCCGCCGAGGCCGGGGCCAACCGCATCGACGGGCTCTCCTTCGCGCTGTCGGACCCCGGATCGGCGAGGGCCGAGGCCCGCAGGCGGGCCGTCGCCGACGCGCGCCTGGCGGCCGAGACCTTGGCCGAGGCCGCGGGCCTGCCGCTCGGGCCGGTGCTGCGGATGGAGGATTGGGCGGGGGTGGGGGGCCCCGCCCCATGGCCGCCTTCGACCGCGCGGTGGCCGACTCGGTGCCGATCGCCCAAGGCGAGGTCGAGACGACGGCCAGCGTGCGGATGGTGTTCGCCCTGGGCGAGGAGGCCGCCGCGGACTGACGCCCCGCCCGAAGCCCGCACGCGGACCGGCGGGGACGACGACCCGGCGCCCGGTCGGTCCCGCCGGACGGCCGCGGCGCCGCCGTCAGGCCGTGGCCTTGGCCAGCGCCTGGTCGAGGTCGGCGATGAGGTCGTCCGCGTCCTCGATGCCGATCGAGACGCGCACCACCTCCGGATCGGCGCCGGCGGCGCGCTGCTGGTTCTCCTCGAGCTGGCGGTGCGTCGTGGAGGCCGAGTGGATGATGAGGCTCCGCGTGTCGCCGAGGTTGGCGACGTGCGAGAAGATCTCCACCGCGTCGATCAGCCTGATGCAGGCGTCGTAGCCGCCCTTGACCGCGAAGGTGAAGATCGCGCCCGCGCCCTTCGGGCAGACCTGCGCCACGCGGTGGTGGTAGGGCGAGGACTCGAGCCCGGCATAGGTCACGAAGTCCACCCGCGGGTCGGCCTCGAGCCAGCGCGCGATCCTCACGGCGTTCGCCACGTGCCGGTCCATGCGCAGCGAGAGCGTCTCGATCCCCATCAAGGTGTAGTGCGCCGCCTGCGGGTTCATCGTCATGCCGATATCCCTGAGCCCGACGGCGATGCCGTGGAAGGTGTAGGCCATCGGCCCGAAGGTCTCGGCGAACCTGAGGCCGTGATAGGCGGGCTCGGGCTCCGACAGCGAAGGGAACTTGCCCGAGGCGGTCCAGTCGAAGCGGCCCGAATCGACCACCACGCCCCCCGTGACGGTGCCGTTGCCGGTGAGGTACTTGGTGGTCGAATGCACGACGATGGTGGCGCCGTGCTCGATGGGGCGGCACAGGTAGGGGGTGGCCGAGGTGTTGTCCACGATCACCGGGAGCCCCGCGGCGTCGGCGATCCGGACCACGGCGGCGAGATCCGTGACGTAGCCCCCGGGGTTGGCGATCGCCTCGCAGAACACCGCGCGGGTGTCCTCGTCGATGGCAGCAGCCACCGCCTCCTCGTCGTCGAAGTCCACGAACTTGGCGGACCAGCCGAAGCGCTTGAAGGTCTGGGTGAACTGCGTGACCGTGCCGCCGTAGAGCCGCGTCGAGGCCACCACGTTGCGCCCCGGCGCCATCAGCGGGAAGAGCGCCAGGATCTGCGCCGCGTGCCCGCTCGCGCAGCCCACCGCGCCGACTCCGCCCTCCAGCACCGCCACCCGCTCGGCCAGCACCGAGACGGTGGGGTTGGTCAGGCGCGAGTAGATGTAGCCGACCTCCTGGAGGTTGAAGAGCCGGGCCGCGTGCTCGGCGTCGCGGAAGACGTAGGCGGTGGTCTGGTAGATCGGCGTCTGGCGCGCGCCGGTCGCCGGGTCGGGCTTGGCGCCCGCGTGGACCTGGAGCGTGTCGAAGCCGTGGCGCGCGGTCTGCTCGTCCGTCATGGCGTCCTCTCCTTGGGCGGCGCGATCGAGCGGCGACGCTAGGCGATGGGCCTCGCGGGCTCAAGCTGTCACCGACCCGTCGCGCGGCCGTCGCGAAGGCGTATGGTTCGGCGGCGAAGCTTCGCCGACCCGACCGCCAGAGGAGGACATCCCATGCCCCGACGACTCTTCCCGTCGAGCCGACCCCGCGGCCCGAGCCGACGCTCCGTCCTCGCGGGCGGCGCCGCGTTCGGCGTCGTGCTCGCCGCGCCCGCGCTGGCGCGCGCCCAGGGACGGCCGAGCTTCACCCACGGCGTCCAGTCGGGCGACGTGGACCCCGGCTCGGGCATGATCTGGACGCGGGTGGACCGCCCCTCGCGCATCCGCACCGAGATCGCCACCGCCGAGAGCTTCGCGGACGCGCGCGAGCTGGCCGCGATCGACGCGCTGCCCACGAGCGACCTCGCCGTCAAGCGCCTGCTGACCGACCTGCCCTCGGGCCAGGACGTGTTCTACCGCTTCACGGCGCAGGATCTCGACGACGTGAACGCCGTCTCCGAGCCGATCGTCGGGCGCTTCCGCACCGCGCCGACCGACCGCCGCGACGTGCGCTTCGCCTGGTCGGGCGACACGGCCGGGCAGGGCTGGGGCATCGACGCCGAGGGCATGCGGACCTACGCGACCATCGCCGGGCGCGAGCCCGACTTCCTCATCCACTCGGGCGACACGGTCTACGCCGACGGGCCGATGGAGGAGGTGGTCGAGCTGGAGGGCGGCGGCACCTGGCGCAACGTCGTGCTGACGGACGCCAAGCGCAAGGTGGCCGAGACGCTCGACGAGTATCGCGGCCAGTGGCTTTACAACATGCTCGACGCGCACCTGCGCGACATGAACGCGCGGCTGCCGACCTTCTCCCAGTGGGACGACCACGAGGTCACCAACAACTGGTCGGCGGCCAAGGATTCTCGTCTCCGACGAGCGCTACGCGATCAAGGCGATCGACGTGCTCGCGGCCAACGCCTCCCGGGCCTTCCACGAGATGACGCCGATCCGCGTCACGCCCGAGGAGCCCGGCCGCGTCTATCGGAAGATCGCCTACGGGCCGCATCTCGACATCTTCTTCCTCGACCTGCGCTCCTACCGCGGCGCCAACTCGGACGGCATGCAGGAGACGCTCACCCCCGAGGCCCGCGTGCTCGGCGCGCGGCAGATGGCCTGGCTGAAGCGCGCGCTGGCCGACAGCCGCGCGACCTGGAAGGTGATCGCGTCGGACATGCCGATCGGCCTCATCGTGTGGGACGACTTCCGCGCGCAGGCGGGCGTCGAGGCGGTGGCGAACGGCGTGGACGGCCCCGCCCGCGGCCGCGAGCTGGAGATCGAGGATCTGCTGCGCTTCATCCGCTCGGCGGGCGTCAGGAACACCGTGTGGCTCACGGCCGACGTGCACTACACCGCGGCCCACCACTACAGCCCCGACCGGGCGTCGTCGCAGGACTTCGAGCCGTTCTGGGAGTTCGTCTCGGGCCCGATCCACGCGGGCACCTTCGGGCCGGGCGCGCTCGACATGACCTTCGGGCCCGAGGTGCGCTTCGTGAAGGCGCCCGAGGAGGGCCGGGCGAACCTGCCGCCCTCCGAGGGGCTCCAGTTCTTCGGGCTGGTGGACATCGAGGGCGCCACGGGCCGCATGACGGTGCGCCTGATGGACCGCGCCGACACCGAGCTGTGGTCCACCACGCTCGACCCCGAGCCCGTGATCTGACGCAGGCGAGATTCGACGCGGGCGGGGCGCCGGGCTGGGCGGGGAGCGGGCGGCGGAGGATCGCCCCCGACCGCCGCCGGGCCCCGGTCGCCCCCCGCCCGAGGGCCGATCGCGCGCCGGGGGGCGGGGATTCCAGACTGCCGGCGGCGGGCGCGGCGCGCCAGGCTGGGCCATCCTCGCAGGGGAGGCCCCCGATGCCCGCACGCCCCATGATCCGCCACGCCCTGATCGCGCTCGTCGCCTGCGCGGGCCTGGGCGAGGTCGCGGCCGGCCTCGCCCACGTCGTGCTCCCCGCGGCCGGCCTTGGCGCCGGAGCGGGCTTCGGAGCGGGGTCGGGCGGCTGGCCGGTGGCGCTGGGCCTTCTCGCGGCGCTCGGGCTCGGCGTGCTCGGATCGGGAGCGGCCGGGGAGAGCGCGACGGACGGGCGGGGAGCGGACGGGCGGGGAGATGGTGGGCGACCCTGGAATCGAACCAGGCGTGGGTCTCCCCGGCGGAGTTACAGTCCGCTGCCGCACCTTGCAGCACGTCGCCCGACGGGGGCCTCGTAAGGGCGGGCGCAAAGCCAGTCAAGACCGGGGGCAAGACCGGGGGCACGCGTGCCCCCGGACCCCCGCTTTCGGGCATTGCATCCGGGCCGGGCGGCCGCCATCTGGGCCGGATGAGGAAGCCCCCCTGGGTGATCGAGAAGGAGCGCGCGCGGCGCGCCTCGGCGCGCGAGACGCTGTGGCTCTTCGGGCTGCACGCGGTGCGGGACGCGCTCGCCAACCCCGCGCGCGAGCGGCTCCGCCTCGTCGTCACCCGCAACGCGCTCGACCGGCTCGGCGAGGCCGCGGGCCACGGCCCCGAGCCGGAGATCGCCGACCCGCGCCGCTTTCCCGTCCCCCTCGACCCGGGCTCGGTGCACCAGGGCGCGGCGCTCGAGGTGCGCCCGCTCGACTGGGGCGCGCCGGAGGACCACGCCGACGGGCGGCCCTTGGTGCTGCTCGACCGCGTCACCGACCCGCACAACGTCGGCGCGGTGCTGCGCTCGGCCGAGGTGTTCGGCGCGGCGGCCGTCGTCGCGCCCGCGCGCCACGCCGCGCCCGAGACCGGCGCGCTGGCCAAGGCCGCCTCGGGCGCGCTGGAGCGCCAGCCCTATCTGCGCGTCGCCAACCTGGCCTCCGCCATGGCGCGGCTCGGCGAGGCGGGCTATGCCCTGCTCGGCCTCGACGGGCAGGCCGATGCCACGCTGGACGACGCGCTCGCGGCCCTCGGCCCTCGCCCGGTGGGCCTCGTCCTGGGCGCCGAGGGGCCCGGGCTGCGCGAGCGGACCCGCGACGCCTGCGACGGGATGGCGCGGATCGCGTCCATGGGCGCCTTCGGTTCGCTCAACGTCTCGAACGCCGCGGCGGTGGCGCTTTACGCCGCATCGCGCCGCGCGTGACGGCGAAGATCGCCACCTGCTGCTACTGCGGCGCGCGCGCGGCCCTGCGGCTCGACCGCGCGCGGCACGAGCTGGCCTGCGCCGCCTGCGGCGCGCCGCTGCGCGAGTTGAAGGCGCTCAGGGCCGAGCACGGCCCCGGGTCGGGGCAGGCGCGGGGCGTCGTCAAGCCGTCCAAGGTCCGAGGCACGCGAGAAGTCGGGCCCCTCGCGGCTGGGGCGCTGGCCGCGCTCGCGGCGGGGGCCGGGGCCCGGCGCAAGGGCAGGCGCAGGTCGCTCGGCCGCAGGCTGCTGTCCGAGGCCTGGGACCTGGTCGAGGACATCCTCGACTGAAACGAGCCTCACGCGGGGCCGCACACGCGATCCCCTCCACGCGCCGGAAGGTGACGGAAGGGAAGGGCAGGGGGCAGGCTGCCGTCGCAGCGACCCTTGAGAGCCTGCCGTGGCCACCGCGGACATGCACGGGCCCTGCTGGCCGCCATCCCGCCGGCTCGCGCGCCGCCGCGCCGAGGCGCGTGAGCCCGGCGCCTTCACCGCCGGCGACGCCGCCATCGACCCGGTGGGCTGCTTCGACGAGGGCCGGCCTCATCTCGACGCGTCCCGCGGCATCCGCCGGCGCTGGTCGCGCGACATCCCCGGCCCCATCGCGCGTCGATGCCAACTGGCCCGGCGCCCTCGAACGAGCGCGGACCGCGATTTGTGAAGAAACACGTCCCGCGACCCCTGGGCGTTAACCCATCGCCGGGCATTGTGGCGTTAATGTGGCGGGGCTGGCGGGCCGCGAGGCTCCGCCGCGCGATCGGCGGCGCAGGTCCGGAACCCGGCGCGGCTTCTTGCAGATCCCTCGTTCCGACACTGCGCCCGGCCTCGCGGCCGGGCGGCCTTTCCCGGCGGCCTTAGCGCGAGGCCTTCTCCGCCAGCCCCGAGACGCCCTCGCGCCGCGCGAGCTCCGCCTCGATGTCCGCGAGGCCCACCCCGCGCGCGGCGCACATCACCAGGAGGTGGTAGATCACGTCGGCGGCCTCGGCCGTGAGCCTGGGGGCGTCGCCGCGCGCGGCCTCGATCACCGCCTCGACCGCCTCCTCGCCGAACTTGGCCGCGCAGGCGTCCGGCCCGCGCGCCAGCAACCGCGCCGTCCAGGAGCCTTCGGGATCGCTCCCCCGCCGCGCCTCGATCGTCGCCGCGAGCCGCGCGATGGCGCCCGCCTCCGGGGTCGCCCCCGTCGCCTCGCCCGTCACGTCCGCACCGGATCGGAGGCCGCGCCAGGCCCGTTGGCCGCGCCCGGCCCGCCGGGGCGAGCGGACCCGTCGAGGCGCACCGGCACGCCCGCGGCGGCCATCGCCGCCTTGGCCTCACCGATGCTGTGATGGCCGAAGTGGAAGATCGAGGCCGCCAGCACCGCCGAGGCGCCGCCCGTCGTCGCGCCCTCGACCAGATGGTCGAGCGTGCCCACGCCCCCCGACGCGATCACCGGCACCGGCACGGCGTCCGCGACGGCGCGGGTGAGCGCGAGGTCGAAGCCCTCGCGCGTGCCGTCGCGGTCCATCGAGGTCAGCAGGATCTCGCCCGCGCCGCGATCCGCGATCTCGCGCGCGAAGGCCACCGCGTCGAGCCCCGTCGCGCGCCGCCCGCCATGGGTGAACACCTCCCAGCGGCCCCGGCACACCGCCTTCGCGTCGATCGCCACCACGACGCATTGCGAGCCGAAGCGCATCGCCGCCTCGCCCACCACCTCGGGGCGCGCGACCGCGGCCGAGTTGAGGCTCACCTTGTCGGCGCCCGCGAGCAGCAGGCGGTGCACGTCCTCGGCCGTCCGCACGCCGCCCCCGATCGTCAGCGGCATGAAGCACCGCTCGGCCGCGCGCGTGGCGATGTCGAGGATGGTGTCCCGGCCCTCGTGGGAGGCGCCGATGTCGAGGAAGCACAGCTCGTCCGCGCCGGCCGCGTCGTAGGCGGCGGCCGCCTCCACCGGGTCGCCCGCGTCGCGCAGGTCCACGAAGTTGACGCCCTTGACGACGCGGCCTCGTGCGACGTCGAGGCAGGGGATGACGCGGACCTTGAGCATGGCCCGCCTTCTAGGCGTCGAACGGGCCGGGGGGAAGCCCGTGGCCTCGACCGGGAACCCCCGGCCCGCCACGCTCGTTCGACGCCAGGGAACCCGCGTCGCGGGGGTCGGGGAGGACGATCATGAGCGTGAGAGGACTGGCCCGGGCCTCGGCCCTCATCCTGGCCGCGGGCGGCGCCTCGGCGCAGGGGCTCGAGCGGATGGAGGTCGCGGGCGGCGTGCCCGAGGCCGTGGACCGGCTCGTCGCGGCCGTGAAGGGGGCGGGGGCGGGCGGCGTCGTGGCGCAGGTCGATCACGCGGCCAACGCGGAATCCATGGGCGAGGCCCTGCCGCCCTCGGTCAAGGTGATCTTCGGCAACCCCGCGCTCGGCACGCCCGTGATCGCGGCCGAGCCGCTCGCGGGCCTCGTCCTGCCGCTCCAGATGCTGGTCTACGAGGACGCGGACGGCCGGGCCTGGGTCGCCTGGCAGCCGCCCGGCGAGGCGCTTGGCGCCTTGGGCCTCGAAGGCCCCGAGGAGGCGCTGGGCAGGATGGGGGGCGCGTTGCGCGGCTTCGCCGAGGCCGCGGCGGGGGGATCCTAGGCCCTCAGCAGCGCCAGCGCCTCGCCCAGGTCGACCGCCCCGTCGTAGAGCGCGCGCCCCGCGATGGCGCCCGCGATCGCGCCCGTGTCCCTGAGCCGCGCGAGGTCCGCGAGCGACGACACCCCCCCCGAGGCGATCACCGGCGCCGACACGGCGCGCGCGATGGCCTCGGTGGCGGTGACGTTGGGGCCGCCCATCGCGCCGTCGCGCTCGATGTCGGTGTGCACGATCGCCGCGATCCCCGCATCCTCGAAGCGCCGCGCGAGGTCGAGCGCGTCGAGATCGGTCGCCTGCGCCCAGCCGCGCGTCGCCACCCGGCCCGCCCGCGCGTCGAGCCCCACGGCGACGCGTCCGGGATGGGCGCGCGCGACCTCGCGCACCAGCGCCGGATCCTCCACCGCCACCGTGCCGAGGATCACCCTCGCCACGCCCGCCTCCAGCCAGCCCTCGACGCCCGCGCGGTCCCTGATCCCGCCGCCGAGCTGCACCGGCACGCTCACCGCCCCCAGGATCGCGCGCACCGCATCGGCGTTCTCCGCGCGCCCGGCGAAGGCGCCGTCGAGATCGACGACGTGGAGCCATTCGCATCCCGCCGCCTCGAAGGCGCGCGCCTGCGCGGCCGGATCCTCGCCGTAGGTCGTGGCGCGCCCCATGTCGCCGCGCAGCAGCCGCACGCAGGCGCCGCCCTTGAGGTCGATGGCCGGATAAAGGATCATCGCGCGGCATTCGCACGGCGCGGCGCGGAGGGGAAGATGAGGATCGCGGCGTTGGGCCTCGTCGCGGGGCTGATGGCCCTCCCGGCGCTCGCCGACCCGGCCGAGGGCGTCTGGCGCACCGGCCGCAACGACGCGGGCAACTTCGCCCATGTCCGCATCGCCCCCTGCGGCGCGGCGCTGTGCGGCCGGATGGTCGCCTCCTTCGACGGCGCGGGCCGGCCGATCGAGGGGCCCAACTCGGGCGCGGTGATCGTGCAGGGGATGCAGCCCTCGGGCGACGGGCGCTACACGGGCGGCACCATCACCGACCCGCAGGCGGAGCGCACCTACCGCGCCAGGATGGCGCTCGCGGGGGACGCGCTGAAGGTGTCGGGGTGCATCGTCGGCGGGCTGATCTGTCGGTCGCAGGACTGGGTGCGCGTGGAGTGAAGGCCGGGGGGCATGCATGCCCCCCGAACCCCCCGCTCACGGGCGCCAGGTCACGGGCGCCAGGCCAGGAAGTTCGCGATCAGCTTCAACCCGGTCGATTGGCTCTTCTCGGGGTGGAACTGGGTGCCGAGGGCCGTGCCCTGCGCGACGATGGCCGTCACGGGGCCGCCGTGCTCCGCGAAGGCCAGCCGCTGGGACGCGTCCCCGAGCACCATCTGGTAGCCATGTACGAAGTAGGCGTGATCGCCCGTCTCCACCCCCGCCAGCACCGGATGCGCGCGCTCCACCACCAGGTCGTTCCAGCCCATGTGCGGCACCTTGAGGCCCGGGGCCTCGATCGCCCGCACCTCGCCGTCCACCCATCCGAGGCCCTCGGCCTCGCCGTGCTCGAAGCCGCGCCGCGCCATCAGCTGCATGCCGACGCAGATGCCGAGGAACGGCCGGCCCCGCGCCTCGACGGCCTCGCGCAGCGCCGCCTCCACCTCCGCCGTGAGCGCGTCGCGGCAGGCGCCGAAGGCCCCGTCGCCGGGCAGCACGACGCGCTCGGCCCGCGCGATCACGTCCGGCTCGGCCGTCACCACGATCTCGCCTCCCCCGGCCTCGCGCGCCATGCGCCGGAACGCCTTCTCGGCCGAGTGCAGGTTGCCGATGCCGATGTCGATCAACGCCGTGGTCAAAGCGAGCCCTTGGTCGAGGGCACGTCCGCCTGCCGCGGGTCGGGCTCCAGGGCCGTCCTGAGCGCGCGCGCCACGGCCTTGAACGCGGCCTCCACCACGTGGTGGGCGTTGATCCCGCGCAGCCCGTCCACATGGAGCGTGATCCCGCCATGCGTCGAGAGCGCCTGGAAGAACTCGCGCGCGAGCTCGGTGTCGAAGCTGCCCACCTTGGCCGAGGGCATCGCCACCTCCCAGGCGAGCCAGGGGCGTCCCGACAGGTCGAGCGCCGCGCGCACCAGCGCGTCGTCCATCGCCAGGAGGCAGTCGCCGTAGCGCCGGATCCCGCGCTTGTCGCCCAGCGCCTGCGCGAGCGCCTGGCCGAGCGCGATCCCCGAGTCCTCGACCGTGTGGTGGTCGTCCACGTGCCGGTCGCCCTCGGCGCGCAGCGTCAGGTCCACCAGCGCGTGGCGCGCGATCTGGTCGAGCATGTGGTCGAGGAAGCCGACGCCGGTGGCGACCTCCGAGCGGCCCGAGCCGTCGAGGTCGAGCGCGACCTCGATCCGGGTCTCGCGGGTCTCGCGGGTGATGGTGGCGCGTCGCATGGCGCGCACGCCTAGCCGAGCGCGGCGACGGTGCCAAGCGCGCTTGCGCGGCGGCCGGCGCGGGCAGCCCCCGTCGGCTGGAAATGGAAGACGGTCCAGCCAGCGGACCGCACGCCCTTCGAGCGGGGCCGGTCCGGCGGAAGATTGGAGCGGGCGATGAGATTCGAACTCACGACCCTTACCTTGGCAAGGTAATGCTCTACCCCTGAGCTACGCCCGCGTCCTTGGGTGAGGGGCGAGATACCCCCGCGGGCCGGCCGGCGCAAGGGGGCGCGGGAGGGGCCCGGTCACTCCGCCGCCTCGCGCGCCGCGGCCCGCAGCCGCTCGCGGCGCCCCGCGCGCCACAGGTTGAGGCCCTCGACGGCGCCCGCGAACGCCATCGCGGCGTAGATGAACCCGCGCTGGATGTGGAAGCCCAGCCCGTCGGCGACGAGCGCCATGCCGACCATGACGAGGAACGCCAGCGCCAGCATCTTGGTCGAGGGGTGCGCCTCCACGAAGCCGCCGATCGGGGCGGCGGCCACCATCATCACGCCGATCGCCACCACGACGGCCGCGATCATCACCTCCAGATGGTCGGCGATGCCCACGGCGGTGATCACCGAGTCGAGCGAGAACACCAGGTCGAGCAGAATGATCTGGGCGACGATGCCCAGGAAGGTCGCCTCGGCGACCGCGCCTTCGACGGTCTCGACGCCGCCCTCGACCTCCTCGAAGATCTCGGTCGAGGCCTTGTAGATCAGGAACAGCCCGCCCGCGATCAGGACAGGTCGCGCCAGGACACGGGGACGCCGAAGGGCTCGGCGAAGGGCTCGGCGAAGGGCTCGGGGAGCGACACGATCCAGGTGATCGAGAACAGCAGCGCGATCCGCAGCACGAGCGCGCCCGCCAGGCCCAGGACGCGCGCCCGCGCGGCTCTCCTGCGGCAGCCGGGCGGCGGCGATCGAGAGGAAGATCACGTTGTCCACGCCGAGCACGATCTCGAGCACGCTCAGCATGAGGAACGAGGCCCAGACGGCCGGATCCTGGAGGAGCGCGATCATGGCGGCGGAACGGGCAGGCGACCCGCCGGTCCCGCCCGGTCAGGCCCGTCCCCCGTCTCAACTCCTACGCAGCCGATCCTTGTAGGCACACAAGAAGTCCTCTGCCTGAGCGTTCGTCAGCCTCTGCATCGGCTCTGGGAATGCGACGAGCAATGCCCGTCTTCCATGGGTTCCGGCACGTTCCCCACGCACTCCAAGACTTTGGGCTCCCTTCGCGGCGCCGCAATGGAGATACACGTGAGCCGGCTCTCCTTTCCCGCACGCCCGACAGATCCTGAGGCTGACGTCGTAGGCCAAAAGGTCGCCAACCCCCCAAAACGTCCTACACGTTTCAGAAACGATCTCGTGAACCTCCTCAAAGTCCTTCGCGCGCTCTAGATCGTGGCGACATTTCCTTTGTGAGCTGATTCACTGCTTGTCTTTACGGAGGCGGGCGATGGAGGGTTTGCGGGACGACCAATGGGCGCGGATCGAGCCGTTCGTGCCGGGTGGGCGGCCTGGACGGCGAGGGCCTCGGTCCGACAACCGGCGCTTCGTCGAGGCTTTGGTCTGGATGGCGCGGTCCGGTGCGCGATGGCGCGATCTGCCCGAGCGGTTCGGGCCGTACCAGACGGTCAAGCGGCGCTACTACCGCTGGATCGCCAACGGCGTGCTGGACGATGTGTTCGCGGTGCGGCCCAGGGCCTTGGTCGGTCTCGGGGCGGTCGACCAGACGCCTGCGTCGATGCGCTCGGCCTGCCCGTCCGCTTCATCCTGGCGCCCGGCAACCGGGGCGACGTGATCTTCGGCGCCGGGCTCATCGAAGGCTTGCGGCCCGGCCATGTCATTGCCGACCGCGCCTATGATGCCGAGCACTTCCACGACACCATCCTCGATGCCGGCGCCGTGCCGGTCATCCCGCCACGCCACAATCGCAGACGCCCGCATGCCTTCGATCGCACGCTCTACAAGGAGCGCAACGCCATCGAGCGCATGTTCGCAAAGCTCAAGCAGTTCCGCCGCGTCGCCACCCGATACGACAAGCTCGCAGCCAACTTCCTCGGCTTCGTCACCCTCGCCGCCATCATCCTATGGCTCCGATAGAAATGTCGCCACGACCTAGTCGATCTGCGCCCTTCTCCAACTCGTTGGAGAATCGCTCGAGCAAGTCTCGTCCCAAGCGCCACTGATGGGGATGTAGCTTTCCGCCGCTGCTCTCTGATCGACAAGCGCGTCGGATCGCCGTCCGAATGTCCGACCGTGGTGGGTTGTCGATTTGCCAACCACCCGCGCATTTCGTCTCCCATGATCCCGGCCCGCATGGTGGGAGCACGGATCCGAGCAAGGAGCGGCCGAGGTGGCGCCGAGGTATTCCGCGACGAGGCATTCCAGGTGATCCAGTCGTCCGACATCATCTCGCATTCGGAACGCTCCCTTCCTGCTTCAGCTTGAGGCACCCGTCATCGCGGCGAGGCGGAGCCTACTGGCCGCCGTCGAACTCCACCAGCAGATCCTTGGCGTCGATCTGGTCGCCCGGGGCGACGTGGACGGCCCGGACGGTCCCCTCGCGCTCGGCGCTGAGGCCGGTCTCCATCTTCATCGCCTCGATCGTCAGCAGCAGGTCGCCGGGCTTGACCTTCGCGCCGGGGCTCACCGCGACCGAGGCCACGGCGCCCGGCATCGGCGCACCGACATGGCCGGGGTCCGCGCCGTCCGCCTTGGGCCGCGCGGCCTTGGTGGCGGCGACCGAGGCGTCGCGCACCCGCACCGTGCGCGGCTGGCCGTTGAGCTCGAAGAAGAGCCGCGCCTCGCCCTCCTCGTTGGGCTCGGCCACCGCCGAGAGGCGGATCTCCAGCGTCACGCCGGGCTCGATCTGCGCGCTGACCTCCTCTCCGGGCTCCATGCCGTAGAAGAAGGTCCGCGTGGGCAGCGTGCGCACGGGGCCGAACTCGGCGTGATGCGCGGCGTAGTCGGCGAAGACGCGTGGATACATCAGGTGGCCCATCAGATCCTCGTCGTCGATCGGGCGGTCGAGGCGCCCGGCCACCTCCTCGCGCGTGGCCTCCAGATCGACCCTGGGCAGCGCCGCGCCGGGGCGGCCCTCGATCGGCCTCTCCCCGCGCAGCACCTTGGCCTGGATGCCCTCGGGCCAGCCGCCGGGGGGGCGTCCGAGCGCGCCGCGCATCATCTCGACCACCGAGTCGGGGAAGGAGACCTCGACGCCCGGATCCTCGACCTGCGCGCGGGTGAGGCCCTGGGAGACCATCATCAGCGCCATGTCGCCCACCACCTTGGACGACGGCGTGACCTTCACGATGTCGCCGAACATCGCGTTCACGTCGGCGTAGGTCTGGGCCACCTCGTGCCAGCGCTCCTCGAGCCCCATCGAGCGGGCCTGGGCCTTGAGGTTGGTGAACTGCCCGCCGGGCATCTCGTGGAGGTAGACCTCGGACGACGGCGCCTGGAGCCCGGCCTCGAAGGCCGCGTAGTGCGCGCGCACGTCCTCCCAGTAGTCCGAGATCCGGCGGATCGCGCCCGCGTCGAGGCCGGTGTCGCGCGGCGTGCGCGCCAGCGCCTCGACGAGCGTGCCGAGCGTGGGCTGGGAGGTGTTGCCCGATAGCGCGTCCATCGCCGCGTCCGCCGCGTCCACCCCCGCCTCCGCGGCCGCGAGGATCGTGGCGATGCCCGCGCCCGAGGTGTCGTGGGTGTGGAAGTGGATCGGCAGGCCGACCTCCTCCTTCAGCGCCCTGATCAGCGGCCCGGCCGCGGTCGGCTTGAGCACGCCCGCCATGTCCTTGAGCCCGAGCACATGGGCGCCCGCCTCGCGCAGCTCGCGCCCCATCGAGACGTAGTAGGCGAGGTCGTGCTTCGAGCGCGCGGGGTCGAGGAGGTCGCCCGTGTAGCAGATCGTGCCCTCGCAGACCCGGCCCGCCTCGATCACGGCGTCCATCGCGACGCGCATGTTCTCCACCCAGTTGAGGCTGTCGAAGACGCGGAACACGTCCACGCCGCTCTCGGCCGCCTGGAGCACGAAGCGGCGCACCACGTCGTCGGGGTAGTAGGTGTAGCCGACCCCGTTCGAGCCCCTGAGCAGCATCTGCGTCATCAGGTTCGGCATCGCCGCGCGCAGGGCGCGCAGGCGCTGCCAGGGGCACTCGTGCAGGAAGCGGTAGGCCACGTCGAAGGTGGCGCCGCCCCAGCACTCGACCGAGAAGAGGCCGGGCAGCATCGCGGCGTAGGCGGGCGCGGCGGCCGCCATGTCGTGGGTGCGCATCCGGGTGGCCAGCAGCGACTGGTGCCCGTCGCGCATCGTCGTGTCGGTGACGAGCAGGCGCTCTTGGGCGGCCATCCAGTCGGCCACGCCCTGCGGGCCCTGGCGCTGCAGGATCTGGCGCGTGCCGTCGGGCGCGCCTTCGGCCGGCAGGGGGCGCGGCGCGCGGATGCCGGCGGGCGGCCTCGGGCGGCCCTTGGTCTCGGGGTGGCCGTTGACGGTCACGTCGGCGATGTAGCGCAGCAGCTTCGTCGCCCGGTCCTGGGGCGGCTTGAGGTCGAAGAGCGCGGGCGTGGTGTCGATGAAGCGCGTGGTGTAGGCGTTCGAGCGGAAGGTCGGGTGGCGCAGCAGGTTCTCGACGAAGGCGATGTTGGTCGAGACCCCGCGGATGCGGAACTCCCTGAGTGCGCGGTCCATGCGCGCGATGGCGGCCTCGGGCGTCGGCGCCCAGGCGGTGACCTTCTCCAGCAATGAGTCGTAGTAGCGCGTGATGACCGCGCCCGAGTAGGCGGTGCCGCCGTCGAGGCGGATGCCCATGCCGGTGGCGCCGCGATAGGTGGTGATGCGCCCGTAGTCGGGCACGAAGGCGTTGGCGGGATCCTCGGTGGTGATGCGGCACTGGATCGCGTGGCCGTCGAGGTGGACGTCGTACTGCGAGGCCGTGCCGGTGGCCTCCATCAGCGACTTTCCTTCCGCGATCAGGATCTGCGCGCGCACGATGTCGATGCCGGTGACCTCCTCGGTCACGGTGTGCTCGACCTGGATGCGCGGGTTGACCTCGATGAAGTGGAACTCGCCCGTGTCCATGTCCTGCAGGAACTCGATCGTCCCGGCGTTCTCGTAGGCGACGGCCTCGGCGATGCGGCGCCCGAGCCCGCAGACGTGCTCGCGCTGGGCGTCGGAGAGGTAGGGGGCGGGCGCGCGCTCGACGACCTTCTGGTTGCGCCGCTGCACGGTGCAGTCGCGCTCGTAGAGGTGGTAGATGTTGCCGGCCCGGTCGCCGAGGATCTGCACCTCGACGTGGCGCGCGCGCTCGATCATGCGCTCCAGGTAGCCCTCGCCCGAGCCGAAGGCGGCCTCGGCCTCGCGCCGGCCTTCGGCGATCTTGGCCTCCAGCTCGCCCGGCCCGTCGATCCGGCGCATCCCGCGCCCACCGCCGCCCCAGGACGCCTTGAGCATGAGCGGGTAGCCGATCGCCTCGGCCTGCCGCGCGATCGCCGCCATGTCGTCCCCGAGCACCTCGGTCGCCGGGATCACCGGCACGCCCGCCTCGATCGCCACGCGGCGCGCCGAGGCCTTGTCGCCGAGCTTGCGCATGACGGAGGCGGGCGGCCCGACGAAGGTGATGCCCGCGGCGGTCAAGGCGTCCACCAGGTCGGGGTTCTCCGACAGCAGCCCGTAGCCCGGATGCACCGCGTCGGCGCCGCAGGCGCGCGCGACGCGCACGATCTCGGGGATCGACAGGTAGGCCGCGACGGGGCCGAGCCCCTCGCCGATGCGGTAGGCCTCGTCGGCCTTGAAGCGGTGGAGCCCGAGCTTGTCCTCCTCGGCGTAGACCGCGACCGTGCGGTGGCCGAGCTCGTTGGCCGCGCGCATGACGCGGATCGCGATCTCGCCGCGGTTGGCGACGAGGAGCTTGCGGCCCGTATGATGCTCGGCCATGGCGCGCGCCCTCCTGCGGTCGCGGCGAGCCGGTCTCGCCGCAGGTGCAGCATGGTCTAGGGCGTCGGCCGCCCGGCGTAAATCGCGCGCGGGCCGCGGGCATCGAGGGAGACGCGCGGGACGGGGCCGCGGCCCCTCAAAGACGCGACGGGCCCCCTCGGCAAGCCGAGGAGGCCCTCACACACACAACGAAGGATCCGCTCCTGGGACCGGAAGGCGTTGCAAACCAACTCAAACACAAATGAGGGTCGCTGAACAGCGCACGGTTCCGTGATTCGGGGCCGGCCCGCGGTTTTTCAGGCTCTGTGTGGCTTAGGCGCCCGTTCGATGGGCGCGCTGCGCCGTCGCGTCGTCGAGAGCTGGAACGAAGAGTGAACGACGCTCTTTCCCGCGCCGGGCCGCGGCGCTAGGCTGCGCGCCATGACCGGCCTCACCGATCCCGCCATGCCGTCGGGCCTCGCCGCGCGAGCCGCGGCCGCGCGGCCCGCGCCCCATCTCGACGCGCTCAACCCCGCCCAGCGCGAGGCCGCGACCACGCTTCAGGGCCCCGTCCTGATGCTCGCGGGCGCGGGCACCGGCAAGACCCGCGCGCTCACGACCCGGATCGCGCATCTGCTGCACTCGGGGAGCGCGCGCCCGAACGAGATCCTCGCCGTCACCTTCACCAACAAGGCCGCGCGCGAGATGCGCGAGCGGGTGGCAGCACTCCTCGGCGAGGCGGTGGAGGGGATGCCCTGGCTCGGCACCTTCCACGCCATCGGCGCGCGGCTGCTGCGCCGCCACGCCGAGCTCGTCGGGCTCAACCCGAGCTTCACCATCCTCGACACCGACGACCAGGTGCGGCTCCTCAAGCAGCTCATCGCCGCCGAGCGCATCGACGAGAAGCGCTGGCCCGCGCGCCAGCTCGCCTCGATCGTCGACGGCTGGAAGAACCGCGCGCTGGGGCCCGACGCGGTTCCCTCCTCGGACGCCGACGCCTTCGGCGGCCAGGGCGTGAGGCTCTACGCCCAGTATCAGGAGCGGCTGCGCGCGCTCAACGCCACCGACTTCGGCGACCTGCTGCTGCACGTCATCGCCATCTTCCGCGGCCATCCGGACGTGCTCGCGCAGTATCAGCGCTGGCTGCGCTTCATCCTCGTGGACGAGTACCAGGACACCAACGTCGCGCAGTACCTGTGGCTTCGGCTGCTCGCTCAGGGGCACCGCAACATCTGCTGCGTGGGCGACGACGACCAGTCGATCTACGGCTGGCGCGGCGCGGAGGTCGGCAACATCCTGCGCTTCGAGAAGGATTTCCCCGGCGCCAAGGTGATCCGGCTGGAGCAGAACTACCGCTCGACCGAGCACATCCTCGCGGCAGCCTCCGGCGTGATCTCGGCCAACCAGGGGCGCCTGGGAAAGACGCTCTGGACAGAGGCGCGGGGCGGCGAGCGCGTGCGCCTGATCGGCCATTGGGACGGGGAGGAGGAGGCGCGCTGGATCGGCGAGGAGCTGGAGGCGATGGGGCGCGGCACCCGCGGGATGCGGCCCTTCTCGCTCGACGAGGCGGCGATCCTGGTGCGCGCGTCCCACCAGATGCGCGCCTTCGAGGACCGCTTTCTGACGATCGGGCTGCCCTACCGCGTGATCGGGGGCCCGCGCTTCTACGAGCGGCTCGAGATCCGCGACGCGATGGCCTACTTCCGCCTCGCCGTCAGCCCCGACGACGACCTCGCCTTCGAGCGCATCGTCAACACCCCCAAACGCGGCCTGGGCGACAAGGCCCAGCAGAGGATCCAGGTGGCGGCGCGCGCCAACGGGCTGTCGCTCGCCGAGGCGGCGCGGCTGCTGGTGAAGACCAAGCAGATCGGCGGGCGAGGGGGCGCGGAGCTGGGCCGGCTGGTGGCCGGGCTCGACCGCTGGCACGACGCCGTGCGCGAGGGCCGCTCCCACGTCGAGATCGCCGAGACGATCCTGGAAGAGTCGGGCTACGTCGGCTTCTGGCAGCAGGAGAAGACGCCCGAGGCGCCGGGGCGGCTCGAGAACCTCAAGGAGCTGGTCAAGGCGCTGGAGGGCTTCGAGAACCTCCAGGGCTTCTTGGAGCACGTCGCGCTCATCATGGACAACGAGACCGAGGAGGGCGGCGCGAAGGTGTCGATCATGACGCTCCACGCCGCCAAGGGGCTGGAGTTCGCGGCCGTGTTCCTGCCCGGCTGGGAGGACGGGCTCTTCCCCTCGCAGCGGAGCATGGACGAGTCCGGGCTCAAGGGCCTGGAGGAGGAGCGGCGGCTGGCTTATGTCGGCATCACCCGCGCCGAGGAGGCCTGCACGATCTCCTTCGCCGCCAACCGCCGCGTCTACGGCCAGTGGCAGTCCTCCATGCCCTCGCGCTTCATCGACGAGCTGCCCGAGGCGCATGTCGAGGTGCTCACGCCGCCGGGGCTCTACGGGGGGATCGGGGGCGGCATGGCCGAGGGCATGGCCGCGGGCGCCTCGCCCCACGCCCAGAGCCTGGGCGGCTCGGACATGTGGCAGCGCGCGGCCAAGGCCGACGTCTACGACTCGCCCGGCTGGCGGCGGATGCGCGCGCGCGCGGGTCAGCGATCCGCCCGCGCGCCCGCCGAGGCACGGGGCGTGGTGATCGATGCCGAGGCGGTCTCGCCCCACGCCGTGGGCGAGCGCGTGTTCCACCAGAAGTTCGGCTACGGCACCGTGGGGGGCGTCGAGGGCGACAAGCTCGACGTCGCCTTCGACAAGGCCGGCGCCAAGAAGGTGGTGGCGCGCTTCGTGATCGCGGCGCCCGAGGGCGGCTGACGGGCGGTCGCGGCGCCCGAGCGTCACGGCGGTCGAAGGGGAAAAGAAGCGGCGGCGCCAGGGAGGAGGAGCGCCGCCGCCAGTACAGGAGAACCCAGGGAGGAGGAAGGGTTTCCTGATCTCGTGGCCCGCGACCCGCCCTCCAGCGCGCCGCCGACGTTCCCTAGATTAGCCCTTCGCCGCAGTTGCACAATACAGGCCTCGTCAGTGCTGCCATGCAGCGAACGCATGAGTGCTGCTGACCTATCCCGCCGCTGCCCGATGCGGGGGCCGTGCGCACAGCGGATAGGCGGCGGGGCGCGGCGGCTTCCCGAAAGGATCGCGGGGCGCGCGCGCGCCCCGACGGCCTCGCCGGCGCCGAATCGTCACCGCCCCGGCTCCGCCCGCAGCGTGACGCCTCGCGCCTCGTCCGCCCGGAGGCCATCCCCTCGCCGCGGCCGTCCCGAGGCGCCCCATGGGCCGGATCGACATGGGATCTCATGGCACCGGCCGCCCCGGCGAGGACGGGGACCGATTCCGGGCCCCCCGACCCGACCGCGGGCCCGAAGCTCCTCGACGGAGCGCCGCCCCGCCCGATTCCTCCACAATCCGTCCACCACGGGCCTGCGCGGGACATTCCCCGGCAGGGCTGCATCAGCGCGGGCGCCCTCCCGGCGCGCCCCCGCCCTACCAGATGTTGAGGAAGGATGAACGGCGAGCCCCATCGGCAGGGGTCAGACAACCCTGAAGAGTATTACCATGCGTAACTGTCGTCTTCGTGGGGCAGATCTTTCCTGCCTGGACTGTTGATTTCCACGATTTCCCATGGCATCCCTCGGGACACGATGAGGGACGGGACGATGAAGGGGCGACAGACCCCGGCGGCACCCCGAAGAGGCGATCGTCACAACAGAGGCATTCATACAGGCAACCCACTTTCATCGTAAGGCAGAGCCGGCGCGGATGCGAGCAGACATCCCCCCAGGTGGCGTGCGCCGCCGGCCATAACCCCGAAACGGGGATCCATGAGGGCGGCGGATCGAGCGGTGGCAGCGGCTCGCTCCGCCGTTTTCACGAGCAGCGCCCGCGATCCGCCGAAGGCACGGCGAGGCGCGGGACAGGACGCGGAAGGAACGCGCCGTCGTGCAGAGCGCGTCGTTCAGAGGCGAAGAGCGTCACAAGGTCGACGCCAAGGGACGGGTCTCGATCCCCGCCGACTTCCGCCGAGTCCTCCAGGCCGGCGACCCGAGCTGCGCCGGCGACCAGAACCCCGAGATGATCCTCGTCTACGGCCCCCATCTGAAGGGCCATCTGGAGTGCTACACGGTCGAGGCCGCGGCCCAGGTCGACGCCCAGATCGCCGCGATGAAGCGCGGCAGCCCCGAGCGCAACCTCCTCCAGCACTGCTTCAACGGCCACTCGAAGCGCTACGTGATCGACGACACGGGCCGCATCGTCCTGACCCAGAAGTTCAAGGAGAAGATCGGGCTCAAGGGCACGGCCTACTTCATCGCCACCGGCGACACCTTCCAGATCTGGGACGCCGAGGCCTACGAGGCCACCCGCGCGAGCGCCATCGAGGCGCAGCTCGCGGCGCTGCCCGAGGATTTCGACCTGATGGCGCTGCTGCCCGGCGGGGAGGCGGCGTGAGCCTCGCGGCGGAGCGCGAGGCCGAGGCCGCGCCGCACGTCCCGGTCCTGATCGGGCCGCTGATCGAGGCCTGCGCGCCGATCGGGGGCCACTGGATCGACGGCACGCTCGGCGCGGGCGGCTACGCGCGCGCGCTCCTCGACGCAGGTGCTGCGCGCCTCACCGGCATCGACCGCGACCCGCTGGCGCTCGACCTGGCCCTCGGCTGGGGCGCCCCCTACGGCGAGCGTTTGCGAACGCACCGGGGCGACTTCGCGGGTCTCGACCGCTTCGCGCCCGCGGACGGCGTGTGCCTCGACCTCGGCGTCTCCTCGATGCAGCTCGACCGCCCCGAACGCGGCTTCTCCTTTCGCCTCGACGGCCCGCTCGACATGCGCATGGGCGGGCAGGGGCCGTCCGCGGCCGATCTGGTGAACGGCGCCTCCGAGGCGGTGCTCGCGGACGTGCTGCACCGCTACGGCGAGGAGCGCGCCGCCAGACGCATCGCACGCGCCATCGCGCGCGAGCGCGAGGCCGCGCCGATCGAGACCACAGGGCGGCTCGCGGCGATCGTGGCGGCCTGCCTGCCGCGCCCGAAGCCCGGCCGGATCCACCCCGCGACGCGCTCGTTCCAGGCCCTGCGCATCGCCGTCAACGACGAGCTGGGCGCCCTGGTGGCGGGGCTCGAGGCGGCCGAGCGCGCGCTCCGCCCCGGCGGGCGGCTCGCCGTCGTCTCCTTCCACTCGATCGAGGACCGGATCGTGAAGCGATTCCTCCACGCGCGCGCCGGCGCCGCCGGCGCGCCCAACCGCCACGCCCCCGAGGTCGAGGCCCCCGAGCCCGCCTTCCGGCTGCTCAACCGCGGCGCCGAGGCCGGCCCCGCCGAGGTCGCGGCGAACCCGCGCGCGCGCTCGGCGCGGCTGCGCGTGGCCGAGCGCACCGGCGCCCCGGCGGCCCCGGCGGACCGCGCGGCGCTCGGCGCGCCGCGGGTGGAGGGGCTCTGAGATGCGCCCGCTGCTCGCCCTCGTGCTGGCCGCGCCGGTGATGGCGCTGGCGCTCTGGGCCTATCAGGAGAACTACCGCACCCGCGCGGTGCTGCGCGAGATGGCGCGCATCGAGGGCGAGATCGGGCGGAGGCGCGAGGCGCTCGCGGCGCTCGACGCCGAATGGGCCTATCTCAACCGCCCCGAGCGGCTGCGCGACCTCGCGCAGCTCAACGACGAGCGGCTGCGGCTGGTGCCGCTGAGCGCTGAGGCCTTCGCGCGGCTCGACCAGGTGCCCTATCCGCCGAAGAGGGGGGGCGCGAGCGACGGCGCGTCCGGCGCGACCGCCGCCGCCGACGGGCAATGGCCGTGAGCGGGCGCGCCGGACGGCGGCCGGGCGAGCGCGCGCGGGGGCGCCTCGTGGTGCTGGCCGCGTTCTTCGCCCTGGCCTTCGCGGCCGTGGGGGCGAGGATGGCCGTGATGGCGACCGCCGGGCCGCCGCGGGCCGCGCAGGCCGCCCCCGAGGCGATCTCCCCCGACCGCGCCGACATCGCCGACCGCAACGGGCGGCTGATGGCCACCAACATGGCCACCGCGGCGCTCTACGCCCAGCCGCGGGAGATGATCGACCCCGAGGGCGCCGCGCGGGCGCTGGCCGAGATCTTCCCCGAGCTCGACGCCGAGGCGCTGCTGCGCCGCTTCACCGACGGGCGCCGGTTCCTTTGGGTCAAGCGCACGCTCAGCCCCGAGCAGCGCCAGGCGGTGTTCGACCTCGGCGAGCCGGGGCTGCTGTTCGGGCCGCGCGAGATGCGCCTTTACCCCAACGGGCGGCTCGCGAGCCACGTCCTGGGCGGCGCGTCCTTCGGGCGCGAGGGGGTCTCGGCGGCCGAGATCGTGGGCACGGCCGGCGTCGAGCGCCACCAGGACGCCTGGCTGCGCGACCCCGCGAACGCCGGCGAGACGCTGCGCCTGTCGATCGACCTCACGGTGCAGGCCGCCGTCGAGGAGGTGCTCGGCGGCGGCCTGCGGCTGATGAACGCCAAGGGCGCCTCGGCCGTGCTGATGGACGTGACCACGGGCGAGATCCTGGCGCTGGCGAGCCTGCCCGACTTCGACCCCAACCGTCGGCCCGCGCCGCTGACGCAGGGCGACCAGGCCGACAGCCCGCTCTTCAACCGCGCGCTCCAGGGCGTCTACGAGCTGGGATCGGTGTTCAAGATCCTCACCGTCGTCAAGGCGCTCGACCTCGGGCTGGTCCGCCCCGGCACGCTGGTGGACACCCAGGGCCCGATCCGCGAGAGCGGCTTCACCATCCGCGACTTCCGCGACTACGGGCCCTCCCTGCCGGTGACGGACGTGATCGTGAAGTCCTCCAACATCGGCGCGGCCCGCCTCGCGCTCGAGATCGGCGGCGAGCGTCAGGCCGCCTTCCTCGCCTCGCTGGGGCTGATGGAGCCCACGCCGGTGGAGCTGGTCGAGGCCGCCCGCGCGCGCCCGATCGCGCCCGAGCGCTGGCCCGAGATCACCCAGATGACGGTCTCCTACGGGCACGGGATCGCCGTCAGCCCGGTCCATCTCGCGGCCGCCTACGCGAGCGTGCTGGGCGGCGGGACGAGGGTGACGCCGACCCTCCTCGCGCGCGAGGCGCCCGCATCGGGGCCAGCATCGGGGCCAGCATCTGGGGTCGCGCCGGGGCCGCGCGTGGTCTCCGAGCGCGTCTCGGCCCAGGCGCGCGCCATGCTGCGCCAGGTGGTGACGCGCGGCACCGCGTCCTTCGGCGAGGTTCCCGGCTATGCGGTCGGCGGCAAGACGGGCACCGCCGACAAGCCCAAGCCCCAGGGCGGCTACTACGACGACCGCGTGATCGCCACCTTCGCCGCCGTGTTCCCGGTCGAGGATCCCGCCTACGTCCTCGTCGTCAGCCTCGACGAGCCCGAGGAGCGCGGCGGCGAGGAGGCGCGCCGCACCGCCGGCTGGACCGCGGTGCCGGTCGCGGCCGAGATCGTGCGCCGCACCGCCCCGCTGCTCGGCCTGCCGCCCGACTGGGCGGCGGCGCCGGGCGGTTGACGCATCGCATGAGGACTCCCGCGCAGGCCCCTCGCGCCGCGCCGCTCTCAGAGCTCGGGCTGACCGCGCAGGGCGGCCGCGACGTTCGCGTCACGGGCCTGTCCGCCGACAGCCGCGAGGTGCGCGAGGGCCACCTCTTCGCCGCCCTTCCGGGCGTGCGCGTCCACGGCGCGGCCCATGCCGCGGCCGCCGTGCGCCGCGGCGCCGCGGCGGTGCTGACCGACCCCGAGGGCGCCGCGCTGGCGGCCGGCGGGCTCGGCCCCGCGGCGCTGGTGGTGGCGCAGGATCCGCGGCAGGCGCTGGCCTGGGCCGCGGCACTCTGGTTCGGCGCCCAGCCCGGGACGATGGTCGCCGTCACCGGCACCAACGGCAAGACCTCGGTGGCGAGCTTCCTGCGCCAAATCTGGGAGCGGCTGGGGATCGAGGCCGCCAACATCGGCACCACCGGCGTCGAGGGGGCCTACGGCGCGCCCTTGAGCCACACCACGCCCGAGCCGGTCACGCTCCATCGCCTGCTCGCCGGGATGGCCCGGGCCGGCGTGACCCACGCCGCGATGGAGGCCTCCTCCCACGGGCTGGCGCAGCGCCGGCTCGACGGGGTCCGGCTCGCGGCCGCGGGCTTCACCAACCTCAGCCGCGACCACCTCGACTATCACGCGAGCTTCGAGGACTACTTCTCTGCGAAGGCGGGGCTCTTCGATCGCGTGCTGCCCGAGGGCGGCGGCGCCGTGATCGACGTGGACGGCGGGCGCGGGCCGGCGATGGCGGCCGTGGCGCGCGGGCGCGGGCAGCGCCTCCTCACCGTCGGCGCCGGGCCCGGCGCGGATCTGAGGATCGCGGCGCAGCGCTTCGACGCCGAGGGCCAGGATCTGCGCTTCGACTGGCGCGGCGAGGCGCTGGTGGCGCGCCTGCCGCTGATCGGCGGGTTCCAGGCGCGCAACGCGCTCCTGGCCGCCGGGCTCGCGGTCGCCTGCGGCGCCGAGCCCGACGACGCCTTCCGCGCGCTGCCGTGCCTGGCCACGGTGCGCGGGCGGATGCAGCGCGTGGCGGCGCGCGGCAACGGGGCCGCGGTCTACGTGGACTACGCCCACACCCCCGACGCGGTGGCGACCGCGCTGAGGGCGCTGCGCCCGCACGCGCTGGGGCGGCTCGTGGTGGTGCTGGGCGCCGGCGGCGACCGCGACCGGGACAAGCGCCCGATGATGGGGGCGCAGGCGGCGCGCCACGCCGACGCGGTGATCGTGACCGACGACAACCCGCGCTCGGAGGATCCGGCCGCGATCCGCGCCGCCGTGCTCGCGGGCGCCCGCGAGCACGCCCGCGAGCATGGCGGCGACGTCTGCGAGGTCGCCGACCGCGCCGAGGCGATCCTGCGCGCGGTGGATGCGCTCGGCCCCGGCGACGCGCTGCTCGTCGCCGGCAAGGGCCACGAGACCGGCCAGGAGGTCGCGGGCGTCATGCACCCCTTCGACGACGCCGAGCAGGCCTCGATCGCCGTGACCGCGCTCGACGGGCTGCGCGCTTGAGGACGGGCGCATGAGCCTCTGGGCGGCCGAGGACGCCGCGCGCGCCACCGGCGGCACGGCCGCGGGCTGGACCGCCTCGGGCGTGTCGATCGACACCCGCGAGCTGGCGCCCGGCGACCTCTTCGTGGCGCTGCGCGACCGGCGCGACGGGCACGCCTTCGTGGCGGCCGCCTTCGCGCGAGGCGCGGCGGCCGCGATGGTCAGCCGCCGGCCGGAGGGCGTGCCCGAGGCGGCGCCGCTCCTGACGGTGGGGGACGTGCTCGAAGGGCTGGACGCGCTCGGCCGGGCGGGGCGGGCGCGCGCGGACGCGCAGGTGGTCGGGGTGACCGGCTCGGCCGGCAAGACCTCGGCCAAGGAGATGCTGCGCGCGGCGCTGGGCGGCGCGCGCGTCCACGCCGCCGAGCGCAGCTTCAACAACCACTGGGGTGTGCCGCTGACGCTCGCGCGGATGGACCCCGGGGCCGAGGTGGCCGTGGTCGAGATCGGCATGAGCGCGCCCGACGAGATCGCCCCGCTCTCGCGCCTCGCCCGGCCTCACGTGGCGCTGATCACCACCGTCGCGCCGGCCCATCTGGCGGCGTTCGGCTCGCTCGAGGCCATCGCGCGCGAGAAGGCGTCGATCGCCCGAGGGATCGAGCCGGGCGGCGTGCTCGTGATCCCGTCCGACCTGCCCGTCACGCCGCTGCTGCGGCGCGGGGCCGGGGGGGCGCGCGTGGCGACCTTCGGCGAGGCGCCCGACGCCGACCTGCGGCTGGTCGAGGGCGAGGCCGGCCCCCGGGGCACGACCGCGCGGATCGCCGTGGACGGCGCGACGCTCGACCTCGCGCTCGGCGTGCCGGGCCGGCATCACCTGACCAACGCGCTGGGCGTGCTGGCCGTCGTCCATGCGCTCGGCCGCGACGTGGCCGCCGCCGCCGGCGCGCTCGCGCGGTGGCGCCCGTCGCCCGGCCGCGGCACGCGCGAGGCGCTGACGCTGCCCTGCGGCGAGGTCACGCTGATCGACGACGCGTTCAACGCGAACCCCGCCTCGATCGCGGCCGGCCTCGCGGTGCTGGCGGGCGCGCCCGGCCGCCGCGTCGCGGTGCTGGGCGACATGCTGGAGCTGGGCCCGGCCGAGGGCGCGCTCCATGCCGCGCTGGCGGACGACCCCGGCCTGCGCGCGGCCGACGTCGTCCACACGCTGGGGCCGCTGATGCGCGGCCTGCACGAGGCGCTGCCCGAGGGGCGGCGCGGGCTCTGGGCCGCGGACGCCGAGGCGATGGCCGAGGCGCTGCCCGCCGCCCTGCGGCGTGGCGACACGGTCCTCGTCAAGGGCTCGAAGGCGATCGGCGCGGCGCGGGTCGTTGACGCCCTGCGCGCCCTGGGGCATCCGGCCCCGGGCCCCGCCACGGGCCCCCTGGCCGACCGCGGGGGCACGCCGCCATGCTCTACTGGCTGACCGCGCTGTCGGATGGCGGCGACGTCTTCAACCTCTTTCGCTACATCACCTTCCGGGCCGGCGGCGCGTTCTTCACCGCGCTGGTGTTCGGCTTCGCCTTCGGCCGTCCGATGATCAACCTGCTGCGCGCGCGCCAGCGAAGCGGCCAGCCGATCCGCACCGACGGCCCCGAGGGCCATCTCGTCACCAAGGCCGGCACCCCCACCATGGGCGGCGTGCTCATCCTCGGCGCGCTCTTCTCCGGCACGCTGCTCTGGGCGCGGCTCGACAACCCCTATGTCTGGATGGTGCTGTTCGTGACCGCGGCCTTCGGTGCGATCGGCTTCGCCGACGACCTGGCCAAGCTCACCCGGGCGAGCCACAAGGGCGTGCCGGGCCGCTGGCGCATCGCGCTGGGGCTGGTGATCGCGGCGGTGGCCGGGCTCTGGGCCGGGCTCTCCCATCCCGGACCCCTGTCGCAGACGCTCGCGCTGCCGTTCCTCAAGGACGTGATGATCGATCTCGGGCTGCTCTACGTGCCCTTCGTCATGCTGGTGGTGGTGGGCGCGGCCAACGCCGTCAACCTCACCGACGGGCTCGACGGGCTCGCCATCATGCCCGTGATGATCGCCTCGGCCACGCTCGGCGTGATCGCCTACGCCGTGGGCCGGGTGGACTTCACCGACTACCTGGAGGTGAGCTACGTCCCCGGCACCGGCGAGATCCTGGTGTTCACCTCGGCGCTGATCGGGGGGGGCTTGGGGTTCTTGTGGTTCAACGCCCCGCCCGCGGCCGTGTTCATGGGCGACACCGGGAGCCTCGCGCTCGGCGGCGCGCTGGGCGCCATCGCGGTGGCCACCAAGCACGAGATCGTGCTCGCCATCGTCGGCGGGCTCTTCGTCGCCGAGGCGCTGTCGGTGATCGTCCAGGTGGCCTACTTCCGGCGCACCGGGCGGCGGGTGTTCCTGATGGCCCCGATCCACCACCATTTCGAGAAGAAGGGCTGGCAGGAGAGCCAGATCGTGATCCGGTTCTGGATCATCGCCCTGGTGCTGGCGCTGATCGGGCTCGCCACGCTGAAGGTGCGGTGATGGGCGCGCTCACCCGAGCCGCAGGAGGTGCATCGTCGGCTCGACCCGCCGCAGCGGCGGCGGCAGACCGGTGGCGTCGAACGGCTCGCCGGCCTCGATCGTCCAGGCCGGGAAGGCCGCCGCGATCTCCTCGGCGCTTGCGCCACGGGGCAGGGGGCCGCGACGTCCGGGCCGCCAGGCGAGCAGCGCCAGCCGTGCTCCGGGCGCCGCGACCGCGGTCAGCGCACGCCCCGCCGCCTCGCGCCGTGCCGCGTCGAGGCCGTGGACCGCGCCCATGTCCCACAGGAAATCGTAGCCGTCCCCGATCGCCTGGACGAGCGGTGCGGCGATGTCCGCTTGGACGAGGCGGACCTCCACGCCCGCCTCCCTCGCACGCCTGCGCGCGCGCTGCAGGGCGGAGCCGACGTCGTCGACGCCGGTGACCTGCCAGCCTCGCCTGGCCATCTCGACCGACCACGCCCCGCCGCCGCAGCCGATGTCGAGCGCCCGGCCCGGGCCGCCTCGGTCCCGCGCCGCACGCTCGAAGATCGACGCGACGTGATCGGCCGCCGGCGCGTGGCGCTCGGCCTCCTCCCAGGGCGCGAGGCCGATGGCATAGGCGATCCGATAGAACAGGCTCACCGCGCCCTCCCGCCGGCCGATGCGACGAGCCTATCATAGATCGACCCCCGCGGGTTGGGTCTTGTGCCCTCGCCGCGGCCCGCGGCAGTGTCCCGCGACTTCGCGGGAGGGCGACGGGCGATGATTCCGGCCAAGGGATATGACGGCGCGCGCGTCGCCGTCCTCGGCCTCGGCCGCTCGGGCCTCGCGGCCGCCCGCGCCCTGCGCGCCGGGGGCGCCGAGCCTCTGTGCTGGGACGACGGGCAGGAGGCCCGCGCGCGGGCCGCGGCGGAGGGCTTCGCGGCCGCCGACCTCGCGGCGCCCGGCGCGGTCGAGGGCTGCGCCGCGCTCGTGGTCTCGCCGGGCATCCCGCATCTCCACCCCGCGCCGCACCGCGTCGTGCTGGCCGCGCTCCAGGCGGGCGTGCCGGTGGACAACGACATCGGACTCTTCTTCCGCTCGCTCGGGGCGTCGGACTGGGGCGGGCTCTCGGTCGTGCCGCGCGTGGTGGCGGTGACGGGCTCGAACGGCAAGTCCACCACCGCGGCGCTGATCCATCACGTCCTGAGCGCGTCGGGCCGGCCGTCGCAGCTCGCCGGCAACATCGGGCGCGGCGTGCTCGACATCGAGCCCCCGGGCGAGGGCGGCGTGGTGGTGCTGGAGCTGTCGTCCTACCAGACCGAGCTCGCCCGCTCGCTCACCCCCGACGTGGCGGTGCTCACCAACCTCTCGCCCGACCATCTCGACCGCCACGCGGGGCTGGGCGGCTATTTCGCCGCCAAGCGGCGGCTCTTCACCCAAGGCGGCCCCGACCGCGCGGTGATCGGCGTGGACGAGACGGAGGGTCTCTTCCTCGCCGGCGTGCTGTCGGAGGGGCCGGCCGACGACCGCGTGATCCGGGTGCGCTCCACCAGGCCCTGCGGCCCCGGCTGGCAGGTCGCGGCCCGGGGCGGCGTGCTGTCGGAATGGCGCCGCGGGCGGCTCGTCGCCGAGGCCGACCTGCGGGCCGTGCGCGGACTGCCGGGCGCGCACAACCACCAGAACGCCTGCGCCGCCTGGGGCGCCTGCCGCGCGCTCGGCCTCGCGCCCCGCGCGATCGAGGCGGCGCTGGGCTCCTTCGCCGGGCTGCCGCACCGCAGCCAGCTCGTCGCCGAGCGCGCAGGCGTGGCCTTCGTCAACGACTCGAAGGCCACCAACGCCGACGCGGCCGCTCGCGCCCTCCAGGCCTTCGCGCGCATCCGCTGGATCGCGGGCGGCCTGGGCAAGGAGGGCGGGATCGCCGCGCTCGCGCCCCATCTGGGCTCGGTCGCCAAGGCCTACCTCATCGGCCATTCGGCGCGCGACTTCGCCCTCCAGATCGGGGCCGTCCCGCACGAGATCTGCGGCGACATCGAGACCGCCGTCGCCCGCGCCGCGGCCGAGGCCCTGCCCGGCGACACCGTCCTGCTCGCGCCCGCGGCCGCGAGCTTCGACCAGTTCCCCGACTTCGAGGCGAGAGGCGAGGCCTTCGCCGCCGCCGTGGCTCGCCTCCCGTCACCCGAGACCTGAGCGCAGGCCGCGAGCCCGGGAGCCGAGCGCAGGTCCGGGCGCGGAGTTCGAGCCGGCGCGCCGACCGGCGGGTCGCGCCCGGACAGCGGCCCCGGGGGCGGGCCGCGCCGCCCGCGGAGCCGAGCGCGACCTGCGAGTCGGGAAGCCGTGCCGAGCTTCGCCGACGGGGCTCGGACGCCTCGGGGGGCCGTTTGAGCGCGCGCCGACCGAGGAGGCGCGCTCGGAGCCGCCGCCCCGGCGTCGGCCATCGCTCCGGGGCGCGACGCGAGGCCCCTTCGGCTCGGGCCTTCGCCGCGCGTCCGGCCCGGGCGCCGGGTGCCCGCCTCGATCCCGCACGAGGATGGCGAACCGGATGCCCCCGTCATGCCCCCGTCATGCCCCCGTCGGGCCCCCGTCGGGCCCCCGTCGGGCCGGGGCGGCGTCCGGGCCACAGCCGGCGCCGTCGGCGGACCTCCACCGCCGCGGCCCTGGCACCCGGCCCGGCGAGGGCCTAGCCTGCGGGAAGGCCGGGCGCAGACCCGGCCGGCGGGCATTCGGGCAGGCATCATGACGGAGATGGTTCACGGCACCGCCCTGCCGGGCGGGGGCGAGCCCGTGCTGCCGCGCTGGTGGCGCACGCTCGACCGCGGATCCCTGGGCTGCGTGCTGGCGCTCTTCGCCATCGGCCTCCTGCTCGGCCTCGCGGCCTCGCCGCCGCTGGCGAGCCGCAACGACCTGCCGCCCTTCCACTACGTCGAGCGTCAGGCGGTCTTCGGCGCCGTGGCGCTCCTCGTCATGCTGGGGGTCTCGACGCTCTCGCCGAGGACGGTGCGGCGGCTCGCCTGCCTGGGCTTCGTCGCGGCCTTCGCGGCGGTGGTGGCGCTGCCGGTGCTCGGCACCGACTACGGCAAGGGCGCCGTGCGCTGGTACTCGCTGGGCGTCGTGTCGGTGCAGCCCTCGGAGTTCCTCAAGCCCGCCTTCGTCGTCGTCGCGGCCTGGCTGATGGCCGCGGCGAGCGAGCCCGGCGGCCCCCGCGGGCGCGCGATCTCCTTCGCGCTGGCGCTCGTGATCGTGGGGTTCCTGGCGCTCCAGCCCGACTTCGGGCAGGCGGCGCTGATCCTGTTCGCCTGGGGCGTGATGTGGTTCGTCTCGGGCGCGCCGATCGCGCTCCTGCTGGCGCTGGCCGCGGGCGTGGTGGGCGCGGGCGTGCTGGCCTACGGCGCCTCGCCGCACTTCGCGCGGCGCATCGACGGCTACCTCGCGGCCGAGGTGGAGGCCACGACGCAGCTCGGCCAGGCCGCGGGCGCGATCCGCGAGGGCGGGCTCTTCGGCGTCGGCGTCGGCGAGGGGCAGGTCAAGTGGACGCTGCCCGACGCGCACACCGACTTCATCGTCGCGGTGGCGGCCGAGGAGTACGGCCTCGTCCTCGTCCTCGCGATCATCGCGCTCTACGCCGCCATCGTGCTGCGCTCGCTGATCCGGCTGCTGCGCGAGCGCGACGCCTTCGCGCGGCTCGCCGGGATCGGGCTCGCCTGCGCCTTCGGCGTCCAGGCGATCGTCAACATGGGCGTCGCGGTCCGCCTGCTGCCGGCCAAGGGCATGACGCTGCCCTTCGTCAGCTACGGCGGCTCGTCGCTGATCGCGGGCGGGATCATGGTGGGCGCGCTCCTCGCGCTCACGCGCTCGCGCCCGCAGGGCGAGCTGAGCGCGCTGCTCGGCGCGCCGGCGTGAGCGCGCCGCTGCTCGTCCTGGCCGCGGGCGGCACCGGCGGCCACATGTTCCCGGCCCAGGCGCTGGCCGAGGTCATGCTGGCGCGCGGCTGGCGCGTGCGGCTGTCCACCGATGCGCGCGGCGCGCGCTACGCCGGCGCCTTCCCCCGGGCCGTCGAGCTCGCCCGCGTGAGCGCGGCGACGCCCGCGCGCGGCGGCCCGCTCGCGCGCGCGCTCCTGCCCGGCAGGATCGGCGCAGGCACCGCCCAGTCGCTCTGGTCGATGCGGCGCGACCGCCCGGCGCTGGTGGTGGGCTTCGGCGGCTACCCGTCGGTCCCGGCGCTGGCGGCGGCGGCGCTCCTGAAGCTGCCCGCCATGCTCCACGAGCAGAACGGCGTGCTGGGCCGCGTCAACCGCATCTTCGCGGCCCGCGTGCGCGTCGTCGCCTGCGGCGCCTGGCCGACCCCGCTGCCCGGGCGCGCGCGCGGCGTCCACACCGGCAACCCGGTGCGAAGGGCCGTGCTGGCGCGCGCCGGCAGCCCCTACATCCCGCCCGAGGAGGGCCTGCCCCTGAGCCTCCTCGTGATCGGCGGCAGCCAGGGCGCGCAGGTGCTCTCGCGCATCGTGCCCGACGCCGTGGCGCGACTGCCCGAAGGGGCGCGCGCCCGGGTGCGCGTGGCCCATCAGGCGCGCCCCGAGGACGCCGATGCCGTCCGCGCCGCCTACGCGGCGGCCGGCCTGCGCGCCGAGGTCGCGCCCTTCTTCGACGACGTGCCGGCGCGGCTGGCCGAGGCGCAGCTCGTGATCTCGCGCGCGGGCGCCTCGTCGGTGGCCGACATCGCCTGCGTCGGGCGGCCCTCGATCCTGGTGCCCTTCGCCGCGGCCGCGGGCGACCACCAGACCGCCAACGCCCGCGCGCTGTCGCGCGCCGACGCCGCCGTGCTGATCCCCGAGGCCGCGTTAACGCCCGATTCACTGGCCGAGCACATGACGGCGATCCTGAGCGACCCCGCGGCCGCGCGCTCGATGGCCCACGCGGCGCTGGCCGCCTCGCGCCCCGAGGCGGCCGAGGCGCTGGCGGATCTGGCCGAGGACGTGGCGGGCGGGGCCGCGCGGGGGCCCAGGCGCGTGGGGGCCCGCTATGCGTGACGACGGCCGCGGCCTCGCCGCGGCGGGCGCCTGGCGGAGCACCGCCCGAACGACGGAAGAACTTCGAGGGACGAGGACATGAAGGACGACGCGCACTACGCTGAGGCGATGCGACACGCCCCCACCAAGCTGCCGCCCCGCATGGGCCCGATCCACTTCGTGGGCCTGGGCGGCATCGGCATGTCGGGCATCGCCGAGGTGCTCCTGGAGCACGGCTACGGCGTCCAGGGCTCGGACCTCCGGGCCACGCCCATCACCGAGCGGCTGGAGCGGCTCGGCGCGCGGGTGATGATCGGCCAGGCCGCCGCGAACCTCGACGGCGCCGAGGTCGTCGTCGTCTCCTCGGCGATCAAGCCCGGCAACCCCGAGCTCGACGAGGCGCGGCTGCGCGGCCTGCCGGTGGTGCGCCGCGCCGAGATGCTGGCCGAGCTGATGCGGCTGAAGTCCAACGTCGCCATCGCCGGCACCCACGGCAAGACGACGACGACGACGATGGTGGCGACGCTGCTCGACGCGGGCGGGCTCGACCCCACCGTGGTCAACGGCGGCGTCATCCACGCCTACGGCTCGAACGCGCGCGCGGGTCGCGGCGAGTGGATGGTGGTCGAGGCCGACGAATCGGACGGCACCTTCACGCGGCTGCCGGCCACCATCGCCGTCGTCACCAACATCGACCCCGAGCACATGGAGCACTGGGGCTCCATGGACGCCCTGCGCGCGGGCTTCGACCAGTTCGTCTCCAACGTGCCGTTCTACGGCCTCGCCGTGTGCTGCACCGACCACCCGGAGGTCCAGGCGCTCGTGGGCCGCGTCACCGACCGCCGCATCGTCACCTTCGGCTTCAACGCCCAGGCCGACGTGCGCGCCGTGAACCTGCGCTACGACGCGGGCTCGGCGTGCTTCGACGTGGCGCTCCAGTCCGAGGACGCGGTGATCGAGGGCTGCCGGCTGCCGATGCCGGGCGACCACAACGTCTCGAACGCGCTCGCGGCCGTGGCCGTCGCCCGCCACCTCGGCATGAGCGCCGACGCGATCCGAGAGGCGCTGGCGGGCTTCCGGGGCGTCAACCGCCGCTTCACCAAGGTCGGCGAGCCGATGGGCATCACCGTGATCGACGACTACGGCCACCACCCGGTCGAGATCGCCTCGGTGCTGCGCGCCGCGCGCCATGCGACGGGCGGCCGGATCGTCGCGGTCCACCAGCCGCACCGCTACACGCGGCTCGCGGGGCTCTTCGAGGAGTTCTGCGCCTGCTTCAACGACGCCGACGTGGTGGCGATCGCCGACGTCTATTCGGCGGGCGAGGAGCCGATCGAGGGCGCGACGCGCGACGACCTCGTGCGCGGGCTGATCCGCCACGGTCACCGCCACGCCCGCTCGGTGGTCTCCGAGGACGACCTGGAGCGGCTGGTGCGCGAGCAGGCGCGCGCGGGCGACATGGTGGTGCTCCTCGGCGCGGGCTCGATCACCGCCTGGGCGCACGCGCTGCCGGGGCGCCTCGATCCCCAGGCCGCGCCGGGGCCCCGGCCCGAAGCCGAGACGAAGGCGGGCGCGGCGTGAGCGCGGCCCGGAGCGGGTGGCCGGAATGATGATCCTCGACGCGGGCCTGGCGGCGTTCCTGCTGCTGTGGGGCGCGCCCTTCCTCGTCGCCGGGATGCTCGGGGCGTGGCGGCCGGCGCTGGCGCTGGCCGCGCTGCCCCTGGCCTATGCCGCCTGGGGCCTGATCGACGCCTTCGCCTTCGACCCCCATGCGGGCGCGCGGGCCCTGGGGCTCGGCCGCGCCCGGATGGTGCTCCTCATCAGCGCCGCCTGCGCCGCCCATTACGGCGCCGGGCGCTGGCTGCGGCTCAGGGGCGAGCGGGGCCTGGCGTGATCGCCGGGGAGGCCCCGACCCCCGCCATGCCCCCCGTCCGGGGCCGCCTGACCCCGGGCCGACCGCTCGCGGACCTCACCTGGCTGCGCGTGGGCGGCCCGGCCGAGTGGCTGCTCCAGCCCGCCGACGAGGCCGACCTCGCCGCGTTCCTGCGCGCCCTGCCGCCCGACGTGCCGGTCTTCCCGATGGGGGTGGGCTCCAACCTCATCGTGCGCGACGGAGGGCTGCCCGGCGTCACGATCCGCCTCGGGCGGGGCTGGGGCGACATCCGGATCGAGGATGGCCGGGTCGTCGCGGGGGCGGCGGCGCTCGACGCGCACGTCGCCCGCCGCGCGGCCGAGGCGGGGCTCGACCTGACCTTCCTGCGCACCGTCCCCGGCTCGATCGGCGGGGCCGTGCGCATGAACGCGGGCTGCTACGGCGCCTCCATGGCCGACGTGCTGGTGGAGGTGGGCGCGGTCCTTCGCTCGGGCGAGGCGGTGACGATTCCGGCCGCCGACCTGGCGCTGGCCTACCGCCGTTCCTCCCTGCCCGCGGGCGCGGTGATCACGCGCGCCGTGCTGGCCGCGCCCGCGGGCGAGCCGCAGGCGCTCGCGTCGCGCATGGCCGAGCAGCTCGCCATGCGCGACGCCTCCCAGCCGGTGCGCGAGCGCACCGCCGGATCGACCTTCCGCAACCCCGCAGGCCACAGCTCGACGGGTCGGGCCGACGATCCCCACGACCTCAAGGCCTGGCGGCTGATCGACGAGGCCGGCCTGCGCGGCGCGCGGCGCGGCGGGGCCGTGATGTCCGAGAAGCACCCCAACTTCCTCGTCAACGCCGGTGGCGCCACGGCGGCGGATCTCGAAGGCTTGGGCGAGGAGGTGCGAAAGAGGGTTTTCGCGGCGACGGGCCATGATCTAGAGTGGGAGGTGATCCGGTTGGGCCTGCCAGGCTAGGCCCCCCGGTCCCGGGCGGACGAGGGCGCCCGATCTGGAGCCGGACCGTCCCCGCGAGAGGGGCGGGCGGCCTCAAGGGCCCGGAACGGGCCTTCGGAAGGCGGGGCATGTCGAGCAGGGCATTCCCGACGGTGACGGTGCTGATGGGCGGCGCCTCCGCGGAGCGCGAGGTGTCGCTGTCGTCGGGGCGCGAATGCGCCGCCGCGCTGCGGGAGCACGGATACGCGGTGAGCGAGCTGGACCCGGGGCCGAGCCTCGGGCCGGACCTGTGCGCGCGGCTGGCCGAGGCGCGCGCGGAGGGACGGGCCGACGCGGTGTTCAACGCGCTGCACGGCCGCTGGGGCGAGGACGGCTGCGTCCAGGGGCTGCTTGAATGGCTCGCCATCCCCTACACCCATTCGGGCGTCCTGGCCTCCGCGCTCGCCATGGACAAGCGGCGCTCCAAGGAAGCCTTCGCCGCGGTCGGCCTGCCGGTGGCCGAGAGCGTGATCGTGCCGCGCGAGGAGGCCGCCGCGCGCCACGTCCTCGCCCCGCCCTACGTCGTCAAGCCCAACGCCGAAGGCTCCTCGGTCGGCGTCCACATCGTGCCCGAGGGGGCCAACGGCCCGCCCGCGCTCGGCTCCGACATGCCGGACAGCGTGATGGTCGAGGCCTACGCGCCGGGGCGCGAGCTGACCACCACCGTGATGGGCGGGCGTGCGCTCGCCGTGACCGACATCGTGATGGACGGCTGGTACGACTACCACGCGAAATACGCCCCCGGCGGCTCGCGCCACGTCGTGCCGGCCGAGATCCCCGACCCCGTGCGCGACGCCTGCCACGAGGCGGCCCTCGCGGCGCATCGCGCGCTCGGCTGCCGGGGCGTGACGCGCACCGACTTCCGATGGGACGAGGCGCGCGGCGTCGAGGGCCTGATCGTGCTGGAGCTCAACACCCAGCCCGGCATGACGCCGACCTCGCTCACCCCCGAGCAGGCCGCGGCCTGCGGGATCGCCTTCCCCGACCTGTGCGCCTGGATGGTGGAGGACGCCTCGTGCGGGCGCTGACATGGCACGGCGCCGCGGCCGAGCCGGAGCGCCGGCACGAGCCGGAGTGCCCTCCGGCGCCGGCGCCCCAGCCGGCGCTCCGACCCCCGCCGGCGCTCCGGATCGCGCCGGCGTCCCGGCCCGCGCCGGCGTCCCGGTCCGCGCCGGCGTCCCGGTCCGCGCCGGCGCCACGGCCCGCATCGGAGCGCCGAGCCGTGACCGCGTCCGCGCCATCGCAGGCCGAGGCCGCGGCTCCGCCCCGGCCGGGGGCGCCCCGCCGCTCCGACCCCGCCCCCTCGCGCGCGGCCTACCGTCTGCGCCGGCTGTGGCTGCGGCCCTGGGTCCGACGGCTCTCGGTCCGGTGGGTGCCGGCGCTCCTCGCGGCGGGCGCGCTCGCGGCCTGGCTCGCCGACGGTCGGGAGATCGAGGCGGCGCGGGAGGCCTGGGCGCAGGTCAGGCGCCAGGTCGAGGCGCGGCCCGAGTTCGCCGTCGCCACCGCGCAGGTCGAGGGCGCCGGGGACGACCTCGCGCCCCTGATCCGCGCCGCGCTGCCGCCGCTGCCCTCGTCCAGCCTGCGGCTCGACCTGGAGGCGATCCGCGCCGAGGTCGAAGCCTTCGCGCCGGTGGCGCGCGCCGAGATCCGCGTCCTGCCGGGGGGCGTGCTCGGCGTGAGGGTCGAGGAGCGCCGCGCCGCCGTGGTGTGGCGCGGGCCGCAGGGCCTGGAGACGCTCGACGCCGAGGGGCGCGCGATCCGGGCGCTGCCCGCGCGCTCGGCGCGCGCCGACCTGCCGCTGGTGGCGGGCGAGGGGGCCGAGGCGGCGGTGCCCGAGGCGCTGGCGCTGATCGAGGCGGCGGGGCCGCTCGGCGAGCGGCTGCGCGGCCTCGTGCGCGTCGGCGACCGGCGCTGGGACGCGGTCCTCGACGGGGGACTGCGGCTCCTGCTCCCCGAGGAGGGCGCGGTGGCCGCGATCGAGCGCGCGGCGGCGATGGAGGCGGCGCAGGATCTCGGCGCGCGCGACGCCACCCATCTCGACCTGCGCGACCCCGCCCGGCCGGCGCTGAGGCTCGGCCCCGCCGCGCTGCGCGAGATGGCGCGCATCCTGGCCGAGGAGCGCGCGGGGCCGCCGGGCGCGGCGACCCCCGAGGCATCCGAGATCGACGACGAAGGCGAGGGCGAATGACCGACCTACACGCGATGCAGCGCGCGATGCGCTCGATGCGACGGGCCGCCCTGGGGCGCGGCGTCGCGGCCGTGCTCGACATCGGCTCCTCCAAGGTGGCCTGCTTCGTCCTGCGCCTCGACGACGAGGCCGGCCGGGCCTCCAACGCCGATCACGCGCCCACCACCCGCGTGCGCCGGCGCCCGGGCCCCACCGCCGCCCGGATCCCCGCCCCGGCCCTCGCTCTGAGCGCGCGGCCGGGCGGCGCGGGGCCGATGGCGGGCCAGGCGCGGGTGCGGGTGATCGGCGCCGCCGCCACCCGCTCGCGCGGGGTCCGCTCGGGCGAGATCGCCACCATGCGCGAGACCGAGGCCGCGATCCGCACCGTCGTGCAGCAGGCCGAGGCCGCCGCCGGCGAGCGCATCGACCACGTCATCGCCTGCCTCGCGGGCGCCGATCCGCGCTCCTACGGGCTGTCGGGCGCGGTCATGGTCCGCGGCGAGGTGAGCGAGGCCGACGTGGCGCGCGTCATGGCCGCCTGCGCGCCGCCCGAGCTGGCCGCCGAGCTCGGCCCCGGCCGCCACGTGCTGCACGCCCAGCCGGTCCACTTCGCGCTCGACCACCGCGCCGGGCTCGCCGATCCGCGCGGGCAGGTGGGCCAGCGCCTGCTGTGCGACATGCATCTGATGAGCGTCGAGGCGCGCGCCGCGCGCGACCTCGCGGCCTGCGTCAAGCGCTGCGACCTCGAGCTCGCGGGGCTGACCTCCTCGGCCCACGCCGCCGGCCTCTCCGCGCTGGTGGAGGACGAGCAGGAGCTCGGCGCGGCCTGCCTCGACCTGGGCGGCGGCGCGACCTCGGCCTCGATCTTCGTGCGCGGCCACATGGTGTTCGGCGGCTCGGTGGCGATGGGGGGCGATCACGTCACGCGCGACGTTCACAAGGGCCTCCAGGTCTCGCTCGGGACCGCCGAGCGCATCAAATGCGTCCATGGCGGCCTGCTCGCCACCGGGCTCGACGACCGCACCGCGATCGCGCTCGGCGGCGAGACCGGCGACTGGGAGACCGACCGCCGCGCGGTCTCCCGCGCCGAGCTGATCGGCATCATGCGCCCGCGCGTCGAGGAGATCCTCGAGGAGGCGCGCGCGATGCTCGACGCGGGCGGGCTCGACGCGCTGCCCTCGCGCAAGGTGGTGCTGACCGGGGGCGCGAGCCAGGTGCCGGGGCTCGACGCGCTGGCGAGCCGCATCCTGGGCGCGCAGGTCCGGCTCGGCCGGCCGCTCAGGCTGCGCGGCGTGCCCCAGAGCCACACCGGGCCCGCCTTCGCCTCGCTCACGGGGCTGTGCCTCGAGGCCGCGCACCCGCAGGACGAGTGGTGGGACTTCGCCGCGCCCGACGAGCATCGGGCGGGCCTCGGGATCGGCCGCGCGGTGCGCTGGCTGCGGGCGAATTGGTAGGCGACGATCCGCCGATCGGCATGTGCCGAGCATGCCGCACCTTTGTGCCCGCGAGGCCGCTGCGGGGTTGCGGCGCGGGCGCGCGGGGGGCGGGCGGCCCGCTTTGGGGGATGACGCCGCGCGGGGATGGACGGTATCAATCGGCGGGGCGCGCAGGGCCTGCCCGAAGGGCAAGGATCGACGAGCCGCCGGAAGGGCGGGAACCATAATGACAGGCGGACACGACATGACATTGAATCTGATGATGCCGGCTCAGGGCGACGATCTGAGGCCGCGGATCACGGTGTTCGGCGTGGGGGGGGCGGGCGGCAACGCCGTCAACAACATGATCGACAAGGCGCTCGACGGCGTCGAGTTCGTCGTGGGCAACACCGACGCCCAGGCGCTCGCCCAGAGCCGCGCGCCCCAGAAGGTCCAGCTCGGCGTCAAGGCCACGGAAGGGCTCGGCGCGGGCGCGCGGCCCGCGGTCGGCGCCAGCGCCGCCGAGGAGTCGATCGAGCAGATCGTCGATCACCTCGCGGGCGCGCACATGTGCTTCATCACCGCCGGCATGGGCGGCGGCACCGGCACGGGGGCCGCGCCGATCATCGCCCAGGCCGCGCGCGAGCTCGGCGTGCTGACCGTGGGCGTCGTCACCAAGCCCTTCATGTTCGAGGGCCCGCGCCGGATGCGTCAGGCCGAGGAGGGGGTCGAGGCGCTCCAGAAGGTGGTGGACACCCTCATCATCATCCCCAACCAGAACCTCTTCCGCCTCGCCTCGATGGACACCTCGATCACCGACGCCTTCCAGATGGCCGACGACGTGCTCTACCTCGGCGTCAAGGGCGTGACGGATCTGATGGTCAAGCCCGGGCTGATCAACCTCGACTTCGCCGACGTCCGCTCGGTGATGGACGAGATGGGCAAGGCGATGATGGGCACCGGCGAGGCCACCTCCGAGGAGTTCCCCGAGAACCGCGCCAAGACCGCCGCCCAGGCCGCGATCGCCAACCCGCTGCTCGACGAGATGTCGCTGAAGTCCGCCAAGGGGGTTCTCATCAACGTCACCGGCGGGCGCGACATGACGCTGTTCGAGCTCGACGAGGCCGCCAACACCATCCGCGAGTCGGTGGACGGCGACGCCAACATCATCGTGGGCTCCACCCTCGACGACGAGATGCAGGGCCGCATGCGCGTCTCGGTCGTGGCCACCGGCATCGACGCCACCGAGGTCGAGGTCGCCCACCCGATGCCGCGCCGCAAGCTCGCCGAGCCGATCCGCCCCGCGCGCCACGAGGCCGGGCCCGCGAGGGAGGAGGCGCGCTCCGACTACATGCTCGCCGAGGCGCCGGCCCCCTTCGAGCACGCCCCGCCCCAGCGGCGCGCGGCCGAGCGCGCGGGCGAGCACGGTGCCGAGCACGGGGCCGAGCCTCAGAGGGAGCGGGGCGCCGAGCGCGAGGACCGCATGGTGCTGGGCGACCACGACCTTCCACCGCCCGCCTACACGCCGCGTCCCGAGCCGCGCACGGAGCCCCGGCCCGAGCCCCGCTCCGAGCTCATGCCCCCGGCGCGGCCCCAGGCCCGGCTTGAGGCCCGACCCGAGGCCCGGCCCGAGGAGCGGCGCGACTCCTACGCCGACGCCCGTCTCGGCGCCGAGCCGGGACGCTTCGTCGCGCCGCGCGCGCCGTCGGCCCAGACGCCCGCCTCGGGCGAGCGCGCCGCGCGCATCCAGCAGGCGGCCTCCCGCGCCGGGCGCCCGCTCGGCGGCGCGCCGCAGCGCCCGGCCGCCGCGCCATCCTCGCCCGTCGAGCGCGGCCGGCGCAGCATCAACGGGCTGATCGGCCGCATGACCGGCCATCCCGTCGAGCCCGACCCGCGCTTCGAGCCGGCGCCGCGCCGCCCGGTCGCGGTGACGCCCCGCCCGGAGCGCCTGGCCGAGCGCCAGCCGGAGAGCCAGCCCGAGCGGCAGGCCGAGCCCGCCCAGCGTGGCGAAGATCCCGAGCCGGACCGCATCGAGATCCCGGCCTTCCTGCGGCGCCAGGCGAACTGACGCCCCGGGGGCCGGGCATAAGGGCAACGCGTCGGGGGCCGGGAGACCGGCCCCCGCTCTTTTTCCCCAGTCGGTTGCGCGGCGTCCTTGAACCCGCGCACCATGTTCCGCCGCTCTGTTTCATGCCGTCGCAAACCGTGAATTGCGGCCTCGGGACCGGCTCCATACCTCTGCGTCAGGATGGTGGAGGCCGGGCGCGCGCCGATCGCGGCCGCGCGCTCCAAGTGATGGGGACGAGTTCATGCAGACGACGCTTCGCTCCGCCGCCCGCCTCGAGGGCGTCGGGCTCCACGCCGGTCGTCGCGCCCGTGTCGCCATCCACCCCGCCGCCTTCGGCCACGGCATCCGCTTCCGCCGCTCCGATCTGGGTCGCGCCACGGTGGGCGCGCTGTGGGACGCGGTCGCGCCCGCGGAGCTGTGCACCCGCCTCACCGGCCGCGGGGTCGGGGGCCGCGGGGTCGGGGGCCGCGGGGTCGAGATCGCGACCGTCGAGCATCTGATGGCCGCCCTCGCGGGCCTCGGCGTCACCGACGCGCTCGTGGAGATCGACGGCCCCGAGCCGCCGATCCTCGACGGCTCGTCGCTTCCCTTCGTCGAGGCGGTCGAGGCCGCCGGCCTGCGCGTCTCGGGCCGGCCGGTGCGGGCGATCGAGATCCTGGCGCCGGTCGAGGTGCGCGACGGGGCCGCCTCGGCCCGGCTCGAGCCCGCGGGCGCGAGGGCGCGCGGCCATCTGACGATCGACTTCGCGATCGACTTCCCCGACGCCGCGATCGGGCGCCAGCACCGCAGCCTGACGCTGCGACCCGGCGCCTTCGCGCGCGAGCTGGCCGCCGCTCGGACCTTCTGCCGCAGCGCCGACGTGGACGCGATGCGCGCGCGCGGCCTCGCGCTCGGCGGAAGCCTGGGCAACGCGGTGGTGGTGGACGGCGCGTCCGTCCTGAGCCCCGGCGGCCTGCGCTGGCCCGACGAGGCGGTGCGCCACAAGATGCTCGACGCGGTGGGCGACCTCGCGCTCGCGGGCGCGCCGATCCACGGCCGCTACGTCGGCCGGCGCGCGGGCCACCGGCTGACCAACCGGCTCCTGCACGCGCTCTTCGCCCAGCCTGCGGCCTGGCGGCTCACGGGGGCGGCCGCGCCGCGCCCGGCGCATGCGCCCGCCGCGGCGCTCTGGCCCCGGCCGGCCGGGGCCTGGCCCCAGCACGTCTGAGGCGGGGCCCGTCCGAGGGGGGCGCCCGTGGCCCTGCCGCGCCATCGCGGCGGCGCGCCCGCCCGAGGGGCGTTCCACGCCCCCGGGCGCCGTGCTAGACCGCGCGGGGCGCCGTGTGGGGGCGGAACGGGGGCGGGAGCATGACGCGGGGCGGACGCAGGCGACCGAGGGGTGTGCTCGGCCTGACGCTGGCGCTGGGCCTGGCCTCCTGCGGCCGGTTCGGCGGCGGGGCCGCTGAGGCGTCGCTCGAGAGCTACGAGCCGCAGCAGATCTACCAGCTCGGTGAGTCCGAGCTGGCCGCGGCCGATCCGGAGGAGGCGGCGCGCTACTTCGGCGAGGTCGAGCGGCTCTATCCCTACTCGGCGCTGGCCAGGCGCGCGCTCATCATGCAGGCCTTCGCCTATCAGGAGGCCGGCGCCTACGAGCTGAGCCGCGCCTCGGCGCAGCGCTACCTCGACTTCTACCCCGGCGAGGAGGACGCGGCCTACGCCCAGTACCTCCTGGCGCTGAGCTACTACGACCAGATCGACGAGGTCGGCCGCGACCAGGGCCTCACCTTCCAGGCGCTGCAGGCCCTGCGCGAGGTGATCGAGCGCTACCCCGACAGCCCCTACGCGCGATCGGCGATCCTGAAGTTCGACCTCGCCTTCGACCATCTCGCCGCCAAGGAGATGGAGATCGGCCGCTACTACCTCAAGCGCGGCTACTACACCGCCGCCATCAACCGCTTCCGCGTCGTGGTGGAGGACTTCCAGACCACCACCCACACGGCGGAGGCGCTGCACCGGCTGGTCGAGGCGTATCTCGCCCTCGGCCTCACCGACGAGGCGCAGACCGCCGGCGCGATCCTCGGCTACAACTTCCAGGGCTCGCCCTTCTACGCCGACACCTACCAGCTCCTGACCGCCCGGGGCTTGCGCCCGGAGCCGCGCGGCGACAACTGGCTCGGCGCGATCTATCGGCAGGTGATCCGCGGCGAGTGGCTCTGACCCGCCGGGACGGTGGGGACATGACGTGCTGAGGCACCTCGACATCCGCGACATGCTCATCATCGACCGGCTGGAGCTCGAGTTCCGGCCGGGGCTGAACGTGCTCACCGGCGAGACCGGCGCCGGCAAGTCGATCCTGCTCGACGCGCTGGGCTTCGTGCTGGGCTGGCGCGGCCGCGCCGAGCTGGTCCGCGCGGGCGCGACGCAGGGCGAGGTGACGGCGGCGTTCGACCTCGGCCCCGGCCATCCGGGGCTCGACGTGCTGACCGACGCCGGGATCCCCGCGGGCGACGAGCTGATCCTGCGCCGCGTCAACACCGCCGAGGGCCGCAAGACCGCCTGGATCAACGACCGGCGCGCGTCGGGCGAGGTGCTGCGGCGGCTCTCCGAGACGCTGGTCGAGCTGCACGGCCAGCACGACGACCGCGGCCTGCTGAACCCGCGCGGCCACCGCCTGCTCCTCGACGCCTTCGCCGGCGCCGACGAGGAGATCGCCGCGTGCCGGAGCGCCTGGCGGGCGCGCGCCGCGGCGGCCAAGGCGCTGGCCCAGGCCGAGGCCCGCCTCGCCGAGACCCGCGCCGAGGAGGACTACCTGCGCCACGCGGTGGGCGAGCTCGACGCGCTCGGACCCCGGCCCGGCGAGGAGGCCGCGCTCGACGCGCGGCGCCGGCTGATGCAGGGCGCCGAGCGCATCCGCGACGACGTCGCGCGCGCCCATCGGGCGATCTCGCGCGAGGGCGCCGAGGGGCTGACCTCGGACGCGCTGCGCTGGCTCGACGGGGTGGCGGCCCAAGCCGAGGGCTCGCTCGACGAGCCGCTCGCGGCGCTCGAGCGCGCGCTCGGGGCCATCGCCGACGCCCAGGCCGGGGTCGAGGCCGCGCTGGAGGCGCTGTCGTTCGACGCGCGCGAGCTGGAGGAGGCCGAGGAGCGGCTCTTCGCGCTGCGCGGCCTGGCGAGGAAGCACGGCGTGCTGCCCGACGACCTCGGCGCCTTCGCCGAGACCTTGCGCGAGCGCGTGGACGCGCTCGACGCGGGCGAGGCGGGGCTCGGGCGGCTGCGCGCAGGCGTCGCCGAGGCGCGAGGGGCCTACGACGCGGCGGCCGAGGCGCTCTCCGCGAGACGGCGCGAGGCCGCCGGGCGGCTCGACGCGGCGATGGCGGCCGAGCTGGGCCCCCTCCGGATGGAGCGCGCGGTCTTCGTCACGCGCGTGGAGGAGGCCGAGCCCGGCCCCGAGGGCCGCGACGCGGTGGCCTTCACGGTGGCCACCAACCCCGGCGCGCCGGCGGGGCCATTGAACCGCATCGCCTCGGGCGGCGAGCTGTCGCGGTTCCTGCTGGCGCTCAAGGTCTGCCTGACGCGGGCCGATTCGGGCGTGACGATGATCTTCGACGAGATCGACCGCGGCGTGGGCGGGGCCACCGCCGACGCGGTGGGCCGCCGCCTCAAGGCGCTGGCGGCCGAGGCGCAGGTGCTGGTCGTCACCCATTCGCCCCAGGTGGCGGCGCTCGGCGGCCACCACTGGCGCGTCGAGAAGCGGATGTCGCAGGAGACCACGACCTCCACCGTGGTCCCCCTCGCGGCCCCCGATCGGGTGGACGAGATCGCCCGGATGCTCTCGGGCGACACCGTGACCGACGAGGCGCGCGCCGCCGCGCGGGCGCTGCTGGCGGGGTAGGCCGGCCGCCTCCGCGCGCCGCCGATCCGCCACGGCCCGGGCGCCGGGCCCGGATCGGGTCCGGATCGGGCTTGGATCGCGCGTGCTGCGCGCCTAACAGGGACGGCGACCCCGCGACGGCGGCCGAGGCCCGTGGCGGCGTCCTCACGAGGCGGGGGTGCGATGGCCGACCGCGGCGGGGAGGAGGTTGCGTTCCTGGCGCGGCAGTGGCGCGAGGCGGTCGCCGCCTGCGCGGGCGGCTGGGCCGTCCTGCGGCGGCGCGGGCCCTCGCAGATCGCCTTCTGGTTCATCGCGCTCGCCGTGGGCACCGCCGCGGGCTTCGCCGCCACGGGCTTCCGCGCCGGGATCGACGCGCTCCAGACGCTGGTCTACGGCACCGGCGACCCCTCGACCCTGCGGACCTTCGCCATGACCCTGCCGTGGTGGTGGATCCTGGTGCCCCCGGTCGCGGGCGGCCTCGTCGTCGGCGTGATCCTCGACCGCTTCACGCCCGACGGGCGGGTGCGCGCGGTGGCCGAGGTGATCGAGGGCGCGGCGCTGGCCGAGGGGCGGGTCGAGCGGCGCGCGGGGCTGGCCTCGGCCGCGGCCTCGCTCGTCACGCTCTCGACGGGCGGCTCGACGGGGCGCGAGGGGCCGGTGGTGCATCTCGCGGCCGTGATCTCGACCTGGGCCAGCGGGGTGATCCGCGCCGACGCGATCACCGGGCGCGACCTCCTCGGCTGCGCCGTCGCCGCGGCCGTCTCGGCCTCGTTCAACGCGCCGCTCTCGGGGGCGCTCTTCGCCATGGAGGTCGTGCTGCGCCACTTCGCGGTGCACGCCTTCGCGCCGATCATCGTGGCCTCGGCGGCGGGCGCCCTCATCGCCCACTCCACCTATGGCGACGTCACCGAGTTCGTCCCGCAGCGGGCCTCGCTCGCCTTCTCCGTCGAGCTGCCGGCCTTCATGCTCCTGGGGCTGATCTGCGGGCTGGTGGCGACCGCGATGATGCGGGCGATCCACTGGGCCGACGATGCGGGCTCGGAGATGCAGCGGCTGATGCGGATGCCGCGCTGGCTCAGGCCGGCCTGCGCGGGGCTGCTGCTGGGCGGGGTCGCGGTGCTCTTCCCCCACATCATCGGGGTGGGCTACGAGACCACCTCGGACGCGCTCACGGGCCGGCTCGGCCTGCGCGAGGCGATGCTGTTCGCGGTGGTCAAGGTCGCGGCGGTGGCGATCACGATGGGCGGCCGGATGGGGGGAGGGGTGTTCTCGCCCTCGCTGATGGTGGGCGCGCTCACCGGGCTCGCCTTCGGCCTCATCGCCACCGCCGCCTTCCCTGAGGTCTCGGGGCAGCCCTCGCTCTACGCGCTCGCGGGGATGGGGGCGGTGGCGGCCGCCGTGCTCGGCGCGCCGATCTCGACCACCTTGATCGTGCTCGAGCTGACCGGCGATTGGGAGACCGGGCTCGCGGTGATGGTGACGGTCTCGCTCGCCACGGCGCTGGCCTCGCGCCTGGTCGATCGCAGCTTCTTCCTCACCCAGCTCGAGCGCCGCGGCGTCCATCTCGCGGCCGGGCCTCAGGCCTACCTGCTGGCGATGGTCCCGGTGGGCCGGGTGATGCGGCGCCTCGACCACCCCGACGCGCCGCCCGAGGAGGCCTTCGAGCGGCTCGTGGCCGAAGGGTTCGTGCTGCGCGAGGCCGACACGCTCGAGCGCGCCATGCCGCTCTTCGAGCGCGCGGGCGCCTTCGTGCCGGTGCTCGGCCCCGACGACGCGCCGCGCGGCGCGCTCCACCAGATCGACGCGCTCAAGGCCTACAACCGCGCGCTCGCCGCCACCGCGGCCGAGGAGCACTCCTGAGGCCGCAGGGGCCCCCTTCAGACCTGCTCGACCGTGACCTGCCTGGGGTCGAAGGCCAGCATCCCCGCGATCTCGGGCAGGTCGGGCTTGGGCTCGGGATAGCTCCACACCGCGTCGAGCAGCGTCGCGCCCTCGGCCATGATCGAGAAGTAGCGCGCGTCGCCCTTCCAGGGGCAGTGGGTGGCCGTGTCGCTGGGCTCCAGGAACGCCATCGCCACGTCCTCGCGCGGGAAGTAGATCACCGGCGCGTGGCCGTCCTCGCGCAGCTCCAGCGCGCGCGAGGACTCGCCCAGCACGGCGCCGCCCGCGCGCACGACCCAATGGCCCTCGGCGGGCCCCGTGGTGATGTTGTCCGGCATCGAGCCCTCCTCTTCGCCCGACGCGTTAACGCCTGGCCGCCAGGGGGTCCAGGCCCCCTCGGAGCGGCGCCGTCGCGCGCGCGAGCCAGGCGGCGGCATCGCCCTCCAGCCGCGGGCCGATCCTCGCCGCGACCCGCGCGTGGTAGGCGTCGAGCCATTCGCGCTCGTCGTCGGGCAGCATCGACGCCACGATCAGGCGGCGGTCGATCGGCACCAGCGTCAGCGTCTCGAAGGCGAGCATGTCGCGTCCGTCCCAGGTGTCGGCGGCGCCCTCGGGCATCGAGGCCTCGGTGACGGCGAGGAGGTTCTCGATGCGGATGCCGTGGGCGCCCTCGCGGTAGTGGCCGGGCTCGTTCGACACGATCATGCCCGGCTCCAGCGGGACCTGCGAGCTGCGCGCGATGCGCTGCGGCCCCTCGTGGACGCCGAGGTAGTGGCCCACGCCGTGGCCGGTGCCGTGGTCGTAGTCCTGCCCCGCGCGCCACAGGTGCTGTCGCGCCAGCGCGTCGAGATGGCCGCCCGCGACGCCGCGGGGGAAGAGCGTGCGCGACAGCGCGATCATGCCGCGCAGCACGCGGGTGAAGGTCTCTCGCGCCGCCTCGGGCACCTCGCCGACGGCGACCGTGCGCGTCACGTCGGTGGTGCCGTCGATGTACTGGCCGCCCGAATCGACCAGCAGCAGATCGCCCGGCCGCAGCGCGCGGTCGGACCCTTCCGTGACGCGGTAGTGGACGATCGCGCCGTGCGGGCCCGAGCCCGCGATGGTGTCGAAGGCGATGTCGCGCAAGGCATCGGTCCCGCGCCGGAAGCCCTCCAGCGCGCGGACGACGGCGATCTCGGTGAGGCCCGCGGGCGCTTGCGCGTCGAGCCAGGCGAGGAAGCGCGCCATCGCGGCGCCGTCGCGGATGTGGGCCTCGCGCGCGCCGGCCAGCTCGGCGGGGTTCTTGCGCGCCTTGGGGAGCGCGCAGGGGTCGGGCGCCTTCGAGACCGCGACGCCGCCGTCCGCCAGGAGCCCGAACACGGCCTCGGGCGCGCTCGCGGGGTCCACCCGGACCGGGCCGGAGAGGTTGACGAGCGCCGCCGGGAAGGCGTCGTCGGACAGCACCGTGACCTCCGCGCCCAGATGATCGGCCACCTCGTCGGCCTTGGGCCGCCGCGCGAAGAGGTCGCAGCGCGCGTCCTCGTGCAGGATGGCGAAGGCGTGGGGCACCGGCGTGCGCGCCACGTCGCCGCCCCGGATGTTGAGGAGCCACGCCAGCGACTCGGGCAGCGTCAGCACCGCCGCCTTCTCCCCCGCCTCGCGGAGCACGGCGGCGATGCGCTCGCGCTTGGAGGCCGAGCTCTCGCCGGCGAGGGCGTCGGGGTAGGGGACGAAGGGCGCGTCGGGCGGGGCCGGGCGGTCCCGCCAGATCCGGTCCACGAGGTTGTCCGTGGGCCGCAGCCCGACGCCCGCGCCGAGGCCCGCGCGCAGCCCCTCGGCCTCCCTGGCGGTGTGCAACCACGGGTCGTAGCCGACCTCGCCCGACGCGAGGCGCTCGGCGATCCAGTCCCGGATCTCGATCTCGGGCCAGGGGACCACGGCGAAGTCGCGGGCCGCCTGGGCGCGCGCCTGCACGCGGTAGCGGCCGTCCACGAAGAGCCCGGCGTCCTCGGCGGTCACGACGCACGAGCCGGCCGACCCGGTGAAGCCCGTCAGCCAGGCCAGCCGCTCGTCGCCCGGCGCCACGGTCTCGCCCTGATGCACGTCCGCCCGCGGCACGAGGTATCCCGCGAGCCCCTCGGCCGCCATCGCCTCCCGGAGCGCCGCGAGCCGCGGCGGCCCCTGCTCGGGCGCGGTGGTGGCCTCGAAGGTCTGAAAGCCGATGGGGATCGGCGCCCCGCCCACAGGCCCGCCCACAGGGATGGGCGCCTCGCCCACGGGGATCGGCGCCTCGCCTACGGGGATCGGCGCCCCGCCCATGGGGATCGGCGCCCCGCCGGCACGGGCCGCCGCCTCGCTCGTCAGGTCAGGCGCCCGGCCTTCGGGGGCAGGCGCCCTGCCGGGGCCGACCGGATCCGCGGCGGGCCTGTCATCCGACGAAGAGGATCCGCCCGCAGCCGAGCCCTCTCGGCCCGCGAGGGGGCGGTCCCCCCCCGAAGCGCCCCCCCCCGAAGCGGATGGTCCGCCCGTGGCGGAGCGCTCCGTGCCCGCGGCCGTCCGCTCCCCGGCCGCAGCGGGGCGTTCCCCGCTCGCCATGGGGCGCTCCGTGCCCGTGGCCCGGCGCTCCGTGCCCGCCTTGGGCCGTCGCCCACCCGGGGCGGGGCGCTCCGCACTCATCGCGCGGCCCTCCGGATGTCCATGACGCGGGCTCGCGCGCGGGGGTCGGAGTCGAACAGCGCCGCGAGCTGCTCGGTCATGGCGCCGGCGAGCTGGTCCACATCGGTGATCGTCACCGCGCGCTCGTAGTAGCGCGTCACGTCGTGGCCGATGCCGATGGCGAGAAGCTCCACGGCGCGGCGGCGCTCGACCATGGCGATCACGTCGCGCAGGTGCTTCTCCAGGTAGTTGGCGGGATTGACCGAGAGCGTCGAGTCGTCCACCGGCGCGCCGTCCGAGATCACCATCAGGATCTTGCGCGACTCGGGCCGGTGCGCGAGCCGGCGGTGCGCCCATTCGAGGGCCTCGCCGTCGATGTTCTCCTTCAGCAGCCCCTCCTTCATCATCAGCCCGAGATTGGCGCGGGTGCGCCGCCAGGGCGCGTCCGACGCCTTGTAGACGATGTGGCGCAAATCGTTGAGGCGCCCCGGCCGCTGGGGCCGGCCGGCCGCGAGCCACTTCTCGCGCGCCCGGCCGCCCTTCCAGGCCACGGTGGTGAAGCCCAGGATCTCGGTCTTGACCTGGCAGCGCTCCAGGGTCCGCGCCAGCACGTCGGCGCAGATCGCGGCGATCGAGATCGGCCGGCCCCGCATCGAGCCGGAGTTGTCGAGGAGCAGCGACACCACCGTGTCGCGGAACTCGGTGTCCTTCTCGACCTTGAAGCTCAAGGGCGTCGTGGGGTTGGCGACGACGCGCGCGAGGCGGCCCGCGTCGAGGATGCCCTCCTCGCGGTCGAACTCCCACGAGCGCGACTGCTGCGCCTGGAGGCGGCGCTGGAGCTTGTTGGCGAGCCGCGAGACGGCGCCCTTGAGCGGCTCGAGCTGCTGGTCGAGATAGGCGCGCAGGCGCTCCAGCTCGGCGGCCTCGGCCAGATCCTCGGCGCGGATCTCCTCGTCGAAGGCGGTCTCGAACACCTCGTAGGCGGGGTCGGCCTCCGAGACCGGCGCAGGCGGGGGCGGCTCCAGCGGCGCCTCGCCCTCGGGCGGCTCGGCCTCCTCGCCGGGCTCCATCTCGGCGAGGTCGTCGGCCGACACCTGCGCCTGGCCGGCGTCCTGCTCCTCCTGGGACCGGTCGGGGGAGGCGTCCTGGTCGTCCTGCGCGTCGGGCTCGGCGCCGTCGTCGTCCGAGCCCTCCTCGTCGTCGGGCTCGGCGTCGGGGTCGCCCGCGTCGTCCTCGGCGTCGGGGTCGTCGCCGAGCTGGTCGGCGTAGCCCAGATCCGAGATGATGCGGCGCGCCATCTTCGAGAACGCCACCTGGTCCTCGAGCGAGCCCGCCAGATTCCGCCAGCGGCCCCGCGGCCTGGTCCTCGATGAACTCGCGCCAGAGCCGCATCACGTTGTCGGCCCCCTTCGGAAGCTCACGCCCCGTGGCGAGGTGGCGCACGAGGTAGCCCGCCGCGACCGCGAGCGGCGCCTCGGAGGCCTGGGAGATCTGGGCGTAGCCGCGCCGCTCGGCCTCCGAGCCGATCTTGGCGTCGATGTTGCCGGCGGTGCCCGGCATGTGGCGCGCGCCCACCGCCTCGCAGCGCGCGGTCTCCATCGCCTCGTAGAGGTCGCGCGCCATCTGGCCCGTGGGCTCGTAGCGCGCGTGCGTCTCGGCCGAGTGGTGGCGGCGGCGCAGCGCGTAGGCGTCCGCCGTGCCGCGCGCGAGCAGCACCTCCTCGGGCCGCATCCGCCGCGTCACCTGCGGCAGGCGCAGCGCGTCGCCGGACATGCCGGGCGGATCGACCGAGTAGGTCACGCCGAGATCGGGGTCGGCGGCGAGCGTCCGGGTGGCCTCGGCGAGCGCCTTCTTGAACGGGTCGGCGGGGTTCTCCTGGGACATCGGCTCGCTCCTTCGGACGCCCCGGGCGGCGGGCGGCGGCCCGTGCGACGGGGGCACGGCGTTCTCGCACGCGGGTCACGCCACGTCGAGACGACGCGGAAGGAACTGCGTCCGATCCCATCTGGTTCGTCGAACGTGGGACGAATAGCCCCACCGGATCGCTATGGAGACGATCTCATGCACACGCACTTCGACATCCGCCGGCCGCTCGCGGCCTCGCTCGTCGCGCTGATGGTCGCGGGCCCCGCGCTCGCGCAGACCACCGACGACGCGGCGACGGACGAGACGACGACCGCACAGTCCGAGGGCCAGCCCGGAACCCAGTCGGGCGACCAGGCGACGGCCGAGACGGATGGGGCGCAAGGGTCCGACGCGACCGACGACGCCGCCGCCACCGCCGCCACCGAGATCGAGGGCCAGCCCGGAACCCAGTCCGGCGACCAGCCGACGGGGCAGGACACTGCGCAGACGAGCGAGGATCAGGGCGCCGACACGGGCGCCGACACGGGCGCCGACACGGGCGCCGACACGGGCGCCGACACGGGCGCCGACACTGCCGGCACCGCCAACCAAGGCGTCACCGGGATGGACACCGGCTCGACGACCGGCGACCAGGCGACGGTCGGCACCACGCCCGCGCCCTCGGGGCAGGGCGCCGACCAGCAGGCGGGCCAGGACATGGCCGGGTCGATGCCGGAGGCGGCCGACGACATGGACGCCATGGCCGAGCCGGGGCCGGGCCAGGCGCCGCAGGCCGGAGGCGAGGCCGCCACCGACGAGCAGATGGGCCGCACGGTGATGCTCGACATCGAGCGCTTCAGCCAGGATCTCTACGAGCGCGGCTTCCGCCAGGGCTACATCCGCGGCGTGATGGAGGCGCGGATGCAGATGATGGACGAGACGCAGCGGATGCGTCAGGGGCGCGGCCAGGGCGGCGGCCAGATGCAGGGCGGCCAGATGCAGGGCGGCCAGGAGCAGCCCATGGGCCAGATCCAGGGCCAGCAGCAGGGCGGTCAGCAGGCTGGGCAGCGGCCCCAGGGCCAGATGCCGGGCCAGCAGGGGCAAGGCCAGCAGGGCATGCAGCCCGAGCGCGGCGCGGTGGTGATCCTGCCGCCGGGCGTCAGCCCCGAGGCGTTCCTGAACCGCCTCCAGCAGGGCCAGTAGGCCCGGATCCGGCCCCGGGCGGCACAGCCTGCGCGGCCCGGGCCGTCCCACCGAGCCGGCATCGCGCGATCGTCGCTGACCGTGAGGCCCTGCGCCTCGCCCGGCCGCGTCGCGCGACGGCCGCCGAGCCGCGCGCCGACGGATCCGCGCGGCGCGCGGCCCCCCCGATCGGGGGGCGCATGGCGTTCGGGCGGACGAGGCGCCTCAGCCGAGGCTCATCGACACGGCGCTCTCGGGCAGCTCCTCGTCGAAGCAGCGCTGGTAGAACTCGGCCACCGTCTGGCGCTCCAGCTCGTCGCACTTGTTGAGGAAGGTCAGGCGGAAGGCGTAGCCCACGTCGCGGAAGATCTCGGCGTTCTGCGCCCAGTTGATCACCGTGCGCGGGCTCATGACGGTGCTGAGCTCGCCGTTCATGAAGGCGGTGCGGGTGTGGTCCGCGAGCGTCACCATCTGCGCCACCGTGCGGCGTCCGGCGGCGGTGTTGTAGTGCGGGCATTTCGACAGCACGATCGAGACCTCGGCGTCGTGGCTGAGGTAGTTGAGCGTGGCCACCAGCGACCAGCGGTCCATCTGGCCTTGGTTGATCTGCTGGGTGCCGTGGTAGAGCCCGGTCGTGTCGCCCAGGCCCACCGTGTTGGAGGTGGCGAAGAGGCGGAACGAGGGGTGCGGCGTGATGACCTCGTTCTGGTCGAGCAGCGTGAGCTTGCCGTCGGTCTCCAGCACGCGCTGGATCACGAACATCACATCGGCGCGGCCGGCGTCGTACTCGTCGAACACGATGGCGCAGGCGTTCCTGAGCGCCCAGGGCAGGATCCCCTCCTGGAACTCGGTCACCTGCACGCCGCCCTTGAGCCGGATCGCGTCCTTGCCGATCAGGTCGATGCGGCTGATGTGGCTGTCGAGGTTGACCCGCACGCAGGGCCAGTTGAGGCGCGCCGCGACCTGCTCGATGTGGGTGGACTTGCCGGTGCCGTGATACCCTTGGATCATCACCCGGCGGTTCCACTGGAAGCCCGCGAGGATCGCGAGCGTCGTGTCGGGGTCGAACTTGTAGGTCTCGTCGACCACAGGCACGCGCTCGGTGCGCACGGGGAAACCCTTGACGGTCATGTCGGACTCGATGCCGAACACCTCGCGGACGCGGACCTCCTCGCCGGGCCTGCCCAAGTCGATCGCCCCGTCCGCCATGCCCGCCTCGCCCGCTCAGCCTCGATCGCCCGCGGGAGTCCAACATATCGCGGCGCTTCGCAAGGGGAAGGCTTGGCCCGGCCGCGCAGGGGTGGTTGAGTGGCCCGCGTGAGGAACGAGTGAGCCCAGTCGAGTGAGCCCAGCGCGGCCCGACCCCGGGGCGGACCCCCGAGCCGAGATCGAGGCGCTGATCGCCCGCGTCGCCCTGGGCGACCGGCGGGCCTTCGCGCGCCTCTACGACCGCACCTCTGCGAAACTCTTCGGCGTCTGCCTGCGTGTGTTGGACGAGCGCGCCGCGGCCGAGGACGCGCTCCAAGAAGTCTACGTCAAGATCTGGCACGGCGCGGATCGCTACCGCGCCAACGGCCTGAGCCCGATGACCTGGCTCATCGCGGTGGCGCGCCATCACGCCATCGACCGGCGCCGGATGCGGGAGCGGGCCGGCGCCCGGAGCGCGTCCCCGGTCGAGTCGGCCCACGCGCTGCCCGACCGCGCCCCGGGGCCCGAGGCGCAGGCCATCGCCGCCTCGGAGGCCGAGCGCATCCTGCGCTGCCTGGACGAGCTTGCGCCGGTGCGCGCGGACGCCGTGCGCGGGGCCTATCTGGAGGGCCGCACCTACGCCGCCATGGCCGAGCGCCACGGCGTGCCGATCAACACGATGCGCAGCTGGATGCGGCGCAGCCTGCTCAAGCTGAGGGAGTGCATGGGACGATGAGCCCGGTCGCGCCAGAGGACGACGTCGCCACGGCGGCCGAGCACGTCCTCGGGCTGCTGCCGGAGGACGAGGCGGCCGCGTTCGAGGCGCGCCTGGGCGAGGAGCCCGCCCTGCGCGCCCTCGTCGCCGAGTGGGAGGAGGATTCTGGCGGCGCTGGCGGACGAGGTGGCGTCCATCGCGCCCTCCGCCCGCGTCCGCCGCGCCCTCCTGCGCCGGCTGTTCCCCCGCCCCCGGCGGGCGCGGGCCTGGCTCGGCGGCCTCGTCGCGGCGGCGGCGCTGGCGGCGCTGGCCTTCCTCGGGCTGCGCCTCGTGGAGCCCGCGCCGCTCGTGCCGGTCGAGATCGCGGCCGAGGACGGCGCCCTGGCGATCGCCGCCTCCTTCGACCCCGACGCGGGCAGGCTCGCGGTCGAGCGGCTGGAGGGCGCGGCCCCGCCCGGACGGGTGCTGGAGCTGTGGCTGATCGCGGGCGAGGCCGCGCCGGTCTCGATCGGGGTGCTGCCCGAGGACGGGGTCGCGGCCTTCGTCCTCGGGTCCGGGCTCGCTTCGCTGGTGCCCGGCGCGACCCTCGCCGTCAGCGAGGAGCCCCCCGGCGGCTCGCCCACCGGCGCCCCCACCGGCGCCGTGCTCGCCACCGGCGCCGTCCCCGAGGCCTGAGCCCGGCCCCCCCACCCTCGCGGCCCCCGTCCTCGCGGCCCCCGTCCTCGCGGCCCTCGCCTCAGGGCCCCCGATACCCTCATCACGCGTTCGTGTCGGCGCCGTGCAACTTCCGCGCGCGCCGCCCCGTGTCTTCGCGCAGGACCGACCCGACCCGCGGGCGCCGGCCGAGACCTCGAAGGACAGACCCCATGACCAAGCGACTCACCACCGCCATCCTGTGCGCCACGCTGCTGGGCGCGCCCGCCTTCGCGCAGATGGCCAACCCCACCGTCGGCGGCGCCGAGATGATGGCCGACATGACCATCGTCGAGAACGCGATGAACTCGCCGATCAACACCACCCTGGTCGCCGCCGTGCAGGCCGCGGACCTCGTGGAGACGCTCCAGTCCGAGGGGCCGTTCACCGTCTTCGCGCCCACCGACGAGGCCTTCGCGGCGCTGCCCGAGGGCACCGTCGAGACGCTCCTGATGCCCGAGAACAAGGAGCAGCTCCAGCGCGTGCTGACCGCGCATGTGGTCGCGGGCGACCTCACGACCGCCGACATCATGGCGCAGATCGAGGCGAGCCCCGACGGCTTCGCCAACTTCACCACCGTCTCGGGCGACGCGCTGTCGGCCCGGATGGACGGCGATGCGCTCGTCATCCTCGACGAGTCGGGCGGCGCCGCGCGCGTGACGACCGCCGATGTCGATCAGTCGAACGGCGTCATCCACGTCGTGGACCACGTGCTCCTGCCCCAGATGTGACCCGGGCCGGGAGGTGAACCGTCCCCCGCGTTTCCAAGGGGGGGCGCAATCGCCAGCGCAAGGGGTACGCGACTGGCGGTGGCTTCGGCGCCCGAACGGCGCCGGAGTCCCCCCTCAGCCGTCAGGGCCGAGCGGGAAGTCAAAGGCGAGCGACGTGCCGTCGACATCGGCCACGAGGTCGAGCGTCGCGCCGAGCTGCTGGCCCACCGCGTGCATGATGCGCGTGCCGAGCCCCTCCTGCGCCGAGCGTCCGCCCGCCGCATGGCCCACCCCGTCGTCGGAGAAGCGCGCGCGCACGCGGTCGCCGTCGCGCCGGATGTCGAGGCTCACGCGCCCCTCGCGCCCGTCGGGGAAGGCGTGCTTGAGCGAGTTGGTGACGAACTCGTTGACCAGGATCGCCAGCGACGTGGCCTCGGAGCTGCGCAGCACGATCTCGTCGGCGGCGAGCGCGATCTCGACGCCGTCGGGCGCGCCGGCCCGAAGCTCCTCGACCAGCCGCTCGGCATGCTCGCGCAGCCTCACCGTGCTCGACCCGCTCGACCCGCTCGACCGGTTGAGAGCGGCGTGGATCGAGGAGATCGCCCTCACCCGGCCGCCCGCGGAGGCGAGCGCGTCGCGGACCTCCTCGCTGCCCGAGCGCGACGCCTGCATCTGCAGCAGCGAGCTGACGAGCTGGAGCGAGTTCTTGACGCGGTGGTCGATCTCGAGCCGGAGCGTCTCGGCGGCCTCGATCGAGCGCGCGATCTCGGTCGCCTGCTCCTCGGCGCGCCGCACCCCTGCGGCCTGCGCGCGCAGCGCGCGGCGCAGGTCGAGCTGGCCCGTGACCTGCCGCGCGAGCGTCCGCAGCGCGGCGCGCTGGGCCCCGTCGAGCGCGCGGGCGCGGGTGTCGAGCACGCACAGCGCGCCGAGGGGCAGGCCGTCCGCGGTGGTCACGGGCACGCCCGCACAGAAGCGCAGCCCCGGCGCCCCGGTCACGAGCGGGTTGCCGGCCGTCCTCGGGTCGAGCGTCAGGTCAGCGATCTCGACCGGCCCGGTCCCGAGGGCGACGTGGGCGCACAGGCCGATCACGAGCGGCGCGTCGCGCGTGGCGAGCCCGGCCCCGGACCTGAGCCAGGTGCGGTCTCCGACCAAGAAGGAGATCGCCGCGATCGGCGTCCCGCAGATCCGCCCCGCGAGCGCGGCGATCTCCTCGAACGCGTCCTCGGCCGCCGTGCCGAGCAGGGCGCGGCCGGACACCGCCGAGAGCCGCCGGGCCTCTCCGGGATGCCGGCCGGGGATCCCCGGCCGCGCCGCCCGCGCCTCTCGGGACGACCCGCCACGGCTGGGGTCGGAGAGGCGATCCTGCGGGGTCAGCGAAGCGTCCATGTCAACGAGACCGATGCCGCCTCCGGACCTGATTTACCATGCGGCATTCTAACCCGTCCGGCCGGCGCCGTCCAGAGGCTCGCGCCCGCGCCGTCAGCCGATCGCGCGTCCGCGTCAGTCTCGGAAGTTGCGGCTGTCCTTGATCTGCTCCCAGGCCCAGCGGACCTCGTGGAATCGCTCCTCGTCGCGCCGGTCGCCGCCGTTGGTGTCGGGGTGGAGATCCTTCACGAGGCTCTTGTACTTCTGGCGGATCTCGACCTTGGTCCAGCTGTCGCGGGCGTCGAGGATCTCGATCGCGCGGCGCTCGGTGGGCGGCAGGCGGCGCTGGGTGGCGTTGGCCCTCCCCGGATTGCGGGTGGCGTTCTCGCCCAGAACCTGATGGGGGTCGTCCACCCCGAGCCGCGCCCAGGCGCGCTGCTCCTCGCTGGTGCGCCCGAACGGCTTGGTCCCGCGGCCCCAGACGCGATCGGCGTCCACCTGGTCGAAATACTCGTCCTCGCTGGCGCCGTGGAAGAAGTTCCACTTGAGGTTGTACTGGCGGACATGCGCCTTGCAGAACCAGAAATAGTCGTCGAGCACCTCAGGGGACTTCGGCGCGCGGTACTGGCCGTGCTCCTCGCAGCCCTCGGCGTCGCAGGTCCGCACCGAGGTCTCGGAGGCGCCCGACATCCCGCGGCGCCCGCGCGAGCGCTTCTTCTTGTCGGCCGACGCGCGCATGTCGAAGCCGAAGGGGTCGTCCTTTCGCATCTCGCCGCCTCCTGATGCCGTGCCGCCCCGATCGGGGGCCGGAGCCCCGCCCGGCGGCCTTTCCTCGACGGGCGGCCGAGTGTAGCCGAAGGCGAGGGTCTTGGAAGGGGGCGAGGGGAGAAACTTCCATGGGATTGTCCGAAGTGATCCGCGCGCGGCTCGAGGCCGCCTTCGCGCCGCGCGCGCTCGAGGTCGCCGACGAGAGCGAGGCCCATCGCGGCCACGCCGGCCACCGCGAGGGCGGCGAGAGCCATTTCCGCGTGACGATGAGGGCCGAGGCGCTGGGCGCCATGACCCGGATCGAGCGCCACCGCGCCGTGCACGCCGCGCTCGGCCCCGAGATCGTCGGCCGGATCCACGCGCTCGCGCTCGACCTGGGGCCCTGAGGGGGCGCTCGGGGCCTCGGGCGCGTCCGCTAGTCCCGGCGCGCGCCGCCGAGCCTCGGCCGCCCGGGGCCCGGCGCGCCCTGGCCCGAGCCGGGCGCGAGGGGCTCGACCTCGGCGCGGGCGGGATCGAAGGGCGAGAGCCCGACGCGATGCTCCCCGGGGCCGGTCGCGCCCTGCGGACGGGACGCCGTCTGCGGACGGGCCACGGACCCGACGGGCGCCGCCGGGGACGACAGCGGCATGACCGGCGCGGGCTCGGCCCTCTGCGGGAGGCGATGCTCGGCGCCGTCCTCGCCGTCCTCGCCCGCGACCGCGGCGCCCAGCATGCCCGTGGCGCTCCGCCCGGCCGCGGGCCTTCGCCCGGCGGCGGCGTCCCGCCCGGCGGCGGCGCCCCGCCCGGCGGCGCGGGGGACGGACGGGGCTCCCGGGGCGGCGGGCGCCCCGTCGTCCGGGAGCGCGTCGGACGACGGCGCGCGGCGGAACACCAGCAGCTCCTGCGGCGTCACGGCCCGCCCGCCGAGCCACCCCGCGCGCGCCTCCATGGGCAGCGTGTCGGTCCTGAGGTATTCCCAGCCGTCGCGGCCGGCCTCGTTCATGACCTCGGCCACCGCGAGCGCGAAGCGCTCGGCGGCCCCGCGCACCCCCTTGACGCGCGGCGCCGTGCGCGGGGCCGGGACGACGAGGTATTCGTAGCTCACGACCCCAGCCTCCGCGCCACCAGCTCGTTGACGGCCTTGGGGTTCGCCTTGCCCCCCGTGGCCTTCATCACCTGCCCCACGAACCAGCCCGCGAGCTTGGGGTTGGCGCGCGCCTTCTCCACCTGGGCGGGGTTCTCGGCGATGACCTTGTCCACCGCCGCCTCGATCTCCCCGGCGTCCGTCACCTGGCGCATCCCGCGCCGCTCCACGATCTCGGCCGGATCGCCGCCCTCGGTCCAGACGACCTCGAACAGCGCCTTGGCGATCTTGCCCGAGATCGCGCCCGAGCCGATCAGGTCGAGGATGGCGCCGATCTGCGCCGCGGAGACGGGGCTCCGCGACAGCGTCAGGTCGTCGGCCTTGAGCCGGCCGAAGAGGTCGTTGATGACCCAGTTGGCGGCGAGCTTGCCGTCGCGGCCCCGTGCCACCGCCTCGAAGAAGTCCGCGGCCTCGGCCTCGGCCGTCAGCACGCCCGCGTCGTAGTCCTCGAGCCCGTGCTCGGCCATCAGACGGGCGCGCTTGGCGTCGGGCAGCTCGGGAAGCGAGGCGCGGATGGCCTCCACCCACGCCTCCTCGATCTCGAGCGGCAGCAGGTCGGGGTCGGGGAAGTAGCGGTAGTCGTGCGCCTCCTCCTTGGATCGCATCGAGCGCGTCTCGCCGCGGGCGGGGTCGTAGAGCCGCGTCTCCTGGGTGACGGAGCCGCCGTCCTCCAGGATCGCGATCTGGCGCCCCGCCTCGTGCTCGATCGCGGCCTGGATGAAGCGCAGCGAGTTCATGTTCTTGATCTCGCAGCGCGTGCCGAGCACCGAGTGGTCGCCGCTCTCGCGGTAGCGCTCGTGGTCGCCGGGGCGGCAGACGCTCACGTTCACGTCGGCGCGCAGGTTGCCCTCCTGCATGTTGCCGTCGCAGGTGGCGAGGTAGCGCATGATCTGGCGCAGCTTCGCCACATAGGCCGCGGCCTCCTCGGGCGAGCGGATGTCGGGGCGCGAGACGATCTCCATGAGTGCCACGCCGGTGCGGTTGAGGTCCACGAAGGACAGGCCCGGGTCCATGTCGTGGATCGACTTGCCCGCGTCCTGCTCGAGATGGATGCGCTCGACGCGCACGCGCCGCGCGAGCCCCTCGCCCATCTCCACGATCACCTCGCCCTCGCCCACGAGCGGCTCGTAGAGCTGGCTGATCTGGTAGCCCTGCGGCAGGTCGGGGTAGAAGTAGTTCTTGCGGTCGAAGGCCGAGCGGCGGTTGATCGCGGCGTTGAGGCCCAGGCCCGTGCGCACCACCTGCTCGACGCAGAACGCGTTGATGACGGGCAGCATCCCGGGCATGCCTGCGTCCACGAAGGCGACGTTGGCGTTGGGCTCGGCGCCGAACTCGGTCGAGGCGCCCGAGAAGAGCTTGGCGCGGCTCGACACCTGGGCATGCACCTCGAGCCCGACGACGATCTCCCAAGGCCCGCTCGCGCCCTCGATCACGCGCGGCGCGGGGGCGTCGTAGGTCAGATCCAGCATGGCGCAGGCTCCGTGAGGGCGCTGAGGCGACGGTCGCAGCGGCGACGGCGATCGCAGCGGCGACGGCGGTCGCGCCCGTTCCTAGGCCCGCCGCGCGAGCCCGACAAGCCCGGCGGGGGCCGGCGGGCTGCCCTGCCTCACTGGCCGGGCGGGCGCTCGCGGCGGGGCCGGCGTCCCCGGCGGGGATCCGCTCAACGGCCACACCCGGGCCGCCTTCGGGGCGCCCCCGCCTTGCCGGCGCCGTCCGGGCCGGGGCAGGTAGGGGGTCCAGGCTCGACGCCATCATCGCCGGGGGTGCCCACATGATACGACCGATCGCGATCTCGCTGGGGCTCCTCCTCCTCGCGGGCTGCGCCCAGCGCGCGCCCGTCGTGACGGACCAGGTCGCCACCGCGCCCGAGGTCGGGCCCGACGCCGCGACCGGGACGGGCGGGCTCCCGGCGGTCGAGCGCCGGTCGGGGCTGCGCTCCCTCTTCGGCCTGCGCCGCGGCGCCGCCGAGGCGAGCGCCGAGGAGATGCCCGTGCTGGCCTGGGCGCACCGGCCGGAGGGCGAGCGCTGGACCGAGGCGACGCTGGCGGCGCTGCGCGGCCACGGCAAGGCGCTGCCCGCCTCCGAGCCCGACGGCATCGAGGCCTGGTGCCCGGCCTACGCCTCGGCGCCGCTGGAGGACCGCGAGGCGTTCTGGGCCGGGCTGATCTCGGCCCTGGCCAAGTTCGAATCGACCTGGCGCCCCGAGGCCGTGGGCGGCGGCGGGCGCTGGTTCGGGCTGGTGCAGATCGCGCCGGGCACCGCCGACGCCTATGGCTGCGCGGCCCAGAGCGGCTCGGCGCTCAAGGACGGGGCGGCCAACCTCTCCTGCGCGGTGCGGATCATGGCCGCCAACGCCGGCGGCGAGCCCCCGGTGCAGTCCATCGCCTCGGACTGGGGCCCGTTCCAATCCTCCGCCAAGCGCGCCGAGATGCGCGCCTGGGTCAGCGCCCAGCCCTTCTGCTCGGGCGCCTCCCAGGCCGGCTGACGCGGCGGCCCGCCCCGCGCGCGCCGTCTCGGGCGCGGCGCGGGGCCGTCCGACCCCCGGCCGGACACTCGGCCTCGGGCGAAGGGGCGCTCCCTCTCCTGCGGGGCGCCGCGTCGCGCGGGGCCCGGCTCCCCCGGCACCGCCATCTCGGGCAGCACCGCGGCAGCACCGCGGCAGCACCGCGGCAGCACCGCGGCAGCACGGCGGCAGCACGGCGGCAGCACGGCGGCGCACGCGGCGCCCTCCGCCGCCGCCCGGCCGCCGCGCTTCGAGAGCCCACCGCGAGAGGCGCGGGATCGCCGGCCCAGGCCCGCCGCGCCGGCCCACAGGCCAAGGGCCCAGGACCGCCAGCTCCCCGGCCCCGCCGAGCGCGAGCCGAGCCTCGGGCGGCAGCGCGCAGCGGCCCGTGGCACGCCTCCACCCTCGGCGCATCCCGCCCCGCTCCGGGAGGGCCGCCGCCAGCACGCCCTCGACGACGGGCGCCTCCTCGATCGCGTCGATCGGGCGGACGTCCGCGCGGCGCCCGCAGGTCCGCCGCCGCGCGGCGCGGACCAAGTCGCGGCCCGGGTCGGCGGTCCTTCGCGCCTCGTCGGCCGTCGCCCTCGCGCGCCAGCACCGGCACGGCGCCGGCGACCGCGACCGCGACCGCGACCACGACCACGACCACGACCACGACCACGACCAGGACCAGGACCAGGACCAGGACGATGAGGAAGGGCATGGCCGGACCTCGCGGCGAACGAAGCGCGCTCGGCGGACTCTCGCCGATCGATCGCGCCGCATCGAGCGCGGCGGCGCGTCGGGAGGGCTGTTGGAACGCGCGGGCAGCGCGATCCGTTGAGGCGCGAAACCCAACCCAAGGAGGCCCGACATGCCCAGCATCGACCGAGCCAGCATCCTCGTCATGGCCACCCACGGCTTCGAGCAGTCCGAGCTGATGACGCCCGAGGCGGAGCTGCTGCAACGCGGCGCGGCGGTGGACATCGCCAGCCCCGACGGCGGGCCGATCCGCGGCTGGAACGGGGACGACTGGGGCGAGGAGGTCGAGGCCGACCTCGCCATCCGCGACGTTCGGGTCGAGGACTACGACGCGCTGGTGCTGCCCGGCGGGCAGATCAACCCCGACCTGCTGCGCACGGTCGGCGAGGCGGTGGCGCTGGTGCGCGCCTTCGTCGAGCGCGGGCGCGTCGTGGCCGCGATCTGCCACGCGCCGTGGCTCCTGATCGAGGCCGGGGTGGCGCGGGGGCGCGAGATGACCTCCTTCCCCTCGATCCGCACCGACGTGGAGAATGCCGGCGCGACCTGGGTGGACCGCGAGGTCGTCACCTCGGACGGCATCATCACCTCGCGCTCGCCCGGCGATCTGCCGGCCTTCGTCGCCAAGATCGTCGAGGAGGTGGAGGAGGGCCGCCACGAGCGCCCCGCCGCCTGAGCCGGCGCCCGGCGCGGTGCCGGATCTTCCCGCCGGCGGGGTCTTTCCACGCCGGTGAAGGGTTTTCCCCGCAGACCTCGGATCGCGGTCCCCGGGGCCGTGTCGAGCGGGCCCTCCCGCGTCGCCTCAGCCCCAGGCGTGGCGGGCCCTGAACGGACGTCGCGTCGCGTCCCACAGGCTCACGCCGGGGGCGTGGCGGCCGCCGAGGCCCAGCGTCAGGCCGCGCAGCATCTCGATGCCGGCCTCGGAGCCGGTGGGGAGCGCCGAGGGCGAGACCGGCTCGCCCACCGTGACGCGGAAGGGCTGGCGGTCCTTGTTGAGCGTCTCGTGGAAGAGCGTGATGTCGCGCAGCGTCGGGTGCAGCAGGTCGAAGAGGTAGAACAGCGACGAGTTGCGCGCGCGCATGTTCACGGGGATCACCGGCAGCTCGAACTTGCGCGCGATCGAGGCGGCGGACGGCATCCAGGGCCGCTCGTGCAGGCTCAGCCGCCGGCGCCGGGCGAGGCGGCCCGAGGGGAAGATGACGCCGAGCCTTCCCGCGTCTGTCGCCTCGCGCACATAGTCGATCGTCGCGCGGGTCTTGGCGCGGGTGCGCTTCTCGGGGCGCCATTCGACGGGCGCGATCATCGACTCCATCTGCGGCAGCAGGCGCAGGATGTCGGAGTTGGCGAAGACGTAGAGGTCGGGCCGGATCGGCGCCAGCAGCGCGTGCAGCACGATGCCGTCGGCGATGCCCGTGGGATGGTTGGCCACCACCAGCGCGGGGCCCTGTCGCGGCACGTTCTCGAGCCCCGTCGCCTCCACGTCGCGCGCGATGAGCGCGGCCATGCGCGCCATGATCGCCTCGGTGCTCTCGGTCTCGAAGCTCTCGGCCAGGGCGATGCAGCGGTCGTAGTCCAGGAGCCGGTCGAGCACCCGGCGCACCGGCCGGCGCCAGGCGCCGGGGCGCGCGAGCCAGGGCGCGCGGTCGATGATCAGGGGGTCGATGCGGTCCCTCATGGCGCGATAACAGCAGGTTGCGGTGACGGTTCCATGATCGCTCGGCGGTGGCGCGGCCCCCGCGCCGGGATGCGCCGGGACCGTCGTGGCTCCTGTGCTTCGATCGGGCAGGGCGGACCCATGGACCCTCCCGTCGGGCCGGCGGCGCGAGGTATCAAGGCCGCGCCCGGGGGTGTCAACCGGGCGCCACGGGCGGCGGGCGGCGCGACGAGGGCGGCCGGGCCGGGATCGGCGGATGACGGCCGACGGCGCCGGTCTTGGCCAGGCCGGCGCGCATGCGCCATGGCGGGGACGGCCGCCCGCGAGGAGGGGCACGAGCTTGGCAACCCGATTCGAGTTCGTCCCCGAGGAGACCTTCCGCAAGGTCTTCGACTACTACGGCATCCCGCAGTCGTCCGTCCTGATCTTCTCGGGGATCCTCGCCTCGGGCCTGGGCTTCGAGGCGGTCATCAACCCGGCGTTCTGGACGGTCTCGAGCTTCGTGGCGATCTTCCTGGGATACTCGCTGAGGAGCTACGTCCCGTCGAACTACGCGGCCGTCCTCGCCGCGATCGCGCTCCTCGCGGCCGTGGCCGCGGGGCTCGCGCTCAGCGAGCCGGGCGCCGAGATCCTCGCGCGGGCCTGGACGCGGACCGGGCCGGGCGCCGTGGCGACGCAGTTCCTCGCGCTCGTCGCGGCGACGCTGATCATCGCCGTCGGCTTCATCTCCCACCGCAAGCACTCCGAGCGCATCGCCCTCGACCTGCCCGGGGAGATCGTCGCGGCGCTGCGCGCCGAGATCGTCGATCAGCCCTTCTTCTACGAGGCCTTCCGCGTCGAGATGCACATCGAGGAGAACCCGGCGGGGACGGGGCTGCGGGCGGACATCGACATCGAGACCGTCATCCGCAACCGCACCAGCCGCTCGCAGCCCTATCCGCACACCTACTCCAAGACGAGCGAGACCTCGGCGCTGCGGCAGGTCAGGGTGGACGCGGCCCACCGCGACATCGACGATCCGAACGTCCACACGCCGAACTCGATCCGCCTGAGCGACGTGGTCGCGCCGCGCGGGCGCATCGAGATCGCCGTCAAGATCAGCGATCAGCTCCCCGCCTCGGGAAGCCAGATCTTCACCAGCTTCGGGATGCCCGCCCGAGCCTTCGAGTTCGCCGCGACGAGCCATTGCGGCGATCGCTACCTGTTCTGGCTCGACGTCCTCGCGGGCGGCGCGCGCGGCCCGGAGCGGCGGCACCGCGCGTTGACTTGGAGCAGCGCCTACGGGACACTTCCGAACCAAGGGGTGCGGCTCAACTGGAGGAGGCGCGATGACGGGTGACGGCGAAGACCGTCCCACTCGCGCCTGGCGGCGGATGTGGGCCGAGCTGGAGGCGCGCGGCGAGCTGGGCCCGGGCCCGGGCGGGATCGGGGGCGGGATCGGGCGCGGGGCCGAGGACGGGGCCGGGACCGAGGACCGCCGCGACGTCCCGGTGTCGAAGAACTGCGGCGCCTGCGACGCGGCCGAGCTGCGCCGCGTCGTCGATGCGCCGCCGTCGAATGACCGGTGACGGGCCGCGCGGGGATCTCGGCCTCTGGGTCGAGCTGACCGAGCGCTGCCAGCTCAAGTGCCGCTTCTGCTACAACGGCTGGCGCGCCGCGCCGCCCGCGTCGCATGCCGACATGCGCGAGCGGACGGCGGGGGATCTGCTGCGCTTCGTCGACGCGGCGCGCGAGACCCGCCGGCTGTCGGTGACGCTGGCGGGCGGCGATCCCACCGCCTTCGCCGGCCTCGGCGACCTGCTGGGGCGGCTTGCCTCCGACGTGCCCCTCACCCTCGTGACCCACGGGGCCGACCTGCCCGAGGCGGTCGTCGAGCGGCTCGCGGAGCGGGGCCGTGCGCGCATCCAGTTCTCCATCCCGAGCCTCCTCGAGGCCGAGTATCGGTTCCTGACCGGCGGGGGGTCGCTCGCCGCCGCGCTGCGCGGGGTGGCGCTGGCGATGCGGCGCGGCGTCCCGCGCTCGGTGTCGGCCGTGATCACGAGGCGCAACGCGGCGTCGGCGGTCGAGCTGGCGGCCTTCGCGGCGTGCGCGCGCGCCGACCACCTGCTGCTGAACCGGTTCCTGGCGAGCGGCCGGGGGGCGCTTCACGACAACGCGTTCGGCCTCTGCGCGGCGCGCTTCGCCGAGGCCGCCGAGGCCGTCGCGGCGGCGGCGGAGGCGCACGGCCTGCCGGTCCTCGTCTCCGGCGCGCTCCCCGGGATCCGGCGCCGCAAGGCGACGGACCTTCAGGTCACGGTCAAGCCGGACGGCGCCCTGTCGCTGTGCAGCATGGCCGACAGCGTGATCGGCGCCCTCGGCGACCCGCCCGAGGCGGTGGCCGAGCGCGCCGCGTCCTTCTGGCGGTCGAGCGCGGCCGTCGCCGGCTGCCACTGCGCCCAAGCCTCGCCGTGAGCGCGCGGCCGAGGGCCGCCCCGACGCGGCCCCGATCGCATGGCGACTTGAAACGCGCCGTGGGAGCGCGAGGTTAGGACTCGATCCGAGGGGCCGCGACGGCCCGCAGCCGAGGAGCCCGCCCATGTCCGCCCCCGACACCGACACCGAGAAGCAGAAGGACCGCCACAAGGCGCCGCTGCGCTTCGGCATCGCGCTGCCGATCATCGCCGTGGTGGCGCTGTTCGTGGTCTTCGTCCTCGTCATGTTCCTCAGAGGCGAGGATCCGGTCGGCGCGGACGCGCAGGTCGATGGCAGCGGCGAGGTCGTGGACGCCCCCGCCGTGGCGCCCGCCGCCGACTGAGGCGCCGCACGGCCCCCGTCCCGGGGCCCGCCCCGCCGGGCCCCCCGCCCGCGCGTGCGGCACGGGCGCGCCTCCCACGGGCACGCCTCCGGCGAGGCCGGCCCGCGGCGGCGCGTCCCGGCGCGAAGGGCGGCCGGCTGAGTCCCGACCCCGTCCGGGTTCATTGGGGCGGGGGTCGCGGCCCGGCGCGCGCCCCCACCAGCCGCTGCAGGAGAAGGACCAGATGGACGATCTCAACACCGGTCGCGTCGAGACCCACGGGATGCAGGTCGAGGCGAGCCTGCACCGGCTCATCGAGGCCGAGGCGCTGCCCGGCAGCGGGGTCGAGGCCGACGCCTTCTGGTCGGGGCTCGCCGCGCTGATCCGCGACCTCGCGCCGCGCAACCGCGCGCTGCTCGCGGTGCGCGAGGCGATGCAGGCGCGGCTCGACGACTGGCACCGCGAGCGCCGCGGCCGGCCCATCGACGCGGCCGCCTACCGCGCGTTCCTGGAGGACATCGGCTACCTCGTCCCCGAAGGCCCCGACTTCACCGTCGAGACCGAGGGGCTCGACCCCGAGATCGCCACCGTCGCCGGGCCGCAGCTCGTCGTGCCCGTGACCAACGCGCGCTACGCGATCAACGCGGCCAACGCGCGCTGGGGCTCGCTCTACGACGCGCTCTACGGCACCGACGCGCTGGGCTCGCCGCCCCCGGGCGGGGGCTACGACGCGGAGCGGGGCGCGCGCGTCGTGGCCCGCGCCAAGGCGATCCTCGACCGGATCGCGCCGCTCGAATCGGGCTCGCACGCCGATCTGGTGGGCTACGCGGTCACGCCCGAGGGCGCGCTCGAGGGCCGTCTCGCGCAGGAGGGGGGCCGGGCGGTGCGGCTGCGCGACGCGGGCGCCTTCGCGGGCTATCGAGGCGCCCCGGAGGCGCCCGAGGCGGTGGTCCTGCGCCGCAACGGCCTGCATGCGCTCGTCAGGATCGACCGCGAGCACCGCGTGGGCCGGACGGATCGGGCCGGCGTGGCGGATGTCGAGGTCGAGTCGGCCGTCACCGCGATCATGGACTGCGAGGATTCGGTCGCCACCGTGGACGGCCCCGACAAGGCGGGCGCCTACCGCAACTGGCTCGGGCTGATGCGCGGGGATCTGACGGCCGAGGTGACGAAGGGCGGCGAGACCTTCACCCGCCGCCTCGCCGACGACCTCGTGATGAGCGGCCCGCGCGGCGAGCGCCTGGCGCTGCCGGGCCGCGCGCTGATGCTGGTGCGCGACGTGGGCCATCTGATGACCACGCCCGCCGTGACGATGGACGGCGCCGAGGTGCCCGAGGGGCTGCTCGACGCCATGGTGACGGTGCTGTGCGCGGTGCATGGCCTGCGCGGCGAGCGGCGCAACTCGCGCGCGGGCTCGATCTACGTCGTCAAGCCGAAGATGCACGGGCCGGACGAGGTCGCCTTCGCGGTGGAGACCATGGACCGCGTGGAGGATGCGCTCGGCCTGCCGCGCAACACCGTCAAGCTCGGCATCATGGACGAGGAGCGTCGCACCAGCGTCAACCTCAAGGAGTGCATCCGCGCGGCGAGGCACCGCGTGGCGTTCATCAACACCGGCTTCCTCGACCGGACGGGCGACGAGATCCACAGCTCGATGGAGGCGGGGCCGATGGTGCCCAAGGGCGAGATGAAGTCCCAGCCCTGGATCGCGGCCTACGAGGACCGCAACGTGGACATCGGGCTCGCCTGCGGGATGGGCGGACGCGGCCAGATCGGCAAGGGCATGTGGGCGATGCCGGATCTCATGGCCGACATGCTGCGCGAGAAGCTCGGCCATCCGCGGGCCGGCGCGTCCACCGCCTGGGTGCCCTCGCCGACGGCCGCGACGCTGCACGCGCTGCACTACTTCGAGGTGGACGTGGCGGCGCGCCAGCGCGAGCTGGCCGAGGGCGGCGCGCGGGCCGGCTTGGAGGATCTGCTGACGATCCCGTTGATGGAACCCGGCCGCAACCTCTCGGACGAGGAGGTGAGGGCGGAGGTCGAGAACAACGCCCAAGGCATCCTCGGCTACGTCGTGCGCTGGGTCGATCAGGGCGTGGGCGTCTCCAAGGTGCCCGACATCCGCGACGTGGGCCTGATGGAGGACCGCGCGACCTGCCGCATCTCCTCCCAGGCGCTGGCCAACTGGCTCCACCACGGCGTCATCACCGAGGCGCAGGTGATGGAGGGCTTGCGCAAGATGGCGCAGGTCGTGGACCGCCAGAACGAGGGCGACCCGGCCTACCGCCCCATGGCGCCCGGCTTCGACGGCCCCGCCTTTCGCGCGGCGCGGGATCTGGTGCTCAAGGGCCGCGAGCAGCCCTCGGGCTACACCGAGCCCCTGCTGCACGCCCATCGGCGCGAGGCGAAGGGGTAGGGACGGGCGCCGGGCACGGCCGAGGGGGCCGCAGTGGCGGGCCACGCCCATGCGCCGCGCTCCGAGACCTCGCGCCTGATGACGCTCGGGCGCCCCGGCCGGCCCGCCGATCAGGCGGCTGCGCGAGGGCGACGCCACCCCCCTACGAGGCGGTCGGGCCCCGGCCCCTGGCGGAGTGCCGCCAGAAGCTCGACGCCGCGGCCGAGGAGCGGGCTCAGCACCGCCGCCTCGCACCCGGACGCTCCGCGGAGGCGCCAGGGGCCGGGGAGCTCTTCGCCATCGACCTCGCAGCCGCTCGGGTCGCGCTGCAGGACGTCCAGGCGGACCGCCGCGTCCGCGCGGAACGCCTGGGCCGCCTCCGAGGGGACGACGACCTGCGGACCCCTCCCTCCGCGCCGTTCCGCGCCTCCGGGCTGGAGAGCTTCTTCGACATCCGAGGGGCGCGGAGCCTGTCGACGCATCCCTCCGCCATGGGTGGGCGGCGCTTCACGCTCGACATCGGCCGCCGCGAGGCGGCGTCCGGCACCCTGCCCCGGGCCGGGGAGGAGCCCCTGCACGTGCTCGCCCTCGATGCGCTCGCGCGGGGCTGCGAGGCGGGGCTGCGAGCCGGCGATGGAGCGGATCGAGGCGCGCGGGGGGCTCGCCGAGGATCTCCCACGCGCCTCAGCGAAGGAGGGAGCGATGCTCGTGGGGTGGCGCGGTCCGCTCGCCGACGCGGCCTCGCTGTTCGACCGGCCGGGCGTGAGGCGCGCGCTCGTGGCCGACCGGTGCGACATGCTCCTGCCGACGCGCGATCGGGGCGCGCGCAGCTTCCACGCCGGGCGTCACGACCACGACGCCACGTCCGACCTCTTCGCCCCCATGCGCGAGCGGCGCCGTCGGGCCCTCGGCGGGTGGCTCCGGCCACGGGCCCGAAGCCTCCCCACCCCGGCATGGCCAGGAGGCTCGCGTGCCCGGGCCGGATCAGCTCGTCGCTTCCCCTGGCCTCCTGGGCGCGCTAAGCCCGCCCCCACCGCGACGACACCGAGGAGGCGACCATGATCACGCTCGAGCAGGCCCGCGCCATCGTCCGCGAGGCCCTGGCCAAGGGCCGGGCGATGTCGCTCAAGCCGCTCACCGTGGTGGTGCTCGACGCGGGCGGCCACGTCGTCGCCGCCGAGCGCGAGGACGGCGCGAGCCCCGGCCGCTTCGCCATCGCCGAGGCCAAGGCCTACGGCGCGGTGATGCTGGGCCTCGGCGGGCGCGCGCAGATGGAGCGGGCGGAGTCGCAGGCCTACTTCATGGCCGCCGTGAACGGGGTGTTCGGCGGGCGGACCCTGCCGGTGCCGGGCGGCGTGCTCGTGCGCGGCGAGGGCGGCGCGGTGACGGGCGCCGTGGGCGTCACGGGCGACAGCTCCGACAACGACGCGGCCGCGGCCGCGGCCGGCGTCGAGGCGGCGGGGCTCGCGCCCGAGATCTGAGCGCGCCGCCCACCGTTCGCCCGCCGCGGCGGCGGACCGGGGCGCGGACCCCCCCTGGGGCGCGGCGTGCGTTCACCCCACCTTGAGAAGGGTGGGCGCAGCCTCTAGCTTGCGCGCTCAGGAGGCGTCCCATGACCCGCAGACCACGCCGCCCCGTCGTCGGCATCATCGGCAACAGCTACCTCATCAACGACCAGTATCCCGCCCACGCCGGGGGCGCGATGAACGCCGACGCCGTGTCGCAGGTCGCGGGCGCCGTGCCGCTGATCGTGCCGGCCGATCCACGCCATGCGAGCGTGGAGGAGCTGATGGGGGTGTGCGACGGGTTCCTGTTCACCGGCGGGCGGCCCAACGTCCACCCCGAGGAGTACGGCGAGGCCGCGACCGCGGCGCACGGCGCCTTCGACCGCGCGCGCGACCGGCTGGCGCTGCCGCTGATCCGGGCGCTGGTGGCGCGCGGCCAGCCGCTGCTGGCCATCTGCCGCGGCTTCCAGGAACTCAACGTGGCGATGGGCGGCACGCTGCATCCCGAGATCCGCGACCTGCCGGGGCGCATGAACCACCGCATGCCGCCCGACGGCACGCTGGAGGAGAAGTACGCGCTGCGCCACGAGGTCCGCTTCACGCCGGGAGGCCCGTTCGCGCGGCTGATGGGCGCGGAGGCGGTGATGACCAACACGCTGCACGGTCAGGGCGTCGTGCGCCTGGGCGATCGCGTGGTGGTGGACGGCTGGGCGCCCGACACCACGCCGGAGGCGATCTACGTGGACGGCGCGCCGGGCTTCGCGCTCGGCGTCCAGTGGCACCCCGAATACGACGCCGCCCGCGATCCGGTCTCGCGCGCTCTCTTCGGCGCCTTCGGCGCCGCGCTCGCCGCCTGGGCCGCGGGCGAGCGGCCGGCGATGCTGCGCAGCGCGTCGTGAGCGCCCGGGCGTGGCGCCTCGGGGCACCGGCCTCACGACCAGAAGCGGACGAGACTGTCGAAAGACCCCCCGCTGACGCTCGCCAGGTACGAAATCGCCAACTCCGGCGGATTGGTGCCTGCGTAAGCCACTGCTTCCTCTGATTCCTCGTGGCCGCTGAGCCCTCCCATGGGTCGAGTCGGGATCGCAGGGTGTTTGAGGACATTCTTCAAAAGTCTCGGACGATTGGGGCGATGGCGGCGGCGTCGCGGTGGTGTTCTGCGAGCTTGTCGCGCCGGGCTGCGACGCGGCGCTGGTCCTTGAGGCGGGCGACGGTGCGCTCGATGGCGTTGCGGGCGCGCCGGAGGGTCGGCTCGGTGGGATGGGGGGTGCGGGAGGGGCTGCCGGGGATCACGGGCAGGGCGCCGCGCGCGGCGAGGTCGTCGCGGATGGCCCGGCCGTCGTGGCGGCGTCCGGGCACGAAACCCGCGAGCAGGCCCAGTGCCGCTGGCGCATCGCCCCGGCGCCCCGCCCGGACGATCGGGCGGCGGGGTCGGCCCGCCGGTCGTTGGCCTTGTGCGGCGTGGTGGTCCGCGCGCCGCGGGAGCGGCCTGTGGCCTGGGCCGGCGCCCACCCCCTCTCCGCCCGCCGCACGGCGGTGCGCCTTGGCGTGGCTCGCGTCGAGCATCAGCGTGGACGGGGGGCGCCCGCCTCGACCAGCCGCTCGAACACCTCACCCCTCACGCCGCGTGCGGCCCATCCGACGAGGCGCCATCTGGCGAAGCGGCTTCGGAGCGTCTCGCGCGGCCCCGTGGCGCCGCGGCGCGTTTGCCCGGCGGCATCCAGTCCTCAGGACGGGGGCGGCCCCTGAGACCACCCGCCGGTCGTCGGCGCGCCCCGCACCGCGCCCCTCCCTGGGTGGCACCGGCCAGGGCCGCTCGGACTGCGCCGCGCTCAGCCGGAACGGGTCGCCGCACCTCGCGCCCCCCAAGCCAGGTCGGCGCAGGAACGCACCAGAAGGGATCAGAGGGGTCCGGGACCTAGGAGGGTTTCGACCGGTCGTCGCAACGCTTCGAGGATAGGGGTTGCGATGGCGGTGAAGATGGAGGCGCTCGGATCGGGTCGGGCACAAGCGCGGCCCGGCCCTGTCATTGCCACCGACGCCTTGAAGGCCGAGCTTCCCGACACCATCCTCGATGCCGGCGCCGTGCCGGTCATCCCGCCACGCCACAATCGCAGACGCCCGCATGCCTTCGATCGCACGCTCTACAAGGAGCGCAACGCCATCGAGCGCATGTTCGCAAAGCTCAAGCAGTTCGTAAGCGTCCGGGCTCCCTGCACTGCCGGAGGCGGGGCTACGGGGAGATGATGTCCATTGAGCTGTTCTCATTCGCGCGAGCCGCTGGTGATGCAGAAGTTCCTGCCGGACGTGTCGGCCGGCGACAAGCGCGTGATCTGTGGACGGCGAGCCCGTGGGCGCCATCAACCGCTCTTTCCCCGCGGCGGTCAGCCGACGGGTCGTGTGACGGGGATGCCGAGCGCGGTATAGCGGTTGAGGATGGCGATGCGGACTTGGAGTTCGGCGGTCTGGCGGTCGAAGTCGCGGGCCATGAGCTTTTGCCCGAGGAGCTTCATGCAGTTCATCTTGGTCTCGGCGCGGCTTCGGCGGTGGTATCCGCTCCATCGGCGCCAGATCGTGCGGCCGAGGCGCTTGATGGCGCGCAGAGCCTCGTTCCTCGCTTCTACGCCGGGGCTGTCCTTCTCCCAAGGCTTGGCATTTCGCCGGGGCGGGATGACAGCGTCCGCGCCGCGGTTCGCGATGGCGTCGCGGCAGCCGCGGGTGTCGTAGGCGCCGTCGGCGGTGACCGAGACGATTGGCTCGTTTGCTGGGATCTGGCCGAGCAGGTCCGGTAGCACAGGCCCATCGCCGACGCCGCTGCCGGTGATCTCGACCGCGCGGACCTCGAGTGTCACCTCGTCGACGGCGAGGTGGACCTTTCGCCAGATCCGTCTGCGCGCCCCGCCATGCTTGCGCGCGTGCCATTCCCCCTCGCCTCGGACCTTGATGCCCGTGCTGTCCACGAGCAGGTGCAGCGGGCCGCCGCTGCCCCGGTAGGGCAGCTGAACGGCCAAGGTCTTCTGCCGTCGGCAGAGCGTCGAGAAGTCCGGCACCGGCCAGTCGAGCCCCGCGAACTTCAGAAGGCTCGCGACGAAGCCGGTCGTCTGGCGAAGCGGCAGGCCGAACAGCACCTTGATCGTCAGGCAAGCCTGGATCGCGGCGTCGCTGTAGACCGGCTGGCCGCCGCGCTTGCCCGATGGCGCCGCGTGCCAGGGCGTCGAAGGGTCGAACCAGACGGTCAGCGATCCACGCTCACGCAGCGACGCGTTGTAGGCGGACCAGTTCAGGGTGCGGTAGCGCGTCGGGGCAGGCTTGGACATGACGCCCAGCTATGCCGCTGGACCGGCAATGTGAATCCCAGGCAGGCTTCGTGCAACATGTATAACCGCCCCATGCGCAAGAGGGATCGTCGAAGCTTGGACTGACGCGCCGTCGGGTGCTGACATGTATCCGGCCTCGTGATGCGGCCATCGTCATGCCGCGGGCCCGTGTGGTGGTCGAGGATCGGGTCCAGATCAAAGCCGCGTGCTCGAAGGCACTTTGTTGCAGGCTGGGTGTCCCGATCCCGTCTCACGACTGCTGCGCCATACCGCTCCTTGCCCTCTTGTGCTCCGACGCCTCGCGACCGCGAGCGGCTCTACGCCGCCGCGACCGGAGCCCTGTAGACGCCGCCCCGGGCCATCAGGGCCCAGACGATCCGCGCCATCTTGTTCGCGAGTGCCACCCGCACCAGCATCCCCGGCTTGCACGCGAGCATCCTGCCCAGCCACGTGCCCGGCTTGGCGGCGGCGTGCACGTGCCGCTTGATGATGACGCTGTTGGCCCCGATGATCAGCAGGCGCCTGAGCGAGCGCTCCCCCATCTTCGTCGTCGCCCCGAGCCGCTGCTTGCCTCCGGTGGAATGCTGCCTCGGCGTGAGGCCGAGCCACGCCGCGAAGTCGCGTGCCTTGCCGAACGTCTCGGGCGGCGGGGCGAGCGTGGCCAGCGCCGTGGCGATCAGCGGGCCGATCCCGGGGATCGTCATCAGCCGCCGTGCGGTCTCGTCCTCGCGCGCCCGGCGGGCGATCTCGGCGTCCAGCGTGGCGATGCGCTCCTCGAGGTGGCGCAGTCCTTCGACCAGGACTTGCAGCGTCGCCCGGGCCGCATCCGGCAGGTCGCTGTCCGGCATCTCGACCAGCGCAACCAGCCGGCGCACGTTCCAGGCCCCTTGAGAGACGACCTCCCCGAACTCCGTCAGATGCCCGCGCAGCGCGTTGATCGTCTGCGTGCGCTGCCGAATGAGCAGCTCGCGCACGCGGAACACCGACGCCGCGCCCTGCGTCTCCTCGCTCTTCACGGGTACGAAGCGCATGTTCGGCCGCTGCGCCGCCTCGCAGATGGCTTCGGCATCCGCCGCATCGTTCTTCTGCCGCCGGACAAACGGCTTCACATAGGCCGGCGGGATCAGCCGCACCTCGTGGCCCAGCTTGCCGATCTCGCGACCCCAGAAGTGAGCCCCGCCGCAGGCCTCCATCGCGACGGTGCAGGGCCCGAGCTGGCCGAAGAACTCCAGCACCTGCGCGCGCCGCAGCTTCCTGCGCAGCACCGCCCGCCCCGAGCCGTCCGCCCCATGCACTTGGAACACATTCTTCGCCAGATCGAGCCCGACCGTGATAATCTCCGACATGACCGCTCCCCTCCGTGGATCGTCGCTGACCCACCTTGGCACAACAGATGCCGTCGGGGGGCGGTCACACCATCAGAGCCGTACCGCGTTGCTCAACACGTTACCGTTTATTGTCTCCAGTTAGCTTTATCGGGGTAGGCTCGTCGATCAACTATTAGTTCATCTCGGTGGTTAAGCGGTAGGCTAGCGCTTCCGCTATATGGGCGCGTTCCACCCGCTTTGCTCCCGCCAGGTCCGCGATGGTGCGCGCCACGCGCAGCACTCGGTGGTAGCCGCGCGCCGAGAGGCCCTTCCTCTCGGCCCAGGCGGCGAGGAGCGCCCGGCCCTCCTCGTCGGGGTGGGCGTGCGCCTCCAGCGCATCGCCCGCGAGGTCGGCGTTGGAGCGCATCGTGTCCTGGCCCGCGAGCCGCTCGGACTGGATCGCCCTCGCCGCGGCGACGCGATCGGCCACGGCCGCCGACGTGTCGCCCGAGGGCGGCAGGTCGAGGTCCGCGTGGGAGACGGGCGGCACCTCGACGCGCAGGTCGAAGCGGTCCATCAAGGGCCCCGAGATGCGGCCCATGTAGTCCGCCCCGCAGGCCGGCGCCTTGGCGCAGGAGCGCGCGGGCTCGGCGAGGTGGCCGCAGCGGCAGGGGTTGGCGGCGGCGACCAGCAGGAACCGGCAGGGGTAGCGGACGTGGGCGTTGGCGCGCGCCACCACGACCTCGCCGGTCTCCAGGGGCTGGCGCAGGGTCTCCAGCACCGCGCGGGGGAACTCGGGCAGCTCGTCGAGGAACAGCACGCCGTTGTGCGCCAGGCTCATCTGGCCGGGCTTCGCGCCGCGGCCGCCGCCGACGATGGCGGCGGTGGAGGCCGTGTGGTGCGGCGTCATGCACGGGCGCTCGCGGCCGATCCGGCCCTCCTCGATCAACCCCGCGACCGAGTGGATCATCGAGGTCTCCAGCGTCTCGCGCGCGCTCATGGGGGGCAGGATGCCGGGCAGGCGCGCGGCCAGCATCGACTTGCCCGCGCCGGGCGGGCCCACCATCAGGAGGTGATGGCGCCCCGCGGCGGCGATCTCCAGCGCGCGCTTGGCCCGCTCCTGGCCCCTCACGTCGCGCAGGCACGCGGCCGCGGGGGGCGGGCGCAGCTCGCCGGGGCTCGCGGGCTCGATCGGCGCGCGGTCCTGGAGGTGCGCGATGGCCTCGGCGAGCGAGGCCGGGCCGATCACGGTCGCGGCCCCCACCCAGGCGGCCTCGGGCGCGCAGGGGGCGGGGCAGATCAGGGCGCGGCCGTCCTCGGCGGCGGCCATCGCGGCCGGAAGCGCGCCCAGCACGGGCACCAGCGAGCCGTCGAGGCTGAGCTCGCCCAGGGCGACGGCGCCCTCGACCTCCTCGGGCGGCACGACGCCGGTGGCCGCGAGCAGCGCCAGAGCGATCGGCAGGTCGAAGTGCGAGCCCTCCTTGGGCAGGTCCGCGGGCGAGAGGTTGATGGTGATGCGCTTCGCGGGCAGCGCGATGGCCAGGGCGGTGAGCGCCGCGCGCACCCGCTCCTTGGCCTCGGTGACGGCCTTGTCGGGCAGGCCCACCACGGCGAAGGACGGCACCCCGGCCGAGACCGCGCACTGGACCTCGACGCGCCGCGCCTCCACGCCCTCGAAGGCGACCGTGTAGGCGCGTGCGGTCATCGCCGGTCCTCCCTCGACTCCTCCGGCGGGGTAGGGTCGGGGGGTTGAGGATCGGTGAAGGGCGACCGGCCTAGCCCTCGGCGCCGTGCCCGAGCAGCGCGCGGAACGCGGGCCAGGCCATCGGGTCGGCCATGGTCTTGTCGCGGCAGAACGCGTCGCAGAAGCCGAAGGCCCGGCCTTCGAGCGCCATGAAGTGCGCCACCGGCCCGCCCGAATAGGGGCAGGCGGCGTTCTCGGAGGGGCCGTCCGCGGGCGCGCCCGCGACCTCGGGCGGATAGGGCCAGGGCGCGGGCTCCAGATCCATCGCGTAGACGCCTTGGTCCGGGCCGTCGTGGAGCGCCATCGCGCGCCAGCGGCGGAACGGCTCGGAGGTCAGATGCGCCGTCACGTAGGCCACGGCGTCCTCCGGGACGGCGAGCCCGTAGCCCGCGATCCGCGCCGCGACGGGCGCGTGGAAGGCGTCGGCGGCCGTGTAGCGGCCGAAGAGCCACGGGCCGTCCCCGGCCATGCCGCGCGCGAGGCGCCAGAGCGAGAGGATGCGGCCGAGGTCGGCCATGACCTCCGGCGACGGCTCGAAGCCGCGCCAGGCCGTGCGCAGGTTCATCGGGCAGGCGGCGCGCAGGGCACCGTAGCCCGAGTGCATCTCGGCCGCGATCGAGCGCGCGAGGAGGCGGGCCGCCGGGTCGGAGGGCCAGTGCCCGGCCTCGGGATGGCGCTCGGCCAGCGCCTCGGCGATGGCGAGGCTGTCGGTCGCCACGCCCTCGGGCGTCCCGAGCGCCGGGACGGTGCGGGCGGGCGCGAAGTCCGCCAGCAGCGCCGCGAAGGCCTCGGTGCGCATCTGCGCGCGGCGGACGCGGGCGGAAAGGCCGAACGCCTCCAGGAGCAGCCAGCCGCGCAGCGACCACGACGAGTAGGCGCGGTCGCCGATGGCGAGATCATGGGACGGGGTCCTGTCGCGAACGTGGTGGAGTTTCGGGGTTGGCGTAGTCTCCGGGCATTGACCCAACCCTGGACGGCGGTTGCCACCGCCGTGGAGACCACGCCATGGATGAGACTACGACGACGAGCGCGAGCGCGCCATCGCTCGGGGACTGGAGCGACCCGATCGAGGATGGGGTCCGCGGCCGGGTCCGCGCCTTCATCGAGGCGATCCTCGAGGAGGAGCTGGAGGCGGCGCTCGGACGGGCCCGCTACGAGCGGACCGACGAGGGACCGCGGGGGTGGCGCAACGGGCATCGCGAGCGGCAGGTGATCGGCACGTTCGGGCCTGAGACGGTGCGCGTGCCCAGGGCGCGGCTCATGCGCGAGGAGGGCGGCACGGCGGAGTGGCGCTCGAAGGGGCTGCGTCGCTATCAGCGCCTGACCAAGCGCGCGGAGGCGCTGATCGCCGGGGCCTACCTGGCCGGGACCAACACCCGGCGGGTGCGCCGCGCCTTGGCTGCCTTGTTCGACGGGGCTGTCGGCAAGGACGTGGTCAGCCGAGCCTGGCGCAAGGTGAAGACCGACTGGGAGGCGTGGAACGCCCGCGATCTCGGCGCGCAGGACATCGCCCGGCTCATCCTCGACGGCACGGTGGTCAGGGTGAAGATCGACCGCAAGGCGACCGCCATCTCGCTGCTGGTCGCGGTCGGCGTGCGGCGCGACGGCCAGAAAGTGCTGCTCGCGCTGAAGAGCATGGGTGGCGAGAGCACGGTCGCCTGGACGGCCTTTCTCGAGGACATGACCCGGCGCGGCCTCAAGGCGCCCGAGCTCCTCATCGTCGACGGCGTGCCCGGGCTCGAGGCGGCGCTGGCGGCGCTGTGGCCCGACGTCCCGGCCCAGCGGTGCACGGTTCACAAGCACCGCAACCTGCTCGCCCACGCCCCGAAGCGGCTCCACGACGAGCTGACCGAAGACTACCGCGACATGATCTACGCCGACACGGCGGCCGAGGTGGAGGACCGCCGCAGGGCATTCCTCCGCAAGTGGCGGCTGAAGTGCCGCCCCGTCGCCGACAGCCTCGAGGGTGAGGGGGGACCGTGGCCCCGGTGGGGCCGCGTAAGCCCCCCGAACGGGGATCGGCTCTTCACCTTCACGCGCCTGCCGCCCGGCCAGTGGAAGTCGGCCCGCACGACCAACGCCATCGAGCGGCTGCACGAGGAGTTCAAGCGACGCATCAAGACCCAGACCGTCCTGCCCCAGGCCGAGACCGCGCCCATGCTGTTCTGGGCGCTGCTGGCCTCGGGGCAGATCGTCATGCGCAAGGTCGACGGCTGGGAGAGCCTCTCCGCGCCGCTCGCCGATCAGGCGATTGATCTCGCCGCGTGACGTCGTAACCTCGCCCCGCCGGAGATCGCGTCATCCCGATTTCCACCACCTCCGAGACAGCACCTGGGACGGGGCGTCGGTCATCCTGCGACCCTACCAGCCGAGACGGCGGGGGGGAGCCACGATCGGGGAGGCGGCCCGGCACGGACCGTGTCGGGCCCCGCGCACCCATGCCCTGCGGATGTCGTCGAACGCTCCGGGCTCGATGCGCGCAAGGGGCGGCCGGCGACCTGTGCTCCCTCCCATCCCGGTCGCGCGAGAAGGGGCGCGGGCGCTTCCTGCGGCCGATCGCGGCACGCGGCGCGCGTCGTGAGGAGCGCCCGAGCCGTGCCCAAGCGCCCGGACGAGCCGCACGGCGCGACCCGCGGCGGCGCGCCGCTCACGGGCGCAGGTTGATCGCCTCGACGCGCCAGCCGCCGGCGGTGGCCCGCTCGTCCGCAGCGGTCGGCGCGGCCGCGCCAGCCCCTGCGCTCGGGACGGCCCCCGCGCCCGCGGCGGCCCCCGCGCCCCCGGCGGCGATGCGCGTCACCGACAGGGGCTCGATGCGGTGGCCGAAGGCCTCGTGGGCGCTCACGCCGAGCGCGCGCTGAACCTGCGCCAGGATCACGCCCATATGGGCCACCACGATCAGGTCGGGGTGCCCGAGCGCAATCAGCGCGTCCACCGCCGGATCGACGCGCGCGCGCAGCGCGTCCCACGACTCGCCGCCCGGCGGCGCCGCGGCGCCCGGCTCGTCCCAGAAGGCGCGCAGGGCGGCCTGGTCGGGCACCTCCTCGACCGCGAGCCCGTCCCAGGCGCCGAAGTCGATCTCGCGCAGGGCGCGGTCGGGGGCCAGGCGGGGCCGCCCCGCGGCGATGGCCTCGGCCGTCGCCGTGGCGCGCAGCAGGTCGGAGCTGGCCACGGGCGCGCGCGGGGGCAGCGCCGCCGAGAGCCGCGCCAGGGCCGCGAGGTCCGACAGATCGGCGGGGCGGTCGAGATGGCCCAGCATCCCTCGCGCGCCGGTGGGGCCGTGGCGCACCCAGTGGAGCACCGTCATCCCGGCAGCCTCCCCTTGAGCACGAGCGGCAGCCCCGCCGCCACCAGCACCACCAGGTCGGCGTGCGCCGCGAGCGCCTGGTTCATGCGGCCGTGCGCGTCGCGGAAGGCGCGCGCGCTCGCGTCCATCGGCACCATCCCCTGGCCCAGCTCGTTGGAGACCACCACGACCGGCACGGCCGCGCGCGCCAGCGCCTCGGCGAGCCGCGCGCCCTCGGCCTCGGGGTCGCCTCCGGCCTCCATCAGGTTGGCGAGCCACAGCGTGGCGCAGTCCACCAGCGCCGAGTCGGCGCCGAGGCCCTCACCGAGGCCCTCCCCGAGGCCCTCGACATGGGCCGCCACGCCGAGCGGCACCTCGGAGGTGGTCCATCGCGGGCCGCGCCCTATCTCATGGCGGCGGATCCTCGCGCCCGTCTCGGGGTCGGCCGAGCGGCGCATTGTCGCAACGTATCGCGGCTTGCAAGCCGCTGACAGGACTAGTCCTTCCGCGAAGGCGCTCTTGCCCGAGGCGGCCCCGCCGAGGACCAGCGTCAGCGGCGGCAGGCCTGAATCGCCCATGGTGGCGGAAACTTTCTTTCGACCGCATCGTTCCTGCTTGGTAGATCGATCTTCCGAAGACCGGAAGGGCCCGAGACGATGGGCCGTGACCGAGGGGAACTCCATGGCGTTCGACGGCTTCTCCGACCAGACCCTCTCGCGGCGGGCCATGCAGGCAGAGCTGCTCGACGCCGAGACCGAGCTGCGCCTCGCCTACGCCTGGCGCGACGAGCGCGACGAGCAGGCGCTGCACCGGCTCGTGACCGCCTACATGCGGCTGGCGATCTCGATGGCGGCCAAGTTCAAGCGCTACGGCGCGCCCATGAACGACCTCATCCAGGAGGCGGGGCTCGGGCTGATGAAGGCCGCCGACAAGTTCGACCCCGACCGGGGCGTGCGGTTCTCGACCTACGCCGTGTGGTGGATCAAGGCCTCGATCCAGGACTACGTGATGCGCAACTGGTCGATGGTGCGCACCGGCTCGACCTCGTCGCAGAAGTCGCTCTTCTTCAACATGCGCCGCGTCCAGGCGCGGCTCGAGCGCGAGGCCGCCTCCGACGGCGCCAACCTCGACCGCCATCAGCTGCGCCAGATGATCGCCACCGAGGTCGGCGTGCCCCTGCACGACGTGGAGATGATGGAGGGTCGGCTCGCGGGCTCGGACTACTCGCTCAACGCCACCCAGTCCGCGGAGGACGAGGGGCGCGAGTGGATCGACACGCTGATGGACGACGGCGAGCAGGCCTCCGAGACCGTCGCGCGCGACCACGACATCGACACGCTGCGCGGCTGGCTGGTGACGGCGATGACCAGCCTCAACGCCCGAGAGCAGTTCATCGTGCGCGAGCGCAAGCTGCGCGACGAGCCACGCACGCTCGAGTCGCTCGGCCGCGAGCTGGGGCTGTCGAAGGAGCGGGTGCGCCAGCTCGAGGCGGCCGCGTTCCAGAAGATGCGCCGCTCGCTCGAGGGCCAGTCGCGCGAGGTGCACCAGTTTCTCGTCTGACGCGGCGGATCGGACTGGCGGGGGCGGCATCCCTCCTGGCGGCGTCGGCCTTCGCCGAGCCGATGGATGGTGCCCGCGCGGCGGCGTTGCCCGAGGCGCAGGTCTACGTCCTGGGCGAGGTCCACGACAACCCGCTCCATCACGAGGGCCAGGCGGCCGTCGTGGCAGTCGTGAAGCCCACGGCCGTCGTCTTCGAGATGCTCACGCCCGAGCGGGCCGCGCGCTGGGATCCGGCGCTGGCCGACGACCCGGAGGCGCTCGACGCGGCGCTCGGCTGGTCCGAAGCCGGCTGGCCCGACCTCGCCCTTTACGCGCCGCTCTTCGCCGCGATCCCCGAGGGCGCGGCCGTGGTCGGGGCCGACCCCGGCCCCGGCGCGCCGCGCGAGGCGATCCGTCGCGGCGCCGCTGCGGTGTTCGGCGCGGACCTCGACGGGGAGGCGGCGCGCTTCGGCCTGGCCGAACCGCTGCCGCCCGACGAGCAGGCCGCGCGCGAGGCCGGGCAGCGCGCGAGCCATTGCGACGCGCTCCCCGAAGGCCTGCTGCCCGGCTTCGTCGAGGCCCAGCGCCTGCGCGACGCCGTCTTCGCCCGCGCCGTCCTGGAGGCGCTGGGGGCCCACGGCCCCCCGGTCGTCCTCATCACCGGCAACGGCCACGCGCGCACCGACTGGGGCGTGCCGGCCGCGTTGGCCCACGCGGCGCCCGAGGTGTCGGTCCTCTCGATCGGCCAGTTCGAGATCGGCCAGTTCGAGGGCGATGCCGACGCGCCGGTGGACGTGGTCGTGACGACGAGCGGCCCGCCCGAGGGACGGCCCGACCCCTGCGAGGGGTTCGAAGCGCCCGGCGGGGGCTGACGAGCCGCTCGTCCGTCCCGCCCTCCTCCCTGCTCCCCTCCCTGCTCCCCTCCTTGCATCGAGCGTCGCGGGCCTCGCCCTCGTCGCGGTCCGAAGGCGCGCCGATCCCGAGGGGAGGCCGCGGGCCTCGGCCGGTTGAGGTCTCCCCCTCCGGCGCGTAGGCTCGCGCCGTCCCCACGGGAAGCCCTCATGCCAAGCGACAAGCGCATCCTCCTCGTCGTCGGCGGCGGCATCGCGGCGTTCAAGGCGCTCGAGCTGATCCGCCGCCTGCGCGAGGCGGGCGCGTCGGTCACGCCCGTGCTGACCCGCGCGGCCGAGGAGTTCGTCACGCCCTTGAGCGTCTCGGCGCTCGCCGCCTCCAAGGCCCACCGCGACCTCTTCGACCTGACCTCCGAGGCCGAGATGGGCCACATCGAGCTGTCGCGCGCGGCCGACCTGGTGGTCGTGGCCCCCGCCACCGCCAACCTGATGGGCAAGATGGCCGCGGGGATCGCCGACGACCTCGCCACGACGATGCTGATGGCGACCGACAAGCGCGTGCTCGTCGCGCCCGCCATGAACGTGCGGATGTGGGAGCACCCCGCGACCCGGCGCAACCTCGCCCGGCTGCGCCAGGACGGCGTGATCGTCTGCGGCCCGGCCGAGGGGCCGATGGCCTGCGGCGAGTTCGGGCTCGGCCGGCTCGCCGAGGTGCCCGACATCCTGGCCGCGATCGACGCGGCGCTGGCCGAACGCCGACCGGGCGCGGGCGGCGGCCCGGACACGGGCCACGGCCTGAGCGCTGCCGTCGACCGGACCACAGGCCACGGCCCGACCACAGGCCACGGCCCGCCCGCGGGCGGCGGCCCGACCGCGGGCGGCGTCCCGACGGTCGCAAACGAGGCTGCGCCGGTCGCGGGGGCCGACCCCGGGGCGGCGATCGGCTCGGGGAGGAGGCCGGCCGCGGATGGCGGTCCGCGCCCGGACGGCGGCCCGACCGCGAGCGAAAGCCCGGACCCCGGCCGGTCCGGCGCCACGAAAGGCGCCGGACCGGCCGGCGCGGCCGACGGTGGGCAGGGGGCGGCCCTCGGCGTCACCGATGCGGCGAGCCTCGCCACGGGCCCGCTCGCGGGCCGGCGGATCGTCGTCACCTCCGGCCCGACCCACGAGCCGATCGACCCGGTGCGCTACCTCGCCAACCGCTCCTCGGGCGCGCAGGGCACCGCGATCGCCCGCGCGCTGGTCGAGCGCGGCGCCGAGGTCGCCTTCGTCACCGGGCCCGCCCAGGTGCCGCCGCCCGAGGGGGTCGCGCTGACCCGCGTCGAGACCGCGGCCGAGATGATGGAGGCGGTGCTCGCGGCCCTGCCGGCCGACGCCTTCGTCGCCGCGGCCGCGGTGGCCGACTGGGCGGTCGAGGCGCAGGCCTCGAAGATCAAGAAGGGACCGGACGGCCCGCCCAGCTTGCGGCTGTCGGAGAACGCGGACGTGCTCGCCACCGTCTCGCGCCACGCGCGCCGCCCGCGGCTCGTGGTGGGCTTCGCCGCCGAGACCGACGACGTGGCGCGCCACGCCGCCCTCAAGCGCGCGCGCAAGGGCTGCGACTGGATCGTCGCCAACGACGTGTCGCCCGCCACCGGCATCATGGGGGGCGCCGAGAACGCGGTGACGCTCATCACCGAGGCCGGCGCCGAGGACTGGCCCCGCCTGCCCAAGGCCGAGGTCGCGGCAAAGCTCGCGGACCGCATCGCCGAGGCGCTGGCGACGCGCGGGGCCGCGAGGGCCCCGGCGGTCGCGGAGGGCGAGCCCCGCATCGGCGCCCGCTCCATGCCCGTCGAGGGGCCGCCCGAGCCCCCGCGATCCGCCGCGTCGCGCGCCGATGGGTGACGCCCCCAGGGTCGTGCCGGTCCTGCGCCGGGCGGGGAGCGACGCGCCCTTGCCGTCCTACGCGACCCGAGGCGCGGCAGGTGCGGATCTTCACGCCGACCTCGCGGCGCCCGTCACGCTGCCGCCCGGCGGGCGGGCGGCGATCCCCACCGGGCTCGCCTTCGAGATCCCTCAGGGTTTCGAGATCCAGATCCGCCCGCGCTCGGGGCTGGCGCGGCGCCACGGCGTCACCGTCCTCAACGCCCCCGGCACGATCGACGCGGACTTCCGCGGAGCGGTCGAGGTGCTGCTCGTGAACCTCGGCGCCGAGCCCTTCCGGGTGGAGCCGGGGGCGCGGATCGCGCAGGCCGTGCTGGCCCCCGTCGCGCGCGCGCGCTTCGAGCCCGCGGCCGCGCTCGGCGCCACCGCGCGGGGCGCGGGCGGCTTCGGGTCCACGGGCTCGTGACGGGGCGCGCCTGATGCTGGCCTTCCTCGCCATCGCCGGCGCGCTCTGGGCTCTGGGCGCCGCGCTCCGCGCCCCGCGACAGGCGCGCTGGCTGACGATCGCGCTGCTCTACGTCGTCGTGCTGATGATCGAGGTCGGGCTGCCCGAGGGCACGGCCCTGCGCGCGCTGTTCGGCGGCTCGGCCGGCCTGTGGGTGCTGGTCGGCGCCCTCGCGGCGGTGGTGCTGGCCTACCGCGAGGGGCTGCGCCGCCTGCGCGCCCGCGCGCCCGTGGCGGCGCCCCCCGCGCCCGTGCCGGGCGCCATGGGCGAGGCCGAGCTGGAGCGCTACGCGCGCCACATCGTGCTGCGCGAGATCGGCGGCCCCGGCCAGCGCCGTCTGAAGGAGGCGCGCGTGCTCGTCGTCGGCGCAGGGGGCCTGGGCGCGCCGGCGCTCCTCTACCTCGCGGGCGCGGGCGTCGGCCGCATCGGCGTGATCGACGACGACCGCGTGGACGCCTCGAACCTCCAGCGCCAGGTGATCCACCGCGACGAGGACCAGGACGTGCCCAAGGCCTTCTCGGCGGTGCGCGCGATGGCCGCGCTCAACCCCCATCTCGACCTGCGCCCCTACAACCGCCGGCTGACCGAGGCCATCGCCGCCGAGCTGATCGGCGAGCACGACCTGGTGCTCGACGGCACCGACGACTGGGACACCCGCGCGCTCGTCAACCGCGCGGCCGTGGGCGCCGGCGTCCCGCTGATCTCCGGCGCGATCTCGCAATGGGAGGGGCAGGTGAGCCTCTTCGACCCCGCTCGCGGCACGCCCTGCCGCGCCTGCGTGTTCCCGGCCCCCCCCGCCCTCGGCGCCGCGCCCGGCTGCGCCGAGGGCGGCGTGCTCGGGCCCCTGCCGGGGATCGTGGGCTCGATCATGGCCGCCGAGTCCGTCAAGCACCTCACCGGGGCGGGCGAGACGCTCGCGGGGCGGCTCCTGATCTACGACGCGCTGCACGCCGACGCGCGCGTGATCCGGATCCGCCCGCGCCCCGACTGCGCCGTCTGCGGCGGCCGGGGTCGCGAGCCGGAGATCTCCGAAGCCTCCGATCTGTCCCGTTGAAGGCGCGAGGTCGCAGGCAGGGGTCGCTTCGTCGTCGGACTCGAGGGGAAGGCGGGCCGTGGGAACGATGACGAGGTGTCGAACGGATACCCGACCGCTCCTGATCGCCGGCGCGTTCCATCGCCGGAGCGGGAGCCGTCCTTCCAGCCCAGGCGCTCGCTGGGCCCCAGGCTTGCCGTGAGCGCGTGGCCGAAGGGTCGAGAGGCTTGGATGGTGACCGGGACGTCAGGATCGCGGCGAGCGGTCGCCGGAAGCGCCTTCGGGGGCGATGTCGCCTGGGCCGAGGCCGCGCAGCCCCCGCGCGTCCGTCCCGCGCCCTCGCGCAGCACCCGCGGCGGCCCCCGCTCCGGAGCCGGTCCCCGCGCCCCGCGTCGGCGCCCCGCGCGCCCGCGGGACCGTTGCGGACCGGCCGGAACCCGCGCTAGCGTCCGCGCCTTCGGGCCGGCGCGCGCCACGCGGGGGGCCCCCTCGAATTGCCTCACAGGATCCGCCCATGAACCCGCTCCTCGCCCGATGGGACACGCCCTTCGCCATCCCGCCCTTCGCCGCCATCGAGGACGATCACGTCATGCCCGCGGTCGAGGCGGCGCTGACCGCCTCGCGCGCCGCGGTGGCCGCGATCGCGGGCTCCGGGGAGCCCCCGAGCTTCGCCGACACCGTGGAGGCGCTGGAGCGCGCCGACCGCGACCTCGACCGGGTGCTGGGCGTGTTCTTCAACCTCGTGGGCGCCGACGCGAACCCCGCGCGCGAGGCGCTCCAGCGCGAGCTGTCGCCGCGCCTCGCGGCCCACGCCAACGAGGTCGTCATGAACCGCGACCTCTGGGCGCGGATCGAGGCGCTGTGGGAGCGCCGCGACGCGCTCGGCCTCACCCCCGAGCAAGCGCGCGTGCTGATGCTCCATCGCCGCTCCTTCCTGCGCGCGGGCGCGGCGCTGGAGGGCTCCGACCGCGAGCGGCTCGCCGCGATCAAGGAGCGCCTCGCCGTGCTCGGCACGCGCTTCTCGCAGAACCTGCTGGCCGACGAGCGCGCCTGGTCGATGCCGCTGCCGCCGGAGGCGCGGGAGGGCCTGCCGGGCTTCGTCCTGGACGCCGCCGAGGCGGCCGGCCGCGAGCGCGGGGAGGGCGGTGCGATCGTGACGCTCTCGCGCTCCCTCGTGGTGCCGTTCCTCCAGTTCTCGCCCGACCGGGCCTCGCGCGAGCGCGCCTGGCGCGCCTGGAGCGCGCGCGGCATGAGGGGCGGGGAGACCGACAACCGCGCGGTGGCCGCCGAGATCCTGAGGCTGCGCGAGGAGCGCGCCCGGCTCCTCGGCTTCGACAGCTTCGCCGACTACAAGCTCGACACCGAGATGGCGCGCACGCCCGATGCGGTGCGCGACCTCCTGATGCGCGTCTGGGAGCCCGCCCGCGCCAAGGCGATGGAGGACGCGGCCGTCCTGGAGCGGATGCTCCACGAGGACGGGATCGAGGGCCCGCTGGAGCCCTGGGACTGGCGCTACTACTCCGAGGCGAGGCGCGCCGCCGAGCACGACCTGGACGAGGCCGCGCTCAAGCCCTTCCTCCCGCTCGACCGCATGGTCGAGGCGGCCTTCGCCTGCGCGCGCCGGCTCTTCGGCCTGGAGTTCCGCGAGATGCCCGACGCGCCGCGCTACCACCCCGACGTCCGCGTCTGGGAGGTCACGCGCGAGGGGCGGCACATGGCGGTCTTCATGGGCGACTACCTCGCGCGGGGCTCGAAGCGCTCGGGCGCCTGGTGCTCGGCCTTCCGCTCCCAGTCTGCGATGGACGGCGAGGTCCGGCCGATCGTCGTCAACGTGTGCAACTTCGCAGGCGGCAAGCCTACGCTGCTCTCCTGGGACGACGCGCGCACGCTCTTCCACGAGTTCGGCCACGCCCTGCACCAGATGCTCTCGGACGTGACCTACGAGCGCGTCTCGGGCACGTCGGTGGCGCGCGACTTCGTCGAGCTGCCCTCGCAGCTCTACGAGCACTGGCTGGAGGTGCCCCAGGTGCTGGCGGAGTTCGCCACCCACCACGAGACCGGCGAGCCCATGCCCGAGGCGATGCGCGAGCGGCTGCTGGCGGCCTCGTCCTACGACCAGGGCTTCGCCACGGTCGAGTACCTCGCCTCCGCGCTGGTCGATCTGGCGTTCCACGACTCGGGCGCGCCCGCCGACCCGATGCAGCGCCAGGCCGAGGTGCTGGAGACCTTGGGCCTGCCGCGCGCCATCGCCATGCGCCACGCCACGCCGCATTTCGCCCATGTCTTCTCGGGCGACGGCTACTCCTCGGGCTACTACTCCTACATGTGGTCCGAGGTGATGGACGCCGACGCCTTCCAGGCCTTCGAGGAGGCCGGAGACCCGTTCGACGCGCGGACCGCGCGGCGGCTGGAGGAGACGGTGCTGTCGCGGGGCGGGGCGCGAGAGGCCGAGGATCTCTACCTCGCCTTCCGCGGCCGGATGCCGGGGCCCGAGGCGATGCTCGCGGGCCGGGGGCTGGTGGAGGCGGCGCCGGCGGCGGGGCCCGCCTGAGGCTTTCGCGCGACACGACTCGAATGCTCCGCTCGCGCCTCGTTGTCGCCCGCTTTGGGTAAGGGGTGCGAAAGGCTGCGCCGCCATAACCTCCCTCGATCTCGGGGATCACCGGCCGTCGGGTCGGATGCGGATCGACGCCGGGGACGCGAGCGGCCCGAGGGGCCTCACGAGGAGACAGACATGACCAACTTCTTCAAGCGCTTCGCCCGCGACGAGTTGGGCGCGGTCACGGTGGACTGGGTGGTGCTGACGGCGGCCATCGTGGGCCTCGGCGTCGCGGTGGGCAGCACGATCTTCGGCAAGGTCCAGACGCTTGCCGAGGCGGTCAACACTCAGCTGCCGACCACGGTGAACACGGACCCGAACGGCTGATGGGCCCCGATGGCGGCGAGGAGACGAGCTTCGACGCCAGCAATCCGGATGGGAGGAGTCGCTTGCCGATCCGCGCGTGGGCATGCGCCGGCAGGCGACCTCTGGGTCCGAGCACAGTTCACGCCAAGGCGGGCGCGGTCGCCATTGAGGGGCCGCGCCCGCTCAGTCCGGCGCCGGAGCGCATCCTCGCGTTGATCCCTTGGTCGAGAACTTCGATATTCCAATAACTTAACTGGCTAGCAAATCGGTCACGAGGAAGTTCTCAGTAAGCAACAGGCCGTGTCCGAGCCCGCCGGCCCAAGGGCGCAGTCCTCGACGTGCGGCTCTCTCCCTCAAGGACTCGGCTCCGCCCCCCAGACCGCCTCGCGCGGCGCCCAGCCGCGGCGGCCGTCGGCGTCGAGCCGGCACCACTCCCCTTGGCACTCGCCCAGGCCCGCGATCACGCCGGCCTCGAGCCGCGCCACCACCGGCGCCCCGGGGTCCGGGCGGCGCAGCAGCTCGGTCAGATCCTCGGTCACGAGCACCGTGTGCGCGCCCGAGATCATGCTGTAGTGGACCCAGCCGCCGTAGCCCTCGATGTCCTCGACCCGGCGCCAGTGGCCGTATTCGGCGACCAGCCTCAGCGGCAGGCCGCGCCGCCTGTAGAGCCAGTCCACCCGCTGATCGAAGGACGGCCCGCGCCGGACCCGCACCTCGTGCGCCTTGAGCGAGACGAATCGCGGCAGCGGCAGGCCCGTCACCGGTCCCAGGCCCGCCGTCTCCGCCGGGGCCGCGGCGGAGGCCTCGGCGGGCGGCGGCGCCGAATCGGCGCCCTCGGCCGCCGCGCCCCGCACCAGGGCGATGCCCAGCGCGCCCGCCAGGCCCAGCGCGGCGAGCGCCCCGCCCCGCCGGGCCCTCGCCGTCCCCCGCCGTGCCGTCATCGATCCTCCATCGCCGCAGGGCCGCGGCGGCCCTTTCCCCAAACCTCCGCGCGCGCGGAGAAGCCCGGCCCGCCCGGCCCCAGCCCGCACCCGGTCGTGCGGCCCGCGCCGGCGTTCCGGCCCGCGCCGGCGTTCCGGTTCGCGCCGGCGTTCCGGTTCGCGGTCGGCGTTCCGACCCCGCGGTCGGCGTTCCGACCCGCGGTCGGCGTTCCGACTTGCCGAGGGCGGCGCCGGGCGGCACGGTGCCGCGGCCACCGCGCGCCGTGAAGGGAGCCCCGCCGCCCATGCCCAAGGACCGACTGAGTGTTGTCGTCACGCGACGCCTGCCCGAGGAGGTCGAGTCCCGCATGGCCGAGCTCTTCGACGCCACGCTGCGCGAGGACGACCGGCCCATGACCCGCGACGAGCTGTCCCGGGCGATGCAGGCCGCCGACGTGCTGGTGCCGACCGTGACGGACGCCATCGACGCCGCGCAGCTCGCGCGCGCGGGCGACCGGCTCAAGCTCATCGCCAGCTACGGCGCGGGGGTGGACCACATCGACGTGGCCACCGCCCGCCAGAGGGGGATCCTCGTCACCAACACGCCCGGCGTCGTCACCGACGACACCGCCGACATGACGATGGCGCTGATCCTCGCGGTGACGCGCCGCATCCCCGAGGGGCTCGCGCTGATGCAGTCGGGCGAGTGGCGCGGGTGGGCGCCGACGGCGCTCCTCGGCGGGCGGCTCCAGGGGCGCAGGCTCGGCATCCTCGGCATGGGCCGGATCGGCCAGGCGGTGGCGCGCCGCGCCGCGGCCTTCGGGATGCAGGTCCACTACCACAACCGCCGCCGCCTGCGCCCCGAGACGGAAGGGGAGCTGAAGGCCACTTGGTGGGAGAGCCTCGACCAGATGATCGCGCGCATGGACATCGTGTCGGTGAACGCGCCCCACACCCCCTCGACCTACCACCTCATGAGCGCGCGGCGGCTCAAGCTCATGCGCCCCGACGCGGTGCTGGTGAACACCTCGCGCGGCGAGGTGGTCGATCAGAACGCGCTGACGCGGATGCTGCGCGCGGGCGAGATCGCGGGCGCGGGGCTCGACGTCTACGAGCATGGGACCGACGTGAACCCCCGCCTGCGCGCGCTGCCCAACGTGGTGCTGCTGCCCCACATGGGCTCGGCCACCCGCGAGGGGCGCGTCGAGATGGGCGAGAAGGTGCTGCTCAACGTCAAGACGTATCAGGACGGGCACCGGCCGCCCGACCTGGTGGTGCCGGCGATGCTGTGAGGGGAACGCGTCGCGCGGAGCCGCGTTGACGACGGGTCAGTCAATCGGGAGGAACCGCGATGAACTGGGATCAGGTCAAGGGCAGCTGGAAGCAGATGACGGGCTCGGTCAAGGAGCGCTGGGGGGAGATGACCGACGACGACGTCACCCAGGCCGAGGGCGACCGCGACCGGCTCGAGGGCAAGATCCAGGAGCGCTACGGGCGGACCAAGGAGGAGGCCAGCCGCGAGGTGGACGACTGGCTCGCCAAGCACTGAGGAGGATCCGGGGGCACGCGTGCCCCCGGACCCCCGCTCGCGGGGCGTCGGTTCCGGGCGCCAAGCGGTCGGATGGGCTAGGCGCCGGGCCTCGGGCTGAGGCATGGTGGCGCCCAGACGAGAGGAGGGGCCGATGAGGACGCATGTGCGCGCGCTGGTCGTGGGCGGGGGCGCGGTGGGCGCAGGCATCGCCTACGCGCTGGGTCGTGCGGGCTGGGACGCGATGCTGGTCGAGCGCGACGAGCTGACGGCGGGCTCCACTTGGCACGCGGCGGGGCTGCTGCCCTACTTCAACATGTCCTACGCCGCGACCCACATCCACGACCACTCGATCCGCCTTTACAAGACCCTGGAGGAGGAGACGGGCCTCGACCCCGGCTTCCAGGTCGTGGGCAACCTGCGCATGGCCCGGACGCGCGAGCGGATGGACGAGTACCGCCTCTACGCCTCGACCGCCGAGAGCTGCGGCGTGCCCTTCGAGTGGCTCGCCCCCCGCGACATCGCCGAGCGATACCCGCTGGTGCGGACCGAGGATCTGGTCGGCGCGATCCTCCACCCGACCGACGGCTACATCAACCCCGCCGACGTGACCCAGGCGCTGGCCCGCGGCGCCCGCAACCGCGGCGTCGAGATCCACCGTCGCTGGCAGGCCGACGCCTATCGCTGGACCGGCTCGGAATGGGTCGTGACGCTGACCCGCATGGCCGAGCGCGGCGGCAACCTCGTGCCCACGGACGAGCGCGCCGAGGTCACCGCCGAGCACGTCGTCACCGCCACCGGCAACCATGCCCAGCGCACCGCGCGGCTCCTCGGCGTCAAGATCCCCGCGATCCCCGTCGAGCACCAGTACATCGTCACCGAGCCCGACCCGGCGCTCGTCGCCTGGCGGCGCGACAACCCGCAGCACCCCGTGCTGCGCGACGCCGACGCCAGGTGGTATGTCCGCGAGGAGCGCGGCGGCTGGATCCTCGGCCCCTACGAGGAGGGCGCGCCCGCGCGCTTCGCGGACGGCGTGCCCGAGGGCTTCCGGGCCGACCTCTTCCCGCTCGACCTCGACCGCATCGAGAGGGAATACGAGTCCTTCATCCACCGCATCCCGTCCGCCGAGACCGTGGGGCTCAAGGACGACTACAACGGCCCGATCTGCTACACCCCCGACGGCAACCCGCTGATCGGCCCGGCGCCGGGGCTGCGCAACCTGTGGCTCGCGGAAGGCTTCTCCTTCGGCATCACCGCCGCGGGCGGCGCGGGGCACTACCTCGCGCAGATGATGACCCAAGGCGAGGCCGAGATCGACATGACCTCGCTCGACCCGCGCCGCTACGGCGACTGGATGACGAGCGCCTACGCCGTCGCCAAGAACGAGGAGGCCTACTCCCACGTCTTCGTCCTCCACCACCCCGACGAGGAGCGCCCCGCCGCGCGCCCGCTGCGCACCGCGCCCTGCCACGACCGGATGCGCGCGCTCGGCGCGCAGTTCGGACAGGTCGCGGGGTGGGAGCGGCCCAACTACTTCGCGCCGCAGGGGTTCGACGACCGCGCCTCGCGCTCCTTCCGCCGCGGCGGCTGGTGGGAGTTCGCGCGCGCCGAGGCCGAGGCGGTGCGGAGCGCCGCGGGGCTGATCGACGCCACCGCCTTCGCCAAGCACGCCGTCGGCGGGCCGGGGGCGGCCGCCTTCCTCGACTGGTTCACCACCAACCGGCTGCCGAAGGTCGGGCGCGTGTCGCTGACCTACACGCTCTCGCCCGCGGGCACCGTCGCCAGCGAGTACACCATCGTCCGGCGGGGGGAGGACGCCTTCACCCTGATCTCGGCGGGCGCCTGGCAGGCCTACGACCACGACCTGCTGGCGAAGGCGATCGAGGAGAAGGCATCGGAGTTCGGTCCCGTCCACCTGACCGACGTGACGACGCAGTGGGGCGTCTTCGCGCTCGCCGGGCCGCGCTCGCGCGACGTGCTCGGCGCCCTCACGCGGGCGGATTCGTCGAACGCGGCCTTTCCCTGGCTCTCGGTGCGCGACGTGGGGGTGGGGATGGTCCCGACGATGGCGCTGCGCGTCGCCTACACCGGCGAGCTGGGCTGGGAGCTGCACCATCCGATCGAGATGCAGAACCACCTCTTCGACCGGCTGATGGAGGCGGGCGAGGCGCATGGGCTCAAGCCCGTGGGCGCGCGCGCGCAGAACTGGCTCAGGCAGGAGAAGTCCTACCGCGCCTTCGGGGCCGAGCTCGGCCGCGACGCCTCGCCGCTGGAGGCGGGGCTGGGGCGCTTCGTCGATCTCGCCAAGGACTTCCGCGGCCGCGCCGCGATGGAGGCGCGCGGCGTGAGGGCAGCCTGCGTGACGCTCCTCGTGGACGGCCCGCCCGACGCCGACCCCTGGGGGCGCGAGGCGCTGTGGCACGACGGCCGGGTGGTGGGACGGCTGACCTCGGGCGGCTGGTCGGTGGCGATGGGCCGCTCGATCGCCATGGGCTACGTGTCGCCGGAGCTGGCGGAGCCCGGCACGCGCCTGCGCGTCCGGATGCTGGACGACCTCTGGGACGCCGAGGTGGCGATCGAGAGCCCCTACGACCCCCGTCAGGAGCGGCTGCGCGACGCGCCCGCCGCCGTCGCCGTGGCGGCACAGTAGGGCCGCGCGGTCGTCCGGGCGCCCGCGGGGGCGGGCGGTGGGGCCCGGTGGTGGACCCCGGGCGGCTCGTCGTGATCGCGCTCCTCGTGGCAGCGCTCGCGGGCCTCGCGCTCGCCATGGGCGGCGAGCCGCCCCGCGGGGTACACGTCTCGGGCGACCTCGCGGGTCGAGGTCTTGGCGTTCTCGGGCTGGTCGAAGCTGCGCCACGTCCCGGGCGCGGAGGCGCTCTGCGGCCCGCGCTGCGAGGCCGTCCCCGGTCCGCGCGTGGTGCGCGTGATCGACCTCGACCCCAGCGGCGCGCGCAAGGTGGTCCTGATCCGGCTCGGCGAGGGGGCGGGGACGGCCCTGCCCGGCCCCGGCGCGCTCTCCTGCGCGCGGGCGATCCTGGCCGCCGAGGCGGAGGGCCTGCGGGGCGCGCCGCCGCCCTGCGGAGGCGGCGCGGTCACGCGTTGGCGGCTGCCCTTGGGGTTGGGCTTCGTGACGGAGTGAGGGCGCCCCCTCGCGTCACTGCGGGATGTCGCCCGTCAGCCCCTCGACGTAGAAGTTGAGCCCGAGCAGCTCCTCGTCGGTCGCGGTCTCGCCCTCGGCCAGCCACTCGCTGCCGTCCTGCTTGTCGATGGGACCGGTGAAGGGGTGGCGCTCGCCCGACGCGATCGCGTCGGCCAGCGCCTGCGCGGAGGCGCGGACCTCCTCGGGGATGCGCTCGGAGAAGGGCGCGAGCTCGACCATGCCCGAGGCGAGCCCGCCCCAGGTGTCCTCGCTCTCCCAGGTGCCGTCGGCGACGGCCCGGGCGCGCTCGACGTAGTAGGGGCCCCAGTTGTCGATGATCGCGGTGAGCTGCGCCTCGGGCCCGAAGTTCTTCATGTCCGACGCCTGGCCGAAGGCCATCACGCCCGCCTCCTCGGCCACCGTCATCGGCGCGGTCGAGTCGGTGTGCTGCATGATCACGTCGGCGCCCTGCTCGATCAGCGCCTTGGCGGCGTCGGCCTCCTTCGCCGGGTCGAACCAGGAGTTGACCCAGACGACGTTGAACTGGACGTCGGGGTTGACCTCCTTGGCGGCGAGGTAGGCGGCGTTGATGCCGCGGATCACCTCGGGGATCGGGAAGGAGGCGATGTAGCCGATCCTGCCGCTCTCGGTCATCTGCCCCGCGATGTGCCCGATCACCGCGCGCCCCTCGTAGAAGCGCGCGCCGTAGGTGGCGACGTTGTCGGCGCGCCGGTATCCGGTGGCGTGCTCGAACCTCACCTCCGGGAAGCGCTCGGCGACGTTGAGCGTCGCGTCCATGTAGCCGAACGACGTGGTGAAGATCAGGTCGTTGCCGGCGAGCGCCATCTGCGTCAGCACGCGCTCGGCGTCGGCGCCCTCGGGGACCGACTCGACGAAGGCGGTCTCGACCGCGTCGCCCATCGCCTCCTCGAGCGCGAGCCGGCCCTGGTTGTGCTCGTGCGACCAGCCGAAGTCGCCCACGGGCCCGACATAGATGAAGCCCACCTTGAGCGGCTCGCCCCCATCGCCTTGGGCGGCGTCCTGGGCGGCCGAGGGACCGGCGAGCGGGCCGGCGAGGACCAGGGCCGCGGCGGCGGCCAGTCGCGTCAATCTCATGCGTCTTGTCCTTTCTTCGAGGGGTCTTGAGGTTTGTCGGCGTCGTCGAGCAGGGCCGAGGTCACGACGCCCGCGGGGACCGCGACGATGCCGAGGCCCGTGAGCAGCACGAGGCCGGTGAAGAGCCGCCCGCCGGCGGTGACGGGGTAGGCGTCACCGTAGCCCACGGTGGTCAGCGTCGCCAGCGCCCACCAGAGCGCCGCCGGGATCGAGCCGAACGCGTCGGGCTGGGCCGCGGTCTCGAAGTGGTCGATGCCCACGGCGGCGAGATAGATCGCGATCATGGCGACCAGCGCGAACACCGTCAGCTCGTCGCGCGTGGCGAAGAACGCGGCGCCGATCCGGTCCATCGCCCGGGAGAGCCGGGCGATCTTCAGCAGGCGCAGGAGCCGCAGGAGCCGCAGGGCGCGGATCGACTGGAGGTCCGGCACCAGGAGGAGGAGCGGCGGGACCGCGGCGAGGAAGTCGATGACGCCCCAGAAGCTCGTGGCGTAGCGCAGGGGGTCGGGGGCGGACCACAGGCGGGCCGCGAACTCGACGGCGAAGAGCGCGGCGAGGAGGATCTCGGCGGCCACAAGGACGGGCTCGCCCCTGAGCGTGGGCATCGTCTCGACCGCGATCAGCATGGCCGAGAGCAGGATGAGCCCGGCCACGCCCAGCACCACGGCGCGCCCGAGCGTGGGGTGCGTGCCCTGAAAGGCGTCTTGCACCGCGCGTCGTGCCGGGGTCGTCGGGCGGAGGGCCATCAGGACGAGGCGAACGGGCGGCCGAGGTCGGCGGGCGCCATGGTGCCGCGGCGCCGCGAGATCACGACCAGCACGGCGATGGTGACGAGGTAGGGCGAGGCCGACAGGAGCCAGGCGGGCAGCGCCATCCCGGCGGCCTGGAGGTTGAGCTGGAGCACGCTGACGCCGCCGAAGAGCAGCGCGCCCATGAGCGCGCGGCCGGGCCGCCAGGAGGCGAACACGACGATGGCGAGCGCGATCCAGCCCGCGCCGGCGGTCATGCCCTCGGTCCATTGCGGCACCCGCACGAGGCTGAGATAGGCGCCCCCGAGCCCCGCCATGGCGCCGCCGAAGGCGATGGCGCCGAGGCGGATCGCGGCCACCGGGTAGCCCAGCGCGTGCGCGGCCTCGTGCCCCTCGCCCACCGCGCGCAGCACGAGGCCCGCGCGGGTGCGGTGCAGGAAGGCCCACAGGAGGGGCACCGCGGCGAGCCCGAGATAGAGCACCGCGTCGTGCGAGAAGAGGATCGGGCCGAGGACGGGCAGCTCCGACAGCGGGCCGCCGAGCCGCGACACGGGCGGCGGGCGCACGCCGACGAAGCCCTGGCCGAGGAGCGCCGAGAGCCCCAGGCCGAAGAGCGTCAGCGCCAGCCCGGTCGCCACCTGGTTGGCCAGAAGCCACTGCGTCAGCGCGCCGAACACCAGCGAGAGCGCAGCGCCCCCCGCGGCGCCCGCGACGAAGCCGAGCGCAGGCGAGCCCGTGCCGGTGGCCACGGCGAAGCCCATCACGGCGCCCAGGATCATCATGCCCTCGACCCCGAGGTTCAGGACGCCCGCGCGCTCGGCCACCAGCTCGCCCAGGGCCGCGAGCAGGATCGGCGTGGAGGCGACCAGGATCGAGGCGACCAGCAGCACCGGGTCGATCGACGACAGGATCATTCGGCGGGCTCCTCGCGCGCGGCGGGCACGGGCCTCGGCGCCGAGCGTCCTCCGAGCTTGGGGCGGTAGCGCGTCAGCACGTCGGCGCCCAGGAGGAAGAACAGCAGCATCCCCTGGAACGCCTGGATCGCCGCCGAGGGCAGGCCGAGCGAGAACTGCGCCACCTCGCCGCCGATGTAGGTGAGCGCCATCAGGAGCCCCGCGGCCGCGATCCCCAAGGGGTGCAGCCGGCCGAGGAAGGCCACGATGATCGCGGTGAAGCCGTATCCGGACGCGAAGTCGATGCTGATCTGGCCCGCCGGGCCCGCGACCTCGAAGAGCCCCGCGAGCCCCGAGAGCGCGCCCGAGACCGCGAAGCAGCCCAGCACCAACGCGGGAGGGCGCACGCCCGAGAGCGCGGCGGCGCGCGGGCTCTGGCCCGAGAGCCGCACCTGGAAGCCCGCGACGTGGCGCGCGAGCATCCAGTGGGCGAGCACCACCGTGACGGCGGCGGCGATCACCCCCCAATGGATGCCGGTGCCGGCCCACAGCTCGGCGTTCGAGGCGGCGGGGTAGTCGCGCGCGAGGTTGCGCGAGCCCGGGAACCCGCCCCCCTCGGGGTTCCTCAAGGGCCCCACGGCTGCGGCCGCGAGGATCTGCTGCGCGACGTAGACGAGGAGCAGGGAGGTGAGGATCTCCGAGGCCCCCGCGAGCCGCAGCACGGCCGGGATCATCGCCCAGGCGATCCCCCCAAGGGCGCCCGCGATCACCATCAGCGGGAGCACCACCCACAGGTCGGCCGGGTAGAACGCCAGCCCCACGGAGGCGCCGGCGAGCGCGCCGACGATGTATTGCCCCTCGGCTCCGATGTTCCACACGCCCGCCCGGAAGCCGATGGCGAGGCCGGTGGCGATCAGGATCAGGGGCGCTGCCTTCACTAGGAGCTGCGGGCGCGAGTAGGCGGCGAGCGCCGGGTCGAACAGCGGATCCCAGAAGATCGTGCGCACGGCGACCACGGGGTCGGCGCCCAGCGCGGCGAACATCGCGCCGCCGGCCAGCAGCGTCAGCGCCACCGCGAGCGGCGGGACGGCCAGGGCCCAGGCGCGCGAGGGCTCGGGGCGGGGCTCCAGGCGGATCAAGGAAGAATCCGGGGGGATGCATCCCTCCGGGCCCCCGCCTTCGCGCCGCCCAGCATCAGGCCGATCTCGCCCAGGGACAGGCCGGCCATGGGGTGGGGCTCGGACAGCCGGCCGCCGTTGAGGGCGCAGAACGCCCCGGCGATCTCCATCAGCTCGTCGAGATCCTGGCTGATCGCCACGACGGCGGCGCCGCGGGCCGCCAGGTCGGTCAGCGCGCGGCGGATCGCGCCGGCGGCGGCGGCGTCCACGCCCCAGGTCGGCTGGTTCACGACCAGCACGCCGGGCTCCTGGAGGATCTCGCGCCCGATCAGGAAGCGCTGGAGGTTGCCGCCCGAGAGCGAGCGCGCGGCGTGCTCGGGGCCGGGCGTGCGCACGTCGTAGGCCTCGATGACCTCCTCGGCGTAGGCCCGCGTCCGGCGCCAGTCGATCACTCCGTGCCGCGTCAGCCCCTTTCGCGCCCGCGCGGTCAGCAGCGCGTTCTCCGTCAGGCTCATGTCGGGCGCGCTGGCGTGCCCCAGCCGCTCCTCCGGCGCGGCCAGGAGGCCCAGGGCGCGCCGCCGGGCGGGGCCGAGATGGCCCACCGGCCGCCCGTCGAGCCGGATCGCGCCGGGCCGCGTCCGCCGCTCGCCCGAGAGCGCGGCCAAGAGCTCGTCCTGCCCGTTGCCGGCGACGCCGCCGATGCCCAGCACCTCGCCCGCGCGCACCGAGAGGCTCACGGCGCGCAGGCTCGTCCCGAGCGGCGTGTCGGGGGGCAGGTCGAGCCCCTCGACCTCCAGCCGCCGCGCGCCGGGCGCCGTCTCGGGGCGCGCGGCGGGCTGGGGCAGGGCGCCCACCATCATCTCGGCCAGCTCGTGCGCGCTGGCCCGCCGCGGATCGCAGGTCGCCACGACGCGGCCGCGGCGCAGGATCGTCGCGCGCGCGCACAGGGCGCGGATCTCGTCGAGCTTGTGCGAGATGTAGAGGATGCCGGTGCCCTCCTCCGCGAGCCTCCTCAGCGTGGCGAACAGCACCTCCACCTCCTGGGGCGTGAGCACCGAGGTCGGCTCGTCCATGATGAGGAGCTTCGGATCCTGCAACAGGCAGCGCACGACCTCGACCCGCTGGCGCTCGCCGGCGCTCAGATTCTCCCACCCGCCGCGCCGGGTCGACGGCCAGGCCGTAGTCGGCGCTCACCTCCGCGATGCGCGCGCGCAGGCGCCGGGCGGGCGGGGGCCGGGCCATGCCGAGCGCCACGTTCTCGGCCACGTCGAGCGCCCCCCAGAGCGAGAAGTGCTGGAACACCATGGCCACGCCCGCCGCCCGCGCCTCGGCCGGGCTCGCGGGGGCGTAGGCGCGGGCGTCGAGCGTCATGGACCCTGCGTCGGGCCGCACCAGCCCGAAGATCGCCTTGACGAGCGTGGACTTGCCCGCGCCGTTCTCGCCCAGGAGCGCGTGGATCTCGCCCCGCTCCACGGCGAGCGACACGCCGTCGGCCGCGACCACGCCCGGGTACCGCTTGGTGATCGCGTCGAGCGTCAGCAGGCTCACGCGCGCGCCTCCGGCCGGAGGCCCGGGGGGAGGCCCGGGGCCGGGCGCGGCCGTCCGGCCGCCGCGACGGTCGCTGCGGCGCGAGGGCGCCCGCCCGAGGCGGGGTCGCGGACCCGGCCGGCGACGGGACGGGTCGCGGCGTCCGAGCGGCCGCGCCGCCGCGGGCCGGGGCTCATTCGGCCGCCCTCGCCGCCGTCCCAGCCCCGGACCGGGCCGCGGCGCGCCACAGCCGCTCGGCCGTCGCGGGCGTGTCGAGCGCGGGGTAGGCGGGGCCGAGAGAGGCGCAAGCGTCCGACAGCGCCAGGAACGCCGAGAAGGCGAGCATCAGGGGCGGCTCGCCCACGGCCTTGGAGCGGTGGACCGTCGCCTCGCGGTTGACGTTCTCCCACAGGGCGACCTCGAACACCTCCGGGCGGTCCGAGCAGGCGGGGATCTTGTAGGTCGAGGGGGCGTGGGTGGCGAGCCGGCCCTTCTCGTCCCAGACCAGCTCCTCGGTGGTGAGCCAGCCGCAGCCCTGGACGTAGCCGCCCTCGATCTGGCCCCGGTCGAGCGCCGGGTTGAGCGAGCGGCCGACATCGTGGAGGATGTCCGCGCGCAGGATGCGGCTCTCGCCCGTGAGGCGGTCCATCACCACCTCGGTGCAGGCGGCGCCGTAGGCGAAGTAGTAGAACGGCCGGCCCCGGCCGCGCTCGCGGTCCCACACGATCTCGGGCGTGGCGTAGTAGCCCGTGGCCGACAGGCTCACGCGGTTGACGTAGGCCAGCCGGACGGCCTCGGCGAAGGGGTAGGCGTGGCCCCCCACCCGCACCTCGCCGTCCGCGAAGGCGACGGAGGCCGGATCGGCCTGGTGGAGCCCGGCGAGGAAGGCGGCGATTCGCCCCGCGATCTCGTCGCAGGCCGCGAGCACCGCCATGCCGTTGAGGTCCGAGCCCGACGACGCCGCGGTGGCGGAGGTGTTGGGCACCTTCGCGGTGTCGGTGGCGGTGATGCGCACCGCCTCGACGGGCGCGCCGAAGCGGTGGGCCGCGACCTGGGAGACCTTGCGGAAGAGGCCCTGGCCCATCTCGGTGCCGCCGTGGTTGAGCGCGATCGAGCCGTCCTGGTAGACGTGCACGAGCGCGCCCGCCTGGTTGAGATGCGTCAGCGTGAAGCTGATGCCGAACATCACGGGGGTGAGCGCGATGCCGCGCCTGAGCACCGGCTGGCCCGCGTTCCACTCCGCGATGGCGGCGCGGCGGGCGCGGTAGTCGGCCCGCGCGGCGAGGTCGTCGATCAGGCCGTTCAGCACGTAGTCGGTGACGGGCATCCCGTAGTAGGTCGCCTGCGCGCCGGGCTCGGGCATCTCGACGCCGCGCCCCTCGACCGAGCCCACCGCGCCGCGCGAGGCGATGTCCGTCCCGCCGTCCTCGGGGCGCTCGATGCCGCGCGCCTCGGGCTCGGCGGCGACCTCGCGGGCGGGGGGCGGGGCGCCGCCCGCTCCGTCTCGAGCGGCCGTGGCCGGGCTCGCGCTCGATGCCGCGGCGTGGGCGCCCGGCAGAGCGCCCGCCTCGCCGGGGGAGACGGAGGCCTCGCGTTCCCCGGGCGGCGTCATGGGCGCGGAAGGCGATCGGGCTGCCGCCTCGCCGCCCGAGCCCTCGGAGGAGGGCGAGGCCGGGGATCCGAGGGCGAGCCCCGAAGCCGTCGGCGGCGCGCCGGCGACCGCGTGTCCGGGATCGGCCCGCTCCGTCGCCGCCTCGGCCGCCACGGACGATCCGCGCGCGGTCCCGGAACCCGGCGACGTGCCTCCCGCCGTCGCCCCCCCCGCCGCGTCCGACGGCGCTCGGACTGCACCGAGCGGTCCGAGCGCGGACCCCGGTCCCACCGCCGGCCCCGATCCCACCGCTCCGGCCGCTGCCGGCGCGTCGGCGAAGAGGTTGGCGCGGCGGACCTCCAGCGGGTCGCGGCCGAGCGCGTGGGCGACGTGGTCCATGACGCGCTCGATGCCGAGCATCCCCTGCGGGCCGCCGAAGCCGCGGAAGGCGGTGGCCGACTGGGTGTTGGTGCGGAGCCTGTGCGACTCGACGCGGACGTTGGGCACGTCGTAGGCACCGACCGCATGGAGCATCGCGCGGTCGGCGACGGGCAGCGAGAGGTCGAGCGACCAGCCGCAGCGCACGAGGTGCACGAAGTCCACCGCGCTCACGCGGCCCGCCTCGTCGAAGCCCGCGCGGTAACGGATGCGCAGGTCGTGGCGCTTGCCGGTGATCATCATGTCGTCGTCGCGGTCGTAGCGCATCTTGCAGGGCCGGCCGGTGAGGCGCGCGGCCACCGCGCAGGCGACGGCCAGCGCGTTGCCCTGGCTCTCCTTGCCGCCGAAGGCGCCGCCCATGCGACGGACCTCGACGCGCACCGCGTGCATCGGCAGGCCGAGGGCGTCCGCGACCTTGTGCTGGATCTCGGTCGGGTGCTGGGAGGAGGCGTGGACCACCATGTCGCCGCCCTCCTGGGGGAGCGCTAGCGCGGCCTGCCCTTCGAGGTAGAAGTGCTCCTGCCCGCCGATCTCGATGGCGCCCTCGACGGTGCGGGGCGCCGCGGCGAGGGCGCGCGCCACGTCGCCCGAGGACCAGACGCGTGGGCCTCCGTCGAAGTGGCGGTCTCCGGCCGCGAGCGCCGCGTCCACGTCGAGCACGGCGGGGAGGGGGCGGATCTCGACGCGGCCCAGCCGTGCGGCGCGGCGGGCCGCGAGGTGGGAGTCGGCGATCATGAGGAAGACCGGCTGGCCCATGTGGTGGACGGTCGCGTCCGCGAGTAGGGGCTCGTCGTGGGCGGACGGGGACACGTCCGGGTTGGGCGCGAGGTCGCCCGCCGCGAGGGCCGCGACGACGCCCGGGGCGGCGCGGGCGGATGCGAGGTCGGTGGCCAGGATCTCGCCATGCGCCGTGTCGCTGAGGCCGAAGGCCAGGTGCAGGCAGCCCGCGGGCACGGGGATGTCGTCCACGTAGCGCGCCCGCCCCGTGACATGCAGCCAGGCGGCGTCATGGGGCAGGGGCTCGGACACGCTCACGGGGAGGTCTCGGAGGGGGCCCGTGGCCCCCTCCGAGCGGGGGGTTTGGGGGGCAGGCCCCCCAACACCTGCGCGGCGACGCCCCGGTCCTCGAGCCAGCACCGCAGCATCATGTTGCGCGCCGCGGCGAGCCTGTAGTCGGCCGAGGCGCGCATGTCCGAGATCGGCCGGAAGTCCTCCGCGAAGGCCGCCATGGCGCGCCGGACGGCGGGTTCCGTCCAAGGCTCGCCGGTCAGGGCCGCCTCGACGGCGCTCGCGCGCCTCGGGGTGGGCGCCATGCCGCCGAAGGCCACGCGGGCGCTCGTCACGCGGTCGTCCTCGACGTGGATGACGAAGGCGCCGCAGACCGCCGAGATGTCCTGATCGAAGCGCTTGGAGAGCTTCCAGGCGCGCAGCCGGTCGGGCTGGCGGGGGAAGGTGATGGCCTCGACGAACTCGCCAGGGAGCCGGTCCTGGCGGCCGTAGGCGAGGAAGAACTCCTCCAGGGGCAGGGAGCGGCGGGCGTCGCCGCGGCGCAGGTGGAGCGTGGCGCCGAGCGCGATGAGGGCCGGGGGCCCGTCGGCGATGGGCGAGCCGTTGGCGACGTTGCCGCCCAGCGTGGCGGCGCCCCGCACCTGGACCGAGCCGTAGCGGCGCAGCAGCTCGCCGAGCGAGGGGTGGATGGGGGCCAGCGCCTCGCGGACGGCCTCGACGCTGGCCATGGCGCCGATGCGGATCTCGTCGGGGCCGACCTCGACGCCGCGCAGGTCGGAGCAGGCCCCGAGGAAGGCGGCGGAGGGCAAATCGCGCAGGCCCTTGGTCACCCACAGGCCGACATCGGTGGCGCCCGCGACCAGGGTGGCGTCGGGGTGGGCGGCGTACCACGCCGCGAGCGCGTCCGAGGAGCGCGGACGGACCCAGCCGCCCGCGCCGGCGGGACCGCCGGCGGCGGACGGAGCCTCCCCGGCGTCGGACGCGCCGGTCCCGGCCACCGGGTCGCGCCGGCCCCAGTCGGACGCGACGGCGGCGCCCGCGGCGGCGGGGGGGCCGAGGGCGGGGGTCTCGGCCGGCGAGGCGTCGGCGCGCCTCCGGTCCTCGGCGGGAGGAGCGCCCAGCCGCCCCAGATCCTCGGCCATCCAAGCCGGCACGGGCTCGTCCTCGACCGCCCGCGCGGCGCGCAGGATCGGCGCGTAGCCGGTGCAGCGGCACAGGCACCCGGCGAGCTGGTCGTCGTGGTCCCGCCGGCCGTTCGCGTGCGCCGCGGCCATCGTCACGACGAAGCCCGGCGTGCAGAAGCCGCATTGCGAGCCGTGGTGCTCGACCATGGCGGCCTGGACGGGGTGGGGCTCGCCCCCGGGGCCTTGGAGCCCCTCGACGGTGCGCACCGCGCGCCCGTCGAGCTGCGGCAAGAGCAGGATGCAGGCGTTGAGCGCGCGGGGGCCCCGCTCGTCGGTCACGATCACCGAGCAGGCGCCGCAGTCGCCCTCGTTGCACCCCTCCTTGGTGCCCGTGAGGCCGCGCTCCTCGCGCAGCCAGTCGAGGGCCGTGCGCGTGGCCGGCGCGCGCTCGATCCGCACGAGCTCGCCGTTGAGGAGGAACCGGATCGGCGGGACAGGGGGCGGGGTGGGCAAGGGCGGACCTCGTCGGATCGGCTCCGAGCTTGCCGATACGAGGCCGGGATGCAAGGCCGCTCGGCGCGTGGGGGCGCGGCTTGGAGCCGACCCTGCCCGGACGGACCGCCCGGGCCTCCACCGCAGGCGTCCGGGCGGGTCGAGGACGAGGCCTTCCCCCTCGGGTGGTGGGGCTCGCGCGCTGCGGGCGCACGCCCGAGGATCTCGCGCGCGAGGTCGGGGCCGGTCGCGCTCTCCGTCGGCCGACCGGGCGCGGCCGGGGTCGGCGCGGCGACGGTCCGGCGAGCGGGGGGCGCGGCCGGCTCGTCCGCCTGCTCCGCGCCGCCTGCGCCGCGCCCACGAGCCCCGAGCGCGCCCCCCCGGGCCCGCCGGCCCGGCCGGCGCGCCACCGGCCCGGAGGCGTCGGGCCGCGCCGGCGGGCCCTTGGCTTGCGCCCGAAGCGCGGACCGACGACCGCATCGCCACGACGCCGCCCGCCACCCGCCCACCCGCCCCTTGGGCCGGACCCCGCGAGACGGCGCCTCCTGCGCCACCCCGCATCCGAATCGACGCGCCGCTCCGCCATCGGGGAGGGGCGGCCTCGGCGGGCCTGATCGTCGCGCAGCCCCTCGACGGCCTCGCGGGGATCGGGCGCGGAAATGAGCTTCGACGTTCCGGGCGGATTGTGTCACGAACGGATGCCGGCTTGCGGGGCGGCGTGCATGCGACGGCACGCGGAGCGCGGTGGACTGGGGGGCGCCGGCCCGGGGGCGGCGTCCTTCGGCCCCTGGGGCCCGGGGCGCGAGGGGAGACGGGACATGAGCGGATTGCTGGCGCTTCTCGACGACGTGGCGGCGATCGCCAAGCTCGCCGCCGCTCAGGCCGACGACGTGGCGGGGCAGGCGGCGAAGGTGGGCGCGAAGGCGGCCGGGGTGGTGGTCGACGACGCCGCCGTGACGCCGAAATACGTGGCCGGCCTGCCCGCGGCGCGCGAGCTGCCGATCGTGTGGAAGATCGCGCGCGCGTCGGTGTTCAACAAGCTGGTGATCCTGTTGCCGGCGGCGCTGCTGCTCGACGCCTTCCTGCCCTGGCTGCTGACGCCGCTGCTGATGCTCGGCGGCGCCTATCTGTGCTTCGAGGGGGCGGAGAAGGTCTGGCATCTGGTCGCGCCGCCCGAGGAGCACGGCCCCCGGGCGGCCGAGACGCTGGACGCCGCCCATCTCGAGGAGAGCCGCGTCAAGGGCGCGATCAAGACCGACTTCATCCTGTCGGCGGAGATCATGACCATCTCGCTGGCCGCGATCGAGGCGGACGCCGTGTGGACGAAGGGCCTGACCCTCGCCCTCGTCGCGGTGGGCATCACGGCCTTGGTCTACGGCGCGGTGGCGCTTCTCGTGAAGGCCGACGATCTGGGGCTGAGGATGGGGCGGGTGGGCCGGCTGGCGGCGACGCGCGGGCTGGGGCGCGCGATCGTGCGGGCGATGCCGGGGGTGATGGCGCTCATCGCGACGGTCGGCACCGCGGCGATGCTGTGGGTCGGCGGCAGCATCCTCGTGCACGGCGTGGAGCAGCTCGGCTGGGAGCGGCCCTACGAGACGATCCGCGCGCTCGCGGCGGCCGCGGCCGCGGGCGCCGGCGGGGGCGGCGCGGTGGAGTGGGCGGCGACGGCGGCGCTCGACGGGGCGATCGGCCTGCTCCTCGGCCTCGCCCTGATCCCGCTGGCCGGCGCGGCGCTGGCGCCGCTCCTCGCCCTCCTCGGGACGAAGGCCGGCGCAGGGGGGCCGCGTGCCTGAGCCGCGCGGGCGCCGCGCGGGACCGCTCACCCCGTCCTCCCCATCGCGGCGGCGGGCGGCTTGCGGGCCGACATCATCGAGGGCGGTCCGTCGGCCGGGCGGAGGGGGTAGGCCCTTCGGCGCCGTGAGGTCGGCGGATCGGGCCCCGAGCGGCCCCGGAGCGCGTCGGCGCCACGGCCGTGCGGCGTCACCTGCCCGCCGGCCGCGCCGAGGCCGGGTCCGCCTTCTCCGACGCGGTCCGCGCCGGGGGACATCACGTCGAGGCGAGGATGGATCCGGACGCCTCGTCGGCGGCGTGACGGGGTGCGGGGGGCGCCGCGCGGAGGCCCGCGACCCCGCGGTGTCGCGGGCGGAGCGGGCTCGGCGTCGTGCGGCATCCCGACGTGCCGGCCGTTCTCGCGGTCCGTCGCAGGGGCGTGGCCTGCGACGCGCGTCGCGTCGCCATCGCTCCTGATGCGTCCGGGCGGCTTGCGCGCGGATCGCGCGGAGGCGGCCTGCGGGCCGGCGGCCCCGCCTCGACGCTTGATGCGGGGTCCGGGTGGCGTTCGGGCGAGCCGCGGCGACCGGGCCGCGGCCGGGCCACCCGGGAATCCCCCGAGGCGCGCAAGAGCCGGTCGGGCGGGAGGGGGGCGGCTCTTCGGCACGCGCCCGTGGACGGCCGGCGCGGCGCGCGCGCGCCGCCACCTTCGCCCGGCGAGGGGCCGCCGCGCGCCATCCCGGGCGGCGGCGCGATCCGGCCATGGTCGCAAGACAGCGGCAAGGTCCGTGTGCCATCCTCGGCCGGCATCCCCAGCCCCGAGGCCCTGATCGATGGACGACGCGCCCTTCTTCGGCCTGAGCGGCTACCACCTCGCGCTCGCCGCGGTGGGGGCCGCGGTGATCCTGGCCCACTGGCTGCCGCGCTTCGTGTCGCGGCGCGAGCCTGCCGCCTCGGGGCTGCTGATCGTGCTCGGCATGGCGGGCTTCTCGCTCGTGCCGGGCGTGCCGGGGGTGCCCGACCCGCGCACCGACCCCCACAGCTGGGAGGTCGTCAGCGAGCTCACGGTGATCGTGGCGCTCTTCGGCACGGGGCTCAGGATCGACAACCTGTCGAGCCTGACGCTCTGGCGGCCCACCCTGCGGCTCCTCGTGCTCGCCATGCCGCTGACGATCCTCGCGGTGGCGCTCCTGGGCTACGCGCTCGCGGGCATGACGGTCGCGGGCGCGATCCTGCTCGGCGCGGCGCTGGCGCCGACCGACCCGGTGCTCGCCGGCGACGTGCAGGTGGGGCCCCCGCTCGAGGGCGGCGAGCACCCGGTGCGCTTCGCGCTGACCACCGAGGCGGCGCTCAATGACGGGCTCGCCTTCCCCTTCGTCTACATGGGGCTGTTGGTCGCCGCGCAGGGGTTCGCGCCCGACGCCTGGGGGCTCGAATGGCTCGCGCGCGACGTCCTCTACCGCATCGCCGTGGGCGCCGCGATGGGCGCCGCGGGGGGCTGGGCGCTGGGCCGGATCCTGTTCGCCGTCCCGCGCGGCGCGGTGCTCGCCGACACCGCCTCGGGCGTGGTGGCCTTCGCCGGGATCCTGCTGTGCTACGGCACGACCGAGCTCGCCGAGGGCTACGGCTTCATCGCGGTCGCGGTGGCCGGGCTGACGCTGCGCCGCGTCGAGGCCGAGCACGCCTTCCACCGCCGCCTGCACGACTTCACCGAGGCCATCGAGCACGCGCTCACCGCCGTGCTGCTGGTCGCGCTGGGCGCGGTGCTGCCCGCGCTGCTGGGCGGGCTCACGCTGGCCGGCGCCGCGATCGCCTGCGCGCTGATCCTCCTGGTGCGGCCCGCGGTGGGCTGGCTGTCGCTCAGGGGCGCGGGGCTTCACGGGCGCGACCGCTGGGTGGTGGCGCTCTACGGCGTGCGCGGGGTGGGCTCGATCTACTACCTCGCCTACGCCGCGGGGAAGGTCGAGTTCTGGGACGAGGAGCGGCTCTGGGCGCTGGTGGGCTTCGCCATCCTCCTCTCCACCGTGCTCCACGGCCTGACCGCCGGGATCGCCATGGAGGGGCTGTCGCGCGAGGAGCGGGACGCGGGCGGCGGGAAGGCCATGACCGAGAAGGCCGGGACCGAGGAGGCCGAGACCGAGAGGGCCGGGAGCGGGCCCTTGCGCGGATGAGGCGATCCCGGCAGGGCCTCGGCGAGGCGGCCCTGTGGGCGGTCCGGGGAGAGGCCCCGGCCGGATCGCGCGCGTTGCGGCGTGGGCCGCGGCGCGCTCGGCGTCATCGGCGAGGGGGCCGGCGATCCGGCGGTCCGGCGCGGGCATGGAAGGGAGAGGCTCGTGAGCCTTGAGGGCAGGACGATCCTGGTCACGGGCGCGGCGCACGGCATCGGGCTCGCCTGCGTCGAACGGCTGGCGGGCGAGGGCGCGCGGGTCTGCGCCCTGGACGCTGATGCCGAGGCGCTCGGCGTCCTCGCCCGCCGGCTCGGCGACGCCGTGGCCGCGGTGCCGGGCGACGTCCGCGAGGACGCGGTGCTCGACGCCGCCCGGGCCGCCATGGCCGGGCGCCTCGGACCCTGCGACGGGGTGGTGAACAACGCCGGCCTCATGGTGCGCAAGCCGCTCGGGGCGCTGTCGATCGAGGAGTGGCGGGCCGTCATCGAGGTCAACCTGACCGCGCCGCTGCGGGTGGTGAAGGCGCTCGAGGGGGCGCTCAGGGCGCGGCGGGGGGCGGTGGTCAACATCGCCTCCACCCGCGCCCACATGTCCGAGCCCGACACCGAGGCCTACGCCGCCTCCAAGGGCGGGCTCGTCGCGCTCACCCATGCGCTGGCGGTCAGCCTCGCGCCGAAGGTGCGCGTCAACGCCGTCTCCCCGGGCTGGATCGACGTCTCGGGCCATGGTCCCGGCCGCGAGGGCGAGGCGCTGCGGCCCCTCGACCACGCGCAGCACCTCGCCGGGCGCGTCGGCCGGCCCGAGGACGTGGCCGAGCTGGTGGCGCTCCTGCTCGACGGCGAGCGCTCGGGCTTCGTGACCGGTGCGGAGCTGACGGCCGACGGCGGCATGACGCGCAAGATGGTCTATGAGGCGTAGGATGGGGCCGTCGGCGGACGGGTCGGGCGCGACCGAGGCGGGTCGCGGCCGGCGGGCGGCCCGGCCCCGGAGGGGCGAGGGGCGGCCTGAGGCGCGCTCGGCCCCTTCCGGCGCGCGCGACCGGACGAGGGCCTGACGGGGGGGTGTGATGCGGATCCTGGAAAGCGCGCTCTATGCCGAGAACCTCGCGGAGGCGGCGCGCTTCTACGAGGAGGTGATGGGCCTCCGGCGCATCGCCGCCGTCGAGGGGCGGCACGTGTTCTTCCGCGTAGGCGAGGGGGTGCTGCTGCTCTTCCGGCCCTCCGCGACGCGCGAGCCGCCCGCGCCCGACGCCCGGCTGCCGGTGCCGCCGCACGGATGCTCGGGGCCGGGGCATCTCTGCTTCGCCGCCCCCGCGGCCGAGATCGAGCGCTGGCGGGCGCGGCTCGTCGAGGCCGGCGTCGAGATCGAGGCCGACTTCGAGTGGCCCCAGGGCGGGCGCTCGATCTACGTCCGCGACCCGGCCGGCAACTCGATCGAGTTCGCCGAGCCGCGGATCTGGGGGCCGCCCGGCGGGTGAGGCCCGGGGACGGGGCCCACGGGGATGGGGCGCGGGAGGCGCTCGGCCCGACCCGGGGGGGCCTCCTCCATCCGCCGGGGCCCACACCCCGGCCCCTCGGCCCGTTCCTCGCGGCGCGGGGCGCGCCGTGGCGTCGAGGGCCGAGAGGACGGAGCCCGGCACGACGCCCCTCGCCGACGGCCGGAGCGCGGGGTGCGCCCGGCTCCGAGGCCCGCTCAGGCGCGGATGCGGACGGGGACGCCCTTGGCGGCGGGCGTCTTCGACTCCCGGTCGTGATACCACAGCGGGATCAGCGGGTTCATCTCGGGGTAGTAGGAGCCGAGGCAGCCGTCGGGCAGGTCGAAGGGGGTCACGGCGAGCCCGCCGACCTCGCGGTGCTCGCCGTCCTCGGCGTCCGAGACGAGGGCTACGACCTGGCCCTCGGCGAGCCCCGCGCGCGCCATCTCGCCGCGGTTCATCAGCACCACGTCGCGCGTGCCCTCGATCCCGCGCAGCCGGTCCGAGTAGCCGTAGATGGTGGTGTTGAACTGGTCGTTCGAGCGCATCGTGATGAGGCGGTAGCGCCCGGGGGCGTCCTCCACCCCGATCGCCGACAGCGTGGTGGCCACGGTGAACTCGGCCTTCCCGCTCTCGGTCTTCCAGACGCGCTCGCGCGCGCTGTTGCCGCGGTAGAAGCCGCCGGGCTCGAACTTGCGCGCGTCGAAGTCGCGGAACTCCTCGGGGTAGGTCTCCTCGATCCGGCCGCGCACGATCGCGTAGTCGCCCACCCACGCGTCCCAGGGCACCTTGGGGTTCGCGGGCAGCGTGGCCTTGGCGAGCCCCGCGACGATGGCGAGCTCCGAGCGCAGGGCGGGGCTGGCGGGCTCGACCTTGCCCAGCGAGCCGTGGATGTGGCTGAGGCTGTCCTCCATGGTGACGGCCTGCGGGCCGCTGGCCTGCCGGTCCTCCTCCGAGCGCCCGAGGCAGGGCAGCAGGTAGGCCACCTCGCCGTTGAGGAGGTGCGAGCGGTTGAGCTTGGTGGCGATCTGCACCGTGAGGCGCATTCGCGTCCACGCCTCCTCCATCTTCGCGCGCTCGGGGATGGCCCGCACGAAGTTGCCGCCCAGGGACACGAAGGCGCGCACGGATCCGTCGAGGATGCCCTCGCAGGCGGCCACCGTGTTCATCCCCTCGTCGCGCGGCGGCTCGAAGCCGTACATCTCGGCGAGCCTGTCGAGCGGCACCAGCTCGGGCTTCTCGGAGATGCCCACCGTGCGCTGGCCCTGCACGTTGGAGTGCCCGCGCACCGGCGAGACGCCCGCGCCCTGCCGGCCGATGTTGCCCCGCATCAGAAGGAGGTTGACCAGCATGGCGAGGTTCTGGAAGCCGTGGACGTGCTGGGTGAGCCCCATGCCGTAGACGCCGATCACCCGCTCGGCCTCGACGTAGATCCGGCCGCGCGCTCGAGGTCGGCGCGCGCGAGGCCCGAATGGCGCTCGACCTCCTCCCAGGGGGTCTCGCGGAGCTGGCGCAGGAACTCGTCGAAGCCGGTGGTGTGCTGGGCGATGAAGTCGTGGTCGAGCACCGCGCGGCCCTCGGCGGCGGCCGCGTCCTCGGCGGCGAGCACGTGCTTGCACAGCCCCAGGATCGCCGCGATGTCGCCGCCCGCCTTCACCTGGAGGTACTCGGTCGAGATCTTGGTGGGGCGCCCCACCGTCATCTGGAGCGGGTCCTGCGGGTTGACGAACTCGATCAGCCCGCGCTCGCGCACCGGGTTGAAGGTGACGATCTTGGCGCCCCGCCTCACCGCCTCCTGGAGCGGGTGGAGGAAGCGCGGGCTGTTCGAGCCGGTGTTCTGGCCGAAGAAGAAGATCGCGTCGCAGTGATCGAAGTCGTCGAGCGTGCAGGTGCCGACCGAGGCGCCGATCACCTTCTTGAGCCCCACGCTCGTCGTCTCGTGGCACATGTTGGACGAGTCGGGCAGGTTGTTGTGCCCGTAGAGCCGCGCGAAGAGCGCGTAGAGGTAGGAGGTCTCCAGGCTCGCGCGGCCCGAGGTGTAGAACACGGTGGACTTCGGGTCGAGCGCGCGCAGCTCGGCGCCGATCGCGGCGAAGGCCTCGTCCCACCCGCACGGCACGTAGCGGTCCGAGGCGCGGTCGTAGCGCAGCGGATGGGTCAGCCGCCCGGTCTGCTCCAGGTCGTGGTCCTTCCAGCCCCTGAGCTCGCTCACCGTGTGCTCGGCGAAGAAGTCGGGCGTGCAGCGCTTGGTGGTCAGCTCCCACAGCGTCGCCTTGGCGCCGTTCTCGCAGAACTCGAAGGGGCGGGGCTTGGCGGGCTTGGCCCAGGCGCAGGACACGCACATGAAGCCGCCGGGCTTGTTCTGGCGCTCCAGCGTGCGCGCCACCGCGGGCGGGTCGCGCTCCTCGCCGAAGATGCGGGCGATGCCCCTGAGCGAGCCCCAGCCGCCGGCCGCGTGCTCGTAGCGGACGGTGTCCTCGTCGGGGGCGGTGGCGCTGTGCTGCGGGTCGGGGTCTTCGTGCGGCATCGGAGGGGTTCCTGGCTCGGGCGACGGGCGCGCGCCGGCCCGGATCCGGCCCCGATCCGGCCCGGAGCGGCTCGGACGCGCGCTGGCGCGGAACATACGAACAGGGCGCGCGCTTGTTCCTCTCCCAAGGTTGCAGGTGCCGACAGGTCATCGGGTGGATCGAGACGCGGACATGAGGGGCGGGGCGCCCGACGCCGCCGCGGCGACCCGGCCGCGCCACGGCCCGCGCGCGCGGCCGAGGCGCGCCCGGCGCGCTTCACCGAGCGGTTCGCCGACGCGCGCCCGTCCCGCCCGCGCCCGCGCGAGGTCGCGGTGGAGGCGCCGGTCGCCATCGAGGTGAACGGGATCGGCTACGCCGTGATGATGGCGACGCCCTCGCGTCTGGAGGACTACGTGACGGGCTTCGCGCTCTGCGAGGGCCTGATCGCGGGGGCCGAGGACGTGGCCGAGGTGATCGTCCACGAGGCGGAGGCGGGCTGGATCGCGCGCCTGATCCTGCGCGACCGCGAGGCGCGCGTCCTCGACCGGGTGCGACGACGGGTCACGGAGAGCGGCTGCGGATTGTGCGGCCTGGAGAGCCTCGAGGCCCTGGCGCGGCCCCTGCCGCCGGTCGCCGCACCGCTCGCGCTCGACCGCGCCGCGATCTTCCGGGCCTTGGGCGAGATCCCGCGCCATCAGGCGCTCGGGCGCCGCACCGGCGCGGTCCACGGGGCGTTCCTCTGCCGGCCCGACGGCGCGGTGGTGCTCGCGCGCGAGGACGTGGGGCGGCACAACGCGCTCGACAAGCTCGTGGGCGCCGCGCTGCGCGGGGGCACCGCCTTGAGCGACGGCTTCGCGCTGCTGACCTCGCGGTGCAGCTACGAGCTGGTCGAGAAGGCGGTGGTCGCGGGCGCGGGCGCGCTCGTCACGCTCTCGGCGCCGACCACCCTCGCGCTCGACCGCGCGGCCGCCGCCGGCCTGCCGCTCACGGTGCTCGCGCGCGAGGACTCCGCGCTCGCGAGCGGCTGACGCCGAGGCGCCGCCGCCCGCGGCGCACCCGCCGCCTCCCGCCGGGCCGCGTGCCGCTGCTCGTCGTGGCGCTCGTCGCCGGGCCGGTCGGCCTCGGAGCCCTCCCGTTCGGCGGCGTGGCGCGGCGGCTCTCGCCGCCGTCGGAGCGCGGCCCGTTCCCGATCTCGCCCCGGTCTCGATGGATCCGCCCGAGGGAGCCGACATCGCGCGGATGCGGGCGGTGAGGCCGCGCCCGTCGGACCGCCTCGGGGACGAGAGGGCGCGGCCTCCGGGGTCGAGGGCTCCACCTTCGCGGATTTCGGCGACCCGCGCTTCGCGCCCACCCCCGGCGGCGCCCACCCCCGGCGGCGCTCAGCCGATGGCGGCGAGGATGGCGGCCTCGCAGGCTCGGGTGTCGGCGGTGCCGCCGAGGTCTCGGGTGCGCGTCTCGGGGCGTTCGAGCGAGGCCTCGATCGCGGCCTCGAGGGTGCGGGCGGCCTGCGCCTGGCCGAGGTGGTCGAGCATCATCGCCGCGGTCCACACCGCCGCGACGGGGTTGGCCACGCCCTGGCCCGCGATGTCGGGGGCCGAGCCGTGCACCGGCTCGAACATCGAGGGCGCGGTGCCCTCGGGGTTGATGTTGGCCGAGGGCGCGATGCCGATCGAGCCCGCGACGGCCGGCCCGAGATCGCTCAGGATGTCGCCGAAGAGGTTCGAGCCCACCACCACGTCGAACCAGTCGGGGTGCAGGACGAAATGCGCCGTCAGGATGTCGATGTGGAACTGCGCCGTGCCCACGTCGGGATGGCGCTCGGCCGCGGCGCGGAACCGCTCGTCCCAGAACGGCATGGTGTGGACGATGCCGTTCGACTTCGTGGCCGAGGTGACGTGCCGGCGGGGCCGCGAGCGGGCCAGATCGAAGGCGTGGTCCATGATGCGGTCCACGCCGCGGCGGGTGAACACGGCCTCCTGCACCGCCATCTCGTGGGGCGTGCCGTGGTAGAGGCGCCCGCCGACCTCGGAGTACTCGCCCTCGACGTTCTCGCGCACCACCACGAAGTCGATGTCCTCGGGGCCGCGGCCCGCGAGCGGGCTCGTCACGCCGCGCAGCAGGCGCACGGGGCGGACGTTGGCGTATTGGTCCATCGCGCGGCGGATCGGGATCAGCAGGCCCCAGAGCGAGACGTGGTCGGGCACGCCGGGCCAGCCGACGGCGCCGAGGTAGATCGCGTCGTGCCCGCGCAGCCGGTCGAGCCCGTCCTCGGGCATCATGCGCCCCGTCTCCTCGTGGGTCCGGCACGACCAGTCGAAGACCTCCCAGGCGATCTCGAAGCCGTGCCTGGAGGCGGCGGCCTCGGCGGCGCGCTGGCCCACGGGGATGACCTCCGCGCCGATGCCGTCGCCGGGGATGGTCGCGATCGAGAGGCGGGTCATGTCGGGCTCTCCGTCAGGAAGGGGATCAGCGCGTCGAGCACCGCGTCGGGGCTCTCCTCGGCGAGGTAGTGCCCGCCCGGCAGCGCCGCGCCGCGCACGTCGCAGGCGCGCTCGCGCCACAGCGCGGGCGGGTCGAAGCAGCGGCCCACGACGCCATCGGCGGCCCACAGCGCCAGGAGGGGCTGGACGAGCCGTCGGTCGCCGTCGGCGTCGTCATGGGCGATGTCGATCGTGGCCGCCGCGCGGTAGTCCTCGCAGCTCGCGTGGATCGCCTCGGCCGTCCAGGCCGCCCGATAGGCCGCGAGCGCCTCCGCGGAGAACGGGGCGAGCCCTGCGCTCCCCGCGCCGCACTTGGCGAGCCAGTAGCCCCAGGGGTCGGCGCCGATCATGGCCTCGGGCCGGGGCGCGGGGAGGATCAGGAAGAACCAGTGCCAGTAGGCGCGCGCGAAGGCGTCCGTGGTGCCGCGATACATCTCGCGCGTCGGCGCGATGTCGAGCACGGCCACCCGGCGCACCCGGTCGGGCCGGTCGAGCGCCAGCCGGTGCGCGACCCGCCCGCCCCGGTCGTGGCCGCAGACGTCGAAGCGGTCGTGGCCCAGCGCCTCCATCGCGCGCGCCACGTCCATGGCCATCGCGCGCTTCGAGTAGGGCGCGTGGTCGGGTGTCGTGGCGGGCTTCGAGGAGGCGCCGTAGCCGCGCAGGTCGGCGGCGACGACGGTGAAGCGCCGGGCCAGCCGCGGCGCCACGCGGTGCCACATGGCGTGGGTCTGCGGGTAGCCGTGCAGCAGCAGGAGCGGCGGGCCGGAGCCCCCGACGACGCCGCGGACCACGGCGTCGCCCACGCCCGCCTCGAAGGGCCGGAAGCCGGGGAAGAGGGCCTCGCCCACGCCCTCGGCCGCCGTCATCGCGCCGCGCCGCTCGGCGGGCGGCGGGGATGGGGGGCGGGGCGGCGCATGGCGCGCACTCAAGCGCGCCCGGCCCGCGGTGTCAAAGCGGGACCGGTGAGCGAAAGCGGCGCCGATCCGCGCGTGGGCGGGCAGAGGGCCCGCAAGGCGCGCGCGTCCCAGGATCCGCCGAGGTGGAGACGCCGATCCGGGGGCGGTCACGACGCCGGTTCGTCGCCGGACGCCCCGCGACCCCGGCTCGTGACCCGAGGCCCCCGGCCGCGTCGCCCTCGCCCCTGGACCAGGCACCGCTCGTCCGGCGGCACGCCGAGCCCTCACCCCCGCGCCGCCGGTCGCGCGAGCCTCTGGCGGAGGACGCGGCCGACTGCCGGGGCGCGGGCGGCTCGCCGTCGGCCGTCCCGGCCGCGGGATCGCAAGCCCCCGCGCAGGGCGGCCCGCGGCCCCGCCCTCGCCGGGCCGGCCGCCGGCGGATCCCCCCCCGGGGGGCCGGCCGCCCCGGCGCGCGCGTCCGAAGCCCCTCGTCTCGGGACGCCGGCATCCCCGGCGCGATCGCGCCGAGCGGGACCGGAACCGCGTCGGGTGGCCGGTCGGCGCCGCGCCGCCTCGATCCGCGAGATCGTGGGCCGGTCGCCGAACGCCGCCGGTCGCGCGAGCCTCGCGCGGCGGGCCGCAGGGGCCGCGGGGCTTGCGGCGCCCCGGGCGGCGGGGCAAGCCTCGCCCATGCCCTCACCCCGCCCCTTCCCGCCCCCCTCCGCGAGCGAGCCGCCCCGGGCCGCCGACCTCCTCGCCCGGCGGCTGGCCGAGGCGGGGTGCCGCCAGGCCTTCGGGATGCCCGGCGGCGAGGTGCTGACGCTGGTGGACGCGCTCGAGGCCGCCGGCATCGAGGTGGTGCTGGCGCGCCACGAGACCGCCGCGGGCCTCATGGCCGAGGGCGCCTGGCACGCCACCGGCGCGCCGGGGGTGCTGCTCGCCACGCTCGGCCCCGGCGCGATGAACGCGGTCAACGCCGTCGCCAACGCCCATCAGGACCGGGTGCCGCTGATCGTCGTGACGGGCTGCGTCGATGCCGAGGAGGCCGCGACCTACACCCATCAGGTGCTCGACCATTCCCGCGTGCTGGAGACGATCACCAAGGCGAGCTTCCGCCTCGCGCCCGGCACGGCGGACGTGCTCGCCGACAAGGCCGTGGGCATCGCCACCGAGGGGCGGCCGGGCCCGGTCCATCTCGACCTGCCGATCTCGGTCGCGGCCGCGCGCGTGCCGCCGCGCCCCCCCGTCCGGCGCCCGCCGGCCGTGCCGTGCGTCCCCGCGCCCGAGGCGCTGGCCGAGGCGCGGCGCTGGCTGTCGCAGGCGCGCCGGCCGGTGATCCTGGCCGGGCTCGACGCGGTGAACGAGGCGGCGGGCGCGCCCCTCGCGGCGCTGGCCGAGGCGATCGGCGCGCCGGTCGTCACCACCTACAAGGCCAAGGGGCTGATCCCCGAGGACCATCCGCGCGCCCTGGGCGGCGCTGGGCTCTCGCCGCTCGCCGACGGGCATCTGCTGCCCCTGATGCGCCGCGCCGACCTGATCCTGCTGGCGGGCTACGACCCGATCGAGATGCGCGCCGGCTGGCGGGACGCCTGGGATCCGGCCGCGGCCCGCGTGATCGACCTCGCCGCCGAGCCGAACCGGCACGCCATGCATCAGGCGGGCATGAACGTCGTGGGCCATGTCGGCGCGACGCTGGACCTGCTGGCCGAGGGCCAGCCTTCGCGCGAGTCCTGGCCCGACGGCGAGCCCGCCGCGACCCGCGCCGCGCTGGCCGCGGCCTTCCCGACCGACGAGGCGTGGGGGCCGGCCGCCGTGGTGGACGAGTGCCGCCGAGCGCTGCCCGGGGAGACGGTGGCCACCGTCGACTCGGGCGCCCACCGGATCGTGCTGTCGCAGATGTGGCGCACGCCGATGCCGCGGGGGCTGCTGCAATCCTCGGGCCTGTGCACCATGGGCTGCGCGCTGCCCCTGGCGCTCGGGCGGCTCGCGGCGGACCCCGAGCGCCCCGTCGCGGCCTTCATGGGCGACGCGGGCTTCCTGATGGTGGCGGGCGAGCTGTCGGTCGCCGCCGAGCGGGGGCTGAGGCCGATCGTCGTGGTGTTCGTGGACGCGAGCCTCGCGCTCATCGAGCTCAAGCAGCGCGAGCGGCAGCTCCGCAACGCGGCGGTGGAGTTCGGCCGCCACGACATCGCCGCCATCGGCCGCGCCTTCGGCGGCCACGGCCACCGCGTCGCCTCGCGCGCGGCGCTCCGCGCGGCGCTCGCGGCGGCGCTCGCGGCCGACCGCTTCACCGTGATCGCCGCCGAGATCGAGAGGGGCGCCTATGACGGACGCATCTGAGCCGGGGCCGCCCGCCCGCGGGCCGGGGTCGCCCAGAGGCGAGGCGACGGGAGCGCCTGGGCGCGAGCCCGCGACGCCGCAGCGCGGGCCGGGACCGCGAGGCGGCGGGGCGGGCGCGATCGGCGGCGGGGCGGGGTCGCCCGAGGGAGGCCCGACGGCCCCGGCCGGCGCGACGAGGACCGCCCTGCAGGGCGGCGCCCCCGAGCGCGACCGGACGGGCGCCGCGGACGGCGGCGCGCTCGCCGGGCTCGTCGTGCTCGACCTCACGCGCATCCTCGCGGGGCCGACCTGCACGCAGATGCTGGGCGATCTGGGCGCCGACGTGCTCAAGATCGAGAACCCGGCGACGGGGGGCGACGACACCCGCCAATGGGGGCCGCCCTTCGTCGAGGGCTCCGCGGATCTGAGCGCCTACTTCCTGTGCGCCAACCGCAACAAGCGCTCGGTCGCGGTGGACATCGCCACGGCGCGGGGGCAGGCCGTCATCCGTCGCCTCGCCGCGCGCGCCGACGTGGTGGTGGAGAACTTCAAGACCGGGGGCCTCGCGCGCTACGGCCTCGACGCCGAGACGCTCACGGCCGCGCACCCGCACCTCGTGTGGTGCTCGATCTCGGGCTATGGGCGCACCGGGCCCAACGCCCTCAAGCCCGGCTACGACCTGATGGCCCAGGGCTACGGCGGGATCATGTCGCTGACGGGCGAGCCCGAGGGCATGCCGATGAAGGTCGGCGTGGGCGTGGCCGACGTGGTCTGCGGGCTCCAGGCGGCCGTGGGCATCCTCGCGGCGCTGCGCCACCGCGACCGCACGGGGCAGGGGCAGGTGGTCGACATCGGGCTGGTGGACAGCCAGATGTCCTGGCTCGTCAACGTCGGCTCCAGCCACCTCGTGAGCGGCGCAGCCGCCGCGCCGCGACGGCAACGCGCACCCGAGCATCGTGCCCTATCAGGTCTTCGCCACGCGCGACGGCCACGTCATCGTCGCGGTCGGCAACGACGGCCAGTTCGCGCGGCTGTGCGACTACCTCGGGCGGCCCGGCTGGGCCGAGGACGCGCGCTTCGCCACCAACCCCGCGCGGCTGCGCCACCGCGAGGCGCTGATCCCCATGATCGAGGCGGCGACGGCGCCGCTCGCCGCGGCGGAGGTCATCGCCGGCCTGGAGGCGCGGCGCGTGCCGGTGGGGCCGGTCCACACCGTGCCCCAGGCGCTCGCCTCCGACCAGGCCGCCGCGCGCGGCATGGTGGTGGAGGTGCCGAGCGAGGCCGCGGCCGCGGGCCAGGTCCGCCTGATCGGCAACCCGCTGCACCTGTCGCGCACGCCGGTGCGATACCGCCGCGCGCCGCCCGCCTTCGGCGCCGACACCGGCGAGGTGCTGGGCGCCCTCGGCGAGGAGGGCTGAGGCGCGCGCGTCGCCGGTTTGGGCGGCGGGCGCGGCGGGGCATCGGCCGGACGCCGGGACGGGCGGCATCCGCGGCTCGACCGCGGAAGGGCGCAGGGTGAGGATGGGCGATGGCGCGTCGATCCTCCGCCGTCGTCCCGAACCGCGGCGTCCCTCGCCGCCTCCCGACACCGCCGCGCCCGCCCGGCGGGCCGCGCCCCAGATCGAAGACCCTCGCCCGCGACGCCGCCCGGGCGCCGGGCCGGCCGGCATCATGTGCGACGTGATGCGGTTCGGGGGGGCGGCGGACTCCGCAAGGCCGGTGCCCGGCGCCCAAGACGCTCACGGCCGGACGGCGCCGTTCTCCGAGGCGGGACGCTGCCGCCCGCCACTCCGGCTTGACGCGATGCCGGCCGGCCGGGCTCGGTCGCCGGAGGTCCCTGGGACGGCCTTCCCGAGGTGCTCGCAGAGCCCCTGCGCGGGCGTCGGCCACCGCGTCGACCGGCCTTCCCCTCGCGGGCCCCGCGGAGAGGGACGCGTCCCGTTCGTCCGCCCTGCCGGCGTGGCGCTGGCGGCCGCGAGCGCGACCGAGCCGACGGAAGAGGGCGCCCTGGGCCGGGATCCGCACCCTGCGGCGCCGGCCGGCCGCGCCGTCCACGCGTTCGTGATGCCGCGCGCGGCGCCAAGACGGGGTATCCCCCGCGCGAAACCGCCCGAGAGGTTCCCCATGCTGCGCCCCGCCCTCCTCGCCCTCCTCCTCGCCGCCGGCCCCGCGCTCGCCCTCGACCCGCGCGAGGGCTGGGAGGTCGTGCCCACCGCCAAGGACTTCGACACGCTGGTCGAGGACGTGCGCGCGGCGGTCGAGGCGGCCCCCATCGCGCTGGTGACGCAGGCCAGCGCCTCGGACGGGGCTTTGAGCCAGGGCATCGAGATCCCCGGCAACAGGGTCATGGGGCTCTTCCGCAACGACTACGCGCGCCGGATGCTCGACGCGAGCGTGGCCGCCGGGATCGAGGCGCCGATCCGCCTCTACCTGACCGAGGAGCCCGACGGCACCGCGACGCTCTCCTGGAAGACCCCCTCGACCGTCTTCGCCCCCTACATGGAGGAGGGCGGCGAGGCGCTGCGGGCGCTCGCGGAGGAGCTCGACGCCGTGTTCGCCGACCTCGCGGCCCAGGCGGCGCGCTAGCCCCCCGGGGCCCGTGCGAGGCCGGTCGCCCCCCGCGAAGGGGCCGCCGTGAAGGGTCCGCTCCGAGGGCGCCGTCGCGCGCGCCCTGCGCCCCCGTCGGGCCCGGCGACGGCCCCCCCCCGCGCGCGCCCCAAGCCGACGCGGCGCCCCACGGGCGATCACGGTCGGTCACGTTCCGTAAGGACATCTTCCCTCATGGGAGCGAGCCTGTACCCAAGGGGTGCCACCAAGGGGGAGAGACCATGAGCCGCCACGACCTGTTCGGATGCGCCATCGCCACGGACCGGCCCGAGGCCGCCGCGGCCTGGGACGCAATGGCGATGGCCTTCCTCGCCCACGGCGCCGCGACGCCCGCCCATCTGGGCGCCGCGCTCGACGCCGACCCCGACCTCGTCATCGCCCATGCGGCCAAGGGGCTGTTCTCGCTGATGCTCGGCCGGCGCGAGCTGACGCCGGTCGCGGCCGAGGCGCACGCCGCCGCGAGCGCCCTCGGCCCCGCCTCGGCGCGCGAGGGCGACTACGTGGCCGCCTTGGGCGAGTGGCTCGCCGGGCGGCCCTCGGGCGCGGTCGCGCGGATGGACGCGGCGCTCGCGCGCGACCCCGGCGACGCGCTCGCGCTCAAGATCGGCCACGCCATCCGCTTCATCCTCGGCGACGCCGCCGGAATGCGCGCCTCGATCGAGGCGGCGCTGCCGGCCTATGGCGGGAGCCATCCGGCCGCGGGCTACGTGATGGGCTGCCACGCCTTCGCGCTGGAGGAGACGGGGGCCTACGATGTCGCCGAGGCCGCGGGCCGCGCCGGGCTCGACCTCGCGCCCGACGACGCCTGGGGGCTGCACGCCGTCGCCCATGTCCACGACATGCGCGGCGACTCGGCCGCGGGGCTCGACTGGCTCGCGGGGCGCGAGGCGGCCTGGGCGCACTGCAACAACTTCCGCTACCACGTCTGGTGGCACAAGGCGCTGCTGCTGCTCGACGCGGGGCGCACCGAGGAGGTGCTGGCGCTCTACGACATGGGCGTGCGCGCGGACCGCACCGACGACTACCGCGACATCTCGAACGCGGCCTCGCTCCTGAGCCGCCTGGAGCTCGACGGGGTGGCGGTGGGCGGGCGCTGGGAGGAGCTGGCGGACCTCTCCGAGCGGCGCGCCGAGGACGGCTGCCTGATCTTCGCCGACCTGCACTACCTCATGGCGCTGATCGGAGGGGGGCGGGAGGAGGCCGTCGCCCGGCTGATGGCCCGGCTCGCGCGCGACGCGGCGGCTGGGGGCACCGAGGCGCGCGAGCGCATGGCGCGCCCCGGGCTCTCGGCGGCCCGAGGGCTGGAGGCGTTCGGCGAGGGCGACCACGCCCGCGCCTTTTTCTCCCTGCGCGACGCGCGCGCCTCGATGCCGCTCGCGGGCGGCAGCCACGCCCAGCGCGACGTGTTCGAGCGCCTCGCCATCGACGCCGCGATCCGCGCCGGGCTTCTCGTCGAGGCCGAGGATCTCCTGGCCTCGCGCCGCGCGGCCCGCGGGGGCTGCGAGGACGGCTACTGCGCCGCGCGCCTGACGATGATCGGCCGCGCGCGCGCGACCGCCGCGCTCGCGGCCGCCGAGTGATCCCTTGCCCGCACGAGCCCCCGCTCGGCCGGGCGGGCGGGTCGCCCCGGCGCCGCCGTCCCGCCGGCCATGACGGCCGTCGTCGTCCCCCCCCGGCCCCGCTCCGGCGCGGCCCGGGCCGGCGCCCCGGGCCGCGCCGGCTCGCAGGTCTCGCGGGGCTGGCGACCTGGGGCCCGCCCGCCCTCCCGCCGGAGCGTGGGTCCGACGCCGGGGCGGGGCGATGACCACGCTCGCCGACCCCGCGGAGCGGACCGGCGCCCCGGACCGCGCCGGCGCCCCGGACCGCGCCGGCGCCCCGGCTCGTGCGTCCGTGGCGGCCGCGCGGGATCCGCGGCTCGACCTGTTCCGGGGGCTGGCGATGTTCATCATCTTCACCGCCCACATGCCGGGCAACCTCTTCACGCTGTGGATCCCGGCGCGCTGGGGGTTCTCGGACGCGACCGAGATCTTCGTGTTCTGCTCGGGGGTGGCCTCGGCGATCGCCTTCGGGCGCAGCTTCGACCGGGCGGGCTGGGCGATGGGGACCGCGCGCGTGGGCCACCGCGTCTGGCAGGTCTACTGGGCGCATGTCGGCATGTTCGTGGCCATCGCAGCGATGCTCGCGGCGGTCGACCTCTCGGGCGCCTTCCCCGACAAGACCTATGTCGACACGCTCAACCTCGGGCGGTTCTTCTCCGATCCCGGGCCGCAGCTCGTGGGGCTCCTCACCCTCACCTACGTGCCCAACTACTTCGACATCCTGCCGATGTATCTCGGCATCCTGGCCATGATGCCGGCGATGATGGCGCTGTCGCGGGTCTCGCCGGCGCTCGCCCTCGCCGCCTCGGCGATCGTCTGGGCGCTCGCGCAAGGACGAGATCCTCGACGCCCTGGGGCTCGGGGCCTGGCACCTCTCCCTGCCGGCCGAGCCCTGGTCGGAGCGGCGCTGGTTCTTCAACCCCTTCGCCTGGCAGCTGGTGTTCTTCACCGGATTCGCCTTCCTGCGCGGCTGGATCCCCGCCCCGCCGGTCTCGCGCGGGCTCATGATCGCCGCCGGGGCGGTGCTCCTGGCCGGCGTGCCGCTGTCGAACATCGGCGTGCGCGAGCTGGGCCTCGACTGGGCGCGCGCGTGGCGGGTCGAGAACGCCTGGGCGATCACCAAGACCGACTTCGGCGTCCTGCGCTACGTCCACTTCCTGGCCTTGGCCTACCTCTCCTGGGCCGCGGCGGGCGAGGGGGGCGGCGGCTGACGGCCGGGGCCGGGGCGCTGCGCGGCGCCCTCCTCGCCGTGATCGCCAAGGTCGGCCAGCAGTCGCTGGCGGTGTTCGTGGCCTCGATGCTGCTGGCGCGCGCGTTCGGGCTCGCGCTCGACGTGGCGGGGCGCGGCGCGGCCACGACGACGGCCGCCAACCTCGCCGGCTGGGCGCTGCTCGCAGCCACGGCCTACGCGGTGGCCTGGGTCAAGGCCGCCCCCTGGCGCGCGCGCTGAGGCCCGGCGCGGGCGCCTTGGCCCCCCGGCCCGCCCGCTCGGCCCCGCCCGGCGCGCCGAGTCTCACAGGCCCTCGAACCAATCGAGCGCCATCTCGGCCCAGCCTCGCGGCACGCCGTGGCCGCCGTCGAACAGCGCCAGCTCCAGCGCCGTGCCGGGGTCGCAGCGGTCCCAGGCGCGGCGCCAGAAGGGCGGCTCGGTGTCGAAGCGGTCGGCGCGGATCGCCTCGCAGCCGTTGGCGGCGCGCCAGATCCCCATCGCCTGGAACACGTCGCCCTGCACGAAGCCGGAGCCGACCTCCCGCCCCTCCAGAGGCACGGTCTCGTCGCGCCAGCCGTGGGTGTGCAGCAGGCGCACCGGCCCTGCGCAGGCCTCGGGGAGCGGGCGCCAGAAGCTGCCCGACACCGGCGCGTAGGCCGCGAAGTCGCCGGGGTGCTCGCAGGCGACGTAGCTCGCCATCGATCCGCCGATCGAGAAGCCGCCCAGGATCACGCGGCCCGGATCGACCCCGTGCCGGGCCGCGGCGTCAGCCGCGACCTCGCGCAGGAAGGCGGCCTCGTCGCGCGCCTGAGCGCGCTCGGGGTGGAACGACCAGGTGAGGCCGTCGCGGCCGCCGCCGCGCGGCGTCCCGTCGGGCGCGATGAAGGCGTAGCCGCGCGCGGTCACCGCCTCGGCGAGCCCCATGCCCGCCATGATGCCCTCGCCCGAGGCTCCCCAGCCATGCAGGAACATCAGCGCCGGCACGGGCCCCTCGGCGCCCTCGGGCAGCGCGATGTGGTAGCGGCCCGACGCCACCTCGCAGGCGTCCTCGGCCCCCCCGCAATCGGCGGCGGCCGCGCTGCCCGCCAGCGTCCCGAGCCCCGCCAGCAGCAGGGGCCCCGCCAGCGTCAAGCGCCGCGCCAGCCCCAGGATCCCGGCGAGCGCCGCGCGCGTCCTCACGGCCGGCCCACCGGCAGGCCGCGCGCGAGCCAGCCGGGCCCGACCGCCGAGCCGAGCATCCCCTCGGGCACGTCGATCACGCGGGCGAAGCCGGCCTCGGCCAGCCGCGCGGCGGTGCGGTCCGAGCGCACCCCGCGGGCGCAGATGAGCGCCACGGGCCGCGACCGGTCGCCGTCGAGGAGCGCGCCCGCCGCCGCCACGAAGTCCGCGCGCCGCAGGTCGAGCGGCACCGCGCCCTCCCCCACGCCGGTGTCCTGCCACTCGTCGGGCCGGCGGATGTCGATCAGCATCACCTCGCCCGAGAGCGCCGCGCGATGGGCGGCCTCGGGATCGAGCGCCTCGCCCGCGAAGGCGTCGCGCGTCAGCGCGCGGCCCACCAGCCCCGCGCCGAGCGCCGCCGCCGCCCCGCCGGCCACGAGCGCGCGCCGGCCGATCGCCGGGCGCACCCTCAGCCCCCGCCGCGGGCGTAGCGCAGCGCGATCGCGGCGATCGCCTCGGCCGGCAGCACCGGCGGCAGCACCGTCAGCACCTCGCCGGCGCCGTCGAGCAGGTAGATCTGGCTGTTGTGGGCGTAGACCGGGCCGACACCCGCCAGGTCGCCGACGAGGCTCCGCTCGACGCCGAACGCCTCGTAGGCGGCGGCCAGCGCCTCCGCGTCGCCGGTCAGCCCGACGAAGTCGGGATGGATCGCCGCGAGCGGCGCGCCCATCGCCTCGGGCGTGTCGCGCGAGGGATCGACGGTGATCATCACCGGGCGCGCAGGCACCCCCCTGGCCGCGAGCGCGCGGGCGACCTCGGCCATGGTCGGCATGGCGATGGTGCACATGCTGGGGCAGTTGGCGTAGCCGAAGTAGAGAAGCTGCATCCGCCCCTCGGGGTCGGCCCGGCCGCGCGCCGCGCCGGTCTGGTCGATCAGCGCGAACGGACCGCCCAGCGCGAAGGGCAGCGCGCCCGCGGCGGCGGGCGCCGCCGCGCCCTGGCGGGGCGGGGCGTCCCGGGGCCCGAGGGGGACGCCCTCGCGGGCGGCCGCGGGGCCTGCGACGAGGAGGGCGGCGAGGAGCCAAGCGCGCGTCATTGCCCGAACAGCTCGCGCAGGAACGCCTCGTCCGTGGGCAGGCCCAGGCCGAGATAGCCGTCCTCCTCGATCATCGCGTTGACGCGCGGGTCGTTGCGGAACCAGGGCCCGTCGCGGCTCGCGGCCTCGGGGTTGCGCTCGGCCCAGGCCTCGGTCCAGCGATCGGCCTCGGTCCAATCCTCCTCGCCCACGGCGCGGATGCGCTGGACGAGGTAGATGTTGCGCGCGCCGAGGTCGGGGTCGTCGAGCAGGAGCCCGTCCACCTCCACGTCCCGGCCGCAGAAGGGCTGAAGCTCGACCGCGGCGCCGGTGAAGAGCGGCTGGGCGTTCTTGTTGGGGAAGGTGAGCTGCCCGTCGGCGGCGCGCAGCAGGCCGAGCTGGCGCGCGCCGCCGCCGCAGTCGGCGGGGCAGTCGCCCGAGAGCTCGCACAGGATGTCCACCACGCGCGCCTCGAAGCGCGCGGGGATCTCGGCGTAGAGGTTCCAGGACTCGGCCTCGGAGCCCTCCTCGAAGGCGTAGGGGTCGAACTCCTGCGCGGCGGTGGGGGCGGCGAGCAGCAGGGCGACGGACAAGGCGCGGATCATCGGGCTCACTCCTCGGCGGGCTCGGGGATGGCGAAGGGCGGCACGGGGCCGTAGTCGTCGTGGTTGAGGGTGGTGATGCCCTCGTCGGCCACCACCTCCTCGACGACGAGGTAGTCGAGCCCGTCGCGCTCGTAGTGCATCGCGTCGGCGCTCACCACGCGGCTCGCCAGCCTGAGCTGGGTGTCCCCGCCCGCCGAGCCCGCGTCGCCCTCGATCTTGAGCACCATGTAGACGGTGCCGTCCTCCGCCAGCAGCCCCACCGGGATCCCGCCCGCCGAGCACCACAGCGCGCAGGTGCGGTGCGCGGTGCCGACCACCGCGTCGGGCCCGCCCATCACGCCCGAGAAGTAGCACCAGGTGTCGATGATCTCGCCCGTCACCTGCACCCGCTCGCCCGCGGCCAGCGCCGGCCCCGCGCCCGCGAGCCCCGCCAGCAGGGCGGCCGCCCCGATCCGTCCCGACATCGCCACTCTCCCGTCCCGGCCTCGTCCGCCCCGAGCGGACCACGGCCTGACGCCACGGCAAAGGCAAATCGCATCAAACCGGCGTGACCTCGGCGGGACGGCCGAAGGGCAGGGCGCCGCTCGGCGCGCCCGGGCTCGGCCGGCGGCCGGCGGCCGGTGGCGCGCGCGACGCGGCTCCTGGCGCAGAGGGACGATGAGCGCGGTCATGCGGCCGAGGAGGAGGTGGCCCGACCGAGCGACTCAGGAGATGCCGCCTCGGCCGAGGGGGCCGGGATGCCGGCCACAGGACGCGCCGAGACGCAGCGCGCGACGACGAAGGTCACGACCCTCTCGGGAAGCCCGCGCGACCCGCCAGGGCGGGCGCTCGGCCGGTGTCCGCGCGGCCGATGCCGCCGCCCGAGAGGACGTGCTGCGGCGGCCCGATGAGGAGGGCGCGGCCGCAGCCAGCGGCGCCGGGCGGCCTCGGCGCCGAGGAGGGGCGAGGGCCGGCCGAAGGATCGGAGCCCGGCCGCCAGGATGGGGGTCCGCCCGTTGAGCGCGAGCGCGGGCTCGCGCCGCCCCCCTCGGGGCCCACGGGGCGGAAGCGCATCGAGACCCGCGGACGGCCCGAGACGGCACGCATCCGGCGCACCATCCAGCCCGGCGCCATCACGGTCACGTGGTCGAAGGTGCCCGCGCCCTCGCGCCGCCCGACCGGCATGAAGTCGAGCACCTCGAGCACGCCGTCGGGCCCCTCGTGGACGGTGCGCAGGACGTTGGGGCGCGGCTCGTAGGCGCGGCTCACGCGCGCGCCCTCGACGCGGATCGACCAGGCCCCGCCCTTCGCGGCGTCGAGCAGCGGGGACAGCGCCGGCTCGGCGTCGAAGCGCCCGAGCGCGCACCAGTCCACGTCGCCGCCCGCCACCAGCGCCGCGCCGTGGCAGTCGCCCACCAGCGCGTAGGCCTTCGATCGGCTCTTGTAGCCGTCGCTCATCGGGCGCGCCTGCGCGGGCTCGGGTCGGGGTGGGAGCCGCTCATGCGGGCCCCCGCAGGGCGCGCTCGGGGAAGGCGGGGACGGTCGCGCCGAGCGCGCCGACCGCCGCGAGGCCGACGATCCTCGGCCCGGCGGCCAGGACGCGTCTGCCGTCCCGCTCCCGCCCCCGCGGCGCGCGTCCGGGCGGGGCGACGGCCGGCGCCGCGCGGCTGGCGTCGCGGCCCGACGCCCCTCAAGCCCCCGCGCGGCGGCGGGCGGGGAGGCGAAGGGTCGGTCGAATGCGTCCATCCATGCCCCGATGGACGACAGGGCTCCGGCGCAGGCCCCTCCAGCGTCCGACGCGCGCATGGATGGCGGCCCCTGAGGGACACCGTGCGCCCCGCTCGTGACTCCGGCCGACGCCAACGCATCGTCACCTCGTCCGCCATCCCGCGCGCCGGTGGCTGGGCCCGGGCGAAGGCGGCGGAGGCGACCGGGCGCCCGACCTCGAGCCGCCGAGCCGTCCCCACCCCTCGGGAGCGCCCTTCGCGGCCGCGGGCGGGGCTTGCCGCGGGCGGGGGCCGGGCGACCGCGGCCCGCGCGAGGATCGGACGGACCGAATGGCGCCCCGCGCGTCGGCCTCGCGCCTGCGGCCCCGATCCGCCCCCGATCGGCCGGTCGCGCCGGCGGCCTCGTCGCCGGGCGCGCCGACGCGGCGCGGTGGCGCCCTATCTCGAAGGGGAGGCGTGGCCGGCCGGGGCGCCGGTTGGGGCCCCGGGCGAGCATGGGGGATGCGAGCGATGAGCGAGGAGAGGAAGCCCCGGCTGGTGGGGATCGGCCCCGTGGCGCTGGAGGTGGGGTCCATCGAGCAGGCGCTGGCGTTCAACGGCGCCGTGTTCGGCTTCGAGCTGCGCGGGCGGGGCGAGGGGCACGCCTTCCTCGACATGGGCGACCGGTTCCTCGCGCTGATGGAGGGGCGCTCCCAGGCGCCCGACCGGGGGCGCCATGTCGGGCTGGTGGTGGACGACCGCTCGTGCGTGCGCGCGCTCGCCGAGGCCGCGGGCGTCACGCTGGCGGAGGGCGGCTCGCTCGACCTGCTCGACCCCTGGGGCGACCGCATCCAGGTGGTGGACTAAGGCGAGATCCAGTTCACCAAGGCCCCCGAGGTGCTCCGGGCGATGGACCTCGACCTGCCCAAGTCCGAGGACGCGCGCGCGCAGCTGCGCCGCAAGGGCATGGCGCCGGGCTGAGCTCGAGCGCGGGCGCCGGCCCGGGCGCAGGTGCCGGACGAGACGTCGGCGCCGGCCCGAGCGAAGGGCGGGCCCGGACGCGGACGAGGGCTGTGGCGCGCAAAGACCGGGGCGCCCCGGGTCAGCGCGGCGCCCAGTCTCCATCGAGGTGCCGGGCGGGGTGCCGGGGCGGCCGGCGGCGACGATCGGCTCGCGGTGTCAGGCGTCACGGCAAACTGGTCCGGCCTGTTGCCTCATCTGAGAATGTTACCGAGCGCCGCGGCCTCAGGCGGCGCCAGAGCCGCCGCTTCTTGACCGGGCGGGAGCGTCAGCGCCGCCGTTCCGAGCCGGATCATCCTCTTCGCCTGCTCTGCCCGCCACGCCTTCACGAGCCGCTGCGTGGTGCGCAGATGGATGTCGGCGAACCGGTCGGGATGGCGCTCCTTGAGCCAGGCCAGCAGGGCGACCGCCGTCATCTCGGGCTGCGCCTCGAGCCATGCCTCGATCTCGGCCCGGTGGGGATCGAGCATCGACGGGCGTTTCGGGATCGGCCTCACTCGGCGATAGGGGCGGCGGTCGAATTGCGCGGCGCTCACCGTTCTTCTCGGCACGGGAGACGCTGGCCGCGAGGTTGACGGCGACGGGCGTCTCCCCCGAGGCTGCCGCGGCGCCGCGCTGGTCGACGCGCCGGCCCAACTCGGCCTGCGCCGCCCGGATCGTCGCCAGCGCGATCACGGGGTCAGCCCGTCCTCTCAGCTCGGCGATGCGCGCCATGCTCTCCGTGTCGAGCCGTCCCGAGGCCAGAGCCCGATCGGCCGGCGTGGCCGGCGGGTGCCAGCGCTTCGTCACCTTCGCGCCGACGCGGGTCTTCTCGCGCAGCTTGAACGAGGGCTGGAACAAGATTCACATGCAGCCGGGCCGCCGCGTAGAGCCGAGCGAGCGCCTTGGCAGAGACCACGCCCTCGAAGCGGCCGTAGCCGACAAGCCTTCGAACGATCGCCCCGTTCTTCTGCTCCACCCAGGCCTGGTCATTCTTGCGGTAGGCCCGCGAGCGAGTGACCTCGAGCCCCTGCGCCCGGCACCAGGAGACCACCGGCTCGTTCATGAAGGCGCCGTCGTTGTCGAAGTCGACGCCCCTGAGGGGGAAGGGGAAGAGCTCTCGCGCCGCCTGCAGCGCCTCGAGCGCGAGCGCGCCCGCCCGCATCAGCACCGGCACGCACTCGGTCCAGCCCGTCGCGATGTCGGTCAGCACCATCGTCTGCACGAAGGCGCCGGCCGCGCTGACGCCGGAATGCGCCACGAAGTCGACCTCCACGAAGCCCGGAGGAGGATCGCCCCAGTCCGCGAAGGTCCTCACCGGCACCGACCGGCGCACCGCCGAGCTGAAGCCGGCCCGCCGCCTGCGCCCCTGCGCCGCCGCGATGCGCGTCTCCGACAGCAGCCGGTCGATCGTAGCCGGGCTGATCGCGAGGAGCTTCGCTCGCAGTCCCTCGTCAGCTGCAAGCTGCCCGTGTCGCTCCAGCGCCGGCAGCAAGACCAGGATCATCGGCACGAGCCGCTTCGAGCACACCCGGTCCGACGCCTCCCAGAGCAGGACCAGCGCTGCCTTCACGGCGGTGCCGTAGAGCGTCTTCGGCCTACCTCGGGAGCGCCTCTCCTCGGTGGGCGCACGGAGCAGGCGGATGGCGTGCTTGCGATGAAGCCCCGTCAGCGCGACGAACTCGTCGAGGATCGCGCCCTTCGCGGCCCGCCCGCTCACCGCGTACCGCTCCCTCGTCGCCGCCGCCACCTCGGCTCGTGCCGCCATGCTGATCCTCCCCGCCATCGCTCTGCCGCTCGCCGCCCCGCCTCGGCGGCGCGTAGCGACCAAGGCGCGGCGATGGCAGCGTCGGGTAACGTCTCATGTGAGGCAATGCGCCGGACCAGTTCCGAATGTCGCTTGATACGCGGGAGGGCGATGCGTCGGGCCTGCTCGCTCCGGCTGCCCTTGCCGGCGCGCCGAGCGCCGCCGGCCATGGGGCCCGAGGCTCGGGACGCCCCCGGCGTCGGAGCCCGTTCATCTCCCCTGGCGGGCGGGATCGGCGGACCCGGGGGCGCCGACGCTCGCATCGGGCCCGCCTCGCCCCCGCGCGGCCAGCGCCATCAGGCGGTAGGCGAGCTGCGCCGCGGTGAAGTCGCAATGCGGCAGCGCCGCGGAGGGCGCGAGCTCCACCACGTCGAGGCCGACGATCCGACGGCCCTCAGTCAGCCGCTCGACGAGGCCCAGCGCCTCCTCGAAGCCCAGGCCCCCCGGCACCGGGGTGCCGGTGGCGGGCATCACCGAAGGGTCGAGGCCGTCCACGTCGAAGCTGAGGTAGAGGTCGTTCGGGAAGCCCTCGGGCAGCCGGACCTCGCCGGCCCGACCGCGCGCGAGGGGCAGGGCGTCCCAGGCGGCGACGCCGAAGCGATCGCGCGCCGCCAGCTCCTCGCGGCAGAGCGCCCGCACGCCGACCTGCGCCAGCGCCACGCCCTCGCGCGCGAGGAGGTCCATCACGCTCGCATGGGAGTGCGGCTCGCCGCCATAGGCCCGGCGCAGGTCGGCGTGGGCGTCCACCTGCACCACCCCCAAGCCTCGCCCGAGCGCGTCGGCCACCCCCATCGCGGCGCCGTAGGTCAGCGAGTGCTCGCCGCCGAGCACGACCGGCACCCGGCCCCCGGCGGCAATCGCGCCGACCTGCGCGCGCAGGTCGCGCATCACCTCGGCGACGGGGCCGTCGCAGGGCAGCGCCGGCAGCGTGTGGATCCCGAGCCGGCACGGCTCCTCCCACTCGCCCGGATCGCCGGGCGCGCGGTGATCGCTCGGACGGCCTTGACCGTGGGGGGCTCCGGGGCCGCCGGGTGCGGCCACCCCGCCGGGTGCGGTCATCCCGTCGGGTGCGCTCGGATCGCTGGACGTGCTGGCTGCGCCCCGGTCATCCGAGGCTCCGGGGCCTCCGGTCGCGCTCGCTCCGCCAGGCGTGCGGACCCCGGAGGACGCGACGAGTGCGGTCGGCCCGGCCGGGCAGATCCGCTCGAGCTCGCGGCTGGCCCTCAGGATCGCCTCGGGGCCGCGGGCCGTGCCGGCGCCGTAGGAGACGGTCCGCTCGAGCGGCACCGGCAGGACGTGGAAGAGCGCGCCGGGGCCGCCCTCGGCCTCCGACAGCTCGCCCTGGAGGAACGCGGGGGCTGAGGGGCCGGCCGCGCTCGCGGCATCCGCCTTCGCGTCGCGCTCGCCCGCCCCGGGGCCGTCCGCCCCCGCGGCGCTCACCGCCGCGCCTCGCGCGTGGGGGCCGACGGCGACGGCGCCCGGCGGGTCCACCGGCTGCGCCGATGTCCGGGCCGGTCGGACCCGCGCCCCTCGCGCCCCGGCCGCGGGGGACGGCTCCGCTCGCCCGCGCCGCGCCCCGACCCCTCGGGGCGGCCCGTCCCCGCCCCGGCGGCGCCGGGCCTGTCCGCTCCGCCCGCGTTCGCGCCGCCCCGGCCTGCGCCCTCACGAGGATCACGCCCGGAGCGGCCCGTCGGGGCGAGTCCGCCCACCCTTTCGTCCCCGCCCCGGCCGGCCTCCCTCGCGCCCCTCACGACAGCCGCGACCGGAACGCCTCGTCCGTGAAGCTGCGGACGATCTCCAGCGCGTCCGTGCGGCTGTCCCAGAGCGCGATGGCGGGCAGGGGCACGCCGTTGAAGGTGGTGGTCTTGACCATCGAGTAGTGCGCCTGATCGAGGAAGGCCAGGCGATCGCCGGGCTCGGGCATCCGCTCGAAGCGGTAGTCGCCGATCACGTCTCCGGCGAGGCAGGACGGGCCGCCGAGGCGGACCGTGGCGCCCCGTTCGGGCTCGCCCAGGAGCGCGGGGCGGTAGGGCGCCTCGATCACGTCGGGCATGTGGCAGGTGGCCGACACGTCGAGCACCGCCACGGGCATCGCGTTGTCGAGCAGGTCCAGCACCTCGCCCACCAGGATCCCGGCGTCGAGCGCCGCCGCCTCGCCGGGCTCGATGACGACGTGGAGCCCGGTCTCCTCGGCGATGCTCCGCAGCAGCGCCGCGAGGTCGTCGCGCTGGTAGTCGGCGCGCGTGACGTGGTGCCCGCCGCCGAGGTTGAGCCAACGGAGCCCTTCGGCGTGGCGCAGCACGAAGGGCCGCACCGCTGCCCAGGTGCGCGCGAGCGGCGGCACGTCCTGCTCGCACAGCGTGTGGAGGTGCAGCCCGTCCACGCCCGCCAGATCCTCCGCCGCGATCCGGCTCACGGGCGTGCCGAGCCGCGAGAAGGGGGCCGCGGGGTCGTAGCGCGCGACCTCGCCCTCGGAGTGCTCGGGGTTGATGCGAAGGCCGACCTCGAATCGGTGGCCTGCCGCGCGGGCGGCCTCGACCAGGGGTCGGAAGCGGCGGATCTGGCCCGGCGTGTTGAAGGTCACGTGGTCCGAGAGCGCGAGGATCTCGGGCAGGTCCGCGGCCTTGTAGGCCGCGCCGTAGGTCGAGACGAGGCCGGGGTAGTGCTGCCGCGCGAGCCGCGCCTCCCACAGCCCCGAGGCGCAGGTGCCGTGGAGGTGGCGCCCCACGAGCCCGCCCAGCCGCCACATCGAGAACGCCTTGAGCGCGAGCAGCACGCTCGCGCCCGAGCGGTCGGCCACGTCGCGCAGGGTGACGAGGTTGCGCTCGATCGCGGCGCGATCGACCACGAAGCAGGGGCTCGGCACGCGCGCGAGGTCGAAGCGCGCGAAGGCCCCCGCGCCGCCCGCGCGGGTGGCCATGGCCGCGCGCTCGGCGGGCGGCGCGGCCGCGGAGGGGGCGGCGGCCCCGGTCGGGGCCTCGTGGGGGCGCTCGACGGTCTCGGTCACGTGCGGATCCCTCGCTCGGGGCTCTCGCCGGGGAACGCTCGAAGCGGGGACGGGACCGCGGCCCCGGAGCGCGAGACCCCGCCCTCGGGGCGAGCGTGGCGGGACGCCGGGGGCGCAGCCGCCGGGCCGTCCGCTCCCGCGGCGATGTCCCCCGCGAAGCCGCCCGCGCTCGGTCTGGGCCGCCCGCCCGCCCCGCCCCGACGAGGGGCGCCATCCACGCTCCCCCGCTCGGGTTCCGAGACCCCGAGCACGGCGCCGGTCGGCGCGGGCGCGGCGGTCCCCGCGCCGAGGGCGGCAGCGCGTCCCGCATCGACGGCGGCGCGCCCGACGGGACCGAGACGTGCATCCAAGGCGGCCGGCGCGCCCGGCTCCCTGCCCGCGTTCGGGTCGGCCCCCACGCTCGGGCCGGCCCCCACGCTCGGGCCGGCGCCCACGCCCCGGCCGCAACTCGCCGCGGCGGGCCAGGTGCTCGGGGCTCCCTCGGTCATCGCGGCACGCGGCCTCAGAACGGCAGGGGCCCGGGCAGGTCGCGGACCTGCCAGGGCAGGCCGTTCGCGTTCAGCGCCTCCATGAAGGGGTCGGGGTCGAGCTCCTCCATGTTGAAGACGCCCGTCCCCTTCCACCGGCCCGTGAGCATCAGCATGGCGCCGATCATCGCGGGCACGCCGGTGGTGTAGCTGACGGCCTGGTTGCCGGTCTCGTGGTAGGCCTCCTCGTGGTCGCAGACGTTGTAGACGTAGACCGTGCGCTCGGCGCCGTCCTTGGTCCCCGTGGCGATGTCGCCGATGCAGGTCTTGCCGCGCGTGGCCTGCCCGAGCGAGGCGGGCTCGGGCAGCACCGCCTTGAGGAACTGCAAGGGCACGATCTCGCGGCCCTCGTAGGGGACGGGCGCGATCGAGGTCATGCCGACCGCCTCCAGCACCCGCAGATGGGTGAGGTAGGACTCGCCGAAGGTCATCCAGAACCGGATGCGCTCGATCTCGGGCAGGTGGCGCGCGAGGCTCTCCAGCTCCTCGTGATACATCAGATACATCGCCCGCTCGCCGACCTGGGGGAAGTCGAAGGATTTCTTCGTCGAGAGCGCCGGGCTCTCGACGAACCGGCCGCCCTCCCAGTGGCGCGCGGGGGCGGTGATCTCGCGGATGTTGATCTCGGGGTTGAAGTTGGTGGCGAAGGCCTGCCCGTGCTCGCCGCCGTTGCAGTCGAGGATGTCGAGGGTGCGGATCTCGTCGAGCAGGTGCTTGCGGATGTAGGTGGCGAAGACGGAGGTGACGCCCGGATCGAAGCCCGAGCCCAAGAGCGCCATCAGCCCGGCCTCGCGGAAGCGCTCGTGCAGCGCCCATTGGTGCGAGTACTCGAAGCGCGCCTCGTCGCGCGGCTCGTAGTTGGCGGTGTCGAGATAGGGCACGCCGGTCCTCAGGCACGCCTCCATCAGCGTGAGATCCTGATAGGGCAGCGCGAGGTTGACCAGCAGGTCGGGCCGGATCGCCTCGATCAGCCGCGCGGTCGCGTCCACGTCGTCGGCGTCCAGCTCGTGGGTCTCGACCTCGCGGCCCGTGCGCTCGCGCACGCTCGACGCGATGGCGTCGCATTTGAACCTCCGGCGCGAGGCGAGGCTCAGGCGCTCGAACACCTCCGGGCGCTGCGCCATCTTGTGGACCGCGACGGAGCCGACGCCGCCGGCTCCGATGACGAGGGTGTGGGGCATTTCGGGGGCTCGCGTCGGGAGGGGGTGCGCGGCCAGCCCTAGCAGAGGCGGCCGCACGCGTTCAACCGCCGGACGGCGCGCGGCTCGGCGCCGGGATGCGTCGGGCGCGGCGTCGACCGGCACCCCGGCCCCGGGGGCGGACCCCCCCGCGCCGGGAGGAGAGCGCCGACGCGTGGGGCGGCGCTGAAAGGCCGACCGCGCCCCTACCCCTCGTGGTAGGTCGTGCCCCCGAGCACCTCCTTGAAGGCGGCGATCGTGGCGCGGCGTTGGCGGGTGGACAGCTCGCCGCGCGAGACGGCGGCCTCGACGCGCGCCTTGAAGGCGTCGAGCATCGCGGGGGGCTGGTACTCGACGTAGCTCAGCACCTCGGACACCGTGTCGCCCTCGACCTCGTGGACGAGGTCGAAGCCGCCGTCGCCCCTGAGCGCGATCGTCACCACGTTGGTGTCGCCGAAGAGGTTGTGCAGGTCGCCCAGCGTCTCCTGGTAGGCGCCGACGAAGAAGACGCCGAGGTGGTAGGGCTCGCCCTCGCGCAAAGCGTGGACCGGCAGCGCGCGGCCCACGCCCGAGCCCAGCACGAAGCGATCGATGCGCCCGTCGCTGTCGCAGGTGATGTCCGAGATCCAGGCGCGGCGGTCGGGGGTCTCGTCGAGGCGCTGGAGGGGGGCGATCGGGTGGAGCTGGTCGATCGCCCACATGTCGGGAAGCGACTGGAAGAGCGAGAAGTTGCCGTGGTAGATGTCGGCGAGGTCGTCGAGCGCGGCCTCCACGTCCTCGGTCGGCCCCCCCGGCTGGGCCATGGCGAACTCGCGGATGCGCCCGATGGCGTAGAGGTAGATGCGCTCGCCCCGCGCCATCTCGCGCAGGCCGACGCGGCCTTGGGCGAACTGCGCGCGCAGCTCGCCGCGGTAGTAGTTGGCGTCGTTGAGGCACTCCTGGATGCGGCGCGGCGTGAGGTAGGACGGCACCGCGGCGAGGTCGGCGAGCGTGTGGCTGTCGCCCTCCTCGACGGCCGTCTCGCGGTCGGTGTCGAGATGGGTGGCCTCGAGGATGTCGAAGACCAGCATCGAGGAGGTGGCGACGGTCGCGCGCCCCGATTCGGTGACGAGCGTGGGGTGGGGCTCGCCCGCCTCCTCCATCGCATACTGCACGGTCTCGACGATGTTCTCGCAATACTCCTCGATGGTGTAGTTGATCGAGCCCGCCGACGAGCGGTGCTCGCCGGTGTAGTCCACGCCCAAGCCCCCGCCGAGGTCGAGATGGGTGAGCGCGCAGCCCTCGCGCCTGAGCTCGACGTAGTAGCGGCAGGCCTCCGCCACCGCGCGGCGCACGTCGATCACGTCGGGGATCTGACTCCCGAGATGCGCGTGCTGGAGCACCAGCGCGTCGAGCAGCCCCGCCTCGCGCAGCCGGTCCACCAGGTCGATGAGCTGGTCGGTGGTCATGCCGAAGGAGGAGCGGTCGCCCGAGGACGCCGACCACTGCCCGGCCACGCGCTGCGAGAGCTTGATGCGCGCGCCCAGCCGCGGGCGGATGCCCAAGGCCGCGGCCTCGGCCAGCACCACGTCGAGCTCGCGGGGGCTCTCGAGCACGATCACCGTGTCGAAGCCCAGGCGCAGCGACAGCAGCGCCAGGCGCACGAACCCGGCGTCCTTGATGCCGTTGCAGATCAAGAGCGCGTCGGGGCCGAGCCCCTGGGACAGCGCGATCACCAGCTCGGGCTTCGAGCCGACCTCCAGCCCGAAGCCGCGCGAGCGGCCGTGCTCGACGATCGCCTCGACCACGGCGGGCTGCTGGTTGACCTTGATCGGATAGACGCCGCGATAGGCGCCCCGGTATCCGCCCGCCTCGATCGCGGCGGCGAAGCCGTCGCAGATGCGCGCGATCTGGCGCTCCAGGTAGGAGGTCACGCGCAGCACCAGGGGCGTCGAGATGCCGCGGTCGTCGAGCTGGCGCAGCACGCCGATGAGGTCCACCGGCCGCGCCTCGGGCCGGCCGGGGTCGCGCAGCCCGACATGGCCGTTGGGCAGCTGGGCGATGTGGTCCCCGCCCCAGCGGCGCAGCCCGTAGGGGTCCGGCGCCTCGGCGGGATCGGGCGCGGCAGCAGGCGCACGGCGGGCGTCGGAGGGGTGTCGCATGGCGGGCGTCCTTCCGGCGGGGATGGAACGCGCCCTCTACACGCGCCGGCGCGGAATGCGAAGCCCGCCGCGGCCCTTCGCGGGCAGGCCGCGGAACCCCAGGGCGGGCGGCCGGTTGGACCCCAGCCTCAACCGACCGGACCCGTGCCCATGCCGAAGGGAGCCTCTCAAGGCGACATCGTCGATCCGCAGGACGCGGCGGAGACGGCCGGGCTCGTCCACGTCTCCGACGAGGAGCCGGGGATCCGCCGCCGCAGGGCCGGGCGCGGCTTCAGCTATCGCGGACCGGACGGGAAGCGCGTCACCGACAAGGAGACGATCGCGCGCATCAAGGCGCTGGCCGTGCCGCCGGCCTACACCGAGGTGTGGATCTGCCCGAGCCCTCTGGGGCACGTCCAGGCGACGGGGCGCGACGCCAAGGGGCGCAAGCAGTACCGCTACCACCCCCGGTTCCGCGAGGTGCGCGAGAGCGCCAAGTACGAGCACATGTTCGCCTTCGCCGAGGCGCTGCCCGCGATCCGCGCCCGCGTCGACGCCGACATGGGACGCCGCGGCCTGCCGCGCGAGAAGGTGCTGGCGGCCGTCGTCCACCTGCTGGAGAGCACCCTGATCCGGGTCGGCAACGACGACTACGCCAAGCAGAACAAGAGCTTCGGCCTCAGCACCCTGCGCGGCCGGCACGTGGACGTCGAGGGCTCCGAGCTGCGGTTCCGCTTCAAGGGCAAGAGCGGCAAGAGCTGGAACCTCGCCTTGCGCGACCGCCGCATCGCCAGGATCGTGAAGTCCTGCCAGGATCTGCCGGGGCAGAAGCTCTTCCAGTACCTGGACGAGGAGGGTGAGCGCCGCGACGTGACCTCGGCCGACGTGAACGCCTACCTCCACGAGATCGCCGGGCGGGACGTGACCGCGAAGGACTTCCGCACCTTCGCCGGCACGGTGCTGGCGGCGCTGGCGCTGCGCGAGTTCGAGGCGGTGGACAGCGAGGCCAAGCGCAAGAGCAACATCCGCGCCGCGATCGAGCGCGTCGCGGCGCGCCTGGGCAACACGCCCACCATCTGCCGCAAGTGCTACATCCACCCCGAGATCCTCGACAGCTACCTGGAGGACGCGCTGTCGCTCGACCTGCGCGAGGAGATCGAGGGTGAGATGCGCGACGGCCTGTCGGAGCTCAGGCCAGAGGAGGCGGCCGTGCTGGCGCTCCTGCACGGCCGCCTCGCGCGCGACGCGCGCGCCCGCCGCCCGAGGACGGGCGCTGGGCGCGAGGCGGCCTGAGCCGGGGCTCCCGCGGGAGGGGGCCCGGGCCCCTCGGCCGCCCGCCCGGCGACGATCCGGATCGGACCCGGCCCGCGCGGCGCCGGAAGCCGGCGGGCACGCCAGTCAGGACCGCTCGGAGCCGCGCGACGATGCGCCGGTCCGCCGGGAGCGAGCCGCCACGCCCTGCCCCATCGCCCGACCCGGCCCGCCATCCGCCGGCCCGGCGGGACGCCCGCGGTCGGCCTCGCCCGTGCGGGTCGGCGCGGTCGGTCTCGGCGCCGGCGCGCCCGGCCATCGCTCGCAAGAGCGCGGTCGGCGTCTCCTCCCCGTCCGGCCGTGCGATCGGGGCCGGGGCCTCAGGGCTCCCGGAAGCGGAGCTGCACCTTCATCGCGCGCCTGCGGTCGGAGGCGATCGCGAAGGCCGCGGCCGCGTCCTCGGCGGGAAGCGCGTGGGTGACGAGGGGGCCCAGGTCGATCGCGCCGCGGTCGATCAGGTCGGCGGCCAGGGCGAACTCCTCGTCGAAGCGGAAGCTGCCGCGCAGCGCGATCTCCTTGGTCACGACGAGCCCCAGGGGCAGCGGCACGTCGGGCCCCAGGCCCACCGTGACGAGAGCGCCCCGCGGGCGCAGCGCCTCGCAGGCGGCCCGGAGCGCGGGTGCCGCGCCCGAGCACTCGAAGGCCACGTCGACGCGGCCCTTGCCCGCGCGCCAGGGGTCGAGGCCCTGCGGCGAGGCCGAAAGGTCGATGGTCTCGTGCGCCCCCATCGCCTCGGCCACCGCCAGCGCCTCGGGCGCGAGGTCGGTCGCCACGACGTGGGACGCGCCGGCGTGCCGCGCGGCCGCCACCGTCAGGCAGCCGATCGGCCCGCAGCCCGAGACGAGCACCCGCGCGCCCAGCAGCGAGCCCGCCCGGCGCGCCGCGTGCAGGCCCACCGCGAGCGGCTCGGCGCAGGCCGCGCGGCCGAGGTCGGCCTGCGCGCTCAGGCGCACGGCCTGCGCGGCCGGGACGACGACCGCCTCGCGGAAAAGCCCCTCCTCGTGCGGCATGCGCATCGCCGAGCCGCTGAAGCGCATGTCGAGGCAGTGGTTGCGCAGGCCGCGACGGCAGGAGGCGCAGGCCCCGCAGGGCCGCGAGGGGTTCACCGCCACGCGGTCGCCGAGGGCCAGCCCCTCGACGCCCGCGCCGACCGCCTCCACCACGCCCGCCGCCTCGTGGCCGAGCGCCATCGGCTCGCGCAGCCGCACCGCGCCGAAGCCGCCATGGTGGAGGTAGTGCAGGTCCGAGCCGCAGATCCCGCCTCGGGCGATCCCGACGCGCACCTCGCCGGGGCCGGGCGCGGCGGGCTCGGGACGGTCCTCGACGCGCAGGTCGCCGGCGGCGTGGATGATGACGGCGCGCATCAGAGCACCGAGATCATGCCGCCGTCGGCGTAGACGATCTGGCCCGAGACGTAGTTCGACGCCTCCGAGGCGAGGTAGATCACGGTGCCCGTCAGCTCCTCGGGCCGCCCCCAGCGCCCGGCGGGGGTGCGCGCGCGGACCCAGGCGTCGAAGGCGGGGTCGGCGATCAGCGCCTCGTTCATGTCGGTGATCATGTAGCCCGGCCCGATCGCGTTGGCTTGGATGTTCGAGGGGCCCCACTCGGCCGCCATCGCCTTCGTCAGCATCTTGATGCCGCCCTTGGCCACCGTGTAGGGCGCGATCGTGGCCCGCGCGAGCTCGGAGGTCAGCGAGCCCACGTTGACGATCTTGCCCGCGCCGCGGGGCGCCATGCGCCGCGCCGCCTCGCGCCCCACGACGAAGGCCGCGGTGAGGTTGACCTCGATGACGCGCCGCCAGTCCTCGGTGGCCAGCTCCAGCATCGGCTGGCGGTGCTGGATACCGGCGTTGTTGACCAGGATGGAGACCTCCACCCCCTCGGTGTCGAGCCGCTCGAAGGCCGCGACCACCGCCGCCTCGTCCGCGACGTCGAAGGCGGCCGTGAGCACGTCGTGGCCGGCGCCGCGCATCTCGTCCGCCGCGGCCTCCAGCCGGGCCGGATCGACGCCGTTGAGCACCACCCGCGCGCCGGCGCCCGCGAGGCCCTCGGCGAAGGCGCGCCCGAGCCCGCGCGAGGAGCCGGTGACGAGCGCCGTCCTGCCGGTGAGGTCGAAGAGGTGCAGGCTCATGGGCGGTCCCTCAGGGTTCGGAGCGGCGGACGGAGAGGTCGGACCGCTCGAAGAAGCCGGGCACCAGCTCGGTGCCGAGGCCCGGCCCCTCCATGGGCAGGACGTGGCCCGCCTCGATGCGCGGCACCTCGGTGACGAGCTCGCGGTACCAGCCACGGGTGAAGGCGCGCACGCTCTCCTGGATCAGCGTGTTGGGCTGGCTGAACGACATGTGGACGGCCGCCGCGAAGCCCACGGGGCCGATGCAGTCGTGCGGCGCGAAGGGGCGGTGATAGGTCTCGGCCATCGCCGCGATCTTGCGCCCCTCGGTGAGCCCCCCGGTCCAGGAGAGGTCGGCCATCACGACGTGGGCCGCGTCGCGGTCGAGGTAGTCCTTGTAGGCGTGTCGCGTGCCCAGCGTCTCGGAGGCGCAGGTCCACACGGGGGTCGAGCGGGCGAACTCCGCGAGCGCCTGGGGCGAGGTCATGCGGATCGGATCCTCGAACCAGGTGGGCTCGAACGGCTCGAGCGCGCGGGCGATCCGCTTCGCCATCGGCAGGGTCCAGAGCGAGTGCAGCTCGACCATGATCTCCATGCGCTCGCCCACCGCCTCGCGGATCAGCTCGAAGGGCCGGATCGCGGCGCGCATCTGATCGGCGGTGATGTGCAGCCCGCGGTTCTCCATCGCGGCCGGGTCGAAGGGCCAGATCTTCATCGCCGCGATGCCCTCGCCCAGCAGCTCCTCCGCGAGCTCCCCGGCGCGGGTCATGAAGGCGTCGAGATCCTCGTGAGGCCCCGTCCGCTCGCCGGGCGCGTCGAGGTTCCAGGTGTCCACCGGCCGGATGCGCGCGGTGCGGACGTAGCGCGTGCCGGCGCAGGTGTTGTAGACCCGCAGCCGCTCGGCGCAGAGCCCGCCCAGCATCTGGTGCACCGGCTGGCCGCAGAGCTTGCCGAGGATGTCCCACAGCGCGATGTCGATCGCCGAGGCCGCGCGGGTCTCGACGCCGGTCGAGGCCTGCGCCATCGGCAGGGCGAGCATCTCCTTGTGCAGCGCCTCGATCCGCAGCGGATCCTGGCCGAGCAGCCGCGCGGCGAGCGTGTCGTGGACATGCGCCTCGACCGCGCCCGCGCCGTAGAAGGTCTCGCCGAGGCCCGTGACGCCGGCGTCGGTCTCGACATGCGCCCACAGCACGTTGGGGAACGCCTCGACCCGGTAGGTCTCGATCGCGGTGATCCTCATCGCGGCGGCGCTCCTCCAGGGCTCGCGCGCCCCGCCGGGGGCGGCGCGTGGATGTCGAGGGCGCCGCCGGACCCGCGACCCGACGAGCCGGGCGCCGCGGCCGCTCCTCCTCGCTCCCGGTTCCGGCCGGGCTCTCGTGCGGCGATCCATACCGGCCCGCCATGGCGCCACCAAGCGGAAAGCCGCGCTCGCGGCGACGAGGCCTCGTCGCCACGGGGCAGGACGCCGCGCCCCGCGCAGCGGTGGACCGGTCGGGCGCACCGCCGACGACCTCCGCCCCGGGCGCATCGCCATCGCGGTCCCGGCCCGAGACCCCTGGCGCGGCGGCGCCGCCGTCATGGCGCCTGGTCGCAGCCGTGGCCGCGCGCCGGCGCGGCCCGAGCCGTCCGTGGTGCGCGAGCCCGCCGCGCCGCGCGCCGGCCGCAGGAATCCGGACGGGACGGGCCTCCCGCCGCCGCGGGGGTCACGGGGGCGACCTCCGGGCGCTCACGAGCCCCCGGTAGAGGGCGGCGTAGGCGGCGGCGCTGCGGTCCCACGAGACATCGGCCCTCATGCCCTCGCGGCGCAGCCCGGCCCAGGCGCCGGGGGTGCGGTGGAGGTCCACCGCCCGGCGGACGGCCCTTTCGAGCGCGGGCCCGTCGCCGGGCGGGAACTGGAGCCCGGTGGCGACGCCGGCCGCGAGCGCGGCGTGATTGGCGTCGATCACCGTGTCGGCGAGGCCGCCCGTGCGGGCCACCACCGGCACGGTGCCGTAGCGCAGGCCGCAGAGCTGCGTGAGCCCGCAGGGCTCGAAGCGCGACGGCACGAGGATCGCGTCGCCGCCGCCCTGCATGAGGTGGGCGAGCGGCTCGTCATAGGCGATGGCCACGCCGATCCGGCCGGGGTGGCGCTCGGCGGCGGCGGCGAGCGCCCGCTCCAGCGCCGGCTCGCCCGTGCCGAGGACCGCGAGCTTGCCGCCCGCGGCCACGAGGGGATCGGCCGCGCCGACGAGGAGGTCGATCCCCTTCTGCCCGGTGAGGCGGCTGACGACGACGAAGACGGGCGCGTCGTCGGCGTCGAGCCCGAACCGCGCCTCGAGCGCGCGGCGATCGGCCTGCCGGGGGGCGAGATCCTCGCGCGAGAAGGGGGCGGGCAGGTGGGGGTCGGCCGCCGGATCCCAGACCTCGGTGTCGATGCCGTTGACGATGCCGCGCAGCGCCCCGGCCCGGTCCGCCAGCAGGCCGCCGAGCCCCATGCCGCCCGCGGGCGTGAGGATCTCCTCGGCGTAGGTGGGGCTCACGGTGGTGATGGCGTCGGCGAGCCTCAGCCCCGCCTTCAGGAAGCCCACGCCGCCGTAGTACTCGACGCCGTCGATCGAGAAGGCCCGCGGCGGAAGCCCGAGCGCGGGGAAGACGCCCGCCTCGAACCGCCCCTGGAAGGCGAGGTTGTGGATCGTCACCACGCTCGGCACGGGCGTGCCGTCGTAGCGGAGGAACGCGGCGGTCATGGCGGCCTGCCAGTCATGCGCGTGCACGAGGTCGGGGCGGAGCTCGGGCACGGCGCCCCGGGCGATGTCGGCCCCGGCCCGGCAGAGCGCCGCGAAGCGCCGCCAGTTGTCGGGGTGGTCCGCGCCCGAGGGGTCGGCGTAAGGGCCGCCCGGCCGGTCGTAGAGGTGCGGCGCGTCCAGCAGGAGGAGCGCGAGCCCCGCCGCCTCGGCGCGGCGCAGCGCCGCCGGGCCGCCGTGGAGGTCGGCCCAGCGATGGACGACCTCGCCGCCGCCGGTCCCGGACAGGACGCCCGGATAGGCGGGCAGGAGCGTGCGCGTCTCGACGCCCAGGCGCGCGAGCGCGGCCGGCAGGGCGCCCGCGACGTCCGCGAGCCCGCCCGTCTTGACGAGCGGGTGCGCCTCGGAGGCGACCGAGAGGATCCTCACCGGTCCCCGAGCCGGTCGATCATGGGCTGCGTGATCAGGCACACGCCGCGGTCGGTGCGGCGGAAGCGGCGGGCGTCGAGCGCGGCGTCGTCCCCCACCACGAGGTCCTGCGGGATGCTCACGCCGCGGTCCACCACGACCCTGGCGAGCCGCGCGCCGCGTCCGATCGTCACCTCGGGCAGGAGCACGGCCTCGTGGAGCTCGGCGTGCGAGTTGATCCGCGCGCCGGTGCCCACGAGGGAGCGCCTCAGCTCGGCTCCCGAGACGATGCAGTCGCCCGACACCAGGCTCGAGACCGCCATGCCGCGGCGCCCGTCCTCGTCGTGGACGAACTTGGCGGGCGGCTTGAGCTCGGCGTAGGTCCAGATCGGCCAGGAGGTGTCGTAGAGGTCGAGCTCGGGGACCACGTCGGTGAGGTCGATGTTGGCCTCCCAGTAGGCGTCCACCGTGCCCACGTCGCGCCAGTAGGACGCGGCCTCGTGCGACGAGCGCACGCAGGAGGCCGAGAAGCGGTGCGCGACCGCGTTCCCGTGCTTCACGATGTGGGGGACGATGTCGCCGCCGAAGTCGCGCTTCGAGCCGGGCTGGGCCGCGTCGCGCCTCAGCTCGTCCATTAGGAAGCGGGTGGCGAACACGTAGATCCCCATCGAGGCGAGCGCGGTGTCCGGCTGGCCCGGGATGCAGGGCGGGTCGGCGGGCTTCTCGACGAAGGCGGTGATGCGGTCGCGCTCGTCGACGTGCATCACCCCGAAGGCCACGGCCTCCATCCGCGGCACCTCCAGGCAGCCCACGGTCACGTCGGCGCCCGCCTCGACGTGCTGGCGCAGCATCAGCTCGTAGTCCATCTTGTAGACGTGGTCGCCCGCGAGGATCACCATGAACTCGGGCGCGTAGCTCTCGATGATGTCGATGTTCTGGAACACCGCGTCGGCCGTGCCCTCGTACCATTGGGTCTCGGACACGCGCTGGGACGCCGGCAGGATGTCGAAGCTCTCGTTGCGCTCGGGGCGCAGGAAGTTCCAGCCGCGCTGGAGGTGGCGGATGAGGGAGTGGGCCTTGTACTGGGTCGCCACCCCCATGCGCCGGATGCCGGAGTTGAGCGCGTTCGACAGCGCGAAGTCGATGATCCGCGTCTTGCCGCCGAAATAGACCGCGGGCTTGGCGCGCTTGTCGGTCAGCTCCTTGAGCCGGCTGCCGCGGCCGCCGGCGAGCACGTAGGCCATCGCGTCCCGAGCCAGCGGCTGCGTGCGCTTGTCCGTCATCCCTCACCCTCCCATGACCGGCGCCCTCGGCGGCCCCCGAGGATCCCGCCCCCGAGGATCCGGCCCCCGAGATGCGGCCCCCGAGATCTGGCCCCCGGGGATCCGGCCCTCGAGGATCCGGGCGACGGGGCCGGTCGCCACGCCCTGGCCTCCCGGTCTAGGGGAAGGCGGTCCGGTCGTCACCCGCTCGATGACGCCCGGAGGCTCGGATCGCCCCCGGCGCTCCGAGGGGACGCGATGACGGGCCGGTCGGGCGGCCGGCGCCCGGGCCGTGGCCCCTCACGATGGCGGCGGCTGCGGGGGGTGACGAGCAAAGGGCGCCGTGCCGTCGCCGCGCCCCCTCGAATGATGGCGGCCCGCGCCGGCACCCGCGACCCTAGCCTCGCGCGCCGGCGCCGGTGGCGTCGAGGATGCGCGGGCCGCAGGCCTCGCCCCGGTCGATCCGAGCGAGGGTCGGGCTGCCCGCGGCGAGCCGCTCCGCCGCCCCCGCGAGCCCAGCCGCGACGCAGGTCGGCGATCGAGGCGGCGCGCATCGGCCGCGTCGGACCGGCACGGGCCGCCCCCGCCGATCGCGCCGAAGGGCCTCCGCGCGGCCCTTTCCAAGCGGAAGGCGGCGCGGGCGCCCCCGACGGGGAGGAGCAGGCGCCGAGGCGGGGCGCCCAGCCGGGCTTGCGACCCGAGATCGGCGGCCCACGACCTCATGCCGGCGGCGGGCGGGCCTCGCGGCCCTCGAGGGTCGCGGGCCGCTCGAAGGGCATCCGGCGCCGGCCGGCCCTGCGATCGGAGCCCGCAGCCCGGACGCCGGCCCGACAGGCCGCGGCGCCCCGCGGAACGCCGGCCGCGACGCGGGGAGGGGACGATGGGCGCCCCGGGCGAGGCGATCTCCATCGGGACCGAGGTGGAGCGCCCGCTCATCGACGCCGGGCGGCCGGCCGCGTTCGTGGCTCGGTGCGAGGAGCGCCTCGGCCCCGGGGTCGCGCACGAGGTCGTCCACGGCCGGGTCGAGATCGGCACCGGGGTCTGCCGCACCCTCGCCGAGGCCCGCTCCGAGCGCCCGGAATCTCAGGCAGGCGGTCGCGGCGGCGGCCGCGGCGCACGGGATGCGGATGATCGCCGCCCCACCCACCCTTGGGCGCACCGGAAGGAGCAGCAGCCGGCTGACCTGGGCCGTCACCGCATTTTGGGAGCCGAGCGCCGAGCGCCGAGCGCCGAGCGCCGGACGGTCGCGCGGCGCGTGGCGATCCGCGGCATGCACGTCCAGGCGGGGATCGAGGGTCGCGACCTGCGCGTCGGCCTGATGGGCCGGGTCGCCTGCCTCACGCCGCCGCTCTCGGCGCGGCCGTCCTCCTCGCCGTCCCGGGAGGGCCACGACACGGGGGCCCGAGGCGATCGGGCCGATCGTCATCGGCGGCCCGGCGCGCTCGGGCCCGTCCGAGACGTCCGAGAGCTGGAACGACTGGCAGGAGATCCTCGACGACCTCGCCGCGACACGAGGCTCGGGCATCTCGACGCGCTCGCCCACGGCTTCGTCGGCAGCCCGACCATGCGCGACGCGATCCACGAGAAGGTGCCTTCGCTCTTCCCGGCCCCCGAGGCCGACGCGTCCACCGATCTGGTCCGGGGGCGGATCCAGCTCTGGCGCGAGCAGGAGGGCGCGCGGCGCTCACCGCGGACGGAGCGGGAGGTCACGCGCGTCCACCGGGGCGAGCGAGGCCGGTCCTCCTCCTGCTGCCCTCCTCCTGCTGCCCGCCGCCGGGGGCGACGCCGAGGGGGCCGAGCGCATGGAGGCCGTCCCCGCAAACGCCATCGTCCCCGATCCGGGCTTCCCCGCCAGCCAGCGCGAGTTCGTCCGCGTCCCGGCCTCGGTCGGGGCGCAAGGGATCGGGGCCGGCGACCGGCCGCCAGAGCGGCTCGACGACGAGCTCGATGGCCGGCTCGGCGGCGACCGGACGATCGCCTCGCCGACCGACGAGGGCGCGCTCGAACGGGCGGCACGCGAGGTCCGGAGGCGGATGTGGGTCGACCGGCTGGAGGCCGTGATCGGGGCGCATGTGCGCGAGCGCTGCGGCATCCACGCCATCTCGGCCCCCACCGCCCATCCGTGCCGCGACAAGGTGGCGATGAAGGATACCCTGCGCGAGGCCGGCGTGCCGACCGCCGCCTCGGCCGGCGTCGCGGACGCGATCATGGGCCACGAGGGCGCCGAGGAAATCCGCGGCCGATACGGCGGCCTCGTCGCGGCCTGCGCCACCCCGACCACGACAGGCTCCGCGCCATCCTGTCCGAGATCGGCGAGCGCGCGCGCCGAGCCGTCCGGCCCGACGCCTCGGCGATGAGAGGGACGCGTCCGCCCGTCGCTCGGGCACGATCGCGGCGCCGACGAAGACCGAGGGGAGGAACGGAGCCGTCCGGGATCGTCGCCGTCGGGCTTGGAACCGCGACGAACCGGCCTGAGGCGCGCGCGGCCCGCGACGGAGCCGCGCCGCACGATCGGGCGCGAGCCGATCCTCCCCGGTGAGCGGCCACCGGCCGCCCCGCGCTACCCGGCGGCCGGTGGCTGGGTGCGGCGCGCGTCGTCGCAGGGCCTTTCGATCCACCCGAGCCGATCCTGTCCGGCCTCGGCGTTGGTGCCGGGAGGCGAGGGCGGACGCGCTCGCCTCCCGTCCTCGCGGGCCGGCCCTCGATGCCGGCGCGGCGACCCCGATCGCGGCCTGGGCGCCACGCGCGGCGCAAGGCGGGGGCGACCGCGGCCGCCGGATGTCCATCCGATCGGCGGCCGGGGGCGCGGCCCCGAGCGGCCACGGCGCGCGGGATCTCTCGCGGCGCGGCCTGCCGCGCCTCCTGTGACCGGCCCGCCTCCTGCGCGCGCCGGGTGGGTCCGGCCGGCCCGCGGATCTGGCTCGCGCAGGCCCCCGGGCCTATCTCGTCCCCATGTCCCAGCCCCCCTTCGTCCATCTGCGCGTCCACTCCGAATACTCGGTCCTGGAGGGCGCCGTCCGCGTCAAGGCGCTCCCCGGCCTCGCCGCGGCGGCCGGCATGCCCGCCGTGGCGCTGACCGACAGCGACAACATGTTCGCGGCGCTCGAGTTCTCGGAAGGCGCCGCCAAGGCCGGCGTCCAGCCGATCATGGGCTGCCAGATCCGCCTCGAACACGAGGCCGCGGCGCCCGGCGCCAAGCCGGCCCCGCCCGCGCCCGTGGTGCTGCTCGCTCAGGACGAGGCGGGCTACGCCAACCTCCTCAAGCTCCAGTCGCGGCTCTATCTCGCCGAGACCCAGCGCGAGCCTCAGGTGACGCTGGGCGACCTGGAGGACCATGCGCGGGGGCTGATCTGCCTCACGGGCGGGCCCGACGGCCCCGTGGGCCGGCTCCTTCGCACCAAGCGGCGCGCGATGGCCGAGGCGCTGGTGGGGCGCTTGGCCGCGATCTATCCCGGCCGCCTCTACGTCGAGCTCCAGCGCCATCCTGGCGAGGACGGCCTGCCCGAGATCGAGGCCCTGACCGAGCGCGGCCTCGTCGAGATGGCCTACGCGATGGGCCTGCCCTTGGTGGCCACCAACGACGTCCATTTCGAGGGCGCCGAGATGTTCGAGGCGCACGACGCGCTGCTGTGCATCGCCGGTGGCGCCTACGTCGATCAGAACGAGCCGCGCCGGCAGCTCACGCCCGAGCACTGGTTCAAGCCCGCCGACGCCATGCGCGCGCTCTTCGCCGACCTGCCCGAGGCCTGCGACGCCACCGTCGAGATCGCGCGGCGGTGCGCGTATCGCCCGCGCACCCGCGGCCCGATCCTGCCGCGCTTCGCGCAGGACGAGGTGGACGAGCTGCGCCGACAGGCCCGCGAGGGGCTGGCCGCCCGGCTGAAGGTCATCCCCCACGCCGCCCCCGTGGCCGACTACGAGGCGCGGCTCGACTTCGAGATCGGCGTGATCGAGCGGATGGGCTATCCCGGCTACTTCCTGATCGTCGCCGACTTCATCCAGTGGGCCAAGGGGCAGGGCATCCCCGTGGGGCCCGGCCGCGGCTCTGGCGCGGGCAGCCTGGTGGCCTACGCGCTCACCATCACCGACCTCGACCCGCTGCGCTACGGGCTCCTCTTCGAGCGCTTCCTCAACCCCGACCGGGTGTCGATGCCCGACTTCGACATCGACTTCTGCATGGACCGGCGCGAGGAGGTGATCCGCTACGTCCAAGGACGCTACGGCCGCGAGCGGGTGGGCCAGATCATCACCTTCGGCGCGCTGCTGTCGAAGGCCGCCGTGCGCGACGTCGGCCGCGTCCTCCAGATGCCCTACATGCAGTGCGACCGGCTCTCGAAGATGATCCCTGTGGAGGGCGTCAAGCCGCTGTCGATCCCGCGCGCGCTCAAGGCCGAGCCGCGGCTCGCGGAGGAGGCCCGCAAGCCCGTCGTCGGGCGCCTGCTCGACTACTGCGCCAAGCTGGAGGGGCTGCTGCGGAACGCCTCGACCCATGCCGCGGGCGTGGTGATCGGCGACCGTCCCTTGGACGAGCTGGTCCCGCTCTACCGCGACCCGCGCTCGGACATGCCCGCGACGCAGTTCAACATGAAGTGGGTCGAGCAGGCGGGCCTCGTGAAGTTCGACTTCCTCGGGCTCAAGACCCTCACCATGATCCAGGGCGCGCTCGACCTGCTGGAGGCGAAGGGCACGTCGGTCGATCTGGCCGCGATCCCCCTGGACGACGAGCGCGCCTACGCGCTCTACGCCAGCGGCAAGACCACCGCGGTGTTTCAGGTGGAATCGAGCGGGATGATCGACGCGCTCAGGCGGATGCGCCCGACCTGCATCGAGGACATCGTGGCGCTGGTGGCGCTCTACCGCCCCGGCCCGATGGAGAACATCCCGCAGTTCTGCGATGTCAAGAACGGGCGGGCGCCGCGCCAGCGGCTCCACCCCTCGATCGACCACATCCTCGACGAGACCCAAGGGATCATCGTCTATCAGGAGCAGGTGATGGAGATCGCCCGCGAGATGGCGGGCTACTCCCTGGGCGGCGCCGACCTGCTGCGCCGCGCCATGGGCAAGAAGATCCAGGCCGAGATGGACGCGCAGCGCCCGCTGTTCCTCGAAGGCGCCGCCCGCAACGGCGTGCCGGAGGGCAAGGCGCTGGAGGTCTGGAACCTCTTGGACAAGTTCGCCAACTACGGCTTCAACAAGTCCCATGCCGCGGCCTACGGGGTGGTGAGCTACCAGACCGCCTGGCTCAAGGCCAACCACCCGGTCGAGTTCATGGCCGGCGTGATGAACTGCGACATCCACCTGACGGACAAGCTCGCCGCCTATGCCGAGGACGTGCGGCGCAACCTGCGCATCGAGATCGTCCCCCCTTGCGTCAACCGATCGGGCGCGCGCTTCGGCACCGAAGGGGACCGCATCGTCTACGGGCTCGGCGCGCTGAAGGGGGTGGGCGTCGAGGCCATGCGGCTGATCGAGGAGGCGCGCGTCTCGGCAAGCGCCGGCGGGCGGCCCTTCGCCACGCTGTTCGACCTCGCGCGGCGCGTGGACCTCAAGCGCGTCGGCAAGCGCTCGCTGGAGATGCTGGCGCGCGCGGGCGGCTTCGACCAGCTCGACCCGAACCGCCGGCGGGCCTTCGAGTCCTTGGACGCGCTCACCGCCTACTCGGCCGCCGTCCACGCCGACCGCGCCTCGGCGCAGGTCTCGCTCTTCGGCGAGGCGGGCGAGGATCTGCCCGAGCCTCGGCTGCCCTCGCCCGACGACTGGCTCCCCGCCGAGCGGCTCGCGGAGGAGCACCGGGCGGTCGGCTTCTACCTCTCGGGCCACCCCTTGGACGACTACATGGGCCCGCTCGGCCGCCGCGGCGTGATGACCTTTGCCGCCCTGGAGGCGCGCGCCAAGGAGGGCCCGCTGGTGGCCAAGGTCGCGGGCTCGGTCTCCCACCGCCAGGAGCGCATGAGCGCGCGCGGCAACCGCTTCGCCTTCCTCGGGCTGTCGGACCCCACCGGCATCTTCGAGGCGATGGTGTTCTCGGAAGGACTGGAGGCGCACCGCGCGGAGCTGGAGCCCGGCGCCAAGGTCGTGCTGACGGTCGAGGCCACCATGGAGGCCGACCAGCTCAAGCTCCTGGTGCGCGACGTGCGCCCTGTCGAGGGCGCCACCCATGGCGCGGTCACGGGCCTGCGCATCTTCGTGGACGACGCAGGCGCGCTCGCCGGCGTCTCCTCGCTGCTGACGCGCCTGTCGTCGGACGCCCCGGGCGCTGCGCGCGCCGACATAGCACTTTGCCTGATGGCGGACGGCCTGCCCGGCGAGGTCGAGATGGCGCTCGGCGAGCCCTACCCGGTGAGCCCCGACATCCGCTCGGCGCTGCGGTCCGTGCCGGGGGTGGTGACGGTGGAGGAGGGGTGACGAGAAGCCGTCGGGACGACGCGGCGCCGTCCTGCCCGCTCCTGCATCGCCACCCCCGCCGCGGCTTGCGCGTGGGTCCGGTCGTCGGCCCCTTCACGTCGCGTCGCCGGCGCGTGCCTTCTGTCCGTGATCGGCTCCGCGGCCGGCCCCCGAGGCCGTCGGGCGAGGCGCCGGCGCGGCCATCCCGCCGGCGTGGTCGTCGGGGCCGATGCCCCTTCTCGCTGCGGCGGCGCCGTCCCGACGGGCGCGCCCCGGGCGAGCGCCGCCCGCCCGGCCGAGAGCCCGCCCCCGTGACGGCGGCGGGCGATCGCGTCGGCCCCCGGCACCGGTCGGAAGGCGGCCGGGCGATCGGGACCGCGCTCTCGCTCCCCGGCTCGGAGGATCGGGCGCGTCCGCCAAGGCGTGGCGGGCCGTCCTGCGCGGCGCCGACGAGCGCGAGGCCGATGGGCTCGATCGCCGCGAGCGGCGGCGGCCGCTCGATGTGGACCCGCGCCTGCCGATTGTGTCATGATCGTGTCGCACGCAGCCGATAGCTCACCAGACAACCCGCGGCGCAACGCTCGCACAACCCAGGGGGCCCCATGAAATTCACCAACTTCGACCCTGTGAACCGGTCGCAGAGAGGCGACGCGGCCGAGGACGCCGGGCGCAACCGCTTCGAGCGCCCGACGATCGGCGACGTGATCGCGGCCCGCTTCAACCGCCGCGACATCATGAAGGGCGCGCTCGGCTTCACCGCCATCTCGGCCACGGTCGGCCCGATGGCGCTCGCCGCCGGCCGGGCCCAGGCCCAGGCCGTCTCCAGCTTCGACTTCGAGGAGATCGAGGCCACCGTCACCGCCGACCACGCGGTGGCCCCGGGCTACGACGCCGACATCCTGATCCGCTGGGGCGACCCGGTGCTGCCCGACGCGCCCGCCTTCGACCCGGCGAACCAGACCGCCGAGGCCCAGGCCAAGCAGTTCGGCTACAACAACGACTACGTGGCCACCGTGCCGCATCCGGACGCGCCCGACGACCCGGGCCGCCTGCTGCTGGTCGTCAACCACGAATACACCAACGAGGAGCTGATGTTCCCCGGCCTCGGCGTGCAGGACGAGGCGGCGCTCGACGCCGCGGGGGCCGAGATCGCCCCCGCCTTCGCCGGCATGACCCGGGAGCTCGTCGATGTCGAGATGGCCGCGCATGGCGGCACGGTCGTCGAGGTCGCGCGCGGCGAGGACGGCAAGTGGTCGACCGTGCCCGACAGCCGCTACAACCGCCGCATCACGCTCTCGACGCCGATGCGGATCGCCGGGCCCGCCGCCGGGCACCCCAAGATGCAGACGGGCGCGGACCCCTCGGGCACCCAGGCGCTGGGCACGGTGAACAACTGCGCCGGCGGCGTCACCCCCTGGGGCACCTGGCTGACGGCCGAGGAGAACTTCAACGGCTACTTCTGGGGCGAGGACCAGTCGGCGAGCGAGGCTGAGGGGCTGAGCGACGACCCGGCCAAGATCCTCTACTCGCGCTACGGCGTGCCCGGCAACTGGTATGCCTGGGGCAAGTTCCACGACCGCTTCGACATCTCCAAGGAGCCCAACGAGCCCAACCGCTTCGGCTGGATCGTCGAGATCGACCCCTCCGACCCCACCTCCACCCCGGTCAAGCGCACCGCGCTCGGGCGCTTCAAGCACGAAGGCGCCGCCTCGACGACCAACGGCGACGGCCGCGTCGTGCTCTTCCTCGGCGACGACGAGCGGTTCGACTACGTCTATCGCTTCGTCACGGCGCGCGCCCATGACGAGGCCAACCCCGATCCCGACCTGCTCGACGAGGGCACGCTGTCGGTGGCGCGCTTCGACGCCGACGGCACGATGACCTGGATGCCGCTGATCCACGGCGAGGGCCCGCTCACCGCGGAGAACGGCTTCGACAGCCAGGCCGACGTGCTGGTCCAGACCCGCCGCGCCGCCGACTTCCTCGAGGCGACGCCGATGGACCGCCCCGAGGACGTGGAGCCCAACCCCTCGCGCGGCACGGTCTACGTGATGCTGACCAACAACACGAGGCGCAAGCCCGGCGACGAGAACCCCGCCAACCCGCGGGCCGAGAACGTCTTCGGCCACATCGTCGAGATCACCGCGCCCGACGGCGACTACGCCGCCGACACGATGAGATGGGACATCCTGGTGCGGTGCGGCGACCCCTCGGTGGCCGAGGTCGGCGCCACCTTCGCCGCGGGCACCAGCGAGAACGGCTGGTTCGGCATGCCCGACAACTGCGCCATCGACGCCGACGGCCGGCTCTGGGTCGCCACCGACGGCAACTCCTGGGAGGACAGCGGCCGCGCCGACGGCATCTGGGCGGTGGGCACCGAGGGCGAGGACCGCGGCGTGTCCAAGCACTTCTTCCGCGTGCCGGTGGGCGCCGAGATGTGCGGGCCGTGGTTCGCCGCCGACGGGGAGGCGTTCTTCCTCGCCGTGCAGCACCCCGGCGACGGCGGCCAGGAGTGGCCCGAGTTCGGCCGCGTCTCGACCTACGAGGATCCCTCGACGCGCTGGCCCGATTTCCAGGAGGGAATGCCGCCGCGCCCCTCCGTGCTCGTCGTCACCAAGCAGGGCGGCGGCCGGATCGGCTGACCGACCCCGCTGGGGGGCGGGCTCCGGCCCGCCCCCCGCCTCGCGGAAGGGCGCCGTCGGCTCCCCGGTGGCCGGCCGGCGCCCTCGCCGGCGGGCCTCGGGCGGGGGATGCTCCGTATCCCCGCGCGCGTCAGGCGTAGCGCACCGTCGTCATCATCCCGGCCGCCATGTGGTAGAGGTTGTGGCAGTGGAGCGGCCAGTCGCCGGGGTTGTCGGCGTCGAAGGCGATGGTGACGCTGTCCATCGGCGGGACCAGCACGGTGTCGCGCACCGCGCCGGGCAGTCGCGCGCGGCCCAGGGCGACGACCTGGAAGTGGTGGCCGTGCAGGTGCATCGGATGCGACATCATCGTGCGGTTGCGCATCGTGATCTCGACCCGCTCGCCCGCCGACACCATCAGCGGGTCGCGCTCCTCGAAGCGGCGCCCGTCGATGCCCCAGGCATAGGGCGCCATCGCGCCGGTCAGGTCGCAGGCGATGCGCCGGTCGGGCGCGCGCGCCGCGGGCGGCTCGGCCGCCGCGAGGCGCCGCTCCAGGCCGAGCAGCACGGGGGGCGCGACGCGTGGCGCGAGCGCGTCGAGGCGCCGGATCCCGGCGCCCGGCGCGGCCAGGACCAACCCGGTGCGAGCGCGGTCGCCCTCGCGCACCGCGAGGATCGGCAGGGCCGCGGCGCCCGGCGGCATGGTGATCTCGATGTCGAGGCGCTGCGCCATCGCCAGCTCGAAGCGCTGCCCGACGATGGGCAGGACCGGCACGCCGTCCACCGCCACGACGGTGCCGACGACGGTCCCGAGGTCGATCCAGAAGTTGGTCGAGGAGGCGGCGTTGACGATCCTGAGCCGGACCGGCGCGCCGGGATCGACGCGCACCACCTCGGGGTCGTCCAAGCTGCGGTCGTTGGCGAGGTAGGCGTCGAAGGCGATGTCGTTGAGGTCCATGTCGGCGTCCATGTCCATGTCGAGGCCGGTCCCGCCCCCCATGGGCGCGCCGCCCGGCATGCCGTCCATCGCCATGCCCGCCATGCCTTGGCCGTCCTCGCCCGCGCCCATGTCCATGCCGCCCATGCCGCCCATGCCCATGCCGGCCATCGAGTCCTCGCTGCCACCCATCGCCATCCCGGCCATCGGCGCGCGCACCATGCTCATGGAGGCCGCGGCCGCGCCCGATCCGACATGCGTGGCCTCGCCCGCGGCGAGGCTGGCCAGGATCTCCTCGGGCGGCGTGAAGGCGAAGTCGTGCAGCAGCATCACGACCTCCTGGCGGTCCGGGGCGCCGTCCCGCACGATCAGCGGCGCGGCCATCAGCTGCTGCTCCTGCAGTCCGAGATGGGAGTGCATCCAGTTGGTCCCGCCCCGCCCCAGGTCGAAGGCGTAGTCCTGCGAGCCCCCGGGCGGGATCGGCGCCTGCGACACGGTGTTGCCGTCGTGCTCGAAGGGCGGCGTCAGGCCGTGCCAGTGGATGATCGTCGGCGCGCCGGACTCGTTGAGCAGGCGCAGGTCGAAGCCCTCCGAGGCGTCGAGCGTCAGGCCCGACCGCCCGGCCGCGTCGGTGATGCCGAAGACGCTCGCCGCCCGACCGCCGACCTCGATGACGCGCGTGCCGACGCGAAGCGTGCGGCGCGACGCTGCGGCCCAGGTTGGACCGGCGAGGCCGGACGCGCCGGCGGCGAGCGCGGCCCCCCCGGCCAGGGAGAGGAACGAGCGGCGGTCGAGAGGGGAGGCGCGGGTCATGCGGCGGTGTCCTGACTGGTGTGGCGACGAAGGAGCCGCCCTCGGTCCCGCGCAGGTGGGGTCTTCCAGCGCGGCAAGGTCAAGGGACCGGGCGCGGGCCTGCGCCTCCCCGCGCCTCGCCTGCGGCGCTCAGACCAGGCTGGCCTGGCTCGGCGCCAGCGAGCGCAGGATCGGGCAGTCGGGCCGCTCGTCGCCGGCGCAGTCGCGCACCAGGGTCGAGAGCGTCTCGCGCATCGCCTCGAGCGCGGCGATCTTGGCCTCGACCCGGCGCAGATGCTCCTCGGCCACGCGGCGAACGTCGTGGCTGGCGCGGCTCTGGTCCTCCCACAGCGCCAGCAGCGTGCGGCAGTCCTCGATGGTGAAGCCGAGCGCGCGCGCGCGACCGAGGAAGGTGAGCTTGTGCAGGTCGCGCTCGCGGAACGCGCGGTAGCCGTTGGTGTCGCGCGCGGGCGCCACCAGCTCGATCTCCTCGTAGTAGCGGATGGTCTTGGCCGGCACGCCCGAGCGCGCGGCCGCCTCGCCGATGTTCATCGGATCCTCCTCATTCGGCCGGGACGGGCGCGGGCGCGGCGCCCGACGCGGGCGGGCGCGGCGTTGTGCCGCGCCCCCTGCCGATCCGCCGCAGGCGCAGCGCGTTGCTCAGCACGAAGATGCTCGAGAGCGCCATCGCCGCCGCCGCCAGCGCGGGGGAGAGCAGCACGCCGAAGGCGGGCCAGAGCACGCCCATCGCCACCGGGATCAGCAGGACGTTGTAGCCGAAGGCCCAGACGAGGTTCTGGCGCACGTTGCGCATCGTCGCGCGGCTGACCTCGAAGGCGCGCGCGACGCCGCCCGGATCGCCCGCCATCAGCACCACGTCGGCGGCCTCGATGGCGATGTCGGTGCCGGTGCCGATGGCGATGCCGACATCGGCCGTGGCGAGCGCGGGGGCGTCGTTGATGCCGTCGCCGACGAAGGCCACCGCGCCGTGCGCGGCGCGCAGCGCCTCGAGCGCCGCGACCTTGCCGTCGGGCATGACCTCGGCCACCACGTCGTCGATGCCGAGCTCGGCCGCGACCGCGTTGGCCGTGCCGGCCGCGTCGCCCGAGATCATCGCCGTGCGAACGCCTTGCGCGTGCAGCGCGGCGATGGCGGCGCGCGCCTCGGGGCGCACCGGGTCGGCCACGCCCAGCATCGCGGCGAGCGCGCCGTCGATCGCCACGAAGAGCGGCGTGCGCCCGCGCCGCGCGAGCGCCCGCGCGCCCTCCGCCGCGTCCCCCAGGGCCACCCCCTCGCGCGTCATCAGCCGCTCGGAGCCGATCAGCACCGCGCGCCCCTCGACGCTCGCGCGCAGGCCGAGGCCGGTGAGGCTCTCGAACGCCTCCGCCCGCGCCTCCGCGAGCCCGCGCGCGCGCGCGCCCTGCACGACGGCCGCGCCGATCGGGTGCTCGGAGGCGGCCTCGGCCGCGGCGGCGAGGCGCAGCACCTCCTCCTCCGCGAAGCCGCCCCGCGCCGCGATGTCGGTCAGCGCCGGGCGGCCCTCGGTCAGCGTGCCGGTCTTGTCGAAGGCCACCACGCGCACGCCCTGGAGCGACTGGAGCGCGTCGCCACGGCGGAACAGCACGCCCATCTCGGCCGCCCGCCCGGTGCCCACCATGATCGAGGTCGGCGTCGCCAGCCCCATCGCGCAGGGGCAGGCGATGATCAGCACCGACACCCCCGCCACCAGAGCCAGCCCCAGCGCCGGGTCGGGGCCGAGGACCAGCCACAGCCCCACCGTCAGCGCCGCGAGCGCGAGCACCGCGGGCACGAACCGGGCGGTCACGCGGTCCACCAGCGCCTGGATCGGCAGCCGCGCGCCCTGCGCCTCCTCGACCATGGCGACGATGCGCGACAGCACGCTGTCGGCGCCGACCCGCGCCACGGCGAAGGAGAGCGCCCCGGTGCCGTTGAGCGTGCCGCCGGTGACCGGGTCGCCCGCCGCCTTCCCCACCGGCATCGGCTCGCCCGTGATCATGCTCTCGTCCACGAAGGAGGCGCCGCGCAGCACCGTGCCGTCCGCGGCGACGCGCTCGCCCGGGCGCAGCTGCACCACGTCGCCGACGCCCAGCGCGTCGATCGCCACCTCGACGACCTCGCCGTCGCGCTCCACCCGCGCGGTGTCGGGGCGCAGCTTCAGCAACCCCGCGATGGCCGCGCCGGTGCGGCCGCGCGCGCGCGCCTCGAGCCAGCGGCCGAGCAGGATCAGCGTCACGATGACCGCCGCCGCCTCGAAGTAGACATTGGCCGTGCCCGCGGGCAGCAGGCCGGGCGCGAAGGTGGCCACGGTCGAGAAGGTCCACGCCGCCCCCGTGCCGAGCGCCACCAGCGCGTTCATGTCGGGCGCGCCCTTGAGCAGGGCCGGCACGCCGCGGCGGAAGAACACCGCCCCAGGCCCGGCCAGGACGATCGTGGCAAGGACGAACTGGACCACCCACAGGGCCTGCAGCCCGATGGCGCCCTCGACGGCCTGGCGCAACCCCGGCACCACGTGCCCGCCCATCTCGACGACGAAGAGCGGCAGCGTCAGAACGGCCGCGACGATCGTCCTGCGCTTGTGGCCCGCCGCCTCCTCGGCCTTGCGGTCCGGGCGCGGCGCCTCGGCCCCGTGCAGGCGCGCGGGGTAGCCGGCCGCCGCGGCGGCCGCCGCCACCGAGGCGGGGTCGGTGCCCTCGATCGCCGTCACCGAGGCGCGGCCCGTGGCGAGGTTGACCCGGGCCTCGGTGACCCCCGGCACGGCCCTGAGCGCGCGCTCGACGCGCCCGGTGCACGAGGCGCAGGACATGCCCTCGACATCGAAGGCCAGCACCTGCGTCCGCGCGGGGTAGCCGGCGGAGGCGAGGGCCTCGGCGATGGCGGCGGGCGCGGCCTCGCCCTCGATCGTCACGGTCTCGGCGGCGAGGTTCACGCGCGCGGCGCGAACCCCCGGCACGGCGGCGGCGGCGCGCTCGACACGGCCCGCGCAGGAGGCGCAGGTCATGCCGTCCACGGGCAGGGTCAGGGTCTCGGTGCGGCTCATGGCGGTCCCTCAGGCAGCGGTCGAGGAGGCAGATAGGGATTCCAGCCACGGGAAGGTCAAGGCCCGCGCAGGCAGGGGGATCCTGCGCGGGACTCCTTGACCTTCCGGCGGGGGAATCCCCAGATCCGATCCTATCCCGAACTCCATGGAAAGAGGCGCCCCGATGACCACCTTCACCGTCCCCGAGATGAGCTGCGGCCACTGCCGCGCCGCGATCACGCGCGCCGTGGCCTCCGTCGATCCGAATGCCGTGCCGCGCTTCGACATGGGCGCGCGCACCGTCGAGGTCGAGCCCGCCGCCGATCCCGCCGCCCTCGCCGCCGCGATGAAGTCCGAGGGCTACGAGGCGAGCTACGCGGGGGGTTGAGGAGGCGCGACGCGCCGGCCGACGGCGGCCCGGCCCGGATCGTCGCTCCCGTCCCGACGCGTCCGGGGGGCGAGGGCCGCGTCCGACGCGGTCATCGCCGTGGGACACGCCTTCGCGGCCGACGGCCGAGGTCGATGGGAGAGGGGCGGGTTCGAGACGCCCCGAGGCGGGCGGGGCGCGGGCGTCGGGGTCTGCGGACGCTCGGGCCCGAGACCCGCGCGAGGCGCTGGTCGAGTGGGAGAGCCCGGCGTCGAAGCCCCATCATGGAAGCCCCATCGTGTCCCACGACCGAGACCGCGTCGGCCCGCGGGGCGAGGGCGTCCCTTCCGGGGCTCCGAGGATGGCGCCATGGCCCCGCATCGAGGCGGGGCATGGGTCCGCCGCCGGTCGCGGCGTCCAGGCGGGGCCGATCCGAGGGGATCGCCCGACGCCGGCGAGCTGCTGACGATCCGCGAGCGGCGGCGGACCGGCCCCCGCCGACCTTCGCCTCCGATCCGCCCTCGCGGTCCCGAACGCCGCCGGGACGCTCGCGCAGGCCCGGCGCGCCCGGACCTGCGCATCGCTACGGCGTCGCCGCGCGGGTGCGCTCGGCCTGGATCTCCTGGATGTCGTCGGGCCAGGTCGAGCGGATGTAGCCGATGACGTTCCAGATCTCGGCGTCGCTCAGGATGTCGCCGAAGGCGGGCATCCCGCTCTCGACCCCCTCGATCCCCGCCTCCGCGAGCGCGCCCGTGCCGCCGAGCTCGGTGTAGGCGAAGAGCGTGGCGTCGTCGTGATGCCAGGTGTGGCCGGTCTCGTCATGCGGGGGGGCGGGCAGGAGCCCGTCCGCGCCGCGGCTGCGCCAGTCGGCTTGCCCCTCCAGCTTCGCTCCGTGGCAGGAGGCGCAGTTCTCCGCGTAGAGGGCCGCCCCGGCGGCGAGGTCGAGGGTCTCGGGCGCGGGACCGGTGGCCGCGGGCGGCCGCGTCAGGGCGACCCCGAGCAGCGCGGCCCCGAGGGCCAGGGCGGCCCCGGCCGCGAGGAGGCTTCGGCGGATGGGCATGGGCGGACCTGTGTGGGCAGGGATGGCTGCGCGGTCGGGCGGCGGGTCGGGCGGAAGCCGAGCGTCGAGCTGTGCGGTGACGGGCGCTGGCGCCGTCGTCGCGGCGAGGGCGGGCGCGTCCGGCGTCTCGCGGCCGTCCCCGCGCGGTCGGCGCGCCTCGCCGTGACGCCGGGACGGCCGCTCGTCGGGGCCGTCGCCTCATCGCCCCCCGGGGCGCGGCCTCGATCGACGGCCTCGTCGAGACCCGGGGCCGTCAGGAGATGCCGTTCTCGCGTTGGAGCGCGCGGATGTAGGCGATGATGTTGGCAACGTCGGCCCGGGTCAGCCCCTCGATCGGCGGCATGTTCCCGAACGGCCAGTGGTGGCCCTGCACCCCGTTCGCCACGGCGGCCTGGATGGCCGCGTCGCCGTGATGGCCCGGTTCGTAGTAGGGATGGATCAGCGGCGGGGCGACGCCCTCGCGGCCCGCGGCGTTCGTGCCGTGGCACGCCGCGCAGATGGCGTCGAAGGCGCGCTGGCCCATCTGGGCCTGCGCGTCCAGCTCGTCCGGGAGGGACACCGCGACGAGGGCGTCGTCGGGCAGCCCGGGCGCCGCCACGGCCGTCTCCACGCGCGCCGTCTCGTCGCCGCCCGACGCCGCCCAGAGGCCGAGCCCCGCCGCCGCGACGAGCGCCGCCACGCCGATCGCCACCCCCCGCCGCATCAGATCAGCTTCACCTGGCAGCCGACCTCCACGAGGCCGAAGAGCTCGGCGATCTGCTCGTTGTAGAGCCCGATGCAGCCGTTCGAGCTGCGCCGCCCGATCTTGCGCGTGTCGTTGGTGCCGTGGACGCGGTAGTATTGCCAGCTCAGATAGAGCGCGTGAGTGCCCAGCGGGTTGTCGGGCCCCGGCGGCCAGTAGTCGGGCCAGTCGGGGTTGCGCCGCTTCATCGCGGGCGTCGGCCGCCAGTCGGGACCGACGCGCTTCATGACCACCTCGGTGTAGCCGAGCCGGGTCAGATCCTCCGACAGCGGGACGCTGGTGGGGTAGACGCGGATGACGCTCTCGTCCTCGGACCAGTATTGGAGCGCGCGCGACGTCGTGTCGGACAGGATCGCCCCGCCGCGCAGGTTATCGAAGTGATCCTGCCATCGATTGGTCCGATAGCCCGACACGTTGCGCGGGGACGCCTGGGCCGCGCCGCCGGTCAGGACGACCGGCGCGGCCAGCGCCGCCGCGCCGCTCAACAGGAGTCTGCGTCGATCGGTGATGGGTCGCATGATGCCTCGTCCTCGCTACGCCGGATCTAGGTCGTCCGGCCCGGGAGACGAGGAACCGGTCTCCCGCGCTGGAGGGTCAAGCTGCGGGTCGTCACGTGCGCGTGAGGGTTGCATCGAGGCCGCTCCGAGGTCGCGCGCCCCGACCGAGCCCGGCCCGTCCTCGGGCACGACCCCGCCGGGCGAAGGGCGTCCGCGGGCGCGGCGCATCTGGCCCGCTAGCCCCCCGCCAGCTCCTTCCCCTCGACGGCCACGAGCTGGCGCAGCCGGCGCTCGGCGATCGCGCCGACGACCACGGTGCGCCCCACGACGAGCGCCGGCGTCCCGGGGAAGGCGAAGATCGCGCCGAGCGCCTCGCTGCGGATCAGCTCGCGCCCGATCGAGGGCGAGGCCATGTCCTCGATCAGGCGCGCGGCGTCGATGCCCACGCTTTCGGCCAGCGCGGCGAGATAGGCCTCGTTGGGCTCGAACCGGGTCTGCATCAGGCGCTTGTGGAACGCCGCGTAGGCGCCCTGCCGCCGCGCCGCGAGGGCGGCCCTCGCCGAGGTCCGCGACGTCTCGCCCAGCAGCGGCAGCTCGTGCCAGCTCACCGTCATCGCCCCTCCCGAGCCCGCCTCCATGGCGGCGAGCTTCTCGGTCAGCACGCGGCAGTAGGGGCAGTTGTAGTCGGAGAAGGAGGCGACCTGGACGCCCGGCCCCTCGGCGTAGAACAGCGCCTCGCGCGGATCCGGCCGCAGCCGCGCGATCTCGTCCTCCAGGACGGGGTCGGGGATCCCCGCGAGGCCGACCAGCGGGTCTCGGCTGAGCGAGGCCGGGCCCGCCGCGATCTGCCGGAAGCCGGCGACGGGATGCGGCGTGAAGTCGAACCGTGCGGGGCGCTGCCACACCGCCCAGCCCGCGCCGGCCGCGAGCAGCGCGGCGGACCCCCCGGCCAGGATCAGCGCGCGCCTCGTCAGCGCCGCCTCGCCCCGAGTGCCGGCGCGCTCGCCGTCCCCTGCGGTCTCGCTCGGGGCGAGGTCCATGTGTCCGCTCCCTCTCCCGGGCCCCGGCCACGCGGGGGCGGCCGCCGGCTCCGGCCGTCCCCGCGCTCCGAAGGCCGGCGGCGTCCCGACCAGCGCCTACCCGAGAGCCATCCGAGGGATCAAGCCGTGCGGCCGGTCCACCCCTTCACGATCGCGCTGGCACGACCGCGCTGGGCACGATCGCGCTGGCACGATCGCGCTGGTCGAGCCGCCCGATCCGCCGGCGCCGACCGCGAGCCCGGGCCGCCCCGCGGGCCCGCGCGCCGCGACGCCATCCTGACGGCGCCCGATCCCGGCGGCGCAGGACAGCGGTGCGCCGCCCCGTCCGAGGCCGCCGCATGCCCGACGGCGCAGGGCCGGCGGGCCTTGCCGATCCGCGCGCGCCGTCCGACCGGGCCCCCGGGCGGCGATGGGCGTCCGCGCCGCGCTCGGGCCGCGGGGCTTCGCGGGGACAGGCGAGGCGGAGGGGAGCGCCCGCCGTCGCGGACGTCGCCGGCCGAGGTGATCGCGCCCATCTCCGCCGCCCAAGGCGGCCCTCCGGGCGCGCGGGCCCTGCGTCCGTCGGGAGGAGGAGTGGGCGCGCCGCTCCGCATCCATGGTGGGCGCGATCCATGCTGGGCGCGTCCGGCGCCCGATCGGCCGCGCCAGCTCGGTGAGCCCCATCCTCCCCTTGAACCGCGCCGGGATCGGCCTGTAGAAGCGAATCGCCGGCGGCGCGCCTCCGTGCGCCTCCGTGCGCCTCTGTGCGCCTCCGCCGTCGGCCATGTCCGGGCCGGTCCCGGCCGACCGAGCCCCCGGCCCGGCGTCGGTCGACGCGGCGGCCACCCCGGAGCCACACCCGATCGCACAGCGAGGAGCCTCGACCATGAAGCCCCCCACCCTGCCTTCCGCTCGCCCTGCCATCCTCGGCGCCATCCTCGGTGCCTTCGTCCTCGGGCCCGCCCAGGCCGAGGCGCCGGCGGGGGCGTCCATGAGCGTGATGAAGTCCCCGACCTGCGGCTGCTGCGCCGCCTGGGTCGAGCTGGCCCTCCGCGAGGGCTACGAGGTGACCGTCACCGACACGGCCGACTACGAGGGCATGAAGGCGCTCGCGGACGTGCCCGAGGCGCTGTGGTCGTGCCACACGGCCCGCGTGGAGGGCTACGTCGTCGAGGGTCACGTCCCCTTCGCCGCGATCGAGCGGCTCATCGCCGAGCGCCCCGACATCGAGGGCCTCGCGGTGCCCGGCATGCCCATGGGCTCGCCCGGCATGGGCGACGACCCCGACGCGCGCTTCGACGTGATCGCCTATGGCGGCGCGGCGGGGACGGGCGAGCTGTTCCACCGGGCGGGCCCGGCGCCGGCGGGCGGTGCGTCGGAAGGCGCGTCGGAGGGCGCCTCGGAGGGCGGCTGGCTGGGCCGCCTCTTCGGCCCGACCGACGGGTGAGCCGGCCGGGCACCGGCGGCGGGCGCGTCCGGGCCGCCCGCGGCACGGGCTGCGCCCGCGGGGACCGGCGTCGCCCGCCGCCTGCTCGGATGCGCCTCCGCCCGGCCGTGCACCATCCGCCGCCGATCCTCGGCGACCCGTGCTCCGAGCCCCCATGCCCCGAGCCCCCATGCCCCGAGCGCCCATGCCCCGAGCGCCCATGCCCCGAGCCCATCGGCCGTCGAGGCGCGGACCCGTCGGAACGGTCGGCTGCCCGCATGCATTGACCAGCCTGACACGGGGCACAGCGAAAGGGACGAGAGCGATGACGAACAGGACCGACCATGCCTTCGATCCGCAGGGCGGCGAGGCGTCAGGACGCGCCCACGGAGGGGGACGGGCCGAGGGCGGCGGCATGGGCTACGGCCGGTTCGCCGCGATGATCGCCACCTCCACGGTGGTGATGTTCGGGCTGATGTACCTCAACGTCTGGAGCATCGAGCACGTGTGGTACTCCGAGACCCGGACCTACATGGCGATCTACATGGGCGCCATGATGGCGATCATCATGCTCGCCTTCATGCTGGGGATGTATACGAACCGGGCGGCGAACCTCGCCATCTTCGCGGGCGCCGCGATCGTGCTCGTCGTCGCGGTCTCCATGATGCGCGCCCAGACCTTCATCGGCGACGTGGGCTGGATGAAGGCGATGATCCCGCACCACTCGATCGCCATCCTGACCTCCGAGCGCGCCGACATCTCCGATCCGAGGGTGCGCGCGCTGGCCGACGAGATCATCGCGGTCCAGCGCGATGAGATCGCCGAGATGGAGCGCTACATCGCCGACATCGAGGCCAACGGCGACGCGCCTGCCGGCACACCGCGCGAGAAGGAGTAGCCGGGCCGCGCGCGCCCCGGACGCGCCCGGCTGACGCGACGGCCGGGCGTTCCGCCTCTGGCGCCCGGCGCGCGGGGCCCTAGCTCGCGTGTCCGGGCGCGCGACCCGCCCGCCGGAGCCGAGTTCCGGGCCACGCCGCGGACGGGTCCGGGGCGCGCGGCCCGGACGGGCCTCGCCGGGGCGCGCGACTGCCTTCGTCGCAAGCGAGGGCCGCCGGTAAGACGTGTCGCAGGCAAGACAACGGAGGCGTGTCATGAGATTCCTGCTGGGCGTCCTCGCCACGCTCGTCGTCCTCGCGGCCGGTGGCCTGGGCGTGGTGTGGTCGGGCGCATACGACGTGGCGGCGAGCGACCCTCATCCCGACCCCGTCCGCTGGGCGCTCGAGACCACCTTGGAGAACTCGGTGGAGCGGCGCGCCGAGGGCATCGTGGCGCCCGCGAGTTTCACGCCCGATCAGGTCGAGAAGGGCTTCGCCTCCTTCGACGGGATGTGCGCCCAGTGCCACGGCGCGCCCGGCGTGGCGGCGGACGAGTGGGCCGAGGACATGCGCCCCAGCCCGCCGAGCCTGTCGGAGGCGGCGACGCAATGGACGCCCGAGGAGGTCTTCTGGATCCTTCAGAACGGCATCAAGATGTCCGGGATGCCGGCGCTCGGCCCGACCCATGGCGAAGAGGAGATTCTGGGAGCTCGTCGCCTTCGTCGAGCGGCTGCCGGAGACGAGCCCCGAGGACTACGCCCGGCTGCGGGAGACGCTCGGCTCCGAGTCGGGCGGCGGCCATCACGGTGCGGAGGGATCGGGCGGCACGGAGTCGGGTGGGGCAGGCGAAGGCAGCGAGTCGGGTGGGGCAGGCGAGGGCAGCGAGTCGGGTGGGGCGGGCGAGGGCAGCTCGCACGGACCCGAGGCCGGGGACGCCGGCGCCGGATCCGCCGGCGAGGCGGCCTCGCCTCAGGACGGGTGAGCGCGGCAGATCGCCGCGCTCGCGCCGCTCAGGAGGCGCCGGGCGGGCCCATCGATCCGCCCGGCGCCGCGCCCCGCGCGCCCTCGCAGGGGTGGACCTCCACGGTGACGTGCGACAGCCGGGGCAGCGCGGAGAGCCGCGCCTTGTAGCGGTCGGGCGGCTGAGGCCGGTCCGACACGACCGAGACGACCAGCGCCATGTGGCCCGGGCCGAGCCGCCACAGATGCAGGTCGGCGACCCGGTCGCCGTCGCGCTCGAGCGCGTCGCGGACGCGACCGGCCAGGGCGTCGTCGGGCATCGTGTCGAGCAGCACCGCGCCCGCGCCGCGCAGGAGGCCCCAGGACCACCGCGCGATCACCACGGCGCCCACGAGGCCCATCGCCGGGTCCATCCAGGTCCAGCCGTAGAAGCGGCCGGCGAGCAGGCCCATGATCGCCAGCACCGAGGTCAGCGCGTCGGTCAGGACGTGGAAGTAGGCCGAGCGCAGGTTGTGGTCCTGATGGCCGTGCGCGTGCTCATGCGCGTGATCGTGATCGTGCCCATGGTGATGATCGTGGTCGGAGCTGCCGCCGTGGAGGAGCCAGGCGCTCGCCAGGTTGACGACGAGGCCCAGGACGGCCACGGCGATGGCCTCGTCGAAGCGGATCGGGATCGGCGCGGTCAGGCGCAGCACCGACTCGTATCCGATCAGGAGGGCGACGACGGCCAGGATGACCGCGCTCGAATAGCCGGCAAGCTCGCCGAGCTTGCCGGTCCCGAAGCTGAAGCGCGCATCGCGCGCATGGCGGCGGGCGTAGAGATAGGCCACGGCCGCGATCGTCAGGGCGCCGGCATGGGTCGCCATGTGGAACCCGTCGGCCAGCAGCGCCATGGAGCCGAACGCCGCGCCCGCCGCGATCTCGCCCACCATCATCGCGGCCGTGAGGCCGATCACGATCCATGTGCGGCGCTCGTTGCGGTCGTGGTCGGCGCCGAGGAAGACGTGGTCGTGCCGCCAGGGATCGACCGAGTGGGTGTGCATGACGACCTCGTGAAGATGGGCCTCGTCGAGACGGGCGATCGCGGCCCTCCCGCCCGGGGAACGGCCGCGATCGCCCCGGCGTCCCGGGCCGGCCGTCCCCTTCAGGCGGTCGGGCCGGCGCCGCGCCCGCTCAGAACCAGAAGCGCACGCCGGCCACGGCCGAGAACTCCTCCGCGTCCACGTCGGCGGGCAGCAGGTCGGCGGTCTCGCCGACGGTCGCGGTCCAGGACACGCCGACATAGGGCGCGAACTCGCGGGCGAACTCGTAGCGCAGCCGCAGCCCGGCCTCGTAGGAGGTGATGCCCGAGCCGAGATCGAGCTCGGGCACGTCCTGGAACTGGACGGCGGTCTCGAAGCGCGGCTGCAGGACGAGGCGCTGGGTCAGGAACTCGTCGATCTCGACCTCGAGGTCTGCCGACCAGTCGCCGTCCTCGCTGACGTAGAGGTTGGTCTCGACGCCCGACCAGTAGACGTTGAGCCCCTCGAAGCCGATGACGCCGTAGGTGAGCTGGGGCTCGGGCTCGAAGTCGCGCCGCACGCCGATCTGGAAGTTCCAGTAGGAGGTGATCGCGCGGTTGTAGAGGAGTTGCAGCTCGGCCGCCTCCAGCCCGCCGTCGAAGGTGCCCTCCCCCTCGTAGTCGAGCCAGATCTGGTTGTAGTCACCGCCCGCGAAGGAGAAGCCCTCGAACAGGTAGGCGTCGTTCCCGTCCTTGCCCGAGCGCCATTCGAGCCGGTCGAAGAAGATCAGGTAGCGGAACGGGTTGTCGTGGACGGGCTCGCCCTCGACGTCGAAGTCGCCCGTGGCGAGCTCGGCGGCCGTCACCGGCCCGCGCGGGTCGCGCACCTCGGCGATGCTGCCGGGGATCGGCACGGGCGAGCCCTCGACCCGCGCCGCCGAGCGCGCGTTGGGCAGGGTCTCGAAGGTCACGGGCTGGTCGGGCTGCTGCCCTTCCTGCGCCTGCGCGGGCGCGGGCGGCAGGAGGGCCGCGAGCGCGGCGGCGAGGGGAAGGGAGTGCCTCATCGGCTCGCGAACTCCTTCAGGGCGACGTTGACGACCCGGAACATGCCCGAGTGGAAGTGGTAGAGCAGGTGGCAGTGGAAGGCCCAGTCGCCGAGCTCGACGGGCGTGATCAGCACCGAGAGCTTCTGGCCCGGCTTGACCATCACGGTGTGCTGTCGCGGCAGCTTGTCCTGGCCGTTCTCCAGCTCCATCCACATGCCGTGCAGGTGGATCGGATGCGCCATCATCGTCTGGTTGAACATCGTTATCCGCAGCCGCTCGCCCAGATACATCTGGATCTTCTCGGCCTGGGAGAACTTGTCGGCGTCGAACGAGAAGATGTAGCGCTCCATGTTCGCGGTCATGTTCATGAAGATCTCGCGCGTGGGCGCGCGGGTGTAGAGCTGGCGGCGCGCGCGCAGCTGATTCTCCGCCAGCACCCGCCAGCCGTCCTCGCCGAGGCCGATGCCCGGGTCGCTCATCCGGTCCTGCGGCTTCATGGTGCGCATCGCGAGGTTGACGTCCGTCCCCTCGGGCATGTTGGGCGCGGTCGGCCTCTCCATGCCGATCGACGGCGCGAGCGAGTCGTCCATCATGCCCATGCCGGTCTTCTCCAGGCTGCGCAGCGGACGCTGGCGCAGCGCGGGCACCGGCCCCGACATGCCGGCCCTCGGCGCCAGCGTGATCCGCGTGGCGCCCGAGCGGTCGAGGCTCTCGGCGAAGACGGTGTAGGCGCGGTCCTCGGGCAGGGTGACGATGAAGTCGTAGGTCTTGGCGACGCCGACGCGGAACTCCTCGGTCTCGACCGGCTCGACATACTGTCCGTCGGCCGAGATGACGGTGATCGGCCGCCCCGGCACGCGCACGTCGAAATGGGTCATCGCCGAGGCGTTGATGACGCGCACCCGCACCCGGTCGCCGGGCGTGAAGAGCGCCGTCCAGTTCTGCTCCAGCGAGGCGCCGTTGGCCGCGTGGGTGTAGCCCGCGTCGGTGACGTTGAGCAGGTCCGACGGGATCATGCCCATCTCGGCCCAGGCGGTGCGCTCGCGCAGCGTCGGCAGCAGGCCGTCCTGGTTCACGTCGCGCGCGAAGTCGTCGAGGGTGCGCTTTTGGTAGTTGTAGTAGTCCGCGCCCATCTTCTTCAGCCGGCTGTAGATGAAATCCGGGCTCTGCTCGGGCCAGTCCGACAGCACCATCACCACGTCGCGGTCGTAGCCGTAGGGCTCGCGCCCGTCGGCGGGGTCGATGACGATGGCGCCGTAGAGCCCCACCTGCTCCTGGAAGCCCGAATGGCTGTGATACCAGTAGGTGCCGTTCTGCTTGACGCGGAAGCGGTAGGTGAAGGTGGTTCCCGGGTCGATGCCGGGGAAGTTGACGCCCGGCACGCCGTCCATCTCGAAGGGCACGAGGAGCCCGTGCCAGTGGATCGAGGTCGACTCGCGCAGCCGGTTGGTGACGTTGAGCACGACGTCGTCGCCCTCGCGCAAGTGCACGAGCGGGCCCGGCACGGTGCCGTTGAAGGTCAGCGCGTCGTTGCGCGTCACGCGGCCCACGGTCGCGCGCGTGCGGTCCACCACGATGTCGTAGCGCGACTGCGGGCCGGTCGGGCGCCGCAGGGCGTCCGACGCATCGGCGGCGGTGAACATCATCGGGCGCGAGGCGGCGCCCGGCGTGCAGCCCGCCACCAGGGCGGCGCCGCCGGTGGCCGACAGCGAGCGGAGCAAGTTGCGGCGGTTCATCAAGGCCGGGATCCTCCTCGGGGCGCGCGGGCTCGCCGGCTGCGGGCTCGCGGGGCTGCGGTCTCGGTGGAGATTCCCGCGCCAAGTGGGGGCTTTGCGGGAGGAGGTCAATGGCAACGTGAGGGAAGCTCGCGGCCGCGCCCGCGGCGGTGCCGGTCAGGCCACGTCGCGCCTTTCCGGCGCCTCGATGGGCCGCTGTCGCGGGCCGGGCCTCGATCCCGGCGCGAGGGGCCCGGATCCCCAAGGGGGGGCCCGCGGGTCGCCCCGTCCCCCGCCCCGTCCCCCGCCCCAGACCCGCCGCGCCGGCACGGCCCGCGCCGGGCCGGGCCGCTCGGCCGGCGGGCGCCGCGTCAATTCCGCGCGCGGTCCACCAGCCGGCCCTCGCCGATCCAGGGCATCATGTCGCGGAGCCTGCGGCCGACCTCCTCGATCTGGTGGGCGTCGTTGAGGCGCCGCGTCGCCTTGAAGTAGGGGCGCCCGACCGCGTTCTCGGCCATGAAGTCGCGGGTGAAGGCGCCCGACTGGATATCGCGCAGCACGGCCTTCATGCGGGTCTTGGTCTCCTCGTAGGGCAGGATGCGCGGGCCCGAGACGTATTCCCCATACTCGGCGGTGTTCGAGATCGAGTAGTTCATGTTGGCGATGCCGCCCTCGTAGATCAGGTCCACGATCAGCTTCACCTCGTGAAGGCACTCGAAATAGGCCATCTCAGGGGCGTAGCCGGCCTCGACCAGCGTCTCGAAGCCCATGCGGATCAGCTCCACCAGCCCGCCGCAGAGCACCGCCTGCTCGCCGAAGAGGTCGGTCTCGCACTCCTCCTGGAAGGTGGTCTCGATGATGCCCGATCGCCCGCCCCCGATCGCGGCGCAGTAGCTCAAGCCCGTCTCCAGCGCGCGGCCCGTCTCGTCGCGGTCCACCGCGACGAGGCAGGGCACGCCGCCGCCGCGCTGGTATTCGGAGCGCACCGTGTGGCCGGGGCCTTTGGGCGCCATCATGATCACGTCCACGCCCGCCTTGGGCTCAATGAGTCCGTAGTGGACGTTGAGGCCGTGGGCGAAGGCGATCGCCGCGCCCTCGCGCAGGTGGTCGTGGACGTGGGCGCGGTAGGTCTCGGCCTGCAGCTCGTCGGGCATGGTGAACATCATCAGGTCGCACCACTCGGCCGCCTCGGGGATGCCCATCACGTCGAGGTTCTCGCCTCGCGCCTTCTGCGCCGAGGGCGAGCCCTCGCGCAGCGCGACGGCGAGGTTGCGCGCGCCCGAGTCGCGCAGGTTGAGCGCGTGGGCGTGGCCCTGGCTGCCGTAGCCCAGGATCGCGACCTTGCGGTCCTTGATCAGGTTCGTGTCGCAGTCGCGATCGTAGTAGACGCGCATGGGGCCTCCTTGGCGTTGCCGGCGCGCACCATAGGGGGCGCCGCGGGCGAAGGCCATCGCGCGCGGCAAAGGCCCCCGCGCGGGGCCGGGCCTCAGCCCATGCCGCGCCGCATCAGCTCGCGCCTGAGCGGCGCCGCGAGCCCCAGCGCCCGGATGCCGGCCGCGCGCAGGCCGCGCGCGGGCCCGCCCATCGAGGCGGCGTTGAGCGCCGTGACGGCCGCCACGCGCGCGAGCACGTCGCGGCGCCTCAGCCGGTCGTAGCGCGCGAGCCCGTCCGCCTCGCCCAGGCCCGCGCGCGAGACGTCGCGCAGGAGCGCCACGTCGGCCATCGACATGTTGAGCCCCTGCGCGCCGATCGGCGGGACCGCGTGCGCGGCCTCGGCGATCAGCGCCGTGCGAGGACCGGCGAAGCGGTCGGCCAGGCGGGTCACGAGCGGATAGACCGCGCGCGGCCCCTCGGGCACCAGCGCGCCCAGGACGCCGCCCGAGCGCTCGGTGACGGCGGCTGCGAAGGCGTCGTCGGGCAGCGCGCGAAGCCGCTCGGCCTCCTCGCCGCGCTCCATCCAGACCACGGCCGAGCGGTGCGCGCCGTCCTCGTCGGGCAGCGGCACCAGCACGAAGGGGCCGCCGTCGCGGTAGACCTCGATCGACACCGCCTCGTGCGCGCGCTCGTGCGCGACCGCGAAGCTCAACGCCTTCTGGCCCGTCCTGAGCGTGCGCGCGCCGATGCCCAGGGCGTCGCGCACCGCCGAGTCGCGCCCGTCGGCGCCGATCAGCAGCGCGCCCGCGAGGCGGCGGCCGTCCGAGGCGCCGACGCGGGCCTCGGCCGTGCGCGCCAGCACGTCCCGGGCGGAGGCGCGGTGGCGCTCGACGCCCAGATCCCCCGCGCGCGCCAGGAGCGCCTCGCGCATCGCCGCGTTGACCACGTTCCAGCCGAACGGGCGGTCGGAGACCTCGGCCGCCGAGAACGTCGCGGAGATCGGCCGGCGCGCGCTCAGATCGACGACCCGCATCTCCGCGAGCGGGGTGGCGTGCCCGCCCAAGCGCGCCCAGACGCCGGCCGCGTCGAGCAGGTCGCGCGACGGCTGGAGGAAGGCGGTGGTGCGGCGGTCGGGGTCCGCGTCGTCGGGCGCGGGGTCGAGGACGACGACGCGGTGCCCCTCCGCGCCCATGACGCAGGCGGCGGCGAGGCCCGCGATGCCGCCCCCGGCGACGATGATGTCGAAGCGGTCCATGCGCCGGAGCTAGGCCCCCGAGCGCCGCGGGGAAGGCGGATGGGTCCGCCGCGGCACGATGCCCGGGCGTCTCTCGGCGCACGATGCCCGGGCGTCTCTCGGCGAAGGGCGCCCGCGCCCGCGCCCGCCCGGCGGTCCTCGACCCGGGGAGGAGGAGGCGGCCTCTCGGGTCCGCCGACCTCCATGACGCCCGCAGGGACGGGCTGGGCCGCCGCGGCGCGATGGCGGCTCGCGTCTCGACCGTCGTGGCGGAGCCCGATGGGGGTCGCTCGCGCGACGAAGGCCGGCGGTCCTTTCGGACGCTGCCGGCGGGGACGGCGCCGCGCCGCTCGCGCGGGCTCGAAGCGGAGCGCGGCGGTGGCGGGGTCGCGGACCGGCTTCGAGGCGGGCGGCGCGGAGAAGCCGTCCCGCATCGCCGAGGCGGCCTCCTGGCGCGTGGGCCCGGTGCGGGCTACCACGAGGCCATGCCGCGATCCGACCCCAGCTCGAAGGCCGCGCCGCGCGACGCCCATGGGCTCATCCTCGACGCCATCGACGCCGGCGCCTACCGCCCCGGCGACCGGCTCGTGGAGTCCGAGCTGGCCGAGCGCTTCGGGGTGTCGCGCACGCCGGTGCGCGAGGCGCTCCAGCGGCTGGAGACCCAAGGGCTGCTCGCGCGCGACGGGCGCAGCCTGATCGTGGCCTCGCTCGACCACGACCAGATGGCCGAGCTCTACGTCGTGCGCGGCGCGCTCGAAGGGCTGGCCGCGCGGCTCGCCGCGCGCCACGCCGCCGAGGAGGAGGTCGCGGTGCTGCGGGCGCTGTGCCAGGAGGACCGCGCGCTGCTCGGCGACCCGCAGGCGCTCGCGCGCGCCAACCGGCGCTTCCACCACCAGATCCACCTCGCCTCGCACAACCGCTTCCTGGTGCAGCAGCTCGGCCTCGTGCATCGCTCGATGGCGCTGATGGCCGAGACCTCGCTCGCCGCCGAGGGGCGCGGGCCGCACGCGTTGGCCGAGCACGAGGCGATCGTGGCGGCCATCGCCGCGCGCGACGGGGACGCCGCCGAGGCGGCGCTGCGCGCGCACATCAGCCGTGCCTTCGAGGTCCGCCTCAGGGCCGTCGCCGCGCCGGTCCAGGCGCCGGCGCCGAGCGAGGGTCGCGGGCGCGCGACGAAGACCACGAGCGGCCGGGCGCCGGGGTGACGCCCGCCGCGCCCGCGGCCTCGCCGCGCTCGACCTCCGAGCCGTGGAACGCGCCGTGCTCGGTCTTGTCCCAGTAGAAGGGCTTGAGCGCGACCTCGGCGAGCGCCTTCCAGACGGCCAGGGTCGCCATGACGTAGTAGGCCGTGAGCGCCGGCACCCAGGGCAGCAGATGGCGGTGGCGCGGCCCCGCCACGGCGCAGGCCGCGACCGCCCAATCGACGAGCTGGGCCGCGAGGAAGAAGGCGGCGAGCCCCCTCAGCGCCCCGGGCGGCAGGATCCCCGCCAGCGGATGGGGCATCCCGAAGGAGGCGGCCGCGAACAGGTAGAGCACCGGCGCCAGGGCGAACTGCGACAGCGTGGCGAGGAACAGCACCTGGACGCCGAGGAAGCCGCGCGTCCCCAGATCGCGGCGGAGCGCGAAGGGGTTCCTCATGTGCACCGCCCAGGTCAGCGCGTAGCCCTTGAGCCAGCGCGAGCGCTGGCGGATCCAGGGCAGGGCGCGGCTGTTGGCCTCCTCCAGCGTCACCGTGTCGATGACCTCGGTGCGGTAGCCGCGGCGCGCGAGCCTGAGGCCCAGATCGGCGTCCTCGGTGACGTTGTGCGCGTCCCAGCCGCCCACCGCCTCGATCGCCTCGCGCCGCAGGAAGAGCGTCGTGCCGCCCAGGGGGACGGGCAGGCCCATGCGCTCGAGCCCCGGCAGGAAGACGCGGAACCAGGCCGCGTACTCGATGGTGAAGAGCCGCGCGATGAGGTTGTGCCGGGAGTTGTAGTAGTCGAGCCGGCCTTGGAGGCAGGCCGTCTCGGGCCCGCGCGCGGCGAAGCGGCGCACGACCTGGCGGATCTGGTCGGGCGCCGGCATGTCCTCGGCGTCCCAGACGCCGACGATCGAGCCGCGGGCGCGGGCGAGCGCGTAGTTCATCGCCCGCGGCTTGGTGCGCACCGATCCCGCGGGCACCTCGATCACCCGCATCGAGGGCGGCAGGTTCGAGCGCTCGAGCGTGCGCCGCGTCACCGCGTCGTCCGCCTCGACCACGAGGCAGATGTCGAGCAGCTCCAGCGGGTAGTCCACGCGGCGCAGGCGTCGCACCAGGCGCTCGGCGATGGCCTCCTCGCGCAGGAGCGGCACCAGGATCGAGACGACGGGCAGGCGAGCGAGCGTCGGCTCGGGTCCGGTCAGCGCGCGGCGGCGGCATCGCAGGCGCCCCGCGCGCAGGTGCAGCGCGGCCGCCGCGAGCCGCAGCACGGTGAGCGCGGCCAGCGTCAGCACGGCCCAGCCCGAGGCCGCCGCGAGCAGGCCCATGGGCGCGACCAGCGCCCAGAGCCCGAGCCCGCCCAGCATGAGCCCGATCACCGGGGCCGAGCGGGCGGGGTGCATGGCGCGGCAGCTGTCGGCGGCGTCGGTCAGGGTCTCGGCGCGGCGGGTGAGGCGATCGCGGTCGAGCGTCTCGATCGCCGCCGCCACCGCAGATTCGGAGGCGATCACCATGTGGCTCGGCCCGGTCCCCTGGGCGAGCCCCGCGACGAAGCGCGCGAAGCGCTCGGGCCGGGCGCAGGCGAAGACGGTGATGCCCGCGACGCGGCGCCAGGGCACGCAGCCCGCGCGCAGGAGCTCGGCCGGGTCGTGCTCGGCGATCAGGCGGGGATCGGGCGGGCGCTCGTCGAGATCGGCCGTGGCGGTGCCCCAGACCTGCGCCTCGGCCTCCAGCACCGCCTCGGGGCTGGCGATGCGATGCGCGAGCAGCACGTCGCGCAGCACCGCGTCCGAGCGCTGCGCCAGCGCCTGGGCACGCTGGACCTCGCGCGCGTCGGCGAGGCCCGCGAGGACCAGGGTCGCAGCGAGGTCGCGCCGCTCGGGCGCCGCCGGGGCCGGGTGGACCTCGGCGCGGACGGCACCGGCTGCGAGGGGTGGGCTCATGCGGGGGACTCGGGACTCGGCCACGGACCCCGTCAGATTGGCGAGTTGCGGTTAACGCCCGATGAAGCGCAGCCGAAGCGTCGCGGCGGCCGTCACCCCGCGTCCGCGCGAGCCCGCGCGGCATCGGCGAAGCGCTCGAAGAGGTAGGCGCTGTCGTGCGGGCCGGGGCTCGCCTCGGGGTGGTACTGCACCGAGAAGACCGGGCGTCCGTCGAGCGCGATGCCGCAGTTCGAGCCGTCGAAGAGCGAGACGTGGGTCTCGGCGACGCCCGCGGGCAGGGTCTGCGCGTCCACGGTGAAGCCGTGGTTCATCGAGGTGATCTCGACGCGGCCGGTCGTCAGATCCTTGACCGGATGGTTGGCGCCGTGATGACCGTGGTTCATCTTGACGGTGCGCGCGCCGAGCGCCAGCGCCAGGAGCTGATGGCCGAGGCAGATGCCGAACACCGGCATGTCCGAGCGATCCAGCACCTCGCGGATGGCGGGCACGGCATAGGCGCCGGTCGCGGCCGGGTCGCCGGGGCCGTTCGACAAGAACAGCCCCGCGGGGTCGAGCCCCAGCACGTCCTCCGCCGTCGCCGTCGCGGGCAGGACATGGACGTCGAAGCCCTGTGAGGCGAGCGATCGCAGAATGTTGCGCTTCGCGCCGTAGTCGATGGCGACGACGCGCGGGCCGTCCCCCTCGCGCCGCCCGAAGCCCTCGGGCCAGGCCCAGCGCGTCTCGTCCCAGCGGTAGGACTGCGCGCAGGTGACCTCGCGCGCCAGATCCCGGCCGACGAGGCCAGGGAACGCGCGGGCGCGGGCGATCAGCTCCTCGATGTCGAAGCGGCCCTCGGGGTCGTGGGCGAGCGCCACGTGCGGCGCGCCCTGGTGGCGGATCGCGCGGGTGAGCCGACGCGTGTCCACGCCGCCCATGCCGATGCGCCCGCGCCTGCGCAGCCAGTCCGACAGCGGCCCCGCCGCGCGCCAGGACGACGGCTCGGTCGGATCCCAGCGCACCACGAGGCCGGCGGCGACGGGCTCCGCGGTCTCGTCGTCCTGCGCGTTGACGCCGACGTTGCCGATGTGGGGGAAGGTGAAGGTAACCACCTGGCCGGCATAGGAGGGATCGGTGAGGATCTCCTGGTAGCCCGTCATCGCGGTGTTGAAGCACAGCTCGGCCACCGTGACGCCGGGCGCGCCGAAGCCCCGGCCGCGGATCACGGTGCCGTCGGCCAGCGCGAGGCAGGCGGTCGGACGATCCGTGGCGCGAGCGGGCATGGCGTCTCTCCGGGCGGGGGTCGGCCCGCGGGTAGCGGCCGGGGGCGGGGGCTGTCAAGCGCGGGGGTCGCGCCGGGCGCGGTTCAGCCGGGAGGGGAAACACAATCTTAGTCAGTATGTTGGCTGACAGGGTGCGGCGGTTGCGCGGCCCGGGCGGCGCGCCTATCTATGGCCGCCGCAACGGAGGGGATCCCCCATGGACCTGCGCAGCCGGGTCGGCGCCGCCCTCAAGGACGCCATGCGCGCGAAGGACGCCCCGAGGCTCTCGACGCTGCGCCTTGTGAACGCGGCGATCAAGGACCGCGACATCGCGCTCAGGGGCGAGGGCCGCGACGAGGTGGCGGGCGACGCCGACGTGCTCGCCATCCTCGCCCGGATGGTCAGGCAGCGCCAGGAGAGCGTGCGCGCCTACGAGGAGGGCGGGCGGCTCGACATGGCCGAGGGCGAGCGCGCCGAGATCGCCGTGATCGAGGGGTTCCTGCCGCGCCAGCTCCGCGAGGCGGAGGTGGACGCCGCGATCGACGAGGCGGTGGCCGAGACCGACGCCCATGGCGTGCGCGACATGGGCCGGGTGATGGCGGCGCTGAAGGGGCGCTACCAGGGACAGATGGACTTCGGCCGGGTCGGGCCGAGGGTCAAGGCGCGCCTGACGGCCTGAAGCTGACGGCCCGAGGCTGACGGCCCGAGGCTGATGGCCTGAGGCTGACGGCCCGAGGCCGACGGCTCGAGCCCCGCCGGAGGAGGGCTTCAAAGCTCCTTCAGCCGGAGGAGGGCGCGGTCGAGGTCGTCCTTGAGCGCGGCGCGCTCCTCGGGCGACAGGAAGGCGCCGATCTCGACCTCGCGCGGGCCGCCCGCGAGCGTGAGGTAGTTCTCCACCGGCCCCTCGGGGTGGAGCCGCACGCGCACCCAGTAGGGGTTGGCCTCCCAGTGCCGCCGCCGCCCGTCGGGGTCGCGGCGCACCAGCCGCATGAGGTCGCGCGTCAGGCGCAGCTCCTCGATCAGGTCGCCGTCGCGGTAGCTCCGCTCGATCAGCGCCCAGGTCAGTGCGACGACCAGCGCGAAGGGCACGAGCAGGAACCACAGGACGGGCGTGCCGAGCGTGGCCGCGAGCGGCACGCAGATCAGCGCCACCGTGACGGCGATGAAGGCCGCGAAGCCGCGGCGCGGCAGCGAGCGGTGCGGCCACAGATGCAGCACCCGGATGCGGGCGGGGGCGCCGGTCTCGTCCGGCGCCCCCGTCTCCATGTGCCACTCGACCGGCATCGCCCGTCAGGGGTTCTCGACCGCCCGCTGGTGGGCGTGGGCGCGGTCCCAGTCCTCGCGTCGGGGCAGGGTCTCGAAGGTGTGCTCCGGCGGGGGCGAGGGCAGCGTCCACTCCAGCGTGTCGGCGTGCTCGTTCCAGTAGTTGGCCTCGCTGACGCGGGTGCCGTGGCGCAGCGTCCAGTAGACCACGCCGATGAACCACAGGAACGAGATGAAGCCCAGGAAGGCGCCCCAGGACGACACGTAGTGCCAGATCGCGAACCCCTCGGGGTAGTCGATGTAGCGCCGCGGCATGCCCTGGCGGCCGAGGAAGTGCTGGGGGAAGAAGGTGACGTTGGCGGCGACGAAGAACACCCAGAAATGCACCTTGCCGGCCCATTCGGGGTATTGGCGTCCCGACATCTTGCCGATCCAGAAGTAGACGCCGGCGAAGATGGCGAAGACGGCGCCGAGGCTCATCACGTAGTGGAAGTGCGCCACGACGTAGTAGGTGTCGTGATAGGCGCGGTCGATGCCCGCCTGGGACAGCACGATGCCCGTCACGCCGCCCAGCGTGAAGAGGAAGATGAACCCGACGGCGAACAGCATCGGCGTCTTGAACTCGACCGAGCCCCCCCACATCGTCGCGATCCAGGAGAAGATCTTGATCCCCGTCGGCACCGCGATGACCATCGTGGCCAGCATGAAGTAGCTCTGCTGGGTGAGCGACATGCCGACCGTGTACATGTGGTGCGCCCAGACGACGAAGCCGAGCACGCCGATCGCGATCAGCGCCCAGACCATCGGCAGGTAGCCGAAGATCGGCTTGCGCGAGAAGGTGGCGACCACGTGGGAGATGATCCCGAAGCCGGGCAGGATGACGATGTAGACCTCCGGGTGCCCGAAGAACCACAGGATGTGCTGGTAGAGCACCGGGTCGCCCCCGCCCGCGGGGTCGAAGAAGGTGGTGCCGAAGTTGCGGTCGGTGAGCAGCATGGTGATGGCGCCGGCGAGCACCGGCAGCGCCAGCAGGATCAGCCAGGCGGTGACGAAGATCGACCAGGAGAACAGCGGCACCTTGAAGAGCGTCATGCCCGGCGCGCGCATGTTGAGGAACGTGGTGATGATGTTGATCGCGCCGAGGATCGACGAGGCGCCCGAGAGATGCACCGCGAAGATGGCGAGGTCGGTCGAGTAGCCGCCCTCGGTCGTGCTGAGCGGCGGGTAGAGCACCCAGCCGATCCCCGAGCCCGTCTGCCCGTTGCCGCCCGGCGCGAAGATCGAGGCGATGGCGAGCGACGAGCCCGCGACGAAGAGCCAGTAGGAGAGGTTGTTGAGCCGCGGGAACGCCATGTCGGGCGCGCCGATCTGGAGCGGCATGAAGAAGTTGCCGAAGCCCCCGAAGAGCGCGGGGATCACCACGAAGAACATCATGGTGATGCCGTGCGCGGTGATCAGCACGTTCCACAGATGCCCGTTGGGCGTGCAGGTGTCGCCCTCGCCGGCCGCGAACAGCCGCGCGCCTTCGAGGCACATGTACTGGACCCCGGGGTTCATCAGCTCCATGCGCATGTAGACGGTGAACGCGACGGAGACGAACCCCACCGCGGCCGCCGTGAACAGGTAGAGGATGCCGATGTCCTTGTGGTTGGTGGACATGAACCAGCGGGTGAAGAAGCCGCGCTGGTGCTCCTCGTGCCCGTGGATGGCGGCGTCTGCCATGGCGGGATCTCCTGGGATGGGGGCGGCCGGGACATCGGTGGACGGGCCGTGCCCCCGGCTTTTAGCCGCCCCCGCCGTCCGGAGCAACGGGCTGCGGCGAGGCGGCGCAGCCGTCAGGCGAGCGCGGCGGGGAGGGGGCCTGCGACCGGCTCGGGCGCCTCGCCGAAGGCGGGCGCGAAGGCCGCGAGCAGCGCCGCGTCGAGGTCGGCCATCGTCACGGGCAGGCCGAGATCGACCAGCGACGTGACGCCGTGGCCGGCGATGCCGCAGGGCACGATGCCGTCGTAATGCGCGAGGTCGGGCTCGACGTTGATCGCCACGCCGTGGAAGGCGACCCAGCGGCGGACGCGGACGCCGACGGCCGCGATCTTGTCCTCCCGGGGCGTGCCGTCGGGCAGGGGCGGCTTCTCGGGCCGCGGCACCCAGACGCCGACCCGCCCCGGCCGCGCCTCGGCGCGCAGGGCGAAGGCGGCCAGCGCCTCGATCACCCAGCCCTCCAGGGAGCGGACGAAGCGGCGCAGGTCGCGGCCCCGCCGGGAGAGGTCGAGCATGACGTAGGCCACGCGCTGACCCGGCCCGTGATAGGTGTATTGCCCGCCCCGCCGCGACCGGTGGACCGCGAAGCGCCCCGGGTCGCGCAGATCGTCGGGCCGCGCCGAGGCGCCGGCGGTGTAGAGCGCAGGATGCTCCAGCAGCCACACGGCCTCGGGGCCGCCCGCCAGGATCGCCTCCACGCGCGCGTCCATCGCGGCGAGCGCGTCCTCGTAGGGGGTGAGGCCGGGGGCGACGATCCACTCGATCATGGGCGTCGAATCCCACGCGACCGCGGGGGGGCGCAAGCGCGAAGGGGCTTGGCACGGCGCCGCGCGCGGTGTAGCAGCCTCGCGCCCGGGCATGCGCCCGGACGTGCGCCCGGACGTGCGGTCGTGGCGGAATTGGTAGACGCGCAGCGTTGAGGTCGCTGTGGGGTAACACCCGTGGAAGTTCGAGTCTTCTCGACCGCACCATCCCTCGCCGCTCGGGCTCACGGCCCGAGCAGCGCCAGCCAACCCGCCACCGTCAGCAGCGACGCCGCCGTGCCCGCCAGCACGGACGAGGCCGCGACGCGCTTCGCGCGTCCGTAGAGGTTGGCGAAGATATAGGCGTTGACGCCGGGCGCCATCGCCGCCGTCAGCACCGCCGAGCGGAACTCGCCTTGTGGCAGCGCGAAGGCCCGGCCGAGGCCCCAGGTGACCGCCGGATGCAGCACCAGCGAGATCGCGCAGACGAAGGCGATGGCGCGCGCGTCGCCCTCGGGGCGGTAGCGCACGAGCACGCCGCCGAGCCCGAAGAGCGCCGCGGGCAGGGCCGCGCGCACCATCAGGTCGAGCGCCTCGGCGAGGATGGCGGGCTGCGGGACGCGGAGGAGGTTGACCGCGAAGCCCAGGACGATCCCGATGACGAGCGGGTTGCGGACCATCGCGCGCGCCACCTTGGCGCCGATCGCGCCCGGCCCCCCGCCGCGTCCGCGCACCGCCTCCATGACGGTGATGCCGACGCCGTAGGCGAAGGGCGAATGGAACGCCACGATGGCGTAGTTGGGGCCGAGCGCGTCCGGCCCGTAGGCGCTCTCGGTGATCGGCAGGCCCAGCAGCACCGCGTTCGAGAACAGGCCGCAGAAGCCGATCGCCACGCAGTCCTCCCAGGGGCGCGCGAAGAGGACGCGCGCGCCGAAGAGCCCTGCCGCGAAGCCCAGAAGCGCGCCCGCGTAGAACGAGATCAGCAGCGCCGGGTCGAAGCCCTGGGCGAGATCGAGCGTCGAGATCGCGCGGAACAGCAGGCTCGGGATGGCGAAGGACTGGGCGAACACCATCAGCCCGTCCACGCCTCCTTCCGAGAACCAGCCGATCCGCGCCGCGAGGTAGCCGAAGCCGATGACGAGGAAGACCGGCAGGACGACCTGCGTCAGCGCGGCCATTCAGCCGGCGGCCAGGGGGCCGGCGCTCATCGGGCGGGCAGCTCGATGGTCAGCCCGTCATGGGCGGGCGCGACGTGCTCGGGCGTGGCGCGCATGGTCTCGGCGTAGTCCATGTCGATGTGCATGTTCGTCAGCACGGCGTGGCGCGGCCGGGCGCGCTCGATCCAGTCGAGCGAGAGCGCGAGGTGCGCGTGGGTCGGGTGCGGCGTCAGGCGCAGCGCGTCGAGCACCCAGACGTCGAGGCCGTCGAGCAGGGGCCAGGCCGCCTCGGGGATCGCCACCACGTCCGGGAGGTAGGCCAGGCGGTGGATGCGGAACCCCAGCGCCGGCATGGCGCCGTGATCGACCTCGAAGGGCGCGAGCGTCACGGGGCCGCCCGCGCCCTCGACGGTCACGTCGCCCGCGAGGTCGTGCATCTCGCAGATCGGCGGGTAGGGCGAGCCCTCCGGCGCCTCGAAGGCGTAGCCGAAGCGCGCCGTCAGCGACGCGCGGGTGGGCCGATCGGCCCAGACGGGCAGGCGCCGGCGCATGTTGAAGACGATCATCCGAAGGTCGTCGATGCCGTGGACGTGATCGGCGTGGGCGTGGGTGTAGGCCACCGCGTCGAGCGTGCCGACGCCCGCGTCGAGGAGCTGCTGGCGCAGGTCCGGGGAGGTGTCGATCAGCACCCTCGTCACGCCCGCCTCGCCGATCCGCTCGACCAGCATCGAGCACCGCCTGCGGCGGTTGCGCGGCTCGGCGGGGTCGCAGGCGCCCCACAGGCCGCCCAGGCGCGGCACGCCGCCCGAGGAGCCGCAGCCGAGGATGGTGTAGCGCATCGTCATGCGGCGGTGGCGGCGCGCGCGAACAGGCGCTCGAAGCTGGCCTGCGTCGCGGCGGCGAAGTCGGGGTAGGGCAGGCCCAGCGCCTCGGCCCCGGCGCGCGCGGTGTGGGCCGCGTAGGCGGGCTCGTTGCGGCGGCCCCGGTGCGGAGGGGGCGCGAGGTAGGGGGCGTCGGTCTCGACCAGGATGCGGTCGAGGGGGGCCGAGCGGAAGATCTCCCTCAGCGCCTCGGAGCGCGGGAAGGCGGCGATCCCCGACATCGAGAGGTGGAATCCGAGATCGAGCGCGCGTTCGGCGAGGCGCGGGCCGGAGCTGAAGCAGTGCATGACGCAGCGATAGGCGCCGGCGCGGTGCTCCTCGGCCAGGATCCGCGCCATGTCCTCGTCGGCGTCGCGGGCGTGCACGATGAGCGGCAGGCCCGTGCGGCGCGCCGCCTCGATGTGCACGCGCAGGCTCTCCTGCTGCGCGGCCGCGCTGTCGGCGGTGTAGTGGTAGTCGAGCCCGGTCTCGCCGATGCCGACCATCTTGGGGTGCTCGGCCAGCGCCACGAGGTCGTCCACGCTCGCCATGGGCTCGGCGGCGGCGCTCATCGGATGGGTGCCGGCGGCCCAGAAGACGGGGGCGTGGGCGTCGGCGATGGCGGCGACGCGCGGGGCCTCGCGCAGCTTGGTGCAGATCGTCACCATGCGCGTGACCCCGGCCTCGCGCGCCCGCTCGACCAGGGCGCCGACCTCGCCGTCGAACTGCGGGAAGTCGAGGTGGCAGTGGCTGTCGGTGATCTCTGGCGGCGCCTCGGCCGGAGCCCCAGGAGCCCGGGTCTCCGGGGCCCGGTCTGGCCCAGGTCTCGGGGCCCGGGTCTCAGGGGCCCGGGCTCAGGCCGGGTCTGGCGGCGCGTCGTGGTCCGTCATCGCCTGGCCCCCGGGCGCCGCGCGCGGCCCGTGCCGCCGTCTCGTCGATCCGCCGCAGCGTATCGATGAGCAGCACGGCAGGGTCAAGGTTGACGCCGAGCCCCCGCCGCATGCGCTCGCCCAAGGTCTGCTGCGCCTCGGCCCAGAGCCGCCCCGCGGCCGGGCCCGGAGCCAGCCTTCCGAGGATCCGCGCCTCGCCGGGCGCGGCCTGGGGATCGAGCGTGCCGGCGGCGCCCGTCAGCGCGAGCCGCGCCAGCACGGCCTCGATCAGCGACACGGTGAGGTCGCGCCGCCCCGCCGCGGCGCGCCCCGCGGCGGCTTCTGCGAGCCGCAGCGCCGCCTCTCGGTCGAGGCCCGGCGCGGTGGCGACGAGCGCCACGATCTCGGCGTAGAGCGCGGGGCCATCGCCCGCCGCGAGCCGCAGCGCCTCGCCCATCGAGCCCCCCGAGAGCGCGGCGAGGGCGGGCGCGTCCTCGCTCCCCATCGCCTCGGCCATCGCGCGGGCCCCGAGCGGGCGCAGCCGCAGCACCCGGCAGCGCGAGCGGATGGTGGGCAGCAGCGCCGAGGGGCGGTGCGCGACGAGCAGCATCGTCGCGCGCTCGGGCGGCTCCTCCAGGAGCTTCAGCAGCGCGTTGGCGGCCTGCGGGTTCATCTCGTCGGCGGCGTCCACGATCACGACCCGCCGGCCGCCGTCGGCGGCCGACAGCGACAGCCGGGCGATCAGGCGGCGCACCGCGTCCACGCCGATGACGTCGGGCAGCCGGTCGCGGGCGCGATCCCACTCGCGCCTGAGCACCGTCAGCCGCGGCTCGGATCCCGCGCGCACGCGCCGCGCGACGGGATGGTCGGGGGCCAGGTCGAGCGTCCTGGGCACGCCGTCGGACGCCAGCAGCGCGCGCGCCGCGCGGTAGGCGAGCGTCGCCTTGCCGACCCCGCGCGGCCCCGCGATCAGCCAGGCGTGGTGCAGCCGCCCCGAGGCCATGGCCCCCAGCAGCTCCGCCTCCGCCGCCTCCTGGCCGACGAGGCGGAGCGTCTCGCTGGGATGCGGCGCGCCCTCCACCGCGTCGCCCGCGCGCGCGGGCTCGCTCATGCGGGCGCCGCCTCGACCGCGCCCGCCACGCGCGCGGCCACCGCCTCCGGGGCGCCGGCGCCGTCGATCACGCGGCAGCGGGCCGGGAACTCGCGCGCGAGCGCCAGGAAGCCGTCGCGCAGGCGCGCCTGGAAGGCGAGCCCCATCGCCTCGAAGCGGGTCTCGGGGGCGCCCGCACGCCTCAGCGCCATCCGCGCGTCGAGGTCGATCACCAGCGTCAGGTCGGGCTCGCGGCCGATCGCCTCGGCGTGGAGGCGGTCGACCAGCCCGCGCAGATCGCCGCGCCCCGAGGCGCCCTGGTAGACCCGCGTGCTGTCGGCGAAGCGGTCGCAGATCACGGTGCGGCCCCGGGCCAGCGCGGGCTCGATCACGCGCTCCAGATGGTCGCGCCGCGCGGCGGTGAAGAGCAGCGCCTCGGTCACCGCCGACCAGCGCCCCGGCTCGCCGGTGAGCACCATCTCGCGGATCGCCTCGGCGCCGGGCGAGCCGCCGGGCTCGCGCGTGAGCACCACGTCGCGTCCCGCCCGCCGCATCGCGTCGACTCAGCAGCCGCGCCTGGGTGGACTTGCCCGAGCCGTCGATGCCCTCGAAGGTGACGAAGCGCGGCGCGGGCCTCACAGCGCGCCCAGCGCGTCCCCCGCGAGGTCGCGGAAGAGCGTCCGCGCCGCCGTCGTCACGCGGGGCACGAAGCCGCCGCGCGCCACCGCGCTCTCGGCCACCAGGGGCAGGCGGGCGGGGGGCAGATCCGCGCGCTCGATCACCAGGGCCCCGATCTCCTGGCCCGCCGCGACCGGCGCCTCGACGGGCGCGTCGAAGACCACCCGGGCCTCGGTCTCGTCGCGCGCGGTGGCCGACAGCAGGAGGGTCACGTCCTGCGGCGCCACCAGGCCCACGCTGCCCTCGGCGCCCATCCAGACCGGCGCCTCGGCGAGCCGCGTGCCGGCCGGCACCACGGTGCGCTCGACGAACTGGCGGAACGCCCAGGCGATGATGCGCTCGGCCTCCTGCGAGCGGGCCTGCTGGCTGTCGAGCCCGGTGATGACGAAGACGATGCGCCGCCCGTCCTGCTCGGCCGAACCGGCGAGACCGTATCCGGCCTCCTCGGTGTGGCCCGGTCTTGAGCCCGTCGGCGCCGATGCCGAGGCTCAGGAGCGGGTTGCGGTTGAACCGGTTCTGCGGCGCGCGGCCGTCGAAGTCGTACTCCTCCTGGGCGAAGTAGGGGTAGTATTGCGGGAAGTCCTCGATCAGCCGCGTGGCGAGGATGCCGAGGTCGCGGGTGGACATGCGGTGGTCCGGATCGGGCCAGCCGGAGGCGTTGACGAGGGTCGTGTCGCGCATCCCGAGATCGACGGCGCGCTCGTTCATCAGGCGGGCGAAGGCCGCCTCGGTGCCCGAGAGCCCCTCGGCCACCACCACGGTGGCGTCGTTGCCCGACTGCACGACGATGCCCTGGATGAGCTCCTCGACGGTCGGGCGGTCGCGCTCGTTGAGGAACATCGTCGAGCCGCCCATCGCGCGCGCCTCGGGCGAGACGGGGAAGCGGGTCTCGAGGTCGACGCGCCCGTCCTCCAGGGCCTCGAACAGCATGTAGAGCGTCATCAGCTTCGACATCGAGGCCGGCGGCAGCGGCGTGTCGGCTTCCTTCTCCATCAGCACGGTGTCGGTGGTGAGGTCCGCGACGTAGGCGGCGCGGGCCGCGGTCTCGAAGGCGGATGCGGTGCCCGCGAGCGCCATCAGCGCGGACAGCGCGGCGGCGAGGAGGCGGGGTGTGGTCCAGGCGGCGGTCATGATGTCTCCTGCGGTTTTCCCGGCACGCGCTCGGCCGCGGCCCCGGCGTGGCGATCGTCCCGGCCTCGTTCGCGCTCGAATCGTCAACGGCGCCCTAAGGCGCCCCACGCGGCGGGCGCCCGTCGCGCCGCCTCCGGCTCCGAGGGGGCGGCGGCCGGCTCGGCGATCCCGCCGCCGGGCCCCTCGCCGCCGGGCTCGATCCCGGCGTCCATCGCGTCCGTCCCTGCCGTCCCGGGCTCCGCCGTCCCGGGCCGCCTGAGCGCGGTGACGCTCAACGGCGCCGGCCGGCCCGCGACGAGGCCGAGCGCCTCGGCGGCGTCGGACGACACCTGGAGCGCCGGCCCGGCGGCGGCGCCGTCTCGCCTGAAGAGCGCCCCCGTGACCTCGGCGCCGCTCCCCTCGTGACGGATCAGCACGCGTCCCGGCGCCGCGGCGTCGGGATGGGCGACCCAGACGCCCCCGAGCGAGGGCCGTCCGTCCCACAGCCCCTCGCCGGAGAAGGCGAAGTCCTCGGGCGCCAGCGCGTCGCCCTCCGCGGTCCGAATCGGCGTCCGAGCGTCGCCCGCGGGCGCCTCGTCGCCGCCCGCGCCGCCGATCCCGCCGCAGCCGCCGAGAGCCGCGGCCAGGAGCAGCGCGGCGAACCTCATGCGGGGCCCCTCATGCGCGCGTCGTCCCCATCGCCGCCCCTCGTCCCGGTCTTCCCCGTCGCGCGATCCTAGCCGCGTCGCCCTGCGCGGCCAAGACCCGCGCGCCCGACGGCCCCCCGGCTTGGCGGCCCCGGCGCGGCGCGCTATCGGGGCGCCGGCCCGGAGGAGTGGCGGAGCGGTCGAACGCACCGGTCTTGAAAACCGGCGTGCGCGCAAGCGCACCGTGGGTTCGAATCCCACCTCCTCCGCCACACCGCGCGCCGGCGGAGGAGCGCCGTCTCGGGCCGCGGCCACGGCGCGGCCCCGCTGGCCGGACCGGCGCGCGCGGCCCGCCTCAGGCCCTGCGCCGCAGGAGGGTCAGAGCGCCCAGGCCCACCTCCATCGCCGGCAGGCCGATGGACCTCGGCGGAGACGTCCTCCGCCGCGCCCCAAGCCTCGGCGAAGGAGGCGATCTCGACGCGATCGAGGGCGGGGCGGCCGAAGCGGGTCGTGCGGGGGCCGGTCGTGATCCCGAGGCGGAGGCTGCCCCGCCGCGGATCGGAGCGCGGCCGGCGCCGGACGGCGTCGAGGCGAGAGGCCGGCTCGTCGCCGCGCGGCGGGCTGCCGCCCACCGCCGTCTCGCGGACCGCCGCGCCCATCGCGTCGTCGAGCGCGGCGTCGTCCACCGTCGCCCGTGCCGAAAGCCCGTGGTCGAGCACCCCCGAGAGCGTCACCGGCCCCGGCGCCACGGCGGCCGGGTTCGGGCCGTCGTGGTCCTGGACGAGGCGCTCGGGGCGCGGAGGAACGAATCGAGCCCGTCCCCCTCCCCGGCCGTCGCCTCCTCCGCCTGGGCCTCGGCGGAGAGGTCGAAGCGGGTCGTGAAGCGCCCACGTGGCGGTGGACGCCGCCCACTCCCGGTCCCCGGTGGACGGGGATGCCCTCCGGCACCCCGTCGAAGCTCAGCGTGAACCAGACCGAGGTCCGGGCGACGCTCGCCGCCAGGGCGGGCGCGGCGAGTGGGGCGCGAGCGGTCACGGTCCCCCTGCGGTCGGCCGGCGCGCGGCGTCGCGCCCGCCCCATGGGCGATGGCGGTCCTCGAGGAGCGGCCAACCCGCCTCGCCATGCGCGGCGCGCGTCAGGCCCGGGCAGAGGCCCCTCGGCGCAGCAGGGCGAGGCCGCCCAGCGCCCCGGCGAGCAGGGGCAGGCCGGCGGGCAGGGGGACCGGCGCGGGCTCGGAGGCGAAGGCGAAGCCGTCGAGCGCCAGCACGACCTCGGCCGTGGCGAAGGGGGGCAGCAGGAGCTCATACTCGAAGGCGTCCGAGAGGCTCGCCTCCCCGGGGGCCGCGGCCTCGCCCACGACCTCCTGGAAGAGCACCTGCGCCCCGTCGATCAGCAGCTCCAGGGCGATCGCCGCCAGGGCGTCGTCGCGCTCGGGGGCGCCGGCGGCGGCGAAGGCCGTCAGGTCGTAGTCGACGAGCGCCGAGACGCCCAGCGGCCCGCCGGTGGTGTTCTCGACGAAGGCGCCGACGACGTAGAGCCCCTCGCCCAGCGCCACGGCGTCGCCGTCGGTGAAGGCGCGGGCCTCGATCCGCCCCGACAGCGCGTCGCCCGGCGCGTCGGCCTCGGCCTCGGCGGTGGAGCCGGGGGTGACGAAGGTGTCGGAGAAGGCGATCGGCTCGTCGAGCGAGACCTCCACGCCCCGGGGGATCTCCCCCGCCGCCGAGAGCGAGAAGCCCCCGGAGATCTCGGCCAGGGTGGCGGAAAGGGCCGGCGACGCCGCCAGGGCGAGCGTGGCGGCGAGCGCGGTTGGGATGGACATGGGGATCTCTCTGCGGACGGATGACGCGCCAGCCTGACATGGCGCCACCACCCCGTCAGCCCCTCGCGGCCCGCGAGGGGTCCGATCGTCGCGGGGGGCGTGGCCGAAGGAACCCGTCCCCCGGTCCGGGCGATGGGCCGCCATGCCGAGCCCGAGGACCGCCCCAGCCGCCCCGCACGACGCCCCGCACGACGCCGCGCCCGCCCGCGATCTTGCGCCGCGCGGCGACCCGGCCGACCGCCCCGATGCCCGTGAGGCCGAGCGGCCCTGGCGCCCCCGACGCGTGCTGATCACACGCGCCGCGCGCGACTGGCCGATGGCCGCCCTCGTGGCCGAGCGCGCGAGCGCGATGGGCTCGCAGGTGGTCGAGCTCGCGGGCGACCGGATCACCGGGCTCAAGGGCGAGGACGAGGCCGAGACCTACCGCCGCGCCAAGTCCACGCTCGCCGTCACGGTGGCCCCGCCCTCGGCGATGCGCCCCCAGCCGATCCCGCCCTCGGCCGACTGGCGCTTCGACCTCGCCACGGGCTGCCCCGCGCATTGCCAGTACTGCTACCTCGCGGGCTCGCTGGCGGGGCCGCCGGTGACGCGGCTCTTCGCCAACCTGCCCGAGATCCTGGCCGGGCTCGAGCCCTTCGTGGGGCGGGGCCAGGTCACCTCGCGCTCCGAGGCGCGCGCGCGAGAGGGCACCACCTTCGAGGCGTCGTGCTACACCGACCCGCTGGCGCTCGATCACCTCGGCGACGCGCTGTCGCAGGCGGTGGCGCATTTCGGCGCCTGGCGCGAGGACGTGCAGCTTCGGTTCACCACCAAGTTCGCGGACGTGGAGCGGCTGGCGCGGATCGCGCATCGGGGCCGCACGCGGGCGCGCTTCTCGGTCAACGCGGAGGTCGTGACGCGGCGCTTCGAGGGGGGCACCGCGCCCTTGCGCGCGCGGCTCCGGGCGATGGGGCGGCTGGCGCGGGCGGGCTACCCGGTCGGGCTGACGGTGGCGCCGATCATGCCGGTCGAGGGCTGGCGCGAGGCCTACGACGACCTGCTCGGTCGTGCGGCCGCCGAGCTGCCCCCCGGCGCGGACCTGACCGTCGAGCTGATCACCCACCGCTTCACGCCGGGCTCGAAGGCGGTGCTGACGGGCTGGTACCCGGCCGGATCGCTCGAGATGGACGAGACGGCGCGCGCGCGCAAGCGGGGCAAGTTCGGGGGGACGAAATACGTCTACCCCAAGGGCTTGATGCACGAGCTTCGCGCGGCGCTCGAGGAGGGGGTGGCGCGTCGCCTGCCGGGCGCGCGCATCCTCTACTGGACCTGAGGACGCCGGGCCTCGACGGCCCGCCTCACGGCAAGACGGCCCGCCTCACGGCAAGGTGTGGCGCCGCGACCCCAAAGGCGCCCCGCGCCGGCGGCCACGGGCGCGCCCCGCCATGGACACGGCCGGGTGCCCCGCCCATGGTGCGCGCCATGAACGCGCCGGCCCAGCCTCGAGCCTCGGTCCGTCCCGCGCGCGCCGTGTCGGTGGCGGTCGCGCAGGGGCTGGCCGCGCGCGGCGAGGGCGAGCTGATCGCCTGCCCGCGCTGCGACGCGCTCTTGCGCGCGGTCGTGCCGCGGCCCGGCGGGCGGGCCCGATGCGTGCGGTGCGGCACGGTCCTGATCGCGCCGCGGGGCCCGGCCTCGGTCCACGTCCTGGGGCTGTCGGTCGCGGTGATGGTCCTGATGCTGGCGGCCGTGTTCCTGCCCTTCATCAGCATCAGCGCGGGCGGCCTGCGCTCGCAGGTCTCGATCGTCGGCGCCGCGCTGGCCTTCGCCGGCGGCCCGCTGGCGCCGCTCTCGGTCGCGGTGCTGGCGATGATCGTGCTGGTGCCGGTGGCGCGGGTGGCGCTGATCCTTTGGGCGTTCGGCCCCGTCATGACGGGCCGTCCCCCGCTGCCGGGCGCGCGCGCGGCCTTCCGCCTCGACGAGGAGCTCAAGCCCTGGTCGATGGCCGAGATCTTCGTCATCGGCACCTCGATCGCGCTGGTCAAGATCGGCGAGCTGGCGGCGATCTCGCTCGGCCCGGCGTTCTGGCTCTTCGGCGCCCTCGTCGCCGTCGGCGTGCTCCAGGACGCCCTGATGGATCGCTGGAGCCTCTGGCGCGCGCTCGAGGCGGCCGAGCGGGCCGGCCGCCCGTGAGCGCGGCCGACGCGACCGGGGCCCCGGGCGAGCCCGCGGGCCTCGCGCCGACCGACCACGCGGTGCCGCTCGCGTCGGGCGCGCTCGTCACCGCCCGCGAGGCGGGGCTGCTGGGCTGCACCCGCTGCACCCGCGTCTGGCCCGCGGGGCGAAGGCGCTGCGGGCGCTGCGGCCAGCGGCTCTCCTCGCGCGGCCCCGCGAGCCTCGAGCGGGTCTGGGCGTGGTGGATCGCGGGCGTGATCGCCTACATCCCCGCCAACACCCTGCCGATGCTGCGCACGCGGCTGTTCTTCGAGAGCCAGGACGCCAACATCGTCGGCGGCGCCGTCGAGCTGGCGATGGAGGGGGCCTGGTTCGTGGGCGGCATCGTGCTGCTCGCCTCCGTCGGCATCCCGGTCGCCAAGTTCATCGCCATCGCCTGGCTCGCCGTCTCGGTGCATCTGGGCCGCGAGGGCAACCACCATCGCCGCCAGCAGCTCTACGAGGTGGTCGAGTTCATCGGGCGCTGGTCGATGATCGACGTGTTCGTCGTCGCCATCACCTCGGCCCTGGTGCAGATCAACGTGCTGGCGACCGTCCGGCCCGGCCCCGCCGCCGTCGCCTTCGCGCTCTCGGTGATCTTCACCATGCTCTCGGCGCGCGCCTTCGACCCGCGCCTGATCTGGGACCGCGCCCCGCCGGGCGCCCCCCGCGAGCGCCCCGTGAGCACCGAAACACCCCGCGAGCGCCCCGTGAGCGCCGAGCACCCCGAGAGCGCCCCGTGAGCGAGGCGCGCGACGCCCCCCCGCCCGACCCGCCGCGGACCCCCCCGCCGGGCGGCGTGCCCGAGACGGCCGTCGAGCCGGGCCGGGTGCGCCGGCTGCCGTCGCCGGTGTGGCTGGTGCCGATCCTGGCGCTCGCGGTGTCGGCCTTGCTGGTGTGGCGCAACTACGCCGAGCGCGGACCGCTCGTGCGGATCACCTTCGAGAACGCCTCGGGCGTCGCCGCGGGCGAGACCGAGCTGCGCTACCGCGACGTGGTCGTGGGGCAGGTCGAGGAGGTGAGCTTCACCGAGGGGCTCGGCCAGGTGCTGGTCTCGGTGCGCGTCACCGACGAGGTCGCGCCCTTCATCGACGAGGACGCGAGCTTCTGGGTGGTGCGCCCCGAGGTCTCGACGCGCGGCGTCACCGGGCTCCAGACGGTGCTGTCGGGCGTCTACATCGAAGGCGCGTGGAACCTGGAGCCGGGGGGGTTCGAGGCGCGGCATGTCGGCCTCGACGAGCCGCCGCTCTTCGAGCCGGGTCGAGAGGGGCTCAGCCTGGTGCTGGCCACCGACGCGGGCGAGGGGCTCAACGCCGAGGCGCCGATCCTCTACAAGGGCATCGAGGTCGGCCGCGTCGCCCGCGCCGGCCTGAGCGAGGACGGCCTGACGGCTCTGGCCGAGGCGGTGATCTACGCGCCCCACGACCAGCTCGTGACCAGCGCGACCCGGTTCTGGGACGCCTCGGGCTTCAGCTTCAGCTTCGGCCTCGAGGGCGCCGAGATCGACTTCGCCTCGGTCGCCACGCTGCTCGCGGGGGGCGTCTCCTTCGACACCGTGGTCTCGGGCGGCGAGCCCGTCGAGGACGGCACGCTCTTCCGCGTCTATCCCGGCGAGGACGAGGCGCGCGCCGCCATGACGCTGACGCCCGACGAGGAGGCGCTCGTCGTCACGGCCGTGTTCTCGGGCGAGGTCGGCGGGCTCTCGGCCGGCGCGCCGGTCGAGCTGCGCGGGCTGACCATCGGGCAGGTCCTGTCGGTCGCGGGCGTGGTCGATGCCGAGCGCTTCGGCGACGCCGAGGTGCGGCTGCTGACCACGCTCGAGATCCAGCCCTCGCGCCTGGGCCTCGCGCCGGGCGACGCGCCGCTCGCGTTCCTGCGCTCGCGCGTGGCCGAGGGGCTGCGCGCCCAGCTCGCCTCCGCCTCCTTCCTGACCGGCGGCCTCAAGGTCGAGCTGGCCGACGTGGAGGGCGCGCCCGAGGCCGCGCTCGACGTGGACGCCGAGCCCTATCCGGCTCTGCCCACCGTCGAGTCGGATCTGCCCGACGTCGCGGCCTCGGCCTCGGGCCTCTTCGAGCGCGTCTCCGCGCTGCCGCTGGAGGAGCTGCTGGCCTCGACCACCGCCTTCCTGAGCGGCGCGGCCTCGCTCGCCAACAGCCCCGACCTCCAGGCCGCGCCCGGCGAGCTGCGCGCGATCCTGTCGGACGTGCGGGGGGTCACCGGCTCGCCGGGCGTCCAGGGCCTGCCCGAGCGGATCGACGCGGCCGCGGCCGACCTCGCGGCGGCTTCCGCGGAGGCGAGCGCGATCCTGGGCGAGCTGCGCGAGCAGGGCGGCGCCGAGCGGCTGCTGGTCGCGCTCGACGCCGCCGGCGCGGCCGCGACCGCCGTCGGCGCGGCGGCCGAGCGCGCGCCCGCGCTGCTGACGGGCCTGACCGGGCTGGTGGCGGACGTGCGCCGGCCCCTGCCGCGGATCGTGGAGCGCGCGAGCGCGATCCTCGGCAGCGCCGAGGCCATCGTCGGCGGCGAGGCGGCGCAGGGGCTCCCGGCGAGCGTGGCGCTCGCGGTGGAGGAGTTCGGCGCGATCCTCGTGAACTTCCGCGAGCAGGACATCCTCGTGGCCTTCGCCGAGGCCGCGCAGGCCGCCTCGGACGCGGCCGACGCCACGGAGGAGACCGCGCTCGAGTTCGCCGTGGCCTCGGAGGGCCTGCCCGACCTCATCGCCGAGCTCCAGGGTGTGGCCGAGGACGTGCGCGCGCTGCCGATCGACGCCGCGGTGACCGAGCTCACCCAGCTGCTGGCGAGCATCGACGCGCTCGCCTCGCAAGACGCCACCCGGCGCCTGCCGGCCGAGCTGGCGACGACCGCCTCCGAGCTGAACGCGCTGCTGACGCAGCTGCGCGAGGCCGGCGCCGCGGCCTCCCTCGCGGCCGCGCTCGACGCCGCGCGCGCGGCGGCCGAGGACGTGGCCGGCGCCACCGACGGCGTGCCCGAGATCGTGGCCAATCTCCGGGCCTTGAGCGCCGAGGCGCGCGCGCTGCCGCTCGAGGCGCTGGTGGACCAGGCGACGGCGCTGGTGCGGAGCGCCGACGCGGTGGTCGGCCAGGAGTCGGCGCAGGCCCTGCCGGCCGCCCTCAACACCGCGCTGGCCGAGGTCGAGGCGACGCTGTCGGATCTGCGCGAGGGCGGCACGGTGGAGAACGTCAACGCCACGCTGGCCTCGGCGCGGCAGGCCGCGGAGGGCGTCGCCGGCGCGGCCGAGGGCCTGCCGGCGCTGGTCGCGCGCGTCGAGGCCCTGATCGGGCAGGCCGAGGCGACGATCGGCGCCTATGGCGACGCGGAGCTGCCGCGCGAGGCGCGCACGGCGCTCAGGGACGTCCAACAGGCCGCCGACGCGGTGGCCTCCCTCGCCCGCGCGATCGAGCGCCGGCCCAACTCCTTGCTGCTGGGGCGATGATGCAACACGCACTCCTGACGACCGCCTTCCTCCTCGCGGGCTGCGGCGCCGATCCGATCCTGTTCTCGGCGCCCGCGCCGACGCTCGCGGCGCGACCGGGCCCCTCGGACCCCGGCGAGCGCATCCCCGTGGCCTACGCGTCGATCGAGGTGCGCGAGGTCTCGCTGCCGACCTACGCCGAGACGGAGACCATCTACTACGAGGGCGCCGGCGGCAGCCTGATGCCGGTCGAGGACGCCGAGTGGGCCGACCTGCCCGCCCGCGCCATCACGCTCGACCTGGTGGAGGTGCTGAGCGGCGTCAGCGCCGCTCGCGTCGCCGCCGAGCCCTGGCCCTACGACGCCTTGCCCGAGGCGCGCGTCGAGGTGCGCGCGACGCGCCTGGCCGCCGGCATGGACGGCGTGTTCCGGATGTCCGGCCTCTACCATGTCGCCGATCTGCGAGGCGAGCTCGACACGTCGCGCGACCGGTCGGAGCGCTTCGAGGTGGCGGTGCCCTACCGGCCCGCCTTGGGCGCCGCCGCCATCGCCGACGCCCGCTCGCGCGCGGTGCGCGACCTCGCCCGCCAGATCGCCGGCCGCTCGATGTGATCGCCGGGAAGGGCGATCGACGCCCGGCGAGCGGAACCGCGCTCTGGCGCCCCGGTTGAGGAGGCGCTATCGACCCGAACCAAGCCGACAGTCGGGCTCACGCTGATACGGGGATTCGTCGCCTTGACCGCTGATCGATCCAACTCCACGTCGCGCTCCGCCGGCAAGTCCGCAGGCAAGTCCGCCGGCAAGTCCTCTGCGAAGTCCCCTGGGGCGACCAAGACCCGGCGGCGCGCGGCCGGCGCCTCGGAGGTCGAGACCCCGGCGCCCCTGGACGCCCGCTCGGATCCCGCCCGCGACCGGAGGGCGCATCCGGGCGCGGCGGGCGCGTCCGAGGTCGAGACCCCTGCGCCGATCGGGGCCCGGGCCGAGGCGAAGGGCGGGGCGAAGGCCTCGAAGCCCGCGAAAGCGCGCGGGTCGCGCGACGGGTCGGGCGCCCCCGACGCCGCGGCGTCCGACCCCGCCCGCGAGCGGCTGGAGGCGCTGGCCGAGCGCCGCGTCGCCATCGAGGCCGTCGAGCCCGAGATCAACGCGGGCCGCTTCGCCGCCAAATGCGTAGCCGGGCGCCCGATGCGGATCGAGGCCGACGCCTTCTCCGACGGGCACGAGGTGATCCGCGTGGCCGCGCTCTGGCGCGCGGAGGGCGCGGGCGCCTGGTCCGAGGTCGAGATGGCGCAGATCGTCAACGACCGCTGGGGCTGCGAGATCACCGTGCCGTCGCCCGGCTACTACGACTACACGCTGATCGCCTGGCGCGACCTCTACGGCGCGTGGCACCGCGACACCGCCAAGAAGATCGCGGCCGGCCAGGACGTGAGCGTCGAGGCCGAGGAGGGGCGCCTGCTGGTCAAAGGCGCGCTCGACGCGGCGTCCGACGAGGCCCCCGAGGACAAGCGCGCCCTGGAGGAGCTGCTCGGCCGGGCGGGGCAGGGGATCGACCCCCTCATGGAGCCCGAGGCGGTGGCGCTGATGCGCCGCGCGGAGCCGCGCGCGAACCTCTCCCGGTATGCCCGCGTCCTGCCGCTCTTCGCCGACCGCGAGGCGGCGGCGTTCAGCGCCTGGTACGAGATGCTGCCGCGCTCGCAGGGCGAGGAGGGCGTCCACGGCACCTTCCGCGACGTTACGGCCAAGCTCGACTACGTGCGCGGCCTTGGGTTCGACGTGCTCTACTTCCCGCCGATCCACCCGATCGGGACCACCAACCGCAAGGGCAAGAACAACTCGCTGCGCGCCGAGCCCGGCGACGTGGGCAGCCCCTACGCCATCGGCTCGCCCGAGGGCGGCTTCACCTCCGTGCATCCCGAGCTGGGCACGCTGGAGGACTTCGACGCGCTCGTGGAGGCGGCGCGAGCCAAGGGCATCGAGCTGGCGCTCGACATCGCGCTCAACGCCTCGCCGGACCATCCGTGGATCGAGGAGCATCCCGACTGGTTCGATCGCCGGCCCGACGGCACCATCAAGTATGCCGAGAACCCGCCGAAGAAGTATGAGGACATCGTCAACTTCCGCTACTACCTCGCGGACGGCAAGCCGAACGCCCCGTTCTGGGAGGCGATCCGGGACGTGATCCTGTTCTGGATCGACCACGGCGTGCTGATGTTCCGCGTGGACAACCCCCACACCAAGCCGTTCCCGTTCTGGGAGTGGATGATCCGCGAGGTCCGCGTCCAGCACCCCGAGGCGGTGTTCCTGGCCGAGGCGTTCACGCGCCCGAAGGTCATGAAGCGGCTCGCCAAGGTCGGGTTCAGCCAGTCCTACAGCTACTTCACCTGGCGCGACACCAAGGCCGAGCTGACCGACTACCTCACCGAGCTGACGACCGAGGAGTGCCGCCACGTCATGCGGCCCAACTTCTTCGTCAACACGCCCGACATCAACCCGGTGTTCCTCCAGTCCTCGGGCCGGCCGGGCTTTCGCACCCGCACGCTGCTGGCGGGCTCGCTCGCGGGCAGCTACGGCATCTACAACGGCATCGAGATCTGCGAGGGCGCCGCCCTGCCGGGCCGCGAGGAGTATCTCGACTCCGAGAAGTACCAGCTCCGCCACTGGGACTTCGACCAGCCCGGCAACATCCAGGACGACATCCGCCTGCTGAACCGCCTGCGCGCCGAGCGCCCGGCGATGCGGAGCTTCACGGGCCTGCGCTTTTACAGCGCGATGCACGACCAGGTGCTCTGCTACGGCAAGTGGGACGAGACCGCCGAGGATTACCTGCTGTTCCACGTCCTCATCGACCCGCACGCGCCCGCGGAGTTCGCCTTCGAGGTGCCCTTGTGGGAGTTCGGCCTGCCCGACGCCGCCTCGATCGAGGTCGAGGACGCGATCCACGGCAACCGCTTCACCTGGCACGGCAAGGCCCAGTCCCTGCGGCTCGACCCGTTCGAGCGTCCCTACGCCATCTGGCGCCTGCTGCCGCCGGGAGCCCCGCGCTGAGCGCGGGGCCGGTGGGGCGCAACCGCGCGTTGAGGATGGGTTGCGCCCGCCGGGCCGCCGCGCGATGAAGCGCCCCGACGGTCCGCCTCCCGGCGACACCCCGCGATGACCCCAGTGAGAAGAGCCACCCGATGAAGGACGCCGCCGAGGAGGCCGTGGAGGCCGCCGCCGAGACCCGCGCCGACTGGTATCGGGACGCGGTGATCTACCAGGTCCACGTCAAGGCCTACCAGGATTCCAACGGCGACGGGATGGGCGACTTCGCGGGCCTCATGCGGCGGCTCGACCATGTGCAGGAGCTGGGCGCCACCGCCGTGTGGCTGCTGCCCTTCTACCCCTCGCCGCTCAGGGACGACGGCTACGACATCGCCGAGTACAAGGCCGTGAACCCCTCCTACGGCACGCTGGAGGACTTCCGGGGCTTCGTGGACGAGGCGCACCGGCGGGGCTTGAAGGTCATCACCGAGCTGGTCATCAACCACACCTCCGACCAGCATGAGTGGTTCCAGCGCGCGCGCCACGCGCCCAAGGGCAGCCCCGAGCGCGACTTCTACGTGTGGTCCGACGACGACGCCAAATGGCCCGAGACGCGCATCATCTTCACCGACACCGAGCCCTCCAACTGGTCCTGGGATCCGGTGGCCGAGCAATTCTACTGGCACCGCTTCTTCAGCCACCAGCCGGATCTGAACTTCGACAACCCCGCCGTGATGGAGGCGGTGCTCGACGTGATGCACTTCTGGCTCGACATGGGGGTGGACGGGCTCAGGCTCGACGCGATCCCCTACCTCGTCGAGCGCGACGGCACCAACAACGAGAACCTCCCCGAGACCCACGAGGTGCTGAAGGCGATCCGGCGCGACCTCGACGCGCACTACGAGGGCCGGATGCTGCTCGCGGAGGCCAACCAGTGGCCCGAGGACACGCGCCCCTATTTCGGCGAGGGCGACGAGTGCCACATGGGGTTCCACTTCCCCCTGATGCCGCGGATGTACATGGCGCTCGCGCAGGAGGATCGGCACCCGATCACCGACATCATCCGCCAGACGCCCGAGATCCCCGAGGGTTGCCAATGGGGGATCTTCCTGCGCAACCACGACGAGCTGACGCTCGAGATGGTGACCGACCGCGAGCGCGACTACCTCTGGGAGTTCTACGCCTCCGACCGCCGCGCGCGCATCAACATGGGGATCCGCCGCCGCCTGGCGCCCCTGATGCAGAACGACCGGCGCAAGATCGAGCTGCTGAACTCGCTCCTGATGTCGATGCCCGGCACGCCGATCCTCTACTACGGCGACGAGGTCGGCATGGGCGACAACTACTACCTCGGCGACCGCGATGGGGTCCGCACGCCGATGCAGTGGTCGCCAGACCGCAACGCGGGCTTCTCCACCGCCGTCCCCCAGGCGCTCTACCTGCCCACCATCCAGGATCCGACCTACGGCTTCCAGGCCGTCAACGTCGAGGAGCAGCAGCACGACCCGTCCTCGCTGCTGAACTGGATGAAACGCATGATCGCCGTGCGCGGCGGCCATTCGGTGTTCGGCCGCGGCGAGATGAAGCTGCTCTACCCGAGCAACCGCAAGGTCCTGGCCTACGTCCGCGAGACGCAGGACGAGGCGGTGCTCTGCGTCGCCAACCTCTCGCGCCAGGCCCAGGCGGTGGAGCTGAACCTGGCCGCCCACGCCGGCCGGGTGCCGATCGAGCTCACGGGCCGATCGCCCTTCCCGCCGGTGGGCGCGCTGCCCTACCTCGTCACCCTGCCGGCCTACGGCTTCTTCTGGTTCCTGCTGGCCGACGAGAGCCAGGCCCCCGACTGGCACGTCCCCATGGCCCAGCCGCTGCCGGAGTTCATCACGCTGACCACCCGCGACGGGCGCATCGACACGGCCGTCTCGGGCCGCGAGGGGCGCCAGCTCGAGGCCGACGTGCTGCCGCAGTTCCTGCCGCGCCAGCGCTGGTTCGCGGCCAAGGACAAGGCGATCCGGAAGGTCTCGCTCACGCCGCTGGGCGAGATGGAGGGGCCGCACGCGCTCGCGGTGCTCGACGTGACGCTCGACGACGAGGTCGAGCGCTACTTCATGCCGCTCTCGGCGATCTGGGGCGACGACGCGCTGGCGATGGGCGCGCCGACGCTGCCCTACACCATCGCGAAGCTGCGCCGCGGCCCGCGGGTCGGCGCCCTGGCCGACGGGGCGCGCGACCCGGCGCTGGCGCGCGCGCTGCTCGACGCGCTGCGCGCGGACACGCGGCTCCCCACGAAGGATGGCGAGGTCGTGTTCCGCGGCTCCGAGGCGCTGCGCGCGGTCGAGGAGCCCGAGGACGTCCGCGCCATCCCCGGCGAGCAGTCGAACGCCTCGATCGTCTTCGGCGACGCCGTGGTGATGAAGATCTACCGCCGCCTGCGCGAGGGCGTGCAGCCCGAGATCGAGGTCGCGCGCTTCCTCACCGAGACGGGCTTCGAGCACACGCCCGCGCTGCTGGGCTCCGTGGAGCTCGCGCCCTCCGAGGGCGAGCCGACCTCGCTCGCCTCGGCCTTCGCCTTCGTGAGGAACCAGGGCGACGCCTGGGCCTATCTCACCGACGCGCTGATCCGCGACCTCGACGAGGCCGCGCTCTCGGGCGAGGAGACCGAGTTCTCCTTCGCGCTCGACCTGGGCGGCCTGCTCGGGCGCCGCACGGCCGGGATGCACAGGGCGCTCGCCACCCGGACCGACGACCCGGCCTTCGCGCCGGAGCCGATGGGCGAGGCCGACCTCGCCTCGCTGACCCACGAGGTGGCGGGCGAGCTCGACCGCGTGCTGGCCGATCTCGAGCGGGTCTGGAGCCACCTGCCGCCGCCCGCCTCCGAGGCGGCGCGCGCCGTCCTCGACCGCGGGGCCGAGCTGTCCGCGCGCATCGAGGCGCTGAGGGGGAGCGCGCCCTCGGGGATGCGCACGCGGATCCACGGAGACTACCATCTGGGCCAGGTGCTCGTGGTGCAGAACGACGTGTCGATCATCGACTTCGAGGGCGAGCCCCGCCGCTCGATGGAGGAGCGCCGCGCCAAGTTCCCCGCCCTGCGCGACGTGGCGGGCATGCTGCGCTCGCTCGACTACGCCGCCCACGCCGCGCTGCGCGACCGTCCGCCCGCCGCCGTGGAGGACGAGCGCGTGCCCAGGCGCGCCGAGGCATGGCGCAGGCGGGCGAGGGCGCAGTTCCTCGAGTGCTACCGCGAGGAGATCGCGGGCTCGCCCGCCCATCCCGATCCAGACCTCGCCGACGCGCTGCTCGACGTGTTCCTGATCCAGAAGGCGGCCTACGAGGTCGGCTACGAGATGGCCTTCCGCCCCGACTGGGTGGGCATCCCCCTCGCCGGGCTCCTGGCCATCCTCGACGGCGACGCCGAGCCCGACGGCTCAGAACCGCAGACCGAAGGAGGCGAGGCATGATCGAGGCCGCGGCGCCCGCCGACACCCTGCTGCCGTCGGAGGCGGAGATCGACGCCATCGTCCGCGGCCAGCACGGCAACCCCTTCGCGGTGCTCGGCATGCATCCGGACGGGGAGAGCCAGATCGTGCGCGTCTTCGCGCCCGAGGCGGCCGAGGTGACGGTGCTCGACGCGCGCTCGGGCGACGCGAAGGGCTCGCTCGACAAGGTGCATCCCGAGGGGTTCTTCGCCGGCCGGCTGCGCGGCAAGCGCTTCCCCTACCGCCTGCGCCTCAAGGCCGGCGAGGGGCGGTGGGAGCGCGACGATCCCTACGCCTTCGAGCCCGTGCTCGGCGACATGGACGAGTACCTGATCGCCGAAGGGCGCCACGAGGATTCTGTGGCGCCGCCTCGGCGCGCATCCGATCACCCATGGCGACGTGGACGGCGTGGCCTTTGCGGTGTGGGCGCCCAACGCGCGCCGCGTCTCGGTCGTGGGCGACTTCAACGCCTGGGACGGCCGGCGCCACGTCATGCGCAAGCGCTACGGCGCGGGCCTGTGGGAGCTGTTCCTCCCCGGCCTCGATCGGGGGACGGTCTACAAGTACGAGATCGTCGGCGCCTATGGCGAGGTGCTGCCGCTCAAGGCCGACCCCTTGTCGTTCCATCAGCAGCCCGCGCCCCAGACCGGCTCCATCGTCCAGGGCCTGCCGCGCCACGGCTGGTCCGACGAGGACTGGGTCGCCGAGCGCGCCGGGATCGATCTCAAGCGCGCGCCCGTCTCGATCTACGAGGTCCATCTCGGCTCCTGGCGCCGCGGCGGGCAGGGCGAGATCCTCGACTACGCGACCACCGCCGAGCTGCTCGCGGACTACGCCACCGAGATGGGCTTCACCCATGTCGAGCTGCTGCCGGTCTCCGAGCACCCCTTCACCGGCTCCTGGGGCTACCAGCCGATCGGCCTCTTCGCGCCGACCTCGCGCTACGGCGACCCGGAGGGCTTCGCGGCCTTCGTGGACCGGCTCCACCGAGCCGGCGTGGGCGTGATCGTGGACTGGGTGCCCGCGCACTTCCCCTCGGACGAGCACGGGCTCGCGCGCTTCGACGGCACCGCGCTCTACGAGCACGAGGATCCGCGGCTCGGCTTCCACCGCGACTGGAACACGCTGATCTACAACTTCGGCCGGACCGAGGTGGCGAACTTCCTGCGTGCGTCGGGCACCTTCTGGCTCCAGGAATACCACGTGGACGCGCTGCGCGTCGATGCGGTGGCCTCGATGCTCTACCTCGACTACTCGCGCGAGCCGGGCGAGTGGATCCCCAACCGCTACGGCGGGCGCGAGAACCTCGACGCCATCGCCTTCCTGCGCGCCACCAACGAGCAGGCGAACCGCGTCCCCGGCGCCGCCACGATCGCCGAGGAGTCCACCGCCTGGCCCGGCGTGTCGCGTCCCGTGGCCGAGGGGGGGCTCGGCTTCGACTTCAAGTGGAACATGGGGTGGATGCACGACACCCTCGAATACATGCACGAGGATCCCCTCTACCGGCGCTACCACCACCACAAGATGACCTTCGGGACGGTCTATGCCTTCTCGGAGGACTTCGTGCTGCCGCTGAGCCACGACGAGGTGGTGCACGGCAAGGGCTCGATGATCGGCAAGATGCCCGGCGACCGCTGGCAGCGCTTCGCCAACCTCCGGGCCTATTACGGATTCATGTGGGCCCATCCGGGCAAGAAGCTCCTCTTCATGGGCGGCGAGTTCGCCCAGGAACGGGAGTGGAACCACGACATCTCGCTCGACTGGCACCTCCTGGGCGACGAGGCCCATGAGGGCGTGCGCCGGCTCGTGCGAGACCTCAACCGCGTCTATCGCGCGGAGGGCGCGCTGCACGCGCGCGACTGCGAGCCCGAGGGCTTCGACTGGATCGACGGCGGCAACGCCGAGCAGTCCGTGTTCGTCTTCGAGCGCCGCGGCATGGAAGGGGACCGTCCGGTGGTGGCGGTGTCGAACATGACGCCCACGGTGCGCGAGGGCTACGAGATCGGCGTGCCCGAGGGCGGTCCTTGGGAGGCGCTGATCAACACCGACGACGGCGCCTATGGCGGCTCGGGCGTCGGCGCGGGCGACCTGCACGCGGAACCGGAGTGGCGCCACGGCCGTTCGCACTCGCTGCGGCTGACCCTGCCGCCCCTGGCGACGGTCGTGCTGAGCCCGAAGCGCTGAGACCGCGGCGCTGAGCCCGGCGCGCCGAGACCGCGGCGCCAAGACAGAGACGCCGAGACAGAGACGCCAGAACAGCGGCGCCGGAACGGCGCCGACATGCCAGAACGGCTAGGATCTATGCCCAACACGACGCCCGAGCCGGGGTCGGACTTCCCCCTCGGCGCCCACTGGGACGGCTCGGGCGTGAACTTCGCGCTCTTCTCGGCCCATGCGACCAAGGTGGAGCTGTGCCTCTTCGACCGCTCCGGGCGGCGCGAGACGCATCGCATCCCGCTGCCCGAGCACACCCACGAGGTCTGGCACGGCCGCTTCCCGCGGATCCGGCCCGGCCAGCTCTACGGCTACCGCGTCCACGGCCCCTACGCGCCCGAGGCGGGGCACCGCTTCAACCCCAACAAGCTGGTGCTCGACCCCTACGCGCTGGCCCATGCCGGCCCGTTGCGCTGGCACGACGCGCTCTTCGGCTACCGCGTCGGCGCGAGCCGCGGGGATCTCGAGCTTCGACCGGCGCGACAGCGCCTTCGTGATGCCCAAATGCGTCGTCGTGGATCCGGCCTACACCTGGGGCGACGACCGCAGGCCGAACAACGCCTGGGCCGGGACCGTCATCTACGAGGCGCACGTCAAGGGCCTGACCGCGCGCCATCCCGACATGCCGCCGCCGCTCCGAGGCACCTTCGAGGGGCTGGCCGAGCCGAGCGTGATCGGCCATCTGGTGCGCCTCGGCGTCACCGCGATCGAGCTGCTTCCCGTGCAGGCGTTCTACGACGACCGCTACCTCGTGGACAAGAAGCTCAAGAACTACTGGGGCTACAACACGCTGGGCTTCTTCGCGCCCGCGCCGCGCTACCTCACCGAGCGCGGCGACATCCACGAGTTCAAGCTGATGGTGCGCCGCCTGCACGAGGCGGGCATCGAGGTCATCATGGACGTGGTCTACAACCACACCGCCGAGGGCAACCAGATGGGCCCGACGCTGTCGTTCCGCGGCATCGACAACGCCAGCTACTACGTGCTCGGCGACGACCCGCGCTACACCTTCGACACCACCGGCACCGGCAACAGCCTCAACCTCAAGAACGGCCGCGTGCTCCAGATGGTGATGGACAGCTTGCGCTACTGGGTCGAGGAGTGCCACGTGGATGGCTTCCGGTTCGACCTGGCCTCCACGCTCGGTCGCGACCGCGACGCCTTCGACTCCGACTCGGTGTTCCTCGAGGCCACGCGCCAGGATCCGGTCCTGAGCCACGTCAAGCTCATCGCCGAGCCCTGGGACACCGGCCCCAACGGCTACCAGCTCGGCAACTACCCGCCCGGCTGGGCCGAGTGGAACGACAAGTACCGCGACATCACGCGCGCCTTCTGGAAGGGCGAGCCGGGGCAGGCGCGCGAGCTGGCCGACCGGCTCCTGGGCTCCTCCTGGCTCTTCGAGCGGCGCGGACGCCGCCCCTGGGCGTCGGTCAACTTCGTGACCGCGCATGACGGCTTCACGCTCGCCGACACCGTGTCCTACGAGCAAAAGCACAACGAGGCCAACGGAGAGGGCAACCGCGACGGCCACTCGCACAACCTCAGCCGCAACTGGGGCGTCGAGGGGCCGACCGACGACCCCGCCATCCTCGCGCTGCGCGAGCGCATGACGCGCAACCTCCTCGCCACGCTGCTGGTGAGCCAGGGCACGCCGATGGTGCTGATGGGCGACGAGGTCGCGCGCACGCAAAGGGGCAACAACAACGCCTACTGCCAGGACTCGGAGATGAACTGGCTGTCGTGGGATCCCGCGCCCGACCAGGCCGCGCTACGCGACTTCGCGGCGACGCTGACGGCGCTGCGGCATTCGCGCCCGCTGCTGGGCTGGCCGCGCTTCCTGCACGACGAGCCGAACAACCCCGAGGGGGTCTGCGCGCGATGGCTTCGCCCGTCGGGCGGCGAGATGACGGCCAACGACTGGAACGACCCCGCCACGCGCTCGCTCGGCCTGCTGCTCGCGCTCCCGGCCGAGAGCCTTCTGACGCTGCTGAACGCCGCCGATGCCGAGGTCGCCTTCGCCTTGCCCGCGCCGATCGGCGGTGCCTGGGGGCGCCTGGTGGACACGGCCGAGGGCGTGGCGTCCCCGCGCGCGCTCACCCTTCCCGACGGCGCGAGCGTCACCCTCGCGCCCCATTCCATGATGCTTCTGGAGAGCCCCCCCTCGTGACCACCCGCCGCTTCGACACCACCTGGGGCGCGATCCGCCAGGGTGACGCCGTCCGCTTCCGCCTCTGGGCGCCCGGGCTCGACACGCTCGCGCTCCGCCTGGGCGAGCGGGAGCTGCCCATGAGCACCGCCGGCGACGGCTGGTTCGAGGCCGTCGAGCCCGCCTCGCCCGGCACGCCCTACGGCTTCGTCCTGCCCGACGGGATGTTCGTCCCCGATCCGGCCGCCCGCGCGCAGGCGGGCGACGTCCACGGGCCCTCGCTCGTCGTCGAGCCCGCCTCCTACGACTGGACCGTCGCGTCGCCCGCGCGGCCCTGGGCCGAGGCCGTCATCCACGAGATCCACGTCGGCACCTTCACCGAGGAAGGCACCTTCGCGGCCGCGGCCGCGCGCATGCCCTACCTGGCCGACCTCGGCATCACCGCGGTCGAGCTGATGCCGGTGGCGCAGTTCGAGGGCGCGCGCGGCTGGGGCTACGACGGCGTGCTGCTCTACGCGCCACACTCGGCCTACGGCACGCCCGACGACATGAAGCGCCTCGTCGAGGCGGCGCACGAGGCGGGGCTGATGGTGCTCCTCGACGTGGTCTACAACCACTTCGGGCCCGAGGGGAACTACCTCAGCTCCTTCGCGCTCGACTTCTACGGCCATGGCCGCAACACGCCGTGGGGCGACGCCATCGACTTCACCTCGGCCGCGGTGCGCCGCTTCTACGCCGACAACGCGCTCTTCTGGCTCCTGGAATACGACCTCGACGGGCTCAGGCTCGACGCCATCGACCACATCCACGACCCGTCCGACCCCGACGTCCTGGTGGAGATCGCGCGCCGCGTGCGCGAGGCGAGGGGCGACCGGCCGACCTGGCTCACCACCGAGGACAACCGCAACATCACCCGCCTGCACGAGCGCGCCCCGGACGGCTCGACGCCGCTCTACGACGGCGAGTGGAACGACGACCTGCACAACGCCGTCCACGTCGTCGCCACCGGCGAGACGGAGGGCTACTACGGCGGCTTCGCGCACGACCCCTGGGGCCTTTACGCCCGCGCGCTCGCGGAGGGCTTCGCCTATCAGGGCGAGACCGAGCCGGGCGCGCAGGAGGGCCGCGGCGAGCCCAGCGCGCATCTGCCGCCCTTGGCCTTCGTGGACTTCCTCCAGAACCACGACCAGGTGGGCAACCGCGCCATGGGCGAGCGGCTGATCGCGCTGACCTCGCAGCCCATGCTCGACGCGCTCCAGGCGATCCACCTGCTCTCGCCCCACGTGCCGCTGATGTTCATGGGCGAGGAGTACGGCGAGACCGAGCCGTTCTTCTTCTTCACCGACTTCCACGACGAGCTGGCCGACGCCGTGCGCGAGGGGCGGCGCGGCGAGTTCGCCTCCTTCCGCATGTTCGCCGACCCCGAGGATCGCAAGGCCATCCCCGACCCCAACGCGCTCACGACCTTCCTCGACTTCCAAGCTGAGCTGGCCCGAGGACGACGACGAGGAGGCGCAGGCCGCGCTCGCGCGCGTGCGGATGCTGTTGCGCCTGAGACGCGAGCACGTCGTGCCGCGCCTGGCGCGGGCGGGCGGCCATGCGGGGACGGTGGTCGAGGCCGAGCCGGGCGCGGTGTCGATCGACTGGCGCCTCGACGGCGCGCTGTGGCAGCTGCGCGCCAATCTGGGCGATGCGCCTCGATCGGTCCCGAGGGCCACGGGAGAGCTGGTGTTCGGCCCGGCACCCGGCGTCGGCGGAGAGCTCGCGCCCTACGGCGTGGTGTTCTACCTCGATCCTCGGGACGACGCGTCGTGAACCTGCGCGCGCTGGCCCGGCAGAACGGGATCGCCACCAGCCATGGCGGCCGGCCCGTCCCCGACGAGACGCTGCGGCTGATCCTGACGCAGCTCGGCGCGGAGGGGGAGGGGGTGGCCTGCCATCTGCCCGGCTGGCTGCGCGAGGCGCCGGCTTGGGGGGTGTTCTGCCAGCTCTACGAGCTGCGCCCGGCGTCGAAGCGCTCCGACTGGGGCATCGGCGACCTGGCCGACCTGGCCGACCTGGCCTGTGTGCTCGGCGCCGCCGGGGCGGACTTCCTGGGCGTCAATCCCCTCCACGCGATGTTCCTCGGGGATCCGAGCCGGCGCAGCCCGTTCTCGCCGTCCGACCGGCGGTTCCTCAACCCCCTCTACATCGCCGCCGACGGCCTCCCCGGCGCGGCCGCGGCCAAGGTCACGGCCCCCGCGCCCACGGGCGATCTCATCGACCACGCCGCCGTGGCCTCGCTCAAGCTCGGCGCCCTGCGCGCGATCTTCGACGCGATCCCGTTCGGGGACGAGGCCTGGTCGCGCCACGCCTTCGAGGCCTTCGAGGCCGAGGGCGGCGAGGCGCTGGCGCGGCATGCGACCTTCGAGGCCCTCTCGCTCAGGATGGCCGGGCAGGGGCACGGCGCGGGCTGGCACGGCTGGCCGGAGGCGTTCCGCGACGCGGGCTCGAAGGCCGTCCGGGACTTCCGCGACTCCGACGCGGGCGAGATCCGCTTCCACATGTGGCTGCAATGGGCGACCTCGGTGCAGCTCGAGGCCGCCGCCCGCGCCGCGCGCGAGGCGGGGATGCGGATCGGCCTCTACCTCGACCTCGCGGTGGGCGAGGCGCCCGACGGCGCCGCGAGCTGGGGCTCGGAGGTCATCATGGGCGGGCTCAGCATCGGCGCACCGCCCGACATGTTCGCGGCCCACGGCCAGGACTGGGGCCTCGCGGCCCCCAACCCGCGCGCGCTCGCGCATGATCCGGCGCCGTTCCGCGAGATGATCGCGGCCCAGCTCCGCCACGCCGGGGCGCTCAGGATCGACCATGCGATGGCGCTGCGCCAGCTCTTCCTGATCCCCAAGGGGCAGCCGCCGTCCGAGGGCGCCTACGTCCGCTACCCGACCGACAGCCTGCTGTCGGTGCTGGCCGAGGAGACGCGGCGCGCCGAGGCGGTGGTGATCGGCGAGGATCTGGGCTCGGTGCCGGAGGGCTTCAGCGACGAGATGCGGTCCGCGGGCATCCTCTCCTACCGCATCTTGTGGTTCGAGCAGCAGGCCGGCGCCTTCCGCCCGCCCGCCGAGTGGCCCGAGATCGCGCTCGCGTGCCTCTCGACGCACGACCTGCCGACGCTGGAGAGCTGGTGGGCGGCCGAGGACGTGGCGCTCAGGCGCGAGCACGGGCTCGTCTCCGAGGAGGCTTCGGCCGAGCACGCGGAGCAGCGCGCCCACGAGCGCCACGCGCTCCTGGCGCTCTTGCGCGAGGAGGGGCTCGGCGAGCCCGGCTGGGCGGCCGACGGGCCGCTGCCCGAGGGCCTGCTGGTCGCCCTCCACCTCCTGCTCGCCCGCACGCCGAGCCTGCTCACGGCGGTGCGCCTCGCCGACCTGGTGGGGCCCGCGCGGCCGACGAACCTGCCCGGCACGCTCGACGCCTACCCGAACTGGCGCCCGCGCTCGCCCACGCGGGTGGACCGGATCGCCGAGTCCCCCGAGTTTTGCGCCGTGACGGCCGCGATGGCCGAGGCCAGGCCGCGAAGGACCGCTCCATGACGGACGCCCCGACGACCCCCCGCGTCGCCACCTACCGCCTCCAGCTCCGCGACGGGATGACCCTCGACCGGGCGCGCGAGGTCGTGGTGCCCCACGCCGCGCGTCTGGGGGCGAGCCATCTCTACCTCTCGCCGCCCTTCGCTGCGGCGCCCGGCTCGACCCACGGCTACGACGTGATCGACCACAACGCCATCGAGCCCGACCTCGGCGGCCGAGAGGCGCTGGAGCGCCTCTCGCGCGACCTGCACGGGCGCGGCATGGGCCTGATGATCGACATCGTGCCGAACCACATGGCCGCCGACCCCGCGAACCCCTGGTGGCGCGATGTCTGCGAGTGGGGCTCGGGCGCGCGCCACGCGCGGCACTTCGACATCGACTGGGGCGAGCCGCTGACCCTGCCGGTGCTGGGCTCGCCCTTCGCCGACGTGCTGGCGCAGGGCCAGATCGCCCTGCGCGTCGACGAGACGGGGCGGGGGCTGACGCTCGCCTATTTCGACGCGGCCTACCCGCTCGCGCCCTCCTCCTACCGGATGGTCGCGGACGCGCTCGGGGGCGATCTGTCGGATCTGGCCGACATCGCCGAGCGCGCCGATCCCGGTCAGGCCGACGCCTTCCGCCGCGCGATGCACGACGCGCTGGGAGAGATGGATGCCAAGGCGGCGCTCGGGCGCGCCGACGCCGGCCTGCTGGAGCGCGTGCACGAGGCTCAGGCCTGGCGCTTCACCCATTGGGTCGAGGCCCGGCGGCATCTGAGCTACCGCCGCTTCTTCGAGGTCACCGGCCTCGTCGGCGTGCGCGTCGAGGACGAGGGCGTCTTCGAGGACGTGCACCGCCTGATCCTGGAGCTGGTGCGCGAGGGCGTGGTGGACGGGCTGCGCGTCGATCACGTGGACGGGCTCGCGGATCCGGCGGCCTACCTCAAGCGCCTGCGCGAGCACGCCCCCGACGCCTGGATCGTGGTCGAGAAGATCACCGAAGGGGCCGAGCGCCTGCCCGCCGACTGGCCCGTCGAGGGCACCACCGGCTACGAGTTCATCGCCTCGATGGACGATCTGCTGGTGCCCGCCGAGGGGCTGTCGGTGCTGGAGGACTTCTACGACGGGCTCTCGAGCGACCCCGGCATCGCCGAGCAGCGCGACGCCATCAAGCGCCGCACCGTCACCAGGGCCTTCGAGGGCGAGCTGGCCCGCGTCGCGGGCGCGCTTGCGCCCCATCTCGACCCGCCGGCCGAGCCCGACGCGCTCGCCGCGGCGCTCGCGGAGATCGTCGTCGCGGTGCCGGTCTACCGCACCTACGGCGACGAGGCGGGCTTCCGCGACGACGACCGGGCGCTCCTGCGCGCCGCGTTCGAGCGGGCGGCGGTGAACGAGGACGAGGCCCTGATGGCCCGCGCGCTGGAGGCGCTGGGCAAGCCCGAGGCCTGGGAGGCGCGGGCGCGGTTCCAGCAGCTCTCGGGCCCGGCCATGGCCAAGGCGGTCGAGGACACGCTCTTCTACCGCTACAACGCGCTCATCGCGCGCAACGAGGTCGGCTGCGACCCGGTCGAGCCGCCGGGCGGGCCAGAGGCCGTCCACGCGGCCTTCGCGCGCCGCGTCGAGGAGCCCTACGCCTTGAGCGCCACGGCGACCCACGACACCAAGCGCGGGGAGGGCGGACGCGCGCGGCTCTACACGCTGGCCGAGGCGCCGGCGGCCTGGATCGGGGCCTTCGACACCTGGCGCACGACGGACGGGCCGCGGCGCGAGCGGCAGTGGCTGTTCCTGCAGGCGCTGGCCGGGACGTGGCCGTCCGAGCCCGACCCCGATCTGGCGGATCTCGGCGCGCGCTTCGCGGAGTACGTCGAGAAGGCGCTGCGCGAGGCCAAGCGGCGCACGACCTGGGCCGATCCGGACGAGGCCTACGAGGCCCGCGTCGTCGCCTGGGCGCAGGGGCTGCTGTCCGACGAGCCGTTCGTCACGAGCTTCCGCGCGGCGCTCGCGCCCTACGTCGAGGCGGGCCATGTCGGCACGCTGGTGCAGACGCTGCTCAAGGTCGCGGCGCCCGGCGTGCCCGACGTCTATCAGGGCACCGAGGCCGAGGATCTCTCGCTGGTCGATCCCGACAACCGCCGCGCGCCCGACTTCGAGACGCTCGCCGCGCTGATCGAGCCCGGCGCGGCCGAGGACGCAGCCCCCGACCGTCGCCAGGGCCTCGTCCTGTCCCGGGCGCTCACGGTGCGCGGCGAGCGGCCCGAGCTCTTCGCGCGCGGCGACTACCGCCCGCTCCCGGCTCCGGTCGCTGACGTCTTCGCCTTCGAGCGGCGGCTCGGACAGGATCGCGCCGTGGCGGTCGTGCCGACCCGGCCGCTGGCCTTCGTCTCGGCCGGGACCGAGGGTTGGGAGGGGGCCGAGATCGAGGCCGCGCACGGCCTGACCTCGCGCCTGATCGACGCGCCCCGTGCCGCGTCGTCGGGGCTCGCCGACCTCCTCGGGGCCCTGCCGGTGGCGCTGCTGACCTCCTGGCGCTGACGCCCGGCGCCCCCGTCCGGCGCCCCCGTCCGGCGCCCCCGTCCGGCGCGGCGCGTCGCTCCTTCGCAGACGGGGTGAGTAGCCGAGCCGCGACGGCGCGGCGTGGCGGGCGCCTACGCCTCGACGCTCTGGAAGGCGAAGCCCCAAGGGGCGAGCTGCTCGCCTTCATGGCCCGCCGAGGGGCCGACGATGGGGCCGATCTCGCCGATCCAGAGCGGGTTCGGCGAGAGGTTGAAGCGGCAGCGCAGGGCGCGCCCCTCCCGCCTTCGCGTGAAGGTCAAGATGGCGCCGCCCGACTCCTCGAAGGCGATGTCGCCCGAGACCATCTCGGGGCGCTCGCGCCGGAACGCCAGCAGCGCGCGGTAGGTCTCGAGCACCGAGCCCTCCCGCCCCGCCTGCGCCGCGACCGAGCGCGCGGCCTGCGGCGGCTTGACCGGCAACCAGGGCGTGGCGGCGGTGAAGCCGCCATGGGGCGCGTCCTCCCACACCATCGGCGTGCGGCAGCCGTCGCGGCCCTTGTCCTCGGGCCAGAAGGCGATGCCCGGCGGGTCGAGGATCTCGTGCAGCGCCAGCTCGGTCTCGGTCTGGCCCAGCTCCTCGCCCTGGTAGAGGCAGGGCGTGCCGCGCAGCGACAGCAGCAAGGCCGCGGCCACCTTGGCCACGGCCTCCTCCTGGCCCGGATGCGCCCAGCGCGAGACGTGGCGCCGCACGTCGTGGTTGGAGAAGGACCAGCAGGGCCAGCCGTCGGGGGCGAGCCCGAAGAAGGTCTCGACCATCTCGCGGAAGAAGCCCGAGTCGAAGCGCGGCCCCAGCATCTCGAAGGAGTAGGCCATGTGCAGCCGGTCGCGCCCGCGCGTGTAGTCGGCCATGATCGGCATCGCGCCCCAGGGCTCGCCGACCTCGCCCACCAGCGTGCGCGCGTCGTAGCCGTCGGTCAGCGCCCGCATCCTGGCGAGGAAGCCCAGGTTCTCGGGCTGGGTCTTGGAGTGCAGGTGGACCTGCATGTCGTAGGGCTTGAAGGGGGGCAGGTGGCCGTCCCAGCCGCGCGGCGGGTTGCTCCTCAGCTCGGGGTCGTGGAAGTAGTAGTTGACCGTGTCGAGGCGGAAGCCGTCCACGCCGCGCTCGAGCCAGAAGCGCATCACGTCGAGCATCGCGTCCTGGACCTCGGGCTCGTGGAAGTTGAGGTCGGGCTGCTCGGGCAGGAAGTTGTGCAGGTAGTACTGCCGCCGCCGCGCGTCCCAGCTCCAGGCGGGGCCGCCGAACACCGCCGCCCAGTTGTTGGGCGGGCTGCCGTCGGGCCTCGGGTCGGCCCAGACATACCAGTGCGAGCGCGGCCCCTCGCGCGACCGGCGGCTCTCGTCGAACCAGGGATGGCGGTCGGAGGTGTGCGACAGCACCTGGTCGATGACGACGCGGAGCCCGAGGCCGTGGGCGCGCTCGAGCAGGGCGTCGAAGTCCGCGAGCCGCCCGAACAGCGGGTCCACGTCGCGGTAGTCCGACACGTCGTAGCCCATGTCCTTCATCGGCGAGGTGAAGAACGGCGACAGCCAGATCGCGTCGGCGCCGAGGTCGGCGACGTGGCCGAGCCTCTCGGTGACGCCGGGCAGGTCGCCCACGCCGTCGCCGTTCGAATCCTGAAAGCTGCGCGGGTAGATCTGGTAGATCACCGCGCCGCGCCACCAATCGCTCATGAGGACATCCTTCGGTGCTCTCCGACCGCGGCCGGGTTTAGCGCTAACGCGGGCGGCGACAAGCGGGGTCGGAGCCTTCGCGCGAACGCGCGCCCCGCGGCCGCTCCGCAGGAGGCGCGCCCTTGCGGCGCCCCGCGCCCGACCATAGGTTCGCGCCTTGCGGGGACGGACCGGGCCCCGGCGACAGCAGGCAGGCCCCCATGCGCGACCCCCAGGACGTCTCGATGAACACGCTCGTGCCGATGGTGGTCGAGCAGACCTCGCGCGGCGAGCGCGCCTACGACATCTTCTCGCGGCTCCTCAAGGAGCGGATCGTCTTCGTCAACGGCCCCGTCCACGACGGCATGAGCACGCTGGTGATCGCGCAGCTGCTGCATCTGGAGGCGGAGAACCCGTCGAAGGAGATCTCGATGTACATCAACAGCCCCGGCGGCGTCGTCACCGCGGGGCTGTCGATCTACGACACCATGCAGTACATCAAGCCCAAGGTCTCGACGCTCTGCGTGGGCCAGGCCGCGTCGATGGGCTCGCTGCTGCTCGCGGCCGGCGCGCCGGGGATGCGCTACTCGCTGCCCAACTCGAACATCATGGTCCATCAACCTTCTGGCGGCTATCAGGGTCAGGCGTCGGACATCCTGATCCACGCCGAGTTCACCCGCAAGCTGCGCGAGCGGCTCAACCAGATCTACGTCAAGCACTGCGGCCAGTCGCTCAAGGCCGTCGAGAAGGCGCTCGACCGCGACAACTTCATGACCCCCGAGGAGGCCAAGGAGTGGGGCCTGATCGACGAGATCGTCGAGAACCGCGACAAGGGGACGCCGGGCAGCGGGTCGGGCGCCGGGCCGGGCCGGGGCTCGGAGGACGGCGCCGCCAAGGGCTGAGGCCGGAGGCGATGGCGGGGTCGGGCAGCGCCGCTGGCGCGCGCCCCGAGGCCGCGGGGACGTGACCGCGGCCCCCATTGTCGCTCCCGGCGCGCTGTTCTAGCATCGCGGCGGGAGCCCCACCGCCCGGGCCGTCGGGACAGGATGGCTTCGCGCGGCGCACCAAGGACAGGCAGGGCCCGCGAGGCCGGAGGACAGGCGACATGGCATCCAATCAGGGCGACGGGAAGAACACCCTCTACTGTTCCTTCTGCGGCAAGAGCCAGCACGAGGTCCGCAAGCTGATCGCCGGCCCCACCGTCTTCATCTGCGACGAATGCGTCGAGCTGTGCATGGACATCATCCGTGAGGAGACCAAGAGCGCCGGCCTCAAATCCTCCGACGGCGTGCCGACGCCCAAGGAGATCTGCGACGTGCTCGACGACTACGTGATCGGCCAGACCCATGCCAAGCGGGTGCTGTCGGTCGCGGTGCACAACCACTACAAGCGCCTCAACCACGCCGGCAAGTCCGACATCGAGCTGGCGAAGTCCAACATCCTGCTGATCGGCCCCACCGGCTGCGGCAAGACGCTGCTCGCGCAGACGCTCGCGCGCATCCTCGACGTGCCCTTCACCATGGCCGATGCCACGACGCTGACCGAGGCGGGCTACGTCGGCGAGGACGTCGAGAACATCATCCTCAAGCTCCTCCAGGCGTCGGAGTACAACGTCGAGCGCGCCCAGCGCGGCATCGTCTACATCGACGAGGTCGACAAGATCACCCGCAAATCCGACAACCCCTCGATCACGCGCGACGTGTCGGGCGAGGGCGTCCAGCAGGCGCTGCTGAAGATCATGGAGGGGACGGTGGCGTCCGTGCCCCCCCAGGGCGGGCGCAAGCATCCCCAGCAGGAGTTCCTGCAGGTCGACACCACGAACATCCTGTTCATCTGCGGCGGCGCCTTCGCGGGGCTCGACAAGATCATCTCGCAGCGCGGCAAGGGCTCGGCCATCGGCTTCGGCGCCGAGGTCAAGGACGAGAGCACGCGCGGCGTGGGCGAGATGCTCACCGAGCTCGAGCCCGAGGATCTGCTCAAGTTCGGCCTCATCCCCGAGTTCGTCGGCCGCCTGCCGGTGCTGGCCACGCTGCAGGATCTCGACGAGGACGCGCTCGTCACCATCCTGACGGAGCCCAAGAACGCGCTCGTCAAGCAGTACCAGCGCCTCTTCGAGCTGGAGGACACCAAGCTCACCTTCACCACCGACGCTCTGCGCGCGATCGCGCGGCGCGCCATCAAGCGCAAGACCGGCGCGCGCGGCCTGCGCTCGATCATGGAGGACATCCTGCTGGAGACCATGTTCGAGCTGCCGGGCCTCGACAGCGTCGAGGAGGTCGTCGTCAACGAGGAGGCGGTGGGCGCGGACGCGAGCCCGCTGATGATCCACTCCGACGCCGCCGAGGCCGGCCGCGCGGGCTGACGCCCCGTGGCGGTCCGGCGCATCGCGTCGGGCTCGCCCTACGAGCCGCGCGTCGGCTACTGCCGGGCCGTGGTGGCCGACGGCTGGATCCTGGTCTCCGGCACGACCGGCCATGACCATGGGTCCGGCGCCATCCCCAACGCCGTGACAGACCAGTGCCGGCTCGCGCTCGGCCACGTCGCCGCCGCGCTGGCCGAGGCCGGGGCGAGCCTCGCGGACGTGGTGCGCGTGACCTACATCCTGCCCGACCGGGCCGACTTCAGGCCGTGCTGGCCGATCCTGCGCGAGGCGTTCGGGGACCATCCCCCCGCCGCCACCATGATCGAGGCGGGTCTGATCGACGCCGCCATGCGGATCGAGATCGAGGTGACGGCCCGGCTTCCCGGCCCGGCCGAGGCTCCCGCGCGATCCTGACCCAACGTCACCTTTGGGAACATGGGTTGGTGACGCTGCGTTATGTGCATGACCGGTGCCCGAGATTGTCGCGGGCGGCCGTGTCGAAAGGAACACCGAAATGGCCACCGATCACAACGTCACCACCGGGCCGGGTGGGGATCCCTCTGCCGTCAAGACCGTCAAGCTCGCAAGCGGGACCAACGCCGGGATCGGCGTCTGGCTCGTGCTGGCACCGTTCGTCCTCGGATACTCCGCCCTCCAGGGCCCTTTGTGGAACGACATCATCACAGGCGTGATCATCGCTGCCCTGGCCATGATCCGGTTCGGCTCGCCGCTCGGCAGCGTCTGGGCGAGCTGGACCAATGCGGGCATCGGCGCATGGCTGGTGATCGCCCCCTTCGTCCTGGGAGGCTACGTCGTGCCCGCGACGTGGAACGACATCGTCACCGGCGTGCTGGTCGTGATCCTCGCGGTCGTCAGCGCGCAGGCGACGCCGCGCGGCGCATCGCGCGTCTGAGACGGCCGAGCGCAAGGCCCGGCCCAGTCTGCCACGGGGGCCGCGCCGCTGGACCTCAAGTCCGGCTTGCTCCATGACGCTCGCATGGCACAGCCGAGGCGCGCATGGACATCCCCCCCTTCCTCAAGCAGTCCCTGACCTGGTGGAACGGACAGACGCTCGGCACCCGGCTGACGACCTGGCGCCGCGGCGCGGCGGTGGGCCGCGACGGTCAGGGCAACCTCTACTATCAGTCCGAGGGCGGCCACCGGCGCTGGGTGATCTACAACGGCGAGGCCGACGCCTCGCGCGTGCCGCCCGAATGGCATGGCTGGCTGCACCACATGTGGGACGAGCCGCCCTCCGTCGTGCCGGTCCCCCACAAGCCCTGGGAGAAGCCGCACATCCCCAACCTCACCGGGACGCCCGAGGCCTACGCGCCCTCGGGCTCGATCCGCCGCCTCACCCCCGAGCCGCGCTCGGACTACGAGGCCTGGACGCCCGACTGATGCGGATGCTGCTGGTGGCGGTCGCCCTGACGGCGTCGCCTGCCTCGGCGCAGCCGGAGGCGACGGCGGGCTCCGGCGTCGTGCTGCGCGCCCTCGACAAGCTCTCGGGGCGGGTGCGGGACATCGAGATGCCCTCGGGGACCACCACGCGCTTCGGCCGCATCGAGATCGACCACGCCGAGTGCCGGTATCCGACCGGCAACCCCTCGGGCGACGCCTACGCGCTCTTGCGCGTGCGCGACGCGTTGGAGGACCGGGTGGTGTTCACCGGCTGGATGATCGCCTCCGCGCCCGCGTTGAGCGCGCTCGACCACGCCCGCTACGACCTGTGGGTGCTGCGCTGCACGACGCCCTGAGGCGGGCGGGCGCGGCATGTCGATGCGCGCGCGGGGAGGCGGGACCGGTCAGGTCGCGCGGGGGCGCACCACCTCCTCGGGCGTGGGCTCCGGGCCGAGCGGATCGAAGGCGGCCGAGGCCCTGAGCGCCTCTCGCAGGCGGCGGTGATAGTCCGCGCGCGCGATCTCCTCGGCGCCGAGCGAGATCAGGTGAGGCGTCGTGAACTGGGTGTCGAAGAGCCGGAAGCCCCCTCGTCGCAGCCGCTCGCTCAGGAACGCGAGCGCCACCTTGCTGGCGTCGGTGCGCCGCGAGAACATGCTCTCGCCGAAGAACGCCCCCCCGAGCGCCACGCCGTAGACGCCCCCCACCAGCTCGCCGCCCTGCCAGACCTCCTGGCTGTGGGCGTAGCCCGCCTCGAACAGCGCCAGGTAGAGCGCCTCGATGCGGCCGTTGATCCAGGTCTCGGGCCGGTCGGCGCAGCCGCGCAGCACGCCCGCGAAGTCGCGGTCCACCGAGGTGCCGTAACCCCGCCGGAGGATGCGGCGCTTGAGCGAGCGCGAGACGTGCAGATCCCCGACCGGCAGCACGCCGCGCCGGCGCGGATCGACCCAGAACACCTCCGGGTCGTCGCGCCGCTCGGCCATCGGGAACACGCCCGCGGCATAGGCGCGCAGCAGCAGGTCCGGCGTCACCGGCGGCAGGATCAGCGCGCTAGGCTCGCGCGCGCGCATCGCCCCGAACCCTGTCGGCGAGCCAGCGCTCGAGCCAGTGGATGTCGTAGTCCCCCGCGAGGATGTCGGGCTCTTGCAGGAGCAGCCGGTGGAGCGGCAGCGTCGTGTCGACCCCGTCCACGATCAGCTCGCCGAGCGCCCGGTTGAGGCGCGCCAGCGCCTCCGCGCGGTCGCGCCCGTGCACGATGAGCTTGCCGATCAGCGAGTCGTAGTAGGGCGGGATGCGGTAGCCGTCGTAGAGTGCCGAGTCGATCCGCACGCCCAGGCCGCCCGGCGCGTGATACTGCGTCACCCGGCCCGGCGAGGGGGCGAAGTCGGGCAGCCGCTCGGCGTTGATGCGCACCTCGACGGCGTGGCCGCGCGGGACGAGGTCGCGCTGCTCGAACTCCAACGGCAGGCCGGCCGCGACGCGGATTCTGCTCGCGCACCAGATCGACGCCGTAGACCGCCTCGGTCACCGGGTGCTCGACCTGGAGCCGCGTGTTCATCTCGATGAAGTGGAACGCGCCGTCCTCGTAGAGGAACTCGATCGTGCCCGCGCCGATGTAGTCGATGCGCGCCACCGCGTCGGCGCAGACGCGGCCGATCTCCTCGCGGGTGGGGGCGTCGATGACGGGGCCCGGCGCCTCCTCCCAGACCTTCTGGTGGCGGCGCTGGAGCGAGCAGTCGCGCTCGCCCAGATGGACCGCGCCGCCGCGCCCGTCGCCGAACACCTGGATCTCGATGTGGCGCGGTCGCTGGAGGAACTTCTCGATGTAGACCTCGTCGTTGCCGAAGGCGGCGCGCCCTTCGGCGCGCGCGGTGCCGAAGGCGTGCTCCAGCTCCTCGCGGGTGCGCGCGAGCTTCATGCCGCGCCCGCCGCCGCCCGCCGTGGCCTTGACGATCACCGGGTAGCCGATCTCGGCGGCGACGCCGCGGGCCGTGTCGAGGTCGGGCACGCCGCCCTCCGAGCCCGGCACGCAGGGCACGCCCAGCTCGCGCATGGTCTCCTTGGCGGTGATCTTGTCGCCCATGATGCGGATGTGCCGGGCGGTGGGGCCGATGAAGGCGATGTCGTGGTCCTCGACCACCTGCACGAAGCTCGCGTTCTCGCTGAGGAACCCGTAGCCCGGATGGATCGCCTGGGCACCGGTGATCTCGCAGGCCGAGATGATGTTGGGCACGCTGAGGTAGGAGGCGGCGGCCGAGGGGGGGCCGATGCAGATCGCCTCGTCGGCCATGCGGACATGCATGGCGTCGGCGTCGGCGGTGGAGTGCACCGCGACCGAGGCGATGCCCATCTCGCGGCAGGCGCGCACCACGCGCAGCGCGATCTCTCCGCGGTTGGCGATCAGGATCTTGTCGAACATCAGTCGAGGATCACGAGCGGCGCGCCGTACTCGACGGGCGCGCCGTCCTCGGTCACGATGCGCCTGACGATCCCCGCGCGCGGCGCCGGGATCTGGTTCATGGTCTTCATCGCCTCGATGATGAGCAGCGTGTCGCCCTCCTCGACCGTCTGGCCCACGCTCACGAAGGGCGGCGTGCCCGGCTCGGGCTGGAGGTAGACGGTGCCCACCATCGGCGAGGTCACCGCGCCCGGGTGCGCCGCCGGGTCGCCCGGCACGCCGGTCCATTCGCCCGCCTGCTCGGGCGCGGGCTGCTCGGCGGCCGGCATGGGCGCGCTCACGACGGGGACCGGCACGGGAGGGACGACCGGGGGCGCGGGCGCCGGACCGCGCGCGACGCGCACCGCGAGCGCGTCGTCCTCGGCGTAGTCGCGCGTGACCTCGATCTCGGTCAGGTCGTGGTCGCGCAGGAGCTTCGCCACGGCCTCGATGAACGCGATGTCGGCGTCGCGGTCGTTCGTCGTCATCGCATCCTCGCGTCCCGCGGCCCCGTCGCGGGACCGCGCGCCCTCTTACGCCGGAACGGCGTTGGAGGGAAGGCGAGGGGACCGCGAGCGCCGGGGCCGAGACCCCGGCGGGGGGCGCGCCTCGCGGTCAAAGGCGGCGATCGACCATCCGCGCAGGCGCCGGGGCCTCCAGCGCGCGCACGGCCGCGACCTCTCGGGAGAAGGGCGAGGCGTCGCCCACGGTCGGGGCCGCCTCGGCGGGCGCCGCCGTGACCCGCAGGGTGTCGGCGCGCGTTCCGGCGACCATCGCGCGATCGAGGATGGCGGTCTGCCTGGCGGCCTTCACCGCGGCCTCGGCCTGGGCGCGCGCTTCCACGGCCTCGATCGCCGCCAGGTCGGGCGCCGGGGCCTCGGACTGGCGGGTCGTCATCGCCGCGAGGCTCTCGGCGGCGACCCCGCGCCGGGCGTCGTCGCCTGCGCCGGGCGCCTCCTGCATCCGGGCCGGCGGCGGCGCGCTCGACGTCCCGGCCCCGCTCGGCCCGCTCGCCGCGCCGGGCTCGTCGGTCGTCGTCGGGCCGGCGGCCGCGTTCGCCTGTGGCTCAGGCTGCGGCTGCTCCTGTGGCGCGGGTTGCGGCTCGGGCTGCGGCGTCGGGGCGGGGCGCGACGCGCCGCCCCCGAAGATGGCTCCCATCAGCATGTGTCACAAAGCTCCCAGACAGATGCCCCCACCCGTCCGCGGGCCTCGATAGGGCGGCGATCCTACCCCAGGCCTAACGGGGTCGCAGAAATCGCGCCCGATGGTCAACGGGGCCTTGCCGGTCGCCGGACGGCAAGAAGGGCCGCGCGATGCGCGGCCCCCCTCGAATCGCCGACGTGGCGTCGGATCACTGGTAGAAGTCGCCGATCCGCCCGTCGGTCGGGATGAACTCGGCGGTGGTCGCGTCGTATTCCGGAAGGTTCTCGACCTGCTCCGAGCCGAGGCCGGTGATGACGAGGTTGTCGCCTTCCATGGTGAAGCGCTCGAGCGGGAGCGCAACCTCGTGCTCGCCCAGACCGAGGAAGCCGCCCACGCCGACGACGGCCATCAGCCGGTCGCCCATCAGGGCGATGTTGTCGATCTCACCCACGTCCTCGCCGTCGGCCGCCAGGACGTTCATGCCGATGAGCTCGTCCGTGCGCGCGTCGGCGAATGCGCCGTAGCCGGAGATGCGGGCGGTGCGCTGCTCGTCGGTCTCGACCGTGTCGGCGGTGACGATGAAGCCCTGGGTCTGGAGATCGGCCACCGCGGCGGGATCGGGCTCGCGCACGACATCCGCGTTGTCTCCATCGACCACCGCGACGTCGTTGGGATCGAGCACGGCGACGTCGGGCTGGCCCTCCTCCTGCTGGACGTCGATCTGCGGCTCGGCGGTCTCGACCTGGACGTCGGCGGCGTCGGCCTGGTTGACCTGCACCTGCGGCTCGGCCTCGGTCACGTTGACCTGCGCCTCGCCCGTCTCCTCGATCTGCACGTCGGCCTCGGCCTGCCGGATCTGCACGTCGGCCTGCGTGGTGCGGTTGATGTCGATCTCGGGCTCGGCCTGGGTGACGTTGACCTGCGCCTCGGCCTGCTGGACGCGGATCTGCGGCTCGGGGCGGATGTAGCGCACCACGGGCTGCGGCGTCTCGACCTGCACCTGCGGCTGGTCCTGGGAGACCTGCACGTCGGGTTGCGGCATGCGGATCGTCACGACCGGCTCGGGGATCGTCACCGTCACGACCGGCTGCTGCTGCTCCACGGTGATCATGGGCGGCTGCTGCTGGACGTTCACGGTCGGCGGCGCGACCTGGACCGTGATCTCGGGCGTGGGCTGCTCGACGGTCACCTCGGGCTGGGCCTGATCGACCGTCACCACCGGGTCGGGCACGTCCACGTTGACGGTGGGCTCGCCCTGCTCGACGACGAACTCGCCGCTGCCGGCGGTCGCCTGACCCTCGACGACCTGCTGGGTCGCCGCGGCGCCGCCCTGGGCCTCGTCCGCTTGGACGAGAAGGATGATCTCGTTGTTCTCGTCGATCCGGTAGCTGGCGGGATCGGCCTCGGCGCCGTCGGCCATCAGCACGACCGGCTCGCCCGCGTCGTTCAGGACCGGCTGGCCCGCGTCGTCCATCTCCATGGCGAGGCGCCCGTCGTTGGGCATCTCGACCCGGTCGCCCATGTCGGCGATCGCGTCGCCCGCGTTCTCGACGGCCTGCCCGGTCGCCTCGGCGGCGTTGCCGACCGCTTGTCCGGTCGCCTCCGCGGCGTCCTCGACGGCGGTGTCCTGCGCGATCGTAGAGGTTCCGAGGAGCGCGATCGCCGCCACGGTTCCGAGAAGGAGCTTCGTCTGCATGGGTTCCTCCGATGCGTTCATATGGAGTTCCAACAGAACGCACGCGTTCGTGTTCCCTTCCGGCAGGCAGTTTGGTTCGATCCACGCCCTCCTCTGCGAGATGACGCTGCGTCCCCCCGTCGTTCCGCATCCGGCGGATCGTGCCGCGCACGGCGCGCGGGACATGGCTGGCAGGGGCGCGGGCGGGGCGGCGGCCGTCGGTCGATGCCGGCGCCGGCCCGACCGCGCGCCTCGGCATGACCAAGCGTCAGCGCCCGTCGCCGAACGGCGCGTCCGCCCCATGCCACCGTCCTCCAGGGGGGGGGCCACGGGACGAGGCCGGCCGAGGGCCGGCGGGCCCGCGCGGGCCCCATGCGCGTCCCGGCGCAGGTCGCGTGAACCGGTCGTTAAGCCCGCGCTGCGATCAGCGGGGCATGGGCATCGACTCGGCAGCGCGCGCCCCGACCGGCGCGGGAGGGGAGGCGGGCGGCGGCGCGCTGCGGCGCATGGTCCGGCGCGCCCCGCCGGCGCGTCGGCCCGCCCCGGATGCCGGCGGGCTGCGCCAGGCCGCCCCCCGGGTCGTCGATCGCGTGGCGGGCCTGTCGGTGTCGCTGGGCGAGCACGGCTTCGACAGGCTGAGCCGCGACGACCTCGGCGCCTCGCTGCCCGCGGGCGCGCTGGTGTTCCGCCTCGTGCCGAGCGGGCCGTCCCGGCTCGCGGCCGCGGCCGAGCCGGGCCTCGACGGGCTGGCCTGGCTCGGCGCCGATCTCTTCGCGGCCCTGGTCGAGCGGCGGCTGACGGGGGTCGTCAGGCCCTCGGCCGCCGATCCGCGCCGGCCGACGTCGCTCGACGCGGTGATCTGCGGCGAGCTCGTCGACGCGCTGTGCGAGGCGCCGGGCGTGGCCGACGGCGCCGCGATGCGCACGGCCGGGCATCTCGGCGCCCCCGACCTGGCGGTGGTGCTCCCCGATCTGCCGTTCCGCGTCACGCGGATCGCGCTCCGGCTGCTGCAGGCCCGCGAGCGCGGCGGCGAGATCGGGCTCGCGCTGCCCGACCCGCCCCCCCCCGCCGAGGTGCCGGCGCCCTCGGGCCTGCTGCGGCCCGACCTGCTGAGCTGCCGGATGGAGCTCACCGCCTCGCTGCCGCCGCTGGTGGTGCCCTGGGGGCGGATCATGCGGCTGGCGCCGGGCGAGCGGATCGACCTGCCCGAGGACGCGCTCGAGTCGGTCCGGGTCGAGTCGATCGACGGCGCCCGGATCTCGGGCGGCCGGCTCGGCCGGATGGGAGAGGCGCGCGCCGTGCGGCTGCGCGTGCCGGCGCTCGACGCCGCGTCCGCCTCGGCCGAGGGCGCGCTGCTGGAGCGGCACGGGGCCGATCCCGAGCCGGAGGCGGAGGCCATGCCGGGCGGCTAGCGGCTCACGCGGTCCTCGATCCTGGCCTCGATCCGGGGGCGCAGCCCCGCGAGGTCGTAGCCGGCCCTCGCCGCGTCGGCGAGGATCTCGTCGGTCGGACGCCGGCCCGCCTCCCCCAGCGCCCAGAGCACCGAGGAGCGCGTGCCCGACGCGCAGTAGGCCAGCGTGCGGCCTCCCGAGGCCGCGTCGCGCTGCGCCTCCACCAGCGCGTCGTCGATCGCGGCGTGGGTCGCCGGCATCTCGACGAAGCGCAGGCCCGCGCCTTCGACCGCGGCGCGCAGCGCCGCGGCTCGAAGCTCGGGGGGCACCTCGGCGTCGGGGCGGTTGCAGATCACCGTCTCGAACCCCGCCCGGGCGATGGCCGGCGCGTCGCCGGGCTCGATCTGGGGCGAGACGGCGTAGGCGGCGGAGAGCGGTCGGATGTCCATGCCGGAGAGGCTAGGCGCGCGGCGAGCCGCCGTCCAGCGCCGTCCGGCGCAGTCCGGCGCCGTCCCTGGCCGCCCGGCGCGATGCGCGGCGCGTGCGCGGAGGTCATGGGCCATCCGCGCGCCGATCCGCCACGTCGATGGGCAGCCAGTCCCCGGCGATGCGCCCGTCCTCCCCCGGCCGTTGGAAGTCCATCACCGGCACCGCGATCCGGCGCCCGGTGGCCGTCATCCCGAGCCGCTCGGCCGGTGTGGGTGGCCATCACGCTCCCGCCGGTGACGGCGCAGGGGCCGTCCGAGACGCGGATGAGGCGGCCCGTCCCGATCCGGTCGGGAGAGGCGCGCAGGACGGGGATCCGATCAGGACGGGGATCGGATGATGCGCCCGGAACCCCTCCGGGCCCTGGAAGGCGCCGATCCCGCCGCCGGCGTGGCAGACGGAACCCCGGCGCCCAGAACCTGTCCCGGGGGCATCGAGCCGAGGTCGCGGCCGTCGAAGGCGTGCAGGGCGAGCACCGTGTCGAGCGCGCGGCCCTCCTGCGCCTCGCCGAGCCGCAGGCCATCCTGCGTCGCGGGGCCGGGCCACCCCGCCTCGTCGCCCTAGGAGCGCGGCGGCGGCCAGACGCCGGCCTGGCGCATCAGGTCCATCAGGTCGAGGGCCGGCCGGGAGCGCCGCACCCGCTCGCCGTCGAGCCAATGCGCCTCGGCGATCCGCACGCCCACGCCGCCGTGGGTCGGCGGCGGGCCCAAGAGCGGCTCGCGGAACGCCCCCAGGAGATGGCCGAGCACGGCGGCGAGATGAGGCGCGCGGGGGCCGAGCGGACGCGCGTCCTCGCGGTTGGCGCCGCCGACGACGAGGTCGCGCCGCTCCGTTGGGCAGCGCCCGGCGCGGCCCGGACCGGGGCGCGGCGATGCCCGCGCGCTCGGGCCGACCCCGGGGGGTGGCTCGCCTCCATCGCGGCGTCGGGGTGCCCGGAGGCCGGACCGGCGCCTGCGGCGAGGCCCGACATCGACCGATGGGCGGCGGCCTTGGCGGCCTCGGGGCAGGAGAGGGCAGGGCGCCTTGTGGCGACCCGCGGCGGCGTCCACGGCCCCCTGGAGCGCGCTCCGACCCGACGGGATCGCCGCGGGCGCTCCGGGCTCCGTCGTGGCCGCATCGTCCGGGCGCCCGACCGGTCCGATCGGGATGGACGACGCCCTAGGTCGCGCCGAGCAGCACGCCCGCGACGACCATCGCCAGCCCCAGCGCCGACAGCAGCAGCGCCGCGAGGTTGAGGGCGATGGCCGATTGCAGCCTGCGGCGCATCTCGGCGTCGGGCAGGGCCTCGCGGCGGGCGGCGCGCACCCGCAGGATGCACCAGACGAGGCCCGCGAGCCCCGCGAGCGTCACGGCCGCGCCCAGGGCGACGAGGATCTCCATGCGGACGCCTCCCGGCTCGGTCGGTGATGCGCCTGCGCCCTAGCGCGGGCCGCGCGCGCGGTCGAGCCCCGGCCCGCGGTTGCCCGACTCGCGCGCGGCCGCTAGCCCGCCCCGGACCGCAGCGCGGAGGACGGGATGAAGGACGACGTGATCGAGGCCGTGGACGGCGAGGGCCCGAGCGACGCCCACCGCGTGACGGCGGCCGAGCTGCGCCAGTTCGTCGAGCGCTACGAGCGTCTCGACGAGGAGCGCCGCGCGCTCGCCGACCAGCAGAAGGAAGTCATGGCCGAGGCCAAGGGACGCGGCTACGACACGCGCATCCTGCGCCGCATCGTGGCGCTCAGGAAGCGAGACCGCGACGACATCGCCGAGGAGGAGGCGGTGCTCGAGCTCTACAAGGAGGCGCTCGGCATGTGAGGGCCGGCCCAGCGCCGCCGGCGGTCCGCGCCCGCAGGGGTCGCCCCCCGCGATCCCCTCGCCCCTGCGGCCCCGCGATCTTCGGCCCCGCGATCTTCGGCCCCGCGATCTTCGGCCCGTGGGCGGGGCGGTCCGACGAAGCAGCCGCCCGCCCGAGGCCCCCGCATGGTGCAAAGGGCCGATAGGGGCCTCAGATAGGGATTCCTCCATGTTCACGTCGCGCACGCTGATCGCCGTCGTCGTCGCCGGGATCGCCGGGACCATCGCCAACGCCGTCGTGGTGGCCCTGCTGTTCGGGGCACCCCTCCTGCCGCTGATCTTCAGCTTCGGGCGCCTTGCGGTGGCGATCCTCGTGGCGCTGCTCCTGCCGCCGCTCTTCGCGGGAATGGGGCGGGGCGCGGCGGCGGCGGCGGGCTTCGTGGCCCTGACGATCATCCCCTCGATCCTCGCCAAGACCGTCTTCGCCGCGGGCGCGCCCTGGGGGGTCGTGCTGGGCGTCAACGCCGTCTATGCCGCCGTCGCGGTGATCGTCTACGTGGCGATGGCCCGGCCGGCGTCCCGCGCGGCCTGAGGGCCGGCCCTCGGGATCGCGCCGCCGGGCCACCGGCCCGTCTCATGCGGCCGGCCGGCGTCCGCCCGCCTCGACAGCCCCATCCGATCGCGCTAGCGGCGCGCGATGACGGACGCGCCGGCCGCCCCCCCGAGACGCCTCCCGCGCCTCGACCCGTGGTCGATCCTGGCGCTGGTCCTGGCGGGCCTCGTGCTCCTGCCGGTCGCGGCCGTGGTCGTGCTCGCGCTCTCGCCCGAGGGCCTCGCCGCCTGGCCGCATCTCGCGCGCACGGTGCTGCCGCGCTACGCGCTCAACACCGCGGTGCTGATGGCGGCCGTCGGTCTCGCCTCGACCGTGACCGGCGTCGGCTGCGCCTGGCTGGTGACCTTCTACCGCTTCCCCGGCGCGCGCGCGCTGCGCTGGGCGCTGTTCCTGCCGCTCGCCATCCCGGCCTATGTCGGGGCCTACGCGCTCACCGACCTGCTCGAATACGCGGGGCCGGTGCAGGGCGCGCTGCGCGCCGCGTTCGGCTGGCGGTCGGCGCGCGACTACGCCTTCCCCGAGATCCGCTCGCGGGGGGGCGCGGTCGTCGTGCTGACGGCTGCGCTCTATCCTTACGTCTTCCTGATGGCGCGCGCGGCGTTCCGCGAGCAGTCGGGCCACGTCTTCGAGATCGCCCGCGCGCTCGGCGCGGGGCCCTGGGGGCTGATGTGGCGCGTCGGCCTGCCGCTGGCGCGGCCCGCGGTCGCGGCGGGCGTCGCGATCGTGATGATGGAGACCGCGGCCGATTTCGGCGCCGTGGACCACTTCGCGGTCCAGACGCTCACCACCGGCATCTTCAGCACCTGGCTCCAGGGCGGCAACCGGGCGGGCGCGGCGCAGATCGCGGTGACGATCCTCGTCGTGGTCCTCGCGCTCGCCGGGCTGGAGCGCGCGAGCCGCAGGCGGGCGCGCTCCCACGCCGGGCCCAAGGGGCTGCGGCCGATCGAGCCGCGGCCCCTGCGCGGCTGGCGCGCCGCGCTCGCCTGCGCCGCCTGCTCGACGCCCTTCGCCTTGGGCTTCGCGCTGCCCGCGGGCGTCATGGCCTCGCACGCCGCGGGCTCGCTCGACCCCTGGCGCGCGCCGGGGCTCGCGCGCGCGGCGCTCAACACGGTGACGGTCTCGGGGCTGGCCGCCTGCGTCACCGTCGCCGCGGCCGTGGCGCTGACCTACGCCGCGCGCATGACGGGCTCGGCCCTGCCACGCCGCGTCCTGCCGCTGACCATGCTGGGCTACGCCGCGCCCGGCGCGGTGCTGGGCTTGGGCATCCTGATCCCGCTGGCGGCCTTCGACAACGCGCTGGCCGACGCGGTGCTGGCGCTCACCGGGCGCGACCCGGGGCTGATCCTGACGGGGGGGGTCGCGGCGCTGGTCTACGCCTATGCGGTGCGCTTCTTCGCGGTGGCCCAGGGGGCGGCGGACGCCGCGATGGGGCGCGTGGCGCCCTCGCTGCCGATGGCCGCGCGCTCGCTCGGGCGCGGGCCGGTGGGGGCGCTCGGGGCCGTCTATCTGCCCGTGATGCGCGCCTCGGTGCTCTCGGCGCTGCTCCTGGTGTTCGTGGACGGCGTCAAGGAGCTGCCGGCGACGCTGCTCTTGCGCCCCTTCGGCTATGAGACGCTGGCGACGCGGGTCTACGAGCAGGCCTCGCTGGAGCGCATCGACACCGCGTCGTCGGCCGCGCTCCTCGTGATCGGCGTGGGGCTCGCCGCGACGCTGCTGCTCGCGCGCACCGCGCGGTGAGCTTGGCGGCGCGCGCCTCGCGCCCTATACCCGGGCCCAAGTGCCCCCATAGCTCAGCCGGTAGAGCAGCGGTTTTGTAAACCGAAGGTCGGGAGTTCGAGCCTCTCTGGGGGCACCACGCTGAGGGAGGAGCCCCCATGCCCGAGGATGTCGCCCCCGCCCCCGTGCGCCTGGATGCCAAGGCGCTGGCCGAGATGGACTGGGCAGACCCGTTCCGCCTGGAGGACCAGCTCTCCGAGGACGAGCGCATGCTGCGCGACTCGGCCCGCCAGTTCGCCCAAGGCTCGCTCCAGCCCCGCGTCGCCGACGCCGCGCGCGAGGAGACCGTGGACCGCGAGATCTTCCGCGAGATGGGGGCCGCGGGCCTCCTCGGCGTCACGATCGCGGAGGAGTTCGGGGGCCTGGGCGCCAACTACGTCACCTACGGCCTCGTCGCGCGCGAGGTCGAGCGGGTCGATTCGGGCTACCGCTCGAAGATGTCGGTGCAGTCCTCGCTAGTGATGTATCCGATCGACGCCTACGGCTCGGACGAGCAGCGCGCGAAGTATCTCCCCGGCCTCGCCAGCGGGGAGCTGGTGGGCTGCTTCGGGCTGACCGAGCCCGACGCGGGCTCCGATCCCGGCTCGATGAAGACCCGCGCGGAGAGGACCGCGGGCGGCTACCGCCTCACCGGCAACAAGACCTGGATCTCGAACGCGCCCATCGCCGACGTGTTCGTCGTCTGGGCAAAGTCCGAGGAGCACGGCGGCAAGATCCGCGGCTTCGTGCTGGAGCGCGGGATGGCCGGGCTCTCGGCCCCGAAGATCAAGGGCAAGCTGTCGCTTAGGGCCTCCGTCACCGGCGAAATCGTCATGGAGGGCGTCGAGGTGCCCGAGGAGGCGCTGCTGCCCGGCGTCGAGGGGCTGCGCGGCCCGTTCGGCTGCCTCAACCGCGCGCGCTACGGCATCTCCTGGGGCGCGATGGGGGCCGCGGAGTACTGCTGGCACGCGGCGCGCCAATACACGCTCGACCGCAAGCAGTTCGGCCGGCCGCTCGCCCAGACCCAGCTCGTGCAGAAGAAGCTCGCCGACATGCAGACCGACATCGCGCTCGGGCTCCAGGGGTCGCTGCGGCTCGGGCGGATGCTCGACGACGGCTCCGCCTCCCCCGAGCTGATCTCGCTGATGAAGCGCAACAACTGCGGCCGTGCGCTCGACGTGGCGCGCCAGGCCCGCGACATGCACGGCGGCAACGGCATCTCGGAGGAGTATGGCGTCATGCGCCACATGCTCAACCTCGAGACCGTCAACACCTACGAGGGCACGCACGACGTGCACGCCCTCATCCTGGGGCGCGCGCAGACCGGGCTTCAGGCGTTCTTCTGAGAGGGCGAGCGGCCTCGGGAGCCCGCTCGCGGCCCGCGGGGCGCCGCGATCCGCTGGGGCGAGCCGTCCTCGCCGCCGTCACGGGGCCACTCCGGGCGGGCCGCGAGCAGCGCCGCGGCGGCCATCTCGCCCGAGCGCACCGCGCCCTCGATCGAGGCGGGCAGCCCGGTGCGGACGTGGTCGCCCGCGAGCACGACGTTGGCCAGATGCGTGGCCACGGGCAGCCGGCGGGCGACGCCGGCGGGCGACTGGTCGAAGGTCGCGCGCTTCTCCTTGAGGACGCGCGAGGCGAGCGGGGCGTCCACCTCCAGGCCCAGCGCGCGGCGCACCTCGTCCCAGAGCGCCGCGGCCGCGACCTCGGGCGGGGCCGCCGCCAGATCGGACTCCTCGGCGCCCGAGATCGTGACCGAGGCCACGTCGCCGCGCACGAAGATCCAGTGGGCGTGCGCGCCGAGCACGCCGAGGAGCGGGGGCGCGTCGTCGAGCGCGCCGGGGGCCAGGCGGAAATGCGCGTTGAGGATGGTCGAGGCGTCGCCCGGCGGGTCGAGCGACGGCATCAGCCCCGCGAGCCGCGAGGGCGGCACGGCGAGGACCACGGCGTCGCCCGGCCCGAGCGTGACGTGCCCGTCGGTGAAGGTGAGCGAGGTGGCGACGCGCCGGGGCCGGGCCTCGCGCGCCCCGAGCGGCTCGGTGCCGAGCGCGAGGAGCCTGCGGCGGGTGCGCAGCGGCACGCCCCAAGCCGCGAGCCGGCGCAGCGCGGGCTCGACCAGCGCGGGCCCCAGCCCCTCGGGGGCGTGCATCGGCCGGCAGTGGCGGCCGCCGCGCGCGAAGCTGCGCGCGAGCGCGGCCCACAGCAGCCGCGCCTGCGCGCGCTCGGGCGGCGCGTTGAGCACCGCGAGCGTCATCGGCCGCCAGAACCGCTCCCAGGCCGGGCCGCGGCCGCGGATCACCTCGGCCACCGTCGCGCCGGGCCCCGCCATCGCCAGCCGTCCGGCCGCCACCGCGTCGGCCACGCCCATGCCGGGCGGCCGGCCGCCGCGCCCGAGGAGCCACAAGGGCGTGCGACCGCGCCCGGCGCGGATCGTCCAGCGCTCGCCGGTGGCGAGGTCGGCGAAGGGGAAGGACGCGTCGGGCGCCGCCACCAGCCCGTCCGGCGCGCCGAGGCGCGCGAGGTAGCGCCGCACCGCGCCGTTGCCCGACAGCACGAGGTGGTTGCCGTTGTCGATCCGGCAGCCGAGCAGCGGGTCATGGAAGCTGCGGCAGCGCCCGCCCGCCTGGGGCGCGGCCTCGTGGAGGGCGACCTCGCGCCCCGCTCCGGCGAGCGCCGCGGCCGCCGAGAGCCCCGCCAACCCCGCGCCGATCACGTGGACGGTCATCGCGCGCCCCTCGCGGCGCAGGCGACCCCGTGCCAGACCTTGCGCGCCGGGCCCATCCGGGGCGCGGGCCCGGCGAAGCCCTCGGCCTCCATGCCCGCCAGCATCCGCTCGTAGGGGCCCATCATGAAGAGCGCCGGCGCCAGCGCCAGCCGGCCGTGCGCCCCGATCTCGGCGCGCGCCTCCTCGAAGCGCCCCCGCGCCCAGGCGCCGGTGACGGCGCGCGCCTGCACGAGCCCGGGATGGCCCACGACCCGCGACGGGTCGGCCGGCACGCCGCCGGCGGCCAGCGCGTCGGCCGGCAGGTAGAGCCGGCCGAGCCCCGCGTCCTCCTCCACGTCGCGCAGGATGTTGACGAGCTGCAGCCCCTCGGCGAGCGCCAGCGCGAAGCGCTGCGAGGGCGCCCCGCGCCAGGCGCCGAAGATGCGCATCGAGAGCATCCCCACCGCGCCCGCGACGCGGCGGACGTAGGCCGCGAGGCGCTCGCGGTCGGGCGCCACCAGGGGGCCGTCCACGTCCATCCGCATGCCCTCGATGACATGGGCGAACTCCTCGCGCGGCAGGGCGTAGCGGTCCACGGGTCCGAGGAGGGCGCGCCCCAGGGCGGTGCCGGGGCGGCCGGCGAAGAGGCGCTCGATCTCCTCCGCCCAGGCGTCGAGCGCGGCGCGCTTGTCGGGCGCCGCGGCGTCGCCGTCGGCGATGTCGTCCACGATCCGGCAGAAGGCGTAGAGCGCGTGGATCGCCTCGCGCCGGGCGCGGGGCAGGACGCGCATGCCGGCCATGAAGGAGGTCCTCGAGCCCGCCACCAGGGCGCCGATGTCGATCTCGCGCGCCGTCATCGCCCGAGGCCCGCGAACCGGCGCAGGGCGTGCGCGGCCCCCGCGGCGGCGGCCCCCGCGAAGTCGCGCCTCGAGAGCGCCACCCGCGCGGCGAGCGGGTCGGCCCGCCGCAGCCGCGCCGAGAGCCTGCGCGCCAGCCCCAGGATCGCCGCGCACTCCCCGGCGAGGCGGGGGGAGGCGACGAGCCGCGGCAGGGGGGCCGCGCGCGCGAGGAGCGCGTCGGTGGCGTCGAGCGCCCGGTCGATGACGGCGCGCAGGGCCGGCGAGGCCGCCTCGGCGTCGAGATCCCCCACGCCCGCCCCCGCCCGCGCCATCCAGTCGAGCGGCAGATACACGCGGTCGAGCCGACGACGGTCGGGCCCGAGATCCTGGAGGTGGTTGAGCACCTGAAGCGCGGCGCACAGCGCGTCGGAGGCGGGACGGGCCGCCGCGTCCTCGCCGTGCAGGTCGAGCATGTGGCGCCCGACCGGGTGCGCCGAATGGGCGCAGTAGGCCGCGAGCGCCGCCCAGTCGGCGCACCGCCCCTCCACCGCGTCGCGGCGGAAGGCGAGGAGCAGGTCGCGCGCATGGCGGTCGGTCACGCCGGTCTCGGCGAGGCTCGCGCGCAGCGCCACGGCCTCGGCCGGCCCCGCGCCGCCCCCGAGCGCCGCCTCGAAGGCGTCGAGCCGCCGCAGCTTCTCCCCCGGCGCGAGGTCGGGGGCGTCGGCCACGTCGTCGGCGGCGCGGGCGAAGGCGTAGAGCCGCGCGACATGAGGGCGCAGCTCGCGCCGCAGCAGCCTCGATCCCACGGGGAAGTTCTCGCCCCGCGCCCGCCGCGAGGCGGGGGCCGCGGCGCGGGTCCAGGCCGGGCGGGACGGGGCGATCCCATCCCCGCCCCCCTCCAACGCCTGCGGCACCGACGCTCGCGCCATCCGCCTCCCCCATCCCGATCCGTCCCGCGACGCCGCGCGGCCCTGCGGCGCAATATGGACCGGGCTCCGCCATGGGCCTAGAGGGAAACCGACGCACGGGACGAGGAGGGCCGGCATGGGTGCCGCGGGGCGGGCGATGGCCATCGGGCTGGCGGCGGCGCTCGCGCTGGCGGCGGGACCGGCCGGGGCGGGCGAGGTGCGGGTGCGCGTGCAGGGCGTGCGCAGCGACGCCGGGCGGGTGCTGGTGGCGCTGTGCGCGCGCGACGAGTTCCTGGGGCGCGCGTGCGGGCTCGTCGGCTCCGCGCCCGCCGCGGCGGGGGAGACCGAGGTGGTGATCCGCGACGTGCCGCCGGGCGTCTACGCCGCCCAGGCCTTCCACGACGAGGACGACGACCGCGACCTCGACCGCGGCCGGCTCGGCCTGCCGCTCGAGGGGATGGGCTTCAGCCGGGACGCGCCGATCCGCTTCGGGCCCCCGCGCTTCGCCGATGCCGCCGTCGAGGTCGGCCCCGGGGGCGGGATCCTGACCTTCTCGATGCGCTACTTCTGAGCGGCGCGCGACGCGCGGCGTCCGGCGGCGCCCGCTCCGGATCCGGCCAGGACGAGAGGACGCAGGGCATTGACCCAACGCGAGCCCGAGCCAGCTTGCGCCCCCGACACGACAGGCGCCCCCGGGCCGGCGCTGCAACCGCGGACGACGCATGACCGTACTGACCTCCGAGTTCTCCCCCGCGACCCATGGACGAGGCCGCCGCGTCGTCGTGGCCGGCGCCGGCCCCGGCGGGCTCGCCACCGCGATGCTCGCCGCCGCCGCCGGCGCCGACGTGACCGTGCTGGAGCGGCGCGACCGCGTGGGCGGGCGGACCTCCTCGATCACCGAGGGCGGCTACGCCTTCGACCTCGGCCCGACCTTCTTCCTCTACCCGGAGGTCTTGAACGAGATCTTCGAGGCCTGCGGGCGGCGGCTCGAGGACGAGGTCGAGATGAGGCGCCTCGACCCGATGTACCGCCTCCAGTTCGAGGACGGCGGCGCCTTCGAGGCCACGCCCGACATCGACCGCCTCAAGGCCGAGGTCGCGCGGATCTCGCCGGCCGACGCGGAGAACGTGCCCGCCTTCATCGCCGAGAACCGCGCCAAGTTCGACGCCTTCCGTCCGATCCTCCAGCGCCCGTTCCCGGGGCCGCGCTCGATCGTCGCGCCCGACATGATGCGCGCCCTGCCGTTCTTCCGGCCCTGGCTGACGGTCGATCAGGATCTCAAGCGGTGGTTCAAGGATCCCAAGGTCCGCCTGGCATTCTCGTTCCAGTCGAAATACCTCGGCATGTCGCCGTTCAAGTGCCCGTCGCTCTTCACCATCCTGGCGCATGTCGAGTACGGGCACGGCGTGTTCCACCCGATCGGCGGGTGCAACGCGCTCTCGGACGCCATGGCGCGCGTGGCGCGCGACCTCGGCGTCGAGATTCGCGTGGACGAGCCGATCGAGGCGCTCGAGTTCGAGGGCAGGCGCGCGACGGCGGCAGTCACGCCCGAGGGCCGCTACGAGGCCGACGCGCTCGTCATCAACGCCGACTTCGCCGCCACCATGACCAAGCTCGTGCCGAACCGCCTGCGCCGGCGCTGGACCGACGCCAAGATCGCCTCGAAGAACTACTCCTGCTCGACCTTCATGCTCTATCTCGGGGTCGAGGGGCGCTTCGACCACCTCCACCACCACACCATCTTCCTCAGCCGCGACTACCTGCGCAACATCGAGGAGATCGACGCCGGCCTCGCGCCGACCGACCCCACGATCTACGTCCAGAACGCCTCCGTGACCGACCCCTCGCTCGCCCCCGAGGGGCACTCGACGCTCTACGTGCTCGTGCCCGTGGGCAACCTCTCGGGCGGGGTGGACTGGGAAGCGACCGCGCAGGCCTACCGCGCCAAGGTGCTGCGCCGGCTGGAGCTGATGGGGATCGAGGGCATCGAGGGCCGCATTCGCTACGAGAAGATGGTGACGCCGCTCGACTGGGAGCGCGACCTGTCGATCTATCGCGGCGCCACCTTCAACCTCGCCCACAACCTCGGCCAGATGCTGCACCTGCGGCCGCGCAACCGCTTCGAGGATCTCGACGGCGTCTACCTCACGGGCGGCGGCACGCATCCGGGCTCGGGCCTGCCCACCATCTTCGAATCGGCCAAGATCGCGGCCAAGCTGATCGCCGAGGATCTGCGCCTCGACGTCTCGGTGCCCGAGGCCGCGATCCACATGGAGGCCGCGGAATGACCGCCCTCCGCGACGCGACCGCCGGTGGCGGCGGGACGGCGGCCCGCGCGCGGGCCGCCCGCGGCGAGGGGAGCGTCGGCGTCGTCGGAGGGGGGCTGGGCGGCCTCGCCGCGGCCTGCACGCTGGCCGCGCGCGGCCACCGCGTCACGCTCTTCGACAAGAACCCCTGGCTCGGCGGCAAGGCCGCCGTGTGGGAGGACCGGGGCTTTCGCTTCGACATGGGGCCGACCATCCTGACCGTCCCGCGGGTGCTGGAGCGCGTCTTCGCCGAGGCCGGGCGCGACATGCACGAGGCGTTGGACCTCGTGCGCCTCGACCCGCAATGGCGCTGCTTCTACGAGGACGGATCGGTCCTCGACCTGCGCGAGAAGCCCGACGCGATGCGCGCCGAGCTGGAGCGCGTCGCACCGGGCTCCGCGGACGGCTACGAGGCCTTCCTCAAGGTCGCCGAGCGCATCGCCGACGTCTCCGACCGGTTCTTCTTCTGGAAGTCGGTGGAGGATCTGCGCGACACGATGGACCTGCGCTCGGGGATGTCGCTCGCCACGCTCAAGGACGTGATGGCGATCCGGATGCACCGCTCGGTCGCGGGCCAGGTCAAGCGATCGGTCCGCGATCCCCGCGTCGCCCAGTTGCTGGAGCACTTCATCCAATACGTCGGCTCCTCGCCGATGGCGTCGCCGGCCGTGCTCTGCGGCATCGCGCACATGCAGGTGGGCGAGGGGGTCTGGTACCCGATGGGCGGCACCCGCGCCGTGCCCGAGGCGCTGGCGGCGCTCGCCTGCGACCTCGGCGTGGACCTGCGCCCCGGCGTGGAGGTGACGCGCATCACGACCGAGGAGGGCCGGGCCACCGGCGTCGAGACCGCCGCCGGCGAGCGCATCGCCTTCGATCGCGTGGTGTCGAACATGGACAGCGTGCGGACCTATCGCGAGCTGGTCGGCGGCGACGCCTGGGCGCGGTTCCGCAAGGCTCGCCGCCGCGAGCCCGCCTGCTCGGGCGTGGTCCTCTATCTCGGGCTCGACCGGGCCTACGAGCATCTGGCGCACCACAACTTCGTCTTCTCGCGCGACCCCGAGGAGGAGTTCGCCGCGATCTACGACCGCGCCGAGCCCGCGCCCGACCCCACCGCCTACATAGCTGCCCCCGCGCGCACCGAGCCCGGCGTCGCGCCCGAGGGCGGCGAGGCGCTCTACGTCCTCGTGCACACGCCCTACCTGCGCCCGGGGCACGACTGGTCCGCGATGCTGCCGGGCTACCGCCGTACGATCCTCGACAAGCTGGGGCGCACGGCCGGCATGGAGGACATCGAGGCGCGCGTCGTCACCGAGCGCGTGCTGACGCCGCAGGACATCCACGACCGCTACCACGTGCTCGACGGCGCGATCTACGGGCTCGCCAGCCACGGGCGGGTGCTGGGCGCCTTCAAGCCCGGCAACCGCTCGCGCCAGGTGGGAGACCTCTACCTCGCAGGGGGCTCGGCCCATCCGGGCCCGGGGATGCCGATGGCGCTGATGTCGGGCTGGATCGCCGCCGACGCGCTCGACCAGGACGCCCGCGGGAGCCAGGCCGCGGGAGACGCTCGCGGCGAGGGGCCTGCGGCCCAGGCGGCGGAGTGAGGAGGGCGCTCCGGAGCCGGACGGGGGGATCCTTCGAGGCGGCGGCGCGTCGCTCAGGGCACGCCGAAGCGGCGCCGTCCGGCCGGCTCGCCGCTCAGGCTCGGTGGAGGTCTCGACCGAAGGGTCGATCGGTCGGCCTCGGCTCCGCCGGCGCGGCCGATGCGTGGGAGATCCTCGCGGCGCGCGGCAAGGGGATCCCCGCGTGACGCCTCGGCGCGGAGGATCGCCCGGTCCTGATCGGGGCGCGAGCCCTGGGAGGGGCGCCCCCCCGCGCCGGACCGGTCCCGACGCGGCCCTCGGGCGGGCGTCGCCCGGTTGAGACGAACGCGCGCGCGCCTAGGTTGCGCCTCGTGCGGCAGGCGGACGGGCGGGGAGGCGGGATGCCGCAGGACGACGCGACCGCGAGACGGGCCGGGCCGCCCGCGCGGGACGGCGAGCCCGAGGTCGTCCGCCTCCGCTCGCCGGCCATGGTCCGCTTCTTCGAGCGCGTCATGCGCCGCCGGATGCGCCGCGCTTTCCACGCCGTGCGCCTCGCCGAGCCCGGCCTGCCCGAGGCGGTCCGGGCGCTCTCGCCCACGCGGCCGCTGATCGTCTACTGCAACCATCCGTCGTGGTGGGATCCCGCCTTCGCCATGGTGATGATCCCGCGCCTGTTCGCGGGCCGCGCCTGCTTCGGACCGATCGACGCCGCCATGCTGGAGCGCTACGGCTTCATGCGCCGCCTGGGCCTCTTCGGCGTCGAGCCCGGCGCTCATGCGGGCGCGGCCGCGTTCCTGCGGACCTCGCGCGCGGTCCTGTCGCGGCCCTCGCGGATGCTCTGGGTGACGGCGCAGGGACGGTTCTCGGACCCCCGCGCGCGCCCCGTGGCGCCGCGCCCCGGCGTCGCGCACCTGATGGCGGCGCTGCCGGACGCCATGGCGCTGCCCCTGGCGCTCGAATACCCGTTCTGGGACGAGAGCCGCCCCGAGGCGCTGGCCCGCTTCGGCCCGCCGCTCGAGGGGCGCGACGCGGCCCGCGGATGGCACGGACGCCTCGACGAGGCCCTGGGCGCGACCATGGACGCCCTGGCCGCCCAGGCGATGGCGCGCGATCCTTCGCCGTTCCGCGCGCTGCTGCATGGACGGGCGGGCGTCGGTGGTGTCTACGACCTGTGGCGGCGCGGCAGGGCTCTCGCCCGGGGCGAGCGGTTCTCGCCCGAGCACCGCGCCGAGCACCATGCCGAGCGCCGTGCGGACCGCCGGATCGAGGAGCGCGGATGATCGACGCCCTGGCCATCGCCGCCACAGCCCTGGCCCTGCTCTACGCCGGGCTGACGACGATCAACCTCCTCGCGTTCCGCCCGCCGCCTCCGGCGCCCGCGGGCGCGCGGCCGCGGGTCTCGCTGCTGATCCCCGCGCGCGACGAGGTGCGCACCATCGACGCGGCGCTCGGCGCCGCGCTGGCCTCCGAGGGGGTCGACCTGGAGGTCGTGGTCCTCGACGACGGCTCGACCGACGGCACCGCGGCCCGGGTGCGGGCCTGGGCCGAGGCCGACCGCCGCGTGCGGCTGATCGAGGGGCCGCCGCTGCCGCGCGGCTGGAACGGCAAGCAGCACGCCTGCTGGACGCTGTCGCGCGCCGCGGCCCACGACCTCATGGCCTTCCAGGACGCCGACGTGCGGCTCGCGCCCGACGCGCTCTCGCGCCTGGCGGCCCATCTCGACCGCCGCCGCCTCGACCTGCTGTCGGGCTTCCCGCGCGAGGTGACGGGCTCGCTGGCCGAGGCGCTGGTGATCCCGCAGATCCACGTCCTGCTGCTGGGCTACCTGCCGCTGCCCCTCGCCCGGCTGTCGCGCGCGCGCGGCCTCGCGGCCGGCTGCGGCCAGCTGATGGTGACGCGCCGTGCGGCCTACGAGGCGATGGGCGGGCACGGCGCCATCCGCGCCTCGCGCCACGACGGCGTGACGCTGCCGCGCGCGGCGCGCGCCGCGGGGCTCGCGACCGACCTCGTGGACGCCACGCCGCTGGCGTCGTGCCGCATGTATCGTGACGCCGCCGAGGTCTGGCACGGCTTCGCCAAGAACGCGACCGAGGGGATGGCGACGCCGATGGCGCTGCCGGTCTGGACCGCGCTCCTCGGCGGCGGCCACGTCCTGCCCTTCGTGCTGGTGCCGGTGGCCGAGATCGCGGGCGAGCCGGAGGCGCTGCGGCTCTCGGCCATCGCCGTGGCGCTGGTGTGGGGCGCGCGCACGATGCTGGCCGCACGCATGGGTCAGTCCGCGCTGGGCGTGCTGCTGCACCCGGTGGGGGTGGCGCTGGTGCTGGCGATCCAGTGGTCGGCGCTCCTCGCCGCGCGCCGAGGCCGTCCGCGATCCTGGCGCGGGCGCAGCTACGACACCTGAATGACCCGGATCCCCTGGCACCGCGTGTTCCACCCGTTGAGCGGGGCCGATCCGCTGACGCTGCTGGGGCTGCTGCGCCACGGCCCTCCCTCGCCGCGAGGCGTGCCCGCCTACGCCGTGGCGCTCGCGTGCAGCGCGCTGCGCCTGCCCTTCACGCTCGCCGAGGCCGCGGTCCACCCGCTCCTGCCGGAGCCTGGGCCGCCCGTCTTCATCGTCGGCCACCCACGCTCGGGCACGACCCATCTGCACAACCTCATGGCCGCGTCGGGGCGCTTCGCCACCGTGCCCCCCGTCCTCGCGGGGATGCCGTGGGAGGGCCGCGGGCTCGGGCGCCTCATGCGCCCCTTCGTCAACATGTACCTGCCCGAGACGCGGCTCATCGACCAGGTGCGCCTCGCCCCCGACGCGCCCACCGAGGACGAGGTGGCGCTCGCCAACATGGGCCCGCTCTCCTACTTCCACGCCTTCTACTTCCCCTCCGACCTCGCCCGGACCTATGCCCGCGGCCTGCTGTTCGAGGGCGCCACGCAAGGCGAGGTCGCCGCGCGCGGGCGGGCGCTCGCGCGCTACGCCCGCACCATGGCGCGCCGCCGCCGCGGGCCCTTGCTGCTGAAGAACCCCGCCTACACGGCCCGGATCGGCTGGCTCCGGCGGCTCTTCCCCGAGGCCCGCGTGATCCACATCCACCGCGACCCCTTCGACGTGTTCGCCTCCGCGCGCCGCTCGGTGCGCACCGTGCTGCGCGAGCTGGCGCTCCAGGCCTGGGACGACGACGAGGTGGACGAGGCGATCCTGGCCGCCTACCCGCCGATGATCGCCGCGCTGATGCGCGACGCCCGCGACATCCCCGAGGGCCGCTTCGCCCAGCTCTCCTTCGAGGCGCTGCTCGCCGACCCCTCGGGCGAGCTCGCGGCGGTCTGGGCCGCGCTCGACCTGCCCGACCCCGGGGGGTCGCTCGCGGCGATCGAGCGCCACCTCGGCGCGCTCGACGGCTACCGCCAGGGCGACAACGCCCTGAGCGCGGCCCGGCGCCGGGCCGTCGAGCGCCGGTGGCTCCCCACCTACGAGCGCCTCGCCGCGCGCGGATCGGGCGCGCCCCGGGCGTCTCGACAACCTCGCTCGACTGCCGCTAACTGACCGGCGACGCGGCCCGCGGGCGCGGACGGGGGGAGCATGGACGACTTCGCGCAGGCGCTGGGCTCGGCGATCCGCCTGATCGTCATGGGCGACCCGGACCTCTGGGGCGTCGTGCTCCTGTCGCTGCGCGTGTCGCTCAGCGCCACCGCGATCGCGGCCGCCATCGGGATGCCGCTCGGCGCGGCGCTCGCCGTCGCGCGCTTCCCCGGCCGGGGCGCCGTGGTGGTGGCGGTCAACTCGCTGATGGGGCTGCCGCCCGTGGTGGTGGGCCTCGCCGTCTACCTGATGCTCTCGAACGCGGGGCCGCTCGGCGTGCTGCGGCTCCTCTACACGCCCACCGCGATGATCGTGGCCCAGACGCTGCTGGTGACGCCGCTGATCGCCGCGCTCACCCGCCAGGCGGTCGAGGCGCTCGACGCCGAATACCGCGAGCAGCTGCGCTCCTTCGGCGTGGGGCCCGCGCGTGCCGTGCCGACGCTCCTGTGGGACGGCCGCTTCGCCCTGATCACGGCCTTCCTCGCGGGCTTCGGGCGCGCCATCGCCGAGGTCGGCGCCGTCATCCTGGTGGGCGGCAACATCGACCACGTCACCCGCGTCATGACCACGACCATCGCGCTGGAGACCTCGCGCGGCAACCTCGCGCTGGCCATGGCGCTGGGCTGCGTGCTGATCGCGCTCGCCGTGCTCGTCAACGCCGCGGTGGCCACGATCGGCGGCGGCGCGCGCCGGCTCGCCCATGCCTGACGGCTCCTTCGAGGGCGTCGCGCCCGCGCTCGCGGCTTACGGCCTCGCCTTCCGGGCGGGCGGCGCCACGCTGGTGTCGCTCGACCTGACGGTCCGCGCCGGCGGCCCGACCGTGATCCTGGGGCCGAACGGGGCCGGCAAGAGCCTGACGCTGCGCCTGCTCCACGGCCTCCTGCCGCCCAGCGCCGGCCGCGTCGAGCGCGCCCCCGCGCGTCAGGCGATGGTGTTCCAGCGCCCGGTGCTGCTGCGCCGCTCGGTCGCGGGCAACGTGGCCTACGCCCTGCGCGCGGGCGGCGTGCCGCGCCGTGAGCGGCCCGCGCGGCTGGCGGCGCTGCTCGCCGAGGCGCGCCTGCCCGCCCGCCAGCCCGCCCGCACGCTCTCGGGCGGCGAGGCGCAGCGCCTGGCCCTCACGCGCGCGCTCGCCACCGAGCCCGACCTCCTCTTCGCCGACGAGCCCACCGCCTCGCTCGATCCCAACTCCGTCGCGGCCTTCGAGGCGATGCTGTCGCGCGCCGTCGAGCGCGGCCTCAAGGTGGTGCTGGTGACGCACGACCTCGGCCAGGCGCGGCGGCTCGCGGCGGACGTCGTGTTCCTCCACCGCGGACGGGTGCACGAGCACACCGCCGCACCGGCCTTCTTCGACCGCCCCCGGAGCGAGGCCGCCCGGACCTTCCTCGCAGGGGGCCTCTTGGTGTGACCGTGATCCGAACCCTCGCCATCGCCATCGCCCTCGCCTCCGGCCCGGCCTGGGCCGAGTCCATCACCATGCAGTCCACCACCTCGACGCAGAACTCGGGGCTGCTCGACGCGATCCTGCCGCTCTTCGAGGAGGCGACGGGCATCGAGGTGCGCGTCGTCGCGGTCGGCACCGGACAGGCGCTGGAGAACGCGCGGCGCGGCGACGGCGACGTGCTCCTGGTCCACGCGCTGCCCGACGAGGAGGCGTTCGTCGCCGAGGGCTACGGCACCGAGCGGCGCGACGTGATGTACAACGACTTCGTGATCGTCGGCCCTGCCGCCGACCCCGCGGGCGTCGCGGGCCAGACCGACGCCGTCGCCGCGTTCCGGGCCATCGCCGAGGCCGAGGCCCCGTTCCTGTCGCGCGGCGACGACTCGGGGACGCACAAGGCGGAGCTGGCGCTCTGGGACGAGGCCGGGGTGGACGAGGCCGCGGCCTCGGGCACGTGGTACCGCGAGGCGGGGCAGGGGATGGGCGCCACGCTCAACGTCGGCGTGGGCATGGACGCCTACGTGCTCACCGACCGCGCGACCTGGGTCGCGTTCGGCAACAAGGGCGACTTCGAGATCCTGGTCGAGGGCGACCCTGCGCTCTTCAACCAATACGGCGTCATCCCCGTGAGCGCCGAGCGGCACCCGAACGTCGAGCAGGACGAGGCGGAGGCGTTCGCCGACTGGATCACCGGACCCGAGGGCCAGGCCGCCATCGCCGCCTTCCGGGTGGACGGCCAGCAGCTCTTCTTTCCGAACGCGCAGTAGGGCGGGCGGCCCGGCCGCTCCGGACCCATCGCCGCATCGCAGGATAAGGATCCCGGGCGCGGCGGCGCCACCCCGCCTCGCGGGCCACGGCGCGTTCCGACCCGACGGGATCGGCTCGGGCCCGCCGGGCGCCTTCATGGCCGCACGCTCCGGGCGCCTGACCGGCTCGGTCGGGCCGGAGGACGCTCCAGGGCGCGCGCCAGGGGGGCGCGATGGACGGGCTTAGACGATCGAGCGATGGCGCGGCCCGCCGGCCGGATGCGACGAGGAGCCGGTCGGCCGGTGAGACGCTCGCCGATCCTGGCCCTTCGGCCGGGGCGGGATCGGGTCCCGTTCAGAACGAGAAGTCCGGCAGCGCGGCGACCCCCTCGCGCAGCTTCTCGCCCCATTGGGACGAGATGCGCTGGTAGTAGGGATCGTCGCCTTCGATCCTGCGCCGCCTCGGGGGCCGCAGCGAGTCGGCCTCGTAGACGGCGAGGTCGAGCGGCGGTGCGACGGAGAGGTTGGCCTTGATGGTCGAGTCGAAGGACAGGAGCAGCAGCTTGGCGGCCGCCTCGAAGCTCATCTCGCGGTCGAAGGCCCGCACCAGGATCGGCCGGCCATACTTGGTCTCGCCGACCTGGAGCCAGGGGCTCTCCTCGGAGGACTCGATGAAGTTGCCCTCGGGGTAGATCAGGTAGAGCCGCGGCGGCGAGCCCGCGATCTGGCCCGCGAGCAGGAGCGTCGCCGAGAAGGCGGGATCGGGCTGCGCGCCCCGCGCCTGCTCTGCGATCACCTCGCGCAGCGTCGCGCCCACCAGACGCGCGGCCTGGAACATCGACGGGACCGAGAGGAGGCCGGGATCGCGCTCGTGCGGGGCCTTCGCGCGCTCCTCCAGCATCGACACCACGGCCTGCGTCGTGGCCAGGTTTCCGGCGGTCAAGAGCGTCAGGCTGCGCTCGCCGGGCGCGTCGAAATGAAACATCTTGGGGAAGATCGACACGTTGTCGACGCCCGCGTTGGTGCGCGTGTCCGACATCAGGACGAGGCCGCGCGTGAGGCGCAGGGCGACGCAGTAGGTCATGGGTGGGGCTCCGGGACGCGCGGGGGCTCGGCGGGGCAATGGCCCCGGCGCGCGATGGGTTCCCGGGCCGCGGGGCCGGAGATCGGCGAGGATGCCCCGGGGGGGGCCGGCTCGGCGCGGGGCGTGCGGTCGCAGGAGATGGGACGGACATGGGCGCGCGCCCCCCGCCGCTCGCGGCCGAGTGCGCGAGGGGCGGCCCGGGGAGGCGCCGGGCCCGGGGCTGCCCGAGGCCCGCGCCGGTCCTTCCTCCGAGCGACGACGCGGCCGGGCGGCGGGGCCGCCGAGCCTCGGGACGCCCGCCGGCTATTGCTGCTGCTGCAACTGCACCTGGACCTCGACCGACACGTCGAGCGTCTCCCTCGCCCGGCCGAGCCTGATGCCGCGCACCGGCGCGCAGGCGTCGTAGTCGGGGCCCGTGGCGATCCGCACGTAGCGCTCGTCGGGCGAGATCGCGTTCGAGGGGTCGAAGCCGACCCAGCCCAGCCCCTCGACATGCGCCTCGGCCCAGGCGTGCATCGCCTCGCCCGTCACCTGGTCGTCGAGCGCGAGGTAGCCCGAGACGTAGCGCGCCGGATGGCCCAGCAGGCGCGCGGCCGAGGCGAACACCTGCGCGTGGTCCTGGCAGACCCCGCGGCCGGCCGCCAGCGCCTCCTCGGCGGTGGTCGTGGCGTCGGTCGCGCCGCCGCCATACTCCACGGCCTGCGCGATCCGCGCCGACAGCGCGTGCAGCCGCGAGACCCCCTCGCCCGGCGCCTCCGCCGCCAGCGCGCGCACCCGCTCGCCGGGCGCCGTGCGCGGCGTGGGGGTGAGGTAGGCCCAGAGGGGGGCCGCCCCGCGGTGCGGCCCCGTGACGCCGTCGCCGCGCAGCGTCCGCACGGCGCCCACGGCCCTGAGCGTCAGCGACCGCGCGCCCGAGCCGGCCGACACCAGCGCCACGCGCGCGCCCCAGTGGTCGTCGTACTCGGCCTCGATCGTGCCGCCCTCGACCTCGATGCGCCAGCCCGTCACCTCCTGCGCCGGGCTCGACCGGGGCGTCAGCCGGAGCTGCTGGAGCGCGAGCGCCACGGGCTCGTCCCAGTCGTATCGGGTCTCGTGCGCGACGCTCAGATCCATGACCCTACCCGTAGAACCTGTAATCGGCCTCGATGCGGCTGGCGATCGCCGCGTTGCGCGCGCGCAACGCGGTCAGGGTCTCGTGCAGCCCCTCCTCCATCACGCCGTCGATGTCGCCCCGGTCGAGCGTCCGGCGAAGCGCGCCCGCCATCTCGCCCGCCTGCGTCGGCCGCCCGTGCAGCGCCTCCAGCGCGCCCAGCTCCGCCGTCAGCACCCGGTAGCAATGCGCGAGGCTGCGCGGCATCCGGGGGTCGAACATCAGGAAGTGGGCGATCCCCCCCGGCGTCACCTCGCCGCCATGCGCCCACATGTAGGCCCGGTGCGCCGAGACCGAGCGCAGGATCGTCTCCCACTGCGCGTTGTCCACCTGGGAGCCCACCAGCCGCACCGAGGGCAGCAGCACGTAGTACTTCACGTCGAGGATCCGCGCGGTCGAGTTCGGCGCGCTCGACATGCGTGCCGAGCCGCGAGAAGTGGTAGACCTCGTTCCTGAGCATCGTGCCGTGCGCCATCCCGCGCACCAGGGCCGATCGCTCGCGGATCAGCCCCAGCACGCGCGGCAGGGCCGATTCGCCCACCGGCCGGGCCAGCGCGCGCGCGATCTGCCGGCAGCCGTCGTTGACGGCCTCGAAGGTCTCGCGCGTGAGTGCGGTGCGCACGGCGCGCGCGCCCGAGCGCGCCTGCGCCATCGCGCTCGCCACCGACGAAGCGCCAGGACCCCGCAGCAGGTGGTTCCACACGCCCGGACCGTCGAGCCGGCCGCCCGAGGCGAGGTGGTCCTCGCGCGCGCCGAGCGCGGCCAGCACCGAGCCCCACTCGTCCTCGGCGTCCTGCCAGCGGGTGAGCGAGATGCGCGCGCCGGCCTCGATCAGCCGCGCGGTGTTCTCGGCGCGCTCCAGGTGGCGGAAGAGCCAGAAGAGGCCGGCGGCGGTGCGGCCTAGCACGGCAGCCCCCGGGGCGCTGCCCCGGACCCCGCCAGGGGCATGCATGCCCCTAGGACCCCGCTCATTCTTCGAGCACCCATGTGTCCTTGGTTCCTCCGCCTTGGGAGGAGTTCACCACCAGGCTGCCCTCGCGCAGCGCCACCCGCGTCAGGCCGCCGGGCACGATGTCCACGCGGTCGGGCGACACCAGGACGAAGGGGCGCAGATCGACGTGGCGCGGCGCGAGCCCCGCCTCCGTCAGGATCGGCACCGTCGAGAGCGCGAGCGTCGGCTGCGCGATGTAGGCGGCGGGGTTCGCCTCGAGCTTGGCGCGGAACGCCTCGACCTCCTCCTTTGACGAGGTGGGGCCCACCAGCATCCCGTAGCCGCCCGAGCCGTGGACCTCCTTCACCACCAGCTCGGGCAGGCGGTCGAGCACGTAGGCGAGCGCGTCGGGCTCGGAGCACCGCCACGTCGGCACGTTCTTCAGGATCGCCCGCTCGCCGGTGTAGAACTCCACGATCTCCGGCAGGTAGCTGTAGATCGCCTTGTCGTCCGCGATGCCGGTGCCGGGCGCGTTGGCGATCGTGATGCCGCCCGCGCGGTAGACGTCCATCAGCCCGGCCACGCCGATCATGCTCTCGGGCGACCAGTTGAGCGGATCGACCCAGGCGTCGTCCACCCGCCGGTAGAGGACATCGACCGGCTCGTGGCCGCCCGTGGTGCGCATCGCCACGCGGCCGTCCACGATCCTGAGGTCCGAGCCCTCGACCAGCTCGGCCCCCATCTGGTCGGCGAGGAAGGCGTGCTCGAAATAGGCCGAGTTGTGGATGCCGGGCGTCAGCACCGCCACCGTCGGGCGCCCCTCACAGGCCCGGGGCGCGCAGGCCCTGAGCGAGCGCAGCAGCCGCGACGGGTAGTCCGAGACCTGCCTCACCCGCGCGCGGGTGAACAGCTCGGGGAACATGTGCAGCATCGTCTCGCGGTCCTCGAGCATGTAGCTCACGCCCGAGGGGCAGCGCGCGTTGTCCTCGAGCACGTAGAACTCGTCCTCGTCGGTGCGCACGATGTCGATGCCCACGACGTGGGTGTAGACGCCTCCCGGAGGGCTCATGCCGAGCATCCGCGGCTCAAAGGCGCCGTTGCGGGCCACGAGATCGACCGGAACCCGGCCCGCGCGCAGGATCTCCCGGCGGTGGTAGATGTCGTGCAGGAAGGCGTTGATCGCGCGCACGCGCTGCTCGATGCCGCGCGTGAGCCGGCGCCACTCCGACGCCGACAGGATCCGCGGCACCAGGTCGAAGGGGATCAGCCGCTCCTCGGCGGCCTCGTCGCCGTAGACGTTGAAGGTGATGCCGGTGCGCCGGAACGCCTCCTCGGCCTCCTCCGAGCGCGCCTGGAGCCGCTCGTGGCCCTCCTCGGCGACCCAGGCCGCCACCACGTCGTAGGGCGGGCGGTGCCTGCCCCCCGCGCCGTCGCGGCCATGCATCTCGTCGAATGGGGCCGCGCGGGCGTCGTCCTTCATGACGCGCAGGTTGGCCCGGTTCCGCGCCGGTGGCAATCGGGGGCGCGCGGTCGGGCCGATGGCCGGGTCGGCGCGCCGCTCGCATGGGCGGCGCGCCGCGCGGGCGCGCCCGCGCCGGCGGCTAGACCGAGGGCACCGCGGCGCAGGACAGCGGCTCGTCGCCGATCTCGGTGATCCGCTGCGTCTCGGAGCGCTCCGCGTCGGCCAGCCGGACGTAGAGGCTTGTCCCCTCGCGCAGCGGCCACCAGCAGTGCGGCCCCCGGCCCGGCCCGTCGTCGTAGACGAAGCACAGCTCAGGCCCGCGGATGCTGACGGTGCCGTAGGCGCAGGTGCCGTCGGCGCGGGTCCAGATCGTGCGCCGGCCCGGCAGGAACCGCTCGACCCCCACGAGAAGGCCGGTGTCGGCGTCGGCGAAGGTCAGGGTCTTGCCGCGGGCGATCTCGAGGAACGCCTCGGGCGTCAGGCTCTGCTGCGCGAGGGCCGGGGCGGCGAGGGCCGCCGTCAGGAGCGCGGCGAAGGCCGCCGTCGGCAGCGCGGCGAGGGCCGCCGTCGGCGGCGCGGCGAGGGGGCGCGGGGCACGTGTCATGGCAAGCTCCGTGGCGCGCCCCTCCTGTGGCGCGCGCAGCGCGCGCGGTCAAGCCGCTCAGGCCGCCTCGTCGGACGCCGCGCCCTCGGGCAGCGTCGGCCGGCCCGTCTCGGCCTCCAGATGCGCGGCGTGCGCGATCAGCCGCTCGCGGATGCGGCACTCGACGTACCAGCCGGTGGTCGGGTCGGGCGAGGGGAACTGGAAGCGCAGGGTCTGGCCGAGCGCGTCCTGCCCGGTCACGAGCACCATGGCGGCCGAGGGGTCGGTGATGTCCTCCTCCCCGCCCACCAGCTCCTCGAAGCGCGCGCGCATCGCGCCCACGTCGGCGGTGCCGGCGAGCTTGAGGGTGATGGCGTTGATCATCTGCGGGTCGGTGTGGGTCCAGCTCTCGAAGGGCTCCGAGACGAAGCGCTCGACCGGCACGACGAGCCGGGTGCCGTTCCACACCTTGAGCTGGACGTAGGTGAAGTGGATGCGCTCGACGGTGCACCACTTGTCCTCGTAGATGATCTGGTCGCCGATCCGGGCCGAGCGGTTGAGCATGATCTGCAGGCTCGCCAGGATGTTGCCGAGCACCGTGCGGGCGGCGAAGCCCAGGATCAGCGTCAGCGCGCCCGCCGAGGCCAGCAGCGAGAAGCCGAAGGTGCGGAAGATCCCGATCGAGGACAGCACCAGCCCCAGCGCCGCCAGCACGAAGATCAGCATCAGCACGCGCCGGATCGCCGAGAGCGAGGTCGCCCAGGAGCGGCGCTCGGCCTCGCCCGGCTCCGAGAGCGTCGTGGGCTCGAAGGTCACGAGCCGCTCCAGCGCCGCGTCGAGCGCCTGCATGGCGAAGACGACGACCGCGAGCGCGTAGCCCAGCACGACGAGCGGCGCGAGCACAGCGTCGATCGGCCCCGAGAAGGTGAACACCCGCGTGGCGGCCCACAGCACGGTGGTGATCGCGGCCAGCGTGGCCGGCCAGCGCAGCGAGCGCCAGACGATCCCGCGCCACGTGCCGCCCGCGCGCCGCGCGCCCCGCCGCGTCAGGCGGTAGGTGACGACCCCCGCCCAGACGGCGAGCGCGACCGTGAGCGGCAGGCCGATCACCTCCCACCACATCAGCCCCCAGAAGGCCTCCCGCCTCAGCGCGCCCGGCAGCGCCAGCTCGAGCGCCGACGGGCCGTAGCGGGCGTGGAGCGCGTCCGCGTTCTCCACCGTCTGGCGCGAGAACACCCAGACGGGGTCGCCGTCCGCGGGCTTCACGCGGCTGAGCCGGATCGGCACCGTGCGGTTGCCCGCGTCGAGCACGCCGAGCAGGATCGAGCGGCGCGCCTGGCCCGCGACGGCCGAGCTCGACGTGGCGCGGGCGTCGAGCGCGTCCGGCCGGTCGAGGAGCTGCGACCAGCTGATCACGAGCTTGCGCTCGAGCACCGCGTGGAGCTTCTCGGCCAGGGCCGGGCCGAGCCGCGCCTGCCGCTCGGGCGCGACCTCGGCGAGGTTCAGCAGGTGCGCGGCGCGCTCCCAGTCGCCCTCCTCGGCGGCGGCGAGGAGGCTCTCGACCGTCCCCTGCGGCGTGTCGCGGTCGATCTCGCCGGGGGCGGGGCCGAGGCCCGGGTTGAGCGCGTCCACCTCGAAGAACGGGCTGGGCTGGGCCGCCGCCAGGACGGGGAGCGCCAGCGCCAGGAGGAGCGCCGCGAGGCGCGAGGCGGCACGGCGGGTGTCGGTCGTCATGCGTCCTCCGCGTGGGTCCGGATGGAAACGGGCCGCGCCTCCGGAGGGTTTTTCTAGGGCAGTGGCGCGCCGGTCCGCAACGGCCGCAGCAGCCGGCGGGAGGGGCTCGGCGAGGAGGCGACCGCTTCGCGCCATCCTCGTGGCCGAGGCTCCGCGGCACGCTCGATCCGCGGGCCGGGCGGTGGCGGCGAGGGGGTCGCGGGCCCCCCCCCGGTCCGGCGCGTCGGCCGCGGCGCACCCTGCCCGGCCCCGTCGGGGAAGGGGGCCTCACGAGGCGGGCACGCGATCCTTCCGCCATGGCCGGGCGCCCGAGGCTCCAGGCACCCCGGCGCGCGAGCCCCGCTCAGGACGCCCGGCGCGCCGGGACGCGGCGCACCTGACGCTCGATCTCGTCGAACACCAGCCCCGCGATGTCGCGGCCCGTCGCGCGCTCGATGCCCTCGATGCCGGGCGAGGAGTTGACCTCCAGCACCTTCGGACCGTCGTTCGAGCGCAGCAGGTCCACGCCGGCCATGCCGAGGTTGAAGGCGCGCGCGGCGCGCGCCGCCGTCTCGCGCTCCTCCTTGGAGAGCTTCGCGGGCTCCGCGCTGCCGCCCTGGTGGAGGTTCGAGCGGAACTCGCCCTCGGCCGCGCGGCGCTTCATCGCCGCGACCACCTTGCCCGCGATGACGAGGCAGCGGATGTCCTCGCCGCCGGCCTCGCGGACGAACTGCTGGACGAGGAAGTTGGCGCGCAGGCCGCGGAAGGCCGAGATCACCGACTGCGCGGCCTTCTGCGTCTCGGCCAGCACCACGCCCTTGCCCTGCGAGGATTCCAGCAGCTTGACGATCAGCGGGGCCTTCCCGACCAGCCCGATCAGGTTGTCGGTGTCCTTGGGCGAGGCCGCGAAGGCGGTCTTGGGCATCCCGATCCTCGCGCGGGCGAGCACCTGGTGGGCGTGGAGCTTGTCGCGGCTGGCGATGATGCCGTCCGAGCCGTTGAGGCAGTAGGTGCCCATCGTCTCGAGCTGACGGATGACGGCGGTGCCGTATTCGGTCACGGAGGCGCCGACGCGCGGGATCACGGCGTCGAAGCGCGGCAGGCGGCGGCCGTCCATGTGGATCTCGGGTGCCAACGCGTCGATCGCCATGTAGCAGCGCAGCGTGTCGATCACCTCGACCGTGTGGCCGCGGCCCTCGCCCACCTGCACCAGCCGCGCGGAGGAGTAGTTGGCCGGCTCGCGGCTCAGCAGCGCGATCCGGAGGGCGCGCGCGGGCGCCTCGTGGCGCGGGGCCCGGCCGGAATACACGTCGTAGCTGAGCTGCGGCTGCATGAAGCGCTCCGAGGGGCCCACGACCATGTCCTCGCGCAGCGCCTGGCGGCCGAGCAGCATCCGGTAGGCCATCTGCGAGCGGTTGGTGAGCGAGATCTCGATCGGCCAGCGCCGCTCGCCCATCTGGGCCTGCGCCTCGATGACGTAGCGCAGCTCGGTCTCCCCGTTCGAGGAGGTGACCTCGCGCCGGTCGGCGACGCGCGCGGAGCACGACACGGTGATGTCGTCGCGCCCCGGCACCGGGTGGACGGCGAAGCGGACCTTGGGGTTCGAGGCCGCCCCGAACGGCTCGATGTCGAAGGCGTGCAGCGCCGAGGTGCGCGCGCCCGTGTCGATCTTGGCCTTGAGCGCGGGCAGCCCGAGGTCGGGCAGCGCCAGCCACTCCTCCCAGCCGAGGCGGAAGGGCGTGTCGGTCATGAAGGCTCCTTGGCATCCGGGCCGGGGTGCGTATTGGGGGGCGCTTCTAGCGTCGCGGGGGGCGCGACGCGAGATGCCGTTTATGGGGAGGACGTGACCATGGACGAGGCGGCTGACGGGGCGGCTGACGGGGCGGCGGACAGGGCGGCTGACGGGGCGGCTGACGGGGCGGCGGCCAAGGCGGCGGCCAAGGCGGCGGACGAGGGGGAGGGCTCGGAGGCCGGCACTCGGGACGAGGTCTTCACGCTGCTCGCGCGCGACGGCGCGGCCCGGGCGGGGGTGATCCGCACGCCGCGGGGGCCGATCCGCACGCCCGCCTTCATGCCGGTGGGCACCGCGGGCACCGTGAAGGCGATGCTGCCGTCCGCCGTGCGCGAGACCGGCGCCGACGTGGCGCTCGCCAACACCTACCACCTGATGCTGCGCCCCGGCGCCGAGCGGGTGGCGCGCCTGGGCGGCCTGCACCGGTTCATGAACTGGCACCGGCCGATCCTCACCGACTCGGGCGGCTTCCAGGTCATGTCGCTGGCCGATCTGCGGCGGATGGACGAGGGGGGTGTGACGTTCCGCTCGCACATCGACGGGACGCGCCATGCGCTGACGCCCGAGCGGTCGATGGAGATCCAGGCGCTGCTCGGCTCGGACATCGCGATGGCCTTCGACGAGTGCACGGCCTTCCCCGTCACGCCGGAGGCATCGCTCGCCTCGATGCGCCGCTCGATGCGCTGGGCCGCCCGCTCGCGCGAGGCGTTCGGCGAGCGGCCCGGACACATGCTCTTCGGCATCCAGCAGGGATCCGTGTTCCGCGACCAGCGCGAGGAGAGCGCCGAGGCCCTGCGCGCCATCGGCTTCGACGGCTACGCAGTCGGCGGGCTCGCCGTGGGGGAGGGGCAGGAGGCGATGTTCGAGGTGCTCGACCACGCGCCGGGGATGCTGCCCGAGGACCGGCCGCGCTACCTCATGGGGGTGGGCAAGCCGTCGGACATGCTGGGCGCCGTGGCGCGCGGCATCGACATGATGGACTGCGTGCTGCCGACGCGCTCAGGGAGGACCGGCCAGGCCTTCACGCGGCGCGGCATCGTCAACCTCCGCAACGCGCGCCACGCCGAGGATCCGAGGCCTCTGGACGAGGGATGCGGGTGCCCGGCGTGCCGGGGCTGGTCGCGCGCCTACCTCCACCACGTCAGCCGCTCGAAGGAGATCATCGGCTCGATGCTGCTGAGCTGGCACAACCTTCGGTACTACGGCGACCTGATGGCGAGGATGCGCGACGCCATCGCCTCGGGCCGCTTCGCGGCCTTCGAGGCCGCGACGCGGGAGGGATGGAGGTCGGGCGACGTCGAGCCCCAGTAAGCGGGGGCCCGGGGGCACGCGTGCCCCCGGATCTTCATTCACGCCGCGAGGAAGAAGCGCATCATCTCCCGGCTCGCGTCCGGCCCCTGCGGGTCGGCGTAGGATCCTTCGCTCGATCCGCCCGACCAGGCGTGCGCGAGCCCGTCCACGCGCCAAAGCTCGACCGCACCGGCCTCGCCCTCGGCCGGCAGCGCGACGCGCTCGAAGCGCCGCCCGCCGGTCTCGCCCGGCTTGACGCGCGGCTTGGCGCCGCCGCCGTTGCGCCCGGCCATGGCGAGGCGCTCGGCGTTGACCGGCGCCACGGTGCGGTCGGAGAGCCCGTGGAAGGCGATCACCGGCACCCCGATGGCCCGCGCCGCGCCGCCGCGCCCGCCCATCGCCGCGAAGGCCGAGCCCATGTCGGAGGCCGCGCCCACCGGCAGGCCGGAGTGGACGCCGACGGCCTTGAACACGTCCGGGTAGGACGCGCCGAGCGCCGCCGCCATGGCGCCGCCCGCCGAGAGCCCGGCCGCGAAGACGCGTGCGGGATCGACGCCCTCGGCCGCGACGAGGTCGGCCGCGACGCCCGCGATCAGCGCCGCCTCGCCCGAGCGGCCCTGGTGGGCGGGCTCGAACCACGACCAGCAGCGGTTGGGGTTGCGGCTCGACTCCTGGCGCGGATAGGCGACGAGCGCGCCGGTCTCCTCGGCCACCGCGTTCATGCCGGTGCCGAGCGCGAAGTCGTCCGGATCCTGGGTGCAGCCGTGGAGCATGACGATCAGCGGCGGGTGCGCGCCGTGCTCCTTCAGCGTCGAGGGCACGTAGAGCTTGTAGCTCAGCGTGCCGTGGGCGCCCTGGTGCCGGCGCTCCTCGAAGCGGGCGCCCTCGGGGACGGCCACGAGCGAGGCGCGGCCGGCCGGCATGGCGCCGCCCAGCCCTTGCAGGACGGAGAGGTCGATGCGGGGCTTGTCGCCGCGCGACCAGGGCCTGCTCGGCTCGGCGAGGCCGGGCGCGGGTCGCGCCGCCCGGGCCTTCGCGGCCGCCTGCGGCGGCGTCACGTCGCGCATCGGCTGCTCCGGAGGGGAGCCTTCGGCTTGGGCGCCCCCCGCCAGCGCCCTTTGGATCGCGGCCGTCGCCTCGGCGAGCTTGCCGTCGCGGACGAGCGCGGTCGCGCCGCCGAGGGAGTTCAGGATCGTTTTCATCGCAGCCTTTCATGAGCCGGCAGGATCCGGCCTCAGTGTGTGGGGAGTGGGTTTTAGGGTGGTTAACGAGGTCGTCAGCCCAGGCGGTCGGCGAGCGCGCGGCGGACCTCCGGGCTGGCTTGCAGCGTGCCCAGGACCGTCAGCGAGCCGATCGCCGCGCGGGCCAGCTCGGGCGTCACGTCGGGCGCGATCACGGCGAGCCCGAGGACGCGGACGTGGAGTGGGCGGCCCGCGTCGCGGCGCGCCTCCAGCTCCTCGCGGCCGTAGCGGCGCACGCCGGTCTCGACCTCCATCCGCCCGGCGGCCTCCTTCAGCTCGGGCGCGTGCCCGTCGAGCCGGGCGCGGATCGCCTGGCGGATGAAGTCGGAGCGGTTGGCGTAGAACCCCTCGCGCACCAGGAGGTCGATGCGGCCGAGATCCACAGGACCGATGTTGATCGTGAGCTTCTCGCTCTCGGCCGAGGCGTCCCCGGCGCTTCGTCTGGGCGGCATCCGACTGCTCCTCACCATCCGTGTGGATGGTATATGGAGTTCTGGTCTTCGGGCGCAATGGCTGGGCCGAGAATGGCGGTGGGGCGTCGCGCGGGCCGCCGGGCAGCCGCGGGGCGGCCCCGGGCCCGAGCCGCCCGGCCGGTTGAAGGAGGGGCCGTCCACCCCCACATCGTCCCCGACCGGAGGGGGGCGAGCGCCGCCGTCGACGGGGCCAGTCCCCCCTGCCAACCGAGAGGATCCCGAAGATGGCCGAATCCCAAGCCTACCCGGTGCTGCCGCTGCGCGACATCGTGGTGTTCCCGCACATGATCGTGCCGCTCTTCGTCGGCCGCGAGAAGTCGGTGCGCGCGCTCGAGGAGGTGATGCGCGACGACCGCCAGATCCTGCTCTCCTCCCAGCGCGACGCCGCCGAGGACGACCCTTCCCCCGAGGGCATCTACGAGACCGGCGTGCTGGCCAACGTGCTCCAGCTCCTCAAGCTGCCCGACGGCACGGTGAAGGTGCTGGTCGAGGGTCGCTCGCGGGTGCGCGTGACCGGCTACACCGGCCGCGAGGCGTTCTTCGAGGCCCATGCCGAGCCGCTGGAGGAGACCCCGGGCGAGGGGGCGGAGGTCGAGGCGCTGACGCGCTCGGTCGCGCGCGAGTTCGAGCGCTACGCCAAGATCAAGAAGTCGATCCCCGAGGAGGCGCTGTCGGCGGTGTCCGACACGAAGGACAGCGCGCGGCTGGCCGACCTCGTCGCCGGCCATCTCGGCGTCGAGGTCGAGCGCAAGCAGGAGCTCCTGGAGACGCTCGCCGTGGCCGAGCGGCTGGAGAAGGTGCTCGGGCTGATGCAGGGCGAGGTCTCGGTCCTGCAGGTCGAGAAGAAGATCAAGACCCGCGTGAAGAGCCAGATGGAGCGCACGCAGCGCGAGTACTACCTCAACGAGCAGATGAAGGCGATCCAGCGCGAGCTGGGCGACGGCGAGGAGTTCGAACGAGGTCGCCGAGCTCGAGGAGCGCATCCGCGCGACGCAGCTCTCCAAGGAGGCGCGCGAGAAGGCGGAAGGCGAGCTCAAGAAGCTCAAGTCGATGTCGCCGATGTCGGCCGAGGCCACGGTCGTGCGCAACTACCTCGACTGGATGCTGTCCATCCCGTGGGGCGTGAAGTCCCGCGTCAAGAGGGATCTGGGCCGCGCCGAGAAGGTGCTCGACGACGACCATTACGGGCTCGAGAAGGTCAAGGAGCGGATCGTCGAGTACCTCGCCGTCCAGCAGCGCTCCAAGAAGCTCAAGGGGCCGATCCTGTGCCTCGTCGGCCCGCCGGGCGTCGGCAAGACGTCGCTCGGCAAGTCGGTGGCGCGCGCCACGGGGCGCGAGTTCATCCGCATCTCGCTCGGCGGCGTGCGCGACGAGTCCGAGATCCGCGGCCACCGGCGGACCTACATCGGCTCGATGCCCGGCAAGATCATCCAGGCGCTGAAGAAGGCCAAGACGACCAACCCGCTGATCCTGCTCGACGAGATCGACAAGATGGGCCAGGACTTCCGGGGCGACCCGGCCTCCGCCATGCTCGAGGTGCTCGACCCCGAGCAGAACAACACCTTCGTCGATCACTACCTGGAGGTGGAGTACGACCTCTCGAACGTGATGTTCCTGACCACGGCCAACACCTACAACATGCCGGGGCCGCTCCTCGACCGGATGGAGATCATCCCGCTCGCGGGCTACACCGAGGACGAGAAGCACGAGATCGCGCGCCAGCACCTGATCCCGAAGCAGACCGGGAATCACGGGCTGCGCAGGGGCGAGTTCGAGATCGAGGGCGAGGCGCTCCAGGAGACGATCCGCGTCTACACCCGCGAGGCCGGCGTGCGGAACCTCGAGCGCGAGATCGCCAAGATGGCGCGCAAGGCCGTCACGCTCATCGTGCGCGGCTCCGAGAAGCGCGTGGTGGTGACGAAGGACAACCTCGCCGACTTCCTCGGGGTGACCAAGTTCCGCTACGGGCTGGCCGAGAAGGACGACCAGGTCGGCGTCGTGACGGGGCTCGCCTGGACCTCGGTGGGGGGCGACCTGCTGTCGATCGAGGCGCTGCGCCTGCCGGGCAAGGGCCGGATGAAGACCACCGGCAAGCTCGGCGACGTGATGAAGGAGTCGATCGACGCGGCCTCCAGCTACGTCCGGTCGATCAGCCCGCGCATCGGCGTCGAGCCGCCGCGCTTCGAGTCCTGGGACATCCACGTCCACGTCCCCGAGGGCGCCACGCCCAAGGACGGGCCGTCGGCGGGTCTGGCGATGGTCACGTCCATCGTCTCGGTGCTGACGCAGATCCCCGTGAGGAAGGACATCGCCATGACCGGCGAGGTGACGCTGCGGGGCAACGCGCTCGCGATCGGCGGGCTCAAGGAGAAGCTGCTGGCCGCGCTTCGGGGCGGCGTCAAGACGGTGCTGATCCCGCAGGAGAACGAGAAGGATCTGGCCGAGATCCCCGACAACGTGAAGGAGGGGATGACGATCATCCCCGTCTCCCACGTCTCGGAGGTGCTGGAGCAGGCGCTGGTGCGCCGGCCCGAGCCCATCGTCTGGGACGCGGCCGCCGAGGAGGCCTGGGCGCAGGCCTCCATGGCCAAGGGCCGGAGCGAGCCGACCGAGGGCGCCATGGCGCACTAGGCCCGGTCGCGGAACGAGAGGCCGGAGGGCGCGCTTGACACGGGCGCGCCCTTCGCATGTCTGCCGGGGCTTGGCTGGCTCGGGGGATGCGGCATGGCGGCTGGAAGGCGGTGGAGCTGGATCGCCTGGGTGCTGGGCGCCGTGGTGCTTCTCCTGAGCGCCGCGTCGGTCCTGCCCCTGATCGAGACCAACGCCTGGTGGGTGCGCTATCTCGACTTCCCGCGCGTGCAGGTCTCCCTGGCGCTGACCGCGGCGCTCGTCCTCCACCTCCTCGCCGGCTCGCGCGGCGTCGGGCGCGCCCTGGTGACCCTGTGCGGGCTGGGCGCGCTCGGCTACCAGGCCTACCGGCTCCATCCCTACGCCCCCTTCATGCCGGCGATGGCCATCGCCGACGCCGAATGCGAGGCCGAGGACCGGCTGCGCGTCATGGTGTCGAACGTCCAGCGCGGGAACCGGCAGGCCGAGTCGCTACTCGCCCGGGTGGCCGAGGCCGACCCCGACCTGCTGCTGCTTCTGGAGACCGACGGCTGGTGGGACGAGCGCCTCGCCCCGCTCGACGGCGCCTACCCCTATTCCGTCCAGCACATCCCCGAGGACGCGACCTATTACGGCATGCACCTGTTCTCGAAGATGGAGTTGGTCGATCCGCGCTTCACCTTCGAGTTCGGCCCCGAGACGCCGGCGCTCGGCACCGGCGTGGCGCTGCCCTCGGGCGCGGTGGTGGGCTTCGAGGGCGTCCACCCGCGCCCGCCGCTCCACTGGTCGCAGTCCACCGCGCGGCGCGACGCCACGATCCTGTCGGCGGCGCTGGAGATCGCCGGGTCCGAGCGCCCGTCGATCCTCGCGGGCGACCTCAACGCCGTCCCCTGGGAGCGGGTGACGCGGCGCGCGATGCGCCTGGGCGGGCTCCTCGATCCGCGGGTGGGGCGCGGGCTCTACCCGACCTACGACGCCGAGAGCCGGATCCTGAGCTGGCCGCTCGACCAGGTGTTGGTTCAGCCGGGCTTCACCCTGCTCGACATCGAGGTGCTGGACGAGATCGGGTCGGACCACTACCCGTTCCTCGCCTCGCTCTGCCACCGGCCCGATGCGGCAGGACGCCAAGCTCCTCCGCAGCCCTTGCCCGACGACCTGGAGGAGGCGCGCGCCTCGCTCGCCGCCGCCGGGAGCGACGGGGCCGAGGCTCGCTAGGGCCCTTGCGAAACGGGCTCGGCTTGGCTAAGAGCCCGGCCGTCGGGTGATTAGCTCAGCGGTAGAGCGCTTCGTTCACATCGAAGATGTCGGGGGTTCAAATCCCTCATCACCCACCACCGCCCGCCCCGCCTCGGACGATGGTGCCGGTCCCGCGGGCCGGCGCGGCGGGGGCGGGACGGACCTCGGGGCCGGCCCCGGCCTTGCGGGACGGCGGCCTCGGCGGGTGGTTAGCTCAGCGGGTCAGAGCGCCTCGTTTACACCGAGGATGTCGGGGGTTCGAGCCCCTCACCACCCACCGTCCGTCCTCGCGCCGCGCGCCTCCCTTCGGCCTTTTCTCCTCGGCGCGGGATGCTCGCTTGACGGCTCGGGGGGCTTTTGCGTAGAAGGCCCCTCACGCCGGGCCGCGCAGCGGTCCCGCGGGCAGTGGGCGGTTGTAGCTCAGTTGGTTAGAGTACCGGCCTGTCACGCCGGGGGTCGCGGGTTCGAGCCCCGTCAACCGCGCCACCGCTGCCTCTCCTCCCCTCTTGGCAGCCCCGCCCGGTCGGCCTCGCTGGCAGGGGGCTGACGGACGCGGGACACGTCCGGACGACGCCCGGGGGCAGGCGGACGACGCCCGGGGGCAGGGCCCGGCGCGCCTAGCGGGTGAGCGCGTCGAGCACCCGCGCCCAGCTCCGCATGCCCTTGTGGAAGCTCCTGAGGTCGTACTTCTCGTTGGGCGAGTGGATGCGGTCGTCCTCCAGCGCGAAGCCGACCAGCATCGAGTCCATCCCCAGCTCCTCCTCGAAATGCCCTGCGATCGGGATCGAGCCGCCCGCGCCGACATAGGCCGCGGGCCGCGGCCATTCGTCCGAGAGCGCCTCGCGCGCGGCCTCGAAGGCGGGCGCGGAGGTCTCCATGCGGCTCGCGCGCGAGGCGCCGTGGTCCTCGAAGGAGGCCTCGCAGTCGGGCGGCAGGCCCTCGCGGACATAGGTCCGGAACGCCTCGCGGATGGCGAGCGGATCCTGGTCGCCCACCAGGCGGAAGCTGATCTTGGCCATGGCGCGCGAGGGCAGCACGGTCTTGAATCCCTCGCCGGCGTAGCCCGACGCGAGCCCGTTGACCTCGCAGGTCGGCCGCGCCCAGACCATCTCCAGCGCGCCGCGGCCCCGCTCGCCCGCCGGATGCGACAGCCCGACCTCGCCGAGGAAGCGGCCGGCGTCGAACCCGAGGCCCTCCCACTGCGCGCGCAGGTCGTCCGGGATCTCCTCCACGCCGTCGTAGAAGCCGGGCAGCGTCACGCGGCCCCGATCGTCGTGGAGCCCCGCGATCAGGCGCGCGAGCACCCGGGCCGGGTTCATCGCGGCGCCGCCATACGCGCCCGAGTGCAGGTCGCGCGAGGGGCCGGTGATCGTCACCTGCTCGCCCAGCAGGCCGCGGAGCTGCGTGGTGATGGCGGGCGTGTCGCGGTCGAACATGCCGGTGTCGCAGATCAGGGCGAGGTCCGCGCGCAGCTCGTCGGCGTTCTCGCGCAGGAACGGCACGAGCGAGGGCGAGCCCGACTCCTCCTCGCCCTCGAAGAGGAACGTCACGCGGCAGGGAGGCGCGTCATGCTCGGCGACCCAGGCGCGGCACGCCTCGACGAAGGTCATCAGCTGGCCCTTGTCGTCGGAGGCGCCGCGGGCGCGGATGACGCGGGCCTCGCCGGAGCCCTCGAGCGCCGGGTCGAACGGGTCGCGCTCCCACAGCTCCAGGGGGTCGGCGGGCTGGACGTCGTAATGGCCGTAGAACAGCAGGTGCGGCGAGCCGTCGCCGATGTGGCCCACCACCATCGGCCGGCCGGGCGTGTCGCGCCGCGAGGCCTCCGCGCCCATCGAGCGCAGGTCGGCGACGAGCAGGTCGGCCGCCTGCCGGCAGCGGTCGGCGTAGTCGGGGTCGGTCGAGATCGAAGGGATCCGCAGCAGGTCGAACAGCCGGTCGGTCGCGGCGCCGAGATCGGCGTCGATGCGGTCGAGCACCGGGGCGAGGGCGGTTGCGTCGGACATGGGATCTCCTGGGCTGGCGCGCGGAGCCTAGCCGGCGCGGGCGCGCTGTCCAGCGTGCCCGCGCCGGCCGCCGGGGTCGGGTATGCGCGACCCGCGCGAGGGTTGCGCCGGGCGCGTCCGTCGTGACAGTTGCGACGGCGTGCCTCGGTGGAGCCCGTGGGCCGCGCGCCTAGATCCGGCGCGAGCGAGGGAGGAGCGGATGGACTACGACGCCGTGCTGGAGGCCGCGATCGGACGGCTGCACCAGGAGGGGCGCTACCGCACCTTCATCGACATCGAGCGCCGCGCCGGCCGGTTCCCGCTCGCGCTCTGGCGCCGGCCCGACGGGACCACGCGCGAGGTCACGGTCTGGTGCGGCAACGACTACCTCGGCATGGGCCAGCATCCGGCCGTGACGGCCGCGATGCACGAGGCGATCGAGGGCTCGGGCGCGGGCTCGGGCGGCACGCGCAACATCTCCGGCACCACCGTCCATCACAAGCGCCTGGAGGCCGAGCTCGCCGATCTGCACGCCAAGGAGGCGGCGCTCGTCTTCACCTCCGCCTACATCGCCAACGACGCCACGCTCTCGACGCTGCCGAAGCTCGTCCCCGGCCTCGTCACCTTCTCGGACGGGCTCAACCACGCCTCGATGATCGAGGGCATCAAGCGCGGCGGCTCGAAGCGCATCTGGCGCCACAACGACCTGGGCCACCTGCGCGCGCTGCTGGAGGCGGAGGATCCGCAGGCCCCCAAGCTCATCGCCTTCGAGAGCGTCTACTCGATGGACGGCGACTTCGGCCCGATCGAGGCGGTGTGCGACCTCGCGGACGAGTTCGGCGCGCTGACCTATCTCGACGAGGTCCACGCCGTGGGCCTCTACGGGGCCCGCGGCGGCGGCGTGGCCGAGCGCGACGGCCTCGCGGGGCGCATCGACCTGATCAACGGCACGCTCGGCAAGGCCTTCGGCGTGATGGGGGGCTACGTCGCGGCCTCCGCGCGGATGTGCGACGCGATCCGCTCCTACGCGCCGGGCTTCATCTTCACCACCTCGATCCCGCCGGCCGTCGCCGCGGGCGCGGCCGCCTCCGTCGCGCATCTCAAGCGCGACCCGTGGCTGCGCGAGCGCCATCAGGCGCAGGCGCGCATCCTCAAGGCGCGGCTCAAGGGCATGGGCCTGCCGGTGATCGACCACGGCAGCCACATCGTGCCCGTCCATGTCGGCGACCCGGTCAAGTGCAAGATGATCTCCGATCGGCTGCTGGAGGAGCACGGCATCTACGTGCAGCCGATCAACTTCCCCACCGTGCCGCGCGGCACCGAGCGGCTGCGCTTCACCCCCTCGCCGGTCCACGAGGGCCCCGAGATGGAGCGGCTGGTGCGCGCGATGGATGTGCTGTGGTCGCAATGCGCGCTCGCGCGCGGGCGAAACGTCGCCTGACGGCGCGATCCTGGTGGTGAAGGCGCGGGGCTTCGTGCTAGCACCGTGCTCGTGAGGCGCACCCGGTTCGGCGGCACGGCGGCGTTAACCCCCGACCGTGCCCGAGCCGCTAGAAGACGCGCGAGCGACCTCTTCCGTCGGCCGTCCGGAGGGCGAAGACGCGCAGGGGTCCGTTGGGGCAGGTCCGTTTTGCGGGACCATCGCGGGACGCGCGGAGGGCGAGGCGTGAGGATGGAGCATCGGGCATTCGAGTCGGCGGGCCAGATGTCCGCGCCGAGTGGCGACGGCATGGGCGACCTCGACGACGAGTTCAGCCTCGGCGACCGGATGCGCGGCGAGCGCGCCACGCTCGGCAAGTCGCTCCTCGACGTGCAGCGCGATCTCAAGATCAAGGCCGCCCACATCGCCGCGATCGAGAACGCGGACGTGCGCGCGTTCGAGACGCCGGGCTTCGTCGCGGGCTACGTGCGCTCCTACGCGCGCTATCTCGGGCTCGACCCCGACCGCGCCTTCGCCGCCTTCTGCGCCGAGAGCGGGCTCAGGCCCGCGCAGGCCGGCGTCGCGCCGCCCGCCGGCGGGCGGGCCGCGCCGCGCGCGCCGGAGGCGTCCTCCTCCGAGCGCGACATCTTCGCCGAGCGCCGCGTGCCCTACGCGCCGCCCGGCGACGCGATGCTGAGCCGGATCGAGCCGGGCGCCCTCGCCTCGCTGGCGGTGCTGATCGCGCTCATCGCCGCCGTCGGCTGGGGCGGCTGGTCGGTGCTCCAGGAGATGCAGCGCGTCACGCTCCTGCCGGCGGATGACGGGCCGGGCGCCGTCTCCGACATCGACCCGCTCGCCCCCGAGGCCGACGCTCTCGCCGCGGCCGAGCCGGGGCCGACCGCGCCCGAGGCGCTCGACCGGCTCTACCGCCCGCGCGCGCTCGACGTGCCGGTGCTGGTGGCCCGCGACGGCCCGATCGCCTCGCTCGACCCCGAGGCGCCCGAGGCCCCGCCCGCGCCCGCCGTGACCGATCGCGCCGCCGTCGAACTCGACCCGCGCGGGGATCAGATCGCCCCGCCGCGGCTCGCCGCGGCGCCGGCGGCCGAGCCCGCGGGCGGCATCGACGGCGCGGTGCGCGCCGCGCTGTCGGAGGACGCCGCGCCCGGTGAGGGGGCCGCGGAGGCGGTCCGGGTGGTGGTCGATCCGGGCTCCGAGGTGGTGCTGGTCGCGGTCAGGCCCGCCTGGGTGCGGGTGCGCGCGGCCGACGGTACGGTGGTGCTGGAGAAGATCATGGAGACCGGCGAGACCTACGCCGTGCCGCGCACCGAGGCGCCCGCGACGCTTCGCACCGGCAACGCGGGCGGCATCTACTTCTCGGTGGGCGGCCGGACCTTCGGCCCGGCGGGCGCGGGGCCGGTGGTGGTCTCCGACGTGCCGCTGTCGCCCGAGGCGGTGACGCGGGACTTCGCCGTCGCCGACCTCTCGACCGACCCCGACCTCGCCCGCATGGTCCGCGTCGCCGAGGCCGCGCCCGAGCCCGCGCCGGGGGAGGCCATCGGCGCGTCGCCCGACGCCGCATCGCGGCCCGCGCTCGCGCCGCAGCCTCCCGCCGGGCCGGCCCCCGCGCCCGACGCCGCGCCGCTGGCCGCGGAGGTCGCGTCGGACTGACGCACCGCGCGGCCGTCCCGTGTTCGGTGCCCCCCGTCCTCGGCTCCCGTCCTCGGCCCCCGTCCTCGCCCCGTGCCCGGGCCGCGTTGTGCCGCGGCGCCCGCGCGCCTATGTTCGGCCTCGTCCCGACGCATCCGTGATCCGTCCTCGGAAGGTGGCCATGTCGCTCAACCCCGTCCGCCCCTGGCGCAGCATCGAGCGCCGCGTGTCCCGCCGCATCATGGTGGGCTCCGTGCCGGTGGGCGGCGGGGCGCCGATCACCGTCCAGACCATGACCAACACCGACACCGCGGACGCGGCCGCCACCATCGCCCAGGTGCGGGCCTGCGCCGAGGCGGGCGCCGACATCGTGCGCGTCTCGGTGCCCGACGAGGCCTCCTCGAAGGCGCTGCGGCAGATCGTGCGCGAGAGCCCGGTGCCGATCGTCGCCGACATCCACTTCCACTACCGCCGCGCGCTCGAATCGGCCGAGGCGGGGGCCGCGTGCCTGAGGATCAACCCCGGCAACATCGGCTCGGCGGCGCGGGTGCGCGAGGTGGTGCAGGCCGCGCGCGACCACGGCTGCTCGATCCGCATCGGCGTCAACGCGGGGAGCCTGGAGCGGCACCTGCTGGAGAAGTACGGCGAGCCCTGCCCCGAGGCGATGGTCGAGTCCGGCCTGGGGCACATCCGCATCCTGGAGGATCTCGACTTCCACGAGTTCAAGATCTCGGTGAAGGCGTCCGACGTGTTCCTCGCCGCCGCCGCCTACCAGCAGCTCGCCGAGGCCACCGACGCGCCGATCCACCTCGGCATCACCGAGGCCGGCTCGCTCAACGCGGGCACCGTGCGCTCGGCCATCGGCCTCGGCAATCTCCTCTGGATGGGCATCGGCGACACGCTGCGGGTGTCGCTCTCGGCCGATCCGGTCGAGGAGGTCCGCGTCGGCTTCGAGATCCTGAAGTCGCTGGGGCTGCGTCACCGCGGCGTGAACATCATCTCCTGCCCCTCCTGCGCGCGCCAGGGCTTCGACGTGATCCGCACCGTCTCGGCGCTGGAGGAGCGGCTGGCGCACATCCGCACGCCGCTGTCGCTCTCGGTCATCGGCTGCGTCGTCAACGGGCCGGGCGAGGCGCTGATGACCGATGTGGGATTCACCGGCGGCGGCGCGGGCTCGGGCATGGTCTACCTCGCGGGCAAGCAGTCCCACAAGATGACCAACGCGCAGATGATCGACCACATCGTCGAGCAGGTCGAGGCCCGCGCCGCTCAGATCGAGGCGGCGGCCGAGGCCGAGGCGGACCAGGGGGCCGTGGCGGCGGAGTAGGGCGGCTGCAGCGCTCTTGAGGGGCGCGCGACGGAGTGGCGCGGCCGCAGCCGGGCTCGGGGAGGACGCGCCCGCATGGGCATCCGCCGTCGACGACCTGCGCCCGCGGGCTGCCTCGGCCGGTCGCGCCCGCCGCCGGGGGAGGGGGGCGCCCCGCCGCCCGCGCGACGCCGGGTCGGCGCGCGGGACGAGCGGCGGCCCCGAGGCCCTTCCCTCGCCTGCCGAGGGGGCGCCGAGGGCCCGGCTCCGACCGGCCCGGGTCCGACCGGCCCGGGTCCGACCGGCCCGGGTCCGACCGGCCCGAATCCGATCGGCCCAATCGCGGCGGGTCTCGATCGCGGCGCCTGCCCGACCCGAAGCCCCCTTGCCATCCCGCCGTCGCCTCGGGCAGTGACGGGCGCATGGCCCCACCGCTCTCCGCCCGCTCCGACGTCGCGCCCTTCATCGTCATGGACGTGATGGAGCGCGCCCGCGCCCTGGAGGCGCAGGGCCGCTCGATCGTCCACATGGAGGTCGGCCAGCCCGGCACCCCCGCCCCCTCGGGCGCGCGCGCCGCGCTCGCGGCGGCGATGGAGGCGCGGATCGTTGGGCTACACCGTCGCGCTCGGCCTGCCCGCGCTGCGCGCGCGGATCGCGCGGCACTACGGCGAGTGGTACGGCGTCGATCTCGACCCCGCCCGTGTGGTCGTCACCTCGGGCGCCTCCGCCGCCTTCGTCCTCGCCTTCACCGCGCTCTTCGACCCCGGTGCGCGCGTGGGCCTGGGCGCGCCGGGCTACCCCTCCTACCGCCAAATCCTGCGCGCGCTGTCGCTGACCCCGGTCGAGATCGAGACCCGCGCCGAGGACCGCTTCCAGCCACGGCCCGGGGACGTGGCCGGCCTCGACGGCCTGATCCTCGCCTCGCCCTCGAACCCCGCGGGCACGATCCTCGGCCGCGAGCCGCTCGCCGCCCTCCTCGACGCCGCGCGCGACGCGGGCGCGGCGGTGATCTCGGACGAGATCTACCACGGCCTGCACTACGGCGATCGCGCCGTCTCGGCGCTGGAGCTGACGGGCGAGGCCACGGTCGTGGGCTCGTTCTCGAAGTACTTCTCGATGACCGGCTGGCGCGTGGGCTGGATGGTGGTGCCCGAGGCGCATGTCCGCACCATCGAGCGGCTGGCGCAGAACCTGTTCATCTGCCCGCCGCACGCGAGCCAGGTGGCGGCGCTCGCGGCCTTCGAGTGCGGCGAGGAGCTGGCGGCCAACGTCTCGGCCTACGCCGCGAGCCGCCGGCTCGTGCTCGACGCGCTGCCGCGCATGGGGATCGCGCGCGTCGCCCCGGCCGACGGGGCGTTCTACGCCTATGCCGACGTGGCCCATCTGACCGACGACAGCCTCGCGCTGTCGGCCGAGATCCTGGAGCGCGCGGGCGTCGCCGTGACGCCGGGGCTCGACTTCGACCCCGTGCGCGGCGGCCGCACGCTGCGGCTCTCCTACGCCGGCGCCACCGAGGATGTCGCCGAGGGGCTCGCGCGGCTCGGGGGCTTCTTTGAGGGTCGTGAGCGCGGCGTGGCCTGAGGCGGCGGCGCACGGCGCGGTGTTTTGCCTCCCGTCAACCCTCCGCCTATATCGCGGGGGCGTCGGAATCGGCACCTGCGCCCCGGGGGAGATCTCACGTGATCCGCTTCGTCCTCGCCCCGTTGGGCGGCCTCTTCTCCTGGGTCATCACGGCCGCCTTCGCGGTGGCGCTGGCCGTGGGCGCGGTGCTCTACGTCTACAGCGCGGACCTGCCGAGCCACGAGAGCCTCGCGTCCTACCAGCCCCCCACGATCAGCCGCATCTACTCCTCGGAGGGGCGCATCATCGACGAGTTCGCCCGCGAGCGGCGGCTCTTCGTGCCGATCGAGGAGATCCCCGACCTCGTCAAGCAGGCCTTCGTCTCGGCCGAGGACAAGAACTTCTACACCCACTCGGGCTACGACGCGCGCGGGATGGGCGCGGCGCTGTGGGAGGCCGCGCGCTCGCGCGGCGAGACGGTGCGCGGCGCCTCCACGATCACCCAACAGGTGACGAAGAACTTCCTGCTGTCGGGCGACCGCGCGGCCGAGCGCAAGGTCAAGGAGATCATCCTCGCCACCCGGATCGAGGACACGCTCTCGAAGGACGCGATCCTCGAGCTCTACCTCAACGAGATCTTCCTCGGCGCCAACTCCTACGGCGTGGCGGCGGCGGCGCAGTCCTACTTCAACAAGTCGCTCGACGAGCTCGCGCCCGAGGAGGCGGCCTACCTCGCCGCGCTCCCCAAGGCGCCGTCGCGCTACGATCCGCTGGACGATCGCGACCGCGCGGTGGCGCGGCGCGACTACGTGCTGCGCGAGATGCGCCAGAACGGCTACCTCACGGACGCCGCCTACGAGGCCGCGGTGGCCGAGCCGCTGCGCACCGTGCAGGGCGGCGACTACGAGGGCTGGCGCGCCGAGCTGCCGGGGCGCGACTACTTCACCGACGAGATCCGGCGCCAGCTGACCTCCGAGTTCGGCGCCGACCAGTTCTTCACCGGCGGGCTCTCGGTGCGCGCCACCATCGACCCCGAGATGCAGGCCGTCGCCGCCCTGTCGCTGCGCCAGGCCCTGGAGGAGTTCGACCGCTCGCGCGGCGTCTGGCGCGGCACCGGCGAGACGATCGACGCGGCCGCGCTCTCCGACGAGGCCTCCTGGCGCGTCGCGCTGGCCCGCGCCGACGTGCCCCGCGACATCGTCCTCGACGGCCCGTGGCTCCCCGCCGTCGTGCTCGAGATCGCCGATTCGGCCGCGCGGATCGGCGTCGAGGGCGTCGAGGACGGCGACGACGGCCAGTGGATCCCCGCCGAGGAGGTGGGCTGGGCGCGCGCCCAGGGCGGCGACAGGGCGCGGGTCGCGGGCGATCTGCTCGAGGTGGGCGACGTGGTGCTGGTGAGCCGCGCGGCCTCGGAGGCGGACGGCGCGTCCGCCCGCTGGACGCTGCGCCAGGTGCCGCAGGTCGAGGGCGCCTTCGTGGCGATGGACGTCAACACCGGCCGCGTGCTCGCCATGCAGGGCGGGTTCTCCTACCAGGACAGCACCTTCAACCGCGCCACCCAGGCCGACCGCCAGCCGGGCTCGTCCTTCAAGCCCTTCGTCTACGCCGCCGCCCTCGACTCGGGCTTCACGCCCGCCACCATCGTCCTCGACGCGCCGATCGAGATCGACACCGGCACCGAGATCTGGCGCCCGCGCAACGCGTCGAACAAGTACTACGGCCCGGCGCCGCTCAGGACCGGCATTGAGCAGTCGCGCAACCTGATGACGGTCCGCCTCGCCCAGGCGGTGGGCATGGACACGGTGGCCTCCTACGCCGAGGCTTTCGGGGTCTACGACGACATGGGGCCCTACCTGTCGAACGCGCTCGGCTCCGAGGAGACCACGCTCTACCGCATGGTCGCGGCCTACGCGATGTTCGCCAACGGCGGCGAGCGCGTGCGCCCGACGCTCGTGGACCGCATCCAGGACCGCCGCGGCGAGACCATCTACCGCCACGACCGGCGGACCTGCGAGGATTGCGGCGAGATCGCCATCCCCGAGGGCCGCGGCCCCACCATCGTCTCGGACCGCGAGCGGGTGATGAACGCGATCACCGCCTACCAGCTCACCTCGATGCTGCGCGGCGTGGTCGAGCGCGGCACCGCCGCGCGCACGGTGGGCGCCGCCTTCGACGTGCCGGTGGCCGGCAAGACCGGCACCACCAACGACGCCAGGGACGTGTGGTTCGTGGGCTTCACCTCGAACATCGTCGCGGGCTGCTACATCGGCTACGACCAGCCGCGCTCGCTCGGCGCCGCCTCGGGCGGCGGGATGTGCGGCCCGGTGTTCACGCGCTTCATGAAGGAGGCGATCGAGAAGTATGGCGCGGGCGAGTTCGAGCTGCCGCCGGGCGGGCGCTTCATGAAGATCGACCGCTACACCGGCCAGCGCCTCCCCGACGACGCCACCGGCGAGAACGTGGTGGCCGAGTACTTCCGCGAGGGGGAGGCGCCGGTGTTCGGCGCGGGCGGCATGGTCGATGGCGGCTTCGCCATGAGCGCCGACCTGCCGCTGTTCCGCCGCGGCGAGACCGACGACCGTCCCGCGCGCGAGGTCGTCACCTCGACCGGCGAGCGCGCGCGCATCGCGCCCAAGGCCAGCTTCGGCTCGATGAGCTCGGGCGGGCTCTACTAGCCGGGCGCCGCCCGGACCGCGGGGGCAGGGCCGGCACGGCCTTGCGGTTGCGGGCCGTCGCGCCGGGCCCTAAATCCGCCGGACCGCGCGGCCGGCGCGGAAGGGGGCGAGCGAGGCGGCGACATGCGGGCGGAAGCCGAATCCCACAAGGCGGCGATCGAGAAGTCGCTGGGGCTCCTCGCCCAGCGCATGGGCGCGGACGCCGCGCACCGTCTGGAGGAGCTCGACGCGCGCATCGAGGATCCGGATTCTGTGGTCCGACCCCGCCCGCGCCCAGGCGATCATGCGCGACCGCCAGGCGCTCATCGACGCGATCGAGACCCACCGCGCCATCGCTCAGGAGCTGTCCGACCAGGTCGAGCTGATCGCGCTCGGCGAGGCGGAGGGCGACGACGAGGTGGTGCGCGAGGCCGAAGCCGCGCTCGGCGCGCTGCGCGAGCGCGCCGGGGCCAGGGAGCTGGAGGCGCTGCTCGACGGGGAGGCCGACGGCAACGACACCTTCCTGGAGGTCAACGCCGGCGCGGGCGGCACCGAGTCCTGCGACTGGGCGGCGATGCTCGCGCGGATGTATCTCCGCTGGGCCGAGCGGCGCGGCTACAAGGTCGAGCTGCAATCCGAATCGCCAGGCGAGGAGGCCGGCATCCGCTCGGCCGCCTACAAGATCAGCGGCCCCAACGCCTATGGCTGGCTCAAGTCCGAGTCGGGCGTCCACCGGCTCGTGCGGATCTCGCCCTTCGACTCGGCCGCGCGGCGCCACACCTCGTTCAGCAGCGTCTGGGTCTATCCGGTGGTGGACGACGACATCGAGATCGAGGTGAGCCCGTCCGACATCCGCCTTGACACCTACCGCTCCTCGGGCGCAGGCGGGCAGCACGTCAACACGACCGACTCGGCGGTGCGGATCACGCACATCCCCACCGGCATCGTCGTCACGTCGTCCGAGAAGTCCCAGCACCAGAACCGCGACATCGCCATGAAGGCGCTGAAGTCGCGGCTCTACCAGATGGAGCTGGACCGCCGGAACGCCGCCACCCTCGAGGCCCACGAGGCCAAGGGCGACGCCGGCTGGGGCAACCAGATCCGCTCCTACGTGCTCCAGCCCTACCAGATGGTGAAGGATCTGCGCACCGGTGAGGAGACCTCGGACACCCAAGGCGTGCTCGACGGCGACCTCGACCGCTTCATGGCTGCCACGCTCGCGCAGGACGCGACCGGCAAGAGCCGGGCGCAGGCGCGGGCGGAGGCCTGAGCGCGCTCCCGTGCGGCCGTCGCCCGTGAGCGATCCTCGCCGCTCGTCCGCGGCTCGCGGCGCCGGGGCCTCGCGATGATGGGGCGCCTCCTCGCATCGCTCGCGATCGTCGCGTCGATCGGAGCCGCGGGCGTGCTGGCCTACGTCCGCCTCGCGCCCTCCGGTCCCGAGTGGCACGTCGATCCCGAGGCCGAGGGCCGCTCCGGCCCCGGCCGCTGGCTGGTGGCGGACGGCGGCGACGCGCCGGCGCTGCGGCTCGCGGTGCCGCCCGGGGCCGCGCTTTCGGCCTTCGACGCGGTGGCGCGAGGGCGAGGGGCCGAGCGGCTCGTCTGGGCGCCCGAGGAGGGCCGGGCGAGCTACGTCGTGCGCTCGTCCGTGCTGGGGTTCCCCGACTACGTCAGCGTCAAGGCCGCTCCCGAAGGGGAGGGCACGCGGCTCTCGGCCTACTCACGACTGCGCTTCGGACAGGGCGATTTCGGCGTCAACCGCGCCCGGCTCGAGGACTGGACCGCCCGCCTGCGCGCCGCCCTGGAGGCTTGACGAGACGCAGCCCGCGCCGGTGTCGCGCCAGATCGGGTTGTTGAGCGCCATCTCGCAGCGCGCCATGAAGGCGCGGCCGTCCACCACGAGGCAGATCTCCCGTCCGAGATCGACGCGCTCCCCCGCGGCGTCGGTGCAGTAGCAGGGGATCGCCCGCGGCGCCGCCCGTCCCTGCGCCACGGCGTCCGAGGCGGCGGGGGCCGCGGCCGGGGCGCTCAGCGCCAGGAGGGCGAGCACGCTTCGCATGGTGCGAGCTTACCATGGCGCGCGCCCTTGGCCAGCGCGACTTGACCCCGGGCGCGACGCGCCGCACATCCGCGCCCATGCCCCCTCCCGCCTCGACCCTTCCCGACGAGACGCTGGACCGCATCGCGGAGCGCTTCGCCTATCTCGAGGCGCGCATGGGCGAGGCCGCGGGCGGCGAGATCGCGGATTCTGGCGCGCGAGTACGCCGAGCTGCGCCCCGTGGTCGAGCGCGTCGGCGAGTGGCGCGCGCTCGGCCGCGGGCTCGCCGAGGCCGAGGCGATGCTCGGCGACCCGGACCTGCGCCCGCTGGCCCAGGCCGAGATCGAGGCGCTGCGCGCGCGCGCGCCGGATCTGGAGCGCGAGCTGCGCCTGGCGCTCCTGCCGCGCGACGCGGCCGACGCGCGCCCCGCCGTGGTCGAGATCCGCCCCGGCACCGGCGGCGAGGAGGCGGCGCTGTTCGCGGGCGACCTCCTGCGGATGTATCAGCGCCACGCGGAAGGGAAGGGCTGGGCGGTCGAGATCGTCTCGCTCGCCGAGACCGAGATCGGCGGCGTCAAGGAGGCGACGCTGCTGGTGCGCGGGGAGCGCGTGTTCGCGCGGCTCAAATGGGAGTCGGGCGTCCACCGCGTCCAGCGCGTGCCCGAGACCGAGTCGGGCGGGCGCGTGCACACCTCGGCCGCCACCGTCGCCGTCCTGCCCGAGGCCGAGGAGGTGGACGTGGCGATCGACGCCTCGGATCTCAGGATCGACACCATGCGCGCCTCGGGCGCGGGCGGGCAGCACGTCAACACCACCGATTCGGCGGTGCGGATCACCCATCTCCCCTCCGGCATCGTCGTGACCTCCTCGGAGAAGTCCCAGCACCGCAACCGCGAGATCGCGCTCCAGGTGCTGCGCGCGCGGCTCCACGACCTCCAGCGGCGCGAGGCCGACGCGGGCCGCGCCGCCGACCGCCGCTCCCAGGTGGGCACCGGCGACCGCTCGGAGCGGATCCGAACCTACAACTTCCCCCAAGGGCGCGTGACCGACCACCGCATCGGGCTGACGCTGCACCGGCTGCCGGCCGTGCTCGCGGGCGATCTCGACGAGATCACCGACGCTCTGATCGCGCGCGACCAGGCCGAACGGCTGGCCGCGCAGGGGGTCTGAGCCTCATCGTGAGCGCGCCGAGCTGGGACGCGGCGCTGCGCGCGGCGACGCGGCGCCTGGCCTCCGCCGGGGTCGAGGGGCCCGCGCGCGACGCGCGCCGGCTCGCGGCCTGGGCCGGGGGCGTCGAGCCCGGCCGCGTGACGCTCCTTCGTGGCGAGCCCATGCCGCCCGAGGCGCGCGCGCGCCTCGACGCGGCGGTGGCGGCGCGCGTCTCGGGGCGCTCGGTGGCGCATGTCACGGGGCGGGCCGCGTTCTGGGGGCGCGACTTCGCGGTGACGCTCGACACGCTCGCCCCGCGCCCGGAGACCGAGACGCTGATCGCGGCGGCGCTCGCGGAGCCCTTCGCGCGCGTCCTCGACCTCGGGACGGGGACGGGCTGCCTCGCGGTGACGCTGCTGGCGGAGCGGCCGGGCGCCACGGGCGTGGCGACCGACCTCAGCGGGCCGGCGCTGGCGGTGGCGGCGCGCAACGCGGCCATGCACGGCGTCGCGGCGCGCCTCGAGCTGCGGCGCTCGGATTGGTGGGAGGGCGTCGGGGGCCGCTTCGACCTGATCGTCTCGAACCCGCCCTACATCGCGGAAGGGGAGGTCGACGCGCTGGCGCCGGAGGTGCGGGCCGAGCCGCGCCTGGCGCTGACGCCCGGAGGCGACGGGCTCGGGGCGCATCGCGCGATCGCGGGCGGTCTCGCGCGCCATCTCGCGCCGGGTGGCCGGGCGCTGCTGGAGTTCGGCGCGGGGCAGGGCGCGGCGGTGGCGGCGATCCTGCGCGCGGCTGGGCTTGACGCCGTGGCGATCAGCCCCGACATGGACGGAAGGGGGCGGGTGGCTCGGGCGCACGCTCCGGCCCCGCCCGGCGGAACCCCTTGACGAATTGCGCTTGCCACCGCCCGCGGCCCGTGCTTGATGGGGTCGTGGCGCGGGGCTCGAAGGCCCCCGGCGGAGAACCGCCCGCGACACCGGTCGCACAGCCCCGTCAGACACCTGGATCGGCCGCGCTCGCGTCCGAGGCCGGGCCCCCGGCCCCGACACGTCCGCGGCCGGACCCTCGCAAACAGCCGGGACGTAACGGACCCATGAGATCATCCAAGAGCCGCTCGCGCTCGAAGCCCAACCGCAGCAGCCGCCCCTCGGGCGGCAACGTGGTCAACCGCGTGTTCGACAGCTCCGGCCCGGAGGGCAAGGTGCGCGGCACGCCCCAGCAGATCATCGACAAGTATCAGATGCTGGCGCGCGACGCGCAGCTCTCCAACGACCGCGTCGCGGCCGAGAACTTCCTCCAGCACGCCGAGCACTACACGCGGATGCTGGGAGAGGCGCAGCGCGAGATGGAGGACCGCCGCCTCCAGCAGGAGCGCGAGAACCAGGCCCGCCAGAGCCGCGAAAACCAGGAGCGCGAGGCCCGCGAGGCGCGCCGCGCCGAGCAGGATCAGGCCCGCGAGGCGCGGCGCGCCGAGCAGGATCAGCCGCGTGAGGCGCGGCGCGCCGAGCAGGATCAGCCGCGTGAGGCGCGGCGCGCCGAGCCCGAGGACGCGCCCGAGGCGCGCCGCGCCGAGCCGGAGCGCTTCGAGCAGGACGGGGCGGCCGCCCAGGGGCGGGCCGAGCGCGAGCCGCGCCGCGCCGAGCCCGACGACGACGCGCCCCGCGAGGACCGCGGCGAGGCCCGCGACGCCGAGCCGCCGCAGGACGCGGGCCCGATCGAGACGCCCGAGGAGCGCAAGCGCACCCGCCGCTCGCGCTCGCGCCGCCCCGCCGCGGCGCAGGACGACGGCTCCGCCCGGTCCTCCTCGGAGGCCGCCGAGTAGCGCGGACGGCCTCCTGACCGACGGGCCGACGCCCCGCCTCCCTCGGCCTGCGCGGCGCTCCGAGGGTCATCGGCCGCCCATCCGCGGCCCTCGGTTCGGCGGCGCGCCCACCCCCGGGTCGCGTGGGCCCCTCCGGCGCGGGCCGCGTGCGATGGCCTCGGCCGCTCCGGCGAGCCGTCCCCGCGCGCTCTGGGTCCGTCCTCGACGAGCCGAGAGGCGCGCGCCCGGGATCGTTCCCGTTCGCGCCGACGAGCGCAGCCCGCCGGCGGCGCTAGGTCCGCTCGCGCGTCCCCAGCTTGCGCGTCCCCAGCTCGCGTGCCCCCAGCTCGCGTGCCAGGGCGCAGAAGCCCTCGATCGGCACCGCCTCGGCCCGCGCCGTGGGCTCGATCCCGGCGGCGCGCAGGCGATCCTCGATGTCGGGCGCGAGCCCCCTGAGCGCGGCGCGCAGCATCTTGCGCCGCTGGTTGAAGGCCGCGGCGACCACGCGCGAGAGCGCCTCGGGCTCGGCCTCGAAACGCGGGGCGGGAAGCGCCGTCACGCGGACCACGGCCGAGCGCACCTTGGGCGGCGGCACGAAGGCCTCGGGCGGCAGCGTCATGACGATGCGCGCGTCCGCGCGCCACTGCGCCAGCACCGCGAGCCGCCCGTAGGCCTTCGAGCCGGGCACGGCCACGATCCGCTCGGCCACCTCGCGCTGGAACATCAGCGTCAGCGACGCCCAATCGGGCGGCCAGGAGGGCGGCGTCAGCCATCTCACCAGCAGCTCGGTGCCGACGTTGTAGGGCAGGTTGGCGGCGACGAGGTAGGGCGCGGCGAGATGATCGAGCGGGTCCACCCGAAGCGCGTCCGCGTGCAGCACCGTCAGCCGGCCCGGATGGGCGGCGGCGATCTCGGCCAGCGCCGGCAGGCAGCGCGCGTCCTTCTCGATCGCCAGCACCCGGCGCGCGCCCTCGGCCAGCAGCCCGCGCGTCAGCCCGCCGGGGCCGGGGCCGACCTCCAGCACGTCGTGGGCCGTCAGATCCCCGGCGGCGCGCGCGATCCGGGCGGTGAGGTTCAGGTCGAGGATGAAGTTCTGGCCGAGCGCCTTCCTGGCGCTCAGCCCGTGCCGGGCGATGACCTCGCGCAGGGGCGGCAGGGCGTCGATCGCGCTCATCGGGCGATCGGCCGCGCGTCGTCGCCGCGTGCGCGCGCCGCGACGACGGCCGCCATCAGGCCCCGACGGCGGCGGCGGCGGCCCGCGCGCGCGCGATGCCGTCGGCGAGCACGAGCGCGTTGATCGTGCTGGTGGGGTCGGCGCGGCCCGTCCCGGCGATGTCGAGCGCGGTGCCGTGGTCGGGCGAGGTCCGCACGATCGGCAGGCCCAGGGTGACGTTGACGCCGCCCGCGAAGTCGATGGTCTTGATCGGGATCAGCGCCTGATCGTGATACATGGCGACGGCGCAGTCGTAGCGCGCGCGGGCCCCGGCGTGGAACAGGGTGTCGGCCGACAGCGGCCCCAGCAGCGCCATCCCCTCGCCGCGCAGCCGGTCGAGCACGGGGGCGATCACCTCGATCTCCTCGCGCCCGATGTGGCCGCCCTCGCCGGCGTGCGGGTTGAGGCCCGCCACCGCGATGCGCGGGCGCTCGACGCCGAAGTCGCGCATCAGGGCGCGGTGGATCGTGCGCAGGGTGGCCGTGAGCGACTCGGCCGTCAGCGCGCGCGGCACCTCCGCCAGGGGGATGTGGATGGTCGCGGGGACCACCCGCAGCGCGTCGCAGGCCAGCATCATGACGACGTGGGGGGTCTCGCAGAGATGGGCGAGGAACTCGGTGTGGCCGGGATGGGGGAAGCGGGCGCCCTCCTGGAGCGCGGCCTTGTGGATCGGCGCGGTGACGAGCGCCGAGGCCGCGCCGTCGCGGGCGAGCCGGGCGCCGCGGGCGATGACGTCCACCACGCCCTGGGCGTTGGCCGCCGAGGGCAGGCCGGGGCGGGCGCGCTCCGCGAAGGGATGGGCCAGCACGGGCAGGCCGCGCGCGCAGGCGGCGCGGGCCTGCGACGGGTCGTCGATGGTGGCCGTGGGCGTGCCGCGCGGCAGGTGGCGCGGGTCGCCGATCCAGGCGAAGGGGAGCGAAGCGCCCAAGCCCTCCCAGGCCATGCGGGCGAGCTCGGGGCCTATGCCCGCGGGCTCGCCGCAGGTGAGGACGACGGGCGCGGCCTCGGGCGCGCGGCGGGGCAGGGCCGGGCGGGGCGGGGCGGGGCGGGGCGCGCTCACGGCCGGCCCAGGATCTCGACGCCCGCCTCGGCGCGCAGCTCGTCGAGATAGGCGTCGGCGAAGGATTGGAGCCGCGCGCTGCGGATCTGCGCGGCGACGAGCTCGGGGGGCGGGGCCTCGGCCTCCCCCTCGGCGTCCGCGGTCTCCCCGGCGCCCGCCAGCTCCTCGCCCGCCGTCTCCTCGCCCGCCGTCTCCTCGTCCGAGGCTGCCTGCGCGGTGACGCTGTCGGGCTCGCGCTCGAAGCCGATCGCGCCCTCGTCCGCCTCCGGCAGCGGGTCGCGCCCGCACAGCATCAGGAAGACGAGCGTGCGCCCGCCCGCGCGGGTCAGCGCGAGCGAGACCTCGCCCGGATCGAGCAGCGCCAGCTGCGCCGCCACGTCGGCGGGGATCGCATCCAGCGCCCGGGTGCCGCGCTCGAGCCGCTCGGGCGGCAGGTCGCGGGCCACGCCGTAGAGGTCGTCGCAGTCGTCCACGCGCGCGTCGATGGCGGCGGCCTCGGCCAGCGCCTGCGCGCTGCGCCCGCCGGGCAGGTAGAGGGCGGCGTAGTCGATCGCCTTGGGCGGCGCGGGCGCGGCCGTGGTCTCCTCGAGGCCGCGGAGCTGGAACACCACCAGCGCGCCCGGCAGCGGGATCGGGTCGCTGACCTCGCCGGGGCTCAGGCTCAGGAGCTGCGCCTGGATCGTCGCCGGAAGGCCCTCAAGCGGCAGCGGGTCGAGCCGTCCGCCGACATCGCGCGTGGCGGCGAAGGAGATCCGGCGCGCGGCCTCGGAGAAGCGCTCGAAGCTGGTGATCGACTTCAGCTCGCCCGCGAGCCGCAGCGCCTCGGCCTCGCGCTCGGGCGTGTCGGCGGGCAGGATGATCTCCGCGAGCAGCGCCTCCAGCCGGCCGCGCGGCTCGACGCGCGCGATGGCGCGCTCGACCTCGGCCTCGCCCACGCTCCGGCCCACGAGCGGGCCGAAGCGCTCCTGCACGACGAGGCGGTAGGCGAGGCCCGCGCGCACGAAGTCGCGGAAGGTCTCCTCGGCGACGTCGAAGCGGGCGATCTCGGCCAGGAACGCGTCGAGCGAGAGGTTCGCGCGCGAGGCGAACTCCTCCATGCCCTCGGTCACCTCCTCCTCGGTCGGGTCGATGTCGTCGAGCCCGGCCGCGATCAGGCGCAGCCGGTCCTCGATGAGCTGCTCGAGCGCGAGCGCCTCCAGGTCGCCCGGCGCGCTCAGCGCGCGGTTGAAGGCCACGCGCTGGTCGAGCTCGTAGGCGGTGACGACCTGGTCGCCCACGCGCGCCATCGGCGCGAACATGTTCTGCGCGCCGGCGGGGATCGCCGAGAGCGCGGCCGCGAGGGCGAGGGCGGTTGCGATGGTCTTGGGTCGGCGCATCGGACGTCCTGCTGCTGGGTGAAGGGTGCGGAAGACGGGGCCCTAGCGGACCCTCGGCTCGCAGGTCGAGCGGCCGCGCGCGGCCTCGCGGTCGCCGAAGCCCAACAGCGCCACCGAGAGCCCGAAGCGCGTCTCGGGCACGAGGCTAGACGAGTCCTCGAACCGGCGCGAGACCGAAAGGTCGACCTCGGCGCAGTCGTTGCGCCAGATCAGGCCGACGCCGGCCGTCTGCGCCCGCTCGGCGCGAAAGTCGTAGCGCACCGCCGCGCTGCCCGCCCAGCGGCGCGTGATCGCCAGGTCGGCGTCGAGCGTGAGCTGCGAGATCCGGGGCCGGGCGATCCCGTCGGGCCCCGTCACGGCGGCGAGCCAGGCGTAGCCCGCGTCGAGCGCCACGCGCCCCGTCTCGTAGGCCAGCACCGCCTCGCTCGCCGAGAGGCCGAGATCGTCGCCCACCAGCGTGCGGCTCACGAGCCTCAGGCCCGCGCCGGTGTCGAGATCGACCGCGGCGAGCCAGTCGGAGGCGGGGCCGTCGAGCCCGGTGCCCGCGACCAGCCGCGCGTCGTCCCGGGCGCGCAGCACGCGGCCCAGCGTCGCGCCCGCCTCCCACCCCGCCGCGCCGTAGCGGCGCCAGCCGAGGCCCAGGGAGGCGCGCGGCCCCCGCTCGACGGCGTCCTCGCCGGGGAATCGCGAGAGCGCCAGGAGGTTGCCCTGGTCGAGCTCGACGCGCGTGGAATCCTCCAGGGGCGGCCTGTCGGGGCCCTCGGGCGACCAGGCGACGAGCAGCGCGGGCTCGAGCACGTCCACCGCGCCCGAGGCGTCGAGGCGCCGCAGCGGCCAGCGCAGCTCGGCGCCCAGAACGGGCAGGATCCGGGTGACGCGATCGGGGAAGGCGTCGTCCTGGGCGACCTCGAAGCTGTCGAGGTCGAGCCGCCCCAGCCCCGCCGCGACGACGCCGCCCGGCAGGATGCGCGCGCCGCGCCAGTCGGCGGTGGCGCCGAGGCGCACGGCGTCGCGTCCGTCGGGGAGCGTGTCGCGGTCCACGGCGGTGTCGCGCCCGAGCGTCGAGTCGCGCAGGTAGGCGTCGCCCGAGACCCCGAGGTCGAGCGTCCCCAGGCCCCGCGGCGCGAGCCTGCGGCGCCAGTCGAACCCCGCTTGGAGGCGAGGCGAGGTCGCCGCCACGGCGACCCCGCGCAGAGCCTGGAAGCTCAGCAGGCGGGTCTCGACATACTCGTCCGGCCGGGCGCGGAACACGGTCACGGCGCTGGCGAGGTAGTCGTCCTCGGAGATGCCGTAGTCGAGCAGATAGGTGTCGTCGCTCGCCGCGCGCAGGTCGAAGTCGAGCACGAAGCCGCGCGGCAGCACGAAGGCCCCTTCGCCGAAGACGTAGCCGCGGGCGTCGTCGCCGCGGATGTCGTCGGAGGTCACGGCGCCCTCGACCTCGATCGCGCCGCGGCGGAAGGCCTGGCGGTAGCGCGTGCCCAACGTGCGCGTCCGGGCCGAGAGGTAGGGCGAGAAGGTGAGGTCGGCGCGCCCTCCGAGCGGCACGAAGTAGGGCGCGATCAGCCCCGTCCCGAGCAGGGTGGTCGAGCGAAGGCGGGGCACCAGGAAGCCGCGGGCGCGGTCGTTGCCCGGCCCCGGCAGGCGCAGGCGGGGCAGGTAGAGCACCGGCACGCCGGCGAGGCGAAGCTGGGCGCGGTCGAAGTAGATCTGCCGCTCGGCCTCGTCGAAGGTGACGCGCGCGGCGCGGATCTCCCACAGCGGCACGGGGTAGGCGGCGCAGACGTTGCACGAGGAGGCGACGGCGCGGGTGAGCCGCGAGACCTCGCCCGCCCGCGCGATCTCGGCCGCGGCGATCTGGAGCTGCCGGTCGAGCACCAGCCGCGCGCCGCGCAGGATCCCGGCCCTGAGGTCGGCGTCGAGCGCCGCGGCGTCGGCGACGATCACCGCGCCGGCGCCGTCGTCCACGCGGATCGGCCCGGTGACGACGATGCTCTCGTTCTCGCGGTCGTAGGCGACCCTGGAGGCCGTCAGGCGCGTCGCGCCGTAGCGCACCTCGACGTCGCCTTCGGCGACCAGCGCGCCCGCCTCGACGCGGACCCGGTCGGCGACCAGCGTCGCCGCCTCCGGCGCCGCGTCCGCCCCGGCCCCGGGCGCGGCCCCGGGCGCAGATGCGGGCTCCACGCCGGGCGCGGCCGGCGCCGGCCGCCCGGCCTCCTGGGTCGAGGCCGGCGCGGCCAGGAGCCACAGCGCGAGGGCGAGCGCGCGCCTCACCCGTCCTCGAGGTGCAGCAGCAGCCCCGTGGCGAGCGCCACGGCGGCCACCGGCGGCGCCCAGGCGGCGAGCCAGATCGGCGCCTCGCCGTTGGCGCCGAGGATCGAGGCGAAGTCGCGCAGGAAGTAGAGCGCGCTGCCCGTCAGCACCGCTCCCAGCACCATCGGCCCGGTGCGCCCGGCGCGGGTGGGACGCATGGTGAAGGCCGCGCCCGCCAGCACCATGGCGGCGAGGAAGAGCGGCGAGGCCAGCTCCGCCTGGAGGAACATGCGGTGCGCGCGCGCCGAGAAGCCGGCCGCGTCGAGCGCCGCGATGAAGGCCGGCAGCTCCCAGATCGAGACGCCGGAGGGGTCGCCGAAGCTGTCGCGGATCTGCGCGCGCGTCAGCTCGGTGGGCAGGCGCAGCGCGGCGGCGGTGCGCGCCGCGGCCTCGGGGTTGGGCGCGAGCAGCGGCCAGTCTTTGACCTGCGCGAGCGCCCAGGCGCCGGGGACCAGCTCGGCGCGCTCGGCCTCGATGCGGCGCGCGGGCGCCCCGTCCTCGCCGAAGGTGACGAAGCTCGCGCCCGACAGCACGGTGCCGTCGAGGCTCGCTGAGGCGGCGTGGATCACGGTCTGGCCCGTCGCGTCGCCCTGGCGCAGCCAGAGCCCGCCATCCGAGAGCGACAGCACCGAGCCCTCGCCGCGGTAGCGGTCCTCGAGCGCCTCGAAGCGCTGCGCGGTGGACGCCACGATCGGGTCGAGCACCGCCACCGACAGCCCGCCCGCGGCCAGCGCCACCGCGACGGGTCCGCGCAGCGCGCCGAGCCCGCCGCGCCCGGCGGCGCGGATCGCCACCATCTCCGAGGAGCGCGAGAGGCCGAGGAAGAGCGCGATGGTGGCGATCACGGCGACGAGCGGCAGAACCTCGTGGACCGTGCGCGGCGCGTTGAGGAGCGCGAGCCCCAGCGCCTCGCGGAAGCCCACATCCGTCCCTTCGAGCCGGCGCGCCTGCTCGGCCAGATCGACGAGCACGAGGGCCGCCGACAAGGCGCCGAGCACGCCGAGGAACGCGCGCCCGAACCGCCGAGCGAGGTAGAGGTGGAGCGTCACGCGGCCCCCGCGCCCGAGGCGCCCCCCGCCCCCGCCCCCGCCCCTGGGACGGCGCCCCGAGGGCGGCGCGGGGCGCGGCGCGGCGCGTCGGCCAGCGCGAGCATCCCCGCCGCCCCCGCGAGCCCGAGCGCCGCGGGCAGGTAGTTCAGCGGCCAGAGGCCGGGCACGTCGTCGAGCGGGGCCCTCAGCGCGCCCTCGACCAGCTTGAGCGCGATCACGACGCCCACTGCCAGCGCCACCTGCCGCCACGCGCCGAAGCGCGAGAACCGCCCCAGGCTGAGGGCCGCGAAGCCCAGCACCGCGCCCATCAGCGCCATCAGGGGCTGGGTCGCGCGCCGGTGCAGCTCCTGGCGCCGCTCCTCGGGGGAGGCGGCCGGCTCGACGGGATCGCCGCGCAGCAGCGCGAGCGTGGTCGTGCCGCTCAGCCCCGGCCCCTCGGACGACGCCGTGCCGATCAGCGAGCCCACGTCGTAGGCGAAGTCCTCGAAGCGGGTGACGAAGAGGCGACCGTCGGATTCGAGCGACTGGGCGAGCCCGTCGAACATCACCAGCGCGGGGCCCCGCGGCCCGGGCGTCAGCACCGCCGAGCGCGCGGTGTAGGTGACGCGCTGCGAGGGGTCGCGGGCGTCCGACAGGAACACGCCGCGCAGCTCCCCGTCGGGCGCGATCTCGGCGAGGTAGAAGGTGATGCCGGGGGCGGGGTGCAGGAACACGCCGTCGGTGAGCAGCCGCGCGCCGAGATCCTCGGACGCCTCGGCCGCGCGCGCCTCCAGCCGCGCGCGCGAGGCGGGCAGCAGCGCGTGCACGATCAGCGCCAGCAGGAGCGCCGCCATGAGCCCGAAGGCGAAGGCGGGCCGCGCCAGGCGGAAGGCCGAGGCGCCCACGGCCTGCATCGCCACGCTCTCGGAGTCGGCGCGCAGGCGGTGGGCCACCTGGAGCGAGGCCGTGAGCGCCGCGATCGGCACCGCCGAGCGCATCACGGTCGGCAGCGAGAGCAGGGTCAGCTCGGCGAACACCACGAAGGACTGCCCGTCGGCGATCAGCCGGTCGAACAGCGACACCGCGCGGTTGACCCAGAACACCACCGCCAGGACGAGGGCGGCGAGGCCGAACATGACCGTCAGCCGCGTCAGGCAGTAGCGATCGAACCGGGTCATGGCGTCCTCTCCGGGCCCCGTCCTAGCCGATCGTCCGGGGCTCGGGTAGGTCCGCGCGCCCCGGTGGGCGGAGCCCGAGCGCCAGCGTGCCCATGGCGCCGCGCGGCGGGCGGGGCCGCGCGGGACGCGCCGGCGGGACGGGGGCGGCCGGCCGCCGCGCGCCGCCCTGGGCGAGCGGGTGTGCCCCCGGTCGAGGAGGTCGGCCCCTCCGAGGCGCGGTTCGTGCCGCGGCCCTGATGGGGCCGGGCGTCGCGGCCGATCATCGCGCCGCCTCGGTCGTCCTTCGGGCGGCGCGCGGCCCACCCGTCTGGCGCCTGACCGGCCCCCCGTCTAGGGTGCGCCGCCCGGCCTCAGGCCGCTCCCGAACGCCGCCCCAGAACGGAGGATCCCATGACCACGCCGCCCCGCATCGACTTCGCCGCCCTCGACCTCGACGCCCTGGAGGGGGCCGAGGGACGCGTCGCGGTGCTGATGGGCGAGGACGGCGCGCTCGACGCGGCCGGGCGGCGCGTCTCGGAGCTGACCGGCGGCGCGCTCGGGCGCTTCGCCGCCGACGAGCGCACGCGCAAGATGAAGCCCGGCGAGGTCCGCGAGATCGCCTTCCCCTCGGGGCTCGCGGCGCGCGGGGTGCTGGTGGCGCGGCTCGACGCCGACGCCGAGGCCGAGGCCGTGCGCAAGGCCGGGGCTGCGCTGGCGCGCGCGATGGGCCCGGACGACCTGCTGGTGGCGGCCGAGGCGCCGGCGCGGCCGTCGGACCTCGCGCTGGGCCTCGCGCTGCGCGCCTATGACTACCGCGAGCTGAAGGGCGCCGACCCCGAGGACGAGGAGGCCGGCAAGCGCGGCGCGGTCACCATCATGACCGGCGAGCCCGCGGCGGCGGGCGATGCGCAGGCGCTCGCGGCGGGCGTCTACCTCACGCGCGACCTCGTCAACGCGCCCGCCAACCTGCTCACCACCACGGCCTTCGCCGAGCGGCTCGAAGGGCTGCGCGCGGAGGGCCTCGAGGTCGAGGTGATGGACGAGCCCGAGCTGGAGCGGCTGGGGATGCGCACGCTGCTCGCGGTCGGGCAGGGCTCCGAGAGCCCGAGCAAGGTCGTGGTCATGCGCTGGAGGGGCGGCGGCGAGGAGGCGCCGCTGGCGTTCGTCGGCAAGGGCGTGGTGTTCGACACCGGCGGCATCTCGATCAAGCCGAGCGCGGGCATGGAGGACATGACGATGGACATGGGCGGCGCCGCCACCGTCGCCGGCGTCATGCTCGCGCTCGCGCGCCGCGAGGCCCCCGCCAACGTCGTGGGGCTCGTGGGGCTCGTCGAGAACATGCCCGACGGGCGCGCGCAGCGGCCGGGCGACGTGGTGCGCTCGATGAAGGGCGACACGGTCGAGGTCATCAACACCGACGCCGAGGGGCGCCTGGTGCTCGCCGACGTGATCTGGCACGCGCAGGAGGCCTACGAGCCTGCCGCCGTGATCGACCTCGCCACGCTGACGGGCGCGATCATCGTGGCCTTGGGCCACGAGAAGGCGGGCGTGTTCTCGAACGACGACGCGCTCGCGGACGCCTTCCTCGCCGCCGCGAGGACCGAGGGCGAGGGGGCCTGGCGGATGCCGCTCGGCCCGGCCTACGACAAGGCGCTGAAGTCGCGCGTGGCCGACATGAAGAACGTGGGCGGCCGGGAAGGCGGCGCGGTGACCGCGGCGCAGTTCATCCAGCGCTTCGTCAAGGAGGGCACGCCCTGGATCCATCTCGACATCGCCGGCACGGCGCATGTCAAGACCGGCACCGACCTGGCGCCGGGCGGCGCCACCGGCTGGGGGGTGCTCGCGCTCGACCGGCTGGTGCGCGAGCGCTTCGAGGGGCAGGCGAAGGGGTGAGCGGATGGGCGCCGTCCTGTTCTACCACCTGACGCGTCGGCCGCTCGAGCACACGCTGCGCCAGCTCCTGGAGCGCGCCCTGGCCTCGGGGCTGCGGGTCGCGGTGCGCGGCACCGACGAGGAGAGGCTGAGGGCGCTCGACGACGCGCTCTGGGCGGTGCCCGAGGAGTCGTTCCTGCCGCACGCGATGGCCGGCTCGGGGCGCGACGCGCGCCAGCCGGTGATCCTGACGACGAGCTGGGCCGGCAACGGGGCCACCTGCCTGATGGCGATCGACGGCGCGGGGGTGACGGCCGAGGAGGCCGCGGCGATGGCCCGCGCCTGCATCCTCTTCGACGGCCGCGACCCGGAGGCAGTGGCCCACGCCCGCGGCCAGTGGAAGCGGCTCACGGAGGCGGGCGCCGCGGCGCAGTACTGGTCCGAGGAGGGCGGCGCCTGGGAGAAGAAGGCCGAGGCCGGAGGGTAGGGGCGGCGTCCTCGCGTGGGGGCCCTCGCAGCAGGGGCGCAGGGTCCGCCGGCAGCGCCGCCCGACCCCGAGCCGGGTCCGCCGTCCGAGCCCCGCGGCCGGACCACCCGAGGAGATCCGTCGCCCGGCGCCCAGGCGCGGTGCGGCCGGCCCAGCCCCTGCCGCGACGCCGCCCCCCGTCAGCGCTCCAGCACCAGCCGGCCGCCCTCGATGGTGATGCGCCCGAACCGGTCCAGGTAGCGCATGCCGAGCAGCGAGCTGTCGAGGTCGCCGTCGGTGACCGCGGCGCGCACGTCGCGGTCCACGAAGCCGCCCAGGCGCACCTCGTCGAGCCTCACGCTGGCGACGCGCACGGCGCCGTTCGCGGTCCAGGCCTGACCGGTGTAGATCAGCTCGTCGAGCACGATGCCGGCGCGTTCCGCGTCGCGCCGGCTCAGCACCATGTCGGTGGCGCCGGTGTCCACGACGAAGCGCACCGGCGTGCCGTCGACCTCCAGCGTCGCGTCGTAGTGCCCGCCGGGCCCGCGCGGCAGCTCGACGCGGCCATCGACGTAGGACTGGCGGGGGGCCACGTCGTCGCGGATGTCGCTCCACAGCCCGACGGCGGCGATCGCGCCGACGAAGATCAGCCCCCAAAGCGCCGCGTGCTGCGCCACCTGGCCCAGCCGGTCGCGGTTGGCGATCAGGAAATAGCCCGCCAGCGCGGCGCCGAGCAGCCCCAGATAGAAGCCGCGCGCGATCAGATCCCCGTCCATCGCCGCCATATGGGGCGCGTCGGCGGTCCTGGGAACCTCCGGCGCGATCACGCGGGGGTCAGCCGGCCGCGCCGAAGGCGCCCCTGAGCCCGTCGATCACGAACTGCACCGAGAGCGCCGCGAGCAGCATGCCGAGGAGGCGCGTGACGACGAGGATGCCGGTGCGCCCGAGCGCCCGCTCGATCAGCGGCGCGGCGAGGAAGAGCGCGAAGGCCGAGGCCACCACCGCGGCCATCGCCAGGTGGATCAGCACGAGCCCCGGCACGTCGCCCTCGGCCTCGCCCGCAAGCAGGATCATCGAGGCGATGGCGCCGGGCCCTGCGATCAGCGGGATGCCGAGCGGGAACACCGAAGGGTCGGGCCGCGGCGCGTCGTCCCGCTCGCCGGCCTGGCCCTCGCGCCGCTCGTTGCGCCGCTCGAACAGCATCTCCAAGGCGGTGAGGAACAGCAGCATCCCCCCCGCGATGCGGAAGGCGGCCATCGAGATGCCGACGAAGCCCAGCACCGCCTCGCCCAGGAGCCCGAAGAGCGTCAGCACCGCCACGCCGATGGCGCAGGCGCGCAGGCCGATGGCGCGCCGCTCGGCCGGCCCCGCCCCTTGGGTCAGCGCGACGAAGAGCGGCGCCAGCCCGATCGGATCGACGACCACGAAGAGCGTGACGAGGGCGGAAAGGAAGAGGGCGTCCATGCAGAGCTCATGTTCAGGGATGCGGTTGGATGCGAGTGCCGCCGAGGTGACGTGGACCAACCCGCTCGTCGGTGTCCATGCGTGATCCGGCACCGCTCGTTCACGTGTCGTCTGCAGCTCGCTGATCGATTGCTCACGTATCGGCTGGAATGGGAAGTCCCGGATGGGCGAGGATCCGAAGCGGCGCGTCGGCCGACCGGGGATGGAACCCTCAGCAGGCCGCGCGGCTGAAGCCGCTTCGGCTCGGCCCTTGCCTGGAGCCCCATGTCCTTGCCGAGGCCCAGCAGATCATGGGCCACCGGGTCACCGAGGGCCAGCTACCGACATCGGTCTGGGCCGCGATCCGCAGAGACGGGACGGACAGGGCAGCGCTAACGGGCTTCCTCCAACCGCTCCTCGGCCCGCAGCCACAGGCCCTCGGCGCGCTCCAGCGCGTTCGAGACCTCGGCGTACTTGCGCTGCCAGACGGCCATCTCGCCCAGCCGCTCGCCCTCGTAGAGCGCGGGGTTGGCGAGCTTCCTCGCCAGCGTCTCGGCCATCGCCTGGAGCGTCTCGACGCGCGCCTCGCAGCGGCGCACCTCGGCGCGCAGCTCCAGCATCGCGTCGCGCGAGGGGCGCTTGGGCTTCGGGGCGGGCTCGAGCGCGCGCTTCGCCTCGTCCTTGGAGGGGGCGTCGGCGAGCAGCATCCGGCGGTAGTCCTCCAGGTCGCCCTCGAAGGGCGCGACGCGCCCCCCTCCCACGAGCCAGAGCCGGTCGGCGGCCAGCTCCAGCAGGTGCATGTCGTGGCTGACGATGACGACGGCGCCGGTGTAGTCGGTGAGCGCCTCGACCAGCGACTCGCGGCTCTCGATGTCGAGATGGTTGGTGGGCTCGTCGAGGATCAAGAGGTGCGGCGCGTCGATGGTGGCGAGCATCAGCGACAGACGCGCCTTCTGGCCGCCCGAGAGGCGGCCCACGAGCGTCTCGGCCTGGTCGGCGCCGAGCGCGAAGCCCGCGAGGCGCGCGCGCAGCTTCGCGGCCGCCTCCGCGGGGCGCAGGCGGCGGATGTGGTCCAAGGGCGTCTCGTCCGCGTGAAGCTCGTCGAGCTGGTGCTGGGCGAAGTAGCCCACGCGCAGCTTGTTCGCCGTGGTGACCCGGCCGCCCATCTTCGGCAGCCGCCCGGCGAGCAGCTTCGAGAGCGTGGACTTGCCCTGGCCGTTGCGGCCCAGCAGCGCGATGCGGTCGTCCTGGTCGATCCTGAGGTCGAGGCGCGAGAGCACGGGCTCGCCGCCGTAGCCGACGGACGCGCCCTCGGTCGCCACGATCGGCGGCGACAGCTCCTCGGGCTCGGGGAAGGCGAAGCGGCGCGAGGCCGCCTCCTCGGGGCGCGAGATCGGCTGCATCCGGGCCAGCGCCTTGATGCGCGACTGGGCCTGGCGCGCCTTGTCGGCCTTGTAGCGGAAGCGATCGACGTAGGATTGCAGGTGCGCGCGCCGCGCCTCCTGCTTGCGGGCCTCCGCCTCGGCGACCGCCAGCCGCTCGGCGCGGGTGCGCGCGAAGGCGTCGTAGCCGCCCGCGTAGAGCGTGAGGAGGCGGTCCTCCAGGTGCAGGATCGAGCCCACCGCGCGGTTGAGCAGCGCGCGGTCGTGGCTGATCACCAGCACGGTGTGCGGGTAGCGCGCGAGGTAGCCCTCCAGCCACATCGAGCCCTCGAGGTCGAGGTAGTTGGTGGGCTCGTCCAAGAGCAGCAGGTCGGGCGCCGAGAAGAGCACGGCGGCGAGCGCCACGCGCATCCGCCAGCCGCCCGAGAAGTCCGAGCAGGGGCGCGATTGCTCCTCGGGCTCGAACCCGAGGCCCCGCAGGATCGACGACGCGCGCGCCTCGGCCGACCAGGCGTCGATGTCGGCGAGCCGGGTCTGGACCTCGGCGATGCGGTGCGCGTCGCGCGCCGTCTCGGCCTCGGCCATGAGCGAGGCGCGCTCCAGGTCGGCCGCGAGCACCGTGTCGAGGAGCGAGGTCGAGGAGGCCGGCACCTCCTGCGCCACGCCGCCGATGCGGGCGCGCGACGGCAGCTCGATGGAGCCGGCGTCGAGCTGCAGCTCGCCCCGGATGAGGCCGAAGAGCGTCGTCTTGCCGGTGCCGTTGCGGCCCACCACCCCGACCTTGTGGCCGGTGGGCACGTTGGCGGAGGCCGCCTCGAACAGAGGACGCCCGGCGATGGCGTAGGAGATCGCGTCGATGCGGAGCATGGCCGCGCCTTGCCGCAGGCGGTCGCGCTCGTCAATCGCCCGGCCGACGGGACGGGTTCCGCCGCCCCCGGGTCCGTGCTAGGCGCGCCGCGATTCCCCATAGGAGCCAAGGCCATGCCTGAAGAGCGCACGCTGTCGATCATCAAGCCCGACGCCACCCGCCGCGACCTCACCGGCGCCATCAACCACAAGTTCGAGGAGGCGGGGCTGAGGATCGTCGCCCAGAAGCGCATCCGGCTGACGAAGGAGCAGGCCGAGGCGTTCTACGCCGTCCACGCCGGCCGTCCGTTCTACGGCGAGCTGACCGAGTTCATGGCGTCGGGCCCTGTGGTCGTCCAGGTGCTCGAGGGCGAGGACGCGATCGCGAAGAACCGCGAGGTGATGGGCGCCACCAACCCCGCCGACGCCGCCGAGGGCACCATCCGCGCCACCTTCGCCGAGAGCGTGGGCGAGAACGCGGTGCACGGCTCGGACGCGCCCGAGACCGCCCGCGAGGAGATCGCCTTCTTCTTCTCGGGCATCGAGATCGTCGGCTAGGCGCCTCCCGTCACGCGCCCCGGCCCGAAGGCAGGGCCCGCGACCGGCGAGGGGGCGCCGCCGTCCGAGCCTCGGCGAAGGGCGCCTCCGGCTCGTCGGCAGGGCCCGGCGCACGCCCCGGGGGGCCGGCGTCCCGCGTCCGCCTCGCGGCGGACGGCTGCGGCCCGGGGCGCGGGGCGCGTGCCGGAGGACGGCGACGGAGCGCGCGTCGCCGGCCCCTTCGCCGGCCGCCAGCCCCTTTGCCGGCCGCCGGCCCGCGCCGGTCGTCCCACGACGCGGACGCGAGGGAGGCCGGAACGCCTCGCGGCGACGCCCGTTGTCCCGGTCCCGGCCTGCCGCCGGGCGCGCGCACACGAGGGATCCCCCATGTTCCACCACTCCTCCAAGCTCCAGTACGAGGTCCGCGTCGACACCCCCGATCCGGTCTTCGCCAAGCACCTCCAGCAGGCGATCGGCGGCATCGAGGGCGAGATCCGCGTCGCCATGCAGTACTTCTTCCAGGCGATGGGCGCGCGCGGCGACGCCAAATACCGCGACCTGCTGATGATGACCGCGACGGAGGAGCTGTCGCACATCGAGTTCCTCGGCCACGCGGTCGCGCTCAACCTCGAAGGCGCGCCGCTCTCGGCCCAGGAGGCCGCGGCGACCGACCCGGTGGTCGGCGCCATCCTCGGCGGGGTGAACCCGCGCCACATCCTCTCCTCGGGGCTCTCGGCGATGCCGGTCAACTCGAACGGCGTGCCCTTCGACATGAGCCACGTCTATGCCACCGGCAACCTCGCCGCCGACATGATGGCCAACGTCACCGCCGAGGCGGGCGGGCGCGTGCTCGCCGCGCGGCTCTACAACATGACGCCCGACGCCGGCATGAAGGACATGCTGTCGTTCCTCATCGCGCGCGACACCATGCACCAGCAGCAGTGGCTCGCGGTGGTCGAGGAGCTGGGCGGCCTCCAGGCCGCGCTGCCGATCCCGAACTCGGTGCCGCCCGAGCACGAGAACCTCAAGCACAGCTACTACTTCCTCAACACCTCGCTCGACGAGCCGACGCCGCAGGGCCGCTGGACCTCCGGTCCCTCGCTCGACGGGCGCGCCGAATACCACGTGGTGGAGTCGGTCGAGCCGCTGGGCCAGAAGCCCGACCTCGGGAAGGCGCGGAAGAACTCGGGCGCCCAGACCGAGCAGATGTGAGCGCGGCGCGGCCGGGGGTGCCCCCGGCCGCGCGGCCCTTGCGCGGGCGGCCGGGGCCGGCGGCGTGGGGAACCGCGCCGCCCGCGGCGCGTCCTAGGCCCTGAGGAGGCACTTCATGAACATCACGCTCGACGTCAACGGCGAGGCGCGCAGCCTCGACATCGACCCGCGCACCACGCTGCTGGACGCGCTGCGCCACCATCTGGGCCTGACGGGCTCCAAGAAGGGCTGCGACCACGGCCAGTGCGGCGCCTGCACGGTCATGGTGGACGGGCGCCGCGTCAACGCCTGCCTGGCGCTCGCGGTCATGCACGAGGGCTGCGCGATCACCACCATCGAGGGGATCGGCCGCCTCGGCGCGCTCAGCCCGATGCAGGAGGCGTTCGTGCGCCACGACGGCTACCAATGCGGCTACTGCACGCCCGGCCAGGTGGTCTCCGCCACGGCGATGCTCGACGAGATCGCCCGCGGCTGGCCGAGCCACGTCACCGGCGACCTCGCGGGCGCGCCCGAGCTCACCGACGAGGAGGTGGCCGAGCGCATGAGCGGCAACCTCTGCCGCTGCGCCGCCTACACCGGCATCCGCCAGGCCATCCTGGAGGTCGCGGAGCGCGCCCAAGCGCGCGAGGCCGCGCAATGAGGCCCTTCGACTACGTCCGCGCGGGCGACACCGGCGAGGCGACCGCCGCGGGGGGGCGGGGCGCCGCCTTCATCGCCGGGGGCACGAACCTCCTCGACCTGATGAAGCTGGAGATCCTGGCGCCCGAGCGGCTGGTGGACATCACCCGGCTCGACCTCGGCGGCGTCGAGCCGACGGACGACGGCGGGCTCAGGATCGGCGCGCTCGTGCCCAACGCCGACCTCGCGGCGCACGAGACGGTCCGGCGCGACTACCCGGTGCTCTCGCGCGCGCTCCTCGCCGGCGCGAGCGCCCAGCTCCGCAACAAGGCAACCACCGGCGGCAACCTGCTCCAGCGGACGCGGTGCTACTACTTCACCGACACCGCCATGCCCTGCAACAAGCGCGAGCCCGGCTCGGGCTGCGGGGCGCTGGGAGGCCACAACCGCATCCACGCGATCCTCGGCGGCAGCGAGCACTGCATCGCCACCCACCCCTCCGACATGGCCGTGGCGATGCGCGCGCTCGGGGCCCGGATCGAGGTCGAGGGCGCGGACGGCGAGCGTCGGGCGATCGAGATGGACGCGTTCCACCGCCTTCCGGGCGACACGCCGCAGGTCGAGACGAGCTTGGCCGAGGACGACCTCGTCACCGCCGTGATCCTGCCGCCCGCCCCCGAGGGCTCGGCGCAGATCTACCGCAAGGTCCGCGACCGCGCCTCCTACGCTTTCGCGCTGGTGTCGGTCGCGGCCGTGCTGCGCGTCGAGGGGGGGCGGATCGCGCACGCTGCGCTCGCCTTCGGGGGGCTCGCGCCCCGGCCCTGGCGCGACGCCGAGGTCGAGGCCGCGCTCTCGGGCGAGGCGCCCTCGGAGGCCGCCTTCGAGCGCGCCGCCGACGCGCTCCTGCGCGAGGCGCGGGGCCATGGCTCCAACGACTTCAAGATCCCGCTCGCCCGCCGCACGCTCAAGGCCGTGCTGCGCGAGGCGACCCGGCAGGAGGCTTCCGCATGACCACGCACTTCAAGATGGACGCGGCCGCGCCGCATGTGCTCGACGAGACGGCGCAGGGCGTGATCGGTCGGCCGCTCGACCGCCCCGACGGGCCGCTCAAGGTCTCGGGGCGCGCGACCTACGCCGCCGAGACCGCGCCCGAAGGGCTCGCCACCGGCGTCCTCGTGCGCGCCACGATCGCCAAGGGCCGCGTGACGGGCATGGACGATGCGGCGGTGCGCGCCATGCCCGGCGTGCTCGCGGTGCTGTCGGGCGAGCGGTTCCTGCGCAATCCGGCCCAGGGCGGGGCCGGGGAGGCGCCCGAGCAGGGATCCGCCTCAGTCGCCTATCTCGGCCAGCCGATCGCCCTCGTCGTCGCCGAGAGCTTCGAGCAGGCGCGCCACGCGGCGCAGTCGCTCGCGGTCGAGTACGAATCGGAGGAGGCGGATCTCGATCCCGAGGCCGCCTCCGAGGTGGACCGCCCGAAGAAGAGCCAGCTCGACCAGGGCGACATCGACGCCGCGATGGCCGAGGCCGCGGCCAGCGTGGACGCGGTCTACACCACGCCCTCGCAGTCGAGCGCGCCGATGGAGCCGCACGCCTCGATCGCCTCCTGGGAGGGCGACCGGCTCACGCTGCGCGGCGCCTACCAGATGCTGAAGTACAACCGCAAGGAGCTGGCCGACTCGCTCGGCATCGAGCCCGAGCGGGTCCGCATCCTGTCTCCTTTCGTCGGCGGCGGCTTCGGCTCGAAGCTCGGCATCGCGCCCGAGGCGGTGGCGGCGGCGCTCGCCGCGCGCGAGCTGGGCCGGCCGGTGCGTGTCGCCATGGCGCGCCAGCAGGTGTTCGAGGGCACCATGCGCCGCTCGGAGACGCGCCAGCGCGTGCGACTCGCGGCCGACGCCGAGGGGCGGCTGACGGGCCTCGCGCACGAGGACCGGGTGTCGAACCTGCCGGGCGAGAGCTTCTCCGAGCCCACCGCGCAGGCGACGCACTTCCTCTATGGCGGGGAGCATCGGCGCTACGTCCACGAGGTCGCGCGCGTGCATCGCACCTGCGCGGGCTCGGTGCGCGCGCCCGGCGAGGCGGTGGGGATGCTCGCGCTCGAATCCGCCATGGACGAGCTGGCGCGCGCGCTTCGCATGGACCCGATCGAGCTGCGGCTGCGCAACATTCCCGAGCGCCATCCCGAGAGCGGCATCCCCTATTCGGCCCGCTCCCTCGCGCGATGCCTGAGGGAGGGCGCGGAGCGCTTCGGCTGGTCCGAGCGGCGCGCCGAGCCCGCCTCGCGGCGCGAGGGCGAGTGGTGGGTCGGGATGGGCGTCGCGGCCGCCGCGCGCACCAACATCCTGTCGGAGTCGCGTGCGCGCGTGACGCTCGCCCCCGACGGCACCGCGCTGGTCGAGACCGACATGACCGACATCGGCACTGGCACCTACGCCATCCTCCGCCAAATCGCGGCCGAGATGCTGGGCCTCCCGGTCGAGCGCGTCGAGGTGCGGCTCGGCGACACCGACCTGCCCGAGGCCGCGGGCTCGGGCGGCTCCTGGGGGGCGTCCTCCTCGGGCTCCTCGGTGTTCCTGGCCTGCCAGGGCATCCGGTCGCGCCTCGCCGAGCGGCTCGGCTGCGCGCCCGAGGCGCTGACGCTGAAGGACGGGGTCGCCACGGGCGGCAACCTGCGCAAGCCGCTCCCGGAGCTGCTGGGCGACCAGGCCCTCGTCGAGGAGGGCCATGTCGAGCCCGGCGCGACCATGGAGGAGTTCGCCCAAGCGGGCTACGGCGCGCATTTCGCCGAGGTCGCCGTCAACGCGGTGACGGGCGAGGCGCGGGTGCGCCGGATGCTCGGCGCCTTCGCGGCGGGGCGCATCCTCAACGAGAAGACGGCCCGCTCGCAGTGCCAGGGCGGCATGATCTGGGGCATCGGCTCGGCGCTCACCGAGGATCTCGTGCACGACCCGCGCGACGGCCACGTCGTCAACCGCGATCTCGCCGAGTACCACATCCCCGTCAGCCTCGACGCGCCGCAGATCGAGGTGATGTTCGTGGACGAGCGCGACGACCACGCCAGCCCGATCCAGTCGAAGGGCATCGGCGAGCTCGCCATATCGGGCGCGGGCGCGGCGGTGACGAACGCCATCTTCGACGCCTGCGGCGTCAGGGTGCGCGACTACCCCGCCACGCTCGACCGCATCCTGCCGGGACTGCCGGACTGAGCCGCCCAGGCGCACGGTGGGGCTTCCACGACGGGAGGGTGTAGGGCGTCAACCTTCTTGGCCGGGACCGACAACCAAGTTGGCCGGTTTGCTGGCTGCTGCGGTTGGAGGTCGTGCGGTTCAGGCGGCTCCTTTGTGGTTGTCGTCGAGGCTGTCGGTGGAGGCTGTCGCTGGGACCGCGACCTCGCCATCCTTTCGGCTGGCGGCCGCTCTGCGGCGGTAACTGTCGACGTTCATCTCCAGGATGGTCGCGTGGTGGACGAGCCTGTCGATGGCGGCGACGGTGACGGCGGGGTCGGGGGAGACGCGGTCCCGGGCGCGTGAGCGCTGGTTGGCGGCGATGGCCAGGCTGCGGGTCTCGTAGCGCCGCGCGATGAGCTCGAAGAGGACGGAGGTCTCGGCCTGGTCCTTCTGAGCGTAGGCGATGTCGTCGAGGACGATGAGGTCGAAGCGGTCGAGCTTTGCGAGGGCGCCCTCGAGGGCGAGGTCGCGCCGCGCGGCCTGGAGCCTTTGGACGAGGTCTGTGGTGCGGGTGTAGAGCACGCGGTGGCCGGCCTCGATCAGGGCGTGTCCGATGGCACAGAGCAAATGGGTTTTGCCGGCGCCCGAGTTGCCGATGGCGATGAGGTTGGCGCCCGCCTCGAGCCAGTCGCCCGCGGCGAGCGCCTCGATCCGCTTCCGGGGCACCTTCGGCAGGGCCTTGAAGTCGAAGGTGGCGAGCGTCTTGCCGCCCGGCAGATGGGAGGCGTTGAGATGGCGCTGGATGCGGCGGGTCTCGCGTTCGGCCAACTCGCACTCGGCGAGGGCCGCGAGGAAGCGCGCGGCGGGCCAGCCTTCCTTGTCGGCCTGCGGGGCCGAAGCCCTGCCAGCGCCGGGTGAAGCTGGGCAGGCGCAGCGCTGTGAGCATGCTCGGCAGCGTGTGGACGTCGATCTCCCGGGCGGTCATGCGCGCGCCTCAAGCAGCGCGTCGAAGCTCGCGAGCGCGGTGAGCGCGACGGGAACGTCGGCGGGCAGACCGCGGCTGCGCGGCTCGAGCCGGGCACGGAGGGCGCGGGCGTCAGGTGCTCGCCCTTCAGCGAGGTCCTCGGCGATCAGGTGGGCGAGCTGCGGCCTCGCAGCCCTCGTCGTGGGCGAGCGCGAGGAGGCCCACCATGCGCCGACAGGCGTCCTTCTGGGGCAGCGCCTCGGACAGGCACGCCCAGGCCTGGGAGTACTCGGTGCGCGGGAACAGGCTGTCGCGGAAGACCGAGCCGGCGAGCGCCTGAGGCTTGCGCCGAAGGGCATGGATCACGTGGCGGTGGTCGACCACGTGGACGCGCCGTCCGCCGCCTGCGGCACGTCGGCGTGGATGGGTGACGACGCGGGTCGCCCCGAGCCAAGCCTCGATGCGGTCGTCATACACATGGATGCGCAAGCGGTGGCCGATGAGCCGCGCCGGCGCACTGTAGAAGACGCTGTGCACGAGGAAGCCGCCGGTTCGCGTGACGCGCGCGACGAGCTCGGCGAAGTCGGTGGTGCGCCGAGGCGGCAGGGGTCGCAGCGCCGCCATCTCGACATGCACCTTGGCCTCGCGGCGCCGGTTCCGCCGTGCGACGAGCTGATCCACGAAGGTCCGGTACTCGGCGAGCCCGGCGAAGTCGCGTGAGCCGCGCAGGATCAGGGCCTGGTCGAGGGCGGTCTTGAGATGGCGGTGGTGGGACTCGACCGCGCCGTTCTCATGGGCCTCGCCCGGGTTGTTGCGGCTGGCGATCAGGCCGTAGTGGGCGCACAGCTCCTCGTAGCGGCGCGTGGCGTCCTCGGCGGCCTCGCGCGTGAGGTTGCGGTAGGCGGCCGACAAGCTGTCGGTGCGGTGCTCGTGCGGCACGCCGCCGAGGCCCCACAAGGCATTCTGGAGGTTCTCGGCGAGCGCCGTGAAGCTCTCGCCGCCAAGGACCACGGCGGCGTGCTCCCAGCCGCTGTAGGCCAGCGCGAAGTGGTAGAGCCGGTGGTCGAAGGGCGCGCCCGCGATGGTGACGCCAAGCGCGCCCGCGTCGGTGAAGTCCGACAGCGCCAGGCGCCCCGGCTCGGGCGCCTGGCGGAAGATCACGTCGCGCGCAGGGCCATGGAGCGCGCGCCAGTCGCGCACCCGCCGTTCCAGCGTCCGCCGGATGCGGTCGTCGGGGAAGGCGTCGGGGTCCGTCATCTGGAGGTGGCGCAGGAGCGTGACCGCCTGCACCGAGGGGTCGCGCTCCAGGATCGGCAGCACCACCGGCTCCCACACCCCGGCGAGGGGATCGGGGACGGTGCGGCCGCGCTCGGCGCGCCGTTGCGAGGGGAGACGGGGGTCGCCCTCGAGGCGCCGAGCGGTGCGTTCGCTGAAGCCAGCGCGGGCCGCGGCGAGGCGTTGGGGGTGACGGGGACGGTCGTGCATGTACAGTCTCGCTTGCTGGTCGGTGACGGGTCTGCCCGGCACGTCGGGACCTCCGTTTGGACGACAGAGATCCCGCTCGTACCGACCCGCAGCGGCCAGCACCCCACGCCATCGCCCCTCGGAGACGATCGCGCCGGCGGCGTCTGCCTCCAGTCGGGCTACGCCCTCCCTGAGGCCGACGCCGCCGGCCAACTTGGCTGTCGGCACCGGTCAGGGTGGTTGTCGCTCAACAGGGACCGGTCCCACGCCGGTCTGGATCGCGCGCTCGGGGCCGCGAGAGCGCGTGCCGGCCCGACGGGGTCGGTCCAAGCGCTCCGAGCTCCTTCGCGGTCGCGTCCTCCGGGCGCCCGACCGGTCCGGTCAGTCTGGGAAAGGCCTTAGCCCGCTCGTCGCGCGGGGCGGCGGAGGGCGGGCCTGCGCGCGCCCGGCGGCCCTCGGCGCGCGCAGCCGAGCCGTCGGTTCTCTCGGGCCGGCGCCCGGAGGTCTCGGAGATCCGGGGCGCGCGTTGCCTTGGCGCCGCCCGCCTCGCCCCCCGCGACGCGGCGACGAAGGCCCCGAGGTGCTCGCCTCGGCCCGTCAGATCACCGCCTCGATGACGAACGGCCCGGGCTCGGCCGCGGCGTCCCGGATCGCCTGGCTCAGGTCACGCGCGCATTCGACGCGGCGGCCGGGCACGCCCATGCCGCGCGCGAGGCCGACGAAGTCGAGCGCCGGGCGGTCGAGGTCGAGCATGTCGAGCGCGCGGGGGCCCGGGTTGGCGCCCACCGCGCGCAGCTCGTGCTTGAGGATCGCGTAGCTGCGGTTGGCGAGCACCACGGTGGTGACGCGGAGCCCCTCGCGCGCCTGGGTCCAGAGCGCCTGGATGGTGTACATCGCCGAGCCGTCGGCCTGGAGCGCCACCACCGGCCGGTCGGGGCAGGCCACGGCCGCGCCCGTGGCGAGCGGAGGGCCGATGCCGATCGCGCCGCCGGTGATCGAGAGCCACGACATCGGCGGCGAGCCGCCGGTCGCGCCGTAGATCGCGCGCCCCTCGGTGATGCTCTCGTCCACCACGATGGCCCCCTCAGGGAGCGCGGCGGCGACGGCGCGCGCCAGCGCCTCGGGGGTGATCGCGCCGGGCTCGGGCGCCTCGGGCCGCGGCGCGTCGGCCGCAGGCGCGCGCGCGGCGCCGAGCGCGTCGGCCAGCGCCGCGACCGCCGCGGGGCCGTCGCCGTCCGCGCCGGCGAGGATCGTCACGACGCAGTCCTCGGGCAGAAGCAGGCTCGGACGGCCGGGATAGGCGAAGAACGCCACCGGCGGTGCGGCCTCGATCAGCACCGCGCGGCGAAAGCGCGAGAGCGTCCCGAGCGCCATGTCCACCTGATAGGGCAGCCGCTCGATCGGCGCGCGCCCCGCGCCGCGCTCGATCCGCCGGTTCGAGGTCGGCGCCAGCACCGCCGCCCCGGTGCGCGCGGCGATGCCGGCGAGCCGCGCCAGCGCCTCGGCGCTCTCCAGCACGCCGCCGCCGGCGAAGATCACCGCGGGCTCGGAGCCGTCGAGCGCGCGCATGGCCTCGGCGAGCCGGTCCTCGTCGAGCGCCGCGGGGCCGCAGCGCTGCGGCGGCGCGGCCACGACCCCGCCCTCGTCCCAGCCGAGATCGGCCGGCGCGATCAGCACGGCGCCGCGTCCCGGCGCGCCGGTGGCGGCCCCGAGTGCTGCCATCGCGTCCGCGGCGAAGGTCTCGGTCGCCGTGGCGGTCCGCACCCAGTCCGCGAAGGGCGCGGCGGCGCCCTCGACGTCCGCGGTCAGCGGCGCGTCGAACGGGCGATGGCTCACCGCGTGGTCGCCCACGAGCGTCACCATCGGCGTGCGCGCCTTCCGGGCGTTGTGCAGGTTGGCGGCCCCGTTGGCGAGCCCGGGCGCGAGGTGCAGCAGCGACACCGCGGGCTTGCCGGCCATGCGCGCGTAGCCGTCGGCCGCCCCCGTCGCCACCCCCTCGAAGAGGCCCAGCACGCAGCGCAGCACGCCCGTGCGGTCGAGCGCGTCGACGAACTGCATCTCCGACGTGCCGGGGTTGGCGAAGCACACCTCGACGCCCGCCCCGTGCAGGGAGCGCACCACGCTCTCGGCTCCGTTCATCCGCTCGTCCCCCTCAGCTGGCCGCCCGTGCGAGGTGGCACGCGCCCGCCGCCCGGCGCAAGGGCGCTCCGCCAAAGGGCGCGGGGCCGACGGGCGCGGGATCGGAGGCGGGCCCGCCCGGTCGGGCCGACGGGGCGGGATCCGCGAGGACGCGGGGGATCCGTCCGACGGCGCGCACGGTCGAGAGAGGGTCCCGCGTGCCCCGCGACGAGCGCACATCCCCTCGCGTCGCGTCGCGTTGACGCCGGACGGGTGAGGACGGCCCCTGCCCAGAGGCGTCCGGATCGCGGCCGGTCCTCGCATCGCGGTCGGCCGAAGGCCCGGGCGATCCTCGCCGGCGGTCCCGGCGGGTGGTCAGCGGCCTCGGGAGGGATTGGCTCCGGCGGTAGGGATCGAACCTACGACCAATTGATTAACAGTCAACTGCTCTACCGCTGAGCTACGCCGGAACACCGGGGCGGCGTATAGCAACGCCGCCCGCCGCCGCGCAAGGGGCGTCGGCCGCGGCGTCCGCGGCTCGACGCGACGGCTTGGCGCCGCCTCTCGGTCCGCCGGGGGCGCCGCGAGCCCGGCGCCCGCGGCGATGCCGCCCGCCCGCGTCAGGCGAGCCGGAACGTCGCGCGGGGCCCGAGCGCGCCGTCGGGCTCGACGATCCCGCGCTCGGCGAGGTCGACGAGATGCGCCAGGACGTTGCGCTCGGCCGCGGGCCAGAGCGCGCGCGGCGTGTCGGCGTAGATGCGCGCCACCAGCGCCGAGGGCCCGGCCGGGCCGCGGCCGAGCGCATCGCGGATCTGCGCCTCGCGCGCCCGGCGATGCGCCACGAGCCAGTCGATGCGCCCGGCGGGGTCGGTCACGGCCTCGCCATGGCCCGGCAGCAGGAGCCTCGGCCCGAGCGCGCGCAGCCGCTCGCACGACGCCATGAAGGCGCCGAGGTCGCCGTCGGGCGGCGAGACCAGCGTGCTCGCCCAGCCGAGCACCAGGTCGCCCGTCAGCACCACGTCGCCCAGGCCGAAGGCGAGGTGGTTGCCGAAGTGCCCCGGCGTGTGGAGCGCCACGGCGCGGAGGCCGCCGACCTCCACGGCCTCGCCGTCGGCGAGGCGCCGGTCGGGCGCGAAGCCCTCGTCCACCCCCTCGCCGCCGCCGAGATCGCCGCGCGCCGCCAGGGCCTCCATCGCGGCGCTTCGGCCCGCGCGCGCGTCGCCGAGGGCCGCGACCGGCGCGCCCGTGCGCGCCGAGAGCCGAGCGGCCAGGGCCGAGTGGTCGAGATGCGCGTGCGTCACCAGGATCAGCGCGACGCGCTCGCCCGCGCTCGCGGCCAGGAGCGCCGCGAGATGCGCCGCGTCGTCGGGGCCGGGATCGACCACGGCGATCTCGCCGCGACCGATCAGGTAGCTGTTGGTCCCGGGCCCGGTCAGGGCCGAGGGGTTGGGCGCCAGCACGCGGCGCACGGCCGGTGCGACCTCGACGCTGGTTCCAGGCGTCTGGTCCATGCTCCTCCATCCCGCTAGACGCCCGCCATGACGGCGGGCGGGCAAAGGCGATGGTTTCCGCGCGGGCTCTACGGACGCGCCGCGCTGATCCTGCTGGTGCCCATCGCCGCGATCCAGCTCGTCGTCTCGGTGGTGTTCCTCCAGCGCCATTTCGAGGACGTGACGCGCCAGATGACGCGCTCGCTCGCGCCCACGCTGAGCTATCTCGCGGCCGAGGTCGAGTCCGCGCCCGACGAGGCCGCGGCCCGCGCGCGCCTCGCCGCGCTCGGCCCGCGCCTCGATGTCGAGGCGAGCCTCGGCGCGCAGGCGCCGGTGCGGGCCAGCCGCGCCTTCTACGACCTCTCGAGCCGGGTCGTGGCGGCGACGTTGAGCGAGGAGCTGGGCGCGGTCGGCCCGATCGACTTCGGCCCCCCCCAGCGCCGCGTCGTGCTCGACATCGAGACGAGCCGGGGCCCGATGCGGGTGGACTTCTCGCGCAGGCGCGTCTCAGCCTCGAACCCGCACCAGCTCCTGGTGCTGATGGTCCTGGCGGGCCTCGTGCTGAGCGTCGTGGCCACGCTCTTCCTGCGCGCCCAGCTGCGGCCCGTGCGCCGGCTCGCGCAGGCGGCGGAGGCCTTCGGCAAGGGTCGCGTGGTGCCCTACCGCCCGCGCGGCGCGATCGAGGTGCGCCAGGCGGGGCAGGCCTTCCTCGACATGCGAAGGCGCATCGAGCGCGCCGCGGCGCAGCGCACGCTGATGCTCTCGGGCGTGAGCCACGACCTCAGGACGCCGCTGACGCGGATGCGCCTCGGGCTCGAGCTGATCGACGATCCGGGCGCCGCGGATCTGGTGCGCGACGTGGAGGGGATGGAGCGCATGATCGACGCCTTCCTCGACTTCGCCCGCGACGAGGCGACCGAGGCGATGAGGCCGGTCGACCCGGCGGCCCTCCTCGGCGAGGCGGTCGAGACGGCGCGCCGCGCCGGGGGGCGCGTCGAGATGGGCGAGGTGGCCGCGCCGCTGCCCGTCGCCATGCGCCCCGAGGCGGTCTCGCGCGCGCTCGCCAACCTCCTCGGCAACGCGCTGCGCCACGCCGGCCGCGCGCGCGCCTCGGTGGTCGTCACCGACGCCGCCTGCCGGTTCACCGTGGAGGACGACGGCCCCGGCATCCCCGAGGGCCTGCGCGAGCAGGCGATGCGGCCCTTCGCCCGGCTCGAGCCCTCGCGCAACCAGGATCGCGGCGCGGGGGTGGGCCTGGGCCTCGCCATCGCCGGCGACGTGGCGCGCGGCCATGGCGGCTCGCTCAGGCTCGGCGCGAGCGAGGCGCTGGGCGGGCTCAGGGCGGACCTGGTGCTGGCGCGTTAGGCGGCCCGCGGCGCGACCGGCCCTCGCCGATCGGGCGCGAGGCCCGCGGGGGCGGGCGCGAGCGCCCGCGACGCGGCCGGCGGATCGCGGCGGTAGGCCCGGAGGGACTCGAACCCCCAGCCGAGGCGTTATGAGCGCCCTGCTCTAACCGTTGAGCTACGGGCCCGCCGGATCGAGGCGTAAGGCGCGCCGGGGGCTTGCGTCAAGCGCGCGGGCGGCTAGGGATGAGCGGGTGGCGAGGGGGCGCACATACGCCGAGGCGGGCGTGGACATCGCGGCGGGCGAGGCGCTCGTGCGGCGCATAGCACCTTTGGCGCGCGCGACCGACCGGCCGGGCACGATGGGCGGCTTGGGCGGCTTCGGTGCGCTCTTCGACCCGGCCGCCGCGGGCTACGACGACCCGGTGCTGGTCGCCGCGACCGACGGGGTGGGCACCAAGCTCCGGGTGGCGATCGACGCCGGCCGGATGGAGGGCGTGGGGCGCGACCTCGTGGCGATGTGCGTCAACGACCTCGTCTGCCAGGGCGCCGAGCCCCTGTTCTTCCTCGACTACCTCGCTGTGGGGCGGCTCGACGTGGAGTCCGCGGCGGCCGTGGTCGAGGGGATCGCGGGGGCCTGCCGCGACGCGGGCTGCGCGCTGATCGGCGGCGAGACGGCCGAGATGCCGGGGATGTACGCGCCCGGGGATCTCGATCTCGCGGGCTTCGCGGTGGGCGCCGTCGAGCGCGGCCGGACGCTGCCCTCGGGCGTGGCCGAGGGCGACGCGATCCTCGGCCTCGCCTCCGACGGGCTGCACGCCAACGGCTTCTCGCTCGTGCGCCGGATCGCCGAGGATGCCGGGCATCGCTGGGCCGATCCGGCGCCTTGGGGGCGCGGCGCGTTCGGGGCGTCGATCCTGACGCCGACCCGGCTCTACGTGCGCCCCGCGCTCGCGGCGATCCGGGCGGGCGGGGTGCGGGCGCTGGCGCACGTCACCGGCGGCGGGCTCACCGAGAACCTGCCGCGCGTGCTGCCCGAGGGCCTCGGCGCGCGCATCGACCTCGCCGCCTGGGAGCGCCCGCCCGAGATCCGATGGCTCGCCGAGGCGGGCGGCGTCGAGGCCGCGGAGATGTTGCGGACCTTCAACTGCGGCGTCGGCATGGCGGTCGTGGCGGCGCCCGGGGCCGTGGAGGGCGTCGAGCGGGCGCTCGCGGGCGAGACGGTGCGTCGCATCGGCACGGTCGAGCGGGGGCGGGGGGTCCGCTACGAGGGCGGCTGGTGAAGCGGGTCGCGATCCTGATCTCGGGGTCGGGGACGAACATGGCCGCGCTCGCCGACTCGATGACCGACGGCCACCCCGCGATCCCCGTGCTGGTGCTGTCGAGCGACCCGGCCGCGGCGGGCCTCGTGCGGGCGCGCGAGCGCGGCATCGAGGCGCGGGCCGTGAACCGCGGCGCCATGGGGCGCGCGGCCTTCGAGGAGGCGCTCCATGCCGCGCTGCGCGAGGCGCGCGCCGAGATCGTGTGCCTGGCGGGCTTCATGCGCGTGCTGTCGCCGAGCTTCGTCGAGCGCTGGGCCGGCCGGGTGCTCAACGTCCACCCCGCCCTGCTGCCGCGCCATCCCGGCCTCGACACCCACGCGCGTGCGCTCGCCGCCGGCGACGCGTGGCATGGCTGCACCGTCCACGAGGTCGCGGCGGAGGTCGATGCCGGCCCGGTGCTGGGACAGGCGCGCGTGCGCGTCGAGCCCGCCGACACCCCCGAGAGGCTCGCCGCCCGCGTCCGCGAGCGAGAGCACGTCCTCTACCCCCTGGTCCTGCGCCGCTTCGCCGAAGGAGACCGCACCCCGGTGTTGCTCCGCTAGCGGGGGTCTGGGGGCATGCGTGCCCCCAGCCTTCCCTTCCCCCCGCGCCCGACTACGGACCCCCGCATGATCACCATCACCACGACCGAGGCGCTCGCCGCCTTCTGCGAGCGCGCCGCCGGCGCGCCTTACGTCACCGTGGACACCGAGTTCCTGCGCGAGCGGACCTACTACGCCCAGCTCTGCCTGATCCAGCTCGCCCTGCCCGGCGAGGGCGAGGGCGCGGCCGTGCTGGTCGATCCGATCGAGGGCAAGGGCCGGCTCGACCTGGCGCCGCTCCACGCGCTCTTCCGCGACCCTTCGGTGGTCAAGGTGTTCCACGCCGCGCGCCAGGATCTGGAGATCTTCTGCGTCGAGGGCGGCGTGATCCCCCGGCCGCTGTTCGACACCCAGGTCGCCGCGATGGTGGCGGGCTTCGGGGAGCAGGTGGGCTACGAGACGCTGGTCAAGCGCATCGCGCGCGCGCCGCTCGACAAGACCTCGCGCTTCACCGACTGGTCGCGCCGACCGCTCTCGGACGCGCAGAAGGCCTACGCGCTGGCCGACGTGACGCATCTGCGCGTGATCTACGAGCATCTCGACGCGGAGCTGACGCGCACCGGCCGGCGGCAATGGGTCGAGGAGGAGATGGCGGTTCTCAGCGACCCCGCCACCTACGTCACCGAGCCCGAGGAGGCCTGGCGACGGATCCGCACCCGCACCCACCAGCCGCGCTTCCTCGCGGTGCTGCGCGAGCTCGCGCGCTTCCGGGAGGTCGCCGCGCGCACGCGCAACGTGCCGCGCTCGCGGATCCTGAAGGACGACGCGCTGGTCGAGATGGCCTCGCTCAGGCCGCGCAGCCCTGAGGATCTCGGACGCGCGCGGCTCTTGCAGCGCGAGGCGAGGCGCGGCGAGATCGCCGACGGGATCCTCGCCGCCGTCGAGGCCGGGCTCGATGCGGATCTCTCCGAGCTGCCCGCCGAGCCCGAGCGCGAGCGCGCCCCGTCGAGCCCGGCGCTCGCGGACCTCCTGCGGGTGCTCCTCAAGGCGCGCTCCGAGGCGCTGGGCGTGGCCTCGAAGCTGATCGCCAGCGCGTCGGACCTCGACGCGATCGCGTCCGGCGCGCGCGACGCGGCGGCGCTCCAGGGCTGGCGGGCCGAGGCCTTCGGCGACGACGCGCTGCGGCTGTGCGACGGGCGGCTGGCGCTCGCCGCCGAGGGCCCGAGCGTGCGCGTGGTCGAGATCTAGCCCATCTTGCGGCCTGACCGGACCGGTCGGGCGGCCGGGGGCTGCGGCCGCGCAAGGGCCTCGAGCGACTGAGCCGATCCCGTCGGGTCGGAACGCGCCCTAGCGCCTCACCTCGAGCGCGTTGCCCAGGCCGCGCACCTGGATCGCGCTCACCCCGCGCAGCGCCGCATCGGCGACCGAGGTCGCGGTGACGACCTCGCGCGAGGCGGGCGGGCCGACGCGGCCCAGCACCGCGGGCGGCGCCACGCGCATCTCGTAGACGAGCGTGTCCCCCCCCGAGCCCACTGGCACCAGATCCGCGTCCCAGTAGCCCTGGGCCCGCGGCAGGCCGCTCGCCTCGATCACCGCTCCCCCCGGCATCGGCTCGACCGAGAGCCCCGTCACCTGATCGACCAGCCCGCGCGTGTCGTCGCGGCGCAGGACGAGGCCGGGGGGTGCCGCGGGCCCCGAGACCACCACCTCGCGGGCGCGGCCGAAGGGGTTGAGCGAGGCGAGCAGCCCGCCGACGGGGCCGCCCGGCGGCTGGCCCGAGCCCGAGCAGGCGCTCAAGCCGAGCGCCAGGCCGACGACCGGCGCGAGTAGGGCGATCCGCATGGCATCTCCGGAGGCTTGCGCGCCCCCGATAGCGCAGCGCCGCGCCGCGCGGAAGCCGTGCTCGCGCGGCGCACTGGATCCTGTGCCCCGGGGGCCTTACCTCAGGCTCGACCGCCCGGGAGATCGCGCATGGCCCAGCCCGCCTTCGAGGAGATCGCCGAGACCTTCGAGTTCCTCGACGACTGGGAGGACCGCTACCGCCACGTCATCGACCTCGGCCGCGCCATGGAGCCGCTGGAGGACGCGCTGCGCGTGCCCGCGACCAAGGTGGACGGCTGCGCGAGCCAGGTCTGGATCGTGCCCGAATGGCAGGGGCAGGGGGCGGGGGCGCGCTTCCGCTTCCGCGGCGACAGCGACGCGATGATCGTGCGCGGGCTCATCGCCATCCTGCGCGCGCTCTACGACGGCCTGCCCGCGCGCGAGGTGCTGGGCGTGGACGCCGGCGGCGAGCTGGCGCGGCTCGGGCTCCAGGACCATCTGTCCTCGCAGCGCTCGAACGGGCTCAGGGCGATGGTGGCCCGCGTCCGGGCGCTGGCCGGGGAGCGCGCGGCGGCCTGATCGCGGGGCGCGCGCGCGCGCGGCAAGGAGCGGATGTCGGGGCGTGACGATCCGGGCCCTCCGCGGACGCGCCGCGTGTCGCGTCCGCGGAGGGCTACCGCTCGCGCGCCGCCGCCGCGAGGGCCGTCGCCAGATCGCCGTAGCCGGTCAGCCGTCGCTCGAAGGCGAGGCCCAGGCGCTCGGCGTGCGCGCGCGCCAACGCCTCCAGGGCCGCATCCTCGACCTGTGCCTGATGCACCAGCGTGGTGTAGTTCCCGAAATACGCCGCGCGCAGCTCGGGGTGGCGGTCGAGGCCGAGCGGGCGCCAGACGAAGGCGTCGAACTGGCGCACGAGGAAGTCGGTGAGGTAGAACGCGGCCGTCTCGTCGCGGGCCTCGAAGGCGTCGAGCCCCTCGTAGAAGGCGTAGCAGTGCGGCCCGGCGACCATCTCGACGCCCAGGCGCTCGCAGGTCGCCGCGAGCCGTCCGCCGGTGCCGCAGTCGGCATAGACGACGAAGACGCGCTCGAAGGCGTCGCGGTGCTCCAGCACGGCGGCCTCGATGGCCTCGGCGATGCGCTCGGGGCGGTTGTGCAGGATCGCCGGCAGGCAACGCAGCGCCATGTGATCCCAGCGATTGAGCCGGATCAGCGCCAGGATCTCGTGCGCGAGCGCCCCGCAGGCGATCAGCAGAACCCGGCCGCTCGCGGCCGGGGGCGCCAGGCCTCGGGCCGTCAGCCGACGGTCCGCGCGCTCCGTCCCCTCGGGGAGCGGCCCCGTCGGCGGGCGCGGGAGCGCGGGCGGCGCGGCGCGCGCGCCGCGCCGCCTCAGCGCAGCTTCACGGCCGTGCCGTAGCACAGCACCTCCGAGGCCATCTGGGCGATGGTCGAGGTCTCGAAGCGCACCGCGACCACCGCGTCGGCGCCCATCGCGCGGGCCTCCTCGGCCATGCGGTCGAGCGCCTGCTCGCGCGCGCCCGCGAGCAGCGAGGCGTATTCCTTGACCTCGCCGCCGACGAGGTTGCGCAGGCCCGCGACGATGTCGGCGCCAACGTGCTTGGCGCGCACCGTCGAGCCGCGCACGAGGCCCAACGGCTCGACCTCGCGGCCGGGATAGCCGTCGGTCGTCAGGAGCGGGAGGCTCAACGCTCGACCCGGTCGTAGCGGTCGTCCTCCTCGCTGCCCACGCGCTCGGCCACCACGCGCACCAGCACGTAGGCGACGAGCGCCACCGGGATCAGCGCCAGCATCGACCAGCCCGGGAAGGCGAGGACGGCCGAGAGCGTCGCGGCGATCCAGACGGTGAGCGCCGCGGCCGCGACCACGGCGACGACGATCAGCACGAGTCGGTCGAGCGGCATCGCGGGGTCTCCTCGCTGAAGCGTCACGTCCTCAAGATGGGGGGCGGCGCGCGGATGGGCAAGCCGCGCGCCTCGGAGCCTCGCCGCCTCAGCTCTCGGGCGGCGCGATCACGGCGCAGGCGATCCGGTCGCCCGCATCCCCGCTGGGCTGGCTCTCGTAGTCGTCGGCGCCCGAATGGATGATGAAGGCGGTGCCGTCGGCGTCGGTGATCGTGTCGCCGTCCGCGTCGATGCGGTCTGTGAAGTACTCGACCGCCAGCTCGCCGTCGCCCTGGACGTGGGCGTTGGGGAGATCGCCGGGGTGGGGGCCGCCCTCGACCAGCACCCCGTGCTCCATGTCGCCCGCGAGGTGGCCGCCGGCCGAGCCGAAGTCGCCCTCGCAGACGCCGGTCTCGTGCAGGTGGACGCCGTGGATCCCCTCGGGGATGCCCGAGGCGGTGATGGTGACGTGGGTGAGGCCCGAGGCGGTCGGCTCGACCTCGATCTGCCCGATCCGAGAGCCGTCGGCCCCCGTGATGGGCGCCACGATCGCGCCCTCGGCGGCGTCCTGGGCCGTGCCCGCCAGGGGAGCCGCGACGGGCAGGAGGGCGAGGGCGGTGACCAGGAGGGTGCGCATCGGGGGATCCTCTCGTGCGGTGGGTGGCCGGGATGAACGCCGTCGCCCGGGCCGCGTTCCGTCGAGCGCCCATGGGGCCGCCGATGCCGCGGGCGCGGCGCGCGACGCGGCGTCCGGCGTCAGCCGTGCTCCGCGAGCACCCGCGCGGTGGCCGGGCGCGCCTCCATCGCGGCGTGATGGGCGGCCAGCGCCGGGAAGCGGGCGAGGGGCGCGCCGTCGCCGTCGGCCCAGCGGCAGATCGCGTAAAGGTGGATGTCGGCGGCCGACCAGGCCTCGCCCAGCACCCAGGGGCCGGCGAGGTAGCGCGCCTCGATCAGGCCCAGGCACTCCGCCATGTTGGAGGCGACCTTGGCCCTCATCGCTTCCCGGGCCGACGGGTCGTCGGCCCAGCGCGCCCCGCGGCGCCCGTGCGCATGGGCGACGTGGACCGTGGTGGCGAGGTAGAGGAGCATCTCTCGCGCCTTGGCGGCGCGCCACGGGTCCGTGGGCATCAGCCCGGCCTCGGGGTGGGTCGCGGCGAGGTAGTCGAGGATCGCCGGCGTCTCGGTCAGCACGCCGTGGGGCGTCTCCAGCGCCGGGACGCGGCCCTTGGGGTTGATCGCGCCGTAGGTGGCGCCGCGCTGCTCGCCCGAGGCGAAGTCGAGCCAGACGACCTCGTAGGGCACGCCCGTCTCCTCCAGCGCGATGTGCGCGGCCAGCGCGATCGACCCCTTCGCGGCGTGCAGGCGCAGGGTCAGCCCGCCGTCATCTGGTTGTGCTTGCGCGCGACGAAGGCCTTGGCGGTCTCGACCGCGACGGCGGCGTCGCGGCAGTAGGCGTCGGCGCCGATGGCGCGGCCGAACTCCTCGTTCAAGGGCGCGCCGCCGACGAGCACGATGTAGTCGTCGCGGATGCCGCGCTCCTTCAGCGTGTCGATCACGACCTTCATGTAGGGCATGGTCGTGGTCAGCAGCGCGCTCATGCCGAGGATGTCGGGCTGCTCGGATTCGAGCGCGGCGAGGTACTTCTCGACCGCGTTGTTGATGCCGAGGTCGATCACCTCGAAGCCCGCGCCCTCCATCATCATCGACACCAGGTTCTTGCCGATGTCGTGGATGTCGCCCTTGACGGTGCCGATCACCATCTTGCCCATGCGCGGCGCGCCGGTCTCGGCGAGGAGCGGCTTCAGGATCGCCATGCCCCCCTTCATCGCGCCCGCGGCCAGCAGCACCTCGGGCACGAACAGGATGCCGTCGCGGAAGTCGTTGCCGACGATGGTCATGCCGCCCACGAGCGCCTTCGTCAGCACGTCGTAGGGCGCCCAGCCGCGATCGAGCAGGATGTGCACCCCCTCCTCGACCTCGGGCTTGAGGCCGTCGTAGAGGTCGTCGAACATCTGCGCGACGAGCGCCTCGTCGTCGAGCTCGCTCAGGACGATCTCGTCGCCGCCGTCCCCGTCCGCCCCGTCGTCCGGCTCTTCCGCCATGCTCGCACCCCGCGCTGCCGCGACGGTTATGACGGGACGGCGACGACCGGGCAATGCGCGATGCGACCTGCGCCGTGCCGCGACCGACGCGGCTCCGGGCCGCTCAGGCGGCCCAGCGCGCCCGGAAGCCCTCGACCTCGGCCGGCGTGAAGAGGAGCCGCACCCAGTCCGAGCCGTAGAGCGCATCGAGCACCGGGCCCGGCAGCCGCAGCCGCGAGCGCACCTCGTCGTAGAGCGCCGCACCCCTCCCTTCGGCGCGCACGTTCTCGCGCGAGAGCGTCACCGGGCGGCCGACGAAGGCCGAGAGCGCGCCCTCGTGGCGGTCGAGCGCCTCCGTCTTCAGCAGCAGCAGCTCGGCCCGCGCCGCGGCGTAGCAGCCGGCCCCCCCCTCGGCGTCGAAGCCCGCCCGCCGCAGGTCGAGCCCGAGCGAGGGCTCGAGATCCTCCGACAGCCAGCGCAGCGGATCCCCGCGCCGGGCCTGCGCCTCGACGCGCCGGATCAGCGCCGCCGTCAGGGCCTCGGCGTCCGCGTCGCGCCACAGCTCGGGCGTCTGGAAGGCCGAGGAGACCACGCGCGCCACCGGGTCGCGCACCATCGTGACCACGTGCAGGCGCCGCTCGCCCGAGGCCAGATGCCGGATCAGCCGCGCCTCGGCATGGTGATGGGCGGGCGCCGGCAGCCCGCGCTCGCGCCAGCGCGCGCCAGAGCGGTGGTGGGCGGGGCCGAGGAAATGCGCCTTGAGCGTCGGCACGCCGGCGCGCCTCAGCGCGTGCTCGACGCTGGTCGAGCCCGACTTGGGCGCCGTGTAGACGATGACGGGGGCGGGCCGCGACAGGCAGCGCGCCGCGTCGAGCCGCGCCCTCGCGCCGCGCGCGAGCGTCACCAGCCCGCCGGGCACGGGCAGCGTCACGACCGCCGGCGGCGCCCCGGCCGCACCCGCGCGGGCGCCCCCGTGGTGCCGTCGCCCTCCGAGGAGAAGGCGCCGAGCGCGGCCGACACCTCGGCCAGCTCGGGGCGGGGGCCGAGCGGGGTCTCCTCCAGCGCGCGGCGCATCATGGCGAGGTGCTCGGGCCCCGTGCCGCAGCAGCCGCCGATCACCCGCGCGCCGGCGTCGCGCGCGAGCGCGGCGTAGCGGCCCATCAGCTCGGGCGTGCCGTCGTAATGGACGTGGCCCGAGACGAAGCGCGGGATGCCGGCGTTGCCCTTGGCGATCACCGGCCGCCCCGGCTCGGCCGCGGCGAAGCCCAGCAGGGTTCGCACGAGGTCGGAGGCGCCCGCGCCGCAGTTGGCGCCGAGCGCCGCCGGCGGGTGGTCGAGCCCCTGCGCCAGCGCGACGAGGCCCGGCGCCGTCAGCCCCATCATCGTGCGCCCGGCGGTGTCGAAGCTCATGGTGCCGCACCACGGCATGCCCGCGAGGCGCGCGCCCTCGGCGGCGGCGCGATACTCCTCGGGCGCGCTGATGGTCTCGACCCACAGGATGTCGGCGCCCCCCTCCCGGAGCCCCTCGGCCTGCTCGTGGAACTGCTCGACGGCCACGGCGAAGGGCAGGGCGCCCACGGGCTCAAGGATCTCTCCCGTCGGGCCGATCGAGCCCGCGACGATCACCGGGCGGCCCGCGGCGTCCGCGACCTCGCGCCCGAGCGCGGCCGCGAGCCGCGCCAGCTCCCGCACCCGGCCTTGCGCGCCGTGCAGCTTGAGCCGCGAGGCGGTGCCGCCGAAGCTGTTGGTGAGGAACAGGTCCGAGCCCGCCTCGACCGCGCCGCGGTAGAGGCTGCGCACGTCCTCGGGCCGCTCGGCGCACCACAGCTCGGGCGCGCCCCCGGCCTCGAGCCCCATGGCGAAGAGCGCGGTGCCGGTGGCGCCGTCGGCGAGGAGCCAGTCGCGCTCGGCGAGCATGGCGGTGAGCGCGTCGGTCATGGCGTGGCTCGCAGGCTCGGGGGGCTTCGGCTCGGGGGGCTTCGGCTCGGACGGCCTCGGCTCGGACGGCCTCGGTTCGGACGGCCTCGGCTCGGACGGCGCGCGCGGGCTCCGGCCCGTGGCGTCAGGTCTCGGCGACGATCTGGCCCTTGGCCTCGGCCATCAGCTCGGCCATCTTGGCGCGGATCTCGGCCTCGGTCGCGCGGTCGCCGAGGTCGCCCGCGACCTTGCGGAAGACGTCCTCGTCGCCGGCCTCCTCGAAGTCGGCGCGCACGACCTCCTTGGCGTAGGCCGTGGCCTCGTCGCCCGATCGCCCGAGCTTCTCGGCGGCCCACAGCCCGAGGAGGCGGTTGCGCCTCGCCTCGGCCTTGAACTGCATCGTGGCGTCGTGGGCGAATTTCGACTCGAAGGCATTCTGGCGGTCGTCGAACGTGCTCATCGGGGCCTCTCGTGGCGCGGGGGGCTCTGGCACCGATATGGGCCGCGGGCCGCGCGGACGCAAGCGAGGCTCGACCGCCGCCCTTGCCCTCCTCCCGCTGCCCTCCCCGCGCGCGATCGCGCGATCGCGCGATCGCGCGCTCGAGCCCGCGGCCGGCCCCGATCCGGCCCCGATCCGGCCCCGATCCGGCCCCGATCCGGCCCCGATCCGGCCCCGATCCGGCAACGCGGCGATCGCGGCGCGGATCGACGCCTCCGAGGCGCGAGGGGCCGATGCGAGCCGTCGTCCGCGCGCCCCGCCGTGCCGCCCCCCGGGCGGCGTTTCCTTGTCGCCAGGGGTCCGATCCCGTATATGCCCGCGACAGGTCGCGCGGGAATCCCCGACGCGCTCGCTTCGCATTGGAGACTGCATGGCCCGCCGCAAGAAGGTCTACGAAGGCAAGGGCAAAATCCTCTACGAGGGGCCTGAGCCCGGAACCCTCGTGCAGTACTTCAAGGACGACGCCACCGCGTTCAACGCGGAAAAGCACGCGGTGATCGAGGGCAAGGGCGTGCTCAACAACCGCCTGAGCGAGTTCTTCATGATGGGGCTCAACGCCGTCGGCGTGCCCACCCACTTCATCCGCCGCATCAACATGCGCGAGCAGCTCATCCGGCAGGTCGAGATGATCCCGCTCGAGGTGGTGGTGCGCAACATCGCCGCGGGCTCCATCGTCGGCCGTCTGGGGCTCGTGGAGGGCTCGGCGCTGCCGCGCCCCATCGTCGAGTTCCACTACAAGGACGACGAGCTCGGCGACCCGTTGGTGAGCGAGGAGCACATCGGCGCCTTCGGCTGGGCCTCCCAGCAGGATCTCGACGACATGATCAGCCTCGCGCTTCGCGTGAACGACTTCCTGTCGGGCATGATGATGGGCGTCGGCATCAAGCTGGTGGACTTCAAGATCGAGATCGGCCGCATCTGGGACAACGACTTCCAGCGCCTCGTCGTGGCCGACGAGATCAGCCCCGATTCGTGCCGCCTGTGGGACGCCGAGAGCGGCCAGAAGCTCGACAAGGACGTGTTCCGCCACGACCTCGGCTCGCTCAGCGACGCCTACACCGAGGTCGCCCGGCGCCTGGGCGTGCTGCCGGCGGCCGTGGCGGCCCCGGCGCCGAAGCCGCGGCTGATCAACTGATCGAGGTGACGGGCGCGCCCGCCCCCGGCCCGGCTCCCGAGGGTGGGCCCGTCCGTGCGGTCGTCACGGTGATGCCGCGCGCGGGCGTGCTCGACCCTCAGGGCGAGGCGATCGCCCGCGCGCTCGCCGCGATGGGGTTCGAGGGCGTGCGCGGCGCGCGCCAGGGCAAGGTGATCGCGCTCGACCTCGCGCCCGGCACCGGCGAGGCCGACGTGCGGCGGATGTGCGACGAGCTGCTGGCCAACGCCGTGATCGAGGACTACCGCGTCGAGATGGCCGGTTGAGGGGCCTGGGGTGAGGGCCGCGGTCGTCGTCTTCCCCGGATCGAACTGCGACCGGGACATGATGGTGGCGCTGCGCGCGGCGGGCCTCGCGGTCGCGCCCGCCTGGCACCGCGACGACGCGCTGCCCGGTGGCGTGGAGCTCGTGGGCCTGCCGGGGGGCTTCGCCTTCGGCGACCACCTGCGGACGGGCGCCATCGCCGCGCGCGCGCCGATCATGGGCGCGGTGCGACGGCACGCGGCGCGCGGCGGGCTGGTGCTGGGCGTGTGCAACGGCTTCCAGGTGCTGTGCGAGGCGGGGCTGCTGCCCGGCGCCTTGATCCGCAACGCGCGCCTGCGCTTCGTCTGCCGCTCGGTGCGCCTGACGGTCGCCACCGCCGAGAGCCCCTTCACCGCCCGCTACCGCGCGGGCGAGGCGATCGCCTTGCCGGTGGCGCATCACGACGGCAACTACGTGGCTCCCCCCGAGACCCTGCGCGCGCTGGAGGCCGAGGACCGGATCGCGCTGCGCTACGCCGAGGAGGTCAACGGCTCGGCCGCCGCGATCGCCGGCGTGCTCTCCGAGAACCGCCGCGTGCTCGGCCTGATGCCCCATCCCGAGCGAGCGGCCGACCCCGCCTTGGGACCGGCCGACGGCGCGCGCCTCTTCGCCTCGCTGGCGCGGGCGCTGGCGCCGACGGCTTGAGTCCGGGGCCCGCGGGACTTAAACCACGCCCATGGCCGACACGACCGCACGCCCCGCTGCGCCGGCCTCCCGGTCCGCCGAGCGCGGCGCCGCGCCTTGGCGCGCGCGCCTCATCGCGGGCGTCCTGCTGGTCATGGCGATCGCCACCGTGGCGGTCACCAACAAGCTCCTGACCGAGCGCTACATCGAGGCCACGCGCAACGGCGCCGAGGTGCGGCTCGCGCTCTACACCGGCAACCTGCTCGCCGAGCTGCGCAAGGCGCAGGTCGTCCCGCTGCTGCTGTCGCGCGACCCCGAGCTGATCGGCGCGTTGACCTCGGACGGCTACGCGCTGACCTCGCAGCGGCTGATCTCCTACCGCGACGAGATCGGCGCCGATTCGCTCATGCTGCTCGACGACTCGGGGCGCACGGTCGCGGCCACCGACCGCACGCGGCTCGGCGAGAGCCACCGCCAGGATCCCTACTTCGTCGAGGCGATGCGCGCGCCGGGCACCGTGTTCACGCGCATCGCTCAGGAGAGCGGCCCGTCGGGCTTTTTCTACGCGCGCAAGGTGACTCTCGACCGCCGCACGCTCGGCGTCATCGTCGTCGGCGTCGATCTGCGGCAGTTCGAGGGCCGCTGGTCGGGCATCTCCGACGCCGTGATGGTCACCAGCTCCGAGGGCGAGGTGATCCTGGCGACCGAGCCGCGCTGGCGCGGGCTGCCCGAGGCCGAGGCGCTCTCCGCGCTCTCCGCGCCGACCGCGATCGACCGCGCGATCATGGCCGCGGCCGACTTCGTGTCGCTGCCCGTCGAGGCCTACTTCCGCGGCGAGGGCGTCATCCGCACCGACGCGCGGGTGCCGTTCCAGGGCTGGCGGATGACCGTGTTCACCCGCTACGCATCGGTGCGCGAGCGCGTCAACGGGGTGCTCGCGCTCGAGATCACCGGCTTCGCGGTGCTGCTCGCGCTCACCTTCTACCTGTCCTCGCGCAACGCGAGCGTGCGCGTGCGCCTGTTCCAGCGCGAGAGCGCCGAGCTGCGCTCGCTCAACGAGCAGCTCTCGCGCGAGATCGCCGAGCGCGAGCGCGCCCAGGCCGACCTGTCGGCCGCCGAGGCCACCCTCGAGCAGTCCTCCAAGCTCGCCGTGCTGGGCGAGATGTCGGCCGCCGTCAGCCACGAGCTGAACCAGCCGCTCGCCGCGATGAAGACCTACCTCGCCGGCGCGCGCCTGCTCCTGCAGCGCCGCCGCCCCGAGGAGGCGCTGTCGTCCTTCCAGCGCATCGACGACCTCATCGAGCGCATGGGCGCCATCACGCGCCAGCTCAAATCCTACGCCCGCAAGGGCGGCGAGGCGTTCGAGCCGGTGGATCTGCGCGCCGCCGTCTCCTCAGCGCTCGCCATGATGGAGCCCCAGCTCAAGGCACGCTCGGTCACGATCACGCGACACGTCCCCGCCCGCCCGGTGATGGTGCGCGCCGACCGCTTGCGGCTCGAGCAGGTCATCATTAACCTTTTGCGCAACGCGCTCGACGCCACGTCGGGCGTCCCCGATCCGCGCGTGGACCTGCTGCTGTCGTCGGGCCGCAAGGCGTCCTTCACCGTGCGCGACAACGGTCACGGCATCGAGGATCTCGACGCGCTCTTCGAGCCCTTCTACACGACCAAGCAGCCCGGGGACGGGGTGGGGCTCGGGCTCGCCATCTCGGCGGGCATCGTCTCGGACCTCGGCGGGCGGCTGACCGCGCGCAACGCCTCGGGCGGAGGCGCCGCGTTCGAGATCCGGCTGCCGCTTCTGGGGGAGGGCCGAGCGGGCGGCGACCCGCCCGGCGCGAGCGAGGCTCCGCCGAGCGGGGCGGGTGGGAAGGCCGAGGCTGCGGTGGCCGAGGCGGCGGCGTAGTGTAGCAGGGAGCCGGGTTTCGAGATGGGTCAGGCGATGAAGATCGCGATCGTGGACGACGAGCAGGACATGCGCCGCTCGATCAGCCAGTGGCTGTCGCTCTCGGGCTTCGAGACCGAGACCTTCTCCAGCGGCGAGGACGCGCTGCGCGGCCTCGGCGCGGACTATCCGGGCATCGTCATCTCCGACATCCGCATGCCCGGCATGGACGGCATCACGCTGCTGCGCCGGCTGATGAACCAGGACGGGGGCCTGCCCGTCATCATGATCACCGGGCACGGCGACGTGCCGATGGCCGTGGAGGCGATGCAGCTCGGCGCCTACGACTTCCTCGAGAAGCCCTTCGACCCCGAGCGCATGTCGGATCTCGGCGCGCCGCGCCGCCCAGGCGCGGCGCCTCACGCTCGACAACCGCGCGCTCAGGACCGAGCTCGCGGGCGGCGACGCCATCATGGCGCGCCTGATCGGCACCTCGGCGCCGATGGAGCGGCTCAAGGAGGACATCCTCGACCTCGGCCAGGCCGACGGCCACGTGCTGATCGAGGGCGAGACCGGCACCGGCAAGACGCTCGTGGCGCACGCGCTGCACGCCGTCGGCTCGCGCTCGCGGGGCCGGTTCGTGCTCCTGTCCTGCGGCGCCTTCGACGAGGCCGCGCTCGCGGCCCGCGTGTTCGACGGCACCGCCGACGCGCTTCCGGCGATCGTCGCGGCGCGCGGCGGCACGCTGGTGCTCGAGGACGTCGAGGCGCTCTCCCCCCAGCTCCAGGCGCGGCTGCTGACCTACATCAACGAGCAGACCTCCCCGCCCGACACCCGCATCGTCGCCATCTGCAACCTCCAGGACGAGGGCCGCACCTGCGAGGACGCGCTGCGCCCCGACCTCTACTACCGCCTCGCCGCGCTCAAGATCACCTGCCCGCCGCTGCGCTCTCGCGGCGAGGACATCCTGAGCCTCTTCACCCGCCTCAGCGAGCAGTTCGCCGACGAATACGGCTGCGAATCCCCCCAGGTGACGGCCCAGGAGGCCGCCCAGCTCCTCCAGGCGCCCTGGCCCGGCAACGTGCGCCAGCTCATCAACGTGGCCGAGCGCGCGGTGCTCCAGAACCGCCGCGGCTCGGGCACCATCGCCTCGCTGCTGATGGCCGACAACGCCGAGTCGGCCCCCGTCATGACCACGGAAGGAAAGCCGCTCAAGGAGTATGTCGAGGCGTTCGAGCGGATGCTGATCGACAACACCATGCGCCGTCACAAGGGCTCGATCTCGTCCGTGATGGACGAGCTGTGCCTGCCACGCCGCACGCTCAACGAGAAGATGGCCAAGTACACGCTGAGCCGGTCGGACTACCTCTAGGCACGCCCGCCGCCCCGGCCGCCCGATTGCGGTTGTCATCGGGCCCGCGTTCACCTTAATGGGGGGACGGGTCGCGGCCGCGCGCAAGTGCCGCGGCGGCCCGTGAGTTTCGCCACCCCGTGTCGCGCGGCCCCTCATGCAGGCCGTCCTTCGCGGGCCTGGCAGCCAAGGGCCCGAGCCCGGGCCCGAGCCTCGCCCCGATGCCCTGAGGCCTCAGCCGCAGGATCGGGGCCCCCTGAGCGGGCGCCGCGAGGCGCCGGAGAGACACGCGATGCGATGCGCTGTTCGATGCGGAGCCGGCCCGGGCGTTGATGCGCCTGCGCCATCCGCACGGCGATCGCCCGCCCCTGACAGCCGCCACCGCCGAACCCTCGCGCCGCCCGGGCCCCGTCCGCGCGCCGCGTCCCGCATGGGGAGGGGCCGTGGCGCCGGAACCCAATCATGTCAAAGAAGATGCTCATCGACGCCACCCACCCGGAGGAGACCCGGGTCGTGGTGGTGGACGGCAACCGGCTCGAGGAGTTCGACTTCGAGTCGGAGAACCGCCGCCAGCTCGCCGGCAACATCTACCTCGCCAAGGTCACCCGCGTAGAGGCCTCGCTCCAGGCCGCATTCGTCGAATACGGCGGCAACCGCCACGGCTTCCTGGCCTTCGCCGAGATCCACCCCGACTACTACCAGATCCCCGTGGCCGACCGCGAGGCGCTCCTGGCCGAGGAGGAGGCCGAGGCGAAGGCCGAGGCCCAGCGCGCCGAGCGGACGCGCCGCCCGCGGCGCGAGGCGCGGGAGGACGAGGCGGACGACGAGCGCGGAGGCGAGGCGCCCGGCGCCGAGGGGGACGGCCCTGAGGACGAAGACGGCCGCGCGATGGCCGAGGACGCGCCGGGCGGCGCCACCAGGGCCGCCGATCCCCCCGCGGATGCGGGCGGGGCGGAGGGCCCCGACGACGCGGGCGACGTCGAGCCCCACGGCGAGGGCTCGGACGGCCCCGAGCCGGAGGATGCCGACCCGGACGGCGGCGATGTCCGCGGCATGGAGACCATCGGCGGCGACGCCTCCGAGAGCGGGCTGATCGAGGACACGCCTGAGACCATGCCCGGGGGTCGCTCCGGCCGCGGGGGGGGGCGCTCGCGCGGCCGAGGCGCCCGGCCGCCCTCCGAGCGCGACCCCGAGATCGAGGAGGTCTCGGACGACGACGCGGACCTCGCGCCGCGGCCGCGCGCCCGCCCGCGCCGCTACAAGATCCAGGAGGTCGTCAAGGTCCGCCAGATCATGCTGGTGCAGGTCGTCAAGGAGGAGCGCGGCAACAAGGGCGCCGCTCTGACGACCTATCTCAGCCTCGCGGGCCGCTACTGCGTGCTGATGCCCAACTCCGCGCGGGGGGGGGGCATCTCCCGCAAGATCACCAACGCGGCCGATCGCAAGAAGCTCAAGGAGATCGCCGCCGAGATCCAGGTGCCGCGCGGCGCGGGGCTGATCGTGCGCACCGCCGGCGCCAAGCGCACCAAGACCGAGATCCGGCGCGACTACGAATACCTCCAGCGGCTGTGGGAGCAGGTGCGCGCGCTGACGCTCAAGTCGATCGCGCCCGCCAAGATCTACGAGGAGGGGGATCTCGTCAAGCGCACGATCCGCGACCTCTACTCGCGCGAGATCGACGAGGTGATCGTGGAGGGCGAGGCCGGCTGGCGCACGGCGCGCGACTTCATGGCGATGATCATGCCCGCGCATGCGCAGAACGTGACGCTCTACTCCGATCCGATGCCGCTCTTCGCGCGCTATCAGGTCGAGAGCACCCTCGCGGGCATGTTCAACCCGACCGTCCAGCTCCGCTCGGGCGGCTACATCGTCATCGGCGTGACCGAGGCGCTGGTGGCGATCGACGTCAACTCGGGGCGCGCCACCAAGCAGGTCTCGGTCGAGGAGACGGCGCTCGCCACCAACCTCGAGGCCGCCGACGAGGTGGCGCGCCAGGTCCGGCTGCGCGACCTCGCGGGGCTGATCGTGATCGACTTCATCGACATGGACGACCGGCGCAACAACGCCGCCGTCGAGAAGCGGCTGAAGGACGCGCTCAAGACCGACCGCGCGCGCATCCAGATCGGCCGCATCTCGGGCTTCGGCCTGCTGGAGATGTCGCGCCAGCGCATGCGCCCCGGCATGATCGAGGCCACGACGCAGCCCTGTCCGGCCTGCCACGGCACCGGTCTGGTGCGCTCCGAGGAGAGCCTCGCGCTCACCATCGTCCGCCAGGTCGAGGAGGAGGGCGTGCGCGGCCGCTCGAAGGAGGTCCAGGTGCGCGCGCCGGTGGGCGTCGTCAACTTCCTCTTCAACCACAAGCGCGAGCACCTCGCCGCGATCGAGGCGCGCACCGGCATGACCGTGCGGCTCGAGGCCGACGCGCATCTGGTCCCGCCAGACTTCTCGATCGAGAAGTCGCGCACCCAGACCCGCACCGTCGAGGCCATCGCGGTCCCGGTCGTCAAGGGCGACGCCTCGCTGATGGACGAGCTCGACGAGGCCGCGCTGGCCGAGGAGGAGCGCCGCGAGGCCGAAGCCGGTGCGGACGCGGAAGCCCGCGCGCGGTCCAGGACCGAAGCCGAGGATGAGGCAGGGCCCGAGACCGAAGCCGAGGCCGAGGCCGAGGCCGGCGACGAGCCCGCCGATGGGGAGGCCGCGAGCGCCCCGTCCGACGGCGACGAGGAGGAGGGCTCGCCCCGCAGGAAGCGCCGCCGGCGCCGCAGGCGGCGCTCGGGCGCGCGCGGCGACGACGCGGCCGGCGCCCGCTCGGACGATGAGGACGGCGACCCGTCGGACGCCCCCTCCGACGCCGAGCCGGCCGAGGGGAAGGCACCGGAGGGCGAGGCGCCGGAGGGCCGCCGCACGGTGACGCGCCGCCGCCGCGGCCGCTCGCCCGCGCCGGCCGCGGCCGAGGCGCCGGCCGCGGTCGGCGCGGCCTCCGACGCCGCGGTCGCGCATGGGGAGGCGGCGTCCGCGGAGGGCGCGAACCTCCTCTCGGAGGAGCCGCCGGTCGTGGACGCGCCCGGCGACGCCGTGCCGGAGAGCGTGGCGGCCGGCGACGAGGGGACGGTCGTGGAGGCCGCGGTCGCCGACGCGCCGGAGGCGTCGAGCGCGGACGCGCCGGAGGGCATGGCGACCGGCGAGCAGGGGGCGCCGGAGGACGACGGCGCCGGAGGCGACATGGCGAGCGAGGGCACGCCGAGCGCGGAGCCCGAGCCCGAATCGGTGCCGCTCTTCGTCCCTGCGGCGCAGCGCGCCGCCGGCGGCGCGGCCCGGTCCGACGCGCCGTTCGAGACCAAGTCGCGCTGGTCGCCCGCCGCGCTGCCCGAGGAGGTGACGGCGGAGCCCGAGCCCGACGGCGGAGACGAGCCGACGCCCCTCCGCGGCGCGGCGGCCGACGCCGACGCGTCCGAGCGCGAGCCCGCCGATGCGAGCGCCGAGGATCCCGAGCCCGCAGAGCGGGAGGACGCCCAGCCCGAGCCCGCGATGGCCGAGCCCGCGATGGCCGAGGACGCGATGGCCGAGGACGCGGAGCCCGAGCCCGCGATGGCCGAGGGCGCGCCGTCCAAGCCCAAGCGCCGCGGCTGGTGGTCGCTGGGGCGCTGACCCTTCCAGCTGCCCCAGCAGCCCGGGCTCCGGCCCGGGCTCAGGCAAGGGGCTCAGGCTCGGCGGATGAGGTAGACCTGCGCGCCGTCCTCGTGGGCGGCGCGCAGCAGCTCGTGGCCCCCCTCGGCGCAGAAATGGGGCACGTCCACCACCGCGGCCGGATCGTCCGCGAGGAGCCTGAGCACCTGGCCGGAGGGCATCTCCCGCATCCGTCGCGCCGCCTTGAGCACCGGCAGCGGGCACAGGAGCCCGCGCGCGTCGAGCTCCTCGTCATGGGCGATCCGCGTCGTCACGGCGCGAAGGCTGCGGCAAGGGCGCCGCGCTGTCCAGCGCCGACGACGGGGCCGGCGATCCGGCGTCGCCGGCGCCCCCATCGGGCCTAGCTGTCGGGGCCCGAAGGCCCGCAGGAGATGGCCCATGCGACTCGCCGCCACCACGCTCGCGCTCCTCGTCGCCCTGCCCGCCTCCGCGCAGGAAGCGGCCACCCCCGAGACGATGCCGGACGCCAGGGACGACTGCACCTTCCTCCAGCACGGCTTCGCCGGGGTCTACGAGGGCCTGCGCCAGACGGCCGGCGGCGACGTCGAGGCGGCCGACCCGGCCACGGTGACGATGTTCACCGCGATCCAGACCAACATCATCCTGCTGGCGCAGGCGGCGGGCTGCGACATGGGGCCGATGATCGAGACCGCGCGCGACCAGCTTCGGCGATACGCCCCCCAAGCCGTCGAGTGACCGACCGACGAGGGCTCAACGTCCGCGATGGTGCGCCAGCACGAAGAGCCTGATCGCCGAGGCGAGGTTGGTGCTGGCGTCGCGCTCGGCGTCGATCTCGGCCGCCAGCGCGTCGAGCGAGAGCCCCCGCCCGGCCGCGATCTCGCGCAAGCCGTCGAGGAAGGCGCGCTCCAGCGAGACCGAGGTGCGGTGGCCGCGGATCGTCAGCGAGCGCTTGACCGGCCGGTCGGGGGCGCCCTCAGCCCTCATCCGAGGGACCGTCCTCGCGCCGGTGCCAGTCGAGCCGCCGCGCCCGCGCCTCGGCCTCGGCCCGCTCCGCCTCGCGCTCGGCCCTGCTGCGCCCGTGGCGCGCCGCGTTGGCGTCGGCCTGCCGCCGCGCCTCCTCGCGGGCGCGGGCCTTGCGGGCTCGGCTGAGGCTGATGGGCTTGGCCACGGCGCTAGCGGGACGCGCTCACCGCGGGCCCACCATGTCCTCAGGGCGCACGACGCGATCGAAGGTGGCCTCGTCCACGAAGCCGAGGCGGACCGCCTCCTCGCGCAGCGTCGTGCCGTTCGCGTGCGCCGCCTTGGCCACCTTGGTCGCGTTGTCGTAGCCGATCTCGGGGGCGAGCGCCGTCACCAGCATCAAGGAGCGCCGCATCAGGTCGTCGATGCGCGCCTCGTCGGCCTCGATGCCCACGACGCAGTTGTCGGTGAAGCTCGACGCCGCGTCGCCGATGAGCTGCATGGACTGCAGCAGGTTGTAGGCCATCATCGGCTTCATCACGTTGAGCTCGAAATGCCCCTGCGAGCCCGCGAAGCCCATCGCGGCGTCGTTGCCCATCACGTGCGCGCAGACCTGGGTCAGCGCCTCCACCTGGGTCGGGTTGACCTTGCCCGGCATGATCGAGGAGCCGGGCTCGTTCTCGGGCAGGCGCAGCTCGCCGATGCCGCAGCGCGGGCCCGAGCCCAGCAGCCGGATGTCGCTGGCGATCTTGTAGAGCGACACGGCCACGACCCTGAGCGCGCCCGACATCTCGACCACGGCGTCGTGGGCCGCGAGCGCCTCGAACTTGTTGGGCGCGGTCCGGAAGGGCAGGCCGGTGATCTCGGCGATGCGCGCCGCGACGGTCTCGCCCCAGCCCTTCGGCGCGTTGAGGCCGGTGCCCACGGCCGTGCCCCCCTGCGCCAGCTCCAGGATCCCCGGCATGGCGGACTGGATGCGGTCGATCGCCGAGCGCGCCTGGTGCGCGTAGCCCGAGAACTCCTGGCCGAGCGTCAGCGGCGTCGCGTCCTGGATGTGGGTGCGGCCGATCTTGACGATGTCCGCGAAGGCGGCGGACTTGGCTTCCAGCGCAGAGGCCAGCTCGGTCAGCCCCGGCAGCACGACCTCGCTCGCCGTGGTGGCGGCGGCGACGTGCATCGCGGTGGGGAAGGTGTCGTTGGACGACTGGGCCATGTTGACGTGGTCGTTGGGGTGGACCGGATCCTTCGACCCGACCCTGCCGCCCAGGATCTCGATGGCGCGGTTGGCGATGACCTCGTTGGCGTTCATGTTGGACTGGGTGCCCGAGCCCGTCTGCCACACCACCAGCGGGAAGTGGTCGTCGAGGGCGCCGGAGGCGACCTCGGTCGCGGCCTGGATCACCGCATCGGCAAGCCTCGGATCGAGCGCGCCGCGCTCGCGGTTGGCCTCGGCGCAGGCGCGCTTGATCACGCCCAGCGCGTGCACGATCGCCGCGGGCTGGCGCTCCCAGCCGATCGGGAAGTTCTGGAGGCTGCGCTGGGTCTGGGCGCCCCAGTAGCGATCGGCAGGAACCTCGAGCGGCCCGAAGCTGTCGGTCTCGGTGCGCGTGTCCATGGGGCCTCCTGAGTGACGCGCGCGGGGCTTACGCGGCCGCGCCGCCCGGGGCAATCGCGGCCCGGGCCATGCGCTACTTGCGGAATTTGTCGAGCGAGACGACCTCGGCGTCGCCGGGCGCCTTGCGGCCGCGCGCGCCCGAGGGCGCGTCCTCGGAGGCGGATGCCGCCCCCGGCGCGGCCGCGGGCGGCGCCTCGTCGCCGCGCTCGGCCTCGTCGCCGCTCTCGTCATGGGCCTCGAAGCGCAGGCCGAACTCGACGGAGGGGTCCACGAAGGTGCGGATGGCCTCGTAGGGGATGTAGAGCGGCTCGGGCGCGTCCCCGAAGTTGAGCGTGACCGAGAATCCCTCCTGGCCGACCTCCAGGCCCTCGAACCAGTTCTGCATGACGATCGTCATCTCCTCGGGGTAGCGGTCCGAGAGCCAGTCGGCGATCTCCACGTCCGGGTGCAGCGTGTCGAAGGTGATGAAGAAGTGGTGCGCGCCCGGCAGGCCGTGCTCGGCCACCTCGGTCAGCGCCTCCTGGATCAGCCCGCGCATCGCCCGGTGCATGAGGTTCGCGTAGTCGAGCCGTCGCGCCATGGGCGGTCCCCCCTCGTCCTGCGGGGGGCAGGTTAGGACAACCCGCAGATGCGCGAAAGGGCGGCGGGAGAGGCGTCGGCGCCCGACCGCATGGCATCCCTCGCGGCGCGGACGGTCCTGAGGAACGGCCTCGGGGCGAGGGGTGGCGCAGCTCGGGTGCCCCGCCAAGCGCCGGGACAGGTCATGGAGGGGAGGGAGGGAGGAGGTTGCAGGCTTCTGTTGCCAGGTGCCTGCGGACCCCGCCTTGCGTTGCTAGACGCAAGGGCTTCAGTCAGTCGGTGTCACGAACGGCCTCAGGCCGCGAGCGCCACCGGAGCACGGTTGTCGTTGGCAACTATGCGTTGTGGACCGATATCGGTGGTACCTCACCGAGCGAAAGCTGACACCTTTAGACGTTCGTCGATCCTGTTTCGGCCCCGCTCGCCCCCCAACGAGGGGATGATGGTGGAGCCGCCGGGTACCGCCCCCGGGTCCGATCCGCTTATTACGTGCGCGTTTATCGCCATAGTCCGTCGCCGGACGCCCCAGACATAGCCGCGAGGGCGCGTCCGTTCAAGCGGCTTGGAGGGGCGGATCGCCCCGTTCGCCACCGACCGAGACGCGCCGGGCGCACCCGGCGCGTCGGCTCCCGTCGCCGACGAGGCCGCGGCTCGGGGGCCGGGGCGCGGGGTTCTGAGGGCGCAGCCCTCAGAACCCCGCCTTGATCAGCTCGAACTCCTCGATCATGCGCTCGCGCAGGGCGTCGTCCATCGGCAGCTGGCGCAGCACCGGGGCCTCGACCGGCCCGAGCCCGACCTCCTCCAGCGTGGCCGCGTCGATCGCCTCCATCGCCCTCTCGTTGCCGTGGCCGTAGCCCCATTCAGTGACGATGAACTCGGTCACCTCGGGGCTCAGGAACGCCTCGACGAAGTCGTGCGCCTTCTCCTCGGAGCCCGGCCCGTCCACGAGGTTGACGTAGCCGCAGCCCCAGCTCGACGAGCCCTCCGCCGCCTCGCGCTGGAAGGCGATCGGCTGGCCGGAGGCCGCGAGCGACACCGGCGTCTCGTTCCAGGACCAGGCGACGAGCACCTCGCCGGTGGCCATGAGCTGGCCCAGCTCGGCGCCGTCGGTCCAGTAGGTCCGCACGTTGGGATGGACCTGGCGCAGCCAGTCCGACGCCGCCCGGAACGCCTCGTCGGTGGCCTGGGTCCAGTCGGCCGTGCCCGTGGCGAGGTAGGCCAGCGCGTAGACATCGTCCACGTTGTCGGGCAGCGAGATGCGCCCCGCATATTTCGGGTCGGCGAACACCTGGAGCGTCGAGACGTCGTCGGCGGGCACCTCCTCGGTGTTGTAGGCGATCGCAGTCTTGCCGAGGTCGGCGGGGATGAACCAGACGCCATCGGCGTCGACGAGCGGCGGGGAGCGATACTCCTCGCCCACGCCCTCGTAGGAGGGGATCCTCGACACGTCCCAGGGCTCGATCAACCCCGCGTCGCGCCACTTCCGCACCGAGTGCGGGCAGGGGTGCGAGATGTCGGCCCGGAACCCCGATCGCAGCTTCTGGAACGCCTCCTCCTCGTCGCCGAAGAAGGTGAAGGTCGGTGCCTCGCCGTGCTTCTCGACGTAGCCGGGGTAGAACGGCTCCTCCTCGAAGCCCGACCAGTCGAGGATCAGAAGCTCAGGGTCCTGCGCCACGGCGGGGGCGGCGAGCAGGGTGGCGAGGGCGAAGCCTGCGCAGGCGGGGGCGGTGCGGGTCATGGCGGTCTCCCAGGCGGCGGGGGCATGAGGCGAGGACGCTATGGCGCGGGCGCCCCACCGGCAAGGCGAAAGGCCGCGACCCACTCGGGGCCCGACGCGGGCCGCGCACCCCGCGGGCGCCTTGCGGATGAGAGGGGCCGCGGTCTTGATGGTGCTCGCGTCGCGCCCCGCGCCGAGGAGGCCCCCATGCCCGACCCGTCCGCCGCGCCATCCCGCCCGCCGAGCCGCCGGCCCGGAGCGCGCGGGTGATCGGGCTTGCCCACGCGCGCACGATGGCGCGCTACAACGCGTGGCAGAACGCGAGCCTGCTGGCCGCCGCCGACGGGCTCGACGAGGCGGCGCGCGAGGCCGACCGCGGCGCGCATTTCGGCTCCATCCGCGCCACCTTCAGCCATCTGCTGTGGGCCGACGCCATGTGGATGTCGCGCCTCGCGGGCTGGGAGAAGCCGCGAGGCGGGATCGCGGAGAGCGTGGGCTTCGAGACCGACTGGGCGCGGCTTCGCGCGGCGCGGGCCGAGGCCGACGGGCGCATTGTGGCATGGGCCGACGGGCTCGCCGAGGGCGCGCTCGACGGCGACCTGACCTGGCGGTCCGGGGCGGCGGGGCGAGAGGTCTCGAAGCCCCGCGCGCTCTGCGTGGCGCACATGTTCACCCACCAGACCCACCACCGCGGCCAGATCCACGCCATGCTGACCGCCGCCGGAGCGCGGTCGGGCGACACCGATCTGTTCTTGATGCCCGGGCCCTCGCCCTGAGGCCCGGCGCCGACGCCCCCGGTGGCCTGCGCCGCGCCCTTGTGCGAAAGACGGGCCGGAGCTTCAGGAGTGAGAGCGATGTTCAAGGCGCTGGTGGTCGAGAAGGGGGAGGACGGCACCCATGCCTCCGTCCAGGAGCTGCCGGACGACCGGCTGCCCGAGGGCGAGGTCACGGTGGCGGTCGAGTGGTCCACCGTGAACTACAAGGACGGGCTCTGCATCGGGCCGGGCGGCGGGCTGGTGCGCAGCTACCCCCACGTGCCCGGCATCGACTTCGCGGGCACCGTCGAGGCGTCCTCGGACGAGCGCTACGAGCCCGGCGACCATGTGATCCTCACCGGCTGGCGCGTCGGCGAGGCGCATTGGGGCGGCTACGCCGAGCGCGCGCGCGTGCGCGCCGACTGGCTGGTGCCGCTGCCGATGGGGATGGAGGCCCGGCAGGCGATGGCCGTGGGCACCGCGGGGCTCACCGCGATGCTCGCCGTGATGGCGCTCGAGGACCACGGGCTCGAGCCCGGCCACGGCCCCGTGCTCGTCACCGGCGCCGCGGGCGGCGTCGGCTCGGTCGCCACAGCGATCCTGGCCGCGAACGGCTACGAGGTCTCGGCCGTCACCGGTCGGCCCGAGCAGGAGGGCTACCTGCGCGACCTCGGCGCGAGCGCCATCGTGCCGCGCGCCGACCTCGCCGAGACCGTCAGGAAGCCGCTGGAGGGCGAGACCTGGGCGGGCTGCGTGGACGCGGTGGGCGGCGCCATGCTGGCGCGGGTGCTGGGCCAGATGAAGTACGGCCGCTCGGTGGCCGCCGTGGGCCTCGCGGGCGGCGCGCAGCTCCCCGCCAGCGTGGTCCCCTTCCTGCTGCGCGCCGTGAACCTGCTCGGCATCGACAGCGTGCTGCGGCCCTTCGACGACCGCCTGCGCGCCTGGGAGCGGATCGCGCGCGAGCTGCCGATGGACAAGCTCGACGCGATGACCTCGGAGGCCGGCTTGGGCGACCTGCCGCGGCTCGGCGCCGAGATCCTGGAGGGGAAGGTGCGCGGGCGCGTGGTGATCGATGTCCGCGGCTGAGGGCGCGACCCCGCTCGACGTCGATTTCGTCCGGGCGCAGTTCCCGGCCTTCGAGGAGCCCTCGCTCGCGGGCCAGGCGTTCTTCGAGAACGCCGGCGGCTCCTACCCGTGCCGTCAGGTGGTGGACCGCCTCCACCGCTTCTACCGCGAGCGCAAGGTCCAGCCCTACGGCCCCTACGACGCCTCGCGCCTGGGCGGGGAGGAGATGGACGAGGCGCGCGCCCGCCTCGCCGCCATGCTCGGCGTCGAGGCCGACGAGCTGTCCTTCGGCCCCTCCACCACCGCCAACACCCATGTTCTGGCCCAAGCGTTCCGGCGCTGGCTGCCCGAGGGGGCGGCGATCGTCGTCACCGACCAGGACCACGAGGCCAACTCCGGCCCCTGGCGCGGGCTCGGCGAGGAGGGCGTCGAGATCCGCGAGTGGCGGATGGACCCCTCGACCGGGCATCTCGACCCGGCCGCGCTCTCGACGCTGCTGGAGGACGGGCGCGTGAAGCTCGTGGCCTTCCCGCATTGCTCGAACGTCGTGGGCGAGGTCAACGACGTGCACTCCCTCGCCCGGATGGCGCACGACGCGGGCGCCCATGTCTGCGTGGACGGGGTGAGCCACGCGCCCCACGGGCTGCCGGACGTGGGCGCGCTCGGCGCCGACATCTACCTGTTCTCGGCCTACAAGACCTACGGGCCGCATCAGGGGCTGATGGTCATCCGCCGCGCCTTGGGCTTCGATCTGCCGCATCAGGGTCACTTCTTCAACGCCGACGCGCTTCCCAAACGCTTCACGCCGGCGGGGCCGGACCACGCCCAGATCGCCGCCTGCGCCGGGATGGCCGACTACTTCGACGCGCTCCACGACCACCACGCGGGGCCCGCGACCGACGCCGCCGGGCGTGCCGAGGTCGTGCGCGGGCTGATGCAGGCGCACGAGACGCGACTCCTGGAGCCGCTGCTCGACGCCCTGCGGGGCCGCAACGACGTGCGCGTGCTGGGGCCGACGGGGCCTGAGGGCCGCGCGCCCACCGTGGCGCTCGACTGCGCGCGGCCCGGCGCGGAGGTCGCGGCCGACCTCGCGGGCCTGGGCATCATGGCGGGCGGCGGCGACTTCTACGCCGTGCGCGCGCTCCGGGCGATGGGGGTGGATCCAGCGCGCGGCGTGCTGCGGCTGAGCTTCGTGCACTACACCTCTGACGAGGAGATCGACCGGCTCGTGGGGGCGCTCGACCGGGTGCTCTGATGACGCGGCCTCCGGCTCCGCGGGGCTCGGCCGCCTGAGCCGCATCGGCGGGAGCCGTGGGGCGCGATCGCACCTCGCCCCGCCGCCGCTTGCGGCCTCGATGGCGGCCGGGAGCCGGGGATCCGGACGCCGAGCCTCGCTCCGAGGTCGCCGCCCTCTCGCGCGCGCGAGCGGGGTCGCTCCGGATCCGGGAGGCCCCGTCGCGGCCCCTGCGATCAGCCGCCGTCCTCCCTCTCCGCTCGCCACTCCCGGAACGCCGAGAGCGCCCGCTCGCGGCCCTCGGCGGGCGTGACGATGGGCTCGGGATAGGGGTCGTCAGGGGACAGCCCCCAGGCGCGCGGGATCGCCTCGAAGAAGCTCAACGCGGTCTCGGGCGGCTCGTCCTGCCCTTCGGCGATCCAGGCGCGCTGGTAGTCGCCGCGGGGGTCGAACTTGCGCGCCTGGGTCTCGGGGTTGAAGACGCGGAAGAAGGGCGTGGCGTCGGGGCCCGAGCCCGCCGACCACTGCCAGTTGAGCGCGTTGTTGGCCACGTCCCAGTCGATCAGGCAGTCGGCGAACCAGTCGTGGCCGACGCGCCAATGCGTCATCAGGTGCTTGGTCAGGTAGGACGCCACGATCAGCCGCCCGCGGTTGTGCATCCGCCCCGTCGCGTAGAGCTCGCGCATCGCCGCGTCCACGATCCGCACGCCGGTGCGCCCGCGCCGCCAGGCCTCCGCGTCCGCGTTGTCCTCGCGCCAGGGGAAGGCGCAGTAGTCGGGCCGCCAGGAGCGCTCGGGCAGATCAGGCGCGTGGTGGAGCATGTGGTAGGCGAACTCGCGCCACACCAGCTCCTTGAGCCAGGTCTCGTCGCCCCGGCCGTCCTCCACCGCCGCGCGGCCCGCGTGCCAGCAGGTGCGCGGCCCGATCTCGCCGTAGGCGAGGTTCTCCGACAGCCCCGAGGTGCCCGGCACCGCCGGCCGGTCCCGCGCGCGCGGGTAGTCGGCGATCGGCCCGGCAAGGAACGCGTCGAGCCGCCCCCGCGCCGCCGCCTCGCCGACGACGACGTGCCCCGCGACGACGCCCGCCCCGCCCCGCATCGCGCGCTCCATCGCCCAGCCGGCGATCTCCTCGCCCTCGGGCCACGCCTCGGGCGGGCGCAGCCGCTCGGGCGCGGGCTCGGGCTTGGGCACGGCGCGGTCCTTCACCGCGCGCCACATCGGCGTGTAGACGCGGTAGGGGCCGCCGGCCTGGGTGCGGATCTCCCACGGCTCGAAGAGGAGGTGGCCTGCGAAGTCGCGCGCCTCGATCCCCTCGGCCTGGAGCCGGTCGGCCACCGCCTCGTCGCGCTCGCGCGCGCCCGCGTCGTAGAGCCGCGACCACCAGACGCCCGCGGCCCCCGTCTCGCGCGCGAGCGCGCTGAGCGCCTCGCCCGCGCGCCCGCGCCGCAGCATCAGCCGCGAGCCGCGCTCGGCGAGGGCTTGCGCGAAGCGCTCGACGCCGAGGCCCCAGCGCCACTTCGGCGCCGTGGGCGTCTCGGCCACCACGCCGTCATGGACGAAGGCGGGGACGAGCGGACGCCCCGTCGCAGCGGCCGCCGCGACCATCGGGTTGTCGGCGAGCCGTAGGTCGCGGCGGAACCACAGGATGAGGGGGGCGTCGGTCATCGGCCGTCCTTGGCAGGGGCCGGGGAGCCTAGCGCTGCGCGCGGCGGTGGACAGGGATGCGCCGATGGGGGAGGCATCGGCGCGGCCGCGACGATCGGCGGGCCGGGCGGCGGGGAGACGAGGGATGAGGACGACCGACGGGAACGCCCGCCCATGGGCCGGCGCGCGGCGGATGGCGCGGGCCGCCGCGCGGCGCCGCGAAGGGGAGGGCCGGGGGCTCGATTCGCGGCGTCCGGCGCAGGCCCCACGGCCTGCCGGGTGCGCGGGACGGCCGCAGGGCCTCGCCCTGGCCGGGCCCTTGCACGGGCGCTCGGCACCGTCGGGAGGCGTCGCGGGTGCCGGGGGCATGGGGAGGACGCGGGGCCGAGCGCGCCCGACGGAGGTGGCTCGGAGCCCCGGCCGACCCGCGCCCGGCGCCGGGCTTGCGCTCGGTCGAGCGCCGGGAGATGGCTGGGTTGGCCGGGGGGCCGCCGCGGCCCTCGGAGCCCGGCCATGACCCAGGTGTTCCTCTACGGCACGCTGATGCACGCAGGCCATCGCGCCGCCGTGCTCGGGCGCGACGCCGAGGCCGTCCCCGCCGTCCTCGACGGCTGGCGCCGGGGTCGCTCGAACGAGGCGCCATGGCCCGCGCTCGCGCCCGATCCGGCCGTGCGCGTCGAGGGGCTCGCGCTGGAGGCCGGGGCCGGCGACCTCGCCCGGCTCGACCGCTACGAGGGCGCCTGCGGCCACGCGCGCCGCGAGATGACCTTGGCCGACGGGCGGGCGGCCGTGGCCTACCTCCCCGAGGAGGGCGGCCCGGCGCCTTGGGGCGAGTGGTCGCTCGACGCCTGGGCGCGCGGCTCGGCCGACCTCGCCGTCGAGGCGGCGCGCGAGGCGATGGAGGAGACGGGCGACCTCGCCGCGCTGATGCCCTCGATCCGCAGGCGGGCCGCCGCGCGCATCGCCGCGCGCGCCAAGGGCGGCGAGGACCGGCGCGGCGACGTCGAGATCGTGCGCCGCGAGCGGCGCTACAGCGGCTTCTACGCGCTCGACGAGATCGGCCTGCGCCACAGGCGGTTCGACGGCGGGTGGTCGGCGCCGCTCACGCGCGCGGTGCTCGTCGGCGCCGACGCGGTGATCGTGCTGCCCTACGACGCCGCCCGCGACCGGGTGCTGGTGGTCGAGCAGCTCCGCGTGGGATACCTCGCGCGCGGCGCGCCCGACCCGTGGTCGATCGAGCCCGTGGCGGGCCTGCTCGACGCCAGCGAGGCGCCCGAGGACTGCGCGCGCCGCGAGGCGCGCGAGGAGGCGGGGATCGAGATCGGCGCGCTCCACGCCGTCGCCTCGGGCTACGCCTCTCCGGGCACCACGACGCAGTTCCACCACCATTTCGTCGGCATCTGCGATCTGCCCGACGACGCGGCGGGCCTGGGCGGGCTCGCGTCCGAGAACGAGGACATCCGCGCCCACCTGCTGACGGCGGACGAGCTGATCGCGCGCGTGGGCGACGGGCGGGCCGACAACGCGCCGCTGATCGTCTGCGCGCTGGGGCTGGCCCTGAGCCGCCCCCGGCTGCGCGAGGGCGCCGCTTGAGGTCGGCCGGGCGCGCCTCTAGGACCGGCGCCAAAGGGAGGGGCCCATGACCATCCACAGCGACCTGGCAGCGGCGGTGGGGAACACGCCCCTGATCCGCCTGAGGGGGCCGTCCGAGGCCACGGGCTGCGAGATCCTCGGCAAGGCCGAGTTCCTCAACCCCGGCCAGTCGGTCAAGGACCGCGCCGCGCTCTGGATCGTCCGCGACGCGGTGGCCTCCGGACGGCTGCGCCCTGGCGGCACCATCGTCGAGGGCACCGCCGGCAACACCGGCATCGGGCTGGCGCTCGTCGGAGCCTCGATGGGCTTTCGCACCGTCATCGTCATCCCCGACACCCAGAGCCGGGAGAAGAAGGACACGATCCGGCTCATAGGCGCCACGCTGGTCGAGGTGCCCGCGGTGCCCTACCGCGACCCGAACAACTACGTGCGCTACTCCGAGCGCCTCGCCGCGGCGCTCGACGACTCCGAGCCCAACGGCGCCATCTGGGCCAACCAGTTCGACAACACCGCCAACCGGCAGGCCCATGTCGAGGGCACGGCGCCCGAGATCGTGCGCGACTGCCCGCAGGTGGACGGCTTCGTCTGCGCCGTGGGGACGGGGGGCACGCTCGCGGGCGTGGCCGAGGGGCTGCGCGCCTTCAAGCCCGGCGTGACCATCGGCCTTGCCGACCCCGAGGGCTCGGCGCTCTTCGAGCACTACGCCCACGGGACGCTCAAGGCGGAGGGGTCGTCCATCACGGAAGGGATCGGGCAGGGCCGCGTCACCGCCAACCTCGAAGGTCTCGCGGTGGACCTGCCCTACCGCATCCCCGACGCCGAGGCGCTGCCTTACGTCTTCGACCTGATCCGCGAGGAGGGGCTGGTGCTCGGCGGCTCCTCGGGGATCAACGTCGCGGGTGCTACGCGCATGGCGCGCGACCTCGGGCCGGGGCACACCATCGTGACGATCCTGTGCGACTACGGCACGCGCTATCAGTCCAAGCTCTTCGACCCCGGGTTCCTGCGCTCGAAGGGCCTCCCCGTGCCCGACTGGCTCGACGGGCCGGCCCCCTCGATGCCCGACGTGTTCGAGGCCGGCTGAGCCATGGGCGCGGCCCGCAGCCTCGCCCTCGCGCTCCTGCTGGCCTTCGCGGCGCTCGCCGCCCCGGCGCAGGAGGTCTCGCCCGACTACGCCTCCTGGGAGGCGCTGGCGACGCGCACCGAGGCCGCGCTCGCGGGGCGCGGCGCGCCCGACGGCGTGCTCGAGGAGCTGCGCGCCCAGATCGCCACCGCGCGCGAGTCCTTCCTCGCCGCCCAGGACGCCAACGCCGCGCGCATCGCCACCGTCGAGGATCAGATCGCGACGCTCGGCCCCGTGCCCGAGGACGGCGACGAGCCCGAGGAGATCGCCGCCCGCCGGGCCGACCTCAACGACCGGCTCGCGCGCCTGCGCTCGCCCGGCCGCACCGCCGGGGAGGCGTTCACGCGCGCCTCGGGCCTGGTGGCGGAGATCGACCAGACGCTGCGCCAGCGCCAGGCGCGCGCGCTCCTGACCTTCGGGCCGAGCCCTCTCCACCCCGCCCACTGGCCGGCGGCGGTCGAGGCGCTGCGCGAGGCGGGCCGGGCGCTCGCGGCCGAGCCGCGCGGGGCGCTGGCCGCGCCCGAGGCGAGGGCCCGGCTGCGCGCCCGCCTGCCCGTCGTTCTGGGGCTGAGCGTCGCGGGGCTCGCCATGGTCGCGCGCGCGAGGAGCTGGATGAGCCCCCTGATGCGCCGCGCGGAGGCGCGGCTGCCCCCGAGGGCCCAAGGGGCGGCGGTGTTCGCCCTGTCGGCGGGGCAGATCGTGCTGCCGGTCGTGGGCGCGCTGCTGATCGGCGTGGCCGCGAGGGCGTCGGGCCTCTTCGGCCCGATGGGGGGCGCGGTGACCGAGGGGCTGGCGCTCGCGGCGCTGCAGTACTTCGCCGCGCGCTGGATCGGCTCCTGGCTCTTCCCGCATGGCGAGCGCTGGAACCTGACGCTGGGCCTGCCGCCGCGCTCGCGCGCGGAAGGAAGGGCCTACACCGCGCTCCTGGGCGCGGTGCTCGCGGTGGGCGGCTTCCTCGCGCCCGTGGCCGAGCTGCGCGACTGGAGCGAGGCCACGCGCGTCGTGCTGGGCTTCCCGCTGCTGGTGGCGACCGGCCTGATGCTGCTGCGTCTAGGGCTGCTGCTCGCGCGCCACGCCGGGCACGCCGAGCCGGCCCAGGACGATCAGGACGCCGCGGGCGAGACCGCGGCGGACGGCTATGCCGGGCCGCTCTTGCGCAACGTCGGGCGCGCCGCGATGGCGGTGGGCGCGGCGGGGCCGGCGCTGGCGGCCGTGGGCTACAACCATCTGGCCGAGGCGCTGCTGATCCCGACGGTGCTGAGCCTCGCGCTGATCGGGCTCCTGGTGATCCTCCAGCAGCTCATCCGCGACCTCCACGTGCTCTTCGCGCGGCGCGACGACGCGCGCGACGCGCTGCTGCCGGTGCTCCTGGGCCTCGCGCTCGGGGTCGCGTCGCTGCCGGTGTTCGCGCTGATCTGGGGCGCGCGGCCTTCGGACCTCACCGAGATCTGGGCGCGGGTGCGCGCGGGCGTGCGCGTCGGCGACACGCTGATCTCGCCCGGCGCGATCCTGTCCTTCGCGCTGATCCTGGCCGTCGGCGTGGCGCTCACGCGGCTCGTCCAGGGCGCGCTCAGGACGCAGGTGCTGCCGCGCACCCGCATCGACCAGGGCGGGCGCACCGCGATCGTCTCGGGGCTCGGCTATGTCGGCTTCATCCTCGCCGCGCTGGTGGCGATCACCGGCGCGGGCTTCGACCTGTCGTCGCTCGCCATCGTCGCGGGGGCCTTGTCGGTCGGCATCGGCTTCGGACTCCAGAACGTCGTCAACAACTTCGTCTCGGGCATCATCCTGCTGATCGAGCGCCCGATTTCGGAGGGCGACTGGATCGAGGTCGGCGGCCAGATGGGCTACGTCCGCTCGATCTCGGTGCGCTCGACGCGGATCGAGACCTTCGACCGCACCGACGTCATCGTGCCCAACGCCGACCTGATCTCGGGCACGGTCACGAACTGGACCCACGGCAACCTGATCGGACGGCTGATCCTGCCCGTGGGCGTCGCCTACGGCTCGGACCTCAAGCGCGTGGACCACCTCCTGCGCGAGATCGCCGAAGGGCACCCGATGGTGCTCCTCAAGCCCCCGCCCTCGATCCTGTTCCGCCGCTTCGGGGCCGACGCGATGGAGTTCGAGATCCGCGCCATCCTGCGCGACGTGAACTGGGTGCTGTCGGTCGAGAACGACCTCAACCACGAGATCGCGCGCCGCTTCGAGGCGGAGGGCATCGAGATCCCCTTCGCCCAGCGCGACGTGTGGCTGCGCAACCCCGAGGCGCTGCGCGGCGCGCAGGCGGCGCCCGAGGGCGCCTCGTCCCGGGACGGGGGGCGCGCGCAAGGGCCGGGCGAGGTCGTGGAGCCCTGGCGCCCGCGGCGCGACGACGCCGCGCGCCGATGAGCGCGCGGACGGCCGGGGCTCGACCGAGGCGCCGGCGGGGTCGGGGGGGCGTCGAGGCCGCACCCGCGAGGAGGGGCAGGGGAGCAGGGGCCGTGAGGCTTGGCGGCGGATGGCGGTGGGACAGGGATTCGAACCCTGGAGACGGTTCCCCGCCTACACACTTTCCAGGCGTGCGCCTTCGACCGCTCGGCCACCCCACCGTGGACCCGATGTAGCCGCCCCCCGAGGGGCGTTTCAAGGGCCCGCATAGGGGGCTCCTCCGGAGGCCCGTCAGCGCCGCGCGCGGCGGCCTCAGCCCTCCAGCCAGATCGTGACGGGGCCGTCGTTGACGAGCGCCACCTGCATGTCGGCGCCGAAGCGCCCCATCGCGGTGGGCACGCCGAGCGCCTGGATCTCGGCCGCGAAGGCCTCGACCAGCCGCCGCCCCTCCTCGGGCGGGGCGGCGGCGGAGAAGCCGGGGCGGTTGCCGCGCGACGTGTCGGCCGCCAGCGTGAACTGGCTGACGACGAGCGCGGAGCCGCCCGCGTCGAGCACCGAGCGGTTCATGCGCCCCGCCTCGTCGGGGAACGCCCTGAGCCGCGCGGCCCTGCCGGCGAGGCGCCGCGCGCGGCCCTCGTCGTCGCCCGCCATGGCGCAGGCGAGGATCAGCAGCCCCGGCCCGATCTCGCCCAAGGTCGCCCCCTCGACCGACACGCTCGCGCGCGCCACGCGCTGCAGGAGCGCCCTCACGGCGCGCGCCTCACAGCTCGCCTCACAGTTCTGAGGCCCAGGGCGGGTCGGCGCCCGCGCGCGAGACCGTCACCGCGGCCGCCCGCGCGCCGAGCGTCAGCGCCTCGCGCAGCGCCCCCTCGCGCAGGCCGGGCAGCCCCGGCCGCAGGAGCCCCGCGCCGTGGAGCGAGGCCATCAGCCCCGCGTCGAAGGTGTCGCCCGCGCCCACCGTGTCCACCACCTCGGCGCGTGCCGAGGGCACCGAGACCGCGGCCTCGGCGGTGTGGGCGGTGGCGCCCTCGGCCCCCTTGGTGACGCACACGAGGCTCGGCCCGCGCGCCAGGACCGAGCGGGCGAGCGCCCCGGTCTCGCCGTCGCCCGCGAGCCAGCGCAGATCCTCGTCGCTGACCTTCACCACGTCGGCGAGCGCGATCAGCCTGTCGATGCGGGCGCGGTAGCCGGCCTCGTCGGCGACGAAGGAGGGCCGCACGTTGGGGTCGAGCACGATCGCGCGCCGTCCGGCCTCGCGCGCGGCCAGCGCCTCGAAGGCGGCCGCGCAGGGCTCGAAGACCAGGCTGATGCCGCCGAGGAACAGGGCGCCCACGGCCTCGGGCAGCGCCGGCAGGTCGGCGGGCGTGAGCGTCCTGAGCGCGGTGCCCTCGTCGTAGAAGGCGTAGCGCGCCTGGCCTGCCGCGAGGCGCACGAAGGCCAGCGTGGTCGGACGGGCCGAGCGCACGCAGAGCGACGCGTCCACCCGGCTCGCCCCGAGCGCGCCCTCCAGCAGGACGCCGAAGAGGTCGGTGGAGAGCCCCGACAGGAAGCCCGTGGGCACGCCGAGGCGCCCGAGCGCGACGGCGGTGTTGAGCACGGCGCCGCCGGGATAGGGGGCGAACGCCTCCTCGCCGGTCGTGCTGCGCCGCGGCAGCATGTCGATCAGGGCCTCGCCCGCGCAGACGATCATTCAACCTCCCCAGGCCATGGACGCCGCCACCGGCGGCCCGGGCGCGGCCCGAGGGCCTTCCCGAGCGGCGTCGCCCGCGACCGCGAAGGGCGTGCCCGCGTCGCCGCCGAGCCGGAACCCGCCGCCCTGGGCTCCCTGATAGAGGATCGCGCCGATGGCCAGCGCGATCAGCGCGGCGATCACCGCGAGCGCGATCTTCCACTTGGAATAGGGCCGCTCGCCCTGGACCTTGCCGGTGCGCGCGTTGACCACGAAGCGGAAGGGCCGGCCGTCGTAGCGGTAGGCGGCGATCCAGATCGGCAGCAGCACGTGCTTGAAGGTCACGTCGGAGAGCTGGGTCCGCATGTCGTCGATGCGCTGGTGGTCGCCGCCGATGTCGCGCCGCACCGCGCGCGCGATCAGCGCGTCCATGCGCGCGCGGGCCGCGCCGAGCCCCTGGCGCAGCCCGAGGCTGTAGGCCTCGGCGTCGAAGCCCGCCAGCATCGCCGGGCGGTAGGGCTCCAGCGCGTCGAGATCCCACGGCTCCAGACCCTCGACCATCCCGGAGGGCAGCGAGGTCGAGCCCACCGCGAGCACGTCGTCGAAGGCGAGCCGCACCCGTCCCGCGGCCCGGCGCCAGCGCACCTTGACGCGGGTGACGGTGGTGGGCTTGCCGTTGACGACGGCGCGCTCGCGCACGGTGTAGTTGTCGCCGCGCTGGCCGAGATAGGCCGTGTCGGAGCGCGCGTCGAAGGTCCAGTAGGGGACGTAGACGCCGCTCATGGGGCGCCCGGCGCGGGCGTAGGCCTGAAGCCCGTTGGGCGCGAACCAGAGGCTCCCGAGCCAGTCGCGCATCGCCTGCTTGGCGCGCGCCTCGGTCCAGGCGAAGGGCAGGAGCGCCGCGGGCTTGATGTGCCGGTCGCTCGCCGTCTCGCGCACGAGCGGCGTGTCGCAGAACGGGCAGGTCGCGGCGCGCTGCGTCGCCGCCAGCTCGACGCGCGCGCCGCAGTTGGGGCATTGCGTGACCTGCGTCTCCTCGACCTGGCCCGGCTCCAGGGCCCCGAGATCCTCCGCCAGCCCCTCGCGGATGTCGATCTCGCGCAGGGCGGCGGCGCGCGCCCAGGGGTCGGGCGGCGGCAGCAGCTCCATGTTGCCGCAGTAGTCGCAGAGCATCGCCCTCGACTCGGGGTCGAAGCGCATGTCCGAGCCGCAGGCGTTGCAGGGGAAGCGGTGCTCGCCCGAGGACGGGGCGGGGGCGCGCGCCCCGGGCGGCGGCGGAGGGGCCTCGGGCACGGCGCCGGGCGCGGGCGCCTCGCTCACGGGCGCCCGGCCGGCCCGGCCACGACCTCGGTCTCGCCCACGACCTCGCCCACGATTTCGGCGGTCAGGCGCGAGGGGTCGAAGCCCGCGCTCGCGGCGTCGTCGGCGTAGGCGCAACGGACCATGCCGCCCCCGCGGACGCCGCCCGGCCCGCGCCGGTCGAAGGCGATCTCGACCTCGTGCAGCGTGTCGCCGGCCGGCCCCGAGGGGCCCCATTCCTCGGGCGCCAGCGGCGAGCGGTCGTGGACGAGCGAGACGATCTCGACCCCGCGGCCCTCCTGGGCGCCCTCCTGCGCGCCCTCTCGCGGGCCCTCTCGCGGGATCGTCGCCGCGCAGGCCGCCTCGACCGCCTCGCCGACCGGGTCGGGCAGGTCGCGCGACGCCCAGGCCGCGGCCGCGACCACGGCCGCGCCTGCGACGGCGATCAGCGCCCGGCGCGCGCCCTCACGCATCGGGCGGGGGGGGCGGCGGCAGGACGGTGAAGAGCCGCGCCAGCTCGGCCACCTCGCCCGCCTTGGCCCAGCCGTCCTGCCCAGCGGTCCAGACGTAGGTGTCGCGTGAGAGCGCCCCTTCGGAGGCCATCCGCCCGAGCCGGGCCTTGGAGTAGGGCCCGTGCGTGCGGCCCCCTTCGGCGATGTGCCAGACGTGCTCCCCGGGCGGCGGCGGAGGCGGCCCGGGCGGCGGCGCCGACGAGGCCGGCACCGCGCCCCACGGCCCCTGTCGCGCCATGCCCTGCGCGGCGGCCATGCCGAGCCCGAGGCCCAGCCCCTCGCCCATGCCGCCGCCCGCGGGGTTCGAGGCGGCCGCCGTCATCGCCTCGGCGGCGGCGTACTGCTGATACCTCCCCAGGTCGCCCACGATCCCCATCGAGGTGCGCTTGTCGAGCGCGGCCTCGACGGCAGGCGGCAGCGAGACGTTCTCGATGTAGAGTTCCGGCAGCGACAGGCCGTAGGCGGCGACGGTCTCGGAGATGGCCGAGGCCACCAGCTTGCCCATCTCGGCCGTGTTGGCCGCCATGTCGAGCACGGGGACGCCGGAGGAGGCCAGGACGCGGGAGAACTCCTGCACGATGACGTTGCGGATCTGGAAGGTGATCTCGTCGGTGGTGAACTCGCCGTCGGTGCCGACGATCTCCCGGATGAAGCGGCCCGGGTCGGTGACGCGCACCGCGTAGGTGCCGAAGGCCCGCAGGCGGACGGGGCCGAACTCGGGGTCTCGCATCACGACGGGGTTCTTGGTGCCCCATTTCTGGTCGGTGAAGCGGCGCGTGGCGACGAAGTAGATCTCGGACTTGAAGGGCGACTGGAAGCCGTGCTGCCACGACTGGAGCGTGGTCATGATCGGCATGTTGTTGGTCTCGAGCATGTAGAGGCCGGGGGTGAACACGTCGGCGAGCTGGCCCTCGTGGACGAACACCGCCGCCTGGCCCTCGCGCACGGTGAGCTTGGCGCCGTACTTGATCGCGGCGCCCCGGCGCTCGAAGCGCCAGACCATCGTGTCGCGCGTGTCGTCCGTCCAGGCGATGACGTCGATCAGCTCGCCGCGCAGGAAGTCGAAGACCATGGCTCAGACCCTCCCGAGCAGCGGCGGCCGCGCGCCGCCGGGAACAGCGCGGCGGGCCGCGCCGGGGTTCCGCGGCGCGCGCGCCATCAGACCCGCCCGCCCGCGATCTTGGCGCCGGCCGGCTGGCCCACGTTGCGCGCCTTGGCCGACGCCAGCGTGTCGCGCAGCTCGGCCTCCATCTTCTCCAGGTCGGCCTCCGCTTGAGCCCGCTTCGCCTTGCCCTCGTCGGCGATCTGGAGGCTCTCGTTGATGGTGGCGATCAGCTCGGCGTTGGCGTGGCGGACGGCCTCGATGTCGAACACGCCGCGCTCCATCTCCTGGCGGATCTGGCGGTTCGACTGGCGCAGGTTCTCGGCGTTGGCCGTCAGCAGCTCGTTGGTGAGGTCGTTGGCGTCGCGCACCGCGCTCGCGGCGTCGGCGCTGCGCTGGATCGTCACCGCCTGGGCGAGCTGGGTCTCCCACAGCGGCACGGTGTTGACGAGGGTGGAGTTGATCTTGGTGACGAGGCTCTTGTCGTTCTCCTGCACCAGCCGGATCGAGGGCAGCGACTGCATCGTCACCTGGCGCGTGAGCTTGAGGTCGTGGACCCGCCGCTCCAGATCGTCGCGCGCCGCACGCAGGTCGCGCAGCTCCTGGGCGCGCATCACCTGGTCGTCCTCGGAGGCGGCCTCGACGGCGCGCTCGGCGGCGGAGATGTCGGTCGCGTCGATCTCGGCGAGCTTGGCCTGTCCGGCCGCGATGTAGAGCCCCAGCTCGTCGTAGAACGCCAGCGTCTTGTCGTAGAGCAGGTCGAGCGCCTTGATGTCCTTCAAGAGCCGGTGCTCGTGCGACAGCAGGTCGTCGGTGATACGGTCGATCTGGTCCTGCACCTCCTCGAACTTGGCGCGGAACTTCATGATCGGCGAAGCGCGGCCCAGCAGGCGGTCGAACCATGACCGCTTGCGGCCCATGTCGAGCTCCTCGACCGAGAAGCCGCGGATGGTCGAGACGATCTCCTGCAGGCTCCCGCCCGCGGGGCCCACGTCCTTGTTCTTCACGTCCTGCAGCATCGCCTGGCTGATCTGCTGCAGCTCGGCCTGCGCGGCCGAGCCGAAGCTCACGATCGAGCCGGTGTCCTCCATGTCGATCTCGGCCATGCGGAGGCGGATCGCGTCGGACGCCGCGTCAGAGGCGCCGTTCGACTTCAGCGCCGGCAGGTCGGCGGCGGGGGCGGGCTCGGGGAGCACCACCTCCGACAGCTCCTTGACGGCGACCTCGGACTCGGCGGCCCGGCGGCGGATCTCGTCCCTCATCGCGTCCTCACTCCCTCACGCTCCAGCCGCTCGCGCAGCACCTCGATCTCGATGTCCAAGCCCTCGCGCGAGCCGATCGCCAGCCGCTCGGAGCGGGCGGCGAAGCTCGCCTCCAGGTCGTCCATCAGCGTCTCCCAGTCGGCGCGCGCGCCCTCGTCGCGGCTCTTGGCGTAGTAGTCGGCGAACTTGGCGGTCGCGTCACGCGCGCCCTGCAGGTAGACGCCGAGGTAGCGGCGCGCCGCCGACAGGTCGCGCGGGTCGGCCTCGACCTCGCGGAAGAGCCGGCGAGCGGCGCGCGCGAAGCGCTCCACCCGCTCGGTCAGATCGCGCCTCCGCAGCGGCTCGATCGCGGCCCGGATCTCCCCCAGATGCGCCTCGGCCTCCTCGACCACGCGCGCGACGCGGCTCGACTCGTGGGGGTCGGCGTCGGCCGGCGCCTTGTCGCGCAGCGGATCGGGGCCGAAGGCCATGAGGTGCAGCGCGCCGCCCGCGACCCCGAGGAGTGCGGCGGCCACGATCCCCTGGTCGAGCCCCGCCGCGCCGAGCCCCGCCGCGGTGGCGAGGCTGCCCAGCATCTTGCGCGGCACCGCCGGGCGGCGGGCGACGGCGCGCGCCATGTAGGCGGCCTGCGCGCGCAGGCCCTCTCGCGTCAGCCACGCAGCCCCTTCGAGCAGCGCGAAGCCGCCCAAGCCCGCGGCCAGCGCCTCGGGCGGCCCGAAAAAGGCGCCCGGCAGCAACAGGAACGGGGCGGCGAAGAACAGGTTCGAGCGCGCGGCCATCGGCCGGCGGCGGACGACGGGCGCGTCGGTCGCGGCCTGGGCGTCCGTCGCGCCGGGGCTGTAGCGCCCTCTGACGCGTCGCGCCATCACGCGCCCCCGAGGGCGGCGTAGAGGATCACCGCCATCAGCAGCGCGAAGGCGATCTTGCGCGGCGCGCCGTCCTGCATGGGGGTCTCCTGGCCGTCGGTCATGCGGCCGATCTAAGCGCGCTCGGCGCCCGTTGGAAGGCTCGGCGGCGGATGCGCGGCCCGATGCGCGCCCGAAGGCGCCGATCGTCGCGGTTGGCCGCGCGCGCGAGCGCGATGGCCCTGACGCGCACGGACCTTGGGCGCGCGGACCTTGGGCGCACGGACGCCGGGCACGCTCCGGCGGGCGCGCGTCCTCGCAAGGCCGTCGGAGGGGGTCGAGGGGCTCACCCCGTCGGGCGTGGGGACGCGCCGGATGCGAGGGCCGCGGCCGGGACGGCGCGATGGTCGGACGCCTCATCCCTTCGGGGTTCGGGAGGGGCGGCGCCCGCCGGGGGGCTTCGGCCGCCCGGGTCGCGCAGGCCCGGGAGCCGAGGGCCTGGGTGGGGGCCCGCCCTTCGACGCACCGCCTTCGATCGATCCGCCCCGCCGCTCGGGCCGCGGCGGCGCGGGCGGCGGGGCGTCGCGGCGGCGGCCCTCGGGCTTGGGGCCTCCGGCCGCGCTCGCCTTCCGGTCGGCCCCGCGCCCGCCGAGGCGCGACGGGGGCCTTCGCGGCGCCTCGGCGGGCGCTCGCGGCGCGGCCCCGGCGGCGCGCTCGGGCGCGGAGCCCTTCGGCTTGAGGCTGCGCCGCTCCGCGCGCGGGGGCTTCGGGCCGTCGGGACGCGCGCCCGGGGGCTCCTCGGCCAGCCCGAGCTGGTCGCGCAGCACGCGCGGGCGGACCTCCTCGACCGCGCCCGGCACGAGGCCGCCGAGCTGGAACGGGCCGTAGGACACCCGGATCAGCCGGTTGACGCGCAGGCCCACCGCCTCCATCGCGCGCCGGATCTCGCGGTTGCGCCCCTCGCGCAGGGAGATCGTGAGCCAGGCGTTGGCGCCCTGCTGGCGGTCGAGCGCCACGCTCATCGGCTGGAACCGCTCGCCCCCGATCGTCAGGCCGCGCCGCAAGGGCTCGAGCGCCGCGTCCTGGGGCGCGCCATGGACCCGCACCCGGTAGCGGCGCAGCCACCCGGTCGAGGGAAGCTCCAGGCGGCGCTTGATCGCGCCGTCGTTGGTCAGCAGCAGCAGCCCCTCGGAGGTCAGGTCGAGCCGGCCCACGCTCATCACCCGCGGCATGTCGGCGGGGAGCGCGGCGAACACCGTCGGGCGCCCGCGCTCGTCCGAGGCGGTGGTCACGAGGCCCGGCGGCTTGTGGTAGAGCCACAGCCGCGGCGGCTCGGGGGCCTTCACGTCCCGGCCGTCCACGCGCAAGCGATCCGAGGGCGCCACGTTGAGCGCCGGGCCGTCGATGACGCGCCCGTTGACGCTGACGCGCCCGGCCTCGATCATCCGCTCGGCCTCGCGCCGGCTGGCCACGCCGGCGCGCGCCAAGGCCTTGGCGATGCGCTCGCCGGCGGAACGATCGGCGGGGCGGCCGGCGGCGTGCTCGGCGGGGCGGTCGGCGGCGTGCTCGGCGGCGTGATCGGCGGCGTGATCGGCGGGGGGCTTCGTCATGGCGCGGGCATGGCCGCGCGCGGCGGGCTTGTCCAGCGGCTGGGCCGCGCTGGACTCGGGGGCGGCGCGCGGGCAGTCAGGGGCGATGCGCTTCGCCTCGCACATGGACGCGGCCCTCATGCAGGCGCGGGCGGCGGCGGACCGGGGCGAGGTGCCGGTGGGGGCCGTCCTCGTGGCCCCCGGCGGGCGCGTGGTGGCGGCGGCCGGCAACCGCGTGCGCGAGCGCCGCGACCCCACCGCCCACGCCGAGATCCTGGCGATCCGCGAGGCCTGCGCCGCGGCGCGCTCCGAGCGGCTGCCGGGCCACGCGATCTGGGTGACGCTCGAGCCCTGCGCGATGTGCGCCGCGGCCATCGCGGGCGCGCGCCTCGGCCGGCTGGTCTACGGCGCGCCCGACCCGAAATCGGGCGGCGTCGCGCACGGCGCCAGGGTCTTCACGCACCCGCAGTCCCATCACGCGCCCGAGGTCGTCGGCGGCGTGGGCGAGCACGAGGCCGCGGCGCTGCTGCGCGCCTTCTTCGCCGGACGGCGCGGCTGACGCGGGCGCCGACCCCGCGCCGCGGCCCGGCCCCCCCCCGACCGCCGTCGCCGGCCGCCTCGGACGAGCGCGCCTCCGCGCCGGAGCCGCGACGATCCCCGAGCCGACCCGCGCCGGGATCCGACCCGCAGCCGGGAGGGCCGGGCCCTGGGCGTGCCGCGCGGCGTCGCCGCCGGGAAGCGGCCCCGCCGCCCTCTCGACCTCCTGCCGGCGGCCGTCGGGAGCGCCTCAGCTCGGGGCGCCCTGCTCGGCGAGGCCCTCCAGATGGCTGGCGAGGCCGGTGAGCGCGGCGAGGTCGTCCTCGATCATGAAGACGGGGAAGCTGCGCATGAAGCCCGCGAAGCGGCCCTTGTCGCGGAACGCCTCGGCGAAGCCGTAGGCGCCGAGATGGTCGCGCAGGGCGCGCGCGACGCCGCCCACCAGGAACACGCCGCCGAAGGGCAGATGGACCAGCGCCAGATCCCCGCAGACCACGCCCATGAACCTGACGAACACGCGCGCCGCCTCGCGCGAGCGCGCGTCGCCCGAGGCCAGCCCGGCGACGATCTCGGCCGCCCTGGCCTCGCGCGGATCGCCCGCCTCGTGCCCGAGCCAGGCGTGGACGCGCTCGAGGCCCCGGCCCGAGAGCACGTCCTCGATGGCCGGGAACCCATGGGCGGCCTCCACGAAGCGGCACAGGCGCAGCTCGGCCTCGTCGCGGACGGGCAGGCTGGCGTGGCCGCACTCCGAAGGCGTCACGAGCCGCCCCTGCTCGGCGTCCAAGACGGGTGCGGCGTTGAAGCCCGTGCCGACGTTGACGACGAGCTTGGCGGCGTGCGGCCCCGCCTCGGGGCCCGGCAGGATCTCGTGCAGGCAGCCCAGGTGGATCGCGCCCAGCGCATGGCCCTGCGCCTGGAGGTCGTTGAGGATCGCGGTGCGCTCGGCCCCCGTCGCGCGCGCGAGCGTCGCGCGGTCGAGCGTCCAGTCGAGGTTGGTCAGGACGCCCACGCCGTCGCGCACGGGGCCCGCCACGGCCACCGCCGCGCCGGAGCAATCGACGCCGCCGGCCTCGGCGACAAAGGCGCGCAGCACCGATTCGAGGCCCGGATGCTCGGCGTTGCGGTAGCGCCGGATCGTGTCGGTCAGCACCCGCCGGCCCTCGGCCAGCGCCACGCGGGTGTTGGTGCCGCCGACGTCGGCGACGAGCGAGAGCGTGTCGGGGACGGGGACGGGGGTCATGCGGCGCGCCCCGCGAGGGCCTCGCGCAGCGCGTGCCAGGAGGCCTTCGGCGTGCGCTCCAGCGTGTCGAAGTCGACGTGCACGAGCCCGAACCGCTTCTCGTAGCCGAGCGCCCACTCGTAGTTGTCCATCAGCGACCAGACGAAGGTGCCCGCGAGCGGCACGCCCTCCGCGATCGCCTGGCGCGCGGCTCTCAGATGCGCGTCGAGGTAGTCGATGCGCGCCTGGTCCGGCACGCCCTTCGCGTCGTCGCCCGCCATGCCGTTCTCGGTGACGTAGATCGGCAGGCCGCCCGCGTGCTCGTGCGCGAGGTGCAGGACGCGCCGCAGCCCCTCGGGGTAGACCTCCCAGCCCATCGCGGTGGTGGGCAGCCGCGTCGGCGCCTCCTTGAGCGAGGGCCAGGGGCCGGGGGCGGGGGCGATCAGCTTGCGGGTGTAGTAGTTGACCCCGAACCAGTCGAGCGGCTGGGCGATGAGGTCGAAGTCGTCCTCCCAGCCCCGCGGCAGGTGGGGCGCGAGACCGTCGAGCGCGGCCGCCGGATACGCGCGCCGGAAGAGGCCGCCGAGGAAGAAGCGGTTGTTGATCGCGTCGAAGGTCCGCGCGGCACGCGCGGCCTCCGCGCCGTCGTCGGCGGGCTCGCCCCACTCGAAGTTGCACACCGCGCCGAGGTTGCCCACGCCTTGCGCGCGCATCGCCTGGATCGCGGTGCCGTGGGCCATGAGCACGTGGTGCATCGCGCGCGCGGTCGCGCGCACGTCTCGCTGCCCCGGCGCGTGGGCGCCTTCGAAGTGGCTCAGCCAGGAGACGCACCAGGGCTCGTTGATGGGCGCCACGGACCACACCCGGTCGCCGATGCGACGCGCGACCACCTCGGCGAAGTCGCCGAACCACGAGGGGATGTCGGCGTTGCGCCAGCCGCCCAGGTCGGCGAGCGCGGAGGGCAGCTCCCAGTGGTAGAGCGTCAGCGCGGGCTTGAGGCCGCGCGCGAGGCAGCCGTCCACCAGACGGTCGTAGAAGTCCAGGCCCGCCTCGTTGGGCGCGCCGCGCCCCTCGGGCAGCACCCGCGCCCAGGAGGTCGAGAAGCGGTAGGCGTCGAGGTTCGCGCCCGCCACAAGGTCGAGGTCGCCCTCCCAGCGGTTGAGGTGGTCGCAGGCGAGCGCCCCGTCCTCGGCGCGCGCGACGTTGCCGGGGGTGGCGGCGAAGCTGTCCCAGTGGGTCGGGCCCGCGCCGCCCTGGGCGTGGCCCTCAATCTGGTAGGCCGAGGTCGCGGCGCCCCAGACGAAGCCCTCGGGGAAGTCCTGCCTGCCCAGCATCGCGCCCTCCTCGGCCCCGGTGGCGGGGCGCCGCTGGTTACACCGGGCGCTGGCGCGCGGTCCATCCCCTCGCTGCGCGAGCGAGGCGCCCGGGCCAATCGCCGTCGGCGCAGGACGCGCGAGGCCCCGACGAGCTCGCCCCGGCGACGAGCTCGCCCCGGCGCCCGGCAGGCCCGGCGCGCGCGACCCGCGCGGCGCCATGCCGGTCGATGCCGCACCTGCGAAAGGCTTGACACATCACGGCATTGCCTATCTGCCTTGGGGCGAAGGCGCGTGCGCGGGGCGAATCCGGCGCCGCCGCCATCGAGCGGACGCGCGGCCCGCGGGGGCGCGCTCAATCGACGACGGCCCCGAAGGGGCCGCGGTAGGGAGGACGACCATGAGACGAGCGCTCTACGCAGGCGCCGCGACCATCGCCCTGACGGCCGGGGGAGCCCTCGCCCAGGATCTGAAGTTCCCCGTCGGCGAGGGCGAGTTCAGCTGGGACAGCTATCAGCAGTTCGCCGACAGCCACGACCTGTCGGGGCAGAGCCTGTCGATCACCGGGCCCTGGACCGGGCTCGACAAGGAGCTGTTCGACAGCGTGATCGCCTATTTCGAGGAGGCGACGGGGGCTTCGGTCGAGTACTCGGGCTCCGACAGCTTCGAGCAGGACATCGTGATCGCCGCCCAGGCGGGCTCGGCCTCGGACCTCGCGGTGTTCCCGCAGCCGGGTCTCGCCTCGGACCTGGCGGCGGCCGGCAACTTCGTGCCGCTGCCCGACGGCACCGCCGAGTGGCTGGCCGAGAACTACGTCAACGGCCAGGCCTGGGTCGATCTGTCCACCTACGAGGGCCCCGACGGGCAGGAGGCGCTCTACGCCTTCCCCTACAAGGCCGACGTGAAGTCGCTGGTCTGGTACGTCCCCGAGAACTTCGAGGAGGCGGGCTACGAGGTTCCCGAGACGATGGAGGATCTCAAGGCGCTGACCGAGCAGATCGCCGAGGACGGCGAGACGCCCTGGTGCATCGGGCTGGGCTCGGGCGCCGCGACCGGCTGGCCCGCGACCGACTGGGTCGAGGACATGCTGCTGCGCACCGCCCCGCCCGAGACCTACGACCAGTGGGTGACGAACGAGATCCCCTTCGACGACCCGGCCGTGGTGAACGCGATCGAGGAGTTCGGCTACTTCGCCAGGAACGACGACTTCGTGGAGGGCGGCACCTCGGCGGTGGCCACCAAGGACTTCCGCGACAGCCCGTCGGGGCTCTTCGACTTCCCGCCGGGCTGCTACATGCACCACCAGGCGACCTTCGTCCCGACCTTCTTCCCCGAGGGCACCGTCGTCGGCGAGGACGTGGACTTCTTCTACCTGCCCGCCTACGAGGGTGAGGATTTCGGCAAGCCGGTGCTGGGGGCGGGGACGCTCTTCGCCGCGACCACCATGAACGACACCGTGGCGGCCTTCATCGCGTTCCTGGAGACGCCGATCGCGCACGAGATCTGGATGGCGCAGTCGGGGTTCCTGACGCCCTACACCGGGGTCAACACGGCCGTGTTCCCCTCGGACTCGCAGCGCGCGATGAACGACATCCTGCTCAACGCCACCACCTTCCGCTTCGACGGCTCCGACCTGATGCCGAGCGAGATCGGCGCGGGCGTGTTCTGGACCGCGATGGTGGACTATGTCGGCGGCGAAAGCGCCGAGCAGGTCGCCTCCGAGGTCCAGCAGCGCTGGTCCACGATCCGGTGACGCCGGGCCGGCCCGCCGAGCCCCATCGGGCGCGGCGGGCCGGCGAGGGTCGCGCGATGGCGACGCGGCGGGGCCCCTCGGGGCTCCGCTCCGAACAGGGAAGGCGCGGCCGAGGCGCCGTGCCAGGGGCGATCCCGCCGCGTTCGCGGGGGGCGCCCGATCAGGGAGGACGCGATGCCGATCATCGTCCAGGGGCTCTTGACCATCCTCATCGGGGTGGGCGGCATCATCGCCTACTTCTACCTGTCGAACCTGCTGCTCGACAAGGTGGTCTTCCCGGCCACCGGCGCCAACCCCGGGCGCAACATCAACCGCGCCAACCTGGTGCGGCCGTGGCTCTTCGTGCTGCCGGCGGTGCTGGCGCTCGGGCTCTACCTCGTCTACCCGGTGGTGGGCTCGTTCTGGCGCTCGCTCTTCGACCGCTCCGGCGCCGGGTTCGTCGGCGCCGGCAACTACATCCAGCTCGCGGGCAACCCGGTGTTCCGCCAATCGGTGCTCAACAACCTGCTGTGGGTGCTCGTCGTGCCCGCGATGTCCACCTTCTTCGGCCTGCTGGTGGCGCAGCTCACCGACCGGCTGTCCTGGGGCAACATCGCCAAGTCGCTGATCTTCATGCCGATGGCGATCAGCTTCGTCGGCGCCTCGCTGATCTGGAAGTTCGTCTACGCCAACGACTCCGAGATCGGGCTGATGAACGCGATCCGCGAGGGGCTCGGCGCGGGCGGGCCGATCGACCCCCTCCAGATCCCGTTCTGGAACAACTTCTTTCTGATGTTCATCCTGGTCTGGATCCAGACCGGCTTCGCCATGGTGATCCTCTCGGCGGCGCTCAGGGGCATCCCCGAGGAGACCATCGAGGCCGCCATCATCGACGGCGCCTCGCCGTTGCAGATCTTCCTGCGCATCAAGGTGCCGCAGATCATGGGAACCATCGTCGTCGTCTGGACGACGATCACCATCCTGGTGCTGAAGGTCTTCGACATCGTCTACACCATGACGGGCGGCAACTTCGGCACCGAGATCCTGCCCAGCTACATGATGGCCTACCTCTTCCGCGACGACGGGCGCGCGACCGCCGTGGCCTTCGTGATCATGCTGATGGTGCTTCCGGTGATGATCTGGAACATCCGCCAGGCGCGGCGGGAGATGGCCTGAGGAGGGCCGGGCATGGACAACATCGCCGGACAGAAGACGAGCCTCGGGCTCGTCACCCACCTCACCGTGCTGGTGCTGGTGATCTTGTGGCTGATCCCGACCGTGGGCCTCCTCGTCAGCTCCTTCCGCGACCGCGACCAGATCTCGGAGTCGGGCTGGTGGGAGGCGCCGTTCCCCGTCGAGCAGGTCTACCGCACCCGCGCGGCCGTGGACGACGCCACCGAGACGCCGAACGGCTGGGTGGTCGAGGGCAACATCTTCGACACCGACGATCTGCGCGAGGCCTTCGCCTCGGGCGCGGGGACCGTCACCGCCTTCGGCGACTCGGGCCGCGACCCGCGCGCCTACCCGGCCGGCGAGCTGGCCGACCTCGGGGACGGCGAGACGCTCCAGGTCAACCCCGACGGCAGCTTCGTCTACACCACCCAAGAGGAGCCGACGCGCGGCCCGCGCCTCTACTTCGGCGCCGAGGCCCCGCCCGAGTTCACGCTCGACAACTACGACACCGTGCTGACCTCGGCCGGCATGGGCCAGGCCTTCATCAACACGCTGACGGTGACGATCCCGGCCACGGTCATCCCGATCCTGATCGCAGCCTTCGCGGCCTACGCGCTCGCGTGGATGGACTTCGCCGGGCGCGGCATCCTGATCGCCGCCGTGGTGGGCCTCCTCGTCGTGCCGCTCCAGATCGCGCTCGTGCCGATGCTCAAGCTGCACAACGACATCGGCATCGGCCAGTCCTTCCTCGGCATCTGGCTCGCGCACACCGGCTTCGGCATGCCGCTCGCGATCTACCTGCTGCGCAACTACATGGTCGGCCTGCCGCGCGACATCATCGAGAGCGCCAAGGTGGACGGCGCCACCGACTTCCAGGTGTTCACCAAGATCGTGCTGCCCCTGAGCTATCCGGCGCTCGCCGCCTTCGCCATCTTCCAGTTCCTTTGGACCTGGAACGACCTGCTGGTGGCCAAGGTCTTCCTTCCCGCGGGCGCCGACTCCCAGGTGATGACGGTCAAGATCGCCGACGACCTCCTGGGCTCGCGCGGCGGCGACTGGGGCATCCTCGCCACCGCCGCCTTCGTGTCGATCGCGGTGCCGATCGCGGTGTTCTTCTCGATGCAGCGCTTCCTGGTGCGCGGGCTGCTCGCGGGCTCGGTCAAGTGAGGCGCGGGCCTCCATGGCGCGAGCGGTGAGCTTCGAGGAGGCCATCGCGGTCGACCTCGAGGCCGGGCGGCATGCGGTCGATCGGGACTGGTGGCGCGGGGCGGTGATCTACCAGATCTACCCCCGCAGCTTCCAGGACAGCGACGGCAACGGCATCGGCGACCTCGCGGGCATCGTCCGCAGGCTCCCCTACGTCGCCTCGCTCGGCGTGGACGCGATCTGGATCAGCCCGTTCTTCACCTCGCCGATGAAGGATTTCGGCTACGACGTGTCCGACTACCGCGACGTGGATCCGATGTTCGGCAGCTTGGGCGACTTCGACGCGGTGATCGCCGAGGCGCACCGGCTGGGCCTCAAGGTCATGATCGACCTCGTGCTGAGCCACACCTCGGACGAGCACCCCTGGTTCGTCGAGTCGAGCGAGAGCCGCGCCAACCCCCGCGCCGACTGGTATGTCTGGGCCGATCCCAAGGCGGACGGCACGCCCCCCAACAACTGGCTGTCGCTGTTCGGCGGCTCGGCCTGGCAGTGGGATCCGGGGCGTCAGCAATACTACCTGCACAACTTCCTCGTCAGCCAGCCCGACCTCAACTTCCACACCCGCGAGGTGCAGGACGCGCTGCTCGACGTCACCCGCTTCTGGCTCGACCGGGGCGTCGACGGCTTCCGCCTCGACACGATCAACTTCTACTTCGCCGACAGGAAGTTGCGCGACAATCCTCCGCTGGCGCCCGAGTATCGCAACTCGCACATCGCGCCGGGCGTGAACCCCTACAACCACCAGGAGCACCTCTACTCCAAGAACCGCCCCGAGAACCTGCGCTTCCTCAAGCGCTTCCGGGCGCTCCTGGAGGAGTATCCGGGCGCCACCGCGCTGGGGGAGGTGGGCGACGCGCAGCACGGGCTGGAGATCCTCGGCCGCTACACGGCGGGCGACGAGATGATCCACATGTGCTACGCCTTCGAGTTCCTCGCCACCGACATGCTCACCGCGCGCCGCATCGCCGAGGTGTTCGACCGGCTCGACCGCGTGGCGCCCGACGGCTGGGCCTGCTGGGCCTTCTCGAACCACGACGTGCGGCGGCACGTCACGCGCTGGGGCCTCGGGCCGGACGCGCGGCGCTGCTTCGCCACGCTGATGATGTCCCTGCGCGGCTCGGCCTGCATCTACCAGGGCGAGGAGCTGGGCCTGCCCGAGGCCGAACTCGCCTACGAGGATCTCCGCGATCCCTACGGCATCCGCTTCTGGCCCGAGTTCAAGGGCCGCGACGGGGCCCGCACGCCGATGGTCTGGACCGCCTCGAACCGCAACGCGGGCTTCTCGGACGGCGAGCCCTGGCTGCCGGTGGCGCCCGAGCACCTCGCCTTCGCCGTCGAGGTCCAGGAGCAGGATCCGGACGCGCTGCTGCACTACTACCGTCGCGCCATCGCCTCGCGCCGCACGCATCCCGCGCTCGCCAAGGGCGCGCAGAGCCGCCTCAACGCTCAGGGCGACCTTTTGACCTTCACCCGCGCGCACGAGGGCGAGACGATCTTCTGCGCGTTCAACCTCGGCGGCGCGCCGGCGCGGGTCGCCCTGCCCGAGGGGAGCTGGCGCCTCCTCGACGGGCACGAGGAGTCGAGCCCCGAGGCCATCGTCGAGCTCGGCGAGGCCTTCGTCGCGCTCGGGCCGTGGCAGCCCTGCCGCGCCATCAAGCTCTAACCCCGGGAGGATCCGGCCATGGCCAACCTGAAGCTCACGAACGTCGAGAAGACCTATGGCGGCACCGTGACGGTGCTCAAGGACATCAACCTCGACATCGCGCAGGGCGAGCTGATCGTCTTCGTCGGCCCCTCGGGCTGCGGCAAGTCCACGCTCCTGCGGATGATCGCCGGCCTGGAGAAGATCACCGCCGGCACGCTCGAGATCGACGGCGTGCGGGTCAACGACATGCCGCCCTCCCAGCGCGGCATCGCCATGGTGTTCCAGTCCTACGCGCTCTACCCGCACATGACGGTGCGCGACAACATGAGCTTCGCGCTCAAGATCGCCAAGAAGACCAAGCAGGAGATCGAGGAGTCGGTGGCGAAGGCCGCCCGCATCCTCCAGCTCACCGACTACCTCGACCGGCTGCCCAAGGCGCTCTCGGGCGGCCAGCGCCAGCGCGTCGCCATCGGGCGCTCGATCGTGCGCGACCCCAAGGTCTACCTCTTCGACGAGCCGCTCTCGAACCTCGACGCGGCGCTGCGCGTGGCCACCCGCATCGAGATCGCGCAGCTCAAGGAGTCGATGCCCGAATCGACCATGATCTACGTCACCCACGACCAGGTGGAGGCGATGACGCTCGCCACTCGCATCGTCGTGCTGGCCAACAAGGGCATCGCCCAGGTCGGCTCGCCGCTCCAGCTCTACGAGCGCCCCGAGAACGAGTTCGTGGCCCAGTTCATCGGCTCGCCCGCCATGAACCTGCTCGCCGGCGAGGTCGTCGAGACCGGCCCCGAGACCGTGGTGCGCCTGCACGGCGGCGGCATCGCGCGCTCGGCCGTGCCGACGCAAGGAGGCGACCGGGGCATGGCCGTCAACATCGGCGTGCGCCCCGAGGACATGGTGACGGCGCGAGAGGGGGCTGAGCACATCTACGAGGGCAAGGTGAACATCACCGAGGCGTTGGGCGAGGTGACGCTGCTCTACTACGAGACCGAGTCGGCCGACTCGGTGCCCGTGATCGGCAAGCTCGCGGGCATCCACGGCAACCTGCGCGGCAACGTGGTGCGGATGACGGCCGACCCCTCGAAGGTCCACGTCTTCCACGAGGGCCGCTCGCTCCTCTACCGCGACGGCGCGGTGCCCGAGCGGCAGGACGAGCGCCGGCCCGAACCGCGGCTGGTGCAGGCCTGAGGGCCGCCGGACGGCTCGCCCGGGCGCGGGCGGGCCGGCCCGCGCCCGCCACCGCCGTCGGCCGCCACGGCGGCGGGGCACCGGGGGCGGGGCACCGGGGGCGGGGCGCCGGGGGCGGGGCGCCGAGCCGGGCACCTTCCCTCGGGGCCGTGCGCGTGCCATGAGGGCGCCTCGCAGCCGGAGGCGTCCATGGAGATCCGCGAGGCCCTGACCTTCGACGACGTGCTGCTCGTGCCCGCGGCCTCGAAGGTGCTGCCGGGGGAGGCCGACACGTGCACCCGCGCGGCGCGCGGCATCACGCTCAACATCCCGCTGATGTCCTCGGCGATGGACACCGTGACCGAGGCGCGCATGGCCATCGCCATGGCCCAGGCGGGCGGCATGGGGGTGATCCACCGCAACCTCGGCGTCGAGGCGCAGGCCGCCGAGGTGCGGCGCGTCAAGCGCTTCGAGTCGGGCACGGTCTACAACCCGATCACGCTCGCCCCCGACCAGACGCTCGCGGACGCCAAGGCGCTCCAGGAGCGCTACCGCGTCACCGGCTTCCCGGTGGTGGGCGAGGGGGGGCGCGTCGTCGGCATCGTGACCAACCGCGACATGCGCTTCGCCGAGGACGACGCCACCCCCGTCTCGGTGATGATGAGCTCGCGCGATCTGGCCATGCTGCGCGAGCCCGCCGACCTCGCCGAGGCGCGCTCCTTGATGCGCGCGCGCCGCATCGAGAAGCTCCTCGTGACCGACGGCGACGGGCGGCTCACGGGGCTTTTGACGCTCAAGGATCTCGAGCAGGCGGTGCTCAACCCCCACGCCTGCAAGGACGGGCTCGGGCGGCTCCGGGTCGCGGCCGCGACGACGGTGGGCGAGGCCGGCCACGCGCGCACCGAGGCGCTGATCGACGCGGGCGTGGACGTGGTGGTGATCGACACCGCGCACGGCCATTCCGAGGGCGTGGCGCGCGCCGTCGAGCGCACCCGCGCGCTCTCCAACGAGGTCGCCATCATGGCCGGCAACGTCGCCACGGCCGAGGGCGCGCGCGCGCTGGTGGACGCGGGCGCCGACGCGATCAAGGTCGGCATCGGGCCGGGCTCGATCTGCACCACGCGGATGGTGGCGGGCGTGGGCGTGCCGCAGCTCACCGCGATCCTCGACGCGGCCGGGGCGGCGGGCGAGGTCCCGGTGATCGCCGACGGCGGCATCAAGTTCTCGGGCGACTTCGCCAAGGCGATCGCGGCGGGCGCGTCCTGCGCCATGGTGGGCTCGCTGATCGCGGGCACCGACGAGAGCCCCGGCGAGGTCGTGCTCTACCAGGGGCGCAGCTACAAATCCTATCGCGGCATGGGCTCGATGGGCGCGATGGCGCGCGGCTCGGCCGACCGCTACTTCCAGGCGGACGCGGCGTCCGACAAGCTGGTGCCCGAGGGGATCGAGGGGCAGGTGCCCTACAACGGCCCGGCGGCGACCGTGATCCACCAGCTCGTGGGCGGCCTGCGCGCCGCGATGGGCTATGTCGGCGCCGCCACCATCGAGGACATGCGCACCCGGAGCCGCTTCGTGCGCATCACCGGCGCGGGCCTGCGCGAGAGCCACGTCCACGACGTGGAGATCACCCGGGAGGCGCCGAACTACCGCGCCTACCGGTGACGCGCCGGGGATGACGCCGGGCGCGCGCGTCGCCGCCGCCGTCGCGGTGCTCGACGACTGGCTCTCGGGCGAGCCGGCCGAGCGCGGGCTGATCCGCTGGGCGAGGGGCGCGCGCTACGCGGGCTCGGGCGACCGGGCCGCCGTGCGCGACCACGTCTACGACGCGCTGCGCCGACTGCGCTCGTCCGCGGCATGGGGGGGCGCCATGACCGGGCGCGGCGTCGCGCTCGGCCTGCTCGCCGGGCGGGGCGAGGACGCGGCCGCGCTCTTCGACGGCCGGGGCCACGCGCCGCCGCCGCTCTCGCCCGAGGAGCGCGCGCGGCTCGCCGAGGCGCCCTCGATGACGCGGTCGGAGGCGCTCGACGTTCCCGACTGGCTGCTGGGGCGCCTCGACGCCGATCTCGGGGCCCGCACCGACGCCGTGCTGGCCGCGCTGCGCCACCGCGCGCCGCTGCATCTGCGCGCGAACCTCGCCCGCCTCTCGCGCGGCGAGGCGGCCGAGGCGCTGACGCGCGAGGGCGTCGAGACCCGTCCCCATCCGCTCTCGCCCTCCGCGCTGGAGGTGACGGAGGGCGCACGCCGTCTCAAGGGCACGCGCGCCTACGCCGAGGGCCTCGTCGAGATCCAGGACGCCGCCAGCCAGGCCGTCGCCGACTCGGTCCCCTCGGGCGGCCGGATCCTCGACCTGTGCGCCGGTGGAGGGGGCAAGGCGCTGGCGCTCGCGGCGCGCGGGGCGGGGCGGATCCTCGCCCACGACGCCGAGCGCGGCCGGATGCGCGACCTGCCGGCCCGCGCCGAGCGCGCGGGAGCCGAGGTGACGATCCTGCGCGAGCCGGGCTCGCAGGCCCCCTACGACGTGGTCCTCGCGGATGCGCCCTGCTCGGGCAGCGGGACGTGGCGCCGCGACCCGGAGGGCAAGTGGCGCCTGACGCCCGAGCGGCTGGAGGCCCTGTGCCGCGCCCAGGACGCGATCCTCGACACGGCCGCCGGCCTCACCGGGTCCGGCGGCGCGATCGCCTACGTCACCTGCTCGCTGCTGGAGGCGGAGAACGGCGCGCGGGTGGCGGCGTTCCTCGATCGCCGTCCGGGTTGGGGCGAGGAGGGCCGCAGGCGCCTGACCCCGCTCGATGGCGGCGACGGCTTCGCCCTGTCAATCCTGCGGCGTCGATCCTGCGGCGCGCCATCCCGGTCACCGATCCTTGAGGTGCACCATCTGGGGTTGAGCAAGGGGCACTTTACTGAGAATTAAGGCGCGCCGGCGCATGGCTGCGGCCGTGCACAGCCTTCGAGGATCCCTCATGCAGCTCGGCCTCGCCGCACCCCACCCGATCGTCAGGACCGCGCTCGCGCTCAGGCCGCGCGCCATGATCCTGGCGCTCGCCGCCGCCGTGGCCTTCGGCGCGACCTTCCTGGCCACGACGCCGGCCGCGCAGCTCGCGCTGTTCGGCGCCTCGGCGACGGCCGCGACGCTGTTCGCGCTGGTCGCCGGGCTGAGCGCGCTCGACGCGCGCCGCGCCCAGCGGCTGCATCGCCGCGCCGTGCGCGTCGTGGCCGAGGATCCGGCGCCCTGCCTCGTCACCGACCCCGAGGGCGCGGTGGTGGCGCTCAACAAGGCGGCCGAGGCCGCGCGCCGCGACCCGCAGGACCGCACCACGGTCTCGCGCTTCCTCTCGGGGCGCTTCGCCAACCCCGCCGCCGTGGCCGAGCGCCTGCGCGCCCGCGCCGCCTCCTCGGGCAGCGCGCGCGAGGACGTGGCGAGCCCGCGGGGCCATCTGCGCGTCGCGGTCCACCGGCTCGGCGCGGCGGGCTTCCTGTGGCGCGTGGACGAGCTCGACGCCGCCGCCGGCGCGGGCGGCTCGGAGGCCTCCGCCGAGGCCCTGCCGGTGCTGACGGCGAGCCGCGGCGGCACCATCTTGCACATGAACGAGCCGATGCGCCGCCTCGTCGGCGGGCGGGCCAAGACGCTCGACCGGGTGTTCCGGGACAAGGCGATCGTCTCGGGCCGGCCGCACTGGATCGAGACCGCCGAGGGCCCGATCCGCGCCATCGTCTGCGAGCTCGACGGCGGCCCCGACCGCCGGCGCATCCACGTCCTGCCCGGCACGAGCGAGGCGGAGGTGCCGGCCGGCGCCGATTCCTGGCCGTTCTTCGACGACGTGCCGGTGCCCTTGCTGCGCATCGAGCCCGGCGGCACCGTCGAGATGTCGAACCGCATGTCGCGCGAGCTGCTGGCCGACGAGATCGTGCCCGGCACCCGCATGACCGAGCTGGTCGAGGGGCTCGGCCGCTCGGTCACGACCTGGATCGACGACGCCTTCGGCGGCCGGGGCCTTGGGCACTCCGAGATGCTGCGGGCGCGTCGCGCGCATTCGGACGTCTTCCTCCAGATCACGCTGGAGCGGGTGATGACCGATCACGGGCCGCGGCTCGTCGCCGTGCTGATCGACGCCACCGAGCTCAAGACGCTCGAGGCGCAGTTCGTCCAGAGCCAGAAGATGCAGGCCATCGGCCAGCTCGCCGGCGGCGTCGCGCACGACTTCAACAACCTGCTGACGGCGATCTCGGGCCATTGCGACCTGCTGATGCTGCGCCACGACCAGGGCGACCCGGACTATGGCGACCTCACCCAGATCAGCCAGAACGCCAACCGCGCGGCCTCGCTGGTGGGCCAGCTCCTCGCGTTCTCGCGCAAGCAGAACCTCCAGCCCGAGACCATCGACCTGCGCGACACGCTCTCGGAGCTGATCCACCTGCTCAACAGGCTCGTGGGCGAGAAGGTGCGCCTGCGGCTCGCGCACGACCCCGAGCTGCACCCGATCCGCGCCGACAAGCGCCAGCTCGAGCAGGTGCTGATGAACCTCGTCGTCAACGCGCGCGACGCGCTGCCCGAGGGTGGCGACGTTCGCATCGAGACCGAGAACTGCCACCTCGCCGAGCCGCTGACGCGCGACCGCGCCGAGGTGCCGCCGGGCGACTACGTGCTGTTGCGCGTGATCGACGAGGGGGTCGGCATCGCCCCCGACAAGCTCATCAAGATCTTCGAGCCCTTCTACACCACCAAGCGCCCGGGCGAGGGCACGGGGCTCGGGCTCTCGACCGTCTACGGCATCGTCAAGCAGACGGGGGGCTTCATCTTCGCGGACTCGACCCTCGGTGTCGGCACCACCTTCACCCTGATGCTGCCCGCTCAGACCCAGCCCCAGGCGATGGTCGCGGCCGAGCCCGCCGCCAAGCCCGCCAAGCCCCCCGTCGTCGTCGGCGAGGGCGTCGTGCTCCTGGTGGAGGACGAGGCCCCGGTGCGCGCCTTCGCCTCCCGCGCGCTGCGCCTGCGCGGCTACACCGTGATCGAGGCCGAGTCGGCCGAGGACGCGCTGGGCATCCTCGACGACCGCGAGCTGCGCATCGACCTCTTCGTCACCGACGTCATCATGCCCGGCATGAACGGGCCCACCTGGGTGCGCGAGGCGCTGCGCGCGCGCCCCGAGACCAAGGTGGTGTTCGTCTCGGGCTACGCCGAGGACGCGCTCGACGACGCCGAGGGCATGATCCCCGACTCGGTGTTCCTGCCCAAGCCCTTCTCGCTCAACGACCTCGCCAGCACCGTCCAGAGCCAGCTGAGCTGAGCGAAGCGCCGCCGCGCGGGGCCTGCCGGCCGGGACCGAGGGGCCGTCAAGGATCCGTTAGCCCTTCGGCCCGTAAGCCGTCCCGAGGGGCGCTTCGCCTTGCGTTCGCCACGGAACTGCCCCATCTGTGAACGACGGAACACAACGCGAACATCACCGGCGTTGCCGCAGCTCGGGCGCCGTGCCACAAGGGTGGACCCAATGGCTTCAGCGAACCTCATCGACATGACCGACCGCAAGGCCGCCGACAAGCAGAAGGCGCTCGACAGCGCGCTCGCGCAGATCGAGCGGCAGTTCGGCAAGGGCTCGATCATGCGGCTCGGCGCGGGCCAGGCGATGCCCGAGATCGAGGCGACCTCGACCGGCTCGCTGGGGCTCGACATCGCGCTCGGGATCGGCGGGCTGCCCAAGGGCCGCATCATCGAGGTCTACGGCCCCGAATCCTCCGGCAAGACGACGCTGACCATCCACTGCATCGCCGAGGAGCAGAAGAAGGGCGGCGTGTGCGCCTTCGTGGACGCCGAGCACGCGCTCGACCCGCAATACGCCAAGAAGCTCGGCGTGGACCTCGACGAGCTGCTGATCTCGCAGCCCGACACCGGCGAGCAGGCGCTGGAGATCACCGACACGCTGGTGCGCTCGGGCGCCGTGTCCATGGTCGTGGTGGACTCGGTCGCGGCGCTGACGCCCAAGTCGGAGCTCGAGGGCGACATGGGCGACTCGTCGGTGGGCGTGCACGCCCGCCTGATGAGCCAGGCGATGCGCAAGCTCACCGGCTCGATCTCGCGCTCGAACTGCATGGTCATCTTCATCAACCAGATCCGGATGAAGATCGGCGTCATGTTCGGGAGCCCCGAGACCACCACGGGCGGCAACGCGCTCAAGTTCTACTCCTCGGTGCGCCTCGACATCCGCCGCATCGGCTCGATCAAGGACCGCGACGAGGTCGTGGGCAACTCCACCCGCGTCAAGGTCGTCAAGAACAAGGTGGCACCCCCGTTCAAGGTCGTCGAGTTCGACATCATGTATGGCGAGGGCATCTCGAAGACGGGCGAGCTGGTGGACATGGGCGTGAAGGCCGGCATCGTGCAGAAGTCGGGCGCCTGGTTCTCCTATGGCGACGAGCGCATCGGCCAGGGCCGCGAGAACGCCAAGCAGTTCCTGCGCGACAACCCCACCATGGCGCTCGAGATCGAGGACAAGATCCGCGCCGCGCACGGCCTCGACTTCGACCTGCCCATGGGCGCGCCCGAGGAGGAGCGCGACGACCTCCTGGAGGGCTGATCCCCGCGGACCGATCGAAGGGGGCGTCCGTCATGCGGGCGCCCCTCTCATGTCCGCGCGTCGCATGGACACACGGTTGGGGCGCGGCTAGACCGGCGCGACGCAGCCCCCGGGACCGCCGCCATGACCAGCCTCGCCGAGATCCGCTCGACCTTCCTCGACCATTTCGCGCGGACGGGGCACGAGGTCGTGCCGTCCTCGCCGCTGGTGCCGCGCAACGACCCGACGCTGATGTTCGCCAACTCGGGCATGGTCCAGTTCAAGAACCTCTTCACCGGGGTCGAGACGCGCGACTACACCCGCGCCACCACGGCCCAGAAATGCGTGCGGGCGGGCGGCAAGCACAACGACCTCGACAACGTGGGCTACACCAACCGGCACCACACCTTCTTCGAGATGCTCGGAAACTTCAGCTTCGGAGACTACTTCAAGGCGGAAGCCATCGACATGGCGTGGGATCTGGTCACTCGCGGCCTGGGGATCGACGCGCAGCGTCTGCTGGTGACGGTCTATCACGACGACGAGGAGGCGGCCGATCTGTGGCGCCGTTTGGCCGGGCTTCCTGAGGAGCGCATCGTCCGCATCGCCACGTCGGACAATTTCTGGATGATGGGTCCGACCGGACCCTGCGGCCCGTGCTCGGAGATCTTCTACGACCATGGCGATCGCTACTGGGGCGGCCCGCCGGGCTCCCCCGAGGAGGACGGCGACCGGTTCGTCGAGATCTGGAACCTCGTCTTCATGCAGTTCGAGCAGCACGCCGACGGCACGCGCACGCCGCTGCCGCGCCCGTCGATCGACACCGGCATGGGCATCGAGCGCGTCGCGGCGCTTTTGCAAGGCACCAACGACAACTACGCCACCGACCTCATGCGCGCGCTGATCGAGGCGTCGGCCCGCGCCACCGCCACCGACCCCGACGGGCCGGCGCGCACGCATCACCGCGTCGTCGCCGACCACCTGCGCTCGACCTCGTTCCTGATCGCCGACGGGGTGATGCCCGCGAACGACGGGCGCGGCTACGTGCTGCGCCGGATCATGCGCCGCGCCATGCGCCACGCACGCCAGGCGGGGGCCGCCGAGCCCCTGCTGCACCGGCTGGTGCCGGAGCTGGTGCGCCGGATGGGCGCGGCCTACCCCGAGCTGGTGCGCGCGCAGCCGCTGATCGAGGAGACGCTGCGCGCCGAGGAGACGCGCTTCCGCCAGACGCTCGACCGCGGCCTGCGGCTCCTCGACGAGGAGGTGGCGCGGCTCCCCGAGGGCGCGCATCTGCCCGGCGAGACCGCGTTCAAGCTCTACGACACCTACGGCTTTCCCCTCGATCTCACCCAGGACGCGCTGCGCGAGCGCAACCGCGGCGTCGATCTCAACGCCTTCGAGGCGGCGATGGACGCCCAGCGGATGCAGGCCCGCGCCGCCTGGGCGGGCTCCGGCGAGAGCGCCGACGCCTCGGTCTGGTTCGACATGGCCGAGCGCCACGGCGCCACGGAGTTCCTCGGCTACGACGCCGAAGGCGCCGAGGGCCAGATCCTCGCCGTGCTGCGCGATTTCGGCGAGGTGGAGGGCGCGGGCGAGGGCGAGGACGTGACGCTCCTGCTCAACCAGACGCCGTTCTACGCCGAGGCGGGCGGCCAGGTGGGCGACACCGGCTGGGTCGTGACCGACACCGGGCGCGCGTGCGTCACCGACACGCGCAAGCACGCGGGCGTGTTCATCCACTTCGCCACCGTCGAGCGGGGCGAGATCCGTCCCGGCCAGGGCGCGCAGCTCGCGGTGGACCACGAGCGTCGCGCTGCCATCCGCGCCAATCACTCGGCGACGCACCTGCTGCACGAGGCGCTGCGCCGGCATCTGGGCGACCATGTGGCCCAGCGCGGCTCGCTCAACGCGCCCGACCGGCTGCGCTTCGACTTCAGCCACGGACAGGCCCTGAGCGCCGAGCAGGTCGCGTCCGTCGAGGGGGAGGTCAACGCCTACATCCGCCGCGACGATCCCGTGACCACGCGGATCATGACGCCCGACGAGGCGCGCGGCTTGGGCGCCCAGGCGCTCTTCGGCGAGAAGTACGGCGACGAGGTGCGCGTGGTCTCGATGGGCCGCCTCGACGGCTCGGGCAAGGGGGCGGACGGCGCGACCTACTCGATCGAGCTCTGCGGCGGCACGCATGTCGGATCCACCGGCCGGATCGGGCTCTTCGTCGCCCTGGGCGACAGCGCCTCCTCGGCCGGGGTGCGCCGGATCGAGGCGATCACGGGCGAGGCCGCGCGCGCGCATCTCGCGGCCCAGGAGCGGCGCCTCGCGGAGGCCGCGCAGGTGCTGCGCGCCCGGCCCGAGGACGTGCCGGCTCGTGTCCAGGCGCTGCTCGACGAGCGCCGCGCGCTCGCGGGGGAGGTCGCCCAGCTCAAGCGCGCGCTGGCGATGGGCGGCGGCTCCGGAGCGTCCCCCGAGAGGGAGATCAACGGGATGCGCGCGGTCCTTCAGGTCTTGGATGGGGTCGGCGGCCGGGAGCTGCCGGGGATCGTGGACGGCCACAAGGCCCGCCTCGGCTCGGGCGTCGTGGTCCTCGTCTCCGACGCGGGCGGCAAGGCGGCGGTCGCCGCGGGGGTGACGCCCGACCTGACCGGGCGGGTGTCGGCCGTGGACCTCGTGCGCGCGGCGGCGGCGGAGCTCGGCGGCAAGGGCGGGGGCGGGCGGCCCGACATGGCCCAGGCCGGCGGCCCGTCGGCCGAGAACGCGGCGGCCGCGCTGGCGGCGGTCGAGGCGCGGCTGGGCGCGCTGTGACGGCGTTCTGGATCGCCCACGTCACGGTGACGGACGAGGAGGCCTACGCCCGCTACGCCGCCCTCGCGGGGCCGGCCATCGCGGCCCATGGCGGCGCGTTCCTCGCCCGCGGCGGCCGCTGGCGGCAGATGGAGGGGCGCGAGCGGCCGCGCAACGTCGTCGCCCGCTTCCCGAGCTTCGAGGACGCCGTCGCCTGCTACGAGAGCGATGCCTACCGCGAGGCGCTGACCCATGCGAGGGACGCCGCCGAGCGCGAGCTGGTCATCGTCGAGGGGCTCTGATGATCCCCCTGTCCGAGCTGACAGCGCGCTTCCCGCGCGAGGGACGCGTCGTCTGGATCGGCCTGCGCCCGGCGCGGCGCGAGGCGATCCGCCCCGTCGCCGAGGCTTGGATGACAGACGGCGTGCTCGCGGGCGATCACGCCTCGGCCGGCAGGCGGGCGGTGACGCTGATCCAAGCCGAGCACCTGCCGGTGATCGCGGCGCTCCTCGGGCACGACGCGGTCGAGCCCGAGCGTCTGCGCCGCAACGTCGTCGTCCGGGGCCTGAACCTCGCCGCGCTGCGGGGGCGTCGAGTGACGTTGGGGACGGCGGTGGTGGAGATCACCGGTCCATGCCCGCCCTGCTCGCGGATGGAGGAGGCGCTGGGCGAGGGCGGCTACAACGCCGTGCGCGGCCATGGCGGCTGGTATGCGCAGGCGGTCGTGGACGGGACGGTGAGATCGGGCGACCCCGTGGGGCTCGCACCGGCGAGCTAGCAGGGGTTCGGCGACCGGGTGGAGGCCGCGCTCCTCCCAGCTTCGCACTGTTCATGCCGATACTGGGTGCGGATCCGACGCAGCTCGTGCGAGAAGGCCTTCATCCCCCTCTTGTCCGCAACTCTCTGAAGGTCGCACAGCACATCGAGCACCCAGCGCGGGGGATCGTCCGGCCGGTCGCTCAAGGCTGGATGGGTCGGATCGGAGTCCACGGAAGCGTCACCTCGGTCGATGGCCGGTCGATGCCCCAGATAGCGCCGATCGGCCTCCCCCATAAGGCGTCAACCTTGAGTTGTGAACGTCCGACGCGGCGTCTCGGGTAACAAGCTCGTGTCTCGGGCTACCCCGCCGCGCGGGCCTGGCGCTTGCGCTCATGGGGGTCGAGGAAGCGCTTGCGCAGTCGGATCGCGGAGGGCGTGACCTCGACCAGCTCGTCGTCGTCGATGTAGGCGATGGCCTGCTCCAGCGACATGGTGACGGGCGTGGTCAGCCGCACCGCCTCGTCGGTGCCCGAGGCGCGGATGTTGGTGAGCTTCTTGCCCTTCAACGGGTTCACCTCGAGGTCGTTGTCGCGCGAGTGCTCGCCGATGATCATGCCGGTGTAGACCGGCTCCTGCGCGCCGATGAACATGCGCCCCCGATCCTCCAGCCCCCACAGCGCGTAGGCCACCGAGGCGCCGTTCTCGATCGAGATCAGCACGCCCTGGCGGCGGCCGGGGATCGGCCCCTTGTGGGGCGCCCAGCCGTGGAACACGCGGTTGAGCACGCCCGTGCCGCGCGTGTCGGTCAGGAACTCGCCGTGGTAGCCGATCAGCCCGCGCGAGGGGACGTGCGCGATGAGCCGCGTCTTGCCGGCGCCGGCGGGGCGCATCTCCACCAGATCGCCGCGGCGCGCGCCGGTGAGCTTCTCGATCACGATGCCGGCGTGCTCGTCGTCCACGTCGACCGTGACCTCCTCGACGGGCTCGAGCCGCTGGCCGCCCTCCTCGCGCAGGATCACCTGGGGGCGCGAGATCGACAGCTCGAAGCCCTCGCGGCGCATGTTCTCGATCAGCACGCCCATCTGGAGCTCGCCGCGCCCCGCGACCTCGAAGGCCTCGCCGCCGGGCGTGTCGGCGACGCGGATGGCGACGTTGAGCTCGGCCTCGCGCATCAGGCGCTCGCGGATCACGCGGGACTGGACCTTCTTGCCGTCGCGGCCCGCCAGCGGCGAGTCGTTGATGCCGAAGGTGACGGAGATCGTGGGTGGGTCGATCGGCTGGGCGGGCAGCGGCAGGTCGATCGCGGGGTCGCAGAGCGTGTCGGCGACGGTCGCCTTCGACATGCCCGCGATGGTCACGATGTCGCCCGCCACGGCCTCCTCGATCGGGGCCTGGGTGAGCCCGCGGAACGCCATCACCTTGGAGACGCGGAAGCGCTCCAGCACGTCGCCCTCGCGCGACAGCGCCTTGAGCGCGTCGCCGGTCCTCAGGCGCCCCGACTCGACGCGGCCCGTGAGGATCCGCCCGATGAAGGGATCGGCGCCGAGCGTGGTGGCGAGCATCCGGAAGGGCTGGTCGGCCGCGGCCTGCTGGCGCGGCGCGGGGACGTGGCGCAGGATCAGCTCGAAGAGCGCCGAGAGATCCTCGCGCGGCCCGCCCAGGGACTCGTCGGCCCAGCCGGCGCGGCCCGAGGCGTAGAGCGCGGGGAAGTCGAGCTGCTCCTCGGTGGCATCGAGCGCCGCGAAGAGGTCGAAGACCTCGTTCAGCGCCCGGTCGGGCTCGGCGTCGGGCTTGTCCACCTTGTTGAGCACGACGATCGGCCGCAGCCCCAGCGCAAGCGCCTTGGCGGTGACGAACTTGGTCTGCGGCATCGGCCCCTCGGCGGCGTCCACCAGCAGCACGACCCCGTCCACCATCGAGAGGATCCGCTCGACCTCGCCGCCGAAATCGGCGTGGCCGGGCGTGTCCACGATGTTGACCCGCGCGCCGCGCCACTCCACGGAGGTCGCCTTGGCGAGGATGGTGATGCCGCGCTCGCGCTCCAGGTCGTTCGAATCCATCGCCCGCTCGGCCACCGCCTGGCCCGTGCGGAACGCCCCCGACTGACGCAGCATGGCGTCCACGAGCGTGGTCTTGCCGTGATCGACATGGGCGATGATGGCGACGTTGCGCAGGTCCATCGGGCGGCCTCGTATGGTCGGAGTGCGGGGGCGTGAGGAGGGGTCGAGGCGCACCTAAGCCCTTCGCCGCGCCGCGGCAACCGCCGCGGGCCGCAGCGTCGGGGATCTTCTGGCCGGGGGCTCGTGCGCCGCCCCGGAAGGCCCGGCGGTGGCATCTCCGTGGCGCGGGCGCCGACGGGGCGGCGCCATGCGGCCGGATGGCACGCGACGCGATCGAGGCCCCGCCTCGACTTCCGGCACCGACCGCCTCAGCGTTGACGCTGGGTCGCCATGCGGCCCCATGGTGGTCTAGCTTGACGAGGGGATGAGCGTCCATGCCAGCGTATTCACGCCCCATCCCCCTCCCTGCGATCCTTGCTTGCGCCTTCGGGGCTCGCGGCCGGACGGTCCATGCCGCCACCCTCGATCTGTCGTCCCCGTCGGGGCTCCCGGTCGGCCCGACCGCTCTCACCCGAACCGTGGATGGCGTCGAGGTCTCGGACCAGGGCTTCAGCGCCGAGATCGGCACGGAGGGCGACGACGCCACCGTCTTCGGCCCGTTCCCGACGGGTCCGGGGGCCCTTGCGTTACCCGTGTTCGGAATCGACCAGGGGGCCTCGGGAGCGAGGGGCTAGGCCTGCCGTCCCAGCCTCCGCCCCGCATCCCGGCGACCCGCGCGGATGCGACGGCCGGCTCGGCCGGCATCGCCCCCGGGCTGCGACAACATCGGCCCCGTCGTCGATTCGGGTCTGCCCCGGAAGTTCGACTTCGCGCTCTTCACCTTTGAGGCGCCCGTGGACGTGAAGGGCCTCGGCGTGGACGACGCGGCGAAGCTCGGCCGCGACCTGTTCGCGGCGGCGGGGTCGGCGGCGCTGGATTTCTCGGACGGCTTTCTCTCCGGGATCGCCGGCTTCGAGGTCTTCAAGGGCGATGACGACGCGGGCGACGGGCCGTTCGACTACGCCTTGTCCTTCGAAGGCGTGCAGAGCGTCCCGATCGGGGCGCCGCCGCGGACCGACGACCCGCTGGGCGGCATCCTGCCATCCTCCTTCAACGACGGGTTCTTCATCACCGGGCTGGACTTCGCCATGGCCTCTGTGCCGGAGCCCCAAACGCCGGACACGGGCCGCGGTGCCGGGGCGGGCGGCGGCGACCCGATTCCCGCGCCCATCCCCGTGCCGGCCTCGCTCCCGCTCCTCGCCGCCGGGCTCAGGGGAATCGCCCTGCTTCGACGTCGGCGCGGCTGAACCGGAAGGCCGTCACGCGAGGGCGGCATCGAGATTCTCGTCCACCGTTTCCAGGAACCCTTGCGTCGTGAGCCATTCCTGGTCGGGCCCGACGAGCAGCGCCAGATCCTTGGTCATGTGGCCCGCCTCGACCGTCTCGACCACGACGCGCTCGAGCGTCTCGGCGAAGCTCCGCAGCGCGTCGTTGCCGTCGAGCTTCGCGCGATGCTTGAGGCCCCCCGTCCAAGCGTAGATGGACGCGATGGAATTGGTGCTCGTTGCCTCGCCCTTCTGATGCTGGCGGAAGTGGCGCGTGACGGTGCCATGGGCGGCCTCGGACTCGACGATCCTGCCGTCGGGGGTCATGAGAACGGAGGTCATGAGGCCGAGCGAGCCGAAGCCCTGCGCCACGGTGTCGGACTGCACGTCGCCGTCGTAGTTCTTGCACGCCCAGACGTAGCCGCCCGACCATTTGAGCGCCGAGGCCACCATGTCGTCGATCAATCGGTGCTCGTAGGTGATGCCGGCCTTCTCGAAGGCGTCGGCGAACTCGGCGTCGAACACCTCCTGGAACAGATCCTTGAAGCGGCCGTCATAGGCCTTGAGGATGGTATTCTTGGTCGAGAGATAGACCGGCCAGCCGAGGTTCAGGCCATAGTTCATCGAGGCGCGCGCGAAATCGCGGATCGAGTCGTCGAGGTTGTACATCGCCATCGTCACGCCCGGGCCCGGCGCCTGGAACACCTCGTGCTCGATGGTCTCGCCGTCCTCGCCGACGAACTTGATCGTGACGGTGCCGGGGCCGGGGAAGCGGAAGTCGGTCGCGCGATACTGGTCGCCGAAGGCGTGGCGGCCGACCACGATGGGCTTGGTCCAGCCGGGCACCAGGCGCGGCACGTTGCGGCAGATGATCGGCTGGCGGAAGATCACGCCGCCCAGGATGTTGCGGATCGTCCCGTTGGGGGACCGCCACATCTTCTTGAGGCCGAACTCCTTCACCCGGTCCTCGTCCGGCGTGATGGTGGCGCACTTCACGCCGACGCCGACCTCGCGGATCTTCTCGGCCGCATCGACCGTGATCCGGTCGTCGGTCGCGTCGCGGCTCTCGATCCCGAGGTCGTAGTAGAGGAGGTCCACGTCGAGATAGGGCAGGATCAGCTTCTGCTTGATGAAGTCCCAGATGATGCGGGTCATCTCGTCGCCGTCGAGCTCGACGACCGGGTTCTCGACCTTGATCTTGGACATGGGGCTCCTCGCGCGATCCTGCGCGGCGCTCTAGCCCACCCGGGCTCGGGACGAAAGCGGGTAGCGCGCCCCTCCCGGCCCGTCCCGGCGCAGGCCTGGGCCGCAACGCAGGCCGGGCGGCGCGGCTGCTCGGCGGCCATCCGCCGGACCGCCGCTGTGGTCGGCGCGCCGCCACCGACCGCCTGGTCCCCGCCCCCGCCCTCCTTGATCCGGACCCAGGCGACGCCGCGCTTGGCCTCGCCCTCGACGGCGACCATGGCGTCGATCACCTTCCGAACTCACGGTGCAAGCTCCCGCGCGGCGTGTCCGGCATGTCTCGGGGCCTGCCGTCGCGGCGGCTCGAGGACATGCGGGATCGCGGCCCGATCGAACGGACCCGGGATCCCGGCGACCGCGTCGCCCACCCGCCGACCGGGACGGCCGACGAGCAGGAGCCGCTCGTCCACGCGATCGGCGGCTGGGCGCGCGAGCGCCTCGATCCCGACCTGGCGCTCGACGGCCTCGGCGACCGGGCGCGGTTGGGGAGCATCCGCCGCAGGATCACCCACGCCGCGCCGCCCCGGCGCGGGTCCGTCGTCAAGCCCATCCTCGAGCGGACCGGCGCGCCGGACAGGCGACACTCGCCGATCGTCAAGCCGGGCGTCGAGACCGATCCCGGCGTCGTGGATCCGCGCTTCGATGTCGATCTCCATGTCGCGGCCCATCTCGGGTCTCGACCTGGATGGGGCGCACCAGCGTCGCCGAGGAAATCCGCCCCCGATCGCATCGCCCTCTCCGGCGATCGAGCGATGGACGCATCGCTCTCCAAACGGCTTCGGCGCGGTCGTCACGCCGCCTGAGCACCGGCCCCGAGGACCGGCGGGGGACACAAGGCGCTTGGGCCGGCCGATCCGCCGTCTCGGGACGAGCGGCTGCCCGTGACGAGCGATGGGGAGTGGTGGCGCGGCCCGGCGCAAGCCCCGCTCGTGGAGTTGCCGGGCGCCAATCGGCCGTCCCCCTGCCAATTCGAAGCATTTCCCTGGCCCCCCACGCCCGCCGGCCTCGGCGCCGCGCCCGCGTCGATGCTCGCGCGGCGCCGATGTTGCGCCGCGGGCTCAGGAGCCGGCCGTCGAGGCGAGCCCGTGAGAAACGTCAAGGCATTGATGGGACGGCGGTTCCTGCCTGCGATCGGCGGATCGCGGCCGATGGGGCGCGTCGGCCACCGCGCCGGGGAGGAGCCCGTCGCCCGACCGGGCTAGGCATGGTCGGAACGGGCCGTGCGTGCCGCCGCCCATGGCCGGGGACCGCGCGAAATCACGTCGATCTGTCGAGGTAAGGGCTTCGAAACGCCCCTGCGGCCAAGGGACCGCGACACCGGGTGCGCGCCGCGGGCCCAAAGCCCGTTCGGGCGACGCCCCGGTCCGATGGGACGCGACCAGGAGGAACCGACATGAGCGCCGACCGTGCCGAGCCGCAGCCCCGCAGCGATGACCCGGACCGCGCGGCACCGGGCCTCGATCCCGTGGCGACCGCCGGGGCGAGCGCGGCGTCGAGAACCCTCTCACCGTCCGCGATCGGCTCCAAGCTGCTGACCGACTACTGGAACGTCAGCCAGCCCCGCTCCTTCGACGTGAAGGCGGGCGGCACGCTGACCTACGACGTGAGCGCGCTGACCGCCGACGGCCGGACCCTCGCGCGCGCGGCGCTCGACGAGTGGAGCACCGTCACCGGGCTGAGGTTCCGCGAGGTCGCGGGCGGCTTCAGGCCCGACGCCGTCCGGGGGGAGGGGGGCGACGCCGCGGCCTCCACCGCCACGGGCGCGCGCGCGGCCTTGGGCGAGGCGCTCGACGGCCGCATCATGGGGGGCGACCGCGACTGGGTGCGGATCAACCTCTCCGACGGGGAGATCGCCAAGATCACGGTCACGGGCCGGGGCGGGGACGCGCTCAAATCCCCTGGCCTCGCGCTCTTCGACGCGCTGGGCCGCCAGATCCCGATCGGCATCCAGCACAGCGGCTCCTCGGCCGAGGTCACGGTCGCGGCGACCAAGGGTGGCGGGCACTACTACGCCCAGGTGACGGGGTATGGCGGCGCGACGGGCTCCTACCGCCTGGCGCTGGCGGAGCCGGGCGGGCGCGGCGGCGCCGACATCGCCTTCGACGACGACCGCGCCGGCGCCCATGCCGAGTTCGCCCTCTCGGGGAGCCGGATCCTGTCGGCCGACGTCAACGTCTCGACGCGCTGGCTCGCCGACAACGGCACCGCCCCCGGCAGCTACGGCTTCCAGACCTACCTGCACGAGATCGGGCACGCGCTCGGCCTCGGCCATCCCGGCGACTACGGCGACCGAGCCGGCTTCGACCAGGCGGAGTTCGCCAACGACAGCTGGCAGGTTTCGGTCATGTCCTACTTCAGCCAGCGCGAGAACCCGAACGTCGATGCCGACAAGGCCTACGCCGTCACGCCGATGATCGCCGACATCGAGGCCATGCGCGCGCTCTACGGCAGGGCCTCGGTCCGCTCCGGCGACACCACCTATGGCGAGGGCTCGAACGCGGGCGGGATGCTCGATCGGGTCGCGGGGCACCGCTCCGCGCAGGCCTTCACGGTCCTCGACACGGGCGGCACCGACCGCGTCCAGCTTGCCTCGCAGCGGACCGACCAGAGGCTCGACCTGCGCGAGGGCGCGGTCTCGGACCTCTTCGGCCATGAGGGCAACATGGTGATCGCGCTGGGCACGGTGATCGAGAACGCGACCTTGGGCTGGGGCGACGACCGGGTGATCGGCAACGCCGCCGCCAACCGGATCTGGGGCAAGGGCGGGCGCGACCGGATCGACGGCGGGTTCGGGGACGACGACCTCTACGGGGGGGACGACGCCGACGAGCTGCGCGGCGGCTCGGGTGACGACGAGCTGCGCGGCGGCGAGGGGGCGGACCGGCTCTACGGCGACGACGGCGCGGACGAGCTTCACGGCGAGGCGGGCTCCGACCGGCTCTGGGGGGGGCGGGGGGACGACGCGCTGACGGGCGGCGACGGCTCGGACCGGCTGATGGGCGGATCGGGCGCCGACCGGCTTTACGGCGGCGACGGGCGCGACGAGCTGCGCGGCGACGGCGGCGGCGACCGGATCGAGGGCCAGGGCGGGCGCGACACGATCCTCGGCGGCGCCTCGCGCGATGACCTGCGGGGCGGCGGCGGGGCCGACGAGCTGCGCGGCGGGTCGAGCGGCGACGCACTGCGCGGCGGTTCGGGCGACGATCGCCTGCGCGGCGACGGGGGCAGGGACGACCTGCGCGGCGGCGGTGGGGACGACCGGATCGAGGGCGGGTCGGGCTCGGACCGGATGCGCGGCGGCACCGGCGACGACCGGATGGGGGGCTCCACGGGCTCGGACCTCATCAAGGGGCAGGCCGGCGCCGACGAGCTGCGCGGTGGCAAGGGCTCTGACCGGCTGATCGGCGGCTCCGGCCCGGACCGGATCAAGGGGCAGGCCGGCTCGGACCGGGCCCAGGGCGGCCCCGACCGCGACCGGCTGGACGGCGGCCGCGGGCGCGACGTGCTCGATGGCGGCGCGGGGAACGACAAGCTCAAGGGAGGCCCCGACGGCGACACCTTCGTCTTCCGCGGCGACTTCGGCCGCGACCGCGTGATGGACTTCGACGCTGACGACGACGCCGAGCGGATCGACCTCGGCGGGGTCGATGGGATCGGGTCGTGGGACGCGCTGCGCGACGACCATCTGAGGGCGCGCGGCGACGACGTGGTGATCGACGCGGGCGATGCGGGCCGCATCGTCCTGAAGGACGTCTCGCTCGACGCCCTCGACGCCCGCGACTTCCTCTTCTGACGGCGGGCTCTTCTGACGGCGGGCGGCCCGACGGGCGGCCCGCCGGAGCCGGCGGCCCGCTGGCTGGCCGAGTGGCGCGGCCCGCGCGACGGGCTCCGGCGCGCGCCGTCTTCGCGCGGCGCGTCAGGGACGCGACCCATGTCGTCGTCATGGGGCTCATGGAAGGGGCGGCATGGGCTCTCCGGGTGCCGGCTCGACGCCGAGATCGACCCCCGGCGGCGGGGACCCGTGGGGGTCTTTGCGGGATTGCACGCCAGGGGTCGGCGAAGCGGGCGGGGTCGAGGCGCCGCGTCCGGAGCGGGCGGAAGCGCTCGCGGGGTCGCCCGAGCTGCGACCGGAGGCGGTCGCCGGTGAGCGACGCGGCCCCAACGGATGGGGGGCGACGGGGCGGGGTCCTCGTCCCTGAGCGGCGCCTTGCGAGCGGGCGTAGGCCGCGGCGCGGGCGAGGTGGGTGGCGTTGCACGAGACGATCGCGTCGAGCGCGAGGGTCAGGCCCGAGGCGCAGGCCCGAGGGTCAGGTCAGGCGAGCGTCTCGGCGGCGCGGTCGCGCCGCGCGCCCAGGCGGTCGAGGAGGCCCGCGCGGGCGAGCGCGTGGCGGCTCTCGCCCTTGTCGAGGCCGGCGCACGACGCGCCGGCGCGGGGCGGCCTCCGTGAGCCGGCCGGCCAGGGGGGCGGAGCGCCCGCCGCGGCCGATCTCCCCGAGCGCCTCGTCGAGGGCGCCGGGACCGCGGGGGCGGCGATCCTGCGCAGGACCGCCGAGGGCGGCGCGGTGCGGGCGCGGGCCGAGGCGGCCAGGCGCAGCCTCTCGTCCCAGCCCTCCTCGATCGTGGTCATGCTGACCGGCGCGGCGGCCAGGGGATCGAGCGCGCCGTGGGGGGCGCCGGGCCGGAGCGCGATGCGCCTCGCGCCGCGCCCGGGCCGCGGCGGGCGAGGGCGGGCCGCTCCACGAGCGCCGGCCCGGGGACGAGGGGGCGCCGGCTCCTCAGAGCTTCGACGACGCCCGAGACGATCGGCACCCCCCGCTCGGTCGCGGACGCGGCCGCAGCACCCGCCGCGATCGCGGCGCGGCAGTCGGCCTGCCCGACCGTCCGCAGCCCGAGGAGGTCCGCGATCTCGGCCGCGTGCTCGCGGCGCGTCTCGTCGCGGGCGGCGTGGTCGTCGAAGACCTCAGCCTCGACCCCGAGCTGGTCGGCGACGACACCGGCCATGGCCCATGGGGGCCGCTCGCCTGGGGCGCAGGGTGCGCCCGAGGTCGCGCGACCTGCGCGAGCCGCAGCGCGAAGCCGAGGCGGTTGCGCGGCCGCCGCCGCCGGCTCGACGGCGACGCCGTCCGGGGCGGGCGAGCACCGCCGAGCGGCCTCGTCGTGATCGGAGGGCGGGTCGAACGAGGCGGCGCGCCCGGCCGGCGTCTGGATCGTGGGCGCGGCGCTGGGACGGCGCGGGCGGCGGGCGCGCGCAGGGGCGGGGGTGGAGCGTCCCGCGACGGCGTCGCGCGTGTCGGGAAGCCCGCTTGATCCTGGCCGCGGTTCGTGGACGGATGCGGGGGCGCAGGCGGCGTGCCGGCCGGGGCGCGTCCCGCGACCGAGCGGTCCGGGGATGGGGCGTCCGGCCCCGGACCAGGCCCGCGGCACCGCGGCGAGGCCGTGGATGGGGCTGGCCCCCACGCCCGAGGCCCTGGGCCGCGCCCGCGTCCCCGCCACGGGCCAAGACATCGCGGGCCAGGACATCGCGGGCCAGCTGATGCGCCTGGCGGACGCCGGCGCCACCCACGGCGACCAGGACGTCGTCCCGGGCCGGGCTTCGGGCGCCCGGGGCCGGCCGCGCCGACGAGCCGCGCCCACGCGGGCGGCACCCTCGTGGCCGTGCGCCTCGATCGGCCCGGCCGCCCGCCTCACGCGAGCCGCGAGGCCGTGGACTGGTCGAAGGGCCGCGGCGTCGCGCTCGCCTCGATCGAGGAGAGGGTCGACGCCGCGTCGGCCGCCGGCGGTCGGCGGTCGGCGGTCGGCGGTCGGCGGCCGGCGGGCTCGCCTCCCCCGTCTTCGGCGCCATCGCCCAGTCCGAGCGCCGCCCGATCGCGCAAGGACGCGGGACGGCCTGCGCGCCGCGGGCCGAGGGCCGCCCCCCGCCGCCCAGCCCCCGACCGCGAGAAGCGCGACGCCGCCCGCGCGCTCGTACGCAGCGGCCTCCCGCCCACCCGCGCCGCCCGCCAGCCCGGCCTGGACCGCTCCGCCCCCCGCCGCGAGAGCGCCGCCCTCAGCGCCACCGCCCCCACCGCCGACGAGACCGGCGGGGCTGGGACCGGCGGGGCTCGGCGCGCGATCCCGCGGGGAGCCCCGCGGGAAGCCCGTGATCGGGACGCGGCCATGGGGACGCCGCCGCGCTCGCCCGTGGCCGCCCGACGCCGAGCGGCCATGCGCCGGTCCCCCTCGTCCGTCAGGCCGCCGCGAGGTCCACCACGACGCCGCCCGCGTGCCGGGGGCCGACCGAGGCGCCGCGCTCGGTCCCGACATGCGGCACGCCGCCGCGGCGCAGCGCCTCGCGCGCGGCCTCGGCGTCGCCCACCCGGATGCGCAGCGCCGCGAAGGCGCCGCGCGGGGTGCCGTCGAGGTCGTGCTCGGGCCAGGCGCGGGCGAAGGCGTCGGGCGTCGTGACGAGGATCGGGGCCGAGGCGAGCCCGGTGGCGACGGTGAGGCCCTCGGGCGCCCCCTCAACCGCGCTCACCGCGCCGAGCGCGAAGAGCCGGGCGAAGCCGCGCGCCGCCGGCTCGGGATCGTCGCGCACCGCGACGAGGCCGGCGAGCCCTCGCGCGCCGTTCGGGTGCTCCATCAGCTCCGGGCGCAGGGCGGGAGCTGACCTGGACGGACGGGCACCCTGACGCCGATGTCGGAGGTGTCCGAGATGCCGAGAACGAGACCGCCCGACGCGAAACGGGCGAGCCCGAAGGCCCGCCCGTCATGCCCCGTCGCGTCGGCCCGCTCGGGCCGCGCGCGATCAGTTGCTGATCTCGACCACCTCGCCGTTGGCCGAGAGCGTGGTGTTTGCCGCGTCGTCGTCGTCCTCGTCGTCGTCGATGACCGCCGCGATGATGCCGAGGGCCACCAGGCCGCCGACGACGGCGCCGGCGGCGCCGAGGCCGCCCAGGCCGAGCGAGCCGGCCGGCGGCGCGGGCTCCACCACGACGGGGGCTTCGATGATGGCGTCGTCGAGGCCGCCCGCGAGGGCCGGCAGCGCCGACGTGGCGGCCAGCGAGCTCGCCAGCAGCAGGCCGAGGGTCTTGGACATGGGTCGGATCTCCGAATGTGTGGTCCCGAGGCGGGCCTAGCATGGCCCGCCCCACCCGACAACGCGCGCGTCCGGGGCGTTTTCCGCAGCGGCGGCGGAATGATGCAGATGGGTGACACAACGCGGCGCCGTGGCCTCGGGGCGCGCCTCACTCGATGACCCGCTCAAGGCGCAGGGAGCCGACCGCCGGGCCGACCCACTGGCGCGACACCCAGATCGTGCCGTCGCCGACGTTGTAGGTGTTGACGAAGGGGACGGCCGCGTAGGCGGCGGGCGTCGCGGGGGCGGACGGGAGCGCGGGCCGGCAGGTCTCGGTGCTGCGGCGCGTGTCGTGGCGCAGGCCGAGCACGGTGACGGCCTCGCGCGGCCCGAGCGCGAGGGCGCAGTCGTAGGGCTGGCGCAGGATCAGCCCCTCGCCGTCGAGGCGGCGCAGGACGCGGCGGTAGCGCGCGCCGCGCCCGGCCGCGAGCGCGCGCACCAAGGGCTCGGTCTCGGCCGAGAGCAGGTCGCCGCCGAGGCCCTGGGTGGACACGAGCACGCCCCCGCGCCCGGTCAGCGTGATGCCGTCCTCGGTGGCCCACACGATGCGCCCGCGGTTGACCGCGGCCGGCAGGAGGCCCGCCGTCTCGCCGCCGGGAAGCCGCGCCACGAGGAAGGGCTGGGTGATCCCGGCCTCGGCGAGCTGGGCGCGGGTCAGGGTGAAGGGCGTGGGACCGGCGCGCCGCGCGCGCAAGCTGTCGCCCACGAGCCCCACCACCCGCAGCGAGGTCAGGCCGCCCACCTGCCCGCGACCGAGCTCGCCCGTCCCGCCGCTGCACGCGCCCAGCAGGGCCAGGAGCGCCAGGGCCATGGCGGCGCGCGCCCATCCCCTCATCGCAGAACCCTGCCCCATGTCTCGTCGATCTCCCCGCGGTCGTAGGGGCTCAGGATGCCGTAAAGGCGCCCGTCCACCGCGAGCCGCGCGCCGCCGTCGCGCGTCACCGGCCGGATGGTGGTGCTCAGGCGCGAGCGGTCGGGGCGGCCGGTGAACCACGACACCGGGATCGACAGGACCAGGGCCTTGTCGAAGGAGCCCTCGCCGAACTCCTCCGCGGTGGCGTCCGTGAGCGTGAAGAAGCCGCCCACCACCCAGCCGTTGGCGAAGGTCCGCGCGAGGCCGAAGGTCGCGCCCCAGTCGCCCGCGAGGTAGCGCCCGGCGTCCACCTGCGCCGTGAACCCGTAATCCAGCCTGTAGTAGGCCGAGGCGTGGCCGGTGAACACGTCGTAGTCCTGGAACCCGAAGCCCTGGTCGTAGTCGCGCGAGCGCGCGTAGTTGAGCTCGACCCCGAGGCCGAGCCGGCTGTTCACCGGCTTCCAGAGAACCTCCGTCGAGACGCCGCCGAACATGCGCTCCAGGTAGCCCGCCGTGACGCGGCCGTAGACGTCGCCGCCGAGCCGCGTGTAGTAGGCCGCGGTCAGCGCCTGGAGGTCGGGGCCGAGGTCGCGGCCGTAGAGCGGGAAGTCGGTGCGCACCCGCGGCAGGCCCGACGTGCCCAGCGCGTCCGCGTCGATGTCGTCGATCGTCGAGGCGAGGGGCTGGGCCACGCTGCCCTGCACGATCAGGCCCGGCGCGAGGTCCAGGCGTGCGCCGGCGCGCGCGCCGAGCTCGTAGCGCACCGGCTGGCCGGGGTCGAAGTAGCTGAAGCGCGTGTAGGGGCCGATCGCCCAGGAGTAGCGCGGATAGGCGTCCTCGGCGATCGCGCCCGGCACGAGGCGCCCGGGCCGCGAGACGCGCGCCACGCTCTGGAGCCCCTCGGTCCCGCCGGGCTCGATCACGGCGTCCTCCAGATCCGAGCGCCGCAGCGTGACCGCCGAGAGCGCCAGACCGTCGCGCACCGGCACGATGGTGAAGGTCTCGACCGAGGGCGGCATGGTGCGCGAGAGCACGCGAGCCGCGCGCCCGACCGCCTGCGCCGAGGCGTCGTAGCGCTCGTTGACGACGCGGATCTCGACCGCGGTGGGGGAGGCCGCGAAGGCCTCGAGCCGCAGCCCCTCGTCGTCGAGCGCCTCGGCCACGCCCTCGCGCAGCGTGGCGACCGAGACGGGGCTGCCGGCCCAGGCCGTCGCGTAGCCCCCCGCCGCGGGCGGCGGGCGGCGCAGCACCGGGGGGGCGGCCGACTCGATCGAGCCGGCGTTGGGCGGGCGGCGCGGGTTGAGCGCGAACTGCACGGAGGCGCCGACCTCGGAGCCGTAGAGGTAGTAGCCGCCGAGCCGGATGAAGTCGTTGAGCCGGTACTCGACGCCGGCGTTGACCGGGCTCGCGCGGTCGAACACGCCCTGGTCGCGGCTCTCCAGGTCGTAGGCGTCTGAGGAGTATTCGAGCTTGAGGCCGAGGCGCTCGGTGGCCTGCCACTCGATGCCGCCGAAGGGCGCGATGGGGCCGCGGAAGAACACGTCGGCGTCGATGCCGCCGCCCAGGCCCACGTCGATCGGCGGGCGGTCGCCGAACGGGCTGCCGATGTCCTCGTAGGAGCCGAGCCGCCCCCAGCCGAGGCCCGCCGTCACCTTCACGCCGCGCCCGAGCGACTTGGTGGCGACGACGTACTCGCCCGAGGCGATGCCGGTGCCGATGAAGTCCTGCAGGCCCACGGTGACGGAGGGCCAGAGCGCCCCCTCGCGCTCCCGCAGGAGCAGGACGCGCAGGTCGAAGCTGCGGTCGTAGTAGTCGTCGAAGCCCGCGAAGTTCAGGCTCCGATAGCCGGCGTAGCGGAAGGAGCCCGAGACGCGCGGCAAGACCTGGAAGGTGAGCGTGGTCCGGGTGATGCCGCCGAAGGAGGAGACGGTCGCGTTGAGCTCGCCCTCGGGCTGGTGGTCGGCCGAGGGCATGTCGATCAGCCCGGTCGTGCCGGAGAGGTTGAGCGAGGGCAGCGGCGTGAGGCGGTCGGCGGGCGCGGCGCCCTCCTGGGCGCGGGCGGGCTCGGGGCCGGCGGCGGGCACCAGGAGCGCCGCCGTCAGGCCCGCCGCGGCCACGAGGCGCCGCCGCCCCAGGGCGCCGCGCGCGGCGATGACGGCCGAGCGGACGCGGACGGTGGCTCGTGCGCGGCCGGGGCTGGGGCTGGGGCCGGTGGCACCCGGCCGATGCGATGGCATGTCGAGCGTCCCCTCGGTCACCGGCAGCGGATCCCCATGCCGACCGCGCCTCGCCGTGCCGCGACGTTAGCCACGCGTGCCGCGGCCCGCAACGTGGCCGCGCGCATCAGGCGCGTGCGATGCGCGCCGCGCCGTCGGCGCCGCGCCCCGTCCATCCCGCGGCGTGGGCCTCGCGGCGCGCCGCGGGCGTCATCGCCACGACCGGCGCGGCGGCGGACGGGGTGGCGGCGACCGAGGGGAGGTGGGCCGCGAGGTCGCCCTCGACGAAGCGGGCGGCGATCGAGACGGCGCCCTCGGCGTCGCTCTCGGCGACGGCCGCGGCGAGGGCGCGTAGCATCGAGGCGGTCTCGATCGGCGAGAGCTTGGCCTCCAGGGTGGCGAAGATCTTGGGATGGCGCGTCGGCCGGCGGTCGCCCGAGAGGGTCAGCTCCTCGTGGAGCTTCTCGCCGGGGCGCAGGCCGGTGGTCAGGATCTCGATGTCGCCGTCGGGATGGTCCTCGTCGCGCACCGTGTAGCCCTGCGCCTCGATCACGGCTCGGGCGAGGTCGCGGATTCGCATCGGCTCGCCCATCTGCAGGACGAAGGTCTCGCCGCCCTCGGCCATCGAGCCCGCGAGCAGCACCAGCCGCACCGCCTCCTCGATGGTCATGAAGTAGCGCGTGATCTCGTCGTGGGTGAGCGTGACGGGGCCGCCGCGCGCGACCTGCTCCTGGAAGAGCGGCACCACCGAGCCCGAGGAGCCCAGCACGTTGCCGAAGCGCACCGTGGCGAAGCGCGTCTCCGGCGAGGAGGCGGCGAGATCCTGGACCACCAGCTCGGCCAGGCGCTTGGAGGCGCCCATCACGCCGGTGGGCCGCACCGCCTTGTCGGACGAGACCAGCACGAAGCGCCCGACGCGGGCGAGGGCGGCGGCGCGCGCGAGCGTCGCGGTGCCCAGCACGTTGTTCGACAGCCCCGCGACCGGGTTCGCCTCCACGAGCGGGACATGCTTGTAGGCGGCGGCGTGCAGGACGACCTCGACCTCGTGGCGCGCGAGCACGTCGCGCACCTGGCGCGCGTCGCACACCGAGCCCAGCACGGGGACGACCTCGGCGCCGATCTCGGCGGCCATCGCCGAGAGCTCCGCCTCGACGGTGTAGAGCGCGAGCTCGGAGAGCTCGTAGAGCACGACGCGCTTCGGGCGGCAGGCGAGCACCTGGCGCGACAGCTCCGAGCCGATCGAGCCGCCCGCGCCCGAGATCAGCACCGAGCGCCCGCGATAGCCGTCGCAGCCGCCGCGCATCGCCTCGCCGTGCGAGGCGCGCCCGAGGAGCCGCCCGGCCTTGACCGGGGCGAAGCGGTCCACCAGCGCCTCCTCGCCGATGAGCTGGGCGAAGGACGGCAGCGCCATGACTTCGAGGCCCGCGCGCTCGAGCCTGCGGGCGACCCGCAGCTGCTTCGGTCGGCTCAAGGAGGGCAGGGCCAGGAGCACCCGGCGTATCCCGCGGCTCCTGGCCAGCTCCGTCAGCCGCACCGGCGGCAGCACCGAGAGGCCCGCGACGCGCAGGCCATGCAGCGCGGGGTTGTCGTCGAGGAACGCCACCGCCTCGATCTTGTCGTGCGAGCGCAGCGCGGCGGCGAGCTGGCGCCCGGTGGCGCCGGCGCCGTAGATCAGCACCTTGACGCGCTGGCCCGCGGCGCGGCGGATCATCAGGATGGTGCGCTGCATCGCCATGCGCGAGGCCACGGCGCCGAGCAGGTAGAAGGCGCCGAAGACGGCGCAGACCCCCGGCGCGGCGCCGAGGCCCGCCAGAGACAGAAGGCTCGCCAGCGCCAGCGTCAGCAGCGCCGCGAAGAAGCCGGCGCGGACCAGCGCGCCGATCTCGAAGTCCGAGAGCGCGATGCGCGCGATGCCCGTGGCCTGCGACAGCCCCCCCGCCACCGCCATCAGCGCCGCCGCCAGCGCGGGCAGCAGCGCCGCGTCCTGCGACAGCGCGCTCCCCGGCAGCGCGAGCCCCGGCGGGGGCGTGGTCAGGAGCGTCAGCACCAGCGCGAGCGGCACGATGGCTGCGTCGGCGAGCATCAGCACGACGCCCTTCTGGCGACGGCTCAAGGCCTCGATGGCGCTCAGGATTCGCTTCATGCGCGGGCTCGCCCTCTCGTCCTCCGCCGGGGTGCCTCGGGCCGGGCGCGAGGCGGTCCCGGCGCCGCGCGGCCAAAGGCTCGCAGGCCCTGTCCCCCGGGCGTTCCCCCGCTCCTTAACCGCTTGGGCGGGCAGGGTGCAGACCCCCCGGGGCGCCGGGCGCCCGATCGGCGGCGGACTGCCGCAAATCGGCCACATTCCCCCGAGGTCAGCGCCGGCCCTTCCGCCGCGGCCCGGCGCCGGCCAGGGCCGCGAGCGTGCGCGCGATCACCCACAGATCGAGGCATGGGCTCCATCGCTCGCGGTAGATCAGGTCGAGCCGGGCCTTCCGGGGCACGCAGGCGCGGGCGTAGACGGCGTGGGTCTCCTCGGACGAGGCGCAGCGTGCGAGCAGCCGCTCCTCGTGGGCGTGGTAGACCAGCGTGGCGAGGCCGGTGACGCCGGGCGGCATCGTCAGCACGCGCGCGTAGAGGTCGGGGAACCCCTCGGTGTACTGCCGCAGCGGCGGGCGCGGGCCCACCACGCTCATGTCGCCGCGCAACACGTTGACGATCTGGGGGATCTCGTCGAGGCGCCAGCGCCGGAGCCAGCGGCCCATCGGCGTGATGCGCGCCGCCTTGTCGCCGCCCGAGACGCCGCTGTCGGAGGCCGTGGGGCGCATGGTGCGCAGCTTGAGGAGCCGGAACGGCACCCCCGGCGCGCGCATCCGCTCCGAGCCGTAGAGGAGCGGCCGCCCCTGCGCCGCCCACATCAGGGGCAGCAGCACCGCGAGGATCGGCAGCGCCAGGACGGCCGCCGGGACTGCCAGGGCGAGGTCGAGCGCGCGCTTGGCGCCGGGCGTGCGGGGGGGCGGCGCCTGTCCGGCCGCGGGCCCGTCGGGCGCGGCCCGCGGCCGGACGGCGCCCGCGCCCGCCGCGCGGCTCATCGGCGGGGCCCCGGGGCGGACGGGGGCCTCATCGGCGCCGCTCCGCCGAGGCGGGCGCGCCGCCTGCGAGGCGTCGCCACTCGGCCACCATCGCCGCCGGGTCGGCGGGCCCGGCGGCGCCCGGCACGAGCGCCTCGAGGCGCGCGGTGTCGAGCCTCACCTCGGCGATCGTGCCCGGCGCCGCCGGGCGGTGGCGCCAGCGCAGCCCGGCCGCGCGGGCCAGATCCTCCATGGCCACCGCGCCCGGCGCCGCGACGTTGAGCGCCGCGGGCATCGCCTCGCCCCGCGCCGCGCGCCGTGCGAGCCCCGCCAGCACCCGCGCCAGCCCCTCCGGCCCGACATAGGACCGTCGCGGCCCGCGCCCGTCGGGCAGGCGGTCGATCGCGGCCTCCCCTCCGGGGTTGCCGCCGAGCAGCGCGTCGGCGCCCGCGACGTTGCCGATCCGCAGGCAGGTGGCGCCGCGCCCGGCGACGGCGCGCTCCATGGCGAGCTTGGCGCGGCCGTAGTCCGACAGCGGCGCGGGCGCGGCGTCCTCGCGGCACGGCCCCGCGCCGTAGACGGCCGCCGAGGAGGGCAGCAGGACCGCGCGCGCGCCGAGCCGCTCGGCCGCCGCGATCGCCGCGAGCGCCAGCTCGACGTTGAGCGCCAGCGCCTCCCGATCCCCGCGCGTCACCCCCGTGAGGTCGATCACCACGTCCACCGGCCCGATGTCGGGCACGGGCCCGTCGAGCGGCGACCAGACGCAGGCGCCCGCCACCGCACCGCCCCCGGCGGCGCCCTCCGCGGCGTCCTGCGGGCGGCGGAGCTGCGCCACCACCTCGATGCCCCGGCCCGCCGGCCCGTCGAAGGCGCGCGACACCATCCGCCCGAGCCGCCCGCTGGCGCCCAGATGCAGGATGCGCACGCGCGGCGCGGCGGTGGGATTGACGTGTTGACCCTCCATGGCCCCCCACTATCCTGCGCGGCGCAGGGCGTCCAAGGTGCCGCGGCGTCGGAGGCGGCCCGGCACGGGGCCCGCTCCGCCGGGACGCTTGAGGGGATCGGCCCGCGAGGGGCGTGAGGGGGCCGGGAGCCGGTGGCGATGATCGACAGACGTTCCGTCCTCGGGGGAGGGCTCGCCGGCGCGGCCTCGCTGCTGGCGGGCTGCAACCTGCCGCGCGGCGCGCCGATGCGGCGCGAGGTGCTGCGCGGCGCGAACGACGAGGCGCCCGACTTCGCGGTCTACTTCGTCACCCGCGAGTTCCTGCCGCAGGTGGCGCAGTGGCCCCCCGTCAACCCGCTGCCGAACCACGGCTGGATCGGCAGCGAGCCCGGCTCGGCGCTGCGCATCATCGCCCCCGGCGACTCCGTGTCGGTGGCGATCTGGGACGCCGAGGACAACTCGCTCCTGACCACGCCGGGCCAGCGCGTGGTCGAGCTCGACGGCCTGCGCGTTGCGCCCGGCGGCTCGATCTTCCTCCCCTATGTCGGCGACGTGCGGATCGCCGGGATGAGCGAGCAGCGCGCGCGCGAGGCGATCGAGCGTCAGATGACCGCCATCATCCCCTCGGCGCAGGTCCAGCTCGCGCTCGAGGAGGGGCGCGCCAACTCGGCCGAGGTGGTCTCGGGCGTCACCCGGCCCGGGCGCTACGCGCTCGAGGGGGGGGACCGCACCGTGCTGAGCCTGATCGCCGAGGCCGGCGGCGTGCGCGACGCCTACGCCAACCCGCTGGTCCGGCTCCACCGCGACGGGCGCATCTACCTCACCTCGGTGGAGCGCCTGTTCGAGAACCCGGCCCTCGACACGACGCTCCGGGGCGGCGACCGGATCGTGGTGATCGAGGATCCGCGCACCTTCCTGGCGCTGGGCGCCGCGGGGCGCGAGCAGGTCGTGACCTTCACCGAGGACCGGCTGGCCGCGCTCGAGGCGCTGGCCTTGATGGGCGGGCTCGAGGACGGCAGCGCCGACCTCAAGGGCGTGCTGGTGCTGCGCGAGTATCCGCCCGCGGCCGTCGCGCCCGGGACGCGCGGCCCGCTGATGCAGCGCGTGGTGTTCGTGCTCGACCTGACCTCGGCCGAGGGCCTCTTCGCCGCGCGCGAGTTCGAGATCATGCCGCGCGACACGCTGTTCGCCACCGAGAGCCCGGTGACCACCACCGAGGCCGTCTTCCGCCTCGTCAACTCGACCTTCGGCGCGGCCAACCGCTTCACGCTGTGAGGCCGCGCCTCAGAGCCGCCCGAGCAGCGCCGCCATCCGCAGCGCCGCGTCGCCCACCCGCGTCTGGCGGTGGAGCCCGGCGCGGCGGAACGCGGCCGGGCGGCGTCGCGGCGGCGCCCCGCGCAGCGCGGCGAAGGCGTCGAGCGCGTCGCGGGCATCCGGCGTCAGGCGGTGGCGCGAGGCCCCGAGCGCGCGTAGGTTGATCTCGGACCAGGCGCGGAACCGGCCGCCGAGCACCATCGCCGCGCGCCGGGCGAGCGCGGCCGCGGTGGTGTTCTCGCCGATGGCGTTGGCGCCGTGCTGGCGGTAGAGCAGCAGCGGCTCGGGGTCGTAGATCATCCGCCCCCCCGCGCCCGAGACGATCTGGTAGATCCACCAGTCGTGCACCACGATCCCGCCCGCGCCCTCGGCCTCCACCGAGGCCGCACGGACGAGGTCGAGCGCCGCGCGGTTGAGCGTCATGGTGTTGCCGCCCGCCAGCGACTGGACGAGCGCGTTGCGGAACGAGGGCGGGCGGGCGTGCAGCACCGAGCGGCGCCGCACGCGGCCGTCGGCGTCGCAGATGGACGTGCGCCCGCAATGGACCGCCGGCACGCCTTCGGGCACCGCGGCGAGCGCCGCGAGGGCCCGGGCCGTCTTGTCGGGGAGCCACACGTCGTCCTGGTCGCTGAGCGCGACGAAGGGCGTGCCGGGCTCCACGGCGCGCATCAGGTGGAGGAAGTTGGCGGCGGCGCCCCGGAGCGGCCCGTCGATGAGGCGGACGTCGCGGCGCTCGCCCGCGTGGCGGCGCACGATCGCGGGGCCGTCGTCGGTCGAGCCGTCGTCCGAGACCAGCAGGCCCGGCGCGCCGCCCTCCTGCGCCCAGAGGCTGGCGAGCTGCGCTTCGAGATGCGCCGCGCCCTGGTGGAGCGCGAGCAGGACGGTGACGGGCGAGGCGGGCGCATCGACCGGGCGCGCCGGCCCCGCGTCGGGTCGTGCCGAGGACGGCTCACCCGCTTCGGTCGGCGGCGCGCCCCTCCGGGCGCGCGCCCGGCGCCTTCGGCCCGAGGGCGAAGGAGGGGCCTCGGGGGCCGCGGCCGGACCCTCGGGACGCGATCCGCGGCGTGCATCGCCGGGCCGCGCGCCCGGATCGGCCTCGGCCGCCGGGGCTCCTCCCGGCGCGCCCTCGTCGTGCGCGCGCGCGTCGTGACGGAGCGCCTCGCCGGTGGCCCAGTCGAAGCCCTCGCCGCCCTCGTCGTGCGCGCGCGCGTCGTGGCGGGGCCGCTCCGGCGGACCATCGGGACGCTCGTCGCGGAGCGGCACCCCTCCCGGACGAGGGTCCGCCGACGGCGTCGTGAGATCGTCCCGCGGCGCGCTCACGGCTCTCCCGCCACCGTCTCGTCGGACGATGCCGTGTGCCCGGCCGGTCCCGTGGGTCCGCTCGGCGCCGGTCGGGCCTCGACCGGGGCGACCGGCGCCCCGGCCCGTGCCGTCCTCTCCGCCCCGCCATCCGCTCGGGCCGCCGCGCCCGCCCCGGCCCGCGGGCCGGCGCCCGGACCTCCCGTGGGCTCGGGACGCGCCGTCCGGTCGGCCTCGGCGACCAGCCGCCGCGCCCGCTCGCGCCCCGCGCGGCCCATGGCGCGGAGCCGCGCGGGGTCGCGCGCCAGCGCCTCCAGCGCCTCCGCCGCCGCCGCCAGGTCGCCGCGCGGCACGACGAAACCGGTCTCGCCATGGTCCACGAGGCGCGCCGGCGTGCCACCGTCATAGGCCACCACGGGCCGCCCGGCGGCCATCGCCTCGAGCACCGTGCGCCCGAAGGACTCGGCGAAGCGCGACAGCGACAGCACCACGTCGGCCTGGCGGACGGCCTCGACGGGGCTCTGGGCGTAGCCCGCGCGCACCGCGCCCGCGGGCAGCGGCTCGAGCGCGTCGAGGTCGGGCGTCGCGGGGCCGATCAGCCGGATCTCGACGTGCCCTTCGAGGCGGCGCGCGATCTCGACCGCGTCGGCGACCCCCTTCTTGGCGAGGTTCGAGCCGATCAGCGCCGCGCGGATGGGCGAGGCGGGCTCCACGGCCAGCTCGAACAGGGCCGGGTCCACCGCGTTGCCCCGCACCGTGACGCGGCCGGGCGCGTCGAGCCACCCGGCCACCATCGGCGAGTTGGCCACGAAGCGGTCGGCTGAGGCGAGGAGCCGCGCGCGGATGGCCTCGGCGTCCGCGCCCAGCGCCTCGCGGATCGCCGCGTCGTCGGGCGGCATCTCTCGGACGTGGACGCAGGTGGGCACGCCCTCGGCCCGCGCGGCGATCAGCGGCGCGTCGATGACGATCGTGTTGACATGGACCTCGACCGGGCGCTCGCGCGCGACGATCCGGCGCAGCGCGGCGACGGTGACCGGGTGGGCGTCGCGCGCGGAGTGCCACCAGCGATAGGGCACGACGTGGAGCGCCTCGGCGCGAGCGAGCACGGCGTCGAGATAGCCGTCGTTCAGGATCCGCGGCAGGACGGCCACGGGCGCGAGGCCCTCGGCGACCTGCCGGTCGAGCATGTCGAGGAGGCTGCGCTCGGCGCCGAAGAGGGTCTCCTCGGCCTGATGGCCGCAGACCAGCACGCGAGGGGCGCCCGGCGCGAGGCGCCCCGGGATGCGCGGCAGCGGGTCGGCGCCTTGGGGCCGTCCGCGATCCTCCCAGTCGAGGAGCGGGTTGGCGTCGGTCAGGCCATGGGCGGCGCGCCAGCCCGAGCTGCTGAAGCCGGGGCCGGGGTCGCGCCCGCCAGCGGCGCCGTCGTGGACGTAGTGCAGCGCGGCGTCGATCTCGGCGCGGCGCACGTCCTCGTAGGTCTCCAGATACCAGCGCGCGTCGAAGAGCGGCGAGCGGCGCGCGCGGTCGTCGGGCTCGGGCTCGGCCCTTGGATCGCCCAGGCCGATGGCGTCGGGCGCGTCGAAGGGCCGGCGCGCCGGGCGGCGGGGCACGCGCAGCCCGCCCGGCGCCGCCCTCGCGTGCCAGCGCCGCGCGGCCTCGTGATAGGCGCGCCGCAGGCCCCAGGCCTGGGTCGCCAGATGGGTGCCGCGGCGCTGGGTCAGCGAGCCGGGCGTGACGCGGCCGAGCGCCAGCGGCACGCCCGGCAGCACCTCCCTCACGGCGCCGTCGCCGAAGGCCGCGCGGATGCGGAAGTAGAGCTCGGTGTCGGCGTTGACGCGCACCCGGTCCCAGTAGCCCAGCCGCTCGCGCAGATCGGTGCGGAACAGCAGCGAGGAGGTGTTGCGGTGCACGAAGCCCGCCTCCTGGCGCCATACCGAGAGGTCGAGGCCGGGCGTCACGCGCACCCAGTGGGAGGCGGTGGCGACGGGCGGATGCGCGCCGAGGAAGGGGCGCATCTGCGCCTCGATCTTGCGCGGGTGCGACCAGTCGTCGGCGTCGTGCACGGTGAGATAGGCCCCGCGCGCCTCCGCGAGCCCGAGGTTGCGCGCGAGGTAGGCGCCGATCTCCCGCGAGCGCAGCACGCGGATGCGCGGGTCGCGCGCGGCCCAGGCCTCCGCCAGGGCGAGCGTGCCGTCCTGCGAGCCGTTCTCGACCACCAGGATCTCGAGCGCGGGCCAGCTCTGGGCCGTGAGCGAGCCGAGCGCGGTGGCGAGCGTCCCTTCGGCGTCGCGCGCGGGCACCACGACGGTGACGAGCGGCGGGTCGCGCGGGATGCGGCCGCCGAGGCGCGGGCGCCAGCGGCGTGGCAGGGCCCGCAGCCGGTCGATCGCCGCGCCTGGGCCCTCGCCGCCTGGGCCCTCGTCGCCTGGGCCCTCGTCGTCGAGCGTGAGCGCCCCGAGCCCGGCGCGGGCGAGCGCGTCCGAGAGCGCGGCGACCGTCGCCTCGGGACCGGCGCCCAGGGCGCGCTGGGCGTCGGCCTCGGCCAGCAGGCGGTCGGGAGAGGGGGCGAGCGCGTTCAGCGCGGCGCGCGCCTCGGCCGGCGATCCGGTCCTGGCGAAGGCGCGCGCGGCCAGCAGCGAGGGCCCGGGGCCGTCGACCAGCATCGCCCAGCCGCGCTCGGCGCGCATCGCGCGCGAGTGCCGGGCGGCAACCTCCCACTCGCCGCGCGCGCCATGCCAGCGCGCCAGCGACCAGGCGGCGAGGATGCGCTCGCCCGGGCGCTCGGCCACGGCCAGCGCCTCCAGCCGCTCGCGCGCGCCGGGCGGGAAGCCGCGCCAGAGATCCGCCTCCGCGAGCGGCGCGTCGAGCGGCGCGGGCGCGCGCCCCTCGGCCCGGCCGTGGTCGCGCCAGTGGCGCCAGGGGTCGAGCCCCGCCGCCGCCACGTCGGGGTTGCGCGCGCCGTACCACGGCGCGTCGAAGAACGGCGGCGCCCGGCGCGGGCGCAGGAGGCGCGCGGCGGGCGCCGTCACCGCCACGGCGCGGCCGGGCCCCGCCTCCCGGGCCCGCTCACCCGCGCGACGCCCCGTGCACGCCGGCCTCGCGCAGCCGTGCGAGGTGGAGGCCATAGCCGTAGCGCTCGCGCACCATCGCCTGGGCCCGCAGCGCCTGGGCGCGGTAGGCCTGCGCGTCGGCGTGCAGGCGGCGCGCGGCGTCGAGCGCGCCCGAGGGCGGGGCGTAGACGGCGTGCGGCCCGAACACCGGCTCGTAGACGGGGGGCAGGACAACCGGCACGCCCGCAGCCATCGCCTCGACGATCGAGCGCCCGAAGCTCTCCACCCAGCCCGGCCGGGTGTAGTAGACGAACACGTCGATGTCGGCGAGGAAGTCGCGGGGAGGGCGCGCGTTGTAGCCCTCCACCCGCCAGTTGCGCGGCAGGCGCCCGAGGATCTGCGCCGGGGCCTCGGCGCCGCCGAGGACGTGGATCTCGACGTCCGGCGCCTCCGGGTAGGCCTCGAGGATCGCGTCCGCCGTCGCGGGCCATTTCAGCGGGTTGTCGCGCGCGTGCCGGCCGATCCGCAGCGGCTCGCCGGGCCGGGCGCGCGGGCCCCCGCCGAGGCCGCGGTCCCAGTCGGCGACGTCGAGGATGTTGATCCAGTCCTCGGGGCGCAGGTCGATGGCGTCGAGCTCGCCCGCATGGTGCTCGTGCAGCGCGTCGCGCACCAGCGGGCCGATGGGGTGCCACTCGCCATGGCGCCCGAAGGCTGCGCGCAGGCTCGCCTCGGCGGGGGCCAGCTCGTAGCGCCGTCGCCCATCGGGCCCGTAGTCGCTCATCGGCGGCTGGTTGACGATCACCTTGACGCGGGCCGCCTCGACCTGCGGCAGGTAGCGCTGGGGGTGGCGCAGCACGGGCGGGTAGCGCAGGATCAGCAGGTCGCAGCTGGCGCGCTCGCCATAGGTCAGCATCGTCACCGCCTCGCCGTCCACCTCGTCGCGCACGACCGACAGCGTGTCCACGCGCCCCGCCTGAGGCAGGTCGTAGCGGTACATCTTGACGAGCCCGGTGGTGAGCCCCGCGGCGCGCTGGGCGCGGATCTCCTCGACGCAGGACTTGATCGAGCCGCCCATCATCCGCAGCTCCGAGGCGATCACCACGTCGTGGTGGCACGCCGCGCCGCGCCGCGCCTGCGGCCTCATGATGGCGGGCACCGGGAAGGGGCGCGAGCCGGGGGCGTAGCGCTGGGCGCCGCCGCGCCTGCGGTGGTGGCGCTGGGCCTCGAAGTATTCGAGCCGCGCGCCGCTGTAGGCGCCCGAGAAGCCGGTGGCGAGGTCGGCGATGGCCGAGCCCTCGGAGTAGCGCTGGATCGTCACCGGGCCGGTGGGGAGGTTCTCGACGCTCGCGCGCGAGAAGGCGTCGTGGAGGCGCCGGATCAGCTCGTGGTCGGCCGAGAAGCGCACCTCGTCCCACCCGCCCAGGCGCTGCATCACGGGCTCGCGGCGGAACATCAGCGAGGCGATCGAGGTGTAGATCAGGTCGCCGTGCGAGGAGAAATGCGCCACCGTCAGGTCGTCGCGCAGCCGCGCCTGCTGGGAGGTGCAGGCGACGAGGTCGGGGCGGCTCGCCAGATGGCGCGCCTGGATCTCGACGCGGGTGGCGTGGGCCCAGTCGTCGGCGTCCTGGAGCGCGACGAAGGCGCCGCGGGCGACGGCGAGCGCGCGGTTGCGCGCGGCGTAGGCGCCGACGTTGCGCTCGAGCGGCAGGACGCGCACGCGGGGATCCTCGCGCGCGAATCGCTCGGCGAGGTGCCGGGTGCCGTCGGTGCTGGCGTCGTCGACGACGATCACCTCGTGATCGCGCCAGGTCTGCTCGCGCATCGCGGTGAGCGTGAGCGGCAGCGTGGCCTCGGCGTTGTAGGCGGCGACGATGACGCTCACCAGAGGACCGCCCGTCACGGGCTCGGGCGTGCCCGCGGTGCGCAGCCGGTCGTAGAGCGTGGCGCCCGCCCCGGGCTCGCGCAGGGCGACGTCGGGCAGGTCGTAGGCGCGCATCACCTCGTTGATCCTGCCGATCCGCGCGCCCTCCCCGGCCTCCAGCATCGAGCCCGCGAGCGTCAGCGCGGGGGTGAGGCGCCCCGCGGCGGCCGCGTCGTCGAGGATGGCGCGCGCCTCCTCGTCGCGCCCCAGCGCGCGCAGGCAGCTCAGGCGCATCACCGCGATCCGCCCCCCCGCCTCGTCGCGCCCCGACGCGCGCGCCGCCTGCGCCGCCCCGTCGAGCCAGCGCAGCGCCTCGCTCGGATCGGGGCCGTTCTCGCGCCGCAGGTGCCATCGGCCCAGCTCCAGGGCCGCGCGCTCGCGCGCCTCCGCGTCCTCCTCCTCCAGCGCGATGGCCTCCAGCCCCCGCAGCGGCCCTTCGGTGAAGCCGAGGCTGAGGAGCTGGGTGCGCATGGTCTCGACCCGCCGCCGCGCGCTGCCGCGCGCGCCCGGCCGCGCCGCGCGCCCCTCCTCGCGGCCGTTGCGCAGGTAGTGGACGAGCGGGTTGATCCCCGCCTGCTCGACGTCCGGGTTGGCCTCCTCGTAGTCGCGCGTGGAGAAGCCGGGGCCGGGGTCGTGGCCGGCCGCGGCGCCGAGCGTGAGGTAGTGCTCGGCCGGCGACGCGCCCTCGGGGATCTCGGGATGGCGCCCGGCATACCAGCTCGCGTCGAACAGGTCCGAGGCCTCGATCAGGGCGGCGTCGGCGGCGAGGTCGCGCCCGCCCGTGCCGGCCGGAAGCGCCGCGCGCCCCTCGGCGCGGCCGAACAGCTCGAAGTGGACGAGCGCGTTCCAGCCCGCCCGCGCCACGTCGGGGTTGGCGAGGTAATAGCGGCGGGTGTCGAAGCCCGGCCCCGGGTCGCGCCCCTCCGCGGCGCCGTGGTTGAGGTAGTGCGCGGCCAGCCGCGCGGCGTCGTCGCCCAAGGCCAGCCGGCCCCGCCCCCCGATCGGCGCGACGTCGCGGTGGCGCGAGCGATACCAGCCGGGGTCGAACAGCGCGGAGGCGCGGATCGCGGCGATCTGGCGGCGCGTCGAGGGCTGGCCCATGCGCGTGCGCGGGTCGCCGAAGGCGCCGCGCCGCGAGCGCCGCGCCGCCAGCTCGGCCCCCAGCAGCGCCGCGCGGGCCTCGGACCACGGGTCGAGGCGCGAGGCCGCCCGGGCGTGCAGGCGCTGCGCCTCGGCCCGCTCGCGCCGCGCCTCGTCGCATTCGCGCCGCGCCGCCTCGGCAGCCGCCAGGGCCTCGGCGCGCGCGGCGCGCTCGGCCTCGATCGCGGCCTCGGCCTCGGCCAGGCGGCGCTCGACCTCGTCGCGCCGGCGATCGGCGGCGCGCGCGGCCGACTCGGCCTCGGCCCGGCCCCGCCGCGCGGCGCGCATCTCGTCCCAGAGCGCGTCGCGCCGCTCGCAGACCAGCCGATGGTCGGCCTCGACCGCCCCGAGCCGGGCGCGGGCCTCGCCGAGCGCGCGGGCGCGCTCGGCGAGCGCGTCCATCGCCCGGGCCGTCGCGCGCTGCGCCTCCGCCGCCGCCTCGGCGAGCGCCTCGGCCCGCGGCGGCGCGGCGCGATCGCCGCCCCACAGGCCGCCCAGCCGCTCGAAGAGCAGCGCGGCGCGATCGCGCGCCTGCGGGTCGGCGAGGAGCCGCGCCAGGGCCTCGGGAGGCTCCGCCCCGAAGGCCGCGACGCTCAGGCCGCCGGCATGGTCCATCCGCAGCGTGGACGGTGCGAGCGCATCGGGCGGCGCGAGCGCATCGGGCGGCGCGCCGAGCCACGCCACCACCCCCGACGGCGAGAGCCACGGCCGCCATCCCTCCTCGACCGCGCGCGCCAGCGCGTCCGACGCCGGCGCCAGCACGCACAGCAGATCGACCGGCCCGTCCCGGAGGCGATGGGCCTCCTCGGGGGCGGCGGTCCGGACGCGGTGCCAGGCGGCCGCGGCTTCGGCCTCGCGCGCGTAGTGCGGGCCGAGCGGGAGCGCCGCGCCCAGCGCGGCGTAGACGTCGATCCCGGCCGCGATCCCCAACCGCTCGGCCGCCTGGCACAGCGCGTGGCAGGCGACGCCGTCGCCCAGCCCCAGGAGCGCCACCGCGCGCGGGCGGCAGGCGTCCATCAGCCAGAACAGGAACGGCGCGTGGGCGAGCTCGGGCGAGGGCCGCAGGTCGCGCGGCCGCCACAGGGGGGGCGGCAGGTCGCCGCCCTCGGGCGCGGCGAGGATCGCATCCAGCGAAGACGCGGCACCGCCCGCCCCGTCCTCCCCGCGACGGGCCGGGGGGGGTGGGGCCGCGCCCACGCGCGCCTCGTCGTCGGCCCGGCGCGGCGCGGCGGAGGCCGACCGGCGACGCAGGGCCTCGGCCTCCGAGGGCTCGCGGGGCGCAGGCCGGGCCTCGCCGGCCGCCGGATCACCGCGCATGGCGGCTCCGTCGGCCTCGCCGGGCGTCCTTGCGCCCCACGTCACGGGGCCCTCCCGCCATCGGCCCCCGCGGGCGCCTCCACCGGCGCCGCGCCGCGCCGCCCGGGGCGCGCCGCCAGCGCCTCGATCTCGGCGCCCAGCGCGGCGATCCACCGGGCCCGTCCGCCGTCCTGGTCCGCCCACGGCGTCCCGCGGAGGCCCTCGACGATCCGCATCTGGGCGGCGCGGTCGATGCGCACGATGCGCTCGAGCGGCAGCGGCTCGTCGGGCAGGGTCGTGAGCTCGTCGCGCTCGACGCGGCCGTAGTCGTAGCCGGGCAGCACCAGCCCGTGCGCGTCGCGCAGCTTGAGCAGGTCGTCGCGCGCGTAGTCGATGCGCTCCGCGAGGTCGGGGTCGAGCGCCGGGCGCGGCAGGTCGAGCCCGGCCTCGACGCGGGTCACGGTGGCGTTGAGCGCCTGGCTGTCGGGCAGGAAGGTGTTGGCCGCGTCCGGGTGGAAGGCGAGGCGATAGCGCCGCAGCAGGTCGAAGCCCTCCGCGGAGAGGCTGACGTTGGCGCTCGTCGGCGCCGAGAGGTCGCCCAGGGCCACGCCGTGGGGGGCGAGGAAGGCCTCGACGAAGTCCGCGACGATGTCGCCATGGGCGAGCGCGCGGCGGTCGTAGGCCCTGACGTGGACCCGCTGGCGCCCGAAATCCTCGACGAGCTGACGCACCGGCTGCTTGAGGCGCAGCGGGCGGGGCGGCTTGACCACGTGCGAGGCCCTGAACCCCTGCTGGAGCGCGGAGAGGTACCAGCCCGACGGGCGGCGGATGTAGGCGACCATCTCGGCGTCGCGCGCCCCGATCGAGTTCGAGCACCTCGACGAAGCGCGCGCGCTGGCTCGCGTCCCAGGCGCCGAAGCGCGACTCCGACGACAGCACGAGGCAGTCGGGCCGATGCGCCGCGACCTCCTCGCGGATGCTCGCCAGGATCTCCTCGCGCGCCGCCGGGAGCGCGTCGGGCGGGTAGTTCTTCAGCACGTGCCGCGGCACCTTGTGCGCCTCGTAGAGGTCGGCGAACACCAGCTTGTGGTTGTCGTAGATGCGGTTGGGGTTGGCCGGGTAGAGCACCCCGCGCGCGATCAGCGCCTCGCGCGAGCCGTGCAGCGCCGCCTGGAGCGCGGTGCTGCCGGTCTTGGCGTGCCCGACGTGGAAGATGGCCCTCATGCGTCCTCCTCGACCTCCCAGGACGGCTCCTCGCCCCGCGGATCCCCGGGGCCCGGATCCTCGGAGCCCGGCGGATCGTGGGGCCCGCCCGCGGCGGGATCGCTCATATCGGGGATCCCCGGCGCCGTCACGGGGTCCGCCTGGGGATCGACGCGCAGCGTGCGGCGCGCGCCGTCGGGGCCGGGGTCGTGCAGCAGCAGGCTCACCCGCTCGCCGTCGAGCACGGGCCACAGCGCGTCCGCGAAGCGCCGCGCCTCGCTCGCCAGCGTCGGCTCGTGCAGGATGCCCACGCGCGCCTGCGAGAGCGCGGGGTCGGCCAGCATCCGGGCCATGCACGCCACCGCCCGCGGCGCGAAGAGATCCACCCGAAGGCACAGGTCGAGCGGCGCGGACGGGCGCGGCTCGCCGCGCATCTCGGGCGGCACGCGGCGCATCTTGGCGGCCCGGGCCTCGGGGTCGAGCGGATCCTCGGCGTCGAGATGGTGGCGCGCGACCTCGCGGTAGAGCAGCCGCAGGCCGTGGTAGTTGCTGACCAGATGGGTGGCCTTCGAGCGCGTCAGCGAGCCCGCCTCGTCGAGCCCGAAGGCCAGCGGCGCGCCGGGCGAGACCTGCGCGTAGGCCTCGCGGCCGAAGACCCGTTGCAGGCGCCACAGATACTCCGAATCGGCGCCGGTGCGGACCTCGTCCCACGGCCCGAGGCGCCGGGCGGCCTCGCGGCGCAGCATCAGCGAGGAGTGGCTCAGGTGCAAGATGGACTCCGTGAGCCGCCAGTTGGTGGTGCAGCGCAGGTCGGCGCGCACCCGCGCCCAGGAGACGGCCGTGGCCATCAGGCCCGGGTCGCGCAGGAAGGCGCGCAGCTGCGCCTCGATCTTGCGCGGATGCGACCAGTCGTCGGCGTCGTGGGTGGTGACGAAGGCGCCGGTGGCCTGGGCGAGCCCGATGTTGCGCGCGGCGTAGGCGCCGCCGTTGCGCTCCGCGCGCAGGGGCCGCACGCGCGGATCCTCGCGCGCCACCCTTCGGGCCGCCTCGAAGGTGGCGTCGGGGCTCGCGTCGTCCACGACCAGGATCTCCAGCTCGGGATAGCTCTGGGCGAGCAGCGAGCGCAGCGCGATCCCGATCGAGCCCTCCGCGCGGTAGGCGGGCACGATCACCGACACCCGGCCCATGAAGGGCAGCCCGCGCGGCGCGGGACGGGCCGCGAGGTTGGCGAGCGAGAGCGGCTTTGACGGGTCGGATCGGACCAGCGGCTCGAGCCCGCGCCGGCCGAGCACGGCGTTGATCGCCGCGAGCCGCGCCGCGTCGTCGGGCTCGAGGCTCGCCATCGCCAGCGCCGCGTCGACGTCGGGCTCCGGCGCCCCGCCGGCGCCCGTCACTGCCCCCGTCACTGCCCCCGTCACGGGGGGCACCCGCTCGAAGCACGCGCGCGCGAGCGCCCCGTCGCCCATCTGCGAGGCCAGCACGCCGCGGCGCATGAGCGCGCCCCTGGTGCCCGCCCAGCGGGGCGCGGCCGTCTCGACGCGCGCCATGAGCGCCGCCGCCTCGTCCTGCCGGCCGTCGAAGTCCCGCCGCGCGGCGAGATGCGCCAGGGCCTCGTACCGCGCGCGCTGGCCCTGGGCGGGGCTCTCGGCGACGGCCGTCAGCGCCTCGCCCGCCGGGCCGGGCAGGGCGCCCCAGAGATGGCGCGCCAGGCGCTGGACCTCGGCGACCTGCTCCCACTCGCGCGTCGGACGGCCCGAGGACCGGCCATGCCGCAGGTAGTGCAGCAGCGGGTTCTCGCCCTCCATCAGGAGCGCGCCCGCGGTCTCGGCGTAAAAGCGCGTGTCGAACTGCGGGTTCGGCCTGCGGCCCATCCGGGCGCCCAGCAGCGCGTAGTGCTCCGAGGGCTTGAGCCCGGTTGCGGCCACGTCCGGATAGGTGGATGCATACCACGAGCCGACGATGTGGCCCGACCGCGCGATCTCCTGGGCGTCGCGCGCGATCTGCTTGGGAATGGATGGCATGGATCACCGAAGCGAGGGGGGCCTGCGGGCCGAGGGCCGGGACGCGCCGGCCGCTCCCCGCGCCGCCGCATGGGCCGAGGGTTGGCATGGCGCGGCGGGGCCCACAAGGGCGCGCCGGGACGCCGGGGCCCGAGCGTGAGCGCCGCGCCGCTCCTCGATCCGGGGACGCTGCGGGCCTTCGCGGCGCTGATGGGGCCGCCCGGCGCCCCGGGCGGCCCCGACGAGCTGGCGGCGGCGCCCGCGCTGGCCTGGCTCGCGGGCGCCTGCCGTCCCCGACGGGTCGTCCGGCTGGGCACCGGCGGCGGGGCGGCGCTGGCGGCGCTCGCCCGCGCGGCCGAGCGCCTCGGCGCCGGCGCGCGCGTCCTCGGCGTGCCCTGCCGCGAGGGCGAGCCGGGCGCCGAGGCGAGAGGGGTCGCGCGCGAGCACGGCGAGGTGCTGCGCCTCGCCCCGGGCGGCCGGGCCGCGCGCGAGCAGGCGGGCGAGGTCGGGCTCCTGAGCCTCGGCGCGGCCGCCGGCCTCCCGGCGCTGCGCGCGTGGCGCGAGCGGCTCGCGCCGGACGGCGTGGTGGCGATCGACGCGCCCGACGGCGAGGCGATGGCCCGCGCGATGGACGGGCTCGGCGAGGCCCTCGGCGACGGCGTGCGGAGAGCCGCGCTGGGCGGGCTGGCGGTGGCGCTGCCGGGGGCCGCGCCCTGCGCCGGCCTCGCCGCGGCGCTCGACGACGCCGCGGTGGCGGCGCCGCTGTCGGCGATGCTCGGCCGGCTCGGGCGCGCGCTGCGCGCCGAGGCGCGGGCGGACGCGCCGGTCGAGGCGCCCGACCTGCGCGAGGCGCTGCGCCGCGCCGAGGATCTGGCCGACTCGCGGCTCGTCGCGGCGACCCAATCGCAGGGCCGGGCGCTCGCCGCGATGCGGCAGGCGGAGGCGCTGCGGGAGGAGGCGGACCGGCTGGCGCGCCGGCGCGGCGAGGACGACGCGTCGGTGGCCCGCGCGATGGCCGAGCGCGAGCGCGAGCTGCACGAGGCGCGGCGCCGGGCCGCCGCGCTCGAGGCCCAGGTCGAGCGGCTCGATCGCCAGCTCGCGGCGCGCTTCGAGGAGATCGCGCTGCTGACGCGCGAGAGGGTGGGGGGCTAGGGCGTCTCCCAGCCCGGCCGGACCGGTCGGTCTGGGGTCGGACGGGCGGCCGGACGACGCGACCACGAAGGAGCGCGGGGCGCCCGAGCCGATGCCGCCCGGCCGGAACGCGCCCTAGCCCCATCCGTGAACCCGGCGCGTGAGCTCGATCCAGAACTCGTGGTCGAGCCGGTTGCGGCGCACGGTGCCCTTGACCTCGGGCCAGGGGAGGGCGAACGCCGGATCCCGCGCGCGCAGCCGCTTGGCCAGGCGGGCGTTGGCGGGCCCGTAGAGGGCCATCATCTCCCGCATCTCGCGCAGGGTGTAGATGGTCGTGCGGCCCGCGAAGCGCTCGGCGATGAGCTCGCGCGCGCAGCCGATCGCGCCCGGCCGCGGGGGGTGCGGCACCGTCAGCTGGGCCGCCGCCCAGACCGCCAGGGGGTCGTCGGTGACGTTCGCGCGCCCGCCGTCGGGCACCGCGAGCCGGGCGAGGTCGAGCCCCGGCGCGACCCGCTCGAGCACGGCGCCGATGGCGCCGTTGGGCCGCTCCACCGCGCGCGCGTAGGGGATGAAGTGGATGCGGTCGGGGGCGAAGGCCTGCGCCAGCCGGTCGAGGATCCAGTTGTAGTCGAGCGCCAGCCCGCCGGCCGTCCGCTTGGCGATCGCGGGCTTGAGATAGGTCTCCCAGCGGGGGACGGGCGGGTTGCCCCGGCGCGCCGCCGGCTCGTGCTTGGCGATCTCCAGGTAGAGCGACTGCGTGAACGAGATCTGGTCGCGCAGCAGGCAGACGACCTCCACCTCCTCGAACGGGGCCAGCACGTCGCGGATCCAGCCGAAATCCGTCCGCATCGCGCCCTGCGTGCGCCCGAGCTCCTCGCTGCTGAGCAGCAGGGTTCCCGGGCCCCGCGCATGGCGTCGCGCCAGATCCCTCCAGGCCGCCTCCGCCCCGCCGCGCGGCTCGTAGGGCGCGAGGCGCTTGTTCCACAGCGCGACCAGCCCGTGATGGGCGGGCTGCCCGCGCGTGAGCACGGGATAGACGATCCCGTGATCGGCCAGGATCTGGCGGTTGGCGGCCAGGGCGTTCTGGACCGCCGTGCTGCCGGTCTTGTGGGTGCCGATGTGCAGGACGACGCGGGCCATCTCAGCGCCCCTCCGGCCCGGGGTCCGCCCCGGCCCCCGAGCCCCGCCACTCGGCCAGCGTGTCGAGCCAGGCGTGGCCCCAGCGCTCGGAGGGCTCCAGGGCCGCGCGCTCGGCCCACTCGTTCCAGGCGTTGATCATCACCTCGCGGCGGTAGGAGCGCGCGAGGCGGTGGCGCGACAGGCCCCGCAGCCAGGCGCGGAACGCCGCCGGGTGGGCGCCGTAGGCCATGTGCGCGTCGAGCCCGCGCCGCGCGGTGTTGTCCCAGGCGGGCATCGCGCCCGCGATGGTGTCCGGGGGCAGCGCGTCGGCGCGGGCGGGGTCGGTCGCGTGCGCCGCGACCGCCGCGTAGTCGTAGATCAGGCCGGTGAAGTCGGGCGGCACGGGGACGGGCAGGCGGCTCGCGCCCGAGGAGCCGTGCAGGATGTCCTTCGGCCCCACGAGCCCGTGGGGCGGCATCTCGACCCAGAAGTCGAAGGCACCCTCGGGCACGGGGTGCTCGCCGGGGACGTGGAAGCGCACGGCGCCCAGCTCGACCGCGCCGATCCCGAGGCCCTCGAAGGCGGCGCGCAGGCGCGAGGCGGCGCCCTCGGGGTCGGGCATGTCCTCGGGGCGGTAGATCACGAGGCGCGGGCGCCTCCCGTCGGGTCGGGCGTGGCGCGGGTCGCGCAGGTAGGGGGCTGCGCTCTCGGCGAGGCGGCGCTCGAAGCCCGGGGCGTAGGACTGCTCGACCAGCACCTCGCCGGTGAGCCCGTCCCAGTTGCGCCGCCACGACTCGTTGGCCCAGCAGAGGTAGAACGGGAAGTCGATCTCGGGCCGCGCCAGCAGCGCCTCCATCGGCGCCCCCAGGAGCCGCCGGCCGCCATCCGGCCCGTCGAACCAGTAGTGGTAGACGCAGAACGCGTCGATCCCGGCCGCGCGCGCGAGCGCGGCCTGCTCGCCCATCACCTCCGTGCGGCGCAGGTCGTAAAAGCCCAAGGTGGAGGGCAGCGCGGGCTGCGCATGGCCCTCGAAGAGCGGGCGCGAGCGGGCGGCCGCCGTCCACTCGGTGTAGCCGCGCCCCCACCACGTGTCGTTCTCGGGCGTGCGGTGGAACTGCGGCAGGTAGAAGGCCGAGACGTAGGCCGGGGGCGCCGGGGGCTCGGGCGCGGGGGGGGGCGCGTCGATCTCCGAGGTCTGGCGGATCGCCATGCCCGCGGCGGAGGCCACGAACCCCATCGCGCGCTCGACCGCGTGGGCGAGCGTGCCGTCGAGCTGGGCCTGCTCGATCTCGAACTCCTCCGCGCGCAGGTCGAGCCCGCGGATCATCCGCAGCATGACGGGCTTGATCCAGTACATCGAGCCCGCCGGGAAGCGCAGCGCGCGCGAGTCCACCGGCGTCTCGATCCGGCGCAGCAGCGCCGTGACGCGCGCCTCGTTCACGCCCCACCACACGCGGCCCTCGTAGGCCTGCCCGTCGGCGATCCAGATGCCGGCGTCCTCGTCGGCGAGGAAGGCGTCGAGGCGCGCGCGCACGCGTCCCGGCTCCAGGAGCCCGGCGATGAGGTGGCGGCGCCACACGTCGCCGTCCTCGCGGTGGGGCGAGCGCTTGGTGTGGATCTTGCACACCGCGCGGTAGGGCCCGAGCAGCCCCGCGTTCACGAGATGCACGAAGGGCAGGATGTCGCGCCCGCGGTTGGGCATCGGCACGACGCGCGCCTCGGGCCACTCCCGCCGGATGCGCTCGATCAGCTCGCGCGAGGCCGGCCCGCGCTCGGCGACCGTCACGAAGAGGTCGAGGGCGAGCCCCGAGGCGCGAAGCGCGTCGCGGATCTCGTCCCAGAGCTCGGGGTAGAAGACGTGGACCACGGCGGCGAGATCCGCGCCGGGCGGGCCCTCTGGCGGGCGCAGCACGGGCGGGCGCTCGCCGGGGCCTGCGGGATCGACCGAGGGGTCGCGCGCGACGCGCCGCTCGGCGTGGCCGTGGCGGACGTAGTGGACGAAGGGCGAGGGCTGGCCGCGCAGGTCGGGGTTCTGCGCGAGGTAGGCCTCGGGCGAGAAGGCGCCCGAGGGGCGCAGGCCGATCGCCTCGCCGAAGAGCACGTAGTGGCGCTCGGGGAAGGCGCGGTAGATCGGGTGCAGGCCGGGGTTGACCCCGCGGTAGAAGGTCCGGTCGAAACGCCCGCTGCGGCGGATCGTCCAGACGCGCCAGAAGGTGAGCGGGTCCGGCGCCGCGAAGCGGGCGAGCCGGGCGCTCCGGCGCAAGATCGTGTCGAGCATGGGGCCGCCCTCGGGGTGGTCGCGGAGCAAAGCCCGGGCCGAGCGTCGGCCCGGGCGTCGGGCCGAAGCGCTTAGGCAAGATGGGGCCCACGCGCAATCCGTGCGCCGCCCGGGCGCGCGCCGGGCGGGCGCTAGCGGTTGGACAGGATGTCGCGGTGGTAGCGGCCGAGCAGCAGCAGGCCGAAGAAGAGGCAGGTGGCGCCGATGCCGAGGACGTAGGCCACCGAGACGTAGGCGGCGTCGTAGGTCGGGTAGAAGGCGCTGCGCATCAGGCCGGTGATCTGGAAGAGCGGGTTCCACCAGACGACCTCGCGGAAGCTCTCGGGGAGATCCTCGTAGAGGAAGAAGATGCCCGAGAGCAGGAACACCGGGCGCATGGCGATGGCCCAGACGCTCTCCCACACCGGCACCATCGAGCTGATGAAGCAGTTGAGCGAGCCCACGCCGAAGCCGAGGAGCGCGGCCATCGCCAAGGCCAACACCGCCGTCGGCACCTCGATGCTCAGCCGCAGGTCGTAGGCGACGGCGATCCCGGCGATGACGAGGCTGAACACCATCATCTGCGTGATCACGTTGAGCGTGAAGCGCGCGACGAGGGCGTCGGCGAAGGTCACGGCGGGGTAGGCCAGCAGCGCCTTGGAGTAGCGGATCGAGGACGCGATCTTCTGCGACAGCCCCATGTAGAGCGAGAAGGGCAGATACCCGGTGGCGTAGAACAGCGGGAAGTTGTCGCCGAGCGAGGGCGATCGCAGCGCCAGCGAGAACACCAGCGTCAGGAGCGCGATGGCGCCCACCGGCTCGAGCACCGCCCAGACGTAGCCGCCCGGCGAGCGGCCGTAGGTCGTGGCCATCTCGCGCAGCATCAGCGCCGCGACGACGCGGGGGGTCTTGTGCCGGCGCGGCCGCTGCGCCGGCGGCCGCGCGCGCGGCGCGCCCGGCAGCGCATGGGGCGGCAGCGCGGTCACGGCGTGGCGCGCGGGAGCCGGCCCGCCGGTCTGGGCGTCTGGATCATCGCGGCCGGCTTATGTAGGAACGGGCAGGGCGTGGCAATCGCCCACCGCAGCTCGGGACGCCCGATGGACGACGCACGCCACGATCCGCACATCGCCCGCGCGGAGCCCGCCCGCGCGGGCGATGTGCGCGGCGGGCACGACCGCGGTCCGAGCGGCTCGGATCCGGCTCGTGGACGCCCCGGGCGCGACGCGGACGCAGGCGAGCCCGGCGGCGACCCGGCCGCGCGCGACGCCCGTCGAGGAGCCCAGCGCGAGGCCCGCCGCGAGGCCCGGCGCAGGGCCGCGGCCGGGGCGCAGGTGCTGACCCTCGAGGAGCGCTCGCCCGAGGCGCGCGCGCGCCGCCGCTCGGAGCCCACGCGCCCTGCCGAGCCCGAGCCCGAGCCAGGCGGGCGCACGGCGCCCGGCCTGCGCGCCCTCGCGCCGAAGCCCTCGGCCGAGCCCGCCGAGGACCAGCCAGCCCAGGACCAGCCAGCCCAGGCCAGGGCGGCCGATCCCGAGCCCCCGGCCGAGGCGCCGGTGCGGCCGCCCGCGTCGCGCGCGCGGCTGCGGGGGCGCCACAACGTGCTGATCGCGGGCTTCGTGGTCCTCGTGATGGTGCCCTGGGCGCTGACCACCGCCTATCTCTACCTGCGCGCGGCCGACCAGTACGCTTCCACCACCGGCTTCGCGGTGCGCACCGAGGAGATGGGCTCGGCCTTCGACATCCTGGGCGGGATCGCGGCGCTCGGCGGCTCCTCGTCCTCGTCGGACACCGACATCCTCTACGAGTTCATCCAGGGCCAGCAGCTCGTCGCCGAGATCGACGAGCGGCTCGACCTCGAGGCGATCTACTCGCGCCACTGGGCCACCGACCCGGTGTTCTCGCTGCGCCCCGGCGCCACCATCGAGGATTTGGTGGCCCACTGGCGGCGCAAGGTGCGGATCTCCTACGACGCGGGCACCGGGCTGATCGAGATCCGCACGCTCGCCTTCGAGCCGCAGGAAGCGCAGGCCGTCGCCACCGCGATCTTCGAGAGCAGCGCGGCGATGATCAACGACCTCAGCGCCATCGCGCGCGAGGACGCGACGCGCTACGCCCGCGAGGAGCTCGGGGAGGCCGTCGAGCGCCTCAAGGGCGCGCGCGAGGCGATGTCGGCCTTCCGCTCGCGCACCCAGATCGTCGATCCCGCCGCCGACCTCCAGGGCCAGATGGGCCTGCTCAACACCCTCCAGGGCCAGCTCGCCGCGGCGCTGATCGACCTCGACCTGCTGCGCGAGACCGCGCGCGAGGACGACCCGCGCATCTCCCAGGCCGAGCGGCGCATCGACGTCATCACGCGGCGCATCGACGAGGAGCGCGGCAAGTTCTCGATCGGCGGCGCGCAGTCCGGGAGGGAGGACTACGTCGCCATCCTCGCCGAGTTCGACCGCCTCGACGTGGACCTCCAGTTCGCGCGCACCGCCTACACCGCGGCGCTCTCGGCCTTCGACACCGCCCAGGCCGAGGCCCAGCGCAAGAGCCGCTACCTCGCGGCCTACGTCGCGCCCACCCTGCCCGAGAGCGCCGAGTATCCGCGCCGCGCCGTGCTCTCGGCGCTGGCCGCGCTGTTCCTGATGCTGGGCTGGGCGATCCTGTCGCTCGTCTACTACTCGATCCGCGACCGGCGCTAGGCGGGCGTGCCCAGACGAGCGGACCCATGATCCGGCTGACCGACCTGTCCAAGACCTTCCACCTGCACGGCCGCCACAAGGTGGTGGCCGACCGCATCAGCATCGACTTCCCGGCCGGCGTCGCGGTGGGGCTCTTGGGGCGCAACGGCGCCGGCAAGACCTCGCTGCTGCGCATGATCGCGGGCACCATGGACCCCGACGAGGGCGAGATCGCCTCGGACGGGCTGATCTCCTGGCCGGTGGGCTTCTCGGGCTCGTTCCACGCCGACCTCACGGGGGCGCAGAACGTGCGCTTCGTGGGCCGCGTCTACGGCGTGGACACCGACGAGCTGGTCGAGTTCGTGCGCGACTTCGCCGAGCTCGGCGACCACTTCCACCTGCCGTTCCGCACCTACTCCTCGGGGATGCGCTCGCGCCTCGCCTTCGGGCTGTCGATGGGCATCCACTTCGACACCTACCTCGTGGACGAGGTGACGAGCGTGGGCGACGCGCCCTTCAAGGCCAAGAGCGCGCGCGTGTTCCGCGAGCGCATGCGCACCAGCGGCGCGATCGTGGTGTCGCACTCGATGGGCATGATCCGCAAGATGTGCGACGCGGGCGCGGTGCTCGAGAACGGGCGGCTCACCTACTTCCCCGACATCGAGGACGCCATCGCGCATTACGACGCGCTGGTGATGCCCGGCGAGGCGCGCGCGCGCAAAGGCGCCAAGGGCAAGGCGCGGCAGCCCTCGGGCGCCGCCGTCTGAGGCGCCCGGCGGGGGCCTCTCGCGGGCCGCCGAGGCGTGGCGCGGCCGGGCCGGGCGCCGTCGGCCTTCGCAGGGGGCCGGGCGCGGCGGGCACGACGCCCGATCCCGCCATCCCGCCGCCTTGAATCCGCCCTGGCCGGCTGTCATGAGCGCGGCCGCGCCAAGCCAAGGGGAGCCCCGCCATGAAGATCGCCGTCGCCGGCATCGGATACGTCGGCCTGTCGAACGCCATCCTGCTGGCGCAGAACCACGACGTGACGGCGTTCGACCTCTCCGCGGAGCGGGTCGAGACCGTTCGCCGGCGCGTCTCGCCCATCATCGACCCCGAGATCGAGGCCTACCTCGCCGAGCGCGCGCTCAGGCTCGACGCCACCACCGACGCGCGCGCGGCCTACGAGGGCGCCGACTACGTGATCGTCGCCACGCCCACCAACTACGACCCCGAGACCAACCATTTCGACACCCGCTCGGTCGAGGCCGTGGTGGCCGACGTGCGCCGCGTGGCGCCCCGAGCCGCCATCGTCATCAAGTCCACGATCCCCGTCGGCTACACGCGCGGCCTCAACGAAGGGCCGGGCCAGGGCGCCGTCTTCCACTCGCCCGAGTTCCTGCGCGAGGGCCGCGCGCTCCAGGACAACCTGCACCCCTCGCGCATCGTCGTGGGCGAGCGCTCCGAGCGGGGCCGCGTCTTCGCCGCGCTGCTCGCCGAGGGCGCGATCACGCCCGCGGACGAGATCCCGACGCTGCTGTGCGACTCGTCGGAGGCCGAGGCGATCAAGCTCTTCTCGAACACCTACCTCGCCATGCGCGTGGCCTACTTCAACGAGCTCGACACCTACGCGCAGATCCACGGGCTCGACTCGCGCCAGATCATCGGCGGCGTCAGCCTCGACCCGCGCATCGGCGCCCACTACAACAACCCCTCCTTCGGCTATGGCGGCTACTGCCTGCCCAAGGACACCAAGCAGCTCCTGGCGAACTACTCCGAGGTGCCGCAGAACCTGATCCGCGCCATCGTCGAGGCCAACACCACCCGCAAGGACTTCGTCGCCGCCTCGATCCTCAGGCGCGAGCCGAAGGTGGTGGGGATCTGGCGGCTCGTGATGAAGGCGGGCTCGGACAACTTCCGCCAATCCTCGATCCAAGGGGTGATGAAGCGCATCAAGGCCAAGGGCGTCGAGGTCATCGTCCACGAGCCCGCGATGGAGGACGAGGAGTTCTACGGCTCGCGCGTGATCCGCGACGCGGACGCCTTCAAGCGCGAGGCCGACGTGATCGTCGCCAACCGCATGTCGGACGATCTGTCCGACGTCGCCCACAAGGTCTACACCCGCGACCTCTTCGGCGCCGACTGAGGGGCGGGCGCCCGGTCGGCCTTCGAGTGGGCCGGCCTCGGCCCTGCCGGGAGGTCGTCGTCGGACGGGTCGCCGGCGGACGGCCGGCGGCGCGCGCCCGCGCCGAAAGCCCGCGGGTGCCCGGACCCGCCCGGTCGCGGGCCCGTCTCGATGTCCATGCGGACCCGAGGCGGCCTCAGCGGGTGGTCTCGGTCATGCGGCGGCGCACGTAGCCCGTCACGGTGTCGAGCATCCTGTCCATGTAGGGATCCTCGAAGAAGTGGCCGGCGCCCTCGATCTCCTCGTGGGTGATGGTGATGCCGCGCTGCTCGTGCAGCTTGGACACCAGCGCGCGGGTGTCGGCCGGGGGCGCCACGCGGTCGGCGGAGCCGTTGATGATCAGGCCCGAGGAGGGGCAGGGCGCGAGGAAGCTGAAGTCGTACATGTTGGCCGGCGGCGAGGCCGAGACGAACCCGGTGATCTCGGGCCGGCGCATCAGGAGCTGCATCCCGATCCAGGCCCCGAAGGAGAAGCCCGCCACCCAGCACTGCTTGGCGCTCTGGTTGAGGGACTGGAGGTAGTCGAGCGCGGAGGCCGCGTCCGACAGCTCCCCCAGCCCCTGGTCGTACTCGCCCTGAGAGCGCCCCACGCCGCGGAAGTTGAATCGCAGCACGGTGAAGCCCATGCGCTGGAACGCGTAATGCAGGTTGTAGACCACCTTGTTGTTCATGGTCCCGCCGAACTGCGGATGGGGGTGCAGCACGATGGCGATCGGCGCGTCGCGGCTCGGCTGCGGGTGGTAGCGGCCTTCGAGGCGACCCTCCGGGCCGGGGAAGATGACTTCGGGCATGGGTCTCCTGCGTGCGGCGGTCCCGACCCGGCCCGCCCCCCCGGCCCGACGCATGGGGCTCCGTTGACGGGGCGGGCTCGGCACCTTAGAGCGGTTCTAAATCGACCCGGCGGCCGATCCCGCCGGGCGCTCGGTCCGGGCCGCAGTTAAGGTGCCGGCCGAGCCGCGTCAACGCGCGCCCGGCCCCGCGGCCGGGCCGCGCGACAGGCCGGGAGCGCGCCATGAAGCTCAGCACGAGGGGGCGATACGCGATGGTGGCGCTGGCCGACCTGGCGATGCAGCCCGAGGGGGAGCTGGCCTCGCTGACCGCGCTGTCGCGCCGGCAGGACATCAGCCTGGCCTATCTCGAGCAGCTCTTCGTCAAGCTCAGGCGCGCGGGGCTGGTGGATTCGGCGCGGGGCCCGGGCGGCGGCTACCGGCTCGCGCGCCCGGCCACCGAGATCCGCGTGGCCGACGTGCTGGCGGCGGTGGACGAGACCGTCAACGCGATGCACACCGGCGCGGGCGTCACCGGCGGCGCCTCGGGCTCCGAGGCGCAGCGGCTCGCCGACCGGCTCTGGGAGGGGCTGTCGGCGCATGTCTACGTCTTCCTCCACCAGACCCGCCTGATCGACGTGGTGCGCGACGACCTGATGCCTTGCCCCGCCGTGCCCGACCTCCTCCAGGTGGTGGACGAGGAGTCGCGCACGGCCGAGGCCCCCTCGTGAGCGCCCCCGCGAGCCCTCGGGCCTATCTCGACTGGAACGCCTCGGCGCCGCTCAGGCCTCAGGCGCGCGCGGCGATGATCGCGGCGCTCGACGCGACCGGCAACCCGTCCTCGGTCCACGCCGAGGGGCGCGCGGCGCGCGCGATCGTCGAGCGCGCCCGCGCGCAGGTGGCCGAGGCGCTGGGCGCCGCGGGCGGCGACGTCGTGTTCACCTCGGGCGCCACCGAGGCCGCGGCGCTGGCGCTCGCCGGGCGCGACCTCGCGGCCTCGGGCGTCGAGCACGAGGCGGTCGCCGCCTGGACCCGCGAGGCCCTGCCGACGGGGCCGGACGGCGTGGTGAGCGTGCCCGAGCCCGCGCGCGCGTCGCTCCAGGCCGCCAACGGCGAGACCGGCGTGATCCAGGCGCTGCCCCCGGGCCTGGCCGTCACCGACGCCACCCAGGCCTTCGGCAAGATCCCCTTCGCCTTCGACGGGTCGGGGGCCGGCATGGCGATCGTCTCGGCGCACAAGATCGGCGGCCCGAGGGGCGTGGGCGCCCTCGTGATCCGCCGCGGCCTCGACCTCGCGGCGCGGATCCGCGGCGGCGGCCAGGAGATGGGCCGGCGCTCGGGCACCGAGAACGTCGCCGGCATCGCGGGCTTCGGCGCGGCGAGCGAGGCTGCGGCGCGCGATCTCGCCGCGGGGGTCTGGGACGGGGTGGCCGAGATCAGGGACGTTCTGGAGTCGCTCTTGGAAGAGCGCGCTCCGGAGACTATTTCAGTCGGGAAAGGCGCCCGGCGGCTTCCGAACACCGCCTGCTTCGCGAGCCCCGGCTGGAGGGGCGAGACGCAGGTGATGCGGATGGATCTGGCGGGCTTCGCGGTGAGCGCGGGCTCGGCCTGCTCCTCGGGCAAGGTGCGCGCGAGCCGGGTGCTCGGCGCGATGGGCCTCGGCCCTGAGGTGGCGGGCTCGGCGATCCGGGTCTCGCTGGGCCCTGCGACGACGAAAGCCGAGGTGCGCGACTTCGCCGAGGCCTGGCTGAGAGCACGGGAGGGGCGCGCCCGTGCGGCGTGACCAGAGGATGAGGATGACGACATGACCGCTTTGGACGCTGCCGAACGGAACGCGGGCGAGCAGGCCCCGGACGTGCGCGAGGGCGTGGACCGGGAGACGGTCGAGCGCGTCGCCATGATGGCCGGGCGCTACAAGCACGGCTGGGCGACCGAGATCGAGATGGAATTCGCGCCGAAGGGGCTCAACGAGGACATCGTGCGCCTGATCTCGGGCAAGAACGGCGAGCCCGGCTGGATGACCCAATGGCGCCTCGACGCCTATCGCCGCTGGCTGACGATGGACGACCCCGACTGGTCGATGCTGAACTACCCCCCGATCGACTACCAGGAGCAGTACTACTACGCCAAGCCGAGGAGCATGGACGTCAAGCCGCGCTCGCTCGACGAGGTGGATCCGGAGCTGCTGCGGACCTACGAGAAGCTCGGCATCCCGCTCAAGGAGCAGGCGATCCTCGCCGGCGTCGAGGGCGCGCAGGACGCGAGCCGCCGCGTCGCCGTGGACGCCGTGTTCGACTCGGTCTCCGTGGGCACGACCTTCAAGGACGAGCTGGCCCGTGCCGGCGTGATCTTCTGCTCGATCTCCGAGGCCGTGCGCGAGCACCCCGAGCTGGTGAGGAAGCACCTCGGCTCGGTGATCCCCGCGTCCGACAACTACTTCGCCACGCTCAACGCGGCCGTCTTCTCGGACGGCTCGTTCGTCTACGTGCCCGAGGGCGTGCGCTGCCCGATGGAGCTGAGCACCTACTTCCGGATCAACGCCGAGAACACCGGCCAGTTCGAGCGCACGCTGATCATCGCCGACAAGGGCTCCTACGTGAGCTACCTCGAGGGCTGCACCGCGCCCAAGCGCGACACGCACCAGCTCCACGCGGCCTGCGTCGAGATCGTGGCGCTCGAGGACGCGGAGGTGAAGTACTCCACCGTCCAGAATTGGTATCCGGGCGACGAGGAGGGCCGGGGCGGCATCTACAACTTCGTCACCAAGCGCGCCGACTGCCGCGGCGACCGCTCCAAGGTGATGTGGACCCAGGTCGAGACGGGCTCGGCGATCACCTGGAAGTATCCGTCCTGCATCCTGCGCGGCGACGACAGCCAGGGCGAGTTCTACTCCATCGCCATCACCAACAACGCCCAGCAGGCCGACACCGGCACCAAGATGGTCCATCTGGGCAAGCGCACGAAGAGCCGGATCGTGTCGAAGGGCATCTCGGCGGGCCGGGCGCAGAACACCTACCGGGGCCTCGTCTCGATGCACAAGCGCGCGATCGAGTCGCGCAACTACACGCAGTGCGACTCGCTGCTGATCGGCGACCGCTGCGGGGCGCACACGGTCCCCTACATCGAGGTGAAGAACAACTCCTCGCGCGTCGAGCACGAGGCGACGACCTCCAAGGTGGACGACGACCAGCTCTTCTACTGCCGCTCGCGCGGCATGGACGAGGAGGAGGCGGTGGCGCTCGTCGTCAACGGCTTCTGCAAGGAGGTGCTCCAGGCGCTGCCGATGGAGTTCGCCATGGAGGCCCAGCAGCTCGTGGCGATCTCGCTGGAGGGCTCGGTGGGATAGTGCTTGTGCCGTCTTTGGGCTTTGATGTCCGCAAGTCGATGCCTTCCACCACCCGGACCGCGACGATCTGTCGGTCCAGGTGGAGTTCCTCGATGTCGGGAGCGTCGGAGGCGCCGAGACGCGGTCTCCACGGCCGCCGAGAGAGCCGGTGATTCTCGAATGCGGCATGGCGACCACGAGTGCAGCGTCGGGTCGAGCGGAGAGCGGCTCGGCGCGATGAGGGTTCATCGGGAGAGCGCGCGATGATCATTACCACCACCAACACCATCGAGGGCCGCCCGGTCCGCACCTATCACGGCCTCGTCGTCGGCGAGGCGATCATGGGCGCGAACGTCGTGCGCGACTTCCTGGCACGGGTCACCGACGTGGTCGGCGGCCGCTCGGGCGCCTACGAGGCCAAGCTCAAGGACGCGCGCGACGCCGCGACCGCGCATCTGACCGAGCAGGCCCGGGCGATGGGCGCGAACGCCGTCATCGGCGTCGATTTGGACTACGAGGTCGTGGGGGATTCGATGCTGATGGTGTCGATCTCGGGCACGGCCGTCACGCTATCCTGAGGAGGCACACATGCTCGAGATCCGCGACCTGCACGTCAAGCTGGAGGAGGAGGACAAGGCGATCCTCCATGGCGTGGACCTCGAGGTCGATGCGGGCTCCGTCCACGCGGTCATGGGGCCGAACGGCTCGGGCAAGTCCACGCTCTCCTACGTGCTGTCGGGCCGCGACGGCTACACGGTCACGCGGGGCTCGGCCGCGCTCGACGGCCACGACCTGCTCGCCATGGAGCCCGAGGAGCGCGCCGCGGCGGGCCTCTTCCTGGCGTTCCAATATCCCGTCGAGATCCCCGGCGTCGGCAACATGACCTTCCTCAGGACGGCCGTGAACGCCCAGCGCAAGGCGCGCGGCGAGGCGGAGCTGTCGGCCGCGGCCTTCCTCAAGCTGGTGCGCGCCAAGGCGGCCGACCTGAAGATCGACGCCGACATGCTCAAGCGCCCCGTCAACGTGGGCTTCTCGGGCGGCGAGAAGAAGCGCAACGAGATCCTCCAGATGGCGGTGCTGGAGCCGCGCATGTGCATCCTCGACGAGACCGATTCGGGCCTCGACGTGGACGCGATGCGGCTGGTGGCCCAAGGCGTCAACGCGCTGCGCTCGGAGGGCCGCGCCTTCCTCGTCATCACCCACTACCAGCGGCTCCTCGACCACATCGCGCCCGACGTGGTGCACATCATGGCCGACGGGCGCATCGTGAAGACCGGCGGGCCCGAGCTGGCCCTGGAGGTCGAGCACAACGGCTACGCCGACATCCTCTCGGAGGTGGCGTGATGGTCCGGACCCCCATGGTGGGCGGCAGGCGGGCCACCGCGCGGGCCGCCAAGACGGAGGCGACCGAGGCGCGGCTCGCCACCCTCGTCGTCCCCGACGGCCCCGCCTGGGCCGCTCCGGCCCGCCGCGACGCCCTGGCCCGGCTCCGCGCCATGGGCCTGCCGATGCGGCGCGACGAGTATTGGCGCCACACCGACCCCACGGCGCTGACGGCGGCCGAGGCCCCGCGCGCGGGGCTCCTCGAGGCGGCCGAGCGCGAGCTGTTCGACGAGGTGGAGCGCCTCGAAATCGTGTTCCGCGACGGCGCCTTCGACGCCGAGGCCTCCGACGATCTGGCGATGGAGGGCGTCGAGATCCACCGCCTCGCCGCCGCCCCCGACCTGCACTGGGCGCGCGACCTCTACGGACGGCTGGAGGCCGCGGGTCAGGAGCCCGTCGAGCGCCCGCTCGCGGCAATGAACACCGCCACGGCGCGCGACGGGCTGCTGATCCGGGTCACGGGGCGGGCGCCGCGCCCGATCTCGCTGATCTACCACCACGAGCGGGAGGAGTCCGACACGGTGCTCCACCACGTCGTGCGCGTCGAGCCCGGCGCCGACCTGACCCTGCTGGAGAACGGCCCGGCGGCCGCGCGCTTCAACAAGTCCATGGAGGTGGACGTGGCCGAGGGCGGCGCCTTCCACCACGTCCGCGCGCAGGGGCGCGACCACGAGAGGCGCGCCGTCACGCACCTCTTCGCGCGGCTCGGGGAGGGCTCGACCTTCAAGTCCTTCACGCTGACGGTCAACGGACGGCTGACGCGCAACGAGGCCGTGATCGACATCCAAGGGGACGACGCGGTCGCGCACATCGCGGGCGCGGCGGTGGGGGACGGGGACTTCCATCACGACGACACCGTGTTCGTGACCCATGCGGCCGAGCGCTGCGAGAGCCGGCAGGTGTTCAAGAAGGTGCTGCGCAACGGCGCCGTCGGCGTGTTCCAGGGCAAGATCCTGGTGCGCCCCGGGGCGCAGAAGACCGACGGCTACCAGATCAGCCAGGCGCTCCTGCTCGACGGGGACAGCGAGTTCTACGCCAAGCCGGAGCTCGAGATCTACGCCGACGACGTGCAGTGCTCGCACGGCTCGACCTCGGGCGCGATCGACGCTGAGGCGCTGTTCTACCTGCGCTCTCGCGGCGTGCCCGAGGCGGCGGCGCAGGATCTGCTGGTGCTCGCCTTCCTCGCCGAGGCCATCGAGGAGATCGAGGACGAGGCGATCGCGCAGGACATCCGCTCGCGTCTCGAGGGTTGGCTGGCGCGCCGGCGGAGCTGAATGGCGCTCACCACCGACATCGCCGCGACCTACCGCCGCCCCCGCGCCGTGGTGGGCGCCAAGATCGCCACCGCGCGCGAGGATCTGGCGCTGGCCTACGTGATGCTCGGCTGCGGGCTGGTGTTCGTGGGCCAGTGGCCGCGACTCCAGCGCGAGGCCACCCTCTCGGGGGCCGATCTCCAGCCGCTCGTGGGGGCCGCGCTCTTCGCCTGGGTCTTCGCGGCGCCCGTGCTGCTCTACCTGCTGGCGTGGCTCGTGCAGCACGCCGCGCGGGCGCTGCGACGGCCCGTGAGCGCCTTCGGCTCGCGCATGGCCCTGTTCTGGGCGCTGGTCGCGGCGAGCCCGCTGTGGCTGCTCAACGGGCTCGTCGCGGGGCTCGTCGGGCCGGGGCCGGCGCTCACGGCGGTGGGCGCGCTCGCCGCGGGGGCCTTCGCGTGGTTCTGGGGCGTCGGGCTCGCGGCCGCCCGCGCGGTTGAGGCTTCGGGGCAGGCGGCTTAGATGTCGCCCATCGAGGAGCCCCCCATGAGCACCAGCCCGCTGACGCTGCGCGACGTGACGGCCCTCCTGCGGCTGACGCTGACCGATCCGGCCGCCGCCGCCCGCGCCATCCTCGCCCTGGGGATCGCGCGCCAGCACCACTGGACGCTGTTCCTGCTCGCCATCACGCTGAGCGGCCTGCTGTGGCAGCTCAACCTCGTCCTGCTGCCGCCCGAGCAGCTCGCGGAGGTCGCGGCCGAGGCGCATGACGGCGCCGGGGCGCCGGTCCTGCCCTCGGGCTTCACCTTCGCCGCCATCGCCGGCGCCTCGATCCTGCTGCTCGCCGCGGCGATCCGCTGGATCGGCCGCCTCGCCGGCGGCAGCGGCGGCATGCAGGACGTGCTGCTGCTGTCGATCTGGTTCCAGTTCCTCCAGCTCGCGCTCGCCGTGGTCGATCTGGTCCTGGTGCTGATCGCGCCGGTGCTGGGCACCGTCTTCTCGCTGGTCGCGCTGGGCGTGGCGATGTGGGTGCTCACCAACTTCGTCGCCGTGGTCCACGGCTTCCGCTCGCTGGGCCGCGTGTTCCTCGGCATGGTGCTGGCGACCTTCGCGCTGGCGTTCCTGCTGTCCCTCCTCATCACGCCGTTCCTCGGCGCCCCTGCGGGAGCCTAAGTCCGATGCTCGACGCCGCCCCCCTCGACGTGGACGCGATCCGCGCCCAGTTCCCGATCCTCGCGCGCGAGGTGCAGGGCCGCCCGCTGGTCTATCTCGACAGCGGCGCCTCGGCGCAGAAGCCGCGCGCCGTGATCGACGCCACGACCCACGCCTACGAAGCCGAATACGCCAACGTCCACAGGGGCCTTCACACCCTCTCCACCATCGCCACCGAAGCCTATGAGGGCGTGCGCGGCACCGTCGCGCGCTTCCTCGGCGCGTCCGAGCGCGACGTGATCCTGAACTCGGGCACCACCGAGGGCATCAACACCGTCTCCTACGGCTGGGCCGCGCCGCGCCTGGAGGCGGGCGACGAGATCGTGCTCTCGATCATGGAGCACCACGCCAACATCGTGCCCTGGCACTTCCTGCGCGAGCGCCAGGGCGTCGTGCTGCGCTGGGTCGAGACCGACGCGAGCGGCGCTCTCGACCCCCAGGCGGTGATCGACGCCATCGGCCCCCGGACGAAGCTCGTCGCCGTCACGCACCTGTCGAACGTGCTCGGCACCAAGGTGGACGTGGCCGCGATCTGCGAGGGCGCGCACGCCAAGGGCGTGCCGGTGCTGGTGGACGGCTCGCAGGGCGCGGTCCACATGGCCGTGGACGTGCGCGCGCTGGGCTGCGACTTCTACGCCATCACCGGGCACAAGCTCTACGGGCCGTCGGGGTCGGGCGCGCTCTACGTCCACCCCGACCGGATGGCCGAGATGCGCCCCTTCATGGGCGGCGGCGACATGATCCGCGAGGTCCACCGCGACCGGATCACCTGGAACGACCCGCCGATGAAGTTCGAGGCCGGCACGCCCGGCATCGTCGAGCAGATCGGCCTCGGCGCGGCGCTCGACTGGATGACGGCCCTCGGGATCGAGGCCATCGCCGCGCATGAGGACGCCTTGCGCGACTACGCCGCCGAGCGGCTGGGGGGGCTCGGATGGCTCGACCTCCAGGGCACGACGCCCGACAAGGCCGCGATCTTCTCCTTCACGCTTGAGGGCGCCGCGCACGCCCACGACATCTCCACCGTGCTCGACCGCAAGGGCGTGGCGGTGCGCGCGGGCCACCATTGCGCCCAGCCGCTGATGGAGCATCTCGGGCTCACCGCCACCTGCCGCGCCTCCTTCGCCGCCTACAACACCACCGCGGAGGTGGACGCGCTGGTGGACGCGCTGGAGCTGTGCCGCGATCTCTTCGCCTGACCCGGCAAGACGCCGGGCCGCCATCTTATTTTCGCTCCCGGCGATCATTTGATGGGGACCGGACGGACCGGCCCGCCCCATCAACGCGTCAGCCGGTCTGGCCACCCTGCATCGCATGGCGCCGTCGGAGTCATCTGAGGGCGCGTCATGCAGCGTGGACATCGCACCGGACCTGCGGGCGGCGACACGGTCGAGGCCGGGGGACGCGCGTTCGACACCGTCAGGGCCTACTCGGCCCTCCTGCGGATGCAGGGGCGAGGTGGCCGCTCGGGGGCGGCGCCGATCGACCTCGGCTGGACGCTGCGCACGATGGCGCTGGTCTGCCGGATCCAGCGGAGCCTCGACGAGGCCGAGATCAACGGCCTCCCCGAGCACCTCGTCCGGTCGATGATGATCTGGCGCTGGATCGGGCGCGATCTCGGGATCGAGCTGAGGCTCGACGTCGATCACGCGGTGGTCGCGCCCCACGGCAGCGTGACGCTGCTGGCGCGGGCCGTCCACGATCTCATCACCAATTGCTTCGAGCGCGCGTTCGCGCAGGACGGAGGCGGACAAATCAGTTTAACCTTGGCGCGCGACGGCCACGCCGCCGCGACGATCACGATCCACGACCAAGCCGCGGGGCGGGAGCGCAGGCGCCGGCCCGGCGGCCGCTCGTCCGTGGGCGCGAGGATCGGGCGCGGCCTTGCCGAGAACGCCGGCGCGGTCCCGTCCCGCCCGCCTGCGACGCACGGGGGGACGACCGTCCGGCTCCGCTTCTCGAGCCCCTCCTGAGGAGGTGCGATCCGTGACCAACCCGATGATCTCCAGGCTGTCGCACGCGGTGGCCCTGGACGGGGCGGACCGCGAGCGGCTCGACGCCCTCGTCACCGCGCCCATCGAGATGGCCTCGCGCACCGACCTCGTCGTCGAGGGGCAGGACTCGACCCACCTGCGGGTCGTGGTGAGCGGGTTCGCCTGCCGCTACAAGCTGCTGGCCGACGGGCAGCGGGCCATCGTCGGGCTGATGCTGCCGGGCGACTTTTGCGACCTGCACATCCACATCCTCGGCGCGATGGACCACGCCGTCGGCACCATCACCGAGTGCGAGGTCGCCTTCGTTGCGCATGCCGAGATCGACGCCCTGCTGGCCGAGTTCCCGAGGATCGCGCGCGCGCTGTGGTGGTCCACGCTGGTGGACGAGAGCATCCTGCGCCAGTGGCTCGCCAACAAGGGCCGGCTGAGGGCCGACCGGCAGATGATCCATCTGTTCTGCGAGCTCTTCGTGCGGCTCGAGACGGTGGGGCTCACGCACGACCACGGCTTCCCCTTCCCGCTCACCCAGGAGGAGCTGGCGGACACGCTGGGCATCGCCACCGTCCACGCCCACCGCGTCCTCCAGACGCTGCGCCATCGCAGCCTGATCTCGGACCAGGGACGCCGGATCCGCTTCCCCGACGCCGCCGCGGCGATCGCCTACGCCAGCTTCGACCCCGCCTACCTGCACCTGCGGCCGCGCCTGGCCGCCTCGGGCTGACGGGCTCGGCATCAAGGACGAGGGATCGGCATGCCGCGCTACTACTTCGACACCAAGGACGGGGGCCTCTCGACGCATGACGACACCGGGGTGGTGTTCCACGACCCGAACGAGATGCGCCGGGCGGCGATGGCCCTGCTGCCGAGCATGGCCTCCGACGAGATGGAGGGCGTCGAGAGCCACGTCTTCGTCGTGCGCGTGCGCGACGAGCAGGGCTCGATCACGTTCCACGCGTCGCTCGCGCTGGTGGCGGACTGGATCGACTGACGCGGCTTGCCGCGGCGGCGCGCCTGCACTAAGCCTCGGCCCCAGGCACCCGTAGCTCAGCTGGATAGAGCGCTGCCCTCCGAAGGCAGAGGCCAGGGGTTCGAATCCCTTCGGGTGCGCCACCCCTCGACGCGGATCGGACGCGCCGGCGCTCGCGGCGTCGCGCGTCGCGGCGATCCGCGGACCGGGCCCGACTGGCAGGTCGGGCGGGCCCGCGGCTCGACGGGCGCGCGGGGGGCCTCAGGCGCCCCAGGTCCGCACGTCGCCGCAGTCCATGTGGACGAAGTTCGAGCCGGTGTACTTGCCGACGCCGCCGGCCTCGACCGCGCGCGCGGCGCGGAAGATCTGGCTCACCGAGCGCGAGCCGAGCCTGAGGTCGGCCGCCTGGCCCTTCATGTGCAGCGAGTTGCGCGCCACGCCGCGCGAGCGCGCGCGCAGCATCGCGTTGGTCTTCGGGCTGCGGTAGCCCGACAGGAGCTTGTAGGGCTCGGACACGTCGAGGAGGTTGTGCGCGGCGGCCATGATGTCGAGGGCGCGGCGGTCGATGGCGACGACCTCGTTCTGCCGCCAGTCGCGCATGAGGAAGTTCACCTCGGCCATCGCCTCGGGGATGTAGTCGCCTTCGAGCCAGTAGATGGTGTCCAGGCTCTCGCCCGTCCGGCCGTTGTGCATCGTGATCCGTCTGATGTCGCCCGCGCCGCGCAGGAAGCCCGCCGCCTTGCTGAAGGTCGGGGCCGCGAGGACGGCCGTGGCGGCGAAGGCGCCCAGAAGGGCGCGCCTGGAGGTCATTGCCATGTGTTTTTTGCCTGTTTTCCGTGTTCTACCGGAGGCCTCGCATGCCTGCGCCGCCTCCCATCCAACCCCCCGGATGTGCGGAATCTGATGCCACGGCGGCGAAGCGCGACCAAGATTGGATGCGGAGGGGTTTCCCAAACCCTGACATTTCGGCGAAAAGCTGCCTGAGATGCCTCACCCGCCCGCGGGGCCTTGAGGGGTGCCGCGCCGAGCGGTCCGCCACCCGATCGCCCTCCACTGAGCGTTGCCGCCTTGCGCCGCACGCGTGGCGCCCCCGCCACGGCGGGCCGAGCGGCCGCCCCCGCGAGATCGCTGCGCAGGCCCCACGGAGGCCATAGTGATTCTCTCCCTGCTCCCGTGCCGCCCTCCGCTCGCTCGGGGCCGGCGCGCCCTGGCCCGCGCGGCCCGCGGCGGGTAGAGACGCGAGGTGCCGGACCACGCAGGAGGCCGCCCATGACGCACACGCTCGCCGAGGTGGCCCGCGCGCTCGGCGCCCGGCTCGACGGCGACGGCGCCTTGCCGGTCGAGGGCGCGGCCGAGCCCGCGGATGCCGGCCCGCGCGACCTCGCGCTCGCCATGCAGCCGCGCTACGCCGAGGCCCTGTCGCGCGGGCGCGCGCGCGCCGCCCTGCTGTGGGACGGCGCCGACCGCGCGGCGCTCGGGCTCGACGGCGCCGTGCTCGTCGCGCGGCCGCGGCTGGCGATGGCGCATCTGACCCGGCTGCTCGATCCGGGCCCCGCCATCGCCGAGGGCATCCACCCGACGGCCGTGCTGGACGGCGCGGAGATCGGCGGGGGGGCGTCCGTCGGCCCCTACGCCGTCGTCGGGCCGGGCGCGCGCATCGGCCCCGGCGCGCGCATCGGCCCGCACGTCTGCGTCGGCGCGGGCGCCACGATCGGCGCGGACGCCCTGATCCATGCCGGCGCGCGCATCGCCCACGGCGTGAGGCTCGGGGATCGGGTGATCGTGCAGTCGGGCGCGGCGCTCGGCGGCGACGGCTTCTCCTTCGTCACCGAGCAGGAGCACGCGCTCGAGGAGGTCCGCCGCACGCTGGGCGAGGCGGAAGGGCGCCCGCCCCAGCCCTGGCACCGGATCCACTCGCTGGGCGGGCTGGTGATCGGCGACGACGTGGAGGTCGGCGCCAACGCCTGCATCGACCGCGGCACGATCCGCGCCACGGTGGTCGGCCGCGGCACCAAGATCGACGACCTGGTGATGATCGGCCACAACTGCGTGGTCGGCGAGGACTGCCTGCTCTGCGCGCAGGTCGGTGTGTCGGGCTCGGTGAGGGTCGGCGACCGCGTCGTGATGGCCGGCAAGGTCGGCATCGGCGACAACATCACCGTCGGGTCCGACGTGGTGCTGGCCGGCGGCAGCAAGGTGATGTCGAACGTCCCCTCGGGCCGCGTGATGCTGGGCTACCCGGCGACGCGGATGGAGGCGCAGGTCGAGATCTACAAGGCCCTGCGCCGCCTGCCGCGCTTCATGCGCGAGGTGGCGGCGGCGCGAAAGGCGGTTCCCAACGCCGATCCGAGCGACTAGACCCGCGGCCACGCCCGCGCCGGGGAGGCCCATGCAGGACAAAGCCGTGGACGGATCGCAGGACGAGGTGAGGAGCCGCGTGATGGCCATCATCGCGGGCCAGGCGACGCTCGACAGGGGTGATCTGTCCGAGGACGCGACGCTCGAGGAGATCGGCATCGACAGCCTCGGCCTGGTGGAGAGCATCTTCGCCATCGAGGAGGCCTTCGGCATCCAGGTGCCGTTCAACGCCAACGAGCCCCAGGCCCCGGACTTCGACATCTCGTCCGTGCGCGCGATCGTCGCGGCCGTGGAGCGCCTCGTGGCCGAGCAGGCCTGAGGCCCGCGCCTCCCATGCCCCGCGTCGTCATCACCGGCGCCGGCACGATCAACGCCCTCGGGCGCGACGTGCCGAGCACCCTGGAGGCCATGCGCGAGGGGCGCTGCGGCATCGGGCCGCTCGACATCCGCGACCTGGACCGGCTGGCGATCCGGATCGGCGGGCAGGTCCGCGGCCACGAACCCGAGGCGCATTGGACCCGCCAGCAGGCCGCGCTCTACGACCGCTTCACCCAGTTCGCGCTGATCGCGGCGCGGCAAGCGATCGCTCAGTCGGGGCTCGTCTTCGAGGGCGAGCTCGCGGCGCGCTCCGGCGTCGTGCTGGGCACCTCGGGGGGGGGCCTCAACACCTGCGACGAGAGCTACCGCGCGGTCTACGAGGAAGGGAGGAACCGCGTCCACCCCTTCGTGGTGCCGAAGCTGATGAACAACGCCGCCGCGAGCCACGTCTCGATGGCGCACCACCTCAGGGGGCCGTCCTTCACGGTCGCCACCGCCTGCGCGTCCTCGAACCACGCGATGGGGCAGGCGTTCCAGTTCGTCCGCTCCGGCCTCGCGCCGGTGATGGTGACGGGCGGATCGGAGGCGATGCTGTGCTTCGGCGGGCTCAAGGCCTGGGAGGGCCTGCGCGTGATGTCGCACGATGCCTGCCGGCCGTTCTCGCGCACCCGCAACGGAATGGTCCAGGGGGAGGGCGCGGGCGTCTTCGTGTTCGAGGAGCGCGAGCGGGCGCGGGCGCGCGGCGCCGAGATCCTCGCCGAGGTGATCGGCGTCGGCTTGTCCTCGGACGCGGCCGACGTGGTGGTGCCGAACCGGGAGGGGGCCGCGCGCGCGATGGCGGGCGCGATCGCCGACGCGGGGATCCCCGAGGACTCCGTGGGCTACGTCAACGCCCACGGCACCGGGACGGCCGCCAACGACAGGACCGAGTGCGCGGCGGTGGCCGACGTGTTCGGCCCCCATGCCGAGGCGCTGACGATCTCCTCCACCAAGTCGATGCACGGCCACGTCATCGGCGGCGCCGGCGCGATCGAGCTCTTGGCCTGCATCATGGCGCTGCGCGACGGCGTGATCGCGCCCACCATCGGCTACGAGGAGCCCGACCCCAACTGCGCGCTCGACGTGGTGCCCAACGAGGCGCGCGAGCGCCCCGTCGAGGTCGCGCTGTCGAACGCCTTCGCCTTCGGCGGCTTCAACGCCGTCCTCGCGCTGCGCCGCGCCTGAGGCGGTCGCGCTACTCCTGAGGCAGCGTCCCGCTCGCCTTCACGGCGTCGAACCCGGCGGTGAAGCCCGCGAGCGAGACCTCGAGGTCAACGCTCTGGTCGGGCGCGGCCGCCGGCACGATCGCCAGGTGGGCGGCGTTGCCGCGACGGAAGGCCTGCACCTCCGCCTCGGTGAAGCCGACGCGCGCGATGCAGCCGATCGCGCTGCACCAGGAGAACGGGTAGCGCTTGGACTGGCCGTTATCGACCGAGAGCGTCAGCTGCTCGGTGAGCAGGGTCATCAGCGGCGTGACGATGGTGGCGCCGGCGGCCGCCTCGGCGCCTTCGGGCAGCGCGAACATGCTGATCTCGGCCACTGCGTTGCCCTCCTGATCCTCCAGGAGCTGGTAGAGCTGGCAGGGATCCTCGCCCGACTCGACGCGCTCGCAGCGCAGCTCCCAGTCGGTGAACGCCTCGCGCACATAGACGTCGCCGACCCCGGGCTCGCCGTCGTCGCCGAGCGAGAGCCCGGTGGCCGCTTCCCCGGCCGCGTCCGCGCCGGCGTCGGGCGCGGTCGCGTCGGGCCCGGCGTCCAGCGCCTCGTCGGCGGATCGCGCCGCGGGCTCGGGCGCCGGATCCACGGGGGCCTCCTGCGACGCGTCCTGCGCGATCGCGGGCGCCGCCATCAGCAGCGCGAGCATGGACCATGTGTTGAGCGGGCTGGCAGGCATCGTCGAAGGCGCTCCTCTCGGGATGGGCCCGGCGCGACGCCGGGCCGACTAGGACTTGCGCCCGGCGCGACGCCGGGCCGATGCGGCGAGGGCCTAGCATGCTCGATCGCCGCTGTCAGGCCGCGATCGGTCCCGCGACGCGAGGGCAGGTTCCGCAGCCGAGCCCGGCCCGAGACGTGGAAAGAGGCCCCGCAGGGCCCCTTTCCGTCTCGCTTCTCCCTGTCGGCCGGGCCGACGTGTCATTGGCCTGGAACTTATGCGGAATCGCTTTTGCGGTCAACGCGAAAGGGTGCGTCGAGGGGCGTGTCGGGTGGGCCGTGCCGGCCCGGCGCGGATCGGAGCCCGGCGTCCGCTCGACGGCGCCGAGGCCCGGCCGGCCGACGCCGCGCCGCGCCCGACGCCCGCCGGGAGCCGTCGCCGCCCGGGTTCCGGCTCTCCTGCCGTGAATGGTGGCGCCGCGCCGTCCGGACGCGAGGTCGCGCCGGGGCGGATGGCCGCGCAGCCGGGTGCCGCGTGATCGGCCAGGCCGCGACCCCGGAGCCCGCCCCGACCCGACGGGATCGGCTCAGGCGCGCCTGGCTCCTTCGTGGTCGCATGGTCTGGGGTCGCATGATCCGGGCGCCCGACCGGTCCGCTCGGGCTGGACAACGCCCTAGGTCGTGGCGACATTTCTATCGGAGCCATAGGATGATGGCGGCGAGGGTGACGAAGCCGAGGAAGTTGGCTGCGAGCTTGTCGTATCGGGTGGCGACGCGGCGGAACTGCTTGAGCTTTGCGAACATGCGCTCGATGGCGTTGCGCTCCTTGTAGAGCGTGCGATCGAAGGCATGCGGGCGTCTGCGATTGTGGCGTGGCGGGATGACCGGCACGGCGCCGGCATCGAGGATGGTGTCGTGGAAGTGCTCGGCATCATAGGCGCGGTCGGCAATGACATGGCCGGGCCGCAAGCCTTCGATGAGCCCGGCGCCGAAGATCACGTCGCCCCGGTTGCCGGGCGCCAGGATGAAGCGGACGGGCAGGCCGAGCGCATCGACGCAGGCGTGGATCTTGGTCCCTGACCCGCCCCGAGACCGACCAAGGCCCTGGGCCGCAGCGCCCCCCTTTTTGAGCGGCGCTCCCGATGCCTGCGCCTGGGCGCGGATCGAGGTGGCGTCCACACCAACCCAGTCCAGGGCCGCCTCTGCCGCCAGCGCCGCGAACACATCGTCCAGCACGCCGTTGGCGATCCAGCGGTAGTAGCGCCGCTTGACCGTCTGGTACGGCCCGAACCGCTCGGGCAGATCGCGCCATCGCGCACCGGACCGCGCCATCCAGACCAAAGCCTCGACGAAGCGCCGGTTGTCGGACCGAGGCCCTCGCCGTCCAGGCCGCCCACCCGGCACGAACGGCTCGATCCGCGCCCATTGGTCGTCCCGCAAACCCTCCATCGCCCGCCTCCGTAAAGACAAGCAGTGAATCAGCTCACAAAGGAAATGTCGCCACGATCTAGAGCGCGCGGATCCTCAGCCGGGTGATGCGGTTGGCCTCGCGCTCCAGCACCTCGAAGCGAAAGCCATGGAAGCTGAAGACCTGACCCTCGGAGGGGATCATCTGGGCCTCGTGGATGACGAGGCCCGCGACCGTGTTGGCCTCCTCGTCGGGCAGGGTCCAGTCGGTGGCGCGGTTGAGGTCGCGGATCGTCATGGCGCCGTCGACCACGATCGTGCCGTCCTGCGCGCGCTCGATCTCGGGCGCCTCGCGCTCGTCGTGCTCGTCGGTGATCTCGCCCACGATCTCCTCGAGGATGTCCTCGAGCGTGATGAGGCCCTGGAGCGCGCCGTACTCGTCCACCACCAGCGCGAAATGGGTGTGCCGACGCAGGAACTGGCGCATCTGGTCGTCGAGCGTGGTGGTGTCGGGGATGAAGTAGGGCGCCATCGCCACCTTGGTCACGTCGAAGGAGGCGAGCCGCCCGGCCTCGCCGTCGGGGCCCGCCATGAGCGCGTGGGTCGCGCGCAGCAGATCCTTGGCGTGCACGACCCCGAGCACGTTCTCCTGCTCGCCGCGGAACAGCGGCAGGCGGGTGTGGCGCGACTCCAGGCACTGCGACAGGATCGCCTGGGGGTCGGCGTCGGCGTCGATCATCTCGATCTGGCTGCGGTGGAGCATGACCTCCTCCACCGTGCGCTCGCCCAGGTCGAGCGCGCCCAGGATGCGGTCGCGGTCCTCCTTCTCGACCACGCCCTCGGAGTGGCCGAGCTGGAGCGCGCCCGCGATCTCCTCGCGCACGGCGAGCACGTTGGTGTCGGGGTCGGTGCGCACGCCGAAGAGCGCCAGGATCGCGCGCACCAGCCACCGCACCGCGCCCACCACGGGCGAGAACACCGAGACCACCACCCGGATCAACGGGCTGACGAGGGCGGCGGCGGTCTCGGCGTTGGTGATGGCGTAGGTCTTGGGCAGCACCTCGGCGAAGATCAGCACCAGGAAGGTCATCAGCAGCGTCGCCATCGCCACCCCCCCGTCGCCCAGCAGGCGCGTGAAGAGCGAGGTGGCCAGCGAGGTCGCCAGGATGTTGACGAGGTTGTTGCCCAGCAGCACCGAGCCGATCAGCCGCTCGTTGTCCTCGGTGATGCCGAGCGCCATGGCGGCGCCCTTCGAGCCCTTGTCGGCGCGCGCGCGCAGCTTGCCGCGCGAGGCGGCCGTCAGCGCGGTCTCGGAGCCCGAGAAGAAGGCCGACAGGACCAGCAGGACCAGGATCGCGGCCGCGGTGATCCAGAAGGCGGCGTCCAAGCTCGGACCTCTCGGTTGTCGTGACGCGGTCGGCTGCGGGCATAGGGAGCCACGCGGCGGGCTTCAAGACGCGCGGCGCCTGGGCTGCGGGCCATGGGGCGCCTCGCGGGCCAGGGGATGGCGCTCGAGCACCAGGGCCTTGAGGCGCTCGTCGAGGACGTGGGTGTAGATCTCGGTCGTCGAGACGTCGGCGTGGCCGAGCAGCGTCTGGATCGCGCGCAGGTCGGCGCCGCGGGCGAGCAGGTGGGTGGCGAAGGCGTGGCGCAGCGTGTGGGGCGTGACCTTGGCCGGATCGACCCCGCCCGTCGCCGCGATCTGCTTGATGAGCATGTAGAAGCGGTGGCGCGTCAGATGCCCCTCGCGCGAGGTCGAGGGGAAGAGCTGGGCCGATCGCCCGCGCCGTTGCGCCTCGTGCGCGTCGCGGATCGCGAGCCACGCGGCCATCGCCATGCGCGCGGGCGGCGAGAGCGGCACCATGCGCTCGCGCCCGCCCTTGCCGCGGATCAGCAGCCAGCGCGGATCGCCCCGCGCGGCCGCGGCCGGCAGGGAGACCAGCTCGGTCACGCGCATGCCGGTGGCGTAGAGCACCTGCATGAGGCAGGCGTTGCGCGCCCGCTCGGGCGCGGTGCGCCCGACCGTGGCGGCGGCGTCGAGCATCCGATCCACCTCCTCCTCCGACAGCGACTTCGGCAGGCGGCGGTCGCGGCCGGGGCCGCGGATCTGGATCGCGGGGTTGTCGGGGCGCCAGCCCTCCTCGAAGGCGAAGCGGTAGAGCTGGCGGATCGAGGCGAGCCGGCGCGCGCGGGTGGCGCGCGCCAGCCCCAGCGCGTCGCAATGCACGAGATAGGCCTCGACGTCCGAGCGCTGGGCGGTCTCGAAGCCCAAAGACCGCCCGTCGAGCCAGCGCGCGAAGTCCTTGAGGTCGCGGCCATAGGCGAGCTGGGTGTTGCGCGCGGCCCCGAGCTCGGCCGCCTGCGCCTCGAGGAAGGCCTGAATCCGGCGCAGGGCGGTCTCCACCGCTCAGCCCCTCAGGATCAGGAGCTGGAGCGCGGCGCGGCGCGCCGTGTCCTCGAGCCCCGCCCGGCGCAGGAAGCGAAGCGCGCCCGCGAGCTGGTCGAGGTCGCCCTCGGCGGCTTCGGCGATCTCCTCCACGGCCATCAGGAGCGCCTCGCCGAGCCGCCCTCCTTCGGCGAGGCGCATGAGGCGGGGAGGCGCCGGGCCGGCGGCGAAGCCTTCCGCCACCGCCTGCGCCAAGGGGTCGTCGCCGGGCGCCTCGGGGCGCGCGCCCCGCGCGATCGCCAGCAGCGTCCCCACCTCGCCGCTCCCGTCGCGCCCCCAGGCCTCGGCGGCCGCCTCGTAGTCCGGCGCGAGCAGCCTCAGGCGCAGGGCGGTCTCGGCCGCCCGCCCCCCCAGCGCCACGCCGTCGAGCCGGGGCGCGAGCACGGGCGCGAGCGGCGCCAGGGTTCCCGCCTCGGCCATCGCCTCCCAGGCGGCGGGCAGGGCGCGCGCCACGGCCTCGGCGGAGCCCTCCTCCAAGCTCGCGTCGAGCGCCTGCACCGCCGCCACCCGGTCCCAGATCCCGCCGGACGCCGGGGGCTCGCGCGCGGTCTGGATCGCCAGCAGCTGGTTGCCGTCGATGGCGCCCGCCCGCGCCAGACGCTCGGAGGCCTCGAGCTGCGCCTTCCAGCCGGTGACGGGGCGCAGATCGGCGCGGGCGAAGGCGATCGGCAGCGAGCCGGTGGGCACCGGATGGCCCAGCGCGTCGTAGAGCCGGAAGGCGAGCGGCGTGGGCTCCGCCGGGGGCTCCGGCAGCGGGCCGGAGGCCAGCTCCTCGTCGATGAAGGTCGCGAGCAGCGCCTCCTCGACGGGGTCGAGCGCGCCCAGAGCGCGCGCGCCGTCGAAGGTCAGCGCCCCCGCCGCCCAGTCGCCGCCGCGCACCAGGCAGAACACCCGTCGCGCGTAGTCGCCCTCCGAGCGCGGGTCGGCGTCCACCGCGCGGCAGGCGGAGGTCTCGTCTCCCGTCAGAAGCGCCACGTCGAAGGCGCGCCTGCGCCGCTCGGGCGTGCGCGCGCCGGTGCGCTCGAGGAGCGCGGCCGCGGCGTCGAGCGCGCCGCGCTCGACGAGCGCGTCGATGCGCGCGAGCAGGAGGGACTCGACCTCGGCGGGTCCGGCGCCGCGCGGCGGGTCGGCCTCCGCCAGCAGCAGGGTCTCGGCCAGCGCGTCCGCCGCGGGCGCGCCGGCGCGCGGCAGCGCCTCGATCCGCCGCAGCAGCAGCGCGGGCTCCGAGCCCTCCCAGAGCGTGCGCGGCAGGCCGGTGACCGAGGGCGGCAGCACGCCCGCGGCGCCGGGTTCGGGGGGGCCGAGCGGCGTCACGGTGATCGGGCCGATGAGGATGGCGCGGGCGACCTCCCCCGTGCCCGCGGGCTCGCGCGGGGCGCCCGAGGTCGCAGGCCGGATCGGCACGCCGCCGCCCCGAGGCGCGTCCGGGCCGTCCGACGCCCCGGGCGTCCGGCGCGGCTGGGCGAGGTCGGGCCGCGCGGCGGACCCCGCCTCCCCGGGCCGCGTCAGCCAGTCGATCGCCGAGAGCGGCGCCTCGGCCGGGGCGCGCCCGGCGCCCAGCGCCAGCGCCAGCGCCAGCGCCAGCGCTAGGCTTTGCGGCTCAATCGACATCGATCTCGACCGGCACCGAGACCTCCTCGCGCACCGGCTCGATCTCGACGAGGTAGGCGTAGCCGACGAGCGCCGCGGCCCCGAGGAGCACGACGACCAGCAGGAGCTTCAGCAGCCGCGACATCGATCCCCTCCGCAACACCACGCGCGCCCCGCGCGCCCGTGGCGAGGCGCCGTCCAGCCCTGGAATAAGGGCGCGCGCCGCGCCATCAAGGCCTCGGCGTGACGCCGCGGCCACGGGAGGGCAGGAATGCAACGCTGGATCGTGCTGGTGGGGCTGATGGGGGCGGGCAAGTCGGCGGTCGGCCGCGCGGTCGCCGACCGCCTGCGGGTGCGCTTCCTCGACGCCGACGCCGAGATCGAGCGCGCCGCCGCCATGCCGGTCTCCGAGATCTTCGCGCGCGATGGCGAAGCGTTCTTCCGGGCGCGCGAATCGGAGGTGATCGGCCGGCTGCTCTCCGGGCATCCCGGCGTGCTGGCCACCGGCGGCGGCGCCTGGCTGTCGGAGGCCAACCGCCGCGCGATCGACGCCGTGGCGACCTCGGTCTGGCTCGACGCCGACGTGGACACGCTGTGGTCGCGGGTGCGCCGCCAGCGCGCCCGCGCGACGCGCCCGCTGCTCGCCACCGCCGATCCGCGCGCGACGCTGGCCGAGCTCGCGGCCGACCGCGAGCCGTTCTACACGCTGGCGCAGCTCCGGGTCCGCTCGGGGCCGGGGCTCTCGGTCGGCGCGGTGGCCGAGCGGGTGATCGAGGCCGTGCGCCCGCTCGACCGCCGCCGGGTGGCGTCGTGATCGCCGCCGTCCCCGTGCCGCTGGGCGAGCGCGCCTACGAGGTGCGCGTCGGCGAGGGGCTGATCGCGCGGGCCGGCCGCGAGATCGCGCCGCTGCTCGCGCGCCCGCGCGTGGCCGTCGTCACCGACGAGACGGTGGCCGCCCTCCACCTCGACGCCTTGCGCGACGGGCTCGCGGAGGCGGGGGTCGAGGCCCCCGCGCTCGCGCTGCCGCCGGGGGAGGCGACCAAGGGCTGGGCACAGCTCGAGCGCGCGGTGGGCTGGCTCCTCGACGAGCGCGTCGAGCGGCGCGACGTGGTGGTGGCCCTCGGCGGCGGCGTGATCGGGGATCTCGCGGGCTTCGCGGCCGCGATCCTGCGCCGCGGCGTGCGGCTGGTGCAGATCCCCACCACGCTGCTCGCCCAGGTGGACAGCTCCGTGGGCGGCAAGACCGGCATCAACACGGCGCACGGCAAGAACCTCGTCGGCGCCTTCCACCAGCCCTCGCTGGTGCTGGCCGATGTGGGCGCGCTGGCGACCCTGCCCGGGCGCGACCTGCTGTCGGGCTACGGGGAGGTGGTGAAGTACGGCCTCCTCGGCGACGCGGCGTTCTTCGGATGGCTGGAGCGCCACGGCCCGGCGCTCGCCGCGGGGGACGCCGCGCTCAGGGCCGAGGCGGTGCGCCGCTGCTGCGCCATGAAGGCCGCGATCGTGGCGGCCGACGAGCGTGAGGAGGGCCGACGGATGCTCCTCAACCTAGGCCACACCTTCGCGCACGCGCTCGAGGCCGCGACGGGCTACTCGGGCCGGCTGCTGCACGGCGAGGCGGTGGCGGTCGGCTGCGCGCTGGCCTTCGACCTCTCGGCGCGCCTCGGCCTGTGCGCCCAGGAGGCGCCGAGCCGTGTGCGCGCGCATCTCCAGGCGATGGGGATGCGGCGCGACCTCGCCGGGCTCGACCTGCCGGGGCCCGAGGGGCTGCTCGCGCTGATGGCGCAGGACAAGAAGGTCGAGGCCGGCCGCCTGCGCTTCGTCCTCGCGCGCGGCATCGGCGAGGCCTTCGTGACCTCGGACGTGCCGGCCGACGCGGTGACGGCGGTGCTGGCGGAGGGGTAAGCGTCCGGGCTCCCTGCACTGCCGGAGGCGGGGCTACGGGGAGATGATGTCCATTAGGAGATGATGGACACTATCGGGACCTCGGGGTGGGTGGACGACGCAAGCGCAGGGTGTGGTCGGACGCCGAGAAGCGGATGATCTGCGTGCAGGCACGGCTGCCCGGCATCTCCGTGAGCCAGGTCGCGCGGCGCTACGACGTCAACGCCAACCTAGTGTTCAGCTGGCTGAGGAACCCGCGCTTCGCGCCCGACGAGGCGGCCGTGGAGGAGCACGTGGGGTTCCTTCCGGTCGAGATCGTCGATGCCGGTGTGGAGCCAGATCGCGAGCCCGTCGAGGCGGATGCGCCGGCGCCTGCGGGCCGGATCGAGCTGGAGCTCGCGGGCGGTCACCGGCTTCAGGTCGTGGGGCCCTACGATCCGGAGGCGCTGGCGCGGCTGATCCGCGGGCTGTCGGGCCCGTGATCCCGGTCCCTGTGGGCACGCGGGTCTGGCTCGCGGCGGGGGTGACCGACATGCGCCGCGGCTTCGCCTCGCTGGCGGCGCAGATCGAGAAGACCCTCGAGCTCGACCCCTATGCCGGGCACCTCTTCATCTTCCGGGGCAGACGCGGCGACCTGATCAAGGTGATCTGGTTCGACGGGCAGGGCTCGTGCCTGTTCTCCAAGAGGCTGGAGCGGGGCCGCTTCGCCTGGCCCTCGGCGAGCGAGGGCAAGGTGGCGCTGACCGCGGCGCAGACGGCGATGCTGCTCGAGGGCCTGGACTGGAGGACCCCGGCCCGCCCATGGCGGCCGCTGAAGGCAGGATAATATCGTCCTGCCAGCCGGTTGGGGATCCCCAACCGGCACCTCGCCATGCTATCATCGGCCATGCTCGACGAGGCCGTGCCGCTGCCCGAGGACCCTGGCGATCTGAAGGCCCTCGCACGGCTCCTGATCGCCGAGGTGAAGGCCCAGGCGCTGCTGATCGAGAAGCTGCGCCATCAGCTCGCGGGCCACCGGGCACACCGGTTCGGCCCCTCGGGCGAGAGCGCCGACCAGCTCCAGCTGGCGCTCGAGGCGAGCGAGGTGGCGGCCGGCGCCATCATGGGCCGGCTGCGGCTCCCCGAGGAGGACGAGGACGAGGAGGCGCGCCGTCCGAAGCGCCGACCGATCCCCGACCACGTCCCGCGCATGGAGGTCGAGATCGCGCCGGCCGAGGAGGCCTGCGCTCGCTGCGGGGGCCGCCTCCGACGCCTGGGCGAGGACGTGACCGAGGAGCTCGAGTACGTGCCGGGGCGCTTCGTCGTGAACCGCATCACCCGACCGCGCCTCGCCTGCTCGGGCTGCGAGCGCTTCGTGCAGGCGCCGCTTCCCTCACGGCCCATCGAACGCGGTCGCCCGGGGCCGGGGCTGCTGGCCCACGTCCTCGTCTCGAAGTTCGGCAACCATCTTCCCCTGTACCGCCAGAGCACGATCTACGCCCGCGACGGGCTCGACCTGGACCGCTCCACCCTCGCGGACTGGGTCGGGCGATCGACGGCGCTGCTGGAGCCGCTCGCGGCCGCCATCGGGCGGCACGCCCTCGGCGGCGAGGCGCTGTTCGCCGACGACACCCCCGTGGCCATGCTCGCTTCCGCGCGACGCGCCTGAGCGCGTGGCGATGCCGGGGCCCTCGCGCGGTGCCGAACGGCGCGCGGGCTTCGAACGGCAGGGGACGCCGGACCCCGAGGCGCCCCCGCGGCCCGCGGCTCCGGCGCCGGTCAGAACGCGGGCGGGCCGCGAAGGGCGCGATCCTCGACGAGTTCGTCGCGCTGACGGGGCTTCATCGCAAGCACGCCATCCGCCTGCTCCGTGCGCCCACCGAGGAGAGGCGCTCCCGAGGTAGGCCGAAGACGCTCTACGGCACCGCCGTGAAGGCAGCGCTGGTCCTGCTCTGGGAGGCGTCGGACCGGGTGTGCTCGAAGCGGCTCGTGCCGATGATCCTGGTCTTGCTGCCGGCGCTGGAGCGACACGGGCAGCTTGCAGCTGACGAGGGACTGCGAGCGAAGCTCCTCGCGATCAGCCCGGCTACGATCGACCGGCTGCTGTCGGAGACGCGCATCGCGGCGGCGCAGGGGCGCAGGCGGCGGGCCGGCTTCAGCTCGGCGGTGCGCCGGTCGGTGCCGGTGAGGACCTTCGCGGACTGGGGCGATCCTCCTCCGGGCTTCGTGGAGGTCGACTTCGTGGCGCATTCCGGCGTCAGCGCGGCCGGCGCCTTCGTGCAGACGATGGTGCTGACCGACATCGCGACGGGCTGGACCGAGTGCGTGCCGGTGCTGATGCGGGCGGGCGCGCTCGCGCTCGAGGCGCTGCAGGCGGCGCGAGAGCTCTTCCCCTTCCCCCTCAGGGGCGTCGACTTCGACAACGACGGCGCCTTCATGAACGAGCCGGTGGTCTCCTGGTGCCGGGCGCAGGGGCTCGAGGTCACTCGCTCGCGGGCCTACCGCAAGAATGACCAGGCCTGGGTGGAGCAGAAGAACGGGGCGATCGTTCGAAGGCTTGTCGGCTACGGCCGCTTCGAGGGCGTGGTCTCTGCCAAGGCGCTCGCTCGGCTCTACGCGGCGGCCCGGCTGCATGTGAATCTGTTCCAGCCCTCGTTCAAGCTGCGCGAGAAGACCCGCGTCGGCGCGAAGGTGACGAAGCGCTGGCACCCGCCGGCCACGCCGGCCGATCGGGCTCTGGCCTCGGGACGGCTCGACACGGAGAGCATGGCGCGCATCGCCGAGCTGAGAGGACGGGCTGACCCCGTGATCGCGCTGGCGACGATCCGGGCGGCGCAGGCCGAGTTGGGCCGGCGCGTCGACCAGCGCGGCGCCGCGGCAGCCTCGGGGGAGACGCCCGTCGCCGTCAACCTCGCGGCCAGCGTCTCCCGTGCCGAGAAGAACGGTGAGCGCCGCGCAATTCACCGCCGCCCCTATCGCCGAGTGAGGCCGATCCCGAAACGCCCGTCGATGCTCGATCCCCACCGGGCCGAGATCGAGGCATGGCTCGAGGCGCAGCCCGAGATGACGGCGGTCGCCCTGCTGGCCTGGCTCAAGGAGCGCCATCCCGACCGGTTCGCCGACATCCATCTGCGCACCACGCAGCGGCTCGTGAAGGCGTGGCGGGCAGAGCAGGCGAAGAGGATGATCCGGCTCGGAACGGCGGCGCTGACGCTCCCGCCCGGTCAAGAAGCGGCGGCTCTGGCGCCGCCTGAGGCCGCGGCGCTCGGTAACATTCTCAGATGAGGCAACAGGCCGGACCAGTTTGCCGTGACGCCTGACATCACGCAGCGACGCGTTGTAGGCGGACCAGTTCAGGGTGCGGTAGCGCGTCGGGGCAGGCTTGGACATGACGCCCAGCTATGCCGCTGGACCGGCAATGTGAATCCCGGGCAGGCTTCGTGCAACAAGGCCTCTTCACATAAGGGAAGAAAGACCATGGAGCAATAGGAACTCAAGAGAGCTAAGTCATAACCGAGACGGACGTTCCTAGGTAAAACTACCGGTCTTGATGTCCACCCGGCTAGAACGGGATCTCGTCGTCCTCCAGGTCGCTCGACGGGCCGGAGTAGCCGCCCTGGCGCCCGCCGCCGCCGCCGCCACCTCCCCCGCCATAGCTGCGGCCGCCGCCGTGGTCCTCGTCCCCGCCGCCCCCGCCGCCGCCCTCGCCCCTGCCGCCGAGCAGGGTCAGCTCGCCCCGGAACTGCCGCAAGACCACCTCGGTGGAGTAGCGGTCCTGGCCGGACTGGTCCTGCCACTTGCGGGTCTCGAGCTGACCCTCGACGTAGACGTTCGAGCCCTTCTTGAGGTACTGCTCCGCGATCCGGCCGAGGTTCTCGTTGAAGATGGCGACCGAGTGCCATTCGGTGCGCTCGCGCTGCTCTCCGCTGTTGCGGTCCTTCCATCGCTCCGAGGTGGCCAGGCGCAGGTTCACCACCTTGCCGCCGTTCTGGAAGGTGCGCACCTCCGGGTCGCGCCCGAGGTTGCCGATCAGGATGACCTTGTTCACGGAGCCTGCCACGGCGGCCCTCCCCCTCATGCTGCCCGGACACGATCCTACACCTGCCCGGAGGGGCGCGACAGGGCCTCTTCGGGGCTTCACGGCGGCGTGCCCCAACGGTAACGTCCCCGCGATCCAGGGGGCGGACGGGGCGGGAGGAGGCATGCGGCATCTGGTTGCGGCGGCGATGATGGCGCTGCCGATGGCGGGGGCGGCCGAGCCGCTGTTCTCGGGATCGGGCGTGAGCGCGCGCGACGTGCTGGGCGCGAGGGTGCGGGTGCTCGACGGGCGCGCGGCGCAGCAATACGCGGGATCGTCGCGGCTCAAGCCGGCCTCGGCACCCTCGACGGTCGTGGCCGAGGCGGCCTATGCCGGCGCTTATCGCGGGCCCTTCCTCACGCTCGCGCGCGATGCCGCGCGGCGCCACGGGGTGCCCGAGCACCTGTTCGCCCGGCTGGTGCAGCAGGAGAGCGGCTGGAACCCCGTGGCGGTGTCGCGCAAGGGCGCCTTGGGGCTCGCTCAGCTGATGCCCGGCACGGCCGCGAGGCTCGGCGTGAACCCCGCCGACCCGAGGCAGAACCTCGAAGGCGGCGCGCGCTACCTGCGCCGCCAGTTCGACCGCTTCGGCGACTGGCGGCTGGCGCTCGCGGCCTACAACGCGGGGCCCGAGGCGGTCGCGCGCTACGGCGGCGTGCCGCCCTACGCCGAGACGATGGGCTACGTCGTGGCGATCATGGGCTCCTGAGGGGCGGGCCCGTCAGGAGAGCGCCGCGCCCAGCGTCAGGGGCTCGTCGTCGGCGAGCTTGGGGACGATGCGATAGGCCGCGTTGACGAAGAGGAACAGCGCGAAGCCGAGGAGGCCCGCGCACAGCAGGATCACCAGCAGGTTGCCGAAGGGCCTGGCGGCGAGCCAGTCGAACACCTCGCCCACCCCGCCGGCCTCGCCCGGATTGGCCCGCCACGCCGCCACGACGAGGAAGCCGCCGACCACGCCGACGATCACCGCCTGCGCCGCGACGCCCGCGCGCAGCACGGGGTTCAGACGCCGCGTCGCCGGGTTGGCGTGAAGGTGCTCCCGGTAGGACGCCTTCCAGGCCTTCACGGCGTAGTAGATCCCGGCGCCGATCGTGAGCAGGCCCGCGATGCCCACGATCCAGCGCCCGGCCGGCCAGGACATCACCTCGCCCGTGAAGCGCGCGATCGACGAGCCGCCATCGGAGCCCGATCCGCCGGCGGTGAAGAGGACCGTGACCGCCGCGACCGCGAGCGCGAGGTGCACGAGCCCCGTGACGATCATGCCCGCGCGGGCCACGAGCCCCTTGGCGTCCGTCCCGTAGTCCTCCAGGTCGAGCCAGGCGTCGATCGCGCGCCACGCCGCGTAGGCGACCAGGCCCAGCGCGATGAGCGCGAGGGCGACCTTGCCCCAGGGGCTGCGCTCCAGCGCCTCCAGCGCCGACCCCGTGCCCTGCGCCTGCCCGCCGCGCCAGATCGCCCAGAGCGAGAAGCCCGCCACGGCGAGGTAGACGAGCCCGCGCCCGGCGTAGCCCGCGCGCATCACGGGCATCGCCCATCCGAGATCCCTGGCCATCCGCGTCCCCCTTCGGCGTCCGCCCCAGGTTACCGCGCGGGGCGCCCGCGTCCAGACGCCACGGGCCGGCGCGCTACTCGGCGGCGATGGTGATGACAGGCTCCATGCGCGCCATCTGCTCGTCGGAGAGCCAGCACTTGATCTGGTGGCCCGAGGGGAAGCGCTTCTGCGGCGGCACCTCGGTCTCGCACTTGTTCCCGGGCACCTCGGACTTCCAGCGGCAGCGGGTCTGGAAGGGGCAGCCGGGCGGCGGGTTCATCGCGGACGGGATGTCGCCGTCGAGCACGATGCGCTTCTTGACCACGCGCGTGTCGGCGATCGGCACGGCCGAGAGCAGCGCCTCGGTGTAGGGGTGGTAGGGCGGCGAGAACACCTCGTCGGTCGTGCCGAGCTCGACCACGTGGCCGAGATACATGACCATCACCCGGTCGGCGAGGTAGCGCACGATCGACAGGTCGTGGGAGATGAACAGCAGCGTCGTCTTGTTGCGGCGCTGGATCTCCATCAGCAGGTCCGTGACGGCGGCCTGCACCGACACGTCGAGCGCCGAGACCGGCTCGTCGGCCACCACGATGCGCGCGTCGCCCGCGAAGGCACGCGCGATGCCCACGCGCTGCTTCTGGCCGCCCGAGAGCTGGCGCGGCATCCGGTCGGCGAACTCGCGCGGGAGCTTCACGAGGTCCAGCAGCTCCAGCGTCCGCCGGCGGCGCTCGGCCTCCGACTTGCCGACGCGGAAGATCTCGAGCGCGCGCATGATCTGGCGCCCCACCGTCATCGAGGGGTTGAGCGTGTCGAAGGGGTTCTGGAACACCATCTGCACGTCCGCGATGGTCTCGGTGTCGCGCTTCTCGATCGGCACGTCCTCGATCGAGCGGTTGTCGATCAGGATCTTGCCGCTCGTCGCGGTCTCGAGCCCCATCAGCACCTTGGCGAAGGTGGACTTGCCGCAGCCCGAACTCGCCGACGATGGCGAGCGTCTCGGACTCGCGCGCCTCGAAGGTGAGCGTCTCGTTGGCCTTGACGACCTTCTTGGCGCCACGACCCCCGAACAGCGCGTTGGCCGCGACCTCGTAGTACTTCTTGAGGTCCTCCATCCGCAGGACCACATCGCCCACGGTCCCCTTCTCCTTGACCACCGCGTCCTTGATCGGCGCGTCCCAGTCGATCTCGTCCCAGCGCAGGCAGCGGGTGCCGTGGCGGTCGTCGCCCGGCACGGGCTCGACGGGGATGGCCTGGGCGTCGCAGCGCCCGGCCTCGAAGTAGTCGCAGCGCGGCCCGAAGTTGCAGCCCGGCGGGCGCTCGTGGGGCAGGGGGAAGTTGCCGGGGATGGCGACCAGCGGGCGCGAGGACTTGTTGGCGGTGGGCAGCGGGATCGAGCGGAACAGCGCCTGGGTGTAGGGGTGGCGCATCCGGTCGAACACGTCCTTGATCGAGCCCGTCTCGACGGCCTCGCCCGAATACATCACGCAGAGCCGGTCGCAGGTGTCGAGGATGAGCCCGAGGTTGTGCGAGATGAACAGCATCGAGGTGCCGTACTTGACGCCCAGATCCTTCACGAGCTCGACGATGCCGGCCTCCACCGTCACGTCGAGCGCGGTGGTGGGCTCGTCGAGGATCAAGAGCGCGGGCTTCGACATCAGCGCCATGGCGATGACGATGCGCTGCTGCTGCCCGCCCGAGAGCTGGTGGGGGTAGGCGTCGAGGATGCGGTCGGGGTCGGGGAGCTTCACGTCCGCGATCACCTGGCGCGCCATGTCGCGCGCGTCGCCCCTCGCGGTGCCCTCGTGGATGCGCGGCACCTCCATGAGCTGCTGTCCCACGCGCATGGCGGGGTTCAGCGAGGCCATGGGCTCCTGGTAGATCATGGCGATCTCGGAGCCGCGGATCCGGCGCAGCTCCTCGGGGCTCATGGCGGTGAGGTCGCGGCCCTTGAACTTGATGGTGCCGCCGACGATGCGCCCGTTGACGCCGAGGTCGCGCATGACGCCCAAGGCCACGGTGGACTTGCCGCAGCCCGACTCGCCCACGAGGCCCATCGCCTCGCCCGGCATGACGGTGCAGGAGAAGTCCATCACGGCGGGGATCTCGCGCAGCCGGGTGAAGAAGGAGATCGAGAGGTTCTCGATCTCGAGGATGGGGCCGTCGTAGGTGGCAATCACTAGTCTCGCTACTAGGTTCCGGTGTCCGGCGCTCGAGCATTAGCGAGAAACAGTTCTCGAAGCGCTGCAATCTCTTGTGGCGAGCTGTATTCCCTCGCTGTTGCCCTGCCGCGTAGGCATACGCTCGATAGGATACGCAGCTGTACTGCGCTCTAGCATTGCTCTCCGAACATCCGTCCCATCACTATCTTTGGCGTCTGCTTCATCGATCCGCTTACCTGACTGGGCTAGTTATCGCATACCCTATGACTTATCGTTTCGTAGCTGTAACGTGCTGGGGAACTGAACGGCTCATTGATCTGATATGGTCAATGGCGCGGAGATCCTAAAGCCATCAGCGTCCAGAACTCCTCTTCGCGCAGTCGCTCCAAGTAGTGACAGTCTTCTTCGCTCGAATCTGTGGCTCGTCCGCAACCGCTTTGCCTCGCGTCGCGATAGCGAGCTAACAGCTTCGCATCAATCCCTCAAGCTCTCTTCCCGCAGCCCGTCCGCCAGCAGGTTCAGCCCCAGCACCAGGCTCATCAGCGCGAGCGCCGGTGCGATCGCAGGGTGCAGGTAGATCGACAGCAGCTTGCGCCCGTCGTTGATGGTGCTGCCCCAGTCGGGGCTCTCGGGCGAGAGCCCCAGGCCGAAGAAGCCGAGCGTGCCGAGCAGGATCGTCGTGTAGCCGATCCGCAGGCAGAAATCGACGATCAGCGGCCCTCGGGCGTTGGGCAGGATCTCCCACAGCATGATGTACCACGCGCCCTCGCCGCGGGTCTGGCCGGCGGCGACGTAGTCGCGCGTCTTGATGTCGAGCACGATGCCCCGGACGATGCGGAACACGGTGGGCGAGTTCACGAACACCACCGCGACGAACACCACCAGCAGGTTCGGCGGCATCGAGATGAGGCCCAAGGGGTCCGCGTCCCAGGCGATGCCGGCGTAGAGCCACAGCCCGATCACCAGCGTCACGGCGAGGTAGAGGTTGCGCTTCATGGGCTGGGTGTGGAAGCGCGAGTTGAAGAGCACCGTCAGGAAGATGATCGGGAAGAAGAACAGCACCGCGGCCATGTAGACCGGGATGCCGGTGGCCACGATCTCGGGCGTCACAAGCAGGTAGAAGAGCAGGATCACCGGGAAGGCGAGGATGAGGTTCGCCAGGAACGACAGGAAGGTGTCCAGCCGGCCGCCGTAGTAGCCCGCGGGCAGCCCCAGCGTGATGCCGACCATGAAGGCGAAGAGCGTGGCGAAGGGCGCGATCTGCATCACGATCAGCGAGCCGTAGACCACGCGGCTGAACACGTCGCGCCCGAGGTTGTCGCCGCCGAGCAGGTAGTAGGGGTAGCTCGCCTCGCCCTCGGGCAACGGCGAGCCGGGCAGCCCGTTCTTCAGCGGCGAGATCTGCAGGAGCGCGCCGTGGGTGGCCACGAGGTCGAAGCCCGCGCAGACCGCGGTGAAGACCCAGAACAGGACGATGGCGAAGCCGACCATGCCGATCGTGGAGTCGAACAGCTTGCCGTAGAGCCCCAGCCTGCGCTTGAAGCGGATCGACAGCGCGAAGGTGGCGACGAGCAGGATCCACACCGGCAGGAAGCGGCGCGAGATGGCCCCGAGGATGCCGCCGCCCGTGCCGAGCACCACGCCTCCCAGCACGAAGAGCGCGATCACGCCCAGCACCGCGAGGAAGGCCCAGAGCGCCACCGTCCCCACCATCTCCAGCGGGCCGCGCGTGGCCGCGAGCGTGCCGTCGGGCTGCACCTCGGGCTGGGTCTCGCTCAGGAAGAGCGCGAGCACGATGCGCAGCACGGCGGCGATCAGCCAGACGGCCGCGGCGGTGTAGAGGATGGGGACGAGGACCGAGAGCGATCCGGTCCAGGTGAGCGGCTCCATGCGGGACTCCTCAGGCGATCCGGATGCGGGGGTTGAGGTAGACGTAGCCGATGTCGGAGATGAGCTGCGTCAGAAGCACGACGATCACGGCCACCACCGAGCAGCCCAGGAGCGCCTCGATGTCGTTGTTCGAGGCCGCCTGGACCAGCGTCCAGCCGAACCCCTTGTAGTTGAAGAGCGTCTCCACGATCACGACGCCGTTCAGCAGCCACGGGAACTGGAGCATGATGACGGTGAAGGGCGCGATCAGCGCGTTCCTGAGCGCGTGGCGCAGCACGATGTTGGGGAACGACACGCCCTTGAGGCGCGCGGTGCGGATGTACTGCGCGGTCATCACCTCGGTCATCGAGGCGCGCGTCATGCGCGCGATGTAGCCCATGCCGTAGAGCGCGATCGTGAGCACCGGCAGGAAGAAGTTCTCGAAGGTGATGTCGTCCATCGCGCTCGTCGCGGTGCCCTTGAACCATTTGAGCCCGACGGTGGAGGAGGCGAAGACGGCGATGAAGATCACCCCCGAGACGTATTCGGGCGTGGCGGTGGTGGCGATCGAGAAGGTCGAGAGCGAGCGGTCGAGCTTCGAGCCCTCGCGCATGCCCGCGAGCACGCCCACGATCAGCGCGGACGGCACCATCAGCAGCATCACGAACAGCATCAGCCAGCCGGTGTAGCCGAGCGCGCGCGCGACGATCTCGGCCACGTCCTCGCGGAACACCGAGGACGTGCCCCAGTCGCCCTGGATCACGCCGCAGAAGCGCGGCGCCTCCTCGGGCGTCATGCCGTCCTCGATGCAGCGGCCGAAGACGCGGCCGTCCTCGGTGACGTTGACGAAGCCGGGCCACACGCCGAGCCACTGGCCGTACTTCACGGGCAGCGGCTGGAGGTGGCCGCGATCGCCGAGCCAGCTCTCGACTTGCTCGTCGGTCATGCGCTGGTTGCCCTCGAACTTCGCCAGCTTCTCGAGGTTCGGGTAGAGGTTGGTGAGGAAGAAGACGATGAAGGTCAGGCAGATCGCGGTGGCGATCATCACGCCGATGCGCTTGAGGATGAACAGGCCCAAGGTCGCCTCCGGGCACGCCGCGCCGGGACGCGGCCGAGTGCTGACATGTCGCGCCGAGGCGCGGACGGCTCATCGCGCGCGCGCCCCGCGCCGGCCTTCGGGGCGGCACGGGGGGGGGGCGGCCGGCCCGGAGGCCGGCCGGCCGGCTCAGGCCGCGAGGCCGAGCTTGTAGAGGTGGATCTCGTAGCTGGGGTGCATCTCCGCGCCGGTCACGTAGTCGCGGTAGTGGCGGTAGATCGACAGCCAGTAGGGCTGGATGATCACGCCGTCCTCCTGGAGCTTGGTCTCGAGCTTGGCCATCACCTCGCGGCGCCGGTCGGCGTCCACGATGGAGTTGGCCTCGGTCAGGAGCGAGTCGAACTCCTCGTTCGAGTAGCCGGTCTCGTTCCAGGCCTCGCCCGAGCGGTAGGCGAGGTTCAGCACCTGCACGCCCAAGGGGCGCTGGTTCCAGTTGGTCGAGCTGAACGGGAACTTGGCCCAGTCGTTCCAGAAGGTGGAGCCCGGCAGGATGGTGCGCTTGACGTTGATGCCGGCGTCGCGGAGCTGGGCGGCCACGGCGTCGGTGGTGTTCTTGCGCCAGTCGTCGTCGATCGAGATCAGCTCGTGCTCGAAGTCGGCCATGCCCGCCTCCTCCATCAGCGCGCGCGCCTGCTCGGGGTCGTAGACCGGCGCCGGCACCTCGGCGTATTCGGGATGGATCGGGGCGACGTGATGGTTCTCGGCCGGGATGCCGAGGCCCGAGTAGCCCAGCTCCAGCAGCACCGCGTTGTCGCAGGCGAGCTGGAGCGCCCGGCGCACGCGCACGTCCTCGTAGGGGCGCATCCCGTCCACCTCGGCGAGCTGGTTGGGCCGGATGGTGATGGTGTTGGCGGTGACGGCCTCGGACTTCACCAGGTCGAGGCTGTCCATGATCTCGATGAACTCGCCCACGCTCTCGTAGAGCATGTCGACCTCCTCGGACTCGAGTGCTGCGAGCCAGGAGGCGGGGTCGGTGCCGTAGTCGATGAACTCGACCCTCTCGAGGAACGGGCCGCCGTAGACCTCTTCGCCCCACCACTGATGGTCCGCGTTCCTCACCAGCACGCCCTTGACGCCCACGTCGAGGCTCTCGGGCAGGAAGGGTCCGGTGCCGATCGCCTGGCCCTCGCCCATGAAGTCGCCGCCGTCGTAGGAGGGGTGGACGACCGCGGCGGGGTAGTCGGTGACGTCGGCGATCAGCGCGATGTTGGCCGTGTCCAGATTGAGCACGACGGTCTGGTCGTCCACGACCTCGATCGCGCCCTCGCGCGCCTTCTGGGTCTCGGGGTCCACCAGCCCGATCATGCGCGAGGCCATCGAGTTGCCCTCGACACCCGCGTCGCACCAGCGCTGGAAATTGTGGGCCACATCCTGCGCGGTGAACGGGTCGCCGTTGTTCCAGGTGACGCCCGGGCGCACGTTCAGCGTGTAGCTCGTGGCGTCGTCGCTGACCTCCCAGGACTCCAGCAGCATCGGGCGGAAGGAGCCGTCGATCTGGTACTCGGCGAGGTATTCGAGCCAGCCGCGGCCGAAATTGGCGATCTGGGACCAGTCCCAGGTGCGCGGATCCTTGAGCGGGCGGACCTCCTGCTGGATGCGCAGCGTGCCGCCCTCGGCGGCCTGGGCGCGCGCGGCCTGCGGCAACGCGACGCCGATCATGGCGTAGGCGCCCGCGGCGGTGACGCCCATGGAGGTGGCGCGGGTGAGGAACTCGCGCCGGCCGATCTTCCCGGCGAGGTGCTCCTCGGCATACATCCTGGCGGCCGGATGCACCGGCTTTCCGTTGATCGTCGGGTGGCTCATCGGGGTCTCCCTGGGTGTTCTGATTGCAACGGCCTCGGCGTCGAGGACGGGGCCGGTCGGCAAGCGAGGCTCGGCTGCCTTCATTGGGCATTAACAGAAGATGGATTGCAACGTCTTTGCCGCGGGGTCACCTCAAAACCCTGGCATCCGGCCATCCTACGCGCGGGCGGCGCCTCGGGCCCCGGCCGCCTACGACATCAGCCGCTCCCAGCCCCCCATGCGCGCGCGCGCCCACGTCCTCTGTCGCTTGGCGTAGCGCCTCGTGGCCCGGGTCGCGGCCTCGCGCGCGGCCTCGAGCGACATCTCGCCGCGCAGATGCGCCATCAGCTCGCCCGCCCCGATCGCGCGCGCGGCGGGCAGCGCCGGATCCCAGACGGGGGCGAGGCGGCGGACCTCGTCGAGCGCGCCGGCCTCCAGCATGGCGTCGAAGCGCGCCACGATGCGCGCGCGCAGCGCCTCGCGCCCCGGATCGAGCACCAGCGCATGGGCGCGCGCGAGCGGCAGCGCGGGCGGCGCGGTCTCGGCCTGCCAGGAGGCGAGGCCGCGGCCGGTGGCCCGCAACACCTCCCAGGCGCGCCGCACGCGGGCCGGGTTGCGCCGGTCGATGCGCGAGGCGGTGGCGGCGTCGAGATCGGCCAGGAGCCGCTCGATCCCGCCCGCCGCCATCCGCGCGTCGGCCTCGGCGCGCACCTCCGACGGGACGGGCGGGATCTCGGCGAGCCCCTCCGTCAGCGCCGCGAAGTGCAGCCCCGTGCCGCCGACCACCACCGGGCCCGGGCGGGCGTCGAGCAGCGGCACGACCTCGCGCAGCCAGTGCCCGGCCGAGCAGGGCGCGCCCCAGGGGACGTGGCCGTAGAGCCGGTGCGGCACCGCCGCCTCGTCCTCGGCCGAGGGGCGCGCGGTGAGGATGCGGAACGCGGCGTGGACCTGGAGCGCGTCGGCGTTGACGACCGCGCGCCCCTGGAGGCGGGCGAGCGCGAGGGCGAGGGCCGACTTGCCCGAGGCGGTCGGCCCGGCCAGCAGCACGGCGCGGCCCGGGTCGAGCCGCCGCGCCAGATCGTCCGCGATGCGCGCGATCATGCCGAGACGCCGCCCCGTTCCCGCCGCCGTCGCGCCATCCGCCCGCCGAACGCCTCCGCCAGGCCGGACGCGGCCGCGCGCCGGCCTTGCAACCGGGGGGGTTCTGCGACATTGACCGACGCGAGGCCAGCCCCCCGCGACCGCCTGGACGCAACTTCCGCGAGCGAGGTCCGATGGACGACGCGTTGCAGCCGGAACCGGAGCGCGCGCGCCCCTCCTTCGGGCGCGTCCTGCTGAAGATCTCGGGCGAGGCGCTGATGGGCGACCGCGGCTACGGGCTGCATCCGCCGACGGTGGCGCGGATCGCCGGCGAGGTGGCCTCGGTGGTCGCGATGGGCACGCAGGTCTGCATGGTGATCGGCGGCGGCAACATCTTCCGCGGCCTGTCGGGCTCCGCGCAGGGGATGGAGCGCACCACGGCCGACTACATGGGGATGCTGGCCACCGTGATGAACGCGCTCGCCATGCAGTCGGCGCTCGAGGGGATGGGGCTGCACACCCGCGTGCTCTCCGCGATCCCGATGGACCAGGTGTGCGAGCCCTACATCCGCAGGCGCGCCGTGCGCCATCTGGAGAAGGGCCGCGTGGTGATCTTCGCGGCCGGCACCGGCAACCCCTACTTCACCACCGACACCGCGGCGACGCTGCGCGCCTCGGAGATGGCCTGCGAGGCGATCTTCAAGGGCACCAAGGTGGACGGCGTCTACGACGCCGACCCCAAGCTCGACGCCTCCGCGCGCCGCTACGAGCGGGTCAGCTACGACGAGGTGCTGGCGCGGCACCTGGGCGTGATGGACGCCTCAGCGATCGCGCTGGCGCGCGACAACGACCTGCCGATCATCGTCTTCAGCCTCGACGAGCCGGGCGGATTCAGGGGCATCCTGGCGGGGCGGGGCACCTATACAACCGTCCACGGATAGGGGTAGGTGGGCGCCGTCGGCCGTGCGCCGCCGCGCCCCGGACGCACACGCCCCCTTAACCCGCCCGCCCGATGAAGACCGCCGCACGAAGGACCGACCCCATGGCCGACGACGCCACCGACATCGACACCGACGACCTCGAGCGGCGCATGGACGGCGCCATGGCGGCGCTGCGCACGGAGTTCCAGGGCCTGCGCACGGGGCGCGCCAGCGGCTCGATGCTCGACGCCATCGTCGTCAAGGCCTACGGTCAGCCCACCCCGATCAACCAGGTCGGCACCGTCAACGTCCCCGAGCCGCGGATGATCACCGTCTCCGTCTGGGACAAGTCCAACGTGAGCGCGGTCGAGAAGGCGCTGCGCGAGAGCGGGCTCGGCATCAACCCGGTGATCGACGGCACCACCATCCGCCTGCCGATCCCCGAGCTCAACGAGGAGCGCAGGCGCGAGCTCACCAAGGTCGCGGGCCAGCACGCCGAGAGCGCGCGCGTGGCCATCCGCAACGTGCGCCGCGACGGCATGGAGCAGATCCGCCGCGCGAAGTCGGCCGGGATGGCCGACGACGACCGCAAGATGTGGGAGCAGGAGGTCCAGGAGATGACCGACCGCCACATCAGGGCCGTGGACGAGGCGCTCGAGGCCAAGCAATCCGAGATCATGCAGGTCTGACATTGGAGGGGCGATTGGCCCAGAAGCATTCCACCGCACGCGCGGCCGCCACGGCCGGGCCGCGTCACGTCGCCGTCATCATGGACGGCAACGGGCGCTGGGCCGTGCAGCGCGGCCGCGCGCGGCTCTTCGGGCACCACGCGGGCGCCAAGCGGGTGCGCGAGATCGTGCGCTCCTGCCCCGCCGTCGGCGTCAAATACCTCACGATCTTCGCCTTCTCGACCGAGAACTGGAGGCGGACCCAGGCCGAGGTGGCGGGGCTGATGTCGCTCTTCCGGCGCTACATCATGCGCGAGAGCCGCAACCTCTTCGAGTCGGGCGTGCGCGTGCGCTTCATCGGCGACCGCGTGCGGCTCGACGAGCCGCTCGTGCGGCTGATGGACGATCTGGAGCTGATGACCTCGGACAACGACACCGTCCACCTCACCATCGCGCTCAACTACGGCGGGCGGGACGAGGTCACGCGCGCCGCGCGCCGCCTCGCCCACGACGTGGCCAAGGGCCTGCTCGACCCGCGCGCCATCGACGACGAGACGCTGCCGCGCTACCTCGACACCTGCTACCTGCCCGACCCCGACCTGGTGATCCGCACCTCGGGGGAGGCGCGGATCTCCAACTTCCTGCTGTGGCAGTCGGCCTATTCGGAGTACGAGTTCGTGGACACGCTGTGGCCCGACTTCACCGCGCGCGAGTTCCACCGCATCGTGCGCTCCTTCACCGGCCGCGAGCGGCGCTTCGGCGCCGTCACCGCATGAGGCGGGCGGGGCCGTGAGGGGAGGGCGAGGGTGACGGCAGGGCCGCCCGAGGCCGGGGCCGGGGCCGGACGCTCCGAGCGCTGGTCCGACCTCGCGCCCCGCTTCGGCGCGGGCGCGGCGCTCGCGGTCGTCGTCATCGCCTTCATGTGGATCGGCGGATGGCCGTTCCGGCTGCTGATCGCCCTCGTCTGCGGCGTGCTGCTGTGGGAGCTGGCGCGGATGCTCACCGGCCCGGGCTCGGTCCGGCCCGGGCGGCGGCCGAGGAGCTCGGCGCGGCGCGCGGCCAGGGACGAGGTCGTGGCGGGGCGGACCGGGGGCAGGCCCTCGATCGTCCTGGGGACGCTCGGCGGGGGGGCGCTGGTGGCGGCGTTCCTGCTGCCGCCGGGCTTCGCCCTGCCGATCCTCCTGGTGCCCAGCATGGCCGCGATCTCGATCCTGCCGCGCAACCGCACGGTGTTCCTCCCCTTCGCCGCGATGATCCTGCTCGCCGGCTGGGGGCTCGCGGCGCTCAGGGTCGATTTCGGCTTCGGTTGGATGGCCTGGCTCGCCGCCGTCGTGATCGTCACCGACGTGTTCGGCTACTTCGCGGGCCGGATGCTCGGGGGGCCCAAGTTCTGGCCCCGCGTCAGCCCGAAGAAGACCTGGTCGGGCACGGTCGCGGGCTGGGTCGCGGCCGGCTTCGTGGGCCTCGTCTGGGTGATCTGGTGGAACGCCGGGGTCGATCTGATCGGCATCTCGGTGGCGCTGTCGATGGCCAGCCAGATGGGCGACATCGCCGAGAGCGCGGTCAAGCGGAAGATGGGCGTCAAGGACTCGTCGTCGCTGCTGCCGGGCCATGGCGGGCTCTTCGACCGCTTCGACGGGATGCTCGGCGCCTCGATCCTGCTCCTGCTGTTCGGGGCCGTCACCGACTTCCCGCCGCCGCCGCTCTGATCCGCGTGCCCAGGCGCCTCAGCATCCTCGGGGCCACGGGCTCGATCGGCGACGGCGCCACCGACCTGATCGCGCGCGAGCCCGGCGCCTGGGAGGTCGAGGCGCTGACCGGCGGGCGCAACGTCGCGCTCCTGGCCGCGCGCGCGCGCGGCCTCGGCGCCCGGCTCGCCGTGACCGCCCATGAGGCGGCGCTGCCCTCCTTGCGCGACGCGCTCGCGGGCAGCGGCGTCGAGGCCGCCGCCGGCCCGGCCGCCCTGGAGGAGGCCGCGGGGAGGCCGGCCGACATCGTGCTCAACGGCATCGTCGGCGCCGCGGGGCTCGCGCCATCGCTCGCCGCGCTGCGCTCCGGCGCCACCCTGGCGCTGGCCAACAAGGAGAGCCTGGTCGCGGCGGGGCCGCTCGTCATGGCCGCCGCGCAGGCCCATGGCGCGCGCGTCATCCCGGTGGACTCCGAGCACTCGGCGGTGTTCCAGGCGCTCGCGGGCGAGGACATGGGCGCCGTCGAGCGCGTCGTCATCACCGCCTCGGGCGGCGCGTTCCGCGACTGGCCGCTCGACCGGCTCGCGCGGGCCACCGTCGCCGACGCCTCCTCGCACCCCAACTGGACGATGGGCCAGCGCATCACCATCGACTCCGCCTCGATGTTCAACAAGGCCCTGGAGCTGATCGAGGCGCGCGAGTTCTTCGGGATCGCGCCCTCGCGCATCGAGGTGCTGGTCCACCCCGAGTCGCTGGTCCACGCGCTGGTGGGCTTTCGCGACGGCGCGCTGATGGCCCATCTCGGGCCGCCTGACATGCGCCACGCGATCGGCTACGCGCTCGCCTGGCCCGAGCGCGCCGCGATCCCCGTCGAGCGGCTCGACCTCGCGCGCGTCGCCACGCTCACCTTCCGCGCGCCCGACGAGGCGCGCTGGCCGGCGCTGAGGCTCGCGCGCGAGGTGATGGCGGCGGGCGGCCATGCGGGTGCGGCCTTCAACGCGGCCAAGGAGGCCGCGCTCGACGCCTTCCTCGCGGGGGCGATCGGATTCCAGGCCATGGCCGAGGTGGTCGAGCGGACCTTGGGCGCCCTGGCCGGCCGCGACGCCATCACAATGCCGGTCGAAAGCCTTGAGGGCGTCATGCGGGCGGACCATCTGGCGCGGGAGGCGGCCGCGCAGGCCATCCGGACGGGGGTCTGACATGGACATCGGCGGCCTGATCGCGAGCTTCGGGGGCGTGTTCTGGACGCTCGCGGCCTTCGTCGTGGCGCTCTCGGTGATCGTCGCCATCCACGAGTACGGCCACTACATCGTCGGCCGCTGGACCGGCATCGACGCCGAGGTGTTCTCCCTGGGCTTCGGCCCCGTGCTCTTCGCGCGCACCGACAGGCGGGGCACCCGCTGGCAGGTCGCGGCGCTGCCCTTCGGCGGCTACGTCAAGTTCGTGGGCGACGCCGACGCCACCTCGGTGGGCGCGTCCGAGGCCGCCATGGTCCACCTCTCGCCCGAGGAGCGGCGGCGCACCATCCACGCCGCGCCCCTCTGGGCGCGCGCGGCCACGGTGGCGGCCGGCCCCGTGTTCAACTTCGTCCTGAGCCTTCTCATCTTCGCCGCCGTCGTCATGGTCGAGGGGCGCCCCGCCGACCCGCTGACGATCGAGACCGTCCGGCCGCTGCCCCAGGGCGCCCAGGGTCTGGAGCCGGGCGACCGGGTGCTCGCCGTCGCCGGCGTGCGCGGCGAGGGGCTGGGCGGCTTCGCGGACGGCCTGCCGCCCGAGCCCGTGCTCGACTGGACGGTCGAGAGGGGGGCGACACGCTCACGGTGCCGGGGCCGCATCCCTTCCCGCCGCTCGTCGGCTCGGTCCAGCCGCGCTCGGCCGCCATGGCCGCCGACCTGCGCCCCGGCGACGTGGTGACCGCGGCCGAGGGCCGGCCCATCGCCGACTTCGCCGAGCTGCGCGCCGCGGTCGAGGGGGCCGAGGGTCGCGCCGTGACGCTGGAGGTCTGGCGCTCGGGCGAGACCTTCGAGGTGGCGCTCGTCCCCAAGCGCGTGGACCTGCCGCTGCCCGACGGCGGCTTCGAGCAGCGCCTGCTGATCGGCGTGACCGGCGAGGCGGCCGTCGTGCCGGCGAGCGAGGCGCTCGGGCCGGTCCAGGCGCTGTCCTTCGGCGCGGCCCAGGTGGCGTTCGTCGTCGGATCCTCGCTCGTGGGGCTGTGGAGCATGATCACCGGCGCGATCTCGTCGTGCAACCTCTCGGGGCCGATCGGCATCGCCCAGGCCTCGGGCGCGATGGCCAGCCAGGGCGCGCAGTCCTTCGTGTGGTTCATCGGCGTGCTGTCCACCGCGGTGGGCCTGCTCAACCTGTTCCCGATCCCGGTCCTCGACGGCGGGCATCTGGTGTTTCACGCCTGGGAGGCGGTGACGGGCCGCGCGCCGTCGGACCGCGCGCTGCGCGTCCTGATGGGGGCGGGGCTGACGCTCATCCTGTCGCTGATGGTGTTCGCGCTGACCAACGACCTGTTCTGCCCCTGACGGCGGCGGCCGCGGCCTGCGATTGGGGTGCCGCTGTCGCGCCCGCGCCACAGCCGCGACGCCCGCGCGTTTTGACAGGTGGGGGCAAGCCCGGTATCGCAGGCCGGAGGGTTGATCGGGGCACGCGAGCATGCTGACACACGCCGGGCGCCGCCCGCCGAGCCGGCCCCGCGCCGCCCTGGCGCTCATCGCGGGCCTCGTCGCGGCGCTCGTCGCCGGCCCGCTCGCCGCGCAGGAGTTCGCCTTCGACCGGATCGTGGTGGAGGGCAACGAGCGCATCGACGCGGCCTCGGTGGCGAGCTTCGCGGGCGTGCCGCGCGGCGAGCCCGTCAGCGCCGCCGAGCTCAACGCCGCCTATCAGAACGTCCTGGGCTCTGGCCTCTTCGAGAGCGTCGAGTTCGAGCCGCGCGGCGGCACGCTCGTGATCCGCGTCGAGGAGCGGGCGACGATCAACGCCATCGCCATCGAGGGCAACCGCCGCCTCGACGACGCGGTTCTGCGGGCAGCCGTCGAGTCCGCGCCGCGCCGCGTCTACTCGCCCGCCCAGGCCGAGGCGGACGCGGACGCCATCGCCGCCGTCTACGCCGATCAGGGTCGCGTGTCGGTCTCCGTGACGCCGCGCATCATCCGCCGCTCCGACAACCGCGTGGACCTGGTGTTCGAGGTGGACGAGGCGCGCAACGTCGAGGTCGAGCGCATCAGCTTCGTCGGCAACCGCGCGTTCTCGGACGGGCGCCTGCGCCGGGTGCTGGCCACCAAGCAGGCGGGGCTGCTGCGCCGGATCGTGCGCGCCGACACCTTCGTCGGCGAACGCATCGCCTTCGACCGCCAGCTTCTCAACGATTTCTACATGGATCGCGGCTACATCGACTTCCAGGTGCTCGACGTGACCTCCGAGATCGCGCGCGGCCGCGACGGGGTGTTCATCACCGTGCAGCTGCGCGAGGGCCAGCGCTACCGCTTCGGCGACGTCTCGGTCGCCTCGACCATCCCCGGCGTGCAAGGCGATCTCTTCGCCGACGCCATCCGCGTGCGTCCCGGCACCGTCTACACGCCCGTGGCCATCGAGCGCACCATCCTGCGGATGGAGGAGATCGCGCTCAGGCAGGGGATCGACTTCGCCCGCATCGAGCCGCGGCTGATCCGCGACCCGCGCAACCTGCGCGTCGGCGTGCAGTTCGTGATCTCGCGCGGCCCCCGCGTCTTCGTCGAGCGCATCGACATCGAGGGCAACAACACCACGCTCGACCGCGTGATCCGGCGCCAGTTCGACACCGTGGAGGGCGACCCGTTCAACCCCCGCGCCATCCGCGCCGCGGCCGAGCGCATCCGCGCGCTGGGCTATTTCGACGAGGTCGACGTCACCTCCGACCAGGGCTCCTCGCCGAGCCAGGTCGTCATCGACGTGAACGTGCAGGAGGCCAACACCGGCTCGCTGTCCTTCGGCGGCTCCTACGGGGTGGACACCGGCGTCGGCGTCGCCATCGGCCTGCGCGAGACCAACTTCCTCGGCCGCGGCCAGCGCCTCGCCTTCGGCGTCGAGACGGCCGGCGAGGCCGCGTCCGCGAGCCTGGTGTTCTTCGAGCCGGCGCTGCTGGGGCGCGACCTCGGCGGCGGCGTCGAGCTGTACTACCGCAGCACCAACGACTTCAACGCCGCCTTCGACACGCGCGAGATCGGGTTCACGCCGTCGATCGAGTTCCCGGTGGGCGAGGACTCGCGGCTGGCGCTGCGCTACACGATCGCCTCCGACGACCTGTCGATCGAGGGCGACGTGCGCGAGCTCGTCTCGCCGATCCTTCTGCGCGAGGCCGACGAGGGCGCCCTGCTGACCTCCTCGGTGGGCTACACCTTCAGCTACGACACCCGCGCCAGCGGCTTCAGCCCCGACACCGGCGTGCTGTTCCGCTTCGGCCAGGACTATGCCGGGCTCGGCGGGGACACGCGGTTCGTCAACACGACGATGCTTGCCGCGGCCTACCATCGCCTGTCGCGCCGCGACATCACGCTCAGGGCCGAGCTCGAGGGCGGCGCCGTGGTGGGCTTCGGCGGCTACGACCCGCGCGTGACCGAGCGCTTCTTCACCTCCAGCCGCAGCTTCAGGGGCTTCGAGGCCCGCGGCATCGGCCCGCGCGACACCGAGTCCCCGGCCGAGGATCCCCTGGGCGGCGAGTACTTCGCCGTGACGCGGCTGGAGGCGGGCTTCCCGATCGGGATCCCCGAGGAGTACGGCATCCGCGGCGGCGCGTTCTTCGATCTCGGCAGCGTCTGGGGCCTGTCGGACACCGCCGGCCTGGGCGAGGCGCGGGTCGAGGAGGGCTTCGCCCTGCGCTCGACGGTGGGGCTCGCGCTCTTCGTCACCACGCCCATCGGTCCGCTGCGCTTCAACTTCACCGAGGCGCTGCTCAAGGAGGACTTCGACCGCGAGCGCAGTTTCGACCTCACCATCTCGACCGAGTTCTAGGCCCCGTGCCCAGCCCGACGCCGCTCCGGCGCCTCGCCACGGCCGCCCTCGCGCTCGCCGCGGGGCAGGCGGCGGGGCAGGGCGCGCCGTCCGGGCTGTCCTTCGGCAGCACGGCGCCCGGGGCGGAGGCGGGCGCGCAGGGCGCGGCGCCGCAGGTCGGCCGGCTCCTCGTGATCGACCGCGAGCGCGTGCTGGCCGAGTCGAGGCGCGGCCGCGCGCTGCTGGCCGAGCTCGACGCCGACGGCCTGGCGCTCGCGGAGGAGAACCGGGGGATCGAGGCGCGGCTGCGCGACGAGGAGCGCGTGCTGACCGAGCGCCGGCCCGGGATGGAGCCCGAGGCGTTCCGCGCCGAGGCCGACGCCTTCGACGCCCGCGTTCAGGAGATCCGTCAGGCGCAGGAGGCCAAGCGCCGCGAGGTCCTGTCGCGGCGCGACGCGATCCAGGACCGGATCGAGGACGAGCTCCTGCCGGTGCTGGGCGCCATCGTGCAGGAGCGCGGCGCGGCCGTCGTGCTCGACCGCGCGCTTGTGTTCCTGGTCTCGGACAGCGTGGACATCACCGGCGAGGCGATCGTGCGCCTCGACGCGGCCGGCGCGGGCCCTCCGGCCGACCCGGCCGGTGGCGACGCGCCGGGCCCCGCGGGGGGCGGCGCCGGCGCGCCCGCGTCGGAGTGAGCCGCCGGCCTTGCCGCCTTGGCCCACGCGCGATACACGCCGCGACCGGTCGAGGGGTCACGAGACCGCGGGCCATCGAGACCGGGAGGCCGTCTTGAACGACGCGAGCGACGCCGAGATCATCCCGACTGAGGCCGACATCGGCCTGATCCAGCGCATCCTGCCGCATCGCTACCCGTTCCTGATGATCGACCGCGTGCGCGACATCGCGCCGGGCCGGATCGCCACCGGCGTCAAGCTCGTGACCGTCAACGAGCCGCATTTCCAGGGCCATTTCCCCACGGCGCCGATCATGCCCGGCGTGCTGCTCGTCGAGGCGATGGGCCAGACCGCGGGCGTGCTGGTGGGCCTCGGCGAGCGTCTGATCGACACCGGGTTCCTGATCTACCTGATGTCGATCGAGAAGGCCAAGTTCCGCCGCATGGTGGTGCCCGGCGACGTGCTGGAGCTTCCGGTCGAGATCACCCGCCAGGGCAGCCGCGTGCTGCGCTTCAGGGGCCGGGCGCAGGTGCGCGGCGAGACGGTCGCCGAGGCGGAGTTCACCGCGATGATCGACCGCGCCTCGGGCGGGGCGGGCCGGGCCCCGTGAGCGCGCCCGCGTGAGCCCGGCCGCAGGCTGCGAGATCCACCCCTCGGCCCTGGTCGATCCCGGCGCGCGGATCGGCCGGGGCTGCCGCGTGGGCCCGTTCTGCGTCGTGGGCCCCGAGGTCGTGCTCGGCGAGGGCGTGCACCTGAAGTCCCACGTCGTGGTGACGGGCGACACGCATGTGGGCTGCGGCACGGTCGTCTTCGCGGGCGCCGTGCTGGGCGAGGTGCCCCAGGACCTCAAATTCGCGGGCGAGCGCACCGGCCTTCGGATCGGCGCGCGCAACCGCATCCGCGAGGGCGCGACGATGAACCTGGGCACCCAGGGCGGCGGCGGCATGACGCGGGTGGGCGACGACGGCCTCTTCATGACCGGCTCCCATGTCGGCCACGACGCGCAGGTGGGCTGTCGCGTGGTGATGGCCAACCAGTCGGCGCTCGGCGGCCACTGCGTGATCGAGGACGACGTGATCCTCGGCGGCTTGTCGGGCGTGCACCAGTTCGTGCGCGTCGGCCGCGGCGCCATCGTCGGCGCGCTCACCATGGTCACGCACGACGTGATCCCCTACGGGCTCGTCCAGGGGCCCAGGGGCGAGCTCGACGGGCTCAACCTGGTGGGCCTCAAGCGCCGCGGCACGGCGCGCGCCGACATCCAGGCGCTGCGCGCCGCCTACGGCATGCTCAAGCAGGGCGAGGGCTCCTTCGCCGAGCGCGCCCGGCGGCTCTCCGAGGAGACCGACAGCGAGCTGGTGCGCGACGTGGCGGCCTTCGTGCTCTCCGCGAGCGAGCGCTCGTTCCTGACGCCGCGATGAGCCGGCTGGCGCTGATCGCCGGGCGCGGCCGGCTGCCCGCCCTGATCGCCGAGGCCGCGCCCGGCGCGCTCGTGTGCGAGATGGAGGGCGTCGTGTCGGAGGCGCCGGGCGAGCGGCTCCACTGGCGCGTCGAGCGGCTCGGCACGCTGCTCGACGGGCTGCGCGAGCGCGGCGTGGAGGCGGTGTGCCTGTGCGGCGCGCTCCACCGCCCCCGCCTCGACCTCGCGGCGGTGGACGGGGCGACGCTGCCGCTCCTCGGGCGCATCGCCGCCGCGCTCCCGCGCGGCGACGACGCCACGCTGCGCGCCGCCGTGGCGATCTTCGAGGAGGCCGGCCTGAGGGTGCTGGCCCCGCACGAGATCCGCCCCGACCTGCTGCCGCCCGAGGGCGTGCTGGAGGGCGAGGTCTCGAAGGACGCGCGCCGCGACGCCGAGCGCGCGGCCGCGATCCTCGACGCCCTCGGCGCCGCCGACGTGGGCCAGGCCTGCGTGGTGGCGCAGGGCCAGTGCCTCGCCGTCGAGGCGCTGCCCGGCACCGACCACATGCTGGGCGTGGTGGCGGGGCTGGGCGCGCGCAGGCCCGATCCGGGCGGCGGCCGCGGCGTGCTCATGAAGGCCCCCAAGCGCAGCCAGGACCGGCGCGTGGACCTGCCCGCGATCGGCCCCGAGACGATGCGCGAGGCGGCGGCCGCGGGCCTCGCCGGCGTCGTGATCGAGGCGGGGGGCGTGCTGACGCTCGACCTCGACGCCATCCGGGAGGCCGCGCGCGAGGCCGAGCTGTTCCTGTGGGTGCGCGGGGCCTGAGGATCTTCCTGGTCGCGGGCGAGGCGTCGGGCGACGCGCTCGGCGCCGCGCTGATGGAGGGCCTGCGGACTCTGGCGCCGGGCGTCGCCTTCGAGGGCGTGGGCGGCCCGCGCATGGCGGCGCTGGGCCTGCGCTCGCTCTTCCCCATGGACGAGCTGAGCGTCATGGGGCTCGCCGAGATCCTGCCGCGCTACGTCGCGCTGCGCCGTCGCATGATCCAGACCGCCGACGCGGCCATCGCCGCGCGCCCCGACGCGATCGTGACGATCGACGCGCCCGCCTTCGGCCTCAGCGTCGCGCGCCGCGTGAGGGCCGCGCGTCCCGAGGCCCGGCTGATCCACTACGTCGCCCCCTCGGTCTGGGCCTGGCGTCCGGGCCGGGCGGCGAAGCTGCGCGGGCTCGTGGACCTCGTCCTGGCGCTGCTGCCGTTCGAGCCGCCGCTGATCGATGCCGCGGGCGTGCCCTGCCGCTTCGTCGGCCACCCCGTCGCGGGGCTCCCTCCGCCGGACCCTTCGGCGGGGCGGGCGTTCCGCGCCGCGCACGGCCTCGAAGGCGAGGTCGTCTGCGTGCTGCCGGGCTCGCGCCGCTCGGAGGTGGCGCGGCTCGCGCCCGTCCTCGGCGGGGCGCTCCGCGTCCTGGCCGAGCGCCGCCCCGGCCTGCGCGCCGTGGTCCCCGCCGCGCCGGGCGTGGCTGGGATGCTGCCCGCGGCGCTCGCGGACTGGCCCGGCCGGCCCGTGATCGTGCCCCCCGAGGAAGGCGCCAAGGCCGCGGCCTTCGCCGCCTCGGACGTGGCCGTCGCCGCGTCGGGGACGGTCTCGCTGGAGCTGGCCCGGGCGGGCGTGCCGATGGTGGTGGCCTACGACGTCCACCCGCTCACCCGCGCGATCCTCGGGCGGATGCTGCGGACCGACACCGTCACGCTCGTCAACCTCGTCTCGGAGACGCGCGCGGTGCCCGAGTTCCTCGGCCGACGCTGCCGCCCCGAGCCGATCGCCGAGGCGGCCGAGGCGCTATTCGACGACGGCGCGGCCCAGCGCGCGGCCTTCGCCGTGACGATGGAGCGCCTCGGCGCGGGCGGCGAGCCGCCGGGGCTGCGCGCCGCCCGCGCGGTGCTCGACGCGCTCTAGGTCGTGGCGACATTTCCTTTGTGAGCTGATTCACTGCTTGTCTTTACGGAGGCGGGCGATGGAGGGTTTGCGGGACGACCAATGGGCGCGGATCGAGCCGTTCGTGCCGGGTGGGCGGCCTGGACGGCGAGGGCCTCGGTCCGACAACCGGCGCTTCGTCGAGGCTTTGGTCTGGATGGCGCGGTCCGGTGCGCGATGGCGCGATCTGCCCGAGCGGTTCGGGCCGTACCAGACGGTCAAGCGGCGCTACTACCGCTGGATCGCCAACGGCGTGCTGGACGATGTGTTCGCGGCGCTGGCGGCAGAGGCGGCCCTGGACTGGGTTGGTGTGGACGCCACCTCGATCCGCGCCCAGGCGCAGGCATCGGGAGCGCCGCTCAAAAAGGGGGGCGCTGCGGCCCAGGGCCTTGGTCGGTCTCGGGGCGGGTCAGGGACCAAGATCCACGCCTGCGTCGATGCGCTCGGCCTGCCCGTCCGCTTCATCCTGGCGCCCGGCAACCGGGGCGACGTGATCTTCGGCGCCGGGCTCATCGAAGGCTTGCGGCCCGGCCATGTCATTGCCGACCGCGCCTATGATGCCGAGCACTTCCACGACACCATCCTCGATGCCGGCGCCGTGCCGGTCATCCCGCCACGCCACAATCGCAGACGCCCGCATGCCTTCGATCGCACGCTCTACAAGGAGCGCAACGCCATCGAGCGCATGTTCGCAAAGCTCAAGCAGTTCCGCCGCGTCGCCACCCGATACGACAAGCTCGCAGCCAACTTCCTCGGCTTCGTCACCCTCGCCGCCATCATCCTATGGCTCCGATAGAAATGTCGCCACGACCTAGGCCCTTCGCGGTCGCCTTTCCCGAGCGCCTGACCGGACCGATCGGGCTGAAAACGCTCTAGCGGCCGATCCAGCCGCCGCCGAGCACCCGCGTCCCCTCGGTCTCGTAGAGCACGCAGGCCTGGCCCGGCGAGACGCCCTCCTCGGGCGAGAGCAGCTCCACGGTGGCCTCGGTGGGCGAGAGCGCGCGCAGCACCGCCTCGCGCGGCGGCCGGGTCGAGCGCACCCGCGCCGACAGCGCGATCTCGGCGCCGGGCTCCAGGGGGGCATCGCCGAGCCAGTTGATCTCGCGCAACGGGACCGTGCGGGTGGCGAGCATCGCCTTCGGCCCCACCACGACGCGGCGCGCGCCCACGTCGAGGCGCACGACGTAGAGCGGCTCGTCGAGCCCGCCGATCCCGAGGCCGCGCCGCTGGCCGATGGTGTAGTGGATCACGCCGCGATGCTCCCCCAGCACCCGCCCCGAGGGGTCCACGATCTCGCCGGGCCCGGCCGCGCCGGGGCGCAGGCGCTCGATCACCGAGGCGTAGTCGCCGTCCGGCACGAAGCAGATGTCCTGGCTGTCGGGCTTGTCGGCGACCGCCAGGCCGAATCGCTGCGCGAGCGCCCGCGTCTCGGCCTTGGAGCCGAGCGCGCCCAGCGGGAAGCGCAGGTAGTCGAGCTGCTCGGCCGTGGTCGAGAACAGGAAGTAGGACTGATCGCGCGTGGGATCGGCCGCGCGGTGCAGCTCGGGGCCCGAGGGCCCGACCTCGCGGCGGATGTAGTGGCCGGTGGCCATGCAGTCGGCGTCGAGGTCGCGCGCGGTCTCCAGCAGGTCGCGGAACTTCACGCGCTCGTTGCAGCGGATGCAGGGCACGGGCGTGGCGCCCGCAAGATAGGCATCGGCGAACTCGTCGATCACCGCCTCGCGGAACGCGCTCTCGTAGTCGAGCACGTAGTGCGGGAACCCCATCGCCTCGGCCACGCGCCGCGCGTCGTGGATGTCGCGCCCCGCGCAGCAGGCGCCGCGCTTGGCCAGCGCGGCGCCGTGGTCGTAGAGCTGGAGCGTCACGCCCACCACGTCATAGCCCTGAGACGCGAGCAGCGCCGCCGCGGCGGAGCTGTCCACGCCGCCCGACATGGCGACCACGACCCGCGTGTCCCGGGGCGCCTTGGCGAAGCCCAGCGAGTTGCGCGATGGGGCGGCGGCAGCGTCGAGCATCTAAAAACCTCCGACAAGTCGCTGGGCAGTATAGGGAAATACCCGTCATTACAAGGGGTTCGTTTCACCGCGCCTTAAGTGGGCCCACGCCAGTTTGCGCTCGTGGACAACTGGGGTCAGGGACGATGTATCTCAAGAAGGTCGAGGGCGCGCGCACGGCGTCGCTGCCGGACGGGCGGGTGATGACGCGGGCCGATCTGCCCGATCCGGGCACGCGGCGCTGGGTCGCGTCGCGCAAGGCGGCGGTGGTGCAGGGCGTCGAGGCGGGGCTGGTCACGCGCGACTGGGCGATCGCGGCCTACGGGCTGTCGGGAGAGGAGCTCGACGCCTGGGTCGCCTTGTCGCGGGCGCATGGTGCCAATGGGTTGCGCACGACGGCCCTGAAAAAGTATAGACACGCTTGAGTTGTTTTGCGCGCACGATGGTCGCTGGTAACGCGTGGTTAACGATTGGTGGCCCAGTAAGGCCGCAGCCCGAAGCCCCGCCCGTAGCCCGGAGGCGCGTCATGCGTATTCTGCTCGTCGAAGATGATCCAACGACATCGCGCAGCATCGAGCTGATGCTGACGCATGCCAACCTGAACGTCTACGCCACCGATCTCGGCGAGGAGGGGATCGACCTCGCCAAGCTCTACGACTACGACCTGGTGCTTCTCGACCTCAACCTGCCCGACATGAACGGGCACGAGGTGCTGCGCCAGCTCAGGCTCGCGCGGGTGGACACGCCGATCCTCATCCTCACGGGCGAGGACAGCACCGAGAACAAGATCAAGGGCTTCGGCTTCGGCGCCGACGACTACCTCACCAAGCCCTTCCACCGCGAGGAGCTGGTGGCGCGCATCCACGCGATCATCCGCCGCTCGAAGGGCCACTCGCAGTCGCTCATCACCACCGGCAAGGTGGTGGTGAACCTCGACGCCAAGACGGTCGAGGTGGACGGCAAGCCGGTGCACCTAACGGGCAAGGAGTACCAGATGCTGGAGCTCCTCTCGCTGCGGAAGGGCACCACGCTGACCAAGGAGATGTTCCTCAACCATCTCTACGGCGGCATGGACGAGCCCGAGCTGAAGATCATCGACGTCTTCATCTGCAAGCTTCGCAAGAAGCTCTCGACCGCCACCGGGGGGGAGAGCTACATCGAGACCGTCTGGGGCCGCGGCTACGTCCTGCGCGACCCCGAGCCGATGCGCGAGCAGCCGCGCATCGCCATGGGCGCCTGAACGGCCACGCCGGCGGGCCTCCCGCCCCGTCCGTCCGAGACCGCCCGGCGCGGTGTCCCGAGGCTCCGGCGACGGGGCCGGCACCCGGCGGCGGGCCGCTCGACGCTCGCGCCCGCCCGCAACTCCCAGGCGGGTCCGTCCGCCTTCGCCGCAGGACGCGACGCGGCCCGACGACGCTCGTCCCCACGCGATCGCCGACGCCGCTCGACGGATGGCCCGCCCGAGCGCGCGGCCGCGGGGCGACGAGCGCCGGCGGATCGCGCCGGACGCGGCGCCCGGGCAAGGGCCTGCCGCCTGTGACCGCGCTGCGCCGACGCGGCGCGACGGGCACGAGCCGGCTGGACCCTCCGCCGCGCCGTCCTTAGCTAGCCGGGGGACGCAGACCCCGGAGGCCCTCCATGCCCGAGCGCCCGGCCATCGAGAGCCGTCCGGACGCCCTGCCCGTCGAGGATCTGACCCAGGGCGCGGCGAGGGCCGAGCTCGCCCGGCTGGCCGCGCGGATCGAGGCGGCCGACCGCGCCTACCACGCCGAGGACGCCCCGCTCCTCACCGATGCGGACTACGACGCGCTGCGCCGGCGCAACGCCGCCATCGAGGCGCGCTTCCCCGGCCTCAGGCGCCCCGACAGCCCCTCCGAGCGGGTGGGCGCGGCGCCGGCCGAGGGCTTCGGCAAGGTCCGTCACGCGGTCCGCATGCTGTCGCTCGCCAACGTGCTGACGGCGGACGACGCGGCCGAGTTCGACGCCCGGATCCGCCGCTTCCTGGGGCTGGCGCCGGACGCCCCCCTCCCTTACGTTGCCGAGCCCAAGATCGACGGCCTGTCGCTGTCCGTCCGCTACGAGGGCGGGCGGCTCGTCCAGGGGGCGACGCGGGGGGACGGCACGGTGGGCGAGGACGTGACCGCCAACGTCCGCACCATCGCCGAGATCCCGCAGCGGCTCGACGGCGCGCCCTCGGTGCTCGAGGTCCGCGGCGAGGTCTACATGCTCCACGCCGAGTTCGCCGCGCTCAACGCGCGCCAGGAGGCGGCGGGGCTGCGGCCCTTCGCCAACCCGCGCAACGCCGCCGCGGGCTCGCTGCGCCAGCTCGACGCCTCGGTCACGGCCTCGCGCCCGCTGCGCTTCTTCGCCCATGGCTGGGGCGCGCTGTCCGAGCCGCTCGCCGACACGCAGCTCGGGGCCCTCGGGCGGCTCGGGGCCCTCGGCCTGCCGATCAACCCCCTCACGACGCGCCGCGAATCGCTCGACGCCCTGCTCGCGCACCACGCCACGGTCGAGGCGCGGCGCGCCGAGCTCGGCTACGACATCGACGGCGTGGTCTACAAGGTGGACGACCTCGCCACCCAGGTGCGGCTCGGCGTCCGCTCCTCGACGCCGCGCTGGGCGGTGGCGCACAAATTCTCCGCCCAGACCGCCTGGACGCGGCTCAGGGCCATCGACATCCGCGTCGGCCGCACCGGGGCGCTGAGCCCCACGGCGCGGCTCGACCCGGTGACGGTGGGCGGCGTCGTGGTCTCCAACGCCACGCTTCACAACGAGGACTACATCGCCGGGCGCGACGCCTCCGGCAGCCCGATCCGCGGGGGCGCCGACATCCGCGTGGGCGACCGCGTGAGGCTCTACCGCGCGGGCGACGTGATCCCAAAGATCGACGACGTGGATCTGTCCGCCCGGCCCCAGGGCGCGGTGCCCTTCGCCTATCCCGACACCTGCCCCGAATGCGGCTCGCCCGCGCCGCGCGAGCCGGGCGACGCGGTGCGGCGCTGCACCGGCGGGCTGATCTGCCCGGCGCAGGCGGCCGAGAAGCTGATCCACCTCGTCTCGCGCGGCGCCTTCGACATCGAGGGCCTGGGCGAGAAGCAGGCCCTCGCGCTCTTCGCCGACGGCTGGATCCGCGAGCCCGCGGACATCTTCACGCTGGAGGAGCGGTTCGGGCAGGGGCCGCGCCAGCTCAAGGACCGCGAGGGCTGGGGCGAGACCTCGGCCGCCAACCTCTTCCGGGCGATCGAGGCGCGCCGGGCGATCGCGCTCGACCGCCTGCTCTTCGGCCTCGGCATCCGCCATGTCGGCGAGGCCGGCGCGAAGCTGCTCGCGCGCCACTATGGAGCTTGGGAGGCGCTGGCGGCGGGGCTCGACGCCGCGCGCGAGGGCGCCGCGCACGCCCGCGCCAAGGCCGAGCATGCGCGGGCGAGGCGCGAGGCCAAGGCGGCAGGACGGCCGTTCGAGGAGCCCGCGCCCGAGAAGCCCGCGGCCGAGATCATGGCGCCCTGGGAGGAGCTGACGGGCATCGACGGCGTCGGCGAGACGATGGCGCTGGCGGCGGTGGACGCCTTCGCGGCCCCCCGGGAGCGCGCCTCGATCGACCGGCTGGTCGCGCATCTCGACGTGCGGCCCGTCGAGGGGCCGCGCCGCGCGGGCGCGCTCGCGGGCAAGACGGTGGTCTTCACCGGCACGCTGGAGCGCATGACCCGCGCCGAGGCCAAGGCGCGGGCCGAGGCGATGGGGGCCAAGGTCTCGGGCTCGGTCTCGGCGCGCACCGACCTGGTGGTGCTGGGGCCGGGCTCGGGGACGAAGGGCAAGCGCGCAGAGGCGCTGGGCGTCGAGACGGTGGACGAGGACGGCTGGCTCGCGCTGATCGAGGGGGCGTGAGCGCGGCCGTCAAGGGCTCGGGCGGCGGCGGGCGGCCCGAGGCGCTCTGGCCGCTCTTCGCCGGCATCGACGCGCTGCCGGGCATCGGCGCGAAGATGGCCGAGCGGTTCGCCGGGCTCCACGCCGCGACGCCGCGCGACTTGATCCTGACGCTGCCCACGGGGGGCGTGGACCGCCGGCCCGTGGCCTCGATCCGCGAGGTGGTGCCCCCGGCCGTCGCCACCGTCGAGGTCACGGTGACGCGCCACCAGCCGGCGCTGAAGAAGGGCGCGCCCTCGCGCGTGACGGTCGAGGACGCGGCCGCGAGCTTCGCGCTGGTGTTCTTCCACGCTCGCGGCGACTGGCTGGAGCGCACGTTGCCCCTGGGCTCGCGCCGGCTCGTCTCGGGGCGGCTGGAGATCTTCGACGGCCTGGCGCAGATGGTCCACCCCGACCACGTCCTGCCGCCCGAGGAGGCGCAGGCCCTGCCGCGCTTCGAGCCGGTCTATCCGCTCACCGCCGGCCTGACCCAGCGGGCCGTCGTCCGCGCCGTCGCCGCTTCGCTGGAGCGCGCGCCCGACCTGCCCGAGTGGATCGACCGAGGGCTCGTGGCGCGCGAGCGCTGGCCCTCCTGGCGCGACGCCGTGGCCGCGGCCCATGCGCCCAAAGGAGCGCCGGACCTGTCGCCCGAGGCGCCCGCGCGCCGCAGGCTCGCCTATGACGAGCTGCTGGCGCATCAGCTCACCCTGGCGCTCGCCCGGCGCACGGCGCGGCGCGGCAAGGGCCGGCCGAGCGCCGGGACCGGACGGCTCCAGGCCCGCGTGCTGGGCGCGCTGCCGTTCCGGCCCACCGGAGCCCAGTCCCGCGCGATGGCCGAGATCGCGGGCGACATGGCGCAGCCCCAGCGGATGCACCGGCTGCTCCAGGGCGACGTGGGCTCGGGCAAGACGCTGGTGGCGTTCATGGCGCTGCTGACGGCGGTGGAGGCGGGCGGGCAGGGCGTGATGATGGCGCCGACCGAGATCCTGGCCCGTCAGCACCTCGACGGGCTGAGGCCGCTCGCGGAGCGCGCGCAGGTCGTGCTGGAGATCCTCACGGGCCGCGACAAGGGCTCGGAGCGCGCGGCCAAGCTCGCGGCGCTGGGGGAGGGCCGGATCCAGGTGCTCGTCGGCACCCACGCGGTGTTCCAACGCGGGGTCGAGTTCGCCGACCTGCGGCTCGCGGTGGTGGACGAGCAGCACCGCTTCGGCGTGCGCGAGCGGCTGGAGCTGGGCTCGAAGGGCCGCGCGGTGGACGTGCTGGTGATGACCGCGACGCCGATCCCGCGCTCGCTGGCGCTGACGCAGTATGGCGACATGGACGTGTCGGTGCTGGACGAGAAGCCCCCCGGGCGCCAGCCGATCCGCACCGCGCTCGTGGCCGACGCGCGCATGGACGAGGTGATCGCGCGGCTCAGGCGCGCCGTGGCCGAGGGGCGGCGCGCCTACTGGGTCTGCCCGCTCGTCGAGGAGTCCGAGAGGGTGGACATGACGGCGGCCGAGGAGCGCGCGCGCTGGCTGCGCGCGGCCTTGGGCGAGGGCGTCGTGGGCCTCGTCCACGGCCAGATGCCGCCCGCCGAGAAGGACGCGGGCATGGCCGCGTTCAAGGCGGGCCGGACCCAGGTGCTCGTCGCCACCACGGTGATCGAGGTCGGGGTGGACGTGCCGGAGGCCACCATCATGGTGATCGAGCGCGCCGAGTCCTTCGGACTCGCCCAGCTCCACCAGCTCCGCGGGCGCGTGGGGCGGGGGACGGACGCCTCGACCTGCCTGCTCATGTTCCGCGCGCCGCTCTCAGCCACCGCCGAGCGGCGGCTCAAGGCGCTGCGCGACACCGAGGACGGCTTCCGGCTCGCGGAGGAGGATCTGGCGATGCGCGGGGCGGGCGACCTCATCGGCACCGCTCAGTCGGGCCTGCCGCGCTTCCGCATCGCCGACCTGGAGCGCCAGGGCGCGCTGATGGCCGTCGCGCAGTCGGACGCGAGGAAGCTGCTGCACGACGACCCGGATCTGAGCGGCGAGCGGGGGCGGGCGGCGCGCACGCTGCTGTGGCTGATGGAGCAGGACAAGGCGATCCGGCTCCTGTCGGTCGGCTAGGGCGTCTTCCCGCCTGGACGGGATGGTCGAACGCCCGGGAATGGTGACCATGAAGGGGCTTGGGGCGCCCGAAGCGATCCCGTCGGATCAGGAACCGTGCTCCGGCGCCGGCGTTCTCAATTCGTTCTTTACGAATCACCAAAGACCTGGAACAAAGAGGCAACCGAACGCCCCAGGAGGTTGCCATGTCGTCCATTCGCCGCCTGATCGCCGACCGGCCCGCCGCCCTGATCGAGGACGCGGCCGGGATGGGGGCCATCGTGGTCCTGCTGGTCGCCGCGCTCTATCTGCCGGCGCTCCTCTGACGAGATGCGACCCGCGGGGGCCGCCTGTCCCCCGCGCCCTCGGGTCGCCACTGGCCGCCGCCTCATCCTCCCGGGGGCGGCGGCTTTTTCACGCCGGCTGCTGGGCGCGCTCCATGGCCTCGGCGAGCGCCTCCACGGCCAGCATGATCGAGGCGTGACGGTTGCGGTAGTCGCGCGCAGGGACGAGCACCTCGAAGCCGTCCCAGGGGGGGGCCGGCGGCTCGGCGCCCTCCTTGAGCATGGCGCGCAAGGAGTCGCGGGCGGCCTCGATCTCGGGCAGGGTGCGGCCGACGGCGTTGGCGCCTACCACCGAGGCCGCGGCCTGGCCGAGCGCGCAGGCCTTCACGTCCTGCCCGTAATCCGCCACCTTGCCGTCGCGGACCGTCACGTCCACCGTCACGGTCGAGCCGCAGAGCGGCGAGCGGCGCATCGCCGTGGCGTCGGGCGCCTCCAGCCGCGTCGTGCGGGGCATCTCGGCGGCCATCGCCAGGATGCGGCCCGAGTAGAGCTTGATGAGGTCGGTCTCGGCTGACATGTCGCGTCTCCTCTGGCGCGTAAGTAGGCGCCCGCCGCCACGGAGCCAAGGATGCCATTCGACCCCGCGACGCTGCGCTACGACGCGAGCGGCCTGATCCCCGCCATCGCCCAGGACGACGCGACCGGCGAGGTGCTGATGATGGCCTGGATGAGCGCCGGATCGCTCGCGCGAACGCTGGAGACGGGCCGCGTCACCTACTGGTCGCGCTCGCGTCGGGCGCTGTGGGTCAAGGGCGAGACGAGCGGGCACACGCAGTCGCTCGTGGAGCTGCGCGTGGACTGCGACCGCGACTGCCTGCTCCTGCGGGTGCGCCAGACGGGGCCGGCCTGCCACACGAACCGGCGCAGCTGCTTCTACACCGCGGTGCGCGAGGGCGCCGAGGTCGAGCTGATGGCGCCCGAGGCCGGCTCCGCGTCCGGGTGACCGGCCAGCGCCCGGACTTGGGCTGGGCTCGTCCCCTCCTCGCGGTAGAGGCGGATGGCGCGGGCGTCGTCGCGCTTGGCGAGGCGCCGGCCTCGGTCGTCGCGGATCAGCGTGTGGTGGTGGTAGGCGGGCCGCGGCAGGCCGAGGAGCGCCTGGAGCAGGACGTGTATGGCGGTCGCCTCGAAGAGGTCGGCGCCGCGCACGACCTCCTCGACGCCCTGCGCCGCGTCGTCCACCACCACCGCGACGTGGTAGGAGGTGCCGACGTCGCGCCGGGCGAGCGCCACGTCGCCGACACCCGCGACGAGGTGCTCGGGCGCGACCGCGTGGTGGCCGGGATGCACCGGCCCGGTGTCGTGGAACGCGAGCGGGCCCGCGAGCGCCGCGGCGCGGGCGATGTCGAGGCGGATGGCGTCGGAGGGCTCCGCGTCCGCCATCGAGCGGCCGCGGCAGGTGCCGGGGTAGATCAGCCCGTCCGGCCCGTGCGGGGCCGCGCCCTCCTGCGGGGCCGAGAGCGCCGCGCGGATGTCGGCGCGGCGGCAGCGACAGGGGTAGGTCAGGCCCGTCGCGCCGAGGGCCGCCACGGCCTGCGCGTAGAGCGGTCGGCGCTCGGACTGGCGCAGGACGGGGCGGGGCCAGTCGAGGCCGAGCCAGGCCAGATCCTCCTCGATCGCCGTCTCCCAGTCCGGGCGGCAGCGACTCGCGTCGATGTCCTCGATCCGCAGCAGGAAGCCGCCCGGACCGCCGCGCTCCCAGGCCGTCAGCGCCGAGTGGGCGTGGCCGAGATGCAGCGGCCCCGTGGGCGAGGGCGCGAAGCGCGTCCTCATCGAGGCTCACGCATGACGTTGCTCATCGGCCGTCGCGGACCGCGGAGCTGCCGAGGCCGGCGCTCATGGCTGCGCGCCGGCGCCCGGACGGCGCACGGACGGCGCACGGACGGCGCCCCGGACGGCGGCCCCGCCGATGCCCGCGAGCGCCGCGAAGATCCCCCTCACCTCAACCCCCGCCCTCACCGCCTGCGGATGACGTGGACGGTGGAGCGCAGGCCGATGCCTGGCAGGTGCGGCCCATGCTCCTCGAACGCCGTCTCGGCGCGCTCGGGCAGCCAGCGGTCGAGGGCCGCGCGCGACGCGGGGTCGGCCAGGGCGTGGTCGTTGAGCGACAGCGCGAAGAGGCCGCCGGGCGCGAGCGCGCCCATGCAGGCGTCGAAGAGCGAGTAGGGCGCCGCACCGGCCCCGATGACGCCGCAGGCGACGATGGCGACGTAGTCGCCGGGCGAGACCCATGCGAGCGGCGCGTCGGGGTCGATCCGGCGCAGCGCGCGGTAGGCGCCCTTGGCCTCGGCGCGGGCCAGCATCTCGGCCGACACGTCGGCGCCGTCGATCGCCGTGAAGCCCACGGCGCGCAGGGCGAGCCCCGAGAGCCCCGTGCCGCAGCCGATGTCGAGGACGGCCGCGTCGCGGTCGGGCAGGGCGCCGGCCAGGGCGTCCGCGACGCGCCCGGGCGTGGCGTAGCCGTTCTCGGCCACCTCGGCCTCGTAGGTCGCCGACCACTCGTCGTAGAGCGCGCGCGTGCGCTCGGGCGTGCCGGCGTCGTAGGCGCGGTCGAGGAACCTGGGCATGGGCCGAGCCTACCCGCCCGTCAGGCCGCGTCCAACCCCTGCCGTCCGAGCCAGCCGAGCCAGTCGGCCTTGGCGCGGTCGGTGTAGGCGCGGTAGCGCTCGCGCCGCCCACGGCGCCCGCCGCGCGCGTCGATGGGCGGGAAGAGCCCGAAGTTGACGTTCATCGGCTGGAAGGTCCTGGCGTCGGCGCCGCCGGTGATGTGGGTGACGAGCGCGCCCGTGGCGGTGGTCGCAGGCGGCGCGGGCAGGGCGCGCCCCAAGATCTCCGCCGCGGCGAGCCGCCCGGCCAGGAGCCCCATGGCGGCCGACTCGACGTAACCCTCGACGCCGGTGATCTGGCCCGCGAACCGGACGTTCGGGCGCGAGCGCAGGCGCATCTCGGCGTCGAGCAGCGTGGGCGCGTTGAGGAACGTGTTGCGGTGGATGCCTCCCAACCGGGCGAAGCGCGCGCGCTCCAGGCCCGGGATCGTCCGCAGCACCTCTCCTTGCGCGCCGTGGCGCATCTTGGTCTGGAAGCCGACGATGTTCCACAGCGTGCCCAGCGCGTTGTCGCGGCGGAGCTGGACGACGGCGTGGGGCTTGACGGACGAGCGGGGGTTCGTGAGGCCCACGGGCTTCATCGGCCCGAAGCGCAAGGTCTCGCGGCCGCGCGCGGCCATCACCTCGATCGGCAGGCAGCCGTCGAAGTAGGGCGTGGCACCCCCCGCAGGGGTCGCACCCCCGGCGGCCACCTCGCCCTCGTGGAAGGGCGCGGTGTCGGCGGCGAGGAGCGCGTCCACGAAGGCCTCGTAGGCCGCCCGGTCCATCGGGCAGTTGAGGTAGGCGGTGCGCTCCGCCTCGCTCTCGCCCTTGTCGTAGCGCGACTGCGCCCAGGCCACGCCCATGTCGATCGAGTCGGCGTGGACGATGGGGGCGATGGCGTCGAAGAAGGCGAGCGCGTCCGATCCCGTCTCGGCTCGGATCGACTCGGCCAGCGCGCCGGAGGTCAGCGGGCCCGTCGCCACGATCCATCGGCCGTCGCGGGGAAGCTCCGCGACCTCGCCGGGCTCGATCGCGACGAGCGGATGGGCGCGCAGGCGCTCGGTGACGGCGCGCGCGAAGGGCTCGCGGTCCACGGCGAGGGCGCCGCCGGCGGGCAGGCGGTGCGCGTCGGCCATGGCGATGACGAGCCCGCCCGCGCGGCGCATCTCCCAGTGCAGGAGGCCCACGGCGTTCGACTCGTCGTCGTCCGAGCGGAAGGAGTTCGAGCAGACCATCTCGGCCAGATCGCCCGTGCGGTGCGCGAAGGTGCCCACATGGGGGCGCATCTCGTGCAGCGTCACGGGGACGCCGGCCTGAGCCGCCTGCCAGGCGGCCTCCGAGCCCGCCATGCCGCCGCCGACGATGTGGAGCCGTTCCATGGCGGGGATCTAGGCGAGGGGGCCCGGGGAGGGAAGCCCCGGTGGTGACGCCCGCCGGTCGGGAGAGGAAACCGGCGGGCGCCGACCTGCGCCATCAGTCTTACGCGTTCGGCCCGGGCTACGCGGCGCACGGTGACGATGGCCCGAGCCGCGCCGGCGCGGAAGGCGGGGATTCCCTACCTGCCGTCGGGCGGCTACTCGGCGGGCGGCTCGGCGGCCGACAGATCGCCCGTCTCGCCCGGATCGACGATTCGGGCGACCGAGACGACCTCCTCGCCCTCGCGCGCGTCGAGCACCTTGACGCCGCCGGCCGCGCGCGAGCGGAAGGAGATGTCGGCGACGCGGGTGCGGATCGACTGGCCGGTGGAGGTCGCCAGCATGATCTGGTCGTCGTGGGCCACGGCGAAGGAGGCGACGATCGGCCCGCCGCGCATGGTCTTCTCGATCGCGGTGACGCCCAGGCCGCCCCTCCCGCGCACCGGGTAGTCGAGGCTCGACGTCAGCTTGCCCGAGCCGCGCGCGGTGACGGTCAGGATGAGCTGCTCGGCGGCCGACATCTCGGCGTAGCGCTCGGGGGAGAGCGACTCCTCGGGCGCGCCGTCCTCCTCGTCGGCCTCCACCTCCTCGGCGACCAGCCCCTCCATGGCGCGGCGGCGCTTGAGGTAGGCCACGCGCTCGCCGGCCGACGCCTCGAAGTGGCGCAGGATCGACATCGACACCACGCGGTCGTCGCGGCCCACGCGCACGCCCCTCACGCCGGTGGAGGAGCGGCCCGAGAACACCCGCACGTCGGTGGTGGGGAAGCGGATCGCGCGGCCCTGTCGCGTCACCAGCATCACGTCGTCGCCCTCGGACGCGATGCGCGCGCTCACCAGCGCCACCCCTTCGGGGAGCTGCATGGCGATCTTGCCGTTGCGCTTGACGTTCACGAAATCCGACAGCGCGTTGCGCCGCACGTCGCCGGCCGAGGTGGCGAAGACGATCTGAAGCTCGTCCCAGTGGTCCTCGGGGCGCTCGACGGGCAGGACGGCGGCGATGCCGGTGCCGTGGGCCACGGGCAGGATGTTGACCAGCGCCTTGCCGCGCGTGGTGCGCGACCCCTGGGGGAGCTGCCATGTCTTGAGCCGGTAGACCATGCCGTCGGTGGTGAAGAACAGAAGCTGCGTGTGGGTGTTGGCGACGAAGAGGCGCGTCACCACGTCGTCGTCCTTCATCGTCATCGAGCCCACGCCCTTGCCCCCGCGCCTCTGGGAGCGGAACTCCGCCAGCGGCGTGCGCTTGGCGTAGCCCTCCGCCGTGAGGGTGACGACCATGTCCTCGCGCTCGATCAGATCCTCGTCCTCGACGTCGCCGGACCAGTCGGCGATCTCGGTGCGGCGCGGGACGGCGAAGGCCTCGCGGACCTCGCGCAGCTCGTCGGCGATGATCGTCATGATCCGCGCGCGCGAGCGCAGGATGTCGAGATGGTCCTCGATCCGGGCCGCGAGGGCCTCCAGCTCGTCGGTGACCTCCTTGACGCCGAGCTGGGTCAGCCGCTGGAGGCGCAGCTCGAGGATGGCGCGGGCCTGGACCTCGGAGAGGTTGTAGGTGCCGTCCTCGTTGAGCGTGTGGTTGGGGTCGTCGATCAGCCGGATGTAGGGGGCGATGTCCTGCGCGGGCCAGCGCCGCGTCATCAGCGCCTCGCGCGCGGCCGCCGCGTCGGCGGAGGCGCGGATGGTGGCCACCACCTCGTCCACGTTCGTCACCGCGACCGCGAGGCCGCACAGGACGTGGCTGCGCTCGCGCGCGCGGCGAAGCTCGAAGGCGGTGCGGCGCGCGACGACCTCCTCGCGGAAGGCCACGAAGGAGGTGAGGAACTCGCGCAGCGTCAGCGTGCGCGGCCGCCCGCCGTCGAGCGCGAGCATGTTGCAGCCGAAGGAGACCTGCATCGGCGTGAAGCGGAAGAGCTGGTTCAGGACCACGTCGGGCGTGGCGTCGCGCTTCAGCTCGACCACCACGCGCACGCCGGTGCGGTCGGACTCGTCCTGGACGTGGGAGATGCCCTCGATGCGCTTGTCGCGCGCGGCCTCGGCGATGCGCTCGACCATCACGGCCTTGTTCACCTGGTAGGGGATCTCATCGACGACGATCGCGCTGCGGTCGCGCCTGACCTCCTCGATGTGGGTGCGCGCGCGCATGACGACGCTGCCGCGCCCCTCGGTGTAGGCGCGCCGGGCGCCCGAGCGGCCGAGGATCAGGCCGCCGGTGGGGAAGTCCGGGGCCGGCACGTGCTGCATCAGATCCTCGGTCGTCAGGTCGGGCTCCTCGATCAGCGCGAGCGTGGCGTCGATCACCTCGCCCAGGTTGTGGGGCGGGATGTTGGTCGCCATGCCGACGGCGATGCCGCCCGCGCCGTTGACGAGCATGTTGGGGAAGCGCGCCGGCAGGACCGTGGGCTCGAGATCCTTGCCGTCGTAGTTCGGCTGGAAGTCGACCGTGTCCTTCTCGATGTCCGCCAGCAGCGCCTGGGCCGGGCGGTCCATGCGGACCTCGGTGTAGCGCATGGCGGCGGGGTTGTCGCCGTCCATCGAGCCGAAATTGCCCTGCCCGTCGAGGAGCGGCAGCGACATCGAGAAGTCCTGCGCCATCCGCACCAGCGCGTCGTAGATCGCGGTGTCGCCGTGCGGGTGGAACTTGCCCATCACGTCTCCGACGGGGCGGGCGGACTTGCGGTAGGCCTTGTCGTGCGTGTTGGAGGTCTCGTGCATGGCGTAGAGGATGCGCCGGTGCACGGGCTTGAGCCCGTCGCGCAGGTCGGGGATCGCGCGGCTGACGATCACGCTCATGGCGTAGTCGAGGAACGAGGTCGTCATCTCGTCCGAGATGGAAACGGACGGGCCGTGGTGCGGCATCACGGTCGGGGCGCCGTCCCCTCCGATGTCGTCGGGGGCGTCGTCGTCGGGAATGTCCGGCATCAGGGCGGTCCGCTCGATTTCTCAATGGGTTGTTGACCGGGAATTAAGCATTTCGGCGCTCGATTGCAAGGCGGCGGACCGCCCGGGGATCGGGCTGGCATCAGGGCCACGTGACTGCCAACAGCCTGTTTTCCTTGTCGGAACGCCGCGGCCATGGCTTGATCGGGCCATGGGGGATGGATCGAGGATGGAAGGGGAGCGCGACATGACCGAGACCGAGATGATGCTGCGCGGCTACGGCCTGACCACGGCCGAGTTCTTCTACCGGATGCCCGACTACCGCAACGTCCTGAACAGCTACGTCTGGCAGGACTACGACGTGGCGCCGGACCACCCGAAGCTCTTCAAGTTCATCGAGTTCTGGCAGCGCGACATCGAGGGGCCGCTGCACTCGGTGTGCTTCGTGCATCGCCGCCAGATCGCGCCCGGCGAGTGGCGCAACCTCAAGGGCGAGTTCGTGCTGCACTGAAGCCCCTGGCGCCGCGCGGGCCCGACCGGGCGCCCACGCGCCACGGCCCGCGCGCCACGGCCTGCGCGTCACCGCACGCGCGTCACAGGTAGCCGATCGCGGCGAAGCCGCCCGCGAGCAGCACGACGAAGGCGGTGAAGGCGAGGGCGAGCCGGCGCTCTATGAACGCCCGGATAGGCGGCCCGAAGGCGTGGAGCAGCCCCGCCACGACAAAGAAGCGCAGGGCGCGCGCGACGAGGGAGGTCACGAGGAAGGTGGCGAGCGGCATCGCCGTCCAGCCCGACATGATGGTGACGACCTTGTAGGGGAAGGGCGTGACGCCCGCCGCCAGCACCGCCCAGAAGCCCACCCCGTTGAAGCGCTCGTTGAAGGCCGCCATCGCGTCGGCCTTGCCCAGCGCCGCCAGGATCGGCTGGCCGACGCTCTCGAAGGCGAGGGCGCCGATGGCGTAGCCGAGCAGGCCCCCCGCGACGGAGGCCGCCGTGGCCACGCCCGCGATGAGCCAGGCGCGGCGGGGCCGGGCGATCACCATGGGGATCATCAGCGCGTCGGGCGGGATCGGGAAGACCGACGACTCGACGAAGGCCACGGCCGCGAGCGCCCAGAGCGCGTGCCGGCCCTCGGCGAGCGCCATGGTTCGGTCGTAGAGACTGCGCAGCATGGTTGCCCCCCGCGGCGGACCCATGCATCACGGGTGGCGCGGTGGTCAAGCGGGGGCGGATGGCATGAGATGGCGCGGCGGACGGCTCTCGCGCAACGTGATCGACCGGCGGGGCTCGGGGCGGGGCTCGGGGCGCGGCGGCGGCGGCGGCCGGATGGCGGTCGGCGGGGTCGGGGGCTTGGGCGTCGTGGCCGTCGTCGTGGTCGGCTGGTTCCTCGGCGTGGACCTGACGCCGTTCCTCGGCGGGGGGGCGACGAGCGTCACCGGGCCCGGCTACGGCGACGAGATGACGGCCGTCGACGAGGAGCGCGGCGAGTTCGCCTCGACCGTGCTCGCCTTCACCGAGGATGTGTGGGGCGAGGAGTTGCCCGCCCAGACCGGCCAGCCCTACGAGCCGCCGCAGCTCGTGCTCTACGCGGGCGCCACCGACACCGCCTGCGGCTACGGGGAGGCGGCGACGGGGCCGTTCTACTGCCCGGCCGACGGCCGCATCTATCTCGACACCGACTTCTTCGTGACGCTCGAGCGGCAGCTCGGCGCGGGCGGCGACTTCGCCGCGGCCTACGTGATCGCGCACGAGGTCGGCCACCACATCCAGAACGAGCTCGGCATCCTGAGCCAAGTGAACGATGTGCAGCGCGCCTCGGGCCAAGCCGAGGCCAACGCGCTCCAGGTGCGCGTCGAGCTGATGGCCGACTGCCTGGCGGGGATCTGGTCGCGCGCGGTCGGCGACCGTTACGGCGCCCTGGAGCGCGGCGATCTGGACGAGGCGCTCAACGCCGCCGAGCGGATCGGCGACGACACGCTCCAGCGCGAGGCGGGCCGCGTGGTGCGGCCCGACAGCTTCACCCACGGCTCCTCCGCGCAGCGGGCGCGCTGGTTCTCCGCGGGCTACGATCGGGGCCGGATCGAGGCCTGCGACACCTTCGGCGCGCAGACGCTGTGAGCGCGGCGACGCTCCCTTGCATCGAGCGCGCGAGGCGCCATGATCGCCGCCGACGCAAGGGAGGGGCCGCGCGGGCGCCCCTCAGGGAGGACGACATGACCATCACGTTCAAGCGGGCGGCGATCGGCGGGGCCGTGGCGCTGGGCCTGACGGCCGGGGCCGCGGGCGCCCAGGAGGCGACGCTGCGCGTCCAGCACTTCCTGTCGCCGCAGGCCTCGATCCCGAAGTACTTCATCGAGCCCTGGGCCGAGAAGGTGGAGGCCGAGAGCGACGGGCGGATCGACGTCCAGGTCTTCCCCGCGATGCAGCTCGGGGGCGCGCCGCCCGCGCTCTACGACCAGATCCGCGACGGGGTGATCGACGGCGGCTGGGTGCCGCCCTCCTACACGCCGGGCCGCTTCCCCGAGGCCGAGGTGTTCGAGCTGCCCTTCATGACCTCGATGAGCGCCGAGGACTCCTCGCGCGCGGCGTGGCAGTTCGCCGAGAAATACCTGATGGAGCGGATGGGCGACATCAGGCTCTGCGCCGTCAACGTCCACGGCCAGGGCGTGGTGCACACCAAGGGCGCGCCGCTCCAGTCGCTCGACGACTTCAAGGGGTTGAAGCTGCGCGGCCCGTCGCGGCAGGCCAACGCGCTGCTGGAGTCGCTGGGCGCGCAGCCCGTCGGCATGCCGGTGCCCGCCTTCCCCGAGGCGCTGTCGCGGGGCGTGGTGGACGGGGGCGTGATCCCGATGGAGGTGGTGCCCTCGCTCAAGGTCGAGGAGCTGACCGACAGCCACACCAAGATCGGCGGCGACCGCTCGGTCTACAACACGTTCTTCATCTTCGGCCTCAACAAGGCCAAGGTCGAGGGCCTGCCCGAGGATCTCCGCGCCGTGATCGACGCCAACTGCGGCCTCGAGGCGAGCGCCTGGGCGGGCCGCGCCATGGACCAGGGCGAGACCGACGCCGAGGAGATCGTCGCCGCGACCGACAACACCGTCACGACGCTGCCGGACGAGGCCACGGCCGAGCTGCGCGAGATCGGCGAGGCCCAGACCCGGGCCTGGATCGAGGAGGCCACCTCCAAGGGCCTCGACGGCCAAGCGATGGTGGACGACGCCAAGGCGATGGTCGCCGAGCAATCGAGGTGATCGGGGGTCCGGGGGCACGAGTGCCCCCGGCGAGGGCGCGGGGGCGGGGCCCCCGCCGCGCCCCGTGGCGATAGCGCCCAGGGCCGAGCGGAGGACGGGCCGGGCGGTCGAGGCCGTGGCCCGCCTCGCGGCCTACGCGGGCGGCGTCCTCATCACCGGCCTGGCGCTGATGACGGTGGCCTCGATCGTCGGCCGGCGCCTCACGGGGCTGGGCCTCGGCCCGATCCCCGGCGACTACGAGCTGGTGGCTCACGGCGTGGCGCTCGCCGTGTTCGCCTTCCTGCCCTGGTGCCAGCTCCAGCGCGGCCACGTCTCGGTGGACCTCGTGGCCGACAGGCTGCCCGCGCGCGCCAAGGCGGCGCTGGGCCTCGTCGCCGACGCGCTGGTGGCGCTGGCCGCGCTCGTGATCCTCGTCCAGCTCTGGCAGGGCTTCGGCGAGAAGCTGCCCCACGGCTCGGACGCGCTCAGGGCCGCGCTCGGGATGGGCCCGAGGCCGTTCTTCGCCGAGAGCACCTACGAGCTCGAGATCCCGACCTGGATCCCCTATGGCGCCGCCGTGGCGCTGGCCGCGCTCTTCGCCGTGACGGCGCTCTACACCGTCTGGCGCGCCCTCAACTGGACGCTCGACGGGCGCGAGGCGCTCGAGCCGAGCGAGGGCGTGGCGTGAGCGGCCTGACGCTGGCGCTGACCGCCTTCGCCCTGATGCTCGCGGCGATCTTCGCGCGGGTGCCGATCGCGGTGGCGATGGGGCTGACGGGCTTCTTCGGCTCGTGGTTCGTCCTCGGCACGCCGGCGATGATGTCGAGCCAGCTCAAGACGCTGACCTACGAGACCTTCTCGAACCAGGGCCTGTCGATCGTGCCGCTGTTCCTCCTCATGGGCCAGTTCGCCACGCGCACGGGCATGAGCGCGGCGCTCTTCCGCGCCGCATCGGACTGGCTCGGGCACCACAGGGGCGGCATCGCCATGGCGTCCGTGGGGGCCTGCGCGGGGTTCGGGGCCGTCTGCGGCTCCTCGCTCGCCACCGCGTCCACCATGGGGCAGGTGGCGCTGCCGGAGATGCGCGCGCGCGGCTACTCCGACGCGCTCTCCACCGGCGTGCTGGCGGCCGGCGGCACTCTGGGGATCCTGATCCCGCCGTCGGTGATCCTGGTGATCTACGCGATCCTGGCGCAGCAGAACATCGTCAAGATGTTCATGGCGGCGCTGGTGCCGGGGCTGCTCGCCGCGCTGGGCTACGCGCTCACGGTGGCGGTCTACGTGCGCGTCCGCCCGGGCGCCGCCTCGGTCGCGCCGCGGGTGCCGATGCGGGGGCGCCTCTCGACGCTGGCGCGCACCTGGCCCGTGATCGTCATCTTTGCGCTCGTCATCGGCGGCATCGTCGGCGACTGGAACTGGGCGCGGCCCGGCGCGCAGGCGCTCTTCACGCCGACCGAGGCGGCGGCCTTCGGCGCCGTGGCCACCGGCCTCCACGGGGTGGCCACGCGCTCGCTGACCCGGCGCGGCTTCCTCGCCTCGGTGCTCGAGACCGCCAAGGCCACGGGGCTGATCTTCTTCATCCTGCTCGGCGCCGAGGTGCTCAAGGGGTTCCTCGCGCTGACCCGGGCGCCGACGATCCTCGCGGACTGGGTGCAGCTCCAGGGCTTCGCGCCGCTCACCGTGCTGACGCTGATGCTCCTGGCCTACCTCGTCTTCGGATGCGTGATGGACTCGCTGTCGATGATCCTGCTGACGGTGCCGATCTTCTTCCCGATCATCCAGGTGCTCGACTTCGGCCTGACTCCGGAGGAGACCGCGATCTGGTTCGGCGTGCTCGCCCTGATCGTGGTCGAGGTCGGGCTCATCACGCCGCCCGTGGGCATGAACCTCTTCATCATCAACCAGGTCGCGCGCGACATCCCGATGGACCGGACCTACGCCGGCGTCGCGCCCTTCGTGGTGTCGGACATGATCCGCGTGGCGATCCTGGTCGCCTTCCCCGGCCTCACGCTGTGGCTCGTGGGGTTCGTGAGCTGATCGCGAAGGGTGGTGGGACGAGACCCACCCTACGCTGGACGGCCGGAGCGCGTGGCGGTAGTTCGGGGTCGAGCCCGTGTGGCGGAATGGTAGACGCAGGGGACTCAAAATCCCCCGCCGCGAGGCGTGCCGGTTCGAGTCCGGCCACGGGCACCACCCATGGCGATGGGAGCGTGGAGGGCGGCCTGAGCGGGCGGCCTCGGCCCCGATGCCGACCTCCGCGGGGCCGTGAGGGCGGCCGCTCCCGTGCTTCGACGCGACCGCGACCGTGGTGGGGGACACCGCACGAGCGACCCGGCCGCGAGCGGCCGTCGGCGCCTACCGCCCTGTCCGGACGCGCCATGCCTCCCAAGCCTCGGGCGTGTCGAGATCGGTCAGCGCCGCGCGGTCCGGCAGGTCGTGGAGCCGCACCCGGTCCGCGTGATCGCGCAGGATCGCGCGTGCGCCCTCGTCGCCGCCGAGCGCCGCGAGCCGGTCCAGGAGGTCGCGCGGGAAGAGGACCGGATGGCCCGGCACGCCGCCGGAGGCGCCGCGATGGATGCCGTCGGGCTCGGCCTCGGCGGCGTCGAGCAGCGCGTCGATGTGATCGGGCATGATGTCGGGCATGTCGGCTGGCAGGATCATCACGCCCTCGGCGCCGCCGAGCGCGGAGACGCCCGCGGCGATCGAGACTCCCATCCCGTCGGAGGCTTGCGGGACGATGACGATGCGAAGCGCGAGGTCTGAGACCGCCTCCCGGCGTCCCGGCCTGTCAGGTGGAAGCGTGACGACGACCGGCGCGCCGGTCGAGAGCGCCGCCAGCGCCCGCTCGCGCAGCAGCGGCACGCCGTCCACGGGCTCCAGGAGCTTGTCGCGGGGCGCCATGCGCGAGGACGCCCCGGCCGCCGGGATCAGGATCGCCGGTCGCCTCCTGCCAGGGCGCTGCGCCCCGCGCATGGGTCGCGCCCGCCGTTGCCGGTCAGGCGCGCATCCGCTCGCCCTGCGCGTCGAAGAGGGGCGTCGTCACGATGCGGGCGGGACGCATCTCGCCCAGGATCTCGATCTCGACCTCGCGGCCCTCACGCGCCTCCTCGCGGGGAACGAAGCCCAGCGCCACGGACTTGCGCGCGAAGTGCGAGTAGCCGCCCGAGGTGCAGAAGCCCGCCACGGCCCCGTCGATGAAGATGGGCTCGTAGGCGGTGACGTCGGCGTCCGACGCCTCCACCACGAAGGGCATCAGGCGCCGCGCGGGCGGTGAGGCGCGCTCGGCCTCCGCCGCGTCGCGGCCGACGAAGCGGGTGTTCTTCTTGAACGACACGAAGCGGTCGAGCCCGGTCTCGGCGGCGGTGTAGTCGGGCGAGTACTCGCGCAGCCAGGAGCCGAAGAACTTGTCGAGCCGGAGCGACATCATCGCGCGCATCCCGAAGGGCGTGAGCCCGAGATCGCGGCCCGCCTCCCACAGCGCGGCCCAGAGCGCGCGCTGAACCATGGGGTCGGCGTAGATCTCGTAGCCCAAATCGCCGGTGTAGGACACGCGCTGCACCACGCAGTCCGCCATGCCCACGCTCATCGGCGCCACGTCCATGAAGCGCATCGCGCCCACGTCCGAGCGGGTGCAGCGCGCCAGCAGGTCGCCCGCGCGCGGCCCGGCGATCTGGAAGCCGGTCACGCGGTCGGAGACGTTCTCCACGTGAACGCCGTCCTTCAGATGCTTGAGGAACCAGCGATGGTGGAAGTCCTGGCTTCCGTAGGAGGCGGTCAGGCGGAAGCGCTCGGGGCCGAGGCAGGACACGGTGAAGTCGCCGATCAGCCGGCCCTGCTCGGAGAGCATCGGCGTCAGCGACAGCCGGCCGGGCGGTGGGATGCGGCCGGCCATGACCCGGTCGAGCCAGGCGCGCGCGCCCGGCCCCGTCACGTCGAACTTCGAGAAGTTGTGGACCTCGTTGATGCCCACGCCCTCGCGCACGGCGTGGACCTCTCGGGCGACCGCATGATGCGCGTCCGAGCGGCGGAAGGAGGGCGTCTCGCGCGCCGGCTCGTCGCCTCGCGCGAAGTAGTTGGGCACCTCCAGCCCGAATTGCTGGCCCCAGACGGCGCCCATGGCGTCGAACACGTCGTGCATCGGCGTGGTGCGGAAGGGGCGCGCGGCCGGAAGCTCCTCGTTGGGGTAGGTGACCTTGAAGCGGCGGCGGTAGTTCTCGACCACCTTGGGGCGGGTGTAGCCGGGGCCGATCCAGCGCCCGTAGCGGGCCACGTCCATGGCCATGACGCTGCGCTCGGCCTCGCCCTCGATCATCCACTGCGCGAGCGCGAGCCCCACGCCGCCGCCCTGGCTGAAGCCCGCCATCACGCCGCAGGCCGACCAGTAGTTCCGCAGCCCCGGCACGGGGCCGACGAGCGGGTTGCCGTCGGGGGCGAAGGTGAAGGGGCCGTTGATGACGCGCTTGACGCCCGCGCGCTCCAGCACGGGGAACCGCTTGTAGGCGAACTCGATCGAGGCCTCCACGCGGTCGAGCTTGTCGGGCAGCAGCTCGTGGCCGAACCCCCAAGGGGTGCCGTCCACCGCCCAGGGCTCGCAGGGCTGCTCGTAGAAGCCGATGCACAGGCCGCGGCCCTCCTGGCGCAGGTAGGACTCGCCGCCCGGGTCGATGACGTGGGGATGCTCGCGGCCCAGGGCCACGATCTCGGGGATGTCCTCGGTGACGAGATACTGGTGCTCCATCGGGTGCAGCGGCAGGTAGACGCCCGCCATCGCCGCGACCTCGCGCGCCCAGAGGCCGCCCGCGTTGACGACGTGCTCGGCTCGGATCGTGCCCTGGTCGGTCACCACGTCCCAGCCGCCGTCGGGGCGCGGGTTGGTCTCGCGCACCACGCAGTGGGTGACGATCTCGGCGCCCGCCATGCGCGCCGCCTTCGCGTAGGCGTGGGTCGTGCCCGAGGGGTCGAGATGGCCGTCGAGCGGGTCGTAGAGCCCGCCCAGGACGCCGTCGAGCGCGGTGATGGGCGACAGCTCCCCGATCTCCTCGGGGCTCAGGATGCGGGTGTCGAGGCCCATGTGCTTGTGCTTGGCGCGCTCGGCGCGCAGCATGTCGAGCCGGTCGGGGTCCGAGGCCAGGGTGATGCCGCCAACATGGTGCAGCCCGCACAACATCCCCGTGATCGCCTCCAGCTCGCGGTAGAGGCGGATGGTGTAGCCCTGGAGCGCCGACATGTTGGTGTCGCCGTTCAAGGTGTGGAAGCCCCCCGCGGCGTGCCAGGTCGAGCCCGAGGTCAGCTCCGAGCGCTCCAGCAGCGTCACGTCGGACCAGCCGAGCTTGGTGAGGTGGTAGAGCACCGAGCATCCGACGACGCCGCCGCCGATCACGGCGACGCGAGTGGTGGTTCGCATGGGGTCCGTCCGCGGTTGTGGTCTGCGCTGCGGTGCAACATGATGCGCGCGTGCCCTGTCGTCACGTCGAAAAGCGGCATTCCAGGTCGGTGGCGGAGGGCGAGGGGACGATGCGGAGACATCTGTCGCGGCTCGGGCGCGAGCTGAAGAAGCTCACCGAGAAGCTCTGGGCGCGCACGGTCGCCATCGCCGCCCTCGCCCTGCTGGCGGCGGGGACCGCGTCGATGGTGGGGCCCTACGTGCCAAAGGGGCTGGCGGACTTCGTCGGCCCCGACGCGGTGGACGACCTGCTGGACATCATCGCGTCCTCGATGCTGGCGGTGACGATCTTCTCGCTGTCGGTGATGGTCGCGGTGCACCGGGCGGTCTCGGGGCAATGGACGCCACGGGCGCACCGGCTCCTGGTCAGCGATCGAACCACGCTGTCGGTGCTGGCCACCTTCGTCGGCGCGTGGCTGTTCGCGCTGGTGGCGATCATCCTGCGCTGGTCCGCCTTCATCTCCGAGGGCGACCTTGTCGTGCTCTTCGCGATGACGGTGCTGGTGATCGCACTGATCGTCGTCACCATCGTGCGCTGGATCGCGCATCTCCAGGATCTCGGCTCGCTCGCGCAGATGGGGGGACGGCTCGAATGGGAGGCGAGGAAGGCGCTGGAGCGGCGCCTGGAGGAGCCCTGCCTCGGCGGGCGTCCGCTCCTCGGGCGCGAGGCGATCCCGCCGGCCGCGGCCGAGATCCGCGCCGGAAGCACCGGTTGGGTCGAGTTCGTGGACGCGGATTCGCTCGACGAGCTGACGGGCGAGCACGGCGCGCAGATCTATCTCTGGACGCCGATCGGGCGCTTCGTCCACTCGGGCGACCCGATCGCCTATACCGATGTCCACGACCCGGGACTGGCCGAGGGCATCGTGGACTGCGTGACGATCAGCGAGCTGCGCCGCTACGACCAGGATCCGCGCTTCGGGATGGTGGTGCTGGGCGAGGTGGCCTCGAAGGCGCTCTCGTCGGGGATCAACGACGCGGGGACCGCGATCGAGGTGATCGGCCGGATCCTGCGCGCGCTCGAAGCCTGGCGCGAGGACGACGCCGCGCGCATCCCGCGCCGCCCCAACCTCCATGCGCCGCCCTTGAAGGCGTCGGACCTCCTGGAGGACGCCTTCGCGCCGATCGCGCGCGACGGGGCGGGCGTGGTCGAGGTGCAGATCCACCTCCAGCACGCGCTCCATGCGCTCGATCGCCATGGCGGGCCGTCGATGGCGGCGGCCGCGCGCGACATGGCGGCCTACGCCTTGACGCGCGCCGAGGACGCGCTCGCAGCCCCGGATCTGGAGCGGCTGAAGCGCTCGATGCCCCGCACGGCGCGGCGCGTGGCGGCTTGAAGAGCTGGGGGCATGCGTGCCCCTCGCAGGGGTCGCACCCCCAGACCCCTGCTAACGTTCTGGGATCAGTCCACGCGGGGCGAAGCGCAGCACCAGGAGCAGCACCGTGCCCATCGTCAGGAGCCGCACATGGGCCGCGCCCTGCATCAGCATCTCCCGCACGGGGTTGCCGTCGGGCAGGCCGGCGGTGATCGCCGAGAGCGCCCAGCGGCCCACGGGCTCGACCTCGACCCACAGGAACCAGATCAGGAAGCCCCCCAGCACCGCGCCCCAGTTGTTGCCCGAGCCGCCGACGATCACCATCACCCAGATCAGGAAGGTGAAGCGCAGCGGCTGGTAGGCGCCGGGCGTGAGCTGGCCGTCGAGCGTGGTCATCATCGCGCCCGCCACGCCGCAGATCGCGGAGCCCAGGACGAAGACCTGGAGGTGGCGGGCGGTCACGTCCTTGCCCATCGCCTCGGCCGCCTCCTCGTCGTCGCGGATCGCGCGCATCATCCGCCCCCAGGGCGAGGCGAGCGCGAGCTGCGCCAGCAGCAGGATGACGAGCAGCACCGCGGCGAAGAGGGCGGCGTACTCGACCTTGACCCACAGCGTTGAGGCCGTCACCGGGTCGAGCCCGAGCCCGGCGGCGCGCGCGACGAAGGCCGGGTCGGCCTGCAGGTCGACCTCGTAGGGGACGGGGCGGGGGATGCCGACGACGTTCTTGACCCCCCGCGAGAGCCAGTCCTCGTTCTTCAGCACGGCGATGATGATCTCGGCGATCCCCAGCGTGGCGATGGCGAGGTAGTCGGCCCTGAGCCCCAGCGCCGCCTTGCCGATGAGCCAGGCCGCGCCCGCGGCCAAGAGCCCGCCCACGGGCCAGGCGAGGACGGCGGACAGCCCGAGCCCGCCGAGATAGCCGGTGCCGGCCGGGTTGACGGCCTCGATCGCCGCGACGGCCGGATCGAACAGCCAGCGGTAGATCGAGAAGCCCAGGGCCAGGATCGCCACCACCGCGAGCGAGCGGGCCGTCCCGCGCGGCACCCGGCGCCCGGCGATCACGGCCGCGGCGACGGTGGCGGCCCCCGCGGCCAGCGCCAGCAGCACCCGCCCCCCGCCCGCGGCCCAGGCCGCCCCGGTGGGCGGCATCCCCACGAGCACGGCGGCGAGCCCGCCCAGCGCGAGGAACCCCATGACGCCGATGTTGAAGAGCCCCGCGAATCCCCATTGTAGGTTCACGCCGAGCGCCGTGATGGCCGAGATCAGCCCCATGTTGACGATCAGCAGCGCCGTGTTGGCGCCCTGCACCACGCCCGCGGCCGCGATCAGCGCGAAGACGAGCGCGAAGAGGAGCGGCGCGCGCAGCCGCTCGCTCACGCCGTCTGCCCCCGGAAGAGGCCGGTCGGCCGGATCAGCAGCACGATGATGAGGATCGCGAAGGAGACGGCGAACTTGTAGTCGGTGCTCATGAGCTGCAGGAGCCCGCCGAACTCGACGTCGCCCGGCATGGCGTAGTTGACGACCTTCTTGAAGGCGTAGGTCACCGTGACCTCGGAGAAGGCGATGAGGAAGCCCCCGGCGATGGCGCCGATCGGCGAGCCCAGGCCGCCGACGATGGCCGCGGCGAAGATCGGCAGCAGGAGCTGGAAGTAGGTGAAGGGCTTGAACGACTTGTCGAGCCCGTAGAGGACGCCCGCGACCGTGGCGAGCGCCGCCACGATGAGCCAGGTGATGGTGACGACGCGCTCGGGGTCTATCCCTGACAGCAGCGCCAGATCCTCGTTGTCGGAGTAGGCGCGCATCGCCTTGCCGGTGCGGGTGCGGCTGAGGAACCAGAACAGCGCCGCCATCACCACGAGCGCGGTGACCAGCGTGATGATCTGGGTCGAGCGGATGGCGAGCCCCTCGTCGAGCCCGGTCATCGCCTTGAAGTCGCCCGCGCGCAGCACGAAGCGCGCGCCGTCGTCGAAGCGGATGTCGTCCACGCCGATGACGAAGCGCACCAGCCCGTTCATGACGAAGGTGACGCCGAGCGAGACGATCACCAGGATCACCGGCGCGGCCTTCTGCCGGCGGTAGAAGCGGTAGACCGCGCGGTCGGTCACGAGCAGCAGCGCCGCGGTGGCGGCGAACCCCACCGGCAGCGCGAGGAGCGCGGTGGGCAGGATCCCGAGCGAGACGCCCGAGGACTGGAGCCACCAGGTCGCCAGGATCGTGGCCATGGTGCCGAACGCCATGGTGTCGCCATGGGCGAAGTTCGAGAACCGCAGGATGGCATAGACCAGCGTCACCCCGAGCGCGCCCAGCGCGAGCTGCGCGCCATAGGCGAGCCCCGGCACGATCACGAAGTTGGCCAGCGCCACGATGGCCTCGACCGGCTCCATCTCCTTCAGCGCCCTACTTCAGCGCCGGCGCGCCGCCCGGGCCGTCCGGGCCCGGGATGATGGCGCAGCGGCCGCGGTAGTCGGTGCGGATCGTCACGCCGTCCACGTCGGCGCGGCGCACGTAGGTGGTCCGCCCGTTGGGCCGCACCCAGAGCTCGCCGGGGAAGTCGGCGGGACGGCGCGCGTTGTTCCAGCCGTTGAAGACGGTGCCGTAGAAGTTGCTCTCGCGGTCCACGGGGAGGGTCTGCCCGCCCACGCGCATCACGGGGCGCGGGCCGGCCGCGTCCTCGACCCACAGCGGCACGTCCGCCGGCAGGCAGGGGCCGCCCTGGACGCAGGCGCGGGTGAGGCGGCACGACAGCGTGTCAGCCGCGGCGAGGCCGGGCAGCAGCGCGGCGAGGGTGGCGATCAGGATCGGGCGCATGTCAGCCTCCGAGGAAGGAGCGTCGGACGTCGGGGTCGGCCAGGAGCGCCGCCCCGCTGTCGGTGTATCGGTTTCGACCTTGCACGAGAACGTGGCCCTTGTCCGCGATCTCGAGCGCCTGGCGCGCGTTCTGCTCGACCATGAGGATCGAGATCCCCGCCCGCGCCACCTCGACGATGCGGTCGAAGAGCTCGTCCATGACGATGGGGGAGACGCCCGCGGTGGGCTCGTCGAGCATCAGGACCTGGGGCTGGGTCATCAGCGCGCGGCCCACCGCGACCTGCTGGCGCTGGCCGCCCGACAGCTCGCCCGCCGCCTGCCGGCGCTTCTCCTTGAGGATGGGGAAGAGGTCGTAGACCTGCTCCATCGTGCCTCGGATGTCGTCGCGCCGCAGGAACGCGCCCATCTCCAGGTTCTCCTGCACGCTGAGCGCGGGGAAGACGTTGCGCGTCTGCGGCACGAAGGCCATGCCGCGGGCGACGCGGTCCTGGGGGCTGAGCGCGGTGATGTCCTCCTCGCCCAGCGTGACGCGCCCCTCGCGCAGCGGCAGCATCCCGAAGACGGCCTTCATCGCGGTGGACTTGCCGGCGCCGTTCGGTCCCACGATCACGGCGATCTGCCCTCGCTCCACGCCGATGGTGCAGCCGTGCAGGATGTCCGCGCCGCGCCCGTAGCCGCCGGTCATGTCCCGGCCGAGGAGGAAGCTCATCGGGCGGGCGGGCCGGTCACGCCGTCGCCGCCCGTCCGGAGGGCGCCGGACCCGGGCGCTCGGGCCCGGCGGGGGCCTGGCGGCGACGGTGCTTCGAGCCCGTGCCCAGATACGCCTCGATCACGGCCTCGTTCGCCTTGATCTCGTCGATCGTGCCCTCGGCCAGCACATGGCCCTCGGCCATGACGATCACCGGGTCGCAGAGGCGGCCGATGAACTCCATGTCGTGCTCGATCATGCAGAAGGTGTAGCCGCGCTCGCGGTTCAATCGCTCGATGGCGTCGCCGACGGTCGCCAGCAGCGTGCGGTTCACGCCCGCTCCGACCTCGTCGAGGAAGACGATGCGCGCGTCGGTCATCATCGTGCGGCCGAGCTCCAGCAGCTTCTTCTGCCCGCCCGAGAGGTTGCCGGCCTTCTCGTCGGCCAGGTGGTCGATGGTCAGGAAGTCGAGCACCTCGTCGGCGCGCTCGGCGATCTCGCGCTCCTGCGCGGCGATGGCGCGGCGGCGGAACCACGTGTTCCAGAGGCTCTCGCCGAGCTGTCCGGGCGGCACCGTCATCAGGTTCTCGCGCACGGTCATCGACGAGAACTCGTGCGCGATCTGGAAGGTGCGCAGCAGGCCGAGGTGGAACAGCGCGTGCGGCGGCAGGCCGGTGATGTCCTCGCCCGCCATGCTCACCGTGCCCGAGGTCGGGCGCAGGTTGCCGGCGATCACGTTGAAGAGCGTGGTCTTGCCCGCGCCGTTCGGCCCCACCAGCCCCGTGATCGAGCCCTCGGGGATCGTGAGCGAGGCGCCGTCCACGGCGCGAAAGCCCCCGAAGGCCATCACGATGTCGGTCACGGTGATCACGCGGGCGGGCTCCTCGACGCGAGCCGGCCCGGGGGCGAGCCCCCGGGCCGGACCTTGGGTGGACTTGGATCAGCGGTAGCCGACCGTCTGGAACTCGCCGCCCTCGACCTCGACCATGCGGTAGCTCCCCGCGCTCTCGCCGGGGCCCTCCAGCTCGACCCCGGTCGCGCCCTGGTAGTCGATGTCGCCGCCGTCGGCGAGGATCTGGAGGCCCTTCGCCAGCTCGCCCGCCAGGATCGGCTCGCCCGGCGCGTTTGCGACCTCCATGATCCTGGGGCCGTACTCGGCCGGATCCTGGCTGCCCGCCGCCTGCATGGCGAGCACGAACAAGGCCGCCGCGTCGTAGCTCTCGGGCGCGTAGGCGCCGGTCGGGTCGAACCCCTTCTCCTCGCCGATCGCGGCGAAGGCGTCCGCGCCGGGGCCCTCGGAGCCCGGCACCTGGCCGAAGGAGCCGTCGAGCGAGGAGCCCAGGGCGTCGGTCAGCGAGTCGCTGATCATGCCGTTGGGCAGCACGAACTGGTCGAAGGCGCCGCTGTCGAGCGCGGAGCGCAGGATGCCCAGGCCGCCCTGGTCGGCGTAGCCCGCCACCACGAGGATGTCGCCGCCCGCGGACGCCAGCGCGCCGACCTCGGCCGAGTAGTCGGCCTTGCCGTCCTCGTGCGCGGCCACGATCGTGACCTCCCCGCCGAGCGCCTCGTAGTTCTGCACCAGGCTGTCGGACTGGCCCTTGCCGAAGTCGTTGTTGGTGTAGGTCACGGCGATCGAGTCGAAGCCGCGGTCGATCAGATCCTGCGCCATCACCTCGCCCTCCCGCGCGTCCGACGGCGCGGTGCGGAAGAACAGGTCCTGGTCCTCGACGGTGGTCAGCGCGGGCGAGGTCGCCGAGGGCGAGATCATCACCATGCCGTTGGGGATGGCGACGTTCTGGAGCACCGCGCCGGTCACGCCCGAGCAGTCGCCGCCGATGATCCCGTCCACGCCGTCGCCGATCAGCCGCTCGGCGGCCGAGGTGGCGACCGCGTTGTCGATGCAGGCCGTGTCGGCGCGCTCGCCCTCGACGGGAACGCCGCCCAAGAGCGTGCCGGCCTCGTTGACCTCGGCGATGGCGGCCTCGGCGGCCGGGCCCATGTTGGCGACCATGCTCTCGATCGGGCCGGTGAAGCCGAGCAGGATCCCGAGCTTCACGGGGTCGTCCTGGGCCGTGGCGGCCCCGGCCATGAGCGCCGCGGCCGCGGCGCCTGCGAGGAGCGTCTTCATTCGTCTCTCCCTGGGTTCTCGGATCTCGAGCGTCCTGCGCCGCACGCTATAAGCGCCGCGCGCGAAAGGGAACCGCCCCGCGCGCGCCCCGCGCGCCCCGGCCGGCCCCGGCCGCACCGATCGCGGGCCCCGCGCCGCTTTGTGTCGCGCGCGGAACCGATCGGGCGTCAGATCGGGCGTCAGACGGACAGCCGCGCCGACTGCGCGCCGCGCTCGCGGTAGGGGGTGGTGTCGTAGAGCGCGCGGTAGCACTTGGAGAAGTGCGAGGGCGAGGCGAAGCCGCAGGCGAGCGCCACCTCGATGACGCTCATGTCGGTCTGCATCAGGAGGTTGCGCGCCCTTTGGAGGCGCAGCTCCATGTAGTAGCGCTTCGGGCTGCGGTCGAGGTAGCGGCGGAACAGCCGCTCGAGCTGGCGCGTGCTCATGCCCACGTCGCGGGCCAGGATCGCGGGGCTGATCGGCTCCTCGATGGCCTGCTCCATCATCTGGATCACCTGGGCGAGGCGGGGGTGGCGCACGCCGATGCGGGTCGGGATCGACAGCCGCTGGGTGTCCTGGTCGGTGCGGATCGAGGAGTAGATGAGCTGGTCGGCGACCATCGCGGCGAGCCCCTCGCCGTGGTCGTCGGCGATCAGCTTGAGCATCAGGTCGATCGACGACGTGCCCCCCGCGGTCGTGAGCCGCCCGCGGTCGATCACGAAGATCGACTTGGTGAGGCGGATGTCGTCGAACTCCTCGGCGAAGGCGTCCTGGTTCTCCCAGTGGATGGTGGCGCGCCGGCCCGCGAGGAGCCCCGCGCGCGCCAGCGTGTAGGCCGCGGTGCACAGGCCCCCCGCGACCACGTCGCCGCGCACCTCGCGCCTGAGCCAGGTCACGAGCGGCCTGGTCGTGGCCTCGCGGATGTCGAGCCCGCCGCAGAGCAGGATCGTGTCGCCCGCGCTCACCGGGCCGAGGTCGGACTCGGCGTTGAACGAGGTGCCCGCCGAGCACGACACCGCGCGCCCCCCCTCCGACCACAGATGCCACTCGTAGAGCCGTCGGCCGGACATGCGGTTGGCGATCCGCAAGCTGTCGATCGCCGAGGCGAAGCAGTGCAGCGAGAAGCTGTCGAGCAGCACGAAGATGAAGCGGTGGGGCCGCTCCGGCACGCGCGTCGTCTCGGGACGCGTCGAGGGCGCCCCCGCCGCGGGCATGCGGCCGCGCTCGCCGTGATCTGCTGCCCTCATCGTGACCATCCCGGTTGGTCGATGGACGAGCGAACCAGCTTTGCCCCGCGCGATCAAGGGCGCGCCTTCGAGCGCGGCGCGCGTTCCTCGACGGCACGCGCGCGCGGTGATAGACTGCCCGCTCGACGCAGGAGAAGCTCGATGACGAAGCCCTGGAGCAAGATCGACTGGCGCGCGCGTCCCCGCGTGCAGATGCCCGACTACGCGGACGCGGGCGCGCTGGCCGCCGCCGAGGCGCAGCTCGGGCGCTACCCGCCGCTGGTCTTCGCGGGCGAGGCGCGCAGGCTCAAGGCGGCGCTCGGGCGCGCGAGCCGGGGAGAGGCGTTCCTCCTGCAGGGCGGCGACTGCGCCGAGAGCTTCGCCGAGTTCTCGGCCGACTCGATCCGCGACACCTTCAAGGTGATGCTCCAGATGGCGATGGTGCTGACCTACGGCGCCAAGGTGCCGGTGGTGAAGGTCGGCCGCATGGCGGGCCAGTTCGCCAAGCCGCGATCGAGCGCGACCGAGGCGCAGGGCGGGGTCGAGCTGCCCTCCTACCGCGGCGACATCGTCAACGACCTCGACTTCACGGCGCCCGCGCGCGAGCCCGACCCGAGCCGGATGCTGCGCGCCTACACCCAGGCCGCGGCCACGCTCAACCTCGTGCGCGCCTTCTCGACGGGGGGCTACGCCGACGTGCACCAGGTCCACGCCTGGACGCTCGGCTTCACCGACCGCGAGGAGGCCGAGCGCTACCGCGCGATGGCGGGCCGGATCTCGGACACGCTCGACTTCATGAGCGCCGCCGGCGTCAACCAGGACACCGCGCACACGCTGCAATCGGTGGACTTCTACACCTCCCACGAGGCGCTCCTGCTCGAATACGAGGAGGCGCTGACGCGGGTGGATTCCACCTCCGGCCAGTGGGTCGCGGGCTCGGGCCACATGCTGTGGATCGGCGACCGCACGCGCCAGCCCGACGGCGCCCACGTCGCCTTCTGCCGGGGCGTGCTCAACCCGATCGGCCTCAAATGCGGGCCGACGCTGGAGGCGTCCGACCTCAAGCGCCTGATGGCGGCGCTCAACCCTCTGAACGAGCCCGGCCGGCTGACGCTGATCGCGCGCTTCGGCGCGGGGACGGTGGGCGAGCACCTGCCGCGGCTCCAGCGGGCCGTGCGCGAGGAGGGGGCGCAGGTCGTCTGGTCCTGCGACCCGATGCACGGCAACACCGTCAAGTCGTCCTCGGGCTACAAGACCCGGCCCTTCGACGCGGTGCTGCGCGAGGTCCAGGAGTTCTTCGCCGTCCACCGGTCCGAGGGGACGGTGCCCGGGGGCGTGCACTTCGAGATGACCGGCCAGGACGTGACCGAGTGCACCGGCGGCGTGCGCGCGGTCTCGGACCGGGATCTGTCGGACCGCTACCACACCGCCTGCGACCCGAGGCTCAACGCCTCGCAGGCGCTGGAGCTGGCGTTCCTGGTGGCCGAGGAGCTCTCTGCGCGGCTGCGCTCGCAGGCCGGTCGGGCCGCCGTCTGAGGGGCCTGCGGGCCCGCTCCCGACGAAGCCTGGCGGGCGCGCTCGCAGGGGCCGTCCGGACGGCGGGCCTCGCCGGCGCGGGCGGCGCCGCGGCGCTCAGTCGGCGCCTTCGACCACCCGCAGATGCGGCGCGCCCGGCACCGGGCGCAGCCGCGGTGTCTCCGTCCCGGCGATGCGCTCGACCGCCCCCGGCGGCGCCGGTGCTCGCAAGGTCGGGCGCAGGGGCCGGCTCGACGCCTCGACCGAGGGACGGTCCACGGGCCGAGGAGCGGGGCGCGCGTCGAGGATGTCCACGCGCTCGGCCGCGCGGATGACGAGGCGCCGCGGCGCGCGGCCGATCGGCCCCTCGCTCGCCAGGCAGCCGAGCGCGCGGGTGACGTCGCCGAGGTCGCTCCTGAGCGGCAGCAGGATCATCTGCGCGGCCATCGTCGGGCGCGCGAGCCCGCGCTCGCCCGAGAGCGTCAGGCGCAGGGTCTCGGGCCCAGAGAACACCCCCTCGACGGCTTCGGCCAGCGCCGGCCTCGACCCCCCGGCGAACAGCACGCTGAGCGGCATGCCGCGGACCTCGGCGCCCATCAGGTCGACCAGATGGCTGCCCGCGAGGCGGAAGCGCGCGATGCCCGGCGCGATGCGCTCGACCACGAAGGCCGAGTCGAGCGCCCCCTCGATCCCGCGCGGATCGACCTCCGAGCGCAGCGGCAGGAGCCGCTCGCCGCGCAGCGCGTCCCAGTAGCGATGCACCTCGTCGAGCATGCCGAACCGCCCCGGCCTGCGCCGCGACGCCAGCGCCACCACGCCCCCCCGCACGAGCCGCCCCATCGGCCCCGTCGCCCCGTCGTCCCTCATCGCACGCTCCCACGCCGGGGCGGCATCCTGCCCGCCCCCCAACGAAACCCGGCGCGCCCCCGCGCCGGCATCACCCACACCCACGACGCCTCATAGCACGGAGCGCGGCGCATTGGCCTCGAAATCGTAACGTTCAGTAAACGGTCTTGCGACGGGGACGACGCGCGCCGCGGCCCCTCGGCCCGAGCCCTCGGCGGCGGCCGACGACCTGCGCCGCGAGCGGCGCCCTGCGAGGGCGTGGCGCGGGGCCTCCCGACCGGGGCGGGGCCCGCTGGCCCGGCCGGGACGCGGGGGCCGCCGCGCGCCCGCGGATCCGGGCCGTGCGGCGCGGGGACCGTTAGGGCGTGCCGCCCGCCGAATCGACCCCGCCCGCGGGTTCGGGCTCCTCGTCCTCCTCCTCGTCCTCGGTCCCCCCCCGAGCGTTCGACGTGGCCCGAGATCGAGTGCGGATCGTCAAATCGCGCGATCGGGGGTGCAAGCGGCGCCGTTCGGGTCCATCATCAGGCGCGGAGGCCGCACGGCGCCGGACCGAGTCGGTCCCGGGCCGGTGCCCGCGGCCTGGAAGGTGAGCTCGTCCCGGGCCGCGCGATCTCCACGGCGGACGGACGCGTCAGCGAAGTGAGCCGCGTGCCCGAACCCAGACCCCTCGTGAGCTTCTGCGTCCTCGGCTACAATCAGGAGGCCTTCATCCGCGAGGCCGTCGAGGGCGCCTTCGCGCAGACCTACGAGCCGCTCGAGATCGTGCTGTCGGACGATTGCAGCGCGGACCGCACCTTCGAGGTCATGCGCGAGATGGCGGACGCCTATCGCGGGCCGCACCGCGTCGTGCTGAGCCGCAACGAGCGCAACCGCGGCATCGTCGGCAACCTCAACAGGCTGATGGAGCTGAGCCACGGGGAGCTGATCGTCAAGAGCGACGGCGACGACGTCTCGCTGCCCGAGCGCGCCGAGCGGCTGGCCGAGGCGTGGCTCGCCTCGGGCCGCCGGCTCAAGTCGCTGCACTCCGACGTGATGCGCATGGACATGGAGGGGCGCGACATCGGCCGCCTCGGCCCGCCGCGCATCATGCGCACCGACCGCGCGCCGCTGAGCATCCTCGAGAACAACCTCTACGTCCTCGGCGCCGCCTCGGCCTGGACGCGCGACCTCTTCGACCGCTTCGGGCCCATCGACGAATCCGCCATCGTCGAGGACACGGTGATCCCCTTCCGCGCCGCCGTGCTCGGCGAGGTCGGCTACGTGGACGCGCCGCTCGTGCGCTACAGGGTGGGGGGCATCTCGGGGCTGGTGGAGGGCCGCAGCTTCGGCTGGAACATGATGTACGGCCAGCGCCTGCGCCTCATCAAGCTTCACATGGGCACGCGCCGGGCCATCCTGCGCGACCTCGAGGCGGTGGACTTCCCCGGCAAGGCGGCCTGCATGCGCGAATGCGAGCGCTACATCGAGCGGCGCCTCTACCAGCTCGACCTCGCCGAGCGCGGCCGCTCCGAGCGGCTCGCGGCGCTCGGCCCCGCCCTCTCGCGCAGCCTGCGCGAGCGCACGCCGCACTACGCCTACATCGCCGCGAAGTACTCGCTCGACCGCCCCGCCATCCTCCTTTACAACGTCAAGAATCTCTGGCACCGCCGCACCCGGAGCTGAGCGGGCGCCCCGCCGCGCGCAGGCCGGGCGCAGGTGGCCCCGGACGGAGCGGCGCTTGGCCACCGGCGCCGGCGGCCCGCGGAGCCATGTGGCGGCGTCCCGATCGCGGCCGCAGGCCTCCGGACGCCCCGCGGCCCGGCTCCTCGGCGAGGCGGCCCGGCGAGGCGGCCCAGTGAGGCTGTCTGGCCCCGGTCGGGCTTCGAGCGGCGCCGCCCCGCCCACCGTCCGCCGAGGGGCTCGTCGACGACCCGAGGCCTCGTCCCCGCCGTCCCGGCGGCGGCGCAGGCGCTGCGCACGCCGGCGTCGTGCGCTCCGGGCCCGTGTGGCCGCCACGCGGGCGCACCCGGTCATGGGCCGCCGGGCGTTCCGGGCTGGGCGCCTTGACGGCGCCGCACCGGCCGGGCAGGTCCGGCGCCATGGACGGCGACGCCAGACGACCCCACGGCAGGCGCGCGAGCCCGAGCCGGCGCGGCATCCTCATCATCCTGTCGTCGCCCTCCGGGGCGGGCAAGTCCACGCTGGCGCGCCGGCTCAGGGAGTGGGATCCGACCATCGCCTTCTCGGTCTCGGCCACCACCCGCCCGGCCCGGCCCGGCGAGGTCGAGGGGCGCGACTACCACTTCCGCTCGGTGCCGCGATTCGAGGCGATGGTGGAGGGCGGCGAGATGCTGGAGCACGCGCGCGTCTTCGGCCATCTCTACGGCTCGCCCGCCGCGCCCGTGGCCGCGGCGATCGCCGAGGGGCGCGACATCATCTTCGACATCGACTGGCAGGGCGGCCAGCAGGTCCGCAACTCGGCGCTGGCGAGCGACGTGGTGTCGATCTTCGTGCTGCCGCCCTCGATCGCCGAGCTGGAGCGGCGCCTGCTCGCGCGCGACCAGGATCCGCCCGAGGTCGTGGCGCGCCGCATGGCGCGCTCGCGCGAGGAGATCAGCCACTGGGCCGAATACGACTACGTGCTGATGAACGACGACCTCGACCGCTGCGCGCGCCAGATCGAGGCGATCGTGACGGCCGAGCGCCTGCGCCGCTCGCGGCAGTCCCACCTGGCCGAGGCCGTCCGCAGCCTCAACACCGAGTTCGAGGAGAGGTCATGATCCACGCACTGGACGAGCGCGTCCCCGTCATCGCCGAGGACGCGTGGGTCGCGCGCGGCGCCGACGTGATCGGGTCGGTGACGCTCGGCGCCGGCGCCTCCGTGTGGTTCGGCGCCGTGCTGCGCGGCGACAACGAGCCCATCGCCATCGGTCCTGGCTCGAACGTGCAGGAGCACTGCGTGCTGCACACCGACATGGGCTTCCCCCTCACCGTGGGCCCGGACTGCACCATCGGGCACCGCGCCATCCTGCACGGCTGCACCATCGGGGGAGGCAGCCTGGTCGGCATGGGCGCGATCGTCCTCAACGGCGCCGTGATCGGGCCGGGCTGCCTGGTCGGCGCGGGCGCGCTCGTCACGGAAGGAAAGGCGATCCCGCCCGGCAGCCTCGTCGTGGGCGCGCCCGCCAAGGTGGTGCGTCCGCTCGACGAGGCGGCCCTGGAGGGCTTGCGCGAATCGGCGCGGAACTACCGGGCCAAGGCGCGCCGGTACCGCGACGGGCTGAGGCAGGCATGAGCGTGGAGGACCGCCCGCCCATGCGCCGCGCGCGCCTGCCCGGCAGCGTCAGCCGCCCGGTCGCCACGCCGATCCACCCCTCGGTGGTCTATGCCTCCGACACGCCGGACGGGCTCGACGCGCAGTACGAGGGCCGCACGTCGGGCTGGACCTACTCGCGCGAGGGCCATCCCAACGCCGCCGTCCTGGCCGGGCTGGTGGACGCGATGGAGGGGGTCGATCCGGCCTCGGGGGGCGGTGTCGTGACGGGCAGCGGCATGGCCGCCGTGACGGCCGCGACGATGGCGCTGCTGGAGCGCGGCTGCCATGTGCTCGGCGGCGACCAGCTCTATGGCCGCTCCTTGCGGCTGATGGCCGAGGAGCTTCCCCGCCTCGGCTTCGAGACCTCGCTCGCCGACCCGACCGACGCGGGGGCCTTCGCCGCCGCCATGCGGCCGAACACCCGCCTGATCCTTGTGGAGGTGGTGTCGAACCCCACGCTGCGGGTGGCCGACATGGAGGCCATCGCGGACATCGCCCGGCGGGCGGGCGCGCTCCTGGTGGTGGACAACACCTTCACCACGCCCGCCGCCTTCAGGCCCTTCGAGCGCGGCGCCGACGTGGTGATCCACTCGATCACCAAGCTGCTCGCCGGCCATTCGGACGCCATGCTGGGCTACGTCGCGGCGCGCGATCCGCAGATCGCGCGGCGGCTGTCGGTGACGGCGGTGACGCTCGGGCTCACCCCCTCGCCCTTCGACTGCTGGCTCGCCGAGCGCGGCCTCTACAGCTTCGAGCTGCGCTTCCGCGCGGCCTGCGAGGGGGCGGCGCGACTGGCCGACGCGCTCGCCGAGACGCCGGGCGTGACGCGGGTGATCTATCCCGGCCGCGCCGACCATCCCGACCGGGCGCGGGCCGAGGCGCTGCTCGGCGCCTGGGGCAACATGGTCTCCTTCGAGGTCGAGGGCGGTCGCGCCGCGGCCAACGCCCTGACCGCGGCGGCGCCCGCCATCGCCTTCGCGCCGACCTTGGGGGACGTGGCGACGACGCTCTCGCACCCGGCCTCGTCCTCGCATCGCGCGCTCACGCCCGAGGGCCGCGCGGGCTTGGGCATCACCGAGGGGTTCTTCCGCGTCTCCGTCGGGGTCGAGCCGCCCGAGCTGCTGATCGCCGAGTTCCGTCAGGCCGTCGCGGCCGCGCGCGAGGCCGTGGCCGCCTAGATCACGCGCACCACCGGCCGCTCCAGCGTGCCGACGACGACCACCGCCACGTCGAGCGACGGGCAGGCGCCGGCGAGCTCGGCCCGGACCAGGGCAGGGGCCGGCAGCGCCTCGGCCAGCGCGACAAAGCGGCCGCGAAACCCCAGCGCGACCAGCCTGAGGGCGAGGTCGAGCGCGTCGAACCCACGTGCCAGGACGCGCGAGATCACCACCGCGGGCCGGTGGCGCGCCAGGAGCGCCGCGTCGAGGTCGTCGAAGGCCGCGACCACCACCTGCCCCCCGCTCGCCGCGTCGATCACGCCGCGCGGCAGCGCGCCGCGATCGCCGATCGCAAGCACCGGCGGCGCGCATGAGCGCGTCGGCGACGGGCGAGACCGCAAGGCTGGTGCCGGACAGACGACCGGATGGACGCTCGCGCGCGTCCTTTCATCCGGTCGGAGCAAAGGCGTCCGATCGAGCATGAGCAATACCCAAAGGCAATCGTTCCGCGACCTAGCGCGGCCCCTCTTGCCGGCAGATTATCGCCGACGCATGGTGCGATCAATCGAGCGTTCGCCTTTCCTCTGCGTCACTCGGCCACGACACACCCCCGAGGCTCCGCCTGAGGCCGTGCTGATGGACATCGCCGCATCGGTCATCGCCGCCGTGCCGATCCCGATGGTGCTCATCGACTCCGCCCGCAAGCTGACGGCCGTCAACCCGCAGGCCGAGGCGCTGCTCGGGCCGGGCGCTACGGGGCGCCACTACATGACCGTGCTGCGCCAGCCGTCGCTGGTGACGGCGATCGAGGCGGCGCTCGCAGGGCAGGGGCGCGGGAGCGCGCGCCACGCCGCCTCGGAGGCCGGGCGCGAGACCGCCTGGCGGGTGACGGCGACGCCGCTCGAGGGGGGCCTGCCGGGCGGCGTCGCGGTCTCCTTCGAGGACGTGACGCCGCTCGACGAGGCGATGCGCAGCCGACGCGACTTCGTGGCCAACGTCAGCCATGAGCTGCGCACGCCGCTCACCGCGCTGATCGGCTTCATCGAGACGCTCAAGGGGGCGGCGCGCGACGACCGGGACGCGCGCGAGCGGTTCCTGGGGGTGATGGAGCGCGAGGCGGGCCGCATGAGCCGCCTCGTCGCGGACCTCACCTCGCTCAGCCGCGTCGAGGCCGAGGAGCGCGTGCGCCCGACGGCCAGCGTGGCCCTCGGCCCCGTGATCGAGCGCTGCGCCAGCGCGCTGCGGCCGCTCGCGCTCGACGCCGGGGCCGCGATCGAGGTCGAGCTGCCCGAGGCGCCCGTCGCGGTGCCGGGCGACGCCGACCAGCTCCAGCAGGTGTTCACCAACCTGATGGAGAACGCGCTCAAATACGGCGCCTCGGGCGGGCGCGTGCTCGTGGCGCTGTCGCGCAGCCCCCGCGAGCCGCGGCTGCGCGGGCCGGCGGCGCGGGTCGAGGTGATCGACTGGGGGGAGGGGTTCGACCCGATCCACATCCCGCGCCTGACCGAGCGCTTCTACCGCGTGGACGGCCACCGCTCGCGCGAGAGGGGCGGCACCGGGCTCGGGCTCGCCATCGTCAAGCACATCGTCAACCGCCACCGCGGGGTGCTGCGGATCGACGGCGCGCCGGGCCGCGGCAGCCGCTTCACCGTGCTCTTGCCGCTGGCCGAGCCGGCCCCCGCGCCGACGCCGCCCGCCGCGGCGCTCCCGGCGCCGAGGCCGCCCGCTGCGGCGCCCCCGGCGCCGAGGCCGCCCGTCATGAAACTGTAACACGCCCGTCGCAAAGACGCGTTGCGGGACCGTTAACGACCGCGGCGCGGGCGGGGGATCGCCCTCGCGGCCCGCGCGCAACCGACACGCAAGGTGCCATCATGTCCTTCAAGCTGACCGCCTCCACGCTGGCGATCGCCGCCGCGGCCGGATCCGTCACGGGCGCCGCGCAGGCGCAGTCGCGCGACGCGATCCGCATCGTGGGCTCGTCCACGGTGTTCCCCTACACCCAGGCCGTGGCCGAGCAGTTCGCCAACAACACCGGATCGCCCTCTCCCATCGTCGAGTCCACCGGGACGGGCGGCGGCATGCAGATCTTTTGCGAGGGCGTGGGCGAGAGGACACCCGACATCACCGGCGCCTCGCGCGCCATGACGGCCTCCGAGTACGAGCTCTGCCAGCAGAACGGCGTCACCGACGTCACCGAGGCGCTGATCGGCTTCGACGGCCTCACGCTCGCCATCTCGCGCGACAACGAGAACGGGTGGGACCTTTCGCTGGGCGAGGTCTACCAGGCGCTCGCGGCCCAGGTGCCGGTCGACGGCGAGTGGGTGGACAACCCCTACACGAACTGGTCCGAGATCAACCCCGACCTGCCCGACCAGGAGATCCTGGCCTATGGGCCCCCGCCGACCTCGGGCACCCGCGACGCCTTCGTCGAGCTCGCCATGCACGCCGGCTGCCAGGAGCTCGACTACGTCCAGGAGGGGGGCTTCGACGACGACTGGGTCGAGGAGAACTGCTCGCGCATGCGCACCGACGGCCCGTTCGTCGAGGCCGGCGAGAACGACAACCTGATCGTGCAGCGCATCGAGGCCGACCCCGACGCCATGGGCATCTTCGGCTACTCGTTCCTCTACGAGAACACCGACGCGCTGAAGCCCGTGCTGATCGAGGGCGTGGAGCCCGACGCCGACACCATCGCGGACAAGTCCTACCCGATCTCGCGCCCGCTCTACTTCTACGTCAAGAACGCGCATCGCGGCGTGATCCCGGGCTCGACGAGTTCATCGAGGAGTACATGTCCGACGACGCGCTGGCCCAGGGCGGCTACCTGACCGAGCGCGGGCTCGTCGCGCTGTCGGAGGATCGCCTGGCCGAGCTGCAGGACGCCGTGCTGAACGGCGCCGCCATGGACGCGCCGGAGAGCTGAGCGGGCCTCCGCGCCGCCCGGCCCCGTGCGTGGCCGGGCGCACCTTCCTCCGGAGACCGACCCGCCGCATGACCACTCTGGCCTTCGCCCTGCTGCTCGCCGCCTGCGTCGGTCGGCTATGCCTGGAACCGCCAGGCGGCGCTGGCCGTCCGCGACGGGGGCGCGCGGTTGCATTCCCTGCCGAACTACCACGGCGCTCTTCTCGCTGCTCGCCGTCCTCGTGCCGATCCTGGTGCTGATCCTCGTCTGGCTGGCCCTCGAGGGCCCCCTGATCGACGGGCTCGTCATGGGCAGCCTGCCCGAGGCGCGCCACCGAGGGCCGCGGCACCGGCGCGACCCAACTCGTGCTGACCGAGATCAAGTCGATCGCCGCGGGCCGGATCTTCGGCACGCCCGAGGACTGGAAGCTGGCGGCCGCCGAGCGGCTGGCGCGCCTGCACGTCGTTTCGCTCCTGGTTCCTCGTCGCCTGCGTCGCGGCCGGCGCGGCGGCGCTGGTGATGCTCGCGCGCCGTCGTGTCTCGGCGGAGTTCCGGGCGCGCCAGGGCGTCGAGGGCATCACCTCGGGGCTGATGATCTTCTGCTCGGTCGTCGCCATCCTGACCACGGTCGGGGATCGTCGCGGCGCTGGTCTTCGAGACGATCAAGTTCTTCCGCTTGGTCCCCGCTGACCGAGTTCCTGTTCGGCCTGAACTGGGAGCCCGCAGATCCCCATCCGCGAGGACCAGATCGCCGCTGCGGGCGCCTTCGGCTGGGTGCCGGTGATCGTGGGCACGCTGGTCATCACCGCCGTGGCGCTCTTCGTCGCGGTGCCGGTGGGCCTGATCTCGGCGATCTACCTCAACGAGTTCGCGCCGCGCGCCTTCCGGGGGATCGCCAAGCCGCTGCTGGAGATCCTGGCCGGCGTGCCGACGGTCGTCTACGGCTTCTTCGCCATCCTCGTCGTGGCGCCCGCGATCCGCTCCTTCGGCCAGTCGATCGGCCTCGACGTGGCGCCCAACACCGCGCTCGCGGCGGGCAGCGTGATGGGGGTCATGCTGATCCCGTTCATCTCGTCCTTCGCCGACGACGCGCTCACGGCCGTGCCGCGGAGCCTGCGCGACGGGGCGCTCGCGCTCGGCGCCACCCGCGCGGAGGCGATGCTCAACGTCCTCTTCCCGGCCGCGCTGCCGGGGATCATGGGCGGCGTGCTGCTCGCGGTGAGCCGGGCCATCGGCGAGACCATGATCGTGGTGATGGCCGCGGGCCTGATCGCGAGCCTCACGGTCAACCCGCTCGAGAGCGTCACCACCGTCACGGTGCAGATCGTCACGCTGCTGATCGGCGACACCGCCTTCGACAACCCCAAGACGCTCGCAGCCTTCGCGCTCGGCATGATGCTGTTCCTCGTCACGCTGGCCATCAACGTCCTGGCCCTGAGCATCGTGCGCCGCTACCGCGAAGCCTATGATTAGGGGTCCCGCCATGGCAGACGCCACCTCCTCGCGGGATGCCCCCGATCGGCCCATCGGCTGACCGGCGCCCAGGCCAAGGGCCTCGCCCGCCGCAAGCGCAAGCAGGTCGTGCTCAAGGGGCTCGGCCTCGGCGCGATCTGCTTCGCCTTCTTGATGCTGACGATCCTCGTGGGCTCGCTCCTGCTGTCGGGCTACACGGCCTTCGTGCAGACGCACGTCCAGATCGAGGTCTACGTCGACCCCGAGGAGATCGACGTGGAGCGCCTGCCGCGCGGCGACTTCGACGACGTGGTGGGGAGCGCGCTCTTGCGCCAGCTTCCCCGAGGTCGACCCCGAGGACCGGGCGGCCGTGCGCCGCGTCACCGCCATCCTGTCCAACGGCGCGCAATTCGCGCTGCGCGACCGCGTGGTGGAGGATCCGGGCCTGATCGGGCAGACGATCGCGCTCGAGGTGCCCGTCGCGGACCCCTACGACCAGCTCCGCAAGGGCGCCATCGACCGCGACACGCCCGAGGCCAACCGCCGCCTCGACGACGGGGAGATCGCCGCCTTCGACCGCCTGACGGAGGCCGGGGTCGTCTCGACCGAGCTCAACACCGGGCTCATCATCAACGCCGACAGCCGCTTCCCTGAGCTCGCCGGGCTCAAGGGCGCGCTGATCGGCTCGTTCTGGGCCTTGCTCGTATGCTTCCTCATCTCGTTTCCTCTGGGCATCGGCGTCCGCCATCTACCTCGAGGAGTTCGCGCCGAGGAACAGGCTCACCGTCCTCGTCGAGGTCAACATCAACAACCTCGCGGCGGTGCCCTCGGTGGTGTTCGGGCTCCTGGCGCTGGCCGTGTTCCTCGGCTGGTTCGGGCTGCCTCGCTCGGCGCCCATCGTCGGCGGGCTGACGCTGGCGCTGATGACGCTGCCCACCATCATCATCGCCACGCGCGCCTCGCTCAAGTCGGTGCCGCCCTCGATCCGCGAGGCGGCGCTGGGGGTGGGGGCCTCCAAGCACCAGACGGTGTTCCACCACGTCCTGCCGCTGGCCATGCCGGGGATCCTCACGGGCACCATCATCGGGCTGGCGCAGGCGCTGGGCGAGACCGCGCCCTTGCTGCTGATCGGGATGAACGCGTTCATCACCTCGGCACCCGACTCGCCCTTCGACCCCGCCACCGCGCTGCCCACGCAGATCTTCATCTGGGCCGACAGCCCCGAGCGCGGCTTCGTCAGCCGGACCTCGGCCGCGATCCTGGTCCTCCTGGGGTTCCTGGTGGCGATGAACGGCCTGGCCGTCCTGCTGCGCCGGCGCTTCGAGCGCCGGTGGTGACCCTCGATGTGGAGCCCGCGATGAACGACATGAGCCTGTCGGGTCGCCTGGTCGCGGCCGAGGCCGTCAAGGTCGCCGCGCGCGGCGTGCAGGTGTTCTACGGCGACACCCAGGCCATCCGCGACGTGGACGTGGACGTGCTCGACAAGACCGTGACCGCCTTCATCGGCCCCTCGGGCTGCGGCAAGTCCACCTTCCTGCGCTGCATCAACCGCATGAACGACACCATCGAGGGCGCCCGCGTCGAGGGCTCGATCCTCATCGACGGCGAGGACATCTACGACCGCCGCGTCGACCCGGTGCAGCTTCGCGCCAAGGTCGGGATGGTGTTCCAAAAGCCCAACCCGTTCCCGAAGTCGATCTTCGAGAACGTGGCCTACGGGCCGCGCATCCACGGCATGGCCCGCACCAAGGCCGAGCTGGCCGAGATCGTCGAGCGGAGCCTGTGCCGCGCGGCCCTGTGGGGCGAGGTGAAGGACCGGCTGCACCAGCCCGGCACCGGCCTCTCGGGCGGCCAGCAGCAGCGCCTGTGCATCGCCCGCGCCGTGGCCACGGAACCGGAGGTGCTGCTGATGGACGAGCCCTGCTCGGCCCTCGACCCGATCGCCACCGCCCAGGTCGAGGAGCTGATCGACGAGCTGCGCCGGAACTACGCCGTGGTGATCGTCACCCACTCGATGCAGCAGGCCGCCCGCGTGAGCCAGAAGACCGCCTTCTTCCACCTCGGCCACCTCGTCGAGTACGACGACACCGACACCATCTTCCAGAACCCCCGCGATCCGCGGACCGAGAGCTACATCAGCGGGAGGATCGGATGACGGAGGAGCGGCGCCACATCCACTCGGCCTACGACCGCGAGCTCGAGTCGATCCAGGCCATGATCATGCGCATGGGCGGGCTCGTGGAGGCCGCCATCCGCGACGCCGCCGCCTCGCTGGAGTCGCGCGACGTTGAGCTGGCCGAGGCCGTGCGCCGCGGCGACGCGGCGGTGGACAAGCTCGACGAGCTGATCAACGAGGAGGTCGCCCGCGTCATCGCGCGCCGCGCGCCCAACACGCGCGACCTGCGCATGGTGCTGAGCGTGCTCAAGATCGCCACCAACCTCGAGCGCGCGGGCGACTACGCCAAGAACATGGCCAAGCGCACCTCGGTGCTGGCGCAGATGGCGCCCGTGGGGTCGAGCGCGTCCTCGCTCAGGCGCATGGCGATGGCGGTCGAGGCGATGATGCGCGACGCGCTCGACGCCTACGTCCAGCGCGACGCCGATCTGGCCGAGGACGTGCGGCTGCGCGACCAGGACGTGGACCAGATGTACAACGCCACCTTCCGAGAGCTGCTGACCCACATGATGGAGGATCCGCGCAACATCACCGCCTGCATGCACCTGCACTTCATCGCCAAGAACGTCGAGCGCATGGGCGACCACGTGACCTCGATCGCCGAGCAGGTGATCTACCTCTCGACCGGCGCCGCGCCTTCGGAGGAGCGCCCGAAGGGCGACCGCACCGCCTTCGAGACCCATGGCAGCGGGGCGGCCCCGTGAGGACCGGGCGGTGAGCGCCACGGCGCCGACCGTGCTCGTGGTCGAGGACGAGCCGGCGCAGCGCGAGGTGCTGACCTACAACCTCGCCGCGGAGGGGTTCGTGGTCCGCACCGCCTCCGACGGGGAGGAGGCGCTCTTGATGGTCGAGGAGGAGGCGCCCGATGTGGTGGTGCTCGACTGGATGCTTCCCTCGGTCTCCGGCATCGAGATCTGCCGCAGGCTCAAGGCGCGCGGCGGGGGCGCGGGGCGGGGCACGGCCGTCATCATGCTCTCCGCGCGCTCCGAGGAGATCGACCGCGTGCGCGGCCTGGAGACGGGCGCGGACGACTACGTGACCAAGCCCTACTCGGTGGCCGAGCTGATGGCGCGGGTGCGCCTCCAGCTGCGCCGGCTGCGCCCCGCGGCGGTGGGCGAGCGGCTGGAGTTCGAGGACATCGTGCTCGACGCCGAGACCCACCGCGTCCACCGCGCGGGCCACGCGCTGGCGCTCGGGCCGATCGAGTTCCGCTTGCTGTCGACCTTCATGGAGCGGCCGGGCCGCGTCTGGTCGCGCGAGCAGCTGCTCGACCGCGTGTGGGGCCGCGACATCCACGTCGATCCGCGCACCGTGGACGTGCACATCGGACGGCTGCGCAAGTCGCTCTCCCGCCACGGCGGCGCCGACCCGATCCGCACGGTGCGCGGCACGGGCTACGCGCTGGGCTGAGCGCCCGCGCGCGGGCCGCGGCCGGGGCCGCCCGCGCGGCCGAGCCGACCCCGCTCAGAGGATCCGCTGCACCGCCTGGAGGAGCCCGGTGCGGCGCAGCGTGCGCACCGGATAGTCGGGGTCGCCCAGCATCCGCGCGAGGTCGAAGCCCGGCTCGATGCGCGCGAGCGCCCGGCGCATCCGCTCGGCCCCCTCCAGGTCGCCGCGGTGGGCGTAGAGCGCGAGCAGCTGACGATGGGCGGGCCGATAGGACGGGGCGGCGGCCGCCGCGGCCTCGCCGGCGGCGATGGCCTCGTCGAGCCGGCCCGTCACCATGCACACGAGGCAGTGGTTCATGTCCCACCAATGGCGGAAGCGCGAGCGGTCGGCGTAGCTCCTCGCGCGCAGCGAGAGCGCATAGGCCTCCTCGCCCTTGCCGGCCAGGGCCTTGGCCGAGGCCAGCGCCTGGAGCGCGATCGGGCTGGCCGGGCCGATCTCGGCCGCCCGCTCGGCCGCCGGCAGGGCGCCGCCCACGTCGCCGAAGAGCATCACCCGGGTCTGGGCCACGAGGCTCTGGACCGCCGGGTTGTCGCCGCCGCGCTCGACGGCGCGGCGCATGTGGGACTCGGCGGCCGCCTTGGCCTCGACGGCCCCCGCCTGGCCGAGCTCCATCGAGCGCGTCATCTGAAGGAGCGCGCGCCAGGCGAGGTAGATCCCGTTCGGGTCGGCCTCGTAGGCGCGGTCCAGGAGCCGGTCGGCCTCCTCCATCGCCGGCGCGTCGTAGGTGAACATCCGCAGGAGCGCGAGCTGCCCCAGGGCGGTGGCCCGCGGCGCCGCGCGCTCGACGCCGAGCACGTGCGGCAGCTTGCCGACGACGATCTCGGCCGCCTCGTGGGCGGTGCGCGCGAGCGCGTCGCTCGCCATCAGCGCCGCCGCGGGCCCCTCCATGCGGCAGCGGCGCGTGTGCAGCACCTCGCCCGAGGGCAGGTGGGTGACGCGCACGAAGGCGAGCGAGACGCCGTCGTTCTCCACCACGTCGCAGCGCACCTCGATGTCGGCGGGCACGTCCATGCCGGTCTCGCCGATCCGGCGCGCGCTCACCTGCTCGGCGATGCCCTCGCCGATCTCATGCGCCACCACGTCGCCCAGCCTCGCCGCGCTCGACCCGCCGCTGGCGGGCAGGCACAGGATGGTCAGCTTCGGGACGCCCGCCGGCGACGGCGGCGCGACGGGGGCCAGCGCGGCCTTCGGCGCAGGCGCCCCCTCGCCGCGCTCCCGCGCGAGCCAGGCGCGGAAGCGCGCGTCGCGCACCCCGATGCCCTCGAGCAGCAGGCCCGGCCCCTCGGCCTCCACCTTCGCCTCGACGGAGATCAGCTTGCGATTGGCCCGCAGCGCCTCGGCATGAGGGCCGAGCGCGCGCCGGATCTCGGTCAGCGCCTGGCGCAGGCTGCCCGAGGCCTGCCCCGGCGCGCGGTCGGACCACAGATGCTCCTCCAGCCAGCGCCGCCCGCGGCTTCGCTCGGGCGCGAGCGCCAGGAGCGCCAGCACGCCGCAGGCCTTGGCCCCGCGCGGCGTGAGGTCCACGCCCTCGGCCGACCTGACGGCGAAGGCGCCCTTGACGGCGATGACGATGGCGGTGTCCGACACGACGCCCCCCGGGGGCCTTGCGCCCTGACGCATGCGCGCTCGCGCGGCGACTGTAGGGTCAAGTCCGCGCGGATGCCGACCCCATATCGACCGAGAATGACCTATCGTGAAAAAATCGCAAGCGGAACGACGCCAGGCTCACCCCTTTCGGCCTGCGCCTTACCGTCGTGATCGATCGGCCGGTGGCTCAGGGGAGGATGTCGTGGCGCTGCATGGACTGGACAACGCGCAGAACGCGCAGAACGCGCAGAATGCACAGAACGCGCAGGGGATCCGGGGGGCGGGCGGCCTGCCGGTCCACGCCGGCGGCTCGTCAGGCCCCTACCTGTCGGCGGCGCTGATGACCTCGCGCGACGGCACGGCGCGCTACTGGCGCGGCGACGAGAAGCTCCTCGCGTTCGACAACCCCAAGCCCGGCGGGTGGGACGCGTTCCGCCGCATGGCGGCGGCCCCCCGCGCGGCCGTGCTCGACTACGAGACCGCCCGGATCGCCTCGCTTGCGCTCGGCGACGAGACCGCCGAGCTGCGCTTCGGCGAGCGCGGCGCGGCGCTCGTGACGCTGACGCGGCCGCGCTACGACGAGGGCTTCCTCAGCGACCAGATGGCCTACCTGCGCGACTACGCCGACCTGCGCGCCGACCGGATGGCCGAGATCCAGGTCCAGCAGGTCGAGTTCCTGTCCTTCTTCGGCGCGCTGACGCCGCTCGACCCGGAGTCGTCGCGGCGCACGATGGAGCTGGTCGCGGCGCTCTGGCGCATGACGGTGGCGATCGAGATGCGGCTCAAGATGCATTTCGACCTGCCGCGCCCGATCATGGCCACGCCCGACCTCCAGCCCGTGATCCAGACGCCCGGCCACGGCTCCTGGCCCTCGGGCCACGCCACCGAGGCCTTCGTGGTGGCCTACGTCCTGCGCGCGCTGCACGCGCAGGGCAGGGGCGAGGAGGTGCCCTCGGCGGCCGGGTTCGTCGGCGCCCTCGACCCCTTCGCGCGGCTCGCGGCGCGCATCGCCGCCAACCGGACGGTCGCGGGCGTGCATTACCCCTCCGACAGCATGGCCGGCGCCGTGCTCGGCCTGTCCCTGGGCGAGGCGATGGTCGCCACGCTGAGCGCGGGCGCGAACCTCAAGCCCGCCGAGACCGTGCCCGAGGTCGAGGTGCCCGCGCACGCCTTCGACGGCGGCGCGTTCGAGGGCGACTTCGAGCTCGACCGGCTCGGCGGGGCGCTCGTCGGCGGCGCCTGCGCGATGGTGCCGGCGCGGCGCAAGGGCGTGCTCGACTCGCTCTGGGAATGGGCCGAGGAGGAGTGGCGCCGGGGCGAGTCCGCCTCATGCCTGGCGCCGTCCGGTGGAGCCGAGGACGGTGCCGACGCCTAGCCGCCGCGCGTCGCCGGGCTCGGGCGGGGCGGCCCGCTCCAGGCGATCGGGATGGCCGGGCTTGAGCCCCTCGCGGCCGCGCCGGGTGGCGGCGCCGTGGCGGGCGACGAGCGCGGCCGCCTCCTCGGCCTTGGTGCGCCCCGCGCCGGCGCCGGCGAGCATCGTCGCCAGCGCGCGGGTGGCGCAGGGGGTGGCCGCCGAGGAGCCGCCCGAGGCCCGCACGCTGCCCGAGAGCGTCCCCGAGGCCAGCAGCCCGCCGAGCGCCCCGCCGCGCTCGGCGGGCGCCGACACGGTGGGTCCGAGCGTCGCGTCCAGGGCTCCGGCCGCGGCGTAGCGCGTCGGGCGCGGCCGGTCCGCGCGCCGGCCGGGCCGCGCGGCGCCGGTGGTCCAGACCCGCTCGTCCCGCGGCATGGCGTAGGCGGTGTCGGTGCCCGCGCGCGTGATCGGGCTCGGCGAGGGGTCGGTGTGGCCCTCCGCCTCGTCCTCGTAGGCGTGGGCGAGGGGATGGTCGAGCGTGGACTGCCGGCCGCCCGCGCGGTGGCCGATGGCCGTGTCGCCGCGCTGGACCTCGATCCTGAGCGCGCCCGGCGCGCCGTCCCAGCGCACCGTCACGCGGACGGCGCCCGCGGGCGCGCGGGGCGCGTCGCCATCGGCCAGGGTCGGCGCGGCGGCCAGCACCAGGGAAGGCGTCTCGGCGCGCTCGCCGGGCTCGCCCGAAGGGACGGGCGCGCGGTAGAGACGCAGCGCCAGGCGCCCGTCCACCGCCAGCGACGCGGGCCGCGAGGGCTCGGGCGCGCGCAGCGTCTCGACGCGGCCGCCGGGCAGGCCGATCTCCACCGTCAGCGCGTCCACCCGGCCGCCCTCGGGACGGATCTCGAGGAAGCTCGCGGCGCGGTCGTCGGGCTGGAGGCGCCAGTCGAGCGGGGTCGGGGCCTCGCCCGACACGAAGCGCGCGACCTGGCGGTTCAGCCGCGCGTTGCCGTAGGACCAGTTGACGCGCGCCGGGCGGCCCGTGAGCGCCTCGAACAGCGCCAGCTCGTGCGCCGCCACCCACTCGATCGCGCGCGTGCCGTCCTTGGGGCCGGCGAGCGCGCCGAGGCTGATGCTGACGACGACGGGCCCCCGCCCGAGGCGGCGCGCGCGGTGGAGGATCCAGCGCAGGCCCGCGATGACGAAGGTCTGCAGGTAACGCCCGGCGGTGTCGTCCACCGCCTCGGGCGGAAGCTGCACGCCGAGGAGCGGCCAGCGCCGCACGTCGGGATCGAGCCTTTCGGCGAAGGGGTCGGCGCCGGCCGCGAGGTCGGCGACATGCGTGCCGTGCGAGAAGCCGCGGTCGAGCGCGCGGTGCGCGCCGGGCTCGTGGAGCGCGCGGCCGAGGCGGCGGTAGACGGCCGCCTCGTCGAGGCGCGCGCCGCGCGCGAGCCAGCGGTCGATGTCCTCGGCCTCCAGGACCGCCCCGGCCTGCGTCGCCCGGCGGTCGGGGAGCCCGGCCTCGGCCAGCCGGTCGCGGGCCCGCGCGCAGGGGTCATGGAAGCCCTGGAGCCACAGCGCGTCGAAGCGCGTGCTCACGCCGTCGGGGCGCCGGAAGCGCGCGTTGAGGACGCCTAGCCCCTCGTCGATCACGCCGATCACCGGCGGGTCGCCCTCGCAGCGGCCGGGGCCGTCGGGGTGGGCCGGGGCCGTCACCGTGTCGGGCGCCTCGCGCGCGACGGCCAGCGGCGGGGCCTGCTCGAGGACGCCGTGGCCCGGCCCCAGGGGCTCCGCGTCCGCCAAGCGGTAGAGGCAGTAGATCTCGTCCTCCAGCACCTCGTCGGGCAGGGCGTCGAAGGGCCTCTCGTCGCCCGCCTCCGGGCGGTTGTGGCCGGCCGCGCGGCGCTCGGTCAGCAGCGCGCGCTCATGGGCGTCCATGCGCAGCTCGCCCGCCTCGACCCGCCGGGCGAGCGCCTCGCGCGCGGCCTCGCGCTCGGGCGAGCGCGGCGCGCCGCCGAGCCGCAGCACGAGCGGCATCGCGCCCGTCTCCTGCTCGTGCAAGGGCAGCCCGAGCCTGCGGCCGTCGCGGGACGGCCCCCCGCCGGCCCGGCTCGCCGCGCCGAGGCAGCAGGCCCAATGCGTGTGGGGATTGTCCCCGCAGCCATAGGGGATGTCGTCCGCGCCGTGCTCCGCCATGCCCGCCTCCGCCGTCAGGGGCCTGCGGGGCAGGGTGGTCGCCGGGGGCTCGACGGGCAACGCCCCGTCCTCGCGGGGGGACGAGATTTCACGCTTCCTTGACGCGCGCCACGGCGCCGGTCGGGTGCGGAGGCAGCGTCGCGCGGCCTGTTATCCGGGCGCCGACGGAGGCGCGGGCCGCGGCCCGCCCGTCGTGGTCGCGCCCGCGTTGCCTCGCGCCGCGATCCGGCGCAGGATCGGGGCAGGGGGCGTCGAAGGCCCCGAGGGAGGATCGCATGACCATCATCGCCCGCGCGGCGCTCGCCGCCGCCGCCACGTCGCTCGCCGTGCCCGCCATGGCCGAGGAGTGGAACGTCTCGCTCTGGGGCTCGCGGCGCGCCTTCACCGAGGGCGTCGAGAAGCTCGCCGAGCTGGTCTCCGAGAAGACCGACGGCGAGTTCACGCTCAACCTTTCCTATGGCGGGCTGTCGGGGGAGCGCGAGAACCTCGACGGGATCTCGATCGGCGCCTTCGAGATGGCGCAGTTCTGCGCGGGCTACCACGCCGACAAGAACCCCACGCTGATGGTGGCCGAGCTTCCGTTCCTCGGCATCGAGACGCTGGAGGAGGAGCGCGCGATCTCCGAGGCGCTCTACCGGCACCCGGCCGTCGTGGAGGATTTGGCGCGCTGGAACGCGACGCTGCTGATGCCCTCGCCGATGCCGCAGTACAACATCATCGGCAAGGGCGAGCCGCCGCGCACGCTCGAGGACTTCGCGGGCCTCCAGGTGCGCGCCACGGGCGGGATCGGCGAGGCGATGGAGGCCGTGGGCGCCGTGCCGACCTCGATGACCGCCTCCGAGGTGCGCCAGTCGATGGACTCGGGCGTGATCCAGGCCGCGGCCTTCGCGCCGCACGCCCACATGTCCTACGGCACCGTCGAGGCGGCCGACTGGTGGACGGGCAACCTCAACCCCGGCGGCGTCAACTGCCCCGTCGTCGTCAACACCGACGCGCTCGACGCGCTCTCGCCGGAGCACCGCGAGGCGCTGCTGTCCTCGGTGGACGAGGCGCTCGACTACTACATCGACTTCTACGAGAACGAGACCATGGCGCGCTGGGCCCCGCTCCTGGAGGAGAAGGGGATCGAGACCATCACCTACGACGACGCCAACCTCGAAGCCTTCCGCGAGCGCGTGGCCGGCCCCGCGGCCGAGGCCTGGATCGCGGACGCGGACGCGCGCGGCCTGCCGGGGCAGGAGCTCTACGACCTCGTCTCCGGCATGGCGGCCGAGCAGTGATCCGCGCGGGCCGCGGGGCGGCGCTCGGCGCGCCCTGCGGCCCGGCGGCGGCGGCGAGGCCCGGCGGGTGGGGCGGTCGGGCGGCGGCCCGCCCCCCATCGGCGCCGGCTGCGCGGCGGCACATGCGAGGGGCGCCGCGGTCCGGAGCGCGCCATGGCCGGTAGCTCGGCCGTCCTCGCCGACGGCTCGGCGCTGAGCCGGCTCGACCGGGCGCTGCACCGCGCCGAGGGCTGGCTCGCCATGGTCGCGGGGCTCGCCGTGCTGGCGCTGATCGGACTCGCGGTGGTCTCGGTCGGCGGGCGCAACGCCATGAACGCGCCGGTGCCGGGCTACGTCGATTGGATCGAGCAGGCGATGCCGCCGATCGCCTTCCTCGCCATCGCCTACGCCGCCCGGTCGGGCGCCCACATCCGCATGGACATCCTCGTCGGCCGCCTGCGCGGCCGCGCGCTCTGGGCCGCGGAGGGCGCGACCACCGCGCTGACGCTCGCGCTCGTCGCGCTGCTGATCTGGGGCTCCTGGGCGCACTTCCTGCGCAGCTTCGATCCGGGCGCGCCGATGTGGAGCCGCGACTCGACCATGGACATCGGCCTGCCGATCTGGCCCGCCAAGCTCGTGGTGCCCGCAGCACTCGGCGTCCTCGCGCTCCGCCTCGCCCTCCAGATCTGGGCCTACGCGCGCGCCTTCGCCCACGGCGCGAGTGCGCCCGTCGCCGTGCCGCTCGTCCAGTCGGCGGCCGAGATCGCCGCCGCCGAGGCCGAGACCGTCTCCGACGCCCCCTCCGGGCGCGGCTGATGGAGGCGCTCGACATCGGGCTGATCGTCACCGGCGGCCTGCTGGCCCTGGTGCTCCTGGGGATGCGCGTGGCCTTCGCCGCGGCGCTCTCGGGGCTCGTGGGCCTCGTCTGGATCTTCTGGTCGAACAAGGGCTACGCGCCCGCGGAGCTGGGCTGGGCGCTCGGCGTCGCAGTCAAGACCGCGGGGCAGGTGCCGCACTCCAAGATCTCCTCGCAGGCGCTGAGCCTGATCCCGACCTTCATCCTGATCGGCTACCTCGCCTACTACGCGGGCCTGACGACGGCGCTCTTCGAGGCCGCCAAGCGCTGGCTCGGCTGGCTGCCGGGGGGGCTCGCCGTCTCGACCGTCTTCGCCACGGCGGGCTTCGCCGCCGTGTCGGGCGCGTCCGTGGCCACGGCCGCCGTCTTCGCGCGCATCGCCATCCCCGAGATGCTGGCCTCGGGCTACGACCGGCGCTTCGCGGCCGGCGTGGTCGCGGCCGGCGGCACGCTGGCCTCTCTGATCCCGCCCTCGGCGATCCTCGTCATCTACGCCATCATCGTCGAGCAGGACGTGGGCCGGCTCCTGCTCGCGGGCTTCCTGCCGGGCATGTTCTCGGCGGTGGTCTACGCCGCGCTGATCGTGGGCCTCGCGGTGGCCTGGCGCGGGCTCGGGCCGCCCGTGGGCGGCTTCAGCTGGGCGCAGCGGCTGCGCTCGCTGCTGCCCGCCCTGCCGATCCTGGGCGTCGTCGCGATCATCGTGCTCTTCGTCTACAACCCCTTCGGCGAGGCGCTGGGCACTCCCACCGAGGGCGGCGCCATCGGGGCCGCCATCGTGCTCGCCATGGCGGTCTGGCGCGGCATGAGCTGGCGCCAGCTCTCCTCGGCGCTCCTCGAGACCGCCAAGCTCTCGGCGATGATCTTCACCATCATCTGGGGCGTGCTGATCTACGTCCGCTTCCTCGGCTTCGCCGACCTGCCGGGCGCCTTCGCCGCCTGGATCGCCTCGCTCGACCAGCCCCCCTTGATGACGCTGGTGCTGATCCTGCTGGCCTACGCCGTGCTCGGCATGTTCATGGACGCGATCGGGATGCTGCTGCTGACGCTGCCGGTGGTCTATCCGGCCGTGATGGCGCTCAACGGCGGGCTCGGGGTATCGGCCGAGGACAGCGCATTCGGCATGTCGGGCCCGATGTGCGCGGTGTGGTTCGGGATCCTGGTCGTCAAGATGGCCGAGTTCTGCCTCATCACGCCGCCCATCGGGCTCAACTGCTTCGTGGTGGCGAGCGTGCGCGACGACCTCAGCGTGGGCGACGTGTTCCGCGGCGTCACGCCCTTCTTCCTCGCCGACGCGATCACCATCGGCCTGCTGATCGCCTTCCCCTCGATCGTGCTCTGGCTCCCGTCGCGGATGTGACCGGAGGGCTCCGGCCGGCGGCCGCGGCGCGTCAGAGGCGGTCGGCGAAGTGGCCGAGCAGCTCGTGCTTGAGCACCTTGCCGGTCGGAGCGCACGGAAGCGCGTCGGCGGTGACGATCCGCGAGGGGCGCTTGTAGCCCGCGAGCCGCTCGCGTGCCCAGGCCGCGAGCTCCGCCTCGCTCGCTGGGGCCGCGAGCTGGACGAAGGCCACCACATCCTCGTCGCCGCCCTCGCGTCGGCGGCCCACCACGGCGCACTGCACCACCGCCGGGTGGTCGTTGAGCGCGGCCTCGACCTCGGGCGGGTGGACGTTGAAGCCGCCGTGGATGATCAGCTCCTTCGCGCGGCCGACGACGTGGAGCCGGCCGGCCCCGTCGATCCGGCCGAGGTCGCCCGTGCGCAGCCAGCCGTCGCGCAGCACCGCCGCCGTCTCCTCGGGCGCGCGCCAGTAGCCGCGCATGACGTGGGGCCCTCGGGTGAGGATCTCGCCGAAGGCTTCGCCGCCGCCGGGCACGGCCTCGTCGATGCGGACCTCGACGCCGTCGAGCGGCGGGCCGGTCGAGGTGTCGGGGTCGCCCAGCGCGTTCGAGGTCGTGGCGACGCCCGCCGTGCTCTCGGTCAGCCCGTAGCCGTTCTGGAGCGCCACGCCGTAGAAGGCTTCGGCGTCGCGCTTCCAGGCCGGGTCGAGCGGGGCCGCGCCCGACGACGCGTAGCGCAGCCGCCCGCCCAGCCGCTCGCGCCCGAGGCCCCGGGCGTGGCGCATGACCGCGGCGTGCATCTGCGGCACGCCGGGGAAGATCGTGGCGCCCGGGGCCGCCTCGTCGCCGTCGAGGACCGCCAGAACCCGCTCGGGCGAGAAGCGCGGCAGGAGCCGCAGCGCGGCGCCGCCCGTCACGCTCGCCATCGTCATCGAGGCCAGGCCGAACACATGCGTCATCGGCAGCGCGCCGCAGATCACGTCGCCGGGCCCCATGCCCCGCACCCGCGCCGAGGCGGAGCCCGCGAAGGCGAGGTTGCCGTGCGTCAGCATCACGGCCTTCGGCCGCCCCGTCGTCCCGGTGGTGTAGAGCAGCACGGCGACCTCGGGATCGTCCTCGGGATCGCTCGGATGGGGCGTGGCGAGTGCCACGCCGTCCTCCGGCTCCGCCCCCATCCGCTCGGCATGGACGGCCGCGTCGGGCGAGGCGGCGGTGGTCAGCACCACGGCGCGGGGCCGGGCGTGCTCGGCGATGCGGTCGATCTCGTGGCCGACGAGCCGCGCGTTGACCGGCACCGCCCAGGCGCCCGCGCGCGCGGCGCCGAAGAGGTGGGCCACCGCCGCGGCGCAGTTCTCGCAGATGAGCAGCACCCGGTCCCCCGGCTCGACCCCGGCCTCGGCGAGGCTCGCGGCGGCGGCCTCGGAGGCCGCGCGCAGATGGGCGTAGCGCCAGCGGGCGCCGCTCGCGTCCGTCAGCGCGAGCGCGTCGGGCCGCGCCTCGGCCCGCGCGTCGAGCACCTCGTGGATGCGGGGGCTCATGCCGGCCTCACGGGAGGCCGACACGCTGGGGGTCCGCACCCCACGGCGCGGAGGTCGGAGCCCGGAGAAGGGGGGGCACGCCCCCGCTCCCTCGCGCCGCCGGACTGGGTGACGACCCCGTGCGGCGAAGCCTCCGAGCGCTCCGGCGCCTGCAAGCGAGGGGTCGGGATCGGGCAAGCGGCGCCCGCCGTCATCCCCGCGCCTCGCGCACCCGCTTGAAGACGCCGGTGGAGCGGGCGACGAGCGCCCCTCGCTCGTCGGTCAGCTCGGCGTCCACGAAGACGAGGCTGCGCCCGCCGCCGGTGACGCGGCCCAGCGCCGTCACCCGGCCCTCGCGGGCGGACGAGAGGTAGTGGGTGTCGAGCGTCACCGTGAGGAAGGGCGCGCTCGCGTCCGCGCTCGCCGACAGGCTCGCGGTGAAGCCGCTCGCGGCGTCGAGCAGCACGGTGGAGATCCCGCCGTGCAGCACGCCCATGCGGTTGAGGTGCTGCGGCCCGAGGTCGAGCCAGCAGCGCGCCCGCCCCTCGCCGCCGCCGCGCAGATCGACGACGAAGCCGATGAGCCGCTGCGCGCCGGTCTCCTCCAGGATCAGCCCCTCAGGCGACGGCGAGAGCAACGTAGCGCTCCAGATGGTGGTCGGTGTCGCCCAAGCGGCTCTCGGCCGCGACGATGCGCTTGACGAGGTGCCCGAGCGCGTATTCCTGGGTCATGCCGATGCCGCCGTGCATCTGCACGCTCTCCTCGGCGATCATCCGGCCCGCGCGCCCGATCAGGTGCTTCGCGGCGCTCGCGTGGCGCTCGCGGCCCTCGCGCGCGTCGCCCAGATGCCCCGCGGCGAGGATGACGGCCGAGCGCGCCTGCTCCAGCTCGATCAGCATGTCGGCGACGCGGTGCTGGAGCGCCTGGAACGTCGAGAGCGCCTTGCCGAACTGCTTGCGCTGGCCGAGATAGCCCACCGTCATCTCGGTCGCGGCCTCCATCGCGCCCAGGGACTCGGCGGCGAGCGCCACGGCCCCGGCGGCCACGCGCTCCTCGATCGCGGGGTAGGCGCCGCCCGCGGGGCCGAGGCGCTCAGCCCCCACGCCGTCGAGCGTGACCTCCGCCGCGCGCCCGCCGCCGACGAGCGGGTAGCCGCGCAGCGTCAGGCCCTCGGCGCCCGCGGGCACGAGGAAGAGCGAGATCCCGTCCTCCTCGGCCTCCCCGCCGGACTCCCGCGCGCTGACGATCAGATGATCCGCGGCCTCGGCGCCCACGACGACGGACTTGCGGCCCTCGATCACGCCGTCCTTCGCGGTGGTCGTCACGCGCGAGAGGTCGTAGCGGCTCGCGGGCTCGCCATGGGCGAAGGCGAGCTGAACCCCGCCCGCGACGACCTCCTCCAGCATGGCCCGCTGGCCCTCGTCGCCGAGCGCCGCGATCAGGCCCGCGCCGAGGACGGCGGTGTCGAGGAAGGGCTCGACGACGCCCGCGCGGCCGAGCTCCTCGAAGACGGTGGCGATGTCGAAGCCGTGGCCTCCGAAGCCGCCGACCTCCTCGGGCAAGAGCGCGCCGATCACGCCGAGCTCGGCCAGCTCGGACCAGACGGCCGCGTCGAAGCCCTCCTCGGAGGCGACGATCGCGTTGCGCCGGTCCACGCCGTAGCGGTCCGTCAGGTAGCGCCGGAGCGACTCGGCGAGCATCCGGCGCTCCTCGGTGGGCTCGAAGTTCATGCGCGGCTCCTGGGCGGGAGAAGGGCGGAGGCGAGGCGTCCGGCGGGACGGCCGGGGGAGGGCCTCAAGGCCGACCCCCCATCGCGCCGCTCATCGCCGCCTTGGCGATGATCTGGCGCTGGACCTCGTTCGAGCCGCCGTAGATCGAGAGCTTGCGGTTGTTGAGGTAGTCGGCCGTCACGATCCCGGCGTAGTCGGGCAGGGGGTCGTTCGAGCCCTCGACGCCCTCGGAGGCGAAGGGCAGCGCGTAGGGCCCGGCGGCGCGCCGCGCGAGGTCGTTGATCTCCTGGCGGATCACGGTGCCCTTGACCTTGAGCATCGAGGCCTCGACGCCGGGCGCCTCGCCGCGCGCGGCCTTCGACACCACCCGCAGGTTCGTCAGCGCCATCGCCGAGAGGTCGATCTCGACCCGCGCCAGCCGCGCGGCGAAGAGCGGGTTCTCGATCAGCGGCCGCCCATGGGCGTGCTCGGCGCGCGCGATGCGCCGCACGGCCTCGAGCCCCGCCCAGGAGAAGCCGGTGCCCGCGATGTTGGTGCGCTCGTGGGTGAGGAGATACTTGGCGATGGTCCAGCCCTGGTTCTCCTGACCGACGAGGTTCTCGACGGGCACGCGCACGTCCGTCAGCCACACCTCGTTGACCTCCGCCGAGCCGTCGATCAGCACGATGGGCCTGACCTCGACGCCGGGCGTGGCCATGTCGATGAGGAGGAAGCTGATCCCCTCCTGCGCCTTCACGTCGGGGCTCGTGCGCACGAGGCAGAAGATCATGTTCGCGTGCTGGCCGAGCGTGGTCCAGGTCTTCTGGCCGTTCACCACGTAGTGGTCGCCGTCGCGCACCGCGCGGGTCTTGAGCGAGGCGAGATCCGAGCCCGCGCCGGGCTCGGAGTAGCCCTGGCACCACCAGTCCTCGCCCGACAGGATCCGCGGCAGCCAATGGGCGCGCTGCTCCTGCGACCCGAACTTCTGGAGCACGGGGCCGAGCATCGTCACGCCGAAGGGCACCACGCGGGGCGCGTGGGCGAGCGCGCATTCCTCCTCGAAGACGTGGCGCTGCACCGCGTCCCAGCCGGGGCCGCCGTGCTCCTCGGGCCAGCCGGTGGCGAGCCAGCCGCGCGCGGCGAGGATCGCGTGCCAGCGCTCCATCTCGGCCTTGGTCAGCTCACGGCCGAGGCGGACCTTCTCGGCCAGCTCGGGGGGCAGCTCGTCGCGCAGGAACGCCCGCACCTCGTCGCGGAAGGCGGTCTCCTCGGGGGAATAGCTCAGGTCCATGGGGGATCTCCTCGGCGGGGCGCGGGCTGGAGGGACGGTGGGCTTCGCCCACCCTGCGGGGCTTCATGGGGCTGATGCGACGCGATTGGCCCGTGCCCGGTCCACGGCGGAGCCGGAGTCGAAGCCTCCGATCGCTCGCGCCGAGGGCGAGGCGAGCGGGGCTCGCCGGTCGAGGCCCCGGCTCCGGGGCCGGGGCGCGGCGGCGCTCGGGGTCGGCGTCGAGCGGGAGGGTGGCGATCCATCCCCGTCACCCGTTGAGGTCGGCGAAGCGGCGGCCCTCGGAGGCCAGGCGCTCCAGGAGCGGTGCCGGACGCCAGAAGAAGTCGTCCTCCTCGCCGTAGCGTTGGATGTCGGCGAGGAGCGCGCCCGGCCCCTCGCGGTCGGCCCAGAGCATCGGGCCGCCGCGCCAGCGCGGGAACCCGTAGCCGTGGACCAGCACCACGTCCACGTCGAGCGGGCGGGCGGCGATGCCCTCCTCCACGACGCGGGCGGCCTCGTTGACCATCGCGGCCATGGTGCGGCGCGCGATCTCGTCGTCCTCAAAGGCGCGGGGCTCGCCCTCGCGCGCATCGGTGACGATCGCCTCGACCTCCGGATCCTCGATGGCGCGGCCGTCCTGGTAGACGTAGTAGCCGCGCCCCGTCTTGCGCCCGAAGCGGCCCATCTCGCAGAGCCGATCGGCGAAGGTGGGCTCGCGCTCGCGGGCGTCGCGGGTGGGCGCGAGGCGCTTGCGGGTGGCCCAGCCGATGTCGAGCCCGGCGAGGTCGGCGACCTTGTAGGGGCCCATCGCCATCCCGAACGCCTCCAGCGCGCGGTCCACCTGATAGGGCGAGGCGCCGTCGAGCACCATGTGGTCCACCGCCGCGCGCCAGTGGGACAGGATCCGGTTGCCGATGAAGCCGTCGCACACGCCCGCGCGCACCGCGACCTTGCCGAGGCGCTTGGCGAGCGCGAAGCCGGTGGCGACGACCTCCGGAGCGGTGCGCTCGCCGACCACCACCTCCAAAAGCCGCATGACGTGGGCGGGCGAGAAGAAGTGCAGGCCGATCACGTCCTCGGGCCGCGAGGTGGAGGCCGCGATCTCGTCCACGTCGAGGTAGGAGGTGTTGGTGGCGAGCACCGCGCCGCGCTTGGCCACGGCGTCGAGCCGGCCGAAGACCTCCTTCTTGACGGCCATCTCCTCGAACACCGCCTCGACGATCAGGTCGGCCTGCGACAGCGCGCCCATGTCGGTGGCGCCCGTGAACTCCACGGCGGCGCGCTTGGCCTCGCTCATCTTGCCGCGCGCCACGGCGCCGTCGAGGTTCTGGGCGACGGTCCCCTGGCCGCGCTCCAGCGCCTCCTGCGAGGTCTCGACCATCGTCACGGGGAGCCCCGAGAGCAGGCAGGCGGTGGCGATGCCCGAGCCCATCGTGCCGCCGCCGACGACGCCGACATCGGCCACGGCGCGCGGCTCCACGCCCTTCAGCTCGGGCAGCTTGGAGACCGCGCGCTCGGCGAAGAAGGCGTGGATCAGCCCCTCGCGCTGCGGGCTCCCCATCAGATCCTGGAACAGCTCGCGCTCGCGCGCCAGCCCCTCGGGGTAGTCCATCTCGGAGGCGGCCTGGACGGCGCGCACGGCCGTCGCCGGCGCGATCTGGCCGCGGCCCTTGGCGAGCGCCTTCGCATGAGCCGCGTCCCAGTCCACCGGCTCGGGACGGGGCAGCTCGGAGACGCGGCGCGGGCCTGTGCCCTCGGCCAGGATCTCGCGGGCGTAGGCGAGGCCGATCACGCGCGGCTCGCCGTCCTCCACGCGGTCGAGGACGCCGAGGTCGAGCGCCTGCGCGGCAGGCACATGCCGCCCGGTGGTGATGAGGTCGAGCGCGGCCTCCGCCCCGGTCAGGCGCGGCAGGCGCTGGGTGCCGCCGGCGCCGGGCAGGATGCCCAAGGCGACCTCGGGCAGCCCGACCTTGGCCGAGGGAACCGCCACGCGGTAGTGCGCGGCCATCGCCACCTCCAGGCCGCCCCCGAGCGCGGTGCCGTGGATCGCGGCCACGACCGGCAGCGGCGAGGCCTCGATCCGGTCGCAGAGCGCCGGCAGCCAAGGATCCTTCGGCGGGCGCCCGAACTCCGAGATGTCGGCCCCGGCGACAAAGGTGCGGCCGTCCCCGTAGATCACGACGGCGCGCGCCTCGCCCTCGGCGCGGTCCATCGCGGCCCAGAGCCCCGCGCGCACCGCGTGGCTCGCCGCGTTGACGGGCGGGTTGCGGATGGCGAGCATCGCCACGCCGTCCTCGACCTCGTAGCCCACCGCCTCGTGCGTCGCCTGGTCCATCCCAGCCTCCCTATCTCATCGTCCCCGGCAGGATCAGCGAGATCGCCGGGAACGCCATGATCGCCACCAGCACCAGCAGATCCACCGTCAGGAACCGCGCGATGCCCGCGAAGATCTTGTCGATCGGCGCCTCGCGCCCGACAACGCCCGCGATCACGAACACGTTGAGCCCCACGGGCGGCGTGATCAAGCCGATCTCCAGCAGCTTGATGACGACGACCCCGAACCAGATCAGGTCGAGCCCGTGGCTCTCCACCAGCGGCACGGTCAGCGGCAGCGTCAGCACCATGATGCCGATCGGGTCGAGGAACATCCCCAAGGCGAGGTAGAGCGCGGCGATGAGCGCCATCAGCAGCACCGTCGAGGGCTCGAGCGCGGTGACGGCATCGACCACCGAGGAGGCCACGCCGGTCAGCGCCACGAAGGCCACGAAGATCTTGGCGCCCGCCGCGATCAGGAAGATGGCGGAGGTCTGCACGCAGGTCTCGCGCAGGCTCTCCCACAGGCCGCGCATCGTCAGGCGGCGCTGGAGGACGCCGATGGCGATGGTGGCCGAGAGGCTGATGGCGGCGGCCTCGGTGGCGGTGAACACGCCGCCGTAGATGCCGCCGACGATGAGCCCGAAGAGCAGCAGCGCGGGCCAGGCGCCCACCGCCGCGGCCAGCCGCTCGCGGCCGGCGACGCCCTCGCCGGCGGGGGCGGCGGCGGGGTCGCGCGCGGCCCAGACGGCGATCACCAGCAGGAAGCCCGCGAGCGTCAGCAGCCCCGGCAGCACGCCCGCGAGGAACAGCCGGCTGATCGAGGTCTCGGTGAAGATGCCGTAGATGATGAAGAGCACCGAGGGCGGGATCAGCGAGCCGAGCGTGCCGCCGGCGGCGACCGATGCGGTGGCGAGCCGCGGGTCGTAGCCCATCCGGAGCATCTCGGGCACACAGATGCGCCCCATGGTCGAGGCGCAGGCGATCGAGGAGCCGGTGATCGCCGAGAACCCCCCGCAGCCCACCACCGAGGCCATCGCCACGCCGCCGGGCAGCCGCGTGAGCCACACCTTGGCCGCGTCGTAGATCCGCGTCGTGATGCCCGCGCGGTAGGCCACGTGGCCCAGCGCGACGAAGAGCGGGATCATGCTCAGGTCGTAGGAGTGGATCAGGTCGAAGGAGTTCGAGAACACCAGCGACGCGGTGGGCCTGAACGCGCGCTCGGGCGTGAAGACCCCCGTCCGGGTGGCGAAGACGACGAAGGTTCCCAACGTGGCCACGCCCGCGAGCGCAAAGGCGATGGGCACGCGCAGCGCCAGCAGCACCAGAACCACGGCGGCGGCGGCGAGCCCGATGGTGGCCGGGTCGATCACGCTCCGGGTCCGGTGCCCGGAGACGGGGGAGGGGGTCGGCGCCGGGCTCGGAGCCGACGGCCGGGCGGGGGGACGAGGCTCGCGGCGGCGGAGGACTTCCCGGCCAGCCGCGTGACGGGGCGGCGATCGGCTGTCGCCGCGCGCGATGAGGAGGGGGTCGCTCGCGCCAGGCTCGGCGTCCCGGGGACGGACCGTCTCATTCCATGCCGTCGCGCAGATCGGCCGGGGGCTCGGGCGCCACCTCCTCGCCGCGCAGCGCCGCGCCCGCGTCGCCCCAGGCCATGACCACGAGCCGGACCCAGCAGGCGCCGACGCCGATCAGGAAGAGCGCCCGGCCGGGCCAGCGCGGCAGGTCCAGGTCGCCCGCGAAGAAGCCCCCCGTGGTCCAGTTGTGGACGAGCTCGCCCCAGCCGGCCCAAAGGAGCGGCAGCAGCGCCAGCGCGCCCGCGACCGAGCCCAGCACGAAGGTCCAGGAGCGCGCGCGAGTGGGGAAGCGGTCGGCGAGGAAGGCCACCGCGATGTGGCCGCGCGCGGCCGTGGCGGCGGCGAGCGGCAGCACGATCGCGGCCACCATCGCCTCGCGCACCAGCACCACCGTGTCGGGCAGCGAGGCGCCGAGGAGCGCGCGGCCGAGCACGTTGAGTGTGATCATCGCCCCGAGCGCCAGGATCGCCGCCGCGCCCACCGCCAGCAGCACCGCCTCCAGCCGGCCCCAGGCGGAGCCGGGCCCGGCCCCCCGGTCGGGCTCCACGGCCCGCCTCCCTCAGCGCTCCCAGGGGTAGCCTTGCGCGTCGCGCTCCTCGGTGTAGGTGTCGATCAGGCTGCGATACTCCTCCAGCATCTCCTCGGCGGGCAGGCCGACCGCGCTCGCCGTCCCGACCCATTCGTCGATGTAGGGCTTGCCCTCCTCGACGAGCTTCGCGCGCTCCGCCTCGGGCAGCTCGATGACCTCGACGCCCTGCTCGCGCAGCTCCTCGATGGCGGCGTCGTTGGCGTCGTTGAGCCGGCGGCCGAACTCGTCGGCGAGCTCGGAGCCGACCTCCATCAGAACCGCCTGCTGCTCGGGCGAGAGCGCCTCGAAGGCGCGCGCGTTCATGAAGATGCCCAGGCCCCCGATCTGGCCCCAGTCGAGCAGCGTGTAGCTGTCCATCACCTCGCCCTGCTTCAGGGCCGAGACGGCGTAGGGGTAGCCCTGCGAGCAGTCGATGAGCCCGGTGTCGAGCCCCTGGTAGGCGTCGTAGATCGACATGTTGACCAGCGACGCGCCAAGCTCGCCGAAGGCGTCGCCGTAGGCGCCGACGCCGCGCACCTTGAGGCCGTCGATGTCGTCCGCCGTGCGGATCGCGGCGTCCTTGCAGCCGATGCTGACCTCACCGGTGGTGTAGGTGCCGATGTAGACCAGGCCCTTGTCCGCCAGATCCTGCGCGATCGCCTCGTTGGTGCGCATCAGCTCGTCGGTGGCGCGCATGCCGACCCAGGCGTCGGGGTTCTCGAGCGGCAGGTCGGCGATGCCGTAGCCCGCCATCTCCTGCGGGTAGTAGACGGCGATCACGGTGCCGAGGTCGGCCACCCCGTCGCGGATCGACTGCGCCGCGGCCTCGGACTTGAAGAGCGCGCCGCCCCACTGGAGATCGAGGTTCAGGTCGCCCCCCGAGCGCTCCGCCACCTGGTCGGCGAACCATTGCGTCGCCTCGGCGCGCGCGCCCCGGTTGGGGCCGGCCTCGCCGTAGATCAGGGTCGTCTGCGCGCCTGCGGGCGTGCCGAGCGCCAGCAGCGCGGCGATGGCGAGATGTCTCATGGATGTCCTCCCGTCGGGCGCGTCGAGCGGCCCGTTCGTTGATCCTGTCGCTAATGCAGAGTCGGTGGGTGATCAATGGCGTTGACGCCGTGCCGCCGCGTCGGCCCCCCCCGAGACCCTTCGGCGGACCGCCGTCGGACCGCCGTCGGACCGCCGTCGGAGCGCCGTCGGAGCGCCGTCGGACCGCCGTCAGACCGCCGTGAGCCCGCCGTCGAGCGCGATCGCCTGGCCGGTCATGAAGGCGTTGTCGTCGTGGCAGATCCACAGCATGGCCTGGACGATCTCCTCGGGCCGGGCCACGCGCCGCATCGGCACGCGCGAGGCGATGCGGGCGTGGGCGTCCTCGCGCGTGCCGCCGCGGCGCAGGGCGACGGCGTCGGCCATCTCCTCGAACAAGGGCGTGGCGGCGAAGGAGGGGCAGAGCGCGTTGACGCGCACGCCCGCTCGCGCCACCTCGTCGGCCGCAGCCCTCGTCAGCCCCACCACGGCGTGCTTGGAGGCCGCGTAGGCCGCGAGCTGCCCCGCGCCGACGAGCCCCGCGGCGGAGGCCACGTTGAGCACCGCGCCGCGCCCGGCCGCGATCATCGGCGCGAGCTGGTGCTTCATGCCGAGGAACACGCCGCGCGCGTTGACGGCCATCATGCGGTCGAATTCGGCGACCGGCGTGTCGGTGATGGGCATCAGCGCGTGGCCGACGCCCGCGTTGTTGACCGCCACGTCGAGCCGCCCGAAGCGCTCCAGCGCCGCCGCGACGTGGCCCGCGACCGACGCCTCGTCCGACACGTCCACCCGTTGCGCGAAGGCGCCCAGCTCGTCCGCCAGCGCGAGGAGCGGACCCTCCGCCCGGTCCGACAGCGCGAGGCGCGCGCCCGCTTGCGCGAAGCGCCGCGCTGCGAGGGTGCCGAAGCCCCCCGCCGCGCCGGTGATGAGGACCACGCGGCCCTCGTATCGGCCGGGCGCTTCAGCCATGGCGAGCCTCCCGCGGTCCTCGCCTCGGAGCGGCGGCCGAAAGGGCTGCGGGATGGGCGGGCGATCGGTGGCGCCCGCCCCCCGCGGCCCGGCCATCGGCCCGCGCAATCGGCGAGGTCCGGTCGCCGCAGGGCTCAGCCACCGATCGTCTCGCCGCGCGCCGCGGCCAGCCCCCCTTCGGCGAAGCGCGGGACATGGGCGCCCATGCGGAGGCCCCGCTCGGGGTCCGACGCGTTGCCGTCGAGCGCGCGCCTCTTCACCCCCTGGAGGATCGCGCCCATGCGGAAGAAGGAGAAGGCGAGGTAGAAGCCGAAACGCGGGATGCCGGCGATGCCGGCGCGCTCGCAGTAGGCCGCCACGAACGCCTCGTCCGAGGGGATGCCGAGCCTCGCGCGGTCCACCCCTTCGAGCCCGCGCCCCTCAGGCCCCGGCGGCCTGCGCCACTGCATCACGAGCGCCGCGAGGTCGGCGAAGGGGTGGCCCAGCGTCGAGAGCTCCCAGTCGAGCACGGCGGCGCAGCGGGGCGCATCGGGCGCGAAGAGCAGGTTGTCGAGCCGGTAGTCGCCATGGACCAGCGTGCGGCGGCCGTCGTCGGGGGGGAGGTTCTCGCCGAGCCAGCCGATCAGCTCGTCCATCGCCGGGATCGGCTCGGTCTCGGACGCCCGATACTGCTTGGTCCAGCGCCCGAGCTGGCGGGCGTAGTAGTCGCCGGGGGGGCCGTAGTCGGCCAGGCCGACGGCCTCCACGTCCACCGCGTGGATCGCGGTCAGGACGCGGTTCATCTCGTCGTAGAGCGCCGTGCGCTCCTCGCGGCCGACCTCCGGCAGCCGCGGGTCGTCGAAGCTGCGCCCGGCGACGTGCTCCATGACGTAGAAGGCCGAGCCGATCAGGGCGTCGTCCTCGCACAGCAGATGCATCCGCGCGACGGGCACCTCGGTGGAGGCCAGCGCCCGCTGGACGCGGAACTCGCGGTCCACGGCGTGGGCCGACTTCAGGAGCCGGCCCGAGGGCTTGCGGCGCAGCACGTAGTCGCGCGAGGCCGTGTGGAGCCGGTAGGTCGGGTTCGACTGGCCGCCGGGGATCTTCGCGGCGGCGAGCGGCCCCTCGAAGCCGTCGAGACGGCCGGTCAGCCAGGCCTCCACGGCGGCGGTGTCGAGTGCCGTGCTCATGCGGACACCGACGTCAGGGGATGCGGGGCGCGGGTCATGCGTAGCTCACCAGCTCGGCGTCGGCGGGCGCGCGGGACGCCTCGTTGAAGCTGTGGAGGTAGACGTCGCGCCGCCCCGCGATAAGGCGCGACACCGCGCAGTTGCGCATCTGGAGCTGAAGCTCGATCATCCGGTCGGGCGGCGCGCGCAGCGTCGTCGCCACCATCTGCGCGATCGCACCCCCCGAGGAGACGGCGACGGACGGCGCCGCCGCCATCAGCGCGTCGCGCGCCTCGGCGACGCGGGCCGAGAAGGCCTCCCAGGTCTCGGGCGCGCCCTCGACCTCGCCGCGTTGCCATTCGAGCACCGCCTCCCTGAGAGCCCGGAAATGGGCGCGACGGTCGGCCGTGGCGGCCTCGCGCCGCCCCGAGGCCGCGAGCAGCCCCGCGAAGTCGAACTCGTCCAGCCCCGGATGCATGCTGGGCTCGACCGCCACCCCGAGCCCTTCGGCCATCCCCTCCCAGGTCTCGCGGTGGCGCCGCTGGCGGCCGATGAAGGCCGCGGCGACCTCCAGGCCCCGCAGCGCGCGGCCCAGGGCCTTCGCCTGGCGGTGGCCGAGCGCCGAGAGCACGTCGTAGTCGGCCGCGCCGAAGGAGGCCTGGGCGTGGCGGATCAGGAGGATCTCGCTCACACGCGCTCGTTGGTGTAGCGCCTCAGCTCCGCGCGCGCGACCTGGCGGCGATGCACCGCGTCCGGCCCGTCGGCGAGGCGCAGTGTGCGCAGGTTGGTCCACATCGCGGCGAGCGGGAAGTCCTGCGAGATGCCGCCGCCGCCATGCATCTGGATCGCCTCGTCCACGACCTCCAGGGCCATCAGGGGCGCCACGACCTTGATCTGGCTGATCCAGGGCTGGGCCGCACGCACCCCTTGGGTGTCCATCACCCAGGCGGTCTTGAGGCACAGCAGCCGCGCCTGCTCGATCTCCATGCGCGCATTGGCGATGATGTCGTGGTTGGCGCCGAGCTGGGCGAGCGGCTTGCCGAAGGCCTCGCGCGAGAGCGCCCGGCGGCACATCAACTCCAGCGCCGCCTCGGCTTGGCCGATGGACCTCATGCAGTGGTGGATGCGCCCCGGCCCGAGGCGCCCTTGCGCCACCTCGAAGCCGCGGCCCTCGCCGAGGATCAGATCCTCGGCCGGCACGCGGACATCGGTGAAGCGGATGTGCATGTGCCCGTGGGGCGCGTCGTCGTTGTGGAACACCTGGAGGGGCCTCAGCACCTCGATGCCAGGGCTGTCGGCGGCGACCACGAACATCGAGTGCCGCGCGTGCTTCTCGGCATCCGGGTCGGTGCGCGCCATGACGATGTAGACCGCGCAGCGCGGGTCGCCCGCTCCGGAGGCCCACCACTTCTCGCCGTTCAGGGCGTAGTGGTCCCCGTCGCGCCGCGCCTCGAGCGCGATGTTGGTGGCGTCCGACGACGCCACGGCGGGCTCGGTCATCAGATAGGCCGAGCGGATCTCGCCCTCCAACAACCGCTGTAGCCAGCGCTCCTTGTGGGCGTCCGAGCCGTAGCGCTCCAGCACCTCCATGTTGCCGGTGTCGGGGGCCGAGCAGTTGAACACCTCGGCCGCGATGCGGACCTTGCCCATCTCCTCGGCGAGGTAGGCATACTCGACCGTGGTGAGGCCCAGGCCCTTGTCGCTGTCGGTGAGCCAGAAGTTCCACAGGCCGCGCTCGCGGGCGAGCGCCTTGAGCCCGCCCAGGATCTCGCGCTGGCGGGAGGTCAGCTGGAAGCGGTCGCCCGAGGGGTGACGGCCGACCTCCTCGTGGTACTCCTTGTCGAGCGGCGCGATCTCGTCGCGCACCATCGTGCGCACCGCGTCGAGCAGCGGCGCGAGCCGGTCGGTGACGCCCAGATCCATCGCGGCGCCCCGTGCCTCGTGAGAGTCCTTCATGCCGTCCCTCCACAGATGCGGGCCCGCGCCGCGTGATACTCGCGCTCCAGCCGCTCGACGACCTCGGCGGCGGACGTGACCGCCTTGATCGCGCCGATGCCCTGGCCCGAGCCCCAGATGTCCTTCCACGCCTTGGCCTTGGACGAGCCGCCCTCGAAGCTCATCGAGGAGGCGTCCGCGGTGGCGAGGCTCGATGGGTCGAGCCCCGCGCGCGCGATCGACGGGCCGAGGTAGTTCCCCGAGATCCCGGTGAAGAGCGAGGACGTGACGATGTCCTCGGCCCGGCTGTCCACCAGCATCTGCTTGTAGGCGGGATCGGCGTTGGCCTCGTGGGTGGCGATGAAGGGCGAGCCGACATAGCCGAGGTCGGCGCCGATCGCCTGCGCCGCGAGCAGCGCGCCGCCGGTGCCGATGGCGCCCGACAGCAGCAGCGGGCCGTCCCACCACTCGCGGATCTCGTGGATCAGCGCGAAGGGGGAGAGCGGCCCGGCATGGCCCCCCGCGCCGGCCGCGACGGCGATCAGCCCGTCGGCGCCCTTGGCGATCGCCTTGCGGGCGTAGGTGTCGTTGATGATGTCGTGGAGCGCGATCCCGCCGCAGGAATGCGCCGCGTCGTTGACCTCGACCCGAGCCCCGAGCGAGGTGATCCAGATCGGCACCTTCCAGCGCGCGCAGATCTCCAGGTCGCGCTCCAGCCGGACGTTCGAGCGGTGGACGATCTGGTTGACCGCGTAGGGCGCGGCCGGCCGGTCGGGGTTGGCCTGGTTGTGCCGGTCGAGCCCTTCCGTGATGCGCTTGAGCCAGGCCTCCAGCATGATCGGCTCGCCGTCGCCCTCGCGCGCGTTGAGCGCGGGGAAGGAGCCGACGACCCCGGCGGTGCACTGGGCGATCACGAGGTCGGGGTTCGAGACGATGAAGAGCGGCGCGCCCACGGCGGGGATGCGCAGCCCCTGGAGCGCGGCGGGCAGGGCGCGGGCGGGGGCTTGGTCGTCCGGCATCAGAGCACCTCGAAGAGGCCCGCAGCCCCCATGCCGCCGCCCACGCACATGGTGCAGACCACGTGGCGGGCGCCCCGGCGCTTGCCCTCGATCAGCGCGTGGCCGACCATGCGCGCGCCCGACATGCCGTAGGGGTGGCCGATCGAGATCGCGCCGCCGTCCACGTTGAGGCGATCGTCGGGGATGCCGAGCTTGTCGCGGCAGTAGATCACCTGGACGGCGAAGGCCTCGTTGAGCTCCCACAGGTCGATGTCCTCGACGCTGAGGCCGTGGTTCTCCAGCAGCCTCGGCACGGCGAAGACCGGGCCGATCCCCATCTCGTCGGGCTCGCAGCCCGCCACCGCCATGCCGACGTAGCGCCCGAGCGGCTCCAGGCCGCGCCGCTCGGCCTGCTTGGCCTCCATCACCACGGCCGCCGAGGCGCCGTCCGAGAGCTGGCTCGCGTTGCCGGCGGTGATGTGGCCGCCCTCCCGGACCTGGAGCCCGCCCTTGAACACCGGCTTGAGCGAGCGCAGCCCTTCGAGCGTCGTCTGCGGCCGGTTGCCCTCGTCCGAGCGCAGCGTGACCTCGCGGTCGGAGATCTCGCCGGTCTCCTTGTCCTGCACCTTCATGACGGACGGCAGGGGCACGATCTCGCGGTCGAACCGCCCGTCGGCCTGCGCCTGGGCGGTGCGCTGCTGCGACTGGAGGGCGTAGGCGTCCTGCGCCTCGCGCGGCACGCCGTAGCGGTCGGCGACGATCTCGGCCGTCTCCAGCATCGAGACGTAGATCGCGGGGTGCATCTCCATCAGCTCGGGGTCGCGGGCGCGCCAGCCGTTCTGGTGCTCGTTCTGCACCAGCGAGATCGACTCGCAGCCCGCCCCCACGACGATCTCCATGCCGTCGTGGAGCACCTGCTTGGCGGCCGTGGCGATGGCCATCATGCCGGACGCGCATTGCCGGTCCATGGTCATGCCGGCGACGGTGACGGGCAGCCCCGCACGCAGCGCCGCCTGGCGTCCGAGATTGTAGCCCGTGGACCCCTGCTGGAGGGCCGCGCCGATCACCACGTCCTCGACCTCGGCCGGGTCGATCCCAGCGCGCTCGACGGCGTGGGCCACGGCGTGGCCGGCGAGCGCCTGGGCCTGGGTGTCGTTGAACGCGCCGCGATGAGCGCGGCCGATCGGCGTGCGGGCGGTCGAGACGATGACGGCGTCGCGCATGGGATCCTCCTCGATTCAGGGGCGAACCTAGCGCCCCGCGCCCCGCGGGGCCACCGCGTCGGCCGCCTCAATCGGCGCTCGCGTAGCGCCGCGAGAGCCAGCGCGCGACGAGGGCGGGGCGCGGCGCGCCCTCCACCTCGACGCTCACGTCCCAGTGCAGCGTCCGCTCGCCGGGGACGCGCTCCTCGACCTCGGCCAGGGTGAAGCGCCCGCGCACGCGGGCGCCGGCGGGGACCGGAGACAGGAAGCGGATGCGGTCGAAGCCGTAGTTGACGCTGAGCGCGTCGGTCAGGGGGATCGCGTCGTAGGCCATCGCCGAGAGCAGCGAGAGCGTCAGGAACCCATGCGCGATGGTGCCCTTGAAGCGGGTCTGCGCGGAGCGCTCGGGATCGACGTGGATGAACTGGTGGTCCTCGATGACCTCGGCGAAGGCGTCGATCCGCGCCTGGTCGACGGCGAGCCAGCGCGAGACGCGCTCGCCCTCGGGCCCGGCCCGCGCGGCGTCCTGGGGGCTCACGGAGCGCGCTCCTCGGGCCGGACGAGGGCGGCGATCGGCCGTAGGGTGGGTGCCGACCCACCGCTGCTGCGACCGGCGGGTGGTCGGTGGGTTGGCACCCACACTCCGGTCGCTGGGGACGCGCCACCCAAGGCGCGCCCGCTCGCGCGCCGGCCGCCGTCGCCGCGGCCGCGCCGGCCGTCGCCGGTCAAGAAAGGGCCTCGCGGAAGATGGCCGGCCCCGTCTCGACGTTGATGCCGCCCGAGACGGGGATGATCGCGCCCGTCACGTAGCCGCCCCCGCGGCCGGCGAGGAACTGGACGCAGCCCATGATGTCCTCGGGCGCGCCCACGCGGCCCAGGGGAACCTGGGCGCCGACGCGGGCGCGCGTGCCCTCGTCGCCGGTGGCGAAGGCGGTCATCCGGCTGACGAAGGGGCCCGGCGCCAGCGCGTTGACGGTGATGCGGCGGCCGGCCAGCTCCTTGGCGAGGATGCGCGTGACGTGGTGCACCGCGGCCTTGGAGGCGGCGTAGGAGTAGGCGCCGTCGCCCTGGGGCACCTCGCCCATCACGGAGCCCACGTTGATGACGCGCGCCGGGTCGTCGTCGCAGGCCGCGGCCTCCAGCTCCGGCAGCAGCGTCTGGGTGAGGTGGAACAGGCCCGCGACGTTGAGGCTCATCACCTTGTCCCAGGCGTCGAACGGGAAGGCGCCCAGCGGCTCGCCCCAGGAGCGGCCGGCGTTGTTCATCAGGATCGGCAGCCGGTCGGTGCGGGCGCGGACCTCGGACGCCAGCGCCGCGACGCCCGCCTCGGTCGAGACGTCGCCGCTGAAGCCCTCCGCCGAGCCCGCGCCGATCGCGGCGATCTCCTCGGCGGCGGCCTCGCAGGCCTCGGCCTTGCGCGAGGCGATCATGACGTGGGCGCCGGCGCGCGCCAGCCCCTCGGCCGCCATGCGCCCGATGCCCGAGGCGCCGCCGGTGACGAGCGCCGTCTTGCCGCTCAGGTCGAAGAGGTTCACGCGCGCCTCGCGCGAAGGGCGTGGGGCGCGCGCAGGACGCGGACGCCCCCGTCGGTCCGGCTCGTCATCGTGTCCCTCCATCCTCGACGCCTGGCCGCGAACGCCCGGCGGGGCGCCGTGCCCCGCTAGGAGCGGCGCGAACGCCCGCGCGGTCGGTCGCGCGGCGCTCTCGTCGGACCACCAGCGGCGGCGCGTCGCGGCGGACGATAGGACCCGACGTGACGCTTGACAACACGGCCCCCCGCCCGTTCCCCTCGCGTCATGACAAGAGCCGCACGCGCCCCGCGGAGCCGGCCGGGAGGAGAGCCATGAGGATCATCGTCGCCGCCATGGGCGCGGCCGTCGCCGTCGCCGCGGTCCAGGCCCACGCCCAGGCCGAGACCGTCAAGATCGCCTACATCGACCCGCTCTCGGGCGCCTTCGCCAATGTGGGCGACAGCGGGCTCAAGCACTTCACCTTCGCCGCCGAGCGGCTCAACGCCGAGGCCGGGGAGGGCGACCCGACCTTCGAGGTCGTCGGCTTCGACAACAAGACCGACCCCAAGGAGAGCCTCGTCCAGCTCCAGAAGGCGATCGACCAGGGCATCCGCTACGTGGTGCAGGGCAACGGGTCGTCGGTCGCCGCCGCGCTCATCGACGCGATCGACAAGCACAACGCCCGCAACCCCGGCGAGGAGGTGCTGTTCCTCAACTACGCCGCGGTCGATCCCGCCTTCACCAACGACGACTGCTCGTTCTGGCACTTCCGCTTCGACGCCGACGCCGACATGAAGATGGCCGCGCTGACCGACTGGCTGGCTGGGCAAGACGACATCGGATCGGTCTACATCCTCGGGCAGGACTACACCTTCGGCCGCTCGGTGGCCGACGCCGCGGTGCGGATGATCGAGCAGAAGCGCCCCGACATCGAGATCGTCGGCAACGAGCTGCATCCCCTGGGCAAGGTCAAGGACTTCACGCCCTACGTCCAGAAGATGATGTCGTCGGGCGCCGACCTCGTGATCACCGGCAATTGGGGCGCCGACCTCACGCTCCTCGTCAAGGCCGCGGCCGACGCGGGCCAGGACGTGCCCTACCTCACCTACTACGCCGGTGGCCTCGGCACCCCCACCGCGATCGGGTCGAGCGGGGTCGGGCTCGTCAAGCAGGTCTCCGAGTTCACCGAGAACGTCGAGGCCCCGCCGGACCAGGTCGCGCTGATGGACGCGTTCGAGGAGGAGCTCGGCGGGCTCGACCTCTACTACCAGCGCGTGCTCAACCTCATGCAGATGCTCGACATGGCCATCGAGGAGGCCGGGACCGCCGACCCCACCGCCGTCGCCTTCGCGCTCGAGGGCATGGAGCTGGAGACGCCCTACGGCACCGTGTCGATGCGCGAGGACAACCACCAGCTGATCCAGCCGCTGTTCATCTCGACGTTCTCGGACCAAGCCGCGCGCACCGTGGAGGGCACCCCCTACGGCTTCGTCGTGGACGAGGACGGCGCGATCCCGGCCGAGGCCACGCGCGCCGAGACCACCTGCGAGATGGAGCGGCCCGAGCAGGGCTAGTCGGGCAGGATCCGGACCGCCCGGGCGGTCCGCGGGCGCGCGTCCCGGCCCGTGGCCTCTCGAGCGCCGGGCCCGGTGGCCGGCGCGGATCGAGGGGTGGCCGGCGCCGCGGCCGAGAGGAAGGGCGCCCCGGCTCGCGGGCCGGGGCGCTCGCGCGGGACGTGAAGGCCGCCCCCGGGGCGGGGCGCATCCGCGGCGCGGCCGCGGGGGGCTCCCGGAGGCCGGCGGTGGGCGCGATCCGGGCGAGGCCGGGCACGGGGCCAGGGAGCCGATGAGGCCAGGGAGATGCCGATGGAGACCCTCGTCTTCTCGCTGCTGAACGGGGTCATCTACGGGCTGCTGCTGTTCATGCTGTCCGCGGGGCTGACGCTGATCTTCTCGATGATGGGCGTGCTGAACTTCGCCCATGCCAGCTTCTACATGCTGGGCGCCTACGCCGCCTTCACGCTCGGGCAGACCACCGGCTTCTGGGTCGCGCTGTTCCTCGCCCCCGTCCTCGTGGGGCTCGTCGGCGCGGGCATCGAGCGCTGGGGGCTCAGGCCCGTGCACGCCAACGGCCACCTCGCGGAGCTTCTCTTCACCTTCGGGCTCGCCTACCTGATCGAGGAGGTGGTGCGCATCGTCTGGGGCCGGCTGCCATTGGCCTACACGGTGCCAGAGGCGCTCGACTTCCCGCTCTTCACCCTCTTCGGCGCGCAGTATCCCGCCTATCGGATCTTCATGCTGGCGGTCTCCGTCGCCATGCTGGCGGCGCTTTGGCTGCTGCTCAAGCGCACCCGCGCGGGGCTCGTCATCCAGGCCGCGCTGACCCATCCCCACATGGTCGGCCATCTCGGCCACGACGTGCCCAGGCTCTTCATGATCGTCTTCGGCATGGGCACCGGGCTCGCCGGGCTCGCGGGGGTGATCGGCGGCAACCTCCTCGTCACCGAGCCCGGCATGGCGCTGTCGATCGGCCCCATCGTCTTCGTCGTCGTCGTGGTGGGCGGCATGGGCAGCCTCGAGGGCGCCTTCGTCGCCTCGCTGCTGATCGGGCTCCTGCAGACCTTCGCCATCGCCATCGACACCACCTTCGCCGACATGCTCGGCTGGGCGGGGCTGAGCGCGACGAGCGACCTCGGGCGCATCTCGATCGCCTCGCTCGCGCCGATGCTGCCCTTCCTGCTGCTGGTGCTGATGCTGATGGTCCGGCCACGCGGGCTCATGGGGGAGCGCGAGTTTTGAGCGACGCGACCCTCACCTCGCCGCGCCCCCCGAGCCCGAGCGAGCGCCCGAGCCTCGCGCCCTCGTCCGCCGAGCGCTTCCGCACGCGCGTGCTGCCCTTCGTGGCGATGGGCGTGGTGCTGGCCGCGATCCCGCTGCTCGGGCCGTCGCGCACCGCCCTGAGCCTGCTCAACGCCATCGGCATCAACATCGTCTTCGCGCTGTCGTTCAACATGCTGCTCGGCCGGGCGGGGCTGCTGTCCTTCGGCCACGCGGTCTATTTCGGGCTCGGCGGCTACGCCGCGATGCACGCCATGATCGCCATCGAGGACGAGGCGGGCCTCTTCGCCCACGTCCCCGTCTTCGCGCTGCCGCTGGTGGGCTTCGCGGGCGGCGCGCTCGCGGGCGCGGTGATCGGCTGGCCGTCCTGCCGCCGCGCCGGCGTCCCCTTCGCCATGATCTCGCTCGGGCTGGCCGAGCTGGTGGCGGCGGCGGGCTTCCTCTTCACCTCCGTGTTCGGGGGCGAGGGCGGCATCACCGGCGACCGCATGAACGGGCCGGAGCTCTTCGGCCTCTCGCTCGGGCCCATCGAGGAGGTCTACTGGTTCGTGGCCGCATGGACGCTGGTCGGCACCGTGGCGATCTTCGCCTTCTCGCGCACGCCCTTGGGCAAGATGGGCGAGGCGGTGCGCGACAACCCCGAGCGGGTGATGTTCGTGGGCTACGACCCCACCCGCGTGCGCTACCTCGTCTTCGTCGCCGCGGGCGGCTTCGCCGGGCTCGCCGGCGGCATGGCGGCGGTGAACTACGAGATCTTCACGCCGCTGTCGTTCTCGCTCGTCCCCTCGGGCCTGGTGCTGCTGATGGCCTATGTCGGCGGCATCCGCTACTTCTGGGGCCCGGTCCTCGGCGCCGTCGTGCTCACGCTGATGCAGTCGAGCCTGTCGGATCTGACCGAGGCGTGGCTGCTCTACCTCGGCGTGCTCTTCATCGCCATCGTGATGTTCGCCCCCGACGGGCTGGCAGGGATCCTCGCGGCCCTCTGGCACGGCGCGAGCCGGCCCGGCGCGGGGCGAAGGCTCGCGCGATGGGGGCGGATGGGCGCCGCCGCGGCGCTGGCCTTCGCGGGGCTGATCGTGCTGGTCGAGATCGCGGTGCGCTGGTCGAGCGGCTACGGCGAGGTGTTCGAGCCCTTCGGGCTGGCCCTGCCGCCCGACCGCGCGCTGAGCTGGGCCGCGGCGCTCGTGCCCCTGGCGGCGGGGCTGTGGCTTTTGCGCCGCGCCGCCGTGAGGGGGGCCGAATGAGCGAGCCGGCCCTCGCCCTGCGCGACGTGACGAAGTCCTTCGGCCCGGCCGAGATCATCCGCGGCGTCACCCTCGACGTGGGCAGGGCCGAGCGCCATGCCATCATCGGCCCCAACGGTGCGGGCAAGTCCACGCTCTTCAACCTCATCTCCGGCCTGCACCCGCTCACCTCGGGGGAGGTGCGCCTCCACGGGGCGCGCATCTCGGGGCTCAGGCCCCACGCCATCGCGCGCCGCGGCCTCAGCCGCTCGTTCCAGGTCTCCAACGTCTTCGGCGCCATGAGCGTGCGCGAGAACGTGCGCTGCGCGCTGCTCTACCCGATGGGCCACGGCTACGCCTTCTGGCGCAACGTCGGCGCGCTCAAGGACGTGCAGGAGCGCACGGCCGAGATCCTCGACACCGTGGGGCTGATCGACAAGGCCCAGCTCCCCGCCGCCTCGCTGCCCTATGCCGACCAGCGCACGCTGGAGATCGCCGTGACCATCGCCGGGGGCGCCGACGTGATCCTGCTCGACGAGCCCACCGCCGGCATGAGCCACGCCGAGACCGATCGCGCCGTGGCGCTGATCGAGCGCGCCACGCTGGGCAAGACGCTCGTCATCGTCGAGCACGACATGGGCGTGGTGTTCGGCCTCGCGCACCGCATCTCGGTGCTGGTCTACGGCGAGATCATCGCCTCGGGGCCCCCCGAGGCGATCCGCGGCGACCGACGGGTGCGCGAGGCCTATCTCGGCGAGGAGGCCGCGTGACGGACGGCGCGCCGCCCGTGCCAGGCCCGATGCTGGAGGTGCGCGACCTGCATGCCTTCTACGGCAAGAGCCATGTGCTGCGCGGCGTCACCCTCGCGGTGGATCCCGGCGAGGTGGTGGCGCTCCTGGGGCGCAACGGGGTCGGGCGCTCGACCACCGCCAAGGCGATCATGGGCGAGGTGGCGCCGCGCGGGATCGTGCGCTTCAAGGGGCGGGACGTGGCGGGCTGGCCGTCGCACCGCATCGCGCGCGCGGGCCTCGGCTACGTGCCCGAGGACCGCGCGATCTTCCCGATGATGAGCGTGCGCCAGAACCTCACGCTCGGCATCAAGGACATGGGCAAGCCGGGCCGCTGGACGCCCGAGCGCGCGATGGGCATGTTCCCCAACCTCGCGCGGCGCGCCGATGTCGCCGCGGGCGTGCTCTCGGGCGGCGAGAAGCAGATGCTCACCATCTGCCGCACGCTGATGGGCGATCCGGACCTCGTGATCATCGACGAGCCCACCGAGGGGCTGGCGCCGCTGATCGTGGCCCAGGTCGGCGAGCTGATCGCCGAGATCGCGCGCGAAGGGGTGGCGATCTTGCTCGTGGAGCAGAAGCTGTCGATCGCCCTCAGGATCGCCGCGCGCGTCTACGTCATGGGCCATGGCGAGATCGTCTACGCCGGAACGCCGGCCGAGTTCGCCGAGCGCGACGACGTGCGCCGCGAGTGGCTGGAGGTGTGAGGAGCGCACCACCCGGCAAGCTGGATCGGCCAGGGGAGAAGGCCCGGCCCGGCCCGCCTCCCTGTGGCTCCCTGTGGCGAGCCTGCGCGGCGCAGCGGCGTCCGGCACGTCGACCTGACATCGACGCAGACGGGACGCGGGGGTTCTCCACGCCATGCGAGGCTTCATCCATGCGTGTGATCCAAGCTCAGGGAGGCGACGCGCCGGCGCCCCCCCGGCCATGCCATGTCCGGGCCGCTCTGGCTGCCGCCGCTTCCGCCGCGCCCGCGGCCGCTCGGGATCCGGCGGACGCGGCCCTGCTCGGCCTCGACGCCATCTGGTCGAACGGGACGGGCTACCGCGCCATCCCTTCGGCCGAGCGGACGGGCGGCCGAGCGGACGGGCGGGCGAACGGACGAGCGGGGCGCTGTCGATCCCCGACGGCTTCTCGCCCGTGGGCCCGAGCCCGCCGCGCCATGTCCACGCCGCGGAGGACGAGACCTCCGCGGTGCTGTCCGGCCGCCACCGGCTCTGGATCGAGGGCGAGGGCGAGGGCTTCGAGGTGGGGCCGGGCGAGGCGGCCTTCGTGCCGCGCGGCGCCGACCACACCTTCCGGATCGTCGGCGAGGAGACGGGGCGCCACCCGGTCCTCCTCACCCCCGGCGGCGTCGAGGGGTTCTTCGCCGAGATGCCCCGGGGCGCGGCTACCGCATCCCCGAGGACATGGAGGCCATCGGCGAGGTGGCGGCGCGCTACGCGCTGACCTTCACGGGCCTTCCGCCGGCGGCCGACGAGCAGCCGCCGGTCCGGCCCCGGGCGAGCGCCGCCACCTCGCCCGGGCTCTTCGCCCAATCCGTCAGGACGCCGGTGCTGGCGCCGACCGGCGGCTCGTCGTCCACGACCTCGCCCACGCCCATCTCGCGCCCCCCGTCACGCCCCCGTCACGCCCCCCGTCACGCCCCGCGGCAGAGCGCCCTCCCCGCAGCCCGCGACCGTGCCGCCGAGGCCGAGCGCAAGCATCCACCTCACCGTCCGCATGGGATCGCCTCCCAATGCTCTGAGGCGCCGACGAGGCAGTCCGCGGGACGGTCCACCGGTCGGCAGGCTGTCGCCGCGCCCTCCCGTGCCACGCCCTCCCTCGGGCCCGATCGCCCGGATCGGGGCGGGCTGCAGGCTGGCCGAGGGGGGGCTGCCGTGCTCGACCGAGGGGACGCCCGCGGCCCGAGGCCCCCCCGTCAGGTCTCCGGCCGCTGGACCAGCGGCGCGAGGGTGGAGAGCACGTCCTGCGTCTCGAACACGTCCGGGCGCCCGGCCGGCCGCGCGTCCAGCATCTCCACCGTGGCGAAGGCCTCGTAGGCGTCGCTCGTCGTGACGGTCGGGCCCAGACCGTAGCCGACCGAGGTGTAGTAGGGGAACCCGAAGCCCGTGCCGATCCCGAAGCCGTGACCGTAGCCGTAAAGGCCCGGCGAGGAGTAAAGGACGTCGAGATCCACGTCCCGCTCGGTGTCCTGCCGGACGATGGCGAAGTAGGGGCGGCCCGTCCGCGCCGCGACCTCCGCCGCGCGGAAGAGCATGTCGGTCTCGACCCTCTGGCGCGAGGTCGCGGCGTTGCCCTCGAAGTTCACCAGGTAGCGGTCGTGGGTGAGGCGCGTGGTCTCGTAGCCGGTGCCGCCGAGCGCGGCGGCCGGCTGGTAGGGCGTGGGGCCGCAGCCCGCGGCCAGCGCGGCCGCGCCGGCCAGTCGGGTGGTGGTCGCCGAGGGTCCGAGCATCCGAGCCTCCATCCTGCGTGCCACCCTCCAACGCCGGCACGGCCGTTTCGTGCCCGGCCCCGCTCCTCCCGCCCGAGAGCGCCCGTCACGCCGCGCCCGGACCGCGCCGCAGGCCGGGGAGCGCCGTCTCGATCGGGCCCGCTGCGGCTGTGGAAGAGGGGCGCTCGGCCGCATCACGGGACCGCGCCCGCGCCATCCTCAGGCGAGGGGGCGCGGGTCGGCCGGGTCGCTCAGCCCGCCCCGAGGAACCGCCCGATGCGGGCCGCCACCCGCTCCGGCTCCTGATGGATCACCCAGTGGTCGGCCCCCTCGACCTCCTCCAGCTCGAAGGCGTCCGCGTAGGGCCGCGCGCCCAGGCGCATCCCGGGGGCGAAGGCCGCGTCCTGCATCCCCCAGATCACCAGATGCGGCACCCGGATCCGGAACCGCTCGCGGTCCCAGGAGGGCAGGGCGTCGGGCGGGATCGGATGGCCCGGCTCGGGCACCTGGATCGGCGAGGCGCGGTACCAGTCCACCATCGAGCGCAGGCCCTCCGCCCCGCCCCAGGCCGCCTCGTAGGCGCGCCGCCGCTCGGGCGTCATCCGCGCCGAGAGGTCGCCGAACATCGACCAGAGCCGGCGGTATCCGTCCGCGACGAGCGCGGCCTCGGAGCCCTCGCGCCTGAGCCACGGGATGTATCGGCTCGCCTCGGCCTGGGCGCCGCCCTCGGCCAGCGCCTCCTGGAAGGCGATCGGGTGGATGCCGTTGACCACCACCAGCCGCGCGAGCCGCTCGGGCGCCCGGATCGCCAGCGCGTAGGCCACCGAGGCGCCCCAGTCATGCGCCACGATCCCCGCGGCCCGCCCGCCGCCGAAGCGAAGGGTCATGGCCTCGGCGTCCGCGACCAGCCCGCGCATGGCGTAGCGCTCCACGCCCTCGGGGCGCCAGGAGCGCGCGTAGCCGCGCTGGTCGGGCGCGACGCAGAACCACCCGTCGGCGAGCCGCGGCGCGACCTCCTCCCAGGCGCCGGAGAACTCGGGGAAGCCGTGGAGGAGGAGGAGGAGCGGCCGGGCGGGATCGCCCCAGGTCAGGGCGTGGAACGGATGCCCGTCGATCTCGAAGCCCACGCCCTCCATGTCAGGCCGTCGCCGCCTCCGGCAGCACGTGGTCGGCGAACCGCTCGCGCAGCGTCAGCTTCGAGACCTTGCCCGTCGCCGTCATCGGCAGCGCGTCGAGATAGACCACGTCGTCGGGGAGCTGCCACTTGGCGAAGTGCCCGCCCAGCAGCTCCAGCAGCTCGGCGGGCTCGGGCGCGGGCTCGCTCTCGGCGGGGACCACGACCAGCAGCGGGCGCTCGTCCCATTTGGGGTGCGGCACGGCGATCACGGCGCAGTTGGCCACGCAGGGGTGCGACATCACCACGTTCTCGAGGTCGATCGAGCTGATCCACTCGCCGCCCGACTTGATCAGATCCTTGGCGCGGTCGGTCAGCGTCAGGAAGCCGTCGGGGTCGATGGTGGCGATGTCGCCGGTGGCGAACCAGCCCTCGGCGTCGAACGCGCCGCGCGTCGCCTCCTCGTCGTCGTAGTAGGCCGAGATCACCGTGTTGCCGCGCACGTAGAGCTCGCCCGTGGCCTTGCCGTCGTGCGGCTGCGGCGTGCCGTCCTCGCCGACGATCTTGAGGTCGACGCCGAACACGCGCCGGCCCTGCTTGCCCTTGAGGCGCATGCGCTCGTCGCGCGGCAGGTGCTCGAGATGGCGCGGCAGGTTGCCCTGGGTGCCGATCGGGCTCATCTCGGTCATGCCCCAGGCGTGGCAGACGTTGACGCCCGCGTCCTCGAAGGCCTCGATCATCGCGCGCGGCGCGGCCGAGCCGCCGATCACCACGTCGCCCAGGCCCCGCGGCGGGCGCCCGCGGCGGCGGATCTCCCCGAGCAGCCCGAGCCACACCGTCGGCACGCCCCAGGCCGAGTAGACCTCCTCGGCCTCCATCAGCTCCCACAGGCTCGCCCCGTCGAGCCGCGGCCCCGGGAACACCAGCGAGCAGCCGGCCAGCGGCGCCGCGTAGGGGATCCCCCAGGCGTTGACGTGGAAGAGCGGCACGACGGGCAGGATCTTGCGCCCCGGCCGCAGGCTGTCCGAGAGCGAGATCGCCACCAGCATGGCGTGCAGCACCGTCGAGCGGTGCGAGTAGAGCGCGCCCTTCGGCCGGCCGGTGGTCCCGGAGGTGTAGCACAGGCCCGCGGCCGCGTCCTCGTCGAGCTCGGGCCAGTCGATCGCGTCGGGTTGGGCGGCCAGCAGCTCCTCGTAGCACTCCGCATGCAGGCCGTCGGGCATGTGCTCGCGGTCGGTCATGACGACGAGGCGCAGGCCCTCCGGCATGTGGTCGCGCAAGCCGGCGACGAGCGGCGCGAAGGTCGCGTCGAGGAACAGCGCCCGGTCGCCCGCATGGCGCAGGATGTAGAGCATCTGCTCGGCCGACAGCCGCGGGTTGATGGTGTGGCACACCGCGCCGAGCCCCGAGATCGCGTAGTAGAGCTCGAAGTGGCGGTGGCCGTTCCAGGCGAGCGTCGCCACCCGGTCGCCCTGCTCGATCCCCATCGCGCGCAGCGCGTGGGCGAGGCGCGCGGCGCGCCGCGCGGTCCCGGCGTAGGTGGCGCGGTGCACGTCGCCCTCGACGCGCGCCGAGACCAGCTCGCCCTGCGGGTGAGACTGGGCGCCGTAGCTCAGGATCCCCGCGATGTTGAGCGGTCGGTGCATCATCAGGCCGTGCATGGCGTCTCCTCCCTGTCCGCTCCCTGTCCGCCCCGTCCGCCGCGGATGTCGCCCGTCTTGCGGCGAGGCCCTTGTCGGCGGAGCTTAGGGCGCGATGTCTTCGCCATCCAGGGTGTTGGGACGCAGGAGACCGAAATGGCCGAGCGGATGAAGCGGATCGTGCTGGCGAGCCGGCCCGAGGGGCGGCCCTCCGAGGAGGATTTCCGCCTCGAGGAGGACGCCGTGCCCGAGCCCGACGAGGGCGAGGCGCTGGTGCGGGTCCATTGGCTGTCGCTCGACCCCTACATGCGCGGGCGGATGGATGCGGGCCCCTCCTACGCCGCGCCCGTCGAGCTGGGCGCGACGATGGAGGGGGGCGCCGTGGGCGAGGTGATCGCCTCGCGCGGGGACGTGCCCGAGGGCGCCATGGTGCTGGGCCAGCTCGGCTGGACCACCCACGCCGTGGCGCCGGCCTCGGCGCTGCGCGTGCTCGACCCGCAGGCGGCGCCGGTCCAGACGGCGCTGGGCGTGCTCGGCATGCCGGGCTTCACGGGCTGGTACGGGCTCACGCGGATCGGCCGGCCGCGAGAGGGCGAGACGCTGGTCGTGGGGGCGGCGACCGGCGCCGTCGGCTCCGCGGTGGGGCAGATCGCCCGCGCGCGCGGCCTGCGCGTGGTGGGCGTCGCGGGCGGCGCCGAGAAATGCGCCTACGCCGAGGGCGAGCTGGGCTTTCACGCCTGCATCGACCACCGCGCGCACGACGCGAGCGGCCTGCGCGAGGCGCTCGGCGAGGCCGCGCCGGACGGCGTGGACATCTACTACGAGAACGTGGGCGGGGCGACTTTGGAGGCCGTGCTGCCGCTGATGAACCGGGGCGGTCGGATCCCGGTCTGCGGCATGATCGCGTGGTACGACGGCGCGGGCTCGGACGGCCCCGACCGCCTGCCGAGGGCGTGGCGGACGATCCTCGTCAAGCAGCTCCTGGTGCAGGGGTTCATCATCGCCAACCACTACGACCTCTACGACGAGTTCGCGGCCGAAGTCGCGCCCATGGTCCGCGACGGCCGCGTCAAGCACCGCGAGGACGTGGCCGAGGGGATCGAGGCCGCGCCGGGCGCGTTCCTGTCGATGCTCAAGGGCGGCAATTTCGGCAAGCAGCTCGTCCGGGTCGCCGGGTAGGGGGCCGCCCGGAGGCCCGCGCGGCGCGCCCTGCGAGCCCGAGGCGGCAGGGGCGTCGGGCTCGCAGGGCCTCGGCGCTGCGCGGGCGGCGGCGGCCGGTCCCGGTCCGTCGGCGTCGTCGCCGCACCGCCGCCGCGGAGCCCTCCGGGGGGCTCGCGCACCGCCGCGCCGATGGCCTCGCGCCCGGCGCAGCGGGTCCGCGACGGCCCGTGCCGCGACGGGCCGGCCGCCGTCCCGCCCGCCGTCCCGCCCGCCTCCCGCACCGGCGGATTCCCGCCGTGATCCCTCGATCGTTTGCGCGCTCGCACAGTCGTCCTAGCTCCCGCGACGCGCCGCCGACCACCCCCGCGGCGCTCCGCCGCCGACCACCCCCCCGCCCGCCGCCGACCACCCCCGCGCGCTCCGCCGACCCCCCCGCGGCGCTCCGCCGCCGACCACCCCCGCGGCGCTCCGCCGCCGCCGACATGTGAAGGAGAGCCGATGCCCGCCGAGACGCCCTGGTGGCAGGATGCCGTGATCTATCAGATCTACCCCCGGTCCTGGCGCGACTCGGGCGGCGACGGGGTTGGCGACCTGCCCGGCATCCTGGCGCGGATCGACCACCTGGCGCGGCTGGGCGTGGACGCGGTGTGGATCTCGCCGATCTACCCCTCGCCGATGGCCGATTTCGGCTACGACGTGGCCGACTACACCGGGGTCGATCCGCTCTTCGGCACGCTGGGGGACGCCGACGCGGTGATCGCCGCGGCGCATGGGCGCGGCCTCAAGGTGATCCTCGACTTCGTGCCCAACCACTCCTCGGACCGCCACCCGTGGTTCGAGGCGTCCCGGTCCTCGCGCGACGATCCCAAGCGCGACTGGTACCTGTGGGCCGACCCCGCCCCCGGCGACGGCCCGCCGCGGGCGCGTCTGCCCAACAACTGGATGAGCGCCTCGGGCGGCCCGGCCTGGAGCTGGGACGAGGCCACCGTTCAGTTCTACCTCCACAGCTTCCTGCCGCAGCAGCCCGACCTCGACTGGCGCAACCCGGACGTGCGCGAGGCGATGCTGGGCGCGATGCGCTTCTGGCTCGACCGGGGCGTGGACGGCTTCCGGCTCGACGTGGTCTATCGCTGCATCAAGGACGCCTCGCTGCGCGACGATCCGCTCAACCCCGCCTACGACCCCGAGACCGATCCGCCCTTCGCCTCGGTCATCAAGACCTACAGCGCCGACCGGCCCGAGCTGATGGAGCTGGTGATCGAGCCGATGCGGCGGCTGGCCGAGTCCTACGCCGACCCGCGGCTGCTGATCGGCGAGATCTACCTTCCGCTGGAGCGGCTCGTGACCTTCTACGGCGCGGGCTCGGGCATCCAGCTTCCGTTCAACTTCTCGCTGATCTTCGCCGAGTGGCGCGCCGAGCCCCTGCGCGACCTGATCCGACGCTACGAGGCGCTGCTGCCGCCGGGCGGCTGGCCCAACTGGGTCTTGGGCAACCACGACCAGCCGCGCATCGCCAGCCGCGTCGGCGACGCGCAGGCGCGGGTGGCGATGATGCTGCTGCTCACCCTGCGCGGCACGCCCACGCTCTACTACGGCGACGAGATCGGGATGCGCGACGTGCCGATCCCGCCCGACCGCATCCGCGACCCCTGGGAGGTCAACATGCCGGGGATGGGCGAGGGGCGCGACCCCTGCCGCACGCCGATGCGCTGGACGGACGGGCCCAACGCCGGCTTCTGCCCGCCCGGCGTCGAGCCCTGGCTGCCCGTGGGCGGCGAGGTCGGGACGATCAACGTGGCGGGCGAGGAGCGCGACCCGACCTCGATCCTGGCGCTGACGCGCGCGCTCCTCGCGCTGCGCCGCGAGCGGCCCGCGCTGCGCGTGGGCGCCTACGAGGCGGTCGAGGCGCAGGGAGACGCGCTGGTGGTGCGTCGCGCGTCGAACGGGGACCGCCTGACGGTCGCGCTCAACCTCGGCGGCCGCGAGGCGCGGGTCGAGGCGCAGGGCTCGCTGCTGCTGACCACCCACCGCGACGGGCCGCGCCCCTTCGAGGGCGTGCTGCGCCCCGACGAGGGCGTGATCCTCGACCCCGGGCCCGACCCGGCGTAAGGGGGGCGCATGATCGACCTGTGGTACAAGAACGCCGTCGTCTACTGCCTCGACGTCGAGACCTTCATGGACTCGAACGGCGACGGGGTGGGCGACTTCCGCGGCCTGGCCGACCGGCTCGACCACCTGGAGGGGCTGGGCGTCACCGCGCTGTGGCTCAACCCGTTCTACCCCTCGCCGGGCCGCGACAACGGCTACGACATCACCGACTTCTACGGCGTCGATCCGCGCCTGGGGAGCCTGGGCGACTTCGTCGAGTTCAGCCGCGCCGCGCGCGACCGCGGCATGAAGCTGCTGGTGGACCTCGTGGTCAACCACACCTCGATCGACCACCCCTGGTTCAGGGCCGCCTGCCGGCCGGGATCTCCCGATGCGCGACTGGTACGTCTGGTCCGAGGAGAAGCCCGCCGACATCACCGAGGGGATCATCTTCCCCGGCGTCCAGGAGGCTGTCTGGACCCATGACGAGACGGCGGGCGCGTGGTACATGCACCGCTTCTACAAGCACCAGGCCGACCTCAACATCTCGAACGCGCAGGTGCGCGAGGAGATCCTGCGCATCATGGGCTGCTGGCTCGAGCTCGGCGTCGAGGGCTTCCGCATCGACGCGGTGCCGTTCCTCGTCGAGTACAAGGGGCTCAAGGAGGAGCCCGAGCGCGACCCGCTGCTGCTGCTGTCGGAGATGCGCGACTTCCTCTCCTGGCGCCGGGCGGGCGCGATCATGCTGGCCGAGGCCAACGTGCCGCGCGAGAAGGCGGGCGCCTATTTCGGCGGCCGCGCCTTCGACGCCGACGAGCGGATGCACATGCTCTTCGACTTCCCGCTCAACCAGGCGATCTGGCTCGCCATGGTCCGGGGCCGGGCCGCGCCCATCGAGGAGGCGCTGCGCTCGCGCCCCACCGACGCCGCGACCCAGGCGCAGTGGGCCAACTTCCTGCGCAACCACGACGAGCTGTCGCTCGACAAGCTCTCCGAGGCCGAGCGCGAGGAGGTGTTCGAGGCCTATGCCCCCGACGAGGGGATGCGCGTCTACGACCGCGGCATCCGCCGCCGGCTCGCGCCGATGATGGGCGGCGACGCGGCCAGGATCGCGCTGATGCACTCGCTGCTCTTCGCGCTACCCGGCACGCCGGTGATGTGGTACGGCGACGAGATCGGCCAGGGCGAGGATCTCTCGCTCGAGGAGCGCAACGCGGTGCGCACGCCGATGCAGTGGTCGGACGAGGCGCAGGGGGGCTTCTCGACCGCCGAGGATCTGGTCCGCCCGGTGGCGAGGGGCGGGCCCGCCGGATACGAGGCCGCCAACGTCGCCGACCAGCGCGGCGACCCCGATTCGCTCCTGGGCCGGGTCCAGCGCATGATCCGCGCGCGGCGCAGCGCGCCCGAGATCGGCTGGGGCGAGACGCGCGTGCTCGACCCCGGCCACGAGGCCGTCCTCGCGCTCGTCTCCGAGTGGCGCGGGGACCGGGTCGTGACGCTGCACAACCTCGCCGGCGAGGCGGTGGAGGTGACGCCGGGCTTGGGCGACGGCGAGACCCTGATCCCGCTGATGGGCTCGCGGGCCTGCGAGCCCGTGCCGCCCCGCAGCCCCGTCCGCCTCGCCCCCCACGGCTACGCCTGGTTCCGCGTCGGCGGGCAGCGCCGCTGAGGCCATCACGCTGCGGTGAGGCGGGCCGCGGTGACGCCGCGCACGCCTTGACCCCGGCCGCCTCTCTGGCCTTCTGAGGCGCGAGGAGGAGCCCCGATGATCCCAGAGCTCGGACAGTTCGCCCTGGCCCTCGCGCTCGCCACGGCGCTGGTGCAGTCGGTGCTGCCCATCTGGGGCGCCGCGCGCGGCGACGCGGCCTGGATGCGCTCGGGCGCCGCCACGGCCCCCGTGCAGGCGGCGCTGATCGCCGTGGCCTTCGCCGCGCTGATGCGCTCCTTCGTCGTCAGCGACTTCACGGTGGCCAACGTCGCCGAGAACTCCTATTCGCTCAAGCCCTTGATCTACAAGGTCGCGGGCACCTGGGCGAGCCATGAGGGCTCGCTCCTGCTGTGGGTGCTGATCCTGTCGCTGTTCGGAGCGGGCGTGGCGCTCTTGGGCTCCAACGTCCCCCTGGCGCTCAGGGCGCGCACGCTCTCGGTCCAGGCCTGGATCGCGGTGGGGTTCCTCACCTTCCTCATCTTCACCTCGAACCCGTTCGAGCGCGTGATCCCGCCGCCGGCCGACGGCGCCGAGCTGAACCCGCTCCTCCAGGACATCGGCCTGGCGATGCACCCGCCGCTGCTCTATCTCGGCTATGTCGGCTTCTCGATCGTGTTCAGCTTCGCGGTCGCCGCGCTGATCGAGGGGCGCGTCGATCCGGCCTGGGCGCGCTGGGTGCGGCCCTGGACGCTCGCCGCCTGGCTCTTCCTCACCGCGGGCATCGCGCTGGGGGCCTGGTGGGCCTACAACGAGCTCGGCTGGGGCGGCTGGTGGTTCTGGGATCCGGTCGAGAACGCCTCGTTCATGCCCTGGCTCATGGGCACGGCGCTGCTGCACTCCGCGATCGTCACCGAGAAGCGCGGCGCCTTCAAGTCCTGGACCATCCTGCTCGCCATCCTCACCTTCTCGCTCTCGCTGCTGGGCACCTTCATCGTCCGCTCGGGGCTGCTGACCTCGGTGCACGCCTTCGCCACCGACCCCCAGCGCGGGCTTTACATCCTCGGCCTGCTCGCCCTCTCGATCGGCGGCTCGCTCGCGCTCTTCGCCGTGCGCGCGCCCGCCATGGAGCCCGGCGGCCTCTTCCGCCCGGTCTCGCGCGAGGGGGGGCTGATGATCAACAACCTCGCCCTGGCGGTGGCGGCCGCGACCGTGCTCTTCGGCACGCTCTACCCGCTCTTCCTCGAGGGGGTGACGGGCGAGAAGATCTCCGTCGGCCCCCCCTACTTCAACGCCACCTTCCTGCCGATCATGCTGCCGCTGCTGCTGGTGATGGGGGTCGGGCCGCTGCTTCCGTGGAAGCGCGCCGACCTGCCGGCGGCGCTGGGGCTCCTCAAGCTCGCGGCCCTGGCGGCCGTCGCCGTGGCGCTCCTCGCATGGTGGGTCGAGACCGACGGGCCGGTGCTCGCGGTGATCGCCATGGGCCTCGCGGCCTGGCTCCTCGTCGCCACGCTGCGCGAGTGGGCGCACCGGATCAAGCTGGGCTCGGCGCCCCGGGCCGAGAGCTGGCGGCGCGCGCGCGCCCTGCCGCGCGCCGCCTACGGCATGACGCTGGCGCATGCCGGGCTCGCGGTGGCGGTGATCGGCATGACCGGGTCGTCGGCCTGGCGCGAGGAGGTCGTGGTCTTCGCCGAGGCCGGCACCCGCGTCGCGCTCGCGGGCTACGAGGTCGCCTTCGAGGAGGTCGAGCAGGTGCAGGGGCCGAACTACGTCGCCGCGCGCGCCACCCTCTCGGTCTCGAAGGACGGCGGCCCCGCGACCACCCTCTACCCTGAGCGGCGCCTCTACCCTGCCGCCGGCAGGCGCACCACCGAGAGCGCGATCCTCACCGACGCGCTGGGCGGCGACCTCTACGCCACCATCGGCGAGCCCGTGGACCAGGCCGACCGGGGCGGCGACGGCTCGACCTGGACCCTGCGCGTGATCCACGAGCCCTTCGTCAACCTGATCTGGCTCGGCTCCGTGATCATCGTCGCGGGCGGCGCTACCTCGCTGTCGGACCGCCGCCTGCGCGTCGGTGCCCCGCGCCGCGCCGCGCGCGCGCCCGTGGCCCAGCCGGCCGAGTAGATGCGCCGCGCGCTCCTCCTGCTGCCGCTCGCGGTGGTGGCCGTCGTGCTGGGCTTCGCGCTCTGGGGGCTGACCTCGTCGCGCGTGCCCGACGCGGTCCCCTCCGCGCTCATCGGCCGCCCCGCCCCCGCCTTCGACCTGCCCGCGGTGGCGGGGACCGGCACGCCGGGCCTCTCCTCGGCCGACCTGGCCTCCGACGGGATCACGGCCGTCAACGTGTTCGCCTCCTGGTGCGTGCCCTGCCGCGCCGAGCATGCGGTGCTCACGCGGATGGTGGCCGAGGACGGGCTGCGCCTGGTCGGGCTCAACTACCGCGACGAGCCGCAGGACGCCGCCGCCTTCCTGGCCGAGCTCGGCAACCCCTACGAGCGCATCGGCGCCGACCTGACGGGGCGCGCCGGCATCGACTGGGGCGTCACCGGCCTCCCCGAGACCTTCCTGATCGACCGCGACGGCACGGTGCTCTACCGCCAGCCCGGCCCGCTGCTGGGCGAGCCCACCCTGTCGGACTTCCGCGAGGCGCTCGCCGAGGCGAGGGCCGCGCTGGAGCGCGGGACGTGAGCGGGCGGCGCCAGGGGGCCGCTCGGCGCGGGGCCGCTCCGCGGGCGCTCGGCGCCGGCGCCGGCCCCGCCCGCCTCGGCGACCTTTGCGAACCGGCGCCCGGAGTCGCACGGCGGCCTGGGGATGTGCGGATCGCGGGTTCAGGCGACGCGCCGCACGGATCGGGCGGCTCGGCGGGCTCGGCGATGCGGCGGGGCCGGGGCGCTCGGGTCCACGCGGCCATCCGGACCCTGTCGGCGGCCCTGCGTGAGGTCGTGCGGGGCGGCGGCGCAGCGCGGCGGGACCGTCCCGCGCGGCGCCTTGGCCCGACGTGCGACCGGACTTGCCCGTCCCCGGCCTCCGGCGGAGCCTCGCCCCGTCGGGAGGGCGCGACGAACGGCTCGGAGCCGTGGATCGGCGTCCTGCCGTCGCGCCTTGGCCGGGGCGGGCCGGGCGCGGCGGCGCGCGCGCTCCCCGCGCTCCTCCTCGCCGCGCTGCTGGCGGGCCCCGCGCTCGCCGTGGAGCCCGACGAGGTGCTCGACGACCCGGCGCTGGAGGCGCGGGCGCGCGACATCAGCACCCAGGTGCGCTGCGTGGTCTGCGCCTCCGAGCCGATCGACACCTCCCAGGCGGCGATCGCGCGCGACCTGCGGATCCTGATCCGCGAGCGGCTGGTGGCCGGCGACAGCGACGCCGAGGTCTACCGCTTCCTGACCGACCGCTACGGCGACTACGTGCTGTTCCGGCCGCCCTTCAAGGCCTCGACCTGGGCGCTCTGGCTCGCGCCCGCGGCCCTCCTCGGGGCGGGCGCCGTCGGGGTGGGCGTGGCCTTCCGCCGCCGCCCCGCCGCCTCGCCCGAGCCGCTGACCGCCGAGGAGGCCGAGGAACTCGAACGGCTGACGCGGGAGATCCAGTGAGCTTCGCGTTGCTGGCGGGCGCGATGGCGATGGCGACGGCGCTGGCCATCCTGCTGCCGGCGCTGGTGCGGGGGCGCGAGGGGGCGGGCGGGGGGCGCCGCCCCGAGGGCGCGGAGGCGTCCGAGCGCGCCGAGGCCTCGCTCGTCATCTTCCGCGACCAGCTCGCCGAGGTCGAGCGCGACGCCGAGCGCGGGCTCGTCTCGGGCGAGGAGGCTCGGGCCGCGCGCGTCGAGATCGAGCGCCGGATGCTCGCCGCCGGGCGCGCGCGGGGCGGCGGGCCCGCGCGCTCCGGACGCGCCGCGGTGGTCGCGGCCGGGCTCCTGATCCCGCTCGCGGCGGGAGGGCTCTACGCGCTCGTCGGGCGGCCCGGCACGCCGAGCCTGCCCTTCGCCGAGCGGGTGGCCGAGCGCGAGGCCTCGAGCGAGGTCGCGGCGCTCACGGACGAGCTGCGCCGGCGCCTGGAGGCCGACCCCGAGGGCGGCCCGACCGAGGGCTGGGTGCTGCTCGGCCAGACCCTCCTGCGGCGCGGCGACTACGCCCAGGCCGTGAGCGCCTTCGAGGTCGCCTCCGCCCGCGAGGACGCCGCGCCCGGCGTCCTGACCCAGCACGCCGAGGCCCTCGTCGCCCTCTCGGACGGGATCGTCACCCCGCCGGCGCTCGCGCTAATCGACCGGGCCCTGGCACGCGACCCGACCATCCCGGCGGGACACTACTACCGCGCGCTGGCGAGGGAGCAGTCGGGCGACGCGGCGGGGGGGCGGGCGATCCTGCTGGACCGGCTCGCCCAGGCCTCGGGGCCGGAGCCCTGGACGGAGATCTTCCTCGCCGAGGCGAACCGCATGGGGGCGCAGGCGGGGCTGGAGCCGGTCTCCGCGCGCGACGCCATCCCGGGGCTCGCGGCGATGCAGGACGCGGCGCCCGAGGACCGCCAGGCGCAGATCCGCTCCATGGTGGACGGCCTCGCCGCCCGGCTGGAGGACGCCCCCGGCGACCTCGAGGGCTGGCTGCGGCTCGGCCGCGCGCGCGCCGTCCTCGGCGAGCCCGACGCGGCGCGCGCGGCCTACGAGCGCGCCCTCGCCCTGATGCCGCAGGGCGATCCGAGGCGCGCGGAGGTCGAGGCCGCGATGGCGGGGCTGACGCCCTAGGGCGGGCGCCGGGCCTTCCGGTCCCCGTTCCCGAGCGGCCCCACGGCGAGAGCCGGGATGCGCGGAGGCCGGTGCGGCGTCGGCGGCGAAGGGCCCGATCCTCGCCCCGGCCGATCCCGGCAGGCCCGAGCGCCGGACGGGGGCTTCGACGGCGCGTGAGCCGAGATGGCCGGAGCGCGTTCCGCCCGGCGGGGTCAGCTCGGGCGCTTCGGGCTCTCTCGGCGTCGCATCGCCCGAGCGCCCGACCGGTTCGGTCGGGCCGGAAGACGCCCTAGCCGCGCTCCGCCACCCGCTCGGCGCCCGCCTCGCCGAGCGCGTCGAGCACGAGGCCCGGCGTCAGCACCTCGGGCAGCAGGATCCCGTCCGGCCGGCCGGGGCCGTAGACGGCGTAGAACGGGATGCCGAAGCGCCCGTGGTCCTCGAGGTAGCGGCGGATCGCCTCGTCGGGGCGCGTCCAGTCGGCGCGCATGGCCAGGACGGCGTCGGACGCGAGGGCCCGGGCGACGGCGCCGCGCTCGAGCACCAGGCGCTTGTTGGCCTGGCAGGTCAGGCACCAGTCGGCGGTGACGTCCACGAACACCACCCGGCCCTCGGCGACCCGATCGGCGATGGCGTCGCGGTCGAAGGCCGCCCAGGCCGTGTCCACGCTCGCCTGCGCGCGCGGCGGCAGCAGCGCGGGCGCGACCAGCGCCGCCGCCACCGCCAGCGCCGCCGCGGGCAGCGCCGCGCGCCCGAGCCGCCCGCGCGCCGCGGCGACGATCACGGCCGCGCCGACGAGCGCGCCCACGGCGAGCGCGGCCGGCAGCCCCGCGACGTTCGACAGCACCCAGCCGAGCCAGAGCGCCGTGGCCGCCAGCATCAGCGCCAGCGCCGCGCGCACCCACAGCATCCAGCGGCCGGGCCTCGGCAGGCGCGCGACGAGCGACGGGCGCGCGGCCACGACGAGGTAGGGCAGCGCGAGCCCGAGGCCGAGCATGGTGAAGACGACCGCGATCTCCGCCGTGCCGCCGGCCATGGCGAAGGCCACCGCGGTGCCGAGGAACGGCGCGGAGCAGGGGGTGGCGAGGACGGCCGCGAAGGCGCCGGTGGCGAAGTCGCTCCTGAGGCTCGCGGCGCGGCCCTGCGACGGCGCGCGCGCGCGCCCGATCGGCGTGGCGAGGCTTTGGGGCAGGGCGATCTCGAAGGCCCCGGCGAGGTTGGCGGCGAAGAGCGCCGTGACCGCGACCATCGCGCCGAGGAAGACGGGGTTCTGGAACTGCACCCCCCAGCCGACGGCGAACCCCGCCGCCTTGGCCGCCGCCACCAGCAGGGCCAGTGCCCACATGAAGCTCATCACGCCCGCGGCGCTGGCCAGGAAGCCGGCCCGCACCCGGCCGGGCGCCGCGCCCGAGGCCTTGATCGCGCCCGCGAGCTTGACGCCGAGGACCGGCAGCACGCAGGGCATGACGTTGAGGATGAGCCCCCCGAGCAGCGCCACCAGCGCGATCCGGGCGAGCGGGCTCACGAAGGCCGCGCGCGGCGGCGCGATCGGCGCGGGCTCCATGGCGGGATCGACGGTCACGGCGCGGCCCTCGGCACCGCCGTCGGTCACGGTGACGCGAAGCGCCTCGCCGCCCCTCGGCTCGGAGAGCACCGGCAGCGAGGCCCAGAGCCGCCGCCCGTCCGGGGCGCGCCGGATCTCGGGGGCGCCGAAGGCCACCTGGCCGAACTCGGGGAACACGTCGGGGTCGGCGAAGGAGCCATCGACCTCGACCGTCAGGCGCTCCTCGCCCACATGGGCGCGCGCGGCCCCGCCCTCGGCGGGCACGCGCGCGGCCCAGCCCGCGATCGCCGCGGCCGCCTCGCGGTCCACCCCCGCGCCGCGCGGCAGGTCGAGCGCGAGCGAGAGCGTCTCGGGCACGCAGATGTCCGAGCACACGAGCAGCTGGACCTCGAGCGCGATCCGCGCGGCCTCGCCGGGCCGCTCCAGCGCCACCTCGAGCGGGAACAGCACCTCCTTCTCGTAGCCGAAGTTCTCGATGCCGAAGGCCTGGAACCGCGTCGGCGCGGGCCAGAGCATCCGCACCTCCGCGACGTTCTCGGAGCCCGACCAGTCGATCTCGGGCGGCAGGCCGATCTCGCCCGGCGAGCGCCAGTAGGTCTTCCAGCCGTCGGCGAGCGCCAGATCGAGGCCCGCCGACAGCCGCCCCGCCTCCGGCGCGACGCCGTCCTCGGCGGTGACGAGGCGCGCCGTGACAGTCCCGCCGCGCGCCGGGTCGCTGCCGGCCGCGAGCGCGGCGATCGGGGTGACCAGGAGCGCGAGGAGCGCCGCGAGGAGTCGGAGGCGGGTCATGGATGGGGTCGTCGCCCGCCTGGGCGGCGCGATCAAGTCATGAAGGCGTGATGGGGCTCGGGGGGGGGGCGCGCGCCCGCGGCCCCTCGGACGATCGGCCCGTCGCGCCCGTCCGGCGGGCCTCGCCCTGACGCTCGCCGAAGCGCCTGGAGGCCCGGCGCGCTAAGAGGACGGCGGCGAGCGCGCCGCCGGCGCTCGGGGGGGGCGAGGGCGAGGCCCGCCATCGGCCCGCGTCCTTCACCCGGCCGGCACCGCGCTGCGAAGCCGATCGAGACGCGCGCCCCGGCACGCCGTGGCACGCGGCCGCGGCCGAGCCGGGCCCCGGGAGGCGCCCCTCGATCGTCTCACGACGGACGATGCGGCCACGGAGTCGAAGAACGATGCCGAGCGATCGAGGTGCGCGTCGAACATCCGGGGTGCGCGCGCGCGCGCGCCGAAGGGCCCGCGCCCTCCCGGCCCCGGCGCTCGAGGCGCGCCTGACATGTCGGAGGATGGCCCGCATGTCGCGCCGACCACCATGGGTGGGCGCCGCGCCCGGAAGGCGGATGGTGCTGCCGGAGAGATTTGAACTCTCGGCCTCTCCCTTACCAAGGGAGTGCTCTACCCCTGAGCTACGGCAGCGCGCGCGTGGCCTTAGCGCGCGGGCCCCGCCCGCGCAAGGCGTCCGTGCGAGGCGTCCATGCGAGGCGGGCGCGCGAGGCGGGCGTGGCGCCCGCGCCGGCCCGCCGCGTCGCCGGTCCGGGGCTCACTGGACGGGCGAGGGCCGAGGGGCTAACCCTGCGGGCATGAGGCAACGGCATGGCGACGAGGACGGCGGTCGGCCCGCCCCGGCCCGCCCGGCGGCGCGGGCCCCGCGCGAGGCGCGCCCGAAGGCGGCGCAGAGCCCCCGGGACGCGCGGCTCAAGGCCGCGCTCAAGGCCAACATGGCCCGCCGCAAGGCCCAGGCGCGCGAGCGGGCGGCGCGCGACGGCCGCGAGGACGCGTCTTGATGGACCGCATCGTCGTCCGTGGCGGCGGCGCGCTCTCGGGCGCCATCGAGATCGCGGGCGCCAAGAACGCCTGCCTCGCCCTGATGCCCGCGACGCTGCTGTCCGAGGAGCCGCTGACGCTCACCAACGCGCCGCGCCTGAGCGACATCGCCACCATGACGACGCTCCTGCGCTCGCTTGGCTCGGAGGCGAGCGCGCTGCGCGAGGGCCGCGTGCTGGCGCTGTCGTCGCATGCCATCGCCTCGCACAAGGCCGACTACGAGATCGTGCGCCGCATGCGCGCCTCGATCCTGGTGCTCGGGCCGCTGCTCGCGCGCGAGGGCGAGGCGGTGGTCTCGCTGCCCGGCGGCTGCGCGATCGGCGCGCGCCCAGTGGACCTGCACCTGCGCGCGCTCGAGGCGATGGGCGCCACGCTCGACCTGCGCGAGGGCTACGTCCACGCCCGCGCGCCGAGCGGAGGGCTCAGGGGTGGCCGCTTCGCCTTCCCGCTGGTCTCCGTCGGCGCCACCGAGAACGCGCTGATGGCCGCCACGCTCGCGCGCGGCACGACCGTCCTGGAGAACGCCGCGCGAGAGCCCGAGATCGCCGACCTCGCCCGCTGCCTGCGCGCGATGGGCGCCGAGATCGAGGGCGAGGGGACCTCGACCGTCACGATCGAGGGCGTGGACCGGCTCCACGGCGCGACCCACCGCGTCGTCGCCGACCGCATCGAGATGGGCACCTACATGCTCGCGCCGGCCGTCGCGGGCGGCTCCGTCGAGTGCCTGGGCGGCCGGCTCGACCTCGTGGGCGCCTTCGCCGAGCGGCTCGGGGCGGCGGGCGTCGCCGTGGAGGAGACCGAGCGCGGCGTGAGGGTGACCCGCGGGGCCGAGCGCGTGCGGGCGGTGGACGTGACGACCGAGCCCTTCCCGGGCTTCCCGACCGACCTCCAGGCCCAGATGATGGCGCTGATGTGCACCGCCGAGGGCACCTCGGTGCTGGAGGAGCGCATCTTCGAGAACCGCTTCATGCACGCGCCCGAGCTGACCCGCATGGGTGCGGCGATCGAGGTCCATGGCGGCACCGCGCGCGTCACCGGCGTCGAGCGCCTGCGCGGCGCGCCCGTGATGGCCACCGACCTGCGCGCCTCCGTCTCGCTGATCCTCGCCGGGCTCGCCGCCGAGGGCGAGACCGTGGTGCGCCGCGTCTACCATCTCGACCGCGGCTACGAGCGCGTCGAGGAGAAGCTCGGCGGCATAGGCGCGCGCATCGAGCGGGTGGCCGAGGCGTGAGCGAGGACGCCCGCTTCATGGACGCGGCGGCCAGGCCCCTGCGCCTGATCGCCTACGACGAGGACGACCTGCGCGTGGTCGCGGCGCTCATCCAGGACGCCGTGTTCCCGGCACGGGAGACCACCTGGCGCCCGCGCGAGCGGCGCTTCGCCATCCTGCTCAACCGCTTCCGCTGGGAGGAGCCGGGCCGCCGCCCGCCCGAGCGCGTCCGCTCCCTCCTCGTCGTGGGCGAGGCGATGGGCGTGGCCTCCGACGGGGTGGACCGTGCCGCGGACACCGTGCTGTCGCTTCTCTCGGTGAGCTTCGAGCCGGGCGAGGACGGCGCCGGGCACGTGCTGCTGACGCTCGCGGGCGACGGGGCGATCCGGGTCGCCGTCGAGGCGATCGACGTGCAGCTGAGGGACGTGACGCGGCCCTACGAGGCGCCGTCGGGGAAGGTGCCGGCCCACGAGTGAGGCTGGGGGCATGCATGCCCCCAGACCCCCGCTTGAGGGCGCTTCGTCCCACGCGTATGGCCCCCTCATGACGCGGTTCCTGGACACCACGGCCCCCGGCTTCGAGGCCGACTTCGCGGCGCTCGTCGCCGAGCGCGAGGACGCGCCCGACGTGGAGGCGGCGGTGGACGCGATCATCGCCGACGTCCGCGCGCGCGGAGACGCGGCGCTGGCCGAGCTGACCCGCCGCTTCGACGGCCACGACCTCGGGCCCTTCACCGAGGCCGAGATCGACGCCGAATGCGCCCGCGTCCCCCCGGCCGAGCGCGAGGCCCTGGAGCTCGCGGCCGAGCGCGTCCGCGCCTATCACGAGCGCCAGACCCCCGCGCCCGAGGAGTGGACCGACGCCACGGGCGCCACCCTCGGCTGGCGCTGGACGCCGATCGAGGCGGCCGGCCTCTACGTCCCCGGCGGCACGGCGTCCTACCCCTCCTCGGTGCTGATGAACGCCATCCCGGCGCGCGTCGCGGGCGTCTCGCGCCTCGTCATGTGCACGCCGACGCCCGGCGGCGAGGTCAACCCGCTCGTCCTCCTCGCCGCCCGGATCGCGGGCGTGGACGAGATCCACCGCCTCGGCGGCGCTCAGGCGGTCGCGGCGATGGCCTACGGAACCGAGACGATCGCGCGGGTGGACAAGATCACCGGCCCCGGCAACGCCTACGTCGCCGCCGCCAAGGCCCGCGTCTTCGGCCGCGTCGGCATCGACACCATCGCGGGGCCCTCCGAGGTGCTGGTGATCGCCGACGCGGACAACGACCCCGACTGGATCGCCGTGGACCTGCTGTCCCAGGCCGAGCACGACGCCTCGGCCCAGGCGATCCTGCTCACCACCGACGCGGCCCTCGGCCGCGCGGTGGCGCAGGCCGTGGAGCGGCGGCTCGCCGTCCTCGACCGCGCCGGGATCGCGGCCGCCTCCTGGGCCGCGCATGGCGCCGTCGTCGTCGTGCGCGATCTGGGCGAGGCGGCCGCCCTCGCCGACCGCGTCGCGCCCGAGCATCTGGAGCTGATGGTCGCCGACCCCGAGGCGCTCTCCGCCCGGATCCGCCACGCGGGCGCGATCTTCCTCGGCGCCTGGACGCCCGAGGCGGTGGGCGACTACGCGGGCGGTCCGAACCACGTCCTGCCCACGGCCGGATCGGCGCGCTTCGCCTCGGGCCTGGGCGTGCCCGACTTCCTCAAGCGCACCACGACGCTGCGGATGACGCCCGGCTCGCTCGGCGCGGTCGGCCCCGCCGTCGAGACGCTGGCCACCTCCGAGGGCCTCGGCGCCCACGCGCTGTCGGTGCGCCTGCGGCTCGACCGGCTCAACGCGGCCGCCGAGTGACCCGCCTCGCCTCGGTGGCCATCGACGACGCGGCGCTGCCCCCCCCCACGCCCGAGATCGAGCAGGAGCGGCGCGTCGCCATCTTCGACCTGCTGGAGGAGAACGCCTTCGCCCTGCCCGACGGCCGCGCGCCCGGCCCCTACGACCTGCTGCTGGCGATCCGCGAGGGCCGGCTCGTCTTCGACATCGCCTCGGGCGGGGACAAGGCGGCCGAGTTCCACCTCTCGCTCGGGCCGTTCCGGCAGGTCGTCAAGGACTACTTCCAGATCTGCGAGGCCTACTTCTCGGCCGTCAAGACCATGCCGCCGAGCCGGATCGAGGCCATCGACATGGCCCGGCGCGGCATCCACGACGAGGGCGCGCGCGTCGTCATCGAGCGTCTGGAGGGCAAGGCGGAGGTGGACCGCGACACGGCGCGCCGGCTCTTCACGCTCATTTGCGTGCTGCACTTCGGGGGCTGAGGGTTGGGGTTGCCGCAATCGGTGCTGTTCTGCTGCGACCACAACGCCGTGCGCTCGCCCATGGCGGAGGGCTTGATGAAGAAGCTCTACGGCATCGAGATCTACGTCCAGTCGGCGGGCGTGAAGGGCGACATGGAGATCGACGGCTTCACGGTCGCCGTGTGCGAGGAGGTCGGCGTCCAGCTCCGGCGCCACCGCGTCCGCTCCTTCGACCAGATGCAGGGCTGGGGCGATGACCTCGGCGCCTTCGACCTCGTGGTGGCGCTCTCGCCCGCCTCCCAGCGCCGCGCCCTCGACCTCACGCGCTGCTACGCGCTCGAGGTCGAGTACTGGCCGATCCTCGACCCCACCGGCCTCGGCGAGAAGCGCGAGGACCGCCTGCGCTCCTACCGCGAGGCGCGCGACCAGATCCGCGCCCGCATGATCGCCCGCTTCGGCGAGCCCACCCGAGGGGACGCCCGATGAGCCTTTCGATGGACACCCTCACGGGCGCCGCGCTCGACGCGGCCCTCGACGACCTCGCGCGGCTCCGGATCGCCGTGTTCCGCGAGTGGCCCTACCTCTACGACGGCGACCCCGGCAACGAGGCGCGCTACCTCGCGTCCTACCGCGACGCGCCGCGCGCGGTGCTGGTCGCCGCTTCGGACGGCGCGCGGATCGTCGGCGCCGCCACCGGGATGCCGCTGGAGGACCATGCCGACGCCTCTCAGATCGAGGGTGACCTCGGCGTGCCGCACGGGGCGGTGTTCTACTGCGCCGAATCGGTGCTCCTGCCCGAGTTCCGTGGCCAAGGCGCGGGCCACGCCTTCTTCGAGCGGCGCGAGGCCCACGCCCGCGCGCTCGGGCGCACCCATTCGGCCTTCCTGTCGGTGATCCGGCCCGAGGACCACCCGGCCCGGCCCGACGGCCACCGCCCGCTCGACGCCTTCTGGCGCAAGCGCGGCTACGCGCCACTGCCCGGCGTCGAGGGTCGCTTCGAGTGGGCCGACGTCGGGGACGCCGGACCGTCGCAGCACCGCCTGCGCTTGTGGATGCGCGCGCTGTGATCCGCATCGCCGCCGCCTGCTACCCCGTCGGCCGCCCCGGATCGTTCCAGGCGTGGCAGGACGGCATGAGCCGCTGGGTCGCGGACGCGGCGGGGCAGGGGGCCGACCTCCTCGTCTTCCCCGAATACGGCGCCTCCGAGCTGGCCGCCCTGGAGCCCGGCGCGGGCGCCGATCTGAGCCGCTGCGTGGGCGCCGTCTCAGACCGCCTGCCCGCCGCCTGGGACCACCTCGGCGAGCTCGCGCGCCACCACGGCGTCCACGTCCTCGCGCCCTCGGGGCCGCTCGGCGCCCGCGGCTCGGCCGTCAACCGCGCCGTTCTGCTGGCCCCGGGCGGCGGCCGCGCCCATCAGGACAAGCGCATCCTGACGCCCTACGAGCGCGGCACCTGGCGCCTTGGTCCCGGCGGCGCGCCGCTCGCGCTCATCGACACCGATCTCGGCCGCCTCGGCGTGCTCATCTGCTACGACGCCGAGTTCCCCGCGCTCGCCCGCGCGCTGGTCGAGGCCGGCGCCTGGGCGATCCTCGTCCCGTCCTGCACCGAAGGCGTGTCGGGTCGCACCCGCGTGACGCTCGCCGCGCGCGCCCGCGCGCTCGAAGGGCAGTGCGTCACGGCGCTCGCCATGACGACCGCCGACCCGGACGAGGCGGGGTGGAACGAGTCCGTGGGCGTCACGACCGGGCTCGCCGGGCTCTACGGCCCACCCGACCGGGGCTTCCCGCCCGACGGGGTGCTGGCCCAAGGCGGCGTGGACGCGCCCGGCTGGACCGTCGCCGACGCGGACCCCGGGGCGGTCGCGGCGCTGCGTTGGGGTGGCGAGGTGGCGGGCGTCGCCCACTGGCCCGAGGCCCTGGCGCCGCGGGTGGAGCGGGTGACGCCGCGGTCCGAACGGGGTTGATTCCCCAGCCCCACAGGTCCATCTCCAAACGGCCCGCCGCGAAGGCGGGCTCACGCATGGAGATCACATGGCCAAGGAAGACGTGCTCGAATTCCCAGGCGTCGTGAAGGAGCTCCTGCCGAACGCGACGTTCAGGGTCGAGCTCGAGAACGGCCACGAGATCATCGCGCACACGGCGGGCAAGATGCGCAAGAACCGCATCCGCGTCCTCGCAGGCGACCGCGTCCAGGTCGAGATGACGCCCTACGACTTGTCCAAGGGACGGATCAATTACCGCTTCAAGTGAGGCGGGGCCGGCGGGCGTCGCAAGGGCCTTCGGGCATCGCCGGGCCGCGTCCGGCGATCCGTGCTGCGCCAGGGCCCCTTCGTGAGCGCAGGCGGATCGCCGCTTGAGCGCGCCTGCGTGGACGGACACGTCGAGGCCGCCCGGAAGGGCGGGGTGCCCTCGGGTGACGGTCATGGCGGCGTGTCGGAGGCCGGGGCTCGGCCGCGCGGTCCCGTTCCGGATGAGATCCACACGGGCGCTCCCGGCCGACCGCCGTCCCCGGCGGCCGGTGAGGATGCGCAAGGCTCCGGGTCGGGCCGCGTGCGCTCCGACCACGCCTCGGCGCCGTCGGACGACCGCCCCGCGATCCACCCCGCCACCGCCGCCCGCCTGATCCTCGGCTCGGCCTCCCCCCGCCGCCTCGCGCTCCTGGCCCAGATCGGCGTCGTGCCCGACGCGGTGCGCCCGGCCGACATCGACGAGGCGCCGCTGAAGGGCGAGCTGCCGCGCCCCTACTGCCGCCGCATGGCGCGCGAGAAGGCGATGGCGATCCCGCTCGCGCCGGGCGAGGCGATCCTCGCCGCCGACACCACCGTCGCCGTCGGCCGCCGCATCCTCGGCAAGCCCGAGGACGAGGCGGAGGCGCGCGCCTTCCTCGAACTGCTCTCGGGCCGTCGCCACAAGGTGTTCACCGCCGTGGCGTTGCGGACGGAAGGGAGGCTGTGGGAGCGCGACTGCGCGAGCACGTTGAAGGTCAAGCGCCTGGAGCGCGCCGAGATCGACGCCTACCTCGCCACCGGCGACTGGCGCGGCAAGGCCGGCGGCTACGGCATCCAGGGGCCGGCGGCGGCCTTCGTCCCCTGGCTCCAGGGCTCCTACACCGGCGTCGTGGGCCTGCCGCTCGCGGAGACGGCGGGGCTCCTGCGCGCCGCGGGGCTCGCGCCGTGAAGGGCCGCATGGTCGCGCTCGACCGGGTGGGCGCCGCCGAGGCCGCGGCGCTGATCGAGGACGGGCGGCTCGCGGACCTGCTGATCGCCCAAGCCCAGGGGCTGGTGCCCGGCTCGATCTGCCGCGCCGTGGTCGATCGGCCGATGAAGGGGCAGGGGGGCGCCATGCTCCGGCTGCCCGGCGGCATGGGCTTCCTTCGCCAGGCCAGGGGCCATGCGCCGGGCGACGCGATCCTGGTGCAGGTCGTGGGCCACGCCGAGCCCGGCAAGGCCCCACCCGTCACCGACCGCCCGCTCTTCAAGTCGCGCCACGCCATCGTCACGCCCGAGGCGCCGGGGATCAACGTCTCGCGCGCCGTCCGCGACGAGGAGGAGCGCGTGCGCCTGCTGGAGGTCGCCCACGAGGCCATGGCGGGCTCCCCCTTCGGGCTCATCCTGCGCTCGGCCGCGGAAGGGGCGGACGAGGCCGAGGTCGCCCAGGACATCCGCGCCATGCTGGACCTCGCCGCGAAGGTCGTGGCCGACGAGGGCCGCGAGCCCGAGCTTCTGGTCGAGGGCGACGGCCCGCACCTCCTCGCCTGGCGCGAGTGGACCGCGCCCGCCGAGATCGACCCCGAGCCCGGCGCCTTCGAGCGCCACGGCGTGCTCGACGCCATGGAGGCGCTGCTGGAGCCGCGCGTCGATCTGGGCCCCGGACTCGGACAGGCGTCGATGTTCGTCGAGCCCACCCGCGCGCTCGTCGCGGTGGACGTGAACACCGGCGGCGACGCCTCGCCGGCCGCGGGCCTCAAGGCCAACCTCGCCTGCGCGCGCGAGCTTCCGCGCCAGCTCCGGCTGCGGGGCTTGGGCGGCCAGGTGACGCTCGACCCCGCGCCCCTGACCAAGCGCGACCGCACGGCCTTCGAGCAGGCGCTGCGCGCGGCCTTCCGCGCCGACCCGGTCGAGACCGCGCTCGCCGGCTGGACGCCGCTCGGCCATTACGAGCTGCGCCGCAGGCGCGAGCGGATGCCGCTGTCCGGGATCCTCGCCGGCGTCCTGCGTCGATCCGAGGAGACCGCGTGATGAGCTGCCCGATCTGCGGCGAGGCGACCGCGCCCGAGTTCCGCCCGTTCTGCTCGCGCCGCTGCGCCGACGTCGATCTCGGGCGCTGGATGACCGGCGCCTACGCCGTGCCCTCGGCCGACCCCGACGGCGAGGGAGAGGCCGAGCGCGCGATGGAGCGCCGGGACGACGGCGAGGACACGGGTTGAGCGGCGTCTGCGGGGCATCCGCGGACGAGGCCGCCTCCGCGGAGTGGCTCCGTCGCCCCGTTCGACGCCATGGCGGGCCGAGCCGGCTCCCCGGGCTCCGCAAGGTCGTGCCCAGCGACGGCGCCGCGGCGGCGGTCCCGGCGTCGCGCATCCGGGTAGCGGGTCAGTCTGAAAGCTTGAGCTGACGCCTTCTGGAGGAACCGCGTTTCTTGCGCGCCGCCTCGGCGGCCTCCACGATGTCCTCGACTTCCCACGGGCGTGTCATCAGCCCGGCTTTCGTCGCGGGATGACACGGAGCGTCTCATGACCCGGCCGAAGCCGCGGAGCGCGGTGTGGAGCGCCACCGTCCGACAAGCCGTTGGTGAGCCGGGCGGACCGGCGCGCCCCCATCCGCATGGTGAGGTTCTGGCGATCGACATGGCGGGTGCTGGTCTTGGCTGCGTCGGGCTTGCCGAACACCGGCTCCGCGACGCTCCCTGAGCACTCGGCCGGACCGTGCTTGCGCTCGTGCCTCTTCTGTCCTGCGGGCGCGCCGAAGAGCTTGGTGAGCCGGGCATCGTCCGCGTCCCCGGCGAAGGCGTCGCCCACGGCCTCGAGGCCGGCGCCGGAGCCGCCCGTGGTGAGCTGCACCTGGCCCGCCGGCCGTTCGGCCGGGTCGAGCGTGAACTCGCGCGCCGTCGCCGCGTCCCGGTCGCCGACCATGAGCTTGCTGTCGGGGTCCAACGCCGTCCACATCCGGAGATCGCCAGCCCCCTCAGGGGCAGCCTTGGCGGCGGGGAGCTTCTTCTCTTCGGCGTGGAAGGCCCAGATCTCGTCGCATCGGATGCATTGAGCGGCTGCGTCCCAGGCCCGCTCGTCATGCAGGTCCGCGCAGACTGTCCCTGCGTCCGTGAGGGGCTCGGCGACGGTGTTGAATCTCGCGTCGGTCGTTCTTGCTCGTATCGGTCAGGCGACGCGTCGCGCGGATGCTGTTGCCTTCCATAAGGCAGCGGAGGATCAGCGCACGCGACTTGGGGCCCCGTGGGGAACTCTGCAGGATTGCACGCCGGGGGCTGGCGAAGCGGGCGGGGTCGACGCGGCGTGTCCGGAGGGGCCGGAAGCGCTCGCGGGGGCGCTCGGCTCGGACCAGAGGTGGTCGCCGGTGAGCGCGATGTGGCCCCGGCGGATGGAGGCGACGTGGGCGAGCTCCTCACGGGCCGAGCTCGACGCCTTGGGAGCGGACGTAGGCCACGGCGCGGGCGAGACAGGTGGTGCTCCACGAGGCGATCGCGTTCACGACGAGGTTCAGCCCCGAGGCGCAGGTCCGGGCCAAGGTCTCGGCGGTGCGGTCGCGCAGCTCGCCCAGGCGGTGGAAGAAGACGGCGCGGGCCAGGGCGTGGCGGCTCTCGCCCTTGTCGAGGTCGGCGCACGACGCGCCGGCGCAGGGCGGGCTCCATCAGCCAGTCGGCCATGAAGAGCGAGCGCTCGACGCGACCTCCCTGAGCGTCTTGTCGAGGGCGTTCTGATGGAAGGCGGCGATCTTGCGCAGGATCACCCCAGGCGCGGGGCGGTGCCGGCCCGGATCGAGGCGGCCAGGTGCAGGATCTTGTCCCAGTTCTCCTCGATCGTGGTCATGCTCACGGGCCCGGCGATCATGGGATCGAGCACGCCGTGGGAGCGGCCCCGCTCGATGGTGAAGAGGAGGCGCTCGTTCAGGTCGCGGATGCGCGGCGCGAAGCGGAAGCCCAGCAGGTGGAACAAGGCGAAGACGGCCTCGACCGCGCCGGCGGTGTCGGTGGCGTGCTCCTGGATGGCGAGCGCGGCCTCGTTGTGCATCAGGCCGTCGAGCACGTAGGGCGCCTCGCTCGCGGCGGCCGGGATGACCTTTGAGTAGAACGAGGCGAAGCGGTCCGAGATGAAGCCGTAGAACACGGAGCCGGGCTCGGCCCCGTGCCGCGGAGGCCGACATCTTGCGAAACCGCCGCGCCTGCCTCGCCCCATCCGCCGGCCGCAAAGAACTGCCCGTCGGATGAGGAGGTCTCGCCTGGCCCCCAGATCGCGGACAGGGGATGGGCGTGCTGCGCATCGACGACGGCGGCGATCGCGGCGGTGTAGGTCTCGCTGCTTCGCGCGGACCTTCGGTTCTGGCCGGACGCGCTCGTCGATGGCGCGGCCGAGCTCGTGGATGCTCAGCCCGCGCGAGCTCTCGGCCATGCGCCCCGTTCGAGAGCATGGGGCCCATGTTGGTGGCGTCCGCGAGGATCGCCCCCATCAAGGCGGGCTCGCCGTCGAGCGGGGCCTGGCCGGTGCGGTGGTGCGTGAAGCGCTCCGAAAATCCGGTCCAGCCGTTCACCTCGGCCAGCAGGTCAGTGATCTGGACCCGGGGCATGAGGTTGTAGAGCCGCGCCGAGAGGCGCAGGTCGCGCGTCGGTCCGCTCCCGCCGGATCGGGGAGAGGGTCAGGCCGTCCACGCCGATCTTGGCATCGGGCAGGTGGGTCGCTCGCGCGGCGCCTGCGAGGGCTCTCAGCGTCGCGTTCAGCGTCGCGGTCCGCTCGGCGCGCCACGCCCCGAAGTCGTCCGGGACGGCGAGGCCGAGCCGCCCCTCGGCCCGCATGGCTGCGAAGACGGGGCGCGGGAGGAGGCGGTCCTCGAAGGTTCGGAACGCCCGGCTGCCCTCGACCCAGACGTCGCCCGACCGCAGCCGGTCGCGCAGGTGCACGAGCACCGCGACCTCCCAGGCGCGGGGGTCGGAATCGGGCGTGCCGGCGCGCACGCGCTCGCCAGCGTCGCTCGCCCCTCGAGGGCCCTTGCGAGACCAGCGGCGCGACGGCGGCCGGGCGTCCGAGACGGACGCCACGAAGATGCGCCGTGGGCAGCCCCCCGGAGCGCCGGGCAACGAGCATCCCGCCAGGGCTCCCGGCAGAGGGGGCCTTGCTCCAGATGGGAGGAGGGGGTCCATGGAGGAGGGGCTCGCGGGCGTCGACCGGGGCTGCGGCTCCCACGCGGCCTGCGTGCTCGACGCCAAGGGCGCGGCGCTGGAGCGGTTCGAGGTCGGCCACGACCGCGAGGGGCTGGCGGCGTCGACCGCTCGGCTGAGGCGTCACGGCGCGCCGCCGGTGGCGATCGGGCGGCCGACGGGCCTCTTGGTCGATCACCTGGTGGAGGCGGGCCTGGTGGTCGTGCCGATCCGCCCCGACGCGGCGAAGGCCTGCCGGCCCCCACCGCGCCGTGTCCGCCAAGGGCGAGCCGGGCGACGCCGCTCGCCATCGTCCTCGGACCAATGGCGGACCAATGGCGGACCATGGCTCGCCCTGGCCTCGCCCTCGCGGGGCGCGGCGATGTCCGCGCACGCTTCCAGACCGACGACCAGCTCGCCGTCGAGGCCGGCGTCGCCCGTCGAACGCCTCTCGGCGTTCAACCCCACCAGAGCGGCAACCCCACCAGAGCGGCAACCCCACCAGAGCGGCAGGTCCCGCGGCGTCGGCCGGCGCTGGGCCTGCAACGAACGCCTGCGGGCGGCGCTGACCTGCTTCGCGGACACCCCCCCGCCATGCCAGCCCCTGGGCCGCCGACGCCCGCGCCCGAGGCGCCGCAGTGGACCGCGCCCGAGGCGCCGCAGTGGACCGCGCCCGCGCGCGCGCCCGCGGCCGCGGCTGCGACCACCCCCACGCCATCCGCATCCTCGCCAGAGCCTGGGTCCGCCTCCTCTGGCGCGCCTGGACCGATCGCCAGCCCTGCGATCCCAGCCGACACCCGCCAGCCCGCGGCCGACTAGGCCTCGAACCCGCCACCAGTTGACACAAGGAAGCCTCACAAGAGGTTGGGCCATGCCGCCCCAGCGCAGGAGCAGCCGTTTCGCGGGGGGCTCGAAGCTCGACCTCGGCCATTCAGGCGGCGTTGGCGGGCGTGTGGGCCTGGGTGACGAAGCGGGCGCGGGGGGCGGGGTGGGGGCGTCCCCGCCGAGGGACGCCTCGTGCCCCGACCGGCCCATCCGCCCGCGGGGTCGTCCCGGCCTTCGCCGCTCATCGCCCACCGCTCCTGGCGGCAGGCCCGGGCGGTGCCGATCGGCGCGCCGCTGGCGCCGGGTTCGCGCACGGTGGCGAGGGTGCCGCGGGCCGGGCGCTCGCGCGAGCGGCGCGTCGTGAGCCCTCACCGCGCGCCCAGCCGCGCGGCGCGGGGCCCGCGGGCGGGCGGGCGCATCCTGCCCGGGCCCCTCGCCCACGCCCTCGCCGAGCGGGCCCCTGGTCACGGCCGTCGGGCGGCGCCATCGGGCGGCGCCGGGGGCGAGGCAAGTAGCGTCCGCCGACGTGGTGTGGATCTCTGGTTTGGGTGGGACGGCCGAGGTCACGCGGCCTCGGTGGTGGCGATGAGGGCGGGGTCGTCGACGGGCGGCGCGTCGGGCTCGGCCATGCCCTCGACCAGCAGGGTGCGGTGCTGGAGCTGCCAGTTGAGGGCATGGACCACCACCTTCGCTGCGGCGGTGCCAAGTGGACGGGTCGTCATGTCAGAGGCGGCCAGGGGGATCCGGCCGGGGGCGCGCCGGGGGGACGCTCCGCGCGAGGTCGGCGTGATGGCGGCGGCGAGGGGGGCCAGGACGAGGCGACCGAGGCGGAGCCACGGCCCGGCCTTCGAGGCGAAGGGCCTGCCCGGGACGTGATCCGGGGTGGCCTGGCGGCCGTCGACCACGCTGACGGCCGGCTTGTGCGTCGAGGCGCTGGAGGAGGCGCTCGGCCGCCACGGCCGGCCGGGGATCTCCGACACCGGCCGGGGCCCGCAGCCCACCGGCCCGGACCTCGCCGCGGGGGCCGAGATCGCCGTCGGCATGGACGGTCGGCGCGCGGGGGGGGCCGCGACGGGGGGACGCGACGGGGGGACGCGACGGGGGGCGCGGGGGGCAGCGACGGGGGGCGCGCGACACCGTCTTCGTCGAGCGCCCCTGGCGGACGGCGAGGCACGAGGAGGTCCGCCCTCGCGCCTGCGAGAGCGCCTGCGAGGCGAGGGCCTCGATCGGCCGCCACCGCGACCCCCACGATGGCCCGCGGCCGCATCCGTCGCGCCCGGACCAGGCCCACCTCGACCGGCCGACGCCGATCCCGGCGGCGGCCCGACCAGGGCCGATCCCGCCCTGGTTTCGGTGGGCGCGGTCGTGCCGCCATGCGCTCCGCGGCGGCCGGCGAGCGGTGGCCCGGCGCCGAGGGCAGGCGCCGGGCGGCGGGCGGCGGAGAAGCCCCCGACCCGGCCGGACAGGTCGCGCCGCGCCGCGGCCCTCGTGGCGTGGAGGCGGTGGTGGGCGCGCTCGACCTTGGGGGGAAGACGCTCTGCCTGGGGGCGTCGTCGAGGCCGCCCCCTTCCGGCTCGGGGACGGCGTGGCCTCGGACCCTGTCGGTGTGGCGGGCCAGGCCCCCCGACACGGCCCGCAGGCGTGTCGGATGCTGCGGACGCTCTCGCCTTCGTCGAGGCCTGCACGGTCCGGCCGAGTGCTCAGGGAGCGTCGCGGAGCCGGTGTTCGGCAAGCCCGACGCAGCCAAGACCAGCACCCGCCATGTCGATCGCCAGAACCTCACCATGCGGATGGGGGCGCGCCGGTCCGCCCGGCTCACCAACGGCTTGTCGGACGGTGGCGCTCCACACCGCGCTCCACGGCTTCGGCCGGGTCATGAGACGCTCCGTGCCATCCCGCGACGAAAGCCGGGCTGACGGATCAAGCCTGGGACATGGAAGAGCTCGCAGCGGTCATGGACGAGCGAGCGCCCGAACCGGGCCGCCCCAAGATCTCCAAGAAGCGCGAGCCGGAGATCTCAAATCGAGGCGCCACCAGGAGACGGGAGCGGTTGACTCGACCGCCCGCGCGGGTAGAAGCGCGGGCTCCGGCACGATGCCGGGCCGACACCGCCCCCAGGGGCGCGCCGTCCGAGGCGCCGCAGAGGCACGAACGCCCCGATCCCCGGGGGGCCGCAGGGACGCGACGAGCGAGGAGAGAGCGATGTACGCGGTCCTGAAGACCGGCGGCAAGCAGTACCGGGTCGAGCCCGGCCAGGTGCTGCGCGTCGAGAAGCTGGAGGCCGAGGAGGGCGCGAGCGTCCGCTTCGACCAGGTGCTGATGATCGGGGGCGGCGCCGAGACGGCGATCGGCTCGCCGGTGCTGGAAGGCGCCTTCGTCGAGGCCGACGTGCTCGCACACGTCAAGGCCGACAAGGTGATCAGCTTCGTGCGCCGTCGCCGAAAGCACTCCTCGAAGCGCACCCGGGGCCACCGCCAGCGCCTGACGACGCTGCGCGTCACCGGCATCCAGCCCGCGGGCGGCGCCGAGATGGTGCGCGCCGGCGCCAAGGGGATCTCCGAGGGTGCCACGGACACGGCCGATGCCGCGCCGGACTTCGAGGCGCAGAACGAGGCGCAGGGCGCGGCCGAGCCGGCGACGGCCGGGGTGGTGGCCGCGAGCCCCGCCGCCGACGCGCCGGCGCCCGTCGAGAGCGAGGCTCGTCCCAAGCGCCGCCGGGCCGCGGTCGATGCGCCCCCGCCGACGGGGGCGGCGGTCGTCGAACCGCAGCCCAAGCCGGCCGCCGCCGAGCCGGCTGCGGACGCAGACGAGGCGCCGCGCGAGCCCGCCGCGGATGCGGAGGAGGCGCCCGAGCCCGCCGCGGAGGCGCCCGAGCCCGTCGCAGAGGCGACGGAGTCCCAGGCGGACGGGCCGGCCGAGCCGCAGCCGGCGGAGACGGCCGGGGCCGAGGGGCCGAGTTCCGCGGCGCTGGCCACCCCGGCGGGCGCGGTCGCCGCGGGAACCGCTGCGGTGGCCGGGGCGGCGGCCGCCATGCTGGCCGCGGGCGCGGCCGTCGCCGGAGGCGTGGCCGGGGCGACCGGCACGGGCGACGGCGACGAGACGGGCGGCGACGAGACGGGCGGCGACGCGGCTCGAGAGGCCCCGCGCGCGGACGAGAAGGAGTAGCGAGATGGCTCACAAGAAGGCCGGCGGCTCGAGCCGCAACGGGCGCGACAGCGCCGGGCGGCGCCTCGGCGTCAAGCGCTTCGGCGGCGAGGCGGTGATCCCCGGCAACATCATCGTGCGCCAGCGCGGCACCAAGTGGTGGCCGGGCGAGGGCGTCGGCATGGGCCGCGACCACACCATCTTCGCCACCGTGGACGGCGCCGTGGCGTTCTCGAAGGGCCTCAAGGGGCGGACCTTCATCTCCGTGGTCCCGGCCGCGCAGGCGGCGGAGTAGGGCCGCGGGCCCGCCGCCCGCATGGCCACCCAGCTCGGCTCGCTCTACGACCGTGCGGCGCGGCGGTGGACGGACGGCGAGTTGCCGCCCCCGCTCTCGACCGAGCGCCTCGACCTGCGCCCGCTCAGGCGCTCGGACGCGAGCCTGCTCGCGCTCCACGCCGGCGAGGCGCGGGTCGCGCGCATGACCACGACCATCCCGCACCCCTATCCGCCCGGCGCCGCCGAGGCCTTCGTCGAGCGCGCCGCGACGATGCGCACGGGCGCGGTGTGGGCGATCGACGGCACGCGCGCGGGGCTGCCCGAGATGGTGGGCACCGTCGAGGTCCGCCGTCCCGACGCGCGAGGGTGCGAGATCGGCTACTGGATCGCGCCGCCGTTCTGGAACGACGGCCTCGCCACCGAGGCCGTGCGCGCCGTGATCGCCGCCGATCCCTTCGGCTGCGAGGCCGTGCGCGCCGTGGTGTTCCAGGACAACCCCGCCTCGGCGCGCGTGCTGGAGGCCGCGGGCTTCGAGCGCGGGGGCGAGGGCGAGGTCCACTCGGTGGCGCGCGGCGAGGCCGTGGCGACGTGGCTCTACACCCGGGCGACCGATGCGGCTTGAGACCGCCCGCCTGGTCCTGGAGCCCCTGAGGCCGCGCGACGCGCCGGCGCTGGCCGAGATCGCCGGGCACCCCGACGTGGCGCCGATGCTGATGATCTTCCCGTCGCCTTGCCCGGAGGCCTTCGCGCGCGAGGTCATCGCGCGGTCGGGCGACACCTCGCAGCCCGCCTTCCGGCTAGCGGTCCGGGAGAGGGGAGCGCTCGTTGGATCGGTCGGGATCGGCGGCGACATCCCCGGGGACGCCGCCTCGGTCGCCTACTTCGTCGCCCCCGCGGCGCAGGGGCGGGGCCTGGCGAGCGAGGCCATGAGGGCGTTCATCGACGCCTGCGCGCGGACGTTCGGCCTGTCCGGGATCCACGCCGATCACTTCGAGGACAATCCCGCCTCGGGCGTCGTGCTCGAGCGGCTGGGCTTTCGCCGCGCCGGGACCGGGATGGGCCGCTCGGCGGCGAGGCCGGAGCCCGCGCCCGTGATCCGCTACCGGCTCGACATCGCGCGGGCGCCCGCGTGAAGTTCCTCGACCAGGCCCACGTGACGATCCGCTCGGGGTCGGGGGGCGCCGGCGCCATGTCCTTCCGGCGCGAGAAGTTCATCGAGTTCGGCGGCCCCGACGGCGGCGACGGCGGGCGCGGCGGCGACGTGGTGGCGCTCGCCGTGGAGGGCCTCAACACCCTGATCGACTTCCGCTACCAGCCCCATGTGTTCGCCGAGAACGGCCGTGGCGGCGCCGGCCAGAACCGCACCGGGCGCTCGGGCGAGGATGCGGTGCTGCGCGTGCCGGTGGGCACCGAGGTGCTGGACGAGGATGGGGAGACGGTGATCGCCGACCTCACCGAGATCGGACAGCGCGTGGTGCTCGCCGAGGGCGGCAACGGCGGCTTCGGCAACCTGCGCTTCAAGACCTCGACGAACCGCGCGCCGCGCCACGCCAACCCCGGCCAGGCGGGCGTCGAGCGGGTGCTGTGGCTGCGGCTCAAGCTGATCGCCGACGCGGGGCTCGTGGGGCTGCCCAACGCCGGCAAGTCCACCTTCCTCGCGGCGGTGTCGAACGCGCGACCCAAGATCGCCGACTACCCCTTCACCACGCTCGAGCCCGGCCTCGGCGTGGCCGCGGTGGACGGCGCCGAGATCGTGATCGCCGACATCCCCGGGCTCATCGAGGGCGCCTCCGAGGGCCGGGGCATCGGCGACCGCTTCCTCGGCCATGTCGAGCGCTGCGCGGTGCTGCTGCACCTCGTGGACGCGACCGCCGAGGACGTGGCGGCCGACTGGCGCACGGTGAGCGACGAGCTGGCGGCCTATGGCGGGGGCCTCGACGAGAAGCCGCGCGTCACCGCGCTGAGCAAGGTGGACGCCCTCGACCCGCAGGCCCGGGAGGCTCGGCGCGCGGCGCTGGAGGCCGTCGCCGGGCCGGTGCGCCCCTTGTCGGCCGTGTCGGGGGAGGGGATGACCGACGCGCTGCGGGCGCTGCGGGCCGAGGTCGCCGAGAAGCGGGCGCCCGAGCCCGAGGAGGCGCCGCCGTGGCGGCCTCGATAGGCGCCCTGGCGCAAGCGCGACGGCTCGGCCGGGCCGTCGCGGCGAACGCCGTCGAGGCGGCGCGCAAGGTCGGCCCCGCGAGGCGCCGCGGCACTCGTGCGGAGCCTCGCGGGCGAGGCGGTGGGCCGAGTGCCGGGCCTCTCACCGAGCGGGAGCCGGGGCGCGCGCCGTGGCGGCCGTGAGCGAGGCGGGGGCGGGGGCTCGGCCGCTCGTCACCCTGGCCGAGGCGCGGCGCGTCGTCGTCAAGATCGGCTCGTCGCTGCTGGTCGATGGGCGGGGGCTCCGGGTCGCCTGGCTCCGGGCGCTCGCCTCGGACCTCGCGGCGCTGCGCGGCGGGGGCTCGGACGTGGTGGTGGTCTCCTCGGGCTCGATCGCGCTCGGGCGCGCGGTGCTGGGGCTCGGGACGGGCGCGCTGCCCCTGGAGCGGTCGCAGGCGGCCGCCGCGGTGGGACAGATCCGGCTCGCGCGCGCCTACGAGGAGGCGCTGGAGCCCCATGCGATCACCGCGGCCCAGGTGCTTCTCACGCTCGACGACCACCAGGACCGGCGGCGCTACCTCAACACCCGCGCGACGCTGGGGGCGCTGCTGCGCCTCGGCACGGTGCCGATCGTCAACGAGAACGACTCGATCGCCACCGACGAGATCCGCTACGGCGACAACGACCGGCTCGCGGCCCAGGTCGCCGTGACCGTGGGCGCCGACCTCTGCGTGCTCTTGTCGGACGTGGACGGGCTCTACACCGCCGACCCCTCGCGCGACGCGGACGCCACGCGGCTCGACCGGGTGGAGGCGATCACGCCCGAGATCGAGGCGATGGCGGGCGACGCCGGATCGGGCCTCTCGCGCGGGGGCATGCGGACCAAGGTGATGGCCGCGCGCACGGCCACGCAAGGCGGCTGCGCGCTGGTCATCGCCGACGGCCGCGGCGAGGGGGCGCTGTCGGCGCTGGGGCGGGGGGCGCCCGCGACCTGGTTCGCGCCCGAGGGCACGCCGCAGGCGGCGCGCAAGCGCTGGATCGCGGCGATGAAGCCCGCGGGCGAGATCGGCGTCGATGCCGGGGCCGCCGCGGCGCTGGCGCGCGGCCGCTCGCTCCTGCCGGCCGGCGTGGTGGCCGTCGCGGGCGCCTTCGGGCGCGGCGACCCGGTGGTCGTGACGGGGCCCGACGGGCGCGCGCTCGCGCGCGGGCTCGCGCGCTACACGGCGCAGGAGGCGCGCGCGATCCGCGGCCGGCGCTCGGACGAGATCGAGGCGGCCCTGGGCTACCCCGGCCGCGCGGCGCTGATCCACCGCGACGACATGGTGACGTGAGGCGCGCGAGCCGCTAGGGAGCCTCCGGGGAGGTGCCGCCATGCTCGACCACGACACGACCGGCCTGATCGAGGACATGGGCCGGCGCGCCCGCGCCGCCGCGGCCCAGCTCGCCATCGCCACGGCCGAGCGCAAGCACGCGGCCCTGATCGCCGCGGCCGAGGCCGTCTGGCGCCGGAGGGCCGAGATCCTCGCCGACAACGACGAGGACATGGCCTCCGCGGAGGGGCTGACGCCCGCCCTGCGCGACCGCCTGCGGCTCGACGAGGGGCGGGTGCGGGGCATCGCCGACGCGCTGCGCGACGTGGCGGCCCAGCGCGACCCGGTGGGCGAGACGATGGCCGAGTGGACCGTGCCCTCGGGCCTGCACATCCGGCGGGTGCGGACGCCGATCGGCGTCGTGGGCGTGATCTACGAGAGCCGGCCCAACGTGACGGCCGACGCGGGCGCGCTGTGCCTGTGGTCCGGCAACGCGGTGATCCTGCGCGGCGGCTCGGAGAGCGCGCGCTCCTCGGCCGCGATCCACGCCTGCCTCCGGGAGGGCCTGCGCGCCGCCGGGCTGCCCGAGGACGCGATCCAGCTCGTGCCGACGACCGACCGGGCGGCGGTGGCCGAGATGCTGCGGGCGTCGGAGTGGATCGACGTGGTGGTTCCGAGGGGCGGCAAGGGGCTCGTGGGCCTCGTCCAGCGCGAGGCTCGGGTGCCGGTCTTCGCCCATCTCGAAGGGATCGTGCACGTCTATGTGGACGCGGCCGCCGATCCCGAGAAGGCCCTGCGCGTGGTGCTGGACGCCAAGACCCGACGCGTCGGCATCTGCGGCGCGGCCGAGTGCCTGCTGGTGCATCGCTCGGTCGCCGGCACCCTCGGCCAGCGGCTGGTGGACGCGCTGATCGAGGCGGGCGTCGAGGTCCGCGCGGGGCCGGGGCTGCGCGGCTCGCGCGAGGCGGGCGAGGAGGACTGGGGCCGCGAGTTCCTCGACATGGTGATCGCCGCGCGCGTGGTGGAGGATGTGGACGAGGCCATCGCCCACATCCGCCGCTTCGGCTCGAGCCACACCGAGTGCATCCTGACCGAGGACGACGCGGCGGCCGCGCGCTTCTTCGCCCGGCTCGACAGCGCGATCGTGATGCGCAACGCCTCGACGCAGTTCGCCGACGGCGGCGAGTTCGGCATGGGCGCGGAGATCGGCATCGCCACCGGCAAGCTCCACGCCCGCGGCCCGGTGGGCGCCGAGCAGCTGACGAGCTTCAAGTATCTCGTGGAGGGGGACGGCACGGTCAGGGGTTGAAGGCCGGGGGTGCAAGCCGCGTTCGGGCCGGCGCCCGGCCGCGGGACGGATCGGCGCCCGCGATGCCGAGGGGCGGGAAGGCCCTCCCGCGCCGGTCCCCGAGCGGTCCGGGGCGCGCGGCGCGCCCTAGAAGGTGACCTCGATGCGCTCGGGCGCGAGCTCGGCGCGCAGGCGGCGGCCCATGCGGCGGGCGAGCTCCGGCGCGAGGGCGAAATGGACCTGCGCCGGCGTCACCTGCGCGCCGCGGCTCCCCTCGCTCAACAGGCGCCACAGGGCCGGGTCGGCGCGCAGCTTGTCGGCCGCGCCCACGAGGCGCCAGCGCCCGCGCTCGGGGCGCACCTCGACGCCGCCGCCGAAGGGCATCGCCGTCTCGAAGCACTGCACCAGCAGGAAGGCGAGCTTGACCTCCAGCCGCCCGACATCGCCGGGCGCGCGCCAGCTGACCTTGACCTTGCCCGAGCGGCCGGCGTCCTCGAGCACCGAGACGACCTCGTTCCGGCTCAGGGTCTGGCCCGGCTCGGCGGCGCCGAAGGCGACGCGGAAGAAGCGGATGCGGGCGTTGGCCGACTCCACGCTCTGGGAGATCAGCGCCATCTCGGCGTCGCCGCCGCGCCCGCCCGTCAGCGTCAGCAGCTCGACCCCGTTCCCGATCGCGCCCAGAGGGCTTATGAGGTCGTGGCAGATGCGCGAGCCGACCAGCGCCGTCAGATCGGGCACCGTCAGATCGGGCCTCGTCGCCTCGGACGCCGTCGGTCGGGCCGGGGGCGAATCGGTGTGGCTCATGTCGGGTCGTCCTTCAGGGGGATGGGATGGGGTTCAACTCGCTCCTGGCGCCGGGGATGCTGGTGCGCCATCCGGACAGGCCGGACTGGGGGACGGGGCAGGTGCAATCCAACGTCGGCGGGCGCATCACCGTCAACTTCCCGGACGAGGGCAAGGTGGTGTTCGACGGCGGGCGCGTGGACCTCATGCCGGTGTTCGATCCCTGACGAGCGTTCCGGGGGCCTAGCGCCGGAGGGTTAACGAAGTCTGAAGGCCTGCGGGCGGGCCTGCGGGCGGATCTGCGGGCGGGTCTGCGGGCGGGTCTGCGGGCGGATCCCGGGCGGACCGCCCTCCCGGCTGGCCCGCAGGGCGCGCTGCGGCTATCGAGGGGCCGGGCCATCATTCGAAGGGGCGGCATGATCCGCGACGCGCCGCATCTGATCGTCAGGCTGGCGAGCGAGCCCGCCGACCTCGAGGCGGCGCACCGGCTGCGCTACGCGGTCTTCGTCGAGGAGCTCGGCGGCGACGGGCCGCTGGTCGATCACGAGCGGCGCCTGGAGCGCGACGCCTTCGACGCGGCCTTCGACCATCTGGTGCTGATCGACACGCGCCGCGACCCCGCCTCGCGCGATCACGTCGTCGGCGTCTACCGCCTGGGGCGCGGCCAGGGCGGGCGCTTCTACTGCGACGACGAGTTCGACCTCGCGCCCCTGCGCGGCAGCGGGCGGCGGCTGCTGGAGCTCGGCCGCTCCTGCGTGCACCGCGACTACCGCGGGGGGGCAGCGACGCACCGCCTGTGGGGCGGCGTCGCCTCCTACGTCCGGCGCCACGAGGTGGAGGTGCTGTTCGGCGTGGCCTCCTTCCACGGCACCGACCCGCGCGCGCTCGCCGGGCCCTTGTCGCTGCTGCATCACGCCTACCTCGCGCCGCCCGCCCTTCGGGTGCGCGCCCATGACCACGCCTTCGAGCGCATGGACCTGATCGCGCCCCACGCCATCGACCGCCCCGCGGCGATCCGGGCGATCCCATCGCTCATCAAGGGCTACCTGCGGATGGGCGGGCTCGTCGGCGAGGGCGCCTTCGTGGACCGCGCGTTCAACACCGTGGACGTGTGCCTCGTCATGGACACCGCCTGGATGAGCGAGCGGGGCCGCGCGCTCTACGCGGGAGAGGCCGCGACGTGAGTGCCGCCACGTGAGCGTCACCTGGCGCGGCGCGCCCGAGCCGCGGCTCGGGCCGATCCCGCTCGGCGGTCGCGCGAGGGCCGGCGTCCGGCTGGCGCTCCTCGCGCTGGTCCTGGCGGCGGCGCTGACGGCCTTCGGCCTCGCACGCGTCGTCGAGCGCCCGCTGCACGGGCCGCGTCGGCGGCCGTGGAGCCCGGGCGTCAAGCGGCTCACCTTCCGCGCCGCCCTCGCGATCCTCGGGCTGCGCTGGCGGATGATCGGCCGCCCGCTGACGGGGCTCGGCGCGCAGGTCTCCAATCACACGTCCTGGCTCGACATCTTCGTCCTGAATGCGGCGGCCCGCGTCACCTTCGTCTCGAAGGCCGAGGTGAGGGGCTGGCCGCTGCTGGGGTGGCTCGCGGCGATCTCGGGCACCGTCTTCATCTCGCGCCGCCGGGGCGAGTCGGCCGTGCAGCAGGCGCGCCTGCGCGAGCGGCTCGCGGCCGGCGACACGCTCGTGTTCTTCCCCGAGGGCACCTCGACCGACGGCAGGCGGGTGCTGCCCTTCAAGTCCACGCTCTTCGCGACCTTCCTCGCCCCGGGCCTGGAGGGCGCCCGGATCCAGCCCGTGACGCTCGCCTACGCCGCGCCCGAGGGCGAGCGCGCCGACTTCTACGGCTGGTGGGGCGACATGACGCTCGTCCCGCACCTCCTGCGCGTGCTGGCCGCGCCGCGGCGGGGCGAGGTGGCGATCCTCTACCACCCCCCCATCGCCGTGGGCGAGCACCCCGAGCGCAAGGCGCTGGCGCGGCGCGCCGAGGCCGCCGTGCGCGAGGGGCTCGAGGCGCGGATCCCGTTCAGCGCAGAGGCGCGGTGAGCGCGCGCAGCGCGGCGAGCGGATCGTCGTGGCGCCAGATCTCCTCGCCGACCGCGAGCCAGTCCGCGACGGCGCCGATCTCGCCCACGGCGTGCGCGTCGAGGGCGCCCTCGGCCACCACCGGCACCTCGACGACCTCCGACCACCAGGCGAACAGGTCGGCGTCCGCGCGCGCGCCGTGCCCCAGCGCCGTGGCGCCGACCGGCCCGAACGCCACGTAGTCGGCCCCCAGCTCGCCCGCCGTCAGCCCGTCATGGCGCGAGGTGCCGCAGAACGCGCCGACGATCGCGTCCCCCCCGAGATCCTTGCGCAGCCTGCGCACCGAGCGCGCGCCATCCGTCAGGTGCACGCCGTCGAGCCCGAGCCGGCCCACGAGCCCCGCATGGTCCTCGATCACCACCGCCACGTCGCGCGCGTGCGCCGCCTCGCGCAGCCGGTCGGCGGCGCGCATCACCCGGCCCTCGTCGCGCGAGGCGAGCGCGATCCGCAGGCAGCCGATCCCGGCGCCGTCCATCACGCGCGCGAGCGCGGGGGCGAAGGCCTCGTCGACCTCGGGCGGCGTGAGGAGGATGATCTGGGGGGCATCGGGCATCGCGGGGCGCTTAGCCCTCGCAGGGACCGGCGGCAAGGTTGCCGACCGCCCGGGCGGAGGCTAGAGCGGCGGGCCATGCCGCCAGAGCCGCTCCAGCCCGCCTTCGTCCTGGTGCGCCCGCAGATGGGCGAGAACGTCGGCGCGGCGGCGCGCGCGATGTGGAACTTCGGCCTGACCCGGATGCGCCTGGTGGCGCCCCGCGACGGCTGGCCCAACCCGCGGGCCGAGGCGATGGCGTCGGGCGCCGGCCGGGTGCTCGACGCGGCGCGTCCCTTCGCCACCACCGCCGAGGCCGTGGGCGACTGCGAGCGGGTCTACGCCACCACCGCGCGCGGGCGCGACCTGACCAAGCGCGTGCTGACGCCCGAGGCGGCGATGGCCGAGATCCGCGGCTTGGCGCGCGACGGGCGCCGCGCGGCCGTGCTCCTCGGCCCCGAGCGCACGGGGCTCGAGAACGACGACGTCGCGCTCGCCAACGTCGTCGTCACGGTGCCCGTCAACCCGGCCTTCCCCTCGCTCAACCTCGCGCAATGCGCCCTACTGATGGCCTATGAGTGGTCCCGCGCCGAGGGCGGCGCACCCGGCGAGGGCGGCGCGCCCGGCGAGGGCGACGCGCCCGGCGAGGCACCGTCGCGCGGGCGCCCGGCAATCCCGGACGACGCCGCGAACCACGCCGAGATGGAGGCGCTGGCCCGGCAGTGGGAGGAGCGGCTCGACGCGGCGGGCTTCTTCTTCCCGCAGGACAAGGCCGAGCGCATGCGGCTGGGGCTGCGCAACCTCTGGTCGCGGATGCCGCTGACCCGCGCCGACGTGCGCATGCTGCACGGCGCGCTGCGTCAGCTCGTCCGCGGCAACGGGGGCGGTTGAAGGCCCGCGCGAGCCGGCCTACCTCGCGCGAACGCAAGCGGAGGGCGTGATGGCCAGGCGCAGCATCTTCGAGGAGGTCGGCGGCGACGCGCCCTCCGAGCGCCCCGTGGCGCGCCCCGGCGCGATCGGCGCGCCGAAGGGAGCGCGCGGCGCGATCCGGGTCTGGCTGATGATCCTGTTCGCGCTGGTGCTCACCATGATCGCCGTGGGCGGGCTCACGCGGCTGACCGATTCGGGCCTGTCGATCACCGAATGGGCGCCCGTCGCCGGGGCCATGCCGCCGATGTCGCAGGCCGACTGGCAGGCCGAGTTCGACGCCTATCGCACGATCCCCGAATACCAGCTCCAGAACCGCGGCATGTCGCTCTCGGAGTTCAAGTCGATCTACTGGTGGGAGTGGGGCCACCGCCAGCTCGGCCGCGTCACGGGCTTCGTGTGGGTGGCAGGGCTCGCCTTCTTCGCCCTCACCAAGCGCATCCCGCCGGGCTGGACCGGCCGGCTCCTGCTCCTGGGCGTCCTCGGCGGGCTCCAGGGCATCGTCGGCTGGTGGATGGTGTCCTCGGGGCTGCGGGGGGCGATGGTCGACGTGGCGTCCTACCGGCTCGCGGTCCATCTCGGGCTCGCCTTCACCATCCTGGGCCTCATCACCTGGTATGCGCTGCGCCTCGGGCGCGGCGAGGCCGCGCTGATCCAGGCGCGGCGGGGGCGCGAGGGCAAGCTCTTCCGCATGACCACCGGGCTGATGCACTTCACGCTCCTCCAGGTCGTGCTCGGCGCTCTGGTGGCGGGCATCGACGCGGGGCGCAGCTACACCGACTGGCCGCTGATGGCGGGCGGGATCGTGCCGCCCCAGCCCTTCGACCTGAGCCCCTGGTGGCGCAACCTCTTCGAGGATCCGGGGCTGGTGCAGTTCGTCCACCGGGTCTCGGCCTATCTGCTCGCGGCCTTCGCCGTCGTCGTCTGGCTGCGCGGGCGGCGCAGCCCCGTGGCCTCGACGCGCGGCGCCTACAACGCGGTGATCGGCATGGTCGCGGTGCAGCTCGTCCTCGGCGTCGTCACGGTGCTGACCGCGGCCCCCTGGTGGTGGGCGATCGCGCACCAGCTCGGCGCCGTCCTGCTCTGGGTGCTGGTGATCCGCGCGCGCTTCCTGGCCGCCCACCCCCTGCCGCAGTCGATCCGAGGAGCCGCCCGCGCATGAACGCCCCCCTCCCCAGCGCCTACGACGCGCTGATGGCCCACCAGCGCGAGACGGAGGCGCTGGGGCAGATCGCCGGGCGCCTCGGCTGGGACCAGGAGACCGTGATGCCGCGCGGCGCCGCCCCCCAGCGCGCCGAGGAGATGGCCGCGATCGAGGGCGTCCTGCACGCGCGCCGCATGGCCCCGCAGGTGGGCGAATGGCTGGCCGCGGCCCGTCCCTCCACCGACGTGCAGCGCGCCAACCTGCGCCTGATCCGTCGCGGCTTCGACCGCGCGACCCGCGTGCCCGCCCGCCTCGCGGCGGAGATCGCCCGCGTCACCTCGACCGCCCAAGGCGTCTGGGCCGAGGCCCGCGCCGCGGAGGACTTCGACGCCTTCGCCCCGATGCTGCGCGAGGTGCTGCGCCTCAAGCGCGAGGAGGCCGCGGCCTTGGCCAAAGACGGCGACCTCTACGACGCGCTCCTCGACGACTACGAGCCCGGCGCCACCGCGGCCGATCTCGAGGCGATGTTCGGCGCCCTGCGCCCGCGCCTCAGGGCGATGAGCGAGGCCATCGGGCACGCGCCCAAGCCCGACCCGCTGACCGGCGACTTCCCCGAGCCCGCGCAGCTCCTGCTCGCCTCCGAGGTCGCGGTGGCCTTCGGCTACGACATGGCCCGCGGGCGGATCGACCTCGCGGTCCATCCGTTCAGCTCGGGGAGCGGCCTCGACGTGCGCATCACCACCCGCACCGACCCGCGCGACCCGATGAACTGCCTCTTCTCGACCATCCACGAGACCGGCCACGCCGCCTACGAGCAAGGGGTGGATCCGGCCCACCATCTGACGCCGATCGGCCAGGGCGTCTCGATGGGCGTCCACGAGAGCCAGTCGCGGCTCTACGAAAACCAGCTCGGCCGCTCGCGCGCCTTCGCGGGCTGGCTCTTCGAGCGCATGACAGGCATTTTCGGCGCGCTCTCCACGCCCGACGCCGACGCGCTCTACGGCGCGATCAACCGCGTGGCGCCGGGCTACATCCGCACCGAGGCCGACGAGGTGCACTACAACCTCCATGTGCTCATGCGCTTCGACCTCGAGCGGGCGATGATCGCGGGCGACCTGGAGGCGGCCGACCTGCCCTCCGCCTGGAACGAGCGCTTCGAGCGAGACTTCGGCCTGCCCGTGGACCGCCCGTCGAACGGCTGCCTGCAGGACGTCCACTGGTCGGTGGGCCTCTTCGGCTACTTCCCGACCTACTCCTTAGGCAACGTCTACGCCGGCTGCCTGCACGCGGCGCTCAGGCGCGACCTGCCGGACCTCGACGGGGCGCTGGCGCGCGGCGACCCGTCGCCCGCCACCGGCTGGCTGCGCGAGCGCGTCCAGCGCCACGGCGGCCTCCACGAGCCGCGCGCGCTGATCGGGCAGGCGACCGGGGCGGCCGTCTCCGAGGGGCCGCTGCTCGACTACCTGGAGGCCAAGTTCGGCGCGCTCTACGGGTTCTGAACGCCGCCCGTCGGCGGGTCGGCAGGGGTCCGGCCCCGCCACGGGCGCGAATGCCACCCCGCATCCGATCGGCCGCCGGGCAACCGGAGCGCGGGCGGATCCCGCCCGAGCCGTCGTCCCGCTGCCCTCGATCCGGGGGTGGAGGCGGCTCTGGGACGCCCGGCGGAGCCGTCCCGCGAGGGCCTCGCGGCCCCCGTCCGCAGCCCGTCCGCAGCCCGTCCGCGGCCCGGAGCGCGTTCCGGCGGGGCGCGCGGGGACCGGCGCGGGCGCTCCAGGCCCCCTCGTGGTCGCGTTTCCCGAGCGCCCGACCGGCTCGGTCGGGCTGGGAGGCGCTCTCTAGCCCCAGCGCGGCGGGCGCTTCTCCAGGAAGGCGGCGATGCCCTCCGCGGTGTCGCCGAGCCCCATGTTCTCGGCCATCGCCGCGCCGGCATGGGCGTAGGCGTCGTCGAGCCCCATCTCGGCCTGCTCGTAGAAGGTGCGCTTGCCGATCCGCACCGCGGCCGAGAGCTTGCCGGCGACGGCCTGCGCGAGCGCCATGGCCTCGTCCCGCAGCGCCGCGGGCGCCGCGAGCCGGTTGACGAGGCCGATCCGAAGCGCCTCCTCCGCCTCGACGATCCGGCCGGTGGTCAGCATCTCGAAGGCCGCCTTGCGCGGCACGGCGCGCGTGAGCGCCACCATCGGCGTCGAGCAGAAGAGCCCGATCGACACCCCGTTGACGCCGAAGCGCGCCGACTCCGACGCCACCGCCATGTCGCAGGAGGCGACGAGCTGGCAGCCCGCCGCGACGGCCGCGCCCTGGACCTCGGCGATCACGGGCTGCGGGATCCGCTGGATCAGCGTCATCACCTCGGCGCAGCGCGCGAAGAGGTCCGCGAAGGCCGCGGCGCCGCCGTCCTCGGCCTGGCGCATCGCCTGCATCTGGCGCAGGTCGTGGCCCGCGCAGAACGCTTTGCCATGGGCCGCGAGCACGACGACCCGCGCGTCGCTCCCTGCTGCCTCCTCCATCGCGCCTTTGAGCGCGGCCAGCATCTCGTCCGAGAGCGCGTTGAGGCGCTCGGGGTCGGCGAGCGTCAGCCGCCTCATCCTGCCCCCGCCCTCGCAGGTCAGAATCCTCGCGCTCGATCATCTTGTCCTCCCGGCCGGCCCGCGCCAAGCCTACGCCCGGACCACAGGCGAGGGAACCTATGCCGCTGGCGATGACGGTCGAGGATCTGGCGGCGTTCATGGCCGAGGCGTTCCCGCAGGTGGCGGACGACTTCGCCGTCGAGGCGCTGTCGGAGGACGCCCTCACGGTGCGCCTGCGCGTCGCCGAGCGGCACCTGCGGCCCGGCGGCACCGTCTCGGGGCCGTCGATCTTCGCGCTCGCGGACGTGGGCGTCTACCTCGCGGTGCTCGCGCGCATCGGCCCCGTCGCGCTCGCCGTCACCACCTCCTGCGCCATCGACTTCATGCGCCGCCCCGCCGCAGGCTGCGACCTCCTGGCCGAGACGCGGCTCCTCAAGCTCGGCCGCGTGCTCGCGGTGGGCGACGTGCTGATCCGCTCGGAAGGGCGCGACGCGCCGGTCGCGCGCGCCTCGCTGACCTACTCGATCCCGCCGCGCTAGGCGGCCTTGGCGAAGCGGTGGCACCCCGCGGCCTCCCACGGCCCGCCCCGGTAGCGCCACAGCCGCATCGCCGGCGAGACGCCCTCGTGCGGCTCGAACTCGCGCGCCAGGATCTCGCCCGTGGCCCGCGTCGTGTCCGCGTCGGCCTTGTTCTGGATCGTGACGTGCGGCCTGAACCCGCGATCCTGCGGGGTGAGCCACGCCGACCAATGCGCCGCCAGCGCCGCGCGCAGCGCCAGCGCCGCCGGCGAGCGCACCCGCACCGCCCAGCCCCGGCCGAGCGGCATCGGCTCCGCGAAGGTCAGCGGCAGGGGCGCCGCGGCCTTGGCCACGGCTCCGAGATGGGCCGCGATCGCCGCCTCCTCCTCGCCCGGAAGCCGGTGGAACAGGGTCAGATGCGCGGGCAGGCGGTAGTCGCGGGGCGGGAAATGGGCGTCGCGCAGCGCGTCGTAGCGCGCTTGGTGCGCGCCCAGATCGAGCGTCACGATCAGCGGGCCGGCCATCGCCGCGAGGTGCCCGAGGCGCGCGCCGACCGCAACCGGCCCGACGCCCGAGGGCGATCCTCCGGGTTTGCGGTAACGGGATACCTCATTGATAACCGCTTGCGGAGGATGCGCTTTCGACCCCTCGCGCGTCGTTTCACCCTTGACGCCGCCGCCGCTGCGGCTAGAAGGCGCGCTTCGAGACATCGGAGGAGCCATGAAGACCTTCAGCGCCACCCCGGCCGACATCGAGAAGCGTTGGGTCGTCATCGACGCCGAGGGCGTGGTGCTCGGCCGGCTCGCCTCGGTCATAGCCCAGCGCCTGCGCGGCAAGCACAAGGCGATCTTCACGCCGCACATGGACACCGGCGACAACGTGATTGTGGTCAACGCCGAGAAGGTGCAGATCACCGGGCGCAAGCGCACCGACCGGATGTACTACCGCCACACCGGCTACCCCGGCGGCATCAAGTCCACCAACGCCGACCGGATCCTGACGGGCGAGCACCCCGAGCGCGTGGTGCAGATGGCCGTGCGCCGGATGCTGCCCTCCAACAAGCTGTCGCGCAAGCTGATGACCAACCTGCGCGTCTATGCCGGCACCGAGCACCCGCACGCGGCGCAGGAGCCCGAGGCGCTCGACGTGGCGGGCATGAACCCCAAGAACACGAGGGACTGACATGGCCGACGAGATCCGCACCCTCGAAGGGCTCCGCGAGGCCGTGGGCGAGGACGTGGCCGGCCGCCTCGGCGACGAGCCCGAGACGCTCCGGATGGCCGCGGCCCCCCGAGAGCCCATCCGCGACGAGCTGGGCCGCGCCTACGCCACCGGCAAGCGCAAGGACGCGGTGGCCCGCGTCTGGGTCAAGCCGGGTCCGGGCCGCGTGACGGTCAACGGCAAGGCGATGGACGCATACTTCGCCCGGCCTGTGCTCCAGATGATCCTGCGCCAGCCCTTCCAGATCACCGGCGTCGAGGGGCAGTTCGACGTGATGGCGACCGTCAAGGGCGGCGGGCTCTCGGGCCAGGCCGGCGCCGTGCGCCACGGCATCAGCGAGGCGCTCCAGCGCTACGAGCCCTCGCACCGCCCCGCGCTCAAGGCGGCGGGCTTTCTCACGCGCGACAGCCGCGTGGTGGAGCGCAAGAAGTACGGCCGGCGCAAGGCCCGCCGCAGCTTCCAGTTCTCCAAGCGCTGAGTCCTCGGGCAGGGGCCGGGGCGGCCCCATCGACCGCCTTGCCTTCCGCGGGCGCCGCGTCATGCTCGGCCGGGTGATGGAGACGCCCCGTTGATCGACATCCCCGCCGCGCCGCGCGCGCGGCGGCTCGACGCCGAGGCCCGCCGGGGGCTGGCGCTGGTGGCGCCGCCCGCGCTCTACACGGTCGCGATGCTCGCGGCGCCCCTCGCGGCGGTGATCCTCCTCAGCTTCTGGACGCAGGATTACCTGACGCTCGACACCACCTTCCGCCTCGACAACTACCGCGAGGCGCTGGGCGAGCCGATCTACCGCCAGCTCATCGGGCGCTCGCTCGCCATCGCCGGCGCCGTGACGCTCGTCACCGTGGCGCTGGCCTTCCCGATCGCCTACCACGTCAGCTTCAACGTGGCCCCTGGTCGCAAGTCGCTGTGGCTGTTCCTGATCACGCTGCCGTTCTGGACCTCCTACCTGATCCGCGTGTTCCTGTGGAAGGTGATCCTGGGCTACAACGGCGTGCTCAACACCGCGCTGATGTCCCTGGGGATCGTGGACGAGCCCGTCACCGCGATCCTCTACAACGCCAACGCGGTCGTCATCACGCTCGCGCACGCCTTCGCGCCCTTCGCCATCCTGCCGATCTTCGTGAGCCTGGAGCGCATCGACCGCTCGCTGATCGAGGCCGCGCGCGACCTCGGCGAGAGCCGCGTCACCGCCTTCGGGCGCGTGACGCTGCCCTTGGCCATGCCGGGCGTGATCGCGGCCAGCCTCATCGTCTTCATCCCCACCGTCGGCGACTACGTGACGCCGCGCCTCGTCGGCGGCCCCGAGGGCGCGATGATCGCCACCATGATCCAGACCCAGTTCCTGCGCCTCAACGACGCGCCGCTCGGCGCCGCGCTCGCGGTGCTGTCGATGATCGCGGTCACGGTGGTGGCGCTCGGCTTCGTGGCGCTCAACCGCCGGTTCCTCGGGGGCCGGGGCGGGTGAGCAGGGGCGGCTGGCTCGCGGCCTACGCGGCCGCCTACGTCGCGTTCCTCTACGCGCCGATCGCGCTCCTGCCGCTCTTCGCCTTCAACGACAGCGCCATCGTCGCCTTCCCGCTCCGGGGCTTCACGACGCGCTGGTTCGCCGAGCTGGTCGAGGTGGGCGCGCTGCGGCAGGCTGCCGGCAACTCGGTCCTGATCGCCGTCGTCACCGCGCTCCTCGCCACGCTGCTGGGCGTGTGCGCCGCGCGCGCCGGCACCCGGCACCGCTTCCCCGGGCGCCGCGCCGTGCTCGGCGCGATCATGCTGCCCTTGGTGCTGCCCGAGATCATCGTCGCGGTGGCGCTCCTCGTGTTGTTCCTCCAGGTCGGGCTGGAGCTGTCGATGCTCACGGTCGTCGCGGGCCACGTGCTGATCTGCACGCCCTTCGCCGTCGCGGTCCTCAACGGCGCGTTCCAGTCGCTCGACCCCGCGATGGAGGAGGCCGCGCGCGACCTGGGCGAGACGCGGCTCTCGGCCTTCGCCCGCGTGACCCTGCCGCTGGTCGCGCCCGGCCTCGTCTCGGCGCTGTTGATCTCCTTCACCATCTCGCTCGACGAGTTCATCGTCGCCTTCTTCCTCTCGGGGAGCGATCCCACGCTGCCGGTCTACCTCTGGGGCCAGCTGCGCTTCCCCCAGCGCATCCCGGTGGTGATGGCGCTCGGCACCGTCCTGGTGGTGCTCTCCGTGGTCCTCGTCGCGGCGGCGGAGGCGGCGCGCCGCCGCGGGCTCGCGCGGGCGGGGATGCGGGACCAGGGGGGCGTCGCGTGAGCCTGATCGCGCTCGAGGGCGTGGACAAGTGGTTCGGCGGCTACCACGCGCTGCGCTCGGTCGATCTGGAGATCGCCGAGGGCGAGTTCTTCTCGCTGCTCGGCCCCTCGGGCTGCGGCAAGACCACGCTGCTGCGCGTCGTCGCGGGCTTCGAGGCCGTCTCGGGCGGGCGCGTCGCGATCGACGGGCGCGACATGCGCGGCGTGCCCCCGAACCGCCGTCCGACCAACATGGTGTTCCAGTCCTACGCCATCTTCCCGCATCTGAGCGTCGCCGAGAACGTCGCCTTCGGCCTGCGCCGCTCGGGCCTCTCGCGGCTTGAGCGCGCCTCGCGCGTCGAGGCGGCGCTCGGCATGGTGGGGCTGGCGGGCTACGGAGGCCGCGCCGCCCACGCGCTCTCGGGCGGCCAGCGCCAGCGCGTGGCGCTGGCGCGCGCGCTGATCCTGCGCCCGCGCGTGCTGCTGCTCGACGAGCCCTTGTCGGCGCTCGACCGCAAGCTGCGCGAGACGATGCAGATGGAGCTTCGGAGGCTCCAGCGGCAGGTCGGCGTCACCTTCGTCCTCGTCACCCACGACCAGGAGGAGGCGCTGATCCTGTCGGACCGCGTGGCGGTGATGTTCGAGGGCGCCATCGCCCAGCTCGCCGCCCCCCAGACGCTCTACGCCCGGCCCGCCACGCGCCAGGTGGCCGAGTTCATCGGCGTGATGAACTTCCTGCCGGCGACCCCGGACGGGGACGGCGCGGTCGAGATCGCAGGGCTCGGGCGCGCCGAGATCGCGCCCGACCAGGCGCCCGAGGGCCTGGGCGCGGGCGCCCTCGACGCGGGCATGAGGCCCGAGACGCTCAACGTGGTGTTCGGCGGCGAGGCGCCGCCGGGCCGGATCGCCGAGGGGCGCGTCGAGGAGCGCGCCTACTACGGCGACATGACCTACTACGACGTGGCGCTGCCCGGCGCGCCGCGGCCCGTGACCGTCAGCATGAAGAACGTCATGGGCCGCGAGGTGCTGGAGCGGGGCGCGCCCGTGCGGCTGGCCTGGGATCCGCGCGCGCTGGTGGTGTTCCCGGCGACGCGCGCGCCTCAGGCGTCCTGCTCCACGAGCCCCAAGCCGCGCAGGTAGACGCCGATCCCCGTCTCCAGCAGATCCTCGGGCGGGAACGGCGCCTTGGTGCCGGGCGAGCCGCGCGCGAAGAGCTCGACCACGCCGTGGCTCATCGCCCAGATGTGGGCGGAGACCATCTGGGCGGGCGGGCGGCGCTCGGGCGGGATGTGGGCCGAGATCTCGCCCGCCGCGCGCTCGAGCACGCCGAAGGCGCGCCGCGCGGGCGCCGCCAGCTCGGGCGTGCGCGCGATCGACACGCCGCTCTCGAACATGGCGATGTAGTGGCCGGGGAAGCGGCGCGCGAAGGCGAGGTAGGCCCGCCCCGTCGCCTCCAGCTTCGAGAGCGCCGAGGGGCCGCCGGTGTCGTGCGCGTGCTCCATGAGGTCCGCGAAGATCTCGAAGCCCTGGCGCGCGACCTCGGCGATCAGCTCCTCTCGCCCGTCGAAATGGCGATAGACGGCCGCGGGCGTCACGTCCGCGCCCTTGGCGGCCTCCGAGAGCGTGAAGCCCGTGGGCCCCTTCTCCTCGATGAGCCGCAGCGCGGACTCCACCAGGGCCTCCCTGAGGTTGCCGTGGTGGTAGCCGCGCTTAGGCATCCCGAGATCTCGGGCCCGCCCGCGATCTTGGGGTCGGGCGGGATCACCAGGTCGACGTCGCACCCGTCGTAGTCGATGCCCGCGAGGATGGTGCGGATGACGGCGATGCGCGCGCGGCGCTTGTCGTCGGAGCGCACCACCTGCCAGGGCGCGGCGTCGGTGTGGGTGCGCTCGAAGGTCTCGCGGATGGCCTCGGTGTAGGCGTCCCAGCGCGCGAGCCCGTCCACGTCGATCCGGCTCAGCTTCCACTGCTTGAGCGGGTCGGCCTCGCGGCCGAGGAAGCGGCGCAGCTGCTCGGCCCGCCCGACGTTGAGCCAGACCTTGCGCACCAGGATGCCGTCCTCCACCAGCATCCGCTCGAAGTCCGGCACCTGGTCGAAGAAGCGCTCGCGCTCCTCGTCCGAGGCGAAGCCGAACACCCTCTCGACGACGCCGCGGTTGTACCAGGAGCGGTCGAAGATCGCCATCTCGCCGCCCGCGGGCAGCCGCTCGACGTAGCGCTGGAAGTACCATTGCGAGGCCTCGCGCTCGCTCGGCGCCGAGAGCGCGACGATGGGCGCGACGCGGGGGTTGAGGTTCATCGACATGCGCGAGATCACGCCCCCCTTGCCGGCCGCGTCGCGCCCCTCCAGCACCACCACGAGCCGGGCCTTGGTCTTGACGATCCAGGACTGGAGCTTGACCAGCTCGACCTGGAGCGCCTCCAGCGTCTCCTCGTAGGCCTTGCGCTTCATCCGCTTCTTGTAGGGGTAGGTGCCCGACAGGATGTCGCTGCCGCCTCCCTCGGCGATGGCGCGGCGGACGTCCTTCGGGGCCTCCGTCTCGTAGTAGCGCGTGATGGCGCCGTCGAAGGGCAGGGGGCGGGCGTCCATCACGCGCGCCCTGTGCGGTCGAGGTCTGTGGCGACGGCGTCCATGGCGGCCTCCCCTGCGGCGTGACGCGTCATCTCACCCGCGCCCGACCGCCGCGTCAACGCGCGCGGCCTCGCTCATCGATCCTCCGGGCCCCGATCCGGGCGCCGATCCGGGCGCCGATCCGGGCCCCGACCCGGGCGAGGTCGTAGGGCGTGGTCTGGTAGATCTCGTTGATCCAGTTGCCGTAGAGCAGGTGCGCGTGGCTGCGCCAGCGGTTGAGCGGCCGGGCCGCGGGGTCGTCGCCCGGGTAGTAGCCGCGCGGCGCCGCGACCCGCACCCCCCCTTCGAGGTCGCGTCGGTGCTCCTCGGCGAGCGTGCCGCTGTCGTACTCGAAGTGGTTGAGGACGTAGGCGCGCCGCTCGTCGTCCTCCAGCATGCAGGGCCCGACCTCGCGCGAGGCGATCAGCGTCCTGAGCCCCGCGGCCTCGGCCTCCTCCTGGCGCAGCTCGGTCCAGCGCGAGACGGGCACGAGCAGGTCGTCGGAGAAGCCGCGCAGGTAGGGCGAGGCGGGGGCGAGGTTCTCGTGGCGGAAGACGCCGAAGGCCTTGGCGTCGAGGTCGTGCTTGGCGAGGCCGTGGAAGCGATGGGCCATCGCCATCGCCCCCCAGCACACGCCCAAGGTCATGTGGACATGGGTGCGCGACCAGTCGAGCACGTCGAGAAGCTCGGGCCAGTAGGTCACGGCCTCGAAGGGCAGGTGCTCGATCGGCGCGCCGGTGACGATCAGGCCGTCGAAGCGCTCGGCCGCGACCTCGCGGAAGGGGCGGTAGAACGCCTCCATGTGCTCGACGGCGGCGTTGCGCGCGACATGGTCGGACATGCGCAGGAGGTGCAGGTCGATCTGGAGCGGCGTGGCGCCGATCAGGCGCGCGAACTGGATCTCCGTCTGGACCTTGAGCGGCATCAGGTTGAGGAGCGCGATCCTGAGGGGCCGGATGTCCTGGCGCGCGGCGGTGCCCTCGTCCATCACCATGACGCCCTCGGCGCGCAGCACGTCGTGGGCGGGCAGGCCCGAGGGGATGCGGATCGGCATCAGGCGGCCTCGGCGCGCGCGGCGAGGGCGCGCGCGATCATGGCGTCGAAGGCCGCCGGCGCGTCCGCGCGCGCCGCCTCCTCGGCCGGCACCGTGACGCCCCAGCGCGCCATCGCGGCGTAGCGCGGGCGGCGCTCGGCGATGGCGCGATGGTAGGCGTGGCGCACGAAGGCGTCCGGGTCCACGCGCGCCTCGGGGCCGTGCCCGGCGAGCCAGCCCTCCCAGAGCGGGCGCAGCACCGCGTCGCGGTAGCACATCGGCTTGGGCGCGCGGTCGAAGCGCGCGGCCAGGGCCTCGGCATGGGCGTCGGTGCCCTCGATCCAGACCAGCAGGTGGTCGGCGGCCAGCGCGGTCATCACCGGGTCGGACGGGTCGAGGGCGTCCACCACCTCGCAGATCGAGCCGCCCGTGTCGCAGACGAAGTGAGGGTAGCCGTAGATCGCCCGCGCCCGCTCGATGAAGTGGCGCGTGTCGAGCAGCGCCGCGACCTCGGCCGAGCGGTGCTGCTCCTGGCGGCTGGCGTACTCCTCGAAGGGCAGGCCGCCGCGCTCGGGGTCGCCGGGCTTGCCGAGATAGGTCGACAGGGGGCCGAGGTTCTCGAAGGTGATGTTGGAGCCGATGTGGATCGAGTCGGTCAGCAGCAGCGCGCGCAGATAGGGCACGCGCATCGCATGGCGCTTGAAGTCGTCGGCGATCAGCTCGCCCATGTAGCGGGTGCCGATGCGGTAGTCGACCGAGTAGTGGAACCACGCGCCCGAGGCGCGCAGCATCCGCGCGAGGTGGGTCTTGCCCAGGCCCGACATGCCGAAGAGCAGCACCCGCTTGCGGGGCGCCGCGAGATAGGCCTCGGCCGTGGGGTAGAGGAGCGTCATGGCCGGCTCACTAGCCGCGCGCGGGCGGGCCTTCAATCGCGCGCCGCCGCCGCAGGAGCCGGCCGTCGAGCACGAGGAGCCCCGCGGCCAGCAGCGCGAAGCCCCCGTAGGCCGCGGGCCGCAGATCCTCGCCCCGCACGAGCGCGCCGAGCGCGATCGCCACCGGCGGGATCATCAGCGTGCACAGCAGCAGGTTGCCGCTGCCCGCCATGGCCAGCACGCGGTAGTAGAGCAGGTAGGCCAGCGCGGTGCCGGCGAGCGCGTAGTAGGCGACGGCGGCCCAGGTCGCGGGCTGGAGCGCGAGGCTCGGCCGGCCCTCGACCGCCCAGGCGAGCGGCAGCGCCATCAGGGCCGAGGCGGTGAGCATCCCCGCGGCGGCGACCTCCGCGCGCAGGCCGGTGAGCGTGGCCCGCCCCCAGGCGCCTGCGAAGGCGTAGGAGAGCGTGCCGGCGAGCACCGCGAGCTGCGCGAGCGAGCGGATGTCGATCTCGACCAGCGCGCGCCAGCCGATCGCGGTGACGACGCCGGCGAAGCCCAGGGCCGCGCCGGCCGCGCGGCGCGGGCTCAGGCGCTCGTCGGCGAAGATGAGCGAGGCCACCAGGACGCCCCAGATCGCCGTCGCCGCGTTGAGGATCGAGGTGAGCCCGACGGGGATGTGGAGCTGACCCCAGCTCATCAGCCCGAACGGAAGAAGGTTGTTGAGGAGCCCCATCACTGCGAAGGCGCCCCAGATGCGCGGGTCGCGCGGCAGGGGCAGGCGCCGCAGCGCGATCACCAGCCACAGCGCCAGCGCCGCCCAGACGACGCGGTGGGCGACGACGGTGAGCGGCCCGATCTCGTCGAGCGCCGTGCGGATCGCCAGGAACGAGCCGCCCCAGAGCGTGGAGAGGAGAATCAGCTCGGCCCAGGCGCGGGGAGACAGGGAGGTCTGCGTCATGCGGGGCGCTCTAGCGGCCCCCCGCCCCTCGCGCGACCCGGATCGCGCGCCTTCCGGCGCTCAGAAGCGGTAGGCGAGCTGGAGGGCCACGGCCACGACGTTGTTGTCCTCGGCCTCGGCCACCTGGAAGCGCGCCCCGGTGGCCGGGTCGGTGAGCGACGTGCGCGCGTCGCCGAGCCATGTGTATTGGACGGCGCCCGTCACCTCCACCCGGTCGAAGGCGTAGGTCGCGCCGAGCCCGAGCGAGGTCAGGCCGGCGGTCGGGCCGAGGTTGGTCACGAACTCGTCGTACTGCTTTTCGTAGGACATCGAGACGGCCGCCGAGAGGCGATCGGTGAGGCGCCGCCCGACGCCCAGCGAGTAGGTCGTGACGTCCTCGGGGTAGGACACCACCGGCCCGCCGGTCACGGCCAGGTAGCTCTGGGGCGTGATGTCGAAGTCGCTCCAGTCGGCCCAGCGGATCGCGCCGAACACGAGCGTGTCGGGCGCGACGCCGCTCTGGAAGTCGAGCCGCACCGTCTGCGGCAGCTCGATCGTGGTGGTGCTGACGGCCGGGATGGGACCGGTCTCGACGGTGCGCAGGTCGTGGCCGATCTCGGAGTTGTAGGTCAGCGCCACGCGCAGCGCGATGTCGGGCCGCTCGTAGGCGAAGCCCGCGACGTAGCCCAGCCCCTCGTCGCGCTCGGCCTCGTTGGCGTAGGGCTGGCCCGCGGTCGGGCCGGCGGGGGCCTGCACGAAGGGGATGCGCACGCTCCCCTCGATCGCCTCGAAGCGCAGGCCGCCATGGACCGAGAAGCCGCCGCCCAGCCGGTATCGCAGGAGCGCCGTGACCGCCTCCGAGTCGACCGTGGCCGAGGAGCCGGCGGCGAAGTAGGGCTGGTTCGGATAGGAGACGTCGGCGCCGAAGGGCTGGTCGTAGAGCACCGCGCCCGAGACGCGCTCGGTGAAGTCGCGCTTGATGGCGAAGGCGACGGTGGTGAAGTCGTCGGTCAGGTTGCCCGAGCCCGATCCGGCCGGGATGATCCCGCGGGCGGTGGGCACCGGGACCACCTGGGTGGCCGACACGTCGGGCCACGCCTTGCCGAAGGACAGCTCGACGTAGCCGCCCGGCTCGAAGAGCGGGTCGATCGGCTGGCCGGTGCGGTCGAGCGCGCCCGAGAGCGCCGGGGCGGAGAGGGCGAGCGTGGCGGCCGGGCCGGCGATGAGGGCCAGGGCGGCGCGGGCGCGAGCGGACATGCGGGTCACCTCAGCGGGGAACGGAGTCCACGGGATGAGCGGCTCCCCCTCGCGTTGCGTCAATGCGCTCCTCGCGTCACGCGCCCGCTGCGTGGCGCGCGCGCCGCGAGCGTGTCTCGCGCGCAACATTGACCCAGTTCGCCCCGACGATGACGACGGCGCCGAGCGCCACCCAGGGGTCGAGCGGCTCGCCGTAGAGCGCCACGCCGACGCCCGCGATCACCGGCAGGCGCAGGAAGTCGATCGGCACCACCACCGAGGCGGGGGCGAGCGAGAGCGCGGTCGTCAGGCACAGATGCGCCGCGAGCCCCATGAGCCCCACCAGCGCCATCCAGGGCGCGAGCGCGGCCGAGGGGACGGTCATCGACCCGTCGGCGAGCGCCACGCCGAAGCCCATCGCGGTCTGCATCGCCGTGAGCCAGAACAGGATCGAGGCCAGCGTCTCGGTGCGGGTCAGCAGCTTCGTCATCAGCGCGGTCGCGGCGAAGCCCACCGCCGCCAGCGCCGCCGCGCCCTGGCCCGGATCGAGCCCCGCCCCGAAGGGCCGCGCGACGATCACGATGCCGGCGAAGCCCGCCAGCGCCGCCACGACGCGCCCCCTGGTCAGCCGCTCGCCCAGCACCAGGGGCGCCGCGAGCGCGACCCAGAGCGGCGAGGTGAACTCGATGGCGAAGACCTGGGCGAGCGGGATTGCGGTGAGGGCGTAGAACCACAGGTTCTGGCCCGCGAAATGCGCCGTGTTGCGCGCGAGGTGCAGCGCCATCCGCCGGGCGCGGACCTGGCGCGCACGCCCCGAGGCGAGGACGAAGGCCGAGACCACGACGACCCCGATGGCCGAGCGGTAGGCCATGATCTCGAAGGTGTCGAGCTCGGCCGAGAGCGTCCGCCCGCCCACCGCCATCAGCGAGAAGGCCGCGATGGAACCCAGCATCCACACCGCCGCGCGCGGCACGTCCTGCTCGGGCGGCACGGCCTCGGCCCGGCTCACCACGGCCCCGTCACTCCCACTCGATGGTGCCCGGCGGCTTCGAGGTCACGTCGTAGGTGACCCGGTTGACGCCGCGCACCTCGCCCACGATCCGGGTCGCGGTCTCCGACAGGAACGCGTGGCCGAAGGGGTAGGCGTCGGCCGTCATGCCATCGACCGACCCCACCGCGCGCAGCGCGCAGGCGTAGTCGTAGGTGCGCCCGTCGCCCATCACGCCCACGGTGCGGACGGGCAGCAGCACCGCGAAGGCCTGCCAGATGTCGTCGTAAAGGCCGTGGCGACGGATCTGGTCGAGGAAGACGGCGTCGACGCGGCGCAGGATGGCGAGCTTGTCGCGCGTCACCTCGCCGGGGCAGCGGATGGCGAGGCCGGGGCCGGGGAAGGGGTGGCGCCCGACGAAGGAGGGCGGAAGCCCCAGCTCGCGGCCGAGCGCGCGGACCTCGTCCTTGAAGAGCCCGCGCAGCGGCTCGACGAGCTTGAGCCCCATGCGCTCGGGCAGGCCGCCCACGTTGTGATGCGACTTGATCGTCACCGACGGGCCGCCCGAGACGGAGACCGACTCGATCACGTCCGGGTAGAGCGTGCCCTGGGCGAGGAACTCGGCGTCGAGGCCCTTGGCGTGCCCCTCGAACACCTCGACGAAGAGCCGGCCGATGGTGCGGCGCTTCTCCTCGGGATCCGACACGCCTTCGAGCGCGGTGAGGAAGCGCTCCGACGCGTCGGCGTGGATCAGCGGGATGTTGTAGTGGTCGCGGAACATGCCGACGACCTCCTCGGCCTCGTTCTGCCGCAGGAGGCCGTGGTCCACGAAGACGCAGGTGAGCCGGTCTCCGATCGCCTCGTGGATCAGCACCGCCGCGACGGACGAATCGACCCCGCCCGAGAGGCCGCAGATCACGCGGCCCTCGCCGACGCGCTCGCGGATTTGGCGGATCGCCTCCTCGCGGTAGGCGCCCATCGTCCAGTCGCCGGTGAAGCCCGCGATCCGGGTGAAGTTCTCCAGCAGGCGCCTGCCGCCCGGCGTGTGGTGGACCTCGGGGTGGAACTGCACGGCGTAGAGCTTCCGGGCGGGGTCGGCGGTCACGGCGTGGGGCGCGCCGGGGGAGGTGGCGTAGGTCTGAAAGCCCGGCGCGAGGCGCGCGACGTGGTCGCCATGCGACATCCACACCTCCTCGCGCCCGGTGGCGAACCAACCCTCGGTGAGGTCGAGCGGGGCGACCGGCTCGACATGGGCGCGGCCGAACTCGGCCGAGTGGTCCGAGCGCGCGACCTCGCCGCCGAGGTCGGCCATCATCACCTGCTTGCCGTAGCAGATGCCCAAGACCGGCACCCCGAGCGACCACAGCTCGCGCGGGGGGCGCGGCGCGTCCGGGTCCGTGACGCTGGCGGGGCCGCCCGACAGGATCACGGCGCGCGGGCCGAACCCGCGCAGGAAGTCGGCGGTGACGGCGTGGTGCGGGTGGATCTCGCAATAGACGTTCAGCTCGCGCAGTCGGCGGGCGATGAGCATCGTCACCTGGCTGCCGAAGTCGACGACGAGCAGGCGGTCGTGGCGCGTGGGGTCCATGCGCGGGGATTACGCGGGCGCGCGGCCGGGGGGAAGGCCGGGGGGAAGGGACGCGCGCGGCCCCTTGCGCCCCCCGGAGCGTCGCTCGCGGACGCCGGGCGACGGTTTTCGCGCGTGGACGCCTTCGCCTCGGGCTATCCTCGCCCAGTGCGAGCGGTGCGCGAGCGGTGGGGGAGCCCTCATGAGCGGGATCGAGACGGCGGCGCGGCGCAGGCGCTCGGGCGGGGGCGCCGCGCGGCGGGTGGAGCGCTCGGCGCTCGTGATCGAGGCCGCGGGCGTCATCGAGCGGCGCCTGCCGGCGATCGAGATCCTGGACGCCGAGGCGCTGGAGGCGATCGAGCACGACGCCGAGACCGTTCTGGAGGAGGTCGGCGTCGCCTTCGCGGAGAACCCCGCAGCACTCGACCGCTGGCGCGAGGCCGGCGCCGACGTGAGCGGCGACCTGGTCCGCATCCCGCGCGGCCTCGCGCGCCGGCTCTGCGCCACGGCCCCCGCGGGCTACACCCAGATCGCGCGCAACCCCGCCCGCTCGGTCGAGATCGCGCCCGACAAGATGGTGCTGGCCCCCGTCTACGGGCCGCCCTTCGTGCGCGACGAGAACGGGCGGCGCTACGCCACCATCGCCGACTTCCGCGACCTCGTGCGGCTCGGGCACATGTCGCGCTGGCTGCACCACTCGGGCGGCACGCTCTGCGAGCCCACGGACCTGCCGGTCGCCACGCGCCACCTCGACATGCTGCTCGCCCACATCACCTTGGGCGACAAGCCGTTCATGGGCTCGGTCACCGATCCCACCCGCGCGGCCGACTCGGTCGAGATGTGCGAGATCCTGTTCGGCGCGAGCGAGGGCGGGGGCCTCCGGGGCCGCACCGCGATGACCTCGCTCATCAACGTCAACTCGCCGCTGACCTTCGACGCCACCATGATGGGCGCGCTGGAGGTCTACGCCGCGGCGAACCAGGCCGTGATCGTCTCGCCCTTCATCGTCGGCGGCGCGATGGCGCCCGTCACCGTCGCGGGCACGCTGGTGCAGGTGCTGGCCGAGGTGCTGGCGGGCATCGCCTACACCCAGCTCGTGAGGCCCGGCGCTCCGGCGATCTTCGGCGCCTTCGTCACCTCGATCGACATGCGCTCGGGCGCGCCCACCTTCGGCACGCCCGAGGCGTCGCACATCGTGATGGGGGCGGGGCAGCTCGCACGCAGGCTCGGCCTGCCGTTCCGATCGGGCGGGGCGCTCTGCGGCTCGAAGCTGCCCGACGCGCAGGCCGCCTACGAGAGCGCCAACACGCTGGGCGCGGCCGTCATGGGGGGCGTGAACTTCATGCTCCACTCCTGCGGCTGGCTCGAGGGCGGGCTGGTGACGAGCCTGGAGAAGTTCGTGATGGACGCCGACCAGCTCGGCGCGCTCCACCGGCTCGCGGGCGGCGTGGACAGCTCCGAGGACGCCCGCGCGATGGGGGCGATCCGCGAGGTCGGCCCGGGCGGGCACTATCTCGGCACCGCCCACACCGAGACCCATCACGAGGCCGCGTTCTGGCGCAGCGACCTGCTCGACTACCGCACCTTCGAGACCTGGTCCGAGGCCGGCGAGCCCGACACCCCCACGCTCGCCCGCGCCCGCGTCAAGCGCCTGCTGGCCGAGCACCAGCCGCCCCCCCTCGACCCGGGCGTGGCCGAGGCGCTCGACGCCTTCGTCGCCCGCCGCAAGGCGGAGCTGGAAGGCTGACGAGCCGGCCCTAGCCGCCTCGTCTCAGCCCCGCGCCATCACGGCGCGGGCCTCGGCCATCAGCGCCGCCAGAACCTCGACATGCGCGCCGAAGGTGTAGGCCGCCGAGCCCGTCCGGCGGCGCTCGTCGAGCTCGGCCTCGCGCTCCATCAGGGCCATCGCCGCCGGACCCGGCGCGGGGAGCCGCGCCGTGCGCAGGATGCGCCCCAGGTCGCGCTTGCGGTCGTAGCTCGCCTGCCCGATCCGCGCCGCGCGGATCAGCAGGGCGGGGCGGCGCAGCGCGCGCAGCAGCGTCAGGATGTCGGTCATCGCATGTCCTCGGCTCGGGGGCGGCGGACGCGCGCCCCATGTTCGATCGAGGACAGCCCTAGCCCCGGCCGGGGCGGTGTTGCGGCGCGCGGCGTCGCGCCGTTCGGTGGCATGAGCCCGCGTTTACAACTCGATGCGAGTTTGGCGAAACTTCGCCGGTTTAACGCCGCGGTAAGGTATACAACCCATGGTTGCATCACGGCGGGTCTGAGGGGGCCCGCACCGAATGCGAGGGGAACGGATCGTGGAACGTGAGGCTCGATGCGCCGCCCAGGCGGCGCTTCCCGTATGGGTGCCCGATGCGGCGCGGCTCTACCTCGCCCATGTCGAGGAGGGCAGGTCGATCCGCGAGATCGCGCGCGGGCAGGGCCGTCATCCGTCCACGGTCCTGCGCCAGATCCGGCGGTTCGAGACCCGGCGAGACGACCCCCTGGTGGACGAGGCGCTGACCGTGCTCGGCGGCGCGGCCCCCGGGGGCCCCCATCCCGGATCGGAGGTCAGCATGCTCAACAACCACGTCGTCGATGACGAGACGGTGGCATCCGAAGGCCGCCGCGTGCTGCGCCGGCTGGCCGAGACCGGCGCCGTCCTGGCCTTGGCGCCCGAGCTGGAGAAGGCGGTGGTGGTGCGCGAGATGCCCGACGGGCGCTCGGTGCGCACCGCGGTGGTGGATCGCTCGGTGGCCCGCGCGATGGCGCTCAAGGACTGGATCGCCTGCGCCGACCCCGAGGCGCGGATCGCGCGCTACGAGATCACCGCGCCCGGCCGCGCCGCGCTCAGGCGCATGCTGGACGAGGACGGGGCCTCGCCGGACGAGCGCGCGTTCGACGCGGGAGGCTTCGCCGAGGCGCAACGCGAATGGGGCGAGCGCACGGTGGAGGAGGAGGGCCGCCCGCGCGCGGTGCGCTACAACCTCGCCGAGAGCCCGCTCGCCGTTCTCGCGCGCAGGCGGGACAACGACGGCAAGCCCTTCCTCTCGGACGACCTGGTCGGGGCGGGCGAGAGGCTGCGCGAGGACTTCGAGCTGGCGCAGATGGCGCCGCGCACGACGCAGAACTGGGAGCGCTTCCTGACGCCGGGCGCCCGCGGCACGGCTCCGGGCAAGGGCCCGCTCGACGGCCCCGCGGCGGCCCGCCAGCGCGTCCAGGACGCGCTGGCCGATCTCGGCCCGGGCCTCGGCGACGTGGCGCTCAGGACCTGCTGCTACCTCGAAGGGCTCGAGACGGCCGAAAAGCGCATGGGCTGGTCGGCGCGCTCGGGCAAGATCGTGCTGCGCATCGCGCTCCAGCGCCTCCGACTGCATTACGAGCGCACCCACGGCACGCTCGCGCCCAGGATCGGCTGAGCCCGGGGCTCAGCCGCGGAAGGCGAGGCCCACCGCGAAGGCCACCACGGCGCAGGTGCCGCCCAAGGCCAAGGTCTCGCCCACGCAGCGCGCGAGGCTCTCGGTCGAGACGCGCCAGCGCAGGAGGCCCAGGGCCACCAGGGCTGCGAAGGTCGCGGCGCAGGAGGCCGCGAAGGTCGCCACCCCGGCCCCCATCGTGAAGTAGGGCGCGAGCGGCACGGCGCCGAACAGAATGAAGCTGGCGAAGGTGGCGAGCCCGTTGAGCCAGGGCCTCTCGTCGGTGGTGTCCGCGAGCCCGATCTCGTATTGCATCATGAAGTCGGCCATCATCTCGGGATTGCGCGCGAGGATGGCCGCCATCTCGCGCGCGTCCGGCGCGGACACGCCGCGCTCTTCGAGGATCTCGACCGTCTCGGCGATCTCGAGATCGGTGTTGACCTCGATCTCGCGGCGCTCGCGCGCGCGGATCGCGCGGTAGACGTCCTGCTCGGAGCGCGCGCTGAGGAACTCGCCCAGGCCCATCGCCGTGGCGTCGGCGAAGAGGTTGGCCAGCCCGAACAGCAGCACCGCGATCACGCCGACCTGCGCGGTGCCCTCGGCCGCGAGCCCGGCGAAGCCCGCCACCACCGCGAAGGTGGTGACGATGCCGTCGTTGCCGCCGTAGACGATCTGCCGGATGTATTCCTGGAGCGGCGTGATGCGGTGCTCGGCCGCCCGATGCTCCGAGAGCGTGGGGCGGGCGAGGTCGCCCCCGCCCGCCGCCTGCGTCATTCGGCCGCCTGCATGCCGCGCGCCTTGTCCTCTCCTGCATGCGAGCGAGCCTGCGCCTCGCGCACGCCCGCCGCGTAGTCGGGATGCACCTTCTCGAAATGCCCGAGCTGGCGCTCGACGATCTCGTCGGGCACGCCCGCCATCGCCGCGGCGACGTTGGAGAAGAGCCGCCCGCGCTGGCCCTCGTCGAACAGCTCGAAGAGCGCGCGCGGCTGGCTGTAGTGGTCGGCCTCGCCGCGGAAGTCGTAGCGCCCGACCTCGCCCGCATAGCGGTGCGGCGGCTCGGCGACGGAGGGATCCTCCACGGGCCCGCCGAAGGAGTTGGGCTCGTAGAAGGCGTCGGGGTTGGTCTTGAGCCCGAACGGCATCGTGCCGTCGCGGTGGTAGTGGGCGACCGGCGCCTTGGGCTGGTTCACGGGCAGCGACTCGTAATGCGTGCCGATCCGGTAGCGATGCGCGTCGGGGTAGGAGAAGAGCCGCCCCTGGAGCATCTTGTCGGGGCTGAAGCCGATCCCCGGCACCACGTTGGAGGGGTTGAACGCCGACTGCTCGATCTCGGCGAAGTAGTTCTCGGCGTTGCGGTTGAGCTCCATCTCGCCCACCTCGATCAGCGGGTAGTCGCCGTGCGGCCAGACCTTGGTGAGGTCGAACGCGCTCCAGCCGGTGCGCTCCTCGAAGGCCTCGGCCTCGGCCTCGGGCATGATCTGGATGAAGAGCGTCCAGCGGGGGAACTCGCCGCGCTCGATGCCGCCGAACAGCGCCTCCTGGTAGGTCTCGCGCGAGCGGCCGACGATCTCGACGGCCTCGTCGTTGGTGTAGTGCTCGTGTCCCTGCTGGGTCTTGAAGTGGAGCTTCACCCAGAAGCGCTCGCCCGCGTCGTTCCACAGCGAGAAGGTGTGGGACGAGTAGCCGTTCATGTTCATCGGCGTCTTCGGCAGGCCGCGGTCCGACATCAGGATCGTCACCTGGTGCAGCGACTCGGGGCAGAGCGACCAGAAGTCCCACATCGCGGTGGCCGAGCGCATGTTGGTGCGCGGGTGGCGCTTCTGGGTGTGGATGAAGTCGGGGAACTTGTAGGGGTCGGCGACGAAGAACACGGGCGTGTTGTTGCCCACCATGTCCCAGTTGCCTTCTTCCGTGTAGAACTTCAGCGAGAAGCCCCGCACGTCGCGCTCGGCGTCGGCCGCGCCCTGCTCGCCCGCGACGGTCGAGAAGCGCGCGAGCATGTCGGTCTTCTTGCCGACCTCCGAGAAGATCCGGGCCCGCGTGTAGCGGGTGATGTCGTGGGTCACCGTGAAGGTGCCGTGCGCGCCCCAGCCCTTGGCGTGGACCACGCGCTCGGGGATGCGCTCGCGGTTCTGGTGCGCGAGCTTCTCGATGAGCTGGTAGTCCTCCAGCAGCACCGGGCCGCGCGGGCCCACGGTCTTCGAGTTCTGGTTGGAGGCCAGCGGCGCGCCTGCGGAGGTGGTGAGGCGGGGCCTGTCGGACGTTCTGTCGGTCATGGGGGTGTCTCCCTCGGCTATGTCTGGAATGATTCTAGATCATCGCGCCGCCGAGGACACGGGGGGATCTGCACATGCGTCCGGCGAGGCGGGCGGACCCCGGCCGCCCGGTCGCGCGCCGGAGCGGAGCCGTCGTGGGCGATCCCCCGGTCGGACCCCCGGCCGGACGCCGCGGGCGCGGTCGTCCTTCCGCCGACGAGGGCCGCGCGGCCGGCGGAAGCGCGCCGCTCAGCCCCCCTGATCGGGGTTCACGCTTCCTTCACCACCCGCTCGGACATAGCGACCGGCCGAAGCGGCGCCGCTGGTGGCGGCGGTTTGGAGGGTGCCGATGTCGAGAGCGACGCCGATCGAGCGCATGATGCTCGACCTGATCAACGAGGAGCGCAGCGGGGCCGGCCTCGACCCGCTGCGGCTCGAGACGCGACTGAACGACGCGAGCGAGGACCACAGCGGGTGGATGCTGCGCGCCGATGCGTTCACCCACACCGGCGCCGGCGGCTCGGACGCGGGCGAGCGGATGCGCGAGGCGGGCTTCCCCTTCGAGGGCAGCTGGAGATGGGGCGAGAACATCGCGCTCCAGAGCGAGCGCGGCGGACCGGGCATCGCGGACGACGTGGCCGACCTCCACCGCTCGCTGATGAACAGCCCCGGCCACCGCGCCAACCTGCTCAACCCGGCCTTCGAGGTCATCGGCATCGGCGTCGAGCGCGGCGAGTATCGCGGCTTCGACGCCGTGATCGTGACCCAGAACTTCGCCCGCAGCGGCGCGCCGATGCGCTACGACGGCGCCGGCCCCGCGCCAGAGCCCGAGCCAGAGCCCGAGCCGAACACGGCCCCCGTCGCGCGCGTCGACGACCTGACCCTCGCCGTGGGCGGGCGCGTCTCGATCGGGGACGCGGTGCGCTATTCGGACGCCGACGGCGACGACGCGGCGCGCTTCCAGATCCAGCTCCGAGGCGGCGAGGCGACGCTGCGGATCGACGGCGAGACGGTCGATGCGCGCAGGGGCGTGACGGTCGCGGCCTCCGAGCTGGGCGGCGTCGAGCTCCAGGGCGCCGCGAAGGCGGGCCCGAGCACGCTGCGCATCCGCGCCTTCGACGGCGAGGACTGGGGCCGCTGGGACGGCTTCAGGCTGAACACCGAGGCGCCCTCCGAGCCGAGGCCCGCCCAGACGCCCGCCCCCTCGGACGGGGAGGCCGTGGTCGAGGTGGACGACATCGTCGTGGCGCCGGGGCGCTCGGCCAGCGTCGCCGAGGCCACCCGGCTCGTGTCGGGTGGCGAGATCGAGGCGGTGCAGATCTTCGACGGCCGCGGCGAGCAGAGCTTCCTCTTCGCGGACGGGCGCGCCCTCGACGCCTCGCGGGGCCTGTGGATCTCGGCCGAGCGATTCGAGGATCTGATGGTGCGCGGCGAGGAGGGCGGGGCGTCGCAGGCGCTGCGGCTGCGGGTCTCGGACGGTCGGGACGTGAGCGATTGGGACGGCTTCGTCGTGCACGCCACGAGCGAGTGGGACGGCTTCGCCTGAGCCGATGGACAGGGCGGGCCTTGGCGCCTAGCTAGGCGCATCAGGAGGGTCCGCCCCATGCCGGAGATCCGCGCCGCCCGAGACCTCGCCATCCCCGCCGAGCGCCACCCCGAGAAGGCGCGCCGGGCGGAGACCGTCCAGCCGAGGAAGCCCGGCTGGATCCGCGTCAAGGCGCCGACCTCGGAGGGCTACAGGCGCACGCGCGACATCGTGCGCGAGAACCGCCTCGTCACCGTCTGCGAGGAGGCGGGCTGCCCCAACGTCGGCGAGTGCTGGTCGCAGGGCCACGCCACCATGATGATCATGGGCGAGATCTGCACCCGCGGCTGCACCTTCTGCAACGTCGCCACGGGGCGGCCCGACGCGCTCGACGCCTTCGAGCCGGGCCGCGTGGCGCACGCCGTCGAGACGCTGGGCCTGTCGCACGTCGTCGTCACCTCGGTTGACCGCGACGACCTCGCCGACGGCGGCGCGGAGCACTTCGCCCGCACCATCCGCGCGATCCGCCACCGCGCCCCCGCGACCACCATCGAGGTGCTGACGCCCGACTTCCTGCGCTGCGGGCCGGAGGCGCTCGAGACGGTGATCGAGGCCGGGCCGGACGTGTTCAACCACAACCTGGAGACCGTGCCGGGCCTCTACCCCGAGGTCCGCCCCGGCGCGCGCTACTTCCACTCGCTGCGCCTCCTCCAGCGCGCCAAGGAGCTCGACCCGCGGCTCTTCACCAAGTCCGGCGTCATGGTGGGCTTGGGCGAGGAGCGTCGGGCCCTCCTCCAGGCGATGGACGACATGCGCTCGGCCGGCGTCGATTTCCTCACCGTCGGCCAGTACCTCCAGCCGACGCCGAGGCACCACGCCGTGGCCCGCTTCGTGCCGCCCGAGGAGTTCGCGTCCCTGGAGCGCGCGGCCTGGGGCAAGGGGTTCCTGATGGTGTCCGCGACGCCGCTCACGCGCTCGTCCTACCATGCGGGCGAGGACTTCGCGCGGCTGCGTGAGGCACGGCAGGCGGCGGCCGCCCGTTAGCGCACCCTTTGGCCCGACCGGGACCGATCGGGCGCCCGGAGACCGCGGCCAGGAGGGAGCCAGGGGGCGTCTGGGCCGATCGCGTCGGGTCGGGACGCGCTCTAGCCGGCGCTGGGGGAGAGGGCCGCCACCAGCGCCATCGAGGCGGCCAGCGCGGCGAACGACCAGCGCAGGCTCCCCGCCTCGGCGAGCAGGCCCACGAGCGCCGGTCCCAGCAGGAAGCCGAGATAGCCCGGCGTCGCGGCCGCGGCGACGCCGAGGCCCGGCGCGCCGGGGGAGCGCCGGCCGGCGAGGCGGAACGTCACCGGCACGATCGCCGCGAGCCCGGCCCCCGTCAGCGCGAAGCCCATGAGCGCCACGGGCGTCCCCGGAGCCAGGGCGACGATGGCGAGCCCCGCGCCCGCGGCCGCCGCGCTCGCCCCGATCAGCAGGCGGGAGCCGAACCGGTCGGACAGAGGGTCGCCGACGAGGCGCACCAGGGCCATCGAGCCCGCGAAGATCGTCAGGCCGAGCCCGACCACCAGCCCTCCGCCGGCCAGCACCTCGGCGAGGAACACCGCCGACCAGTCCTGCACCGCCCCCTCGGCCATCAGGCCGAAGAAGAGGATCGCCGCGGGCACCATCAGCGCGCGGCCGGGCAGCGCGAAGCTCGGCGCGCCGTCGCCCCGCGGCGGGGCGACGGCCGGCAGGCCCGGCAGCGCGAGCAGGACGGCCGCGAGGACGGTGCCGTTGAGGGCGATCAGATGGAGCGGGATGGGCACCGCCGCCCAGACCATCGCGCCGCCCAGCGCGCCCCCCGCAGCCATGCCGATGCTGAAGAAGGCGTGGCAGGTCGAGAGGATGGGGCGGCCCCGGCGCTCCTCGATGGCGAAGCCCGCGACGTTCATGGCGAGGTCGATCGCGCCCGTGCCGAGCCCCACCAGCACGAGGATCGCCGCGAGCCCCGCGGCCGAGGGCGCCCAGCCGATCAGCGCGATGGCCAGCAGCATCGCCGCCATGCAGCGCAGGTTGAGGGCCCTCGGCGCCATGCGCGTCGAGAGCCAGCCCGCGAGCGGCATCGCCACCAGCGCCCCGAGCGGCACGCCCAAGAGGACGGCCCCGAGCGCGCCCTCGCTCAGGCCGAACGCCGCCTTCAGCTCGGGGATCCGCGGCAGCCAGGAGCCGAAGGCCAGCGCCTCCAGCGCGAACACCGCCAGGATCGACGGCACCGCTGGGTCGAGGCCGCGCCGGGCCGCCCGCGCGTGGCTCACACGAACCGCACCTTCCCGATATGCGGCAGGTTCCTGTTCCGCTGCGCGTAGTCGATGCCGTAGCCGACCACGAACTCGTCGGGGATCTCGAAGCCGGTCCAGGTGGCGCGGATCTCGACCTCGCGGCGCGAGGGCTTGTCGAGGAGCGCGATCGTCTCCAGGCGCCGGGGCGAGCGCGTGGCCAAAAGGCGCAGGACGTGGGAGAGCGTGTGGCCGGTGTCCACGATGTCCTCCACCACGAGCACGTCGCGGCCCGCGATCTCTCCGCGCAGATCCTTCAGGACGCGCACCTCGCGGCTCGACGTCGTCGCGTCGCCGTAGGAGGAGACCTCGAGGAAGTCGACCTCCACCGGCAGGTCCAGCTCGCGCACGAGGTCGGCGATGAAGACGAAGCTGCCGCGCAGGAGCCCCACCACCACGAGCTTGTCGGTGCCCGCGAAGGCGGCCGTGATGGCGCGCGCCAGGGCCTCGACGCGCGCGGCGATCGACTTGGCCGAGATCATCTCGTCGATGACGTAGGGGGGGGTCGTCCGCGTCTGGGGGATGGCCGCGTCCATGGTTCCCTCTTGCCGTGTGGACCTGCGCTTACGACATACCCCCGAGACAGGCGAGAGGCACGATGACGACGCATTCCGAGACCCGCGTGATGCCCTACACCGCGCAGCAGATGTATGACCTCGTGGCCGACGTGGAGTCGTATCCGCAGTTCCTGCCCTGGTGCTCGGCCGCGCGCATCCGCTCGTGCGAGCCCCAGGGGGAGGCGGAGGTGATGCTCGCCGACCTCGTGATCTCGTTCAAGGTGTTCCGCGAGCGCTTCGGCAGCCGCGTCACGCTCCGCCCCGTCGAGCACCGCATCGACACCGCCTACATCGACGGGCCGTTCCACCACATGCAGAGCGCCTGGGCCTTCCGCGACGTGCCGGAGGGGTGCGAGGTGTCCTTCGACGTGGACTTCGAGTTCCGCAACCGGATCCTCCAGAGCGTCGTCGGCGTGGTCTTCAACGACGCCATGCAGCGCATCGTGCGCGCCTTCGAGCGCCGCGCGGCCGCGCTCTACGGGCCCGCGGCGCGGACGCGCTCAGCGTAACGCGCCTCCGAGCAGCCGCAGCGCGTGCGCCACCGAGGCCGCGCGCACCGCGTCGCGGCCCATCGCGCCGAACTCCACCGTCTCGCCGGTCACGCCCGAGGCGCTCGCCACCGCGAAGCACACCCGCCCCTCGGGCTTCGACCCGGACCCGCCGGGCCCGGCGATGCCGGTGATCGCCACCGCGAGCGCGCCGTCCGAGCGCTCGCGCGCGCCCGAGGCCATCTCGCGGGCGACCTCCTCGGAGACGGCGCCGTGGGCGGCGAGCGTCGCCTGCGACACGCCCAGCATCTCGCGCTTGGCGGCGTTCGAGTAGGTCACGAACCCGCGGTCGAAGGCGTCCGAAGAGCCCGGCACGGCGGTGATCTCGGCCGCGAGCAAGCCGCCGGTGCAGCTCTCGGCGCAGGCGAGCCGGACGCCCGCGCGGCGCGCGGCCTCCAGCACCCCTGCCGCCGTCACGGCAGCACGCCGTGGGCGAGCGCGGCCGCGGCGGCCACGAGGAGCGCGGCGAGGAGCCCCGCGATCACGTCGTCGAGCACGGTGCCCAGCGCCGTGTTCATCCGGTCGGCCCAGCCCACCGGCCCCGGCTTCCAGATGTCGAGGAGCCGGAACGCCACGAACCCCCCGACCCAGCCCGGCCAGGGGAAGAGCCAGGGCTCGGCGCCCGCGAGCCAGAGCCCGGCCGAGAGCGGCATCAGAGCGATCCACATCCCCGCCACCTCGTCGATCACGGCCTCGGAGGGGTCGTGGTCGGCCGCGCCCCGCGTCATCGCGCCGACCGCCCAGACGCCCAGGGCGATCACCGCGAGCGTCGCCGCGAGCAGCAGCGGAAAGCCCCCGAGCCCGTGCAGGCCCCAGGCCGCCGGGATCGCCGCGGCCGAGCCCCAGGTGCCCGGCGCGGGGCGGATGAGGCCGATGCCGCCCACCGTGGCGACGAGGCGCGCGGCGGTCACGGGCGCACCAACGTCGCGGTGGCCATCGCGGCGATCCCCTCGCCGCGGCCGGGGAAGCCCAAGCCCTCCGAGGTCGTGGCCTTGACGCTGACGGCGCCCGCGTCGAGGCCCGCGACCTCGGCCGTGCGCGCGATCATCGCCCGCGCGTGCGGCGTGACCTTCGGCCGCTCGCAGATCAGCGTCAGGTCGAGATGCGACAGCCGCCAGCCGCCCTCGGCCGCCAGCCGGCAGGCGTGGCGCAGGAAGAGCGCCGAGTCCGCGCCGCGCCACTGCGGATCCGAGGGCGGGAAGTGGCGGCCGATGTCGCCCGCGCCGAGCGCGCCCAGGATCGCGTCGGTGAGCGCGTGCCAGCCCACATCGGCGTCCGAGTGGCCGATCAGCGCGCGATCGTGCGGGATCTCGACGCCGCAGAGCGTGAGGCCCGACCCGGGCCCGAGGCGGTGGACGTCGAAGCCGTTGCCCGTGCGCACGTCCATCGCCGCCCCTCGTCGCAGGATCCGCTCGGCGCGCTCCAGATCGCCTGGGCGGGTGATCTTGATGTTGTCCTCGCAGCCCTCGACGATGGCAACCGCGAGGCCCGCGGCCCGCGCCACCTCCACGTCGTCGGCGGCCGCGCCCGGATGCGCACGGTGCGCGGCCAGGATGGCGTCGCGCCCGAAGCCCTGCGGCGTCTGGGCGCGCCAGAGACCCGTGCGGTCGCGCGCGCCCTCGACGAAGGCGCCGCCCGACCACAGCGCGTCCGTCACCGGCAGCGCCGGCGCCGCGCCGTCGGCCACGTCGAGCGCGGCCAGCACCCGGTCGATCACCGCGCGCGACACCAGCGGCCGCGCCGCGTCGTGGATCAGCACGCGCCGGGCCCGGGTCGCCTCGATCCCGGCGCGGACCGAGGCCCCGCGCGTGGCGCCGCCCCGGGCGGTGCGCGCGCCCTCGATGCGGCCCATGTCGTCGGGATGGAGCACGACGACCACCTCGCCCACGCGAGGGTGCTCGCGGAAGGCGGCGACGGCGCGATCGACCACGCGGCGGCCCATGAGAGCGCGCCACTGCTTGGGCTCGCCGCCGAGGCGGGTGCCGCGGCCGGCGGCGACGATCACGGCGGCCGTGTCGGGTGCCGTGTCGGGTGCCGTGTCGGGGGCGGTGTCGGGGCGCTCCATGCCGCCCCCTTAGGCCGGGCGGCGAGGCGGAGCAATCGGCCGAAGGATGCCCAAGGATTAGGCGATGCCTGCGAATTAGGCCGTCCACGCTCGCCCCGACGTTGTGCCCATGGCGGCCCGCCGGTATCGCGGCCCGGACTCGACCCCAGCCCCGGAGGGTGGCACGTGCCGATCGCGGTCGGACCCCTGAGCCTCGACCCCCCCGTGCTCCTGGCCCCGATGGCCGGGATCACCGACCGGCCGTTCCGCGACCTGGTGCAGCGCTTCGGCGCGGGGCTCGTGGTCTCGGAGATGGTGGCGTCCGAGGAGATGCTGCGCGAGCGGCGCGGCGTGCGCGAGCGCGCGGCGCTCGGCGCGGGGCAGGGGGCCACCGCGGTGCAGATCGCGGGGCGCGAGGCGCGGCTCATGGCCGAGGCCGCGCGGCGGGTCGAGGCCGAGGGCGCGCGGATCGTCGACATCAACATGGGCTGCCCGGCCAGGAAGGTGACGGGCGCCGCGGCCGGCTCGGCCCTGATGCGCGACCTCGACCACGCGACGCGGCTGATCGAGGCGGTGGTGGGCGCCGTGTCCTGCCCGGTGACGCTCAAATGCCGTCTGGGCTGGGACGAGGGCACGGCGAACGCGCCGGAACTCGCGCGACGCGCCGAAGGCGCTGGCGTGGCGATGCTCACCGTGCACGGGCGCACGCGCTGCCAGTTCTACTCAGGCCACGCCGACTGGTCGGCGATCCGGGCCGTGAGCGAGGCCGTCCGCATCCCCGTGATCGCCAACGGCGACATCGCCTGCGCCGCGGACGCGCGCGCCGCGCTCGCGGCCTCCGGCGCGCGGGGCGTGATGATCGGCCGGGCGGCCCGCGGCGCGCCTTGGCTGCCGGCGCAGATCGCGGCCGCGATGGCCGGCCGGACGCCGCCGCCCGCGCCCGCAGGGGGCGCGCTGATCGACGCGGTGTCGGAGCATTACGAGGCGATGCTGACCTTCCACGGCACCCCGCTCGGGCTGCGCCTCGCGCGCAAGCACCTCGGCTGGCACATGGACCGCGCCGGCACTGGCCCCGCCACCCGCCGGGTCGTGCTGAGCGAGCGCGACCCCGAGGCGGTCCTGGCGCTCCTGCCCGACGCCCTCGCCCCCCGGGGCGCGGCGGGCGCATGCGGGGCGCCGCGCCCGCGGGCCGCGGCATGAGCGCAGCCCGCTCGCCGGCCGGCGCGCCCGATGGCGAGACGCTGTGGGCCTCGCTGCCGCTGCCGGCCTTCGTGCTCGACGCGACCGACCGGATCGAGCGGGTCAACCCGGCCGCCGAGACCTTCCTCAACGCCTCCGCGCGGAGCTTGCGCGGCGCGCCGGTGTGGGACATCGTGATGGTGGACGCGCCGCTCGAGCAGGCCTTCGCGCGCATCCGCGCGGCCCATGCGCCGCTCACCATCAACGACGTGGACGTGGGCGGCGGCGAGCGCCCGCCGATGCAGTGCAACCTCCAGATCGCGCCGATGGGCGACGACGCGACCGCCGCGGGCGACCGGGTGCTGCTGCTGATCTCGCCGCGCGAGATGGCGCATCGCGTCGGCTCCTCGAAGTCGGCCGGCACCGCGGCGCGCTCGGCGATCGGCATGGCGGCGATGATCGCGCACGAGATCAAGAACCCGCTCGCCGGCATCACCGGCGCGGCGCAGCTGCTGTCGATGGGGCTCGGCGCAGCCGACCGCGAGATGACCGACCTCATCGTCGAGGAGTCGCGCCGCATCAACGCGCTGCTGGAGCAGGTCGAGCAGTTCGGCAACCTGCGCCCGCCCGCGCTGAGGCCCGTCAACCTCCACGACGTGCTCGACCGCGCGAGGAAGTCGGCGGCTGTGGGCTTCGGCGCCCACATGGCGATCGAGGAGCGCTACGACCCCTCGCTGCCCCCCGCGCTCGCCGACGCCGACCAGCTCCTCCAGCTGTTCCAGAACCTGCTGCGCAACGCGGCGCAGGCGCAGCCCGAGGGGGGGCGCATCGTGCTGCGGACCTACTACGAGACCAGCCTGCGCCTGCGCCGGCCCGACGGCTCCATCGCCGCGCTGCCCTTGCAGGTGGCGATCGAGGACGACGGGCCGGGGATCGCGCCCGAGATCGCCCAGGCGGTGTTCGAGCCCTTCGTCTCGGGGCGCGAGAACGGCACCGGGCTCGGCCTGGCGCTCGCCTCCAAGATCGTCACCGAGCACGGCGGCTGGCTGTCGGTGGAGAGCCAGCCGGGCCGCACGGTGTTCCGCGTCTCGCTGCCCGTGGCGCCGAGGCGGGCCGGATGCGGCGACGACGAGCCCGAGGAGGGGCGCTGATGGACGGAACGATCCTGGTCGCGGACGACGACCGCACGATCCGCACGGTGCTGACCCAGGCGCTGACGCGCGCGGGCTGCAAGGTGCACGCGACCTCCTCGCTCACCACGCTGATGCGCTGGGTGGGGGAGGGGAAGGGCGACCTCATCGTCACCGACGTGATCATGCCCGACGGCAACGGGCTGGAGATGATCCCCAAGATCAGCCAGGAGCGCCCCGGCCTGCCGGTGATCGTGATCTCGGCCCAGAACACCATCATGACCGCGATCCAGGCCGCGGAGGCCGAGGCCTACGACTACCTACCCAAGCCCTTCGACCTGCCCGACCTGATGAAGCGGGCCTCGCGCGCGCTCGACGCCCGCCGCCGCACCGCGCCGCTCAGCCCCCGCGAGGACGCCCCCGAGCCCGCCGACGACCTGCCCCTGATCGGCCGCACGCCCGCGATGCAGGCGCTCTACCGGCTCGTGCCACGGGTCATGAACGCCGACCTGCCGGTTCTGGTGACGGGTGAGAGCGGCACCGGCAAGTCCCTGATCGCGCGCGCGATCCACGACTTCTCCGACCGCCGCACGCTGCCCTTCGTCACCGCCACCGGCGTCGATCTGGCGAGCATGGACGGCCCGGCCACGGTCATCGCGCGCGCGAAGGGCGGCACCATCCTCTTCGACGAGGTGGGCGACCTGGGCCCGGAGGCGCAGTCGCGCGTGGTGCGGATGCTCGACGGGGTCGTGGGCGGCCACGGCCAGGCCCCCCGCGTGACCGCGACCTCGCAGCTCGACCTCGCGGCCCGGTCCGAGGCCGGCGAGTTCCGCCACGACCTGTTCTACCGCCTGGGCGGCGTCACCATCCACATGCCACCCCTGCGCGAGCGGGTGGACGACATCCCGCTGCTGGCCGAGCATTTCCTGGGCCGCGCCGAGCGCGAGGGGCTGGCGCCGCGGCGCCTGTCGGCGCGCGCGCTCGACGTGGCGCGCGCCCATGGCTGGCCCGGCAACGTGCGCCAGCTCGAGAACGCGATGCGCCGCCTGCTCGTGACGGGCGGCGAGGAGGAGGTCGGCCGGCCCGAGCTGGAGGCCGTCCTCGGCGCCCAGCCCATGGCCGAGCCCCTGCCGACCGGCCCCGAGGAGGGCGACCTGCGCCTCCAGGTCGAGCGGCACCTGAGGCGCTACTTCGACCTGCATGTCGGCCGCCTGCCGCCGGCGGGCCTCTACCAGCGCGTGCTGCGCGAAATGGAGGCGCCGCTGATCGAGATCTCGCTCGACGCCACCGCAGGCAACCAGGCCAAATGCGCGGACTTGCTCGGAATCAACCGCAACACGCTGCGCAAGAAGATTACCGATCTCGATATCCGCGTGACACGAAGGCGCAAGCTGATGTAAGCACGTCACATAAGCGTTGCCGTGGGGACGCGCGATCCGTGAGGAACGGGGCGCACCGCGCGAGAACGACGCGATGTTGCGGGACGGCGCCATGATTCGTGAAGGATCGGCGCCACGGGCAGGCGAAGGGGCGGGATGGGCAGCCCATTGCGAGGCATGACCTGGGACAGGGTCGGCCGTCTGCGTCGCAGGCGCCGGGTGCAGAACGCGACCACGCTCGGGCTCGTCGTGCTGGGGCCGCTCCTGGCGCTCGCCACCTTCACCGCGCTGGGGCCCCTGGAGCGCGGGGGCGGCTCGCCGGCGCTGCGGATCGTGCTGCTGGCCGATCTCGTCTACGTGCTCGTGGTGGCGACGGTGGTGCTCCAGAGCGTCGCGCGCGCCGTCGCCGCGCGGCGGGCGAAGTCCGCGGGCTCGCGGCTGCATCTGCGCCTGACCTGGGTGTTCGCGCTGATCGCCCTGATGCCGACGATCCTGGTGGCGATCTTCGCCGCGCTCACGATCAGCGTCGGGCTCGAGGGGTGGTTCTCCGAGCGCGTGCGCAACGTGGTCAGCAACTCGCTCGCCGCGGCGCAGGCCTACGAGGACGAGCACCGCCAGGATCTGCGCACCGACGCCGCGGCGCTGGCGGAGTTCCTGGAGGGCGCCAAGCGCCGCTCGGCCTTCGTCTCGGACGGCGACCTGCGCCAGCTGCTGACCCAGGGCCAGGCGCTGATCCAGCGCGGCCTGCGCGAGGCCTTCGTGATCGACGGGACGGCCGAGATCCGAGCCCGCGGCGAGCGCTCCTACCTCTTCGACTTCGAGCCGCCCACGCCTGCGCAGCTCGCCGCCGCCCAGACCGGCGAGCCGTTGGTGATCGAGGACTGGGCCAACGACGAGTTCCGCGCGCTGATGGCGCTCGACGGCTATCCCGACCGGCTGCTCTACGTCTCGCGCGTCGTGGACGGCGAGATCCTGGAGCTCCTGGACGAGACCCGCGGCACGGTGGACCTCTATCTGCAGCTGGAGGACGATCGCGGGCGGCTGCTGTTCGAGTTCGGCCTGCTCTACCTCGGCTTCGCCGTCATCCTGATCCTGGCCGCGATCCGGCTCGGGCTGTGGTTCGCCGAGCGGCTCTCGGGGCCCGTGGGCCGGCTCGCGGAGGCGGCCCAGCGGGTCGGCGCGGGGGACTTCGACACCCGCGTGCGCGAGGAGCGCGACGGCGACGAGATCGCCATGCTCGGGCGGCTCTTCAACCGCATGACGCGCCAGCTCAAGGTCCAGCGCGAGGCGCTGCTGGAGAACACCCGCCAGATCGAGAGCCGTCGGCGGCTCTTCGACTCGGTGCTGTCCTCGGTCACCTCGGGCGTCGTCGGGCTCGACGCGCAGGGCCGGGTGACCTTCGCCAACCGCTCGGCGCTCACGCTCGCGGACGTGGAGACCGACGCGCCGCTGACCGTCGCCATCCCGGAGTTCGGGCCGCTCTGGGAGCGGCTCTGCTGCGGCGCCGAGGTGGTCCAGGACGAGGTCCGCTTGACGCGGCAGGGCAAGACGGAGAGCCTGCTGGTGCGCATGGCCACCCGGCGCGGGGAAGGCCCCCCCGGGGAGGACGGCGCGCTGGAAGGCTACGTCGTGGCCTTCGACGACGTGACCGACCTCGTGGCCGCGCAGCGCATGGCGGCGTGGGGCGACATCGCGCGCCGCATCGCGCACGAGATCAAGAACCCGCTGACGCCGATCCAGCTCTCCGCCCAGCGCATCCAGCGAAAGTTCCGCCGCGGGCTCGACGAGGCGCAGGCCCAGGCGCTCGACCAGTACACCGAGGTCATCGTGCGCCAGACCGAGGATCTGCGCCGGATCGTGGACGAGTTCAGCCGCTTCGCGCGGATGCCCGAGCCCGAGCGGCGCGAGACCGACCTCGCCGAGCTGGTCTCGGGCAGCGTGCTGCTGCAACGGAACGGCCAGCCGGGCGTGACCATCCGCGCCGCGCTGCCCGACCACGCGGTGATGGCCGAGATCGACCCGACGATGATCGGCCAGGCGCTCACCAACCTCATCAAGAACGCCGGAGAGGCCACGGAGACGCTTCGGGAACAGGGGCCCCCCGAGGGCTACCGGCCCGAGATCCGGGTGAGCCTGACGGCGAGCGGGACGGCGGCGGAGATCCGCGTCGCCGACAACGGGGTGGGCCTGCCCGAGGACCGCGCGCGGCTCTTCGAGCCCTACGTCACCACCCGCGCGAAGGGGACGGGCCTCGGCCTGCCCATCGTGAGGAAGATCATCACAGAGCACGGAGGCAGCCTGGAGCTGCGCGACGCCGAGCCGTTCGCACCCGGGATGAGACCCGGGGCGGAGGCCGTCGTCGGGCTGCCCGTGACGAGACTCGCAGCCGAAGAAGAAGAAACTATGATGGCAACAGAGCAGAAAATGGCGGTATGACCATGGGCGACATCCTGATCGTGGACGACGAGCGCGACATCCGCGAGCTGATCGCGGACATCCTGGAGGACGAGGGCTACACGACGCGGCGGGTCGGCACGTCCGAGGACTGCATGGCCGAGATCGAGGGCGATCCTCCGGCGATGATGATCCTCGACATCTGGCTCAAGGACAGCGCGATGGACGGGATCGACATCCTGAAGTCCGTCAAGCGCTCCCACCCCGAGATCCCCGTCGTCATCATCTCGGGCCACGGCAACATCGAGATCGCGGTCGCCGCGATCAAGCAAGGCGCCTACGACTTCATCGAGAAGCCCTTCAACATCGACCAGCTCATGGTCGTGGTCGCTCGCGGCATGGAGACCGCGCGGCTGCGGCGCGAGAACGTCGAGCTCAAGCGCGCGGGCGGGGCCGCGGCCGAGATGCTGGGCGCCTCGGCCTCCTTCCGCGCGCTCAAATGCCAGCTCGACAAGGTGACCAAGTCGAACGGGCGCGTGATGCTGACGGGCCCCGCGGGCTCGGGCAAGGAGGTCGCGGCCCGCTACATCCACGCCAACTCGGGACGCGCCTCCGCGCCCTTCGTCTGCGTCAGCTCCGCCTCGGTGGCGCCCGAGCGCATGGAGGAGGTGCTGTTCGGCCGCGAGAGCCCCGAGCGCGGCGTCGAGAAGGGGCTGCTGGAGGAGGCCCATGGCGGGGTGATCTACTTCGACGAGATCGCCGACATGCCCGCGGGCACGCAGTCGAAGATCCTGCGCGTGCTGACCGAGCAGGCGTTCCAGCGCGTCGGCGGCACCGAGAAGGTCCGCGTGGACCTGCGCGTGATCTCGTCCACCAACCGCGACCTGCAGGGCGCGATCCGCGAGGGGGCGTTCCGCCAGGAGCTGTTCCACCGCCTCAACGTCGTGCCGATCGCGGTGCCGTGCCTGGAGGAGCGGCGCGAGGACATCCCGCTCCTGGCGCGCCACTTCATCGAGCACTTCAACCGCGCGCAAGGATTGCCGCTGCGCGAGATGTCGGAGGAGGCCGAGGCGCTGCTGCAGACGATGATGTGGCCCGGCAACGTGCGCCAGCTCAAGAACGTCATCGAGCGGGTGCTGATCCTCGGCGAGGACGCGGGCGAGATCGAGGCGCGCGAGCTGCCCGGCCTCGACGCGGTGCCCGCGGGCGAGGAGGGGCGCGTGGTGCTCGCGGGCGGGCTTGCCACCCTGCCCTTGCGCGAGGCGCGCGAGCTCTTCGAGCGCGAGTATCTCCTCACGCAGATCAATCGCTTCGGGGGCAACATCTCGCGCACCGCGGCCTTCGTCGGCATGGAGCGCTCGGCGCTCCACCGCAAGCTGAAGTCGCTGGGCGTGGTCACGTCGTCGAAGGCCGGCGCCCGCGTCGCGCGCTTCGAGGAGCCCGCGCGGCTGAGTGCCTGACGCCCCGCCGGGCGCGCCGGATCCCGCTCGGGGTCCGGCGCCGACGCGCCGGGAGGGCCGGGTCGAGGGCCGCCGCGTCGTCTGGCACGAGAGCGGCCCGCGGGACGCGCCAACCCTCCTGCTCATCCACGGCGGGGGCGCCGATCAGGCGACGATCTCCTGGCCGCTGACGCTGCGCGCCTTCCCCGAGCGCCGCGTGGTCGCGCCCGACCTGCCGGGCTACGGCGGCACGGCGCGCACCGCCGGCCGCTACACGGTCGAGAACCTCGCGCGCTGGGTGGCGGACTTCTCGGATGCCATTGACTTCGCTCCGGGCGCCGTCGCGGGCGTCTCGATGGGGGGGGCCGCGGCCATCCAGCTGGCGCTCGACGCGCCGGAGCGGGTGCGAGCGCTGATCGCGGTCGCGGCCTTCGGGCTGGGCGGGCCCGCGCCGCTCAGGCGCACGCTGTGGCTCGCCTCGCGGATGCCGCTGACGCCGCTCGTCTACGGCGCCGTCGCGCTGAGCGGGCGCGGCGCGCGCCGCGCCATGCGCAACGTCTTCGCCGAGCCGGACCGCGTCACGCCCGCCATGCTGGCGCAGGTGCGGCAGGCCGCGCGCACCCAGCTTCGCACAGGCTCCTTCCTCGCCTTCATGCGCGCCGAGACGACGTGGCAGGGGTTCCGCACGGATTTCTCGACACGCCTGCCCGAGATCGACCGCCCCACCCTCTTCGTGCATGGCACGCGCGACGCGCTGGTGCCGCCGCGCGCCTCGCAGCGCGCGGCGGCCCTGGTGCCCCGCGCCCGGCTCGCCCTGATCGAGGATGCGGGCCACCTGCCGATGCGCGAGCGACCGCACGCGTTCCACGAGGCGCTGCGGGCCTTCCTCGACGCGCTCGATTGAAGCCCGCGCCCGCGCGTGCCATGACGCGCCCTGCCGTGCGGCATCGGGGCGGCCCCATGAAGATCATCGCATGAAGATCATCATCTGCGGCGCCGGCCAGGTCGGCTGGCAGATCGCGCGGCACCTCGCGGGCGAGCTGAACGACGTCACCATCGTCGACAACAACCCCGACCTGGTGCGCCGCGCCACCGACACGCTCGACGTCCAAGGCATCACCGGCTTCGCCTCCTATCCGGACGTGCTCGAGCGCGCGGGCGCGGCCGACGCCGACATGGTGATCGCCGCCACCTACTCGGACGAGGTCAACATGGTGACCTGCCAGGTGGCCCATTCGGTGTTCTCGGTCACCACCAAGATCGCGCGGCTCAGGGCGCAGTCCTACCTCACCGCGATCTACTCCGACCTCTACCGGCGCGACCACATGCCGATCGACGTGGTGATCTCGCCCGAGCGCGAGGTCGCCGACGCCGCCCTGCGCCGCCTGGAGGCGCCCGCGGCCTTCGACACGGAGCTCTTCCTCGACGGCAAGGCCCAGCTCCTCGGCCTCCAGCTCGACGAGGACTGCCCGGTCGTCAACACGCCGCTGCGCCAGCTCTCGGAGCTGTTCTCGACGCTGCGCGCGATCGTCGTCGCGGTCCGGCGCGAGGGCCACCTCTTCGCGCCCGAGCCGGCCGACCAGCTCTACGTCGGCGACGCGGCCTACGTGATCTGCCACATCGAGGACGTGCGCCGCACGCTGGAGATCTTCGGCAAGCCGACGACGCGCCAGGAGCGCGTCGTCATCGTCGGCGGCGGCAATGTCGGCCTCGCCGTGGCTGAGGCGCTGGAGCGCCGGCCCGAGCGCGTGCGCGTCAAGATGATCGAGCGCGACCGCCGCGCGGCCGAGCGCGCCGCCGACCGCCTCGAGCGCACGGTGGTCCTGAACGGCGACGGGCTCGACGCCGACATCCTCACCGAGGCCAACATCGCGCGCGCCGACGCCATCCTCGCGGTGACCGACGACGAGAAGACCAACCTGCTCGCGGCGGTGCGCGCCAAGGCCGCGGGCTGCCGCATGGCGATCGCGCTGATCAACGACCCCACCCTGGTGCCGCTGCTGGAGCCGCTCGACATCGACGCCTGGATCAACCCGCGCGCCACCACCGTCAGCTCGATCCTGCGCCACGTGCGCCACGGGCGGGTGCGCGGGGTCTACTCGATCGGCGACGCCGAGGCCGAGATCATCGAGGCCCAGGTGCTGGGCTCCTCGCCGATCGCGGGCCGGACGGTGCGCGACATCGACTTCCCCGAAGGCGCCCTGATCGGCGCCGTCATGAAGCGCGGCGAGGTGCTCAGGCCCAGCGCCCAGACCCGGATCGAGGAGGGCGACGTGATCGTGCTCTTCGCCCTCGCGGCGGACGTGCCCGAGGTGGAGCGCCTGTTCCAGGTCTCCATCGACTTCTTCTGATGGCGAGCGGTCCGATGCGGCCCGGCCCGAGAGGGTTTGCCTGATGCCCCATGCCGCGCCGCGCCGCCGCCCGCTGCGCTCGGCGCCGCTCCTGCTGATCTTGGCGATGACGGGGGCGCTGGCGATGCTGGTGCCGGCGCTCCACGCGCTCGTCATCGGCGACGAGGTGGTGGCGCGCGCCTTCGCGTGGAGCGCCGTCCTCTTCCTGGTGCTCGGCGCGCTGATCGGCCTGGCGCGCTCGAACCTGCGCCCGCGCCGGCCCGCGCGCTCGCAGCTCGTCGTGCTGCTCGGCGCCTACGCGCTGCTGCCGCTGATGCTCGCCGTGCCCTTCGTCGAGGCCACCGGCACGCCCTACCTGTCGGCCTATGCCGAGATGGTGTCGAGCCTGACCACCACCGGCCTGACCTATTTCGACCCCGCGCTGATCGTCGCGCCCGCGCATCTTTGGCGCGCGCTCGTGGGCTGGCTGGGGGGCCTGCTGATCTGGGTCGCCGCGGCCGCGATCCTGGCGCCGATGAACTTGGGCGGCTTCGAGGTCGGCGCCTCGGGCGAGGCCGGGCAGGGCGCCGCGCGGCTCGAGCGCGTGGGCTCGGCCGCGGACCCCGCCGAGCGCGTCGCCCGCTTCGCGGCCGACCTCGCGCCGGTCTATGCCGGGCTGACGCTGGCGCTCTGGGTGGCGCTCGTGCTCGCGGGCGAGCGGCCCTTCGTCGCCCTCGCCCACGCCATGGCGACGCTCTCGACCTCGGGCATCTCGCCCGTCGCGGGCGGCGTGGCCGAGGCGCGCAGCGGGGTGCTGGGCGAGGCCGTCATCGCGCTCTTCCTCGTCCTGGCGCTGAGCCGCGCCACCTTCCTGCCGGGCGGCACCGGAGGCCTGCGGCGCGCCGCGCGCGACGCCGAGCTGCGCCTCGCCGCCCTGCTGATCGCCGGGGCCACGGCCTTCCTCTTCCTGCGCCACTACACCGCCGCCATCGACCGCGGCGATCCGCGCGACCTCGCGGCCGCCGCCTCGGCGCTCTGGGGCGCGTTCTTCACCAGCGTGGGCTTCCTCAGCACGGCGGGCTTCGAGAGCGCGCATTGGCAGGACGCGCGGCTGTGGTCCGGGGTCGAGGCGCCCGAGGCGATCCTGCTCGGGCTCGCGCTGATCGGCGGGGGCGTCGCCACCACCGCGGGCGGCGTCAAGCTCTTCAGGGTCTACGCGTTGGCCAAGCACGGCGCGCGCGAGATGTCGCGGCTCTCGCATCCCAACTCGGTCGGCGGATCGGGCCGGCGCGCGCGGCGCATCCGCCGCCAGGGCGCGCGCATCGCCTTCATCTTCTTCATGCTCTTCGTCCTGGCGCTGGCCCTGGCGACCCTGGTGCTCGCCGCCGTGGGCGTCGAGTTCGAGGACGCCATGACGCTCGCCGCGGCCGCGCTGTCGAACACCGGGCCGCTGATCCACGCCGCCCCCGCCGAGCCGATCGAGCCCTCCGAACTCCGCCCGGCGGTCAAGCTGGTCCTGTCGGCGACGATGGTGCTGGGGCGGCTCGAGATGCTGGCCATCGTCGCGCTCCTGAACCCGCAGCTGTGGCGGAGCTGATCCGGCGCGGGGCGACTGTGGCCCAAAGGCCACGCCAATCCCTTTCGGCTGGCACCCCCCGAACAGGGGTTCCATAAGGGCAGGCGCCGGACCGCGGGGTTCCTCGGGCGGTCGTCGCAAGAACAAGAGAGCGCGAGATGGCCTCCGACAAGCAGAACCTCCAGGACGCGTTCCTCAACCACGTCCGCAAGACCAAGGTGCCGGTCACGATCTTCCTCGTGAACGGCGTCAAGCTCCAGGGCGTGATCACCTGGTTCGACAATTTCTGCGTGCTCCTGCGCCGGGACGGGCAGTCGCAGCTGGTCTACAAGCACGCGATCTCGACCATCATGCCCTCCCAGCCCATCAACCTGCACGACGGCGAGCCCTCCTGAGCGCCCCCGACGAGCCCCCGCCGCCCGAGCGCGATCCGCGCGACCGACGCGCCCGCGCGACGCGCGCGCTCGTGCTGCATCCCGAGATCGTCTCCGACCGCGCGCGGCGCAAGGCGGGGCAGGCGCTCGCCGAGGCGGTCGCGCTGGCGGGCGCGCTGCCCGAGCTTCACGTCGTGGGCGCCGAGATCGTGCCGGTGCGCGAGGCCCGCCCCGGCACGCTCTTCGGCCCCGGCAAGGTCGAGGAGCTGCGCGAGCGCGTCGAGCAGGGCGAGGTCGAGCTGGTGCTGGTGGACGGCCCCGTGACGCCCGTCCAGCAGCGCAACCTGGAGCGCGCCTGGAAGGCCAAGCTCCTCGACCGCACGGGCCTCATCCTGGAGATCTTCTCGGATCGAGCGGCGACCCGCGAGGGCGTGCTCCAGGTCGAGATGGCGGCGCTGACCTACCAGCGCACACGGCTGGTCCGCGCCTGGACCCATCTGGAGCGCCAGCGGGGGGGCCTGGGCTTCGTCGGCGGGCCCGGCGAGACGCAGATCGAGGCCGACCGGCGCGCCATCGACGAGCAGCTCGCGCGCCTCAGGCGCCAGCTCGACAAGACCGTGCGCACCCGCGAGCTGCACCGCGCCGCGCGCGCCAAGGTGCCCTACCCGGTGGTCGCGCTGGTGGGCTACACCAACGCCGGCAAGTCCACGCTCTTCAACCGCCTCACGGGCGCCGAGGTGCGGGCCGAGGACATGCTCTTCGCCACGCTCGACCCGACCATGCGCGCGCTGCGCCTGCCCTCGGGGGACGAGGTGATCCTGTCTGACACGGTGGGGTTCGTCTCGGACCTGCCGACCCAGCTCGTCGCGGCGTTCCGCGCGACCCTGGAGGAGGTTCTCACGGCGGACCTCATCCTCCACGTGAGGGACATCTCGCATCCCGAGACGGCAGGGCAGGCGCGCGACGTCGAGGCCATCCTGGCCGAGCTCGGCGTGGACGACGCCATCCCCCAGCTGGAGGTCTGGAACAAGGCCGACCGGCTCGACGCGGACGCGGCCGAGGCCGTGGGCGTGCTGGCCGCGCGGCGCGAGGACGTTTTCGTGGCCTCGGCGCTGACCGGGCAGGGGCTGGGGCCGCTGCTCGACCGGGTGGGGGCGATCCTCTCGGGCCGGCGCCTGCCAGCGCGGATGCACCTGCGCCATGCCGAGGGCCGGCGCCGGGCCTGGCTCTACGAGCAGGGCGTGGTGGAGGGCGAGACGGGCGACGAGGACGGCTCAACGCTCGAGCTGCGCTGGACCGAGCGGCAGGCCGAAGCGTTCGCCGCGATGGAGCCCGAAGGGGGTGGAGCGGCGAGCGACGAGTGAAGCTGCCGGTCGGCGACTGCCTCCTGGGACATCGAGGAGGCTCGATGTGACGGACCGCGCGCCCGCCGAGCGTGCGGCCGGCGCCGGCTTCGCCGCCGGACTCCGGACCCGTGGATCCTCTTTTCGGATCAGTCCGTCGGGGGGGATGTCTCATCCTTGGGCAGGATCACCGTGACGCCGTCGGCCCCGGCGCGGGCGAGGTCGGGGTCGAGCGTCATCGGGATGTACTCGCCGCGCCGCCACAGCTCGCCCAGGTCGTCGTAGTGACGCGAGAGCGGATGGCCCGACTGGCCGGTGGAGATCACGAACACCGAGGCGTCGGGGTCGGCGAGGTCGTAGACGCCGCGGTAGCCGGCCGCGTGGACGTTGAGGAAGGGCTCCGACGCGCCCCCCTTGGTGCGGCCGCGGTTGAGCGTCTGGTCGCCGCCGGGCGTGTCCTGGCGCAGGTTGACGAGCCAGGACAGCACCGGCACGTCGCCCAGCACGGGATGGTCCTGCGCCGCCTGGTGCGCGTCGCCCCAGCGCAGCGACTCGAGCGCGGTGCCGTAGGTCTCGCCGATCCACAAAAGCGCGTCGTCGAGCGCGAGCCGCGCGATCTCGGGGCACGTCTCGACCGGCTCCGAGCGCGCGATGTCGCACCACTCCGAGGCGCCGTCCACGTCGCGGAACACGCGCTCGACGAAGAGCGGGCGCGGGTTGCCGAGGTCGTCGCCAAGCGGCCCCAGCTCGTCGCGCACCAGCCGGTCCTGGAGCGCGCGCAGCCACGCGGCGTAGATCAGGGGCTCGGGCCGGTGCTCGCCCATGTCGCCGTTCCAGGCGGCGAGCAGGTCGAGCGCGCGCTTCCTCTGGCGCTCGACGGTGCCCTCGGGCGCGGCGGAGGCCGCATACCACAGGTCGCGCCCGATCAGCGGCAGCAGCGATCGCGCGGCCTGGCTCACCGTGTCGAGCTGCGCCTCGACGAAGCTCTCGCGGGTGTGGACCTCGCGCGCCTGCATCAGCCGGCGCCAGCGCTCGACGCGCTCGGTGTCGCCCCAAAGATAGCTGACGTGGAGCGGGAAGGGGCGCTCGACCACCTTGTTGTTGGTGTTGCCGACGATGCCGCCCTCGGGGTCGAGGAAGAGCGGGTTCGTCTCGCGCGGCAGCACGCCCTGCCAGCGGTTCTCCGCGACCCAGCCTGGGCTCGGCATCCGGCCCTTCGTGGCGTGGCCGGGGTCGCGCTTCGGCATCGCGCCCACCGTCGTCATGGCGATGCGCCCGGCATCCGCCAGGACGAGGTTCTGGGAGGGCGCGACGTAGCCGGCCGCCGCCTCGATCGCCTCCTCGACGGAGGCGGCCTCCATCAGCTTGCGCGCGGCGGCGAGCGAGGTGTCGCGCGGCGTGAGCAGCGTCCAGGACAGCGCCGCGACATGGCCCTCGGGCGTGACCGAGGCGAGGTCGTAGAAGGAGCCGGGCAGGACGGGTCCGTTCTCGGTCCAGCGCAGCGTGATCTCGCGCGGGCCCGCGCCCTTCACCTCGATCACGTCCCGGCGGGTGCGCAGCGGCGCGGTGCCCTCTGGGGTGAGGTAGCGCCCCGGATCCTCCGGATCGAGCCGCTCGATGAAGAGATCCTGGTCGTCGAGATAGGACGCGGTGAGGCCCCAGCCGAGATCGGCGCTGCGCCCGAGCGTGACCACCGGCAGGCCGGGGATCGTGGCGCCGATCACCGCGCCCGATTCGAGCTCGAGGCGCGCGAGGTACCAGATCGACGGCGCGGTGAGCGCCAGATGCGGGTCGTTGGCGAGCAGCGTCCCGCCCGCCGCCGAGCGCGTGGGGCCCGCCGCCCAGGCGTTCGAGGCGCCCGCCATCCCGGCGCGCGGGAAGGGCGAGAGCGGGTCCGAGGCGATCCGCAAAGCGGCGCGCGAGGGCTCGACGCCGGGCAGAAGGGCCGCGTATTCGGGCAGGGCCGCGACGCCCGGCCCCGGCGCCTCGGCCATCAGATCCTCGACCCGCGCCTCGGGCAGCACGAGCGACAGGCGCGCGCGCAGCACCTCGGCCTCCAGCTGGGTCGAGAGCTGCACGCCCATCAGCTTCATCACCGCGAGCGAATCGGCCGGCCGCCACGGCGCCAGCCCGGCGCCGAACAGGAACATCTCCGGCGCGCCCCGCCCCAAGGCGCCCTCGTTGACCTGCGCGAGCCAGGCGTTGACGCCCTCGGCGTAGGCGTCGAGCATCGCGCGGGTCTCGTCGTCCTGCGCCTCGACCGAGGCGCGCGCGAGCCCGTAGAGGTCGAGCCGCCGCATCAGCTCGTCGATCTCCACCGTGCGCTCGCCGAAGACCTCCGACAGCCGCCCCTGGGCGGTGCGCCGCATCATCGTCATCTGCCACAGCCGGTCCTGCGCATGGGCGAAGCCGAGGCCGAAATAGACGTCGCGGTCCGAGGCGCCGAAGACGTGGGGCACGCCGTAGGTGTCGCGCACGATCTCGATGCGCTCGCGCGGGCCTTCGGCGACCCAGGTGGCGCCCGGATCGACGAGGCTGCGCGAGACGAACCACAGCGCGATCGCGGCCGCGATCGCGCCCAGCGCGAGCAGGCCGAGGAACGCGCGCAGGAGCCATCGGAACAGGCGGGCCATGGGGCTCTCCGGGGACGATCGTCAGGGGCGGGCGTCAGGGGCGGGCGGCTTGACGCCCCGCAGGGCCTCGGCCATGCCCGTCGAGGTTAACGGGCGGCGGGGGGAGAATGAAGATGGCCGAGGTCGCGTTCCTGGGATTGGGCGTCATGGGGTCGCCGATGGCGGGGCATCTGGCGCGCGCCGGCCACGCCGTGACGGTCTTCAACCGCACCGCCGCGAAGGCCGAGGCCTGGGTCGAGGCGCATGGCGGGCGCGCCGCCGCCACCCCGCGCGAGGCAGCGCAGGGCGCCGAGTTCGTGATGGCCTGCGTGGGCGACGACGACGACCTGCGCTCGGTGTGCCTGGGCGGGGACGGCGCCTTCGAGGGCATGGGCGGGGGGGCGGTGTTCGTCGATCACACCACCGTCTCGGCGCAGGTCACGCGCGAGCTGGCCGAGATCGCCTCCGGGCGCGGCGGGCTCTACGTGGACGCGCCGGTCTCGGGCGGTCAGGCGGGCGCGGAGAACGGCGCGCTCGTCGTCATGTGCGGCGGGCCGCAGGAGGCGTTCGACCGCGCCGCGCCGGTGATGGATGCCTACGCCAAGCTCGTGCGCCGGCTCGGCGACACCGGCGCGGGCCAGCTCACCAAGATGGTCAACCAGATCTGCATCGCGGGGCTCGTCCAGGGGCTGTCGGAGGGGCTCGCCTTCGCCCAGGCCGCGGGGCTCGACGGGCGCGCGGTGGTGGACGTGATCAAGGGGGGCGCCGCGGGCTCCTGGCAGATGGAGAACCGCCACGCCACCATGCTCGACGGCGAGTTCGAGCACGGCTTCGCGGTCAACTGGATGCGCAAGGATCTGGCGATCTGCCTCCAGGCGGCGGACGAGCTGGGCACGCCGCTGCCGGTCACGGCGCTGATCGACCAGTTCTACCTCGACGTGCAGGCCATGGGCGGCGGCCGCTGGGACACGTCGAGCCTCATCAGGCGTCTCCGACGGGAGTAGGGGTGTGGGGCGCGCCGCGGCGCGTGCCAGCCCGGGCCTGCGATCGGGCGGTGCGTGCCGGCGCGCACCCTTCGGACGGGCGGTGCGTGCGCGGGCACGCGCCCTACGGGATGATGCGGTTGTACTTGGTGCCCTCGATCGAGACGCCGGCGAGCAGCCCGGACTGCCCGAACACCGTGGCGATCACCGGCAGCAGCGTCGTCACCGTGTCGGCGCCGGCGCTGACGCCCCGGTCGTTGAACGCATACTCGATGTCGGCGCCCGCCGCCCAGCCGGGGGAGGTGCGGAACTCCAGCAGCGCCCCGTCGGTCATGAAGAACAGCACATGCGCGTATTGCTGCGCGCCGACCAGCAGGCCCAGGCTCGCCTGGGTGGCCGAGTAGTAGTCCACCGTCGCGTCCTCGATCACGAGCGCGCCGCGGCCATAGGCGCCGCCCACGCCGAGGCCCGCCTCGGTCATCAGCGGCATGACGAGCAGGCCCGCCGACTTGGCGCGCAGCTCCTCGGCCGCCGGATAGGTCTCGGTCATGAACGCGAGCGCGCTGGCGACGCGGTCGTCGAGCGCGTAGGCGCCGGGCGAGCCCACGCCGTTGGCACAGCCGGCGAGCGCGGCCGCGCCCCCCATGGCCAGGAAGCCGCGCCGCGTCGGCGCCCTCATGCCCACGCCCGCGATCGAGCCGCGCCGACGCGCGGCGTGCGATGTCCCGCCCATCACTCCCACCTGTGCTGCCTCGAAGGGCGGCCCGTCCCGGCCGCTCGGGCGCACCCTAGCGCGCGAGGGGGCCGGCGCGCCACCGAGCCGCCGCCGGGCCGCCGTCGAGGGGCCGCGAGTGTGGCCCTCAGCCCGCGGCGAGGAGCCGCGCGGCCTCGGGCGCGAAGTAGGTCAGGATCCCGTCGCAGCCCGCGCGGCGGAAGGCCATCAGGCTCTCCATCATCGCGCGCGGCCCGTCGATCCAGCCGTGGTCGGCGGCCGCCCGGATCATCGCGTATTCGCCCGAGACCTGATAGGCGAAGGTCGGCACGGCGAAGCTGTCCCTCACCCGCCGGCAGACGTCGAGATAGGGCATCCCGGGCTTGACCATCACCATGTCCGCTCCCTCCGCGAGGTCGCGCTCGATCATGCGCATCGCCTCGTCGGTGTTGGCGGGGTCGATCTGGTAGGTCTTCTTGTCGCCCACCAGGAGCCCCGAGGCGCCCACCGCGTCTCGGAACGGGCCGTAGAAGGCCGACGCGTATTTGGCCGAATAGCTCAGGATCGCCACGTCCTGGTGCCCCGCGCCCTCGAGCGCCGCGCGCATGGCGCCGATGCGGCCGTCCATCATGTCGGACGGCCCCAGGATGTCGGCGCCGGCCTCGGCCTGGCTCAGCGCCATGCGCACCAGCGCCTCGACGCTCTCGTCGTTGACGACCTCGCCGTCCCGCACGATGCCGTCATGGCCCAGCGCGTTGAAGGTGTCGAGCGCCACGTCGCTCATCAGGGCGACCTCGGGCACCGCGGCCTTGATCGCGCGGAACGCCCGGTTGGGCAGGTTGTCGGGATCCCAGGCCGCCTCGCAGCCTTCGGTCTTCAGATGCGCCTCGATGGAGGGGAAGACGCAGAGCGCGGGGATCCCCAGGGCGCGCGCCTCCTCGGCGGCGGCGATGGCGCGGTCGATGGTGCGCCGCGCGACGCCGGGCATGGAAGGGACCGGATCCTCGCGCCCCTCGCCCTCCATCACGAAGATCGGCCAGATCAGGTCGTGCGACGAGAGCCGCGTCTCGCGCACCAGGTCGCGCAGCGCGGGCGTGCGACGGGCGCGACGGGCGCGGGCGAGCGGGAAGGGGGCGATGGTGGGGCGCATCCGTGACCTTTTTGCCGGGGCGCCCCATCATCGGGGCCATGGCCCCCGCCGGCAAGCCTGGAACCCCGCGCGGCGCCTCGCTAGCGTCCTGGCGCGCGGCGTGGAGGCCCTGTGGATCTGGTCCGGACCCTGGTCGAGGTGATCGACGCGCGCTCCTTCTCCAACCTGTGGTACTGGCTCGCGGTGGCCGCGTCGTGGTCGGTGGCCAGCCACCGGGTGCTCGGCGTGCCCTGGGACATGGTCGCGCGCGCGAGGCGCCTGGGGGGCGCGGCCGAGGACGATCTGCACGCGGTGCTGCGCGTCCACGTCCTGCGCCTCCTGGCGATGCACGAGGCGGCCGGGCTGTGGCTGCTGGGGCTGGCCTGCGCCGTGCTGACGGCGCTGGCGCTGCTCGGCTTCCTCTACGCGGTGGAGTTCGCGCAGGCCGCGTTCCTCCTGGCCTTCCCGCTCTCGGTGGTGGCCGTGCTGAGCGTGCGCATGGCGCGCGACCTCGCCATGGGCCGGGCGCAGGGGGATGCGCTCTATCGTCGCCTCTCGCGCCACCGCCTGACGGTCCAGCTCATCGGCATGGCCTCGATCCTCGTCACCGCGACGGTCGGCATGGCCCAGAACCCTGCGCTCGGCGCGTGGGGGTGAGGGGGGTGAGGGGGGTGAGCGACGGGTGGCCGGGGCCCGTTGACATCGCGCCGCGCGAGCGCAACTGACCCGCGATGCCTGACACGAGAACGAAGGCGGGGCCCGTCGTCGGCGCCCAGGTGAAGGTCGGCGGCGCCCCCGAGGGCTTCGACGCGCGCCTGCTCGCGCGCGAGGTCGAGCGCCGCGGCGCGCCCGTGCTGCACGTCGCGCGCGACGCGGGCCGCATGGAGGCGATGCGCTCCGCGCTCGCCTTCCTCGCGCCCGAGCTTCCCGTGGTGACGTTCCCGGCCTGGGAGTGTCTGCCCTTCGACCGGGTGAGCCCCAACGCGGACGTGTCGGCCGCGCGCATGGCGGTGCTCGCGGCGCTGGCGCAGGGCATGCCGGGGCCGTTCGCGGCCCTGACGACGCTCAACGCCGCGACCCAGCGGGTGCCGCCGCGCGAGGTGCTGCGGCAGTCCTCCTTCACGGCCGAGGTGGGCAGCCGGGTCGATGAGCGCGCCCTGCGGGCGTTCCTGACGCGGATGGGCTTCACCCAGGCGCCGACCGTCGTGGAGCCCGGCGACTACGCGATCCGCGGCGGCATCATCGACGTCTATCCGCCGGGCGACGCGGGGCCGGTGCGGATGGATCTGTTCGGCGACGTGCTCGACGACGCGCGCCGGTTCGATCCGGACACCCAGCGCACCACCGAGAAGCTGCGCCGCGTCGAGCTGGCGCCGGTCTCCGAGGTGATCCTCGACGAGCCCGCCATCGCGCGCTTCCGCCAGAACTACCGCGTCGCCTTCGGCGCGCCGCGCGGCGACGACCCGCTCTACGAATCGGTGTCGGGCGGGCGCAAGCACCCGGGCGTCGAGCATTGGCTCGGCTTCTTCCACGAGCGGCTGGAGACGCTGCTCGACTACCTCCCCGACGCCACGGTGATGCTCGACCACCAGCTCACGCCCACGCGGCTCGCGCGGTGGGATCTGATCGTGGACAGCTACGAGAGCCGCCACCGCATGCAGGAGGGCTCGAAGGGCGCGCTCGCCTACAACCCCGCCCCGCCCGACCTGCTCTACCTCGGCGACGACGCGTGGGGGGCGGCCATCGCCTCCCATCGCGTGCTGGCCCTCCATCCGGGCGCCCAGCCGCCCGGCCCCGGCGTGATCGACGCTGGCGCGCGCGTCGGGCGCGACTTCGCGCCCGAGCGCCAGAGCGAGTCCCTGAGCCTCTTCGGGGGTTTGGCGGCGCATGTTCGCGCGAAGGTCGAGGGCGGGCCGGTGGTGCTGGCGACCTATTCGGAGGGCTCGCGCGAGCGGCTCCAGGGGCTGCTGGAGGACGAGAGGGTCGAGGGCGCGCGGCGCGTGGCGGACATGCGCGAGGTCCGTCCCGGCGTGAACCTCGCGGTCTGGGCGCTGGAGCACGGCTTCGAGGCGCCGTCCCTGACGGTCATCGCCGAGCAGGACGTGCTCGGCGACCGGCTGATCCGGCGCGCCAAGCGCAGGCGCCGCTCGGCCGACTTCATCGCGGAGGCGCAGTCGCTCTCGCCCGGCGACCTCGTCGTGCACGTCGATCACGGGGTGGGCCGCTTCCAGGGGCTGGAGGTGCTGGAGGCGCTGGGCGCGAGCCACGAGATGCTGCACGTCGAGTATGCCGAAGGGGCGCGCCTCTACCTGCCGGTCGAGAACATCGAGCTGCTCTCGCGCTACGGCCACGAGGAAGGGCTGCTCGACCGCCTCGGCGGCGGCGCCTGGCAGGCCAAGAAGGCCCGCCTCAAGGAGCGCATCCGCCAGATCGCCGACCGGCTGATCCGGGTGGCGGCCGAGCGGCACCTGCGCGCGGCGCCCATCCTGGAGCCGCCCCACGACATGTGGGCCGCCTTCTGCGCGCGCTTCCCCTACGACGAGACCGAGGACCAGCTCGGGGCCATCGAGGACGTGCTGGGCGACATCGCCTCTGGCACGCCGATGGACCGGCTGGTGTGCGGCGACGTGGGCTTCGGCAAGACCGAGGTGGCGATGCGCGCGGCCTTCGTCGCCGCCATGTCGGGCCGCCAGGTCGCCGTCATCGCGCCCACCACGCTGCTCGCCCGCCAGCACGCCGCGGCCTTCGCCGAGCGCTTCCACGGATTCCCCATCGAGGTCCGGCCGCTCTCGCGCTTCGTGCCGGCCAGGGCCGCGTCCGACACCCGCAGGCGCATCGCGAGCGGGGAGGTGGACATCGTGGTGGGCACCCACGCTCTGCTGTCGAAGTCGGTGCGCTTCCGCGACCTCGGCCTCCTGGTGATCGACGAGGAGCAGCGCTTCGGCGTCCAGCACAAGGAGCGGCTGAAGGAGCTGCGCTCGGACGTGCATGTCCTCACGCTCACCGCGACGCCGATCCCGCGCACGCTGCAGCTGTCGCTCACGGGCGTGCGGGACCTCTCGATCATCGCCACGCCGCCCGTGGACCGCCTGTCGATCCGCACCTACGTCTCGGAGTTCGACCCCGTGACGATCCGCGAGGCGCTCCTGCGCGAGCACTACCGCGGCGGGCAGTCATTCTACGTCGTCCCGCGCATTGAGGACATCCCCGAGGTGGTGGAGTTCCTGCGCGAGCAGGTGCCCGAGGTCTCCCACGTCGTGGCCCACGGGCAGATGGCGGCGGGCGACCTCGACGAGCGCATGAACCGCTTCTACGACGGCGAATACGGCATCCTGGTGGCGACCTCGATCGTGGAGTCGGGGCTCGACATCCCCACGGCCAACACGATGGTGATCCACCGCGCCGACATGTTCGGGCTCGCGCAGCTCTACCAGATCCGCGGGCGCGTCGGCCGCTCCAAGACCCGCGCCTACGCCTACATGACCACCAAGCCGCGCGGCACGATCACGCCCGCGGCCGAGAAGCGGCTGCGCGTGCTGGGCAGCCTCGACACCCTCGGCGCGGGCTTCCTCCTGGCCTCCCAGGACCTCGACCTGCGCGGCGCGGGCAACCTCGTGGGCGAGGAGCAGTCGGGCCAGATCCGCGAGGTCGGCTACGAACTCTACCAGTCGATGCTGGAGGAGGCGATCGCGCGCATCCGGGCGGGCGACATGCCGGGGCTGCCCGAGGCCGACGACCAGTGGTCGCCCCAGATCAACCTCGGCGTCCCCGTCCTGATCCCCGAGGACTACGTGCCCGACCTCGACGTGCGGCTGGGGCTCTACCGGCGGCTCTCGGGGCTCGACTCGAAGGTCGAGCTGGAGGGCTTCGCGGCCGAGCTGATCGACCGCTTCGGCGAGCTGCCGCGCGAGGTCAGCACGCTCATGCTCGTCGTGCGCATCAAGGCGATGTGCAAGCGCGCCGGCATCGCCAAGCTCGACGGCGGCCCCAAGGGCGCCACGATCCAGTTCCACGAGGACCGCTTCGCCTCGCCCCAGGGGCTCGTGGCCTTCATCGAGGCGCAGCGCGGGCTGGCCAAGCTGAAGGACAACAAGCTCGTCGTGCGGCGCGACTGGTCGTCCGAGGCCGACAAGATCCGCGGCGCCTTCGCCATCGCCCGCGACCTCGCCGAGAAGGTCAAGGAGGCCAGGGCCAGGGCCAAGGCCCTGGCCGAGCGCGGGCCCAAGGCCGCGGCGGAGTAGGGGCGGGCGGCCCCCCGGGCGCCGGGGTGGCGGTCCGCGCCGCGGGTGGCGGCCCGCCTCGCCGGCGGCGCTCCGCCTCGCCGGCGGCGCTCCGCCTCGCGGGTCACCCCGGCGCCGGGGCGGCGGGCCGTCCCAGGGTGGCGGACCGCCGACGTGGTTGACCCGGCGTCCTCGGCGCTAGCTCCCGACGCGGAGGGCCGCCCATGCTCGACATCGTCCCGACGCTCGACCTGCGCGACGTGTTCTACGTCGGCGTCGGCCTCGCGCTCCTCGGCCTGACGATCCAGCCGTCGCTCGCGCGCTTCAGGCTCCTCAACCTGCCCCTGATCTACGTCGCCCTCGGAGCGGCGGCGGCCGCGCTCGGCCTGCCGGTGATCGACCCGCGTGGCGGCGGGACCGAGACCGCGGCGATCGAACACGCCTCCGAGCTGATCGTCATCATCTCGCTCGCGGGCGCGGGGCTCGCCATCGACACGGCGATGACCTGGCGGGGCTGGCAGGCGACGGTCCGGCTGCTGGCCATCGCCATGCCGCTGACCATCGCGGCTGTGGCGTTCCTCGGCGTGTGGTGGCTGGGTCTCGGGCTCGCGGGCGCGATGCTGCTGGCCGCGGCGCTCGCGCCGACCGACCCGGTGCTGGCGCGCTCGGTCGAGGTCTCGCCGCCCGGCCGCGAGGAGACGCCGATGTCGGTGGCGCTCACCGCCGAGGCCGGCATGAACGACGGGCTCGCCTTCCCCTTCGTCCATCTCGCCATCGCCATCGCCACCTTCGGCTGGATTGCCGCCGGATCGGGCGGCGTGCCGGACTGGTTCGGCTCTTGGGTCGCCTTCGACCTCCTCTACCGGCTGGCGGTGGGATGGGTCGGCGGGCTCGCGGTCGGCTGGACGGTCGCCAGGATCGCCTTCAGCCGCTTCGGCGACGCGGGCAACGGGGCCTGGAACTCGGTCGTGATGGTGCTCGCGGCCACGCTCCTCGCCTACGGGCTGGTCGAGGCGATGGACGGCTACGGCTTCCTCGCCGTCTTCGCCTGCGCCCGCGCGGGCCGGGCCGTCACGCGCGACACCGAGGGCGCCCCCTACAACCGGTTCGTGCATCACGGCGCCGACCAGCTCGAGTCGATCCTGCTGGTGGTGCTGCTGTTGTGGTTCGGCACCTTCGTCGGCGGCGGCGGGCTTTCGGGCCTGAGCTGGTCCGAGCTCGGCTTCGCGCTCGCGCTGATCCTCGTCGTGCGCCCCGCGGCCGGGCTCGTCAGCCTGATCGCCTATCCGTGCGAGCGCCTGGAGGCGGGCAAGGTGGCCTTCTTCGGGGTGCGCGGGATGGGGTCGATCTTCTACATCGCCTACGCGCAGAGCCACGCCGAGTTCGGCGACATCGACGCGGTGTGGCGCATCGCGGCCATCGTCATCGTGGTCTCGATCGTGGTCCACGGCTTCGCGGCCAACTTCGCCATCGGCCCCCGGGGCGCCGAGGGCGACGTGGTGCTCCATCCCTACGCCGAATACGAGGCGCGACGCGACGCGGCGGGGTGAGGCTCAGGCGGGCGCGGACCGCGGCTCGCGCAGCAGCAGCATGAGCGCCCAGGCCAGGGCGGCGGCCGTGCCCACGCCGATCGCCACCGGCAGCGGCGTGCCGTCGAAGGCGAGCCCCACGGGCGCCGCGATCGCCACCGCGCCCACCGTCGAGACCGCGCCGATGACGCTCGCCGCCAGCCCCGCGACGTGGCCCATGGGCTCCATGGCGAGCGCGTTGAGGTTGCCCATCGTCAGGCCGATCGAGAAGAACAGCGACGCGGTCCAGGCGAGGTAGGCCGCGAACCCCGCCGGCGTGCCGAGGACGCCGACCGCGAAGAGCACGACCATGCCCCACGAGATCCCCGCCTGCGCGCCGAGCATCGCCGTGGCGATGGGGCGCATCCCGAGCCGCCCGACCAGCGCGGCGTTGAGCAGGCTCCCCGAGGCCGAGAAGAGGGCGATCCCCGCGAACCACAGCGGGAAGGAGGCGGCCCGCCCGAAGGTCTGGTCGAACACCGGCTGGACGGTCGAGATCATCGAGAACAGCATGGCGAGCGCCAGCGTCTGCGCGGCGGTCGAGACCAGGACCGTGCGGTTCGTCAGCACCTCCGCCGCCGCGGCGAGGAGCCTTCCCGCGCGCAGCGGCCGGCGACGCGGCCCGGGGGGCAGGGTCTCGGGCTGGCGGATCGTCAGCCAGCTCACCGAGACCACCGAGAAGACGAGGAACATGGCGAAGATCGCGCGCCATCCGGCGGCGGCGATGACGGCCGCGCCGAGCAGCGGCGCCGCCGCGGGCGCGAGCGTGAACACGGTCATCACGAAGGACATGATCGTGGCCATGGCGCGCCCGGCGTAGAGGTCGCGCACGATGGCGATGGCCACCACCCTCGGCCCGGCGGCGCCGAGCCCCTGGATCACGCGGCCCACGAGCAGCGCCTCGAGCGAGCGCGCGTGCCAGGCCAGCGCCGCGCCCGCGACGTAGAGCACGGCGCCGCCCAGGATCACGGGCTTGCGGCCCACCGCGTCGGAGACGGGGCCGGTGACGAGGGTGCCCACGCCCATGCCGAGCACGAAGGAGGTGACGATGAGCTGCGCGCGGTTGGGCGCGTCGGGCGTCAGCGCCCCGGCGATCTCGGGCAGCGCGGGCAGCATCGCGTCGATCGAGAAGGCGATGGTCGCGAAGAGCATGGCGATCACTGCCACGAACTCGACGCGCGACAGCCGGCGGGCGTCGGGCTCCGTGTCGGGCTCCGTGTCGGGCTCCGCGTCGGGCTCCGCGTCGGGCTCCGTGTCGGGCGCCGAGGCCTGGGCCGTCACGACGGCGCGCCCCCCGTCCCGGCGCCGGTCCCGCCGCCCGTCAGCTCGCCGATCACCTGCGCCCAGAGCTCGGGCGGCTGGGCGCCGGTGACGACGTGGCGCCGGGCGACGACGAAGGTGGGAACGCCGGAGACGCCGCGCTCTCGGGCGTGGGCGTCGCGGGCGCGGATGTCGTCGGCGTCGGCGTCGGACGCGAGGAGCCGCGCGATCGCCACGCCGTCGAGGCCCGCGGCCTCGGCGATCCGGCGCAGCACGGCGCGGTCGCCGATGTCGCGCCCCTCGCGGAAGTAGGCGGCGAAAAGGCGCGCCACCACGGCCGTCTGGCGCCCCTCGATCCCGGCCCAGTGGATCAGCCGGTGCGCGTCGAGCGTGGACGGCGTGCGCTCGATGGCGCCGAGGTCGAGGTCGAGCCCGGCCCCCTGGGCGGCCTGATCGATGCGGGCGTAGACCCTCGCCGCGGCCTCGCGGCCGCCGAACTTGGCTTCGAGATACGCCCGCCGGTCCATGCCCTCGGGCGCCATGGCGGGGTTGAGCATGAAGGGGTGCCAGGCGAGCGCGAAGGGATGGCCGGGCGCGGCCTCGAGCGCGCGCGAGAGCTGCGCGTGGCCGATGTAGCACCACGGGCAGATCGGGTCCGAGAGGATGTCGAGCGGCACCATGGCGCCTCGCTATCACGCCGCTCGGGGGAACCCCAGGCGCGAGGCGGGGCTACGGCTCGACGGGCGGGGCGGCGGCCCGTGCGGCCTCGGCGTGCCACCGATGGCGCGCGGGCCGTCCGCCGCCGCTCGCCGCCCCGGCCGGGCGGGGCCCGCCGTCTCCGGCGCCGCCCCGAGGTGCCCGCCCGATCGGCGCGCGAGGGGCGGCGGCGGGCGCGGGCGCGCGCGCGCTCAGTCGCGCCCGATCGGAGGCTCGGGCGCGTCGTCGTCGCCGAACTCGCGGTCGTCGGAGTAGACGTCCTCGCCGGGGTGGATGTAGCGCGCCGACTCCATGATCTGCTCGTTGTCGCGGCTGTCGTCCATCATCACGTCGAGCGGCATCGAGCTGTCGAGCCAGACGCGCAGCTCCTCCTCGATGTCGGCGGCGTCCTGGCCGGTGGCCTCGATCAGGTGGCGCTTGAGCGCGGCGCGATCGCCGTCGATCGTCTCGAGCACGTCGCGGTCGGCCTCGGGCCACTGCTCCTCCACCTTGTCGATGAAGGCGGGCCAGTTGTCCCTCACCTGGATCCATCGCATGGGTTCGCTCCTCGCCTGCATGATGCGCCTCAAGCGCGCGCCGGCGCGGGCGGTTCCGGCGCCCGGCGTCGCCTGACGGATCAGCCGGGCTCGCGCCACCACACGTCGGGCAGCCAGCCGATCCAGTCGCCGTAGACCGGGATCCTCTCGGGGTGCTTCAGATCGCTCCAGGTGGCCAGCCGCGACACGTCGGGCTGCCAGATCGGGATGACGTAGCGCCCCGCCGTCAGCGCGCGGTCGAGCGCGCGGGTGGCCGCCACGAAGTCCTCGCGCGTCTCGGAGGCGAGGATCGCGTCGATCATCGCGTCCACCGCCGGGCTGTCGATGCCCGCGAGGTTGCCGGTGCCGGGCGCCTCCACGCCCGCGCTGCCCCAGTAGAGGCGCTGCTCGTTGCCGGGGCTGAGGCTGACCGCGACGCGCTGATGGGCCATGTCGAAATCGTACTCCGCGAGCCGCTCGGCATGCTGGGCGGGGTCCACCGTCGTGACCGTCGGCGCGATGCCGAGCCGCTCGAGCTGCGCCGTGTAGAGGTCCATGATCGCCTGGTTCTCGGTCGCGCCCTGCTCCAGCAGGATCTCGAAGGTGAAGGGCTCGCCGCCCGGCCCGCGCATCACGCCGTCCTGCACCGTGTAGCCCGCCTCCTCCATCAAGGCGAGCGCGCGCCTCACGCCCGCGCGGTTGCGCGCGCTGCCGTCGGAGGCGGGCAGGGCGTAGCCCTCGAGCGCGCCCGGCGGCAGGTCGGAGGCGAAAGGCTCCAGCAGCGCGCGCACGCGGCCCTCGGCGGGACCGGGGCGCATCCCCAGCTCGGAGTTCGAGAAGGCGGACGTGATCCGAGGCGCCTGCGCGTCGTTGAGCGCCTCGTTGATGAACTCGAAGTTGAAGGCCTCGATCATCGCCTGGCGCACGCGCCAGTCGGCGAACGCCTCGCGCCGCGTGTTCATGGCGAAGCCGACGAGGCCCGAGGGCCGGCCGTGCGGGACGACCTCCATCGTCACGGCGCCCGAGGCCGCCGCGGGGAAGTCGTACTGCGTCGCCCATTTGGCGGCGCTCAACTCGCGGAAAGCGTCGATCTCACCGGCCTTGAAGGCCTCGAACCAGGCGGTGGCGTTGCCGAAGAACTCCAGCCGGATCTCGTCGAAATTGGCCTGGCCGCGCATGAGCGGCACGTCCTGCCCCCAGTAGTCGGGGTCGCGCCCGAGCGTGACCGAGCGGCCCGGATCGACCTCCTCGATCACGTAAGGAGCGGTGGTGATGGGGATCACGTCGAGCCCGCTCCGGGCGAAGTCGAGGCCCTCCCACTGCGCGCGCTTGAGGATCGGGCGCAGGCCCGCCAGCAGCGCCAGCTCGCGGTCGGGCTCGGAGAAGGCGATGCGGACGGTGCGCTCGCCCACCTTCTCCATCGAGGCGATCTTGTCCCACAAGCCCAGGTAGCGCGGGTGCCCTTGCGTCCCCAGCGTCTCGTAGGACCAGATCACGTCCTCGACCGTCACCGGCGTGCCGTCCGAGAAGCGCGCCTCGGGGCGCAGCGTGAACTCGACCCAGGAGCGGTCGGGCGCCGTCTCGACGCTCTCGGCCAGCAGCCCGTAGAGCGTGAACGGCTCGTCCCAGGAGCGGCCCATCAGCGACTCGTAGGCCAGGAACCGCAGCTGCCAGGGGGTGGTGCCCTTGAGGATGTGCGGGTTGAGGCTGTCGAAGCGCCCGACCTGCCCCTCGGAGTAGGATCCGCCCCTCGGCGCGTCGGGGTTCGCGTAGGGCAGATGGGCGAAGTCGGGGGGCAGGGCGGGCTCGCCATACATGGCGATGGCGTGGTCCGCGGCGTGGGCGAATCCCCCCTGCGACGCGAGGGCAAGGACGAGGGCCAGGCCCTTCACGGATATGTAAAATTTTTGCGGCATCTCTGTGACTCCTGCCTCGGCCCTTGTTTTGTTGGGTTTCGCGCGCCCAGTCGCGCGGCGGACAGTCGAACTTTTGGTTGGACACCTGCGGTTAAGCGCCTATAACCAACCCACTGCTCGATAGGTTTCTTGCCTGTATGAAACCTGCCTCAACACCTCAACGCCCGCCTCGTGCGGGCGTTTTTTTGTGCCGGGATCGCGGCGATCCCCTCGCCCTGGCGCAGAAGTGAACGCTACGTCATCTTCCTTCCAGTATCGGTTGAACCGTCGCGCCCGTGATGGCGGGCGCGGCGCCTCGGCGAGACCGGCGGCAGGACGCCGCTCGGCCCCGATCCGCAAGGAGACCGCATATGAAGACCTCGGGCAAGTCGATCCTCGCCCTCGCGGCGACCTCGCTGGCCGCGATGGGCGGCTCGGCGGCGGCCTACACGCTCAACGTCACCGTCGCCAACGACACCCCCCCGGGCGGGTTCAGCGTGACGCCCGTCTACACCGCGATCCATGACGGCGGCTTCGACGCCTTCGACGCGGGCGAGGCTGCGAGCCCCGGCGTGGAGCGCCTGGCCGAGCTGGGCGACGTGTCGGGCCTGCCGCCCGAGCGCCTGGCGGTCGATCCCGGCTCGACCGCCACCGTGGTCGCGGCGGCCGGCAACGGCATCCCGCCGATCGAGCCCGGCGAGACCGGCACCGCCACCCTCAACGTAGGCGATCCGACCGAGCAGCGCTTCCTCACCTACCTGTCGATGCTGGTGCCCTCCAACGACACCTTCCTGGGCAACGACGACCCGATGGCCTACGAGATCTTCGCGCCAGACGGGTCGTTCAACGGCGCGCTGACGATCCGCGTCATGGGCTCGGATTCTGTGGGACGCCGGCACCGAGCTGAACGACCCTGCCGACGGTCCGGCCTTCGTCCAGGGCGTGGACGCGACGCTCGGCACGCCCGAGGGCGGCGTCGTCGGCCCCGCCGCGTCCCTGGCGGACTTCGCCGGGATCGTCGCGGCCAACGGCATCGCCCTCGAGGCGGGAGCGATCGACTTCGCGTCCGACCCCGGCGCGTTCCAGCTCGCCACCATCACCGTCGCGCCGGTCCCGCTGCCGGCGGCGGCGCCGCTCCTGGCGGGGGGCCTGGGCCTCCTGGGCGCCTGGCGGCTGGCGCGGCGACGGGGCTGACCCGAGGCGCCCTCCGGCGGCGGGTTCGCTTCGCACCCGCCGCCCCTATGGCGGGTTCCCTTCGCACCCGCCGCCCCTATGTTCGCGGCGACTCGAACAGGCAGGGGCGTCCCATGCAGCTCACCGGCAAGACCGCGGTCGTCACGGGCTCGAACTCAGGCATCGGCCTCGGCATCGCGCGCGAGCTCGCGCGCGCCGGCGCCTCGGTGGTGCTGAACTCCTACACCGACGCCGAGGAGGACCACGCGCTGGCTCGATCCGTCGCCGAGGAGTTCGGCGTCGAGGCGCGCTACGTCCAGGCCGACCTCGCCGACGGCGACGCGGCGCGGCGGCTGGTGGAGGCGGCCGGCGCCTGCGACGTCCTCGTCAACAACGCCGGCATCCAGCACGTGGCGCCGATCCCGGACTTCCCGGCCGCCAGATGGGACGCGGTGCTCGCCATCAACCTGTCGTCGGCCTTCCACACCACGGCCGCCGCGCTGCCGATGATGCGTGAGGCGGGCTGGGGGCGCGTCGTCAACATCGCCTCCGCCCACGGGCTCACGGCCTCGCCCTACAAGTCGGCCTACGTCGCGGCCAAGCACGGGCTCGTCGGGCTCACCAAGGTCACCGCCCTGGAGACCGCCGAGGAGCCCATCACGGCCAACGCCATCTGCCCGGGCTACGTGCTCACGCCTCTCGTGGAGGAGCAGATCCCCGACACCATGAAGGAATACGGCATGGACCGCGAGACCGTGATCCGCGAGGTCATGCTGGCGCGCCAGCCCTCCAAGGCCTTCGCCACCGTCGAGCAGATGGGGGGGACGGCGGTGTTCCTGTGCTCGCCGGCCGCCGATCAGATCACGGGGACCACCATCAGCGTCGATGGGGGGTGGACGGCCCTCTAGAGAAGACCGGGGGCATGCATGCCCTCGGACCCCCGCATGCGAGGCTCCATGAACACCGTCAGGATCAATCTCGCGCTCCAGGGGGGCGGGGCGCATGGGGCGTTCACCTGGGGGGTGCTCGACCGGCTGCTCGATGAGCCTTGGATTGAGATCGCCGCGATCTCGGGCACCTCGGCGGGCGCGCTCAACGGGGCGGCGCTCAAGGCGGGGCTGGCGCGCGGCTCGCGCGAGGCCGCGCGCGAGAACCTCGCCTGGCTCTGGGGGCAGGTCGGCGCGCTCAGCGACATGCGGCTGACGACCTGGATGACGGCCTTCGCGCCCGCGCCGGCGATGATCTCGCAGGCGCTCGAATACTCGGTCGGCTGGTCGGTGATCGACGCGGTGCAGCGCGCGGTGTCGCCCTACGCCTACGGGCCGTTCTACCAAAACCCCCTGGAGCGCATCGCCCGGCGCTTCCGCTACGACGAGGTCTGCGCCGAGGCGGGGCCGGCCTTCTTCGTCTCGACCACCAACGTGCGGACGGGCAAGATCCGGGTGTTCACCCAGGCGGAGGTCAGCACCGAGGTGCTGCTCGCCTCCGCCTGCCTGCCGACCATCTTCCAGGCGGTCGAGATCGACGGCGAAGCCTACTGGGACGGCGGCTACACCGGCAACCCGGCGCTGTTCCCGCTGTTCGACCGGGCGTTCCCGGACGATGTCGTGATCGTCAACATCAACCCCCTGGAGAGGCCGGGGATCCCACGCAGCCCCCAGGAGATCCAGAACAGGATCAACGAGATCAGCTTCAACACTTCCCTTCTACGCGAGCTTCGGGCGATAGAGTTCGTCCGCAGGTTGATCCGGGAGGGTCGGATCCCCGAAGGCGCCATGAAGGACGTGGCGGTGCACATGATCGCCGACGACGATCTCATGGCGCGGCTGTCGGTGGCGACCAAGCTCGTGCCCTCCCCGGTGGTGCTGGGGGCGCTGCGCGATGCGGGGCGCGCGGCGGCGGACGCCTTCCTCGACGCGCATGGCGGCCATCTCGGCCAGGGCGGGACGGTCGATCTGACGGCGATGTTCTCCTAGCCCGCGACGCGCCCGCGCCAGGGGGAGGGGTCCGGCGGGGGCTTCGCCTCCTCGACGGCGGGCTCGGGCAGGGCCTCCTTGCCGCCCGGATAGACGAGCCCGGCCGAGATCACGAGCTTGGCCGCGTCCTCGACGCTCATCGCCAGGATCACCACGTCGCTCGTCGGCACGAACAGCAGGAAGCCCGAGGTCGGGTTGGGCGTGGTCGGCAGGAACACCGACAGCATCGGCTCGCCGGCGGGGTCGGAGGCCGCGATCTCGCCCTTGGCGGTGGTCGAGACGAAGCCGATCGCCCAGATGCCGCGGCGCGGATACTCGACCAGGCAGGCGCGGTCGAAGCTGGTGTCGCCCTGCGCGAACACGGTCTCGGCGATCTGCTTGGCGCCGCCGTAGATGGTGCGCACGATCGGCATCCGGTCCACCAGCCCCTCGCCCTGGCGGATCACCGCGCGGCCGATCACGCCGCGCGCCACCCAGCCCACCACGAGGATGAACAGCAGCAGGAAGATGACGCCGACGCCGCGCAGATTGATGCCGATGTACTGCTCGGGGCGGAAGCGGTGGGGCACCAGCGGCAGCACGAAGCCGTCGATCCAGCCGATCACCGACCACACCAGCCACAGCGTCAGCGCGAAGGGCAGGATGACGATCAGCCCGGTCAGGAACGACGCCCGCAGCCGCGGGATCGCGCCGGGACGGCGGCGCTCGGTCAGCAGGAGGGGTTCGGGCTTGGGCCGGGCGGCGCGCATGGGCGCAGGTCTAGGCGCCCCCGACGGCGAGAACAACGCGCATCGCCCCTCGCGGGCGTCACGCCGCGGGACGGCCGCCGAGCTCGCGGGCGACGCGCGCGGCGAGCCTCGCGTTGCTCGCCACCAGCGCGAGGTTGGCGCGCAGCGTCCGGCCCTGGGTCGCCTCCGCCAGCCGCGACAGCAGCCAGGGCGTCAGCGCCTTGCCGCGCACCCCGCGCTCCTTCGCCTCGCGGGCGGCGCGCTCGATCAGCGGCGCCAGCTCTGCCAGGGGGATCTCGTCGGCCTCGGGCACCGGGTTGGCGACGAGCTGGCCACCCTCGATCCCGAGCGCGGCGCGCATCCGGTGGGCGCGGGCGATGGCGGCGGGCTCGTCGATCCTGAGCGGCGCGAGGATCCCCGAATCGCGCGACCAGAAGGCGGGCAGGGCGTCCTGGCCCACGGCGACGACGGGCACGCCGAGCGTCTCCAGCACCTCGAAGGTGGCGGGCAGGTCGAGGATCGCCTTGGCGCCGGCGCACACCACCGTGACGGGCGTGCGGGCGAGCTCCCGGAGGTCGGCCGAGACGTCGAAGGAGCGCGCCGCGCCGCGATGCACCCCGCCGATGCCGCCGGTGGCGAACACCTCCACGCCGGCGGCACGGGCGGCGATCATCGTCGCCGCGACCGTGGTGGCGCCGGTGCCGCCCGTGGCGAGGCAGGCGGCGAGGTCGGCGCGCGAGAGCTTGGCCACGCCTTCGGCGCGCGACAGCGCCTCGAGCGCGGCGCCTTCCAGGCCGACCTTCAGGCGGCCCTCGATCACGGCGACGGTGGCGGGCACGGCGCCCTCCGCGCGCACCGCCGCCTCGGCGGCGCGCGCGGCGTCGAGGTTGAGCGGACGGGGCAGGCCTTGCGCGAGGATCGAAGATTTGAGCGCCACCACCGCGCGCCCGTCGCGTCGCGCGCGGGCGACCTCGGCGCCGAGGTCGAGCGGCGGGGCAGGGCGGCTCACGCGGCGCCCGCGACGTGATCGGCCGCGGCCTCCAGGGCGGCCCGCAGCGCGGCCGGGCGCCGCGCCCCGCCGGCCTCGGCGGCGATGTGGGCGGCCATGAAGGTGTCGCCCGCGCCGAGGCGCCGCGCCACCACGACATCGCGCGGCCCCGCCTGGTGGACGCGGGCGGTGGTGCCGTCGGCGGCGGCCCTCGGCCCGTCGGTGACGACCGCGCGGGCCGCGCCCTGCCGCAGCAGCGCCTCGACCGCCTCGACCGCTCCGCCGAAGGAGAGCCCCGCGACGATCGAGGCCTCCTCGATGTTGAGGTAGAGCACGGCCCTCGGGTGGCCGAGCAGGCGCCTGAGCCGGGCGGCCTTGCCGGGCGAGGCGGGCGCCACGCGCAGGTCGGCCTCGGCCAGCAGCGCCGAGCCCGCGATCTCCTCCAGGAGATCCTCGGTGACGTTGCCGTCGAGCGCCACCGGCCCGCGCCACGGCCGCTCGATCCGTCCGTCCGACAAGGGCTCCAGGATGCGCGCCCCGGCGGCCTCGAGCGAGCGCGTGTCGGCGATGGCGGCCATCACGCCGTCGGGCCCTTCGATCGCCACGAAGCGGTCGGTCGGATCAAGGCTGCGATGGAGATGGTCGGTGATGAGCCCCAGCGCGGCGCAGCCCTCGATCAGCGCCTCGCCCTCGGCATCCGAGCCGACCGCGCCGAGGAGCGTCGGACGCATCCCGAAGCGCCTGAGCGCGATGGCGACGTTGAGCGCGACCCCGCCCGGAACGCGCACGATCCGCCCCGGCAGGTCGGCCCCGCGCCTCAGGCGGTGGGCCATGCGCGGATCGGGCCGCCCGATCACGTCCCACAGGACCGATCCGATGCACAGGACGTCGGGCGTCATGGCGCGACTGATGGCGCCACCGCCGCGGCAAGGCAAGCGACGGCGCGCACCTCGCCGAGGGGGCCTGGGATCCCGGGCCGGGACGGCGGCCTCGCCTCGATCATCCTGGCCACGACGCGCCCGCGCGCGTCGTGGCCCGCGTCACGAGGAGCCCGTGCCGTGATCGCGCTCGTCTTCATCGTCTGCCGATTGGCCGACCCGGCCGCCTGCGAGACCAAGTCCCTTCAGCTCGTCGAGCCGCTCGATCTGCGAGCCTGCGCGATGGGCGCGCAGAATTTGCGAGCCTGCGCGATGGGCGCGCAGATCCCGCTCGCGCGGTGGAGCGAGGATCATCCGGGCCGCCGCGTCGCGCGCTGGCGCTGCCGCAGCCTCGACCTCACCGACGCCGAGATCCGAGCGCGGCGCTTCCGGGCTTGCGTCGGGCGCCGCTTGCGGCTAGGGCGCGCGCACTTCGCAGGCGGGGCCGGGCCGGCCGGGGAGACATCCCGGACCGGTCCACCGGTTGGGCAGGGGGCTTCGAGCTCCGGGCCCTGAAGCCCCGCCGAGGCTCAAACCGGAAAGGCACGCATGGCTCTCCCCGAGTTCAACATGCGCCAGCTTCTCGAAGCCGGCGTCCACTTCGGCCACCAGACCCAGAGATGGAACCCGCGCATGGCGGAGTACATCTACGGCGATCGCAACGGCATCCACATCATCGACCTGACGCAGACGGTGCCGCTGCTCGACGCGGCCCTCAACGTGGTGCGCGAGACCGTCGCGCGCGGCGGGCGCATCCTCTTCGTCGGCACCAAGCGCCAGGCGTCGCAGCCCATCGCCGACGCGGCCGAGCAGTCCGCGCAGTACTACATGAACCACCGCTGGCTCGGCGGCACGCTGACCAACTGGAAGACCGTCTCCCAGTCGATCAACCGCCTGCGCGAGATCGACGAGCGCATGGCCGAAGGCGCCGAGGGGCTCACGAAGAAGGAGCGGCTGGGCATGGAGCGCGACCAGGCCAAGCTCCAGGCCTCCTTGGGCGGCATCCGCGAGATGGGCGGCTTGCCGGATCTCCTGTTCGTCATCGACGTCGGCAAGGAGGATCTGGCGGTGCTGGAGGCGCGCAAGCTCGGCATCCCGGTGGTCGCGGTGGTGGACACCAACTGCTCTCCCGACGGGGTGGACTTCGTGATCCCCGGCAACGACGACGCGGCGCGCGCCATCGCGCTCTACTGCGACCTCGCCGCGCGCGCGGCGCTCGACGGGATGGCGGCGCAGATGGGCGCGGCCGGCGTGGACCTCGGCGCGATGGAGGAGCAGGCGGCCGAGGACTTCGCCGCCGAGCAGGCCGCGGAGCAGCAGGCCGCGCGCGAGACCGCGATGCCCGAGCCGGGGCCCGAGCCGGGGCCCGAGCCGGAGGCCCGAGCCCGACGCGAAGGCCGCCGCGGAGGCCGAGGCCGCGGCGGGCGCCGCGGTGGCCGAGAAGCCCCTGTCTGACGAGGCCGTCCACGACGACGCGATGGCCAAGGACGCGCCCTACGACATCGAGACCTCCCGCTAGGGCGTCCGCCCGCCGGGACCACGACATCGGGCGCGCGGCCCTCGGGCCGCAGTCCACGACACGCACGAGGTGAAGACGATGGCGATCACGGCCGCACAGGTGAAGGCGCTGCGCGAGGCGACGGGCGCGGGCATGATGGACGCCAAGCGCGCGCTGACCGAGACCGAGGGCGACATGGACGCCGCCGTCGATTGGCTGCGCACCAAGGGGCTCGCCAAGGCCGCCAAGAAGTCCGGCCGGACCGCCGCCGAGGGTCTGGTGGCCGTGCGCACGCGGGCCGGCCTCGGCGTCGCCGTCGAGGTCAACTCCGAGACCGACTTCGTGGCGCGCAACGCCGAGTTCCAGGAGCTGGTGGCGCGGATCGCCGAGGCCGCGCTCGACGCGCCCGACCTCCAGGCGCTCCGGGCGGCCGACCTCGGCGGCAAGTCCGTCGCCGACACCCTCACCGACAGGATCGCCACCATCGGCGAGAACCTCGCGCTGCGCCGCATGGAGCGGCTCGAGGGCGGCAGCGTCGTCTCCTACGTCCACAACGCGGCGGCGCCCGAGATGGGCCGGATCGGCGTGCTGGTGGCGATGACGGGCGGCTCGGAGGAGCTCGGCCGGCAGGTCGCCATGCATGTCGCGGCGATCAACCCGGCCGCGCTCGACGAGGCGAGCCTCGATCCGGCGATCGTCGCGCGAGAGCGCCAGGTGCTCTCGGACCAGGCGCGCGAGTCGGGCAAGCCCGAAGGGGTGGTCGAGAAGATGGTCGAGGGGCGGATGAGGAAGTTCCTCGCCGAGATCACGCTCCTCAACCAGCCTTTCGTGGTCAACCCCGACGTCACCGTGGGCGAGGCCGCGCGCGAGGCGGGCGCCGAGATCACGGGGTTCGTGCGCCTCGCCGTGGGCGAGGGCATCGAGCGCCCCGACGAGGACTTCGCCGCCGAGGTCGCCAAGATGGCCCAGGCCTGATCGCTTCGCTCGGCGGCGAGGCTGCCTGCGCGCCCCGAGCACCGAGCGCGTCCCCATAGGGCCAAGCCTCGGGGACATCACCGGAGGCCGGAGCGCGGCCCGCCGAGGGCGGCGCCTCCGGCGCGGAGGCTCAGGGTCTGAGCGTCGGGCTGTGCTGGCCCTGCGCGCCCCGAGGACCGAGAATCGCCTGGGCCGCAAGGGCCGGCCGCTCGTCCACGAAGAGCTGGTTCCAGTGTGCCGCCTTCGCCACGGCCTGCGCCGTGGTCTGGACATCGAGCGCCTCGCGCGCGAGGCGCAGGTGCTTCTCGACCGTGGCCGGCGTCAGCTCCATGATCGCGCCGATGTCCTGGGCCGTCTTGCCCTCCGAGGCCCATTGCAGGACGCGGCGCTGCTGGCGCGTCAGCGGCCGCCGTCCGCCCCAGGACGGCAGGTGGCAGAGCTTGAGATGCACGAGGCCGCAGAGCAGCTCGATCTCGCCCCCTCGGGCGTCCCACAGCGCGTCCACGTCCTGCTGCGTGAGGCCGGGCCGGGCGCAGAGCTCCAGCGCGCCGCGGGCGCGGGTGGAGACCTCGGGGAAGACGACGTCGTAGCCCGCGGCCAGGCCCAGACGCCTTCGTGCCTCCGTCGCCAGCGCGGCCAGCCGCGCCGGCTGCCCCTCGGCCGGCGACGACGCGGGCTCGCTCCAGGATCGGGAGCCGGCTTCGGCGCGGACCAGCATCGGCGCATGACGGATGAGCCCGCGCTCGATCATCGTGCTCGCGTAGTCACGCGCATGGTTGGTCAGGAACAGCACGTCCTGCAGGTCGCCGATCGAGCGCTCGGTGCGGAACCGCGTCGAGGCGTAGAGGAGGCGGTCGAAGCCGTAGCCGGCCATCAGCTCCAGCTGCACCGCCCAGACCTCGCCGATGGTCCGCGCGTCGGTGATGCGCCTGAGGCGCTCGACGAAGGACGCGCTCCGCTCGGGCTCGGCCGCAAGGCGCGGCGCGGGGTCGCGTGAGAGGCCGCGCGTGAGCCTACGCGGCGGGCCGAACGCCGGCTTGCCCCCGGCGGCGCGCGGCCTCCGAGCGAGCACGAGGGGGGGATCGATCGGCTGGGCCTCGGCGCGCGCGGCGACGATCTCGACGACCCCGGAGCTCACCTCAGCATGCGCGCCCCAAGAGGAACGGTCCGGGTCGCGTCCGGTCGGTGTGGTGACCTTCGCCATCTGCGTCTCCCTCGGTCGGCGGCGCCTCGGCCGGATCGAGGCCTGGCGCCGATGCATCTGCGAGCAACGTTGCGTCAGCCGGCCGAGGATGAGAAGCGGTCAAGGCCGCCGAGCGAGACGCAATCAGTTTATTAACGCGGCTTTAACGATGATCATAATATCGCTTCTGTCAGGCGATGATGTGAGCGCCGAGTGGAACTGTCTCACCTGAGCAAAGCAGAAGCGTCGCGCTTCCCTCTCGGTGACGGAGCCGTGGAGGTGGCGCATGGGATGGGTGGTGATGAGCGAGCGCGAGTTGGCGCGCGTGGAGGCGCTGTTGCGGGCCGTGGACGGTTCGACGAGCGTGGCGAACGCGGCCATGGGCGTGAGCCGGCGCCAGGCGCAGCGGCTGCTGAGGCGCTTGCGGGCCAAGGGGGCCGCGGCGGTCCGGCACCGGGCCCGCGGGCGGGCGCCCGACGACCGCATCCGTGGCGGGGTGCGCGAGCACGCCCTGACGCTGGTGCGGGAGAACTACGCGGACTTCGGGCCCATGCTCGCGGCCGAGGAGCTCACCGAGCGGCACGGCCTCGAGGTCTCGCGCGAGACGGCTAGCGGCAGTGGATGGCGGCCGACGGGCTGTGGCTGCCCCGGGCGCGACGGCGCCGCCTCCATCGCCCTCGCCTGCGACGGGAGCGGTTGGGCGAGCTGATCCAGATCGACGGCTCCGATCATCGCTGGTTCGAGGACCGCGCGCCGCCCTGCACGCTTCTGGTGTTCATCGACGACGCGACGAGCCCTGATGCAGATGCGCTTCGTGCCCTCTGAGGGCACCTTCGCCACCTTCGAGGCGCTCGAGGGGTGTCTGAAGGCCCACGGTTGGCCGGTCGCCTTCTACTCCGACAAGAACTCCGTCGTCCGGGTGGCCGAGCGGGACGTCAGGAGCGGGCACGGCATGACCCAGTTCGGCCGGGCCCTGGCCGAGCTCCAGGTCGAGATCGGGGTGCGCGAACTCGAGCCCAGGCGAAGGGCGGCGCCAGGCGAAGGGCCGCGTGGAGCGCGCGACCCGCACGCCGCTCGGACCGCCTGGTCAAGGAGATGCGGCTGGCGGGCGTCTCGGACATGGCGACCGCCAACGCGATGCTCCCGAGCTTCGTGGGGCGTCACAACGCGTGCTTCGAAGGCGCTCCTGCGCCCCGACGACCGGCACCGGCCCCCGAACGTCTCCCGGCCGTCTGCAAGACATCCTGTGCTGGCGCGACCAGCGCTATGTCGGCGCGCAGCTCACCTTCACCCGTCAGCGCCAGCGCATCATGATCGAGGAGACCGAGCTGACGCGGCGCCTCGCGGGCCAGCCCGTCGACACCTACGCCTTCCCCGACGGGCGCTACGAGGTCCAATGGAAGGGCGTGCCCCTCACCTGCACGGTGTTCGACAAGGACCAGGAGGTCAGCCGGGCCGCGATCACCGAGCGCGAGGAGCTCGGCGCGGTGCTGGCCCATATCCAGGAGCTCCAGGCCGCCGTCCCGCCAAAGCCCGCGCGGCCCGGCGCCGGTCTACAAGCAGGCCACCCAGCACCAGCCCACAGGCCGCCGCAACGACGGCTGGAACTCCAAGCTCGCCATCCGCGGGAAGGCCAGGCAGGCTGCCGAGACCGCCGCCCGCACGGCCGAGCCAGCCCCCGATCCGTGAGCACCCATCCCGCCGCGCAGGACATTCCCACTCTGCGCGCCCCACGACCCTTCTACTTGGTGACAACAGGCATTCTGTGGTCGCAAGGCCAAATATCAAGCGACATTCGGAACTGGCCCGGCCTGTTGCCTCATCTGAGAATGTTACCGAGCGCCGCGGCCTCAGGCGGCGCCAGAGCCGCCGCTTCTTGACCGGGCGGGAGCGTCAGCGCCGCCGTTCCGAGCCGGATCATCCTCTTCGCCTGCTCTGCCCGCCACGCCTTCACGAGCCGCTGCGTGGTGCGCAGATGGATGTCGGCGAACCGGTCGGGATGGCGCTCCTTGAGCCAGGCCAGCAGGGCGACCGCCGTCATCTCGGGCTGCGCCTCGAGCCATGCCTCGATTCTCGGCCCGGTGGGGATCGAGCATCGACGGGCGTTTCGGGATCGGCCTCACTCGGCGATAGGGGCGGCGGTGAATTGCGCGGCGCTCACCGTTCTTCTCGGCACGGGAGACGCTGGCCGCGAGGTTGACGGCGACGGGCGTCTCCCCCGAGGCTGCCGCGGCGCCGCGCTGGTCGACGCGCCGGCCCAACTCGGCCTGCGCCGCCCGGATCGTCGCCAGCGCGATCGCGGGGTAAGCCCGTCCTCTCAGCTCGGCGATGCGCGCCATGCTCTCCGTGTCGAGCCGTCCCGAGGCCAGAGCCCGATCGGCCGGCGTGGCCGGCGGGTGCCAGCGCTTCGTCACCTTCGCGCCGACGCGGGTCTTCTCGCGCAGCTTGAACGAGGGCTGGAACAGATTCACATGCAGCCGGGCCGCCGCGTAGAGCCGAGCGAGCGCCTTGGCAGAGACCACGCCCTCGAAGCGGCCGTAGCCGACAAGCCTTCGAACGATCGCCCCGTTCTTCTGCTCCACCCAGGCCTGGTCATTCTTGCGGTAGGCCCGCGAGCGAGTGACCTCGAGCCCCTGCGCCCGGCACCAGGAGACCACCGGCTCGTTCATGAAGGCGCCGTCGTTGTCGAAGTCGACGCCCCTGAGGGGGAAGGGGAAGAGCTCTCGCGCCGCCTGCAGCGCCTCGAGCGCGAGCGCGCCCGCCCGCATCAGCACCGGCACGCACTCGGTCCAGCCCGTCGCGATGTCGGTCAGCACCATCGTCTGCACGAAGGCGCCGGCCGCGCTGACGCCGGAATGCGCCACGAAGTCGACCTCCACGAAGCCCGGAGGAGGATCGCCCCAGTCCGCGAAGGTCCTCACCGGCACCGACCGGCGCACCGCCGAGCTGAAGCCGGCCCGCCGCCTGCGCCCCTGCGCCGCCGCGATGCGCGTCTCCGACAGCAGCCGGTCGATCGTAGCCGGGCTGATCGCGAGGAGCTTCGCTCGCAGTCCCTCGTCAGCTGCAAGCTGCCCGTGTCGCTCCAGCGCCGGCAGCAAGACCAGGATCATCGGCACGAGCCGCTTCGAGCACACCCGGTCCGACGCCTCCCAGAGCAGGACCAGCGCTGCCTTCACGGCGGTGCCGTAGAGCGTCTTCGGCCTACCTCGGGAGCGCCTCTCCTCGGTGGGCGCACGGAGCAGGCGGATGGCGTGCTTGCGATGAAGCCCCGTCAGCGCGACGAACTCGTCGAGGATCGCGCCCTTCGCGGCCCGCCCGCTCACCGCGTACCGCTCCCTCGTCGCCGCCGCCACCTCGGCTCGTGCCGCCATGCTGATCCTCCCCGCCATCGCTCTGCCGCTCGCCGCCCCGCCTCGGCGGCGCGTAGCGACCAAGGCGCGGCGATGGCAGCGTCGGGTAACGTCTCATGTGAGGCAATGCGCCGGACCAGTTTGCCGTGACGCCTGACACCA
>CAWCXF010000007.1:0-1741513 GCA_963799455.1 uncultured Alphaproteobacteria bacterium | reverse complement strand
ATGGGTCGGGCAGCAAAGCCCCTTTTATTGTTGGTGGTTCTTTTTTCTCTTCTTCTTGTGTGTCGTTGTGAGTGGTTTGGTTTATTTCTTCTTTTGTTTCTTCTTTTGTTTCTTCTTTTGTTTCTTCTTTTGTTTCTTCTTTTGTTTCTTCTTTTTCTTTTTCTTTTGTTTTTCTTTCTTTTTCTTTTTCTTTTGTTTCTTCTTTTCTTTCGTTTCCAGTTTCTGATTCTGTGATAATCTGTTCAATTTTGCTGAGTTATTGAATTCTTCTGGACACTCTTTTCCGATCAACTGTTCTGGTATTGCCTTTTCCACTTCTGGTTGCTCCTTTTCTTGTGGCTCTGTTTGTTCAGCGAATTGATCAATGGGATGTGGAGAAGGAACTTGCGGTTCTTCTTGTTCTCCCACTTCAGCTTTGATCTTTTTGGTTGGAGTCGATTTTGCCGTTTTTTTTTTGTTGTCTTCTTCTTTGGACCCATCAAAGCAATCTTCTTAAAATGATATGTTCAAAATTTTCAAACAATTTAAACAGTTTTTTTTTTCCCCACAAGTTTATTTCGTAGAACAAAACTTGATTGACATTGATAACAATGCAACTGGTGATCACCAAAGACGCTAACAAAGAAAATCATGTCTTTTTCTGATATTTGCTTGAGAAGAAAATGAAAGAGTATTTTCAGATTTCAATTCTGAAAATCTTAGAATCCGAAAACACTCTTACATCAAAAAGAGAAATCTGAAAAGAAAATGAGTGTTTACAGAAATCTGAAAAGAAAAAGAATATTTTCAGATTTCTGCCGAAAGGGAAAAAAACAAGTAGATATTTTCTGATTTCTAAAGGGAAATTTGAGTAGCCAGATCATACAAAGAGCCGGCAGAACCTTTTGGGCAATTCAAGAAGATGGTGTTATTTTCAGAGAGTAAATACTTGATTCTGTCTTCATGGACGGCCGGTCTTTGAAAGTTGAAAAAGGCCAAAATGGAATCTTGCCCTTTGAATGTTTTGAAACTAGTCGAGTTTATGTTTGGGAGCAGGGACATTTGAAATGGATCTGGATTATCGCTTTCTTTGAAGAGAAAGATGACTTTCCTCATCGATTGCATGGCGAAAGAGTTCACAGGCCATCTTTTTGATATTTTCTTGAGAGTTTGGACGATCGACAAAGAGATAAAGACACGCAGTATTCTGGAGCGGTTGTTTGTAAATGGGAGGCTGGATTGTATCGGGGTCAAGCTCCGATTTGATTTTTGTGTCAGACTCGTAAGTTTCGTTTTTCTATGTGTAGATCCAAAGGGATCTGGTTCATACAAGTAGTTTGGATCGCTTCCAAAGGGCTCTTTGTTTGAGAAAGGTTGAGGAAAAAATTCGGATTTGATCTCTTGTTTGAATTCTGGCTTTGCTGATGATCTGAAGCTTTGTTTCTGTCCATACAACGGACTTGGATCTGTGTGCCCCAACTCTTTTCGAAGTTCCGAGAACAGCGTCTGGATTATCGACAAACAAGCATCACGCTTAGCTCCTTTTTTCGTGTTGGATGTCTTGGTTGTGGTCAACAATGGCTTTTGACTGCTGCCAATGAACATCCCAACCGTCTGACTGAAAATTGGAAGGTGGTCATACCCGCCGGTTTGTTTTGCCTCGTCGAATCTAAAGGAATAGCCAGCACGGGGAACTTTTGAGGGATCTGAGTAAGGAAATTACCGGCCCCCTTCTATGGGTTTGGAGGTTTTGTAGTTCTGATTCCAGAAACAGGACCAACCGCTTCTTCAACGAAATTCGCCGGGATCCATCAATACAATAAGAACTACACAACTTGAGAAAATACGGCAGGTAAGTAGGGAAGTTTTGTTGTTTTTTTAAAGATTAATTAATTTTTAAATCATTCCCTGGAAATCCAAATCAGTCATTTTATTGAGAAAAACACATCGCATGATCGCCTGAATTATCCCGTATCCTTTGAAACTTCTTTGATGAATTGAAATCAATCTTTTGAATCCAAAAGATCGCCAACATTCCAGCAAGCCTTATTCAAGGGATCCTCTTTGACAAATCATTCAGCAAAGCATCTCCCTTGTATTTTGGGCATTTTGCCTCCTTCAGTAATTTTTCCAACGAGAGAATCGCAACAGGCTGTCTATATAGGAGCAAAATTACCAAAAAGTCGCAGTGATTAATTACTGGACAACTGGCTCAATAAATCTTGGTATTTAAAACTAAAATTCGGGCTTAAAAGCTTAATTAATTCCTTCGCACTTCTGTGGCCTCAACCCAAAATCGATTAAACTTTTCTAATCTTTTGACATCAAAACTTCACTGGGGGCGGCTACTGCGGGCTGGGGGGCACGGGGGTGTCCTGTCCGGTCGGCGTCGCCGCGGAATGAGGCTGGGGGGCATTCATGCCCCCCAGACCCCCCGATGACCTTCACGGCGCTCACCACCGTCGCCTCCGAGGACGCCGCGCAGCGCCTGGGCGAGGCGTTCGAGCGCCTGGAGCCCCCGCCGGAAGGCGTCGGCATCTTCGAGATGGAGGACGGCTCGGGCCTCTGGGAGGTCGGGGGCTACTTCGACGCAGCACCCCCCGCGACCGCCCTCGCGCTGCTGGAGGCCGCCTTCGGCGCCCGCGTCGTCGTCTCGGAGATCCCCGAGACCGACTGGGTCGCCCACGTCCGCCGCGAGCTGTCGCCCGTCGAGGCAGGGCGCTTCGTCGTCCACGGCTCCCACGACGCGGACCGGCTGCCGCCGGGCCGCGTCGCGCTCCTCATCGAGGCGTCGATGGCCTTCGGCACCGGCCATCACGGCACCACGGCCGGCTGCCTGCGCGCGCTCGACCGGCTCCTCCACGAGGGCGTCCGGGGCCCCGTCCTCGACTTGGGCTGCGGCACGGCGGTCCTCGCCATGGCGGCGGCGCGCACGATGGGCGGCACCGTCATCGCCTCCGACATCGACCCGGTGGCGGTCGAGGTGGCGAAGGCGAACGTCGAGGCGAACGGCCTCGCGGGCGCGGTCGAGTGCCTGGAGGCCGAGGGCGCGAGCCACCCGCGCATCGCGGCCGCGGCCCCCTACGGCCTGATCCTCGCCAACATCCTGATGGGTCCGCTGCTGACCCTCGCCCCCGACATGGCGCGGCTCGCCGCACCCGGCGGCCACGTCGTCTTGTCGGGCCTGCTCAACGAGCAGGCCGAAGAGGTGGCCACCGCCTACGCCGCCCAGGGCCTTCCCGAGAGCCGCCGCGGGATCTTGGGCGACTGGACCACGCTCACCCTGGCGAAAGCGCCTTAGCGCCCGCCCATCAGCGCCGACATCTCGATGTCGCCCGAGTGCAGGCCGATGTCGGCCAGCTCGCGCCGCGAGAGCCGGACGAGGGCGTGCCTGGCGTCGCGCGCCGCGTTCCAGGTGGCGAGCGAAGCCGCGAGCGCGGCGAGGATGCGGAGGATGGCCATGGTGCCCTCAGATGCGATGGTTCGACCGGGGAGGTCCGAACGACGCAGCTATGCCCCCGCGAAGTGAACAACCAGTGTGCGTTCCGCATGGCCTCATGCGCGCCACGCATGGCATGTCTGTGCTGTAACACGTTGCGGAGCAAACGGGATCCCAGGCCCCTCCGAGGTCCGATCGCGACGCGCCGAGGCCTGTCGGCGACACCGCCCGACCGCTGCACGCCCCACCCACTCGACCCGTGTTCGCCGTTCGTGCTAGGGCGTGGCCCGAATGGGTGGCAGGGGAGTTGGCCGCATGCGCGTCCTCGGCATCGATCCGGGCCTCAGGACCACGGGCTGGGGCGTGATCGACTCCGTCTCCGGCCGGCTCGCCCACGTCGCCAACGGCGCCTGCCGCTCGGAGGGCGAGGGGCTGCCCGATCGCCTGCTGTCGCTCTTCGACCAGCTCTCGGCCGTCATCGCCCGCCACGCCCCCGACGCGGCCGCCGTCGAGCAGACCTTCGTCAACCGCGACGGCGCGGGCACCCTCAAGCTCGGCCAGGCCCGCGGCGTGGCGGTCCTCGTCCTCGCGCGCACCGGCATCGCGGTCGGTGAGTATGCACCCAACGCCATCAAGAAGGCCGTCGTCGGCGTCGGCCACGCCGACAAGCGCCAGGTCGAGCACATGGTCCGCCACCAGCTCCCCGGCATCGAGATCGAGGGGCCCGACGCCGCCGACGCGCTCGCCGTGGCCCTCTGCCACGCCTTCCGCCTGCAATCCGCGGGCCGCCTCTCCGCCGCCCTCCTCAGGGCCGCCGAATGACGGGGGTCGCATGATCGGCCGCGTCGCGGGCGTCGTGCTGCACCGCGGCCTCGACCACGTGGTGATCGACGTGCGCGGCGTGGGCTACGTCGTCCAGTGCTCGGAGCGCACGCTGATGAGCCTGCCGGGGCCGGGCCAGCCCGCGGCGCTCTGGACGGAGCTCCTCGTGCGCGAGGATCTGTTGCAGCTCGTGGGCTTCCCCACCCTCATCGAGAAGGAGTGGCACCGCCTGCTGACCTCCGTCCAGGGGATCGGCGCCCGCGCCTCCATGGCCATCATCGGCACGCTTGGCCCCGACGGCGTCGGCCGCGCCATCGCGCTGGGCGACTGGAACGCCGTGCGCGCGGCCCCCGGCGTCGGCCCCAAGATCGCGCAGCGCGTCGTCAACGAGCTGCGCGACCGCGCCCCCGCCGTCATGGCGATGGCCGGCGTCCTGCCCGGCCCCGGCCCCATGCCCACCCAGGACGGCGAGGTCGTCGAGGCCGTCGCCATCCCCGCGGCCCCCCGCCCCTCCGCCACCGCCCAGGCCGAGGCGCTCTCGGCGCTGTCGAACCTCGGCTACGGGCCGGGCGAGGCGGCGGGCGCCGTCGCCGAGGCCGCGGGCGAAGCCCCCGAGGCCGCCACCGCGGACCTGATCCGGTCGGCGCTGCGCAGGCTGGCGCCGCAGTGAGGGGGGCTCTGCCCCCAAACCCCCGCTGGGGGCACGTCGCGCTGGAGGCGCGCCGCTGCGATGCAGTCCCCCAGGCCCCCGCATGACCTCCGTGCTGGACCCCGAGGCGCAGGAGGAGGATGTCGCGGACGGGCGCGCCCTCAGGCCCCAGCGGCTCTCCGAGTTCATCGGCCAGGCCGAGGCCCGCTCCAACCTCGCCGTGTTCATCGAATCGGCCCGCCAGCGCGGCCAGGCCATGGACCACGCGCTGTTCTACGGGCCCCCGGGCCTCGGCAAGACCACGCTCGCCTCGATCATGGCGCGCGAGCTGGGCGTCAACTTCCGCATGACCTCGGGCCCCGTCCTGGCCAAGGCGGGAGACCTCGCGGCGATCCTGACGAACCTCGACAAGCGCGACGTCCTCTTCATCGACGAGATCCACCGCCTCAACCCCGTCGTCGAGGAGGTGCTCTACCCCGCGCTCGAGGACTTCGAGCTCGACCTCGTGATCGGCGAGGGCCCGGCCGCGCGCACCGTGCGCATCGAGCTCCAGCCCTTCACGCTGGTGGGCGCCACCACCCGCCTAGGCCTCCTGACGACGCCGCTGCGCGACCGCTTCGGCATCCCCGTCCGCCTCCAGTTCTACACCGAGGACGAGCTCTACGAGATCGTCCGCCGCGGCGCGCGCCTCATGGGCGTCCCTTGCGAGGAGGAGGGCGCGCGCGAGATCGCGCGCCGCGCCCGCGGCACGCCCCGCATCGCGGGCCGACTGCTGCGCCGCGTCGTGGACTTCGCCGTGGTCGAGGGCGACGGGCGCATCACCCGCGAGATGGCCGACGGCTCGCTGACGCGCCTGGGCGTGGACCGGCTCGGCCTCGACGGCGGCGACCGGCGCTATCTGGAGCTGATCGCGCGCTCCTACGGCGGCGGCCCCGTGGGCATCGAGACCCTCTCCGCCGCGCTCTCGGAGGCCCGCGACGCGCTCGAGGAGGTGATCGAGCCCTACCTCCTCCAGCAGGGCCTGATCCAGCGCACGCCGCGCGGCCGGACGCTCGCGCAGGCCGCCTGGCGGCATCTGGGGATCGACGCGCCGCGCGACCCCGCCCAAGGACAGCTGTTCGAGGAGTGACGAGCGTGACGAGGATCGCCACCGTCGTCCTGACGCTCTGGGCGGGCACGGCCTTCGCCCAGGGCGCGCCCATCGACACCCCCTCCGGCGCGGCCGTCATCGCGGGCGAACGGGGCGCCCCCGCGCCCTCCGTCGGCGGCCGGGCCATCGACATCGGGGACGAATGGATGTCGGCCGCCTTCGAGCGGCAGGTCGGCGCCCTGATCCTGCTGGCGCTCCGCTCGGGCGGCGACGCCTGCGGGACGCCCCACGCCTGGCTCGACACCCGACCCGATCGGCTCGGCCTCACCGAGACCTTCGGCCCCTGCGCCATGGCCGCCGAGGTGTCCTGGGAGGACGAGACCGTCACCATGCCCTCGCGCGAGGGCGGGGACGTGGCATTCGTCTACCACGGCCGCGCGGCGACCCGTGAGGTGGCGCTCGGCCGACAGGCGCCGCGGAGCCCGCCGGGCGCCGATCCCCTCGCCTGGGTCGGTGCGGCGCCCGCCGACCTCCTCCGCGCGCCCGACTGGGAAGCGGCCCTCGTCGCGCTCATGGGGGCGGACGCGCTGGAGGAGGCGCGGACGCGCGGCGACGTCTCCTCCGGCATGGTGCGGGAGGGCGACTGGATCGTCGGCCGCGGCTGCCAGCCCCACGACTGCGACCTGCGCCGTGCGGCGGTCGCCATCGCGGTCCCCGACCGCCGCCTCCTCGCGGCGCTCCGGACGAAGGACGGGGCCCCCCGCCCCTGGGGCGATCCGCGCGGCCCGCTGCCGCCGAGCCTGCTCGCCCATCTCGCCGGTGGCTGACGCCCCGCCCGACGCGGAGGCCGTCCGCGCGCTCTTCACCCGCGCCGACGGCGCCTTCGTCTTCGCCCGCTGGGGCCGGCCGATCGCGCCGGTGGCCTTCGGCGTCGAGGACGAGAGCCTGCCGTTCATCAAGGGCGCGATCGAGGCCACGGCGCTCCTCGCCGGGATCGGCACCGCCGAGACGGACCCCGAGCTCGGCGCCAACCTCATGACGTTCTTCGTGCGAGAGTGGTCCGAGCTCTCCGAGGTGCCGGGCCTCGACCGGCTGATCGAGGGGCTCGGACCGCTGCTTGCGAGGCTGGAGGCGGCTCAGGCCAACCAGTATCGCGTGTTCCGCTTCGACGAGGCGGGCGCGATCCGCGCGGCCTTCGTGCTCCTGCGGATGGACGAGCACCTGAGCGCCGTCCCCGCCGAGACGCTCGCGCTGAGCCAGGCCGTCCAGACCATCCTGCTGTGGTCGGACGCGGCCTTCGCCGACCGCTCGCCGCTCCTCGCCGCGCCCGGCCGCGGCGCCGTCCTGCGCCCCGAGATCGGCGACGTGATCCGCGCCGCCTACGACCCCGTCCTGCCGGCCCATGCGCGCGATCCCGCCCACGCGCTGCGCCTGGCGGCGCGGATCGGCCGACCGTCGTGATCCCGGACGCGGGCCGAGACGCCGGAGCGGGCCGGGACACGGAGGCGAGCCGGAGCGGAAGCCGCGCCCGGGCCGCCGCGCACCGCCTGCCCGTGCGGGTCTACTACGAGGACACCGACCTCGCCGGCGTCGTCTATCATGCGAACTACCTGCGCTTCGCCGAGCGCGGCCGCTCGGAGTGGCTGCGCGCGATGGGCATCGACCAGGGGCGGCTGCGCGGCGAGCGGGGCCTGGCCTTCGCCGTGGCCTCGATGGACGCGCGCTGGCTCGCGCCCGCGCGCTTCGACGACCTCCTCGATGTGGAGACGACCCCCTTGGCCGTCTCGGGCGCCCGCGCCGCGCTGCGCCAGGCCGTGGCGCGCGGCGGCGCCACGCTCTTCGAGGCGCGCGTCACGATCGTCGCCACCGGCCCGTCAGGGCGCGCGACGCGCCTGCCGCCCGGGCTGGTGGCGGCCCTGCGCGCGGCGCTCGACGCGGATCCGTGAGCGCCGGGCCCGTGGATCTCGCCGCCTCGGTGGTCTAACGTCGCGCCCCAGCACCGGCCGCAGCGCCGGGCGGCGGACCTTGGGGCAGGGCATGGACGACTACACGCTGTGGGCGCTCTTCGCGCGCGCCACGCTGACCGTGAAGCTGGTGGTGATCCTGCTGATCGCGGCCTCGATCTGGTCCTGGGCGATCATCATCCGCAAGGCCCTCGCCTACCGCCGGGCCCGCGCGCGCGGCGACGCCTTCGACGCGGCCTTCTGGTCGGGCGAGCCGCTCGACGACCTCTACGACGGGCTGGGCGACCCCGAGGGCGCGCCCGAGGCGATCTTTGCCGCCGGCATGACGGAGTGGCGCCGCTCGCACCGCGACGACGGCGGGCTGATCCCCGGCGCGGTCGCGCGCATCGACCGCTCGATGGACGTGGCCGTCGCCAAGGAGGCCGACCGGCTGACCTCGGGGCTGGGGTTCCTCGCCACCGTCGGCGCCACCGCGCCCTTCGTCGGCCTCTTCGGCACCGTCTGGGGCATCATGAACGCCTTCGTCGAGATCGCCGAGGCGCAGGACACCAACATCGCCGTGGTGGCGCCCGGCATCGCCGAGGCGCTGATGGCCACCGGGCTCGGTCTGCTGGCCGCGATCCCGGCCGTCGTGGCCTACAACAAGCTCTCGGCCGACGCCGAGAAGCTCACCGCCGGCCACGAGGCCTTCGCCGACGAGTTCGCCACCATCCTGTCGCGCCAGCTGGACGCCTGAGATGGCCGGCGGCATCCTCGCGCGCGAGGCCCGCGGCGGGCGCCGCCGCCGCCGCCGCGCACGGCCGATGGCGGAGATCAACGTCACGCCCTTCGTGGACGTGATGCTGGTGCTGCTGATCGTCTTCATGGTCGCCGCCCCCCTGCTGACCGTGGGCGTGCCGGTGGAGCTGCCGCGCACCGCCGCCACGGCGCTCACCGCCTCCCAGGAGGAGCCGCTGACGATCACGGTGACGGCCCAGGGCGCGCTGGCGATCCAGGAGACCGCGATCGAGGAGGGCGCGCTGATCCCGCGCCTGCGCGCGATCGCGGGCGAGCGCGAGTCCGACCGCGTCTACCTGCGCGCCGACGGCGCCGTGCCCTACGAGCGCGTGGTTCAGGTGATGGGCGCGCTCAACGCGGCCGGCTTCGGCGACATCGGGCTCGTCACCGACACCGGCGGGCCGGACTTCGATGCCCCCGGGGGGTGAGGTCGCCGCGCGCTGGCTGGCCGCGGCGCGCCGGCTCGCGCCCTGGCGCGGACCCGAGCGCGGGCGCGGACCCGAGCGCGACGGCGCGGACCCGTCCTCGGAGGGCGGCGGCGTCCGGGCGGGCGGCGCGGGAGGCGCCATCCTGGCCCGCCCCCCGCGGCCGGCCGGCGGCGAGGAGGGGTCGGGCGGCGCCTGGGCGCTGCTGCGCCGGGCCGGCGGCGCGCTGGGCGGCGCCGGCCCGGCTCTCGGGCGGGGCGCGACGGCGCGCGATGGCCCCGGCGGCGCGGCCTCGGCCATCGCGCGGCTGCGATCGTCGCGCACGGCGCGGCCGATGGCGGGGTGGCGCCGGGGCGCCGGCGGGCGCCTCTCGGTGGGCGGGCTCGGGGGCGGGCTCGGGGACGGGCTCGGCGGGCGCATCGGGGGGGGGCGGATCGACCCCGCGCTGGCGATCTCGGCCGGCGCCCACGCGCTCCTGATCGGCTGGGCCCTCCTGGGCGGCGTGCTGGCGCGCGACCGCTCGTTCGAGATCCCGCCCGCGATGACGGTCGAGGTGGTGTCGGCCTCCGAGCTGGCCGCGCTGGAGGCGCTGGCGGCGGACGCCCCCGAGGCCGCGCCGGCGCCGCTTCGGCCCGCCGCGCTGCCCCAGCAGGAGGCCGTGCCGCCGCCCGTGCCGCAGGCCGCGCCCGAGCCCCAAGCCGTGCCCGAGCCCCAAGCCGTGCCCGAGCCCGAGGCCGAGGCGCCCGAGCCCCCGCCCGCAGCCCCGACCGCCGACACGCCGGACGCCGCGCCCGAGGCGCAGGCGGCGCTCGAACCGCCCGCCCCGCCGCTGCCCGACGCGCCCGAGCCGCAGGCCGCGCCCGAGCCCGAGCCCGCCATGCCGCCGCCCGCCGCGCCGCCCTTGCCGGCCGAGCGCGTGGCGCCCACGCCCGCCGCGCCGCCCCCCCCCGAGGTCGCGCCCGACGAGGTCGCCCGCCCCGCGGCCCTGCCCGACCCCGAGGGCGAGGTCGCGCGCGAGGAGGCGCCCGAGGCGGCGCCCGAGGAGGCCGGGACCGTGCTCGCCAGCGAGGCGCTGCCGCCCGAGGAGGCGCCGACGCCCCCCGTGGCCGCCCCGCCCGCGGACGCGCTGGCGCCCTCGACCTCCCCCCGCCCCGCGCCGCGGCCCGAGCCCGACCCCGAGCCCGACCCCGAGCCCGTCACGGCGGCCGCGCCAGAGGCGCCCGAGGCGCCGGCCGTCCCCCGAACGCCCGCCCGCACCAGCGAGGCCGACTCGGCCGGGCTCGATGCGGCCATCGACGACGCGCTGGCCCAGGCGCTGGGCGGAGCCCCCGCGCCCGCGACCGAGCCCGAGCCCGAGCCGCAGGCCGTCCCCGCGCCCCAGCCCCCCGCCGCGCCCGCAGCCGAGACCGCAGCCGAGACCGCGGCGTCCGCCGGGCCGCCGCTGACCGGCGCCGAGCGAGAGGGCTTCCGGGTCGCGGTCTCGAACTGCTGGGTGGTCGATCCGGGCTCGGACGCGGCGCGCGCGACCGTCACCGTGGCCTTCGCGCTCGACCGCGAGGGCCGGGTCGAGGGCGACGTGCGCCTGCTCGACGCCACCGGCGGGTCGCAGGCCGCGCAGGACACCGCCTTCGGCGCGGCGCGCCGCGCCGTCCTGCGCTGCCAGCGCGAGGGCTACGACCTGCCGCCCGAGAAGTACGACCAGTGGCGCGCGGTCGAGCTGACATTCAACCCCGAGGGGATGCGAATCCGATGACGCCCACCGACACCGCCGCCCGCGGCGCGGCCCTCCCGGCCCCGGCCGCGCCCGCCGTCCTCGCCGCCGTCCTCGCCGCCGTCGCGGCGCCTTCGGCCCTTCGCCCGGCCGCAGCCCGCCGCCTCGCGCCGGCGCCGCCGCGCGCGGCCCTCGCCTGCTGCCTCGCCGCGGCGCTGGCGGCGCTCGCGGCGCCCGCGCCCGCCCAGGCGCCGACGGGCCCCTTGCGCATCGAGATCACCGAAGGCGTCATCGAGCCGCTGCCGATCGCCATCCCCGAGCTGGTGGCCGAGGATCCGCAGGCGGCCGAGCTGGCGCCGCAGATCACCCAGGTGATCGCCGACGACCTCACGGGCACCGGCCTCTTCCGCCGCATCCCGGCCGAGGCGTTCATCGCGCCCGTCACATCCTTCGCGGCGCCGGTCGTCTACCGCGACTGGAAGGCGGTCGGCGCGCAGGCGCTGCTGACGGGGGCGGTCTCGACCGGCGAGGGCGGCGCGCTCACGGTGCGCTTCCGGTTCCACGACGTGTTCGCCGAGGGCGAGCTCGGCCAGGGGCTCCAGCTCGACGGGCAGGTCTCCGACTGGCGCAGGCTCGCGCACAAGGTGGCCGACGAGGTCTACGCGCGGCTGACGGGCGAGGCGCCCTACTTCGACAGCCGCGTGGTGTTCGTCTCCGAGGCGGGGCCGAAGGACGCGCGCCGCAAGCGCCTCGCCATCATGGACTACGACGGCGCGAACGTCCAATACCTCACCGACGACGCGTCCCTCGTGCTCGCGCCGCGCTTCTCGCCCAGGGGCGACCGCATCCTCTACACCTCCTACGAGTCGGGGGTGCCGGAGGTCTACGCGATGGACGTGGCCTCGGTGACGCGCCAGCCGCTCGGCGACGACAGCGGCACGATGAGCTTCGCGCCGCGCTTCGCGCCCGACGGGCGCACGGTGGCCTACTCGCTTTCCCAGGGGGGCAACACCGACCTCTTCACGGCCGATCTCGAAACCGGCGAGCGGCGCCGGCTCACCGAGGCGCCCTCGATCGAGACCGCGCCCTCCTTCTCGCCCGACGGCGCCCAGATCGTGTTCGAGAGCGACCGCTCGGGCACGCCGCAGCTCTACGTGATGCCCGCCCAAGGCGGCGAGCCCAGGCGCATCAGCTACGGGCAGGGGCGCTACGGCACGCCGGTGTGGTCGCCGCGGGGCGACCTCATCGCCTTCACCAAGCAGAACGCAGGGCGCTTCCACATCGGCGTGATGCGCACCGACGGCTCCGAGGAGCGGCTGCTGACGGCGAGCTTCCTCGACGAGGGGCCGAGTTGGGCGCCGGGGGGGCGGGTGATCATGTTCACCCGTCAGAGCGCCGGCGCCGAGGGCGAGCCCGCGCTCTACAGCGTGGACGTCACGGGCCGCAACCTCAAGCGCGTGCCCACGCCGGGCGCCGCCTCCGACCCCGCCTGGTCCCCCCTGCTGCCGTGATCTGTTCCCCGCGCCCCCTGCGGCGTGCTACACTCGCGCCGACCCCAGCGCAGGAATCCCCGCATGATCCGCCACGCCGTCCTCCTGGCCCTCCCGCTCGTGGCGCTGTCGGCCTGCGCCGAACGCGGCGCGCCCCTGGCGGCCGGGGGCGCGGGGTTCCCGGCCGGGCCGCCGGTGGCGGGCGCCGACCCGGCCTCGCCCGCCTACTTCCGCGAGAGCGTCGGCGACCGGGTGCTGTTCGCGGTCGATCAGAGCACGCTCGACGACGCCGCGCGCGCGACGCTGGCGGGACAGGCGCGCTGGCTCGCGTCCAACCCCGAGTACTCGGCGGTGATCGAGGGCCACGCCGACGAGCAGGGCACGCGCGAGTACAACCTCGCTCTGGGCGCGCGCCGCGCCAACGCCGTGCAGGAATACCTCCTGAGCCAGGGCATGGCGCCCGGCCGCCTGCGCACCGTCAGCTACGGCAAGGAGCGCCCGGTCGAGGTCTGCTCCGAGGAGGCCTGCTACGCGCGCAACCGCCGCGCCGTCACGGTGCTGGCCACGGGCGCGGGCGTCTGAGGATGCGCCGCGCCGCGCTCGCCCTGGCGCTCGCGCTGTCCGGCGCGCCCTGGGCCGCGCCGGCGCAGGACGCGGCGGGCGGCTCGACGCTGGCCGACATCCGCCAGCAGCTGACGGTGCTCGGCGTCGAGCTGGGGCGGCTCAAGCGCGAGCTGTCCACCACCGGGGGCGCCGACGTGACGCTGCCCGACAGCGCGCTCGCGCGGATCGACGCGATCGAGGCCGCGCTGCAAGACCTCACCGCGCAGACCGAGGCGCTCACGGGGCGGGTCGACCGCGTGGTCTCGGACGGCACCAATCGGCTCGGCGACCTCGAGTTCCGCCTGACCGAGCTCGAGGGCGGCGACGTGGGCGCTCTGGAGCCCGCGCCCCCGCTCGGAGGCGAGACGCTCGCCGCCCCGGCGCCGGCCACCCGTCCCGAGGGGGGCGGCGCCGAGCTGGCGATGGCCGAGCAGGCCGATTTCGACCGCGCCACCGCGGCCTCGGAGGCGGGCGATCACGCCGAGGCCGCGCGCCTCTTCGGCGCCTTCGCCGAGGCCTATCCCGGCTCCCCCCTGGCCGGCGAGGCGCAGCTCAGGCGCGGCGAGGCGCTTCGGAGCCAGGGCGACCTCGCGGGCGCCGCGCGCGCCTACCTCGCGGGCTTCTCGGGCGACCCCAACGGGGCGCGCGCGCCCGAGACGCTGCTCGCGCTCGCGGGCGCCTTGCGCGACCTCGACCAATCCCAGGAGGCCTGCGTCACCTATGGCGAGGTCCAGGTGCGCTTCCCCGGGAGCGAGGCCGCCGCGGAGGCCGTCCGCGACGCCTCGGCGCTGAGCTGCCCCTGAGCGGCGTCCGCTCGCAGGGCGCGCCCCGCGGGGCGCCCGGGGGGCCCGGGGGCGCCGCGTCGGACGGATCCGTCGCGCCCGCTGCGGGGGCGAGCCCGGCCGCCGAGGGCCGCGCGCCCGCTCCGGGCCGGAGCGCATCGAGCGGCGCCGCGTCGATCGATCCCGGCCGCCATCGCCCGGCGCCCCCCCGCGCCGGCGACCGCCCTCGCCCGACCTCGTCGGGCGCTTCGGATCGGGCGGACGAGGGCCGGGCGGGCGAGGGCTGGGCGCCGGCGGCGCCGAACGCCGCCCGCGACCTGCCGACCCGCTTCGCCGAGGCCATGGAGCGCGTCCTGCGCGGCCAGCGTCCGCAGCGGCTGGGCGTCGCGGTCTCGGGCGGGAGCGACTCGACCGCGCTGATGCACCTCGCCGCGCGCTGGGCGCGGGGACGGACGCAGGTCCACGTCGTCACCGTCGATCACGGGCTGCGCGAGGCGAGCGCCGCGGAGGCCGAGGCGGTCGGCCGCGCGGCGGCCGCCCTCGGCCTGCCGCACGCGGTGCTGCGCTGGCGCTGGGACGGCATCGGCAACCTCCAGGCCCGCGCGCGGGACGGACGGCGCGAGGGCCTGGGCGGCTGGGCGCGGGCGCGGGGCCTGCGCGCCGTGCTGCTCGGCCACACGCTTGACGACCAGGCCGAGACGCTGGTGATGCGGCTGGCGCGAGGGTCGGGCGTCGAGGGGCTCTCGGCGATGGAGGAGGGCGCGCTCGGGGCGGGCCGTGGCGCCGGGCCGGGAAACACCCCGTTTCTCCGCCCGCTCCTCGACATCCCGCGCGAGGTGCTGCGCGGCTGGCTCGACGGCCAGGGCGTCGGCTGGATCGACGACCCCTCGAACGCCGACGAGCGCTTCGAGCGGGTCCGCGCGCGCCGCGCGATCGAAGCCCTTCGCCTCGACCCCGCGCGCCTCGCGGCCACCGCCGCGCGCATGGCCCGCGCCCGCGGCGCGCTGGAGCGGCTCGCCTTCGAGACGGCGCGCGACCTCGTGCGGCCGGCGCCCGACGGCGAGGTGAGGCTCGACCGCGAGGGCCTCGCGCGCGCCGACCACGACACCAGGCTGCGGATCGTCGCGGGCGCGCTGCGCTGCGTCTCGGGCGCCGCCCACCGCCCGCGCGAGGCCGGGCTGGGGCGCGCCCTGGACGCCGGGCTCGCGGGCCGCGCGCGGACCCTGCACGGCTGCGCGATCCGGGCCGCGGGTGACGATCTGTTGATCCACCGCGAGCCCGCCGCCGTGGCCGGCCTCGCCTCGCCCGTCGGCGCGTCGTGGGACGGCGCCTGGTGGCTTCACGGCCCGGCGATCGAGGGCTGCGAGGTGCGCGCCTTGGGGGAGGCGGGCCTTCGGGCGGCGGGCCTTCGGGCGCGCGGCGGCGGCCCGCGCGCGGCGCTCGCGGCCAAGCCCGCCCCCTGGCGGGGCGGCGTGCTCGTGGGCTTCGCGGCCCTGGGGTTCGGGGCGCCCTACGCCGCCCTGTGGCGTCCGCCGGGCGGCGCCTTCCCCGCCTGCCTGCTCACGCGCGCCGGGCCCTGAGGCCGGGACACGAGCGCGCACCCGCCGGTCGCGCCCGGCCGCTCGCATTGATCCGGGGGGTCCGGATCCCTATCTTGCGCCGCAGCCGGGGCTGCGCGTCCCGATCCAAGAACCCCCACCGGAGGAAACCCCCTTGGGCAACGCGAGAAACATCGCCTTCTGGGTCGTGCTGTTCCTGCTGATCCTGGCGCTGTTCAACCTCTTCTCGGGCGGGCAGGGCGCGATCTCCTCGCGCTCGGTCAGCTATTCGGACTTCATCTCGGCGGTCGAGGGCGGCGAGGTCAGCCGCGTCACGCTGGACGGCGAGCGCGTCGAGTTCCGCGGCGAGGGGGGCGCGACCTATTCGACCATCCGCCCCGACGGCGCGGACTTGACGGACCTGCTGATGGCGAACGACGTTGAGGTCAGCGCCCGTCCGCAAGAGCAATCGGGGTTCACCACCGTGCTGATGACCTTCCTGCCCTTCCTTCTGCTCATCGGCGTGTGGATCTACTTCATGAACCGCATGCAGGGCGGCGGGCGCGGCGGCGCCATGGGCTTCGGCAAGTCCCGCGCCAAGCTGCTGACCGAGAAGCACGGCCGCGTCACCTTCGACGACGTGGCCGGCATCGACGAGGCCAAGGACGAGCTCGAGGAGATCGTCGAATTCCTGCGCAACCCGCAGAAGTTCTCGCGCCTGGGCGGCAAGATCCCCAAGGGCGCGCTGCTCGTCGGCCCCCCGGGCACGGGCAAGACGCTCCTCGCGCGCGCCATCGCAGGCGAGGCGGGCGTGCCGTTCTTCACCATCTCAGGGAGCGACTTCGTGGAGATGTTCGTGGGCGTGGGCGCCTCCCGCGTGCGCGACATGTTCGAGCAGGCCAAGAAGAACGCGCCCTGCATCGTCTTCATCGACGAGATCGACGCCGTGGGCCGCTCGCGCGGCGTGGGCTACGGCGGCGGCAACGACGAGCGCGAGCAGACGCTCAACCAGCTCCTCGTCGAGATGGACGGCTTCGAGGCCAACGAGGGCATCATCATCGTGGCCGCCACCAACCGGCCCGACGTGCTCGACCCCGCGCTCCTGCGACCGGGGCGCTTCGACCGCCAGGTCCAGGTGCCCAACCCCGACATCAAGGGCCGCGAGAAGATCCTCGGCGTGCACTCGCGCAAGGTGCCGCTCGGCCCCAACGTCGATCTGCGCATCATCGCGCGCGGCACGCCGGGCTTCTCGGGCGCCGATCTGGCCAACCTCGTCAACGAGGCGGCGCTGATGGCCGCGCGGGTGGGCCGGCGCTTCGTCGTCATGGAGGACTTCGAGAACGCCAAGGACAAGGTCATGATGGGCGCCGAGCGCCGCTCGATGGTCATGTCCGAGGAGGAGAAGAAGCTCACCGCCTATCACGAGGCGGGCCACGCCATCGTCGGGCTCAACGTCCCGCAGCACGACCCGATCCACAAGGCCACGATCATCCCGCGGGGCCGCGCGCTCGGCCTCGTCCTGTCGCTGCCCGAGCGCGACCAGCTCTCGGTGACCTTCACCAAGTACCGCTCGAAGATCGCCATGGCGATGGGCGGCAAGGTCGCCGAGGAGCTGATCTTCGGCAAGGAGAATGTGACGAGCGGAGCTGCCTCGGACATCCAGCAGGTGTCCAAGATCGCCCGCGCGATGGTGACGCAGTTCGGCTTCTCCGAGCGGCTCGGCAACATCGACTACGCCAACGAGCAGCAGTCCTTCCTCGGCGCCTACCAGGGCGGGACGCAGCTCTCGCCGGAGACCCAGGAGCGCATCGACGCCGAGGTCCGCCGCATCGTCGACGAGGGCTACGAGACCGCCAAGCGGATCCTGACCGAGAAGATGGACGACCTCCACCGGCTGGCGGGAGGCCTGCTGGAATACGAGACGCTCACCGGCCCCGAGATCATGAGGGTGATCAACGGCGAGCCCCTGGGCCGCGGCGACGACGACGCCGACCTGCCTCCGGGCAAGGGCGACGCGCCCGCCTCCGTCACCGCGGTCCCCAAGGCGGGGTCCAAGGACCGCCCCCTCGGCGGGGCCGAGCCCACGCCGACCGCCTGACGCGACCGGCGCGGCCTGCGTGACGCGCATGGCCTGCCCGAACGGCCTCGGAGCGCCCTCAGAGGCCGTTCCCGCGTCGGGCGCGGTGTCTTGCGAGCGCCGCCCGGTCGCGGCACCCTGCGCGGGCCGCTCGGGAGGCCGCGCCCCATGCCCGCCCTGATCCCCACCGCCTTCGCGGCCCGCATCGTCTGGCTCGGCCGCGTGCCGGACCGCGACGCGTCGCTGCGCTCGCACCCCTTGGCCGAGATCGCCGTGAGCCTGGAGGGCTTCGAGGGGGAGGCGCATGGCGGCCTCACGCGGCCCTCCTGCTCGCGCGTCACGGGGCTCCATCCCAAGGGCACCGAGATCCGCAATGCGCGCCAGATCGCCATCGTCTCGGCCGAGGAGATGGCCGAGGTCGCGGCCCTCATGGGGGTCGCGGCCTTCGATCCGGCTTGGTCGGGGGCCTCGATCGTCGTCGAGGGGCTGCCGGACTTCAGCCGCCTGCCGCCGTCCTCGCGGCTTCAGGCGCCGGACGGGACGACGCTCGTGGTGGACATGGAGAACCGCCCCTGCCACCTGCCGGCCCGCGTCGTCGACGAGGATGCGCCGGGGCTGGGCCGAGCGTTCAAGGCGAGCGCGAAGGGACGGCGCGGCGTGACCGCCTGGGTCGAGCGCGAGGGGACGCTGCATGTGGGCGACGCGCTGACCCTTCACGTCCCGGACCAGCGCGCCTGGCGTCATCTGGCGCAGGCCCGGGGACCGCTGCGCGCGGGCGGGCGGGGGAGCGCCTAGGCATCGTCCTCGGACGAGGGCCTCGGGGCTGGGCCTCAGATCAGCACGAGGACCGCGGCTCCGAGGCCGATCAGGACGCCCAGATGGACGAGGAGCGCAGGGGCCCGCATGGGCGGATCTCCGATTGGGTCGCTGGCCGATCGGTAGAGCCCAAAGGTTGACGTTTCGTTGACGGTCGCCGTGCGAAGGGCGGCGCTCGCGCCCTCCGGCGTCGCCGGCCCGGTGCATCCCGGGCTCGGCCACCTCCTCGCCGCCCAGCACGACGCTGCGGGCCGCCGCGCCGGATCCTCGCGCCGCGATGGCCGCTCCCGCCACGGGGCGGAGCGACGCTTTGCCCGAAGACCGGAACGCCCCCCCCGCGCGCCCCGCCGGGCGCCGGACCCACGGCCCCCTGCGCGCCGAGCGACGAAGCGCGAGGCGAGCGGGATGGGATCGGGCGGACGGCGCGCACCCCGGCCGTCGGCGACGGGGCCGGGCGACCGGCCCCCGCCGGCCCGGCGCCCGGGCTACTCGTCGTCGTGATGGTCGTCGGTGTCCTCATGCGCCATCATCTCGACGATCTCCGGGGGGAGGTCGGCCTGCGAGAACGCGGCCTGCTCGGCGGGGTCGTGGACGAAGGCGATGATGTCGGCGAGCTCGTCGCCGCTCAGGTCGATCACGTCGCCCAGCTCCTCGCGCTGCAGATCCACCATCGCCTCGGCGCCGCGCCACATCCGGGCCGCGAACTCGAACGGGTTCATCGGCGTGTCCATGAACTCGGCGTCGAGCATCGGGGCGTCCTGGCCGCCGACCCCGTTGACCGAATGGCAGACGACGCAGCCCTTCTCGGCGAAGAGGACGCGCCCCCTCGCCGCGTCCATCTCGGGCATCGCCAGGCCCGGGGCGAGGATCTCGGCCTCCGTCCCGTCGTGGGTCGCGGCCAGGGCGGGCAGGCCTCCCGCCAGCGCCGCCGAGGCGGCTACGATCAGCTTCACGAACGTCATGTCGGTCTCCTCTCTCTGAGACGACGGCGTCGAGCCTCGGGGGGCGCGCGCACGGCCGCCGTCGGGGGTGCCAGCGCCGTCGAGGGGCGATGGCGGGTGCGCACCGGACAGACCCCGAACGTCCGCGGCCGCGAGCCGCTCGGCCCCACCGGGGGCGACGCGGCGCGCGTTGCGAAGGCCGCGAGGATCGGGCCGATCGGGATGCCTAGGAACGGATAGAGCAGGCCGGCCGCGACCGGAACCCCGGCGGCGTCGGCGATCGGCGCCACGGACGGATTCCGCCCGATGCTGCGCATCGTCGCCTGCGACGGCCCCTGGGCGCCCGGGGCGGCCGGGGAGCCCGGCCACGGGACCACCAGGCCCGCCATCACCAGCTCGACGCACGTCCTCCCGCGCCCTCCGAGGATGCCGCCGACCCCGATGGCGCCGAGAGAGGGCGCCATCCCCGGCACCAGCGGCGGCGGTGGCCGCACCGCGCCGACCCGGAAGCACCGGGTGGGCGCGGCGCGCTCCGGGCTCCGCCCCTCGTCGCCGAGCGCGACGCGCGCGGGCTCCACGCCGCAGGGCGGGCAGGAGCCCGGCTCGGCCGGGCATGGGCCGGACAGGGGGAGGGCGTGCCGGCGTGGGCCGGCGGCCCGGCATCGTCCGCGCCCCGCCAGCGGCGCCCGGCCCATGGACCGAGCGGCCGTCGCGGGCTGCGGGACCGGCGTGCCCGTCCATCCGCGCTTCCGTCGCCATGCCCGGGGGCGCCCCCTCGGCCGCTCGTCCCGGCTTCATGTCGGAGGCCGGGCCGCGAACCCTGGCCTCGGGCGGAGCGTCGCCGGCGATGACGGTGCCGCGACCGGCCTCTGGAGGGTGGCCTCGGGGCCCGGGTCCGGGGGAGGAATCCGCTCGGGGTCGGAGCGCAGCGCGGCGAGGGCCAGCAGCACGGCCCCTCCGGCCACCGTGTAGAGCGCGCAGGCCGGCGCGGTGCGAGCGAGGATGTCGCCCTCGCGGCCGCTGAGGCCGACCGTGGCGCCGCCGGCGATGATGTTGTAGGGCGCCACGACGTTGCCGATCGCCGCGCCGAAGCCCTGCGCCGCGACCATCGCCACGAGCGGCAGCGACAGGGCCGTCGCCGTCGTCACCTGGAACTCGGTGAACAGGATGTTCGAGGCCGTCGTCGAGCCGGTGACGAAGGTGCCGAGCACCCCGACCCAGGGCGCGAGCAGCGGCCAGGCCGGCCCGGTCCGCGTCGCCGCCGAGGCCAGCGTATCGATCATGCCCGCATGCACCATGACCCGCGACAGCGCGAGCAGCAGCAGGAGCGCCAGCGCCACCGGCGCGAGCCGCCGCGCCGCGGCCAGCATGGCGGGGGCGAGATGCTCCGCCCGCCCGGTGGCGAGCGCGCCGAGGGCGAAGCCCGCGAAGAGCAGCGTCCCGGGATGGTAGAGCGGCTGCACGCTGCCGGAGAAGGTGTCGTCGCGCAGGCTCCAGTCGAGCACCACGCCGCCCGCGGCCTCGCGCAGCGGCGGCACCAGCCGCGTCGCGAGCACCAGCGCCACGATGATGAGGTAGGGCACCAGATCGGGCCCGAGCCGGCGAAGGCCGCCGCCCGCCTCCGGTCGGCGCCGACGGAGCAGCGACACGAAGGCGGCCATCCCCACGAGCCCGCCGCCGAGCGCCGGCAGCTCCGGCCCTGCCAGGACCGCGAGCGCGAGGTAGGGCACGAGGAACAGAGCCGCCGCCAGCCCGCTCCAGCCGAGATCGCGCCGCGAGAGCGGGCCCTCGCCCGCCATCCACACCAGCGTGACCACCAGCCCGGTCCCGAGGAGCGCGTGCAGCCCCGCGGTCGCCGCCGCGATCGCCCCGGCCGGCAGCCCGGTGATCTCGGCCTGGACGAGCGCCGGCGTGCCCACCGCGCCGAAGGAGGCCGCGGCGGCATGACCGATCAGCGCCAGCACCACCGCCCGGACCGGCGCGAAGCCGATGCCCACGAGCAGCGGCGCCGCCAGCGCCACCGGGGTGCCGAAGCCGGCGGCGCCCTCCATGAACAGGCCGAAGAACCAGGCGATCAGAACCGCCTGCAGGCGGCGGTCCTCGGTCAGCCCGCTCAGCGCCTCGCGGATCCGCGCGACCGCGCCCGAGCGCCGCTGGAACTCGTAGAGCGCGAGCGCGGGCAGGATGATCCACAAGATCACCGCCGTGGAATGCGCGGCCTCCGCGAGCACGCCCGCCGCGGCCGCCCCCGGAGGCGCCCCGGTCGCCGCCGCGAGGTCGAACGGCCCGAGCGCGAGGCCGAGCGCCACCGCGAGCCCGGCGGCCCCCGCCACCGCCGCCGACCAGCGCAGCGCCGCCATGCCGATCAGCACCACGGCGAGCGGCGCGGAGGCGAGGAGCGCGGGCATCGGCCGGTCAGCCGCCGCGGGCGGGCGGGGCGCCGACCGGGTTCGGCACCCGGCCGTCGTGCGCGAAGGCCTCGATGTTGAGGAGCGTGGTGTCGATGATGCGGCGCACGGCGCTCTCGGTGTTGTAGGCGGTGTGGGGCGTGACCACGACGTTGGGGAAGCGCAGCAGCACGTGGTTGGCGACGAGCGCCTTGAGGTCGTGGCCCTCGCTCCAGGCGCCGCGGAAGATCTGCGCCTCCTCGCGGATCAGGGGCTCCTGCGGCAGCACGTCGAGACCGGCGCCGCGCAGCCTTCCCTCGGCCAGCGCCCGCACCAGCGCCGGCACGTCGAGGATGTTGCCTCGCGCGGTGTTGATCAGCACCGCCCCCGGCTTCATCAGCGCGAACTCGCGCTCGCCGATGAGGTGCGCGGTCCCCGGCGCCGCCGGGACGTGCAGCGTCAGCACGTCGGCGGCCCCCAAGATCGCGTCGAGGCCGGCATAGGCGAAGCCGAGCCGCGCGGCCGCCTCGGGATCGGGGCGCAGGTCGTGGGCCATCACCGCCATGCCGAAGCCGCGGGCGATCTCGATGGCGCGGCGCCCGATCCGCCCGGTGCCGATCACGCCCAGGGTCTTGCCGCTCAGCTCCAGGCCGCGCAGGCCCGCCTGCGAGAAGTCGCCGCGCCGCGTCCGCTCGACCGCCTCGACCAGGTTGCGCGACACCGCCAGCAGGAGCGCGAAGGCGTGCTCGGCCACCGTCGCGTCGCCGTAGTCCGGCACGTTGGCCACGGTGACGCCGTGGGCGGCGCACCAGTCGAGGTCGATGTGGTCGGTGCCGGTCGAGCGGGTGGCGATCAGCCTCAGCGCGGCGAACCGCGCCAGCACCTCCGCATCGAGCCGGGAGTTGACGAAGGTGCTGACGATCTCGGCGTCGGCATGGGTGGCAACGCTTCGCGCGTCGAGCGCCTCGGGCGTGCAGCGCAGCGCATGGGCGGGCTCCAGGCGCCCGCAGGCCTGGCGCTCCCACTCCTCGGCCTCGAAGATGGCGATCCTCATCGGCGTCCCCCCGTCTCAGCGTCCCCCATCTCGGCGTCCCCCATCTCGGCGTCCCCCGTCTCGGCGTCCCCATCTCGGCGTCCCCCGTCTCGGCGTCCCCCGTCTCGGCGTCCCCCGTCTCGGCGTCCCCGTCTCGGCGTCCCCCGTCTCGGCGCCCCCGTCTCGGCGTCCCCCGTCTCGGCGTCCCCCGTCTCGGCGTCCCCTGCCCCGGCGTCGTTCGGACGGGCGTCGTTCGGACGGGGGACGCCTCGAAAGGCCGCCCGTCCGCGGCGGATCCGGCGCGGCAAGAGCCGGTCCCACGGGCGAGGCCCGGCGGGGCGGACCCCGCAGCCGGCCCCCACCCATGGAGCGGCGGGATCTACTGGGCGGCGGGCGCGGGCATCGCGCCACCTTGCATGGCGCTGCGGATCTCCTGCGCATCGACCAGCCCGTCGCCGTCGGCGTCGATCATCTCGAACATCCTGGCGTGGACGGCCTGGACCTCCTCGAGCGACAGCGCGCCGTCGCCGTTCGTGTCCATCATCGCCATCATCATCGTGAGCATCATGCCCTGGCCCATGCCGCCCTGGCCCATCATGCCGCCCTGGCCCATCATGCCGCCCTGGCCCATCATGCCGCCCTGGCCCATGCCGCCCTGGCCCATGCCGCCCTGGCCCATGCCGCCCTCGGACATCATGCCGCCCTGGCCCGTTCCTCCCTCGGCCATCATGCCGCCCTGGTCCATGCCGCCCTCGGGCATCATGCCGCCGGCCTGGGCATCGCCCTGCGGCGTCGGGTCGGACCCGTCCCCGCCGTGCTGGACGGCCTGGGCGCCGGGGGCCGCGAGCGCGAGTGTCCCGGCGGCGAGGATGGCAAGCGTCGTTCTCATGGTCGTTCTCATCGGTCGTTCTCCTTGGTCGATGACGGCGCGCGACGTGCCGCGGCCAGGGTTCTCGGCCGAGCCGGCCGGGCTCGTCAACGGCCGGCCGACCCCGAGCCGCGGCCGGCGCGGGCCCCCCGAGGACGCGGGCGGTCGTGGATCGTTACATCTCGCGCCGCGCTCCGTCGCCGTCGCCCCGGTGCCGCTCCGGGCGCCAGCCGCCGCCCTCGGGATGGCAGGGGATCTCCAGCGTCTCCCCTGCGCCGAAGGGGTGGACCTTGTCCCGGACCATGATCCGGTCCGGGCCGGCCCAGCCGTCGGGGGCCGAGACGGTGAGGCGCTCGCGGCCGGCCGCGATCTCGAGCCAGTGGCCGCGGTAGCGGACGCGCATCCGCAGGCCGGTCAGCTCCTCGGGCAGGCAGGGGTCGAGCCTGAGCACGTCGCCCTGGATCTCCAGCCCGGTCTGGCCGCGCTGCACCAGATCGACGGTGCCGGCCATGGCGCCGAGATGGATGCCCTCGGCCGTGGTGCCGCCCTGGACGTCGGCGATGTCGCTCTCCAGCGCCTCCGTCAGCAGCGCCCAGGACCGGCCGCGGTCCGAGCGCGCCAGCACCCAGGACTGCACGATCCGGCTCAGCGTCGAGCCGTGCGAGGTGCGCTTGGCGTAATAGGCGATGGTGCGGGGGATCATCGCGCGCTCGAAGGGGTGGCCGAGCCGGGCGAACAGCGCGTCGAGCTCCTCGGCCGAGAAGAGGTAGAACAGCATCAGCACGTCGGCCTGCTTGGAGGCCTTGTAGCGGTTCACGCTGTCGCCCTCGGCCTCGAGGATGCGGTCGAGCCGGTGGATGTCGCCGTACTTCGCGGCGTAGCCCTCCCAGTCGAACTCCTCGAGCCGCTCGTAGCCCTCGAACTGGCTGATGACGCCGTCGTGGAACGGGACGGCGAGCCCGCGGCCGATCTCGTCCCACAGCGCGGGCTCGCCCGGATCGAGGCCCAGCGTGGCGTCGAGCTCGGCGCGCCGCTCGGGGTCGAGGAGCGCATGGGCCTCGCCCGCGCGCGCGAGCACCCAGGCCGCCATCACGTTGGTGTAGGCGTTGTCGTCGAGCCCCGGCGCCTCGGACCACGGCACGCCGTCGTGGAACTCGTCGGGCCCCATCACCCCGCGGATGTGGTAGCGCCCGGCCTCGTCGCGCTCGGCGATGCTGGCCCAGAAGCGGGCGATCTCGATCAGCATCTCGGCGCCGCGGACCGACAGGAACTCGGCGTCGCCGGTCGCCTCGTAGTAGCGCCAGACGTTGTAGGCGATGGCGGCGTTGACGTGGCGCTGGAGATGCGAGTTGTCGGGCAGCCAGCGGCCGGATTCGGGGTTGAGGTGCAGGGTCTGGGTCTCCTCGCGCCCGTCGCTGCCGCTCTGCCAGGGATACATCGCGCCACGATACCCCGCCTCGCGCGCCAGCCGCCGCGCCGCGGGCAGGCGGCGGTGGCGGTAGCGCAAGAGCGCGCGCGTGAGCTGCGGCAGGCGCAGGGTGAGGAACGGGAAGATGAACAGCTCGTCCCAGAAGATGTGCCCGCGATAGGCCTCGCCGTGCAGGCCCCGCGCCGGCACGCCCACGTCGAGCTCGACGCTGTGCGGCGAGACGGTCTGGAGCAGGTGGAAGACGTGCAGCCGCAGGATCATCTGCGTGCGCGGGTGGCCCTCGAGCACCAGGTCGCAGCGCCGCCAGAGCTGCGCCCAGGCGAGCGCGTGACGCTCGAGCAGGGCCCCGAAGCGCGGGGCCTCGCTCAGCGCCTCCTCGGCCGCCAGCGCGGGCTCGGAGATCGCCCGGTCGCGCGAGCTGTGCAGCGCCACGGTCTTCTCGACCGTGACCGGCTGCCCTTCGGCCATGTCGAGGCGCAGCGTCTGGGCGACGTGGCCCGCGTCGTGCTCGGTCCGCCGCGCGCAGTCCACCGGCTCGTCGCCGCGGAACACCCGCGTCCGGGCCGCCTGGGCGACGCGGATGCGCGACTGCCGGGTCTCGGCCAGCAGCGAGACCGCGTCGGCGCCGATCTCCCCGGTCGAGAGCGGCGCGAGGTGCTTGCCGTCGAGCTGGCGGTAGCGCTCGACGCCGGCGTTGATCACCCGCCCGTCGAGGGCGGAGCGGATCTCGACGCCGCCCGACCAGTTCTCCGCCGTGAGCCGCCACTCGATCGCCGCCAGATGCGGCGCGTCCATGCTGACGAGGCGCCGGGAGAGCAGCGTCGTCTCGCGCCCCTGCCGGTCGCGCACCCGCAGCGCGCGCCGCAGCACGCCCGCCTCCAGGTCGAGCTCCTGGCGGTGGGTGAGGATCTCCATGGCCGCCAGGTTCAGCCACTCGCCGCCCTCGGGGCGGAAGCTGAGCGGCAGCCAGTTCGGCAGGTTGACCAGATCCTCGTTCTCGATCCCGCGCCCCGCGATCTCGGTGGTCAGCCGGTCGAAGCCTCCCGAGAGGTAGGTGCCGGGATAGTGGATGTCGCCGGCCTCGGACTCCTCGGCCGCGCCGCGGGTGGCGAAGAGGCCGTTGCCGAGCGTGCAGAGCGCCTCGCGCAGCCCCTCCGCCGCCGGATCGAAGCCGTCATAGGCGAGCGTCCACTCGGTCATCGGCCGCCCTCCTCCAGCACTCCGGCGAGCTCGTCGAGGAACCGGCCCGCCTCGTCGGTGTCCGTCAGCACGTATTGCGCGGCGGTCGGCCGCTCGGCGTCCGACACCAGGATGCCGACGCCGCGCCCGGCGAGCGCCACGAAGGCGTCGTCGTCGGTGTCGTCGTCGCCGAGATAGATCGGCAGCGCGTCGTCGCCGCCCATCCCGAGCGCGTCGAGCAGCCACAGGACGGCGCGGCCCTTGTCCCAGTCCACGCGCGGGCGCAGCTCCAGGATCATCTTGCCCCCCGTCTGGCGAAGCTCGGGGTGCTCGGCCGCGACCGCCTCGACGGCGCGGCGGACCTCGGCGACCTCCGCCTCGGCGACCTGGCGGTAGTGCACGGCGATGGCGAACCGCTTGCGCTCGACCAGCGCGCCCTCGACGCCGCCGAGCGCCGCGTCGAGCCGGTCGCCGGCGGCGTCGAGCGCCGGCAGGGCCTCGGCGGCGCGCGCGTTCTCCTTGGCGAGCCCGTCGGGCCCGGCGATGTCGAAGCCGTGGCTGCCGGCGTAGATCAGCCCGTCGAGCCCGACCAGCCGCGCCACGTCGGCGCGGTCGCGGCCGCTGACGATGGCGAGCGTGCTCACCCCGGCGAGCCGGCGCAGGACGCGGCGCACCTCGTCGGTGAGCACCGCGAGCTCGGGCCGCGCCACGATCGGCGTCAGCGTGCCGTCGTAGTCGAGGAACACCGCCGCCCGCCTGCCGGCGAGACGCGCGGCGATCTCGCCGATCCGCGCCCGCGCGTCCGGCAGCCCGGCGTCGGGCCGTCGCCCGAGCTGGGCGAGGTCGTCCACCACCGGATCGGCGCCCTCGGCGCGCAAGGCGGCCCCGTCGCCCGAGCGCGCCACGCCGATCACCATCCCGAAGCCGCCGGCGCGCCCGGCCGCGATGCCGGCGAGCGCGTCCTCCACCACCGCCGCGCGCCGGGGCGCCACGCCGAGCCGCCGCGCCGCCTCGAGGAAGGTGTCGGGCGCCGGCTTGCCCGCGAGCCCCAGCCGCGCCGCCTCGACCCCGTCCACCCGGACCGCGAAGAGATCGCCGAGCCCTGCGGCCTCCAGCACCGCGGTGGCGTTCCGGCTCGAAGAGACCAGCGCGGTCTTGACGCCGCGCGCCTCGAGGCCCTGGATGAAGGCCACCGAGCCCTCGAACACCTCGACGCCGCCGCCTTCCAGCAGCTCGTGGAAGATCGCGTCCTTGCGGTTGCCGAGGCCGCAGACGGTCTCGCGGTCGGGCGGGTCGGCGGGGTCGCCGTAGGGCAGCGCGATGCCGCGCGACTCGAGGAAGCTCCGCACCCCCTCGTAGCGCGGCTTGCCGTCCACGTAGCGCCGATAGTCCGCCGGCGCGAAGGGCTCGAACGCCTCGCCCCGCGCCTCGGCCCTGCGCGCGAGGTGGTCGTCGAAGAGCCGCTTCCAGGCCGCCTCGTGCAGCGTCGCGCTGCGCGTCACCACCCCGTCGAGATCGAAGATGACCGCCTCCAGCCGCGCGATCCGCGCCGCCGCCTCGGTGTCGTGCAAGCCCATCGCCCCTCGGCCTCCTATGCGCGTCGCCGCTTCGGGTTATAGGCGCGGCCGCCTCGCCCCCATTACACCGACCCCCGGCCCAAGACATTCGGCCCAAGACATTCGGCCCAAGACATTCGGCACGGGACATTCGGCACGGGACGAGCCCGGCGATCGCGCCTGCCCGCCCGGCCCGCGGCCGAAGGGGCGCCCGCCCGGGGCGCACGGCGTCCGGCCGACGGCCCCCACGGATGGCGCGCGGGCATGGCTACGGCCGCCCCGAGCGGGCCACCGCCCGCAGCAGCCGGACCGACAGCCAGAGCGCGAGCGCGTAGCCGACCAGCGCGAGGAGGGGCCAGTCCCCGAGCACGCGCGGCCCGGCGCCGCCCAGCATCAGCAGCGAGGCCGCCAGGTAGAGGCCCGACGCGAGGATGGCCAGGGCCGGGCGGTCGCCGGCCCGCGCGAGCTGCGCCTCCGGGCCCTCCGGGCCCTGGCGCCGCGCCGCGAAGGCCGGCCCGCCCTCGCGCCGGGCGCTGTGCAGCCAGGCCGCGACCAGCCCCGGCAGATCCTGGACGGTCAGGGCGGCCTCGGTCTTCAGCCGGGTGAGCGCGGCGGCGGCCGCGTCGCCGTGCAGGACATCCTCCATCATCGCGCCACCCCGCGTCAGCAACGCGTCCAGCACCTTGAACTCCGGGTCGAGCGTCCGCAGCGCGTTCTCGACCAGGAACAGCGCCCGCATGAGCACGACGAGGTTGTAGGGCACGACGAAATTCCCGCCCGAGCCCAGCCGCGCCACGCGCAGCACGGCGTCGGCGAGCGACCAGTCCTTGAGCGGCAGCGCGGCGTAGTCGGCGAGGATCTCCTCGATGCCGCGGATGAAGGCGGGACGGTCGATCGGGCCGCCGAGCAGGCCCAGATCGATGGCCGCGTCGAGCATCCAGGCGGCATCCTGTTGCGCGAAGGCCTGCAGGTAGAGCGCCAGCGAGCGGCGGGTGCGGCGGTCGAGATAGCCGACCAGGCCGAAATCGTGCAGGCAGAGCCGCCCGTCGGCCATGACGAACAGATTGCCCGGATGGGGATCGCCGTGGAACAGGCCGAGGACGAGGAACTGGTGGAGATAGGCGTCGACCAGGGTCTGCGCGAGCTGCGGCCCGTCCACCGAGGGGTCGCCGATGCCCAGGCCGCCGCTCATCTCCTGCACGAGCACGGCCTCGGTGTAGAGGTCGTCGATCACGTCCGGAACGTTGAGCGCCGGCCACGGGCGGAAGGCGGTGCGGAAGCGGCGGATGGAGCGCGCCTCCTGGCGGAAGTCGACCTCCTTGCGCAGGGTGGCCCAGATCTCCTCGACGATGCGCAGCGGCTGGAAGCGTCGCAGGCGCGGCGCCAGGACCAGGACCAGGCGGCCGACGCCGAGGAGCGTGCGCATGTCGCGGTCGATCTGGGCGCGGATGCCGGGCCGGCGGATCTTGACGACGACGGCGCGCCCGTCCGCGAGGCGGGCCCGATGCACCTGGGCGATCGAGGCCGCCGCCATCGGCTCGGCCTCGAACGTGGCGAAGATCCGCTCCACGGGGCGTGCGAAGGCCGTCTCGACCTCGCGCCGCGCCTGCGCGCCCGGGAAGGGCGCCACATGGTCTTGCAGCCGGCGCAGCTCGGCGAGCCAGGCGTCGGGCAGCAGGTCGCGGCGCAGGCTGAGGGTCTGGCCGAGCTTCACGAAGGTGGGCCCGAGCCGCTCGAGCGTCGTGCGGAGCCGGCGCGGCATCTGCGACGACTCCGGGGGTGTCCCGCGCAGGCGCTCGACCGCCGCCAGGCCCAGCAGGCCCGCGACCCCGGCGCCGATCCGCAGCAGCCGGCCGCCGATCATGCGGGCGTGGCTCGCCGAGCGGTCCTCATGCGATGTCCTCCCCGCGCGCCGGCGTCCGCACCCTGGCGGCGCCCAGGCCCAGCGCGCCCCGCGACGACCGCGACCTTCACCCGATCCGCCCCCCGCCCCCTCGTCCTCGCGCCACCCCCTCGGGAAGGCGGCGAGCCCTCGAGGGACGCGGCGCGCGCGCGCGCCTTACACCGCCTCGGACGGCGGCCGCGCCGACGAGGAGGCCGCAGGTGTAAGGCCTCGGCCCCGGGATCGTCTGTAGCCGGATCGTCTCCGTCCCCTCAGCGGCGTCCTTGGCAGCAACGGACCGGCCGCGGGAGGGGCGGACCTCGCGGATGCAAGGAGACCCCCATGCGGATATCACGCCTACTCGCCCCGAGGCTGCTCGTCCCGACGCTGATCCTCGCGGCCTCGGCCGCCCCCTCGGCCGTCCGCGCGGCGGATCTGGAGACGCTGCCGGCAGGGCAGGCCCAGGAAGGGCAGGCCGAGGAAGGGCAGGCTCCGGAGGGACAGGTGGCCCAGCAGTGCCAGGAGGATCTGCGGGCGTTCGAGGAGGAGCTCGCGAACGCCGGCTTCGGAGTGCTCGCGCCGGGCGGATACGCCGGGGGCTACGCCGGCTACGGCACCATCTACGGCGGGCTCGGCACGCCGCGCGAGCAGATGCAGTCGCTGCGCGACGCGGCCCAGGTCTATGCGATCAAGGGCGACGAGGAGGCCTGCCAGATGGTGCTCGTCTCGATGCGTCAGATCTACCAGGAGCACGACGAGCTGGTCGGCATCGAGAACGACGACCCGGAGGCGAGGCAGACGTGGCGGCGCGCCCATCTGGCGCGCGCGGAGCCGGTGAGCGGAATGGACCGGCTGATGCGCGCGGACGTGGTCATCGGCGCGGACATCCGCTCCCCCGAGGACGAGAAGCTGGGCGAGATCGAGGACGTGGTGCTCGACCCGCAGCGCCAGACGATCGCCTACGTGCTGGCCTCGCGCGGCGGATTCCTGGGGATGGGCGAGGATCTGACCGCGGTGCGCTGGGCCGACCTGCGCGCCACGGACGATCACGAGATCTTCGTGCTCAACACCTCGCCCGACGCCTTCGAGGCGGCGCCCAAGGTGGAGCGGCGCAGCTTCGCGGACCGCTCCGGCGAGGCCTGGGCCGGCGCCCTCGACCAGTATTGGGCGGGCGTCGTGGACCAGCCCTGAGGGCCGGCCCCAGAAGCCCGGCGGCGGCGCGCTCACAGCAGCCGCCGGGCGGCCCAGCCGACGGCCTCGAGGCCGCGCTCCCACCCGCCGCGGCGGCGCCAGGCGGGCAGGGTCACCTCCGCGGCGTCGTCGAGGTCGCGCAGATACTGGTCGCGCAGCGCGCCGGCCAGGCCCGCGTCGCGCGCGACCAGCACCAACTCCTGGTTGACGAACAGGCTGCGGTGGTCGAGGTTCGCCGAGCCCACGACCGACCAGGCCCCGTCGATGGCCGAGGTCTTGGCGTGCAGCGGGCGCGGCAGATACTCGTAGACCCGCACGCCCGCCGCCAGCAGCGGCGCGTAGGCGGCGCGCGTCGCCCAGCCCGCCACCAGCGGATCGCTCCGGCGGGGCACCAGCAAGCGCACGTCGAGCCCGCGCCGGCCGGCGGCGCGCAGCGCCGCGTCGACCACCGTCCCCGGTCCGAAATAGGGCGAGGTCAGATAGACCTGGGCCCGCGCGGAGGCGATCAGCCCGGCGTGCAGGCAGGCGAGCCGGAGGCCGCAGCGCCGCGAGTGGCTCGCCACCAGCAGCGCGTCGATGCCCTCCACCTCGGCGGCGTCCTCGGGGATGGCCTCGGCCGGGATCGGGCGGGCCTCCGCCCAGAGCCGATCGAAATGCCCCGCGGCGAGCGCGGCGAGCGGCCCGGCGACGCGGACATGCGTGTCGCGCTGGCGGGTCTCGCCGTGGAGCCGGCGCGAGTTCAGCCGGCGGATGTTGAACCCGCCGAGGAAGGCCTCGCGGCCATCGACCACGAGCAGCTTGCGATGGTCGCGTTGAAGGTAGCGCAGCGGGCGGAGCGGTCGGAACGGGTGGAACCAGCGGAACCGGACGCCGCTGCGCAGGAGGTCGCGCTCGAGGGCCCGGACCCCACGCTGCCCGGCGCCGAAGGCGTCGAGCTGCAACCGCACGTCGAGCCCGGCGCGGGCCCTGGCCGCGAGCGCGGCGGCGAAGCGCGCGCCGACCTCGTCGGCGGCGAAGATGTAGGACTTCCATGCGGACGTGGCTCAGGGCGCCCTCGATCGACGCGATCATCGCGTCGTAGAGCGCGTCGCCCTCGACGAAGAGCCCGAACGCCTCCGGGCCCTCGTGCGGCGCCGGCACGCCGGCGGCCCGCTCCCGCGCCTGCTCGCCGCGCCCCGTCCGAGGAGGGGCGCGGCCGGGCGCTCCCGGCTGGCGGCCTTCGGGGCTCATCGGCCGCGTCTACCGTCCATCGGGCATCGCCCGCAAGCGCGGCGCGCCGCGCCTCGCGGGGGGCGGTCGTAAGCAGGCGGGGCGATCCGCGTCCTTGATCATCGGCGATCGCGGCAACCGCGACCCGAGGCGCGCCGAGGCCCCCCACGGGGGCATCGGGACGGGCATCGCGGCACGGGGGCGCATCGACCTCGCCTCGGCGCGATCGGCGGCGCCCGGGCGGCCGGAACCGAAGGGAAGGAGAGCCCTCTCATGGCCAAGACGATCGATCTCGATCTCCGTCATCCGCCCGGCGTCGCGGCGCCGGCGCCGCGCGTCCCGGTCGTGGCCCTGGGCATGAGCCTCGGCCTGTTCCTGGTGTTCAGCTTCGCGCTCTGCGTCGCCTTCGGGCTGATCTTCCCCGGGGCGACGATGTTCCGGGCCTGGATCGACCTGCTGCCCGGCGTCACCTGGCTCGACGGACCGAGCGTCCTGCTCGGCCTGGCGGAGAGCTTCGCCTATGGCTGGTACGTGGCGCTGATCTTCGCGCCCCTCTTCAACCTCTTCGCGGCGCGGTGGGGCCGATGACCGCGATGTCGCCGCGCCCGCAGCCCGGTCCGCCGCGCGACGCGCCCGTCGCCCTGGCCGGGGCGGGGCCCGGCCAGGGCGAGCGCGGCGGCGATCGCGCCGGCTGCGGCTGCGTCGGGTGCGAACGCCGGGCCGGAGAGGGCGCGACCGGCGCGGATCCACTCGAAGCCCATCCTGCGGGCCCGCCCGGCACGGCCCGGGCCGTCGCGTCCATCGGCCGGGGCCGCACGCCGTCCCCGGCGTCCCACCGTTTCGAAGGAGCCGCGTCGTGAGGGAAGTCCTGCTCTTCATCCACCCCACCCTCGGCGTGCTGGGGATGCTCGGGGCGGTGTGGGTCTTCGTCGAGGCGCTGGGCTCCGAGGAGGCCCGCCTGCGCCGGATGCGGATCGCGAGCCTGTGGGTCGCCGCAGCCTTCTCCCTCGCCTGGCTCTCGGGCGGCCTGTGGGACGCCGCGTTCTACGAGTCCGACCGCGAGGTCATGGAGATGGGCTCCTGGGTCATCGCGGGCGGCACCACCATGGAGATGAAGGAGCACCTGTTCGTGCTCATCCTGCTCCTGGCGCTCTACCTGCCCATCCTCACCTTCGGCACCGATCCGGGGCGGATCCGGGCCGTGCGGCTCCCCGTGCTGACCGTGGCGGCGCTGATCGTGCTGAACACGCTGGCCATGGAGGGCGCGGGCTCGGTGCTGGCGCAGTCGGTGCATGTCGGCGCGGTCAACATGCTCCCCGATCGGGCCGACATGCGCGCCGCGCAGAACTAGGAGGATCCGATGGATCGCAGAACCCACGCCTTCGGCGACGCGCTCGCCATCGCCGTCGTGCTGACGGCGCTGATCTTCGCCCTCAAGGCGGCCGTCCCGGCGTTCGAGGAATGGGCCGAGGAGACGCTCGGCCACGCCTGGCTGTCGATGGGCCTCCTCGCCCTCGCGGTGTTCGGCGGGCTCGGCCTCGGCGGCCTGCGCCTGAGCGCCGCGCCGCGCGGGCTGTCGCTCGTGCTGGCCCTGAGCGTGATCGGCAGCGGCGCGGTGATCGTCGCCGCGGCCTTCTGGCTGGCCGTCTCCGGATAGGCGGCGACGGGCAGCGTCCGCGCCGGGCACGGCCGCCCGAGGCCGCCTGTAACGGTCCGCCCCTCCCGCCGTCTGTGAGCCCGACCGCAGCCGAAAGGTCGGGTCGGGACCGGGTTCCGGCGCAACCCGCCGCGGGCTCCGTCAACGCGCCTCGACTGCCTGATCTGGAGGAAGCCTCATGTGGGCCAGACTTCTCTCGCGCTTTCTCGCCCGGCTGATCCGCCGCGGCGCCCTGGTCGTGATCTTTCCCGACGGGACCGCGGCGCGCTTTGGCGAGCCCTCGGCGACGCCGGTGACCGTGCGGCTGCGCTCGGGCGCCGTCGTGCGGCGGCTGATGAGCGATCCCGAGCTGTTCCTCGGCGAGGCCTACACGGACGGCGGGCTCGAGGTCGAAGGCGACGACATCTACGGCCTGATCGAACTTCTGGAGCGCAACCGGGCCGAGCGGCCGATGGCCCGGCATCACGCGGGGCTCGCGCGGCTGCGGCGCGCGATGCGGGTGCTGGCGCAGGCGAACCCGGTCGGGCGGGCGCGGCGCAACGCGGCGCATCACTACGACCTGTCGGACGGGCTCTACGCGCTCTTCCTCGACGCCGACCGGCAGTATTCCTGCGCCTACTTCCGCCATCCCGACGACAGCCTGGAGACCGCGCAGGCCCAGAAGAAAGCGCTGATCGCCGCCAAGCTGCTGATCGAGCCGGGCCAGCGGGTGCTCGACATCGGCTGCGGCTGGGGCGGGCTCGCGCTCCATCTCGCGCGCGAGCACGGGGCGCAGGTGACGGGCGTCACCCTCTCGCGCGAGCAGCACGGGGTCGCGCAGCGTCGCGCGGGCTCCGCGGGGCTCGCCGCCGCGGCGCGGTTCTCCTTGCAGGACTACCGGCAGGTCGAGGGCGTCTTCGACCGCATCGTGTCGGTGGGCATGTTCGAGCATGTGGGGGTTCCGCACCACGCCGCGTTCTTCGCCACGCTGCGCGACCGGCTGGCCGAGGACGGCGTGGCACTCCTCCACACGATCGGCCGCCCGGCCGGGCCGGGGGCGACCAACCCCTGGATCGCCAAGCACATCTTCCCCGGCGGCTACGCCCCGGCGCTCTCGGAGATGCTCGCCGCGGTGGAGGCCGCGGGGCTCGTCGTCACCGACGTCGAGGTGCTGCGGCTGCACTACGCGCAGACGCTGGCGGCCTGGCGCACGCGCTTCGAGGCCAATCTCGACGCGGTGCGCGACCTCTACGACGAGCGCTTCTGCCGGATGTGGCGCTTCTACCTGGCGGGCAGCGAGGTGGCGTTCCGCACCGGCGGCCATGTGGTCTTCCAGGTCCAGATCGCCCGCCGCCAGGAGGCCGTCCCGCTCACCCGCGACTACCTGGCGCCGCCGGTGCCGCGCTCGCCTGCCGCCGCGACCGCCGGGCGGGTGCCCGAGCCGGCCGCGGATGCGGCGGCCTTCGCCGGCGCCGCCGAGCCCGTCGCGGCGCGCGCCGTCCGGCGACGGGGCGCCCGGCGATGAGCGGGCGCACCGGGTCGGTGGCGACGGGCCGCGAGGAGGGCCGCGCGCGATCCGAAGCGAGCCGGCCGGGCCGCGCCGACGCCAGCCAGCCCGCGGGGCGCGCGAGAGCCGGGAGGGCCCTGCGCACGGCGTCCCGACGCGGGCGTCGATCCTCCGTCCGGCGAGGGTCGCGGGCGCCGGGGCGGTGAGCCGCGGAGCCCGCGCCGATCCGCGGCGAGAAGGCGGGGGGCGGCGCGCCGAGGCTCGTGACCCCCCGACCGGCCGCTCGGGGGAGCCGGGCCTCCCGCTCGCCGCCGCCGAGGACGACGAGGGCGGCGCCCGGCGCGATCGGCCCATCGCGGCCGGTGTAGGGAGGACCGCGAAGGCGATCCCGCCGCCGGTGGCCCCGGAGCGCGTCGCGCGCCGGCTCGGCCGCGAGGGCGATGCCGGGGCGCCTCGTCGAGGCCCCTATCGCAGGTAGGCCTCGCTGGCGTAGCGGCGCATCATGCGCTGGCTGTTGAAGCGCGGGGCGATCTTGCCGATCGCCTGCTTCATCATCCAGATCCAGCGCGCGCGGTCGTCGTGGTAGAGCGGCAGGACGACGCGCTCGAGCTTCTCGTAGAGATCCTGCGCGTCGTCCTCGTGGCGCCCGTCGTCGCGGCCCACGGCCCAGCCGGTGACGCCCTCGATCCAGGCCTCGATCCACCAGCCGTCGAGCACGCTGAGGTTGAGCCCGCCGTTCACCGCCGCCTTCATGCCCGAGGTGCCCGAAGCCTCCATCGGCGGCATGGGCGTGTTGAGCCAGACGTCGGCGCCCGCGACCATCACCTTGGCGAGCGCCATGTCGTAGCCCGGCAGGAACGCCATCGGCACGCTGTCGCGCATGTCCCGCATGCACCCGTGGATGCGCGCGATCAGCGCCTTGCCGCCCTCGTCGCCGGGATGCGCCTTGCCCGCCATCACCAGCTGGAACGGCCGCTCGCGGTGGATCGTGCGCAGCCGATCGAGGTCCGAGAAGATCAGGTCCGCGCGCTTGTATCCGGTCATCCGGCGGGCGAAGGCGACGAGCGGCAGGTCGGGCCGCATCTCGACCCCGGCGCGCGCGCGGATCTCGGCGATCAGCTCGGCCTTGGCCTCGCCATGCGCCTCCCAGACCTCGGCGTCGGGCAGCGTGTCGGCGACCGCGAGCTGCTCGGGGTCGTGCGCCCAGTCGGGGGCGATGCGCTGGAACAGGCGCGCGAAGGCGGGATGCGTCCAGGTCGGGACGTGAACGCCGTTGGTCACCGCCTTGATGGCGTAGCCGGGGAACATGCTCCGGGTGGTCTCGGCGTGCCGGATCGCCACGCCGTTGACGAAGCCGCTCAGGTTCAGCGCCAGCCGGGTCATGTTGAGCTGGTCCTCGCCCGCCAGCAGGCGGAGCTGGCCGATCGGGACCGGCCCGTCGAGCTGCCGCTCGACGAGGTCGTAGGGGAAATGGTCGTGCCCCGCCTCGATCGGGGTGTGCGTGGTGAAGACGCAGACCTCGCGCACCCGGTCGTCGTCGTAGTGCAGCCCGTCGCCCGCAGCGAGATGGGTGATGCGCGGATGCCGGCGCAGCAGGGCCGCGGTCAGCAGGGCCGCGTGCCCCTCGTTCAGGTGGTAGGTCTCGATCTCGAAGCCGAGCGCCTGCAGGAGCCGCTCGCCGCCGATCCCCAGCACGATCTCCTGCTTGAGCCGCCAAGCGGCGTCGCCGCCGTAGAGCCGGTCGGTGATCGCCCGGTCCTCGGGCGCGTTCTGCTCCAGCCGCGTGTCGAGCAGCAGGACGGGCACCGACTGGCCGGTCGGGCAGCTCAGGGCGTGGAGCCAGGGCCGGATCCAGACCGCCCGCCCCTCGATCGTCACCGCGACCATCGCCCCGAGCGGCACGGCCCAGTCCGCCGGATCCCACGGGTCGGCGTGGTCGACCTGCCGGCCCTCGCCGTCGATCTCCTGGCGCAGGTAGCCCTCGCGGCTGGCCAGCGTGACGAAGACCACCGGCAGGTCGAGCTCGGCGCACGACCGCGCGGTGTCGCCGGCGAGCCCCCCGAGCCCGCCGGAATAGGTGTGCATCTGCGGCCGGAGCGCGATCTCCATCGAGAAGTAGGCCACCCGCGGGCGCGACAGGAACGGGTCGATCGCGGTCATCGCTCAGCGCCCGCCGAGCGCGTCCGCGACCGCGCCGACGCCGAGCGAGGCGTTCGTCGCCGCGATCGAGCGCTCGGCGTCGCGGACCCGCCCGGTCAGCGCCCGGATCGCGTCCACCGTCTCGGGGATCACGATCGCCTGGTTGTCCACCATGTAGGCGTAGAAGAGCTCGTCGCCCTGCACCCTCAGCATGTCGGACCACAGCGCCACCTCGTAGAGGTTGTCGTGCGGGCGCCCGAGATCGGCCATCATCTCCTTCACCACGTTGATCGCGCCGAGCCCGTCGCCGACCTCGATCAGCGCGATGCGCGAGGCGGCGCGGAACGCCGCGAGCACCTCGTCCTTGTCGGCCGGCCGGGTCATCTGCACCGACCAGTAGTGCAGGTGGGCGAGCGTCTCGGGCACCTTCACCGCCATGGTGAGGACGTCGAGCTCGGGATCGACGCTCTGGGCGTCGGGCCCCTGGTGGCTGGGGATCTCGGGCTCGGGCACCAGCGTGTTCATGATCCCGCCCAGATGGCTCTCCCAGGGATCGGTCGCGCGCCGCAGCAGGGTGCCCCTCGCGCGGCCGAGCAGCCCGGCGCGCTTGAGCGCGGTCAGCGTGCGCACCGTCGAGGTGGTGTTGCACGAGACGACGCGGGTGCTGTCGCGGTCGAGCGCGCTGTCGTAGTTGGCCTCGGCGACGAAGGAATGGCCCGTGACCTCGTGCTTCTCGCCGCCCTGGAGGATGAACTTGATGCCCCTCTGCCGGTAGGTCTCGACGTTCTTCGCCGCGACGTTCTTCGGCGTGCAGTCGACGACCACGTCGGCCGCGTCCAGGAGGTCGTCGAGCGTGCCTGCGACCTCGATCCCCGCCGCGCGCATCGCCCCGGCATGCTCGTCGGTGGCGCCGTGCAGGCGGAACCCCCTGCGCGTCACCATGCGCGCCCGCCAGTCGGCGGCGACATCGGCCACGCCGGCCAGCTCCATGTCGTCCTGCAGGGCCACCGCATCGGCGACGCGCTTGCCGATCACGCCGTAGCCGTTGACCGCGACGCGCGCCTTCGGTTGTTGAGCCATGGGGTCTCTCCTCGCTTCAGGGGGTGTCGCCCGGCACGGCCGGGCCCTCGATCGTCCGCGGGCGGCCCGCGGGGCGGTCCGCGGGGAATGCGGCGAGCAACGCCATCGAGCGGGGGGCGAGCCGGTGGCCGGCCGAGGCCGGGAGGCGATCCGGCCCGTCGGGGGCCGCCACCACCTCGTCCGGCGCGTCCGCGGCCGTGTCGAGCACGCGCCGCCACGAGCCGCCCGGCGCTTGCGGCAAGGCGAAGTCGGCCGGTGCGCCGCCGGCGTTGAACATCAGGCACAGCGCGGCGTCGTCCGCCCCCGCCCCCGCCCCCGCCCGCGACGCCGACGCCGGCGTCGCGGCGGCCGGATGGATCAGCATGCCGAGCGTGCTGCCCGGGCCGCCCCAGTCGGGCGTGCCGCCGTCGCGGTCGAACCAGGCGACCTCGCGGTCGGTGTAAAAGCCGTCCGAGCGCAGCGCCGCGAAGCGCCGGCGGATGCCGATCAGATCCCTCACGAAGCGCAGCAGGCCCGCGTTCCGCTCGACCAGGCGCCAGTCGTGCCAGGAGGTCTCGTTGTCCTGGCAATAGGCGTTGTTGTTGCCCCCCTGCGTGCGGCGGAACTCGTCTCCGCCCAGGATCATCGGCACGCCGCGCGACAGCAGGAGCGTGGCCAGCATGTTCCTGATCTGCCGGAGCCGGATGCGCTCGACGGCGGGGTCGTCGGTCGGCCCCTCGACGCCGTGATTGGCGCCGAACTCCTCGCCCGGGCCGTCGCGGTTGTCCTCGCCGTTGGCCTCGTTGTGCTTGCGCGCGTAGCTCACCAGGTCGTTCAGGGTGGACCCGTCGTGGCAGGCGACGAAGTTGATGCTGGCGAGCGGCGACTTCGCGCGCTGGTAGAGGTCGGCGCTGCCGCAGAGCCGCGAGGCAAGCGCCCCGCGCAGCCCCGGATCGCCGCGCCAGAAGCGGCGGACGTCGTCGCGGAAGTGGCAGTTCCATTCGGCCCATCGCCGGCCGGGGAAGCGCCCGACCTGGAACGCGCCGGCCGCGTCCCAGGCCTCGGCGATCAGCTTGACGTCGTGCAGCAGCGGATCCTCGGCGATCCGTTCCAGGAGCGGCGGATCCTCGAGCAGCGCGCCGTCCTCGCCCCGGCCGAGGATCGAGGCGAGGTCGAAGCGGAACCCGTCCACCCCCATCTCGGCGACCCAGTGGCGCAGGCACTCGACGATGTGGTCGCGCACGACCGGGTGGTTGCAGTTCACCGTGTTGCCGCAGCCCGAGAAGTTCCGGTAGCCGCCGTCCGGGTCGAGCAGGTAGTAGATCGAGGCGTCGAAGCCGCGGAAGCTCAGGGTCGGCCCGTCCTCGCCGCCCTCGGCGGTGTGGTTGAAGACGACGTCGAGGATCACCTCGATGCCGGCGCGGTGCAGCTCGCGCACCATCGTCTTGAACTCCGCCACCTGGCACCCGGGCGCGCGCCCGCTGCCGTAGCCCTCCTTCGGGGCGAAGAAGGCGACGGGATCGTAGCCCCAGTAGTTGCCGAGCGGCGCGCCGGTGGCCGGGTCCGCGCGCGGGTTGGCGCGGCTGTCGAACTCCTGCACCGGCATCAGCTCGAGGGCGGTGATCCCGAGGTCTCGGAGATGGGGGATCTTCTCGACGACGCCGAGGAACCCGCCCGGCTCCCGGACCCCGGCGGAGGGGTGGATGGTCAGGCCGCGCACATGGGCCTCGTAGATCACCGTCTGCGACCAGGGCCGCCGGGGCCGCGCCACGCCCTGCCAGTCGAACCGCCGGTCCGCGAGCAGCGACCGCGCCGCGAGCACGGGGGGCGCGTCGCCCGTCTCGGCCGGGTCGGGGGGCGGGCGCGACGTGAGGCGGGCGAAGTCCCACGCCGCGGTCCCGGCGACCGCCGTGGCGTGGGGATCGAGCAGCGCCCGGCGCGCGTCGAACCGATGCCCGCGCCGCGGATCCCAGGGGCCGTGGACGCGCCAGGCGAAGGCCTGGCCCCATGCGATGCCGCCGACGAGCACGTGCCAGACGTCGCCGGTCCGGTGCGCCGCCGGGTCGAGCGCGACCACCAGCGCGGGGGCGCGCGCCTCGACCGCGTCGTAGAGCAGAAGCTCGACCCTCTCGGCGTGCCGGGAGAAGACCGCGAAGTTGAACCCGTCGCAGCAGTCGCGCACGCCGAGGACCAGCGGGCTCCCCGGCCGGATCTCCAGCCCCTGCGCGGCGATGCGCCGCCCGGCCGCCGGCGCCGCGGGGTGGTGGGCCGTCACGACGCGCTCCGGCTGCCGCGGGCGGAACGGCGCGGCACGAACCCCGGCACGCGCGCCGCGTAGCGCCCGTAGGCGTCGCCGAAGGCGGCCAGCGCCTCGCGCTCCTCGGCGCGCGCCAGGCGCAGGTACATCACGACGAGCACCGGGAACATCGCCAGCGTCAGCAGCGTCGGCCATTGCAGCAGGAAGCCGGCCATGATGAGGACGAAGCCCGCGTATTGCGGGTGCCGCAGGTGGGCATAAAGGCCGGTCGTCGCCAGGAGCCCCTGCCGCTGCGCCGCGTGGAGCACCTTCCAGGCCGACGCGATCAGCACGAAGCCGCCGCCGATGAAGACGAAGCTCAGGAGGTGGAACGGCCCGAGATGGGGGTTCGCCCGCCAGCCCAGCAGCATCTCGGGCAGGTGGCCGGCGTCGTGCGACAGCCAGTCGATGCCCGGATAGGTGCTCTGCAACCAGCCCGAGAGCAGGTAGATGGTCAGCGGGAACCCGTACATCTCGGTGAAGAGCGCCACCAGGAAGGCGCTGAAGGCGCCGAAGGAGCGCCAGTCGCGCGGCGTCCTGGGCTTGAAGAAGCTGAACGCGAACAGGATGAAGACCGCCGAGTTGAGCACGACCAGCAGCCAGAGCCCGTAGGCGGGAGCGGCGTCGGTCATCGCGGGTCTCCCCGAGGGTCCGCGTCGGGCGCGCGCGAGGAGCCGTCGCTCCCTTCGTGCCCGTCGCTCCCTCCGTGCCCGCCGTGCCCGCCGTGCCCCTTGTGCCCGCGATGCATGAAGACATGCATCACGACGCAGAGCAGGAGCAGCAGGGCGAGCGGCCCGAGGCCCACCAGATGGGCCGAATGCTCGGCGATCAGGTAGAAGCCGCCCACCCCGAGGAAGACCACGAGCGTCATGGTGCTGCGCGAGGCGAAGACGCCGCGCCGGCCGCCGTCGTCGTCCTGGCTCATGCCCGCGCCCCCCCGGTCCCGGCGGCTCAGGCGGCGACGGGCTCGCCCGCCTCGGAGGCCTGCTTCCTCTCGCCATGGATGCCATCGAGCCGGGTGCGCTTGAGCAGGAGGGCGTTGACCGCGACCAGCGCCGAGCTGCCCGACATGGCGAGCGCGGCCAGCTCGGGGCTGACGATCAGCGGATAGAACACGCCCGCCGCCGCCGGGAAGGCGAGGACGTTGTAGCCCACCGCCCAGAACAGGTTCTGGTGCATCTTGCGCAAGGTGGCGCGCGACAGCTCGATGGCGCCGACCACGTCGTAGGGGTCGCTCTTCATCAGCACCACGTCGGCGCTCTCCATCGCCACGTCGGTGCCCGCGCCGATGGCGAAGCCGACCTCGGCCTGGGTGAGCGCGGGCGCGTCGTTGACGCCGTCGCCGACCATGCCGACCTTCTTGCCCTGCGCCTGGAGCTCCTTGACCTTCTCGGCCTTCTGGCCCGGCAGCACGTCGGCCAGGACCATGGAGATGCCCAGCTCCTCGGCGATCCGCCGCGCCGTGCCCTCGTTGTCGCCGGTCAGCATCGCCACCTCGACGCCGCGCTCGCGCAGCTTGGCGACCGCCGCCTTGGCGGTCGGGCGGGCCGCATCGGCGATGGCGATGAGCCCGAGCATCCGCCCGCCCTGCGCCACGTGCACGACGGTGCGGCCCTCGCCCTTGAGCCGCTCGGCCTCGGATTCGATCGCGCCGAGCGCGATCTTCTCCTCGTCCATCAGCCGGCGGTTGCCCAGCAGGATGGTCTCGCCCTCGACCTCGGCCCGAGCGCCCCTGCCTTCCAGGCTGAGGAAGCCCTGGGTCTCGGGCACGTCGAGCTTGTCCGCGCGCTTGACGATCGCCAGCGCCAGCGGATGGTCCGAGCCGCGATCGACCGCGGCCGCGACGCGCAGCACGTCGTCCTCGCTTCCCCCCTCGGCGGTGACGACCTCGACCACGCGCGGCTCGCCCATGGTCAGCGTGCCGGTCTTGTCGAAGATGATGACGTCGAGCTTGGTCGCGTCCTCGAGCGCGCCCGCGTTCTTGAACAGGATGCCGTTCATCGCCCCGAGCCCGGTGCCCACCATCACCGCCATGGGCGTGGCGAGCCCCAGCGCGTCGGGGCAGGCGATGACGAAGACGGTGATCGTCAGCGTCACCGCGAAGATCAGCGGCTCGCCGATCCACCAGAACCAGACGGCGAAGGTGGCGAGCCCGATGACGATGGCGATCAGCACCAGCCATTGCGCGGCCCGGTCGGCGAGCAGCTGGGCGGGCGCCTTGGAGTTCTGCGCCTCCTGGACCAGCTTGACGATCTGGGCGAGCGCGGTGTCGGCGCCGACCTTGGTCGCCTTGTACTTGAAGCTGCCGCTCTTGTTGATGGAGGCGCCCACCACCTCGTCGCCGGGGCCCTTGTTGACCGGCATCGACTCGCCGGTGAGCATCGACTCGTCCACCAGCGACTGGCCCTCGACCACCTCGCCATCGACCGGGATCTTGTTGCCGGGGCGGATCACCACCACCTCGCCGCTGCGCACCTCGGCGGTCGGCACCTCGACCTCGCTGCCATCCCTGAGCACGGTCGCCTTTGGCGGCGCGAGGTCGAGCAGCGAGCGGATCGCGGCGGAGGCGCCGGCGCGCGCGCGCATCTCCAGCCAGTGGCCGAGCAGGATGAAGACGAGCAGCACCGCCACCGCCTCGTAGAACTGCACGCCGGGGAAGAGGAAGGTCGAGCCGACGCTGAAGAAGTAGCCGGTGCCGACCGACAGCACGACGAGCACCGCCATGTTGAGCACGCCGTTGCGGAGCGCGCGCCAGGCGGCGGTGAAGAACGGCCAGCTCGGATAGACGATCGCGGCGCTGCCGAGGAAGAACAGCCACAGGTCGAGCTCCAGCCCGAAGGGCGGCGCCGGCGGCGTGAAGAGATCCCCCATCGGCGAGTAGATGAAGATCGGGATGGTGAAGGCGAGCGTGATCCAGAAGCGGTTGCGCATGTCGCGGACCATGTCCGCCATCTCCATGCCGTCGCCGTGGCCCATCTCCGCGGCCATCTCCTCCTTGGGCGCGGTCGCGTCGGCGCCCTCCTTGGGCGCGGTCGCGTCGGCGCCCTCCTTGGGCGCGGTCGCGTCGGCCCCGCCATGGCCGGAATGCGCGGCGGACGCCGGCTCCGGCTTCGGCTTCGGCTTCGGCTCCGAATTCGGCTCGCAGATGTGCCGCGGGGTCACCTCGCCGGCGCAGCGGAAGCCGCAGGAGGCGATCCTCCGGCGCAGCCGCTCGGCGCTGGTGAGGGACGCGTCGAAATCGACCGTGACGCTGGCGGAGGCGGGGTTGGCCTCCGCCCGGCGGACGCCCGGTTCCCGGCGCAGCTGCTTCTCGACCCCGAGATGGTCGAGTTCCTCGAAGAGGCCTGCCGCCTCCAGTGTCACGGTGCTCACGATGGGGCTCCCAACTCTTGCCGCCGAAATCTCGTCCCCGAAGGACGCGCGGGGCCGCGACGGGGATCTCGTCCGCCGCAGCGGCAGCCCGTCGAGGGGTCCGAAGGCGCCGCGCGCGCCGTCTCACGCGACCGCTCCGCGGCCTGCCGGCCGGTGGGCCGCCCCGCCACGTCGGACGCCGTCGCAGGGTGGCCGCAGCAGCATCCGCCGCGGCTCCGCGGATCGCTTGGTTGCGCGCTCATCGCCGTTCCTCCTGGCCCGTCGCACGACGCACGGGTCGGCCGCGTCGCCGCGGCTCTTCCGCAGCTCTTCCGCAGCTCTTCCGCAGCTCTTCCGCAGCTCTTCCGCAGCTCTTCCGCAGCTCTTCCGTCGTGCAGCTCTTCCGTCGTCTGGAATCATGGACGCGGCGCCGGCGCCGGCGTTACGGCCCCTCCCCTCGCGCGCCGCGCGCCTCGGCGAGCCGTCGCCGCGCGCGCTCGGCCGCCTCGCAGCCGCAGTCGAGATAGCCATGCACCGGGCAGGTCAGGCACATCTCCTCAAGCCGCCGCTTCAGCGCCCGGCGCGCGCGGTGCAGCCGCACGCCGAGCGCGTTGAGGGTGATGCCGAGCCGCGCCGCCACCGCCGCGCGCTCCTCGCCCGTCAGGTCGACGCGCCAGATGACGTCGGCATGCTCCGGGCTCAGCGTCGGCAGCAGCTTGTAGAGGCAGTTGCAGACCGCCTCCTCCAGCTCGGGGTCGGGCTCCTCGGGGGTGGTGTCGAAGAACTCGGGCGTCATCACCGCCTCCCTCCGCCGCCGCCGCGCGGCCTGCCGCCGATGGTCCGCGATGCTGGTTGCGAGGAGCCGGCTCAGCCAGCCGCGCACCGTGCGCACGTCGCGCAGGTCGCCAGCGCGCTCGACCGCCCGCAGCATGAAGGCCTGGAGCACCTCCTCGGCCTCCTCCGCGCTGCCCAGCCGCCGCCGCAGGAACCCGTGCAGCTGCCGGCGGCTCTCCACCAGCGCCCGGCGCACCGCGGCGTCCGCCGACGCCGCGGCCTGGGGCCCGGGATCGGCGTCCACCTCGTCCGGATCATCGTGCGTCATCGTGCGTCATCGCCACCTCCAGGGCATCCGACGCGTCGCGCCGGGCTTTCGTTACGCGCGGCCGCTCATCGCTCGCGCACGCAGCTTCGGAGTTCGCCCTCACGCCCGCCCGCGCAGCCGCTCCACGCCCAGCACCTCCAGCACGAGGCCCTCCACGTCCTCGGCGTTGAGCCCCGCCACCGCGTACATGTCGCGCGGGCTCGCCTGGTCGATGAAGTCGTCGGGCAGCACCATCGAGCGGAAGGCGAGTCCCCGGTCGAACACGCCCTCCTCGGCCAGCAGCTGCGCCACGTGGGAGCCGAAGCCGCCCACGGCGCCCTCCTCGATGGTGATCAGCGCGGAGTGCGCGCGAGCGAGGCCCAGGATCAGGTCGCGGTCGAGGGGCTTGGCGAACCGCGCGTCGGCGACGGTGGGGCGGATGCCGCGGGCTTCGAGCGCCTCGCAGGCGCGCAGCACCTCCGCGAGGCGGGTGCCGAACGACAGGATCGCCACGCCCGAGCCCTCGCGGATCATGCGACCCTTGCCGATCTCCAGGGGCTCGCCGCGCTCGGGCAGCTCCACGCCCACGCCCTCGCCGCGGGGGAAGCGGAAGGCGATCGGGCCCTCGTCGTGCCGGGCCGCCGTGGCGACCATGTGGACGAGCTCGGCCTCGTCGGCGGCGGCCATGACGACGAAGCCCGGCAGGTTCGACAGGTAGGCCACGTCGAAGGCGCCGGCGTGGGTCGCGCCGTCTGCCCCGACGAGGCCCGCGCGGTCGATGGCGAAGCGCACGGGCAGGCGCTGGATCGCCACGTCGTGGACCACCTGGTCGTAGCCGCGCTGCAGGAAGGTCGAGTAGATCGCCGCGAAGGGTCGCATCCCGCCCGCGGCGAGCCCGGCGCAGAAGGTCACGCCGTGCTGCTCGGCGATGCCGACGTCGAAGCACCGCTCGGGGAACGCTTTGGCGAAGAGGTTGAGCCCGGTGCCGTCGGGCATCGCGGCGGTGACGGCGACGATGCGCGGGTCGCCCTCGGCGAGCTTGGTGAGCGTCTGGGCGAAGACCTTGGTGTAGGACGGCGCGTTCGACTTGGCCTTCGACTGCTCGCCCGTCACCACGTCGAACTTCGCGGTGGCGTGGCCGCGGTCGGCGGCGGCCTCGGCGGGCGGGTAGCCCTTGCCCTTCCGGGTGACGACGTGGAGCAGCACCGGCCCGTGGGCGCGCGCGCGCACCGTGCGCAGCACGGGCAGGAGCTGGTCGAGGTCGTGGCCGTCGATGGGCCCGAGGTAGGAGAACCCCAGCTCCTCGAAGAGCGTGCCGCCGAAGGCGATGCCCTTGACGAGCTCCTTGGCGCGCTTGGCGCCCTCCCTGAGCGGCGGCGGCAGGAGCGCGACGGCGTTCTCGGCCGCCGCCTTGAAATCCTGGAACGGCGCGCCGGCGTAGAGGCGCGACAGGTAGGACGAGAGCGCCCCCACGGGGGGTGCTATGCTCATCTCGTTGTCGTTGAGGACGACGATCAGGCGCTTGCCCAGGTGGCCCGCGTTGTTCATCGCCTCGAAGGCCATGCCGGCCGACATCGCGCCGTCGCCGATCACCGCCACCACGTCGCCGATGCCCTCGGGCGTGCGCCCGCCGAGGTCGCGCGCGACGGCGTAGCCCAGGGCCGCGCTGATCGAGGTCGAGGAGTGGGCGGCGCCGAAGGGGTCGTAGGGGGACTCGGAGCGCTTGGTGAAGCCCGAGAGCCCGCCCTCCTGGCGCAGCGTGCGGATGCGCTCGCGCCGGCCCGTGAGCACCTTGTGCGGGTAGCACTGGTGGCCCACGTCCCAGATCACCTTGTCGCGCGGCGTGTCGAACACGGCGTGGAGCGCCACCGTCAGCTCGACCACGCCGAGCCCTGCGCCGAGGTGCCCGCCGGTCTCGGAGACGGCGGAGATCACCTCGGCGCGCAACTCTCCCGCAATGCGCTTGAGGTCGGCGTCGGTGAGCCGCCTGAGGTCCGCGGGCTCGTGCACGCGGTCCAGGGTCGGGGTCCGGGGTCGCTCGCTCATCTCGTCCTCCCTCACGCCCCAGGCGCGGTTTCGTCTCGCGGCGCCTCCGGCGCGGTCCGCCTCGCTCCTGCCGGAGGGCGGAGAGCCCACGAGCGCGGCGAGGGTGCCCGGCGCGGCGCACGCCAACCTAAGCGCGGCGTGCGCGGGCGTCACCCGGCAACGGGCGCCCCGCGCGCACGCGCGCCCCCAGGTCTCGCGCCGGCCGTTGCCGACCGCGCCGGCCGCTGCCGGTCAGCGGTCGCGGGTGACGACGTGGGCCGCGAGCGCGCGAAGGCCTGCGGCCTCCTCTCCGTAGCACGCGAGGTGCCCGCGGGCCTCCTCCACCAGGACGCCCGCGCGGGCGCGCGCGGCGTCGAGGCCGAGGAGCGAGACGAAGGTGGCCTTGCCGGCGCCCGCGTCCTTGCCGAGCCGCTTGCCGGCGGCCGCCGCATCGCCCTCGACGTCGAGGATGTCGTCGGCGATCTGGAAGGCCAGCCCGAGCGCGCGCGCGTAGCCCGAGAGCGGCGCGGGGTCGGCGCGCGCGAGACGGGGCCCCGCCGCCCCGGCCCATTCGATCAGCGCGCCGGTCTTGGCGGCCTGGAGCGCCTCGATCTCGGGCAGGGTCAGCGGCTCGGCGGCGGTCTCGGCGGCGATGTCGAGCGCCTGGCCGTGGACCATGCCCGCCCCGCCCGCGGCGCGCGCGAGGGCGGCCGCGAGGTCGGCGCGCACGGACGGGTCGGGATGGGCGCCGCGATCCGTCAGCAGCTCGAAGGCCAGCGCCTGCAGCGCGTCGCCGGCGAGCACGGCGGTGGCCTCGTCCCAGGCCATGTGGACGGTGGGCGCGCCGCGGCGCAGGTCGTCGTCGTCCATGCAGGGCAGGTCGTCGTGGACGAGGCTGTAGGCGTGCAGCGCCTCGATCGCGGCCGCGGCGGCGATGGCGGAGCCCGGCTCGGCCCCGTGGAGACGCGCGCCCTCGATCACGAGGAAGCCGCGGATGCGCTTGCCGCCTCGCAAGGCGTGCGCCATGGCGTCGCGCACCCGGCCCGCCGGCAGCGCGCCGAGCGCCGCATCGAGCCGTGCCTCGATCGCGGCGCACGCCGAGGCCAGCGCCTCGCGCAGAGCGGCGCCCTGGGGCTCGGGCTCGCGCCGCGCCCTCGCCTCAGGCGCCATCGCCGGAGGGCGTCGTGCCCGTGGGGCGGCCGTCGCCGTCGAGCGTGATCTGAGCGACCTTCTCCTCGGCGGCCTTGAGCTTCCTCTCGCAATGGGCCTTGAGGGCCGCGCCGCGCTCGTAGAGCGCGATCGACGCCTCGAGCGCCACGTCGCCGCGGTCGAGGTCGCCCACGACGCGCTCGAGCTCGCGCATCGCGTCCTCGAAGCTCATCTCGGCGATCGGCCTGTCGGCCTCGGCCTGGGTGCCGTCCATGCTCTCCCCCTCACGCCCCGCCAGCGGTCGCGCCCAGCGCCTCGACATGCGCGCGCGCGGACCGGCCCAGCGCGGCGAGGTCATAGCCGCCTTCGAGCAACGAGACCAGCCGCCCGCCGGCATGGGCATCGGCGAGCGCCGCGAGCCGGGCGGTGAGCGCCGCGAAGTCGTCCTCGCGCAGCTCCAGGCCCGCCAGCGGGTCGTCGGCGTGGGCGTCGAAGCCCGCCGAGACGACGACCAGCTCCGGAGACCACGCGTCGAGCCAGTCGAGCGCCTCGTCCCAGGCGCTGGCGAAGGCGGTGCCGCCGGCGCCCGGCGCGAGCGGCAGGTTGAGGATCTGTCCGTGGGCGCCGCGCTCGGAGCGGGCCCCCGTGCCGGGCCAGAGCGGCCTTTGCTGGGAGGTGGCGAAGCGCGCGCGGGGCTCGCCCCAGAGCACCGCCTGCGTGCCGTTGCCGTGATGCACGTCGAAGTCCGCCAGCGCCACGCGGGTCAGCCCGTGGACCTCCATCGCGCGGCGCGCCGCGATGGCCGCGTTGGACAGCAGGCAGAAGCCCATCGGGGTCTCGGGCTCGGCGTGGTGGCCGGGGGGCCGGGCGGCGACGAAGGCGCGGCCGGGGGTGGCGAGGACGGCATCGACGGCCGCGCAGGCCGCGCCGGCGGCGAGGCGGGCGGCGCGGAGCGAGCCCGGCGACATCCAGGTGTCCGGGTCGAGCGGGATCCGGCCCGACTCGGGCGCCGCCCGTGCGAGCCGGTCGAGATGGGACCGCGGGTGGGCGCGCAGGAGGTCGGCGTCCTCGGCCGGCGGCGCCTCGCGCCGGTCGAGGTCGAGATCCGCCAGGGCGTCCAGCACCGCCTTCAGGCGGGCGGGGCGCTCGGGGTGCCCCTCGGGCGTGAGATGCCGCGCGCAATCGGGATGGGTGTAGAGGATCATGAGACGAGCGTGCACGGCCCGAGGATGGGTGCAAGAGGTCGCGGGGGGTCCCGGGGGGCACGCGTGCCCCCCGGCCTTCCCAGTCGCCGGCGATGGCCTCGCCCGGCGCGACCTGATACGTCCTCGGCGCGATCGGGGGACGCGGGCGCGGCGACGCGTCGCGGCACGAGCACGAGCGGGAAGCACGATGGAGCGACGGGAGATCGTGGTGGACGGCGCGCGCCGTGAGGGTGAGGCCGGCCCTCGCGCCGGCCTCGGCGCCCGGGCCGGTGCCGGTCGCGGCGGCGCCCGAGGCGGATGTCGGGCAGCCGCACGGCCCGAGCGTGACGATGCGCGCGCCGCTCCTCGCCTCGGCGCCGCGGGCATCGAGGATGCCGTCCCCCCGCGCCCCGGCCGGCGGCGGCCGGAGGCGGTGCCCGGCTTCGGGCCGGCGCCCGGGCCCGGCTTCGCCTCGGCGCTCACCCGGACGTGGGCGGGGGCGCGGGGAGCCTGATCGGGTGCCTGTCGGGCTTCGATGTCGGCTTCGGGCCGGGGGCGATCGCGGGGGTCGGGCTGGCCGTCGTCGCGTCGGCGGCGCCCTTCGGGCGCAGGCCCCGGCGGCGCCCCGCCATCGCCGCGGCGCGCGCGTGGCGGTCGGCCGGGCGCGCGCGGCCGGCGTGAGCGCGAGGGGCTGAGATGGGGGTGCGGCGGAGGCTGCGGCGCGCGGCGCTGGGCGTCGAGCGCGCGCTCGACGGGCTCCTGACCTTCAAGAACCGTCGCCGCCCGCCCCTGATCGAGCCCTATGGCGGCTACGCCACGCCCGATGCGCTGATCGCGCGCGGGCGGGTGCTGACCCATCTGCGCCGCCAGGCGCCCGAGCCCGAGCAGCACTGGTTCGTCAACCTGGGCCAGATGCTCCTTCTGTTCCTCACCGACGAGGTCGAGGGCGTGCGCCTGCACGCCGGTCCGGACGCGGACACCGGTCCGGACGCGGACGGCGGTCCGGACGCGGACGGCGGTCGAACCGCGAGTGCCGTCTCCGACGTGGAGGGCTACTTCACGCTCGTGATTCCCCGCCGCGCTCCTGGCGACGGGTCCGAGCGCGCCGAGGAGAACGCCGATGGCGACGGATGCGACGGCGCCCGCGGCGACGGGAGCGCCTGCGGCGACGGGGACGCCCGGGCCGGTGGCCGCGCCCGGGCCGGGGCTCGGACCGCGGCGCCCTCCGGCATCTGGGTCGAGGTCGAGGCGCGCATCGAGGGCTCGAAGGTGCGCGCCGCGCTGCCGGTGCTGGTGCCGGGGCCCGATGCGGCCCTGGGCGTGATCTCGGACATCGACGACACGCTGATGGAGACCGGCGCCTACTCGCTGCTGCGCAACCTGTGGACCTCGCTCACGGGCAACGCGCTGACGCGGCACGTCTACCCGGACGCGGTGACGCTCATCGACCGGCTCTCGCGGGGGGGGCGCAACCCCGTGTTCTACGTCTCGTCGAGCCCCTGGAACCTGCATCATTTCCTCGAGTCGATCTTCGCCCGCGCGGGGCTAGTGCGGGGGCCGATGTTCCTGCGCGACCTCGGCGTCGCCGCGCGCCCCGCCCCCGACGGCTCCCATGGCGGCCGCGGAGCCGGGGGGCCGCATGGCGAGCACAAGGGCGCCGCGATCGACACGCTGATGGAGGCCAATCCCGGCCTGTCCTTCTGGCTCGTCGGCGACACCGGGCAGCACGACGCCGAGATCTACCGCGACGCCGCGCGCCGCCATCCCGGCCGGGTGGTCCGCGTGGCGCTGCGCGAGCCCGGCCCGGGGCCCGACGCTCAGGCGATCGAGGCGATGGAGGCGCTGCGGGGCCTGGGGGTCGAGGTCACCTCGGCGCGCGACTTCTGGCCGGCGGTCGCGGCCCTGCCCCCGGCCGCCGCGCCGCCGCTCGGGACGCGCGAGGAGGCCGTCGCCGCGATGCGCGTGGCGACGGCCCATCATGCCCGCCGCTGAGGCGCGCCGTCCCGTCATCCCTCGGCACGTCCCCCGCGCGCCCCATCGGCGGCGGCGCGCCCGGCGCAAGGAGCCCCTTCGCGCCCGCAGGCGGCGCGCTCGTCGTCGGGCGCAGGGGTCCGGCGCGGCCTCCCCCGACGAGCCGGGCATCGATCGGCGGCAATCCGCTCACACGCCCCGCGGCCCTCTACCGCGCCTCGTCGCGCTTGCTTCGCCACCCGCTCCTGCCGAGCATGGGCGCGACGACGAAAGGCCGGGGAGGACCTTCATGAGACATCTCGCCACGACCACCGCCGCGCTGGCGCTCCTCGCGGGAGGGGCCAGCGCCCAGCCCGCGGGCGACCTGCCCGACAACCTCGAGCGGCTGCAGAACATGCAGAGCACCGGCACCACGGAGTTCACCACCGTGGAGCAGGGGGGCGACTACGCCCGGGGCATCGAGGACACGCTGGAGAGCATCACGCTGCCCGAGGGCTTCGAGATCGCGCTCTACGCGATCGTGCCCGACGCGCGGCACATGGCCGTGGGGCCGCAGGGGGTGGCGACCTTCGTGGGCACCCGCAAGGACAAGATCTGGGTCGTCACCGACCGCAACAAGGACCGCGTCGCAGACGAGGTGAAGGACTTCGCGCCCTCGCTCTCCTTCACCATCCCCAACGCGGTCTGCTTCTCCGACGACGGGTTCCTCTACACCGTCGAGCAGAACCGCGCGCTCGTGTTCCCGGCCGCGGAGTTCTTCTACGAGAGCCCCGACGTGGCGGCGGGCGTGCTGGTGGCCGAAGGCGAGCTGATCCCGCCCGAGGAGGAGTCGTTCAACCACTCCGCTCGGGTGTGCAGGATCGGGCCCGACGGCAAGATCTACATCTCGCTCGGCCAGCCCTTCAACGTGCCCCCGCCCGAGAAGCTCGACCTCTACGCCGAGTGGGGCATCGGCGGCATCGTCCGCATGAACACCGACGGCACCGAGCGCGAGGTCTTCACCCGCGGCGTGAGGAACTCCGTGGGCCACGACTTCCACCCCGGGACCGGCGAGCTGTGGTTCACCGACAACCAGGTGGACGGGATGGGCGACGACATCCCGCCGGGCGAGATCAACCGCCAGACCGAGATGGGCCAGAACTTCGGCTTCCCGTGGTACGGCGGCGGCGACGTGCGCACGGTCGAGTACGAGGGCGAGGAGCCGCCCGAGGGCGTGGCGTTCCCCGCCTCCGAGACCGTGGCCCACGCCGCCGACCTCGGCATGGCGTTCTACGACGGCGGCTCGTTCCCCGAGCGCTACCGCAACGCCATCTTCTCGGCCCAGCACGGCTCTTGGAACCGCACCACGCCCGTGGGCGCGCGGGTGATGGTGACGTTCGTCGACGAGGCGGGGGACGCGACGACGGAGCCCTTCGCGGAGGGATGGCTCGACGAGAACGGCGAGTATCTGGGCCGCCCCGTGGACGTGGCGGTGATGACCGACGGCTCGCTGCTGGTCTCCGACGACCTCGCCGGCGCGCTCTACCGCATCAGCTACACCGGGTCGGAGGGCGCCTCGAACGCCGCGTCCGAGGGCTCCGGGGACGCGTCGGGCGAGCCCGCCCCGGACGAGCCCGAGGGGGCGGCGTCCGAGTGAGGGGGATCCTCGTCATCGTCCTCGGCGGGCTCGCGCTCGCCGGGGGCGCCCCCGCCCGCGCGCAGGATGTCGAGGCCGGGCGGCAGGTGGCGGGGATGTGCCGCACCTGCCACGGGCTCGACGGCTACGCCCAGATCCCCGTGGCGCCCCACATCGGCGGGGAGCCCGCGGACTACCTGGCCGCGCAGCTGCGCGCCTTCCGCTCCGGCGAGCGCGTCAACGAGATGATGAGCGTCGTGGCCGCCTCGCTCAGCGACCAGCAGATCGCCGACGTGGCCGCCTGGTACGCCTCGCACCGAGCCGTGGCGTCGCTCTCGGCCGACCCGGCGCAGGCACCTGCGCTCTGCTCGGGCTGCCACGGCGCGGACGGGATCGCGGTGGTGCCCGACGCCCCGAACCTCGCCGGCGAGACCAACATCTACCTCGCCGAGCAGCTCAAGGCGTTCAAGTCGGGCCGGCGCGCGCACGAGGTGATGAGCCAGGTCGCCGCCGGCCTGTCCGACGCCGAGATCCGCGCCGCCGCCGACTGGTATGGCGCCACGACGCTCACCGTCGAGGAGAATGCCGCCGGGGGCTGAGCCGGCGGCCGGATGTGGCCTGCGGGCTCCCGTCGCCGTCGCGTGCGGGGTGCGACCATCGGTGGCGCGTGCTACCGTGACGCGTCGGAGACGACAGACGCTCCGCCAGGATGGGAGGACGACATGCGACGCCCCACCCCGAGCCATCGCAGCGCGCTGGGCGCGCGCCTGACCCGCTTCCTCGACCTCGAGCGGCGCCATCGGCTGATGGGACGCCACCGCGCGGTGGTCGATCTGCATCGCCGCGGCGACGGCGAACCCGGCGCCGCCGAGCGCGGCGCGCGGCTGCGCCAGTTCCTCAGGATCGAGCGCAGCCACACCGCCTGACGCGACGCCCGGGCGGGGCGGGACGCGGGACCGGACGCATCGGTGCCCCGGCATGACGCCCGGGCCCGGTCGGGCTGGGGCCGGCCGTGGCGCGGCGCACGCGCCGTCAGTCCCCAGCCGTCATCCCCCGGGGGCCGCACAGCCCGCGCTCCGGGCGTCGGTTCGGGCGTCGGGCCGGCGCTCGGGACCGCGCCCTCTCCGGCGGACGCCACACGATCGGATCCAGCCTCGATCCGACCGGCGAGGCCTGCGCGCACCATGGGCGCCGCGCGCCCTCGGCTCGACCGCCCGCCCGGGCCTGCCCGCGCGCCGCTCGCACCGGGCCCGGTCGAAGGGCGACGCCCGAGCCTCGCGGAGGGACGACGCGCCCCGTGCTCTTGCGCCCGCGCCTGCGTGGAGGAGGCCTAGGACAGGTCGAACAGTCATGACCTCTGTGGCTTGCGCCCGCGCCTGCGTGGAGGAGGCCGTCCGAGGATCCCGGCTCAGGCCCGCGCCGGCGCGCCGGACCGCACCAGCGCCTCGTAGGCCGCGCTGATGTCGCGCGTCATGGCGCCGACCTCGAAGCGGTAGGGTCCGATCTCGCCCACCGGCGTGACCTCGGCCGCGGTGCCCGTGAGCCAGCACTGCTCGAAGCCCTCCATCTCGGCGGGCTCGATGTGGCGCTCGTGGACGCGCACCTGCCGCTCGCGGAGCATGCCGATGACGGTGCGCCGCGTGATGCCGTCGAGGAAGCAGTCGGGCAGCGGCGTGTGCACCTCGCCGCCCTTCACGAAGAACACGTTGGCCCCCGTCGCCTCCGCCACGTAGCCGCGGTAGTCCATCATCAGCGCGTCCGAGCAGCCCTTGGCCTCGGCCGCGTGCTTCGACATCGTGCAGATCATGTAGAGCCCCGCCGCCTTGGCGTGGCTCGGGATGGTCTCCGGAGAGGGCCGCTTCCACCTTGAGACGTCGAGCTTGGCGCCCCGCATCTTGGCGTCGCCGTAATAGGCCCCCCACTGCCACGCCGCGATGGCCAGGCGCACCGGGTTGCGCGCCGCGGCCACGCCCATGTCCTCGCCCGAGCCGCGCCAGGCGACGGCGCGCACGTAGCCGTCCTCGAGCCCGTTGGCCTCGAGCACCTGCGTCTTGGCGGCCTCGATCTCGTCCACGCTCCAGGGGATCTCGAAGTCGATCGCGCCTGCCGAGGCGTGCAGGCGCTCGGAATGCGCCCGGCTCTCGAAGATGCGGCCCCCGTAGGCGCGCTCGCCCTCGAACACGGAGCTCGCGTAGTGCAGCGCATGGGTCAGGACATGCACCTGCGCGTCGCGCCAGGGCACCAGCCCGCCGTCCATCCAGATCGAGCCGTCGCGGTCGTCGTAGGGCCCCGTCGCCGCCATCGCCGTGCCACCCCCTTCTCGGATGTTGCGCGAGCATGGTCTTCGTGGCCATGTCCTTGCGCCGGAGGCCTCGGCTACCAACGCGCCCTTGGAATGTCAACAAGGCTGACATACCCTGCCGGTCATCACCGAGGGCCTCGCGGCCCGGAGCGTCGCGGTGCGAGGCGGCATGGGGGCGGGATGGGGGCGGGATGAACGAGCACGCGCAGGGGGAGTCGCTCCTGTTCCTGACCGACGACCAGATCCGGCGCGGGATCGAGGCGATGTTCTTCGCCTATCGCGGCTTCACCGCCGACCCCGACCGCATCCTCGCCGAGCGCGGGCTCGGGCGCGCGCACCACCGCGCGCTGCACTTCGTCGGCCGCGACCCCGGCTCCACCGTCAACGCGCTGCTCGCCGTGCTGGGCGTCACCAAGCAGTCGCTCAACCGCGTGCTGCGCGCCCTGATCGAGCAGGGCCTGGTCGAGAGCCGGGTGGGCCAGCGCGACAAGCGCGAGCGCCACCTGTTCCTGACGCCCGAGGGCGCGGCGCTGGAGGGCGCGCTGTCGGACGCGCAGCGCGCGCGGATGCGCCGCGCCTACCGCGCCGCCGGCCCCCAGGCCGTCGGCGGCTTCCGCCAGGTGCTCGAGGCGATGATGGACCCCGACCTGCACCGGCTCCACCGGGACGGCCGCTGATGGCGGCGCGGGCATCGGCGCGGCCGTGAGCGACCCCGAGGCCCATCTGCTGGTCGTGGACGACGACGAGCGCATCCGCACCTTGCTGCGGAAGTATCTCATGCGCCACGGCTACCTCGTCTCGGTGGCGCGCGAGGCGGCCCATGCGCGGCGCGTGCTCGCGGGGCTCGACTTCGACCTCGCGGTGATCGACGTGATGATGCCGGGCGAGGACGGCGTGTCGCTCACCCGCTGGCTGCGCGAGGGGCGCGACACGCCGGTGCTGCTGCTGACGGCCAAGGCCGGGACCGGCGATCGCATCGAGGGGCTGGAGGCGGGCGCGGACGACTACCTCGCCAAGCCCTTCGAGCCGCGCGAGCTGCTGCTCAGGATCGCCGCCATCCTGCGCCGCGCGCCCGAGGCGGTGGACGACGGCCCGAAGCTCCTCGGCCTCGGCGCCATCCGCTACGACGCGACGCGCGGCGAGATGTGGCGCCAGGGCGCCGAGGGGACCGTCCCCGTGCGCCTCACCGGCACCGAGGCCGAGCTGATGCGCGTCTTCGCCGCCCGCCCCCACGAGGCGCTCTCGCGCGAGGATCTCACCCGCGCGCTCGGCCGCGAGGGCGACCAGGCCCAGGAGCGCGCGGTGGACGTGCAGATCACCCGGCTCAGGCGCAAGATCGAGAGCGACCCGCGCCGGCCGCGATACCTCCAGACCGTGCGGGGGGCGGGCTACATGCTGGTGCCCGACTAGGGCCTGCGGGGGATCTCGGCCTGCGGGGCCCGCTCGCGGGACCACGGCCGGGCCGTGCCCGAGCGCGACGCCCCCGCGGGCGCACCGTTCTGCGAGCCGCTCCGGGGCCTGTCGAGGCTCCCCCGGGTGGGGCCGGGCTGGTCCGGTCTCCTGCGAAGGGAGGCCGGTGTGGTCCCCCATGGGCTGGGCGATGCCCGATGGGCTGTGACGGAGCCGTTCCGCCTCCGAGGGGAGCGCCCGGGGCCGCACCGGCCGGGGGTGACGCCCTGGGGGCGGCGGTGCGGATCGTGCCCGCGAGCGGCCCGTGGCGCGATCTTCCCGTGGCGCGATCTTCCGCGCGGGTCCGCGCGGGGGCGGGCGGTCGTCCGCCGCGGCGGCCGAGCGAGGCACGAGGGCGGCGGCTTCGCCCGCGGCGGGGAGCGGGCCGGGACGGCGTGGGCTGGGCGAGGCGCGAGAAGCGGATACATCTCCTCGCCAAGCTGCCAGAGGTCGTCGCGCGTTGTCCGAAGCCCCCCCTCCCTCCCCCGAACCGCGATCCCGCGGCGCTCCGGCCCCGGCCGTCCGCGCCGGAGCGTCGGCCCGCCCGCCCGGCTCCCCCCGCCCGTCCGGCCCGCGGGTCGCGCCCCTCGACGCCGCGCCCGCAGAGCGCCCGACGCAGGCCTCCCGGTCCGCCCGGCCGCCCCGTCCGGGACGCGGCGCCCGAGGCGGCGGCCGTCCTGCGCGCGGGGGACGGGCCCCGCGCCGGGGCCGCACGCGATGAGCGCCGCCGACGCGCGGCCGCCGGGCGACGGCCGCCGCTCGACCGCCCCGCGCTGCGGCTGGGCCTGGCGGTGCTGGTGGGCGCGGTGAGCCTCCTCGCGCTGCACGCGCTGTCGCGCGAGGTCACGCTCGCCGCGCTGAAGGGCGCCATCACGGCCACGCCGCGGCTCGACGTCGCGCTGGCGCTGGCGCTCACCGCCGCGAGCTTCGCGGCGCTGTCGACGAGCGACGTGATCGCCATGCGCGCGGCGGCACCCGGCGCGATGCCCGACTGGCTCGCGGGGCTCACCGGCGCGGCGGGCCAGGCGGTGTCGAACGCGCTGGGCTTCACGCTGCTGACCGGGGTCGCGCTGAGGCTGCGGGTCTACCGCGCGCGCGGGCTCGACGCGGCGGCGGTCGGCGGCGTGCTCGCCTTCGCGTGGGCGAGCTTCTGGATGGCGGTCGCCACGGCCGCGGGCGCGGCGCTGCTGCTCGACCCCTCGGGGCCGGCCGCGCGGCTCGGCGCGCCGCCCGCGATCGACCGCGGCTTGGGCGCGGCCCTCCTCGTCGCGGTGGCGGCGCTGCTCGCCCTCGCCGGGTCCGAGGGGCGGACGCTGCGGGTGCGCGGGGTCGCGCTGCGCCTGCCCTCGCGGGTCCAGGCGCTGGCTCTGATGGCGGTGTCCCTGATCGACGTGGGCGCCTCGTCGCTCGCGCTCTGGGTGCTGCTGCCCGCGGGCATCGAGGTCGGCCCGGCGGCGTTCTTCGTGGCCTACGTCGCCGCGGTGGTCGTGGGCATCGTCAGCCACGCGCCGGGGGGCATCGGCGCCTTCGAGGCGACGCTGATCGCGGCCCTGGGCCTGGGCGGGCGGCCCGACGTGCTGGCCGCCTTGGTGCTCTACCGGCTGATCTACGACCTGCTGCCCTTCGCGGTGACCGCGCTCGGGCTGGCGGCGCTGTGGTGGCGTGGGCACCGCGGCGCGGCGCGCGGGCGCGCCGCCGCCGTCGCGCAGGGGATCGCGCCGCTGGTGCCGCCGCTGGCCGCCGGGGTCGCGCTTCTGGCGGGCACGGTGCTGCTGTTCTCCGGCGCGCTCCCGGCGCTGCGCCCGCGCGCGCAGGCGCTGGAGCTGGTCGCGCCCCTGGCGCTGGTCGAGGGTTCGCATCTCGTGGGCTCGGCGCTGGGCGTGGTGCTGCTGGTGCTGGCGCGGGGCCTGCTGCGGCGACAGGCGCGGGCGTGGGGCCTGGCGATGGGCGCGCTGGGCTCGGGCGCGCTGGCCTCGCTGCTCAAGGGCCTCGACTGGGAGGAGGCGGGGCTGATGGCGCTCGCCATGACGGCGCTCGCGGCCTTCCGCCCCGCCTTCGACCGCCGCGACGAGGGGCCGCTGCGCCTCACCTGGAGCTGGGGCCTCGGCGCCGCTCTCCTGATCGGCGCCTCGATCTGGCTCGGGCTCCTGGCCTACCGCCGCGTGGACGACGCGAGCGATCTGTGGTGGCGCGTCGCCTGGAGCGCCGACGCGCCGCGCTTCCTGCGCGCCTCGGTGGCGGCCGCGGTGGCGCTGGCGGCCTTGGGCGCGGCGTCGCTGCTGCGCCCGCGCGCGCCACGCGACGCGCCCGAGCCGATCCCCGAGGCGGTGCGCCGGCTGGTGCGCGCGAGCCGCGACACGGAGGCCAACATCGCGCTCCTGGGCGACAAGCGCTTCCTGGTCTCGCCGCGCCAGGACGCCTTTCTCATGTATCGCCGCACCCGCGTGGCGATGATCGCCAAATCAGACCCCTTCGGAGACCCGGAGGCGGGCGAGGCGCTGGCCTGGGCGCTGCACGAGCGCGCCGACCGCGCGGGGCTGATCCCGGCCTTCTACGCGATAGGCACCGCCTTCCTGCCCACCTATCTCGACATGGAGCTGTCGGTGCTCAAGATCGGCGAGATCGCGCGGGTGCCGCTGCCGGGCTTCTCGCTCGACGGGCATTCGCGCAAGGGGCTGCGCCACGCCCGCTCGCGTGCCGCGCGCGAGGGCCTGTCCTTCGAGATCGTCCCCGCCTCCGCGGTGCCCGCGCTGATGGACGAGCTGCGCGCGGTCTCCGACGCCTGGCTCGCGCGGCATCGGGGCGAGGAGAAGTCCTTCGCGCTGGGCCGCTTCGATCCGGCTTATCTCTCGAACCATCCCCACGCGGTGATGCGCGACGCGGACGGCCGGGTGCGCGCCTTCGCCAACCTCTGGCTCGGGGCGGAGCGCGAGGAGCTGTCGCTCGACCTGATGCGCCACGACCCCGAGGCGCCCGGCGTCGTCATGAACGCGCTCTTCGCCGAGCTGACGCTGTGGGGCAAGGCGGAGGGCTACGCGTGGTTCAACCTCGGCGCGGTCCCCTTGGCGGGGCTCTCCCACCACCCCCTCGCCTCGCACTGGAACAGGCTCGGCGCCTTCGTCTACGAGCACGGCGAGGGGCTCTACGGCTTCGAGGGCCTGCGCGCCTTCAAGGAGAAATTCGACCCTGTCTGGTCGCCCAACTACCTCGCCTGCCCCGGCGGGCTCGCCGCGGCGCGCGTGCTGATCGAGGTCAACCGCCTGATCTCGGGCGGCGCGCGCGGGCTCCTGCGCTAGCGCCGGGGCGCCGGCCTCGGGGCGCGCGACGGGAACCGGAGGCGCCGCCGGACGCTACCCCGGGCGCGCGCCGCGCGGCGGCGGGATCCATCGAGGAGGACGACCATGACCGACACGAGCGTGAAGAAGGTGTCGAGCGAGGCCTCGCCGGAGGGCGGGATGGGGCAGATCCACCTCGCCTCGGGCAAGCATGTGGCGATGCGGATGTGGCGCGAGCAGGGGCCGAGCGAGGGCTTGGGCGAGCACTCGCGCGACTACGAGACGGTGGGCTACGTGATCTCCGGCCGCGCCGAGCTGACCGTCGAGGGCCAGACCGTCAAGCTCGAGCCCGGCGACTCCTGGCTCGTGCCCGCGGGCGCCGAGCACAGCTACCGCATCACCGAGGCGCTCACCGCCGTCGAGGCCACCTCGCCCCCCGCCGAGGCCCACGGCCGCGACGAGGCCTGATCGACCGAGGCGCGCGCGGCCAAGCGTCGCGGCCAAGCGTCGCGGGACGGCTCGCGCCCGGGAGGCAGGCCCCCCGCAGCCACATCTCCTCACCGCGGCCGTGGCGCGCGTGCCGCCTCGCGGCGGGCGCGAGCCTCGCGTGCCGGATCGAGACGGCCGGGCCTCGAACGCGCCGGCGATCAGGCCGGCGACGGTGGCGGAGGGCGCGTCGAGCCCGATCTCGGCCACCGATCCCAAGGGCGCGGTCGAGCCGTCGGAGGTGGTCGCGTGCAGGTTCGCCAGCGTGTCGAGGTCGGCGCGCAGGGCGGGGTCGAGCGCGGCCAGCCGGTCGGGGTCCAGGCTCACGCGGATCTCGCGGCCCGCGCCGCTCGATCTTGCCCACCCCCTCCACGGTCTGGAGCGCGTGCGCCACGGAGTCGTCCCCATGCCACGACAGCCCCTCGATCGAGCGCATGAGGTCCGAGGCGGCGCAGGTCAGGACCGGCGGCCCGGTGACGCCGAGCCGTCGGGCGATCGGCTCGGAGACCGTCCGGGGCAGGTCGGAGCGCACCCGCGCCACGGCGTCCTCCACCTCGTCGAGGGCGCGGTCGGGGCGGCGCCGAGGTCCGGACTCGACCGCGGTGGTGGAGGCGTTGTCGCTGGCGACGGAGGCGGTGCGCTCGATGCCCGCGAGCCCTGCTTCGGCTCCTCCCCGAGGCGCGAGACCCGCGTCGAGAGCTCCGCCGGCGCGGCGCCGGCTGCGCCCCGGCCCCGGCCCCTGCCAAGGCCTGCCGCAGCGCCACCCGCGGCCCCGCGTCGTCGAGACGCGCCAGCGTCCCCCACGCGCCCACCCGCTCGCCCCCATCGGCGTCGAGCGCGGTCACGGCGAGCCCCTCGACCTGCGGCGCCGCCAGCACCTCCTCGCGCGCCACCAGCGTCCCCGCAGCCCCGAGACCGCGGCCCCGAGCGCCCGCCTCACGGCCTGCGCCACACTCGCCGCGGGCGCCCCGCCGGCCGGCGGGGGGAGGGGGCGTGCGCCGCCGGCGGCCGCGCGGACAGGACCGCGAGGGCCGACGCGGCGCGCGGGACAGTCGTCCTCATCGGCGCTCTGCGATCGCGGATCGCCGCCCGCGCCGGATGGGGCGCGCCGGATGGGGCGCCGTGGGCGCGGTGACGATGGGGCCCAGGAACCGGGGCACGGCGCCGCTCTCCGGCCCGACCGCCGCGCGCGCCCTCCCCGGGCCCCAGGCCCCGCCCCTCGGGCCGCGCGGCGCCGGCCCTCCCCCACCATGCGCGCGCCCCGCGCCGGCCTCCCGCGCGCCTGCGCCGCAGGCGCGAAATGTGATGGGCCGGCCGCGGAACCGCCCGGCCGGATCGCCGTTGCTCGCATGGCGCTGGTGCCTTCCGCCGGTCCCTGGACCGGATGCACATCCCCGGCCCTTAGCTTCACAGGGAGCTAAGCCATGACTGCCTTCTCGAAACTCCTGGGCGCCGCCTCGGCGGCGGCGCTGCTGGCCACCTCGGCCTTCGCCCAGGACAGCACGACCCCGACGACCACGACCGGCGATCAGGCGCGGACCGCGCAGTCGGACTCCGGCGCCACGCAGAGCGGCACCCAGCCGATGACGCAAGGCACGGGCGGCGCCGAGACCGCCACCGCCGCACCCGACGCTTCGGGCGCGACGCAGCCGGGCCAGCCGACGCGGCAGGGCGGCTCGCAGACCGCGACCGCTGCGCCCGACGCCACCCGGGGCGGCGAGCAGATGGCGGCGATCGAGGTCGAGAGCCAGCCCGTCCGCGACGGTCAGCTCAAGATCGACCTCGCCTACATGCCCGAGGACGGCTTCGTGGCGATCCACCAGGTGCAGGGCGGCAAGCTGATCCCCGACGCGCTCGGCTACGCGCCGGTCAAGGCGGGCGAGAGCACCGGCATCGAGATCCCGCTCGACAAGGAGGTCGCGGCCGACACCGAGGTGGTGGCGATGCTGCACCGCGACACCGGCAAGATGGGCACCTACGAGTTCGGCGCCCGGACGATGGAGGAGGACAGGCCCGAGCTGATCGCCGGCCAGCCGATCGCGGTGGCGTTCCTCGTCACCGCCCCTGACGGCTCGCAGCAGGCGGGTGCCCAACAGCCCGCGACGATGCCGCAGGACGACGGCTCGTCCGGCTCCGAGGCCGGGGCCGCCTCGAACTGAGGCGCCAGGGCGCCGCCGGGCCTCCCCGGCGGCGCCCACCCTTCCCTCTTTCCGGACGGCCCGCATGGACATCCGCCTCGACGGCCGCCGCGCCCTGGTGACCAGCGCCAACTCCGGCATCGGCGAGGCGATCGCGCTCGCGCTGGGCCGCTCCGGCGCCAGGGTCGCGGTCAACTACGTCGTCCACCCCGAGGCCGCCGAGGCGGTGGCGGGCCGCATCCGCGAGGGCGGCTCGGAGGCGATCACGCACCGCGCCGACGTGACCGACCCCGCCGCCGTCGCGGCGATGTTCGCCGCGATGGACGACGCCTGGGGCGGGATCGACATCCTGGTCAACAACGCCGGCATCGACGGCCGCCCGATGCGCTCCTGGGAGGGCGAGCCCGATGTCTGGCGCCACGTGATCGACGTCAACCTCTTCGGCCCCTATCTGTGCGCGCGCGAGGCGCTCGGGCGCATGGTGGCGCAGCGCTCGGGCGTGGTGCTCGACATGAGCTCGGTGCACGAGCTGATCGCCTGGTCCGGCTACAGCGCCTACTCGGCCTCCAAGGCGGCCGTCTCGATGCTGTCGAAGACGCTGGCGCAGGAGGCCGCCCCTTACGGCGTGCGCGTGCTGGCGCTCGCGCCCGGAGCGATCCGAACCCCGATCAACCGCGAGGTGTGGGGCGACCCGACGATGCTGGAGGATCTGATGGGCAAGATCCCGCTGGCGCGCATGGGCCGCGTCGAGGAGGTGGCGGACATGGCCGTGGTGCTGTGCTCGGACGTGGCCTCCTACGTCACGGGCACCACCGTCTTCGTCGATGGGGGCATGCTCGACTACCCCGACTTCGCGCGCGGCGGCTGAGATGGAGCCGACCTCGGGCGACGCCCCCTCGGGGCCGCAGGCCCTCTCGCCGACCTGGACCTCCTCGGCCAAGGATCTGATCGCCACCGCGCTCGGCCCCTCGCGGCTCTGGGCCGCGCTCGGCCACGGCATCGTCAACGAGGTCTACTGGCCCTCGACCGGCGAGCCGCAGATCCGCGACCTCGGGTTCGTCGTGACCGGGCCGCACGGCTGGAGCGAGCTGAAGCGCGTCGCGCGCTACCGGATCGAGACGCCCGCGCCGGACGTGCCGGTGCCGACGATCGTCCACGAGGGGCCGCAGGGCGCCTACCGCCTGACGCTGGAGATCGCGCCCGACCCCTCGCGCGACGTGCTGCTGATCCGCCACCGCCTGAAGGGCGAGGGCTGCCGGCTGCTCGCGCTGCTGGCCCCGCGCCTCGGGCCGCGCAGCGACGCGGGCGAGGCCTGGGCCGAGGCCGGCGGGAGCGGGGCGCTGACGGCCACGGGCGGCGGGCGCTGGCTCTGCCTCGTCCACGAGCCCGGCTTCTCGCGCGCCAGCGCCGGCCATGTCGGCGTCTCCGACGGCTGGCAGGATCTCGAACGCCACGGCGAGATGCGCTGGACCTACGCCCATGCCGGCCCCAGCAACGTGGCGCTGATGGGCGAGTGCTCGCAGGCCGTGGGCGTGCTCGCCCTGGGCTTCTCCGACTGGCGCGAGGGCGCCGCGACGCTCGCCCGCTCGAGCCTCGTCGCGGGCTTCGACGCGGCGCGCGGCGAGGCCGTGGCGGGCTGGCGCGACTGGGCGGCGACGATCACGCTGCCGCAGGGCCTTCCCGACGACCTGGCCGCCCAGGCGCGGCGCTCGGCCGCCGTGCTCAAGGCGCATGAGGACGCCACCTTCCCCGGCGCCGTGGTGGCCTCGCTCAGCGTCCCTTGGGGCAGCTCGCGCGACGACCTGGGCGGCTACCACCTCGTCTGGCCGCGCGACGCGGTCAACACCGGGCTGGCGCTGCTCGCCTGCGGGCTCGTCGACGACGCGCGCCGGATGCTCGCCTACCTCGTGGCGCTGCAATGCGAGGACGGCCACTGGCGGCAGAACTTCTACCCCGACGGCCGCCCCTACTGGAGCGCGGTGCAGATGGACGAGGTGGGCTTTCCGGTCCTGCTCGCCGCCCGCCTGCGCGAGGAGGGCGCGGCCCGCGCCGAGGAGACCCCCATCCGCCGCATGGTCGAGCGCGCGGTGGGCTACATCGCCCGCCACGGCCCCCTGACGCCGCAGGACCGCTGGGAGGAGAACGCGGGGCTCAACCCCTACACGCTCGCCGTCATGGTGGCCGCGCTCGTCGCCGGCGCCGACTGGCTCGACGGCCCCGCGCGCGAGGCCGCGCTCGCGCTCGCGGACGACTGGAACGCTCGGATCGAGGAGTGGACCTACGCCGAGGGCTCGGCCCTCGCGCGCGCCCACGGGCAGCCGGGCACCTATCTGCGCATCGCCCCCCACGGGGACCGCCCGCCGTCCGAGCAGAGCGTCGAGGTCCGCAACCGCGGCGGGCTCACCGTGCCCGCCGAAGCGCTGGTGTCGATGGACTTCCTCGCCCTTGTCCGGCTCGGCCTGCGCGCGGCGGACGACCCGCGCGTGCGCGCGAGCGTGGCGGCGGCCGACGCGGTGCTCGCCGTCGAGACGCCTCAGGGGCGCGCCTACCACCGCTACCCCGAGGACGGCTACGGCGAGCACGCGGACGGCGCGCCCTTCGACGGGCAGGGGATCGGGCGCGGCTGGCCGCTGCTGACCGGCGAGCGCGGCCACTACGCGCTCCAGGCCGGCGAGGACGCCCTGCCCCACCTGCGGGCGATGGCCCGCATGACCGGCCCCGGCGGCATGATCCCCGAGCAGGTCTGGGACGCCGAGCCGATCCCCGAGCGCGCGCTCGCCCCCGGCCTGCCCTCGGGCAGCGCCATGCCGCTGGTCTGGGCGCATTCGGAGTTCCTCAAGCTGGCCCTGGCGATGGCCGGCCGCCGACCGGTGGAGCTGCTGGGGAGCGTCGAGCGGCGCTGCCGCTCGGCCCGGCCGCCCATGGTCCGCCATTGGCGCACGGCGGTGCCCCTGCGGCGCGTCGCGCCCGGCGCGACGCTGGTGGTCGAGGATCTGCGCCCCTTCACGCTGCATCTGAGCCTCGACGGCTGGCGCTCGGTCGAGGACCGCGCGGCCGAGCCGCGCCCCTTCGGCCTCTGGGGCGCGGCGCTCGGGCCGCTCGAGCGCGGCGCGATCGTCTTCACCCGGCGACACGAGGACGGCTGGGAGGGCCGCGACCACCGCGTCGAGGTCGCGCCCGAGGGCTGAGGGGCGGCCCCGGCGCCCTCCGCGGGGGGATTCCCCATCCCGAGGTCGTGTGCGGGCTCCGCCCCGCCTCCCCGGACCGTCGCGCCGGCCCGCGCCCGCCTCGGAGGCGAGGCGCGCCGTCGGCGCGCGCGCGTGCGGGGGGGGCGCTTTCCATCGCGCCGCGCGCCCCTAGGATGGCGCGCCGGCGCGATCGGCCCGAGGCGCGCGCGACGAAGGAGCGGACCCGGCGGTGTGGGACGGCTTGACATGGCAGGGGGTGGAGGCGCGGGCCGGCGCCCTCGCGGCGGCGGTCGATCCCGCGACGCTCACCGGCGCGCTGGTCCTGCTCGCGCTCCACCTCGCGGCGGGCAAGGTCGCCTCCGCGCTGGTCGTGCGCGCGATCGAGGCGCTGGTGTCGCGCGACCGGTCCGAGCGGATCGACCGGCTCGCGGCGGACTTCGCCATCCGCATCGCGCGCGTCTTCGTGTGGCTCATCGCGCTGAGCCTCTACGCCCGCGCCGTCCCCGCGCTCGACCGGCTGGGCACCGCGCTGCTGGCGAGCGTGTCGATCGCCTCGGTCATCTTCGGGCTCGCCGCCCAGTCCACCCTCGCCAACCTCATGGCCGGCACGAGCCTGATCGTCTACAAGCCCTTCCGCCTGGGCGACCGGGTGCAGGTCGCGGCCCCCACCGGGATCGAGACCGGCGTGGTCGAGACGGTGACGCTCGGCTACACGACGCTGCGCACCGCGGACGGGCGGCGCGTGGTGCTGTCGAACTCGACCATCCTCAACCAGGTGACGATCAACCTCACCTCGGTCGATCCGCGCGTGATGGCCTCGGTCCCCTTCCGCGTCGCCCACGGCTCGGACCTCGCGCGCGTCCGCGCGCTCGCGCTCGACCTCGCGCGAGCGGCCCCCGGGGTGCAGGAGGTGGCCGGCTGCCCGGTCACCGCGCTCGGCCCCTCGGGCGTCGACCTGACTCTGCGCGCTTGGTGCGCGGACCCCACCGCCGCCTCCGCCGCGACCTCGGCGCTCCTGGAGGCGATCGCCACCCGCCTGCCCGAGGAGGGCGTCGAGATCCATTGAGGCTCCCCGTGGGCCCGACGACGCCGGGCCCTGCCGGGCGGGTCGGGAGCCGGGCCCGCCCACCGCGCCCTGTCCCGGCGCCCCCGCACCCCTGCACCCATCCGCGCGCTCGCGCGTTGGGGGCCGCCGAAGCTTGAACCGCCACCGCGGAGGCCGCCCGTGAGATCGTCGCCCCAGCCCGCTCCCGCCGCATCGCGGGCGTCACCCGTGCCCGCCGCCCCGTCCGGGCCCTTCGAGACCGCAGCCACCGGGCCGCGCCCGCCGGCGGCGGCGTCCTCTCGGCCCGCCTCCGACCCACCGCCCCCACCCGCCGGGGCGCCCGCGCTGGGGCCTGTGCCCGCCTCCGACCGGACGGCCGCAGCCGCGTCCGGCGCGTCGTCGGCGCGCTCTCCTCGAACCGCGCCGGGCCGCGTCGTCGTCCTGCGCGCGCTGCCCGGCCTGGGGGACATGCTCTGCGCGGGGCCGGCGCTGCGCTGGCTGCGCGCGGGCATGGCCGAGGGCGGGCATCTGGCGCTGGTGGCGCTTCCGGGCACGGAAGGACTGGTCGCCCGCGCGCTGCCGACCATCGACGAGGTGATCGCCTTCCCCGGCTGCCCCGGCATCCCCGAGCGCCCGGTGCCCGACCCGCCCTGGCCCGCCTTCGAAGCCGCCATGCGCCCCCGCGCCTTCGACCTCGCGCTCCAGATGCAGGGCGACGGCAGCCATCTCGACGCCTTCATGCCGACCCTCGCCGCGGCGCGCGCCGCAGGCTACCGACCGATGAGCGGCGGCCCGGACTGGCCGGCCTACCCCGCCCGCGGCCACGAGATCGAGCGCTGGACGGGGCTCATGCGTCACCTCGGGATGCCCGATCGCGGGACGGCGATGGAGTTCCCGGAGCATCCCGCCGACCGCGAGGCGCTCGACGCGGCCCTCGGGCCGCCCCTCGGCCCCTACGCCTGCCTCCATCCCGGCGCGAGCACATCCGCAAGGCGCTGGCCGCCCGAGCGCTTCGCCGCCCTCGGCGACGCGCTCGCCGCCCGCGGCCTCGCGGTCGTGCTGACCGGATCGGCCGGGGAGGCCCCGGTCACGGCGGCGGTGGCCTCGGCGATGTCGGCGCCGGCGCTCGACCTCGCGGGCCGCACCGGCCTCGGGCCGCTGGCGCTGCTGCTGCGCGGCGCGCGCCTGCTCGTCACCAACGACACCGGCGTGTCGCATCTGGCCGCGGCGACGCGCACCCCTTCGGTGGTGGTGTTCCTCGCCGCCGAGCCCGGGCGCTGGGCGCCGCTCGACCGCGCGCGCCACCGCGCCGTGGTCTCGCGCAGGCTCCAGGGGGGCGCCCTCGACGGGATGCGCCTGTCGCCGCACGACGTGCCCTCGCTCGGCGAGGTGCGCGCCGAGGCGCTGGCGCTGCTGTGAGCGGCCGGGACGCGACGGATTGGAGCCGCGCGCCCTCGCTCCTCATCGCCCATGCCGGGGGCCTTGAGGGCCGCGCCGCCCTCGGCCCCGCGCTGGCCGCGCTCGCCGCCTGGGCCGGGCGCCGCGGCGCCCGGCTGACCGGCCTCGGGGGAAGCCCCCCGCCCTGGGAGGGCGCCCCGCCCCGGGAGGGCGCCCCGCTCTGGGAGGGCGCCCCGCTCCGGGAGGGCGCCCGACCGCCCCACGCCGAAGGCGACCCGATCCTCGGCCCCGACCTCGCCGTGACGCTCGACGGCGAGCCCCCCTGGGGCGCCGTGGTGCTCTCCGATCCCGGCCACACCGCGCTCGAGATCGCCTACGCGCTCTATCTCGCCGGGGTGCCCCGCCGCGCCGGGTTCGCGCCCGAGTTCGGCGGCGGCGTGCTGAGCCACCCGGTCCCCCCGCCGCCTCCCTCCACCCGGCCCGAGGCGCGCCATCTGAGGCTGCTCGACGCGCTCGGCCTGACCCAAGGGGAATGAGCGGGAAATCGCCGGGGCAACTTCTTCGTGGAGGGGACGAAACTTGGCGCGCCCGGCCGGAGTTGGCCCGGCGCACACACCGACGAAGCGTGACCAGTGACCAGACCCCTGAGACTCCTGACGTGGCACGTCCACGGCAGCTACCTGTGGTATCTGTCGCACGTCCCCCACGAGATCGTCGTCCCGACCCGGCCCGGCCGGCCCGAGGGCTATGGCGGCCGCCTGCCCGGCTTCGCCTGGCCCGACACCCTGCGCGAGGTGCCCGCCGAGGCCGTGCGCGGCATGCAGTTCGACGCCGTGCTCACCCAGTCGCGGCGCAACTGGACGATCGACCGCGAGGAGATCCTGAGCCCCGAGCAGCGCCGCCTGCCCCGCCTGCACCTCGAGCACGACCCGCCGCTGGAGCATCCGACCGAGGAGGCGCACCCGGTGGACGACCCCGGCGCGCTGCTGGTCCACGTCACCGCCTTCAACGCGCTGATGTGGGATTCGCGCCGCACGCCGACCCGCGTGATCGAGCACGGCGTCACCGTGCCCGAGGGCGTGCGCTGGACCGGCGAGAGGCCGCGCGGCGTCACCGTGGTCAACGACCTGCCCACGCGAGGCCGGCGCATCGGGCGCGACGTGTTCGAGCGCGCCCGCGAAGCCGTGCCGCTCGACCTCTACGGCATGGGCTCGACGGCCATGGGCGGGCTCGGAGAGGTGCCGCTCGCGCGCCTGCCCTCGGTCACGGCCCCCTACCGCTTCTTCTTCAACCCGATCCGCTACACCAGCCTCGGCCTCGCCGTCTGCGAGGCGATGATGGCGGGCCTGCCGATCCTCGGCCTCGCCACCACCGAGATGGCCACCGCCGTCCAGAACGGCGTGGGCGGCTACGTCGACACGCGCGAGGAGGTGCTGCACGCCCACATGCGCCGCCTGATCGCCGACGCGGACGAGGCGCGCGCCCTGAGCGAGGGCGCGGCCCGGATCGCGCGCGAGCGCTTCGGCATCGAGCGCTTCGTCGCCGACTGGACCGCGGCGCTCGCCGAGGTCACCGGCATCCCCGCGCCCATCCCCGCGGCGGCGCGCGAGGCCGCCAATGCATGACCTGCTGTCGGCCACCGCCCCCGGCCACGTCGTGATGATCTCCGAGCACGCCTCGCCGCTGGCGGGCTTGGGGGGTGCCGACGGCGGCGGGCAGAACGTCTACGTCGCCCAGCTCGCCCGCCAGCTCGCGCGCCGCGGCTGGCGGGTGGAGGTGGCGACCCGGCGCGACGCCCCCGATCTCCCCGATGAGGTCGAGTGGCTCGACGGCGTGCGCGTCCTCCACGTCCCCGCGGGGCCTGCCGAGGCGGTGCCGAAGGAGGATCTGCTCTCCTTCATGCCCGACTTCGCGCGCTGGACCGAGGCGCATTGCCGCGAGGCCAGGCCCGACCTGATCCACGCCAACTTCTTCATGTCGGGGCTGGTTGCGGCCGAGATCCGGGCCGCGACCGGCATCCCCTTCGCCGTCACCTTCCACGCGCTCGGCCGCGTGCGCCGCCTCCATCAGGGCGAGGCCGACCGCTTCCCACCCGAGCGCCTGGCCATCGAGGAGCGCGTCGCCCGCGAGGCCGCGCTCGTGATCGCCGAGTGCCCGCAGGACCGCGAGGATCTGGTCCGGCTCTACGGCGTCGATCCCGCCCGGATCCGCGAGGTGCCCTGCGGCGTGGACCCCGCCGAGCTGGCCCCCCTGCCCCGCGCGGTCGCGCGCGACGTGCTGGGCCTGCCACGCGATGCGTTCGTCGCGCTCCAGCTCGGCCGGATGGTGCCGCGCAAGGGCGTGGACGACGCGCTGCGGGGCTTCGCCCGGTTCCGCCGGAGCACCGGCGCCGACGCCCTCCTTCTGGTGGTCGGCGGCGAGGGCCCCCTGCCCGACCCCGCGGCGAGCCCCGAGCTGGCCCGCCTGATGGGGGTCGCCCGCGACGAGGACGCCCTGGACGCGGTGCGCTTCACCGGCGCGCGCGACCGCGACGTGCTGCGCTACTACTACCACGCCTCAGACGCCTTCCTCACCCTGCCCTGGTACGAGCCCTTCGGCATCACGCCGCTCGAGGCGATGGCCTGCGCGCGCCCGGTGATCGGCTCGGCCGTGGGCGGCATCAAGCACACCGTCCAGGACGGCCGCACCGGCCTCCTCGTGCCCCCGCGCGATCCGGACGCGGTGGCCGAGGCGCTCGCGCGCCTGCACGCCGACCCCGAGGCCGCCCGAGCCATGGGCGCCGAGGGCCGCGCCCGGGTGCTCGACCGCTTCACCTGGGAGGCCGTGGCCGACGGCGTCGAGGCCGCCTTCGCCGAGGTCCGGGCAGGGGGTGTCGTCCGGCCGGCCGACGCCATCGGACCGCAGGGCGTCGGCCGGACGAGCCGCGCCATCGGCCGCGCCATCGGCGGGGGCCGCGTCATCCGGACGGACCGCCCCGTCCGCGCGGACGGGCAGGCCCAGACCGCCGCGTGCGCTCCGACGCCCGGCCTTTCGTCCTCGCGCCCCGCGCCCGCCGCTGGGCCGGGTGGCCGGCTCGCGGCCACACCGGCCCCCGGAGCCAACGCGAGCGCGGCCACGTCCGCCGACCGCGCGGCCGTGCCGGCCGCATCGGCGCCCGAGCCCGCCGGCCCATCCGCGCCGGCCGCCGGGCCCGGGCCCCTCGGGGCGGCGGCCGGCCCTCCCGTCGGACCTGCGCCCGCTCGGGCGCCCGCCATGCCCGCGGAGATGGCCGCGCCCGCCCTCGCGCCCGATGCCGGGACCGCGCGCGTCATGGCCGGCCGGACGGCCGTCGGTCCCGCCGCGATCCCACCCGCCACGGGCGGTTTCGCCGCCGCCGGGTTCGACGAGCTGGCGGCGCTCCTCGCGCGCTGCCGCGACGCGCTCGCGCCCGGCGCCGCGCGCCTCGCCGAGGAGGTGTCGCGCTGCATCGCGCGCGGCGGCAAGCTGCTGCTGTGCGGCAACGGCGGCAGCGCCGCGGACGCGCAGCACATGGCCTGCGAGCTGGTGGGGCGGTTCCTCCTGCCGCAGCGCCGCGCCCTGCCCGCGATCGCGCTCGGCAGCGATCACACGATCGTCTCGGCCTGGTCCAACGACGTGGGCTTTGAGGACGCGCTGGCGCGCGAGACCCTCGCGCTCGGACGCCGCGGCGACGCGATCCTGGCCTTCTCCACCTCGGGCCGCTCCGCGAACCTGGTGCGCGCCTTCGAGGCGGCGGGCGCGATCGGCCTCACCCGCCTGGCGCTCCTGGGCCGCGACGGGGGGCCGCTGCTGGCGCTGTGCGACGAGGCGGTGGTGGTGCCCTCGGGCAGCACGCCGCGGATCCAGGAGGTCCACGCGCTCCTGATGCACGAGATCTGCGCCGCCGTGGAGGCCGACGCGCGCCTCGCCGCGCCGCCCGCCCCGCTCCTGGAGGCCGCGCGGTGAGGGGCGCGCTGCTCATCGACAAGGACGGCACGCTGATCGAGGACGTGCCCTACAACGTCGATCCCGCGCGGATCCGCCTCGCGCCGGGCGCGGGCGCGGGCCTCGCCCGGCTCGCCGCCGCCGGCTGGCGGGTCGCGGTGGTCTCGAACCAGTCGGGCGTCGCGCACGGGCTCTTCCCCGAGGCGGCGCTGACGGCGGTGCGCGAGCGGCTCGACGCCCTCCTGCGCCCGCACGGCGTGCGCCTCGCGGGCTTTCATTGGTGCCCGCATCACCCCGAGGGGTCGGTGGCGCGCTACGCCACCGCTTGCGGGTGCCGCAAGCCCGCGCCGGGGATGCTGCTTCGGGCGCTGGCGGAGATGGGCGCCGAGCCCGCGGCCTCCTGGATGATCGGCGACATCCTCGACGACGTCGAGGCCGGGCGCCGCGCGGGCTGCCGCACCATCCTGATCGACCGGGGCGGCGAGACCGAGTGGCGGCTCACGCGCGCCCGCCTGCCCCACGCGCTCGCCCCCGACCTCGACGCGGCCGCGCGCCTGCTGCTGGCGATGGAGGCCGCGCCCTCGGGCGGACGGCGCGCGGCGTGAGCGTCGATCCGAGCGCCTTCGCCGCCCTGCGGGTGGTCGTGCTGGGCGACGCGATGCTCGACCGCTACGCGCGCGGGGTCGCGCGCCGCCTCGCCGCCGAGGCCCCGGCCCCGGTGATCTCCGAGGTCGCGTGGCACGATCGCGCGGGCGGCGCGGCCAACGCCGCGGCGGGCGCCGCGGCGCTCGGCGCGCGCGTCGCGCTGGTCTCGCTCGCGGGCGAGGACGCGGCGGGCGAGGCGCTGGCCGAGGCGATCCGGGCCGCGGGCGTCGATGCCGGCGGCCTGGTCCGGCTCGCGGGCCGCCGCACGCTGGTCAAGACCCGGCTGATGGCGGGCGGCCAGCTCGTGGCCCGGCTCGACGAGGGCGACGCCGGCCCGCCCGGCGCCGAGGGCGAGGCGATGCTGGCCGAGCGGCTGGGCGCGCTCCTCGAAGGGGCCGACGCCGTGATCGTCTCCGACTACGCCTATGGCACCGTCGGGGCGGCCGCGATCGACCGGCTCGCCGAGTGGCGCGGGTCGGGCGGCGGCCGCCTCGTCGCCGACGCGCGCGACCTCGCGCGCCTCGCCCGGCTGCGCCCCTGCGCCGTGACGCCCAACCACGCCGAGGCCATGGCGCTCCTCGGCCACGTGCCCGCGTCGGGGTCCGCGCCCGCGAGCGGCCTCGCCCCTGCGGGCGGGCCCGCGCCGTCCCGGCTGGCGCAGCTCCGGGACGGCGCGCCCGCCCTGCTGGCGCGCACCGGCTCCGCCGCGGTGGTGGCGACGCTCGACGGCGACGGCGCCGCGGTGCTGCGCGCGGGCCACCCGCCGCTGCACCTCCCGGCCGCCCGGCGCGTCGAGGGCGCCGGCGTCACCGGCGCGGGCGACACCTTCGCAGCCGCGCTCGCCCTGGCGCTGGCCGCGGGCGCCGGGATCGGCCCCGCGGCGCGGCTGGCCTGCCTCGCCGCCGGCGTCGCCACCGCCAAGCCCGGCACCGCCGTCTGCACCCTGGCCGAGCTGCGCGCCGCCCTCGCCCAGGCCGCCGAGGTCGCGGGCGCAGCCGCCGCCCCGCTCGCCGCGCCGCCGCGCGCCCCGGCCGGGCCGGGGGCGGCGAACGCCCTCGGCGCCCCGTCGGCCTCCCCCTCCGGGACCGCCGGCGCGCAGGCCCGCGCCGCGACGCCCCCTCCAGCCGGGCCGGACGCGCCGGCCACCCGCGCGGCGCACCCCTCCGCCCGGGCCGAGCCGCTCGAGGCCCAGGTCCATGCCATGCCTTCGGCCGCCCCGGTCTCAGCGCCCGCCGCGTCGACTCTCGCCGCTCCGTCCACCGGCGAGGCCGGAGCCACGGGGGCCCGGCCCGCCATCGCCGCGACCCGCGCCGCAGCGGCGTCTGCCGGCCCCGCCGCCGCACGGCCCGCGGACGGCGGCCCTTCCGGGGACGGGGCGCCGCCGCCCGCCATCCTCCCCTCGGCCGCCGCCCTCGCCGCCCTGGGCGAGCGGCTGCGGGCCTCGGCGCGCCGCGTCGTGTTCACGAACGGCTGCTTCGACATCCTCCACGACGGCCATCTCGGCTGCCTGGAGGAGGCGCGGCGGCTGGGCGACGCGCTCGTCGTCGGGGTCAACTCCGACGCCTCGGTGCGCCGCCTCAAGGGGCCGACGCGGCCGGTCAACCCTTGCTCCGCGCGGCTGCGGATGCTCGCGGCGCTCTCCTTCGTCGATCACGTCGTGGCGTTCGAGGAGGACGGCCCCGACGCCCTCATCCGGGCGCTCCGGCCGGACGTCTTCGCCAAGGGCGGCGACTACGACCGCGCGGGCCTGCCCGAGGCCGCGCTGGTCGAGGCGCTGGGCGGCGAGGTCCGGCTGCTGAGCCACCGACCGGGCCGCTCGACCACGGCGATCATCGCCCGCATCCAGGGGCGCGGCCCCGCCGGCGCCACGGCCGGCGCCCGGCCAGCGCGATGACCGGCGCGATGACCGGCGCGGGCCAGGCGCGGCCGGGGGGGATCCCCGGCGCGGCCGGCGTCCCGCCCCGGGCGGACCGCGCGCCCGAGCCCGCCGCGCGCCCGGCCGGTCCGGCGAGCGCGAGCCGGTCCTTCGGCGGGGCGGCGACTGCGCCATCGGCCGCGATCGCGCGCCCGGTCCCCGACGCCGTGATGCCCGACGCCGCGACGCCGGCCGCCCCGCCCCGGGAGGCGGGCTCGTCCGAGCCCGGGGCGGGGCGCCGCGCCCCGGGCGGCTCGGCCGCCTGGGCCGCGGCGCGGCGCGTGCTCGCGGTGCGGCTCGACGCGATGGGCGACGTGCTGATGAGCGCCCCGGCGCTCGCCGCGCTGAAGGGCTCCGGGCGCGAAGGCGGCGCCCGCCACCTGACGCTGCTCACCTCGCCCCAGGGCGCCGAGGCCGCCCGCCTGATCGCAGCGGTGGACGAGGTGGTCGTCCACGCCCCGCCCTGGATGAAGGCGCCGGGCCCCGCCGACCCCGGAGCCGATACCGGAGCCGACCCCGGAGCCGACCTCGCGCTGATCGACACCCTGCGGCGGGGCGCCCATGACGCCGCCGCGATCCTCACCGTCCACAGCCAGAGCCCGCTGCCGGCAGCCCTCGCCTGCCATCTCGCCGGCATCCCGCTCAGGCTGGCGCATTGCCGCGAGAACCCCTACCGCCTGCTGACGACCTGGGTGCGCGAGACCGAGCCCGGCCTGCACCTGCGCCACGAGGCGCGCCGCCAGCTCGACCTGGTGGCCGCCGTGGGGCTCGCTGCGCCCGACGAGCGCGTGGCCCTCTCGATCCCCCCCGACACGCTGGCCGCGGCGGACCACCGGCTGCGCCTGCTCGGGCTCGCCCATGCCGACCGCTGGGCGGTCGTCCACCCCGGCGCCAGCGCGCCCTCGCGGCGCTATCCGGCCGAGGCGCTGGAGCGGGTCGTGCGGATCCTGACCGAGCGCCATGGCTGGCGCGTCCTCGTCACCGGGTCGGCCGGGGAGGCGGCGCTGGCGGCCCGCGTCGCCCGGAGCCCGGGCGCGCTGTCGCTCGCGGGCGATCTCGACCTCGCGCAGCTCGCCGCGCTGATCGCGCGCGCGCCGGTGGTGGTGACGGGCAACACCGGCCCCGCCCATCTGGCCGCCGCGCTCGGTCGGCCCGTGATCGACCTCTACGCGCTCACCAACCTCCAGCACGCGCCCTGGCGCGCCCGCGGGCGGGTGCTGTTCCACGACGTGCCCTGCCGGGTCTGCCTCAAGAGCGTGTGCCCCGAGGGCCACCATCTGTGCCTGCGCGGCGTGCCGCCCGAGGCCGTCGTGGCCGCCGCGCGGGAGGCGCTGGCCGGCCGCGCCCCGTCGATCCCCGAGGATCCGGCCGCCCTGTTCGGCCCCTCGGGCCTGCGGCGCGGCGCCGACGAGGCCCGGGACGAGGCGGGCGATGGGGATCGTGACGAGGCCCGCGACCCGGCCCCCGCCGCGCCGTCGGGCCTCCCCGCGGCGGCGTCGTGACCGGGACGCGGCGCGGCGCGGCCGCCGAGGCCGGACCTCCCGACCGCCATGCCGGGCCGGCGCATGCCGGGGTCGTGACCGGATCTCCCGGACGCCCCGCCGCTCCGGGCGCGGCGTCCGGACCGCGGCGGATCCTGTTCGTCGAGCTGCTGGGGGGGCTCGGGGACGTGGCCATCGCCCTGCCCGCGCTCCAGGCGCTCGCCCGCTCGCACCCGCTCGCGCGCTGCGAGGCGCTGTGCTTCGCGCCCGGCGCCGAGCTGCTGCGCCACGACCCGCATGTGGCGGCCGTCCACCTCGCCGAACGGGGCCGCGCGCGCGAGGCGGTCGAGCGGATGCTCGATCGCGGGCGCTACGACCTCGTCGTCTCGACCACCGACACCGACGGCATCGGCGCGCTGATCGCCGCGCGCGCGCCGCGCGCCGTGACCGATCTGTGGCGCGACCCGCCCGCCGACCAGCGGGTCGAGGAGCGGCTGGTGGCGCTCCTGACGGCCGACGGGCTGGTCCATCCCGAGGCCGCGGGCCCCGGCAGGCTGTTCCTCACCGACGGCGAGCGCGCCCGCGCGCGCGCGCGGCTCGCGCCGCCGGGCGGCCCCTTCGCGGCGCTGCTGATCGACGCCGGCATGGCGATCAAGCGCTGGCCCGAGGAGCGCGTCACGGCCCTCGGCCGGGCCCTGCGCGAGCGCCACGGCCTCCACCCGGTGGTCGTCGGCGGCGCCGAGCGCGGCGCCGCCGAGCGGGTGGCCGGGGCGATCGGGGGCGCCCGGGCGCTGCCGCCGATGCCGCTGCGCGATCTCGCCGCCGCGCTCACGCGCTGCGCGGTGGCGGTGGGCGCCGACACCGGACCGCTGAGGCTCGCGGCGCTCGTCGGCACGCCCTCGCTCATGCTGTTCGGCCCGTCCTCGGCCGGCCGCTACGGGCTCGGGTCGGGCCACGCCGCCCTCCAGGCCCGTCCCGCCTGCCCCGAGCGCCGGGTGGACTTCACCGCCCAGCCCTGCTGGTGGTCGGGCGCCTGCCCGCTGCCCACGGGCCCGGCGAGCTGCATGGGCGATCTCGGGGCGCCGGAGGCGGAGGCGGCGCTCGCCGCGCTCCTCGCGCCCCTCCCGGCCGGCGGCGCGGCATCCGAAGGCTTGCCGGGCGGCGCCCGCGACGGGCCCTCCCCGGGCCGGCCCGCCGCCGCTCCCCGACGAGGCGCCCCCGCCCTGCGGGCCGCCGACTGGGCCTCCGACTGGGCCTCCGACTGGGCCGCAGATTGGGCCGCAGACTGGGCCGACGCCCGGCGCATCCTGGTCGCGCGGCTCGACAACATCGGCGACGTGATCATGACCGGCCCGACGCTGAGGGCAATCCGCCTCTCGCGCCCCGGCGTCCGCCTCGGGCTTTGGGCGAGCCCGTCGGGCGCCCAAGCGGAGCCGCTCCTGCCGTGGACCGACGAGGTGCTGTCCGACCGCGCGCTGTGGCAGGAGCTGGGATCGCCGCCCTTCGAGCCCTCGCGCGAGGCCGCCCTGATCGGGCGGCTGCGCGAGGGACGCTGGGACGCGGCGGTGATCCTGACGAGCTTCTCCCAGAGCCCGCACCCCGCGGCCTGGGCCTGCCGCCGCGCCGGCATCGCGCTCGTCGCGGGCGCCTCCGACGAGAGGGGCCATGCGCTGACCCACCGGTGGCCCAAGGGCGAGCGCGCCCTGCACCAGGCCGAGCGCAACCTCGCGCTGGTCCGCGCCTTGGGGTTCGGCCGCGGCGGCCCGGCGATGGCGCTCGCGGTTCCCGAGGCGGCGCGCGCCGCCGCCCGCGCCCATCTCGCCGGCGGGCGGAGCGCCGACGACCGCGGGCCCGGCGGGCACCTGCTGCTCAGCCCTTGGGCCAGCGCCTCGGCACGTCAGTACGAGCCCGCGCGGATGGCCGAGGCGGCGCGGCGGATCGCCCAGGCCCAGGGTCTGCGGGTGGTGCTGACCGGGGCGCCGGGCGAGCGGGCGCGCGGCGCCGACCTGGCCCGGCGGATCGGCCGCGCGGCGCTCGACCTCACCGGGCGCACCAGCGTGCCCGAGGCCGCGGCGCTGGTCGAGGGCGCGCGGCTGGTGCTCTGCTGCAACTCCTCGGCGATGCACATGGCCGAGGCGCTGGGCGTGCCCGCAATCATCCTCTTCGCGGGCACCGAGCTCGCCTCCCAATGGGCGCCGCGCGCCACGCCCCACCACCTCCTCGCGCGCCCCGTCGCCTGCGCCCCCTGCCACGCCTTCGACTGCCCGATGGAGCGCCACGCCTGCCTCGACGTCGATCCCGCCGAGGTCGCGGCGGCGGCCGACGCGCTCCTCTCGGGCGCGGCCCCGGCGGCGCGGGCGCGTGGGGCAAAGAGGGCGGACGCCGACGATCCGGCCCCCCCCGGGCCGCCGCGCCCGGCGCGGGCGCAGGCGCCGGGCCGGCGGGCGGACGAGGCGGCCCCGTCCGGCCCGGCCCGCACGGGCACGCCGTGAACGAGGCGCTGCGCCTCGGAAGGGCCGCCGCGCTCGCCGCCGCGGTGCTGCGGACGCGGGGGCGCGACCGCGCGGCGGTGGCGGCGCTGGCGCTGATGGCGCTGGAGGGCGACGGATCGGCGAGCGCCGCGCTCTTCGGCGGCGTGGTCGAGCCGCTCTGCGACGGCTTCACCCCGCGCGGCGCGCGCGCCTGCGAGGCCGTGCTGGCGCAGGTCGTCGAGCGCGCCCGCCGCATGCCCGAGGGCGGCGCGCTCGACGCGGCGCTCGCCGCCGAGGGCATCGGCGGCGAGGCCGACCTCCTCGCCCGCGCGCGCTGGGGCGAGGGCGCGCCGGCCCCAGCGGGCGCCGTGCGCAAGCTGATCGTGCTGTCGCGGGTGACGCTCGGCGCGGATTTGGCGGTGAACGGCGCGCTCCTGCCCGGCCTGACGGCGCGCTTCCCGCAGGCCGAGGCGGTGCTCGTCGGCCCCGCGATCGCGCGGCCCTTCGCCGAGGGGCTGGGCGCGCGCCTCGTCCCCGTCGCCTACGGCCGGCACGGCGGGCTCATGGACCGGCTCAATGCCTGGCTGCCGCTGCGCGAGGCGATCCGCGCCGAGACGGCAGGCCTCGCCGCCGGCGACTGGCTGCTGATCGACCCCGACACGCGGCTGACGCAGCTGGGCCTGCTGGCGCCCGGCCCCGAGGCCGCCTACCGGCGGCTGCCGAGCCGGGAGGCCCGCGGCCCCGGCACGCTCGGCGACATCGCCCGCGCCTGGCTCGCCCGCCGCTTCGCCATCGCCCCCCCGCCCCCCTCGCCCCTGCCGCTCAGGCCTGAGGACGCTGCCTGGTCGCGCTCGCTGCGCGCGGCGCTCGGGCGCGACGGGCGGTCCCTCGTCGCGGTCGGGTTCGGGACGGGAGGCAACCCGGCAAAGCGCGTCGGCCCCCGCTTCGAGGCCGGGATGGTGCTCGCGGCGCTGGCCCGGGGCCACCGCATCGTGCTGTCGCGCGGCGTGGACGCGGCCGAGCGCGCGGCCGCCTGCGCGCTCTGCGCCGCCCTCGAGGCCGAGGGCGCGCGGGTCGTCCACCTGCCCGACGGGCGCCGCCTCGACGACACGGACGGCGCCGAGGTGGTGAGCTGGGCCGCCGATCCGGGCGCCTTCCTCGCCACCGTGGCGGCCTGCGACGCCCATCTCGGCTACGACTCGGCCGGCCAGCACGTCGCGGCCGCCCTCGGCGTGCCGACGCTGACCGCCTTCGTCGAGACCGGCGGGCCGCGTCATGCCGAGCGCTGGGCCCCCTCGGGCCCCGGCCCCGTCCGCGTCGCGCGCCTCGCCCCCGGCAGCTCCGAGGGCGAGGCCCTGCGCACCTGCCGGCCCGCGCTCGACGCGCTCCTCGCCGACGCCGCGGCACGGCCCTGAGGCCGATCGCGGCCCGCGGCGGCCGCGGCGGCCGGGCACGTCCCGGTGGCCTCGCCATTCCGGTGGCCTCGCCATCCCGGTAGCCGCGCCGGTCCCGGTGGCCGCGCCGTCCCGGTGGCTGTCGACGCCGGCGGACGCCGCGGGATGTCGGGCTGCCCATCGGCCCCTCGGAGGCCGAGGCGTTCGGGAGCGCGTTCGTGAAGCCCCTCGGCCCCGCGCGGCTCCGAGGGGCGCGCCAAGCTGGCGACCTCGGGCGCCCATGAGGGGCGGGCGGGCCGGCCATCGCCCGCTCGCCCACGGGCGCCGCGCCGGCCGCACGGCCGCGTGCGCCTCACGAGGGGCGCGCTCGCCCGCGGCCTGCGCCCGGACCAGCGTCGTCGCGGCCGCGATCCGTCACGCCTGCGTCCAGCCCGGCCACGCCTCGGCCGCCCGGGCGGCCCACGCCGCCGACCGGCCCCGCGCCCGCTGGCCCAAGCGCAGGCCGCGCCCGTGGGCGACGCCGAGGCCGACGCGCCGGCCTGCATGGCCCCCCCTGGCCCTCTCCCCCTGCGCCGCCGCGCCAGGCCGCACGCCACCGACCCGCCCGAGCGCCTCGGCGAGGAGATCGAGCGCCGCGCCGACGTGGTGGGCACCGTCCCAACGAGGCCCGCATCGCCCGCCCTCGGAGCGGTGCCGCGCGAGCCGGACGACGAGTGGCAGATCCAGCGCCGCACCCTGTAGGCCGAGGGCGTGGCCGAGCTCGACGCACCCCAGCTCGAGGAGGGCTCCACCCTCCAGATCACGCCCGCCCCGCCTGACCCGACGGCCCGGAACCACACCCGAGACCACACCTCGGCCGTGGCTCTTCGTCTCCGAGCGGGGCCGGCCCCTCAACCGCCAGTCGGTCGACGACCTGATCGCCGCGGCGGCCTCGCGGGCGGGTCTCGCTCCGGTCCATCCGCACATGGCTCGCGCCACTCCTGCGGCGTCGCGCTGGCCAGCAAGGGCCACGAGCTGCGGCTGATCCAAGACCGCCTCGGCCACCGCGATCCGCGCCGGACCGACCACTGCACCCGAACCGCCGGAACACGGCTCGAGGGGCTGTGGCGCCGATCCCGGATGGCCAGATCGCACAGCTTCGCGGTCACGGGGCCAGGTGGGCGACGAGCGCGGCGCCGAGCCTCATGGGCCGCTGCATCCCGGTCGCCGAGGACGACTCCCTCGTGGCCGAGGAGAGGGCGCACGGCCCGGAGCGGAAGGGGGCGGAGGAGGTAGAGCCCGCGCCCACGGTGGGCGCGGCGCTGGCCCCGCTCGACGCGCAGGCCGTGCTCGACGGCGCGGTGCCCGGCATCGACCGCAAGGGCGAGCAGGCCCATCCCGTGGCCGAGGCGCGGCGCCGGCGCGGCGGGCCCTTCATCTTCGCCACCGGCCACGAGGCCGAGGTCGTCGATCCGCGCTTCGCCGGCGTCCCGCCGTGCCCGAGGCCGGTGAGCGCGCGGCAGCTGGCGGAGGCGCTGGCTCTACCCCTGGGGGAGGGTCGGACGGGACCGCCCCCCTCCTCGCGCGCCGGTCGTTCTCGGCCTTGAACGCTGCCCGGGCGGGGCCGGAGGGCCGACGGAACGGATCGCGCGCCCTGCGCACGACAGCGGGTGCGCTTCGCGCGTCCTCGTCGGGCCGTGCGGCCGCCCTTCAGGGCGGGTCGTCGCCGGGCGGCGTCACTGGGCGGGCAGCAGACGCATGAGCCGCGCCCGCCACGAGCAGGCGGTGATCGACAGCGGCAGGCCTGCCGTCGAGGAACCCGAAAGCCGCCACATGGCCGCCGCGCGCGCCCGACCGGGCGCCCTGGGCCCCAGCATCGCCGGCTCCGTCGTCTCGCCCAGCGCAAGCCCTCGGCCCGCGCCGGCATCCCCGTCACGCGCACGGCCATCCAGGCCCCCGCTCGGCTCACCGCGAGGGGACCGGATCGTCATCCCGCCGCCGGTTTAGCCGGCCGGGTCGCCCGACACGGCCCGGGCGTGGCCCGCCCGATGCGCCGACGGCGCGAACCCCTCCCGCAGCCGCCGCCATGCGGGGCTCCGATCGCGGCCCCACGCCGTCCACCCTTCCGCCACCGCGCCGGCCCCCTGATCCGAAGACCCGCCGCCGGCGGGCCCTCGCGCCGCCCCATCCCCTTCCAATCCGGGCGCTTCCGGCGCCGACGGGCTCGCCGCCGTCCCCACGAGCCGCGAGACCTCGCCCACCCCGATCGGGCAAGGCCCTCAGCCGGGCGAGAGGCCCCTGAGGCGCTCGGAGCGGCGGCGCAGGAGCTCCACCGTCGTCAGGAGCGCGATCGAGACGATCACCAGCACGGTGGCGACGGCGAGGATCGAGGGGCTGATCTGCTCGCGGATGCCGTTCCACATCTGGCGCGGGATGGTCTGCTGGTCGTGGGCGGCGACGAAGAGCACCACCACCACCTCGTCGAAGGAGGTGACGAAGGCGAAGAGCGCGCCCGAGATCACGCCGGGCAGGATCAGCGGCAGGGTGATGCGGCGGAAGGTCAGCCCCGGCCCTGCGCCGAGCGAGGCCGCCGCGCGCGTGAGCCCGTGGTCGAAGCCCACCAGCGTGGCGGTGACGGTGATGATGACGAAGGGGATGCCGAGCGTGGCGTGCGCGAGCACGATGCCCGCATAGGATCCCGCGAGCCCGGTCGCGGAGTAGAAGAAGAACAGCCCCGTCGCGGTGATGATGATCGGCACGATCATCGGGCTGATGAGGACGGCCATGATCGCGCGACGGAAGGGCATCTCCGGGCGCGACAGCCCGAGGGCGGCGAGCGTGCCCAGCACCGTGGCGACGACGGTGGAGGCCCCGCCGATGATCAGGGAGTTCTTGGCCGCCCCGATCCAGTCCGCGTTCTCCCACGCGTCGCGCCACCACGCGGCGTCGCGCGGGGCGTCGGGCGCGCTCATGCCGAAGGTCAGCAGCCGGTCGTACCAGCGCCAGGAGTAGCCGTCGGGGTCGAGCGAGAGCATGGCCTGCGTGAAGGTGAAGTAGGGCTCGGCGTTGAAGCTGAGCGGCACGATGACGACGATCGGCGCGATCAGGAAGACGAACACCGCGGCGCAGATCGCGAGGTAGGCCCAGCGCCAGACGCGCTCGAGGAGGGAGGCATGCTCGGGCATCATCCGAGCCTGAGGTTGTCGAGGCCCACGAGCCGGTCGTAGAGCCAGTAGAGCACGAGGATCCCCGCGAGCAGGAGCGTGGCGAGCGCCGCGGCGAGGCTCCAGTTGAAGCTCGACAGCATGTGGAAGGCGATCAGGTTCGAGATGAGCTGGCCGTCCGAGCCGCCCACCAGCGCCGGCGTGATGTAGTAGCCCACCGCCAGGATGAAGACGAGGAGCGCGCCCGCGCCGATCCCCGGCACCGTCTGGGGCAGGTAGACGCGGCGGAACGCGGTCCAGGACGAGGCCCCAAGCGAGCGGGCGGCGCGCACGTAGGAGGGGTCGATGGGCCGCATGACGGAGTAGAGCGGCAGGATGGTGAAGGGCAGCAGGATGTGCGTCATGGCGACGATCGTGCCGGTCTGGTTGTAGATCATCTGAAGGCGCCCCGCGTCGGAGATGATCCCCGACGCGACGGCCACGTCGTTGATCACGCCCTGGCTCTGGAGGAGCACGATCCACGATGTCGTGCGCACCAGCAGCGAGGTCCAAAACGGCAGCAGCACGAGGATCATCAGCAGGTTCGAGCGCGCGAGCGGCAGCGTCGCCAGCAGGTGCGCGACCGGAAAGCCCAAGCTCAGCGTCAGCGCCGTGATGAGGAGGCTCAGGACGAGCGTGCGCTCGAACAGCGTGAGGTAGACGCGCAGCTCCTCGGGCACGCGCTCGATGGAGCCGTCGGGCGCGCGCTGGCGGTCGAGCGCCGCGAGGTAGAAGTTGGCCGTGTAGCGCGAGGAGGCCCCGCGCATCGCCTGCCACAGCGCGGGGTCGCCCCAACCGGGGTCGAGGCCCGTCATCGCCTCGCGGTAGGGCGGCTCCAGCCGCTCGGCGCGCCGCGCGGCGGAGGTGAACATCGAGCGCGCGCCCGAGGCGTCGTAGTTGACGCGCGTGCCCACGTCGCCCTGCGCGCGCAGCGCCTTGAGGTCCACGAGGTCGGCCGCGAGGGCCGCGAAGGCGGCCTCGTCGGGCACCGCGCCGGGCTCGGTCGCGGCGAGCCATTCGCGGGTGCGGGTCATGACGGGCGTGCGCTCGCCGGTGCCCTTGTCCACGTGGACGATGAAGCGCGGATCCTCGATCGAGCGCATCAGCATCTGGCCGATCGGCACCACGAAGGTGAGGAGCACGAAGGCCAGGAGCGGCGCCACCAGCAGGAACGCGCGGCGCTTCGCGCGCGCCTGCGAGCGCGCGAGCGCGGCCTTGAGCGGGCGCCCGTCCGCGGTGCGCAGGCCCCCGTCCGCGACCCCGCCGGCGGTGGCGGCGATGGCCGCGTGCGGGTCGGCGGGCGCGCTCAAGGACGGATGCCGGGAGCCGGGCCGCTCGCGGCGGCCGGCCTCGAGGCGCCGGCGACCGCCCGGTCGATGCCCGGGGCGCCCGCCGCCCGCCGCGTCCCTGTGGCGGGGCTCCCGGCGCGGAGCGTCCCCGGACGGCCCGCCCGGCCGGGCGGGCGGCGCCGCTCCCAGCCTCGGCGGCCGCGCCGCGCGCGCTCGGCGCGGCTCGTGGCGACGGGGACGATCAAGGGCGCTTCGGGCATGGCGATCCCTCTTGCGGGGCGGGCGGATCGGGTGCCCGCCCGCCGCCGGGCGGCGGGCGGGGCCCGAGCAGCGTCCCGGAGCCTATTGCGCGAGCCAGGCGTTGAAGCGCTCGCTCAGCTCGGCGTCGTAGTCGGCCCAGAACTCGTAGGAGGAGGCCAGGGCGTTCGTGAGGTTCTCCTCGGAGGTCGGCAGGTTCGGCCCCATCTCGACGTCGGTGCCCTGGAAGGTGCCGACGAGCGGGCCCGAGGAGCGGCGCGGCGGCCCGTAGCTGATCCACTCGGCCGCGCGGGCGAGCGGCTCGGTCGAGGTGGCGAAGGTGACGAACTGCATCGCCTCCTCCATGTTGGGCGCGCCGCGGGGGATGACGAAGCCCTCGAACTCGTAGACCTGCCCGTCCCAGACGATCTCGAAGGGCTGGCCCTCCTCCTGCACGGCGTTGAAGATGCGCCCGTTGTAGGCGGTGCTCAGCGCCACCTCGCCGTCGGCGAGCAGCTGCGGCGGCTGGGCGCCGGCCTCCCAGAACACCACCTCGTCCTTGATCTCGTCGAGCTTGGCGAAGGCGCGGTCCACGCCCTCGGGCGTGGAGAGCACGTCGTAGACCTCCTCGGGCGCCACCCCGTCGGCCATCAGCGCCATCTCGAGGTTGGCCTTGGGGGTCTTGCGCATCCCGCGCTGGCCGGGGAAGCCCTCCAGGTCGAAGAAGTCGGCGATGGTGGTGGGCGGGCCGTCGGGGAACGCCTCCGAGTCGTAGGCGTAGATGGTGGAGTAGACATCGGTGCCGACCAGGCACTCGGTCAGCGAGTCGGGCAGGAAGTCCTCCGCCGCCGGCGTGCCGTCGGGCGCGGGCGAGAGCGTCGCGGGGTCGATGGTCTCCAAGAGCCCCTCGTCGCACAGCCGCACGCCGTCGGCGTACTCGACGCTGGCCACGTCGATGGTGACGTTGCCGGCCTCGACCATGGCCTTGATCGGGGTGGCGGGGTTGTCGGCGTCCACCAGGTCGACGGCGATCCCCGTCTCCTGCTCGAAGGGCTTGACGTAGGCCTCCTCGTGGCTCTTGCCGTAGGCGCCGCCCCAGCTCAGGACGGTCAGCTCCTGGGCCGAGCCCGCGATCGGCGCCGCCGCCAGGGCGGTGGTCAGGATCAGTCTCTTCATGCGGTGTCTCCCCATTGCATGAGCGGGGGTTCGGCCCCCTGTCGGTTCAGAGCGGGTCGAGGGCGCGCGCGTCGGAGGGATCCCAGCCGATGCGGACGCGCTCGCCGGGCGCGAGGCGGCGCCGGCCGCGCGCGTTGCGCGACTTCATCACGAACTCGTCCGATCCCGCGACGCGCAGGCGCGTGCGGAAGGCGTCGCCCATGTAGACGAACTCCAGCACCTCGGCCTCGAGCGCGCGCGCGGCGCCGGGCCGAAGCTCGACCCGCTCGGGGCGGATCGACACCAGCGTCGCGTCGCCCGCGCGCGCCGCGCCCGCGGGCACGGCCTCGATCAGCTCGCCCGAACCGAGCCGCACCGCGCAGCGCTCGCCCTCGAGGCGCTCGATCCGACCGGCCAAGCGGTTGTTCTCGCCCACGAAGCCCGCGACGAAGCTGTTGGCGGGCCGCTCGTAGAGCACGTCGGGCGCCGCGCATTGCTGGATCCGGCCCGCCTCGAACACCGCCACGCGGTCCGACATGGTGAGCGCCTCGGACTGGTCGTGGGTGACGTAGACGACGGTGATGCCCAAGGACTCGTGGATGTGCTTGATCTCGAGCTGCATGTGCTCGCGCAGCTGCTTGTCGAGCGCGCCGAGCGGCTCGTCCATCAGCACCAGCTCGGGCTCGAAGACGAGCGCGCGCGCGAGCGCCACGCGCTGGCGCTGCCCGCCCGAGAGCGAGGCCGGGCGTCGGGCCGCGAAGCCCGCCATCCGCACCATGTCGAGCGCGCGCTCGACCTTGGCCTCGCGCGCCGCACGGCCCATGCCGCGCACCTCCAGCGGGAAGGAGAGGTTCTCGCCCACGCTCATGTGGGGGAAGAGCGCGTAGTTCTGGAACACCATGCCGATGCCGCGCCTGTGGGGCGGCACCTGGCCGATCGGCCGCCCCGAGAGGCGGATCTCGCCATGCGTCGCGGTCTCGAAGCCCGCGAGCATCATCAGGCAGGTGGTCTTGCCCGAGCCAGAGGGCCCCAGCATGGTCAGGAACTCGCCGCGCGCGATCGAAAGGTCGAGCCCCTTCACCACCAGCGTCTCGCCGTCGTAGCTCTTCTGCACGCCGTCGAAGACGACCATCGGCTCGCCCGAGGGCGGCGGCGCCCCGACGGCGTCGGTGCCGGTCATGGCGCCCTTCGAGGCCTCGTTCACCCGCGATCCCGTCCTTCCCGTGCGGGCCGCACGATAGGGGCAAGGATCCCGCCAGGGAACCCCCGCCGTGCGGAGCGGACGGGCGGGCCACCGGACCCCGAAGGACCGCTCCACCCGGCCTCGGCGGCCCCCGGCCCAGGGTTCGGCGCGGGCTCGGGCGTGCCGCTCCGTGCCGCCGGGCTCCGGGGCTGGGTTCCGGGGGCCGGGTTCCGGGGCCGGGCTCCGGCGCCTTTGCCCGCGAGCGGCGGTCGCGGTCCTCGCCTCGCTGCGATGTCGGGCCTCGCGCCGCGCGCCGGCCGTGGCCCTCGCCTGAGGCCGCCCGCCGCGGCGTGCGGGGGGATCGCATCCCCGACGAAGGGGCAAAGCCTACGAGCGGCGACGGCCGGGGCGGGCCCGCGCAGGATGAGCGTCCATCCGCGGCGACGGCGCCGACGGGCCCCTCGGCCGGGATCCGGGCAGGCGGTTCGGACGGCATCGGCGCATCGCCGGCTCGCGTCCGCAGGCTCGCTCGGCGCGGTGGTGCTCACCCTCGATGGCGCGGGCCTCAGCGGCGGCCGCGTCGAGGCCGACGCCGGACTTGGCGCCGCGGCCCGGGCGGGGGCCGGCGCGCGTGTCGCGTCGGCCTCGATGCCGATGCCGGCGCCCGGCAGGCGCGGTGCCCCTCGGGCGCGCGGCCCTCGCGGGAGCGATCGTCGGCGACGTGGGCGTTGGCCCACTGATCGACGCGGATGAAGGCCACGCCGGCCGCCGTGGCCGGCGCGCATCGCGCCCGGGAGCGGGATCGGCGCGGGGAGGGTCTCGAACGCCGGGAACGGGTCGCGCCGATCGCCGAAGGCGTGGGGGTGTCGTGGGCTGCGGCGACCAGCCTGGGGTCGCCCATGGGCCGGGGTGGGCCCGAAGGCCAGCGCCTCCAGGTCGTGTCGTCGCCGCCGACGAGGGGGGCGGCGATCCGGACCAGCGCCTCGCGCGCCACCGGCTCGAAGGACGCGCCCTCCGGCGCCGGCTCGAAGGACGCGCCCTCCGGCGCCGGCACGCACGCCGGTCATGGCGGGCTCGACCCCGGCACGGGCGATCTCGACGGTGTCGCCGATCCCGGGGGCAGGCGGCCCCAGCCCCACGGCGGCGAGGTGGGCCGCCTCGCGGAAGGTCAGCTCGGGGGCGGGATCGGCGACCATAAATCGCTCCTGACTGGGAGGCGACATACGCTCGACCCTGCCCTGCCGCGACGAGCGGGCGACGCGCGCATCCGACGAACGCGGTCTCTCAACTGTCCGTCGTCGGATGATCCAAGGCGGGCGGGGCGGCTCGGGGGCGCGGGGTCGGGGTCCATCTGGGGGTGGGGTTCGGGCGGCGCGTGCGTGGTGGTGCGAGCGGCGCCTGGCCAGGGTCTGGCGCTCGATCCGGGCCCGCTCGGCGAGGCTGGCCCCGCCGCGGCCGAGGCAGGCGCCGGCCGGGGCGGGGTTGGCGAGGCTCTCGTGGGCGCGGGCGCGGCTGGTGCGCTCGACGAAGGCGCCGACCTGCTCGCTCGAGAGCCCCCGGCAGGTCGTGGCGATCGAGCAAGGTGGGGAGGATCGGGGGACGATCCGGGGGGGGTCGTGTCCCCGACGAACGGTCTCGAGCGTCTGGTGCCGGCGCTGGATCCTGCCCTGCCCTGCGTCTGGGGGTGCCGGGGGAGCGCGGGCGCCCCGGATGGGGGTCGGGCCCTTGTCCTGCAGCCACTCCGCGAGGTCCCCGGCGACGGTGCCCGAGCCGTTGTCGGTGAGCAGCCGCGGGGAGCAGCCGCGGGGAGCAGCCGCGGGGAGCAGCCGCGGGGAGCAGCCGCGGGCGGTGGACGACGGTGACCCGGTCGAGCCCAAAGGCCGCCGGCGCGGGTCGAGCCCGGCCGTGACGTCGCCCGCGCGCATGGTGGCGCGGGGCTCCCAGGCCACCACGGACCGCGCGACGCCGTCGAGCGCCGTGGAAAGGCGGTGCCAGCCCCAGCCTGCGTGGCCTCGAGGGTGGCGAAGTCGCTCGGACCAGAGCCGGTCGGGGGCCGTGGTCTCGTCGCGGAACTCGTCGGCCGCCTCGACGAGGAGTGTCGGGCCGGGCTGGTGGTCAGGTCGCGCGCCTTCAGGGGACGGCCCCCGTTCGTCGCGGGAACGGCCCCCCGGACCGCTTCCCGGTCCTGCCCCTCCCCGCTCATGCTCTTCCGAGCAGCCGGCTCTCCGGGGTGAGGTCTGCCACGACCTCCTCGAGCGCCCCGGCCTCGCGGTGCAGGTCCCCGACCTCGTCGGAGGTCGCGGCCCGGGCCATCCGGCCCCCCTGTCGGGGGCTCCCGGGCGTGGCGTCACGCCTCGGGATCGGCGGCGGGGCGCGCCAGCACCCGGCCGGGCGCGCCGTCGGCGCCCTTGACGCTGAGGGCCGCGAACAGGACGTCCACCCGCCGGCCGGCCAGGTGCCGCAGGTTCGTCAGGTGCTCGGCGATGAGCACGCCCTGGCTCAGCAGGATGTGGTGGACCGGGAAGTCGAAGCCCTCGGGGCGCCTGTGCGCGGTCAGGTCGGGGGTGCTGAAGTCCACCCCGAGCAGCTTCACGCCGCGCTCGACCAGCCAGTCCGCGGCAGCGGCGCTCAGGCTCGGGTGCTTCTCGTAGAGGTCGCCGCCCATGTGCCGCGCCCAGCCGGTGTCGAGCAGCACGATGTCGCCCTCGCGCGGCGTCGGCCGGGCCGCCGCGAGATGCGCGGGCTCGATGACGCCGTAGGGCTCCATGTCGATCCTCCACACCACGCCGGCGTCGTGGAGGCGGTCGAGCGGGATCTCGTCCATGGCCGGGCCGTCGGCGATGAAGTGGATCGGCGCGTCCACATGGGTGCCGAAATGGCAGACCATGTGCAGCTCGGTGATGTTGGCGACGTCCTCGGGCAGCGACGCGATCCGCCGGATCCGGGGCGCCGGCAGGAACGGGATCCGGTCGAGATCCTCCGAGAGCGCATGCGAGAGATCGCTCCATCCCGCGGTCGAGGCCGAGAGCGCAGGCGGCGGGACGTCCCGCCATCCGCGCCACCCGGACGAGCGATGGCCTGCTCGGTCGCACATGGTCGAACTCCCCCAGATCTCACCTTCTCGAAGGCGATACGACAGTCCACGCCATCGCGGCCACCGGCGGCGGGGATGCGCGGCCTCGATCGGGGTCGTTTCCGTGAAGGTGGTGAAGATCCGAGATGCAGGCGGGGCGGCCACGATCAGGCGAGCTTGGTGCTGGCGATGACGGCGGGCGTCCCCGAGGCGCCGGTCAACGCCATCGCGGGGACCGCGCGCGCGACGTGCCAGCTGCGATACGTGGTCGGCACCGACCCGGACGCGATCCTGCCCGCGCTGCGTCGCCATCTCGACGCCGGAGGCTTCGAGGCGGTCGGGATCCGGCCCCACGAGAGCGGCGCCTTCGCGGCGACGCGGCTCGATCCCGGCCACCCTTGGGCGCGCCGCGTCGCCCGCTCGCTGGAGCGCATGTCGGGCCGCGCGCCGCACGTGCTGCCGAACCTCGCGGGCTCGCTGCCGAACGACGTGTTCGCCGACATCCTCGGCCTGCCGACGATCTGGGTGCCGCACTCCTACCGCGGCTGCTCGCAGCACGCGCCCGACGAGCACGTCCTGACGCCGCTGTGCCGCGACGCGCTGCGGCTGATGGCGGGGCTCTTTTGGGATCTGGGCGAAGGCGGGGCGCCGAGCGGGTCGTGACGCCCGGCGGCGTCCCTCGCGTCCGGCCGACCGGTTCGGGATCCCGTCGGGGGCTCCGGGGGGTTCGAGCCCTCATGACGGTCATCCCCTGGCACGGGCACGGGCACGGGCACGGGGACGGGCACGGGGGGCCGTGCCCCGGCGCGAGGGGGGCGGAGGGCGCCAGTGGGGCCGCATCTGCGTGAGGGTGTCGTCGTGCCCCGGCGCGAGGGGGCGGAGGGGGCGGGTGCGCGCGGCCCCGGCCGAGCGGCGATCGATCGGGCCCTCGTCGGCGGGCTGGCGACCGCCCGCCCCATGACCCGGCCCGTGATCCGGCCCGTGACCCGCGCCCCGGGCCCCCGCCCGTCCAGGCGCCGGGCGTCGACGCGTGGCGCGTCCCCTTCGTGCGCCGGGGACGCCTCCTCGCGCCCGGGCGCCGCGACACGCCGGCCCCGTCGTGGACGGTCCCGGATGCGCTCCTGCTTCCGAGACGGCCGGGGGATCGGGGCCGCCGCGCGCGACGGTCCGGACGGGCGCACGCTCAGCCCGTCGGGGCACGGGACGCGCGGACGGGGCGGGCGGCGGGACGCGCCGGGCGCTGTGCCACACGAAGCCGGTGGGCTCGCGCGATCGCCACCTCGCCCTTCGGCTGCGGCTCGGCCCTCGGCCGACAGGCACCGGAAGCGTCGGCAGGGCCTGACCTGCGCGCGCCGTCCGACGGCGCGGACGCCCTCGGGCCGCCCCTCGACGCGGTCCATGGCGCGCCGCCCCTCGCGCGCCGGCAGCCCCACGCCGCCTCGACGCGCATCGCGCGCGCGCCGGGCTCGATCCGGGGGCGCCAGCCCGAGCCAGCTCATCGGCCGCTCGGGACCGCCGACGCGGCCGAGGCCGCCGATCTCGGCCGCCAGCGTCGCGGCCCCCACGAGCCCGACGCCGCGCAGCGCCCGAAGCGCCCGAGCGACAGGGGCGGGCGGCCAGCGATCCCGCGCCGTCGCGGTGGACGCGGTCGGGCCGCGACGCGCTCCACGCGGCCGGTGAGCGGCGGCCCGACGCCGAACGCGGTCGGCGCGGGTCGCAGCGCGCGACCCGGCTCAGCTGCTCGGCCTGTGACGAGCTGCTGACGCACAGAGAAAGCCTGCTCGCCGCGCCAACGCCGGAATGCCCGAATCCGCCGCTTGCGAGCGACGGCGTAGCGGCGCCCGTGCCGAAGAAGGAAGCTCAGAAGGCTCTGGCATGCCGAGGTGAGATCCTCCTTCGCGCCACGCCGCGCCCGCACGAGGTCGCGCACCGCATCCTGCCCCTCGTCGGAGATCCAGACCGGCTCGAGCTCGCCGGCGCGCAGGAGGCGCGCCAACATCGTCGCGTCGCGCCGATCCGTCTCCACCCGCTCGCCCGGACGCCGAGGCATCGTCGAGGGCGCGATCACCCTGCAGGCGCGCCCCACTCGACGAGCCGCCGGTGCAGGCCGTAGCCGCACGGGACGGCCTCGTAGCACAGGCACAATGGGATCCCCGGCGAGGCGCGAGGCGAGGCGGCACACCGCCTCGGGCGTGTTGGCGGTCGTGCCGGGGAAGCGGACCTCCCGGATCCCCTCCTTCGCACGCGGCCGCCACCGCGATCGTGTCCTTGTGCATGTCCAGGCCCACGTGCTTCGTGACCGTCGTCTCCTCGCAGGCCTTCCTCGTTCCCGACGTCGCTCTCCTCCTCGGTCGCCGGCGATCGATGCGCCAGGGCCAACGTCCCAGGAGAGCGATCGCGGCAGGCGCGACCCGACGGTCATCGGGTCCGAGCCCCGCCGGTCCCAGCCCCGCCGGTCTCGTCGGCGGTGGGGGCGGTGGCGCTGAGGGCGGCGCTCTCGCGGCGGGGGGCGGAGCGGTCCAGGGCGGCCTGGCGGGCGGCGCGGGTGGGCGGGAGGCCGCTGCGCACGAGCGCGCGGGCGGCGTCGCGCTTCTCGCGGTCGGGGGCTGGGCGGCCCGCGGCGCGCGGCGCGCAGGCCGTCCCGCGTCCTTTGCGCGATCGCGCGGCGCTCGGACTGGGCGATGGCGCCGAAGACGGGGGAGGCGAGCCCGCCGGCCGCCAACCACCGGCCGCCAACCACCGGCCGCCGACGCGGCGTCGACCCTCTCCTCGATCGAGGCGAGCGCGATGTCGTGGCCCTTCGGCCGGTCCACGGCCTCGCGGCTCGCGTGAGGCGGGCGGCCGGGCCGATCGAGGCGCACGGCCACGAGGGTGCCGCTCGCGCGGGCGCGGCTCGCGGGCGTAGCTCGTCGGCGCGGCCGGCCCCGGACGCCCGAAGCCCGGCCCGGCCCGGCCCGGCCCGGGACGGCGTCCTCGAAGATGCGCTCGCGCTCGACCTCGGCCAGGGCGCCGAGCCGGCGGCCGAGGACTTGGCCGTCCTCGGTCGTCGAGACATGATGCAACCGCGGCGCCCCCTCGCGTGATCGTCGGGCGGGACGGCACGCCGCGGTCTCGGTCCATCGGCATGCCCGGCCCCCTCGCGTGATCGTCGGGCGGGACGGCACGCCGCGGTCTCGGTCCATCGGCATGCCCGAGGAGGACGCCGAGCCCCCCTTTGCCGCCCTTGACGCCTCCAAGACCACCCCCTCGATCCACGTCACGGGCGAGGCAGGCGCCTGCCCGTGGCGAGGCGCCGACCGGCCCGGCCCGGGCTCGAGACCGATTGCCGGACCCCCTGGCTTCGGCACGGTCTGCGCGATCGGGGGCTGCCGGCGGCGTCCATGCCCGCACGCCAGGCCAAGGCGGCGCCGTCGCTCTCGATCGACAAGACGGACGCGAGCGACCGCCCCCCGCTCCGGAAGGGCCTGTCGCGCGAGGTGCGCGTGAAGGCCGGGGCGACATGGAGGTGCGCGCCCTCGCCCGTCGCGCGGTGCTGCGCGTCCCACTCGACCTCGCGGGCGCCATCCGCGGGACCTCGCGCAGCTTCGGCCTGACGCCGCGGACGACGGGTGGGGCTCGCGCCTTCGCGGCGCGGGTCCGCGCGCCTCTCGACGAGCGCCCCGGTCTGCGTCCCCTCGTGCTCCCGGCGATGGAGGCGTGGCGGACCGCGCGGCGCCAAGCCCACCGGCACGACCGGGCGATCCGCGCGATCGTGCGCAGCCCGCGCGCGGTGCCGGCGGCTCGACGACGGCTCCCGGGGTGGGCCGCATGACTGCGGTGCCCTGCGGGGCCGCGTCAGGCCGATCCGGTCGGGCGCGCCGGTCGGGCCGCTCGGTCGGGCCGCTCGGTCGCGGCATGGACCGGGCTGATGCCTGTGGGCACCCGGTCGGGCGAGATCGGCCCGCGGGGGTGCATCTCGCGGCGCGGCGACACGGTGCTGCGGTCCACCCTCCACGAGGCCGCCGCGCCCGTCCTCGCCCGCTCGCGGATGGACACGGCCCTGCGCCGCTGGGCCCCTCGGGCCTGCGCAGGCGGATCGGCTTCGAGAGCGCGGTGGTGGCGATGGCGCGCAAGCTCTCGGCGGTCGTGCACGCGATGGGAGTGAAGGGGGCTCGGTTCCAGGCCGAGCCGGGAGCCCGCATGGCCGCGGCCGCCCAGGCCGAGCCGGTCGGCGCCAGACCCCATCCCAGCAGGGAGGCTCCCCGAAGCACCAGCCGCCAGCCCCGTCCATCCACCGCCCCGGCGGTGGTCGCGTCCCGCCGGGACGCGAGCGGCCGGGCCGTCACGATGCGCGCAGCGGCCCCGAGGGGGCCGCGCTCGGAGACGGAGCGAGGCCCCTTCGAGCATCATCGTGCGGCGGACGACGCTCCCGACCGCGAGGACGACCCCGAGCCCCCGCCGCCGCCCGAAGCGGGCTCGGAGGAGACGGCGCTCGACGGTCCAGGCGCGATCGGACGACGCGCGCGTGGCCCAGGGTCTCCGGCAGGGGGAGAGCCCCGAGTGCGGGCCGAGCGTCGGAGACGGCCCATGCCGGGACGCCGCGAGACCCGCCCCGCGGCGGCGGCCCCGTCCCCGACCTGGTCCCTGTCGGGACGGCGGCGGCGTTCGAGCCCAACGCTCCATCGTGTCCGGGGCGCGCGCGCGCGTCGCAAGGGCGCGGGCCGTGGGGGCCATGCTCATGGGGGAGAGGCCGCGGGGCACAAGGCCAGGCTGGCCGCCGAGGCAGGGGGCCGCCAGGGCCGCCCGCTCGCCGTCGCCACCGAGCGCGAGGGCTGTCGGCCAGACGCCCCCCGGCGCGATCAGCGGCGGCCGAAGACCGCGACCGCGGTCTTGCGCCCCGTCCCGTCGGCGCGCAGCGCGAAGCCCATGTGGGTGTCGGCCTCGCCGCTGCCCGCCGCGAGCCCGCGGGCGAAGCGGGCCGCGTCGCCCTGCGCGCGGCGGGCGCCGCAGCCGGTGCAGGCCCGCGCGGAAATCGCCAGCCCGGTCCAGCCCTCCGCGCCCTCAGGCAGGAGGCCGAACAGGTCGTCGGGGAGATCGAGGCCCCCGTTCGTGCCCCCGTTCGTGCCCCCGTTCGTGCCCCCGTCCGTGAGCGCCGCCCGCCGGGCGGCGGCGCGGGCGGCCGCGGTCAGATCCTCGCTCCGCTTCAGCGGCGGCCGCCCGTCCTCGGCGCGCGCGGCGTTGACGGCCTCGAGCGCCTCCGCCCCCGCTTCCTCGGCGCTCATGCGCCCGGGCGTCTCGCCCGGCGCCGCGCCGGGCGGCGTGCCGGGGCCTGCGAACATCTGCACCGCGAGGGTCGTGCCGTCCTCGGAGGCGAGGCCGAAGCCGAAGCGGCGGAGTCCCTCTCGCAGGATGTTCGCGCGGTGCCCCGGGCTCTGCATCCAGCCGCTCTGGAAGGCGCGGACCCGCTCGGCCCCGGCTGGGGTCTCGCAGCCCTCGCACCGGGCGAGGTTCTCGGCCACCACCGGCCCGCGGGCGCCGCCCGCGTCGAGGAAGCGGTCGCGTGCGTCAGCGCCTTCGGGCGAGACATGGGCGTAGTAGCCGCGCTCCAGCATGTCCTCGGCGTGCCCCTGCGCCACCTGCGCGAGCCGTGCGCCGCGCTCGAGCGCCGGCAGGCCCTCCTCCGCACGGGCCTCGTTGACGAGCGAGAGCGCCAGGGCGCCGAGGTCGTCCTCCTGTGCCGACACGGGAAGGGCGGCCAGGCAAGCCGACGCGATGAGGCGGAGCAGGGACGGCATCGCCTGCCAACGGACGGCCGCGGTCGCGGTTCCCCCGCGAGCCGCCCAGCTCATCGCGCGATCGAGGACGGATCCCACCGAGACGGCTCTGTTGCACGGAACGCCTGAAGGCCGAGCTTCCCCTTTCCCCGCGGCGGTCAGCCGACGGGTCGTGTGACGGGGATGCCGAGCGCGGTATAGCGGTTGAGGATGGCGATGCGGACTTGGAGTTCGGCGGTCTGGCGGTCGAAGTCGCGGGCCATGAGCTTTTGCCCGAGGAGCTTCATGCAGTTCATCTTGGTCTCGGCGCGGCTTCGGCGGTGGTATCCGCTCCATCGGCGCCAGATCGTGCGGCCGAGGCGCTTGATGGCGCGCAGAGCCTCGTTCCTCGCTTCTACGCCGGGGCTGTCCTTCTCCCAAGGCTTGGCATTTCGCCGGGGCGGGATGACAGCGTCCGCGCCGCGGTTCGCGATGGCGTCGCGGCAGCCGCGGGTGTCGTAGGCGCCGTCGGCGGTGACCGAGACGATTGGCTCGTTTGCTGGGATCTGGCCGAGCAGGTCCGGTAGCACAGGCCCATCGCCGACGCCGCTGCCGGTGATCTCGACCGCGCGGACCTCGAGTGTCACCTCGTCGACGGCGAGGTGGACCTTTCGCCAGATCCGTCTGCGCGCCCCGCCATGCTTGCGCGCGTGCCATTCCCCCTCGCCTCGGACCTTGATGCCCGTGCTGTCCACGAGCAGGTGCAGCGGGCCGCCGCTGCCCCGGTAGGGCAGCTGAACGGCCAAGGTCTTCTGCCGTCGGCAGAGCGTCGAGAAGTCCGGCACCGGCCAGTCGAGCCCCGCGAACTTCAGAAGGCTCGCGACGAAGCCGGTCGTCTGGCGAAGCGGCAGGCCGAACAGCACCTTGATCGTCAGGCAAGCCTGGATCGCGGCGTCGCTGTAGACCGGCTGGCCGCCGCGCTTGCCCGATGGCGCCGCGTGCCAGGGCGTCGAAGGGTCGAACCAGACGGTCAGCGATCCACGCTCACGCAGCGACGCGTTGTAGGCGGACCAGTTCAGGGTGCGGTAGCGCGTCGGGGCAGGCTTGGACATGACGCCCAGCTATGCCGCTGGACCGGCAATGTGAATCCCAGGCAGGCTTCGTGCAACAAGGCCCGCCCGCCCCGATGCTGTCGGTGGCGCTGGGCAAGATCCTCGGCGGCGCGGCCGTCGCCGTCGTCCAAGGGTCGATCCCGCTGGTCTTCGCGCCCATCGTCGGGCTGAGGATCACCCTCCCCGGCCTCCTCCTGGCCTGGGCGATCATGTTCCTCATGGCGGTCTTCCTGACCGCCGCCGGCGTCGTCATCGCGAGCCGCATGAGGACGCTGGAGAGCTTCGGCGCGGTCTCGAACGGGGTCATCCAGCCGCTCTACTTCCTGTCGGGCGCGATCTTCCCGCTCAAGGGGATCGTCGGCGGCGTGGGCTTCCTCGACATCCCCGAGGGCCTGCGGGAGGAGCTTCGCCGGGTGGGCGTCCACGCGATCGGGGGCGGCTGGGTCGTGGAGCTGCCCCAGTGGCTCAAGGTGCTCGTCTACGCCAACCCGGTGAGCCATCACCTCGACCTGCTGCGCGGCGTGACGCTGGGCTTCCACCAGCTCCCGCTGGGCGCGTCGCTCGCGGTCGCGCTGCTGTCGCCGCCGATCGCCGTGGCGGCGGCCGCGTGGAGCATGGCTCGGATGCGAGGACGGTGAGGGCAGCGCGCGTCCGAAGCGCGCGCGACCGCCCGCGGCGGAGACGTGACGGAAGGCAGAACGGGAGGAGACCCATGCGCATCATCGCAACCATCGGAGCGGCCGGACTCGTGGCGACCGCCGGCCTCGCCTCGGCGCAGACCGCGCCGGGGGCCCAGAGCCTCGGGGCGGAGGAGTTCTCCTGCGCCCATCTGGTCGCCATGGCCCCGGACGAGGCGGAGCGGATGCTCTACTTCATCGCCGGGCGGATGACCGAGACGCGGGGCGGCGCCGAGCCGGCGCAGGAGGGAGGCCCGGCCACGCTCGGGGACGCCGAGCCCGGGGAGCCGCAGTTCGACCCGCGCCTGATGCAGCTCACGCCGGTCGACGCGGTGGGCTTCTTCGAGATCGACACCGAGGCGATCTGGGCCGCCTGCCTCGACGCGTCCGAGGGGTCCGTGGCCGACCTGATCGAGGAGCGTCTCCCGGACGCGCCGGCCTCGACGCAGTGACGAGGCGGGGCGGCCGCTCCTCGACGAGCGGCCACCCCGCCCGACCCCATGATGTCCAACCTCGCCGAGTTCCGAACGCCTCGGCGTGCCCTTTCCCGGCGCGAGACTTCGACAGCAGGATCGACCGACCATGAAGAGTGACCTGCCGACCTTCGGACAGACGCTGGCGGCCCATGCGCGGGTCGCGCCGACGAAGCTGGGGGCGCGCGACCTCGACCGCGCGATGACCTTCCGGGAGTGGGACCGCCGCGCCTGCCGGCTCGCCAACGCGCTCCTGGGGCTCGGGCTCGCCCACGGCGACCGGGTGGCGGTGCTGGCCTACAACTGCGTCGAGTGGCTGGAGATCTACGCCGCCTGCGCGAAGGCCGGGCTGGTCGCCTGCCCGATCAACTTCCGCCTCGTCGCCCCCGAGGCGGCCTTCGTCGTCGAGGACGCCGAGGCGGGGGCGGTGATCGTGCAGGACGCGCTGCGCGGGCTCGCCGAGGAGATGCGCGAGCGCCTGGCCGCGCGGCCCCGGTTCGTCCTCTTCGGCGCCGAGGCCCCGCCTGCCGGCTGGCAGGGCTACGAGGATCTGATCGCGCGAGCGAGCGAGGCCGAGCCCGCGGTCGAGGTCGGGGGCGACGATCCCTGGACGCTGATGTACACCTCGGGCACCACCGGCAACCCCAAGGGCGTGCTGCGCAGCCACCGCAAGGCCGCGCTGCTGTCGATGGCGACCGACATCGAGCTGGGCGCGCACCGGCGCGACGACGCGCTCCTCGTCATGCCGATGTGCCACGCCAACTCGGTCAACTTCTTCGGCGCGTTCGCCACCTGCGGCGGGACGGTCAGCGTCTACAGCCGCGCGAGCTTCGACCCCGAGCACTGCCTCAGGACGCTCGGCGCGAGCGGCGCGACCTTCACCTCGCTCGTGCCGACCCACTACATCATGATGCTCGGGCTCTCGCAGGCCGAGCGCGGCGGCGCCGAGCTGGGCGCCATGTCGAAGCTGATGATCTCCTCGGCGCCCGCGCGCGAGGACACCAAGCGCGCCGTGATGGAGATGTTCCCCAACGCCGGGCTCTTCGAGCTCTACGGGTCGAGCGAGTCCGGCTGGACGACGATGCTCCAGCCCGAGGAGCAGTTCACCCATCTGGGCTCGGTCGGGCGCGAGTGCGTGGGCTCGCGGCCCATCCGCATCCTCGACGAGGCCGGGGAGGAGGTGCCCGACGGCCAGCCCGGCGAGCTCTACCAGTGCACGCCCTACGCCTTCGACGGCTACTGGCGCCAGCCCGAGAGGACGCGCGAGGCGTTCCGGGGCGAGCACCACACGGTCGGCGACATGGCGCTGCGCGACGCGGACGGCTTCATCCGGCTGATCGACCGCAAGAAGAACATGATCATCTCGGGCGGCGAGAACGTCTATCCCTCCGAGGTCGAGAACGCGCTGGGCTCGTGCCCCAAGGTGCAGGACGTGGCCGTGATCGGGCTCGCGGACGAGAAGTGGGGCGAGCGCGTCCACGCCGTCGTCGTGCTCAGGCGCGGCGCCGAGGCCACCGAGGGCGAGCTGATCGACTGGTGCCGGCCGCGGCTCGCGGGCTTCAAGCGGCCGCGCTCGGTGAGCTTCGTGGCCGCCGAGGACCTGCCGCGCACGGCCACCGGCAAGGTGCTGCACCGCGTCCTGCGCGAGACGCTCTCCGCGGCGGCCTCCTGAGCCGACCCCCTCACGAGCAGAAGGCGAAGATGACCCAGGACCTGAACTCCGACCCCGACGCCTGCGCGGCCTGGATCGCGCGCTTCCTCCAGGCGCGAGGGGTGGACCGCATCTTCGGCCTCCAGGGCGGGCACATCCAGCCGATCTGGGACCACGCCCACCGGCTCGGCATCCGCATCGTGGACGTGCGCCACGAGGTCGCCGCCGTCCACATGGCCCACGCCCATGCCGAGCTGACGGGGGGCCTCGGCGTCGCCATGGTGACGGCGGGGCCGGGCGTCACCAACACGGTCACGGGCATAGCCAACGCCTCGCTCGCCCGCGCCCCCGTGCTCGTGATCGGCGGCTGCACCTCGCGCCCGCAGGCCAACATGGGGCCGCTCCAGGACATTCCCCACGTGGACATCCTGCGCCCGGTGACGCGCCACGCGCGCACCGCGCGGGTCGCCGATCAGGTGATCCGCGAGCTCGACGAGGCGGTCGCGCGCGCGATGGGCGACCTCGGCGAGCCGGGGCCCGTCTACGTCGAGATCCCGACCGACGTGCTGCGGACCACCGTGCCGGAGGCGCTCGTGCTCGACGACTGGATGCGGCCGAAGGGGCGGCGGGTGATCGCGCCCTCCCCGGAGGCCGTCGCCGAGGGGGTGGAGGCGATCTGGCGCGCGCGGCGCCCGCTCGTCGTCACGGGGCGCGGGGCGCGCGGGGCCGAAGGCGCGCTCGCCCGCTTCCTCGACGCCACCGGCGCGCTCTATCTCGACACGCAGGAGAGCCGGGGCCTGGTGCCGCCCGACCACCCCGCGGTGGTGGGCGCGATGCGCGCGGCGGCGATGGCGCAGGCCGACCTCGTCGTGGTCGTGGGGCGCAAGCTCGACTACCAGCTCGGCTACGGCTCGCCGGCGGTGTTCCCCGAGGCTCGCTTCGTGCGCATCGCCGACAACGCGGGCGAGCTGATCGACAACCGCCGCGGCGCGCCCGAGCTGATGGCCACGCCCGCGCTGGCGCTCGACGCGCTGGTGGAGGCGGCGGGCAACCGCGCGCCCGCGATCGACGCCGAGTGGGCGGACGACCTGCGCCGGCGCCACCGCGAGCGCGCCACCCCGCGCCCGGCGCCCGCCGAGACCGAGGACGGTCGCGTCCACCCGGCCGCCATCTTCGACGCCGTGCGCGAGGTCGCCGCGCCCGACTTCGTGGGGATCGCCGACGGCGGCGACCTGCTGAGCTTCGCGCGCGTGGGCCTGGAGGCGCGGACCTACATGGACGCCGGCGCCTTCGGCTGCCTAGGCGTGGGCGTGCCCTTCGCGGTCGCCGCGGCGCTGGCCCATCCCGGACGGCAGGTGATCTCCGTGAACGGCGACGGCGCCTTCGGGCTCAACGCCATGGAGGTGGACACCGCGGTGCGCCACGGGGCGAGGGCAGTGTTCGTCGTCTCCAACAACGCGGCCTGGAACATCGAGCGCCACGACCAGCAGGAGAACTACGGCGGCCGCGTGGTCGGCACCACCTTGGGGGACGCCGACTACGCCGCCATGGCCCGTGCGCTCGGCGCCCATGGCGAGCGGGTCGAGCAGGCCTGCGACCTCGCCCCGGCGCTGGCCCGCGCGCTGGAGAACGCGCCCGCCGTGGTGGACGTCGTCACCTCGCAGAGCGCCGTCTCCTCGGACGCGAGGAAGGGCCTCGGCTACGTGCCGGACTACCAGGCGCTCTTCGCCTGGAACGAGGCGGAGCTCCGCCGCAGGGGGCGGGCGTAAGCCCCGACGCCCGCCTCGCGCCGACGCCCGCCTCGCGCCGGAGCCGCGCCCGCCGCTTGGCGGACGAGCACGTCCTGCCGTCGAGGCCGACCGCGCCGAGCGGGGACGCGCGCGACGACATCGCCGGGGCGTCGTCGGCCGCGCTGCGCGAGCGCACGAAGGCCGAAGGGCCATGGGCGCGCCGCGGGCGCCCGAGCGGCCCATGCCGTGACGCACGAGGAGGAGAACCGCCGCTCGATCCCCGGCCTCGCCTCCTGCGCGGCGCGCGACGACGGCGACATCGACCCCCTCTCCCGCCTCGCGGCCACGGAGCAGCAGGAACGCTGGGCGCGGCCCATCGCGGCCGGGCTCCGTGCGATCCCCCCGACGACCGACCCCCCGCACGACGTGGGTGCGCCGAGCGCATCGGGAGCCGACGGCGCGCCGCCGGTCGCGAGTGGCCCGCCAGCGGCGCCGGCGCGGCCTCCCCGCTCATCCTGGTCGCGCGAGTGTCCCCGGGCCCGGAGGAGCGGCGGCCCCATCGCACCGCGTTTCCCTTCCACGACCGGCCAAGCCGGGAGATCGTCCGCAGCGTCCCGGTCATGAGGGGCGGCGGGCCTCTCCGCTCGCCGTCGTGATCGGGCGGAGCCCCTGCGCCGCATGGGCGCCGGCCGCTCCGATCGCGCCCCACGCTCCACCCGGAGCAGGCCGAGCGCGCGGCCTGCCTGGATCGCGAACCCGACGCCCCGGGCCCCGCGCCGTCCCGCAGGCCCTCGCGCTCGACGGATCCCCGGCCCTTCCACCCGGCGACGGGACGGCCCGATGGAGGCCGGTCCCCGCTAGACGAGCCGCGCCTCGACCTCGACGTTGCCGCGGACCGCGTTCGAGTAGGGGCAGATCTCCTCGTGCGCGGCCCGCACCAGCGCCTCGGCGCTCTCCCGGGGGAGGTCGGGGATCTCGACGTCGAGCGTGGCCGTCAGGCCGAAGCGCGTGGCCTCCGTCCGGCCGATCCCCACATGCGCCGTCACGCGGGCGCCCTCGGCCGACAGCTTCGCCTCGCGCGCGGCGCGCCTCAGCGCGTTCACGAAGCAGGCCGCGTAGCCGGCGGCGAAGAGCTGCTCGGGATTGGTCGCCCGCCCCCCGCCGCCGCCGAACTCCTTCGGCATGGCGAGGTCGAGCTCGAGCACCCCGTCGGAGGAGCGCACCTTGCCTTCGCGCCCGCCCTCGGCGGTCGCCGAGGCGGTGTAGAGGATGTCCATCGATCGTTCCTTTTGCTTGCATGGCCCGGAGGGGCCGGGGCACGGCGCCCGATGGCCGTGCCGGACGGGTCCGCGCCCGCGGCGTGCCCCTCGGGGTCCGTCATGCCCGCGCCTCCGGGTCAGGGGACGAGCACGGTCGCGCCAGTGGTGGCGCGCCCTTCGAGCGCCCTGTGGGCGTCGGCCACCTCCGCGAGGGGGAAGCGCTGGCGGACCTCCGAGCGGATCGCGCCGGATGCGACCGCCTCGAAGAGCTCGGCCGCGCGGCGCTGGAGCTCCTCGGGCACGGCGACGAAGTGGAACAGCGTCGGCCGCGACGCCGTGAGCGACTTCTTGGCGAGGTCGGACAGGCCGAAGCCCTCGACGGGCCCCGAGGCCTGGCCGAAGCAGACGAAGGCGCCGCGCACCCGCAGCGCGTCGAGCGAGCCGCGCCAGGTGTCGCGCCCGACGCCGTCGTAGACGGCGTGCACCCCCTCGCCGCCGGTGATCTCGCGCACGCGTGGGGCGAAGTCCTCCGCGCGGTAGTCGATCGCGTGGGCGTAGCCGTGCGCGCGGGCCAGCTCGACCTTGTCGGGGCCGCCGGCGGTGCCGATCGCGGCGACGCCCTTGGCCTCCAGCCACTGGCCGAGGATGAGCCCGACGCCCCCGGCGGCGGCGTGCACGAGCACCGTCATGCCCGCCTCGACGGGAAAGCTCGAATGGATGAGGTAGTGCGCGGTCAGCCCCTTGAGCATGAGCGTCGCGGCGGTCTCCTCGTCGATGCCCTCGGGCAGCTTGACCAGCCGGTCGGCCGGGAGCACCCGGGCCGAGGCGTAGGCGTTCATCGGCGCCGTGTAGGCCACGCGGTCGCCCGGCGCGACGCCCGAGACGCCCTCCCCCACCGCCTCGACCACGCCCGCGGCCTCCGAGCCCGGCACGAGGTCGCGCTCCACGGGCCAGGGGTAGAGGCCGCTGCGGTGGTAGATGTCGAGGAAGTTGAGCCCCACCGCGCGGTGGCGCACCCGCGCCTCGCCGGGCCCGGGCTCCGGGACCGCCACCTCGCGCCGCTCGAACCGCTCGGGCCCGCCGGGCGCCGCCACCACCATCGCGTAGTCGGCCATCGCGCTCCCCTCGCCGGGCCACCCCCTCGCCGGGCCACTGGGCGGAGGGGCGAGCCCCCTGCCCCACGTTCCCGCCGCCGTCTCTCGTGCTCGGCGAGCATGGTGCGCACGGCGTGGAACTCGCGCAAGGCCCAAAAGCCCTCCCCCGACCGTGGTCGGACCTCCTCATGCCGCCGAAGGGCGGCTCGATGCCGCGCCCCCGCCGCGACCGCGGGCGAGGGCCTGCCCCGCGACGACCTTCCACGCGATCGCGGCACCGGCTGCGGCCCGGGCGACTTCGCATGGGCCCGCGAGCGCGGCCGGTGCGTGGTCGCCGCCGAGGAGTGCGCCGGTCGGTCGCTCGCGCCGCTGAAGGAGCAGGTCCGCGCGCTCGTCGGCGACGCGCCGCGCCACCTCCCCTTCGCCATCGACGGCCTCGCGCCCGGCACGGGCACGCAGGAGGTGGGGCGGGCTCATGGCGTGGCGGGCGCTCCAGATCGTGCGCGGGCTCGCGGCGGGGCTCCGCCCGGCGGGCGGCGACCTCGTGGAGGTCTCGCCCTCCCACGACCCCTCGGACCACGGCGCTCCTCGAGGGCGAGCCTCCTCCACGAGATGCCCTGCGTCCTGCCCGGCGTGCCGCAGCCGCCGCCCGCGCCGCACCACGGCTTCGAGCTGGGTCGCGCGTCGGCGAGCGGCGCCGCCGGAGGCCCCGGCGCCGGGCCCCGGCTCGTCCTGCCGCAATCGGCGGGGCCTGATCTCGCATGGCTGGCCCGACGACGGGCCGCCCCGAGGCTCCCCGATCGGACAGTCGGTGCGGCGGCCGTTCGCGCGGTGGGCTCGGCGGCCCTCGCGGCGTCTGCGCCGCCGCGCCGACGAGCAACCATGCGAGGATGCGGCGCGGCCTCTCCGCGGGCCAGGGATCGAGGAGGGGCCATGGCCGCGGTCCGGACACCCACGGGGGTCTGGAGGAGGGCCGACGGGGCCCCCATGGCAGGCGACCGTCGCCGGACCTCCCACGGGACGTCGGACCCGTCGCGGTCGTCGCGGCCCATCACGACGCGCCTGCGGCGCGGCGCGTCCATCGATACGCGCGGTCATCGAGGCGGGCGGCGGACCCGCCCCACGCGCACGGTCCGGTGGCCGGGCCGAGGCGTCCCGCGGCGTCCAGCACGGCGACGCGCTCGACCCGGCCGTCCCCGCGAGGGGCGCCCCCCGTCTCGGCGGGGGTGACGTGTCGGGAGATGCCACTCCCCCCTTCCCATCCGTCGGCTCTGGGGCGCGCGCGGGCGGGGGGCGTCCCCCGGGCCCGTCTTCGCCCGCGGGCAGGGAGGCGCCGGATGCCCGCTCATTCTCGCCCTGGTTGCGCTCCTCGCCAGATGAAGACATTGTCGGCGTGGCCGGGAGAGGCCATGCGAACAGGAGCACCGGATGGGTGACATCGACGTGGAGATCGGCCGCCGTCTTCGCGCCCTGCGCTGGGTGCAGGGCATGTCGATGGAGCAGCTCGCGGCGCGGATCGGCGTCACCCATCAGCAGATCCAGCGGTACGAGGCCGGCTCCGATCGGCTCCCCGCAAGCCGCCTGTTCGAGTTCGCGCGGCTCTTCGACGTGCCGGTCGGCAGGTTCTTCGAGACCGTGAGACTGCCGCAGGACGAGCAGGGGCGGAGCCCCGCCGCCCCGGACGGCCGGGGCCTCCGGCTGGCCCGCGAGTTCGAGAAGCTCCCCGAGGCGCAGAAGCGGGCCGTCCTCTCCCTCGTGCAATCGCTGTCCTTCATGCAGTCCGCATGGGACGCGCCCGACTCGTCGCGGCGGCGGGATGGCTCGTGATCGGGGGATCAGGAGCAGGAAGTCGGACGGGCCGTCCACCCCGCTCGCGGGCATCGTCGACCTCGCCACCGTGCCCCAGCAGGAGGTGCGGTTCGGCGACTTCCTGGATCACGTCTGCGACCGCCTGGGCTTCGACTACGCAGCATACGCCGGCATCAACCCGGTGGACCGGTCGGTGCATGGGTATGTGAACTACCCGAACGCGTGGAAGAAGCACTACCATGACACCGGTCTCCACCGCCTCGATCCCACCCTTCTGATCGCAAGCCGCAGCATCGCGCCGGTCGACTGGCGCCATGCGCGAAACCATGCGAACTTCCGAAACGTGTTCTCCGATGCTCACGACTTCGGCATCGGCGATCTGGGGGTGACGATCCCGATCCGGGGCCCCTACGGCGACGTCGGCATGCTCAGCGTCACCCGAGACTGCGACGTCCGCGAATGGGAAGGCCTGATGCGCCAGGCGATGGGCGAGCTGCAATCGGTGGCGGTGCACCTTCACGACGCGGCCATGGGCTCGGACGCGCTGTCCCGAATCCTCCGCCGCCCGATGCTCTCGAGCCGCGAGACGGAGATCCTGCAATGGGTTGCGGCGGGTAAGTCCCAGCAGGACGTGGCCGACATCCTCGGGATCGCGCAGCGCACCGTCGAGGTTCACCTGGCTTCCGGACGCGACAAGCTCGGCGCGCTGAACACGCCCCAGGCGGTGGCGCGCGCGGTCTCGCTCGGGCTGATCTACCCCTCCTGATCCTCCCGCCCCGTGAGGCTGCGACGGCTCCGCGCGGGTGGACCTGTGGATTTCCACAATGGCCACGCCCTCGCAGTTGGGTAGCTTTCGCGCATACTAGCTTAGGGGCTCAACGGATATGATCATCGTAATCGACGCCCTCAACCGTGATCGGTTCGAGGCTCTCATCGACGAGATGTTCCGGCTTAGGGCGCGTGTGTTCGGCGATCGCCTGGGCTGGGACATCCAGGTCAAGGACGGGCGGGAGATCGACGAGTTCGACGCGCTCGACCCGGCCTATCTCGTGGGGTTGGACGACGACGGGCACGTCGTGTCGAGCGCCCGTCTGCTTCAGACGACCGGCCCGCACATGCTGGCCGACGTGTTCTCCTCCATCCTGGACGGCGAGCCGCCCCCGCGTAGCTCCCGCCTCTGGGAGTCGTCGAGGTTCTGCGTCGACACGCAGCGCCTGAAGGCGAAAGGCGGCCTCAAGGGCATCTCCCACGCCACCTGCGAGATCCTGATCGGCGGCAACGACTACGCCGTGATGGCGGGCATCTCCGACATCGTGACCGTGGTCGATCCGATCATGGACCGCGTCCTGAAGCGCTCGGCCAGCGCGCCCTACGACTACCTGGGCTCGCGGAAGCGCATGGGCAAGGTGGAGGCCCTGGCGGCCCTCGTCGCGTGCAGCGAGGAGCGCGGCCAGGCGATGCGGGCCTTCTCGGGGATCGAGGGGAGCGTGTTCATCGACGAGGACGAGGCGCTGGAGCTATCCTCCCGCAATGCCGCGGCGCCGTCCGCGGACAACGTCGTCCCCTTCCCCACGAGCAAGGCCAGCGTGGCGAGCATCGGCACGGCCGAGGTGCTGAGCTACTGCATCGCCCTGATTCGAGAGGCCGAGGGGGACGAGGAGCGGCGCCAGGCATGCCGGGTGGCTCGAGAGCTTCTGATCGGCACCGGGCTGGCGGATGATGTCGGAACCCTGGCACGAGCGTTGAGCGCCCCCGTGGAGGCGGCCGGCCGCTGAGGGGCCGTTCCCCGAGCCGTGATGGCGAAGGCGCGGCCGATGGCGGCGAGGCCCGCGCCCTGACCCGGGCTCGAGTGCTCCGAGATGGGGGCCCTCGTAGCGAGGTCGGATCGGCGGCGAGCGGACGGGGCGAAGAGGTCGCGCGGGGCCGAAGGCGGCAGATGAAGCGCGGCGGACCTCCGGGCGAGCGGAAGCCCTGGAGGGGCCGCCTGCGCGTCCGGAGCGGGACGTGGCCGGTCTCGGCGCGGCCGTCCGGCCCCTTGGTGGGCTCGGCGCCTCAAGCTCGGCGCGATCTCGCGCCCCGCCGCCCTGAGGCGGGCCAGCGTGTCGGCCGCGAGCCCTGCGTCTTCGTGAACGTCACGAGCGGACGGACCGTTCGTCGCGGCGGCGCCGCACGATTCCGACCGGCACGACGCCGTGCCGGTCGAGCGGCGCGCCGGGCCCGGCCGTGGACGAGGACGCGAACCTCGCCGAGATGCCACACGTCGCCCCCGGGCGCCCGTCCATGCAGGTCGCCGGCGAGGATCGGGCATCGCCGCGCGGGCCATTCAGGACGGCGCGCCCGGCGCCGCACTGGGAAGCGCGGCACCGGGCTGCGGATCGGCCCCGGATCAAGCTCGGGGCAGGCCCTGGGCCGGACCGACGGCGGCGATCTCCCGGCACTCGCGGCCGTCTGTGGATCGTGGGCCGCAGCCGTGGCGCGCTTCGGCGATCGCCGCCTCGACCTCGGCGCCGGTGACCTTCTCGAACGCGCCGGGAGCGGCTCGCCCTCGCCCGACGCGCCTGACGGACACCTCCGGGAACCCGCGCGGCGGTCGCGCAGCCGGATCCGGGACGGCGTCTCGTCGATGCGGCTAGACGGTGCCATTCGCCGGCGCGGATCCCAGCTCCGCACCACCGCGCAGGTCGGGGCGACCTTTGCGATCCCCCCTCGCTCGTCGTCGAAGATCACCAAGTCCCGGACCCGGACCGGCTGGGTGAGCGCGGTCTGGAGGCCGGCGAGCGGGTCGCTCGGCGCCGGGCGCGCCGTGAGGCGCCGCACCGGGCCCGCGGCCGACACCGAGCCGGCGCGCCTCCTCGATGGCCGGGAGCGCCGCTGCGGCGGTCGGCAGCGCCGGCAGGAGCCGCGTGCAGCGCCGCGGCCCCCGCATCGGCGTGACGTGTCGGCGCGCCGCGAGGTCGGGCACCTTCGCCTCGCGCGTGCGACGAGGCCGCCGACGCGCCTCAGGGCCGAGGTGGACTACGGACGGGGCGCTTGGGCGTCCCTCCACAAAGCCGACGGCTTCGCTCGCATGCCGCCCTTGGAAGGAGAACCCCCCGCTCGCAGGCTGCGCATCCTGAATGGCGCCGATGGCCGTGCGGTTCGTGTCGGGCGGCGGGGGCAGGCGTCCGTGGTCGTCGATCGCGGCGACCGCCGCGCCGCCCGCCTCGTTCCAGCGCCATAGGACGAGGCCGAGATCCCCCAGCCCGGCGCCGAGGGCGTGCGAGGGGACGAGGATCCCCTGGGCGCCGGCGGCCCGCGGCGCGTGGGCCGGGCGCCAGCTCACGGGCTCGGGCCCCTCGGCGATCTGAAGCCGCCAGTCGCATCCTGGGACGGCTGGGGCGCGAGGCCCACGGCCGCGATCGCCGTGGCGTCGCGCTGATCGGCCGCATGGGGGGGCCGCACCTCGCAGGCGCAGAGCGTCAGGGGCTGGAGACGATGCGCGGAGCCCGCCCTGACCTCGCGGGTGGCAATCGCCGGGTTGAGCGCGAGGTGGAGGGTGGGATCCTCGGGGCGCGGCTGAGCCGCCCGCCGGTGGTGGCCGCCCCTCGGCCCGCGAGCGAGTCGTGCGCCCAGCGCGGGTCATGGCCCCGCCACGCGCGCGCGCCGTGACGGGCGCAGGGGCCGGCGTGGAGCGAAGCCGCCGGGCGCGACCTCACCGAAGGGGAGCCGCACCGCGTCGGCGCGGTTCTCCCGCACCAGCATCTCGGCCGTGCGTCTGCCGAAGCGCGGGCGCGGCGCGGCGCCAGGCACAGGCCGCCACGGGCGAGCCGGCCCAGTCCTTCACGCGGGCCACGACCTCGGCCATCGCGCGCAGCCGGCGCTGGGTGGCGGTGGCCGCGAGGCGCGCCCGCCCCAGGACCGCGTCGCGGCCGAGCCCCCCGCTGCGGGCGAGCTCGGCCCGGGTCGTGCCCGTCCGGGCGCTCAGGGCCTCGGCCGAGACCGTCCCGTCCACGATCACGTCGCGCAGGCTCTGTTGCACGGATCGGTTGAAGGTCGGTTTCCCCCTTTCCCCCGCGGGGTTCAGCCGACGGGCTGGGTGACGGGGATGCCGAGTGCGGTGTAGCGGTTTAGGATGGCGATGGGCCTTGTTGCACGAAGCCTGCCCGGGATTCACATTGCCGGTCCAGCGGCATAGCTGGGCGTCATGTCCAAGCCTGCCCCGACGCGCTACCGCACCCTGAACTGGTCCGCCTACAACGCGTCGCTGCGTGAGCGTGGATCGCTGACCGTCTGGTTCGACCCTTCGACGCCCTGGCACGCGGCGCCATCGGGCAAGCGCGGCGGCCAGCCGGTCTACAGCGACGCCGCGATCCAGGCTTGCCTGACGATCAAGGTGCTGTTCGGCCTGCCGCTTCGCCAGACGACCGGCTTCGTCGCGAGCCTTCTGAAGTTCGCGGGGCTCGACTGGCCGGTGCCGGACTTCTCGACGCTCTGCCGACGGCAGAAGACCTTGGCCGTTCAGCTGCCCTACCGGGGCAGCGGCGGCCCGCTGCACCTGCTCGTGGACAGCACGGGCATCAAGGTCCGAGGCGAGGGGGAATGGCACGCGCGCAAGCATGGCGGGGCGCGCAGACGGATCTGGCGAAAGGTCCACCTCGCCGTCGACGAGGTGACACTCGAGGTCCGCGCGGTCGAGATCACCGGCAGCGGCGTCGGCGATGGGCCTGTGCTACCGGACCTGCTCGGCCAGATCCCAGCAAACGAGCCAATCGTCTCGGTCACCGCCGACGGCGCCTACGACACCCGCGGCTGCCGCGACGCCATCGCGAACCGCGGCGCGGACGCTGTCATCCCGCCCCGGCGAAATGCCAAGCCTTGGGAGAAGGACAGCCCCGGCGTAGAAGCGAGGAACGAGGCTCTGCGCGCCATCAAGCGCCTCGGCCGCACGATCTGGCGCCGATGGAGCGGATACCACCGCCGAAGCCGCGCCGAGACCAAGATGAACTGCATGAAGCTCCTCGGGCAAAAGCTCATGGCCCGCGACTTCGACCGCCAGACCGCCGAACTCCAAGTCCGCATCGCCATCCTCAACCGCTATACCGCGCTCGGCATCCCCGTCACACGACCCGTCGGCTGACCGCCGCGGGGAAAGGGGAAGCTCGGCCTTCAGGCGTTCCGTGCAACAGAGCCATGGCGATGCGGACTTGGAGTTCGGCGGTCTGGCGGTCGAAATCTCTCGCGGCAAGCTTCTGACCGAGCCGCTTCATGCAGTTCATCTTGGTCTCGGCGCGGCTTCGGCGGTGGTATCCGCTCCACCGTCGCCAGATGGTCCGGCCGAGGCGCTTGATGGCGCGCAGGGCTTCGTTCCGCGCTTGCGCCCCTGGGCTGTCTCTCTTCCACGGCTTGGCGTTGCGCCGGGGTGGGACGATGGCCTCTGCCCCCCGGCCCGCGATGGCATCGTGGCAGGCGCGCGTGTCGTAGGCGCCGTCGGCCGTGACGGAGACGATCGGCTCGTCCGCCGAGATCTGCCCGAGCAGGTCCGGCAGCACGGGCGCGTCGCCGACATTGCTGCTGGTGATCTCGACACCCCGGACCTCGAGCGTCGCCTCGTCGACAGCGAGGTGGACCTTGCGCCAGACCCGCCTGCGCGCCCCGCCATGCTTGCGCGCATGCCACTCGCCCTCACCCCGGACCTTGATCCCGGTGCTGTCCACCAGCAGGTGCAGCGACCCGTTCGAGCCCCGGTAGGGCAACTGCACGGCCAGCGTCCTCTGCCGGCGGCATAGCGTCGAGTAGTCCGGCACCAGCCAGTCCAGCCCCGCGAGCTTCAGCAGGCTCGCGACGAAGCCCGTCGTCTGCCTGAGCGGGAGGCCGAACAGCACCTTGATCGTCAGGCAGGCCTGGATGGCGGCGTCGCTGTAGACCGCCTGCCCGCCGCGCTTGCCCGACGGCGCCGCGTGCCAGGGCGTCGACGGGTCGAACCATACCGTCAGCAACCCGCGCTCACGCAGCGCGGCGTTGTATGCGGACCAGTTCAAGGTGCGGTACCGGGCCGGTGCAGGCTTGGACATGCCCAGCAGCTATGTCGCTGAACCCCCGATGCGAATCCCGGGTAAGCTTCATGCAACAAGGCCGCGGCGTAGTCGAGCAGCGCGCCCAGCGCGTGGCGCGCGGCCCATGGGTCGGTGAGCCGCCCCACGAAGGCCTCGAAGTCGCGCTGCGAGGCGTGCGGGTTGCGGTCCGACATCTGGGCGTAGTGCGAGGCCAGCCACCGGTCCTGGCGGCGGACCAGCCAGATCACCCGCAGCCGCCCAAGCCCCCAGCGCGCGCCCACGCACGCCAGCGCACCCAGATGCGCCGCGAGCTGCTCGGGGCGGCTGCCCGTGCGCCCGATCGCCTCGTCCGAGATCAGCAGGTCGCAGCGCTCGGCGAGCCAAGCCTCGCGCGGGCCCAGCATCTCGCCCATCACCGCGTCCCCCACGGCGCCCCACACGCCCGCCGAGCGGCGCATCGCGCAGGCCATCACCCGGCCCTCGGCCGCGCGGTCGGCCGGCTCGTCGAAGAGCCGCGAGCGCGGCGTGCACACGACGCGCAGATGGCCCAGCCGGGTGAACACCTCGCCCTGCAGCCAGGTCGAGGCGGTCTTGGGCAGGCCGATGTGCAGGTGGAGCGTGCGCCCCGGCCCCTGCTCGCCCAGCCCCTGCTCCCCCAGCCCCCCGCTCACTCCGCGGCGATGGCCGGGGCCGGGGCCTGCGGGCGCTGGAACTCCTCGTGGTAGGCGCGCTCGACGTTGACCGACCACAGGTCGTGGCGCGGCTCGTCCTCGAGCGCGCCGAGCGCGCAGGCGATGTTGCGCGCGGCCAGCAGCGCGGTCAGCATCGAGTGGTCCTGGTTGTTGTAGCGGTGCAGCCCGTTGCGGCCCACCGACTGGAGGTTGTCGAGGCCGCCCAGCCAGGCCGCGATCACGTCCACCGCCTCACGGTACTCGGTGTCGTAGACCGGATAGGCCTTGGGCTGGCGGATCACCGTGCCGTCCACCGCGTCCGAGGCGCGCGCGAGCCCCAGCCGCTCGAGCTCGCCCGCCGCCTTGGCCACCAGCGCCGCGTCGTCCATCCCCCACAGCCCGTCGCCCTCCTGGCAGAAGTACTCCATGCCGATCGAGGCCTGGTGGTCGTTGGGCACCATGGCCTTCGACCAGGCGCGGAAGTTCTGGATGCGCCCCACCGAGACCTCAGACGAGTGCACGTAGATCCAGTTGTCCGGGAACGGGTCGGGCCGGTCGAGCACCAGCGTCACGATCAGGAAGTCGCGGTACTTCAGCCGAGAGGCCGCCGCCACCACCGCCGCCGGCGGGGCCGGCTCGATCGCCGCCACCAGATCCGCCAGCCCCATCGAGTTGACGTAGTGCCGGGCCCGGATCGTCTCGCGCACCCGCGGGGCCTCGGGCGCAGCCTCGGATGGGGCCTCGGGCGCAGCCTCGGGCGCGGCCTTGGATGGGGCCTCGGGCGGGGCCCCATCCCGCGCCCACGCGCCCGCCGCGTCGTGCTCGCCCGCGGCCTCGCCCGTCAGCTCGTGCGCGCCCGTGACCCCGTGCCCGCCCCCGTGCCCGCCCCCGCCCTCGTGCTCGCCCGCGCCCTCGTGCCCGCCCGCGCCCTCGTGCCCGCCCGCGCCCTCGCGGCCGGCGCGCGCCTGTGGGCCGGGCTGCGGGCCGGGGCCCTCGACCTCGAGCGCCACGATCCGGCTGCCCTCGCGCAGGAGCCGCACCGCGCGGGTCTCGAGCCGCACCGCGCCGCCCTCGGCCTCCACCCGCTCGGCCACCCGCTCCCACATCTGCCCAGGGCCGAGCCGCGGGTAGTCGAACTCCTCGATCAGGCTCGCCGTGTCGTTCGACCCCGTCATCGCGTTCCACACCGCCTTGGTCAGCGACAGGTTCTTGATCCGCTGCGCCGCCCAGTCGGCCTGGATCAGCCGCGGCGAGATGCCCCACACCTTCTGCGTGTAGGAGCGGAAGAAGTGCATGTAGAGCCGCCCCCCGAAGCGGTTGATCACCCACTCCTCGAAGCTGTCCTCCGTCTTCGACGGCCGCACCCGCCACTTGAGGTAGCTCAGCATGATCCGACCCGCCTCGTAGGGCCCGATGTTGCCCAGCGCGTTGCCGAGCTTCAAAGGGTAGTCGTAGAACTTGCCCCGGTAGTAGATGCGCGACAGCCGCGGAACCCGGATGAACTCAGTGCCCATCACCTCGCGCCACATCGCCTCCACCTGCGCCACCTTGGTGAAGAAGCGATGCCCCCCGATGTCGAAGCGAAACCCCTTGTAGCTCTCCGTGCGCGCGATGCCGCCCACGATCCGGTCGGCCTCCACCACCACCACCCCCGCCCCGCGAACCAGACGCTGAACCTCATGCGCGCAAGTCAGCCCCGCAGGTCCAGCCCCCACAACCGCAACCTCAAGCAAAGGCATGGCGTCGAGCGAAGGGGGGGCGTCGAGCGAGGAGGGGGCGTCAGGCGAAGAGGGGGCGTCGGTCATGATTGGGGGATCCCGCTCGATTCGTGCTGCGCGTGCATATAGCCTCACGGGGGCGGAGGTCGATCCGCATCGCGCGCGCAGCGAGCTTCCGCCGGGCGGCGTCCGGCGACCCGATGCCGCAGGGCCGCCCGCCCGAGGGGTCGCCGGCCCCGATGCCCCTCGCCTCCCCGCGCCGGCGACGGGTGGCGACGGCGGCCGTCGCACGACCGATCGCCCAGCGGCCGCGAGGCGCTCCAGGGCCGAAGGCCCGATCCCCCGGCCCTCACGCGGGGGGGGACGCCCGCTTCGACCTGCGGCGACGACGCGGGACGGAGGCGGCGGCGGGATCGGCCCTCGTGACGGCCGCCTCGGCCCCCCTTCGAGCCTCCGCGAGCGATGAGGCCCGCTCGGAAGGCGAGGCCGCTCGCCCCCCCTGCCGCAGGATCGATCCCGGCGGGACGGACGCCGCGCCGAGGGTTCCGGCGGTCCGCCGGACGCCGCCCCCGCGACCCCCTCGAGGCCCCGGCCGGGCGCCCGCTCAGGCCAGCGCCCAGTCGGGGGCGGCGGCCATCGTGAAGTCGTCGATGGCACCCTCCACGCTGTCGCCCCAGGCCGCGCCGAGGCTCAGGCCCCAGGTGGTGCCGGGCGCGGTGGTGCCGGACGCCCTCGTCGAGACGGTCTCGCCGTCCACCGTCAACCTCAAGCTGTCCATGCGGTCGTCGTAGCCGATCTCCACCCGGTGCCAGTCGTCGTCGCCGAGCGCGGCGCCCTTGGTGGACAGATCGAAGCGGCCCTCGTCGGTGCGCAGCGTGAAGGCGAGCTCGTCGCCCTCGACGCGGGCCTCGAGCGCCTTGTAGAGTTGGAGCACGCGCCCGCCGTCGTCGCCCTGGTCACGCTTGAGGTCGAAGGCGAAGGCGAAGGAGTCGCGCTCGTGGAGGAACGCGTTGTCGCGCGCGATCACCACCGCGGCGTCGGGGCCGACGCGCACCGCCTGCCCGCCCTCGCGGCCGTCGGCGAAGTCGAGGGCGCCCTTGGCGTAGACGCCGACCCGGCGGCCGGCGGCCTCGGCGAGACCGCCGTCGAAGTCGAGCTCGGCGAGGACCGCGTCCCCGGAGCCGGACTCCTCGCAGGCGGGCGTCCCATAGGCCCGAAGCTCGTCGCCCCCGTCCTCGGAGGGCGCCGTGCGGAACCGCGCCTCGTCGGAGATGCGCAGCTCGTCGAGATAGGCCTCGGCCTCCCCGCCCCAGAGACGGCCGAGCGTCAGGCCCCAATACGAGGCGGGCAGCGTGGCCCCGCTCAGCGCAGCCTCGCCCACCACCACGTCATCGACGACGAGCTGCATCCGGCCCAGATCCGCGTCGTAGGCCAGCTCGACGCTGTGCCACGCCTCGTCCGCCAGCACCGGCACCCAGCTCTGGATCACGGCCTCCCCACGGGTGGTGGCCAGCTCGAAGGTCATGGCGCCGTCGTCGTCGATCGACAGGCCGAGGGCCTTGTGCAGGCTCAGGATCTGGCCGCCCTGTGCCCGCCCGTCCGCGTCGAGGTCGACGCGGCGGAGGTCGAAGGCGATCTGGAACGCGTCGAGGTCGAAGAGGTGCGCGTTCGAGCGGTCGAGCGTCACACCGTCGAAGCGGTCGCCGAGCGCGACCGAGCCTCCGGTCCCGTCGGAGCCCTCGCCGAAGCTCAGGTCGCCGGCGATCGGGGCGGCCTTCGTCGCGTTGCCCGAGGCATCCTCCACGGCGCCGTCGAAGTCGAAGCGCGCCAGGAGCGAGCCGTCGTCCGCGGGGGCGGGCTCGGGCGCGAGGGCGGGCTCGGCGCGCATGACGATGTCGCTGACCACGCCCTTGACGCTGGTGCCGCCGAAGACGTTGCCGATGGCCAGGCCCCAGCTCTGGAGCGGACGGGTCATCCCCGAGACCGCCGCCGTGGCCGCGACCTCGCCGTCCACCACGAGCCGCAGCTCGCCCGCGGCGCCGTCCATGATCACGCCGAGCTCGCGCGCCTGCGTCCCCGAGACGGTGCCGCGGTCGGTGGCGAGGCTGAACGTCCCCGTCGTCGTGGCGATGTCGAAGGCGAACCGGCCGTCGGCGGTGATGCGACCCTCCATCGCGTTCTTGAGCTCGATGAGCGTGCCCGAGGTGCCCGCCTCGGGCGCGAAGGTCAGCGACAGCGCGAAGCTGTCGAGCGAGAACAGGTGCCCCGCCGCGCGCGAGACCTGGATCAGGCTCTGGCCGTCGAGCCGGAAGCCGCCGTCCTCGAACGAGCCGCCCTTGGCCGCGAGCCCGGTGGCGTAGGAGGACAGGTCGCGCAGCCTGCCGCCCGACATGTCGATCATCAGCAGGTCGGGATCCTCGATCGTGACGGTGCGCTCGATGCGGTCGAGGCGGCCGTCCGCGGCGCGGACCTCGAGGGCGTAGCGGTGCTCGCCCGGCGTGCGGAAGTCGTGATCGACCGCGAGGCCGCGCTCGCGCGTGCCGTCGTCGAAGATCCAGGTGAAGCTGGCGTCGTCGGCGCCCAGCGTGCCGGCCGCGTCGCGGGTGAGGCTCGCGTCGAGCACGATGCGCGAGCGGTCGCCGAGCACGCGCGCCACCGAGGCAGTGGCGGTGAGCTCCGCGACCGCGCGCGAGGACCAGGTCATCGGCGCGCCCATCACGCCGTCCCAGGCGCTGCCCGGGCGCAGCGAGAGGTCGCGCAGATCGGCCGAGCCGCCGGCGTCGAGGTTCACGAACTGGCGCGCGAAGTAGTTCGGGTCGCTGGCGTCGTCGTAGGTGACGACCCCGTTGGCGCCGGACGCGCCGGCGATGTTGGTGGCGATGTTGTTCTCGATCACCGCGTTGTCGCTGCCGGGCGCGCGCACCCAGCCGTTGACCGAGCCGCCCTCCTCGCCGCCGGGCAGGAGCGCGCGGGTGTCGCGGTTCCACAGCACCGTGTTGTTTCGCACCACCATGCCGTCGGTCTCGGCGATCGAGATGGTGTTGTAGTGCGCGCCGTAGAGCAGGTTGCCCTCGATCACGATGTCCTTGAAGAGCCAGCCGTTGCGGTCGTAGTGCTCGTTGCGCCCGAAGATCATCTGATAGGCCGGGCCGTCCTCGGTGTTGATGACGTTGTCGCGGATGGTCACGCGCTCGGTGTTCTGGGCGATGTTGGTGCCCCAGAACTGGATCATGTCCGAGTGGTTGATGTCCTGCGAGGTGCCCAGCATCCCGTGGAGGTAGTTGCCCTCGATCAGAAGATCCTGCACGCCCGCGATACGGATTCCGTCGCCCTGGAAGCGCGTCAGCTCGTTGCCGGCGAAGACGATGTTGTCGGAGTCCTTGAAGGCGACGCCCTGATAATAGCCCGACATGTAATTGTCGCGCAGCTCGACCCCGTCGGAGTTGCGGATCAGCGCGAGGTTGACGCCGGCGACCTGGCCGGGCGTGCCGTCGAGCGCCTCGGTCGCCTGCCCGCGGAACACGCTGTCGCGGATCGCGATGTCCTCGGAGCCCGCGATCTCGAGGTCGCGGTGATAGGGGCTGACCTGCGTCCCCGAGGAGTCGAACACGACGGTGTCCACGGTCACGTTCTCGCGTCCGTTGAGGACGAGCTTGGTGAGGATGGCCCGATCCTCGGGATCGGCCGAGGTCAGGCGCACCTTCGCGTCGGTCTGCGAGCCGTCCGGGTCGGTGAGGGTGAGGGCGTAGCGGCCCGCCTCCATCACCACGGTGCCGCCGTCGCCGGCGGCGAGCCGCTCCATCGCGTCCTTGAGCTCGGTCGAATTGCGGACTGTGATCGTCGCGGAAGCCATTGCAGCCTGTCCCCCAATCTGTCGCTCGTCGGGGGATGAATAGGCGAGGCTGATTACCGAGCCGCCCCATCGCGGGTCGGCAATGGCGGCATTGCTGCGGCGTTCGCGGAGGACTACGGCGCAAATTGTGCGGATGGCATCGCCCCCGCTTCGGGGGGAGCATCAGGGTTGATCCCGCATTGACCTCGATCGGGCGTTCGCTCGAATATGGGCGGGAATCGGACGCGCGCTCGGCAGCGCGAAGCCGCAATGGCGGCGGAACATCGGACATTCCTCGGCAGGAATGTGGAGGAAATCCGGCGGAGCGTTGGAGCGCTGGCGTTGGAGGGCGGCGGCCCGCCCCGGGGCGGCCATCCTTCCGGCGGCCGGCGGGGCCCGCGCCCGCCGCGCGGCCGCCGTCCTCCCGCCTCAGCGTCCGGGAGTCAGCAGGTCGAGGACGTAGCCGTCCCGCCCGGCGCGACGGCCATGCCAGCCCGCCGGGAGGCCCGCGCGCAGGCGGTCGGCGGCCTCGCGCCCGCTCAGCGCCTCGCCGGTGGGGCCGGTCCAGTTCACGGCCACCACGCGGCCCCCCGACGTGATTCGGGCCCCGATCCAGGCCGCGAGCGCGTCGATGTCCTCCGGCTCCAGGAAGTAGAGCACCTCGGAGAGCACCACGAGGTCGGGCCGCAGGTCGGGCAGGTCGCGCGGCGCGCGGCCCTCGACGAGCCTCGCATGGAGATGGGGCGCGAGGCGCAGGCGGGCCTCGGCGAGCGCGGCGGGGATGGCCTCCAACGCGGTCAACCGACGGCAGAGCGGCGCGAGGCGGAGCGCGAGCGCGCCGTTGCCGCAGCCGATCTCGACCGCCTCGCCGAACGGGCCCGGGCCCGCGGCGGCGACGGTCTCGCGGTGCTTGTCGCGCTCGTAGGGCCGCGTGAGGTGCCCCCAGGGGTCGGGGTCTGCGGCGTAGAGCGCGGCCAGATGGGCGAGCGTCGCCTCACGGGGCAAGGAGGATCTCCGGGTGGTCGAGGAAATGCGCCTGATGGCCGGGGCTCATGACGAAGCCTTCGGGGTCGTCGTCGATCAGCCGCGTCATCTGCGTGGCGTGGCAGGCGAGCGCCCGGCGCTTGGCGGGGCGCGCGGCGGGGCTGGCGCGCAGGACGAGGGCGCCCGACGCCTCGGCGCGGGGGTCGAAGCGTCCCCAGACGGGATAGGCGATCAGCCGCAGGTCGGGCCGCGCCTCGGCCGCGCGGCGGACGAGGGCCGCGGTGCGCTCGTGATCCACGTGCGGGTCGCGCGACCACGCCACCGCGACCAGCGCGCCCGGCGGGAGCGACCGGGCGATCCGCCCCGCCGCGCGCCCGGCCGCCTCGCCCCCCGCCGGCAGGCCGCAGTCGGGAAAGCCGAGGCGGATCACCCGCGCGCCTGGCGCGAGGATCGCCACGGCGGCGTCGAGCTCTGCGGCGCGGGCTCGCGCGATCCGCGCCGGCCCCCAGGCGCGCGAGCCGGGATGCGAGGCCGAGCCGTCGGTGACGCAGACCACGCGGCAGCGCGCGCCCGCGGCGAAGGCGTCGTGCAGCAGGCAGCCCGCGCCCAGCGTCTCGTCGTCGGGATGGGGCGCCACGACCACCAGGGCGCCGCGTCCGTCGAGCAGCTCGGCGGCCGTCGTCCGGGGCGCCACGGCGGCGGCGGCCAGCACCGGGGTCGGGGCTGCGAGCGCGCGGGCGAGCGCGGCGGGCTCCGCGGGGCTCAGGAGAGATGCCATCGCCGCGCGAGGTCGGGATGGGCGCGCAGCGTCGCCATGGCGGCGCGGCCGAGCCCGTCGGGGTCCGCCTGGCGCAGGTAGAGCTGGAGGTCGCGGCGAGGGCGCTCCACGGGGTGCGAGGTGGAGAACGACGCGGCCCCGAGCGCCTCGTCCATCGCCGCCATCAGCGCCACCGCCTCGTCGGCGACGCGAAGGCGGGCGAGGATCGCCGCCGCCGCCGCCTCGGGCGGCGCGCCCGGGCGCTCGACCTCGCAGGCGGCCGTCGTCAGCCACAGCCGCGCGGTCTCGACGGCCGACACCATTCGCATCAGCCGCGCCGACTGCAACGGCGCGCCCGACTGGCCGCGCCCGCCGAGCTGCGCCGCGGCGGCCCGCGTCATGGCGCGCATCGCGCCCATCTGGACGGCGGCGTAGCGCCACACGCCGCCCTGGAAATGGGGCTCGCGCAGGTAGTCGCCCGGGGCCCCGAGGAGGTCGTCCGGCGCCACGGCCAGGCCGTCGAGGTCGCAGCGGCCCGAGGCCGTGGCCTTCATGCCCGACATCGACCACTCGCCGGGATGAAGGCGGCCGCGCAGGCGGTCGGCCCTGAGCACGACGAGCCGGAGGCCCCCCTCGGTCCGGGCGGTGACGATCGCGTGGTCGATCACGTCGGCGCCCGAGGCGAAGAGCTTCTGCCCGCTGAGCGTCAGGCCGTCGAGGCGCACCGGATCCGGCCCTTCCGCGCCCCAGACGCCGAAGAGCGCCCCGCGCCGCGCCGCCCCGAGCCAGCGGCGACGGGCCTCGCCCTCGGCATGGAGGACAACCAGCTTGAGGGCGTTGACATGGCCCTCGAAGAGCCGCCCCGCCGACAGGCTCGCCGCGCCGACCGCCGCCAGGGCCTCCAGGAGCGCCGTCGGGCGCGCCGGGTGATGCGCGAGGCCGCCGACGGCGATGGCCGGGGGCGAGCCGGGCCACGGGCGCGCGATCGCATGGTCCCTGGTGGCGAGCCCGGACACGGCCCCCTCCCGGAGGGGCCGCGCGAGCGCATCGCAAGCCCGACCCGGACCCGCGCCCAAGCCGGTGCTGTCGTCCGCGCCCGGGCCGGTGCCCGCGCTCGGGCCGTCGTCGGGCGGGTCGGCATCGGCCTGCGCGAGCGGAGCGCAGGCCGAGAGCAGGCCCGCGTCGCGCAGGCATCCGATCAGCGGGGCGGCCTTCGGCTCCTCGGGGCCGGGCGGGGCGAGCGCCGCCAGCCGGCGTTCGAGGGCGGGCAGGTCGATCCGCGCCGGGCGCCCCGCCGACGGCATCGCCGGACGCAGGAGCGCGCGTCCGCTCACGCGACCCGCCGCCCGGCGGCCGCGTCCCCCGCCTCGATCGCCGGGGCGGGGCGGACGATTTCGGTCACGAGAGCCCGGAGCCGGGGCAGCTCACGCGCCAGGTCGCTCGCCCGCAGGGGCGGGGCGGCCTCGGGCGGCGGCGGCGACCGGCGTCCGAGGCGCCGCGCGCCCACGGCCTCGATCCAGTAGGCTTCGAGATCGCTCGCGGCGACGAGCGCCTGATCGGCCTGAGGGTCGGGATCGGCCAGCCGCGAGCGGATCGCGTGGGCCATCCCATCCACCGCCCGCCCGTCGAGCCGCGGCGACACCCAGGCATGGGCCGCCGCGTCGTAGGCGATGCGCGCGCCTGCGCCCTCGGCGGCGCGCACGAGGGCGCGGTCCTCGCTCGAAGGTCGGTCGGGCAGGCCGCCCAGGGCGCGATAGAGCCCGCGCGTGAGCGCGAGGCAGGCGCCCGACTCGACGTAGTGCGGGCAGGCCCCCTCCGGCTGGGCGCCGTGGAGGCGATCGACGGCGAAGCGCACCTCGCGCACCAGCGCGGCGTAGGGCGCCGAGGCGTCGTCGATCCGCCGGATCGAGGGGGCGCAGGCCACCGCCGCGGGCAGCGTGGTCGAGATGCCGCCGCAGACGAGGTCCGCGCCCGCCGCGATCGCCGCCGCGATCGCCTTCAGCGTGGCGGGCGCCACCATGGCGTCGGCGTCGCTCGTCATCACGATGTCGTCGGGGCCGCAGAGCGACGCGGCCTCGTCCATCGCCAGGCGCCGGGCGTGGCCGGCACCGACCCGGCCCGGCGGCAGGCTCCGCTCGATCACCCGGACCGCGAAGGGCGCCGCGCGACGGCCGAAGGACGCAGCGACCTCGGCGGTGGCGTCGCGGCAGTCGTTGGCCAGCACGACGACCTCGCAGCGCACCTCGCCTGCGGCGCGGCGGAGCGCGTCGAGCGCATGGGCGAGGTAGCGCTCCTCGTCGCGGGCGGGGATCGCCACGACGATCCGGGCGGCCTCCCACGGGGCGCTCGCCCAGGCGCGCCTCGGGGCCTCCGCGCTCGGCACGGACCGCATCGCACCGGCTCTCGTCACGCCCCCTCCCTCTTGCATGGCACAGGACAAGCCGCGGCGGTCGCGCCGGTTCCGAAGGCCAGCAGCGGCTGCATGTCGCGGGCCATGCTCCGGATGGGCGGCGAACCGACCGCGCCCCGGCGCGTTGGGAGGCCCGGATGCCTCGGCGCCCCCCGACGGACGACGAGGAGCTCGGCGTCGCGCGCCGTCCCGCTTCGACCCCCGCCCCCGCCCCGCATGAGAGGCCCTGCGATGTCCGTGACCCTCCCTCCCCTGTCCGATCAGGTCGTCCTGCTGACCGGCGCCACCAGCGGCATCGGGCTGGCGACCGCCCGCCGGCTCTCCCGCCGCGGCGCGCGCCTCGTCCTGGTGGCCCGGGACGAGGCGGCGCTTGGGCGACTCGTCCAGGAGCTGGAGGGCTGGGGCGCCGAGGCGCTGCGCGCGCCCGCCGACGTCGCCGACCGGGAGGCGGTGCGGCGGGCCGCGGACCTCGCCGTCGAGCGGTTCGGGCGCATCGACACCTGGATCAACGACGCCGGGGTGGCGATCTACGGCGCCATCGCCGAGGTGCCCTGGGAGGACCAGCGCAGGCTCTTCGAGACCAACTATTGGGGCGTCGTCGCGGGCTCGCTGGAGGCCGTGGAGCGGTTCGCGGCGCGCCCCGGCCCGGGCAAGCTGGTCAACCTGGGCTCGGCGCTGTCGGACCGCGCGATGATCTACCAGGGCCCCTACTCGGCGTCGAAGCACGCGGTGAAGGGCATCACCGACGCGCTGCGGATGGAGCTCGCGGCGGACGGCGCGCCGGTCTCGGTGACGCTGATCAAGCCGGGCTCGGTGGACACGCCCTACATGGAGCACGCGCGCAGCGTCATGGGCTCCGAGGGCACGCGGAACCCGCCGCCCGCCTACGACCCCGACCTGGTGGCGCGCGCGATCGAGCACGCCTGCGAGCACGACGTGCGCGACCTCGACGTGGGCGCCGGGGGCTGGGTGGTGGCCAAGATGGGCCAGCTCATTCCGACCGTCACGGACATGATCATGGAGGCCACGGGGCGCTGGCTCCAGACCTCGGGCGCCTCCCCCAGGCCCGGGATGCGCGACAACCTCGACGCCCCCGCGCGCGCCGGCAGCGAGCGATCGGCGATGCCGGGCCCGCGGGCGCGCCGCACGAGCCTCCTGCTCGCGGCGCAGATGCACCCCGCGGTCACGCTGGCCGCGAGCGCGGCCGCGGGGCTCGCGCTCGCGGCCGCGCTCGGGCGGCGCCGCCGCTAGGGGCTCGGGCGGCGCCGCCGCTAGGGGCTCGGGTGGCTCCGTCGCTAGGGGCTCGGGTGGTGCCGTCGCTAGGGGCTCGGGAGGGGCTCGTGTCCCCTCGCGGCCTCGGCCCTCCGCCTTCCGGCCCCGACGCGCGCCGCCGCCAGGGGGCAGGAGGCGCGCAAGCGCCGCCCCTGCGCCGCCGGATGCCGATGGGGGACGCTCGCTGGCGCGTCCTCCCCCCTCGGCGGGGCATCCTCATGATCCTCAGGAAGGCCACCGCGGAGACCCTGGCCGTCGCCCTCGCGCTCGCCGCAGGCGCCTCGGCGACGCCACCTTCCAAACCCGGAACCTCATGCGGTTCGCCGACGACCTGCGCGAGGCGACGGGCGGCGCGCTCGCCGTCACCGTCCACTCGGCCGGATCGCCCCACCCGCACGAGCGGGTCGAGAACGCCGTGCGCTCGGGCGAAGGGCCGATCGGCCAGCTCCCGACGGGCCGGCCGTCGAACGAGGACCGGTCCACGGCCTCGACAGCCAGCCCTTCCTCGCCACCTCCTGCGAGGACGCGTCAGGCTCCGGGGCGCGCGCAGGCGCCGGTCGCGGCGGACCTGCCGGCCGGCATGATCGGCTCGATCCGCGCCGGCTTCGCCTCGCCCGCCGAGGCGGCCGCGCTCGGCGCCATGCCGGCGGGCGTGGCCGCCTTCGCGGAGGAAGGCTTCGGGCGCGCCGAGCCCGGCGTCACCTTGAGGGGCGCCACGCGAACCTCTGGCATGGCCGCCCTCATCCCGGCGGCGCCGGTGCCGACGGCGGCGATGCGCTTCGCGCGCAGGCCGGGCGCATGCGCCGCCCGGATCGGCGCGTGGAGCCTTTCCGCGACGACCCCGAGCGAGGCCGGCGCGCGCAGGTCCACCGCCTGAGCGGCCACCAGCGCCTCGACGCCGATCAGCAGGCGCCAAGCCTCGCACTGCTCGTCGAGCTTGCGCGCGGCGAGCGGCGTCATCGGGGCCACGTCCTCGACCATCTCGCTCACGGCCATCGCCGTGGGGGTCGGTGCGGCGTGGCGCTGCACCTCGGCCAGCAGAGCGGCCGCCGTCTTCTGGAGCGGCACCATGCCCGCGGACGCCCCGCCCACCGGCGAGAGGTGGCGCGGCAGGCCCGAGAGGTGGGGCGCCATGAGCTTGACGATCCGCTGCGCCGAGGCGCCCGCGAGCCGGGCCAGCGCGATCGCCGCCGCGTCGAGCGCGAGCGCGACGTCGGTGGTGTCGAAATTCGGGGCCGAGAGCAGGACCGGCGGATCGGCCGCGATCACCGCCGGGCTGTCGGCGGCCCCGTTCAGCTCGATCTCGACCGCCGCGGTCAGGCGGTCGAGCGCCGCCCGGGCGGCGCCGAGGGCGGGCGCCATCGTTCGGAACGACAGCGCGTCCTGGAGCGAGCGCGGCGGCTCGCGCAGGAGCGAGGAGCCGCTCAGCGCGGCGCGCAGCCAGTCCGCCGCCCGCTCCTGTCCCGCCGCGGGGCGGAGCGGGGGGATCCTCGGATCGAGGATGGCCGGGTTGATCGCGTGGCCCTCCGCCGAGAGCGCCGCGACGCCCATGGCGAGCGTCAGGAGGCCCTGCGCGCGCGTCGTCGCGCAGGCCGACAGCGCCACCGTGACGGCCGAATGGCTGGCGAGCGCCAGGGCCTCGCCGGGGCCGAGCGTCGCCGGCGCGAGCCCGGCCTCGGCCAGCGCCTCGGATGCGGGGCGCGGGCGGCCGCCGGCCCAGACCTCGCCCTCGCCGATCAGCGCGAGCCCCACATGGGCGCCGAGCAGGAGGTCGCCCGCGCCGATCGAGCCGTGCCGGGGGATCGCCGGCGCCAGGCCGCGCTCCAGCATCGCCAGCATCGCATCGACCGTGGCCGGCGACAGCGCACAGGCGCCCCGGGCCGCGCCGGCGACGCGCGCCAGGAGCGCCGCGCGGCAGATGCGCTCGGGCAAGGGAGGCCCGACCCCGGCGGCCCGCCCCCGCAGGATCTGGACCTGGAACGCCGCCATCGCGCCGGGCGCCACGCGGTGGCCGAGATTGGCGCCGAGCCCGGTGTTGAGGCCGTAGACCGGCTCGGGCGAGGCGGCGCGGGCGTCCACGGCGGCGCGGGCCGCCGCGATGCGCGCGCGGGCGGCCGGGTCGAGCGCGAAGCGGCCGCGCGCGTCGGCCGCGTCCATCAGCGAGGCCGCCGTCAGCGGGGCGCCGATCACCGTCGCGGCCATTGTCGCGCGATCGAGGGGCCCGCGCGTCGCGCCGCTCTCGGCGAGCGGACCCTGGCGCGGCGCGCCCCGACGCCGTCCTCATCGCCCATCCCGCCGGCCTGGTGGAAGCGCAGCCACTGGACGACGCCCAGGCCGCGGGCCTTCTCCAGGAGCGCATGTCCGAGCGCCACGTCGCTCAGCGACAGGCCGCGGTGCCACAGCAGGATCGTCTCGTCGTCGGACTCGCGGCCGGGCTTCAGGCCGGCGACGATCTCGCCCAGCTCGGCGTGCAGCGTCGCCTCCGTGAGCCGGCCGGCCTCGACATGCGCGCGCAGCGAGCCGAGCTTGCCGCCCTTGCACTGGCTTCAGTCGTCCACCACCACCTTGCTCATGATGTCCGTCAGGCTCAGCTCGACCGCGCTCATGGTGCCGTAGGGCACGACCAGCGCGCCGGGCGCGATCCACTCGGTCCTGAGCTTCGGCTCGGGCTCGCCGAGCCGCGTGGCCTCGACGACGATGTCGGCGCCCTCGACGCAGGAGCGCCAGTCGGGCGTGGCCACCACCGGCTTGCCGAGGTCGCGCGCCAGCCGCTCGGCGAAGGCGTCGCGGCTCTCGGGGCGGCGCGAGTGGACGCGGATCTCGTCGAAGCCGAAGAGCCGGTCGAGCAGGCGCACGCTCCAGTAGGCGGTGCCGCGCGCGCCGACATGGCCCAGGATCCTGGAGCCGGGGCGCGCGAGGTGCCTGGCGCCGATGGCGGTGACGGCGCCGGTGCGCATCTCGGTGATGCCGGTGGCGTCCAGGAGCGCCACGGGCGCGCCCGTGCGCGGGTCGAAGAGCGCCAGCAGCCCGTATTCGGACGGGCGGCCCTCGCGCCAGTTGTCCACGAAGTCGCCCACCACCTTGACGCCGGCGCGGCCGACCTCGCCGCCGATCCAGCCGCGCAGGACGTTGAAGTGCCCCTCGACGCCGGCGCGCGGCTCCAGATGCACGCGCGGCTCGATCGCGGTGGCGCCCTCGCCCTGCATCCGCAGGCCCGTCTCCACGGCAGCGACGATCTCGTCGTGCGTGATCGCGCAGGCCTCGATGTCGAAGCGGTTGAGGAACTCGACGTGGACCGGAGGGCCTTCGGCGCGGGTCATCGGGCGGGCTCCTCGCGGCGGACGTGCGGTCACTCTGCCCGGCGGCACCTCACAGGCCCAGCCACGAACGGATGCCGTAGGCCACCAGGCCGAGCGCCGCGACGCTCGCGACCCAGAGCCCCACAAACCACCCCAGCCGGCGCGCCAGGCCCGGCTCGGGCGAGCGGCCCTGCCCCGCGCGCGTCAATGATACCCCGCCTCGGGGTCGATCTTGCCGCGGAACACCCAGTAGGCGTAGGCGGTGTAGGCCAGGATCGCCGGGATCAGCACGCCCGCGCCGACCAGCATGAAGAGCTGGCTCTCGTAGGGCGCCGCCGCCTCCCACAGCGTCACCTGCGTGGGCACGATGTAGGGGAACATCGACACGCCCAGGCCCACGAAGCACATGCCGAAGAGCGCCAGCGCCTGGAGGAACGGGCGGTACTCGTGGTTGTGCACGGTGAGCGAGCGGAACATCATGAGGGCGAGGCCGAGGACGGCCGCGCCCACGCCGACCGCCAGCGCGATGCGCCAGCCCGAGAACCAGCGGTTGTAGTAGCCGTCCTGGAGGAACGGGGTCCAGAGGCTGACCACGCCGATGAAGGCCAGCGTAGCGAGCCCGAACACCCAGGCGCGCCGGCGCATCCGCTCCTGAAGCTCGCCGGAGGTCTTCATCACCAGCCAGGTCGCGCCGAGGAGCGCGTAGCCCGCCATCACCGCGACGCCGACCGTGATCGAGAACGGCGTGAGCCAGTCGTACCAGCCGCCCGCATAGGCGCGCGCGGCCTCGTCCACCTCGATGCCCTGGACCAGCGCGCCGAGCGTGACGCCCTGGGCGAAGGCGGCCATGGCGGAGCCGCCGATGAAGGCGAGATCCCACACCCCGCGCCAGCGCTCGGTGCGCCAGCGGAACTCGAAGGCCACGCCGCGGAAGATCAGCGCCAGCAGCATGGCGATGAGCGGCGCGTAGAGCGCGGGCAGGATCAGCGCGTAGGCCAGCGGGAAGGCCGCGAAGAGGCCGCCGCCCCCCAGGATCAGCCAGGTCTCGTTGCCGTCCCACACGGGGGCCACCGAGTTCATCATCACGTCGCGGTCGCCGCGCCGGGGCTCGACGGCGAAGAGCATCCCGAGCCCGAGGTCGAAGCCGTCGAGCACGACGTAGACGAAGACCGCGAAGGCGATCAGGAACGCCCACACCAGCGTGAGGTCGAAGGAGACGCCCTCGGCGAGCGGCACCGCGCTACTCCGCCGGCTCGGGCGCCGACGGCCTGCGCCGCGCCTCCTCGGGCGCGGGCGTGATGCCCGCGGTGCGGATCGGGCCCTCGACCGCGTCCCCGAGGCGCGGCTCGTCGAACACCGGCGGACGGCTCATCAGGCGCAGGATGTACCAGGTGCCGGCGCCGAACACGGCGAAGTAGACGACGACGAAGGCCACCAGGGAGGTGGCCACGGCGGGCGCGGCGAGCGGCGAGGCGCTGTCGGCCGTCCTGAGCATCCCATAGACGGTGTAGGGCTGGCGGCCGACCTCGGTGGTGATCCACCCCGCGAGCACCGCGACCAGCCCCGAGGGCGCCATGACGACGGCGGCGCGGTGGAGCCAGGGCGCCTCGAAGAGCCGGCCCCTCCAGCGCGCCCAGAGCGACCACAGGCCGATCCCGAGCATCGCGAAGCCCAGGCCCACCATGACGCGGAAGGACCAGAACACGATCGCCACGGGCGGCTGGTCCTCGTCGGGGATGGTGTCGAGGCCAGCGAGCGGGGCGTCGAGCGAGCGCTTGAGGATCAGCGAGGAGAGCTTCGGGATGCCGATGGCGTAGTCGAGCGTCTGCGTCTCGTCGTTCGGGATGCCGAAGAGGTAGAGCGGCGCGCCGTCGGGGTGGCTCTCGTAGTGCCCCTCCATCGCCATCACCTTCTGGGGCTGGTACTCGAGCGTGTTGAGCCCCTGCAGGTCGCCCAGGAAGATCTGCACCGGCGCCACCAGCGCCGCCATCCACATCGCCATCGAGAACATCGTGCGCGTGGCCAGGCTCGCCTCCTCGCCCCGACGCCGGCGGCGCAGCAGGTGCCAGGCGCCGACGCCGCCGACGACGAAGGCGGTGGTGAGGTAGGCCGCGGTGACGGTGTGGGCGAGGCGGTAGGGGAAGGAGGGGTTGAAGACGATCTGCCAGAAGTCCTCGGGCATGAACTGGCCCGTCTCGGCGTCGATCGAGAAGCCCGCGGGGGTGTGCATCCACGAGTTGACGCTGAGGATCCAGAAGGCCGAGAAGAAGGTGCCGAAGGCCACCATCGCGCAGGCGGCCATGTGCAGCTTCGGCCCCACCTTGTCGCGCCCGAAGAGCATGATTCCGAGGAAGCCCGCCTCGAGGAAGAACGCCGAGAGCACCTCGTAGGCCATCGGCGCGCCGATCACCGGCCCCGCGCGGTCCGAGAACACCGACCAGTTGGTGCCGAACTGGTAGCTCATGACGATGCCCGACACGACGCCCATGGCGAAGGCGAGCGCGAAGATCTTCACCCAGTAGCGGAAGAGATCCAGGTAGCGGTGCTCCTTCGTCCACAGCCACAGCGCGTTCAGGACGGCGAGGTAGCTCGCCAGACCGATGGTGAAGGCCGGGAACAGGAAGTGGAAGGACACCGTGAAGGCGAACTGGATGCGCGCGAGCAGGAGGGCGTCGAGGGATCCGAGCATGTCGAGCAGATAGGGGCGGGAGAGCCGACGGTCCAGCGGCAAGGCCCGGCCGCGGTGGCGCGTCAGCTCGACGCACGGCCCACGGACCCGGTTCAGCCGGCCGGGAAGGCGGGCGCAGCGTCGCGGCGCGAGCGGGTCGTCCCGTCGGATGCCGCCGTGCTCGACGCGGCGCGAGGGGCACGACGCCGGCGGGCCGGCCGCGCCCGGGCGCCGCCGCCCGCCCTGCGGGGCGCGCCCATCGCTGCCCCTGCGATAAGCTTGATGCAACCCTTTCGTCCCAGGCATAGGGCCAGGCACAGGGAGCCGCCGATCCGCCCCTCGCGCCGCCCGGCGGCCGGGGCGGCCGGGGCGGCCGGGGCGAAGGGTCGCGCGGGGGACGGACGATGGCCGAGACGACGAGCGGGCGAGCGGCGGGCGGGCGAGCGGCGGGCGGGCGAGCGGTGGGCGGGCGGGAGGAGCCGGGGGGCGCGCGGCCCCTGGTCAGCCTCCTCGTGCTGGGCTTCAACCAGGAGCGCCACACCCGCGAGGTGGTCGAGGCGGCCTTCGCGCAGACCTACGAGCCGCTCGAGATCGTGCTGTCGGACGATTGCAGCGCGGACCGCACCTTCGAGATCATGCGCGAGATGGCGGACGCCTATCGCGGGCCGCACCGCGTCGTGCTGAGCCGCAACGAGCGCAACCGCGGCATCGTCGGCAACGTCAACGCGCTGATGGCGTCGAGCCGGGGCGCGCTGGTGGTCAAGAACGACGGCGACGACCTGTCCGAGCCGCACCGGGTCGAGCGGATCGTGCGCGAGTGGCTCGACGGCGGGCGCCGCGACGACCTCCTGTTCTCGGCCGTCACCCGCATCGACGAGGAGGGGCGCCCGCTCGGCGTGCTGCGCCTCGCCGACGAGGGCCAGCTCTCGATGCGCCTGCTGGTGGAGGAGCCCACGCCCTGGAACGTGGTGAGCCGCAACCTCTTCGCGCTGGGGGCCTGCATCGCCTGGACGCGCGCGGTGTTCGACGCCTTCGGGCCGATCGACGAGGCGGCGGTGGTCGAGGACGCGGTGATCCCCTTCCGCGCCTCGGTGCTGGGCGGGATCGCCTACATCGACGAGCCGCTGGTGCGCTACCGCGTGGGCGGGCTCACCACGCTCGACGAGGGCTCGGGCATCGGCCACGACAAGATGTATGGGCGGCGGATCAAGCTCAACCGCATCCAGATGCAGAGCAAGCGCGCCATCCTGAGCGACCTCGACCGGGTGGGCTTCCCCGACCGCGATCGCTGCCGCGCAAACTGCCTCGACACCATCGCCAAGCAGGAGCACCTGCTCGCCATGGTCGAGATGGGCCGGGCCGAGCGCCTGATGCGGCTTCCCTCCTCGGCGCTCCTGAGCCTGCGGCGGCGCTCGCCGTTCTACGCCTACATCAACGTCAAGTACGTCCTCGACCGCCTCTCGATGCGCATCACCGACATCCGGGGCGCGCGCCGCGCCGCCGCCCGCGCGCGGCGGCGCGGATCCTGACGGCAGGCCGCCGGTCGTCCGCGGCCGACCCCGGGGGCCGCGCGTCGCGGGCCCGCCGCCGCCCGACGATCGGTCCGCGCCCGCCATGCCGGCCGTGATCGAGGCCCCGCGCGGCGGGGCGAGCGGCGGGGTTCGACCCGCTCATCCCGTCGGGGCGCGGCCGTGCATCGTCCCCCGCGCCGCCGGGGCGCCTTTAGGGGCTGCGGGCAGGGGCTGCGGGGCCGAGCACATGTCCGTGCGCGGGACCGTCTTGCCCGTTTGATGCCAGTTCCTTGCGTGCTAGATGCCCCCCATGGCGAGCCGGCCCCGGCCGGACGCCAGTCGAGCCTCGCCGACGAGCCGCGCAAGATCCGGGGCGCGGCCGCGGGGTCGGGGATCGACGGTTCGAGGGGCGCGCGTATGAGCGACCAGGCCAAGTTGGCGAATGCGGGGGCCGAGACCGGGCCGCCGAGCATCGAGGATCTCCTCAAGTCGTCGAACTGGGAGGGCCGGCTCGCCGAGGCGCGCGAGCGCCGGGAGAGGATCCTGGCGCAGGGCGGCCGGGCCAAGTCGCCGATCCTGCGGCTGGCCTCCACGGAGGAGCCGGCCGCCGCGGGCTCGGGCGATGCCGCGTCCGGGGATGGGCGGGTGAAGCCCTCCGCCGCCTCGATCGGACCGGTCGCGGAGCCCGGTCCCCGGCTCCACGGGGGGCGCGGGCCCGGCTCGGCCTCAGCGCCCGCGCCCGCTGAGGCGATCGCCGCACGCCCGACCCCGGTCGAGGCGAGGCGACCCCCTCCCGGCGCCGCCTTCCCCGACCTGCGCGCCACAGGTCGGGCCGCGCCGTCCGCCACCTCGCCCGCCGCCCCGCCGCCGCGCGCGCAGGCCTTCGCCCGGCCACCCATCGCGCAGCAGGCTCCCATCTCCCGGCCCCCCATCGCGCAGTCCCCCGTCGCGCAGGCCCCCGTCGCGCAGGCCCCCGTCGCGCAGGCCCCCGTCGCGCAGGCCCCCGTCGCGCAGGCTTCCGTCGCGCAGCCCGCCTTCGAGCGGCCGCGGCGCCGCGCGCGGGGCATGATCCTCGGCGCGGGGGCGGGGCTGTGCCTCGGGCTTGCGATCGGGCTCAGCTTCGCCTTCGGCGCATGGTATGCGGCCAGCGGGCGGATCGACGCGCTGGCGCCGGCGCAGCGCGGGGCGGTCGAGCGATCGCCCGGATCCTTCGCGGACGAGGCCCCGCCATCCTTCGCGGGCGAGGCGCCGCCGGGCGCGGAGCGGGCCCGCGTCGCCGCGTCGGACGCGGAGCCGCCGGTGGCGGAGCGTCCCGAGCCCCGCCCGGCGGCGCCGGAGACGCCAGTTGAGACGGGGCCGGAGCCGGTCCCGGAAGGGGCGGCCCCGACGCCCGAGCCCGCGCCGGGGCCCGCTGGGGAGCCCGTCCTCGCGTCGCGGGCACCGGGCGCGCCGGGGCCGTCGTCCTCCATGTCGGTCGAGGCGCCGCCCGAACCGGGCGCCGTGGGCGCCCTGCCGGCCCCGGTGCCCGCGCCTCCCCCGGTCCTCGTGGCGACCCCGGCCGCTCCCCCGGCCCCCGGCGCGCCGGACGCGCCCCCGCGACGCGAGGCCGAGGCGCCGGCGCCGCCGGCGGTCGGCGTCGAGGCGCCCGCCGAGCCGCTCGCGCCCCCGGTCGTCGCCGCGCTGCCCGATCCGGTGGCGGCGGCGGCCTTCGTCGCCTCGGCCACCCCCGCGATCCCGCCCCTCGGCACCCTGGACACGGCGCCGGGCCGCCCTGCCGCCGTCCCTCGCGTGGCGGCCCTGTCTCGGGCGCCATCGCTGCAGGGCGCGCCGGACGCGACCGATGCCCCGCCCCCCCTGCCGCGGTCGGACGGCGACGCGCCGGCCGGCGCGTCGCCGTCCCCCCCCGCGCCGCCCGAGGCGGCCGACGCGACGCTCGCCGCCTCGCCCGAGGCCCCCCCCACGATCGAGGACCTCGAGATCGCGCGCCTCGTCGCGGCGCTCGAAGCGCGCGCCGGCGTCGGCCCCGCCGAGCCCGCGACGCCCGTCGAGGACGACGCGCCCGTTGCGGCCGAGCCCACCGCCGCCGAGCCCGTCGCCGCCGTCGGGATCGCCGAGCCCGCCGGGTCCGCGGCCGCGCCCGTCGCGGCCGCCGCCGGGGGCCGCAAGGTCTACCTGCACGCGCCGAGCGGCCTGCCGGGGGAGGCGGTGAGCCGGGTGGCCGAGGCGCTCGGCGAGGCCGGCTTCTCCGTCGGCGAGCCGATCCCCGTCGGCTTCGGCGTGGGCAGCGACCACGTGCGGTTCTATCACGAGGCCGACGGCGAGGCCGCGCGCGCGGTGGCGCGCGCCATCGGCGGGCGGGCGCGCGACTTCACCGGCTACAGGCCGTCGCCGGCGCCGGGCACCATCGAGGTCTGGCTCGCGTCGGAGCGCTGAGGGCCGCTCGCCCCCTTCGGGCCTCCCCTCAGCGCGCTGCGCTAGGCCTCGTCGGGGCCGCCGACGAGCCAGACCACCACCTCGCCGGGCGCCGCGCCGAGATCGGGGGCCGGCGCCGCGTCGCCGCGCTCCAGCACCGGCAGGAACTCGGCGATGCCCTCGGCGAGGTCGCGGTCCTCGGCATAGGCGTAGCGCACCGCGCTCTCGGGGGGCGCCTCGGCCAGGCGCTCGGTCCGCACCCACAGGCCGGCGGCGGCGAGGCTTCGCTCGACCTCCTCGGCGAGCCGGTGCGCGGGCTCGTCCCCGGCGCCGAGCCGCACGGTCACGCGGCCCTCGGGAAGCGCCCCCCCGGCCTCGGCGTCGAGCCGCCGCCAAGGGCTCGCCGCATAATGGGCGACGCCCCCGCCGTTCCGGTCGAGGCGGCTCGCCCGCCAGGCGTAGGAGGCGCCGTCCGAGGGCAGGCGCGCCGCGAGCGCGGAGGCGTCGGTCTCCTGGGTCAGGAAGGCCCGGCCCGCAGCCTCCCCCGCCTCGGGCAGGCGCAGGATCTCGACCAGGAAGGGCGCGCCCTCGGGGCCCGGCGGGGCCGTCCAGACCAGCTCGGCGCGGCGCGCGCCGTCCTCCTCGGCCACGAGCGCGTCGGCGAGGATCGCGGGGGGCGTCGTCGCACGCTCGTCGGGCGTCGCGGGCGCGAGCTGGCCGAGCCGCTCCCGCGCCGCCTCCAGATCCTCGCCCGCGAGGCCGAGCCAGTGACGCGCGAGGTCGGGGTTGCGCGGCACGCCCTCGCCGGCCTCGTAGAGCAGGCCGAGGTTGTACTGCGCCCGCCGGTGGCCGCCCGCGGCGGCCCGGCCATACCAGACCGCGGCCGCCGCCGGATCGCGCGCCACGCCCGCGCCCGCGTCGAGCATGACGCCGACGTTGAACTGCGCCTCGGCGAGCCCGGCGCCCGCCGCCTCGAGATACCATCGCAGCGCGCGCGCCGGGTCGCGCGGCACGCCGAGGCCGAGATCGGCGATCAGGCCGAGGCCGAGCTTGGCGCGCGCCGAGCCCGCCGCCGCCTCGTCGCGCCACAGCGCCTCCGCGGCCGCGAAGTCCCGGCGCGCGAAGGCCTCCGCGCCGGTTCCACCGCCCGCCCGGGCCTCCCCCGCCGGCTGCGCCGCGGCCTGGGCGGCGAGCAGCGCCACCCCCGCGAGCGCGCCGGCCAAGCGGGCCGGCGGCCTCACCGCCAGGAGATCTCCACGTAGCGATTCTCCTGCTCCGCCACGCCGTCCTCGGTCTCGACCGGCAGCTCGGTGGTGCCGCGCCCGACCACCTGGAGCCTGTCGGCGGGGATGCCGCGCGCCACCAAGCCCTGCGCGACCGACTCCGCCCGCGCCACCGACAAATCGAGGTTGAGGTCCGGCGGCCCGAGCGTGTCGGCGCCGCCGGCGACGATCATCACGATCGGATCGCCCTCGCGGAACAGCCGTGCGGCCTGGTCGAGCGCGTCGCGCTGGTCGGCGGCGACGGTCGCGCTGCCGATCTCGAAGTAGATCTTGAGGTTCTCGGGCGCCTCCTGCGCCGTGGCCGCGAAGGCGCCGAGCGCAAGGGCCGCCGCTGCGCCGAGCCGCGTCGTGAATCGATGTCGGGTCATGTCGGAAACTCCCGGACGGGGGGACACTCGTTGTCTCACGCAGATCCCATTCTAGGCGAAAGGCGCTCGGATCATAGGGCGGGCGGGCGACCTCTCCGAGATGTCAGACGGCGCCCGGCGAACGCGGCGACGGGCCCGGCGTCGTTTCTCGGCGCTTCGCGCTTGAACGGGCGGGGCCCTGAGGCTACCGCCCGGGCATCGGCAAGCGGAGCGGGCATGCACCGGATCGAGGACTGGGACGACGCCTACGCCAACGCCCCCAACGTCCCGGGCGGCGAGCGCTGGCCCGGGGCCTGGGTCGCGCCCGCCCGCGCCTTCCGCGAGGCCCGCCCTCCGCAGGAGATCGCCTACGGCGACCACCCCCGCGAGCGGATGGACCTGTTCGTGCCCGACGGCGCGCCGCGCGGGCTCGTGGCGTTCGTCCACGGCGGCTACTGGGTCAGGTTCGACCGCTCCTACTGGTCGCATCTCGCCGCGGGGCCGCTCGCGCGCGGGTGGGCGGTGGCGATGCCCTCCTACGTGCTGGCGCCCGAGGCGCGCGTCGCGGCGATCGGCCGGGCCATCGCGCGCGCCGTCGAGGCCGCGGCCGATCGGGTCGCGGGGCCGATCCGCCTCGCGGGCCACTCGGCCGGCGGGCATCTCGTGACGCGGCTCGCGGTGGCGGGCGCGCTGCCCCACGCGCTGGCCGCACGGGTCGAGCGCGTCGTCTCGATCTCCGGCCTGCACGACCTGCGCCCGCTGCTGCGCACGCGCCAGAACGACGAGATCCGCCTCGACGCCGCCGAGGCCGCGGCCGAGAGCCCGGCGCTGCTCGCGCCGCGGGACGGCACGCGCCTCGTCGCCTGGGTCGGCCAGTCCGAGCGCTCGGAGTTCGTGCGCCAGTCGGAGCTGATCGCCAACGTCTGGCGCGGCCTGGGCGCCTCCACGGCCCTCGCGGTCGAGCCCGACCGCCACCATTTCGACGTGATCGACGGGCTCGCCCGGCCCGGCTCGGCGCTGACCGAGGCGCTGCTCGCGTGATCGCCCGCGGCCCCGCGCCGGGCGGGGGGAGGAGGAGCCCGAGATGAACGAGCGCGCCGCCGTCCCGACGCTCCCCGCGAGCCGCGCCGAGGCGCTCGCGCGCGACGCCGCCGACCCGCTGCGCGGCCTGCGCGCGGCGTTCGACCTGCCCGGCGGCATCTACCTCGACGGCAACTCGCTCGGCCCTCTGACCCACGCCGCCCGCGAGCGGGTGCGGGCGTGCGTGGACGACGAGTGGGGCCGCGATCTGATCGCGTCGTGGAACAGCGCCGGCTGGGTCGATCTCCCCCGGCGCGTGGGCGCCCGGATCGCGCGGCTGATCGGCGCGGGCGAGGACGACGTGCGCGCCACCGACGCGACCTCGGTCAACCTCTTCAAGCTGCTGGCGGCGGCGCTCGCGCTGCGCCCCGGGCGGAGCGCGATCGTCTCGCAGCGGGGCAACTTCCCGACCGACCTCTACGTCGCCGAGGGGCTGATCGCGGCCATGGGCGGGCGCCACGAGCTGCGGCTGGTGGGGACGGCCGAGGAGGTGCCGGCCGCGCTCGGCCCCGACGCGGCGGTGCTCATGCTGACGCATGTGGACTACCGCTCGGGACGGATGCTCGACATGGCCGCCCTCACCGCCGCGGCGCACGAGGCGGGCGCGCTCACGGTGTGGGATCTGGCGCACTCGGCGGGCGCGGTGCCGGTGGACCTCGCGGGCGCGGGCGCCGACTTCGCGGTGGGCTGCGGCTACAAGTACCTCAACGGCGGCCCCGGCGCGCCGGCCTTCCTCTACGCGGCCCCCGAGCATCGGGCGCGGGCGCGCAACCCGCTCTCGGGCTGGTTCGGCCACGCGGCGCCCTTCGCCTTCGAGACCGGCTTCCGCCCCGCCGAGGGCATGGACCGCTTCCTCACCGGCACGCCGCCGGTGCTGTCGATGACCGCGCTCGACGCGGCGCTGGGCGTCTGGGAGGGCGTCTCGATGGCCGCCGTGCGCGCCAAGTCGGTGGCGCTGAGCGAGGCGTTCATCGCGCACGCGGAGCGCCGCTGCCCCGAGCTGGCGCTCGCCTCGCCGCGCGACCCGGCCCATCGCGGCAGCCAGGTGTCGTTCCGTCACGCGCAGGCCCACCCGTTCGTGCGCGCGCTGATCGAGCGCGGCGTCACGGGCGACTTCCGCGCCCCCGACGTGGCGCGCTTCGGCGTGGCGCCCCTCTACCTGCGCCACGTCGATGTCTGGGACGCGGTGGAGACCATGGGGGAGATCCTCGACACCCGCGCCTGGGACGAGCCTCGGCACCATGCCCGGAGCGCCGTGACGTGAGGCCCGCGGCGTGAGCGCGGATCGCGGGCGCCGCGATGCGGGCGCGCCGGAGGGCGCGCACCTGTCGATGGAGGGCGAGATGGGATACGGCGAGTATCTCGGACTCGACCGGGTGCTCACCGCGCAGGAGCCGCTCACCGACCATCACGACGAGCCGCTCTTCATCATCCAGCACCAGACGACCGAGCTGTGGCTCAAGCTGATCCTGCACGAGCTCGCGGGCGCGCGCGCCGCGCTCGCCTCGGACGACCTCGGCTCGGCCGAGAAGATGATGGCCCGCGTGGCCCGCGTCTTCACCCAGCTCATCGGCGCCTGGGACGTGCTGGCGACGCTCACGCCGTCGGAATACGTCCTCTTCCGCGACCGGCTCGGCAAGTCCTCGGGCTTCCAATCCCACCAGTACCGCGCCGTCGAGTTCGGCCTGGGCAACAAGAACGCCGTCCTCATGCGTCCCCACGCCCACCACCGCGCGCGCCACGCCTTCCTGCGGGCGTGGCTGGAGGCGCCGAGCCTCTACGACGAGGCCCAGCGCGTGCTCGCGCGCCGTGGCCTGCCCGTGGACGCGGCCCACCTGACGCGCGACCTCACCGAGCCCTATCGCGCGGACCCGAGCGTCGAGGCCGCCTGGCTCGCCGTCTACCGCGATCCCGCGACCCATTGGGATCTCTATCAGCTCGCCGAGAAGCTCGTGGATTTCGAGCACGCCTTCCGCCAATGGCGCTTCGCCCACCTCACCACCGTCGCGCGCATCATAGGCCAGAAGCGCGGCACCGGCGGCACCAGCGGCGTCGGCTATCTCAGGGCGGTGCTGGAGGTGCGGCTCTTCCCCGAGCTGTGGGATCTGCGGACACGGCTCTGAGAGCCCGTAGCCTGCCCAGGGCAGGACGGGGCCGGCCGATCGAGATCGATCGCCACGCGCCGCCGGCCCTCGGCCCTCCAGGGCCGTGGGGACCGCGCCCGGCGGGTCTCGGCCCCCGCCGCTCCGCGGGCGGCGCGCCGGGAACCTCCCGCGGGCCTAGCGCCGGAAGGCCCGGCGCAGGAGCCTGAAGATGGCGAAATACTTGATCAGGCGCCTCATCGTCGTCCCCCGTCCTCACCGATCCCGCCGATCGAACGCCCGAGCGACGCGTCGGTTCGATCCTTCGCCGCCCGGCCTTCCGGGATCGGGCGGTGGAACGGCGGCCCGAGGTCCAGGTCGGCGGGCGGCGCGGAGCCGGGCAGCCGTCCGGGCCGCAACCGAACGCCCGCGCGCAGGCCGCTATGCGCCGACGCACCGAACGCGGGTTGTATGTCGAACTGAACAGTATAGTTTACTCGCACGGGCCGGACCAGAACCCTGGACCGGCTCCCAAGGACCGAAGGAGGTCATCATGCACCGCATCATCGCCACTGCCGCCCTCGTCGCCACGACGCTCGCCGCGCCTGCGCTCGCCGACGACCAACTGGCCCGCTCGCTCGGCGTCGAGCCGGGGGCCTACTCGCTGACCGAGCTTTCGCTGCTGAGGCAGGCGCGGGAGGACGGGGACAGGCAGCGCGAGCGCCTGATCCTGGACGACGGGGGCGTCGCCGCGCGCCTGGACCCCGTGTTCACGACCGATGTCGGGGCCGTCGGCGCCGCCCCCTCGGCCCGCGAGTAGCTCGCCGGCTCGCGCGGCCCCGAGGCGGCCCCGAGGCGGCCTGCGGCACCGCCGCGCGGAGGGGCCGCGTCCATCTCGACGCCTCGGCCGACTGAGCGGGCCCGATGCCGGGCGACCGCGCGAAGGGGCCCCTCGGGGCGCCGGCCCGGCCGGGCTGGCGCCTCGATCCCATCCGCGCCATGATCGCCTCCAGGGGACCGGGGGGGGTGCGACGGGTTGATGGCCGCGGACATCGACGCAGGCGTCGAGGCACGGCGCGACGATCTGGTCGCGCTGACCGTCGATCTGATCCGGATCCCGACGCCGAACCCGCCCGGCGAGAACTATCGCGCCATCTGCGACCGTCTCGACCATCGGCTGAGAGCCTCGGGCTTCCAGACCCGGATGGTCCGCGCCCATGGCGCGCCGGGCGATGGCGAGCGGCACCCGCGCTGGAACCTCGTCGCGCGGCGCGAGGGGCGGCGTCCCGGCGAGACGGTCCACTTCAACTCCCACATCGACGTGGTCGAGCCCGGCCACGGCTGGAGCGTCGATCCCTATGGCGGCGAGGTCCGCGGGGCCCGCGTCTACGGCCGCGGCGCCTGCGACATGAAGGGCGGGCTCGCGGCCTCGGTGATCGCGGCCGAGGCGTTCCTCGCGGCGCGCCCCGGCTTCGCGGGCGCCGTCGAGATCTCGGCCACGGCCGACGAGGAGTCGGGCGGCTTCGGCGGCGTCGCCCACCTCGCGCGGCAGGGCGCCTTCTCGCATGTGGATCACGTCATCATCCCCGAGCCGCTCGATCCGGACCGCATCTGCCTCGGCCATCGCGGCGTGTGGTGGGCCGAGATCGAGACGCGTGGAGAGATCGCCCACGGCTCGATGCCGTTCCTGGGCGAGTGCGCGGTTCGCCACATGGGCGCCGTGCTCGCCGAGATGGAGGCCACGCTCTGGCCCGCCCTCGCGCAGCGCCGCACCGCGATGCCGGTGGTGCCCGAGGGCGCGCGCTCCTCCACGCTCAACGTCAACTCGCTCCACGGCGGGCAGGCCGAGCCCGAGCCGGGCGGCACCGGCCTGCCCTCCCCTTGCGTGCCCGACCGCGCGCGCATGGTGATCGACCGCCGCTTCCTGATCGAGGAGCGCGTCGAGGAGGTTGAGGCCGAGGTGCGCGAGCTGATGGCCCGCGTCGCCGAGGCGCGTCCGGGCCTGCGCTGGGGCCTGCGCGAGATCCAGCGCGTGCTGCCCTCGATGACCGACGAGGGCGCGCCGGTGGTGCGCGCCGTGGGCCGCGCCGTCGAGGACGTGCTGGGCCGCGCGCCCGCCTACGTCGCCTCGCCCGGCACCTACGACCAGAAGCACGTGGACCGCATCGGGCGGCTGAGGAACTGCATCGCCTACGGGCCGGGACGGCTGGAGCTGGCGCACAAGCCCGACGAATGGGTGGGCGTCGAGGACATGGTGACGGCGGCGAAGGTCATGGCGCGCAGCCTCGACCTGCTGCTGACCGAGGAGGGGAGAGACGCATGACCATCCGAACCCTGGCGCTGGCGGGCGCCTTCGCCGCGGGCGCGGCCGCGACGCAGGCCGGGGCCCAGGAGATCACCGTGGGCCTCCAGCTCGAGCCCCCGCATCTCGACCCGACCTCCGCGGCCGCGGGCGCGATCGACCAGGTGACCTACGCCAACATCTTCGAGGGGCTGACCCGCTTCGCTCCCGACGGCTCCATCGTCCCCGGCCTCGCCGAGAGCTGGGAGATCTCGGACGACGGCCGGACCTACACCTTCCACCTGCGCCCCGGCGTGCGCTTCCACGACGCCACGACGATGGACGCCGAGGACGTGGCGTTCTCGCTCGACCGCGCCCGCGCCGAGGGCTCGGTGAACGCCCAGAAGGGCCTCTTCGAGGGCATCGAGTCCGTGGAGGCCGTGGACCCGCTGACGGTGCGCGTGACGCTCGCCGAGCCCGACGGCAGCTTCCCCTTCAAGATGGCCTGGGGCGACGCGGTGATCGTGGCGCCCGAGTCGATCGACGCCATCAAGTCGAACCCGGTGGGCACCGGCGCCTTCCGCTTCGAGGACTGGGCGCAGGGCGACAGCATCGAGATCGCGCGCAACGAGGACTACTGGGGCGAGCCCGCCGCGCTGGAGCGCGCCACCTTCAAGTTCATCTCCGACCCCTCGGCCGCCTTCGCCGCGATGATGGCGGGCGACCTCGACGCCTTCCTCGGCTTCCCCGCGCCCGAGAACCTCGCCCAGTTCGAGGCCGACCCGCGCTTCACCGTCCAGGTCGGCACGTCCGAGGGCGAGGCGATCCTCGCCATGAACCAGCGCCGCGGCCCGTTCTCCGACCCCCGCGTGCGCGAGGCGGTGGCCCGCGCCATCGACCGCCAGGCGATCATCGACGGCGCCATGTATGGCTACGGCACGCCCATCGGCACCCACTTCGCGCCGCACCATCCAGCCTATCTCGACCTCACCGACATCTCCGCCCACGACCCCGAGCGGTCGCGCGCGCTGCTCGCCGAGGCGGGCCTGCCCGACGGCTTCGAGACCACGCTGAAGCTGCCGCCCCCCTCCTACGCCCGGCGCGGCGGCGAGATCGTCGCGGCCCAGCTCCGCGCGGTCGGCATCGAGGCGCGCATCGAGACCATCGAATGGGCGCAGTGGCTGGAGGAGGTCTTCACCGGCGACGACTACGACCTCACCATCGTCGCCCACACCGAGCCCATGGACATCGGCATCTACGCAGACCCCGACTACTACTTCGGCTACGACAGCCCTGAGATGCAGGCGCTGATGGAGCGGCTCGACGCCACCTCCGACGAGGCCGAGCGCACCGCGATCCTCCAGGACGCTCAAGCCCGGATCGCCGAGGACTTCGTCAACGCCTACCTGTTCCAGCTCCCCTCGCTCAACGTGGTGCGCCGGGGCGTCGAGGGCATCTGGCCCGACGCGCCGACCCAGGCCGCCGACCTCACCGCGGTGACCGTCTCGGAATAGGCCGATGCTGCGCTACGCCGCCGGACGGCTGGTGGTGCTCGCGCTGAGCCTCGTCGTGGCGAGCGTCGTCGTCTTCGCCGTCATCGAGGTGGTGCCGGGCGACCCGGCCGCGCTCATGCTCGGCACCGGCGCGCGGCCCGACACGCTCGCCGCACTCCGCGAGGAGCTGGGGCTCGGCGATCCCGTCCCCCTCCGCTACGCGGCCTGGGTCGGGGGCATGCTCACCGGCGACCTCGGCACCTCCTACACCTACCGCACGCCGGTGGCCGAGATGATCGGCGAGCGGCTGTGGATCTCGCTCCCCCTCGCGGCCTACGCGCTCGCGCTCGCGGTCGCGGTCGGCCTTCCGGCAGGGGTCTGGGCCGCGTCCAGGCGCGGGACGCTGGTGGACGCGGGCGTGATGGGCGCGACCCAGCTCGGCATCGCGGTGCCGAACTTCTGGTTCGCCATGCTGATGGTGCTCGTCTTCGCCATCCGCCTGCCCTGGTTCTCCGCCGGAGGCTTCCCCGGCTGGGACGCAGGCGCCCTCGCGGGCCTGCGCGCGCTGACGCTGCCGGCGGTGGCGCTCGCCCTGCCGCAGGCCGCGATCCTGGCGCGGGTGATGCGCGGCGCGCTGCTCGACACGCTGGGCGAGGACTACGTGCGGACCGCCCGCGCCAAGGGGCTCTCGCGCGGCCAGGCGCTCAGGCGCCATGCGCTGCGCAACGCCATGATCCCGGTGCTGACGATCATGGGGCTCCAGTTCTCCTTCCTTCTCGCCGGCGCCATCATCATCGAGCAGGTGTTCTTCCTGCCCGGCCTCGGGCGGCTCGTCTTCCAGTCGATCGCCGCGCGCGACCTGATCGTGGTCGAGAGCGTCGTGATGATGCTCGTCCTCGCCGTCATCGTCGTCAACTTCGCCGTCGATCTCGCCTATGCCGCGGTCGATCCGCGCCTGCGCCGACGGTGAGCGACCCGGGCCTCGTCGCGCCGCGCCGTCGTCGCGGCGCCTGGCGCGGGCTGGCGCCGGGCGCGGCGCTCGCGGGGCTCTTCGCGGGCGCGGCGCTCCTCTCGCTCGCCTGGACCCCTCACGACGTGGCCGCGCTCGACATCGCGGCCAAGCTCCAGGGGCCGTCGCCCGCCCACCCGCTCGGCACCGACCAGCTCGGCCGCGACATCCTCTCGATGGTCATGGTCGGCGCGCGGACCTCCTTCGCGGTGGCGCTCGTCGCGGTCGGCATGGGGCTGGGCATGGGCGTGCCGCTCGGGCTCGCCGCGGCGGCGCGCGCGGGCGGCTGGCTCGACGACGCGATCATGCGCGCGGGCGACCTGGTGTTCGCCTTCCCCTCGCTCGTCATCGCCATCCTGATCACGGCGATCCTGGGCCCCTCGGCGCTCAACGCCATCCTCGCCATCGGCGTCTTCAACGTGCCGGTCTTCGCCCGCGTCACCCGCGGCGCGGCACTTCCCCTCTTCGGCCGCGACTTCGCGCTCGCCGCGCGCGTCGCCGGCAAGGGCTCGGCGCGCGTCGCCGTCGAGCACGTCCTGCCGCTGCTGGCCTCGCTGCTGATCGTGCAGGGCACGATCCAGTTCTCGCTCGGCATCCTCGCCGAGGCCGGGCTGAGCTACGTCGGCCTCGGCGCCCAGCCGCCCACGCCCTCGCTCGGCCGGATGCTCGCCGACGCCCAGACGCTGGTGGCCATCGCGCCCCACGCCGCGGTCTTCCCCGGCCTCGCCATCGTGCTGACCGTGCTCGGGCTCAACCTGATGGGCGACGGGCTGCGCGACGCGCTCGACCCGCGGCTGGCGCCGCGGCGCTGATGCTGGAGGTCTCCGGCCTCGGCGTCGAGATCGCGGGCGCCGCGGTGGTCCACGGCGTGAGCCTCGACGTGAACGAGGGCGAGATCGTCGCCGTCACCGGCGAGTCGGGCTCGGGCAAGTCGATGACGGCGCTCGCGGTCATGCGCCTGCTGCCCGAGGGCGCGCGGGCCACGGGGCGGATCGCGCTCGAAGGCCGCGACCTCCTCGCCGCCTCAGAGCGCGAGATGTGCGCCGTCCGAGGCGCCCGCATCGGCATGGTGTTCCAGGAGCCGATGACGGCGCTCAACCCGGTCCGCGCCATCGGCGACCAGGTGGCCGAGACGGTGCGCGTCCACACCGGCGCCTCGCGCGCCGAGGCGCAGGACCGCGCCCGGGAGGCGCTGGGGCGCGCCGAGCTGCCGCCCGACCGCGTCCCGCTCTCGCGCTTCCCCCACGAGCTGTCGGGCGGCCAGCGCCAGCGCGTCTGCCTCGCCATGGCGATCGCGCTGCGCCCGTCGCTGCTGATCGCCGACGAGCCGACCACCGCGCTCGACGTGACGACGCAGGCGCGGATCCTGACGCTCCTGCGCCGCCTGGTGGACGAGGACGGCATGGGCCTGCTGATGATCACCCACGACCTCGCGGTGGTGGCCGGCCTCGCCGACCGGATCGCGGTGATGCGCGAGGGCCGCATGGTCGAGCACGGCCCCACCGCCCGCGTCCTGTCGGAGCGCCGCCACCCCTACACCCGCGCGCTCCTCGACGCGTCGAGCCACGTCCCCGAGCGGCGATCCCGATCCGCGCGCGGCCATCCGAGGCCGGGGCTGTCCACCGCGGCACGGGCCGGCGAGCGGGTCGCCGCGGCGTCCGCCCCGCTGCTGGAGGTGCGGGAGGTCTGGCGAGCCTACCCCCTGCCCCGGCGCATGTTCGCGCCGCGGCGCGTCCACCGTGCGGTGCAGGGCGTGTCGCTCGACGTCGCACAGGGCGAGAGCGTCGGGCTCGTGGGCGAGTCGGGCTGCGGCAAGTCCACGCTGGCGCGCGCGATCCTTGGGCTCGACGCGGTGCAGGGGGGCGCGATCCGGCTCGCAGGAGAGCCCATGACGCCGCGGGCGGGACACGCCGTGCGGCGGCGCATCCAAGCCGTGTTCCAGGATCCTTACGGCTCCTTCAACCCCCGCCACCGCGTCGCGCGCTCGGTGGCCGAGCCGTTCCACCTCATGCCCGACGCCCCCCGAGGCGACGCCCGCCGCGAGGCCGTGGCCGAGGCGCTCGACGCCGTGGGCCTGCCGCCGGACGCGGCCACGCGCCACATCCACGAGTTCTCGGGCGGCCAGCGCCAGCGCATCGCCATCGCCCGCGCGCTGGTCATCCGGCCCGCGCTGATCGTGCTCGACGAGGCGGTGTCGGCGCTCGACGTGCGCGTGCGCGCGCGGATCCTCGACCTGCTGGCCGCGTTGCAGGACCGCTACGGCCTGGCCTACCTCTTCATCTCGCACGACCTCACCGTGGTGCGCGCGATCACCGACCGGGTGCTGGTCATGCGGGCGGGCGAGATCGTCGAGGAGGGTCCGACCGAGGCCGTCCTCGCCGATCCCCGCCACCCCGCCACCCGCGCGCTGGTCGAGGCCGCCCCGCGCCTGCCCGGGCCCATGCCCGACGAGGGGCGGTCCCATGCTTGACGACCAGGACGCCGCCCGCGTGATGGTGGGCGGCCATCGGCGCCCCCCGCCTCCGACGCCACGCCGCCCGGCGAGGATCCCTCGACCGGCGAGGCCATGGGCGCCGCACTGGGACGGGCCAGCGCATCCGCGCCCGGGCGCCGGGGTGGGCGGGCCCGACACGGAGCGTCCTGGTCGAGCCCTGGCAGGAGGTCGAGCCGGGCCCGGCCTTCGGGGACGGCTCGAAGGGCGAGCCCGCCCGTGATCGACCGGCGCGCGGTCGCAGGGGCGATGCCGGCCGTCCGTGGCGTCGTCCTCGCGCGTCCCCGTCAGCGCGCGGGCGCTGCGGGCCCGGCGCCGGTGGCGGGGGGCCGAGGGCGCTGGACCCCCCGCGACCCCCGACGCTGCGGCCGGCGCGCGGGGATCGACGGTCCAAAGCCGCGAGCCCGTCCGGATCCCGGCCGTGCCGCCGGACGGGGCGCCGGAGCCGGAGGACGGGCTTGACCCCTCACGCGCGGTCACGCCCTTCGACACCACCACCTCGCCCTTGGGCGCGCGCTGGCCGTCGCGCTTCGCCGGCTGCGCCCACCGACATCGCGCGCCGCCCGAACGCCCGCGAGCCGGGCTCCGCGGGAGGGCGAAGCCTCGGGCCGCCCGCGCCCTCGGGGCGCGCGTCCCGTCCGCCCGAGGCCGGCGGAGGCGCGGGGCCGAGCGAGCTTCAGCTCAGGCCCAACTCGGATTGCCGCGGATCGGGCGCCCGCGCGCCGCGCGCCCGGCTCCGCGCGCGGGCCTTGGCGCGGCGCACGTCCCAGGCGTAGCGCGCGTCACCCTCGAGCAGGTGGAGGTGGTCGCGCAGGCGGTTGCGCTCGAGCCAGGCGAGCGCCGCCTCCAGCTCGGGCGCGCCCATCTCGGCGCGCCCGCGCCCGGTGACGCGCTTGAGGACCGCGTTGTAGCGGTGCTGGGCGTGGGGGCCGAAGCCCATCTGGCGGGCGGCCTCGGGCGCGCCCTCGTCCTCGACCACCTGGCGGGCGACGGCGTCGGCGAGGCGCGCGCGCAGCCGCCGCTCGATGGTCGAGGGGGTGGCGGGGTCGGGGGCGTGAAGCTCGACCTCGGGCCAGGGGTCGGCGTCGGGCCGCACGGAGGCGAACTCCGGCCCCGGCCTCAGCGTGGCGTAGCGCAGCGCCAGCGCCCGGCTCTCCAGGGGAAGGATGTCGGGGCCGCGCTCCTCGCGCATCGCGGCGCGCTCGGCGGCGAGCCAGAGCGGCAGGTCGAGCGCCGGGCGGCGGCGGCCGCGGGGGCGCGCGAGCGTGCCCTGCTCGGTCTCGATCCGCCGGCGGAAGTTGGCGAAGAGCGGGTCGTCGGGGTGGAAGACGAGCGCGCGCTGCGTCTCGGGCGGGCCCGCATGGCGGTCGATGCGGGTGGCGCGCGCGATCATCTGCTCGAGCCAGGGGCGCGAGCGGATGTGGGTCAGCGCCGCGACCACCGCGACCTCGGGCGCGTCGAGCCCCTCGTAGGCCATGGCGACCGTGACCAGGATCGAGGGCCGCGGCGCGAGGCGAAAGGCCGCCAGCGCGTCGCGCGCGTCGCGCTCGGACGAGGTGGCGAGCCGCGCCTCGCGCGCGGCCCGGCCGCGCGGCAACCAGGAGCGCACCAGCTCCAGGTAGCGCCGCGCGCAGGCCTGGTCGGGCGCCACGACGAGGAGCTTGCCCAGGCCCCTCGTCGCCCCGTCCCCGAGCCGCGCCCGGCGCTCGGCGCGCAGCTCCGCGAGCGCGAGGTAGGCCTCGCGCAGCAGCGCCTCGGCGAACTCGGTCCGGAGCGCGCTGAAGAGCGCGGGGCGCGTGGTCTCGGACGGCATCGGCCCCGAGAGCCGGTGCGGGCCCAGCGCGACGCGCCCGCCCTCCTGCGATTCGCCGCGGACCGACCAGCTCGCCTCGCCGTCGAGCGCGCCGAAGGTGACGGGCAGCACCGCGCGGTCGCGCAGCGCCTGGGCGCGGCTGTAGCCGATCACCTTCCAGCCCTTCGCGTCGAGATCGACCTCGCGCGCCTTGGCCGCCGCCTTCGAGCGGCGGTAGGGCAGCCACAGGATCGCCCGTCCGTCGGCGCGCTCGAGCGTGCCCGAGAGGTGCAGCCGGACCCTGGCCGCGGCGAGCACCGGCGCCAGGGCGCGCGACCAGGCCGAGGCGTCGTCGGGCGCCGGGGGGCCGTCCGTCCCCGCGTCGAAGCCTGGGACGGCGAAGAGGTCGGGGGCGGGCGCGGGCTCCTCGGCCTCCTCCACGGGCTCCTCGCCCAGCGCGGGGAGGTGATGCACCTCGTCGGTGACGACGAGCGTCGGGTGGCGCCTCGCCTCGGCCAGGTGCAGCGCGGGGGCGGCGGCGACGCCCTGATAGGTGGTGACGTAGCCCGCGAGCCCGCGGCAGGGGTCGCGCCCGTTGTCGGCCGCGCGCACCGACAGCGAATGGTCCAGGGCGGCGCGCCAGACCGGGTCGGCGAAGGCCTCCTCGGCCTGGAGCCGGAGGCTGTCGCGCGGCACGATCCAGACCACGCGGCTGACGATCCCGGCGCCGATCAGCCGGGCCGCCGCGATCACCGGCAGCAGCGACTTGCCGCCGCCCGGCGTGACGGCGGCGAGCACGTCGCGGACGCCCCCCGCCTCGCCCCCCACCTCGCCCCCCGCCTCGCCTCGTGCCATCGCCTCCACGATGTCGGCCAGCTGGCGCTGGTGCGAGCGCAGCCGTGGCGTGGGCGAAGGGGGCAGGGCAGACGACATGACGGGCGCCATCGAGGACCGGCGGGAGTCGCACCATCGACCAAGGGGAACGGGAAGGGAATCCCCCTCCCTCCGGACGAATGAAGGTGGTGCGAAGCGGGAACATCCCGGAAACGGGCGGGGCCGGGACGCTCGCGGCGGCCGGTTGGGCGGTCGGGGGGGACGGCATGTCCTCGGCGAGCCGCGAAGCCCTGCGCGCCGATCCTCCCCGGCGATGCGGGCCCGCCGACCGGCGAGGGTTCCGCGACGCCCGGCTTGCGGGGTTCTCCCACGTGTTCGCCGCTCGCGCCGGGACGGGCGGCGGTGGGGCCGAGAGGCCCCCGGGGCGTCCGGCCCCCCGGCGAGGGCGGGCCTCCCCCATCGGCGGCCAGGCCCGGCCCGCCCGGCGGCGAGGGCTTTCCCGCGCCGAGGGGGGCCCGACCCATGGCGGCCGGTGCGGCTCCGGACGAGCCGGCGATCCTGCGCCCGCAGCGAGGTCCGCGGGCGGCGGTGGCGGGAGCAGGCCGACCCTCGCCTCGGCCCTGCGGCGCACGGGCCCCCGCCCCGGTCGAGACGGAGCGCGCGATGGGCCGGGCGCCCTCCTCGGCCGGGCCTCGCCGCTGGCCCGCCGGGGCCGGAGGCCCCGTGGCCTCCCCGGGCGAGCCTGGCCGCGATGCGCGGCCGCGGTCTCGAGGCGGGGCAAGCCCGGCAGCGCCTCGAGGCCCTTCCCGCGGCCGTGGGCCGAGCGCCCGGTGCCGCCGAAGGGCGGCGCGACGCCGCCTCCCGCGCCGTAGGCGTCGAGGACCACCTGCTCCCCGTCCCGAGCGCGCGTGCCATGCGCCTCGGGCGCGCGCCCATGCGGGTCCGGACGGCGGCGACGAGCCCGTGGGCGTGCCGTCGGCGATCGCCACCGCGTCGGCCCCGTCCTCGAACGGCATGGCGGGCTGGACAGGGCCGAAGACCTCCTCCTGCGCCGGCACGGGGTCGGGCGCGGCGCCCGTCAGCAGCGTGGGCGCGACGCAGGGGCCGCCGGGCGGCGGCTCGCCCGACGTCGCGCCGGCGGGGCGGCTCCAGGTCCGGGCCGAGCGCGAGGGGGGCCTCGGCGATCCCCTTCCGGCGCGCGGGGATCAGCGGGCCGAGGTCGGGGTGGTCCATCGCGGGGCCGACGTGCGGCAGCGCGCGGCCACGCGCTCCGCGACCTCGGCGGCCCGGCTCCGCCCGACCACGATCCGCGAGGCGGCGGAGCGGGTCTGGCCGGCGTTCCGGAGACCGGCGTCCACGAGTAGGGTCAGCGCCGCGTCGGCGTCGGAGGACGACCTGGGGCGCGACCTGCCGCCGAGCCCCGGCGTGACCGGCACCGCATCGCGCGCGGCGGCCGCCCGGACCGGGGCGCCCGCGGCCGGAGGGCCCGTGAAGGGGTGGCGCGCCCCCGGATGGCCCGCAAGCGCCGCGCCGGCCTCGGCGCCCGTGCCGGGGACGACGTTCGAGGCCCCGGCCCGAAGCCCCGCGCGCGACGCGATCTCGGCGAAGGCGAGCGCGGTCGGCGAGGCGTCCTCGGCGGGCCTCAGCACGCCCATGGCAGGGGCGGCGCCGGCCGAGCGGCCGACGATCTGCATCGGGGTTCCAGGGCACGATGTGGCCGGCGAGGCGGGGCGGCGTCGCGCCCTCCGCCTTGTCGGCCGCGCCGCCGTGGAACTCACGGCAGCGGGCGAGGGCCGGCGCGTCGGCGCGGGCCCGGGAGAGCGGCTCGCCAACATCGCGGGCCTCCAGCCGCTCGGCGTCCTCGGCCCCATCCGGCCGATTCGGGCGAGGACGCGGCCGCGCTGGGTCGCCGTCGTGCGGCCCCGGTCGGAGGCGACGGCGTCCGCGGCGGCGTCGACCACCGCGTCGATGTCCTCGGCGCCGCCGCGCGCGATGGCGGTGGTGCTCGGCCAGGCGCGGGCACGGCGCCTGCGCCACCAAGTCCGTCCTCGACGAGCGGCTGGGGAGGGGCGGGCGCGACGCCTGCGCCGACCGCGCGCCGGCTCCCGCGGCGGGGCCCCGCGTCTCCGCGGGGCCCCGCTTAACCTCGCATTAGGATCGCCTCGTGCATCCCCGTTCCTCGCGGATGCAGGGGATCGGGCCATGCCGGGGTGGATGAGCGGGCTCTTGGGGCGCGGGCGTCGAGCCGCGCCGCGGGCGTCGGGGGGCGATTGGCCGCCGCGGCCGGCGGGGCGGATCTCGGGCGGCGATGCGCGCGCCGCCCCCGCCTCCGAACCGCCCGTCGCCCCGTCGCGGCGCGGACGGCCGTCCGCGGGCGGCTTCGCCGAGGGCGTGGCGCGCTTCGCCGCGGCCGAGCGCGACGGCGCGCCCCTCCCGGCCGCCGAGCCCGACGCGCTCGACCGCGGCCTGGCCGAGCTCGACGCGCGCCTGCCCCCGCCGGGCGTCGAGGCCCGCCCCGCGGGCGAGCCGCGCGCCCTCCACCGCCGGAGCGCCCGCCTCGGGGCCGACGCGGCGGCCGGCGGCGGCCTGGTGCGCGGCCCGGACGGCGAGATGCGCCCGCACTACTGGGGCCACCGCGAGCGGCTGCGCCGGCGCTTCCTCGAAGGCGGCCAGGAGGCGATGCCCGAATACGAGCTGCTGGAGCTGCTGCTCTTCGATGCGATCCCGCGCGTGGACGTGAAGCCCTTGGCCAAGCGGCTGCTCGCCGCCTTCGGCGACCTCGGCGGCGTCGTCTCGGCGCCCGAGCGCCGGCTGCTCGCGGTGGAGGGCGCCACGCCGCGCGTCCACCTCCAGCTGCGCATCGCCGAGGCCTTCGCGCACCGGATGGCGCGCGCGCGCGTCATCGACCGCTGCGCGATCGCGTCGTGGGACGATTTGCTGCGCTACTGCAAGACGGTGATGGCGCACCGCTCGACCGAGCAGGTGCGCGTGCTCTACCTCGACCGCAAGAACGTGCTGATCGCCGACGAGGCGCAGGGCGAGGGCACCGTCGATCACGTGCCGGTCTATCCCCGCGAGGTGGTGCGGCGCGCGCTGGAGCTGAACGCCTCGGCCGTGATCCTGGTCCACAACCACCCCTCGGGCGACCCCGAGCCCAGCCAGGAGGACGTGGCGATGACCGCGCGCATCGAGGAGGCGTGCCGCGCCGTCGGCGTCGTGCTCCACGACCACCTCGTGATCGGCCGCGACCGCGACGCGTCCCTGCGCGCCATGGGGCTGATGTAGGCGGCCGGCGCAACCCTTCGTGGAACGCGCCCCGGCGCTGCGGCGTTATCCAGCGTCAAGCGGAGGGAACTGGCATGGCACGGACGGATGTGAGCGCGTTGGCGATCGCTGCGCTGCTGGCCGCGGGGAGCGCGGCGGGCGCGTGGGCTCAGGCCACGACCGAGGGCGGCCAGACCGATCAGGCCCAGGCCGATCAGGCCCAGACGGATCCGGCGCAGGCGGATCAGGCGCAGGGCGACGCGACCCAGGCCGAGGACGCGGCCGAGCCCATGACGGACGAGGCGGCGACCGGGACCGATGCCCAGGCCGGCGCGACGGCCGGGGGCGAGCCGGCCGGGGGCGAGACGACGCCTGAGCAGGACGCGGACGTCACCGTGGTCGAGGAGGCTCCGGTCGAGGCCGACGCCGAGCCCGCGGACGACGCCACCGTGGTGACCGGCGGAGGCGAGGACGAGGCCGACACCGTGATCGTCACGGAGCCGGACGCGTCCGAGGAGGCCGACGCCGTGCCCGTCGAGGGCGACGTGGTGGTGGCCGAGGAGGCCGAGGTCGTTAGGCCCGTCGAGGGCCAGATCTTCGAGCAGAGCGCCGATCAGGTTCTGGGCTCGACGCTGCTCGACGCGACGGTGGTGTCGGCCGGCGACGAGACCATCGGCGACGTGGAGAACATGGTGGTGTCGTCCGACGGCCAGATCACGGGCGTCGTGATCGGCGTCGGCGGCTTCCTCGGCATCGGCCAGAAGGAGGTCGCGGTGGAGTTCGACCAGATCGAGATCCGCCAGCAGGAAGGGGGCGAGCTGCGCTTCGTCCTCGACGCCACCCGGGAGCAGCTCGAGGCCTCGCCCGAGTTCCAGACCCGCGACGACCTGGAGGCCCTCGCGCCGGCCGTCGAGGGCGGCGCCGCGGTCCAGACCGACCCCAACGCGGTGGCGGTCGAGCCCGCCGAGCCGGCCGAGACCATCATCAAGCCGGCCGACTGACCCCCTCACGACGGGTCCGGGCGCCCTCTGGCGCCCGGAGACCCGCCTCTCAGCCCATCGCCTCCATGCCCTGGCGGCCGAGCGCCGTCCGCACGCCCGCGTCGCCCTCCATCCGGCGGCGATGCTCGGCGAGAAGCGGCGTGTCCGACAGCGCCACCGGCGTCTGGTCGGCCCAGCGCGTCAGGACGTAGAGATAGGCGTCCGCGAAGCTGCGCGCGCCGAGATACCACTCGCCCCCGCTGTCGCGCATCACCCCCTCCATGAAGCGGTAGTGCGCCGCCAGCTTGGCATGGGCATGCGCCTTCACCTCCTCCCGGCAGCCCTCGCCGTCCGCGAAGGCGGCGGCCGCGAAGTGGGGGCCGAGGTCGGAATGGACCTCGGAGGTCATGTAGGACAGCGCCTCGGCCTCCTTGCGGCCGAGCACCGTGTCGCGCGCGTAGCCCTCGCCCCCGTGCTCGGCGCCGATCCAGGCGAGGATCGCCGCGGCCTCGGTCAGCACGTCCCCGTCGTCGAAGCGCAGCGCCGGCACCTTCCCCTTGGGGTTGATCGAGAGGTAGTCGTCGGACTTGTGCTCGCCGTATCTCATGTTGCGGATCTCGATCGGCGCATCGACCCAGGCCACCGCGATGTTGGGCGCGAGCGAGCAGGTTCCGGGCATGGTGTAGAGCGTCGGCATGGCATCCTCCTGGGGTTGGGCGCGGTCCAACGCGGGACGGGCTCGAGGGGTTCGTGGAGTTCGTTGCCCGGCGCCGCGCGCGACGCTATGGCGGCGCCATCGTCCGACGCCCGGGGAGCGGACCATGACATCCGAGGTCCAGGTCGTCGGGCTGATCCGCTTCTCGGTGCTGACGAGCGACCCCGCGCGGTCCTGGCAGCTGCCGGACAGGCTGGAGGCCGAGGCCTACCGCGAGGCGCTCTTCGCCGACGAGCGGCTCGCGCGGCGGCTCGAGGTGTTCGAGGCCGTCGCCCTGCCCAGCCTCGACGCGCAGACCGACCGAGACTTCACCGCCGTGCTCCTGACCTCGACGGCCCTGCCCGCGCGGTGGCGCCGCCGCCTGCGGCGGCTGGCGGCCGAGCGCGATCACCTGCGGATCATGCGGTTCGATTCCGAGGGCAGCGTCGGGGGGTTCGCCCGGACGGCCGTGCGGCGCCTGCGGCGCGAGGGCGCCAGGATCGCCACCTTCCGCCTCGACGACGACGACGCGCTGGGGCGCGACTTCGTGGCCTCGCTGCGTCTCACGGCCTCGCAGGTCGCCGACGGCACGATCGTCTCGGCGCCCAGCGGCGTCTTCCTGCGCGCCGCGCCGGAAGGCGCGTTCGAGATCATCCCGATCGAGCGGGCCAACAACGCCCAGGGCCTGAGCCTCGTCGCCGACGCCGGGCGGGACACCTCGGTGTTCTCGACGGGCAACCATGCGAGGCTCGACCCCGCGAGCGTCGTCGCCTGCCCCTGCGCGGCGCCCTCCTGGCTGCGCTCGCATCACGCGCTCAACGACAGCGCGCACCTGCTCGGCGACGTGTTCCGCCGCAAGGAGCACGCCGCCGCCCGCCGCACGCTGGACGCGGCCGAGGCCAGGGCGCTCCTGTCGCCGAACTTCCCCACGCTCGACCTCGATCGGGTGTGGCGGGCGCTCCAGGGGCCGCCCGGGCCGGCGCCGGCAGGCCCCTCCGCCTGAGCGCCGCGCCCGCCCTGGCCCGCCGCGAGCGCGGCGGGCGACGGCTCCGCTCGATCCCGCCACGCAGCGCGACAGGCCTGCGGCGACGCCCGCGAGACCCCCGTCCCTGCGGGCGGGCGGGCCAGGGCGGGCGCGCCGCGCTGCGCCGCCTCGGGGTGATCCTCGCGGCGCCTCGCGCTCACTGCTGAGGCTGCACGACCTCGGAGATGCGGGTCATCAGCTCCTGCTGCATCGCACGCATCGCGGGCGCGGACTCCTCGTTGAAGGCGGTCATGAAGGGCTGCATCTTCGCCATCACCGCGGCGCCCTCGGGCGACTGGTAGAACTCGATCTGGGCCTCGATCTCGGGCAGGGTGAAGGTCTCGGCGGCTGCCGTCACCATCGCCTCCTCCATGGCGGGGCGGGCGGTGTCGAGCACGTCCGAGACGATCTGCGAGATCTCCTCCATCTGCGCGGGGGGGATCGAGCCGCCGGCCTGCGACTGCATCATGCTCGTCATCATGTCGGGCGAGAACATGCCGTCCATCATCTTCTGGACGCCGTCGCTCTCGATGTAGCGCTGCGCCGCCTCGCGCAGCTCGGCCTCTGGCGCCGTCGCGTCGGACGCGGCGGCGTCGTCGGACGCGGCGGCGTCGTCGGACGCCATGGAGCCGGCCATGCCCGTGTCTGTCGTGCCCGTGCCGGCCGTCCCCGTGTCCGGCGTCCCCGTGTCCGGCGTGCCCGTGCCGGCCGTCCCCGTGTCCGGCGTCCCCGTGTCCGGCGTGCCCGTCTCCGGCGTGCCCGTGTCGGGCGTCGTGGTCGCGTCCTGGGCGACGGACGGCGCGGCGCCGAGGCCGAGGCTCGCCGCGAGCGCGAGGGCGGAGATGGTCTGGATCGGTCTCATGGGGTCGCTCCGTTGCTTGTCGAGCCTCGGGTCGCGCGCGTCGCGCGCGGCCGATCGCCGAGAAGGGGCACATCTAGCGCGATCGCGGGCGGCGTCAGCGCCGTGGCGGGCCCGATCCTTGCTCGTCCTCGGGCGCAGGTCGCCCCGGCGCCCGCCCCCCCCCCCCCCCTCAGCCGAGGACGAGGACGGCCAGCGGGACGGGCAGGACGGCCAGCGCCACGGTCGCCGCGAAGGGCATCGGCGCGTAGAGCCCGCTCATCCCCGCGGCGAGCGCGAGCCCGCCGCCGCCGCCCAGCACCGAGTTGCCCGGCAGGTTGATCGCGAGCGCCAGCGCCAGGTAGCGGTGGCGCAGGAGCAGCGGCACCCACCGGGTGGGCGCGCCGGAGACGAGGCGCGCGAGCCGCTCCTCGCGCGGCAGCGGCGCGAGGTCGAGCGCCAGAGCCCGCGCGCGGTGCAGGCCGACCCGGCCGAGCCCCGCGGCGATCGCCCGCGCGGGGACCAGCCGGCCCACCAGGTAGGCGAGGCTCAGGCCGGCGCAGGTCGCGGCCCAGACCAGCGGCGCCGCGGCGGCGCCGGACATCGCCAGGAGGGCGACGCCGATCTCCGCGCCCGGCACGAAGGGCACCGCCAGCGCGAGGGCGAGGGCGGCCGCCGCGCCGATCAGGCCGAGCCGTCCGGTCGCCTCGACGATCGGGCGCGCGAGCGTCCCGGCGAGCCCGCTCAGGCCGAGCCCCAGCGCCAGGACCACCAGGGCGAGCGCCGCGAGCCGCCAGCGCCTGGCGGGCGGGCGGATGCGGGGCTGGCGCCGGCTCGTCATGGCGAGGGATCCCCGAGCTTCGAGAGGCGGCCGCGGGCCGAGCTTTCCATGCCCGGGACGCGGTGCCACTGTGGCGCTATCCTTTCCGACAGCAGGAGACCACCATGAAGGCTCACGCCCCGCTCGCCGCGCTGCTGGCGCTCGCGCCGATCGCGGCCGCGGCTCAGGATCCGGCCCAGTCGCCGGCGCGGCCGCCCGCCGAGGCGCCCGTCGAGACCCGCATCGACGTGACGCGTCCCGACGCGCCCGCGCTCGCCGCCTACGGCGAGAGCCCGGTCGGCGTGCGCACCATCGAGGTGACCGACCCCGGCCGCGTGGACGTGCTGGCCGTCGAGGCCGATGCGCCCGCGCCCGACCCGCTGCCCACGTCAGACCGCACGCTGACGCTGGAGGTGTTCTACCCCGCCGCCGAGGGTGCGACGGGCGACACGGCGATGCGCGCGCTGATGCGCGACGGGACGACCGAGGTGACGCTGCGGGGACGCTCGATGCGCGACGCCGAGCCTTCCGGCGAGGGCCCCTACCCGCTCGTGATCGTCTCGCACGGCTATCCGGGCAACCGCTTCCTGATGGCGCATCTGGCCGAGAACATCGCCTCGCGCGGCTACGTCGTGGCCTCGGTGGACCACCCGGACTCGACCTACGACGATTTCGGCCCGTTCGGCTCGACGCTGGTGAACCGGCCGCTCGACCAGCTCTTCGCGCTCGACGCGATGGCGCGCGAGGGCGAGGGGGACGGGTTCCTGTCGGGCATGGTGGACGCGGAGAACGCGGCCATCGTCGGCTACTCCATGGGCGGCTACGGCGCCGTGATCGCCGCGGGCGGCGGGGTCACGCAGGACGGCATCGCCTTCGCGGAGGGCCGCGGCGCGCCGCACCGGCTGCTCGCCGTCCACGAGGCCGGGAGCGAGAGCTTCGCGGATTTGTTCGACCCGCGCGTCAAGACCGTGGTGGCCTTCGCGCCCTGGGGCCGGCAGCGCGACTTCTGGAGCGCCGAGAGCCTCGCGGGCGTGCAGGTGCCGATGCTGCTGATCGCGGGCTCGCAGGATGACGTGTCGGGCTACGAGGACGGCATCCGCGCGATCTGGGAGCAGGCCACGGGGGTGGACCGGGCGCTCCTGACCTTCGAGGGCGCGATGCACAACGCCGGCGCCCCCTACCCCGCGCCCCCCGAGAGCTACGCCTACGACGAGGCCTTGGGCTTCGCGCCCTTCGAGCACTACGCCGATCCGGTGTGGGACACCGTGCGCCTGAACGACGTGGCGCAGCACTTCGTGACCGCCTGGCTCGGCAAGCACCTCAAGGGCGACGAGGCGATGGAGCCCTATCTCGACCTGGTGCCCGTCTCCGAGGAGGGCGTGTTCTCGCAGGCAGAGGACGGCACGTTCAATGAGGACCACACCTACTGGACCGGCTTCCCCGACCGCACCGCCAAGGCGATGCGCTTCGAGACCCTGAGCGCCCAGTGAGCGGGGGTCTGGGGGCACGCGTGCCCCCAGCCTTCAGACTGCGTCCACGCGCGCGACGGCGCTCTCCACCAGCGAGGCGAAGCGCGCCACCATCCGGTCGAAGGCGCGGCGCTTGTCGCCCGGCTCCAGCTCCTTGGCGGGGCCCGCGGGGCGGTTGTTGGCGTCCACCACGTAAAGGCGCCCGTCGCGGTCGCGCAGCACGTCGAGCTCGCCGAACTCCAGCCCGAGGAGGGACGCGAAGCGAAGGAGGCGCCCCCGCTCGTCGTCGGAGAAGATCGCGTCGGGCTCGTGGAGCCTGAGGTTGCGCTGGAAGTTGTCGAACCGCCGAGGGATGGGGCGGCGCTTCTCGATGACGACGGGGATGGAGCCTGCGTAGATCGGCGTGCGCAGGTCCACCACCTCCTCGCCGTCGGTGGCGTCCACCAGGCGCTGATAGACGCGGTCCGGGTCGATCGCCTCGGGGGCGAGCGGGCCGTCGAGCACGCGGCCGTCATGGGCGTGGTTCTCGTCGGACTTCTCGACGATGGGGCCTTGGTGGGCCGCCGGATCGACGGCCAGGCCATAGCCGAAGACCTCGGCGAAGGCCGCGGCGACGCGGCGCTTGGACACGTCGGTGCAGGCGCGGTTGACGACCGGGGTGGCGGCCGGGAGGCGGCAGGCGCCGCGCGTCTTCATGGTGTGGAAGGCCACGTCGTGCGGCGCGTCGGGGTCGCCGGTGATGCGGTAGCCGTTGGCGGCGCAGACCTTGTAGAGCACCTGGTGCGGCGAGGGCACCGCGGGATGGCACAGCACGCGCAGCCTCGGGGCGAGGCCGAGGCGCAGGACGATGGGCACCGGATGGCGCAGGTGCCCGATCTGGCGCGCGGGCTTGGCCGCGTCGAGGACGCCGCGCCGGACGGCGGGCGGCGAGAGGAGCGCGAGCCCCTCGACGACCTTCAGGCTCAGGCTCATCGGTCCCCCGCGGCGCGACGTGACGTCGCGCCCTCCACCGTGCCGGGGATCCGCCGCGCTGTCCAGCCGATGGCCGGCTCGCCCGGAGGTGCGCGCCCGCGCCGCTGCCGACGCGCCCTTTCCGGGCCGCGACGACGGGCCCGGGCCGCGACGAGGGCCCGGCCCGACGAGGGGCCCGGGACGCGACGAGGGGCCCGCGGCGCCCCTCCGACCGGAGGCGGGCTCGTGGTCGGATCGAAGCGAGGGGCCGCGGCCCGTGCCGAGGCGCATCGCCCTCGTCGCGCGCCGTCCGCGCCGCCCGAGCGCCGCGCCGCGCTTCCCGCTGGGGTTCGTCCGTCGCGCTGGCTAGGATCGGCCCGCCCCCTTCCAGGAGCCGCCCCATGCCCGCGACCCGTGCCTTCATCCCGCGCATCGCGCTCGCCTTCGACTTCGACCGCACGCTGGCGACCGACTCGGTGGACGCCGTGCTCGGGGTCTACGGCATCGAGCGCGCGGCGTGGGACTGCGGCTTCGACGGCGCCCTGGGCGAGGGGTGGGACGACATCATCCGCCGCGGGCAGGCGCTGATCGAGCTGGGCCGCGCGAAGGGTCGGCCGCTCGATCTCGACGTGCTGCGCGAGGCGGCCCAGGCCGTGCGCCTCTACGACGGGGTGACGGAGATGCCCGGGCGGCTCGGCCGCGTCGCGCGCGAGATCCACGAGGGCGCGCAGGTCGAGTGCATCGTGCTGTCGTCGGGCTACGCCGAGATCATCGGCGCCACCGCGATCGAGCGCGCCTTCGACCGCATCCTCGCCTCGACCTTTTACTTCGACGGGGACGGCCGGGCGGTGTGCGTCAAGCGCATCATCGGCCATCCCGAGAATGCGCTCTACCTCGACGCGATCGGCAAGGGCGTCAGCGTGGACGGCTCCAACGCCCCCGAGGCGGCCACGCGCGACGTGCCCGAGGCGGAGCGCCACGTCCCCTACGACCAGATGATCTACGTCGGCGACGGCGCCTCCGACCTGCAGGCCTTCGGCTTCATCACCGGCGAGGGCGGGCTCGCCATCGCCATCGACAAGGACGAGGTGTTCGACGACGCCGATGCCCAGACCCCGTCCCAGCGCGTGGACGACCTCGCGCCGCCGGACTACTCGGAGGGCTCGGAGCTTCTCGACGCGCTGTCGCACGCGGTGCGCGCCTGCGCCTCGCGCATGGCGCTGCGCGCGCTCGGCCGGGGGAGTAGCTAGCCGGGCGCCTCCTGGCCGGGCGCCTCCTGGCCGGAGGGGGGGCATCCGCCCTCGGGCAGCGCGCCGAGCAGAACGACGAGGCTCATGCTCGCGTTCGAGGCGCTGGCGACGCCGATCACGCGGGCCTCCCCGCCCTCGCCCACGCTCACCGGCGCGCCCGACATCCCCTGCTCGAGCGGACAGTCGAGCGCGGCCTGCGGCCGGCCCGCGAGGGGCTCGAGGCGGCAGGTCTCGGTGTCCTGCGCGTGCGCCTGCGAGCGCGGATAGCCGCGCGTCTCGGCCGGACCCGCGGCGGGACGCGCGGCCGAGGAGTCCAGCGGCTCGATCGCGGCCGGCTCGTCGAGGCAGAGCCGCGCGATGTCCCAGTCGGGCGCGGAGGCGACGGAGGCCACCCGGCGGTTCTCGACGAAGCCGCCCCGGTCGTAGCCCAGGAGGACGTGCAGCTCGCCCGCGGACAGGCCCTCGACGCAATGCCTCGCCGTGACCACCTCGCGCGGTCCGATCAGGGAGGCGGTGCAGTGCCGGCGCTCGCGGTAGCCCGCGCGGTTGAGGCGCGCCACCGCCGGGACCATCGCCGCGACCACCGTCGGCGCGGCGTCCTGCGCGGCGTCCTGCGCGGCGTCGCCCGGCGCGGCGGCGAGCGGCCGCGCGACGAGGCCGACCGCGAGCGCGATCGCGGCGAGCGCGGCGGCGGGGGGTCGCGCGGGCGGCGCGCGGCGGGGCGGGCGGGCGCTCAACGGGGGGCCGCGAACTCGGCGGCCCGCGCCCTGGCGCCCGTCACCATGAACCCCAGATCGGCGCCGACCGCGGTGAAGGCGGTGCCGAGCTCGATGCAGCGCCGCGCGAAGGAGGGATCGAAGGTCAGGATCCCCGAGGGCACGCCCGCGGCCTTGAGCCGCGCGATGGCGTCCTCGATGGCGGCCACGACCTCGGGGTGCATCGGCTCGCCCGGATGGCCGAGGCTCGCGGCGAGGTCGGAGGGGCCGATGAACACGCCGTCCACCCCCTCGACGGCGGCGATCGCCTCGAGCGCGCCCAGCGCCTCGCGCGTCTCGACCTGCACGATCAGGCACAGCTCGTCCTCGGCCGTCCTCGCATAGCCCTCGACCGCGCCGAAGCGCGAGGCGCGCGTCACGCCCGCCATGCCGCGCACCCCGCGCGGCGCGTAGCGCATCGCCCGCACCGCCTCCTCGGCCTCCTCGGGCGTCTGCACGTAAGGAAGGATCAGCGTCTGGGCGCCGAGGTCGAGGAGGCGCTTGATGAGCACCCACTCGCCGATCGCCGGGCGCACCACGGCCGAAGTCTCGGGATAGGCCGCGATCGCCTGGAGCGCGGGCAGCACGTCGGTCACCTCCATCGGCGCGTGCTCGGTGTCGATCACGATCCAGTCGAAGCCGCAGGTCGCCAGCGCCTCGGCCGCGAGCGGCCCGCCGAGGCCGCTCCAGACGCCGATCTGCTGTCGTCCGGCCCTCAGGCCCGCCTTGAACCGGTTCTCGGGCAGTCTCATGGATCGCTCCCTCCTCGCGCCTGGTGCCCCTCTATGCCCGCCGCCGGCGCCCGCGCCAACGCCGCGCGGGCCCGACGCCGCGATCCATCGCCCCCCGGGGCGAGGGCGAGCCGGCGAATCGGGCCCCGCGCGGCGTGGTCGACCCTTCGTCGACGACGCCATGCGCCCACCGCAAGGGCGGTATCGAGCGGCGGCGTCTCCTCCCCACGCGGGACGCGAGTATATTCGCTGCAACGCAGCAAGTTCATTCGAGGACCATCCATCATGAGCATCCTGAGCGCCGTCCGCACCCTGCAGGCCCACCGCCGCGCCCGCTTCGAGCTCGCCCGCCTCGGCGACCGCGAGCTGCACGATCTGGGCATCCCGCGCTGGCGCATCGACGAGATCGCCCGCGGCGCGGCCATCGACCCGCGCCAGGTCGTCTGACCAACCAACCGAGAAGGACCGAACCCATGCTTCGCACCACCCTCGCCCGCTGGCGCCACCACCGCCAGGCCGAACGCGAGCTGATGAGCCTGACCGACCGCGAGCTCGCCGATCTCGGCGTCTCCCGCTGCGACATCCCCGCCGTCGTCCGCGGCCGCCCCCTGAACTGAGCCCGGCCGCGCGCCCCGCCGGCCCGCCGGCGGGGCGCGCCTCGTCCGCCCCCCTCCTCGCGCCCCGCTCGACGGCCATCCCGCCGCCCGGCGGGGTCGTCCGCGCCCGCCGAGGCCCCGACCGGCGGGCTCAAGGCGCCGGCCGCGACCCGCACGGACCCAAGCCCTGCGACCTCGCATCGAACGGGATCCGTCTCGCAGGCAGGCCGGGAGCGTCCGACCCCGGTCGCCCGACGCGGGCCGCCGACGCGCGACCCCCCGGAGCTGGAGGATCGCTACGTCCCGCGCGGCGCTCAGGTCGGGGCGTCGTCGCGCATCAGCCCCGCCGCCTTCAGCGCCTGCCACAGCGCGGCCGGGATCTCGGCCCGGGCGGCGCGCAGGTTCGAGGCCATCTCGTCCCTCCCCTGCCCGCCGGGCACCACCGACACCACCGCCGGGTGCAGCAGCGGGAAGCGGAAGGCGGCGTCGATCAGGCGCACCGCGTGGGCCTCGCACACCGCCTCGATCCGCCTCACGCGGTCGAGGATCTCGGGCGGGGCGCGCTCGTAGTCGTACCAGGCGCCCTCCCGCGGGCCGGTGGCGAGGATGCCGGAGTTGTAGGCCCCGCCGATCACCACGCCGATGCCGCGCGCCTCGGCCAGCGGCAGGAACGACCCCAGCGCGTCCTGCTCCAGGAGCGTGTAGCGCCCCGCGAGCAGGAAGAGGTCGAAGTCGCCGCGCTCGGCGAGCCACTGGCAGGGCTGCCACTCGTTGACGCCCGCGCCGAAGGCGCGGATGACGCCCTGGTCGCGCAAGGAGACGAGCGCGCGGTAGCCCCCCGCCATCAGCTCGTCGAGCCGCGCCCCGAGCCCCTCGCCGTGGTTCGGCCGGTCGAGGTCGTGGGCGAAGAGCACGTCCACGCGGTCCACGCCCAGCCGCTCCAGCGAGTCCTCGACCGAGCGCATCACCCCGTCGTGGCCGTAGTCGTAGACCTCGCGCCGCGAGGGCACGTCGAACCACTTGCCCGCCCCGTCGCGCTCGTCGGGCGGCACCGCGCGCAGGAGCCGGCCGACCTTGGTCGAGAGCAGGTAGTCGTCGCGCGGCTTGTCCCTCAGGAAGCGGTTGAGCCGCGTCTCGGCGAGCCCGAAGCCGTAGAGCGGCGCGGTGTCGTAATACCGCGCGCCCCCCTCCCAGGCCGCGGCGAGCACGGCGTCGGCCTCCTCGTCGGGGATCGCCCGGTAGAGGTTGCCCAAGGGCGCCGTGCCCATGCCGATCTCGGTGAAGGTGAGCCCGCCATCGCCGAGCCGGTCCCAGTGTCGCGTCCGCTGTTCCATGCGCCCGAGCCTAGCCCCGATCGACGCCGGTCCGAAACCCCGAGGCGGGGGGAGGGTCGTCCGGTTGCGCGGCCGCGCGCGGCGCCTATGCTCCGCCCGCGCGAGTTCGGCGGGGAGGAACGCCAGGTGGTCGCATCCGATGGGTGAGCCCCGATGACCGAGGCTGAGGCCGGGACCGAGGGCGAGGGCGACGGCGGGGCCGCGGGCCGCATCGTCGTGCTGGGCGTGTTCGTGGCCGACACCACCTTCCGCGCCGACCGTCAGCCGCGCATGGGCGAGACGATCCTCGGGCGGTCCTTCGCGCTCGGCCCCGGCGGCAAGGGGTCGAACCAGGCGGTGGCGGCGGCGCGCGCGGGGGGCGACGCGCACATGCTCACGCTCCTGGGCCGCGACGCCTTCGCCGAGATGGCGCTCGCCACCTGGCGCGAGGCCGGCGTGACGCCCGCCGCGACGCAGCGCGAGGACGCGGCCACGGGGGCCGCCTACATCTTCGTGGACGCCGCGACGGGCGACAACGCCATCATCATCTGCCCTGGTGCTGCGGGCCTGCTCGCGCCCGCCGACGTGGAGGCGCGCGCCGATCTGATCGCCGGCGCCCGTGTGCTGCTGACCCAGTTGGAGCAGCCGATCCCGGCGGCGTGGCGCGCCTTGGAGATCGCGCGCGAGGCGGGCGTGACGACGATCCTCAACCCTGCGCCCGCGGCGCCGCTGCCCGAGGGCCTGCTGGCGCTGTGCGACCTGGTGACGCCCAACGAGTCCGAGGCCGAGGCGCTCACCGGCCTGCCCGTGACCGGCCTCGATGGGGCCAAGGCCGCGGCGAGGGCGCTGCGCGAGGCCGGCGCGGGGGCGGTCGTCGTCACCCTGGGCGAGCGCGGGGCGCTCTACCACGACGGCGAGCGGACCGAGCACGTGCCGGCAGCCGCCGCCGGCCCGGTGGTCGAGACCACGGGCGCGGGGGACGCCTTCAACGGCGCGCTGGCGGTGGCGCTGGCGCGGGGCCGAGACCCGGTGGAGGCGGTGCGCTTCGGCTGCGCGGCGGCCGGGATCTCGGTGACGCGGCCGGGTGCTGCGGCCTCGATGCCGACCCTGGAGGAGATCGAGCAGGTCTTGGACCAGGGTTCGGGCTAGGGCGCGCTCCGGCCCGGCGGGATCGGACCGGGCCCTCCAGGCTCCTTCGTGGCCGCATCGTCCGGGCGCCCGGCCGGTCCGGTCAGGCCGGGAGACGCCCTAGAGCCGCGGCATGAGGGGCGCCAGAGCGCAGAACCGCGCCCAGGATTTGGCCTCGGGCGGCGTCCAGGCGGCCTCGGCCACCGCCGACAGGCGCGGGAAGGCCATGGCGTCGAGCCGCGCCGCCGTGTCGAGATGCTCCGACCACAGGCACGCCTGCACGCCCAGGAGCCGACCCGGCCCAGAGGGCTCGCCCGGCTCGTAGCGGTAGGTCGCCTCGGGCGTGACCGCCCCGGCCCAGGACGTGCCGGGCGCGTCCCACCCCTCGCGGTCGACCATGTCGAGGTAATACGCCTGCCCCGGCGTCGCCACCACGTCGTGGCCGGCGGCGATCAGCTCGGCCGCGCGCTCGGGCGTGCGCCAGGCGAAGAGCACGGCGCCCTCCGGCTCGACGCCGCCGCCCAGCGCGCACTCGTCCCAGCCGCCCATCGTCCGCCCCAGCGAGCGCACGATCCCCTGGACGCGTCTGAGGAAATGGGACTGGAGCGCCACCGCGCCCGAGAGCCCCTCGCGCGCGGCGAGGGCCTGCGCCGCGCGCGAGGCGTGCCAGGCGCGCGCGTCCACCTCGTCGCCGCCCAGATGCAGCACCGGCGAGGGGAAGAGGTCGGCCAGCTCCCCGAGCAGCGTGCCCAGCACCTCGTAGGTCCGCTCGACGCCGGGGTTGAGCGCGTTGTTGGCGTGGCCTTGGATCGAGCGGTAGCTCGCGGGCGCCTCGTCGGGATCGACCAGATCGGGGAGCGCCGCCAGCATCGCGGCGGCGTGGCCCGGCGTGTCGATCTCGGGCACCAGCGTCACCCCGAGCCCGGCGGCGTGGGCGACCAGCGCGCGCATCTCCCGCACGCTGTAGAAGCCCGCCTGCCCCGCGGGCCCGTCGGCGAACTGCGGCGGCAGCGCGAGGCCACGGCCGCGCACGGCCCCGATCTCGGTCAGCCGGGGGAAGGCGGGCGATTCGAGCCGCCAGCCCTCGTCGTCGGTGAGGTGGAGGTGCAGGTGGCTCATGCGGTGCCACGCCAGCGCGTCGATCAGCCGCGCGACTTCGCCGGGCCGCCGGAGGTTGCGCGCGACGTCGAGATGCGCGCCGCGCCAGGCGAAGCGCGGCCGGTCGGCGATCCGGCCCGAGCGGGGCACCCCGAACCGCGCGTCGGTGCGCGCGGCGTGCGCCATCTGCGCCAGCGCCACGAGCCCGTGGCGCAGGCCGTCGGCGTCGGCGTGGGCCAGCGTGACCGCCTCGCCGAAATCGAGCGCGTAGCCGCCGGGCGCGACCCGGTCGTCGCGCGCGACCCGCACGGCGCGCCCGCCCGCGACCGGCCCGAGCGTGACCGGCCCGAGCGCGACCGGCCCGAGCGCGATCACGCCGGGATCGGTCGGGAAGAGCCGCCGGTGGAGCCCCGCGACGAGCGCGAAGGGCGCGCGGTCCGCCCCGTCGGCCGGATGGAGCGTCGCGGCCGGGCCGATCCCGCCGATCCCGACCTCGGCCGGCCAGGGCAGGACCGCGATCGGCGGGGCCTCCGGCGCGGCGGGCGCGGCGTGAAGGGGCCTGCGCGCGACCCCCGCGGGCGGTTGGAGGTCGCCGATCTCGGCCCCGAGCGGCCCGTCCCCGGTCTCGATCCAGGCGGCCATCGCGCCCTGCGTGCGGTTGAGGGGCGCGTGGGTGAGCCCGCCGAGCGCGACCTCCCACGCCTGTCCCGGAGCCAGGACGAGGCCCTCGGAGGCCGCGATCTCGACATGGCTGCCGACGCGCCGCGCGAGCCGCCCGCCCTCCACCGCCGCCTCGTCCGACAGCCGCGTCATCGAGGCGTAGCAGAGCCGGAGCGGCCGGACCGCCTCGGGCCCGAGGTTCCACAGCCAGAACCGCAGCCGCTCCGGTTCCGCCTCGTAGGCCTGCTCCAGCCGCAGCGTCACGCCGAAGGCTCCGGCCGCGGCGCGTCCCGGAGGCGGACGCCGACGCGCACAGGCCCGACGGGGGCGCCCTCGGCCCCGTCGGCGGTCGCGTGGCCGAGCGCGGCGTGCCGTCCTGCGGGGCGGCCGGTCAGCACGACGCCTCGATCGCCAGGATCGCCATGCCGCGGGCGCCGCTGACGGGGCCGTGGCGGGCCAGCCGGATGTCGGGGGCGGGGATCCGCCCCAGGGCGTGGCGGCGCGCGGCCTCGCTCAGCCGCTCGACGGCGCCCGGCAGGAGCGAGAGCCCGCCGCCCAGCACCACGCAGCCCGGGTCGAGCATGAGCTGGAGCGTGCGCAGGCACTCGCCGGCGAGGTCGGCCCAGATCCCGGCCGCCTCCTCGGCCGCGCGCTCGCCCGCGGCGAGCGCGCGGCCGACCTCGCGCCCCGTGGCCTGACGGCCGCCGCGCTCGCGCGCGATCCGCGCGAGGCCCGCGCCCCCGAGATAGGCCTCGACGCAGCCCGGCCGGCCGCAGCCGCAGGGCCAGACCGGCAGGTCGTGGCGCGCGAGCGCCGCCGCCGGCATGCCGACATGGCCGATCTCCACGCCGAGCCCGAGATGGCGCGGGGCGGGACGGCCGTCGATGCACAGCGCCGCGCCGATCCCGGTGCCGATCACGAGGCCCAGCGCCAGCCGCACCCCCTCCCCCGCCCCGTCCCGCGCCTCGGAGACGGCGAAGGCGGCGGCGTCGTTGGCGAGCGTGAAGTCGCGGCCGAAGCGCTCCGCCAGGGCCGCCCCGAGGCGGTCCGCCCCCGGCGGCAGGTTGGCCGCGATCGCCGCGCCGGTCGCGGGATCGACGGCGCCGGGCAGCCCGATGCCCACCGGCAGCCAGGGATCGCCCGCCTCCCGCGTCAGCCAGTCGATCTCGTCCGAGACCGCGTCGAGCAGGGCGCCGAAGCCGGTCGAGGGCGTGGGCGCGCGGCGCGAGCGGATCGGCCGCAGCGCGCCGTCGAACAGGCACGATCCGATCTTGGTGCCGCCGAGGTCGATGGCGCCGCAGGTCAAGCGGGCCGTGCCGGGGCGCCGGTTCGAGGCGGGCGCGGCGGGGCGACGCGGCGCGCGGATCCCGGCCGCCGCGTGATCCGGCGCCGCGCGCGGGCCCTCGCCTCGGTCGTCATGCCACAGCCTCCCGCCTGCCGCCGCCCCTGCCCGGACGCCTTGTGGTGGGCGTTCGGAGGCTTGTCAAACGCCCGCGACGGCCGCCGCGAGGGCGCGGCCGAGGCGGCGGCGGGCGGCCCCGTGCCCCGCCCGGGATCCGCGCCGCGCGCCGGCGCGTCAGCTCGAGGCGGCCGAGGCGAGGCGCGGGCGGGCGGCCGCGGCGGGCCCGTGCGCGGCGCGGCGCTCGGCGATGGCCGCGATCAGGTCGGCCTTGGCGATGGGCTTCGACAGGAAGCCGTCCATGCCGGCCTCGAGGCAGCGCGCCCGGTCCCCGTCCATCGCGTTGGCGGTGAGCGCGACGATCGGCGTGCGCCGCGCGCCGCGCTCGATGGCGCGGATGCGGCGGGTGGCCTCGAGCCCGTCCATCCCCGGCATCGAGAGGTCCATCAGGATCAGGCCGAACGCGCGCTCCTCGAAGGCGCGCACCGCCTCGGCGCCGTCGCAGGCCATGCTCAGCGCGACCGGCTCGCGCTTGAGCATCGCCGCGACCAGCGCGCGGTTGGTGCGGTTGTCCTCGACGACCAGGACCGCGAAGGCGTCGGGCGCCGGCGCGCCTTCGGCCGGGGCGGGCACCGGCACCGGCATGGGCACCAGCATGGGCTCGGGCATGGGCGCCGGCGTGGGCTGGGGCGTGGTCTCGGGCGGCGATGCGAGGCGCGCGCCGTGGGGGGGCGCCGGCGCCGCGCCGTCCACCAGCAGGCGCGTGAGGTGGTGCAGCCGCACCGGCTTGGCCAGGGTGCCGGCGACGCCGCTCGCCGCCAGCGCGCGGCGCGGCGCCATCAGGGGCTGGGCCGTCATCATCACCAGCGCGGCCCCCTCGCCCAGGCGAGCGGGCAGCTCGGCCGCCCATTCGAGCCCCTCGCCGGCCTCGGCGCGGTCGACGAGCGCCAGGTCGAACGCGCCGCGCCAGGGCGCGGGCGCGGGCCCCGCCGCGCCGCCGTCCATCGCCGCCAGCGCCTCGGGCACGCTCGCGGCCCCCACCCCCGTGGCGCCGAGCCCCTCGACCTGGCGCAGGAGCGCCTCGCGCGCGACCGCGCAGCCGTCCACCACCAGCACGCGGCGCCCGGCCGCCGGGCGCCGCGGCCCGGGCGCCGCGGCCTCGGCCGGCAGGCGCAGCGCGAGCGTGAAGGCCGAGCCCTCACCCAACGTCGATCGCGCGCCGAGGTCGCCGCGCATCAGCCGCGCGAGGCGCAGCGCGATCGCCAGGCCGAGGCCGGTGCCGCCATGGCGGCGGCTGATCGTCCCGTCGGCCTGCCGGAACGGCTCGAAGATGCGGCCCAGCGCCTGCGGCGCGATGCCGATCCCGGTGTCCTCGACCGCGACGCTGAGGTCCACCTCGCCCGAAGGCCCCCCGCCCGTCGGCGCGCGCCCCTCGACGCGGATCCGCACGTGGCCCGCATCGGTGAACTTGACCGCGTTGCCGAGCAGGTTGACCAGGATCTGGCGCAGCCGCCCCTCGTCGCCGATGAGCCGGTCGGGCAGCGACGGGTCCAGGTCCACGACCACCTCGACGCCCTTCTCGGCCGCCTGGAGCGCCAGCAGCGCGGCGGTGTCCTCCACCACGCGGCGCAGATCGAAGGGCTCGCGCACCATCTCCAGCTCGCCCGACTCGGCCTTCGACAGGTCGAGGATGTCGTTGATGATCTGCAGGAGCGCCGCGCTCGCGCCCGAGACGGTCTCGGCGTAGCCGCGCTGCTCGGGGTCGAGATCGGTCTCCAGGAGCAGGCCCGCCATGCCGAGGATGGCGTTCATCGGCGTGCGGATCTCGTGGCTCATGGTGGCCAGGAACTCGGACTTGGTCTGGGCTGCGCGGCGCGCGCCGTTCAGCGCCTGGGCCAGCACCCGCTCGCGCGCGGCGAGCGCCGCGGTGCGCTCGGCCACCTTCCCCTCGAGCGAGGCGGCGAGCGCCTCGCGCTCGGCGATCACCGTGGACAGGCGCCCCAGCATCAGCGCGAAGGACGCTCCGAGATGCGCGACCTCGTCGCGCCCCTCGACCGGGATGGGCACCGCGCGCTCGCCGTCGGCCACCTGGTCGGCCGCCCGCGCGAGCCGCGTCACGCGCCCGGCGATGCGCGCGGCGAGCGCCCAGGCGGCGGCGCAGACGGGGGCCAGCGCGAGCAGCGTCAGCAGCGTGAACTCGCGCACGCGCTGGGCGAGCTGCACATCGAGCGCGCGCGTCGAGCGCGCCAGCAGGACGTGCCCGGCGGGCTCCGCCCCGCGCCCCGCCAGCGGCGCCGCGGCGAGCGAGGCGTCCGCCGCGTGCTCGGCGCGAGGCCCGCGCGCGGCCAGCACGTCGCCCACGAAGGCGGCGGAGCGCGTCCACAGCCCCGCCTCGCCGCGCTCGGCGAGCACCCGGCCGTCGGGCCCCACGATGCGGATCGCCAGCACGCCTTCGTTCGACATCGTGCCGCTGGCGATCCGCTCCAGCGCCACCGGATCGGGATCCCACACGGTCAGGTAGGCGATGCGCGCGGTCGCCTGGGCGAGGCTGGCCGTCTGGCGCTCGAAGGCCTCGGCGGAGCGCCTGAAGTCGATCGCGATCGCGATCGCGGCCGTCAGGCCGGTGGCCAGCAGCACGCTGCACAGCGCGAAGGCCACGAGCTTCGCGCGCAGCGTCACGGCCGGACCGCGCCCGCGGCGAGGGAAGGTCGGGAGGGGGACATGGGCTCGGGGATCCTCGCGCGGGGGGGGGCGTCGTGCCGGCGCCGGCCTCGCAAGCGACTAAGGGAGAGGGCGTTTCGGCAAGGTAAACGACGGGCGGCGCCGAGGGCCGGCGCCTCGCCACGCGCGCCCGGAGCGGCCGCGAGGCGGGGCGCGCCGCGACGGCTCGACCGCCCGGACCGATCGAGGCGGACGGGGCCCGTCCGCCGCGCGGCTCCGGCGGCCGCTGCACGCGGACGGCCCGTCGGCTCCGGCCCCATCCCCGCCGCATTGGCGGACGCTGCGTCAAGGCCGCGGATGCGTCCACTCGTGGACGGCGGCGAGAATGGATGGCCGGGCGGCGTTTGCTCGGCGCGTCGGCGCCGAGGCGAATCCTCATCGGCGATCTTTCGCCGACACGATCCTCACGCCCCCGTGTGGAAGCGCGATCCTGCCGACCTCCGGGATCGGGGTCGCGGCCCGGGTCGATCCAATCATACCATTGATTCTCAAGGTTTTTCCCGGCGGCGTTGCGAGCCGGCTTTCGCCGCCGCCGCGCGGGCCGGCATCGTTCCGCCGTCCTCAGTTTATCGAATTGGATCGCCTTTCCTTTAGGGTTTTGTTCACCGCCATCGCCCCATTCCCCATGCCGGCCGAGCATGGCCGTTCCAGCGCGTCGCCCAGGCGAGCGGGAGCGGCGCTCGCCCGGCCGAGGACTGGGACACGCAAAGCGGACGACAGGGGGAACTCTTCATGGCGAAAGTCGGCGGCGAGCTGCGGCAGTGGCACAAGGTGACGCTCGAATTCCAGGGGCCCGCGGGGCGCGAGGACGCGAGGACGTTCCTCGACCAGCGGCTCGACGTGACGTTCCGCAACGCGGACACGGGCAAGGTGATCAAGGTTCCGGGCTACTTCGCGGCCGACGGCGACGCGGCCGACAGCGGCGCCTCGGCGGGCAATGTGTGGCGCGCGAACTTCAACCCGCCCGAGACCGGGCGCTGGACGTGGGAGGCCTCGTTCCGCAAGGGCGACGGCGTGGCGGTGGCCGCGAACCCCAAGGCCGGCGCCTCGGGCGGCGCGATGGACGGCGAGACCGGCTCGTTCCAGATCGGCCAGAGCGACAAGTCGGGCGACGACCTGAGGGCGAAGGGCCTCCTCGAGTACGACGGCGACCGGTATCTCGGCTTCGCCGGCGACGGCTCGACCTTCCTCAAGTCGGGCGTGGGCAGCCCCGAGAACTTCCTCGCCTATTCGGGCTTCGACAACACGCCGGGCACCCACGACTACCGGCCCCATGAGCGCAACTTCGAGAAGGGCGACCCGACCTGGGCCGGCGGCGAGGGCCGCGGCATCGTCGGGGCGGTCAACTACCTCGCCGACCAGGGCGTCAACTCGGCCTACATGATGCTGATGAACGTCGGCGGCGACGGCCAGGACGTCTGGCCCTGGGCCGCCACGGACCTCGACGAGGTGCGCAAGAACGCCGGCAACTCGCGCGGCTCGATGAACCTGACGGAGGAGGCGCGCGCCTTCGACGTCTCCAAGCTCGACCAGTGGGAGCGCCTGTTCGAGCACATGCAGGAGCGCGGCATCGTGCTGCACCTCTTCCTGCAGGAGACCGAGAACGACTACCTGCTCAACGACGGCGAGATGGGCACCGAGCGGGCGCTGTTCATGCGCGAGATGGTGGCGCGCTTCGGCGCCAACAACGGCGTCATCTGGAACCTCGGCGAGGAGAACACCAACACCCCCGGCCAGATCCGCGCCCAGTCCAAGGCGCTCAAGGCGCTCGACCCCTACGACCACCCGGTCGCGCTGCACACCTACCCCACCCAGCAGTCGCGCTTCGCGGCCTTCCAGGGCGAGGACACGCTCGACGTGCTGTCCTTCCAGACCAGCTCGGCGAGCGAGGTGCCCGACCTCGACCGCTACCTCGGCGGCGCCGAGAGCAAGGGCCGCGCCGCGGTGGCCTTCCTCGACGAGCCGGGCAGCGCGACCGTCGGCGCGGCGGCCGAGGGCGACGCCGGCTGGCAGCGCAATTACGAGGAGCTGCGCGACACGCTGTGGCGCTTCTACATGGACGGCGGCTCGGGCGCGGAGTGGTATTTCGGCTACCGCACCCAGGGCGGCAAGGGGGGCGACCTGGTGGTCGAGGACTTCTCGACCCGCGACAAGCTCTACGCGGTGGCCGGCCATGCCCGCGCCTTCTTCGAGGATCTCCCCCTGGGACGCATGGAGGACGCCGACGGCCTGACCACGGGCACCAAGGGCGCCGACCAGGTGCTGGCCGATCCGGGCCGCGCCTACGCGATCTACCTGCCCCAGGGCGGCGGCGCCACGCTCGACCTGTCGGGCCAGTCGGGCGCCTACGCGGTCACCTGGTACGACCCCCTCAGCGGCAAGAGCCGCGACGGCGGCACGGTCGCGGGCGGCGGCAAGGTCTCGATCGGCGAGGCCCCCTACGACGGGGGCCGCGAATGGGCGGTCGCGGTCGAGCGGACCGGCGGCAAGGCCCCGGCCGAGAAGCCGACCCCGCAGACGCCCGTCATCGAGAAGCCGGAGGCGAACCCCGGCGTGGACAAGCCCGCCCTCGTGCAGAAGCCCGAGGCGGGCAACCCCGGCAAGGAGCAGGACTTGACGAACTCGAAGGACTTCGACGGCGACGCCGCCGGCATCCACCGCATGAAGGACGGCCTCGTCGTGATGCAGGCCGAGGACGGGGCGTTCGTGAACCCGCGCGCCTCGGGCAACGACACCTGGGAGCTGAAGACCGACCTGAAGGGCTACAAGGGCGACGGCTACCTGCTGTTCGACACGGGCAAGGACTACTTCAACGTGCGCGACGCGGGCTCGCCGGCGACCGGCCCGCTCGAATACACCTTCCGCATCGACGGCGACGAGGCCGACGTGGCGGGCCGCTACTTCATCAGCCTGCGCGCGATGAAGCCCCGGACCGGCGAGCCCTCGGACCGCAACAACGACTTCTACGTCGCGGCCGGGCCCTCGGACGAGGATCCGTCCGGCTGGAAGAAGCTCTACTTCTCGGGCGGCGCCGAGCGCTGGCTGTGGGGCTCGACCTTCGACGCCAACGACAGGAAGACCCAGGCCAGCTTCGAGGTGGACGGCCCCGGCGACTACACGATCTACCTCTCGGGCCGCTCGCGCCAGGCGGGGCTCGACGAGATCCACGTCCAGAAGGGATCGAAGAACACCGACGCCGGCGCGGCCTCCTCGCCCTTCGTGACGGGCGGCTCGAAGCCCGATCCCAAGCCCGAGCCCCAGCCCCAGCCCGAGCCCAAGCCCGAGCCCGAGCCCGAGCCCGAGCCGAAGCCCGAGCCCACCGGCGGCGAGAAGGCGAAGGCCTCCAACGACTTCCTCAAGTTCGACGCCTCCGACATCGACGCCAAGGGCGGCGGCGGCAGCGTCACCTTCGACGTGGCGCAGCTCCTGAAGAACGACGGCGGGCATGACGGGCGCGTCGAGATCTTCCGCGGCGCGATGGACGGCGAGGTCAGCCTGTCGCGCGACGGCTCGCAGATCACCTACGCCTTCGACGAGGGCTTCGACGGCAAGGACGCGTTCTCCTACCGCGTGTCCGGCGCCGGCGGGTCGAGCGACACCGCGCGCGCCTATGTCGAGATCTCGACCTCGGCGGTGTCCTCGGGCGGCGGCTCCGGCGGCGGCTCGAAGCCCGAACCCAAGCCCGAGCCGGCGCCGAAGCCGGTGGGCACCAAGGCGGACGCGAAGAACGACGCGCTGTCCTTCGACGCCTCCGACATCGACGCCAAGGGCGGCGGCGGCAGCGTCACCTTCGACGTGGCGCAGCTCCTGAAGAACGACGGCGGGCATGACGGGCGCGTCGAGATCTTCCGCGGCGCGATGGACGGCGAGGTCAGCCTGTCGCGCGACGGCTCGCAGATCACCTACGCCTTCGACGAGGGCTTCGACGGCAAGGACGCGTTCTCCTACCGGGTGTTCGGGGCCGACGGGTCGAGCGACATGGCGCGCGTCTATCTCGGCGTCTCGACCTCGCAGGCCTCCTCGGGCGGGAGCAACTCGGGCGGCAACTCGGGCGGCGGCTCGAAGCCGGCGCCCGAGCCCGCGCCGGCCGCGGCGGCGGATGGCGAGCTGACGCTGGTCGACACGCGCTCCAACAAGGCCGTGGTGACGCTCGGCGAGCGCAGCGTGATCGACGCGGACGCGGTCGCGGGGCTCAACCTCGGCGTCTCGGCGGCGCCCGGCATGGGGGGCGTCCGGAGCGCCGAGATGTCGCTCGACGGCAAGGTGCTGCGCGTCGAGAACGACGCGCCCTACGCGCTGTTCGGCGACAACGGCGGCAACTTCCTCGGCGGGCTCAGGCTCAAGCGCGGCGACGCCATCGAGGTCGGCGCGACCTTCTACGACCGGGCCGACGCCCGGGGTCGCGCGCTGGGCGAGGTCGAGGCCACGCTGGCGGTCCAGGACGGGACGCTGACGGGGCGACGCGGCGCGGCGGACGTGTTCGTCTTCGACGAGGCCAAGATGGGCCGCGACACGGTGCGGGGCTTCGAGGGCCGCGACGCGCTCGCGTTCCTGGGCGGGGTCTCGGCGCGCGAGGTGCTCGACCGCGCCGAGGTGACGGGCGGCGACACGGTGATCGACTTCGGCGGCGGCGACGTGCTGATCCTGAAGGACTTCACCGGCCTCGGCCTGGACGACATCCTGGCCTGAGGCCGGACGACCACGCGGCCGGCCCCCGCGCGGGGCCGGCCGTCCCCCTGCCGGGCCACGGCCCCGGCGGCGCCCCCCCGACGCGGTCCGCGCCGGGGGCGTCGCGTCGGGGCGCGTCGGGGGCATCGCGTCGGGGCGCGTCGGGGGCATCGCGTCGGGGCGCGGGGTCGCGGGCGGGGCGGGCCCGGCGTCGCGCGGCATCTCGACGGGCCGGCCGTCCTGGCGGTCCGTCGCGGGGACGTGTCCCACGGCGCGGGATGCGTCGGGGCCCGCCCTGCCCGCGAAGCCTCCCCGGCGGCGGCCTCAGCGCGCGCCCGGGCCGCCTCGTTCCGGATCGCGGTCGAGCGCGAGCGGCGTCCCGTGGGGCGTGGCGCGCGCGGCGCGCTGCCAGGCGAGGGCGACCCGCTCGACCTCCTCGCGCGCGGCGATCCCCTTGGCGTCGAGCAGATCGACCAGGGCCGCGAGCCACAGCGCGTGATGGTCCGAGCCGTCGGGCGCGGCGCCCGCCGCGCCGAGCCGGGCGCCGAGCGCGCGCGTCCACTCCGCCCAGGCGAAGGCGCCGCCCTCGTGCAGCGCGAGCGTCAGCGCGTGGAGCTGGGCCTGCCAGGGCTCCGCGAACGCCAAAGGACCGTCCTGCGCCGCCGCCCCGGCCCGGCCGCGGGCGCCGTCCCGCGCGCGGCGCCCCGACGACGGCGCGGCGCCCGGGAGGTTCCGGGCCTCCGGGGGACGATCCTCAGCCATGCTCGAGATAGGGCTCGAAGGCGTCGATCGAGACGACGAGCCCCGGATCGGCCGCCTCGCCCCAGAGCGTCGCCCCGTCGAAGGCGACGGAATAAAGCCAGGTCGGCCGCTCGCCCTGCCCGTGCGCGTTGGCGTCGGGCAGGACGTGGGCGCCGCGCACCGCCTCGATCACCCCGGCCTTGTCGCGGGCGTAGCCGGGCAGGCGGCAGTGGCGCTCGGTGTGGATGTTGCGCGTGCGCACGCGCTCGCCCACCGCGAAGCGCGGGGGCGCCGCGGCCTCGCGCCCGGTCGGGGCGCCGCGCGCCAGCGCCGCGGGCACGTCGCGCGCCGCGAGCCTGCGCCCCGTCGCCCGCCCGGGGCCGAGCGCGTGGCCCGCGGCCAGCTCCTCGGGCGAGAGCTCCCCGTGGCGCATCAGCAGCGCGGTCAGCGCGCGCAGCCAGATGCCGTAGTAGCCCGTGGCGTGGTAGATCGCGGGCGGCAGGCTCTCGCGCGCGTGGCGGCTCTCGTCGAGGCCCCAGTGGCCGAGCGCGCCGGCCGCGAGCGTCAGCCCCAGCGCGCGGCGCTCCCAGGGCGCGTGGAAGCGCGGCTCGCCGGGGTCGGGCGCGACCGGCCCAAAGCCCATCGCGCCGCCGAGATCGTGCGGGCCGTTCACGCCGCCTCCGGGGCGAGCGCGAGCCCGGTGCCGATCATCGCGTCGCGCGTCACCAGCGCCGCCAGCGCCGCCTCGTCGAGACCCTCCGTGCCGTCGGGGCGCATCGGCACGACGAGGTAGCGCTCCTCGGCGGTCGAGTCCCAGACGCGGATGCGGGTGCCTTGGGGCAGGCTCACGCCGAACTCCGCGAGCACGCCGCGCGGGTCGCGCACCACCGCCGAGCGGTAGGCGGGCGACTTGTACCAGGCGGGCGGGATGCCCAGCACCGGCCAGGGGTAGCACGAGCACAAGGTGCAGACGACGACGTGGTGCAGGCCGGGCGCGTTGAACAGCGCGTTCATGTGCTCGCCCTGCCGCCCGCCGATGCCCATCGAGCGCAGCGCCGCGGTGGCGTCGCGCGCGAGCCGCTCTGCGAAGGCCGCGTCCGCCCAGGCGCGCGCGACGACGCGGGCGCCCAGATGCGGGCCCACGTCGCGCTCGTAGGTCTCGACGATGGCGTCGATGGCGGCCGGATCGACCAGCCCCTTCTCGACCAGGATGGTCTCGAGCGCGCGCACCCGCGCGCTCATGTCGTCGAGATGCGAGTGGCCCGCGTGTCCTTGGCCCGCGTGTCCTTGGCCCGCGTGTCCTTGGCCCGCGTGTCCTTGGCCCGCGTGTCCTTGGCCCGCGTGTCCTTGGCCCGCGTGTCCTTGGCCCGCGTGTCCTTGGCCCGCGTGTCCTTGGCCCGCGTGTCCTTGGCCCGCGTGTCCTTGGCCCGCGTGTCCTTGGCCCGCGTGTCCTTGGCCCGCGTGTCCTTGGCCCGCGTGTCCTTGGCCCGCGTGTCCTTGGCCCGCGTGTCCTTGGCCCGCGTGTCCTTGGCCCGCGTGTCCTTGGCCCGCGTGTCCTTGGCCCGCATGGTCATGGCCCTCGGGCCCATGCCCCTGATCGTGCGTCATGCTCGCGCCCCTCCACCGCCCGGCTCGCGGACAGGATCGCACGGCGCGCGCGGGCCTGCCAAGCCGCCTCCCCAGTCCCGACCCCGGCCGCCGCCCTCGCCGCCGCGCCACGCTCCCGCTTCCTCCCTCGGCGCCCCCCGCCCTCCCGGCCGCGACGCGACGCGACGCGGACCGCGCGCGCCCGGCGCCGGGGACGGGCGCGCGCCGCGCAGCGGGCAGGCCGCCGCGCCGCCCGGGCGCGGGACGAGCGGCGCGCGCGGCCTAGATCCCCCGCACCGCGCCCCGGGGAGGCTCGACCATGACGAGCACCACGCGATGCTAGCCCGGCTCCTCGCCGTCATGGCGCTGCTCCTGGCCCTGCCGGCCGGGGCCGAGACGCTGTGGCGCGGGGACTTCTCGGGCGACTGGATGGCGCGGTGGAACGTCGCGCGGATCGGCAAGCACGGCGCCGCGACCGAGGTCTGGACCGACGGGCGCCTCGGCGCCTTCCTGCGCGTCGCCTTCCCGGCCGGCGGGATCAAGGAGGGCTACACCTTCCGCGCCGATCTGAGCGAGGCGATCGGGCCGCGCGAGACGGTCTATCTGAGCTACTGGATGCGCTTCTCCCCGGGCTTCGAGTGGCAGCGCGGCGGCAAGCTGCCCGGCCTGATGACCCGCGAGCACGGCTCGATCTCGGGCTGCGAGCAGCCCGACGGCACGGGCGGCTTCTCGGCGCGCTACACCTGGGGGCCGGGCGGCGCGATCAGGCTCTACCCCTACCTGCCCCCGCAGCCCGGCTACCGGCCGAGCCCGCGCGGCTGCGCCAAGCCCCGCCCGCTCGCGGCGACGCTCGAGACGGGGCGCTGGATCCGTCTCGTCCAGATGGTGCGGCTCAACACGCCGGGGCGCGCCGACGGCATGATCCGCTCCTGGATCGACGGCGCGCCGGCGGGCGAGGCGAGCGGGGTGCGGTTCCGCGACGTGCCCTTCGGGATCGAGGGGATCCTCTTCGCCACCTTCTACGGCGGGCGCTGCTGCGCGCCCGAGCGGCCCGGCAACTTCATCGACTTCGCCGCCTTCTCGCTGCACGACACCAACCCGCTGGAGGGCGGCGCTAGGGCGCGGTGAGCGTCGCGCGCGGCGAGAGCGCCCTGGGGTCGAGCCGCAGGTGCAAGAGCGCCGGGAGACCCGAGCGCGCGGCCTCGCGGGCCTCGGAAAGGGCGCCGGGGAAGTCCTCGTCGCGCCCGACCGTGGCCCCGAAGCCGCCATGGGCGCGGGCGAGCGCCGCGAAGTCGGGGTTGGCGAGCCGCGTGCCCGAGACGCGGCCCGGATAGGCGCGCTCCTGGTGCATGCGGATGGTGCCGTACATGCCGTTGTCGGCCACGAGCACGACGACGCCCGCGCCGGCCTGGGCGGCCGTGGACAGCTCGGCCGACACCATCTGGAAGCAGCCGTCGCCGGCGAGGCAGACGACCTCGCGGGACGGATGCTCCAGCTTCGCCGCGATCGCCGCCGGCAGGCCGTAGCCCATCGAGCCCGAGGTCGGCGCGAGCTGGGTGCGGAAGCCGCGGTAGAGGTAGTAGCGGTGCAGGAACGCCGCGTAGTTGCCCGCGCCGTTGGTGACGATGGCGTCATCGGGCAGCGCCCCGTTCAGATGCGCGATCACCCGCTCCATCCCGAGCGCGCCCGGCACAGGCTGCGGCACGACCCAGGCCTCGCGCTCCGCGCGCGCGCCCGCGAGCCACGCCTCGCGGTCGAGGTCGGGCGCGCGGGCGGCCTCGGCGAGCTGCCGCACGAAGGCGCCGGCGCTCGCGGCCACGGCGATCTCGGGGCGGTAGACGCGGCCGGGCTCGGAGGGGTCGGGGTGGACGTGGATCAACGCCTGATCCGGCACCGGCGAGCGCATGAGCGTGTAGCCCGAGGTGGTGATCTCGCCCATCCGCGCGCCCAGGGCCAGGATCGCGTCGGCCGAGCGCACCCGCTCCGCGAGCGCGGGGTCGATGCCGATGCCCACGTCGCCCGCGTGGCAGGGGTGGCGGTTGTCGAGGTAGTCCTGGCAGCGGAAGGAGGTGCCCACGGGGATCCGCGCGACCTCGGCGAGCCGTCCGAGCGCACGCGCCGCCTCGGCCGACCAGCCGGGGCCGCCCGCCACGATCAGCGGGCGGCAGGCCGCGGCGAGGCGGTCGAGCACGGCCTCCACGTCCGATTCGGCCGCGCGCCCGGAGGGCAGGACCGCCACGGGGGCGGCCCTCGCCTCGGTCGGGGCCGACAGCACGTCCTCGGGCAGCGCCAGGACGACGGGGCCGGGGCGGCCCGACCGGGCGACGTGGAAGGCGCGACTGACGTATTCCGCCAGCCGGTCGGTGCGGTCCACCTCCGCAGCCCATTTGGCCAGCGGCGCGAACATCGCGCGGTAGTCCACCTCCTGGAACGCCTCGCGGTCGCGCTGGCCGGTCGCCACCTGGCCCAGGAACAGCACCATCGGCGTCGAGTCCTGGAACGCGACGTGGACGCCTGCGGAGGCGTTGGCGGCCCCAGGCCCCCGGGTGGCGAAGGCCACGCCGGGGCGCCCCGTGAGCTTGCCGTGCGCCTCGGCCATCATCGCGGCGGCGCCCTCGTGGCGCGCGACGACGGTCTCGATCGGGCTGTCGGCCAGGCCGTCGAGGGCCGCGAGGAAGCTCTCGCCGGGGACCAGGAAGGCGCGGGTCGCGCCCTGCGCCTCCAGCGCCTCGACCAGCAGGCGTCCGCCATGCCGGGCCACGGCCCGCGCAGGGGCGTCGCCGGGGGCTCCATCGGGGGCTCCATCGGGGGCTCCATCGGGGGCTCCATCGGGGGCGTCGTCTCGCATGGTGCTCCTCCAGTGTCGGCCCGGCCCCGGATCGAGGGCCGGACGGCGCCGACGCCGCCGTTCGGGCCTGACGTTCCAGCACGGGCCGGGCTCCGCCGGGCGCTCCCGGACAGGCCGGGCGCCCCCCGGTCTATGCGAAGTGGCGGCCGCTGACGAGGCGCCCGGCGCCTCGCCCCGTGCGATGCCCCGTGCGATGGGCGCGCCCATGGCCTTGCCGGTGGCGGGCCCGCCGCCCTAGGGTCCGGCCATGCCATGCGCCGCCCGCACCGTCCCCCCTCCCTCCACGCCGAGCGCGAAGCCCCGGCGTGCGGGATATTGTCACCATGCGCGATGTTTTCACATCGGCGTCGTGGAAGATCGCCGCGGACGATGGTCGGCCGCGGAGCGCGACCCGGCCCCGAAGGCCACGGTCCCGACGGCCACGACCCCGACGGCCACGGGGCGCGACGACCGGCCGGCGATCGGTGCCCCGCGCGCGGCGCGCCCGGATGCGGAGACCCTCCCGCCGATCGCGCGGATCTCCCTCGCCGCGGCGCCCTCGTGACCCGATCGGTCGATCTCAACGCCGATTGCGGCGAGGGCTTCGGGCCGTGGGCGATGGGCGACGACGCGGCGCTGATGGCGGTCGTGACCTCGATCAACATGGCGTGCGGGTTCCACGCGGGCGACCCGGAGGTGATGGCGCGCACGCTGCGGCTCGCGGCCGAGCGGGGCGTCGCGGTGGGCGCGCACCCCGGCTACGCCGACCGCGAGGGCTTCGGGCGGCGCGTGATCCCGATGGGGCCGGGCGAGATCGAGCGGCTCTGCGCCTACCAGATCGGCGCGGCCTGCGGGGTGGCGGCGCTCGCGGGCGTGCGCGTCGGCCATGTCAAGGCGCATGGCGCGCTGGCCAACCTCGCCGCGGCCGAGCGCGAGGTGGCGGACGCGGTGGCCGCGGCCGTGGCCGCCGTCGATCCCTCGCTGGCGCTGCTGGCGATCGCCGGCACCGAGCTGGTGGGAGCGGGCGAGCGCGCCGGGCTCGCGGTGGCCTCGGAGGTGTTCGCCGACCGCGCCTACCTGCCCTCGGGCCATCTGATGCCGCGCGCCCGGCCGGGCGCCGTGATCCATGACGCGGGCGAGGCCGCCGCGCGCGTGCTGCGCATGGTCGAGGAGGGCGCCATCGTCGCCCATGACGGCACCCGCGTGCAGGCCGCGGTCGACTCGATCTGCGTGCACGGCGACACGGCGGGCGCCGTCGCGCTGGCACGCGGGGTGCGCGAGGCCCTCGAAGGGGCCGGCGTCGCCGTGGCGGCCTTCGCCTCGCCCGCGCGGGCCGAGACGTGACGCCAGCCGGAGGAGCCCGGCCCGGCTCGTGCGCGCCGCCCGAGCGGCCGTCCACGGCTGCGGAGGGCGTGAGGTGACGGCCGCCGCAGGCCGCGGCGACGGCCCGGACCCGAACCCGGCCCCGGACCCGGATCCGGACGATCCCCGTGGGGCGCCTGGCGCTCGACCTGCCCGGCCCCCTCGGGGGGCCGAGGGCGCCTCCGCCGCGCCGCCGCCCGATGGAGCGTGCGACGATCGCGGGCCCGCAGGCCCGGACGCCGCCTCGCGCCAGCACGACGACGCCGTCGGGTGCGGGCCCTCGCCCGACGGCCTCCCCGGGGGGCTCGCGGCGCCCGCCCATCCGCTGCTCGACGGCGCCGTCCTGTGGCCCTCCGGCGAGGATGCCGTCGTGGTCGAGTTCGGCCGCGCCATCGACCCCGTGCTCCAGGGCCGGGTGCTGGCGCTCACCGCGGCGCTCGACGCGGCGCCCCCGCCGGGGCTGAGGGAGGTCGTGCCGACCTACCGCTCGGCGCTGATCCTCTACGACCCCGACGCCACCGACCCCCGCGCGCTCCTCGGGGCGCTGCCCGACGATGCCCCCGCCGAGGCGCGCCGAGGCCGGCGCTGGCGCGTGCCGGTCTGCCTGGAGGGGGCCATGGCCGAGGATCTCGACGAGGCCGCGGCGCTCCTCGACCTCGCGCCCGAGGAGGTCCGCGAGCGGCTCCTGGCCTCGGATTTGCGGGTGGCGATGTACGGCTTCGCGCCGGGGCTCGCCTATCTCGGCGGGCTCGACCCGGGCCTCGCGGTGCCGCGCCGCGCGAGCCCGCGCCCGCCGATGCCCGCGGGCTCGGTGATCGTCGCGGGCGGGCAGGCCGCGCTCGCCTCGGTGCCGATGCCGACGGGATGGTTCGTGGTCGGCCGCGCCGGGGTGCGGATGTTCGACCCCCTGCGCGAGCCGATGGTGCCCTTCGAGGTCGGCGACCGGCTGACGCTCGTCGCCGTCCCCGAGGACCGGCTGGCCGAGCTGGCGCGGTGCGGCGGCGGGGTCGAGGAGATCGCCTGATGGCGCGCCTGCGCGTGCTCGCCGCGGGGCCCGGCGCCTCGATCCAGGACCGCGGGCGCCGCGGGCTCCTGCGCTACGGCGTCTCCGAGTCGGGGCCGATGGACTGGGCGCGCCACGCGCTGGCGCTGGCGCTCGCCGGCGCGCCGCCCGAGGCGCCCGCGATCGAGTTCGGCCTGGGCGGGCTGAGCGTCGAGGCCGAGGGCGGCGCGATCGCGCTGGGCCTCGCGGCGCCCGGCTTCTCGGCCGCCCTGGAGGAGGCGGAGGGCCGCACCGCGCTCGACCCGCCCGCGGGGCTCGTCCTCGCGCCCGGCGCGCGGCTCGTGCTCAGGGCGGGCGCGAGCGGCATGTGGGGCACGCTCGCCGCGGCCGGGCTCGACGTGGGCCCGCCCGTGCTGGGCTCGCACGCCACCAACGCGCGCACCGGGCTCGGGCCGCCGCCGCCCGCGCCCGACACCGCGTTCGAGTGCGCCGAGGCCCCGTCCGGCTTCTCGCCGCGGCTCGTGCGCGACCCGCTCGACGCCGAGGACGGCGCGCCGCTGCGCCTGCTGCCGGGGCCGCAGCACCACCTCTTCGACGAGGCCGCGCGGGAGGCGCTCGTGGCCGAGCCCTACGCCGTCACCGCGCGGCAGGACCGCATGGGCACCTGGCTCGAAGGCGCGCCGCTGCGCTGCCCGGGCGGGCACGACATCGTGTCGGACGCCATCGTGGAGGGCGCGATGCAGGTGCCGGGCTCGGGCCAGCCGGTGGTGCTGCTGGCCGACCGGGGGCCGACGGGCGGATACCCGAAGATCGCCGTGCTGGCCCGCGCCGACCGCCCGCGGCTCGCCCAGGCGCGCGCGGGCGAGGCCGTCCGATTCGCCTGGGAGGCCCCCGAGGGCGCGTGGGCGGCCCGTCGCGCGCTGGCCGGTGCGGTGGCCCGCCCCGAGCCGCGCCCGCGGACGCGGCTGACCAGCCGATTCCTCCTCTCGGTCGATCTCGTCTCGGGCGCCTGGGGCGAGTGAGGGCGGACCCCGGCTCCGAGCCGCGCGGGGCGAGCGCGGCGCGGGCGAGGGTGAGCGATCGCCGGAAAATCGGGCATCGGCGCCCCGGAACGCCCCGAAGCGCCCACGCGGCCTCGTCCCGCCGGCCGAAGCGATGACGAAATAGGCGGAGTCGTGCCGGTTCGGGCGGTCTCGAGCGGCTGGCCGTCGCCATGGCGGCCGCGTCGGACCATAGCTGCGCGCAAAGGTTAACACTCGGACCCTCGGGGGTTGTCGTGCCTGCAGATTCTCAGCCGGCCGGATGCCGGCGCTCACCTCCCGCGCCGCGCCGTCATGGGCGCCGCCGCCGCGCTGGGCGCGGCCTCGCTCCTGCCCGGGCGCCCGCTCGCCCAGGCCGCCGAGCCGCCCGCCGCCGGTCGGGCCGCCGAGCCCTTCTCCTTCGACGCGCTGAGCGAGGCCGCGCGGGCCCGCGCGGGCGAGCCCTACGCGGCGCCCGCGCCCCTGACGGGGTTCGTCGAGGGCATGACCTACGACCAGTACCGCAACATCAACTTCCGCCCCGAGCGCTCGCGCTGGCAGGGCGAGGGGCGCCGCTTCCGGCTCCAGGCCTTCCATCTCGGCTGGCTCTTCGACACGCCGGTCACGGTCTCCGAGGTGGTGGACGGGGTCGCGCGGCCCTTCGACTTCACCTCCGACGACTTCGTCTACCGCAACTCGGCCGAGGGGCGATCGCGCCGGGCACCGCGCTGCCGGGCGTCTCGGGGTTCCGCGTCACCACGCCGCTCAACCGGCCCGACATCTTCGACGAGCTGGTGGTGTTCCAGGGGGCGAGCTACTTCCGGGCGCTCGGGCGCGGCAACGCCTACGGGTGAGCGCGCGCGGGCTCGCCATCAACACCGCGACGGGGGCCGACGAGGAGTTCCCGCGCTTCTCGGCCTTCTACGTCGAGCGCCCCGAGCCGGGCGGGGAGACGCTCACGCTCTACGCCGACCTCGACAGCGAGAGCGTCGCCGGCGCCTACCGCTTCGTCGTGGCGCCCGGCAGCCAGACGGTGATCGACGTCACCGCGCGGCTCCACTTCCGCCGCGACGTGGAGCATCTGGGCGTGGCGCCGCTGACCTCGATGTTCCTCTACGACGAGAGCAACCGCTCGCGCTTCGACGACTACCGCCCGCAGGTCCACGACAGCGAGGGGCTGCGGATCCGCGCGGGTCGGGCGACGTGCTGTGGCGCGCGCTCGCCAACCCGCCGCGGCTGGCCACCTCCTACTTCGCCGAGGAGCGCCCGCGCGGCTTCGGCCTGCACCAGCGCGACCGCGCCTTCGAGGACTACCAGGACGCGGGCGCCCACTACCAGGACCGGCCCTCGGTCGAGGTGGACTTCGCGGGCGAGTGGGGCGGGGGCGCGGTGCGGCTGGTGGAGATCCCGAGCGACCTGGAGATCAACGACAACATCGTCGCCTACTGGAACCCGAGCGAGCCCGCGGCCGCGGGCTCGACGCGCGAGGACGCCTACCGCCTGCGCTGGGGGATGCTGCCGCCCGAGGGGGGGCTGGCCTACGTCTCGGAGACGCGCACCGGCGCGGGCGGGGTCTCGGGCGTCGAGGGCGACGGGCGGTCGCGCAAGTTCGTGGTCGATTTCGAGGGCGGGCGCCTCGGCGCGCTCCCCGACGGCGCCGAGGTCGAGGCGCGGCTGAGCGTGAATCGCGGCGAGATCGAGACCCAGACCTTGTCCAAGCTCCCGGGAAGGGACACATGGCGGCTCGTGGCCGACATCGTGCCGGAACGGGACGCCGCGATGGAACTCGTCGCCTATGTCGAGGGCTACGACGAGCGCCTGTCCGAGACATGGCTTTATCAGTGGATCGAGTCGTCATGACGATGATGCAGACCGAGATCGTGCCCGACGCGGGCGTCTTCGCGCCCCCCCACGCGCCCCTGGCGATGCCGCTCCAGATCCTCGAGCCGCCGCCTCGCCCGCGCGTCGGGCTGGCCGAGCTCGCCCGGCGCCTGCTGGCAGGCGGGCGCCACCGCTCGGCCGACTGAGATGGGCGGGCCCGGGACGGGGGCCGCCCCCTCGCCGGGGACGCGGATGCGCAGGACGGCCGCGTTGAGCGCCGCGGTCGCCGCGGCGCTCGCCTCGACGCTGGTGTTCCTCAGGTTCGCGGCCGGGGCGGGGCTCCAGCCGATCGACGCGGGCCGTGCGGCGCTGCTCGGCGCGACCATGTTCTGGCTCGCCTGGGGCGCCGCGCAGGGCGTGCTCGGGCTCCTCTACCGCGAGCGCCGCGAGCCGCGCCTGCGCGACGACGAGCCGATCCGCGGCCGCACCGTGATCGTGATGCCGATCCACCAGGAGGACGCGCAGGCCACCTTCGCGCGCCTCGCGGCCATGGACGCCTCGATCGAGGCCGAGGGCGCTGACGCGCGCATCGACGTCGCCGTGCTGTCAGACACCCGCGACGAGGCCGTGGCGCGCGCGGAGGGCTACTGGTTCGCCCGCCTCGTCGCCGAGCGCGACGGCGCGGGGCGGATGTTCTACCGCAGGCGGGCCGAGAACACCGGCCGCAAGGCCGGCAACATCGCCGACTTCCTCGCCCGCTCGGGCGGCGGCCTACGACCACGCGCTGATCCTCGACGCCGACAGCCTGATGGAGGGGGCGACGGTGATCGAGATGATCCGCCGGATGGAGGCCGACCCGGGGCTCGGGCTCCTCCAGACGCTGCCGCGGGTGGTGCGCGCTCGCTCGCTCTTCGGGCGCGCGATGCAGTTCTCGGCCTCGCTGCACGCGCCGATCTTCGCCCGCGGGCTGGCCGCGATGCAGGGGGCGACGGGCCCGTTCTGGGGGCACAACGCGCTCGTGCGGGTGCGGGCCTTCGCGCAGAGCTGCCATCTGCCGGTGCTCTCCGGCCCCCCGCCGCTGGGCGGCCACATCATGAGCCACGACTACGTCGAGGCCGCGCTCCTGGTGCGCGGCGGCTGGCGGGTGCGGCTCGACCCCGACCTGGGCGGCTCCTACGAGGAGGGGCCCGAGGACATGCTCGAGCATGCCAAGCGCGACCGGCGCTGGTGCCAGGGCAACCTGCAATACATCCGGCTGCTGCGCGCGCCCGGCCTCGCCCCCTGGAGCCGCTTCACGCTGCTCCAGGGCGTCCTCGCCTACGTGGTGCCGCTGCTGTGGCTGGCGCTGCTGCTCACGGCGGTGCCGGCGGTGCTCTGGCACCCGCCGCCCGACTACTTCCCCGAGGGCGCCGCGCTCTTCCCCGTCTTCCCCAGCGACGAGACGGCCGAGGCGATCGGGCTCGCGCTCGGCGTGGTCACGCTCCTGCTGCTGCCCAAGCTGCTCATCCTCGTGAAGGCGATCCGGCTGGGCGCGGCGCCCGCCTTCGGCGGCGCGCCGCGCTGCGGAGCGTCCGTGATCTGCGAGATCGCGCTGACCTCGGTCACGGCGCCGATCATGCTGATGTTCCAGACCCGCGCCGTGCTCCAGGTGCTCTCGGGGATCGACGGCGGCTGGCCCGCCAACCCGCGCGGGCGCGACTCGGTCTCGCTCCCGCTCGCCTGGCGCGCGACGTGGTGGATCGTGCTCGCAGGCGCCGCGAGCCTCGCCGTGGTGGCGTGGCTCGCGCCCGAGCTGACCCCCTGGGCGCTGCCGGTGACGCTGCCGATGATCGCGGCGCCCCTCGTCGTGACCTGGACCTCGCGCCCGCGGGCGCGGCGCCTCTTCGTCACCCGCGACGAGATCGACCCGAGCCCGGTCCTGCGCCGGGCCGACGCCGTGCTCAGGGGCTGGCGCGACGCGGCGCCCGGCCGTGGGCCCCTGGACGCAGCGCCCGCGCATGGCTGACCTGTCCCAGCCCGGCCGGCCGGCGGCGGCCCGCCCCCGATCCCTGCCCCGATCCGGGGGCCGCGCCCAGCCGCGCACAGCCTCGTCGCCACCGGGCCGGGCACGCGCGACGCCCGGCTCGACGTGTTCCGCGGGCTGGCGCTGAGCATGATCTTCGTCAACCACGTCCCCGGCACGGTGTTCGAGAACCTCACCAGCCGCAATTTCGGCTTCTCGGACGCGGCCGAGGGCTTCGTGCTCATGTCGGGGGCGGCGGCGGGCCTCGCCTACGGGCCCGAGATCGTCTCGGGGGCCTTCTGGCGCGGCGCGCGGCGCGTCTGGGGGCGCGCGTGGACGCTCTACATGGTCCACATCGTCACGACGATGATGGCGGTGGGGATCGCGGCCGTCGCGGCGCGCGCCTTCGGCGTCCACCGCATGATCGAGATCAACAACATGGCCGCCTTCTTCGACGACCAGATCGGCGTCATGATCGGCCTGCCGACGCTCGCGCACCAGCTCGGCTACTTCAACATCCTGCCGCTCTACATCGTCCTGCTGCTGGCCACGCCGGGCCTGATCGCGCTGGGCCACGCGCGGCCCCGGACGCTGCTGGCGCTCTCGGTCGCGCTCTGGGCCGTCGCGGGCGCCTTCCGGCTCAACCTGCCGAACTACCCCAACCCGGGCGGCTGGTTCTTCGACCCGTTCTCCTGGCAGCTCGTCTTCGTCGTGGGGCTCCTGATCGGCCTGGCGATGCGGCGCGGCGAGCGGCTCGTGCCGGTGGACCGCAGGCTGGTCTGGGCCGCCGCCGCGTTCCTCCTCGCGGTGCTGGCCTGGATGCTGGTGCCGCCCGTCGCCGAGGCGGGCCGCGAGGTGCTGGCCGCGGGCTACCGGGCCGGGCTGCCCTTCTACCTGGTGGGCTTCGACAAGACCTTCCTCGCGGCGCCCCGCGCGCTGCACGCGCTGGCGCTGGTCTACCTGCTCTCGGCGCTGCCGCAGGTCCGCGCGGCCGCCGCCACCGCCTGGGCGCGCCCCCTGGCGCTGATGGGCCGCCAGGGCCTGCCGGTGTTCGCGGCCGGGTCGGTGCTGTCGATCCTCGGCCAGGCGATCCGCTCGGGCGCGCCCGAGAGCCTCGTGCTCGACGCCTGGATCATCGTCTCGGGCCTCTTGCTCCAGATCCTCGTCGCCTGGTGCTTCGAGACGCTCGGCTCCAAGCGCGCGCGCCCGGCGCAGGCGAAGCGGCCCGCCTGAGACGGGCGGCGCGAACGGCGGGGTGAACCGTCGCCGGACGGCGGCTATGCTCGCCCCCGCCCCCCCGATCCGCGAGGCCCGCCCCTTGTCCGCCGACCCCCACCCGCTCGCCTGGTCGGTCGCCTTGCCCTGGGCGCCGGCGCGCCCGCAGCGCCCGCGCGTCGAGGGCCAGGTCGAAGGCCACCACGATGTCGGCGTGCCCTTGGGAGGGATCGGCACGGGCGCCATCTCGCGGGGGCCGAACGGCGGGCTGACGCGCTGGACGCTCCAGGCCGGGCGGGTGGTCCACGCATCGAGCCCGGCCGACGGCTTCGCGCTCTGGCAGCGCCCCGAGGGCGGCCCATCCACCGCCCGCGCGCTGCGCCCCGAGGGCCGCGGCCTCCCGGGCTGGCGATTCGACCCGGCCGGCCGCCACGCCGCGCTCTTCCCCAGCGCGTGGCACGCCTACCGCGAGGGCGGCCTGAGCCTCACGATCGAGCAGCTCTCGCCGGTGGTCCCGGCGCTCATGGCCGAGGCCGACCTGCCGCTGGGCCTGTTCCGCGCGCATCTTCGCAACGCGGGCCCCGTCCCGCTCGACGCGGGCGTGATGCTCAGCCTCGCCAACCTCGTCGGCCGCTTCACCGGCGCCGAGATCCCGCCGGGCGGCGTCGCGGGGCAGCGCAGCCGCGCCGTCGAGGACGACGGGCTCGCCGGCGTCCTGATGACCCGCGACCGCGCCGGGCCGCCCGACATGGGCGAGGGCGAGGTGCTGATCGCCGCGCGCCGGGCGGGGGGCGTCGAGGTGACGCTCTGCCCCGCCTTCGACCCCCTGCGCGAGGGCGCGGCGCTCTGGCGGGGCTTCGCGGAGGAGGGCCGGGTCGCGCCGCAGGGCGGCGATTGGGTCGCCGGCGGCGGCTTCAGCGAGTTCCCCGCGCCCGGGCCGGTGGGTGCCATCGCGGCCCGCGTCGCGCTCGCGCCTGGCGAGGCGCGCACGCTCGACCTCGCGCTGGTGTGGGATCTGCCGGTGATCCGATTCGGCCAGGGCCGCCGATGGCTGCGCCACCACGCGGCCCGCTGGGGCGCCGAGGGGCGCGCGGCGCGGGCCATCGCCGCCCACGCCCTGCCCCGCGCGGGCGCCTGGTCCGAGGCGATCGACCGCTTCCACGACGCGGCGACGGCCCGGCTCGACCTGCCGCCAGAGGCCGCGCACCTGGCCATCAACGAGCTCTACATGCTGACCGACGGCCTCGCCGTCTGGACCGCGCCCGAGGGGCCTCGCCCGGAGCGCTTCGGCCTCATCGAGTGCCCCGACTACCCGCTCTACGCCACGCTCGACCTGTGGAGCTACGCCGCGGCGGCGGTCTCGGACCTCTTCGCGCCGCTCGCGCGCCTCGTGCTCGACGCCTATGCCGAGGAGGTGCCGCGCGACGACCCCGAGCCCAGGCTCCACCTCAAATCGAGCGCCCGGATGCCGCGCCAGCGCGCCGGCATGGCGCCGCACGACCTCGGCGCGCCCGACGCCGACCCCTTCGCGCGCGCCAACGACTACGCCTACCAGGACTCGACGCGGTGGAAGGATTTCAACGCCATGCTCGCCGTCACCGCCTGGCGCGAGGCGCGCTCGGGCGCGCCCGCGACGGCGGCGCGCTGGTGGCCCGCGGTGAGCGAGGCGATGGAGGCGCTCGCTCTCTTCGACCGCGACGGCGACGGGATGATCGAGAACGACGGCGTCCCCGACCAGACCTTCGACAACGTGCCGATGACGGGGATCTCGGCCTATTGCGGCGGGCTGTGGCTCACCGCCCTGCGCGCGACGGCGGCGCTCGCCGGGCGCGTGGGCGAGCCCCGCGCCGCCGCCCGCTGGCGCGCGATGTCGGCCACCGCCGAGCCCGCCTTCGAGCGCGCGCTCTGGACCGGCACGCATTTCCGCCTCGACTCGGCGGGGCGGTTCTCGGACGCGATCCTCGCCGAGCAGATGCACGGCCCGGCCACCGCGCGGATGCTGGGCCTGGGGGACACGGTGGATCCGGCGAAGGCCCGCACGGCGCTCGCCACGGTCTTCCGCCGCTGCTTTCTCGAAGCGGGCGGGGGCCGCGGCGCCGTGGCCATCGTCTCCGCCGCCCACTCCTCGGCGCTCTATGCGCCCGAGGGCGAGGAGGGGCTGCAATGGGACGAGGTGCTGGTCGGCTTCAACTACTCCCTCGCGGCCCAGCTCCGCGCCTTCGGCCTGGAGGCGGAGTGCCGGGCCCTGATGACGGCGCTCGCGCGCGAGCTCGGCCCCGAGCGGGGGCTGCACTTCCGCACGCCCGCCGCGATCGACCCCGCCCGCCCGCTCATCCGCGCGCAGATGAACCTCCGTCCCCTGGGGGCCTGGGCGCTGGCCCTGGCGCGCGACGCGGAGCGGGCCGACGGGCGGCCGCAGCCGGAGGAGCCCCGATGACCGTAGCCCCCTCGCGCGAGGGCGCCGTCGCGCGCGTCGAGCGCCACCACGACGCGGGCCGCTTCCGCGACGACCTCTCCGACCTGGTGGCCCACGAGACCGAGAGCCAGGAGCCCGCGCAGGCGCCCGCGCTCGCCGCCTATCTGGAGCGCGCGATCCGCCCGCGGCTCGAGCGGCTGGGCGTCGCCTGCGAGATCGTCGGGAACCCCGACCCGCGCGGAGGCCCGATCCTGCTCGGGCAGCGGATCGAGGGCGGCGGGCCCTGCGTTCTGACCTACGGCCACGGCGACGTGATCCGCGGCCAGGCCGGCGCCTGGCGCGAGGGGCTGCACCCCTTCCGGCTGGTCGAGGAGGGCGATCGCCTCTACGGCCGCGGCACCGCCGACAACAAGGGCCAGCACCTGATCAACCTCACGGCGCTCGAAGCCGTGCTGGCCGAGCGCGGACGGCTCGGCTTCGACCTCAAGATCGTCCTGGAGACCTCGGAGGAGACCGGATCGCCGGGGCTGGCGGACCTGATGCGCCTCCACGCCGAGCGCCTGCGGGCCGACGTGCTGATCGCCTCCGACGGGCCGAGGCTCCAGCCCGGCACGCCCACGATCTTCATGGGCGCGCGCGGCGCGCTCAACTTCGACCTCGTGGTGGGCCTGCGCGAGGGCGCGCATCATTCGGGCAACTGGGGCGGGCTCCTGGCCGACCCGGCGCAGATCCTCGCCCATGCGCTCGCGTCGATCTGCGACGCGCGCGGGGCCATCCGCGTCCCCGAATGGCGCCCGGACAGCCTGACGCCTTCGGTGCGCGCGGCGCTGCGCGGCCTGCCGGTCGAGGGCGGGGACGGCCCCGCGATCGACGCCGATTGGGGCGAGCCCGACCTCACCCCGGCCGAGCGCGCCTTCGGCTGGAACGCCTTCGCGGTGCTGGCGATGACGGCGGGCGTCCCCGAGGCGCCGGTCAACGCCATCGCGGGGACCGCGCGCGCGACGTGCCAGCTGCGATACGTGGTCGGCACCGACCCGGACGCGATCCTGCCCGCGCTGCGTCGCCATCTCGACGCCGGAGGCTTCGAGGCGGTCGGGATCCGGCCCCACGAGAGCGGCGCCTTCGCGGCGACGCGGCTCGATCCCGGCCACCCTTGGGCGCGCCGCGTCGCCCGCTCGCTGGAGCGCATGTCGGGCCGCGCGCCGCACGTGCTGCCGAACCTCGCGGGCTCGCTGCCGAACGACGTGTTCGCCGACATCCTCGGCCTGCCGACGATCTGGGTGCCGCACTCCTACCGCGGCTGCTCGCAGCACGCGCCCGACGAGCACGTCCTGACGCCGCTGTGCCGCGACGCGCTGCGGCTGATGGCGGGGCTCTTTTGGGATCTGGGCGAAGGCGGGGCGCCGAGCGGGTCGTGACGCCCGGCGGCGTCCCTCGCGTCCGGCCGACCGGTTCGGGATCCCGTCGGGGGCTCCGGGGGGTTCGAGCCCTCATGACGGTCATCCCCTGGCACGGGCACGGGCACGGGCACGGGGACGGGCACGGGGGGCCGTGCCCCGGCGCGAGGGGGGCGGAGGGCGCCAGTGGGGCCGCATCTGCGTGAGGGTGTCGTCGTGCCCCGGCGCGAGGGGGCGGAGGGGGCGGGTGCGCGCGGCCCCCGGCCGAGCGGATCGATCCAGGGACCTATTGCTTTCAGTCATGATCATGCTAGCTTTCTCTCATGAACCTGATGACCTTCATCGAGACCTTCGGCACCGATGACGCCTGCCGCGCGCACATGGAAAGCGTGCGCTGGCCGGACGGCCCGGAGTGCCCGGCCTGCGGCACGGTCGGCCAGGCGACGCCGGTGAAGGGCCGCCCCGGCCTCCACCGCTGCCGGCCCTGCGGCCGCCAGTTCTCCGTCACCGTCGGCACCGCGATGGAGGGCACGCACCTGCCGCTGCGGGTGTGGTATCTGGCGATGTATCTCATGCTCAGCACCGCCAAGCCGATCAGCGCGGCCAGCCTGTCGCGCCAGCTCGGCATCCAGTATCGCACCTGCTGGCACCTGCTGCACCGCCTGCGCGCGATGATGGACGGCGGCGCGTCCCTGCCGCTGTCGGGCATCGTCGAGGCCGACGAGACCTACGTCGGCGGCAAGGCCCGCAACCGGCAGAAGCACCGCGAGCCCACCACGCGCGGGCGCGGCACCGACAAGCCGATGCTGTTCGCCGCCGTCTAGCGAGGCGGCACCGCCCGCTCCGCCGTGGCGGCCTCCGCCAGCGGAGCCGCGCTCGACCCGCTGATGTTCGGGTGGCTCGATCGGGGCTCCATCCTGTGCACCGACGAGCTGGCCACCTACGCCTGGTTCGGCGGCAAGATGAGGCGCCACCACGCCGTGCGGCACGCGGCCGGCGAATACGCCCGCACCGAGGACGGCGTGCGCGTGCACACCAACACCGCGGAGGGCTTCTTCGGCCTCTTCAAAATGGCGCTCACGGGCATCCATCACGCCGTGTCGCCCAAGCACCTGCACCGCTACGCAGCCGAGCACACCTTCCGCTACAATCGGCTCTCTCACGATGCCGGCGAGTCCATCGCGCGCTGCCTGATCGGCCGTCACGGGCGGCTCTCCCTGCGCGCGCTGCTCGCATGAGCGCCCCCGTCATGCAGGCCGCCCGCGGCCGCCTCTACGGCGGCGCCGTGGACGGTCCTCTGGCGCAGGTCGCGCGCATCGGAGGCCAGTGCCGCGCGCTGTGGAACCTGTTCGTGGCCGAGAACCGCGAGCGCTACGCCGAGCGTGGCGAGTTCGTGTTCTACGCCGAGATGTCGGCCCGCCTGCCTGCGCTCCTCCGCGCCGACCCGCGGCTCGCAGGCCTGCCGCACCGCGCCGCGCAGATGACCGTCCGGCGGCTCGACCGCGCGCTGCGCGAGTGCGCCCGGAGCCGAGGCGCCGCGCGCAAGGGCTTCCCGCGCTTCAAGCGCCGCTCGGATCGCCCGGACGCCTTCTCCTTCGTCGGCCGCGAGGTCCGCGTCGAGCCGGGGCGCGTCCGCCTGCCCAAGATCGGCTGGGTGCGGGTGCGCGGGCTGCGGCTGCCCGAGGGCGCCGCCATGAAGCAGGTCACCGTCCGCCAGGAGCCGCGCGGCTGGCACGTCGCGGTGCAGTTCGAGGCCCCCCCGAAGCTCTACGCCACGCCGACGCTCCCCGTGGTCGGGATCGACGGCGGGCTCGCGCACTTGGCGACCCTGAGCGACGGGGCGCGGATCGCGCACCCGCGGCTGGCGCGGCGCGCCGCCAAGCGCATCCGGCGTCTGAGCCGCGAGCGCGACCGGCGCCGGAAGGGCAGCGTCAACCGCCGCCGCACCGTCGCCCGGCTGGGCCGCGCGCACCGGCACCTGCGCGACGCGCGGCGCGACCACATGCACAAGGCGACGCGGGCGCTGGTGGACACCTACGCGGGGTTTGCCGTGGAAGACTTGAGCCTGCGTGGCCTGATGCGGACCCGGATGGCGGGATCGCTGGCCGACGCTGGGCTGGGAGAGTTCGTCAGGACTCTTCGAACGAAGGCCGAGTGGGCGGGTCGGGCGTGGCACGTCCACCCTCGCTTCGCGCGCAGCACGGGCGTCTGTCCCGACTGCGGCCATGTCGGCGCGAGACTGCCCCTCTCGGTGCGGGAGTGGGTGTGTGAAGGCTGCGAAGCCCGGCACGACCGGGACGTGGCCGCCGCTCGGGTGATCCTGGGCGGCGCGAGGGCGGCGGATGCCGCCCCGATACCGCAAGCGTTGCGGAAATCGGCCCCCGCGATGGGGCGAATGCGAGGTCTTGCCGATGGCGGCGGGGGGGCGGCTCACGCCGGTCCTAGCCGCGTCGGGCCACCTCCGAACGTTGCGAACGCTCATGGGGAGTCGATCCTGTGAGTGAAAGCAATGAGCGCGTCGATCGGGCCCTCGTCGGCGGGCTGGCGACCGCCCGGCCCGTGACCCGCCCCGTGATCCGCGCCCCGCGACCCGCGCCCCGGGCCCCCGCCCGTCCAGGCGCCGGGCGTCGACGTGTGGCGCGTCCCCTTCGTGCGCCGGGGACGCCTCCTCGCGCCCGGGCGCCGCGACACGCCGGCCCCGTCGTGGACGGTCCCGGATGCGCTCCTGCTTCCGAGACGGCCGGGGGATCGGGGCCGCCGCGCGCGGCGGTCCGGACGGGCGCACGCTCAGCCCGTCGGGGCACGGGATGAGGTCGTGTCCGTCGATGAGGTGTGGTTCCGGGTGTGGTCCCGGGCCACCGGATCAGGCGGGGGCAGGTGTGATCTGGAGGGTGGGGCCCTCCTCGGCTGGGGTGCGTCGAGCTCGGCCACGCAAAGCCCGCCGAGCGCCGCCGCGGCGTCACCATACCCGGCTCGCCGCAGCGCTGGATGAAGCGCTGGATCGCGCGCAGCAGCACCGTCTCGTGCCGCCCGAGCTCGTCCGCCGCCGCCATGATGATCGTCACCCCGCCCGTCCGGACCCGCTCCACCGCCTCGTGCAGGGCCCCCCGCCTCGGGGAGCTCCCGCCGTCGTCTGCCGCCCATCCCATGCTCCTCTCCAGGTCCGCAGACCCATCCCGAAGAGCCACCAGACCCGGGCAGGATCAGTCCGATCTCGATCAGCCCCGCGAACGCTTCCGCCCGCTCCGAACACGCCGCTTCGACCCCGCCCGCTTCGCCGGCCCCTGGCATACAATTCGAACAACTCCCACGGAACCCCGGTTCTCGACGCAAGGCGCCGATCCCAGACCGCGTTCCCCGCTTCGCCGTTCCCCGCTTCGCCCGCCCAAGGGCGACCGGCCTCCGCGCCCGAAGGTCCGCTGGACGACCCGATCGGCGGCCGAGCGGTCTCCGGACGCGGCCCGCACATGGACCTCCCGCGGCGGAGTCCACCCCCTACGCGATCGAGATCGGAGCCGATGCCCACGGCACCGGCCGCACCCTGTCAGGCGTCACGGCAAACTGGTCCGGAGGCGACATGAGGAACTGGCCCCCTCGGTAGCCTGAGGGGAGGGCCTGGATGACCATGCCAGTGACGGAGAGGCTTCTGCGGACTGAAGGTCTGCGGAGGGACGAGATGAAGGAGCCGGACGACGTGTCGGCGATGCTGAGGCTGAAGGCGCTCGGCTGGGGGGCGCGGCGGATCGCGGCGGAGCTGGGGTGCTCGCGGACGACGGTGCGGCGGTGGCTGCGCGAGGGCGGCTGGCGACGCCCGGTGGCACCGACACGCAAGACGTCGCTCGACGGTCTTGGGGGCTGGCTGTCCGAGCGCTTCCGCCGCCACGCGGGCAACGCGGACGTGGTTCGCCAGGAGCTCGCGGCCGAGAGGGGCATTGAGGTAAGCCTGCGCACGGTGGAGCGTGCGGTGGCACCGCTGCGCCAAGCGCTACGGGCCGAAGCGCGGGCGACGGTGAGGTTCGAGACGCGCCCGGGCCAGCAGTTGCAGATCGACTTCGGCCAGAGGCGGGTCGAGATCGAGGGCGCTCTGCGACCGGTGTCGTTCTTCGTGGCGACGCTGGGCCACTCGCGCCGGCTGCACGTCCGGGCCTTCCTGGGCGAGCGCCAGGAGCACTGGTTCGAAGGCATGGAGAGTGCCTTCGCAGCCTTTGGGGGCGTGCCTGAGGAGGTGCTGCTCGACAATGCGCGCGCTCTGATCCTGCACCACGACGCGGCGACGCGGGAGGTGGTGCTCAACCCCAAGCTCCACGCCTTTGCGCGGCACTGGGGCTTCCGGGTCCAGGCCTGCGCGCCGTACCGGGCGCGGACCAAGGGCAAGGACGAGCGCGGCGTGGGCTACGTGAAGGGCAACGCGGTCGCGGGGCGAACCTTCGAGAGCTTCGCGGCCCTGGAGGCGCATCTGGCCGAGTGGACGCGCGAGATCGCCGATCAGCGCGTCCACGGCACCACCGGCGAGGCGCCCATGGTCCGCTTCGCGCGCGACGAGGCCGCCGCCCTGCGGCCGCTGCCCGACCGCGGCCCGTTCCTGGCCGCGCGCGAGCTGAGCCGACGCGTGGGAGCGGACTGCGCGGTGGAGATCGAGACGAACGCCTACTCGGTGCCGTGGCGCTTGATCGGGGAGCGAGTGAGCGTGCTGGTCACGGCCGAGACTGTGCAGGTCACCCATGCGGGCATCGAGGTGGCCCGTCATCCCCGCAGCGCGGACCGTCGCGGGCGCTTCACCGACCGCGCTCACTTCGAGGGCGTCGCGGGTGCCGCCGGCCGCGTGGTCAGAGAAGACGCCGAGGCAGCCGAGGCCGCGCCGATCCCGGCGCCGGCGCTGCTGCGCCCGCTCGCCGAGTACGAGGCGGTGGCCGGGGGCGCCTGGTGATGGGAGCGCAGACCCAGGACGAGCTCGACCGGATGCTGACGCGCTTGAAGTTGACGGCGGTGCGCGACCAGCTCGACGGCTTGCTCGACGAGGCGGCGCGGGGGGAGATGACCCTGCGCGAGGCGCTCGCCTTCCTCTGCGAGCGCGAGATCGCACGGAAGGATCAGCGCCGCATCGAGATGAGCTTCGGGCTGGCGAAGTTCCCCTTCGTGCGGACCCTGGAGGGCTTCGACTTCGCCGCCCAGCCCTCGGTCGACAAGGGGCAGATCCGCGACCTCGCGACGGGGCGCTTCATCGCCCACGGCGATGCGCTCTTGCTGCTCGGCCCCCCGGGCGTGGGCAAGACGCACCTTGCGGTGGCGCTCGGCCGCGAAGCGATCGTGGCCGGCCACACCGTGCTCTTCACCGGCGCCATGGCGCTCGTGGCCAACCTCGCCAAGGCCCAGGTCGAGGGCCGGCTCGAGGAGCGGCTGGCGCACTTCGCCAAGCCGAAGCTGCTGATCGTGGACGAGCTGGGCTACCTGCCGCTCGAGCCCAACGCCGCTCACCTGTTCTTCCAGCTCGTCAGCCGCCGCTACGAGCGCGGCGCGATGCTGGTGACTTCGAACCGGTCCGTAGGCGAGTGGGGCGCGGTGTTCGGCGACCCGGTGGTGGCCACCGCGATCCTCGATCGCCTGCTCCACCACTCCCACGTCATCACCATCCGGGGCGACAGCTACAGGCTGCGCGAGAAGCGCCGGGCCGGCCTTCTGCAGAAGGCCGGCCCGGCGCTTGAAACCGAAGTCGAAACCACATGACGGGGTGGGCCAGATCCTGGTGTCGCCACCGGGCCAGTTCCGAATGTCGCTTGATACACCCGCGCACCGGCACCCTTCCCTCCGTCGTGGCGGACGCAGCGTCCGAGCCGAGCGCAGGCCACCGGACCGCAGGACATGAGGCTCGAAACCAAGAGGGGGAATGGTGCCCGGGGGCGGATTTGAACCACCGACACGCGGATTTTCAATCCGCTGCTCTACCCCTGAGCTACCCGGGCACGGGCGGCGGACGCGGCCGCCGGGCCACGGCCTGATAGAGCGCGCGGCGCAGCCTGTCCAGACCCGCCCCGAGGCGGGTGGTGGGTCAGTTCGAAATCCCCAGCTCGCGCTTCTTGGAGGTCTTGGGCGGCCCGGTTTGGGCTCTCGCTCGTCCTGACCTGCGCCCCTCGACGCCCTGGGCGATAGGGGGGTGCTGCGGCCTGGTGGCTGATCGAGGGGTCGATGGCGAGCGCGGCGGTGTTCGGGTCGTCTGGGAGTTCGAGCGACCACCGTGCTTGCGCGGGTGTCAGGCCGGCCAGCGACGGATGCGGCCGCAGGTGGTCGGTGTCGTGCCGCCGGCGCGCGAGGACGCGGGCCAGGCGGGGGCGAGGCCGTCGAAGGCCTCCTCGTTCAGGCACTCGTCGCGCAGCCGCCCGTCGAAGCCCTCGACGAAGGCGTGCCTCGGGTCGGCCTGCCAGGGCGATGGTGTGCCAGGCGACCCCGACCTCGCCCTGCCGGCGCGGGACCGCGCGGCTCGTCAGCTCGGTCCCGTCGTCCGACACGAACGTCCTCGGCCCGCCGAGGCGCGCATCACCGCGGGCGAGCGCGGCATGCCGACCCGCGCGCCGGGGATCGAGGTGTCGGCGACGAGGGCCAGGCACTCGCGCGCGCGATCGCCGATGACCGCGGGGGCGAGCCGTCGACCGCCATCGCTCCGAGGGCGATGGCGAGCGAAGCGCCGCGCCCCCGAAGCGCCGCGCGCCCCGCCGCGGCGTCCTGGGCGCGGCGGGGCGCGGGGGATGGCGCGCGGCTCGGGCACCACGGCGCGGCGGTCCTTCCAGGCCGCGGGCTCGACCGAGCGGCCGATCGGGGGGCGATGCAGAGCCCGCCCCCGGCCCCGACCGAGGGCCCGGACGGCCGTCTCGGGGCGCCCGCGGCCTCGACCGCCTCGGGGCCCTTCAGGCCGCCGACGACCGCGACGACCGCGACGAGCGCGTCGGCGACGCCGCGGGCCTCGATCTCGTCCACGACCCGGAGCCAGCACGCCGCGCCCCCGGCCTGCAGGGCCCGGAGGCCGAGGCCATCGCGCGGGCCATCGGGCTGGATGCCCAGCGCGATGGGGACGCCCTTCGCGGACGAACCCCTCGCCGCGGATCCTCACCCGGACCGCGTCGAAGAAGACCAGCGGACAGCAGGCATCGAGCGGCCGAGACTGCCGCTCGGCGACCTCCTCCAGCACGGCGTCGGCGGTGGCGGAGATCATGTCCGCCGAGAGGTCGAGGCCGTGGAGATCCCCGAGGTGATCGCGGATCGCGCGCACGCTCATGCCGCGGGCGTGCATCGAGACGACCTTCGTAAGGCCGGGAACCGCCGGTGGCACCTGGCGATCGGCTACGGGTCGAACGTGCCGTCCCGGTCGCGCGGGATCGCAACGATCCCCTCGGGCTTGCGCCTCCTCCTCGGCATGGACCCTCCTCCGCGGCCTCAGCCGACATCACAGGTGAACCCCTCCAAAGGGGGGGCGGGCCAAGCACCCTCGAGCGCGACCACGTTCGCGTCACGCAGCGGCCCGACGCCGCCACGGCGCTCGGGCTCGTCGCCGGGGGGGTCAACGACTACGACACGGTCCACCCTCACTGCGCACCGCGCATGCGCTCGCCCAGCGATCTCCCCGAAGCGCTCGCCTCCAACCGGGCCGTCCGGTGAGAACACAGGGCACTCCACCCCCGTCCATGGTGGACACCATCCCTCACCCTCACCCTCAACAGGCAGCAGAGCGGGGTCGGCGGACGCTCACGGATCATCCCGTCCGCCGCGCAGCCGACGGACCCGTCCCGTGCCTCGCATCGAACACGGCTCAACCGGCCGCCGACGAGGGCGATGGCGTTCAGCGACACCGGCTGGTCGGGAGCCGCGTAGTCGAAAGGGATGACGATCCGCGCCTGGATGACCGAGGACGGGTGGTCTCCGAAGGCTTCCCGGGCACACCCACGGGATCCGCGGGCGTGCCTCCTGCCTCCCGCACGCGGGAGAAGTCGTCCGAAGGCGACCCCGTCGTCCCGTCGGCGGGGCTCGGAGCCGGGGGGCCGAGCCCTGAGCGCCGGCATGCCTCCCCAGAGGGGGCGGAGCCGACCTCATCGCAGCGGGATGACCGGGATCAGTGGCTCATGACCAGCGATGGCGAGCATCGAGGTGTGAACGCGGCCCTCTCCCTGACCTCGAGGCGTCCGCGCTCGGCCGGCCCTCACTCCGCCGCCATCAGCTCGCGCCCGATCAGCATCCGCCGGATCTCCGAGGTGCCCGCGCCGATCTCCATCAGCTTGGCGTCGCGGAAGAGGCGCGACACCGGCGAGTCGCTGAGGAAGCCCGCGCCGCCCATCGCCTGCACCGCCTGGTGGGCCTGCGTCATGGCGACCTCCGAGCAGTAGAGCACGCAGGCGGCGGCGTCCTGGCGCGTGACCTCGCCGCGGTCGCAGGCGCGCGCGACCTCGTAGAGGTAAGCGCGCGCGGTGTTCATCGCCGTGTACATGTCGGCGACCTTGGCCTGCATGAGCTGGAAGTCGCCGATCCGCTGGCCGAACTGCCGGCGCTCGCGCAGGTAGGGCATCACCTCGTCGAGGCAGGCGGCCATGATGCCCACCCCGATCCCCGACAGCACCACGCGCTCGTAGTCGAGGCCCGACATCAGGACCGCGACGCCGCGCCCCTCCTCGCCCAGCACGTTCTCGAAGGGCACCTCGCAGTCCTCGAAGATCAGCTCGCCGGTGTTGGAGCCGCGCATCCCGAGCTTGTCGAAGTGGGGGCCCGTGGAGAAGCCGTTGAGGCCCCGCTCGATCAGGAAGGCGGTGATGCCCTTCGAGCCCGCCTCCGGGTCGGTCTTGGCGTAGACCACCGCCACGTCGGCGTCGGGGCCGTTGGTGATCCAGTACTTGGTGCCGTTGAGCACGTAGCGGTCGTTGCGCTTCTCGGCCCTGAGCTTCATGCCGACCACGTCAGAGCCCGCGCCGGCCTCCGACATGGCCAGCGCGCCGACGTGCTCGCCCGTCACCAGGCGAGGCAGGAAGCGCTGGCGCTGCTCCTCGGTGCCGTTGAGCGCGATCTGGTTGACGCAGAGGTTCGAGTGGGCGCCGTAGCTCAGCGAGACCGAGGCCGAGGCGCGCGCGATCTCCTCGACGGCGACGGCGTGGGCGAGGTAGCCCAGCCCCGCGCCGCCATGCTCCTCCGGCACGGTGATGCCGAGGAGGCCCAGATCGCCCATCTCGCGCCACAGCTCGGGCGGGAAGGCGTTGGAGCGGTCGATCTCCGCGGCGATCGGGCGCACGCGCTCCTGCGCCCAGCGGTGGACCGCCTCGCGGATCGCCTCGGCCTCCTCGCCGAGATCGAAGCGCATGGAGCTCATGAACATCGCATCCCTCCCCCTGCCGGCGCCTCGAGATGTAGCCGAGCGTCCCCGCCGGCGCCATCGCCCCTCAGCCCGGCGCCTCGACGCGCACGAGCCGCTCCACCGTCTCCGTCAGCGCCGCGTAGTCGTGCAGCAGCGCGTCGGGGCCGAGCCGCGCGATGCCCTCGCCCTCGGGCCCGAAGGCCACCAGCACGGACGGCACGCCGGCCGCGCGCGCGGTGCGATGGTCGGTCTCGGTGTCGCCCACCATCAGCGCGCGCGCCATGTCGCCGCCCGCGCGCGCGACCGTCTCGCGGAACGCCTCCGCGTCGGGCTTGTGCACGGGCAGCGTGTCGGCGCCGACCACGGCGTGGAACAGCTCGCGCACGCCGAGCCGCGCGAGCAGCGTCTGGGCCAAGCCCTCGGGCTTGTTGGTGCAAACGCCCACCCGCCAGCCCCTCGCGCGGCACTCGCGCAGCGCCTCCACCGCGCCGGGATACATCTTCGAGTGCGCGTCGATCGCCTCCCCGTAGTGCCGCAGCAGCGGGTCGTAGTCGGCGTCCACCTCTCCTTCCGTCCAGGCGCCGCGGGCGCGCTCCAGCCCCAGCCGCAGCATGGCGCGCCCGCCGCGGAAGGCGGTGGCGCGGTCGCGCTCGGGGTCGAGGGGGGGCGGCTCGCCGCGCGCGGCGAAGCAGGCGTTGGCGGCGGCGATCAGGTCCGCGGCCGTGTCGGCCAGCGTCCCGTCGAGATCGAGGATCACGGTTGTCATGACGCCGGAGCTAGCACGCCCGGCGCCCCGACGCACGAGCGCGCGGCCTTGCGGGCGCCGGCGCGCCGGGTAGAAGCGGACGGCCGGGACCCGGGGAGGGACGCCATGCCCACAGCGTTGATCGTGCTCGCCGCGGGCGAGGGGACGCGGATGCGCTCCGAGCTGCCCAAGGTGCTGCACGAGGTCGCGGGCGCGCCGCTGATCTCGCACGCGCTCGCCGCGGGCGAGGCGCTGAACCCCGCGCGCACCGTGGTCGTCGCGGGCGTCGGGGCCGACCTGGTGCGCCTCGCGGTGCAGGCCGAGGCGTCCGAGGCGCGCGTGGTCATCCAGCGCGAGCGGCGCGGCACCGCGCACGCCGTCGGCCAGGCGAAGGGCGCGCTGGAGGGCTTCTCGGGCGACGTGCTGGTGCTTTACGGCGACACGCCCTTCATCCGGCCCCAGACGCTCTCGGACATGGCCGAGGCGCGCGCCAAGGGCGCCGACGTGGTGGTGCTCGGCTTCGAGGCCGAGGAGCCCGGCCGCTACGGACGGCTCATCGTCGAGGACGGGCGGCTGGTGCGGATCGTCGAGCACGCCGACGCGCGCGCCGACGAGCGCGCGGTGCGGCTGTGCAACTCCGGCGTCGTGATGGCGGGCGCCGAGACGCTGTGGGATCTGATCGAGGCGGTGCGCGACGACAACGCCTCGGGGGAGTTCTACCTCACCGACGTGGTGGGCGTGGCGACCGCGCGGGGCCTGCGCGCCGAGGTCGTGGTCTGCGAGGAGGGCGAGACGATGGGCGTCAACTCGCGCGCCGACCTCGCCGCCGCCGAGGCCGCCTTCCAGGACGCCGCGAGGATGCACATGCTGGAGGAGGGCGTGACGCTGACGGCGCCCTCCACGGTGCACTTCTCGCGCGACACGCTGATCGGGCGCGACGCGGTGGTCGAGCCCCACGTCGTCTTCGGCCCGGGCGTGCGCGTCGAGGGCGGCGCGCGGGTGCGCGCCTTCAGCCATCTGGAGGGCTGCGTGGTCGAGGCCGGCGCCGTCGTCGGCCCCTACGCGCGGCTGCGCCCCGGCGCGCGCGTGGGCCGCGGCGCGCGCGTCGGCAACTTCGTCGAGGTCAAGGAGGCCACCATCGGCCACGGCGCCAAGGTGCCGCATCTGAGCTACGTCGGCGACGCCGAGGTCGGCGCGCGGGCGAACCTCGGCGCGGGCACCGTGACCTGCAACTACGACGGAGTGTCGAAGCACCGCACGACGATCGGCGCCGACGCCTTCGTGGGCTCGGCCACCATGCTGGTGGCGCCCGTATCCGTGGGCGCGCACGCGCTGACGGGCTCGGGCTCGGTCATCACCCGCGACGTGCCGCCGGGTGCGCTCGCCGTCGGCCGGGCGCGTCAGCGCACCATCCCCGACCGCGCGCGCGCGCTGATGCAGCGGCTGCGCGAACGCGCCAAGGGCTCCTGAGATGTGCGGCATCGTCGGCTACCTCGGCCGGCACCAGGCGGCGCCGATCCTGATCGACGCGCTCAGGCGCCTCGAATACCGCGGCTACGACAGCGCCGGGATCGCCACCGTGGACGCGGGCCGGCTGGCTCGCCGCCGGGCCGTGGGCAAGCTCGTCGAGCTGGCCGACCTGCTGGTGACCGACCCCCTCCCCGGCCGCGCCGGCATCGGGCACACCCGCTGGGCGACCCACGGCGCGCCCAGCGTGGCCAACGCGCACCCCCACCAGGTCGGCCCCGTGGCCGTGGTCCACAACGGCATCATCGAGAACTGGCGCGCGCTGCGCGCCGAGGTCGCGGGCCACGATGGCGGCCACGCGTTCGAGACCGACACCGACACCGAGGTGGTCGCCGCGCTCACCGCGCGCGAGATGGCCTCGGGGCGCCCGCCCGAGGAGGCGGCGATGGCCGTCCTCGACCGGCTCGAAGGCGCCTTCGCGCTGCTGTTCCTGTTCGAGGGCCATGGCGACCTGATGGTGGCCGCGCGGCGCGGCTCGCCGCTGGCGCTGGGTCACGAGGGCGGCGAGGCCTTCGTGGGCTCCGACGCCATCGCGCTCGCCCCCCTCACCGAGCGCATCACCTATCTCGAGGAGGGCGACCGCGCCGTCGTCACCCGCGCGGGCGCCGCGATCACCGACGCCTCGGGCGCGCAGGTCGGGCGGCCCTCGCGCCGCGTCTCGGCCGAGGCCGCGGTGGACAAGGCCGGGCACCGGCACTTCATGGCCAAGGAGATCGCCGAGCAGCCCGCCTCCGTCGCCCGCTGCCTCGACGCCTACGTGACGGACGGCGCCCTGACCATGCCGGGGCTCTCCTTCGAGGGCGCCCTGCGCGTCTCGCTCTCCGCCTGCGGGACGGCGTTCTACGCCTGCCTCGTGGCGCGTCACTGGTTCGAGCGCCTGGCGGGCCTGCCCTGCGACGTCGACGTGGCGTCCGAGCTGCGCTACCGCGAGCCGCCCGTGCCCCCGGGCACGCTGGCCGCCTTCGTCTCCCAGTCGGGCGAGACCGCCGACACGCTCGCCGCGCTGCGCTACATGCGCGGGCGCGCCCGCGCCGTCGTCTCGGTGGTCAACGTCCCCGAGAGCACCATGGCGCGCGAGTCCGACGTGGCCCTGCCGATCCATGCCGGCCCCGAGATCGGCGTCGCCTCGACCAAGGCCTTCACCGGCCAGCTCGTCGTCCTGGCGCTGATGGCGCTGCTCGCGGCGCGCGACCGCGGGCGCCTGGACGACGCGGCGCTCCGCGCGCGGCTGGAGGAGATGGCCGCCCTGCCCGGCCTCATCAACGCCGCGCTCGACGCCTCGGGCGCCATCGCCGACATCGCGGCCGAGATCGCCCACGCCCGCGACGTGCTCTTCCTCGGCCGCGGGCCGATGGCGGCGCTGGCTCTGGAGGGCGCGCTCAAGCTCAAGGAGATCAGCTACATCCATGCCGAGGGCTACCCGAGCGGAGAGCTCAAGCACGGCCCCATCGCGCTCGTCGACAAGGACGTGCCCGTGATCGTGATGGCGCCCTCGGGGCCCCTCTTCGACAAGTCGGCATCCAACATGCAGGAGGTGATGGCGCGCGACGGCCGCGTGGTGCTCGTCAGCGACGCCGAGGGCCTCGCGCGCGCGGGCGAGGGCGTCTGGCGCGCCGTGGCGATGCCGCGCGCGCCCGACTGGCTCGCCCCCATCGTCCACGCGGTCCCGGCGCAGCTCCTGGCCTACCACACCGCGGTCGCCAAGGGCACCGACGTCGATCAGCCCCGCAACCTCGCCAAGTCCGTCACCGTCGAATGACCCGGGGCGCCGCCGGGTGCGGGCCCGGGGCGCCGGGTGCGGGCCCGGGGCGCCGGGTGCGCAAGCGTCGCCGGAGGAGAGCCGGCGGCGCCGGGCGCCCTAGCGGCCGTAGACCTCGATCTCGGGCAGCCCCGCGAGCGGCGCGCCGAGGAGCCGGATCGCGGCCAGCGAGATGCGCGTGGCGCCCGAGGCGGGGCGCAGCTCCACCAGCACCGACTCGCCCGTCTCGGGATAGACCAGCCGGCCCGGGCGCGTCCCCGACACCAGCGGCGTGGCGAGCCACAGCCCCGGATCGGCCGGATCGCCCAAGCTCGCCACGGTGGTGCCGAGCGCCTGCTCCGCGCTCTCGGGGGGCTCTGCCGCCGCGGCCTTGGCGATCGCGCGCTCGGCCTCGGTGGTGGTGTCGAAGGCCTCGGCCGTGCGCGCGCCCTGGGGCACGGCGCGGGAGCGGCCGGCGGTGCTGACCACGGCCTCGACCTCGGCCTGCGTCGCGGGCATCGCCACCGGGGCGGGAGGCCCCCCGCCGGGCGGGCCCGCACTCGGCGCGGCGCATCCCGCGAGCGCCAGGACGAGGAGCGGTGCGAGGCGGATCGGCGTCATGGCGGGCAGCCTAGGCGGCGCGCCGGGCCCGGGCAACGGGGCGCGCGGGGGGCGGACGTGACGGCACCCCTCGTCCGGCCCGCCTTGCGAGCGCCCGCCCGCCCCCCTACCCTAGAGCGATGACCGCGCCGCTCGTCGATCCCTTCGCCCGCGCCATCGACTACCTGCGGGTGTCGGTGACGGACCGCTGCGACTTCCGCTGCGTCTACTGCATGGCGGAGAAGATGCAGTTCCTGCCGAAGAAGGAGCTGCTGACGCTGGAGGAGCTCGACCGGCTGTGCAGCGCCTTCGTCCGGCTCGGCGTGAGGAAGCTCCGGATCACCGGGGGCGAGCCGCTGGTGCGCCGCGACATCATGACGTTCTTCCGCGGGATGTCGCGCCATCTCGGCTCGGGCGCCCTGCGCGAGCTGACGCTCACGACCAACGGCAGCCAGCTCGAGCGGTTCGCCTCGGATCTCGCGTCCTGCGGCGTGCGGCGCGTCAACGTCTCGCTCGACACGCTCGACGAGGCCCGCTTCGCCCGCGTCACGCGCTGGGGGCGGCTGCCGCAGGTGCTGCGCGGGATCGACGCCGCGCAGGCGGCGGGGCTGCGGGTCAAGATCAACACCGTGGCGCTGGCGGGCTTCAACGAGGACGAGCTGCTCGCGCTCGCGGCCTGGTGCGCCTCGCGCGACATGGACCTGACCTTCATCGAGGTCATGCCGATGGGAGACCTCGGCGGCGAGGACCGCGTGGGCCAGTATTGGGCGCTGTCCGATCTCCGCGCGCGGCTGGCGGCGCGGTTCACGCTGACCGACCTGCCGCTCAGGACCGGCGGGCCCGCGCGCTACGCCCGGGTCGAGGAGACCGGCCAGACGATCGGCTTCATCACGCCGCTCACCCACAACTTCTGCGAGTCGTGCAACCGCGTGCGCGTGACCTGCACGGGCGAGCTCTTCATGTGCCTCGGCCAGGAGGACCGCGCCGACCTGCGCGCGCCGCTGCGCGGCTCCGAAGGCGACGCGGCCCTCGAGGCCGCCGTCCGCGAGGCGATCTCGCGCAAGCCCAAGGGCCACGACTTCGACTACTCGCGCCAAAGGGCGGACGGGCAGGTCAGCCGGCACATGAGCCACACGGGGGGCTGATCGGTCATGGGACGGATCGCCCGGGGGCGGGCCTCGCCGCGATGAGCCGAAGGCCGGGACGCTTCAGCATCGCCGATCCCTCACGCCGTCCAGCCAAAGCTCGGACCTCACTGCGCGCGCGCTTTGACGGGCCGCGATGATCCCGCGCGTGACGAGCGCGCGCCGTGTCGGCATCCCCGCGACGGACCCGGCCCTCGTCCCCGTCCAGGCCGAGGACTCTGAAGTCCGGCTCGAGCCGCCCGCCTTCGCCCGGCATGGCGAACGCCTCGATCGAGCGGGCGAACAAGCCCCGGCCCCCCAAGGCGTTCGGGCTCGTCGGCGCCCACCGAGCGGGAGCCCTTTCCGCTCGGTCCGCGCTCGCCGACGCCATCGAACGCCGCCGTCGCCGGCCTCCGGGAGCGCCTCGCGGGCGCCTCACTCGGCCGCCTCCGCGACCTCCTCCTCGGCCATCTGACGTTGATACATCGAGGCGTAGCGCCCGCCCCGGGCGAGGAGCTGGTCGTGGGTGCCCTCCTCGGTCACGCGGCCGTCCTCCAGCACGACGATGCGGTCGGCGTCCACCACCGTGGAGAGGCGATGCGCGATGGTCAGCACCGTGCGGCCGCGGCCCATCTCGGCGAGCGACGCCTGGATGTCGCGCTCGGTCTCGGTGTCGAGCGCGCTCGTCGCCTCGTCGAGCAGCAGGATCGGCGGAATCCTTCAGCAGCGTGCGCGCGATGCCCACGCGCTGCTTCTCGCCGCCCGAGAGCTTCAGGCCCCGCTCGCCGACCATCGTGTCGTAGCCCTCGGGGAGCGCGGCGACGAAGCCGTGGATCTGGGCCGCGCGCGCCGCGGCCTCGATCTCCTCGCGCGAGGCCGACGGGCGGCCGTAGGCGATGTTGTAAAGGATGGTGTCGTTGAAGAGCACCGTGTCCTGAGGGACCACCCCGATGGCGGCGTGGAGCGAGTCCTGCGTGACCTCGCGCACGTCCTGGCCGTCGATGCGCACGGCGCCGCCACCCACGTCGTAGAACCGGAACAGGAGCCGCCCGATGGTGGACTTGCCCGAGCCCGAGGGGCCGACGATCGCCACCGTCTGGCCCGCGCCCGCGCGGATCGACACGCCCTTGAGGATGGGCCGCGCCTCCTCGTAGCCGAAGCGCACCTCGTCGAGCACGACCTCGCCGCCCGTCACCTCCAGCCGCCTCGCGCCCTGCGCGTCGCGGACCTCGGCGGGCTGCTCCAGGAGGCCGAACATCGCGGCCATGTCGATCAGCGCCTGGCGGATCTCGCGGTAGACCGTGCCGAGGAAGTTGAGCGGCAGGGTGATCTGGATCATGTAGGCGTTGACCATCACGAAGTCGCCCACCGTGAGCGCGCCCGAGGAGACGCCCAGCGCCGCCATCACCATCACGGCCACGAGCCCCGCGGTGATGATGACGGACTGCCCGGCGTTGAGGAAGGCGAGCGAGTTGATGGTGCGCACGGCGGCCGACTCGTAGCCCGCCATGGCGCCGTCGTAGCGCCGCGCCTCCCACGCCTCGGCCCCGAAGTACTTGACGGTCTCGAAGTTCAGCAGGCTGTCGATCGCCTTCTGGTTGGCGTCGGTATCCTGGTCGTTCATCTCGCGCCGGATCTGCACCCGCCACTCGGTCACCTTGAAGGTGAACCAGACGTAGAGCGCGATGGTGACGCCCACGACGAGGAGGTAGGTGATGTCGAAGGCGACCGCGAGGATCACGCCGATCAGCACCAGCTCCAGCACCAGCGGCCCGATCGAGAACAGCAGGAACCGCAGCAGGAACTCGACCCCCTTGACCCCGCGCTCCATGATCCTGCTGAGACCGCCGGTCTTGCGCCCGATGTGGTAGCGCATCGACAGGCGGTGGATGTGGGTGAAGGTCCGCAGAGCGAGCGCGCGCAGCGCGCGCTGGCCGACGCGGGCGAAGATCACGTCCCGCAGCTGCTGGAAGCCCACGTTCGCCAGCCGCGCCAGGCCGTAGGCGACCGTGAGGCCCACCGCGCCGAGGCCCAGCGTCCAGGCCGGGTCGGCCGCGCCCTCGCCCGCGAGCTTGTCCACGGCGACCTTGTAGAAGTAGGGCGTGGCGACCGCGATCAGCTTGGAGACCAGCAGCGCCAGCATGGCGAGCACCACCCGGCGCCTCACCCAAGGATGCTCGGCGGGCCAGAGGTAGGGGGCGACGCGGCGGATGACGCCGAGGCCGCTCGCCTCCCGGGGATCGTCACGCGCCGCGGAGCCGGCGCTCGCGGCGTCCGTCACGAAGGGGTCCGTCGGGGATGGGGCATCCCGCGCAGTTAGGGGCGGAGACGGCGCCTGACCACCCCTGCGCGCCGTCAGGGCGCGGCGGCGCCCCGTCGCGCGCCGCGGCCGCCGAGACCCGCGGCCTGCCCGCCGCGGCGGCAAAGCCGTGCCCCATCGCGGATGCGACGGCGCAGCGGCCCTAGGCGAGCCCGACCGCCGGCCATCGGTCCGCGGCCGTGACGGCCCCTCCGATGCGGACGACCCGCCGCCTGCCGCGCGGTGCCGATCATCGCCCCCGGAAGGCGCCCGAGCGACGCACGCGGCCGCCTGCGCATCCCCCGGGGCCGGGCGCCCCTCGATCGAGAGATCAGCTCACCGTCATGCGCTCGGCGACGTTCTCCCAGTTGACCAGCTCGTCGAGGAAGTTCTTGAGGTAGGCCGGGCGCTTGTTGCGGAAGTCGATGTAGTAGGAGTGCTCCCACACGTCGCAGCCCAGGAGCGCGGTCTGGCCGTGGCAGAGCGGGTTGACGCCGTTCTCGGTCTTGGTGACCTGCAAGCCCCCGTCCTCGCCCATCACCAGCCACGCCCAGCCCGAGCCGAACTGGCCCTGGCCCGCGGCCGCGAACTGCTCCTTGAACTGATCGACCGAGCCGAAGGCGTCCTTGAGGCGGCTCTCCAGCTCGCCGGGGATGCCTTTGCCCTCGGGCGTCATCATCTGCCAGAACTGGGTGTGGTTCCAGTGCTGCGAGGCGTTGTTGAAGATGCCGTTCTGGGCCACGGCGCCGTCCTGATAGGTGCCGCGCACGATCTCCTCGACCGGCTTGCCCTCCCATTCGGTGCCGGCGATCGCCTTGCTGCCGTTGTCGACATAGGCCTTGTGGTGGATGTCGTGATGATATTCCAGCGTCTCGCGCGACATGCCCTTGGAGGCCAGCGCGTCGTGCGGATAGGGCAGGTCGGGGAGTTCGAAGGCCATGGGGGCTTCCTTTCCGGATGGTTGACGCTCCACGGTCTAGTGAGCGCCGATCCCGCCCCGGTCAAGGTCCGCGCGAGGCGCGATCCCTCAGCCCGCCGGACGGCAGCGCCCGGGCGCGCGGACGGCGTCGGCGTCGCCCGCCGGCCTCACCGAGACGCCGGCGCGGCCGTCCGCCTTCCGGATCGTCAGGCGACGCATGAGCTTGGCGACGAACTGCCGCTGGTCGGTGCGGATGCGGCTCGGATCCCCGCGGACGCCCAACGCCTCGGCGGTGCCGCGCACCATGCGGCCCTGGACCGGCCCGCCGGGGGAATGCTGAGCGATCGGATCGCTCACCGTCGCGCGCTCGGCGCCGGCCTCGTAGGCAAGGGCCATCTCGGGCGCCATCCAGCGGCCCCCTCGCGCGCTCTCGAAGGTGCAGGTGTAGAGCGTCGGCGCGGCGCCGGCCGAGGCCGCGGGCGCGGCCGCGAGGCGGTCGGCGAGGAGGCCGGCGAGGAGGCCGGCGAGGCGTCTCATGAGGATCTCCGGGGTCGGGCGGCGTCGGGGGCCGCGTATCGTCGGAGGCCTTGCGATCGGCTCAAGCCGGCCCGCCCGAGCGCGATCGAGCGAGCCGGAGCGCCGGCCCCCCGCCACGACGAGCGGGCGTGTCAAATCCGACGCGAATTTCATCTGGACACGGGAGGAGCATCGGAACATAGTGCGAACGTCTTCGAGCGGGGAAGCGCGTCATGAAGATCGGGCTGGATTTCGGGACGGCGATATCGGGGGCGCTCGACGCCGCACGGGACGCCGAGGCCGCGGCGGCGCGGGCGGCGAGGCGGGCGGAGGCGGCGTTCGAGCACGCGCGCGCCCGGGGCGACGCCGACGTGCAGGCCGCCGCGGAGCGCTTCCGCGCCGCGCACCGCATCCATGTCGAGGCGCGCGACGAGGTCGCCGGGATCGAGGCGACGATGGCCGAGGAGGCGTGGGCCGAGGAGGCGTGGGCCGCCTGAGCGGGACCGCGCCGCCGCCCAGGGGGCGGCGGCGCGGACGATGCGGCGCGGCAGCGCCCCGAGCCGGTCCCGTGCGGCCTCGACGCGCCGGGCGATGGGGCGCCGCCGCCCTTCGTCCCTGGGCCGTCCCCGGCGTCCACCTTCCCATCCGGCTGTTGTCGCGTGCCATGGGGGCCCGGACGCTTGCGGCACGACGGCGGCGCGGCTAGGGCGCGGGCATGATCTTCGAGGGGATGGAGGCCTTCGCGCGGGCGCTCGCGCCGATGCGCGCCGTGATGGGCCTCGACCTCGGGACCAAGACCGTGGGCGTGGCGGTGTCGGACCGGCTGCGCGGCGTGGCGTCCCCGCTCGAGACCATCCGGCGGCGCAAGTTCACGCTCGACGCGGGGAGGGTGCTGGAGATCGCCGCGGGGCGCGAGATCGGCGGGCTCGTGATCGGCCTGCCGCGCAACATGGACGGCTCGGAGGGGCCGCGGGCGCAGTCGGCGCGGGCGTTCGCGCGCAACCTCTCGCGGCTGACCGACCTGCCGACGGCGTTCTGGGACGAGCGGCTGTCCACGGTCGCGGCCGAGCGTGCGCTCATCGAGGCGGATGCGTCACGAAGGCGTCGCGCCCGGATCATCGACTCGGTCGCGGCGGCCTATATCCTGCAGGGCGCGCTCGACCGGCTGCGGCACCTGGAGGCCCGAGGGGAGGCTCGATGAACGATCCGTGGCGACGCGACGAGCCCGAGAGCCCCTGCGTCCGGATCTGCTCGATGCACCCGTCGGGGCTCTGCGTCGGCTGCCTCCGGACGATCGAGGAGATCGCCAACTGGCGGGCGATGGCGCCCGACGAGCGGCGCGACGTGCTGGCCGCCCTGCCCGCCCGCGCGCCGCGCCTCGCGCATCGCCGCGGCGGGCGCCGCCGGACGCATCCCGTCGGCTAGGTGAGCGCCTCCACGCCCATGTTGATCGCCACGGCGATCAGGAAGACGGCGAACACCCGGCGCAGCGGCACCGGGTTCATGCTGTGCGCGAGCCGCGCGCCGATCGGCGCCGTGATCAGCGTCATGGCGATGGTCAGGGCGAAGGCGGCGAGGTTGACCGACCCGACCTGGAGCGGCGGGCGCGGCGCCCCCACCGGCGCCAGCAGGAAGCCGATCACGGAGGGGACCGCGATCAGCACGCCGAAGCCCGCCGCCGTCGCCACTGCGCGGTGGATCGGCATGGCGTGCAGCGTCATGATCGGCACGCCCAGGCTGCCGCCGCCGATGCCCACCAGCACCGAGAAGAAGCCCACCAGGGGCGACATCCACGCGCGGCCCCACGGCCCGGGCATCGCGTCGGCCACGCGCCAGTCGCCGCGGCCCAGGGCGAGGTAGAGGCCCACCACCAGCGCGAGCGCGCCGAACACCGCCTGGAGCGCCGTCGAGGAGAGCGACGAGGCCGTCAGCATCCCTGCGACGGCGCCCACCGCGATGCCCGGCGCCCAGCCGCGCAGCACGTCCCACTCCACGGCGCCGCGCTTGGCGTGGGTCTGGAGCGAGCGCAGCGAGGTGACGATGATGGTGGCCAGCGAGGTGGCGACGCAGATCCGCATCAGATCCGGGCTCTCGAAGCCCAGCGCGGTGAAGGCGTAGAAATAGGCGGGCACGAGCACGATGCCGCCGCCGACGCCGAGGAGCCCCGCCAGCAGCCCCGCCCCGGCCCCGATCACCAGCAGGAGGGCGGCCGTGATGGTCAGCGTCGTCGGATCCATGGCCTCCCCCCTCCGGCCGGCACCTGTGGCGGATTGACGAGGGGGGTCAAGGGCCCGGCGACGCGCGGGCGCGTCCCGGTCGGCGCGGGCCTCCGATCGGCATCGGCGCGGGGGGCCGGCGGCGCCGCGAGCGTCCGCTGGACCTGGGAGGCCGCGCACCTCGCGGAACGGTCGGGCCGCCTCCTCGGCGCTCTGGGCGCGTCGCCGCAGGTCGCGGAGGGCCCCGCGGGGAAGGAGACGGGGCCCGACGCAGGAGAACCTCCCGCGGCGCTCCGACCCGCGGCGGGGCGCTCGGCGGAGCGGCGACGGGGGAGGGCGCCGCGTCAGACCGGGCGTCTAGGCCCCCGGGCCGTCGCCGCCGGGGCCCATGCGCCGGCCCTCCGGGGAAGAGGCCAGCGCCCGCGCGGGCCGCGTCGAGGCGTCAGGACGCGCGCAGGACCGCGCCGCCCGTGACCTCGGCCAGCGCCTCGGCCAGCACGTCCGCGCTGGCGCCCGGCCGTTGGGCGCGCTCGGACAGGTGCCGCCGCCAGGCGCGGGCGCCGGGGCGCCCCGCGAAGAGGCCCAGCATGTGGCGGGTGACCGAATGCAGCCGCCCGCCCGCGCGCAGGTGGCGCTCGGCATGGGGGATCATCGCCTCCGCCACCGCCTCGGGCGTGCGGACGCAGCCGCCGCCGTGCAGCTCGGCGTCGGCGCGCAGCAGGATGTCGGCGGGCGTGTGATAGGCCGCGCGCCCGATCATCACCCCGTCCATGCCGGCGTCGAGATGGCGCCTCGCCTCGGCGAGCGAGGCGATCCCGCCGTTGATCCACAGCTCCAGATCCGCAAACGAGCCCCGCAGCCCATGGACCAGCGCGTGATCGAGCGGCGGCACCTCGCGGTTCTCCCTGGGCGACAGGCCCGCGAGCCAGGCCTTGCGGGCGTGCACGATCACGCGGGCGGCGCCCGCGTCCCGCACCGCGGCGACGAAGGCGGGGAGGATCTCGGAGGGCTCCTGCTCGTCCACGCCGAGGCGGCACTTGACGGTGACGGGCACCGACACCGCATCGCGCAGGGCCGCGACGCAGGCGGCCACGAGGCCGGGGCGCCGCATGAGCACCGCCCCGAAGGCGCCCGAGCGCACGCGGTCGGACGGGCAGCCGACGTTGAGGTTGACCTCGTCGTAGCCCTCGTCCTCGGCCATCCGGGCGGCGATGGCCAGCTCGGCCGGGTCCGACCCGCCGAGCTGGCAGGCCACCGGGTGCTCGCCCGGGTCGAAGCGCAGGAGGTGGCGGGCGCCGCCGCGCACCAGCGCCGGGGCCGTGACCATCTCGGTGTAGAGCAGCGTGCGCGCCGACATCAGCCGGTGGAGCACGCGGCAATGCGTGTCGGTCCAGTCCATCATCGGCGCCACCGCGAGGCGGGACGCCGCCGCGAGGCGGGACGCCGCCGCGGGGCGGGGCGCCGCCGCGAGGCGCGGGAGGGGGCTCGAAGGACGATGCGGCATGGCCCCGCATATACGAGCGCCCGTCGCCGAGCCAAGCGCCGCCCGTTCGGCGAGGCCGCCGAGCCGGCCCACCTCGCGCGGCCCTCCGGCTCCGCCGGCGCCATCGGGCGGCGGGCGGCGGGGGTCGCGGCGAAGGTCCGCACCCCAGAGGGTGTCCGGCACGCTCCGGCGATCCACGGGGCGGCATGCGCTCGGCCGGGGCCATGAGGTGCCGGGTGTGCGCCGCGAGCGGAGCCGTGGCCCGCTCGGGGATCCCGCCCGGCGGATCGCGGTCGTGCCGCGCGCCTCGGAGGATCCCGAGGCCGTCCCGAGGGCTCGCCGCGCGACGGCGCATCGACCGGGCCGGCGCCCACGGCCGTCCACGGACACGCGACGGGCCTGGCGGGATGGCGCTCGACCGCTGGCGGGCGCAGGGCGCGCGCGCCGTGCCCTCCCGCGACCGGCGGGACGTCCGCTCGCGGGAGGCGCCTCCGGCGGGGGGCGGATGGATCGCACGCCGGCCGAGAGGCGCCGGCATCGACGGGCCGGTGGAGGCCCCGCCGCCGGTCTTCGGGAGCGATGCGGGTGGGCCCTGCCGCGCGACGGCGACCCCGCGGAGGGCGAGCGCCCACCGGTGCGGGGCCGCCACCTCGGCGACCGCGACCTGCGCGGAGGCAGGACACCGCGGGCGGACGTAGCCCAGCTCACGATCGACGCCCTGACGAGAGGCGAGCCGATCCGGGAGGCGCCCGCGACCGCCGGACGCCGGACGCCGTCCCCTCCCCCGGCGGGCCGACGCGACCCGCCTCCCGAGCCGCGTCGCGCGCGCCGGCCGATCGGCGGCCCGCCGCGTGCCCGCCTGCGCAGACGGACCCGCCTGCGCGCGGTGTCGGGCCGGCTAGTTCAGCGCCGCGTCCGTCACCACGTCGGTGGTGGCGCCCCGAGGCTCCTGGCCGATCACCGGATCGGAGCCGCCGGCCAGGAGCGTGTCCACCGTCCGCCGGTAGTCGGCCGGGTCGAGCGTGCCGTCCGAGCCCTCGGTCAGGAGGGCGATCTCGCGCACCATGCGCCTTTGGTGCGCCTCGGTCTGAGCACCCGTCGCGTCGTTGTCGAGCACGATCCCGGCGGCCTCGTCGGGGTTCTCGGCGGCCCATGCCCAGCCCTTCATCGAGGCGCGCACGAAGCGGGCGAGCTTGTCCACCATCTCGGGATCCTCGAGGTTCTCCTCGAGCGTCCAGAGCCCGTCCTCGAGCGTCGCCACGCCCTGGTCCTCGTAGCGGAAGGTCGTCAGCTCGTCCTCGCTCACGCCCGCGTCGAGCACCTGGCCGTACTCGTTGTAGGTCATGGTCGAGATGCAGTCGGCCTGGCGCTGGAGCAGGGGATCGACGTTGAAGCCCTGCTTGAGCACCGTCACGCCGTCGGGGCCGCCGTCGGTCGGGATCCCCTCCTGGCTCATCCACGACAGGAACGGGTACTCGTTGCCGAAGAACCACACGCCGATGGTCTTGCCGCGGAAGTCCTCGGGCCCCTCGATGCCGGTGTCCTTCCAGCAGGTCAGCATCAGCCCCGAGCGCTTGAAGGGCTGGGCGATGTTGACCACCGGCAGGCCCTTCTCGCGCGCCGCGAGCGCGGACGGCATCCAGTCGGTCATCACGTCCGCGCCGCCGCCGGCGAGCACCTGCGTCGGCGCGATGTCGGGCCCGCCGGGCAAGATGGTCACGTCGAGGCCCTCCTCCTCGTAGAAGCCCTCCTCCTGCGCGACGTAGTAGCCCGCGAACTGCCCCTGGGTGACCCATTTGAGCTGGAGCGTCAGATCGTCGGGATCCTGCGCGCCGGCGGTGCCGGCAGCGAGCGCGAAGGTTGTGGCGAGGCCAAGTCTCATGTCTCTCTCCCCGTTTGTCGTCGTTGCGAAGGGTGCCAGAAGCAGGCCCGCCGCTCCAGCCACGCGATCGCGCCGTAGAAGGCCGAGCCCGCGACGGCGGCGACCGCGATCTCGGCCCAGACCATGGGCAGGTTCAAGCGCCCCACCTCGGTCGAGATCCGAAACCCCATGCCGCGCGTCGGGCTGCCGAAGAACTCGGCGACGATCGCGCCGATCAGCGCCAGCGTGGTGGCGATCTTGAGCCCGTTGAAGACGAAGGGCAGCGCCGCGGGCAGCCTCAGCTTGAGGAGCCGCTGGGCATGGGAGGCGCCATAGGTCGCCATCAGGTCGCGCTGCACGGCCGCGGTGTCCGACAGCCCCGCGACGGCGTTCACCAGCACGGGGAAGAACACCATCACGACCACCACGGCGGCCTTCGACTCCCAGCCGAAGCCGAACCACATCACCAGGATCGGCGCGGTGCCGACGATCGGGAGTGCTGCCATGACGGTGCCGACCGGCAGCAGCCCGCGGCGCAGGGCGCCCCAGGCGTCCACCGCGACGGCCGTGAGGAGCGCCGACGCGCAGCCGATCGCCCAGCCGGTCAGCGCGCCGCGCAGCACGGTCTGGCGGAAGTCGATCCAGAGCGTGCCCGCGCCCGCGACGACGGCCCCCGCGATGGCCGATGGCGCGGGCAGGATGACCGCGGGCACGTCGTAGAGGCGGACGGCCATCTCCCACAGCAGGAGGAGGGTGAGGCCGAAGAGGGCGGGCACGGCGAGGCCGACGGCCCGGCCCTCACGCGCGGCGAGCTTCGCGTTCAGCCGCCAGGCGGCGAGCCAGACGAGGAGGATCGCCGCGAGGCGCCAGTCCAGGACCGCCGCCCCCGCCACCAGGATCGCCAGGAGCCCGAGCCCCCTCAGGTCGCCTTCGGTCTGCGCCCGGCCCGGCGTGACCTGGACCGTCGAGTCGGCCCAGACCTCCCGCACCGCTCTCGCAGCCCGGCTCACGGCCCCATCCCCATCCGCCGGAGCGTCATCCGCTCGATCGCCCCGATCGCCCCCACCAGCGCCGCCGCGGCGATGGCCGCGGCGAGGAGCGCCGACCAGATCTGCACCGTCTGGCCGTAGTAGCTCCCCGCCAGCAGCCGCGCGCCGAGGCCCGAGACGGCGCCGGTCGGAAGCTCGCCGACGATGGCGCCGACGAGCGCGGCCGCCACCGCGATCTTGAGCGAGGCGAAGAGGTAGGGAACGGAGGAGGGCAGCCGCAGCTTCGCCAGCGTCTGGGCTCGGGAGGCGTCGTAGGTCCGCATCAGGTCGAGCTGCGCCGGCTCGGGCGCGCGCAGGCCCGAGGCCATGCCGACCACGACGGGGAAGAAGGACAGGTAGGCGCTGACGATGGCCTTCGGCACCAGGCCCTGGAGACCGACCGAGTTCGCCACCACGACGATCATCGGCGCCAGCGCCAGGATCGGCACGGTCTGCGAGGCGATGGCCCAGGGCATGACGCTCATGTCCATCGCCCGGCTGTGGACGATGCCGATGGCGAGCGCGATCCCCAGCCCCGAGCCGATGGCGAATCCGAGCAGCGTCGGCGCGAGCGTGATCGCGGCGTGGCGCACGAGGCTGCGCTTGGAGGTCGGGGCCACGCCCATCGTCGTGTCCCACAGCTCGACCGCCACCTGATGCGGGGAGGGCAGCCGCGGGCGGTCCTGCGCGAACGCCCCCGCGAGCGCCGGGCCCGGGTTGCGCAGCGCGAGCGCCAGCCCGCCCATGTCGCGCCGCGCGGCCGCCTCGGGCGGGTCGACGACGGCGCCCGCGCGCTCGGCCTCCATGAGCGAGGCGGCGGCGTTCATGGGGATGCTGGCGAGATACCACAGCGCGAGGAGCGCGGCGACCACGGCCGCGACGGGCAGGACGGACCGGCCGGCCCGGCGGCCGGCGCGCAGGCCGCGGCGGGTGAGGCCGACGCCCGCGCCGGGGGCGGCGACGCTCGGAGCGTCGGTCACCTCGACCCCCACAGCGGGGCTCGACCCGACGAGCCGCCCCCGCAGGCCCGACCCCCGCAGGCCCGACCCTCGCAGGCCCGACCCTCGCGCCGCGACGGCCCGGTCGTCGGGCCGGCGGTCACGGGCGGCTCCTCGCGGGCCAGGCGATGAGCGCGACCGCGAGGATCCCGAGCCCGATCCCGACCGTCCGCAGGAGAGGGGGGCGCTCGCCGAAGACCGCGATCGCCACCAGGTTGGCCATCACGAGCTGGAGCACGCCCGAGACCGAGATCGCCACCGCCATCCCCGTCTCGCGCATGATGCGCACCATCACGAGGTTGCCCACGACGTAGAGCGCGAGCGCCGCCAGCAGGTGCCAGCCCCGCGCGGTCTCGACGTAGATGCGAAGGAGGGTGGCGGCGGCCAGGAAGGCCACCGTGGCCGAGCCGAGCCAGGCGAGGCCGGCCCCGCTCACGCCGCCTCCATCCCCGCCCGCAGCCCGTCGCGGACGCGGTGAGCGAGCGCGATGAACTCGGGGCTGTCGCGGATGTCGAGGGGGCGGTGGCGCGGCAGGGGGCTCTCGATCACGTCCGTGACGCGGCCCGGGCGCGGCGACATCACGACGATGCGGGTCGAGAGGTAGACCGCCTCGGGGATCGAGTGGGTGACGAAGAGGACCGTCTTGCCCGTGCGCGCCCAGAGCGCCAGCAGCGCCTCGTTCAGGCGGTCGCGCACGATCTCGTCGAGCGCGCCGAAGGGCTCGTCCATCAGCAGGATGTCGGCGTCGAAGGCGAGCGCGCGGGCGATCGAGGCGCGCTGCTGCATGCCGCCCGAGAGCTGCCAGGGGTAGCGGTTCTCGAAGCCCGCGAGGTCCACCAGCTCCAGCACGCGGCGAGTGCGCTCGGCCCGCTCGGCGCGCGAGAAGCCCATGACCTCCAGCGGCAGCCGGACGTTGCCCCCGATGGTGCGCCACGGGTAGAGTCCCGCGGCCTGGAACACGTAGCCGTAGGCCCGCGCCCGGCGCGCCTCGTCCGGGGACATGCCGTTGACGGTGAGCGTGCCCCCGGTGGGCTTCTCCAGCGCCGCGACGCAGCGCAGGAACGTGGTCTTGCCGCAGCCCGACGGCCCGATGAAGGAGACGAAGGCGCCGGGCTCGACGGAGAGCGACACGTCCGAGAGCGCGTGGACGGGGCCATCGGCGGTGGGGAAGGTGAGGTCGAGGGAGCGGGCGGAGACGGCGAGATCAGACATTGAGTGCGAACGGTGGGCAGCGGCTTTTCTCGATCGAAGCGAACGTCGGCGCCCACGCGGCCAAGCGGGGAAAGCGGCGACGAAGCTGATCGTCGGTCCAGTCGAGTTCGGGGGGCGGCATCTCCGGGTAGTACTGGAAGCCATGGTCATGGCCAACGCGCCTCTGCGCCTCGTCGAAGGGGAGGCAATGGAAATTTCCGAGCCAATAGGTCGGAACGTGCCCCGCCATCGTCTCGGGGTCACGGATCGCGGCGTCGCAGAACGTGCGCCCCGCGTGGATCAGGCCCCACGTCAGCGCGAGGAGGTTGTCGCCGTCGTAGAACCCGAGCAGGAGGCGCTCCACCCGGCGCATCTCGGGGGTGTGGATGCGGGCGTAGACGCTCGCCAGCCCGTCGAGGCAGTCGTAGGTCTCGTCCCGCGACATCGCGGCGAGGCCGGCTCGGTAGTGACAGGGGAGGTCGTTGGGATTCGGACAGACGGCTCGGGCGGCCTCGGCCAGGCGCCAGAACGTGTCCTCCGTGGGGACGGAGGAGACCGCGTCCGAAGCCAGGCTCGGCAGGGGCAGTGCGCATGCGGCTGCGCCGAGGAGTGCTGTGCGGCGGTCGAGCGCGAGGCGGGGCATCATCATACCCCCGCCGGGATGTTCCGCGGGTCGCGCTCCACCTTGCGCGGCGTGTTGAGCGCCTTCCACGTCGAGAGCGCCTTGGCCGCCGAGGGGAAGGCGGGGCGCGGCACGAACCGCCCCCGCCCCGGCCGGGGCTCGCTGTTCTGGCCGTGGGCCCAGATGACCTCGCCGCGCGAGAGGGTGTAGCGGGCCTGGGCCGTGACCTCGATGCCCTCGAACACGTTGTAGTCGATGATCGACTTCTGGCTCGCCGCCGAGATCGTCTTCGACAGCCCCGGATCCCACACCACCACGTCCGCGTCCGCCCCCGGCACCAGCGCGCCCTTGCGGGGATAGACGTTCAGGATCCGCGCGATGTTGGTGGACGTGACGGCCACGAACTCCTCGGGCGTGAGCCGCCCGGTCTCGACGCCGCGGGTCCAGAGCACGGCCATCCGGTCCTCGAGCCCCCCGGTGCCGTTGGGGATGCGCGTGAAGTCCCCCACCCCCATCCGCTTCTGCTCGTCGGAGAAGGCGCAGTGGTCCGTCGCCACCACCTGGAGCGAGCCCGCGGCCAACCCGGCCCAGAGCCCGTCCTGATGCGCCTTGGAGCGGAACGGCGGGGACATGACGCGGCGCGCGGCGTATTGCCAATCCTTGTTGAAGTACTCGGTCTCGTCCAGGGTGAGATGCTGAATGAGAGGTTCACCGTAGACGCGCGCACCCTTCTGGCGCGCGCGGCGGATGGCCTCGTGGGCCTGCTCGCAGGAGACGTGGACGATGTAGAGCGGCGTGCCGGCGGCGTCCGCGATCATGATGGCCCGGTTGGCGGCCTCGCCCTCGACCTCGGGCGGGCGGGAGTAGGCGTGGCCCTCGGGGCCCGTGACCCCCTCGGCCATGTAGCGCTCCTGGAGGGCCGCCACGATGTCCCCGTTCTCGGCGTGGACGAGCGGCAGCGCGCCGAGCTCGGCGCAGCGGCGGAAGGAGGCGAACATCTCGTCGTCCTCCACCATCAGCGCGCCCTTGTAGGCCATGAAGTGCTTGAAGGTGTTGATGCCGCGCGCGACGACCTCGGCCATCTCGTCGTGGATGCGCTCAGACCAGCCGGTGATCGCCACGTGGTAGGAGATGTCGGTGCAGATCTGGCCCTCGGACTTGCGGTCCCACTCGTCCACCGCGGCGACGAGCCCGTCGTCCCCGGGCAGCACGAAGTCCACGAGCATGGTGGTCCCGCCCGAGGCGGCGGCGAAGGTGCCGCTGGCGAAGGTCTCGGCGGCGGTGGTGCCCATGAAGGGCATCTCCAGATGCGTGTGCGGGTCGATGCCGCCGGGGATGACGTAGGCGTCCGTGGCGTCGATCATCTCGTCGCCGCTGAGGTCGGGGCCCACGGCGGCGATGGTCTCGCCCTCGATGAGCACGTCGGCGCGGTATTGGCGGTCGGCGGTGACGACGGTGCCGTTCTTGATGACGGTGGTCATGCTCTGCCCTTGCTCCTGGCTTAGCTTCGTAAGAGGGCGATGATGGCCAACGGAAGGCCGAGCACCGCGAAGATCGTCGAGAGACGGTATAGCGTGACCCGCACCGAGGCCGCGAGGTCGTTGCGCTCGATGTAGAGGTCGTTGTTCTCCGCGAGGCCCTTGATCACCGCCAGCTCGTCGGCATCTTGATCGATGAGGGCGGCAAGCTCGGAGTGGGCCGAACCGGCCGCGTAGAAGCGGGTCGGATAGACCGAGAGGATCGCGAGGGCCAAGCTGACCGAGAGGAAGAGGATGGCTCCGACGAACAGTCCCTGGCGGTCGGAGCCCATCTGGGTGACGACGAACGCGAGCACCGCGGCCACGATGGTGGCTTGTAGCAGCGATCGTCCATCGAAGGCGACCGCGATGGCCTGCTGGTTCTCTAGACGCTTCTCGGATCGGCGATATGCTTCGCGCAGGAGCGCCTCTTGGTTCGGCGTCATGGAGGTCTAAGGATGCCCGATGGGAACGAGGACAGGCCGGACGGCGCTCACGAGCCCGCCGAGCCTGCGAGGCCGGTCAAGCCGATCAAGGTGCCCGAGCAGAAGCCGATGCTCCGTTGGCTTCGCCCCGAGGATCTGCGCCGCGTCTTGACCGGGGACGACTGACCCCCAGTGGCCGTTCAGCCGCCTCACCCCACCACCTCCGCCGTCTCCACCACCGCATGCAGCAGCACGTCCGCCCCGGCCCTGGCCCAGTCGCGCGTGATCTCCTCGGCCTCGTTGTGCGACAGCCCGCCCACGCAGGGGCACATGACCATCGCCGTGGGGGCCACGCGGTTGATCCAGCAGGCGTCGTGGCCGGCGCCCGAGACGAGGTCCATGTGGCTGTAGCCCAGGCGCTCGGCCGCGGTGCGGACAGCCGCGACGCAGTCCTCGTCGAAGGTCACCGGGTCGAAGTGGCCGGCCTCCTCGATCTCGATCCCGAGGCCGAGGTCGGAGGCGATCTCGGCCGCCTCGCGCTCGAGGCGGGCCTTCATGGCGTCGAGCTTCTCGCGGTCGGGCGAGCGGAAGTCGATGGTGAAGACCGCGCGGCCGGGGATCACGTTGCGCGAGTTGGGATACACGTCGGCCTGGCCGATGGCGCCCACGGCGTCGGGCTGCGCGTCCATGGCGATGCGGTGGACGGCCTCGGTCACGCGGGCCATGCCGAGGCCGGCATTGCGGCGCATCTCCATGGGCGTGGAGCCCGTGTGGCTCTCGCGGCCCGTGAGCGTGACCTGGAGCCACCAGAGCCCCTGGCCGTGGGTCACGACGCCGATGTCGCGCCCCTCAGCCTCCAGGATCGGGCCCTGCTCGATGTGCAGCTCGAAGAAGGCGCGCATCTTCCGGGCGCCCACGGGCTCCGGCCCACGCCAGCCGATGCGGTCGAGCTCGTCGCCGAAGCGCGCGCCCGAGGCGTCCGTGCGGTCCTCCGCCCAGGCCTGGTCGTGGACGCCCACGAAGACGCCCGAGGCCAGCATGGCGGGGGCGAAGCGGGTGCCCTCCTCGTTGGTGAAGTTGACGACGCAGATCGGGTGCTTGGTCCTGACGCCCAGGTCGTTGAGCGAGCGCACGATCTCCAGGCCGCCCAGCACGCCCAGCACCCCGTCGTACTTGCCGCCCGTGGGCTGGGTGTCGAGGTGCGAGCCGACGTAGACCGGCAGCGCGTCGGGGTCCTCGCCGGGGCGGGTGGCGAACATGGTGCCGAGGGCGTCCACGCCGACGGTGCAGCCCGCCTCCTCGGCCCATCGCTTGAACAGCGCGCGGCCCTCGGCGTCGGCGTCGGTCAGGGTCTGGCGGTCGTTGCCGCCCGCGACGCCGGGGCCGATGCGGGCCATCTCCATGAGGCTGTCCCAAAGGCGGTCGGCGTCGACCGCCATGTTCTCTGCGCGGGCGGGTGCGCCGTCCATGTCGTCCTCCTTCTCAGAGCCCGGCCGCCGGGGCGAGGCCGCGCCGCCTCGAAGGTGACGGGAAGGTTCCGCGTCGTCCAGCCCCTGCGGACCGCGCCGTCCACCCACGCAATCGTCATTGCCCTTAGGCCAGTCCTCGGCGAAAACTGCGGAGGTCTGACACGACCCGACACGGAGCGACCCATGATGCCGAAATCGCTCGCCCTCGCCCTGACGCTCGCGGCGATGCCGACCGTCGGGACGGCGCAAGGGTGTTCCGAGATCCGCTTCGCCCGAGGGGCCTCCTCCGGGGAGGTCTCAGGCGTGGCGCCCGCGGAGGGGATCGCTTGCTACACCCTCGGGGTCGGGGCAGGGCAGCAGGCCCGCGTTCGGGTGGTGGGCGAGAACGGGATGGCGTTCAACATCCCCGGCGTGGCCGAGAACCAGGACGACGTGCGCTTCGTCACGCGGCCCGGCACCTACCGGATCGACGTCTACCAGACGTTCCGCTCCGTCACGGCCCTGCCCTTCCGCCTCTTCGTCGAAATCCGCTAGGATGACGGGGCCCCGGATCGGGTCCGGGGCCGCCGGCTACTCCGCCGCCGTCGCCATGGGATTGTTCGGATGCGTCGTCCAGTCGGCGTGCTCGCCTTGGACCACGCGGCCCGTGCGCGGGTCCGTCGTCCCCGGCGCCAGCGCCTCCATGGTGATGCAGTCCTCCACCGGGCAGACGTCCACGCAGAGGTTGCAGGCCACGCACTCGGCGTCGATGACCTCGAAGACACGGTTCGGCCCGATGCCGATGGCCTGGTGCGAGGTGTCCTCGCAGGCGGCATAGCAGCGGCCGCACTTGATGCAGAGCGCCTGGTCGATGCGGGCCTTGGTCACGTAGTCGAGGTTGAGGTGCTGCCAGTCCGTCACGTTCGGGACGGCCCGCCCGGAGACCGCGGCGACCGAGGCGTGGCCCTTGGCGTCCATCCACTCCGACAGGCCCGTCGTCATCTCCTGGACGACCTTGAAGCCATAGGTCATGGCGGCCGTGCAGACCTGCACGCTGCCGCAGCCGAGCACGAGGAACTCCGCCGCGTCGCGCCAGGTGGTGATGCCGCCGATGCCGCTGATCGGGACGCCCGCGCATTCCGGGTCGCGGGCGATGTCGGCGACCATGTGGAGCGCGATGGGCTTCACCGCCGGTCCGCAGTAGCCGCCATGGGCGCCGCGCCCGTCGATCATGGGCTCCGGGCACATCGCGTCGAGATCGACCGAGGTGATCGAGTTGATCGTGTTGATGAGGGACACGGCGTCCGCACCGCCCCTCACCGCGGCGCGCGCGGACGTCCGCACGTCGGTGATGTTGGGCGTGAGCTTGACGATGACGGGCATGCGCGTGTGCGCCTTGCACCAGCGCGCGACCATCTCGACGTATTCCGGCACCTGCCCCACCGCCGAGCCCATGCCGCGCTCGGACATGCCGTGCGGGCAGCCGAAGTTCAGCTCCACCCCGTCCGCGCCCGTCTCCTCGACCATCGCGAGGATCGAGCGCCACGCCTCCTCCTCGCAGGGCACCATGAGCGAGACGACCATGGCGCGGTCGGGGAACTCGCGCTTGACCTCCTTGATCTCGCGCAGGTTCACGTCGAGCGGACGGTCGGTGATCAGCTCGATGTTGTTGAGCCCCAGCACGCGCCGGTCGGGGCCGTGGACGACGCCGTAGCGTGGGCCGTTGACGTTGACGATCGGCGGCCCCGCCTCGCCCAGCGTCTTCCACACCACGCCGCCCCAGCCGGCCTTGAAGGCCCGCCGGACGTTGTAGGCCTTGTCGGTGGGCGGCGCCGAGGCGAGCCAGAACGGGTTCGGCGCCCGGATGCCCACGAAGTCCACGCTCAGATCGGCCATGGCCGGCCTCCTCTCAGACGGTCAGGGTGGCGGGATCGACGCCGGCGCCGCGCAGCCGCTCCTGCGATCGCTCGACCGCCTCGGCGCCGAAGCGCCCGGGATGGGCGAGCACGACCGCCTCGGCGGTCAGCTCGGGGTAGCCGCGGCCGATCAGCTCCTCGAACCGCTCGCTCGGCCCGGGCTTGCCGACCAGCTTGTCGATGGCCGGCACCATGCCGAGCTTCTGGATGTCGCGGCGCAGGGAGCTGAGGCGGATCGTCTTGCCGGCCTCCTGGCGCCTCATCTCCTCGATCGCGTGGATCACGGCCCACAGGTCGTGCTCCGCAGTCCCGGGCTCGCCCTCGGACTGCACGACGGCCAGGCGCCGGAAGGCCGCGTCGCGCACGGCGGGAACGTCGAGGCGCTCGGCGTTGGCCATCATCGCGCGCAGGCGGTCGGGGTCGGTCGCGCCCGCGACCACCGACATCGCGGAGGCTTCGAGGCGCGACGCGCGCCTCTCGGCGCTCTCGCCGGGGATCGCGGCGGGCCCCTTCACGGCGTCGTCACCAGCACCGCGTTGCCCTCGCTGTCGCGCAGGATCGCGCGGCGCATGTCGGGGTTCCACTCGGCCGCCGAGGGCTCGGCGAGGATGCGCGCGCCGCGCTCCGAGAGCCGCTCGCAGTCGCCGTCGATGTCGCGCGACACCAGCACCAGCACGGGCTTCGGCGGCGGGCCCTCGCCCTCGGGCCGGCGGTCGAGATGCACCCGCGTCTCGGCGCCCTCGAGCCCCAGCATGATCCAGCGGCCGAACGGGCCGGCCTCGTCCATCACGACCTGCATCCCCATCACGTCGCGGTAGAAGTCGCGCGCGCGCTCGAGGTCGTCCACGGGGATGGAGGTGAATCCGACATGGCTGAACATCGTCACGCGCCCCCCCGGCCACTGCCCGTCATGACCGGCCCGCCACCAGCGTCGCGTGGATGTCCTCGGCCGCGTCGCGCCCCTGCGCCACCGCCGTCACCGTCAGGTCCGAGCCGCCGGCGACGCAGTCGCCGCCGGCCCAGACGCCCGCGAGCGAGGTGCGCCCGAGGTGGTTCACGGCGATCCGGCCGCGCTCCCTGTCGAGATCCTCGGGCAGCCCTTCGGGCGACTGGCCGATGGCGCGCAGGAGCTGGTCGCAGGGCAGGCGGATCGTCTCGCCGGTGGGCTCCATGGCGTCGTCCACCCGGTCGAGCGCGACCTCGCGCACCGCGCCGTTGCCGTGGACCTCGCGCAGCACCGCCCGGTCGAGGATCCGCACGCCCTTGCGGGCCGCCAGATCCTGCTCGTGGCGCGAGGCGGGCATGCTCGACTGCGCGCGGCGGTAGGCGATCGTCACCGTCTCGGCGCCGAGGAGCCGCGACTGCACCGCCGCGTCCACCGCCGTCATGCCGCCGCCGATCACCACGACGTGGCGGCCGACGGGCAGCGTTCGCAGGTCGTCGGCCTGGCGCAGATCGGCGATGAACCGCACCGCGTCGTGCGCGCCCTCGCGCCCGCCCCCCGCGACGCTCCAGGCGTTGGTGCCGCCGAGGCCCATGCCGAGGAACACCGCGTCGAACTCCGCCTGGAGGTCGGCCAGCGCCACGTCGGCCCCGAGCGACACGCCGTTGCGAAGCTCGATCCCGCCGATCTGCATCAGCCACTCGACCTCGCGCGCGGCGAACGCCTCGGGCGTCTTGTAAGCCGCGATCCCGTACTCGTTGAGCCCGCCGGGCTTGGGCCGGGCCTCCAGCAGCGTCACGTCGTGGCCCCGCATGGCGAGGCGATGCGCGCAGGCAAGCCCGGCGGGGCCGGCGCCGACGACGGCCACGCGGTGGCCGGTGGGCTCGGCGCGGGCGTAGGGGTGCACACCCCGGGCCATCAGCGTGTCGGTGGCGAAGCGCTGGAGGCGGCCGATCTCGACCGGCCGTTCCTCGGCCGCCTCGCGCACGCAGGCCTCCTCGCACAGCGTCTCGGTCGGGCAGACGCGGGCGCACATGCCGCCCAGGACGTTCTGGTCCCAGATCGTGCGCGCCGCGGCCTCGGGCACGCCCGTCTGGATCTGGCGGATGAAGAGGGGGATGTCGATCGCGGTGGGGCAGGCCGCCACACAGGGCGCGTCGTGGCAGAAGTAGCAGCGATCGGCCTGCACGCGCGCCTCGTGGGCGTCGTAGGCGGGATGGAGGTCGGCGAAGTTCGCCGCCAGCTCCTCCTCGCTCAGCCGCCCCGGCGCGATGCCGCCGCGCTCGGGGCCGCCTCCCCCGAGCCCGCCCTCGTGATGACCGTCCGCCATGCCGCTCCCCATGCCTCCAGGACCGGAGCGTGGCACAGCTCCGCCCGCCTGGGAAGCCTCCCCGGCGCGCCCACGCGGAGGTCTCGCATCGGGTGCCGGCGGGGAGGGGTCCGACCGGCCGCCGAGGAGCGGGCGCGGGCGGCGCCGGGTCGCCCGATCGTCGGCCGGCCTCGCCGCGGGGCTCAGGCGCCCTCGACCAGGACGAGGTCGCTCTCGGCGGTGGCCTGACGGATCCGGGCGACCTCCTGGTAGTCGTCGGAGGCGTAGAACGCCCTCGCCGTCTCCATGTCGGGGAACTCGATGACGACGTGGCGGTCCTTCGCGGCGCCCTCGAGCGTCTCGGACGGCCCTGCGCGGACCAGGAACCGCCCGCCGAAGCGCTCGACGATGGGCGTGTCGCGGCGCACGTAGTCGGCGTATCGCTCGGGGTCGCTCACCGTGATGTGGGCGATCACGTATCCCTTCGGCATCGAATGGCTCCTCGCTCGGACGCATGGCCGCGACCGCGGCGCCGGCCGCAGCGGCGGCGACGGCCCCGTGGCCGAGCGCCCCGAGGCTAGCCCGAGGCGGCGCGGACGGCCAGCCGTCGCGGCGCGCGGCCGGGCCGGCGAGCCCGGCGCCGCCGAGCCGCTCCCCGCGGCCGGAGCGCGCTCCGACCCGACGGGATCGGCTCAGACGCTCCAGGCTCCTTCGTGGTCGCACGGTCCGGGCGCCCGAACGGTTCGGCCGGGCCGGACGACGCCCTAGCCCCATGGCCGGGTCCATGGCTGGGTTTTGCCGAGCGCGCCGGGCGCCGCGCCCGCCGGCCGCGCATGGTGCCCGGGCCGCGGGACGGGGCGCGCGTCGGGGCCGGAGGCCGCGCCGCCCTCCGCGGGCCGCAGCCACACCGTCTCGCCGGTCTCGGCGGCGCGCTGGGCGGCGTGGCCGATCTCGACTGCGCGGGCGCCGTCGCGCAGGCTCACCTCGACCGGCGCGCGCCCGCGCACCGCATCGGCGAAGCGGACGTGCTGGTGATAGGTCGCGCCGTTGTGGTCCCCGGCCGCGAGCAGCAGCGGATCGACCGGGATCTCGACCATCCGCGGCCCCTTGGGCGCGCGCGGGCTGAGCTCGAGCTGCGCCACCGGGGCGGGCCCGAGATCCGAGGGCCAGAACCGCGTCGGCCCCGGCACGCGCACCTCGATCTTGCCCGCGGGGCCCATGGCGGCGATCTCCTCCTGGAAGCGCGAGCCTTCCGCGAACATGCAAAGCTCCAGCATGGCGCGCGCCCCGCCCGCGAAGTCGAGCTGGACGTAGCCGTGGTCCCACACGTCGGGCACCCGCCCGCCGAGGCGCTCGCCCCGATGGTTGACGGCCTGCCCCGCCGAGGCCGTCACCCGCAGCGGCTCGGCGCCCAGGATCAGGCGCATGAGGTCGAAGAAGTGGCAGCACTTCTCGACCAAGGTGCCGCCCGAGCTCGTGTTGAAGCGGTTCCAGCCGCCGACCTTGTCGAGGAAGGGGAAGCGGTGCTCGCGCATCGTGAGCATTCGGATGCCGCCCGCGGCCTCGTGCGCGCGCTCCACGAAGGCGGCGACGGGCGGCATGTAGCGATACTCCATCGCCACCCAGACCGGCGCCGGGTAGCTCGCGCCGAGCGCCGCCATCTCGGCCGCGTCGGCGGGGTCCGCGTAGAGAGGCTTCTCCATCAGCACCGGCAGCGGGCGCCTGCGCGCCACCTCGCGCAGCTGCTCGGCGTGCCGGTGGTTGGGCGAGGCCACGATCAGCGCGTCCACCTCCTCGGCCAGCAGCGCCTCGAAGGAGGGGACGGCTCGGGCGTGCGGCGCCAGCGCCAGGCCAGCCGCGCGCATCGCGGGGTCGGGCTCGTAGAGCGCGACGATGCGCGCATCGGGCATCAGCGCGACGTTGCGCATGTGCTCCTGACCCATCATGCCGGTGCCGGCGATGGCGTAGCGCAGGACGTCGCTCATGGCGTCTTCGGGCCTCCCTCGCGCCGTCGCGGAGGGGCGCGCGCGGCGCGGGTAGCGTATGGGCGGGCTCGTTGACAAGCCGTCGCCGGCGGGAGTCCATGCTCGTCGCGCGCCCGTGGGCGGCCGCACGGCAGCTCGATCGAGGATCCCCGCACGCGACGCGCACCCGCTCGGCCCGGCCCCCGGACCACCCCTGCCCACACATGCCCGACGACCCCCTCGCCTCCGTCACGGCGGCCGCGCGGCCGACGGACCGGTGCGCAGGGGGCACGACCGCGCCGCGGCCCGCCCCCGGGGGCCGTCGGGGCCTCCTGGTCGAGGATGCGGGCCGGCGCGTCGGTTGAGGCGCCCCCGCCCTCATGCTACCCGCCGGCCCGACCCTCCCGGAGCGCGCATGTCCGTCGTCCCCGTCACCTCCGAAGACCTCCCCGGCGCCGAGATCGCCTGGTTCGCCGCGCTGTGCTCGGACGACCACGCCCAGCTCGGCGTGCCCGACCCCGCCCTGCGCTCGTCCTGGGCGCATTGCCGCGACATCGCGCTCGAGGCCGAGGCCCAGGGCTTCCGCAACATCCTGTGCCCCTCCTCCTACCAGGTCGGGCAGGACACGCTGAGCTTCGTCGCCGGCATGGCGCCGCTGACGCAGCGCATCGCGCTCCTGGCCGCGATCCGCTGCGGCGAGATGCACCCGATCATGCTGGCGCGCACCGTGGCCACGCTCGACCACATGCTGGAGGGGCGGCTGACGCTCAACGTCATCTCCTCCGACTTCCCCGGCGAGACGGCGCCGTCGGAGATCCGCTACCGCCGCTCGGCCGAGGTGGTGGAGATCCTCCGCCAGGCCTGGAGCCGCGAGACCATCGACTTCGAGGGCGAGCACTACCGCTTCCACGGGCTGACGACCGATCCCGCGAGGCCCTACCAGACCGGCGGGCCGCTCCTCTACTTCGGCGGCTACTCGCCGCCCGCGCTCGATTTGTGCGCGCGGTTCTGCGACGTCTACCTGATGTGGCCCGAGCCCAAGGAGGCCATCGCCGGCCGGATGCGCGACGTGGCCGGGCGGGCCGCGGAGCACGGGCGCACGCTCGACTACGGGCTGCGCGTCCACGTGATCGTGCGCGACACCGAGGCCGAGGCCAGGGACTACGCCGAGCACCTGGTCGCCGCGCTCGACGACGAGCTCGGCCGGCTGATCCGCGAGCGCGCGCTCGACGCGACGAGCTTGGGCGTCGCGCACCAGGCCCGCGCGCGGGCGCTCGCCGACGCCCACGGCTACGTCGAGCCGCATCTGTGGACGGGGATCGGGCGGGCGCGATCGGGCTGCGGGGCGGCGATCGTGGGCTCGGCCGACCAGGTGCTCTCGGAGATCGAGGCCTACCGCGCGATGGGGATCCGGGCCTTCATCTTCTCGGGCTATCCGCATATCGACGAGGCGCGGCAGTTCGGGCGGCTCGTCATGCCGCATCTGGAGACGGCCTCGCTCCCGCACGCCTACGGGCGCGTGCCGGAGGGGGTGCCCGACACGCCGCTGGGCGCGGGGGAGCGGCGATGATGGAACGGGTGCGCCTGGGCGAGGTCGAGGTCAGCCGCATCGTCTACGGCATGTGGCGGCTCGCGGACGACCCCGACCGCTCGGCCGGCCACGTCCAGGGCAAGATCGAGGCCTGCCTGGAGCAGGGCATCACCACCTTCGACCAGGCCGACATCTACGGCGACTACGAGTCCGAGGCGGTGTTCGGGGAGGCGCTCCGAGCCTCGCCCTCGCTGCGCGAGCGGATCGAGATCGTCGGCAAGTGCGACATCCTGCTGACGTCGGAGAAGTTCCCGGACCGCCGCGTCAAGCACTACGACACCTCGCCCGAGCACATCCGCGCCTGCGTGGACACGAGCCTGGGGCGCATGGGCACCGACCGTCTCGACCTGCTGCTCCTGCACCGCCCCGACCCGCTGATGGACCACCACGCGACGGGCGCGGCGCTCGACGCGCTGGTGGCCTCCGGCAAGGTCCGCGCGGTCGGCGTGTCGAACTTCAGGCCCCACGACTGGACCCTGCTCTCCTCGGCCATGTCCCGGCCGCTGGTCACCAACCAGATCGAGCTGAGCCTGATGGCCTTGGACCCCTTCGCCAACGGCGACATCGCCTTCCTCCAGGAGCGCGGCGTCCCGCCCATGGCGTGGTCGCCGCTCGCGGGCGGCGCGCTCGTCTCGGGGCCCGCGGGCGGGCCCTTGCGCACCGTCATGGCGCGCGTCGCGCGCGAGCACGGCATCGATCTCGCCGCCGTCGCGGTGGCGTTCCTGCTGCGCCACCCGGCCCGGATCGTCCCCGTGATGGGGACCAACAACCCCGCGCGCATCGCGTCCTTCTCGGACGCGCTCGCGGTCGATCTCGACCGCGAGACCTGGTTCGAGCTCTACGCCGCGGCGCTGGGCTCCGATGTCCCCTAAGGCGGAGATCCCCTTCGTCCCCGGCCCCGAGACGAGCCGCGAGCTGCGCGGCGCGCTCGGCCGCTTCGCCACCGGCGTGACCGTCATCACCACCGCCACCGAGGACGGGCCGCTGGGGATCACCGCCAACAGCTTCGCCTCCGTGTCGCTCGAGCCCCCCCTGGTGCTGTGGTCGCCCGCGCGCTTCTCGCGCCGATTCGAGGCCTTCGCGGGCGCCGAGCACTTCGCGATCCACGTGCTCGGCGAGGAGCAGCGCGCGATCGGCGCCGGCTTCTCGGCCGCGGGCGATGCCTTCGACGGACTGCCTCACGGCACCAACCCCGAGGGCTGCCCCGTCATCGACGGCTGCCTCGCGCGCTTCGAGTGCCGAGCGCACGCCCGCCACGACGGCGGCGACCACGACATCGTCGTGGGCCGCGTGCTGCGCGCCTCCTCGCGCGAGGGCCGCCCGCTGATCTTCGCCTCCGGATCCTACGGGCGCTTTACAACCGCGGCCTGAGCGGCCGATGGTGGCGTTGGCCGCGAGCCTGGGACGCCAACCGGGGCCGCGCGTCGGGAGGAGGCCGGATGGCGGTGCTGCTGGGGCTCCTGAGGCCCCTCGCCTGGATCAACGACCGTCTGCTGGCCCTTTGCCGCGCGCTGTCGGTGGGCCTGCTCGCCGTGATGGTGGGCGTGATCCTCGCGCAGGTGTTCTTCCGCTACGCCTTGGGCTCCGCGCTCGCCTGGCCCGAGGAGGCGGCGCGCTTCGGAATGCTGTGGATGACGGGCCTGATGGCGCCCGTGGCCTACCGCCGCGGCGGCTTCGTCGCCATCGACATGGCCGAGCGCGCCCTGCCCCCCCGCCTCGGCGCGGCGCTGGTGCTGGCGCTCGCCTTCGTCGCGCTGGGCGTGCTGGTCGTCGCCCTGCCGCTCGCCTCGGCGCATGTCCAGTCGGGCTGCCTCTTCAAGTCCTCCTCGCTGTGGCTCCCGTTCACGCTGGAGGCGGGGCTCCCGCTGCCCGGCACCGGCCTCGCGCTCACGCTGTGCTCGGACGCTCCGTCCCTCTCGCTCACGCCCGGCTGGACCAAGATGCCGCTCGCCGTCTCCTACGCCTCGCTCTACCTCGGCATCCAGCTCCTGCTCCTCGTCAACATCGAGGCGATCGGGCGCGGGCTCGTCTCGCTCCTGGGGGGCGACGACCGCCTGCCGGCCCTGCGCGTCACCGACATGGCGAGCGCCGAATGAGCCCCGACCGCCGCCGCGCCCCGGCCCCCGGGCCGGGGCCTCGCCCGTGCCGGCCGCCGCCGTGCTGATCTGGTTCCTGCCGCTCTTCATGGCCGTGCTGATGGTCGGCCTGCCGGTGGTCTTCGCGCTGCTCGCGGCCCCCGGCGTCATGCTCTGGGCCACCGGCGCCGAGCGCGACGTGGCGCTGATGTATCGCAACGTCTACAACGGCATGGACAGCTTCCCGCTGATGGCGCTGCCGTTCTTCCTGCTCGCGGGCGAGATCATGAACCGCGGCGGCATCACCGAGCGCCTGGTCGAGTTCGCCCAGGCCTTCATGGGCCACCTCCGAGGCGGGCTCGCCCACGTCAACATCCTCAGCTCGATCCTCTTCGCCGGGCTCTCGGGCTCGGCCGTGGCCGACGTCTCGGCGTTGGGCTCGACGCTCATCCCGGCGATGGAGCGGCAGGGCTACACCCGCCGCTTCGCCGCCGCGATCACCGCCGCCTCCTCGGTCATCGGCCCGATCATCCCGCCCTCGGGCATCATGATCATCTACGCCTACGTCATGGGCGAGTCCGTGGCCGCGCTCTTCCTCGCGGGCATCGTGCCGGGCATCCTCGTGGGCGTGGGCCTCATGGTCATGGTCCGCGTTCTGGCCAATCGCTACGACCTGCCCAAGGCCGAGCGCATCGTCCATCGCGGCCAAACCGTCGGCCCGCTGGAGCACTGGGCGTCCTTCGTCCTGCTGCGCCTCGACATCGCGCTGCTCCTGCTGATCCCCGCGCGCCTCGCGGGGGATCTCAACGGCTGGCTCCTGCTCCTGATCCTGGCGCTCGTCGCGCACGCCATCGTCATCCCTCTGCGCCGCGCCGTGAGCCCGGACTTCCGCATCGTCGTCAAGCGCGCCGTGGCCCCGCTCCAGACCCCGATCATCATCCTGGGCGGCATCCTCGGCGGCGTCTTCACCCCCACCGAGGCCAGCGCCATCGCGGTGGCCTACGCGCTCGTCGTGAGCTTCGTCGTCCTGCGCTCGATGACGGTGGCCGACCTCGCCCCCGTGCTGGCCCGCTCGGCGCTGGCCTCGGCCGCGGTGCTCCTGCTCGTCGGCGCCGCCGTCGCCTTCAAGACCGTCGTGAGCCTCAGCCACGCCCCCGAGATCCTCACCGACGCCATCCTGGGGCTCTCCGACGACCCGCTGATCCTGCTGCTGCTGATCAACCTGCTCCTCTTCGTCGTCGGCATGTTCCTCGACGCGGGCCCCGCGATCATCATCCTGGGGCCGATCCTGGCGCCGATCTTCACCAGCTTGGGCATCGACCCGATCCACTTCGCCATCATCATGTCGGTCAACCTGACCGTGGGCCTGGCCACGCCCCCCATGGGGCTCGTGCTCTTCGTGGCCTCGACCGTCTCGGGCGAGAAGGTCGAGACCATCGCCCGCGCCATCCTGCCGTTCCTCGCCGTGGAGGTCGTCGTGATCGGGCTGATCACCTACGTCCCGGCGATCTCGATGACGATCCCGCGCCTCGCGGGCTTCGTGCAATGACCACGTAAGGGAGGTCTCATGAGAACCGTCGCCACCTGGCTCGCCGCCGCCGCCGTAGCGCTGCCGCTCTCGGCCGCGGCGCAGGACTACACCCTGCGCGCCACCGCCAACTCCAACGAGCAGGACGAGGACTACGACGGGCTCGTGGTCTTCAAGGACTACGTCGAGAAGGCCTCGAACGGGGCCATCGCGGTCGAGCTCTTCATCGGCACGCAGCTCTGCGCCAACGGGGCAGAGTGCCTCCAGGGCGTGGCCGACGGCTCGATCGACGTGTTCGTGACAACCTCCGGGGGGGCCGCGGGCATCTTCCCCTACGTGCAGGTGTTCGACCTGCCCTACCTCATGCGCGACGACCGCGTGGCCGAGGCGGTGCTGACCGACGGCGCGCTCACGAAGCTGCTGCGCGACAAGGCGCTCGAGGATTCGGGCGGCACGATCCGTATCATGACCGTCGGCAACACCGGGGGCTGGCGCAACTTCGCCAACACCCAGAAGCGCGTGGCCGCGCCGTCGGATCTGGAGGGGATGAAGATCCGCACCGTCGAGGCCGACCTGCCCCAGGAGCTGGTCCGCATCCTGGGCGGCTCGCCCACGCCGATCGCCTGGCCCGAGCTGTTCTCGTCGCTCCAGACCGGCGTCGTCGAGGGCACCAAGAACGGCGTCACCGACATCATGAACATGAAGTTCCCCGACGCGGGCCTCACCTACCTCACGCTCGACGGGCACGCCTACATGGCTGCGATCTGGGTGATGAACAACGACGCGTTCCTGGCGCTGCCCGAGGATCTGCGCAAGGTCGTGGTGGACGGCTTCGCCGAGCTCCAGCAGGCGACCTTCGCGTCCCCGAAGCGCAAGTCGATCCCCGCCTACGAGGAGTTCCGCGCCGCGGGCGGCGACATCTACGTCCCCACGCCCGAGGAGATGGACGCCTTCGCCGAGGCCGCCTCCCCGATCTACGACTGGTTCAACGAGAACGTCGAGGGCGGCGAGGAGGTGCTCACGACGCTGCGCGAGGACGTGGCGGACGCCGAAGGAAAGATCGACGAGGAGTATTCGGCGGAGCTGAACTGAGTTCGCCCTCACAGCAGATGCCAAATGGCTAACGAGTGGCGTCAGGGCTCCGAGAGCCTCGGTCTCAGGCTCTTCCTGACGCTACAACTTTCGTCGGAATCTTTGGCTTGGTTTCTCTTGCCAACATCCAGACCATCATGCGGCAGATGCTCGCCTCTCCTGAGTGGCTCCAGTTCCTGTACGCTCGAAGCACTCCGAGCTATGCGTCAGATGTCGACGCTATCGCCATGCCTTTGCGGAACTCGCCTTCGGCGAACTCAGCGTATTGTCCACGTACATATGTTACTATATCAATCGTTCTGGATAAAACCCCTTCGACTTGTATCTCTACCCAAATGCGGGAGATCTGCTCTGATTTCCTTAGTAACAGTTTTACTTGTCATGGCGCCTGAAAGCGCTCCTGCACCGCCGCTTATCACTCCGCCTATGATAGCTCGACCAACAACACCTTCTCTCTTTGCTTCGTGAGTTGTCTGCTCGTCGGTTCTGACTTTTACCGACACAATGTCTCGGTAGTGAACTTCTATGAACTTGCTAGCTCCGTATACAATAAGGAGACAGCAAGTTCTATCCTCAAACGCAAGCAGCGGGAATACTTCCTGATGGACACGAGAGCTCTCATACTTAGGGTGAACCGCCTTAGCTACTTCAGCTAGTTTCAGGGAGCGCTCCTTGCAGTTCTTCTTCATCAGAAATTCAAGATATCCCCCAGTTCCAGCTATCAGGAAGAAGAAAACAATAATCCATTCGAAGATGCCCATCTCAGGTCCCGCTTCGTTAAGTTGTTGCGTGTTGAAGATAGAGAGACAGAAGTTAAAAGGGTCTGAATGACGGGCAGCGCTGCGTGCAGGTCAGTTGAGCGTCACAGCATCTTACCGCAGGCATTCATCTCCGAGCCAAGACCTGCAAGTCCGCCACGTTCGTCCCCGTCCCGCCCGTGACCAGCAGATCCCCCGACGCCGCCAGCGCCCTGTGGGCGTCGTTGTCCGCCAGCAGCGCCTCCACGTCCAATCCCGCCGCCCGGATCCGCCCCACGGTCCCCGCGTCCACCACCCCACCCGCGGCGTCGGTCGGGCCGTCGCGGCCGTCCGTCCCGGCGCTGAGGAACACGTCGCCGGGCCTCAGCCCCCTCGCCACGCGCAGCGCCAGCTCCTGGTTGCGGCCCCCCATGCCTGCGCCCGTCACGCGCACGGTGGTCTCGCCGCCGAGCAGGTGCACGCCCGGCGGGAGCGCGAGCAGACGGGCGGCGGCGTCGGACACGTCGCCCACCAGCGGCTCGGCATGGACCCGGGCGTCGGGCGCGGCCCGGCCCATCGCGGCGAGGCTGATGGCGTTCGAGCCGACGACGCGGTTGTCGGCCTCGGGCGTGGGCGCGGGCGACTCGCCCGACCCCAGCCGCGCACGGGCGGCTTCGGGCAGCGCGTCCCAGATCCCCAAGTCCCGGCAGAGCGCCGCAGCGTCCGCGCGGGTGCCGAGCGCCCCGGCGGTCGGCCCCGAGCCGATGGCGCGCAGGTCGTCGCCCACCACGTCGGACAGGATCAGCGCCGTCACCGCAGCGGGCGCCGCGAGCCGCGCGAGCCCCCCGCCCTTGAGCGTCGAGAGCTGCTGGCGCACCAGGTTGACCTCGCCGATCGACGCCCCCGAGGAGAGCAGGAGCCGCGCCACGCCCGCCTCGTCCTCCAGCGTCAGGCCGGGCGCGGGCGAGGGCAGCAGCGCCGAGGCCCCGCCGCTCAGCAGCAGCAGGACCCGGGTCTCGGGGCCCGCGGCGCGCAGGGCGGCCTCGAAGGCGCGGGCGGCGCGCAGGCCCTCGGCGTCGGGCACGGGGTGGCCGGCGACGAAGAGCGCGGACGGCGGGAGGGCGGGGCGCCGATCGCCGGGCGGACCCGATGACGCCGCTCCGGCCTCCGCCCGCGCGTTCTCACGATTGGTCGTCACCAGGATCTCCGGCCGGCGCGGGAGCGCCGCGATCCAGCCCGAAGCGCCGTCGAGCATGCCGAGCGCCGCCTTGCCCGCCGCCAGGACGAGCGCGTCGCCCAGGCCCGCGGGAGGGTCCGCGTCGAGCGAGCGCCGCACCGCCGCCTCAGGGTCCGCCGCCGCGAGGCCCGTCCGGAACAGCCGCAGCGCCCGCGCGCGTCCGGCCTCGACGCCCGATCCGGGTCGGTCCGCGCTCATCGCCTCGGCACGGGATCGTGCACAAGTTCGCGCATGCCTGCCACCATCGCCTCGAAGCCGGCTCCGCTCCAGGCGGTCCCGGCGCCCGCCCCCGCGCCGCTCGCGTCTCGGCCAGGACCGGCGCCTCGCGCCGCCCCGCACCGGTCACGACGGTGTGACACGGCGCCGCCTGGTCTGCCACCCCCTCGCGCTCGGCGGCCCACCGCCCTATCCGCAGCGCGCCATGCAGCCCACCGTCCCCCTCACCCGCGACCTCGTCCTGATCGGCGGCGGCCACGCCCACGCGCTGGTGCTGCGCGCCTGGGGGATGCGGCCGCTCGCGGGCGCGCGTCTGACGCTCATCGACCCCTCGCCCGCGGCGGTCTACACCGGGATGCTGCCGGGCCACGTCGCGGGCCACTACCGCCGCGAGGATCTGGAGATCGACCTCGTGCGGCTCGCGCGCTTCGCGGGCGCCCGGATCGTGCTGGCGCGCGCCACCGGCCTCGACCGCGCGGCGCGACGGGTGCAGGTCGAGGGGCGGCCCGACATCGCCTACGACGTGGCGTCGATCGACGTGGGCATCACCTCGACCATGCCGGACCTCCCCGGCTTCGCCGACCACGCGGTGCCGGCCAAGCCGCTCGACGCGCTCGCCGACCGCTGGGAGCGGTTCATCGCGGCGCCCCGCGGCGACGTGGCGGTGATCGGCGCGGGCGCGGGCGGCGTCGAGCTGTCGATGGCCATGGCCCACGCGCTGCGCGAGGCGGACTCGCAGGCCCGCGTGACCGTGCTGGAGGCGGACCGGGCGCTCGGGAGCGTGAGCGATCGCGCGCGCCGTGCGCTGCTGGGCGCCATGGAGACGCTCGGCGTGCGGCTGCGAGAGGGCGCCCGCGTCGAACGGGTCGCGGCGGACGCGGTGCATCTCGCGGACGGCCCGCCGGTGCCCGCGGCGCTGGTGGTGGGGGCCGCGGGCGCGCGGCCCCGCGGCTGGCTGTCGGGGCTCGGGCTCGACACGCACGAGGGCTCCCTCGCCGTCGGACCCGACCTCGCCACGAGCGACCCGGCCGTGTTCGCCGTCGGCGACTGCGCCCATCTGAGCCACGCCCCCCGCCCCAAGGCGGGCGCCTACGCCGTGCGCGCGGCCCCCGTGCTGCATCACAACCTGCGCGCGGCGCTGACGGGCGGGACGCGCCGCGCCTACCATCCGCAGTCTGACTACCTCAAGCTGATCTCGCAAGGCGAGCGCGCCGCCGTCGCCGACCGCTCGGGCTGGTCGGTCTCGGGGCGCGCCCTGTGGCGCCTGAAGGACCGCATCGACCGCCGCTTCATCGAGAGGCTGCGCGACCTGCCCCCCATGCCCGAGCCCGAGCCGCCGCGCGAGGCGGCCCTCGGCGCCGTGGCCGGCCCGCTCTGCAGCGGCTGCGGCGCCAAGGTCGGCGCCGGCACGCTGACGGCGGCGCTCGCGGCCCTGCCCCGCCCGGCGCGCGAGGACGTGGCGAGCGCGCCCGGCGACGACGCGGCCGTGCTGCGCGTGGGCGACGCGCGGCTGGTGGCCACCACCGACCACCTGCGCGCCTTCACCGAGGATCCGTGGATGCTCGCGCGGATCGCGGCGATCCACGCGATGGGCGACGTCTGGGCGATGGGGGCCGAGCCGCAGGCGGCGCTCGCCACCATCGTGCTGCCGCGCATGGCCGAGCGGATGCAGGCCGAGACCCTGCGCGAGGTGCTCGCGGGCGCCTCGGGCGCCCTGCTCGCCGCGGGCGCCGAGCTCGCGGGCGGCCACACCACGATGGGCGCCGAGATGATGGTGGGCTTCGCCGTCACGGGCCTGCCGCGGGCTGCGCCGATCGGCCTCTCGGGCGCGCGGCCGGGCGACGCGCTGATCCTGACCGAGCCCCTGGGCACCGGCACGATCCTCGCGGCCGAGATGCAGATCCGCGCGAGGGCGCGCGACGTGGCGGCGTGCCTCGCCATGATGCAGCGGCCCCAGGGCGAGGCGGCGGCGATCCTCGCGGGCGCCCATGCGATGACCGACGTGACGGGCTTCGGCCTCGCGGGGCACCTCGCCAACATCTGCCGCGCCTCCGGCGCCGGCGCCCGGCTCGACCTCGACGCGATCCCCCTCCTGCCGGGCGCGGAGGCGCTGGCCCGCGAGGGCGTGGCCTCGACGCTCGCCCCGGCCAACCGGGCGGCGGTCGCGGCCGATCTGCCGGACGGGCGGCGGGCCGACCTGCTGTTCGATCCGCAGACGGCCGGGGGGCTGCTCGCGGCCGTGCCGGCCGGCGACGCTGAGTCCCTCGTGCGACGCCTGCGCGACGCTGGGCATGAGGCCGCGCTCATCGGCGAGATGATCGAGCCGCCTGTGATGATAAGAGCCGGGGGCACGCGTGCCCCCAGACCCCCGCTTTCCTAGGCACCCATGGCCGAGGCGACGCGCTCGGCCGCGGCCCCCACCTCGGCCTCCCCTGCCCCATCGAGCGCCACCGTCGCGCTCGCCTGGGCGTCGCGCCGCATGGCGCCCTTGGCGTAGCGGGGGTCGTAGTGCTCGGCGATCAGGGCCGCGGCGAGCGCCTCGTGGCGGCCCTCCTCGGCCATCGCGCACCACGCCTCGACGCGCGCGCGGCCCTGGAGCGGGATCAGCGAGCGCAGGCGGGCGCGCAGCTCCGCCGGGTCGCCCGTCAGGTCGGCGTAGGCCCGCGTCAGGTAGGCCGCCCTCACCTCGGGCGCGGCCGCGACCGCGATCCGAGGTGCCGCGCGCATCGCCTTCCACAGCGCGGGGGGCACCACGCGCTCGCCGATCCTCGAGCTCTCGGCCTCGACCAGCACGGGCCGGGCGGGGTCGAGCGCGGCCAGCGCCGCGGCGAGCCGCGTCTCGAACGCCTTCTGCGAGGGCTGCCCGCCCGCCACGGCGCCCAGCGCCGAGCCGCGATGCCCCGCCAGCCCCTCCAGATCCAACGCCTGCCCGCCCAGCCGCCCCACCGCCTTCAGGATGTCGGTCTTGGCGCTCCCCGTGTTGCCGTCGAGAACCACCAGCCGATGGGGAAGCGTGCCGTCGTAGAGCAGCCCCGAGACCTGCCGCCGCCAGCTCCGGTAGCCGCCGTCGAGCACCCCCACGCGCCAGCCGATCTGCTCGAGGATCGAGGCGAAGGCGCCCGAGCGCTGCCCGCCGCGCCAGCAGTAGACCAGCGGCCGCCAGCCGCCGCCGCGATCCGCGAGCCGGTCCTCGATGTGCGCGGCGGCGTTGCGCGCGACCAGCGCGGCGCCGATCCTGCGGGCGCGGAACCGGTCCTCCCGCACGTAGATCGCGCCCACCCGCGCGCGCTCCTCGTCCGAGAGCACCGGCAGGCTGACGGCGCCGGGGAGGTGGTCCTCGGCGAACTCCGACGGCGAGCGCACGTCGATCACGTCGTCGAAGGGGGCGGCGGCCAGGCCCGCCACGGAGGGAAGCTCGTAGCGCATGGGCGGCGGTCTAGGACGCCGCGCGGCCGGCCGCCAGCGGATGACGCGAGGCCCGCGGATCCCGACATCGCCTCCCGGCCTGAGCGGTTGGCCGCGGCCCGCGCGGCCCGGCGTCCCATCCCTCGCGGCGGGCACGCGGGGGGGCGCCGTCGAGCGGGGCGCATCGTCGGCCGCGATGGGATGGCTACGAGGGGCGCCGAGAGCCCCGGCGCGACGCCGTCGGCCGGAGCCTGCGACATCGTGCGATCCGAACGGGACGCGGGCCTCCCCCGCCGACACTCACCCGCCCGGCGCGTCCTCGGGCTCGTAGCCCGTCATCTCCAGATAGCCCATGCCCTCATGGGTGCCCGAGATGCGGATCGGCCCCTCCCAGTAGGGGAAGGCGGTGTCCATCCAGGCGTCCGGGTTCACGGCCTCGGTGGTGATGTCGAGCCTGCGCTCGGGCATCTCGACGCGCCAGCGCACCGGGATCGCGCGCCCCGCCACCGCGCGGGTCTCGAGGGGCGTCACCGTCACCGCGCCGTCGCCGTAGGGCGTGGGCGTGCCGTCGGCGGCGATCCAGGTGGCGGGGGTGTAGTCGCCGGCCTCCGCGTCGCGCAGGCGGAAGGCCATCATGCGCTCGCCGGTGGAGAAGTTGAGCGAGAACCAGTCCCAGCCCGACTGGCTCCGGGCGAGGTATTGCGAGGACCATTCGCGGTCCATCCACGCGGTGCCGGCGACGCGGACCTCGCCCTCGGGCAGCGTCAGGGTGCCCTCGGCCCGGTAGAAGGGCTGCGAGTAGTAGTAGGACGCCTGCCCGGTGGCGGACTTGACCGAGTAGCCCGCCTCGCCCTGCGGCACGAAGGGGCCCTCGGCCACGAGCCTCAGATCATAGGCCACCGCCTGGTCCGCCGCCCGCAGGCGCACGTCCGAGGGCGTGGGCCCCTCCATCGACCATTCGTCGATCCAGGCGCGGAAGGGCTCCGCCTCGACGCCGGCCTGCCCGATGCCGCCGCGCGCGAGCCGCTGGGCGCTGAAGTGCCGCTCGGGGGTGGTGAGGCCCATGTGGCCCATCCAGAGCTGCGGCGTGGTCCAGGCGGCGCCGCCGGCCGCTCCCCCGGGCGCCAGCGCGGTCCGGAACAGCGTCCACTGCACGCCGTAGTCGCGCCCGTCCTCGCCGCGCAGGTTGGCCGTCACGTACCACCACTCGATGCGGTAGTCGGGGTGGGGGCCGTGATCGGCGGGGAACTCGAAGCGGGCGCCGGGCCGGGGCACCGCGTAGCCCTCGGCGTCAGAGCCCAGGCCGTAGAGCCCCTGCGCGGCGGCCGGGAGCGGCAAGAGCAGCAGCAGGAGGCGGAGCAGCAGCGCCCCCGTCCCGACGAGGCTAGCGTTCATGGGTGAAGACCTGCAGGAGCGCGCGCGGCGGCATGGTGGCGAGCCTGCGCACGGGGATGAGGGCCGCGAGCGCCGCGGCCAGCAGCGCCAGGGCGAGGAGCCGCAGCCAGTCGAGCGGGAAGACGTCCATCGGCAGGCGCCAGCCGAAGGCCTGGACGTTGACGATCGCCAGGAGCGCCCAGGCCAGCAGCAGGCCGACCGGAAGGGCCGCGAGCGCGGTCAGCGCCGCGAGCATCAGCGTGCGCGCCATCTCGAGCCATGCCAGCCGGCGGCGGGTGATGCCGAGCGCCCAGACCGGGGCGAGCTGCGGCAGGCGCATCGACGACAGCGTCAGGAAGGAGGTCAGCATGGCGAAGCCCGCGACCCCGAAGGTCAGCACGTTGAGCGCGCCGGTGACGCGGAAGGTCTGGTCGAACACGCTGAGCGAGAGCGCCTTGACGGAGGCCTGGTCGATCATGTTCTCGCGCGGCAGGCCGAACTCCTCGACGATGGCGCGCAGCAGCTCGGGCGTCCCGCCCTCCGGCACGCGCAGCCCGAAGCGCAGGCGCGCCAGGCCGGGGTAGCGCGCGTCGAGCGCATCGAGGCCGACGATCGCCTGGCCGGCGGGGTTGCCGTAGTCCGAGTAGACCGCGAGCACCTCCGCCTCCCAGCCCGGCGCGAGCGCCACCATGTCGCCGACGCCGAGCCCCATGCGCCGCGCGGTCTGCTCGTTGAGCATCGCCCCCTCGCCCGCGGCGAGGCGGTCCCAGATCCCGGGCACGGCCGACAGCAGCGGCCAGTTGCGGCGGTAGGTCGCGTGGTCGACGATCCCGAACACGTCCGCCGGCAGGCCGCCGATGCGGGTCTCGGCCGAGACGATGGGCAGGATCGCGTCCGTGCGGGGCGCGAGGAAGGCCTGGAGGCGCTCGCCCTCCTCGGGCGTGCGGACGGTGACGTAGAGCTCGGCAGCGAGGCGCTGGTCGAGCCAGCCCGTGAAGGTCTGGCGGAAGGAGCCCACCATCGTGCCGACCCCCACATTGGCCGTCAGCGCCAGCATCAGGGCCATCAGCGCCAGCGACAGGCCCGGGAGCTGCTGGCGGGTGTCGGCCATGAACCACTCCGCCACCACGCCGCGCGCCATGCGCTGCCCGAGGCCGAGGAGCGCCCAGAGCAGGATCGGCAGGCCGAGCGCGGCGCCCAGGATCATCGCGCCCAGGAGCGCGAAGCCCGCGGCGAGCCCGTCGCCGAAGGCCGCGAGCCCGGCCGCGAGCGCGAGGAGCGCCAGCGCCACGACCCCCTGGAGGCGGAGCGCGCGCCCCGAGGCGCGCGCCCAGGCCCGAGGGGCGGCGCCCGCCAGGATCGGCAGGCGCCACAGCCTCCACACCGCCTGCGCGCTCGCCGCGAGCGCGCCGAGCACCGCCATGCCGAGCCCGGCGGCGACCCAGCCGGCGCGCAGCGACAAGGCGTCGGGGACGTCGGCGCCGTAGATCCCGCTCAGCGTCAGCGCCACGCCCGGCATCAGGAGCGTGGCCAGCCCGTAGCCCAGCGCCACGCCGAGGAGGCCCGCGGCGAGCGCCAGGATCAGCGCCTCGACGACGAGGATCGCCACCAGCCGCCCGAGCGGGACGCCGATGGCGCGCAGCGTGCGGAACACGCCGCGCCGCTGCTCGAAGGCGAGGCCGACCGAGGCGTGGACGATGAAGAGGCCGACCGCGAAGCTCAGCAGCCCGAAGACGGTGAGGTTGAGGTGGAAGCTGTCGGTGAGCTGGGCGATGTCGGCGTCGTCCTGGGGCTCGACGCGGGTGAGGCCGGGGACGACCTCGTCGAGCGGCGGGCGGCCCAGCGGCTGGTCGGGCAGGATGCGCAGCCGGTCGATCCGCTCGCCACGGCCGAGGATGCGCGCGGCGGTGGCGATGTCGGTCAGCACCTCGTCGCGCCCGAGATTGGGCGAGACGCGCACCGGCGGCAGGCCGGGCGTGGCCTCCAAGGCCGCCACGGCCTCGGGGGGCGCGAAGAGGAGGCCCTCGCCGGTGATGAAGGCCGCGATGTCGTCGTCCTCCAGCATCGGGATCGCGGGGCCGGGCGGCGCGGTGACGGGATCGACGCCGACGAGCCTCATCTCGTGCCGCCCGGCCGCGACGCGCCCCTCGATCTCGGGCGTGACGAGCCAGCCGGCGCGGCGCAGCGCCACGTAGTCGGCCAGCTCGATGTCCCCGGTCAGCTCCGTCAGCGGCGTCTGGCCGAGGGTCGTGGAGGCGCCGCCATAGGAGGCGCGGGCCTCGGCGTTGAGCGCCTGCACCGCGGTCCAGAGCGCGGTGGCGAGCGCCAGCCCCGCGACGAGCGTGGCGAGCTGGAGCGGGCGGCGGCGCCAATGCGACAGGACCGCGCCGAGCGCCGTCCGGGTGAGGGCGGGCGCGGCGGGATCCCGGCGGGGCGCGGCCCCGGCGGCCAGGACGCTCAAGCGGCCGCCTCGTGGGGCGCGAGCAGGCCCGAGCGCAGGTGCAGCCGGCGGTCCATCCGCGCCGCGAGCCGGGTCGAGTGCGTCACCATCAGCAGCGCGGCCCCCGTCTCGGCGACGAGCTCCAGCATCAGGTCGAGGACGGCCGAGCCGGTGGCCTCGTCGAGGTTTCCGGTGGGCTCGTCGGCCAGGATCAGCCGCGGGCGCGCGGCGAGCGCACGGCCGATCGCCACGCGCTGCTGCTGGCCGCCCGAGAGCTGCTCGGGATACTTCGACAGCTGCTCGGTGAGCCCCAGCCGTGCGGCCAGGGCCTGCGTCGCGGGGTCGATCCCCTTCAGCCGGGCCTGGAAGGCGAGGTTGGCCGCGACCGTCAGCGAGGGGATGAGGTTGAACTGCTGGAACACCAGCCCGATCGCCTCCCGCCGGAGCGAGGCGCGCTCGGCGTCGCCGAGGGTGGCCGAATCCACCCCGTCGATCTCGACCGAGCCGCCGGAGGGCATGTCGAGCCCGGCCACGAGGTTGAGCGCGGTGGACTTGCCCGACCCGCTCTCGCCGGTGAGCGCGAGGGTGCGGCCCGGGGCGAGGTCGAAGGAGACGCCGCGCAGCACTTCGGCCTCGGCGCCGTCCTCGGCCGGATAGGTCTTGCGCAGATCCCGCACGCTGAGCATCGCTCCCCTCCCGCGCCCGACCTAGGGCCTGCGCCGGCCCCTGCCTAGGCCGGCCGGGGCTCCGACGACGCGCCGGGGGCGGACCGTTCGCCGCAGGGCGCCCGCCATGCGCCGTCGGCGGCGCGGCCGCGGCGAGAAGGCGGGGGAGCCGGCGGCGGCGGACCGGGGGGAGCGTCGTCGCCGGGAGCCCTCGACCGTCGCCTGCCCGCCGTCGCCTGCCCGCCGCGCCTTGAGGGACGATGGCCGCGAGGGACCGCCGGTCGTGGCTCGGCCGTTCGGGCGGGGCGGAGCATTCCACAGCCCGCATTCCACAGAACGGCCGAACCGGGCCGGGCGCCCGGGCGATGCGACCGCGAACGAGCCCGGGGCGCCCGAGCCGATCCCGTCAGGTCGGGTCGCGCGCTAGAGTTCCACCTCGCCGTCGCCGGGCTCGACCGGCGGGGCGGTCTCGCGCTTGCGGCGGATGAGGATGTCGCCGCCCGGCAGGATCTCGGGCGCCTCGTAGTCGCCGAGGCTCCCGATCACGCCTTCGAGCAGGCCCATCGCCGTCCCGAGATCCCCGATCTCCGGCGCCACCTCCTCCAGGAGCCTGCGCATCATCAGCTCGGCGCCGCGCCCCATCAGGCCGCGGCCCTCGGGCTCGGGCTCCTGCGCGGTCGCGGGCACGGCCGCGAGGGCGAGGAGGAGGGCGATGCGTCGCATGGGACGATGCTACGGGAGCGGGGCTCGGAGGTCCATCTCGACCTCGCGTCGGGCTCGGCGGGCAAAGGCGGCTGGGCCTCGGGGAGTCCGGCTGCGCGCTCCGGGACGGCCGGGAGGCGGGACGCGGATCCCGGGTCATCCCGTCCCGGAGCGCGCCGGCGCCGCGCCCGCCGGGCTGGGACGAGCGAGCCGGTCCCGCGCCTCGCGCGCGCGCCGACCACCGCCAGGCATGGGTTGCCCCACGCGGGGGAAATCCAAGGCGTGCGTCTCGCGCGCGAGCGCCGACCACCGCGGGCCCGCGCGCCGTCCGAGGCCCCGTCGCGGCCCCGCCGTGGCCCTGCCGTGGCCTCGTCGCCCGCGGTCCTCCTCGCCGCCCGCGCGCCCCCCGTCTCAGGCCGCGCCGGTGGCGATCGCCTCCCAGGCGCCGTTGACGCGCATCAGGCGGCGCTCGGCGAGGCGGACCGCCTCCTCGGGCAGGCCGCGCGCGACCATGCGGTCGGGATGGGTCTCGCGCACCAACGCGCGCCAGGCGCGCCGCGCCGCCTCCACCCCGTCGGCCGGATCGACGCCGAGCACCTCCCAGGGGTCGGGCTCGGCGCCCGGCACATGGCCCGCGCGCAGCGAGCGGAAGGCGCGGGGGGGCAGGCCGAAGGCCTCGGCGACGCGGCCGAGATAGGCGTCCTCGGCCGGGTGGTAGTCGCCGTCGGCCAGCGCGATGTGGAACAGCCCGTCCATCAGGTCCGAGAGCGCGGCGTGGCCGGGGCCGAACATGGCCGCCACGCGCTCGGCGTAGACGTCGAAGCCCGCCACGTCCTGGCGCGCGAGGTCGAAGACGCGCGCGGCGTTCGTCTCCTCGCCCTCGGGGATGTGGAACACCTCGCGGAAGGCGGAGACCTCGTCTCGCGTCACCCGCCCGTCGGCCTTGGCCATCTTGGCGCCGAGCGCGATGACGGCGATGGTGAAGGCGACCGAGCGCTCGGGGGGGCTGCGCAGCCGGTCGAACAGCGCCGACAGCGCCTCGCCCGAGGCGAGCGCCGAGAGCGTCTGCGCGATGCGGATCCAGACCGACATGGGGCGCATGGTAGGACGGAGCCCGGGGCTTGTCAGCGCGGCACGCTCGCCGCCGCGCTCAAGGCGCTTCGCCATCAGGACCAGGTCGATCCAGCGGCCGAACTTGAAGCCGACCTCGGGCAGGCGCGCGGCCTCGGCGTAGCCGAGGGCGGCGTGGAAGGCGGCGCCGCCTGGGTTCTCGGCGCTCACCCCGGCGATCATCACATGCGCGTCCGCACCCGTCGCATGCGCCTCGATCGCGGCCATCAGCGGGCGGCCCAGACCGCGCCTCCGAGCCCCGGCGGCCAGGTGGATCGTGTGCTCCATCGTGTGCCGGTAGCCGGTGCCGCCGCGGAACGGCCCGTACTGCGCGAAGCCCGCGACGCCCGCCTCGTCGAGGACGAGGAAGCCGTGGCCGTCCGCCGCCCGCCGCGCGATCAGGGCGCGGAGATCCGCCTCGGACTTCTCCACGGAGTCGAAGGTCACGGTCGTGTCGCGGATGGCCGGGTTCCAGATCGCGGCGATCGCGCCCGCGTCCTCGGGGCGTGCGGCCCGGATCGTCATGCAGGCCGATGGCCGGGCCGACCCCGGCCCGGGGCGGCGCGCACCCGCCTCGGCGGCTCGGGACGGGGCGCGGCGGGATGGGGCGCGGCGGACGGGGCGCGGCGGGATGGGGCGCGGCGGGATGGGGCGCGGCGGGATGGGGCGTGGGGAGGGCCGCGTCGCCGCCGGCCCGGCCCGGCCGCGGCGGCGTCATCGGGCCGCCATCGCGGCGAGCCGCCACGCCGCCCAGAGCCCGGCGAGGACGGTCGGGTGGAAGGCCGCGGCGAAACCGAAGGGCGGGCCGGAGGGCTCGCGTGGTGGCCGACCCAGAAGGCCGCGCGCGCCGGCACGAACGCCCCGCCGAGCGCCGTGACGACGCCCGGGCCGCGGGGCCCGAGCAGGACCGCCAGCGCCGGCCAGAGGCAGAGCGCCAGCACCACCTGCTCGACGGTGTTCACGAGGACGCGGCGGTCGATCTCGGCCGCACCCGTCGTCGGGTCGCCGTCGATCAGGGCGGTGTCGAGGAAGCGCCGCTGCGCCGGTCGGCCGATCGTCGCGGCGAGCACCAGGCCGGGCGGCAGGAAGGCCAACGCGATCGCGGGGACCGGCTCGGGACGCGGCGCGAGGGCGTGGCCGAGCCACAGGGACCGCGACGCCCCACAGCGCCCCGCCCGCCATGCCGGCGACGATCGCGGGCCGCCGCCGCCCGCTCACGCCGTCCCGGCGCGGGCCTCGTGGGTCTCGCGCGTCCCGGAGGCCTCGGACGCCTCGCGGATGAGCCGCAGGATGTCGGCGGCGGCCCGGGGAATGGGGGTGCCGGGGCCGAAGATCGCGGCGACGCCCGCCTCGCGCAGCATGGCGTGGTCGGCCTGGGGGATGACGCCGCCGCACACCACCAGGATCTCGCCCGCGCCGCGCTCGCGCAGCGCGCGCACGAGGCGGGGGGCGAGCGTGCGGTGGCCGGCCGCCTGGGACGAGATGCCCACCACGTGGACATCGTTGTCGAGCGCGTCCTGGGCGGCCTCCTCGGGCGTCTGGAAGAGCGGCCCCATGTCGATGTCGAAGCCCGCGTCGGCGAAGGCGGTGGCGATCACCTTGGCGCCGCGGTCATGGCCGTCCTGGCCCATCTTGACGACGAGCATCCGCGGCCGGCGGCCCTCCTCTCGCGCGAACGCCTCCACGTCGGCCCGGATCGCCTCCCAGCCCTCGTCGCCTTCGTAGGCCGCGCCGTAGACGCCCGAGAGCGTGCGCACCTCGGCGCGGTGGCGGCCGAAGGCGCGCTCCATCGCGTCCGAGATCTCGCCCACCGTGGCGCGCGCGCGGGCGGCCTCGACCGCGAGCGCCAGGAGGTTGCCCGAGCCGCGCGCGCCCTCCTCCAGCGCGGCCAGCGCGGCCTCGACCTTCGCCGGGTCGCGCGTCGCGCGGATGCGCTCCAGCCGGGCCACCTGCCCCGCGCGGACCTTGGCGTCGTCCACGTCGAGCAGCTCGATCGGATCCTCGCGCTCCAGGCGGTGGCGGTTGACGCCGACGATGACCTCCTCGCCCCGGTCCACGCGGGCCTGGCGGCGCGCGGCGGCCTCCTCGATGCGGAGCTTCGGCATGCCCGACGCCACGGCCTCGGTCATGCCGCCCAGGGACTCGACCTCCTCCATCAGCGCGCGGGCCTCGCGGATCAGCTCGCCCGTCAGCGCCTCGACGTAGTAGGAGCCGGCGAGCGGATCGACCACGCGGGTCACGCCGGTCTCGTGCTGGAGGATGAGCTGGGTGTTGCGCGCCACCCGCGAGGAGGTGGCCGAGGGCAGCGCCATCGCCTCGTCGAAGGAGTTGGTGTGCAGCGACTGCGTGCCGCCCAGCACCGCCGAGAGCGCCTCGTAGGCGGTGCGCACGACGTTGTTCATCGGATCCTGCTCCTGGAGCGAGACGCCGGAGGTCTGGCAGTGGGTGCGCAGCATGAGCGACTGCGGCGTCCTCGCCCCGAACTCGGTCATGATCTCGTGCCACAGCACGCGCGCGGCGCGCAGCTTCGCGGCCTCCATGAAGAAGTTCATCCCGATGGCGAAGAAGAACGACAGGCGGGGCGCGAAGGCGTCCACGTCCATGCCGCGGGCGACGGCGGCGCGGACGTATTCGCGCCCGTCGGCGAGCGTGAAGGCCAGCTCCTGCGTGAGCGTCGCGCCGGCCTCCTGCATGTGGTAGCCCGAGATCGAGATCGAGTTGAAGCGCGGCATCTCGCGGGCGGTGTAGTCGATGATGTCGGCGACGATCCGCATCGAGGGCTCGGGGGGGTAGATGTAGGTGTTGCGGACCATGAACTCCTTGAGGATGTCGTTCTGGATGGTCCCCGAGAGGGCGGCGCGCTCGACCCCCTGCTCCTCTCCCGCGACGATGAAGGAGGCGAGCACCGGGATCACGGCGCCGTTCATCGTCATCGAGACCGAGATGTCCTGAAGCGGGATGCCGTCGAAGAGGATCTTCATGTCCTCCACGGAGTCGATGGCGACGCCCGCCTTGCCCACGTCGCCCTCCACTCGCGGGTGGTCGCTGTCGTAGCCGCGGTGGGTGGCGAGGTCGAAGGCGACGCTGACGCCCTGCTGCCCGGCCGCGAGGGCGCGGCGGTAGAAGGCGTTCGACTCCTCGGCCGTCGAGAAGCCGGCGTATTGCCGGATCGTCCAGGGCCGGCCGGCATACATCGTCGTGCGCACGCCGCGGACATAGGGAGGCTCGCCGGGCCAGGAGCCCATGTGGGGGAGCCCCTCGGCGTCCCCGGGGCCATAGACGGGTCGCACGTCGATGCCCTCGGGGGTGTGCCAGACGAGATCCTCGGGCGCGCGGCCCTTCAGCTCAGCCGCCGCCCTCCCGGCCCAGGCGGTCCGGCCGTCCTCGCCGCTCGCGCCCGCGCTCCGGTCCGCGCCGTCGTCACGGTCGTCGGTCATGAGGGCCTCCGTCGTCGCGTTCCCAGCCCGGTTGTGAGCGCGTTCGGAGCGTGCCGCAAGGGCTTCGCCGGGCCGCCGGGGGGCGGGACGGGGGCCTCCTGCGGGCGCGGGCGAGGACGGACGGGGATCGTGTCCCCCCATGACGAGGCCGTGACGAGGCCGTGACAAGGTGCGCGCGCCCCCTTCGCAGCGCAGGCCGCGGGCCTATATTGACGCCGGAGGGAGACCCCATGCCATCGCCTCGCACGTTCGCCGCGATCGCGGTTCTGCTCGCCGCACCGATGCCGGCGGCGACGGCGGCCGCGCAGGAGGCCGCGGCCGCGGCCGCTCCGGTGCCGGTGCCGGCTGTCGAGGCCGAGAGCGGCGGGGCCGAGGTGGCCGCGTCCGAGCCCACGGTGGGCCTCGCCGAGGACGAGGCGCCGGCGCGCGGGGCGGCCGAGCCTGCCGAGGGCGCGGCCGAGGAGCCCGTCTTGCGCACGCCCGCCCCCCTCCTCCCCGCGGCGGACGCGTGGCGGGAGGATCCGACCGTGGTGTTCTCCGCCGTGGACGTCGATCTCGACGACTTCCTCTGGATCGCCCGGCCGGTCGTCGTCTTCGCCGACACGCCGGCCGACCCGGCCTTCCAGCAGCAGGTCAAGTTCCTCGTCGCTCGCATGGACGCGCTCGCCGGGCGCGACGTGGTGGTGCTCACCGACACCGACCCTCAGGCGCTGTCGGACGTGCGCCGCAAGCTTCGCCCGCGCGGCTTCATGCTGGCGATCCTCGGCAAGGACGGCGGCGTCAAGATGCGCAAGCCCTTCCCCTGGGACGTGCGCGAGATCACCCGCGCCATCGACAAGTTCCCGCTGCGCAAGCAGGAGCTGCGCGACGCGCGCGATCCGAACCTGTGAGCCGCGGGATTCATTGATCCACAGGGTCCGATGCCCTACCTTGAGGACGGGCGGCACGGGCGCCGCCGGATGGAGGGTCCGCATGGCTCACCTCGTGACGGGACCGGAGCGGGCGAAGGGCCTCGACCGCCCGGGCGATCGTCGCCCGACCTGGCCCTCGGCGCGACCGCGCGTCCCGGCCCTCGACCAGGCCCGCCCCGTCAGGGCCGCCGGGTCGGAGCCATCCTCGCGGGCGACGACGGCGCCGGTGTCCGCGGCGCCGAAGTCGCCGCCCCCCCTCAAGGGGCAGACCGGCCCGCGGCCGGGCTACTGAGCGCCCGTCACCGCCGCCCGCCCCGCGGCACCCGCCCACCGTCACCCGCCCACCGTCACCCGCCCGGGACGCTGCGAGCGGCCGACGGCCTCAGAGCGTCGATCGCCGCCTCGCCCCGCGCCAACGCCTCCTTCTTGAGCGCGATGTAGTCGGTGTACATGGCGATCCGCTCCGCCTGATCCATCGCGCGGAACACCTCGGAGCGCAGGTCGCCGACGACGGCCTCGATCGCGTGGAGCTGGCCGTAGTAGCGCACGACCGGCTCGATCGCCCCCTCCGGCAGCACCTGGATCTCGGCGACCAGCGCCCGGAACACCGTGTCGTTGCGCTCGCTCGGCACGAAGGGCGCGTAGTCGGGCTCGGCCTCCATCCGGCCGACGATGCGTCGCCACTGCTCGTCGAGGTCGAAGAGCCGCAGCAGCTCGACATGCGCGGCGACCTCGGCCGCCAGCGCGATCCGCAGGTCGTCCTCGCGCTCCAGCCGGCGCCGGCGCTCCTGCCCGCGCAGCCGCCGCCCGGTGACGATCAGGCCCAGCAGGTTGACGAGCGCGGCGATGCCCGCCGCGACGACGGCGGGGCCGAGCCAGGGGTCGAAGCTCAAGAGCGCCCGCCCTACTCGAACTCCAGGATCACGTCGTCCACCGCGAGGCCGTCGCCCACGGAGGCGTTGAGCTTCGAGACGGTGCCGCGACGCTCGGCGCGCAGCACGTTCTCCATCTTCATCGCCTCGACCACGCAGAGCGCCTGGCCCGCCTCGACCGCGTCGCCCACGCCCACGTCGATGCGCGTCACGAGCCCCGGCATCGGGCACAGGAGCAGCTTCGAGGTGTCGGCCGCCTGACGCTCGGGCATGAGCGCCGCCAGCTCGGCCTGACGCGGCGTGCGCACGCGCACGTCGAGATCCGCCCCGCGGGCGCGCATCCGGAAGCCCTGGACGATCTTCTCCACCCGGACCGTGAGCGGCCGCCCGTCCACGTCGAGCCGTGCCAGCGTCGTCCCCGGCGTCCAGTCGGAGGTGACGCGGTGGATCGTCCCGTCGAGGAACCGCACCGTCGCGCCCTCGCGGTCGGCCTCGATGGCGAGCTCGAAGCGCTCGCCCTGGAGCGTGACCACCCAATCGGCGCCGACGCGGCGCTCGTGGTTGTCCATCCGCCCCGAGATCCGCGCGCGCCGGATCTCCGAGACGCGGTGCATCGCCGCCGCGCAAGCGGCGAGCGCGCGCAGGTCGCCGGGCGCCAGCGTGGCGCCGTGGAAGCCCTCGGGGAAGGACTCGTCGATGAAGGCGGTGGTGATGTCGCCCGAGACGAAGTCGGGATGCTCCATGACGGCTTCGAGGAAGGGCAGGTTGTGGCCGATCCCCTCGATCTCGAAGGCGCCCAGCGCCTCGCGCATCGCCAGGGTGGCCGCGGCCCGGTCGGGCGCCCAGGCGCAGAGCTTGGCGATCATCGGGTCGTAGAACACCGAGATCTCGCCGCCCTCGAACACGCCGGTGTCGTTGCGCACGGCCGTCCCTGGCGCCGCGGCGCCCTCGTCGGAGGCCCCTTCCCCATCGGGCGCGGCGACGCCCGGCCCCACGGCCGCGGCCCAGGTGCCCCGCTCGGCCATCGGCCCCGCGGCGCGCTGCTCGGGCGGGCGGTAGCGCGTGAGCCGCCCCGTCGAGGGCAGGAAGCCGCGATAGGGATCCTCGGCGTAGACGCGGCTCTCGATCGCCCAGCCCGTCAGGGACACGTCGCCTTGGGTCATCCCGAGCGGCTGGCCGTCGGCCACGCGGATCATCCACTCCACCAGGTCGAGCCCGGTGATCAGCTCGGTCACGGGGTGCTCGACCTGGAGGCGGGTGTTCATCTCCAGGAAGTAGAACTCGCGCTGCGCGTCGACGATGAACTCGACGGTGCCGGCGGAGCGGTAGCCGACGGCCTGCGCCAGCGCCACGGCCTGCTCGCCCATCGCGCGCCGGGTCTCGGCGTCGAGGAAGGGCGAGGGCGCCTCCTCCACGACCTTCTGGTTGCGCCGCTGGATCGAGCACTCGCGCTCGCCGAGATAGAGGCAGGCCCCGTGCGAATCGGCCAGCACCTGGATCTCGATGTGGCGCGGCCGCTCGACGTAGCGCTCGACGAAAACCCGGTCGTCGCCGAAGGAGGCGCCGGCCTCCGAGCGCGCCCGCTCATAGCCCTCGCGCGCCTCTCCTTCCGAGCGCGCGATGCGCATCCCCTTGCCGCCGCCGCCCGCGGTCGCCTTGATCATCACCGGGAAGCCGACCTCGCCCGCGATCCGCACGGCCTCGTCCGCGTCCTCGATCAGCCCGACATGGCCCGGCACCGTCGAGACCCCGGCCTCGGCGGCGATGCGCTTGGAGGTGATCTTGTCGCCCATCTTGTCGATCGCGCCCGGGGGCGGGCCGACGAAGGCCACGCCCGCCTCCTCCAGCGCGCGGGCGAAGGCGGCGTTCTCCGACAGGAACCCGTAGCCCGGATGGACGGCCTCGGCGCCGGTGGCGCGCACCGCGTCGAGGATCGCCTCCCTGTCGAGATAGGAGCGCGCGGCGGGCGCGGGGCCGATGCGCACCGCCTCGTCGGCCTCGCGCACGTGCAGCGCGCCCGCGTCGGCGTCCGAATGCACCGCGATGGTGCGCAGGCCCATGGCGCGCGCGGTGCGGATCACGCGGCAGGCGATCTCGCCGCGGTTGGCGATCAGGATGGACGAGAACATGCGGGCTCCGGGACGCTGCGTGACGCCCCCCTAGGGCCCGCCCGGAGCGCCCCCGTCAAGCCCGAGCCCCCGAGGCGCGCCTGCGAGCGCCCCGGGGATCCGCGCGGGCCGCCGGGGTTCAGCGCCCGTAGATGCGCCTGTCGTCCACGCCGGCGCCGATCAGGCCGCCCAGGACGGCGCCGGTGGCGACGCTGTTGTCGGTCGCATCCGCGATCGCCGCGCCAGCGCCCGCGCCGAGCACGGCGCGCTCGGTCTCGCTGAAGCGCTGGTTGCCATAGGGGTCCGTGCAGGCCGAGAGCGCCGCGAGCGCGGCCGCCGCGAGGGCCAGTCGAGTGAGTCGCATGCCGTGATCCTTCTCATGGGCGAGGTGCGGTCGCGATCATGTCGCAGGCGCTCGGAGGGGGGAAGCACGACGCCCTGTCATCGCCTGACAGGGGGGCCTGTCATCGCCTGACGCGCGCGCAGGAAGGCGCAGGGGCACGGCGCGACACGGGGAGGCTCGCCTCGGACCCGGGCGCGGCATCCCCACACCCGTCGGAGCCGGCGCGAGCAAGGGGATACTCGGCCGGCCCCTGGAGGAAGGGGTACTATCTTGGGTACGCCGGACGAGTCGGGCAACCCTCATCGTCCGCGACTCTGAGGATCGCTCGCCGCGGCTCGTCCGCAAACAGCGACGTGAAGAACGCCCCGTCATCGGCCAAGTTCCGCCGATCGCCCCCCGCCCTCGGCGGAGGCTCGCCCGATCCAGGCGGCCGCTCGCGGCTCCCTAGTCGAACGCCTCGGGGAAGGCCGCGCGGGCCCGGCCCGGGTCGAGGCGCAGGAGCGAATCGTAGGCGGCGGGGTCGAAGGGCTCGCGGGCCGGCACGACCTCGCGGCCGATCAACCACGACAGCCGCCCCGCGTCGAGGTTGCCGCGCTCGAAGGGCTCCTCCCCGAAGCACGCCCAGAGCGCGGCCACGAACGCGGCGTCGGCGCGGCGGTCGCCGGGTCGTCGGTCGGCGAGCCGCTCGCGCCGCACGATCGGCGTGGCGCCGCGCGGGTTGGCACGGCGGATGGTGAACTGGTGGTCGGTGCCGGGGAGCCGGCCCGGGAAGCCGCGGTGCTTGATCACCTCGGAGCGGGTCGCGGTCTCAGAGGACGACGGGGCCGTAGGCACCGAGGGGCGGCTCGGCCTCGAGCGGCGCGGGCGGCGTGTCGCCGGCGTAGGGCTCCTCGCGGGCGCAGGCCGACGCGAGCGCCACGAGGGTCAGGAGAAGGGCAAGGCGCATGGGATCTCCAGGGCGTGGTCAGAACGTGCCGACCGGATCGAGGACCGGCCCGATGGTCGCCAGCGGCGGCGCGGGATCGAGCGGCACCGGGCGCGGGACGATGACCGGGGCGTTGTCGGGCACGACGGGGGCGCAGGCCGAGGCGAGCGCCGCGAGGCTCAGGAGGAGGGCTGCGCGCATGACGGCTCCCGGGAGGGGCGAGGGCGCGCCGCCGGGCGCGACCCCGCCGAAGGCGCAAGCGGCCTCAGAGCTTGCCGGTGAAGACGGGCTCGGCCGTGACCGGCGCGGGCTGGGTGACGACCACGGGGGCGGGCTCGGGCTCGCGGGCGCAGCCGGCCACGAAGGCGGCGAGGGAAAGGCCGAGGACGATGCGCATGGGGTTCTCCTGTGCGGTCGGTTGCGGTGGACCCCGACGGCGCCGGGCCCGCCGCCGACACTAGAGGCTCGCCGCGCCGGGGTAACCCCCGGGGGACGCTCGGGGTCCGCTCGGGGGCGCAGCGTCGCCCATCCGCCTCGCCCGACTCAACCGCAGGTGTCACAGCGGGATGTTGTCGTGCTTCTTCCACGGGTTCTCCAGCCGCTTGCCGCGGAGCCCGGCGAAGGCGCGGCAGACCCGCGCCCGCGTCGAGCGCGGCATGATGACCTCGTCCACGAAGCCGCGCTCGGCGGCCTTGAACGGGTTGGCGAAGCTCGCCTCGTACTCCTCGGCCCGCGCGGCGATTCGCTCGGGCTCGCCCGCCTCCGAGCGGTAGAGGATCTCGGCCGCCCCCTTGGCGCCCATCACCGCGATCTCGGCGGTGGGCCAGGCGTAGTTGACATCGCCCCTCAGGTGCTTGGAGGCCATCACGTCGTAGGCCCCGCCATACGCTTTCCGCGTGATGACGGTGACCTTGGGCACGGTGGCCTCGCCGTAGGCGAACAGCAGCTTCGCGCCGTGCTTGATGACGCCGCCGAACTCCTGGCCCGTGCCCGGCAGGAAGCCCGGCACGTCCACGAAGGTGAGGATCGGGATCCCGAAGCAGTCGCAGAACCGCACGAAGCGCGCGGCCTTGCGGGCCGAGTCGATGTCGAGGCAGCCCGCGAGCACCATCGGCTGGTTGGCGACCACGCCGACGCTGCGCCCTTCGAGGCGGATGAAGCCGGTGATGATGTTGCGCGCGAACTCGGCCTGGATCTCGAAGAAGTCGCCCTCGTCGGCCACCTTCTCGATCAGCTCCGCCATGTCGTAGGGCGTGGTCTTGCCCGAGGGCACCAGCGTGTCGAGCGAGGGCTCGACGCGGGAGGGCGCGTCGAAGAAGGGCCGCACGGGCGGCGCCTCGCGGTTCGAGGCGGGCAGGAAGTCCACCAGCCGGCGCACCTCGGCCAGGGCCTCCACGTCGTTGTCGAAGGCCCCGTCGGCCACCGAGGAGCGCCGGGTGTGGGTCGCCGCCCCCCCGAGCTCCTCGGCCGTCACCACCTCGTTGGTGACCGTGCGCACCACGTCGGGCCCAGTGACGAACATGTAGGAGGTGCCGCGGACCATGAAGATGAAGTCGGTCATGGCGGGCGAGTAGACCGCGCCGCCCGCGCAGGGGCCCATGACGAGCGAGATCTGCGGCACCACGCCGGAGGCCAGCACGTTGCGCTGGAACACCTCCGCGTAGCCCGCGAGCGAGGCCACGCCCTCCTGGATGCGCGCGCCGCCCGAATCGTTGAGCCCGATCACGGGGGCGCCGTTGCGCACCGCCATGTCCATCACCTTGCAGATCTTCTGCGCGTGGGTCTCGCTGAGCGAGCCGCCGAACACGGTGAAGTCCTGGGAGAAGACGTAGACCTGGCGGCCGTTGATCGTGCCCCAGCCCGTCACGACCCCGTCGCCCGCCGGCCGCTCCTCGGCCATGCCGAAGTCGGTGGCGCGGTGGGTGACGAAGGCGTCCCACTCCTCGAAGCTCCCCGCATCGAGCAGCAGCTCCAGCCGCTCGCGCGCGGTGAGCTTGCCGCGCGCGTGCTGCGCCTCGACGCGCCGCTCCCCGCCGCCCATCCGCGCCGTCGCGCGCCGCGCCTCGAGTTCCGCCAGGATGTCGCGCATGAAGCCTCCCCCCCGTGAGCCGTCCCGGGCTCCTTACGGACCGCGCGCGGGCCGCGAAAGGCCCCTCGGCGCGGCCCCGCGCCTTGGCGCCGCGCGGCGGACGGCCTATCTGCCCCCGAATGGCCTCCCTCCCCGCGTCGCGGTTCCTCGACCGCGCGACCCCGCCCCACATCGCCACGCTGATCCTCGTCGCCGGGCTCCCGGCGCTGTCGATGAACGTGTTCCTGCCCTCGCTGCCCGACATGGCGCGGTATTTCGAGACCGACTACCGGGTCGTGCAGCTCTCGATCGGGCTCTACCTCGGCGTGACCGCCCTGATCCAGCTCGCCGTCGGCCCGATCTCGGACCGCTTCGGGCGGCGCCCCGTCCTGCTCGGCTCCTTCGCGGTGTTCCTGCTGGCGACGCTGGGCTGCGCCCTCGCGCCCACGATCGAGGTCTTCCTCGCCTTCCGCATGGTCCAGGCCGCCGTGGCCGTGGGGCTGGTGCTCAGCCGCGCGATCGTGCGGGACATGGTGCCCCAGGCGCAGGCCGCCTCGATGATCGGCTACGTGACGATGGGCATGAGCGTGGTGCCGATGGTGGGCCCCGCCGTCGGCGGCTGGCTCGACGTGAGCTACGGCTGGCGGGCGAGCTTCTGGCTGCTCCTCGGCCTCGGCCTCGCCGTCACCGCGCTGATCTGGGCCGATCTCGGGGAGACCATGAGCGGCGAGCGGCGCAGCTTCCGCGCGCAGTTCGCCGAGTACCCCGAGCTGCTCGCCTCCCCTCGCTTCTGGGGCTATGTCGGCGCCGCGATGTTCGCCTCGGGGGCGTTCTTCGCCTATGTCGGCGGCGCGCCCTTCGTGGGCTCGGAGGTGTTCGACCTCACGCCCGCGCAGCTCGGCGTCTACTTCGGCGCGCCGGCGCTGGGATACTTCGCCGGCAACTTCGTCTCGGGGCGGTTCTCGGTGGCGGTGGGGATCGACCGGATGATCCTGTGGGGCGCGTGCCTGACCGTCGCGGGCCTCGTCACGTCGGTCGCGCTGTCGCTGTCGGGGACGCATTCGGCGCATGCGTTCTTCGGCCTGATGACCTTCGTGGGCCTGGGCAACGGCATGGTGCTGCCCAACGCCAACGCGGGCATGCTCTCGGTGCGCCCGCACCTCGCGGGCACCGCCTCGGGCCTCGGCGGGGCGTTCATGATCGGGGGCGGTGCCGCGCTCGCGGCCTGGACGGGCTCGCTTCTGACCCCCGAGCGGGGGGAAATGCCGCTCCTCTACCTGATGCTCGCCTCCTCGCTGATGTCGGTGGGGGCGGTCGCCTACGTCATCCGGCGCACGCGCCGCATCGGCCTCGACGCGGCCCCCGACGCGGCCCCCGACCCGGCCCCCGACCCAGCCGAGTGAGCCGCGCGGCCTAGCGGCGCGAGGCGCGCCAGCCGGCCGCCTGCGCCTCCTCCGGCGAGCAGAACCAGCGCTCGCCCTGCCCCTCGTCGATCACGGTGCGCTCGTAGAACGCGCCTTCGGGCAGGTGGTAGATGCGGCCCTGCGCCGAGACGTTGCCCTTGATCGGGCAGGCGGGATCGGGCGCTTCGCGCTCGGCGGCCCCGGCGGCCCCGGCGGTCCTGCGGGCCGCGGCGCCCGCCCGCCGCTCCGCGCGGTATTCGGCGGGGGGCTGCATCGTGCCCGCGAAGACGCCCGCGCCGCCCGTGCGCGCCGCGGCCTCGACGGCGGCGTAGTCGTCGGAGTAGCGCCGATAGGCGACCGCGAGCCCGCGGCCGACGATCTCGGCGCCCATGTCCACGGGCCCGCCCGAGGCGATCTCGAGCCCGCCCACCTCCACCCCGCCCAGCCCCTCCTTGGCCGCGGCGATCGACTCGACGCCGTCCACCGCGCAGCGCGCCACGGCGCGGCCGTAGCGGTCGGTGTCGATCCGCTCGCAGAGCGCCCGGCGCCCCTCGAAAAGGTCGCGCACCCGCTCGGACGCCCAGGCGCCGCAGGGCCACTCGACGCCGCCCTTCTCGCAGGTCTGGCCGGTCTCGGCCGCGTCGATGCCGTGGAGCCTCACCCGGACCGCGCCCACGTCGATGGTGTCGGCGTCGATCACGCGCACCGCTCCGGCGAACGAGGCGGCCTCGGAGGGTGGGGGGGCGCGCTCCGGCGCGGGGCTCGGCACGAGGCTCGCGATGGAGCCCGGCGCGGAGGCCGTCAGCAGCAAGGCCAGGGCGAGGAGTCGCGTCATTCATCCAGGTTAACGCCGTGCCGAAGGGGGGCAAGACGGGATCGGCTCGCACGGTCCGCGCCGCCACGCTCCCCGAGCGCTCCGCCCCCGCGCCCGCTCAAGCGGACGCCTCCGCGCAGCAGGGCGACCGGCGCCCCTGGGCCGCGGGGCGAGACCTCGGCGCCGGGCCCCTCGACCCGAGCCGATCGCGTTCGGGTCACGAGGCCGCTCGCGGCGAGGGGCCGGCGCGCGCCCGGGCGCTCCACCGCGACGCCGGGTCGGCGGCCAGGCTCGGGAGCGCCCCCGGCGCCGACCGAGCGGAAGGGGTGCCGCAGGTGCGGCGGTCCCGACCTCGGCGCCGAGCGGCAGCCCGAGCGGGATGCCCTCGGGGCACGCGACGAGCGAAGGGCCGACGCTCGCGCCGCTCGGGCCGAGCCCTCAGCGCTGCGCGGTGGCCCAGGCTGGGTGCTCCCAGGGCACCAGGTTGGAGCGCGGCAGGGCGCGGCCGAGGAGGTGGTCGGCCATCTTCTCGCCCGTCATCATCGAGGGCGCGTTGAGGTTGCCGTTGGTGATGCGCGGGAAGACGGACGAGTCCGCGACGCGCAGCCCGGGCGCGCCGATCACGCGGCCCTCGGGGTCCACGACGGCGCCCGGATCGTCCGGGTCGCCCATCCGGCAGGTGCCGCAGGGGTGGTAGGCGCTCTCGACGTGCCGCCGGACGTGGTCGTCGAGCGCCTCGTCCTCGACGCCCTCGCCGGGCGCGATCTCGCCCGCGATGTAGGGCGCGAAGGCGGGCTGGGCGAAGATCTCGCGCGCGAGGCGCACGCAGTCGCGGAACTCGTCCCTGTCGCGCGGCGCGGTGAGGTAGTTGAAGAGGATCGACGGGGCGGCCTCGGGCGCGGCCGAGGACAAGTGGACGCGCCCGCGCGCCTCGGACCGCATCGGCCCGACATGGGCCTGGAAGCCGTGGCCCTTGGCGATGGCGCGGCCGTCGTAGCTGACCGCGAGGGGCAGGAAGTGGAACTGCACGTCGGGGTAGTCCACGCCGGGCGCCGAGCGCACGAAGCCCGCGCTCTCGAACTGGTTCGACGCGCCCGGCCCGCTGCCGAACATCAGCCAGCGCGCGCCCACCAGCGCGCGGCCCCAGGGCGACCAATGCCTGTAGAGGCTGATCGGCTGGGAGGCGCGCATCTGGACGTAGATCTCCAGATGGTCCTGGAGGTTCGAGCCCACGCCCGCGCGGTCGGCGCGAACCTCGATGCCGTGGGCGCGCAGGTGCTCCGCCGGCCCCAGCCCCGAGCGCATCAGCAGCAGGGGCGAGTTGATCGCCGAGGCGCTCACGATCACGTCGCCGCCCGAGCGGATCGTCTCGATCCGGCCCCCGCGCGAGACCTCGACGCCCGCGGCGCGGCCCTCCTCGAACACCACGCGATGCGCGAGAGCGCGCACGACCCTCACCCGGCCCGTCTTGAGCGCCGGGCGCAGGTAGGCGTCGGCGGCCGACCAGCGCCTGCCGCCGTGGATGGTGGCCTCCATCGGCCCCACCCCCTCCTGGCGCTCGCCGTTGTAGTCCTCGGTCACGCCGTAGCCCGCCTGCCGGCCCGCCTCGACGAAGGCGGTGACGAGCGGGTTCATGCGCGACCCGCGCGAGACGTGGACCGGCCCGCCCTTGCCGCGCCAGTCGGAGGAGCCGCCGTGCCAGTCCTCCATGCGCTTGAAGTAGGGGGCCACGTCGGCCCAGCCCCAGCCGCGCGCGCCCGCCTCCTCCCAGTGGTCGAAGTCGCGCGGGTGGCCGCGGACGTAGACCATGCCGTTGATCGACGACGAGCCGCCGAGCACCTTGCCGCGCGGGCAGGCGAGGCGGCGGCCGCCCAAGCCCGGCTCGGGCTCGGTGCGGTAGCCCCAGTCGTAGCGCGCCATGCCCATCGGGTAGCTCAGCGCGCCCGGCATCCGGATCAGCACCGAGGCGTCCGAGCCGCCGTGCTCGATCACGGTCACGCTGCGCCCGGCTTCCGCCAGGCGATACGCCACCGCGCAGCCCGCCGAGCCCGCGCCGATCACCACATGGTCGCTCATCCGTCCTCCACGCTCCGATGTGGCGCGCCTCGGCCCGCGCGTCCAGACCGGGGCGACCCCTTCGGCCTCGCCCGCGACCCGAGGACGCCCGACCCCTGACGCGAAGGCATTGCGCCCCGCCGCCGGTCCGCTAGGCTCGCGGCCAGCCCCGACAGGAGACCGCCCATGCGACATGCCCTGGCCGTCCTCGCCGCAGCCGCAGCCCCGGCGCTGGCCGCCCCCGCGCTCGCCGACTGCGAGACGGTGGTGTTCTCCGACGTCGGCTGGACCGACATCACCGCGACGACCGCCGCGGCGACGGTGGTGCTGGGCGCGCTGGGCTACGAGACCGAGACCAAGGTGCTCTCGGTTCCCGTCACCTACGCCTCGCTCGCCGCGGGCGATGTCGAGGTGTTCCTGGGCAACTGGATGCCCACCATGGAGGGCGACATCGCGCCCTACCTCGAGGCCGGCACCGTCGAGACGATCCGCACCAACCTCGAAGGCGCCAAGTACACGCTCGCCACCAACGCCGCCGGGGCCGCGCTCGGCATCGCCTCCTTCGAGGACATCGCGGCGCGCCGCGACGCGCTCGACGGCGAGATCTACGGCATCGAGCCCGGCAACGACGGCAACCGGCAGATCCTCGACATGATCGCCTCTGACGCCTTCGGGCTCGGGGAGTTCGAGATCGTCGAGAGCTCCGAGCAGGGGATGCTGGCGCAGGTCTCGCGCGCCACGAGCCGCGACGAGCCGATCGTGTTCCTCGGCTGGGAGCCCCACCCGATGAACGCCAATTTCGACCTCACCTACCTCTCGGGCGGCGACGACTACTTCGGCCCGAACCTGGGCGGCGCGGAGGTGCGCACCAACGTGACGAAGGGCTACGCCGAGGAGTGCCCCAACGTGGGCGCGTTCCTGGAGAACCTCACCTTCACCCTGCCGATGGAGAACGAGATCATGGGCGCCATCCTCGACGGGGGCGAGGATCCGCAGGACGCGGCGCGCGCCTGGATCGAGGAGAACCCCGACATGCTCGAAGGCTGGCTCCAGGGCGTGACGACCAGGGACGGCGAGCCGGGGCTGCCGGCCGCGCGCGAGGCGCTGGGGATCTGAGCGTGGCGCGGGGCGCCCTACGCCTCGGCCTGGGCCTCGGCCATCAGCGCGTCGTCGGCCGCGTTGGCGCGGGCCCAGGCGGGGCGCGGCTCGATCCGCGCCCAGTAGTCGCGGAACGCCGGGCGGTCCTCGATCGAGCCGAACCGCAGGCCCCAGCCGACCTGCGCGCCGACGTAGACGTCGGCCGCCGTGAAGCGGTCGCCCGCGACGAAGGGCCCGGCCGAGACCGCGCGCTCCAGCGTGTCCATCACCGTGCCGAAGTCGCCGTAGCCGACGAAGCCGCGCTTGTCCTGCGCCACCTCGACGCCGAGCGCGCGGTTGGTCACGGCCGCCTCCAGGGGCCCCGCGGCGAAGAACAGCCATCGGTAGTAGGGCCCGCGCCCGCGGCTGCCCGGCTCGGGCGCCAGCCCCGCCTCGGGGAAGGCGTCGGCGAGGTAGGCGCAGATCGCGGCGCACTCCGTCACCACGGTCCCGCCGTGGCGGATCGCCGGCACCTTGCCCATCGGGTTGACGCCGAGGTAGTCGGCCCCCTTCATCTCCGCCCCGTAGCCCAGCACGCGCGCCTCGTAGGGCGCGCCCACCTCCTCCAGCATCCAGCGCGCGATCCGGCCACGCGACATCGGGTTGGTGTAGAGCGTCAGGTCGGTCATGGGCGGGCTCCTCGGGCGGGTCGCGCGACGCTCGCACGCCGCCGCACCCCGGGCAACGGGGTGGCGGCGTGAGCTGGCTGACCGAGGCCAAGATCCCCGTGGGCGACTCCGCGGCGCGCATGTTCGACTGGCTGGAGGTCAACGCCGCGGCCGCCCTCGACGTGGTGTCCGGGGTGATGGAGACGCTCATCGAGGGCGTCCTCTGGGCGCTCCAGACGCCGCCCGCCCTGCTTTGGGTCGCCGCCTTCATGGGGCTCACCTGGGTGCTTCAGCGCAGCCTGATGGCGACGGCCGTCACCGGCCTGGGGCTCCTCTTCATCCTCAACCAGGGCTACTGGGAGGAGACCACCGAGAGCCTGACGCTGGTGCTGTCGGCCTGCGTCATCTGCATGAGCGTGGGCGTGCCGATCGGCATCGCGGTGGCGCACCGCCCGGCGCTCTACCGCTGGGTGCGGCCCGTGCTCGACCTCATGCAGACCCTGCCGACCTTCGTCTATCTCATTCCGGCGGTGGTGTTCTTCGGCATCGGCATGGTGCCGGGGCTCCTGGCCACCGTGATCTTCGTGCTGCCCGCGCCGATCCGGCTCACCCAGCTCGGCATCGCGGGCACGCCGCCCACGCTGATCGAGGCCGCGACCGCCTACGGCGCCACGCGCGGCCAGCTCCTGCGCAAGGTCGAGCTGCCCTCGGCCTTCCCGCAGATCATGGCCGGGCTCAACCAGACCATCATGCTGTCGCTGTCGATGGTGGTGATCGCGGCGCTGGTGGGCGCCGACGGGCTCGGCGTGCCGGTGGTGCGCGCGCTCAACTCGATCAACACCTCGCTCGGCTTCGAGTCGGGCGTGGTGATCGTGGTGCTCGCCATCGTCCTCGACCGGATGCTCAGGGTGGAGCGGCGATGAGCCACGACCCCGAGGACGGCCCCGCCATCGCCTTCGACGCGGTGAGCGTCGTGTTCGGCTCGAAGCCCGCCGAGGCGCTGCGCCGCGCCGATGCCGGAGAGGGCCGCGAGGCGATCCTGGAGGAGACCGGCGCCGTGCTCGGCGTCCACGACGCCACGCTCGACGTGGCGCCCGGCGAGGTGCTCGCGCTGATGGGGCTGTCGGGCTCGGGCAAGTCCACGCTCCTGCGCGCCGTCAACGGGCTCGCTCCGGTCGTGCGCGGCGAGGTGCGGGTGCGCGCGGACGGGCGCATGGCGTCGGTCACCCATGCCAAGCCGAAGGAGCTGCGCCGGCTGCGCGCGCGCACGGTGGCGATGGTGTTCCAGCAGTTCGGCCTGCTGCCCTGGCGCACGGTGGCGCAGAACGTCGGGCTGGCGCTGGAGCTCGCGGGCGTGCCGAAGGCCCAGCGCGCCGAGGCGGTGGCGCGCCAGCTCGAGCTGGTGGGCCTCGCGGACCGCGCCGACGCGCCGGTGGCGGAGCTGTCGGGCGGGATGCAGCAGCGCGTGGGGCTCGCGCGCGCGCTCGCCACCGACGCGCCGATCCTGTTGATGGACGAGCCCTTCTCGGCGCTCGACCCGCTCATCCGCACGCGGCTCCAGGACGAGCTGATGGACCTCCAGCAGCGGCTCCGGCGCACCATCGTCTTCGTCACCCACGACCTCGACGAGGCGCTCAGGATCGGCGACCGCATCGCCATCATGGAGGGCGGCCGCATCATCCAGGTCGGCACGTCGTCGCAGATCGTCTCGGCGCCCGCGACCCCTTACGTGGCGGACTTCGTGGCGCACATGAACCCGATGGGCGTGCTGACGGCCGGGGATTTCGCCGAGCCCGGGCAGGCGCCCGGCGAGCCGCTGCCCGACGCCACGCCGGTGGGCGAGCTGATCGGGCGGCTGACCACCTGCGAGGCGGTGCCCGTCGCCACGGGCGGCGTGGTGACGCGCGAGCGGGTGCTGCGCCACCTCGCCGGATCCGAGCGTCAGGGCGCGGGCGCCCGCGCCGCGCGCGCCGAGGCCCCCTCGCGCCAGGCGTCGTAGCTCACCGCCGCCACGATCAGCGTGCCGCCGAGCACGGTGAAGGGGTCCACCGCCTCGTCGAAGACGGCCCAGCCGAGGATCGCGGCCCAGACGAGCTGGAGGAAGGTCACGGGCTGCGTCGCGCTGACGGGGGCCGCGGCGAAGGCGCGCGTCATGGCGTAGTGCCCGGCGGTGGCGAAGGCCGCCACCAGCGCGAGCCAGCCGAGCTGCGCCGGCGTGGGCGTCACCCAGACCGCCAGGGCCACGGGTGCCAACCCGATCGTCACCGTCACCGACAGCATCCCGACGATCACCACGGCCGGCAGCTCCGAGGACAGGCGCTTGGCGATGAGGTAGCCGGTGGCGGCCAGCATCGGCATGACGAGCATCACCAGATGCCCCTGCGAGACCTCGCGCATGCCCGGGCGCAGCACGATGGCGACGCCCGCGAGCGCCAGCGCCACGGCGAGGATCCGGCGCTTGGGCAGATGCTCGCCGAGGACGAGGGCGGCGCCGAGCCCGACATAGATCGGCGAGAGGTAGTTCATCGCCGTCACGTCGGTCATCGGGATGCGCGCCATGGCGAAGAACCACAAGGAGACCGCGGCGCTGTGCACGACGCCGCGCAGCGCCAGCAGCCGCAGCATGCGCCGGGTCAGCCGCGCGCGCCGGACCGCGCCGATCGCCGGCAGCAGGATCACCGTGCCGAAGGCGAAGCGCAGGAACGCGGCCTCGGGCGCGGGCACGGCCCGCCCGACATGCTTGACCAGCGCGGTGACGCCGACGAACAGGAACCCCGTCAGCAGCATCCAGAGGATGCCCTCGACCGGCCGGTCGGCCGTGGCGATGGCGTGGGGTGGCTTCGGGACGGTGGCGCTCACGGGGCTCGCCTAAGGAGCGGCGCGCGGCTCCGCAAGCGATCGGCGCCCCCGATCAGCCACCCATGGCCAGGCGCGCGGCGATGGCCCACATCACGACGCCCACGCCCGCGTCGAGCGCGCGCCACGCGCCGGGCCGCGCGAAGACCGGGCGCAGGACGCGCGCGCCGTATCCCAGGGCGAAGAAGAACGCGAAGGAGGCGGTGACGGCGCCCGCCCCGAACGCGAGCCGCGAGCCCTCCTCCTGCGAGGCCGCGACCGAGCCCAGCAGCACCACCGTGTCGAGGTAGACGTGCGGGTTGAGCCAGGTCAGCGCGAGGCAGGCGGCCACCGTCGCCCCGAGCCCCGCGCCCGCCCCGTCCGCGGCCCGCAGCGCGCCGCCCCCGCGCCAGGCGGAGCGGAAGGCCATCGCGCCGTAGGCCGCGAGGAAGGCGACGCCGCCCCAGCGGAACACCGGCTCGACCCAGGGGACGGCCTCGACCAGCCAGCCGAAGCCCGCCACGCCGGCGGCGATCAGCGCCGCGTCCGACAGCGCGCAGGTCAGGCAGACGGCGCCGACGTGGCGCCCCACGAGCCCCTGGCGCAGCACGAAGGCGTTCTGCGCGCCGATGGCGAGGATCAGCGAGAGGCCGAGCGAGAAGCCCGCGAGCGCGGCGCTCACCGCCCCCTCATGGCGCATCCGCGCCGGGCGGGCCACGGCGCGCCGGCGCGGGGGCCGGACCCATGGGCGCAGGGTCGCGCCGCGGACGAGCCCGAGACGGTGATCCTCGGCACGCGCCCCATCTTGGCGGCCCCGCGGCCGTCGAGGACCGGGCTTCCGGCGCGCTCTGGCTCGATGACGAACCTCAAGTCACGTTCACAAAATATTATTATTGCATAATAATCTTGGCTCGACCAAGCAGCTCGGACGCGCGATCCTCCATCGCGTTCCGCCCGCGTTCTCGACCCATTACGCCGGAACTGCCAGTTGGCGACCCCGGTGCGCCCGCCCGCGCCGGAGCCCGCGTCTGGGCGGTGCCGGGACGGGCGGGTCACCCGCGCTCCACGAGGCCGGCCGCGCCCAGCCGCTCGCCGAGGCTCGCCGCGAGACGGTCCAGCTCGGCCAGCGCGGCCGGATCGAGCGCGGCGGCGGCCCGCAGGAAGTCGCGGATCGTGGCCTCCATCGCCTCGGGCCGGTCGGGGCAGAGCGTGCGCGCGTGCGCGATCAGGCGCTTCTCGCCGGGGTGCGGCTGGCGGTTGAGCGCGAAGAGGAGGTCGAACCAGCTCGCCAGGAACGCCGCGGCGCGGTGGTTCGCCGAGACCGCGTCGCCCCGCCGGAGCGCCGCGTCGAGCTGGTGGCGCCAGCTCGCGCGGGCGACCGTCAGCATCGGCCAGTTCTTGGCGACGATCGCGCGCGTGAGGGCGTCGGGGTAGGGCCGCGCGGCCTCCCGCGCGAGCGCGGCGTAGCGGCCCCTCCGGTCTGTCAGGCGTCACGGCAAACTGGTCCGGCCTGTTGCCTCATCTGAGAACTGTCGTACCGAGCGCCGCGGCCTCAGGCGGCGCCAGAGCCGCCGCTTCTTGACCGGGCGCGGAGGACGAGTCGAAGCGAGCCGACCGTGTCCGAGCTGCGGATGCATCCGCTTCGCCTGGGCTCTGCGGATCCGCCAGCTGCCTGTCGCGACGCCGCTGCGGCGGTGGCTGCGCAGATGGATGTCGGCGACGCCGGTGGCACCGACACGCAAGATGTCGCTCGACGGTCTTGAGCGCTGGCTGTCAGAGCGCGACCGCCGCCATCTCGGGCTGCGCGGACGTGGTTCGCCATGAGCTCGCGGCCCGAGTGGGGCATCGAGGTAAGCATGCGCACGGTGGAGCGTTTCGGTGGCATCGCTGCGCTCAAGCGCTACGGGCCGATAGCGCGGGCGACGGTGAGGTTCGAGACGCGCCCGGGCCAGCAGTTGCAGATCGACTTCGGCCAGACGCTGGCCGAGATCGAGGTTGATCGGCGACCGGCGTCGTTCCCCGTGGCGACGCTGGCCGCTCGCGCCGGCTGCGACGCGCCGGCCCTACTCGGCGTGCGCCAGGAGCCCTGGATCGTCGCCATGCGCGAGTGACTTCGCAGCCTTTGGGGGCGTGCCTGAGGAGGTGCTGCTCGACGATGCGCGCGCTCTGATGCTGCTCCGTGTCGCGCCGTCCCGGAGGTGGTGCTCAGAGCCCGATCGCCACGCCGTTGCCGGCGCGTGCGCGCTTCCGGTCCAGGCCTTCGCGCCGTACCGGCGCGGACTTCTCGCGCAAGAACGAGCGCGGCGTGGGCTCACGTGCAGCGGGCAACGCCGCGTAGAGCCGAGCGAGCGCCTTCGCAGAGACTTCACGCCCTCGAAGCGCGCCGTGGCCGAGCGGACGCGCGAGATCGCACGATCGCCCCGTTCTTCTGCTCCACCGGCGAGGCGCCCATGGTCAGCTTCTTGCGCGTCGAGGCCGCCGCGATGCGACCGCTGACCTCGACGCGCCCGCGCCCGGCACGCGCGCGAGACCGAGCCGACGCGTTCATGAGCGGACTGCGCGGTGGTGATCGAAGTCGAACGCCCCTCGGTGCCGTGGCGCTTGATCGGGGAGCGAGCTCGCGCGCCGCCTGGTCAGCGCCTCGAGACTGCGCAGCGTCGCCCATGCGCGCATCGAGCACCGGCCCGTCACTCCGCAGTCGCAGACCGTCGCGATGCGGTTCAGCGACCACGTCTGCACTTCGAAGGCGTCGGCCGCGCTGACGCCGGAATGCGCCACGAAGTCGACCTCCACGAAGCCCGGAGGAGGATCGCCCCAGTCCGCGAAGATCCTCACCGGCGCCGACCGGCGCACCGCCGAGCTGAAGCCGGCCCGCCGCCTGCGCCCCTGCGCCGCCGCGATGCGCGTCTTCGACAGCAGCCGGTCGATCGTAGCCGGGCTGATCGCGAGGAGCTTCGCTCGCAGTCCCTCGTCAGCTGCAAGCTGCCCGTGTCGCTCCAGCGCCGGCAGCAAGACCAGGATCTTCGGCACGAGCCGCTTCGAGCGCACCCGGTCCGACGCCTCCCAGTAGCAGGACCACGCCGCTGCTCTTCACGGCGGTGCCGTAGAGCGTCTTCGGCCTACCTCGCCGAGCGCCTCTCCTCGATGGGCCGCACGGAGCAGGCGGATGGCGTGCTTGCCGATCCGAAGCCCCTGATCGCGCGACGAGCTGGACTACCTGCGCTCGAGCCGATCGCCGCTCACCTGTCGCGGCCCGTCAGCCGCCGCTCGACCGCGGCGCGATACCGTGACTCGAACCGGTCCGTCGCCGAGTGCGCGCGACGCTCGGCGCCCGGTGCCGCCATCGCTGATCCTCGCTCGCCATCGCTCTGCCGCTCGCCGCCCCGCCATCCGGGCGGCGCGTAGCTGACCAAGGCGCGGCGACCTTGCAGAAGGCGTCGGCGCTGTAACCGAAGTCGAAATCACATGACGGGGTGAGGCCAGATCTGTGCGCCGGGCCAGTTCCGAATGTCGCTTGATACGGTCGAAGAGCGGACGCGCGGTGCGGATGTTGTGCCAGAAGCAGGTGGTGTGGCCGAGCTGGGCCTCGTGCCGGTCGAGCACCGAGGCGAGGCGGTCCGCGAAGTCGCCGAGGCCGCGGTGCATGACGTCCACGCCGACGCCGGTCGCCGCGTCCCGCCACTCGTCGCCGGGCTCGAAGAAACGGTTGCCGATCTCGACGCGGCCCTCGGTGCCCTGCGCCCGCGCGATCTGCGCTCGCACGGCGACGGGCAGCTCGACCGTCGCGTAGACGTAGAGGTCGATGTCCGAGCCCTCGTCGGCCGTGCCGGTGGCAACCGAGCCCCCGAGCGTCACCGCCTCGACGGCCGCGTGCGCCGCGAACCTCGCCGCGACCTGGCGGGCGACATCCTCGCGCGGGTCTGCCGCCCTCGCGTCGGAGGTCAGGACGACAGCTCGGCCATGACCTCGTCGGAGGCCTCGAAGTTGGTCGTCACCGACTGCACGTCGTCGTCGTCCTCGAGCGCGTCCACCAGGCGCATGAGCTTCTGCAACCCGTCGAGGTCCATCTCGGTCGTGGTGGTCGGGCGCCAGACGAGCGCGGTCGTCTCGGACTCGCCCAGGGCCGCCTCCAGCGAGGCCGCGACCTGCGCCAGGTCGGTGTCGGCGCACCAGACCACATGGCCGTCCTCGCCCGACTCGACGTCCTCCGCGCCGGCCTCGATCGCGGCCATCATCACGTCGTCGGCCGAGCCCGCGGCGGCCGGGTAGACCACCTGCCCCTTGCGCTCGAACATGAAGCCCACGGAGCCCGTCTCGCCCAAGTTGCCGCCGTGCTTGCCGAAGGTCGAGCGCACGGTCGAGGCGGTGCGGTTGCGGTTGTCGGTCATCGCCTCGACGATGACCGCGACGCCGCCCGGCCCGTAGCCCTCGTAGCGGATCTCGTCGTAGGACTCGGCGTCGCCGCCCTGGGCCTTGGCGATGGCGCGGTCGATCACGTCCCGCGGCACCGAGACAGACTTGGCCTCCTTGACGGCGAGGCGCAGGCGGGGGTTCTTCTCGGGGTCGGGGTCGCCCATCTTGGCCGCGACCGTGATCTCCTTGGACAGCTTCGAGAACAGCTTGGAGCGCGCCGCGTCCTGGCGCCCCTTGCGGTGCTGGATGTTGGCCCATTTGGAATGACCTGCCATGCCTTCCCTCCTCGCTGAGCCTCCCGGCGGCACGCCTCATAGCGCGACGCCACCCAGCGGGGCAAGCGGCGCCGCGCTACGGCGCGTCGAGCGGCAGGCCCATGGCCCGGCGCAGCTGCGCGCGACCCAAGGGCAGCCGCACCTCGCGGTCATACACCGCTCGGCGCTCCAAAGCGCGTTCGTGGGCCTCGTTCGCGCCGCGCACCGCGGCCCCGAAATTGGCACCGGTGACCGCCGACAGCATCAGCGCGGCGATCGAGACCGCGACGACGGAGGCCACGAGCGCGGGAGGCGGATCCCCGCCCTGAGCCGGGACGATCAGACGCCCCGAGACCTCCTGTCTCGGAAACACCGCGACGACGAGGCCTCCGATGACCGTCACGATGGCGGGGAGCACCGCCGAGACCGCCGGCGAGCGGCTGGCGCCGAGCAACATGCCGATGCCCCCGCCGACCAGGCCGAACAGGAAGGCGAAGAGGACCAGTTGCCGCCGAAAGGTGATCCCCGCGAGGGCGGCCGCCATGAATGCGATCGCCAGGAGCGGGACGAGCCCGAAGCGAAGCGCGGTCGACAGATGCCGAGCAATCGCCTGCCACTCCTCCACGATGGCTCAGCCGCCGGCGGCCGCTTCCGGCGGCGCGGTAATTGCCATCGTCTCGTCAGCTTCCGCGGCCTCCTCGACCGCCATCGCCTCCATGCGAGTCCCGGTGGCGAAGCCTTCGCCTTCGGGACTGGCAGCTATCGTGGGCCCGACCCCCGGGTCCGGGATCGGCACGTCATCGACGCATTCCAGGATGCCTCCCTCGACGCAGCACAGCTCGAAACAGACCTTGTCGGGGGCGGCGGGAAGCGTCGGCACGCCCTCGTCACCGGGCGCTTCCTCCGCCGCATCGATCTGAGCCAGGGCAGGAAGGGCGAAGACCGCAGCCGACAGGGCAAGGCCGAGAAGGGTATGGTGAGGCATGAGCATCTCCATTTCCTGGGGCAGGCTTCGCCTGGGGGCTGTCCCGCCGTCAAGTGCTCCCGGCAAGAGCGGTCAGAGCGGCCAGATCCAGGGGATCACGAGGCAGGTGACGAGCCCCACCGTCAAGTTCATCGGCACGCCGACGCGCATGAAGTCGGTGAAGCGGTAGCCGCCGGGGCCGTAGACCAGCGTGTTGGTCTGGTAGCCGATGGGGGTGGCGAAGGCGGCCGAGGCGCCGACCATCACCGCCACCACCAGCGGCCGCGGGTCCATGCCGAGATTGGCCGCGAGCGCGATGGCCACGGGCGTCACCACCACCGCGACCGCGTTGTTGGTGACGATCTCGGTCAGCACCGTGGTGAGCGCGTAGACGCACACGAGCGTCACCCAGGGCGGGCGTCCCGAGAGGAAGGGGGCGACCCAGTCGACGATGATCTGCACGGCGCCGGTGGCGTCGAGCGCGGCGCCCACGGCCAGCATGGCGAAGATCAGCGCGAGCAGGCGGGCGTCGATGAAGCCGAACGCCTCGTCGCCGTCGAGGATGCCCACCGCCATCACGACCACCACGCCGAGCAGCGCCAGGATGTGGATCGGCGCGACCTCGAAGGCCGCGAGCCCCACCACGCCCGCGAGGACCGCGACCATCAGCGGCGCGCGCTCGCGGCGGTAGGGGCGCTCGGTCGGCTCGGCGATGTTGACGAGATCGACGTCCTGGGCGAGGCGGTTGATGTCCTCGGGCGCGCCCTCAAGCAGCAGCGTGTCGCCCACGCGCACGACCATCTGGTCGAGCTGGCGGCCGATGTTCTGGTTGCGGCGGTGGATGGCCAGCGGGTAGACGCCGTAGCGCCGCCTGAGCCTCAACGAGCCCAGCGAGCGCCCCACCAGCCGGCAGCCGGGCGAGATCAGCGCCTCGACGGTGGTGGTGCGGCGCGAGCCCACGCGGTCCACCAGCGCCACCTTGCCCGAATCCTTGAGGCCGAGGAGCTCGCGCACGTCGGTGCGCAGCACCACCCGGTCCCCTTCCGCGAGCGTCACCTCGGGGAACTGGCGGCGCAGCGACTCGTCGCCCCTGAGCACGTCGATGACGCGCATCCCCTCGCGCTTGAAGATCCCGACGTCGAACACCGCCTCGCCGATCAGCGAGGAGCCCTCGGGCACGACGACCTCGGTGAAGAACTTCATGCTCTTGCGCTGCCCGAGCAGGTCGGCCATCGAGTCGCGGTCGGGCAGCAGCGCCGGCACCGCGAAGCGCAGGTAGACGAGCGCGACCGCCGCGACGACGAGCGCCAGCGGCGTGATCTCGAACAACGTGAAGGGCGCCAGCCCCTCCTCGCGCGCGACCCCGTCCACCAGAAGGTTGGTCGAGGTGCCGATGAGCGTGAAGAGCCCGCCGAGGATCGCCAGGTAGGACAGCGGGATCAGCAGCCGCGAGGCGGCCACGCCGATCGCCTGGGCGAGCTGGACCACGACCGGGATCATCACGACCACCACCGGCGTGTTGTTCATGAAGGCCGAGGCGAAGAGCACGGCGGCCGCCAGGAGCACGATGACCGATCGCGGCCGGGTGCCGGCGTGCCTGGCGATCTGGCGCGAGATCTCGGACAGGACGCCGGTGCGCACGAGGCCGCCCGAGAGGATGAACATCGCCGCGATGGTCCAGGGTGCGGGGTTGGCGAAGACGTCGAGCACGCGGTCGGCCGGCAGCAGCCCGGCCACCAGCATCACCGCGGCCCCGGCCATGGCCGTGACCTCGACCGGGAAGGCCTCCGAGACGAAGCCCGCGAACATGACGGCGATGATGCCGAGCACCAGGGCCGCCTCGGCGCCGGGGCCGAGGCCCAGATCGATCATATCGCCCCTCCCGCTCGGCCCCGTCGGGACCGAGCCACCTAATCGCATGGCGCCCGCCTCGGCAACCGCGCCGGGGGCCCGAGGGCGCATCAGTGCGCGTCGGCCCCCGGGGGCGCGGGGGGATCGGGCGGCGCGGCCTCGGGGCCGAGGGCCGGCGCGGCGGGGCGCGGCTGGACGAGGAAGAGCCCCGCGACCATCACCGCGAGCGCGGCCCAGATCGTCCAGCCGTAGCGCTCGCCCAGGATCGCCATCGCCCAGAGCACGCCGAAGCCCGTGACGAGGTAGGAGCACTGCGCGGCGAAGGTGGCGCCCGCGCGCGCCACCAGCCAGACGTAGCCGGCGTAGACCAAGGCGTTGATGACCGAGGCGCCGAGGATGGCCCACTCGGCCGGCCCCCAGGCGGCGCGCGGGTCGATCACCTGATCGCTCCAGAGCGCGATCGGCACGGTCAGCCCCACGCCGATCGCGTTGGCGCCGAACAGGGTCTCGACCGGACCTAGCCCGGCCGTGCCCCACCGCGCGATGCCGACCGCCTCGGCCGCGTAGAGCGCGGGCGCGACGACCGCCACCGGGAGCCAGGCCAGCGCCAGGCGCTCGGGCATCGAGGCGTCGGGCAGCGCGATCAGCGCGACGCCCACGAGGCCCAGCACGAGCCCCGCGAGGCGCGCGGGCGCGAAGCGCTCGACGCCGAGCGCGAGCGCCATCGGGAAGGCGATCATCGGCACCAGCGAGATCAGGATCACCATGATCCCCACCGGCAGGCGCGCCACCGCGAGGTAGTAGGCGACCCCCGACAGCACGCTGCCCGCGAGCGAGATCATGAGGCAGGCCGCGAACTGCGCCCGTCCGAAGGCGAAGCGCCGGCCCCGCGCGAGCAGGACCGCGCCCAGCACGCCCGCGCCGATCACCGTCTGCCACATCAGCAGCCCGAAGGGCTGGTAGCCGGTCGAGACCGCGATCTTGCTCAGGGTGGCGCTCAGCCCCCAGCCGGCGCCGAGCGCCGTCAGCGCCGCCGCCGGCCCCGCGACGGCGAAGGCGCGACCCGGCGCGGTCGCGCTCACGCCTCGGGCCCCGAGGGCGCGAGCCGCCCGCCCTGGCGCACGGGCACGGCGCGGGTGGCCCTCCCCCTCGCGTCGGTCTCCACGAAGAGGCCGCAGAGCGTGGCCTCGCCCAGCGCGGGCGTGAAGCGCGCGCCCGGCATGCCGGTGACGAAGCGCCTCACGGGCTCCGCCTTCTCCATGCCGATCACGCTGAGGTAGTCGCCGCACATGCCCGCGTCGCTGATGTAGGCGGTGCCGCCCGGCAGCAGCTGCGCGTCGGCCGTGGGCACGTGGGTGTGGGTGCCCGCGACCAGGCTGGCGCGGCCGTCGAGGACGTGGCCGAGCGCCATCTTCTCGGACGTGGCCTCCGCGTGCACGTCCACGATCACGGCGCCGGCGAGGCCCCCCAGGGGATAGGGCCTGAGCGCGGCGTCGAGCGCCGAGAACGGGTCGTCGAAGGGCCGCTTCATGAACACCTGGCCCAGCGCCTGGAGCACGGCGACCTTGCCGCGGGGGGTGTCGAAGAGCCGGGCTCCCTTGCCGGGCGCCGCGCGCGCGAAGTTGAGCGGGCGCACCACGCGCGGGTCGTCCGCGAAGGCCATCATCTCGCGCTGGTCGAAGGCGTGGTCGCCCAGAGTGATCGCGTCGGCGCCCGCGGCGAGGATGGCGCGGGCGTGGCCCTCGGTGCAGCCCGCCCCGTTCGAGGCGTTCTCGACGTTGACCACCACGAAGTCGAGCCGCCAGTCGGCGCGCAGCCTCGGCAGCCGCTCGGCCACCGCCGCGCGGCCCGCGCGCCCCATCACGTCGCCGAGGAAGAGGAGTCTCATGGCCGCCCCATCGCGCGCGGCGCGGACGGTGGCAAGCGGGATGTGGCAAGCGGGATCCGGCCGGCCCGTGGGCCGAGGGCGTGCCGCTGCTCCCGAGGTCTCGGCCGGGGCGGCGTCCGGGGCCGGCCGGGCGGAGGCGCGGACGCCGCCCGGACCGCGCGGGCCGGCGCACCGGCCTGCCGCCGTCCGGCGCGAGGAGCCCGCCGAGGCCGCCCGGCCGCGGCTCAGGGCACGAGCACGCCGGCCTCGGTGACGATGAGGTCGAGGCGCTCGTCGGTCGGCTCCAGGGGCAGCGCCTCCACCTGCTGCGCGGCGAAGGCGAAGCCGATCGCCGTCACGGGGCCGCGCGCGCGCAGATCCGTCAGCGTCCGGTCGTAGAAGCCCCCGCCGTAGCCCAGCCGCTCGCCGCGCGCGGTGAAGGCCAGCAGCGGCACGACCAGCACCTCGGGGAGAACCTCCTCGCCGGCCTCGGGCACCCGGGTGCCGAAGCCCGCGGCGGCGAGCGCCGCGCCCGGCGTCCAGCGCCGGAACGCGAGCGGGCGCCCCGGCCCCTCCACCACCGGCAGCGCCACGGGGCCGTGGCGGGCGGCGGCCTCCATCGCCGGGCGCGGGTCGATCTCGCTGCGCATCGGCCAGTAGCCCGAGAGCGTCCGGCCGCGATGGGGCGCGAGCGCGTCGAGGAGCAGCGCGCAGGCGCCCCCCTGCCCCGCCGCGTGCGCGCTCGCGCGTGCCTCCTGCGCCCTGCGCCGGGCCTCGGCCTTGGCCGCGGCCAGCGCCTCCCCGCTCACAGCAGCCACAGCGCGGCGAGGCCGAGGAAGGCGAAGAAGCCCACCACGTCGGTCACGGTCGTCACGAACGCGCCCGAGGCCAGCGCGGGATCGACGCCCAAGCGGTCGAGCGCGATCGGGATCATCAGCCCCGCGAAGCCCGCCACCCCGAGGTTGATGACCATGGCGGCGGCGATGACGTAGCCGAGCTTGAGCGTGCCGAACCACACCACGCCCACGATGCCGATCAGCACCGCGAAGATCAGCCCGTTGATGAGCGAGGCCACCACCTCGCGCCGCAGCACCCGCCAGACGTTGGAGCCGGTGAGGTCCTTGGTGGCCAGCGCGCGCACGGCGACCGTCAGGCTCTGCGTGCCGGCGTTGCCGCCCATCGAGGCGACGATGGGCATCAGCACGGCGAGCGCGACGATGGCCGCGATCACGTCCTCGAACTGCGCGATCACCATCGAGGCCAGGATCGCGGTCACCAGGTTGACGGCGAGCCAGGGGAAGCGCTGGCGCGCGATCTGGAACGTGCGGTCCGACAGCGACTCGTCGCCGACGCCCGCGAGGCGCAGGAGATCCTCCTCGTTCTCCTCGTTGAGCACCTGCATGGCGTCGTCGATGGTGACGACGCCGACCAGCCGGCCGTCCTCGCCCACCACCGGCGCGCTGATGAGGTGGTACTGGTTGAAGGCGTAGGCGACCTCGCCCTCGTCCTGCGCCGCGGGGATGGTGCGGAAGGTCTCCTCGGCCAGATCGCGCAGGCGCACGTCGCGCCGCGCGCTGAGGATCCGGCCCAAGGTGACGTAGCCGGTGGGCCGCCAGGCCGGATCGACCAGGATCATGTGGTAGAACTGCTCGGGCAGGTCGTCGTGCTCGCGCAGCCAGTCGATCGCCTGGCCGACGGTGAAGTGCTCGGGCACGGCCGTGACCTCGCGCTGCATCAGCCGGCCGGCGGACTCCTCGGGGTAGGCCAGCGCGCGCTCGACGGCGTAGCGGTCGCGCCGCTCGAGCGCCTCCAGCACCGCCTCCCGCTGGGGCTGGTCGAGGTCCTCGATGAGGTCGACCACGTCGTCGGATTCGAGGTCGCGGATGGCGCCCGCCAGCGCCTCGGGCCCGAGCGTGGCGATGACCTCCTCGCGCAGCCCCTCGTCGAGCTCGGAGAGCACCTCGCCGTCGAGATCGCCGCCCAGCGCCTGGATGACCCTGGTGCGGTCCTGCGGCCCGATCTGCTCGAGCATGTCCGCGAGGTCGGCGGGGTGCAGCGGCGCCGTCAGCGCCACCAGCTCGGGATGGTCGCCCCGCTCGGCCGCCTCCAGGATCGCCGACACCGTGCGCGCGCCGAGCGCGTAGTCGTGGGTCTCCTCGGGTGCGTCGTCCATGGCGGGCCCCTCCGTGCGGACGGCGGCACCATAGGGGCGGCGCGCCGCCGCGCAACACGGGGGCCGCCATCGGCCCGCCCGCCGCGAGGTCATCGCAGGGCGCCGATTGCGCGCCCCCGCCCGCTCGGCTAGCGACGCCCCGCAGCCAGGGAGTTGCGCGCGCCCCATGTCATCCCAGCCGCGGATCCTCACCGGCCAGCTGCTCGTGACCCATGCCGACCCGTTCGAGGCCCCGCCCGAGCAGGCGCTCGGCGTCGAGCGGCGCGGCGCGGTGGCGATCGGGGGCGGCACGATCCTCGCCGCGGGGCCCGAGGAGGCCGTCCGCGCGGCCCACCCCCAGGCGCCGGTGACGGCGCATGGCGACGCGCTGATCGCGCCGGGCTTCGTCGACGCCCATGCCCACTACCCGCAGACCGCGATCGTCGCGTCCTGGGGCGAGCGGCTGATCGAGTGGCTGGAGCGCTACACCTTCCCCGCGGAGGCGCGCCTCGGCGACCCGGCCCACGCCGCCGACATGGCCGCGGCCCATCTCGACCTGCTGACCCTTCACGGCACCACCAGCGTGGCGAGCTTCTGCACCTCGCATGTCGCAAGCGTGGACGCCTTCTTCGCCGCGGCCGAGGCGCGCGGGATGCGCGTCGCCGCCGGGCTGACCTGCATGGACCGCCACGTCCCCGACGCGCTGCGCGACACGGCGCAGCGCGCGCATGACGGCTCCAAGGCGCTGATCGCGCGCTGGCACGGGCGCGGGCGCGCGAGCTACGCCATCTCGCCGCGCTTCGCGCCGACCTCCAGCCCCGAGCAGCTCGAGGCGCTCGGCGCGCTCTGGGCCGAGGCGCCGACCTGCCTGATGCAGACGCATCTCGCCGAGCAGCTCGAGGAGATCGCCTGGGTGGCGCGGCTCTTCCCCGAGGCGCCCGACTATCTCGGCGTCTACGAGCGCTTCGGCCTGCTGGGGCCGCGCGGCCTCTTCGGCCACGCCATCCACCTCACGCCGCGCGAGCGCGCGCGGCTCGCCGAGTTCGGGCGCCGCGGCGATCCACTGCCCGACCTCCAACACCTTCATCGGCTCGGGGCTGATGGAGGTGGCGCGCCTGCGCCGCGAGGGCGTCGCGGTGGGGCTGGCCACCGACACCGGGGGCGGGTCGTCCTTCTCGATGCTGCGCACGATGGCCGCGGCCTACGAGGTGGGCCAGCTCTCGGGCACCGCGCTGCACCCCGCGCAGCTATTGTGGCTCGCCACCGAGGGCTCGGCGCGGGCGATGCACATCGCCGACCGGGTGGGGCGGATCGCGCCGGGGATGGAGGCCGACCTGGTGGTGCTCGACCTCGCCTCGACGCCGGCCATCGCGCGGGCCGCCGGGCGCGCCGAGAGCGCCTGGGAGGCGGTCTTCCCGACCATCATGATGGGCGACGACCGCGCGGCGCGGGCCGTCTACGTCGCGGGCCGCCCCGCCAAGGGCTGACGGCGCGCCGTCGCCGCGTGGAGCGCGCGGGCCCGCCTCAGCAGGGCCGCGCCACCACCATCACCCACTGCCGCCGCTCGGGGTAGAAGCCCGCGCCGAAGGCCGTGGCGCGCGGGTGCAGGATGTTGCGCCTGTGGCCGGGCGAGTTCATCCAGCCCTGGAACACCTCGGCGGCCGAGCGCTGGCCCCAGGCGATGTTCTCGGCCGAGAGGCACGCGCGGTAGCCCTGCGCGGCGATGCGGTCCCCGTGGTCGCCGCCGTCGCTTCCGCGGTGGTCGAAGAAGCCGCCCCGCCCCATGTCGGCCGCGTGGCCGCGCGCAGCCGCCCTGAGCCGCCGGTCGGGCCTGAGCGGCCCCAGGCCGCGGGCGCGGCGCTCGGCGTTGACCATGTCGATCATCCCCGTGGCGGAAGGCGCCGCCGCGACCGCGGTCGGCGCCTCGGAGGCCACCGACAGCGGCGGGGCGGCGCGGCGCGCCACCAGCGCGGGCTCGCAGGCCGCCAGCGTGACCGCCGCCAGCGCCAGCGCGCATCTCGTCCGTCCCCGCATCCTCGCCTGTCCCGTTCGGACCATGCGTCCCTCCTCGCCATGCACCGCGACGCGTCGCCGGCCGCGCGCGCCCGCCATGGGGCGAGGAGCGCGTGTGGCGACGCTGCCGCACGAGGATCAGGAATGGCATCGAAGGTTTGCGGAGGGTTTACAGCGGGCGGGGATCCGCGGGTCGCGCGGCCCCGGCCGGCGCCCGAATGCCGACAATTCGATCCATCGGCGCGGGCGACCGGCGCGGGGCGACCGGCGCGGGGCGCGATCGGTGCGGGGCGCGATCGGCGCCTAGCGGGCGCGGAGCGCCTCGATCGCGGCGCGGTGCAGGCCGGCGTCGCCGGCCGCGACCACGCGCCCCCCGCCTTGCGCCGGCCCCCCCTCCCAGTCGGTGACGACGCCGCCCGCGGCCTCGACCACGGCCATCGGGCCCTGGATGTCGTAGGGGTGGAGCCCGGCCTCGACCACGAGGTCGGCGTGACCCGCCGCGACCATCGCGTAGCCGTAGCAGTCGAGCCCGAACCTCACGAGCCGGCAGCGCGCCGCCAGCCGCTCGAACGCCGCGCGCTCGGCCGGGCCGCCGATCTCGGGATGGGTCGTGAGCAGCGTCGCCTGCGCGAGCCCGGCGCAGGCCCGCGTCCGAAGCGGCGCCTCGGCGCCCGCGCGCGAGAGCCCGGCCGCGCCGAAGCCGCCCCAGAAGCGCTCGGCCGTGTAGGGCTGGTCGATGATCCCGAAGGCCGGGCCGTCCGCGTCGCCCACCGCGATGAGCGTGCCCCAGACCGGGACGCCCGCGATGAAGGCGCGGGTGCCGTCGATCGGGTCGAGAACCCAGGTCAGCCCGCTCGTGCCCGCCCGCGCGCCCCGCTCCTCGCCGAGCACGGCGTCGCGCGGCCGCCGCGCGGCCAGCACCGCGCGCATCGCGGCCTCGGCCGCGCGGTCGGCCTCGGTCACGGGGTCGAAGGCGCCCTCCCCCTTGTCCTCGACGTCGAGCGGGCGGCGGAAGCGCGGCAGCGTCTCGGCCGCGGCCGCGTCCGCGAGCGCATGCGCGACCTCGACCAGCTCGCGCCGCAGGGAGGCCTCGGCGATCACGGGCGGCGCGGCCGGCCCCGGCGCCTGAGCCGCCCGGCCTCAGGCGACGTCGCTGAGCACCCGCGCGAGGTCGAACAGGCGCCGCCGCTGCGCCTCGGGGATGGCGTAGTAGGAGCGCACCAGCTCGAGCGCCTCGCGGTCGGCGATCACGTCGCCGGGCAGCGCGGCCCGCCCGGCCGCGTCCTCGGCCGACTCGGCGCCCTCGAGCCCCTCGAAGAAGAACGACACCGGCGCGTCGAGCGAATGCGCGATGTCCCACAGCCGCGAGGCGCTGATGCGGTTCATCCCGGTCTCGTACTTCTGGATCTGCTGGAACTTGATGCCGACTCGCTCGGCCAGCTGCTGCTGGGTCACGCCCATCATCCACCGGCGCTGGCGAACCCGCTTGCCGACATGGATGTCCACCGGGTGCCTGTCGCCCATGGATAAACCTCCTGCAATCACACGCCACAGCGCGGGCTCGGACGCACCGCGCGACCGGGCTCGCCCCGCCCCGCCGTCCGCGCGCGCGCACGGCGGGGCGGAGGGGGCGCCACCTCGGCCCTAGCGACCTTACGCCGTGACGCGCGATGCGCGCAACGATGCAATCAAAGGATGTCCCATCGTGGTTAAGGCCATTGCGATCCGGCATCGGGCTCGCCGATGCTGCGCCCCGGACCCGCCCGAGCCGGATCCAAGGCCGCTGCGAGGGGGCGAGGATGAGGGCCTATGCCGTGAGGGCCGAGGGCGCGCCGCCGCGCCTGATCGAGATGCCCGAGCCGGAGCCGGGCCCGGGCTCTGTGGTGCTGCGCGTCGCCGCCTGCGGGCTCAACTTCGCCGACCTTCTGATGGCGCAGGGCACCTATCAGGAGATGCCGCAGGCCCCCTTCGCGCTCGGCATGGAGGTCGCGGGCACCGTCGAGGCGGTGGGCGAGGGCGTCGCGGGCCTCGCCGTGGGCGACCGGGTGGCGGCCTTCCCCGGCCGGGGCGGACTGGCCGAGCGCGTCGCCGTCCCCGCCGAGCGCTGCCTCGCGATGCCCGAGCGGCTGACGATGCGCGCCGCGGCGGCGATGCAGGTGGCCTACGGCACCGCCGAGCTGGCGCTCGACCGCGCGCGGCTGGCCGCGGGCGAGACGCTCCTGGTGCTGGGCGCGGCGGGCGGCGTCGGGCTCGCCGCGGTCGAGCTGGGGCGCCGCCGCGGCGCCAGCGTGATCGCCTGCGCGCGCGGCGAGGCCAGGCGGGCGGAGGCGCGCGAGGCCGGGGCCGATCACGTCGTGGACGCCGAGGACGACCTGCTGGGCGCGGTGCGCGCGCTCGGCGGGGCCGACGTGGTGTTCGACCCGGTGGGCGGCGCGCTGTCGGAGGCGGCGCTGCGCGCCTGCAAGCCGCTCGGCCGGCTGGTGCTGATCGGCTTCGCCAGCGGCGACCTCCCGAGGCTCAAGCCCAACCACCTGATGGTGAAGAACCTCGACGTGATCGGGCTCTACTGGGGCGGCTACGCGCGCTTCGCCCCCGAGCGGCTGACCGCCGGGCTGGCGCGGATCGCGGATGCCTGCGCCGCGGGCGAGCTGCGCCCGCGCGTCGGCGCCGTACTGCCGATCGAGCGCGCCGAGGAGGGCCTGGCGCTCCTGCGCGAGCGCCGCTCCACCGGCAAGGTCGTGATCGAGCTGGAGGGCGGCTGAGGGCTCCGCCCGCCGGCCCCCTCCCGGGCCATCGAGCGATGCAAGGCGGCGACCCGGCCCCGCGCCTCGGCAGGTCGTCCCGCGCCCGGCCTGCCGCGCCATCGGCGAGGCGTCTGCGGCCCTCCGCGAGCCTTGGCCCTCACGCGACGATGCGGGCGCCCGCGCGTCGGACCGACCGGCGCCCGGGCCGCTCAGCAGCGCGCCCCGAAGGCCTCGCGCACCAGGCCCGCGAGCGCGAGCGCCGGCTCGCCGCGCAGGCGGCGCTCGCCGTAGAGGTTGATGCGCTGCGAGGCGAGGGCGGGCAGCGCGCCGGCGTGGTCGATGCGCTCGACGTCGCGCGCCTCGGTGCCCTCCAGCGCCACGTGGACGGCGAGGTCGGCGCTCACCGAGGCCTCGATGGTGCGCGTGCTCTGCGAGGTCACCGCCATCTCCCAGGGGATGCCGGCGGCGTCGAGCGCAGCTTGGACCCCGAGGCGGAAGATGCAGTCCGTCTCGAAGGCGAGCCGCAGCGGGCGGCCGCGCCAGGCCGTCCCGCCCTGCGCCCCGATCCAGACCAGCGGCCGGCGCGAGAGCGTGCGCCCGTCGGGCTCCACCCCGTCCTCGGTCGAGAGGTAGAGGTCGAGCGCGCCCTCCGCGTGCATCCGGCGCAGCGTCAGCGTCCCGCTCGACACCAGGCGCACGCGCATCCGCGGCCAGTCCGCGGCGAAGCGCTTGAGCACCTGCGGGACCGCCGGATAGACGATGTCCGACGGCACGCCGAGGCCGACCTCGCCCTCGAACTCCTGATGGGTGAGCCGGCTGAAGGCCTCGTCATTGAGGCTCACCATCCGCCGCGCGTAGCCCAGGAGCTGCTCGCCTGCGGGCGTCAGCGAGACCCCGCGCCCGGCGCGCTCCAGGAGCCTCAGCCCGAGCGCCTCCTCGAGCCGCTTGACCTGCATCGAGACCGCCGATTGCGTGAGATGCACGAACCCCGAGGCGCGGGTCACGCCGCCGGTGTCGGCCACCGCCACGAAGGAGCGCAGCGCAGTCAGGTCGAGCGAGCGTGGCATATCACCATCCGTGATGGCCGACTTCATGACCATTCGTTTGTCCGATGATAAGGGCGCGCCCCATATCCTTCAAGCGTTCCCTGCGGTCCCCATCACCGCCCGCCCTCCGAGGAGTCCCGCCATGCCCAGCCGCCATGCCCTGCCGACCGCCGCCTTCGCCCCCCTGCCCGCCTCCCGAGGCCACCCCCTCGGCGCGCTCGCCCGCGCGCTCGACGTCTGGCGCCAGCGCCGCGCGCTGGAGCGGCTCGACGATGCCGCGCTGCGCGACCTCGGGCTGACCCGCGCGGCCGTGACGGCCGAGACCCGCCGGCCGCCCTGGAGCCTGCCGCGCGCCTGATCGCCGACCCGCGCGATCGGCGCCGAAAGCCATGCCCTCGCCCCCATCGGCGCTTGAATCCCCCGCCTCGGATCCCGATATTCCGGGCCAGGGATGGGCGCTCGGCCGATCCGCATCCTAAGGACCAATGGGAGGCCTCCAATGGCAGACTACCAGACGATCCGCGCCGGTGCGGGCGTCCGCACGGCCCAGATCGACGAGGGGCTCCGCGCCCACATGAACAAGGTCTACACCACCATGTCCGTGGGCATGCTGGTGACCTTCGCCGTGGCCTGGGGGCTCTCGGGCCTCGCGGTCAGCGACGTGCCGACGCAGTACGCCATCAGCGAGGGCCGCTACCTGACCGACCTCGGCGTGGCCATCTACGCCTCGCCGCTGCGCTGGCTCGTGATGTTCGCGCCGCTGATCTTCGTGTTCGGCTTCTCGGCGATGATCAACCGCATGTCGGCGGCGACCGCGCAGACCGTGTTCTACGTCTTCGCCGCGACGATGGGCGCCTCGATCAGCTCGATCTTCCTGGTCTTCACCGGCACGTCGATCGCGCAGGTGTTCCTGGTGACCTCGATCGCCTTCGCGGGGCTGTCGCTCTACGGCTACACCACCAAGAAGGACATCTCGGGCTGGGGCGCGTTCCTGATCATGGGCGTGATCGGCCTGATCGTGGCGATGGTGGTCAACCTGTTCCTCCAGTCGGAGGCGATGACGTTCGCCGTCTCGGTCATCGGCGTGCTGATCTTCGCCGGGCTGACGGCCTACGACACTCAGAACATCAAGACCACCTACCTCGCCCACGCCGCGCAGGGCGATCGGGAGTGGCTCGGCAAGGCCGCCATCATGGGTGCTCTGAGCCTCTATCTCGACTTCATCAACATGTTCATGTTCCTGCTCCAGCTCATGGGCAACCGCGAGTGACCTGAGCGGAGGCAGGACGACCATCGAGGGCCGGTCTGGGGACCGGCCCTTTCTCGTGGGGCGTCCTCGACGGGTCGCCGTTCAGAGGTGGCGGATCATCCGCACCGCCGGGAAGACGATGCCGGGGCGCAGGCTGACCTCGACGGGACCGGTGGCCTCGAAGCCCAGCGCGGCGTAGAACGGCACCGCCGTGCGCGTGCTGAGGCAGTCGAGGACGCGCATCCCGGACGCGCGCGCCTGCTCGATCGTGCGCGCCATGACGCCCGCGCCGATGCCGCGCCGCGTCCACTGCTTGTGGGTGGCGACATGGCGGACATGGCCGACGCCGGGACGCCGCCCGCCCTGCGGGCCGCTGCGCGTCCAGCCCCCGGCGCCGAGGATCGCGCCATCCTCGCCCTCGGCGACGTGGTAGGTGCCCGAGGCCAGCAGCGCGGGGTTGGCGCGCGACAGGATCGGAAAGGCCGTCACCACCACCGAGGGAGGGTAGTCGGCCTTGACCAGCGCCGGGAAGCTGCGCGACAGCAGCGCGTCCACCGCCGCGAGGTCCGAGGGCCGGGCGACGCGGATGGTGATCGTCTCGCTCCGCTCGCTCACGGACGCCCCCCGACCCGGCCTTCGCGCGCCAAGGCGCCGCCTACTTGATCTTGCCCTCGCGGTACTCGACGTGCTTGCGCGCGACGGGGTCGTACTTCTTGATCGAGAACTTCTCGGTCATGGTGCGGGCGTTCTTCTTGGTGACGTAGAAGTGCCCGGTCCCGGCGCTGGAGTTGAGGCGGATCTTGATGGTGGTGGGCTTGGCCATGGGTCGCTCCCGGCTGGGCGCGGCCCGACAGGCCGCCCGTCTCTGTCTCGTGGTGGTCCGCCGTTCTACCTCGGGCGGCGTCCGTGTCAACCGCGCAGCGGCGCGGGCGGCCCGGCGCTCGGCCGCGGGACGCGACGGGCGGCGGCTGCGCGCACCCACCCTCCGCGCCCAGGCCGCGTCCGAGGCGGGCGGCCACGGGCATCACCGGGGCCAACACCCCCGTGGACGGAGGGGCCAGCGCGACGCGGCCCGGGCAGCGCGGCTCCGATGCGGTGCGGGCGAGGTGCGAACCGTCCCGCGCCGGCGGCGCGAGGCCCCGGCCGGCGCGCGCCGCCGCGTGCGGAGCCGTGAGCCGGGCGGGAGGTCGTGCGCGGATGGCCTGTAAGCCGGATTCTGTCCGGGGAACGTGCGTCCCCCTGGATGGCCATTCATCTGGCCGCCGGGTCGCCCCGGCGGCTCGAGCCGCCAACCCGGATCCCGGACCGGAGCGGTCCTGCTCGCGCGTGGGATCCCTATTCGGCGTTGCTCCCGGTGGGGCTTGCCGTGCCGTCCCGGTCGCCCGGTCCGCGGTGGGCCCTTACCCCACCGTTTCACCCTTGCCGCGAACGCTCGCGCGCCGCGGCGGTCTGTTCTCTGTGGCGCTGTCCCTCGGCTCTCGCCGGCCGGGCGTTGCCCGGCACCGTCGCTCCGTGGAGTCCGGACTTTCCTCGACCCGCACAAAGGCGAGCCGCGGCCATCCGGCCATCCGCACGAGGACCGCTCTAGGCCCCCGCAGGGCCGGGGTCAACGCGCGCCCGACCGTCGCGGCGCCGGCCAGCGCTCGGCCATGGCCAGCGCCAGCCCCGCGTCCAGCGCGTCGGCGGGGCCCGCGGCGCCGGGCCTCACGCGCAGGCGGAAGGCGGCAAGGCGCGCCTCCGGATCGGCCTCGGGATCGTAGCCGATGGCGTCGAGCGAGGCCCCGAGGCCCGCCGGATCGGCCGCCCCGGCGCCCTCGGGCCAGACCGCGAGGCCGGCCCGCGCCAGCCGGCGCCAGTCGAAGAGAGGGCCCGGATCGACCTTGCGCCCGATGGCCACGTCCGAATGGCCGAGCACCCTTTCGGGCGGGACGCGGTGGCGCGCCATCACCTGCGCGAGGAGCCGCTCCAGCGCCGCCATCTGCGGCTCGGGGAAGGCCGAGCGTCCGTCGCCCACCAGCTCGACGCCCACCGAGCGCGCGTTGACGTCGCGCAGCTCGCCCCAGCGGGCGCGCCCGGCATGCCAGGCCCGCCGGCCCTCGTCCACCAGGCCGGTGAGGGCGCCGTCCCGGCCGATCAGCCAGTGGCAGGAGACCTCCGCGCCCGGGTCGCAGAGCCGCTCCAGCGCGGCCGGGCCGTCGAGCACGGTGTGGTGCGCCACCACCATGTCGATCGGCTCTCCCCGCCGCGGCCCGTGGTTGGGCGAGGCGCGCCAGGCCGGGGGAGTCGGTGCCGGGGGAGTCGGTGCCGGGGGCGTCAGTTGACGGCGCGCCGGAAGGGCGCCGGATCCCAGCCGCAGGCGTAGCCGTCGCCGTCGGGGTCGAGGCCGCGGCGATCGCGCCGCGGCCCGCCCGCGGCGAGGAAAGCCTCCTGGGCGCGGTCGGGCGAGGCGTAGCGGCGGCAGGCGTCGCGCAGCCGCGCGACCGACAGCAGCCCCGAGCGGCGATAGAGCGGCTCGCCCACCGCGTTGGGGGCGGCGATGGCGTAGGCGACGATGTTGGGCGCGGCGTCGGCCGGCCGGGCCGGGACGGGCTCGGGCGCGACCTCACGGCGCGAGGCGCGCAGCCGCGCGAGGCGCCCGGCGTCGGTCTCGATGGTCTCGCGCTCGCTGACGGCGCCGAAATCCTGCTCGTCCGAGATCCCGCGCGGGCGCGCGCCTTGGGCGGAGATCGGCGTGACGGCGATCGAGGAGGCGGTCGAGACGGTGCCGGGCGTCGTCGGCGCGGGGACGGGGGCGGGAACGGGCGCGGGGGCCGGGGCGAGGCGGGAGTCGTCGAAGCCCGAGGGGCCCTCGGCGCCGCTGCCCGAGCCCTGGAACCGCGGCTCGGGCAGCGGCCCGCCCGGCACGGTGGCCAGGGGGGGCTCCATCACCGGCGCGCCGAGCGGCACGGTGTTGAGCGTCCCCGAGGTTCCGGTCGGCACGTTGGTGGCGTTCACGGCGGCCGAGATCGACGGGTCGAGCGGCGGCGTGACGGGCGGCAGGTTCATGTCGCCCGGCACGTCGGTCAGCGTCTCCTCGATGATGGGCGACCCGGTGACCGGGTCGTGCGTGAAGGCGCCTGCGGCCGGGCGGGCGGTCGCGGGGCCGGCGGACGGCAGGCCGACGCCGGCGCCGACGGGCGCGATCATCGGGCTGAACTCGGGCTGCGGCGGGAGGGGCTCGCAGGCGGCGAGCCCGAGCGCGAGCGCGGGGGCGAGTATCGAGAGGGCGTGATGCCGCATCGGGGGGCCTCGTGAGGGGGTTGGGGCGGATGCTACCACCAGCGCTCGGGTTTGGAAGCGAAACCGCAGGCGCGCTCGAGCGCGTAGCCCGCGTTCAACAGCGGCCCCTCCTCCCAGGGCCGGCCGATGAGCTGCAGGCCCAGCGGCAGGCCGTGCGCGTCGAGCCCCGCGGGCACCGCGAGGCCCGGCAGGCCGGCGAGGTTCACGGTCACGGTGAACACGTCGTTGAGGTACATCCGCACCGGGTCGGCGTCGGCCATCGCGCCCAAGGGGAACGCCGCCGACGGCGTGGCCGGCGTCAGGATCGCGTCCACCCCGTCCGCGAAGGCGTCCTCGAAGTCGCGCTTGATGAGCGCTCGGACCTTGCGCGCGCGGTTGTAGTAGGCGTCGTAGTAGCCCGCCGAGAGCACGTAGGTGCCGATCATCACGCGCCGGATCACCTCCGGGCCGAAGCCTTCGGCGCGGGTGCGCTCGTACATCTCGGTCACCCCGTCGCCCGGCGCGATGGCGGCGCGCCGCCCGTAGCGCACGCCGTCGTAGCGCGCGAGGTTCGAGGAGGCCTCGGCCGGCGCGATGACGTAGTAGGCCGGCAGGGCAAAGCGGGTGTGCGGCAGGGAGATGTCGCGGATCTCGGCGCCCGCGTCCGCGAGCATCCGCGCGCCCTCGGCCCACAGCGCCTCGATCTCCGTGGGCATGCCGTCCATGCGATACTCGCGCGGGATGCCCACGACGCGGCCCCTCACGTCGCCGGTGAGCATGGCCTCCAGGTCGGGCACCTCGCGCGGGGCCGAGGTCGAGTCGAGCGGGTCGTGGCCCATCATCGCGCGCCCCAGGATCGCGCAGTCGCGCACCGTGCGCGCCATCGGCCCCGCCTGGTCGAGCGAGGAGGCGAAGGCCACGATCCCCCAGCGCGAGCAGCGCCCGTAGGTGGGCTTGAGCCCCGCGATGCCGGTGAAGGCCGCGGGCTGGCGGATCGAGCCGCCGGTGTCGGTGCCCAGCGCCCCCGGCACGAGGCGCGCCGCCACCGCCGCGGCCGAGCCGCCCGAGGAGCCGCCGGGCGTCAGCCGTCCGTCCGCGCCCGCCGGGGCGCCCGCGGGGTCGGCGTTCTCGCCCCGCCGCCGCCAGGGGCTCACCACGGGGCCGTAGGCCGAGGTCTCGTTCGACGAGCCCATGGCGAACTCGTCCATGTTGAGCTTGCCCACCATCACCGCGCCCTGGCCCTTCAGCCGCGCGGTGATGGTGCTCTCGTAGCGCGGGCGGAAGCCCTCGAGGATGCGCGAGCCGGCCTGGGACGGCACGCCCTCGGTGCAGAACAGGTCCTTGATGCCGAGGGGGACGCCGCAGAGGTCGGGCGCCTCGCCCTGCGCCAGGCGCCGGTCCGCGGCCGCCGCGCGCTCTCGGGCGATCTCGGGCGTCGGGTGGGCGACGGCGTTCAGAGCCGAAGCCGCCCCGCAGGCGCCGAGGCAGGCCTCGGTCAGATCCGCGCTCGTGATCTCGCGCGCGCGCAGGCGGTCGCGGGCCTCGGCGATGGTGAGGTCCGTCAGGCTCATTCGACCACCTTGGGGACGACGAAGAAGCCCTCGCGCGCGTCCGGCGCGTTCGCCAGCACGTCGGCCTGCCGGCCGCCGTCGGTCACCTCGTCCGCGCGGCGCGCGAGGCGCATCGGCGTCACCGAGACCATCGGCTCGACGCCCTCGACATCGACCTCGCGCAGCTGCTCCACGAAGTCGAGGATGCGCGAGAAGTCGGCCGCCAGATCCCCCAACGCCTCCTCCTCGACGCGGATGCGCGCCAGCCGGGCGACCTTTCGGACGGTCTCGGGGTCGATCGTCATCGGGCGCGCCTCCTCAGGGGCGGGCGTCTAGCGCCCGGCCGCGGGCTCTTCAAGGGCGCCCTCCCCCGAGGCCCCTCCAGGAGCTTCGTCGGGGGCCTCGTCGGGCGCCTCCTCGGGGGCTCCGCCGTCCCCGGGCCCGCGGGCGGCGTGGCGGCGATAGACCTCGACCATCCAGGCGAGCAGGACGGCGTTGAGGAGGTGCCACAGGACGTGCGTGCCGATCGGGATCGCGGCGCAGGCCGCCTCGTCCACCGAGCGCGCGAGGAGGCTCGCCGTGAGGAGGGCCGCGCCGATCAGCAGCCCCCGCGCCGCCTCCGGCGCGCGCCCCAGGAGCGCCAGGCCGTAGGCCGCGATGAGGAGCGCGATCGGCCAGTACTGCGCCGAGACGCTGAAGAACGGCAGCTGCCCGAACCCGGCCGCGGCCAGCACCGCGTAGGGCACGAAGAGCAGCGTGCCGAGCGCCGCCCCCCACCAGTGCCAGCCCCAGAAGCGCAGGTTGGCGCCGAAGACGTAGACCACCACGAAGAGCGCGATCGGCACGGTGTCGGCGACCGCCGCCCAGACGGTGGCGACGGTGTGGAAGAGCGTGCTGCCGACCCCGATCAGGGCGATCAGCGCCACGAGCACGCCCGCGAGCGGCAGGCGTCCCTCCAGGCGCCGCCACATGAGGAAGGCCGCGACCAGGAAGGCGAGGCTGGTCGCGGCGTTGAGGGGCTCGGACCACAGCTCGGGCCCGGTGCGCTCGCAGTAGAGGTCGAGCGCGCGCGCCCAGCCGCCGGCGTCCTCGTCCATGCTCGCCCTCCGCTCCTCCCCGCCTAGCTATCACGCGACAGGCGAGGAGGACATCATGCGGCTGACATGGCTCGGGCACTCGGGGTTCCGGATGGAGATCGGGGGGTCGGTGCTGCTGATCGACCCGTGGCTGGTGGGCAACCCGTCCTTCGACGAGGCGCGCCGCGCCGAGGCGATCGGGGGCGCGACCCACATCCTGCTGACCCACGGCCACTCGGACCATTCCGAGGACGCCAAGGCGATCGCGCGCGAGCTTCGCATCCCCATCGCGGGCATCTACGACCTGATGAGCCACTGGGGCGAGGACGAGGGGCTGGAGACGATCGGCTTCAACAAGGGCGGCACGCTGCGGCTCGGCGAGGTGGATGTCACGATGGTCAACGCCTGCCACTCGTCGTCCTTGAGCGGCGAGAGCGGGCCGATCTACGCCGGATCCGAGGCGGGCTACATGATCGCCCACGGGGGGCGCACGACCTATGTCACGGGCGACACCGACGTCATGGCCGACATGGCCTGGATGGGCGAGCTGCACGCGCCGAAGGTCGGGATCCTGTGCTGCGGCGGCCGCTTCACGATGGACATCGAGCGCGCGGCCTGGGCGGCGAGGCGCTGGTTCGACTTCGAGACGGTCATCCCCTGCCACTACGCCACCTTCCCGCTGCTGGCGCAGTCGGCCGAGCCGCTGCGCGAGGCGCTGCCGGGGGTGGACGTGCGGATCCCGGCGGTGATGGAGACGATCGAGATCTAGGCGGCCGAGATCTGGGCGGCCGAGATCTGGGTGGCCGAGATCTGGGTGGCCGGCGGGATCCAGACGGGCGGGCCCCCGGCCGAAGGGGCGGCCCCTTCGCGGGGCGCGCGGCCCGACCCATGCGCCCGGATGGGCCGTGCGGATGCGCTCGTCGGCGATCAGGTCGGAGGCTGCGCCCGACGGGGTGACGCGCCCGGTCTCCATGACGTGGGCGCGGTCGGCGATCCCGAGCGCGGCGAAGCCCTTCCGCTCGACCGGGAGCACGGTGGCCTCGAGGCGCCCCGGCCCGCGCACCGCGCCCGGGATCGGCGGCGCGAGGATCGGCGCGGCCCCCATGCCGGGCTCGTCGGGCGGCGGGCGCGCGGGCCGGCCCGTCAGCGCGCGGGCGATGGCGGGCGTCCGCCCACGACCGCGACGATCTCGCGCCCGGTGCGACCTCCTGGACCGCCGTCGGCGCCTGCGGCGGCGCGGTCAGGATCGCGGCGCCGAGGAGGGCGCCCGGCACCGTCATCGTCATCCCCTCGACCGAGCGCGCCACCCCCGCCACGTCGGGGGCGATGGACCCCTTCATCGGCGCCAGGAGCGGGCCGGCCACCGAGGCGCAGTCGGCCGGGGCCACGAAGGCCGCGAGCTTCAGACGGCCCACGTCCACGCCGACCGTGGCGGGCGCGACCTCGCCGATGGGGAGCGTCCGCAGCGCCCGGCCCGCGGGGCCGCCGAAGAGGTTGAGCGCGCGCCAGGCCCCATCAGCAGCGCCAGCCCCGTCACGACGGACCACAGCGTCGCGGTCTCGACCTCGGCGCCGAGGGCGTCGAGCCGGTCGCGCAGGCCGAGATCGGGCGCCGCCATGCCGTCGGGCCCGCCGGTGAGCCAGGCCTCGTTCGCGGCGCCATCGAGACGGGGACGCCGAAGCCCGGGGTGGCGGCCGAGAGGGCGAAGCCCTGGAGCCCTGGAGCCCTGGAGCCGAAGGATCGGGCGGCGGAGGAGGGCGGCGGGCGCGCCTGGGCCGATCGCGCCGAGCGCCGGGGACATGCCGAGATGGACGGGGGCGGGCGCGCAGGCATGGCCGCCGATCCCGGCGAGCCCCGCGTGCCCGAGGCCGATCTGGCCGGCGTGGCCCAAAAGGATCACCACCCCCGTGACCGCGAGGCCGTCGGCGAAGATCAGCGCGACGATGCGGTGGCGGGAGGAGGACGGGAACGCCAGCGGCGCCGGCGCGATCAGGATGGCGAGGACGAGGAGCTCGCCGGCCTCGGGCGAGGGCCGCGCCTCGGACCGGGTCCGTCGAACGGCCCCCCGAGAGGCCCCGCGGCTCGAGGAACGGCGCCGCGAGGATGACGACGACGGCGGCGTCCTCGCAGGTCGAGGAGACGGAGCCGGCCATCAGCGCCGTCCTGCGCCCCCCCGCCGACGAGCGCGCGCAAAGGGGCGCCCATGCCGGCCAGCATCGCGGCGGCGAAGCCCTCGCGCGCGAGCGCCACGCCGAGGTCGCAGCCCGTCTGCATGATCGGCGTCGCCAGCACGCCCGCGAGCGCGCCGATCGCGGCCGAGACGGCGAAGGTCGGCGTCGTCATCGCGCCCGTGTCGACGCCCACGAGCCGCGCCGCCACGCCTTCGTCGGCGGTGGCGAGCACCGCCTTGGCCGGTGAGCGTGCGGGCGAGGAGGGGCCACAAGCCCCGCGAACACCGCCACCGCGCCCGCCCTCACCCACGGGCTCCGCGGCAGGAGCGCGCGCGCCCCGGAGCCGGCTCGGGTCGTCGCCCGAGAAGCTCGGGAGGCGGTGGAGCCGCTTGTCGAAGGCGATCCGCGGCGCGCGGCGGACGAAGGTCGAGGCGCCGATGGTGACGGTGACGAGGCTCATGACCGGCGCGCCCGGCGCCGGCTCGATGGCGAGCCGTTGACTGCCCCGATCGGGCCGTGCGAGCCCTTCGACCCATCCCAGGCTCTCGCGCGCGGTCGGCGGAGGGCGTCGCGGCGGATGATGCGGGCGCGAGGGCGCGCCGCGGCGGGGATCGCAGCGGCGGGGATCGCAGCGGCCGGGATCGGAGCGCACGCATGGAAGACCTCTCCCCCCGCCCCGGCGACCTCGATCCGATCGAGACCGCCTCGCGCGACGAGATCACGGCGCTCCAGCTCGACCGGCTGCGCTGGAGCCTCGCCCACGCCTACGACAACTCGCCCTTCTATCGCGGGCGCTTCGACGAGGCGGGGGTGCATCCGGGAGACCTCAAGGATCTGGCCGACCTCGCCGGCTTCCCCCTCACCGTGAAGCAGGATCTGCGCGACACCTACCCGTTCGGGATGCTCGCCGTCCCGCGCGAGCGGCTGCGGCGCCTCCACGCCTCATCGGGCACCACCGGCAAGCCGACGGTGGTGGGCTACACGGCCGAGGATCTCGACGTGTGGGCCGAGGTGATGGCGCGCTCGATCCGCGCCTCGGGCGGGCGGGCGGGCGACGTGCTGCACAACGCCTACGGCTACGGGCTCTTCACCGGGGGCCTCGGGGCGCACGCCGGCGCGGAGCGGCTCGGCTGCGTCGTGGTGCCGGTCTCGGGCGGCATGACCGAGCGGCAGGTGACGCTGATCCGGGATTTCGGGCCGCGGATCATCATGGTCACGCCCTCCTACATGCTGTCGATCCTCGACGAGTTCCGCCGCCAGGGGATCGATCCGCGGAGCACGTCCCTCGCGGTGGGCATCTTCGGCGCAGAGCCCTGGACCGATGCCATGCGCGCGCAGATCGAGGGCGCCTTCGACATGCACTGCGTGGACATCTACGGGCTGTCGGAGGTGATGGGGCCCGGCGTCGCCAACGAGTGCGTCGAGACCAAGGACGGGCTGCACGTCTGGGAGGACCACTTCTACCCGGAGGTGATCGACCCCGAGACCGGCGCGGTGCTGCCCGAGGGCGAGAGGGGCGAGCTGGTCCTCACCTCGCTCACGAAGCAGGCGCTGCCGATCGTGCGCTACCGCACCCGCGACCTGACGCGGCTGATGCCCGGCACCGCGCGCTCGATGCGCCGGATCGAGAAGATCACCGGGCGCTCGGACGACATGATCGTCCTGCGCGGCGTCAACGTCTTCCCGACCCAGATCGAGGAGCAGATCCTGAGGTGCCGCGGGCTCGCCGCCCACTTCCAGATCGAGCTGACCCGCTCGGGGCGGATGGACGTGATGACGGTGAACGTCGAGTGCGCGCCTGCGGCCGAGGGCGCGGAGGCCCGCGCAGCTTCCGCGAACGAATTGGAGCACCACATCAAGAACGTCGTCGGCGTCAGCGCGAGGGTCGAGGTCCGCGACGCCGGCGGCGTCGAGCGCTCGCTCGGCAAGGCGCGCCGCGTGGTAGACCTGCGCCCGAAGGGGTGAACAGGGGGCGAGTGAACGGGGCCCGCGCAGGGGGCCGTCCGCCGCGCCACGATGCGCGGACAGCCACCCGGCCGACCGGAGGCGGCGGAGACCGCGGCCTTCGGGCGCGTGCTTCTGAGCGCCCTGCGCTCTCGCCGCGCGCTCCGGTGCCTCGGCCCCGGACAGGACGCCGGGAGGACGCGCCGGGCCGCGGCCTCCTCGATTGGGGATCCTCGGCCGCGGCGGAGCCGGGCTCGAAGGGCGGGCCGAGCGCCGCTCAGCCCCGCGTCTTGGCGACCAGGGTCAGCACGTCGTACTGCGCGACCACCTGCGCGTCCTGGTTGGCCACGGTGCAGTCCCAGCGCACCTCGCCGTAGCCATCGGTCTCGCGCGGCTCGATCGCCTTGCAGGTCAGCGTCGCGCGCAGGGCGTCGCCGGGGTTCACCGGCGTCAGGAAGCGCAGGTCGTCCACGCCGTAGTTGGCGAGCACCGGACCCGGCGCGGGATCGACGAAGAGGCCCGCGGCGAAGGAGACGATCAGGTAGCCATGCGCCACGCGGCCCTCGAAGAAGGGGTTCGCGCGGGCGGCCTGCTCGTCCATGTGGGCGTAGAAGGTGTCGCCGGTGAAGCCGGCGAAGTGCTCGATGTCCTCGAGCGTGACGGTGCGCGCGCCCGTCACCAGCCGGTCGCCGACCTCCAGCTCGGCGAGCGATTTTCGGAACGGGTGGCCCTCCTCGCGCGTGGGCGCCCCCGTCATCCAGCGCCCCGTGGCGGCGGCGAGGAGCCCCGGCGGCCCCTGGAGCGCGGTGCGCTGCATGTAGTGCGTGAGCGCGCGCACGCCCCCCAGCTCCTCGCCGCCGCCCGCGCGTCCGGGGCCGCCATGCACCAGCATCGGCAGGGGCGAGCCGTGGCCGGTGGAGGTCTCGGCGCTCGCGCGGTTGCCGAGCAGGATCCGGCCGTGCCAGGGGGCGAGCCCCTCGACCGCCTCGCGCGCGAAGGCGGGGTCGTCGGTGAAGACCGAGGCGACGAGGCTCCCGCCCCCGCGGCGCGCCAGCGCCATCGCCTCCTCGGGCGCGTCGTAGGGCATGACGGTGGAGACCGGCCCGAACGCCTCGACCTCGTGGATTGCCTCCGCGCGGCCGGGCCGGTCGCAGTAGAGCACCAGCGGGGAGACGAAGGCGCCCGCCTCGGCGTCGCCCGAGACGAGCCGCGGCGCGTCGGGGTCGCCCGCGACGATCTCGGCCTCCGCGGCCAGCTCGGCCACGCGGGCGCGCACCTCCTCGCGCTGGCCGAGGCTGGCGAGCGGCCCCATGCGGACGGATTCGTCGGCGGGGTTGCCGACCGCCACCTTGCCCAGCCGCTCGGAAAGTGCTGCGACGAGCGCGTCGCACTGCGTGCGCGGCGCGATCACGCGGCGGATGGCGGTGCATTTCTGCCCCGTCTTGGCGGTCATCTCGCGCGCGACCTCACGCACGAAGAGGTCGAACTCGGGCGTGCCGGGCCCCGCATCGGGGCCGAGGATCGCCGCGTTGAGGCTGTCGGCCTCCATGGTGAAGCGCACGGAGTGGGCGACGATGGCGGGGTGCGCGCGCAGCGTGCGGCCCGTCTCGGCCGAGCCCGTCAGCGTCACCACGTCCTGCGCCGTGACGTGATCGAGCATGTCGCCCAACGAGCCCGAGACGAGCTGGAGCGCGCCGTCGGGGAGGATCCCCGTCTCGATCATCCGGCGCACGACCGCCTCCGTGACGTAGGCGGTCTGGCTCGCGGGCTTGATCAGCGCGGGCATCCCGGCGAGCAGCGTCGGCGCCAGCTTCTCCAGCATCCCCCAGACGGGGAAGTTGAAGGCGTCGATGTGGATCGCCACACCTTCGAGCGGCGTCAGCACGTGCTGGCCCGAGAAGGTGGCGTCGGGCGAGAGCGGCTCGGGCGGCCCGTCGAGCAGGATGCGGGCGTTGGGAAGCTCGCGCCGGCCCTTCGAGCCGTAGGAGAGAAGCGTGCCGATGCCGCCGTCGACGTCGATCCAGGCGTCCGAGCGCGTGGCGCCCGTGAGCGTCGAGAGGGCGTAGAACGCCTCCTTGGCGGCCATCAGATGCTGGCCCAGCGCCTTGAGCATCAAGGCGCGCTGGTGGAAGGTCATGGCGCGCAAGGCCGGGCCGCCCCGCTCGCGGGCGTAGGCGAGCGCGCCCGCGTGGTCGAGCCCGCCCGCGTCGATCAGCGCCACGACCTCGCCGGTGGAGGCGTCGAGCAGCGGCCTGCCCTCGCCCGAGCCGCGCCGCCACTCGCCGCAGACGTAGCTTTCGAGGCGGCGCGGGGTGGTCGGGGGGGCGTTCATCGGCGCGCTCCGGCGGTCAGGGACGGGCGAGGCCCAGCTCGTCGAGGAGCCGCGTGACCTCGGCCTGCCAGGCGGCCTTGAGCGCCTCGTTCGGGGCGTGGCGCAGGCCGAAGCGGCGCAGCGCCTCGAAGCGCGCGGAGCCCTCGGCGCCGAAGCTCGCGGCGACGCGCGGCATCCAGTAGGCGAGCGACGCCTCGAGCTTCGCGCGCGCCTCGGGGCCCGCGAGGATCCCGCGCAGGCCCTCGATCCCGAGCTCGGCGTGATGGCGCTCGCGCGGCTCGATGGCGCGGAAGGCGTCGGCGAGCGGCTGGTAGGAGATCCGGGACAGCTCGCCCAACTGGATCGTCACCGCGGTGCCCATCAGCACGTTCATCACCACCGCGTCGGCCCAGCCCTGGAGCGGGTAGTGGAACACGGCGAGCCGCATGTCGCCGCCTCGGCGCGTGGCGCCGATGTCGGCGTCGCGCGCCACGCGCTCGGCCCAGGGGTGCTGGCCGAAGTAGCGCCCCGTGTCGGCGCCGAACTCGGCCATGATCCTCAGCACCCGCTCGGCGTGGTCGAGCTTCTCCAGCACGATGCGCGAGGCGCTGATGCGCTCCTTCAGGCCGGGGCCGTCGTTGATGGCGTCGGCGAAGCCCGCGGCGCCGGCCAGCTCGCTGTCCACGAAGCTCGCCATCAGCCGCATGAGCTCGCCCCGGTAGCGCGGCGAGGCGTTGTCGGGCGAGGTCAGCACGCCGCCCCGCGCGACGTAGTCCTCCAGCGGCATCGTCCCCTCGGCCGCGGCCTCGGCGCTCATCGGTCGTAGCTCACGGCGAGCGTGTCCGTGAGCGGGACGCACTGGCAGGTCAGCACGTAGCCGCGGCGAACCTCGTAATCCTCCAGCGCGTGGTTGGCCCGCATCTCCACCTCCCCCTCGAGCACCATCGCCCGGCAGGTCGAGCAGACGCCTGCCTTGCAGGCGTAGGGCGCGTCGAGATCGGCGGCCAGCGCCGCGTCGAGCAGGCTCTCGGCCCCCTTCGCCATCTCGATCACCCGCGTCGCGCCGTCGAGCGTGACGGTGGCGCGGCAGATCCCGGCGCGGGACCGCTCGGCCTGCGACACGACGCGCCGGCGCGCGCGCCCCGGCTGGCCCGAGGCGAACAGCTCGAACTTGACCTGGTCGTCGCGCAGGCCGTGGTCCCGCAGCGCCTGGGCGATGGCGAGCATCATCGGCTCGGGGCCGCAGATGAAGGCGAGGTCCACCGAGCCCACGTCGATCCAGCGCTCGAACAGCGCCGCGCACTTCTCGGCGTCGATCCGGCCCGAGAAAAGCTCGATGTCCTGCGCCTCGTGCTCGAGCACGTGGATCACCGAGAAGCGGCCCAGATGGGTGTCCTTGATGTCCTCCAGCTCCTCGCGGAACATGATCGAGGCGACCTGGCGGTTGGCGTAGAGCAGCGTGAAGCGCGAGCGCGGCTCGCGCGCGAGGATGGTCTTGATCAGGCTCAGCACGGGCGTGATGCCGCTGCCGCCGGCGAAGCCGAGGTAGGTCTTGGCCCGCTCGGGCTCCAAGGGCGCGTGGAAGGCGCCCATCGGCGGCATCGCCTCGACCACCTCGCCGGGGCGCAAATCCTCGTTGGCCCAGGTCGAGAAGGCCCCGCCATCGACGCGCTTGATGCCGACGCGCAGGAGCCCCTCGCCTGTCCCCGCGCAGATCGAGTAGGAGCGGCGCAGCTCCTCGCCGTCGAACGCGCGGCGGAAGGTGAGGTATTGCCCTTGCACGAAGTCGAAGGCGTCGCGGTGCTCGCCGGGATCGAGCGTCACCACCACGGCGTCGCGCGTCTCGCGCCGGACCTCCGAGACCTTGAGCGGGAAGAAGCGCGCCATCAGCCCCCTGCCCCGGCTCAGTGGCACTTGAAGTGGTCGAAGGGCTCCAGGCAGTCGGCGCAGCGCCAGGCCGCCTTGCAGGGCGTCGAGCCGAACTGGCTCACCTTCTGCGTCGCCGCCGAGCCGCAGCGAGGGCAGGACACGGCGCCGCCGCGCGGCCCCGGCGGCGCGATGCCGTAGGCGCGCAGCCTCTCGCGCGCCTCCTCGCCGATCCAGTCGGTGGTCCAGGCGGGCGACAGCCGCCGCTCCAGCCGCAGCCGCTCGACGCCGCGCGCGCGCAGGTGGCGCTCGACCTCGAAGGCGATGACGGAGGTGGCCGGGCAGCCCGAGTAGGTCGGCGTGATCGCCACCACCAGCGTGGCGCCGTCCCACGCCACGTCGCGCACGATGCCCAGGTCAACGATCGAGACCGCCGGGATCTCGGGGTCGGGCACCTCGGCGAGCCACGACCAGACCTCCGCGAGCGCGGGACTGGCGAGCGTCGCGTCCATGCTCCCTCCTACCACTGAAGGCCGGGATAGGCGCGCTGCAGGAACTGCATCTCGGCCAGCACGTAGCCCAGGTGCTCGGAGTGCACGCCGCCCTTGCCGCCGCGGTGCATGTAGCCGCTCTCGGGATGGCGCAGCGTCGCCGCCTCCAGCGTCGCCTCGACATGGGCGGCCCAGGCGCGCGCCACGCCCTCGGGGTCGGGCGCCAGCCCCTCGGCCGCCAGCGCCTCGTCGGTCGCGTCGGGCGCGATCATCTCGCCGGTGTAGGGCCACAGCTCGTCGAGCGCGCGCTGCATCCGCTCGTGGCTCTCGGGCGAGCCGTCGCCCAACCGCACCACCAGGTCGGCGCTGCGCTCCAGGTGGTAGGCGACCTCCTTGGCGGCCTTCTCGGCGATCTCGGCGACGCGGGGCTCGCGCGAGGCCATGAGCCCCCGGAGCGTCGGCAGGTGCCAGGCGTCGAAGAGGTGCTGGCGCATCAAGGTGGAGGCGAAGTCGCCGTTGGGCCTCTCGACCAGCAAGACGTTGCGGAAGTCGGGCACGTCGCGCAGGTAGGCCAGGTCGTCGGCGCCGCGGCCGCGCCCCTCGACCTCGCCCGCGAGCCCGAGCCAGAGCTGGGCCTGGCCGATCAGGTCGAGCGCCACGTTGGCGAGCGCGATGTCCTCCTCCAGCGCGGGCGCGTGGCCGCACCACTCCGACACCCGCTGCCCGAGGATCAGCGCGTTGTCGCCCATCCGCAGCGCCAGCTCGAACGGCCCCGGCGGCTCCGCCTCCGCCGCCCCGCTCACATGTGCCCCACCTCCTCGGGGATCTCGAAGAAGGTGGGGTGGCGGTAGACCTTGGCGTTGGCCGGGTCGAACAGCGGCCCCTTGTCCGAGGGCGCGCTGGCCGCGATCTGCGAGGAGCGCACGACCCAGATGCTCACGCCCTCGCTGCGCCGGGTGTAGACGTCGCGCGCGTTCAGGATCGCCATCTCCGCGTCGGGCGCGTGCAGGCTGCCCACATGGCGGTGGTTGAGCCCGTGCTGGCCGCGGATGAAGACCTCCCAGAGCGGCCACTCGGAGGATCGGCGGTGGTCCGGGGCCTGCGGCGCGTCGGCCTTCACGTCCGGGTAGGGGGACGGGCTGACCGAGCTCATTGCGCGGCCATCCTCGCGCCCTCGCGCTTGGCGGCGTGGGCCATCAGCCCCTCGCGGAACCACCGGCCGTCGGCCCAGGCCTTGCGGCGCGCCCCGAGCCGCTCGCGGTTGCAGGGGCCGTCGCCCGCGATGACCGCGAAGAACTCCTCCCAGTCGGGCTCGCCGAAGTCGTGGCCGCCCTTCTCCTCGGACCACACGAGGTCGGGGTCGGGCACCGTCAGGCCCAGATGCTCGGCCTGAGGCACGGTCTGGTCGACGAACTTCTGGCGCAGCTCGTCGTTCGTGTTCTGCTTGATGCCCCAGGCCATCGACTGGGCCGAGTGCACCGAGGCCTCGTCGGACGGCCCGAACATCATCAGCGACGGCCACCACCAACGGTTGAGCGCGTCCTGCGCCATGCGGCGCTGCGCCTGGCTGCCGCGGGCGAGCGTCATCATGATGTGGTAGCCCTGGCGCTGGTGGAAGCTCTCCTCCTTGCAGATCCGCACCATCGCGCGGGCGTAGGGACCGTAGGAGCAGCGCTGGAGCGGCACCTGGTTCATGATCGCGGCGCCGTCCACGAGCCAGCCGATCGCCCCCATGTCGGCCCAGCTCAGCGTCGGGTAGTTGAAGATCGAGGAGTACTTGGCGCGGCCCGAATGGAGCTGGTCGAACATCTCGTCGCGGGTGACGCCCAAGGTCTCGGCCGCGCAGTAGAGGTAGAGGCCGTGCCCCGCCTCGTCCTGCACCTTGGCCAGCAGGATCGCCTTGCGCTCCAGCGTCGGCGCGCGGGTGATCCAATTGCCCTCGGGGAGTTGGCCCACGATCTCGGAATGCGCGTGCTGGCCGATCTGGCGAATCAGGGTCTTGCGGTAGCCCTCGGGCATCCACTCCTTGGGCTCGACCTTCTCGCCGCGGTCGATGCGCTCCTGGAAGGCGCGCTCGCGGGCGTCCATCTCGTCGAGCGACCGGGCCCCGCGGCCCTCGGCCCCGACCTCCTGGGCGTCCATCCGCGCCTCCCTCTCTGAGCGCGTCAGACGCGCTCGATGACGATGGCGATCCCCTGGCCCACGCCGACGCACATGGTGCAGAGCGCGTAGCGCCCCTCGGTGCGGCGAAGCTGGGCGGTGGCGGTCACCACCAGCCGCGCGCCGCTCATGCCCAAGGGGTGGCCCAGGGCGATCGCGCCGCCGTTCGGGTTCACATGGGGTGCGTCGTCGGGAAGTCCAAGGTCGCGCAGCACCGCGAGCGACTGGGCCGCGAAGGCCTCGTTGATCTCGATCACGTCCATCTGGCCGATGGCGAGCCCCGCGCGCTCCAGCACGCGGCGCACCGCCGGCACCGGCCCCATGCCCATCACCCGCGGCGCGACGCCCGCCGCGGCCATGGCGACCACGCGCGCGCGGGGCTCGAGCCCCTGGGCGCGGGCGGCCTCCCCGCTCGCCACCACCAGCGCCGCGGCGCCGTCGTTGACGCCCGACGCGTTGCCGGCGGTCACGCTCAGCTCGGGGCCGTTGACGCCGCGGAGCTTGGCGAGCCGCTCCACGTCGGTGCCGGGACGCGGGTGCTCGTCGGTGTCCACCACGAGGTCGTCGCCCTTGCGCTGCGGCACGCGGACGGGGACGATCTCGTCGGCGAAGAGGCCCGCCTCCTGCGCGGCCGCCCAGCGCGCCTGGCTGCGGGCGGCGAAGGCGTCTTGGTCCTCGCGGCTCACGCCCCAGTCCTCGGCCACGTTGTCGGCCGTCCGGGGCATGGAGTCGATGCCGAAGCGCTCCTTCATCCTCGGGTTGACGAAGCGCCAGCCGATGGTGGTGTCGTGGACCTCGGCGCGGCGCGAGAACGCGGCCTCCGCCTTGCCCATCACGAAGGGCGCGCGGCTCATGCTCTCGACGCCGCCCGCGATCATCAGCGCGCAGTCGCCCGCGCGGATCGAGCGGGCGGCGAGCCCGATCGCGTCCATCCCCGAGCCGCAGAGCCGGTTGACGGTCGTGCCCGGCACCTCGACCGGCAGGCCCGCCAGGAGCGCCGCCATGCGCGCCACGTTGCGGTTGTCCTCGCCCGCCTGGTTGGCGCAGCCGTAGATCAGATCGTCCACCTCGCCCCAATCGACCGACGGGTTGCGCTCCATCAGCGCGGCGATGGGGATCGCGGCGAGGTCGTCGGCGCGCACGCCCGAGAGCGCGCCGCCGTAGCGCCCGATCGGCGTGCGCGCCGCGTCGCAGATGAAGGCGTCAGGCATCGGCGTCCCCCTCGACCCCTCGTGGCCCGGCCGCAGGTCCGGGCCGTCAGGGCCTAGCGCGGACCCGCCGGCGCTTCAACCGCGCCGGGGGCGCGGCGCCCTCCCCGGGGCCGCCCGCGCCCCCGGCGCGGCGCCTCCGCCAGTCGGGCGGCGTCCTCACCGCAGGAGCGCAGCTCGTCGATCGCGGCACGAAGGCGCCCCACCCCCTCGGGGATCCGCTGCGCCGCGATGACGGAGTAGCCGAGGCGGAAGAAGGGGCTCGGCCCCCCCGCGGCGAACCAGGGCGCGCCCGGCTCGATCACCACGCCGCGATCGAGGAGGCGCGCGGCCAGGCGCCCCGCGTCGATCCCGCCCGGCGCCTTCATCCACAGCGCCGAGCCGCCGAAGCCGGCCGCGCCCGCGACCTCCAGCCCGGCCCCGTCCAGGGCGCGCGCGAGCGCCGCTCGGCGCTCGGCGAAGCGCTCCTTCATGCGGGCGATGAGCGCGTCGCAATGGCCCTGCGCCAGGAAGTAGGCGGCCGCGCGCTGAAGATGCCCCGGCGGGTGGCGCAGCATGATCGCGCGCAGCTCGCGCGCGGCCCCGATGAAGGGCGCCGGCCCCACGAGGTAGCCCAGCCGCAGCCCCGGGAACAGCGCCTTGGAGAAGCTGCCGACGTAGATCACCCGCCCGTCGGCATCGAGCGACTTGAGCGCCGGGAGGGGCGGCCCGAGGAAGCTCATCTCGAACTCGTAGTCGTCCTCGACCACCACGAAGTCGCGCTCGCGCGCTCGCGCCAGCAGCGCGTGGCGGCGATCGAGCGGCATGGTCGCGCCGGTGGGCGCGTGGTGGCTCGGGGTGACGAAGACCGCGCCGATGCCCTCGGGCAGGGCGGCGGGGTCGAGCCCGGCCCGGCCGACCAAGACGGGCGTCACCTCGGCGCCGCACCAGCCGAGCGCGTGGCGGGTGTCGGGGTAGCCCGGCTCCTCGGTCGCGGCGACCAGCGGCGCGCGGGTGAGCAGCTCCGCCACGAGCCACAGCGCGTGCTGCGCCCCCAGCGTGACGAGGATCTCGCCCGGGCGCGCCTCGATCCCGCGCCGCGGCAGGCTGCGGCGGCGGATGATGTCCACCAGCATCGGATCGTCGGCGGCGAAGGCGTCGCCGGCCGTCTCCTCGAAGTCGCGCCGCCCGAGCGCCTGGCGCGTGCAGTCGCGCCAGGCGGCGTGGTCGAAGATCGACGCGTCCATCTGGCCGTAGACGAAGGGGTAGGGATGGCGCCGCCAGTCGGCCGGCTTGACCACCCGCGGCCGGGGCTCGGGGACCGCCCCGAGCAGCCGGTCCCAGTCGGCCACGCCGCCGGGGCCGCGCGCCGCCCCATGCCCCGGCCCCCGCCCGGATGCCACCCGCGGCCCCTCCGTCCCGGTCGCGGCGAGCCGCGCCACCGGCGCCGCGTGGGCCACGCGGTAGCCCGAGCGCGGCGTGGCCGCGAGCCAGCCGCGGGCGACGAGCTCCTGATAGGCCAGCGTGACGGTGAGCCTCGCCACGCCCAGATGCGCGGCGAGGCTGCGCGAGGAGGGCATCCGCGTGCCCGGCGGCGCGCGGCCGCCCGCCACCGCCTCGATCACGGCCTCCCGGATCTGGGCCTGGAGCGCGCGCCCCGTGGTGCGGGCGACGAAGAACGCCTCGGCTGGCAGGCAGGCTTGCGGCACGGGCGCGATCCTGCGCGCCCCTCTGGACCAAGTCAAAGGCGCAGCTGGCCCTATGGCCGCCCTTCGCCTTGCGTTAACGGGAGATCGGCCGGCCGGGCATCCCGCGCGAGACGGGGACGGCCGAAGCCGCGCGACGCGCGACCCGAAGGGAGAGACGCATGGGCTTGATGACACGCAAGGGCACGGCGGCCGCGGCCGCCTTGATGCTGACGGCGGGCGCGGCGGGCGCCACGAGCGCCAAGGAGTTCAACATCTCCTTGGGCGACGGCGCCGGCAGCGCCCAGGAGCAGCTCGGCAAGGCCTTCGTCGCCGAGCTGGAGAAGGCGACGGACGGCGAGCACACCGGCACGCTCTTCCTCAACGGCCAGCTCGGCTCCGAGCAGGACACCATCAACGACGCCGCGATGGGGCTCCTCGACTTCTCGATCGTGGCGATCAACAACATCACGCCGTTCTCGCCCACCGTGGGCACGATGACGCTTCCCTACGTCATCCTCAGCCTCGAGGACGCCGAGACGCTGACCCAGGGGCCGATCGGCCAGGAGCTGACCGAGAACACCATCCGCGACGCCGGCGTGCGCATCCTGGGCTGGAGCTACACGGGCTTCCGGCGGCTGACCAACTCCAAGCGGCCGGTCGAGACGGTCGAGGATCTCCAGGGGCTCGTGATCCGGGTGCCCAAGAACGAGATCATGATCGACACCTACAAGGCCTGGGGCGTGAACCCCACGCCGATGGCCTGGTCGGAGACCTTCGCGGCGCTCCAGCAAGGCGTCGTGGACGGGCAGGACAACCCCTACCTCACCATCTACTCGATGAAGTTCGACGAGGTGCAGGACTACATCACCAACCTTCGCTACGTCTTCTCGATCGAGCCGCTGGTGATCTCCGAGAGCACCTTCCAGGGCCTCTCGGAGGAGGAGCAGCAGGCGATGATCACGGCCGGAGAGGCCGCGACCAAGGCCTCCGCGCAGTATCTCCGCGACAAGGAGGCCGAGATCAAGGCGGAGCTCGAGTCGCGCGGGATGGAGATCATCGACCCCGCGGACGGCGAGCAGGAGTTCATCGACCTGGCCACCTCCGCCGTCTGGCCCAAGCACATGGACGAGATCGGCGGGGTCGAGAAGTTCAACGAGGTGCTGTCCGCGCTCGGCCGCGAGCCCTACCAGCCCTGATCCGCCCCTGAGCGGCCGGGCCGGGGCGCGCGCGCGCCCCGGCGGATCGAGGGAGGAGCCACCCCATGTCGAGCTTGCGCAAGGCCTTCGACTCGATCGAGAGCGTGCTCTGCCGGGTGCTGCTGGTCGTCTTCGTCGTCCTGCTCTTCACCCAGATCGTCAGCCGCGAGCTGTTCGGCTACTCCTTCTCGTGGATCGAGGAGCTGTCGGTCTACTTGTTCGTGTGGTTCGTCTTCTTCGGCGCGAGCTACGCCGCGCTGATGAGCGCGCACAACCGCGTCACCTTCCAGTTCGGCTGGCTGCCGAAGTCGGCGGTGCGCTGGATCGAGGCCTTCGCGGACCTCTTCTGGATCGCCTTCAACGCCTACTTCGTGTGGCTCTCCTACCAATTCCTGAGCCGCATGAACGCGTTCCAGACGAGCCAGACGCTCGGCGTGCCGATGTGGTGGATCTACCTCGTGCTGCCGATCGCCTTCGCGCTGATGACGATCCGCATCCTCCAGGTCAACTACCTGCGGCTCGTCAAGGGCGTGGACCCGCGCGACCCCGACAAGATCGACCTCGAGGAGGTCCGCCGCGACATGGAGCACGGCAAGACCGACCCCGACGGCGGCGTGGGCTGAGGAGCGCGACCCCATGGAAACCGAGATCGTCTCCGTCCTGTTCGGCTCGTTCCTGGTGCTGCTGCTGATCGGCGCGCCGATCACCGTGGCGCTCGGCGTGGCCTCGATGGCCTCCTTCCTCGTGCTGGGCGACAACCCGCTCAAGTTCGTGCAGATCGCCTTCACCTCGGTGGGCTCCTTCCCGCTGATGGCGCTGCCCGCCTTCATCCTGGCGGGCGCCCTGATGGAGGCCGCGGGCATCTCGGGGCGCCTCATCAACGTCGCCGAGAGCCTCGCCGGGCCCTTCACGGGCGGCATCTCGGCGGCCACCGTCATGGCCTGCCTCTTCTTCGGCGCGATCTCGGGCTCGGGGCCCGCCACCACCGCGGCCGTCGGCATGCTGATGATCCCCGCCATGATCGAGCGCGGCTACGATCGCGGATTCGCCTCGGCCGTCACCGCCTCGGCGGGGGGCCTCGGCATCGTCATCCCGCCCTCGATCCCGATGGTCATCTTCGGCATCTCGGCGCTCGGCATGGCGCCGCCCGCCGAGGCGGTGGCGAAGTTCGGCCAGTTCCAGTCGGTCTCGATCTCGGCGCTGTTCATCGCGGGCTTCGTCCCGGCCTTCATCATCGCAGGCTCGCTCCTCGTCATGAACTTCGTCCTGTGCAAGCGGCGCGGCTACACCGGCACCGCCGAGGGCTGGTCGCTGGGCCACATCGGGCACGAGCTCTACCGGGGCTTCTGGTCCCTGCTGGCGCCGGTGGTGATCCTGGGCGGCATCTACACGGGCTTCTTCACGCCGACCGAGGCCGCCATCGTGGCGATCTTCTACACCCTCTTCGTCGGCGCGGTGATCTACCGCGAGCTGAGCTGGGCCTCGCTCAACCGCTCGCTCGAGACCACCACCTGGCTCACCGGACGGGTGCTGCTGATCCTCTTCACCGCGACCGTCTTCGGCCGGCTCCTGGTGGAGAACCAGATCCCCGCGCTCATCGCCGACGCGATGCTGGCCTGGACCACCAACATCTACCTCATCTGGACGCTGATCATCGCGTTCCTCCTCTTCGTCGGCATGTTCATGGAGACGCTGGCCACCATCTTGATCCTGGTGCCGGTGATGCTGCCCGTCGCCTACTCGGTCGGCATCGACCCGATCCATTTCGGCGTCGTGATGGTCTGCACGCTCGGGATCGGCTTCCAGACGCCGCCGCTGGGCGAGAACCTCTTCATCGCCTCGGGCATCTCCAACATCTCGATCGAGAACATCTCGATCCGCGCCCTGCCCTTCGCGGCCGTCAACACCGCAGCCATCTTCGTCATCGCGTTCTTCCCGCAGCTCTCGCTCTGGCTGCCGCGCATGTTCGGCTACTGAGGGGCGCGCCCATGCCACCCACCGTCTCGCGGATGCTGTTCGCCACCGACCTCAGCGAGAACTCGACCCAGGCGGGGCTGCACGCCGTGGGCCTCGCGCGCGCCACCGGCGCGCGGGTCCACGTGCTGCACGTCCACGAGCCGTTGAGCGACGACGCGCGCGTCACGCTGGAGCTGTTCATGCTGAGCGAGCGCGGGCGCGAGGACGCGCTCAGGCGCCGCCGCCAGATGGTCGAGCAGGTGCTCGCCGAGCGCCAGGAGCGCTTCTGGAGCCGGGTCGAGGAGAGCGAGGCGGGGGTCCGCGAGCAGGTCGAGGCGGTCGAGGTGGTCGAGGGCTACCCGGCCGAGACCATCCTGCGCCGCTCGCGCGAGCTCGGCTGCGACCTGATCGTGCTGGGCGCGCACAACCACGGGCTCACCCAGACCTTCCTCGGCTCGGTCGCCAAGCGCGTGCTGCGCCGCTCGGACATCCCCACCCTCGTCGTGCCCTACCGCGACCCGGGCACGAGCCCGCGCTGACGCCCCAGCGCCGAACCCAGTCCCGCCCGAGGAGACGCCGCCGTGAGCGACACCATCGCCCGTTCCCTGACCGCCCAGGACCTCGCCGACACCTTCGACGCCTTCAACCGCCACGACATCGAGGGGGTGATGCGCCACTTCGCCGACGACGCCGTGTTCTACACGGTGGCGGGCGAGCACGCCTTCGGAACCAGGGTCGAGGGCCGCGAGGCCGTCGCGGCCGCCTTCGAGGGCGTCTGGACGGCGATGCCCGACGCGCATTGGGACCACCGCGGCCACTTCGTCCACGGCGACCGCGCGGTGTCGGAGTGGACCTTCTCGGGCACCGACGCGCAGGGCATGAGAACCGAGGCCGAGGGCGCCGACCTCTTCACCATCCGCGACGGGCGGCTCGTCGTGAAGCAGGCCCTGCGCAAGCAGCGCCCGCCCTTCGCGGCCTGAGCCGCCGCCCGCGGCCGAGGGAGGCTTCGATGACAGGCGACAGGCCCTTCGGGGCGGACGGCGGCGCGAACGGCGGCGCGAACGGCGGCGCGAACGGCGGCGCGAACGGCGGCGCGAACGGCGGCGCGAGCGGCGACGTGCGGATGCGCGGCCTGCCGCGCGACGACTACGACCCCGGCTACGATCCCGTGACCGACGCCTCGCCCGGCCACGGCCGCGCCCATGCGCCGACCTACTGGATGGGCACCTGCGGCCCCGTCCCCGAGGACGACGGCCCGGTCGCGGGCGACATCGACACCGAGGTCGCGGTGATCGGCTCGGGCTACACGGGGCTGTCCTGCGCGCTCCACCTCGCGCGCGAGCACGGCATCGAGGCCACCGTGCTGGAGGCCAACGGCGTCGCCTGGGGCTGCTCGACGAGGAACGGCGGCCAGGGGCAGCTCTCGGCGGGGCGCCTCAAGCGCTCGCAATGGATCGCGCGCTGGGGGCTCGAGACCGCGCGCGCCATGCACCGCGAGGTCACCGACGGCTTCCGCCTCTTCGAGCGCCTGCTGGCCGAGCCCGAGATGGACGCCGAGCCCCAGCCCGGCGGGCACTACTACATCGCCCACCGTGCCAAGGTGCTGCCGGGGCTCGAGAAGGAGGTCGCGCTCCTCAACGAGAGGTTCGACTACCCCGCCCGCATGATCGCGCGCGACGAGCTGCTGGCCGAGCACGTCGCCGACCGGGAGGGGCACGGCGCGATGTGGGAGCCCGACGGCACCTGCATCCACGCGGCCAAGCTCGCCTTCGGCTACCTGCGGCTCGCGCGCAAGGCGGGCGCGCGCGTCCACACCGCCTCGCCGGTGACGCGGTGGCGCACCGTGAACGGGGTGCATCACCTCACCACCCCCGGCGGCACGGTGCGCGCGCGCCACGTGGCGGTCGCCACCGCCGCCTACACCTCGCCGAAGCTCCACCCGCGCACGCGCCACCGGCTGATGCCGATCCTGTCGAACTCGGTCGTCACCCGCGTGCTGACCCAAGGGGAGCGCGCGGCGGTGAACATCCGCACCCACTCGCCGCTCACCGACACGCGCACGCTGCGCCACTACTACCGGCTGCTGCCCGACGGGCGGCTCCAGATCGGCTCGCGCAGCGCGGTGACGGGGCGCGACGCCTCGAACCCCAGGCACCTGGCGATGCTGCTCGAAGGGATGGCGCGCAAGTTCCCCGCGCTGAAGGGCATCGCGCTCGACTACAGCTGGTGGGGCTGGGTCGATGTGAGCCACGACATGATGCCCCGCATCGTGCGGCCCGACCCCGAGGACACGATCGCATACGCCATGGGCTACGGCGGCAACGGGGTGATGTACTCGGCCCAGGCCGGCCGTCGCATGGCCCAGCTCGTGGCGGGCCAGCCCCTGCCCGACCTGCCGATCTTCAGGGGCGAGCTGCCGGGCCACGGCCCGCTGACCCCGTTCCGGCGCATCGGCCAGCGCGTCCTCTACCGCTGGTACTGGCTGCGCGACGAGAAGCTCTGAGGCGCGGCTCCCCCGCACGCCCTCGTCACACGAGAAGGAGACGACCATGAGGATGACGACCGAGGAGGCCTTCGTGAAGGTGCTCCAGATGCACGGGATCGACAACGCCTTCGGGATCATCGGCTCGGCGATGATGCCGATCTCGGACCTCTTCCCGCGGGCCGGGATCACCTTCTGGGACTGCGCGCACGAATGCACCGCCGGCATGATCGCCGACGGCTACACGCGGGCGACCGGCAAGATGGCGATGGCGATCGCCCAGAACGGCCCCGGCATCACCAACTTCGTCACGCCCATCAAGACCGCCTACTGGAACCACACGCCGATGCTGCTGGTGACGCCCCAGGCCGCCAACAAGTCGATCGGCCAGGGCGGCTTCCAGGAGATCGAGCAGATGGCGCTCTTCGAGGACATGGTGTGCTACCAGGAGGAAGTGCGCGACCCCTCGCGCATGGCCGAGGTGCTCAACCGCGTGATCGAGAAGGCCTGGCGCGGCTCGGCGCCCGCGCAGATCAACGTGCCGCGCGACTACTGGACCCAGGTGATCGACATCGAGCTGCCCCAGATCATCCGGCTCGAGCGCCCCTCGGGCGGCGAGGAGGCCGTCGCGCGCGCCGCGGAGCTGCTGTCGGGCGCGAGGTTCCCCGTCATCCTCAACGGCGCGGGCGTGGTGCTCTCGGGCGCGATCGACGCCAGCCGCGCGCTCGCCGAGGCGCTCGACGCCCCGGTCGCGTGCAACTACCAGCACAACGACGCCTTCCCGGGGAGCCACCCGCTCGCCGTCGGCCCCTTGGGCTACAACGGCTCGAAGGCGGCGATGGAGCTGATCGCCCGCGCCGACGTGGTGCTCGCGCTCGGCAACCGGCTCAACCCGTTCTCGACGCTGCCGGGCTACGGCATCGACTACTGGCCGAAGGGCGCCAAGGTCATCCAGGTGGACATCAACTCGGACCGCATCGGGCTGACCAAGAAGGTGGACGTGGCGATCCAGGGCGACGCCAAGCTCGTCGCCGAGCAGCTCCTCGCCAAGCTGTCGGACGGCGCGGGCGACGAGGGCCGCGAGGCCCGCCGCGACCTGATCGCCCAGACCAGGTCGCGCTGGGCGCAGGAGCTCTCCTCGATGGACCACGAGGAGGACACCGACGAGGGCGTGACCTGGAACGAGCGCGCGCGGGACCGCGAGCCCGACCGCATGAGCCCGCGCCAGGCCTGGCGCGCGATCATGGCGGCGATGCCCGAGGGCGCCATCATCTCGACCGACATCGGCAACAACTGCGCCATCGGCAACGCCTATCCGAGCTTCGAGGCGGGGCGAAAATACCTCGCGCCGGGCCTCTTCGGCCCCTGCGGCTACGGGCTGCCGGCGATCCTGGGCGCCAAGATCGGCTGCCCCGACACCCCCGTGATCGGCTTCGCGGGCGACGGCGCCTTCGGCATCTCGATGAACGAGATGACGGCCTGCGGGCGGGGCGACTGGCCCGCCATCACCATGGTGATCTTCCGCAACTACCAGTGGGGCGCGGAGAAGCGGAACACGACGCTGTGGTTCGACGACAACTTCGTCGGCACCGAGCTCAACCTCGGCGTCAACTACGCCAAGGTGGCCGAGGGCTGCGGGCTCAAGGGCGTGCAGGTCACGACCATGGACGAGCTGACCGAGGGGCTGCGCGCGGCCGTGCGCGAGCAGATGGAGGACGGCGTGACCACCTTCGTGGAGCTGGTGCTGAACCAGGAGCTGGGCGAGCCCTTCCGCCGCGACGCGATGAGAAAGCCGGTGCAGGTCGCGGGCATCGACCCCGCCGACATGCGGCCCCAGCGGGCGGCCTGACCCCTCGGGCCGGCCCGCGGCGCCGCGCCCCCCACCCAGCCGACGGGAGGCATCATGCAGACCTCGCTCGCCTCCCTCGGCGCCTCGGCGCGCGCGGCGCCCGGCTTCGCCTCGCGGGTCGGCCCCGGCTTCGCGATGGCGCTGCTGCTGGCGCTCGCGTCCCAGTTCCTCTCCGAGCACTACGGCGCGCCCGCCATGCTGATGGCGCTGCTGCTCGGGATCGCGTTCCACTTCCTCGCCGAGGAGGGGCGCTGCGCGCCCGGCGTCGCCTTCACCTCGCGCACCGTGCTGCGGATCGGCGTGGCGCTGCTCGGCGCGCGGATCTCGGTCGAGCTGCTGATCGGGCTCGGGCCGGCGCTGATCGCGCTCGTCGTGACGGGGGTGATCGCCACCATCGGCTTCGCGCTCGCTGGCCGCGCGGTTCCTGGGGCGCGGCTGGCGCTTCGCGCTGCTCACGGGGGGCTCGGTCGCCATCTGCGGCGCCTCGGCCGCGATGGCCATCGCGGCCGTGCTGCCGCGCACCGAGCGCTCGGAGCGCGACCTGATCTTCACCGTGCTGGCCGTCACCGTGCTCAGCACGCTGGCGATGATCGCCTATCCGATCATCGCCGGGATCGCCCGGCTCGACGCGACCGCCTCGGGCGTCTTCCTCGGCGGCACCATCCACGACGTGGCCCAGGTGGTCGGCGCGGGCTTCTCGATCTCCGAGGAGGTCGGCGAGACCGCCACGCTGGTCAAGCTGATCCGCGTCACCATGCTGGCCCCGGTGGTCCTCGTCTTCGCGCTCGGGGTCCGCTCGATGCAGGGTGCGGACGCGGAGGCCGCGGGCAAGCGCCCGCCGCTCGTGCCGTTCTTCGTGCTGATGTTCCTCCTGCTGGCCGCGCTCAACTCCATCGGCCTGGTGCCCGCGGTGGTGGGCACGGCGCTCGGGGATCTCAGCCGCTGGGCGCTGCTGACGGCGATCGCGGCCGTCGGCATGAAGACCTCGCTCAAGACCATGTTCGAGGTCGGCGGCCAGGCCGCGGCGCTGATCGTCGCCGAGACCCTCTTCATCGGCGGCTTCATCCTGCTGGGCCTCGCTTGGCTCGGAACCTGAGGAGCGCCATGGCCCGCGTCGTCGATTTCCCTGCCCCGCCTGCCGACCGGCGCGAGCGCCGGCTCGCCGACCTGCCCGACCGCGTGGTCGAAGGCGATCCGCATCACGTCGGCGAGGGCCGCTTCGAGAGCGCCGACGGGCGCCTCGTCGCGGGCACCTGGACCTCGACGCCCGGCCGCTGGCGCGCCTTCACGGGGCGCGAGGAGTTCTGCACCCTGCTCTCGGGCCGGGTGCGCCTCGTGCCCGAGGAGGGCGAGGCGCAGGAGTTTGGCCCGGGCGCGTCGTTCCTGATCCCCGAGGGCTTCCGCGGGGACTGGGAGGTGCTGGAGACCGCCGTGAAGCATTTCGTCATCCGCCACGTCCCCGGAAGCTGACCCGCGAGGAGGCCATCCCCATGGCACCGCTCGAAGCCCTGCTGGCAGCCGCGCGCGCCGCCCCTCGCCGCATCCTGCTCTCCGAGGGCTGGGATCCGCGCATCGCCGAGGCCGCGGTCCGCGCCCGTTCCGACGGCCTCGCCCACGTCTCGCTGGTCGGGCCGCGGCGGGAGGTGGCCGAGGCGCTGCGCGCCGCCGGCGGCGAGCCCTCCGGCTTCGAGATCCGCGACCCCGCGACCGACCCCAGGCGGGCCGACTACGCCGAGGCGCTCCACGCGCTGCGCGCCCGCAAGGGCATGACCGAGGCGCAGGCGGCCGAGGCCATCGCCGCGCCGCTGACCTTCGCGGCGACGGCGCTGCGGATGGGCGACGCCGACGGCACCATCGGCGGCGCGGTCCACACCACCGCCGACACGGTGCGCGCGGCGCTGCAGATCGTCGGCCGCGCGCAGGGGGTGCGCACGGTCTCGTCCTTCTTCCTGATGCTGCTCTGCGAGCCCTACCACCTGCGCAAGGGCGGCCTCGTCTTCGCCGACGGCGGCCTCGTGGTGGCGCCCGACGAGGCGGAGCTGGCCGAGATCGCGCTCGCCTCGGCCGACAGCTTCGCGGCCCTTCTGGGCGGGGAGCCGCGGGTGGCGATGCTCTCCTTCTCCACCGGGGGCAGCGCGGCCCATTCCCGCGTGGACACGGTGCGCGCCGCCGCCGAGCGCGTGCGCGCGGCCAGGCCCGGCCTCGCGGTGGACGGCGAGATGCAGTTCGACGCGGCCTTCGTGCCGGCGGTCTCCGCCGCCAAGGCGCCGGGCTCGCGCACCGAAGGGTTGGCCAACGTGCTGATCTTCCCCAACCTCGACGCCGCGAACATCGGCTACAAGATCGCCCAGCGGATCGGCGGGGCGACGGCGATCGGACCCGTCCTCCAGGGCCTCGCCGCGCCCGCCAACGACCTGTCGCGCGGCTGCTCGGCGCGCGACGTGATGCATATGATCGCCGTCACCACCGCGCAGGCGAACGCCCCGCGCAGGGCGGGACCGGCCGTCTGACGACGCGGAGGAGGCCGAGGCCGGGGGAAGGGGCGCGAAGGGCGAGCCGGCGCGCGGCCTCCCACGGGCCCCCCAACGGGCCCCGGCGCGAGCCGGGGGGTGGGATGGTACCGCCTCCCTGGCTTGAACAGGGGACCTCTGGATCCACAATCCAGCGCTCTGACCAACTGAGCTAAGGCGGCACGCGGGCCGGATATGCCGCGTCGGGCGCCGTCTTGCAAGGCCCGGGCCGCGTCAGGGCGCGCGCCGCCCGGCGGCCCCTCCTCGCCGCCTCGCGGCGGCGGTCCCTCCTCGCCGCCTCGCGGCGGCGGTCCCTCCTCGCCGCCTCGCGGCGGCGGCGGATCGGACGCGGGGCCGCGGCGGCGCGGGCCTCCGGCGGGTTGCGCGTGGGGACGCGACGGGCGGCGGCGGGACCGCGCGCCCGCCGCGCCCGCGCGCGCCGCCGCCCGGTCGTGCGCGTTGACAGGGCCCCTTGGGGCGCCCTAGCGTCGCCCGGCGGCGATCGGCCGCCTGCGGGGGAGGGCGCCATGCGGGACGACGGGACGAGACCTTCGACGGGGGCGCGTCGGGCGAGCGCGCTGGCAGCGGCCGCGACGCTCGCCCTCGGCGCCGTCGGGGCCGAGGCCGCCACGACCGTCTTCCGGCTCGACATCCAGCGCACGAGCGCCGACGAGGAGGCGCCGACCTTCTCGGGCCGCGGACGGCTCGCCTTCGAGACCACGGCCGACGACGTCTCGGTGGACGATCCCTCCGACATCGCCGCCTTCTTCCTCGAGGTGATGACGCTGGGCTCCTTCGGCGACGACGCCGCGCCGGTCGTCTACACCTTCGCCTACGGCCTCGGCGACGTGCTCTCGGCCTCCGGGATCGAGCCCTCCAGCGACCCGATCGGGTCGATCGCGCTGGCGGGCAAGGCGTCCCTGGGCGGCGAGGTCGTGCTCGACGGGCTTTTCCTCGACTTCGCAGGCGACACGGCCGGCGGGTTCTGCTTCGACGCGGAGGGCTCGGCCCAGTGCATCCGAGGCGGCGGCACCAGCACCGGGATCGAGGCCGATTTCTTCCAGGATCTCGCCCCGATCCCGCTCCCCGCGACGCTGCCGCTCGCGGCGACGGCGCTCGGCGCTCTCGCGGCCTGGGGGTCGCGCCGGCGCGCCTGAGGCGGGCCTTGCCGCCCCGGCCCCGACGCCTCAAAAGGCGGGCGATGGCGAAGGGGCGGCGGAGGGGCGGCGATGGGCATCGACGACGAGAGCGACATCGAGGCCAACCTGCGCATCGGCCCGACCAGCGAGGGGCGCGTGCGCCTCTACGTCGAGGGCTCGGGGCTGGAGGTGCCGATGGACTTCGAGCCCGAGGAGGCCGAGGAGATCGCCGAGGAAATCCGCGCCGCCGCCGCCCGCGCCCGCGCCATGGGCCGCCGCAGGCGCTGACCGAGGCGCGGGCGCGCCCCGGCCCGTCCCTCACGACGGGGCCGGCGCAGGGCAGGCCCGGCCGCGGGCGGCTTCCGGCGAGGCGGGCGCCCTCGTCGGCTCGGCGTCCCGGGCGATCCGGCCCTTTCGGCCCGCCCCGGCCGGCCGCGTGGCGTGAGCGTGCCCCGCGACCCCGCCGGAGCGCGCGCGGCCGAGCCGCCGCCTCTCAGGGCTGGCGGGGCGCGGCGCGCTCGGGGTCGCGCAGCGCCAGGCAGCGCCAGGCCGCCTGGCGGGCGAAGCGATGGGTGAGCGCGCGCCGCCGCGCCGGCGAGAGCCTGGCCTCGGGCGCCGTCCGCACCACCTCGGCGTCGTAGGCGTCGGCGAGGATCAGGCCGGTGCCCTCGGGCAGCAGCTCGACGGGGAAGCCGGCGTCCACCGCCCAGAAGAAGCGGTCGCACCACTCCAGATAGCCGCGCCACTTGCGGTCGGAGGTGAAGTCGGCGCGCGAGGACTTGCACTCGACCACCCAGACCTCGCCCTTGGGGCCGAGCCCGATCACGTCCACCCTGAGCCCCGGCGCGGGCGAGAACTCCTCCAGCGCGGCGAAGTCGTGCGTGGCCAGATGCCGGCAGACCCCGCGCGCGAGGAGCTGGCCGGGCTTGAGGACCGCCTCGGGCGCCGTCGCGGAGCCGAGCCCGGCGCTCGGCTCGCGCGCGTCCCCCGGCGCGTCGCCGCAGCCTATGCCGAGCCGCGATGCGCTGTCGAGAAGACCGGTCCGCATGGCTCGAACCATGCCGGTCGGACCGGGCGGTGGCAAGCCGCGCGCGCCGGCCGGAGGCGAGGCGCGGCGCCGCACGGCGATGGGGCGCGCGCGCCGCTCTCCGGCCGCCACGAAACGCGGCGGGCCTCTTGCCGGGCGCGTCCGCGACGCCTAGCTTGGACGGCGTGGCGGGTGCTGCCCTTCCCGTGCCGGGGTCCATATTCCGGTGGCCTTAAGCAACCTCGAGGGAGCTGGCTCTGTGCGGATCCTGGTCCGTGCAACCGGTGCCCACCTGTACACACAGGTCCTCGGGAATGCATGCTCCGACGGTCGAGCGCGGGCCCGTCACGACCTTTCGCCGTGAACACGTGATGGACGACCCCGAGACCTTCGCGCGCCAGGTGCTCGCGGCCCAGCCCTTCAGCCGCTTCCTCGGCGCGCGTCTGGTCGCGGTCGGCCCTCGGAGCGCCGAGCTGAGCCTGCCCGTCGCCCCCCATCACGAGCAGCAGCACGGCTTCGTCCATGGCGGCGTGATCAGCTACCTCGCCGACAACGCCATCACCTTCGCCGGGGGGCTGGCGTTCAGGGGCGATGCGCTGACATCCGAGTTCAAGGTGAACTACGTCCGGCCCGCCAGGGGCCCGTCGCTCGTCGCGCGCGCCGAGGCGGCGGCCGGGGGGCGGCGGCAGGCCGTGTGCCGCTGCGAGATCCACGCGATCGAGGACGGCGAGGAGCGGCTGTGCGCGCTCGCCCAAGGCACCGTGGTCGCCGCCGGGCGCTGACGCGCAGGCCGCGAGGCCCCGCTCGCGCCCTCGCTCGTCCGAGGCGTCGGCGGATCGCGCCTCAGAACGCCTCGGGCCGCGCCTCGCGCGCCATGTGGTCGAGCACGGCGTTGACGAAGCGCGCCTCGCGCCCGCCGGGGAAGAAGGCGAAGGCCACCTCGACGAACTCGTTGATGACGACCTTGGGCGGCGTGTCGCCGGCCAGCAGCTCCGCCCCGGCGGCGCGGAACAGCGCCCGCAGCGTCGGGTCGATGCGCTTGAGGGGCCAGCGCTCCACCAGCGCACGGTCGGTCATCTGGTCGATGCGCGCCTGGCTCGCCACCGCGCCGCCGATGAGCGCGCGGAAGTGGTCGGGGTCGCCCTCGGCCATCTCGAAGCCCTCGAAGCGCTCGCCGAAGCGGTGCGTCTCGAACTCGCGCGCCACGTCCGGAGCGGAGCGGTCCGACATCTCCATCTGGTAGAGCGCCTGCACGGCGAAGAGCCGCCCGGCCGAGCGCATCTGCCGTCTCGTCGTGGCGGTGGTCATGACGCGCCGTCGCCCCCTTGGGGGGCGCTCCGGGCGGTCGCGCCCTCCGGCGCGCTCGGGGCGGTCGCGCCGTCCGGCGCGCTCCGGGCGGTGGTCCCGCCGTCCGAGGCCAGCATGAACTCGCCCGGCCGGAAGCCCACGTCGCGCCCGCGCCGCGCCATGCGCCGCGTGAGCGCGATCAGGTGCAGCGCCGCGGCGGCGGCCCCGCCGCCCTTGTCCTGCCCCTCGGGGTCGGCGCGCAGGGCCGCCTGCTCGTGGGTCTCGACGGTGAGGATCCCGTTGCCGATGCAGGCCCCTTCGAGCCCGAGCAGCATCAGCGCGCGCGAGCTGTCGTTGCACACCGTCTCGTAATGCGTGGTCTCGCCGCGGATCACGCAGCCCAGCGCCACGAAGCCGTCGTGGTCGCCGTGCCGCGCGGCGATGCGGATGGCGACGGGCACCTCCAGCGCGCCGGGCATCTCCACCGTCTCGTGGCGCGCGCCCACGGCGTCGAGCGTGGCGCGCGCGCCGGCGAGGAGACCGTCGGCGATCTCGCGGTGATAGGGCGCCACCACGATCAGCACCCTCGGCGGCCGCTCGAACGCGGGCAGCGGCAGCGCGTCCTCGGCGGCACCGGCCATCACGCGGTCCTCGGGATCGGGCGCGTGCCGACGATGGTCAGGCCGTAGGCCTCGAGCCCCACCACCTTCGGCCGCGGCGAGTTGGTCAGCAGCGTCAGCTCCGACAGGCCCAGCGAGGAGAGGATCTGCGCGCCGAGCCCATACTGGCGCAGCGTGTGCGGCGAGACCTCCTCATGGGCGGCGAGCTTCATGTGCAGGTCGCGCAGCAGCACCAGCACGCCGCGCCCCTCCTCGGCGATGAGCCGCATCGCGTCGCGGAACTCGTCGGCGCGCCCCGGCCCCCCGGTGCCCAGCACGTCGAGCATCGGGTCGAGCACGTGCATCCGCGTCAGAACGGGGCCGGGGCCGCCCACGTCGCCCTTCACGAGCGCGATGTGCTCGGCGCCCTCGGTGGCGTCGGTGTAGATCCGCAGCGTCCACTCGCCGCCGAACTCGGAGGCCACCACCTGCTCGGAGCTCAGGCCCACGAGGTTGTCGTGGCGCCGGCGATAGGCGATCAGGTCGCTGATCGTGCCGATCTTGAGGCCCCAGCGCTGGGCGAAGGCGACGAGGTCGGGCAGCCGCGCCATGCCGCCGTCGTCGTTCATGATCTCGCAGATCACGCCCGACGGGTTGAGCCCGGCGAGCCGCGCCACGTCCACCGCGGCCTCCGTGTGCCCCGCGCGCACGAGCACGCCGCCGTCCCGCGCACGCAGCGGGAAGACATGGCCGGGCGTGGCGATGTCCTGCGCGCCGTGGGCGGCGTCGATCGCCACCGCCACGGTGCGCGCGCGGTCGTGCGCCGAGATGCCGGTGCTCACCCCCTCGCGCGCCTCGATGCTCACCGTGAAGGCGGTCTCGTGGCGCGAGGAGTTCTGGCTCGCCATCAGCGGCAGGCCGAGCGCGTCCACCCGCTCGCCGGGCAGCGCCAGGCAGATCAGGCCGCGGCCGTGGGTGGCCATGAAGTTGATCGCGTCGGGCGTGGCCATCTGGGCGGGGATCACCAGGTCGCCCTCGTTCTCGCGGTCCTCGTGATCGACCAGGATGAACATCCGGCCCTGGCGCGCGTCCTCGATGATCTCGTCCACGGACGAGATCGCGTCGTGATAGCTGGTGGCGAGGTCGTCGGGCATCGGACCTGCGAGATAGGGCCATCAGGCGAGGAAGGCCAGGGGGCTCCGCCCCCTCACCCCCCGCCGGGGGCACAGGTGCCCCCGGGCCCCCCTATCCCATCCAGCGCTCCGCCGGCAGGTAGCCCGCGAGCCGGGCGGCGGGGCTCCAGGAACGCTCGAAGGCGGTGTCGCCGATCACCAGCACGGCGTCGCGCGGCTGGCCCGCGGCGTGGACCAGCGCCTCGACCCGCATCCGGACCTCGCGCGGGCTGTCGGCGAAGCGCGGCGCCGGGGCGGCCGCGGCGAAGTCCACGCCCGCGGCGGCGGCACGGGCCGCGCAATCCTCTGGGCCGAGCGGCGCGTGGGCGGCGAGCAGGCGCTCGGCGGCGCTCGCCGCGAGCCGGGCGCGCCGCTCGGGCGCCAGCTCGGGCGAGGCCGGGAACAGCCGCAGCGCGTTCGACGAGAACAGGAAGGCGGTGACGTCGCGCCCGGTGGTCGCGCGCACGGTGGCGTAGGTCGCGTAGTCGAGCCCCAGCGCGCGGGCGCGGGCCAGCCGCACCCGCACCACCTCCAGCGGCAGCGTCGGCAGGAGCGCCGCCCGCGCCCGGCGCCAGGCATGGGTGCGAAACCCCAGGCCGAGCCCCATCGGCGGCCCGCCATTGTGGCCGAGCGGGGGCGCCTGCGCCGTCACGCCGTGGATCCGCACGCCGTCCCGTCCCGTCCTGCGCTCGATCCCGGAGGTCGGCCCGGGGCCGTCATCCGCCCCGCCCCTCGGCCGCCGGACGGCGCGCGCCACGACTCGATCGCAGAACGCGCCCGACGACCGGATGCGGCGACCCTCGGCCCGACAGCATCACGCCGCATCCGCGCTCCGGTCGCCGCCGCCCGGCCGCGACCGTCCGGCCGCAGACGCCATTCCCGCCCGCCGTCGGCGCCCCGACCGGCCGTCGGCGCCCCGACCCGTCGTCGGCGTTCCGACCCGCCGTCGGCGTTCCGACCCGTCGTCGGCGTTCCGACCCGCCTTCGGCGGCCCGGCCTCACGCGGCCTCGGCGAGGCGCGCGACGTAGCGCGCCAGCGTGTCGATCTCGAGGTTGACCCGGTCGCCCTCGCGCGCCTCGCCCCAGCGCGTCACGGCCCGGGTGTGCGGGATCAGGTTGACGCCGAAGCGCGCGCCCTCGACCTCGTTCACGGTCAGCGACGTGCCGTCGAGCGCCACCGAGCCCTTGGGCGCGACGAAGCGGGCGAGGCCTGCGGGCGCCTCCAGCACCGCCCGCAGGCTGTCTCCTTCGGGCCGCAGCGCGACGATCCGCGCGGTACCGTCCACATGGCCCGAGACGATGTGCCCGCCGAGCTCGTCGCCCACGCGCAGCGCGCGCTCGAGGTTGACGCGCCGCCCCTCGGCCCACTCGCCCAGCGTGGTGAGGCCCAGCGTCTCGGCCGAGGCGTCGACCTCGAACCAGCCCGGCCCCAGCGCCACCACCGTCAGGCAGGCGCCGTCGCAGGCGATCGAGGCGCCCGTGTCGATGGCGGCGGTGTCGTAGGCGGTGGCGATGCGCGCGCGCAGGTCGCCGCGGCGCTCGACGGCGAGGACGCGCCCGACGTCGGTGACGATGCCCGTGAACATGGCGGCCTCCCGGCTGGTCGAGGCCAGATAAGGCGGCCCGCAGGCTCGGGGCAAGGGGCGGCGACGCGCGAGGGCGGGCGCCCGGGTCAGGCGGCCGGGCGCCCGACGCGACGAGCCGCGCGAGCCGGGTGGCTCCCGGACGGCGGATGGCGGCGCCGGCGCCCGACGGAGTCCGGTGCCCGCTGTCGGTCCCCCGTCGGGCTGCGGGCCCGAGCCGGCCCCGGGCCCGCAGGGGGCCGGAGCGGGCCCCGGGCCCGCAGGGGGCCGGAGGGGGCCCCGGGCCCGCAGGGGGCCGGAGGGGGCGCCAGCGGCGCCGCGCCGGGGCACGCCGCGCGGCGCGGTGCCTGTGAAGGGCGGCCGCGAGGCCCTCGGCGCACGGGCTGGAGGCGGGGACGCTCGCGCCGGAGCGGGTGCGGGCGACCCTCGCCTCGGCCCCGCGCATGGGCCGGGTTCCGTGCGAGCGGAAGGGAAGGCCGCCGGGTCGAGCCGACGCCCGCCCGGGCCGGGCGCCCTACCCCGCCCGCCAGCGGTGCAGCGCGTCGCCGCCCACGGCGCGCGCCTCGACCAGCCGGAAGCGCGGCGCGCCCGCGAGCGCGCCCACCCCCATCGGCCCGAGGCTCGGCCGTCCCTCGGCGCCGAGCGCCACGCCTGCGGTGAAGCCCATCAGCTCGTCCACGAGCCCGGCGGCGAGCAGCGAGGCGGCGAGCCGGCCGCCCCCCTCGCACAGCACCCGCGTCAGCCCCGCCTCGCCCAGCGCCGCGAGCGCCGCCGCCGGGTCGAGCCCCTGCGGCTCCGAGCCCACCGCGATCGTCCGCGCGCCGCGCGCCTCCCACGCCGTCACGCGCGCCGGCGCCGCCCCGCCATGCACGAGCCAGACCGGCGCCTCGCGCGCCGTGCGCCCGAGCGCTCCGCCCGGATCGAGGTCGAGCCCGCGCGACAGGACCACGCGCACGGGCCGGCGCGCCGCCCCCAGGCCGCGCGCGTCGAGCCGCGGGTCGTCGGCCCGCGCGGTGCCGCCCCCCACCATCACCGCGTCGTGGCGCGCCCGCTCGGCGTGGACGAGACGGCGCGCCTCGGGGCCCGTGATCCAGCGGCTCTCGCCCGAGGCGGTGGCGATGCGCCCGTCGAAGGAGGTGGCGAGCTTGAGCGTCAGCCAGGGGCGGCCCCGCGTCACCCGCGCGAGGAACCCGGCGTGGTCCTCGCGCGCGCGCGCCTCCAGCACGCCCTCGACGACGGCGAGCCCGGCGGCGCGCAGCCGCGCCGCGCCGCCGCCGTCGGTGCGCGGGTCGGGGTCGCGCAGGGCGATCACGACGCGGGAGAGCCCGGCGACGATCAGCGCGTCGGCGCAGGGCGGCGTCACGCCCCGATGCGCGCAGGGCTCCAGCGTGACGTAGGCGGTGGCGCCCCGCGCCGCCGCCCCGGCCTGCGCGAGCGCCTCCGTCTCGGCATGGGGCCGCCCGCCGGGCCGCGTGACCCCGCGCCCGACCACCCGGCCCTCGCGGACGATCACGCAGCCCACCGAGGGGTTGGGCCAGGTGGAGCCCGCGTTCCGCCGGCCGAGCGCCAGCGCCGCGGCCATGACGCGCTCGTCGGCGGCGCGCAGGCCCGGGCTCACGCGGCGGGCCCCGCAGGACCGGCCGGAGCGGCCCTGCGGGCGCCGCGCGCGACGACGCCGCGCGGGCATGACCCCGCGGGGGCGACAGGAGGAGATCCGCGCGCGGGTGCGATCCGCCCAGGCGAGGGATCCGCGGGCGCAGCGGATGCCCTTCGCAAGACGAGGGGCCCGCGGCGTCCGGCGCCGCCACCCGGCGCGGGGCCGCCGGGGCGCCTCGTGGACCGGAGGCGGCCCGCGCCGCCGCTCAAGCCTCGGCGTCCCGCAGGCCGGGCTGCGGATCGTCCGGCGGGCGCAGCTCGGCGACGAAGCGGTCGAAGTCGCCCGCCTCCTGGAAGTTCCTGTAGACGCTGGCGAAGCGGACATAGGCCACGGTGTCCACGCGCGCCAGCGCCTCCATGGCGATCTCGCCGATGGTGGAGGAGCGGATGTCGGTCTCGCCCAGCGACTCGAGCCGGCGCACGATGCCGCTGATGGTGCGGTCCATGCGCTCGGGGTCCACGGGGCGCTTCCTGAGAGCGATGCGGACCGATCGGGCGAGCTTGTCGCGGTCGAAATCCTCGCGCCGGCCGTTCGACTTCACCACCACGAGGTCGCGCAGCTGCACCCGCTCGTAGGTGGTGAAGCGGCCCGAGCAGGCCGGGCAGAGGCGCCGGCGCCGGATCGCCGCGTGATCCTCGGCGGGGCGCGAATCCTTCACCTGCGTGTCGGTGGAGCCGCAGAACGGGCAGCGCATGGGGCCTCCCTCGCCCGGGAACGGGCCGACCATAGCGGGGCGCCCAGGGATTGGGTAGGCGTGACGACAAGGCCACCAGATGCGGGGGCCGCAAGATCCGGGGGCTGCAAGATCCGGGGGGCCGCCCGATGCGGCTGCGCCTCAGCCGAGGTGCAGCGCGACCGCGCGGGCGTGGGGCGCGTCGCGGTGCTCCCACAGATGGACCCCCTGCCAGCGGCCGAGCCGCATCCGGCCGCCCCGCACCGGCACCTGGAGGCTCACCGGCAGGAGCGCCGCGCGGATGTGGGCGGGCATGTCGTCGGGCCCCTCGGCGCGGTGCGTCAGGTAGGCCATCGAGGGGTCGTCCGCGCGCGGCGCGAGGCGGGCGAGGAACGCCTCCAGGTCGCGCCGCACGCCCGCGTCGGCGTTCTCCTGGATCAGGAGCGAGCAGGAGGTGTGGCGCGCGAAGAGCGTCAGGAGCCCGTCGCCCGCGCCCATGGCGGCGAGCCGTCCCTCGACCTCGCGCGTGATCTCGACGAGGCCGGGGCCGCGCGTGCGCACGACGATCTCGTCCTGGGCTCCGGGCATCGGGTCAGTCGAAGAGGCGTCCGCGGCGGCGGTCGGAGTTGCACAGGAACCGCGCATGGGCCACCGAGAGGTTCTCGCCCACCTCGGTCGCGCTGATCAGCAGGTTGTCGATGAAACCCCTCTCGCGCGGCAGCGGCGTGCCGCGCGGCACGAGCTGCATCAGCACCGTGCGCCGGCCGTTGAAGGCGGGATCGCGCGCTGCGGGGGCCGTGAGCACGACCCGGTCGGTGGCCCGCGCGCGCAGGGGCCCGCGCGCGTACTCGCCCGCGGCGCAGAAGAACTGGGGGCCCGCCGTCGGGCCGCCGGGTCGCGCCACCACCTTCATCACGCCCGGGGTGCCGGTCGAGTAGACCCACACCCCATTGCGCGCGAGGAACGCGTCGGCCGCGGCCGGGATCGGCGTCAGCGCGAGCGCGGCGGCCAGCGTCAGGATCGCGGCGCGGGCGCGGAGGATGGGGTTCGGCATGGCGGGCTCCCTGGATCGGCGCGCCCCGTCACATAGCGCACCGCCGCCCCGTCGGCCATGCGCGCCTGCGCCGCGCGGGCGCGCATGGCCGACGGGGCGGCGGGGGCCGGGCCCCTCGCGGCCCGCCGCCCCCGGCCCTCGCGCGGCGGGGAACGACGGCTCACTCGGCCGCCTCGATGGCGCCGCCGGGCGCGCCGTCGAAGGGGATGGGGATGCTCTTGCGGGTGTCGGCGCCGAGATCCTTCAGCATCTGGACCTGGCGCAGGAGGTTGCCCTGCCCGCGGCTCAGCCGGCCCATCGCGTCGTCATGCGCGGCCTGCGCGCGCGCGAGGTGCTGGCCGACGCCCTCCATCGCCTCCACGAAGCCCACCACCTTGTCGTGGAGGAGCCCGCCGCGGCGCGCGATCTCCGCGGCGTTGCTCTCGCGCCGCTCGACGGACCAGACGTGCTCCACGGTGCGCAGCGCGAGCATCAGCGTCATCGGCGTGGCGATGCCCACGCCGCGGCTCAACGCGTAGGAGGTGAGGTCGCCCTCCGACGAGAGCGCGGCGGCGAGCGCGCCCTCGATCGGCACGAACATCACCACGTAGTCGACCGAGCCCCGCCCCGCGCCGCGCTCGGGCCTCAGCGCCTGGTACCCGCGGCGCGCGAGGTCGTCGATGTGCGCGCGCACGGCGCGGGCGTGGGCGGCGAGTGCCGCGTCGCGCGCCGGCGCCTCCTCGGCGTTGACGGCCGCCTCGTAGGCCACGAGCGACACCTTGGCGTCGATCACCAGCCAGCGGTCCTGCGGCATGGCCACCAGCACGTCCGCGCGCCGGGGAGCCGCGCCGTCCTCGCCGCGCATGGCGTGCTGGACGAAGTACTCGCGGCCCCGCTCCAGCCCCGAATCCTCCAGCAGCCGCTCGAGGATCATCTCGCCCCAGGCGCCCTGGCGCTGCTTCTCGCCCTTGAGCGCGCGCGTGAGCGCCACCGCCTCGCGGCTGACCTCCTCGGAGCGGCGCGAGAGATGCTCGATCTCGGTCTTGAGGCGCTCGCGGTCCTTCGCGGCGCCCTCGTGGGCGGCGCGCAGCTCGGTCTGGAAATGCGTCACCTGCTCGCGCACCGGGGTCAGCAGCGCCTCGATCCGCTCGCGGTTGGTGCGCCCGAAGCTCTCGCCGTGTGTCCGAAGCGTCTCGTCGGCCAGCGCCTTGAAGCGGTCCGTCATCTCCGCGCGCAGGCCGGAGAGGAGGGCGACCTCCTTGTCGTGCGCCTCGGCGCGCGCGGCGAAGTCGGCCCGCAGCCTCTCGTTCGTCACCTTGAGGTCGGAGATCTCGGCCGCCGCCGCGTCGAGCCGCGCGGCGATCGCGGCGCGCTCGTCGCGCGCCTCGTCGAGCATCGTGCCGAGCCCGTCGAGCGACTGCTGGAGCTTGGCCTCGGCGGCCGCGAGCCTCTGCCGCTCCGCCTGCGCCTCGCAAAGGCGGTCGTCGAGGGCGTCGTGGCGCGCCTGGACCTCGGCCAGGCGCTCCGCTCGATGCGCCGCGTCCCGCTCGGCCAGATCGGCGCGCGACGCCGCCGCCCGCCCCTCGGCCGCGATCCGCGCGCAGGCGCGCCGTGCCGAGACGCAGGCCAGGCTCGCCGCGGCGGCCAGGGCGAGCCCCGCGAGGGCGAGCAGGATGGCGGTCTCAAGCATGGGAGGCGTCCTCGCGAGCGGTGCGCCGCCCCATGTTCCCGGTCCGTGCCGCCGAGGTCAACCGATGCGTCGAATGCTCAGGGTTTCGTCCCCGAGGCTCGATCGTCCGCGGCATGGGCGTCACGGGGATGCGCCCGGGACGGACCCCGCTCGCGCCTCATTGATCGAGGAAGCTCCTGAGCTTGCGCGAGCGCGAGGGGTGCTTGAGCTTCCTGAGCGCCTTGGCCTCGATCTGGCGGATCCGCTCGCGGGTCACGGAGAACTGCTGGCCGACCTCCTCCAACGTGTGGTCGGTGTTCATCCCGATGCCGAAGCGCATCCTGAGCACGCGCTCCTCGCGCGGGGTGAGCGACGCGAGCACGCGGGTCGTCGTCTCCTTGAGGTTGCCCTGGATCGCAGAATCGAGCGGCAGGACCGCGTTCTTGTCCTCGATGAAGTCGCCGAGCTGCGAATCCTCCTCGTCGCCGATGGGGGTCTCGAGGGAGATCGGCTCCTTGGCGATCTTCATCACCTTGCGGACCTTCTCGAGCGGCATCTGGAGCTTCTCGGCCAGCTCCTCGGGCGTGGGCTCGCGGCCGATCTCGTGGAGCATCTGGCGCCCCGTGCGCACCAGCTTGTTGATCGTCTCGATCATGTGCACGGGGATGCGGATGGTGCGCGCCTGGTCGGCGATCGAGCGCGTGATCGCCTGCCGGATCCACCAGGTGGCGTAGGTCGAGAACTTGTAGCCGCGGCGGTACTCGAACTTGTCCACCGCCTTCATCAGGCCGATGTTGCCCTCCTGGATGAGGTCGAGGAACTGCAGCCCGCGGTTGGTGTACTTCTTGGCGATCGAGATCACGAGGCGCAGGTTCGCCTCGACCATCTCCTTCTTGGCCTGGCGCGCCTCCTTCTCGCCCTTCTGGACCTGCTGGACGATGCGGCGGAACTCGGAGATGTCCACGCCGACGTACTGCCCGACCTGGGCCATCTCGCCGCGCAGCTCCTCGATGCGGCCCGAGGAGCGCTCGAAGAAGGACTGCCAGCCGCGGCCGGCCCGGCTCGCCATGCGCTCCATCCAGGAGGGGTCGAGCTCGTGGCCGCGATACCCTTCGACGAACTCGCGGCGGTTGATGCGCGCCTGGTCGGCGAGCTTCACCATCGCGCTGTCGATCGCCATGATGCGGCGGTTGATGCCGTAGAGCTGATCGATCAGCGCCTCGATGCGGTTGTTGTGCAGGTGCAGCTCGTTCACGAGCGCGACGATCTCGGAGCGCAGCGTCTGGTAGTCGGCCTCCTCGGCGGCGCCGAAGGAGCCGTATTCGGCCAGCGCCGCGCTGATGCGCTGGTCCTGCATCTCCGACAGCCGCGCGTAGTCGGAGGCGATGCGGTCGAGGGTCGCCAGCACGTCGGGCTTGAGAGCGGCCTCCATCGCGGCCAGCGACATGCTGGCCTGATCGTCGTCGTCCTCCTCCTCGTCGCGCAGGATCGGGTTGCCGTCGGCGTCGAGCTCGGGCTCGTCCTCGCCCGGGGCCTCGGCGGAGCCCGCGGCCGGCACCACCGGCTCGTCGGGCGAGGCGTCCTCGTCGAGCTGGTTGCCGAAGGTGGCCTCGAGGTCGATCACGTCGCGCAGCAGGATGTCCTCGGACAAAAGCTCGTCGCGCCAGATGGTGATCGCCTGGAAGGTCAGCGGGCTCTCGCAGAGGCCCGCGATCATGGTGTTGCGCCCCGCCTCGATGCGCTTGGCGATGGCGATCTCGCCCTCGCGCGACAAAAGCTCGACCGAGCCCATCTCGCGCAGGTACATCCGGACGGGGTCGTCGGTGCGGTCGAGCTTCTCGCTCTCGGTCTGGGCGACCGCCACCTCGCGCGAGGTCGAGGACGGCGCCAGAACCTCGTTGGCCGGCCCCTCCCCGGCGCCCTCGGCGCGGCCCTCCCCGCCCTCGTCGGCCTCGTCGTTGTCGATGATGTTGATGCCCATCTCCGAGAGCATCGCCATCACGTCCTCGATCTGCTCGGAGGAGACCTGCTCGGGAGGCAGCACGCCGTTGAGCTGGTCGTAGGTGATGTAGCCGCGCTCGCGCGCCTCCGCGATCATGCGCTTGACCGCCGCCTGGCTCATGTCGAGCGAGTGGCCGCCGTCCTGGTCTTCGGTCTTCCGGTCGTCGGTGTCCTTGGCCATGGATCGCTCCCAGTCCGGCAGCCCCGAGGGGCGATGATTCGCGGAAGTGATTCGATGACTGATTCGTAGGCTCGAATCAGATCGAATCAATCCCTCCGCCACATGATTCGGCGCGCATGTCTATCCGCGTCTCCTTAACGCCCCGTTCACCATCCTCTGCGCAGCCCCGCGCCGGGCCGGCCGGCCACCGCCGCCGTCAGCCGAGACCCGCCGCGACCCGCCGCCGTCACCGACCACCCGCGCCGTGCCCGGGCCTGCGGCGGGGGGCGCGCCCGCCGCGGCCGAAGTCGATGGCCTCGAAGAGCGCCTGCGCCCGCTCGCGCTCGACGCGGTCGAGCGCGACGCCGTTGGCGGCGGTCTCGAAGACCGTGCGGTCCTCCGTCAGCACGCGCTCGGCGCGCTCGAAGGTCGCCGCCGCCTGGCCCAGGCGCCAGGCCATGTTCTCCTCGGCCTCGGCGCCCGCCTCGCCCACCAGGGCCTCCAGGTCGTCGGTCGCCTCGAGGACCTCGCGGCGAAGCCCCTGATGGGCCGCGAGCTTGGCCAGCTCGCCCCGCACCAGCGCACGCGCCGCCTCGACATCGCCGGGGCGCCGCAGGGCCGGCGCCGGCACCATCTGGCTCCGCGCCAGGATCCTTTCAAGGGCGTCGGGCCCCGCCGCCGCCTCGCAGGCGGCGCGCTCGGCGCGGTGGCGCAGCACGGCGCGCGCGACCGCGGCGGTGGCCTCGGACCACTCGATCGCGTCGAGCGCCTCCTCGAACGCCTCGACCAGGCCCGGGTGCAGCAGCAGCGCCGCGAGGACGACCTCCTCCCTCAGCCGCGTCTCGGCGGTCTCCTGCGCCAGCAGCGCCGCCAGCACGATGCCCTGGCGCAGCCGCTCCCGCGGAGCCCCCGAGGCCAGCGCCGAGGCGCGCGTCGAGGGCAGCGCGCCGGCCCGGAGCGCGGCCCTGGGGGGGGGCCAGGGACGATCGCGCCGCGGCGCCTCGCGCCAACCGCTCCCGCCGTCAGGGGCATCGGAGCGGGCGGCGGGCGCGAGGCCGAACAGCTCCGCCCGCAGCCGCTTCATCTCGTGGGCGTAGTGCTCGCGCACGCTTGGCTCCCGGATCGCGCGCACCGCCTCGCGCAGGGCGCGGTCGAGCCCGGCGCGCCGCTCGGGCGTGTCGAGGGCCACGCCCTCGGTCTCGCGCCGCCACAGCATCCGCGACAGCGGCTGGGCCTCGTCGATGGCCGCGCGCATCGCGTCCGGCCCCTCGGCGCGGATGAGGTCGTCGGGGTCGCGCCCCTCGGGCAGCAGCGCGAAGCTGAGCGAGCGGCCGGGCTCGAGATGCGGCAGCGCGAGGTCCACCACCCGCAGCGCCGCGCGCAATCCCGCGCGGTCGCCGTCGAGCGCGATGACGGGCTCGGGGTGGAGCCGCCACAGCATCTGGAGCTGACCTTCGGTGACGGCCGTGCCGAGCGGCGCGACGGCCGCCTCGAAGCCGGCGCGCACGAGCGCGATCACGTCCATGTAGCCCTCGGCGACGACGAGCGGCGCGCCCTTGCCCGCGGCCTCGCGCGCGGGGCCGAGGTTGTAGAGCGTGCGCCCCTTGTCGAAGAGGTCAGTCTCGGGGGAGTTAAGGTATTTCGCGCGCGCGTTCGGGTCCATCGCCCGGCCGCCCAGCGCGATGGCGCGGCCGCGCGCGTCGCGGATCGGGAAGAGGATGCGGTCGCGGAAGCGGTCGTAGGGGGCGGAGCCGTCGTCGGGCCGCGCGCAAAGGCCGGCGTCCACGATCAGATCCTCGGGGACGCCCTTCTCGGTGAGGTGGCGCAGGACGCCCTGGCGGTCGGGGGGCGCGAAGCCGATCTCGAAGCGCTCCAGGGCGGCGGCGTCGAGCCCGCGCCCCGCGAGGTAGGCGCGCGCGTCCGAGGCGGGGCGGGTGCCGAGCTGGAGCCGGTAGTGCCTGACGGCCGCCTCCATCACCTCGGCGAGCCGCGCCGCGCGGTCGGAGCGCGCCTGGGCCTGCGGGTCGCGGGCGGGCATCTCCATCCCGGCCTCGCGGGCGAGGATCTCGACCGCCTCCATGAAGCCCGCGTTCTCGGTCTCGCGCACGAAGGCGATGGCGTCGCCCTTCGCCTGGCAGCCGAAGCAGTAGTAGAACCCCTTGCGGTCGTCGACGTGGAACGAGGCGGTGCGCTCCTCGTGGAACGGGCAAGGCGCCCAGAGGTCTCCCTTGGCCTGGTTCGACTTGCGCGCGTCCCACGTCACGCGGCGGCCGACCACCTGCCCCAGCGAGAGGCGCGTGCGCAGCTCGTCGAGGAAGCCGGGCGGGAGGCTCATGCGCGCGATGTCCCTCTGTCCTGCGGGAGATCTCCATCAGTTCTCGCGCAGAGTCCATGCGCCCCGAGGCGGGACGCCGCCGCGCGTGGGCGCCGCGTCACGGGGCGCGCTCGGCGCTACGCCGCGCCGGGCGCCCTCGCCGCCACCGCCCGCATGGCGCGGCCCAGCTCGTGGGCCAGCGTGCCCGCCATCGAGCGGAAGGCCAGGATCTCGAAGGCGCCGGATGCGCGCAGGATGCCGACGCTCATGTGCCCGAGCAGCGTGCGCGCCGCCGAGCCCTCGGGGAAGGCGCGCACGCGCAGGTCGATCGGCACCAGGCGCGCGAGCACGTCCTCGGCCGCGGGGCCGCTCAGGCGCACCACGACCCAGGCATCGGCCTGGTCCGTGACGGCGGCGAGCCCGTCGAGGCCCCCGGGCCGCGCGCCCGTCACCATCGCGGCCTCGCGCCCGAACCAGATCGCGCGCGCCCCCCCGCCCTCGACCACCCGGCCCGGCCCGGGCCAGCCGCAAGGCAGCGCCTCGCCCACGGCCTCGGCACGCCCCTTGAGCGGCGTCACCGACCACAGGCCCTCGGGGACGATCTCGGTCGCGCGCGCGTCCCCGGCCTCGATCGGGAAGCGCCCGGCCCCGGCGCTGCGGGCGGCGAGGTCAGCCACGAAGCCGCGCCCCCTCGGGGTCGAGGAACACCGGGTCGCAGACCTCGGCCACGGTCTCGACGTGGCGCATGTGGTCCACCATCCGCACCCGCTCGCCGTGGCGCGCCCGCCCGTCGCGCAGGAACCCCAGGGCGAGGTGCGCGCCGAGCGTGGGCGACCAGCAGGCCGAGGTGACGTGGCCCTGCGAGGCCTCGCGCGAGACCGTCGCGCCCTGCGCGAAGAGATGCGCGCCCGCCAGGAGCGGCCCTTCGGCGCGCAGCCCCACCAGCCGGTCGCGGTGCGCGCCCGACAGGCCCGGCCGGGTCGCGGCGGCGCGGCCGACGTGGTCGGCGCCCTTGGCCATCCGCGCCATGCCGATGTCGTCGAGCGTCACGCGGCCGTGGATCTCGGCGTGCGTCAGGTAGCCCTTCTCGATCCGCAGCACGCCCATCGCCTCCATCCCATAGGGCCCGCCGCCCTCGGCGCGCGCGGCCCCCACCAGCCGGTCGAACAGCGCCGCGCCGAAGCGCGCCGGCACCGCGACCTCGTAGGCGCGCTCGCCCGAGAAGGAGATGCGGAAGAGCCGCGCCTCGACGCCCGCCGCGCGCACCGGCCCGCAGGCCATGAAGGGGAAGTCGTCCGGCATCGCGTCGAGCACCGCGTCCAGCACCTGCGCCGAGCGCGGTCCGGCCACCGCGAACTGCGCCCACTGCTCGGTGACCGAGACGAAGCGGAGATCGAGCTCGGGGCGGAGCACCTGGTGGACGAACTCCATGTGCCGCATCACCGCGCCGGCGGCGGCGGTGGTCGTGGTGAGGACGTGGTGCTCCTCGCCGAGCCGCGCCGCGGTGCCGTCGTCCATGACGAAGCCGTCCTCGCGCAGCATCAGCCCGTAGCGCACGCGGTCGGGCTTCAGCGTGGACATCCGGCCCGCGTAGAGCAGGTCGAGGAAGGCGGCCGCGTCGGGGCCCTGCACGTCGATCTTGCCCAAGCTGGAGACGTCGCAGACGCCCACCGCCTCGCGCACCATCCGCACCTCGCGGTCGCAGGCCTCGCGCCAGGTCGTCTCGCCGGGGGCGGGGAAGAAGGAGGGCCGGTGCCACTGCCCCGCCTCGATCATCGGCGCGCCCATCGCCACGCTCGCCTCGTGCGAGGTGGCGTGGCGGTCGGGCGCGAAGCCGCGCGCCGAGGCGCCCGCGCCCATCGCGCCGATCGAGACCGGCACGAAGGGCGGGCGGAAGGTCGTCGTGCCGGTCTGCGGGATCGAGCGGCCCGTCACGTCCGCGAGCACCGCGAGCGCGGTGACGTTCGACATCTTGCCCTGGTCGGGCGCCATGCCCTGGGTGGTGTAGCGCTTCATGTGCTCGACCGAGCCGAACTGCTCCTGCGCCGCGAGGACCACGTCCTTGACGGTCACGTCGTTCTGCGTGTCGAGCCAGGCGCGCCCCTTGGCCTCGACGCGCCACAGGGGTGCTATCGCGTAGGCGCCGTCCTCGGCGCGCGGCACGGGCGGACCTTGCGCGTCGACGCCCAGGGCGCCGAGCGCCGCGCGGGCCGCGCGCACGCCGTCGGCGAGGCAGCCGGCCGTCGAGAACACGCCGGCGGCCGCGCCGCAGGGGTGGAGCCCCGGCACGGCCCCGTCCGCCGGCACGAAGGCCGCGAGGTCGTCGCGCCAGACGGGCCGGCCGCTCAGGTGGCAGGCGAGGTGCACGCTCGGGTTCCAGCCGCCCGAGATCGCCAGCGCCTCGGCCTCGACCCGGCCCTCGCCGCCCGCGTGGCGGATCGTCACCGCCTGGACGCCGCCGCGCCCGCGCGTGCCCGTGACGAGCCCGCCGGGGTAGGTCGGCCAGTCGCCCGAGACCGCCGCGTCGGGCCGCGAATCGACCAGCGCCGCGATCCGCACCCCGGCGGCGGCCAGATCCCGCGCGGTGCGGTGCGCGTCGTCGTTGTTGGCGAACACCACCGCCGAGCGGCCCGGCGCGACCCCGTAGCGGTGGAGGTAGGCGCGCATGGCCGAGGCCGTCATGACGCCGGGGCGGTCGTTGTCGGGGAAGGCCACGGTGCGCTCGATCGAGCCCGCGGCGAGGACCGCCTGGCGGGCGTGGATGCGCCAGAAGCACTCGGGCGGGCGGCCCTCCACGGGCCCCTCGTGGAGCCCCACGCGCTCCAGCGCGCCGAAGACGCCGCCGTCGTAGGCGCCGGTGACGGTGGTGCGCGTCATCAGGCGGACCCCCATCTCGCGCAGCTCGCAGGCCAGCGCCTCGGCCCAGTCGGCGCCCTGGCGGCCGCCGACCTCCTCGACCTCCGAGACGAGCCGCCCGCCCCAGGCCGTCTCCTCGGTGGCCACGATCACGTCCGAGCCCGCGCGCGCGGCCGTGAGCGCGGCCATCAGCCCGGCGGGGCCGCCGCCGATCACGAGGAGGTCGCAGAAGGCGAAGGCGCGCTCGGAGCGGTCGGGGGTGTGCTCGCGCGTGAGCGCGCCGAGGCCCGCGGCGCGGCGGATCATCGGCTCGTAGACGCGCTCCCAGAAGCCGCGCGGCCACATGAACGTCTTGTAGTAGAAGCCCGCGCCGATGAAGGGCGCGAGGAGGTCGTTGACCGCCAGCGCGTCGCGCGCGAGCGACGGCCAGGCGTTCTGCGAGCGCACGACGAGCCCGTCATGGGCCTCCTGCACCGTGGCGCGGACGTTGGGGACGCGCGCCGCGCCCTCGCCCGTCTCCACCAGGGCGTTGGGCTCCTCCGAGCCGCAGGTGAGCGGCCCGCGCGGGCGGTGGTACTTGAACGAGCGCGCCATCAGGCGCGTGCCCCGCGCCAGCAGGGCCGAGGCCACCGTGTCGCCGCGCAGGCCCTCGACGGGCCGGCCGTCGAAGGTGAAGCAGACGGGCTCGGCGCCCAGGAGCCGGCCGCGGCCCTCGACCCTCATCGGGCGTCCATCGCCAGCACGGCGCCGCGGACCTCGTGGGTGGCGGTGTCGCGCTCGACCACCAGCCAGGCGCCGCAGCCCGCCTCGTGCTGCCAGCGGTCGCGGACCCGGCCGGCCGGGTTCTCGCGCAGGTGGAGGTAGCGGTGCCAGTCGCCGTCCCAGGCCGCGCCTTCGGGGCGGTCGAGGTCGGCGCCCTGACAATAGAACTCCCGGCGGTCGCGCTCGCCGCAGATCGGGCATGGGATGCGCATGAAGGCCCCTTCGCTGCGTCGCCGGACTATCGCGCCGGCCGCACGGGCCGCAAGGCGGAACGCGTCGCGCGCGAGCGCGCGGGGCGACCTGCGAGCCCCGTCGCCGCGCCCGAGGCGCAGGACGGGCCCCGCGCGCCCGCCCGCGGGGCCCGCTCGGCGGATGTCAGCGCGTGGCGCGGCGGCGCAGGAGGCCCAGCCCGGCGATGGCGCCGGCCAGCAGCGGCAGCCCCGCCGGCAGCGGGATCGGCGCCGGGGTCACGACCCCGCCCGTGCCGCCCCCGTCCACGCCGCCGTCCACGCCGCCGCCCCCGAGGTCGCCGGCCTCGTCCGAGGCGGTGATCAGCAGGTCGTCGAAGGCGGCGTAGTCACCCTCGATCAGGTCGATCTGGAGCGTGACGTTCCCGTCGGTGTTGCCGTCGGTGGAGAAGGCGAGGATCCCTTCGGTCCACTCGAACACGGTCTGCGGCGAGGCGGTGCCGGTCAGCGTGTCCTGCGACAGCACCGTGCCGTTCCCGAAGAGCCCCGTCGCCCCGCCGGGGTTGTCGTAGAGCGTGAACTGCAAGGTCGGGACGAGCCCTTCGGGCGGCAGGAACGGCCCCTGGAACGAGCTGAGGTCGATGCTCGACAGGATGAGGCCGAGGTTGAGGAAGTCGAGCGAGCCCACGTCGAAGCTGAGGCCCAGCCGGTCGTCCTGACCGTCCCAGATGCCCAGGGCGAAGTCGCCGCCGAGCCCGCTCGGGTCGGAGTAGCCGGTGCCGAAGGCCGCGCCGCGATCGCCGCGCATGGACCCGGTGACGTTGAGCGTCTCGACCGTGAAGGCCTGCGCGAACTCGAAGCCCGCGGGCTGGCCGCCGTAGTTCTGGTTGACGGTGGTGCCGATGTTGATGTCGTCGCGGTTGTTGACGTAGTTCGCCGGGCTCTCGAAGTCCTGGTCGTAGAGGACCACCGTGGCCGCGCTCGCGGCCGAGCCGAGGAGGGCGGCGGCCAGGATGGCCCCTCCGGTGACGGCAGGCTTGCTCATGACAACTCCCTCGTCGTCCCATCCGACGAGCCGCGACACCGCACGGGCGGACACGACCCGCGGCCGCCGACCGTCGGCGACCACGATGACCATACGTCACTCCCGGAGGCGGCGACAACCCGGGCGCCGAGCGAGCCTCAATGCAGGTTGTGCTGCGCGCCCGTCCCCTCCTCGTCCATCAGGCCGAAGCCGGTGTCGAAGCGGTCGAGGCGGAAGGCGCTCGCCACCGGGTGGGCCTCGTCGGTGGCGATCAGATGCGCGAAGCACTCGCCCGAGGCCGGCGCCGCCTTGAAGCCGCCGTAGCACCAGCCGCAATCGATGTAGAGGCCCTCCACCTCCGTGCGGTCGATGATCGGCGAGCCGTCGGGCGTCATGTCCATGATGCCGCCCCAGGAGCGCAGCACGCGCGCCCGCCCGATCATGGGCATGAGCGTCATGCCCGCCTCCATCACGTGCTCGGCCATGGGCAGGTTGCCGCGCGCGGCGTAGGAGGCGTGGAAGTCGAGGTCGCCCCCGAACACCAGCCCGCCCTTGTCGGACTGGCTGATGTAGAAGTGCCCCATGCCGTAGGAGATCACGTGGTCGATGCAGGGCTTGAGCCCCTCGGTCACGAAGGCCTGGAGGACGTGGGACTCGATCGGAAGCTCGATCCCCGCCATCGCCGCGACCTGCGAGGACCGCCCGGCCACGACGACGCCCACGCGCCCCGCCCCGATGCGCCCGCGGGTCGTCTCGACGCCCGTGACGCGGCCGCCCTCGACGTCGATGCCCGTGACCTCGCAGTTCTGGATCAGGTCCACGCCGAGCCCGCAGGCCGCCCGGGCGTAGCCCCAGGCGACGGCGTCGTGGCGCGCGGTCCCGCCGCGCGGGTGATGGAGCCCGCCGTGGATCGGATAACGCGTCTGCTCGAAGTCGAGGTAGGGCAGGAGCTTCCTCACCCCCTCCTCGTCCAGCAGCTCCGCGTCGTCGCCCTGGTTGACCATCGCGTTGCCGCGGCGCGCGAAGGCGTCGCGCTGGCCGTCCGAATGGAACAGGTTCACCAGCCCGCGCTGGGAGTGCATGACGTTGTAGTTGATCTCGGACTCGAGGCCCTCCCAGAGCTTGAGCGAGTGCGAGTAGAACTCCGCGTTGCCCGGCAGGAAGTAGTTGGCGCGCACGATGGTGGTGTTGCGCCCGATGTTGCCGCCGCCGAGATGGCCGCGCTCCAGAACGGCGACATCCCGGATCCCGTGCTTCTCGGCCAGGTAGTAGGCGGCGGCGAGCCCGTGCCCGCCGCCGCCCACGATCACCACGTCGTAGTGGGCCTTGGGCTCGGGGTCGCGCCAGACGGGCCGCCAGCCGCGATTGCCCCTGAGCCCCTCGCGGATGACCCGGAACCCCGAATAGCGCATCGTCCCCTCCCCCGTCGCGGGCCGCGCCCGTCCGGCGCGCACCCCCCCCCGCTCGCCTCAGAGCCCCTTGGTGCGGTAGCTGTCGGCGACCCGGCCGATCGAGACCAAAAAGGCGGCGGTGCGCAGGTCGTCCACGTCGTCGCGCACGTGCCAGCTCTCGCGCATCGACTGGTAGGCGCCGCGCATCGTGTCGTCGAGCCCCGAGCGCACCAGCTCCAGCTCGCCCGCGCCGCGCAGGTAGCGCGCCTTGAAGTCCTGCGCGAGCGACCAGCCGACCCCGGTGTCGGCGCTGAGCCGCTCCAGCTCGTCCACCAGCTCGCGGTGGCGCGCCTCCTCGGCGCGGCGCTCCATGCGGCCGAAGCGGATGTGGCTGAGGTTCTTGACCCATTCGAAGTAGCTCACCGTCACGCCGCCGGCGTTGGCATACATGTCGGGGATCACGACGCACCCCTTCTGGCGCAGGATCTCGTCGGCGCCGAAGGTGATGGGGCCGTTCGCGGCCTCGATGATCAGCGGCGCCTGGATCATGGCCGCGTTGCCGCGGTGGATCACCCCCTCGAGCGCCGCCGGCACGAGGATGTCGCAGGCGGCTTCCAGCACCGTGGCGCCGTCCTCGACGTAGTCGGCGCCGGGGAAGCCCTTCAGGCCCCCGTGCTCGACGATGTGCTCGCGCACCTCGTCCACGACGAGGCCGTCCTCGTGCAGGAGCGCGCCGTCGCGCTCGATGATCGCGGTGATGCGGCAGCCGTCCTCCTCCTGGAGGAACTTGGCCGCGTGGTAGCCGACGTTGCCGAGGCCCTGGACGATCACCCGCTTGCCGTCGAGCGACCCCGCGAGGCGCGCGCGCGCCACGTCCTCGGGGTGGCGGAAGAACTCGCGCAGGGCGTATTGCACGCCGCGGCCCGTGGCCTCGACGCGGCCCTGGATGCCGCCGCCGTTGAGGGGCTTGCCGGTGACGCAGGCGCGCGCGTTGATGTCGGTGGTGTTCATGCGCTGGTACTGGTCGGCGATCCAGGCCATCTCGCGCGCGCCCGTGCCCATGTCGGGGGCGGGCACGTTCTGCGCGGGGTGGATGAGGTCGCGCTTGATCAGCTCGTAGGCGAAGCGGCGGGTGATCAGCTCCAGCTCGTGCTCGTCCCACTCGCGCGGGTCGATTCGAAGGCCCCCCTTCGAGCCGCCATAGGGCACCTCCACCAGCGCGCATTTGTAGGTCATCAGCGCGGCCAGCGCCTCGACCTCCTGCTGGTCCACCGAGGGCGCGTAGCGGATGCCGCCCTTGACCGGCTCGATGTGCTCGGAGTGCACGGAGCGGTATCCGGTGAAGGTCTTGATGTCGCCGCGCAGGCGCACCCCGAAGCGCACGGTGTAGGTCGAGTTGGCGACGCGGATCTTCTCCATCAGGCCGGGGCTGAGGTCCATCAGGGCTGCGGCACGGCGGAACATCAGGTCGACGCTGTCGCGGAAGCCGGGCTCGGCCGTGCCTTGCATCGTGTTCATGGGGTCCTCCCTGACCTTCGGCCTCGCGCGGCCGCCCGAAGCATAGCGCGTCCCCGCGCCGGGCCGAACCCCCCGCGACGGATCGAATGAGGCGCGAGGGGGCCGATCCCGCCGGGCGCGGGCCGCAATCGCGCCACGGGAAGGGGGCCTTAACGCATCTCGGCGACACCGGCTCGGGCGGGGCAGCGGCGGACGGGGCGACGCGATGGCATGGCGGGGCGATGAGGGGGACGCGGCGGCGCGCCGGCTCGGGCGGGCGCTGGGGCGCCTCGTGCGGGCCGAGGACGGCGTGCTGATGGTCTTCGGCCTCTTCGTCCTGCTGGTGATGATGATGGCGGCGGGGCTCGCGGTGGACACCCTGCGCGCCGAGCGCGAGCGCGCGCGGGTGCAGGCGACGCTCGACCGCGCGGTGCTCGCCGCCGCCGACCTGGAGCAGACGCTGGCGCCTCGGGAGGTCGTGGCCGACTACTTCGCCAAGGCCGGGCTGACCGGCAGGCTGGGCGAGGTCGAGGTCGCGCAGGGGCTCAACAGCAGGGAGGTGACGGCGAGCGCCGCCTTCGACGTGCCGACGATGCTGCTGGGCATGGTGGGGGTGGACACGCTGGGCGTCGCCGCCAGCGCGCGGGCCGAGGAGGCGAGGAACGTCGAGATCAGCCTGGTGCTCGACGTGTCGAGCTCGATGCAGGGGAGCCGCTTGACCAGCCTTCGGGACGCCGCGAACGCGTTCGTCGACACCATGATCCCCGAGGTCCAGCCCTCGGGCGCCCCGGCGGTCACCACCATCAGCGTCGTGCCCTACTCGATGACGGTGAACGTCGGGGCCGAGATGATGGGCCTTTACGACGTCGTGCGCAGGCACCCCTACTCGAGCTGCGTGCTGTTCAAGGACTCGGACTTCCTCGACACGGCGCTGCCGCCCACGCGCGCCCTCGACCAGTATCCCCATTTCGACTCGGGCGACGGCTCGGACTGGTGGCCGAGGCTGGGATACCTCGACGGGCTGCCGCATCGGATCGTGGTCCCGCTGTGCCCCCGGCCCTCGGAGAGCCCGCTGCTTCCGCTGTCCACCGACCCCGCCGCGCTGTCCCGGGCCATCGCCAAGCTGGCCCCCTACGACGCGACCGGGATCGACGCGGGCATGCGCTGGGGCATCGCGATGCTCGACCCCGCGACGCGGCCCGTCGTCGACGCGCTGGTGGCCTCGGGGACGGTCGCCGCGACGGCGTCCGGGCGGCCCCTCGACTACGGCACCGACGGGGTGCTGAAGGTGGCGATCCTGATGACCGACGGCGACCCCGACGGCCAGCGCGACCTCACGCCGGCGATGAAGGCGATCCTCGATCGCAAGTCCAACGTCTGGTACGACGAAGGGACCAAGCGCTACTCGGTGCTGCTGCGCGGCTCCCACGTCCGCAAGTACCCCTACAACACCGGCGCGGGCAGCACCAAGGCCAAGGCGGGGGAGAGCCCCTGCGACAACCGGTGGAGCGGCGGATCGCCGGGCGCGAGCGCGGGCGGGCCCGACGGCATCGTGCCCATCGCGGCCCGCAACCAGAACGACACCTGCGCGCCGCGCTGGTACTGGGTCCGAGAGGACGGCGACCGCATCAGGCGACAGGGATCGAGCAGCAGATCCGAGGAGGGCCAGTTCCGCGACCACCCCTACACCCGCAAGGCCGACCCGACCGAGCAGCGGGCCGACCGCAACGACTGGGCCGCCTTCGGCGGCGATCTCAAGCAGCTGACCTACGGAGAGCTCTTCGAGCATTTCACCAAGGTCGACTTCATCGACTACCTCTACAGGTGGCCCAGCTCGAGGGGATGGCTGTCGGGTGCCGAGTGGTCGATCCTCGAGGAGCCCCAGCGCAACACGAACACCACCGAGCAAGCCGTCGACCGTCTCCTGAACCTCTGCGCGGCCGCCAAGGATCGGGGGATCCTCGTCTTCACGATCGGCTTCGAGATCGACGCGATCGGCGGCGCGACGGAGCGCGACCGAGCGCGCGACCTGATGCGGGGCTGCGCCACCTCCGTGGAGGACCACTACTTCGACGTGAAGGACAAAGGGATCAGCGAGGCCTTCGCCACCATCGCCACCCAGATCGGCCGGCTGAGGCTGACGCGATGAGGCGCGCGCTCTCATGGCTCCGCGGCCTCGCGCGCGCCGAGGACGGGACCGCCACGGTCGAGCTGGTGATCCTGCTGCCGGCCTTCGTGCTGGTGATGGTCAACGCGATCGAGGCCTCTGTCCTCATGACGCGCGCCACGCTGCTCGACCGCGGGCTCGACCTGGCGGTGCGCGAGCTGAGGCTCAACACCGAGGCGCCGCCCGGCTTCGACGAGTTCCGCGCCCTGATCTGCGAGGGCGCGGCGCTGCTGCCCGGCTGCCTCGACGCGCTCCAGGTCGAGCTGCAACCGGTCGGCGCCGCGAGCTGGGCCGCGATGGACGCGCCGGCGCGCTGCGTCGATCGCGAGGAGCCCATCGCGCCGCGGACCGAGGACGACCCCGAGCACTACCGCGCGGGCGCCGCCGATGCGCTCATGATGGTGCGCGCCTGCCTGGTGATCGACCCGCTGCTGCCCAACTACGGGCTCGGCGCGCTGCTGCCGAAGGATGCCTCGGGCGGCTACCGCCTGATCGCCGTCTCGGCCTACGTGCAGGAGCCGGCCGACATGCGCCCTGGCCCGGGAGCGGGGACGTGACGCGCCCGCGCCTGGCGGCCTTCGCGCGCGGCGAGGGGGCGGGGCTCACCGTCGAGACCGTGATCGTGTTCCCGTTCCTGCTCTGGGCGCTGGCCGCGCTCTACGTCTTCTGGGACGCCTACCGCGCCGACACCGCCTCTCTCAGGGCGACCTACACCGTCGCCGACCTGATCTCGCGCGGGGGCTCGCGGCTCGACCAGCCCTATCTCGACGCCATGAGGGGGATGCTCGACGCGCTCGCGGCGGGCGGCCGGGCCGGTGGCGCGGGCCGCGACGGGCCGGCCTCGCTGCGGATGTCGGTGGTCCGCAACCCGACCCCCGCCGAGGAGCCCGACGAGGACGCCCTCTGGCTGGAGTGGTCGCGCGAGAGCGGCGACGTCGCGCGCGTGGACGCCATCGCCGAGATCAGGGCGCATGTGCCCGCGCTCGCCGAGGGCGACCGGGTCGTGGTGATCGAGACCCTGGTGCCCTGGTCGCCGCTCGTCGAGCTGGGCCTGCCCGCGCGGCGGCTCGCCAACGTCGCCGTCACCCGCCCCCGCTTCGGCGGCCGGGTGTGCTGGGAGAGCTGCTCGTGAGCCTGGCCTGCATCACCTCGGCCGCGGCGCGCGCGTCGGAGGCGCGCAGCACGCCGCCCACGCCCACCCGCCGCCCGAGCCGCCACCACATGCCGGGCGACCACGCGCGCGGCCCCGGCGCAGCCGTCCGCAGCAGGAAGCCGCGCGAGGGCTTGAACGCGAAGGCCCCGCGCTCGACGCGCTCGACCGCCTCGGTCCGTGCGAGCCAACGCCCCCCCTCGCCCTCCTCGCGCAAGCCCGCCTCGCTCAGCACCAGCCCGCGCGCGCTCGCGCGCCACATCCCGAGCGACAGCCACGCAGACGTGGCCCCCGCGGCGAGCAGGAACGCCCGCCAGCCCAGCGCCTCGGGCGGGCGCGCCAGCGCGATCGCCACCAGCATCGCGCCCAAGAGCGCCAGCATGCCGACCCCGAGCGCGCGGCGCGGCCCCGAGGGCGCGATGCGCAGCTCGAACGGATCGGCGTCGTCTGACACGGGTCGCGCTCCGGCAGGAAGGGTCGCGCCTGCCTAGCCCGGCCGCGGCGCCGTGGCGAGGGGGCGAGCCTCGCGGAGGCGGCGGGACGAGGCCGGGCGGCCGGCGCCCCCGCCGAGCGGGGGCCGGCCGCGGCGCCCCTCCCGGGCGAGCGGAGGCGGGGCCGTCCGTCGCCCTTCCCCGCGGAGGCCGCGGGCCTGACCCATCGCGGCGCGCCCGGTCCGGACGGGGCCGAGGCCCCCCACGCCGGCAAGGGCCGCGGCGCCCCCCGCCTTGCCTGTCGCCGCGCCGCCCGCCATCGTGACCCCATGCCCCACCCGGTGCGCCGCGCCCTCCTCGCCCCCCTCACGGCCGCCCTCGCGGGCTGCGGGATGCCGCCCGAGATCGACGTGGCGCGCTTCGAGGGCCGCGTCCCGCCGGCCGCCGAGGGCACGCCCGCGCTGCTGCCCCTCGCGGACGTGCTGGCCGCCGGACCGACCCGCGCCGACCGAGGCGACGTGCGCGCCGAGGTCGAGACGCGCGCCGCCGCCCTGCGCGCCAGGGCCGCGGCGCTCGCGGGGCCCGTGATCCCGCCGGCCGAGCGCGAGCGCCTGGAGGACGCCCGGCCCGGCGCCTGAGGCCCCGCGGCCTTGCAACCCCTCGCGTTGCGCCCGTCCGCCCCAGCCGCTAATCAGCCCGCGGACCAGCACGGAGCCGCGCATGACAGCCCCCCGCCCGCTGCGCCTCGGCATCGCGGGGCTGGGCACCGTCGGCATGGGCGTCGTGGCGGTCCTGCGTCGCCATGCGGCCGAGATCGAGCTGCGGGCCGGCCGTCGGGTCGTGATCGTCGCCGTGAGCGCGCGCGACCGCGCGCGCGACCGCGGAGCCCCGCTCGGCGACTGGGCCTGGGAGGACGACCCCGTGCGGCTGGCCACCCGGCCCGACCTCGACGTGCTCGTCGAGCTGATCGGGGGCGAGGACGGCCCGGCGCTCGGCGCGGTGCGCGCGGCGCTCGGCGCGGGGCGCGACGTGGTGACGGCGAACAAGGCGATGCTCGCGCGCCACGGGCGGGATCTCGCGCTCGCCGCCGAGGAGGCCGCCTGCGCGCTGCGCTTCGAGGCGGCGGTGGCGGGCGGCATCCCGGTCGTCAAGGCGCTCGCCGAGGGGCTCGCGGCCAACGAGATCATCCGCGTCATGGGGGTGATGAACGGCACCTGCAACTACATCCTGACGCGGATGGAGGGCGCCGGGCTGCCCTACGAGGCCGTGTTCGAGGAGGCCCGCGGCCTGGGCTACCTCGAGGCGGATCCGACGCTCGACGTGGGCGGCATCGACGCCGCGCACAAGCTCTCGCTGCTCGCCGCCATCGCCTTCGGCGTGGCGCCGGCGATGGAGGCGATCGAGCTCGAAGGGATCGAGCGCGTCACCATCCGCGACATCCGCGCGGCCGCCGAGATGGGCTACCGCATCAAGCTCCTCGGCCTCGCGCAGATGACCGGCCGCGGGCTCGAGCAGCGCATGTCGCCCTGCCTCGTGCCGGCGGCAGCCCCCCGGGCGGCGCTCGAAGGGGCGGCCAACATGGTGATCCTGGAGGGCGACGCGGTGGGCCAGATCGTGCTGCGCGGCGCGGGCGCGGGCGCGGGGCCCACGGCCAGCGCGGTGATGGCCGACGTGATCGACATCGCCCGCGGCCTGCGCGGGCCCGCCTTCGGGCGGCCCGCGGCGCGGCTCGGCCGCGCGGTCCCCGCGCTCTCGGCGACGCCCGCGGCCCACTACCTGCGCATGGAGCTGCTCGACAAGCCGGGCGTGCTGGCCAAGGTCGCGGCGCATCTGGGCGAGGCGGGCGTGTCGATCGACCGGATGCGCCAGACCCAGCACGACGGCCCCTCGGCGCCGGTGCTGATCGTCACCCACCGCACGCCGCGCGCAGCCCTGCGGGAGGCGCTCGCGGGCATCGAGGGCGCGGGGGTGCTGGCCGAGGCGCCCGTGGCGCTGCGCATCGAGACGGTCTGACCCCCACCCAACGGAGGCTCCCATGCCCCAGTCCCCCACGCCGCCGTCCGACGGCCAGTTCCACGACCGCATGCTCTCGCTCGGGCTCGCGCGGGTGTCGGAGGCCGCGGCGATGGCCTCGGCGCTCCTGATCGGGCGCGGCGACGAGAAGGCCGCCGACCAGGCCGCCGTCAACGCCATGCGCGACCAGCTCAACAAGCTCGACATCCAGGGCGTGGTGGTGATCGGCGAGGGCGAGCGCGACGAGGCGCCGATGCTCTTCATCGGCGAGGAGGTGGGCACCGGCGAGGGCCCCGCGGTGGACATCGCGCTCGACCCCTTGGAGGGCACGACGCTGACCGCCAAGGACATGCCCAACGCGCTGACGGTCATCGCCATGGGGCCGCGCGGCTCGATGCTGCACGCGCCCGACGTCTACATGGACAAGCTCGCCGTCGGCCCCGGCCACCCCGAGGGCGTCGTCAGCCTGCAGATGAGCCCGCGCGAGCGCGTCGAGGCGCTGGCGCGCGCCAAGGGGTGCCGGCCCTCCGACATCACCGTGTGCGCGCTCGAGCGGCCGCGCCACGAGGCCATGATCGCCGAGATCCGCGAGACCGGCGCCGCGATCCGCCTGATCGTGGACGGCGACGTGGCCGGCGTGATCCACTGCGCCGAGCCCACGACCGGCATCGACATGTACATGGGTTCGGGCGGCGCCCCAGAGGGGGTGCTGGCGGCCTCGGCGCTCAAGTGCATGGGGGGGCAGATGTGGGGCCGGCTCCAGTTCCGCGACGACGACGAGCGCGGGCGCGCGGGCAAGGCCGGCATCCGCGACCTCGACCGGATCTACGCGCGCGACGACATGGTGACCTCGGACGTGATCTTCGCCGCCACCGGCGTCACCGACGGCTCGATCGTCGCAGGGATCCGGCGCGAGCCGGGGTTCCTGACGGCCGAGACGATCCTGATGCGCTCCAAGACCGGCTCGGTGCGCCGCATGACCTACCGCAACCCCGTCGAGCGCGGCCCGGTCGGCTGAGGCGGCCCCGGCGCCGGGGCGCTCGCCGCGGCCCGTCGGCGTCGCGCCGCCGCCGTGGCGCCGGGCTCACCTCGCGCGGGCCGCGCGGCGATCCTCGGCCCGCGGCCCCGCAGGCCGGCCGCGCGGGCCCCACCCCTCGTGGGCCGATGCCCCCGACCGCCGAGCGCGCCGTCCCGCGTCCGGCCCCCCGCCCCTTCCCCGGCCCCGGCCGATCGCCTATCACCCGCCCTCATGCCCCGCGACCAGCCCGCCACGGCCTTCCTCGGCCCCGCCTTCCTCGGAGTCGAGGCGTCGATCACCGGCCGGCGCTGGGTCGGCCCCGGCGTCGAGGTCACGCGCAGGGCCGAGGCGATGGCGCAGGGCACCGGCCTGCCCGACCCGGTCTGCGGCGTGCTCGCCGCGCGCGGGGTCGAGGGCTGCGACGCGCCCGCCTACCTCGCGCCGAAGCTGCGCGACCTGATGCCCGACCCGCGGCGCCTGCGCGACGTGGGGCGCGCGGCCGAGCGGCTGGTGCGCGCCGCGCGCGAGGGCGAGCGGATCGCCGTCTTCGCCGACTACGACGTGGACGGCGCGACCTCGGCCGCGCTCCTGATCGACTGGCTGTCGGCGCAGGGGCGCGAGGCCACGCTCTACGTCCCCGACCGGATCGCCGAGGGCTACGGCCCCAACGCGCCCGCCATCGCGCGGCTCTGCGCCGCGCACGACCTCGTCGTCTGCGTCGATTGCGGGACCATGGCGCACGAGGCGCTCGCGGCCGCGACCTGCGACGTGGTGGTGCTCGACCATCATCTCGGCGCCGAGACGCTTCCGCAGGTCCATGCGATCGTGAACCCCAACCGGCAGGACGAGGACGGCGCCCTGGGCCACCTCTGCGCCGCCGCCGTCACCTTCCTCACGCTGGTGGAGGCGGGCCGGCGGATGCGCGAGGCCGGCGCCGAGCCCCCGGACCTCACGGCCGGGCTCGACCTGGTGGCGCTCGCCACCGTCGCCGACGTGGCGCCGCTCGTCGGCGTCAACCGCGCCTTCGTGCGCGCGGGGCTCCAGGTGATGCGCGCGCGCCGCCGCCCCGGCCTCGTCGCGCTGGCCGAGGCCGCTCGGCTCGACGGCCCGGCGTCGTCGCATCACCTGGGCTTCGTGCTCGGCCCGCGCATCAACGCGGGCGGCCGGATCGGGCGGGCCGACCTGGGCGCGCGCCTGCTGATCTGCCGCGACCCGGCCGAGGCGGGGGCGCTGGCGGCGAGGCTGGAGGAGGTCAACGCCGAGCGCCGCGCGGTCGAGGCCGGGGTGCGCGAGGCGGCGCTCGCCCAGGCCGAGGCGCGCGAGCCCGGACCCGTCGCCTGGGCCGCGGGCCGCGGCTGGCACCCGGGTGTGGTCGGCATCGTCGCGGGGCGGCTGGCGCGCGTCGCGGGCTGCCCGGCCGTCGTGCTGGGGATCGAGGACGGGTTGGCCCGCGGCTCGGCCCGCTCGGTGCCGGGCATCGACCTCGGCCGCGCGGTCCAGCGCCTCGTGCGCGAGGGCCTGCTGGAGACCGGGGGCGGGCACGCGATGGCCGCGGGGCTCTCGGCGCGCGAGGACCGCCTGCCCGAGGCCATGGCGCGGCTGGGCGCGCTGCTCGCGCGGCAGGGCGCGGGAGGGGGCGGCCCGCGCGAGCTGGCGCTCGACGGCGTGCTGATGCCGGGCGCGGCCACGGTCGAGCTGTGCGAGGCGCTGGAGGCCGCGGGGCCCTACGGCGAAGGGGCGCCCGCGCCGCGCTTCGCCTGTCCGGGGGTGGCCGTCCACCACGTCCGCCGGATGGGCGAGCGCCACCTCAAGGTCCAGTTCTCGGACGGGCTCGGGCCGCGGCGCGAGGCGGTGGCCTTCGGCGCCCATGACGGCCCGCTCGGCCCCGCGATCGAGAACCACGGCGGCGCGCGGCTCCACCTCGCGGGCCGCATCGAGGTCAACCACTGGCGCGGCCGCCGCACCGTCCAGCTGCGCCTGAGCGACGCCGCGCGCGCCTGAGCCGTCCCGGTCGCCGCCGCGCAGGGGCCGCCCGACAAACCGCTTGCCCTCCCCGCGCCCGGACGCTACTCCCGCGCCCACGTCGGCGAGGCCCGTTCGTCTATCGGTTAGGACGCCAGGTTTTCAACCTGGAAAGAGGGGTTCGACTCCCCTACGGGCTGCGGCGCCTCCCCCCTGGCTCGCTCAGGACGCGGCCGGCGGCGGCCGGAGCGTGACGCGACCGAGCGCGGCCTGCGCCCCCTCGCCCGGCGGCGTCCAGATCGTCGCGCGGCCGCGGCCGGCCTTCTTGGAGGCGTAGAGCGCCGCGTCGGCGTCGGCCGTCAGGCGCTCGGCGGAGGGGCGCTCGCAGGCGGAGGTGGTCGCCACCCCGATCGAGGCCGAGATCGCGCAGAGGGCGCCGCCCACCCGCATCGGCCGCTCCAGCCCCTCGATCAGGCGCTCCGCGATCTCGGCGAGCCGCGCGCCGCGCACCAGGCCCGGCAGCAGGATGACGAACTCGTCGCCGCCCGCGCGCGCCACCACGTCGCCCGCGCGCACCGCGCCCAGCATGACGCGCGCGGCCTCGCGCAGCACCTCGTCCCCGGCGGCGTGCCCCATCGTGTCGTTGACCTGCTTGAAGAGGTCGAGGTCGAGCGCCATCAGCGCGAAGGGCTCCCCCCGGCGCAGGAGCCCCGCGAGCACCCCGTCGAGCGCGCGGCGGTTCCTCAGCCCCGTCAGGGCGTCGGACTGCGCCTCGGCCTCGGCGGCCCTGCGCGCGCCCTGGAGGCGGTCCACGAGGTCGCGCGACTCGGCCATCACGGCGGCGTTGGCCTCGACCAGGTAGAGCATCTCGACCGCCATGTCCGTGGGCGCGAAGTCGGTCGCGGTCAGCCGGTGGCGGCGCACCGCCTCGACCACGCCGAGGCCGAAGGAGAGGTTGAGGAGCACGCCGCCGCCGGGCAGGCGGACGGCCACGCCCGCGAGCTGCGTGCGCGGTTCGGCGCGGGCCGCGAGCCGCAGCGGGGCGCCGCAGGCCGCGCGCAGCGCGTCCATCGAGGCGAGGCCGCGCGGGCGGCGGAACGCGAAGGCGTCGAAGGCGTGGGCGCCGGCGAGGCCCGGCCCGGCCCGGCCGAGCCGCGCGAGCAGCGGGCCGTGGCGCAGGACGCGCCCGGCCGCGTCGAGCAGGACGTGCATCGGCATCAGCGCGTCGAGCGCCTCGGGCGCGAGCAGCGCCGCGCCCTGGGACGGGTCCGGCGACCGGGCCGCGAGGGGCTCGCCCGCCGGGGCTCCCTCGGGGCGCCAGTCGGCGCCGGGCTCGCGCAGGCCCCCGCGGGCGACCCACGGCGCGCGATCCTCGCCGCGGCGGGCGGCGGCTTCATGCGCAGCGGCCCTCATGCGCAGCGCGCCGCGAGGTCGAAGTCGCGCCCGTCGGTGAAGCCCGCCAGCATCAGATCGACGCCGACCACCTCCTCGCCGGCTGGCGCGCCCCCCTCGTGCTCGATGATGGCGAGCGCGCCGTAGTCGTCGGCCATCGCGCGCAGCACGCCCACCATGACGTGGCCGAAGCCGGGCCGGGGCGCGCGGCAGCGCAGGCGGAAACGCTCGTCGCTCTCGGCCTCGACCTCGAGCCGGGGCAGCGCGAGGTCGGGCACGGCGAGGCGCACGCGGTCGGCGAGGTCGTCGAGCGAGTGCAGGAAGTCCACGAAGTCCACGCCGCCGAACCGCAGGAGCCGCCGCAGCGCCTCGACGTTGGGGTGCGAGACCAGGTAGGTGCCCAGATCCTCCAGCACCGCGTCCTCGGGCTTGGACAGCCGCCCGCACACGAGGTCGAGCACGCGCCAGGTGACGGCGTCGTCGTAGCTCAGCATCGCCTCGAAGCCGTGGGGGCCGAGATCGGCGCGCGCCGCCACGTCGCGCCAGGCGCCCGCCCCGTAGGTGTCGCGGACGAAGCACTGGATCGCCCGGTTCATCAAGCCATGCATCGCGCGCCCCTCGAAGCCCGGGCGCAGGCCTAGGGGCTCGCCGTTACGATCGCGTTGACCGGACGCCGCGACGGGCGCGCGACGGGCGCGCGACGCGCGCGATGCGATCGATTGGACGCGTCCGCGCGGCCCGCAGGCGCCCCGGGAGCCCGGCTCAGAAGTCTGTCGGGGCGCCGCCCTCGGCCCGCCTGCGCTCGACGAAGGCGGCGAGCTCCTCGCGCACCGCCTCGTCCATGGGCGGCGGCTCGAACTCGGCCACGATGCGCTTGAAGACGCCGTGCGCGCGCTCGGCGGTCCACATGCCGCCGGCCTGGGCCCAGGCCTCGTGGTTGCGCCAGTCCGACACGAAGGGCTGGTGGAAGGCGGTGGCGTAGCGCTCCTGCGTGTGCTGCGCGCCGAAGAAGTGGCCCGAGGAGCCCACCTCGCGGATCGCGTCGAGCGCGATGTCGTCGGGCGTCGTCGCGGTCAGCGCGGGGTCCATGTAGCGCTGGACGATCTGGAGCATCTCGCAGTCCATCACGAACTTCTCGGGCGACGCGATCAGCCCGCCCTCGAGCCATCCGGCGGCGTGGTAGACCATGTGCGCGCCCGACTGGACCGCCGACCACAGCGAGTTGCAGGTCTCCCACATCGCCTGGGCGTCGGGCACGTTGGCGGCGCATGTCCCCGAGGCCCTGAGCGGCAGGCCGTAGCGGCGCGCGAGCTGGCCCGTCATCTGGGTCGCGCGCATGTATTCGGGCGTCCCGAAGGCGGGCGCGCCGGACTTCATGTCCACGTTCGAGGTGAAGGTGCCGAGGACGCAGGGCGCGCCCGGGCGGACCCATTGCGCCAGCGCGATGGCGCAGAGCGCCTCGGCGACCGATTGGGCCACCGCGCCGGCCATCGTCACCGGGGCCATGGCGCCCGCGAGCGTGAAGGGCGTCACCACCAGCGCCTGGCCGCGGCGCACGATCCGGAGCGCCCCGTCGAGCATCGGCACGTCGTGCTTGAGGGGCGAGGTCGAGTTGATGTTGGTGTACATCCGCGGCGTGGCCTCGAACTCGTCGTGCGAGAGCCCGCCCGCGATGCGCACCATCTCCATCACGTCCTCGACCCGCTCCTTGCCGAGCGAGTAGGCGTGCGTCACCTTGTCGGTGATCGTGAGCTTGTCGAAGAGCACGTCGAGATGGCGCACGCTCGCGTGCACGTCCACGGGCTCGACGGGGTAGCCGCCCGCGACGTGGATGCAGTTGAAGGCCTGGGTGAGCCGCAGCAGGTCGCGGCACTGCGCGCGCGTGCCGGGCACCTTGCCGGTCTCGAGATCCCAGTAGTTGGGCGGCGAGGAGACGTTGACGAACGCCATGTGCCGCCCGCCGACGGTGATCGCGCGCTCGGGGTTGCGCGGCGTGATGGTGAACTCCGAGGGCGCGCGCGCGACCATCTCCATCACGAAGTCGCGGCCCATCCGCACGTTGGTGCCGTCCACCGCGCAGCCCGCCTCGCGCAGGATCCCCGCCGCCTCCTCGTTCAGGAACTCGACCCCGATCTCCTCGAGGATCCGCATGGCGCCGTCGTGGATCGCCTCGACGCCCTCGGGGCCCAGCGGCTCGACCGGCGCGTCGCGGTTGATCGGCGGGCTCCAGGGCATCTGCGGGAAGGCCGTGCCGCGGCGCCCCGCGGCGCCGGCGCGCCCGCCCGCCCGCGCGCGGTCCCCCGCCGCGGCCCGCCCGACCGCGCGGCGCCTCTCGGCGGTGTCGCTCATGGCTCGTCCTCCCCCGCGTGATCGGTCGGCCCGCGCGACCATCGCAGCCTCGGCGCCGGAGCGATTCGCCGAAAGCGACGCCCGGGGTCGCGGGCGGGCCGCCCATGGCCCCGCGCGCCCCGCCCCGCGGGCGGCGGTCGGCCCCGCGGGCCGCGTCCGGCCCCGCGGGCGGCGTCCGGCCTCAGGTCCAGTGGACGATCTCGCCGCCCGGCAGCGCCCCGCGGGCGCGCATCGGCGTGTCGTAGGGCACGCCCTCGTGGTCGCAAAAGCCGATCACGAGCGCGTCGTCGCCCATCAGGTGATCGAGCAGCGCCACGAGGAAGCCGGAGTCGGCGAGGCGCTCGCGCAGCTCGTCGGCCGAGGCGCCCGACGCGCCCAGGAAGCCCTCCAGCACGCCCTCGCGCGAGGCCATCCAGGCCAGCGCGGACAGGGCGATCGTCTCGGCGTGATCTCGCGTCATGTCGTTTCCTCCGCCCTTGGGAAAGGAATCCTTAACGACTCTCGCCACACTGTCCGGCACCGGACCTGCGGCCTCGTCGCGCCCGGCCCCAGTGATGGAGAGTCCCATGCCCGGGCGAGTCCTCGTGATCGAAGACGTAGCGACGGACCGGATCGTGATGAAGGTCAAGCTGTCGGCCGCCTGCTACGACGTGGTCCAGGCCGCCGACGCGGCCGAGGGCCTCCAGCTCGCGCGCGCCGAGGCGCCCTGCCTCGTCGTGCTCTCGGCCGAGCTCGGGCAGCCCGACCTGGTCGCGGCGGGCGCGAGGCCGGGCACGACCCCGGCGCCGATGCCCTCGGTCCCGCCCTGGGTCGCCGCCGCGGCCCGCGCGCCCGCGCCCGCGCCCGGCGCCCCCCGCCCCGGCTTCGGCCCCGACGCCGTGCCGAGCCCCGCCGCGGGCCCCGCCATGAGCGCGGTGGCGCTCTGCCGGAGGCTGCGTGGGCACCCCTCGACCGCCTCGGTGCCGATCGTCGTCACCACGCGGCGCGACGCCACCGAGGCGCGCCTGGCGCTCCTCGAGGCGGGCGCCGACGAGGTGCTGCTGAAGCCGATCGAGGAGCGGTTCCTGCTCGCGCGCATCCGCTCGCTCCTGCGCGCGCGCGACGAGATGGCCGAGCTGCGCCTGCGCGAGAGCACCTCGCGGGTGCTGGGCTTCGCCGAGGCGATGCCCGAGCTGGCCCCTCCGGGCCATGTCGTGCTGGTGGCGCCCGAGGCCACCGCCGGCGGCCGGCTGCGCCGCGCGCTCGAGCGCCATCTGAGCGACCGGCTGAGCGTGATGGCGCCCTCGGCGATCCTCGCCGACGCCCAGACCGAGGCCGCCACCGACGTGTTCATCGTCGACGCCTCCGAGCCCGAGACCGCCCAGCTCACCCTGTCGATCCTGCCCGAGCTGCGCGCGCGCGCCGAGAGCCGCCACGCCGCCATCATCGTGCTCAACGCGCCCGACGCCTCGGGCTCGGCGATCCTCGCGCTCGACCTCGGCGCCAACGACGTGGCGCCCGCGCCGGGCGACGCGGCCGAGCTGTCGCTGCGCGTCAAGAAGCAGATCCGCTGGAAGCAGGGCCGCGACCGGCTGCGCCAGACCGTGCGCGAGGGGCTGCACGCCGCGATCACCGACCCGCTCACGGGCCTCTACAACCGCCGCTACGCGATGCCGCACCTGGCGCGCATCGTCGAGGCGGCGCGCGAGAGCGGGCGGCGCTTCGCGCTCCTGCTGGCCGATCTCGACCACTTCAAGGCGGTCAACGACAACCACGGGCACGCCGCGGGCGACGCGGTGCTGGTCGAGACCGCGCGCCGGCTGCGCGAGAACCTGCGCGGCATGGACCTGGTGGCGCGCGTCGGCGGCGAGGAGTTCCTGGTGGCGATCCCCGACACCGGCCTCGAGGAGGCGCGCATCGTCGCGGGCCGCCTGTGCCGGATCATGCGCGACGAGCCCATCGCCCTGCCCGACGGCCGCTCCATCACCGTGACGATGAGCATCGGGCTGGCGATGGGCGGCGCGGGGGGGCTGGTCGGCGGGTCGGCCGGGGGGTCGGTCGGGGGTCGGCCGGGGGTCGGCCGGGGGCCTCCCGGCCGGCGCGGCCTTCCCCGACCCGGACGCGGCGGGCGGCGAGGCCGAGGCGACCCGGCTCATCGAGGCCGCCGACCAGGCGCTCTACGGCGCCAAGTCGGACGGGCGCGCCCAGTTCAAGATCAGCCGCAGCGCCGCCTGAGCGCGCCCCGCGCCCCCTTGCGGGCGCCGGTCCGGGATGCCACCTGCCGGGCGCGCCCCGCCCGGCACGGACCCGCCTCGGGATCCCGGGCGTTGCGGCGGCGACGCTGGATGCGAGGATGGCCCCATGGAGCGGACCACCCAGGCCGAGGCCCCGCGCGCCCCCGAGCCGCCGCTGAGCCGCGCGATCTGGCGCGGCTTCCGGATGCGCTGCCCGCGCTGCGGCGAGGGGCCCGTGCTGCGCGCCTACCTCAAGGTGCGCGACGAGTGCCCCGCCTGCCGAGAGGCGCTGCACCACGCGCGCGCCGACGACGGGCCGGCCTATCTCACGATCCTGGTCGTGGGCCATCTGATGGCGCCGCTGATCCTGTGGGTCTACCCGGTGTTCCGCCCCTCGCCGCTCGTCACCGCCGCGATCTTCTCGGCCTTCGCCGTGGCGCTCTCGCTCTACCTGCTGCCGCGCTTCAAGGGGGTCATCCTGGCCGTGCAATGGGCCAACCGGCTCGGCGGCTTCGACCGAAGGCCCGGGGCGCGATGAGGCCGCCCGCGATCCGCGACGCCGCGAGCGTCGTGGTGCTGCGCGACGCGCCCGCGCGTCCGCGGGTGCTGATGGGCCAGCGCGGCGCGAGGGCCGCCTTCATGCCCTCGAAGTTCGTCTTCCCGGGCGGCGCGGTCGATCCGGCCGACGCCCGGGTGGCGCTCGCGCCCCCGCTCGGCGAGCCCCACGCCTCGCGGCTCGCCGAGCACGGCGGCGTGCCGGGGCTCGTCGCGGCCGGCATCCGCGAGCTGTGGGAGGAGGCCGGGCTGGTCCTGGGCGCGCCCGGCGCGTGGCGAGACCCGCCGCCGGGCTGGGAGGGGTTCGCCGCCACCGGGCACCGGCCCTCGGCCGAGGGCGTGTCGTTCGTCTTCCGCGCCATCACGCCGCCCGGCCGCCCGCGCCGCTTCGACGCGCGGTTCCTCCTGGTGGACGCGGACCGCCTCGCGGGCGACCCCGACGATCTCGGGGCGGCGCAGGACGAGCTCGGCGCGCTGCAATGGATCGCGCTCGACGAGGCGCGCCGGCTCGACCTGCCCTTCATCACCGAGCTGGTGCTGGCCGAGGTCGCCGCCATCGCGCGCGGCGAGCCGCAGGAGGCGGTGCCGTTCTTTCGCAACGACGACGAGGAGAGCCTGTTCCTCCAGCTCCACGGCCGGCCCCAGGACCGCTAGGAGGCGAGCACCACGCCCAGCACCGAGCCGCCCAGCAGCGCGATGCCCAGCAGCTCGCGCGCGAGGGGGCGCTCGCCGAAGGCGAGGCGCCCGACGATGAGCGAGGCGATCAGCTCGACCTGCCCCACCCCCTTGACGAGCGCCGCCGACTGCAGCGCGAAGGCCGTGAACCAGAAGGCGCTGCCCAGGCCCGAGGCGAGCCCCACCGGCGCCGTCGCCCGCCAGCGCCGCGCCACCCGCCCGATCTCGGCCCAGCCCGGCTCGCGGCGGTCGCGCCAGGCGAGCCACGCCGTCATGCCGCCCGACTGGAGCGCGGTGACGACGGCGAGCGTGACGACCGCGCGCAGGACCGTCCCGCCCTCGTCCAGCGCCAGCGCCGCGCCGCGGTAGCTCACCGCCGACACGCCGAAGAGGAGCCCCGCGAGGAGCCCCAGCGCCGCGCCCCCGCCCAGGAGCCCCCTCGCGGGGCCCTTCGGGGGCGGGGCCAGGACCAGCAGCCCCGCGACGCCCAGGGCGAGCGCGGCCAGCGCGCCGGGCGAGAGCCGCTCGCCCAGCACCACGAAGCCCACCAGCGCGGTCAGCATGACCTCGGTCTTCTTGAAGGTGATGCCGACCGCGAAGTGGCGCAGCGAGAAGAGGCGCACCGTCGCCACGGTGGCCAGCACCTGCGCCAGCCCCCCCACGGCCGCGTAGCCGAGGAAGGTCGGCGACAGCGGGGGGAGCCCCTGCCCGGTCGCGCGCGCCCACGCCGCGGCGCCCAGCGCGGCGAGCGGCGCCGACCACAAGAAGCGCGCGTAGGTGGCCCCGGCGGCGGTCAGCCCGCCGCCCGCCCCGCCGCCCGCGAGCCGCTTCTGAAGCGCGAAGCGCACCGTCTGAAACGTCGCCGCCGCCAGCGCGGCCAGCACCCAAGGCTCCATGGGCCGTCAGTGCCGCCCCGGGGCGGGGCCGTCTACCCCCGCCGCCACAGCGGATGGGGCACCGGATCCTTGGCGCGCCACAGATGGCGGCGGAACACCTCGCCATAGGAGCCGAGCACGTAGCCGCCGCTGCGCGCCACGTAGCGCTCGCGCCGCGCGCGGTAGAGCGAGGGGAGCCGATACCAGGCGACGTGCGGGTGCATGTGGTGGACGACGTGCAGGTTGTTGTTGAGGAACAGCAGCGCGAGCGGCCCTCGGTCCTCCACGATGGCGGTGCGGCCCGTCGCGCGCTCGTGCGCCTGGTGCTCGAGGAAGGTGCGGATCTTGATCAGCGACAGCCCGGCATAGGCGGCCAGGGCGTAGGCCCACAGCGGCATCGGCGCCCAGGCGACCCAGGCGAGCACCGCCGCGAGCGCCGGCAGATGCGCCGCCCAGGCGCCGATCACGCCTCGATCGCCCGCGCGCGCGGCACGCCAGTCGCCGCGCAGGAAGGCCCGTTGCGAGACCACCACGCCGAGGGCGACGCGCCCCGCGAGCGTGTTGTTGGCCCGCAGCACGGCGCGCGCCCAGCGCGGCAGCCGCTCCCACTCGGCCGGGTCGAGGTAGTTCGACTCCGGGTCGTCGTAGGGGTCGGTCAGCACCGCGTCGCGGTGATGCGCGAGATGCATGTCCCGGAATCGACCGAAGGGGATGAGGAGCCCGTAGCCGGGCCAGACCAGCGCCACGTCGAGCCACCGCCGCCCCGTCGGATGGCCGTGGATGACCTCGTGCTGGAGCGAGGCGTGAAACCCCACCGCGAGCGCCGTCAGCGCGAGCGAGGCGGCGGGCGAGGCCCCCCACAGGAGCGTGCCGAGCGCCCAGGCGCCGTGGCAGGCGGCGATCAGCCCCAGCGTCGGCCACTCGACGCCGCGCGGCGCGGCCCGGGCGCTGCGCACCGCCTCCGACGACGCCTCCGACGACGCCTCCGACGACATCGGCGCGCCCTCCGGCACGATCCCCTCGGCCCGCTCGAACACTCCGCCCTCCGATCCCCGCGGCCATGTTGCCGCAAGGTCGATATGGGGCTGGCGCCCCATTGAGGGAATTGCGAAACTGCACCTCACAAAAACACCGATGAAGGATATATCCATCGATGCCGTCGAAGATCGACAAGCGTGAGCGGGCCGCGCAGTTCAGGCGGCGCCTGGCGCGCGCCATGGCGGAGGCCGGCCTCACGCGCAGCGCGCTGTCGCGGCGCGTCGGCGTCGATCGCTCGACGGTCTCGCAGATCCTGTCGGACGAGGGCGCGCGGCTGCCGAACGCGCAGGTGGTGGCCGAATGCGCCTCGGCCCTGGGCGTGTCGGCCGACTGGCTCCTCGGCCTGACCGAGCGGCCCGAGCGGGCGGTCGACCTGCTGGCCGCGCAGATGACGATCAGCGAGGCGCCGCGCGCGCTGGTGGACGAGACCATCTTCGGCTGGCACCAGGAGGCCAAGGGCTACAAGATCCGCCACGTGCCCGCCGGCCTGCCCGACATGATGAAGATCAAGGAAGTTCTGGTCTGGGAGTACGAGCCGCATCTGGGCAAGACCACCGAGCAGGCGATCGGCGCCTCGCGCGACCGGCTCGACTGGATGCGGGGGTCGGGCTCGGACTACGAGATCGCCATGCCGCTCTACGAGATCGCGTCCTTCGCCCGCGGCGAGGGCTACTATGCGGGCCTGGAGCGTGAGGTGCGGCTGAACCAGCTCGGGCACATGATCGCGCTGCACGAGCTGCTCTACCCGTCGCTCAGGGTCTTCCTCTTCGACGCGCGCAGGCTCTACTCGGCGCCCGTGACCGTGTTCGGCCCGCTCCTGGCCGTGCTCTATCTCGGCCGCCACTACCTGGCGTTCCGCGACACCGAGCGCGTGCGCGCCGTGACCGCGCATTTCGACTGGCTGGTCCGCGAGGCCTCCATCTCCGCCCGCGACTTCCCCGCCGAGCTGGAACGCCTGTCCTGGGAGGCCTAGGCCGCGGGGGTCCGGGGGCACGCGTGCCCCCGGCCTTCCTCAATAGGGCATCGGGTGGGCGCGATGCGCCTGCGCGATGTCGTCGAGCACGTCCTGCGACAGCGTCACGTCCGCCGCCCCGAGCGCGCAGTCGAGCTGCTCCACGCTGGTGGCCCCGACGATCGGGATCGTCGGGGCCGGCCGCGAGCGGCAGAAGGCGATGGCGAGGTGCGCCGGGTCGAGCCCGTGGCGACGGGCGATGGCGAGATAGGCGTCCACCGCTCGATGGGCGCGATCGGTCCTGCGCCCGCCGAGCTCGGGGTTGAGCGACATGCGCGAGCCTTCGGGCACCGCGCCGCCCTGATACTTGCCCGTCAGCAGCCCCGCCGCCAGCGGCGAGAAGGCCAGCAGCACCGCCCCCTCGTGATGCGCCGTCTCGGCCATGTCGGTGTCGAAGGGGCGGCAGAGGAGCGAGTACTCGTTCTGCACCGAGGCGACGCGCGGCCCGCCCGCCCGCTCGGCGGCCGCGTTCCAGGCGGCGGTCCCCCAGGCGGTCTCGTTCGACAGCCCGAAACGCACGATGTCGCCGGCCGCGACGAGCCGGGCGAGCGCGCCCGTGACGTCGGCCATGTGCTGGCGCACCGCGGCGGTGTCCTGGCCGGTGGGGTCGTAGGTCCAGGACTGGCGGAAGTGGTAGGATCCGCGGTTGGGCCAATGGAGCTGGTAGAGGTCGATGCGGTCGGTCCGAAGGCGCCTGAGCGAGCCGTGGACGGCCTCGGGCAGCGTCTCGGGGGTGATGCCGCGCCCGTCGCGCAGCACCTGGCTGGGGCCGACGATCTTGGTCGCCACCACCCATTCGTCGCGCCGCCCCGTGGCGGCGAACCAGTCGCCGACGATCGCCTCGGTGCGCCCCGCGGTCTCGGCGCGGACGGGGTTCACGGGATACATCTCGGCGGTGTCGAGGAAGGTGCAGCCCGCCTCGCGCGCGCGCTCGATCTGGGCGTGGGCCTCCTCGGCGGTGTTCTGGCTGCCCCAGGTCATGGTGCCGAGGCAGATCTCGCTGACCTCGGGGCCGTCCCGGCCGAGGGGGATGGTCTTCATGCGGCGTCCTTCTTTGCGCGAGCCGCGGAGGATAGCGGCGGGGGCCGTCGGGGCGCAAGGCGGGGCCCGGGCCGGCGAGGCGCCGAGCCCTCCGAGAGGGCGAGGGGGCCGCCGCCGGCCGGACGGGCCGGACGGGGGATCTCCACCCGCGCGACCCGCGCGCGCGCGCGGACGGGGCCCACGGCCGCCCGTCGCACGGCCGCCCGGGGAGGCGCGCGCGACCCGCGCGCGCGCGCGGACGGGGCCCTCGCGCGCCGGAACCCCGGGGGGCACCTGCCGCCGCGTCCGACGCCGCGGCGCGACACGGCCGGGTCGGGAACGGGATGGACGGCGGCCGACGGGCCCCCATGCTGCGGGCGATGCGCCTGATCGTGTCCTTCGCCGCGCTCTTCGCCGCCGTGGCGCTGCTGCAGCTGTCGGCGGGCGGGCTCGGGCCGCTCGACGTGCTCACGGGGCTGGGCCTGGGCTTCAGCACGGCCCAGGTCGGGCTCCTCGGCTCGGCGCATTTCGCGGGCTTCTTCGTCGGCTGCTGGTGGGCGCCGCGGCTGATGGGCACGGTCGGCCACTCGCGCGCCTTCGCCGCCTTCACCGCGGCGGGCGCGATGGGCATGATCGGGCACACGCTGGTGGTGGACCCCTACGCCTGGGCCGTGATGCGGCTCGGCTCGGGGCGCTGTCGGTGGCGGGCTGCTACACCGTGGTGGAGGCCTGGTTGCACGCCACGGTGGGGAACGAGGGGCGCGGGCGCGCCTTCGGCACCTACCGGATGGCCGACATGGGCGCCTCGCTGGTGGCGCAGGGGCTGATCGGGGTGCTCGCGCCGCTCGACCTCTACGTCGCCTACAACATCCTGGCGCTCTTGTGCGTCGCCTCGCTGCTGCCGCTGACGCTGACACGGGTGCGCCAGCCCGAGACGCCTCGGGCGCCGCGGCTGCGGCCCGGGCTCGCGACCTCGCGCTCGCCGCTCGCGGCGCTCGGCGTGCTCGTGGCGGGGCTGACGGGCTCGGCGTTCCGCATGATCGGCCCGGTCTACGGCCAGGCCGTCGGGCTCGAGCCGGGCCGGATCGGCCTCTTCCTGGCGGCCTTCGTCGCGGGCGGGCTGGCGGGGCAGATCCCCGGCGGCTGGGCGGCCGACCGATTCGACCGGCGGTGGGTGCTGATCGGGCTCGGTCTCGCGTCGATCGCGGCCGCCGGCGCGGTGGGGCTCGCGCCCGCGGCGGGGCCTGCGGGCGTGATCGCGGCCGCGGCGCTCTTCGGGGCGGCGACCTTCCCGATCTACTCGGTCGCGGTCGCGCACGCCCACGACTTCGCCGCCTCGCACGAGCGCGTCGAGCTCTCGGCGGCGCTGCTGTTCTGGTATGCGGTCGGCGCCATCGCCTCGCCGCTCGCGGCCTCCAAGCTGATCGAGGGCTTCGGGCCGCCGGCGCTCTTCGCGCTGATCGCTGCGGCGCAGGGGGCGCTGATCGCCTTCGGGCTGCTGCGGATGCGCGCACGCGCACGCGCTACGTCACCGCGCCGCGCACCTCGTTCCTGATCGGCCGCCTGCTCGGCCGGCGGCGCGAGGGCCGCCCGCGCCGCCCCGCGCGCCCGCTCAGAGCATCAGGTCGCCCTCGCCCAGATCCGTGACGCCGCGCAGGACGACCGTCATGTCCGAGCCCCCGTCGCCGTCGGCGTCGATCCGCAGCAGGCTGTCCCCCCTCTTCTCGCTCACGCGGATCTCGGCGGCCTCCCCCGAGAAGCTCCCGGCCCGGAAGCTCAGGTCGAGGTCGCGCAGGTCGAGCGCGTCCCGCCCCGGCCGGAAGTCGGCCACCACGTCGCGCTCGCCCCGCCCGGTGCCGGCGTCCTTGGCGGAGCGCCACACGAAGCTGTCGGCGCCGCCGCCGCCGACCAGGCGGTCGCCACCCGCCCCGCCGACCAGGCGGTCGGCGTCCCGCCCCCCCTTGAGCACGTCCGAGCCGCCGTCCCCGAAGAGGGCGTCCGACCCCGAGCCGCCGAGCAGGCGGTCCTCGCCCGCGCCGCCGCCGAGGACGTCGTCGCCGCGGCGCCCCTTGACGAGGTCGTCGCCCCCCTCGCCGTGGAGGATGTCGCGCTTGCGGTTGCCCTTGATCAGGTTGTCGAGCTCGTTCCCGGCGATCATGAGGCGGTCCCCGGCCGCCGCCGCCGCCATGATGATCGTCTCGATCTGCGCGTGCGCGACGTAGGAGCCGTGGGTGATCACCGTGTCGCGGCCGCCGCCGCGTGCCTCGACGATGTCGGTGTCCAGGTCGGGGAGGATCTCGTAGACGTCGTCGCCCGAGCCCCCCTCGATCCGCATCGAGGCGCTCCCCTCCCTCGTGGCCACGATCCGGTCGTCGCCCTCGCCGAGGTCGATGGGGCCGTAGACCTTGCCCGTGATGCGGATCACGTCGTCGCCCCCGCGCAGGTCGATGCCCCCCCAGATGGTCCCCGCGTTGTCGATCACGTCGCCGGACCCGCCGCCCATGACCGCGGTCGAGCCGTATTCCCAGCCGATGAGCCCCTCGCGGCCGTTGCTCAGCTCGAGCCTCGCGCCGAGGGCGACCTTGATCGCCGCCTGGTTCCAGGAGGCGAGCCCCCCGTCGAAGCCGTAGATCTCCCCTTCGTTGACGATCCGCGCGTCGCCATGGGTGATCGAGATCGCGTGGTATCGCGGGGCCGGCGTGTGGTAGTCCCCGAAGGTGGCGACGAGGCCGTGGTTCTCGATCACCAAGCCGTCGCCGCCGGCGCGGATGGCCGCCTGGGTGGCGAGGATCTCGCCGCGGTTGACGATCTCGTCCTTGGCCCCGCCGAGCAGCACGATGGCGTTGTCGCGCCCCGCGACGACGCCCGGCGTGCCGACGCGGATCTCGCTGTCCTGGACCTCGGCGACCGCCGAGGCGAGGTCGAGCGCGGCGTATCGGCCCACCACCACGCCGTAGACGTCGATGTCGAGATCGCCCAGGAACCCGCGCGGCCCCGACGGCACCCCCTGGAGCGTCACCCCGTCGCTGACCCAGGTCACGCCGGCGCGGATCGTCACCGTCTCGCCCGAGCCGTAGCGGGCCCCGCCCTGCCTCTCCCCGCCCGGATGGTCGTCGGGCGCGATCACGTGCCGTGTCATTCGGAAAACCCCTTCCCACGGGCCGCGCCCGTCTCGCCGTGGGCGTGCGCGCGCCCCGCTCGCGCCGCCCGCCCCCTCGCGGGCGGCTCTAGACCAAGCGGACGGGCCGATGTGTTAACTTGGAGAGAAGATTCCGTGGACGGACTGTTGCGGTCGGACCCGGCGCCGCCCTGGCGGCGCGCGGCCCGCCGTCCTACACCGCGTCCCGACCGCAGACCGAGGCCCCGATGCAGCGCACCCTGATCACCTCCGCCATCCCCTACATCAACGGGATCAAGCATCTGGGCAACCTGGTGGGCTCCCAGCTGCCGGCCGACCTGCATGCCCGCTACCGCCGCGCGAGGGGCGACGAGGTGCTCTTCTTGTGCGCCACCGACGAGCACGGCACGCCCGCCGAGCTCGCCGCCGCCCGCGCGGGCATGCCCGTCGCCGACTACTGCGCGCTGATGCACGCGACCCAAGGACGGCTCGCGGAGGGCTTCCGCCTCTCCTTCGACTTCTTCGGGCGCTCGTCGAGCCCGCAGAACCACCGCCTGACGCAGCACTTCGCGGGGCGCCTCGCGGATGCGGGGCTGATCGAGGAGGTCCGCGAGCGCCAAATCTACTCGGTGGCCGACGGCCGCTTCCTGCCCGACCGCTACGTCGAGGGCACCTGCCCCAACTGCGGCTACGAGCACGCGCGCGGCGACCAGTGCGAGAACTGCACCAAGCAGCTCGAGCCCACCGACCTGATCGACCCGCGCTCGGCGATCTCGGGCTCGACCGAGCTGGAGGTGCGCGAGACGCGCCACCTCCACCTGCGCCAGTCGCGGCTCGCGGGCGAGATCGAGGCGTGGCTCGACGCGCAGGCCGGCTGGCCGCTGCTGACCACCTCGATCGCGCGCAAGTGGCTGCACGACGGCGACGGGCTGCGCGACCGCTCGATCACGCGCGACCTCGACTGGGGCATCCCCGTGCGGCGCGGCCCCGACCCCTGGCCCGGCATGGAGGGCAAGGTGTTCTACGTCTGGTTCGACGCGCCGATCGAGTACATCGCCTGCGCCGCCGAATGGGCCGAGGCGCACGGGCTGCCCGACGAGGCCTGGCGCCGCTGGTGGCGCGACGACGAGGGGGCCGAGGACGTGCGCTACGTCCAGTTCATGGGCAAGGACAACGTGCCCTTCCACACGCTGTCGTTCCCGGCCACGCTGATCGGCTCGGGCGAGCCCTGGACGCGGGCCGACTACATCAAGGCGTTCAACTACCTCCTTTACGACGGGGGCCAGTTCTCCACCTCGCGGGGGCGCGGCGTGTTCATGGACCAGGCGCTCGAGATCCTGCCCGCCGACACCTGGCGCTGGTGGCTCTTGTCGAACGCGCCCGAGACCTCGGACGCCGAGTTCACCTGGGAGGGCTTCCAGCAGGGCGTCAACAAGGATCTCGCCGACGTGCTCGGCAACTTCGTCTCCCGCGTGACCAAGTTCAACCGCTCGCGCTTCGGCGAGGCGGTGCCCGATGGCGGCGAGTGGGGCGAGGCCGAGGAGGCGCTGGCCGAGGAGGTGGAGGGGCGCCTGAGGGCCTACGAGCGCCACATGGACGCGATCGAGATCCGCCGCGCCGCGCGCGAGCTGCGCGGCCTGTGGGTCGCGGGCAACGAATACCTCCAGGCCGCCGCCCCCTGGGCCGCCTTCAAGACGGACCCCGCGCGCGCGGCGATGCAGATCCGGCTCGGGCTCAACCTGATCCGGCTCTACGCCGTGCTCTCGGCACCCTTCGTGCCCGACGCGAGCGCGACGTTGCTCGCGGCGATGGGCGACGAGGGCGCGCGCTGGCCCGAGGGCGCGCGGGGGGCGCTGACGGCGCTGGCGCCGGGCCACCCGGTCGCGGTGCCCGACCTGCTCTTCGCCAAGATCGACGACGCCGCGCGCGAGGGCTGGCGGGAGCGCTTCGGGGGCGTGCGGAGCTGACGGCCGGCGCGGGGCGCGCGCCGTCGGCGCGCGCGAGCCCGGCCCCTGGAGGCGGGGAGCGCGCGGTGCGAGGATGCGGGCGGACCGCGGCGAGGGAGGGACGGCGATGCACGATCGGGTGACGACGGGGCTGGAGGGCCGCGCGGTGTTCGCCACCGCGTCCGGCGCGGGCATCGGGCGGGCCGTCGCGCTGCGCCTGCTCGCGGGCGGCGCGCGGGTGATGGCGACCGACCGCGACGGCGCGGCGCTCGACGCGCTGCGGGCCGAGGCCGGCTCGGAGCGCCTCGCCACGCGCGTGGTGGACGCCACCGACGAGGCCGCCGTGGCGCGCGCCGTGGCCGACCTGCCGGGCGTGAACGCGCTCTACAACGGCGTCGGCTGGGTCCACGAGGGCACGCTCATGACCACCGACCGCGAGGCCTGGGACCGCTCGTTCCTGATCAACGTCACCTCGATGTGGGCCACCACGCGCGCGGTGCTGCCGCGGATGGTCGAGGCCGGCGGCGGCCCGGTCCTGTGCATGGCCTCGGTCGCCTCGACGCTCGCGGGCGTTCCCAACCGCTGCGCCTACTCGACCACCAAGGCTGCCGTCCTGGGGTTCATGAAGTCGCTCGCGGCCGACCACCTGCGCGATCGGATCCGCGTCAACGCGATCTGCCCTGGCACCATCGAGAGCCCCTCGCTCGAGGCGCGCATCGCCGCGACGCCCGACCCCGAGGCGACGCGCGCGGCCTACACGGCGCGCCAGCCGATCGGGCGGCTCGGCCGCCCCGAGGAGATCGCCGAGCTGGCCGCGTTCCTGATGTCGGACCACTCCGCCTACGTCACCGGCAGCGCCTTCGTCGCCGATGGCGGCCTCACCCTCTAGCGTCGCCGGGGCGCGCGGCGAGGGGCCAGCCGTCGCGGCGCCCCCCTTGAGCGCGCGGATCGCGGGCTCAGGCCGCGTGCGCCACCGCCTGCGCGACCGAGGCCACCACCTCGTCGAGCACGCCCGCGTCCTCGCACTCGGCCATGACGCGGATCTTGGGCTCGGTGCCCGAGGCGCGGATCAGCAGGCGGCCCCGGCCGCCCAGGCGCGCCTCCGCGTCGGCGATGGCGGCGCGCACCGATGCGGCGTCGAGCGGGCGCGCGCCGGGCGCGAAGCCGACGTTGACGAGCTTTTGCGGGATGGTCTCGAACGAATGGGTGAGCGCCGAGGCGGGCTTCTCGCGGCGCACCATCTCGGCCAGGAACTGCAGGCCCGCCATCAGGCCGTCGCCGGTCGTGGCGTGGTCGGTCATGACGATGTGGCCCGACTGCTCGCCGCCGAGGTTGTAGCCCTTGGCGCGCATCTCCTCGACGACGTAGCGGTCGCCGACCTTCGTGCGCTGCATGGCGATGGCGTTGGCGGCGAGGTAGCGCTCGAGCCCGAGGTTCGACATCACGGTGGCCACCAGCGTGCGGCCCGTCAGCCGCCCCTCCTGCGCGAAGCGCATCGCCAGGAGCGCCATGAGCTGGTCGCCGTCGGCCACCGCGCCGGTCTCGTCGATGATCATCACCCGGTCGGCGTCGCCGTCGAGGCAGATGCCGAGGTCGGCGCCGTTCTCGACCACCGCCGCCGCGGCGGCGGCGGTGTCGGTGGAGCCGCAGCCCCGGTTGATGTTGGTGCCGTCGGGCGAGACGCCGATCGGGACCACCTCGGCGCCGAGCTCCCACAGCACCTCGGGCGCCACGCGGTAGGCGGCGCCATGGGCCGCGTCGATCACCACCTTGAGGCCCTTGAGCCCGCCGCGGAACGGGAAGGTCGTCTTGGCATACTCGGCGTAGCGCCCGCCGGCCTCCTCGATGCGCTTGGCACGCCCGATCTCCATCGGCGCCGCGGGCTCGATCGGGCCGTCGAGCATCGCCTCGATCTCGGCCTCGGCGCGGTCCGAGAGCTTGAACCCGTCGGGGCCGAAGAATTTGATCCCATTGTCCTGCGCCGGGTTGTGGGAGGCCGAGATCATGATGCCGAGGTCGGCGCGCATCGAGCGCGTCAGGAACCCCACCGCGGGCGTCGGCACGGGGCCCAGGAGCAGCACGTTCATGCCCGTCGAGGTCAGCCCCGCCGTCAGCGCGTTCTCCAGCATGTAGCCCGACAGGCGCGTGTCCTTGCCGATGACGACGCGGCGGCGGCCCCCGCCCGAGAGCGTGTCGGGGGCACGGAACCAGCGGCCCGCGGCCTGGCCGAGCTTGAGCGCCACGTCGGCCGTCATGGGCGCCGTGTTGGCGGTGCCGCGCACGCCGTCGGTGCCGAAGAGGGTGCGGTTCATGAAGCCTCCGACCTGGTCGCGCGCCACAGCGCGATCGCCTGCGCCGTGGACGGGATATCATGGACGCGGTGCAGCTGAACCCCCTGCGAAAGCGCGTGTAGCGTCACGGCCACGGTGCCCGGGCCGCGGTCCTTCGGCGCGGGCGCGTCACCGATGCGCCCGATGAAGGCCTTGCGCGAGGCGCCGAGCGCCACGGCGCAGCCCAGGCCGTGGAACAGCGACAGGCCGCGCAGCAGCGCGAGGTTGTGCTCGATCGCCTTGCCGAAGCCGATGCCCGGATCGACGACGATCCGCTCGCGCGCGACGCCCGCGGCCTCGGCCGCGCGGATGCGCGCGTCGAGGTGGTCGTAGACGTCGAGCAGCACGTCGTCGTAGGCGGGCGCGTCCTGCATCGTGCGCGGATCCCCTCGCGCGTGCATCAGCACCACCGCCGCCCCCGCCCCGGCCACCGCGCGGGCCATGCCGGGGTCGTGGGACATCGCCGAGACGTCGTTGACGATGCGGGCGCCCGCGTCGAGCGCGGCGCGGGCGACGGCCGCGTGGCGCGTGTCGATCGAGACGAGCCCGCGCCGGGCGGCCTGCGCGACCGCCGGCAGGACGCGGGCGAGCTCCTCCGCGAGCGCCACCGGCTCGGCGCCGGGACGGGTCGACTCGCCGCCCAGGTCGAGGATGTCGGCGCGGCCCATGGCGTCGAGCCGGGCCGCGAGCGCGCCGGGGCGGCCGAGGTCGCCGCCGTCCGAGAAGCTGTCGGGCGTGAGGTTGAGGATGCCCATCAGCCGCGGGCGGTCGAGCGGGAGCCCGGCGATGGGCGCGCGCGGGGCGGTGAGGCGATCGAGCGCCTCGGGCGCCACCTCCGCGGCGGGCACGACCCGGGAGGGGGCGCCGCGCTCCAGCACCTCCACCCGCTCGAACCACGCCCAGCCGCCGGCGAGCGTCGGCGCGCCCGGCGGACGCGGGCCGAAGTCGGCCGCGAGCGGGCGGTGATAGGTCATGCAGGGGCTAGAGGGCGCCGGCGAGCCCGGCCAGGATCGCCCACAGGGCGCCCGCCAGCAGCACGAGCCCCGACAGCGCGGCGCCGGCGGCGCGCTGCCAGCCGGGGGCGTCGTCGGCGGCGAAGTGCAGCGCGTGCAGGACGCGCCCGACCGTCAGCGCCAGCCCGAGCCCGTGGACCGCCCAGGCCGGCGCGCCCAGCAGCGCCAGCAGGAGGAGCAGGATCAGCGCCGTCGGGATCGTCTCGACGGCGTTGGCGTGGCCGCGCATGACGCGGATCAGGCGCGGCTCGCCGCCGTCGCCGATCGAGACGCCGACCCGCTGGCGGACGCGGCCCGTCTGGACCGCGAGCCAAACCAGCACGAGGGCGTTGAGGCCGGCATAGAGCGAGACCGCGGCGAGGGCGGGTTCCATGGGTGTCATCCCTCGGCGATCGGCCGTCCCGGACATCGGGCCCGGACATCGGGCCCGGACATCGGGGCGCTCCGCGCCCCCTACCCCGCCGCCGCGCCGCTGTCACGGGCGGCCGCCCCCCCCCCGGGGGGGCGTCTCAGTTCGACGCGAGCCGGGCCTCGGGGCTGTAGAAGTAATGCGCGCCGATGCTGGCGGTGCGGAAGAACCGCCGCGACCAGGACGGGGCGACGGCGCGGGTGTGGTAGTAGAGCGCGCCGTGGGTCAGCTCCCGGGGCGCGCCGTCGAGGGCGAGCCGGGCGATCTGGCCCGTCCGGGCCCAGGTGGCGCGGTCGCGCACGACCTCGGGCCGCCCGTCGCAGGTGTAGGTGAACTGGCACTCCCACTTGCGGCCCGTCCCCTGCTTGACGACGGCGCAGACGGTGTCCGGGAACGCGCGGCTGTCCACGCGGTTCAGGATCACCTCGGCCACGGCGAACTGGCCGCGCACGTCCTCGCCGCGGGCCTCGAAGTAGAGCGCCTCGGTGAGGCAGCGCCATTGCGCGCCGCCGCTCGCCTGCGGCTGTCCGGCGAGCCACGCGCGGTCGTAGCGCACCGTCGGCGGGCGCTGGGGCCGGGGCGCGGGGCGCGGGCTGTCCGGCACGGCCTCGCTCACCTGCACCGTCGGGCGCGCCACGGGGCGCGCCGTCGGACCCGGCGTGCCCGCCTCCGACGCCACGGCGCCCATCGCCGGGCCGTAGGAGAGGAGGGCCGCGGCCAAGGCCGCGACGCGCGCGCATGTGAACATGAAGAAACCCCTAACGAGCGAAGCAGGCGACCGTCCCGTCGCGGGGATGCCACAGATGGCGGAACCCAAAACTGACCGGCTGGACAGGGGTTTACATAACGAGGCCAAGGCGACAACCGAGCCGGTCGCCGATGCGCGGGCTCACGCCGGCCTGAGCCCCGCGATGGGCGGGGATCCGCCCGCCGCCCGGAGGCCGCCACGCGAATCGCGCGAAGGGCCTTGCACCGCGATCTGCGCCGCCGCCAGCCGGGCGAGCGGCACCCGGTAGGGGCTGCACGAGACGTGGTCGAAGCCCGCCGCCCGGCAGAAGGCGATCGACTCCGCGTTGCCGCCATGCTCGCCGCAGATCGACAGCGCGATGCCCGGCCGCGCCGCCCGCGCGCGCCCGGCGGCGATGGTGAGCAGCTCGCCCACCCCGTCCTGGTCGAGCGTGCGGAACGGATCCTCGGGCCAGACGCCCTGGCGGACATAGGCCGACATGAAGCGCCCCGCGTCGTCGCGCGAGAGCCCATAGGTCATCTGCGTCAGGTCGTTGGTGCCGAACGACAGGAACGCCGCCTGCCCCGCGATGTCGCCCGCGCGCAGCGCCGCGCGCGGCGTCTCGACCATCACGCCCAAGGCGTGCTCGAAGGCCCGGCCGGTCTCGGCGCGCACGGCCGCCGCCACGGCGTCCACGCGGGCCCGCACGATCTCGACCTCGCGCAGCGCCGAGACCAGCGGGATCATGATCTCGGGGACCACGACGCGCCCCTCGGCGGCCTCCAGGACGGTGGCCTCGAAGATGGCGCGGGCCTGCATGTCGTAGATCTCGGGCATGACGATGCCGAGGCGCACGCCGCGCATCCCGAGCATCGGGTTGGCCTCGCCCAGCGCCTCGACGCGCGCCGTGACCTCCGACAGCGGCCGCCCGAGCGCCTCGGCCAGCTCGCGCAGCCCCGGGCGCGAGGCCGGCAGGAACTCGTGCAGCGGCGGGTCGAAGAGGCGCAGGCAGACGGGCCGCCCCTCCATGATGCGGAAGATCTCGCGGAAGTCGGCGCGCTGGAGCGGCAGCAGGCGGTCGAGAGCGCCGCGCCGGTCCGCGTCGTCCTCGGCGAAGATCATCTCGCGCAGGATGGTCAGCCGGTCGTCCTCGAACACCATGTGCTCGGTGCGGCAGAGCCCGATGCCCTCGGCGCCGAGCGCGCGCGCCACGCGGGCGTCGCGCGGCGTGTCGGCGTTGGCGCGCACGCCGATGTCGCGCACCGCGTCGGCCCACGACAGCAGCGTCGCCATCGCGCCGCCGGGTGCCGCGGCCAGCAGCGGCACGTGGCCCGCGAGCGCCTCGCCGCTCGTGCCGTCCACGGTGATCGGGTCGCCCTCCACGAGCCGGCGGGCGCCCGCGCGCACGCCGTCGGCCTCGACGACGAGCCCGCTCGCGCCGACCACGCAGGGCAGGCCGAGGCCGCGGGCGATGACGGCCGCGTGCGAGGACGCGCCGCCGCGCTCGGTCAGGATGGCGCAGGCGGCGTGCATGCCGCGCACGTCCTCTGGCGAGGTCTCGCGGCGCACCAGCACCGCCGCCTCGCCGCGCGCCTCCATCGCCTCGGCCGCGGCCGGGCTGAGCGCGAGGAGCCCCGCGGCCGCGCCGGGGCTCGCGGCGATGCCCGACACCAGCACCTCGCGGGTGCTGCGCGGATCGACCTGGGGGTGCAGCAGCTCCGCGAGCGCGCGCGGCTCGATGCGGCAGATCGCGTCCTCGCGCGAGATCACCCCGTCCTCGGCCAGCGACACGGCGATGCGCACCGAGGCGCGCGAGGAGCGCGGCGTGCGCACCGCGTCGAGCACCCACAGCCGCCCGTCGCTCAGCGCGAACTCGATCGCCATCTCCTCGCGCAGCCGGGTCCGGCAGGCGCGGCCATGGGCGCGCAGCGCCTCCATCGCCTCGGGGCAGCGCGAGGCCAGCGAATCCCCCCGCGGATCGCGCTCGAGATAGAGCGCCTCGGGCTCGCGTCAGCGACACGCCGCCCGAGGATTGGGGCCGGTAGCGGCCGATCACCGCGGGCACGCCCGTCACCGGGTCCACGAACTGCACCACCCCCGCGCCGCTCTCGCCCGGGCCGACCCCGAGCGCCATCGCCTGGACGACGAGGCCGAGCCCGGCCTCCTCGGGCGCCCCGCGCGCCTGGCGCAGGAGCCGCGCCGAGGTGCCCTCCCACGCGCGCGCCATCGAGCGCACCACGCCCCAGAGCTGGCGCGCGGGATCCTGCGGGAAGGGCTCGCCGGTCTCGGCCTCGTAGGCGGCGAGCGCCTGGGCCAGGGAGCCCTCGCCGAGCGCGTCGGGGTCGAGGCGGGCGACCTGGGCGGCGTAGGTCTCGACGAAGTGGCGCGCGAGCGCGTCCGCGGCCGCGGGTCCGACCTCGCGCGCGAGCGCCGTGCGCCGGGCCTCGTTCATGCCCACCAGCAGCACGGTGCCCGGGCCGCCCCAGTCGGGGTCGAGGCTCGACGGGCGCACCGTGAGGAGGGGCGCCGGGCCGAAGGGCGCCAGCAGCGCGTCCATGTCGAGGGCCGCGCCCTTGGCCACGGCGCGCACGGTCTCGAAGGGCAGCGCGACGGTGAGCGGCACCGGCAGGCCGAGGCGGATCAGCCGCTGCAGGCACTTGGCGCGCTCGCCGTGCTCGGCGGTCTCGATCGCCGCCGCGGCGGTGATGAGCGCGGCCTCGCTTCGCTGCGGTGCGGCATTCCCCATGCGCGGGACCATAGCGGCGCGGCGGCGTCTGGCAATGGTCCGAAGGTGGAGGGCGCGCTAGCCCTCGAGGCGCGCGAGGTCGGCGACGCCGAGGCAGATGGCGCGGATGCGCGCGAGCAGGTTGAGCCGGTTGCGGCGCACCACCCCGTCCTCGGCGTTGACCTGCACCGCCTCGAAGAAGGCGTCGATGGGGCCGCGCAGGCGGGCCATGGCGCGCATCGCCTCCTCGAAGCGCTCGGCCTGCATCGCGGGGGCGATCTGGCGCTCCGCCGCGTCGAGCGCCTCGAACAGCGCGCGCTCCTCGGGCTCGCGGGCGAATCGGGGGTCGGCGCCGAAGGAGTACTCCACCCCGTCGCGCTCCTCGGCCTGGGCGAGGATGTTGTCGGCGCGCCGGAAGCCCTGGACGAGGTTCTCGCCGTCCGGCGTGTCGAGCAGCGCCTGGAGCGCCTCGGCGCGGCGCACGAGCAGCGTGAGGTCGTCCGAGCCCGGCATGGCGAGCGAGGCGTCGATGACGTCGTGGCGGATGCCGCGGTCGCGCAGGTGGACCTTGAGGCGGTCGTGGAGGAAGGCGAGGAGATCCACGCCCGGATGGGGGATGTCCTCCTCCATGGTGCGGATGAGCAGCGCATCGATCGCCTCGCGCCGCGCATGGCCCTCCCCGGCCGGGCCGCCTTCGCCCTCGCCGACACCCTCCAGTCCCGCCTCTATCGCCTCGGCGACGCGCTCCTCCTCCCTCCGCACGCCCTCGGGGTTCGGGGTCTCGTCGTCCTCGAGCAGGCGCTCGCAGACGTTCCAGATCGCGCCCAGCAACGGCAACCGCGAGCCTCGCTCGGTCACGATGCGAACGACCCCCAGCGCGGCGCGGCGCAGGGCGTAAGGATCCTTCGAGCCCGTGGGCTTCTCGCCGACCCACCAGAAGCCCGCGAGCGCGTCGAGCTTGTCGGCCAGCGCCACGGCGGCGGACACGGGCCCGGCCGGGACGGCGTCCGACGGGCCCAGCGGCGCGTAGTGCTCCTGCGCCGCCGCCGCCACCTCCTCGGGCTCGCCCGCGGCCTCGGCGTAGTGGCGCCCCATCACCCCCTGCAGCTCAGGGAACTCGTAGACCATCTCGGAGGCCAGATCGAGCTTGGCCACCCGCGCCGCGCGAAAGGCCAGGTCCGGGTCGGCGCCCACCGCCGGCGCGATCTCGCAGGCGAGTGCTGCGATGCGCTCGATGCGGTCGGCCTGGCTGCCGAGCTTGGCGTGGAAGGTCACGCCCCGCAGCGTCTCCAGCCACTCGCCCATCCCCGCGCGCGCCACCCGCAGGTCGTTCTCCCAGAAGAACCGCGCGTCCGTCAGGCGCGCCGCGAGCACCTTGCGGTTGCCGGCGAGGATGGTGGCGCCGTGGTCCTCGGTCTCGCGGTTGGCGACGGTGACGAAGCGCACGATCCGGCCCGTCCGGTCGCGCACCGAGAAGAACTTCTGATGCGCCCTCATCGAGGTCCGCAGCACCTCCGCCGGCAGATCCTGGAACGCGCCGACCTCGCCCATCAGCGCCACGGGCCACTCGACGAGGCCCGTCACCTCCTCCAGGAGGCCCGCGTCCTCGATCAGCTCGAACCCTTGCGCGAAGGCGAGGTTGCGGGCCTCGGTCAGGATGGTCTCGGCGCGCTCCTCGGGCGAGATCATGACGAAGGCGCGGCGCAGCGCGGCCGCGTAGTCCTCGTGCGAGGTCACGCGGATCTCGGAGCGCAGCGCGAAGGGGTGGCCCTCGGTCACGTCGCCCGCGAGGATGCCGTCCACCCCCATCGGCACCACCCGCGCGCCCGCCTCGTCGGTCAGGAGGCACAGGATGCGCTTGAGCGGGCGCACCCAGCGCAGGGTGCCCGCGCCCCAGCGCATCGACTTCGGCCAGGGGAAGCCGCGGATCACGCCCTCCAGCACCTCGGCCACGATGGCGGAGGCCTCGCGGCCCTCGCTCACGAGGGTGGCGTAGTGGAAGGCGCCCTTCGTGCCGCGCCGCAGCTCCAGATCGGCGACGGCGACCCCGGCGCCGCGCGCGAAGCCCTCCAGCGCCTTCCCGGGGGCGCCCTCGCGGGGGCCCCGGCGCTCCTCCCGCGTGGCCGGGCTGCGCCCCGAGAGGCCCTGGACCGCGAGCGCGAGGCGACGCGGCGTCGAGTGGGCGCGCGCGCCCGCGTAGGTGAGGCCGGCCTGCACCAGCCCGTCGGTGACGAGGCGCCTGAGATCGTCTCGCGCGCGCGGCTGCATCCGGGCGGGGATCTCCTCGCAGAGCAGCTCGATCAGCAGATCCGGCATGTCAGTCCCTGTAGGCTTCGGCCCTGTAGGCCTCGGGCGGGGTCGGGCAGCCGGCGGGCGGCTCGCGCCCGCCGTAGACGGCCTCGCCGCAGCGGTTGAGCTGGTGCCAGATCATGCCGCGCCCGTCGGCGAAGAGCGCGGCCACCCGGTCCACCCCGTAGGTCACGTCCCTGGTGGCGAGCACGGCCACGGCCTCCCCCGCCTCGATCGCCGCGTCGGCCTCGCCCGCGTCGTAGCAGCCGAACCAGCCGGGGCCGACGGTGGGCGCGGCCGAGGGGTAGGGCTCGAACGCGGCCGGGTCGAGATCCTGCGAGAAGCAGGCGCGGTAGCGCAGCGGCGAGCTGCCGGCGTCGATGGCCGCGACCTCCGTCGCGGGGACGACGACGGGCGCGCCGCCGCCCGCGGGCGCGAGCGCCACCGCCCCGCCCTGGCTGCGCTCGTAATAGGCGTAGACCTGGAGGTAGTACATCGTCCCCCCCCCGAGGAGCGCCGCGAGCGCGATGAGGACGACGGCGAGGCGGCCGGTCACCGGGCGGCGGCCGCGGGCTCGGCGGGCCCCGTCCAGCCCCCCGCCTCGGTGGCGAGGAAGGCGTCGGCGCAGCGCCGGGCGAGCGCGCGGACGCGGCCGATGTAGGACTGGCGCTCGGTCGGCGAGATCACGCCGCGCGCGTCGAGCAGGTTGAAGAGATGGGAGGCCATGATGGTCTGGTCGTAGGCGGGCTGCGCCATGACGATGCGCCGGCCCGTGCGCGGGTCGAGGTCGGGCGCGTCGAGGATGCGCGCGCATTCGGCCTCGGCGTCCTCGAAGTGGCGCAGGAGCGTCGCGGTGTCGGCGACATCGAAGTTCCAGCGCGAGTACTCGGCCTCGGCCTGGCGGAACACGTCGCCGTAGCGCAGCGCGATGGCCGCGTCGGGGTCGTTGAAGGGCATGTCCATCACGTGGTCCACGCCCAGCACGTACATCGCCAGCCGCTCGAGCCCGTAGGTCAGCTCGCCCGAGACCGGGCGGCAGTCGTGGCCGCCGACCTGCTGGAAGTAGGTGAACTGGCTCACCTCCATGCCGTCGCACCACACCTCCCAGCCCAGGCCCCAGGCGCCGAGCGTGGGGCTCTCCCAGTCGTCCTCGACGAAGCGCAGGTCGTGCAGGTCCATGTCGATGCCGATGGCCTGGAGCGAGCCGAGGTAGAGATCCTGGAGGTCGGGCGGGCTCGGCTTCACGATCACCTGATACTGGTAGTAGTGCTGGAGCCGGTTGGGGTTCTCGCCGTAGCGCCCGTCGGTCGGTCGGCGCGAGGGCTGGACGTAGGCCGCGGCCCAGGGGCGGGGCCCGAGCGCGCGCAGCGTGGTGGCCGGATGGAAGGTGCCGGCGCCCACGGCCATGTCGTAGGGCTGGAGCACGGCGCAGCCCTGCGCCGCCCAGTAGTCCTGGAGCGCCAGGATCACGCCCTGGAACGAGCGCGGCGTCTGCGACATGGATGCCCTCCTCGGCCGGCGGGGCTCGTCTAAGGAGGCGCGCGCGCAGGGTCAATCGCGCCGGGGGCGGGCGGGGGGGCGCGCGGGCCGGCGGCGGGGCGGCCCGGGGCGCGGTCCGAGGCGCGGTCCGGGGCGGCTAGACCCGCCAGAAGGCGGTGGTCAGCAGGACGTAGACGGCGAGCAGCTCGAGCCGGCCGACCAGCATGGCAGCCGAGAGCATCCACTTGGCGGTGCCGCCGATCCCGGCGAAGTTGCCCGCCGGGCCGATCTCGTCGCCCAGGCCCGGCCCGACGTTGGCCAGCGCGGTCGCGGCGCCCGAGACCGCGGTCACGAAGTCGAGCCCGGTGGCGCCGAGGCCCACGGTGAAGACGCCGAGCGAGGCGACGAAGAGCGTGAAGAAGCTCATCACCGAGGACATCACGTCCTCGGAGATCGGCCGGCCGTCGTAGCGCGCCTGGAACACGCCGTGGGGCTGGTGGATCTGGCGGATCTGGGCCGCGATGGCGGCGAGCACGAGCTGGTAGCGGAACACCTTGACCGAGCAGGCGGTCGAGCCCGCGCACCCGCCGATCAGGCCGATGAAGAACATCGCCACGACGGGGAAGGCGCCCCACTGCATGTAGTCGCGGCTGGCGTAGCCCGTGCCCGTCATGATCGAGACCACGTTGAAGAGCGTCGAGCGCACCGCCTCCTCGCCACGGGCGTCGGTGAACGCCACCCGCCACGCGGTCAGGATCGCCACGATCGCCAGGGCGGTGGCGAGGAAGGCGCGGACCTGGGGGTCGCGCAGGAGCGGGCGCGCGGTGCCGGCGGTGAGCTGCACGAAGCGCACGAAGGGCAGCGCCGCGAGCAGCATGAAGGCGCTCGACGCGTATTGCGCGCCGGGCCCGTAGGCGCCGAAGCTGGCGTCGGTGTTGGCGAACCCCCCCGTCGAGATGGTCGTCATGGCGCTGACGACCGCGTCGAGCGCGCCCAGCCCCAGCGCGGCGTAGGCGAGCCCGCAGGCGAGCGTCAGGGCCAGGTAGATGACGCTGATGCGGCCCGCGATCTGGCCCGCGCGGGGGAGGATCTTGCCGAAGGTCTCGAACGCCTCGGAGCGGAAGATCTGCATGCCGCCCACGCGCAGCTCGGGCAGGAACACCATGGCCACCACGATGATGCCGATGCCGCCCATCCACTGCAGCAGCCCGCGCCACAAAAGGAGCCCGGACGGCAGCTCGTCGAGCTCCACGAAGACGGTGGCGCCGGTGGTGGTGAGGCCCGACATCGCCTCGAAATAGGCGTCGGTGAAGGAGGCCTCGGTGGCGCCCAGCATGAAGGGCACCGCGCCGAACAGCGGCAGCACCGCCCACACGCCCGTGGTGATGAGGAAGGTCTGCTGGATCGACAGCCGCGAGCCCACCCCGCTGGCGCAGGCGAGCGCCATCAGCGCGCCCACGAGGCCGGTGACGACCGCCGAGGATCCGAAGACGTGCCACTCGCCGTTGCCCGCCGCGAGGTCGAGCGCGAGCGGGCCCAGCATCGCGGCCCCGAGCACGCTCACCAGAAGGCCGATCACGTAGCCGACGGGGCGCATGTCGAGCACGCTCGCCGCGACGGCGCGCCCGCGGGGAGGCCTCATCGGGGCGCGGGGGGCGTCATCGGGGCGCGGGTGCCTCACGGGGGGCGTCCGGGGGCGGCGTCATCGGGGGGGCCGGCCCGCCTCAGGCGCCATGGGCGAGCGTGCCCATCGCCCACGGGTCGAGCGTGGCGCAGGCGAAGGTCGGCCCCTCGGTCAGCACGGCCACCGCGTCGTGCGAGTGCAGGCTCTCCTGATGGGAGACCGCGACGCGGAAGTCGCCCGCGCGCGGCTCCGCGGCGAGCGCCTCGGCCACGAGCCGCGCCGCGTCCTCGACGAACACCGGATGGGCGGCGTTGAGCTCGGCGAAGGCCTGCTCGTCCTCGCGCTTGACGATCGCCTGGGTCTCGGTCGGCAGCGCGCGCCGCATCAGCGCCACGAGGTCGGGCACGCCGAGATCCGCGCCCTCGGCCAGCGCCACGCTCACCCGCGCGAGCGAGCGCTGCGAGTGCGGCGTGGCGAGCTGGCCGCGCGCCTCGCGGGCGTGCTCGGAGAGCGCCAGCGAGCAGGGGCAGGTCGAGGCGTAGACGTAGTCGAGATGCAGCACGCGCAGGCGCGCGCCGCGCGCCTCGGCCAGCTCGAAGGCCGCGTCGTAGTACTGCCAGCCTTCGAGGCCCGAGCGCAGCGAGCGCTGGCGCAGCGGGAAGGCGGTGCGCAGCGCCAGCCGCGCGTCGGGGCCGCCGACCTCGCCGATGTAGGCGTCGAGCACGCCCGAGAGCGCCTCCCAGCCCAGCGGGCCGGGGGCGCGCGCCTCGAAGAGCCGGGTGAGGCGGCTCATGTTGACGCCCTTGGCCTCGGCCCCGAGCGCCACCGTCGCCGTGAGTCGCGCCTCGAGCGTCATCTCGCCCTCGGGCGTGGCGAAGCGCGCCGGCAGGCGGACGTTCGAGACGCCGGCATGGCCGATCGCGCGCCGCGCGCCGCGGATGCTGGACGCCGGGCCGTTCTGGAGGTCGGGCAGGCCCGCGCGGTAGGCCTCGTCGGCCGCGAAGCCCTCGGGGTAGCGGCGCGCGAGCGCCCGGCGCCCGCGCGCCGCCGCGCCCTCGGGGTCGGCCTCGGCATGGCGCGCGAGGACCGAGAGGGCCTCGGCCACCTCGTCGCGCGTGGGCGCGCGGGCCTCGTCGTCGCGCATGGGCGCGGGCTGGGCCTCCTCGCGGCCCGCGATCGGGGCCGGGCCGGGCCGGGGGGAGCGGTCCTCGGGGCGGCGGGCGAGGTCGCCGGCGTGCTGGTTCATGGGCGTCCTCTCGATCCGGCCGCTCGGTCGTGGCACGGACCCTATATGGTGAGGTGCGCGCGTGCCACCAGCCCCGGCCTCGGGCGACCCTCAGGCGGCGTCGAGCGCCGCGGCCAGGTCGTCGGCCAGGTCGTCCGCGTCCTCGAGCCCCGCGCTGAGGCGGATCAGGCCGTCGCCGATGCCCAACGCCGCGCGGGCCTCGGCGCCCAGGCGCTGATGCGTGGTGGTGGCGGGGTGGGTGACGATCGACTTGGCGTCGCCGAGGTTGTTCGAGATCACCGGGATCCGCATCGCGTCGATCGCCGCGAAGGCGCTCCGCCGCGAGCCGAGGTCGAGCGAGAGCACGGTGCCGCCCGCCTCCATCTGCGCCATCGCCAGGTTGTGCTGGGGGTGGGAGGGGTGGTGCGGGTAGAGCACGCGCGCGACCTTGGGGTGGTCGTGGGCCACGTCCGCGAGCCGCGCCGCGGTGGCCGACTGCGCGCGCACGCGCAGGTCGAGCGTCTCCATGCCCTTGAGCATCACCCAGGCGTTGAAGGGGCTCATCGAGCCGCCCGTGTGCTTCATGTAGGGCTCGACGGTGCCGCGGACGAACGCGCGGGTGCCGAGGATCACGCCGCCCAGCACGCGCCCCTGCCCGTCCACGTGCTTGGTGGCCGAGTAGATCACCACGTCGGCGCCGAGATCGAAGGTCCGCTGGAGCACCGGCGTGGCGAACACGTTGTCCACCATCAGCAGCGCGCCCGCCTCGCGGGCGAGACGGGCCACGAAGGGGATGTCGATCACCTCCAGAGTGGGGTTCGAGATCGACTCGACGAACACCGCCTTGGCGCCGGCCGCGAGGGCCCGCTCCCAGGCGGCGGGGTCGGTGCCGTCCACGAACGCGACCTCGACGCCGAAGCGCCTGAGCACCTCGTCGAGCACGTAGTGGCACGAGCCGAAGAGCGCGCGCGAGGCGACCACGCGGTCGCCCACCCGCAGGCAGGAGGTCAGCGCGCCCGAGACCGCGGCCATGCCCGAGGCGGTGGCGAAGGCGTCCTCGGCGCCCTCGTAGGCGGCGATGCGCTCCTCGAACATCCGCACCGTGGGGTTGCCGTAGCGCGCGTAGATGAACTCGTCGGGGCCGGCGCGCTCGAAGCGCGCCTCGGCCTGCGCCGCGGAGTCGTAGACGAAGCCCTGCGTGAGGAAGATCGCCTCCGACACCTCGCCCCATCGCGAGCGCCGCGTGCCGCCGTGGACGAGCGTGGTGCGCGGCCTCGGCGCCTTCGCGTCCTGCGGCGTGGTGCGCGTGGTCATCGGCTGGCCCCCGTCGGATGCACGTCTTCGGCTGCGCGTCGTCGGCTGCGCGTCAAGGATGCGCGAATCACCTTCACGCGGCGCCCGTCCGACGGGAGCGGACCCGCCCGGATCGAGGCGCGGCAGCCCTATCCGCGCAACGATCGCGGCGTCAAGTCGGGCATTGTGGCCTGCCCGCGGCCGAGCGGAGGCGTAGGTGCGCGGAAAGCTGGACCGTCATCGAGGCTTGACGCTCAATTCGTCTAGATGTCGCGGTTTCGTAGTCGACGACCCTCGGATTTGGTGGAGGGCTCCTGATGCCGATCGTGAAGGCCACCCCGGCCGCCGGCCTGCTCGAGGCCCCGCCCGCGATCCCTGCGGGCGCGCCGATCATCGTCATGGTCCACGGCTACCGCTTCTCGCCGAGCGTGCCCGCGCACGACCCCTTCGCCCACATCATGTCGCCCGTGCGCGCCCGGCCGGGGCTCAACGCGCTGTCCTGGCCGCGCCATCTGGGCTTCGGGCGGCGCGACCCGATGGAGGGGCTCGGCCTCGCCTTCGGCTGGGAGGCGCGCGGCGCGTTCTGGGGCGCGCACGCGCGGGCCTGGCAGGCGGGCGAGGCGCTGGCCGAGACCCTGTGCGCGCTGCGCGAGGCACTGCCCGGCCGGCCGGTGGGCGTGATGGCGCACTCGCTCGGGGCGCGGGTGGTGCTCAGGGCGATGCGGCTGATGCCCGAGGGCTCGATCCGCCGCGTCGTGCTGATGTCTCCGGCCGAGCACCGCGGCGCCGCGCGCGCCGCGATGGCCTCGCCCGCGGGGCGCGGCGCGGAGGTGATCTGCGTGCGCTCGGTCGAGAACCGGGTGTTCGACGGCCTGCTCCAGCTCCTCGTGCCGCGCCCCGAGCCGGTGCTCGGCCTCGGGCTGCCGGGGCTCGCCAACTGGGTCGATCTCGACCCCTGCGACCCGGCCGCGGTCGAGGCGCTGGCGCGGCTCGGCCACCGGGTCGCGCCGGGGCGCTGGCGGGTGTGCCATCATTCGAGCTACGCCCGCCCCGGCATGATGCGGCTGCACCGCGCGCTTTTGCGCGAGCCCGCGCGCACCCCGCTCGCGGCCCTGCGGGCCGCCTCCCGCGAGGGCGCCCTTGCCCCCGCGCCCGAGCCCGCCATGATGCGCCCCTTCCGAGGGAGCGCGCCATGACGATCGAGCTGCACTACTGGCCCACGCCGAACGGGTGGAAGGTCTCCATCGCGCTCGAGGAGATGGGCCTGCCCTACGAGGTCCGTCTGGTGGACATCGGCCGCGGCGAGCAGTTCGCCCCCGAGTTCCTGGCGATCGCGCCCAACAACCGGATGCCCGCCATCGTCGATCCCGAGGGCCCCGACGGCGCGCCGATCTCGGTCTTCGAGTCGGGCGCGATCCTGCGATACCTCGCGCGCAAGACCGGCCGGTTCGGCGGGCGCACCGAGCGCGAGCGCGTGGCCGTCGATCAGTGGCTGATGTGGCAGATGGGGGGCCTCGGGCCGATGGCGGGCCAGGCGCACCACTTCCTGCGCTACGCGCCGGCGATGGATCCGCCGAACGACCTGCCCTACGCCAAGGACCGCTACCGAGACGAGACCGCGCGCCTTTACGGCGTGCTCGACCGGCAGCTGGCGAAGGGGGAGTTCGTCGCGGGCGACGCCTTCACCATCGCCGACATGGCGATCTGGCCCTGGGCGTCGCTCTGGGAGGGCCAGGAGCAGACGATCGAGGACAAGCCCCACATGGCGCGCTGGCTCGACGCGGTGGGCGCGCGAGAGGGCGTGCGTCGCGGCCGCGCCGTGGCCGAGGAGAAGCGGTCCTCGATCCAGGACGACCGCGAGGCGCAGCGCGTGCTGTTCGGCAAGCGCCCGTGAGCGGGGGTCCGGGGGCATGCATGCCCCCGGCCTTCACTCCTCCTCGATCATGTAGGGCTGGAGCCTGAAGATCTGCCACCACAGGAACACCATCAGCGCGACCGGCAGCCCGAAGGTCTCGAACTTGACCCAAGTGTCGGTGGACATCGAGCGCCAGACGACCTCGTTGGCCAGCGCCATCGCCGCGAAGACGGCCGCGAGGCGCCGCGTCAGGATCATCCACCCCTCGTGCCGCATCGGCACGTAGTCGGCCATCAGCAGCGCCAACCAGGACTGGCCGCGCAGCAGCCCGATGCCGAGCAGCCCCGCGAAGACGGCGTAGACGATCGAGGTCTTCATCTTGAAGAAGCGCTCGTCGTTGAACCAGACGGTCAAGCCCCCGAAGACGATGACGAGGATCGCGGTGAAGACCTGCATCCGGCTGATGCGGCCCGTGAGCCACCACAGCGCCGCGATCGAGGCGAGCAGGATCGGCACGAAGGCGGCGGCCGCGACGATGAAGCCCGAATACTGCGTGCCGCCGAGGACGTAGGTCTCGTCGCGCACCCACAGATAGGCCAGGAAGAACAGCAGCGGCGGCCCCAGCTCCAGCGCCTGCTTGACGATCGGGTTGACGGTTCGCTCGGTCATGGGCTCCTCGCTCAGCCTGCCGCCTCCACTATCACCGCGCCCGCCGCGATCAAGGCCATCAGCGCCAGGCGCGACGGCCCCACCCGCTCGCCCAGGGCGAGCCGGCCGATGAGGGCCGCGAACACCACCGAGGTCTCGCGCAGCACCGCCGCCTCGCCCACCGAGTCGAGCCGCGTCGCCAGCATCACCGAGCCGAAGCTGCCATAGGCCACGAGCGCGCCCGCGAGCCCGCGCGCGGCGAGGGGCCCCGGCGCCGGGCGGCGCGCCAGCGCGCGCCATCGCCACGCGGCGATGGCGGGGAAGTAGAGCGAGTCGAGCAGGAAGAACCAGGCCAGGAAGGTGAACGGGTTCGGCGTCGCGCGGATGCCGTAGGCGTCCCAGGTGGTGTAGAGCGCGACCGTGAGCCCCGTGGCGACCGCGAGGCCCAGCGCCGGCGCCAGCGTCTCGCGCGCGACGGCGACATGGCGCAGGTTGTAGGCGGCGAGGCCGAACAGCCCCGCGACGAGGGCCGCCAGGCCCGCCCATTGCAGCGGCGCGAAGCGCTCGCCGAAGACGGCGGCGGCCCCCATCACGATGAAGAGCGGCCCCGTGCCGCGCACGACGGGATAGACGACCGTGAAGGCGCCGCGCGAGTAGGCCATCGCCTGGAGCAGCTTGTAGGCGCAGTGGATCGCCGTCGCGCCCGCGAGGATCGCCCAGGCGCGCCCCTCGGGCCAGGGCACGGCCCACAGCGCCAGCGGCGCCGACAGCACCGCCAGCGAGGCGTCGATCGCGCCCCGCGTCAGCCAGGGGTCGTGCCGCCCCTTCTGGAGCGCGCCGAACACCGCGTGCAGCACCGCCGCCACGAGCGCCAGCGCGAGCGCCGCGCGACGCCCGGCCTCGGTCCCCTCGACGGCGAGGATCGAGTCGCTCACGCGCCGGGCCCGGCCCGGGGCGGCGGCGGCGCCTCGCGCTCAGGCATCGGGCGGGCGCGCGCTCACCGATCCGCGCCGGTGAGGGCGAGCGCGAACTCCTCGGGGTCGAAGGGGGCGAGGTCGTCGATCTGCTCGCCCACGCCGATGGCGTGGATCGGCAGGCCGAAGCGGTCGGCGAGCGCCACCAGCACGCCGCCCCGCGCCGTGCCGTCGAGCTTGGTCATGACGAGGCCCGACACGTCGGCGAGGCGGCGGAACTCCTCGACCTGGGCGAGCGCGTTCTGGCCCGTGGTGGCGTCGAGCACCAGGAGGGTGTTGTGGGGCGCGGACGGGTCGCGCTTGCGGATCACGCGCACGATCTTCGCCAGCTCCTCCATCAGGTCGGCGCGGTTCTGGAGCCGGCCGGCGGTGTCGATCATCAGCAGGTCCGCGCCCTCGGCCTGCGCGCGGCCCATCGCGTCGAAGGCGAGCGAGGCGGGGTCGGAGCCCTGAGGCGCGGTCATCACCGGCACGCCCGCGCGCTCGCCCCAGATCTGGAGCTGCTCGACGGCCGCCGCGCGGAAGGTGTCGCCCGCCGCGATCACGACCGACTTGCCCGCAGCCCGGAACTGCGCGGCGAGCTTGCCGATGGTGGTGGTCTTGCCCGAGCCGTTGACGCCCACGACGAGCACCACCTGCGGCGTGCGGGCGTAGAGCGGCATCGGGCGCGCCACGGGCTCCATGACGCGCGCGATCTCGGAGGCGAGCGCGCGCTGGATCTCGTCGGTGGAGAAGCGCCGGCCCATGCGCCCCTCGGCCAGGGCGGCGGCGACGCGCAGCGAGGTGTCCACCCCCATGTCGGAGGCGATCAGCAGCTCCTCCAGGCTCTCCAGCATGGCGTCGTCGAGCTCGCGCCGCACCACCTCCGGGCCGCGCCGCCCGAGGAGCCGGCCGAGGAGGCCCGTCCGGCCGGCGGGCTCGGCGGCCTCCGCCGGGGCGGCCCGCCCGGGGGGCGCGGCGGCGGGCGCAGAGACGGGCGCAGAGACGGGCGCGGAGACGGGCGCGGAGACGGGCGCGGAGACGGGCGCGGAGACGGGCGCCGAGGCGGGCCGCGACGCGACGGGGGGCTGGGGGCGGGACGGCTCGCCGCGCGCGGGAGCCGAGGGCTCGGGGCGCCCGGCGGGGGCGGGCGCGTCGGCGGGCCGCGGCGCGGGGCCCGGGGAGGGTCGGCCGGGCGGCTCCGACGGAGGGGCGGAGGGCTCCGCGGGGGCCGGGGCGGGGGCCGGCGGCGGCTCGGAGACGATGGCGTCGGCCTCTCGGGTCGGAGGGAGGGCGGCGTCGCTCGGCGGGCCCTCCTCGGCGGGCGCCCGCTCGGGCGCGCCGCCCTCCTCGACGATGGCCTCGATCCCCTCCTCGATCCGGGAGGAGGAGCGGAACATGCGTTCCTTGAGCTTGCCGAAGAAGGACATCGATCGCCTCGCTTTCGCGCTCCGAGGTAGGCGGCATCGGCGCCGAGATAAAGCGGGGAGGCGCGATTCGATGACCCGCGCCGCGCGGGGCGGCCCGGCGGAGGGCGCGACGACGGCGGGCGCGACGACGGCGGGCGCGACGACGGCGGGCGGAGGCCGCGCGCCTTCGCCCCTCGCGGCCGCCGACGCCCCGTCCCGGACCGTCGCGTCGCGGTGGCGCGGATCCTCCGAGGGGCGCCGATGCGACGCGGGCAGGGCTCGCCCGGCGGCCGCGCCGCGCGCCCGGGGGGCTGGCGGCGGCGCGCGACTTCTGGCAGCGTCGCGCCATGCGCCCTCCGCTCCTCGCCGCCGCCCTCGCCGCCGCCCTCGCAACCACCCTCGCCACCGCCGCCGAGGCGCAGGACGCCATGACGGCGGCCGAGTTCGAGGCCTATGTCGAAGGCCGCACCATGACCTTCGGCACCGGCGGCGCGCCCTACGGCGCCGAGGAGTATCGCCCCGGCCGCCGCGTGCGCTGGAGCGTGTTCGACGGCGAGTGCTACGAGGGCGTGTGGTATCCCGCAGGCGACGAGATTCTGCTTCCGATACGACGGGCTCGACGGCGAGAAGTGCTGGCGCTTCACCCTGACGCCGCAGGGGCTCGCGGCGCGCTTCACCAGCGACCCCGGCGACTTCACCGTCTACGAGGTCGAGCGCTCCGACGAGCCGCTGGCCTGCCTTGGCCCGAAGGTGGGGGTCTAGGCGGGGCCGCGCCGCGGGCTCGCCCCCCACCGCGCCCGGCGCATCCGGCCGCGAGGGGACCGGCGCCCCGTTCGGGGCACGCGCGCGCGCGAGAGGAGGGCGCAGCGGATCACCGACATGGCCGAGCAGGCGCATTCGGGGCACGCGCGCGCGCGCGAGAGGAGGGTCCGTGCCGGCGACGGCCCATCGTGCCCCTTGCGTTTGGGGCACGCGCGCGCGCGCGAGGCCGTCGGGCCGCCGCGGGGCCGTCGAGCGGGCCCTTGCTTCGGGGCACGCGCGCGCGCGAGGCCGTGCGCGCTTCACCTACAACAAGAGCCAGTTCGGCCGGTTCGGGGCACGCGCGCGCGAGGCCGTGAGGCGGCCTCAGAAGAGGCTGCCCTGCGCCTCGGCCTCGCGCTCCGCCGTCGAGCGGCGCTGGGGCGCGCCGATGCGCAGGGTGCCGTCGTGGAACTCGACCTCCAGCCTACGGGCCGCCTCGGCCGCGGCGCGGGTCGTCACCACCGCCCCGTCGCCGCGCACCACCGCGTAGCCGCGCCGCAGCGTCGCGGTGTGGCCCAGCGTCTCGCGCAGGCGCTCCAGCTCGCCGAGGCGGGTTGCGCGGCGGTCGTGATCGGCGCGCGCGCGTTCCGACAGGCGCAGCGCCTGCGCCTCGAAGCGCGCCCGCGCGTCCGTGAGGCGGCGGCGCGGGGCGCTCGGCGAGACCCGCGCCGCGAGCGCGGCGGCCTCGCGCCCGCGCGTCCGCACCAGCCGCGCGAGGCCGGGGACGAGGCCGCCCGCGACGCGCGCCAGCCGCTCGGCGCGCTCCTCGTCGAGCCGCCGCCGCGCGCGGCCGAGCCGCCGGACGGCCTCGGCCAGCGCCTCGCGCCGGCGCCGCGCCTTGCGCCGCAGCAGGCCCGGCCGCAGCGAGCCCGCCGCACGCTCCAGCGCCACGCGCCGCGCGACGGTGGCCGCGCGCAGCGCGACCGGCAGCCGCGCGGCCGCGTGGTCGAGCCGCTGGGCGGCCTGGGCGGTCAGCGCGTCGGCGCGCGGCAGGGCGCGGGCGAGGTCCGCCAGCCTCTGGCCGCGCGTCCTGAGCACGGCGCCCGCCGCGCGCGCGAGCCGCGCCTCGCGGTCGGCGAGATGCGCCAGAAGCTCGGTGCGCACCGGCACCGCCAGCTCGGCGGCGGCGGTGGGCGTGGGCGCCCGCCTGTCGGCGGCGAAGTCGATCAGCGTGGTGTCGGTCTCGTGCCCCACCGCCGAGATCAGCGGGATGCGCGAGGCGGCCGCCGCCCGCACCACGGCCTCGTCGTTGAAGCCCCAGAGATCCTCGACCGAGCCGCCCCCGCGCGCGACGATCAGCAGATCCGGCCGCGGGAACGGACCGGGCGCGTTGAGCCCCTCGATGGCGCGCGCCACCTCGGGCGCGCAGCGCTCGCCCTGGACGGCGACGGGCCAGATCAGCACCTCGCGCGGGCAGCGCTCGCGCAGGCGGTGCAGGATGTCGCGGATCACCGCGCCCGAGGGCGAGGTGACGACGCCGATCACCTCCGGGAGATAGGGCAGCCGGCGCTTCCTCCCCTCGTCGAAGAGCCCCTCGGCCGCGAGCGCCTGCCGCCTGCGCTCGAGCTGCGCCATCAGCGCGCCCGCGCCCGCGGGGCGCAGGCTCTCGATGACGATCTGATACTTCGACTGGCCGGGGAAGGTCGTCAGCCGCCCGGTGGCCACGACCTCCAGCCCCTCCTCGACCTCGGTGCGCAGCTTCGCCGCGGCCCCCTTCCAGATCACGCCCGAGAGCACCGCGCGCTCGTCCTTGAGGTCGAGGTAGACGTGGCCCGATCGCGGCCGCGAGACGCGCCCGATCTCGCCCCTCACGCGCACGTTGCCGAATCCGCCCTCGATGGAGCGCTTCACCGCGCCCGAGATCTCGGCCACCGTGTATTCGTGGGCGTTGTCGCCCGGCTCAGCGGGGTCGTCGTCGAGCACGTCCATGGGGCCGCCTTGCGAGGGGGTGGGCCGCAGCCTAGAGCGGGCGGGGCCCGGGTGGAAGCGGAGGGGCGATGAACATCCTGATCCTGGGCTCGGGCGGGCGCGAGCATGCGCTGGCCTGGGCGGTCCAGGCGCACCCGGCCGCCGACCTCGTGGTGGTGGCGCCCGGCAACCCGGGCGTCGAGCCCCTGGCCGAGCGCGCCGACCTCGACATCCTCGACCCCGGCGCCGTGGCCGAGCTGGCCGCCGCCGAGGCGATCGACCTGGTGCTCATCGGCCCCGAGGCGGTGCTCGCGGCCGGGGTCGCCGACCGGCTGCGCGAGGCGGGCGTGGCCGTGCTCGGCCCCTCGGCCGAGGCCGCGCGCGTCGAGACCTCGAAGGCCTTCGCCAAGGAGCTCTGCGACGCGGCCGGGATCCCCACCGCTCCCTGGGCACGGTTCGAGGACGCCGAGGCCGCCTGCGCCCACATCCGGCGTGAAGGCGCGCCGATCGTCGTCAAGGCCGACGGGCTCGCGGCCGGCAAGGGCGTCGTCGTGGCGCCCGACGAGGCCACCGCGCTCGACGCCGCCCGAGAGATGGCCGCGCGCGGGCCGGTGGTGATCGAGGCGTTGCTGACGGGCGAGGAGGCGTCGTTCTTCGCGCTGTGCGACGGCGAGGACGCGATCCCCTTCGGCACGGCTCAGGACCACAAGCGCGCCTTCGACGGCGACCGCGGCCCCAACACCGGCGGCATGGGCGCCTACTCGCCCGCGCCGATCCTGGAGCGCCGCGAGGAGCGCGTGATGGCGCAGATCGTGCGCCCGCTCCTGGCCGAGATGGCCCGGCGCGGGACGCCCTACTCGGGCGTGCTCTACGCCGGGCTGATGATCGACGGCGGCGCGGGCGCGAACCCGGACGCGGGCGGAGGCGCGATCTCGGTGGTCGAGTTCAACGCGCGGCTCGGCGATCCGGAGGCGCAGGTGCTGATGATGCGGCTCGGCGCGCAGGCGCTCGACCTGATGCTGGCCTGCGCCGAGGGGCGGCTCGCGGGCGAGCGCGCGCATTGGGCGGACGACCACGCGCTCTGCGTGGTGATGGCCTCGGGCGGCTATCCGGGGGCCTTCGAGGCGGGCGTGCCGATCGGCGGGCTCGACGCGCTGCCCCACGACTCGCGGCGCATGACGTTCCACTCCGGCACCGCCCGGCGCGGCGGGCGCGTGGTCTCGGCCGGCGGCCGGGTGCTGAGCCCCACGGCGCGCGGCGCGACGCTGGCCGAGGCCCGCGACGCCGCCTACGCGATGGTGGACGCGATCGACCTGCCGGGCGGCGTCGCGCGGCGCGACATCGGCGCGCGGGCGCTGGGGGGCCGCTAGCCCTCGCCGCGCGGCCGGCTCGCCCGCAGGATGGCGCGGCGTCGGGGCGGCGCGGGCCGCACGCCCCGCTGGTCCGACCGCCTCCGGATGCGCACGCGCCACGGCGGCGGGCCTCCCCGCCCGTCCGGCGCGATGCGCCGCCGCCGAGGATCGCGCCGACCTCGGGCCCCGAGGCCCTGCCCGGACGCGCCGCGACCCCGTCCCCGACCGCGGCGATCGGGGTCCGGCCCGAGGCCGGCGGCGAGGCCGGCCCCCGATCCGCGGGGCCCGGCCGTCGCGACGGCCGGCGTCACGATCCCCGGCGGATCAGATCTGCTTCTCGGGCATGCGGACCACCAGCCCGTCGAGCGCGTCCGTCACCTTGAGCTGGCAGGTCAGGCGCGAGCGGGCGGGGTCGGGCTCGTAGGCGAAGTCGAGCATGTCCTCCTCCATGTCGTCCTTGGCGGGCAGCTTCTCCACCCAGGCGGGATCGACGTAGACGTGGCAGGTCGAGCAGGCGCAGGCGCCGCCGCAATCGGCCTCGATGCCCGGGATGCCGTTGTCGCGCGCGCCCTCCATGACCGTCAGCCCGTTGGGCACCTCGACCACGTGCTCGGTGCCCCCGTGCTCGATGTAGGTGATCCTCGCCATGATGCCCCCGGCCCGTGCCCCGTCGGGGCGCGAGGTAGGCCACCGACGGGCCCGTGCCAAGCGGGTGCGCGACGGCATTCGCGGATCCTCGGGCGGGACATCCGACGATCCGCACGGCGATCGCGGGATCCGGTCCCGCATCCCCCCTCGGCGCCTCGCGCGGCGGGACGCCGCGATGGGACGCGGGCGTGCGGGCGGCGCCGTCCGGCGGCCGCCGAGGGAGGCGTCGGCCCAGGTCCGGGGCGCGCGCGCGCCCGCGCCGATCCTTCGCCCCGCGACGAGAGAGGGGGCCCGAAGGCCCCCTCGCGTCGCCGGTCCTTTGGATCGGTCACTCGTCGTCGGCGGGCTCGTCGAGCGAGAGCGCGACGAAGCGGGGCTCGCCCTCGCGGCGCACCAGGAGCAGGATCGACTTGCGCCCCGCCTCGCGGGCGGCCTCGACGCGCTCCTCGAGTTCGGCCACCGAGGCGATCGCGCCCTGCCCGGCCTCGGTGATGACGTCGCCCGCGCGCAGGCCCTTCTCGAAGGCCTCGCCGTCCTCGGGCAGTCCGGTGACGACGAGCCCCTCGAGCCCAGCGTCGAGGCCCATCTGCTCGCGCATGTCCTGGGTGAGGGGGGCGACCGTCAGCCCCAGCACCTCGGACTCCCGCGCCGCGGGCGCCTCCGCGGCGGCCGGGATCGCGGCCTCAGCGTCCTCGCGCCGGCCGAGCGTGATCTCGAGCTGCTCGCTCTCGCCGTCGCGGAACACGGTGATCTCGACCGCCTTGCCGACCTCGGTGCCGCCGACGACGCGCACCAGCTCGCGGGTGTCCTCGACCTCGGTGCCGTCGAAGGAGGTGATGACGTCGCCCGCCTCGACGCCCGCCTCGCGCGACGGGCCCTCGGGCACGTCGGTGACGAGCGCGCCCTGCGCCGAGGCGAGGCCGATCGCCTCAGCCACGTCGTCGGTCACGTCCTGGATGCGCACGCCGAGCCAGCCGCGCCGCGTCTCGCCGAACTCGCGCAGCTGATCGACGACGTTGGAGACCACGTCCGACGACATGGCGAAGCCGATGCCGATCGAGCCGCCGTTGGGCGACAGGATGGCGGTGTTCACGCCGATCACCTGGCCGTCCATGTTGAACAGCGGCCCGCCCGAGTTGCCGCGGTTGATCGCCGCGTCGGTCTGGATGTAGTCGTCGTAGGTGCCCCTGAGCGAGCGCGCCTTGGCCGACACGATGCCCGCCGAGACCGAGAAGCCCTGGCCGAGCGGGTTGCCCATCGCCATCACCCAGTCGCCCACCCGCGCGGCCTCGCTGTCGCCGAACTCGACGTATCTGAGCGGGGAGCCCGGCTCGACCTTGAGCAGCGCGAGGTCGGTGTTGGGGTCGGTGCCCACCACCTCGGCCTCGAGGCTCTTGGCCGGCTGGCCCTCGCCGGGATAGAACTCGATCGTGATCTCGTCGGCCTCGGCGATCACGTGGTTGTTGGTGACGATGTAGCCGTCCTCGGAGATCACGAAGCCCGAGCCGAGCGCCGAGGAGCGGCGCGGGCCCGGCCCCTCGTCCTGGCGGTCCTGGAAGTCGCGGAAGAAATCCTCGAAGGGCGAGCCCTCGGGGACCATCGGGCCGTCGTCGGCGCGGCCGGCGACCTGGGAGCGCGTCGTGATGTTGACCACGGCGGGGCTCACCTGCTCGGCGAGGCGCGCGAAGCTGTTGGGGCGCTCCTGGCCGGTCGGGTTGATCTCCTGGGCCAGGGCCGGCAGCGGCGGCGTCAGCGTGATCGCCGCGCCGAGCATGAGGGCCGCGACGGCGCCCGCCCTGCGGGCGGGCCGGGGGGCGGCAAGGCGTGCCTGGGTGGTCAAGGCGTTGTCCTCCGGGTTCGGGACGATGCGTCTGGGTCTCGGTCGGGGCCCGCATGCGCGGCCCCTCGTCATGCGTGCGGAGGCGTGGGCCCCCGGGGCGTCAGTGTCGTATCGCGCCGCGGCGATGACAACGCCACGGCCCCTCAAGGCGCGTCACGGAGGCGTGACGCGCCGGCGCCGCCGCCGATCACTCGTCGGCGGTGGTGAAGACGGCCACGCCGTCCTCGGCGCCCTCCTCCGCCTCGACCGTCGTGCGCTCGGCGGGGGTCGTGCGCTCGGCAGGGGTCGTGCGCTCGGGGGGGCCGCCCGCCGCGGCCTCCACGCCCGCAGCGGAGCCCACGCCGTCCCCGCCCGGCGGCGCGGCCGGGTCGGAGAGCGCCGCGCCCCCCTCCTCGTCGGCGGGCGCGGCGGGCGCCACGCCCTCCTCGGCCGGCGCGGCGGCGGGCCCGGCCCCCTCCGGCGCGGCGTCGGGCGCGGTGGCGGGCTCGAAGGGGTCCACCGGGCCGGTCGTCAGGCTATCGGTCTTGAGGTAGTCGAAGAACTCGGAGTTGGGGCTCATCACCATGGTCGTGCCGTCCTCGCGCAGCGCGGTCTGATAGGCCGCGAGCGAGCGGTAGAACTCGAAGAACTCCGGGTCCGCGCCGAAGGCGTCGGCGAAGATGGCGTTGCGCTCCGCGTCGGCCTCGCCGCGGGTGATGTCGGCCTCGCGCTGGGCCTCCGAGACCAGCTCGACCTGGGTGCGGTCGGCGAGCGCGCGCACGCGCTGCGCGGCCTCGTTGCCGCGCGCGATCTCGTCGGCGGCCTCGCGCTCGCGCTCGGCCTCCATGCGCGCGAAGGTGGCCTCGAGGTTCTGCTCGGGCAGCGCGGTCTGCTTGAGGCGCACGTCCACCACCTGGAGCCCGAGATCCTGCGCCTCCTCGCGCGAGGTGTCGCGGATGCGGTTCATCAGCACGGCCCGGTCCGGCGACAGGATCGTGTCGGAGGTCACCCCTTCGGCGCCGAGCACGGCGCGCACCTGGGCGCGCAGGATCGACCCGAGCCGGTTCTCGGCGGTGGCGACCCCGCCCGCCCCCACGGCGCGGCGGAACTGGACCACATCGGCGATGCGGTAGCGCGCGAAGGCGTCCACGACGAGCCGGCGGTCGTCGGAGGGCGTGACCTCGATCGGGTCGGTGTCGAGGCTCAGGATGCGGTCGTCGTAGCGCGCCACGTTCTGGATGAAGGGCACCTTGAAGGCGAGCCCCGGCTCGTCCTTGACGCGCTGGATCTGGCCGAACTGGAGCACCAGCGCCTTCTCGCGCTCGTCGACGATGAAGACCGAGGACAGCACCAGCACCAGCGCCACCACGCCGGCCACGAGGAGGATCGTCGTGCGTCGCATCAGTTGGACTCCTCGGCCAGGGGCGCCGCGGTGCCGCGGCGCAGCTCGTTGAGCGGCAGGTAGGGCACCACGCCCTGGGTGCCGTCGCCCTGCTCGTCGAGGATGATCTTGTCCACCCGGCCGAGCACCTCCTCCATGGTCTCCAGGTAGAGGCGCTTGCGCGTCACCTCCGGCGCCTTGCGATACTCCGCCAGCACCGCCGAGAACCGGCTGGCCTCGCCGCTGGCCTCGTTGACGACCTGCGCGCGGTAGCCCTCGGCCTGCTCGAGCGTCTGGGCGGAGGTGCCGCGCGCCTCGGCGAGGATGCGGTTGGCGTAGGCGTCGGCCAGCCGCTCGAGGCGGTCGCGCTCCTGCTCGGCCGCCTGGACGGCGCGGAAGCTGTCGATCACCTCCGCGGGCGGGTCGGCGCGGTCGAGGTTGACGCGCACGATGTTGATGCCGGCGTCGTAGCTGTCCATCGTGTCCTGGATCAGCGTCCGCACGGTCTCGGCGATCACCTGGCGGTCGCGGTTGAGGATCGGCGCCAGCTCGGACTGGCCGATCACCTCGCGCATGGCCGATTCCGAGACCGCGACCACGGTCGCCTCGGGATCGCGCAGGTTGAAGAGGTACTGCGCGGCGTTGTTGATGTTCCAGACCACCTGGAAGTCGATGTCGACGATGTTCGCGTCGGTGGTCAGCATCAGCCCCTCGTCGCCGCGCGCGCCGGTGCCGCGGTTGACGCCGATGTCCACCGTCTGCTCGCGGGTGACGGGGATCACCTCCTTGGTGACGAGCGGCCAGGGCGCGAAGTTGAGGCCGGGCTCGCCGATCTCGGAGAACTCGCCCAGGAACAGCTCGACCGACTGCTCGTCGGGGTTGATCCGGTAGAAGCTCATGAAGAGCCACAGCCCCACGAGCACCGCCGCCGCGATGCCGAGCGTGCGGCGGTCGAGCTGAGGACCGCCCGGGCCCCCGCCGGGGCCGCCCGACCGCCCCCCGCGCCCGCCCATCAGCACGCGCAGACGCTCCTGGCCGCGGCGCACGATCTCGTCGATCTCGGGGATCTGAGGGCCCGCCTCGCCGGGGCGCCGACCCGGCGGCCTCCGGTCGCCCGGCCCGCCCCGGGGCCCCACGGGGCCGCGCGGCGGGACGCCGTCCTCGCCCTTCTTCGGGCCGCCGCCCCAGGGGCCCTCGCTGTTGCCGGCCATGTCCCCGCCTCCCCGTGGCTCCCCGTCCACTCGGCTACCTACGCGCTGGGCCGGGAGATTCAACCACGGATGCGGCCTTTCGGCCGAGCCTCACGCCCCGCCCACGCCGTTCTCAGGCGCTCCGCGCGGCCCCCGCGGACCTCCTCTCGCCGCCCTGGCGGGCGTGGCGGCGCACCGGCTCCTTCATCGTCACCATCTCCTCGGCGATGGTGGGGTGGACCGCGCAGGTGCGGTCGAAATCCTCCTTGGTGGCGCCCATCTTGATCGCCACGGCGGCGAGCTGGATCATCTCCGCCGCCCCCGGGCTGACGACGTGGCAGCCGAGCACGCGGCGGTCGTGGGCGTCCACCACGAGCTTCATCATCACCCGGTCGGGCCGGTCGGTGAAGGCGGTCCGGAGCGGGCGGAAGGAGGTGGCGTAGATCTCGACGTCGTGCGCCTCGCAGGCCTCCTCCTCGCTCAGGCCGACCGAGCCCAGCTCGGGCTGGGTGAAGACGGCCGAGGGCACCAGCTCGTGGTCGGGCGGCGTCGGCCGGCCCTCGAAGGCGGTGGCGACGAAGGCCGCGGCCTCGCGGATCGCCACCGGCGTGAGCTGGATGCGGTCGGTCACGTCGCCGATCGCCCAGATCGAGGGCACCGAGGTCCGGCTGAAGCGGTCCACCTTCACCTCGCCGCCCTCGCCCAAGCTCACCCCCGCCTCCTTCAGCCCGAGGCCCTCGGTCGAGGGCTTGCGCCCGGTGGCGAACAGCACCGCGTCGAAGGCGCGCTCGATGCCGGCGGTGGAGGTCGAGTGCAGGCGCCCGTCCTCGCGCCTGCTCAGGCCGAGGAGGCTGGTGCCGGTGTGGACCTCGACGCCGCGCTCGCGCATGCCCTCGGCGATCAGCCCGCGCGCCTCCTCGTCGAAGCCGCGCAGGATCTGCGCGCCGCGGGCGTAGATCGCCACGTCCACCCCCATGCCGTTCAACATGCAGGCGAACTCGCAGGCGATGTAGCCGCCGCCGACGATCAGCAGCTCGCGCGGCAGCGCGTCGAGCAGGAACATGTCGTCCGAGCTGAGCCCATGCTCGACGCCCTCGGTCGGCGGCATCGAGGGCCGCCCTCCGGTGGCCACGAGGATGTGCTCGGCCGTCACGCCCTCGCCGGTGGACAGCCGCACCATGTGCGGATCCTCGATCGCCGCGCGGGCGTCGTGGATCGTCACGCCGCTGCCCTCGAGCAGGCGCCGGTAGGTCGCCTCCAGCCGGTCGAGCTCCGCCCTCAGCCGCTCGTGGAACCGCTCCCAGCGAAAGCGCGGCTCGCCCTCGATCTCCCAGCCGTAGCCGCGCGCGTCCTCGAAGCCGGGGCGGAACTCGGAGGCGAACACCATCAGCTTCTTCGGCACGCAGCCGCGGATGACGCAGGTGCCGCCCATCCGGCTCTCCTCGGCGAGCCCGACCCGGCGGCCGGCGTCGTCGGAGGCGAGCCGCGCGGCGCGCACGCCCCCCGAGCCGCCGCCGATCACGAAGAGGTCGTAGTCGTATCGCATGGGCGGGCTCCTGGGCGTTGCGGGGGCCGGCGGCCCGGCGCGAGGCGCCGCGCGCGGCGGTCGTCAGGTCATGTAGCGCCTCGCGGTGGCGCTGCGAAGGGCTCGCTCGGCGGCCGTCCCCCTCCATCGCTCGGCAGGGGTGCCGCAAGGGACCGGCCCCCGCGCTCGGCCGCGCCGGCGCTCGGGCCCCTCGTCTCAGGCCGACGCGCCGCCCCTCTCGCGGACCTCCACCCCGCCATCCGCGCGCCCGATCACGGCCGCGTCGCACAGATCGAGGAAGAGGCCGGTCTCGACCACGCCAGGGATCCGGTTGAGCGCCGCCGACAGCGCCCGCGCGTCCTCGATCCGCCCCAGATGCAGGTCGAGCAGATGGTGGCCGCCGTCGGTGACGAAGGGCCCTCCCTCCCCCTCCCGAAGATGGGCCTCGCGGCCCCCGAGCCCGAGGCCCGCCAGCGCCTCCCCGATCAGCGCCGCGGTGACGCGCGCGCCGAAGGGGATGACCTCGACCGGCAGGGGAAAGGCGCCGAGCGCTGCCACCTCCTTGCCCTCGTCGGCGATCACCACCATCCGGTCGGAGGCCGCGGCGACGATCTTCTCGCGCAGGAGCGCCCCCCCGCCGCCCTTGATGAGCTGGAACGAGGGGTCGATCTCGTCGGCCCCGTCGATCGTCAGGTCGAGCCGGCCGGCCTCGTCGAGCGGCACGACCTCGAGGCCGGCCTCCCGCGCGAGCCGCGCCGTCCCCTCCGAGGTCGCCACGCCCCGGAAGCGCAACCCCTCGCGCGCCCGCCGCTCGCCGAGCCGGGCGATCAGATGCGCCGCCGTCGAGCCGGTGCCGAGCCCGACGCGCATCCCCTCCTCGACCATCTCGGCGGCGTGGGCCGCCGCCGCGCGCTTGGCGGCCTCGGTGTCGGATGTCATCGCGCGCTCCGGATGCCGCGGCCGTCGTCGGGCCGCCCGCCCGCGGTATAGCGGACGCCCGGGGCCCGCCAAAGGCCCCGCAGGACCGGACGAGGGAACGCGCCGGCCCGGCGGCGGATGGCGGGACCGAGCCCAACCGTCGAGGGCGCGATCACCCCGCCCGGCGCGCCGCCGCGGCGGGAGGCTCCCCGCGCGGCTCCAAGATGCGGCCGGGGCTCGCAGGCCACACGGCGCCGCGAGCCCTGCGGCCTCGTGACGCGGCGGGCCCCGCACCCGAGCGCGACGCCCCGACGTTCTTGACGACATGGCTCCCTGTCGCAGTTAGCCAGGCTCGCGCCTCCGCATCAGGAACCGGTGTCCATCATGACGACGCATCCCCGCTTCGGCCCGGCCGCCGGTCCCCGCGCGCTGTCCGCCTCCCCGTCCGCGCCGCCCGTCGCGCTCCGCGGCCTCGGCACGGCGCTGCCGCCGCATGTCCTGCCGCAGGACCAGGTGGTCGAGCGCGCGCGCCGGCTGCTCGGGCCGAAGTTCCCCCAGTTCGAGCGCCTGGTGCCCGCCTTCGAGAACGCGGGCGTCGAACGGCGCGGCTCGGTCGTGCCCTTCGACTGGTTCGAGGAGCCCCGCGCCTGGGCCGAGCGCAACGACGCCTATCTGAGCGGCGCCACCGCGCTCTTCGCGGAGGCCGCCTCGGCCGCGCTCGACCGCGCCGGATGGGGGGCGCGCGAGGTGGACGTCTGCGTCACGGTCTCCTCCACCGGCATCGCCACGCCCACGCTGGAGGCCCGTGCGGCCGGCGCGATGGGCTTCAGGCCCGACCTCCAGCGCGTGCCGCTCTTCGGGCTCGGCTGCGCGGGCGGCGTCACCGGGCTCGCCGTGGCGCGCCGCCTCGCCTCGGCGCGGCCGGGCGCGAAGGTGCTGATGGTCGCGGTCGAGGCCTGCACGCTGTCCTTCCGCTCCGACCGGCTGCGCAAGGCCGACGTCATCGCCACCGTGCTCTTCGGCGACGGCGCCGGCGCGGCCTGCATCGAATCGGGGAGCGAGGGCGGCGTGTCGCTCGGCGAGGGCTTCGAGCACCGCTGGCCCGACACGCTGGAGATCATGGGCTGGGACGTGGACGACACCGGGCTCGGCGTCGTCTTCGACCGCTCGATCCCCGAATTCGCGGCCCACAACATGCGCGGCGCCGCAGAGGCCGCGCTGGCGAGCGCGGGGCTCGCCGAGGCCGAGATCGACCGCTGGGTCTGCCATCCGGGCGGGGCCAAGGTCGTCACCGCGATCGAGGGCGCGCTCGGCATGGCGCCCGGCACGCTCGCGGCCGAGCGCGAGGTGCTGCGCGAGGCCGGCAACATGTCGGCGCCGACCGTGCTCTTCGTGCTCGACCGGGTGCTGCGCGAGGGCGCGCGGGGGCGGATGATGCTGACGGCGCTGGGCCCGGGCTTCACCGCCTCGTTCCTGCCCCTCGACGCCGCGTGACCTGCCTCCGATGGAGGTGAGCCCCGCCGCGGCGGTGTTCCTCGCCTTCGTGGTCCTGCAGCGCCTGGTCGAGCTGGCCGTCGCCCGGCGCAACACCGCGCGCCTGCTGGCGCGCGGCGCGCGCGAGGTGGGCGGCGGGCACTACCCCTTCATGGTCGCGCTCCACGCCTCTTGGGTGGTCGCGCTGGTGGCCTTCGGGCTCGACGAGGCCGTCCGCCTGCCCTGGCTCGCGGCCTACGCCCTGCTCCAGGCGTTCCGGATCTCGGATCCTGGCCACGCTCGGCGGCCGCTGGACGACGCGGGTGATCGTGCTCGACGAGCCGCTGGTCGCCCGCGGCCCCTTCGCGCTCATGCGCCATCCGAACTACGCGCTGGTCGTGGCCGAGATCGTCGTGGCGCCGATGGTGCTGGGCCTCGTCTGGGTCGCGGTGCTCTTCAGCGTCCTCAACGCCGCGATGCTCCTCGTGCGGATCCGCGCCGAGGACGCGGCGCTGCGCCCCCGAGGCTGACCCGGCGCCCGGACGCGGCGCCTGCCTGAAGGCCGAGCCCCGCGAGCAGCGCGCCCAGGCCCGCGCGCGCCACGATGACCAGCATCCCCGGCCCGTCCAGGGCGAGCCGCACCGGCCCCAGCGCCTCGTTCGAGGTGCCGACCCGGCCCGAGGGCGCGAAGGCGAGGCCCTCGATCGGCCAGCGCAGCCCCTCCGAGACGCCCGTCACCGACGCCATCGGGAAGAGCGACACCCGCGCGCCGGGCGGCAGGTCGAGGTCGAGGCGCTGCGGCGCGTGACAGAGCGCGTCGGTCTCGGACACCAGGACGCAGGTCGGCCCGACGCCGCGCGCGAGCACCGAGAGCGCGGCCAGGGCGTGATCCGCCCGCCCCCCGAGGAAGCCCACGGCGAGCACGAAGGGCGCCTCGATGCGGGCGAGGCACTTCTCGAAGTCGGTGCTGTCCTGCTCGGCGACCCGGTGCACGCGGATCGCGGGGATGCGCGCCCGGTCCTCGGCCGGGAGCGAGTCGAGGTCGCCGATCACCGCGTCGGGCAGGCGGCCCGCCGCCAGCAGCGCCCCCGCCCCCCCGTCGGCCGCCACCGTCGCGGGCGCGCGGGCGAGGCAAGCCTCCAGCGCCTCGCGCGCCACCGGGCCGGCGCCCACCAGCGTCACGCCCTCGCGGCTTCGCAGGAGGGCCGGGATCGGCTCGGGCGGTGAGGGCTCCATCCGGCGGTGTTGCCGCAGACCGCGCGAGGGCGCAACGGAAGGTCACGCTTTCGCCCGGCTCTCGCCGCGCAGGCGCCGCCGGCGTCCGGCAGGACGACGCCGAGCGGACGGGGCGCGGGCGGACGGGGCTCGGGCGGATGGGGCTCGGGCGGATGGGGGAGCTGGGCGATGGATCACGCGGACGGGATCGTGACGGTGCGCTGCGGCGCGCGGCGTTGGCGGCTCGAGGGCTTCGAGGACGCCTTCGCGGCGCTGGCGTCGCTCGCGCCGTGGCTCGGGGCGACGGCGGCCGGCAGCGGCGGCGAGGCGCCGGGCTGGGTCCGGGCGCAGGCGCAGGGGGATGCGGTCGTCCTGCGCCCGGCCCAGGCGGCGGCCAAGGCGTGCCCGTTCGCGGCCTGGGGCTCCGCGACGGGCCTCGGCTGGGACGGTCCGGAGCGCGAGCCCGCGGGCGCGGGGCGCGCCGAGGACGGCGCGAGCGACGCCCTCGCGGACGCCTTCGTCCGGGACGGCGCGGGGCCGGGCCCGGCAGGGGCCGCCGGGCCCGAGGCTGCGCGGCCCGAAGGCGCCGAGCCCGCAGAGCCCGCAGAGCCCGTCGAGCCGGAGGAGGCGCTCCTGGCCCGCGTCGCCCGGATGGCGGCCGGCGAGGGCGTGGCGTCCGAGCATGGGCTCGACGCGCCGCCCGACGAGAGGATCGGGAGGAGGCCGGGCGGGGGCCGGATCGAGGCACCGGCGGTGGAGGCCGCCGCGGAGCGGGCCGAGGATGCGGCCGCCTCCGCGACGCCGGCGGCTCGGGCGTCCGGCGCGGGGCGGGCGTCCGAGGGCCGTCCGCACGCGCTGCGGGACGACGCGGCCGGCGATGGCGGCGCCGGGCTGGACCGGATCGTGGTCCGCCTCGCGCAGGCCACGGGCGCCGGCCCCGATGCGCCGCGGGCCGGGGCCCGGCCCCCGGCGCCGGAACCTTCGCCGCCGGCCGAGCGGCGCGGCATGGCCGAGGCCGAGGCGGCGCGAGCGGGCCTGACGGGCGGCGCGGGCTCCGGCCGCCCTCCGATCGACGCCAGCCGTCCGGTGAGCCCGCGCCGGCCCGCGCGGCGGATCGCGCCCGCCGGCGAGCCCTCGCACGCGGCGCCTTTGCGCGATGTCCGGCCCGAGCCCTCCCTCGTCCGGCCGCTGCCGCCGCTCCTGCTGACCCCCGCCCTGCGCGTCCACGCGCAGGGCGGGACGCCCGCGTCGGCCCCCGTCGTCCCGCGCCGCGTCGTCGGCTGCGGCCGTGCGGGCGGCGTCGGCCCGGGACGGCCGGGATGACCTCTACGTGCCAGGGCTGCGGGGGACGAAGGGGCGCCGGCCCGCGAGGCAGGGCCGAGCGGCCGCCGCTCGAGCGTCGATCCTCCGGCCCGGCGGGGGCGGCCTGCCCGGCGCCCGGTCCGGTCTCGGCCGTCCGGACGCCCCGGCGATGATCGGGCGGCCTCGATGGAGGGGCTCGGCGCCGCGTGGCCGGCCCGTCCGCCCCGTCTGCTCCGGCCCCGTCTGCTCCGCCCCGTCTGCTCCGGCCCGTCTGCTCCGGCCCCGTCTGCTCCGGCCCCGTCTGCTCCGGCCCCGTCTGCTCCGGCCCCGTCTGCTCCGGCCCCGTCTGCGAGGCCGGGCTTCGCCGCCGGCGCGCCGCAGGGCGGCGCCCCGCGGCGTCCGGCGCGCTTGATCGCGAGGCACGCCGGGCTAGCGTCGGCGTGGCCGCAGGAGGGGGTGACGGGATGGCGATGTCCTACAGGGCGCGGCGGCGGATGTCGCTGGCGGTGCTCGTCATCGGGCTGCCGCTCTACATCGTAGTGGCGGTCAACCTGATCGACCTCCTCGATCGCCCGCCGCTGCTGGTCGAGCTGGCCATCTACGTCGGGCTCGGCGTCCTCTGGGCGCTGCCGCTGCGCGCCGTCTTCCTCGGCGTCGGCCGCGCCGATCCGGGGGAAGGGGTCGCGGCCGACGCCGCCCGGGGCGCATCCGCCGGCGCCCCTCCCGCCGCGAGCCCCGGCCCCGACGATCCCGCCGGCGCGCGCCCGCCGCCGGCCGAGGCCGACGCGCTCAGTCCACGAACGGATCCCTGACCAGGATCGTGTCGTCGCGCTCGGGGCTCGTCGAGACCAGCGCCACCGGGCAGCGGATCAGCTCCTCGATGCGGCGCACGTACTTGACCGCCGCCGCCGGCAGCTCGGCCCAGGAGCGCGCGCCCGCGGTGCTCTCCGCCCAGCCGGGCAGCGTCTCGTAGACCGGCCGCACGCGGGCCTGGGCGTCGGAGGCCACCGGCAGGGCGTCGAGCCGCGCCCCGTCGAGATCGTAGCCCGTGGCGATCCGAAGCTCCGCCATCCCGTCGAGCACGTCGAGCTTGGTGAGCGCGATGCCCGACACCCCCGACACCGCGCAGCTCTGGCGCACGAGCGCCGCGTCGAACCAGCCGCAGCGGCGCTGGCGCCCGGTCACGGTGCCGAACTCGCGCCCCCGCTCGCCGAGCCTGCGGCCCGTCTCGTCCGTCAGCTCCGTCGGGAACGGCCCCTCGCCCACGCGCGTGGTGTAGGCCTTGACGATGCCCAGCACGAAGTCGAGCGCCCCGGGCCCGACGCCCGTCCCGGCCGCGGCCGAGCCCGCCATCGTGTTCGAGGAGGTCACGAAGGGGTAGGTGCCGAAATCGACGTCGAGCAGCGCCCCCTGAGCGCCCTCGAACAGGATGCGCCGCCCTGCCCGGCGCGCCTCGCCCAAGACCCGCCAGACCGGCCCGGCATAGGCCAGCACCTCGGGCGCGACGGCGCGCAGCGCCTCGACGAGCGCCTCGCGGTCCACGGGCTCGAGCCCCAGCCCCCGCCGCAGCGCGTCGTGATGCACCAGGAGCCGGTCCACCCGCGCCTCGAGCGTCGCGGGGTCGGCGAGGTCGGCCACGCGCACCGCCCGGCGCCCGACCTTGTCCTCGTAGGCCGGGCCGATGCCGCGCCCCGTGGTGCCGATCGGCGCGTGGGCCGCAGCCTCTCGCGCGCGGTCCAGCTCGCCGTGCAGCGGCAGGATGAGCGGCGCGTTCTCGGCCACCATCAGCGTCTCGGGGGCCACCTCGACCCCCTGCCCGCGCAGCCGCTCGATCTCGGCCAGCAGCGCCCAGGGGTCGAGCACCACGCCGTTGCCGATCACGCTGAGCTTCGCCCGACGCACGATGCCCGAGGGCAGCAGGCTCAGCTTGTAGGTCGTCCCGTCGACCACCAGCGTGTGGCCGGCGTTGTGCCCGCCCTGGAAGCGGGCCACGATCTCGGCGCGCTCGGACAGCCAGTCGACGATCTTGCCCTTGCCCTCGTCGCCCCACTGGGCGCCTACGACGACGACGTTGGCCATGGGTCGCTCCTCCTCGGCGGCGCTCGGGGCGTATCGCGGCGCGCCGCGGGGGGCCAGCCCCCCGCCCCCCGCGGTAGTGCCTCAGTTTGAAATCTTCGGATCGCGCGGCTTGTAGGTCTTGGGACGGCCCGGCTTCGGCGCGCGCTCGTCCATGATAGCGACAACTTCCTCCATGTCCCAGACGTGATCCGTCAGGCCCGCTTCCATCGCGGGCGTGACGCGGAGCGTCTTATGGACACGGCAGAAGTTGTAGAACACGGTGTAGAGAGCGACCATCGCAGCGTGGCTCTCGACCTTCTTTGAGAACCCATTGGTGAGCCGGGTGAAGCGCCGCAGCCCCATCCGCATGTTGAGGTTCTGGCGCTCGACGTGGCTGGTGCTGATCTTGTCGGGGTTGGGCTTGCCGAACACGGGCTCCTTGATGAGCCCGGTGCAGACGCCGGGGCTATATTTGCGCTCCGGCGACGTGACGCCCTTGGGCTCGCCAAAGAGCTTGATGAGGCGAGCGTAGTCCACGTCGGCCGCGAACGCGTCCCCGACCGCCTTGAGGTAGGCGCCGAAGCCGTCCGTAGTGAGCTGCACCCGGCCCGTGAGCCGCCCCGCCAGGTCGAACATGAACTCGCGCGCTGTCTCGGCGTCCCGGTCCCCCACGGCGTAAGCGACCATGAGCTTGCTGTCGGGGTCGAGCGCCGTCCATGTCCACACGTCGCCCGCGCCCTCGGGCGCAGCCTTGGCCGTGGGGACGTTCTTCGCCTTGGCGTAGCAGAAGGCCCAGATCTCGTCGCACTGGATGCGCTCGGCCGCGACGCCTCGCACCCGCTCGTCATGCAGGTCGGCGCAGACGTTGCCCGCGTCCGCGAGGAGCTTGGCTACGGTGTTGAAGCTCACGTCCGTCAGCCGCGCGGTCGCCCGCATGGACTGCCCCTCGCAGAGCATCTTGAGGATCAGGGCTCGGGTGCGGAGGGGCAGCTTGTTCATGCCCCTAATGTATAATGCGCGTTGCTTGTCGTCAAGCATGGCGCTTCACCTTAGCGTCGGAACGAACAACGTTGCTTCAGGCTGCTGCAGGATGCCCCGTTCGAGCCCCCACAACTGCTCAATAACCGATGGTGCGAATGCAAGGCGGTGGCAGATTTCATCAAAACTTGCGCGCCCATTCGACAGGACTAACTCGGCTATCGTCTTAAGAAGCGTGGGCCGTTCGATAGAGAGGCCCCCGGGACCATCCAGAGGCTCCTTCGTCCGCCATTTCTTAAAGGAAATCTGCTTATAAAGATTTGTGACCTGCCGGTCATCAAAGAGGCCCAAATCCTTGCAGCGATAGACCATCGCTTGAATAGCCACCTTCCATCTTTCCTTTAAGGTAATAAAGGCTTCTGCCCGAGCCACGTAAACCTCGTTCGGGAACGACTTGCGCGGCAACAGGAACGCCCCCGCAAAACGGTTGGCTTCCGCCTCGATCTGCTTAAGTCTAGCAAGATCCTCAATCTCAGATGCTGATACCCAAGCGTGCAAGCAAAGGTGGCCTAGCTCGTGCGCCACATCGAAGCGAGCGCGGGCCGCGCTGCCCTTGTCTGAAGCCAGGAAAATGAACGGCCGCTCGCCTGACCAGTAGGAAAAGGCCTCTATGTTCTCCCCAACAATCTCAAGGCGACAGATAGACACCCCTTTAACTTCCAAGAGGCGAACAACATTCGAGATCGGCCCCAATCCAAGGCCGAAGTGTTGCCGAACCTGCTCCGCGATGGATTCAATCTCCTCATCCGAATAAGCGCTAATGGATCGGTCACTCGGCTCGAACTGAGGAATATCCACCGCGGGCAGGTTTGCAATTTCATCAAAAGCGTGAACGGACGCTGCAAACCATCGTGCATAGACCTCGCAGGCCAAGTTGCGCCGCTTGGTGTCCGCCCCCACCTTCCTAAAGAAGTTGGTGCTGAATGCGCCGAACGCGGAATGCTCGCTTTTGGTGAAGAACGCGAGGGGCTGACCCAGCGCACTCCCAATTTTCTGCATGGTAGCGGGGTCTGGGCTCTTGCTGCCCAGCTCGTATGCGGAAACCGCTTGTCGGCTCACGCCGACGCGGTCCGCAAGCTCCGTTTGCGTCAGTAGCCCAGCGAGGCGGGCCTCAGTCAATCGTTCGGGCACAAGAAGTCGCTTGGCTGTCCGATGCGACCTTGGCCCCGGGAACCCGACGATGTTGTCACTCGCGGTCATTGTCCCTCCGCCACTTCTCGATGCGCTCTTTGAGGAGCTTCATCTCGTTCAAGTCGTAGTCCGTGTCTTCAGCGGCCGGCCCGGGCTTGGAGACCTCGTGCGGCAAGTTCATCAGGTTGTCGCTGCGCCAGAGATAACGGACACTTGATGTAGAGGAAGGCACAGCCAGGTGGGCGAACTTGAGGCTCTGGTGCCCATGGACGAATAAGATGTGCGGCAGAGCCTTGATGGCTTTCTTAGCTTCTTCCGCCTCGATCACCTCGTCGTCAAGGTCCAACGTGCTCTGCCCGTTGCCCAACCGAGAGGACACTGTTGGCGAAGTCGGTGGGCTGGCGCGAGGTGCGGTGTAGGGTGGTGTTCCCGCCGTGAGGCCGCCCATGTCGCTCCGCCCGCAGCCGCCGCTCCCGGCCGTTCCCGAGGGCACCGCCCGCGTCGCTCAGGCCGCGTTTCGGCGCGGCAACCCCTACGTGCTGCTGCGCGACCGACTTGGTGCGGTGTTCGACGACGCCGACTTTGCCGACCTCTACCCCAGGCTCGGCCAGCCGGCCTACGCGCCGTGGCGCCTCGCCTTCGTCACGCTCATGCAGTTCCGCGAGGGGCTGAGCGACCGCCAAGCCGCCGACGCCGTCCGCAGTCGGATCGTGGTGCGTACCTGCTTGCGCTGGAGCTGACCGACGCCGGCTTCGACCACAGCGTCCTGTGCGAGGGCCAAAGCCGGCTGCTCCGGCACGAGGCCTCCGAGCGCCGTATGCGTCCGGCGTCACCGCGCTGAGGGGTGGTTCCAGGGCATGAGTTCGTCGAGGCGGGTGATCTTGTGGTCCGGGATGCGGGCCAGGGTGTCGGCGAGCCAGGCCTCGGGGTCGGCGCCGTTCAGCTTGGCGGTCTCGATCAGGGTGTAGGCCACCGCGGCGGCGCGGCCGCCGGCCTGCGAGCCCACGAAGAGGTAGTTCTTCCGCCCGAGGGCGATCGGCCTCATGGCGCGCTCGGCTGCGTTGTTCTCCGCCTCCAGGGTGCCGTGCTCGAGGTAGGGCCTGAGCTTGGGCAGGCGCACGAGGGCGTGGCGGATGGCGGCCGCGAGCGGGGTCTTGCCCGACAGGGCGGGCAGCTGAGCGGCGAGCCAGGCCTCGAGGTCGTCGAGGACGGGACGGGCGTCGGCCTGGCGCAGGCGCGCCCTCTCCTCGGGCGGCCGGCCGCGCGCCGCCTTCTCGACCGCGTAGAGCTCGGCGATGCGCCGGATCGCTTCCTCGGCGATCGCGGAGCCTTGCGAGCGGTGGACGTCGACGAACTTGCGCCGGACGTGGGCCAGGCAGGCGACCTCACGGACGGCGTCCTTCCGGTACAGCTCCCTGAAGCCCGCGTAGTCGTCCGCGTGCATCCAGCCGGCGAAGGTCTTCAGGTGGCGCTGCGGGTGCTCGCCCCGGCGATCGGGCGAGAACTGGTACCAGGCCGCCGGCGGCGCCGGCCCGCCCCAGGGCCTCTCGTCGCGCACGTAGACCCACATCCGCGCCGTGGTGGTCCTGCCGCGGCCGGGGGCGAGCATGGCCACGGGGGTGTCGTCGGCGAACAGCGCCTCGCCGCCGAGGGCGTGCCGCCCGATGGCGGCCGCGAGCGGCTCCAGCAGCGCCGTCGATCGCCCGACCCAGTCCGCGAGGGTGGAGCGGTCCAGGTCGAGCCCGTCGCGGGCGTAGATCGTGCTCTGGCGGTACAGGGGAAGATGGTTGCCGAACTTCGAGACGAGGACGTGGGCCAGCAGCCCCGGCCCCGGGCGACCGCGTTCGATGGGCCGTGAGGGAAGCGGCGCCTGCACGAAGCGCTCGCAGCCCGAGCAGGCGAGGCGCGGTCGGGTGATGCGGTTCACGACGAAGCGCCCCGGCACGTACTCGAGCTCCTCGGTCACGTCCTCGCCCAGGCGTCGGAGGCGGCCCCCGCAGCGAGCGCAGGCCTCCTCGGCCGGCGCGATCTCGACCTCCATGCGCGGGACGTGGTCGGGGATCGGTCGGCGCTTCGGACGGCGCGCCTCCTCGTCCTCGTCCTCCTCGGGGAGCCGCAGCCGGCCCATGATGGCGCCGGCCGCCACCTCGCTCGCCTCGAGCGCCAGCTGGAGCTGGTCGGCGCTCTCGCCCGAGGGGCCGAACCGGTGTGCCCGGTGGCCCGCGAGCTGATGGCGCAGCTTCTCGATCAGCAGCGCCTGGGCCTTCACCTCGGCGATCAGGAGCCGTGCGAGGGCCTTCAGATCGCCAGGGTCCTCGGGCAGCGGCACGGCCTCGTCGAGCATGGCCGATGATAGCATGGCGAGGTGCCGGTTGGGGATCCCCAACCGGCTGGCAGGACGATATTATCCTGCCTTCAGCGGCCGCCATGGGCGGGCCGGGGTCCTCCAGTCCAGGCCCTCGAGCAGCATCGCCGTCTGCGCCGCGGTCAGCGCCACCTTGCCCTCGCTCGCCGAGGGCCAGGCGAAGCGGCCCCGCTCCAGCCTCTTGGAGAACAGGCACGAGCCCTGCCCGTCGAACCAGATCACCTTGATCAGGTCGCCGCGTCTGCCCCGGAAGATGAAGAGGTGCCCGGCATAGGGGTCGAGCTCGAGGGTCTTCTCGATCTGCGCCGCCAGCGAGGCGAAGCCGCGGCGCATGTCGGTCACCCCCGCCGCGAGCCAGACCCGCGTGCCCACAGGGACCGGGATCACGGGCCCGACAGCCCGCGGATCAGCCGCGCCAGCGCCTCCGGATCGTAGGGCCCCACGACCTGAAGCCGGTGACCGCCCGCGAGCTCCAGCTCGATCCGGCCCGCAGGCGCCGGCGCATCCGCCTCGACGGGCTCGCGATCTGGCTCCACACCGGCATCGACGATCTCGACCGGAAGGAACCCCACGTGCTCCTCCACGGCCGCCTCGTCGGGCGCGAAGCGCGGGTTCCTCAGCCAGCTGAACACTAGGTTGGCGTTGACGTCGTAGCGCCGCGCGACCTGGCTCACGGAGATGCCGGGCAGCCGTGCCTGCACGCAGATCATCCGCTTCTCGGCGTCCGACCACACCCTGCGCTTGCGTCGTCCACCCACCCCGAGGTCCCGATAGTGTCCATCATCTCCTAATGGACATCATCTCCCCGTAGCCCCGCCTCCGGCAGTGCAGGGAGCCCGGACGCTTACGGAGCGCCTGCTCGTCCGCGTGCTGGACGCCGCGCGCGAGGGCGGATGGCTCAAGGCGCGCGGGCGGCAGCGCACCGACAGCACGCACGTGCTCGCCGCCATCCGCACGCTGAACCAGCTGGAGCTGGTGGGAGAGACGCTGCGGGCGGCCCTGAACGCCATCGCTGCGGCCGCGCCGGAGTGGTTGCGCGCCGTGGCGCCTTCAGACTGGCACGCGCGCTACGACCGCCGGGTGGAGGGCGCCCGGCTGCCCGAGACGGACCCCAAGCGCGAGGCCTACGCCCTCCAGGTCGGCGCGGACGGCTACGCGCTCCTGGACGCGCTCGACCGGTCCGACGCGCCCGCAGGGTTGTCGGCGCTGCCTGCGGTCGCCGTGCTGCGGCGCGTGTGGGCCAGGCACTACGAGCGGGTCGCGGCCGGCGCGGGCAGGTCGGACGGCGGCGGGGCCGCGGCCGTCCAGCGACGCGCGTTGCGGACCCGCGGCCCCGGCGACCGCGTCGAGTCGCCCTGCGACCCCGAGGCCCGCTTCCGCACCCGCGCCGGCCGGGGCTGGACCGGCTACGTGGTCCATCTCACCGAGACGTGCGACGAGGGCATGCCGCGGCTGGTCGTGCAGGCCGACACGAGCGGGCGCCGGCGTGCATGAGGCCATGCGGGTCGAGGCGATCCACGCGGCGCTGGCCGCCAAGGGTCTGGCGCCGTCCGAGCATCTGGCCGACGCGGCCACCATGAGCGCCGAGCTGCTGATCTCCGCCCGCGAGCGGCACGGCATCGACCTGATCGGCCCGCAGCGCCGGAACCTGACCTGGCAGAGCCGGAGCGAAGGCGCGTTCGACGCATCCGACTTCGCCGTGGACTGGGACAGGCAGGTGGTGCGCTGCCCGGAGGGCGAGGAGAGCGCGAGCTGGAAGACCCACAGCAGCCCCGGACGGGCCCGCGGCCGCCCGATCGTGCACGCGCGCTTCCGCCTGGCCGACTGCCGAGCCTGCCCGTCGCGGGACAGCTCGCACGCGCTCGGCGTCGCGGGGGCGCGACCCGCGTCGCTCTTTCCCCAGCGCGAGCACGAGGCGTTGGCAGCGGCGCGGGCGCGAGAGCGCACAGCCGAGCACCAAAAGCTCTACGCTCAGCGGCAAGGCATCGAGGGCACGCTCTCCCAAGGCGTGCGCGCCTTCGGGCTGCGCCGGGCGCGCTACCGTGGACTGGTCAAGACCGGGCTGCAGCACGTCACCACCGCGGCCGCCATCAACCTCGACCGCCTCGCCGCCTGGCTCGCCGAGCGCCCCCTCGCGCCCACCCGAACCTCGCGCTTCGCCGCGCTCGCCGCGTAGCCGCCGACTTCGCCAACAGTGTCCGAGCGTTTTCCCTGAACACCACCTTACGGGGCTGCTTCTTGGGATCCTCGATTTGGCTGATCGTCAAGCGGGAGTGTGCAAACACCAGCTCCAAGTAGCGCCCGGTCGGCTTGGCGAAGGGGCGCCACCGGAGGTCACAGGACAGGGCGCCAGTCTCGACTGCCCGTTCCATGCCGAAGTCCACCGCCCACTGAATGATCCGCCCCTTGTTGTCCTCAGCGCTCTTAACTTGGAGGATAGGGCTATCCCGAACCACGTCGTCCGCCGCAGCATACGCCGTCCGCAACAGCGTCGCGAAGCGGGGCCATAACTCGGGGTTGATCTGATCCCGCACGAACACATCGGCCTTCAGCACCTTCGGACCCCCCGCATGGTTGCAAACCTAGCTTCGCAACCATATCCGAAAAACGGGCAGTTTTGTCAACCGTCTTGATGCCATCGCTTCGCTGCGGCCTTCCGCGCGATCTCGGCCCGCCGCTCTGGCGTCATGCTGGCCGCCCGCGCCGCGCCGCCCTTGCGTCCGAGCACCTGGGCGGCCTTGTCCTTCCCGTCCTCGGTCTGGCCCTCGTAGGTCTCCTCGGCCTCGCCCGTGGCGATCTGCATCACCCGCACGGCGTTGGCGATCACGTCGGCCGGGCGCTTCTCGCCCTTCGGTCCCCTAGGCATCGGAGTTCATCCAGTCGATGAATTGCTTCCAAGTTGCCTTGGTCCCCTTGGCCTCCTTGCCGTTCGACCAAGTTAGACCAGTCTTCGTCACCTTGAGGTCACCCAGCCTGTCAGTCCCGTCTGGCGAGTAGACCGCCAGCTCCATGCCCTTGTTCTTGACGTCCAAGTCCAGCCCGAACTTCGTGATCTTGACCTTCACGCGCTCCTCCCATGCTTCACGGTAAGCATATAGGTGACGGAAGCCGAGGGCGACAGCGGCATGAACCCGACCGTCAAGGTCGGCGGATTTCAAAATGAGGCACTACCCCCCCCGCCGGGGGCCCGCCGGGGGCCCGCCGTGCCCCCCGACCCCCGCGGGCTTGCGGCGCCTGGCGCGGCGCAATAGCTAGCGGCCACCCGAGGAGAGCGCCCATGCAGACCGTCGTGCTCGTCGTCCATCTGATCCTGGCGCTGTCGTTGATCGGCGTGGTGCTGCTCCAGCGCTCGGAGGGCGGCGGGCTCGGGATGGGCAGCGGTGGCGGCGGGATCTCGGCGCGCGGCTCGATCACGCCGCTCGGCAAGGTGACGTGGGGGCTCGCGGTGGCGTTCATCGCCACCTCGCTGGCGCTCACCGTGATCGCCGCGCGCGAATCGGCGACGGGCTCGGTGCTCGACCGCATCGGCGACGACCGGCCCGAGGCCGAGGCCCCGGCCCTGCCGACCCCCGACGACCTGACGCCGCCGCCCGCGGACGGCGCTCCGGCGCTGCCGCCGCGCGCGGATTGACGCGACGCCTCGCCCCGACCCGCCCGCCGCGCCTTGCCGGCCCGCCCCCGCGCGCCTATCACTCGACTCCCGTGATCGCATCACGGGGGCCGGGCATGGCGCGCTTCATCTTCATCACCGGCGGCGTGGTCTCCTCGCTCGGCAAGGGGCTCGCCTCGGCCGCGCTCGGCGCGCTGCTGCAGGCGCGCGGCTACACCGTGCGGCTGCGCAAGCTCGACCCCTACCTCAACGTCGATCCCGGCACGATGAGCCCGTTCGAGCACGGCGAGGTGTTCGTCACCGACGACGGCGCCGAGACCGACCTCGACCTCGGCCACTACGAGCGATTCACGGGGGTCGCGGCGCGCCGCTCCGACTCCGTGTCGGCGGGCCGCATCTACCAGACCGTGCTGGAGAAGGAGCGCCGAGGCGACTACTTGGGCAAGACCATCCAGGTGATCCCGCACGTCACCGACGAGATCAAGGCGTTCATCGGGCTGGGCGCGGACGAGTGCGACTTCATGCTGTGCGAGATCGGCGGCACGGTGGGCGACATCGAGGGCCTGCCCTTCTTCGAGGCCATCCGCCAGTTCGGCCAGGAGCGCCCCCGCGGCCAGTGCATCCTGATCCACCTCACGCTCTTGCCGTTCATCAAGACCTCGGGCGAGCTCAAGACGAAGCCCACCCAGCACTCCGTGAAGGAGCTGCGCTCGATCGGGCTCGCGCCCGACATCCTGGTGTGCCGCTCGGAGGGGCCGATCCCGCTCAAGGAGCGCGACAAGCTCGCGCTCTTTTGCAACGTGCGCCCCGACGCGGTGATCGCGGCGCTCGATCTCCCCTCGATCTACGAGGCGCCGCTGGCCTATCACGAGGCCGGGCTCGACCAGGCGGTGCTCGACGCCTTCGCCATCGCGCCCGCCCCCAAGCCCGACCTCGCGCGCTGGCGCGACGTGGTGGACCGCATCCGCCACCCCGAGGGCGAGGTGCGCGTCGCCATCGTCGGCAAGTACACCCAGCTCGAGGACGCCTACAAATCCATCGCCGAGGCGCTGACCCATGGCGGCTTCGCCAACCGCGTGCGGGTGCTCCCCGAGTGGATCGACGCCGAGGTCTTCGAGCGCGAGGATCCGGCGCCCCACCTGTCGGAGTTCAACGCCATCCTGGTGCCCGGCGGCTTCGGCGAGCGCGGCACCGAAGGCAAGATCAAGGCGGCCGAGTTCGCGCGCACCCGCGGCGTGCCCTATCTCGGGATCTGCCTCGGCATGCAGATGGCCGTGATCGAGGCCGCGCGCCACCTGCCCGAGCTGGCCGATGCGGGGAGCGAGGAGTTCGACCACGAGGCGGGCTACGCCGACGGCAAGCGCCGCTTCACGCCCGTGGTCTACCACCTCAAGGAATGGGTGCAGGGCACCCACAAGGTCGAGCGCCGGCCGTCGGACGACAAGGGCGGCACGATGCGGCTCGGCGCCTACGCCGCGTGCCTCGACGCGGGCTCGCTCGTGGCCCACGCCTACGGCGCGACCGAGATCGAGGAGCGCCACCGGCATCGCTACGAGGTGGACATCCGCTACCGCGAGCAGCTCGAGCGCGAGGGGCTGGTGTTCTCGGGGATGAGCCCCGACGGCCGCCTGCCCGAGATCGTCGAGGCCAAGGGGCATCCGTGGTTCGTCGGCGTCCAGTTCCACCCCGAGCTGAAGTCGAAGCCCTTCGAGCCCCATCCCCTCTTCGCCGACTTCATCCGCGCCGCGAAGGAGAACTCGCGGCTGGTCTAACGCCCAGCGGGCCGCCAGACGATCCGGTCGGACATCTCCGACTCCACGCTCTTCTCGACGCCCCGGGAGAAGCCGAGGTCCACCCCTTCGAGCGGGATCGTCAGACTCATCGGATCGTGATGCCGGGTGGTCCGCTGCAATGCGAAGAGGCACGGCCCCTCGTAGACGACCGCACCCCGCCGAACCGGACCGTGCAGGCGCCCTCGTGGGCGGCTTCGCGAACGAGCTTGTCGTGAAGATCCGCATGCGGCCTGGCGGAGAGGTTGTGGCCGGCCGGTGGCCCGGGCAGGAACACGTCATCCTCGACCTCGAAGGTCCGCCTCATCGCGAGCCCCCTTACCCGTCCGGCGGCAGGTAGCGATCGATGACGCCGCGCCCGGCCTCGCTCTCCAGGAGCCGCAGGAGCACGCGGTCGATCGGCTCGCGCAGCTCGGAGCCCTCGGGCAGCGCGATCGTCACGGAGTGCGGGTCGAGCCGCGTGGTGCGCACGCGGCGCGTGCCGCCGGCGTCCGCGACGGCCTGGCGCAGCGTCGGGGCCGGCATGGCGACGGCCTCGACCTCGTCGTCCTCGAGCGCCCGGAGCGCCTCGGCGGCGTCGGGGTAGAGGCGCGCGTCGGCGCCGGCGCGCTCCAGATAGGCGACCGCGGTCGAGCCCTCGACCGTGGCGACGGTGCGGCCCGCGAGATCCTCGGACGCCTCGTCGCCGACATCGGCGATGGTGACGACGGCCGCGGTCAGCGCGGCGCTGACGGCGAGGCCCACCAGCATCCAGACCATCGCCACGGCCCGGCCCAAGACGGTGATCGGGGCCTTGTCGCCGTAGCCGATCGTGGTCAGCGTGACGCCCGCCCACCAAAAGCCGTCGCCGAGGCCCCTGAGCGGCGAGCGGTCGAACTGCCCCTCGTTGCGCCGCCGCTCCAGCAGCCAGATCGTGGCGCCCACCGCGAGCAGCAGCGCCGAGAGCGCGAGCACGATCCTGAGGAAGCGCCACGACGCGAAGCCCCGCAGGACGGTCAGCATCCGCGAGGAGCGGTTGGCCGCCACGCCCAGCGTCGCCGAGTAGAACGGCTGCGTCAGGTCGGCCTCGGCCTCGAGCCCGGCCGTCGCGTCCACCGCCAGCACGAGGTCGGCCGCGCCCGAGGCGAGCGCGCGCGCCGCCCCGTCGCGCGCCACCTCGACGTAGTCGTAGGGAAGCCGAAGCTCCTCGGCGATCAGGCGCCACAGATCGACGGCGATGCCCTCTTGCACGCCGCCGCCCGTGCCGCCGCCCGTGCCGTCGTCGGCGCGCATGGCGAAGGGCGGCCGGTCGGGCACGCCGACGCGCAGCGCCGCCTGCGCCGCGGCCGCGCCGGGCGTCGCGCCCGCGGCGAGCCCGAGCCCGAGCCCGAGCCCCAGGCGGGCGGCGAGGGCCCGCGCGAGCCCGCCCCCGCGCCTCAGGACGCAGCCCTCGGGATCCAGCTCCGGGGGACGGAAGGCCCGGGATGCGCGCCCAGGGCGGGACCTCAGAAGCCGAAGGTGATGCGGCGCGTCAGGCCGACGCGCACGCCGTACTGGTCGGCGCTGCCGACCTCGGTGACGGGCGAGTCCTGGGCGTCTCCGAGGAGCCGGTCGTAGGTGATCGCGCCCTCCAGGCCCCAATCGTCGGTGATGCGGTAGCGCGCGCCGACCTCGAGCCCGGCGCTGATCGCACCGCCCTCGGCGTCGAAGGCGTCGAGCCCGCTGAGGCTCGACTCGGCCGGCGAGACGCCGAAATAGGTCTGGGCGTAGTCGTCCTCGGCGAGCAGGACGCGCGGGCCGGCGTTGATCAGCAGGCGGTCGGTGGGGCGGATGAACACGTCCGCGCCGAGCTCGCCCACGAGCGCGTCGTGACCGGTCACGCCGTAGCGCAGGTCGCCGAACACCTGGTAGGCGTCCCGGCGGTAGGAGAGGCCGAGGCCGAGCTCGAGCGCGGCGTCCACGTCGTCGAGCCCGCGCAGATCCTCGAACGCCGACGAGTCGCGCTCGCCCACGTAGCGGAACGAGCCGCGCAGCCCCAGGCCGGTGCGCACCAGGTCGGGGTCCGGGTCGCCGATGCCGAAGCGGCCGATCTCGATCGAGCCGAAGCGGAACCCGAGGTCGGGCGCCACGAAGTAGTCGTCCGAGCCCGGGAACTCGGGCTGGACCGAGACGCCGCCGAGCAGGGTGAAGCTCAGCGCCGGGCCCGGGCGCGGCGGGGGGCCCGAGAGGGCGCCCGGGCCCAGGGCGCCCTGCGCGAACGCGGCGCCGGCCGCGGGAGCGGCGAGGATCAGGACAAGGGCTGCGATCTTGCGGGTCATGGCACACCTCGGCGCGGCGCTTCGGCCGCACTCCCCTCTAGCGCACCGCCGAGTCGGCGCAAAGCGCTGGACCGTGTCGCCAATGCCGCACGCGGCCGAGAAGACACGCTTTGCCGGCCGCCGCGCCACGCCTATGTCACCGCGATGTTCAGCGACCTGTTGCGCCGGATGACCGGCCCCGAACCGCGCCCCCTCGAGGATCTCGACCAGCGCACCGCGCTGGCGGCGCTGATGGTGCGCATCGCGCGCTCGGACGGCGACTACGCCGCGGCCGAGGCCGACCGCATCGACCGCATCCTCGCGCGGCGCTACGGGCTGACGCCCGAGCAGGCCCCCTCGGTGCGCGCCGAGGCCGAGCGGCTCGAGGCCGAGGCGCCCGACACCCACCGCTTCACCCAGGCGATCAAGGACTCCGTGCCCTACGAGTCGCGCGCGGGCGTGATCGAGGCGCTGTGGTCCGTGGCGCTGGCCGACGGGACGCGCGGCGACGAGGAGGACGCGCTGCTGCGGCTGCTGGCGAGCCTGCTCGGCGTGAGCGACCGTGACAGCGCGCTCGCGCGCCAGCGCGTCGAGCGCGGCGGCACGGACGCGGGCGGGGGCGAGGCGGGCGGGACCGGGGGCGCGGGGCGCGCGGGCCCCTGGGGCGGCGCATGAGCCCCCGCGACGGCGCACAGCCATCGCCCGCGGCGGCGGGCTCGCCACGCTGCCGATGTACGACCGGCCGCAGAACCGGGCGGCGCACGACGCGCTCTGGGCGCTCGTGCGCGACGGCCTGCGCGCGCGTGGCGTGGCCGCGCCCGACGCGCTCGACCGGGAGGTGGGCGTCTGGGAGGGCTGGCAGAGCCCGGATCTGGTGCTGGGCCAGATCTGCAACCTGCCCTACCGTGCGCGGCTGACGGGCCGTGTGAGGCTGGTGGGCGCGCCGGACCACGGGCTCGAAGGCGCGCCGCCCGGCCACTACTACAGCGTGCTCGTCGTGCGCCCGGACGACGAAGACGACCCGGCCGCCTACGCCGCCCGTCGCTTCGCCTACAGCGAAGGGATGAGCCATTCGGGCTGGGGCGCGCCGCAGGCCTGGGCGGCCGAGCGGGGCTTGCGCTTCCCCGCCACCCTCGCCACCGGCGCCCATGTCGAGAGCGCGCGCGCCGTGGCCGAGGGCCGCGCCGACCTCGCCTCGATCGACGCCGTGACCTGGCGGATGCTGGAGCGGTGGGAGCCCTTCGCGGCGAGCTTGAGGGTGATCGGCCGCACCGGCGTCTCGCCAGGGCTGACCTACGTCACCGCGGCCGCCGATCCCGCGCCGCATTTCGAGGCCGTGGCGGAGGCGATCGCGGGCCTCGACGCGACCTCGCGCGAGACGCTGGGGCTCTTGGGCGTCGTCCGCCTGCCCGAGAGCGCCTACGCCGACCTGCCCCCGGCGCCCGAGGTCGAGCCCGTGCCCGTGCCCATGCCCGCCGGCTAGCCCACCCGCGGCCGGCGTCACGCGAGGGCCGCGGCCTGACCGTTGCGCTTCGCGGCGTTCTGCGCCCTACTCGCGCGGTCCGCAGCGTCACGGCGGCCCATGCCCGAGCCAGCGCCCGTCATCGAGGTCCGCGACCTCCACAAGTCCTTCGGCGAGCTGGAGGTGCTGCGCGGCGTCTCGCTCACCGCGCGCGTCGGGCGACGTGGTGTCGATGATCGGCTCGTCGGGCTCGGGCAAGTCCACGCTGCTGCGCTGCCTCAACCTGCTGGAGGACAGCCAGCAGGGCGAGATCGTCTTCGAGGGCGAGCCGGTGCGCTGGCGCGGCGAGGGGCGCGGACGCCACCCGGCCGACCACGCCCAGGTCGTGCGCATCCGCACGCGGTTGTCGATGGTGTTCCAGCAGTTCAACCTCTGGTCCCACATGAGCGTGCTGCGCAACGTGATGGAGGCCCCCGTGACGGTGCTCAGGCGCCCCGCGTCGGAGGTCGAGCCGATGGCGCGCGCGCTGCTCGACAAGGTGGGCATCGGCGACAAGGCCGATTCCTGGCCCGCGCAGCTCTCGGGCGGCCAGCAGCAGCGCGCCGCGATCGCGCGCGCGCTCGCCATGGAGCCCACGGCGCTGCTGTTCGACGAGCCGACCTCGGCGCTCGATCCGGAGCTGGAGCAGGAGGTGGTCCGCGTGATCCGGGATCTGGCCGCCGAGGGGCGCACGATGATCCTCGTGACGCACGACATGAAGCTCGCCGCGGATCTGAGCGATCACGTGGTGTTCCTCCATCACGGGCGCATCCTGGAGGAAGGACCGCCCGAGCGGCTCTTCGGCGCGCCCGAATCCGACCGCCTGCGCGGCTTCCTCGGCGCAGGCCAAGCCGCATGACCACCGACAAGGGAGACGAAGAATGAGACTGATCCTCGCCGCGGCGATCCTCGCCGCCGGCCCCGCGCTCGCCCAGCAGACCGTGCGGCTGGCCACGGAGGGGGCCTACGCGCCCTACAACTTCATCAACGACGCGGGCGAGGTCGACGGCTTCGAGCGCGAGCTGGGCGACGAGCTTTGCGCGCGCGCCGAGCTGAGCTGCGAGTGGGTGACGAACGACTGGGACTCGATCATCCCCAACCTTGTGTCGGGCAACTACGACGCGATCATGGCGGGCATGAGCATCACCGACGAGCGCGACGAGGTGATCGACTTCACGCAGAACTACATCCCGCCCGCCGCCTCCGCCTACGCCGCGACGGACGAGGGCGTGGACCTCGAAGGCGGCGTGGTCGCAGCTCAGGTCAACACCATCCAGGCCGCGCACGTCGCCGAGTCGGGCGCGACGCTCCTGGAGTTCGCCACCCCCGACGAGTCGGTGGCGGCCGTGCGCAACGGCGAGGCCGACGCCGTGTTCGCCGACAAGGACTACCTCGTGCCGATCGTCGATCAGGATCCCGACCTGGCGTTCGTCGGCGAGGACGTGCAGCTCGGCGGCGGCATCGGCGTGGGCCTGCGCGAGAGCGACGCCGAGCTGAAGGACCGGCTCGACGCGGCGATCGCCGCGATGAAGGAGGACGGCACGCTCAACACGATGATCACCAAGTGGTTCGGTGAGGATGCGCAGACCTTCTAATGCGGGGGTCCGGGGGCCCTGCGGGCCCCCGGCGGGGGTCGCACCGAAGGTGCGCGCCTCTGGCGCGACGGCAGAGCCCCCGGGCTCCTGATGTTCGAGTTCTGCGCCGACCCTTCGGCCCTCGACGGCCTTCCCTGGCTCGCCTGCTACCTGACGACGGGCAAGCACATGGCGTTCTACGCCAGCTTCGGCACGGTGCTGGTGCTCCTCGCCGTCACCGCGCCCGTGGCGCTCGCGTTCGGGCTCCTCGGCGCCGTCGCCTCGCGCTCACGCGTCGCGCCCGTGCGCTGGCTCGGCCGGGGCTACAGCTCGATCGTGCGCGGCGTGCCCGACATCGTGTTCTTCCTCTTCTTCGTCATCGCGCTCGACCAGGGGCTCGAGTGGGTCCGCCACAAGGTGCTGTGCCCCGACTGGGGCAGGCCGGTGCGGCAGGGCAACGACTTCGTGGTGTGCGCGCAGGCCAAGCTGCCGCTCTCCACCGCGCCCCAATGGGTCCACGAGGGCTACGGCTTCACGCTGGCGGTGCTGACCTTCGCCATCGTGTTCGGCGCCTTCGCCTCCAACGTGCTGTCCGGCGCGATGCGCGCCGTGCCGCGCGCGCAGATGGAGACGGCCGAGGCCTACGGCATGACGCGCGCCCAGGCGTTCCGCCGGGTGCTGATGCCGCAGACATGGGTCTTCGCGCTGCCGGGCCTGTCGAACCTGTGGATGATCCTCGTCAAGGCGACGCCGCTCCTCTTCCTCCTGGGCGTGGAGGACATCGTCTACTGGGCGCGCGAGCTGGGCGCGTCGAAGACGACCGCCTACGCCTATCCGCATCCCGACTGGCGGCTGTGGTACTTCCTGGCGCTGCTCGTCTTCTACCTCGGGCTCACCAAGCTCTCCGAGGTCGCGCTGGGGCGGCTCTCGGCGCGGCTGTCGCGCGGGCAGGCGACGGCCCAGGGCGAGGCGATGCGCAAGGCCGCCGCGTGAGCCGCGCCCCATGAGCCGCGCCCCATGAGCTGCTGGCAGACGATCCAGGACTACGCGCTGCGCTCGATCGGCATCGGCGAGCGGCTCCTGCCGCGCTCGGACTTCACGCTCTGCCAGCAGTTCACGCTGATCGGCTCGGGGATGATCTGGAACGTCTACTTCGGCGTGCTGGCGCTCGCGGCGGGCTTCGTGCTCGCCACGGCGCTCGCGCTCATGCGCAGCTCGCGCCGCGCGTGGGTCAGGAAGCCGGCCGACTGGTTCGTGTTCGCCTTTCGCGGCTCGCCGCTCTTCATCCAGTTCTTCCTCGCCTACGAGGCCTTCGTGCAGCTGCCGCGCGGGGGCGTCGAGTTCTCGCTGCTGGGCGTGGCCTTCGACGCGGACACGTCGTGGCTCACCCGCGCCTGGGGCGGCGCGCTCGTCGTGCTGTTCCTCAACACCTCCGCCTACGCGGCCGAGATCTTCTTCGGCGCGCTGCGCTCGGTGCCGCGGGGCGACCTGGAGGCGGCCGACGCCTACGGCCTGAGCGGGTGGCGCAAGTTCCGCCGCATCACCTGGCCGGTGATGCTGCGCCTCGCCTGGCCCGCCTACACCAACGAGGCGATCTTCCTCTTCCACGCCACCACGCTGGTGTTCTTCTCGGGCTTCCCGGCGCGCCAGCAGAGGGGGGACGCGCTCTACTACGCGAGCTACTTCGCCGACAAGACCTTCAACCCCTTCGTCCCCTACCCCATCGTCGCGCTCTACTTCATCGCGCTCACGCTCGCGGTCATCGCACTCGCGGGCGCGGTGAACGCGCGGCTCAACCGCCACCTGCCCCCCGAGCGGCGCGAGCGCGTGCGCTACCGGCCCCAGTTCATGCGGTGAGCCTGCGCGTCGCGGCCCTCGACCTGAACGGCCAGTGGCGCGGCAAGCGCCTGCCGGCGTCCCACCGCGAGAAGGCCCTCTCGGGGGGCGTGCGGATGCCGCTGTCGGCCGCGGGGCTCGACGTGACGGGGGCGGACCCCGAGGGCTCGCCCCTGGTGCTGCCCACGGGCGACGTGGACGGCCTCCTGGTGCCCACGGGGCGCGAGGTTCCGATGCCCTGGCTCGCGCGGCCCGCCGTGCTGGTCCCGGCGAGCCTCGCGCGCGAGGACGGCACGGCCTTCCCGGCCGACCCCCGCGTGGCGCTGGCGTCTGCCGTCGCGCGCTGGGAGGCGCTGGGCCTGAAGCCCGTCGCCGCCGTCGAGCTGGAGTTCGCGCTGGCGGACCCCTCGGCCCCGCTGCGCCCGCCGCCCTCGCCCGTCACGGGGCGCCCGATCGCCGCGGGCGACGTGCTCTCGCTCGCCGCGCTCGACGAGTTCGCCGCCTTCCTCGACGCGGTGGAGGACGGCGCCGCGGCGATGGGCCTCTCGCTCGAAGCCATGGTCTCGGAGGGCGCGCCGGGGCAGATGGAGGTCAACCTCACCCACCGCGACGCGCTGGGCGCCGCCGACGACGCGGCGCTGCTGAAGCTGCTCGTCAAGGGCACCGCCGCCGCGCAGGGCCTGTCGGCGACCTTCCTGGCGAAGCCCTACGCGGACGCGCCCGGCAGCGGGATGCACGTCCACCTCTCCTTCGAGCGGGGCGGGCGCAACGAGGCCGGGGCGATCCTGCCTCGAATCGTCGCGGGCTGCCTCGCCGCGATGCCCGACTGCACCGCCGTGTTCGCGCCCCACGGCGTGAGCTACGCGCGCCTCGCGCCGGGCGGGCCCGCGCCCTTCGCCTGCGCCTGGGGGCACGAGAACCGCACCGTGGCGATCCGGGTGCCGGCCGGGCCTCCCGAGGCGCGGCGCATCGAGCACCGCGTCGCGGGCGCCGACGCCAACCCGCATCTGGTGATGGCCGCGATCCTCGGCGCCGCGCTCATCGGCGTCGAGGACGCGCTGGAGCCGCCCGAGGCCGTGACCGGCAACGCCTACGCGCGAGACCTGCCGCGCCTCGCGCCCGACTGGGCGGGGGCGGTGGGGCGGCTCGCCTCGCCGCTGGTGGCGCGGATCCTCGACCCGCTGCTGGTGGAGACCTTCGCCCACACCAAGCGCCACGAGATGCGCGCGCTCGCGGGCCTCGATGCGGCGGCGCTGGAAGGCCTCCACCGCGACGCCGTTTGACCGAAAGCGCGCGCGGGCGTATCGGGGCGCGGCAACCCCAGAGGCACCCATGCGAATCGGCATCCTGCAATGCGGCCACGTCCCCGAGGCGGTGGCCGCGGAGCACGGGGACTTCTCGGCGATGTTCGCCCGCCTGCTCGACGGCCACGGCTTCGACTTCCGCACCTGGAACGTCGTGGACATGGAGTTCCCCGCCTCCATCGAGGAGGCCGATGGCTGGCTCGTCAGCGGCTCGCGGCACGGCGCCTACGACGACCTGCCCTTCATCGCGCCGCTCGAAAACCTGATCCGCGAGATCCATGCCGCACGGCGGCCGCTGGTGGGCGTGTGCTTCGGCCATCAGATCGTGGCCCAGGCGCTCGGCGGGCGGGTCGAGAAGTGGGCGGGCGGCTGGTCGCTCGGGCGCACCGCCTACCGCATCGAGGGCTTGGACGAGGTCGCGCTCAACGCCTGGCACCAGGACCAGGTGGTCGAGCCGCCGCCCGGCGCGCGGGTGGTGGGCGAGACGACCGGCTGCCGCGTCGCCGCGCTGGCCTATGGCGATCACGCCTGGACGATCCAGCCGCACCCGGAGTTCACGCCCGCGCTGATCGCGGCCTACGTCGCACAGCGCCGCGGCACCGGCGACCATCCCGACGAGCGGATGGAGCGGGCCGAAGCGGGCACGGCGCTGCCCATGGACGCGGCGCGGGTCGCTGCGCGCATGGCGCGCGTGCTCAAGGGGGCGCTCGCGCCCATGCGTGAGCGCGGGTCCGGCGGCGGGCACGCCGATGCGTGACCACGCGGGCGACTGGCGCGACCGGCTGCCCGAGGCCGCGCGCGCCTACCTCGCGGGCCACCGGCTCGACGAGGTGGAGTGCGTGGTGCCGGACCTGTCGGGGATCGCGCGCGGCAAGGCGGTGCCGGCCTCGAAGTTCGCGCGTCAGACCCACTTCTTCCTGCCCAACTCGATCTTCTACCAGACCATCACCGGAGGCTGGTCGGAGGCCGAGGGCGAGACCGACTACACCGAGCCCGACATGAAGCTCGTGCCCGACATGCAGACCGCCTCGGCCTGCCCCTGGGCCGCCGACCGCACGCTCCAGGTGATCCACGACGCGGTGGGCCGCGACGGCGAGCCCATCGCGATGGCGCCGCGCAACGTGCTCAAGCGCGTCGTCGGGCTCTTCGCCGAGCGCGGCTGGCGGCCTGTGGTGGCGCCCGAGATGGAGTTCTACCTCGTCGCGCCCAACCTCGACCCGGCCAAGCGGGTCGAGCCGATGATGGGCCGCTCGGGGCGGCCCGCGGCCGCGCGCCAGTCCTACTCGCTCTCGGCGGTGGACGAGTACGGCCCCGTGATCGACGACATCTACGCCTTCGCCCAGGCGCAGGGCTTCGAGATCGACGGCATCACCCAGGAGGGCGGCGCGGGGCAGGTCGAGATCAACCTCCAGCACGGCGACCCGGTGCGGCTCGCCGACGAGGTGTTCTACTTCAAGCGCCTGATCCGGGAGGCCGCGCTCAGGCACGACTGCTTCGCCACCTTCATGGCCCAGCCGATCGAGGGCGAGCCCGGCTCGGCGATGCACATGCACCACTCGGTGCTCGACGCGCGCGGAGCCACGCTCTTCACCGACGCCGAGGGGGCCGAGACGGAGGCGTTCTCGCACTTCGTGGGCGGCCTGCAACGCCACCTGCCCAGCGTGATCGCCATCCTCGCGCCTTACGTGAACAGCTACCGGCGCTACACCCGCGACCACTCCGCGCCGATCAACCTCGAATGGGCGCGCGACAACCGCACCACCGGCATCCGCATCCCCGTGTCCGAGCCCGACGCGCGGCGGGTCGAGAACCGGCTGGCGGGCATGGACTGCAACCCCTACCTCGCGATCGCCGCCTCGCTCGCCTGCGGCCTCCTCGGCATGGCCGAGGGCGTGCCGCCCACGAACGAGTGCCACGGCGACGCCCATGCCGGCGAGGAGGCGATCCCGCGCGGCATCGCCGCCGCCCTGGAGGGCTTCGCGGGCGCGCGCGCCATCCGCGATGCCCTCGGCGAGCCCTTCTGCCGCGTCTACGAGATCGTGAAGGCCGCCGAATACGACGAGTTCCTCCAGGTCATCAGCCCGTGGGAGCGCGAGCACCTCCTGATGAGCGTGTGAGCGGGGGTCTGGGGGTGCGACCCCTGCGAGGGGCACGCGTGCCCCCAGCCTTCCATCGGGGCGCCATGAACCTGCTCGACGCTCGAGACCCCTCCCCCTCCTGGTACGCCGAGACCGCGCGGGCCCCCGAGCCGCGCCCGCCCCTCGAGGGCGACGCGCGCTGCCACGTCTGCGTGGTGGGCGCCGGCTACACCGGCCTGTCGGCCGCGCTGAGCCTCGCGCGGGCCGGGGCCGACGTGGTGGTCGTGGAGGCGCGGCGCGCGGGATCGGGCGCCTCGGGCCGCAACGGCGGGCAGGTCGGCAGCGGCCAGCGGCTCGACCAGGTCGCGCTGGAGGCGCGCCTGGGCGAGCCCTCCGCGCGGGCGCTGTGGGAGATCGCGGAGGCCGCGAAGGCGCGAGTCCGCGCGCTGGTCGCGGCGCACGCGCCCGAGGCGCGCTGGACGCCCGGCGTGGCCGAGGTGGACCGCGCCGCGCGCGGCGTCGCGCACGCGCACCGCGTGGCCGAGCACCTGGCCACGCGCTACGGCTACGACGCCGTGGAGCCGCTCGACCGCGAAGGCGTCGGCGCGCTCACGGGCTCGGGGCGCTTCGCCGGGGGCGCGCTCGACCACGGCGCCGCGCACATCCATCCGCTGCGCTTCGCGCTGGGGCTGGCTCGGGCTGCCGAAGGGGCAGGGGCGCGCATCCGCGAGGGCACGCGCGCGCGCGTCGTCGAGGGCGACCGGCCCGCCGTCGTCACCGACCGCGGCCGGGTGAGGGCCGACCACGTGATCCTGGCCTGCAACGGATATCTGGGCGCGCTCGACCGAAGGGTGGCGGCGCGCGTCATGCCGATCAACAACTTCATCGTGGCGACCGAGCCGCTCGGGGAGGCGATGCCGCTCACGCGCGACGTGGCCGTGGCCGACGGGGACTTCGTGGTCAGCTACTGGCGGGCTTCGGAGGACGGGCGGCTGCTGTTCGGCGGCGGCGAGAGCTACGGCTACCGCTTCCCGGCCGACATCGCGGCGCTCGTGCGGCGCCCGATGCTGCGCGTCTATCCCCAGCTCGCAGGGGCGCGCATCACCCATGCCTGGGGCGGCACGCTGGCGATCACCCGCGCGCGCCTGCCGCATCTGGCGCGCACGGCGCCCCGGGTGCTGAGCGCGGGGGGCTATTCGGGCCACGGCGTCGCCATGGCCGTGATCGCGGGCGAGATCCTCGCCGAGGCCATCCTGGGGCGTCCGGGGCGCCTCGACGCCATGGCCGCGATCCCGCATCGCCCCTTCCCCGGCTCGGGCCGCGCCCGCGCGCCGCTCCTGGCGCTGGCGATGACGTGGTATGCGCTGCGCGACCGCCTGGGCGCCTGAGCCCCTTGGCCGGGGCCCCACGGCGCGCGTAGGGTGGCCGGACGAAGGAGACCCGCCGATGCCCGTCCCCCTCCACAACGCCGACCCGCGCACCGAGGCCGCTCGCGGCGAGGCCGGGCGACCGCCGTGCGCGGGCGGCCTGCTCGGCCCTGCCCGGCGGCGCGCGCGGGCGTTGCGGGAGGCGGAGCGGGCGGCCGGGACGCGGCCCGCGGCATGAGCGCGCCCGCGATCGAGACGCCGCGGGGCCGGTGCCTGTGCGGCGCCGTGCGCTTCGCCTTCGACCCGGCGGCGGTCGTGTCGCGGTCCTACTGCCATTGCGAGAGCTGCCGGCGTGCCACCAGCGCGCCCGTCGCGGCGTGGATCAGCGTGCGCGACAGCGGATTGCGCTGGTCGATGGGCCGCCCGCGCATCCACGCCTCCTCGCCCGGCGTCCGGCGCGGCTTCTGCGGCGCATGCGGCAGCCCGCTCAGCTACGCGTCCGACGCCCATCCGGGGCAGACCGACGTTCCGGCCGCGGCGCTGGCGGACCCGTCCCAGGGCGCGCCCGAGGCGCATGTCCACTGGGAGGAGCGGCTGCGCTGGCTGCGGCTGGTGGACAAGCTGCCCAAGCACGAGGGCGAGGGGTGAGCGCGTCGTGAGGGACGGCGCGGCGAGCTGGGAGGCGCGCGCGGAGGCGACCGCGCTGCACGGCTTCACCGACCTGCCGACGCTGGCCCGGCGCGGCGCGACCGTGCTGACGCATGGCGAGGGCGCTCACGTCTTCGACGTGCATGGCCGGCGCCATCTCGACGCCAATTCGGGGCTGTGGAACATGGTCGCGAGGTTCTCCCACGCGGGGATCGCCGAGGCCGCGCGGGCGCAGTACGACCGCCTGCCCGGCTACCACGCCTTCTTCGGGCGGATGTCGGACCGCACGGTGGAGCTGTCCGAGCGCCTGATCGCGCTGTCGCCGTGGGACCGGGGCCGGGTGGCCTACACCAGCTCCGGCTCGGAGGCGAACGACACGCTCGTCAAGATGCTGTGGTTCCTCGGCCGCGCCGAGGGGCGGCCGGAGCGGCGCACCATCCTGACGCGGCGGGGCGGATACCACGGCGTCACGGTCGCCTCGGCCTCGATGACGGGCAAGCCCTACAACGCGACGTTCGGCCTGCCGCTGCCGGGCTTCGTGCACCTCACCTGCCCGCACTTCTGGCGCGAGGGGCGCCCCGGGGAGGGCGAGGCCGCGTTCACCGCTCGGCTCGCCGCCGAGCTGGAGGAGGTGATCGCGCGCGAGGGGGCGGAGACGATCGCCGCCTTCGTGGCCGAGCCCGTGCTCGGCGCGGGGGGCGTGATCCCGCCGCCGGAGGGCTACTTCGAGGCGATGGGCGCGGTGCTGCGGCGCCACGCGATCCCGCTGGTGGCCGACGAGGTCATCACGGGTTTCGGGCGCACGGGGGAGGTCTGGGGGCATGAGACCTACCGCTTCGTGCCCGACGCCATCGTCGCGTCGAAGGCGCTGACGGCGGGCTACTTCCCGATGGGCGCCGTGATGCTGGGGCCGGATTTGGCCGACCGCCTCCAGGGCGCGTCGGAGGCCGCGTCGGAGTTCCCGCACGGGTTCACCGCCTCGGGCCATCCGGTCGGCTGCGCCGTGGCGCTGCGCGCGCTCGACGCGATCCTGGGCGCGGGCCGGGGCGAGGGCCTGATCGAGAACGTGCGCGCGCTGGCGCCGCGGTTCCGGGCCGGGCTGGAGCGGCTGGCCGAGGCGCATCCGAACGTCGGCGAGGCGCGCGGCGTGGGCCTGATGGGCGCGCTGGAGGCCGTGCGCGAGCCCGGCAGCAAGGCGCCGTTCGGACCCGAGGTCTCGATCGGCGAGCGGATCGCCGACGCCTGCGCCGAGCGCGGCCTGATCTGCCGCCCCCTGGGCGGCGCGATCGTCCTCTGCCCGCCGTTCATGCTGGAGGCGGCGCAGGTGGACGAGATGTTCGAGATCTTGGACGACGCGATGCGCGCGGTGTTCGCGTGAGCGGGGGTCCGGGGGCAGGCACGCCCCCGGCTCTTCAGCCGTCCATCCTGGCGAGCCGCGCCTGAAGCTCGGCGAGCTGGCGCCTGATGTCCTCCAGATCCTCGCCCCCGGCCTCCGGCTCTGGGGCGCCGGCGCCGATCATGCCGCCGGTCATCGCCTTCATGAAGGCGCGCTGCTGGGCCTGCATCGCCTTGAAGCCGGGCATCGCGGCCATCGGGCTGATGGCGGTCATGTTGTCGAGCGCCTTCGTCTGCCCCTCGCGCAGCATGTCGAAGGACGCGGCGAGGAAGGCCGGCACCACCGAGCGCGCCGCGCCTGTGTAGCTGCGCACGAGGTCGGTCAGCACGTCGATCGGCAGCACGCTCTCGCCGCGGCTCTCGTGCTCGGCGACGATCTGGAGGAGGTACTGGCGGGTGAGGTCGGCGCCCGACTTCAGATCGACGATCCGCACCGTGCGGCCCGCGCGGATGAAGCCCGCGATCTGCTCGAGGGTGACGTAGTCGGAGGTCTCGGTGTTGTAGAGCCGGCGGCTGGCATAGCGCTTGATCAGCAGCGGCGTCTCGGCGTCCTCGGCCATGGTGCCCTCCCTGCCCCGCTCGGAGACGGTATGGCGCGGCGCCGCGAATGGAAAGGGCGCGCCGCGGCAAGCGGCACGCCCCTCACGGATCGTTCATCCGGCCCCCGGGGGGCCGGGGGGGGCTCACTTCGCGCCGGCCGGGGTCTTGTTGGCCTCGGCCACGGTGCGCTCGGCGGCCTGGGCGCCGGACTTGGCGGCGGCGTCGAAGGCGCTACGGCCCTGCTCGGCCATCTTGCCGGCGGCGTCGCGGTTCTGCTCGGTGATCTGCGTCACGGCTTCCTGCGACTTGCCAGCGAACTCCTGGCCGCGGGCGGCCATGTCCTGGGCGGCGCGCTGGCCGCGCTCGGCGGCGGCGCGGGTCTGCTGGGCGGTGTCCTCGGCGAACTCCTTGCCGGCCGACAGCATCAGCTCGACGGTGTTCATCTGGACGCGCTTGGCGACCTCGGCGAAACGCGCCATGGCCTCGGAGGTGGTCTCGGCCTGGGCGGAGGTGAGCTCGGTCAGCGCCTTGGAGTAGTCGGCGGGCTCGTCCCGGACGGAGGTGGCGTCGCGCAGCTTGGCGAGCGTCTCCTTGGTCCAGCTCGACGAGATCTCGGTGGACTGCTCGGCGGCGTCGAGGGCGACGCGCGACAGGCGCTCGGCGAGCTGGGCCTGGGTGCGGAAGGCGTCCTGCATCGCCGACGTGTCCATCGGGAACGCGCTCATCATGTCCTGCATGGTCTTGTTGAAGTCCTGGGTCATCGCTCGGCTCCTCGTCTCGCAATAGGCGGCTGGCTCGCCGTCGAGGCCGAGATAGATGCTGCGCTGCGGCATGGCAAGGGGTCGATGCCGCAGCGCAGCAAAAAATCTCACCAGCGGCGCGGCGGCCGGGCCGGGGCGCTCCGAGCGGTCGTCACGCGGCCTTCGTGGACACCACGTAGATCCCCGGCGCGGAGGCCAGAAGCTCGCGGCCGTCGTCCCCGGGCGTCCTCGCGGGCACCATCGGCCCCGAGCGGGCGGCGAGCCACTCGCCCCAGCGCGGCCACCAGGATCCCTCGTGGAAGGAGGCCTCAGCGAGCCAGGCGTCGGGGTCGTCGGGCCATGAGGCGTTGGTGTAGTGGCCGTACTTGCGCTTGCTGGGCGGGTTGACGATGCCGGCGATGTGGCCCGACTCGGACAGGATGAAGGTCTTGTCGGTCGAGCCCATGCCGCGGACCCCGGCGTAGGACGACTTCCAGGCGGCGATGTGGTCGGTCTCGCAGGCGACGGCGGCGAGCGGCACCGCCACGTCCGACAGGTGCAGCCGCTCGCCGCACAGCTCGATGCCCCCTTGCGCGAAGCGGTCGCCCTGGCACAGCTCGCGCAGGTACTGCACCGCCATCGCGGCCGGCAGGTTGGTCGAGTCGCCGTTCCAGTAGAGCAGGTCGAAGGCGGGCGGCGCCTCGCCCATCATGTAGCTCTTCACGGCGGGCGCGTAGACCAGGTCCTGCGAGCGCAGGTAGCTGAAGGTGCGGTTCATGAAGAAGGCGGGCAGGATGCCGCGGGCCGCGACCTCGCGCTCGATGCCGTCGAGGAAGTCGTCGGTGAGGAAGACGCCGACCTCGCCCTTGTCCGAGAAGTCGGTGAGCGTGGTGAGGAGGGTGGCCGAGGCCACGTCGGTCATCCCGCGCTTGGCCATCAGCGCCAGCGCCATCGACAGCGTGGTGCCGGCGATGCAGTAGCCCACCGCGTTGACGTCCTCGCTCCCGGTGATCGCCTCGACCTCGCGGATGGCGGTCAGGACCCCCTCCTCGACGTAGTCGTCGAGCGCCACGTCGCGCATCGAGGGGTCGGGGTCGACCCAGGAGACGACGAAGAGCGTGAACCCCTGATTCACGATCCAGCGGATAAGGCTGTTCTGCTCCTTCAGGTCGAGGATGTAGAACTTGTTGATCCAGGGCGGGAAGATGACGAGCGGGCGCTCGTGGACCTGATCGGTCGCGGGGGCGTATTGGATGAGCTCGAAGAGCCGGTTGCGATAGACCACCGAGCCCGGCGTGGTGGCGAGGTTCTCGCCCACCCGGAACGCCTCGCGGTCGGCGAGCGTCACCAGCAGCTCGCCCTCGCCCGCCTCGAGGTCGCGCACCAGGTTCTCCAGCCCGTCCACGAGGCTGCGCCCGTCGGTCGCCACCGCGCGCGCCAGCGCGTCGGGGTTGGTGGCCAGGAAGTTCGCGGGGCTCATCAAATCCATGATCTGGCGGGCGAAGTAGCCCAGCCGCTTGCGGTCGCCCGCGTCGAGCCCCTCGAGGCTGTCGATGGCCGCGGTCATCGCCTGCGAGGTCATCAGGTACTGCTGCTTGACGTAGTTGAAGAAGGGGTGCGTCTGCCACAGCGGGCCGGAGAATCGCCGGTCCGAGCCGGTGCGGTCCTCCGGCGCTTGCAGCGTGCCCTTGGCCAGGGCCTCCTGCGCCTCAAGGTAGTGGCGCATGGTGCGCGACCAGTGGCCGACCTGATGCTCGAAGATCTTGGAGGGGTTCGTCATGGCCTCCGTCATGTAGGCGGTGGCGGCGCGCAGGAAGATGTCGGGGCCGGGCCCCTGGAGCGAGGGGCGGATCGGCCGACGCCGCCCCAGCGCCGCCACGAGCCTCTGCGAGAGGGCCTCGACCTTGGCGAGGTTCGCGTTGAGGGCCTGGAGGTCGCCGCCCTGCGCCCGGGCCTCCGCCGCTTCGTCCTTCGGTTCGGTTGTCACGATGCCCTCCCCGGCCTAGTTCGCATCCGCAGCATTGCCTGCCGCCGCTTCGCGGTCGGCCTCTTGTAAACCAAGCCCGACCGGGCCCCAAGCGTTCCGCGCGAGGAGACCACATGAAGAAGATGGTCACTTACGACCTGATGGAGACCGCCCGCAACACCAACGAGTGGCTCGGCGCCACGGCGCGCGCGGCGGCGTCCTATCCGGCCTTCGGCCTCGTCGCCAACCCGATGGTCCAGCTGATGGCCGCCTGGGGCGAGGTGACCGAGCGGTCCTTCTCGCGGATGGTGGCCAAGCCCGACTGGGGCATCGACGCCGTCACGGGCGAGGACGGGCGCGACCACCTGGTCTCGGTCCGCGCGGTGGTGGAGCGCCCCTTCGGCGATCTGATCCGGTTCGAGGTCTCGGGCCGCGAGCCGATGGCGCGCCGGGTGCTGCTGATCGCGCCGATGTCGGGGCACTACGCCACGCTCCTGCGCTCGACCGTGCGCTCGCTGCTGCCCGACTGCGACGTCCACGTCACCGACTGGCGCAACGCGCGCGACATCCCCGTCAGCCAGGGCAAGTTCGACGTGGAGGACTACACCCTCTACATCGCCGACTTCATCCGCGCGCTCGGCCCCGACATCCACGTCGTCGCGGTCTGCCAGCCGGTGCCGCTGGCGCTCGCGGCCACCGCCTGGCTGGCCGAGCACGAGCCCAAGGCGCAGCCCGCGACGCTGACGCTGATCGGGGGCCCGGTCGATCCCGACGCGGCGCCCACCGAGGTGACCGATTTCGGCCGGCGCGTGACGATGGGCCAGCTCGAGCGCTCGATCATCCAGCGCGTCGGCTTCAACCACGCCGGCGCCGGGCGGATGGTCTATCCGGGGCTCCTGCAGCTCGCCTCCTTCATGTCGATGAACGCCGAGCGCCACGCCCGCGCCTTCACCGAGCAGGTGCTGCGCACGGCCAAGGGCGAGGCCTCCGACCACGACCGCCACAACCGCTTCTACGACGAGTATCTGGCGGTGATGGACATGACGGGCGAGTTCTACCTCTCGACCGTCGAGCGCATCTTCAAGGAGCGCGAGATCGCCCGCAACGTCTTCGAGATCGAGGGCCGCCGCGTCGATCTGGGACGGATCACCGACGTCCCCGTGATGGTCGTCGAGGGCGAGGAGGACGACATCTCCGCGCCCGGCCAGTGCCTCGCGGCGCTCGACCTGCTGACCGGCCTGCCCGAGGCGCGCAAGACCGCGCATCTGGAGCCTGGCGCGGGCCATTACGGCATCTTCGCCGGCGGCTCCTGGCGGCGCGACATCCGCCCGCTGGTGCTGCGCTTCATCGACGCCGCCGGCGAGCCCGGACGGGCCGAGACCATGGCGGCCGTGCTGCCGATGGCGGGCGCGAAGGGTCAGCGGTCCGGCCCCAGGGCGCGGCCGGACCGGGATCGCCCGGTGGGGGGGCCGACGCCGGTCTAGGCTCCCTCGGCCTCAGGCGCCGGTCCCGCCCGGCGCCGCCGGCCATACGCGCCGGGCCCGCGTGGCCGGCTCCGGCGCCTCCAGCGTCGGCAGATGGCCCGCCGCCTCGACGACCTCCAGCCGGGCTCCGGCCATCCGCCCTGGCCATCGCCTCGTGGCGACGCGCGGGGCAGAGCGCGTCGTGCCGGCCGCGGAGCACCGGCGCCGGCATCCGCGCCGCGCGCCGTGGCGCTCCATGGCCTCGCGCAGGTTGGTGATGTCGCGCTCCAGCTCGTGCTGGCCGGTGGGGCGCACCTCGCCCACGCACATCGGGCGCGCGTAGCTGGGTGTGCCGCCCTCTCGCGCCAGCCGCTCGAGGAACGACGGGAACATCGCGAGGTCGGCCGGCGCGTTGCGGGGGCTGTCGCCCACGAAGCCCGAGTAGCGGTCCTTGACGTAGGTGGCGTAGCTGATCTTCGCGGTCTCGCCGTCGGACACCACGTCGATGCCGGCCTCGACCTGGCGGCGCACCGTCTCGTGCACGGCCTCGCGCATGACGCGGGCGAACTCGGCCTCGTCAGTGGGCTCGCCGCGCTCGCGCGCGAAGAGGAGGTCCACGACGGCCTGGGAGCGGGGCAGGGAGCCGGTGTGGGTGGCCAGCACGCCCATCTCAGGCGCGCCGGGTCGGCCCGGCCGGGTCGTCGGTGGCGACCACGTGGTAGAGCGCGGCCTCGCCCTCCATCGCGGGCACCGCGCCGTGCGCCAGGCCCGCGGGCACGGACGCCGTGTCGCCGGGCGCGAGCACGCTCTCGCCGCCCTCCCAGAAGAGCCGCCAGTGGCCGCGCACCGGCATCAGCACCGACGGGCGGTCGTGGGCGTGGGTCGTCCCCTTGGCCGAGCCGCGCGAGACGAGGTCGATCTCGAAGCCCGGACGGTCCCGGATCAGCCCCTGCGCCCCCAGCACCTTGCACGTCGCCTTGGAGGCCAGCGCCAGCATGTCGTGGTATCGCGCGACGTGGTGGGGCACCACCTCGCACACCGCCATCTCGGGGAAGCCCTCCAGCTCGTCGTCGGTGAGCACCGGCATCGGCGCCACGCCCTCGGGCAGCGACTGGCCTTGCTTGGCGTCGTAGAGCCGGCCGTCCTCGCCCAGCACCAGCCCGTGGTCGCGCGCGTCCTCGATCACCTGCGGCGCCCAGATCACGCCGCCGCCCGCGTCGTCGCCGCCCAGCACCGCCATGATCATGCCGTAGTCGTGCCCGACGTTCTCGAAGCCGCGGAAGATGCCGGTGGGGATGTCGATCAGGTCGCCCTCCTCCAGCACCACCTCGCCCGCGTCCCCCCAGCGGCCCCAGAAGAAGCGCCAGCGCCCCGACAGCACGAAGAACGCCTCCGCCGTGCGGTGCGAGTGCAGCGAGTTGCGGCACCGCGGCGGCTGGCCCGCCGCGCCGATGTTGAAGCCGTGCGCCTCCGCGATGTGGACGTGCTGGTCGGGGCTCTCCGACACCCCCCCGCCGATGATGGTGAAGTTCTCCTTGGCGTCCGAGCCCGGCGTGTGCGCGTCGATGAAGGCGGTCCTGCACGCCCGCAGCTCCCCGTAGCGCACGATGCGATCGGCCATGGCGGCGCTCGGATCCTTGGGTGCCATGTCCGTCCTCCGATGGCCCGGCCGCGCGCCGGTGCGCCTGTTCAACCGCCGCCGCCCGCCGCGAGGTCCGCCGCGAAGCGGTCGAGCATCGCCTCCCAGCCGGCGCGCAGCTGCGCCTCGCTCGGCTCCCCTGCGAGGACCACCATCTGGCTCGTCCCGGTGAAGCGGCAGCCCATCCCCTCGGGCTCGACCCGGAAGACGGTCTGCATGGTCATCGCGACGGCGCCGCCGAACACGCCCCGTCCCTGGATCACGGCGAGCGCGCCCTCGCGCAGGACGCGGATGTCGGTGATCACGCGCCCGACCTCCGCGCCGCCGGGCGCCACGATCACCTCCTCATGGCCGCCCTCGCGCGTGTCGAAGGCGGCGTAGCTCATGCCGCTGCCCTCGGGCGTCTCCCAGCGCCGCCGGCCCTCGGGATCCATCCAATGCGCGAACACCGCGCCGGCGGGGCGGTCGAAGTCGCGCGAGACCTCGACCGTGAAGACGACGGTCACGCCGGCCCCTCCAGGATCTGCTTCCACACCGCCGTCTCGTCGTGGAGCACCCACTCGCGGCGCAGGCCGCAGGGGCCGGACTCGGCATGGGAGACCGCCATGACGTGGACCGCCACCCCGCCCGGCGCGCCGAAGGCGCCCAAGCCGTCGTGCCGGCCGGTCGGCGACCAGCGGATCGCGGCGCGCGGCGGCGTCGAGGCGGCGTCGCGGCCGATCGCGTCGTGGACGGCGAGCGCGGCCGAAGGGAAGGCCGCGCGCGGCCCGAGCCAGAAGCGGTCGGGCGCGGCCCAGCCATGGCCCGCGACGGCGCCCGGATGGGCGGGGTGGCAGGCGCGGCCCCAGGCGCTCGGGATCACGCTCGGCTCGGCCTGCACGATGCGCCCCAGGAGGTCGGCGTGGCGCGCGGCCCACTCGCCGGGCTCGCCCCCGCGCCCCGGCAGGGGCCGGCCACGCGCGCCCGGGCGTGACGGTGCGGCCGCGCCCGGCCTCGACCTCGCGCCGCGCCCAGCCGCGTGGCCAAGGCGAGCGGGCGGAGGATGGCGCCGTCGTCTCGCTCCAGCCGCTCGCCGACGATCGCCCCGCCCTCGGCCCGGCGGCCGGCGATCGCGCGATGGGTCAGGCGCGCGCCCGTGGCGGGGGCGAAGGCGCCGCCGGCATGGGTGGCCGTCGAGACGATCCGGCGGGAGGAGAGCATCCCCGCCTCGGGCGTGCCCCGCCAGGTCACGTCCTCGCCCCGGAGCTGGCGGTCGGGGATCTCGGCCGGGGTGGCGAGCGTGGCGCGGGCGGCGACGGGCTCGCCGGTCTCGACCCCGCCGGGCGAGCGCACGATCACCCCGGGCGCGCAGGCCCCCCTCACCCGGGGGCCAAGGCCGCGCTCCTCCCAGATCTCGCGGGTGATGCCGAGGATGCAGTCGGGGAGATCCCGCCGGCGCGCGTCGAAGCCCTCCATCTCGGCCCTCCCGCGCCGCGCCGCGGCGGCGTCGGGCGGACCCCCGCCCCCCCCCGACCGGGCGGCGGGAGGCCGGGCCCCTGCCGCGAGGGCCGGGGCGGGCGAGGCCCGCGCCCCTCATTCCGCGGTCCATCCGCCGTCCACCATCAGCGCCGAGCCGGTGACCAGCGCGGAGGCGTCGGACGCGAGATAGACCACGGCGCCCATCACGTCCTCGACGCGGCCGGCGCGGCCGAGCGCGATCTTGCCCTCGATCCAGGCGCGGCGCTCGGGGTCGGCGAAGCTCGACTCGGTGAGCGAAGTGCGGATGAAGGTCGGGCAGATCGTGTTGACGCGGATCCCCCGCGGTCCCCATTCGATCGCCATCGCCTTGGTCATCCCCTCGACCGCGTGCTTGGTGGCGCAGTAGACCGAGCGGTCGGGGCCCCCGACATGGCCCATCTGCGAGGAGATCTGCACGATCGAGCCGCCGCGCGTCATGCCCCGCGCGGCCTCGACGGCCAGCCGGTAGGCGGCGCGCAGGTTGAGGGCGAGCACCGCGTCGAGATCGGCCGGGTCGGTGTCGAGCGCGGGCGCGTTGCGCGCCATGCCGGCCGAGTTCACCAGCACGTCGAACGCGCCCTCCTCGGCCATCGTCGCGCGCACGGCCGCGTCGTCGGTCACGTCGAGCGGGACCGCGCGCGCGTCCATCCCCTCGGCCCGCATCGCCTCGGCCGCGGACCCGAACCCATCGCCCCCGCGCGCGGCGAGGACGACCTCGGCGCCGGCCTCGGCGAGCGCCACCGCGCAGCCCAACCCGATCCCGCGCGAGGCGCCGGCGACGAGCGCGCGGCGGCCGTCGAGCCTGAAGGACGGAGTGCGGGGGAGATCCATGCAAGAGCCTTCGACGCGAGCGAGGCGAGCGAGGCGAGCTTAGAAGGCGCCCGGCGAGGTGTCGAGACGCGCCGCGGACCGCGCGGCCGACGCGCATCGCGCGACCGGCGCGTGCCGGGATGCTGGCGCGTGCCGGGATGGCGGGGCGGGTGGCCATCGCGGCGCGCGCCGAAGCCGCGACGGGGCCCGCGCGGCCCGGTCGCGGCGTCCGGTCCGGTGATCGCAGGCCCCCGGCGCCGGCCAGGGGTCCGAGGAAGGCCCCGCCCCGACAGAGGTCGGCCAGCGGAGCGCAGCCGCCGGCTCGGCACGTGCCAGGAGGCCGAGCGCGGTCGCCGGCGGGGCGCGAACCGGAGCGCCGGCCCGAGCCGCCCGGTCGCTCAGCCCCGGCCGGGCGGCTCGGTGGACGGCGCGTAGGTGCCGAAGGACCACTCGTGGCCCTCGGGGTCGCGGGCGCGCCAGCGGCGGGTGCCGAACTCGGTGTCCTCGGGCGGGTAGACGACCTCGGCGCCCGCCTCGGCGGCGCGGGCGTGGTGCGCGTCCACGTCCTCCACGACGAGGTAGACGCCCGGAGAGCCGCGCACGGCCTCGCCGGTGCCGATCATGATCACGCCGTCGCGGTGGCGCATCTCGGCGTGCAGGAGCGCGCCGTCCTCGCCGTCCATCGCCTGGACGCGCTCCATCCCGAAGGCGCGCTCCAGGAAGTCCATCGCCGCGTGCGGGTCGGCGTAGGAGAAGTAGGGCACGACGCCGGGGCTATGGGGCATCCGCGTATCCCTTCCATCGGAACGCGCCGCCGGGGCCGAGCGGCGCGTGGGGGTTCCAGGCGATCTCCCAGACATGGCCGTCGGGGTCGGCGAAGTAGGCGACGTGCCCGCCCCAGAACACGTCCGAGGGCTCGCGCAGGACGCGGGCGCCGGCCTCCCGCGCGCGCTCGACGAGCGGCGCCACCTCCTCGCGCGACGCCACGTTGTGCGCGAGCGTCATCGCGCCGTGGCCCAGCGACGCCTCCTCGACGCCGATGTCGCGGGCCAGCTCGGCACGGGGGTAGAGGCCGAGCGTCTGGCCCAGCAGGTCGAAGGCCGCCACCCCGCCGGGGGCCTCCTCGCGCCGCCAGCCGAGGGCCTCGTAGAAGGCGGCCGCGCGATCGAGGTCGGCGACGCCCAAGGTGATGAGGCTCACGCGCCGATCCACCCGGCCCTCCCCGCGACGGGCAGCGAGAGCGGCGATCCGCCCTGCGCCCGTGATGGCGTCCGCGTCGCGCCGCGTCGAGCGCCGGGCGGCCGGGCCCCCCCGGTCGTCCGGCGCAGCCGATCGGACGCCGCCTCGCCCCCGCCCCCGCCCCCGCCCCCGTCCCCGCCGAGCAGGCCCGGCGGACCCTCGCGCGGACCCTCGCGCGGGCGTCGGCCGCGGACGGCCGTCGGGTCGAGCCGGGTCGTGCTGAGCGGCGGCGCCTCGATCATCCCGCACCTTCCCGCATCGGCACCGGCCCGTCCAGGCCGGCCCGGTGGATGGCCGAGGGGCGCGCCGCGGCAGACCCCGGCTCACCCGGCCTGCCCCCGCCCCCGGCGCACCGGTCGTCGGGCGGACGCCAGGCGATCGGGCGGCGCGCGCGCCCCGAGACCCGGCTCGACCGGCCTCGCAGGCGCGCCATTCGGGGCGCGCGCGCCGCCCGTCCTGCCCTCCCCGGCCCTCCGACGGCGAGGCCACCCCCTGCCCGGCCGCCTCGTCGCAGGGCGCGGCCTCGCCGCAGGGCACGTCGCGCCCCCCGTGGCGGCGCATGTGGAGGTCGCGCCGCTCGGCATGGCCGACGAAGCCGTCGCGCACGCACAGCCGCGATCCGGAAGGCGCCCACCATGGCCGCGGCCCCGTCGGTCAGGATCTTCGGGCAGGAGCGGGTCTTGATGAACTCGCCGACCCAGAGCCCGTCGGCCTCGCGCCCCTCCCCTCGCGTCGGCAGGGTGTGGTCGGTGCCGATCGCCTTCGCCGTCGGCCATGTCGGTGCGGGGCTTGAGGGACAGCGCGCCTCAGGCCTTCATGTCGTCGAGGAGCCGGTCGTCGCGGTCGGTGATCACCTGGACGCGCCCGGGGGCGAGCCCCTCGGAGACGGCCAGCCTCTCCTCGTGGTCGGCGCGCAGGATCGCCTCGCCGCAGTCCTCCCAGGAGCGCCGCGCGGTCTCGGCGGTGGGCAGGATGGCGAGGATCACGCCGGGCAGGATCTCGACCTCCACGTCGCGCGTCGAGCCGCGCGGCACGTCGGCGGAGCCCCTGATCTGCGCCTGGGCGAAGCGGATGTCGGCCACCTCGCGCCCCGTGACCTTCGCCGTCGCCGCCTCGATCTCCGAGGGGCTCAGGCGGAACGCCTCGGGCTCGCAGCCGTCGAACTCGGCCGAGAGCGCGCGCACCGCCGCGTCGCCACGCGCCTCGATGTCGGCGAGGATGCCCTCGACGGCGGCGAGGATGCCCTCGACGGCGGCGCGGGCGCGCGCGTCGTCCTCGGCGCGCTCGGCGGCGCTGCGCCCTCGCTTCAGGTGCTCGGCCATGGCGCCCTCCCCTGCGGGCGGGCGCAGCCGCGCCGAGCCCTCCGTCGGTCAGGGAAGCTCGGCCACCGTCCGCTCCAGGAGGTCGAGGCAGGCGGGGTCCGAGAACCGGTGGTCGGCGCCCCTCACCAGCGTCAGGCGGATGTCGGGCCCCTCGGCATGGGCCAGCAGGCGCAGCGCCGTCTCGGTGGAGACCGCGGCGTCGGCCGTCCCCTGGAGCATCCGCACCGGCATCGGCAGCGCCAGCGGATCGCGCAGCACCAATCTGTCGCGTCCGTCCTCGATGAGCCCGCGGGTGATCGTGTAGGGCTCGCCGTGGTCCGAGGGCACGCTCACCGCGCCCTCGCGCATGAGCCGCTCGCGCTCGTCGTCGGACCACGACGCCCAGTGGCCGTCCTCGGTGAAGTCGGGCGCCGCGGCGACCGTCACCAGCGCATGGACGCGGCGCGGGTCGGCGCGCGCCAGCAGGAGCGCGATCCACCCCCCCATCGAGGAGCCGACGAGCACCTGCGGGCCGTCGCTCGCCGCCTCGATCGCAGCCTCCGCGTCCTCGGCCCAGGCGCCGATCGTGCCCTCCTCGAAGGCGCCCCCGCTCAGGCCATGGCCCGAGTAGTCGAAGCGCAGGAACGCCTGACCGCGGGCGCGGGCGAAGGCCTCCAGACGGGTCGCCTTGTCGCCCTCCATGTCCGAGCGGAAGCCCGGCAGGAACACGATCCCCGGACCCCTCCCCGCCGTGCGGCGGAACGCGATGCGGCGGCCCCGGGGTGTGTCGATGAACTGCGGCTCGGCCACGGCGCCTCCCTCCCCGACCGGCAGGCTGGGCGATGCCGACGAGAGGCGCAAGCTGGACCTGGAGACACGTGACCATCCGGTCACCATCCTTGACGTGTGACCATCCGGTCACCACCCTTGACATGTGACCATCAAGTCACCTATCAGGAGAGCCATGGATTCGGTCTTCAAGGCCCTCGCCGATCCGAGCCGACGCGCCCTCCTCGACGCGCTGCGGCAGGACGACGGGCAGACCCAGCGCGCCCTGGAGGCGAGGTTGGAGATGTCCCGCTTCGGCGTCGCCAAGCATCTCAAGGTGCTGGAGGAGGCCGGGCTGGTGACGCGGGTGAGGCGCGGGCGCGAGGTGCATCACTACCTCAACGCCGCCGCCATCGCCGAGGCGCTGGCCCGCTGGATCGAGCCCTACCGCGTGGCGCCTGCCCTCAGGGGGGTGCTGGACCTCAAGGCCCGATTGGAGGGACCGACCATGGATGCCAAGCCCGACTTCGTCCTCAACACCTACATCCGCTGCACGCAGGACGCGCTCTGGGACGCGCTGACCGACCCGCAGGCGATGGCGCGCTACCACTTCCTCGCCTCCCGCGTGGAGCACGAGGGCGATGCCGGGAGCGGCTCCTATCACTACTACGCCGACGAGCGCCGGATCTTCACCGCCCGCACCCTGAGCCTCGATCCCAAGACCCGGATCGAGGCGACCTTCGAGCTTGAGGGCGGCGACATGCCGCCGCCCTCGCGCACGGTGTTCCGGATCGTCCCCGAAGGGGCCGCCTGCAAGCTCGTCGTCGAGCACTACGATCTCACCCACGAGGTCGTGCCGGGCGAGCTGACCGCCGACGGCTGGATGCGCTGGGGCTCGGCGCTCAAGACCTATCTGGAGACCGGGGAGGCCGAGCGGTTCGTCCCGCCCGAATGGGCCGGGATGCAGGAGGCCGAAGCGCCCGCCTGACCCTTGGGCCCCGGCAGACCCCGTGGACGGCGTTCCCCGCGGCGTCGTCCGCGTCCGCCAGGGCGTCGATGTCGAGGCGGCGCCGAGGGGTGGCCGCGCGTTGACATCGCGCGCCCTCGCGGCCATTTGTGGCGCTCCCGCAACCGGGCGTTCCGTAGGCGCCGAACCGACGAGGAGGCCGCCCATGGATGGCGCATCCCCCCAGATCATCGTCACCCTGCCCGACGGCGCCGAGCGCGCCTACCCCCCCGGCGTGACCGCCGCCGAGATCGCGGCCGACATCGCGCCCAGCCTCGCCAAGCGCGCGATCAGCGCCACGCTCGACGGCCGCCACCTCGACCTCGCCTGGCCGCTCGACGCCGGCGGCCGGCTGGCGATCAACACCGCGAAGGACGAGGCGCCCTCGCTGGAGCTGATCCGCCACGGCTTCGCGCATGTCATGGCCCGTGCCGTGCAGGAGCTCTGGCCCGACGCGCGCGTCACCATCGGCCCGGTGATCGAGGACGGCTGGTACTACGACTTCGACCGGGCCGAGCCCTTCACCCCCGAGGATCTGGGCCGCATCGAGGCCAGGATGCGCGAGATCATCGCCGCCCGCGAGCCCATCCGCACCGCGGTGTGGCCGCGCGAGGACGCGATCCGGCACTACGAGGAGAGCGACCAGCCCTTCAAGCGCGAGCTGGTGGAGGCCATCCCCGAGGGCGAGGCGGTGCGTATGTACTGGCACGGCGGCTGGCAGGATCTCTGCCGCGGGCCCCACCTCCAGCACATCGGCCAGCTCCCCGCCGACGCCTTCAAGCTGATGCGCGTCTCGGGCGCCTACTGGCGCGGCGACGCCCGCCCGCGCCCAGCTCCAGCGGATCTACGGCGTGGCCTTCCGCTCGCGCGAGGCGCTCAAAGCCCACCTGACCATGCTGGAGGAGGCCGAGCGGCGCGACCACCGCCGCCTGGGCCGCCAGATGGACCTCTTCCACATGCAGGAGGAGGCGCCGGGCCAGGTGTTCTGGCACCCGAACGGCTGGACCATCTACGTGGCGCTCCAGGACTACATGCGCCGCCGCCAGCGGGCCGAGGGCTATGTCGAGATCAACACGCCGCAGGTCGTGAACCGCGCGCTCTGGGAGCGCTCGGGCCACTGGCAGAACTACCAGGAGCACATGTTCGTCGTCGAGGTCGACGAGGAGCACGCGCGCGAGAAGGCGGTCAACGCGCTCAAGCCCATGAACTGCCCCTGTCACGTCCAGGTGTTCAACCAGGGGCTCAAATCCTACCGCGACCTTCCGCTCAGGATGGCGGAGTTCGGCGCGTGCAGCCGCTACGAGCCCTCGGGCGCGCTGCACGGCCTCCTGCGCGTGCGCGGCTTCACCCAGGACGACGCGCACATCTTCTGCACCGAGGATCAGATCGAGCCCGAATGCGTGCGCTTCATCCGCTTCCTCGCCTCGGTCTACCGCGATCTCGGATTCGAGTCGTTCGAGATCATGTTCGCCACCCGCCCCGAGAAGCGCGTCGGCAGCGAGGAGAGCTGGGACCGGATGGAGGCGGCGCTCGAGAACGCGATCCGCGCCGCGGGCTTCGACTACACGCTCGACCCCGGCGAGGGCGCCTTCTACGCGCCGAAGCTCGACTTCAAGCTGACCGACGCCATCGGCCGCGTCTGGCAATGCGGCACCTTCCAGGTCGATCCCAACCTGCCCGAGCGGCTCGGCGCCAGCTACGTCGGCGAGGACGGCGCGAAGCATCGGCCCTACATGCTGCACCGCGCGATCCTGGGCAGCTTCGAGCGCTTCCTCGGCATCCTGATCGAGCAGTATGCCGGGCGGATGCCGTTCTGGCTCGCGCCGCGGCAGGTGGTGGTCGCCTCCATCGTCTCGGACGCCGACGGCTACGTGCGCGAGGTCGTGGAGGCGCTTCGCGCCGCCGGCGTGCGCGCCGAGGCGGACACGCGCAACGAAAAGATCAACTACAAGGTCCGCGAGCACTCGGTGGGGCTCGTCCCCGTCATCCTGGCCGTCGGCGCGCGCGAGGTCGAGGAGCGGACCGCGACGCTGCGGCGCCTGGGCGAGAAGGGCACCGAGGTGATGGCGCTCGGCTCGGCCGTCGAGCGGCTGGCCGGCGAGGCCACGCCGCCCGACCTGCGCCGCGCCGCGGCCGCCCGGGCCGCCCGGGCCGCCTGAGCCAGCCCTCGGCCGCGCGGGCGCGGGCCGCGCCCCCCCCCGGTCGCCCGGGGGAGGCGGCGCGGCTCAGCGCGGCAGGCCGTAGGGCTTGACGCGGCCGAGCACCGCGCCGCCGGCGGCCGCGACGAGGCCCAGGAGCGAGGCGAAGAACGCCAGGAACCCGGCCGTCGAGGCCGCTTCGGACGCCTGCTGGGCGGCCTCGGTCGCGGCCGCGCGGGCGTCCTCGATGGCCTGCTCGGCCTGGGCCTGGACCTCCTCGGCGCGGGCCTGGACCCCGTCGACGAAGGACTCCGCCTCGGCCTCGGAGATGCCGAACCGGGTCTGGAGCACCTCGAGCGCCTGCGCCCGGTCCTCCTCGCCGAGCACACCGCCCTGGCCGAAGAGCTGGCCCACGAAGTCCTCGACCGCCTCACCCGCCTGACCCGGCGCGCGCGCGATCTCGGCCGCCGTCTGCTGCGCGGCCTCGGTCGCGCGGCGCTGCTCGGACTGCGAGATCACCGAGCGCAGCGCCTCGCGCGCCTCGGCCTGGAAGTTGTCGGGCGTGACGCCGTTCCGGCGCAGCGTCGAGCGCACGCCCTCGGGCAGGTCGTCGAAGCTGAGCCCCGCGGCCGACACGTCCGGCAGCGAGAAGTCGTCGGGGATCACCGCCTGCACCGCGCTCGCGGCGCCCGAGCCCAGCGTCGAGAGCGCCGAGGACACCGCGTTGAACGCGCCCGTGACGGCGACCGAGGCGAGCCAGATCGACAGGATGGTGGTCAGCGCCCACACCGTCACCCCGTGCAGCGCCGCCCCCACGGTGTGCAGCAGCCCCGCGAGCCGCCCCGCGACGTAGCCGCCCGCGCCGAGCGCGGTGAGCTGCGACAGGAAGAGGTAGATCGGCGCGATGGTCGGCGAGGCCCCGAGCGGGTCGGCGGCGTAGGGGTCGATGGTGGCGAACTGGATGCCGATGCCCAGCAGCGTCAGCAGCGCGAAGACGGCGAGCGCCACCAAGGTGCCGGCGACGATGGCGCCGAAGGCGGTCCGCCCGCCCCGATCGATCTCGGCCTCGGTGAGGTAGCTGGTGGTTCGGGCCATGCGGGGTGCTCCGGTGTGTGTTGCGGGGGGAACGGGCGGCGGGGCGGGGGGTTCCGGGCAACCGTGGATTGACCTGCTCGGCTGTACGAGATACGTACGGCCCATGATCCGGTCCTACGCCGACAAGGCCACGGCGCGGCTCACGGCGCGGCGCAGGGTCCGGCAGTTCGAGGCGGTCGAGCGGGTGGCGCTGCGGAAGCTGGCAATGGTCGAGGCGGCGCACATCCTGGACGATCTGCGCTCCCCGCCGGGCAATCGGTTGGAGGCGCTGCGCGGCGATCGCGCCGGGCAGCACTCGATCCGCATCAACGACCAGTGGCGCATCTGCTTCACATGGAAGGAGGACGGCCCCCATGACGTCGAGATCTCGCGACTACCACTGAGCCGGACGCCGAGGCCCGCCTCGCCCCGGTCCACCCCGGCGAGGTGCTGGCCGACGAGTTTCTGATCCCGCTCGGCCTGTCGTCGAACGCGCTGGCCAAGCGCATCGGCGTGCCGGCCAACCGCGTGTCGATGATCGCGGCCCGCAAGAGAGGGATCACGGGCGACACGGCGCTCCGCTTCGCCGAGGCGTTCGGGACCACGCCGGAGTTCTGGATGAACCTTCAGAAGAGCTGGGAACTGGCGGTAGCGCGGGATGTAATCTCGATTAAGGCGAAACCTCACTCGGAACCTCATACTTTGAACCAGTCATAATTATACGATCACGAAATCTGTAAATCTCGTTCAACGATGATATCGGGATCCTGTCCTCATTATCTCCATCAAACAATCCAAGATACTTTTGTGCCCTGTTGAAATGAAGCCGAGCAATTGGCTTTCGATTATTATTGTCGAGAAGCACCGCACAATATGACTTCGCATCGCGGATGTATATACGAGCCGGATCAATCTTCTCACTGAGAATAGACTTGATCGTCAAATAGCCCTCAACCTCTTCATCTGTAGTGACGATCTCTTGTCCATCAGGCGTGATTATAGCTTGCGACTCAGCAATGGGATCTGGATCTTCGAGTGCTGTACTGAGGCGTGATCTTACTCGGTCGCGCACAACCTCTCGAAACGCTGCAATCGTTGCTGCTGCAAGCGCGTCTCTGACGGACTGACTCAACCTTCCTTCATAAACCTCCGTTGCAACCAGCCGAACAAGGCCGTCAGGCGGCTCGACCATCCATCCTTGGAGGACAGTTTTAATAGCCGATACATATTTCAGTCTCTCAGCATCGGCAAGGATAGTTTCAACACTGAAGTTCTCTTTGGTAAACTTACGAAGTTCAGCAATGCCAGCTTCTGTGTTATCGGTTAGATCGAACACAAAGAATGGTTCTTGATCTAGGCGATTTGGCTCTCGGAGATCGCTATAGAACCGATATTCTCTGCCATTAGTCAGAATGGCAAACTTGGCGTTCGTTACAGAAAAGTAGCGATATAGTTGAGCAAGATGGCGCCTATCAAGTGAGGTTCGCAAACCCTTACATTCAATCAATATGACCAGCTTGCCGTTCTGCTGGATCGCGTAGTCTACTTTCTCGCCGCGTTTCCCGGGGACGTCTGCTGTAAACTCCGGCGTCACCTCGGACGGATCGAATACATCGTAACCAAGGCCCTGCAAGAAAGGCAGAACGATTGACGTTTTAACAGCCTCCTCAGTCTCAATTGTTCCTTCATGCTTCTGCAGTCGCTTGGCGAGAGCAGATACGGTAGCTTCAAGACCAGACACAGTGTTCCCCCTTTGGTTGAGCACACCATGGCAAAAATAGTCTACTGGTCAAGTATGTTAGAGAACTCCCCCCACTCCCGCCGCGACATCCCCGAGGTCTCGAAGGTCACCGTCTCCCCCGCGAGCCTGCGCCTGAGGCAGTCCACCCCGGCGGCCGAGAGCGTCGCTCCACCTGTACGGTAGTCCAGATGCGCCTTCCAAGCGAGCGGAACCCAGTCCGCCACCACGCGCCCGATCGCCTCGGCGTAGGCGCGGATCTCCCACTGCGCGTGGGGGTCCGCGCGCAGCCGGAGAAAGGACAGCAGGTTGTGCAGGTCGGCCTTCCAGTACCACTGGGTGTAGACGCTCGCCGGCAGCGCCATGCGCGCCAGCTCGCGCGCGAGCCCGCGCCGGCCGTCGGTGGACAGCATCGCCTCGTAGTCGTCGTAGGCCCGCGCCGCCCCCTCGCGGAGCCGGTCGAGCACGTCGGCCGCCTCCTCGCCGTCGAGCGCCTCGCCGCGCCCCTGCGCGTTGGTCGCGGACTGCGCCGCGAGGTGCTCGGGGGCGGGGACGTAGAACTCGCGGTCGAGCACCGAGTAGCGGGCCGAGATCTCGTTGACGTTCGCCGTGCGGTGCCGGATCCACTGGCGCGCGACGAAGATCGGCAGCTTCACATGGAGCTTCACCTCGCACATCTCGAAGGGCGTCGAGTGGTGGTGGCGCATCAGGTACCGGATCAGCCCCTCGTCCGAGCTGACCGCCTTGGTGCCCCGCCCGTAGGAGACGCGCGCGGCCTGCACGATCGCCGCGTCGTCGCCCATGTAGTCCACCACGCGTATGAGCCCGTGGTCGAGCACCGGGTGGGCGACGTGCAGGTGGCGCTCCATGCCCGGCGAGACGGCGCGCAGCGTGGGGCGGGCGTCGGCGCGCTGCGCCTCGATCTCGGCGCGCTGCTCGGGGGTGAGGCCGGCGGACGGGGGCATGGAGTTCATGGGCTCGCTCCGATTCGGGTGGCGCGCATGATGCCCCACGCCCGCCCGGCGAGTCCGGCCCCCGTCGCGCGGCCGCGCGGTGGCGTTGCCCTGCTGACGCGGGGGCCGATGCGCCCTAGGATCGGGGCGTCACTCGAACGGGAGCACCCCATGACGATCGAATACCTGCACACCATGGTCCGGGTCGCGGACCTGGAGAAATCGAAGGCCTTCTACGAGATGCTGGGGCTCGAGGAGCGCCGCCGCGTCGACAACGACAAGGGCCGCTTCACGCTCCTCTTCATGGCCCCCCCGGGCCAGGAGAACGCCGACGTCGAGATGACCCACAACTGGGACGGCGACGAGGGGCTGCCCGACGACAGCCGCCATTTCGGCCACCTCGCCTACCGCGTGGACGACATCTACGCGACCTGCAAGCACCTCCAGGAGAACGGCGTGACCATCAACCGACCCCCGCGCGACGGGCACATGGCCTTCGTGCGCTCGCCCGACAACGTGTCGGTGGAGCTCTTGCAGCGCGGCGAGGCCAAGGCCCCCGAGGAGCCCTGGGCCAGCATGGAGAACACCGGGCATTGGTGAGGGCCGCGCGGGCCCTCGCGCGAGCCCTCGCACGGGCCCTCTCGCGGGCGGCGGCGGCGGGTCTGGCCGCCGGGTCGGCCGGTGCCGCGGCCGAGTGCCGGCAGGCGCTGGCGCTGGGGCTCGACGTGTCGGGCTCGGTCGATGCGGGGGAATACGCGCTCCAGCTCGGCGGGCTCGCGGCGGCGCTCGAGAGCGCAGAGGTCCGCGCCGCGCTGCTCGACATCCCCGAGCTTCCGGTCCATCTCACCGTTTTCGAGTGGAGCGGGCCGGGCTCGCGCCGCCTGCTCGTCGCCTGGACGGCCATCGACGGGGCCGAGGCGCTCGGCCGCGTGACGGGCGCGCTGCGGGCCACCGCGCGGGCGCCGTCGGACCCCTCCACGGCGATCGGGGAGGCGATGCTCTACGGCGCGGGTCTCCTCGCCGAGCGGCCCGAGTGCCCGCGCTGGACGCTCGACCTGTCGGGCGACGGGCGCTCGAACGCCGTGCCGCGGCCCGCGAACGTCAGGGGGATGGCGCAGCTCGGCCGGGTGACGGTCAACGCGCTCGCGGTGGGCGTCGACTCGCGCGTCCACGGCGACATCCGGCAGGCGGAGATCGCGGCGCTCTCGGCCTACTTCACCGCGGAGGTGATCCGCGGCCCCGGCGCCTTCGTCGAGACGGCGCTGGGCTACGAGGACTTCGAGGACGCCATGCGGCGCAAGCTCCTGCGCGAGCTCGAAGGGCTCTCGATCGGCGGGCGCGATGCGCGCGGCGGCGCGACCCTGGCCTCGGCCGAGGCCCCGCGGCGGCGCCGAGCCCCTGCCCGACCCCGGGCCCGCCGTCAGTAGATGTAGCGGATTCTGGTCGCTCCAGAAGCGCTCCAGGCGGCGCAGAGAGCCGTTGACGTCCTCGATGCCGGCCAGATCGAGCACCTGGCGCGTCTCCATCCCGTCGGAATGGCGCTTGAACAGATCGCCCACCACCTCGCGCACGTGACGGCCCTTCTCGGTGAGCCGCACGCGCACCGCGCGGCGGTCGATCTCGCAGCGCTGATGGTGCATGTAGCCGGTCTCGACCAGCTTCTTGAGGTTGTAGCTGACGTTGGAGCCCTGGTAGTAGCCGCGCGACTTCAGCTCCCCCGCCGTCACCTCGTTGTCGCCGATGTTGAACAGCAAGAGCGCCTGGACGGCGTTGATGTCGAGCAGCCCCAGCCGCTCGAACTCGTCCTTGATCACGTCGAGCAGCAGGCGGTGCAGGCGCTCCACCAGGCCCAGCGTGTCGAGGTAGCTCGACATGAAGCCGGGCGGCAGGATCGTCCCGGCGTTGGAATGAATGCTCATCGCGCCCTCCTTCCGTTGAACAAGGGCCGATGCGACCCGTCCATCGTGATGGCGGGGATTCCCTGACATTCGGTAAAAGCGGAGGGTTTCGGTCCCCCTGCCGGGCGGACGAGGAGCCCGGCTCAGCCGTGGCGGCGCCGCGCGGCCTCCCCGATCGCCCCGATCAGCGCGCCGTAGCGGACGGGCGGCGCCTCGCGCTGGGAGATCCAGGCGTAGAGGTCGCCGTCGGCCTCGGCCAGCAGCGCCTCGTAGAGATCGAGCGCCGAGCCGCCCTCGCCGGCCAGCCGCTCGTCGGCGTAAGGCCCGAGGATCAGGTCCATCTCCCTGGTGCCGCGGCGCCAGGACCGCATCCGCAGCCGCCGCAGGCGGACCTCGCGCGCGGCGTCCTCGGGGCCGCTCACCCGGCGCCCAGGCGCGCGCGCAGGCGCTTCTCCAGGCGTCCGAGCCGCTCGGCGCCCTGCGCCAGCTCGCCGCGCAGCTGGCGCAGCTCGGTCAGGAGCGCCGCGCCGTCCTCGCCGATCTCGGCGGCAGGCGGCTGCGGCCCCTCGCCCCGCCCCGTCATCAGCCACCTGAGCGAGACGCCGGTGATCCCGGCCAGCATCTGGAGCTTGTTGGCGCGGGGCTCCGACAGATCCTCCTCCCAGCCCTGGAGCGTGCGGGGGCGGATGCCGAGGCGGCGGGCGAGCTCGTCCTGGCTCAGCCTCGCGCCCTCGCGCGCGCCGGCCACGCGGTCGCCGAAGGTCGCGCGATCGTCGCCGTACCAGTCCGCGTCCGGCGCCATGTCCATGCCCGTGTCCGTCATCCTGCCTCCTCGTGCGCCACGCGCGCCGACGAGCTTGCGCGCCTCGCGCGCCCTGATAAGCACGCTCGGCCCCGGTCACAACCGCGGGGCGTCCAGGAGGGCGCGATGATCCCGATCTCCGCGGCGCTCGACCGCATCAAGCCCTCGCCGACGATCGCCATCACCCAGGCCGCGCGCGAGATGGCCGCGAGCGGGCGCGACGTGATCTCGCTCAGCGCGGGCGAGCCCGACTTCGACATGCCCGGGCACGTCGCCGCCGCCGCCGTGGACGCCATCGCCCGAGGCCGCACGCGATACACCGCGCCCGACGGCATCCCGGAGCTCAAGCGCGCGGTGGCGGCCAAGTTCTCGCGCGACAACGGGCTCGACTTCGCGCCCGAGGAGATCTCCGTCGGCGCCGGCGGCAAGCAGGTGATCTGGAACGCGCTCCTGGCGACGCTCGACCCCGGCGCGGAGGTGGTGATCGCGGCGCCCTACTGGGTCAGCTACCCCGACATGGTGCGCCTCGCGGGCGGCTCGCCGGTGATCGTGCCCACGCGGGCCGAGGACGGATACCGGATGGGGGCCGAAGCGCTCGCGGCCGCGATCACGGACCGGACGCGCTGGCTCGTCCTCAACTCGCCGTCGAACCCCACGGGGGCGGTCCACGACGAGGCGGGCTTGCGCGCGCTGACCGACGTGCTGGTGGACCATCCCCATGTCCACGTGATGTCCGACGACATCTACGAGCCGATCCGCTACGGCGTGCCCTTCGTCACCGCGGCGCAGCTCGAGCCGCGGCTGCGCGAGCGGGCGCTGACGGTCAACGGGGTGTCGAAGGCCTATGCCATGACCGGCTGGCGCATCGGCTACGCCGGCGGCCCGGAGCCGCTGATCGCGGCGATGCGCAAGGTCCAGTCGCAGACCACGTCGTGCCCCTGCTCGGTCTCGCAATGGGCGGCGGTGGCGGCGCTCGACGGGCCGCAGGAGGCGGTGGCCGAGCGCACGCAGGCGTTCCGGCGGCGGCGCGACCTGGTGGTGGCGGCGCTCGACGCCTGCCCCGGGGTCTCCTGCCCGGTGCCAGACGGCGCGTTCTACGCCTATCCCGGCGTCGGGGGCTGCATCGGCACGGTCTCGCGCGGCGGCGCGCGGATCGGCGACGACGAGGCCTTCGCCACGGCGCTGCTGGCGGAGGAGGGCGTGGCGGTGGTGCATGGCGCCGCGTTCGGCGCCTCGCCCGCCTTCCGCGTCAGCTACGCGGCCTCCGACGCCTCGCTCGCCGAGGCCATGGCGCGCATCCGCCGCTTCTGCGAGGGGCTGCGCTAGCGCGGCGCGAGGGCGGCGTCCGAGCGCGGCAGGACGTGGCCCCAGAACCGCCACATCAGGAGCGCCGCGGCGAGCCCGAGCCCGGCGACGAGGCCCGACCAGACGCCGACGCCGCCCAGGCCCGCCCCGAAGCCCAGGCCGTAGGCGACGGGCACGCCGACCACCCAGTAGGCGAGCGCGGCGATCCCCATCGGCACGGCCGTGTCCTGCATCCCGCGCAGCAGGCCCAGCGCCATCACCTGCGCGGCGTCGGCGACCTGGAAGGCCGCGGCGACGAGCAGGAGCGTCGCGCCCGCGCGCACGATCGCCGCCCGCTGCGGCTCGTCGGAGGCCACGAAGAGGTCGATCAGCGCCTCGGGCATGGCGACGAACAGCGCCGCCGTGGCCAGGGCCACCGCGCTCGACAGCGCGACGATGACCCGGCCGCCGCGCGCCAGCCCCGGCCCGTCGCCGCGGCCGAGCGCCGTCCCGGCCCGCACCGTCGCGGCCTGGCTCAGGCCGAGATGGACCATGAAGGCGAGCCCGGCGAACTGGAGGGCGATGCCGTGGGCGGCCAGCGGCACGGTGCCGAGCCAGCCCATCATGACGGCGGAGGCCGCGAACAGCGACACCTCGGCGAGGTTCGTCAGCCCGATCGGCCAGCCGAGCCGGACGACGCGGACGAGCGCCTCGGGGTCGGGCCGCCACAGCCGGGCGAGCAGCGGCGGCCCGGGCAGGACGCGCACGGCATGGGCCGTGAGCGTCCCGAGCAGCACGAGCTGGACCATCACCGAGGCGACGGCGGCGCCGCGCACGCCGAGCTCGGGCAGGCCCATCCGGCCGAAGATCAGCACCCAGTTGAGCCCGGCGTTGACCGCGACCGCCGCCAGGGTCGCCACGAGCACGATCCGCGTGCGCTCGTGCGCCGAGAGGTGCGAGCGCAGCACGAAGGCGAGGAGCGCCGGCATCAGGCCCCAGGCCACGATCCGCAGATAGCCCCCGCCGAGCGCCGCGACCCCCGCCGGCTGCCCGAGGGCGAGGAGCAGCGCCTCGCCCGCCAGCAGCGGCGGCGTCAGCGCGAGCCCGTAGGCCGCCGCGGCCCAGAGCCCCATGCGTGTGACGCGCCGCGCCGCCAGCTCGTCGCCGCGCCCGAGCGCCTCGGCGACCATCGGCATGACGGCGAAGGCGAAGCCCGAGCCCGCGAGCAGCACGACGAAGAACAGGGTGGAGGCCAAGGTGCCCGCCGCCAGCGCCTCGACGTCGTAGTGGCCGAGCATCAGGGTGTCGGTCATGCCGATGGCGAACTGCGCCATCTGGCTGCCGACGAGCGGCAGCCCGAGCGCCAGGACGGCCCTGGCATGGGCGGCGTGCGTCATGCGGGCCGGCATGCCGCCTCCTAGGCCCCGCTCCCTCCCCTGACAAGCGCGGCCGGGGGGCGCCGCCGCCCGGCGGCGTCGGCGGTCAGCGCGAGGCGCGCCGGGCGCGCCAGCCCAGGCCCGCGAGCGCGCTGCCCAGGAGCACGATGCCGGCCGGCACGGGCACCGGCGCGGGCACCGGCTCGACCGCGGCCGCGGTGACGTAGAAGTCGGTCCCGCCCTGCGCGCAGGGCTCGAACGCCCAGCTCGCCGAGGCGAGGAGGTCGCCCAGCAGCGCCCCGCCGCGGATCTCGCGCTCCACGCCGTTGACCTTCGCGCAGCCGTTGGCGAGCGTGTGGTCCGGGCCGGTCCGGGCGGCCCAGGCGGCCGTCGTCTCGCGCAGCGTCCAGGCGGCCGAGACCACCGTGTCGAACATGATCGTCAGCCGCTCGCCCGCGTCGCGCACGCCGTCGAAGTCGCTCTTGTTGCAGTCGCCGGACGGGTCGTTGCACAGGCCCAGCCCGGACGAGGCGTTGTCGAAGCCGCGCGAGCGGAAGGGGCCGTCGAGGAAGGCGCCCTCCCCCGCGGTGACGGTGATCCCGTCCACGCTCCAGCCGTCGGGCATGGCCTCGGCCCACAGCAGCTCGCGGCCCTCGCGCGCCTTGACCCGCGCCGAGAGGTCGGAGAAGTCGAACACCGCGGCGGAGGCCGTGCCGGTGCACAGCGCGGCGCCGAGGACCAGGGGGACGATGGAGGCGGACGTGGCGCGACGGGTCATGATCGAATCTCCTGTGCGGGGGCCGAAGCCGAGGCGAATGGGGTCGCCACGGACCTAAGCGATCGGATCCGGACGGCGGAAGGCGCTTTCGCCGCCGCCCAGCGCAGGGCGGCGGCGGCGGCAATTGTTCAGGCTTGGTCAATTGGTTACCGTCGAAGCGACGCAGTTTCGGCGAACTCGATGAAACCCTTGCCCATCGGCGAATCGGATGCCGATGCGCCGGCGCGGGCGCCCCCGGGAGCGGCGCGGCTCCCGCGGAGGGTCTTTCGTGGCCTTCTGTGTTTCCAGGGTCGGGACAGCCACGCCTGGGAGACAATGCCCGGCCCGGGCGGCATGTTGCTCAACGACCGTAAACGGCGGCTTAGCGATCCGAACGCGAATCGAGCACCGTGACGCGAGGCCGTCCGAATCGCTCGGCGCCTGCCAGACGCTCCATCGGCGGGCGGGAGCCCGCTCGGCCAACGGCTCGGCGACGACCCGACCGGCGCCTCGCCGAGGCCCGCCGGCTCCCGGGCACGGCCCGTCCGTGACGCCCGCGACCCCGCACGGCGCCTCGGGCTCGTCCGTCGCCGTCCGCGGTCCGAGAGGATGGCCTGAGAGGGCGGTCGGCCCGAGCCGGCCGGGCGAGATCGGCCCTAGAGCGAGGCGACCGCGTCGATCACCCGCCAGCGCGGCAGCCTCAGGGTGGCGCGCCTTCGGCCGCCGCCGCCCTCGAGGCTCAGCTCGCCGGCGTGGAGCTCGATCAGCCGCCTCGTCAGCAGCAGGCCAGGCCGATCGGCCTCGCGCCACGCCGCGCCGCCGCCGCTCCGGCCGGGACCGGCGCCCGTCCCCTCGTCCTCCACCGCGAGCGACCCGTCGCGGTCGCCAGCGGCGACCGACAGGCGCAGCGTGCCGCGCCCGCCCGCCAGCGCCTCGCCCGCGAGGCAGTCGAGGGCCAGCACCAGCAGGGTCGGATCGGCCCGCAGCATCAGGCCTGGAGCGACGGCGACCTCGGGCGCGGGACGCCCCGCCGCCGCCAGCCGCGGCGCGATCGAGGCGCGCACGGCCTCGACGATCCGCTCGGCCGGCACGACCGCCTCCCTGGGCACCAGGCTGCCGCTGCGAAGCTCGCTGAAGGTCAGCACGCCCTCGACCAGCCGCGTCATCAGCGCCCCCGCGCGGCGTAGCGCCTCGACCGCCTCGCCCCCGAGCCTCGGCGGGGCGGCCAGCCCGCCCAGCTCGGCGCTGGCGCCCAGGGGCGTGCGCAGCTCGTGGCTGACGAGCGCCAGGAACTCCTCCTGCGCGCGGCTCGTGGCCTCGGCCATGGCGGCCGCGCGGCCGCCTTGGACGGCGCGCTCCTCGATGACGTAGCCCACCAGGTCGGCGAGGTCGGCGAGCCGCGCCAGCACGTCGGGCGACGGCGCGCGCCGCGGCGTGGGCCCGAGCGCGCAGAGGCTGCCCACCGCCATGCGGTTCGACAGGCGGATCGGCGCGCCCGCATAAAAGCGCAGGAACGGCGGCGCGGCGACCGCGGGGTGCCCGGCGAAGATCGGGTCGGCGCGGGCGTCCTCGATCACCAGCGGCGCCTCACGGGCCACGACATGGGCGCAGATCGACAGCTCGCGCGGGCCCGCGGCCGCGCCGGCGCCCGCGCGCGAGGCGAGCATCTCGCGCTCCGCTCCCACCAGGGTCGCCCGCGCGCCCTCGGCCCCCGTCATCGCCCTCACCATGCTCGTGATGGCGTCGAGCACCCGGTCGGGGCGCCCCTCGGGCACGGCCAGCGCCGCCAACGCGTCGAGCCGCGCCGCCTCGTTGAAGGGGATCGGGTAGGATCGCATCGCAAGCCCCCGCGTGATCTCACAGGCATATCGCAGCCCCGGCGCCGGCGGCCAGCCCGACGAGGCCTTCCTTGTGGTCGTGACGTTGGGTATCATATGAACAAAAGACGAACTGAAAGGCGGAGGCGGGGCCATGGCGAACGACCTGCTGGGCGCGGCCGCGCCCGACGGGGACGGCTACGACGCGTCCTCGATAGAGGTGCTGGAGGGCTTGGAGCCCGTCCGCAAGCGCCCCGGCATGTACATCGGCGGCACCGACGAGCGCGCGCTGCACCACCTCGTGGCCGAGGTGCTCGACAACGCCATGGACGAGGCGGTGGCGGGCCACGCCACGCGCATCGAGGTCGAGCTTCATGCGGACGGCTCATGCACCGTGCGCGACAACGGCCGCGGCATCCCCGTGGACCCGCACCCGAAGTTCCCGGGCCGCTCCGCGCTGGAGGTCATCCTCTGCACGCTCCACGCGGGCGGCAAGTTCTCGGGCGACGCCTACCAGACCTCGGGCGGCCTGCACGGGGTGGGCGTCAGCGTCGTCAACGCGCTGTCGGATCGCCTGCGCGTCGAGGTCGCGCGGAACAAGGCGCTCCACGCGCAGTCCTTCTCGCGTGGGATCCCCCTCGGCCCCGTCGAGCGGATCGGGGCCGCGCCCAACCGCCGCGGCACCACCGTGACGTTCCACCCCGACCCCGAGATCTTCGGCACCCTCGCCCTCAAGCCCGCGCGCATGTTCAAGGCGGCGCGCTCCAAGGCCTACCTCTACTCGGGCGTCGAGATCCGCTGGCGCTCGGAGATCGACGACGGCGAGACGCCTGTCGTCGGCACCTTCCGCTTCCCCGGCGGGCTCGCCGACTACCTCGGCGAGCGGCTGGGCTCGGCCGTCACCTACGCTGACGCGCCCTTCGCGGGGCGCGTGAGCTTCCAGGAGCGCTTCGGCAAGCCCGGCTCGGTCGAATGGGCCGTGAACTGGACGCCCTCGCGCGACGGGGCCACGCAGTCCTACTGCAACACGGTGCCCACGCCCGAGGGGGGCACGCACGAGGCGGGGTTCTGGGCCGCCATCCTCAAGGGCATCCGGGCCTACGGGGAACTCGCGCAGAACCGCAAGGCCGCCCAAATCACCCGCGACGACCTCCTCTCCGGGGGCGTCGCGCTGGTGTCGTGCTTCATCCGCGAGCCCGAGTTCGTGGGCCAGACCAAGGACCGGCTCGCCACCCAGGACGCGGCCCGGCTCGTGGAGGCCGCGGTGCGCGACCGCTTCGACACCTGGCTCGCGTCCGACACCAAGGCCGCCGGCGCCATCCTCGACTTCCTCGTCCTGCGCGCGGAGGAGCGGCTGAGGCGGCGCCAGGAGAAGGAGACGGCGCGCAAGTCCGCCACGCGCAAGCTGCGCCTGCCGGGCAAACTGGTGGACTGCTCGGCCACCGCGCGCGAGGGCACCGAGATCTTCATCGTCGAGGGCGACTCGGCCGGGGGCTCGGCCAAGATGGCGCGCGACCGCCGCTTCCAGGCGCTCCTGCCGCTGAGGGGCAAGATCCTCAACGTGCTGGGCGCCGCGTCCTCCAAGCTCGGCTCGAACCAGGAGATCGCGGATCTCGGCCAGGCGCTCGGCGTGGGGCTGGGCGCGCGCTTCAAGCTCGACGACCTGCGCTACGACCGGGTCATCATCATGACCGACGCGGACGTGGACGGGGCGCACATCGCCTCGCTGCTGATGACGTTCTTCTACGTCCAGATGCGCCCGATGATCGACGCGGGCCACCTCTACCTCGCCTGCCCGCCGCTCTTCCGGCTGACCCAAGGCGCGCGCCGCGTCTACGCGCTCGACGAGGCGGAGCGGGACCGGCTGGCTCGCGCGCGGCCTCGGCGGCAAGGGCCGCATCGACGTCTCGCGCTTCAAGGGCCTCGGAGAGATGGACGCCAAGGACCTCAAGGAGACGACGATGGATCCGGGCTCGCCGCAAGCTCATCCGCGTGTCGGTGGACGACGACGTGCCGGGCGAGACCGCGGGCCTGGTGGACCAACTCATGGGCAAGAGGCCGGAGCTGCGGTTCGCCTATATCCAGGAGAACGCGCGGTTCGTGGAGGAGTTGGATGTTTGATAATTCCCCAAGAATACAATCCCACCTGTTCGGATCTGATCCGTTCACGGTATTCGTATAACGGTAGTTCGTTACTGCGAGGTCGCTATCCGATTTCCTAGCAGCGCGATCTGATCTATGCCGTCTTTGACGGAGATTCAGGAACGCAGCTCGTGATATAGCACAGCATCGTGAGTATAACTGATTGGAATGATGACTCGATTTTGAGACTCTCGATTTAATCTGCTCTTGTAGCGATAAGGACTTCTTGACTTCATTGTGAAACTGTCCATCCAGTTGGCGACGTAACGCGATGAACGTCAACTCGTGCAGATACAATGGCCACTTGACGCCGACAGGCTGGTCACTTGCTCCAAAGTAAGAGATCGCTGGTAGATCTCTATTGTACAACAAGAGCCAGCGAATTTCATCGCCAGATTGACCGCGCGAATGTTTCGGCGCATTGGTGATGGTTGGAATCAATAAGCATGCGATGCGTTAACTAACCGTCAAGACACTCCTTTAGCGATATCTTCTGTATAAGGGATACGCGTCTTATTTGGCCCATTCGAAAATGAAGACCAAGTATCCTGGCAGAAGTCGAGGTAATACGGATCTCGCGTTCGAGATGGTAAGTAGGGATGCTTTAGCGCTCATTGCATTTCGTGCGTACCAGCGGCACATCCGGCGAGACCCGCACCCCCGCCCATCACTCCCGCCACCGGCGCCAGCCATCGCTAGGAGGAGGTCATGAGCAGACATGACGCCTCGGCCCGAACAGCCTGCACGAACCACGGTTGGAAGAACATCCGCGTGCTTACCGGCACCTGGCTCTGACGCGAAGCAGGCATGATCTAGCTGGTGCCGATAGGCCGTCAGAGCGCGCCATAACATGCCCTGGCTGGGTCGAAGCAGATGCCCATGACCGTCATCCATGCGCACGGCGCTGCGTAAGCTTTTCTACGGACTTCGCAAGATCGGACGGCATTGGTATCTCTAAAGACTCGCCTCCAGAATCCGCCAAGTAGTCCGCCAGCTTCATCGTCACATCTGCTACCATCTCAAATTGCTTCTGTCTGTTATATTCTACCGGCAGGACCTGCACTTCCTTGTGTTGTTGGGAGTAGCTGATGATCGGCTCCAGCGGCACACCCAGCGCGGCCCCACCACTCCCACCATACTCCCGCCACAGTCCCAAGTCATCGCTAGAAAGACATAATGAGCAGACATATAGCGCCTCTGCCCGAACTGCCTGCACTAACCAGTTTCGAAGAACAACCGCTTGCTTATCTGGCACGTGGCTCTGACTGATGCAGTCATGATCTGCAGGTGCCATACTCATCGAGAGACCATAAATGCCCTCGACGCAACAGATGCCGATGCCGTCATCCATAGTTCACGGCTCGCATAGATCTTTTGCCAAGTTCCATTCCTGCGTAGTGATATCAGTAGCAGCCAAAGGTGCTGAGATCCTTGGGCTTACTCACCATTACCGCATCTGGAATAGGCATCTCAAAGCTTCCATGGGTATATGGCTCTGGACACGGAGAGATAATCTCATACTGGTAGAGACTCGTCATACTCGATCGGTATTCCTGGGCATTGCATTGAAGACTGTGCTACGGAATCATGCTTGACATCAGCAAGCATCGTACGTTAAAATCATAGCTCCTATGCTGCACCAATCAGATCAGCCATAAGATACAAATGTGATTCATGTTATTGGAGTTCATCAGCAACGAACTGCAAACTCCTCACCATGCTCGCCGCCGGCATCGGCATCCCCGTCCTGGCCGCGCTCAACGCCCAGCTCGGCGCGCGCCTCGGCTCGCCGGCGCTCGCCGCCGCCATCCTCTTCGTCGTGGCCTTCGCCTGCGCCGCCCTGGCCACCGTGGCGACCGGCACGAGCGCCCTGCCCCGCGCGCTTCGCCCAGCCGCCGCACCTCTACCTCGCGGGCACGCTGGTCGCGTTCTACGTCCTCGCCATCACCTATGTCGCCCCGACCTTCGGCGTCGGCAACGCCGTGTTCTTCGTCCTCCTGGGCCAGATCGTCTCGGCCGCCGCGATCGACCACTGGGGCCTCCTCGGCGCCCGCCCCTCCCCCGTCACCGTGCGCCGCGCCGCCGGGATCGCGCTGATGGCCGCAGGCGTGCTGCTCGCCCGCCGGGTCTGAGGCGGCCCGCGCCGTCATGGAGCCCCGCCGCCCCGGCCTCGAGCCGGGGCCTCGACCGACCAAGCGCCGCCTCGTGGATCGAGGTCCCGGGTCGAGCCCGGAACGGATGGGTCCACGTCGCAGCGGATCGCTCTGAACCAGCCGCCCCGCTCTTGCCGCACCACCCGTTCCATGCGCTCCGCGAGCCCGAGGTTGTGCGTGGCGATCAGCGCCGCCATGCCGGTCTCGCGCACCAGCGCCGTGAGCGCCTCGAACACGCGCTCGGAGGTGGCGGGGTCGAGGTTGCCGGTGGGCTCGTCGGCGAGCAGCACGCGGGGGCCGTTGGCGAGCGCGCGGCAGACCGCCACCCGCTGCGCCTCGCCCCCGTGAGACCTCGTTCACTCCTGGAGCGACTCCAGCCACGCGGTGATCGCCGCGACGGGCTCGGCGACGAGGATGGGCTGGCCGCCGGGGCCGTCCACCATCACCCGCGGGCCCTCCAGCACCTCGCCCCAGACCGGCATCTCGCCGCCATGGGCGAGGAACGGGTCGCGCCCGTCGATCCGGCGCATCACCCAGAAGGTCGGGAACGCGCCGTCGTCGTCCTCGAGCGAGGTGAGGTCCGAGGGCGGGACGGTGAGGATCGGCGCCATCGGCCCGCCGCCCTTCGCGTCCGCACCGTGGCAGACCGCGCAGTGCTCCATGAAGAGCGTCTGCCCGTCCTCCTGCGCCCCGGCGGGCGCGGCGAGGGCGAGGGCGGCGAGGAGCGGCATCGGTCTCATCGGGCGGCCTCCCTGTGGCTCGCCCCAGCCTCACCGATGCGGGGGGCCGGCGCCTTGATCCCGATCAACCAGCCGCCCCTCCTCCAGCCGCACCACGCGGTCCATGCGCTCCGCCAGCCCTGAGATTGTGCGTGGCGATCAGCGCCGCCATGCCGGTCTCGCGCACCAGCGCCGTGAGCGCCTCGAACACGCGCTCGGAGGTGGCGGGGTCGAGGTTGCCCGTGGGCTCGTCCGCGAGCAGCACGCGCGGGCCGTTGGCGAGCGCGCGGCAGACCGCCACCCGCTGCGCCTCGCCCCCCGAGAGCGCGCCGGGGCGGTGGTGCGCGCGGCCCCCGAGCCCCACGCGGTCGAGGAGCCGCCCCGCCCGCTCGCGCGCGGCCTCGCGGCCCACGCCGTGGGCGAGCTGCGGCAGGACCACGTTCTCGATCGCGCTGAACTCCGGCAGCAGGTGGTGAAACTGGTAGACGAAGCCCAACGCCTCGCGCCGGAGCCCCGTGCGCTCCCGGTCGCCGAGGTCGGTGACGTCGCGCCCGCCGATCTCCACCCTCCCCGCGTCGGGCCGGTCGAGCAGGCCCGCCACGTGCAGGAGCGTGGACTTGCCCGCCCCCGAGGGCGCGGTGAGCGCCACGACCTCGCCCGGCGCCACGTCGAGCGAGGCGCCCTGGAGCACGCGGACCTCGGTGGGCAGGCCGGGGGCGTAGGTGCGCTCGATCTCGACGAGCCGCAGGGCGGGCGGCCAAGGCGGCGACGGCGACGGCCCCTCGGACCGCGGCTCTCCATCGGGTCGCTGCCCGCCGATCGAACGCGCGTCCGGGTCGGGCCGCTGCCCGCCGGCCGAGCGCGGCCCCCGGTCGGGCCGCTGCCCGCGTTCGGGTCGCTGCCCGCGCTCGGGTCGCTGCCCGCGCTCGGGTCGTTGCCCGCGCTCGGGTCGCTGCGGCAGTCGCCGCTCATTCATGGCGCAGCGCGTCCACGGGGTTCATGCGAGCGGCGCGGCGGGCGGGGAAGATCGTCACGATGAACGACAGCCCCAGCGAGAGCGCCACGGCCGAGGCGACGTCGCCCGCCTGGAGCTCAGCGGGCAGCGTGGCGATGCCGCGGATCGAGGGATCCCACGCGCCCCCGCCGGAGAGGCCGTCCACCACGGCGAAGATCGCGTCGATGTTGAGCGTGAAGAGGACGCCCAGGGCGACGCCGATCGCCGTGCCGAGGATGCCCACCGAGGCGCCGCAGAGGAAGAACACCCGCAGGATCGAGCCCTCCGTCAGCCCCATGGTGCGCAGGATGCCGATGTCGCGGCCCTTGTTGCGCACCAGCATGATGAGCCCCGAGACGATGTTGAGCGCGGCGATCAGCACCAGGATCGACAGGATGACGAACATCACGTCGTCCTCGATGTCGAGCGCGCGCAGGAAGGCGGCCGAGCCGTCGCGCCAGGTCCAGGCCATCGCGCGCGGGCCCGCGGCGTCGAGGAGCGCGGGGATCATGGCGTCCACCGCCTCGGGGTCGGCGACCATGACCTCCATCTCGTCCACGGCGCCCTCTCGGTTGAAGAAGGGCTGGGCCTCCGAGAGCGGCATGTAGACCCGCGTCTGGTCGATGTCGTAGCGGCCTGCGGTGAAGACGTAAGCGACCTCGTAGGCGCCCGTTCGCGGCGAGGTGCCGAAGGCGGTGCGCGCGCCGTCGGGGGAGATCAGCTTGATCGTGTCGCCCACGACGAGCCCGAGGTCGCGCGCGACGCCCGAGCCGATGGCGACCCCTTCAGGGAAGCGGGCGAGCGAGCCGTAGGATTCGTCGGGCGCCGCGATGCGCGGGACGGTGGCGAGATCCTCGGGCGCGATGCCGTAGACCTGCACGCCGGTGTTGAGGCCCTCGTTGGAGGCCAGCACGGTGGCGCGCACCAGGGGCGCGACGCGCGTGACGCCGGGGACGGCGCGCAGGCGGGAGGCCATGGCCTCGTGGCCGGCGATCGTCGTGGACAGGCGGCCCGAGCCGTCGGCCGCCTCCTCGGGGGCCTGGTAGATCGTGACGTGGGCGTTGGCGCCCAGGATGGTGTCCACCAGCTCGTTGCGAAAGCCCGTGCGCACCGACATGGTGGCGATGAGGGCGAAGACCGCCAGGGCCACGCCGATCAGGCTGATGGCGGTCATCACGCTGACGCCCCCCTCGGCGCGGCGCGCGCGCAGGTAGCGCCAGGCGATGGTCCACTCGAAGGGGGCGAAGGGCGGCACGCGGCGCACGGAGAGCGCCGGGGCGGTGGCGAGCGTGACGTCGGCCATGGGGGCGGCTCCTCCTGCGGGCGGCGGCGGCGTCGGCCGGCGCGGTGGGGAATACCGCAATGGCGCCGGCGGGCAACCCGCGTCCAGGATGCCGCGACGACCGCAGGAGACCCGCCATGCGCCTTCGCCTCCTCGCCCTCGCGCTCCTCGTGGGCTGCGCGCCGAGCTTTCCCGCTTTCGACCGCGCCGCCCCCGACCTCACGGTGCTGCGCGGCGCGCTCGACGGGCCGGTCGTGTTCACCACCCGCGCCGATCTCGACCCGGCCGACACCGCCTGCCCCGACGGGACGCGCCCCCACCTTCCGCCCGACGCGGGGTCGGCGGAGCGGCGCCGGCTGACGAACGAGAACCACATCCTCCCGGCCGGCATGGATCGCGTGCTCCTGATCTTCGCCGTGACGGACCCCTCGGGCGTCGAGCGGGTCGAGCTGGGCTTCCCCACGCGGGGGGTGGCCCCGATCACGCCGGGGGATCCGCCCGTGGTCTCGGTCCCCCTGCCCGGCGGGGGCCGCGAGGATCGCTACACCTATTCCTACGAGGCGCTGCGGAGCCCCGAGGAGCGCCCGCTGCGATCGGCCCATCTCTTCGTGATCGAGACGGCGATCGACGCCAACGCCCCGGCGGTGCGGTTCGAGCTGGCGCTGATCGACGGACGCCGCGGGGGGCCGAACATCGGCACCCGCCGGTTCTCCGTCGCCCGGCCCGAGGCCGTCTGCGGCTAGGACGCCTCCTCGACGCCCAGCCGCGTCCGGAGAACGCCTGCCCATCGCCAAGTCGAAAGGTGCGACACGGGTGCATGCCTGCGCGCACGCCGAAGGTTGTTCGAGTTCACGGGTGAGCGACCACAGATCCTGCAGACATGCCGGGAGCGTTCACATCCTGGGGTCCATCAGCTTGAACACTCGGGTTGTGTGGTTCACCGGGATCGGGGGAATGGCATCGTGGCAGATGCTCACCCTCGATCTCGGTGGCGCGTTTGTAGTCTTGTTCTTCGGATGGCTACTTGCTCCGTTCGTCTAGGGAATCCTGCTTTGGAGAGGACTTCGTCGCCTCGACGCCGTAGATCGCCGAGACCCGCGCCACGGCCGCCTCGGGCGACATCTCCTCGCCCTCGCCGGTGCGCCGGCTCGTGACCTCGACGGTGCCGCCGGCGAGCCCACGCGGCCCCACCGTGACGCGCCAGGGCAGGCCGATGAGGTCCATGGTGGCGAACTTGGCGCCCGCGCGCTCGTCGCGGTCGTCGTAGAGCGGGTCGAGGCCGCGCGCCACGAGCCCCTCATGGAGCGCCTCGCAGGCCGCGTCGCAGGCCGCGTCGCCCTGGCGCAGGTTGACGATGCCCACATGGAAGGGCGTCACGCCCTCGGGCCAGATGATGCCGCGCTCGTCGTGGCTGGCCTCGATGATGGCGCCGACGAGGCGCGAGACGCCGATGCCGTGCGAGCCCATGTGGACCGGCACGCGCTCGCCTGCGGCGTTCGTCACCACGGCGCCCATCGGCTCGGAGTACTTGGTGCCGAAGTAGAACACCTGACCGACCTCGATCCCGCGCGAGACGCGGCGGCGCGCCTCGGGCACCTGGGCGAAGAGCGCCTCGTCGTGGGTCTCGTCGGTGCGCGCGTAAGGGGTCGTCCACTCGCGCACGATCGCGGCGAGCGCCTCGGCGTCGTCGTAGTCCACCGCGCGCGAGCCCAAGGACAGGTCGGTGACGGCGGCGTCGTAGAACACCTCGGACTCGCCGGTGTCGGCCAGCACCAGGAACTCGTGGGTGTCCTCGCCGCCGATGGGGCCCGAGTCCGCGCGCATGGGGAGGGCGCGCAGCCCCATGCGCTCGTAGGTGCGCAGGTAGCTCACCATGTGGCGGTTGTAAGCGTGAATCGCCGCCTCGCGGTCCACGTCGAAGGTGTAGCCGTCCTTCATCAGGAACTCGCGGCCGCGCATCACGCCGAAGCGCGGGCGCACCTCGTCGCGGAACTTCCACTGGACGTGGTAGAGCGTGAGCGGCAGCTCGCGGTAGCTGGTGACGTGGGCGCGGAAGATGTCGGTGATCATCTCCTCGTTGGTCGGCCCATAGAGGAGGTCGCGCTCGCCGCGGTCGCGGATGCGCAGCATCTCGGCGCCGTAGGCGTCGTAGCGGCCGGACTCGCGCCACAGATCCGCGGGCTGGATCGTCGGCATCAGGAGCGGGATGTGGCCGGCGCGCTGCTGCTCCTCGTGCACGATCCGCTCGACGCGGCGCAGGACGCGGTAGCCCAAGGGCAGCCAGGAGTAGATGCCGGCGGCGGCCTGCTTGATGAGCCCCGCGCGCAGCATCAGGCGGTGGCTCGCGATCTGCGCCTCGGCGGGCGTCTCCTTGAGGACGGGCAGGAAGTAGCGGCTGAGGCGCATGGGGGCTCCGGGGTGGCCGTGGGGCCTTAGGCGATCGCGCCCCGAGCGGCAAGCGCGGGGTGGGGCGGCCCGGGCGCGGGCGGCGCGGCCTTCCGCGATCGGGGGCGCGCTCCACGGGAGGGCCTCGCCGCCCGCGCCCGGGCCTCGCCCCTTGCGCGGTGCGGGCCCTTGGGCGATGGAAGGGGCGTCGATCGGAGCGCGCCCGTGGCCCTGACCCCCCGACAGCAGCTCACCTATTGGGGCGTCGCCGCCCTGGTGGTCCTGCTCGCGCTGTGGCTGCTGGGCGACGTGCTGCTGCCCTTCGTGATGGGCGGCGCGGTGGCCTACTTCCTCGACCCGGTGGCCGACTGGCTCCAGCGCCGCGGGCTCTCGCGCACGCTGGCGGTGGTCCTCATCACGGGGGTGGCCGTGCTGGCCTTCGCGCTGGCCGTGCTGCTGGTGATCCCGACGCTGGTCGCGCAGGCCAGCGCGCTGGTGCAGCAGGCGCCCGAGCTGCTGCGCCAGCTCGAGGGCCGGATCACCCAGGCCTTCCCGGGCCTAGGGGAGCTGGAGCCCGCGCTCCAGCGCTCGCTGCGCGGCGCGGGCGAGCTGATCCGCGAGCGCGGCGGCCTCCTGATCGCCGGGCTGGTGGACTCGGCGCTCGGCGTGCTCGGGGTGGTGGTCTTCGTGCTGATCGTGCCGGTGGTGGCGTTCTACCTGCTGCTCGACTGGGACCGCATGGTGGCCTCGGTCGACGCGCTGCTGCCGCGCGAGCATCAGCCCACCATCCGGCGCCTCGCGCGCGAGGTGGACGAGACGCTGTCGGGCTTCCTGCGCGGCCAGGGCACGGTGATGCTCATCCTGGGCGTCTACTACGCCGGCGCCCTGATGCTCGCGGGGCTGACCTTCGGGCTCGTCGTGGGCGTCCTCGCGGGGCTCGTCTCGTTCATCCCCTATGTGGGCGCGATCGTCGGCGGGGGGCTGGCGATCGGGCTGGCGCTGTTCCAGTTCTGGGGCGAGTGGGGCATGATCGCCGTCGTCGCCGCGATCTTCGTGTCGGGCCAGATGATGGAGGGCAACGTGCTCACGCCGAAGCTGGTGGGCGGCAGCGTCGGGCTGCACCCGGTCTGGCTGCTGCTGGCGCTGTCGGCCTTCGGCGCGATGTTCGGCTTCGTGGGGCTGCTGGTCGCGGTGCCGCTCGCCGCCGTGCTCGGCGTGATCGCCCGCTTCGGCCTCGAGCGCTACCGCGCCTCGACGCTCTACCGCGGGACCGACGCGGCCCCCCAGCCCTCCGTGAAGCCCCCTGCGAAGCCCCCTGCGAAGCCCCCTGCGAAGCCCCCTGCGGAACTCACCGCGGAACCCTCTGCGGAGCCGTCGGAGGCGCCGCCCCCCGGAGGGGCTCCCGAGGGCGCAGCCGGGCCGCTTGAGGGGCCGAGGCCCCCCGTGGCCTCGCCCCCCCCGCCGGCGCCGAGCCGGAGGGCGTCGTGAGCGCGGCGCGCCAGCTCGCGCTCGACCTGCCCGCCCGCGCGGCCAGGGGCCGGGCCGAGTTCTTCGTCTCCGAGGCCAACGCGGCGGCGCTGGCGGCGCTCGACGGCTGGCGGGGCTGGCCCGGCGGCAAGCAGGCGCTGATGGGCCCCGAGGGCTCGGGCAAGACCCATCTCGCCCATGTCTGGGCCGAGGCGGCGGGCGCGCGCGTGGTGCCGGCCGCCGGGCTGACGGAGGCCGACCTGCCGATGCTGGCCGATCACGGCCGCGTCGCCGTCGAGGACGTGCCGCGCGCGGGCCCGGGCGCCCAGACGGCGCTGCTGCACCTGCACAACCTCCTGGCGGCGCGCGGGGGGGCGCTGCTGATGACCGGCCGCGGCGCGCCCTCGCGCTGGGACGTGGCGCTGCCCGACCTCGCCAGCCGGATCGAGGCCGCGGGCGCGGCGCGGCTGCACGCGCCCGACGACGCGCTGCTAGCAGCGCTCCTCGTCAAGCTCTTCGCCGACCGCCAGGTGCAGGCGCCGCCCGCGCTCATCGGCTGGCTGCTGCCGCGCATGGAGCGCAGCTTCGCCGCCGCCCAGCGCATCGTCGCCGGCCTCGACGCCCTGGCGCTGGCCGAAGGCCGCCCGGTCAGCCGCGCGCTCGCCGCCCGGATCCTGGGCGAGGCCGCCTGAGCGATGGGCCCCTGCCCCCTGGCCCTCGCCGAGGCCCCTCGATGACCCGCGCCGACTTCCTCAACGCCGCGCCGCCCGAGCCGCGCGCGCTGCCCGGCGTCGAGGCGGGCGCCCCCGCCCGCTTCTTCAACCGCGAGCTGAGCTGGCTCGCGTTCAACACCCGCGTGCTGGAGGAGGCCGAGAACCCGCGCGTGCCGCTCCTGGAGCGCGTCCGCTTCCTGTCGATCTCGGCCGCCAACCTCGACGAGTTCTACACCGTGCGCGTGGCCGGCCTGCGCAGCCTCGCGCAGGCCGGCAACACCACGCCCGGGGCCGACGGGCGCAGCCCGGCCGAGCAGCTCGTGCTCATCGACCGCGACGCGCGCGACCTGATCGAGCGGCAGCAGCGCGTCTGGGGCGCCTTGCGCGCCGAGCTGGAGGCGCAGCGCATCACCATCGTCGAGGCCGAGGGCCTGAGCGGGGCCGACCGCGACCATCTCGCCGAGCACTTCCTCAAGATGGTGTTCCCGGTGCTCTCGCCGCTGTCGATCGACCCCGCCCACCCCTTCCCCTTCATCCCCAACAACGGCTTCTCGCTCGCGCTCCAGCTCGAGCGCGAGCGGGGCGGGCCCGCCTTGCGCGCGCTCCTGCCGATCCCGGCGCAGGTCGACCGCTTCGTCCACCTGCCCTCGCCCACGGGCGAGCGCCGCGTGCTGCCGCTGGAGGCGCTGCTCCTGATGGAGATCGGCAGCCTCTTCCCCGGCCACCGGATCACGGGGCACTGCCTCTTCAAGGTGCTGCGCGACAGCGACCTGGAGCTGGAGGAGGAGGCCGAGGATCTGGTGCGCGAGTTCGAGACCGCGCTCAAGCGCCGCAGGCGCGGCGAGGTGGTGCGCCTCAAGGTCTCGGCCGGCGCGCCCGCCGCGCTGCGCGCGCTCATCATGGACGAGCTCGACGTGGGAGAGGACGGAGTGGTCGAGATCGCCGGGCTGATCGGCATCTCGGATCTCACCGAGCTGATCCTCGACGGGCGCGCCGAGCTGCTCTGGCCCTCCTTCACGCCGCGCGTGCCCGAGCGCGTGCAGGACTGCGACGGCGACATGTTCGCGGCCATCCGCCGGAAGGACATGCTGCTGCACCACCCCTACGAGACCTTCGACATGGTGGTGCGCTTCGTCGGCCAAGCCGCCGTGGACCCCGACGTGGTGGCGATCAAGCAGACGCTCTACCGCACCTCCGCCGACAGCCCGATCGTGAACGCGCTGTGCGAGGCGGCCGAGGCCGGCAAGTCCGTCACCGCCCTGGTGGAGCTCAAGGCGCGCTTCGACGAGGCCGCCAACATCCGCCAGTCCCGCAAGCTCGAGCGCGCGGGCGCGCACGTCACCTACGGCTTCATCGACTACAAGACCCACGCCAAGATCGCCACCGTGGTGCGGCGCGAGGGCGGGGGGCTGCGGACCTACACCCATTTCGGCACCGGCAACTACCATCCGATCACCGCGCGCGTCTACACCGACCTCAGCCTGTTCACCTGCGACGACGTGCTCGGGCGCGACGCCACCAAGGTCTTCAACTACCTCTCGGGCTCGGTGCCGCCCGACCACCTCGACAACCTCGCCATCTCGCCGCTCACGCTGAAGGCGCGCCTGATCGAGATGATCGCGGCGGAGGCCCGTCACGCGCGCGCGGGGCGCCCCGCGGCGGTCTGGGCCAAGATGAACAGCCTGGTCGAGCCCGACGTGATCGACGCGCTCTACGCGGCCTCCCGGGCCGGCGTGAGGATCGACCTCGTGGTGCGCGGCATCTGCGGGCTCAGGCCCGGCGTCGAGGGGCTCTCGGAGACGATCCGCGTCAAGTCGATCGTCGGGCGCTTCCTGGAGCACTCGCGCATCGTCTGCTTCGGCGCGGGCCACGGCCTGCCCTCGGCGCGGGCGCGCGTCTACATCTCCTCGGCCGACTGGATGGGGCGCAACCTCGGCCGCCGCGTCGAGACGCTGGTCGAGATCCTCAACCCCACCGTGAAGGCGCAGATCACCAGCCAGATCATGGCCGCCAACCTGCGCGACGAGGCGCAGTCCTGGCTGCTCGGCCCCGACGGCGCCTTCGAGCGGCCCGCGGCGGGCGACGCGGACGCGTTCTCCTGCCACCGCTTCTTCATGGAGAACCCGTCGCTGTCGGGCCGCGGCTCGGCGGGCGCCGGCGACGTCCCCGACCTGACCCACGGCCCGGAGCCCGAGCGCGCCCCCGCGCGCGAGGCGGCGGCCGAATGACCGGACTCGAAGCGAGGGACGCGCGCGTGAAGGACGACATCGACCACGGCCCCTTCGGCCGGCCGCTCTTCGACGACCCCTCGGCGCGCGCGCTCTCGCGCGTGGGCGTGGTCGATGTCGGCTCGAACTCGGTGCGGCTCGTCGTGTTCGACGGCGCCGCGCGCTCGCCCGCCTACTTCTACAACGAGAAGGTGATGTGCGCGCTCGGCACCGGCCTCGGCGAGACCGGGCGGCTCCATCCCGAGGGGCGCGAGCGCGCGCTCTCGGCGCTCAAGCGCTTCGCGCTGCTGGGCGACGCGATGGGCATCCGGCCGCTCTCGGCGGTGGCCACGGCCGCCGTGCGCGACGCCTCGGACGGCCCCGACTTCCGCGAGGAGGTCGAGCGCGAGACCGGCATCAAGCTCTGGGTGATCGACGGGCGCGAGGAGGCGCGGCTCTCGGCGCAAGGCGTGCTGCTGGGATGGCCCGAGGCCGACGGCGTGATCTGCGACATCGGCGGCTCCTCGATGGAGCTGGCCGAGGTCTCGGGCGGCCGGGTCGGGCGGCGCCAGACCTCGGCGCTGGGGCCGCTGGCGCTCCAGCGCGTGGAGGGCGGCAGGAAGGAGCGCCGGGCCGTCATCGACGCGGCGATCGAGGAGCTGCGGGGCGCGGTCGGCGGCGAGGGGCGGCCGCTCTACCTCGTGGGGGGCTCGTGGCGCGCGATCGCGCGCTTCGACATGCTGCGCACCGGCTACCCGCTCGCGGTGCTGCACGAGTACCGCATGAGCCCCGAATCGGTGCGCGAGACGGTCGAGTGGATCGCCGCCGCCGACCCCGAGGAGCGCCGCCGCGAGGCCGGCATCGGGTCCGCGCGCATGGCGCTGGTGCCGGTCGCGTCGGAGGTGCTGGGCCGGCTGGTGCGCGCCTTTGCGCCGCGCGAGATCGCGGTGTCGTCCTACGGCATCCGCGAGGGGCTGCTCTACGAGCAGATGCCCCAGCGCCTGCGCGAGCGCGACCCGCTGATCGAGGCCGCGCGCTTCGCCGAGGCGCGCGAGGCCCGCCTGCCCGGCTTCGGCCGCGCGCTCTACGGCTTCCTGGAGCCGCTCTACGCGCACGCGCCGCCCGCGCGGCTGCGCCTCGTCAAGGCCGCGTGCCTGCTGCACGACACCTCCTGGCGCGCGCATCCCGACTACCGCGCCGAGGTCTGCTTCGAGACCGCGACGCGGGCCAACCTCGGCGGGCTCACCCACACCGAGCGCGTGTTCCTCGGCCTCGCCTTGATGCACCGCTACAAGACCGCCGCCAGCGACCGCTTCGCCGACGTGATCGCGCTGCTGGGCGAGGAGGAGGTGCGGGACGCGCGACGGCTCGGCGCCGCGATGCGCTTCGGCGCCATGCTGTCGGTCGCCGACCCGGCCAAGATGGGCCGTCTCGACTGGGACGGCGGCGCGCGCCGGCTGACGCTGACGCTGGAGCGCGAGACGCGCGCCCTCTTCGGCGAGGTGGCGCGCGCGCGCTTCGACGCGCTGGCCAAGACGCTCGACGCCCAGACCGAGGTGCGGGTGGGCTGAGCCGTCGCGCGCCCGGCCGCGGGCCGCTTCCCCGGCGTCGCGCTCCAACGCGGTCCGCGCGGGGGGCATCGCGTCGAGGCGAGGACCGGATCCGCGCGCCTCGTCGGCGGCCAGCCGGGGGGCGGGGCCTGGGCGGCGCGGGCCCGGCGTCGTGCCGCCTCCCGACAGGGCATCCGTCCTCGCGGTCCTTCGCGGGGGCGTGCCCTGCGACGCGGAGACCCGTCGCTCCGCCCCCTGGACCGCCCCGCCCCCAATCCTTATCTCGTCGGTAAGGCATTCCATCCGGAGGACGCCATGACCGCCCATCCCGCCGACGCCCGCATCGGGGCCGAGGGCGACGCCATCGAGCGATCCGAAGCCGACCGGCCCGAGGCGGTCCCGCGTCCGCCGGCCTCGGACCCCTTCGGGAGCGCGCCGCTCGAGGGCGCGCCGCTGATCCGGCCCTCGACGACGGACCACCCGCTGCACGAGGCCGTGGTCGAGGCCTGCCGGACGGTCCACGACCCCGAGATCCCCGTCAACATCTACGACCTCGGGCTGGTCTACACCGTCGAGATCTCGCCCGAGTCCGATGTGCGGGTCATCATGACGCTGACGGCGCCCGGCTGCCCGGTCGCGGGCGAGATGCCCGGCTGGGTCGCGGAGGCGATCGAGCCCCTGCCCGGCGTGCGCATGGTGGACGTGCAGCTCACCTTCGACCCGCCCTGGGGCATGGAGATGATGTCCGACGAGGCGCGGCTTGAGCTGGGCTTCATGTAGCGCCCCCCGAGGCCCCGATCGCCCCGGCGAGCCGGGCGGTCAGCCCCTCTCGGCGGCGCAGGCTTCGAGCCCGGCGCGACTCCGCTCGCATCCGTGCGAACCCCGCCCGCTCCTTCCGGTCTTCCGTGAGGGCGCGGGGCGCGGGCTAGGGGGGAAGCGCGGCGGACGGCATCACGGCGAGCCTCCTCGTGATGGCCTTCCCCAAGCTGCGCCGTCCGCGACCGCCGCGGCGCCCGCCGCGTTCGAGGGAGCACTTGCGCCGATGAAGGGGCCGGACCGGGACGACCACGCCACCTTTGCGGCCGTGGCGCGCGAGGGCGGGATCCTGCGCGCGGCGCAGGTCACGGGGGCGAGCCCCGCCCCGTCGAGCCGCCGCATGGGGGCGTTCGAGACGCGCCGCGGCCGACATGGCCTCTCCGAGGGGGTCTCGGGGCGGATCGGCCCCTCCTACGACTCGGCCGAGACGCCCTCGGGCCGCCGGGTGCTGGCGAACCACGCGGCCGAGGTCGCAACGCGCGCCGACACCCCCCTCCTCGCCGCCGAGATGGCGCGCGCCGGGGTCGGGCGCGTCGTGCTGCCGACCTTCGTCGGCGACGGCACGACCCCGCTAGTCCGTCTTCCGGGGCCGATCGAGGCGCTCGCCTCGGAGGAATGGCTCGTCCGCCATCAGGACGGGCGCCATCAGGACGGGCGCCATCAGGACGGGCGCTATCAGGACGGGCGCTATCAGGACGGGCGCCATCAGGGCGGGCGCCACCAGGACGGGCGCCATCAGGGCGGGCGCCACGAGCCGGGGGCCCGCGCGGCGCTCGACGCGCTCGCGGGCCGGCTCACCACGCGCGGCGAGAGGGAGGCGGCATGAGCGATCCGAGATCCGAGCGCGAGAGGATGCTGGCGGGCGAGCCCTACCGCCCGGGCGATCCGGAGCTGCGCGCGATGCGCGCGCGCGTGCAGTCGCTGATGCGCGCCCACGCGAGCACCACGATGGACGACCGCGCCGCGCGCGAGGCGCTGCACGCCCGCATGTTCGGCTCCGTCGGGCGCGACTTCGGCGTCAACGCGCCCGTCCACCTCGACTACGGCGTCCACGTCCACATCGGCGACGACGTCTATCTCAACTTCGGCGTGGTGCTGCTCGACGTGTGCGAGATCCGCATCGGCGACCGCACCCAGATCGGGCCGCACGCGCAGCTCCTGGCCGCCGACCACCCGCGCGAGGCGGCCGTGCGCGCGCAAGGGCTGGAGACCGGCAAGCCCGTGACGGTGGGCGCGGACGTCTGGATCGGCGCGGGCGCGCTGATCCTGCCCGGCGTCACGGTGGGCGACGGCGCGGTGGTCGGCGCGGGCGCGGTCGTCACGCGCGACGTGGCTCCCGGCGTCACCGTCGCCGGCAACCCGGCCCGCCCGCTGCGGGGGCGCTGAGCCCGGCCCTTGAGCGGCCCGCCGCCAAGCCCTACCTTGGCGGTCAGGAACAGGAGCCCCACGATGTTCGCCGTCCCCGGTCAGTCCCCCGTCACCATCACGCCCGCCGCCGAGGCGCGCATCGCCCGCCTGATGGCCGAGGGCGGTCACCACGCGCTCAAGATCGGCGTCAAGAAGGGCGGCTGCGCGGGGATGGAGTACACGATGGACACCGTGGACGAGGCCGGCCCCGCCGACGAGGTGATCGAGCAGGGCGAGGCGCGCGTCATCATCGCGCCGATGGCGCAGATGTTCCTCTTCGGCACCGAGATCGACTACGAGACCTCGCTGCTCGAGTTCGGGCTTCAGGTTCCGCAACCCCAACGTGGTGGACGCCTGCGGCTGCGGCGAGTCGATCCGCTTCGACGAGGCGCTGGAGGCGCGTTGAGCGCGTTGGCGACGGCGGCCCGGCGGTGGCGACGACCAGCCGATTGACGCTGGGTTAGATGGCTGCGAGCATAGGGAGCCGAGCGATCGGCTCACACGGCAGTTGGAGATCCGCATGACGCCCTCGCAGCTCGCATCCATGGCCACATCCGTGCTCGTCGCGCTCACCCCAATCTCGGCAGCCGCGCAGTCGGGCGCCATCGACGGAGGCGATCCCGCCGCGATCCTGAACGTCGCCAGCGGTTTCGGCATGGCCAACCTCGAGACGGATTCGCAGGGCGACCCGATGATCGTCGGCCGGGTGGATGGCGTCCGCTATGCCCTTTACTTCTACGGCTGCAAGGGTGGCGCCGACTGCACGAGCCTGCAGTTCTACGCCGGCTGGAACGCCCCCGGCGTGCCAATGGACCGGGTGAACCAATGGAATTACGAGAACCGGTTCGGCCGCGGGCACATCGATCCCGATGGGGATCCGGTGGTGCGGATGGACGTCAACGTCGACTATGGCGTCTCTCAACGCAACTTTGAGGACACTTTCGACTACTGGCGACTCGTCGTGACGAATTTCCGCGACGAGGTCGTCGACGGCGGCTAGGGCTTGGCCGCGCGCTCGTGCGCCGAGCGCTGACCGGAAGGAGACAGAGAAGTTGCGACGCCTCGCCGCCGGGAACTGGAAGATGAACGGCGACGGCGCCGCGCTCGGGGAGATCGAGGCGCTGGCCGCCGCGCATCCGGCACCGTCGGTCGATGTCTGGATCGCGCCGCCCGCGACGCTGATCCACCGCGCGGCGCAGGTCGCGGGGCCCATCGTCATCGGCGCGCAGGACGCCCATGCGGAGGCCTCGGGCGCGCACACCGGCGACCTCTCCGCCCCGATGCTGCGCGAGGCGGGCGCGGGCTTCGCCATCCTCGGCCATTCCGAGCGCCGCGCCGATCACCGCGAGGACGACGCGACCGTGCGCGCCAAAGCCCGTGCCGCCATCGAGGCGGGGCTCACGGCGCTCGTCTGCCTGGGCGAGTCCGAGGGCGAGCGCGAGGCGGGCCGCGCGCTCGACGTGGTGGGCCGCCAGCTCGCGGGCTCGCTGCCCGACGCCGGCCCCGAGACGCTGGTGGTCGCCTACGAGCCGATCTGGGCCATCGGCACGGGCCGCGTGCCGACCCCCGACCAGATCGCCGAGGTCCACGGGTTCCTGCGCGAGCGCCTGGTCGAGCGCCTGGGCGAGGCCGGGCGCGGCGTGCGCCTGCTCTACGGCGGCTCGGTCAAGCCCTCCAACGCGGCCGAGGTGTTCGCGGTGCCCGAGGTGGACGGGGCGCTCGTCGGCGGGGCCTCGCTCAAGGCGGACGATTTCGGCGCCATCGTCGAGGCGCTGGAGCGCGCCTGAGGGCGGGATGCGGGCCTGCGCGTCCCGGCAAGGCCCGGACCCGCCGTCGGGCGCGAGCGCCGAGGCCCCCGTCTGCGGTCCCTGCGCCCGTCTCGACCCAGGCGGCCGGACGCCTCGACGCGGGGCCCGTCCGCGCGGACGGGCCCCGCCATGGACCCGGCTCGGGCCCCCGCGCGCGGATCGGCCCGCACCCCGCCGCCGGGACGCCCCTCGCGCCCGCCCCGCGATACGGACGCCGCGGTCCCGCGGGCCGCATCCCGCGCCCGAGGCGGCGCGCGCCCCGCTTGGGCTCTGCCCCGCCGCGTCCTAGGCTCATCCGACCCGCGATCCGAGAGGCCCCCATGGACCCCATCCACGCAGCGCCCCCGGGCCTCGACCGGCTGGCCGAGATCATGCGCCGCCTGCGCGATCCCGAGACCGGCTGCCCCTGGGATCTGGAGCAGACCCACGACTCGATCGCGCCCTGCGCGATCGAGGAGGCGCACGAGGTCGCCGACGCCATCGCGCGGCGCGACTGGGACGAACTGCGCGTCGAGCTGGGCGACCTGCTGCTCCAGGTCGCCTACCACGCCCGCATGGCCGAGGAGGCCGGCCGCTTCGACCTCGCGGGCGTGGTGGACGCCATCTGCGGCAAGATGATCGCGCGCCACCCGCACGTCTTCGGCGCCGTGTCGCGCGACGGGGACGCCCCGCGCGACAAGTCCGCCGAGGCGCAGGCCGCCGACTGGGAGGCCGCCAAGGCCGCCGAGCGCGCGGGCCGCGGCGAGGCGCGCGCGCTCGACGGCATCCCACTCGGCCTGCCGGCGCTGACGCGGGCCGCGAAGCTCCAGCGCCGCGCCGCGCGCGTGGGCTTCGACTGGCCCGACCCCGGCCCCGTCGCCGAGAAGGTGGCCGAGGAGGCGCGCGAGCTGGCCCAGGCCCGCGGCCCCGAGGAGACCGCCGAGGAGCTGGGCGACCTCCTCTTCGCCGTGGTCAACCTCGCCCGCCATCGCGGCGTCGATCCCGAAGGGGCCCTGCGCGCCGCGAACGCCAAGTTCGCCCGCCGCTTCGAGGGCGTCGAGGCGGCGCTCGCGGCCGAGGGGCGGCGGCCCGCGCAGGCGACGCTGCGGGAGATGGACGCGCTGTGGGAGGCGCAGAAGGCCGCCGAGACCCCAGGTCACATACCCGAGCGCGCGGATCGGGATTGACCCGAGCGTTCCGGTCGGGAATATGCCGGGGCGATCGTCATCCCCGAGGGAGCCCTCTCATGCGCCTGACCCTGGCCCTTCTCGCCTCCGCCGCGGCCCTGCCCGCCTGGGCGGAGGTCAACATCTACTCCTACCGCCAGCCCGAGCTGATCCAGCCCCTGCTCGACGCCTTCACCGAGCAGACCGGGATCGAGACCAACGCGGTGTTCCTCGACCAGGGCCTCACCGAGCGGCTGGTGGCCGAAGGGCCGCGCTCGCCCGCCGACGTGATCCTGACGGTGGACACCGCGAAGCTGATCGAGGCCAAGGAGGCCGGCGTCACGCAGGCCGTCGAGAGCGCGGTGCTGGAGGCGGCGATCCCGGCCAACCTACGCGACCCCGAGGGCCACTGGTTCGGCGTCACCACCCGCGCGCGGGTGGTCTACGCCTCCAAGGAGCGCGTGCCCGACGGCGAGGTGACCACCTACGAGGCGCTGACGGATCCTGAGTTCGAGGGCCGGATCTGCACCCGCTCGGGCACCCACCCCTACACGCTGGCGCTCACCGCCGCGATGATCGAGCACCAGGGCGAGGAGGGCGCCCGCGACTGGCTCGAGGGGCTCAAAGCCAACCTCGCGCGCAAGCCGCAGGGCAACGACCGCGCCCAGGTGCGCGCGATCTGGGCCGGCGAGTGCGACCTGTCGCTCGGCAACACCTACTACATGGGCCAGATGCTCGACGACCCCGAGGAGCGCGAGTGGGCCGAGAGCGTGCGCATCGTCTTCCCCCGCTTCGAGGGGGGCGGCACCCACGTCAACATCTCCGGCGTGGCGATGACCGCCGCCGCGCCCCACCCCGAGGACGCGCGCGCGTTCATGGAGTTCCTCGCCTCCCCCGAGGCGCAGGAGATCTACGCCGAGGCCAACGACGAGTATCCGGTCGCGCCTGGCGCCACGCCCTCCGAGCGGGTCCGCAGCTGGGGCGATCTGACCCCGGACGACGTCTCGCTCGAGCGCCTCGGCGCGCTGCGCGCGGACGCCCTGCGCCTGACCGAGGAGGTGAACTTCGACGGGCCGTAGCGACGACGGGTGGCAGCGGCCCCCGCGAGTGGCGACGGCCCTGCGGACCGAAGCGGCGACGGCGGGCGGCGGCCATCGCGGGCGGGGGAGGCGGGTGGCCGTCCGGCGGGACGGTGCGGGCGGCAGCGGCGCGGAACGTCGGTCGCGGGCCGTGGGGCCGTCCCTTGGGGGCAGCATGGGCGACGAACGCGCGAGGCGGACGCGGGCCGTGCAGACGCCTCGGCCCGCTGCGGTCGGGCCGCGCCGGGCCCGCCACCGCATGCGGCCGAGGGCCGTTCCCCGATGGGAGATGGGGGACGCGGACGGCCCTCGGTCGGTCTGACGCCTCCGGCGCGGCGCGCGGATCCGCCTTCCGGGGGCTGAGCCGCTGCCCGTTCGGCCCTTTGCGCCGCGCCCCCGCCATGCGACGAAGCGGCATGAGGATCATCATCGACACCGACCCCGGCCAGGACGACGCCGTGGCGATCCTGCTGGCGCTGGCCTCGCCCGAGATCGAGCTGCTGGGCATCACCACCGTCGCCGGCAACGTGCCGCTCGACCTCACCACCCGCAACGCGCGGGCCGTGTGCGAGCTGGCCGGGCGGCCGGACGTGCCCGTCCACGCGGGGGCCGACGCGCCGCTGAGGCGCGCGCTGGTGACGGCCGAGCACGTCCATGGCCGCACCGGGCTCGACGGCGCCGACCTGCCCGAGCCGGCGATGCCCGTGCAGGAGGCTCACGCCGCCGACTTCGTCGCCGAGACCCTGCGGCGCGAGCCGCCCGGCACGGTCACGCTCTGCGCGCTGGGTCCGCTCACCAACCTCGCGCTCGCCTTCGAGCGCGCGCCCGACGCGGTGGGGCGGGCGGCCGGGATCGTCCTGATGGGCGGGGCCTACTTCGAGGTCGGCAACGTCACGCCCGCGGCCGAGTTCAACATCTACGTCGATCCCGAGGCGGCGGCGGCCGTGTTCGCCTGTGGCCGGCCGATCACCGTCCTGCCGCTCGACGCCACGCACAAGGTGCTGACCACGCACGAGCGGCTCGACGCCTTGCGCGCCCTGGGCAACCGCGCGGGCGCGGTGGTGGCCGGCTGGTGCGGCTTCTTCGAGCGCTTCGACCGGGAGAAGTACGGGGCCCTCGGCGCGCCGCTCCACGATCCTTGCGTGATCGCGCGCCTCCTGGCGCCCGAGCTGTTCTCGGGCCGCCACGTCAACGTCGAGATCGAGACGGTCTCGGATTCCACCCGCGGCATGACCGTGGCCGACTGGTGGGGCGTCACGGACCGAGCGCCCAACGCCACGTTCCTCGGACAGGCCGACGCCGAGGGCTTCTGGAACCTGCTGATCGAGCGGCTGGCGCGGCTGCCGTGACGGCGCCGAGCGGTGTGGGCGAGGCCATGGGCGAGGCGGGCCGACGATGCGCGTCGAGGTCGCACCCGCCGCGCCGACCGGGGTCGCCGCCGCGCCCCGGCGCCGACGCCGACGCTCTTCCGGGACCGGCCGCAGCCGGAGGCGGAGGTCAGGGGGCCGTCCTCGTGCGCCGAAATCTGTCGCCCCCTCGGACGCTTGCGGCCTGCGCGACCCCGTGATCGGATCGGGCTCGACGAGGGGGAGGAGACCGGATGGCGACCTGGATGGTCCGCGCGGGGCGCGGCGGCGTGGTCTACGACGGCTTCAGGGACCGCGGCGTCGTCGCCGTCGGGTGGTCTGAGGCGGGCGATGCCGGCGCGCTCCCGAGCCGCGAGGCGCTGCGCGAGCGCCTGCGCGCGTCCATGGACGACAACGGCGCCGCCGCGGGGGCATCGGCGGTGTGGCGCTTCGTCCAGGAGATCGAGGAGGGCGACGCCGTCCTGACCTACGATCCGGGCGCGAGGGTCTACGCCGTGGGCCGCGTCGCCGGTCCCTACCGCTTCGATCCCGCGGGGCCCGAGGCCGAGGAAGGCAACCCCTACGCCCATCTGCGCGACGTGCGGTGGGGCGCCGAGATCGCCCGCGACGACCTCTCCCAGACCGCGCGCGGCACGCTCGGCTCGATCAGCACCCTCTTTCGCATCCGGGGCGAGGCCGAGGCGGAGATCCGTGCCCTGGCTGAAGGCCGGGAGCCGCCCCGGCCCGCGGAGCCGGCCGCCCCGGAGGAGCCGGAGGGCGCCGAGGAGGCCGCGGCCCCGCCCCCGCGCACGCCCCAAGGGCTCGCCGAGGAGGCGGCCGAGCGCGTCAAGGACCGCGTGGCGGCGCTCGTCCCGAACGAGATGGAGCAGTTCGTCGCGGGGCTGCTGCGCGCCTTGGGCTACAGCGCCGAGGTCTCGCCGCGCGGCCCCGACCGCGGCAGCGACATCCTCGCCACGCCCGACCCGCTCGGCGTCGAGGATCCGCGCATCCACGTCGAGGTCAAGCACCGCGCCGGCAAGGCGGGCCCCGACATGATCCGCTCCTTCCTCGGCGGTCGGCGCGCGGGCGACCGCGGCGTGTTCGTCTCGACGGGCGGCTTCACCCGCGAGGCGCGCTACGAGGCCGACCGCGCGGCCATCCCCGTGCGGTTGATGACGCTCGATGACCTCGTGCGGCTGCTGCTCGCCCACTACGACGCGCTCGACGGCGAGATGCGCGCGATGGTGCCGCTGCGCCGGCTCTACTGGCCCCTCTAGGGCGCGTTCCGACCGGGCGGGATCGCCCCGGGCTCCCGGCTCCTTCGTGGCCGCATGGTCCGGGCGCCCGACCGGTTCGGTCGGACCGGACGATGCGCCGGCGCCGGCCCCCCGGCGCCGGGCCGCAGTCGATGGGGGGACCGGCGGGGGGGACCGGCGGATCGCCGAACCGGCTCTCCACCCCTGGGAAAGCCCGTCCCCGGCCCATAGGTGAGGCCCAGCCGCCGGAGGAGCCCATGCCCGCCTCGACCCCTGCCTCCACGACCGGGACCGCGCCCGCGATCGCCTTCGACAACAGCTACGCCCGCCTGCCCGAGCGCTTCCACGCCCGGCTCGACCCGACGCCCGTGGCCGAGCCGCGGCTGATCGCGCTCAACGACGGCCTCGCGGGCGAGATGGGGCTCGACCCGGACGCCCTGCGCGCGATGCCCGAGGTCTTCGCCGGCAACGCCGTGCCCGAGGGCGCCGAGCCGCTGGCGCAGGCCTATGCGGGGCACCAGTTCGGCGGCTGGGTGCCGCGGCTCGGGGACGGGCGCGCGCATCTTCTGGGCGAGGTGGTGGGGCCGGACGGCCGGCGCTGGGATCTCCAGCTCAAGGGCTCGGGCCCGACGCCCTTCTCGCGCATGGGCGACGGGCGCGCCTGGCTCGGCCCCGTCCTGCGCGAATACGTGGTCAGCGAGGCGATGGCCGCGATGGGCGTGCCGACGACCCGGGCGCTCGCGGCCGCGGCCACCGGCGAGACGGTGCTGCGCGAGCGCCCGCTCCCCGGCGCCGTGCTGACCCGCGTCGCGCCCTCGCACATCCGCGTCGGCACCTTCCAGTACTTCGCCGCGCGCGGCGACGTGGACGCGCTGGAGCGCCTGGCCGCCATGGCCATCGAGCGCCATCACCCGGACGCGGACGGCCCGATGGGCCTGCTGCGCGCGGCCGTGGCCGCGCAGGCCGAGCTGATCGCCCACTGGATGGCCTTGGGCTTCGTCCACGGCGTGATGAACACCGACAACGCCCATGTCGGCGGCATCACCATCGACTACGGCCCCTGCGCCTTCATGGACGCCTACCATCCGGGCCGGGTGTTCTCCTCGATCGACCAGATGGGCCGCTACGCCTACGCCAACCAGCCCCGGATCGCGGCCTGGAACATGGCGCAGCTCGCCACCTGCCTGCTGCCGCTGATGGGCGGCGAGGCCGCGGTGGAGGAGGCCACCGAGGTCGTGAACGGCTTCGCGGACGCCTACGCTTCGGCCCAGCTGCGGCGCTTCCGCGCCAAGCTCGGCCTCGCCTCTGAGCGCGAGGGCGACGCCGCGCTGATCGCCGACCTGCTCGACCGCATGGCGGCGGGCCGGGCCGACTTCACGCTGGCGTTCCGCGGCTTGGCCGACGACCGGGCGGCGGCGGCCTTCGAGGCGCCCGAGGCGCTCGGCGACTGGCCCGGGCGCCACCGCGCGCGCCGCGCCGAGGACGAGGCTTCCGACGAGGAGGCCCGCGCCCTCATGCGCGCGGCGAGCCCGGCCGCGATCCCGCGCAACCACCGCGTCGAGGCGCTGATCGCATCGGCCGTGTCGGGCGACATGGCGCCCTTCCACGAGATGCTGGAGGCGATGGCCGCGCCCTTCGAGGACGGCCCGCTGACCGCGGCCCACGCCGCGCCGCCCGCGCCCAAGGAGGTGGTGACGGCGACCTTCTGCGGCACCTGAGCGCGGGCGCCCTCGGCGGCCCTTCGGCGGCCCTTCGGCGGGCCTTGGCAGGCGGCCCCGCCGCCGGGACGCGTCGCGCTCACGCGCCCCGCGCCGTCCATCGCGCCGCGGCCCCGACGGGCGGGCGTCGAGCGGCTCGACGGAGCCCGAGCCCGTCGGCCGAACTCGCGGCACGCCCCGGGCCACCCCAGACCGCGCGCCGGAGGGCGCGACGGCTCCAGTGCGCGCCGGGGGGCGCGACGGCCCCAGTGCGCGCCGGGGGGCGCGACGGCTCCAGTGCGCGCCGGGGGGCGCGACGGCCCCAGTGCGCGCCGGGGGGCGCGACGGCGACCGACGCCCCGACGGGGCGGTTGACGAGCACCAGCCCGCCCGCCACCAGCGCCGCGGGGACGAGGATCCGTGGGCCCACGCTCTCGCCCAGGATGCGCCATCCCAGCGCGACGCCGAGGATCGGCGTCAGGAACGAGAGCGACCCCGCCCCGGCGGTGGGGTGGATCGTCAGGAGCCACGGCCAGGACAGGAATCCGCCCGAGGCGATCGAGACCTGGGACGCGCCGCCCGCGAGGTGCCAGGACCGGGGCTCGCGGACCCACGGCCCGAGGAGCGGCGAGAGCGCCAGCGGGACCGGGGCCGAGACCGTGAGCTGCCACATCGGCTGCATGTCGGGGCGCGCGGCCTCGGCCGCGTGCCCCGCGCGCAGAGCACGATCCCGGCCCGGGACACCGCCGCGGCGAGCGCGAGCGGCTCGCCCACGGCCCCTCGCGCGCGAGGACGGCCCAGGCGAGCCGCGCGGCAAAAGGCCGAGCCCCGCGGCCCTGGCGGGGTCCATCCGGCTCGCCCGGCAGCGCGCGATGGCCGATCAGCGCGAGCCAGACCGGCATCGAGTAGAGGATCGCCGACACCCGCGCGACCGAGGGGAGGTCGAGCGCGGTGAAGAGGCACAGGAACTCGATGGCGAAGAGCAGGCCGATGAGCGCGCCCGGCCGCGCGATCGCGCGGCGGGACCGCGGCGGCGCGCCGTGCGCGGCCGTCGCGGCCCCCGCGACGAGCCCGGCCAGCGCCGACCCGAGGCCTGCGAGGAAGACCGGCTGGAGCGCGTCGTTCGTCGGCGCGGTCACCACCTGATTGAGCGCCGGCAGCGCCGAGGGCGCCACCAGCGAGGCGGCCCCGAAAGGGTCGATGCGCTCGCGCGGCTCCATCCGCGCGAAGGGCGAGGAGCGTCCTCATCCCCCGGATCGGCGCATGGATCGCCCCGCCCCCCCCGCGCGCGGAGAGGAGCCGCCTCCCGCCGGGCCGGCTCCGCGAGCGCGCCCCACCCCTTGCGTGCGCGGAGCGGAGGCCCTCGCCGGTCGTGCCGCAGATGCGGGGCCACCCCCTCGCGCGCGCACAGAGGAGGCGTGTGCATGCGACCGGCCGGTCTCGCCGAGGCGCCAGCCACCCCCTCGCGCGCACAGAGGAGGCATGGGGGTGATGGTGTCCGTTACTGCCCCCTGTTGAGCCCCCCACCCCCTCGCTCGCGCGCAGAGAAGGCGTGCCGTTGCTTCGGATGCACTGCGCCCGCCAGGGCATCCCACCCCCTCGCGCGCGCAGAGGAGGCGTGGGGGCGGCCTGGGGGCGGAGCGACGGGGCGCCCGCGGCGGGCGTCGGCCCCCACCGGGGCGGCGCCGGCGCGGCGGCGATCCATGGGGGACGGCCCGCGCGGCGCGACGGGCGCGCGCAAGGGGGTGGGGGCCGGCGCGGCTCTCTCGTCCGGCGGCGCGCGCCTACCCCGCCCCGGGCCCCCATGCTAACCCGCCCCCGCAGCCCGAGGGGAACGGCCCATGACGCTCCTTCAGATCGCCTCCCTCCTGATCGTGCTGGCGGGCGCGTTCGGGGCGATCAACCACCTCACGCTCAGGCTGCCCTCCTCGATCGGCATCCTCGTCGTGGCGCTGCTGGCGTCCTTCGTCATCCTGGGCGTCGATCTGCTCGTCCCCGGCCTCGGCATCGCCCGGCAGGTGCGCGCGACCGTCACCGGCATCGACTTCTCGGAGGCGCTGCTGGAGGGGATGCTGGGGCTCCTGCTCTTCGCCGGCGCGCTCCACGTCGATCTCGTCGCCCTGCGCGCGCAAGCGGGCGTGGTGCTCGCGATGGCGACCATCGGGGTGGCGCTCTCGACGCTGATCGCGGGCGCGGGCTTCGCGCTCGTCACCGGCATGCCGATCCTGGTGGCGATGGTGTTCGGCGCGCTGATCTCGCCCACGGACCCGGTCGCGGTGCTGGGCGTGCTGCGCGAGGCCGACCTGCCCAAGTCGCTCGAGACCCAGATCGCCGGCGAGAGCCTCTTCAACGACGGGGTGGGCTACGTCGTCTACCTCGTGCTCGTCGGGCTGGCCTTCCCCTCGGGCGGGGACGACGGCGAGGGCTTGTCGGGCGCCGTCGCCCTCTTCGCCCAGGAGGCGCTGGGCGGGGCCGCGCTGGGCCTCGTTCTGGGCTGGCTCACCTTCCGGCTGATGCGGCGGATCGACGACTACAGCCTGGAGGTTCTCCTGACGCTCGGGCTCGCCTTCGGCGGCTACTCGCTCGCGGTGGCGCTGCACGTCTCGGCGCCGATCGCGGCGGTGTGCGCGGGGCTCCTGATCGGCGACATCGGCACGCGGCGCGGCATGAGCGCGCAGACGGCGCGCTACGTCGACGCGTTCTGGAAGCTGATCGACGAGATCCTCAACGCGGTGCTGTTCCTGATGATCGGCTTCGAGGTCTTCGCGGTGGCCTTCGGCGCCGACCACCTGATCGCGGGCGCGATGGCCATCGCGCTCTCGCTCGCGGCGCGCCTCGCCGCCGTGGCGGTGCCGATCACGCTGCTGCGCCCGTTCCACGCGTTCGAGCCCGGCGTGGTGCGGGTGATGACCTGGGGCGGGCTCAAGGGCGGGATCTCGGTCGCGCTCGCGCTCGCGCTGCCCGAGGGCGAGTGGAAGCCGACCATCCTGGCGGCCACCTACCTCGTGGTGGTGTTCTCGATCGTCGTCCAGGGCCTGACCGTCAAGCGCCTCGCCCAGGCCGTCGCGCGCGCGCCGGAACCGGCCCGATGAGCCTCGGCGCGCGGTCCCAAGCCACGCGCGGCGGCGCGCGATCCAACACCACGCGCGGCGGCGCGCGATACCAAGCCACGCGCGGCGGCGCGCGATACCAAGCCACGCGCGGCGGCGCGCGATCCCAAACCACGCGCGGCGGCGCGCGATATCAAGCCACGCGCGGCGGCGCGCGATACCAGGTCTGGGACGTGTTCACCGACACCCCCTTCGCCGGCAACCCGCTGGCGGTGGTGCTGGAGCCGGTGGAGGAGGCCGTGATGCAGGTCGTGGCGGTGGAGTTCGGCTTCTCCGAGACGGCCTTCGTGCTGCCGCCCAAAGCGGGGGGCACGGCGCGGGTCCGCATCTTCACGCCCACGCGCGAGATCCCCTTCGCGGGCCATCCCGTCATCGGCGCCGCGCTGGCGCTCGCGGATCGCGGGCCCGAGCTGACGCTGGAGCTGGGCGTGGGGCCCGTCGCCGTGCGGGTCGGGCGCGGCCGGGCGAGCCTGCGCAACCCGACCCCGCTCGAACGGGGGTCCGAGGTGGCGCCCGGGACGGTCGCCGCCTGCCTCGGCCTCGACGCGGGCGCCGTGCGCACCGACACGCACGGCCCGATCCGCGCGGGCGTCGGCCTGCCCTTCGTGCTGGTCGAGCTGACGGGCGCGGACGCGCTCGCCGCCTGCGCCTGCGACCTGCGAGCCTTCCGCGACGCCGGGCGCCGCCACCCCGCGGCCACCCCCTTCGACATCTACGCCTATGTCCGGGAGGGCGAGGCGGTGCGCGCGCGGATGTTCGCGCCGCTCGACGGCATCGCGGAGGATCCCGCGACCGGCTCCGCCGCCTGCGCGCTCGCCGCGCTGCTGGCCGAGACGCTGGGCCGGCCGCTCACGCTCGACATCCGCCAGGGCGAGGCGATGGGGCGGCCCTCCCGGATCGAGGCGGGCGCCGAGATCGAGGGCGGCCGCAGCATGGCCACGCGCCTCTCGGGCGCGGGGGTGAAGGTCATGGAGGGGCGGCTGTGCCCGCCGTGACGGCACCCGGCGCCGGGCCCGACGACGGCGCGGTCCCGGCCGTGCCGCGCGAGGGGGCCGTCCGCGGGGCTCGACGCGGCGCGGGCGCGGCCTTCGACGTGGAGCCCGACGGCGCCGCCCGGCCGGCCGCGCCCGAGCGGCCCGGGCAGGAGGCCGCCGCCTACCGCTGGATCCACCGCGACCTGCGCGATCCGGGCGACGTGGCGTGGCTGCACGACCGGCTCGGGCCGCTGGCCGCCGCGGCGCTGACGGCGAGCGAGACCCGGCCGCGCTGCCAGCCGATGGCGGGCGGCATGATCCTCAACCTGCGCGGCGTGGACCCGGCCGAGGCCGAGGGCTCCGGCGGCACCGTCTCGGTGCGGATCTGGGTCGAGCCGGGGCTGGTGGTGACGGCCACGCGGCGCGCGGCGCGCGAACTCGACGCGCTGCGCGCCGCCGCCGCCGGCGGACGGGCCCCGCCGACCCGGAGCCTGCTCGTGGCCACGCTCTGCGGCGCGCTGGTCTCGGGGCTCGAGGAGGTGACGGTGGCCTTGGAGGACGCCACCGACGACGTCGAGGAGGCGCTGCTGCGCCCCGACGCGCCGCCCCCGCTCGACGAGCTGGAGCTGGCCGAGCTGCGCCGCCAGGCGATCCGCCTGCGGCGCTACCTCGCGCCCCAGCGCGACGCGCTCGCGCGCCTGGCCTCGCCCGACGTGGCGGTGATCGAGCCCCATGAGGGCGCAGCCCTGCGCGAGATCTCCGACCGCGCCACGCGCTCGGTGGAGGAGATCGACGGCGCGCGCGACCGGCTCGCGGCGCTGGCCGACCACCTCGACGCGCGGCGCGCGGCGCGGATGGGCCGGCACGGCTACGTGCTCACGCTGGTGGCGGCGGTGTTCCTGCCGCTCCAGTTCCTGACCGGCCTCTTCGGCGTCAACCTCGCCGGGATCCCCTTCGCGAAGGCGCCCTGGTCGTTCGGCGCCCTCGCGCTGGGCTGCGTCGGGCTGGGGGTGGGGCTCTGGCTGGTCTTCCGCAGGCGCGGGTGGATCGAGCGCACCCCGGAGTCCAGGGCGCGGCGCGAGGCCCGGCATGCAGGGCACGCCGACGCGGCCAAGGCAGGCGCGAGCCCGAGGGGGCGGCGGCACGCCCCTCGATCCGCGCCGTGACCGGGGGCCGCCTCCCGAGCCCGCGGGGGATCGCCGGCATCCCAGCCGGCCGCGCCGTTCGAGGCGGCACGAGGGCTCACGCCTCCGATCCCTCGGCCGGCGGGGGGGTGGGGGCCGCCCGAAGAAGAGTCCTGCGGGCCGCCGGCGACGCGGTCGCCAGGTGGCTCGCGGGCGTCGATCCCAGGGGGCGAACGGCCCCCGAGAGGCGGCTTTCACGCTCGACGCGACGATCCGAGGTCGCTGGGGAGCCTCCCGAGGGGGCGCCATGCGACGGAGTCGGCTCGACCTGCTGCGAGGAGCGTCGGCCAGGGCCTGCGCGACGGTGGAGGCGACCGGCGTCCTGGCAGCGGCCGTTGTCGGTGTGGACGACGCCAGGACACGCATCCTCGGCCGGCGGGAGCCGACCCCGCTCCCCCGTCCGTCCCGAACCCGAGCGCCGAGGCCACGCTCGCGCCGCCAGGGGGCGACGCCATCCCTCCCCTCGCGCCCGCCAGGGAGCGACGACGCCCGCGCGACGGCCTCCGTCGAGGCGATCCTCGCGGAGAGCGGCTGCCCGCATCTGTCGGTCCGCCTCGTGGACGTGACGCGCGCCGTGACAACCCCGGCCTCCAAGGCGGCCTCGGGGCTGACGGCCGTCTTCGTCCGGGCGAGCCTCCAGAATCTCGGGCTAGGGCGAGGGCGAGGGCGAGGGCGAGGGCGGGCGCACCACCGCCGCGGGCTCGGGCCTCGGCCCCGCCGGAGGCCTTCGACGACCTCCACCAGAGCCTCGCGGCCGAGATCGCCGCCGCCTCGCCCGCCCGCCTCGAGCGAGGATGGCCAACGCGCGCAGCCCTGATCCCCTCGCTCGCCATGACCTTCGAGCTGGTGGTCACGCCCGACGCCGCCGACTCCGCCGACGCCGAGTCCCACGAGGGGCGCTCGGTGGGCTTCTACGAGGTCGAGCCCGACCCGCGCCCTTCCGCTCACCCTTCCGCTCGGGCCCGGTCCGGGCTAAGCCGTCGCCGCGACGCGACGGCCGGAGGAGCGCGCCAGGATGGACGACAGGCGCGGCATCCTCCTCATGCTCCTGGCGATGGCCTGCTTCGCGGTCGAGGATGCGATCATCAAGGCGGTGTCGAGCACGCTGCCCAGCGGCCAGATCATCGCCGTGCTCGGGCTCTCGGGCGCGCTCGTCTTCGGCGCGCTGGCGCTGCTGCGCGGCGAGGCGCTCGTCTCGCGCGACCTGCTGAGCCCCCCCGTGGCGCTGCGCAACCTCTCCGAGATGGTCTCGACGGCGGCCTACGTGACGGCGCTCGCGCTGATCCCGCTGTCGATGGCCTCGGCGATCCTCCAGGGCGTGCCGCTGGTGGTGACGATGGGCGCGGCGCTCTTCCTCGGCGAGCGGGTCGGCTGGCGGCGCTGGTCGGCGGTGATCGCGGGCCTCGGCGGCGTGCTCCTGATCGTGCGGCCGGGGGTCGAGGGGTTCCAGCCCGCCTCGCTGCTGGCGGTGCTCGGCCTCGTGACGCTGGCCGCGCGCGACCTCGCCACGCGGCGCACGCCCCCTCGGGTCTCCTCGCTGCGCCTCTCGGCCTGGGGCTTCGCCTCGCTGGTGCCCACCGGCCTGGCGCTCCTGCTGCTGCCGGGGCAGGACGCGGCCCGGCCGGGCGCGGACGCGGCGGCCCTGCTCGCGGGCGCGCTGGTCGTGGGGCCCGTCGGCTACTGGGCCGTGGTCGAGGCGATGCGCGCGGGCCAGGTCTCGGCCGTCGCGCCCTTCCGCTACGCCCGGCTGGTCTTCGCGCTCGCCCTCGCGGCGCTGCTGCTCGGCGAGCGCCCCGACGCGGCCACCCTGCTCGGCGCCGCCATCGTCATCGCCTCGGGCCTCTACGCGATGCTGCGCGAGACCCGCAAATCCGCCCCGCCCCTCCCCTCCCTGACCCAGCCTCCCCTGACCCAGCCCCCCTGACCCAAACGGAGCCCGTCCCATGACCGACCTCTTCACCGAGATCGCCGGCATCCACGCCCGCGAGATCCTCGACAGCCGGGGCAACCCGACGGTCGAGGTGGACGTGACGCTGGAGGACGGCACCATGGGCCGCGCCGCCGTGCCCTCGGGCGCCTCCACCGGCGCGCACGAGGCGGTCGAGCTGCGCGACGGGGACGCCGGGCGCTACGGCGGCAAGGGCGTGCTCAAGGCCGTCGAGGCCGCGAACGGCGAGATCGCCGAGGCGCTGGTGGGCTTCGACGCCACCGATCAGGTGGCGCTCGACGAGGCGATGATCGCGCTCGACGGGACCGAGAACAAGGGCCGCCTCGGCGCCAACGCCATCCTCGGCGTGAGCCTCGCTTGCGCGAAGGCTGCTGCCGAGGCGGTGGGCCTGCCGCTGTGGCGCTACGTCGGCGGCGCGGGCGCGCGGGTGCTGCCGGTGCCGATGATGAACATCGTCAACGGCGGCCAGCACGCCGACAACCCCATCGACGTGCAGGAGTTCATGGTCATGCCCGTCTCGGCCGGGACGATGGCCGACGCGGTGCGGATGGGCGCCGAGATCTTCCACGCTCTCAAGGCCGAGCTGAAGTCCATGGGCCTCTCGACCGGCATCGGCGACGAGGGCGGCTTCGCGCCCGACCTCGCCTCGACGCGCGCAGCGCTCGACACCATCCTGCGCGCGGTCGAGACGGCCGGCTACGCGCCGGGCTCGGACGTGTGGCTCGCGCTCGACTGCGCCGCGACCGAGTATTTCGAGGACGGCGCCTACGCGCTCGCCGGCGAGGGCCTGAGCCTGACGCCCGAGGAGAACGTCGAGTGGCTGCGCGGGCTCGCCGCCGACTACCCGATCCTGTCGATCGAGGACGGCTGCTCGGAGGACGACTGGGAGGGCTGGATCCGGCTCACCGAGGCGCTGGGCGAGCGCGTCCAGCTCGTGGGCGACGACCTCTTCGTCACCAACCCCGTGCGGATCGCCGAAGGGATCGAGCGCGCCGCGGCCAACGCCCTTCTCGTCAAGGTCAACCAGATCGGCACCCTGACCGAGACGCTCCGGGCCGTCGAGATGGCGCACCGCGCGGGGATGCGATGCATCATGTCGCACCGCAGCGGCGAGACCGAGGACGCGACCATCGCCGACCTCGCGGTGGCGACCGGGACGGGCCAGATCAAGACCGGCTCGCTGTCGCGCTCGGACCGGCTCGCCAAGTACAACCAGCTGATGCGCATCGAGGAGGCGCTCGGCACGGCCGCCCTCTACGCCGGCCGCTCGGTCCTGCGCGGCTGAGCGGGAGGGCTGGTGGGGGGGCCGGAGCTCCCCCGAGAGCCGCTCAGTCCAGCAGGTCGTCGTCGATCGTCGGAAGCTCCTCGAGCTGGTCCTCGGTCAGGCGGGTCACGTAGTTGTACTCCCCGTCCTCGGAGGGGACGAGCCGCACGTCCCCGAGCGGCAGCATCACCTCGTTGTCGCCGATCCCGAGGAAGCCGCCGACCTCGGCCGTGATGCCGATCATCTGGCCATCGGCGTTGAGCACGACATCCTCGATCTCGCCCACGTCCTGGTAGTTCGAATCGAGCGTGTAGGGGTCGCCCGCGTCCCAGATCCCCTCGTCGTAGGCGTCGCCCAGCGCGTAGACCCGGCCGTCCTGGATCTGGTCGGCGAGGATCACGCCGTCCATGCTCATCACGTGGGTCTCGGCGAGCGCGGGGCCCGCCGTGAGGGCGGCGGCGGCGGCGAGGATGGTGATACGCGTCATCAGTGGTCTCCTTGCGATTGCGGTCGTCGGGTCAACACGGGGCGAGGGCCCCGTGTTCCGAAGGCGCTCTCCCGCGGCGGACGGCCGTGGCCTGCGCGCAACCCGGACCGGGCGGGGCCCTGGCGGGATCGCCCGCCGGCTCCGCGCGCGCGCGCGCCCCGCGCCCCTCCGGCGCGGCCCGGGGGCCGGGATCGGGTGGCCGGCCCCTCGCCCGCTCGGCCGCGGGCCGCTCAGGCCGCGCCGGTGAGCCGGTGGACGCGCCCGCCCGCCACGGGCGCGCGCACGCCGGTGGTGGAGGGGAAGGAGGTGGGCCGGCCCCCGAGCACCCGCATGGCTAGGAAGGCGAAGGCCTGCGCCTCCAGCATGTCGCCGTCGAGCCCCAGCGCCTCGACCGGCTCGGCGGGCAGGCCGGTGCGCTCCGCGAGCGCCGCCATCATCGCCGCGTTGCGCCGCCCCCCGCCCGTGACCAGCAGCCGGGACGGCCGCGAGGGGCAGGCCGCCAGCCCTCGCGCCACGCAGGCCGCGGCGGCCGCCGTCAGCGTCGCGGCCGCGTCCGCGTCCGAGAGCGCCTCCACCTGCCCGACCAGGTCCGCGAACTCGCCCCGGTCGAAGGAGCGCGGCGGAGGCCGCCCCAGCGCCTCGCGCGCGAGCAGCGCGTCGACGACGCCCTCCTCCGCCGTGCCCCGCGAGGCCAGCCGCCCGCCCTCGTCGCGCGCCGTCCCGAGGCGATGGGCCATCAGGTCGTCGAGCGGCGCGTTGGCGGGCCCCGCGTCGAAGGCGAGCAGCGCGCCGGGCGCCTCGGGGGCCTCGGCCCGAGGGTCGAGCCAGGTGAGGTTCGACACGCCGCCCAGGTTGAGGATCGCCGCGGGCTCGTCGATCCCCGCCCAGCGCGCGCAGGCGAAGTGGTAGGCGGGAGCGAGCGGCGCCCCCTCGCCGCCGGCCGCTACGTCGGCGGAGCGGAAGTCCCACACGACCGGGCGCCCGATCAGGCGCGACAGCCGCGCGCCGTCGCCGGCCTGATGCGTCCCCCGCCCCCCCGGGCAGGATCGCCGCGGCTCGTGCGCCAGCGTCTGGCCGTGGAACGCCGCGAGCGCGCCCGGCAGCGGCGCCATCGCCTCGGCATGGGCGGCCTCGACCACCGCCGCCGCCTCCGCCACGCCGGGCTCGCCGGGCCAGCGTCCGAGGGCCGCCCGCAGCGTCGCGCGCTCGGCGTCCGTGTAGGGCCGGTAGGCGCTCGGCCCGAAAGCCTCGATCCGCTCGCCGTCGGTGACGAGCACGGCCGCGTCCACCCCGTCCATCGAGGTGCCCGACATCGAGCCCAAGGTCGCCTGCGGCTCCATCGTCCCCTCCCGCGATCTTCCCCTTTCGGGGCGAGGCCCCTAGACAGGCGCCCGACCGAGGGGACACTGCCGCCATGGACCACCGCCCGCAATCCGACTTCCTCCAGGTGATCGCCGAGCGCGGGTTCCTGGCCGACTGCACCGACCCCGAGGGCCTCGACGCGGCCCTGCGGGGCGGCGTGGTGACGGCCTACATCGGCTACGACCTGACGGCCTCGTCGCTCCACATCGGCAACCTCGTGCAGATCATGCTGCTGCGGTGGCTTCAGAAGACGGGGCACCGGCCCATCACGCTGATGGGGGGCGGCACGACCAAGGTGGGCGACCCCTCGGGCAAGGACGAGATGCGCCGCATCATCGGCCGAGAGGAGATCGCGGCCAACGCGGCCGGCATCCGCCGCATCTTCGAGCGCTACCTCGATTACGGCGAAGGCTCCACCGGCGCGCTGATGCCCGACAACGCCGACTGGCTGGACGAGCTGCGCTACGTCGAGTTCCTGCGCGAGATCGGACGGCACTTCACGATCAACCGAATGCTCGCCTTCGAGAGCGTCAGGAGCCGCCTCGACCGCGAGCAGGCGCTGAGCTTCATCGAGTTCAACTACATGCTCCTGCAATCCTACGACTTCCTGGAGCTTCACCGCCGACACGGCTGCACGCTGCAGATGGGCGGCTCCGACCAGTGGGGCAACATCGTGAGCGGCGCCGACCTGATCCGCCGGGTGGAGGGGACGGCGGCGTTCGGACTGACGACGCCGCTCGTGACGCGCGCGGACGGCAAGAAGATGGGCAAGAGCGCGGACGGCGCGGTCTGGCTCAACGAGGACATGATGTCGGGCTACGAGTTCTGGCAATGGTGGCGCAACGTCCCCGACGCCGATGTCGGCCGCTTCCTCAAGCTCTTCACCGAGATCCCCGTGGACGAGTGCGAGCGGCTGGGGGCGCTTCAGGGCCAGGAGGTCAACGAGGCGAAGGTGCGGCTCGCGGACGAGGTCACCAGCCTGTGTCGCGGCGCCGAGGCCGCGGACGCAGCCAGGACCACCGCGCGCGAGGTGTTCGAGCGCGGCGGCGCGGGCGAGGATCTGCCGACGCTCACGCTGACGCTCGCGGACCTCGGCGCCGGCCTGTCGATCGCCCAGGCCTTCGCCCGCGCGGGGCTCGCAGCCTCGGGCAAGGAGGCCCGGCGCCTCATCGAGGGTGGCGGCGCGCGGCTCGACGACGCGCCGGTGGAGGATCCGGGCCTGATGCTGACCGCCGATCGGCTGGCGGACCCCGTTAAGCTCTCCGCGGGGCGCAAGCGCCACGCGCTCCTCAGGCTCGAAGGGTAGGGCTGGGGGCATGCAGAGGCCCCCAGCCCCCCGCTTCCAGGGGCACGCGTGCTCTCGCACCTCCGCGCTCGGGGGCCGGACCCCCCGCCTACTCGGTGACGGTGACCGACTCCATGCGGTCGGCCTCGCCGCTCACCGCGCCGGACTGGCCCTCGCCGCGCTTGATGGCGTCGATCACCTCCATGCCGTCCGTGACCTCGCCGACCACCGTGTATTGGCCGTCGAGGAACGAGCCCTCGTCGAACATGATGAAGAACTGCGAGTTGGCGCTGTCCGGGTCGGCCGAGCGCGCCATGCCGACGACGCCCCGCTCGAACGGGAGGTCGGAGAACTCGGCCGGCACGTTCGGCAGGTCCGAGCCACCCGTGCCGGAGCGCGGCGTGGCCTCGCCTTTGCCGTATTGAACGTCGCCGGTCTGCGCCATGAAGCCGTCGATCACGCGGTGGAACACCACCCCGTCATAGGCGCCCTCGCGGGCCAGCGTCGTGATCCGCTCGACGTGCTGGGGCGCCACGTCCTCGAAGAGATCGATCGTCACGGTGCCGTTGGCCTGCGGCCCGGCGACCTCGATCTGGAGGCCCGTGGCGAGCGCGGGCGACGCCATCAGCGTCATCGCCAAGGTCAGCTTAAGCATCGGCGGCCACCTTCAGGCTGATCATGCGGTCGGGCTCGGCGGGCGGCTCGCCCTGGGCGAGCGCATCGACGTGCTCCATGCCCTCGATCACGCGGCCGTAGACCGTGTATTGCCCGTTGAGGAAGGCGTTGTCGGAGAAGTTGATGAAGAACTGCGAGTTGGCGCTGTCGGGGCTCTGCGAGCGCGCCGCCCCGATCGTGCCGCGCTCGTGCGGAAGCTTCGAGAACTCGGCCGGCAGGTCGGGATGGTCCGAGCCCCCGGTGCCCGCGAGGCGGATGTTGAGATCCTCCGACTTGCCGTTCTTCACGTCGCCGGTCTGCGCCATGAAGCCGTCGATCACGCGGTGGAACACCACCCCGTCATAGGCGCCCTCGCGCGCCAGCGCCTTCATGCGCTCGACGTGGCGCGGAGCCACGTCGGGCAGCAGCTCGATGGTGACCGTGCCGCCCGGCAGCTCCATCAGGACGGTGTTCTCGGGATCGCTGATCTCGGCCATGGGATCTCCCTCTCGCATTCGCCCCCGCACCTAGCCCCCCGAGCCGACGGGGACCAGGGGGCGGGGTTGGGAGTTGCGCCTCCGTGCGCCTTCGGGCTCGAAGGCGCGAGGCAAGCGGAGGGCGAGATGGGCTGGAAGACGCTGGACGACCTGGATCTGAGCGGCAAGCGCGTGCTGACGCGCGTGGATGTCAACGTGCCCATCGAGGATGGCCGCGTCTCGGACGCCACCCGCATCGAGCGCATCGTCCCCACGATCCGCGACATCCGCGCGCGGGGCGGACGGCCGATCCTGCTGGCCCATCTCGGGCGCCCGAAGGGCGCGCCCGACCCCGCGCTGTCGCTCGAGCAGCTCGTCCCCGCGCTGGAGGCGGCCTTCGGCGAGCCCGTGACCTTCGCCGAGGGCGACGCGCTCCCCGAGGGCTCGGGCATCGTGCTGTTGGAGAACACCCGCTTCGAGCCGGGCGAGGAGCGCAACGGCGAGGCGCTGGCCCGCCGCTGGGCGGGCTTGGGCGACCTCTACGTCAACGACGCCTTCTCGGCCGCCCACCGCGCCCACGCCTCGACCGAGGGGCTCGCCCACCTCCTGCCCTCGGCCGCGGGGCGGCTGATGGAGGCCGAGCTGCGCGCGCTGGAAGCAGCCCTCGGCTCGCCCGAGCGCCCCGTGGTCGCCGTGATCGGCGGCGCCAAGGTCTCGACGAAGCTCGACCTGCTGCGCAACCTGGTGACGCGCGTGGACAAGCTCGTCATCGGCGGCGGCATGGCCAACACCTTCCTCGCGGCCTCGGGCCTCCCCATCGGCCGGTCGCTGGCCGAGCGCGACATGGCCGGGACCGCGCGCGAGATCGCCGAGGCCGCGGCCGAGGCGGGCTGCGAGCTGCTCTTGCCGCGCGACGTGGTGGTGGCCCACCGCCTGGAGACGGGCGCGCCGTTCCAGGTCGTGCCGGCCGAGGACTGCCCCGATGACGTGATGATCCTCGACCTCGGCCCCGACTCCGTGGCCCACATCCGCCAGGCGATGGACGACGCCCGCACGCTGATCTGGAACGGCCCCTTGGGCGCCTTCGAGCACGAGCCCTTCGACGCAGGGACCAACGCCGCCGCGCGCCATGCGGCCGAGCTGACGCGGGCGGGCCGGCTCGTCACGGTCGCGGGCGGCGGCGACACCGTCTCGGCGCTCTCCCGCGTGGGGGTCGTGGACGACTTCACCTACGTCTCGACCGCGGGCGGGGCCTTCCTCGAATGGATGGAGGGCCGCACCCTGCCCGGCGTCGCCGCGCTGGGCGGCTGAGCGCCGACGGGCGCGGCGGCCCCGCAGCGCCCGTCGGCGCCCCGGCCGGCGCGCGGCCCCGGCGGGCGCGCTCCCCTCATGGCGCTCGACCTCATCGCGCGAGGTGCAGCACTCGCCCTCGACCGGGGGGAGCCACGCGCCGCCGCTGCGGTCGGGCCGCCGCTGCGGTCGGGCCGGCGCCGCGGTCGGGCCGGCGCTCCGGGCCGCGCCGCCGCCGCGGACGTTAGCGCGACCACGCTTGCCGGCCGGCGGACGCGGTCCTATGCCACACCCATCCCCACCATGCCTTGAACGGAGTCCGCCCATGAGCCTCGACACGCAGACCGCCCGCGCCTCCGGCACCACCGAGGCCGTCCGCCGCATCCTCGCGGGCTACGACGGCGAGGTTCCCGGCGTGAAGGCGCAGCTCGCGCGGATGCTGATGCATGGCGCGCTCGGCGGCACCGGCAAGATGGTCATCCTGCCCGTCGATCAGGGCTTCGAGCACGGCCCCGCGCGCTCCTTCGGGCCCAACCCCGCCGCCTACGACCCGCACTACCACTTCCAGCTCGCCATCGACGCGGGGCTCAACGCCTACGCCGCCCCCCTGGGGATGCTGGAGGCGGGCGCGGACGCCTTCGCGGGCCAGATCCCCATGATCCTGAAGGCCAACTCCGCCAACTCGCTGATGTCGGACACCGCCGGCAAGGACCAGGCGATCACGGCCTCGGTGGACGACGCGCTGCGCCTCGGGGCCTCGGCGATCGGCTTCACGATCTATCCCGGCTCCGACATGGCGCTCGAGATGTTCGAGGAGATCGCCGAGATGCGGCGCGAGGCGGCGTCCGTGGGCGTGGCCACCGTGATCTGGTCCTACCCCCGCGGCGAGGGGCTGTCGAAGGAGGGCGAGACGGCGATCGACGTGGCGGCCTACGGCGCGCAGATCGCCGCGCTGCTCGGCGCGCACATCATCAAGATCAAGCTCTCGACCGACCATATCGAGCAGCCCGAGGCCAGGAAGGTCTACGAATCCGAGGGCATCGACGTCTCGACCCAGGTCGCGCGCGTCGCCCACTGCGTCAAGGCGGCCTTCGGAGGGCGGCGCATCATCGTCTTCTCGGGCGGCGCCAAGGCCGGCGCCGAGGGGATCTTCGAGAACGCCCGCGCGATCCGCGACGGCGGCGGCAACGGCTCGATCATCGGCCGCAACACCTTCCAGCGCCCGCGCGAGGAGGCGCTGGAGCTGCTGGCGACGCTGGTGAGCATCTACAAGGGCGAGGCGTAGCCGGAGGCCCCGGAGGCGGGCGACCGGACGAGCTGCGACGCCGAAGGGCAGATCCACCGGCGCGTTCCTCCCGGGACGCGGATCGGACGGGCATCGCCCCGGCCGCTTCGGGCCTCACTCGACCCCCTCGCCCGTGGCCGCGCGAGGCAGGGCGCCGCTCGGCCCCGACCCCCGGAACCCGTCTCGGGGTGGAAGGCGGAGCGCGGCGGAGCCGCGGCCCGGCCCGAGCGCCGCCGGACGGTCTGCCGGATCGGGCCCCTTGGAAGGGCGCCGCGCGCTCCCGGCCCCGCTCGGCCCGCGCCCCGCCAGCCATCGCGGGAGCGGGGCGCGCCGCGCTCCGCCGCTCACGCCGCGTCGCCCAGCCGCCCGAGCAGCGCCGCCTCGTCGAGCCCCGTGACGGCGCCGGGCACCAGCCCGCGGTCGGGGTCGAGCCGGCCCGCGACGTAGCCCTCGGCCACCGCGTCGGGCGCAAAGCGCCGCAGCACCGAGGCGGTCAGCAGATGTGCTGCGCGCTCGACATAGGCCCGCGCCTCCGCCTCGGGCGGCACGCCCGGCCAGCGCGCCCGGTGCGCGCCCAGCGCCGCGTCGTAGCGCCGGCAGGCGCCGCGGCCGGCGTCCATCTCGGCCGCGAGCGCATGGGCCGCCTCGGGCTCGCGGGCGAGCGCGCGCAGCACGTCGAGGCAGATGACGTTGCCCGAGCCCTCCCAGATGCCGTTCAAGGGCGCCTCGCGGTAGAGCATCGGCATGTCGGTGTCCTCGACATAGCCCATGCCGCCCATTGCCTCCATCGCCTCGACGCAGACCACCGGGCAGCGCTTGTTGGAGAGGAACTTGGCGAGCGCCACCGCGACCCGCGCGAAGGGCGCCTCCTCGGGCCGGTCGAAGGCCGCGGCGACCCTCAGGCCCAGCGCCAGCGCCCCCTCCCGGTCGAGCGCGAGGTCCGCGAGGACGCGGGCCATCAGCGGCTGGTCGATCAGCCGGCGCTGGAAGGCGGCGCGCTCGGAGGTCCACCGGTGCGCCTGGCCGAGCGCCGCGCGCATCAGCCCGGCGGGGGCGAGGGCGGTGTCGAGCCGCGTGTGGTGGACCATGCGCAGGATGGCGGGGATCCCGCGCCCCTCCTCGCCCAGCCGCCACGCGAGCGCGCCGTGATACTCGATCTCGGCCGAGGCGTTGGCGCGGTTGCCGAGCTTGTCCTTGAGCCGCGCGATGCGGATGGCGTTGCGCCCGCCCTCGAGCCAGCGCGGAACCAGGAAGCAGGTCAGCCCCCCCGGCGCCTGCGCCAGCGTCAGGAACCCGTCCGACATCGGCGCCGAGCAGAACCACTTGGCGCCGGTGAGGCGATACGCCTCCCCCTCGCGCTCGGCCCGCGTCGCGTTGGCGCGCAAATCCGAGCCGCCCTGCACCTCGGTCATCGCCATGCCGAGCGTCGCCGCCCGCTTGGCGCCCACCGGCGCCACCGCGGGGTCGTGGGCGCGCGCCGTGAGCTTCGGGCGCCAGACGGCGGCGAGGCCGGGGTCGGCGTCGAGCGCGGGCACGGCGGCGTAGCTCATCGTCATCGGGCAGCACACGCCCGGCTCAACCTGGGTCATGAGGTAGACCATCGCCGCGTGCGTGACATGGCCCCCCGGCGCGCCCGCCCCGGCCGCGGCGCCCGCGGCGGCGGGGCCGCTCCGGGCGATGGTGCGAGGATCGACGCCGGGACGAGGATCCGCCCCCCGATCGCCCACCCCCGCGGGCCCGCCCTCCGCGGTGGGAGCGCCCGCCCCGGCCGGACCGGAGCCCGCGCCCGAACCGCCCATCCCCACCGGACCGCCGTCCGCGCTCGGGCCGCCGTCCGCGCTCGGGCCGCCGTCCGCGCTCGGGCCGCCGTCCGCGCTGGGGTGGGCCTCCCAAGCCACCGCGGCGTAGCCCGCCTCCAGCCCGAGCCGCATCAGCGCGTGGTAGGCGGGGTGGAAGCGGACCTCGTCGAGCCTGCGACCGCCGGCGTCGAAGAGCCGCGCCTCGGGCGGGTGCCGGCGCGCCTCGCGCCCCGCCTCGAAGGCGTCCGAGGCGTGGATCGCCGCCCCGAGCGCGGCCGGGGCGCGGGCCTCGCCCCCCATCGCCGCGACGTGGCCGCGCAGCGCCGCGTCGCCGGCCCAGGGGTCCGCGGCGGCCAGCGGCAGGGGCTGGTTCGTGACCTCGTGCGTCCCGAGATGCGAGGCGGCCTCGATCATGCGCCGATCCTAGAGCGCGCCGAGGCGCGCGAAAAGCCGTGGCGTGCGCGCACCGCAGGGCGCGCGGGTGCCGCCGCGGGGTGCCCAGGGCGCTCGGCGCCGCTATCCAAGCATCGTCCGGGCGCCGCGCGCCGTCGGGGGAGGAGGATCGCGGGATGAGGCGACGCGGGGGGCCGGGCCTCGGGCGCGCGGCGGCGGTGGCGCTCGCGGCCGGGCTCGGGGCCTATTTCGCCTACGCCGCCGTGCAGGGCGACCACGGCCTCTTCGCCCGGGTCCGGGTCGAGGCGCGCACGGCCGAACTCGCAGCCGAGCTCGCGGCCCTGGAAGCCGAGGTCGCGGCGCGCGCCAACCTCGTGCGGCGGCTCTCGGACGACTTCCTCGACATCGACCTGCTCGACGAGCGCGCCCGCGCCGTGCTGGGCTACGTGGGCGAGGGCGAGGTCGTGCTGCGCTGAAGGACGCCCGCGCCGGGGCCGCACCCGCGCCGGGGCCGCCCCCGCGCCGGGGACGGGCCCGTCGCCCCTTGCCGGATGCCGCGCGCTCGGGCACCGTCGGGATCCACACCGGTCCGAGACGAGGGAGGGGCACCATGGCCACCCGCCGCGCCGCCAGGCCCGAGCCCAAGGCGCCCGCCGAGGCCCCCGGGGCCTCGAAGGACGAGCTGCTCGGCTTCTACCGCGAGATGCTCTTGATCCGCCGCTTCGAGGAGAAGGCGGGCCAGCTCTACGGCATGGGGCTGATCGGGGGGTTCTGCCACCTCTACATCGGCCAGGAGGCCGTGGTGGTGGGGCTCGAGGCCGTGGCCGAGCCCGGCGACCGGCGCGTCACCACCTACCGCGACCACGGCCACATGCTCGCCTGCGGGATGGACCCGAAGGGCGTGATGGCCGAGCTCACGGGGCGCCGCGACGGCTACTCGAAGGGCAAGGGCGGATCGATGCACATGTTCTCGAAGGAGCGCGACTTCTACGGCGGCCACGGGATCGTCGGCGCCAACGTGCCCATCGGCGCGGGGCTCGCCTTCGCCGACAAGTATCGCGGCAACGACCGCGTGACGTTCACCTACTTCGGCGACGGCGCGGCCAACCAAGGCCAGGTCTACGAGACCTACAACATGGCCGAGCTGTGGGATCTGCCGGTGGTGTTCGTGATCGAGAACAACGGCTACGCGATGGGGACGAGCGTCGAGCGATCGACCAAGAGCCCGTCGCTGTGGGAGCGCGGCGCCGCCTACGGCATCGAGGGTGAGGCGGTGGACGGGATGGACGTGCTCGCGGTGCGCGACGCGGGCGCCAAGGCCGTGGCCCACTGCCGGTCGGGCGAGGGCCCCTACATCCTGGAGATGAAGACCTATCGCTACCGGGGCCACTCGATGTCGGATCCGGCCAAGTACCGCAGCCGAGACGAGGTGTCGAGGATGCGCCAGGAGCACGACCCCATCGAGCAGGTGCGCCTCAGGCTGCTCGACGGCGACATGGCCGACGACGACGCGCTCAAGGCGATCGACCGCGAGATCAAGCGGGTGGTCAACGAGGCCGCCGAGTTCGCCAAGGACTCCCCCGAGCCCGACCCCTCGGAGCTGTGGACCGATGTCTACGCCGAGGCGGTGCCGCAGGGGGAGGACGCCTGATGGCCGAGCCGCACGACCTCATCATCGAGCATCTGAGGCGGAATCCGGGATCGGCTGCCGCGTCTTGAGCAGGGGCAGGCCTCCATCTTGGAGGAGCTGCGGAGCCACAAGAGCCTCATCGCCGGAGCGCTGCACAGCCGGGCGGGCCAGGAGGCCCGGCAGGCCTCGCTCGCGGCCCGTGTCGAGCGCATCGAGCGCCGCCTCGATCTTGCGGAAATCTGACATGGCCACCGAGATCCTGATGCCCGCGCTCAGCCCCACCATGGAGGAGGGAACGCTGGCCAAGTGGCTGGTCAAGGAGGGCGACACGGTCGCCTCGGGCGACGTGCTGGCCGAGATCGAGACCGACAAGGCGACGATGGAGTTCGAGGCCGTGGACGACGGCACGGTGGGCCGGATCCTCGTGCCCGAGGGCACCGAGGGGGTGCGCGTCAACACCCCGATCGCCGTGCTGGTGGAGGACGGCGAGGCGGTGCCCGAGGAGGGCGCGTTCGCCTCCGAGCCCGCGGGCGACGCCTCCCCTGAGGGCGCGCCCGAGCGCGACCACAAGGAGCGCCCCGACTCGGCCGAGATGCCCGCCGACAAGAAGGAGCGCCCCGTCCCCGCCACGCCCAAGGCCGCCTCCGGGCCCGAGGTGCCCCAGGGCACCACGACGCGCGAGCAGACCGTGCGGGAGGCGCTGCGCGACGCGATGGCCGAGGAGATGCGGCGCGACGAGGCCGTGTTCCTGATGGGCGAGGAGGTCGCCGAGTATCAGGGCGCCTACAAGATCAGCCAGGGGCTGCTGGACGAGTTCGGCGCGAGGCGCGTGATCGACACGCCCATCACCGAGCACGGCTTCGCGGGCATCGGCGTCGGCGCGGCCTTCGGCGGCCTGCGCCCGATCGTCGAGTTCATGACCTTCAACTTCGCGATGCAGGCGATCGACCAGATCGTCAACTCGGCCGCCAAGACCCTCTACATGTCCGGCGGCCAGATGGGCTGCCCGATCGTCTTCCGCGGCCCGAACGGCGCGGCCGCCCGCGTCGCGGCCCAGCACTCCCAGGACTACGCGGCGTGGTACTCGCACATCCCCGGGCTGAAGGTCGCCCAGCCCTACTCGGCGGCGGACGCCAAGGGGCTCTTGAAGTCCGCGATCCGCGACCCCAACCCGGTGATCTTCCTGGAGAACGAGATCCTCTACGGCCAGAGCTTCGAGGTGCCCGAGCTGGAGGACTTCACCGTCCCCTTCGGCAAGGCCCGCATCTGGCGCGAGGGGACGGACGTGACGCTGGTGAGCTTCGGCATCGGCATGCGCTACGCGCTGGAGGCGGCCGATCGGCTCGCGGGCGACGGCATCGAGGCGGAGGTGGTGGACCTGCGCACGCTGCGCCCGATGGACACCGCGACCGTGGTGGAAAGCGTGAAGAAGACCAACCGCTGCGTGACGATCGAGGAGGGCTGGCCCGTCTGCTCGATCGGCGAGCACCTCTCGGCGGTGCTGATGCGCGAGGCCTTCGACTGGCTCGACGCGCCCGTCCTCAACTGCGCCGGCAAGGACGTGCCGATGCCCTACGCCGCCAACCTGGAGAAGATGGCGCTGGTGACGGTGGAGGAGGTTCTGGAGGCGGTGAAGCAGGTCACCTACCGATGACTCGACGGCTATGGCAGTTTCAGGTTTTCGACAGCCTCGAAGTCGTCTTCGAAGCGCGCAGGCCGGTCCATAGGATGTCTCGGGACAGAGTGCTTACTGCGGCCAAGGCCCTTCTGTCCCATTACTTGATACCAGACGAGATAATAGATCGTGTTCTCAACAACAGGAAGGGGCTGGAAATTCGCCTCACCACCTTGACGAGAAGAGGGACGGGCCGATACCCACATTCAGTATTGGGGCAAATCCTCATGTCACAATCTGCGTAGTAGATAGAGATTGAGGACAACATGCCCACCGAGATCCTCATGCCCGCCCTGTCCCCCACCATGGAGGAGGGCACGCTGACCAGATGGCTGGTGAAGGAGGGCGACACCGTGTCGTCCGGCGATCTTCTGGCCGAGATCGAGACCGACAAGGCCACCATGGAGTTCGAGGCCGTGGACGACGGCACGGTGGGCCGGATCATCGTCGCCGAGGGCACCGAGGGCGTGCGCGTCAACACCCCCATCGCGGTGCTTCTGGCGGAGGGCGAGGACGCCTCCGCCATCGAGGACGCCGAGCCCGACGGCTCGTCCCACGTCGCCCCCCACCAGGGCTCCGACGCGCTGGAGCCCGCGAAGGGCTACGGCCGCAACCCCCACGCGGGCGCCGACCACGGCCGGGAGGCCGCGCCCGCCGGCGGCCGGGGGACGGACGCCGCCCCGCCCCCCGAACCCACCGGGGCGAACGCGCCCACCGGGGCGGACGCGCCCGCTGCGGCCTCCGCCCCCGAGGCGCGCGCGAACGGCGAGCGCCTCTTCGCCTCCCCCCTCGCGCGGCGCATCGCCGAGGAGCGCGGGCTCGACCTCGCCGCGATCAAGGGCTCGGGCCCCCACGGCCGCATCGTCAAGGCCGACGTGGAGTCCGCCAAGCCGAAGGCCGCGTCTGCGACCACCGCCGAGCCCGGTGCGGAGACCCGGCCCGGCGAGGTCATGCCCACCGCCCCCATGCCCACCGCCCCCGTGACCGCCCCCGTGACCGCCCCCGCGCCGACCGGCCCCTCGGCCGAGGCGATCGTCAAGGCCTACGCCGACCGCCCGCACGAGGAGATCCGCCTCGACGGGATGCGCCGCACGATCGCTGCCCGGCTCGCCGAGGCCAAGCAGACCATCCCGCACTTCTACCTGCGCCGCGAGATCCGCTTCGACGCGCTCCTCGCGTTCCGCTCGCAGCTCAACGAGACGCTCAAGCCCCGAGGCGTCAAGCTCTCGGTCAACGACTTCGTCGTCAAGGCCGGCGCGCTCGCGCTCCAGGCCGTGCCCGACGCCAACGCCGTCTGGGCCGGCGACCGGATCCTGAGGATCGCGCCCTCCGACGTGGCCGTCGCCGTCGCCGTCGAGGGCGGGCTCTTCACGCCGGTGCTGCGCGACGCGCATCTCAAGTCGCTCTCGGCGCTCTCCGCCGAGATGAAGGATCTCGCCGAGCGCGCCCGCGCCCGCAAGCTGCGCCCCGAGGAGTATGCCGGCGGCTCCTTCGCCGTCTCGAACCTCGGCATGTTCGGCATCGACAGCTTCGACGCGGTGATCAACCCGCCCCACGGCTCGATCCTGGCGGTGGGCGCGGGGACGAGGCGCCCCGTGGTGGGCGAGGACGGCGCCGTCGAGGCCGCCACCGTCATGACGGCGACGCTCTCGGTCGATCACCGCGTCATCGACGGCGCGCTCGGCGCGCGCTTCCTCCAGGCGATCGTCGAGAACCTGGAGGCCCCGATCGCCATGCTCGCCTGAGCGGTCGGCCCTAGCCGCCCCCGCAGCCCGCGAGCAGCTGGTCCATCGTCACCGAAGGGTGGTCGCAGCCCGCCTCGCCCACGATGCGCGCGGGCACGCCCGCCACCGTCTTGCAGGGCGGCACCTCCTCCAGCACCACCGATCCGGCGGCGATGCGGGAGCAGTTGCCGATCCGGATGGCGCCCAGGATCTTCGCCCCCGCGCCGATCAGCACCCCGTCGCCGATCTTCGGATGCCGGTCGTCGTGCTCCTTGCCGGTGCCGCCCAAGGTGACCGAGTGGAGCATCGACACGTTGTCGCCCACCACCGCCGTCTCGCCGATCACGACCGAGTGGGCGTGGTCGATCATCAGCCCGCGCCCGATCCTCGCCCCCGGATGGATGTCCACGCCGAACACCTCCGAGACGCGCATCTGCACGAAGTAGGCCAGGTCGCGCCGCCCGCGCCCCCAAAGCCAGTGGCCGACGCGGTAGCACTGCACCGCCTGGAAGCCCTTGAAGTAGAGGAGCGGCTGCATCAGCCGGTGGCAGGCCGGGTCGCGCTCGAAAACCGCCACCAGATCGGCGCGCGCGGCGCAGGCGAGGCCCGCGCCCGACGCGTAGGCCTCGTCGGCGATCTCGCGCAGGATCTGCGGGCCCATCTCGGGCGAGGCGAGCTTCATGGCGACGCGGTAGGCCAGCGCCCGCTCGAAGCTCGCATGGTGCAGGATCGAGGCGTGGACCATGCCGCCCATCATCGGCTCGTCGCGGACCGCCTCCTCGGCCTCGCCCGTGATGCGCGACCACACGGGGTCGATCTCGCGCAGGTTGGTCTCGGACGGGTCGCTGTCGGTCCGGTTGGTGCTGGGGGCCATGGCCTGTCCTCGCGCCGGGGGCTACGCTGCCCCACATAGACCGCCCTGCCACCCCGGGAAACCGCCGCGATGACCGATCCCGATCACGAAGCCCTCGCCGAGCGCCTGCGGGCCGAGCTGCGCGCCTCGCGCGAGGACGACGCGGGCACGCGCGAGGCGCGCCGCCCGGTGGCGCTCGACCAGCAGTCGGTCGGCCGCCTGAGCCGGATGGACGCGCTCCAGGACCAGGCCATGGCGCAGGGCCAGTCGCGCCGCCGCGAGGCGCGCGAGGAGGTGATCCGCGCGGCGCTCGCGCGGATCGAGGCGAGCGGATACGGGCTGTGCGCCGAGTGCGGCGAGCCCATCGCCGCGGCCCGCCTCGACCTCGACCCGGCCGTGCCGACCTGCATCGCCTGCGCCCGCGGCTGAGCCGGGACGCCGGCCCCGCGCCGCGACGGCGGCCCGCGCCCGCCGCCGATGCGCGAAGACCAGGCCCGCGGACCGGCGACGGCACCCGACGGCGCTGGCCGACCCGGGCCCGCGGATCCCGCCATCGGTCGCGCCCGCCGGGCGGCGGGCGCCGCTGGCCCTCACGGGACCGAGGGCGCCCGAGGCCGAAGGCCCCGCAGCCGCCTCAGGCGTCGGGCACCGACAGCCTGAGGCAGTGGACCGCGAAGCGCACCCTGCCGCCGGCGAAGGAGCCGTCCATGGCGGTCATCTTGAGCCGCTCGGCCGTGTAGTAGGTGGTGGGCGTGCCCAGCACGCCCTCGGCGTAGGAGCCTGCCTGCGTGCCGAGGCCGCTGCCGAAGCGGTCGCTGAAGCCGGGGCTGCCAAGCCGCCAGGTGGTCGCCGTCCCGGTGATCTCCTCGACCACGCGCGCCGTCACGCCGAGCACGATCGCGCCGCGCGGGATAACGGCCTCCGTCTCCGAGACGGGCCCCGAGCCGACGCGGTGGTCGAGATCGACCACCTCGATCCGCGTCCGGGCGCCCGAGGGCGAGGAGGCCGTCGGCGCCGCCGCCTCAGGCGTCCAGCGCGTCCCGTCATGCAGCAGCGCCGCCCCCTCGTCGAGGACGTAGGCACGCCAGCCCTCGCGCGGCGTGACGAAGCTCCAGCCGCCGCCCGTGGCGATGGCGAGCTGCCCCTCGCGCCCGGCCCAGTCGCCCGTCGGGCCCTCGGGCACGGCCCAGACCGCGCCATCGGCCGCCTCCGTGGGCGGCGTGGCCATCTGGCGCGAGACCAGCACGCCCTTGGCCAGCGCGTCGAGCCGCACCAGCGCCTCGTTGACGGTCACGTGCTTTTGCGCCTGCGCGGGCTGGAGCAGCGCCAGCCCCAGATTCGCCGTCTCACCCATCGATCTCGACCTCCGTGAAAAGACCCGGCCCGAACCGGTCCGAGAGCTGAGCCACCCTTGCGACGCGCATCCCCGCCGCGCCGTCGGCCGCGCGTTCCGCCGCGGGATAGAGCCAGGTCGGCTCGCTCACCGTGGCCTCGCGGACCACCTCGCCGTCCGCCGCGACCTGCACGAGATAGGCCTCGCGGGCCTCGCCCAGCGGCACCTCGCCGCGGCCCCAGCCGTCGCCGTCCACCCTCGTGCGCCGCACCCAGCTCAGCACCAGATCGCCCCCCCGGCGCCGCGCGCGAAGATGCGCGGGCGCGTAGGGACGCAGCCCGATGCCCTCGAAGGCCGCCATGCGGTGGCGGTAGCTCGCGTCGCCCGGGGGCCGCGAGGCCGGCCCGATCCGGTAGTGCCGCTCCAGCCCTCGGGCCGAGCGCGCCAGCTCGACCTGGCGCGGCGCGCCGTCGAGCAGTACCAGGACCGAGCCCTCGGGCCAGACCTCGGGCATCACCCCGTCGGTGCCCGCCTGGCCCCGCAGCCGCATCGAGAGATCCCACACCCGAGGCGCCACCGGCACCGCTCGGGCGAACTGGATCACCTCCCAGGCGTCCGCCGAGCCGTCGCCGATCGCCGCCGCGTTGGCCCCCGCGAGCACCGCGCCCGGGTCGGCCGAGGCCAGCGCCCCGCGGCCGATCCGGATCCGCAGCGCCGGGCCGCGGTCCCACACGCCCGAGGGCGCGCGGCGCAGAGGCGTCAGCGTGCGCCCGATCACCGCAGGACGAGGCAGCACGACGTTGGGCTCATAGCCCGCGCCCGTCGCGGAGGAATGGACCGCGACCGTCCCCGGCCAGGGCGCGGCCGAGGCCGCGACGTGGGGCGCGTGCTCCACCTCGTCGCCCGTCAGCAAGGGCAGGTCGAGGAACAGCGCCTCGACCGGCACGGGCGCGGCGAAGGCCATCGGGCGCGCGGGCTCCTCGGGCGCGTCCACCGGCGCGTAGGCCCGCGGCTCGATCCGCACCGCCTCCAGCACCCTCGCGCCCGCATCCTCCACGCGGTCCACCCGCCACGTCCCCCACCGGCCCTCCACCGCGATCACGTCGCCCGCGCCGATGCCCACCGCCGACGGCGGCAGCGCCAGCCGCAGCGTGTCGCGCGCGACCCGCGCCTCCGCGAGCCAGCGCTCGGCCACGCCGCGCGCCTGCGCCGGCGTCAGCGCCAGATCGACGTCCGACGCCGAGACCACGCGCACCGGGCTCCCTGGATGGGTCGCCTCCGCCACCTTGGCCTCGTAGTCGCCCTCGCCCGAGACGTAGGCGAGCCGCACCCGGTCGGGCGCCTCCGCCCCCGATCCCCGCGACGCCTCGATGCCCGGCAGATCGTCGGTGACGGCGAGCCGATCCGCGGCCAGCGCCTTCGGGGCGCCGGCCCCCCGCATGACGAAGCGCAGGCGGCCCTCGCGCTCCACCGCGTCGAAGCCATGGGTCAGCATCAGCGGCTGGAGCGCCTCGCGCGCCGTCGCCGCCTCGCCGAGCCGGTAGCCGCGCACGACCCCGTGGAGCCCCGTCACGTCGATCTCGGACAGCCCCGCGGCGAGGCAGATCTCGCGCACCACGGACGCGAGCGAGCGCGTCGCCGTGCGCCCGTTGAGCCAGTGGCCGCGGGCGTAGTTCGGTCCGTCCGACCACACGTCGGTCGCGCGCGGGAAGGCCGGCCACGGCCGGCTGTCCCAGGCCCATGCGTGGGCGCGGTCCATGTCGATCATCCGCCCGCCATACAGCGGCGAGACCGGGTTGTTGCCGGGCTCGCCCCAGTAGGACGTGACGGCGCGGTAGTATTGTTGCTGGATGGTCTCGTCGCGCCGCCCCGAGGAGTATCGCGGCAGCATCGACTCCGAGGACTTCGGGTCGAGGAACTTGTTGGGCTCGTTGGTGCCGCGGTCGATCGCGGCGCAGCCGAACTCGGTGAAGCGCACCGGCTTCGAGCCCGGCACCCACGCCGTGGGCTGCGCGCGCCGCACGCCCTCCACCCGCTCGTGATGCGCGTTCTCCCACCAGCCGCGGATGTCCTTCACGCGGTAGACCCATGGCTCGCCATGCGCACCGTCCTCGATCGGCGTGCGGATCTGCGCGTCGCGCGCGGCGCCGGAGGCGTAGAACCACTCGTAGCCCTCGCCGCCCGCCACGTTCGAGCGCAGGTAGTCCAGATCGTAGATCGAGCCCCAGGCCGCGTCCGCGTGCCCCGCCCCGTCGCGCCAGTCCGACAGCGGCATGTAGTTGTCGATGCCGATGAAGTCGATCGCGGGGCTCGCCCAGAGAGGATCGAGGTGGAAGCGCACGTCGCCCGACCCATCGGCGGGGTGGTAGCCGTAATACTCCGACCAGTCGGCCGCGTAGCCCAGATCCACCTCGGGCCCCAGCACCGCGCGCACCTCCGAGGCCAGCTCGACCATCGCCGCGACCGCCGGGAAGGCGTCCCCCGCCCCGCGAATCTGCGTCAGGCCGCGCATCTCCGAGCCGATGCAGAACGCGTCCACGCCGCCAGCCGCGCGGCAGAGCCACGCATAGTGCAGGATGAACCGGCGGTAGGACCACTCCTCGGGCCCCGAATAGACCACCCGCTCGCCGTCGAGCGAGAAGTCTGTCCAGGACGCGGTGCCGAAGAACGCCGCCACCTCGGCGTCGGCCCGCGCGGTGCGGTCGGGCGTGCCGGGCAGGCCAGGGGCGAGCGACGTCGTGATGCGCCCGCGCCAGGGCAGCTCGGGCTGGCCCGCGCCGCCGTAGGGGTCGGGCAGCGCGTTGCCGCGCGTCTGGGTCATCAGGATGAAGGGGTAGAACATCGCCTCGCGGCCCGCGGCGCGCGTCGCCCGGATCGCCTCGACGACGGAGGCGTCGGTGGGCGTGCCGCCGTAGATCGGCCGCCCCTCGCCGTCGCGCGGGACCATCGTCGCCCCCTCGCGGTCCACGCCCGAGACGGACCAAGCCATCGGCTCGCCGTCGGCCTCGCGCTGCTCGACGCGCGGCGTGACGCGGCAGTCCGCGCAGCGCAGGTCGTCGCCGAACCAGCTCACGATCACCGCGACCGAGTTGAGTCGCGGCAGCTCCTCGCCCAGCGCGTCGAGCGAGGCCGCGAGGTCCGTCACGCCCCCCGGCGCGTGCACGTTGGCCGAGCGCGCCGCCCCCGGCCCGTGGTCGTAATGCACGGGCGTCGTCGCCAGCGCATACTCCCCCGTGCCGGGGATCAGCGCCACGCCGCGCAAGCTCCCGGCCAGGTCGGGGGCCTCCTCCGCGACGTTGCGGAAGGCAGGGCGCATCACCTCGAAGGTGAACTGCGGCACGCGGCCGCCATGGGCCCCGAGGTCGAGGTCCTCGATCACGACGTAGGCCGTGCCGCGATAGGCCGGGGCGTTCCCCGCGCCCTCCACCGCCTCGATCCTGGGATCGGGGAGCTGATCCTCCCCCCCGGCATAGACGCGAAGGTTGAGCGTCTCGCGCCCGATCTCCTGCCCGTCGGCCCAGATCCGGTTGACCCGCGTGATCACGCCCTCGCAGAGCGCCAGCGCCAGGCTCACCGTGTAGCCGTACTCGCGCGTCTCGGGGCTTGGCGCGCCCTTGGAGCCGCCGCTCACGCTCACGCTCTCCTGGAAGCGCGAGGCCCAGATCACCTGGCCCGCGACGCGCATCCGGCCGAACACCCGCCCGATCGCGGCGCCCTCGCCCGCGCCCTGGAGGCGGAAGCGCTCGATGCGGCCCGTCTCCACCGCGTCGGACCCTGAGCCCATCAGCCGCTGGTCGATCGCGCGGCCCAGGAGCGCGCCCGCCGCGCGTCCCGCGACCGCGCCCGAGATCCCGAGCACGGACCCGCCGAGCGCGCCGCCCGCCGCCGTGCCGGCCGCCGAGAGCAGGATGGTGGCCATGTCAGAGCCCTCCGATGGAGTCGGCCCGCGCCGAGCGCGGGGGTCGCCGGGGCGCATCATGCGCCGGCACCGGCGGCGTTGCGTGAAGCGCCCGCCCACCGCACGGTGGTTCGGACGCGGCCAGCGAGGCGGAGCGTCGCCCCCGGGGGCCGAACGCGGCCGGCGAGGCGGGGCGCGGCCGGCGGCGCAGGGGCGGCCGGACGGCGCGGCGCCGACCGCATCCCGACGGCCCGCGACCGGCCCGCGTCGGTCGCCACCCGACGACCCGACGCGATCGGGGGGGCCGAAGCCGCACGGCGCGGCCGCGTCCGAGACGCCGAGCCCGCTCCGATCGCCGAGCCGGCGGAGCCGCCCGGCCCTTCGCCCCCCGGAAGACCGGCGGACGCGCTGCGCCGCGCCGACGCGGAGGGCCGGCCGTGCGGGCCCCGGAGCGGCGAGGCCCCGTCCACCGAGCCCGTCCGCCGAGCCCGTCTATCAGGCGACACGGAAACTGGTCCGGTGGCGACACCAGGATCTGGCCCACCCCGTCATGTGGTTTCGACTTCGGTTTCAAGCGCCGGGCCGGCCTTCTGCAGAAGGCCGGCCCGGCGCTTCTCGCGCAGCCTGTAGCTGTCGCCCCGGATGGTGATGACGTGGGAGTGGTGGAGCAGGCGATCGAGGATCGCGGTGGCCACCACCGGGTCGCCGAACACCGCGCCCCACTCGCCTACGGACCGGTTCGAAGTCACCAGCATCGCGCCGCGCTCGTAGCGGCGGCTGACGAGCTGGAAGAACAGGTGAGCGGCGTTGGGCTCGAGCGGCAGGTAGCCCAGCTCGTCCACGATCAGCAGCTTCGGCTTGGCGAAGTGCGCCAGCCGCTCCTCGAGCCGGCCCTCGACCTGGGCCTTGGCGAGGTTGGCCACGAGCGCCATGGCGCCGGTGAAGAGCACGGTGTGGCCGGCCACGATCGCTTCGCGGCCGAGCGCCACCGCAAGGTGCGTCTTGCCCACGCCCGGGGGGCCGAGCAGCAAGAGCGCATCGCCGTGGGCGATGAAGCGCCCCGTCGCGAGGTCGCGGATCTGCCCCTTGTCGACCGAGGGCTGGGCGGCGAAGTCGAAGCCCTCCAGGGTCCGCACGAAGGGGAACTTCGCCAGCCCGAAGCTCATCTCGATGCGGCGCTGATCCTTCCGTGCGATCTCGCGCTCGCAGAGGAAGGCGAGCGCCTCGCGCAGGGTCATCTCCCCCCGCGCCGCCTCGTCGAGCAAGCCGTCGAGCTGGTCGCGCACCGCCGTCAACTTCAAGCGCGTCAGCATCCGGTCGAGCTCGTCCTGGGTCTGCGCTCCCATCACCAGGCGCCCCCGGCCACCGCCTCGTACTCGGCGAGCGGGCGCAGCAGCGCCGGCGCCGGGATCGGCGCGGCCTCGGCTGCCTCGGCGTCTTCTCTGACCACGCGGCCGGCGGCACCCGCGACGCCCTCGAAGTGAGCGCGGTCGGTGAAGCGCCCGCGACGGTCCGCGCTGCGGGGATGACGGGCCACCTCGATGCCCGCATGGGTGACCTGCACAGTCTCGGCCGTGACCAGCACGCTCACTCGCTCCCCGATCAAGCGCCACGGCACCGAGTAGGCGTTCGTCTCGATCTCCACCGCGCAGTCCGCTCCCACGCGTCGGCTCAGCTCGCGCGCGGCCAGGAACGGGCCGCGGTCGGGCAGCGGCCGCAGGGCGGCGGCCTCGTCGCGCGCGAAGCGGACCATGGGCGCCTCGCCGGTGGTGCCGTGGACGCGCTGATCGGCGATCTCGCGCGTCCACTCGGCCAGATGCGCCTCCAGGGCCGCGAAGCTCTCGAAGGTTCGCCCCGCGACCGCGTTGCCCTTCACGTAGCCCACGCCGCGCTCGTCCTTGCCCTTGGTCCGCGCCCGGTACGGCGCGCAGGCCTGGACCCGGAAGCCCCAGTGCCGCGCAAAGGCGTGGAGCTTGGGGTTGAGCACCACCTCCCGCGTCGCCGCGTCGTGGTGCAGGATCAGAGCGCGCGCATTGTCGAGCAGCACCTCCTCAGGCACGCCCCCAAAGGCTGCGAAGGCACTCTCCATGCCTTCGAACCAGTGCTCCTGGCGCTCGCCCAGGAAGGCCCGGACGTGCAGCCGGCGCGAGTGGCCCAGCGTCGCCACGAAGAACGACACCGGTCGCAGAGCGCCCTCGATCTCGACCCGCCTCTGGCCGAAGTCGATCTGCAACTGCTGGCCCGGGCGCGTCTCGAACCTCACCGTCGCCCGCGCTTCGGCCCGTAGCGCTTGGCGCAGCGGTGCCACCGCACGCTCCACCGTGCGCAGGCTTACCTCAATGCCCCTCTCGGCCGCGAGCTCCTGGCGAACCACGTCCGCGTTGCCCGCGTGGCGGCGGAAGCGCTCGGACAGCCAGCCCCCAAGACCGTCGAGCGACGTCTTGCGTGTCGGTGCCACCGGGCGTCGCCAGCCGCCCTCGCGCAGCCACCGCCGCACCGTCGTCCGCGAGCACCCCAGCTCCGCCGCGATCCGCCGCGCCCCCCAGCCGAGCGCCTTCAGCCTCAGCATCGCCGACACGTCGTCCGGCTCCTTCATCTCGTCCCTCCGCAGACCTTCAGTCCGCAGAAGCCTCTCCGTCACTGGCATGGTCATCCAGGCCCTCCCCTCAGGCTACCGAGGGGGCCAGTTCCTCATGTCGCCTCCGGACCAGTTTGCCGTGACGCCTGATCACGTCCGCCAGGGAGACCCCCGAGGCGGCGCGGACCCGGCTAGGAGGACGGCCCCGTCGGGGCCTCGGGGAACGCGAAGCGCGCCACGACCCGGCGCGCCCAGGGCGCGCTGAGCGGGCTCTCGACGACCGCGTGGCCCGAATAGGCGTGGACGACGCTCGGGGCCGCGCCGACCTTCGCGGCGATGCCGACATGCTTGGCGACCGAGCCGTCGCGCATCCGGAACAGCAGCACCTCGCCCTCGGCGCCCCGGCCCGGCGCGAGGTGCCGGAGCGCGGCGGCCCACAGCGCCTCCTCGCCCGAGGGCTCGGACCAGTCGCGCGTGTAGGCCGGCACGGCCTCGGGCTCGGCGCCCTGGACCTCGCGCCAGACCCCGCGCAGGAGGCCCAGGCAGTCGGTCCCCACCCCCTTGACGGAGGCCTGGTGCATGTAGGGCGTGCCGATCCAGCCGCGCGCCGCCTGCACCACGTCCGCGCGGCTCATCGCACGAGGCTCCCGCCGTCGTTGACGCCCGACGCCCTGGGGTAGGCCGTCTGCCAGTCGTCGCCGGGGATGTGCGGGAAGCCGCGGAAGCGCGCGAGGTTGGAGAACTTCGCCCAGCAGGTCTCGGCGCGCTTGTCGCAGCCCGCCTCCAGCCGCACCCGGTCGCCGGGGACGACCTCCGCCCCCAGCGCCTGCCACAGCTCGACCCGGCGGGGATCGCCCGCGCGATCCGTGCGGACCATGCCGGCGAGCCCCCGGGCCGCGCCGGAGAGCACCCTGAGCCGCCCGCGCTCGTGCCAGCCGTCGGGCTGGGGCAGCGCGCCCAAGGTCAGCACGCGCCCGCCCTCGGCCGACGCGACCTCCGCCTCGACCGAGTAGGCGGCCAGGTCCACGCCGCAGCGCGCGTCCCCGAGCCCCGCGTCGCAGCCCGGCCCGAACACCCGGCCCTGGGGCTGGTTCAGCGCCTCGGCGAGCCCGCGCAGCTCGACCTCGAACGCGCCCCCTCGCCGGGTGATCTCGCCGAAGGTGCCGCGGAAGCGCAGCGCGCGCTCGGACGGGTCGGCCCAGTTGACCGCCCAGGCGCGCAGGCGCGCGGCGTCGTAGCGCCCCGCCTCGATGTCGGCCTCGCTGACGGCGGCGCCCGACAGCGCGCCCATCGCCTCGGAGTTGTCCACCGCGAGGCCGGTCGTCTGCGCGAGGGCCCGCGCCGTGAGGCCCGTGCCCGCACGATAGACGACCCCGTCGAACTCGAGATCCCGATCGTGGTCAGTGAAGCCCATCACCACGCCGTCCTCGCGCGCCACGTCCCAGCAGCGGCAGACGGTCGTGACGCCCCGCGCGAGATGCTCCGCGAGGCTCATGGCCGGACCTCCACCACCGGGATCCGCGGGATCTCGCCCGCCTCGAAGCCCGCCACCGAGACCTCGATCCGGTCGGTGTCGAAGCGCACCGGCACGTCGAACTCGAAGCCCGCCGTCACCAAGGCGCCCTCGGCGGGCGGGGCGTCGAGCGTCGCGATCCCGCGCGCATGGTCCACGCTCGCACCGACCTCCGCGCCGTCCACCGCGACGCGCACCGTCCCCGCGACCGGCTTGGCGATGGGGCGGGCATAGGACGCCCCACCCGAGGCGTAGGTCTTCACCAGCGCGAAGGCCCGCGCCGCCCCGTCGCCGCGCCCGATCCCCTGGTCGAAGGGCGTCACCGAGCCCGAGGGCCGGCACGACCGCCAGTCGGCCCGGTCGCGCCAGCGGAAGCCGTGGAGCTGGCCGCCGCGCGCCTCGAAGAAGGCGATCACCGTATCCAGGTCGTCGAGCGAGCGCATCCCGAGCCCCGCGTCGTAGCGCCGGCGCGAGTGCGCCCAGGGGCTGTTGCGCTCCTCCGCCCCGGAGGCCAGCGTGACGATCTCGGTGCGCCGCTCGGGGCCGCCCACCGCGCCCATGCTCAGATCGGTCGGGAATCGGACCTCGTGGAACTCCATGGCGTGCTCCTTCAGCGGTTGCGGGCGCCGCGCCCCAGCGCGCGGCTCATCTCGGCCGCGATCTGCGAGCGCGAGCGGCGGAAGCCCTCGATGTCGGGCGTGCTCACGTTGATCGTGACGGAGGCCGCGCGCGGCGCCTCGGCGCGCACGCCCAAGGAGCCGTCCGCGCCGCGCGCCAGCGGCATGATCGCCTCCGGCCCCGCCTCGCCCATGAGCCCCGTGCCGCCCCTCATCGGGAAGGGGGTCGGCGCGCCGACCACGCCGCCCTTGGCGAAGGGCGTCACGCGGCCCTGGACGAACGCCCCTCCCTGCGCGAAGGGCTGCGCGCCCCCCAGGAGCGCCGCGACCCCCTGCGAGACCGCGCCCCCGATGCCGTCCGCGACGGGCTTCATCGCGGCGGCATACACCGTGTCGGTCAGCGTCCGGCCGACGCCGCGCAGCGCGTCGCTCAGCCGGTCGCCGTCCTTGGCCACGCCGTCGAAGGCGCGCCTGAGGCCCCGCGACAGCCCGCGCGAGAGGCCCTCGACCTCGCCGCCCGCGCCCGACGCGGCGCCCCGCAGCGCATCCATGCGGCGCGCGAACTCGGCCGCCACCGAGGAGGCGGCCTCGAAGCCGCCCTCCAGCCTGTCGTCGTCGCTCATGCGTCTCCCCTCTCGTCGGGATAGGCCGCGGCCAGCGCCTCGAGCCGCGCGCGGCTGAACGGCGCCGGGCCGCTCTCGCGGCCGAGCACCACCATCAGCTCGACCGGCGTCAGCGCCCAGAACTCGGCCGGTTTGAGCCCCGCGCCGCGCAGCCCCGCGCGCATCAGGCCGGGCCAGTCGAGCCCCTTCATCGCGCGTCCGGCACCGTGAAGGCCCGCGCCAGCAGCTCGGCGGCCGCGCGCGCCGCCGCCAGCGGACCGCCCTCGATCTCGGCCGACAGAACCTCCTCGGCCGTGATCTCGTGGCCCCCGCCGCGCAGCCCCGCGGCCACCAGCGCCGCCACGTCGCGCGCCCGGATGCGGCCCGCCTCGAAGCGCTCGACGAGCGGGATCAGCCCATCGGCGCCCAAGGACGCCTCGAGCTCCGCCAGCGCGCCCAGCGTCAGCTTCATCCGCCGCGCTTGGCCATCGACGCTCAGCGCGACCTCGCCGGCCCACGGGTTGCAGGGCGGGCCCGCCATCACAGCGCGGTGAAGGCCAGCGCCCCGGCCGAGGCCAGCGAGACCTCGTAGCTGGCCTCGCCGTCGTAGCTGCCGGCGTATTCGAGCGCGGTGATCTGGAACGGCCCCTCGACGATCCCGAAGGAGGGGATCACCACCTGGCACCGCGGCGCCTGTCCTGCGAAGAACAGCCCCCGCATCCGCTCGTCGGTGGCCTCGTCGCGGAACACGCCCGAGCCGCTCACCGAGGCGGAGCGCACGCCCGCGCCCGCCAGCAGCTCGCGCCAGCCGCCGCTCTCCAGCGAGGTCGCGTCCACCGTCTCGGCGCCGAAGGCGATGCGCGTGGCGCGAAGCCCCGCCACGGTGTCGAACTGCGCCGCGCCCTCGCGCTGGACCTTGAGCAGCAGATCCTTGCCGTTCTGAACGCTCATCTCGTCCCCTCCTCGGGTTGGTGTGTCAGATGTCCTGGGTCCGCGCGCGGAAGGTCAGGTCGATGCGCCGCCCCGTCCCGCTCTGGCGCGCGCGCGCGGCGAGGAAGCGGATCCCCACCAGCCGCCCGCGCGCGAGCGCGAGGTCCGCCCCCGACAGCGCGTCGCCGATCGCGGCCGCCGCCTCCTTGGCCTGGGCGAAGCCCGTCGCCTCGCCGACCACTGAGATCGTCAGCCTGTGCTCCGCGCCCGGCCCCGTCGCGTCGGAGCGGTCGCGCACCTCCTCGGCGCCGAGCGAGACCCACAGCGGCGGCAGCCGGCCTGCCGGCGGCGCGTCGTAGATCGCCGAGCCCACCAGCGCGGCCAGGGCCGCATCCGACGACAGCCGCTCGAAGATCGCGGCCTGGAGCGCCGCGCTCGCGCCGTAGCTCATGCCGCCACCTCCTCGTAGGCGAAGCAGGCGAGGTATCGCCCCTCCACGTCGTGCTCGGCCACCGCCTGGATGCGCAGCACCCGCGCGCCCTCGCGCAGCCGCTGCTCGGGACGCGGGCGCGAGGGCGCGCCCCAGGGCGCGGCCCTCACGATCACCCGGTAGTGGACGGCCGAGATGACGGCGAAGTCCTGGGCCTTCTCGCGCCCGAGACCGGGACGGATCTCGCCCCAGATCTCGCCCAAGGGCCGCCACACCTCGCGGAAGCCGCCCGCGCCGTCGGGCACCCGGTCGGGGCCCTCCAGCACCAGGCGGCGGTTGAGCGTCGGATCCCTCACCGCGGCCCCCCCACGCCCAGCCGCAGCACGCGCCAGGGCGCGATCAGCGCCGCCACCACCGGCGGGAACGCCCCCTCGCGCGCCGCGTGCCGGTCCTCGTAGTAGGACGCCGCCAGCATCGTGACCGCGTGCCGCAGATCGGCCGGCAGCGCCTCCCACGGCCCGAGGCCCGCGACGAAGCTGAGCACCGCCTCGCCCCCTGGGGGGATCGCAGGCAGCGCGCCGCGCCCACCCTCGATCACCGGCCGGCCGCCGGCGGGATGGCTCAGCACGACGCGGCCCAGCGCGTCGGTGCGCTCGCCGCGCGCGTCCACGGTCTCGAAGGACGTCAGCGCGGCGACCGGCCCCACCGGCAGCACCAGCGCCCGCGGATCGCTCCAGCGCGTCGCCCGCCAGGCCATCGGCCGCGCGATCAGCGCGCGGCCGGTCCTCGCCTCGACGGCGCCCAGCGCCGCTCGCAGCGCGGCCTCCAGGATCGCGTCCTGCACCGCGTCGTCGGCGAAGCCCGTGCCGAGCCTCAGATGGTCCCTCAGCGCCGCCAGCGGCAGGGCCGTGGCGGGCACCGGCTCCAGTTCGGTCAACATGCTCACCCCCTCAGGTCGCAGGCCCCAGTTCTCGGATCAAAGCGGACGCACGCCCCCCGACGCCCCTCGGGCGGATGGGAAGCAGCTAGACTGCGCCGGTGGCCCGTGCGCCCGCCCCCGCCCCGCTCAGGGGACGGTCCATGGGCCGCCCCGCGAGGGGGCGGCCGTCCCAGTCACCGCTCGGGCGCCGCTCAGGCGCCGAAGCGCAGCAGCTTGATCGCGGCGAAGTCGGTCACGTCGCCGCCCACGCGCTTGGTGGCGTAGAACAGCACGTGGGGCTTGGCGGAGAACGGGTCGCGCAGGATCCGCAGGTCCGGGCGCTCGGCGACGGTGTAGCCGGCCGCGAAGTCGCCGAAGGCGATCGAGGTGCTGTCGGCCTCGATCTCGGGCATCTGCTCGGCGATCAGCACCGGGTAGCCCAGGAGCCGCGCGGGCTCGCCGGCCGCGAGGCCGTCGGACCACAGGAAGCGCCCGTCCGCGTCCTTGAGCTTGCGCACGCGGCCCGCGGTCTTGGAGCTCATCACGAAGGTGGCGCCGGCGCGGTAGCGCGCGTCGAGCGCGTAGACGAGGTCGATCAGCGCGTCGGGGCCGTTGAAGGCCGCCGCGGCGCCGGTCGAGACGGTGCCGAGCGCGCCCCAGTCCCAGGCGTCGTTGGCGACCTGCGGGTGGTTCAGGAAGCCCGTGGGCTTGTCGATCCCGTCGCCCTTGACGAAGGCCTCGGCCTCGGCGCGCGCGAAGGTCTCGGCGATGCGCTGCGCGAGCCAGCCCTCCACGTCGAAGGCCGCGTCGTCGAGGAGCCGCTGGCTCGCCTTGGGCAGCGCCGACAGCTCGTGGAGGGGGATCTTGATCCGCGCCACCTGCGCGTTGTCGTCCTGCTCGCCGGTGCGCGCCACGGTCTCCGACGACCAGCCGAAGCCGCGCGTGCCGTGATCGACCAGCACGTCGAAGGACGAGGACTCGACGTTGACCACCGTGGCGATGCGCCGGATCGAGGCGGTCGAGGTCAGCACGCCGCGCACCGTCTCGGCGGTCTGCGGATCGACCAGCAGGCCGGTGTTGTCGGCCGCGACCGTGGTCAGCGACTTGCCCTCGACCTCGAGCCCGCGCAGCCCGTCGTCGTCGCCCGAGCGGACATAGGCGTCGAACGCCTTGCGGTGGGGCGCCTCGGTGGGCTCGGCGCTCAGCGCCGGGCGCGCGCGGGCGGCGGCCTTGGACTGGATCATGCTCATGGTCTTCTCCTGCTTGTCCATCCGTGTCTCGATTCCGGCGTGCATCCGCCTGATGTCGCTCACGAACTCCGTGAGCGCCTCGCGCAGCCCCGCGCCTTGGGTCTCGCTCATCCCGGTCTCCTGCCTATGGGTTCCTGCCTCGCGCCGGCGCCTCACCGCGCCAGCATCTGACGGGCGTCGCGCAGCGCCGCCGCCAGGTCGAAGGCCGCGGGGCCCAGGGGCGCGTCGCCCTTGGCGCCCACGCGCGCCTCGGCGAGCATCGGGAAGGTGACGAGGCTCACCTCCCACAGCTCGACCTCCTCCAGGCGGCGGCGCCCCTCCTTGTCGCGCACCGCCTTGAGCGTGCGGTAGCCGATCGACAGCCCGTCGATCGCGCCCGCCTCGATCAGCGCCGCCGCCTCCCGGCCGCGCGCCACGTCCCGAAGGATCCGGCCTCGGACCCACAGGCCCCGCTCGTCCTCGCGCACCGTGTCCCAGACGCCGATCGGCTGGGCCGGATCGTGCTGCCAGAGCATCTTGACGCGGATGCCCGAGGTGCCGAGGCGCCCCAGCGAGCCGGCATAGGCGCCCTTCGCCACCACGTCGCCGCCCCCGTCGGTGAGCCCGAAGAGCGAGGCGTAGCCCTCGATCACCGACCCCTCGGCGACCGTCAGGCTCCCCGCGGGCCCCTCGGCGCGGCAGAACTTGTGCTCCAGCCCGTGATCCATCTTCATCTCCCGTGCAAAGGTCGCCCCGCAACCCGCCGGCATCATTCGGCGAGCGGCGGCAGGCCGAGCAGCGAGCGCTTCTCGGCGTCGGTCAGGAACGAGGCCTCGCTGACGCGGCGCCACTGCGCCTCGCGCTCGGCCGAGAGCGCCGGCACCTGGTCGAGGTCCACGCGCAGCTCGACCGCCTCGCCCGAGAGCCCCGAGAGGAACTCGGACGCCCGCGACAGCGTGCGCTGCGCCAGCGGCAGCACGGTCAGGCGGTAGAACGCCCGGTTGGCCTCGGCGTAGTTGGCGTAGGTCGCGTCGCCCGGGATGCCGAGCATCATCGGCGGCACCCCGAAGGCGGTGGCGATCTCGCGGGCCGCAGCGGCCTTCACGTCGCGGAACTCCATGTCGGTGGGCGAGAAGCCCATCGGCTTCCAGTCGAGCCCGCCCTTCGAGGAGCATCGGGCGGCCTGCGTTCCGCGCCCCCTGGTGGTTGGCCTCGAGCTCCCCCTGGAGCCGCTCGAACTGCTCCTGCGTCATCAGCGCGCCGCCCTCGGCGCGATGCACGATCGCGCCCGAGGGCCGCGCCGCGTTGTCGAGCAGCGCCTTCGACCAGCGCGAGGCGGAGTTGTGCACGTCCACCGCCGCGGCGGCCGCGTGCATCGGCGAGAGTCCGTGATGGTCGTCCTGCGGGTGGAAGGCGCGCACATGGCACACCGCCTCCGAGGGGAAGCGCGCCTTGCGCCCACCGACCGCGTATTCGAAGCCCGCGGGCCAGCCGTCGCCGCCGGGCACCACGCTCATGCGGTCCGAGCGCAGCACGTGCAGCTCGACCGGCAGGCCGCCCTCGCCCACGGCCTCGAGATACCCGTCGCCCGTGAGCAGGAGCTGCCCGTAGAGCGCCTCCAGAAGCTCCGCCGCGCCCTGGGCCGGGTTCGGCCGGCGCAGCAGGTCGAGCACGGGATGGGTCTCGTAGCGATGCTCGCAGTCCCGGCAGGCCAGCGGCAGCGCCGCCGCGGCCTCGGCGATCAGCCGCACCGAGCGGAAGCCGATCGGGTTGTCGATGAACCCCGCCTTGGTCAGGCTCGCCGCGTCGCGCGCGCTCCACACGACCCGCCCCATCGAGGCCAGCGCCAGCACCCGCCCCGTCGCCGACGCCTTGGCCTGCGGGGGCGGCGCCGCCGCCGTCTCCCTGGCCCGTCCGAAGATGCCCCGTGCCATCGCGTCCCTCCTAGGCCTACGAAAAAGGGCCCCCTGATCGGGAGGCCCTCGCGCGCCGCGACGGGCGCCGTGTCGATGTGTTCGTCGTCGAGGGCATCCGCCGGCCCGACAGGTCCGGCCGGGCGCCCGGCGGACGCGGCGACGAAAGGGCCCGGAGCGCCCGAGCCGATCCCGTCGGGCGGAGCGCGCCCTAGAGCAGGCGCATCTGCGGCCGCGCCACCGGCCCGCTCGTCAACTCCGTCAGCGCCCAGACGAGCGCGTCCACCCGGTCGGGGCTCCCCGCGCCCTCGAAGCCGCGCGCCGTCATCCGGCCCATCTGGTCCTCCAGCGCCGCGAGCCCGCGGACGTGGCCGACCCGGCCCTGCTCGTAGAGCGCGGCGATCGGCTCTGCGCGCACCGTCTTGCCGCGCACCGCGCGCACCGCGCGGAACGGCACGTCCGGATCCACCTGCCGGATCACCGCCTCCACGAGGTCGCCCCCCTGGTTCACCTCGGCCACGATCCGGTCGGCGCCGTGGCGGTGGTAGGCCGCGACCGCCGCCGCGGCCCAGGAGGCGGGCGAGGCGCCCTCCACACTCGCGTCCTCCAGCACCACCGCGCGGCTCGCGCCGCGCTCGCCCCGCACCAGCCCCGCCACGACGATGCCGCAGGCGTCCGACCCCTTGTGCCCCGTCACCGGCGGGTCGACCGCGACCACCACGCGCCCCAGCTCGGGCAGCGCGTCGATCCGCGCCCGCTCCAGCCCCTCGGTGGTCCAGAGCGCCCCCTCGGCCTCCTCCAGGAGCGCGCCGTCGAGCTCCTGGCGCCCGAGCCGCGTGCCGGCGTAGCGCGCCCGCACCTCGTCGAGGAAGGAGGCCGCCAGATGCGCCCGGTTGGCCTCGGTCGGCGCGTGGGTCGTGACCGTCGAGGCGCGTCTGAGCAGGTCCTTCAGCACCCCGACGTTGCGCGGCGTCGTCGTCACGCAGGCCCGCGGGTCGTCCCCGAGCCTGAGCGCGAACTGGAGCATGTCCCAGGCCTCCTGGCCCCTCGGCCACTTCGCCAGCTCGTCCGCCCAGGCCGCGTCGAACTGCGGGCCCCTCAGCGCCTCGGGCTCGTGCGCCGAGTGCAGGCTCGCCACCGCCCCGTTGGGCCAGACGAGCCGCTTTCGCACCGACTCCCAGCGCGGCCGGCGGTCGGGCGGCGAGCAGGCCAGGATCCCGCTCTCGCCCATCACCATGACCTCGCGCGCCTGCTCCACGGTCTCGCCCAGGAGCGCCACGCGGCGCGCCCGTCCGGGGTCGAGGGGCCGGGGCCCCTCCACCTGCGCGCGCACCCATTCGGCACCCGCCCGCGTCTTGCCCGCGCCGCGCCCGCCCAGGATCACCCAGGAGCGCCAACGGCCTGCGGGCGGCTTCTGATGCTCCAGCGCCCAGAAGTCGAAGAGCCAGGGCAGCGCGCCCAAGGCCCCGTCGGACAGCCCGTCGAGGAACTCGTCACGGATCGTCACGGGCGCGCAGGCGATCCAGCCGGCTCCGGATCTCGCGCCGCGCGGCGTCGAGGTCGAGGGCGTGGCCGCCGCTGCGGCCGTCGTCTCTCGCAAGATCATCGATCCTCCCCCTGGCCTCGCCCAGCGCCATGAGCGTCTTGATCACCAAGGCGATCTGGGACGCCATGTCCCTGACCCCGGCGATCTCGCCGCGCTTGAGCTTGTCCTTGGTCGCCCTGAGCAGCTCGATCGCGTCGTCGAACTGCTCCCTGGCCCGCAGGACGGCATCGTCCCCGGGCAGGCCCCGCACGGGGCCATCGGTCTCAAACATGCATGCTGCCCTGCCTCTTCGAGCGGACCGCACGAGGCAAACGGAAACGGGCGGCACCGGGGTCACCCCCGGGCCGCCCGCCCACTTCGTCTAGCTTGCCCGGAGGTATACCCCAGGACGTTCGATGAGTCAAGCACTATCTTTGAGGTTGTGCCCGGCCCTACTGTCCCCGCACCTCCTCCTCGTCCGCCGGCCCGCCCGCCGCTTCGATCTCGCGCCAGCGCGCCACGTTGGCGTTGTGCTCCTCGAGCGTGGCGGCGAAGGCGTGGCCGCCCGTCCCGTCGGCCACGAAGTAGAGCGCCTCGGTCGCCTCGGGCCTCACCGCGGCCTCGATCGCCTCGCGCCCGGGGTTGGCGATCGGCGTCGGCGGCAGCCCGTCGATTCGGTAGGTGTTCCAAGGCGTCGCGGCGTCGAGCTCCGAGCGCCTGAGCCCGCGCCCGAGCGGCCCCTGCCCGCGCGTGACGCCATAGATCACCGACGGGTCGGTCTGGAGCCGCATCCCGTCGCGCAGCCGGTTGACGAAGACGCCCGCGACGCGCCCGCGCTCCTCGGCGACGGCCGTCTCCTTCTCGACGATCGAGGCCAGGATCAGCGCCTCCTCGGGGCTCGCGAGCGGCACGTCGGGGTCGCGCGCGGCCCAGGCCTCGGCGAGGATCGCGCGCTGCGCCTCCTGCATCCGCGCGATCACCTGCGCGCGCGCTGCCCCCGGCTCGACCTCGTAGCTGCCCGGCGCCAGCGTCCCCTCCGCCGGCACGGCGCCCACCGCGCCCGTCAGGAACTCGGCATCCTCGAGGGCTTGCGCCACCTGCCAGGAGGTGACGCCCTCGGCCATGGCGACGCGGTAGCGCGTGTCGGGGTCGGCGAGCGCCTCGGCGTATTCGGGCGTCGCCTCGTCGCCTGCGCCGAGATCGGGGTCGAGCCGCGCCAGGAGGCCGAACCGGTTGGTCGCGGGGTCGAGCGCGCGCAGCAGGGTCTCGGTGCGCCCCACCCCCACGCGCTGGACGATCTCGGTGCCGCAGGTCGAGCGCCCGCCCTCGGTCACGATCAGCGCGATGTCGCGCATCGAGGCGCGCTCGGGCACGCGGTAGCTGCCCGCCTTCAGGAGCCCCGAGCGGTCGGTGTAGTCGGCGCCCACGCGGAACAGCGCGTCGCTCGACACCGCGCCCATCTCGTCCAGGCTCTGCGACACGCCGCGCATCGTGGCGCCCGGCTCGACCTCGACGCACACGGCCTGCGCGAGCGGGCCGGGGCGCGTCCACTCGCGCTGCCCCCAGGCAACGAGCCCGCCGAGCGCCACCAGCGCGACGACCAGCAGCGTCAGCGTGTTGGAGGCGAGCGCGCGCCACATCACGCGCGCCCCAGCACCAGGCAGGCGTTGGTGCCGCCGAAGCCGAAGGAGTTCGACAGCGCCAGGTCGATGCGCCGCTCGCGCGCGGCGTTCGGCGCGAGGTCGATCGCCGTCTCGCGCTCGGGCCGGTCGAGGTTGATGGTGGGCGGCGCCACCTGGTCGCGCATCGCCAGCACGCAGAAGATCGCCTCGACCGCGCCCGCGGCGCCGAGCAGATGCCCGATGGCGGACTTGGTGGAGGACATCGTCACCGCGCCCGCGGCATCGCCCAGCACTCGCTCGACCGCGCCCAGCTCGATCACGTCGGCCATGGTGGAGGTGCCGTGGGCGTTGATGTAGTCGAGATCGCCCGGATCCCGGCCCGCGCGCCCCAGCGCGGCGCGCATCGCGCGCTCGGCGCCCTCGTGATCGACGGATGGCGCGGTGATGTGGTGCGCGTCGCCCGACATGCCGTAGCCCAGCACCTCCGCGCGGATGTTGGCGCCGCGCGCGCGGGCGTGCTCCAGCTCCTCCAGGACCACGACGCCCGCCCCCTCGCCCAGCACGAAGCCGTCGCGGTCGGCGTCCCAGGGCCGGCTCGCGGCCTCGGGGTCGTTCGCGTGCTTGGTCGAGAGCGCCTTGCAGGCGTTGAACCCCGCGATGCCGATCGGGCTGATCGGGCTCTCGGCGCCGCCCGCCACCATCACCTCGGCGTCGCCCCAGGCGATGAGCCGCGCCGCGTCCCCGATCGCGTGCGCGCCGGTCGAGCAGGCGGTGACGACGGCGTGGTTCGGGCCGCGGAAGCCGTAGCGGATGCTCACCTGCCCCGAGGCGAGGTTGATGAGCGCGGAGGGCACGAAGAAGGGCGACACCCGCCGCGGGCCGCGCTCGTGGATCAGCACCGCCGTGTCGGCGATCGAGCTCAGGCCCCCGATCCCCGAGCCGATCATCACGCCGGTGCGCAGCCGGTCCTCCTCGCCCGCGGGCGTCCAGCCCGCGTCGCGCACCGCCTCGTCGGCCGCGGCCATGCCGTAGAGGATGAAGTCGTCCACCTTGCGGCGGTCCTTGGGCTCCATCGCCGCGTCGGGGTCGAAGGCGCCGTCGGCGTCGCCCAGGGGGATCTCGCAGGCGTAGGTGGTGGCGAAGCCCGAGGCGTCGAAGCGGGTGATCGGCCCCGCCCCCGAGCGCCCCGCCAGCAGCCGGGCCCACGTCGCCTCGACGCCGGCCGCGAGCGGCGTCACCATGCCCAGCCCCGTGATCACAACCCGCCGCATCTGGCCCTCCCCGGTCCCCGAACCGCGCGCCGTGATAGCGCCGCGCGCCTCCCGGGGGCAAGGCCGGGCGCCGGGCGCGCGCCGCGCCGCCGGCGATCGCGCCGCCCGGGCGCGGCGCCGACGCCACGGCCGGGAGGGGGGGCCGGCGCCGGGCGGCTACGGTCTGGTAACGACCGGTGCGCTATGGCGCGTCACGACCGCGACTCGCGCCAGGGGACGCCGCCATGAGACTTCGCAGCGACCGCCGCCTGCCCTGCCGCTTCCCCGCCACGATCGAGGGGCCGCAGGGCGCGATCGACGTGGTGATCGTGGACGTGACCAAGGCCGGCGCCAAGGCCGACGGGCTCGGCGGCCTGCCGCCCGGCACCGCCTGCCGCCTGCGGATCCTCGGCGAGACGGTGCCGGCGGTCGTGCGCTGGAGCGCCGGCGGCTCGGCCGGGCTGATCTTCGAGCGCCCGCTCACCCCGCGCCAGCTCGACGTGGTGCGCCACCGCCGCACCCCGCGCCCCGACGCCGCGCGCCCGGCGCGCCGGGCGCACGGCTTCACCGAGCTGCGCTAGGGCGCGTTCCGACCGGGCAGGATCGGCTCAGACGCTCCGGGCTCCTTCGTGGTCGCCTCCTCCGGGCGCCCGACCGGTGCGGCCGGGCTGGAGGATGCGCTGGGCCGGGGCTCGGTGGCGGAGCGGCGCGCCCCCGAAGGACGCCGCCACCCGCCTCGCCGGGGCGGGGAGACCCCGCGCCCTCGGCATGCCGATCGAGGCTGCCCTCCGTGCTCGGGGCGCCGCTGGGCTCGGGGCGCGCCGCCGCCGCATCCGCGTGCGCGAGGTCCGGTGCCGCGTCCCAAGGCGCGCGAGGCCAGCGCCGCGCCCGACCCATCGCCGGCGCGCTCGCGGGCCATCGGGCTCGCGCCGCGGCCCCGCGCGCGCCGGCGGCCCGGCACGGGGCGCGACGGGGCGGGCGCGCGGCCCCGCTACTGCGCGTTCTTGATGAACTCGACCGCGTCGCCGAAGGTCTGGATGGTCTCGGCCGCGTCGTCGGGGATCTCGATCCCGAACTCCTCCTCGAACGCCATCACCAGTTCGACCGTGTCGAGGCTGTCGGCCCCCAGGTCGTCGATGAAGGAGGCGCCCTCGGTCACCTTCTCCTCCTCGACGCCCAGATGCTCGACCACGATCTTGCGCACGCGCTCGGCGATGTCGCTCATGTCCTGTCCTTCACTACGATGTCGCCCCAGATCAGGGCCGATGCGTCCCCAAGGCCCGTCTCTCAAGACCAGTCGGCCCGAACCGTCGAGGCCCGCGCGCGCGCCTCCACGCACGCCCGGGCGGGCGCCCCAGCGAGGCCCCGGCCCGACGTCGCCGGCGCCTATAGCACAGCGTGGAAGGGCGTCAATCGAGTCGAAAACCCTCCCCGCGACCGCGACCGCGGGCGCGCGCGCGCCCTGGACGCCCCGACCCCTTCTCCCGCCGCGATGGCGAGCGATCCCGACCGGGGCTCAGACCATCGCCATGCCGCCGTTGACGTGCAGCGTGGCGCCCGTCACGTAGCCCGCCTCCTCGGAGGCGAAGTAGAGCACCGCCGCCGCCACGTCCTCGGGCGCGCCCATCCGGCCGGCGGGGATCCGGCTCAGGAGCGCCCGCCGCTGCCCGTCGTCGAGCGCGTCGGTCATCGCCGTGCCGACGAAGCCCGGCGCCACGGCGTTGACGGTCACGCCGCGCGAGGCGACCTCCTGAGCGACCGACTTGCCCATCGCCACGAGCGCCGCCTTGGCGGCGGCGTAGTTCGCCTGCCCGGGGTTGCCGATCGCGCCCACCACCGAGGTGACGTTGACGATCCGCCCCCATCGCGCGCGCATCATGGAGCGCAGCACGCCGCGCGAGAGCCGCATCGCGGCCGTCAGGTTCACGTCGAGCACCCGCGCCCAGTCCTCGTCCGACATCCGCATGAAGAGCTGGTCGCGCGTGATGCCCGCGTTGTTGACGAGCACGTCCACGCCGCCCATCGCGTCGGCGGCGCGCTTGGGCAGCGCCTCGACCGCCTCGGCGTCGGCGAGGTCGCAGGGCAGGACGTGGACGCGCTCGCCCAACGCCTCGGCCAGATCCGCGAGCGGCCCCTCGCGCGTGCCCGACAGCGCCACCGCGGCGCCCGCCCCGTGCAGCGCGCGCGCGACCGCGCCCCCGATCCCGCCCGAGGCGCCCGTCACCAGCGCCCGCCTGCCCCCGAGGTCGAACATCACCCCTCCAGGCTCCGCGCCGCCGCGCGCACCTCGTCGGCCGTGCCCACGGGCCTCGCCGCGAGCGACCGGTCGATGCGCCTGGCCATCCCCGAGAGCGCCCGGCCCGCGCCGATCTCCCACAGCTCGCCCACGCCGTGCGCGGCCATCCAGGCCACGCTCTCGCGCCAGCGCACGGCGCCCGTGACCTGCTCCACCAGCAGCGCCCGGATCGCGCCCGCGTCCTCGACCGCCTCGGCCCGCACGTTGGCGACGAGCGGCACCGAAGGCGCCGCGATCTCGACCGCGCCCAGCGCCTCGGCCATGGCGCGGGCGGCGGGCTCCATGAGCGCGCAGTGGAAGGGCGCGGAGACCGGCAGCATCACCGCCCGCCTGGCGCCGTGATCGGAGGCGAGCGCGACCGCGCGCTCGACCGCCGCGCGCGCGCCCGAGACGACCACCTGTCCGGGGTCGTTGTCGTTGGCGGCCTGGAGCACGTCGCCTTGCGCCGCGCCTTCGGCGATGCGCCGCGCGGCGTCGAAGTCCACCCCGAGGAGGGCGGCCATCGCCCCCTCGCCCACCGGCACCGCCGCCTGCATCGCGCGGCCCCTGAGCCGCAGGAGCCGCGCCGCGTCGGCCAGCGTCAGCGAGCCCGCGGCGCAGAGCGCCGAATACTCGCCGAGCGAGTGGCCCGCGACGAAGGCCGCGGCCTCGACGCCCACCCCTTCGGCCCGAAGCGCGCGCATCGCGGCCATCGAGACCGCCATCAGCGCGGGCTGGGCGTTCTCGGTGAGCCGCAGCGCGCCCTCGTCCTCGCCCCAGATCACGGCCGAGAGCGGCTCGCCCAGCGCGTCGTCCACCTCCTCGAAGACGGCGCGGGCGCCCGCGTAGGCGTCGGCCAGGTCGCGGCCCATGCCGAGGGCCTGCGACCCCTGGCCCGGAAAGACGAAGGCTCGGCTCATGCGCGCTCCCCTCAAGCTCGCGCGGTCCTAGCCCGCCGCGCGCGCCGTGGCAAACGGCCGCGCGCCGGTCCGCGGCACGGCGCCGCGCGGGCGAGCCCCGCTCGCGCCAGCGCGCGGGAGGGGGTCACGGGCGGCCCACCCCGCAGGGGCCGTGGCGGGACGCCGCGCACAGGGGCCGTGCGCGCGTCCGCGTGGACCCACGACGCGGGAGAGCCCACCTGCTATCCTGCCCCACCTGCTATCCTGCCCCACCTGCTATCCTGCCCCACCTTCCGCCCCCTCATCCTGCCCCACCTGCTATCCTGCCCCACCGCCTGCTATCCTGCCCCACCGCTATCCTGCCCCACCTGCTATCCTGCCCCACCTGCTATCCTGCCCCACCTGCTATCCTGCCCCAGACCCGCGCCCCAGGCTTTGCGTGCCCGCGACTTCCGCAGAGGACGCCATGACCGACGCCCCCAGCCCGAGCCCCAGCCCGAGCCCGACGCGCGCCCGCGCCCTCTCCAACACCCACGCGCGCTACGGCACGATCGCCAAGGCCTTCCACTGGACGGTGGCGGCGGGCATCCTCGTGATGATCCCGCTCGGCCTGCTCGCCAACGACTGGCCCTACGCCACCTCCGAGGAGCTGGCGGTGAAGGCGAGGCTCTTCTCGATCCACAAGACGCTCGGCGTGACCGTCCTGATCGTCGCCGTCGCGCGCGTCCTGTGGGCTCTGGCCCAGCCCCGGCCCGGCCATCTGCATCCCGAGCGGCGGGTGGAGACGCTTCTGGCCGACACCGTCCACTGGCTGCTCTACGCCTCGCTGATCGCGGTGCCGGCGGCGGGCTGGGTCGGCCACGCGGCCTCAGAGGGCTTCGCCCCGATCTGGTGGCCGCTCGGCCAGTCGCTGCCCCTGGTGCCCAAGTCCGAGGCCCTCCGCGAGATCGCGGGCGCGCTGCACGTCGTGCTCGGGCGGGTGCTCACGGCGAGCCTGCTGCTGCACGTCGCGGGCGCGCTCAAGCATCACCTGTGGGACCGCGACGCCACGCTGAGGCGGATGGCGCCGGGCCGGCCCGCCCTGCCCCCCGTGGCGCCGCGCCGCGCCGCGCCCGCGACCCCCTTCGCGGCCCCCGTCGCGGCCGCGGGCGTGCTCGCGCTCGCGCTGGGCGCGGGCGGCGCGCTCGGCCTCTACGCGCCGCAGGCCCCCAGCGCCGAGCCCGCCGCCGAGCCCGCCGCCGATCCCGTCGCCGGGGCCGCGACCGTCCCGCCCCCGGAGGACGCCGCCCCCCGCGCCGCGGCGCCCGCGCAGGCTTCGGCGGGCGCGGGCGGCTGGACCGTGGAGGGGGGCTCGCTCGGCCTCGCGGTGAGCCAGCTCGGCAGCCGGGTCGAGGGCCGCTTCGCCGATTGGTCCGCCGCCGTCGCCTTCGAGGAGGCGCCCGACGAGGAGGGCCGCCACGGCGCGGTCGAGGCGAGCGTGGAGGTGGGCTCGCTCACCTTGGGCTCGGTGACGGCCCAGGCGCTCGGCGCCGGCTTCCTCGACGCCGGGGCCTTCCCGCGCGCCGTCTTCCGCGCCGCCATCCTCGCCGCGCCGGCGGGTTCGGAAGCCGGCTACGTCGCCGACGGGACCTTGAGCCTGCGCGGCGTCGAGGTGCCGGTGACGCTGCCCTTCGCGCTGACGATCGAGGGCGACCGGGCGAGGATGGAGGGCATCGCGGTGGTGGACCGGCGCGACTTCGCCATCGGCCAGAGCTACGCCGATCCCGGCACGCTGGGCTTCGAGGTCGAGATCCCGGTGGCGCTGGAGGCGGTGCGCGGGCGCTGACCGGGCGCGGGGCCGATCGGACGCGGCCGGCGCCGCGGCCCGCCCCCGCCGTCCCCGGCGCCCCGCGGCGCGGGCGCGCTACTCCTCCTCGCCCTGGCCGGCCTCGATCGAGATCTCGAGCGCGACCTCGTCGCCGATGGCCGGCGCGAAGGCGCCGACGCCGAAGTCCGAGCGCTTGAGCGTCGTGGTGGCGTCGAACCCGATCCAGGGCCGCTGCAGGATCGGGTGCGTGCCCAGGCCGTTGAGCGTGGTGTCGAGCACCACCTCCTTGGTGATCCCGTTCAGCGTCAGATCGCCGGTGATCAGCGCGGTGTCCTCGCCCGTCACCTCGATGCCGGTCGACTCGAAGGTCACGAGGTTGCGGCTGTCGCCCTCGGGCGAGGCGTCCGAGCCCGCGTCGAAGAAGTCGGCCGACATGAAGTCGGCGTCGCGCGGCTCCCAGCCGGTGAACATCGACGAGATCGGCATCGACACGCTCACCGAGCTGTTGGCCGGATCCGCCTCGTCGAACAGGATCTCGCCCTCGAAGCCCGAGAACATGCCGGTCGTGCTCGAGAAGCCCAGATGGTCCCAGGAGAACAGCACCTGGCTGTGGCTCGCGTCGAGCGCGTAGCGCTCGGGCTCGGCCAGGGCGGGCGCGGCGGCGAGCGCGACGAGGGCCGCGGCGGCCAGGCGGGCGGTCGTGAGGCGGGTGGTCATGGGGATCCTCCGTTGGGGCCGGGACTTGGGGCCGGGACTTGGGGCCGGGACGCGCCCAAGTTGCGGCGCCAATGCCGCGACGGCAAGTCACGACTGGCTGACAGCGCGTGTTCGCACGCGCACGGATCCGCCCCGCCCCGCCTTGCCGGGGGGCGGGGGCGGCGCCCGGCCAGGCGCTCCGGATCCGGGAGGACGCGATGCGGGATTGCCTCTTCGCCGCGGTCGGGGGCGGCGCCTCGCTCGCGGCCGCACGCGCGGCCCTGGGCGCCGCCCATCCGGGCGGGCGGGCCGACGGGCCCCCGCGGGGCGAGACCGCGCGGGGCGTGGCCTTCGACGGCATCGCGGTTTCGAAGACAGGCTCGTGCGCGGCGCCGCCGCTGCGGCGGTCCAAGGGGCCGGGCGGGGGCGAGACGGGCGGGGGCGAGACCGACCCGCTGGGCTACTCCGCGTTCTTCGCGCGTCGCGGCGACGGGCTCGTGGTCGCGGGCGACCGGGTGGAGCAGGTGGCCCGCCGCGCCGGCGGGCGGGTCGAGCGCGCCGTCGCCGTGCACGGCCGGTTCACGCTCCAGGGCAGCGCGATGGGCCGTCCGTCCGCCCATCGCGGCATCTCGCTGCCGCCGCGCCCCGCGCGCGCAGCGAGGTGGACGCGTCGAGCCGCGCGGCGCTGCACCGGCGCCCGATCGCCGGCATCGTCCAAGCAGACCGGCCCCTGCCCGCGCTGATCGACGGGGCCGCCCACGAGGTCCCGGGCGATCCGCGCGCTCGCGCATGGCGACTTCGACGCGCGCGTCTGCGACCTCACCGGCGGGATGGACAGCCGCCTGGTGGTCGCGGCGGCGCTCCACGAGGGCGCCCGGGACGCCTTCCTCTTCCGCACCGTCGGCGCCGCCCGAGCCCTCGCGCCCGCTCTGGATCGGCGGCGGCTCGGGCGAGCTCCTGCGTGAGCTCCGGCCCCGCGGGCGGCCCCACCTCGACACGGTCGGCGCGGTGTTCGACCCGGACGCCCGGCGCGCCTTCCTCGCCCGGCCCCCCGAGGGCTTCACCAGCCCCACCGGCGCCGACGACGCCCACCGCCTCCTCGCCGCCGCGGTCCGGGCCGGGGGGCCGGAGACCGGCCCCGGCGACGCCCGAAGCGAGCGCGCGGCCGCGCGCCACGTCCCGCCGGGCCGCTGCGCCGCGGAGGTCGGGTATTCCAGACCTGCGCCGGGGCGACGCGCGGCTAGGATCGCCGCGCCGAAGGCCCGCGGCCGCCCCCCTCGCCCGGACCCCCCGGACCGCCTTGTCGAGAGGACACCATGAGACGATCCCTCATCTCCGCGGCCTCGATCCTCGCCGTCGCGGCGCTCGCGCTGACGCCCGGGCCCGCCGCCGCGCAGGAGATCCTGTTCACCCTGCGGGCCGACGGGGCGCAGCCGATCCAGGCGGCGCCCCCGGGCGGGCTCCTGCGCGCGGGCGGCCGGGCGATCGGCGCGACGACCGCGGGGCAGACCTACGGCGTGACGCAGCTCGAACGCCAGTCGGCCGGCCTCGGCGGCCGCGACATCTGGGTCCGGATCGTGCCGATCGGGCCCGACGGGACCGTCATGGGCGATGGGGGATGGGCCGCCTACGGATCGGAGGCCTTCGAGCCCCTGGGCACGCTCGCCACGCCCTACGGCCAGCTCCTGGAGGACTGACCCATGCTCGACGCGCTCTCGCTCCTCGGTCCGCCCTTCGCCTTCTTCCTGATGGGCGTGGCCGCCTCGGACTTCCTGCGCCTGCACGACATCCCGCGCGGCCGGCTCTACGTCATGGGGGTCTTCACCGGCATGTTCGCGGTGGGCTTCATGGTCACCAGCGACAGCTACGAGTCCGAGCTGATCGAGGGGATCAGGGACGTGGGCTACGGCTTCACGGAGTCCGCCCCGAACTACCTGAAGTTCGTGGCGATCCTGGCCTTCATGGGGATGGGCACGCCGGCCCTCTTCCACGAGCTGCTGCGCCGGTTCGGGACCGCCCCCGCGGCGGGGCGCGCGACGGGGCGCGCGACGGGGGGCGCCCCGCAGGGCCCGCTGCCCGGCGCGTAGCAGGGCCGACCCCGGCGCGGCCCCCGCGCGCCTTGCGGGCCGCTTGCGCGCGGGGGCTCGTGCGCGTATGGGGGCGCCTCCCGCATCCACATCATCGGCGCGATCCCTCGCGGGGGCGGCGCGGGAGCCATCCGCCCCTCATCGAAACGCGCCCCCCAACGGAGCGACCATGCCCCTTTACGAGCATGTCTTCATCGCCCGCCAGGATCTGTCGAACGCCCAGGCCGAGGGCCTGATCGAGCATTTCGGCGCGGTCCTCGCGGACAACGGCGGCCAGACGACCCATCAGGAGTATTGGGGCGTCAAGACCATGGCCTACAAGATCAACAAGAACCGCAAGGGCCACTACGCCTACCTGCGCACCGACGCGCCCGCCGCGGCGGTGCAGGAGATGGAGCGCCTGATGCGTCTCCACGAGGACGTGATGCGCGTCATGACGATCCGCGTGGACGAGCACGAGGAAGGCCCCTCGGTGCAGATGCAAAAGCGCGACGACCGCGACGACCGCCGCCGCGAGCGGCGCTGAGGAGCCCCGGACATGGCCAACAAGCCCTTCTTCCGCCGCCGCAAGACCGACCCCTTCGCCGGCGACAACGCGCCGCGCATCGACTACAAGGACACGCGGCTGCTGCAGCGCTACGTCTCCGAGCGCGGCAAGATCGTGCCCTCGCGCATCACCGCCGTGGGCTCGAAGAACCAGCGCCAGCTCGCGCAAGCCATCAAGCGCGCGCGCTTCCTCGCGCTGCTGCCCTACGCCGTGAAGTGAGGTGAGCCGATGCAAGTGATCCTGATGGAGCGCGTCGCCAAGCTCGGCGCGATGGGCGAAGTCGTCACCGTCAAGGACGGCTACGCCCGCAACTACCTGCTGCCCCAGGGCAAGGCGCGCTTCGCCTCGAAGGAGAACATGGCGCGCTTCGAGGCGAGCCGCGCCGAGCTGGAGGCCCGCAACGCCGACGCCAAGCGCGATGCCCAAGGCTTCGCCGAGCGCCTCGACGGCCAGCGCTTCGTCGTCATCCGCTCGGCCTCGGACGGCGGCGCGCTCTACGGCTCGGTCTCGACCCGCGACGCGGCCGAGGCGGCCCAGGCGGAGGGCTTCGACGTGGACCGCCGCCAGGTCTCCCTCACCGCCCCCATCAAGGAGCTCGGCATCCACCGGGTGACGGTGACGCTCCACCCCGAGGTCGAGGCCACCATCGAGCTCAACGTCGCCCGCTCCGCCGAGGAGGCCGCGCTCCAGGAGCAGGGCCGCTCGATCCAGGAGCTCGCCGCCGAGGAGGAGGCCGCGGCCGAGTTCGAGGTCTCCCAGCTCTTCGACGACATCGGCGCGGCCTCGCTCGACGAGACCGAGACCCAGATCGAGCAGCGCGCCGGCGCGCCCGCGGTGCAGGAGCGCTCCGAGCTGGAGCGCCAGCTCGGCGACCCGCGCGACCGCTGAGCCCGGCGCGATCCCGGGGCCGAGGGGCCGGCTCCCGATCTCGGGGCGCGCGCGCCCGCGCCCGCGCGCGCCCCGGGCGAGGCGTCACGCGGATCCGAACGGCCCCGGGATCGCCGCGCCCGCCGCCCCGGATCGGGACGCGGCCGCACCGCCCGCCAGCACCCTCGCCCCCCTCCGGGCGCCGCAGGCCCGAGGGGCCGCGCCCCCGGGCGTCGCGGCCGATGGCCGCGCCCCCGAGCATCGCGGCCGATGGCCGCGGTCGCGTGCCCTCACGCCCCCGCGAGGCCGCGGAACCGGCGATCCCCCCTCCGGTTTGGCCGGCGAGCCCTGCGCGCCGCCGCAGCCCTGCGAGACCCCTTGAGGAGACCGTCATGCGCCCCGCCACCGCCCTCGCCACAGCCACCGCCATCGCCGGCGCCGGCGCCGCCTTCGCCCAGTCCTCGGACGTCACCTTCACCTACGGCCAGCGCAACACCGACTTCATGCCGGCCTTCGAGAACCAGACCCGCGCGCCGTTGCAGAACAGCGGCTACGAGATCGAGACGACGGTGGTCGCGGGCGGGCTGGAGAACCCCTGGGGGATCGCGGCGCTGCCCGAGGGCGGCTACCTCGTCACCGAGCGCGCCGGCCGGCTGCGCCACGTCTCCGAGGACGGCGCGCTGTCCGAGCCGATCGCGGGCGTGCCCGAGGTGCTGGCGAAGGAGCAGGGCGGGCTGCTCGACGTGAAGCTCGGCCCCGACTTCGCCTCCGACCGCATGGTCTACCTCACCTACTCCAAGCCCATGGGCGACGGGCTGTCGGCGACCGCCGCGGCGCGCGGGCGGCTGTCGGACGACATGAGCGCGATCGAGGGCGTCGAGGACATCTTCGTCCAGGATCCGCCCTCGCCCACGCCGATGCACTACGGCTCGCGCCTCGCCTTCGACGGCCAGGGCCGCGTGTTCGTCACCACGGGCGAGCACTTCACCCAAGAAGAGCGCGTCTACGCCCAGGATCTCGACAAGACCTACGGCAAGGTGGTGCGCCTCAACCTCGACGGCTCGGTGCCCGAGGACAACCCGTTCGTGGGCCAGGACGGCGCGATCGACTCGATCTGGTCCTACGGCCACCGCAACGTCCAGGCCGCGGTGGTGACGCCCGACGGCACGCTGCTGACCGTCGAGCACGGGCCGCAGGGCGGCGACGAGCTCAATCGCCCCGAGCCGGGGCTCAACTACGGCTGGCCGGTGATCTCCTACGGCGAGCAGTATTCGGGCGAGCCGGTGGGCTCGGGCGAGGCCCGGATGGAGGGGATGGAGCAGCCGGTCTACTTCTGGGATCCGGTGATCGCGCCGGGCGGCATGGATCTGCACGAGGGCGAGGCGTTCTCCGAGTGGAACGGCGACCTGCTGATCGGCTCGCTCTACCCCGGCGGCGTGGTGCGCGTCGAGATGGGCGAGGACGGGCGCGTGACGGCCGAGGAGCGGCTGCTGCGCGACGCGGGGCGCGTGCGCACCGTCGAGGTGCTGCCCGACGGCAGCTTCGTCTACCTCACCGACACCGAGAGCGGCGAGATCGTCCACGTCACGCCCAAGGCGCCGTCCTGAGCCTCGGCCGGCCGGGGAGGCCCCCCCGGCCCCGCCGCGTCCCCCCCGCCGTCGCGCGCCGTCGTCGGTCCCCATCGTCGCGCGCGCCCTGCGACCCGCCAGGCCGTTGAGCCTCTCCGCACCGTCGGCTAGGCCGGCCGGATCGATCTGCAGGATCTTCTATCGGGAGTTCATCACCCTCTTCGTGGTGATCGACCCGATCAGGACCGTGCCGGTCACCCCCTCCGCCACGGTGGGCGTGCCGCAGGCACTTCGCGGTCCGCGCCGTGCTGATCGCGGCGCCCGTGCTCCTGGCGTTCCTGGTGGGGGGTCAGGTCGTGCTGGAGACGCTGGGGCTGAGGCTCGGCGCCTTCCAGATCGCGGGCGGGATCGTGCTCTTCCTCTTCGCGCTGACGATGATCCTTCGGCGACTCGAAGCCCGCGCAGGAGATCGGGGAGGCCGAGCGCGACCACCTCTCGGGGGGCGGTGTTCCCGCTCGCCATGCCCTCGATCGCCTCGCCCGGCGCGATGCTGGCGGTGGTCGTGCCGACCGACAACCACCGCGCGGCGGTCGCCGATCAGGCGGTGACGGCGGGGCTGCTCCTCGCGGTGCTCGCGTTGACGCTGGTGCTCCTTCTGGTGGCGACCCGCGTCCAGCGCGTGATCGGCGCGTCGGGGGCGAGCATCATCAGCCGGGTGATGGGCATCGTGCTGGCGAGTGTGGCCGTGGACGCCGTGCTGGGCGGGCTCGACACGGTGGGCGTGGTCCAGGTCGCGCCGGCCGAAAGCGGGCCGCTGAGCTGACGAGGGACGCGCGGCGGAGGGCCGGCGCGGCGAGCTTGCGCTCCTCCGCCGTCGGAAAGGGGCCCGTCCGCGCCGCGACCCTGAGCGATGGCGGCTGGTGGCGGCCGCCCGCCACAGGGGGTGCGCCCGGGCCGCCGTCCGTGGACGCCCGCGCGACCGGACGGCGCCATGATCCCCGATCGAGCCGCGCGCCCCGGCCTTCACGCCGGCTCGTCTGAGTCGGGCTGGCTCGTCTCCATGGACTCCCGGTCGTCCTCCAGCGCGTCCACGGCGGCCTTGAGGTCGTCCTTCGAGGCCTCGCGCTCCGACACCTTCGCCAGCCCGATCACGTGATCGACCACCTTGTCCTCGAACAGCGGCGCCTGGATCTGCTGGCGGGCCGCGGCGTTCTTCTGGACGAACTCGAAGAAGGCGCGCTCCTGGCCGGGATATTGGCGCGCCTGGGTCATCACCGCCTGGGTCATCTCGGCGTCCGACACCTGGACCTCGGCGCGGCTCCCGACCTCGGCCAGCAGCAGCCCCAGCCGCACGCGGCGCTCGGCGAGCTTGCGATGCTCGTCCGTGACCTCGACCTCGGGGTGGTCGTGGCCCTGCACCTCGGGGTGCTCCTCGTGCCAGAGCTGGTGCGCGATCGAGCGCGACTCGGCCTCCACCAGCGAGGGCGGCAGGTCGAAGCTCACGCGCTCGTCGAGCGCGTCGAGGAGCCGACGCTTGAGGACCGAGCGCGCCGCGCCCGCATATTCCGCCTCCAGCCGCTCGCGGATCTGGGCCTTGAGCGCGTCGAGGTCATCGGCGCCGAAGCGCTTCGCCAGCGCGTCGTCCACCGCGGCCTCGGCCGGCGCGCGGACCTCCTTGACGGTCACGGCGAACACCGCGTCGCGACCCGCGAGGTGCTGCGCCTGGTAGCCCTCGGGGAAGGACACCTTCACCTCGCGCTCCTCGCCCGCGGAGGCGCCCGAGAGCCCCTCCTCGAAGCCGGGGATGAAGGAGCCCGAGCCGAGCACCAGCGGATAGTCCTCGGCGCGGCCGCCCTCGAACGCCTCGCCGTCAACGGAGCCCGCGAAGTCGATCACCACCTGGTCGCCGTCCTCGGCGGCCCCCTCCTTCGGCTCGAAGGTCTGGGCCTGCTTGGCGAGGCCCGCGAGCGCGTCGTCCACATCCTCATCGGCGGCGCGCACCACCAGCCGCTCCAGCTCGATCTCGGAGAAGTCCAGCTCGGGGATCGCGGGCAGCGCCTCGTAGGTCATCACGACCTCGATGTCCTGCCCCTCGCGCCAGTCCTGGTTGGCGACCTCGACCTCGGGCTTGCCGGCGGGGCGGTCGCCGGTCTCCTCGAAGTGCTTGGACATGGCGCCGTCGATGCTCTCCTGCATCGCCTCGCCGAGGAGCCGCGGCCCGAACTGGCGCTTGAGGAGCGCGAGCGGCACCTTGCCCTTGCGGAAGCCCTTCATCTGGACGGTGGGCTGGGCCTCCGCGAGCTTCTCCTGCACCTTGGCGTCGAGCTCGGCGGCGGGCACGGTGATCGTGTAGCCCCGCCTCAGCCCTTCATCGACGGTCTGGACCACCTGCATCGTCGTCTCCCATTGTTGGTGCGGATGAAGGGACTCGAACCCCCACGCCTCGCGGCGGCAGGACCTAAACCTGCTGCGTCTACCGGTTCCGCCACATCCGCCTCGGGCCCCTCCTGTGTCGCGCGGGCCCGGGATGGCGGCGCCTTAGCACCGCGCCCGCCAGGGGTCTAGACGCCGAGCCTGCGCAACACCGCGGGCAGCATCTCGGGCAGGTCCTCGGCGATCAGCCCCGGCCCGAACTCCAGCGCGCACTCGACGTGGAGCCAGGCCGCGGCCTCGGCCGCCTGCATCGGCCCGAGGCCGCGCGCGAGCAGGCCCGCGATGAAGCCCGTCAGCACGTCGCCGGCGCCGGCGGTGGCGAGCCAGGGGGCCGAGCGCTCGTAATGGGCGGAGTTGATCGCCGCGCGGCCGTCGGGGTGGGCGATCACGGTGTCGGGGCCCTTGAGGAGCACCACGCAGCCCGCGCGGGCGGCGGCCTCGCGCGCCGCGTCCACCTTGGAGGTGGCGGGGCCGGTCTCGGCCGGGGCGTCGAGGCGCTCGGCGATGTCGGGGAAGAGCCGGGCGAACTCGCCCTCGTGCGGGGTCAGCACGCAGCGGTCGTGCAGGAGCGCGAACAGATCCGGCTCGCGCGCGAGGATCGTCAGCGCGTCGGCGTCGAGCACGACGGCGGGCCGGCGGCCCTCGGCCCGCCCGCGGGACGCGGGGCGGTCTTCGGGCTCGCCCGGCGCGGGACGGCCATCGTCCCGGCCCGGAGCGGGACGGCCCCCATCCGCCCCCGGCGCCCCGGCCTCCGAGCCGGGGCCTCGACGCTCCGCCGCGCCCGGCCGGTCGAGCCCCCGGTTCGAGCCCGGGGCGCCGTGGTCCTCGCCTGCGCCCTCGCTCCCGGCCACGAACGACGCCCCGGCCCCCGAGCCGGGGCCTCGATCCTCGTTCGCCCCCCGCACGCCCGCGCCCCCACCCAGGGCGACGCGGACGAGCGCCGCCTCGCGCTCCCCGGTGCCGAGCCCCGGCCCGAGGGCGAGCGCGCTCAGCCGATGGTCCTCCAGCATCGCGGCCAGGCCCTCCGCCCCCTTCACGGAACGCGTCATCACGGCGTCCACGCGCGAGGCGTTCTCCTGGAGCGCCGCCGGAGGGCAGCCCAGCGTCACCAGCCCCGCCCCGATCCTGAGCGCGCCCCGCGCCGCCATCCGCGCGGCCCCGCCGCGTCCGGGGCCGCCCGAGAGGATCAGGGCGTGGCCGTGGTGGTATTTGTGGCCGCTCGCCTTGCGAAGATGGGCGGCCTCGAACCAATCAGTGTGGTTGAGGCGCGACATCACGCGGCCCAGCTTCGCGCCCGGCATCGAGAGGCCATGGAGGGCGGCGAGGGCGTCCCTTCGCCCTTCATCCCAGGCATCGGGCAGCCCTATGTCCACCAGGCGGAGGCGTCCGCACGCCTCCGGTCCCTCGTCGAGGAAATGGCCTCTCTTCGCGGCACCGTAGGCGACGGTGAGCGTCGCCCCGAGATAGCAGTCGCCTCGACCGCCCAGAGCGCGTCCGCTGTCGGCGCACAGGCCGGAGGGGATGTCCAGGGCGACGACACAGGGCCACCACTCGTCGTTCGTCTTGCGGCTCGACGGTCCGAGGAGATGCACCTCGCTCAGCATCGCCTCCAGGGCCTCGATCGGCCTCGCAAGACCGATGCCGAACAGCGCATCGACCACCAGAATCCGGCGCGGGCCGCTCCGCTGTCACCCCCGCCAGCGCGTCGAGCGCCTCGACCTCGTCCGGGGTCGGCTTCGGCATGGTGAGAGGCCAGATGTCCCCGCCTTGCGACCACCGCTCGTAGTTCGCCCGCGCGTCCGGCGGCAGCTTCTCGGCGTCCCCATAGAGGAACACCTCCACCGCCCACCCCCGCTCGCGCAGCAGCCGCGCCACGACGAACCCGTCGCCGCCGTTGTTGCCCGGCCCGCACAGGACCACGGCGCGGCGCTCGCCCTCGGTCAGCTCGGGCCACTCCGCCAAGATCGCCTCGACGGTGCCGCGGCCTGCGCGCTCCATCAGCTCCAGGCCCGTGACCGCGCCCGACTCGATCGCGGCCCGCTCGATGGCGCGCATCTGCGCGGCGGTCAGCAGCTCGGTCATCGCGCGTCCCTCGTTCCCAAACCGCCCGATCCTTGGGCATGTCGCCCACGCATCGGGCACGAGCCCTCGGGCCGCCCGCGCGCGCGCGCCGTTCGCCCCGGCCCCGATTGTCGCCTCGGCGCGCGGATGGTCTCAACCCCCCCGGATACGGGAAGGGCGCCGCATGAAGAAGATCGAGGCCATCATCAAGCCGTTCAAGCTCGACGAGGTGAAGGAGGCGCTCCAGGAGATCGGCGTCCAGGGCCTCAGCGTGGTCGAGGTCAAGGGCTTCGGCCGCCAGAAGGGGCACACCGAGCTCTACCGCGGCGCCGAGTACGTGGTGGATTTTCTTCCGAAGGTGAAGATCGAGGTGGTGCTGCCCGACGGCCAGGTCGAGCCCGCGATCGAGGCGATCGTCGCGGCCGCCAAGACCGACAAGATCGGCGACGGCAAGATCTTCGTCTCCGACGTCTCCCACGCCATCCGCATCCGCACCGGCGAGCACGGCGAGGACGCGCTCTAGCGAGCGCCCCCGGCCCCCGAGCCGGGGCGCGCGCGCGCGCGCGTGTCCAGCCACCCGAGCCGAGACCCCCATCCCGAGCCCGCAGGGCCGCGAACGACGAGCGAGAGAGGAAGACCATGGCCCAGGACGTCCCCAGCACGATCCGCGACGAGGAGGTCTCCTATGTCGACATCCGCTTCACCGACCCGCGCGGCAAGCTCCAGCACGTGACGGTGATGGCCGAGTTGGTGGACGAGGACTTCATCAGTGAGGGCTTCATGTTCGACGGCTCCTCGATCGCGGGGTGGAAGGCGATCGACCAGTCCGACATGAAGCTGATGCCAGACCCGGACTCGGCCTACATGGACCCGTTCTACGCCGAGAAGACGCTGTGCCTGCACTCGAGCGTGGTCGAGCCCGACACCGGCGAGAGCTACGCGCGCGACCCCCGCGGCATCGCGCAGCGCGCCGAGGCCTACCTCGCGGCCTCGGGCGTGGGCGACCAGGCGTTCTTCGGGCCGGAGGCGGAGTTCTTCCTCTTCGACGACGTGCGCTTCGAGGTCGGCATGCGCAAGGTGTCGTTCGAGGTGGACGCGATCGACGCAGCCTGGAACACCGACACCAAGTACGAGATGGGCAACATGGGCCACCGCCCCGGCGTCAAGGGCGGCTACTTCCCCGTCAACCCGACCGACGAGGGCCAGGACATCCGCTCCGAGATGCTGTCCACCATGAAGCGCATGGGCATGGACGTGGACAAGCACCACCACGAGGTGGCGTCGTGCCAGCACGAGCTGGGCCTGATCTTTGGCACGCTGACGAAGCAGGCCGACGGGATCCAGAAGTACAAATACGTGATCCAGAACGTCGCCCACGCCTACGGCAAGTCGGCGACCTTCATGCCCAAGCCCATCTCGGGCGACAACGGCTCGGGGATGCACGTCAACATGTCGATCTGGAAGGAGGGCCAGCCGCTCTTCGCCGGCGACCGCTACGCCGACCTCAGCCAGGAGGCGCTGTGGTACATCGGCGGCATCCTCAAGCACGCCAAGGCGCTCAACGCCTTCACCAACCCCACGACCAACTCCTACAAGCGCCTGATCCCGGGCTTCGAGGCCCCCGTGCTGCGCGCCTACTCGGCGCGCAACCGCTCGGGCTGCGTGCGCATCCCCTGGACCGAGAGCCCCAAGGCCAAGCGCGTCGAGGCCCGCTTCCCCGACCCGGCCGCCAACCCCTACCTCGCCTTCGCGGCGCTCCTGATGGCGGGCCTCGACGGCATCCAGAACCGCATCGACCCCGGCGAGGCCAACGACAAGAACCTCTACGACCTGCCGCCCGAGGAGCTGGCCGGCATCCCCACCGTCTGCGCGTCCCTGCGCGAGGCCTTGGACGAGCTGGAGGCCGACCACCAGTTCCTGCTCGCCGGCGACGTGTTCTCGACCGACCAGATCGCGGGCTACATGGAGCTGAAGTGGGAGGAGGTCTACGCCTTCGAGCACACCCCCCACCCGGTCGAGTACAAGATGTACTATTCGTGCTGAAGAGGCACGACAGGCGAGGCGCGTGCGAGCATGCGCCTCGCAGATTTGTTCCATGTGGAGGGCCTTGTTGCACGAAGCCTGCCCGGGATTCACATTGCCGGTCCAGCGGCATAGCTGGGCGTCATGTCCAAGCCTGCCCCGACGCGCTACCGCACCCTGAACTGGTCCGCCTACAACGCGTCGCTGCGTGAGCGTGGATCGCTGACCGTCTGGTTCGACCCTTCGACGCCCTGGCACGCGGCGCCATCGGGCAAGCGCGGCGGCCAGCCGGTCTACAGCGACGCCGCGATCCAGGCTTGCCTGACGATCAAGGTGCTGTTCGGCCTGCCGCTTCGCCAGACGACCGGCTTCGTCGCGAGCCTTCTGAAGTTCGCGGGGCTCGACTGGCCGGTGCCGGACTTCTCGACGCTCTGCCGACGGCAGAAGACCTTGGCCGTTCAGCTGCCCTACCGGGGCAGCGGCGGCCCGCTGCACCTGCTCGTGGACAGCACGGGCATCAAGGTCCGAGGCGAGGGGGAATGGCACGCGCGCAAGCATGGCGGGGCGCGCAGACGGATCTGGCGAAAGGTCCACCTCGCCGTCGACGAGGTGACACTCGAGGTCCGCGCGGTCGAGATCACCGGCAGCGGCGTCGGCGATGGGCCTGTGCTACCGGACCTGCTCGGCCAGATCCCAGCAAACGAGCCAATCGTCTCGGTCACCGCCGACGGCGCCTACGACACCCGCGGCTGCCGCGACGCCATCGCGAACCGCGGCGCGGACGCTGTCATCCCGCCCCGGCGAAATGCCAAGCCTTGGGAGAAGGACAGCCCCGGCGTAGAAGCGAGGAACGAGGCTCTGCGCGCCATCAAGCGCCTCGGCCGCACGATCTGGCGCCGATGGAGCGGATACCACCGCCGAAGCCGCGCCGAGACCAAGATGAACTGCATGAAGCTCCTCGGGCAAAAGCTCATGGCCCGCGACTTCGACCGCCAGACCGCCGAACTCCAAGTCCGCATCGCCATCCTCAACCGCTATACCGCGCTCGGCATCCCCGTCACACGACCCGTCGGCTGACCGCCGCGGGGAAAGGGGAAGCTCGGCCTTCAGGCGTTCCGTGCAACAGAGCCGGACGACGAGGATCCTGCCCGCCGCGTCGCGCCCCAGGATCGAGGCCAGCACCTCGGCTGAGCAGTCCTCCGAGACGATCAGCAGCGGGCGGTCGTCCTCGGCGGCGATGGCGCGCACGGCGGCGAGCTGGTCGGGGCTGGTCAGCTTGAGGTCGGTCAGCAGGATGTAGGGGCTCGCCAGCTCCGCCCTCATCGCCTCCTGGTCGGTGACGAGGTGGTGCGAGATGTAGCCGCGATCGAAGGACATGCCCTCGACCACCTCCAGCTCGCTCTCGATGCCCACCGCGAACTCGGTCGAGATGACGCCCTCGGGCCCCACCGCGCGATAGGCCTCGGCGACCATCGCGCCGAGCTTGTCGCTGGTGGCCGCGATCCGCGCCACCGAGTCGAGCAGGTCGCCCTCGGCGGGCCGGGCCGCCTCCTTCAGCGCGCCGAGCACGATCTCGACCGCCCGGTCGATGCCGCGGCAGAGATCGACGGCCTTGGCGCCGCGCGAGGTGGCGTCCACGCCGCCCTGGATGATGCCGTTGGCCAGCACGATCGAGGTGGTCGTGCCGTCGCCGGCCACCTCGTTGGTCTGCATCGAGACCTCGCGCACCACCTGCGCGCCCATGTTCTCGAAGCGGTCGAACAGCTCGATCTCGGAGGCGATGGAGACGCCGTCGCGGGTGATCAGCGGCGTGCCGATCGGCCGGTCGACCATCGCGTTCATGCCCTTGGGGCCCAGCGTCGGCTCGACCGCCGCCGCCAGGCGCCGCACCCCCGCGGCCAGTTTCTGCCGGGCCTCGTTGGCGTGCAGAAGCAGTTTCGGCATGTCTCTCTCCCTGATGCTCGTTCTCGTGGTGGCCGGCCGGGCGACCCCGTCACGCTCCTCGGGCGCGCGGCGGCACGCGGTCGAGGAGGAAGTCGACCAGCGTCGGCTCGCCGCCCATGCGCACGACCTCCTTGTAGCGGCTCGCCGCGAGGCCCCGGCAGAGCGCGCCGCCGAACTCCATGTTGATCCGCACCGCGCGCAGCGCCCCCATCCGCGGGGCATGGCCCGCCACGGTGAGCGGCGCGCCGTCGGGGTCGGGGAAGGCGTGGTCGCCCGGCGCCGCCGCCAGCCCGCGGGACGTGAGCAGGGCGCGGTAGCGGGCCTGCTGGCGGCGGGTCTCGGGGTCGTCGAAGCGGGTCGCGTCGAGCCCGCCCAGCGTCATCGCGGCGAGATCGGCGGGCCCTTGGCCGAGGGCCGTGAGCCCCACGATCACCGCCTCCTGGCGGCGCTGGAAGGCCTTGCGCTCGAAGGTCTCGCGCAGCTCGGCGAGGTCGCCGCCGCCCTCGCGCAGCGCGAAGGCTTCGGCGAAGCTCCTCCCGCCATTCACCGCGCCGTCGATCTCATCGGCGCACAGATGGTCCTGGAGGCGGACGCCGACCGCCCCGACCCAGGGCAGCGCGAGCACCGCCTTCCTGATGCCCTCGGCCATCAGGAAGGCGAAGTTCGGGCTGCACCAGTAGGTCGGCAGCCGGAACGTCACCTCGACCCGGCCGCCCGCCACCGAGACCGCCTCGACGAAGCCCATCTCGGTGACGGGCTCGTCGAGCTCGGGGTCGCAGACCTCGTCGAGCGCCGCCCAGACCTCGCGCTGGCGCGGCGACGGGCGCGCGGCATCCGCCGCGCGATCCGTTGCAAGGCGACCGGGCACGGGCGCCCTACTCCGCCGCGATGCTGACGGGCGACTGCGCGAGCCGCGACTTCTGCGCGTCCACGTCGATGTCGTAGAGCCGCGCGGCGTTGAGGCCGAGGATCTTCTCCTTGATCTCGTCGGTGAGCTGGACGCCGCGCTCGGTGGCGATGTCCTCGGGGATCTGGAAGGCCCAGAACTTCTCCACGAGCCAGCGCGGGGTCCAGATCGCGTAGTCCGAGCCGAACAGGATCTTGTCGGGCCCGATCCAGAACAGAAGCTCCGCGATCACCTCGCCGAAGTAGCGCGGCCGCGGGTGGATGAAGGGCAGCGCCACCGCGAGGCCGGCGTAGACGTTGGTCTCCTGCGTGGCGATCCAGCAGAAGTCGTCGAGCCGGGGCAGGCCGCAATGCTCGATGACCCAGTTGAGGTTCTGGAAGTCGGTCGCGGCATGGTCCACGTCGTGGACGTCGAAGGCGTCCTTGTCCAAGGGGATGATCGTCGGCCCCTTGTGGACGTGCATGTTGCGGATGCCGAGCTTGTCGCACAGCTCGAAGCACCTGTAGGCCTGCTCGTCCTTCAGGCTCCAGCCCGGAACTCGCCGTTCCATTCGGCGGTGTAGAGCTTGACCCCTTTGATGTCGAAGGTCTCCTTCATGTAGTGGATGTATTCGAGCGCCTTCTCGCCGTCGCGCGGGTCGAACGCGCCGTTGATGATGAAACGCTCGGGGTGGCGCTCGGCCATCTTGTGGCTGCGCTCGATGCTGGAGAAGCCGGTCTTGTAGAAGTCGCGCAGATAGGTGGATTGGATGATCGCCATGTCGTCGGGGCCCTCGACGAACAGGTCGTTGTAGATGTCGTCCTCGGAATAGTTCTCGAACTTGGACTTCTCCCAGCGCTCCAACTCGGGGCTGAGGTTGGTGTGATAGGCGTAGAAGCAGTCGATGAACTGCTTGCCGTGGACGTTCTTCTGGTTCTCGGGGCTGGCGTCCCCAGAAATGGGTGTGCCCGTCGATCACGAAGACCTCGCGGCCCTCAGGCGTCGTGTACATGACCGTCTCCCTCTCGCACTCTCGTTGACTGGAGGGGCGCCGGGGCGGCGGCCCCGGCGCCCCGGCGCGTTCAGATGTATTCCATCACGTCGTCCATGTTGCCGAACAGGATGACGGTGTTGTCGTCCACTCGGACCATGCGGCCGTAATGGGTGGAGGTGTTGACCTCGAAGATCTCGGCGGTCATCTCGCGGCCGAGATACTCGGTGATCTCGTCCATCTTGAACTCCAGCCGGCCGTGGCCGTCGATGCGGGATCAGGGCCGGCTGGTAGGTGACGGTGACGCCGTCCTTCTGCTCCATGAACTCGGCGATGGCGCGGGCCTCGACCGAGTCGCTCATGGTCACCCCGCACTGGTCCGAGATGGTCTGGTCGAAGGTGATGTCCTTCATCTCCTTGAAGATGTTCTTGTGCGACGCATCGCGCGCGATCGTGCTCATTGCGGTGTCCCTTCCGTCCGGCGGCTGAGGCCGATCTCGCCCAGGATCTGCGCGAGCCGCTCCTCGGAGACGGCGCGGGCATCGTCGTAGGAGATCGGCTTGGAGTGGGGCTGCGACCAGATCGGGCGCAGGTTGGCCGAGGCCTCGTCGGCGAGGGCCGCGTGGGTCTCGGTCCAGCCCTGGAACAGCGCGCGGTTGGCGTCGCCGTGCTTGTCGTCGTTGACCAGGAGGTAGGCGAGGTCGATGGCGTTGGCGAGGTTGCGCTCGTAGTCGGCCTCGGCCGCCGAGATCACCGGGGGCGTGATGAAGTCGGAGTTGGCCGCGGCGACCTGCATCATGAAGCCCGAGCGGAACAGCTCTCCCACCAGCGGCTCGAAGACGAGGTTGATCGCCAGGTATTGCTCGACGTAGTCGGCCGAGCCCATGATCGTCTCGACCGCCTTGCGCGTGCCCTGCCAGATGGGATCCTCCATCCAGGCGCGCTTGCCGGCCTCGTCGTCCCAGCCGTCGATCTCCATGCCGATCTCGGCGAGGTAGAGCGTGATGTCCTGCGCGAGCCGCAGCTTGTGCGGAGGAGTTGGTCAGCGTGGCGTTGTTGATCATCTGGGTGTAGCCGTAGCGCTGCGCCTGCATCAGCGAGGTGCCCAGCCCGAACTCAGCGTGCTTCCACGCGCCCAGATGGGTCTGGAGGACCTTGGTCCAGACGTGGTCGAAGGCGCGGTTGGCCCCGGCGCGGCGCGCGTTCTGGATCACGCTCTGCACCATCGTCTCGATCTTCGACTGGCGCTGGTAGTGGGTGCGCTCCCATTCCTGGTCGGGCGCGCGGAAGGCGTGCCAGTTCGAGGACTGCGCCTTGGTCGCCCCCTTGTCGTAGGCGCCCTCCCCGTTCGGGAACGCGATGATCCAGTCCTGGATCAGGTAGCGCTCGGGGTCGGGCTGGACGTCGACGGTGACGTCCTCGTAGTGCGTCGCGCGCTTCCCCCGGGGCTCGAAGTAGCGGTACTTGCGGCTGTTGGAATCCGCGAAGACCGCGGCCCCCGCAGCACCCGATCCGACCGAACTCGACGTCGCTGGCATTCGGACATCCTCCCTTTTGGTCTCGACGTTTCAGCCTGCTAGCGGTCGGCGCCGTCTCAGTGGGCCGACGAACCGGTAGAGGGCGTGAAGCGGTCGAAGAAGATCCGGTCGGGGTCGAAGTCCTGCATGAAGAGCACCGGCGAGAGCGCGTCGATCATCGGCGGCGGCCCGCAGGCGTAGACGCAGCCCTGCCCGTCGATGCCCAGCTCGTCGAGCTTGGCCCTGACCACCTCGTGGACGAAGCCGCGCGCGCCGTCCCATGTCGCGTCGTCGCCCGCGTCGCTCAGCGCCGGCACGAAGTGGACGTTGTCGTGGCGCTCCAGGATCGCGCCGATGCGGTCGAGGTAGAACAGGTCGGCCTGGGTGCGCGCGCCGTAGAAGAAGTGCACCGGCCGGTCCTCGCCGCTGGCGATGTGGTCGTTGAGGATCGACCAGATCGGCGACATGCCCGACCCGGCCGCGACCAGGATCAGGGCTCCGTCTCGCTCCTCCCGTCGGAAGCAGGTGCCGAAGGGCCCGCGCAGGGTGACGTGGGCCCCGACGTCGATCGAGCCTCCGTCGAGCTCTCCGGAGAAGGCGCCCGCAGGGTATTTCTTGATGATGAACTGGAGGCGGTCGGTTTGCTCCGGCGTATTTGCCATGGAGAACGGCTCTGTTGCACGGAACGCCTGAAGGCCGAGCTTCCCCTTTCCCCGCGGCGGTCAGCCGACGGGTCGTGTGACGGGGATGCCGAGCGCGGTATAGCGGTTGAGGATGGCGATGCGGACTTGGAGTTCGGCGGTCTGGCGGTCGAAGTCGCGGGCCATGAGCTTTTGCCCGAGGAGCTTCATGCAGTTCATCTTGGTCTCGGCGCGGCTTCGGCGGTGGTATCCGCTCCATCGGCGCCAGATCGTGCGGCCGAGGCGCTTGATGGCGCGCAGAGCCTCGTTCCTCGCTTCTACGCCGGGGCTGTCCTTCTCCCAAGGCTTGGCATTTCGCCGGGGCGGGATGACAGCGTCCGCGCCGCGGTTCGCGATGGCGTCGCGGCAGCCGCGGGTGTCGTAGGCGCCGTCGGCGGTGACCGAGACGATTGGCTCGTTTGCTGGGATCTGGCCGAGCAGGTCCGGTAGCACAGGCCCATCGCCGACGCCGCTGCCGGTGATCTCGACCGCGCGGACCTCGAGTGTCACCTCGTCGACGGCGAGGTGGACCTTTCGCCAGATCCGTCTGCGCGCCCCGCCATGCTTGCGCGCGTGCCATTCCCCCTCGCCTCGGACCTTGATGCCCGTGCTGTCCACGAGCAGGTGCAGCGGGCCGCCGCTGCCCCGGTAGGGCAGCTGAACGGCCAAGGTCTTCTGCCGTCGGCAGAGCGTCGAGAAGTCCGGCACCGGCCAGTCGAGCCCCGCGAACTTCAGAAGGCTCGCGACGAAGCCGGTCGTCTGGCGAAGCGGCAGGCCGAACAGCACCTTGATCGTCAGGCAAGCCTGGATCGCGGCGTCGCTGTAGACCGGCTGGCCGCCGCGCTTGCCCGATGGCGCCGCGTGCCAGGGCGTCGAAGGGTCGAACCAGACGGTCAGCGATCCACGCTCACGCAGCGACGCGTTGTAGGCGGACCAGTTCAGGGTGCGGTAGCGCGTCGGGGCAGGCTTGGACATGACGCCCAGCTATGCCGCTGGACCGGCAATGTGAATCCCGGGCAGGCTTCGTGCAACAAGGCCTCGTCGAATGGCTTCGGGTCGGAACGCCGCATCCGCGGGATGCCTGGCTTGGGCGAGGGACGTGATGGGAGAGTCCGACGACAGGCGCGCGACGGGCGCGCACGACGGCGCGGATCTGGCCGAGCAGATCATCCGGCTCGCGCCGCACAATCTCGTCTTCGTCATGCAGTTCCTCGGCGAGGCGCAGTATCGGGCGCTGCGCTACTTCCAGGATCTGGTGATCCGCGAGCTGGAGGCGCGCGGGATCCGGCGCGAGGACCAGGCGCTGCTGCAGATCTTCATCGACAGCCACGCCACCGAGATGCGCGACTTCGTCTTCAACGGCGTGGCGATGGCCCGGCCCTTCCACATCGGCGAGATCGAGCGGATGCTGGGCGACACCGCCGGCGTGATCCGCTCGGACGCCTGGGACACGCTGCGAAGCCACATCGAGACGGTCGAGGCGAAGTTCCTGGCCGAGGCGGACGACCTGCCGCGCCAGCTCGCCGAGATCGAGCGCGAGGCGGGCCGGATGGGGCGGGCATGAGCGCCCAGCGGCCCAGCGAGGCGATCCTCGCCGACCGGCTGCGCACGGTGCTGGAGCTGACCGAGGCCAACGCCGCGCACCGGCGCGCCCAGGCCGGGGCGGGCGGGGCCGCGATCGAGCGGATGTCGGTGGACGAAGGGCGCGGCGCCGCGGAAGCCTCGGAGGTCGAGGCCCGCGACGCGGCGGCGCGCTCCGAGCTGGCCGAGACGGCTGAACGGATGCGGGTGCTGAGCGACCGGCTCGACGCGCTCGACCGGGAGCTGGCGGCCGGGGACAGGTGAGGGGGGAGGCGATGCCCGACGACAGCCACGGACCGCCGAGCCTGGTCGATCTCATCGGCCGGAGCTGGGATCTGCCGGGCGCGGTGGGCGAGGCGGTCTTCAACCGCCACGGCAGCACCGTGGCGTTCCTCGGCGGCGGCACGCTGGCGCTCGCGCCGGTCGCCGATCCCGAGCGTGCCGAGACCCGCATCCGCGTCGCCGTGGACTCGGGCCGCCAGTCGATCATGCCGCGCCGCAAGCCCGTCCCGCCGGCGCCGCAGGTCAGGGACGTTCTGGGCCCGATCGCCCCCTACGGCGACAGGTCGTTCCTCGCGGCCAGCGCCAGGACCGGCGGGCTGGTCTCGATCACGCCGCGCGGCCAGGTCGTGCCGCTCGCGCTCGACCTGGGCGGGCCGGTGGCGGCGATGGCGGCCCATCCCACGGCATCCGACGTGGCCGTCGCGGTGGGCGGCACGGTGCACCTCCTGACCGAGGCGGAGCCCGGGGCCGCCGCGCGCTTCGACGCCGAGGCGCCGGTGACGGCGCTGGCCTACGCCCCCGACGGGCGGACGCTCGCGGTGGGGCGGGAGGGGGCGGTGGCGTTGCGCGCGGGCGGCGACTGGGCCGGCGGCGTGGCCTTCGACGGCGTGCCCGAGCATCTGAGCTTCAGCCCCGACGGGCGCCTCATGGCCTGCGGCCTGCGCGAGCCGGGCTTCGTCGTCGTGCGCCTCGCGGACCTGACGGGAGAGACGGTCGCCGACTACCCGACGCCGGTGCGCTCCTTCGCCTGGAGCGTGGCGGCCGGGGCGCTCGCCACCTCGGGGGCGTTCCGCACCGTCGCCTGGGCGCTCGACGAGGACGGGCTCGGCGAGGGCCTGTCGGTCGGGCGCAACGGGCTGGTGATCGTCGAGCGCGTCGCGGCCTCGCCCGACCGTCCGCTGGTCGCGGTCGGCTACGCGAGCGGCCTGCTGTGCGTGGCCAAGGTGGGCGAGAGCGACGAGATGATGCTGCGCCCCGACGGCGGCGCGATCACGGCGCTCGCCTGGGCGGCGGACGGGACGCACCTCGCGGTCGGGGACGCGCTGGGAACATGCTGCCTGCTCGCCTTCCCGGCGGGCGTGTTCAAGTAGCAGGGAGGGAGCCCGAGATGGACGCCAAGCCGAGACTGACCCCGCAGGAGGAGAGCAAGGACGAGTACTTCCGCCAGATCGCCGAGATCGGGCAGAGGATGATCGCCGAGCACGGCAAGGACTTCGCCACCGGCGCCTTCGTGCTGGCCGCGCGCTGGATCGCCGACGGCAAGATGCAGGCGCCGCGCGAGCGCTGAGGCGCGTCTTGGCCGGGCGGCTCAGGTGCAGGTCAGCCAGCGCATCTGATCGACGATGATGTCGCCGCCGGTGAGGATGAAGCGGCGGCGAAGCTCGGGCAGGCCGGGGCCGGTCTCCAGCGAGGCGATGTCGGCGCGCAGGTCCTGGCCCAGCACGAGCGAGTAGGCGCACAGCTCCTGGAGCCGGACGGTCGTGAAGTAGAGGCACTCCTGCGCCATCGGGCTCAGCGGGCCGCCGCGGTCCCCGGCCGTGGGCGAGCCCACGAAGGAGGTGTGCACGACGCTGCCGAGGAAGACGAGCACCTCCTTGCGCCAGCGCGCGTAGTCGCTGTCGTCCGAGAAGTCGAGGCCGAAGCGGTAGAGCGCCTGCGAGACCGTGCGGAAGGCCCGCCCGCCCGCGACGTGGGTGCGCCAGAACGCGCTCGCGGCCTCGGGCGAGCCGCAATCGACGAACTTCTGCGCGACCTTGCGGCGGATCTGGATCAGCAGGGCGAGGTCCACGTCCTCGGAGATCGAGCGGCTGATCTGCATCGCGGGCGTGGCGAGCCCCTCGATCGCCAGCATCCGCACGGCGGCCAGCTCCTCGCGCAGGCGCGTCGTGACGGCGACGAGCCCGCGCAGCTGCGCCGCGGTCAGCCGCCCCTCCTCGCGCCGGTCGAGCAGCATGTGGCCCATGTGCCGGACCACGTCGACCCAGGCGCAGCCCTGGTCGAAGAGCAGCAGGAGGTCCACGGGGCGGCTGTCCGCGAGACTGGGGACGCCGCGGAGGTCGCCGAAGCCGGGCTGGCTGCGGACCGAGCTGTGCCAGATGGCGTCGAGGTCGAGCCCCAGCGCGGACCAGTTCTGGCGCACCCTGGCGAGGAGCTGAGGGGAGACCCCGCGATAGTACTGGTCCGGGCCTTGGTGCACCGACCCGATGTAGACCATGCCCTCCACCCGGTTTTCCTCGGCCCGTGCCGGCTCGTGTTTCCCCGCTCGCCGCCGCACAGCTAAGGCCGCCGCCGCGGAAGGCAAACCGTCGATCGGGCTCCGAGGATCAGCGGTAGGTCCGGGTGATGTTGTAGAGGCGCAGCTTGCGGTAGAGCGTCGGGCGGGTGATGCCCAGCGCCTTCGCCGCCCGGCTGAGGTTGCCGTCGAACCTCTCGACGGTCTGCAGGATGATCGCCCGCTCGGCGCTCTTGAGGCTGCCGCGGTCCTGGCGCTCCTCGCCAGGCGGGGCGCCCTCGCCGATCTCGCCGGGCAGGTCGGACATCGTGACCTCGCGCCGCCCGCTCACCGTGTGCAGGCGCTGCACGAGGTTGCGCAGCTCGCGCACGTTGCCTGGCCAGCGATGGCCGAGGAAGACGTTGCGCAGATCGGCCGAGAAGCGCAGAGGCTCGAGCCCGAACTCCCCGGCGATCTGGCGGTTGAAGTGGTCGAGGAGGAGCAGGACGTCCTCGCCCCGCGTCCTGAGCGGCGGCACCCTGACCGTGACCGCGTTGATCCGGTAGTAGAGGTCGCGCCGGAACCGACCGGCCTCGACGTCGGCGCCGAGGTCGCGGTTGGTGAGCGCGACGAGATGCGCGTCGAAGGGTCGCGCCCGGCTGTCGCCGATCCGGTAGACGACGCGCTCCTCCAGCACCCGCAGCAGGTAGGGCTGGATCTCGAGCGGCATCTCCCCGATCTCGTCGAGGCAGAAGACGCCGCCGCCGGCCTGCTCCAGCTTGCCGGCCTTGCCCTCCCTCGTGGCGCCGGTGAAGGCGCCCTCGACATGGCCGAAGAGCTCGGCCCCGAAGAGCTCGCGCGAGAAGGCGCCGCAGTTGATCGCCACGTAGGGCGTCTTGCGCGCGCCCGAGTGCTCGGCGTGGATCAGCCGCGCGAACAGCTCCTTGCCGGTCCCGGTCTCGCCCTCGACCAGCACCGCGGCGTCGACCCGCGCCACCCGCCGGGCCAGGTCGATGGCCTCGAGCATGGCCGGGCACTCGGCCACGATCGCGCCCGCCTGCGCCGCGCGCGGCGCGCTCATCGCGACGAAGGGCGCCGAGGGGTGCCGCCTCTCGCGCTTGGTGTCGATCACGAGCGCGACGCCGCGCACCTCGCCGTCGATCCGCAGGCTCTTGACGCCGCGGCAGGGCAAGGACGCCAGCCTCGCGGCGATCTCGTCGGGCGGGACCGCGTCGGGGAGGTCGACGAGCCGCCGGCCCATCCGCGCGTCGAGCTCGCTGCCATCGGCGAGGATCAGGCGCTCGACGCCGCGCCGGTGCAGCACCCGGCCCTTGCAGTCGAGGATGATGATGCCGTCCTCGTGGCCCGCGACCGGCACCTGCTCGATGAGCGCGTCGAGCAGGCGGATCCGCTCCTCGTTGACCGCCTGCGCCAGCGCCGCCTGGATCTCGCCCGCGGCGGCGGCGGCGAAGGCGGCGTTGTGCTCGCGGAAGATCTTGGTCAGCCCCGAGAGGTCGACCGCGCCCATCACCGACTGGTCGAGCGGGTTGCGGATCGGGGCGGCGGCGCAGCTCCACTCCTTGAGGGCGCCGACGAAGTGCTCCGAGCCGTGCACGAACATCGGCTTGCCGGCCCAGAGCGCGGTGCCGATGCCGTTGGTGCCGACGGCGTGCTCGTTCCACAGCCGGCCGACGCGCAGGTTGATCTTCTCGCCCTCGGCGATGGTCTTGGGGTCGCCGATCGCCTCGATCACGAGCCCGGCCCGGTCGGTCAGGATCATCATCGCCTCGGTGCCCGCGAGCATCCGCCCGATCTTGTCGAGCGAGCCGCGCGCCGCGCGGCAGAGCTCGCGGTTGGCGGTGAGGAGCCGGTCGAGATCGTCCGGCGCCTCCGCCGGAGGCGCCTCGCCACGGTCGGGATCGATGCCGGCGGAGGTCGAGCGCAACCAAGAGCGGTCGATCTCCGAGCGCACGCCCTGGGCGGCGGCCTCGTCGTCCTGCCGGCCCTCCTGGTGACGCTCCCAGGCGAGATTCGTGCGGCGCTGATCGACGTCCGAGAGGGAGCGGCTTCCGAAGGGACGCGCCGTAGGTGGCATGGTCGGCCGCACCTCCCAGGAACGAGCTCCGGCCATCGTCCGGCGGATGGCCGCGAGCGGCTACGCGATGCCGAGGATCTCGCCGATCTCGACCGCGAGATCGTCCTCGGTCCTGCCGGTCCCGAGGCCGGTCCCGAGGCCGGTCCCGAGGACGAGGCCGTCGAGAGGTGCGAGCTTCTCCGCCAGGTCGGCGTCGAGCGGCGTGAAGAAGCGGTTCTCGGCGGTCGCGAGCACGAAGCGGAGGATCCCGTCCCGGCGGCGAAGCTCTCCCAGGAAGTGCATCTGGCGGCTGGTGGCGTGATCGACGATCACCACCCGGCGGTTGGGGCTGATCCGGACGTAGGGCTCGGCCTCCACCGGCCTCCGCCCCGCCCCGAGATCCGAGATGATGAGGCCCGAGGCCTGCGGCTCGGCCGGCTCCCTCGCCCGTCGCCGCGAGGCCGAGTAGGCGCCGTCGCTGAGCTGGTCCGCGAGCTTCGTGATCGTGCCGCGGTTGCGCTCGATCAGGCTGCGCGCGCGCTCGTCCTCGCGTCGCGGACCGGAGCGCTTCGAGATGATGTCGACCATGCCGTCCCCCCGCCGCCCGCAGGAGCCATCCGGTTTCGACCGTTGTGGTTCGACCCCGCGGCGGTGCTTCATGCTACACGCAAGCGTTCCGGTTTGATAGTCTGGGATTGACGGCCCCTCCCCCGGCGGCATCGATGGGCCGGGGTCGCGGGCGTGGAGGGTCGGCGGCGGGGGGATTCGTGGATCAGGGCGAGCGCGTGCGGCCGCACGCCGTCCCGGATGCGACCGCTCGAAGGCCGGCTCGCGCCCGCCGCCGCCGCGCTCGCCACGCCCATCGACCCGTCCACGACCCGCGACAGCCCCTCGACGCCGGCCGGCTCGCGCTCGCCACCCGTCCCATCCACCACCCCCATAGCTCCATGACGAGAAGGCAAGCGCGACGGCGAGCGTGGGCAAGAGACCAAGCGGGTGAGGTCCGCTCCATGGGGGGGTCGCGGAAGGCCTTTCGCGGGGCTGCCATCCGAGGCAATGGCGCGGGGTGGCGTTCAGGCGGTTGCGGACGGCTACGAGGGCGTGCTCGGGGAGCGACGGCATGTCGGTGTCCCTCGACAGATGGCGAAGGCGGCCGTCGGTCGCTCTCGACGGTCGGATTCGGCCAGACTGATCCCGCCCCGGTTCAGACCCCCCGCGAAACGGCTGCTCATGCGCTGGGGCGGCATGGCCCAACCTCTTGTGAGGCTTCCTTGTGTCAACTGGTGGCGGGTTCGAGGCCTAGTCGGCCGCGGGCTGGCGGGTGTCGGCTGGGATCGCAGGGCTGGCGATCGGTCCAGGCGCGCCAGAGGAGGCGGACCCAGGCTCTGGCGAGGATGCGGATGGCGTGGGGGTGGTCGCAGCCGCGGCCGCGGGCGCGCGCGCGGGCGCGGTCCACTGCGGCGCCTCGGGCGCGGTCCACTGCGGCGCCTCGGGCGCGGGCGTCGGCGGCCCAGGGGCTGGCATGGCGGGGGGGTGTCCGCGAAGCAGGTCAGCGCCGCCCGCAGGCGTTCGTTGCAGGCCCAGCGCCGGCCGACGCCGCGGGACCTGCCGCTCTGGTGGGGTTGCCGCTCTGGTGGGGTTGCCGCTCTGGTGGGGTTGAACGCCGAGAGGCGTTCGACGGGCGACGCCGGCCTCGACGGCGAGCTGGTCGTCGGTCTGGAAGCGTGCGCGGACATCGCCGCGCCCCGCGAGGGCGAGGCCAGGGCGAGCCATGGTCCGCCATTGGTCCGCCATTGGTCCGAGGACGATGGCGAGCGGCGTCGCCCGGCTCGCCCTTGGCGGACACGGCGCGGTGGGGGCCGGCAGGCCTTCGCCGCGTCGGGGCGGATCGGCACGACCACCAGGCCCGCCTCCACCAGGTGATCGACCAAGAGGCCCGTCGGCCGCCCGATCGCCACCGGCGGCGCGCCGTGACGCCTCAGCCGAGCGGTCGACGCCGCCAGCCCCTCGCGGTCGTGGCCGACCTCGAACCGCTCCAGCGCCGCGCCCTTGGCGTCGAGCACGCAGGCCGCGTGGGAGCCGCAGCCCCGGTCGACGCCCGCGAGCCCCTCCTCCATGGACCCCCTCCTCCCATCTGGAGCAAGGCCCCCTCTGCCGGGAGCCCTGGCGGGATGCTCGTTGCCCGGCGCTCCGGGGGGCTGCCCACGGCGCATCTTCGTGGCGCCCGTCTCGGACGCCCGGCCGCCGTCGCGCCGCTGGTCTCGCAAGGGCCCTCGAGGGGCGAGCGACGCTGGCGAGCGCGACGGCAGCGCGGGACCAACGCCGGCCAAGACCACCGCCTCAGCCCGCGTCAGGCCCAGGTGCCCGATGAGCGACGAGCTGTGGGGCGTGGCGGAGCCGCTGCCGCCCGCTGGGCCCTCGAAGCCGAGGGGTGGCCGGCCGCGCCGTGACGACCGCGCTGCCCTGTCGGGCCTCGCGCTCGGGCCTCGCGCTCGGGCCTCGTGCTCGGGCCTCGTGCTTGGGCCTCGCGCGGGCGATGCCGCCAGGTGCCGAGCTCGGCTGCCCGGCCATGACCTGCCGGCGCAGGCTGCGCGACTGGCAGGGTGAGGGTCGAGACCGCCCCGGTCCGAGGGCCGACCCGAGCGGCATGTGGGGCCTGCTGCGACCCGCGTGCCGCTCGAGCGCCTGGCCGAGGCGGACGCGCCCGGCTGGGGCCGGGCCGCGCTCGACTGCGCACAGCTCGCCGCGAGAGGGGGCCGTCGCGCCGGCGACGAGGATCGGCCCGAGCCGAGCGCCCGCGGCCGCCCGGGCACGAGGCGCCATCTCGTCGTCGATGCGCGAGGCACGCCGCTCGGGCCCGCGTCGAGCGGGGCCAACCGCCACGACGGCCCGATGCTGGCCGCCGTGCTCGATGTCGTGCCCGGCGTGCGCCGCGGTCGTGGCCGGCCGCGGCACCGCCCCTGAAAGCTGCACGGCCCGCAGGGCCTACGACCACCGCCGATGCCGCGCCGAGTGCCGCGCCCGCCCGCTCCATCGCGCGCCCCGAGCGCCTTGCCCCGAGCGCCTTGCCCCGCGCGCCTTGCCCCGCGCGCCTTGCTCCGCGCGCCTCGCGTCGTGGCGTCGAGCGCGTCGTGTCGCCTCGGTCGTCACCGCTGGGTGGCGGAGCGCACGCCGGCCCGGCTCGCCCGTCCCGAGCCGCCTCGCCACCCGCCACAAGCGTCGCGCCGACATCCACCGGGCCTCCACCTCGCTCGCGGGCGCCCTCGTCCGCCTCAATCAGATCAGAAGGTTTGTTGGTGGCTCGAAGCTCGACCTCGGCCATTCAGGCGGCGTTGGCGGGCGTGTGGGCCTGGGTGACGAAGCGGGCGCGGGGGGCGGGGTGGGGGCGTCCCCGCCGAGGGACGCCTCGTGCCCCGACCGGCCCATCCGCCCGCGGGGTCGTCCCGGCCTTCGCCGCTCATCGCCCACCGCTCCTGGCGGCAGGCCCGGGCGGTGCCGATCGGCGCGCCGCTGGCGCCGGGTTCGCGCACGGTGGCGAGGGTGCCGCGGGCCGGGCGCTCGCGCGAGCGGCGCGTCGTGAGCCCTCACCGCGCGCCCAGCCGCGCGGCGCGGGGCCCGCGGGCGGGCGGGCGCATCCTGCCCGGGCCCCTCGCCCACGCCCTCGCCGAGCGGGCCCCTGGTCACGGCCGTCGGGCGGCACCATCGGGCGGCGCATCGGGCGGCGCCGGGGGCGAGGCAAGTAGCGTCCGCCGACGTGGTGTGGATCTCTGGTTTGGGTGGGACGGCCGAGGTCACGCGGCCTCGGTGGTGGCGATGAGGGCGGGGTCGTCGACGGGCGGCGCGTCGGGCTCGGCCATGCCCTCGACCAGCAGGGTGCGGTGCTGGAGCTGCCAGTTGAGGGCATGGACCACCACCTTCGCTGCGGCGGTGCCAAGTGGACGGGTCGTCATGTCAGAGGCGGCCAGGGGGATCCGGCCGGGGGCGCGCCGGGGGGACGCTCCGCGCGAGGTCGGCGTGATGGCGGCGGCGAGGGGGGCCAGGACGAGGCGACCGAGGCGGAGCCACGGCCCGGCCTTCGAGGCGAAGGGCCTGCCCCGGACGTGATCCGGGGTGGCCTGGCGGCCGTCGACCACGCTGACGGCCGGCTTGTGCGTCGAGGCGCTGGAGGAGGCGCTCGGCCGCCACGGCCGGCCGGGGATCTCCGACACCGGCCGGGGCCCGCAGCCCACCGGCCCGGGCTTCGCCGCGGGGGCCGAGATCGCCGTCGGCATGGACGGTGGCGCGCGCAGGGCGTGCGGGGCGTGCGGGGGGGCGCGGGGGGCAGCGACGGGGGGCAGCGACGGGGGGCAGCGACGGGGGGCGCGCGACACCGTCTCCGTCGAGCGCCCCTGGCGGACGGTGAGGCACGAGGAGGTCCGCCCTCGCGCCTGCGAGAGCGCCTCCGAGGCGAGGGCCTCGATCGGCCGCCACCGCGACCCCCACGACGGCCCGCGGCCGCATCCGTCGCTCGGCGCAGACGCCCGGACCAGGCCCACCTCGACCGGCCGACGCCGATCCCGGCGGCCCGACCAGGGCGGAGATCCCCTCACCAGCAGCCCCGACGCCGTCCAGACAGGCCACGAGCCACCTCTGTCCACCGTCCATGGTGGACACTCACCCTCACCCTCAACAGGCAGCAGGGCAGGGTCGGCGGACCCTTATCGTCATGGGCGCGCCGGTGCGGGGGAACCGGCTCGGGGCGTTCAGGGCGGGGTCGCCGGTCGATCCGCAGGCGCAGGGAGGGCCGGTCAGGTTGGAGGCTCCGCCGCCCCCAGGCCCCAGCTGGGGGACGGATGCCCCTCGCACCCCGCGCTCGGGGCGCGGGCCTCCGCTAGTCGAGGGTCAGGTCGGCCACGGCGGCCTCGATCGGGCCGCCGGCGCCGGAGGCGTCGGCGGAGACGCCGAGCGCGACCAGGGCGGGCGCCGGCCCGCCGAAGGCGCGCTCGTAGTCGGCGGCGAGATCGACCGCCTCGCGGGCGGCGCCGGTCCCGCCCTGGCGGCGCGTGACCGCGGCCGTGCGCCCGTCCTCGCTGAGCGCGATGGCGCCGGGGCGCCCGGCGCCGCCCCAGACGTAGATCAGCGAGCGCGCGACCTCGGTGCGCGACGCCCGGCGCGCCGAGGACTCCGACAGCCGCCGCGCCGCGTCGCGCGGCGCGAAGACGAAGCGAACGGTCAGCGTCCGCCCCGCCCCCTCGACCCCGCCCTCGGCCGAGTCCCGGCGCGCCACGCCCCAGCGCCAGGAGGCCCGCCGCGCGTCCCACAGCGTCTCGGGCAGGAGGCGCCAGACCGGCCCCTCGGCGCCCTCGGTGCCGACCGAGAGCCGGTCGCCGTGGCGCCCCCAGGCGTCCGAGCCGAAGGACAGCCAGCCCCCCTCGCGCCAGCGCCCGTCGAAGAGGACCGTCACGGCCGGCGCCGGCGCGGCCCAGACCGCGACCAGCACCCCCATCGACAGCGCCGCGAGCCATTCCCGCGGGGCGGCGCCCGGCCAACGCGGCCCCCCGCGCGTCGTGGACCGGCGTCCGGAGGGCCGCGGCGGGCGGGCCGCGCCGCCTTCGAGCGCGCTCATTCGGCCGCGCGCGCCTCCTCGACCAGCGCGGCCAGCTCCTCGCCCGGCACGGCGCCCGGCACGACCTGGTCGCCGATCACGAAGGCCGGCGTGCCGGTGATGCCGAGCGCCTGGGCGAGCTCCATGGAGGCCGCGATGTGGGCGTCCACCTCCGGCGCCTCCATGTCGGCGCGCAGCCGGTCCATGTCGAGCCCGGCGGCCTCGGCGGCGGCCTCGATCGCCGCGTCGTCCACCCGCCCGGAGATCTCCATGAGCGCGAAGTGGAACGCCTCGTAGCCGTCCTGCATCTCGGCCGCGAGGCTCGCGCGCGCGGCCACGACCGAGTCCTCGCCCAGGATCGGCCATTCTCGGAAGACGACGCGCAGCTCGGGATCCTGCGCGATCAGCGCGTGCACGTCGGGGGCGGCGCGCCGACAGTAAGGGCAGTTGTAGTCGAAGAACTCCACCATCGTCACGTCGCCCTCGGGGTTGCCGAGCACGGGCGCGTTGGGGTCGCGCTCGATCGCCTCGCGCCGGTCGGAGAGCGCCGTCTGGGCGGCCTGGGCCTGGGCGTCGGCCTCCTGCCGGCGCAGCATCTCGACGGCCTCCATGACGATCCCGGGGTTCTCCCGGATCGCCTCCAGCGCCAGGCGCTTGACCTCGGCCTCGTCGATCTCCTGCGCCTGGAGGCTCGCGGGCCAGAGGCCCGCGGGCAGCGGCGCGGCGAGGCACGCCAGGGCGAGGAGGGTGGGGAGCCTGCGGGTCGCCATCAGATGAGCCTCACCTTGGTGCCGGTCGGGACGAGGGCGAAGAGCTCGGCGATGTGCTCGTTGTAGAGCCCGATGCAGCCGTTGGAGCTGCGCCGCCCGATCTTGCGCGTGTCGCCCGTGCCGTGGATGCGGTAGTATTGCCAGCTCAGATAGAGCGCGTGGGTGCCCAGCGGGTTGTCGGGCCCCGGCGGCCAGTAGTCGGGCCAGTCGGGGTTGCGCCGCTTCATCGACGGCGTGGGGCTCCAGGACGGCCCCACCACCTTCCGGATCACCTCGGTGCGCCCGAGCCGGGTCATCTCGTCTGAGACCGGCACCGAGGTCGGATAGACCCGCATCGCCCCGTCCGGCGTCCAGTGCTGGAGCATCCGCGAGGCGGTGTCGCACAGGATCACGCCGACGCCCACGCCGTCGAAATGGTCCTCGCGGCGGTGCATGCGGAAGGCCGAGACGTTGCGCCGGCCGTCGGGCCCGCCGGCGAGCCCGACGGTGGGGTCGGCCAGCGTCTGGGCCAGCGTCTGGGCCGCCGTCTGGGCCGCCGTCTGGGCGAGGGCGGGCGCGGCGAGCGCGGCGGCGAGCCCCGCGCCGAGACCCGTCACGAGCGCGCGCCGGGTGGGGGATGTGCTCATGCTCGGGCTCCGTGACCGCCTGCCGGGGTGACCGCCTGTCGGGCCGGGAGAGAGGATCCTCCGGATCGGCCTCGATGTCCAGCGCGCGAGACGCGGCGCGCGCCCGTCGACGCCCGCCGAGGCGGGCGGGCCGCCTGCCGGGGCCGGCGCGCTCAGGCCCACTCCCAGGGCCGGGTGTGGAGCGCGAGCGCGCGCCCGACCGCCTCGTCGCCGGCCTCGCCGCTGCCCTCGCCCCTGGCCTCGCCCCTGGCCTCGCCGGTGCGCTCGAGCCGCGCCACCAGCCCGCGGCGGCGATCCTCGACGACCTCGCGCACGCGCGCCGCGGCCCCCGCCTCGGCCAGCGCGGCGTCGTAGACCCGCGCGATGGCCCGCTTGCGAAGGTCGGGCTTGAACACCTTGCCGACGGCGGTCTTCGGGAGCTCGTCCATGATCTCGACGTGCTTGGGCCGCGCCGCGCGCTCGGGGATGCGCTCGGCCGCGAAGGCCGTCAGCGCCTCGGGCGTCACGGTCGCACCCTCGACCAGCTCGACATAGGCGCAGGGCACCTCGCCCGCATGCGCGTCGGGCTGGCCGATGGCGCCGGCGAAGGCCACCGCCTCGTGGCCCGCGAGCGCCTCCTCGATCACGGCGGGGTCGATGTTGTGGCCGCCGCGGATGATGACGTCCTTGGCGCGGCCCGTGATCCACAGGTAGCCGTCCTCGTCGATGCGGCCCAGATCGCCGGTGCGCAGGTATCGCCCGTCGCGGTAGAGGTCGCGGTTGCGCTCGGGGTCGGTGTAGGTGGCGCCCGCGACCACGCCGGGGCTCGTCACGCAGACCTCGCCGATCTCGCCCTCGGGGCAGTCCTCGGGGCCGCGCTCGCCCTCGCGGACGATCCGCACGTCGGTGTAGGGGAAGGGCAGCCCGACCGAGCCGACCTTCTTCGGGCCGTCCACGGGGTTGCACGACACCAGGCAGGTCGCCTCGGTGAGCCCGTAGCCCTCGGCGATGCCGACGCCCGTGGCGCGCTCGAAGCGGCGGTAGAGCTCCACCGGCAGCGGCGCCGAGCCCGAGATGGCGGTGCGCAGCGAGGTCACGTCGGCGTCCACCTTCCGCTGCATCAGCGCCGCGATGGCGGTGGGCACGGTGATGAGGAACGTCGCGCGGTGGCGCTCGATGAGCATCCAGAAATGGTCGAACACGCCCGCGCCGCGATAGCCCGCGGGGGTCGGGAAGACGACGTGGGCGCCCGCCATCATCGCCGCCATCCAGACCGGGTGGACGGCGAAGATGTGAAAGAGCGGCAGGGGGCACATCAGCACGTCCTCACGGGTGAAGACGATGCTCGACCCGAGCCAGGCGTTGTAGGCTATCCCCGAGTGCCGCTGCTGCGCGAGCTTGGGCATCCCCGTGGTGCCGCCGGTGTGGAACAGCGCCGCCACCCTGTCCTCGCGCGGCGCCTCGAAGGCGAGCCGGTCGGGCCGGCGGGCCGCCTCGCGCGCGAAGTCGAGCACGCGGGCGCGGTGACGGACCTCGTGCTTCGGCCGCATCAGCCCAGCGATCCAGGACTTCGGAGCCGCGAGGTAGCGCGCCAGATCCACCTCCAGCACCGCCTCGACGCCCGGCGCGTCCTCCAGCGCGCGGGCGACCTTGGCGGCCACGTCGGCCTTGGGGAACGCGCGCAGGGTGACCACCACCTTGGCGCCGCTCTCGCGCAGGATGGCGGCGATCTGGGCGGGCTCCAGCAGCGGGTTGACGGCGCAGACCACGCCCGCCGTCATGGCGCCGTGCAGGACGTGGAGCGTCTCCAATGCGTTGGGCAGCACGTAGGCCACCACGTCGCCCTCCCCCACGCCGAGCGAGCGGAAGAGGTTGGCGGCGCGGTTGGCGTGCTGGAGCATCTCGCGCCAGCTCAGCGTCTCGGCGCGGTCCTTCGGGCCCGCGGTGAGCTGGAAGGTGGCGGCGGGGCGGCCCGGATGGCGCGCGGCGGCGGCCTCCAGCATGGCGTGGACGGTGGGCGGCACGTCGCGCTCGGCCCAGGGCATCTCGGCCTCGATGGCGTCGCGGCCCGCCTTGGTGGCGAAGCCGGGCTCGGCGGCCGAATCGGTCATGGAATCCTCCCCTCGCCCGGGGCTTCGCCCCGTCGCCCGCCCCCCGGGGCCTCGCCCCGTCGCCCGCCCCCTCGCCGAGCCCAGGGTCGGCTGTTTCGACGGGCCCGGCAAGCCCTTCGGCCGCTCGCCCGGGCGATCGCGCGCCGGCGCGGCCGCCGGCATCGCCCTTCGCGCGCGCCGTCGAGCCCCGGAGAGGATCAGCGGCCCTCCCGGGCGGCAGGAGGTCCGCGCCCGTCCGCCGCGAGGGCGCCCTATTCCGCGGCCATCCCCTCGGTGAACTGGAGCCGCGCGAGGTTGGCGTAGAGCCCGCCCTCGGCCACCAGCTCGTCATGGGTGCCCGAGGCCACGATGCGGCCCGCCTCGAACACCAGGATGCGGTCGGCGCGCTTCACGGTGGCCAGCCGGTGCGCGACGATCAGCGTCGTGCGCCGCTCGGCCATGGCGGCCACCGCGCGCTGGACGGCGTGCTCGGACTCGGCGTCGAGCGCGCTGGTGGCCTCGTCCAGGAGCAGCACCGGCGCGTCGCGCAGGATCGCGCGGGCGATGGCGATGCGCTGCTTCTGCCCGCCCGAGAGCATCACGCCGCGCTCGCCGACATAGGTGTCGTAGCCCCCGGGCAGCGAGGTCAGGAACTCGTGGACGGCTGCCGCGCGGCCCGCCCCCTCGATCTCGGCGTCGGTGGCCTCGGGGCGGCCGAACCGGATGTTCTCGCGCGCGGTGGTGGCGAAGATCACCGGATCCTGGGGCACGAGCGAGAGCGCCCGGCGGAACTCGGCCCGCGCCATGGCGGCGGTCGGCACGCCGTCGAGGCGGATGGTCCCGCCGGTTGGGTCGTAGAAGCGCAGCAGGAGCTGGAGCACGGTCGTCTTGCCCGCGCCCGAGGGGCCGACGAGCGCCACCGTCTCGCCGGGGCGCACCGCGAAGGAGACCTCGTGGAGCGCCGGCACGTCGAGCCGCGAGGGGTAGGAGAAGGAGACCGCCTCGAACTCGATGCGCCCGCGCACCGGCTCGGGCAGGGCCACGGGGGCCTCGGGGTCGTCCACGGCGTCGCGCGCCTCCAAGAGCTCCACCAGCCGCTCCGTGGCGCCGGCGGCGCGCTGGATCTCGCCCGAATCTCCGACAGCACCGAGACCGAGCCCGCGACGAGGATGGCGTAGATCAGGAACTGCACCAGCTCGCCGATCGTCATCGTCCCCTCCGCCACGTCGCGCGCGCCGACCCACAGCACGCCCACGATGCCCCCGAAGACGAGGATCATGACGAGCACGGTCATCACCGCGCGGGTGCCGATGCGCTTGCGCGCCGAGAGGTAGGCGGCCTCGGTCAGCCCGCCGAAGCGCGCGCGCGACGGCGCCTCGTGGGTGAAGGCCTGCACGGTCTGCACGGCGAGCAGCAGCTCCGAGCCCGAGCCCGCGCTCTCGGCGATCAGATCCTGGTTCTCGCGCCCGAGACGGCGCAGGCGGCGCCCCATCAGCAGGATCGGCGCGATCACCGCCGGCACGAGCAGCAGCACCAGCCCGCTCAGCTTGGGCGAGGTCCAGATCAGCAGCGCCAGCCCGCCCGCGAGCAGCAGCAGGTTGCGCAGCGCCAGCGACACCGAGGAGCCGATGACCGACAAGAGCAGCGTGGTGTCGGTGGTGATGCGCGAGAGCACCTCGCCCGTCATCAGCCGCTCGTAGAAGGCGGGGCTCATGCCGATCACGCGGTCGAACACGGCGCGGCGGATGTCGGCCACGACCCGCTCGCCCAGGCGCGAGACGAAGTAGTAGCGCGCGCCCGTGCCGAGCGCGAGGAGCGCTGCGATCCCCAGGGCCGCCGCGAAGTAGCGGTCCAGGAGCGCCACCTGCGCGGCGTCGAGCCCCGCGCCGAAGCCGTCCACCACGCGGCGCACCGCGAGAGGCAGGATCAGCGAGAGCGTGGCGGTGAAGACGAGCGCCGCGAGCGCCAAGGCGAACTGCCCTGCATAGGGCCGCATGAAGGGGACGAGCGCGCCCAGCGCCCGGACGTTGCGCGAGCGCGCGCGGTCGTCGGGCCGCGCAGCGCCGGCGCGCCCTCGCGTGTCTGGGGTGGAGCCTCGGGCCATCACGCCTCCTCGCGGGTGCGATAGCCCCGCCATGGCCGGGCCTCAAGGCGCCATGGCGGCGGGCGCGGGCCGGCACGGCGCAGATGGCGGCGGAGGTCGCGCATCGCTACGAGCTGCGACGGCGGGCCGCGCGCGCAGCGGGCGACGAGAGCGGGTGATGGGAATCGAACCCACGTCTTCAGCTTGGAAGGCTGCGGCTCTGCCATTGAGCTACACCCGCGCGCGGCCGGTATAGGGCGCGGCGGCGCCCGCTTGCAACCGGGCTCGTTTGCCGGCGTCCACCGCGAGACGGCCGCGCCCGCGCCCCAGTTCGGCCGCGATCGGGGGGCATCACGTCGCCTGTGCCCGGCGTCGGGCCGTTGACGAGTGCGGCCGGGGAGAGTGTCCCGGCAGGGGGGGCCGCGCCCGGGTCGCGGCCCCTCCGAGCGCCCGATGTCGGGTCGGTGACGAGTGCGGCCGGGCGGTGTGCCCCGGCGTCCGGAGGGGCCGCGACCGGGCCGCGGCCCCTCCCACGGCCCGAGGGGCCGGCCGCGAGCGCCACCGGGGAGGGCTCCCGCACCGCGCAGGGGCCGCCGACCGGGCCGCCGACCGGGCCGCGGCCGGCGCGGCCTCGCCGTGAGGGCAGAGGGCGGGTCCGGGGCCGGCGGGCTCGGACGAGCCGGCGCGCTACTGCCGCGGGCGGGCGGCCCGCACCGCGGCGTCCCCTTCGGCGATGGTGAACAGATCCTCGAGGAAGTAGGCCGACAGCTCGGCGCGGTTCGTCAGGCCCGACTTGCGGTAGACCCCCTGCGCCTGCTGGCGGATGGTGGCCTCCGAGGTGCGGCGGAGCCGGCCGATGTCGCCCAGGCTCAGGCCCTTGAGCATCAGGGCCGCGATCTCGGCCTCGGCCGGCGTCAGGCGCCACTCGTCGAACTGGTGCGCCACCGCCCGGCTCAGCCCGTCGAGCAGGCGGCGCGAGCGGTCGCGCCAGGCCTGCCCCTTGGCCTCGGCGCGCGCCAGCGCCGCGCGCAGGTCGCCCGCCTCGCGCTCGACCCGGTCGAGCCGTCGCACCGTCAGCGTCACGCCGAGCATCGCCACGACGAGGATCACGCGCTCGATCATGTCGAAGGCCAGCCCGCCGAGCGTGAGATCGTCCCCGCCCTCGATCAGCGCGTCGGCCGCGGTCAGCCCGAAGGCGACGGCGAGGAGCGCCGCGCCCAAGGCCAGCGCCGTGCGAGTCGAGGCCGTCCACCGCCCGCCCATGGCATCCTCCTGACCCGCCGGAGCCGGCGCGCGCCATCCTACATCCGTAGGAGGCCGGCGGCGAAGCCCCTGCCAAGCCCCTGCCAAGCCCATGGCGCCGGGCGCGGAGTCCCCCTCCCGCCTGCGTCGGATGGTGCCGGGCCCTCCCGTGACGTGAGGTGGGCACGCGCCGCCATTCCGGCGGCCCGACCCAGAGGAGCCCCTCATGACCGCGACCCCTGCCATCCCGGCCGCCCTGGCCGCGCTGGCGCTCGCCGCGCCCGCCGCCGCGGCGCCCGTGTCGCCCGACTTCGACGCCGCCGTGTTCGAGCCCGGCGCCGCCATCGACAACCCCTACTTCCCCGTCCGGCCCGATGCGGTCAGCGCCTACGAGGGCACCGACGACGACGGCGCGACCGAGCGCGCGGTCCAGAGCACCGTGGGCGCCGGCCCCGAGCTGCTGGGCGTGCGGACCACCTCCGTGCGCGACCGCGTGACGGTCGACGGCGTGGTCGTCGAGGACACCTTCGACTACTTCGCCCAGGACGCCGCGGGCGCGGTCTGGTACTTCGGCGAGGACGTGACGAACTACCGCTACGACGCGGAGGGGACGCTCATGGGCACCGACACCGCCTCGGCCTGGCTCTCGGGCGAGAACGGCGCGCGGCCCGGCACCATCATGCCCGCGGACCCCGAGGTCGGGTTCGGCTACTATCAGGAGTTCGCCGAGGCCGACGAGGCGCTCGACCAGGGCACGATCTTCGCCACCGGCCAGACGGTGACGATCGGGCTCGGCACCTACGACGACGTGCTGGCCATCATCGAGACCAACCCCTTCGAGCCCGACCTCCGAGAGCTCAAATACTACGCGCCCGGCCAGGGCCTGATCCTCGCCGAGGAGGATCTCGACGAGGGCTTCTCCAACCCCGGCCTGCGTCTGGAGCTGGTCGAGGTCGCGCCGGTCCCGCTGCCCGCGGGCCTGCCGCTCCTGGGCGGGGCTCTGGCGGGCCTCGCCGCGCTGCGCCGCCTGGCGCGGCGGCGGCGGGCCTGAGCGACCACAGGGCGGCGGCGGCCCCGCCCTGGCGTCGCGGGTCGGGCGCCCGGCCCCGAGGACGCCTCGGGCTTGAGGGATCGTGACGCCCGGCGAGGGCGCCGCGACGCCGCGCGCCGACCCCTCGCTCCCAGGAGCCCGGGCCTCAGGCCAGAGCCCGGCGCCCGGGCTTCGTCGCGGGGCCTGCCCGCTTGACCCGGCCGCGCCCGCGCGCCATCCCGCGGCGATGCAGGTCTACAAGATCCTCCGTGCCTCCGAGTGGGAGGCGCTGAGGCGCGCGGGCGAGACGCCCGGCGCGCCCGTGGACGCGGCCGACGGCTTCGTCCACCTCTCGACCGCGGCGCAGCTCCCCGAGACCGCCGCCAGGCACTTCGCGGGCGAGGACGGGCTGAGGCTCGTCGCGCTCGACGAGGACGCGCTCGGGCACGCGCTGCGCTGGGAGCCCTCGCGCGGGGGCGCGCTCTTCCCGCACCTCCACGCGCCGTTGCGGATGGCCGACGTAGCCTGGCACGCGGCCCTGCCGCCGGGGCCCTCGGGCCACCTGCTGCCGGCGCTGCCCGAGTCCCACGTCGATCCCGACCGCGCGCGGTTCGACGCCTTCAAGGCGCTGCCGCGCGACACGGCCGTGGCCATGCTCAACCTCGTGCGGCTGCGCGGGCGCGCGGCCTACCCGCCCGAGCGGCCCGAGGCGGCGCGGGGCCTCACGGGCGCGCAGGCCTACGCGCTCTACGGCGAGGGCACGGCGCCGGTCCTGTCGCGCGTGGGCGGCTCGATCGAGTGGCGCGGGCGCTTCGAGGCGGTGCTGATCGGCCCCGAGGACGAGCGGTGGGACCACGTGTTCGTCGCCCGCTACCCTCATGCGGGCGCGTTCCTGGCGATGGTGACGGATCCGGCCTACCGCGAGGCCGTCGTCCACCGCCAGGCGGCGGTCGAGACCTCTCGCCTCATCCGGCTCGCGCCTGCGGAGGCGGGCGGCGCGTTCGGATGACGCCCGCGGAGAGGCTGGGGCTCGCGGTCCTGCGCCGGCTCGACCCCGAGCGCGCGCACGCGCTGTCGCTGCGCGCGCTGCGGATGGGCCTCGCGCCGCGCCCCGGCCCCGCGACCTCGCCGCGGCTGCGCACGCGCCTCGCGGGGATGGACCTGCCGAACCCGGTCGGGCTCGCGGCGGGCTACGACAAGGACGCGGTGGCGGTGGCGCCCTTGATGCGCGCGGGCTTCGGCTTCCTGGAGGTGGGCGCGGCGACCCCCCTGCCCCAGCCCGGCAACCCCCGCCCGCGCGCCTTCCGCCTGCCCGCGCACCGCGCCGTCATCAACCGATACGGCTTCAACAACGACGGCGCCGAGGCCATCGCCGCCCGGCTCGCGCGGCGCCCCCAAGGCGTGCCCGTGGGCGTCAACCTCGGCGCGAACCGCGACAGCGCCGACCGCGCGGCGGACTACGCCGCCGTCCTGCGCGCGGTGGCCGGGGTGGCCGACTTCGTCAGCGTCAACGTCTCCTCGCCCAACACGGCGGGGCTGCGCGCGCTCCAGGGGCGCGAGGCGCTCGCGGGGCTGCTCGCGGGCGTGATGGAGGCGCGGGGAGCGCGCGCGCTGCCGGTGCTCCTCAAGATCGCCCCCGACCTCGACCCGGCCGGGATCGAGGAGGTGGCCGCGGTCGCGCTCGCCGCGGGCGTGGACGGGATCGTGGCCACCAACACGACGCTCTCGCGCGAGGGCGTCACGGGGCGACATGCGCAGGAGGCCGGCGGGCTCTCCGGCGCGCCCCTCTTCGAGCGCTCGACGCGGGTGCTGGCGCGGCTCTCGGCGGCGACCGGCGGCCGGCTGCCGCTGATCGGCGTGGGCGGCATCGGCTCGGCCGAGGACGCCTACGCCAAGATCGGCGCGGGCGCCTCGGCGGTGCAGCTCTACACCGGGCTCGTCCATGGCGGGCTGTCGCTCGTGTCGGAGATCGCGCGCGGGCTCGACGCGCGGCTCGCGCGCGACGGCTTCGCCTCGGTGGCAGAGGCGGTCGGCACCGAGCGCGACCGCTGGCTGTGAGAGCCCCGCGGGTCGGCGGCACGAAGGCGCCGCGACGCCTGATCGGCCGGCCGCCGCTCGCGCCGCCTAGGCCCTGGCCTCGCGCGGCGCCCTCGCGGCGCCCGCCCCCGCGGCGCGCTCGAGCGCGGGGTAGCGCGCGCCCAGGCTGACGGCGCGGGCGACGAAGAGCACCATGAGCGCCGCCCAGAGCCCGTGGTTGCCCAAGGCCGGCAGCAGCGCCGCCACGGCGGCGACGTAGGTCAGGAAGGACAGCGCCATCATGTTGCGCATGTCGGCGGTGCGGGTGGCGCCGATGAAGATGCCGTCGAGCATCCACGACGCCAGGCCCACCACGGGGGCCGCGACCATCCACGGCAGGTAGGCGCGCGCGGTCTCGCGCACGGCCTCGGCCTCGCCGGGGGCGCTCGGATCGCCCTCGCCCACCATCGCGTCGATCACGAAGGGGCCGAGCGCCGCGAAGGCCACGGCCAGCGCCACGGCGGCGACGGCCCCCCAGGTCGAGGCGAGCCATGCCGCGCGGCGCAGGCGCGCCACGATCCCGGCGCCGAAGGCCTGGCCGACCAGCGCCTCGGCGGCGAAGGCGAAGCCGTCGAGCGCGTAGGCCGTGATCTCCAGGAACTGGAGCAGGATCTGGTTGGCCGCGAGCGTCACGTCGCCGAGGTCCGAGGCCAGGAACAGGAAGCTCACGAACGCCGCCTGGAGGAGCGCCGAGCGCAGCAGGATGTCGGCGTTGACGCCCGCCATGTGCCTTAGGCGCGCGGGGTCGAGAACGCGCGCGCGCTCGCGCCAGGCGGGCGTGGCGAAGGCGTCGCGGCACAGCCACAGGCCGAGGCCGAGGCCGGACCACTCGGCGAGGAATGTGGCGAGGGCCACGCCCTCGACGCCCCAGCCGAGCGACAGCACGAACACCAGGTCGAGCGCGACGTTGAGCCCGTTCATCCAAAGCTGGATCACCAGCACGGCGGCGGTGCGCTCCTGGGCGATGAGCCAGCCGGTGACGCCGTAGAGCGCGATCAGCGCGGGCGCGGACCAGACGCGGATCGCCATGTAACCGCGCGCCAGCGCCTCGACCTCCGCGGAGGCGGGCGCCAGCGCGAAGGCGCCCGCGAAGAGCGGGCGCTGGAGCACCACGATGGAGAGCCCCGCCGCGCCCGCGATCAGCAGCGCGCGCGTCAGGAGCGCCGAGACCTCGGCGCGGTCCCCGCGCCCCAGCGCCTGCGCCGCGAGCCCCGTGGTGCCCATGCGCAGGAACCCGAACACCCAGTAGAGCGCCGTCAGGATCACCGCGCCGAGGCCCACCGCGCCGATGGGCGCCGCGAGCCCCATCTGGCCCACCACGCCGGTGTCCACCGCGCCCAGGATCGGCACGGTGGCGTTCGACAGCACGATCGGCAGGGCGATGCGCAGCACGCGGGCGTGGGTGAGCGCGATCCGCGCCTCGCCCTGCGCCGCGTCGGCCGCGGGCGCAGGAGCCTCGCTCACGGCCGCCCGGCCGCCGCCGGTCCGCGGCCCGTCGATGCGGCGCCAGGGTCCGCCGGCGCTCGGCCGCCCCCTGCCGTCGCAGCTCCGCTCCCGCGCGCCGCCAGCCCGCTCTCCCCCGGTGCGGCGGGGCCCCCGGCCGACGCGGGACCGCGGCCCGCCGACGCGGCACCGGTCGCCACCGGCTCGCCGCCGGCCGCTGCCGGCTCGGGCATGAGGAAGTGGCCGGTGCACTGGGCGAAGGGGCGGGAGCGGTTGTCCTGCCAGGCCTCGACATGGACCGAGGCGTAGCGGCGGCCCGAGCGGTTGACGCGGGCGCGGGCGTAGGCGTCGCGCGGCAGCCCCGCGCGCAGGTAGTCCACCGTCACGTCGATGGTCTTGGGCAGGCGCGGCAGGTCGGAGGGATCGAGCGCTGCCGGATCCACGCGGCCGCCCTCGATGTCGTCCCACAGGAGCTGCCAGCCGAGCTCGACGAGGGCCGCGACCTCAAGGAAGGCGGCGGTGGCGCCGCCGTGCAGCGCCGGGCGCAGCGGGTTGCCGATCAGCGCCTCGCGGTAGGGCATCACCGCCGTCAGCTCGTCGCCGCGCCGCTCGAAGAGGATGCCGAGGAAGCCGATGTAGGGCACGCCCCCCACCAGCGCCGCGAGCGCCGCGTCGCGCCGCTGCTCGACGAGCTGGACCGGCGCGGGCGGCGGCCTCACGCCCCCTCCCCCCGCCCGCGGCCCGCGCCGCGCTCTCCGGCGCCCCCCCCGTCGCCGTCCGCCCCGCCGGCGCCCTCCGCGTCGCCGTCCGCCCCGCCGGCGCCCTCCGCGTCGCCCCGCGCCGCGACGGCGGCCTCGCGGGAGGCCCCCTCCCCGCCGTCCCGCGGCGGCTCCTCCGTCACCCAGTCGCCCGCGCGCGCGGGGACGCGGCCCCCGCCGCAGCCCCTCGCGCGGGCGCGCTCGACGGTGAAGGCGCCGGCGGCCGAGGCCACGGGGCCGCGCCCCTCCTCCTCGTCGGTGGCGGTGGCGCGCACGAAGGCGACCGTGCGGGTGAGGTGGTGGCAGGTGGCCTGCGCGGTGATGCGCTGGCCCGGGACGGCGGGGCGCATGTAGTCGATCCGAAGGTCGATCGTCGCGGTGCCGGCGGGCGCCGCGGGATGGCTCATGACGGCCGCCCCCCCGCAGGTGTCCATCAGCGCCGAGACCGCGCCGCCGTGGATCACGCCCGAGCGCGGGTCGCCCACCAGCCGCGCGTCCCAGGGCATCGAGATCGCCGCCCGCCCGCCGCCGATCGCGTCGAGGCTCATGCCCAGCGCGCGGGCATGGGGGATCGCCTCGATGAACTGGCGCGCGATGCGCGTGCGCACCTGCGCATCCGAGGCCAGGGCATCGGGGGCCGGGGCGTCGGGGCCGCCGGGGCGCGCGCCGTCTCGGGAGGCGGGGTCGGGGATGTCGTCGGGCATGGGCGCAGTGATGCGCCGCCGCCCGCGGGCCCGCAAGGGCGCGCCCTGCGCGCCCCCGGGGCCGGCGGTTTGCGCGAGCGCGCGCCGCGCCCTAGGCTCGGGGCGGGAGGATGCCATGCCCCAGCGCCCGAGCCCCGACCGAAGCACCGACCGAAGCCCCGGCCAGAGCCCCGGCCAGAGCCCCGACCAAACCCCCGAGGCGGCCCCCGAGATCGGCTTCAAGGCGATGTGCGCGCGCTTCGACGTGACGCCGCGCACGCTGCGCTACTACGAGTACATCGAGCTGCTGGCGCCGCGGCGGGAGGGGCGCGCGCGCTTCTACGGGCCGCGCGAGGTGGCGCGCATGACGCTGATCCTGCGCGGCCGGCGCTGCGGCTTCTCGCTCGAGGAGATCCGCCAGTGGCTCCAGATGCGCGATGCGGCGGGCACCGAGGCCCAGATGCGCGCCTTCGTCGGGCTGGCCGACGCGCAGCTCGACGCGCTCGCCGAGCAGCGCGCCCAGATCGAGCAGACCATGGCCGAGCTGCGGCGCCTGCGCGACGTGGCGCGGGGCGGGATCCGGGACGGGGCGCAGGACGGGGCGCAGGACGGGGCGCAGGTCGGGGCGGGGGCGGCCGCCTCGGAGGCGCCTTCGAGGCCCGACGCGCGCGCCTGAGGCGCTCGCGTCCCGGCGCCGGGGATGCGCGGAAGTGACGCAACGTCCCAGTGACGTGCACGTCAACCTCGCCTTGAACGCGTCCGCGTGCGCGACACATCGCACGGCGCACACACACACACACCGAAACCCGTGAGGAGAAGGAGTTGCGCGATGGCCGAGGACGTCCTGACCATCCGGCAGATGTGCGACGCGTTCGAGGTCACGCCCCGCACGCTGCGCTTCTACGAGCAGAAGGAGCTGCTGTTCCCGATCCGCGAGGGCACGCGTCGGCTCTTCACCCGCCGCGACCGCGCCCGGCTGACGCTGATCCTGCGCGGCAAGCGCTTCGGCTTCTCGCTCGAGGAGATCCGCCAGCTCCTCGACCTCTACGACGCCGACCCCGGGCACCTGACCCAGCTCCGGGCGGCCTGCGAGGTCGGGCGCGCGCGCCTGGGCGTGCTGACCGAGGAGCGCGAGCGGCTCGACGACGCCATCGGCGAGCTCGCCGCCCAGCTCGAGCGCGGCGAGGCGCGCCTCGCGCAGACCCGCGCCCAACCCGCCGCCTGAGCCCCGAGCGCCCCCAGGAGCCTTTATGCCGATCTACGCCGCCCCGGTCCGGGACATGCAGTTCGTCCTTCACGACGTGCTGCACGTCTCCGAGCAGGACATCCCCGGCTACGACGATCTCGACCGCGCCTTCACCGAGGCCGTTCTGACCGAGGCCGGCAAGCTCGCCGCCGAGGTGCTGGCCCCCCTCAACCGCGTCGGCGACGAGGAGGGCTGCGCGCTCGAGAACGGCGTCGTGAGGACGCCCCGGGGCTTCAAGGCGGCCTACGACCGGATGCGCGAGGGCGGCTGGATCGGCCTCGACGCGGACCCCGAGTTCGGCGGGCAGGGCATGCCCTACCTGCTCAACTCCGCCACCGGCGAGATGTTCGTCTCGGCCAACATGGCGTTCAACATGTATCAGGGCCTGAGCCACGGCGCCTACGCCGCGATCCACGCCCATGGCAGCGACCAGCAGAAGGCGACCTTCCTGCCGCCGCTCGTCGAGGGCCGCTGGTCGGGCACCATGAACCTGACCGAGCCGCAATGCGGCACCGACCTCGGCCTCATCCGCACCAAGGCCGAGCCGCAGGGCGACGGCACCCACCGCGTCACCGGCCAGAAGATCTGGATCTCGGCCGGCGAGCACGACCTCGCGGACAACATCGTCCACCTCGTGCTGGCGCGGATCCCCGGCGGGCCGGAGGGCGTGAAGGGCATCTCGCTCTTCATCGTGCCGAAGTTCCTGGTGAACGAGGACGGCTCGCTGGGCAGCCGCAACGCGGTCTCCTGCGGGGGCTTGGAGTCCAAGATGGGCATCCACGGCAACGCCACCTGCGTGATGAACTACGACGGGGCGACAGGCTACCTGATCGGCGAGGAGCATCGCGGCATGCGCGCGATGTTCACCATGATGAACGAGGCGCGCCTCGGCGTGGCGCTCCAGGGCTACGCGCAGGCCTCCGTCGCCTACCAGAACGCGCTCGCCTTTGCGAAGGACCGCCTCCAGGGGCGCGACGTGACGGGGCCGCAAAACCCGAGCGGCCCGGCCGACCCGATCATCGTCCACCCCGACGTGCGGCGCGGGCTGATGGACCAGAAGTCGTTCGTCGAGGGCGCGCGCGCCTTCGTCTTCTGGGGCGCCACGCTGATCGACCGCGCGCAGCCGCAAGGGCGACGCCCAGGCCGAGGCGCTGGTCTCGCTGCTCACGCCGGTGCTCAAGGGCTTCCTGACCGACAAGGGCTTCGAGGCTTGCGTGCTGGCGCAGCAGACGCTCGGCGGCTCGGGCTTCACGCGCGAGTGGGGCCTGGAGCAGTTCGTGCGCGACTGCCGCATCACCATGATCTACGAGGGCACCAACGGCATCCAGTCGCTCGACCTGGTGGGCCGCAAGCTGGCCCTGGGCGGGGGCCGCGCGATGATGGCCTTCTTCGACCTGGTGCGGGCGTTCATCAAGGAGAGCGAAGGGGACGAGGCGCTCAAGGAAGGGTTCCTCGACCCGCTGAAGGCCGCGTCGAAGGATCTCCCAGGCGGCCGCGACCTTCTTCATGAGCCGCGCGGCCAAGAACCCGGCCGACGCGCTCGCCGGCTCCTACGACTTCATGCACCTCTTCGGCCATGTCTGCCTCGGCTACATGTGGGCGCGGATGGCCAAGGCCGCGACGGCCGCCCTGGAGGCGGGCGAGGATCCCGCGTTCCACGAGGCGAAGCTCGCCACGGGCCGCTACTACATGGCCCGCCAGCTGCCCATGACGCGCACGCACCTCGCGCGCATCGAGTCGGGCGCCGAGCCCGTGATGACGCTGGAGGCGGCGGGGTTCTGAGGGAATGGTGGAGAGGGCCTGTCACCGTGCGCCCCCGCGTCGCGCAGGAAGCCACCCATGAAGCAGGAGTTGGTCGACCTGGCCGACTGTTCGGTCTTAGAGCGCGAACTCGCATCCAGGGACATCAGCGTTCCAAGCCCCGCGAACCGGACCAAGGAACATCGCGAGACTTACTGCGTCTTTCGCCTAGTTGCCATGCTCAACGAACATGGCAAAATCAGCTTTCCGTTTTCGGCTCGCGCTATACCTCAACGGTGTGAGCCGCCTGACTACGAAATCAGGTGCGGCGATCGGTTGGTGGGTCTCGAACATACCGAGGCCATCAGCGGTGTGTTGGCAAGGATCCGAAAGATCGCGGAGAAAGAGTTTCCTAAGTTAAGGATTCGGAGCCGCTTTATCGGTCAACTAGATGACGACTCGACGGATGAGGAGATACGTAGCTGGCTGCGTCTGGGACCGTTGGAACAAGATGGGGGATCGACTGGCTTCTTCGATGAGATGGAATGGGCCAAGTTCGTTACTCACTGCTGTGAGAGGAAGGAGGCAAAGCTGGTAAAATGGTTCAAACGCTTTGATGAGCGCTGGCTGTTGGTTTACATGAATATGGAACTTTGGGCGACAATTCGTCCGGAGGAGTGGTCTGCTGGCAAGACCGCGCCCGATTACTGCAAGGACTGGATTATCTCCCAAATTCGCGGACAAAACTGGTTTGACCGTGTATTCGTACTAGACGGGAACGACGTCGCGGAGTTCTCCGCGGACGGCGCATCCATCGCGTCAGTTCCAAATCTTTGGAAGCGCCCATGACCGTCCGCCTCCACTGCTTCGGCGAGTCCGGCAACGCCTACAAGGCCGCGCTCGCCTTCGAGATGGCGGGCGTCGAGTGGGAGCCGGTGTTCGTGGACTTCTTCCGCGGCGCCACGCGCAGCCCTGAGTTCCGCGCGCTCAACCCGCTGGGCGAGGTGCCCGTGGCCGAGACGCCGGGCGGCACGCTCACCCAGTCGGGCGTGATCCTCGACTGGGTGGCCGAGACGACGGGCCTCCTCGGCTGGGCCGACGCCTCGGAGCGCCGCGAGGTGCTGCGGTGGCTCCTGTTCGACAACCACAAGGTCTCGGGCGTCGCGGGGCCGCTCCGGTTCAACCTCAACTTCCTGCCCGAGGCGAAGCGATCGGAGGCCGTCAACGGCTTCCTGTCGATGCGCCTGCAATCGGCGCTCAAGGTCATGGACGCGCATCTGCGCGACAACGACTGGCTGGCGCTGGGCCGCCCGACGGTGGCGGATCTCTCCTGCTGCGGCTATCTCTACTACGAGGAGCCCTTCGGCTTCGAGCGGCCCGAGCACCCCGGCATCGACGCCTGGCTGGGGCGCCTGGCCGCGCTGCCCGGATGGCGCCACCCTTACGAGCTGATGCCCGGCCGGCCCTCGGACCGGGCCTGAGGAGGCCCCATGACCGACGCCTACATCTTCGACGCCGTGCGCACGCCGCGCGGCCGCGGCCGACCCGACGGCTCGCTGCACGAGGTCACCGCGGCGCGCCTCTCGGCGGTGGTGCTCAACGAGATCAAGCGGCGCAACGAGCTGGAGACGACGGCCGTCGAGGACGTGATCTGGGGCAACGCCACCCAGGTCGGCGAGCAGGGCGGCTGCCTCGCGCGCACCGCCGTGCTCGCCTCGGAGTTCGACGAGCGCGTGCCGGGGCTGTCGATCAACCGCTTCTGCGCCTCGGGGCTCGAGGCCGTGAACCTCGCCGCCAACCAGGTGCGCGCGGGCGCTGGCTCCGCCTACGTCGCGGGCGGGGTCGAGATGATGGGCCGGGTGCCGATGGGCTCGGACGGGGCGGCGATCGCGGTCGATCCGACCATCGCCATGGCGACCTACTTCGTCCCCCAGGGCATCTCGGCCGACATCATCGCCACCGAGCACGGCTTCTCGCGCGACGACGTGGACGCCTACGCCGTCGAGTCCCAGCGCCGCGCCAAGGCCGCCTGGGACGAGGGCCGCTTCTCGGCTTCCGTGATCACCGTGCGCGACCGCAACGGGCTCGCGATCCTCGACCGCGACGAGTCCATGCGCCCCGGCACCGACATGCAGTCCCTGGGCGCGCTCAACCCGTCCTTCAAGGAGATGGGCGAGACGATGCCCGGCTTCGACCGCGTCGCGCTGATGAAGTACCCGCATCTGGAGCGGATCCGGCACGTCCACCACGCCGGCAACTCGTCGGGCATCGTGGACGGCGCCGCGGGCGTGCTGGTGGGCTCTCGCGCGTTCGGCGAGGCCCACGGGCTCAGGCCCCGCGCGCGCATCCGCGCCACCGCCAAGATCGGCACCGACCCCACCATCATGCTCACCGGGCCGGTGCCCGTGACCGAGAAGATCCTCGCCGAGAGCGGCATGGGAGTGGGCGACATCGACCTCTTCGAGGTCAACGAGGCGTTCTCCTCGGTCGTGCTGCGCTTCATGCAGGCCTTCGAGGTGGACCACGGCCGCGTCAACGTCAACGGCGGCGCCATCGCCATGGGCCACCCCTTGGGCGCCACCGGGGCGATCATCCTCGGCACGCTCCTGGACGAGATGGAGCGATCCGACCGCGCCACCGGCCTCGCCACGCTCTGCGTCGCCTCCGGCATGGGGGCGGCGACGATCGTCGAGCGCGTCTGAGGTGCTCGACTTCCAGGGCTTCCTCGACGCCATCGTGGACGCCGTCCGCGTGCGCGACTTCGAGGCGTTCGAGCCGCGCTACGCGCTCCCGGTCACCGTGATCGCCGCCCAGGGCACCTATCTCATCGAGGATCGCGGCGACCTGCTCGGCGCCTTCGACGGCTACATCGCCGCCTTGGACGGACACGGCGTGACCGACTACGTGCGCGTCTCGACCTCGCTCACCCGCATCGCGCCGACGCTGGCGGCCGGCACCTACGAGACGCACCTGCTGCGCAACGGGACGCGGGTGGCGGAGCCCTTCGCCTCGGCCGTGCTGCTGCGCCACGACGATGGGGAGTGGCGCGCGACCACCTTCATGGTCGCGCTGACGCAGGAGCGCTGGCGCTTCCGCCTGCCGGGCACGGACGATGCCGCGCAGGCGTGACGGGCCGGGTCGGGAACCCGGCCGTCCGGGGCCGCGCGACTTGAGGGTCGTCCCCGCTCGGTTCGGAGAGGATCCCGCCCGGTTGACATGGTGTGGGCGGAGGTGCTTGCCTCGGGGCGTGAGCGCAGGAGCGGCGATGGTCATCCGGCGTGCCTGATCGGCTCAACTTCCAGCACTTCCTCGACGGCGTGGTCGATGCCTTCCGCATGCGCGACTTCGAAGCCTTCCGCGAGCGGATCAGCCTGCCGCTGACGGTGTTCTCCTACGAGGGCACGGCCGTGGTCACCGAGGCGGAGGATCTGCGCCATTACTTCCATCTGTTCGTGGAGAGCCTCGATCGCGCCGGCGTCACCGACCACGTCCGCGTCGCCACCTCCTTCTACCAGATCGGGCCGAACCTCGCGGCCTGCACCTACGACACCTACCTGTTCCGCGACGGCACGCGCGTGATCGAGCCCTACGCCTCCTCCTCCACGCTGCGCTTCGAGGAGGGGCGCTGGCGGGTGGTCTCGATCATGAGCGCGCTGCCGCACGCGCGCTCGTGGTTCGACGATCACGCCATCGCAAGGGCCAAGGACTAGTGCCGAGGGGACGACGCCGGTGAGGGAGGGGCGATGAGCGCCGGCGGCCCCATCCCGCCGACGGCCGGCGACGGCGTCCCGCCGCGAGGCGAGGCCGCGCCCCGACCCAATCGGTTCACCTTCCACCGGGGCGGCCCGTTCGGCCGTCGGGCGCCCTGCTCCATCGCCCGCGACGGCCGGCGGTTCACCAGCGCCGAGCGGGCGAGGGCGGTCGAGACGGCTCGCCTGTCCGGCGACGCGGCCTCCGCCGCGGCGATCCTCTCGCCCGACGGGCCCGGACGCCAGAAGGCGCTCGGGCGCCGAATCGCGGGCTTCTCGGACGCGCTGCGGGACGAGCGCGGGCCGCGGGGTGGTCCTGCGCGTCAACCGCGCCGAGTTCTCGCAGGGCAAGGGGCTGCGGCGAAAGCTGTTCCAGACCGGCCGGACGCTCCTGGCGGAGGCGAGCCCGCTCGACGCGATCCGGGGCGCATCGGCCTCGACGGGGCCACCGCCCGCATGACCGATCCCCGCGACTGGCCGGGCCAGAACCCGCTCGGCCACACCCCGACCGAAGTCCGCGACGAGCTGGCCCGCGCCCACCCGAAGGAGGCGGCCGCCTGTGCCCCCTGACGAGGAGACCTCCATGACAGACTTCACCATGCTGAAGGGCGAGGACGGCGTCGCCGTCGTCACCTGGGACGCGCCGGGCCGCTCGATGAACGTCATGACGATCGAGGCCTGGGACGTGCTCGACGGGCTGATCGACGACGCGCTCGCCGACGAGGCGGTGCGCGGGATCGTCATCACCTCCGGCAAGGACTCCTTCGCCGGGGGGATGGATCTGAACGCTCTCGCGGGGATGCGCGACGGCGCCGGGGACGACCCGGCGCGCGGGCTCTTCGACGGGATCATGCGGATCCACGCCATCCTGCGCAAGATCGAGCTGGCGGGGATCGATCCGAAGACCCGGCGCGGCGGCAAGCCCGTCGCCGCGGCGCTGCCCGGCACGGCGGTGGGCATCGGGCTCGAGATCCCGCTCGCCTGCCACCGGACCTTCGTGAAGGACGACCCGAAGGCCAAGATCGGCCTGCCCGAGATCCTGGTGGGCATCTTCCCCGGCGCAGGCGGGACGACGCGGCTCGTGCGAAAGCTCGGCGCGATGGCCGCCTCGCCCTTCCTGCTCGAAGGCAAGCTCAGCGACCCTAGGAAGGCCAAGGCCGCGGGGCTGGTGGACGAGGTGGTGGACGACCCCGTGGCGGCCGCGCGCGCCTGGGTGCTGGAGGCGGGTGACGCGGACCTCGTGAAGCCCTGGGACGCCAAGGGCTACAAGATGCCCGGCGGCGCGCCCTACAGCCCGCAGGGCTTCATGACCTATGTCGGCGCCTCCGCCATGGTGCTGGGGCGCACGCAAGGGGTCTACCCGGCCGCCAAGGCGCTGCTGGCCGCGGCCTACGAGGGCGCGCTGGTGCCCTTCGACGCCGCGCTCAGGATCGAGGCGCGGTGGTTCACGAGCGTGCTGCTGAACCCGTCGTCCACGGCGATGATCCGCTCGCTGTTCCTCAACAAGGAGGCGCTGGAGAAGGGCGCGAACCGGCCCGACGTGCCGGACCAGAAGGTCGCGAAGCTCGGCGTGCTGGGGGCGGGCATGATGGGGGCGGGCATCGCCTACGTGGCCGCCAACGCCGGCATCGAGGTGGTGCTGATCGACCAGGCGCAGGAGGCGGCCGAGAAGGGCCGCGCCCATGCCGAGGGCATCCTCGACAAGGGGATGAAGCGCAAGAAGGTGACTCAGGAGAGGAAGGCCGAGGTGCTGGGCCGGATCCTCGCCACCACCGACTACGACGCCCTGGCGGGCTGCGACCTGATCGTGGAGGCGGTGTTCGAGGATCCGGCCGTCAAGGCCGACGTGACGGCCCGCGCCGAGGCCGTCATCCCCGATCCTTGCGTCTTCGCCACCAACACCTCGACGCTGCCCATCACCGAGCTGGCGCGGGCCTCGAACCGGCCCGAGCGCTTCGTCGGCATCCACTTCTTCAGCCCCGTGGACCGCATGATGCTCGTGGAGATCATCCGCGGCGAGCGCACCGGCGAGGTCGCCGTGGCCAAGGCGCTCGACTTCGTGCGCCAGCTCCGCAAGACGCCGATCGTGGTCGAGGACGCGCGCTTCTTCTACGCCAACCGCTGCATCATCCCCTACATCAACGAAGGGATCCGGATGGTGGCGGAGGGCGTGGCGCCGGCGCTGGTCGAGAACGGCGCCAAGCTCGTCGGCATGCCGCTGGGGCCCTTGCAGCTCGTGGACGAGACCTCGATCGACCTGGGCGTCAAGATCGCCCGCGCCACGCGCGCCGCGATGGGCGACGCCTATCCCGACACCGCCGTGGACGAGGTGATGTTCCCGATGGCCGAGGCCGGCCGGCTCGGGCGCAAGTCCAAGGCGGGCTTCTACGACTACGACGAGGCGGGCAAGCGCACGGGGCTGTGGTCGGGCCTCTCCGAGCGCTACCCGACGGTGGAGCGCCAGCCCGAGGTCGCGCAGGTGCAGCACCGGCTTCTGCTGGTGCAGGCGCTGGAGGCCGTGCGCGCCTTCGAGGCGGGCGTGCTGACGGACATCCGCGAGGGCGACGTGGGCGCGATCCTCGGCTGGGGCTTCGCGCCCTGGTCGGGGGGCCCGTTCTCCTGGCTCGACATGATCGGCGCGCCCTTCGCCGTCGGGGTCTGCGAGCGGCTCGCCGCCGAGCACGGGGAGCGCTTCGAGCCGCCCGCGCTCCTGCGCGAGATGGCGCGGTCGGGCGAGACCTTCTACGGGCGCTACGGCGGCGGCCAAGCGGCCGCGCAGGCGGCGTGACGGGGGCCCCGGGCGCGGCGAGGGTCCGGTCCGGTCCCGTGGCGGGCGCGACGGGACCCGAGCGGCGGTGAGCGGGGGGGACCGCGGACCCCCCGCGAGGCGCGCCGGCCGCGACGCCGTCCGTGCGAGCTGGCGCGAGGATCCCGACCTCGACCTCGCCGACGAGCCGGGCGGATCGGCCGAGGCGCCGCGCGGGCCCCGGATCGAGGCGGAGGGATGGTGGCGCCCGGCCCCCGACGCGAGCCCGCGCGCGGTCGTCGTGGGCTTGGGGGAGGCGACTCTGGTGATCGCCGACGCGCAGGGCCGGGCGCTGTCGCACTGGTCGCTCCGGGCGGTCGAGCGGGTCGCGCCCGGGCCTCCGGCGCGGCCGGACGCGGCCGGCCCGCCGGCAAGGGCCTCCGCCGCGGCACGGGCCGGCGATCCGGTGCGGGCCGGCGATCCGGTGCGCTACGCGCCCGGCGAGGACGCCGCCGAGTCGCTGGAGATCGCCGACGCCGAGATGGTCGCGGCCATCGAGGGCGTCCGGCGCGCCATGGTCCGGCGACGGCCGCGGCGGACGGGCTGGGCCGTCCTCGCAGCACTCGCCGCGGCGTCGGCCGTCATCGTCGCGCTCGCGCCGCCGGCTCTGCGCGGGCTGGCGCTGCGCGCGGCCCCGGTCGAGGTCCGCGCGCGGCTGGGCGAGGCGCTGCTGTCGCGGCTCGCCGAGCGCGCCGGCGGCCCCTGCGAGGGCGAGGGGGGCCTCGCCGCGCTCGACCGGCTGGCCGAGCGGCTGGCGCCGGGCCTCGCCGGGCCCGGGGCGCCGGCGGTCCGCCTCGCGCTCCTGCAGGGCGGCGTCGAGGGCGCCGTGGCCCTGCCGGGCGGGATCGTCGCCCTGCCCGCCACGGCCGTCGAGGGCGCGCCGGAGCCGGGCGTGGCCGTGGGCCTCCTCCTCGCGGCCGTCGAGGAGGACGGCGCGGCGGGCGGGCCGCTCGACGCGCTCCTGCGGGAGGGGGGCGCGCGCGAGTCGCTGCGGCTCCTGACCGCGGCGGAGGTCTCGGCGCCGACGCTCGACGCCCATGCCGCGCGCCTCGCCGCACGCTCCGCGCCGCGGACGCCCGCCCCGGAGTCGCTGCCGGGCCTCATCGAGCGGTTCGAGGCGGCGGGCGTCTCCTCGGCGCCCTACGGCCGCGCCGTCGGAGCCCCGGCGCTGGCCGATCTCGACCCTTGGCCCGACGCCAGCCCCGCCCTTCCCGACGCCGACTGGATCGCGCTCCAGGGAGCGTGCGCGGGCTGACGCCCCGCGACGGCCCGCGGGCCGGGCTCGATCGCCGATCGGCGGCCCCTGCGCGAGGCGATGGGAGCGAACGGACAACAAGACGCGGCGCAGCGCCGTCTCGCGCAGGCCGGCGCGGACCGGATCGCCGGCGCGGGCCGGGACGCCGGCGCGGACCGGGACGCCGGCTCGTGGCCGCGGCGGCGCCGGGAGCCGGGCCCCTCACCGGGCCGGGACGCCCGGCGCGGGTCACTTCGTGCCGAACATCCGGTCGCCCGCGTCGCCGAGCCCCGGCACGATGTAGCCGCGCTCGTCGAGCCGCTCGTCGAGGGCGGCCGTCACCACCGAGACGTCGGGATGGGCCTCGCGCATCCGCGCCACGCCCTCCGGCGCAGCCAGCAGGCACAGGAAGCGGATGTCGCGCGCGCCGGCCTCCTTGAGGAGCGTCACGGCGGCGGCCGACGAGTTGCCGGTGGCGAGCATCGGGTCGAGCACGATCGCCACGCGCTCGCCCATCCGGTCGGGCACCTTGAAGTAGTACTGAACCGGCTGGAGCGTGGCCTCGTCGCGGTAGAGCCCGACGAAGCCCACCCGCGCGGACGGCACCAGCTCCAGCACACCGTCGAGCAGCCCGTTGCCCGCGCGCAGGATCGAGACGAGCGCGAGCTTCGCGCCCGCCAGCACCGGCGCGTCCATCGGCGCGAGCGGCGTCTCGATGGCCCTCGTCGTCACGGCCAGGTCGCGCGTGATCTCGTAGGCCAGGAGCTGGCCGATCTCGCGCAGCAGAAGCCGGAACTCCGAGGTCGAGGTCTCGACGCGGCGCATCAAGGTCAGCTTGTGGCGCACCAGCGGGTGCTCGACGATGGTCAGGGTCATGCGGCCTCCAGGCGCTTGGCGACGGACTCGCGGGTGGCCTCGTCGCAGAAGGCCGCCGCGAGCGCGGTGGCGTTGAGCGCGGCGAGATCCGCCTCGCCCCAGCCGAAGGCGCGCTCCAACGCCTCCCACTCGGCGGTCATCGAGGTGCCGAAGAAGGGCGGGTCGTCGGTCGAGACGGTGACGGCGACGCCCGCCTCGCGCAGCTTGGCGACGGGGTGCCGCGACAGGTCGGGATGGAGCCCCAGCGCCAGGTTCGAGCCGGGGCAGACCTCCAGCACCGTGCCGCGCTCAGCGAGGTCGTCCACCAGCCGTGGATCCTCGATCGCGCGCACGCCGTGGCCGAGGCGGCTCGGCCGCAGCGCCTCCAGCGTCTCGCGGATCGCGGCCGGCCCCGCCCATTCGCCGGCGTGCGAGGTCAGCCCCAGCCCCGCCTCGCGCGCGCAGTCGAAGGCCCAGGCGAAGTCGGCCGCGCGGCCCCTGCCCTCGTCGCCGCCCATGCCGAAGCCCGTCACGAAGCCCCCGGCCGTCTCGGCGGCGCACAGCGCCGCGGCCCGCGCGCGCTCGGGGCCGAGATGGCGGATGCAGGTGGCGACGATCCTGAGCGTGATGGCGGGCGCAAGGCCGCTCGCGGCCTCCTCGACGGCCGCCATGTGCTCGCGCCAGGCCGCGACCTCGCCGCCGCCGCAGAAGTCGGGCGAGGCGAACACCTCGGTGTGGACGACGCCGTGCGAGGCGCTCTCCTCCAGCACGGCGCGCGCGAGCCGCGCGTAGTCCTCGGGGCCGCGCAGCACCGAGGCGGCCGCGTCGTAGGCGCGCAGGAAGGCCGCGAAGTCGCCGCGGACGTAGGCCCCTTCGGCGTCGAAGAGGCCCGAGAGGTCGATGTGCCTCTCGGCCGCGAGCCCGCGCACAAAGGCCGGCGGCGCCGCCCCCTCCAGATGCAGGTGCAGCTCGACCTTGGGGAGCCGGCGCCAGTCGATGTCGCCCTCGTCCATGGCACCGTTCACGAGGACGCCTCCGGCGGGCGGGACGCTGCCGCCGGGAACGCCTCCCCCGCGCCGCGCCACGCGAGCCCGAGATGCGCGGCCACGCTCGCGCCGATATCGGCGAAGGCGCGCAGGCCGAGCGCGCCTGCGCCGAGGCCGTGGACCAGCACCGGCACCCGCTCGCGGGTGTGGTCGGTGCCCGGCGCGGTGGGGTCGTTGCCGTGGTCGGCGGTCAGGATCATGAGGTCTCCCGGTCGGAGGGGCTCGGTGAGCCGCGGCACCTGCGCGTCGAGCCATTCGAGCGCGCGGGCGTAGCCCGCGACATCCCGACGGTGGCCGTAAGCCGTGTCGAACTCCACCAGGTTGGCCAGCACGAGCGCGCCGTCGGGCGCCGCCCGGGCGAGGCCTTCGAGCGCGTCCACGAGCGCGGCGTCGGGCCCGTGCGCCTCGTGCGCGATGCCGCGGCCGGCGAAGATGTCGGGGATCTTGCCGAGGCCGAAGGTCTCGCGCCCCTCGGCCCGGGCCGCGTCGAGCAGCGTCGGCTCGGGCGGCTCCAGGGCGAAGTCGCGCCGGTTCCCGGTCCGCTCGAAGCCCGCCTCGGCCGAGCCCCGGAAGGGCCGCGCGATCACCCGGCCGACGCGCATCGCATGCACCCGGGGCGCCAGGGCCTCGCACAGATCGAGGAGCCGGCGCAGCCCGAACGCCGCCTCGTGCGCGGCGATCTGCACCACGCTGTCGGCCGAGGTGTAGACGATCGGGCGCCCCGTGGCGACGTGCTCGGGCCCGTGCGCCTCGATCACCGCAACGCCCGAGGCGTGGACGCCCCCCAGCGTGCCGTCCGCCCCTGCGAGGCGCGCGATCTCGGCCAGCAGGTCGGGCGGGAGCGCGGGGTCGGCGCGCGGGAACAGGTGCCACTCCCAGGGCACCGGCACGCCCATCAGCTCCCAGTGGCCCGACTGCGTGTCCTTGCCGCGCGAGGCCTCGGTCGCGGCGCCCCACAGGCCCTCGGGCTCCGCGTCGAGCCCCGGCGTCTCGGCGCCGGAGGCGAGCCGGATCGCGGCGCCCAGGCCCATCGCGTCGAGATGGGGCACGCGCAGCGGCCCCGAGCGGCCCTCCTCGGCCCGGCCCGCGGCGCAGGCTCGGGCGATGTGGCCCAGCGTGTTGGCCCCCTCGTCGCCGAAGGCGGCCGCGTCGGGCGCGCCGCCGCAGCCGACGCTGTCGAGGACGATGACGAAGGCGCGGGGCATCGCCGCAAAGCATACGGGCCGCGCGGGGGAGCGCCAGGGGGGCTCCGCCCCCCGACCCCCGCCCCCGCCCCCGACCCCGACCCCGACCCTGCCAGGAGCACGCGTGCCCCTGGACCCCGCTTCACGTCAGCTTGCGCAGGACCAGCCGGTTGGGATGGGTCGGGCGGTCGGACAGCGTGACGGCCGTCCGGACGGCGCGGGCCGCGGCCCGCGCGGCCTCCTCGCTCGCGGCGTGGACGAGGGCCAGCGGTGCGCCCTGCTGCACGGACACGCCGATCCGCACCACATCCGAGAACCCCACCGCCGGGTCCACGGCGTCGCCCGGGCGCCGCCTGCCGCCGCCCAGCGCCACCACGGCGTGGCCGAGCGCCTCGCCGTCGATCGCGGCCACCACCCCCGCGCGAAGGGCCGGCACCTCGCGCCGCACCGGCGCCTCGGGCAGCGCGGCGCGCCCCGGCACGTCGGACGGCCCGCCCTGCGCGGCCACCATCCGCCCGAAGACCTCCGCGGCCCGGCCGTCGGCCAGCGCGGCGCGGATCGCCCCGGCGCCCGCCTCCGGGTCGGCCGCGAGCCCGCCGAGCGCCAGCGCCTCGCCGCCGAGCGCGGCGCTCAGCTCGGCCAGCCGCCCCGCCCCGCCCCGCAGCGCGGCCAGCGCCTCGCGCAGCTCCAGCGCGTTGCCCAAGGAGGCGGCCACCGGCTCGCCCATGTCGGTCACCAGCGCCACGGCCGGGCAGCCCGCCCCCCGCGCGGTGCCCACCAGCGCGCGCGCCAGCGCCTCCGCGTTGTCCACGGTCTTCATGAACGCCCCCGAGCCCGCCTTCACGTCGAGCACCAATCCCCCGAGCCCGGCGGCGAGCTTCTTCGACAGGATCGAGGCGACGATGAGATCGACCGACCGCACCGTGCCGGTCACGTCGCGCAGGGCGTAGAGCCGCGCGTCGGCGGGCGCGATCGCGGCGCTCGCGCCCGCGATCGCGCAGCCGACCTCGGCCACCTGGCGCCGCAGCGCCTCCGAGTCGAGGTCGGTGCGCAGGCCGGGGATCGCCTCCAGCTTGTCGAGCGTGCCGCCGGTGTGACCGAGCCCGCGGCCCGAGATCATCGGGACATAGGCCCCGCAGGCGGCGAGCGCCGGTGCGAGGACGAGCGACACGGCGTCGCCCACGCCCCCGGTCGAGTGCTTGTCCACCACCGGGGACACGTCCCAGGCCAGCCGCTCGCCCGAGTCGCGCATCGCCTCGGTGAGCGCCACGCGGGCCGGCTCCGAGAGCCCGCGCAGGCACACGGCCATGGCGAAGGCGCCGGCCTGGGCGTCCGACACGGCGCCGGAGGCCACGCCGCGCGCGAAGGCGGCGACGGCCTCGGGCGCCGCCTCCCCGCCGTCGCGCAGGGTTTGCAGGAGCCGTGCGGGCTCCATCAGCCGCCCCCCTCACCCATCCATGTGCGACGCGCCGAAGGCGCCGGGCAGCAGCTCGGCCACCGTCGTGGTCAGCGTCGCGCCGCCGGTGGTGGCGAGCGTCACCCGGACCTGCGGCCCCGCGAACTCCGCGAGCTTCTGGCGGCAGCCGCCGCAGGGCGGGACGGGGGCGCTGCCGCCCGAGACCACCGCGACCTCGGCGATCGCGGTCTCGCCAGCCGCCACCATGGCGGCGATGGCCCCGGCCTCGGCGCAGGTGCCCTCGGGATAGGCGGCGTTCTCGACGTTGCAGCCGACATGGACCGTGCCCGAGGCGGAGCGGATCGCAGCACCCACCTTGAAGCGCGAGTAGGGCGCGTGGGCGCGCTCGCGCACGGCGCGCGCGGCGCGGGTCAGGTCGGCGGGCGGATCCTCGGCGTCGGGCATCGGGGCCGGCCTCCTTCGTCGAGCGATCGCGCCCGGTCGGACGACGCGCGCCTCCCTGTCCCTAGGGCGCGATACCCGGCGCTTCAACCCGAGGGGGACGGGCCCCATGCTCGACGACCGGCCGTTGCCCTCCCCGTCGGGCAGGCCGGGCAGGCGCCGGGAGCGGGTCGCCTCAAGCCCGCGATGAGCCCTTCGCGCCACCCTGCGCGCGGCGAGCGCCTTCTCGCGGGCCTTCCCGCCACCACGGGGCCGCCCATGGCCTATCATCCCCTCGGCGCGGGCCGCGCCCCGGGAACCGATCGGCCGGCGCGAACATTGTGCGAACGACAGAGGAGCGACACCCATGGCCAAGTCCGACACCAAGCCCGAGGCTGCGCCCGAGACTGCGCCCGAGACTGCGCCCGAGGCTGCGCCCGAGACTGCGCCCGAGACTGCGCCCGAGACTGCGGGCGAGCATCCCAAGACCGACGCCCCCGGCAACGCGGCGAAGGATCCCGACGACTGGACCACCGGCGACGAGCCGATGACCGGCGCCCAGGCCTCCTACCTCAAGACGCTCTCGGAGGAGGCGGGGGAGGAGTTCGACGCTGGCCTGTCGAAGGCGGACGCGTCGAAGCGCATCGACGCGCTCCAGGGCAGGACCGGGCGGGGGCGGTAGGCCCGGGGCTCGACGGCCCGGACGGGAGCCGGGCGAGCGCGCCGAGCGGATGCGAGGCGATCGGGCCGACGCCGTCGGGCGCGCCCGGCCCATGGCGGGCTCCGCCCATCGCCCCGAACCGCGAGGCCACCTTGGGGCCGGACCTGGCGGGACGCGACCGCGTCGCCCCGCCCGCCGCGCCGCTTCCCCCTGCGCGCCCTTGGCGCTAGCGTCGCGGCCGAGCGGGGGGAGCACCATGCGCGACGAGGACCAGGGCGACGAGAAGGCCGCGGCGGCGCGCCAGGCGGCGCTCGACTACCACGAGCACCCTCGCCCCGGGAAGATCGAGATCCGGGCGACGAAGCCCTTGGCCAACGGGCGCGACCTCGCCCGCGCCTACTCGCCCGGCGTGGCCGAGGCCTGCCTGGAGATCGCGGCCGACCCGAGCACGGCCGCGCGCTACACCGCGCGCGCCAACCTCGTCGCGGTCGTCACCAACGGCACCGCGGTGCTGGGCCTGGGCGACATCGGCGCGCTGGCCTCGAAACCGGTGATGGAGGGCAAGGCGGTGCTCTTCAAGACCTTCGCCGGCATCGACTCGATCGACGTGGAGGTGGCGGAGCGCGACCCCGTGCGGCTCGCCGAGATCGTCTGCGCGCTCGAGCCCTCCTTCGGGGCGATCAACCTCGAGGACATCAAGGCGCCGGACTGCTTCGTCGTGGAGCGCATCTGCCGCGAGCGCATGTCGATCCCCGTCTTCCACGACGACCAGCACGGCACCGCGATCGTGGTGGGCGCCGCGGCCGTCAACGCGCTCAGGCTCGCGGGCAAGCGGTTCGAGGATCTCAAGGTGGTCTCGACCGGCGGGGGGGCCGCCGGCATCGCCTGCCTGAAGCTGCTGATGGAGCTCGGCGTCAGGCGCGAGCGCATCTGGCTCTTGGACCGCGACGGCCTCGTGACGCGCGCGAACCCGCGCCCGGCCGAGCCCGAGAAGACCGCCTTCGCGCAGGACACGGAGGCGACGACGCTCGACGAGGCGATCGAGGGCGCGGACCTGTTCCTGGGGCTCTCGGGGCCGGGCGTCCTCAAGGGCCATCAGGTCGCGCGCATGGCGCCCGCGCCGATCATCTTCGCGCTCGCCAACCCCACGCCCGAGATCGCCCCCGAGGAGGCGCGCGCGGCCGCGCCCGACGCGCTGATCGCCACGGGGCGCTCGGACTACCCCAACCAGGTCAACAACGTCCTGTGCTTTCCGTTCATCTTCCGCGGCGCGCTCGACGTGGGCGCGACCGAGATCAACGAGGCCATGAAGATCGCCTGCGTCGAGGGGATCGCGGCGCTCGCGCGCCAGACCTCCTCGGCCGAGGCGGCGGCGGCCTATCGCGGCGAGACGCTCACCTTCGGGCCCGACTACCTCATCCCCAAGCCCTTCGACCGGCGCCTGATCGGCATCGTCGCCTCGGCGGTGGCCGAGGCCGCGATGGACAGCGGCGTGGCCACCCGTCCCGTCGATCTCGACGCCTACCGCAAGCAGCTCGACCGCCAAGTCTATCGCTCCTCCTTCGTCATGGGGCCTGTGTTCGAGGCGGCGCGCTCGGAGTCGCGCAAGATCGTCTTCGCCGAAGGGGAGGACGAGCGCGTGCTGCGCGCCGCCCAGGCGATCCTGGAGGAGACCACCGAGGTGCCGATCCTGATCGGGCGGCCCGAGGCGGTGGAGCTTCGATGCGAGCGCGCGGGGCTGACGCTGCGCCACGGGCGCGACTTCGACCTGGTGAACCCCGAATCCGACCCGCGCTACCGCGACTACTGGGAGACCTACCACGCCCTGATGGAGCGCCGGGGCGTCACGCCCGACCTCGCGCGCGCGATCCTTCGCACCAACACCACCGCCATCGCCGCCGTGATGGTGCATCGCGGCGAGGCCGACAGCCTGATCTGCGGCACCTTCGGGCAGTATCTGTGGCATCTGGGCTACGTCGCCCAGATCCTCGGCGACGCCGACCACCGGCCCGTGGGCGCGCTCAGCCTGATGATCCTGGAGGACGGCCCGCTGCTGATCGCCGACACGCAGGTCCATCCCGAGCCCACGCCGGAGCAGATCGCGCAGACCGCCGTCGGCGCCGCGCGCCACGCCCGCCGCTTCGGGGTCGAGCCCAAGGTGGCGCTGTGCTCGCACTCGCAGTTCGGCAACCTCGACTGCGACTCGGGCCGGCGGATGCGCGCGGCGATGGCGATCCTCGACGCCGAGCCGCGCGGCTTCCCCTACGAGGGCGAGATGCACGCCGACGCGGCGCTGAGCCAGGAGCTGCGCGAGCGCATCTTCCCCCGCACCCGCCTCGAAGGCGCGGCCAACGTGCTGGTGTTCGCCAACACCGACGCGGCGTCGGGCGTGCGCAACATCCTCAAGATGCGCGCGAACGGGCTCGAGGTCGGCCCGATCCTGATGGGCATGGGCAACCGCGCCCACATCGTCACCCCCTCGATCACCGCGCGCGGGCTGCTCAACATGGCCGCGCTGGCCGGCACGCCGGTCGCGCGCTACGGTTGACGGCGCGGGAGCCAGCACGCGAGGCGCTCATGAGGAATCCAGCCATCGCCGCCGTCCTGGCCGCCGTCCTGGCCGCCGTCCTGGCCGCCGTCCTGGCCGCGGGCCTGACCGGCGGCGCCGCGGCGCAGGGCGACGAGGGCGTGACGGTCGCCTTCGCGCTCGAGGTCGCCGAGGGCAGCTCGCAGGCCGCGGCGGTCAGCTCGATCCAGCCCATCCTCGACCCCGTGCGCCGGCAGCCCGGCCTCATCGACGAGCAGCTCCTGCGCGGCACGACGGGCACGAGCCAGGACCACGTGAGCGTCATGCGCTGGGAGCGGCTGGAGGACTTCGAGGCGATGTTCGAGGACCAGGCCTTCCTCGACATCCTCACCTCGATCGAGCCGAGGTTCGAGCGAAGCGCCGCGGAGGTCTACCTGCCGGTGCAGTGACCGCGCCTGCCCCGCCGCGCGCCCCGGGCGGTCTCGCTCGGGGAGCCGGCTCCCGGGGGCCCGGGGGCCGCCCATCGCTCACACCGAGGAGAACCCGATGACCTTCGCCCAGCTCGCCGTCTTCGGGCCTGCGGCCCTGCTGGTGGCGCTCTCGCCGGGCGCCAGCAACCTCCTCGCCTTCACCAACGCGAGCCGCGCGGGCTGGCGGGCGGCGGTCCGGGCGCTCGTCGGGCGCCTCATGGCCTTCGCGCTGATGATCGGGGCGGTGACGCTGGGGCTCGACGCGGTGCTGCGGACCTCGGAGCTGGCGTTCCAGATCCTCAAATGGGTCGGCATCGCCTATCTGGCTTATCTCGGGGTCCGGATGTGGCGCGCGCCCGTGACGGCGCCCCCCGCGCCCGCGGCGGCCCTGGCGCGGCGCGAGATGCTGACGGCGCTCGGCAACCCCAAGGCCTACCTCCTCTTCACCGCGTTCCTGCCGCAGTTCGTCCAGCCCGGCGCGCCGATGGCGCCTCAACTGCTGACGTTGGGGGCGCTCTACGTGGCGATCGAAGGCTGCGCGGCCGCGCTCTGGGCCGCCATGGGCGCGTGGGCCGGGGGCTCGGCGCTGACCGAGCGGCGACGGCGCCTCCTCAACCGGGTGTCGGGAAGCGTGATGATCGGGGCGGCCGCCCTCCTGGCGCGAGCGCAGCGCACGGGCTGAGTCGCTTGTGAGGCCACGGCGCGCGGCCTAGACCTTGGCGCCGGGAGGATCGGCATGGGCTACCGCGACGTCTACGAGGGCTGGAAGGCCGACCCGGAGGGCTTCTGGATGGGGGCCGCGGGCGCGATCGACTGGGAGCGCGCGCCCTCGCGCGCGATGCAGGGCGGACCGGACGCCCCCGCCTGGTTCGCCGACGGGCTCGTCAACGGCTGCCGGAACGCGGTCGATCGCCACGTCGAGGCCGGGCACGGCGAGCGGGTGGCCGTGATCCACGACAGCCCCGTCACGGGGCGCGTGACAAGGCTCACCTACGCCGAGCTGCAGGGCGCCACGGCTCGGCTCGCGGGCGCGCTCGCGGCGCGGGGCGTGGGCGTGGGCGACCGGGTGGTGATCTACATGCCGATGGTGCCCGAGGCCGTCATGGCGATGCTCGCCTGCGCGCGGATCGGGGCGATCCACTCGGTGGTGTTCGGCGGCTTCGCCGCGCGCGAGCTGGCGGTGCGGATCGACGACTGCGAGCCGAAGGCGGTGCTGGCGGCGAGCTGCGGGATCGAGCCGGGGCGGGTGGTGGCCTACGGGCCGCTCCTCGACGCGGCGCTCGCGCAGGCGCGCCACGAGCCCGAGCTGGTGGTGATGCTCCAGCGCGAGGCGGCGCGCGCCGAGATCGGCGAGGACTGGAACGCCTTCCAGGAGGGCGCGGAGCCCGCGCCTTGCGTGCCGGTGGCGGGCGACCATCCGGCCTACATCCTCTACACCTCGGGCACGACCGGCCAGCCGAAGGGCGTGGTGCGGCCCACGGCGGGGCATCTGGTGGCGCTCGCCTGGTCGATGCCCAACGTCTATGGGATGGCGCCCGGCGAGGTGTTCTGGGCGGCCTCGGACGTGGGCTGGGTGGTGGGGCACAGCTACATCGTCTATGCGCCGCTGCTGCACGGCTGCACGAGCGTGCTCTACGAGGGCAAGCCGGTGGGCACGCCCGACGCGGGCGCCTACTGGCGGCTGATCGCCGAGCACCGGGTGGCCGCGCTCTTCACCGCGCCCACGGCGATCCGGGCGATCCGGCGCGAGGATCCGGACGCCTCGCTCCTGGCGGGCCACGACCTCGCGTCGCTCAGGACGCTGTTCCTCGCGGGCGAGCGGTCGGACCCGGACACGGTGCACTGGGCGGGGCGGATCCTGGGCGTGCCGGTGGTCGATCACTGGTGGCAGACCGAGACCGGCTGGGCGATCACCGCGAACCCGGTGGGGATCGAGGCGCTCGACGTGCCGGTGGGCTCGCCCGGCGTGCCGATGCCGGGCTACGACCTCAGGGTGCTCGACGAGGACGGCGAGGCGGTGGCGCCCGACGTGCTCGGCGCCATCGCGCTGCGGCTGCCGCTTCCGCCGGGCTGCCTGCCGACGCTGTGGAACGCGGACGAGCGGTTCCGCCGCGCCTATCTGGAGCGCTTCCCCGGCCATTACGAGACCGGCGATGCGGGGCTCGTGGACGAGGGGGGCCGCGTGTTCATCATGGCGCGCACCGACGACGTGATCAACGTGGCGGGCCACCGGCTCAGCACCGGCGCCATGGAGGAGGTGCTGGCCGAGCACCCCGACGTGGCCGAGTGCGCCGTGGTCGGCGTGGCCGACGCGCTCAAGGGCCAGCTTCCGATGGGCTTCGTGTGCCTGACGCGGGGCGTCGCGCGCGACCCAGCCCTGATCGCGGCCGAGTGCGTGGCCTTGGTGCGCGAGCGGATCGGCCCCGTGGCCGCGTTCCGCACCGCGGTGGTGGTCGAGCGCCTGCCCAAGACGCGCTCCGGCAAGACCCTGCGCGCGACGATGGGGCGGATCGCCGCCGGCGAGACGGTGGAGGCGCCCGCCACGATCGACGACCCGAGGATCCTGGACGAGATCGCCGCGGCTTTGAAGTCGAGCCCTCGTTAGCGGGGGTCCGGGGGCACGCGTGCCCCCGGATCTTCCCTAGACGAACTGCTCCTGGATGAGCCGCTCCTCGAGCCCGTGCCCCGGGTCGAACAGGATCCGGTGCGCCACGCTCGGCTCCGAGCGGATCTCGACGGAGCGGACCCGCCGCACGGCCTGCGAATCGGCCTCGGCCATGACGGGGCGCTTGACGGGGTCGAGCACCTCGAAGCGCACTCGGGCGGTCTTCGGCAGGAGCGCGCCGCGCCAGCGCCGGGGCCGGAAGGCGGCCATCGCCGTGAGCGCCAGCACGTCGGCGCCGATGGGCAGGATCGGCCCGTGGGCGGAGTAGTTGTAGGCCGTCGAGCCCGCCGGCGTGCAGACGAGCGCGCCGTCGCAGACCAGCTCGGAGAGCCTCAGCGTGCCGTCGACATGGATCCGCAGCTTGGCCGCCTGGGGCCCCGCGCGCAGCAGCGAGACCTCGTTGATGGCCAGCGCGTGCCGGACCTCGCCGTCCACCGTCTCGGCGCGCATGGCCAGCGGGTTGACGACCTCCTCCTCGGCGGCGTCGAGGCGCTCGGGCAGGCGCTCGGGCTCGAACTCGTTCATCAGGAAGCCGATGGTGCCGCAGTTCATGCCGTAGACGGGCGCCGGCAGATGCTGGGTGGCGTGCAGGGTCTCGAGCATGAAGCCGTCGCCGCCCAGCGCCACGATCACGTCCGCCTCCTCGGGGGGCACGTGGCCGTGGCGCTGCGAGAGCGCCCGGCGGGCCGCCTCGGCGATGTCGGTCCCGTTCGCCACGAAGGCGATGCGCCGGCGCTCCATCGCGGGCCCTCCCCGCGGGGAAGGTGAAGCGCGCGGGCGGGGGATGCAACGACCCTCGGGCGTGGGACTTGGGCGAGGCCCGCTCCCGGTGTAGGGAGCGGCGAACCGCAGGAGACGCGCCGATGAACGCCCCCCACCGCGAGCCCGGCTTCTTCACCGAGACGCTGGCCGAGTCCGACCCCGAGATCGCCGCCGCCATCGACGCCGAGCTGGGCCGGCAGCGGGACGAGATCGAGCTGATCGCGTCCGAGAACATCGTCAGCCGCGCCGTGCTGGAGGCGCAGGGCTCGGTGATGACCAACAAGTATGCCGAAGGCTATCCGGGGAAGCGCTACTACGGCGGCTGTTGCCATGTGGACGTGGCCGAGAACCTGGCGCGCGAGCGGGCGATGCGGCTCTTCGGCTGCGCGCACGTCAACGTGCAGCCCTCCTCGGGCAGCCAGGCCAACCAGGGCGTGTTCACCGCGCTCCTGAAGCCGGGCGACACCATCCTCGGCATGAGCCTCGACGCGGGCGGGCACCTCACGCACGGCGCCAAGCCCAACCAGTCGGGCAAGTGGTTCGACGCCGTGCAGTACGGCGTGCGGCGCGAGGATCTGCGGCTCGACTACGACCAGGTGGCGCGGCTGGCCGAGGAGCGCCGGCCGAAGCTGATCATCGCCGGGGGCTCGGCGATCCCGCGGGTGATCGACTTCGCGCGGATGCGCGAGATCGCCGACTCGGTCGGGGCCTACCTGCTGGTGGACATGGCGCATTTCGCGGGGCTGGTGGCGGCGGGGCTCTACCCCTCGCCCTTCCCCCACGCGCACGTCGCCACGACGACGACGCACAAGACCCTGCGCGGGCCGCGCGGCGGGATGATCCTGACCGACGACGAGGCGCTGGGGAAGAAGCTCGACAGCGCGATCTTCCCCGGCATCCAGGGCGGTCCCCTGATGCACGTCGTGGCGGCCAAGGCGGTGGCCTTCGGCGAGGCGCTCAGGCCCTCCTTCAAGGACTACCAGGCCCGCGTGATCGCCAACGCCCAGGCCCTCGCCGATCAGCTGGAGCGCGGCGGGCTCGCCACCGTGACGGGCGGGACCGACACGCACCTGGTGCTGGTGGACCTGCGCCCCAAGGGCGTGAAGGGCAACGCCACGGAGGCGGCGCTGGGCCGCGCGCGCATCACCTGCAACAAGAACGGCATCCCCTTCGACGACGAGAAGCCGACCGTCACCTCGGGCGTCCGGCTGGGATCCCCCGCCGGGACCACGCGCGGCTTCGGCGAGCCAGAGTTCCGCCAGATCGCCGACTGGATCGTGCGCGTCGTGGACGCGCTCGCGGCACAGCCCGACGGCGACGCGGCGACCGAGGCCGAGGTCCGTGCCGGCGTCGAGGCGCTCTGCGCGCGCCATCCGATCTACTAGGGCGTCCTCCAGCCTGACGGACCCGGTCGGGCGCCCAGGACGTGCGATCGTGAACGAGCCTGAGCGCGCGAACCGATCCCGTCGGTCCGGGACGCGCTCCAAGGCGCGCGGGGGGGCGCCCCCGTCCTCACGGGACCGTCCCGGGCCCGGCTCGGGGCGCGCGCGCGCGACCGCAGCCACCGCGCCCCGGCCCCGCGCCGGGGCCCCTGACCCGGAGGCCCCATGCTCCATCACACCATCGAGGGCGAAGGCCCCCCGCTCGTGGTCGCCCACGGCCTGTTCGGCTCGGCCCGCAACTGGGGCGCGATCGCCAAGCGGCTGTCGGACGCCTTCACCGTCGTCGCGGTGGACATGCGCAACCACGGCCTGAGCGACTGGTCCGACGACCACTCCTACGCCGCCCAGGCGCGCGACCTCGCCGAGGTGATCGCCGCGCAGGGCGGGCGGGCGCATGTGCTCGGCCACTCGATGGGCGGCAAGGCCGCGATGGTGCTGGCGCTGGAGCACCCCGAGCGGGTCGAGCGCCTGATCGTCGCCGACATCGCGCCGCGGGCCTACGACCATTCCCAGAGCGAGATGATCGAGGCCATGCGCGCCGTGGACCTGGGCGCCGTCGAGCGGCGCTCGGACGCCGACGCGCAGATGGCCTCGGCCGTGCCCGACCGGGCGGTGCGCGCCTTCCTGCTGCAATCGCTCGACGTGAAGGCCCGACGCTGGCGGCTCAACCTCGACGCGCTCGACGCCGCGATGGACGGCATCGTGGGATGGCCCGATCCCGAGGGCCACCACGACGGCCCCGCGCTGTTCCTCAGGGGCGGCGCGTCCGACTACGTGGGCGAGGAGGATCTTCCGCGCCATCGACCGGCTGTTCCCCGAGGCCCGCCTGGAGACGATCCCCGGCGCCGGCCACTGGCTCCACGCCGAGGCGCCGCGCCCGTTCGAGGCCGCGGTCCGCGGGTTCCTCGGCGCGCCGACGGCTCCCTGAGCCGCCGGCCCCCGCCCTGCCGGCCGGCGCGCGCGCCCCAGGGAGATCGCGGCCCGCGGGCGATCCGCGTCGCGGTGTGGCCGCGCCCCAGGGGCCTCGCCGGGCTGCGGGCGCCGCGATGGGCCGGCAGGCGCCGTCACGCCTCGGGGGTGACGCCGGCCCGGGGGCGGTGGGCGGGGTCGGGCTGGAGGATGCGGACGAGCGTGCCGTCGCGCTTGGTGGCGTGCCAGAAGGCGCCGGCGAGATGCGCCACGATCAGCACGGCGAGCAGGGAGGCGCTCAGCGAGTGCAGCGTCCCCACCCAGCCCCAGAGCGTCAGCAGCGCGGTGGCGCCGAGCAGCGGCATGCCGATGAGGAGGACGTAGAAGGCGTAGTGATTCGCGCGCGAGGCGATCTGGAGCCAGCGCGGCAGGCTCGAGGGCGGCGGCGGCGCGCCGTGATGGCGGCGCAGCCACAGCCGGTAGAGCATGACGAGGAGGATGACGCTGCCGCTCGTCGCGTGGGTGATGACGCCGCCCGCGATCACCAACCGGCCGGCCTCCTCGCCGGCCGTGAAGGCGCGCACCATGCCGTCGTTCAAGAGGAACTGCATGGCGACGAGCATGACGATCACCCAATGCGCGACGAGCTGGCGCGTGTGGTAGAGCGCGGGGGCGGCGTCCGCGGGGCGCCGCTCGGCCTCGGGCGCGGTGTCGATGGCGGCGGCGGATGGGGGCGCGGTGTCGGCGGGCACGGGTGGGGCTCCTCGGTCACTCCGGGGGGGGTCTAGCGCGCGAAGGCCGCGGGGCCAAGCGCCGGCGGGGAACAGGATGCCGCATCGGGGGTTTGACGCGAGAGCCACAAGGAGAGCTTTCATGACCCGCCTGCCCGCCCTCGCCGCCCTGCTGATGCTGATGGGCCTCGGCGCCTGCAACACGACCGCCGGCTTCGGCCGCGATGTCGAGGAGACGGGCGAGTTCATCACCGAAGGCGCCCAGGAGACCGCAGCGGAGCTTTGAGATGAGACACCTGACGCGAGCCGCGCCACTCGGCGCGGCGCTCCTCATGCTGTCGGGCTGCGCGACCACGGAGGGCTTCGGACGCGACGTGGAGACCGCAGGGGGGGCGATCCGGCGCTCGGCCGAGGAGGCCCAGCCCTCGATCCCCGAGCCGACAGCGATCACGCCGGTGCAGTAGGGCGGGGGGCCTCGGGCATCCTCTCCCTGTGTCCAGGATGCCTGGCGAGCCCGCACCCAATGCGCCCGTGCCGCGGGGCCCATGCTCGGGACGACGGCGGCGGCCAGGGCCGGGACGCTCGCCGCGGCAAGGGCGACGGAGCGGGCCGGCGTCTCCCACAGGGCCGTCGTGGCCTTCGGTGAGGCAACATGGGCCCGGATCGGCGCGCTCGCGTCGTCGTCCCTCCTGGTCGGCCCCTCGTCCCTCATCGGCTCCTGCTCGCGGGACGCGGGCCGGTATCCGCTGCGGGACAGGCATGACCGGGCCGCAGCGATGAGGTGGCCCTTTTCCCGCGCTCGCTGATAGACACGCCACGTGTCACGACGCGATCTCGACATGTGTAGGGCTGCCCACCATGATCCCGATCGACACGCCACCTTTCTCGACGAGTTCAGGATGATCTGGAACAGCCTCCCGAAGACCAGATATGATGTCGTCTATGCTGATCCTCCGTGGAGCTACTATGGACAGCAGACGAAATGGGGCGCGGCGTCGAAGTTCTATTCCACCGTATCCGACGACGACCTGCTGTCCTTCCCCATGCAGGATCTTCTGGCGGAACAGTCGATCCTGTTCCTGTGGACGACGTCACCGCGGCTCGACTTCGCGCTCAGATGCATCGGCGCGTGGGGGCTGCACTACCGCGGAGTGGGTTTCGTCTGGGTGAAGACGAGGAAGACGGGCGAGCCCATCGGGGCTCAAGGGGTGCGGCCCTCCATTGTCAAGCCAACCGTCGAGTACGTGCTTGCGGCGAGCACCGTCAAGAAGGGCCGCCCACTCAAGCTGGCGGACGAGTCGGTCCGCAACACCGTGTTCGCGCCGAAGGGCGCCCACTCCGAGAAGCCCGACGAGGTCAGGCAGTCCATCGAGCGCATGTATCCCGAACGCTCGAAGCTCGAGATCTTCGCCCGTCATCGGCACCACGGCTGGGACGCCTGGGGCAACGAGGTTTCCGAAGGCCCCAGGCATCTCCCGCGCGGGCATGGGTCGAAGGACAACCGGCGGGTAAGGGACGCGCTTGCGAACGCCACCCTGAAGCAACCGAAGCTATTCTAGCCAAAAAGCTGCCACTCCCGACACTTCGCCAAGAGATATTCTTGCAGAATGTCCGGATCATAGTTCTTCCAAAGAAGATACGATGATGGCTGGAGAAGATAGGGAAGCTTGGCAACATATTTATCGTCGGTGGCGAGGTTTTCACAGAAGACAATCACATACGGGTGATACGGGAACCCGTATCTATCTCGCAGAACCTCCTCGAGTCTTGAGGTGAATAGCTTCATGCCTCGTTCTTCGGCATTGCCATCAGGGCCTTGCTTCTTGACCTCGACAAAAAACAAGCGGTCGTTTGTCTTGCTGAAGATCTTCGCCTCTGGTGCGAGACCGTAGTTCCTCTCGCTGCCCTTGAAAAGATCTCTCAGGTCACTGGGTCGATCATCCACGCCAATATTGGGAGGTAAGATTTTCCTGGCTGCCATGATGAATTCTTTCTCGGACCGAGTGAAGGTTCGGTCATGTCCGGGCTGTCGTATCCGCTTAGAAAGCTGTTCTCGTGCCACTGGAAGCCCTGCTTCTCATCATCAGGTTGTTCTCGGTTGAATGAGACGACTTATCACTAACCATCCATCTTCAGCGCCGAGATGAACGCCTCCTGAGGAATATCCACCTTCCCGAACTGGCGCATCTTCTTCTTGCCGGCCTTCTGCTTCTCCAGCAGCTTCTTCTTGCGGGTCACGTCGCCGCCGTAGCACTTGGCCGTCACGTCCTTCCTGAGCGCCGCCAGGGTCTCGCGGGCGATCACGCGGCCGCCGATGGCCGCCTGGATGGGGATCTTGAACATGTGGCGCGGGATGAGGTCGCGCAGCTTCTCGCACATCGCGCGGCCCCGCGCGTCGGCCCGGTCGCGGTGGACCATGGTCGAGAGCGCGTCCACCGGCTCCTCGTTGACGAGGATCTGCATCTTGACGAGCGCGTCCTCGCGGTAGCCGATCATCGCGTAGTCGAACGACGCGTAGCCCTTCGTCACCGACTTCAGCCGGTCGTAGAAGTCGAACACCACCTCGTTGAGCGGCAGGTCGTAGACGACCATCGCGCGGCTCCCCGCATAGGTCAGGTCGAGCTGGACGCCGCGCCGCTCCTCGCAGAGCTTGAGCACGGCGCCGAGGTAGTCGTCGGGCACCAGGATCGTGGCCTTGATGCGCGGCTCCTCGATGTGCTCGACGGAGGCCGGGTCGGGCATGTCGGCGGGGTTGTGCAGCTCCACCATGGAGCCGTCGCGCAAATGGACGTGGTAGATCACCGACGGCGCCGTGGTGATGAGGTCGATGTCGTACTCGCGCTCGATCCGGTCGCGGATGACCTCCAGGTGCAGCAGGCCGAGGAACCCGCAGCGGAAGCCGAAGCCGAGGGCGGCCGAGGTCTCCATCTCGTAGGAGAACGACGCGTCGTTGAGCGCGAGCTTCTCGATGGCGTCGCGCAGATCCTCGAACTCGGCGTTGTCCACCGGGAAGAGCCCGCAGAACACCACCGGCTGGGAGGGCTTGAAGCCCGGCAGCGCGGCGTCGGCGCGGCGCTTCTCGTGGGTGATGGTGTCGCCCACGCGCGTGTCGCGGACCTGCTTGATCGAGGCGGTGAGGAAGCCGATCTCGCCCGGCCCCAGCTCGGGCGCGTCCACCATCGCGGGGCGGAACACGCCGAGCCGATCGACGCCGTGGGTCGAGCCGTTCTGCATCATGAGGATGCGGTCGCCCTTCCTCAGCGCCCCGTCGATGATCCGCACCAGCACGACGACCCCGAGATAGGCGTCGTACCACGAGTCCACGAGCATCGCCTTGAGCGGCGCCTCGCGGTCGCCCTTGGGCGCGGGGAGCCGGTGGACGATGGCCTCCAGCGTCTCGCGGATGCCCTGGCCCGTCTTGGCGCTGACCAGCAGCGCGTCCGAGGCGTCGATGCCGATCACGTCCTCGATCTGCTCGCGCACCCGGTCGGGCTCGGACGCCGGCAGGTCGATCTTGTTGAGGACGGGGACGATCTCGTGGTCGGCGTCGATCGCCTGGTAGACGTTGGCGAGCGTCTGCGCCTCCACCCCTTGGGTCGAGTCCACGACCAGCAGCGAGCCCTCGACGGCGCGCATCGAGCGGCTGACCTCGTAGGCGAAATCCACATGGCCGGGCGTGTCGATGAGGTTGAGCGTGTAGGTGTGGCCGTCGTCCGCGGGGTATTCGAGCCGCACGGTGTTGGCCTTGATGGTGATGCCGCGCTCGCGCTCGATGTCCATGGCGTCGAGCATCTGCTCCTTCATGTCGCGGCGCTCGACGGTGCCCGTCTCCTGGATCAGCCGGTCGGCGAGGGTGGACTTGCCGTGGTCGATGTGGGCCACGATCGAGAAGTTGCGGATGCGCTGGGGATCGGTCATGCGCGCGATATAGGCCACGCAGAAGGCACGTGGAACGGCCCTCGTGATGCGGCCCTTCAGGACCGTCGATCACGAGCCTTGCGGCCGTCCAAGGGGTAGGCATCGGCCAGATGGCTCGTGAGCTCGTCGCCGACCTCGACGGCCCGCCAGATGTTCCGCTCCGTCATCGCCAGGCACAGGGCTCTGTTGCACGGAACGCCTGAAGGCCGAGCTTCCCCTTTCCCCGCGGCGGTCAGCCGACGGGTCGTGTGACGGGGATGCCGAGCGCGGTATAGCGGTTGAGGATGGCGATGCGGACTTGGAGTTCGGCGGTCTGGCGGTCGAAGTCGCGGGCCATGAGCTTTTGCCCGAGGAGCTTCATGCAGTTCATCTTGGTCTCGGCGCGGCTTCGGCGGTGGTATCCGCTCCATCGGCGCCAGATCGTGCGGCCGAGGCGCTTGATGGCGCGCAGAGCCTCGTTCCTCGCTTCTACGCCGTGTCAGGCGTCACGGCAAACTGGCCCGGCCTGTTGCCTCATCTGAGAATGTTACCGAGCGCCGCGGCCTCAGGCGGCGCCAGAGCCGCCGCTTCTTGACCGGGCGGGAGCGTCAGCGCCGCCGTTCCGAGCCGGATCATCCTCTTCGCCTGCTCTGCCCGCCACGCCTTCACGAGCCGCTGCGTGGTGCGCAGATGGATGTCGGCGAACCGGTCGGGATGGCGCTCCTTGAGCCAGGCCAGCAGGGCGACCGCCGTCATCTCGGGCTGCGCCTCGAGCCATGCCTCGATCTCGGCCCGGTGGGGATCGAGCATCGACGGGCGTTTCGGGATCGGCCTCACTCGGCGATAGGGGCGGCGGTGAATTGCGCGGCGCTCACCGTTCTTCTCGGCACGGGAGACGCTGGCCGCGAGGTTGACGGCGACGGGCGTCTCCCCCGAGGCTGCCGCGGCGCCGCGCTGGTCGACGCGCCGGCCCAACTCGGCCTGCGCCGCCCGGATCGTCGCCAGCGCGATCACGGGGTCAGCCCGTCCTCTCAGCTCGGCGATGCGCGCCATGCTCTCCGTGTCGAGCCGTCCCGAGGCCAGAGCCCGATCGGCCGGCGTGGCCGGCGGGTGCCAGCGCTTCGTCACCTTCGCGCCGACGCGGGTCTTCTCGCGCAGCTTGAACGAGGGCTGGAACAGATTTACATGCAGCCGGGCCGCCGCGTAGAGCCGAGCGAGCGCCTTGGCAGAGACCACGCCCTCGAAGCGGCCGTAGCCGACAAGCCTTCGAACGATCGCCCCGTTCTTCTGCTCCACCCAGGCCTGGTCATTCTTGCGGTAGGCCCGCGAGCGAGTGACCTCGAGCCCCTGCGCCCGGCACCAGGAGACCACCGGCTCGTTCATGAAGGCGCCGTCGTTGTCGAAGTCGACGCCCCTGAGGGGGAAGGGGAAGAGCTCTCGCGCCGCCTGCAGCGCCTCGAGCGCGAGCGCGCCCGCCCGCATCAGCACCGGCACGCACTCGGTCCAGCCCGTCGCGATGTCGGTCAGCACCATCGTCTGCACGAAGGCGCCGGCCGCGCTGACGCCGGAATGCGCCACGAAGTCGACCTCCACGAAGCCCGGAGGAGGATCGCCCCAGTCCGCGAAGGTCCTCACCGGCACCGACCGGCGCACCGCCGAGCTGAAGCCGGCCCGCCGCCTGCGCCCCTGCGCCGCCGCGATGCGCGTCTCCGACAGCAGCCGGTCGATCGTAGCCGGGCTGATCGCGAGGAGCTTCGCTCGCAGTCCCTCGTCAGCTGCAAGCTGCCCGTGTCGCTCCAGCGCCGGCAGCAAGACCAGGATCATCGGCACGAGCCGCTTCGAGCACACCCGGTCCGACGCCTCCCAGAGCAGGACCAGCGCTGCCTTCACGGCGGTGCCGTAGAGCGTCTTCGGCCTACCTCGGGAGCGCCTCTCCTCGGTGGGCGCACGGAGCAGGCGGATGGCGTGCTTGCGATGAAGCCCCGTCAGCGCGACGAACTCGTCGAGGATCGCGCCCTTCGCGGCCCGCCCGCTCACCGCGTACCGCTCCCTCGTCGCCGCCGCCACCTCGGCTCGTGCCGCCATGCTGATCCTCCCCGCCATCGCTCTGCCGCTCGCCGCCCCGCCTCGGCGGCGCGTAGCGACCAAGGCGCGGCGATGGCAGCGTCGGGTAACGTCTCATGTGAGGCAATGCGCCGGGCCAGTTCCGAATGTCGCTTGATACGCCGGGGCTGTCCTTCTCCCAAGGCTTGGCATTTCGCCGGGGCGGGATGACAGCGTCCGCGCCGCGGTTCGCGATGGCGTCGCGGCAGCCGCGGGTGTCGTAGGCGCCGTCGGCGGTGACCGAGACGATTGGCTCGTTTGCTGGGATCTGGCCGAGCAGGTCCGGTAGCACAGGCCCATCGCCGACGCCGCTGCCGGTGATCTCGACCGCGCGGACCTCGAGTGTCACCTCGTCGACGGCGAGGTGGACCTTTCGCCAGATCCGTCTGCGCGCCCCGCCATGCTTGCGCGCGTGCCATTCCCCCTCGCCTCGGACCTTGATGCCCGTGCTGTCCACGAGCAGGTGCAGCGGGCCGCCGCTGCCCCGGTAGGGCAGCTGAACGGCCAAGGTCTTCTGCCGTCGGCAGAGCGTCGAGAAGTCCGGCACCGGCCAGTCGAGCCCCGCGAACTTCAGAAGGCTCGCGACGAAGCCGGTCGTCTGGCGAAGCGGCAGGCCGAACAGCACCTTGATCGTCAGGCAAGCCTGGATCGCGGCGTCGCTGTAGACCGGCTGGCCGCCGCGCTTGCCCGATGGCGCCGCGTGCCAGGGCGTCGAAGGGTCGAACCAGACGGTCAGCGATCCACGCTCACGCAGCGACGCGTTGTAGGCGGACCAGTTCAGGGTGCGGTAGCGCGTCGGGGCAGGCTTGGACATGACGCCCAGCTATGCCGCTGGACCGGCAATGTGAATCCCAGGCAGGCTTCGTGCAACAAGGCCCCAAACACCGCGTCCAGCAGGATCTTCAAGTAGTGGCTCGCCGTCGGGTCGCAGTGGAGGTAGAGGCTCCCCGTGGGCTTGAGCACTCGGCGCAGCTCCAGGAGCCGCACGGCCATCATCGCCAGATAGGCCATCATGTCGTTCTCGCCGAGGAACGAGCGCATGGCGCGCAGCATCTCGGCCGCGGCCCCGTTGGTCCCTCGCAGGACCTCGCCATAGGCCTGCTCGGCGGCGTCGGTCCAGTGCCAGGTGTCGTCGAAGGCCTCGATCTGCGCCGCGCTCTCCTGGCCCTTCGGGCCGCGGAAGAGGACGTTGTAGGAGGCGTTCGAGTTGAAGGGCGGGTCGAGGTAGATCAGGTCCACCGACGCGTCCGCCACGGCCTCGCGCAGCACGTCGAGGTTGTCGCCGTAGTAGAGGTGATTCATGCGCGCGCGCCCCTCTCTCTCTCCCGCGCCCTGAGCCTATGCCATCGCCCCGCCGCCCTTCCAGGAGGATCGGGCGGACGCCGGCCCCCGACGATGGCGCGGAGGCCACGGCCCCCGGCGCGCTGGGCGCGGGCCGTTGCGGCCCCGACCGCCCGCGCCCATCGTGGGCCCGCGACGAGCGAGAGGAGGGATGGATGCGAGCAGTGGTTCTGACGGCCGCCCTGGGGCTGGGCGCTTGCGCGGCCTTCGCGGGGCCGATCGAGCGGGCCTGCGTCCAGGCGGGGCGCACGGGCGCCACGGCCGCGCGATGCGACTGCATCCAGCGCGTCGCCGACTCGCTCCTCGACCGGGGCGAGCAGCGGATGGTGGCGCGCTTCTTCGAGGATCCGGACCGCGCCCAGGAGGTCCGGCAGTCGGACCGCCCGGCGCACGGCACCTTCTGGCAACGCTACAAGTATTTTGGGGCGGCCGCGGAGCGGAGCTGCCGCTGAGCCCAGCGGCCCGCGCCGCCGCCGCGCGGGCCGCTCGGCCCGGCGCCGCCGGGGACGCCTGGCCCCGCCGGGGCCGCTCGGCTCTCAGGCGTCGGCCTTGGCCTTGAGGATGTCGCGGCGGATGCGGGTGGCGCGCACCGACAGGTCCGCCTCGCGCGCCTTCTCCATGAACCCGTCGAGCCCGCCTCGGTGATCGACCGTCCTGAGCGCCGCAGAGGACACGCGCAGCTTGAACGTCCGGCCCAGCGTCTCCGACATCAGATGGACGTCGTTGAGGTTGGGCAGGAAGCGGCGCTTGGTCTTGTTGTTGGCGTGGCTGACGTTGTTGCCCGTCATGGGGCCCTTGCCGGTCAGCTCGCAGATGCGCGACATGATGGCCTCCAGGATGTCCGGCGCGGGCTCGGCCGGGCCTCGGGGTGCGGGTGAGGCGGGCGATCTACCCGCCCGCGCCCGGAGCGTCAAGCCCGCCGGGCCCCAGCGCCGCGCGCGCGGCCGCGGTCGGGGCCGCCCGCCCCTCCTCCACCGCGCGGCCCAGCGCGTCGAGGCGCGCCCGCAGGCCAGGGTCGTCCGTCGCCCGCGCGAGCAGCGCCCGGCGCACCTCCTCGTCGAACCATGCGCGCGCCTGGGCGATGCGCCTGCGCGCCAAGGCGCCAGAGGCTCGACGGTGCTCGTGAAGCGCCCGCATGGCGTCCCAGGCCGCCTCCAGGCCCTGCCCCTCGACGGCCGAGACCGTCGTCGCGGCCGGGAAGCCCTCGGGATCGCCCTCGCGCCTGCGCATCAGCCGCAGCGCGCCCGCGTAGTCGGCCTGGGTCCGGCGCGCCTCGGCGAGCCGCGTCCCGTCGGCCTTGTTGACGAGGATCAGGTCGGCGATCTCCATGATCCCGCGCTTGACGCCCTGAAGCTCGTCCCCCCCGCCGGGCGCCAAGAGCAGCACGAAGAGGTCCGTGACGCCGGCCACCGCCGTCTCGGACTGCCCCACCCCCACCGTCTCGACCAGCAGCACGTCGAAGCCCGCGGCCTCCAGGAGCGCGGCCGCCTCGCGCGTCCGCCGCGCCACCCCGCCCAGCTCCGAAGCCGCGGGGCTCGGGCGGACGTAGGCGCGCGGGTGGCGCGCCAGGCGCTCCATCCGCGTCTTGTCGCCGAGGATCGAGCCGCCCGATCGCGCCGAGGACGGATCGACGGCGAGCACGGCCACCGACAGGCCGCGCTCCAGGAGCATGAGCCCGAACGCCTCCACGAAGGTGGACTTGCCAACGCCGGGCGTGCCGGTGAGGCCGACGCGCATCGCCCGGCGCCCGAGCGGGGCCAGCCGGTCCAGGAGATCGGCGGCGGCGGCGCGGTGGTCCTCGCGCGTGCTCTCGATCAGGGTGACGGCGCGCGACAAGGCGCGGCGCTCGCCGCGGGACACGGCGTCTGCGAGGGCGGGCACATCCATGGGGTTGCGGGTGGCATGGGGCTCGGCCAGGAGCAAGGCTGGGGGCAGGCCTGCCCCCAGACCCCCGCTCACGGGCGCCCATGATCGAACGCCTGCCCATCGACGAGGCCATCCCTGCGCTGCTGGCGGCGCTGCGGGAGCACGGGCGCGCGGTGCTCCAGGCGCCGCCGGGGGCGGGCAAGACGACGCGGGTGCCGCTGGCGCTGCTGGCGGACGGGGCTGCGCGCGTCGTGATGCTGGAGCCGCGCCGGCTGGCGGTGCGCGCGGCCGCGTCCCGCATGGCCGAGAGCTTGGGCGAGCCGGTGGGGCGCACGGTGGGCTACCGGATGCGCGGCGAGGCGCGGGTCTCGGACGCCACGCGGATCGAGGTCGTCACCGAAGGGCTGCTGACCCGCCGCATCCGGGCCGACCCGGAGCTGCGGGGGGTCTCGCACCTGATCCTCGACGAGTTCCACGAGCGCTCGATCGACGCCGACCTCGCCCTCGCGCTCGCCTGGGAGGCGCGCGACGCCCTGCGGCCCGACCTCGCGCTCCTCGTCATGTCCGCGACGCTCGACGCCGCGCCCGTGGCGGCGCTGATGGACGACGCGCCCGTCGTGACCTCGCAGGGGCGCGCCCACCCGGTCGAGACCCGCTGGGCCGAAGCCCCGCCCGGCGACGTGGCGCAGGCGGTGGCCGAGGCCGCGCTCATGGCGCTCGACGAGGAGCCCGGCAGCGCGCTCGCCTTCCTGCCGGGCGAGCGCGAGATCCGCGCGGCCGCGCGCCTCCTCGCCGGGCGCGTGCCGACGGGCTGCGCGGTGCTGCCGCTCCACGGCTCGCTGCCCTGGCCGGCGCAGCGGGCCGCCGTCGCGCCCGCCCGGGAGGGCCGCAAGATCGTGCTCGCCACCGCCATCGCCGAGACCTCGCTGACGATCGAGGGCGTGCGCCTCGTCATCGACGGCGGCCGCGCGCGTCGCCAGCGCTTCGATCCCGGATCGGGCATGGCGCGGCTCGTCACCGAGGCCGTCTCGCGCGCCGAGGCCGACCAGCGCCGCGGCCGCGCCGGCCGCACCGAGCCCGGCCTGTGCCTTCGCGTCTGGACGCGCGGCGCCGAGGGTGCGCTCCCGGCCTTCGCGCCCCCCGAGATCACGCGCGCCGACCTCGCGGGGCTCGCGCTGGCGCTCGCCGAATGGGGCTCGGCGCCCGAGGCGCTGGCCTTCCTGACCCAGCCCGCCCCCGCCGCCTTCGAGGCGGCGCGCGCGCTCCTCACGGACCTCGGCGCGCTGGAGCGCGGGCGGATCACCGATCACGGCCGGGCCATGGCGCGCCTGCCGCTCCACCCCCGGCTCGCGCACATGCTCCTCGTGGCGGGGCGCGACGCGGCCCCCCTGGCCGCTCTCCTGTCGGACCGCGACCCGCTGCGAGGCGTGGGCGTGGAGGTCGCGGCACGGCTCGACGCGATGCGCCCCGCCGGTCGCGGCCGCGGCGACGCCCCCGACCTGCGCCGCCTGCGCGCCGAGGCGAGGCGGCTGGCCCGGATCGCGCCGGCGGACCGGATCGCGCCGGCGGACCGGATCGCGCCCGAGGGCGGGCCCCTCTCGCCGGGCGAGGCCGCCTCCCACGCCTACCCCGACCGCATCGGGCTGCGCCGTCCCGGCGAGGCGCCGCGCTGGCTGCTGTCGGGCGGCAAGGGCGCCGCGATGGCGCCAGACGACGCCCTGGCGGACCAGCGCCTGATCGTCGCCTGCGACACGGGCGGCGAGGGCCGCGACGCGCGGATCCGCCTCGCCGCGCCGCTCGCCGAGTCCGAGCTGCGTGCCGCGCATGGCGGTCGCATCGCCTGGGTCGAGGTCTGCGAATGGTCGCGGCGCGAGCGGCGCGTCGTCGCGCGCCGCCGAGAGCGGCTCGGCGCCCTCGTCCTCGACGACCGGCCCTGGCGGGAGGCGCCCGAGGAGGCGCTGGCGAGGGCGGCGATGGAGGGCGTGCGCGACCTCGGCCTGCCCTCCTCGCCCGCCGCCGACCGCCTGCGCGCCCGCACCGCCTGGGCGCGCGGACGCGGCGCCGACCTCCCCGACCTCTCCGACGCGGCGCTCCTGGCGAGCCTGGAGGACTGGCTCGCGCCCTTCGCGGCAGGGGTCCGGACGGCCGAGGACATCGCCGCGCTCGACCTCCTCGCCGCGCTCGACGCGCGCCTCGGCCGGGAGGGGCGCCGGACGCTCGACCGCGCGGCACCCGCCGAGGTGACGATGCCCTCCGGACGCCGGGTGCCCATCGACTACGGCGAGGCGCCCGGCATCGCGGTGCGGCTCCAGGAGATGATGGGGGCCTCGACCCACCCGAGGGCGGGGGCCGAGCCGCTGCGCGTCACCCTGCTGTCGCCGGCGGGGCGGCCGCTGCAGGTGACGACCGACCTGCCGGGCTTCTGGGCCGGCGCCTACGCGGAGGTGCGCCGCGAGATGCGCGGCCGCTACCCCAAGCACGACTGGCCCGAGGATCCCGCCGCCGCGGGGCCGACGGCGCGGACGCGACGCCGCGGGTGAGGCCCCCCGCGGGGCGCGCCGCGGCCCCGACGGGTTCGCGGCGGGCTCAGACGCCGAGGCACCAGCGCAGCACGGCCTTCTGGGCGTGCAGGCGGTTCTCGGCCTCGTCCCAGACGACCGAGCGGGGGCCGTCCATGACCTCCGAGGTGACCTCCTCGCCGCGATGCGCGGGCAGGCAGTGCATGAAGAGGGCGTCGGGGCCCGCGCGCTCCATCAGCGCGGCGTCCACCTGGTAGGGGCGCAGCAGGTTGTGACGCCGCTCGCGCGCCGATTGGGGGTCGTGCATCGACACCCAGGTGTCGGCGAGCACCAGGTCGGCGCCCGCCACGGCCGAGCCGGGGTCGCGCAGGATCTCGACGCGGGCGCCCTCGCGGCGCGCGAAGCCCACCGCGTCCGGATCCGGGTCGAGCGTCTCGGGCCCTGCGAAGGCCACGTCGAAGCCGAAGCGCCCGGCGGCGTGCAGCACGCTCGCGCAGACGTTGTTGCCGTCGCCGAGCCAGGCCACGCGACGGCCCGCGATGGCGCCGCGACGCTCCTCGTAGGTCATCACGTCGGCCATCACCTGGCAGGGGTGCGAGGCGTCGGTGAGGCCGTTGACGACGGGCACGGCGGCGTGCTCCGCCATCTCGTGCAGCACCGCCTCCTCGAAGGTGCGGATCATGATCAGATCGACGTAGCGCGACAGCACGCGCGCGGTGTCGGCGATGGTCTCGCCGTGGCCGAGCTGCATGTCGGCGCCCGACAGCACCATGGTCGAGCCCCCCATCTGGCGCACGCCCACGTCGAAGCTGATGCGCGTGCGCGTCGAGGGCTTCTCGAAGATCAGCGCCACCATGCGTCCCGCGAGCGGCTGCTCGTCGTCCGGGGTGCCCTTGGGCCGGCCGTCCCGCGCGGCCTTCGTGGCACGGGCGTGGTCGATCATCGCGCGCAGGTCGCCCGGATCGGTGACGTGGATGTCGAGGAAGTGGGGCATGGTCGCTCCCGAAGTCAGAGGGTCTCGGACGGGCGAGCCCGGGAGCGCGCCGCGAAGGTCAGGATCGCCACCGCCCGGCCGCCCTCGCCACGCACGACCCGGTCGCCCTCGAAGCCGGCGGCGCGCCAGGCCCGGACCGCGCGGGGGTTCCCCACCTCCGGATCGGCGACGACCAGGGACGCGCCCGCCGCCACGAGCTGCTCGGCGCGCTGTCGCAGGTAGCGAGGGGCGTGGCCGTGGCCTAGGAAGGCCGGATCGCCGATCATCGTGTCCATCCCGCGGGCGCCTGCAGGTGCGGGGCCGTGATGGCGCATCGGCCAGACGTCGAGGGCGTAGTCCTGCACCCAGCCGAAGGGGACGCCATCGGCGGTTCGGACGATGCGCGGCACGAAGCCCTCGGCCGCGGTGCCGGCCTCCACGGCGGCGATCTCCTCCTCGAAGTCGGGCCACCGCCGCCGGACATGCGGCTCGTCGCGCCAGCGGCGCAGCATCGGCAGGTCGGCCCGGCCCGGCGCCTCGAAGCGGTAGTCGAGCGGTCGCACCGTCCCACCCATCCGCAGGCGCCAGGCCGCCCGCTCAAGCCGCCCGCCGCGCGAGCTGGGACGCGGCGCGGTCGAGCCGCGCCATGCCCTCGGCGATCTCCTCGTCCGAGATGGTGAGGGCGGGCAGGAGGCGCGCCACCCCGTCGGCCGCGGGCACCGTGACGACGAGCGCGTCGAGCCCCGCGCGCACCACGTCGGCCACCGGCATGCGGCATTCGAGCCCGAGCATCAGGCCCGTGCCCCGGACGCCACCGAACACCTCCGGATGCGCCGCCACCAGCCCTTCGAGGCGCTGGCGCAGCAGCCCCGCGCGGCGCCGCACGTCGGCGAGGAACGCCTCGTCTGCCACGTGATCCATCACCGCGAGCCCCACCGCGCAGGCGAGCGGGTTGCCGCCATAGGTCGAGCCGTGGGTGCCCACCCCCATGGCGGAGGCCGCGTGCTCGGTGGCCAGCACCGCCCCGAGCGGGAAGCCCCCGCCGATGCCCTTGGCCACCATCATGATGTCGGGGGCGACGCCCGCCCACTCGTGCGCGAAGAGCCGCCCCGTGCGACCCATGCCGCATTGCACCTCGTCGAGCACCATCAGCGCGCCGGTCTCGTCGCAGAGGTCGCGCAGGCCCTTGAGGCAGGCGTCGGGCATCGCGCGCACGCCCCCCTCGCCTTGGATCGGCTCGACCAGGACGGCGGCCACCGTGTCGTCCATCGCGGCGCGCAGCGCGTCGTGGTCGCCCCAGGGGAGCGTGACGAAGCCCGGCATCAGGGGCCCGAAGCCGCGCGTCATCTTCTCGGAGCCCGAGGCGGCGATCGCGCCCGTCGAGCGGCCGTGGAAGGCGCCCTCGAAGGTCAGGATCGTCTCGCGTGGGCTCCCCCGCTCGAAATGGTGGCGCCGCGCCATCTTGATCGCGAGCTCGCAGGCCTCGGTTCCCGAGTTGCACAGGAACGCGGTGTCGGCGAAGGTCTCCGCGACCAGCCGCTCGGCCAGCTCGCGCTGGGGGCCGATCTCGTAGAGGTTCGAGACGTGCCAGAGCCGCTGCGCCTGGCGCGTCAGCGCCTCGGTGAGCGCGGGGTGCGCGTGGCCGAGCGAGCAGGTGGCGATGCCCGCGCCGAGGTCGAGGAAGCGCCGCCCGTCGGCCTCCTCCAGCCAGGAGCCCGAGCCGCGCACGAAGCTCAGCGGCGCGCGCGCGTAGGTCGGCAGGACGGGGTCGATCATGACGGGTCTCCTGGGGAGGCGGGCTGACGGGGGGACGGCGCGGCCGCGGAGGGCCGCGGGGGCGGATCAGGCGCGTCGGCGTCGGAGGGGGCCCAGGCTCGTCATGACGCGACGCTAGCGCGGCGCGGGCGCCCTGTCCATGGCCGGCCATGCGCCCCGGCGAGCCGGCCGCTTGTATCCGGCCCGGTCGCGCTTACGATAGGGAGCCTGTTGCCGAGCGCGGCCGGGCCCCCGGAGGGAGGCCCGTGCGGGACGCGCGCGGGAGGCTGGAGGCGAGCGATGTCCTGGACCGACGATCGGGTCGAGACCCTGAAGCGCATGTGGGCGGAGGGATCCTCGGCCTCGACCATCGCCAAGGCGCTGGGCGGGGGGGTGACGCGCAACGCGGTGATCGGCAAGGTGCATCGGCTCGGCCTGTCGAACCGCGCGGCCGGCGCGCCGAGCGAGGGGATGGAGCCCGAGCTCGCCGAGGCCGCGCCCGCCGAGGCCGCGCCTTCGCCCCCCGAGGCGCGTCCGATCCCGGCCACGCACTCCGCCGAGCCCCCGCCCACGCCGTTGCGCGGGCGGATCATCCCGGCCGGCCAGCCGCTGCCGCCCCAGCCCTCGGCCAACGAGATCAGCCCCGAGGCGTTGGCCTCGGTGCGCGAGGTGGAGAAGGGCGCGGCGCGCCTCAGCCTGATGGAGCTGACCGAGCGCACCTGCAAATGGCCGATCGGCGACCCGGCGACCGAGGATTTCTGGTTCTGCGGCCTCGCCGCGCAGCCCGGCAAGCCCTATTGCGAGGCCCATGTCGGCGTGGCGTTCCAGCCGATGAGCTCGCGCCGCGACCGGCGGCGATAGGTGCCGCCTGCTGAGCGCGCCCGGGTCCGGGACGCGCGAGGAGGTCGGGGACGAGGGGGCTCGGAACGAAGGGGCTCGGAACGAAGAAGGGCGCCCGAAGGCGCCCTTCTCCACGTTCGCGTGTTGCGGCCTCAGGCGGCGCGGCGGCGGCGCGCCACGAGGCCCAGGCCGCCGAGGCCCGCGAGCATCATCGGCAACGCCGCGGGCAGCGGGATCGGCGCCGGCGTGTCGGCCACCTCGAAGGTGAGGTTGTCGATCGCGCCCGACGCGCCCTCGCCCGAGTCCGCGAAGGTGAAGGTCAGGGTCGAGACCCCGTCGAACCCGTCGACGGCCAGGAAGCCCGACACGTTGTCGGAGAACAGAACCTCCTCGGCGAACAGCGCCTGGTCGCCCTTGGCGCTGGTCACGTCGAAGATGCCGCCGTCGAACGCCTCGAAGCTCAGGAAGTTGATCGGCTGGCTGAAGTCGAAGGTGACCGTGCCGCCGAAGCGCTCGTCGTTGGGGCCCCCGTCCTGGGTGATGATCAGCACCTTGCCGGGGTTGGTGGAGCCCGGGGCCCCGGTCTCCGGCCCCGTGAAGGGCGCCTCGAGGTCCGGGTCGGCGGTGCCGCTCAACGAGGTGTCGAAGGCGACCGCCTGATTGAACTTGGCGTTCTTGCGGCCGCTCACCGTCGTGACGGTGGCGGTGACGCCGCCGGCGGAGACGGTGTTGATCGCCTCGCCGTTGGCGAAATCCTCGAAATCGATCACGGCGGCCTGCGCCGCGCCGGCTCCGAGCACGATCGCCGCGGCGGCGGCGGTGGTCCTGAACATGAATTTCCCCTTCTCGTCGTAACGGACGGCCAACGCCGCCCGGGACAGATCGTTCCGGCCCTCGGTAGCCGATTCGGAAGGCCGGTGCAAAGGATCTTGCGTTAACATGAAGGCCGGCTGCGCCCCTGCGGATGATCCGTCCCAACTTCGCGTTATTGTTTCCCGATCCCGATCGGCCGGATCGCGCCGGTCGGTTGTCGGCGGCCGCGACGGGCTCACCGAGAGGGTTGCCGGACGGTGTGCCCGGCGAGGCGCTTGCATCCGGCGCGGCCGCGCTTAGACGGTGGCCATGACCGCGCACCCTTCGAGCACCGGCCCCGTCCCGGGCCGCCGTGCCGCCCGGCGGCCGACCATCGGCATGGTCTCGCTCGGCTGCCCCAAGGCGCTGGTGGACTCCGAGCGCATCCTGACCCGGCTGCGCGCGGAGGGCTACGCCGTGGCGCCCGACTACGCCGGCGCGCAGGCGGTGATCGTCAACACCTGCGGCTTCCTCGACTCGGCGCGCGCCGAGAGCCTCGACGCCATCGGCGAGGCGCTGGCCGAGAACGGCCGGGTGATCGTCACCGGCTGCCTCGGCGCCGAGCCCGACCTCGTCACGGGCGCGCACCCGAAGGTGCTCGCGGTGACCGGCCCGCACCAGTACGAGCAGGTGCTCGACGCGGTTCACGCCGCGGTGCCGCCCGACCCCGACCCGTTCGTGGACCTGATCCCGGCGCCCGAGGTGCGGCTGACGCCGCGGCACTACGCCTACCTGAAGATCTCCGAGGGCTGCAACCACCGCTGCCGCTTCTGCATCATCCCCGACCTGCGCGGCCGCCTCGCCTCGCGCCCCGCGGGCGCGGTGCTGCGCGAGGCCGAGCGGCTGGTCGCGGCCGGCACGCGCGAGCTGGTGGTGGTGAGCCAGGACACCTCCGCCTACGGCGTCGACCTGCGCCATGCCAGCTCTCCCTGGCGCGGGGCCGAGGTCCGCGCCCATCTGACCGACCTCGCGCGTGGCTTGGGCTCGCTGGGGGCCTGGGTGCGGCTGCACTACGTCTACCCCTACCCGCACGTGCGCGATCTGATCCCGCTGATGGCCGAGGGGCTGGTGCTGCCCTATCTCGACATCCCGTTCCAGCACGCGCACCCCGACACGCTGCGGCGCATGGCGCGCCCCGCGGCCTCGGCGCGAACGCTCGACCAGATCGCGGCCTGGCGCGCGACGTGCCCCGACCTCGCCATCCGCTCGTCCTTCATCGTGGGCTTCCCCGGCGAGACCGAGGCCGAGTTCGCGCATCTGCTCGACTGGCTCACGGAGGCCCGGCTCGACCGGGTCGGCGCCTTCCGCTACGAGGACGTGGCCGGCGCGCGCTCGAACGCCCTGCCCGACCACGTCGCGCCGGAGGTGATCGAGGAGCGCTGGCACCGGCTGATGGCCCACGCCCAAGGGATCGGCGCCGCACGGCTGGCCGAGCGCGTCGGCACCGTGCAGCCCGTGATCGTGGACGAGGTGGACGACGAGGCCGCCACCTGCCGCACCCGCTTCGACGCGCCGGGCATCGACGGGCACCTCTACATCGATGAGGGCTTCGAGGCGCTGCGCCCCGGCGACAGGCTCGACGTGAGGGTCGAGGAGGCGGACGAGTACGACCTCTGGGGGCGGCCGGCCTAGCCTCCGAGCCGCGCCGCGAGATTCCTCCAGCTCGCCCATGGCGCGCAGCTCGTCCGCGCTCACGGGCAGCGTCGCCTCCAGCGCTTCGGCCGCGCCGGACAGCTTGAGCGCCTGGTAGGGCACGGCGATGCGCGTGCCGTCCTCCAGCGTCATCAGCGCCGCGACGAGCCGGCCGCCCGGCACGGCGACGAGGTTCTCGACCGTGCCCAGCGCCTCGCCCTCCGGACCCTCGATCGTCGTGCCGATCAGGTCGCCGATCAGGATCTCGTCCACGCCCGCGTCGAGGATCGCCCGCGCCGCGGAGGCCATCGCCTCCGAGCCCGCGATCTCGGCAGGCAGCTCGGCGGGCAGGTCGGGCGCGCCCTGCGCCGCGGCGGCCATGGGCAGCGTCAGGGCGAGGACGACGGATCGGATCATGCGGGGGCCTCCGGGGAGCGGGCGTCGCCCGTCCAACCGGAGGGCGCCCGCCCGGTTCCCCGAGCCCCTCTTCCCGAGGCCGTTCTCCGGGCGCGCCGCCTCAGACGGCCTTCGGCTCGAAGGCCATCGCCACGCCGTTGATGCAGTGGCGCAGGCCGGTGGGCGCGGGGCCGTCCTTGAAGATGTGGCCCTGATGGCCGCCGCAGCGCGCGCAGTGGACCTCGGTGCGCGGGTAGATCAGCTTGTAGTCGGCCTTGGTGCCCACCGCGTCGGGCAGGGCGTCGTAGAAGCTGGGCCAGCCGGTGCCGCTGTCGAACTTCGTCGCCGAGGCGTAGAGCGGGTTGGCGCAGCCGGCGCACAGGAAGGTGCCCTCGCGGTGCTCGTCGTTGAGCGGGCTCGAATAGGGGGGCTCGGTCGCCGCCTCGCGCAGGACGGCGAACGCGTCCGGCGTCAGCCGCTCACGCCACTCGGCCTCGCTCAGCGTGACCGCGAAGCCGCCCTCGGCCGCGACCCCGCGCCCGCCGCGCCAGATCGAGACCCCCGCGACCGCGGCCACGGTCGCCGCGGCCCCGCCGCCGAGAAGGATGCTGCGTCGCGTCTGCATGGTGATCCCCTTTGAGCTGTCATGCCCGAAGATACGACGCCCGCGGCCGAAGTCATGCGTTCTGCAAGACCGCTCACGCGGACGTAAGGGCAGGTGATCAGAGCCCCGCGACCACCCGGCGCACCACCGCGACGCGCGCGGCGTTGGGCGGGTGGGTGCCGAGGAAGCGGTCGCCGGGATCGGGCAGGCGGTTGAAGAAGGCGGCCCCCCTGAGCGGGTCGAAGCCCGCGCGCGCGGTGATGAGCGTGCCGAGCGCGTCGGCCTCGAGCTCGAAGTCCTTGGAGTAGCGCCGCGCCCCGACCTCGAGCCCGATCTCGGCCGCGCGCCGCACGCCGCGCTCGTCGGCGCCGCCCATCTGCGCGAGCGCGCCCGCCAGCGCCTGGCCGGCGAGCGCCGACTGGCGCTGTCGGGCGATGTGGCCCTCGATGTGGTGCGCGGCCTCGTGGCCCATGACGAAGGCGATCTCGTCGGCGTTGCGCGCCTCCGCGATCAGCGCGCGGGTGAAGCCCACCACCGGGCGCCCGCGCGCGTCCACCGTCTGGAAGGCGTTGGGCGGCAGGCGGGGGTCGCGCACCACGACGATCTGGAAGTCGCACTCGGTGCCGCGCGCGGCCCGCCTGCGGCACAGATTCTCGGCCGCCGGCTCGACGCGGGAGGCGACGGCGGCGAAATTGCCCACCGCGCTGGACAACGTGACACGGTCGACCTGCGGCCGGGGCGGCGCCAGCGGGCCCCTGACGATGCCCCCCGGGATCGGGGCCTGGGCGCAGGCGGACAGCAGCAGGGCCAGGGCGAGCAGGATCGGGCGCATGGGGCCTCCGGGCGGGCGTTCGGTCCGCGCGCCCGCCCCGGACGGAGGGGGGCGGGACGGGCGGGGCGCGGTCGGCGGCAGCATAGACGCCCCGCCCGGCGGACGGCCAGACGATCGCCGCGTCGGGCGCGCCGCGCGGCGCCGATGCCGCAGGCGTGCGGGCGGAGGCACGGGGGCCGGCGCGGACCCGTCATGTCGCGCGGCGCTGCGGGGCGGCGGCCTCGAGGCCCGGCCTTGCGGCGCCGCCGCGACGCTCTAGGCTCGGGCGCCATGTTCACCATCGAGCACGAATTCGACGCCACCGTCATCACCCTGGTCGACGAGGGGCCGCCCGCCCGCGCCGGGGTCGCGGGCGCGGGCGCGGGCGCGGGCCTCGAGGAGGATGTGAGCGTGCGCGCCTTCGACGACCACGTGACCCTGACGCAGTACGACGCGCGCGCCGACGGCGAGGTGGTCGTCACGCTCTCGCTCGGCCAGGTGCGCGACCTCTTCGCCGCCATCGAGCTGCCGGAGGGCGTCTATCGCCTGCGCCCGCGCGAGCGGCGCTGAGGCCTGCCGCGGCGGGCCTCGGCCGAAGATCGGGCCTCAGTCGAAGATGTAGGGCGTCTGGAAGGACTGGACGGCGCGCGGGTCGCGGCCCATCGCCGGGTCGCGCGGCGCGGTCCGTTCGAGCCGCAGCACGCCCGGATCCGCCGGCGACAGCTCCCGCAGATCGTCCGCTCGCCGCGTCGCGGGGTCGGCGGCCGGGCCGAGCGGCAGGTCGGGGTCGAGGGCGGGGACGCCCGGACGCTCGCTGCGCAGATCCTCCGGCCGGATCGACGCGCAGCCCGAGGGGCCGATCGATCCCGGCACGCAGGGCGGCGCGGCCGAGGCGGCGCCGGGCGCCGTCGCGCCAAGGACGATCGCCGCGGCGATCGCCGCGCGCAAGGGCGGCCGCGCGCGGGGCGCCTGTCGTCCCGCGCGGGCGCACGATCCGGGCGGGTGGTCCATGCTCATGGGCATCACCTATTCGCGGGGCGCCGCGGGACAAGCGGGCCGCGGCGCTCCCGGCGGGCGCCGCCCTGCGCGATCGCGCGCGCCGCGCTTGACCCCACCCCCCCGCTCCCCCGCACATGCCCGCCATGCCCGCCATGCCCCGCCCCGCGAGCCCGCGCCCGTGATCCTCCTCGACGCCCTTCGGGCGCTGGGCCAGATGGGCGATCCGGCGTTCCGCCGCGTGCTGGGAACGGGCATCGGGCTGAGCCTGGGGCTGCTCTTGGCCGCCGCCGCGGCGCTCGTGGGCCTGGCGCAGTGGCTGGTGCCCGACGCGGTGTCGCTGCCGCTCCTGGGCGATCTCGGCTGGCTCGACGATCTGGCCGCGGGGGGCGCGGTGCTGGCGCTGCTGGTCGCGTCGGTGTTCCTGATGGTGCCGGTGGCCTCGCTCTTCACCGGGCTCTTCCTGGAGGCGGTCGCCGAGGCGGTCGAGGCGCGCCACTACCCCGAGGCCGGTCCCGCGCCGCGCACCTCGCTCGGCACGGCGGCGAGGGAGTCGCTCTCCTACCTGGCGCTGCTGATCGCCGCCAACGCCGCCGCGCTCGTCGTCTACCTCACCGTCCCGCCGCTGGCGCCCTTCGTGTTCTGGGGCGTCAACGGGCTGCTGCTCGGGCGCGAGTACTTCCAGGTGGTGGCGCTGCGGCGGATGTCGCGCGCGCAGGCGGCACGGCTCAGGCGCCGCCACACGCTCCAGGTCTGGGCGGCGGGCGTGCTGATGGCGGTGCCGCTGACGATCCCCGTCGTCAACCTCGCGGTGCCGGTGCTGGGGGCCGCGACCTTCACTCATCTGTTCCATAGGGTGAGCCGCCGCCGCCGAATCGGTTGAAGAGGTCGAAGTCCTCCACCCCGACCCAGCCCGACAGGATCACGCCGGCGGTCAGCGCGAAGAGCACCGCCGCGACGCCCGTGGTGACGAGCGCGCGGCGCCACAGCTGCGGGTCGGAGGGCGCACCGGCATGGGTGCCGGGCACCACCTCGCCGTCGTCGCCCTGCGTGCGCAGGCGAAGGGGCAGGACCACGAACAGCACCATGAACCAGATCACGGCGAAGAGGACGATGGCCGATGTGATGCTCACGCCTGCTCCAGCTCCACCAGCGCGCCGTCGAAGTCGTGGGGGTGCACGAACACCACCGGCTTGCCGTGGGCGCCGATCCTCGGCTCGCCGTCGCCCAGCACCCGGGCGCCGGCCGCGCGCATCCGCTCGCGCGCCGCGATGATGTCGTCCACCTCGTAGCAGACGTGGTGGACGCCGCCCTTGGGGTTGCGGGCCAGGAAGCCCGCGATCGGCGAGCCCTCGCCCAAGGGGTGCAGCAGCTCGACCTTGGTGTTGGGCAGGTTCACGAAGACGACCGTGACGCCGTGCTCGGGCTGGTCGAGGGGCTCGCCCACCTCGGCCCCGAGCGCCTCGCGGTAGCGCGCGGCGGCGGCGCCCAGGTCCGGCACGGCGATGGCGACGTGGTTGAGGCGCAGGGTCATGGGGCGATCATCGGGCCGACCGCTCGGAGGCGCAAGGCGGGACGCGCCGCAAAAACCCCGATCCCTCACGGGATGGTTAACCCAGCGTTAGGGGTTGGCCGGCGAAGGATGATCCAGACGGGTGCGCCGGAGGGGCAGATGGACGATCTCGACCGCCTGATGATCTCGCCGCGGCCGCCCACGGCGGCGCGGCCGCTGCTGGGTTGCACGCTGCTGCTGGTGGAGGACAGCCGCTACGCCAGCGAGGCGATGCGGCTCCTTGCGCTGCGATCGGGCGCGCGGATCCGGCGCGCCGACACCATCGCCTCGGCCGAGCGCCACCTCAAGACCTACCGCCCCTCGGTGGTGATCGTCGACCTCGGCCTGCCCGACGGCTGCGGCGCCGCGCTGATCGCCATGCTCCACGCCGCGCGCCCGCGCGTCACCGCGGTGCTCGGCACCAGCGGAGACCTCGACGCGGAGGCGCGCGCGACGGCGGCCGGGGCCGACGGGTTCATCGCCAAGCCCGTCTCCTCGCTCGCCGCCTTCCAGCAGGCGATCCTGCGCCACATGCCCCCCGAGGCGCAGCCGCCGATGCCGCGCGCGCTGCCGCAGGAGAGCATCGAGCCCGACCGCATCGCCTTCCGCGACGACATGGCCCATGTGGCGAGCCTCCTGGAGAGCCGCCTCGGCGAGGGCGCCCCGCCCGACGAGCGGCTGCGGCGCTACCTCGCGCAGTTCCTCTCGGGCGTCGCGCGCAGCGCCGGCGACGCGGCGCTGGGCAGGGCCGCCGCCGACCTCGCCTCGGACGACGACGCGCTGCCGCAGCGCCTGTCGCGCCTCACCGGCCTCGTGCACGACCGCATGGGCGACCGCCGCGCCGTCTGAGCCGCAGCCCCCCCGACGGCCCGACCGGGACGCCGGCGCGACCGGAACGCCGGCCCGACCGGAACGCCGGCCCGACCGGAACGCCGGCCCGACCGGAACGCCGGCCTGACCGGAACGCCGGCGCGAGGCGGAGGCGCCCCTTTCCCGCGACGCCCGTCCCCTCGGACGACGGGCCGCCGCGCCATCGGCCTGCGACCGGGCCTTGGCCTGCGCTCGCGGCGGGTCCGCCGTCGCGCCCCGACTGCGGAGCCCGAGCCACGCGCCGGTCGTCCCCGCCGCGGCACGTGGTTGGCAGGCCCGGCGCGAGCCCCCATAAGGGTGCGATGACCGCGGATGCCGCCCAGGAGCTGACCGACTACCTCGCCGGGCGGCGCTTCGGCACCGTGCTGGCCGACCCGCCCTGGCGCTTCACCAACCGCACCGGCAAGGTCGCGCCCGAGCACAAGCGTCTGGCGCGCTACCCCACCATGACGCTCGCGGACATCTGCGCCCTGCCCGTGGCCCGGCACATGGTCGAGCCCGCGCACTGCTACCTGTGGGTGCCCAACGCGCTGCTGCCCGACGGGCTCGCGGTGCTCAAGGCCTGGGGGTTCGACTACAAGTCCAACATCGTCTGGCACAAGGTCCGCAAGGACATGGAGAACTCGGACGGGCGCGGCGTGGGCTTCTACTTCCGCAACGTGACCGAGATCCTGCTCTTCGGGGTGCGTGGCCGCAACGCGCGCACCCGCGAGGCCGGCCGGCGCCAGGTCAACCTGATCGCGTCGCGCAAGCGCGAGCACTCGCGCAAGCCCGACGAGCAGTATGCGCTGATCGAGGGCTGCTCGCACGGCCCCTATCTGGAGCTCTTCGGCCGAGGCGCGGGCCGGGGCGAGTGGACCGTCTGGGGCGACCAGGCCGCGGCCGACTGGAAGCCCGACTGGGCGACCTACGCCCACAACTCGGGCGCGGCGGCGGAGTAGCGCCGCGAGGCCCGCCCGGCGGATGGGCGTCGCGCCGAATCTCCCGGCGCATCGTCGGGCACAGGGTGGCACGGCCCCGAGTCGGAGCCATGCGGCGCCACCGGTCGGACGGCGCGCGGATCGCGGCGGGGCACCCGCCCGCCTCTCCTCGTCGCGCCGGTGGACCGTCCCTGCCCGATCTTCAAGCCGTGAAGGGGATCATGGCGACTCCGGCTCGGCTTGCTCGCCGTCGAGAGGACCGAGCCGGGGAGCGCCGCTCCCCTGCTCCGCGCGCGCGCGGGGCGCGCCCGGATCGCCTCACCCGCCGCCGAAGAGATCCCCCTCCTCGAACGCCCGCCGGTCGCCCTGCGGCCCCTCGTCGACGAGCGCGGCCCGTGGCAGGCCGACCAGCAGCATCGGGCAGGGGTTGCCGACGCCGCGCGCGACGCGGTCGGCGAGCTTCGACCAATGCGTCGTCGAGGGGCCGAACTTGTCGGCGACGAACTGGCGCGCGAAGGCGTCGGCGAAGGGGCGCCCCGCCGAGACCGAGCGCGCCACCGCCTCGCGCTGGCGCGCGGTGCGGTCCTTCATGCCGAAGGCCATGAGGCCCGCCTCGCCCATGATCCCGCGCGCCTCGATGAAGGCCGTCACCTCCTCGCCGAGCGCGTCCTGGAGGCTCGAGCCGCGGGTGACGACGACGCCCACCGAGATCGCCGAGAGCGCGTGGAGCCGCTGGAAGCTCTCCAGATCCCGGTCGAAGAACGGATCCTTGTTGTTCCACTCGATCTCGAGCGCGAGCGTCCCCTGCGCCGTGCGGCGGACGTGATCGACCTCGTGGCCCACAGAGGCGCGCCGCGCGCCGTCGATGACGGTCTCGACCTGGAAGTTGTGCTTGCGCCAGCCGGCGCGGGCGAGCGTGCGCCGCAGGCGCTGGGTGAAGGCCGCCTCCCCGCCGCCCGAGCCGATCAGCTCGGCGCGGCTGAGGCGGAAGGCCAGGAGCGCCTCGGTCAGCTCTTCGAACTGAGGCGCGAAGTCCGCCCCGAGGATCGCCTCGGCGTGGTTAGAGGCCATCACGTCGAAGCCGCGCTCGCTCAGGGCGCCGAGGCTCACGAGATGGGGTCGCGCGCGGCCAGCAGCGGCGCGGTCATCTCCGACAGGCGCCGGATCTGGCGGCCGTCCGCGAAGTTCGCCGGATCGAGCCAAGCGTCCCAAGCCTCGCGCAGCGCCGGCCCCTCCCGGTCGAGGATCGAGAACCAGGCGGTGTCGCGGTTGCGCCCCTTCACGACCGCCGCCTGGCGGTGCGTGCCCTCGTAGGAGAAGCCGTAGCGCTGGGCGGCGCGGCGCGAGGCGAGGTTGGCCGCGTCGCACTTCCACTCGACCCGGCGGTAGCCCACCCCGAGCGCCCAGGACGCCAGCAGGATCACCGCCTCGGAGGCGGCCGGCGTGCGCTGGAGCCGGGGCGCGTAGGCGATCCAGCCGATCTCGATCGTGCCCGCGAGCGGGGTCATCCGCATCAGCGACAGCGTGCCCCCGAGCCGCCCGTCGGGCGTCCGCACGGCCATGTGGAGGGGGTCGTGCAGCACGCGCACGAACTCCACCCAGGCGGCGTAGGAGGCCGCGTCGAACGGCCCCATCGGCATGTGGCGCCAGACCTCCGCGTGGCCGTCGAACGCCTCGTGGAGCCCGGCCGCGTGATGGGGTGCCAGCGGCTCCAGCCGGCACCAGCGGCCCTCATGCGCCGCGCGCGGCGGCAGGGGCGGCGGGCGCCAGCCGGCGAGCGTCATGCGCGCGGGCCAATCCGGCGGGAGGGCGTGCCGCGCCGCCGAGGCGCCCCGGCCCCCGAGGCGGGGCCGCCCGAGGTGGCGCCGGCAGGAGGACGACGGCCCAGCGCCCCGGCTCTGGGGCGCGCGCCCCCACCTCCGGGACGGACGCGCCCCATCCGGGCATCGAGAGCCCGACGGGTCGAGGCCCTGGCTCGGGGGCCGGGGCGCGGGGTCGCCGGGGGTGGGCTCATTCGGAGGGCAGCACGCGCAGGCGCAGATCGCGCAGCTGCTCGGGCGTGGGCTCCGAGGGGGCGCCCATCATCAGGTCCTGGGCCTGCTGGTTCATCGGGAACATGATGACCTCGCGGATGTTCGCCTCGTCCGCCAGCAGCATGACGATGCGGTCGATGCCCGCGGCGCAGCCGCCGTGCGGCGGCGCGCCGTAGCGGAAGGCGGTCGAGAGGCCGGGGAAGCGGCGCTCGACCTCCTCGGCCGCGTAGCCCGCGATCTCGAAGGCGCGGAACATGACGTCGCGGCGGTGGTTGCGGATCGCGCCCGAGACCAGCTCGTAGCCGTTGCAGGCGAGGTCGTACTGGTAGCCGAGCACTTCGAGCGGGTCGCCCTCCAGCGCCTCCATCCCGCCCTGGGGCATCGAGAAGGGGTTGTGCGAGAAGTCGATGCGCCCGTCGTCGCCGTGCTCGTACATCGGGAAGTCCACGATCCAGGCGAAGGCGAAGCGCGACTCGTCGATGAGCCTCAGCTCGCGCCCGATCTCGGTGCGCGCGCGGCCCGCCACGGCCTCGAAGTCGGACGGCCGGCCGGCGAGGAAGAAGGCGGCGTCGCCCGCGCCCAGGCCCAGTTGCCGACGGATCGCCTCGGTGCGCTCGGGGCCGATATTCTTGGCGAGGGGGCCGGCGGCTTCGTGCTCACCAAAATAGACGTCAGCATAAAATCTTGCTTCCTCACTGCCTGTCTGCTTCACGCACTCGACAATCAAGCTCAGAAACGGTTTCTTCCAATTCCGACTTTGGAATTGCGTCGTCGGGAAATCCGGCTTAGTTTTTCCACTGTCGTGGATTGCTGCTAGCAACGCTTCGACGATCGGGTCATCCCTTGGATCATCTCTCCCCGTCTCCGCCAGAAGATATACCCCATCCCCGGCAGCCCCTGCGCCTGCGCCCAGGCGTTCATCCGGTCGCAGAACTTGCGCGAGCCGCCGCCCGGCGCGGGGATCGCGCGCACCTCCGTCCCCTCCTGCTCCAGGATGCGCGCGAAGATCGCGAAGCCCGAGCCGCGGAAGGGCTCCGACACGTCCTGCATCTCGATCGGGTTGCGCAGGTCGGGCTTGTCGGTTCCGTACATCGCCAGCGCCTCGGCGTAGGGGATGCGGGGCCACTCGGCGTCCACCGTCTTTCCCTTCGCCCGAACTGCTCGAACAGGCCCGCGATCACCGGCTCGATGGTGGCGAACACGTCCTCCTGGGTGACGAAGCTCATCTCCATGTCAAGCTGGTAGAAGTCGGTGGGCGAGCGGTCGGCGCGGGGATCCTCGTCGCGGAAGCAGGGCGCGATCTGGAAGTACCTGTCGAAGCCCGACACCATGATGAGCTGCTTGAAGATCTGCGGCGCCTGCGGCAGCGCGTAGAAGCGCCCCGGATGGAGCCGCGAGGGCACCAGGAAGTCGCGCGCGCCCTCGGGGGAGGACGCCGTGATGATCGGCGTCTGGTACTCGCGGAAGCCCGCCCCCCACATGCGCTCGCGCACGCTTCGCACCACGTCCGAGCGCAGCGTCATGTTGGCGTGCAGCCCCTCGCGGCGCAGGTCGAGGTAGCGGTAGCGCAGCCGCGTCTCCTCCGGGTAGTCCTGATCGCCGAACACCGGCAGGGGCAGATCCTCGGCAGGCCCCAGCACCTCCAGCTCGCGCACGAAGACCTCGACCTCGCCCGTGGGGATGCGCGGGTTGACGAGGGACGGATCGCGCGCCTTCACCTCCCCGTCCACCCGGATGCACCACTCCGCGCGCACTCGCTCGAGTGCCTCGAAGGCGGGGCTGTCGGAGTCCGCGAGGAGCTGCGTCGTGCCGTAGTGGTCGCGCAGGTCGATGAAGAGCACGCCGCCATGGTCGCGCACCCGGTGGACCCAGCCCGCGAGCCGCACGGCCTCGCCCACGTCCGAGGCTCGGAGAATCCGCGCAGGTGCGGGTGCGGTAGCGGTGCATGGGCCTCTCCCTGGCGGCGGGTCGCGCGGGGGCTGCCGCGCGACCGGGGGGAAGTCAAGCGACGGCCCTCCCAGGGGTGAGTGTTAACGTCGCAGGGAACCTTCTGCGGGGGTCGCGCCGTTTCGCCCGAACGGACGAGTGACCCCATGGTGCACCATGTATAAGCATTTGTTGCACGACACCCTGCGTCGGGCGGTCAAGCAAGGCCGGCTCGACGTGACCTACCCCGACGGCGAGACGCGCGGCTACGGGCCGGGCGGGCCGGGCGAGGCCCCCGTCGCCATCGCGCTGCACGACCCGAGCCTGCCGCGCCGGATCCTCGTCAACGCCGACCTGGCGATGGGCGAGGCCTACATGGACGGCACGATGACGATCGCGGACGACGACCTGCGCGGCTTCATGGTGCACGCCAACCGCGCCACGGCCGACACCCGCGACGTGCCGGCGCTGCGCTTCTACCAGGGCGTGTCGAAGCTCAGGAAGCGCGCGGCGCAGGCGGGCGGCCCCAAGCGCGCGCGGGCCAACGTGGCGCATCACTACGACCTGTCGCCCGCGCTCTACGACCTCTTCCTCGACGCCGACCGGCAGTATTCCTGCGCCTATTTCGAGCGGCCCGACATGACGCTCGACGAGGCGCAGGAGGCCAAGAAGGCCCACATCGCCCGCAAGCTCCTGCTGGAGCCCGACATGCGCGTGCTCGACATCGGCTGCGGCTGGGGCGGGCTCGCGCTCACGCTCGCGCGCGAGCATGGCGCGCGGGTGGTCGGCATCACGCTGAGCGAGGAGCAGCTCGCCCACGCGCGCAGGAGGGCCGAGGCCGAGGGGCTCGCGGGACGGGTCGAGTTCCGCCTCCAGGACTACCGCGCGGTCGAGGAGACCTTCGACCGGATCGTCTCGGTGGGGATGCTGGAGCATGTCGGGGCGCCCAATTACGGCACCTACTTCCGCACGGTGCGAGACCGGCTCGCGGAGGGCGGCGTGGCGCTGATCCACACCATCGGGCGCGCCGCGCCCCCGGGCGCCACGAGCCCCTGGCTCCAGAAGTGGATCTTCCCCGGCGGCTACACCCCGGCGTTGTCGGAGCTGATGCGCGCCATCGAGGCGCTCAGGATCGAGCCCTGCGACGTCGAGGTCTGGCGGCTCCACTACGCCGAGACGCTGCGGCACTGGCACGACCGCTTCGTGGCGCGCGCGAGCGAGGCGGAGGCGCTCTTCGACGCGCGCTTCGTGCGGATGTGGCGCTGGTACCTCGCGGGCTGCGAGATGAGCTTCCGCCACGCCCGGCAGGTGGTCTACCAGCTCCAGCTCGCGCGGCGCAAGGACGTGGTCCCCGCGACCCGCGCCTACCTCCACGGGGCGCCGGCCGAGGCCCCCGCGCAGGCGGCCGAATAAGCTCGGGTGGAGAGGCCGGGGCCGAAGGGGCCGCTCGGGCTCAGGGCCGGGCCTCGCCGAGGAGGAACCACGCGCCGAGGCCCAGCGCGAAGAGCGCGACGCCCGCGGCGGCGTGCAGCGCGACGGCCTCGGCGAAACGGCCTCGCACGCGGTGGGCATGGGCGAAGGCGAGCCCGCCCGCGAAGGCCAACCCCGCCACGACCCAGGACCGGTAGGCCAGATGGGCGAGGGCGAACAGCGCGGCGTTGAGCACGACCTGCGCGGCGACGCCCCGCGGCAGGACCGGGCCGTAGAGGCGGAAGAACAGCGCGCGGAACAGCACCTCCTGCGGCAGCGCCGAGAGCGGCGGATAGAGCACGACGATCGCCACGAGGAGCCGGGGCCGCGAGCGCCCCGGCTCGAAGAGCGCCTCCGGCCGCAGCGCGAGGACCAGGGCGAGCCCCACGACGGCGGTGGCGCAGGCCAGCGCCGCGACGCGGCCCCAGGCGACGCGCGACCAGCCCGCCGCCAGCTCGCGCCATCGGAAGCCGGGGGTCGCGTGCAGGAGCGCCAGGCCCACGGCCGAGGCCACCACGGCCAGCAGCCGCGGCGGCGCCCCCAGGCCGGCGGCCAGCGGTGCCGCGACGTAGAGCGCCGCGAGCTCGGCTCTGAGGCGGATGACGGAGGCGGCGGCCATGGCGGCGCAGCTATGCCGCAGGCCGGTCGGGTCGAGGGACGCCGCGACGGGCGCGCCCGCCGATCGGCCGGCCGCTTCGGCGCGCGGGGGCCCCGGCCTCGGCGAGCGACGACCATCGCCCCGGGGGCCCGCGCGGCGCGCGAGGATGGGGGGGGCGGCGCGAGGGCTGCGGATGCCGCCCCCTGGTCCCCCACCGGGCCCGCGGGCGCGGCCGACCGCTTCCCGGGGGCGAGCAGGGCGCGCGGCGAGGGGTCGGGGCTCCTCGACCCCATGTCGGGGCCCGTCCCCGGGGGAGCCGGCCGGCCGCCGGGCCGCCCGCTTGCGCCGCCCTGCCCCGTCACTATGAAGGCGCCCGCCCCGCTCCCCCGCCCCCACCGCGAGAGACCCCATGCCCAAGCGCCACGACATCGCCTCGGTGCTCATCATCGGCGCGGGGCCGATCGTCATCGGCCAGGCCTGCGAGTTCGACTACTCGGGCGCGCAGGCCTGCCTGGCGCTGCGCGAGGAGGGCTACCGGGTCGTCCTGATCAACTCGAACCCGGCCACGATCATGACCGATCCGGGGCTCGCGGACGCCACCTACATCGAGCCGATCACGCCCGAGATCGTCGCGCGCATCATCGAGGTCGAGCGGCCCGACGCGCTGCTGCCCACCATGGGGGGCCAGACGGCGCTCAACACCGCGCTCGCGGTCGAGGCGATGGGCGTCCTGGAGCGCTTCGGCGTCGAGATGATCGGGGCGCGGCGCGAGGCGATCGAGATGGCCGAGGACCGCGGGCTCTTCCGCGAGGCGATGGCGCGCATCGGGCTCGAGAACCCGCGCGCCACCATCGCGCGCACGCTGGAGGAGGCGATGGCCGCGATCGATCATGTGGGCCTGCCGGCGGTGATCCGGCCCGCCTACACGCTCGGCGGCACCGGCGGCGGGATCGCCTACAACCGCGCCGACTACGAGGCGATCTGCCGCGGCGGCCTCGACGCCTCCCCGGTGAGCCAGATCCTGATCGACGAGAGCCTTCTGGGGTGGAAGGAGTTCGAGATGGAGGTGGTGCGCGACCGCGCGGACAACGCGATCATCGTCTGCGCCATCGAGAACGTCGATCCGATGGGCGTGCACACAGGCGACAGCGTGACCGTGGCGCCCGCGCTGACGCTGACGGACAAGGAGTACCAGCGCATGCGCACCGCCTCGATCGCCTGCCTGCGCGAGATCGGGGTCGAGACCGGGGGCTCGAACGTCCAATGGGCGATCAACCCCGCGGACGGGCGCATGGTGGTGATCGAGATGAACCCGCGGGTGTCGAGGTCGAGCGCGCTGGCCTCGAAGGCCACGGGCTTCCCGATCGCCAAGATCGCGGCCAAGCTCGCGGTGGGCTACACGCTCGACGAGCTCGACAACGACATCACGGGCGTCACCCCCGCCTCCTTCGAGCCCTCGATCGACTACGTGGTGACGAAGATCCCGCGCTTCGCCTTCGAGAAGTTCCCCGGCGCCGAGCCGCTGCTGACGACCTCGATGAAGTCGGTCGGCGAGGCGATGGCGATCGGCCGCACCATCCACGAGTCGCTCCAGAAGGCGCTGGCCTCGCTGGAGACCGGGCTCACGGGCTTCGACGAGATCGCCATCGAGGGCGTCGGGCCGCCGCTGCCCTCGATCGGACCGGGCGCCGATCCGGCCGCGAGCGCGCGGCGCGTGGCCGAGAACGCGCGCGCCGTCGTGGCGGCGCTGTCGAGGCCCACCCCCGACCGGCTGCGCGTGATCGCCCAGGCGATGCGCTTCGGGCTCGCGGACGACGACATCCACGCCGCCACCGCCTACGATCCGTGGTTCCTTGCCCGCATCCGCGAGATCGTGGACGCCGAGGAGGATTCTGAGGCGCGAGGGCCTGCCCGACGACGAGGCGGGGATGCGCCGGCTCAAGGCGATGGGCTTCACCGACGCGCGGCTCGCGGCGCTCGCGGGGCGCGCCGAGGAGGACGTGCGCCGGGCGCGCCTCGACCTGGGCGTCGGCGCGGTCTTCAAGCGCATCGACACCTGCGCGGCCGAGTTCGAGGCCCAGACCCCCTACATGTACTCGACCTACGAATCCCCCGTGATGGGCGAGGTCGAGGACGAGGCGCGGCCCACGGAGGCGCGCAAGGTGGTGATCCTCGGCGGGGGCCCGAACCGCATCGGCCAGGGGATCGAGTTCGACTACTGCTGCGTGCATGCCTCCTACGCGCTCAGCGCGGCGGGCTACGAGACGATCATGATCAACTGCAACCCCGAGACGGTCTCGACCGACTACGACACCTCCGACCGGCTCTACTTCGAGCCGCTGACCTTCGAGCACGTGATGGAGGTGCTGCGCGTCGAGCAGGAGGCCGGCACGCTGCACGGCGTGATCGTCCAGTTCGGCGGCCAGACGCCCCTGAAGATCGCCGGAAGGCTCGCGGAGGCCGGGATCCCCATCCTCGGCACCTCGCCCGACGCCATCGACCTCGCCGAGGACCGCGAGCGCTTCGGCGACCTCGTGCGCGAGCTGGGCCTGCGCCAGCCCGAGGGCGCGATGGCGCGCTCCGCCGCGGAGGCGCGCGAGAAGGCCCAGGAGATCGGCTACCCGCTCGTCATCCGCCCCTCCTACGTGCTGGGGGGCCGCGCGATGGAGATCGTGCGCGACGACGCGCAGCTCGACCGCTACATCTCCGACGCGGTGGTGGTCTCGGGCAGCTCGCCGGTGCTGCTCGACAGCTACCTCTCGGGCGCCACCGAGGTGGACGTGGACGTGCTGTCGGACGGGCGCGCGGTCCACGTCGCGGGCATCATGCAGCACATCGAGGAGGCGGGCGTGCATTCGGGCGACTCCGCCTGCTCGCTGCCGCCCTGGTCGCTCGACCCCGAGCTGGTGGCCGAGATGGAGCGCCAGGCGGAGGCGCTGGCGCTGCGCCTGCGTGTCGTGGGCCTGATGAACGTCCAGTTCGCGGTCAAGGACGGCGAGGTCCACGTGCTGGAGGTCAACCCGCGCGCCTCGCGCACCGTGCCCTTCGTCGCCAAGGCCACCGACTCGGCCATCGCCTCCATCGCCGCGCGGCTGATGGCGGGCGAGCCGCTGTCCAACTTCCCGAAGCGAGACCCCTGGCCCGAGGGCGCGGCCGAGGCGCCGACCCTCCCCTTGGGCGACCCGATGACGCTCGCGGACCCCCGCACGCCCTGGTTCTCGGTCAAGGAGGCGGTGCTGCCCTTCGCGCGCTTCCCCGGCGTGGACACCATCCTCGGCCCCGAGATGCGCTCGACGGGCGAGGTGATGGGCTGGGACCGCTCCTTCCCGCGCGCCTTCCTCAAGGCGCAGATGGGCGCGGGCGTGACGCTGCCCTCCTCGGGCACCGCCTTCGTCTCGGTCCGCGACGCCGACAAGACGCCCCAGCTCGTCGAGGCGGCGCGCATCCTGACAGACCTGGGCCTGTCGATCGTGGCCACCCGCGGCACGGCGGCCTACCTCGCCGCGCAGGGCGTCGAGGCCGAGCCGGTGCTCAAGGTCTACGAGGGGCGGCCGAACATCGTGGACCGGCTGATGGACGGCGCCATCGCCATCGTCATGAACACCACCGAGGGCGCGCAGGCGGTCGAGGACAGCCGCGAGATCCGCGCCGCGGCGCTGCGCGCGCGCCTGCCCTACTTCACCACGCTCGCGGGCGCGCACGCAGGCGCGCTGGCCATGCGGGCGGCGCGCGAGGGGGACTTGGGCGTGCGCCGGCTCCAGGCGTGAGGGCCGATGGACGAGGAGGCTCGCCGCGTCGTCCGCAAGTTGGACGAGTTCCTGTCCAGTCGCCGTCTCGGAAGGGCTGCATGCATCGAGCGGCGGCGGTCGAATGAACCCTCTGGGAACGCCTGGCCCCCCGGCGTCGTTGCGCCGCCGAGGACTCCTCGGGGGCGGGGCTTCCGGTCGAGTCCTTCGACACTTTTCGGGCTACGGTTGAAAGTCTCCGTCTCACAAGAGCTTGCTGTCAGGCCGGGTCGCGGAGAAAGTGGACGCGGCCCGAGGCCGACCGCAGCATGAGGAGGTGCCCATGGACACGCCGCTCGAGATCGCCTTCCCCAACATGGAGAGCTCGGAGGCGCTGGAGAGCCTCGTGCGCGAGCGCGCCGACAAGCTCCACCGCTACTTCGACCGCATCAACTCGGTGCGCGTCGCGGTGGAGGTCGCGCGCAAGAGCCAGGCCGGCGCCAAGGCCTACCATGTGCGCATCGAGACGCGGGTGCCGGGGCAGGAGCTGGTGGTGAGCCAGGATCCGGGCGACGACAAGGGGCACTACGACGCCTACCGGACGGTGCGCGACGCCTTCGACGCGATGGAGCGCCAGCTCGATGCGCACGGCAAGAAGCTGCGCGGGCGCGGCAAGGATGCGGCCGGCCAGGCGGCGAACGCGCCCCCCCAGGGCCGGGTGCTGCGGACCTTCCCCGAATACGGCTTCATCGAGGCGGTGGACGGGCGCGAGATCTACTTCCACCGCAACGCCGTGGTGGGCTGCAAGCACGAGGATCTGGAGAAGGGCCAGCCCGTCGAGATGGCCCTGATCGAGCAGCCCGACAACGCCATGGGCCCCCAAGCCACGACCGTGAAGTGCATCGGCGCCCTGGACATGCGCGGTGAGCCCCCCTCGAATCGTTAGCGGGGGTCCGGGGGCATGCATGCCCCCCGGCTCTGTTCAGGCGACCCGATCCGGCGGCTCGCGCCCCTCGGCGACCGCGACGAGGTTCTGGTAGGCCGTCATCCCCATGGCCGCGCGCACCTCAGGGTCCGCGGTGCCGATGTGGGGCAGCAGCACCGTGTCCTCCCGCATCAGCCCCTCGGGCACGTGGGGCTCGTCCGCATAGACGTCGAGGCCGGCGCCGGCGATGCGGCCCCCCTCGAGCGCCGCGACCAGGGCGGCCTCGTCCACCACGTCGCCGCGGCTGACGTTGACGAGATGCGCGTGCGGCCGCATCGCCGCGAGGGCCGCCGCGTCGATCATGCCGCGCGACGAGGGCGAGCCCGGCACGCAGATCGCCACCACGTCCGAGTCCGCCATGACCTCGTGGAGCGTCCCGAGCTGGCGCGCGCCGTCCACGTCCTTCGGCGAGCGGTTGTGGAACACGACCTCCATGCCGATGGCGCGGGCGCGGCGGGCGACGGCCTGGCCGATGCGCCCCATGCCGACGATGCCGAGCGTGCGGCCGCCCAGGTGCATCCCCATGCGCGCGCCGCCCGGCCCCCAGCCGGTCCAGCCGCCCCGGCGCACCAGCCGCTCGCCCGCGCCCGCGCGGCGCGCGGTCATCAGGATCAGCATCAGGGCCACGTCGGCCGTGGGCTCGGTGGTGGGGCCCGGGGTGTTGGTGACCATCACGCCCGCGCGCGTGGCGGCATCGAGGTCGATGTGGTCGTGCCCGACGCCGAAATTGGCGAGGATCCGGCAGCGCGGGGCGTCCACGAAGGCCGCCTCGGACCAGTCGTCGCCGAGCGTGGTCAGGATCGCGTCGTGCTCGCCGAGCGCCGCGGCGGCGTCGGAGGCGCTCAGGGGCCCCTCGCGCAGCGTGGCGTCGAAGCGCTCGCGGCAGGCGGCAGCGACCTCGCCGGGGAAGTCGCGGGTGAGCAGCACGCGCATCAGTAGAGCCTCGCGCCCACGGGCACGTCCGCGTCGGGCGCGACCAGCACCACCTCGCCGCCCTCGTCCGGCACGCCGAGCACCAGCACCTCCGACGTGAACGGCCCGATCCGGCGCGGCGGCAGGTTGACGACGGCGAGCACCAGCCGGCCCGGCAGCGTCGCGGGGTCGTAGCGCGCCGCGATCTGCGCCGACGAGCGCCGCTCGCCGATCCCGGGGCCGAGATCGACCCAGAGCTTGAGCGCCGGGCGGCGCGCCTCGGGGAAGGGCTCGGCCCGGACGATCCGGCCCACGCGCACCTCCACGGCCGTGAAGTCGTCGATGGCGATCACGAGCGCAGCTCGCGCGAGCGCGCGGCGGCGGCGGCCACGGCCCGGCGCATCAGCGGCCGAAGGCCGTCCCGCGGGTCCATCAGGACCGCGAGCGCCGCCTCGGTGGTGCCCTTGGGCGAGGTCACGTCCACGCGGAGTTCCTCGGCCGAACGGTCTGAACCTTCGGCGAGCGCGCCGGCGCCGGCCACGGTGGCGGTGGCGAGCCGCGTGGCGAGATCCTCGGGCAGGCCCTCTGCGACGCCCGCCTGCGTGAGCGCCTCGATCAGGTGGAAGACGTAGGCCGGCCCAGACCCCGACAGGGCCGTCACCGCGTCGATCTGCGCCTCGTCGTCGAGCCGCAGGGTCCGGCCCACCGCGGCGAGCAGCGCCTCGGCCAGGACGAGCCCGTCCTCGCCCGCGGCCCCGTTGCCCACGAGCGCCGCGATCCCGCGGCCGATGGCGGCGGGCGTGTTGGGCATCGCGCGCACCACCGGCGTGCCCGCGCCCAACGCCGCCTCGATCGCAGCGACCGGCGTGCCGGCGGCGACCGACAGGACCAGGGTGGACCCGCCGCCATAGGGGCGCAGGACGGGCAGCGCCTCGTCCATCATCTGCGGCTTGACGGCGATCACGGCCACCGCCGGCGCCCCGGGCGGCTCGGGCGCGAGGCCGAGCCCCTCGAGCCAGCCGGGCGGCGCGGGGTCGATGGCGTGGACGGCGCCCGCGGGCAGGCCGCCCGCGAGCCAGCCCCGCAGCATCGCCGAGCCCATCCTGCCGCAGCCCAAGAGCACGAGGCCGCGGCGGGCGACCTCGGCCATCGGTTCGGCACCGTCCATCGGGGATGTGTCCATGCGGGCCTCCATCGGAGGGATGCTCGCCCGAGGTGCGGCGGAAGGCAAGCGGGAGGCTGGCGGGGCCGTCTTCCGGAGCGGAGGGCGACCGCGAGCCATGGCCGACGCGGCCCTCGCCTCGACCCGCCGATGACGGCCGGCCCGGCCCACGGGGCCTCCGCAAAGGGCGAGCCGGATCCGACCGAGGCTGTTGAAAAATGCATTCAAACGCCCTGAGATCCCGACGCGACCAATGGGAGGGCTCAACTGGCCGCGAGAAGTCAGTAGCTTACGCAGGCGCCAATCTGCCCGAGTTGGCGATTTTGCTCCTGCTGAGCATCGGCAGGGAGCTTTTCAACAGTCTCGACCCCTTCCGGGCGGCGGCGGCGCGCGCCACGCGAAGAGCGGCGCCGGCTCCGCGCTACGCCCGCCCGTAGGCCTCGGCGATGGCGACGCGCAGGGCCTCGGCGGGCTCCGCGTCGCCGCAGCCTGCGAGCTGGAAGGCAGGGTAGAAGCGCTCGCAGGCTCCGACCGCGGCCGCGATCATCGCGTCGATCTGCTCGGGCGCCGCCTGCTGGTCGCCCGCGAGCACCAGCCCGTAGCGCCACACCATCATCCGCTCGTCCGCCCACCAGGAGAACGCGCCGGCCCAGCAGGCGTCGTTGACGAGGTTGATCAGCTCCAGGACGGGCGCGACGCGCTCCGCGCCCGGATCGAGGTCGAAGGTGGCGACCAGCCGCAGCGTCTCGTCGTGGTCCGAGGCGGCCAGCGTCACCTGGTAGGAGCGCCAGCGCCCCTCGACCGAGAGCGCGATCTGGTCGTCGCCGATGCGGTCGAACTCCCAGTCATGCGCCTCGGCGATGTGCTGGGTGATGTCGATGGGATCGACCTCGGAGTCGGCGTCGGGCATGGCGCGGCCTCTCGTCTGGGCGCGGCCCGATGGACGGCGCCGGGTGGGCTCCACCGGGCGCGCGGCCGAGACGGCGCGCCCTCGGGGGACAGGGTGGGTCCGCCGGGATGGCCTGTCCAGAACGAACTTATCCACAGGGGCTTGGCGCCGCGGCTCGGCCGCAGGCGCCGGGCGCCCGGCCTGGGCGCCTCGCGCATGCGACGCTCAGACCGTGGCGCGGCCCACGGCGTCGGCGCCCCGGCCCTCGAGCGCCTCGACGCGCGCGCGCAGCGCCTCGTTCTCCTCGCGCGCCTTCTGGGCCATGGCGCGCACGGCGTCGAACTCCTCGCGGGTGACGAGGTCGCGGTCGGCGAGGAAGCGGTCCACCATGCCGCGCATGGCGTTCTCGGCCTCCTCGCGCGCGCCTTGGGCCACGCCCATGGCGTTGGTCATCAGCTGGCCGATGTCGTCGAGGAAGCGGTTGCGCGTCTGCATGGGGGGCTCCGTCTGCTGCGGGCGGTCTGCCGCGGTTGATGTGCCGCGGTCGATGTGTCGCGGCCGATGTGCTGCGGCCGATGTGCTGCGGCCGATGTGCTGCGGCCGATGTGCTGCGGCCGATGTGCTGCGGCCGATGTGCTGCGGCCGATGTGCTGCGGCCGATGTGCTGCGGCCGATGTGCCGCGGGCGGTCGTGGGGCGGGCGGCGCGCCGCGGGCGCCCGGCCGGGGCGGAGCGCTTTCACCCGCGCTCGCGGCCGTATATGGAGGCGCCGGCCGGGCGGAGCAAGGGCGGCGCCCGGCCGGCGCCGCATCGCCCGTCACCCGCCGCCGCGAGGGCCGCATGTTCGTTATCCCCTTCCCCGACATCCAGCCCTGGCTGTTCCGGATCGAGCTGGGCGGCTTCGCCTTCGCGCTGCGCTGGTACGCGCTGGCCTACATCGCCGCCCTCCTGATCGGCTGGTGGCTCTCGGTGCGCGCGCTGCGCCGCCCGGCGCTGTGGCCCGCGGGACGCGCGCCGATGGAGCCGCGCATGGCCGAGGATCTGCTGACCTGGACCGTGCTCGGCGTGATCCTGGGCGGGCGGCTCGGCTACGTCCTGCTCTACCGCCCCGGCTACTACGCCGCGAACCCGCTGGAGGCCCTGGCGATCTGGGAGGGGGGCATGAGCTTCCACGGCGGGCTCACCGGCGTCGTGCTGGCCTGGGCGGGGTTCTGCGCCAAGCGCCGCCTGCCGCCCCTGCAGATCAGCGACATGATGTGCCTCGTGACCCCTCCCGGACTGCTCCTCGGGCGGCTCGCCAACTTCGTCAACGCCGAGCTCTGGGGCCGGCCCTCGGATCTGCCCTGGGCGGTGATCTTCCCCGGCGAGCGGGCGCAGGACTGCGGCCAGCCGGTGGGCGCGCTCTGCGCGCGCCACCCCTCGCAGCTCTACGAGGCGGGGCTCGAGGGGGTCGTCCTCGGCCTCGCGCTGTGGTGGCTCGCCACCCGCGGCGGCGGGCTCAGGCGCCCCGGCCTGATCACGGGCGCGTTCTTCCTGGGCTACGGGCTCGCGCGCTTCGCGGTCGAGTTCGCGCGCCAGGCCGACGCGCAGTTCGTCACGCCCGCCAACCCCGCCGGCTGGGTGCTCCAGGCGGGCCCCCTCGGCATCACCATGGGCCAGGCGCTGTCGCTGCCGATGATCGCCATCGGGCTCCTCCTCATCGCCCACGCCACCCGGCGCGCCCGCGCGCGCGCCGCGTGACGCCGGGCCTGCGCGGCGTCCTGGTGAGGCGCATCGCGGCGCACGGCCCGATGAGCGTCGCCGACTGGATGGCCGAGTGCCTGCTCGACCCGCGCCATGGCTACTACGTCACCCGCGACCCGCTGGGCGCGCGCGGCGACTTCACCACCGCGCCCGAGGTCAGCCAGGTGTTCGGCGAGCTGGTCGGGCTCTGCCTCGCCCAGGCCTGGCTCGACCGCGGCCGCCCGTCGCCGGCGCGGCTGGTGGAGCTCGGGCCGGGGCGCGGCACGCTGATGGCCGACGCGCTGCGCGCCGCGCGCGCGGCGCCGGGCTTCCTCCAGGCGGCGACGCTGCATCTGGTCGAGGCCTCCCCCGTCCTGCGCGCCGCCCAGCGACGCGCGCTCGCGGCTCACGCGCCCTCCTGGCACGACCGGCTGGAGGACGTGCCCGAGGGGCCGCTGCTGCTCGTCGCCAACGAGTTCCTCGACGCCCTCCCGGTGCGCCAGTTCGCGCGCTCAGGCCCCGCCTGGCGCGAGCGCATGGTCGGCGGCGGCACGGGCCGTGGCGACGGCGCGGGCCGTGGCGACGGCGCGGGCCGTGGCGACGGCGCGGGCCGCGAGGCGGGGGGAGGCCTCGCCTTCGGGCTGTCGCCGCCGACCGCGCCGCCGTTCCTGGCGCATCGCCTGGGCGACACCCGCGAGGGCGAGGTGGTCGAGTGGCGCCCGGCCCTCGCGCCGCTGATGGCCGAGATCGAGCGGCGGATCGCGGCCCATGGCGGGGTGGCGCTCGTGATCGACTACGGCGGCTGGCGCTCGCGCGGCGACACGCTCCAGGCGCTGCGCGGGCACGCCTACGCCGACCCGCTGGAGGCGCCGGGCGAGGCGGACCTGACGGCGCATGTCGATTTCGAGGCGGTGGCGCGGGCGGCGCCCGGCCTGAGGGCCTCCGGCCTCACCCCGCAGGGTGCGTTCCTGGAGCGCCTCGGCGCCACCGGGCGCGCCCGGGCGCTGGCTCGCGGCCTGTCGGGCGCGCGCCTCGCGCAGGCCGCCGCCGCCCATCGCCGCCTGACCCACCCCGACGAGATGGGGGCGCTCTTCAAGGCGATCGGGCTCACGAGGCCCGGCGAGCCGGGCCTGCCGGGGCTCGATCCGCCGGCGGCGGCATGAGCAGGCCACGCGCCCGATGCGCGGGGCGCCTGCGCCGGGTCGCACGGGGCCGCGAGGAGGCGCGAGCCCGCCCGCACGGCCCCCAGCCCGGGAGGCGAGCGGGGCTCGGGCGACGGACGAGGCGCGCCGCGTCGCGCTCGACGGGTGGCGGGATCGTGGGGCGGCGGGTCTCGGGACCGGAGAGCCGCGAGGGGAGCGGGGCGGGCGGGCGGGCGCGGGTCCGACCCGTGCCCCGCTGGGGGACCGACCCGTGACGCGGGAGGCCGACGGCGCGCAGGGTGCCCGCGCGCGGGATCCCGGACGGCGGCACGCCGCGCCCGAGGCCATCGCCTCGCCGCTGCTGCGGGTGCGGCACGCCTTCCTGACGCGGCGCGGGGGCGTCTCGCGGGGGCTCTACGCCTCGCTCAACTGCGGCCGCGGGTCGGGCGACGAGCCGGCCGCCGTCGAGGCCAACCGCGCCCTCGCCGCGGGCGCCGTCGGCGTCGGGCCCGATGCGCTCGCGAGCGTCCACCAGATCCACTCGGCCCGCGTGGTCACGGTGCGCGAGCCGGGTCCGCCCGAGGAGGCCGACGCGCTCGTCACCGACCGCCCCGGCCTGGCGTTGGGCGTGCTGACGGCCGACTGCGCGCCGGTGCTGCTGTGCGACGAGGTGGCGGGCGTGGCGGGCGCGGCGCATGCCGGCTGGCGCGGCGCGCTCGGGGGCGTCGTGGAGGCCGCCGTCGAGGCGATGGCGGCGCTCGGCGCGGACCCTGCGCGGATCGCCGCCGCCATCGGCCCCTGCATCGGCCCCGCCGCCTACGAGGTCGGCCCGGAGTTCGAGGCGCGGTTCCTCGACCGCGACCCCGCCTCGGGGCGCTTCTTCGGCCGCGGCGCCGTGCCCGATGCGCGCCCCGAGCCCCGCGCCGGGCGGCCGCGCTTCGACCTGCCCGGCTACGTGCTGCACCGCTTGACCATCGCGGGCGTGGGCCGCGCCGAGTGGACCGGCCACTGCACCCACGACGACCCCGCGCGGTTCTTCTCCCACCGCCGCAGCCGGCGCGCGGGCGAGCCCGACTACGGGCGCCTGATCTCCCTGGTGCGCCTCTAGCGGGGGCTCGACGCCGATCCAGCCCGCGACCCGGCGGCGGCCCCGCCGTCCATGGGCGACCCGCAGCCTGCGCGCGAGCGTCGCGCGCCCGATCGCGCGGCACGGCTCCGACGAAGGGAGCGGCGCCGCCCCGCGACCCGCGGAGCCGGGCTCCCATAGGCCCGCGCCCTCGCCGCGACGGTCCTCGGCTTTCGCCTGGACCCATCCCGCCGGGCCATCCCGCAGATGCGGCGCGCGCCGAGGATCCGGACGAGCCGCCGCTCCGACCGGCCTCGGCGCTCCCGCTTGCGCACCGCTGCGGCCGCCCCCCGCGTCGGGGCCGGGGCCCGCGTCCGGGCTCAGGCGCTGCGGGCCATGCGCTCCTCCAGCACGGGGAAGGGCACGCCGGGCTCGTCCTTGGCGCCGCGGATCACCAGCGAGGTCTTGACGGAGGCCACGTTCTCGGCGGCCGTCAGCTCGCCCGTCAGGAAGGCCTGGAACGAGGGCAGGTCGGGGGCCACGCATTTGAGCACGAAGTCCACCTCGCCGTTGAGCATGTGGCACTCGCGCACCAAGGGCCAGTCGCGGCAGCGCGCCTCGAAGGCGGCCAGGTCCGCCTCGGCCTGGCGCGCCAGCCCCACCATGGCGAAGACCTGGACCTCGAAGCCCAGGCGCCTGGGGTCGATCTCGGCGTGGTAGCCGCGGATGTAGCCGTACTCCTCCAGCGTGCGGACTCGGCGCAGGCAGGGCGGCGCCGAGATCCCGACCCGGCGCGCCAGCTCGACATTGGTCATCCGCCCGTCGGCCTGAAGCTCGGCCAGGATCCGGCGGTCGATCGGGTCGAGCTTCGATCCCGGCATGTCCTCGCACCCCCGTTTTCCGATCGCTACGACATGGGGGGCGCCCGCGCAACAATCGTCCCCGACCTCGGGGCGCGCGGCCGAGCCGGCGCCCGCCTCCTCGCCGAGCACCCTTCCCCACGAGCCACGGGGCGACTATCTCGAAGCCCCGACCGAGGAGCCCCGCCATGCCCGAGCCGCGCCCAGAGCCGCGACACGTGAAAGTCCTGATCGTCGGCTCCGGCCCGGCCGGCTACACCGCGGCCGTCTACGCCGCGCGCGCGATGCTGGAGCCGGTGCTGATCCAGGGGCTCCAGCCCGGCGGCCAGCTCACCATCACCACCGAGGTCGAGAACTGGATCGGCGACGAGACCGTCATGGGCCCCGACCTGATGGCCCGGATGGAGGCGCACGCCCGCGCCACCGGCGCCGAGGTCGTCTCCGACATCGTGGCCTCGGTGGACCTCTCGCGCCGCCCGTTCCGCGCCGTGGCCGATTCGGGCGCGGCGTATCTGGCCGACGCGCTGATCCTGGCCACCGGCGCGCAGGCCAAATGGCTCGGCCTGCCGTCGGAGGAGCGATTCAAGGGCCATGGCGTCTCGGCCTGCGCGACCTGCGACGGGTTCTTCTACCGAGGCCAGGAGGTGGTGGTGGTGGGCGGCGGCAACACCGCCGTCGAGGAGGCGCTGTTCCTGACCAACTTCGCCTCCAAGGTGACGCTGGTGCATCGCCGCGACGCGCTCAGGGCCGAGAGGATCCTCCAGGACCGGCTGTTCCGGAACCCCAAGGTCGAGGTGGTGTGGAACCACGAGCTGGCCGAGGTGACGGGCACCGAGGCGCCGCTCGGCGTCGAGGGCGTGCGGCTGCGCGACATCGAGACCGCAGAGGTCGTCGAGCGCCCCGCCAAGGGCGTGTTCATCGCCATCGGCCACGCGCCGGCGAGCGCGCTGGTCGAGGGGCAGATCGACACCCATCTGGGCGGCTACGTCGTCACCGAGCCCGGCACGACGCGGACCTCGGTGCCCGGCGTGTTCGCGGCGGGCGACCTCACCGACCACGTCTACCGCCAGGCGATCACCAGCGCGGGCATGGGCTGCATGGCCGCGCTCGAGGCCGAGCGCTTCCTGGCCGAGCGGTCGGGCGAGGAGGTCTCCGAGCCGCTCGGATGGGGCGTGCGGGTGGACGCCGCCGAGTAGGGCGCGCGCGCCGCCCTGGCCGCGGCCCGCTCGGGGCCCGCGCGCCCGGCCGTGCGCCGCCTTCACCATGACCTCCGGCTTCGGGTTGATCTTCGCCGCACCGCGGCGTTAGAGCGCCCCCGACCTGCCCGCCCCCACCCGCTCATCCCGATCCGATCCGAAGGCCCGCCATGACCTCCAACCTCGCCCCCATCCCCGAGCTCTACGTCAGCGCCGACAGCGCGAGGAAGCTCAAGGTCGAGGCGGGCGAGCTGCCCTCCTGGGATCTGACGCCGCGCCAGATCTGCGACCTGGAGCTGCTGATGAACGGCGGCTTCGCGCCGCTCAAGGGCTTCCTCGGGCAGGCCGACCACGAGGGCGTGGTCGAGTCCATGCGCCTCGCGGACGGCACGCTGTGGCCGATCCCCGTCACCCTCGACGTGAGCGAGGCCTTCGCGGCCGAGGTCGAGCCCGGCCAGGACGTGGCCCTGCGCGACCAGGAGGGGGTGATCCTCGCCATCCTGTCGGTGACCGACCGCTGGAGCCCCGACAAGGCGCGCGAGGCGGAAGGGGTCTACGGCGCCGACGACCTCGCGCATCCGTCGGTCGACCACCTCCATCACCGCGCCGGGCCGGTCTATCTCGGCGGGCCCGTGATCGGCATCCAGCCGCCCATGCACTACGACTTCCGCGCCCGGCGCGACACGCCCAACGAGCTGCGCGCCTATTTCCGCAAGGTGGGCTGGCGCCGCATCGTGGCCTTCCAGACGCGCAATCCCCTCCACCGCGCGCATCAGGAGCTGACCTTCCGCGCCGCGCGCGAGGCGCAGGCGAACCTGCTGATCCACCCCGTCGTTGGCCTCACCAAGCCCGGCGACATCGACCACTTCACGCGCGTGCGCTGCTACGAGGCGGTGCTCGACCAGTATCCGGCCGCGACCACCCACCTGTCGCTCCTCAACCTCGCCATGCGCATGGCGGGCCCGCGCGAGGCCGTCTGGCACGGGATCATCCGGCGCAACCACGGCTGCACCCACTTCATCGTCGGGCGCGACCACGCCGGCCCCGGCAAGAACTCGGCCGGAGAGGATTTCTACGGCCCCTACGACGCGCAGGCGCTCTTCCGCGAGCACCAGGACGAGATCGGCATCGAGATGGTGCCGTTCCAGCAGATGGTCTACGTCCAGGACCGCGCCCAGTACGAGCCCTCGGGCGAGGTCGAGGAGGGCGCCACCGTCCTCAACATCTCGGGCACCGAGCTGCGCCGCAGGCTGGCCGAGGGGCTGGAGATCCCCGACTGGTTCTCCTTCCCGGACGTGGTGACCGAGCTGCGCCGCACCCGTCCGCCGCGCTCCAAGCAGGGCTTCACCGTGTTCTTCACCGGCTTCTCGGGCTCGGGCAAGTCCACCATCGCCAACGCGCTGATGGTCAAGCTGATGGAGATGGGCGGGCGCCCGGTGACGCTGCTCGACGGCGACATCGTGCGCAAGAACCTCTCCTCGGAGCTGGGCTTCTCCAAGGAGCACCGCGACCTCAACATCCGCCGCATCGGCTACGTCGCCTCCGAGATCACCAAGAACGGCGGCATCGCCATCTGCGCCCCGATCGCGCCCTACGCCGCCACGCGCCGCGCGGTGCGCGAGGAGGTCGAGGCCTACGGCGCCTTCGTCGAGGTCCACGTCGCCACCTCCATCGAGGAGTGCGAGCGGCGCGACCGCAAGGGGCTCTACGCGCTCGCCCGGCAGGGCAGGATCAAGGAGTTCACCGGCATCTCGGACCCCTACGACGTGCCGGAGACCCCCGAGCTGCGCGTCGAGACCGAGAACGTGGACGTGGACAACTGCGCGCATCAGGTGCTGCTGAAGCTGGAGCAGATGGGGCTGGTCGCCGCCTGAGGCGCGCGCCCGCAGCCTCCGGCGGCCGCGTGGCCTCGCCGTCGAGGACGGGTCCGCCCCGTCGAGCGCCGGGGGGGCCGGTCCGTCGGCCCTCGCATGCGCGCGGCGACGTGACCGGCGCGACCGGAACCCGCATGTCTTTTGACGTGTTGAGGCTCCGGCGTCGTCGGTGCGTCAGCGGATTCTCGCCGAACGTCGTGGGAAGGCTCGCCCCCGCGGGTCTCGCGCAGCGGACGGGAACCCCTTGAGACCGGCCTCGAACCAATCCCTGCATGGCAAGCGGATCCTCGTCGTCGAGGACCAGGCGCTGGTCGCGCTCGACCTCCAGGCGATGCTGGAGGATGACGGGGCGGCCGTGATCGGCCCCTTCGGCGGCCTCGCCGCGGCGCTCGGCGCCGTCTCCGGGCAGGCGATCGACGCCGCCATCCTCGACGTCGATCTCGGGGAGGAGGACGTGCTCCCCCTCGCCGACCGGCTCGTCGAGCGAGGGGTGCCCTTCGTGTTCCACACCGGCCACGCCGAGATCGGCCGGCTGCGCGCGCGCTACGACGGCGCCCCGGTGGTCCTCAAGCCCGCTCCGCCCGGCGAGGTGATCCGTCGCCTGGCGGGCGCGATCGCGTCGCGGGGGGCGCGCCCGTGAGGCGCGTCCCCCGCGGCCGCTCAGTGGACGCTGACGGGGGCGAGGTCGTTCTGCCGGGCCAGCAGGAAGGCCAGTCGGCGGTCCTTCACGAGCGCCAGCCGCTCGCCCTCGGCCGAGTGCACGGCGTAGAGCTGCGTGGCGCCCATCGCGGCCTGCTGGACCTCGCTCGGAAGCTCGGCCACGGCGACGGGACGGATGTAGACGATGTCCCGGGGCATCGACTCCCAGCCCGAGGGGCCGGCATGGTTCGGGGTGTTCATCGCTTCTGCGCTCCCAGGCCGATGGCTATGCGACGCACGACGGTCTCGGGGACCGCGCGTTCCAGATCGATGTGCAGCAGTCCCTGCGACAGACGCGCGCCCGCCACCTCGACCCCTTGGGCGAGCACGAAGGAGCGACGGAACCGGCGCGCGGCGATGCCGCGGTGCAGGTAGCGGCGCTCGGCGGCGTCCTCGGCCCTCTCGCCACGGATCATCAGCTCGCGGTCCTCGACGGTGATCGAGAGGTCGGATTCGGCGAAGCCCGCCACGGCGAGCGTGATGCGATAGGCGCGCTCGGACAGCGCCTCGATGTCGAAGGGCGGGTAGCCCCCGCCCGACTCGGCGGTCCGCTGCACCAGCTGCTCCAGGACGTCGAAGCCCAGGAGATGCGGGTGGGACGTGAAGATCGGCTTGGTCACGGGCAGTCCTCGAAAGCGACTTGCGGGTCGCGGCCCCGTTCCGGCGACCGCAGGGGGAATATGGTGCGCGCGGCGCCGCGTCGCAAGGCGCCGGGCGCCCTCCCCCCGCTTCCGTCGCGGCTTCCCCGGACGCCGCCGGCGCACTATCTTGGGATCATGGCGCGCGACGACACCGACATCGAGGACACCCAGGGGCACGGACCCCCGGCCGGCGCCGGCCTGGCCGCGCCGTCCGCGGGGACGGCGCCCAGGAGGCTGCACGCCGTCCCGTCCTCGGCCTCCCGGCATCCGCCAGCCCCACGTCCGGGCCCACGTCCGGCCCCACGTCCGAGCACGGCGCTCCCTGCGGCGGCGGCGTCGGGGGCGATGGAGCCCGAGGAGGTCGCCCGCGTCACCCTGGAGGCGCTGCGCCAGCGCCACCGCGACCTCGACCTGGCGATCGAGGCGCTCCAGGCGCGCGGCACCGACCCGCTCACCGTCCGCCGCCTCAAGAAGCGCAAGCTCGCGCTGCGCGACCGCATCGCGGCCATCGAGGACCGCCTGACGCCGGACATCATCGCCTGACGCGATTGCGCCTGCCCGCGCCCCGGCCCATTCTCGGCCCCATGGCGCTCGTCGGCATCATCATGGGCTCCACGTCCGACTGGCCCGTCCTGCGCCTCGCGGCCGAGGTGCTGGGCGAGTTGGGCGTCGCCCACGAGGCCCGCATCGTCTCCGCCCATCGCACGCCCGACCGGCTGTGGGACTACGCGACCAGCGCCGAGGGGCGCGGGCTCAAGGTCATAGTCGCGGGCGCGGGCGGGGCGGCTCACCTGCCGGGCATGACGGCCTCGAAGACCCGCCTGCCGGTGATCGGCGTGCCGGTGCCCACCCGCGCGCTGGGCGGGGTCGACAGCCTCTACTCGATCGTCCAGATGCCGCGCGGCACGCCGGTGGCCACCATGGCGATCGGCGAGGCCGGCGCGGCCAACGCGGGGCTGATGGCGGCGGCGATCCTGGCGCTGGGCGACCCGGCGCTCGCAGGGCGCCTCGACGCTTGGCGGCGCGCGATGGCCGAGGCCGTGCCGCTGGAGCCCGGGGGCTCCGCCCCCGACCCCGCCGGGGGCACACGTGCCCCCGGACCCCCGTGACGCCACTCCCTCCGCTCTCCACCGTGGGCATCCTGGGGGGCGGGCAGCTCGGGCGGATGCTCGCCATGGCGGCGGCGCGGCTGGGGCTCAGGGCGCATGTGCTCGACCCGGCCGAGGCGCCGCCCGCGGCCGATGTCGCGCGCTTCACGCGCGCGGGCTGGGGCGACGCCGCGGCGCTGACGGCCTTCGCCCGAGGCTGCGACGTCGTCACCTACGAGTTCGAGAACGTCCCCGCCCAGGCGCTCGACGCCATCGAGCCGCACGCCCCAGTCCGCCCCGGCCGCCGAGCCCTCGCCGTCTCCCAGGACCGGCTCGACGAGAAGCGATTCCTCGCGGGCCTCGGCCTCGCGGTCGCCCCCCATGCGCCGGTTGAGGACGCGGCCTCGCTCGGCGCGGCGATGGCGGCGCTGGGCCTGCCGGCGATCCTCAAGACCCGGCGGCTCGGCTACGACGGCCACGGCCAGGCGCGGATCGACGCGCCCGAGGACGCCCCCGCGGCGCTCGCCGCGACGGGCGGCGCCCCGGCGATCCTGGAGCGCGTCGTGGCGTTCACCTCCGAGATCTCGGTGATCGCGGCGCGCGGGCTCGACGGGTCCGTGGCCGCCTACGACCCCGGCGAGAACGTCCACGAAGGCGGCATCCTGCGCCGCACCACCGTGCCCGCCCGCCTGGGCGCGGCCCAGCGCCAGGACGCGGTGCTGATCGCCGGACGGATCCTCAACGCGCTCGACTACGCGGGCGTGATCGGGGTCGAGATGTTCGTGACCGCCGGCGGACCCGGCGCTCCGGGGGGCCTCGTCGTCAACGAGATCGCGCCGCGCGTGCACAACTCGGGCCACTGGACCGAGGCCGCCTGCGTCGTCGATCAGTTCGAGCAGCACGTCCGGGCCATAGCAGGCTGGCCGCTCGGCGACGGGCGCCGGCACTCCGACGCGGTGATGGAGAACCTCCTCGGCGCGATCCCCGACGCTCCGGCGCTCGCGGCCGACGCCGCGGCGCGCCCGCACCTCTACGGCAAGGCCGAGGCGCGGCCGGGGCGCAAGATGGGCCACGTCACGCGGCTGACGGGCCCCGCCCGCTAGCGGGAGCGGTCCCGGCGCTCCGGGCGGTCCCGGCGCTCCGGTCGGAGGCCCAGCGCGATGCCGCCGAGGATCAGCGCCGCCGCCGGTGCGAAGCGCGCGGCCGGCCACTCGCCGAGGAGCGCGGCGCCGCCCGCCAGCGCGATCAGCGGCACCGAGAGCTGCGCCAACGCCGCCGCAGAGGCGGCGAGGCCGGGCAGCACGGCGTACCACAGCGCGTAGCCCAGGCCCGAGGTCGCCGCGCCCGAGATCGCCGCGAGCGTCGCGCCCCAGGGCGTGACCGGCCCCGCGCCCATGAGCAGCAGCGGCAGGCAGAGCGGCGTGGCGACGAGGAAATTGGCGGCCGTCTCGCCCAACGGGTCGGCCGACCGGCGCCCGTGGAGCGAGTAGAGCCCCCAGCCCAGCGCCGCGAGCCCCATCAGCGCCGCCGGCCCCGCTCGGGGGGCGCCCGCGCCCGGCCCCAGCAGGGCCGCGAGCCCGACGAGCGCCGTCGTCATCCCGACCCAGCGCATCGGCGCGACCCGCTCGCCCGAGATCAAGGCGCCCGCGAACATCACCGCCTGCACCCCGCCGAACAGGATCAGCGCGCCGGTGGCCGCGTCGAGCCCGCGATAGGCGAGCGAGAACCCGACGATGTAGATCAGCAGCGACGCCGGTCCCAGCCATCCGCCCCAAGCGGGCCCCCGCCCTCGCAGCGCCGTCAGCGCGGCGAGCGCCAGCGCGCCCGAGGCGAGGCGGATCACCGCGAAGGGCGCGGCGCCGATCGCGCCGTCGGCGACGGCGAGCCGGTTGAGCACCGAGTTGCCCGCGAAGGCCGTCATGACGAGCGCCGTCAGCAGCAGCGCCCGGCTCACGCGCGGGCCGCCGCGGCCGCGCGCCCGTCGCGCCCCTGCGGGCAGGTCACATGATGGCGAGCCGCGCCCATGCGGGGCACGATCCACGAACCGCGCGCGACGGCAAGGCCGGAACGGCCCGGCCCGGACGACGAAGGGGGCCGCCCATGGCGACCCCCTTCGCGCGTCGGCGCCTCGACGCGTCAGATCCAGTAGGCGCTGGTGCCGTAATGGCGGTGCGTCTGCTCCTCCCAGTCGCGGTTCGACGACCAGCCGGCGTCGTGCGAGGGCGCGCCCTCGACCGTCTCCTTGGACAGGTTCGACATGAACCCGCCCTTGGAGGTGTCGTAGTGGAGCACCCCCCAGGGCACGGGCCGATGGTCGCCGCCCACGCCGAGGAAGCCGCCGAAGTTCATCACGGCATAGGCGACCTTGCCCGACACCTTGTCGATCATCAGGTGGTCGATCGCCCCGACCTTCTTGCCGTCCGTGCCGTAGACATCGGTGCCCACGACGTCGGACGAGGAGATCAGGCTCCCGCCTTGCGCTGTGGTGGCCATGGTGTCCTCCGTTGGTGTGTGCACCCCCGAAACACGAAGGGCGGGGGCCGGGTTCCACGCCGCCCGCCCCCCCGCTTCAAAGCGCCTCAAAGCGCCTCGAAGGCGCGCGGATAGACCAGCGTCGCTGCGGGCGCATCGTCGCCGGGGGCCGCGACGAGGGTGTTCTCGACCGGGTAGGGCGAGCGAAGGTTGCGGGCTCGGGCGGCGCTGAAGCCCGCGCGCTCGTAGAACGGCACGGAGCCCAGGACGACGATCGCGGCGGGGAAGCGGCCGTCGCGCTTCGCCGCGAGGTCGCGCTGCCGCGCCAGGAGCGCGATCTCGGAGGCCAGCCGGGTGCCGATGCGGTAGCGGTGGTCGCCGACCATGCGGGGCGGCGCCGCGGCGGCGTTCTGGAGACGCGGCAGCACGGCCAACGGCGCGAGGCAAGCCCAGCCCTCGGGTGCGCGCATCCCCGACAAGGCGGCGTATTCGGCGATCCCTCCGCCCCAAAGCTTGACCCGCTCGACCCAGATGTCGCCGTCGGCGCGAAGCCGGCGCACCAGATCGGCCTCCCCGCGCTGGCCGAAGGCGGCACGCAGCAGCGCGTCGATCTCCTCGAACTGCTCGGGGCTGGCGTCCGTCGTGAAGTCGGGGCCGATCACCATGCCACGCCTCCAGACGAAGAAGGGGCGCCCCGCAGGACGCCCCTCCCCTCAGCCAAAACGGCGGAGGCCTACATCATGCCGTCCATGCCGCCCATGCCGCCCATGCCACCCATGCCGGCGCCCTGGCCCTTCGGCTCGGGCTTGTCGGCGACCATGGCCTCGGTGGTGATCAGCAGGCCCGCCACCGACGAGGCGTCCTCGAGCGCGGTGCGGACGACCTTCGCGGGGTCGATCACGCCGAACTTGAACATGTCGCCGTACTCCTCCGTCTGGGCGTTGAACCCGTAGGAGAGGTCCGAGGACTCGCGGATCTTGCCCGCGACCACCGAGCCGTCGACGCCAGCGTTCTCGGCGATCTGGCGCAGCGGAGCCTCGAGCGCCTTGCGCACGATGGCGATGCCGGCGTTCTGGTCGGAGTTCTCGCCGGTCAGCCCGTCGAGCGCCTTGGCGCCCTGGACGAGCGCCACGCCGCCGCCGACGACGATGCCCTCCTGCACGGCCGCGCGGGTCGCGTTGAGCGCGTCGTCCACGCGGTCCTTGCGCTCCTTGACCTCGACCTCGGTCATGCCGCCGACGCGGATGACCGCGACGCCGCCGGCGAGCTTGGCGACCCGCTCCTGGAGCTTCTCCTTGTCGTAATCAGACGTGGTCTCCTCGATCTGCTGGCGGATCTGGGAGACGCGGGCCTCGATCTCGGACTTCTCGCCATGGCCGTCCACGATCGTGGTCTCGTCCTTGGTGATCGAGATGCGCTTGGCCGAGCCCAGCATGTCCATCGTCACGTTCTCGAGCTTCATCCCGAGATCCTCGGAGATGACCTGCCCGCCCGTGAGGATGGCGATGTCCTGGAGCATGGCCTTGCGGCGGTCGCCGAAGCCCGGCGCCTTGACGGCCGCGATCTTGAGGCCGCCGCGCAGCTTGTTGACGACGAGCGTGGCGAGCGCCTCGCCCTCGACGTCCTCGGCCACGATCAGGAGCGGCTTCTGGCTCTGGATGACCGACTCCAGGAGCGGCACCATCGGCTGGAGCGACGAGAGCTTCTTCTCGTGCAGCAGGATCATGACGTCCTCGAGCTCGGCGACCATCTTCTCGGGGTTGGTCACGAAGTAGGGGCTCAGGTAGCCGCGGTCGAACTGCATGCCCTCGACCACCTCGGTCTCGGTCTCCAGCCCCTTGTTCTCCTCGACGGTGATGACGCCCTCGTTGCCGACCTTCTGCATCGCGTCGGCGATCTGGCGGCCGATCTCGACCTCGCCGTTGGACGAGATGGTGCCGACCTGGGCGACCTCGGCCGAATCGGACACGTCGCGGGCCGCGGCCTTGATGTGCTCGACGACCTTCAGGGTGGCCAGGTCGATGCCGCGCTTGAGGTCCATCGGGTTCATGCCGGCCGCGACCGACTTGAGGCCCTCCTTGATGATCGCCTGGGCGAGCACGGTGGCCGTCGTGGTGCCGTCGCCGGCCTCGTCGTTGGTGCGCTGGGCCACTTCCTTGACCATCTGCGCGCCCATGTTCTCGAACTTGTCCTCGAGCTCGATCTCCTTGGCGACGGTGACGCCGTCCTTGGTGATGCGGGGCGCGCCGAACGACTTGTCGAGGACCACGTTGCGGCCCTTCGGGCCCAGCGTGACCTTGACCGCGTCGGCCAGGACGTTGACGCCGCGCAGCATGCGGGTGCGGGCGTCGGTGTTGAACTTCACGTCTTTGGAAGCCATCGGTTCCTCCTGAAATCTATGGGGTGTCGCGGGCCGGCCCGATCAGGCGGCGGCGGAGACGGCGGTGTCCTCGACGATGCCGAGGATGTCGCTCTCCTTCATGATGAGCATCTCGTCGCCGTCGATGGTGACCTCGGTGCCCGACCACTTGCCGAAGAGGATCCGGTCGCCGACCTTGACGTCCATCGGGATGCGCGAGCCGTCCTCGTCGCGCGCGCCCGCGCCGACGCCCACGATCTCGCCCTCGGCGGGCTTCTCCTTGGCGTTGTCGGGGATGATCAGGCCGCCCTTGGTCTTCTCGTCGGACTCGATGCGACGGACCAGGACGCGGTCGTGAAGCGGGGTGAAGGCCATCTGTCGCGGCTCCCTTCATCAGGTGTTTGCATTTCCTGGCACTCACCCGAGGGGAGTGCCAACGACGCGGCAGTTAGGCGCGGCTCGCGGAAGTGTCAACGGGTCGTCAACCGGATTGTCGCAGCTTCGGAGACGATCCCGGCGGGGACGGGCATGGCTCGCGCGATCGCCCCACGAAGGCCGCGATGGCGCCGTTGAAGGGCCCCGACAGCCGGCATAGCCTGACGCTCGTCCCCGCAGGAGCGCCCGCCCGATGCCCCTCACGACCTCCCGCGCGCGCCGGCCTGGCACGACCTCCCGCGCGCGCCTGCTCGGTGCGCTCGCCGTGCTCTGGCTCTCCCTCGCGCCCGCCCTTGCGCAAGGCGGGGCGGAGGGCTGTCGCGGCCCGAGCCTGCTCGACGCGCTCGCCCCCGCCGAGCGCGCCGCGATCGAGGACGCGGCCGCCCGCGCGCCCCATGGCGAGGGCCTGATCTGGCGCGCCCGCAAGGGGGCGGCCGAAATCGTGCTGGTGGGGACGATGCACCTGTCCGATCCCCGGCTCGGCGCGGTGATGGACCGCGTGCGCCCCCACGTCGAGCGCGCCGACCGCGTGCTGCTGGAGGCCACCGAGGTCGAGATCGCGGCGCTCGGCGCGCATGTCGCCGCGGATCCGAGCCGCATCCTCGCCCCCGAGGGTCCGAGCCTGACCGACAGGCTCTCGCCCGAGGATTGGGCCGTCGTCTCCGCGGCGGCCCGCGAGCGCGGGATCCCCGGCGTCCTGGCCGCCCGCTACCGTCCCGCCTGGCTCTCGATGGCGCTCGCCGTGCCCGCTTGCGCGATCCCGGCCGACGGCGCCGTGCCCGAGGGGCTCGACCGCATGATCGAGCGGGAGGCACGCGCGCATGGCGCCGCGGTCGGCGCGCTCGAGCCCTTCGACACCGTGCTGCGCGCGCTCTCGGGGCTGCCGGCCGAGGCGGAGCTGCGGATGCTCGTCGCAGGCGCGCGCGGGTCCGAGGATGGCGAGGGGGCGATGGTGGCGCTGCTCGACCTCTACTTCGCCGGCCGCATGGGGGGCGCGGGCGCGCTCAACCGCATCGCGCTGGAGCGGATGGACGGCCTGACGCCGGCCGATGTGGCGGCGGCCGCCGCGCTCTTCGACACCGCGCTGATCGCGGATCGCAACCGCGCCTGGATCCCCGTGATCGAGGCCGCGGCGGCGACGGGCGGGCGGGTGCTGGCGGCGTTCGGGGCCGCGCACCTGCCCGGCGAGGACGGCGTGCCGAGCCTGCTCGAGGAGGCCGGCTGGACGGTCGATCCCCTGCCCGCCTCGCGCCGAACCGGGGTCGGCGCCCGCGCCGCGCGCCCGTGACATCCCCCCGCGCGCTTCCTATAAGCCGCGCGACACGCCCCGCGCCCCGAAGGATCCCTCCATGACCATCAAGGTGTTCGGCCACACCGCCCCCGACACGGACTCGACCGGCTCGCCGCTGATCTGGGCGTGGTATCTCTCCGAGATCCGCGGCGAGCCCGCCGAGGCGGTGCTCCTGGGCGAGCCCAACGCCGAGGCCGCCTTCGCGCTCGAACGCTGGGGGCTGGAGACGCCGCGCGTGATCGAGGACGTGGAGCCCGGCGAGCGGGTCGTCGTGGTGGACACCAACAACCCCGCCGAGCTGCCCTCGCGCATCGGCGAGGCCGACGTGACGCAGGTGATCGACCACCACCGCCTGGTGGGCGGGCTGGAGACGCGCGGGCCGATCGAGATCACCATGCGCCCGCTCGCCTGCACCGCGACCGTGATGGCCGAGCTGATGGGCGACGCGGTGGAGCGCATGCCCGAGGGGCTGCGCGGCGCGATGCTGTCGTGCATCCTGTCGGACACGCTCGAGTTCCGCTCGCCCACCACCACGCCGCGCGACCGCGAGCTGGCCGAGCGGCTGGCCGAGTCCCTGGGCGTGTCGATCCCCGACCTCGCCTCCGAGATGTTCGCCGCCAAGTCGGACGTGTCGCGGCTGTCGGAGGCCGAGCTTCTGCGCATGGACTCCAAGGCGTTCGAGCTGGGGCCCATGACGCTGCGCGTCTCGGTGCTCGAGACCACCTCGCCCGAGCCGATCCTGGCGCGCCGCCATGAGATCATGGCCGCCATGCCCCAGGTCGCGCTGGAGGACGGCGTCAACGAGGTGCTGATGTTCGTCGTGGACATCCTGCGCGAGGAGGCGACGCTGCTCGTGCCCAACGACATGACGAAGGGGCTCGCCGAGAAGAGCTTCGGCGTGAGCGTCGAGGGCGACACCGTGGTGCTGCCCGGCGTGATGAGCCGCAAGAAGCAGATCATCCCGGCGCTCCAGCTTTGACCCGCATCCTCCACGCGCTCGCCGAGGTCGCGCCCGACTACGACGCGCTGTTCTGCGACGTGTGGGGCTGCATCCACGACGGCGTGCGGCCCTTCCCCGAGGCGATGGCCGCGCTCAAGGGCTACCGCGCCGAGGGGGGCATCGTGCTGCTGCTCACGAACTCGCCGCGCCCGCGCGCCGGCGTCGAGCGCCAGCTCGCGCGCATCGGCGTGCCCGAGGACGCCTGGGACGCGGTCGTCACCTCCGGCGACAGCGCGCGCGCGGCGATGTTCCGCGGCCTCGTGGGCCGGCGCGTCCACCACATCGGCCCGCCCCAGGACGAGGGCTTCTTCGAGCCGATGGAGATCGTCGAGGACATCGGCATCGAACGCGTGGGCCTTCAGGACGCCGAGGGGCTCGTCGTGACCGGCCCCCTCGACGGCGACGACACGCCCGCCGACTACCGCGCGACCTTCCTCTACGCCCTCCAGGAGGGCATGCCGCTGCTGTGCGCCAACCCCGACATCGTGGTGGACATCGGCGAGCGCCGGGTGATCTGCGCCGGCGCGCTCGCGGCGGAATACACCGAGATGGGGGGCACCTCGCTCTACTTCGGCAAGCCCCACCCGCCGATCTACGACCTCGCCCGGCGCCGCCTCCGGCGCATCCGCGACGTGGAGGACGACCGGATCCTGTGCGTCGGCGACGGCATCGCCACCGACATGGCGGGCGCGATGGGCGAAGGGCTCGAAGGCCTCTTCGTCACGGGCGGCCTCGCGCTGACGGAGACGGCGACCGTCGAGCATCCCGACGAGGCGCGCCTGACCGCCTATCTCGCCCGGGCGACGACGAGCGTGACCTACGCGATCGGCAAGCTGCGGTGAGATCGATTGCTGCTTCCAGCGATCCTCAAAAGACAGTTCGTTTCTGCTGCAGGTGCGAAACCGCTGGACTTCATGCGGGTTCAGGTAATATCGTTGCGTCCTGTCCCTCGGAGGCGCAGCGAATGGACCATGACGTGGGAACCGTCTTCATCGAGGACATGGCCGTCGGCCTCTCGCGCAGCCTCGTCAAGACGGTGGGCGAGCGCGAGGTGACGGCCTTCGCGGAGCTGTCGGAGGACCGCAACCCGATCCATCTGTGCGACGCCGACGCGCGCGCCTTCGGTGTCCCGGGGGCCGCGTCGCGCACGGGATGCTCTCGGCATCGCGCTTCTTGGCCATCATCGGCGAGCGCCTGCCGGGGCGCGGCACGAACCAGCTCGGCCAGTCGCTGCGCTTCCGCGCGCCCGTCCGCCTCGGCGACGCGGTGACGGCCACCGTCACCGTCGCGGCCATCGACCCGGCCCGGCGCCGCGCCACGCTCGCCTGCGAGGCGCGCGTCGGCGCCACCGTGGTCATCACCGGCGAGGCCGAGGTGCTGGTGCCCGCCCGTCGGGCGTCCGCCCGCGCGCCCGCCCCGCTGGCCGCTTGCGCGTGATCGGGGGGGGCGATACCTCGCCCCCATGAGGATCCACCGCGACCCCGCCCACATCCCTGATCGCGGGGCGAGCGCCGCCATCGGCAATTTCGACGGCGTGCATCTGGGCCATCAGGCCGTCCTCGACGTGGCCCGCGCCGAGGCCCGGCGGCTCGGCGCGCCCTTGGGCGTCGTCACCTTCGAGCCCCACCCGCGCGAGCACTTCGCGCAGGGCGCCCCGCCCTTTCGGCTCATGTCGCCGGCCGCGCGCGCCTCGCGCCTGGAGCGGCTCGGCGTGGACGTGCTCTACGAGCTCCCCTTCGACGAGGCGATGGCGCGGCTCTCGGCCGAGGCGTTCGTGGCCGAGATCCTGGCGGGCTCGCTCGGCCTCGCCCATGCCGTGGTCGGGCGCGACTTCCGCTTCGGCCGCAATCGCGCCGGCGACCCGGAGGTGCTGGCGCGCCTCGGCGAGGCGCACGGGCTCGGCGTCAGCGTGGCGCCGATGGTGTCGCTCGACGCGGGCGAGGTCTCCTCGACGCGCATCCGCGAGGCGCTCTCGGAGGGCCGCCCGCGCGAGGCCGCGCGGCTGCTCGGCCACATGCACCGCATCGAGGGCCCCGTGCTCCACGGCGACAAGCGCGGGCGGACCCTGGGCTACCCCACCGCCAACCTCGACCTCCACGGGCTGCACCTGCCGCGCTTCGGCGTCTACGCGGTGCGCGCCGACGTGATGGACGGCCCCCATCGCGGCTCCCACGACGGCGCGGCCTCGCTCGGCACGCGGCCGATGTTCGGCGAGAACCGCCCCAACCTGGAGACCCATCTGCTCGACTTCGAGGGCGACCTTTACGGCGCGCGCCTCTCGGTGGGCCTCTCCGAGTTCCTGCGCCCCGAGGCCAGCTTCCCCTCGGTGGAGGCGCTCAAGGCGAAGATGGCCGAGGATTGCGGGCGCGCCCGCGCGGCGCTCGGCGAGCCCAGCTGCGCGCGGGCGTCCCGGCCGTGAGCGGCGTCGGGCGCCCGCGCGCCGCCGCCGCCGACCCCATCGAGCGCGAGGGCCTGCGCGACCCCATCGAGCGCGCAGGCCTGCGAGAGCGCTACTGGGAGCGGGTGCCGCTCCGGGCCATGACCCCGCGCGAGTGGGAGGCGCTCTGCGACGGCTGCGGCAAGTGCTGCCTCAACAAGCTCGAGGATCCCGACACCGGCGAGGTGGCGATGACCCGCGTCGCCTGCCGGCTGCTCGACGGCGAGACCTGCCGCTGCGCGCGCTACGAGACGCGCCGCGCCTACGTCCCCGAATGCGTGGTGCTGACGCCGCGCACCCTGCCGGGCGCCGCCTACTTCATGCCCGCCACCTGCGCCTACCGCCTGCTGCACGAGGGCCGGCGGCTGCCCGACTGGCACCCGCTCGTGACGGGGCGCCCCGAGAGCGTCCATGAGGCCGGCGTCTCGGCGCGCGGCTGGACCGTCTCGGAGCTGGAGGTGCCCGAGGAGGAATGGGAGGACCACATCGTGGAGGAGCCCGTATGAACGCGCCCCAAGCGGTCGCCGCCGCGCCGCTCGCCTTCGCCTCCGACAACACCGGCCCGGTGCATCCGCTCGTCATGGAGGCGCTCGTCGCCGCCAACCAGGGCCACGCCCCCTCCTACGGCGCCGACCCGATCATGGCGGGCGTGCGCGAGCGGCTGCGCGCGCTGCTCAGCTGGCCCGAGGCCGCCGTCCACCTCGTCGCCACCGGCACCGCCGGCAACGCGCTGGCGCTGGCCTGCCTGGCGAGGCCCTGGTCGGCCGTGTTCTGCGCGCCCCACGCCCATGTCCAGGAGGACGAGTGCAACGCGCCCGAGTTCTACACCGGCGGCGCCAAGCTCGTCCCCGTGGGGGGCGAGGGCGGCAAGATGGACCCGGACGCGCTTCGCGCCGCCATCGCCGGCGAGGAGACGCGCGGCGTCCACGGCCCCCAGCGCGGCCCCGTCACCGTGACCCAGGCGACCGAGAAGGGCACCGTCCACACGCTCGCGGAGCTCGCGCGCTTGCGCCAGGCGGCGGGCTCGCTGCCGCTGCACATGGACGGCGCGCGCTTCGCCAACGCGGCCGCCTCGCTCGACACCACGGCGGCCGCGATGGTCCGGGGCTTCGACGCCGTGACCTTCGGGGGCACCAAGAACGGTCTGATGGGGGTCGAGGCGGTGGTCCTGCGCGACCCAGCGCTGTCGTGGGAGTTCGAGCTTCGGCGCAAGCGCGGCGCGCATCTCTTCTCCAAGCACCGCTACCTCTCCGCCCAGATGGCCGCCTATCTCGACGACGACCTGTGGCTCGACCTCGCGCGGCGGTCCAACGCCGCCTGCGCGCGGCTGACCGCGGGCCTGCGCGCCGCCGGCGCCGAGCTGGCCTACGAGCCGCAGGTCAACATCGCCTTCGCCCGCTTCCCCCGCGCGGCCCACCGTCGCCTGCACGACGCGGGCGCGCTCTACTACCTCTGGGACGGCGAGATCGACGGCGACCCCGAGGAGCCGCTGACCGCGCGCCTGGTCTGCGGCTGGTCCACGGAAGGAGAGGCGGTGGACCGCTTCTGCGAGATCCTCGCGGGCTGAGGGCCCGGCCTGCGCCGCGCGGGCCTAGTGGTTGTCGCGCGGCAGGACGCGCGCCACGCGCTGGTAGGCCGTCGCCAGCTCCAGGCAGCCGCCCTGCGCGAGCTGGCCGACATGGCGGCGGTAGATCTCCTCCCAGGGCGTCTGGCTCTCGATCACGGGCACCGTCCAGCCGGCGCGGCGGGCCTCCCACTCCTCGGGGTCCACGAGCGCGTCGAGGCGCGAGCGGTTGAGGTCGAGCCGCACCCGGTCGCCCGTCCGCAAGAGCGCGAGCCCGCCCCCCACCGCCGCCTCGGGCGAGGCGTTGAGGATCGAGGGGCTCTCGGAGGTGCCCGACTGGCGCCCGTCGCCCACCGTGGGCAGGTGGTCGATGCCGCGCTTCAGGACCGCGTCGGGCGGCTGCATGTTCACCACCTCGGCCGAGCCCGGATAGCCGATGCAGCCCACGCCGCGGATGAACAGCATCGAGCGCTCGTCGATCCCGAGATCGGGGTCGTTGATGCGGTCGTGGTAGTCCTCGGGGCCCTCGAAGACGACCGCGAGGGCCTCGTGGACGCCCTCGCGCCCCTCGTCGCTGAGGAAGCGGTCGTGGAAGTCCTTCGAGATGACGGAGGTCTTCATCAGCGCGCTGTCGAAGAGGTTGCCCGACAGCACCAGGAAGCCCGCGTTCTCGCGCATCGGCTCGGCCACCGTCTTGATGACGGCCCGGTCGCGGCTCTCCCACCCCGCCAGGGTCTCGGACAGCGGCTTTCCGGCCACCGTCGTGGCGCCCTCGTGGAGACGACCCGCGCGGCGCAGCTCGCCCATGATCGCCGGCACCCCGCCCGCGCGGTAGAAGGACTCGCCCAGATACTCGCCCGCGGGCTGCATGTTCAGGAGCAACGGCACGTCGAAGCCGATCCTCTGCCAGTCGGTCACGTCGAGATCGACGCCCGCGTGGCGCGCCACCGCCTGGAGGTGCGGCGGCGCGTTGGTCGAGCCGCCGATCGCCGAGTTGACGACGATCGCGTTCTCGAACGCCTCGCGCGTGAGGATGTCGGAGGGCTTGAGATCCTCCCAGGCGATCTCGACGGCGCGGCGCCCGGTCTCGTAGGCCATCGCCATGCGCTCGCGGAAGGGCGCGGGGATGGCCGAGCAGCCCGGCAGGCTCATGCCGAGCGCCTCGGCCATGGCGTTCATCGTGCTCGCGGTGCCCATGGTGTTGCAGTGGCCGAGCGAGGGCGCCGAGGCGCAGGCCATGTCGATGAACTCGGGGTAGCCGATCCTGTCCTCCGCGAGGAGCCGCCGCCCCTCCCAGATGATGGTGCCCGAGCCCGCGCGCTTGCCCTTCCACCAGCCGTCGAGCATCGGCCCGCCCGAGAGCACGATGGCCGGGATGTCCACCGTGGCCGCCCCCATCAGCATCGCGGGCGTGGTCTTGTCGCAGCCCGTCGTCAGCACCACCGAGTCGATCGGGTAGCCGTGCAGCACCTCGACGAGGCTGAGGTAGGCGAGGTTGCGGTCGAGCGCGGCCGTCGGGCGCTTGCCGGTCTCCTGGATCGGGTGGACCGGGAACTCCATCGGGATGCCGCCCGCGTCGCGGATGCCCGCCTTCACGCGGTCCATCAGGAAGACGTGGATCTTGTTGCACGGCACGAGGTCCGAGCCGGTCTGGGCGATGCCGACCACCGGGCGCTCGCTTTGAAGCTCCCCGCGCGTGAAGGTCGAGTTCTGGTAGCGCTCGAGATAGAGCGCCGTCATGCCGGGGTTGTTGGGGTTGTCGAACCACTCCTGCGATCGGAACCGCCGATGCGCGCGCGTGTCGCTCATGCCTGCCTCCCCTGGCGCGTGACCGGCGGCACGATGAGTCCTCGCCCCGCGGGACGCAAGGGGCCGCCGCGCGGCGCCCGCACGCTCGAAACGTTCGACAAGCCCGGGCGGGACGACCTAAGGTCATGGGCGCAACGACACGGACCTGGGGAGGACCATCATGTCGGACCACGAGACCCGAGCCGCGCTCTCGCGGCGCCACGCCTTGGGCGCCATCGGTCTCGGGACGGCCGGGCTCGCGCTCGGCGCCCGCGCCGCGCTGGCGCAGGAGGAGGTGGGCCCCGTGGCGCCCCCCTCCACCGTGACGAGCCCGCCGCGCGACTTCGGGCCCGGGGGGGCGCCCACCACCTACTTCTGGGATCCCGACGTGATCGCGGTCGACCCGAGCTTCAACGGGCTCGCCCAGCCCAACGCCTCGATCGAGCGGCTGTGGACCGGCGCGCGCTGGGCCGAGGGGCCGGCCTGGTCCGGCGTGGGCAAGTACGTCGTCTTCTCGGACATCCCCGAGAACCGGCAGATGCGCTACCTCTCCGAGGACGGCCACGTCAGCACCTTCCGCGCGCCCTCGCAGAACTCCAACGGCAACAGCTTCGACCACCAGGGCCGCCAGCTGTCGTGCGAGCACCTGACGCGGCGCGTGGTGCGCTACGAGCTCGACGGCTCGGTGACGGTGGTGGCCGACGAGTTCGAGGGCCAGCCCTTCAACTCCCCCAACGACGTGGTGGCCCACACCGACGGCTCCTACTGGTTCACCGACCCGCCCTATGGCGGCCAGCTCTACGAGGGCGCGCCCGATGCGCCCGGCGGGCCGTCCAACCCCGACGGGCTCCTCGACCCCACGCTGGGCCAGCCGCCTGAGATCGGGGAGGCCCAGCGCGCAATGCCCACCGCCACCTACCGCGTGACGCCCGACGGCACCGTGACGCGCGTGGTGGGCGAGGACATGGTGCCCGACCCCAACGGCCTGGCGCTCTCGCCCGACGAGAGCCGGCTCTACATCGCCTCGACCGGTAAGGGGCCGGGCGACCAGGGGCCGGGCGGCGAGGGCCTGATCTTCGTCTTCGACGTGGCGGACGGGGAGGCCACCAACGGGCGCGTGTTCACCGACTGCGTGGTGGACGGCGTGAAGTGCGGCCCCGACGGCCTCGCCGTGGACGTCTACGGCAACGTCTGGTCGTCCTCGAACGCCGGGCGCAACGTCGGCTACAACGGCGTGACGGTGTGGAGCCCCGAGGGCGTTCTGCTCGGAAGGATCCGGCTTCCGGAGGTCTGCGGCAACCTCTGCTTCGGCGGACCGAAGCGGAACCGGCTCTTCATGACGGCGAGCCAGTCGCTCTACGGGCTCTACACGGCGACGCAGGGGGCCGGGGTGGCTTGAGGGGGACGGGCGCCGACTCGGAGGAGGCGCCCGTATCAACCTTTATCAACCTTCTCGAGACCAGCGACGTAGAGACGGCAGGTGTCCTGCGCCAGTAAATATAAACACGTGAGAGCCTGGTGGATATCTTGCGTTTGAAGATGAGAGGCGGAGCATGTGAAACTATACTTACTGAAGGAAGATACTCAGGACTGGCTTGCTAAACAACCCGAGACAATGATGGGGATACAGGTGCTTGCCTCTATCGACGATAGCGACGAGAGCTATATTGTCATCGGGGGGCTCTGTTGCACGGAACGCCTGAAGGCCGAGCTTCCCCTTTCCCCGCGGCGGTCAGCCGACGGGTCGTGTGACGGGGATGCCGAGCGCGGTATAGCGGTTGAGGATGGCGATGCGGACTTGGAGTTCGGCGGTCTGGCGGTCGAAGTCGCGGGCCATGAGCTTTTGCCCGAGGAGCTTCATGCAGTTCATCTTGGTCTCGGCGCGGCTTCGGCGGTGGTATCCGCTCCATCGGCGCCAGATCGTGCGGCCGAGGCGCTTGATGGCGCGCAGAGCCTCGTTCCTCGCTTCTACGCCGGGGCTGTCCTTCTCCCAAGGCTTGGCATTTCGCCGGGGCGGGATGACAGCGTCCGCGCCGCGGTTCGCGATGGCGTCGCGGCAGCCGCGGGTGTCGTAGGCGCCGTCGGCGGTGACCGAGACGATTGGCTCGTTTGCTGGGATCTGGCCGAGCAGGTCCGGTAGCACAGGCCCATCGCCGACGCCGCTGCCGGTGATCTCGACCGCGCGGACCTCGAGTGTCACCTCGTCGACGGCGAGGTGGACCTTTCGCCAGATCCGTCTGCGCGCCCCGCCATGCTTGCGCGCGTGCCATTCCCCCTCGCCTCGGACCTTGATGCCCGTGCTGTCCACGAGCAGGTGCAGCGGGCCGCCGCTGCCCCGGTAGGGCAGCTGAACGGCCAAGGTCTTCTGCCGTCGGCAGAGCGTCGAGAAGTCCGGCACCGGCCAGTCGAGCCCCGCGAACTTCAGAAGGCTCGCGACGAAGCCGGTCGTCTGGCGAAGCGGCAGGCCGAACAGCACCTTGATCGTCAGGCAAGCCTGGATCGCGGCGTCGCTGTAGACCGGCTGGCCGCCGCGCTTGCCCGATGGCGCCGCGTGCCAGGGCGTCGAAGGGTCGAACCAGACGTATGCGTCCGGCGTCACCGCGCTGAGGGGTGGTTCCAGGGCATGAGTTCGTCGAGGCGGGTGATCTTGTGGTCCGGGATGCGGGCCAGGGTGTCGGCGAGCCAGGCCTCGGGGTCGGCGCCGTTCAGCTTGGCGGTCTCGATCAGGGTGTAGGCCGCCGCGGCGGCGCGGCCGCCGGCCTGCGAGCCCACGAAGAGGTAGTTCTTCCGCCCGAGGGCGATCGGCCTCATGGCGCGCTCGGCTGCGTTGTTCTCCGCCTCCAGGGTGCCGTGCTCGAGGTAGGGCCTGAGCTTGGGCAGGCGCACGAGGGCGTGGCGGATGGCGGCCGCGAGCGGGGTCTTGCCCGACAGGGCGGGCAGCTGAGCGGCGAGCCAGGCCTCGAGGTCGTCGAGGACGGGACGGGCGTCGGCCTGGCGCAGGCGCGCCCTCTCCTCGGGCGGCCGGCCGCGCGCCGCCTTCTCGACCGCGTAGAGCTCGGCGATGCGCCGGATCGCTTCCTCGGCGATCGCGGAGCCTTGCGAGCGGTGGACGTCGACGAACTTGCGCCGGACGTGGGCCAGGCAGGCGACCTCACGGACGGCGTCCTTCCGGTACAGCTCCCTGAAGCCCGCGTAGTCGTCCGCGTGCATCCAGCCGGCGAAGGTCTTCAGGTGGCGCTGCGGGTGCTCGCCCCGGCGATCGGGGGAGAACTGGTACCAGGCCGCGGGCGGCGCCGGCCCGCCCCAGGGCCGCTCGTCGCGCACGTAGACCCACATCCGCGCCGTGGTGGTCCTGCCGCGGCCGGGGGCGAGCATGGCCACGGGGGTGTCGTCGGCGAACAGCGCCTCGCCGCCGAGGGCGTGCCGCCCGATGGCGGCCGCGAGCGGCTCCAGCAGCGCCGTCGATCGCCCGACCCAGTCCGCGAGGGTGGAGCGGTCCAGGTCGAGCCCGTCGCGGGCGTAGATCGTGCTCTGGCGGTACAGGGGAAGATGGTTGCCGAACTTCGAGACGAGGACGTGGGCCAGCAGCCCCGGCCCCGGGCGACCGCGTTCGATGGGCCGTGAGGGAAGCGGCGCCTGCACGAAGCGCTCGCAGCCCGAGCAGGCGAGGCGCGGTCGGGTGATGCGGTTCACGACGAAGCGCCCCGGCACGTACTCGAGCTCCTCGGTCACGTCCTCGCCCAGGCGTCGGAGGCGGCCCCCGCAGCGAGCGCAGGCCTCCTCGGCCGGCGCGATCTCGACCTCCATGCGCGGGACGTGGTCGGGGATCGGTCGGCGCTTCGGACGGCGCGCCTCCTCGTCCTCGTCCTCCTCGGGGAGCCGCAGCCGGCCCATGATGGCGCCGGCCGCCACCTCGCTCGCCTCGAGCGCCAGCTGGAGCTGGTCGGCGCTCTCGCCCGAGGGGCCGAACCGGTGTGCCCGGTGGCCCGCGAGCTGATGGCGCAGCTTCTCGATCAGCAGCGCCTGGGCCTTCACCTCGGCGATCAGGAGCCGTGCGAGGGCCTTCAGATCGCCAGGGTCCTCGGGCAGCGGCACGGCCTCGTCGAGCATGGCCGATGATAGCATGGCGAGGTGCCGGTTGGGGATCCCCAACCGGCTGGCAGGACGATATTATCCTGCCTTCAGCGGCCGCCATGGGCGGGCCGGGGTCCTCCAGTCCAGGCCCTCGAGCAGCATCGCCGTCTGCGCCGCGGTCAGCGCCACCTTGCCCTCGCTCGCCGAGGGCCAGGCGAAGCGGCCCCGCTCCAGCCTCTTGGAGAACAGGCACGAGCCCTGCCCGTCGAACCAGATCACCTTGATCAGGTCGCCGCGTCTGCCCCGGAAGATGAAGAGGTGCCCGGCATAGGGGTCGAGCTCGAGGGTCTTCTCGATCTGCGCCGCCAGCGAGGCGAAGCCGCGGCGCATGTCGGTCACCCCCGCCGCGAGCCAGACCCGCGTGCCCACAGGGACCGGGATCACGGGCCCGACAGCCCGCGGATCAGCCGCGCCAGCGCCTCCGGATCGTAGGGCCCCACGACCTGAAGCCGGTGACCGCCCGCGAGCTCCAGCTCGATCCGGCCCGCAGGCGCCGGCGCATCCGCCTCGACGGGCTCGCGATCTGGCTCCACACCGGCATCGACGATCTCGACCGGAAGGAACCCCACGTGCTCCTCCACGGCCGCCTCGTCGGGCGCGAAGCGCGGGTTCCTCAGCCAGCTGAACACTAGGTTGGCGTTGACGTCGTAGCGCCGCGCGACCTGGCTCACGGAGATGCCGGGCAGCCGTGCCTGCACGCAGATCATCCGCTTCTCGGCGTCCGACCACACCCTGCGCTTGCGTCGTCCACCCACCCCGAGGTCCCGATAGTGTCCATCATCTCCTAATGGACATCATCTCCCCGTAGCCCCGCCTCCGGCAGTGCAGGGAGCCCGGACGCTTACAACCAGACGGTCAGCGATCCACGCTCACGCAGCGACGCGTTGTAGGCGGACCAGTTCAGGGTGCGGTAGCGCGTCGGGGCAGGCTTGGACATGACGCCCAGCTATGCCGCTGGACCGGCAATGTAAATCCCGGGCAGGCTTCGTGCAACAAGGCCTCATCGGGGGTCAAATCGCGCTAAACTGTAGAGACATATATTAGCCGGAGGGTGATCTCCAAGGCTTTCTTCAGCTAGAATGGCAAAGGAGCACTTCTGTCACTGATTACGAGGCACGAAGAGAGGCTTTCTCTGCTTGGCTCCGTGAACTGGAGCCACTCAGTCTGAAGCCTAGGTCAGTTACTTCGATTTCTCAACTCAACTACTTTACAATATTTCCGATAGGCCCGCTACCTGGCGCTCCACAGCCGCCAAAATGGACCTATGGGCATCTTCCCTTTATCGGCTTGACCGGACCGAACGAAGTGCTCTATCGCTGGGAAGCGCTTCCAACTAGCCGACGCATAGATCAGGCTAAAGGAGAAGTTATACCCGGAACATTTACCGCCCCTGCATCTGAGTTATCATTCATGCCGACGGGTTTTGCAGCGGTGTCTAGACTCGCTCTGCCGGGACTCCTACCCGCCTGTTTCCGATGGGAACTTCGCCCTCCTACGAATATGCCATGTAGATGTGGAGCAGGGGTTCCGCTTTATGGTCAAGCAGGTGGTGGCGTAGAGGTTGCGTTCGATCATCTTTTCAATAATGTAGGGCCGATCGCAAACCCTTTCCATCTGCCTGCCCTGTAGAAACCGTAGAGATGCATACACTCTACTCGGCCAAAGCTCCTTATCAGGACGCCGGCCGTGCGTCATCCAGGTATCGGGTCTAAAGGCCTGATTTTCACCCGTGCTCAGTCACCTCTACCGACGAGCAGGGCGCGCAGATCGACCTCCTCGGTGGGCTCCGACGCCGCCACGGACAGATCCCGGCGCAGGAGGTAGAAGGCCGTCGCGCCGTCCTCGTCCATCAGCTTGCGCAGCCCGGCGCGCATCACTTCCGAGAGGTTGGCGTAGACGCCGGCCTCGACTTGCCGCTCCGCGTAGTCCTGCATCGCCTCTGGAAGGGAGATGTTGGGCATGACGCCTCCGACGGCCATCGTCGCCATTCTATGGCGCCACCGCCTCCTCGCACAAGCGGCGCTTCGGCCCTTGCTAGCTCCCCTCCCCCTCCCGCACCGCCTTCTCCAGATCGAGCCCGTTCAACCCCGCCACGAAGTCCGACAGCATCGGCACGTAGTCCTCGGACTTGCCCGCCGCTTCGGCCAGGGTGAAGGCGTGCTTGATCGCCGAGCCCATGAGGTTGGTCACGCCGGCCTCCTCGGCCATCGCGGCGGCGTAGCGCACATCCTTGGCGGCGTTCTGGATCGTGAACTTGTGCGCGTCGCGGTCGCGGCCCACGGCGTAGGCCATGAAGGTCTCGTAGAAGCCGCAGGACATCCGGCTCGCGCCGATCACGTCGCGCACCGTCTGGGGGCTCAGCCCCGCCTTGACGCCCATCGTCAGCGCCTCGGCGTAGAGCGCCGCGTAGCCCATCGAGACGAAGTTCATCACCAGCTTCATGCGGTGCGCCGAGCCCACGGGGCCGACGTGGTTGATGGTGCCCGCCCAGCACTCGATCACCGGGCGCACGCGCTCGAAGACCTCGGGCGAGCAGCCCACCATGGCGTCGAGCGTGCCGGCCTCGGCCTCCTTCGGCGTCCGTCCCAGGGGCGCGTCCACCAGGGTCATGCCGGCGGCCTCCAGCTCGGCGGCGAGCGCGGCGGTGGAGGTGGGGTCGGCCGTCGTCGCGTCGATGACGATGAGGCCGGACTTGCCCGAGGCCAGGATCCCGTCCTCGCCCCGGATCACCGCCTCGACCTGGGGGCTGTTCGACAGGCACAGATGGACGATGTCGCAGGTCTCGGCCATGGCGCGCGCGCTCTCGGCCTCGACCGCGCCGCGGCCCACGAGGTCGTCCACGGGCTCGCGGTTGCGGTTGCCCTTGACCTGGAGCGCGTAGCCGCCCTCGAGGATGTTCCCGGCCATGCCGTGGCCCATCAATCCCACGCCGATGAAGCCGATCGCCGGCTTGTCGTCCGCGCCTGCCATGCCCGTCCCTCCCCTGCGGCGCAGCCGAGCGCCGGTCGGCACGGACGGTAGAGGCGGGGCGGGGCGATGCAAGCCGAAGCGGCGGCGGACGCGCCGAGACCGCGTCGCCGCGGGGACCGCGATGGTGTAGACCGGTCGGGACGACGCGGGGGGCGGGGACCATGAGGGGGCGCGACCGAGCCGTGAGACGCGCGTGCTGAGCTTCGCCGCGGCGGTGCTGCTGCTGATCGCGACGCCGGGGCCGGGGGTGCTCTCGACGGCGGGCGTCGGCGCGGCCTACGGCTTCCGCTTCGGGCTCGCTTACGTCGCGGGGCTCTTCGTCGGCACCAACCTGGTGGCCGTGGCGGTGATCTCGGGGCTCGCGGCGGCGGTGCTGGCCTCGCCGGTGCTGCGCGGCGTCCTGACGGCGGCGTCGGTGGCCTACCTGCTGTTCCTCGCGGCCCGCATCGCGCTCGCGGGCTCGCGGATCGCCTTCGCGGAGGCCACGGGCGCCCCCGGCCTGGGCGCGGGCATCGCGCTCCAGGCGATCAACCCCAAGGCCTACGCGGTCAACGCGGCGCTGTTCTCGGGCTTCCCCTTCCACCCCGGCAGCCTCGCGGCCGAGACCGCGCTCAAGCTGGTCGTGATCGGCGCCATCTGGATCCCGATCCACCTCGCCTGGCTCCAGGCCGGGGTCGCGCTGCGCCGGCTGAGCCCGTCGGCCGCCGTCCAGCGGCGGATCAACCTCGCCATGGCCGCCGCGATGCTGGGGGTGGTGGCGCTCGCGGCGTGGTCGGCGATGCGGGGCCCGTGGTGAGGCCGCGCGCGGCCTCGCTGCTGGCGATCGGCGAGTGCATGGTCGAGATCGCGCCCGCGGGCGGCGGCCTCCACCGGATGGGCCATGCCGGCGACAGCTTCAACACCGCCTGGTACGCGCGCCGCCTGCTGCCCGTGGGCTGGCGCGTCGGCTACGCCAGCTGCGTCGGCACGGACGCCGCGTCGGACGCGATGCTGGCCTTCATGGAGGGCGCCGGCATCGACATCGGCACGGTGCGCCGGGTCGCGGACCGCACGGTCGGGCTCTACCTGATCGCGCTCCAGGACGGCGAGCGCAGCTTCTCCTACTGGCGCGGCCAGTCGGCGGCGCGGCTGCTGGCCGACGATCCGGACTGGCTCGACCGGGCGCTCGCGGGCGCGGGCGTCGCGTTCTTCTCCGGGATCACCCTGGCGATCCTGCCGCCCGAGGGCCGCGAGCGCCTCTGCGCCGCGCTCGCGCGCGCCCGCGCGGCCGGCGCGATCACCGCCTTCGACACCAACATGCGCCCGCGGCTGTGGCGCGGGCCGGGCGAGATGCGCGCGGGGCTGATGGCCGGGGCCGCGGTGGCCGACATCGTGCTGCCGAGCTTCGACGAGGAGGCGGCGTGGTTCGGCGACGCCTCGCCGCGCGAGACGATCGCGCGCTACCGCGAGGGGGGCGCGTCGCTGGTGGCGGTCAAGGACGGCGCGCGCCCGCTGCATGCGTGGTCGGCCGAGGAGGGGTCGCTGCGGCTCGACCCGGTGCCGGTGCGCGAGGTGGTCGACACCACCGCGGCGGGCGACGCGTTCGACGCGGGGCTCCTCGCGGCGCTGGTCGGGGGGGCCGCGCTGGAGCCCGCGCTCCGAGGCGCGATGGCGCTGGCGGCGCGGGTGGTCGGGGCGCCCGGCGCGCTGGTCCCGGTCGGCCCCTGACGGCGTGCGGGCCGGATCCTCTGGCATCCCGGCGCGTCCCGGCCGATGATCGCCGCGTCACCAGGGAGGACAGCATGCGGACCACCGCCATCGTCACCACCCTCGCCGCGGCCGTCACGGCCGGCGGGGCCTTCGCGCAGACCACCACGCTGCGGATCCAGAACCACATCGCGCCCGAATCGACGCAAGGGCGCCTGATCGCCGAGTTCGTCAAGGACGTGGAGGCCATGTCGGGCGGCGACATCGCGATCGAGATGTTCTACTCGGCCTCGGTCGTGGACTCGGCCGAGACCTTCGACGCGGCCGCCTCCGGGATCCTCGACTGCGACATGACCAACGGCTCCTACCAGACCGGCAAGAACCCGGCCTTCCAGTTCGTCGCCGACACCATGGGCGGCTACGACACGCCGCTCCAGTACCAGGCCTGGATCGAGTACGGCGGCGGGCGCGAGCAGATCAACGAGCTCTACAACGCCAACGGCATGACCTTCGTGGGCGCCCACATCGGCGGGCAGGAGTCGCTCGTCTCGACCGCGCCGCTCAACGGCCCCGCCGACCTCACCAACTGGAAGTTCCGCTCGCCGCCGGGGATGGAGTCCGAGATCTTCGCCTCGCTCGGCGCCAAGCCCGTGGTGATGGACTTCACCGAGATCTTCACCGCGCTCGAGACCGGCATCGTCGACGGCGCCGACGCCTCGTCGCTCGCCAACAACGTGGGCACGGGGCTCTACGACATCGCCAAGCACACCACCTTCCCGGGCTTCCACTCGATGTCCTCGGACCATCTCGCGTGCAACACGAGCGTGTGGGAGGCGATGCCCGAGGCCCACCGCGCCATCATCACGTCGGCGCAGAAGAACCTGGCGATGGACCTGATGATGCTCACCCTGGTCGAGAACGGCGAGGCGCTGGCCACGCTGCCCGAGCAGGGCGTGACGATCTACGACTGGTCGCCCGAGGACCGCGCGACCTTCCGCGCCGCCGCCCGCGCGGCCTGGGACGAATGGGCCCAGAAGACCCCCGAGACCGCGTCCATCGTCGAGAGCCACAAGGCGTTCATCGACCGCATCGGCCTGGGCGGCTGAGCGAGCGCGCCTCGACCCCCGGGGGGCGGCGGCCCGTCGCCCTCCCCTCAACCCCAGCCACGGTGGGCGGCGAATGGACATCCTCATCATCGGCGGCGGCGGGCTCGTCGGCCGCAAGCTCGCGCGGTGGCTCGGCGAGCGCGGCACGCTCAGGGGCCGCGACATCGACCGCCTCGTGCTGGCCGACCTCTCCGCCCCCGAGCCCGTCGAGGCGCCCTTCGCGGTCGAGGCCATCGCCTGCGACATCGGCGACCCGGCCGCCGTGGAGGCCGCGATCGACGAGCGGGTGGACGTGATCTACCTGCTCGCGGCCATCGTCTCGGCCCATGCCGAGGCGGATTTCGACATCGGCATGCGGGTCAACCTCTTCGGCGTGCTCAACGTGCTGGAGCGCTGCCGGGCGCTCGGGACGGCGCCGGTGGTGGTGTTCACCTCCTCGCTCGCGGTGTTCGGCGGCGAGGTGCCCGACCCGGTCGAGGACTGGACCGCGCTCAACCCGCAGACCTCCTACGGCACGCAGAAGGCGGTGGGCGAGCTGCTCGTGAACGACTACTCGCGCCGCGGCTTCGTGGACGGCCGCGGCTTCCGGCTGCCGACGATCGCGGTGCGGCCGGGCGCGCCCAACCGCGCGGCGTCGTCGTTCATGTCCTCGATCATCCGCGAGCCGTTGAACGGGCAGACGGCGGTGTGCCCGGTGGGCGAGGACTACCTGCACTACTACCTGAGCCCGCGCCGCTGCGTCGAGAACCTGGTGAGGGGCGCCGAGATCGAGGCCGCGGATCTCGGCCAGAACCGCTGCCTGTCGATGCCCGGCCGAACCTGGTCGATCCGCCAGATGATCGACGCGATGACCGCCGTCGCCGGGCCGGAGCCCGCATCGCTGATCGAGTGGCGCGACGAGCCCGAGACCCTGCGCATCGTGTCGGGCTGGCGCCACGACTACGCCCCGCGCAAGGCCCTGTCGCTGGGTCTCGTGGCCGACGAGTCCTTCGAGGAGAACGTGCGCTTCTACCTGGAGGACGACCGCCCCGCCGCCTGACGGGACGACGCCCGACGGGACGCCGCCCGACGGGGTTCCGGCGCAAGCCTCTGCGCCCTGCGCGAGCGGCTTCGAGGGCCGCCCGAGCCGAGGAGCGCGAGGCGCCCTCGCCGGGGCTCCGGGGCCCGCGACCATTCCGGCGGGCCCGTCGAGCGGGCCGCCCATGCCGAGGAGATCCCATGGCCCGCACCATCCTTCTGACCGGCGCCGCCGGCGACCTGGGCTCGCGCCTGCGCCCGATGCTGCGCGCGCGCTACCAGCGCGTCGTGCTGAGCGACCGCGTGGAGATGACAGACCTCGCCGAGAACGAGACCTTCCGCGGCGGCGCGCTCGACGACGCGGCCGCCATGGCGGCCGCCTGCGAGGGGGTGGACGGCCTGGTCCATCTCGGCGGCCGGTCGGTCGAGGCCGGCTGGGGCGCGATCGACGCGGCCAACATCCAGGGGCTGGTGACGCTGATGGAGGCCGCCCGCCGCCGTGGCGTGGGCCGCGTGGTGTTCGCGTCGTCGAACCACGCGGTCGGCATGTATCCCCGCCACCGGCCGATCGGCACCGAGGAGCGGGTGCGGCCCGATTCGCGCTACGGCCTCTCCAAGGCCTTCGGGGAGGCGCTCTGCGCGCTGCACGCCGACAAGCACGGCATGCGGTGCCTGTCGATCCGCATCGGCAACGTCGCGGAGCGCCCCGTCGATGAGCGGCGGCTGGCGATCTGGCTCCATCCGGAGGATCTGTTCCAGCTCGTCGTCATCGGCCTGGAGCACCCGGACCTGCACCACGAGGTGGTCTACGGCGCCTCCGCCAACGCGCGGGCCTGGTGGGACAACGCGGCCGCCTACCGCCTCGGCTACCGCCCCAGGCACCGCGCCGAGGACCACCGCGACCACGCCCTGGCCGAGCAGGCCAAGCTCGGGCCCGACCCCGTGGGCGACCTGTTCCAGGGCGGCGGCTTCTCCTCGGCCGAGTTCGACGGCGACCTGGAGCGCACGCTCTGGTCCTGAGGCCGCAAGGCAGGCCGACGCGAGCGCGGGCCGTCGCCCGAGGGCTGTCACCGCGTGGCTCCACGTCCTTGGCGGGGGTCGCGTCCCGTCGCTGCCCACCGTGCTGCGCGACGGCCGCCGTCCGGCGATCTCGTCCGGCGTCGTCGCCTCGGGCGCGCCGGGGCAGATCGTATCGCCGTCGTGCGCCTCGGCGCGCTCGCGGGCCACCTCTGCGCCGCGGCGCGGGAGGCGCGCGCACCGGCCTCCTCCCGGATCGCCCCCGCCCCCCTCTTCGCCCGGCCCCCCCTCTTCGCCCAGCTCCCTCTTCGCCCGGCCCCCTCTCGCCCGGCCCCCTCTTCGCCCGGCCCCCCTCTTCGCCCGGCCCCCCTCTTCGCCCGGCGTTGACACCGGCAGGGTGAGGTGGAAGCCTGACCTCACGGCTCAGAAGGAGGACGCGGCGCGTGCAGCCGGCGACGATCGCGGTCATCGGACTGGGCTCCATGGGCTCGGGCATGGCGCGCGCGCTGCTGGCGGCCGGGCACCGCGTCCACGGGCTCGACACCGACGAGGCCCGCGTCGCCGCTCTGAGGGAGCGTGGCGGGGAGCCCGGCCCGCCGGCCGAGGGCGAGTGCGCCATCGCCGTCTGCGTGGTCCTGAACGCCGAGCAGACCCGCGCGGCCCTCTTCGGCGGCAGCGGCGCCGGCGACGGCCGCGGCGGGGGCGGCTTCGCCCGCCGCATGACGCCCAGGGGCGTGGTGGTCTCCTGCGCCACGGTGCCGCCCGCCTTCGCCCGCGAGATGGCGGCCGAGGCGCAGGCGCAGGATCTGGCCTATCTCGACGCCCCGATCTCGGGCGGGGCCGCGAAGGCCGCGGAGGGGCGGCTGTCGATCATGGCCGCAGGATCCGAGGAGGCGTTCGAGCGCGCCCGCCCGGCGCTCGACGCCATGGCCGAGACGGTCCACGACCTCGGCCGCGAGGCGGGCTCGGGCTCGGCGATGAAGGCCGTCAACCAGCTCCTCGCCGGCGTCCACATCGCCGCGATGGGCGAGGCGCTGGCCTTCGCGCTCACCCAGGGGCTCGACCTCGGCCGCGTGGTCGAGGTGATCGGCGCCTCCGCCGGCAGCTCCTGGATGTTTCGGAACCGCGCCCCGCACGTGGTCGAGGGCGACTACGCCCCGCGCTCGGCGGTGGACATCTGGCCCAAGGATCTCGGCATCGTCGCGGACATCGCCGACGCCGCCGGGCTGCCCGTGCCGGTGACGCGGGCCGCGCTGGAGCGCTTCCGCGCGGCGTCCCAGGCGGGGCTGGGGCGCGACGACGACGCGGCCGTGACCAAGATCTACGCCCGCGAGGCCGGTCTGACCCTGCCGGGCGGCGCCTGATGCTCCTGGGCTGCATCGGCGACGACTTCACCGGGTCGAGCGACCTCGCCCTGACGCTGTCCGACGCCGGGATGCGCACGGTGCAGTATGTCGGCCGCCCCGACGGCCCGGCCGAGCCGGGCGTCGAGGCCGGGGTGGTGGCGCTGAAGTCCCGCTCGATCTCGGCGGCCGAGGCCGTGCGGCTCTCGCTCGACGCGCTCGGCTGGCTGCGCGAGCAGGGCTGCGAGCAGGTCGTGTTCAAGTACTGCTCGACCTTCGACTCGACGCCCCGAGGCAACATCGGCCCCGTGGCCGAGGCGTTGGCCGAGGCGCTGGGCGCGCGGCGGGTGATCGTCTGCCCCGCCTTCCCGGCCACGGGGCGGTCGGTCTACCAGGGGCACCTCTTCGTCGGGGACCGGCTCCTGAGCGAGTCGGGCATGGAGCGCCATCCGCTCACGCCGATGACCGACCCCGACCTGCGCCGCTGGCTCGCGCTGCAATGCGAGGGCACGGTCGGCCACGTCCCCGCGGCGGACGTGCTCGCGGGCAGCCGGGCGATCCGCGCGCGGATGGAGGCCGAGGACGCCGCCGGCCACCGCCTGATCGTCGCCGACGCGATCGCCGACGCGGACCTGGTGGCGCTGGGCGCGGCCGCGGCGGGGCTCGCGCTCGTCACCGGCGGCTCGGGCATCGCCATGGGGCTGCCCGCCAACTTCGCGGGCCGGCTCTCGGGCGAGGCCGGGGCCTGGGAGGGGCAGGACGGGCGCGCGGCGGTGCTCTCGGGCTCCTGCTCGGGCGTCACGCGCGCGCAGGTGGCCGCGCATTCCGGCCCGTCGAGGGAGATCGCGGCCGACGCGCTGATGGCCGGAGACACCACCCCGCAGGGCGTCGCCGAGTGGATGCTCGCGCAGGAGGGCGTGCCGCTCGCCTACTCCTCGGCCGACCCCGAGATCGTGCGCGCCGCCCAGGAGCGGCACGGGCGCGAGGCCACGGCCGCCGCCTTCGAGGGGCTGTTCGCCGAGACCGCCCGCGCGCTCGTCGAGGGCGGCGTGACGCGGCTCGTGGTGGCGGGCGGGGAGACCTCGGGCGCGGTGGTCGAGGCGCTGGGATCGCGCGAGCTGACGATCGGGCCGGGGATCGCGCCCGGCGTGCCGGCGATGCGCGCGGGCGAGCGGCTGGTGCTGGCGCTCAAGTCCGGCAATTTCGGGGGCCCCGACTTCTTCGCCGACGCCGTGCGCGTGCTCGGGCGCGCGGCGTGAGCGAGGCGCGGCTGCGCGAGGCGATCTGCGCCCAGGCGGCCTCGATCTTCGAGCGCGGGCTGACCGGGGGCGCCTCGGGCAACATCTCGGCGCGCTGCGAGGACGGGGGCTTGCTCGTGACCCCCACCGGGTCGAGCTTCGGCCGGCTCGACCCCGCGCGGCTGTCGCGGCTCGACGCCTCGGGCCGGCACGTCGGCGGCGACGCGCCCACCAAGGAGATGCCGCTCCATGCGGCGTTCTACGACACCCGCGCGGGGGCGGGCGCGGTGGTGCACCTGCACTCGACCCATTCGGTGGCGCTCTCGACCCTGCCCGAGACCGACCCCGAGGACATGCTGCCCCCGCTCACCGCCTACTCGATCATGCGGCTCGGGCGCGTGCGGCTCCTGCCCTACTTCCGCCCCGGCGACCCGGCGATGGGCGAGGCGGTGCGCGGGCTCGCGGGCCGCCGCTCGGCGGTGGTGCTCGCCAATCACGGCCCGGTGGTGGCGGCGCGCGACTTGGAGGCCGCGGTCTACGCCATGGAGGAGCTGGAGGAGACGGCCCGCCTCGCGCTCCTGCTGCGCGGGACGGGCGCCCGGATGCTGACGCCCGAGCAGGTGGCCGACCTGGTCGAGACCTTCGAGGTGGAGTGGGACGCATGAGCTTCTCGGCCAATCTGGGCTTCCTCTTCACCGAGCTGTCGCTGCCGGACGCGATCCGCGCCGCCCATCGCGCGGGCTTCGAGGCGGTCGAGTGCCACTTCCCCTACGCCACGCCGCCCGAGGAGGTCCGCGCCGCGCTGGGCGAGACCGGCCTGCCGATGCTGGGGATCAACACCGTGCGCGGGGACACCGGGAAGGGCGAGTTCGGCCTCTCCGCGCTGCCGGGGCGCGAGGCGGAGGCGCGCGCGGCGATCGACCGGGCGGTGGACTACGCGCACGCCATCGGCGCGGGGGCGGTGCATGTCATGGCCGGGCGGACGGGCGGCGGCGAGGCCGCCGAGGCCGCCTTCCGCGCCAACCTCGCCCACGCCTGCGACCGGGCCGAGGGGCTCGCCATCCTGATCGAGCCCATCAACCACCGCGACGCGCCGGGCTACCACCTCTCGACCGTCGAGCACGCCGCCGAGATCGTCGGCGCGTCGGGCCGCGACGCCTTGCGGATCATGTTCGACTTCTACCATGTCCAGATCATGCAGGGCGACCTCATCCGCCGCTTCGAGGCGCACCGTGAGGCGATCGGCCACGTCCAGATCGCCGCCGTGCCCGACCGCGGCGAGCCCGACGCGGGCGAGGTCCACTACCCCAACCTCGTGGCCGCGATCCGCGCGATGGGCCACGCCGCCCCGATCGGCGCGGAGTACAGGCCCCGCCACGGCTCGACCGAGGCCGGGCTCGGCTGGCTCGACGCCTACGGCGAGGCGCGGTAGGCCCCATCCGACCCACAGGGAGAGCGACATGGAGACGCTGATCGCCGTCGGCCGCTACGACGACTGGGATCTGGAGCCGATGCGGGAGGCGTGGGATCTGCACCTGCTGGCCTCGCCCGACGAGATCGCCGGGCTGCCGCAGGAGGTCCGCTCGGGCGCGAAGGCGCTCGCCTTCAAGGGCCACGCGCCGCTGACCGCCGAGCACATGGACGCCCTGCCCGCCCTCGGCGTGATCGCCAACTACGGCGTGGGCTACGACGCGATCGACGTGGAGGCGGCGAGCGCGCGCGGCGTGCGCGTCACCAACACCCCCGACGTGCTGAGCGACGAGGTGGCCGACCTGGCCGTCGCCATGGCGATCGCGCAGTCGCGCGCGATGGTCCAGGCCGCCGAGTGGGCGCGCTCGGGCGCCTGGGCCGAGCGCGGCGAGATGCCGCTCACCCGCACCTTCGGCCGCGGGCGGGCGGGCGTCCTGGGCCTGGGGCGCATCGGGCGCGAGATCGCGGACCGGCTCGCCGCCTTCAAGATGGAGATCCACTACCACTCGCGCGCCCAGAAGGAGACGCCGGGCTGGACCTACCACGCGGACCCGGTGAGCCTCGCGCGCGCCGTGGACGTGCTCTTCGTGGCGCTCGTCGGCGGGGCCGAGACGGAGGGGCACGTCTCGGCGCGGGTGATCGAGGCGCTGGGGCCCGACGGGATGATCGTCAACATCTCGCGCGGCAGCGTGATCGACGAGGACGCGCTGCTCGACGCGCTGGAGGCGGGCCGCCTGCGGGGCGCGGCACTCGACGTGTTCCGAAACGAGCCGCATCTCGACCCGCGCTTCCTGGCGTTGGGCAACGTGCTGGCCCTGCCCCACATCGGCTCGGCCACGATCGAGACGCGCCGGGCCATGGGCGCGCTCCAGCGCGAGAACGTCGCGGCCTTCCTCTCGGCCCGCGACCTGCCGACCCCGGTGAACTGAGGCCGGCCCGGCGCGCCGGGGCCGCCGATGCGCGGGCGACGCCCCGCGTGGACTCCTTCGGCGCGCGCGGGGCCGGACGGGGCGAGAAAGCCGGCCCCGGCCCATCGAATGATTTGCCCGGCCCCAGGCTCTTCGCTAGGCTCCGCGGACCGGCTGCCGAAGGGCCGGCTCCCGGCGGGCGTCGCGCGCGCCGGAGGGGACAGGCGACGAACCCGTCGCGCAGGGAGGAGATTGCATGAAGACCCATACGCTCTGGACGACGGCAGCCGCCGCGACCCTCGCCGCCGGCGCCGCGAGCGCCCAGGAGGTGACGCTGCGGATCCAGACCCACTACGCCCCCGAGACCGAGTCGGGCCAGCTCGCCGGGCAGTTCGTGGACGACGTGCAGACCATGTCCGGGGGCGAGATCGCCATCGAGATGTTCTACTCGGCCTCGGTGGTCGATCCCGTGGAGACCTTCGACGCCGCGGCGAGCGGAATCCTCGACTGCGACATGACCGGCGGCGCCTACCAGACCGGCAAGAACCCCGCCTTCCAGTTCGTGGGCGACATCATGGGCGGCTACGACACGCCCTGGCAGCAATACGCCTGGCTCTACAACGGCGGGTTCGAGTCGGCCGACGCGCTCTACAACCAGTTCGGCATGAAGCTGATCGGCTGGTGGATCTACGGCCAGGAATCGCTGTCGTCCTCGAAGCCGCTCGCGGGGCCGGAAGACCTCAAGCAGTTCAAGTTCCGCTCGCCGCCGGGGATGGAGACCGAGATCTTCTCCAAGCTCGGCGCCTCTCCGGTCGTGATGGACTTCACCGAGGTCTTCACCGCGCTCGAGACCGGCATCGTCGACGGCGCCGACGCCTCGGGGCTCGCCAACAACGTCGGCCTCGGCCTTTACGACATCGTCAAGCACGCGACCTATCCGGGCTTCCACTCGATGCCGTCCGACCACCTCGCCTGCCGGCTCGACGTCTGGGAGGGGCTGTCGGACCAGCACAAGCGCATCATCGACACCGCGATGCAGAAGCTCGCCTTCCAGACCGCGCTCACCTTCGAGGTCGCCAACAACGAGGCCGCCGCCAAGCTGGCCGAGGAGGGCGTCACGCTCTACGACTGGTCGGACGAGGACCGCGCCACCTTCCGCAAGGCCGCGCAGGAGACCTGGACCGAGTGGGGCCAGAAGACCCCCGAGGCCCAGGCGCTGGTGGACAGCCACCTGGCGTTCATGGAGCAGCTCGGCCTGATCGCCGAGTGACGCGCGCGGCTCGGCCCGAGCGCCGAGCCGCCCGATCGTCGTCGGGCGCCGGGCTCCTCCGGCGCCCATGGGATGCCAGGCGCGAGAGGGCAGGGCTCATGGACGAACAGGCACCCCGCGACGACCGAGACCCTGCGCCCCGCGACCACCTGACCGACGGCTCGGCGTCGGAGGGCGCGGCGACCTCGCTCAGGCGCATCGTCTGGCCCACGGTGTTCATCGCCTGCCTGGGGTGGCTCCTGGCCTTCTTCCCGCGCTTCTTCGTCCTGCTGGGCTGGGCCGACGACAACCTCAACTCGCAGTACCAGTCCGCCGGGATCCTCGACTTCCTGGCGCTCGCCGGGCTGATCGCCGCGCTCGTCCTGGGGGTGCGCGCCGCGGGCGCCACGCTGGGGGAGGTCGCGCCCACCAACGCCTTCGACCGCCTGAGCCTCTTCCTCGGCCGGGTGACGATGATGATGATCGTCATCCTGGTGTCGGTGATGTTCTACGAGGTGGTGATGCGCTACGTGTTCGAGGCCCCGACGCTCTGGGCCAACGAGCTGTCGCTGTGGCTCGCGGGCTTCGTGTTCCTGCTCGCGGGCCTCTACTCGATGCAGCAGCGCAACCACATCCGCATCTACCTGCTCTACGACGCCATGCCGCGCTGGGCGCAGCGCGCCTGCGACGTGGTCTCGACCGCGCTCATCGCGGCCTTCGCCATCGCGCTCCTGTGGGGCGGCTGGACCGAGGCGCACGACAAGTTCCTGCGCTGGGAGACCTTCGGCACCGCCTTCGACCCGCCGATCCCCGCCACCCTCAAGCCGATGGTCCTGCTCACCGTGGTGCTGGTCTCGCTCCAGGCGATCGCCAACCTGATCGCCGACTGGAGCAAGGAGGCCGAGACCCACGGCGTCGTGGACGAGGGCGAGGTCGCCGACATCATCGAGTCCGCCCGCCGCCAGCACGAGCAGGAGCGCCGCGCCTGATGTTCGACATCGGCACGATCTCGATCGTCCTGCTGGTGGCGATGCTCGTCCTGCTGGCCATCGGCATGCCGCTCGGCTTCGCCTCCGCCGTGCTCGCGGTGCTGGTGCTGGTGATGCGCTTCGGGCCGGATCTGCTCTTCCGCGACTTCGGCACCGGCCCCCTCAACATCCTGGCGCAGCGCATCTACGGGCTGCTCACGGACTACGTGCTGATATCGATCCCGCTGTTCATCTTCATGGCGAACCTGCTGGAGCGCTCCGGCATCGCGGGGGAGATGTACAACTCGCTCAACGTGTGGCTCTCGCGCACCCGCGGCGGCATCGCCATCGTCACCTCGATCATGGCCGTCATCATGGCCGCCATGTCGGGCATCATCGGCGGCGAGGTCGTGCTGCTGGGCCTCATCGCGCTGCCGCAGATGCTTCGCTTGGGCTACGACCAGAACCTCGCCATCGGCACGATCTGCGCGAGCGGTAGCTTGGGGACCATGATCCCGCCCTCGATCGTGCTCATCATCTACGGGCTCATCACCGAGACCTCGATCAAGGCGCTCTTCACCGCCTCCTTCGTGCCGGGCTTCATCCTGGCTTCGTTCTTCATCATCTACATCATCGTCCGCACGAGGCTGAACCCGAGCCTCGCGCCCCTGCCCGAGCCGGTGCCGGGCGAGGCCCAGGGCCGCGAGAAGCGCATCCTGTTCGGCGCCTTCCTCACCACGCTGATCGGCGGCTTCTGCGCCGCACTCTTCCTGCGCGCGCTGTTCTTCACCGTCACCGGCCAGAACACGGCCCGCGAGGGGGTGGACGCCATCACCTTCGGCACGCCCGGCTACGCGGTGGGGTTCGGCGTGGCGCTGGCCGTGGCGCTGGCGCTCCTCTTCTTCGTCTTCGGCCGCGAGCGGTCGGCGCGGGGGTGGTCGATGGGCAAGGGCCTCGTCGGGCCGATGGTCGTCATCGGCGTGGTGCTGGGCTCGATCTACGGCGGCATCACCGGCATCACCGAGGCCGCGGGCATGGGCGTCATCGCGGTCGGCGTGATCGCGGCGATGCGCGGCGAGATGAGCTACCACCTGCTGTGGGAGGCGCTCAAACGCACGATCAAGTCCACCGGCACCATCATCTGGGTGACGATCGGCGCGACCGCGCTCGCGGGCGCCTACACCATCGCGGGCGGCCCCACCTTCATCGCCTCGACCATCATCGGCGCCGAGCTGCCCTCGATGGCGATCGTCCTCGTCATGATGCTGATCTTCCTGATCCTCGGCGCGCTGATGGACTGGGTGGGCATCGTGCTCCTCGTCATCCCCGTCTTCCTGCCCATCATCCTGCGCCTGCCGATCGAGGAGATCGGCCTCTTCGGGACGCTCGACCCCTCCCACGTCGCCATCTGGTTCGGCGTCGTGTTCACCATGAACATGCAGGTGAGCTTCCTGTCGCCCCCCTTCGGCCCGGCCGCCTTCTACCTCAAGTCGGTGGCCCCGCCCGAGATCTCGCTCACCGACATCTTCAAGGGGTTCCTGCCCTTCATCGGCATCCAGCTCCTCGCGCTGTCGCTCTTGCTGATCTGGCCGCCGCTGGTCTCGATCTTCCTTTGATGCCCACCATCGACCGGCTGCGCGCGGACCACTACCTCATCGCGCTCGACGCGCCGCTGACGGACTCGACGCACGGCGAGATGCGCGCCTTCGAGATCGTCACCGCGCGCGTCACCGACGCCGAGGGCGCCGAGGGCACGGGCTACACCTTCACCTGCGGGGTGAACGGGGGCGCGATCGCCGACATCCTGGGCCGCGAGATGGCGCCGCTCCTCGCGGGCCGCGACGCCGACGCGATCGAGGCGATCTGGCGCGACCTCTGGTGGGCCTTCCACTACGGCGGCCGGGGCGGGCCGACGGTGTTGGCGCTCTCGGCGCTCGACACGGCGCTGTGGGATCTCAAGGCGCGGCGCGCCGGCCTGCCGCTCTGGCGGCTGCTCGGCGGATTCGACCCTTCGGTGCCGGCTTACGCCGGCGGCATCGACCTCGCGCTCTCGGCCTCCGAGCTCATCGAGCAGACCCACGGCAACGTCGCGAAGGGCCACCGCGCCATCAAGATGAAGGTCGGCCGCGAGCGTCTCTCCGAGGACGTGGAGAAGATCGCCGCCATGCGCGACGCCTTCGGCCCCGACATGGCCCTGATGGTGGACGCCAACATGGCCTACACCGTGGCGCAGGCGACCCGCGCCGCGCGCGCCTTCGCGCCCTTCGACCTCACCTGGTTCGAGGAGCCGATCCCGCCCGACGACCTCGCGGGCCACGCCCGGGTCGCGGCCGAGGGCGGCCTGCCGCTGGCGGCGGGGGAGAACCTGCGGTCCGTGTGGGAGTTCAAGTCGCTGGTCGCGGGCGGGGGCGTGGCCTTCCCCGAGCCCGACGTGACCAACTGCGGCGGCGTCACGCCCTTCCTCAAGATCGCGCATCTGGCGGAGGCGTTCCACCTGCCCGTGACCTCGCACGGGGCGCACGATATCACCGTCCACCTCCTGGCGGCCGTCCCCAACCGGAGCTATCTGGAGGCGCACGGCTTCGGCCTCGACGCCTATGTCGAGGAGCCGCTGCGGATCGAGGACGGCCGCGCCACGGCGCCCGACCGCCCCGGCCACGGCGTCGCCTTCGACTGGGAGCGGCTGGAGCGCATCCGCGCCTGAGGAGCCCGCCCGATGACGCCCGCCCGATGATGCCCGCCACGATGACCGTCCGCCTGTCGCCCGCCGACAACGTCGTCACGGCGCTGCGCCCGCTCGCCGTGGGCTGTGACGGCGCCGCCACGCTCGTCCCGCGCGGCCACAAGATGGCGGCGCGCGACATCCCCGAAGGGGCGCCGGTGCTGAAATACGCCCAGATCATCGGCTACGCGGCCGCGGACATCGCCCAGGGCTCCCACGTCCACACCCACAACCTAGAGTTCCGCGGCGTCGCGCACGAGCACGCCTTCGGCACCAACCTCCGCCCGGCGCCCGCTCCCGCGCGCATCGACACCTTCCGGGGCTACCGCCGCCCGACGGGCCGGGTCGGCACGCGCAACTTCATCGCCGTGCTCACCTCGGTGAACTGCTCGGCCACGGCGGCGCACAAGATCGCCGAAGCCTTCACGCCCGAGCGGCTCGCGCCCTACCCCAACGTGGACGGCGTGACCGCCTTCGCCCACGGCACCGGCTGCGGCATGGCGGGCTCGGGCGAGGGGTTCGAGGCGCTCCAGCGCGTGATGTGGGGCTACGCGCGCCACCCGAACTGCGGCGCCGTGCTGATGGCGGGCCTGGGCTGCGAGATGAACCAGATCGACTGGCTGATCGAGGCCTACGGCCTCGTCCCCGGACCCCTCTTCCAGTCGATGAACATCCAGGACGTGGGCGGGCTCAGGCGCACGGTCGAGCTGGGCATCGCCAAGGTCGAGGCGATGCTGCCGCTCGTCAACGACGTGGAGCGCGAGGAGGCGCCTGCCTCCGAGCTGATGGTGGCGCTGCAATGCGGAGGCTCGGACGCCTGGTCGGGCATCACCGCGAACCCCGCCTTGGGCCACGCCTGCGACCTGCTGGTGGCGCAGGGCGGCACCGGCGTGCTCGCCGAGACGCCCGAGATCTACGGCGCCGAGCACCTGCTGACGGCGCGCGCCGCGACGCCCGAGGTCGGCGAGAGGCTCGTCGGCCTGATCCGCTGGTGGGAGGACTACACCGCGCGCAACCTCGGGAGCATGGACAACAACCCCTCGCCCGGCAACAAGCGCGGGGGCTTGACGACGATCCTGGAGAAGTCGCTGGGGGCCGCGGCCAAGGGCGGCACCACGCCGCTCACCGGCGTCTACAAATACGCCGAGCCCGTGACGAAGCCCGGCTTCGCCTTCATGGACAGCCCCGGCTACGACCCGGCCTCGGTCACGGGCCAGATCGCGTCCGGGTGCAACCTCGTGGCCTTCACCACGGGCCGCGGCTCGGCCTTCGGCGCCAAGCCCTCGCCGTCGCTCAAGATCGCCACCAGCTCCGAGCTCTTCGCCCGGATGTCCGAGGACATGGACATCGACGCCGGCCGCATCCTGACGGGGGCCGCCAGCGTCGAGGAGGTGGGGCGCGAGATCTACGACCGGCTGCTGCGCGTGGCCTCGGGCGAGGCCACGCTGTCGGAGGCCCAGGGCCTCGGCGATCACGAGTTCGTCCCCTGGCAGATCGGCGCGGTGATGTGACCGCGACCGTGCCGGCGCGTCCCGCGCTCGTGGCGGGCCGACGCGAACCCCGCTCGACGCGGCGCGGGGGACGACGATCGCCGTGACCGTCTCGTCGCGGCCCTCCCCTTCCCCGTCGAGCGCCGGGCTCGGCCGCGGCCGCCTCGTGCCGGGGAGCGACGGGGCCCGTGGGGCCGGAGCCCACATCGGCGAGCCCCCGGCCGCGGATGGCGGGCCCGCCGCGCCGGCCCCTCCCCGCGCGGCGGCCGCCTGCCGCCGGGGCGCTGCGTGACCCGCGTGGCGCATGTCGAGGCGCGCGAGGAGCGCACCGTGGCGGGCCTCGTCCTGATGGCGGCGGCGGTGCTCTGCTTCACCGGCATCGACGCCTCGGCCAAATGGCTGATGCTGTCGGGGCTGCCCGCGCTCCAGGTGGTGTTCGCCCGCTACGCCGGGCATTTCGTGCTGTCGCTGGCCGTCTTCCTGCCGTCAGAGGGCATGGCCGCCTTCCGCTCGCGCCGCCCGGCCCTGCAGCTGCTGCGCTCGGCGCTGCTGCTCGCCAGCACGACGCTCAACTTCGCCGCCCTGAACTTCCTGCCGATCACGCTGACCACGACGATCATGTTCGCGGGCCCGATCGTGGTGTCGATCCTGTCCATCCCCATCCTGGGCGAGCGCATCGGCGTGAGGCGCCTCGTCGCGGTCGTGGTCGGGTTCGTGGGCGTGGTGATCGCGGTCCATCCCTGGGACGCGGGCTTCCATCCGGCGATCTTCCTGTCGATCGGAGGGCTCTTCTGCGCCTCGCTCTACTTCGTGATGACCCGGCTCCTCGCCGGGATCGAGACCAACGCCACCAGCCAGGTCTGGACCAGCGGCCTGGCCACCGCCCTGCTCGCGCCCGTGGCGCTGGGCGTGTGGAGATGGCCCGAGACCGCCACGGGCTGGGCGGTGCTCGGCGGCATCGGCGCCTTCGGCGGCGTCGGGCACTCCTTCGCCAACATCGCGCACCGCTTCGCCGACGCCTCGATCCTGGCGCCGGTGGTCTACGTCCAGCTCATCTTCGCCACCCTCGCCGGGGTCGTCCTGTTCGACACCCCGCCGACCGTCTGGACGCTCGCGGGCGCGCTCGTCATCATCGGCTCGGGCGTCTACATCTGGCGGCGCGAGCGCCGCCGGGCCTGACGCCCGCGAGCCGCGGCTCGCTGCGCCCCGTCCGGCGCCGAGGCGCGGGCCCGCGCCTCGGCGCCGCGCGACCCAGCACGCGGGCGGCCATCGACGCCCCCCCCGATGGCTCACGCCTCCCGCGGTCCCGCGGGAGGCGTCCCCGGACCGGCGGGCGGCTCAGTCGGCCATCACCGTGTCGGCCATCACCGTCTCGGGCGCCACGCCCCGCTCGACCCAGGCCTCGAGCGCCGTGAGCGGGTCGAGGTCGGCCTGCGAGACCCCGTCGGGGCCGGGCTGGAGGCCGCAATGGTCCAGCCCCGGGATCATGAAGAGCCGAACCGTCCCGTCGCGCGCGGCCTCGCCGCCCATCGAGCCCGCCAGCGCCTCGTGCCACTCGACGGTCTTCATCGGCGTCACCAGCGCGTCGGCCCAGCCGTGCCAGACGATCATCTTGCCGCCCGCCTCGACGAACGCCGAGAGGTCGGTCGAGTCGGCGTTGTAGACCTCGGCCATGGCGGCGAGGCGCTCGGGGTCGCGGTCGAAGTCGAAGGCGAGTGGGTCGTGGTCGGGGCCGGGGTCGCGCGGGAACGCCATATAGGCGCCGAAGCCCGTCGTGAAGGCGTCGAGCAAGGGCGCCGCGCCCTCGGCCGACCCGGTGAGCCAGAGCGGCCAGAAGGGCTCGGAGCCCTCGGGGATCCCGCCGGGGTAGAGCTGCTTCCCGGCCGAGTCGCGCGGCCCCTCGCGCCAGGCCCGGAGCGCCGTCGTCTCGGCCTCCGTGAGGCAGGCCCCATCCTCGGCCGCGTCGTCGCCTCCGGCCTCGCAGGCGAGCGGGGCGAGATCGACCGAGCACTCGCGCGGGTCGGCGATCACGCCGTCCTCGGCCCCATCGACGCCGTCGCACTGCTCCACCACCGCCTCGCCGATCAGGGCCGCGTCGTCGGGCCCCAGGATGCGCTCGCCCGACTCGTCGGTGTTGGCCTGAAGGGACCACGCCATCGCGGTGGCCACGAGCCCGGTGTAGTCCATCGCCGGCGCGCCCGAGATGATGCCGTCGAACATCTCGGGGTAGGTGAGGGCCGCGCGCTGCGCCATGCGCCCGCCCGTCGAGCAGCCCTGGAAGTAGGCGCGCTCGGGCAAGCCGTCGTAGAACGCCTCGATCAGCGCCTGGGCCACGCGGTTGGTCTCGCCGATCGAGCGCCAGCCCCAGTCGCGCTCTCCTTGCGGGTTGGCGTCGGCCCAGGCCGCGTCCACCACGCTGAGCCCGTGATGGCCCGAGTCGGAGGTCGCCGTGGCGTAGCCGCGCGCGAGCCCCGGCCCCATGGCGTTGACGAAGCCGCCCTGCGCGTCGGCGCGCCCCAGCAGGCCGCAAAAGCCCCCGCAGCCCGTCTGGTAGAGCTTGCCGTTCCAGCCCCCCAAGGGGAGCCGCACCTCGATCGAGATGGCGGGCAGCGCGGTCGCGCGGACCTCGCAATAGGCCGGCAGGTCGCCGTAGGGCCCGCTCGCCGCCTCGACCACGCGCGCCGAGGTCACGACGCCCGCCTCGACCACCACGTCGCGCAGGCCGGTGCAGGAGGGCGCGTCCGCCCCCTGCGCCCAGGCCGCGCCGGCGCCGGCCACGAGCGCCGCCGACAGCGCCGCCGCCCCCTTCCTCCGATGGTCCATGGACGACGCTCCTCCCGCTGCCGGTCCTGCCTGCCGACAGGGATAGCGCCCCCGCGCCGAGGCGTCATACGTGCCCGCGCGCGGCGCCGTCACGTCAACCCGGCCCCCGCCGCGCGATCGGCCCCTTGAACCTTCATCTGCTGGAGATCCCATGTTGGCGGCTGTCGCCGATTCGGAGGAGCGCGCCGATGCCACAGCACGACCACAAGCACGACCATGCGCACGACCACGGCTCGGGCGGCGGCTGCTGCGGGTCGGGCGGCGACCGCCTGTGCGGCGACGTCGGGCCGGTGGGCAACGTCAACGCGGCCGGGCGCAGCTTCCGCGTCAACGGGCTCGACTGCGCCGAGGAGGTGGCGATCCTGAACAAGGCGCTCGGCCCCGAGGTCGGCGGGACCGAGCACCTGGCCTTCGACGTGATCAACGGCCGCATGACGGTGCTCGACGGCGCGCGGCCGCTCTCGGACGACCGGATCGTCAAGCTGATCGGCGGCGCCGGCATGTCGGCCAAGCCCTGGGACGCCGAGAGCGCCTCGGCCGACCAGGCGGCGCATCTGGCGCGCCAGAGATCCTTCACCGCGCTTTCCGGCGGCTTCTGGGCGGCCGGGCTCGTCTGGCACGTGGTCGAGAGCGGGCCGGCCGGCGCGGTGCAGATCTTCTCCGATCACGGCGCGGCGCCGATGCCGCTGGCCGAGATCGGGCTGTTCTTCCTCGCCATCGTCTTCGGCGCCTGGCTGGTCGCGCCCAAGGCGTGGTCCGCGGCGCGCCGGCTCGCGCCCGACATGAACCTGCTGATGATCGTGGCGGTCGCGGGCGCCATCGGCCTCGGCGCCTATTTCGAGGCGGCGACGGTCGCCTTCTTCTTCTCGCTGTCGCTCTATCTCGAGAGCTGGAGCGTCGGGCGCGCGCGCAACGCGGTCTCGGCGCTGCTCGACCTCGCGCCGCCGACGGCGCGGGTGATCCGCGACGATGGGGCCGAGGAAGACGTGCCTGCGGCGCAGGTTGCCGTGGGAGACCGCTTCGTGGTGCGCGGCGGCGACCGGATCGCGCTCGACGGCGAGGTGGTCGAGGGGATGGGCGGCGTCGATCAGGCGCCGATCACGGGCGAGAGCGCGCTGGTGCCCAAGGAGCCGGGCGACGAGGTCTACGCCGGCACCATCAACGGCGAGGGCACGCTCACGGTGCGCGCCACCAAGGCGGCGAGCGACACGGTGCTGTCGAAGATCATCCGCATGGTGGGCGACGCGCATTCCCGCCGTGCCGAGGTCGAGCAGTGGGTGGCCAAGTTCGCCCGCGTCTACACGCCGATCGTGATGGTGGCGGCGATCGCTGATCGCCCTGGTGCCGCCGCTCCTCTTCGGCGGCGCCTGGGCGTTCTGGATCTACAACGCGCTGGTGCTCCTGGTCATCGCCTGCCCCTGCGCGCTGGTCATCTCGACGCCGGTGTCCATCGTCGCGGCGCTCGCCTCGTCGGCGCGCAACGGCGTGCTCATCAAGGGCGGCGCCTACGTCGAGGCGCCGGGGCGCACCACGGCGCTGGCGATCGACAAGACCGGCACCATCACCATGGGCGAGCCAGAAGTGGCCTCGGTGCATCCGCTGGGCGGCGCCTCGGAGCGTGAACTGCTCGAAGTCGCCGCATCGCTGGAGGCGCGGTCCTCGCACCCGCTGGCGCGCGCCATTCTGGCGCGGGCGCAGGTCGCGGGCATCGGCGCAGGCGCGGCCGGTGAAACGCGCACCGTTCCGGGCCGTGGGCTCGAGGGCAACCTCGATGGCCGCACCGTCTGGCTCGGCTCCGACCGCTTCGCCGCCGAGAAGGGCGCGGGCGGCTCGCTGCCCGAAGACCTGCGCGGGCGGATCGAGGGCGCCGGCAGCACGCTGGTGGCGGTGGGCGACGGCGACGGATTGCTGGGCGTGCTGGAACTGCGCGACCGCATCCGGCCCGAGGCGCGCGCCGCCGTGGCCAGGCTGCACGCGCAGGGCGTGAGGACGATCGTCATGCTGACCGGCGACAACGAACGCACCGCGCGGGCGGTGGCGGCCGAGGTCGGCATCGACGAGGTGCGCGCCGAGCTTCTGCCCGAGGACAAGGTGACGGCGATCGAGGAACTGGTCGCGCGCCACGACATGGTGGCGATGATCGGCGATGGGGTGAACGACGCGCCGGCGATGGCGCGGGCGCATTACGCCATCGCCATGGGCGCCATGGGTTCCGACGCCGCCATCGAGACCGCCGACATCGCGCTGATGACCGACGACATCGGCAAGGTGCCGTGGCTGATCGGCCATTCGCGCCGCACCATGTGGATCATCCGCCAGAACATCGGCCTGTCGCTGGCGACCAAGGCCGCCTTCGTGGGCCTGACCGCCTTCGGCATGGCGACGATGTGGGGCGCGATCGCGGCGGATGTGGGGGTTTCGCTGCTGGTGGTCGCCAACGCCCTGCGGCTCCTGCGGGCGCGCAGCGACGATGCCACGCCCTCGGGCGGAGAGGAGGCGGGCGAGCGAATGGTTCAGGGGGCGCTGGCGCGCGGCTGACGGGATCTCGGCCGAGCCCGGGGCCGGGGCCTCAGCCGAGCCAGACGTCGAGGAACAGCATCACCACGAGCCCGACGGCGAGCCCTGCGGTGGCGCGGTTCTGGTGGCCGCCGCGATGGGTCTCGGGGATGATCTCGTGGCTGATGACGTAGAGCATCGCCCCCGCCGCGAAGGCGAGGCCCCAGGGCAGCAGCGGCTCGGCCACGACGATGACCGCGGCGCCGAGAAGGCCCGTCACCGGCTCGATCAGGCCGGTGAGCAGGGCGATGCGGAACGCGCGTCCCTTCGAGTAGCCCTCGCCCAGCAGCGCCACGGCCACCGCGAGCCCCTCCGGCGCGTTCTGGAGCCCGATCCCCAGCGCGATCGGGAAGCCGCCCTCGAAGCCGCCGGCGCCGAAGCCCACCCCCACCGCGAGGCCCTCGGGCGCGTTGTGGATCGTGATCGCGATGATGAACAGCCACACCCGCCGCAGCGACACCGCCGCCGGCCCCTCACGCCCTTGGGCGAAGTGCTCGTGCGGCAGGGCCTCGTTCATCGCCGCGACGGCGCCCATGCCGAGCAGGATCGAGACGCAGACGATGAGCGGGGAGACGAGGCCGCCGCCATAGCGCGCGTCGGCCGCGTCGAGCGCCGGGATGATCAGCGAGAAGAACGACGCGGCGAGCATCACGCCGGCCGCGAAGCCGAGCAGGGCGTCGCGCGCCGGGCGCGAGGGCTTGCGCCCGAACAGCACCGGGACGGCGCCGAGCCCGGTCGTCAGGCCGGCCGCGAGGCTGCCCAGGAAGCCGAGCATGACGGGGGAGATCGGGTCCATCGGCTGTGTCGGCCTTCGCGGTCGGGGCGCAGGGGTCGGGAGCAGCGGTCGGGAGCAGCGGTCGGGGGCAGCGGTCGGGGGCAGCGGTCGGGGGCAGCGGTCGGGGGCAGCGGTCGGGGGCAGCGGTCGGGGGCAGCGGTCGGGGGCGTCGCGCCACGGGCTGGCGGGCGGCGCACCCGCCCACGCCTACGGGACAACGGGCCCCGGGTTCAACGCCCAATCGGCGACCCTCCCCGGGCGGCCGCCGCCGCGGGGCGTCGAGCGGCCTTCACGGCCCCTCGTCCCGGGCCTAGAAGTCGAGGCCCGCGACCACGCCCGGAGCCCGCCCATGCTGCCGATCGGAGCCCTCTCCCGCAGGACCGGGACCAAGGTCCAGACGATCCGCTACTACGAGCGGATCGGCCTGATGCGCCCACCCGAGCGCAGCGAGGGCGGGCAGCGGCGATACCATGCGCGCGACCTCGACCGGCTCGCCTTCATCCGCCACGCGCGCCAGCTCGGCTTCGCGCTCGACGCGATCCGCGAGCTGCTGGCGCTCGCCGACCACCCGCAGCGCTCCTGCGCGGACGCCGATTCGATCGCCCGGCGGCAGCTCGATCAGGTCGAGCGGCGCATCGCGCGGCTCAAGGCGCTCGAGACCGAGCTCGAGCGCATGATCGGCGAGTGCCGCGGCGGCAGCGTCGCCGAGTGCCGCGTGCTCGAGGTCTTGCGCGACCACTCGGAGTGCCTGACGGCGCACGAGGAGATCGGGGCGTAGTTTTCCTTTGACCCTACAGGGGCTGTAGGGATTAGAGCGGCCCTCCGCGAAGCGGGCGATTCGACCGTCGAGCCGCCGCGCTCCCGCCTCGGAGAGACCGAGCCCCATGACCTCAGCCTGGGCCTACACCCTCCTGCCCGTCCTGGCGGCCGTTCTCGCCGCCGCGGTCGCGGTCAACGTCCGGCCGGGGCCCGTCGTGGTGAGCGCGATCCAGCACTTCGCGGCGGGCGTGGTGTTCGCGGCAGCCGCGGGCGAGATCCTGCCCGACGTGATGCATGGGGGATCGCCGCTCGCGACCCTGCTCGGCGGCGCGGCCGGCGTGGTGGTCATGCTGCTCGTGAGGCAGCTCGAAGGCGTGGTCGAGGGGCCGGCCGGCCTGATGACGATGATCGGCATCGACGTGCTGGTGGACGGCCTCGTCCTCGGCATCGCCTTCGCCGCGGCCGCGCGGGCCGGGCTTCTCCTCACAATCGCGCTGAGCCTCGAGGTGGTGTTCCTCGGCCTCGCCCTGGTCACGGAGCTGTCCGAGGCCGGCTGGCGGCGCCTCCGCATCGTCGGCGTCACGGCGGCGCTCATGCTCCTGCTGCCCGCGGGCGCGCTCCTGGCCGCCCCCGTGGCCGCGATGCCCGCGCCCGTGGTCACCGGGTTCCTGGCCTTCGGCCTGATCGCCCTGCTCTACCTCGTCACGGAGGAGCTGCTGGCCGAGGCGCACGAGACCCCCGACAGGCCGTGGGTCACCGCGATGTTCTTCGCGGGCTTCCTGCTCCTGCTGACGCTCGAGGAGTTCGTCGCGTGAACGATGCCCGCAACCGCCAGCGCCGCGCCCTCTGGATCGTGCTGGGCCTCAACGCCGCCATCGCGGCGGGCTTCTTCGCGACGGGCTGGCTCGGCGAGTCGAGCGCCCTGATCGCCAACGGCCTCGACAACACCTCCGACAGCCTCGTCTACGCCATCAGCCTCTTCGCGATGACACGGGGCGACAGGTGGAAGCGCATCGCGGCCAACGCCTCGGGCGGGATGCTCCTGATCTTCGCCGCAGGCATCCTGATCGACGCGGCCCGGCGCTACTACGCCGGATCGGAACCGCTCGGGTCGCTGATGATCTCCATGGCGGTGGTCGCCGCCGTCGTGAACGGGATCTGCATCTGGCTGCTCGCGCGGATCGAGGATCCGGACGTCAACGTCCGGGCGGCCAACACCTTCAGCCTCAACGACTTCGCGTCGAACGGCGGCATCCTCGTCGCGGGCGGGCTGGTCTGGTGGCTCGGCGCCAACTGGCCCGACCTGGTCGTCGGCATCGCCATCGCGGGCATCGCCGTCTGGGGCGGGGTCGGGATCCTGCGCGACGCGCATGGCGAGCATCACGCGGCCGTCCACGACGGGCCCGACGAACGAAGCTGAGGGAGACCCCCATGCCCCACGACCACGGCCACATCGACGCCAAGTCCGGCGACTGGCGCATCTCCCTCGCCATCTGGGCCAACGGGCTGCTGACCGTCGCGCAGGTCGCGGGCGGGATCGTGTCGGGCAGCCTCGCGCTCATCGCCGACGCGCTGCACAACTTCTCGGACATGGCCTCGCTGGTGATCGCCTTCGGGGCGCGCAAGATCGCGCGGCGCCCGGCCGACGCGCGCATGACCTTCGGCTACGGCCGGGTCGAGATCGTGGCCGCGCTCATCAACTACACCACGCTGATCGTGATCGGGCTCTACCTGATCTACGAGGGCGCGATGCGCTTCGTCGACCCGGTCGAGGTCGGGGGCTGGACGGTGGTGATCCTGGGCGGCGTGGCGCTGGTGATCGACGCGCTGACGGCCGGGCTCACCTACTCGATGCAGAAGGGCAGCGTGAACATCCGCGCGCTCTTTGTGCACAACCTCTCGGACGCGCTGGCCTCGGTCGCCGTGATCGTCGGCGGGGCGCTGATCCTGCTCTACGACGTGACCTGGGTCGACCCGGCCATCACGCTGGGCATCGCGGCCTACATCCTCTACCTCGCCTTCACCGAGATCGGCGGCCCGATCCGCACCCTGATGCTGGGCAGCCCGCCCGAGATGGACAACGACGCCGTCGTCGACGCCGTGCGCGGCGTGGAGGGGGTCGCCGACGTCCACCACGTCCATCTGTGGCAGATGGAGGAGCATGCCGCCGCCCTCGACACCCACGTCGTGGTCGAGGAGGCCGCCTGGGACCGGCTCGAGGACGTCAAGCACGCGATCAAGGCGCGCCTGAAGGACGAGTTCGACATCGACCACTCGACGCTGGAGTTCGAGCGAGAGGCCCGCGCCTGCGACGAGGCCCAGACCTACGGCCATGGCTGAGGCGCCGAGCGACGCGGGGGCCGGGATTGCGCCCGCCGCGGGCTGCGCCTAAGGCCCGGCGCGCCGCGGCCGGCGGCGGCGCGGATCTCGGGAGCGGCGATCATGTTCGACGGCATCGTCTCGCTGGTGCAGAGCACCGGCTATCTCGGGGTGGCGCTCTTGATGTTCGCCGAGAACGTGTTCCCGCCGATCCCCTCGGAGCTGATCATGCCGCTCGCGGGCTTCTCGGCCGCGCGTGGCGAGCTGAGCCTCGTGCTGGTGGTGCTCTCGGGCACCGTGGGCTCCCTGGCGGGGCTCCTCGTGTGGTACTACGCTGGGCGCGCGCTGGGGCTCGCACGGCTCGAGGGCTGGTCGGCGCGCCACGGCCGCTGGCTGACGCTCTCGCCTTCGGACGTGGACCGCGCCAACGACTGGTTCGCGCGCCACGGGTCGGCGGCGGTGTTCCTCGGGCGCCTGGTGCCGGCGGTGCGCACGCTGATCTCGGTGCCCGCGGGCGTGTCGGGGATGGGGCTCGCGCCGTTCCTCGCCTGGTCGGCCGGGGGGACGCTGATCTGGTCGGCCCTGCTCGCGGGGGCGGGCTACCTGCTCGAGGCGCAGTACGAGCGCGTGAACGCCTATCTCAACCCGGTCTCCAACGTCGTCGTCGGGCTCCTCGTCGCGGCCTATCTCTACCGCGTCGCCACCTTCGACCCGAGGCGCGGGTGAGGCGGGGCCGAGCGGCCCCGCCCCCTCGCGTCAGCCCTCGTGGCGGGCGATCTCGCCCGTCTTGAGGCGCGCGAAGTAGCTCTGCATCTCGCGCTTGACGATCGGCATCAGCACGTAGAGCGCGGTGATGTTGACCACCGCCATGGCGAAGATCATCGCGTCCGAGAAGTCGATCACCGCGCCGAGCTGGGCCGCGGCGCCGATGACGACGAAGAGGCAGAAGATCAGCTTGAAGACGATCTCCTTCACGTATCCCTCGCCGAAGAGGTAGGTCCAGGCCTTGAGCCCGTAGTAGGACCACGAGATCATGGTCGAGAAGGCGAAGAGCACCACGGCGACCGCCAGCACGTAGGGGAACCACGAGAAGCCCGTGGCGAAGGCCGCCGAGGTCAGGCCCACGCCCGACAGGCCCCCTTCGGTGGCGATGTTGCCGTTCGCGTCGAGCACGAAGAGGCCGGTGGCGGGATCGGTGATGAGAACGCCCGAGATGGTGATGACGAGCGCCGTCATGGTGCAGATCACCACCGTGTCGATGAAGGGCTCCAGCAGCGCCACGACGCCCTCGGTGGTGGGCTCGTCGGTGCGCACCGCCGAGTGGGCGATGGCGGCCGAGCCCACGCCCGCCTCGTTGGAGAAGGCCGCGCGCCGGAACCCTTGGATCAGGGCGCCCACGACGCCGCCGGTGACGCCGAGGCCCGTGAAGGCGCCGTCGAAGATCTGGTAGAAGGCGTCGCCGACATGCTCGATGTTGACGAGGATGATGACGAGCGCCGCGGCGACGTAGAGGATGCCCATGAACGGCACGACCTTCTCGGTCACGCGCGCGATCGACTTGATGCCGCCGACGATGACCGCGAACACGATGACCGCGAAGACCACCCCGGTGATCCAGCCCGGATAGTCGCCGACGATGCCCGCGATCTGGGCGTGCGCCTGGTTGGCCTGGAACATGTTGCCGCCGCCCAGGGCCCCGCCGATGGTGAAGATCGAGAACAGCACCGCCATGATCCGCCCGCCGGGCACGCCGCGCTCGCGGAAGCCCTTGGTCATGTAGTACATCGGCCCGCCCGAGACGTGGCCGTCGGGATACTCGTTGCGGTACTTCACCCCGAGCGTGCACTCGGTGAACTTCGAGGCCATCCCCAAGAGCCCCGCGACGATCAGCCAGAAGGTCGCCCCGGGGCCGCCGATGCCCACGGCCACCGCGACGCCGGCGATGTTGCCCAGGCCCACCGTGCCCGAGAGCGCCGTGGCCAGCGCCTGGAAGTGGCTGACCTCGCCCGCGTCGTTCGGATCGGAGTAGTCGCCGCGCACGAGGGCTATGGCGTGGCCGAAGGCCCGGAACTGGATGAAGCCGAAGTAGAAGGTGAAGATCGTGGCGCCGATCACCAGCCACATCACGATCCAGGGGAAGGCGACGCCGTTGATCTCGAACGGCAGCGGCGCGAAGATGAAGCCGACGAACGGCCCCGTGGTGGCGGCGAAGGCGTCGTTGATGCGCTGGTCGAGGCCCACCGCCTCCTGCGCCAGCGCCTGCACCGGCGCGAGGGCGGCCAAGGCCGCCACGGTTGCTGGGATGGATCTCATGAAACGCCTCTCCATCATGGGATGATCGTCACGGGGACGTCGGCGGCGGCGATCAGCCGCCCGCTGACGCCGCCGAAGATGCGGTCCTTCAGGCCGCGCTGGCCGACGCGGCCGACGACGATCTGCGCCGCCCCGCGCTCGCCCGCGAGCCGGTCGAGGATCTCGGCCGCGTCGCCGTGGCGCACGACGCCCTCGACCTCGAAGCCCTCGCCGCGCGTGGCCTCCACGGCGGGGTCGAGCACCCGCTCGCGCGCCAGCCCGATCTCCTCCTCGCGCCGCGCGTGGCGCTGCTCGTTCTCCTCGGGCGTCTGGAAGCTGTAGGGCGACCACTCGATCACGTAGCAGATGACGATCCGCCCGCTCTCCATCGCACGGGCCTGCCGCTTGGCGAAGTCCAGCGCGCGCTCGCCGGCGGCCGACCCGTCGAGGCCCACCACCAGTGTCGTTGCACTCATCGTCGCGTTCTCCTCCTCCTCGGGGGCGGCACCGGCACGGCGCCCGGTCCCGCCCCTGACCCGCGGAGGATCACGCCCCCGTGAGGGAAAGCCTACCACCGAGCCCCACGATCTCAACGGGTTTGCGACAGGACGACGAAGACGGGCCCCTCGCGGCCGCGCGACGTGACGCTGCGGCATCGGTCCGCGTCCGCGCTCGTGCCCGCGACGGGCGTTGACATGCGGCGCCGGAGCGTCCACCTGGCACGTGACGCCAGCGCCACCGCGCGTGAGCGGCAGGGACGAGCCCGATGGGCCGTCCATGCGAGCTGGCCGAGGTTCCCGACATCACGCGGGGGGGACGCCGCTGCGGCGGCTCGGGGGCAATGCAGCCCGCGGGTCAGCGCGACAGCGCAACTCCGACGCGACCGCCCGCGCCCGAAGGCGCGGCGGCGCGGCCAGGCCGGGCGTCCGCTCGGCGAGAGGATGCTTCTTTCCATGGATTTCGACATGCTGGGCCTCGGGCCCCGCCTCACCAACCGGCTGGCCGAGCTGGGCCTCGACGACCCCACCCCGATCCAGGCGCAGGCGATCCCGCACGCGATGAACGGGCGCGACGTGCTGGGCCTCGCGCAGACCGGCACCGGCAAGACGCTGGCCTTCGGCCTGCCGCTCGTCCACGCGCTGACCGCGAGCGGCGCGCACGCCGCCCCCGGCACCGTGGGCGCGCTGATCCTGGCGCCCACGCGCGAGCTCGCGCAGCAGATCCAGGACCACATCGAGGCGCTCTCGGACGGCGCGGGGCGGCTTCGCATCGCGCTCGTCGTCGGCGGGCGCTCGATCAACCCGCAGATCGGCGCGATGCGGCGCGGCGTCGACATCCTGGTGGCGACGCCGGGCCGTCTGATCGACCTGCTGGACCGCCGCGCGGTCCGGCTCGACCGCACGCGCTACCTGGTGCTCGACGAGGCCGACCAGATGCTCGACCTCGGCTTCATCCACGCGCTGCGCCGCATCGCGCCGCTCCTGCCGCGCGACCGCCAGACCATGCTCTTCTCGGCCACCATGCCGAAGGCGATGGCCGAGATCGCGGGCGCCTACCTCACCGACCCAGTGCGCGTCGAGGTCGCCCCCCCCGGCAAGCCGATCGAGAAGATCGAGCAGTCGGTGCGCTTCGTGGCGCAGGCCGAGAAGCCCGCGCTCCTGATGGATCTGCTCGACGCCCACCGCGACGAGCGCGCGCTGGTGTTCTCGCGCACCAAGCACGGGGCCGAGCGGCTGATGAAGCAGCTCGACGGCGCGGGCTTCGCGGCCGCCTCGATCCACGGCAACAAGAGCCAGGGCCAGCGCGACCGCGCGCTCCAGGCCTTCCGCGACGGGCGCACCAAGGTGCTGGTGGCGACCGACGTGGCCGCGCGCGGCATCGACATCCCCGGCGTGGGCTACGTCTACAACCACGACCTGCCCAACGTGCCGGAGGCCTACGTCCACCGCATCGGGCGCACCGCGCGCGCCGGGGCGTCGGGGCGCGCCGTGGCGTTCTGCTCCGAGGGCGAGATGGGCGAGCTGCGCGCGATCGAGAAGCTCCTGGGCTCCCGGCTCGTCGTGGCCGGCGGCACCGAATGGATGCCCGCGCGCGGCGGCCAGGCGCCCGCCAAGGCCCCCTCGCGGGGGCGCCGGCGCCCCTCGAATGGGCGCGGGCGGATGCGCCGCGCGGCCTGAGGCGGGCGCCGCCGCGGGCGGGGCTCGTCCCCCGCCTGCCCCTCCGGCGCCCTTGACAGGGGCGCCGGGTGGCTCACAAACCCCGGCGACACATCGGCGCGCCGCGAGGCGACGCCGAGGCCACGCTCACCGGGAGGAGCCCACCCATGCAGACCCACCGCTCGATCCTCGCAGCCACCACCGCGGCGCTCGCCCTGCTGCCCGGCTTGGCCGGCGCGCAGGAGATCTCCGACGACGTCGTCAAGATCGGCATCCTCAACGACCAGTCGGGCGTCTACGCCGACATCACCGGCCAGGGCTCGGTCGTCGCCGCCCGCCTCGCCGTGGAGGACTTCGGCGGCACCGTGCTCGGGGCGCCGATCGAGATCGTCTCGGCCGACCACCAGAACAAGGCCGACATCGGCTCCTCGATCGCGCGCGAGTGGTACGACGCCGAGCAGGTCGACGCGATCATGGACCTGACCACGTCGTCGGTCGCGCTCGCCGTCCAGGGCCTGTCGCGCGAGAAGGAGAAGATCACCATCACCACCGGCGGCGGCACGACCGAGCTGACCGGCACGCAGTGCAGCCCCTACGGCTTCCACTGGGCCTACAACACCCGCGCGCTGTCGCAGGGCACCGCCGGATCGCTGGTGGAGGCGGGCGACGACAGCTGGTTCTTCGTCACCGCCGACTACGCCTTCGGCGACTCGCTCCAGGGCGAGGCGACCAAGGTGGTCGAGGAGAAGGGCGGGCAGGTTCTGGGCGACGTGCGCCATCCGCTCGCCACCACCGACTTCTCGTCCTTCATGCTCCAGGCCCAGTCCTCGGGCGCCAAGGTGGTGGGCCTCGCCAACGCCGGGCTCGACACCGCCAACGCCATCAAGTCGGCGGGCGAGTTCGGGCTGACGCAATCGGGCCAGAAGCTCGCGGCGCTGCTCTTCACGCTGACGGAGGTCCACGGCCTCGGCGCCGAGACCGCGCAGGGGCTCAACCTCACCGAGGGCTGGTATTGGGACCAGTCCGACGAGAACCGCGCCTTCGCCGATCGCTTCGAGGCCGAGCACGGCGCCAAGCCGAACTCGCTCCAGGTCGGCACCTACTCGGCGGTGCTGCAATATCTCAAGGCGATCGAGGCCGCGGGCACCGACGCCACCAAGGCCGTCGCCCAGCAGCTCCACGAGATGCCGGTGGAGGATCTCTTCGCCAAGGAGGGCCGGGTGATGGAGAACGGGCGCATGGTCTACGACATGTACCTGTTCCAGGTGAAGGCGCCCGAGGAGGTGACGGGCGAGTGGGACCTCTACAACGAGGTCGCCACGGTGCCCGGCGACGTGGCCTACGGCACCGTCGAGGAGTCGGGCTGCGACGTGTCCGCCTTCCCCTCCTAGCGGCGCGGGGCGCGCGCGTGCTTGACACGCGCGCGCCCAGGCCGACGATCACCAGAAGGCAGGCGCGCCGCCTCAGAGCGCGCCGCCACCCCCGAGGGAGGAGCCCCCGCATGACGACCCGCCGCACGACCCTCGCCGCCACCGTGGCCGCCGCAGCCCTCATGCCCGCGCTGGCCGGCGCGCAGGGGATCTCGGGCGACGTGGTCAAGATCGGCATCCTCAACGACCAGTCGGGCGTCTACGCCGACTTCGGCGGCACCGCCTCGGTCGAGGCCGCGAAGATGGCGGTGGAGGACTTCGGCGGCACCGTCGCGGGCGCGCCCATCGAGGTGATCTCGGCCGACCACCAGAACAAGGCCGACATCGCGTCGTCGATCGCGCGCGAGTGGTACGACGCCGAGGGCGTGGACGCGATCATGGAGCTGACCACGTCGTCGGTCGCGCTCGCCGTCCAGGGCCTGTCGCGCGAGAAGGAGAAGATCACCATCACGACGGGCGCCGCCACGACGGATTTCACCGGCGAGCAGTGCTCGCCCTACGGCTTCCACTGGGCCTACGACACCCACGCGCTCGCGGTCGGCACCGGCGGCGCGCTGGTGGAGGCGGGCGGCGACACCTGGTTCTTCCTCACCGCCGACTACGCCTTCGGCTACTCGCTGGAGGAGCAGACCTCCGAGTTCGTGCGCGCCAACGGCGGCGAGGTGCTGGGCGCGGTGCGCCACCCGCTCGCCACCACCGACTTCTCGTCCTTCCTGCTCCAGGCCCAGGCCTCGGGCGCCAAGATCGTGGGGCTCGCCAACGCCGGGCTCGACACCGCCAACGCGATCAAGGGCGCGGCCGAGTTCGGGCTCGTCCAGGGCGGCCAGAAGCTCGCCGCGCTCCTCTTCACGCTCTCGGAGGTCCACGGCCTCGGGCTCGACGCGGCGCAGGGGATCAACCTGACCGAGGGCTGGTACTGGGACCAGTCCGACGAGAACCGCGCGTTCGCCGAAGCGTTCATGGAGCGCACGGGCCGGATGCCCAACATGATCCACGTCGGCACCTACTCGGCCGTGCTGTCCTACCTCAAGGCGGTGGAGGCCGTCGGCACCGACGCCACGGCGGCCGTCGCCGAGCGGCTCCACGAGCTGCCCGTCGAGGACGTGTTCGCCAAGCAGGGCACCGTCCAGGAGAACGGGCGCATGGTCTACGACATGTACCTCTTCGAGGTGAAGTCGCCGGGCGAGTCCGAAGGCGACTGGGACTACTACACCGAGGTCGCCACCGTGCCGGGCTCGGACGCGTTCCTTTCGGTCGAGGAGTCGGGCTGCGACGTCTCCTCCTTCCCCACCGAGTGATGGACGGGTCGGCGGGGAGCCCGGCGCGGCGGGAGGCCATCCTCTCGGCGCGCGGGCTCACCAAGGAGTTCATGGGCTTCCGCGCCGTCAGCGACGTGGACCTCGACGTGGCCGAGGGCTCGATCCACGCGCTGATCGGGCCGAACGGCGCCGGCAAGACCACCGTCTTCAACCTGCTGACCAAGTTCCTGGAGCCCACCGCGGGCACCATCACCTTCCGCGGCCGCGACATCACCCGGCTGAAGCCCGCCTCCATCGCGCGCCTCGGGCTGGTGCGCTCGTTCCAGATCTCGGCCGTCTTCCCGCACCTCACCGTGCTCGACAACGTGCGCGTCGCGCTCCAGCGCCCGGCGGGGCTCGCCACCCAGTTCTGGCGCTCGAACTCGGCGCTGTCGCGCCTCGACGAGCGCGCGCGCGCGCTCCTCGACGACGTGGGCCTCGGCCCTTATGCCCATCTCGACGCGGCCGAGCTGCCCTACGGGCGCAAGCGCGCGCTGGAGCTGGCCACGACGCTCGCGCTCGACCCGCCGGTGCTCTTGTTCGACGAGCCCATGGCGGGCATGGGCGCCGAGGACATCGGCCGCATCTCCGACCTCATCCGGCGCATCGCCGAGGGCCGCACCGTCTTGATGGTCGAGCACAACCTCGGCGTCGTCGCCGACCTGTGCGACCGCGTCACCGTGCTGGCGCGCGGCGAGATCCTGGCCGAGGGCGACTACGCCACGGTCTCCGCCGACCCGCGCGTGCGCGAGGCCTACATGGGAGCCGAGGAGGATGCCTGAGCGGCCCATCGTCGAGCGGGGCGGCGAGCCCATCCTGGAGGTGCGCGACCTCGACGGCTGGTATGGCGAGAGCCATGTGCTCCACGGCGTCTCGCTCGACCTCCACGAGGGCGAGACGATCACGCTTCTCGGGCGCAACGGCGCCGGCAAGACGACGACGCTGCGCGCGATCATGAACCTGCTGCCGCGGCGCGAGGGCACGATCCGCGTCCAGGGCCGGGACATGATGCGCGTGCCCGTCCACCGCACCGCGCATCACGGCGTGGGCTACGTCCCCGAGGAGCGCGGCATCTTCGCCTCGCTCACCGTGCAGGAGAACCTGCTGCTGCCGCCCGTGGTGGCGCAGGGTGGCATGAGCGTGGAGGAGATCTACGAGCTCTTCCCCAACCTCGCCGAGCGCCGCCGCTCGCCCGGCACCAAGCTCTCGGGCGGCGAGCAGCAGATGCTCGCCATCGCCCGCATCCTGCGCACCGGGGTCAGGATCCTGCTCCTCGACGAGCCCACCGAGGGCCTCGCCCCCGTCATCATCCAGCGCATCGGCGACGTGCTGGGCCAGCTCAAGGCCCAGGGAATGACGCTCCTGCTGGTCGAGCAGAACTTCCGCTTCGCGCGCCGCGTGGCCGATCGGTTCTTCCTGATGGAGGACGGCCGCATCGTGGACAGCTTCCCCACGGCCGAGCTCGATGGCAGGATGGACCAGTTGGCAGAAGTGGTCGGCGTATGATGGAGGTGTTCGGCGTCCCTCTCCCCGCGCTGATGGGCCAGCTCCTGATCGGGTTCATCAACGGCTCGTTCTACGCGCTCCTGAGCCTCGGGCTCGCGGTGATCTTCGGGCTGCTGCGCGTCATCAACTTCGCGCACGGCGCGCAGTACATGCTGGGCGCGTTCATCGCCTACCTGCTCCTCGTCTACACGGGCTTGGGCTTCTGGCCCGCGCTGATCGTGGCGCCGCTGACCGTGGCCGCGGTCTCGGCGGTGATCGAGCGCACCATGCTCTCGCGGCTCTACGACCTCGACCACCTCTACGGGCTGCTGTTCACCTTCGGGCTGGCGCTCATCATCGAGGGCACGTTCCGCTACTGGTTCGGCGCCGCGGGCAACCCCTACGCGCCGCCCGCGCTGCTGTCGGGCGGCACCAACCTCGGCTTCATGTTCCTGCCCAACTATCGCGGCTTCGTCGTGGTGGCCTCGCTCGTCGTCTGCCTCGCCACGTGGCTCCTGATCGAGCGCACCAAGCTCGGCTCCTACCTGAGGGCCGCGACCGAGAACCCGCAGCTCGTCCAGGCCTTCGGCGTCAACGTGCCGCTCCTGCTGACCTTCACCTACGCGCTCGGCGCGGGGCTCGCGGGGCTCGCGGGCGTGCTCGCCGCACCCGTCTATCAGGTGAGCCCGCTGATGGGCTCGAACCTCATCATCATCGTCTTCGCCGTCGTCGTGATCGGCGGCATGGGCTCGATCCTGGGCGCGATCGTCTCGGGCTACCTGCTGGGCATCCTCGAGGGGCTGACCAAGGTGTTCTACCCCGAGGCCTCCAACATCGTGGTGTTCGTCATCATGGCGATCGTGCTGCTCTTCCGCCCCGCAGGGCTCTTCGGCAAGGAGGCCTGAGCCATGGCAAGCATCGACGAGGGCGCCGTCCGCGACACCTCCGAGGCGGCGAGCCCCCCGGCGGACGACCAGCGGCGCCTGACGCGCGTCGGGCTCGCGGTCGTCGTCCTCGCCCTGGCGGGCCTCCTGGTGGCGCCGTTCTTCCTCTACCCGGTCTTCGTGATGAGCGTGCTGTGCTTCGCGCTCTTCGCCACCGCCTTCAACCTGCTGCTGGGCTATGTCGGGCTGCTGTCCTTCGGCCACGCCGCCTTCTTCGGGGGCGCGGCCTACTTCGCCGCCCACGCCGCGAAGGAATGGGGCTGGGAGCCGCTCTCGGCGATCCTGCTGGGCGCCGTCGGCGCGGGGCTGATGGGGCTCGCCGTGGGCGTCGTCGCCATCCGCCGGCAGGGCATCTACTTCGCCATGGTGACGCTGGCGCTGTCGCAGATGATCTTCTTCATCTTCCTCCAGGCGCCCTTCACCCATGGCGAGGACGGCATCCAGAACGTGCCGCGCGGCGACCTGCTGGGCCTCGTCGACCTCGGCCGTCCGCTCAACGTCTACTACTTCGTGCTGGCCATCTTCCTGCTGGGCTCCTTCGCCGTCTGGCGCATCGTCCACTCGCCTTTCGGCCACGTGCTGAAGTCGATCCGCGAGAACGAGGACCGCGCGATCTCGCTGGGCTACCGCGTCGATCGCTACAAGCTCGCGGCCTTCGTCATGTCGGCCGCGATCGCGGGGCTCGCGGGCGCCACCAAGGCGATCGTGTTCCAGATCGCCACGCTCACCGACGTGGCCTGGCAGATGTCGGGCGAGGTGGTGCTGATGACGCTGCTCGGCGGCATGGGCACCATCCTCGGCCCCACGGTCGGCGCGGCGCTCGTCATCGCGATGCAGAACCGCTTCGCCACCTCGGACTTCCCCGTCACGGTCCTCGTGGGCATCATCTTCGTGTTCTGCGTGCTGCTCTTCCGCCGCGGCATCGTCGGCGAGGCGATCCGCCTCCTGCGCCGCTAGGCCGCTCATGCGGACCCAGGTCGCGATCGTCGGCGGGGGCCCGTCGGGGCTCCTCTTGTCGCAGCTCCTGCATGTCCACGGCATCGACAGCGTGGTGATCGAGCGGCGCACGCGCGAGCACGTGCTGAGCCGCATCCGCGCGGGCGTGCTGGAGCGCGGGCTGGTGGACCTGATGGAGGAGGCGGGCGTCGCCGAGCGGATGCGCCGCGAGGGGCTGGTGCACGAGGGCACGCTGATCGCCCACGAGGGCGGCACCTTCCGCATCGACTTCGCCGCCCATGCGGGCCGCCCGGTGACGGTCTACGGCCAGACCGAGGTGACGCGCGACCTCTTTGAGGCGCGCGAGGCCGCGGGCGGTCGGATCGAGTTCGAGGCCGATCACGTCACGATCGAGGATGCCGCCACTGACGCGCCGCACGTCGCCTACGAGGTCCATGGCGAGGCGAGGCGGGTCGACTGCGACTTCGTGGCGGGCTGCGACGGCTTCCACGGCGTGAGCCGCGAGACCGTCCCGCTCTCGGCCCGGCGCGAGTACGAGAAGACCTACCCCTTCGGCTGGCTCGGGGTGCTCTCGCGCACCCCGCCCGTCTCGGACGAGCTGATCTACGCCAACTCAGAGCGGGGCTTCGCGCTGTGCTCGATGCGGAACGCGAGCCTCAGCCGCCACTACATCCAGTGCTCGCTGTCGGACGCCCCCGAGGATTGGACCGACCGCGCCTTCTGGGACGAGCTGCGCCGCCGTCTGCCCGAGGCGGTCTCGGACGCGCTCGTCACCGGCCCGTCGATCGAGAAGTCGATCGCGCCCTTGCGCAGCTTCGTCTGCGAGCCGATGCGCTGGGGGCGGCTGTTCCTCGTGGGCGACGCGGCGCACATCGTGCCGCCCACCGGCGCCAAGGGGCTCAACCTCGCGGCGTCCGACGTGCACTACCTCCACCGGGGCCTCAGCCGGTTCTACGCGGAGGGCGACGCTGAGGGGCTCGATCGCTACTCCGAGCGCGCGCTGGCGCGGGTCTGGAAGGCCGAGCGCTTCTCCTGGTGGTTCTCCTCGCTCCTGCACCGCTACCCCGACCAGTCGGCCTTCGACCTGCGCATCCAGCGCGCCGAGCTGGAGTTCCTCGCGTCGAACGCCGCCGCGCAGACGGCGATGGCCGAGAACTACGTCGGGCTGCCCTACTGATGCCGGTGGCCGACCTCCCCGGCGCCGCGATCCGCTGGCGCGAGGACGGCGAGCCGTCGGGGCGCCCGCTCGTGTTCGCGGGCTCGCTCGGCACCGACCTGCGGGCCTGGGACGCCGTGGTGGCGCGCCTCGGCGCCGGCCTGCGCGTGATCCGCCACGACATGCGCGGCCATGGCGGCTCCTCGGTGCCGCCGGGGCCCTGCGCGATGGACGGCCTCGTGGGCGACCTGCGCCGCTCGACGGGCTCGGGGTTCGCCGCTGCGTCCTCGTCGGGCTCTCGATCGGCGGCATGGTGGCGCAGGGGCTCGCGGCGCGGCGGCCCGACCTCGTGGGCGCGGTGGTGGTGTCGAACACCGCGGCCCGGATGGGCACGGTCGCGCTCCGGGCCGAGCGGATCGCGGCCGTGCGAGAGGGCGGCGTCGGCGCCATAGCGGACGCGGTGATCGCGCGCTGGTTCGGCCCCGAGGCGCCCGGCGGGCTGGTGCGCGAGTGGCGCGGGCGGCTCGCCGCGACCCCGCCCGAGGGCTACGCCGGCCGCTGCGCGGCCATCGTCGGCGCCGACCTGCGCGAGGCGACCGCAGGGCTGCGCCTGCCGACCTTGGGCATCGCGGGCGCGCGGCCTCGCCTCGGCGCCCGAGGGGGTCGGCGCCACGGTGGCCCTCGTCCCCGCCGCGCGGCTGGAGGTGATCGAGGCCCCCGGCCGAGGCGACCTTGGCCTTCGGGGCCCCGCTCGCCCCTTCTGCCCACGCTCGACCGACCCGTCCCGCGGTGCCGGGCGAGGCCGCCGGCGAGCGCGCCGAGGCCGCTGCCACGGGAGCGGCGCGCCCCAGGCGTCCGGCGTCCGGCGGCCCCCCCGGGGGGGGCGCGGCGGCGAGGGCCGCGCCGTCCCTGCGCGGGCCCGGGCCGGTCCGCTCCGCTCAGATCAACACCCCCGCGACCACCTCGTCGTCGGTGATGTCGCGGTAGCGCAGGCCCGCGTGGTCCATGGCCTCCATGAGCCGCTCGAAGTTGGCCGGCGCGCTCGTCTCGATGCCGAGCAGCACCGAGCCGAAGTTGCGCGCGGACTTCTTGAGGTACTCGAAGCGGGCGATGTCGTCGTCGGGGCCGAGCAGCGCCAGGAAGTCGCGCAGCGCGCCGGGCCGCTGGGGCAGGCGCAGGATGAGGTACTTCTTCAGCCCCGCCGCCTTCAGCGCGCGCTCCTTGACCTCCGGCAGCCGCTCGAAGTCGAAGTTGCCGCCCGAGGTCACGCAGACGACCCGGCGGCCCGCCAGCCGCGCGGGGTCGAGCCAGCGCAGCGCGTCGAGCGCGAGCGCGCCCGCGGGCTCCAGCACCAGCCCCTCGACGTTGAGCATCTCCAGGATGGTCTCGCAAAGGCGATCCTCGGGGATCGTGAGCACGTCGCCGGGCGGGCGGTCGCGCAGCGCCTCGAAGGGCAGCGCGCCGATCTCTGCCACCGCCGCGCCGTCCACGAAGGTGTCCACCCTCTCGAGCCGCACGCGCCGCCCCGCCTCCAGGCTGCGCTTGAGGCTCGGCGCGCCCATGGGCTCGACGAGGACGATCTCGGTCGCGGGCGAGCGCGCCGCCATCACCCGGACGACGCCGGCCGCGAGGCCGCCGCCGCCCACGGGCAGCACGAGCAGGTCGATCGGCCCCCGCCCCTGCTCTCGCGCCTGGTCGAGCAGCTCGAGCGCGACGCTGGCCTGGCCCTCGACGATGTCGGCGTGGTCGAAGGGCGGCACCAGCACCGCGCCGGTGTCGCGCGCGTGCAGGATGGCGGCGGCGTAGCTCTGGTCGAAGATGTCGCCGGTCAGGCGGATCTCGACCCGGCCGCCGCCGAACATGCGGCTCTTGAGCACCTTCTGCTGCGGCGTGGTGACGGGCATGAAGATCACGCCCTCCACCCCGAAATGCCGGCAGGCGAAGGCGAAGCCCTGCGCGTGGTTGCCGGCCGAGGCGCACACGAAGCGGCGCGCCCCGGGGCGCGCGGCCAGCGCCTTGCGCAGGAAGGTGTAGGCGCCGCGCAGCTTGTAGCTGCGCACCGGCGAGAGATCCTCGCGCTTGAGCAGCACCTCGGCCCCGAAGCGCTCGCTCAGCAGCGCGTTGCGCTGGAGCGGCGTGGGATCGAGCACGGCGCGCAGCGCCTCGGCCGAGGCCCGGGCGCCCGAGAGGAAGCCCGCGGCGTCGCGGTCGGTCATCGGCTCGGCTCCTCCCACACTCGCGCGCCATCCCTGACACGATCGGCCCCGCGGGCGAAAGCCCGGGCTCACCCCGCCGGGACGAGATCCCGCCTGGCCTCGGACGGCGCGAGGGCGGCGAGGTCGAGCCAGACGGGCAGATGGTCGGAGGCCATGCGGGCGGCGGGGCCGCGCTCGACCCCGTAGGCCACCGCTCGCAGGCCGGGGCCGAGCACGAAGCGGTCGAGCCGCGCCACGGGCCGGGCGGCGTGGAACGAGTAGCCGGGCGCCACCACCTCGTAGGCGGGCGGCAGGTCGAGCCGGTCGCGGTCCTCGCGCCACTCGTTGAAGTCGCCCGCGATCAGGCCGGGGACGCCCGTGGCCTCCAGGCGCTCGACGATGAGCGCGAGCTGGAGCCGCCGGCAGGCGCGGCGCAGGCCGAGATGCGCGGCGGCGACGGCGAGCGGGCGCCCGTCCGCGACGAGCCGCACCAGCACCGCGCCGCGCGGCTCGATGCCCGGCAGCGCGATCCGCTCGACGCCCTCGAGCTCGATCCCCTCGCGCGCCAGCACCGCGTTGCCGTGCCAGCCGAGGCTGACCGCGTTGGCGGCCACGGGCAGCACCCTGAGCCCGGTCCGCTCGCGGATCGCCTGCGGGGAGATCGCCGCGCGGCGCGGCTCCAGGCGCCGGTCGGCCTCCTGGAGGAGCGCCAGGTCGGGGGCGACGGCGGCGAGCGCGTCGAGGCAGCGCTCGGGCCGGCGGCGCCAGTCGAGCCCCACCGCCTTGCGCACGTTGTAGGAGCACAGGCGCAGCGCGCCGCCCGGCCCCCGTGCGCTCACAGCAGGGGGCCGAAGAGGCGCGCGACCGGCGCCAGCAGGCGCACCCGCCTGCTCTGATGGATCGGGGGCGCGAGGCGCGAGCGGGCGAAGTCGGCCTCGAGCATCGCCTCGACGCGGGCCGCGAAGCCCTCGTCCTCGATCACCGCCGTCTCCTCGAAGTTGAGCATGACCGAGCGGATGTCGAGGTTCATGGTGCCGATCGAGGCGATGTCGTCGTCGATCAGCATGACTTTCTGGTGCATGAACCCCGCCTCGTATTCCCAGACCTCGGCGCCCACGGCCTGCACCGCGTCGAAGTAGTCGCGCGAGGCGAACCAGGGAAGGAGGTGGTCGGCCTCGGCCGGCACCAGGATGCGCACCGAGACCCCGCGCATCGCCGCGAGCTGGATCGCGGTCAGCAGGTCGGTGTGCGGCACGAAGTAGGGGGTGGCGATCCAGAGCCGCCGATGCGCGAGCCCGATCAGCCCGCACAGGAACAGGCTGCCGCGCTCGATCGTGTCGGTGGGGCCGCAGGCGAGGATCAGGCCCGGCACGCCCCCCGGCGCCTCCCGCGCCGCCGCCCCCTGCGGGTCCGGGGCGTCCTCGCAAGCTCCGTCGTCCGGCGCGTCCTCCAGGGGCTCCTTCGCGGCCCAGGACCAGTCCTGGGCGAACACGGTGCGCAGCTGCGCCACCATCGGGCCTTCGAGGCGCACGAAGGTGTCGCGCCAGGCGTCGAAGTCGGGGCCCCCGTCGATGTATTCCTGGCCCGCGTTGATGCCGCCGGTGAAGCCCGCGCGGGCGTCGGCCACCACGGTCTTGCGATGGTTGCGGAAGTTGACGCCGATGCGGCCCACCGGGCGGCGCGGCCCGTGGATGGCGTGGACCCGCACGCCGGCCTCGCGCAGCTCGCGCACATAGGCCCGCCCGAGCCAGAAGCTGCCGAGCGCGTCGTAGAGGAAGCGCACCTCGACGCCGCGGCGCGCGGCCGCGACCATGCGCGCGTGCAGCGCGCGGCCGAGCGCGTCGTCGTGCACGATGTAGAACTGCACCAGAAGCTCGCGCCGGGCCGCGTCCATCGCCTCGAACACCGCGTCGAAGGTGGCCCGGCCGTCGATCAGGATCTCGGCGCGGTTGCCGCGCGTCACGGGCCGGGCGGCGATCGACTCCAGCGCCTTCAGCCGAGTGTGGCGGGCGCCGGGCGCGTCGGGCGTCGCGTGCTCGATCGCGCGGTCCGACAAGCGGCGCTGGCGCTCGTAGCCCTGGAACCCGATCCGCCCGAACATGGCGAAGGCCGGCAGCGCCAGCAGCGGATGCGAGACCAGGAACACAACCCAGGCCACCGCCCCCTGCGGCGTGCGCGCGGTGGTGATGGCCGCCAGCGCGGTGAGGATGCCGAGGATCGTCAGGACGACCTGACCGACGACGAGGAGGGTGGCCATGGACACTCGTTTCGCTTGGAGGCGTTTCGCTTGGAGGGCGGCGTGCGACGCCGTCGAGCGCGCGGCGCAGACGGGGGGGGCCGGCGCCGGCGGACACCCGATGCCGCCGGGCGCCCGACGCCATCGGCCCGGTCACGCCGCGCCCCCGCACACGCGCGCCCCGGGGATCGGGGCCCCCCTTACCCCCGATCGCGCGGCCGCGTCGAGGCCGGCGCCGCGCGGGGCCCGGCGAGTCGCCTCGCGCAGCGGGGCGCGGCCGTCGGGGATGCGAGCCGAAGACGTGGCTCGACGCCCCCGCCCCGCCCCCGGGCGGCGCCCCCTCTCCCCCGAGGCCCCTCCCGGCGCCTTCGAGGCAGGCGCGGCGGGGTGGACGGCGCGGCGCGCGCCGGGGGCGGCGGATCTCGACGGCCCGCGGCGCGGGAGCCGCGAGGGACGCCGCCGCGCCCTCCCGCCCGGCGCAGGCTCGGGATCGTCGGGCCGGGCGCGCCGGGGGCGCGCGCCGGGGGGGGCATGGACGGCCCTCGGGGCCTCGGCTAGCCTGTCCCGATGACGCAGGACGCGCCCCGCCCGGCCCTCGGCCCCGCGGCCCATCCGAGGGCGCGTGCGCCGTCGCGCCACGCTCCGAGCCCGCGGGGCGGGTCGGGGCCGCGCGTGCGATGAGGTGCTTCTACGCCGCCGCGACCGAAGGACACGACCCGGTGTTCCGCCTCACCCACGGGGCGATCCTGCGCAACGCCGAGCGCGCCGAGCGCGCGCATCGGCTGCGCGAGGGGCTCGACCGGCTCGGGCTCGGCACCGAGGAACCCCCCGAGGCGCCGCGCGAGGCGCTGCTGGCGGTCCACTCGGCGCGGTTCCTCGACTTCCTGGAGACCGCCTGGGCGCTGTGGCGGGCGCTGCCCGGCGCAGGCTGCGAGGTCGTGCCCAACCTCAACCCGCAGCGCGCCGCCTCGACCTATCCCGAAAGCGTCGTCGCGCGCGCGGGCTGGCACATGGGCGACACCTCCTGCCCGATCGGGCCGCTGAGCTGGGAGGCGGCGCGGCGGGCGGCCGACGCCGCCCTCGCCGCCGCCGACGCGGTGCTCGCGGGCGAGGCGTGCGCCTACGCGCTCTGCCGCCCGCCGGGGCACCACGCCGACGCCGAGACCGCGGCCGGCCACTGCCTGATGAACAACGCGGCCCTCGCCGTGGAGCGGCTGCGCGCGGCCCGCGACCGCGTGGCGGTGCTCGACATCGACGTGCATCACGGCAACGGCACCCAGGCGGTGTTCTACGAGCGCGGCGACGTGCTCACCGTCTCGGTCCACGCAGCACCCGAGGCCTACTACCCCTTCTACACCGGGCACGCCCACGAGGCCGGCGCGGGCGAGGGCGAGGGCGCCAACCTCAACCTGCCGCTGCCCTTGGGCTCGCGCGACGAGGCCTGGCTCGATGCCGTGGCGAAGGGCCTCGACCGCGTCGCCGCGCACCGGCCCGACGCGCTCGTGCTGTCGCTGGGGCTCGACGCGCATGAGGGCGACCCCTTCGCGGGGCTCGGCGTCACCACCGAAGGCTTCGAGCGGGCGGGCGCCCTGATCGCGCAGGCCCGCACGCCCACCGTCATCGTCCAGGAGGGCGGCTATCTCGGCCCCGCCCTGACCGACAACCTCGCCGCCGCCCTGGGGGGCTTCCTCGGGCGCGACCCCCAACCCCCAGGAGCCCGACCATGAACGCCCCCCTCTCGAACTCGCTCGCCGCGGCCGACATCGCCACGATGCTGCACCCCTACACCGACGCGCGGGCCCATGCCGAGCAGGGGCCGCTCATCATCGCGCGCGGCGAGGGCATCCGCGTCTGGGACAGCGCTGGCAAGGAGTACATCGAGGGCATGGCCGGGCTCTGGTCGGTCGCGCTGGGCTTCTCGGAGCCGCGGCTGCGCGAGGCCGCCGCGCGCCAGATGGACCTGCTGCCCTTCTACCACACCTTCTCGCACAAGTCGCACGAGCCCTCGATCCGGCTCGCCGAGAAGCTCGTCGAGATGACGCCCGAGCCGCTCACCCGCGCCTTCTTCACCAACTCGGGCTCCGAGGCCAACGACACCGTCGTCAAGATGGTGTGGTATCTCAACAACGCGCTCGGCCGGCCCCAGAAGAAGCGATTCCTCGCCCGCGAGAAGGCCTATCACGGCATCACCGTGGCCTCGGGCAGCCTCACCGGCCTGCCCTACAACCACCGCGACTTCGACCTCCCCATCATCCCCGTCACCCATCTGACCTGCCCCCACCACTACCGCTTCGGCCACGACGGCGAGGGCGAGGCCGAGTTCTGCGCGCGGCTGCTGGCCGAGCTGGAGGAGGTGATCGAGCGCGAGGGGCCCGAGACCATCGCCGCCTTCATCGGCGAGCCCCTGATGGGCGCGGGCGGCGTGATGCCGCCGCCCGAGGGCTACTGGGCGGGCGTCGAGACGATCTGCCGGCGCCACGACATCCTGATCGTGTCAGACGAGGTGATCTGCGGCTTCGGCCGGCTCGGTGCGCCCTTCGGCTGCGAGAGATACGGCTTCACGCCCGACATCATGACGGTCTCCAAGCAGCTCACCTCGTCCTACATGCCGCTCGCCGCGGTGATGTTCAGCGAGGCCGTCTACGACGTGATCGCCGACAACACCCACAAGCTCGGCACCTTCGGCCACGGCTTCACCGCCTCGGGCCACCCGGTCGCCACCGCCGTGGCGCTCGAGAACCTCGCCATCATGGAGGAGCGCGACCTGATGGGCAACGCCGCGCGCCTCGCCGAGCCGTTCCAGTCGGGGCTGGCCGGGCTCGCCGACCACCCGCTGGTGGGCGAGGTGCGCGGCGCCGGGCTGATCGCGGGGGTCGAGCTGGTGGCCGACAAGGCCGCCCGGCGCAGCTTCGAGCCGGCGGGCAGGATCGCGGCGAAGGCGGTGGCGCTCGGGCACGAGGAGGGGCTGATCTGCCGCAACATCGGCGAGACGGTGGCGCTCTGCCCGCCGATGATCGTCACCGAGGCCGACCTGGCCGAGATCGTCGCGCGCCTCGCCCGCGCCCTCGACCGCACCGAGGCCTGGGCGCGCGAGGCCGCGACGAGCTGAGGGGACGGGGCGGCCCCACGCTCGTCACGCCCCGGCGTGAGGGTTGGGTCCGCCCCCCCGCACCTTCGGCGCCGGCACGGGGGGACGGCAGGGCGCGCGCCGACCGCGTCCGGGGGGCCCCCCGCGCCCGTCACGGCCGCGTGCGGGCGCCTCGCCCTCACGGCGCCGGGTCGGCCCGCCGCCCGCGCGCGGCGCCCGGGCCGAGCGGCGCCTCACCCCTCCTCGGGCGACCCCGTGAGCGGCGGCGCGGGCGGCGGCCCTCCCGGCGTCGCCACCGGCGCGAGGTCGCGCGGGGCCGGCTCGGCCCCATGGGCGGGCAGCGCCGCGTAGAGTAGGCCGCCACGGCCGCCATGTCGGCGCGGTCCATCGCGTGGGCGACCGGGTCCATGAGGCGCGCGAGCGGCGAGCCGCCGCGCTCCTCGGCCGCCCAGGCCACGAGCTGCTCCTCGACGTAGTTGGCGTGCTGCCCCGCGAGGCTGGGGTAGCGCCGGTCGCGCGGCTCGGGCCAGGGCCCGTGGCAGGCCGCGCAGGCGGGGGCGCGGTCGCCCGTGCTCGCCGCGCGCCCGCCGCCCTGCGCGATCTCGCGGCCCCGCGCGATCAGCGCGGCGTCGTCGGGCGCGCGGGGGACGGCACGGGGGCGGGCGTCGCCTCCCCGTAGTGCCGGGCCAGCGCCCCGATCTCCTCCTCGGTCAGGCCGTGGGCCACCGACTGCATGATGCCCGAGAAGCGGCGGCCGAGCTTGTAGGCCCGAAGCTGCGCGGCGATGTATTCCGGCGTCAGGAGGTCGAGCCGCGGGAAGGCGCCCGTGCCGCGGCCGCGCCCGTCGAGGCCGTGGCATCGGGCGCACAGGCCGAGCGCGGCCCCCTCGGGCGAGCGGTCGAGGCGGGCGAGCGCGGCCGCGCCGGAGGGCTCGGGGCCGGGCTCGGGGCCAAGCGCTGGACCAAGCTCGGGGCCAAGCTCGGGCGGGGGCGCCTCGTCGCCGAAGACGAGCGCCTCGTAGTCGGCCCCGCTCATGCCGGGCACGGCCTCGAGGAAGGCGACCAGGGCCCAGACCTCCTCGCGCCGGCGCTCGCTGGGCCATTGCGGCATCCCGCTCATCTTGACGCCGTTCCAGAGGATCCAGTTGAGCTGATCGGCGTCCCAGCCCTCGATCGCCTCCGTGATGTGCGGCGGCTGGGGCACCATGGAGAGCGCCACGAGATCCTGGGCGCGGCCCGGGGCGGCGTGGCAGGGGGAGCAGCCGCCCTGGAACTGCCCCGCGCCGCGCTCGATCAGGGCGATGTCGCCGAGGTCGGGCGCGCGGGCCGGATCGACCTCGTCGAGCGCGGCGCGCAGCGCGACCGAGTTGTCGAAGGTCGCCTGCAGCACCCAGCGCGTCACCGCCCAGTGCCCCGCCCGCGCGGACACGTTGTAAAGGCCGAAGGCCACCACCGCGAGGCCCGCGAGCGCCGCGACGCCGGCCCACAGGATCGTGTCGTGCTCGAACAGGAGCCGCCGCTCGCGCGAGGGGCGGTGGAGGCGCGGCAGGTGCTCGCGCAGGCGCCCGAGGCGGCTCATCGCGCGCGCCCCCCGGGGACGGGGCCGGGGACGGGGACGGGGACGGGGCGAGGCCGTCGCCGTGCAGCGCGCGCGCCGTGAGCCACACCCCCCCGCGAGGTAGGCGAGCGGGCCCCTCGCCAGCATCAGGCTGCCGCCGAGCGCCTGGTCGGCGAGCGGCGACAGGCCGCCGCCGCCGGACTCGAAGAGCGGGCGCGGGGCCAGCGTGATCAGCGCGCCCAGGAGCGTCAGGTGCATGGTGGTCAGGAGCAGGCCCCCCGCGCCCCGGCGAGCGCCGCGCCGGGCGTCGCGGCCGCGAGCCACAGCGCGAAGGACGCCGCGAGGAACGAGCCCTGCTCGGCGATCGGCCCCCAGGGCGAGAGCCGCGCCCAGCCCTGGGCGGCCGGCAGGTGCCAGCCCCACATCGCCAGGAACTCCACCGCGGCGAGCGGGACCGCGGCCGAGGCGAGCGCCGCGCCCGCGCGGGTGGGCGCGAGGCGGGGCGCGAGGGCGAGCGCCAGGAGCGGTCCCGCCACCGCCACCACCAGCACGTGCCGCGCCATCCGCGCCGTGAAGGGGCCCGCTCCGAGGTCGGCCGGGGGGCCGGTCCAGGCCGCGACGAGCGCCGCGAGCCCGGCGAGCAGGAGCGCCGGGGCGCGAAGGTCGCGCGGCGCGCCGCTCACCGGCAGGTCTCCAGCAGCACGGCCGGCAGGGCGGTGAACAGCACGCCGATGACGGACACGCCGCAGAGCAGGAACGCGGCGTGGCCGAGGAACTCGTGGCGGTCCTCGTCGGCGGCGCCCCCATGGGTGTGGTCGCGGTCGTCGAGGAAGCCCCAGGCGCGCCAGGCGCCAGCCGGCCCAGCCGATCAGCCCCAGCGCGAGCACGGTGGCGCCCGCGAGGCCGAGGCGCAGCGGCAGGAGCGTCGCGGCGCCCAGACCGACGGCCCCAGCACCAGCTGCCAGAGCGTGTCGGATTCCTCCGAGAACTCGCGCTCGTCGCCCTCCGGGGCGCCGTGCGGGTCGGCGGTGCGGGGCTCGGCGTCGGTCATCATCCCCCCATCAGGCGCGGCGCGAGCGCGATGGTTGCGGGCACCAGGAGCCCCTGCCCCAGCACGAAGTGCCAGTAGAGCGCGACGTTGCCGATGTCCTGGTCGTAGTCGGGGGTGAGGCGGCCCGCGAGGGACTTGGCCAGGCAGTAGAGCTGCATCACGACCCCTCCGAGGAGATGGGCGCCGAGCCAGACGATCAGCACCCACACGATCGCGGGGTAGACATGCGCCGTGGGGTCGAGCCCGACCGCGTAGGCGCTCCAGGCGACGGCCCCCCCGCCCGCCGCCGCGAGGAGCGCGGCCGCCGGCAGCGCGAGGCGCAGCGTCCGGGGGATCCCGCGCGGTTGCGGTCGCGCGCGAGCCGCGTCAGCGCCCAGGACACGGCGATCAGCGCCGCGCCGGCGCCGGCCCAGCTCGTGGAGGCGAGCGGGTGGCCGGGGGGCGGGAAGGCGGCGATCGAGGTCCAGTAGAAGAAGAAGCCGAAGACGAGGCTGGCGAAGGCCGTCGCGTCGCCGAGCATGGTGATGAACATGCCCCACCAGCCGCAGGCGTTGGGCCCCGAGGCGTAGAGCGGCAGCGCAGGCCGAGGCCCGCGTCCTTCTTGGGACTCGACGGGATCAGCGCCGTCGCGGTCCACAGCCAGTAGAGGACGCAGCCCACGGCCGCGGCGGCCGAGATCGCGGCGGGCCAGTAGAGGTGGAAGGTCGGGAAGATGAACGCGCCGCCGGTGAAGGCGGCGGCGGCCATGGTGACGGTGGCCGGGCCGGGCACGCGCATCACCTGGATGGGCCGCGCGTCGAGCACCGAGGTGACGATGGTCTCGCGCAGGCCCTCCTCGGCGTCGGGCAGGTAGAAGCGGCCCTGGTCCATGCGCTCGACGAGGCGGTCCTGCTGCCACAGCGGGTAGCGCGAGGTGATGTAGGGGATCGAGCGCGAGCCCCAGGGCTTGCCCGGCACCTCGGCCGACCATTCCGAGCGTGCCGGCGTTCCAGGGGTTGCGCGGGGCGTAGGGCTCGCGCCCCTTGGGCCGCAGCAGATCCCAGGCGAAGACCAGGACGCCGGCCGCGAAGACGAAGGCGCCGAGCGTGGAGACCAGGTTGAGCCAGCCCACGCCCAGCCCCTCGGGATAGGTGAAGACGCGCCGCGGCATGCCCCTCAGCCCGCTCAGGTGCATCGGCAGGAAGGTGACGCTGAAGCCCACGAACATGAGCCACAACGCCCAGCGGCCGAGCCGGTCGGACATCGCCTTGTCGGTGAGGAACGGGTGGAAGTAGTAGACCCCCGCGACCACCGGGAACACCATGCCGCCGATCAGCGTGCAGTGCAGGTGCGCCACGACGAAGTAGGTGTCGTGGGCCTGCCAGTCGAACGGCACCAGCGCCACCATCACGCCCGTCAGGCCCCCGGTGGTGAAGATCGCCAGCGCCCCGGTGATGAAGAGCATCGGCACGGTGATCGTCACGCGCCCCACCAGCAGCGTGGCGAGGAAGGCGAAGATCTGCACGCCGGTGGGGATCATGACCGCCTCGGAGGCGGCGGAGAAGAAGGCGAGGCTGATGGTGGGCAGGCCGGTGGCGTACATGTGGTGGACCCAGAGCCCGAAGCTCAGATGAACCCCGTGCCCACGGCCGACAGCACGATCCAGGAGTAGCCGAAGATCGGCCGCTGCGCGACGGTGGGCACGATCATGGCGGCGATGGCGATCGAGGGCAGGAAGATGATGTAGACCTCCGGATGACCGAAGATCCAGAAGCAGGTGCTGCCACAGCAGCGGGTCGCCGCCGCGCTCGGGGTCGAAGAACGGCCAGTCGAAGCTGCGCTCCATCTCGAAGAGCAGATCCCCGCCGATGAGCGGCGGGAAGGCGAAGAGGATCATGCCGCCGACGACGAGCACGTACCAGGCGTAGAGCGGCATCAGGTTGATGCGCATGCCGGGCGGGCGGCACTTCAGCACGCCCGTGATGAGCTCCACGGCCGCGGCGATCGAGGCCACCTCGATGAAGCTCAGGCCCAGGAGCCAGATGTCCGAGCCGATCCCCGAGGCCTGGGTGGCCAGCGGCGGATACATGAACCAGCCCGCGCGCGGGCCCGCGCCGAAGAGGACCGAGCCCATCACGAACACGCCGCCGATCAGGAAGCACCAGTAGCCGTAGGCCGACAGCCGCGGGAACGGCATGTCGCGCGCGCCGAGGAAGGCCGGCAGGATGAGGATCGAGATCGCCTCGAAGATCGGCACGGCGAAGAGGAACATCATCGCCGAGCCGTGCATGGTGAAGAACTGGTTGTAGCGGTCGGCCGACAGGAAGTCGTTCTCGGGCACCGCGAGCTGGACGCGCATCAGGAGCGCCAGCACGCCGGCCGCCAGCATGAAGAAGAACGCCGTCAGCGCAATACCAGGCGCCGACCTCGGAGTTGTTGACCGCCGTCCAGTAGCGCCAGCCCTCGGGCGTCGCCCAGGCCGCCGCGAGCCGCTCCTCCTGGGCGCGGCGCAGCTCGTCGGGCACGGGTGCCGCGATGTCGGCCTCGCGCGGGGGGTAGACGCCCTCGACCTCGTCGGCGCCGCCGCGCAGGCGGTCGGGCTCGCCGATGCCGTAGGGGTTGGCGGCGTCGGTCATTCCAGGCTCCCCAGATAGGCCACCAGGGCGTCGAGGTCGGGCGCCCGCGAGATGCGCGGTAGGCGGGCATCTCGACGCCCGGCTTGACCTCCTCGGTGAAGGCGATCCAGCGCGCCAGGGCCTCGGGCTCGTTGGGCAGGGTGCCCGCGCCGAGCGTCCCGCGCGAGCCCAGATGGGTGAGGTCGGGGCCGAAGGCGCCCGCGGCGGGCGTGCCGCGGATCGCATGGCAGGCGCCGCAGCCCGCGGTGAGGAACACCGCGCGCCCGCGCCGCTCCTCTTCCGTCCGAGGCTCGCGCGCGGGGCCGGCCTCGCGGGCGAGCCAGGCGTCGAACGCGCCCCGCTCCATGGTCACGGTCGAGAAGGCCATGAGCGCGTGGGACTCGCCGCAGAACTCGGCGCATTGGCCGCGATAGGCCCCCGCCTCGGTGGGCTCGAGCGACAGCCGCGTCTCGCGGCCGGGGAACATGTCGGCCTTGCCGGCGAGCGAGGGCACCCAGAAGGAATGGATCACCTCGTCCGAGCCGAGCACCAGCTCGGAGCGCGCGCCCACCGGCAGGCGGACCTCGTTGGCGGACACGATGGGCGGCCCGCCCGCGGGGTCGCGGTAGGCCACGCGCCACCACCACTGCTCGCCCGTCACCCGCGCGAGCGCCTCGCCCGAGAGGCTTGGCTCGCGCATCGCGGGCATGGCGGAGATGGCGTAGGTCAGCAGCCCCGCGAGCACCACCACGGGGAAGACGACGCCCCCGCCGACGATGAGCGCGTGGCCGAGCCGGGGCGCGAGTGCGCGCCGGGGCTGAGGCGCGTGAGCACGAGGGCGAGGCCGTTGACGAGGAGCCACAGCACGACCGCGCCGGCCAGCATGACCCAGAAGAGCCGCGCGACGGTGGCCGCGTCCGTGCCCGCGGGGTCGAGCGCCGACTGCGCGCCGGAGCAGGCGGCCAGCGCCCCGAGCGGGAGGACGGCGCGGAGCGCGCGCGGGGCGGGCGAGGCGGCGCGAGGGAGCATGGGCGGCTGCGAGCGAGGGGATCGGGGGCCGGGGCAGCGGGACGGGGCGGCGGGACGGGGCGGCGGGACGGGGCGGCGGGACGGGCGGCGGCGCGAGGCTAGCGTCCGAGGGCCCGGGCGCAAGGCCCCGCACGTCCGCGCGCCGCCGCCTACGAGGGCGCCGTCGCGGCGGGCCGTCCCCGCGCGCCGGGGCGTCGGGCACGGGCTGCGAAGGCCGGGCCGGGGGCGCGGCTATCGGCCGGGCGCCTCCGGCGAGCGGGCGGCGCGCCGGGCGCCCGCGCGCCGGACGAGGCCCACGACGAGCGGGATGCACCACACGGCGATGGTGAAGGCGCCGAGCCCCGCGGCGATCGGGCGCTCGAAGAAGGCCAGGAGGCTGCCGTCGGCCTTGATCATCGAGGTGATGAAGTTGCGCTCCAGCATGGGCCCCAGCACGAGGCCGAGGATCGCGGGCGCGATCGGGATGTCGTTCTCGTCCATCAGGAAGCCGATGACACCGAAGATCAGCATCAGGATCACGCCGAAGACGGTGTTGTTGATGGCGAAGGATCCGACGATGCAGAACATCAGGATGACGGGCATCAGCACGCCCTGGGGGATCGACAGGATCGTGCCCGCGGCCTTGATCGCCACCCAGCCCAGCGGGAGCATGATGAGGTTGGCCAGCAGGAAGACGATGAACACCGCGTAGATGAGCTGCGGGTCGTTGATGAAGACGGTGGGGCCCGGGTTGAGCCCCTTGATGTAGAGCACGCCGATGACGATGGCGGTGATCGAGTCGCCGGGGATGCCGAAGACGAGCGCGGGGATCCAGGCGCCGCTGACCGCCCCGTTGTTCGACGCCCCCGCCTCCACCAGCCCCTCGACATGGCCGGTGCCGAACTTCGCCTTCTCGCGCGAGAAGCGCTTGGAGACGGCGTAGGAGATCCAGGCCGCGATGTCCGCGCCCGCGCCGGGCAGCGCGCCGATGGCGGTGCCGAGCACGCTGCCGCGCAGCGCCTGCACCGGGTAGCGCCTCAGGTTCCTCCACTGGGCGCGGAAGATGCCGGTGCCCTTGGGCCGCGTGAGGGCCGGTCGCTCGCCGCGGCTGACGACCGAGCGCAGCACCTCCGAGACCGCGAAGAGGCCGATCATCGCGGGGATGAACTGAACGCCCGCCAAGAGCTCCACGTTGTCGAACGTGTAGCGCGGCTGGCCGGCCGGGTTGTCGATGCCGACCGTGGCCGCGAAGAGCCCGATGGCCAGCGCGATCATGCCCTTCGGCACCGAGCCGGGGCTCACGAAGATCGAGCACGACAGCCCCAGCACGACGAGCCAGAAGTACTCGAAGGAGGAGAACTTGAGCGCCACCTCGGCGAGCGCCGGCGAGGCGGTCATCAGCACGATGGTGCCGAAGATGCCGCCGATCGAGGAGAAGACCAGCGACGCGCCCAGCGCCTCCTCGGCGCGCCCTGCGCGCGTCATGCGGTAGGCGTCCTCGACATAGGCCGCGCTCGCGGGCGTGCCGGGCATCCTGAGGAGCGCGCCGGGGATGTCGCCGGCGAAGATCGCCATGGCGGTGGCCGTGACGATCGCGGCGATCGCCGGCACCGGGTCCATGAAGAAGGTGATCGGGACGAGGAGCGCGGTCGCCATGGTGGCCGTGAGCCCCGGGATGGCGCCGACGAACATGCCGAAGCAGGCCGAGCCCAGGATGACCAGCAGCACGTAAGGGTCGAAGACGAGCCCCAGCGCCTCGGAGAAGACGGGCACCGGCCGCTACCAGAGGAACGCCAGCAGCGCGCTGCGCGGCAGCGGCACCAGCAGGATGCGCCCGAAGGCCTGCTGGATGACGACGGCCGCCAGCACCGAGACCACGATCGCGGTCACCGGCCGGACCTTCAGCGCGAGCATCAGCGCCGCCATCAAGGCGATGGCGATGGGCACGAAGCCCGTCGCGTCGGCGAGGAGGACGTAGGCGACGACGAGGCCCAGCGCGAGGAGGAAGCCGCCGAGCGCCGAGGGCCTGCGCGTCCAGTCGGCCAGCGTCACGCCCGGCCATCGGGCGCCCGAGGCGACGGCGCGCCCCACCATGAAGAGCCCCAGCCCTCCGGCCAGGAGCGCGATGGCCCTCGGCATGGTGCCGGCGCCGTAGGCCTGGCCGGGGATCGGCTCGAAGCCCTGCGCGGAGACGTGGATCGCCACGCCGCAGAGGATGGCGAGCAGGCCGAGCGCGAGGTCGTCGAGCTTCATGGGCGCCGCGTCCCTTGGGCCTCGGGCCGGCCGGCGGCGAGGATCCCGCCGGCCGCAGGCGTCACTCGGCGGCGAGGCCCGCATCGGGCTCCCGCGCCCCCGCCCGTGGGAGCGCCCGGCGGAGGGAAGCGGAGCACGATCCCGAGCCCGACCGGGCCGGCCTCACTCGGCGGCGAGGCCGGCCGCCTTCATGACCTCGCCCAAGGCGGCGTCGTCCTCGGCGATCATGCGCGTCGCCTCCTCCGCGTCGGCCCAGCGCAGGCCGAAGCCGCGATCCGCCATGAAGGACTGGTACTCCTCGCCGTCGTAGGCCGACTTGATCGCCCCCTCCAGCGTCGCCTTCACGTCCTCGGGCAGCCCGGAGGGCGCCGCCACCGCGCGCCAGGCCGCGATGGTCCAGTCCGAGCCCACGGCCTCCGAGAGCGTCGGCACGTCGGGGAACAGCTCCAGCCGCTCCTCGGCCATGGCGGCGAGCGGGCGGACGCGCTCGGCCTCGATCATCGCGCGCCCCTCGGGCAGCGAGGAGGGCACGATGTCCACGCCGCCCGCGACCATGTCGGTGATGCCGGGCGCCGCCCCCTCGCTCGGAACCCAGGTCACCTGGTCGGGCGGCAGATCCTCCGACAGGAGCCACCCGGCGAGGCCGAGGTGCCAGATGCCCCCCTGCCCCGTGCCCGAGCCCTTGAAGGTGCCCTTGGGCTCGGTGCGGATGGCCTCCAGGAGCTGCTCGAGGCTCTCATACTCGCTGTCGGCCGAGACCATCACCCCGCCCGGGTCGGCGTTGACCATGGCGAGGAAGTCGAAGTCCTCGTAGGTCAGCTCGGTGAGCCCCTGCCAGTGCATCATGTCGATCTCGATCGTCACGATGCCGATGGTGTAGCCGTCGGGCTCCGCGTTGGCGATCGCGGAGTGGCCCACCACGCCCGAGCCCCCGGTGCGGTTGACGACGTTGACCGGCACGCCCAGCTCCTCCTGCAGCAGCGAGGCCATCACCCGGCCCACCGCGTCGGTGCCCCCGCCCGCGCCCCAGGGCACGATCATGGTGATCGGGCGCGAGGGGTAGTCCTCCTGCGCCCAGGCTGCGCCCGACAGGCTCGCGCCCACGAGCGTCGCCGCGAGGGCGATCGACGACCATCCGTTCATGTCTGCACTCCTCCCGATGGATCCGCGGTGGGGCGTCCCCTGTCTCGCGCGGGCGGGCCTTGCGGCCGCCTGCCGCCCCTTTGTCGGCATTCGTTACCACATCCGTCCCGCGGCACGCTACGCCCGCGCGTCAGCGATAGACCAGCGTCGGCAGCCACAGCACGAAGCCGGGCCAGAAGGTGACGAGCAGCAGCACCGCGACGAGCGGCACGAGGAAGGGGGCAGTGGCGACCACGCAGCGCTCGAAGGGCACGCCCGAGACGCGGCTCAGCACGTAGAGCACCATGCCGATCGGCGGCGTGAGCAGCCCGATCATCAGGTTGAGCACCATGATGACCCCGAAATGCACCGGATCGACGCCCACCGAGGTGACGATCGGCAGCAGGACGGGGACGAGGATGGTGATCGCCGCCACCGTCTCCAGGAAGCAGCCCGCCACCAGCAGGATGCCGTTGATCAGCAGGAGCACGACCCAGGGCGTCTCGGAGATCGTCAGCACGAGCGCCGCGAACTGCTCGGTGACGCGGTTCGAGGTCAGCAGCCACGCGAAGATCGAGGCTCCCGCGACGATGAAGAGCACCACGGCCGTGGTCTCGATGGTGTCGAAGCTCACGCGCAGGAAGCGCCGCCAGGTCAGCGTGCGGTAGACCACGAGGCCGAGGACGAGCGCGTAGGCGCACGCGGCGATCGCGGCCTCGGTGGGGGTGAAGATGCCGAACAGGATCCCGCCGACGATGATGACGGGCGTCATCAGCGACAGGAACGCGGCCTTGAAGGTGCTCCAGAGGTTGGGCCACGCGAAGGCCTGGTCGCGCGGGAAGCCGCGACGCCAGGAGAACCACGCGACCATCAGCCCCAGCGCCGCCGCCATGGCGAGGCCGGGCAGGAAGCCGGCGGCGAAGAGCTGGCCGATCGAGGCGCCCGCCATCACGCCGTAGATCACCATCGGCAGGGAGGGCGGGATGATCGGCCCGATGGTCGAGGACGCGGCCGTGACGCCGACCGCGAAGCCCGGCTCGTAGCCCGCGTCGCGCATCGCCTTGATCTCGATGGCCCCGAGCCCGCCCGCGTCGGCCACCGCGGCGCCGCTCATGCCCGCGAAGATGACCGAGGCACCGATGTTCACCTGGCCCAGGCCCCCCGGCATCCAGCCGATGAGCGCGCGCGCGAAGCCGAAGATGCGCTCGGTGATGCCGGCGGTGTTCATCAGGTTGCCCGCGAGGATGAAGAACGGCACCGCCAGCAGCGGGAAGCTGTCCACCCCGTTCACCATGCGGTGCGCCACCACCATCTCGGGCACCTGCCCCGAGAGCGCCACGAAGATCGCCGAGGAGGAGGCCAGCGCCACGCCCACCGGCACGCCGATCAGGATCTGCGCGAGGAGAAGCACCAGCAACAGGACGATCAGCACGGATCCCCCTACTCGATGAGGGGCGCGGACCTGGAGTCCGCGTCGGGGTCGATGAGGCGGCTGGTGCCGCGCTTCAGGTGCCTCACGGTGGCCAGCGCCTGGTGGAGCGCCATCAGCGCGAAACAGGCGGTGACGAACCAGTAGAGCCACGCCTTCGGCACGTCGATCGAGACCATCATCTGGAAGGTGTTGCCGGCCAGCTCCCCGGACCACAAGGCCAGCAGCGCGTAGAAGGCCACGAGCCCGAGGTCGATCGCCGTCTGGAGGACGCGCCGCACCGGCCGCGGCAGGTATCGGTAGAGGATCTCGACGGCGATGTGGCTCTGCTTCCGCACCGCCATGATCGCGCCCATGAAGGTGACGGCGATCAGCAGGAAGCGGGCGATCTCCTCGGTCCAGCCGAGCGAGTCGTTCAGCACGTAGCGCGTGAAGAACTGGAGGAACACCACGAAGGCGAGCACCCAGAACACGATCAGCACGGGCGCGTCGGTGGCGTCCTGGTCCGACAGGTCGATCTCGTCCTCGGCGAAGGCGACCTCCACCGGGCCGGGGGCATCGGCGGGCCGGGGCCCAGCGTCGGACGGGCGGCCTGGGCGCGGCGCGCGCCCCGTCACGCGCGCCGCTCCAGGGCAGGCTGGTGCGCGCGCCAGGCGGCCGCGGGCGCGTCGTGATCGAGGGATCGCGCGTCGTAGAGCAGCGCGTCCCCGGCGAGCCGCACCCATGGCTGGGCGCGCGAGGTCCACAGATGGCCCACCGGCCTGAGCCGGGAGGTGTCGTCGAGCGCCCCGGCCTTGAGGGTGACCGTGAGGGCGTCGGGGCGGGCGTGGACCAGGCGCACCCCGCAGCGGCCGCAGGACCAGCCCGCGACCTCGGTGGGCGCGCCCTCGTCCCGCGTCCGCGCGGCCATCCGCGCCCGGTCGATCACGAGCGCCCCTCGCTCCGGGCGCATCGACATCCCGAAGGCCGACGACGACCGCCGTTGGCACTCCCGGCAGTGGCAGCCGTAGAGCGCGGGCGGCCGCGCGACGACGCGGACGTGGACCGCCCCGCCCTGGCAGCCCCCTCCCAGGGCAGGGACGGGCGGGCTCACCGCCCCGCCCTCCGGGCCGCTCACGGGCCTACTCGATCGCCTGGAGGCGGTCATAGGTCTCCTGGTCCCAGGTGGCGTCGGGGCCGTTGTGGAGCTTCATCGTGGCCTCGCGGAAGGGCTCGCGGTCGACCTCGTTGACGTTGAGGCCCTGGTCGCGGAAGAACTGCGCCAGCTCCGCCTCCTTGGCGATGATCTGCTCGGTGGCGCAGTCGGCCGCCTCATCGATCACCTCCTGGAGCGCGGCGCGGTCCTCCTCGGACAGCGAGCCCCAGGCGGGCCCGCCGACGATCGTCAGGAGCCCGTCGGTGATGTGGCCCGTGAGGTTGATGTCGGACTGCACCTCGTAGAACTTCTTGGCCTCGATCGTGGGCAGCGGGTTCTCCTGGGCGTCCACCGTGCCCTGCTGGAGCGCGAGGTAGACCTCGGCGAAGGCGATCGGCGTCGGGTTGGCGCCCACGGCCTTGGGGAACATCATGTAGAGGGGCGCGTTCGGCACGCGGATCTTGAGCCCCTCCATGTCGGCGGGCTCCATGATCGGCTCGTTCGAGGTGACGTGGCGCTCGCCGTAGTAGGTCATGGCCTCGATGCGGTTGCCGGTGGCGTCCGTGTAGCCCTGGCTCAGCTCGTCGAAGAGCTCGGAGTTGCGGAACGCGTCCCAGTGCTCGAAGTCGCGGAACATGTAGGGCGCGCCGCCGATCGCGATCGGCCCGTAGGCGCGGCCGGCGAAGAGCTGGCCGGTGTAGATGATGTCCACCGTGCCGAGGCCCAGCCCCTCGTTGATGTCCACCTCCTTGCCCAAGCTGGAGGCCGGGAACACCTCGATGCCGAGCCGCCCGTCGGTTCGCTCCTCGAGCGCGGGCCCCGCCGCGACGGCGCAGGTGTGGTAGGGCTCGGAGACCTCGTAGACATGGGCCCATCTGAGGTCGCGCTCGCCGGCGCCGGCCGGTCCCCCGACGGTGGCGCCGAGCGCGAGCGCGGTGGCGACGGACGACTTCAGGACGTGGCTCATGCGTGATCCTCCCCGGGGTCCGGCCTTGGCGGCCGATTGACATCGCATGATGACCATGCCCGGCCGCCGGTCAAGCGCGGCCGGGCATGGTCATCATGCGGGGCCCTCCCGCCGTGGGCGCCGGGAGGGGGGCGCGCCCCGTCACGCTCGCCGCCGATCCTGCGCCGCCGCGCCCGCGGGCCGGGGCAGGACGAGGGCCGCGGCCCCGTAGAGCGCGACGGCGAGGACGATGACGCCGGTGAAGCCGACGCGCGCGGCCAGCAGCGCGGCCAGGAGCGCCGCCGCGACCGAGGCGCAGCCGTTGATGCCCCAGGCCCAGGGCACGAGGTCCGCGTCCTCGCGCGCGGCCCGCGCGCGGCCCGCGCGATGCCGAGCGGGAACGGCGCCCCCATGGGCGCGGCCAGCGGCGCGATCAGCGCCAGCGCGAGCGCGACCTTGGCCCCGACGGGCCAGCCGATCGCCGCCCCGAAGAGCGGCGGCAGCAGCGGCAGGTAGCCCAGCGCGACCGCGGGGATGGCGAGGACGGCGGCGCGCACCGCGTGACGGCCGAGCGCGCGCTCCAGGCGCGGCGCCAGCGCGCTGCCCGCCCCCGCGAAGGCGAGGAAGCCCGCGAGCGCCACCGCGACGGCATGGAGCGGATGGCCGAGGAAGAGGGTGAATCGCTCGATGAAGGCGATCTCGACGAGGAGGAAGGCGAGCCCCAGCGCGAGGAAGTAGGGCGCCACCCAGGCGCGAAGCGCCGCCGGCGCAGCGCCAGGGGCGCGAGGATCAGCAGCACCGACAGCGCCGCCGCCTGCGCCAGCGTCGCCCAGGCGACGAGACGCCCCAGGTCGAGCATCGCGGCTCCCCCCTGCGCGCGAAGGCTCAGAAGCTCGGGCAGCGCCCTCCAAGGGCGGCACGAGCAGCGCGTAGTCGAGCGCGAGCCATGCGAGCTGCCGCGGCTCCCAGACGATCGCCAGCGGGTTGAACGGCACCCTGAGCGCGGCCGCGAAGCCCGCCACCGCGGTCGCCGCGAAGAGCGCGGCGAAGGCGGCGAAGGCGCCCTCGAAGCGCGCCAGCAGGGGGCGCCGCAGGAGCGCCAGCGCCGTGCCGGAGGCGCCGAAGCCCAGCAGCGCGATCGAGATCACCATCGCGGCGAAGCTCGACCAGCCGACGATCGAGAAGAGCCGCATCAGGACCAGCTCGTAGCCCAGGATCGCCGCCGAGAGGCAGCCCACGGCCACGAGCGTGCCCCGCGACGGCGCCCCGCCGCCCCCGCCGCTCGCCCCGCCGCCACGCCGGCGCGGCTCGCCCTCGGCGCGCGTCGCGCCCGCCCGCTCACCCGCCCTGAGCGCGCGTGAAGGGCACGAACTGCACCGGCAGGATCTGGCGCGCCGCGACGCCGCCGTCCGGCCGCTTCTCCACGAGCATCAGGCTCTGGGCCGAGAACGGCCCGCCCACGGGGATCACCATGCGCCCGCCCGGGGCGAGCTGCCCCACCAGGGGCGGCGGGATCTGCCCGGCCGCGGCGGTCACGACGATGGCGTCGAAGGGCGCGGCCTCGGGCCAGCCGTAGTAGCCGTCGCCGATCCGGGTCTCGACATTGGCGTAGCCCCCCGCCGCCAGCGTCCGCGCGGCGCGCCGGCCCAACTCGGGCACGATCTCGACGGTGCGGATCTCGGCCGCGAGCGGCGAGAGCACCGCCGCCTGGTAGCCCGAGCCGGTGCCGATCTCGAGGACGCTGTCGCCGGGCTCCAGGTCGAGGAGGTCGGTCATCAGCGCGACGATGAAGGGCTGGGAGATGGTCTGGCCGTGGCCGATCGGCAGCGGCCGGTCGGCGTAGGCCATCGCGCGCACCCCTTCGGGCACGAAGGCGTGGCGCGGCACGGCGCGCATCGCGGCGAGCACCCTCGGGTCGATCGAGCGCGAGCCCGCGACGCCCGCTCGCGCGGCATGCGCTCGAACCGTGTCGATCATCGCCTCGCGCGCGTCCTCTCCCGCCGCCTGCGCCGCGGCCGGGGCGACCACCGGGCCGAGCGGGGCCGACGGGCCGGGCGCAGCCACCGGGCCGAGCACGGCCAGCGTCAGCGCGGCGACGAGGGCCCGCCGCGTCCGGCGGGCTGGACGCGGCGGGCGGGCCGAGCCTGCGGGGTGGGTCATGACGGCGCCTCCCGAGGGCTCCGCTTCGCCAGCCAAACGTGCCACGCCCGCGCGCGTTCCGGCCGCAAGACCCCATCACGCCCCTCAGCCCCGGCGCGGGTGGCCGCCCCGATCGCGCGACGACGCCCGAGCGCCGGGCGGTCCCGAGGCTCGCGGCGCCCCTCGCCGTCGCCCTGGCGCAGCAGGGCGCAGCAGGGCGCGGAGCCGCCGCCGGCCCGTGTTCCGGGACCAGATCCTCGGCCTGCCCGTGCCGGTGACCGGGCGGCCCGCGATCGCCCGCGAGGCGCTCCCCTGACCCCATCAGCCCCGAGGACCGCCCGCGAGGCGGGGCTGTCGGGGCGCCATGACCGCGTGGCGCAGCGCGCCGGCAGGCGAGGAGACGGCGCCGGGCCGCCAGCTCAACCGCCTCGCCGGGCGCTGGATGCCCGACCACGCCGAGCGCCGGTGCCCACCGGCGACGCCGTCGCCCTGGGCGCGCGGAGCTGTGCGGGTGCGCCCCGGGCGGCGACGCCTCCGTGGTGGGGCCGGGCGCCGGGACGATCCGCGAGATCGCGCGCTTTCGGCTCGCTCGCGATGCGGCTCCGCGCGGGCGCCTCGACGCCGCCGGCGTGCTCGGCCCCGACGCGTGTTGCCCGGCCAGCCCTGCGCCGCCGAGGTCAGCCCCGCCAACGACGCCCACGCCCTCGCCGAGCGGGCCCCTGGTCACGGCCGTCGGGCGGCGCCATCGGGCGGCGCCGGGGGCGAGGCAAGTAGCGTCCGCCGACGTGGTGTGGATCTCTGGTTTGGGTGGGACGGCCGAGGTCACGCGGCCTCGGTGGTGGCGATGAGGGCGGGGTCGTCGACGGGCGGCGCGTCGGGCTCGGCCATGCCCTCGACCAGCAGGGTGCGGTGCTGGAGCTGCCAGTTGAGGGCATGGACCACCACCTTCGCTGCGGCGGTGCCAAGTGGACGGGTCGTCATGTCAGAGGCGGCCAGGGGGATCCGGCCGGGGGCGCGCCGGGGGGACGCTCCGCGCGAGGTCGGCGTGATGGCGGCGGCGAGGGGGGCCAGGACGAGGCGACCGAGGCGGAGCCACGGCCCGGCCTTCGAGGCGAAGGGCCTGCCCCGGACGTGATCCGGGGTGGCCTGGCGGCCGTCGACCACGCTGACGGCCGGCTTGTGCGTCGAGGCGCTGGAGGAGGCGCTCGGCCGCCACGGCCGGCCGGGGATCTCCGACACCGGCCGGGGCCCGCAGCCCACCGGCCCGGGCTTCGCCGCGGGGGCCGAGATCGCCGTCGGCATGGACGGTGGCGCGCGCAGGGCGTGCGGGGCGTGCGGCGGGGGGACGCGACGGGGGGCACGCGACGGGGGGCAGCGACGGGGGGCAGCGACGGGGGGCGCGCGACACCGTCTCCGTCGAGCGCCCCTGGCGGACGGCGAGGCACGAGGAGGTCCGCCCTCGCGCCTGCGAGAGCGCCTCCAGGCGAGGGCCTCGATCGGCCGCCACCGCGACCCCCACGACGGCCCGCGGCCGCATCCGTCGCGCCCGGACCAGGCCCACCTCGACCGGCCGACGCCGATCCCGGCGGCCCGACCAGGGCGGAGATCCCCTCACCAGCAGCCCCGACGCCGTCCAGACAGGCCACGAGCCACCTCTGTATGTCTCAGTGTTGCCGTCATGTCGAAATGGCCCACGCCTTCCGATACAGGGGCGACCCCCAGGATAGTCCTTAAAGAGCCTTTCCTCATGGCGATGCGCTGCGCGGTCAGATTTGAGATGCCAGACATGGAGAACACTCAAGTTCCGTAGGCCGCCGTGTTGACAGAAGCCTTCTGAACGTCCTCGCTAGCTGAGTGATGGTTGGCTGGGAGGCGGTCATGGCGCGTGGTCTGATGTCGGACGCGGAGTGGGCGTTCTTCGAGCCGTTTGTCCGCGAAGTGCGAGCCCCACAGGGCCGGCCTGCCGGCGATCATCGCCGCGTGCTCGACGGGGTGTTCGCTGCTTCGCGCGGCCCTTCGGGTCTGGATCGCGCGGACCGATCGCGCGGACCGGCAGCGCCTGGCGCGACCTGCCCGAAGAGTGAGGGCAAGTGGTCCAGCGTCTACCGCCAGTTCCGGCGCTGGACGCTGGTGGGGCTGTGGGAGGCGATCCTGGAGGCGCTGAACGAGGGCGCGGCCAAGATCGAGCCTGCGCCGGACCGGCTGCGGATGGTCGACAGCACCATCGTGCGGGCGCATCAGCACGCCGCGGGGGCGCCGAAGAAGGGGGCGGGGCTCTGCGCGCCAGGGTCTTGGCCGCTCGCGCGGTGGCCTCACGACCGAGATCCACCTCCGGGTCAACGCGTGGGGCCTGCCGATGCGAGCGGATGTCACGCCCGGCCAGACCTCCGATCACCGCGGCTTCGACCTCGTGATGGGCGACGACCTGCCCGCGCCGGCGGCTCTTCTGGGCGACAAGGGCTACGACAGCGACCGCATCCGGGCCTGGGCCGAGGCGCGCGATGGGGTGCCCGTCATCCCGATGCGCCGGCGCCGCAAGGCGCGAAAGGGTGTCGATCGCGCCCTCTCCGCCCTGCGCAACCGCATCGAGCGAACTGCATCGGCAGGCTCAAGCACAGCCGCCGCATAGCCACGCGTTACGACAAGACCGCCACAAGCCTCCTCGGCTTCCTCGACCTCGCCTGCATCCGCCTGTGGGTCCGAGACTTTGTCAACAAGGCCTAGTGCTGCGCCGAGCAGCACGCCGGCATCCCATGGCCCCGTCCGCCCGCGGCATGGGCGACGGCCGCCGCGGCCGACCCCCTCGCCGCGCCCGGGCCGCGCCACCCGCGGGCCGGGCCGCCGCCACGCGCCCGGGACCGCCCTGCCCTCCCCCGCGCCCGGCCGCGACGGGGCCGCCGCGGCAGCCCGCGCTCGCCCCCAGGCCGCCGACGCGCGACGCCTCCGGTCCGAGCGCGGACGGCGCGGCGTCCGATGCCGCTCAGGGCCGCGAGAGGGCCGCGAGGAAGGCCTCGCCGAAGCGATCGGCGCGGCGCTCGTCCATGCCGGGGACGCGGGCGAGATCGTCCAGCGTCGCGGGCCGGCGCTCGGCGATGCGTCTGAGGAGCGCGCTGTTGCAGCTCAATGGCTTGTCCGCGCCGTCGGGGCCGCGCATCAGCGCCGACTGCGCGGCCGAGAGGCGGTCGAAGAGCGCGCCCGCGTCTCGCCCGGCGAGCGCGCGGCGGGCCGGGTGCACGGGCTCGGGCGCCTCTTGGTTGATCACCTCCAGGAAAGCCGCGCCATAGGTCTCGAGCTTCTTCGCGCCGACCCCGCCGACGCGCGCCATCGAGTCGAGCGTGGCGGGCCTCGTCTCGGCCATCTCGATCAGCGTGCGGTCGGGGAAGACGACGTAGGCCGGCACGCGCTGCGCCTCGGCCAAGGCGCGGCGCTTGGCCTTGAGCGCGGAGAGCAGCGGCGCGTCCTCCTCGGCCACCAGCGCCTTGACCTTCGGGCGGGGCGCCGCCGAGCGGGTCAGCGCGTCGCGGCGCAGCGTCACGGACGCCTCGCCGCGCAGCACCGGCAGGGCGGCCTCGGTGAGCCTCAGCGCGCCGTGGCGCGCGGGGTCGGGGCGCACGAGGTCGCGCCCGAGCATCTGGCGCAGCACCGCCTGCCATTGCGCCTTCTTCATCTCGGAGCCCACGCCGAAGGTCGGCAGGGCGTCGTGGCGCCACTGGCGCACCTTGTCGGTCTGCGCCCCCGTCAGCACGTCGATGACGTGGCCCGCGCCGAAGCGCTCCTCGGTGCGCAGGATCGCCGAGAGCGCCTTGCGCACGGACTCGGTCGCGTCGAACACGTCCGGAGGGGCGTCGCACAGGTCGCAGTTGCCGCAAGGGGCCGCCTCCTCGCCGAAGTAGCGCAGGAGCTGGACGCGGCGGCAGGCGGTGGCCTCGGCGAGCCCGAGGAGCGCGTTGAGCCGGCCGTGGTCGGCGGCCTTGCGCTCGTCGGGCGCGAGCCCCTCGTCGATCTGGGAGCGGCGGAAGCGGATGTCGTCGGCCCCGTAGAGCGTCAGCGTCTCGGCCGGGGCGCCGTCTCGGCCGGCGCGGCCGATCTCCTGGTAGTAGGACTCGATCGACTTCGGCAGGTCGGCATGCGCCACCCATCGGATGTCGGGCTTGTCGATGCCCATGCCGAAGGCGACCGTGGCCACGACGATCAGCCCGTCCTCGCGCCCGAAGCGCGCCTCGACGACCCGGCGGTCCTCGGCCTCCATCGCGCCGTGGTAGTGCGCGCTCGCGTGCCCCTCGTCGCGCAGCGCACCCGCCAGCGCCTCGGTCTTGGCGCGCGTGCCGCAGTAGACGATGCCCGACCGGCCGCGCCGCGCGTTCGCAAAGGCGAGGATCTGCGCGCGCGGCCCGTCCTTCGGGGCGAAGGCGAGGTGGATGTTGGGCCGGTCGAAGCCGCGCAGGAAGATGCGCGGGGCCCGGCCATCGAACAGCTTCTCGACGATCTCGTCGCGGGTCTCGGCGTCGGCCGTCGCCGTGAAGGCCGCGAGCGGCACGCCCAAGCTCCGGCGAAGGTCTCCGATACGGAGATAGTCGGGGCGGAAGTCGTGGCCCCACTGGCTCACGCAGTGGGCCTCGTCCACGGCGATCATCGAGACGCCCGCGCGCGCGAGCATCCGCTGCGCGCCGCCCGAGGCGAGGCGCTCGGGGGCGAGGTAGAGGAGCTTGAGCGCCCCCGCCTCCATCGCCTGCCACACCGCGTCGGTCTCCTCGGGCGTGTTGCCCGAGGTCAGCGCGCCCGCCTCGACGCCCTGCGCCTTGAGCGCGCGCACCTGGTCGCGCATGAGCGCGATCAGCGGCGAGACGACGACGGTGACGCCGGGGCGCAGCAGCGCCGGGAGCTGGTAGCAGAGCGACTTGCCGCCCCCCGTCGGCATGATGGCGAGCGCGTTCTCGCCCTCCGCCACGGCGCGCACGATCTCCTCCTGGCCGAGGCGGAAGTCGTCGTGGCCGAACACCTCGCGCAGCAGCGCGCGCGCCTGCGTGACGGGCGCGGCGTCGGCGGGCTCAGCAGGGGGGAGCGCGTCGGAATGGGGCGCGTCGGAGTCGGGCACGGGGCTCGGGGGCGGCTGCGGGAGGCCCCTATCTGGCACCGGCCGGGCGGACCGGCAAGGCGCTCGGCCGTCCCCAAGACCCATGCCGACGCATAGGGCCGATCATCGGCTCGGATCGAGAGAGCCCATGTCCTCGGCCTGCTCGCGTCCGCGCCGGGGGCGAGAAGACGTGCGCCGCTCGATGTCGAGGGGACGGCGGAGATCGCCGCATGGCAGGCCCGGCTGCCGAGTCGCGGCATCACCGCCTCACACCCTCGCAACGGCGAGCCTCGCCGCTCGGGCTCCGGCCCGCGGGTGGGCTTCGCCAGCAGCGCTCGGACCGGCCGCCGGCGCTCCGGCTCACGGCTGGGGCTCCGGCTCACGGCTGGGGCTCCGGCTCGCGGCCGGCGTTCGGGCTCGCGGCCGGCGCTCCGGCTCGCGGGCCGCGCCCGCACTCAGCGCTCGGCCAGCGCGGCGCCGTAGAGGGGGACGGTCGAGATCGACATCTTGGCGGAGCCGTCGGTGATCTCGCGGGCGTGGGCGAGGTAGATCAGCGTCTGGTTGGCCTCGTCGAAGATGCGCTTGACGCGCAGCGACTTCAGCACCAGCGACTGGCGCTCGGAGAACACCTCCTCGCCGCCGGGCGCGGTCGAGACGTCGCCCAGCGCGATCGGCCCCGTCTGGCGGCAGGCGATCGAGGCGTTGGAGGGATCCTCGAACCAGTTGCCCTTCGACAGCCGGTCGATCAGCCCGCGCTCGAAATAGGCGACGTGGCAGGTGACGCCCCGGACCTCCGGATCCTGGATCGCCTCGACGATGATGTCGTTGCCGACCCAGTCCACGCCGACCTCGCCCACCACCTCCGAGGCGGCGTCGCGCGGGCCGAGGAGCGTTGCGGCCAGCGCGAGCGCGGCCCCGCCCGCGGCGAGCCGGAATCCGTTCGTCGGTCCACGCATGGCAGGCCCCTCCATTCGACATGGCAACGCCGCGGCGCCTGGTGCGTTCCCGATCCGCCGCGGCGGGTCCGCGAGGGGGAGGACGATGGGCGAGGGCGCCACGAGCGGGAGCGCGTCGAGCCTCACGGACCGGGCGCGGCGGTTCTGGAGGCGGACGCGCTGGAGCGTGATGCGGATGCTGGTGCGCGTGCGCCGGCACGTGCCGCCGGGGCTGCGGCTGCCGCTCGGGCTCCTCCTGATGGTGGGAGGGGTGTTCGGGATGCTGCCGGTGCTGGGCTTCTGGATGCTGCCCCTGGGCGTCGCGGTGGCGGCGCTCGACGTCAAGCCGCTGATCGAGGCGATCCGCAGGCGCCGGCGAGGGCCGTGATCGCACGGCCCTGGGCACGGGATGCGGGGCGTGGTGAGATGGCGCCATGGAGCGCAGCGCCCCCTCCCTCGCCCATGACAGCGTGCTCGGCGCCATCGGGCGCACGCCGGCGGTGTGGCTCGACCGGGTGGTGGCCGCGCGCGGGCTCGAGGGCCGGGTGCTGGCGCTCCTCGACAACCTCAACCCCGGCGGCTCGAAGAAGGACCGCGCGGCGAGGGGCATCGTCGAGGCGGCGCGCGCCTCGGGCGCGCTCGCGCCGGGCCAGCCGGTGGTCGAGCTGACCTCGGGCAACATGGGCACCGGGCTCGCCATCGTCTGCGCCGTGCTGGGCCATCCCTTCGCGGCCGTGATGTCGCGCGGCAACAGCCCGGAGCGCGCGCGCATGATGGCGGGCCTGGGCGCCGAGGTGGTGCTGGTGGACCAGGCGCCGGGAGGCCGGCCGGGCCGCGTCTCTGGCGCCGACCTCGCGCTCGTCGAGGAGGCGGCGGCGCGCCTCGCGGCCGAGCGCGGCGCCTTCCGCGCCGACCAGTTCCGCCACCCCGGCAACCGCGCCGCCCACGAGGCCACCACCGGCCCCGAGATCTGGGAGGCCTCGGGCGGCCGGGTGGACGCCTTCGTGGACTTCGCGGGCTCCGGCGGCACCTTCGCGGGCGTGATGACGGCGCTGCGCGCGCGAGACCCGCGGATTAAGGGTCACCTGGTCGAGCCGGAGGGCGCCGCGGCCCTCGCGGGCGAGCCCGTCACCGACCCCGGCCACCCGATCCAGGGGGGAGGCTACGCGATGGCCGATCTGGCGCTCATCGAGGGGGTCGCCGCGGACGGGCATCTGAGCGTGAGCGGCGAGGAGGCGCGGGCCGCCGCGCGCGACCTCGCGCGGCGCGAGGGCGTGTTCGGCGGCTACTCGGCCGGCGCCAACCTCGCCGCGGCGCTGCGGCTGCTGGACGGCCCCCACCGGGGCGGGGTGGTGGCCATGATCGTGTGCGACAGCGGGCTCAAATACCTCTCGACCGACCTGTGGGGCTGAGGGCGCGTCGCTTGACCATGCGGCGCGCCCGTCGATAGTGGCGGCGTCGGTCCCGGTAGGAGTCCCCGTGTGAAGCTCGCCCTCGTCCTCGCCCTCGCCGCGCAGCCGCTCATGAGCGGCTGCGTCGTGCCCTTCGTGCCGGTCCTGTGAGGCTCCTCCTCGCTCCGGCCCTCGTCGCGCTCCTCGCCTTGGGCGGGTGCGGCTTCATCATCCTGCCCATACCGCTGCCGGCGTCGGACGCGTCCGCGGAGCCTTGAGGCTGGGGGGCATGCATGCCCCCCAGACCCCCCGCATCAATAGGGCGGCTTTAGGGGCGCCCGGCCGTCATCGGTGAGGAGCCAGGCGTCGCGGCCCTCAAACACCGCCGCCGTCAAAGGGCCGCCATAGGCGGCGCCGCTGTCGAGATCGACGCGGTTGCCGAAGTGGGTGGGCTCCTCGACCACGGTGTGACCATGCACCACCAGCCAGGGATGCGGCCTCGGATCGTCGAGGAAGGGGCCGCGGATCCACACCAGGTCGTCCTCCTCCTGAAGCTCCAGGGGCATGTCGGGCAGGATCCCGGCATGGACGAAGAGCGTCTCGCCCCGCTCGCACCAGAGCGGCATCCCGGCGAGGAACGCGCGGTGCGCGGCGGGCACGCGCTCGACGGCCTCGGCATGGACCTCCTCGACCGGGCGCCGCCCGGCGTCCGGCACGCCGTAGGAGGCGAGCGTCATGGCCCCCCCGAGGTTCGGGTGCAGCCAGCTCAGATCGGCCCTCAGCCGCATGTCGGGCGCGTTCGGCTCGTCGAGGAACGCCCGGAACATCCGGTCGTGGTTGCCCAGGAGCGAGATCCAGGGCCGGCCGGCCTCGATCCCCGCGATCAGGTCCGCGATCACGCCCGCGCTGTCGGGGCCGCGGTCCACGAGATCGCCGAGATGGACGACCAGGGAGCCCTCGTCGCCCATCCGCGCGCGGTCCGCCGCGATGCGCCCGTGCGCGCGCGCGAGCTTCTCGCGCTGCCCGTGCACGTCGCCGACGGCGTAGGTCCGCAGGCGCTCGCCGCCCGCCTCGGCCCGCCGCGCCGCCGGCTCCAGGCGCGCGGCGCGGCGCGGCCGCCAGGGCATCCTCATGCCGGCGGGCGTCCTCACGCCACCTCGAAGGCGAGCGGGCGCACGGTGCGGAACAGGCCCGTCTCCTCGAGCTTGGCGATCACCTCGGGCGCCACGGGGTCGTCCACGTAGAGGAGCGCGATCGCGTCCGCCCCGCGCTCGGAGCGGCCGAGCGTGAAGTTGGCGATGTTGACGCCGTTCGCGCCCATCGTGTTGCCGAGCGTGCCGATGATGCCCGGCACGTCCTCGTTGGTGGTGTAGAGCATGTGCCGGCCGATCTCGGCGTCGAGGTTGATGCCCTTGATCTGGATGAAGCGCGGCTTGCCGTCCGAGAACACCGTGCCCGCCACCGAGCGCCGGCCGCGCGGCGTGCGGATGGCGAGCTTGACGTAGGCCTCGAACACCCCCGTCTGGCCTTGGGTCGTGGTGGAGACCTCGATGCCGCGCTCGCGCGCGATCACCGGCGCCGAGACCATGTTGACCTCCGGGTTCGCGGCCCTCAGCATCCCCGCGATCGCGGCGGCGTTGAGCGCGGCGGTGTTCATGCCCGCCACCGTGCCGTCGTAGAGCACGTTGAGATCCTCGATCGGCTCGTCGGTCATCTGGCCGACGAAGGCGCCCAGATGCTCGGCGAGCTTGAGCCAGGGGCCCATCACCCGCGCCTCCTCGGCCGTCACCGAGGGCATGTTGATCGCGTTCGAGACCGCGCCCGTCACGAGGTAGTCCGACATCTGCTCGGCCACCTGGAGCGCCACGTTCTCCTGCGCCTCGGTCGTCGCGGCACCCAGATGCGGCGTGACGACGACGTTCGGCAGCCCGAAGAGCGGCGAGGCCGTCGCGGGCTCCTCGGCGAACACGTCGAAGGCCGCCCCCGCGACGCGCCCCTCGCGCAGCGCCTCCGCGAGCGCCCCCTCGTCCACCAGGCCCCCGCGGGCGCAGTTGATCACCCGCGCGCCGGGCTTGAGCCGGGCGATGGCGTCCCTCGACAGGACGTTGCGCGTCCGCTCCGTGAGCGGCACGTGGAGCGTCACGAAGTCCGAGACGGCCAGCAGCTCGCCCAGCTCGACCTTGCGCACGCCCAGGCGGTCGGCGCGCTCGTCCGAGAGGTAGGGGTCGTAGGCCACCACCTTCATCTTCAGCCCGTGCGCGCGCTCGCACACGATGCCCCCGATGTTGCCGGCGCCGATCACGCCCAGCGTCTTGCCCGTCAGCTCGACGCCCATGAAGCGCGACTTCTCCCAGCGGCCCGCATGGGTCGAGGCGTTGGCCTCGGGGATCTGGCGCGCCACGGCGAACATCAGGGCGATGGCGTGCTCGGCCGTCGTGATCGAGTTGCCGAAGGGCGTGTTCATCACGATCACGCCGCGCCTGGAGGCCGCGGGCACGTCCACGTTGTCCACCCCGATGCCCGCGCGGCCGATCACCCTGAGGCGGGGCGCCGCCTCCAGCAGCTTCTCGGTGACCTTGGTGGCCGAGCGGATCGCCAGCCCGTCGTAGGGGGCGATGCGCTCCAGGAGCGCGTCGCGGTCCTTGCCCAGGGCGGGCTCGAAGTCGACGTTCACGCCGCGGTCGCGGAAGATCTGCACGGCGGTCTCGGAGAGCGCGTCGGAGACGAGGACGCGGGGGGCGTTGGAGAGGTCCATGGTCGGCTCACAGGTTCGCGGGCGGGCCCGCTTGGAGGAGGGAGGGCTTCGGAGGGCCGGCGAGGGCCGGGGCCGAAGCGGTCATGGGTCGCGCCGCCGGCGAAGGGGCCGGGCGCTCCGGCGCCGGGCCCGGACCCGCGGCGGGGGCACGCCCTGCGGCGACGCGCCCATGCCGCCGGGCACCCGGCCTCAGGCCGCCTGCGCCGTCTCGCGCTCGGCCTCGTAGGCCCACTCGATCCAGGGCATCAGCGCCTCCACGTCCGCGGTCTCGACCGTGGCGCCGCACCAGATGCGAAGCCCCGGCGGCGCGTCGCGGTAGGAGGCCACGTCGTGGGCCGCGCCCTCGGCCTCCAGCCGCCTGGCCACCGCCCTGGCGAAGGCGGCGTCGTCCGCCACGGCGGGGTCGGCGAAGCGCAGGCACACGGAGGTGTTCGAGCGCGTCGCCGGATCCGCGGCGAGGTTGGCGATCCAGGGCCGCGCGTCCACGAAGTCCCACACCGCGCGCGCGTTGGCGTCGGCGCGGCGCATGAGCCCGGGAAGCCCGCCCACCGAGCGCGCCCAGTCGAGCGCCACGAGGTAGTCCTCCACGCACAGCATCGAGGGCGTGTTGATCGTCTCGCCCTCGAAGAGGCCCTCGATGAGCTTCCCGCCCTTGGTCAGACGGAAGATCTTCGGCACCGGCCAGGGCGGCGCGTGGGACTCCAGCCGCTCCACCGCGCGCGGGCTCAGGATCAGCATCCCGTGCGCGGCCTCGCCCCCCAGCGCCTTCTGCCAGGAGAAGGTCGCCACGTCGAGCCTGTCCCAGGGCAGGGCTTGGGCGAAGGCCGCCGAGGTCGCGTCGCAGATCGCGAGGCCCCCGCGCCCCTCGGGGATCGCGTCGCCCGAGGGCACCCGCACGCCCGAGGTGGTGCCGTTCCAGGTGAACACCACGTCGCGGTCCCAGTCGAGCGTGCCGAGATCCACGATCCCGCCATAGGGCGCCTCGTGCACCCGCGCGTCGAGGCGGAGCTGCTTGACGGCGTCCGCCACCCAGCCCGCGCCGAAGGACTCCCAGGCCACCATCTCGACGGGCCGCGCGCCCAGCATCGTCCACATCGCCATCTCGACGGCGCCGGTGTCCGACGCCGGCACGATGCCGATGCGGTGGGTGTCGGGCACGCCCAGCACCTCGCGCGTGCCGTCGATGGCGGCCTTGAGCTTGGCCTTGCCCACGCCCGCGCGGTGCGAGCGGCCCAAGGCGGCGCCGGCGAGCGCGTCGGGGGTCCATGTCGGGGGCTTGGCGCAGGGCCCGCTCGAGAAGCGGGGATCGGCCGGCCTGCGGGCCGGGGGCGAGATGGTCATCGCGTGCTATCCTTCCAGATACGCGCCCCTCGTTGGGGAGGGGTGTCCCGCCGCCGCTCATAGGGCGGGGCGGGCGTTCGGGCAAGCGCGCGGCGCGGGACGTGCGGAGCTGCCGGGCGCCCACCGAGGGGTCGAGCTTCGGCCCATGGCGGGCCCGGTCTTCGGCGCCATGGCCCTCGCGGGCCGCGGCTCCGCGATCCCGCCCCCGCCTCCCGGGCGCGCCCGTTCCGACAACCGCCGCCCGAGTGCCCGGCAGGGACACGGCGCCTCGCCCCCTGGCGCGCGCGCGCCGCCCGCCCTAAGGGGGGCCGCCCCTCGTGCCCGGAGCCTTCCATGCCCATCGCCTCGCTCGTCGCCGGCCCGGGCCGGCTGGAGCCCGCCGCCGCCCAGGCGCTGCGCGCCGCCTGGGGCGGCGGGCCGCTGCGCTGGCTCTCGGGCGGGGAGGCGGCCGAGTTCGCCGTGCCGGGCGTCCCCTCGAACGTGGCGGACGTCCGCGCCGAGATGGACCGGCTCGCCATCGACCTGAACCTCGTCCCCGAGGCGGGCCGTCGCAAGCGCCTGCTGCTCGCGGACATGGACGGCACCATGATCGGCCAGGAGTGCATCGACGAGCTGGCCGACCTCGCCGGCGCAGGCCCCCGGGTCGCGGCCATAACCGAGCGCGCGATGCGCGGCGAGGTCGGCTTCGAGGGCGCGCTCGAGGCCCGCGTCGCGCTCCTCGACGGGCTCCCCGAGGAGGCCATCGGGCGCGTCATCGCCGAGCGCCTCACCCTCGCGCCGGGCGCGGCCACCCTCGTCGCCACCATGCGCGCCCACGGCGCCCACGCGGCCCTCGTCTCGGGCGGCTTCACGGCCTTCACCTCGTGGGTCGCCTCGCGCCTGGGCTTCGACGAGCACCGCGCCAACCGGCTGGAGGTCGCGGACGGCCGCCTCACGGGCCGCGCGGCGCGGCCCTATCTGGGGCGCGAGGCCAAGGTGCAGGCGCTGGAGGAGATCGCCGCAGGGCTCGGCATCGCGCCGGACGACGCCCTCGCGGTGGGCGACGGCGCCAACGACCTCGGCATGATCGAGCGCGCGGGGATGGGCGTCGCCTGGCGCGCGAAGCCGGTGGTCGCGGAGCGTGCGGACTGCCGCGTGAGGCACGGGGATCTCACGGCGCTCCTCTACCTTCAGGGCTACGAGCGGAGTGAGTTCAAGACTGGGGGCCCGCGGGCCCCCAGACCCCCGCGGACGGGCGCACCACGCCCGTCGTGATCCCGCGCCAGTTGACCACCGGCGTCTCGACGAGCGCCGGGTCCAAGACCCCCAGCCGCGCGAGGATCGCGGCCACGGCGCACTCCGACGCGCGCGTCGCGCCGTCCGAGACCTTCAGCGCCACGCCCAGGCCCTGACACGGCAGGATCGCCACGAACACCCCCTCGGCGCCGGTCTTGACGGCCACGCCGTCCATCGCGCGCATCAGGGCGGTGCAGGCGCGCCCCTCGCCGGCGACCAGGTCGGGCCGCGCCACCATCGCCTCGCGCAAGGCGACCATCGCCCGGCCCCGCGCGTCCCCGCCCGTCGCGGCGGCGAATCGCGCCATCGCGGTGGCGAGCCCCGTCAGCGTGCAGGCGAAGTTCGGGGCCGAGCAGCCGTCCACCACCCAGTCGGGCGACGCCTCGCCCGTCACCTCCTCGAACGCCCCGCGCACGGCGCGCTGCACCGGATGGTCGGCCTCGACGTAGTCCGGCCCACCCCCCAGCCTCTGGGCGAGCTGGAGGAACCCGGCATGCTTGCCCGAGCAGTTGTTGTGGATCTGGCCCGCCCGCCCGCCCTCGCGCCGCAGCGCCTCGCGCACCTCAGGGTCGCGCGGCGGCTGCGCGCCGCAGCGCAGGTCGGCCTCCGTCAGCCCCAGGTCGGAAAGCCACGACGCGACGCCGTCGAGATGCGCCCTCGCCGCCTCGTGCGAGGCGCAGGCGAGCGCCAGCCGCTCGACGGGCAGCGCCGCGCCGCTCTCCACCAAGGGCAGCGCCTGGATCATCTTGCACGACGAGCGCGGCAGGATCACGGCGTCCGGATCGCCCCAGGCCTCTCGCGCCCGCCCGTCGGGGCCGCAGACCACCGCGTGGCCCAGATGGAGCGATTCGAGCACGTCCCCGCGCCAGACCTCGACCAGCGGCTCGGCGCCCATCGCTCCCCCCTCCCGAGGCCGGCCGCGTCCCGTCGTCCTTCGCCGCGGCGCCGTTTCACGCTATCGTTGAGCCCTAGCCGGTTGCGCTCCGGCCCTCCAGAGAAAACAAGGGGCCGCCGGCCGAGGTCGCGCGAGACGACGGCGGGCCGGCACGAGCAGGACGACATGACGAGGGATCCATGATGCGCGAGACGAAGGGGATGGGGCGGATGGGCGCCGCGGTGGCGCCGGCGATGGTCCTGGCGGCGCTGCTGGCGGGAGCGCCGGGCCCGCTGGCGCGGATCGGGGGCGCGGCCCTGGCGCAAGGCGCCCAGGAGGAGGCCGGGGACGGGGCCGCGCTGCCCGAGGGCGCCTCGACCAACCGCGTCGCCATCTCGACCGCCTGGTCGGTGTTCGTCGAGACCGACCCCACGCTCTCCTGCTGGGGCGTCTCGGGCCCGACCGGGACCGTCAACACGCGCGGCGGCGAGGAGGTCGAGGTCCAGCGCGGCGACATCCTGCTGTTCATCTCCTACCGCCCCTCTGACGAGGTCGAGGGCGAGGTCAGCTTCACCGGCGGCTACCCCTTCGCCGAGAACTCCTCCGTCACCCTGCAGATCGGCGCGGACGCCTTCGAGATGTTCACCCGCGGCGAGTTCGCCTGGCCGGTCTCGGACGAGGACGACGCGCGCATCGTCGAGGCCATGAGGCGCGGCCGCGACGCGACCCTCACCGGCCGCTCGGCCCGCGGCACCCAGACCGAGGACACCTTCAGCCTGATGGGCTTCACCGCCGCCCTCGAGGAGGCGCAGGCCCGCTGCGCCGGCTGAGGTCGGGACGCCGACCGCGGGCCGGGGTGCCGACCGCGGGCCGGCGAGCCTGCGCGGGGGGAGGGGGGAGCGCCCCGGCCCGGGCGCTGCGGCCGGGGGCCCGGAGGCCGCGGCACGGGCTCCATGCCGGCGCGGCTCGATCGGCACGGGGCTGGAGGACGGCCCCCCTCGCGGCGACCGGCCTTTCGGCCTTCCGACCCGCCGCCGGCGCCCCGGCCTCGAGCCGGGGCCTCGATCCGCCTTCGAAGGATCGGGCGTCCGCCCGCGGGGGCTGTCCTCCCGGCCCGCGCCTCCCTATGAAGGGCGACCGACACCGGAGAGACGCACCCGGAGCCCGCCATGACCGACGCCCTGAGCCCGAACGCCCCAGCCCCGATCGTGCCCGACGCCCTGACGGTGCCGCGCCGCGCGCCCGAGGACGGCGCGGACGCGCCCGTCAACCTCGTGGGCCTCACCCGCGAGGGCCTGCGCGACGCGCTCCTCGCCGCCGGCACGCCCGAGCGCCAGGCCCGGATGCGCGCGGGCCAGGTCTGGCAATGGATCTACCACCGCGGCGTGCGCGACTGGGGCGCCATGACGAACCTCGCCAAGCCCTACCGCGCCACGCTCGCGGAGCGATTCGCCATCCGCGTCCCGGAGGTGGTCTCGCGCCAGGTCTCCGCCGACGGCACCCGAAAGTACCTGGTGCGCCTCGACGGCGGCCACGAGGTCGAGACGGTCTACATCCCCGAGGAGGGGCGCGGCACGCTGTGCGTCTCCTCCCAGGTGGGCTGCACGCTCACCTGCTCGTTCTGCCACACCGGCACCCAGCGGCTGGTGAGGAACCTGACGCCGGCCGAGATCGTGGGCCAGGTCATGCTCGCGCGCGACGACCTCGGCGAATGGCCCGCGCCCGGCCGCCATCCGAAGGACGAGACGCGCCTGCTGTCGAACCTCGTGCTGATGGGCATGGGCGAGCCGCTCTACAACTTCGAGGCGGTGCGCGACGCCATGCGGATCGTGATGGACCCCGAGGGCCTCGTCGCTCTCGCGGCGCCGCATCACGCTCTCGACCTCGGGCGTGGTGCCCCAGATCGCGCGCTGCGCGCAGGAGATCGGCTGCCTGCTCGCGGTGAGCTTCCACGCCACGACGGACGCGGTGCGCGACCGGCTGGTGCCGATCAACAAGCGGTGGAACATCGAGGCGCTGCTGGGCGCGCTGCGCGCCTACCCGCGGCTGTCGAACTCCGAGCGCATCACCTTCGAGTACGTGATGCTCGACGGCGTCAACGACTCGGACGAGGACGCGCGACGGCTGGTGCGGCTGATCGAGGGCATCCCCGCCAAGATCAACCTGATCCCCTTCAACGAATGGCCCGGCGCGCCCTATCGACGCTCGCCGCCCGAGCGGATCCGCGCCTTCGCCGACATCGTGCACCGCGCGGGCTACGCCTCGCCCGTGCGCACGCCGCGCGGCGAGGACATCATGGCCGCCTGCGGCCAGCTCAAGTCGGAGTCGGAGCGGGCGCGACGGCCGGACGGCGCGCGGCGGCCGGTGCCGGCCCCGGCCCCGGCCTGAGCGCCCATCTCGGCGCGGGCACGCCCCGCGCTCGGGTCGCAGGCGCCTGCAAGGGCGCGACCTGCGTGCCGGTCACCGGTCCGCGTCCCAACCGCGCCCACGCGGCATGGGACGCGGCATGGGCCACGGCCGGGCAGCCGGCCCTGCAGGCGTCAGCGCCGCGACTTCCGGCCGGTGATGGCGCCGACGATCCACAGCAGAACCACCGCGCCGATGATCGCCACGATCAGCGAGCCGATGAAGCCGCCGGCGTTGATGCCGAGCAGGCTGAAGAGGAACGCCCCCAGATAAGCGCCCACGACGCCCACGATCAGGTTCATGATGAGCCCCTGATCGCGGTGCATGATCTTCTCGGCGATCCACCCGGCCAAGAGGCCCACGATGAGAAAGCTGAACCAGCCCAGTCCTTCCATGCCCCGTCACTCCTGATTGGTTGCAGGGCATCCTATGCGTCATCCGCGGACCGAACGCCAGCGCGCAGCGCCCGGGCCCGCCGCCCCCGGCGATCCCGGCCCCGGCCCCGGCCCCGTCGCGTCGGGATCGCCCCCGCCCCCGCCGGGCACCCCCGTGGGCTCGGGCCGGCCCGGGACCGCCTCGCGCGGCGGCGCCGGGGGCCAGGCCTCGATCGCCGCGATCGCCTCGTCGGCGGTCTCGACGGTGCGGAAGAGGTCGAGATCGGACGGGCTGATCGTGCCCGCCTCGGCGAGCGCGCCGAAGTCCACCACCCGCTCCCAGAAGGCGCGCCCGAAGAGCAGCACCGGGATGCGCTCCATCCGGCCCGTCTGGATCAGCGTGAGCGTCTCGAAGAGCTCGTCGAGCGTGCCGAAGCCGCCGGGGAACACCGCCACGGCGCGGGCGCGGATCAGGAACTGCATCTTGCGCGTGGCGAAGTAGTGGAAGTTGAAGCTGAGCTCCGGCGTCACGAAGAGGTTCGGCGCCTGCTCGTGCGGCAGCACGATCCCGAGGCCGATCGAGCGCCCGCCGGCGTCGAGCGCGCCGAGGTTGCCCGCCTCCATCACGCCGGGGCCGCCGCCGGTGACGACCACGTTCTCGCCCGGGCCCCCGCGCTCGGTGACGAGGCGCGCGAAGCGCCGCGCCTCCTCGTAGTAGCGCGCGAGAGCGGCGAGCATCGGCGTGCGCGCCTCGTGCGCGCGCTCGGGCGGCGGGATGCGCGCGCCGCCGAACATCGCCACGGTGCTGACGATCCCCGCCTCGTCCATGAGCCGCTCGGCCTTGGTCATCTCGAGCTGGAGCCGGAGGCCGCGCATCTCGTCGCGCAAGAGCAGGTCGGGGTCGGCGAAGGCGAGCCGGTAGGCCGGCGAGCGGGTCTGGGGCGTGTCGGGCACCCCCTCGGCGGCCGCGCGGTCCTCGCGGGCGCCGCGCAGCGGATGGCGCTCCTCCTCGCGCCGGTCGGGCCTAGGTCCGTCGGGCCTGAGTCCGTCGGGCCTGAGTCCGTCGGGCCTGAGTCCGTCGGGCCTGAGTCCGTCGGGCCTGAGTCCGTCGGGCCTGCGATCGTCCATCTCGTCCTCCGTCGGGCGCGCCCCGGTCGAGCGCACCCCTTCCCTCTAGCCGGGCCATCTGAACAGGGCGTTCAGAAGGGTCGTCTCGCCGGACTTGCGGGGCGGGCCATCGCAGCGGGCCGCCCGCGCGGGCGGCTGGCCCGCGTTGCGCGCCGCCGGGCCAGCCGGTAATCCCGGTCTCGCACGCCGGGAGGCCCCATGTCGAATCGCTCTTCCACACCCCACGCCGAGATCGAGGCCGCCGTCGAGGCCGCCTGGGAGGCGCGCGAATCGCTCTGCGCGGCCACGAGGGGCCCCGCGCGCGAGGCCGTCGAGGCCACGCTCGACGCGCTCGACGCGGGCGCCCTGCGCGTCGCCGAGCCGCCCGAGGAGCCGGGCGGCGACTGGCGCGTCAACCAATGGGCCAAGAAGGCGGTGCTGCTGTCGTTCCGCCTTCGGGACATGGCCGTGCAGACCGGCGGCCCGCAGGACGGCGGCTGGTGGGACAAGGTGGACAGCAAGTTCGCCGGCTGGGACGCGGCGCGCTGGCGCGAGGCGGGCTTCCGCGCGGTGCCGCCCTGCGCCGTGCGCCGCTCGGCCCACATCGCGCCGGGCGCGGTGCTGATGCCCTGCTTCGTCAACCTCGGCGCGCATGTGGGCGAGGGGAGCATGGTGGACAGCTGGGCCACGGTCGGCTCCTGCGCGCAGATCGGCCGGAACGTCCACCTCTCGGGCGGGGTCGGCATCGGCGGCGTGCTCGAGCCCCTCCAGGCCGGCCCGGTGGTGATCGAGGACGGCTGCTTCGTGGGCGCGCGCTCGGAGGTGGTCGAGGGCGTGGTGGTGCGCGAGGGGGCCGTCATCGGCATGGGCGTGTTCCTCGGCCAGTCCACGCCGATCGTGGACCGCGAGACGGGGAAGGTGACGCGCGGCGAGGTCCCGGCGGGCGCGGTGGTGGTGGCGGGCTCGATGCCGACGTCCGGCGCGTCGAACGGGCTGCACCTCTCCTGCGCGGTGATCGTCAAGCGGGTGGACGCCCGCACGCGCTCCAAGACATCGATCAACGAGCTGCTGCGGGGGTGAAGGCCCGGCGCCCGCGCGGGGCGGGACGGAGCCGGGTTCGGGATCGAGGCCGAGACGGGGCGAGGATCGGGCCGCGGCGAGGCCGAATTGAGGCGGGATCTCGACCGTGGCGGCGAGGTTTCGCCGAGGCGCGACGGAAACGCAGAGTTTCGCCTAAGCACCGTTTATTAACCGCAAGTTTTAGAGAACTGCGCCCGGCCCGATGGTAGCGAGGGCGCGTCGTGACCCAAGCCCCCTCCCCCTCCGTGCCCTGGCGCACGCTCCAGGCGATCCGCGACCTCCGATCGGTCGCCGAGGCCGCCTCGCGGGCGACGATCGGACGGATCGCCGCCGTGATCCCGCCCGCGGGCGACCAGCGCCGCGCCGAGGAGACGCTGCGCGGCCTGATCCGGCGCGGGCGCGCCCGCATCGTCACCGACGCCGAGGTGGCGATGCACCCTCATCTGCTGCTCGCCGCGACCCTGCCCGACGACGACGTGGACGCCTTCGCCGCCGCCACCGCAACGCTCCTGGCCGACCGCCTCCAGCGCGGGCGGGGGGAGGACGACCTCTACTGGCACTGGGACGCGTTCCGCCCCCACTACCGCCTCCTGGAGCCCCCGGTGCGCGCGGCGATCTTCCAGGGCTACGCGCACGCGCACCGCGCCGGGCTCGTCACGCTCGACGCGTTGCCGGGGCCCGCGGATCTGGTGACGCGCGCGCCGATGGACGTGCGCGCGCTCCTCGAAGGCGCGGGGGAGGGGGAGGTGACAAGCGCGCTTCGCGCCGCGCTCGAGCGCGGGGGCGACGACGCGCCCGCCGCGCGGCTGTGGGAGCGGCGCGGCGCGCGGCTGCGCCTCGACCCCGCCGCCGGCCCCGCGCTGGTGGCGATCCGCCACCTCTACGAGCGCAGCGCGCGCTGGCAGCCCTTCCCGGGCCGGCTCTTCGACCCCGCCGCGCGCTCAGCCCCCCTGCTGCCGCTCGACGCGCCCTGACGCACGGCGCGCTGTCCCCGCGCCCGGGGAGGCGACGCCGAGGCTCTTGACGGCCCTCGGTGGTGTCTCCGGCTCGAACGTCCCGCGCTGCGCTTCTGCGAGGGCCGCGATTCGTGGGCGCCGTGGCGCGAGCGTCGGTCAGCCTCACGATCCCTCCCACGCCGCGCAGCGTGTCGATCCCGCTTCCCGCAGCGTGTCGTGCATGCCCGCCGCCATGGCGGGCGTCATGCGAAGGCCGAGGCCAGCCGCCGCGGCGCCTCGAACTCGGCGCCGCGATCGACAACGGCGCCCGCCCACGCCGCCGCCATCGTCCACATCTCCCATGAGACAGGACGATCGATCCACCGCCACCGACGACGCGCCGCTGGAGCACCGAAGGGCCGCGACGAGTCCCGACGGAGTGGACGCCCCCGCCCGGCGGCATCGCGGTGGGCCACGGCGGTTGCGCTGACGACCGCCTGCAGGAGGAGGCGCCCATGGCCGAGGCCCCCATCATCGGCGTCGACCTGGCCAAGCGCTCGGTCCCGCTCCACGGCGCGGCCGCGGACGGCACGCTCGTGTTCCGCGAGAAGCTCCCGAGGGAATGGGCTTCTGTCGTTCCTCGCCGCCCAGCCCCCGACGCTCGCGGTCGCGGAGGCGTGCGCGAGCGCGCATCACCGGGGCCGCGGGATCGAGAGGCTCGGGCACAGCGTGCGGCTGATCCCGCCCATCCACGTGAAGCCCGACGCGCGAGCGACGGAAGGCCGATGCCGCGGAGGCAGCGGCCGTCGGCCCGTGCCGCCTCGCGCCCGACCATGCGGTTCGTGGCGGGGAAGACCGCCGAGCGGCAGGGCCAGGGCACGCTGTTGCGCAAGCGCGCCCTCGCAGGTCGCGCCAGCGGGCCCGGTCGACCGACGCGCTCAGGGGCCATCTCGCCGAGTTCTCGCATCGTCGCGCCGCGAGGTCCCGCACGGGTCGGCCGGCTGGCGCAGGCCGTGGACGACGGGACGGTCCCGTTGCTGGAGACGGCGCGCGAGCTCGCCCGGCTCCTGCTCGAGCCGATCGCGGCGCTGGGCCGCGAGGATCGAGGCCCTCGAGAAGGACATCAGGCGGCGGACGTGCAGATCGCGCGGCTCATGAGCATCCCGGGCATAGGCGCGATCGGCGCCATCGCGGTGCAGGCGTTCTGCCAGTCCATAGCGGGCGCGACGTCGCGGCCTGGGTCGGCCTGACCCCGAGGCAGAACCCGACCGGCGACAAGACGCGGTTGGGACGGACATCCAAGATGGGAGAGCGGCGACGTTCGCCGCCGCTCATCGTCCGCGCGTCCGCCGTCGTCGCCTGGGCAGCCCTGGAAGGGCCACCCAAGGGCTCGTGGCTCGCGCGCATGATGACGCGGCACGCCGCGCATGCTGGTCGTGGCCGCGCTGGCAAACAAGATGGCGCGGACCGTCCGGACGCTGACGGTCCGCAGAGAAGCCCACAGGGCGCCCGCCGCCGCCCGAGCCGGCGGACGGCGGGTAGCGTCCGCGGTGGTGGTGTAATTTCCGGGAGCGCCGACGGTGCTGTCCGGGGTGGGGCATTCCCCTTCCCTGGCGGTGTCGATTGCGGTGGCCACCGGGACCATCGGGTAAGGTGGAGTTGCACGCTTCACCCAAGCCCTGAGGACGACCCCGATGACCGAGGACAGACTACCGCTGGCCGAGCTGCTCGCGAAGAGCGGTGATGACGACTTCCTCCGCTCTGTCGCGGAGGCCGTGCTTCAGATCATCATGGAGGCGGACGTGGAGGGCGTGATCGGCGCGGGGCGCCACGAGCGGGCGGCCGAGCGCACGACGTGGCGCAACGGCTACCGCGACAGGACCTTGGAGACGCGGCTCGGGCCGCTGAGCCTCAAGGTCCCGAAGCTGCGGACCGGGTCCTACTTCCCTGGCTTCCTCGAGCCGCGCAAGCCGGTGGAGAAGGCGCTCGTGGCTGTGATCCAGGAGGCCTGGATCGCCGGCGTGTCGACGCGCAAGGTCGACGACCTGGTGCAGGCCATGGGGATGGGCGGCATCTCGAAGTCGAGCGTGTCGAAGCTGTGCCGCGACATCGACGAGCGCGTGGGGGCCTTCCTGGGACGAACCCTGGAGGGCGAGTGGCCCTACCTCTGGCTCGACGCCACCTACCTCAAGGTGCGCGAGGGCGGGCGCATCGTCTCGGTGGCCGCGATAGTCGCCGTGGCCGTCAACGACCTGTGGCCGGCGCGAGATCGTGGGGCTGCACATCGGCCCCTCGGAGGCCGAGACGTTCTGGTCGGCCTTCCTCAGGAGCCTCGCCAAGCGCGGTCTGAAGGGCACCAAGCTGGTGATCTCGGACGCCCATGAGGGCCTGAAGGCGGCCATCGCGCGCAGCCTCACAGGCGCCACCTGGCAGCGCTGCCGCGTGGGGCCGTTGAAGAAGTCGGTGGTTCCTGATTCCATCAGCTGTGGCGGCGATCGACGGGGAGATGGCGATGCTTGGACGCAAGGAGCGCGACCAGCTCGAGTTCTTCGTGTGCGGCTCGCTTCGGGACCTCGTTCCCGACGACCACATCCTTGCGCGGGTCGATCGGGTGCTCGATCTCGGCTGGCTGCGTGACGAGGTGGCCGATCTCTACGCCGCGGGCGTCGGGCGGCCCGGGATCGACCCCGAGGCCGCGGTGCGGCTGATGCTGGCGGGGTTCCTGCTCGGCATCGTCCACGACCGACGGCTGATGCGCGAGGCGCAGGTCAATCTCGCGATCCGATGGTTTGCAGGCTACGGGCTGCACGAGCGGCTGCCGGACCACTCCTCGCTGACGCGCATCCGGCACAGATGGGGCGCAGAGCGCTTCCGGCGCATCTTCGAGCGCACGGTGCGGACGTGCATCGAGGCGAAGATCGCCACCGGCGAGGTCGTGCATGTCGATGCCTCGCTGATCCGGGCCGATGTCGCCTGGGAGAGCCTGGCCACGCGGCACGTCGAGGCGATGGCCGACGCGAACGGCGATGGCCGCGATCGCGACGATGATGGTGGCGAGAGCGCGGGCGGAGACGACGGGGGCACCGCCGCGCAGCAGGCGCGACGCCATTCCAAGAAGACTGGCCGGTTCAAGAAGGTCTGCCTGACCGATCCCGATGCGAGCATGGCCACATCGGGGCGCAACCGCCGCCTGGAGCCCAGCTACAAGCAGCACGGAGCAGTCGACGACGAGTGCGGGGTGATCCTCGACGTCGAGGTCACCACCGGTGAGGTGAACGAGGGGCAGGTGATCCTCGATCGGCTGGACGCGGTCGCGGCCGTCACTGGGGGCTCCATCGACACCGTCACGGCGGATGCCGGTTACGCCTATGCCAAGGTCTTCGCAGGGTTGGAGGCGCGCGAGATCACCGGCGTGATCCCCACGAAGGCCGAGCCGATCCGCTCGAAGGTTCCGCTCCGGCGGTTCCGCTACGACGCGCGCCACGACATCGTCCGATGCCCACGGGGCAAGATCCTGCGGCCCAACAAGGCCAAGATCGCCCATGGCCGGTTCTTCGCGTCGAAGGCACGGGACTGCAAAGGCTGCGATCTCGCCGCCCTTTGCTTGTCGCCATCGCGCGTGACCAAGGCCGTCGTCATCGTTCACGACTACCCGGCCCTGCTGCGGGCCCGTCGCCGACGGCTGCGGTGGGGGGCGGAGGACGACCGGCTCTACCGGCGCCATCGCTGGCGGTCCGAGGGCTTCCACGGCGAGGCGAAGACCTGGCACGGTCTCGCCCGTGCCGTGCGCCGCGGGCTGGGCAACATGCGCATCCAAGCCTTCCTCACCGCCGCCGCGATCAACCTCAAGCGGCTCGCCGCAGCCCTCCTCGCCCTGATCTGTGCCCTCCTCGGCCTCCAGAGCGGGCCAATCCGCGCCTGAGCGCTCGACCGGGCGCCATCGGGCGAGTGGCGGAGCCGAGACCCCCTTCGGGCGCATCGCAACGAATACCCGACAACGCCGCGGCCTTCTTCAACGGCCCCCGCGTGCACTTCATGAGGAATGCGCTCGCGCACGTCCCGCGCAGCCAGGCCACCGTCGTCGCGGCCGCCATCCGGCAAGCCTTCGTTCAGCCCGACCACGCCTCCGCGACCCGAGCCTGGCGCCACGTCGCCGATCAGCTCCGCGCCCGATGGCCGAAGCTCGGCGCGCTGATGGACGACGCCGAGGCCGATGTCTTGGCCTACATGGCCTTCCCCATGCGCCACCGCGCCAAGCTGCACTCCACCAACCCCCTCGAGCGGCTGCACGAGGAGATCAAGCGGCGCGCCGACGTGACAGGCCATCTTCCCCAACGAGGACAGCATCACCCGCCTCGTCGGAGCGGTGCTGCTCGAGCAGAACGACGACTGGCAACTCAAGCATCGATACATGCAGATCGAGGGCATGGCTGAGCTCGACACACCCCAGCTCGAGGAGGGCTCCACACTCCAGATCACACCCGAAGCCGCCTGACCCGATGGCCCGGGACCACACCCGAAATTACACCTCATTGACGGACACGACCCGGACGGCGGGTGCGCCGGCGATGCGGGCAGGTCGAAGGAGGGCAAGGGACGTCGGTCGACGAGACGGGGTCGCAAGAACCTGGACCGCGCCGCGCGCCTCAGAGCGCGTAAACCCGATGGGGCGCGACCCGCGCATCTCCGTAGGGGCCCGCGGCGGCGACGGCCGCATCACGAGGCCCGACACACGACATGGTGTGATCGCGGCGGCCGCTCTCCGGGGCAGAGCGAGGCTCGGCATGGTCGGCCTCCCACCGCAGGGCGAGGGGAGAGCGGTCATGGAACGCTTTGCAAGGCTGGACGTGTCGTTGGACGCGATTGCGATCCGCGTCATCGACCGGAACGGTCGGATCGTCGGGCACGGGCCAGTGCCGGCCGTCGCAGAGGCCGCGGCGCGCCTCTTCGCTGAGAAGGGATTCAGCCCCGAGAGGGGGCTGTCGGTGCTGTCTCGGAGGTGGTGGAAGCCGAGACAAGGCGATCTCCGGCGGGGTGAGGTGAGGGTCTCACATGGCGAGATCGATCGCCTGATCGGCGAAGGGGGCGGCGAGGGACTCCCATCGTCGACCTTGCGCATGACGACTGCCCGGGGCTGTCAGGGATCCTGTGCGCGAGGCCATGACGATGGACCGCGGAGGATCGTCGCGTGGCCACCGAGGAGGACGTGCTGGACCAGCCCCTGGCGGGGCGTGGTCCGGACGGGGTGTCCGCCCGCGGCGGGCTGCTGGACGCGCTGAAGAAGGCGCTTTCGGAGCGCGTCCTGGACGCCGAGCTGGACGCGCGCCCGGACGGTGAGCGGGCCGAGGGCCTCGCCCCGGCGAAGCCTGCCAACCGACGCGACGGGAGCTCTGCGGAGACGGTGCTGACGGGGACCTCAAAGGCGCGGCCGGCGATCCCGCGCGACCGGGCCGGCCCCCGCCGATCGCCGGGCACCGGCGCCGCTTCCCCGACGCAGCCTGTCCCCGGTCCGGCGAAGCCGGGCCCGGGGGACGACGAGATCATCTCGACGCACGCGCGCGGCAGGAGCGGCACGCGCGCGGCAGGAGCGGTGCGCGCGCGACAGGAGCGGCACGCGCGTGGCGCGATGGCCTCGGCCTCCGGGCCCTGCAGGCCGGGGGCGCGGCGTTCTGGCTCCGGGTCGTGGACGAGATCGAGGCCTGCGGCGTCGCCGACGCGCTCGTCGCGGTCGTCGGCGGCCTGAAGGGCCCCGAGGCGGTCGAGGCCGCGGGCGCCCCGAGACGGCCGTCCGGGCCCTCGGTCGGGGCCGGGGGCGGGCTCTGCATCGTCCCCCCGATCGGCCGCTCGGTCGAGCCCGCGGCCTGGAAGGACCGCCGCGCCGTGGTGCCCGAGCCGCGCGCCATCCGCCGCGCCCAGGACGCCGCGCCCAGGACGCCGCGCCCAGGACGCCGCGGCGGGACGCGCGGCGCTGGCGGCCTTCGAGGCCAGCCGCTGGGGAGAGCGACGCCCCGCCGTCGCGCAGAGCTCGCGGCGCCGCCGGGACCGGGTCGTGCCGTCTCCCGCCTCCCCCGCCTCCCCCGAGGCCGTGCGCCGGATCGCACGCCGCCACGGATGAGATCGACAAGGCTTTCCTGCGGGAACTGGCTGTTCTCTCGTCGTGCGGTCCATCTCGTGGCGAAGCGTGGCGCGTCGGCTGGAGGCGTCGCCGGGCGGCCCGTTCGGTCCCTACCGGTCTGATGCGGCCGCCCGCCTTTCGTCGGCGGGTGCGCGTTCCATGCCGCGTGCCATGCGGCGACGAGGTGCTCGTAGCTCTCTGAGCCCGCTCCGCGATCTGCATCTCCTGGTGCCGCAGCTCCCTCACATCGTAGGTGATCCAGCCCACGCCGCCGAGACTGTGTGGGTCTGCGGCCCCTGGAGGAGCGAGACGCGGGCGCGGGGCGCCGGCGGCGGGTCCGCGACGCCCGGGCTGGCGATCCTCGCGGCGGCGGACGAGCGCGGGCTGCACGAGACGGCGCGGACGGCGGTGGGTCCGGCGCTGCGGCGAGCCGGGGGCGGTGGCGCCGCGGCGGCGCCCAGCGGGGCCCAGCGCGGCCGGGCCGCCCTGCCTGCTGCGGGTGCCCCCGACAGCCGCCACGGCCGCCCGATCGCGCGCGCCCCGGGCCGGCTCGGCCGGGGCTTCGAGGCGGCTCGGCCCGAGCGGGCCCGGCTGGCGGATCCGAGCGACATGCGCGACCTGTGAGGGCCGGCTCCCCCTCGCGGCCGTCCTCGCGCCCCGCACACCCGCGAGGTCGTGGGCTGGGCGATGCGCGACACGCTGCACGCCGAGGTCGCGCGTCGCAGGCCCTCGAGATGGCGTGGGCTGCGCCAGAGACCCGCCCCCGGCCTGGCCCGCCACGCCGGCAGGGCCCCCCGATACGCCTGCGGGCCGTGCCGGGGGGCCTGGCCGCGGCCGAGGCCACGCCGTCCCCGAGCCGGAAGGGGGGCGGCCTCGACGACGCCCCCAGGCAGAGCGTCTCCTCCCAAGGTCGAGCGCGCCCACCACCGCCTCCACGCCACGAGGGCCGCGGCGCGGCGCGACCTGTCCGGCCGGGTCGGGGGCTTCTCCGACGCCCGGCGCCTGCACTCGGCGCCGGGCCGCCGCTCGCCGGCCGCCGCGGAGCGCATGGCGGCACGACCGCGCCCACCGAAACCAGGGCGGGATCGGCCCTCGAGGCCGACGCGCTCACGGCTCGACGCCCGATCGCGCAGCCAGGCGATCGGCGGCCCTCGTCGTCGGCCCCGCGGACGGCGGCGCGGACGGCGGCGCGATCGAGGCCGATGTCCAGGCCGGCGTAGGGGGTCGTTGCCTCCCTTCTCCTCTCGATCCGATCTCGTCGAGGACGCCTCGCCCAGCCCCATCCGGGCGCAACCACCGCCACCGGGTCTGCACGATCCGGCGTGAGGACGGGCGCCCCCTTTACTGGACGGGCCCCCTACCCCGCGCGCTGCGCGATCGGCGTGCCGAGCGCTGTGGAGCGGCTCGGCATCGCCGCCCTGCCCGTCGCCTGCCGGAGCGCCAGACCGAACGGCGCCCGTCACGCGTCCAAGCAGGCCCGCACCGCCGCGCCGGCGAACGCCGGCCAGTCGGCCTCCGGATCGAGCCGGACCAGCAGCGATCCCCGCCTCGCCAGCGCGGCGTCCTGGGCGCGCCAGTCCGTCGCGCGGGCGCTCGGGGGCGCTCGGGGGCGCTCGGGCGCGCTCATGCCGCACGACCGACAGGCCGGACCCCCATGGCGAACCCCTCGCAACCTTCGGGCTGCAAGGCCCGGCCCGCCTGCTGTCGCGCGACGGCGCGCCCTACGGCGACCCCTGCCGTCCGCACCACGGAGCGCCTGCCGCCGGACAGCGGATGGTGCGCCGCCGGCATCGGGCGCCCTCGGATCGAGTTGGGCGAGCGGACGGTGGCATCGGGCGCCGCGCGCGCATCGGGCTCGCGGAGGACTTGCGGGTGGACCGCGACGCGCCCGCGCCCTCGGACGCGGCCCCGGCGGGGCGCGTCCCCGAGATCGACCGGCGCCACGGGCGCCCGGCAGGCGGCAGGCGGCAGGCGGCAGGCGCGCGAGAGGCCGGGTCTGCGGATGCTTGAGGGCGCGGCCCGACGGGTCGTCGCGCGTGATCGACACCGCGCCGCGCGAGCGGCCGCGATGGAGCGTCGGGGCCCGAGGCCCTGTCCGGGCCGTCTCGGACGGCGGGGCCGGAAGGGCGGAGGGGCCGGGTGGCGCGGCCCTCCTCGCGCCCCGCGGGGCCGGCGAGCGAGGCTCCCGTCGCCGCTCCGGGACGGGGCCGGCCGGCGGACCGCCCAGGAGGGCGCGGGCGGCACGACGGCCGTCCGCCGCCCGCGCCGTCAGAGGCTGATGCGGCGGAAGTCGGCGAGGATGTCGCGCAGGCCGACGAGGAAGCGCGCCGCGGCCACGCCGTCCACCGCCCGGTGGTCCCAGGAGAGGCACAAGGGCTGCATCAGCCGGGGCTGGAAGGCCCGGCCGTCCCAGACCGGCGCCATCGCGGCGCGCGCCAGCCCGAGGATCGCCACCTCGGGGGCGTTGACGATCGGCGTGAAGGCCGTGCCGCCGACGCCGCCCAGCGAGGAGATGGTGAAGCTCGCGCCGGCCATCTCCTGCGGCCTCAGCCGCCCCGCCCGGGCGCTCGCGGCCAGCTCGGCCAGCTCGGCCGCGATCTCGCGCAGGCCCTTGGCCCCTGGCTCCTTGACGACCGGCACGACGAGGCCCTCGGGCGCATCCACCGCGACCCCGATGTTGCAGTAGCGCTTGAGCACCAGCGCGTCGCCGTCGAGCGAGGCGTTGAAGCGCGGGTGGGCCTTCAGAGCGGCGGCGGCCGCCTTGACGACGAAGGGCAGGAGGCTGAGCCGCGGCGCGCCGCCTTCGGCGTTGGCCGCCTCGCGGAAGGCCTCCAGCTCGGTCACGTCGGCCTCGTCGAAGCTGGTGACGTGGGGGATCGTCACCCAGTTGCGCGCGAGCGCGGGGCCGGAGATCCGATTGAGGCGCGACAGGGGCCGGCGCTCGACGGGGCCGAAGCGCGCGTGATCGACTTGCGGCCAGGGCGGCAGGCCCGCGCCGATGCCGGGGGCGACCGGGGCGGGGGCCGTCAGCCGTCGCTTGACGTGGGCCTGCACGTCCGCCTTGGTCAGCCGGCCCTTCGGCCCGGTGCCGGTCAGCGCGGCCGGATCCACCCCCAGCTCGCGCGCCGTCTTGCGCACCGAGGGCGAGGCGTGGACCGGCCGCGCGGGGGCGGGGGCTCGCCCGGCGGCGTCGGCGGGGGCGCTCGGGGTGGCGGGCATCGCCGCAGCCTCGGCAACGGGAGCGCCGCTAGACCGGGCGGGCGGCGCTGCGGCGGGTAGTGCAGCGGCGGGCGGCGCGGGATCCGCTCCGACCGGCTGCGGCGAGGGGGCCGCCGTCGCGTCCCCCAGCTCGGGCTCGGCGGGCTCGGCCTGCGGCCCCGGCTCGGCCGGCTCTTTGGGCGCCGCGTCCTCCTCGACCTCGATCGTCAGGAGCAGGGTGCCCGCGCTCACCGGGTCGCCCTGGGCCACCTTCAGCGCCGAGACCCGGCCCGCGACCGTCGAGGGCACGTCGAGCGTCGCCTTGTCGGACTCGACCACGACCACGGTGTCGTCCACCGCGACCCGGTCGCCCTCGGCCACGAGGATCTCGACCACCGGCACGTCGCGGACGTCGCCGATGTCGGGCACGCGCAGCTCCGCCGTCCGGCCCATCGCGGCCCCCCTCACAGCGTCCAGGGGGCGCACGAGGCGGGATCGGCCCCGAACGCCTCGCGCGCCTCGGCCAGCGCCTCGGGCGCGGCATGGCCCTCGCGCACCATCGCCTCGACCGCGGCCAGCGCCACGCTCTCGGCGTCCACCTCGAAGAACGCGCGCAGCGCCTTGCGCGTGTCGCTGCGCCCGAACCCGTCGGTGCCCAGCGCGACGAAGCGGCCCCGCACGTAAGGCGCCACCATCTGCGGCAGCGCCCGCACGTAGTCGGTCGCCGCCACCACCGGCATGGCGCCGGGCAGCAGCCGCTCGACATGGCTCCTCTCGTCGCCCTCGCCGCCCAGCCGGATGCGCCGCTCGACCGCGGCCGCGTCGCGGGCGAGCTCGGACCAGCTCGTCGCGCTGAAGATCTCGGACGCGATGGCGAAGCGCTCGGCGAGGATGTCGGCGGCCGCGACCACCTGCGGCAGGATCGCGCCCGAGCCGATCAGCCGCACCCGCGCCTCGCCCTCGCCGCGCAGCCCGAGGCGGTAGAGGCCTTTGACGATGCCGTCCTCGGCGCCCTCGGGCAGGGAGGGCTGGGCGTAGCTCTCGTTCGTGACCGTGAGGTAGTAGAACTCGTCGCGGCCCTCCTCGATCATCCGTCGCATCCCGTGGTCGAGGATGACGGCCAGCTCGCAGGCATAGGCCGGGTCGTAGGCGCGGCAGCTGGGGACGGTGGCCGCGATGAGCTGGCTGGTGCCGTCCTGGTGCTGGAGCCCCTCGCCCGAGAGCGTGGTGCGCCCGGCCGTGGCGCCCAGCAGGAAGCCGCGGGCGCGCTGGTCGGCGGCGGCCCATATCAGGTCGCCGACCCGCTGGAAGCCGAACATCGAGTAGTAGACGTAGAACGGCAGCAGGGCCGTGCCGTGGACGCTGTAGGCGGTCGCCGCGGCGGCCCAGGAGGAGATCGCGCCGGCCTCGGTGATGCCCTCCTCCAGGAGCTGGCCGTCCTTGGCCTCCTTGTAGTAGAGCATGCTCCCCGCGTCCTCGGGCTCGTAGAGCTGGCCCTCGGGCGCGTAGATGCCGACCTGGCGGAAGAGGTTGTCCATGCCGAAGGTGCGCGCCTCGTCGGCGACGATCGGCACCACGCGGGGGCCGAGCGCCTTGTCCTTGATGAGCCCGCTCATCATCCGCACCGCCGCCATGGTGGTGGACATCGCCTTGCCGCCCGCGTCGAGCGCGAAGGCGGCGTAGGCGTCGCGCGCAGGGATCTCGGGGCGCTCGGCCGCGGGCGCCCCTGCGGCCCGGCGCGGCAGGCCGCCGCCCAGGGCCGCTCGGCGCTCGCGCAGATAGGCCATCTCGGGGCTCGACTCGGGCGGGCGGTAGAACGTCAGCCCTTCGAGGTCGGGCTCCGACAGGGGCAGCTCGAAGCGGTCGCGGAAGGCCACGAGCGCCGCCATGTCGAGCTTCTTGGCCTGGTGCGCGGTCATCCGGCTCTCGCCCGCGCCGCCCATGCCGTAGCCCTTCTTGGTCTTGGCGAGGATCACCGTCGGGCGGCCCTTGTGGGCCTTGGCGGCGGCGAAGGCGGCGTGGAGCTTGCGGAAATCGTGGCCGCCGCGCTTGAGGCGGTGGATCTCGTCGTCGGTCAGGTGGGCGACGAGCGCGCGGCTCGCGGGGTCGGCGTCGAAGAACTTGGCGCGGTTGTAGTCGCCGGCCTTGGAGCCCAGCGTCTGATACTGCCCGTCCACCGTCTCGGCGAAGCGGCGCAGCAGCACGTGGTCGCGGTCGCGCGCGAAGAGCCCGTCCCACTCCGAGCCCCACAGCACCTTGACGACGTTCCAGCCCGCGCCGATGAACAGGCTCTCCAGCTCCTGGATGATCTGGCCGTTGCCGCGCACCGGCCCGTCGAGCCGCTGGAGGTTGCAGTTGACGACGAAGGTGAGGTTGTCGAGCCCCTCGCGCGCGGCCAGCGTCAGGCCCGCGACCGACTCGGGCTCGTCCATCTCGCCGTCGCCGAACACGCCCCAGACATGGCGCCCCGCGGTCTCGGCCAGGCCCCGCCCTTCGAGGTAGCGCATGAAGCGCGCCTGATAGACCGCGCTCAGCGGGCCGATCCCCATCGAGCCCGTGGGGAACTGCCAGAACCCCGGCATCAGCCACGGATGCGGGTAGGAGCACAGGCCCACGCCGCCCGTCTCGCGGCGGTAGTGGGCGAGGTTCTCCTCGGTGAGCCGCCCCTCCAGATAGGCGCGCGCGTAGACGCCGGGCGCCGAATGGGGCTGGAAGTAGACGAGATCGCCGCAGAACTCGTCGGTCCGCGCGCGGAAGAAGTGGTTGAACCCGACCTCGAAGATCTCGGCGGCCGAGGCGTAGCTCGCCACGTGGCCGCCGAGCTCGCCATAGGCCTTGTTGGCCCGCACCACCATGGCGAGCGCGTTCCAGCGCATGATCGAGGTCAGCCGCTCCTCGATCGCCAGATCCCCCGGATAGGGGCCCTGCTGCGCCACCGGGATGGTGTTGCGATAGGCCGAGTAGGGCTGGCCGCCGGCGAAGACGCCGGCGTCGCGGGCCGCCTCGTCGAGCCGGCGCAGCAGGAACGCGGCCCGCTCGCCGCCCTCCACCTCGGCCACGGCCGCGAGCGCCTCGACCCATTCGCGGGTCTCCTCGGGATCGGGGTCGGCCTGCGGCGGGCTGTGGGGCATCATGGTCATCGAAGGGCCTTCGTCGGTGCGGGCGCGGTCGGCCCCTCATAGCCTCTGCGCGGCCGAAGGTCTCGCCGAACTCGTCCCCTCGGACCCCCTCACCGGCCCATCGTCGTCGGCCCATCGTCGTCGGCCCATCGTCGTCGGGCCATCGTCGTCGGGCCATCGTCGGCTGCGGGCCGAAGGGGCACGGCGGATCCGACCGGTCCTGCCGGGCCGGGCGGCCGCCGGCGACGGGGAGGGCTTCCCCGGACGGCGGCCGGGCTCGGGACGGGAGGGCGGTGGGGGCCCCCAGGGCCGCCCGCGAGCCTGCCATGCGCGCAGCGAAGGAGGGCGGGGCGGGATCGCCGTCCTGCCGAGACGAGCGCCGGGCCCCTGGCCCCGGCGGCGCGGTGGGGGAGCCGGCGACGGGCTCGGACCTGGAAGTCGTCCAGATCGGACGGGGCGAGTCCTTCAAGGCGTGGGAGCACGGCCATCCGTGCCGCCCGTCGCGCCGCGGAGGCCGAAAGCGCGGCCGATCAGGGGTCCGATCCGTGAGCACCCATCCCGCTCCGCAGGGCATTCCCACTCTGCGCGCCGCGCGACCCTTCCACTGGGTGACGACGCTCGCGCCATCGGCGCCCCGGTGTCACCTCCGCGGGGGCCAAGCTCTCATTCGGCGGCATGTGGCGCCGCTTCGGGCGGCCTCTCTGCCTCGGTTTCGGCTTTGGGCAGGGCCTCGGAGTCGGGCTTGGCTGGGGCCTTCGCGTCCGGCCGAGCCTCGGCCTTGACGGGATCGAGAACCCTGTAGGCGAGCAGCTTCACCGGGTCGGTCACGAGGAACCAGGCGATGGCATAGGCCCAGACGATCCCCGCATAGCTCCAGCCGAGCGGCGTCACCAGCCAGGCGCCGTAGACCGCGATCAGCGTCGCCAGAACCTGCGTCCCCAAGACCGCCGCCAGCAGGATCCCTGCCGGGCGGGTGGACCACCACGGGCCGCGCGTGCGGGCCTGGAAGATCGTCAGGTGCCCCGCGACCGACAGCATCAGGTACATCATCGTCTGAAGCTGCGGCTCGGCCATGCCGAACACCCGCTCGCCCATGAAAAGCAGGCCGAACGCGGCGATCGGGCCGACGAGGCCCAGCACCGTGGCGACACCCATGACCATGCGCATGTTCCAGGTTTCGGGCTGCTTCCTGTAGCGGACGTTGTCGTAGGCGATCGACAGGATGGCGCCGTCGTTGAGCAGCGCCAGCAACACGATCATGATCGCGGTCAGCGGGTAGAAGTCGAAGATGGCGATCGCCAGGGTCATGAACAAAAGGACGCGCAAAGTCTCGGCGATGCGGTAGATCGCGTAGTTGTTCATGCGCTGGAAGATCTTCCGGCTCTCCTCCAGCGCATCGATGATCACCGACAGCCCCGGCGCCACCAGCACGATCGAGGCCGCCGCCCGCGCCGCATCGGTCGCGCCGGAGACGGCGAAGCCGCAATCGGCCTTCTTCAGCGCCGGGGCGTCGTTGACCCCGTCTCCGGTCATGCCGACGATGTGGCCGCGCTTCTGCAGCACGTCGACGATGTGGAACTTGTGCTCGGGGAAGACCTGCGCGAACCCGTCGGCGTCCTCGATCGCCTTGGCCGCCGCCTCGCTCTCCTCGGTCTTCGAGCCGCCGACGGCGGCGCCGTCGAGGATGCCCGTGCCCATCCCGAGGGTCCGGGCGGTCTCCTTGGCGATCGCCAGCGCATCGCCCGTCACCATCTTGATCGTGACGCCCATCTCGGCCGCGGTCGCGATGGTCGCCTTGGCATCCTCGCGCGGCGGATCGAACAGCGGCAACACGCCGAGGAGCCGCCATCCGCCGTCGTCGTCCGCCCGGGCGACGCCGAGCGCGCGATAGCCGCGGGCGGCGAAATCGTCGACGGCCCTGTCGACCGCAGGCTTCACGTCCGCGGCGTTGGCGGCGAGGGCCAGGATGACCTGCGGGGCCCCCTTCGTCACCTTGAACGTCGCGCCGTCCGCCCCCTTGACGGAGGCCTCGGTGCGCTTGCTGACCGGATCGAACGGCTCGAAGCGCGTCACCTGATAGGGCTTCAGCGCCTCCTTGTCCTTGACGCCGCCGAGCACGGCGAGATCGATCGTGTCGTCGTTCTCCTCCCGCGAGGCGAGCGCGCCGGCGAAGATGATCTCGTCGGCGGTGACCTCGTCGAGGCAGAACGGCTCGCCCAGGGTCAGCTTGTTCTGCGTCAGAGTGCCGGTCTTGTCGGCATACAGGATGTCGACGCCGGCCAGCTCCTCGATGGCGACCAGCTTGCTGACGATCGCCTGCTTCTTGGCGAGCAGACGCGCGCCGACCGCCATCGTCACCGACAGCACCGTGGGCATCGCCACCGGGATCGCCGCCACGGTCAGGACCAGCGCGAACTGCAACACCGTCAGGACCGACTCGCCGCGGTAGATCCCCATCGCGATGATGACCGCCACCATGCCCGCCGCCAGCAGGATCAGGTAGTTGCCGATCCGCAGGACGGCCTTCTGGAAGTGGCTGACGGTGACCGCGGCCTCCACCAGCTCGGCCGTCTTGCCGAAATAGGTCTTCCCGCCGGTCGCATAGACCAGCGCGCCGATCTCGCCCCGACGAACGATGGAGCCGGAGAACACGGCGTCCCCGGACTTGACCGTCTTGGGCAGCGACTCGCCGGTCAGGGCCGACTGGTCGACCGAGACCTCGCCGTCCAGCAGGCGCGCGTCCGCCGGAACGATGTCGCCGAGGCGCAGGCGGATGGCGTCGCCCGGCACCAGTTCCCGCGCCGGCGGGGTGATCCACTGTCCGTCGCGCCTGACCCGCGCCTTGACCGCAAGCCTGGCCTTGAGAGCTTCGATGGCGTTGCCCGCCTGGCGTTCTTCCCAGAAGCCGACCGCGGCGTTGGCGAGCAGCAGCACGAGAATGATGAAGAAGTCCGGCCAGTGGCCCACCACGCCGGACAGCACGACCGCGATCTCGATCATCCACGGGATGGGGCCCCAGAAGTAGGAGAGGAGCTTCAGCAGCGTGTTGGTCTTCTTCTCCGCGATCTCGTTCGGCCCGTATTCCGCCAGTCGTCTCGTCGCCTCGGCCTGGGTGAGGCCGTCCGGGGACGAGCCGAGCGCCTTCTCGACCTCCGGCAAGGGAAGCGTTTCCAGATTCTCGTTCGCCGCAGGCGTCGATCCCGGCTTCGGCTCGGAAGCATCGTCTCGATCGGTCACTGACTTCGCCATGGTTGCGCTTCCTGTGCTGGTCAAGAGTGCGGATCTTCGTGGTCTGGAACGCGGGCCATCCGTCGCGCGTCGAGATCGAGGGCGGTGGCGACCGGTTTCGCGCTCATCGACGCCTCGTCGGCCGCGATGACCCGCACCCGGACACCGCCGGCGTCGGGCGGGATCAGCGGTGAGCCCTGCGCGTCGCGCCGCGCCTCGAGCGCGGTCCCGAGGAAGCCCAGCCCGTCACGGATGCGCGCCCGGGTGGCGGGCGCGCTCTCGCCGATGCCGCCTGAGAACACCGAGATGTGCGCCCCGCCAAGCGCGGCAACGAAGGCGCCGATCCGTTTCCCGACCTGGCGGCAGAACAGCGCCACCGCCTCGGCGACGCGCGGCTCCTCGGCCTCGCGATCCATGGGCTCGCGCCTGTCGGCGCTCGTCCCGGACAGTCCCAGCAGGCCGGACTCGAAGTTGATCGTCCTGCCGAATCGCGCCGGGGCCATCCGCTCGGTGCGCGCCGGATGTCCGATCTGTCCGGGATCGAGGTCGCCGGACCGGGTGCCCATCGGCACGCCGGCAGCCGGAGCGAAGCCCATGCTCGTGTCCACCGGCTTGCCCTCGCGCACGGCCGCGAGGCTCGCGCCGCTGCCCAGATGGGCGAGGACGACCCGGCCCGCCGCGGCTTCCGCCCCGGCCACCCGGGCCAGATCCTCGATCAGGAAGGCATGGGACTGGCCGTGACCGTGGCGTCGCAGCCCTTGCGCCGCATGGCGTCGCGGGGTCGGCGACAGGCGCGCGACGAGCGGCAGGTCGTGGCGAAAGCCCGTGCCGAAGCAGGCGAGCTGCGGGACGCGGGGCGATCGCCGGTCGAACGCTTCGATCGACCGGATCTCTCCCGGCAGGTGTCGCGGATCGAAGGCGCCGAGCGCGCCGAGCTCCTCGGCCATCTCCGCGGTGACGCGCCGCGGCGGCCGGCGCTTCGGTCCGCCGTGCACGGCACGATGTCCCACCGCAGCCACGGCACGCTGCGCACCACGCTCCTCGACATAGCTCATGAGAGCGTCCACGGCCGCGGCGTGGTCCGGCGCGTCCCCGTCATGCGGCGACGCGACGACCGACCCTGCCCTGGCTTGGTGGCTCTTCGCCGCTTTGTGTGGATCAGGGGGACGGAGGAGGCGTCGGCGCAGGAGCTCGAAGCCGGCGCGGCCGTGGGGTCGCCGCTCGATGAGCTTGAGGCGGGTGTTCTGGCCCTCGGCTCGGGCGTTGCTCCAGGGCGTCGTGAGGGCTGCGCGCCCGGCTGTGCCGTCGTGATCGAGCCCCATGGCGAAGGTCTCCTTGACCCCGGCGCCCGGCCCGCGCGCGCGGGCCGACCCCTCCGGCGGCGGGCTGCGTGATGGTGGTGCGCGAGCGGCGCCCCGCGCGCGTGCGCGGGCCAACCCCGGCCCGACGGCCGACCCTGCGGCCGACCCTGCGGCGGCGCCCCGCGCGCGCGCAGGCCGACCCAGACCGTCAAGCGGGAGAGAAGGCGGAGGTCGAGCAGCGGCGCCCCGCGCGCGCGCAGGCCAACCCCTCAGGGTGGCGATCGCCGCGCTGGCATGACCGGGCGGCGCCCCGCGCGCGCGGGGGGGCCAACCCGGGCCTTGAGGGCGCGTGCCGGGGATCAGGGTGCCGCTCATCGGACCTGACGCGAGCCGCGACGCACGAGCGGGGTGAAGTGGCGCGCGAGACGGGCTGTCCCGGCCGCCCCGGCGTCCTGAAGGGCGCGGGCGGTCACAGCGGCCGCGTGCGGCTCGCCGCGCCGCCACGGGCTGCACGAGCATCCAGGCGAGCGCCTTGAGGAGGGCGGCGGGTTCGTCTCGGCGTGGACGGCGTCGAACCGGCTGGGCCGCTCGCGCGCGGGTCGCGAGGGGCCGTTGCCGAGCGCCGCTGGGCCTTGAGGCGCTGCACCTGACGAGGCGTGCCCTCGCAGCCCTGGTCTTGGACCTCGCGCGGACCGCGCCGGGGCGTCCTCGCAGCCCTCGGCCATGCGGCGCGCGAGGCGAGCCATGTGCGGATCGAGGTGGCTCGGCCCTGGCCCGGACGCCACGCGCTCGGGGAGCGTCCGGGCCGTGGGCGCGCTTGCGCACGGTGGCGCGCGCGAGGCCCGTGGCGCGGCCGATGCCGGCCAAGGTCTCGCCGGCCAGGTGACGATGGCGCACCTCCGCGTGGACCGCGCGCCACCGAGCGCGGCTCTCGGCGCCGGCGGCGATCTTGGGCTCCGTCCTTTCGAAGGCGCGCGGGCGCCGGCCGGGCTGGCGGCCGCCGTCGAGCGCGGGCAGACGTCGCAGACGGCCATGGGGACGGGCCACCCGACGCTCGACGGCCCGGCTCGCATGTCGCGGAGCGAGGGCCAGCGATCGGCGACGTGAAGGGCCTTCGGCGCAGTCGCCGTCACGGCTCGCGCGCACTGCGTGGGGCCGTCCCGGGCCACGACCGCGACCTTGGGGTGGGGGCGTAGCCACGCGGCGAGGGATCCTCCGGGGCGATCCGGCAGAAGATCGAGCGACCGCCGCCGCTCGCGGTCGACCACAAGGGTGCCGTGGCTCGGGCGCGTCCGCCACGCCCAGCCGCCCGTGCCGATCACGAGGTGTCACCGCCCGAGGCGCGGCCGCGGCGTGCGATCGGCCGCAGCACCGTGGAGGTGCTCGCGGGCACCCCCGACGCCCGCATCAGCCGCGCGCCAGCCGCGGCGCTGGTGGCGAACCCGGTCCGCCTCCGCGCCTCGGCCAGGCGGCGCGTTTGACGTGCGCGTCGGCTCACGATCGGCGGAAGTCGTTCGGCGAAGGTCCGATGCGGGCAGGCCATGCTGGCGCAGCGGAAGCGGCGGGCCTCCGGATCGAGCCTCACCGGCCGACCCAAGCACGGCAGATCGGCCGGGCGGCGCCCGTAGCGGCCATGCCCGGCGCGGCTCGGCCGCCCGCATCCGGGGCAGCGCCCGCCACGTCCGCGCCTCTCGACCGACAGCATGGGCCCGCCATCGAGTCCGCCCGCCGCCGTCGCCCGGCAGCCGGGAACCCCCAGTGCCTGCACCATCCGTCCTCCCTGACCATCCAGCCAAGGGACGTGGCGCCCTCCAAAGCGCAGCATCCACACAACGCGACGAGGAGCCACCGAACCAGCGCCAGATCAGTGAGGGATAGCGAAGAAGTCCTGCTCTCCCACTGATCTGTGTCAGTGCGTGGTGCATCGTCGCGGACGACGCCCCAACCAGCCAGAGATGGCTCGATCTGGTCTGCGGTCCTGTCGCGAACGTGGTGGAGTTTCGGGGTTGGCGTAGTCTCCGGGCATTGACCCAACCCTGGACGGCGGTTGCCACCGCCGTGGAGACCACGCCATGGATGAGACTACGACGACGAGCGCGAGCGCGCCATCGCTCGGGGACTGGAGCGACCCGATCGAGGATGGGGTCCGCGGCCGGGTCCGCGCCTTCATCGAGGCGATCCTCGAGGAGGAGCTGGAGGCGGCGCTCGGACGGGCCCGCTACGAGCGGACCGACGAGGGACCGAGGTGCTGGGCGCCCTGCCCGGCGTCGTGTCGCTGACCTCCTACGTCGTCATGGGCTCGCCGAAGGACGAGCGCGCCTGAGGCGAGGCGGGGATGCGGGGCGGACCGTCGCCCGCGGGACCCGGCGGGGGTCTGCGGGGCGGAGGCGTCCCCCCGATGCTCGCGGGGCGAGATCGGTTCTCAAGGAGGGAATGGCCGGGCCTTGTTGCACGAAGCCTGCCCGGGATTCACATTGCCGGTCCAGCGGCATAGCTGGGCGTCATGTCCAAGCCTGCCCCGACGCGCTACCGCACCCTGAACTGGTCCGCCTACAACGCGTCGCTGCGTGAGCGTGGATCGCTGACCGTCTGGTTCGACCCTTCGACGCCCTGGCACGCGGCGCCATCGGGCAAGCGCGGCGGCCAGCCGGTCTACAGCGACGCCGCGATCCAGGCTTGCCTGACGATCAAGGTGCTGTTCGGCCTGCCGCTTCGCCAGACGACCGGCTTCGTCGCGAGCCTTCTGAAGTTCGCGGGGCTCGACTGGCCGGTGCCGGACTTCTCGACGCTCTGCCGACGGCAGAAGACCTTGGCCGTTCAGCTGCCCTACCGGGGCAGCGGCGGCCCGCTGCACCTGCTCGTGGACAGCACGGGCATCAAGGTCCGAGGCGAGGGGGAATGGCACGCGCGCAAGCATGGCGGGGCGCGCAGACGGATCTGGCGAAAGGTCCACCTCGCCGTCGACGAGGTGACACTCGAGGTCCGCGCGGTCGAGATCACCGGCAGCGGCGTCGGCGATGGGCCTGTGCTACCGGACCTGCTCGGCCAGATCCCAGCAAACGAGCCAATCGTCTCGGTCACCGCCGACGGCGCCTACGACACCCGCGGCTGCCGCGACGCCATCGCGAACCGCGGCGCGGACGCTGTCATCCCGCCCCGGCGAAATGCCAAGCCTTGGGAGAAGGACAGCCCCGGCGTAGAAGCGAGGAACGAGGCTCTGCGCGCCATCAAGCGCCTCGGCCGCACGATCTGGCGCCGATGGAGCGGATACCACCGCCGAAGCCGCGCCGAGACCAAGATGAACTGCATGAAGCTCCTCGGGCAAAAGCTCATGGCCCGCGACTTCGACCGCCAGACCGCCGAACTCCAAGTCCGCATCGCCATCCTCAACCGCTATACCGCGCTCGGCATCCCCGTCACACGACCCGTCGGCTGACCGCCGCGGGGAAAGGGGAAGCTCGGCCTTCAGGCGTTCCGTGCAACAGAGCCATGCCGGAGGACGGATCGCCTCCATCCGCGGCGCGGCCCCGGCGGAGGGAGCTGGCTCGGCGCGATCCCCGTCGTCTCTCTCGCGCATCGTGCGGATCGAGCAGGCGAACGGCCAAGCCGCAGGCCGTCCTCACCCCCGCCCGACCCCTCGTCCCCGCGCCACGCCTTCGCACGCGGTCAGGCCGCCCTCTGCGGACCGTGCGGAGAGCCTTCCCGCAGGCCACCGACGCCCGGCGGCGCCGGGCGTCGCCTCCTCGGTCGACGGCGCGCCCCTCGGTGACCTCGCAGGGCCTCAGGCGACGCCGATGCGCAGCAGCTCCAGCATCGTCACCAGCCCCTGCGGCCGGCCCTCGCCGTCGGTCACGAAGGCCGCGCCGATGCGGTGGCGCTGGAGCGTGGCGAGCGCCGTCGAGGCGAGGCGCTCGGGGCTCAGGGTGATCGAGCCGGGCGTCATCAGGCGCGAGGCCGGGCGCCGCATGACCTCGGCCATGCGGCGCTGCGAGCTGGCCTCCAGGTAGCGGCGCAGGTCGCCGTCGGTGACGACGCCCGCGAGCCGGTGGGCCTCGTCGGTGAGGCCGACGATGCCGAAGCCCTTGCGGCCGATCTCGGCGATGACCTCGATCGCGGGCGCGCTCTCGGGCAGGAGCGGCAGCGCCTCGCCGCGGTGCATGATCTCGGCCACGGTCGAGAGCGCCGCGCCGAGCTTGCCGCCGGGGTGGAAGCCGCGGAAGTCCTCGGCCGTGAAGCCCTTGGCCTCCAGGAGCGCGATGGCGAGCGCGTCGCCCATCGCCATCTGCAGGAGCGTCGAGGTGGTGGGCGCCAGCTGCATCGGGCAGGCCTCGGGCGCCGCGGGCAGCACGACCGCCACGTCGGCGCGGCGCGCGAGCGTGCCCGAGGGCGCGCCGGTGAGCGCGATGGTGGGCACCGTGAAGCGCTTGGCGTAGGCCAGCATGTCCGACAGCTCGCGCGTCTCGCCCGACCAGGAGAGCATGAGGATCACGTCCTCGCCCCGGATCATGCCGAGGTCGCCGTGCGACGCCTCCGCCGGGTGGACGAAATGCGCGGGCGTGCCCGTGGAGGCGAAGGTCGCCGCGAGCTTGCGCCCGACATGGCCCGACTTGCCCATGCCCGCGACGATCAGCCGGCCCTTCATCGTGAGCAGCAGGCTCGTGGCGTGCTCGATGGGCTCGGCGAGGCTCGGCAGGGCGGCCAGGGTCGTGGCTATGGCGTCGCCGTAGGTGGCGAGCGTCCGCGCGACCGAAAGCGGGGGCCCGGGGGCACGCGTGCCCCCGGCGGGGGGTCCGGGGGGCGGCGCCCCCCGCCCTTCCCTCACAGAGCGTCCAGCGTCTCGCGGTACTTCCCGACAGCCTCGTCGATGTGACGGCGCTCGGAGATGAACATCGGCGCGAGGATCCCCGTGGGCCCCGTGAACTTGACGTGGCAGCCCCGCCAGAACAGGTCCGTCTGCGCCTCGACCCCGAGGTTGGGCCGCCCGTGCTCGGGGTGCATCTCGACGCCGGCCATCAGGCCGATCGAGCGCACGTCGCGCACCCGGTCGTGGTCGGCGAGCGAGTGCACCGCGTCGCGGAAGTAGGGCGCCATCTCGCGCGCGCGCTCGAAGAGCCCCTCCTCCTCGTAGATGGAGAGCGCCGCGAGGCCGGCCGCGCAGGCCGCCGGATGCCCCGAATAGGTGTAGCCGTGGAAGAGCTCGATGCCGCCCATGGGGGCCGCGTCGGTGACGGTTTCGTAGATGTCGCCCTTCACCGCGACCGCGCCCATGGGGATCGAGCCGTTGGTGAGCGCCTTGGCCATGGTCACGATGTCGGGCGTCACGCCGAAGGCGTCGGCGGAGAAGGCGCCCCCCACCCGTCCGAAGCCGCAGATCACGTCGTCGAAGACGAGCAGGATCCCATGCGCGTCGCAGATCTCGCGGATGCGCTGGAGGTAGCCCAGGGGCGGCGGCAGCGTGCCGGTGGAGCCCGCGACGGGCTCGACGAAGACGGCCGCGATGGTCTCGCCGCCGTAGTTGTCCACGGCGCGCTGGAGATCCTCGGCGCGGTCCGCGCCGGTCCGGCGCTGGCCGGGGGCGAAGAGCTCGTCGTCGGTCCAGGTGTGGCGCAGGTGGACGACGTTCGGCATCACGACGGGGAAGGCGCGGCGGTTGGCGACGAGGCCCGAGAGCGACACGCCGCCGATGTTGACGCCGTGATAGGCGCGCTCGCGGCTGACGAAGCGGGGGCGGTTCTCCCCTCGCGCGTGCCAGTAGGCCATGGCGATCTTGAGCGCGGTGTCGATCGCCTCGGAGCCTGAGTTGACGAAGAACACGTGGTCGATCGTCTCGGGCAGCAGCCGCGCGAGGCGTTCGGCGAGCGCGAAGGAGAGCGGGTGGCCCGAGCCGAAGGGCGAGGCGAAGGTGAGATCGAGCATCGCCTCGTGGACGGCCTCGACGATCCTGGGGTGGCAGTGGCCCGCGGGGCAGCAGAACAGGCCCGAGGAGGCGTCGATCACCTGCCCGCCCTTGTGGTCGGTCATCATGACCCCGCGCCCCTCGACGATGAGCCGCGGCGCCGCCTTGAAGCCGCGGTTGTCGGTGAAGGGGATCCACTGCTCCTCGAGGGAGTTGGCGCGCGCGTCGAGCATCGGGGCCTCCGGGGGCGATGGGTGGCGGATGGGGCGCGTCCAGGCTAGGCGCGCCACCGGGCGGCGTCCAGGGATCGGACGCCGCCTCGCGGGGCGGCGCGCGAGGAGCCCGCGCCAGGAGCCGGGGGGGCGCGCCGCGCGGGGCCGGATGCCCTCGACCCGACCGGGCCGGCCGCCGCGAGGCGCCGCTGTGCGAGGGCCGATCCCGCGGGCCGCAGGGCGTGCGGACCGCGGGGCTTGACCTGACCGCCCGTGCAGGCCCTCGCAACCGCAGCCACAACCACAGATGGTATTCTCGCCGCCCATGCGATCCCGGGTTCCCCAAGGGCAACAAATGATGTTAGCCTGATTTGGTAAGGGGTGTCGCCCGCTCGTCGGGCGGTTTTTGATGTCTGTTGCAGCTTAAGGGGTGCGCGGATTCGGCCTGGCGCGCGACTCGTCGGATCCGCAGATTCGTCCGGCCTCAGGCCGCGGCCCGCGCCGCCGTCCCGATCCTCGCGCCGGTGCCGGCGTCGAACAGCATCGCGCGGGCAGGCTCGAAGCGCAGCCCGACGCGCTGGCCGCGCCGCGCGCGCTCGTCGCCGCGCTCCTCGACCACGAGCCGCTCGCCGGTGCCCGACACCAGATGGGCGTAGGACACGCCGCCCAGCGCCTCGGTCAGATCGACCAAGAGCGCGTCGCCCGCGGGGTCGAGGCGGAGGTGCTCGGGGCGAAGGCCGAGCGTCACGGCGCGCCCGCCGCCCGCCGCGCGGCCCTGCGCGCCCTCGGCGCCGATCGGCACCGTGGCGCGCAGGGCGGGCACCTCGACGCCCGCCCCGGTCAGGCGCCCGCCGAGGAAGTTCATCGCGGGGCTGCCGATGAAGCCCGCGACGAAGCGGTTGGCCGGGTCGCGGTAGAGGTCCATCGGCCGGCCCGCCTGCTCGACCGATCCCGCGCGCAGCACGACGATGCGGTCGGCGAGCGTCATCGCCTCGACCTGGTCGTGGGTGACGTAGATCATGGTGGCGCCGATCTCGCCGTGCAGCCGCGCGATCTCGACGCGCATCTCGACCCGCAGCTCGGCGTCGAGGTTCGACAGCGGCTCGTCGAAGAGGAACACCTCCGGGCCGCGCACGATCGCGCGCCCGATGGCGACGCGCTGGCGCTGGCCGCCCGAGAGCGCCGCGGGCTTGCGGGCGAGGTAGTCGTCGAGCTTGAGCACCCGGCTCGCCTCCGAGACCTTGCGGCGGATCTCGGCCTTCGGGTGGCCGTTCATCCTGAGCCCGAAGCCCATGTTCTGCTCGACGCTCATGTGGGGGTAGAGCGCGTAGGTCTGGAACACCATCGCCACGCCGCGCTCGGCCGGATCGACGCGCGTCACGTCGCGCGCCCCGATCCGGATGGTGCCGGCGCTCGTCTCCTCCAGCCCCGCCACCATCCGCAGCAGCGTGGACTTGCCGCAGCCCGAGGGGCCGACGAAGACGCAGAACTCCCCGTCCTCGATCCTGAGATCCACGCCGTGGATCACCTGGGTCTCGCCGTAGCGCTTGACCACACCCTCCAGCGTCACCCCGGTCATCTCGAGACCCTCCCCCGGCGCCCCCGCCCGGACGCGTCGTTGCCAGCCTAGGCCGCCTTCCTGCTAGCGTCGCAACACAATAGCCCCGCCGCGGCGAACGCGGCGGGCAGGACATCGACAGGGAGGACCACCATGCGGATCATCGCCGCGGCGCTCGCCACCACCATGCTGACGGGCGTCGCCATCGCCCGGGCCGAGCCGCTCACGGGCGAGCTGCGCATCTTCCTCGACACCTCCAACCCCGCGCCGCGCGCGACGATGGAGGACATGATCGCGCGCTTCGAGGAGGAGCACCCCGACCTCGAGATCGAGACCACGATCATCGACCGGGAGGCCTACAAGACCCAGATCCGCAACTTCCTCACCGCCAACCCGCCCGACATCGCCACCTGGTACGCCGGCAACCGCATGGCCCCTTACGTCGAGGCGGGCCTCTTCGAGGATGTCTCCGACCTCTGGGAGGGGCCCGAGTTCGAGAACCTCGCCTCGACCAGGGAGGCGATGACGCTCGACGGCAAGCAGTGGGGCGTGCCCTACACCTACTACCAGTGGGGCGTCTACTACCGGCAGGACCTCTACGACGCGAACGGCATCGAGCCGCCTCGGGACTGGGAGGCGTTCAAGGCCGCCTGCCAGACGCTGCTCGACGCCGACATCAAGTGCTTCACCATCGGCACCAAGTTCCTTTGGACGGCGGCGGGGTGGTTCGACTACCTCAACCTGCGCACCAACGGCTACGACTTCCACATGGCGCTCACGAACGGCGAGATCCCCTGGACCGACGAGCGCGTGCGGCAGACCTTCGCCAACTGGCGCGAGCTGATCGACATGGGCGCCTACATCGACGACCACACCGCATACTCCTGGCAGGAGGCGCTGCCCTTCATGGTCCAGGGGGACGCCGCGGCCTACCTGATGGGCAACTTCGCCGTGGCGCCCCTGCGCGAGGCCGGGCTCGGCGAGGACCAGCTCGGCTTCTACCAGTTCCCGGCGATCAACGCGGGCGTCGAGATGGCCGAGGACGCGCCGACCGACACCTTCCACATCCCCTCGGGCGCCGCGAACAAGGAGGCCGCGCGCGAGTTCCTGCGCTTCGTGGTCTCGCCCGAGAACCAGACCATCATCAACGGCGGCGACGCGCTGGGCCAGCTCCCGATCAACTCGCAGGCCTCGGTGGACGACGACGAGTTCCTGCAGGCGGGCTTCCAGATGCTGTCCGAGGAGAGCCCCGGGGGCATCGCGCAGTTCTTCGACCGCGACGCGCCGGCCGAGATGGCCAAGATCGCCATGGAGGGCTTCCAGGAGTTCATGGTGCGCCCCGACAACCTCGACCGGATCCTCGAGCGGTTGGAGCAGGCGCGCCAGCGGGTGTATTGAGCCGGGGCGCAGCGGGTCGGGGCGCGGTGGGTCGGGGCGCGGTGGGTCGGGGCGCGGTGGGTCGGGGCGCGGTGGGTCGGGGCGCGGTGGGTCGGGGCCCTTGTGCGCCGGCCGAGCGACCGCCGGTCGAGCGACGGTGGGCTGGCGCCCACCCTACGGCCTCGGCGCTCGAGACGAAGCGCCCGGTGGGCGACCCAGCGTAGGGTGGGCGCGAGCCCACCCCGTGCGGAGTAGGGTGGGCACGAGCCCACCACTCGGGGAGGTGACGCGATGACCCAGGCCGCCCTGCCGACGCTGCACGCCTCCCAGCCCCGCCGGCGCTGGTGGCGGCGCAACCAGCGGATGCTGGCGCCCTGGCTGTTCCTGCTCCCGGGGATCGCCTTCTTCGCGGTCTACGTCGTCATGCCGGTGTTCCAGTCCATGGGCCTGTCGCTCTACGACTGGGACGGCTTGGGCGAGGCGAGCTACGTGGGCGCGGGCAACTACCGCGAGCTGGCGTCCGACCCCGCCTTCTACACCTCGCTCAAGAACAACGTGCTGTGGCTCGTGCTCTACCTGCTGGCGATCCCGGCGGGGCTCGCCATCGCGCTCCTCCTCAACCAGACCGTCATCGGGATCCGTCTCTACAAGTCGCTGTTCTTCTTCCCGTTCGTGATCTCCCAGGTGGTGGTGGGCCTCGTCTTCACCTGGTTCTACGACCCCTCCTTCGGGCTCCTCAACGTGATGCTGGGCTGGTTCGGGCTCGGGCCGATCAACGTGCTGGGGGATCCCACCTACGTCACCTACGGCATCATCGCCGCGGGCCTCTGGCCGCAGACGGCCTACTGCATGATCCTCTACCTCACGGGGCTCAACGCGGTGAACCCCGAGCAGATCGAGGCGGGTCGGCTCGACGGCGCGCGGGGCGTCTGGATGCTGTGGCACATCGTGCTGCCGCAGCTTCGCCCCGCCACCTTCATCGCCTTCGTCGTCACCATCATCGGCGCGCTGCGCTCGTTCGACCTGATCTCGGTGATGACCAACGGCGGCCCCTTCGGCGAGAGCCGGGTGCTCGCCTTCTACATGTTCGAGGTGGCGCTCAGCGAATACGGCTTCCGCATGGGCTACGGCGCCGCCATCGCCGTGGTTCTGTTCGCCATCATGCTGGTCTACATCGCCTTCTTCCTCGCCAAGATGTACCGCGACGAGAGGCGGGCGTGAGCGCCGCCCGGCCCCGGGGAAGCGCCGCCGTGCCCGCGCTCGGGGCGTTCCCCGCGTCCGGGGCGTTCCCCGCGCTCGGGGCGTTCCCCGCGCTCGGGGCGGTCCCCGCGTTCGGGGCGCCCCCCGCGCGGGGGGCGTCGGCCGCCTTCGGGCGGTCGCCCGCGACGGGGGCCTGCTGATGTTCCCCCGCCCCGTCACGGGGGCCGCCCGCGTCGGCTACCAGGCGCTCCTGCCGGTGGCGCTGATCGCCTGGCTCTTGCCGCTGATCGCGGTGGCGACCTTCTCGATCCGGCCCGACGCCGACTTCGCCACCGGCAACTACTGGGGCTGGCCGTCGGACTTCGCCGCGTTCGAGAACTACGCGCTGGTGTTCACCGGCTCGGAGATGCCGCGCTACCTGCTCAACTCGGTGCTCATCACCGTGCCGACGGTGCTCGGCGCGGTGGCGCTCTCGACGATGACCGGCTTCGCGCTCGGGGTCTATCGCTTCCGCGGCAACCTGTGGCTCTTCTTCATGTTCGTGGCGGGCAACTTCGTGCCCTTCCAGATCCTCATGGTGCCGGTGCGCGAGCTGACGCTCTCGCTGGGGCTTTACGACACCATCGCCGGATTGGTGCTGTTCCACATCGCCTTCCAGACCGGGTTCGCCACGCTCTTCATGCGCAACTTCATCCGCGCGCTGCCCTTCGAGCTGATCGAGGCCGCCCGCGTCGAGGGGGTCTCGGAGTGGCGCATCTTCTGGTTCGTGGTGCTGCCGCTGATGAAGCCCGCCATGGCGGCGCTCGCGGTGCTGATCTTCACCTTCATCTGGAACGACTACTTCTGGGCCGTGGTGCTGACCCAAGGGTCCGAGAGCCAGCCCGTCACCGCCGGCATCACCTCGTTCAACGCCCAGTACCGCGCCGCCTACCATCTGATGAGCGCAGGCTCGCTGGTGGCGGCGCTGCCGCCGGTGGCGATCTTCTTCCTGATGCAGCGCCACTTCATCGCTGGCCTGACGCTCGGCGCCGTGAAATAGCGGGCGGGCGAGGAGGGAGCGCCCATGACCCGAGCGGCCTTCGCCCACGCGGGCTCGACGATCCCCGTGCGCCCCGCCCCCGCCGGGGCGACGCGCCATCCGGCGCCGCCGGACGCGGGTCCGAAGCGTCCGGGCCGGGCCGCGGCCCGGCGTCCCGTGCCCCCCGCCGCCCGGAGCGCGCGGTGACGGACACGGCCCCCGCCTTCCCCGACCTGCACGGGGCGTCGGTGTTCGTCACCGGCGGCGGCTCGGGGATCGGCGCGGCGCTGACCGAGGGGTTCCTGCGCCAGGGCGCGCGGGTGGCGTTCTGCCAGCGATCCGACGCCTCGGCCTTCGCGGGCGCCATGGAGGAGGCCACGGGCGCGCGCCCGCTCGACCTGCGCTGCGACCTCACCGACGTGGGCGCCCTGCGCGCGACGCTGGCGCGGGCGGCCGAGGCGCACGGACCCGTGACGCGCCTGATCTGCAACGCCGCCGACGACGATCGCCATGCGACGCTCGACGTGACGGAGGACTACTGGGACCGCAACCAGGCGATCAACCTCAAATCCTACTTCTTCGCGGCCCAGGCCGTCCTGCCGGGGATGCGCGAGGCCGGCGGCGGCGCGATCGTCAACTTCTCCTCGATCAGCTACATGATGGGCAACGCCGGCTACGCCTCCTACACGGCGGCCAACGCGGGCATCACCGGTCTCACGCGCTCGCTCGCCCGCGAGTTCGGGGGGAGCGGCGTGCGCGTCAACGCGCTCGCGCCGGGCTGGGTTCTGACCGACAGGCAGCGCGCGTTGTGGGCCACCGAGGCGGACCTGGCGGCCCATCTCGCGCGCCAGTGCCTGCCCCGTCACCTCGCGCCCGCCGACATCGTCGGCCCCTGCCTGTTCCTGGCCTCGGACGCCTCGGCGATGGTGACGGGCCAGGTGCTCGTCGCGGACGGCGGCGTGGTCGTCACGGGATGAGGGCGACACGCCGCGCCGCTCGCGGGAGGGGAGGAGACGGCCCGGAGGGGGTGCCGCGCGCCGTGCCGTCCTCCTCGGGGCTGCGTCGCGCGCGCGCCGCCCGCCGCAGGGGAGCCCCCTCGTCCGCGAGGTGCTGCGCGGCCGCGCGGACGCGGCCCCGAGGAGGACCGGGCCCTGCGATCGCGGCCGGGCTCGGGCCATGAGCGCGCGGGCCGAGGAGGCGGCCGAGTGGGTCGCCGTCGATTGGGGCACCTCGCGGCTGCGCGCCTGGGGGATGCGCGGCGCCGAGCCCGTCTGGCGCGAGGAGTCCGAGCGCGGCATGGGCACGCTCGCGCCGGGCGAGTTCGAGGGCGCGCTGCGCGAGCTGCTCGGCGCGCGGGAGGCGCCCGTGATCGCCTGCGGCATGCTCGGCGCGCGCCAGGGCTGGGTCGAGGCGCCCTACGCCACTGTCCCCTGCGCGCCGCTGGGGCCGCCGGTGCGCGCGCCGGGCGCGATGGGCGTGAGCATCCTGCCGGGGCTCTCGCAGGCCGCGCCCCCGGACGTGATGCGCGGGGAGGAGACCCAGATCGCCGGGCTGATCGCGTCGGAGCCCGGCTTCGACGGCGTGGCCTGCCTGCCCGGCACGCACACGAAGTGGGCGCGGGTGAGCGCCGGCGAGGTGGTGAGCTTCCGCACCTGCATGACGGGCGAGCTGTTCGCGCTCCTGTCCGAGCGATCGGTGCTGCGGCACTCGGTGGGGGGCGACGGATTCGAGGAGGGCGCCTTCGAGTCCTCGCTGATGGCCACGCTTTCGCGTCCCGAGGCGCTCGCCGCCTCGCTCTTCGGGCTGCGCGCCGAGGGGCTCCTGGAGGGGACGGCGCCGGGCGTGCTGCGCTCGCGGCTCTCGGGCCTGCTGATCGGGGCGGAGCTGGCGGCGACCCGTCCCTACTGGCTCGGGCAGGACGTGGCGGTGATCGCCGAAGGGCCGCTCGTGCGGGCCTACGGGCTGGCCCTGGCGGCGCAGGGGGCAAGCGTGCGACACCTCGGGGCGGAGGCCACGACGCTCGCGGGCCTCACCGCCGCCCGACGCCGCCAGGAGGCCGCATGACCGCGCCCGCGCCCGTCCCGCCCCCCCGGGGCACGCCCGAGGCCGCCGCCCCCGGCCGTCCGCTGATCGCCATCCTGCGCGGGATCGAGCCGCGCGAGGCCGAGGCCGTCGCGGGCGCGCTGATCGAGGCGGGGATCGAGCGCATCGAGGTGCCGCTCAACTCGCCCGACCCGCTCGCCAGCGTCGAGGTCATGGCGCGCGCCTTCGGCGAGCAGGCGCTGATCGGCGCGGGCACGGTGCTCACGGTGCAGGACGTGGTGCGGGTGGCCGCGGCGGGGGGCCAGATGATCGTCTCGCCCAACACCGACGGTGACGTGATCCGCGCCGCGCGCGCGTTGGAGATGCAGAGCTGGCCCGGCGCGTTCACGGCGTCCGAGTGCTTCGCGGCGCTCGCCGCGGGCGCCTCGGGGCTCAAGCTGTTCCCGGCGGCGCAGCTCGGCACGGCCGGGCTCAAGGCGCTGCGCGCGGTGCTGCCCTACGAGGCGCAGGTGGTCGCGGTGGGCGGCGTGGGGCCGTCCGACTTCGAGGCCTGGCGCGCGGCGGGCGCCACGGGCTTCGGGCTCGGCTCCTCGCTCTACGCGCCGGGCGCCTCTCCGGAGGAGGTCGGCGCCCGCGCCCGCGAGGCCGTCGAGGCCTGGGACGCCGCCGAGATCCGGCGCTGGGACGCGGCCGGCCGCGCGCCCTCGGGGGATGGGCGGTGAGCGCCGCGGTCTTCGACGGGCGGCGGTGCAGCTTGGGCGAGGGGCCGCTGTGGCACCCCGCGCGGGGTCGGCTGATGTGGTTCGACATCACCGAGGGCAAGCTCCTGGCCTCGGACGGGTCGGCGGACGGGTCGGCGGACGGATCGGCGGACGGATCAGGGCGGCGCGAGTGGGATCTGGGCGAGAACGCCTCGGCGGCGGCCGTCACCGCCGACCCCGACCGGCTGCTGGTGGCCACGGAGACGGCGCTGATCCTCCTTCACCTCGGGACGGGCGCGCGCGAGGAGGTCTGCGCGCTGGAGGCCGACCGGCCCGAGACGCGCTCGAACGACGGGCGCGCCGACCCGTGGGGCGGCTTCTGGATCGGCACCATGGGCAAGGCGATGGAGGCCGAGGCGGGCGCGATCTACCGCTGGCACGGGGGCGCGCTGAGGCGCCTGCACGACGCGGTGACGGTGCCCAACGCGATCTGCTTCGACCGCGGCCGGGCGCTCGCCTTCTTCACCGACACGCGGACCCGGGTCATCCGGCGCCAGGCGCTCCACCCCGACACCGGCTGGCCCGAGGGCGAGCCCGAGCCGCACATCGACCTGCGCGGCGAGGGGCTCAACCCCGACGGCGCCGTGATCGACGCCGAGGGCAACCTGTGGAACGCGCAGTGGGGCGCCTCGCGGGTGGCCTGCTACGACCCCGAGGGCCGGTTCCTGCGCGCCGTGGCGTTCCCGCCCGCGCACACCTCCTGCCCCGCCTTCGGCGGTCCCGATCTCGGCACGCTGTTCTGCACCAGCGCGCGTCAAGGCATCGAGGGGCCCGACGAGGCCCAGGGCCGGACCTATTCCGTCGCAGGCGTCGCCCGAGGCAAGCCCGAGGTCGAGGTGCGCCTGTGATCGGGGGTCCGGGGGCATGAATGCCCCCGGCGGGGGTCGAGGGGGCGGAGCCCCCCGCTCCTTGGGCGTGTGCTACTACCCCGAGCACTGGCCCGAAGGGCTGTGGGCCGACGACGCCCGGCGCATGGCCGAGGCCGGGATCTCCGTCGTGCGGATCGGCGAGTTCGCCTGGTCGCGCCTGGAGCCGAGCCCTGGCGACCTGCGCTGGGAGTGGATGGACCGGGCGGTGGAGACGCTGGGGGGTGCGGGGCTCTCCGTCGTGCTCGGCACGCCCAGCGCGACGCCGCCGCGCTGGATGCTGAGCCGCCACCCCGACATGCTGGCCTGGGACGCCAAGGGCCGGCCGAGGGGGTTCGGCTCGCGCCGGCACTACGACTTCAGCCATGACGGCTACCGCGGGGAGGCGGCGCGGATCGCGGCGCTGATGGGGGAGCGCTACGGGCGCAGTCCCCATGTGGGGGCGTGGCAGATCGACAACGAGTACGACTGCCACGACACCGCCGCGAGCTGGTCGCCCGCCGCCTCGGCCGCGTTCCGGGAGTGGTGCGCGGCGCGCTACGGGAGCGTCGAGGCGCTCAACGAGGCGTGGGGCGCCGTGTTCTGGTCGATGGAGCATCGCGGCTGGGACGAGATCGGGCTGCCCAACCTCACGGTGACGGAGCCGAACCCGGCGCATGTGCTGGCGTTCCGGCGGTTCACCTCGGACCAGGTGGTCCGCTTCAACCGCGCGCAGGCCGACGCGCTGCGGCCGCTGACCGACCGCCCCTTGATCCACAACTACATGGGCTTCGTGACGGGCTTCGACCACTGGGCGGTGGGGGCCGACCTCGACGTGGCCGCCTGGGACAGCTACCCGCTGGGGTTCCTGTCGGACCGGATCGAGGCGCCCCCCGAGTGGAAGGCCCGCTTCCTGCGCCAGGGCGACCCGGACATGCAGGCGTTCCACCACGACCTCTACCGCGGCGTCGGGCGCGGGCGGTGGTGGGTGATGGAGCAGCAGCCCGGGCCGGTGAACTGGGCGCCGTGGAACCCCGCCCCCCTGCCCGGCATGGTGCGGCTCTGGGCCTGGGAGGCCTTCGCGCACGGGGCGGAGGTGGTCTCCTGGTTCCGCTGGCGCCAGGCGCCCTTCGCGCAGGAGCAGATGCATGCGGGGCTCCTGCGACCCGACGACGAGCCCGCGCCGGGGCTCGCCGAGGTGGCGCGGGTCGCGGCCGAGATCGGGGAGGCCCCGGAGGTCGGGACGGGGCCGGCGCCGGCGGCGCTCGTCTTCGACTACGCCTCCGCCTGGATGTGGGAGGCGCAGCCGCAGGGGCGGGACTTCGACTACCTCCATCTCTGCCTGGCGTTCTACCGCGGGCTGCGGCGGCTGGGGCTGTCGGTGGATCTGGTGCCTCCCGGCGCCGAGCTGTCGGCGTATCGGCTCGTGCTGGCGCCGGGGCTCGCCACGATCCCAGGGGGGGTCTCGGGCGGCGGGGCCGTGATCCTCGGGCCGCGCGCCGGGGCGCGCACGGCCGAGTTCCGCATCCCCGTGCCGCTTCCGCCCGCGATCCCCGGCCTCGACTGCACCGTGGCGCTCTGCGAGAGCCTGCCGCCCGGCGCGAGCCTCGCCATCGAGGGGGGCGGCTTCGTCCATCGCTGGCGGGAGGAGCTGGAGGGGACGGCCGAGGTGGCGGCGCGCCTCGCGGACGGGCGGCCCCTGATGATGCGCGCGGGGGGCCTGCGCTATCTCGGCGGCTGGCCCGACGAGGAGGGCTTGGGGCGAATCCTGCGCGACGCCTGCGCCGAGGCGGGGATCGAGACGATGGCGCTGCCCGAGGGCGTGCGGGTGCGCGACGCCGGACCGCACCGGTTCTGGTTCAACTACGGGCCGGAGGCCGTCGAGGCGCACGGGATCGCGCTGCCCCCCGCCGGGGTCCACAGGCAGGAGCGAGCGTGATCGTCGGCGAGACGGCGGCGGGCGCGGCCGTCCGCCGCGTCGTGCTGCGCGCGGGCGCGATGGAGGTGACGCTGTGGACGCATGGCGCGCGGATCCAGGATCTGCGGCTCGGAGGCGTGCCGCTCACGCTCGGGACCGACGCGCTCGCGGCCTACGAGGGGCCGATGGCGAGCGTCGGCGCGCTGATCGGCCCCGTGGTGAACCGCGTCTCGGGCGCGCGGGCGCCGCTCGACGGGGCGGTGGTCCGGCTGGAGGAGCGGGACGGGCTCACGCTGCATTCGGGCTCGGGCGGCACGCACCGCAAGGTCTGGGCGCTGGAGGAGGCGGGCGAGGCGCACGCCGTCATGAGCGTGGCGCTGCCCGCGGGCGAGGCGGGGTTCCCGGGCGACCGGCGGATCGCGGCGCGCTTCGAGGTGGGCGAGCCCGCCACGCTGAGCCTGAGCGTCGAGGCCACGACCGACGCGCCCACGTGGATGAACGTCGCCAACCACTCCTATTGGCGGCTCGGGGGGGAGGGGCTGGCGGGTCATCGCCTGCGGGTGGCGGCCGATCGCTACCTGCCCGCCGACGACGACGGCCTGCCCACGGGCGAGGTGGCCGCGGTCGAGGGGCCGTTCGACCTGCGCCGCGGCCGGCCGCTCGACGGCTTCGATTACGACCACAGCTTCTGCCTGGCCGATGCGGGGCGCGCGCTCACGCCGATCGCGTGGCTCGAAGGCCCCGCCGCGCGCATGGGGCTGGCGACGACCGAGCCCGGATTGCAGGTCTACACCGGCCAGAAGCTGCGCGACTTCGGCGTGCCCGGCCATGACGGCCGCCCCTTCGCCCCGCGCGCGGGCCTCGCGCTGGAGCCCCAAGGCTGGCCCGACGCCCCCAACCATCCCGCCTGGCCCTCCGTCCGCCTGGCCCCCGGCCAGACCTACCGCCAGACGACCCGCTGGAATTTCGAGCCCGGCTAGCGGGGGTCCGGGGGCACGCGTGCCCCCGGCCTTCCCTTCGACGCACGGCCCGCGCTAACAAGGCGCCATGTCGTCCTGCGTCTTCGTCCAGATCCGCTGCCACCCCGGCACCACCTACGCGGTGGCCCAGGAGATCCACCTGCGCGAGATCGTCTCGGAGCTCTACTCGACCTCGGGCGACTACGACCTGCTGATGAAGATCTACGTCCCCGAGGGCTCGGACGTGGGCAAGTTCCTCAACGACCGGCTGTTCGACGTGCCCGGGATCGCGCGCTCGCTCACCACCATGACCTTCTCGGCCATCCGCCTGCCGGGCGAGGGCTGAGCCGCGCCGCCGACCATGCGTCGGGGGGATGTTGACACCGGCCCCGGACCCAGTCACCCTGCCCCAATCCTCGATGATGCCTGGAAGATCCCCCCCCCCCCCGCCCTTGAGGTCGGTGACGACGCCGCGGACGTGACGATGGGCCGACCTTGATGCCGAAAGGCCCCCTGAGCGTCGCTCGGCATCCCGTCCCGATCTGCGCCATCGGCGCCTCCGCCGGCGGGCTCGCGGCGCTGCGCGCGCTGTTCGGGAGGCTGCCGGGCGACCTCGGCCTGGCCTATGTGGTGATCGTCCACCTCGCGCCCGACCATCCGAGCCAGATGGGCGAGATCCTGTCGCAGAGCACCTCGATGCCGGTGCGCCAGGTGACCGACACGCCGCATCTGGAGCCCGACTGCATCTACGTCATCCCGCCCGACCGGGAGCTGGTGATCGAGGGCGACGACGTGCACGCGCGCAAGTTCACCGAGCCGCGGGGCAGGCGCACGCCGATCGACCTGTTCTTCCGCTCGGTCGCGGCCGCGCGCGGCGACGGGATGGCGGTGATCCTGTCGGGCGCGGGCTCGGACGGGGCGATGGGCGTCAAGCGCATCAAGGAGGGCGGCGGCGTCGTCTTCGTGCAGGAGCCGGCCGACGCCGAGTACCCGATGATGCCGCGCAGCGCGATCGCCACGGGCGTCGCCGACTTCGTCGTGCCGATCGCCGAGATGGCCGAGCGCATCGCGGAGGTGTCGCGCTCCAAGGCCGCGATCGCGTCGATCGCCCAGGACGAGGCCGGCGCCGCGCTCAGGCGCATCGCCGGCCACCTGCACGCGCGCACCGGGCACGACTTCTCGAGCTACAAGCGCGCGACCGTGATGCGCCGCGTGTTGCGGCGGATGCAGGTGACGCGCCGCGCCAGCCTCGCGATCTACGAGACCTACCTGCGCGAGACCCCCGAGGAGGCGCAGGAGCTGTTCTCGGACCTGCTGATCACGGTGACGATGTTCTTCCGCGATCCGGCCGCCTTCGAGGCGCTGCGCAAGGCCGCGATCGGCCCGATCATCGACGCGGCCGACCCCGTGGCGGGGGTGCGCGCCTGGGTCGCGGGCTGCGCCACCGGCGAGGAGGCCTACAGCCTCGCCATGGTGATGATCGAGGAGGCGGAGGCGCGCGGGCGCGCGGTGCCGATCCAGATCTTCGCCACCGACCTCGACGAGGGCGCGCTCGCCACCGCGCGCGAGGGCCGCTACCCCCGCGCGATCGAGGCCGACGTGCCCGAGGAGCGCCTCGGGCGCTTCTTCGTGGAGGAGGGCGCGCACTGGCGCATCCGCCAGGAGGTGCGCGACGCGGTGCTCTTCGCGCACCACAGCGCGGTCAAGGATCCGCCCTTCATGCGGCTCGACCTGGTGTCGTGCCGCAACCTGCTGATCTACCTGGAGCGCGAGGTGCAGCGCCAGATGCTGGCGCTCTTCCACTACGCGCTCAAGCCCGGCGGCACGCTGTTCCTGGGCTCGGCCGAGACGGTGGACACGCGGCCCGACCTCTTCGCGCCGGTGGAGCGCGACGCGCGCGTCTACGGCGCGCGCCAGCAGGCCGGGGGGAGCGCCGCGCTCGTCATGCAGATGCCGGTCGAGCACCGCCCGCACCTGCCCGCGCCCCGCCCCGCGGCGCGCGCCGCCGACCCCGCGGGCGCGGTGGCGACGCTCCATGCGGCCTCGCTGGAGGCCGTGGCGCCCGCGAGCGCGCTGGTGGACGCCGAGCGGCGCGTGCTGCACCTGTCCGAGAGCGCGGGGCGCTACATCGCGCCCTCGCGCGGGCCGCTCTCCGATGAGCTGCCCGCGCTGGTGCGCCCCGAGCTGCGCGCCGAGCTGTCGGGCGCGCTCCACCGCGCGCTCGGCCAGGGCGAGCCGACGCTGACGCTCCCCGCGGCGGTGGCCTTCGACGGCGGCCCCCGGCGCGTCGTGATGCACGTGGCCCCCGTGCCGGTGGGGCCCCAGGAGGCGCCGCGCGCGCTCGCGTTCTTCCTCGACGGCGGCCCGGCGCTGCTCGAGGAGGGGGACGCGGAGACCGCGCCCGCCGAGGTCCGCCGGCTGCGCGAGGAGCTGCGCGGGGCGCATGACCGGCTCGCCGCCAGCCGGCGCGAGCACGAGGACGCGACCCAGGAGCTTCGCGTCGCCAACGAGGAGCTCCAGTCGATCAACGAGGAGTATCGCTCGACCTCCGAGGAGCTGGAGACCTCCAAGGAGGAGCTCCAATCGATCAACGAGGAGCTCCAGACCGTCAACGCCGAGCTGAAGTCGAAGCTCGACTCGATCGCCTCGGCGCACTCGGACCTGGAGAACCTGGTCGCCGCCACCGAGATCGGCACGCTGTTCCTCGACCCGAGGCTGCGGATCAAGATGTTCACCCCCGCGGTGGCGCGCGTCTTCAACGTCACCGAGGCCGACATCGGGCGGGCGATCACGGACTTCACCCACCACCTCTCCTACGACGGGCTCGAGGCCGATGTCGGGCGGGTGCTGGGCGACCTCACCCCCTTCGAGAGCGAGGTCGAGACCCGCGAAGGGCGCTGGATGATGATGCGGATCCGCCCCTACCGCACCATCGACGACCGCATCGACGGCGCGGTGGTGAGCTTCGTGGACATCTCGGCGCGGATCACGGCCGAGGCGCGGCTGCGCGAGAGCGAGGAGCGCTACGTCACCTTGTTCGAGACCATGGACGAGGGGTTCCTGATCGCCGAGGTGGTGCGCGACGACACCGGCAACGCCATCGACCTGCGCTATCTCGACGCCAACCCGGCGGCGGGGCGGCTGACGGGGCTCGACCTCGCGGGCCGGCGCCTGGGCGAGCTCGACGCGGGCTTCGAGGCGCATTGGTGGCGCGAGCCCGCCCGCGTGGCCGAGACCCGCGTCGGCGAGCGCCACGAGCTCTTCGCGGCGCCCCTGGGCAAGTGGTTCGAGATCCTCGTCAGCCCCATCGACGCAGACCAGGTGGCGATCCTGTTCCAGGACACCACCGAGCGGCGGCGCGAGCAGGAGGCGCTCAGGCGCGCGCGCGACCTGCTGACGATGGCGACCGCCGCCTCGAAGCTCGGCTGGTGGAGCTGGGACTTCGACACCGGCGCGATGGAGTGGGACGGGCGCGGGCGCGAGATCGCGGGGCTGCCCGAGGAGGGCGAGGTCGTGGGCGACGCGCCGCTGAGGCGGATCCACGCCGAGGACCGCGAGCGCGTCGAGGCGCGAATGGCGCGCGCGATCGAGCGCGGCGAGCCGCTCGACGTCGAGTATCGCGTGACGCGCGACGACGGCACCGTGCGCCACGTCCACGCGACGGGCGCGTTCCGGCGCGCGGGCGACGGCCCGATCCTCGGCACGGGGCTGGTGCGCGACGTGACCGAGATCAAGCGCGCCGAGGCCGAGCGCGAGCTGCTGATCGGCGAGCTCAACCACCGCGTCAAGAACATGCTGACCGTGGTCCAGTCGGTCGCCCGCCAGACCCGGCGCGGCGCCGCCAGCGTCGAGGCCTACGCCGAGGCCTTCGAGCGGCGCCTGCATGCGCTGTCAGGCGCCTACGGGCTGCTGACCCAGAGCCGCTGGACGGGCTCGTCCTTGGGCGACCTGGCCCGGGCCGCGCTCGCCAGCTTCCTGCCCGAGGGCGACGGGCGCTTGCGGCTCGACGGGCCGCAGGTGACGCTGTCGCCCAGCGCCACGCTGTCCTTCGCCATGGCGCTCCACGAGCTCGGCACCAACGCCGTCAAGCACGGCGCGCTGTCCACGCCCGAGGGCCGGGTCGAGGTCGAGTGGCGCATCGAGGACGGCGAGGACGGGGCGGGCGCGCTCCACCTCGAATGGCGCGAGCGCGGCGGCCCGACGGTCTCGCCGCCCACGCATCAGGGCTTCGGCTCGCGGCTCCTGGAGCGCGGCGTGGCGCGCGAGCTCGACGGCACGGTCGCGCTCGACCACCGCGAGGAGGGGCTCGTCTGCGTCATGGACCTGCCCCTCGGCGACGGCATCGGCCGCTGATCGCCTCGTCGGGCGGGAAGGGGCGTCCGAGGCCGCCGGTCGGTCCGCCCCCCCCGTCGAGCGGGGGCGAAGCCGGATCCCCGCCGCGCCCGACGGAAGGGCCGTCGCACCGCTGGACGCGGAGGCGCGGACGGCATCGCGGCCCCCCCCGACATCGGCGCGCGGGTCGATCCCGGCTCCGCGAGCGGCGGCTCGCTCCCGACCTACCCCGCCAGCCGCGCCGCGTGCCAGGCGAGGTGGTCGCCCATGAAGGTCGAGATGAAGTAGTAGGAGTGGTCGTAGCCCTCGCGCAGGTTGAGCGTGAGGTCGAGGCCGCGGGCGTCCGCCGCCTCGCGCAGAAGCTCGGGGCGAAGCTGCTCGGAGAGGAAGTCGTCGGCGGTGCCCTGGTCCACCAGCATCGGCGGCGCGGCCGCGGACCCCATGTCCTCGATCAGCGCCACCGCGTCGTGGCGCCGCCAGGCGGCGGGGTCGTCGCCGAGATAGGCCGGCAGGGCCTTGCGGCCCCAGGGCACCTGGGTCGGCGCGACGATCGGCGCGAAGGCCGAGACGCAGGCGTAGCGGCCGGGGTCGCGCAGCGCGATCGTCAGCGCGCCGTGGCCGCCCATCGAGTGCCCCATGACCCCTTGGCGGGACAGGTCCACGGGGAACTCGCCCCCCACCAGCGCCGGCAGCTCCTGCGTGACGTAGGATCCCATCCGGTAGTGCTCGGCCCAGGGCGCCTGGGTCGCGTCGAGGTAGAAGCCCGCGCCCTGTCCGAGGTCGTAGCCCTCGTCGTCGGCCACGCCCTCGCCGCGCGGGCTGGTGTCGGGGCAGAGCACCGCGAGCCCATGCTCGGCGGCGGCCCGGCGATACTCGCCCTTCTCCATGACGTTGGCGTGGGTGCAGGTGAGCCCCGAGAGGAACGTCACCAGCGGATGCGGCCCCTGCCCCGGCGGCAGGTAGAGCGCGAAGGTCATGTCGGTGCCGGTGGAGGCGGAGGCGTGGCGGCACACGAGCTGGCGCCCGCCATGCGCGGTCCATTCGGAGACGATCCCGACGCTCATCGCGCGACCTCCCCGGCGAGGGCCGACGCGGACGCGGCCTCGTGCGGGCGGGACGCATCGCCCCGCCCGTCGTCGCCCCACGATCGCGCGCTTCGCGTCGCCGATCCCTCGGCGCGGCGGCCCATCGCCGATCCCTCGGCGTGACGGCCCATCGCCGATCCCTCGGCGTGACGGCCGATCGCAGATCCCTCGGCGCGGCGGCCGATCGCAGATCCGTCGGACCCGTCGCCGGTCCTCGGCCCTTCGATGCCGTGTCCGGCCCCCCGCTCCACGGCGCGCCACCCCATCGCGGCGCTCATTCGCCGGTGCTCTCGGGCGGCAGCGCCATCCGCGGCGCCTCGCCGGTCAGCATGGCGACGTAGTTGGCCGCCACCATCGGGTGGACAGGCCAGTCGATGCAGCCGCCCTCATAGGGGGTGACGACCTCGACCGCGAACACCTGCGTGTCCCCGATCGCCACCCGCACCACGTCCCCGACATGGGCCTCGGTGAAGGCCGCGACCTCGCGCTCGACGGGCTCGGTCAGGCACAGCGCGAGCCCGGACTCCTGGGCGTAGTCGAGGCTCTCGAACCCGTCCGCGGGCACGGCGTAGCTGTCGCCTTCCGACGAGAAGGTCAGCGGGCGCGGCGCGGCGGGATCCTGAGCCCCGTCCTGCGGCGTCCCGTCCTGCGGCGTCCCGTCCTGCGGCGTCCCGTCCTGCTGCGCCCAGGCGGGCGCCGCGAGGACGGCCAGGATGACGGCCCAGCGCATCAGTAGATCACCACGGAGCGGATCGACTCGCCCGAATGCATCAGCTCGAAGCCGCGGTTGATGTCCTCGAGCTTGAGCGTGTGGGTGATCATCGGGTCGATGTCGATCTTGCCCGACATGTACCAGTCCACGATCTTGGGCACGTCCGTGCGGCCCCGCGCGCCCCCGAAGGCCGTGCCGCGCCAGGAGCGACCGGTGACGAGCTGGAAGGGGCGCGTGGCGATCTCGGCCCCCGCGGGCGCCACGCCGATGATGATCGACTCGCCCCAGCCCTTGTGGCAGCACTCCAGCGCCTGGCGCATGACGTTCACGTTGCCGATGCACTCGAAGGAGTAGTCGGCGCCGCCGCGGGTCAGCTCCACCAGATGCGCCACCACGTCGTCGTGGTCCTTCGGGTTGACGAAGTGGGTCATGCCGAACCTGCGGCCCCACTCCTCGCGGTCGGGGTTGAGGTCGACGCCCACGATCATGTCCGCGCCCGCGAGCCGCGCGCCCTGGATCACGTTGAGCCCGATGCCGCCCAGCCCGAACACGACGACCTTGGCGCCGGTCTCGACCTTGGCGGTGTTGATGACGGCGCCCACGCCCGTGGTCACGCCGCAGCCGATGTAGCAGATCGACTGGAACGGCGCGTCCGCGTCCACCTTGGCCAGCGCGATCTCGGGCACCACCGTGTGGTTGGCGAAGGTCGAGCAGCCCATGTAGTGGTATATCGGCTTGCCCTCGTAGGAGAAGCGCGTGGTGCCGTCGGGCATCAGGCCCTTGCCCTGGGTCACGCGGATCTTCTGGCACAGGTTGGTCTTGGGGTTGAGGCAGTATTCGCACTCGCGGCACTCGGGCGTGTAGAGCGGGATCACGTGGTCGCCCACCGCCACGCTGGTCACGCCCTCGCCCACCTCCATCACCACCCCCGCGCCCTCGTGGCCGAGGATCGAGGGGAAGATGCCCTCGGGGTCGTCGCCCGAGCGGGTGAACTCGTCGGTGTGGCAGATGCCGGTGGCCTTCAGCTCGACCAGCACCTCGCCCGCCTTCGGCCCTTCGAGATCGACCTCGACCACCTCCAGCGGCTTGCCCGCCTCGAACGCCACCGCCGCGCGTGTCTTCATGTCTCGTCCTCCCGCAGGAAAGGCGTCCCGTCGCCACCTCGGAGCCGAGGGCTTGCGCGGGCCTCCCCGTTCAGGGCAGAGGTCTTGCAGGAGGTCGCCTCCTTTGCAACCGCCCTCGCCCGCTCGCATGGGGCGGGGCGGTGGGCCCGGACGAGCAGGACAAGGGGATCGGCATGCCGGATCGGCGACGCAAGGCGACCTTGGTCGGGGCGCTCGCCGCGGCGCTCGCAGCGGCGCTCGCAGCGGGGGGGGGCGAGGCGCAGACGGCGCTGCCGGGCATGCCGGCCGTCCCCCGCGCGCCGGACTATCCGACGGTGGCGGTGGCGGACTACGTGCTCGCCTGCATGAAGGCCAACGGCGAGGACCGCGACACGCTCGGGCGCTGCGCCTGCTCGATCGACGTGATCGGCACGCTCTTGCCCTACGACGCCTACGAGGAGGCCGAGACCTTCCTCTCGCTCGGCCTCGTCACCGGCCAGCGCGGCGCGCTCTTCCGCGGCTCGGAGGCCTCCAAGGAAGCCGTGGACCGCCTGCGCGAGGCCCAGATCGAGGCCGAGCTGCGCTGCTTCTAGCCAAAACGTCGGCGGCGCGGCGGAGCGTCGGCCCCGAGCCCGAGGGCCTGCCGCGGGTCGGAACGCCTGCCACGGCGGATGGGCCGAGCGGGAGCCGCGCGCTCACCCCCCTCCACCGCACCCCTCGCTGCGGCTCGCGGTCGGGGGGGCAGCGCCGCCCTGGAGCATCCTCCAGCCAGGCCGAACCGGTCGGGCGCCTGGAGGATGCGGCCGCGAGGGAGCCCGGGACGCCCGAGCCGATCCCGTCGGGTCGGGGCGCGCCCTAGCCGATGTCGCCGGTCCGGGGGCGAGCATCGGACGGGGCAGGCGCCATGGCGGTCGGGCGCGCGCCCGCGCGCGCCCGTCTCGCTCAGGAGCCGTCGCTCTCCTCGGCGGACCAGGCGCCGGCGAAGGGGTCCTCCCCGGCCTGGATCGCCGGCGCCTCCGCCGGCCACTCCGCGGCGAAGGGCGAGCCCTCGGTGTCGATCGCCTCGACGCGGATCGGCGCGCCGGTGGGGCGGTAGGTGAAGCGGAAGGCCGGATCCTCGGAGATCGAGATGCCGCCCTCCATCGACAGGATCGGCGCGTCGCCCTGCGCGATCGTCAGCTCCTGGATGTAGCGCGCCGGGATGTAGTAGAGCGTGAGCGGATCGCGCTGGAGGCCGGAGTTGTTCGGGTGGCGGACCAGCAGCTGCGCCTCGGCGAGCCCGTCGTCCTGCCCGAGCTGGCGCAGCTTCATGCGCCCGAGGCTCGCCATCGCCTCCTCCGCGTCCTTGAGCGCGGGCGCCGAGCAGCCGCCCGACGCCTTGACGTAGCGCTCCGCGACGTGGAGCGAGCCGTCCGACAGCTCGGCCACGACGTGGATCGGCGTGTAGGCGTTGACCCGGAGCCGGGTGCCGATCTCGTCCACCCCCGCGCCCTCGCCCAGCGTGAAGGTCGCGGCCACCGGCGCGGGGTTCTCGTCCACCACAAGGGTGACGGTCTCGACGCGGCGCTCGTCGCCCTCGGGCAGATCGAGGCCGATCGTCACCGGCACGATCGCCGCGTCCTCGGCGCGCTCGGGCGCCTGGAGCGTGACGAGGCCCGACGCCAGCATCGGCTGGTCGCCCCACAGCGTGTCCGAGATGTCCTCCCAGGCGCCCGGCTCGGCCGAGGCGGCGGTGGCCATGGCGAGGGCCGCGAGGCTCGTGGCGATCGGGCGCATGATCCGTCCTCCCTGACGTTTCGTCGGCGATATAGGGCTCGCGGGCCGTCTTGGGAACGCCCCGTGCCCTACTCCCATTCGAGCTCGGCGAAGCCCGCGGTGGCGTTGCGGCGGTGGAACGCGTCCACGCGCTGCCAGCCCTCGGGCGGCGGCACCGCCTCGACCGCCTCGGCGATGTCGGCCCCTTCGGCGATCTGCGCGCGCAGCGCGTCCCTGAGGCCGGTGAGGTAGCCCCGCTGGGGCCCCAGCGCCTCGGGCCAAGGCATCGAGGCGGGGCCGTGGCCGGGCACCGCGCGCTCGGCCGGGACGGCGGCGAGATCCTCCTCGACATCGAGCCAGCCGAGAAGGCTGCCGTCGATCGCCGGCAGGTGCCCGGCGAACAGCAGGTCGCCCGCGAAGAGCGTCCCCGTGGCGAGGTCGAGCACGGTGAGGTCGTTGTCGGTGTGCGCGGTGGGCCAGGCCCGCAGCGCGAGCGGCCGCTCGCCGAGGTCGAGCGTCGCCCGCGCCTCGACCTCGACGTCGGGCAGCACGATCTCGACCTCGTCGGCGAGCGCGTCGCCGAGCAGCGGACGGTTGGCGGCGAGGTAGTAGTCGGCGCGCGAGGCCAGCGCGGGGGCGAGCCGGCGGTGGCCGACGAAGGCCGGATCCGCGCCGCCCGGCCCCGTGCCGCGGAACGCCGCGTTGCCGAACACGTGGTCGGGGTGCATGTGGGTGTCGATGACGTAGGCGACGGGCAGGTCGGTGCGCGCGCGGATCGCGTCGAGCAGCGCGCGGCCCGCCGCGACCGAGCCGCCGGGGTCGATCACGGCCACCGCGTCCTCGCCCACCACGAAGCCCGCATTGGCGATCTCGCCGCGGTTCTCGGGCGACATGTCCTCGATCAGCCCGGCGTGGACGAAGACGCCCGGCGCGACCTCCTCGACCGGCAGGGTCTCGGCGGCGAGCGGCGGGGGCGCCGCGGCGAGGGCCAGCGCGGCTGCGGCGCAGACCCGTCGAACGCTCCGACCGGCACTCGCGCGCCGCGCCGCCGTCCCGGACGCGCGCGGGGCGGTCGGAGCGTCGCCGGCCGCGGGCCCGACGGCGCCCGGACGCCGCGCCCGCGCCGCGACCGGCCCCGGCACGGCATGGGCGCGCCCGAGGGCGGCCCGAAGACGCCCCGCCGCCCGGCCGAGCCCGTGCCGGGCCTGGGGCGACGGCCCGGGCCCCTCCGCGTCCATGCCCGCCGCGCTGAAGCCCGCCGCATTCATTCCCGCCGCGCCCGCGCGAGGCCGCGCGCGCCCTCCCAGCTCGCCGAATCCTCGCCCCGAAGGCCCACGAGCCGCGCCGAGGTCAGGTCGGCGCCGTCGAACACCGCGCCCTCGACCCGCGCGCCGGTGAGGTCGGCGCCGCCGAGCTCGGCGCCGGTGAGGTCGGCGCCGCGCAGGTCCGCACCCTTGAGCGAGGCGAACTCCAAATCCACCCGGCCGAGGTCGGCGTCGCGCAAGGTGGCCCCGTCGAGATTGGCCCCCGCCAGCACCGCGCGCACCAGGCCCATCGACTGGTTGGTCATGTCCGCGCCGAGCGAGGCGCCGGTGAGGTCCGCGCCGTCGAGCCGCGCGCGCGACAGATCGGCGGTGATCCGCGCGCCCGAGAGGTCGGCGCCGCGCAGGTCGGCGCCCGTCATCTGGGAGCCGAACAGGCTCGCGCCCGAGAGGTCCGCGCCCGAGAGGTCGGCGTCCATCGCCCAGGCGAGGTCGAGCCTCGCGCCCGAGAGGTCGGCGCCCGAGAGGCTCGCGCGGTTGAGGTAGGCGCCCTTGAGATCGGCGCCGGGCAGGCTCAGCCGCGAGAGGTCGAGCGTGGCGAGGCGGCGCCCGGCGAGGTCGGCAGGCGGGGTCGCGGCCAGCGCCTCGACCTCGGCGCGGGTCGCGTCGGGCTCGGTCATGGCGGGCGAGTCCATGTCGAGCCCGCGCATCGCGGCCTGCGCGTGCGCCGCCCCCGGCGCCACGAGCCCGATCGCCAGCGCGGCGGCCGCGCCGAGCGCCCCCCGGATCGCCGCCCCCCGGATCGCCGTCCTGCCGCCCCTCACGCGCTCCCCCCGGTCGTCCACCGGCGCACTATCCCCCGCAGCGGCGGCACGACGCGCCCCGACCATGGTCTCGCTTGCGCGCCGGGCTCGCCCGACCCTAGGCTTGCGTCGGATCCGCATGGCGCGGACCGTCTCCGCCGCCCCGGCCCGAGGAAGGGAGCCCTCGGGGCCGAAGCAGACGGGCGGAGGAGCCAGCCGATGGGAGGAGGTCCGATCGTCGGCGCGACCACGGCACCTTGGGAGGAACTCGATGCGGAACCTGACCCTCTGCGGCGCGAGCCTGCTCACCGCCACGGCGCTGGGCAGCACGGGCGCGCTGGCCAACGAAGAGCTGATGAAGCTCGTGGACGACCCCGCCAACTGGGCGATGCCGACGGGCGACTACGCCAACACGCGCTACTCGGAGCTCGACCAGATCGACCGCGACAACGTGGGCGACATGCAGGTCGCCTGGACGATGTCCACCGGCGTTCTGCGCGGCCATGAGGGCTCGCCGATCGTGATCGGCGACATGATGTACTTCACCACGCCCTTCCCCAACAACGTGTTCGCCGTCGATCTCGCCAACGAGGGCGTGATCAAGTGGAAGTACGAGCCCAAGCAGGATCCGCAGGTCGTGGGCGTGATGTGCTGCGACACGGTCAACCGCGGCGTGTCCTACGCGCCGGCCGAGGGCGACCGCCCGGCGATGATTTTCCTCCAGCAGGCCGACACCACGCTGGTGGCGCTCGACGCCGAGACCGGCGAGCCGGTGTGGGAGGTCAAGAACGGCGACCCGCTCAAGGGCGAGACCGCGACGATGGCGCCGATGGTCTACAAGGACAAGGTCTACACCGGCATCTCGGGCGGCGAGTACGGCGTGCAGGGGCACCTGACGGCCTACGACCTCGCCACCGGCGAGCAGGTCTGGCGCGGCTACTCCACCGGCCCCGACGACATGACGCTGATGGACCCCGAGAACACCACCCATCTGGGCGAGCCCGTGGGCGTCGATTCGGGCACCGCGACCTGGGAAGGCGACCAGTGGAAGATCGGCGGCGGCACCACCTGGGGGTGGTTCTCCTTCGACCCCGAGCTGAACCTGATCTACTACGGCACCGGCAACCCCTCGACCTGGAACCCCTCGCAGCGGCCCGGAGACAACCGCTGGTCGATGACCATCTTCGCCCGCGACGCCGACACCGGCATGGCCAAGTGGGTCTATCAGATGACGCCCCATGACGAATGGGACTACGACGGCGTCAACGAGATGATCCTCACCGACCTGGAGATGGACGGCGAGACGGTGCCCGCGCTCGTCCACTTCGACCGCAACGGCTTCGCCTACACGCTCAACCGCGAGACCGGCGAGCTGCTGGTGGCGCAGAAGTACGACCCGGCGGTCAACTGGGCCACCGAGGTGGTGATGGACCCCGAGTCCGACCAGTACGGGCGGCCGCAGGTGGTGGACGAGTTCTCGACCCGCGTCGGCGGCGAGGACGTCAACACCACCGGCATCTGCCCCGCCGCTCTGGGCTCCAAGGACCAGCAGCCGGCGTCCTTCTCGCCCAGGACCAAGCTCTTCTACGTGCCCACCAACCACGTGTGCATGGACTACGAGCCGTTCCAGGTGAGCTACACCGCCGGCCAGCCCTATGTCGGTGCGACGCTGTCGATGTATCCCGCCCCCGAGAGCCATGGCGGCATGGGCAACTTCATCGCCTGGGACGCCACCAAGGGCGAGATCGTGTGGTCGCTCCCCGAGCGCTTCTCGGTGTGGTCGGGCGTGCTCTCGACCGCGGGCGACGTGGTGTTCTACGGCACGCTCGAGGGCTACCTCAAGGCGGTGGACGCCGAGACGGGCGAGCTGCTCTACAGCTTCAAGACCCCCTCGGGCATCATCGGCAACGTCATGACCTACGAGCAGGAGGGCAAGCAGTACGTGGCCGTGCTCTCGGGCATCGGCGGCTGGGCCGGCATCGGCCTCGCGGCGGGCCTCGAGAACCCGCAGGACGGCCTCGGCGCGGTCGGCGGCTACGCGGCGCTGAAGGACTACACCGACCTCGGCGGCCAGCTCACGGTGTTCGCCGTGCCCGACGAGCTCGCCGCGAACGAGTAGGAGCGAGTTCCGAGGCGGGCGCCCCGGCGCCCGCCTCGCCCCGCCGCGCCCCGGCCCCCTGCGGGGCGGGACGCGGCGGCCTCACGACGCCGCCGATGCCTTCGCCCGCGGCCACGCCCCCTCCCCCCGCGCCTTCCACTCCCGCGCCCCCTCTCCCGCGCCCCCTCTCCCCGCGACGAGCATCCGAGGATCCGAGCATGACGAGACCCCTTCCGCCCGCGCTCCGCCCGCCGGCCCCGTTCCGCCCGCCGGCGGCGCTCCGCCCGCTGGCGGCGCTCGGCGCCCTGGCCGCCTTCGGCACGCTGGCCGGCTTCGTCCCCCTGTCCGGCGCCGCCTCGGCCCAGGACCAGGCCGCGCCCGCCGAGGCGGCCGGGCCCGGCGACCCGGCCGCGGTCGAGCAGGACGAGGGCAAGTACTTCGACGCCGAGGGCTTCCCGACCTACAACATCGCCGAGGACGGCACGGTGGACTTCCACACCTATTCCGGCTTCCGGCGCTACGGCTCCGAGTGCAGCGTCTGCCACGGGCCCGACGGGCTCGGCTCCTCCTACGCGCCCGCGCTCGTCGACAGCGTCCAGGCCATGGACTACCTCGACTTCACCTACGTCATCGTCAACGGGCGCGAGAACGTCGGCGGCGGCGTCTCGAACGTGATGCCGGCCTTCGGCGACAACCCCAACGTCATGTGCTACCTCGACGACATCTACGTCTACCTGCGCGCCCGCGGCCAGGGCGACCTGCCGCGCGGCCGTCCCGCGAAGAAGGAGGCCAAGTCCGACGCCTTCTCCGAGGAGGAGGACGCCTGCATGGGCACGGGCTGAGGCGATGAGAGCCGTGACGATGCGAACCCTGCTGGGGCAAGCCGCGGCGCTCGCTCTCGCCGCGGGCGCGGCGCAGGGCCAGACGGGCGTGCTCGGCGGCGCGCTGGAGCTGGTCGATCCGGACGTGCTGCGGGTCTGCGCCGACCCCTCGAACCTGCCCTTCTCGAACGAGGCCGGGGAGGGGTTCGAGAACGCGCTGGCCGAGCGCGTGGCCGAATGGACCGGGCGCGACGGCGTCGCCTACACCTACCACCCGCAGGCGATCGGCTTCGTGCGCAACACGCTCGGCAAGAACCGCTGCGACATCATCATGGGCTACGCCCAGGGCGACGAGCTGGTGCAGAACACCAACGCCTACTACCGCACCGCCTACGCGCTGGCGGTGCCGGAGGGCTCGGATCTCGAGGGCGTGACCTCGCTCGACGACCCGCGGCTCAAGGGTAGGCGCATCGGCGTGGTGGCGGGCACCCCGCCCGCGACCACGATGGCCGCGAACGGCCTGATGGCAGCCGCCAAGCCCTACAAGCTGATGGTGGACACCCGCACCGAGGCGCCGGTGGCCGAGATGTTCGCCGACCTCGCCGCGGGCGAGATCGACGCCGCGGTCGCGTGGGGGCCGATGGCGGGCTACTACGCCGGGCGCGCCGGGGCGCCCGTCGCGCTGACGCCGCTCACCCGGGAGGCGGGCGGGCCGCGCATGGTCTACCGCATCACCATGGGCGTGCGCCCCTCCGACCAGGAGTGGAAGCGCGAGCTCAACCGGGTGATCGCCGAGCATCAGGGCGAGATCGACGCCCTCCTGATGGACTACGGCGTGCCGCTGCTCGACGAGCGGGACCGGCCGATCACGGCCGCGGAGGGGGGCGAGTGAGGCCGGGGGCCTTCGCGCGGGCGGCGCGCCCGAGGGGGGGTCGCCGGCCCGCCGGCGCCGCGGCGGCGGCCGAGGCCACGTCCCGGGATCGTCCGGCGGCGGGGGCGTCGCGGCGCCGCGACGCCGTTCGGGCGAGGCGGCGCGCGGAGGCCGCGATCCCGTCATGGGCCACGCCGGTCGCGGCGCGGCGGCGCGGCGCGCGGACGGCCGGCGCGGTGCGGGCCTGCGCGGCGGCGGCGATGCTCTGGGCCCCGGGCCCGGCGGCGCAGGCGCAGGGCGAGGCCGCGCCGCCCGAGCCCGAGGGCTACCGGATGCAGGACTACCGCGGGCCGGTCCCCGCGACGCTCGCGGGCGCGCGCGTGATCGCCACCGAGCAGGCGCGCGCGCTGTGGGAGGAGGGCGAGGCCGTCTTCGTGGACGTGCTGCCGCGCCCGCCGCGGCCCGAGGGCCTGCCCGAGGGCACGATCTGGCGCCCGGCCCCGCGCGAGGACATCCCCGGCAGCGTCTGGCTCCCCGACACCGGCTATGGCGCGCTGTCGCCCGAGGCCGCGGCCTACCTCGCCGAGGGGCTACGCCGCGCGTCCGGGGGCGATCCCGAGGCCCCCCTGGTCTTCTACTGCAAGGCCGAGTGCTGGATGTCGTGGAACGCGGCCAAGCGGGCGCGCGAGGCGCTGGGCTACGGCGCGGTCGCCTGGTATCCCGACGGCACCGACGGCTGGGCCGCCGCCGGCCTGCCGCTGGAGGCGCGCGAGCCCGAGCCGGGCGCGCCGCGACGCTGACCCCCGCCCGTCGGCGGGCGGGGATCCGGCGCTTCCTCCGGCGCCGCGGACGCGCCGGCGCCCGAGGGTCGGCCCCCTACTCGTCCAGCGCCGTGGCGACGGTGCGGCCGAGCGCGAAGAGGCGCTGCTCGATCAGCCGCGGCACGTCGCAGACATAGGTGAGCGAGGCGCGGCGCTCGTCGAACACCCGCGTGCGCCAGGTGAGCGCGTCCTCGGCCTCGGCGATGGCGGCGGGGTCGGCGTCGGGCGCGCGGCGCCGCGCGTCGAGCGCCGAGGCCTCGGCGCGGATGTCGCCCGCCATGGCGATCTGGCGCCGGGCGTAGCGCTCGACGCCCGCGATCACGTCGGAGCGCTCGGCGTTCATGGTGTCGAACAGCCCCGCGAAGAGGAGGCGCAGCCGGTCGCGCTCCGGAGGCGCGAGGGTCGCCGCGAAGGCCTCGATCTCGGCCGACGCCTCCTCGACGGCCACGCGCCTCTGCGACAGCCGGGCGACGAGCCCCGCCACCTCCGCGTCGCCGCGCCAGCCGCCAGCGCCCGGCTCGAAGGGCGGGCCGGCCCAGATCGCGGCCGGGGTCAGGGTCGGCACCTTGACCTGCTGGCAGGGCCAGGCCTCGTCCTCGGCCGCGTGCGCCGGCGCGGCGAGGGTCAGGGCGAGGACGAGGACGAGGGCGGCGCGCATCGTCAGCCCCCGACCTCGAAGACGGCGCGCTGGGTCTCGCCGGTGGTGCCGGGGATCGACAGCGTGAAGCGGCCCGGCCGGATCGGCACGAAGGTGATGACGGCCTCCCCGGCCGCGTCGAACTCCAGGCTGTCGAGCCCCAGCGGGCGCACCTCGATGTCGTTGATCACCACCTCGTCCACCCAGACGTTGCGGAAGAACTCCGCGCCGCCGATCGCCAGCTCCGCCGAGCCGTCGGCCCTGATCGGCAACCGGTAGTAGCGCCCCGCCTCGAGCGCGTAGGGCGCCTCGGCGAGCGGCCGGCCCGAGGCGAGCGTGATCGGCGCGAGATCCTCGGCGCCGCCCGTGAGCAGCCCCGCCTGCGCGTGGGCACCGCCCGCGGCGAGCGCGAGCGCGAGCGCGCCCGCGATGACGATGGTCCTCATGCCGCCCCCCTCAGTCCGGCCGCACCACGACGCCCCAGGGGAACTCCCCCACCGGCACCGACTTGATCACCTCGCGGTCCTCGACGTCGATCACCGAGACGTCGTTGGAGACGCCGTTGGTGGTGAAGAGCAGGCTCTCGTCGGGCGAGAAGGCGAGCTGCCAGACGCGCTGGCCGACGAGGAGGTAGTCCTCGACCTCGTAGGTCCGCGCGTTCACGACCGCCACGCGGTTGGCGGGGCCGAGCGCCACGAAGGCGGTCTCGCCGTCCCGGGTGATGCGGATGCCCACGGGCTGGATCGACTCGGGGCGCAGCCCCGCGACCTCGAACTCGATCTTGTGGGTGACCTCGCGGGCCTCGGGATCGATCACGCTGACGGTGCCGCCGATCTCCGAGGACACCCAGACCTCGGAGCCGTCGGGCTTGAACTCGGCGAAGCGCGGGCGCTGATCGACGAGCACGTTGGCGGTGATCTCGTTGGTCGCGGTGTCGATGAAATGCGCCATGTTGGTGGTCTCGGAGGTGTTGACGAGCGTGCCCCCGTCGGGCGAGACGCCCATCCCCTCGGGCTCGACGCCCACCGCGATCTCGGCGATCGGCTGGAGCGTCTCCAGATCGACCACCGTGACGAGGTTGTCGTCCTCGTTGGCGATGTAGAGCGGGTTGCCCGAGGGGTGCAGCACGAAGAGCTCGGGGTCGGGGCCCGAGGGCAGCGTGTGCAGCCGCTCGTAGGTCTCGGTGTCGTAGACCTCCACCGTGTCGTCGTCGCCCGTGGCCACTAGCAGCTGGCGGCCGCCGTCGGCCAGGGCGATGCCGCGCGGGCGCTGGCCCACGTCGAAGCTGTCCGTGACCTCCAGCGTCTCGGAGTCGAGCACGGTGACGGTGTTGCTCTTCTCGTTCGAGACGAACACCTTCTCGGCCTGCGCGGGCGCGGCCAGCAAGGCGAGCGCGCAGGCGGCGCCCATCCCCCTGCCCGTCCGCGTGCCCATCCCAGTGCCCGTCCGCGTGCCCGTCCGCGTGCCCGTCCGCGTGATCGTGTCGGCCATCCGCCCCCCCTTCGGCCCCTCGCGTCGCAGCCGGCCGCGGGCCGCGTCCCGCCAGGGCGCTCGCCGGGCGTCGCCCCGGCGCCTCCGACGGCGCCATCCTAGGCGAGCGCGCGGCCGAGGGCGAGGGGTGCCGCGCGGGCGCGCCGTCGCCTAGCGCAACGCGCACTCGCTCTCGGGGCGGTCGTAGCCCAGCGTGTCGAGGAACGAGGTCGGGTGCAGGAACCCCTCCTGCGGCGAGACCGACACCACGGTCTTGCCGTCCGCGAGCAGGACCGGCTGGCGCAGCTGGTTGTTCCAGGGCCTGATGGTGAGCGCCTCGCCCTTGAAGGCGGCGAGCTCGAAGTCGGGGCCGAGCAGGTAGTCGCGGATGGCGGCGGGGTCGGCGGAGCCCGCGCGGGTCGCGGCCTCGCCCACCATCCGCACGGCCATCCAGGCCAGCATGTCCTCGGCGCGCATCGGGCGGCGGAAGTCGTCGGCGAAGCGGCCCTGGAGCTGGATCGCGCCCCACTGCTCGTGCGCGGGGCTCCAGGCGGTGGGCACGAGCCCGGCGGTCCCGGCCACCGGGCGCGGATCCCAGGCGTGATAGGGCATGGTGGCGCCGAACACCTCGGACTCGTCGGCCACCAGGAGCACGTCGTGCTCGGGCGCGCGCTGGGTGAAGACCGGCAGCTGGCGCTGGACCTGGACCAGGCCCGAATCGGTGGTGCGCGCGCCGCCGCGATCCTCGAACACGCGCGCCTCGACGATCTCGCCGCCGAAGCGGTCGGCGGCGCGGCGCAGCGCCGCGGCGAAGGCCTGGTCCCGCGGGTGCGAGCCCTCGACCAGGAACCAGCGCGGCCAGCGCTTCCAGACCAGGAACTGCGCCAGCGCGTCGGCCAGCATGGCGCGGCTCGGGATGACGTGGACGAGGTTCTCGCGGCAGCCCTCGATCCGCAGCGCGTCGTCGGGCGCGCCGACGTTGAGCACCAGCAGCGGCGCCACCGCGTCGGCCACCGCCAGCAGCGGCCCGGCGGGCAGCTCGGCGACGATCGCGGCCGCGCCCTCGCCCGCCAGCCCGCGCGCCGCGGCCACCGCCTCGGCGGCGTCGTCCGGGGCCACCGCGCGCGACAGCAGGGCGAAGTCCTGGCCGGTGAAGCGCCCGGTGGTGTCGTTGTCGGCGACGCCGAGCCCCGCGCCCGCGAGGCCGAGGTCGCGCGTCGGCCGGTCGAGGAGCGAGAGCGTCAGCTCGCGCTCCTCGGGATGGAGGTAGCCGATGGCGACGCGCTCGGGGGAGACGCGCTCGGTGCCGCCCTCGGTGCCGCCCTCGGGGCCGCCCGCCTGCGCGAGCGCCCGGCCACCCCAGGCGCCGAGCGCGGCGTGAAGCAGAGCGGCGCAGACCAGCGCGAGGATCCGTCCTCCCATGGGCGGCACGCTAGCGCGGCGCGCGGCGCCGCCGCAAGGGGCGCGTCGGGCCTTGCGGCGGCGGCGCGCGCCTTCCTATGGTGAGGCGATGACCCCGCAGGTGAAGGCGCCATGACCCCATTCCCGACACCCCGCCTCGTCCTCGCCGGATGCCTGGCGCTGCTCGGCGCCTCGGCCGCCCCGGCGCAGGAGGCCGGCGGCGGGCCGGTCGAGGTCGCCGTGTTCGACTTCGAGCTGATCGACACCAGCGCCGTGGGCGCGATGACCGGGCCCCAGGCGGAGGAGGCGGCGCGGCTCGACGCGCTGGGCGAGGCGCTGCGCGAGGCCTACCAGGAGGCCCCCGGCTACCGCGTGGTGGATGTCGGCCCGGCGCGCGAGGAGGCCTCCCGGCGCTCCTTGCGCAACTGCGGCGGCTGCGCGCGCGGCCTCGCCGACGCGCTCGGCGCCGAGATCGCGGTGACGGGCACGGTGCAGAAGGTCTCCAACCTGATCCTCAACGTCAACGTCTACGTCGAGGACGCGCAGGGCGCCGAGCGCGCCTACAGCGCCGACATCCGCGGCAACACCGACGAGTCCTGGCGCCGCGGCCTCGACTGGCTGATCCGCAACCGGCTGGAACTCCGGGACTAGGCGGTCGGGCGCCGGGAGAGGACCGCGGCGGCGCGCCTGCGAAGGCGCCCGCCGTCGTGGCCGCCCTCGGGGGCCGCTTCGGGGCCGCCCTCGGGCCCTCAGTCGAGCAGCGAGGCCAGCGCGCCGCCGATCCGCTCCTCGGTCGCGCCCCGATACCAGCGCACGATCCTCGCGCGGTCCTCGTCGGGCAGGTCGGTGACGTTGGCGGGCGGCATGGCGTGGGTGACGCCGGCCTGGAGGTAGATCTGCCTGGCCTCGCGGGCGATGTCGCCCGGGGTCTCCAGGAGCACGCCCTTGGGCGCCCAGCGGATGCCGTCCCAGACGGGCTCGCGGGCGTGGCACATCGAGCAGCGGCCCGTGACGATGTCGCGGACCTCCTCGAAGCCCGCGGCGCTGGCGTAGGCCGTCTCGTAGGGCGTGAGCGGCGCCGCCTCGGCCTCCTCGTAGCTGTCGAAGAGGGGCGCCGTGGAGAGCCAGGCGATGGCGATGAAGATCACCGCCGTGGCGGCCCAGGTCCAGGTCGGGTTGCCGGCTCGCGCGTGGCGGGTGTTGAAGTAGTGCCGGATCGTGACGCCCATCAGGAACACCAGCGCCGCGATGATCCAGGCGTTCTCGGTCGAGGTCGCCAGCGGGTAGTGGTTCGACAGCATCAGGAAGATGACGGGCAGCGTCAGGTAGTTGTTGTGCGTCGAGCGCAGCTTGGCGATCTTGCCGTATCTGGGGTCCGGCGTGCGGCCGGCCTTGAGGTCGTCCACGACGACGCGCTGGTTCGGCATGATGACGAGGAAGACGTTGGCCGTCATGATGGTGGCGGTGAAGGCGCCCAGGTGCAGCAGCGCCGCGCGTCCGGTGAAGATCTGGTCGTAGCCCCACGACATCGCCACCAGCAGCGCGAACAGCAGCAGCATCAGCAGCGTCGGGCGCTCGCCCAGGCCGGACTTGCAGAGCCTGTCGTAGACGAGCCAGCCGACGCTGAGCGAGGCGGCCGAGATCGCGATCGCCTGCCAGACCGCGAGGTCGGCCTTCGCGGGGTCGATCAGGAAGAGCTCGGCGCCGACCCAGTAGATGATCATCAGGAGCACGGCGCCCGAGAGCCAGGTGGCGTAGCTCTCCCATTTGAACCAGGTCAGGTGCTCGGGCATCTGCTCGGGCGCGACCAGGTACTTGGTGATGTGGTAGAAACCCCCGCCATGGACCTGCCACTCCTCGCCATGGGCGCCCTCCGGCAGGTGCGGCGCGCGCCGGAGCCCGAGGTCGAGCGCGACGAAGTAGAAGGACGAGCCGATCCACGCGATCGCGGTGACGATGTGGAGCCACCGGACGGCGAAGGCGAGCCAGTCCCAGGCGATGGCCAGGTCGTACATGCGCGTGTCCTCCCGCTTGCTGGCGCGACCCTATCCGCCGGCGCGCGCGCGGTGTATCGTGCCGATCGGCCAAGCAGCCTCAAGCAAAGCCGAAGAATGTCCTACCTCGACAACGTCCGCACCTTCGTCCGCGTCTACGAGCTGGGCAGCATGTCGGCGGCGGCGCGCGACCAGCGCGTCTCGCCGGCGGTGGCCTCCGCGCGCATGTCCCAGCTCGAGGGGCATCTGGGCGTGCGGCTGTTCCAGCGCACCACCCGCAGCCTGACGCCGACCGAGCAGGGGCGGATCTTCTACGACGGCGCCCGCCGCATCCTCGCGGCCGTCGAGGAGGCCGAGGCGGGCGTGGGCGATGTCACCGAGAACCCGCGCGGCACGCTCCATGTGGCCGCCCCCCTCGGGCTCGGACGGCGGCTGATCGCGCCCCACGTGCCGGCCTTCGCCGCGGCCTATCCGCTGGTGGACCTGCGGCTGCGGCTCAGCGACCGCAAGGTGGACCTGACGGCCGAGGGGCTCGACGTGGCGTTCTTCCTCGGCCGTCCCGAGGACTCGAACCTGCGCATCCGCAAGATCGCCGACTGCGAGCGGGTGCTGTGCGCGGCCCCGTCCTACGTCGCGCGCCACGGCCGCCCCGCGAGCGGCGAGGAGATCGCGGGCGGGCGGCACGCCTGCCTCAACCTGCGCTTCCCCGGCGCGGCGGAGTTCCAGTGGGAGCTGGTGACGGAGGATGGGCCCAGGCGCTTCGCCGTCGAGGGCCGCCTCGAGTCCGACGACGGCGACGTGCTGACCGACTGGGCGCTCGCGGGCGAGGGGATCGTGATGAAGCCGCGCTTCGAGGTCGCCCACCACCTGCGCCACGGCCGGCTCGTCACGGTGTGCGAGCGCACGCCGCCCCTGCCGGTGCAGATGGCCTGCCTCTTCACCCACCGGCGGCATCAGGATCCCAAGACCCGGCTCTTCATGGACTTCACGATTGAGCGCATCCTGGCCGCGCTCGACGAGGGCGCGGACCGGCGGCCCCGATCGGCGTGACGCGGCCCGCCTAGCTGCCGCGATAGGTCGAGTAGCCGAAGGGCGAGAGCAGCAGCGGGACGTGATAGTGCGCGGCCTGCGACATCCCGAAGCGCAGCGGGATCGCGTCGAGGAAGCGCGGCGCCTCGGCAGGCGCGCCGCAGGCGTCGAGGTAGGCGCCCGCGTGGAACACCAGCTCGTAGGTGCCGGGCTCGAACTCCTCGGGCGGAAGGATGCGCTCGTCGGTGCGGCCGTCGGCGTTGGTGGTCAGCCGGCGCAGCAGCCGGCGCGCCTCCCCGTCGAGGCGGAAGAGCTCGACCTCGAGCCCCTCGGCCGGGCGGCCGAGGGCGGTATCGAGGACGTGGGTCGTCAGGTATCCGCTCATCTGGGTGCCCTCCCTGGCCGAGCGGCAGTCCTAAGGGGACGGCCGCTCGGGAGGAAGCACCCCGACGGGCGCAGGTGCTGTCGGGATTATTTGATAGAAGCGCGGCGTCGTTCCGGCCTATCGCCATGCCGAGCAGGGAGGACGAGGATGAGCCGCTATCCGCGCGACATGCTGGGCCACGGCGCCACGCCGCCCGATCCGCGCTGGCCCGGCGGCGCCAGGATCGCCGTGCAGTTCGTCGTCAACTACGAGGAGGGCGGCGAGAACGACGTGCTGCACGGCGACGCCGCCTCCGAGGCGTTCCTGAGCGAGATCGTGGGCGCGAGCCCCTGGCCCGGCCAGCGGCACTGGAACATGGAGTCGATCTACGAGTACGGCGCGCGCGCGGGCTTCTGGCGGCTCCATCGGCTCTTCACCGGCGCGGGCGTCCCGGTCACGGTCTACGGCGTGGCCACCGCGCTCGCCCGCTCGCCCGCGCAGGTGCGCGCGATGCGCGACGCGGGCTGGGAGATCGCCAGCCACGGGCTGAAGTGGATCGAGTACAAGGACGCGAGCGAGGCGGACGAGCGCGCCGACATGGAGGCCGCGATCCGGCTCCACGCGGAGGTCACGGGCGAGCGGCCGCGCGGCTGGTACACGGGGCGCTGCTCGATGAGCACGGTGCGCCTCGCCGCCGAGCAAGGCTTCGACTACGTCGCCGACGCCTACGCCGACGACCTGCCCTACTGGATGGAGCTGGGCGAGCGGGACCAGCTCGTCGTGCCCTACACGCTCGACGCCAACGACATGCGTTTCGCCACGCCGCAGGGCTTCAACTCGGGCGACCAGTTCGAGGCCTACCTGCGCGACAGCTTCGACGCGCTCCACGCCGAAGGCGAGGCCGGGGCGCCGAAGATGATGTCGGTGGGCCTGCACTGCCGGCTGGTCGGCCGGCCTGGGCGCGTCCAGGCGCTGCGCCGGTTCGTCGAGCACGCGCAGGCCCACGAGGGCGTGTGGTTCGCCACCCGCCTCCAAATCGCCGAGCACTGGGCGCGCGAGCACCCTCACCTGCGCCGCGAGCGCCCGAGCGCGATGGACCGGGACACCTTCGTGCGGCGCTTCGGCGGCGTCTTCGAGCACTCCCCCTGGGTCGCCGAGCGCGCCTTCGAGCTGGAGCTGGGCCCCGCGCACGACACCGCGACGGGCCTGCACAACGCGCTCGCGCGCGCGTTCCGGGCCGCCTCGGAGGAGGAGCGGCTCGGCGTGCTGACGGCGCATCCCGACCTCGCCGGCAAGCTTGCCCAGGCCCGGCGCCTGACGGCCGAGAGCACGGCCGAGCAGTCGGCCGCGGGGCTCGACGCGCTCACCGACGAGGAGCGCGCGAGATTCACCCGCCTCAACGAGCGATACGTCGCGGCGCACGGCTTCCCGTTCATCGTCGCGGTGCGCGACCACGACAAGGCGTCGATCCTCGCGGCCTTCGAGCGCCGCATCGACAACCCCCGCGAGGCCGAGCTGGCCGAGGCCTGCCGCCAGGTCGAGCGCATCGCTGAGCTGCGGCTGAGGGACATGCTGCCGTGAGCCGGGCGATCCGGGCGCAGCCGCTCACGCGCGAGGCCTTCGCCCCCTTCGGCGAGGTGCTGGAGGCCTCGGGCGCGCCCGACCGGCTCATCAACCAGGGGCTGTGCGGGCGCCACCACGACCTCGCGGCGCTCGACTTCGGGGACGGCCGCGCCGGGATCAGCGTGTTCGACGCGAGCGCCCGCGCCCTGCCCTACGCGCTCGACATGGTGGAGCGGCACCCCGAGGGCAGCCAGGCCTTCCTGCCGATGCACGCAAACCCGTTCCTCGTCGTCGTGGCGCCGGACGAGGGCGGCGCGCCGGGCCGGCCGCTGGCCTTCCTCGCGGCCCCGGGCCAAGGTGTGAACTATCGTCGCGGCGTCTGGCACGGCGTGCTGTGCCCGCTGCGCGAGCCGGGCCTCTTCGCCGTCGTCGATCGGGTCGGCGAGGGCGCCAACCTTCGGGAGCACTGGTTCGACGAGCCATGGCTGGTGGAGGCGACCTGAACGGGGCAAGGTGGGGACGAAGCCCCCCGCGAGAGGGCGGCCCGACGAGAGGGAGGCCGGAGATCGCCGACACGTCCATCGCCGCCGCGCGCGCCGAGCGGCATGCCGCGACCGGCCCCGCCCGCGCCGCGCGGGCGCGTCCCGCCGACCACCGACGCGCCCTCTCAGCGCGCCGCGATGCCATGCCCCGTCGCAACCTCAGCCCCTGCGCGCCCGCGCGGGAGGCCCCGACCAGGAGCTGACCCATGAAAGACGGCATGCCCGACATCGACCCGGTCGAATCCCAGGAGTGGCAGGAGGCGATCGAGGACGTGATCGCGCGCGACGGCCCCGACCGAGCGCACTACCTCCTGGACCGCGCCGTGCAGCAGGCGCGCGCGGCCGGAGCGACGCTGCCCTTCTCGGCCACCACCCCCTACCAGAACACCTTTCCCCCCGACGACCTGCTGGAGATCCCCGGCGACGCGGACATGGAATGGCGCATCCGCACCATCAACCGCTGGAACGCCATGGCGATCGTGGTGCGGCGCAACAAGGAGTTCGAGCGAGTATGGCGGGCACATCGCCTCCTATGCCTCCTCGGCGGTGATGTACGACATCGGGCTCAACCACTTCTGGCGCTCGCGCACGGAAGGTCACGGGGGCGACCTGGTGTTCTTCCAGGGCCACGCGATCCCCGGCATCTACGCGCGCTCCTTCGTCGAGGGCCGCATCAGCGCGGAGCGGCTGGAGAACTTCCGCTCCGAGGTCGGCGGCGAGGGGCTCTCGTCCTACCCCCACCCCTGGCTGATGCCCGACTACTGGCAGTTCCCGACCGTCTCGATGGGGCTCGGCCCCTTGATGGCGATCTACCAGGCGCGGTTCATGAAGTACCTGCACAACCGCGGCCTGATCGACATGGCCGACCGCAAGGTGTGGTGCTTCCTCGGCGACGGCGAGATGGACGAGCCCGAGAGCCTGGGCGCCATCGCGCTCGCCGCGCGCGAGGGTCTCGACAACCTGATCTTCGTCGTCAACTGCAACCTCCAGCGGCTCGACGGCCCGGTGCGGGGCAACTTCAAGATCGTGCAGGAGCTCGAGGGCGAGTTCCGCGGCGCGGGCTGGGAGGTCATCAAGCTGCTGTGGGGCCGCGGCTGGGACGACCTGCTCGAGCGCGACGTGTCGGGCCGGCTGCGCCAGCTCATGGACGAGACGGTGGACGGCGACTACCAGACCTTCAAGTCGAAGGATGGGGCCTACATCCGCGAGCACTTCTTCGGCAAGTATCCCGAGACCGCGGCGCTCGTGGAGGACTGGACCGACGACCAGATCTGGGGCCTGAGGCGCGGCGGGCATGACCCGCAGAAGGTCTACACCGCCTACAAGCGCGCCACCGAGGTCGAGGGCCAGCCGACCTGCCTGCTGATCAAGACCGTCAAGGGCTACGGCCTGGGCACCGCCGGCGAGGGCGCCAACACCGCCCACCAGCAAAAGAAGCTCGCCGAGGAGCAGCTTCGCGCCTTCCGCGACCGCTTCGACATCCCCGTGAGCGACGAGGACCTGCCCGACGCCCCCTTCGTCACGCTGAACAACGCGCAGAAATCCTACCTCGCCGACCGCCGCGAGGCGCTGGGCGGCGACTTCCCGGTGCGCCACTCCAAGGCGCCGAAGCTCGAGATCCCCGATCTCGCGAAGTTCGACGGCCAGCTCAAGGGCACGGGCAAGCGCGAGATCTCGACCACCATGGCCTTCGTGCGGATCCTCACGACGCTCCTGCGCGACAAGAAGATCGGAAGGAACGTCGTGCCGATCGTGCCCGACGAGAGCCGCACCTTCGGCATGGAGGGGCTCTTCCGCTCGGCCGGCATCTACAACCCCGCGGGCCAGCTCTACACGCCCCAGGACGCCGACCAGATGATGTTCTACCGCGAGAGCGCGGACGGGCAGGTGCTCCAGGAGGGCATCAACGAGGCGGGCGCGATGGCCGACTGGATCGCGGCGGCGACGGCCTACTCGGTCCACGGCGTGCCGATGATCCCGTTCTACATCTACTACTCGATGTTCGGCTTCCAGCGGGTGGGCGACCTCGCCTGGGCCGCGGGCGATTCACGGGCGCGCGGGTTCCTGCTGGGTGGCACGGCGGGGCGCACCACGCTCAACGGCGAGGGCCTCCAGCACGAGGACGGGCACAGCCACGTCCTCGCGGGCACCATCCCCAACTGCATCAGCTACGACCCGACCTTCTCCTACGAGGTCGCCGTGATCGTCCAGCACGGGCTGCGACGCATGTTCGTCGACCAAGACGACGTCTACTTCTACCTCACCCTGATGAACGAGAACTACGTCCACCCCGACATGCCCGAGGGCGTCGAGGAGGGCATCGTCAGCGGCCTCTACCGGCTCTCGAAGGCCGAGAAGCGGGGGAAGGCCCACGTCAACCTGATGGGCTCGGGCACCATCCTGATGCAGGCGATCCGCGCGGCCGAGATGCTGGAGGAGGATTTCGGCGTCACCGCCGACGTGTGGTCGGCGCCATCGTTCAACGAGCTCGCCCGCGAGGGGCAGGACTGCGCGCGCTGGAACCGGCTCAACCCCCTGGAGGAGCCGCGCGTGCCTTACGTCGACGCGCACGCTCGCGGACGCCGAGGGGCCGATCGTGGTCGCCACGGACTACGTGAAGACCTACGCCGAGCAGATCCGAGGCTTCGTCGAGCGGCCCTACACGGTGCTCGGCACCGACGGGTTCGGCCGCTCGGACAGCCGCGCCAACCTGCGCCGCTTCTTCGAGGTGGACGCCGCCCACATCGCCGCCGCCGCCATGGTCGAGCTCCACAAGGCCGGCGCCGTGACGAAGGGCGACCTGGAGAAGGCGTTGAAGACCTACGACATCGACGGCCAGAAGCCCAACCCGCGCCTGGTCTGATCCGGCCCCATCAGGAAGAGCGAGCATGACCACCGAAGTCAAAGTGCCGGACATCGGCGATTTCACCGACGTGCCGGTGATCTCCGTCCTCGTCGGCGTCGGCGACACCGTCGCCGAGGAGGATCCGCTCATCGAGCTGGAGTCCGACAAGGCCACCATGGAGGTGCCCTCGCCCGCCGCGGGCCAGGTGAAGGAGATCCGCGTCGGCGAGGGCGACAAGGTCTCGGCCGGCTCGCTGATCCTGATCCTCGATGCAGCGGAGGGGGGAGGCGAGGAGCCCGCCGCGAAGGAGGAGCCGAAGGGCGGCGACGGGGCGAAGGAGGAGCCGAAGGCCAAGGGCAACGGCGCCTCCGAGCCGAGCCAGCCCGCGGCGCCCGAGCCCTACGCCGCGGCCCAGTCGGCGCAGAAGGAGGCGCATGGCGGGGGCGCCTCGGGAGGCACCGTGACGGACGCGGGCTTCGGCCGCGTCCACGCCTCTCCTTCGGTGCGCGCCTTCGCGCGCGCGCTCGACGTGGACCTGAGCCGGGTCAACGGCTCGGGCCGCAAGGGCCGGATCCTGCGCGAGGACGTGGCCCGCGCGCTCAAGTCGAGCGCCGCCCCCGCGGCCGCGACCGGCGCCCCGCAGGGCGGCATGGGCATCCCCCCGATCCCGGCGGTGGACTTCTCGAAGTTCGGCCCCGTCGAGGAGGTCGAGCTGTCGCGGATCAAGCGGATCTCGGGCCCCGCGCTGCACCGCTCCTGGCTCAACATCCCGCACGTGACGCACCAGGAGGAGGCCGACATCACCGAGCTCGACGCCTACCGGAAGGAGCTCGACACCCAGGCCAAGCAGGAGGGCTACCGCGTCACGCTGCTGTCCTTCGTCGTCAAGGCCAGCGTCTCGGCGCTCAAGGCCCACTGGGAGTTCAACGCCTCGCTCGCGCCCTCCGGCGACAAGCTGATCCGCAAGGGCTACTACAACATCGGCTTCGCCGCCGACACGCCGCAGGGGCTCGTGGTCCCCGTCATCAAGGACGCCGACCGCAAGGGGATCGTCGAGATCTCGAAGGAGCTGGGCTCGCTGAGCGCCGCCGCGCGCGACGGCAAGCTCAAGGGCGCCGACATGCAGGGCGCGAGCTTCACCATCTCCTCTCTGGGGGGCATCGGCGGCACCGGCTTCACGCCCATCGTCAACGCCCCCGAGGTGGCGATCCTGGGCCTGACGCGCTCGAAGATGGCGCCCGTCTGGGACGGCGCCGCGTTCGAGCCGCGGCTGATGCTGCCGATGAGCCTCAGCTACGACCACCGCGCCATCGACGGCGCGCTCGCCGCGCGCTTCGCGGCGAGCTTGAAACACCTGCTCGGCGACGTGCGCCGGCTGATGCTCTGAGGGGGGCGGGCCATGGAGATCAAGGTTCCCGACATCGGCGACTTCAAGGACGTGCCCGTGGTCGGCGTGCTCGTGTCGGAGGGCGACACCGTGGCGAAGGAGGATCCGCTCATCGAGCTGGAGTCCGACAAGGCCACCATGGAGGTGCCCTCGCCCGAGGGCGGCAAGATCGCCGAGATCCGCGTCAAGGAGGGCGACAGGGTCTCGGAGGGCGACGTCATCATGGTGCTGGAGGCGGCCGGCTCCGCGGCCGGGGCCGGGGCCGGGGCCGACGAGCCCGAGGTGGGGGAGAAGGGCGCGTCACGGCCCGAGGGGGCGTCGCGGCCCACCAAGGCCCCCTCCCCTGCCCCCGAGGGCGACCTGCGCGCCGAGGTGGTGGTGCTGGGCTCCGGCCCCGGCGGCTACACGGCCGCCTTCCGCGCCGCCGACCTCGGGCGCGACGTGATCCTGATCGAGCGCTACCCCTCCCTCGGGGGGGTGTGCCTCAACGTCGGCTGCATCCCCTCGAAGGCGCTGCTGCACGTCGCCAAGGTCATCACCGAGGCCGACGAGATGGGCTCGCACGGCGTGTCGTTCGGCAAGCCGAAGGTCGAGGTCGAGCCCCTGCGCGGCTGGAAGGACTCGGTGGTCGGGAAGCTCACCGGGGGCCTCTCCGGCCTCGCCAAGCAGCGCCACGTCCGCGTCGTCCGAGGCGTCGGGCGCTTCACCGGGCCGAACACGATCGAAGTGGAGGGCGAGGACGGCGCGCAGACGGTGGGCTTCGAGCAGTGCATCGTCGCCGCCGGATCGGAGGCCGTGCGCCTGCCCTTCGTGCCGCACGACGACCCCCGCGTGATCGACTCCACCGGCGCGCTGGAGCTGGCGGACATCCCCGAGCGCCTGCTGGTGCTGGGGGGCGGCATCATCGGGCTGGAGATGGCTTGCGTCTACGACGCGCTGGGCTCGAAGGTCAGCGTGGTCGAGCTGATGGACCAGATCATCCCCGGCTGCGACCGCGACATCGTCAAGCCGCTGCACGCGCGGATCTCGAAGCGCTACGCCAAGATCATGCTCAAGACCAAGGTCACGGCCGTCGAGGCCAAGGAGGAGGGCCTCAAGGTCACCTTCGAGGACGAGCGGGGCGAGACGAGCAGCGACATCTTCGACCGGGTGCTGGTCGCGGTCGGGCGCACGCCCAACGGCGCCAAGATCGACGCCGAGCGCGCGGGCGTGAGGGTGGGCGAGCGCGGCTTCATCGAGGTGGACGAGCGCCAGCGCACCAACGTGCCCCACATCTTCGCCATCGGCGACGTGGTGGGCCAGCCGATGCTGGCGCACAAGGCCGTCCACGAGGGCAAGGTCGCGGCCGAGGTGGCCTCTGGCTCGAACCGCGCCTTCGACGCGCGCGTGATCCCCTCGGTCGCCTACACCGACCCCGAGGTCGCCTGGGTCGGCGTGACCGAGACGCAGGCGAAGAAGGAGGGGATCAAGTATTCGAAGGGCGTGTTCCCCTGGGCCGCCTCGGGCCGGGCGCTCTCGAACGGGCGCTCCGAGGGGATGACGAAGCTGCTGTTCGACCCGGACGACGACCGGGTGATCGGGGGCGCGATCGTCGGCACCAGCGCGGGCGACCTGATCTCGGAGGTGGCGCTCGCCATCGAGATGGGCGCCGACGCGGTCGATCTCGGCCACACCATCCACCCCCACCCGACGCTGTCGGAGACGGTCAACTTCGCCGCCGAGATGTTCGAGGGCACCATCACCGACCTGATGCCGCCGAGGAAGCGTTGAGGCTCGGCGCGACGGACGAAGGGCGCCCTCCGGAAAGGGGGGCGCCCTCCTCCGTTTCAGGCGGCGGTGGTCAGCTTGAGCCCGACGATGCCGGCGACGATCAGGCCGATGGAGGCGAGCCGGGCGGGTTCCGCGCTCTCGCCGAGGACCGCCATGCCGAAGGCCGCGGTGCCGACCGCGCCGATCCCGGTCCAGATGGCGTAGGCGGTCCCCAGCGGCAGGCTCCGCAGCGCGAGCCCGAGGAGCGCGAGGCTCGCGATCATCGACGCCACCGTGCCGATGGTGGGCCAGAGCCGGGTGAACCCTTCGGTGTGCTTGAGCCCCACCGCCCAGCCGACCTCCAGGAGCCCCGCGGCGAACAGCACGATCCAAGCCATGTCCTCATCCCTTCCATGGGAGATGAGGCCGTCCCCACCGGTTCACGATCGAAGGCGGGGCCGTCCCCTGCGCCTCGCCACATCGTGCGGCCCGACCGGCCTTCAAGGCCGAGCGCCCCGGACGTGGAGAGGCCCCGATCCCGGATCGGGGCCGCCCGTCGGCCGCGCTCGGGGCGGGCCGCTCAGTGGCCGCCCTCGGACGCCATGGCGCTCGCGCGCGCGCCGGCCTCGGCGTCGCGGGTCGAGCCGTTGAAGAGGGCGTTGAGCGCCACGGCCGAGATCGAGGCCAGCAGGATGCCGGAGTCGATCAGCGGGTGGATCTCCTCGGGGATCCACATCTTGAAGTCGGGCGCGATCAGCGGGATCATCCCCACCCCGAGCGAGATGGCGACGATCAGGCCGTTGTAGCGGTTGAGCTTGAAGTCCACGTTGCCGAGGATCCGCACGCCGGTCGCCGCGACCATGCCGAACATCACCAGACCCGCGCCGCCGAGCACCGCCACCGGCAGCGCCTCGACGAGCGCGCCCATCTTGGGGATCAGGCCGAGCACGATCATGATCGCGCCCCCCGCCACGCAGACGTAGCGCGAGCGGATCCCCGTGACGCCCACGAGCCCGACGTTCTGGCTGAACGACGTGTAGGGGAAGGTGTTGAAGAGCCCCCCGATCAGCGTGCCGAGCCCGTCGGTCCTCAGCCCCGCCGAGAGCGTCGGGCGCTCGATCCGCCGGTTGCACATCTCGCCCAGGGCCAGGAACATGCCCGTGGACTCGATCATCACCACGATCATCACCAGCGTCAGGGTCAGGATCATGATCGGGTCGAAGATCGGCACGCCGAAGCGGAACGGCGTGATCAGGTGGAACCAGCTCGCCTCGGCGACCCGATCGAAGCTCATCAGCCCGAAGGAGGCGGCGACGGCGGCGCCCACCACGATCCCGAGGAGCACCGAGATGTTGGACCAGAAACCGTGCGCGAACTTCATCACCAGGATGATCGTCAGCAGGACGAAGCCCGAGATCACCATGTTCTGCGGCGCTGCGTAGAGGGGGTTGTCGGCCGAGGGGGCGAGCGTCAGCCCGCCGGGGATCTGGGGCGCGTCGGTCATGGCGCGCACCTGCTCGAGCCAGGCCGCGTGCTCGGGGGCGACGATCCGGGGCGCGGTCGGGCCGATGGGCAGGCCGAAGATCCAGTTGATGCCGATCCGCATGAGCGTGACGCCGATCACCAGGATGATCGTGCCCGTGACGACCGGCGGGAAGAAGCGCAGCAGCCGGCTGACGAGGGGCGCGATCAGCATGGCGATGACGCCCGCGCCGATGATCGCGCCGAAGATCATCCGCGCGCCCTCGGTGCCGGGGTTGGCGACGGCGATCGAGACCATCGGGCCCACGGAGGCGAAGGTGACCCCCATCATCACCGGCAGGCGCACGCCGAACCAGCGCGTGGCGCCGAGCGACTGGATGATCGAGACCACGCCGCACACGAAGAGGTCGGCCGAGATCAGGAACGCGACCTGCTCGGGCTCGAGCCCCAGCACGCGCCCGACGATCAGCGGCACCGCGATGGCGCCGGCATACATCACCAGCACGTGCTGGAGCCCGAGCGTGAAGAGCTTGGCCGGCGGCAGCCGCTCGTCCACCGCGTCGTAGGGCACGGCTCCATCGTAGGTCGTCGTCATGGCCGGTGTCTCCTCCGTGTGGGATCTCTGCGTGATGGTTGCGGCCTCAGCCGTAGGCGGACACCGGCGTGCCCGCGAGCGCCGCGATGTTGAGCAGGCCGCGCACGGTGACGCTTGGCGTGACGATGTGGGCGCGGTTGCCCATGCCCATCAGGATCGGGCCGACCTCGAGCCCGTCGGCGACCGACTTCAGGATGTTGCGCGTGGCGCCGGCCGCGTCGGAGTTGGTGTAGACCAGCAGGTTGGCGCGCCCCTCCAGCCGCCCGCCGGGGAAGAGCCGCTCTCGCAGCTCCGGATCGAGCGCCGCGTCGGTGTGCATCTCGCCCTCGTACTCGAAGCCGGGCTCGGCCGCGTCGAGGATCGCAAGCGCCGCCCGGGCGACGCGGCCCGAGTGGCTGTCGAGGTTGCCGAACTGCGAGCCCGAGCAGAGCGCGAGCTTGGGCGTGATGCCGAAGCGGCGCACGTGGCGCGCGGCCGCGACCATGATGTCCGCGAGCGCCCGCGCGTCGGGCTCGGCGTTGACGTGGGTGTCGGCGACGAAGAGCGGGCCCTGGTCGAGGATCAGCAGCGACATCGCCCCCACCGGGTGCAGGTCGCCCTCCGACAGGATCTGGCGGATGGTGTCGAGGTGCCAAAGATACTGCCCCACGGTGCCGCAGATCATGCTGTCGGCCTCGCCGCGGTGGACCATCACGGCCGCGATCGCGGTGGCGTTGGTGCGCAGGATGGTGCGCGCGAGGTCGGGCGTGACCCCGTGGCGCCGGGTCAGCCTGTGGTAGGTCTCCCAGTACTCGCGGTAGCGCGCGTCGCTCTCGGGGTTGACCAGCTCGAAGTCGCGCCCCGATTCCAGCGTCAGGCCCTCGCGCTCGATGCGCGCCTCGACCACCTCGGGGCGCCCGATCAGGACGGCCGTGTCCACCGTCTCCTCGGCCATCGCGTGGGCGGCGCGCAGCACGCGCGGATCCTCGCCCTCGGCGAAGACGATCCGGCGCTCGGCCTGGCGCGCGGCCTCGAAGACGGGCCGCATGATGAGCGCCGAGCGGTAGATCTGGCCCTGGAGCCCCTCGCGGTAGGCGTCGAGGTCGAGCGCGCGGGTGGCCACGCCGCTCTCGATCGCGGCGCGCGCGACGGCGGTGGCGACGGTGGGCAGCAGGCGCGGGTCGAAGGGCTTGGGGATGAGGTAGTCGGGCCCGAAGGTCAGCCGCTCGCCCTGATAGGCCGCGCCCAGCTCGGCCGAGGCGGTGGCGCGAGCGAGCCCGGCGATGGCCTCGACGCAGGCCGCCTTCATCGCCTCGTTGATCTCCGTGGCGCCCGCGTCGAGCGCGCCGCGGAAGATGAAGGGAAAGCACAGGACGTTGTTGACCTGGTTGGGGTAGTCCGATCGCCCCGTGGCGATCAGCGCGTCGGGGGAGGCCGCGCGCGCCTCCTCGGGCATGATCTCGGGCGTGGGGTTGGCCAGCGCGAAGATGATCGGCGCGGGCGCCATCCGCGCCACCATCTCGCGCGTCAGCAGCCCCGGCCCCGAGACGCCGAGGAACAGATCCGCCCCCTCCACCGCGTCCATCACCGTGCGCATCTCGGTGTCGCGGGCGAACTCGGCCTTCTCGGGCGTGAGGTTGTTCCTCGCGGCGTGCACCACGCCCTTCGAGTCGAGCATGGTGATGTTCTCGCGCGCAGCACCCATCACCATCATCATCTTGAGGCAGGCGATGCCCGCGGCCCCGGCGCCCAGCGCCACGATGCGGATGTCCTCGAAGCGCTTGCCCGAGAGGCGCAGCGCGTTGGTCGCGGCCGCGGCGGCGACGATCGCGGTGCCGTGCTGGTCGTCGTGGAACACGGGGATCGACATGCGCTCGCGGCAGATGCGCTCGACGACGAAGCAGTCGGGGGCCTTGATGTCCTCCAGGTTGACGGCGCCGAAGGTGGGCTCGAGCCGGCAGACGAGGTCGGCCAGCCGCTCGGGGTCCGTCTCGTCCACCTCGATGTCGAAGCAGTCGATGCCGGCGAACTTCTTGAAGAGCACCGCCTTGCCCTCCATCACGGGCTTGGAGGCCTGAGCGCCGATGTCGCCCAGGCCCAGCACCGCGGTGCCGTTCGAGATCACCGCGACGAGGTTGCCCTTGGCGGTATAGCGCCGCGCGTCGGTGGGGTTCCTCTCGATCTCCAGGCAGGCCTCGGCCACGCCGGGCGAGTAGGCGCGGCTGAGATCCCGGCCCGTCGCCATCGGCTTGGTCGCGCGGATCTCCAGCTTCCCCGGCCGGGGGTGCTCGTGGTAGTCGAGCGCGGCCTGGCGGTCCGCCGCGGCCTTGGTCTCGTCGAGCGACATCTGAGGTCTCCTGCCTGCGCGGCGTCCGCACCCGCGGCGCCGCGTCGATCATTCCGTGCGAGAAGGCCTACTCCCCGCCGGGCCAGCCGAACAGCCGCGCGACGCGCCCCGACGCGCCGCCCCGGGGGTGCGGGATCAGAACGCCACCTCGACCGCGACGCCCTTCTCCACGGCGAGATCGACCACCGCGGAGGCCACCGCGAGATCCTGCAAGCCCACGCCGGTGCCGTCGAAGAGCGTGACCTCCTCGTCGGACACGCGGCCCGGCCCACCGTCGATGACGGCGCCGATCGGGCGGATGTCGCCCTCCTCGACCGAACCCTCGGCCACGGCGTGCTGGCACTCGCCGATCGAGACGGCTTGGGCCACCTCGTCGGTGAAGAGGCTCGCGCGCGCGACCAGCGCCGCCTCGACCTCCTGCTTGCCCTTGGTGTCGGTCCCCATGCAGGCGAGGTGGGTGCCGGGCTTGACCTGGGCGTCCCTCAGGATCGGATCGAAGCTCGACGTGATGGTGACGATCACGTCCGCGGCCGCGCCGAGGTCGTCGAGCGAGACGGCCTCGAAGGGCAGGCCGATCTCCTCGGCCGCGCGCGCGAGGCCGCCCAACTTCTCGGGCGAGCGGTTCCAGGCGACGACGCGCTCGAACGCCCGCCGCTCGGCCACGGCGCGGAGCTGGAACGCGGCCTGGTGGCCGGCGCCGACGATGCCGAGCACGCGGGCGTCGCGGCGCGCCAGGTGCTCGACCGAGACGGCGGCGGCGGCGGCGGTGCGGAGCGCGGTCAGCAGGTTGCCGCCCACCACGGCGCGGCAGCGGCCGGTGTCGGCGTCGAAGAGGAACACGGTGGACTGGTGGTTGGTCAGGCCCTTCGCCGCGTTGCCGGGCCAGTAGCCGCCCGACTTGAGCCCGAGGTCGAGCGCCGCGCGGTCGAAGCCCGACTTGAAGCCGTAGAGCGCGTCGGCATGCCCGATCGCCTCGCGGACGACGGGGAAGTTGTGAGCGTCGCCCTTCGCCATCGAGGCGAACACCTTCTCCACCGCCGCGAAGGCGGCGTCGCGGGTCATCAGGGCGGCGATCTCGCCCTCGGGCACGATCAGCATCGGGGCATCCTCTCGGGCGGGTCGAGGCGAGGGGCCGGACGCGTCCGGCCGTCACGGCGTGGGGGATGGAAGGCCGGGCGCGCCCGGCCTCCGCGGCATGGGAGAAGGGGCCGGGGGCCTCCGCGGGCCGGGCGGCCTCAGTAGGCCTTGCCGCGGGCCGAGACCGGCCACAGCGTCTCGACCTTGCCGCCGCGCACGCCGACGTACCAGTCGTGCACGTTGCAGGTCGGGTCGCAGTGGCCCGGCACCAGCCGCAGCTTGTCGTTGACCTTGAGCGCGCCCTGCGGATCCTCGACCACCCCGTGCTCGTCGGAGCACTTGACGTATTTCACGTCGTCGCGCCCATAGACGAAGGGCAGGCCGGAATCGACCGACTGCGCCTTGAGGCCGGCGTCCACGATGGCCTTGTCGGGCTTGGCGTGGCTCATCACCGTGGTGAGGATGAAGAGCGCGTTCTCCCACTCGCCCTGGTCGATGCGCTTGCCCTCCTTGTCATGGATGCGGCCGTAATCGGCGTCCATGAAGGCGTAGGAGCCGCATTGCAGCTCGTTGTAGACGCCCGAGTTGCCTTCGAAATAGTAGCTCCCGGTGCCGCCGCCGCCGACGATGGCGCACTCCAGGCCCTCGGCCTTCAGCCCCTCCACCGCGTCGCGCACCATCTCGACGGCGACGTCGATCTTCGCCTTGCGCTCGTCGTAGTCGTCGAGGTGCTGCATCGCGCCCTGATAGGCCTGGAGCCCCGAGAACTTCAGCCCCGGCGCCGCGTCGATCGCACGCGCGATCTCGACCACCGCCTCGGTCGAGCGCACGCCGCAGCGCCCGGCGCCGCAGTCGATCTCGACCAGGCACTCGATCTCGGTGCCGTGCCTCTGCGCCGCCGCCGACAGGTCCGCCACGTTGGCCGGATCGTCCACGCACACGATGGTGCGCGCGCCGAGCTTCGGCAGGCGGGCGAGGCGGTCGATCTTGGCGGGCTCCGTGACCTCGTTGGAGACCAGCACGTCGCGGATGCCGCCGCGGGCGAAGACCTCGGCCTCGCTGACCTTCTGGCAGCACACGCCGACGGCGCCGCCGCGCTCCTGCTGCAGCTTCTGCACGTCCACGGACTTGTGCATCTTGCCGTGCGAGCGGTGGCGCACGCCCATCTCGCGGGCGAGGCGCCCCATCTTGTCGACGTTGCGCTCGAGCGCGTCGAGGTCGAGGATGAGGCACGGCGTCTGGATCTCGGACTCGTCCATGCCGGGCTTGGCGGGCACGTCGTAGCCGACCTCCAGCTCCTCGATCGGGGTCATGTCGTTCATCGCGGGTCTCCTTGCATCCAGGGCAGCTTGTCGAGATCGACGTTGCCGCCGGTGACGACGACGCCCACCCGGCGGCCGCGGAAGACGTCGGGGTTCTTGAGGATGACGGCGAGCGGGACCGCGCAGCTCGCCTCCATGACGATCTTCATGCGCTGCCAGGTGAGCTTCATCGCGTCCACGATCTCCGCTTCGGAGGCGGTCAGGATGTCGGTCACATGGTTCGAGACGAAGTGCCAGGTCAGATCCTTCAAGGGCACCTTGAGCCCGTCGGCGATCGTCTCGGGCGCGTCGTCGGCGATGATGTGGCCGGTGCGGAAGGAGCGGGCGGCGTCGTCGGCCTGCTCGGGCTCGGCCGCGATCACCTTCACGTCGGGCGCGATGGCCGACAGCGTCAGGCAGGTGCCCGACACCATGCCGCCGCCGCCGATCGGCGCCACCACCATGTCGAGCGGGCCCTCGCCCCTCCCCTCCATCTGCTCCATCAGCTCGCGCGAGCACGTCCCCTGCCCCGCGATCACGCGCGGGTCGTTGTAGGGGTGCACGAAGTCCGCGCCGGTCTGCTCGTGGACGCGGGCGAAGACCTCCTCGCGCGAGGAGGTCGAGGGCTCGCACTCGGTGACGATGCCGCCGTAGCCGCGCACCGCGTCCTTCTTGGCCTGCGGCGCGGTGTGGGGCATCACCACGTGGCAGGGGATGCCGCGGCGCCCGGCCGCGTAGGAGAGCGAGAGTGCGTGGTTGCCCGAGGAGTGGGTGGCGACGCCGCGCCCGGCCTTCTCGTCGCTCAGCCCGAACACCGCGTTGGTGGCGCCGCGGACCTTGAAGGCGCCGGCCTTCTGGAAGTTCTCGCACTTGAAGAAGAGCTCGGCGCCCGAGAGGTCGTCGAGATAGCTCGACGTCAGCACCGGCGTGCGGTGGATGTGGGGGCGGATCCGGTCGTGGGCCGCGATCACGTCGTCGTAGGTCGGCACGGTCATCTCGGGCGCGTCCTTCATCACGCGGCCGCCTTCGCGCCGGTGGCCTCGGCGCTCGCGGACGGGCCGCGGCGGTAGACCTGCTGCGCCGCGGCGACGCCCGAGCCGAGCCTGACCGGGAGACCCAGATCGACCATCACCATCTCGGCCACGCCCAGGCCCGAGAGCATCATGGCGTCCGTCAGGCTGCCGAGATGGCCGATGCGGAAGACCTTGCCCGCGACCTCGCCCAAGCCCACGCCGAAGGCCATGCCGTAGTCCGTCGCGGCGCGGGTCACGACGGCGCCCGCGTCGAGGCCGTCGGGCGTTCGGATCGCGCTCACGGTGTCGGAGTGGAGGTCGGGCGAGGCGGCGCAGAGCCCGAGCCCCCAGGCGTCCACGGCCGCGCGCACGCCCTCGGCGATGCGGTGGTGGCGGGCGAAGACGGCCTCGAGCCCCTCGGCCCGGAGCATCGACAGCGACAGCTTGAGCCCGTTCATCAGGCCCACCGGGGGCGTGTAGGGGAACGCGCCCACCAAATAGCCGCGGCCCATGTCGCGCACGTCGAAGAAGGTCCGCGGCAGCCGCGCGGTCTCGACCGCGGCCATCGCCTTGTCGGAGAAGCCCAGGATGGCGAGGCCCGCTGGCAGCATGAAGCCCTTCTGAGAGCCGGTCACGGCCACGTCCACGCCCCACTCGTCGAAGCGGAAGTCCATCGAGGCGATCGAGCTGACGCCATCGACGAAGAGCAGCGCCGGGTGCCCGGCCGCGTCGAGCGCGCGGCGCACGGCGGCGATGTCGGAGCGCACGCCGGTCGCGGTCTCGTTGTGGGTGGCGAGCACGACCTTGATCTCGTGGCCGGTGTCGGCCTTGAGGATATCCTCGAAGCGATCCGCCGGGATGCCTTCGCCCCAGGGCGTCTCGACCACCTCGACCTTGAGCCCGTGGCGCTGGCACATGTCGATCCAACGATGCGAGAACATGCCGTTGCGCGCGGCCAGCACCTTGTCGCCGGGCGAGAGCGTGTTGGCGAGCGCGGTCTCCCAGCCCCCCGTTCCGGTCGAGGGGAAGATGAAGACGTGGGCGCCCTCGGACTTCAGCGCCCAGCGCACCCCTTCGAGGCAAGGGTTGAGGATCTCGGCGAACACCGGCGAGCGGTGGTCGATCGTGGGCATGTAGCAGGCCTGGCGGATGACCTCGGGCATGTTGGTCGGCCCCGGAATGAAGACCGGGTTCTGAAAGCTCATGAGGCCCTCCATCGAGCGGGTGCGGCCCCACCCTAGATCAAGTCGCCAAGTGGGCCTATTTTTTTGAATGGGCATTTCAGTTTCCCCCACGGGGCGGATTTCGACTATCCATCAGCAGGCTGCCGTTTTTCACCGGGCCGCGGCGGCTGCGCGAGCGCGAGAAGGGTCTTGATGGGATCGCCGAAGAATGACGAGGCGGCAGGGCGAAGGCCGCGCGGGCGGCCGCGCGCCTGGGGCGAGCGCACCGACCGGAGCACGGTCAAGTCGCTCGACCGCGCGATGGTCGTGCTGCGCGAGCTGGCGCGGATCGAGAGCGCCACGCTGAGCGCCCTCGCGCGGTCGCTGGGCGAGTCCCCCGCCACGCTCTACCGCGTGCTGGTGACGCTCGCGGGACACGGGGTCGTGGAGGCCGACGAGGCCGCGCAGACCTGGCACATCGGGCCGGGCGCCTTCCTGATCGGCTCGGCCTTCCTGCGCCGCACCAGCTTGATCGAGCGCGCGCGCCCGGCGCTCAGGCGGCTGATGGAGGCCACCGGCGAGACCGCCAACCTCGGCGTCGAGAACGACGGGGCGGTGCTCTTCGTGGGCCAGGTCGAGACCCACGCCTCGATCCGGGCGTTCTTCCCGCCGGGGACGCGCGCGCCGCTGCACGGCTCGGGCATCGGCAAGGCGCTGCTCGCGCACATGCCGCGCGAGCGCCTCGACCGGCTCCTCGCGGGCGGGCTGGAGCGCTTCACCGCCCGCACGCTCGCCGACCCGGCCGCGCTCGAAGCCGACCTCGCCAGGGTCCGCGCGCGCGGCTACGCGGTGGACGACGAGGAGCGCACGGAGGGGATGCGCTGCGTCGCGGCCGCGATCCGCGACGCGCATGGCGAGACGGTCGCGGGGCTGTCGGTGTCGGGGCCGGTCGGCCGGGTCTCGGCGGCCGAGGTCGAGCGCCTCGCGCGCGAGGTGATGGCGGCGGCCGACGCCGTCTCGGCGGGCCTCGGCGCGCGCCCTACCCGGCCGCCCGGCGCATGACGCCCGGCCCCCGCGCGGGAGACCCCGCCCGCCACAGCGCCGCGTGGCGGTTCACGTCCTTGTAGAGCAGGTAGCGGAAGCGCCCCGGACCGCCCGCGTAGCAGGCCTGCGGGCAGAAGGCGCGCAGCCACATGAAGTCGCCCGCCTCGACCTCGACCCAGTCGCGGTTGAGCTTGTAGACGGCCTTGCCCTCCAGGACGTAGAGCCCGTGCTCCATGACGTGGGTCTCCTCGAAGGGGATCAGGCCGCCGGGCTCGAAGGTGACGACGGTGACGTGCATGTCGTGGCGCAGGTCGGCGGGGTCCACGAAGCGCGTGGTGGCCCAGCGTCCCTGCGTGCCGGGCATCGGCGTGGGCGCCACGTCGCGGTCGCTCGCCACGATCGGATCGGGCGCGTCGAGCCCCGGCACCGCCTCGTAGGCCTTGCGGATCCAGTGGAAGCGCGCGACGGCCTCGCCCTCGTTCCCGAGCCGCCAGTCGCAGCCCGCGGGCAAGTAGGCGTAGCCGCCCGGCCCCATCCGGTGCGCGGCGCCCTCGACGGCGAGCCGGACCTCGCCCTCGACCACGAAGAGCACGCCCTGCGCCATGGGGTCGGGCTCGGGCCGGTCGCTGCCGCCGCCGGGGCGCACCTCCATGACGTAGTGCGAGAAGGTCTCGGCGAAGCCCGACATCGGCCGCGCGAGCACCCACAGCCGCGTGCCCTCCCAGAACGGGAGCGCGCTCGCGGTGATGTCGCGCATCGTGCCCTTGGGGATCACGGCGTAGGCCTCGGTGAAGGCCGCGCGCCCGGTCAGGAGCGCCGTCTGGGGCGGATGGCCCCCGGTCGGGGCGAAGTAGGTCGGCTCGGCCATGCGCGTGGTCCCCTCGTTCGGTCGGGGCCGATGATGTGGCGTCGCGGCGGCGTGGCCAAGGCGGAGGATCCGAGAAGCTCCGTTCGGCCGGACTTGAAGGTCGGGCGCCACGGGCCGCCGAGGCGCGGGGCCGCTATGGCGTGGCGACACCGAGCGCCGCGCGGGTTGCCAAGATGGCGGCGAAGGCGCATGGGTCGGGGCGGCGGGAGGCGGCCGGTGATGCGGCAGGACATCCACAACTCCGAGATCCCGGCGCTCTGCCGCGCCTGCGAGGCGCGCCACCAGGGCATCTGCGGGGCGCTCGACCCGCTCCAGCTCCTCCAGCTCGGCCGGCATGCGAGCCGCCGCGAGGTCGGGCCCGGCACCGAGCTGGTCGCGGCGGGCGAGCCGACCGATCGCTGCGCCAACATCCTGGGCGGCGTCGTCAAGCTGACCAAGCTCCTGCCCGACGGCCGCCGGCAGATCGTCGGCCTCCAATTCGCCCCCGACTTCCTCGGCCGCCCCTTCGCCGACCCGAGCGAGGTCAGCGCCGAGGCGGCGGGCCGCGTGCGGCTCTGCACCTTCCCCAGGCGCGCCGTGGAGGACATGGCGCGCCGATCGCCCGCGCTCGAGCACCGGCTCCACCTGCAGGCGCTGCGCGAGCTCGACGAGGCGCGCGACTGGATGGCGACGCTGGGCCGCAAGTCCGCCGCCGAGAGGGTCGCCTCGTTCCTCCTGCTGCTCGCGCGCCACCTCGATCCGGAGGCCGAGGGCGGGTCGGCGCGCTTCGAGATCCCGCTCACGCGATCCGACATGGCCGACTTCCTCGGCCTGACGATCGAGACCGTCAGCCGCCAGCTGACGCGCCTGAGGAGGGCGGGCGCGGTCGGCATCGAGGGCAACCGGCAGGTGACGGCGATCGACTGGCGGGCGCTCGAGGCGATGTCGGGCGCCTGACCGCGGGCGCCCGGCCCGCGGGCGCTCACGGCGCCCGGGCGCCGGCGCAGAGCGGCAGCAGGCAGTCGCGCTCGAAGGCCACGTGGCGTCCGAGCGCGACGAAGAGGCCGCGCAGCATGTAGCCGATCTCCTCGGCCCCCGCCGGCCCGCCCGGTCCCGGCCCGCTTCGCCCGGCCACGAAGCCCCTCATCGCCTCGTGGAGGTCGGCGGCGTGGTGCTCGTCCTCGCGGTGCTCGGCGCGCAGGCGGTCGAGCACGGGCGCGAGCTCGGCCCGCGCCGCCGCCAGGGCCGGGAAGACCAGCCGCTCCTCGACATGATGCGCGCGCCGCAGCGTCGGGTGGAGCCGAGCGGTCAGGCGCAGCGCGGCGTGGGTGTCGGGCCGCGGCAGGCCGTCGGCGAGCGCCTCCATCGCGCGGCACAGGCCCTCCTGCCGGTCGAGGACGGCGGCGAGGCGCACCGCCAGGTCGCGGCCACGGGCGGCGCCGAGAACAGGGTGCGAAGGTCGCATGATCTGCCCTCCGCGGCTCTCGGGCTGCGCGTCCCGGACCTTTCGCGGATCGGCCCGCGGCCGAGCCCGCGACGTTCGGTCATCGCAGCGTGACCGATCGGAGCCTCCGCGGCCTTGACCTGGATCAAGTCGCGGTCGCGCAGGACGTGCCATCCCGCGGGACGGAGGCGCACGCGGGGGGGTCGGGCGCTCCGGGGCTCCGTGCCCGCCAGTCCCTCCTGCCCGCGACCCTGGGCCCCGACCGAACGGACGGCCGGGTGAGCGACGCGGCATCGGCTGGCTGGATGGAGGCGGGGCCCTCCCCGCTCGCAGCCTGCGGGCGCCTGAGGCGGGCCGGGCTGCGATCGCATGGGCGCGCAGGCGGACGGCCGGGGCTCGGTCGTGCTGTCGGTGCCCGCCATCCGCTGCGGCGGGCGCATCGCGGCCGTCGAGCGCGCTCGGGGCTTGCGAGGGCGTCGTGGCCGCCCGCCTCGACCCGACCCCGCGGCGGGTGCGCGTCGCCCTGGCGGGCCCCGACACGGATCCGGGCCCGCTGGTCGAGGCGCTGGCGGCGCCCGGACGGCGGGCTCGACCACGGGCCGCTGGCCGAGATCGCGCCGGGCGACCTGCTGCGCGTGGCCTCGGGCGAACGGGTGCCGGCGGACGTGCGCGTCCGTGCCGGCGCCACCGAGCTCGACCGCTCGCCGGTGACGGGCGAGTCCGCCCCGTCACCGCGGGCTCGGTCGCCGAGGCCGGCGCGCCGGTGCTCACCGGCGCCGTCGACGCGGTGGCGCCGCGCCCGGCCGACGCGTCCTTCCTCGCCGAGACGATGCGGGCGCTGGAGGCCGCCGAGCACGGGCGCGGGCGCCATGAGCGGATCGCCGACCGGGCGGCAAAGCTCCACGCGCCCGCGGTGCATCGGATGGCGGCCGCGACCTTCCTCGGCTGGATGATCGCCGCGGACGGCAACTGGCGGCGCTCGATCTTCGTGGCCATCGGCGTGCTCATCATCACCTGCCCCTGCGCGCTGGGGCTCGCGGGGCCGGCGTGGCGCTCGTCTCGATCGCGGTGGTGTGGTCCCTCTTCCCGGCGCTCGCGGGATTCGCGGTGGCGGGGCCGCTGATCGCGGGCGGGCTTTGCGAGAAGAGCCGCCGGATCGAGGCGGGCGAGCGGGTCACCTTCGCCTCGATGCTCTTCGTGCGGACGCGCTCGGGCCCCTCGGCCCTCGTCATGGGCGTGCTGCTGCTCGGCCTCTTCACGCGGTGGATGCGCGCGGCGGTGCTGATCCACGCGCTCTTCCTCGGCCCGGTCGCGTTCACCGGCACCGACGAGATCCTGCCGATGCTGCTCACCACTTCCGATGGCTGGGGAATGCTGCTGGTGGACGGCGCCGTGGGCGCGCTCTTCGCGGCCTTCGCCTTCCATCAGCGCCTTCGCCATGCCGATGCCGCTCACGGAGCGCGCCGACGCGATGACGGCGCTCGGCACGAGCGTGGCGATGACCTGGGCCGACCTGCCGGTGATGCTGGCCTGGGGCGGGATCGTGCTGGGGCTGGTCGTGCTGTCGCCGGCCGCTGCGTTCCTCGGCATGGTCCTGGCCTTCCCGGCCCTTGGCCACGGCACCTGGCACGCCTACCGCGCTGGGGACGGGCGAGACCGAGCGCATGTTCGTCCCGCCGGCCCGATCCTCGGCGCCGCCGCGCGGCCCGTCGCGGGGTGAGGGGGCGCGCCTCAGAATCTGGTGGCAGTCGATGTCGAGGCCCGCGCCCTCGCGGCGGTCGGGGGCGGGGCTGTCATAGGCGACCAGCAGCTCGCGGCGCCCGGCCTCGGGGCCGTCGAGCAGCGCCAGGCCCTCGGCATGGTCGCAGCCCTCGCGGATGGGCAGGCGCAAGATGCGCTCGAGGGCGTCGCGGCGCAGGACGGGGCCGAGGTCGCCGCCGAAGGCCCCGGGCAGGCGGTAGACGCCCTGGATGCCGTCGATGTCCGCGACCGGCCCCGCGAGGATCAGCAGGTCGTCGCCGTCGAGCAGCAGGTCGCGGATGCCGAAGCCGTCGAGATCGACGAGGTGCCGCGCGTAGCGCGCGCCCGACGCAAGGCGGCGCGGCTTGAGGAAGCCCGAGGCGGTCTCCTTCATCCTCATCTCGATCAGGACCGCGCGGAGGCCGATCACGGGGCCGCGCAGGCCCAGGATCACGCGCTCCCCGCGCACGGCGAGGCCCTCGACGTCGAAGCCGTTCTCCTTGCAGGGCACGGTCATGAACGGGGCCAGGAGCGGATCGCGAGACAGCATCCTCTTGACGATGGTGCGGCCCGACGCGCCCCTCATCCTCACCATGCGCGCCACACGGGCGGGTCCGTCGGCCGGGGCGATCTCCCGCACGGGCTCGAAGATGCCGGGCGCGCGCTCGATCAGCGGCACGCGGCCGAGGAAGTGGCGGTTGGGGTCCGTCGAGACGGTGCCGAGCGCGCCCAGCGCGGCGTCGGCGTCGGCGTCCTCGTCGGGCGTGTCGCGCTTCAGCGAGTGCGAGCCGGTGGCCCAGAGGTGGCCGCCATCGACGGCGAGCCCCTCGATGTCCATCTCGCCATCGGCGCCTCCGGGCAGGTCGAAGATGTCGCCCAAGGCGAAGGAGCTGTGGTCGGTGAAGGCCTCGCGCTCGTCGTCGAGAACGAGCCGCTCGATGGTCGAGGTCTCGTCGCAGGCGGCGAAGAGCGTGCGGCCGACCACCGCGAGCGCCGAGACGTCCGCGGCGATGGGGTCGCCCACATGCGCCAGATCCTCCTTCGGCCGGAAGGCGAGCCTGCGCCGCCGCGAGGGCTCGTCGCACGCGAGCGGCTGCGTCCTCGGTGCCTTGGCCATCACGTCCCCGCCCGCGCTAGATCACCAGCCTGCCCGCCAGCCCGTAGCGATTGTGAATCGTCCCGCGCGGGATGGCGAGGCCGATCAGCGCCGCGCCGCAGGCCCAGGACGAGATCGCCTGCGCCCAGGAGGGCCCGAGGAGGAACGGCAGCACGAGGAGCGCGAGCCCCAGCGGGATGTCGAGGAGCCGCACCGCGCGCGCGACCTCGGCCGTCGCCGTGACCGTGACGCTCAGCACCAGCGCGCCCATCAGGTGGTCCATGTCGGCGACCCGATCCTCGGCGCCGAGCGTCAGCCGCGTGAGCATGAGCCAGACGCCGATCGCCATCGAGGCCGCCAGCGTCCAGGGCACCGTCACGCCGCCGGTCCACATGTCGCGGAGGATGGCGCGCGGGCCCTGGTCGAACTCCTCCGCCCCGCCCTCGCCGGCGCCGTCCTCCCCCTCGTCGGTGTCGCCGAAGAGGAGCACGCGCCCGATCGGGCGCCCGGCCCGCCGGCGGCGCCAGAGGAACTCGGAGGTCGCCACTAGCTCGTCGAAGGAGTAGGGGATCTGGACGAGCATCGCCGCGGCCCCGATCAGCGCCAGCGTGGACCAGGTGCCGATGACGATCGGCTGGATGATGACGAAGGTGATCGAGACCACGCCCAAGGGCACGATCATGATGCCGAAGACGAGCACCAGCCACGGCATGGTGCGCCAGCGCGCGACGCCGCCCGCGACCCCCGCGACGATCTCCAGCATGTAGGTGACGGCGCCGAGGCCGGCGTCGGGGATCGGGAAGGCCTCCGACACGTTCGAGGTGACGATCTCCTCGGTGCCGTTGCGCGGATCGAGGCCGAGCCCTCGAAGAACGGCTCCCAGACGCCGCCGACGTTGTCGAGCTGGTAGGCCGCGAGGTAGCGCGAGACGTAGAGGCCGACGAAGGCGAGCAGGATCACCGGCATGCGCTGGAGCCAGGAGGACGGGTTGAAGCTCCAGCCGGGCGGGGTCAGGGGCCCGGTCTCGGCGGCGAGCGGGCTGATTCCCGGATAGGGCGGCAGGCACAGCGCCAGCCCGACGACGAGCCCGCCGATCAGCGTGTCCTGGGCGTAGCCCGCGGCGGTGGGCTCGTGGAACACCAGCGGCGCGAAGAGGAGCCACAGGCCCACGAGGGCCGCGCCGAAGCGCGCCTGCGGCAGGTGCCGGGAGGTCGCGGCGAGCCCGAGGGCGACGAGCAGGACGCCCGAGGCGGCGTCGCTCGCCATGAGCCCGGCGGAGCCCAGCCCCAGCATCGGCGGGGACACGAGCAGCCAGGTGCCCAAGGCCGCGATGAGCCAGTAGGCCCAGCGGCCCGCGCGGTGCTCGGCCAGGCGGTTCCCTTCGTGGCGCTCTCGGATGGCTTCGGCGTTCAGCCCGCGCTCGGCCGCGCCCTCGACCCAGATCGGCGGGGTGATGCCGTTCCTCTCGTACCAGCCGGCGGGGTCGTCCTTGAGCGAGGCCACCAGCGCGGGCAGGTCGCGCCCGAGGTCGTGCTTCGGCTCCCAGCCGAGCAGGGCCTTGGCGCGCGAGATGTCGAGCGCGTAGTGGTCCGACGCCATGTCCACCATGAAAGGGCGGATGAAGGGCTTCTCGCCGCGGTCGATGGCGTCGGGGATGACGGGCTCGGCCTGGACCTGCACCAGCGCCCCGAGCTTGGCCAGGGGGGCCGGCAGGACGACGGTCCGCCAATGGGGGCGGTCGTGGATCAGTCCGCCGATGGCGTCCTGGAGCGCGCCGTAGGACATGGGGTCTGGCTCGCCGGCGAGGAGGGCGACGCGGGGCGGCAGCGCGGCGCGGCGCTCGATCACGCGCAGCAGGAGGTCCATGAGGTCGTCGCGGTGGATCATCGACTGGCCGGCGCGCAGGTCGCCGGCGTAGACGCGCGACTTGAGGCTGCGCTCGTAGATCCGCGCGATCTGGTGGGACAGCGTCGGGACCGCCGTCTCGCCGTCGTAGAGCCCCGCGAGGCGCAGCAGCGCGTAGGGCATGGCGCCCGCATGCGACTCGATCTCGCGCTCGGCGGCGGCCTTGGACCTCGGATAGGCCCATTCGGGCCCGAGCGGCGCGTCCTCGTCGATCCGGCCGCCGGGCTCGGCCGGCTCGTGGACCAGCATGGTGCCGGAGTAGACGAAGCGCTCGACGCGGAAGGGGGCCAGGCCCTCCACCAGCCGCCGCGTGCCGCCGACGTTGACCTCGTCGTAGAGCGGCGAGGGCTCGCCGGTGAAGTCGTAGTAGGCGGCCAGATGCACGACGGCGGCGATCGCGTCCCCGTGCCGCCGCCGCAGCTCCTCCAGGGCGCCGCGCACCGAGGCGTCGTCGGAGAGGTCGCACCGAAGCGTCTCGCAGGGCGGATCCTCGGCCTCGCGCTCGAGCCCGACGACGCGGAAGCCGTCGCCGAGCCTCGCCACCAGCGCCGAGCCGATGGCGCCGCCGGAGCCGGTGACGACGACGAGGGGTCTGCGGGTCATGGGCGGGCTCCTTCGGTCATCGCGACCCATAAAGGATGGCGAGGCCGCCGACATAGGCGAGGACGACGAAGGCCGGGGCGATGCCGAGCGCGATGAGCTTGTGGTCGCGCCGCTCGATCGGGCCCGCGACGGAGATCGGCGTGACCGTGATCCCGATCGCCTCCGCCACCGTCGAGGCCGCGCCCGCCTCCAGGACCGGCGGGCCGGAGAAGAGGAGGTCGATGACGGCGATCAGCGCGATGTCGATGACGTCGGCGCCGAAGATGTCGGAGAGCGCCATCATGCAGGACCGAGGGAGCGGCCCACGACGAGGGTCGGCCTCGCGCATCACGATGGAGACGCCGGAGGCGGATCGGCCGGGGCCGGAGGCCGGGGCCGATCGTGGCGCGGTGGTGGCGCCGGCCCCCCGCAGGGGGGCCGGCGCGAGCCTCCTCAGGAGAGGAGATCGACCAGATCGAACACCATGGTGCCGTTGATGTGCATGTCCTCCCGCACCCCGTCGAGATTGTAGCGCTGCGCGACGGACTGGTTGTCACCGGTCACGACGGCGTCCTCCTCGGCTTGATACACCGCGCCGCCGATCTCGATGCGGTCGATCCACAGGTTGCGGTCGTTGCCCGGCCCGCCCGGCGACACGTAGCGGTCGTTGGTGAACCGAATGGCGATCTCATCGGGCGGGCTCGCGTCGCCGAGGTCGAACACGAAGGCGTCGTAGGTGCCGTCGAAGCTCGCCTTGGCGTTCGTCACCTTGGCCGAGCCGATCACCTGGCCGTCGGCCAGAACGGTGAAGTTCGGCCCGACGCCCGCCGCCGTCTCACCGCCCGCGAAGACCGTGACGGTCTTGGGAGCGTCGGGCGTGGGCGCCGGCGGCACCGGGCTCGCGGCCTCCAGGGCGAAGGACCGCATGTCGAGCAGGTAGCCGTTCGGCGCGGCCTTGCCGTCGAAGGCGAAGCGCAGCGTCTGCAGCCCGGCGTCGAGGCTCACCACCTGAGCGGCGGTCTGCCCGAACACGGTGCCGTTGAAGCTCGTGCTCGTCCCGTTGCTGTCGGGCAGGGCGAAGGTCGCGAGCGTCTGACCGTCACCCAGCGAGACTGTGACGGCGTTGCCTGCGATCGGCGTCTTGGCGTTGACGCTCAGCGCGTAGCTGCCCGACTGCGCCACGTCGATCGTGTATTCGACCCACTCCCCCTTCTTGACGTAGCCGATGTCGAGCTCGGAGCCGACGAGCTCCACGTCCGCCCCGGGCCGCGCCGTCTTGACGCCGCCGTCGCGCCCGGGGTTGTCGTTCCACGACACGCCCTGGCCGCCCGCGTCGAAGTTGGTCGCGTCCACCGTCAGCGCGGCCGCGAGCTTCGGCGCGCTCGGCCCCGGGAAGGGCGTCTGCGCCGGACCCGCGGGCGCGGGATCGACCGTGAGCGCGAAGGCCGCATCGGCCTTGAGCCCGCCCGGATCGGTCGCGGTGACCGTCACCGAGTAGGTGCCGGGATCGGCGGGCGTCCCGGTGACGACCCCGGCCTGCGAGATCGTCACGCCCGAGGGCAGCCCCGTGGCGGCGAAGCTCAGCGCATCCCCGTCGGGGTCGGAGAAGGCCCCCGCCACGTCCAGCGTGAACGCCTTGTCCTCGGCCACCTCGGCCGCGGCGAGCGCCCCGGCCGTCGGCGCCTGGTTGACGGGCGCCGTCTCCTGCGGCGTCAGCGTGAAGGACCGGAAGTCCTGCGCGCCGCCCGTGAAGGTGACGCGCACCACCTGCTCGCCCGCCTGGAGCGCCAGGCCGTCGGCCCCGCGCGGCTGGAAGGCGGCGTAGCTGCCCGTCGAGGGGTTCGCGATCGAGCCCGACGAGGCGTAGGGAGCGTCCGACCCCGGCAGATACACGTCCACCTTGGCCGAGCGCCCGCCCGCTGCGGTCGAGAGCAGCAGGTCCACGTCGTAGAGCCCCGCCTTCGCCACATCGACGGTGTACTCCAGCCACTCGCCCTCGCCGATCCAGCCGATGTCGCCATCGCCGGTCTGCTCCACGTCGCTGCCCGCGCGGCCGCCGTTCGACCCGCCCGAGAGGCCCGGCGCGTCGTTGTAGGCCACGCCCTGGCCGCCGTCGTCGTAGTTCGACGCGTCGATCGTGAGGGGCGCGCCCGCAAGCGCCGGCGCGTTCGGGCCCGGGAACGGCGACTGCCCGTTCGGCTGCGGCGCCGGCTTGTCCGCCACCGAGAGGGTGAAGGTGGACTGCGCCGAGAGGCTCCCGTCGGAGGCCGTGACGGTGATCGGGTAGGCGCCGTCCGCCACGGGCGTGCCCGTGATGACGCCCGAGGCCGAGATCGTCAGCCCCTCCGGCAGCCCGCTGGCCGAGTAGCTCAGCGCGTCGCCGTCCGCGTCGGAGAAGTGGTCCGCGAGGTCGAGCGCGAAGGGCTGGCCCTCGTCGCCCGACTGATCGGCGATCCCCGCCGCCACCGGCGCCTCGTTCGCGGGCGCCGTCGGCGCCCCGACCCGGTTGAGCGTGAAGGACCGGAAGTCCTGGCTGCCGCCCTCGAAGGTGACGCGGACCACCTGGACCCCGGCCTGGAGCGTCACCGGCTCGCCCGAGCGCGCCTCGAAGGAGGTGTAGCTCCCGGACGACGGGTTGGCGATCGAGCCGGTCGAGGCGTAGGGCGCCTCGGCGTCGGGCAGGAAGACGTCCACCTTGGCCGAGCGGCCTGCGCCCGTCGTGGACAGGAGGAGGTCGAAGTCGTAGTCGCCCGCCTCCGGCACCGCGATGGTGTATTCCAGCCACTCCCCTTCGCCGATCCAGCCGACGTCGCCACCGCCGGTCTGCTCCACGTCGCTGCCGGCGCGGCCACCGTTCGAGCCGCCCTGGAGGCCGGCCGCGTCGTTGTAGGCCACGTCCTGGCCGCCGAAGTCGTAGTTCTTCGCGGCGATCGTGAGCGTGCCGTCGGCGACGATGGGCGCGTCCGGTCCGGGGAAGGGCTGCTGCCCGTCATCCGTGCCGCCCGTGCCGCCGCCCATGCCGCCGCCGGTGTCGCCCGTGTCGAGGCCGCCGCCCGGCTGGTCGCCCGAGGCGTAGACGGTGATGGCGTTGAGCGCGGCGTTGTCGATGCCGTCCGACCCTTGCGCGTCGAGCGTCACCGTGAACTTGCCGCCCGTCACCTGCACCAGCGCCTCGATCGCCACGGGCTTGTCGCCGCCGCCCGCCGCCTTGAACGGGTCGAGGTCGTCGGCGACCTTGGTGCCGTCGATCGACAGGTCGAACACCCGCTTGCCGGCCGCGTTCCAGTAGGTCTCCTGGGTGTGCAGCACGACCACGTAGGCGCCGTCCTTCAGCCCGCTGACCTCCGCGGTCCAGGCCTTGCCGTCCCGGTAGGTCTTGAAGGCGCCCGGCAGGGCGTTCGCCCCGTTGGCGTTGGAGGCCGCGTCCGTCCCCGGCGCGCGGGTCGCCCCGTCGCCCGAGTAGGCGATCAGCGCGTCGTCGTCGCCGCGCAGCGCGACCCCATCAAGGCCCTGCTGCGAGGCCACCGCCGGCCCGCCGACGTTGAAGCCCACCACGTAGTCGCCGCGGTCGAGCGAGCCGCCGCCATCGCCGCCGCCAGGGGTGCCGGCGCCGTCGTCCGCGTCGAAGAACGCCACCGTGCCATCCTGATCCGCGTCGCGCTGGAGCGCGTCGTTGACCCCGTCGCCGTTCGCGTCCTCCTGAGCCGTCAGGGCGTGCGCCTTGACGTTCCTGATGACGAACATGTGGTCGTTGTAGTCGTAGTTGCCGGCGCCCGGGTAGTCCTGGATGCCGATGTAGGTGCCCGGGATCACGTTGCCGGCCGCGTCCTTCGCCTCGAAGAAGCGGATCAGGTGCCCCCGGTCGTCGGCCACGAGCTGGCCGAACTTCGGGTCGATCCGGTTGGCCTCAGGGTCGGTCCAGGAGGCGTAGGTCGGCCGCCCGTCCACCGTCACCTTGAGCCCGAAGGGCGCCGACGGGTTGAACGAGGCCCGCGCGACCCCTCCGGTGTCGCCGGTCCCCGGCACGAGGCCGTCGGGCAGGACGGTCTGGCCCTGCTGGTCGTCGGCCGCGAAGAGCTCGGTCAGGCCCTCCGAGGAGAGGCCGTGCGCGCTCAGCCGGGCGACGTTGCCCTGGTTGAGGAAGGCCGCGAGCTGGATCACCTCGACGGGCTTGGAGCCGTCGAGCCGGTCGAAGTAGGGCAGCAGCACCTCGTCGCCCACCGCCTCGACGCGCCCGCCATCGGCGAGCTGGCCTTGAGCGACGTCGGTCGTGTAGCCGAAGGCCTCCACGATCTGCGCGACCGAGGGCTCCTCGCCCTGCTCGGACTGGTTCTGCGCCAGCCCCGCGAGCTGGACGACCTTCGGGGCCAGGCCCGAGTCGGTCTCGACCGTCAGCGTGCCCTTCATCAGGACCGCCTGGTTGTCGTCGAGCGGATCGGAGCCCGTGAAGCGCACCGTCACCTGGACGGAGCCGCCCTCGGGGATGGTGCTGGGCGCCGCGCCCACGATCTCGAAGTCGTCCGCGTCCGCGCCGCCGAGCGTCAGCCCGGTGATCGCCACCGGCCCGAGCCCGTCGTTGGTCAGCGTGAAGGTCGCCTCGTCGCGGAAGAGCTGCGCGCCGTTCGCCGGCTTGTCGATGTTGGTGAACACCAGCCGGTCGTCGGCCGCGGCGTCGTCGAGCCCGGTCACCGTCACCGAGCCGCCGAAGCCAACCGGGGTCACGCCCTGCATGACGTAGAGGTTGTCGTTGTAGTCGTAGTTGATGCCCGTGTAGTCCATCGCCACCAGGTAGGTGTCGGCGATCGGGTTCCCGTCGCCGTCCACGGCCTGGAACACCTTGACGGTGTGGCCCTGCTGCGCGCCCGCCACCTTCACGGGCCCGCTCGGGTTGAGGCGCGGGTCGGTCGAGAGGTTCGCCACCTCGATGCCGAAGATGCCCGTGCCGGCCCAACCGCTGGGGATGTCGGAGCGGGTGAACGCCGCCGTCGAGAAGCCGCCCTTGGTCGCCGCCACGCCGCCGTCGCCGCCGTTCGAGCCCACCAGCGGGAGCACCCGCTGGTTCTGGTTGCCCGCATGGTTCCAGAAGATGTCGTCGGCGTTCTTGTCGCCCGGTGCGTGGATGCCGAGGGTGGCGCCCCCGTCGCCGTGGAAGGCGGCGATCTGGGTGATGCGCGCCTGCTCCACGCCGTCGGCGATCTTCCAGTAGGGCGAGAGCACCTCCGTCGCGTCGGTCTTGGCGAACACGTCCTTGGTGCTCAGCGCCGAGTTCTCGCCGCCGCCCGTGAGCTTCAGCCCCTCGATGACGTTGCCGAAGCCGAAGAGCTGCCAGACCTCGTTGACGTTGGGCTCCTGCCCGCCCTCGTCGCGCGCCTGCCAGAAGCCGGCGAGGTCGACCGTGGCCACCGGCGTGTCGGCGTCGTTGGTCGAGAGCCTGAGCGCGCCCTCGTAGACGGAGTTCAGCCCGTCGGTGGGCTTGGGCGAGATGCCCGGCCCGTCGAACAGCACCTCGACCTGCATCTTCGCGCCTGCGGCGAGCGTCAGCCCGTCGAAGGCGGCCGGGTTCGCGAGCTTGAACGGCCCGTCGATCGTGGCGTCGCGGAACTCCAGCGGCTTGGTGCCGCTGTTGGAGATCTCGACGAGCGCGCTGTCCTTGAACACGCGGTCGGGATTCGAGCCGCTGTTGTTCTGGAGGAACGAGAAGTGCAGCCGCTGGCCCGCGAAGGACGGCTCGAGGCTGCGCAGCTCGATGTCGGCGTCGGCGTCGCCCGGCGCCGCGCGCACGTCGAGGTAGTCGAGCGCCGAGGCCCCCGGCCGATCGGACACCACCGTCAGCTTGTAGTCGGTGCCGGCCTTCAGCGTGGCGAAGACGGTCTCCTCGCCCGCGTCGCCCTGGCCGGGGAACGCGTCGCGGCCGATCTCCTGGCCGTTGAGCACGAAGCGCAGCCCCGCCCCGTCCGGCGCGCCGGCGTTCGCCGCCACGTCGAGCGCGTAGACCCCGCCCTCGTCCACGGTGAAGTAGAACTCCACCTCGGTGTCGCTGAGCGTGCGGGTCGAGCCGTCCACGGCCTCAAGCTCGAGGCGCGCCTCGCCGTCCACCGCCGCGTAGGAGGGGTCGAACACGTCCACCGGCGCCTTCGACAGGCGCAGGTAGTCCACGTTCGGACCGACGCCGCCCGGCGCCGTCACGGTGATCGTGTGCGTGCCGGCCGCGAGCGTCACGGTGGCGCTCTGCGGGCCCCACTGGTCCTCGGCCGCGTTGGAGTTGGCGGGGAAGGCGAGCGTCGAGACCTGCTCGCCGTCCACGAGGAGCGGCATCGGCCGCGCCGCCTTGCCCGCGCCGAGCGCGTAGAGGATGTCGAGCGCGTAGGTGCCGTCCTCGGCCACCTCCACCGTCCAGGTGACGGACTCGGTGTCGGGCCCCACGAAGTCGACGAAGGCGCCGCCGCGCTGGCCGCGGTCGCTCTGCGCCGTCGTCACCTCGGCCGGGTCGCCGACGGAGGCGGCGTTCTCGGCCTCGTAGACCACGTAGGTGACGCCGCCCACGGTCTCCTCGCCGTCGTTGGCGGCGGGCTCCTCGCCCTCGACGGTGACCACCGTCGCGGCGGCCGCCGTGTTGGCCGAGCCGTCGGTGACGGTCAGCGTCACCGTCACCTGGCGCGCCTCGGTGCCGAGGTCGAGCGTGAAGCGGCCCTGCGCGTCGGGCGTCACGGCCTGCGCCTCGCCGCCGTCCACGCTCACCGCGAAGGAGGCGATGTCGGCGTCGTCGCCCGTCACCTCGAACACCGCCGCGGACGGATCCGTGGCGTCGACCAGCGCGAGCGCGAGATCCCCGCCCTCGTCGGCGGTGACGTCCTCCACCTCCAGCGGCGTCACGCGCACGCTGTCGATGTTGGGGCCCGCGCCGCCCGTCTGCGCGATCACGATGGTGTTGGCGCCCTGCTGGAGCGTCAGCGTGATGGGGAAGTCCGTCCAGTTGGTGAAGCTCGTCGTGTCGGTGCCCGTGATCGCCACCGACTGGTCGCCGGTCCTGACCGCGATCGGGCGCTCGGAGTTGGCGGCCATCCGGAAGGTGAGCTGATAGGTGCCCGCCGCCGCCGCGTCGACGACGAAGGACGCCTTGTCCTCCGCGCCGCCGTTCGGGTCGAGGTAGCCGAGCCCGTCGAACCCGTCGTTGTAGCCGTCGCCGTCGGTGTCGTTGCCCCCGGTCGGCTCCTTGGTCGAGGGGTCGTCGATCCGGCGGATCACGGTCGCGGCGCTGCCCGTCAGCGTGCTGAGCACGGTGAACCGGGTCGCGTCGATGACGGTCTCCCCGCCCGTGCCGCCGCCGCCGCCGCCGAGCGTCAGCGCGGTGGCCTTGGACGCGGAGTTGCCGTCGTCGTCGCGCACCGTGAGCCGGGCCGTCACCGGCCCGGTGCGGCCCGACAGGTCCGCCGTGAACCGGCCTTGGGCGTCGAGCGTCACGGCCTGGGAGGTGGCCCCGTTGTCGAAGCTCACCGAGATCGCCTGGATGTCGGCGTCGAGGCCCGCGACCTTGAACACCACCGCCGCCGGATCCGTGGCGTCGATCGCCGAGATCGAGAGGTCGCCCCCCTCGTCGGCGGTGGTGTCGCCCGCCACGCCGCCCGGCGCCGGGGTGAGCAGCACGAGCTGGCTCTCGCCGCTGCCGCGGTTGAGCGTCATCAGGTAGAGCTGCCCGGTGGCGGGGTTCTCGATGATGTCGAGCGGGTCGATGTAGCTGTCGATCACCGAGCCGTCGGGCCGGCGCAGCACGTCGTCCTCGCGCACGTCGCCGTTCTCGTCGAGCAGCACCATCCGCACGTTGTCGCCCGAGGAGAACTGGGCGATCAGCAGCGCCCCCTTGAGGTTGGCGCCGAACGCCGTGCCCTTGTACTCGATGGCGCCGTTGGGCGACTGGTTGAAGCCCAGCGAGTAGGTGGAGGCGATGTCGTAGTCCGGGTCGGGCAGGGTGCCCGGCGCGTAGTAGCTGTTGCCGCCCACCTCGTTGGGGTCGATGCCCGAGGTCGGGTTGCCGCCGTTGAGGATGTACTCGCCCCTCAGCGGGTTCGGATGACCGTAGTAGCCCCCCTCCTGCACGCTGAAGAGGTAGTCGAGCTGCTTGGGCGAGTTCGAGGCGGACTCGTCCTGCGGCGTCGAGGGGTCGTCGGGCGACTTGCCTCCGGCGGCGGTGCCGTTGGTGGGCAGGTAGAGCTTGCCGTTGGAGTGCCAGACGAGGTCGTAGGCGTTGCGCACGCCGGTGGCGAAGATCCTCACCGGCGCGCCGTCGGCGAACGGGTCGTAGAAGCCCGGATAGGTGCCGTCGGGGTTGAACGCGCCGTCGGGGTTGTCGGTCGTGGGCACGCCGTCGATGATCGGCTCGGTCTTGACCACGAAGCCGCCCTCGGGCGCGTCCTGGCTGCGGTCGATCTCCAGCACCGCGGCCGAGAGCAGCCGCTCGGGGCGGTTGCCCCAGGCGTTGTCCTTCTCGCCGGCGGCCGAGTTCGAGCCCTGCGTGAGGTAGAGCAGGTAGTCCGGCCCGCCCGCGTCGGGGTTGGGGCGGAACTCCAGGCTGTTGCTGACGTGGTCGCCGCCCGAGCGCGGCAGGCCGGTGACGTAGGTCTCGACCTCGGCGCCCTCGAAGGCCCCGCCCGCCCCCAAGGTGATCTTGGACACCTGGCCGCTGAACTCGGGGGTGGCGTAGGCCTTGCCCTCGCGCGGGATCGGCCAGTTGTCCGAGACCCAGATGACGTCGGGATCCTCGGGATCGAAGGTCAGCCCGATGATGCCGCGCCGGCCCGCCGCCCCCTGGTCGAAGTAGTCGTGGCTCAGCGTCTCCCGCGAGGCCTTGTCGATGCTGCCGTCGGGGTTGACGTCCCAGCGATGGATCTCGCCCATGATGGTGGCCACGTAGAGCCGGCCGTCGGGCCCGAACTCGGTCGAGGTGAAGCCGAAGGCGCCGTCGGCGAAGCCGCTGAGCTGGAGCTGCTCGGTGAAGGCGACCTCGCGCGCGACCTCGACGGGCGCCTCGCCGGTGACGAAGCTGGTCGTCAGATCCTGCATCCGGCGCAGCGGCGCGTCCGCGTCGGACACCGCGCCGAGGTCGAGCACGTCCTCGATCTTGAGCGTGTAGGAGGTGAACTCCTTGAGATCCTGCAACGGCCGGATCGTCAGCGAGTCCGCGCCCCCGGTGATCTGCACGTCCACCGGCACCTCGATGCCGGTCAGCGTCTCGACGAGCTTGATGCCGTCGACATGGGCGATGTTGGGGCCGCGATGGCCGGGCGCCTGGAGGTTGACGCCGACGATGAGGCTCGAGGTCGGGTCGATGCCGGTGGGCAGCTCGCCGTTCGCGCCGATCGAGATCGGCACCTGCCCGTCCTCGAGCGAGGCCGCGACGGGCGAGACGAAGAAGGAGTAGTCGAGGTCGGCCGAGCGGCCGTCGTCGGGCGTCAGATCCGGGATCCGCTCCAGCTCGAGCCACTGGATCTCGGTGTTGGAGCCGCCGATCGAGTCGAGCGTCAGCCGCCCGTCCGTGACCTGCACCACGCCGGTCATCAGCGTCGAGCGGTATCCGTCGCCGTCCTGCTCGCTGTCGTAGCCGGGGTTCACCGGCGAGGCGCCGGCGAGGTTCTCGGGCGTCCATTTGGGCCCGAAGGCCCGCCCCTCGACGTTGAGCAGGTAGTCGGAGTCGAACGGGCCGCCGGTGTCGCCGATGGCGACCGTCAGCTCGTAGGTGCCGTTCTCGAGCGCCATCTCCCAGGCGCGCTCGTTGTCGGCCGCGCTCGCGCCGGGATACTCGAAATGGGCGTAGGTCTTCTGAAGGTCCGACGCCTCGGGGGCGGCGTTCTTGTAGCGCATCGAGCCGTTCGGCTGCGCCTTCGGCGTGGCCGTGACGGCGCCGCCCTCGACGTCCACCCAGCCATAGGTGAAGCCGTTGCCGCGCTCGCCGTAAGCCGCGCCCGTGTCGGCCTCGAAGCCCGCGGGCGTCGCGTAGCCCGCGGGCGCGCCGAAGGCGGCGCCCGGCGCGGGCTCGAAGTTGATCTTGACGACGTCGGCGAAGCTCTGGGCCTCGCCGGGCCGGCCGCCACCGTCCTGGCCGCCGTCATCCCCCTTCGGCGTGAAGACGATCCGGTCGATGTTGGGGCCGTTGGGGACGCCGCCATCGGCCGCGGACGGGATCGCCAGCCGCACCGTGTTGGCGCCGGCGGCGAGGTCGAGCGTGACCGCGATCTCGGTCCAGTTCTCCCAGCCCGCATCGCCGGTGCCGGTCGGGGTGAAGGCGACGTTCGAGGCCGCGCCCCCGTTGACGCTGAGCGCGAGCGGACGGCCTTCGGCGCCGCCGTTGGCGTAGCGGATGGTGGCCGTGTAGGTGCCGGCCGCGGGCGCGGTCACCGAGAAGGCGAGCGCGTCGCCGGGGTTCGTGCCGAAATCGACGTAGGCGCCGCCATCGGCGCCGGCGCGGTAGTTGCCGAAGGCGTCGGGGCTCGCCTCGCTCACCTCCCGGGTCAGGCTCTTGTCGAGCGGGCCGGTGCCGGCGTCCTCGACCGTGACGCGCGTCTCGTCCTCGGCCTGGATCACGATCGGCTGGCCCGCGGGGGCCGCGACCTCGAAGCTCGACGTGGCCGCGGCCTCGTTGCCGGCCGCGTCGGTGACGATGATCGTCGCCGTGACGGGGCCCGCGGGGAGCGCGGAGCCGTCGAACACGAAGTCGCCGTCGGCGTCGGGCCTGCCGGTGATGTCGGCGCGCGTCGCGCCCCCGTCGAAGCTCAGCTCGACCTTGACGATGTCCGCGTCGAGCCCGCCGAGGTTGAAGTTCATCGACGCCGCCTGGGCCTCGTTCAGGGATCCGTCGGGGCCGTCGAGGAACAGGTCGCCGTCGGCGTCCGCGGTGGTGTCGTCCTGCGGCCCGGCCGGGATCGGGCCGGTGCCTCCGGCGGTGATCTCGACGCGGTCGAGGTTGGGGCCGGTGGTGGCGCCCGCGGGGATCGCCAGCGCGATCGTGTTCTCGCCCGCCGCCAGGGTGACGGTCCGGGTCAGGAAGGCCCAGTTGTCGAAGCCCTCCTGCGGCCCGGTCCCGTCGGGATCGGTGCTGGCGAAGGCCATCTGCCCGGCGGCCGCGCCGTTGACCGCCAGGTCGAGCGGACGCGGCGAGTTGGAGGCGTAGCGCACGTTGAGGTCGTAGGCCCCGGCCGTCGGCACGGTGACGGTGAAGCGCAACGCGTCCCCGGCGTCGTTGCCGTAGTCCACGTAGCCCGTCCCGGTGAAGTCGGGGCGCAGCGTCGTGGTGCCGCCCGTCTCCGGGTTGTCGGCGTCGCGGACCTGGGTCTGCTTGCCGTCGGCGGCCTGGGCGAGCGCGATGGTCCCCGCCTCGGCCTGGATCGTGATCGGCTCGAAGGCCACGGGCTCGCCCACCGTCACCGTGAAGGAGACGGACGCCGAGTCCGCGGCGCCGTCGGTGGCGAAGACCTCGACCGCGTAGGCGCCGGCGGGCGCGTCGGCCGGGACGACCAGCGTGGTCCCATCGACCGCGAAGCCCGCGGGCAGGGCGGTGCCGCCCGCCCCCGCGACGGCGTAGCTCACCGTGTCGCCCGCGTCCTGGTCGGTGGCGCCGAGGACCGAGAGGTCCACGGTGCCGCCCTGGCCGAATGCGACCTGGGCGTCGGCCAGCGCCGCGCCCGAGGCCAGCGTCGGCGCGTCGTTGGCGTCCGCGACCGCGACGGTCACGTCGCCCGTGGTCTGGGCGGTGCCGTCGGAGGCCGTCACCGAGACGGTGGTCGCCGCGGACTCCTCGAAGTCGAGCGCCACGCCGGGCTTCAGCTTGAGCTGGCCGTCCACGACCTCGAAGGGGGAGTCGGCCGCAACCGAGAAGGTGATCGCGTCGCCCTCGGGGTCGCTCGCCGACAGCGTGCCGACGACCGCGCCGGCGGCGTTCTCGGCCACCGCGCTCGCGTCGAGGCTCGCGGCCGAGGGCGCGCCGTTGGGGGCCTCCACCTTGGTGAAGGTGAACTTGTCGGTGCGCAGCAGCTCCCCGTCGGCCTGGCCCGAGAGCGTCAGCACCGTGCCCTCGGTGACGAAGACGGGCGCGTCGAACACGACCGTCTTGATGTTGCCCTTCTGCCCGGCGGAGCCCGTGGGCTGGCCGGGGAAGTCCTGGGTGCCGGCGCCGTCGAAGGCCGCGGCCTCGGCGAGCACGGTGTCGCCGATGCGCAAGCTGTAGACCGCGCTGCCGTCGGTCTCGTCGTAGAAGGTCATCGCGACCTTGTAGAAGCCCTCCGTCAGCCCGTTCTTCGACAGGTCGGTGGAGACCGAGGCGGCCGTGTTCGACTTCGACGCGCGGATGATCTGGTCGCCCGAGGCGCCGGCCTGGCCGGTGGCGACGAAGTTGGTCGCCTGAGCGAGGCCGGTGAAGTCCTCGGCCTCCACGACGATGCTGTCGCCGAGGTCGGCGCCGTCGATGTCGAAGGTGATCTCGATGGTGGCCGAGGCGCCCGCGGCGTCGGTGGCGCGGATGACGGCCGTCACCGTGCCGTTGCCGCGCGGGGTGCCGACGATCACGCCCTCGTCGTTGACGGAAAGACCGGCGGGCAGGTTCTCAGCCGTGAGCGTCAGCGTGTCGCCCTCGTCCGCGTCGGTGAAGAAGGCGCCGAACTGGGCGATGTCGATGCCGGCGATCGGCTTGCCGGCCGCGACCGCGTAGGGCTCGAGCACGGGGTCGGAGGCCACCGGGGCCTCGTTCACGTCGTCCACCGTCAGGACGAAGGAGGTGGTCGCGTCGGCCGTCCCGTCACTCGCGGTGAGCGTCACGGTGTAGGCGCCGGGCTTCGAGGGCGCGGGGCCCGTCAGCACGCCGTCCACGACGCCCAGCCCCTCGGGGGCCGCGACCGGGGCGCCGTTCGCGTCCGCCAGCGTGAAGCCGTAGGTCAGCGCGTCGCCGTCGTCGTCCACGAAGGGCAGGTCCACCTCGATCGCGCCGCCCTCGTCGACCGAGAAGCCGGCGACGCCGCCGCCGACCACGCGCGGCGCGGCGTTGCCGCCCTCGTCGGCGGCCTCGACGAGCGAGACGTTGGCGAAGGTCGCCGAGCCGAGCCCGTTGCGGGCGTCGTCGTCGTCCGAGACGAAGACCAGCGAGGAGACCGTCTTGCCGGCCGCGGCCGAGAGGTCGATCGTGAAGCGCGCGGTGCCGTCGCCGTTGGGCACGCCCGCCCCGCGCAGGTCGACGAAGGAGCGCTGGGACTGGGTGCCGCCGAGCTGGTAGAGCCGGCCGCCCGCGTTGAACGGATCCTCGTCCGAGTCGATGCCGATGCCGACGATCTCAGGCGTCGTGGCGCCGACGCGCAGGTCGAGCGTGATCCGCGTGTCCTCGGTGATGGTGTAGGCCTGCGAGAGCGGCGCGCGCTTCCACAGGTTGCCGTCGAGCGTGAACGACGAGCCGTCGCCCACCGAGACCCCCGCCCCGCCCTGGTCGGGGCGGTCCTGGGTCGAGTAGCCGGCGATCGTGCCCGCGTCGAAGCGCACCGCGACCGGCCCGCCCTCGTCCACATCGTCCACGACCGGCGTGAACGCCACGGAGGCGCCGCCCACGGCGACGTTGACCTGCGGCCGCGCCGCCTCGAAGTCGAGCGATGCGCCCTCGGCGAGCGCGAGCTTCAGCGCGCCGGGCTCGCCCGTGACGACGAAGCGGTCGTCGTCCACGGTGACGTCGGCGGCGGTGTAGGTGGTGTCGGGATCGGTGACGACGATGTCGGCGACGACGGCGCCGGGCGCGTTCTCGGCCACCGCGACGGCGTTCAGCACGACGCTCGCCGGGTCGTCCACCGGGGCGACGCCCACCGTGACGGTGGCGCTCGACGCGAGCCCGCCGGTGTCGGTGACGGTGTAGGAGATGAGCGCGTCGCCCGAGAAGTCGGCCGCGGGCGTGAAGGTCAGCGTCGTGCCCGAGACCGCGACGGTCCCGTCCTCCGAGGAGGCCGCGACGGTGAGCGCGTCGTCGGCATCGAGGTCGTCGGCGATCAGCTCGGCCAGGTCGATGCCGACGGCGGTGTCCTCGTCGGTCGCGGCGGTGCCGTCGAGGGCCGTGGGCGCCGCGTTCGGGGCCTCGTCGTCGGACGGGTCGTTCGAGGGCGCCGGGGTGAACTCGGCCGCGACCCCGGGCGAGGCCGCGAGCGAGACGGTGACGGTCGCCTGCGCGCCCGCCTCGAAGTCGAGCGACGTGCCTTCGGCCAGCGCGAGCTGGAGCGCGCCGGGCTCGCCGACCACGCGGAAGGTCGCGGGGTCGGAGACGACCAGGTCGGAGGCCGCGTAGGTCGTGTCGGGGTCGGCCACGACGATGTCGGCCAGCGCCGCGCCGGGGGCGTTCTCGGCCACCTCCAGCGCGGTGAGCGTGATGCCCGTCGCGGGCTGATCGACGGGCTGCTCGGGGGCCTCGACCGTCACGGTCACGGCCTGCTCGGTCACCGCGCCCTCGGCGTCGGTGGCCGAGACCACGACGGCGTAGGACGGCTTCGCCGCCGCGTCGGCCGGCACGGCCAGCGCCAGCGCGCCGGTGGCGGGGTCGATCGTGAAGGCGTCGGCGTCGGCGCCGCCGGCGATGGCGTAGGTCGGCGCGGGCGCGGGCACGCCGTCGGTGGTGTCGTCGTCGAGGTCGGTCGCCGCGACGGCGCCGACCGCGGTCTCGCCCTGGGCCACCTCGAAGGAGGCTTCGGAGGTGAAGGCGGGGGCGGCGAAGTTCGCCTGCGCGCCGGCGGTGGTCAGCGCCACCGCGTCCACGTTGGGCCCGGAGGTCTTGCCGGCGGGGATGGCGAGTGTGACGGCGTTGGCGCCGGCCTTCAGCGCCACGTCGAGGCTCAGCACGCCCCAGTTGTTGAAGCCCTGCGTCTCGGCCGGGCCGGAGGTGCCGCCGGTGTCGGGGAAGACGACGGCGCCGAGCGAGGCCTCGCCCTCCGCCCCGGGGTTGACCGCGAGCGCCAGCTCGCGCGGAGCGCCGCCGGAGGCCTGCGAGGCGTAGCGGATGTGGAGCGTGTAGACCCCCGCCTCCGCGACGTCGAAGCCGTAGGCGACGAGGTCGCCCGCGTCGTTGCCGTAGTCGGTGTAGCCCGCCCCGGCGTAGCCGGCGCGCAGGCCGGCCGCGTCGAGGATCTTGCCCGTCGCGGCGGCCTCTCCGGGGATGTCGTCGTCGTTGCGCTGCTGAACGCTGGAGTCCTTGTCCGCCGGCGACGCGAGGGTCAGCGGCTGGTCCTCGGCCTGGAGCAGGATCTGCTCGATCACGGGGCGCGCGACGTCCTCCGCCACGTCCTCGACGGTGACGGTGACGACCTGCGCCACCGGCTCGCCGCCGTCGGAGGCGGTGACGGTGAGCGTGTAGGTGTTGGTGCCGACGGACGAGGCGGGCGCCTCGAAGTCGGGCGCCTCGACGAAGGACAGCGCGCCGGTGGCGGGGTCGATCTGGAACAGCGCGCCGTCGCCGCCGTCGGCGACGGCGTAGGTGATCGCGTCGCCGTCGAGGTCGGAGGCGGCGACGACGCCGATCTCGGTCGCGTTCTCGGAGACGGTGAAGGCGGCGTCGCTCGTGATCCCGGGGGCGGCGAAGCTCACGGCCGCGCCGCGCTCGGACAGCGCCACCGCATCGACGTTGGGTCCGGCGCCGGTGGTCTGCTTGATGACGACGGTGTGCGGGCCCTCGCCCTCCGGAACGGTGACCGGGAAGGTCAGGATCTTCCAGAGGTAGAAGTCGCCGGTCTTGCCGTTCTGCGGGCCCCCCTGCTGCACGCCGTCCACGAGGATCGCCACCGACCGGTCGCTGTTGGACGCGACGCGCAGCGTCACGTCGTACTCGCCCGCAGGCACGCCGGCCGGGATCTCGAAGCTCAGCTTGTCCCCGGCCGGGCCGTTGATGTCGACATAGCCCTCGCCGGTGTAGCCGGGCCGCAGGCCGTAGTCGTCGTATTGGGGCAGGCCCGGATTGTCGTCGGTGTCATCCGGGGCGGTGTCGTTCCCGAGACCGTTCTGCCCGTCCTTCTCCTGATTCCGGGTCCGCGTCCGCACCACGCTGTCGGCGCCGATGATGGTGAGCGCCTCGCCTTGGATGATGAGGGTCTCGATGGCCATGGACTGAACTCGCTATTGACGCGGACGCGAATCGGACCGAAAGCCGCCGGCAAAGCGGCGAGCCCGGTCGCCGAAAGGCGTCCTGGATACGGGGGGAGTCGGAGGAGGGAGGCGACGCGAATCGGTCGCGGACGGGATCGGGCACGGGCGCCGAACGGCGGGCCCGGCCCGAGGGCGCGCTACGGACCCAGCGACGAGAGCATGGAGGGCGAGGGACGACCCCACGGCCGGCCGGGGGCGAAGGGTGCGGTCGAGCCCGCATCCCGGGACGGACCAGGGCTGTTGCGGTCGATCGGGCTCGCCGCGAGCCCGTCCAGGCATCTGCGGCGACCCGTCGCCCCGACGCCGACCCGGCCGGTCATGCGATGCAACTCGTCACATATGAAACAAATCACACTGGAACTGAAGGACACTCGGCACGCTTCGCACCAGTCCAATGCGACGAAGCGCGGTTCGATTCAAGTTCGATCTTTAGGTAGTGTCTCAGTTTGAAATTTTTCCTACCCGGCCGCGCGTCTGGGTGCACCCACCCGGATGGAGGGTCATACTCCCTAGGCCGGCGAGCGGGCTGGCAGCCAGGTGCAACCACAACTTGTGGCAGGATACAGCGTTCAATGTGGTCAGCGTTTAAGGAGAGCCGGGCATGAGCGTGGTTCGTGATATGAACCGAGAAGTTGCGGCCTGGGGGCGACACCGTTGTCAGCCTCTTGTCAGGAAGCTCGGCGCGGAACAAGCGTGCAGTAGCCGCTTGGTCTGAGTCGGCCGTCAGAAGATAAGCATGGTCAAATTTGTTCCGAAGACCATCTATCATCAGATGCAAAGCAACGTTGATATCCGTTTCCTTCTCAGTAGGCTTTTGCCATCTGTAATCACATGAGAAGCAAGACTGAGATTCTTTGACATAATGACCTTTAATAATCTTTACACCCTTAGCAATCTGCGCATTGAGTAACTGCTGGTGACGCCACTTCTTCTCTTGGCTGCCTGGGTAAAATGCCGTGCAGTATACAACCGAAACCAGTGTCTCCGATTTCGATGGTATGATGATTTCACCAAGACGCCAGTAGTTGACCCACTTTAGGAAGGGCTCCCTAATTTCATCTATTGCATGATACAAATTGAATCCGTCTATATATAAAGCAGCGCGCGTTGTCACAATTTTCCTCTTGACATATCTGCAAACGTTCTCTATACAGCCTGCATCAACGCGACGCGGCACGCCGCTAGCACGCCCCGGGCTCCGGCCTGGGGTTTCGCGTTTCAGGCACCCAATTTCTTTTTGTAAGGTCCACGCTTCGTTGGCGCCGGAGCGCGGGCGTCGCTGAGCCCGACAATCCACTCCACGTCGCGCAGCGTGTCGCTGACGCCCGCGGCCATCGCGGGCGTCATGCGAAGGCTCTTGTGCACTCGCACGAAGTTGTAGTGCACGAAGTAGAGCGAAAGCATGTGAAGGTGGTTCTCGAGCTTCTTGCTGAACCCGTTGGTGAGCCGGGTGAACCGACGCATGCCCATCCGCATCGTGAGGTTCTGGCGCTCGACGTGCGACGTGCTGACGACCGCCACATCAGGGCTGCCCTCAATCCGCATCTTGCGGGTGCCGGTGCACTCGGCAGGGGAGTACTTGCGCTCGTGTCCGCGCTGGCCCGTAGGCTCGCCGTAGAGCTTCACCAGCATGGCGTAGTCCACATCAGCCCCGAACGCGCCCTCCACGGCCTCCAGATACGCCTTGTGCCCATCCGTGGTGAGTTGGACCCGGCCCGCCAAGCGAGAGCGCAGATCGTCCATGAACTCGATGGCGGTGGCGGCCGAGCGGTCGCCAACCTCCCAGGCCAGGATCATCTTGCTGTCGCTGTCGAGCGCGGTCCACGTCCACACGTCGCCCGCATCTTCGGGCGCGGCTTTGGCGGTGGGGACGTTCTTTGCCTTAGCGTAGCAGAACGACCAGATTTCGTCGCATTGGACGCGCTTGGCCTTCACGTCGCGCACCGTCTGTCAGGCGTCACGGCAAACTGGTCCGGAGGCGACATGAGGAACTGGCCCCCTCGGTAGCCTGAGGGGAGGGCCTGGATGACCATGCCAGTGACGGAGAGGCTTCTGCGGACTGAAGGTCTGCGGAGGGACGAGATGAAGGAGCCGGACGACGTGTCGGCGATGCTGAGGCTGAAGGCGCTCGGCTGGGGGGCGCGGCGGATCGCGGCGGAGCTGGGGTGCTCGCGGACGACGGTGCGGCGGTGGCTGCGCGAGGGCGGCTGGCGACGCCCGGTGGCACCGACACGCAAGACGTCGCTCGACGGTCTTGGGGGCTGGCTGTCCGAGCGCTTCCGCCGCCACGCGGGCAACGCGGACGTGGTTCGCCAGGAGCTCGCGGCCGAGAGGGGCATTGAGGTAAGCCTGCGCACGGTGGAGCGTGCGGTGGCACCGCTGCGCCAAGCGCTACGGGCCGAAGCGCGGGCGACGGTGAGGTTCGAGACGCGCCCGGGCCAGCAGTTGCAGATCGACTTCGGCCAGAGGCGGGTCGAGATCGAGGGCGCTCTGCGACCGGTGTCGTTCTTCGTGGCGACGCTGGGCCACTCGCGCCGGCTGCACGTCCGGGCCTTCCTGGGCGAGCGCCAGGAGCACTGGTTCGAAGGCATGGAGAGTGCCTTCGCAGCCTTTGGGGGCGTGCCTGAGGAGGTGCTGCTCGACAATGCGCGCGCTCTGATCCTGCACCACGACGCGGCGACGCGGGAGGTGGTGCTCAACCCCAAGCTCCACGCCTTTGCGCGGCACTGGGGCTTCCGGGTCCAGGCCTGCGCGCCGTACCGGGCGCGGACCAAGGGCAAGGACGAGCGCGGCGTGGGCTACGTGAAGGGCAACGCGGTCGCGGGGCGAACCTTCGAGAGCTTCGCGGCCCTGGAGGCGCATCTGGCCGAGTGGACGCGCGAGATCGCCGATCAGCGCGTCCACGGCACCACCGGCGAGGCGCCCATGGTCCGCTTCGCGCGCGACGAGGCCGCCGCCCTGCGGCCGCTGCCCGACCGCGGCCCGTTCCTGGCCGCGCGCGAGCTGAGCCGACGCGTGGGAGCGGACTGCGCGGTGGAGATCGAGACGAACGCCTACTCGGTGCCGTGGCGCTTGATCGGGGAGCGAGTGAGCGTGCTGGTCACGGCCGAGACTGTGCAGGTCACCCATGCGGGCATCGAGGTGGCCCGTCATCCCCGCAGCGCGGACCGTCGCGGGCGCTTCACCGACCGCGCTCACTTCGAGGGCGTCGCGGGTGCCGCCGGCCGCGTGGTCAGAGAAGACGCCGAGGCAGCCGAGGCCGCGCCGATCCCGGCGCCGGCGCTGCTGCGCCCGCTCGCCGAGTACGAGGCGGTGGCCGGGGGCGCCTGGTGATGGGAGCGCAGACCCAGGACGAGCTCGACCGGATGCTGACGCGCTTGAAGTTGACGGCGGTGCGCGACCAGCTCGACGGCTTGCTCGACGAGGCGGCGCGGGGGGAGATGACCCTGCGCGAGGCGCTCGCCTTCCTCTGCGAGCGCGAGATCGCACGGAAGGATCAGCGCCGCATCGAGATGAGCTTCGGGCTGGCGAAGTTCCCCTTCGTGCGGACCCTGGAGGGCTTCGACTTCGCCGCCCAGCCCTCGGTCGACAAGGGGCAGATCCGCGACCTCGCGACGGGGCGCTTCATCGCCCACGGCGATGCGCTCTTGCTGCTCGGCCCCCCGGGCGTCGGCAAGACGCACCTTGCGGTGGCGCTCGGCCGCGAAGCGATCGTGGCCGGCCACACCGTGCTCTTCACCGGCGCCATGGCGCTCGTGGCCAACCTCGCCAAGGCCCAGGTCGAGGGCCGGCTCGAGGAGCGGCTGGCGCACTTCGCCAAGCCGAAGCTGCTGATCGTGGACGAGCTGGGCTACCTGCCGCTCGAGCCCAACGCCGCTCACCTGTTCTTCCAGCTCGTCAGCCGCCGCTACGAGCGCGGCGCGATGCTGGTGACTTCGAACCGGTCCGTAGGCGAGTGGGGCGCGGTGTTCGGCGACCCGGTGGTGGCCACCGCGATCCTCGATCGCCTGCTCCACCACTCCCACGTCATCACCATCCGGGGCGACAGCTACAGGCTGCGCGAGAAGCGCCGGGCCGGCCTTCTGCAGAAGGCCGGCCCGGCGCTTGAAACCGAAGTCGAAACCACATGACGGGGTGGGCCAATCCTGGGTGTCGCCACCGGGCCAGTTCCGAATGTCGCTTGATACCGTCTCTTCGTGGTAGGCGGCGCAGGCTTCCCCGGCTTCCACCATGAGCTTCGTGACGGTGTTGATAGAGACGCCCGCCGTGCGGCTAGCCGAACGCATGGACATGCCCTCGACCAGCATGGTGAGGATGAGGACGCGCTTGGCGAGGGGGAGCTTGTTCATGCCCCATGTGTAGTGAACTTTTTGCTTGTCGTCAAGCACGAGGTTCACCCTAGCGCGCTTTGGGCAGGTAGAGTGTAAGCTGGACCGGCTCGCGGCCGTAGTGGATCGCTACCTTCTCCCGCAACTCACGTATATCGGAGCAAGTTTTTGCAATTCCGATAATCTCATAGATGTGCAGTATAAGGGCTTTGAGCCCGATATCCTGCGATAGCCATTGGTGGTAGTTGCTGCCGTGAACGGGCTTTGGTTTATTTTTCTTTAGGTAATCTGCAACATCAGGGTCAAGGGCATTGTATATAAGTTCCATCACCAGATGTCCCCACCACTTGGGACGCTGATGAAGGCTACCTTTCCAGTTTGTTAGTCTCCCGAACTGCTCCCACAACTCATCAGGAAAAGTTTTCTCCCAGTCTCTCAACTCGTCGGCGATGAAGGCCCGCAGTTTAATCTGAAGCGCATCTTCAGCCCGAACATATTGGTAGCCGGTAGCCTCATCAATCTGAGCTATAATTCCGATTTTGAGGAAGGCAGTGCTTAGAATAGCACATGCGGTCGCGATTTCTCGTTGCCGACTAGTGGTCAAAGAGCCGGCGTGTAGGGCCTTGACGTAAGCAGTTAGTATTATCTCAAACTGCTCGGCAGTTATGCCTCTACCGCGGAACTGCGTCCCTGGGATGAAGAAATCCCTGGTTTCGACCAGGGCTAACTCACTGTCAATGAAAGGTTTCAGGCCCTGAACGCTCAGATATTCGACCAGGTTGCCAGCATCTTGGCCGGTCATCGCCTTGACGGCGCCGCGCATGCTTATCACCCGGTCTCCCGTATCAAGCACATACACGTCAATGGGGGTGCCCCCCATGTCTATCTGCCCACGGAACTTAGCAAACGGAGAAGGGGGAAGGAGTTCCCCGTCCACCCCCTCCGCCCCCGCTTCAACGGGTGCACTGGCGGGCGGCTTGGCCCAGCGGACCGCCGCAGCCTTCTGCGCGATAGCCTTGCGCCGCTCTGGGCTCAGCTTCTGAGCCCGCGCCTTTCCGCCCTCGCTTGGCATGTCGGACATAGAATCACCCGCTGCTTGCTTGCAAGCACCGGATAGCCGCTTCCTTGCTTGCAAGCAAGCACTACTTCTCGCGGTCCCACCGCTTCGCCGCCGCCTTCCTGGCAATCTCTTGCCGCCGCTCGGGCGTGAGCTTCGCCGCGCGGGCGGCGGCGCCCTTCCGCCCCATGGCCGCGGCGGCCTCGTCCTTCGCAGGCGCCTCGTCTAGCCCCTCCGGCTCCTCACCCGTGGCGATCCTGGCGACGCGCACGGCGTTGCCGATGATGTCGGCTGGGCGCTTCTCACCCTTCGGTCCTGTAGGCATGTCTGGCCTCCTCTGCTTGGCGCTGAGCATAGCGCAGAGGTGGGGATGATGCGATAGGGGCGGCAAGCGCGCCGGCTGCGGCATCAGATTTCAAACTGAGACACTACCGATCTTTAGGATCGGTTAACGAGTTGACGAAACGGTGATGGGATCGGGCCCCTCATGGCGCGTCATCGGTTCCAAATGGGAAACAATTTGCCGAGGGAGATTCATCGTTTCTGGAATGGTCATTCGCTGTCCCGAGATCCGCGTCGGGGGTCCGGGCAGGCGCCGGCCCGGGCGACGACCGACCCGCAGGCGCGACGGAGGCCGCGTCGCGCGCGCCGGCGATCCGACGCCCGCGCAGGCCGAACCGAGGCGCGCTCCGAGCCGCGGGAGGCATCCACCGGGACGCCGGAGATTGCTCCCCACCCCCGAGCGCGACCGGACCCCGCCACTGCCCGGCGCGGCCCTGGCCCCAGGGACGCGCGACGGCTGGCGGCGTGACCGAGGTCGCCGGCCGGCGACCCGCGGTGTCCCCGTCCCGGCCGGGCGCGGTCCGGCCGCCCTGAGGGCGCCTGCGCGCGCCCGGCGTCGGGACGAGCCGATGGCCATCGGCACGCGGCGGCGGCGGCCCTGGCGCCCACCGCCGCCGGGCGCCGAGGATCCGAGCCCTGTCAGGCGGCGAAGGCCGATCTTGCGCCGCCGGTCTTCTGGGACTTGAAGATGGAGCTGGCGTCGGGCGCCGGCGGCAGCGGCAGGCGGACGGGCACGCGCTCGATGCGCGGCTCGAGCACCGGCTCGCCGCAGATCATGCGCTCGAGGAGGTCGTCCCACATCGCCTGCTGGCCGAGGCGGTGGATGTAGGAGCCCGCGCCGAGCAGCGGCCAGGCGTCGGCCGCGCAGGCCTCGAAGAACAGGATCAGCCGCGCCCGGTCGGAGCGGTTGGGCGCCGAGCCGTGCAGCGTGCGGGCGTGGTGGACGCTCATCGAGCCCGCGCGGCCCGTCAGCGCCACCGCCCGGTCGAGGTGGAAGTCCGGGTCGTCGGGATCGACGGCGCCGCAGAACACGCCGCCCTGATGGTGGCTCAGGATCGGCCCGCGGTGGGAGCCGGGGATCACCATCAGCGGCCCGTTCTCCTCGCCCACGTCCTCGAGCATGATGCCGAAGGCCAGCATGTCGTCGTTGGTGTGGGGGTAGAACGCCCAGTCCTGGTGCCACTCGACGGCGGCACCCCCGCCCGGCGCCTTGGTGTTGAGCTTCGAGGTCTGGAGCACGACGTTCGGGCCCAGGAAGGAGCGGAAGTGCTCCTTCATCCCCTCCGAGCGCAGCACCTCGGCGAAGACCGGGTGCTGGCGGTGGGGCAGCTTGACGCGCGTGAGCTTCGGGCTGTCGGGGCCGTGGCCCTCGTCGAGGTCGAACACCTCGTCGCTCCGCGAGACCCCGCGCGAGCGCTCGATGAACTCGTGCGCCACCTCGCGCATCGCGCGCAGCGCCTCGGGGCTCACGGCGTCCTCGATCGTCAGGTAGCCGTTCTCGGCGTAGAAGCGGCTCTGCTCGGCGCTCGGCATGGGTCGTCTCCTCCGGCTTGCTCGGGGACGATGTTAGCGATACCATCGCCTCTGTCAACGAGAGACGGAGGGGCGGCGAATGGACGAGCCGGCGGACCCGGCGCCCTTCCCTCGCGCGCGGATGCGCGACGTGGCGCGCGAGGCCGAGGTCTCGACGATGACCGTGAGCCGCGCGCTGCGCACGCCGGGCAAGGTCGCGCCCGCGACGCGCGAGCGCGTGGCGCGGGCGGTGGCTCGCCTCGGCTACGTGCCCGACCAGGTCGCGGGCGCGCTGTCGTCGCACGAGACGCGGCTCGTCACCGCGCTGGTCTCGACGCTGGGCGGCTCGGTCTTCGCCGAGACGGTGGCGGGGCTCACGCAGGGCCTGCACGCGGCGGGCCACCGGCTCCTGATCGGGACCACCGACTACTCGTCGCAGGACGAGGAGGGGCTCATCGCGGCGACGCTCGGGCGCCGCCCCGACGGGGTGGCGCTGACCTCGCACGTCCACACGGAGGGCGCACGGCGCCTGCTGCGGCGGTCGGGCGTGCCGGTGGTCGAGCTGTGGGAGCTGCCCGAGGCGCCGATCGACTCGGCGGTGGGCTTCTCGAACCGCGAGGCCGCGCGCGCGATGACGCGCTTCCTGCACGGCCTCGGCTACCGCCGCATCGGGCTGATCGGCGGGGGCGAGGAGCGCGACCTGCGCAGGCGCGAGGGCTACCTCGCGGCGATGCGCGAGCTTGCGTCCGAGCCGCGCGACCTTCCCGCGGACCCGTCGCCCGCCGGGGTCGAGGCAGGCGCCGCGGGGCTCGCGCGCCTGCGCGAGCGCTGGCCCGACGCCGACGCGGCCTTCTGCACCAGCGACGTGCTCGCGCTCGGCGCGCTCATGGAGGCGCGCAGGCGGGGGCTCGCCGTGCCGGGCGAGGTCGCCGTCGCGGGCTTCGGCGACTTCGAATACGCGGGCGACGCGGGGCTCGGGCTGACGACGCTGCGCGTGCCGGGCCGGGCGATGGGCGAGGAGGCCGCCCGCGTGATCCTCGGCCGCCGCAGCGGCGCGATCGCAGGGCCCGTCACCGTCGATCTCGGCTTCGAGCCGGTGCGCCGCGCCACCGCGTGAGCGGCCGCGGGGCCGGTCGTGCGGCGGTCGGGCTGGAGAGGCCGCCCCGTCGCGCCAGCCTCCCCTCGGCCGGGATGCCGAGGGATCCGTCTCCCCCGGCCGGCGAGGGCGGCGCGTCGGCCGGCCCTCCCGCCGATCTCCCCTCCCTGGCTCACGCGCACGCCGCGCTCGGGCGCCGTCCGTCCGCTCCGGGCGATCGCGCGGGCGGCCGGAGCGTCCCCCGGCGTCCCGCGTCGCTCGATCGGGGAGCCCGTTCGAGCCGCCCGCATGGCTGCCCGCCCTGCGGTGGGGTTGCCCCGCGAGGCGACGAGCCGGGCGAGGATCGCCCCGCGGCCCCATTCCCGAACGCATCCACGATCCCCATGTCGCTGGAGCCCGCCGCCGAAGGAGGCCCCCTCATGCGCCACTCCATCCTCGACCTCGCGCCCGTCCCCGAGGGCTCCGACGCCGCCCGGGCGATCGCCAGCTCCGTCGATCTCGCGCGCCACGCCGAGGGCTGGGGCTACCACCGCCTCTGGCTCGCCGAGCACCACAACATGCCCGGCATCGCCAGCGCCGCCACGGCGGTGCTGATCGGGCACGTCGCGCAGGCCACGCGCGCGATCCGCGTCGGCGCGGGCGGGATCATGCTGCCCAACCACTCGCCCCTGGCGGTGGCCGAGGCGTTCGGCACGCTGGCCACCATCCACCCCGGCCGGATCGACCTCGGGCTCGGCCGCGCGCCCGGAGGCGACCTCGCCGTCGCGCGCGCCCTGCGGCGCGGCGAGGGCCGCGACGAGGGCTTCGCGCGCGACGTGGTCGAGCTGATGGGCTATCTCGGCGCCCCGCGCGAGGGCGCGCCCGTCCGCGCGCTGCCCGGCGAGGGCACCCACGTGCCGGTGTGGATCCTCGGCTCCTCGCTCTTCGGCGCGCAGCTCGCGGCCTATCTCGGGCTTCCCTACGCCTTCGCCTCGCACTTCGCGCCCGACGCGCTGGAGCAGGCGGTGGCGGTCTACCGCGAGACCTTCCGGCCCTCGGACGCCCTCGACCGCCCCCGCTTCATGCTCGCCGTCAACGTCTTCGCCGCCGAGACCGACGCGGAGGGCGCGCATCTGCGCACCACCATGCAGCAGGCCTTCGCCCGGCTGCGGCTGGGGCGGCCGGGCCTGCTGCCGCGTCCGGTGGACGACATCGACGCCGCGATCGGCCGCGACGTGCGCGCGGCCGTGGACCGCGCGCTCAGGATCCAGGCCACGGGCTCGCCCGCCAGCGTCCGAACGCAGCTCGGCGCGCTGATCGAGCGCCACCGGCCCGACGAGCTCATCCTGACGGGCCAGATCCACGACCACGAGGCGCGCCTGCGCTCCTTCGAGATCGCGGCCGAGGTTCTGGGCGACATCGGCGCGCGCGAGGCGGCCTGAGCCGGCCGCGAACCCGCCCGGCGTCGCTTCGGCCGAGCGGGGGCCGCCCGCGCCGTCACGCGCGACGGCCAAGCTCGACACGGGGCCCCGTCTCGGCGAGGATGCCGCGTCGATCACGGAGGTCCGCGATGCCCGAGCCCCTCGTCACCGAAGAGCGGATCGACGCCTTCCGCCGCGACGGCGCGGTGCTGGTGCGCGGGCTCTTCGCCGACCACGTCGCGGCGATCCGCGAGGGCATCGAGGCCAACATGGCCGAGCCGGGCCCCTACGCCGCCGAGAACCTTCGTCTGGGCGAGGGGGGGCGGTTCTTCGACGACTACTGCAACTGGAGCCGCATCCCCCAGTTCGAGCGGGCGATCCGCGAGAGCCCGGCGGCGGAGGTCGCGGCCGCGCTGATGGGCTCGGGGCGCGTGCAGCTCTTCCACGACCACGTGCTGGTGAAGGAGCCCGGCACCTCGAAGCCCACGCCCTGGCACCAGGACGCGCCCTACTACTTCGTCGAGGGCGCTCACACGGTGAGCTTCTGGTCGCCGATGGACCCCGTGGCCGAGGCGTCCCTGCGCTGCGTCGCGGGCTCGCACCGCTGGGAGAGGCCGGTCCTGCCGACCCGCTGGCTGTCGGAGGAGGGCTTCTACCCCGACGAGGGCGCGTTCATGGCCGTCCCCGACCCCGACGCCGAGGGCATGACGGTGCTCGAATGGGCGATGGAGCCCGGCGACGCGGTGGCCTTCGACTTCCGCACGCTCCACGGCGCGCGCGGCAACGACTCCGCCATCCGACGCCGCGCCTTCTCGCTGCGCCTGGTGGGCGAGGACGCGGCCTACGTCGAGCGCCCCGGCCGCACCTCGCCCCCCTTCCCCGGCCACGGCATGCGCGCGGGCGAGCGGCTGCGCGAGGACTGGTTCCCGGTGCTGCGCGCCGGCTGAGGCCCCGCCAGGGGCACGCCGCCGGCGCCCCGGCGGACACGCGCGCCCCCGCGCGGTCGCGGCGGCGCGCGCCTTCCGCTCGCCGTCCCACGGCAGGGTCAGCCTCGGAGGATCCCCGGCAGGTCGAGCCCGTGCTCGCGGGCGCAGTCGAGCGCGGCCTCGTAGCCCGCGTCGGCGTGGCGCATGACGCCGGTGGCGGGGTCGTTCCACAGCACGCGCGCGAGCCGGCGGGCGGCGGCCTCGGTGCCGTCGGCGACGATCACCTGGCCCGCGTGCTGCGAGTAGCCCATGCCGACGCCGCCGCCGTGGTGGATCGACACCCAGGTCGCCCCCGAGGCGACGTTGAGCATGGCGTTCAGGAGCGGCCAGTCCGACACCGCGTCCGAGCCGTCGCGCATGGCTTCGGTCTCGCGGTTGGGGCTCGCCACCGACCCGGCGTCGAGATGGTCGCGCCCGATCACCACCGGCGCCTTCAGCTCGCCCGAGCGCACCATCTCGTTGAAGGCGAGCCCGAGGCGGTGGCGCTGGCCGAGGCCCACCCAGCAGATGCGGGCGGGCAGCCCCTGGAAGGCGATGCGCTGGCGCGCCATGTCGAGCCAGCGGTGCAGGGCGGGGTCGTCGATCAGCGCCTTCACCTTGGCGTCGGTGGCGTGGATGTCCTCCGGATCGCCCGACAGCGCGCACCAGCGGAAGGGGCCGATCCCGCGGCAGAACAGGGGCCGGATGGTGGCCGGCACGAAGCCGGGGAAGGCGAAGGCGTCCGCCAGCCCCTCGTCGAGCGCCACCTGGCGGATGTTGTTGCCGTAGTCGAGCGTCGGCACGCCGGCGTGGTGGAACGCCACCATCGCCTCGACATGCGCGCGCATCGAGGCGCGCGCGGCGGCCTCCACGGCCTTCGGGTCGCGCTCCTGCGCGGCGCGCCACGCGGCGACCGTCCAGCCCGCGGGCAGGTAGCCGTGGACCGGATCGTGCGCCGAGGTCTGGTCGGTCACGAGGTCCGGGCGCGGGCCGCCCGCCCGCATCCGGCGCAGGATCTCGGGGAAGATCTCGGCCGCGTTGCCGATCAGCGCCACGGAGCGGGCCTCGCCGGCCCTCGTCCAGCGCCCGACCATGGCGAGCGCCTCGTCGAGATCGTGGGTCTTGTCGTCCACGTAGCGGGTGCGCAGGCGGAAGTCGGCGCGGGCCTCGTCGCACTCGACCGCGAGGCACGAGGCGCCCGCCATCACCGCCGCCAAGGGCTGCGCGCCGCCCATGCCGCCCAGTCCGGCCGTGAGGATCCACCGGCCCCCGAGGTCGCCGCCGTAGTGCTGGCGGCCGGTCTCCATGAAGGTCTCGTAGGTGCCCTGCACGATGCCTTGCGTGCCGATGTAGATCCACGAGCCGGCCGTCATCTGGCCGTACATCATCAGTCCCTTGCGATCGAGCTCGGCGAAGTGCTCCCAGGTGGCCCAGCGCGGCACCAGGTTCGAGTTGGCGATCAGCACGCGGGGCGCGTCCGGATGCGTGCGGAACACGCCGACCGGGCGGCCCGACTGCACCAGCAGCGTCCGGTCGTCCTCCAAGCTCCTCAGGCTGGCCACGATGCGGTCGAAGTCCTCCCAGGAGCGCGCGGCCCGCCCGATGCCGCCATAGACCACCAGCTCGTGCGGGCTCTCGGCCACGTCGGGGTGGAGGTTGTTCATCAGCATCCGCATGGGCGCCTCCGAGAGCCAGGAGCGGCAGGTGATCTCGGGGCCGGTCGGCGGGCGGACGTCGCGCAGGTTGTGGCGGGGGGTGCTCATGTCGGGCCTCCGGGGTGCGGCGTCGTCGGGTCGGGCGGGGGGCCGGGCTGGGGGGAGACGGGCGGAGGCTCGGCGCGTGGCGCCGGGGTCGGACGCGCCCGCAGCCCGGGCGCGGGGCGGGCCGGCCCCGCCCGGATGACCTGCGCGCCCCGGCGCGGCCAACCGCAAGGGGACCACGCTTCGAGGGCGAAGCCGCAGCCCGGCCCGACGGAAGGCCCATCGGGCGCGGCCCGGATCCCGGACGCGCGGCAGGCCCCTTCGCCCGCGGCGATGTCGGGGGGCCCCGTGGCGGCGCGCGGCGCGGGGGGGCCTGCGCGCAGCACCGCCGCCGCCGCCCCCTCGCCCCGCCCCGCCCCCTCGCCCTGCCCCGCCCCGCCCGCGGCGCTCACGCCACGCCCCGGTCGTCGAGGCGCGGCAGGGCCAGCCCCTCCGCCAGCGCGCCCTCGGCCACGAGCCGGGAGGCCGCGGCGATGTCGGGCGCGAGCAGCCGGTCCTCGGCGAGGGCCGGGACGGCCGCGCGCAGGGTGCGCAGCACCCCTTGGAGCGTGGGGCTCGTCGCCAGCGGCGCGCGGAACTCGATGCCTTGCGCCGCGGCGATCGCCTCGACGCCGAGGATGGCCTGGAGGTTCGCCACCATGCGGGCGAGCCTGCGCGCGGCGTGGGCGGACATGCTCACATGGTCCTCCTGGTTGGCCGAGGTCGGCGTTGAGTCGGTCGTGCAGGGGTTGGCGAGGTGCTTGTTCTCGCTCATCAGCGCGGCCGTCGTCACCTCGGCGATCATCAGCCCGGAATTCAGCCCCGGATCGGGCGTCAGGAACGGCGGCAGGTCGTGGCTCAGGGTCGGATCCACCATCAGCGCCACGCGGCGCTGGGCGATGGCGCCGATCTCGGCCACCGCAACCGCGACCTGGTCGGCGGCGAATCCCACCGGCTCGCCGTGGAAGTTGCCGCCCGAGACGATGCGCCCCTCCCCCACCAGCACCAGGGGGTTGTCGGTGACCGCGTTGGCCTCGACCTCCAGCGTTCGGGCGGCGAAGCGCAGCAGATCCATCGCGGCGCCCGTGACCTGCGCCTGGCAGCGGATGCAGTAGGGATCCTGGACCCGCGCGTCGCCCTCGCGGTGGCTCTCGCGGATCGCGGAGCCCTCCATCAGCGCGGCCTGCGCGCGCGCCGCGTCGATCTGGCCCCTGTGCCCCCTCAGCGCGTGGATCGCGGCCGCGAGCGGCGCGTCCGAGCCCATGACCGCGTCCGTGGAGAGCGCCCCGGTGACGATCGCGGCGCGCGCGGCCCCCCACGCGCCCCAGAGCCCGACGAGCGCGCAGGCGGTCGAGAACTGCGTGCCGTTGATGAGCGCGAGCCCCTCCTTCGGCCCCAGCACGATGGGCGCGAGCCCGGCGGCGCCGAGCGCCTCGGCGGCGGGCATCCGGCGGCCCTCGTGGAGCGCCTCGCCCTCGCCGATCATGGCGGCGGCCATGTGGGCCAAGGGCGCGAGGTCTCCGCTGGCGCCGACCGAGCCCTGCACCGGGACCACGGGCGTCACGCCCCGCGCAAGCATCCCCTCGATCAGCGCCACCGTCGCCCAGGCCACGCCGGAGGCGCCGCGGCCGAGGCTCAGGAGCTTGAGCGCCATCGTCAGCCGGGTGGTGGGCTCGTCCAGCGCCTCGCCCACGCCGCAGCAATGGCTCAGGATCAGGTTGCGCTGGAGCGCCTCGGTGTCGCGGGCCGCGATCTTGACGTGGGCGAGCTTGCCGAAGCCGGTGTTGACCCCGTAGATGGCCGCCTCGCCCCGGGCGGCCCGGCGCACCAGCGCCTGCGCCGCCTCCACGCCCGGCCGCGCCGCCGGGTCGAGGCGCGCGGGCGCCCCGGTCCGCCAGATCGCCTCCAGCGTGGCCAGCGCCGTCCCGCCCGGCGCGAGGGTGATCGTCACGGCCGCCCCCGGGGCGCGAGGGCGGTCAGCGCCATGTCAGGCCGCCGCCGAAGACCCGCGCGGCGAGCGGGTTCCAACCGATGCGGTAGGCGAGCTCGGCCGGGTGCCCCGCATTCCACACCGCGAGGTCGGCGCGCATCCCCGGCGCGAGGACGCCGGCGTCGGCGAGCCCCAGAGCGCGCGCGGCGTGGCGGGTCGCGCCCGCCAGCGCCTCCTCGGGCGTCAGGCGAAAGAGCGTGCAGCCCATGTTCATCGCCAGCAGCAGCGAGGCCAGAGGCGACGAGCCGGGGTTGCAGTCCGTCGCCAGCGCCATCGGCACGCCGTGGCTCCGGAACGCCTCCACCGGCGGAACCCGCGTCTCGCGCAGCGTGTAGAAGGCGCCGGGCAGCAGCACCGCCACCGTGCCGGAGGCCGCCATCGCGGCCGCGTCCTCGTCGGTCGCATGCTCCAGATGGTCGGCCGAGAGCGCCCCGCGGGACGCGGCGAGGCGCGCGCCGCCCCGGTGCGAGAGCTGCTCGGCGTGCAGCTTCACCGGCAGGCCGAGCGAACGGGCCGCGTCGAACACCCGCCCGATCTGGGCCGCGTCGAAGGCGATGCCCTCGCAGAAGCCGTCCACCGCGTCCACCAGCCCCTCGGCATGGGCCGCGCGCAGGGCGGGGATGCAGACCTCGTCGATGTAGCCGTCCGCGTCCGCCCCCGGCGGCACGGCGTGGGCGCCGAGGAAGGACGTCACCACCCTGACCTTTCGCTCGCGCCCGATCCGGCGCGCGGCGCGCAGCATCCGCGCCTCGGTGTCGCGGTCGAGCCCGTAGCCCGACTTGACCTCCAGGGTCGTGACGCCCTCGGCGATCAGCGCGTCCACCCGCGGCAGGGCGGCGGCCACCAGCGCGTCCTCGGACGCCTCGCGCGTGGCGCGCACCGTCGAGAGGATGCCGCCCCCCGCGCGCGCGACCTCCTCGTAGCTCGCCCCTTCGAGCCGCATCTCGAACTCGCCCGCCCGGTCGCCGCCGAAGACGAGGTGGGTGTGGCAGTCCACCAGCCCCGGCGTGACCAGCCGCCCTCCGAGGTCGAGGGCCTCGGCCCACGCATGCTCGGCGGGCAGATCCTCCACCGGCCCGACCCAGGCGATCCGTTCGCCCGCCAGGGCGACGGCGCCCCGCTCGACGAGCCCGTGGCGCGCCTGCCCGGTCATGGTGGCCAGCGTGGCGTTGGTCAGGAGCATGGGTGGCAGGAGCATGGGTGGCAGGAGCATGGGTGGCGGAGCATGGGTGGCCTTGCCCGGGGCGCGTCTCCCGGTATTATGAGCATACATAAAAACCGTGGTCAAGGCTGGGGCACCGCGATGGGCGTCATCTGGGCGAGGCGGGGCCTGACCCCGCGGGGCTGGGCCGAGGGCCTGCGCGTCGAGATCGACGCGACGGGCCGGATCGCGAGCGCGCGGGCCGGCCGGCCGGCCGAGGGCGAGCGGGTGGGCGTGCTGCTGCCCGCCCCGGCCAACGCCCATTCCCACGCCTTCCAGCGCGCCATGGCGGGGCTGACCGAGCGGCGCGGGCCCGCGGCCGACAGCTTCTGGACCTGGCGCGAGGCGATGTTCCGCTTCCTCGACCGGATCGGGCCCGAGCAGGTCGAGGCCATCGCCGCCTTCGTCCAGATGGAGATGGCCGAGGCGGGATACGGCGCGAGCGTCGAGTTCCACTACCTCCACCACCGCCCCGACGGCGCCCCCTACGACGCCTTGGGCGAGATGGCCGGGCGCGTCGCGGCGGCGGCCGCGACGAGCGGGCTCGGGCTCACGCTCCTGCCCGTGCTCTACCGCCACGGCGGCTGCGACGGGCGCGCGCTCGGCCCCGGCCAGATTCGGTTCGGCAACGACCCGGACCGCTTCGCCCGGCTGGTGGAGGAGGCGCGCGGGGCGCTGGCGTCCCTGCCGCCCGACGCGGCGCTCGGCACCGCGCCGCACAGCTTGCGCGCCGCGGGCCGCGAGGACATCGAGGCGGCCGTGGCGCTCGCGGGCGACGGCCCCGTGCACATGCACCTCGCCGAGCAGGTCGCCGAGGTCGAGGAGGTGCGCGCGGCCTGGGGCGCGCGGCCCGTCGAGTGGGCGCTGTCGAACCTCGACCTCGGCCCCCGCTGGTGCCTGATCCACTGCACCCAGATGGAGCCGCGCGAGACCGAGGGGCTGGCGCGGACCGGCGCCGTGGCGGGGCTCTGCCCGCTGACCGAGGCGTCCCTGGGCGACGGCGTGTTCGACGGCGTGCGCTGGATGGGGGCGGGCGGGCGCATAGCCTTGGGCTCGGACAGCAACGTGCGCATCGCCCTGCCCGAGGAGCTGCGCCAGCTCGACACCTCGCAGCGCCTGCGCGACCGGAGCCGCGCGGCGCTGGCCACGCCGGCGCTCTCGACCGGCCGGCGGCTCTTCCAGGCCGCCTGCGAGGGCGGCGCGCGGGCGGCCGGCCGGGCCTCGGGCGCGATCGAGACCGGGCGCTGGGCCGACCTCCTGGCGCTCGACGCGGACCATCCGGACCTCGCGGGGCTCGCGGGAGACACGATCCTTGACGCCTTCGCCTTCGCCGGGGGGCGGGCGATGGTCACGGATGTGTGGTCGGCCGGGCGCCCTCTCGTGCGCGAGGGCCGTCACCTCCGGCGCGAGGCCGTCGTCGCGCGCTACAAGGCGGCCGTGGCGCCCTTGCGCGACGGGCTCTGAGCGCGGCGGCCAGGCCCTTCCCCCGCGCCGGCTCGGAGCCCGGGGCGGCGGCCCGAGCGCGGTGGCGTCGTTCGAGACCGGCCGCCCATCCCGCCAGCCCGGCCCCGCCAGTCCGGGCCCGCCAGTCCGGGCCCGCCAGTCCGGCCCCGAGCCTCAGCAGCGCGTCGTCATCCGGTGGCCGGGCCGGTGGTGGAGCCGGACATGGGTGAGCGCCCGCCCCTCCCACCAGGTCGTGCGCTCGATCCCGAACAGCGCCGCGCCCGGCTCGCAGCCGAGGCGCCCCGCCAGCCGGGGGTCGGCGGGCGCGGCCAGGAAGGCGATCTCGGCCTCGGAGAAGGGCACGGTGGCGACCAGCCACTCGTTGGGGCCCGTCTCGGCGAAGTCGGCCTCGCGCGCCTGTGGCAGCGCGGCGAGGCTGATCCAGCGGTCCTCGTGCTGATAAGGCGTCCCGTCCGCATGGTGCAAGCAGCACAGGTGCAGCACCTCGCAGCCGGTCCCGAGCCCCAGGCGCGCGCGCAGCCAGTCGGGCGCCCCGAGGATCTCCCGGCCGAGGAGGGCGTAGCGATAGGCCGCGCCCCGGGCCTCGATCTCCCGGCGCACCAGCGGGATGTCGAAGCGCGCCTGGCGCCGCGGCGAGGCGCGCACCCGCGTGCCCGCCTTGCGCCTGCGCTCGATCAGCCCCTCCTCGGCCAGCGCGCGCATCGCCCGCGCGACGGTCGCGCGCGCGCAGCCATAGGAGGCGGCCAGCTCCACCTCGCCCGGCAGCAGCGTCCCGGGGCCCCAGTCGCCCCGGGTGATCCGGCGCAGCAGGTCCGCCCGGACCTCGCCGTGGGTCGTCCGGGCCGGAAGGCGGTCGGCCGTCATGCGTCCTCGCTCGGTCCTCGTCGGGTCGATCATGGGCGAACCCGGCCCGCGATCATAGGCGCGCGGCGACACGGCCCCGAACGCGACCGGGGCGCCGGGCCCGATCGACCCGGGCCTCGGAGGGCGCCCGCCCCCGTCCTCGCGGCCGTCGCGCCTCGGGCCCCGGCGCCGCCGGCCCGCGCCGCTCGCGGGGCATGGGCGCGCGGGGGAGGCCTGCGGGGCGCGCGCGCGCGCGCCCCTAGCGCCGCGGCGCGCGGGTGCTGAGCAGGAGGTTGGTCTCGCTGGTGGCGACGCCGCCCTCGCGGCGGATCTCGGTCAGCACCCGGTCGAGCGATTCCAGCGTGTCGGTGCCGATCTCGACCACCAGATCCCATTTGCCGTGCGTGGCGTGCACCGCCCCGACCTCGGGCCAGCCCGTCAGGCGGTGGATCAGCCGCTCGGCGGCCCGGCCCTCCACGGCCAGCATCATCAGCCCGCGCACCGGGCTCTGCGCCACGTCTTCCTTCAGCGTCACGGTGAAGCCGAGGATGTCGCCGCGCGCGAGCAGGCGCTCGATGCGAGCCCGCACGGTGGCGCGCGCCACGCCCAGGGCCGCCGCGAGGCTCGACAGCGGCGCGCGCGCGTCGCGCCGCAAAAGCGCCACCAGACGGCGGTCGAGATCGTCCATGTCGGCGGGATCCCCGTCCGGATCGGCGGATCGTCCGCCGCTTCGGTCGATATGGCGGGTTCGCTCCGGCACGTCACGCCCCCAGCCTCGCGCCGACACGACGAAGGGGTGGGACGATGGCGCGGGACTGCATCCTGATCGGGGCGCCGATGGACTGCGGCAAGGCGCGACGCGGCTGCCTGATGGGCCCCGACGCCTATCGCACGGCGGGACTCGTCGAGGCGCTGTCGGCCCTGGGCCATGCCGTGCGCGACGAGGGCGACGTCGAGCCCGACGCCTGCGGGCTGCCCGAGCGGGAGGGCGTCCACGCTCTGCCCGCGACGGTGGGCTGGACGGCCGCGCTCGCCCGCGCCGCGCGCGCGGCGATGGGGCGGGGCCTGCCGATCTTCATGGGCGGCGACCACGCGCTCTCGCTCGGCACGGTGGCGGGCGCGGCCGAGCATGCGCGTGAGGCGGGCCGGCCGCTCTTCGTGCTGTGGCTCGACGCGCATTCGGACGCCCACACGCCCGCGACGACCGCCTCGGGCAACCTGCACGGCACGCCGGTCGGCTACCTCCTGGGCCGCGAGGGCTTCGAGGGCTTCCCCCCCTTCCCCGCGCCGGTGCCGGCGGCCCGGGTGCAGCTCCTCGGCATCCGCTCGGTCGACGCGCCCGAGCGCGCCTGGCTGGAGGCCTCCGAGATCGGCGTGACCGACATGCGCGCGATCGACGAGCACGGGATCGCCCAGCCGCTGCACGCCTTCCTCGACCGGGTGGCGGCGGAGGGCGGGCTGCTGCACGTCTCGCTCGACGTGGACTTCCTCGACCCTTCGGTCGCGCCCGCGGTCGGCACCACCGTGCCCGGCGGCGCGACCTTCCGCGAGGCGCATCTGGCGATGGAGATGCTGCACGATTCAGGGCTCGTCACCTCGCTCGACCTCGTCGAGCTCAACCCCTTCCTCGACGAGCGCGGGCGCACCGCCCAGGTGATGGTGGATCTCGCCGCCTCGCTGATGGGCCGCCGCGTGCTCGACCGCCCGACCCCCAGCCATTCCTGAAGCAGCCCTTCCCGAGAAGGAGACCGGCCCATGCCCTCCACCCCCTCCGCCCAGGCGCTCGTCCCCTTCGTCAGCGTGGACGCCATGATGCGCCTCGTCCACCGCGTCGGCGTCGAGCGCTTCCTGCGCGAGCTGGCGGAGGCCATCGAGGAGGACTTCCGCCGCTGGGAGGCGTTCGACCTCACGCCGCGCGTGGCCTGCCACTCGGCCGAGGGCGTGATCGAGCTGATGCCGACCTCGGACGGCGAGACCTACGGCTTCAAGTACGTCAACGGCCATCCGCGCAACACCCGCGCGGGGCTCCAGACCGTGACCGCCTTCGGGCTCCTGGCGAGCGTCGGCACGGGCTACCCGATGCTGCTGTCGGAGATGACCATCCTGACCGCGCTGCGCACCGCCGCGACCTCGGCCATGGCCGCGCGCCACCTCGCGCCTCAGGGCGCGCGCGTCATGGCGATGATCGGCTGCGGCGCGCAGTGCGAGTTCCAGGCGCTGGCGTTCCGCGCGATCTGCGGCGTGGAGGGCCTGCGGCTGCACGACATCGACGGGACCGCGGTCGAGAAGGCCGTGCGCAACCTGCGCGCCATGGGCTTCGAGCCGGTGGCCTGCGCCACCCCCGAGGCGGCCGTGGAGGGCGCGCAGGTCATCACCACCTGCACCGCCGACAAGCAGTTCGCCACCATCCTGACCGACAACATGGTGGGCGCGGGCGTGCACCTGAACGCGATCGGCGGCGACTGCCCCGGCAAGACCGAGCTGCACCGCGACATCCTGCTGCGCTCGGACATCTTCGTCGAGCACGCGCCCCAGACCCGGATCGAGGGCGAGATCCAGCAGCTCGACCCCGACCACCCCGTCACCGAGCTGTGGCGCGTGGTCAGGGGCGAGGCGCCGGGGCGGACGAGCGCGGGTCAGATCACGCTCTTCGACAGCGTGGGCTTCGCCGTCGAGGACTTCTCCGCGCTGCGCACCGTCCGCGACCGGCTGGAGGAGACCGGCCAGTTCGAGAGCCTCGACCTGCTCGCCGACCCCGACGACCCGCGCGACCTCTTCGGCATGCTCCGGAGAGCGGCGGCCTGAGCGCGGATGGTCCCCACGGGGCCCGTCTCGTCGCCCGGGGGCGCGGGCAGACGCGCGTCGAGCCCCTCGCGTGGCGTCGCCATGCGAGGGCGGCGCGAGCGCAGGCGTCGGTGGGGGGGGCGCGCCCCGTCGTCGGCGGGATCCTCGGGACGGCGTCCGCGCGGCGTCCGGCCTTCTCCCTCAGTCGTCGTCGGTCAGCCCCGCGCCCGCGCCCGAGAGGCGACCGGATGCGGTCTCGGGGGCGTGGGTGCGCGCGGCGAGCGCGGCGAGGCGCTCGGCCACCGCGGACGAGACGATCCGGCCCGCCTCCGGGTCGGCGGCGCGGCGCGCTCCGCCGACCGGCGCGTCCGCGCGGCGCAGAACGGCGCGGGGGGCCGCCGCGAGGAGGAGCGCGGCGGGCTCGGCTTCGAGCCACAGCCCGCCCTCGGCCAGCACGAGGGCGGCGCCGTCCCACTCCAGCACGACCGCGACCCCCGCCCGGCGCGCCGCCGCGTCGGCTTGGGGGGCCAGGAGCAGAGGATGGCCGACGGCGCCGGTCTCGACGATCCGGCCCGCGGCGATCTCGGCGGCGCGGTCGCAGATCGCCGCCCCCGCGACGAGGGGACAGAGCCTTCCGCCGCGCGCTCGCCAGACGCCGTGCTCGGCCATGGGGGCGAGGTGGTCGTAGGGAACGCGGTCGTTCGCCGTCAGCAGGTCGGCCACGAGCCCCGGTCCGGGGAAGCCGCGGGCGGCGAGCCAGCGCGCGGCGCGACCCGCCTCCTCGGCGATGCCCCAGGACGCGCCGGCGCCGCGCGCGGCCTTGCGGCAGGCCGCCTCGACCTCGCCCAGCGACCAGGTGAGGGCCTGCGTCATGCCCGGGCGGAGGGGTCGGGGGGCCAAGCCCAGTCGTCGGGATCCGCGCCGGCCAGCTCGTGCGGGAAGGGCGCGTCGCGGAACAGGGCGATCCGCACCCAGCGGTCGGAGCGCGGGTCGAATTCGGTGGCCCCGAAGAACGACAGCTTGGCGCGCAGCAGGTCGATGGGCAGCAGGTCGGCGCCGATCGTGTTGCCGCGGATCTCGGCATAGGGGCGGGTCGCCGCGACCTGGGCCCGGCGCACGGCGTGGCGGTGCTCGGGGTGGCGCAGCAGGAACCCGGCGAGGGCCGCCCCGTCGGGCTCGCCCTCGAGCGCGGCGTGCAGGCGCGCGGCGTCGCGCCCCGGCGCCAGGGGCTGCTCGTAGGGGGCCACGTCCTCGGTCGCGCGCTCGCCGAGCCGCGGCTCGAGCTTCTCGGCGGAGACGTACCACACCCGCGCCTGCGCCTGCGGAGCGTCCCAATCGACCTTGAGCGCCCAGCCGTAGGCGCGCTCCAGCGCCTCGCGCAGCGCGCCCACGCTCATCGCCCCGTCGATGCGAAAGCCCGCCGCCTCGTCGGCGGCCATCTCGCCGGCGAGGTCGTCGACCAGCGCGCCGTGGGGCTCCATCACGAGCGAGGCCAGCATCTCCTGCCCCTCCGGGCCCATCGCGCCCTCCCCCCAGCGCCACAGCGCGTCCCAGGCGCGCGGGGCGGCGAGGTCGAAGGTCTCCAGACGCGCCGCCAGGGCGTCGAGGTCGGCGCGCAGCCCGGCGAGCTTCGTCACCTGCGCGGGGTGCTCCGAGCGCCACCCCGCCGCGAGCGCCCTGGCGCGGGGGACGAGGGCGCGGAAGGCGGCGACGGCCGAGGGCTCGGCGACGCCCTGCGCGCGCACCCGCGCCAGCGCCTCCTCGCGCGCGGCGATCCAGCGGCCCAGCAGGATCGGGTGCGTCATCAGGAAGGGCGCCATGCCGAGGCCCGTGGAGTTGCCGATGCCGAAGCGGCGGCGCAGCGCCGGATCGAGCGCGACCGCCCGGCCCGGCGCGCGGGCCGCGGCCATCGCCTCCACCATGTCCATGACGAAGGCGCGGATCAGCCAGACGGTCAGCATCTCGGCCTGGAACGGCGCCATGAGCTCGGAGCGGTCCTGGATCGCCTCGCGGTCGGCGGCACCGAACTTGCCCGAGCCGTAGACCGCCGTGGTCCGCATCAGGTAGCCCACCTCCCCGATCATCGCCGGGTCGGGCTGGCGCCCCTGCGCGAGCCTCCCCACGACGTGCTCGAAGAGCCGCACCGAACGGTTGGCGCGGCTCAGCGTCAGCTCGCGCGAGCTGACGCGCCCGGCCTCCTGCAGCGGCACCTCGGCGGCCAGGCGCTCGATGTCGTCCGCCCCCGGCACGCCGTCGTGGAGCGCGAAGGCCGCGTCCCAGTCGGTGGCGATCACGCGGTCGGAGCGCAGCGCGGGGTCGAGATCCTTGGCGAAGGACACCAGCGAGTAGGCGCGATGCGGCCCGCGGGCGACGTGGACGGCGCGGCCGCGGCCCCGCGCGTCGATCTCGAACAGCGGGCGCTCGACGCGCCACCCCTCCGCGTGGAGCCGCCTCAGAAGGATGCGCATGAAGGAGAGCCGATGCGCGTGCGACGAGCCCAGCCGCCCGAGCGTCATCACGGTCTCGGGCGGGCGGGGGGCGACGGATCCGGAGCGGGCGGCGGCCTCCATGACGATCCTCCCTCCCGCGATCCGGTCTCGGCGCCCCTCAGCCCAGACCAGCTCAGCCTAGACCAAGATGAGCGCCGCGGCACCCGCGACATCGACGCGGCCGCGCTCGCCCGACCTCCTCACGGCTCGGCCCGCTGGGGTCGAGGGCGGATGGAGCCCGACGTCTCGGCGGGGGCGCCCGCGCGGAGCCGCGCCGTCCCGAGACGGGCCGCGGGCCCGCCGGGCGACGCGGACCCCGAACCAGGGCCGTCCGGCACGGCAAAGCGCGCCTGCCGGCCGCCGGAAGCGGCGATGCCCGAGGGCCGCACGCCGTGCTCGCGGGACCGCGCGGCCAGGGAGCCGCGCCGTGTCAGGGCGCCGGTGCCGCGGTGGACGGCCCGCATCCGCCGGGGCCCCGACGGGCCTCCACCGGCCAGCGAGCCGACGCGTCCACCCTGGGATGCGGGCGCCCCCTCGCGCGCGGCCTCCGTGCGTCAGCCGGCGCCCGGCCCGAAGCCCTCCTCGAAGAAGCGCAGCCAGTTGCCGCCCATGATCCCGGCCGCCTCGGCCGCGTCGAAGCCCACGGCGCGCAGGCCCGCCTCCAGCCGGCCGAAGTCGCGGTTGTCGCGGAACCAGTCGAGGCTCGGCGGGAAGCCCGGCGCCTCGGCCGAGCCCTCGCCCCACTCCACGCCCTTGGTCCAGCGCCCGGCGCGCATCCATTCGACCACCGAGTCGGGCTGGTCCTGGCAGAGGTCGCTGCCGATGCCCAAGGCTCCCGGGCCCACCCCCTCGGCCGTGCGCGCGGCCATCTCGCAGAAGCTCGCCAACGTGCAGGCCGAGCCGCCCCTCAGGTGGTGCGGGTAGAGCGACAAGCCGAGCATCCCGCCCGACTCCGCCAGCGCCCGGATCACGGCCTCCGACTTGTTGCGCCGGGCGGGGTGCCAGGCGGCGGGGTTCGCGTGGGTGATGGCGATCGGGCGCGAGGAGGCCTCGATCGCCTGGAGCGTCGAGCGCTCGGCCGAGTGGCTCATGTCCACCACCATCCCGACGCGGTTCATCTCAGCGATCACCTCCCGGCCCATCCGGGTGAGGCCAGGATCCTCGGATTCGAAGCAGCCCGTCGCCAGCAGCGACTGGTTGTTGTAGCTGAGCTGCATGACGCGGGCGCCGAGCGCGTGCCAGATCTCGACGAGGCCGATGTCGTCCTCGATCGGGCTGGGGTTCTGGAAGCCGAGGACGATGGCCGTGCGCCCCGTGTCGCGGGCGCGCGCCACGTCGGCGGCGGTGCGGCCGCGCAGGATCAGGTCGGCGTGGCGCTCGAAGCGGCGGTTCCAGGCCTCCACGTTCGCCACCGCCTCGCGGAAGGTCTCGTGATAGGCGATGGTGACGTGCACCGCGTCCAGGCCGCCCTCCCGCATCTGGCGGAACACCGCCTCGGACCAGTTGGCGTATTGCAGCCCGTCGATGCGAGGGCGCTCGATGAGGCCGCCCCGGCGACGGGAGGGGCCGGAGCCGCCGGAGGAGGCGCGGCCCTCGCCTGCGGGCTCGTCGGGAGGGGGCTCGGGCATCGGCGGCCTTCCGGGTCGGGAGGGCCCCATAGGAGCAGCCCGGCGGCACCGGGACAACCGAGGAGGGCCGAGATCCCCGCCGCTCCTCGACCGGTCCCCTCGACGCCCGAGGCCCGCGCCGGCCCCGCGCCGCGCGGATCCCGAGGCGGGGGGCCTGGGCCTCGAACCGCAGGGCGCGGCGGCGGGGCCGCGGCCCTGGATTGGCGCGGCGCCGACGGCCCGTCTATCCTGCGCGCGACGGCCCTTCCCCGCCCGCCTTCCCCGCCCGCCCGAGGCCACGCCGTCCCGATCCACAGCGCGCCCTGACGGCGCCCGACCCGAGGTTCACCGATGCCCCACGACGCGACGCTCTTCGAGACGGGCCTCGAGCGCACCGGAGCCAACCACGCGCCGCTCACGCCGCTCGACTTCATCGCGCGCACAGGCCGCCATCCACCCCGAGGCGCCCGCGCTCGTCCATGGGCCCGTCCGGCGCACATGGGGCGAGACCTACGAGCGCGCGCGCCGCCTCGCCTCCGCGCTCGCAGGCCGCGGGGTCGGGCGGGGCGACACGGTGGCGGTGGTGGCGCCCAACGTGCCGCCGCTCTTCGAGGCGCATTTCGGGGTGCCGATGGCGGGCGCGGTGCTCAACGCCATCAACACCCGCCTCGACGCGGGCACGGTCGCCTACATCCTCGACCACGGCGAGGCGAAGGTGGTGATGGTGGACGTCGAGTCGGCCGATCTGGTGCGCGACGCGCTGGCGCTGGCGCGACGCCGCGACATCCTCGTGGTGGACCTGCCCGACCCGCAGGTCGAGGGCCGTGGGGTCGGCACGCTCGACTACGAGGCGCTGCTGGCCGAGGGCGACCCGGACCACCCCTGGACCGGCCCCGCGGACGAGTGGGACGCGATCGCGCTCAACTACACCTCGGGCACGACGGCGGCGCCGAAGGGCGTCGTCTACCACCACCGGGGGGCGGCGCTCAACGCGATCTCGAACGTCGTCACCTGGGGGATGCCGCGCCATCCGGTCTATCTCTGGACGCTGCCCATGTTCCACTGCAACGGCTGGTGCTTCCCCTGGACGCTGGCGCTCCAGGCCGGTGTCTCGGTGTGCCTGCGCGCGGTGCGCGCCGAGCCGATCCTGCGCGCGATCGCCGAGGAGGGGGTGACGCATCTGTGCGGCGCGCCGGTGGTGCTCAACACGCTCGCCAACGCCCCCGAGGCGCCCGAGCGCATGCCGCACCGCGTGCATGCGATGACCGCCGGCGCCTCGCCGCCGGCGGCGGTGATCGCGCGGATGGAGGCGATGGGCGTCGAGGTCACCCATGTCTACGGCCTGACCGAGACCTACGGCCCCGCGGTGGTCAACGAGTGGAAGGCCCCCTGGGACGCCCTCGCCCCGCCCGAGCGCGCCCGGCTCAAGGCGCGCCAGGGGGTGCGCTACATGGCATTGGCCGACCTGATGGTGGCCGACCCCGGGACGCTTGCGCCCGTGCCCGCCGACGGCGCGACGATGGGCGAGGTGTTCATGCGCGGCAACGTGGTGATGAAGGGCTACCTCAAGGCGCCCGACGCCACGGCGGCGAGCTTCCGCGGCGGCTGGTTCGCCACCGGCGACCTCGGCGTGCGCCACCCCGACGGCTACGTCGAGCTGAAGGACCGCTCGAAGGACATCATCATCACCGGGGGCGAGAACGTCTCCTCGGTGGAGGTCGAGGGCGCGCTCTACGACCACGCCGCGGTGCTCGACGCCGCCGTGGTGGCCGCCCCCGACGAGCGCTGGGGCGAGACCCCTTGGGCCTTCGTCGAGCTCAAGCCCGGCGCGCAGGCGGGCGAGGACGACCTGATCGCCCACTGCCGCGAGGGGCTCGCTCACTTCAAGGCGCCCCGCCGCGTGGTGTTCGGCCCCCTGCCCCGCACCTCGACCGGCAAGATCCAGAAGTTCGCCCTGCGCGAGCGGGCGCGGGCGATGGTGGGGGAGGGGTGATGGGGGGCTGCGGATGCCGCGAGGAGCGGGGCCGGGACGTCGGCTGAGGTCTGGGCAGGGCGTGCCTACATGGTGGGGTGGTCTGCTTTGAGCCCTGTTTGATTATCAAAGATGAGGCATGTACGGGGCCTTGTTGCACGAAGCCTGCCCGGGATTCACATTGCCGGTCCAGCGGCATAGCTGGGCGTCATGTCCAAGCCTGCCCCGACGCGCTACCGCACCCTGAACTGGTCCGCCTACAACGCGTCGCTGCGTGAGCGTGGATCGCTGACCGTCTGGTTCGACCCTTCGACGCCCTGGCACGCGGCGCCATCGGGCAAGCGCGGCGGCCAGCCGGTCTACAGCGACGCCGCGATCCAGGCTTGCCTGACGATCAAGGTGCTGTTCGGCCTGCCGCTTCGCCAGACGACCGGCTTCGTCGCGAGCCTTCTGAAGTTCGCGGGGCTCGACTGGCCGGTGCCGGACTTCTCGACGCTCTGCCGACGGCAGAAGACCTTGGCCGTTCAGCTGCCCTACCGGGGCAGCGGCGGCCCGCTGCACCTGCTCGTGGACAGCACGGGCATCAAGGTCCGAGGCGAGGGGGAATGGCACGCGCGCAAGCATGGCGGGGCGCGCAGACGGATCTGGCGAAAGGTCCACCTCGCCGTCGACGAGGTGACACTCGAGGTCCGCGCGGTCGAGATCACCGGCAGCGGCGTCGGCGATGGGCCTGTGCTACCGGACCTGCTCGGCCAGATCCCAGCAAACGAGCCAATCGTCTCGGTCACCGCCGACGGCGCCTACGACACCCGCGGCTGCCGCGACGCCATCGCGAACCGCGGCGCGGACGCTGTCATCCCGCCCCGGCGAAATGCCAAGCCTTGGGAGAAGGACAGCCCCGGCGTAGAAGCGAGGAACGAGGCTCTGCGCGCCATCAAGCGCCTCGGCCGCACGATCTGGCGCCGATGGAGCGGATACCACCGCCGAAGCCGCGCCGAGACCAAGATGAACTGCATGAAGCTCCTCGGGCAAAAGCTCATGGCCCGCGACTTCGACCGCCAGACCGCCGAACTCCAAGTCCGCATCGCCATCCTCAACCGCTATACCGCGCTCGGCATCCCCGTCACACGACCCGTCGGCTGACCGCCGCGGGGAAAGGGGAAGCTCGGCCTTCAGGCGTTCCGTGCAACAGAGCCTTGGGCACGGCTAGACGAAGCCCTGTCGATTCAACGACCCTATGACTAGCAGCCGCTTTATTTGAAACGACCGCTCCGTCCCGCACAGCGGACCATCGGGTTTGCGGCGATACCTTTCGGCGAAGAGCGAACTCCTCGCTCGACGCTGAGCGTGGCGGGAGATCGCAGGGGGTCCCCAGGTCGCACCCGCCGCCAGTCGTCCTGATCGCGCCTCAGCGCCCGTTCGCCTTCCGCCACTCCTCGAAGGCCCTCAGGTTGGCCTCGTCGGTGGGCGGGTAGAGGCCGATGATGGAGGCGCCGGCGCGGACGCGCTCGACCACGAAGTCCTCATAGGCGGTCATCTCGACGGCCTCCTGGGCCACCTCGTCGGCGAGGTGGGCGGGGATGACGATCACGCCGTCGTCGTCGCCCACCAGCACGTCGCCGGGGAACACCGCCACGTCGCCGCAGCCGATCGGGCCGCCCAGCTCGATCGCCTCGTGGAGCGTGAGGTTGGTCGGGCTCGACGGTCGCGCGTGGTAGGCGGGGATGTCGAGCCGGCCGATCGTCATCGAGTCGCGCAGGCCCCCGTCGGTGACGACCCCCGCGCCGCCGCGCACCATCAGGCGGGTGACGAGGATGTCGCCGGCGGACGCGGCTCGGGGATCCTTGCGGCTGTCCATCACCAGCACATGGCCCGGCGGGCAGGCCTCGATCGCGCGCCGCTGCGGGTGCTCGGGGTCGCGGAACACGCCGAGCGGGTTGCGGTCCTCGCGCGCGGGGATGGTGCGCAGCGTGAAGGCGGGGCCGACCATGGTCCGGCCCTTGGGCGCCACGGGGCGCACGCCCTGGATCACCTGACCCCGCAGGCCCCGCTTGAAGAGCGCGGTGGCCAGCGTGGCCACCGAGACGCCGCCCAGCCTCTCGCGCGTGGCGTCCGTGAGCGCGTGTCCGTCGTCCGTCATCATGCCAGTCCTCTTCGTGGTCTCCGCCGTCCCGGCCACGGCCCCGCTTCGGGGGGTCGAGCCGGTGCCCGTCCGTTCGGGCCGTCGCCCGCCCGTGTAGGCCGCCGCCCGGGCCCGAGCCGTCGCCCGTCCGCCCGGGCCGTCGCCCGTCCGCCCGGGCCGCTGCCCCCGCTCGGGCCGTTGCCCCCGCTCGGTTCGTTGCCCCCGCCGGGGCCGCTGCCCCTCAGTTGATCTCGGGCTCGGGGGTGAGGCCGCCGAACTCGGCGCGCAGGAAGTCGAAGTCGCAGCCCTGGTCGGCCTGCTCGATGTGGCGCGAGAAGAGGTAGCCGTAGCCGCGCTCGTAGCGCGGCGCGGGCGGGGTCCAGGCGGCGCGGCGGCGCGACAGCTCGTCGTCGGGCACGGCCATGTCGAGGCGCCGGCGGGGGACGTCGAGCCTCACCACGTCCCCGGTGCGCAGGAACGCGAGCGGCCCGCCGACGTGGGACTCAGGCGACACGTGGAGCACGCAGGCGCCGAAGGAGGTGCCCGACATGCGCGCGTCCGACAGCCGCACCATGTCGCGCTGGCCGTGCTTGAGGAGGGCCTTGGGCATCGGGATCGCGCCCCATTCGGGCATCCCCGGCCCCCCCTGCGGCCCCGCGCCGCGCAGCACCAGGACGGTGTCGGGGCTCATCGGGTGGTCCGGGTCGTCGATGATCGCCTTCATCGCGGCGTAGCCGTCCGCGACGAGCGCGGGGCCCGAATGGACGTGGAAGCGCGGATCGCAGGCGGCGGGCTTGATGACCGCGCCCGAGGGCGCGAGGTTGCCCTTCAGGACCGCCAGCGAGCCCTCGTGATAGACCGGGTTCGAGAGCGGCCGGATCACGTCCTCGTTCCAGACCTTCGCCCGGTCGAGCCCCTCGCCGATGGGCGTCCCCGCGACGGTGAGCGCCGAGCCGTCGAGCTTGTCCCCGAGCTGGCGCATCAGCGCCCTGAGCCCGCCGGCGTAGAAGAAGTCCTCCATCAAGTAGCCCTGGCCCGAGGGGCGCACGTTGGCGATCACGGGCGTGGTGCGCCCCACGGCGTCGAGGTCGTCGAGCGTGAGCGGCACGCCCGCGCGCCGCGCCATGGCGATGAGGTGGATCACGGCGTTGGTCGAACAGCCCGTGGCCATCGCCACGGTGGCCGCGTTCCTCACGGCCGCGGGCGTGACGATCCGGTCGGGCGTCGAATCCTCCCACACCATGTCCACGATCCGCCGGCCGCAGGCGGCGGCCATGCGCTGGTGGCCCGCATCCGCCGCCGGGATCGACGACGCGCCGGGCAGGGTCAGGCCCATCGCTTCGGCGATCGCGGTCATGGTGGAGGCGGTGCCCATGGTCATGCAGTGGCCGTAGGAGCGCGCGATGCCGCCCTCGATGCCCTGCCACTGCTCGTCCGTCACGGTGCCCGCGCGGCGCTCGTCCCAGTACCTGAAGGCGTCCGTCCCCGAGCCCAGCACGGATCCCGCGTAGTGGCCGCGCAGCATCGGCCCCGCCGGCAGGAAGACGAAGGGCAGCCCCATCGACAGCGCCCCCATCACGAGCGCGGGCGTGGTCTTGTCGCAGCCCCCCATCAGCACCGCGCCGTCCACGGGGTGCGAGCGCAAGAGCTCCTCGGCCTCCATCGCCAGCATGTTGCGGTAGAGCATGGTGGTCGGCTTGACGAAGGTCTCCGAGAGCGACAGCGCCGGCAGCTCCATCGGGAAGCCGCCCGCCTGCAGGACGCCGCGCTTGACCCACTCCGCGCGCTCGCGGAAGTGCATGTGGCAGGGCTGGGCCTCGGACCAGGTGTTGATCACGGCGACGATCGGCCGGCCCTGCCAGTCCTCGGGGCCGTAGCCCATCTGCATCGCGCGCGAGCGGTGCCCGAAGGAGCGGAAGTCGTCGGGCGCCATCCACCGCGCCGAGCGCAGCTCGTCGTAGGTCTTGGCACGGCCTGCGTCGTCTCGCATGGGAGCCTTTCGAAGGGGCGCGGGCGGGCGCCGGCGTCTCGGGGGCCAAAGGGGCCGCCTCCCACGGATCCTCCCACAGACGGCTCGGGCGTCGCAAGCCCGGTGTCGCGCGGGGGACGACGCTCAGGCGTCCGGCGTCGGTGGGGGACGCGAGGATCGGCCGCCCGGGCAAGGATCGGCGGGGCCGGGGGCGAGGGCGGGGCCGGGGGCGGGGGCAGGGGCGGGTGTGCCGGCGCGGTTCGCCCTCAAGCCTCCTTCGGCACCGACGCGCGGCGGTTGTAGCGGATCGAGGACCACAGGGCGACGCCGATCACCGTGGCGCCGGCGAGGCCGGTCACGGTCTCGGGCACCTCCACGAGCGACTGGGCGAACATGATGACCGCCAGGATCGCGATCGAGTAGAACGCGCCGTGCTCGAGGTAGCGGAACTGCACCAGCGTGCCGCGATGCACCAGCATGATCGTCATCGCGCGCACGTACATCGCCCCGATCCCGAGGCCGATGGCGATCAGCATCGGGTTCTGGGTCAGCGCGAAGGCGCCGATCACGCCGTCGAAGGAGAAGCTCGCGTCGAGCACCTCGAGGTAGAGGAACGCGCCCAGCCCCCCGGCCCGCGCGGCGTCGGCGGCCGCGTCGGCTCGGTCGAGCACGCGGCCCAGGAGATCGACCCCGAGGAACACCAGCAGCCCCAGGACCGCCGCGAAGAGGAAGGTCGCGCGCTCGGCCGTGCCCATGAAGGAGGCGAAGGCCACGACGAGGGCCAGCACCACCGCGATCTCGAGCCCGCGCACCGAGGCGAGGCGCCTGAGCCCGCGCTCGAGCGCCGCGATCCAGTCCACCTCCTTGCCCTCGTCGATGAAGTAGCTCAGCGCCACCATCATCAGGAAGGTGCCTCCGAAGGCCGCGATCGACAGATGCGCCTCGTCCATGATGCGCGCGTATTCGCGGGGCTCGACCACGGCCAGCTCGACCGCGGCGAGCGGCCCGATCCGGGCGGCGAAGACGACGACGGCGACGGGGAACAGGATCCGCATCCCGAACACCGCGATCAGGATGCCCCAGGTCAGGAACCGCCTCTGCCATTCGGGGCGCATCGACTTGAGCTTGTTGGCGTTGACGATGGCGTTGTCGAAGCTGAGCGAGATCTCGAGCACCGCCAGGACCGAGGCGACCAGCAGGAACGACAGCGCGCCCGGGGCTCCGCCCGAGGCCAGGCCGAGGAGAAAGGCCAGGACGAGCCCGCCCGCCGTGACCGCGACGGGCCAGAAGAAGTACTGTCGCATCGCCGCAGGAGGTCTCCCTTGGGATCAGCCGATGGGCTTGCGAGGCGCCCCACCCCGAGGACGCGCCCCGGCGCGGTCGAGGCGGGGCGGGCGGCCCGGCGCGGGGGCGCGGGGGCGCGGGCATCCGGTCTCATGCGATCCTGGCCTCCGCGTCCCGACGGGGCCCCGCGCCCGGCGGCGCTTAGACCGGATCGCGGGGCCGGGGTCCAGGCTCGCCGTCGGTGGCCGCAGGCCACCGCGCCGCGCGGGCGGCCTCATCGACGCATGCCAGGCCCCCGTCGGGGCCACCCGCGCATGGACCCCGCCGCCGGGCGGCGCCTGCGCGCGCAGGGCCGGACGCGGCCCGGGCGTCGGCGCGGAGGAGGCGCGCCGACGCCGTCCGCCCGACATGCCGCCGGAACGGGCGGCGCGGGCGCTCGGGCGCCGGCTCGGGAGGATGGCTCGAGACGGTGGCTCGGCGATCCGCTCGGCGCATGCGCGCGGACGGGTCCGATGTCGTGGGGGCCTGACCACCCCGCGCACGCCGCTCGGCGCGCGCGGACGGGCCGGCTCGGCTCTCGTGCCGCGGGTCTCCTGCGCGCGGGCGCGCCCGCCCGGATGGGCCGCGCCCGGCGAGCCGCCATGCGATGCGGGTCTATCCCCCATGCGCCGCCGGCGCTTGCCGGGCGCGCGGGCGGCGACGATGTTCGGCCTCGGGGAGGACAGTCAGGCGACCGAAGGACCACCGTCACCAATGCACCCCTCCTCCTCCGCCCGCCGCCCGGCCTTCGGGCTCACCCCCGTCCTCGACGGCCTGCGCCGCGGGGCGCTCGGCACGATGGAGGTGGCCGACGACCTCTCGGCCATCCTGCGCGCCTCGCACGCCGCACGCAGGCTCCTCGAGACGTCCGACGCCGGCCTGGCCGCGCGCGGCCTCCATCGCGCCGGCGTCGTGCCCCATGCCTTCGAGGGCTACCTCGCCCGGAGCGCCACCCGGCCGCGGCGATGACCGCCGGCCCGGCTCTGCGGGGCCGATGCGCCGCAGCGCGGCCGCGTCGGGCCGAGGGAGAGACAGGCGCGGGCTGCCCTCGCCCCGGCCCCATGCCTCGCTCACCTCCCGCGCCGCCGAGGAGCATCGGCTGGCCCTGCCGCACGGCCACCGAGCCGCCTCCGCCCGCCGGGGGCTTCCGGCGGCAGGATCCGGGCGCGCAGGAGATGGGCGCGCAGGAGATGGGCGCGCAGGAGATGGGCGCCCACCGGACGATCCGTCCGGCCCCTGCCAGCCATCCCGCCACAGGGCACGGCCTCGACACGGGGTGGCGCCGTCGTGAGTCGCGCCATGCCCCCCTGGCCCGCCGACGCCGAGGACGCCGCTCCGGCCTCAGGGCGGAGCGCCCGGCCCGGCACGCGTCGCGCCGTCGCCACGATCGGGGCGGTCCTCGCCGGACGCGCCGAAGGTCGCGGGCCGCGCCCCTGCCGCGGACCGCGCCGCCGAGGAGGCCATCCAGGCCCGGCGGATGCCGCCGCCCCGGCCTCGGGGCCAATCGCGCGGCCGTCGCCGGTCGCGCGGCTGTCGCCGCTCAGAGATGGCCTGCGAGGTGGGCGTCAAGGTCGGCGAGCCGGTCCTGGCCCCAGAAGCGCTCGTCGGCGTCGGTGATGTAGAAGGGCGCGCCGAAGGCGCCGGCGAGCGCCGCCTGCTCGAGGTTGCGCGCGTAGGTCTCGGCGCCGCTGAGGAGCCCGCGATCGGCGAGCGCAGGGTCGAAGCCCGACGCCTCCAGCACCGCGCGGATGGTGGCGTCGTCGGCCACGTCGCGCTCCTCGGCCCAGCAGGCGCGGGTGAAGGCGTGGACCAAGGCGCCCACGTCCCCGCCCCCCTCCGCGAGCGCCGCGATGATGGCGTAGGACGACGGCGCGGGGTTCGTCGGCCAGTGCGCCGGTCGCAGGTTGAAGGGCATTCCCGCCTTCCTGGCCTGCCGGCGCAGCTCCTGCGCGCGGTATTGCTGGCGGCTCTCGTGGCGGTCGCGCGGCGGCACGCCGCCCGTCCGCCCGAAGAGCGCGATCACGTCCAGGGGCTTGTAGGCGATGGTCGCGCCGTGGCGCGCGGCGATCTCCTCCAGCCGCGTGCCCGCGAGATAGGTGTAGGGCGAGGTGGTGGCGAAGTAGTAGTCGATCTGCGCCATGCGCGTCCTCCCTGCGCCGCATCCGGCTTCGCGCGACCCTAGCGGCGTGCTAGAGGCCCCGCAACGCCGCCGCCAGGAACCCCTCCCCCATGCCTCAGACCCAGGAGCCGAAGCTGATCTCCGGCAACGCCAACGTGCCGCTCGCGCGCGGCATCGCCAAGCGGATGTCGGTGCACCGCGGCGCGCGCATCGGCCTCGTCGAGGCGCGCATCGAGCGCTTCGCGGACCAGGAGGTGTTCGTCGAGGTGTTCGAGAACGTCCGCGGCGAGGACATCTTCGTCATCCAGTCCACCTCGCGCCCCGCCAACGACAACCTCATGGAGCTGCTGATCATGACCGACGCGCTGCGCCGCTCCTCGGCCCAGCGCATCACCGCCGTGATCCCCTATTTCGGCTACGCCCGGCAGGACCGCCGCACCAAGGCCCGCACGCCGATCTCCGCCAAGCTCGTCGCCAACATGATCGTCGGCGCCGGCATCGAGCGGGTGCTGACGATGGATCTCCACGCCGCCCAGATCCAGGGCTTCTTCGACATCCCCGTGGACAACCTCTACGCCGCGCCCATCTTCGCGCTCGACATCGAGCGGCAGTTCGCGGATGTCCGCGGCGCCATCGCCGTGGTCAGCCCCGACGTGGGCGGCGTGGGGCGCGCGCGCGAGCTGGCCAAGCGCATCGGCGCGCGGCTCGCCATCGTCGACAAGCGCCGCGAAAACCCGGGCGAGGTCGCCGAGATGACGGTGATCGGCGAGGTCGAGGGCCGCACCTGCCTCATCGTGGATGACATCTGCGACACCGCGGGCACGCTGTGCAAGGCGGCCGACACGCTGATGGAGGCGGGCGCGCGCGAGGTCCACGCCTACATCACCCACGGCGTGCTGTCCGATCCGGCGGTGGAGCGGCTCGACGGCTCGGTGCTGCGCTCGCTCGTGATCACCGACACGATCGAGGCGTCCGAGGAGGTGCGCGCCTCCGAGCGCATCCGCGTCGTGCCGACCGCGCCGATGTTCGCCCAGGCGATCCTCAACATCTGGAGCGGGACCAGCGTGTCGTCGCTCTTCGACGCGGAGACCTTGGAGCCGATCTACGAGTCGATGCACGCGCGGGCGTGAAGGGCCGCGCCCGGCGCGACGGCGCGCGGGCGTCCCGCCACGCGACGGCCCCGGCCCGAGCCGCTCGCGGCGGCGCTCACTCGATCGCGGGCGGCGTCGCGGGCTCGGCGAGGACGGGCCGCGTCGTCCAGGTGGCGCGCTCGTAGCCAAAGGCGGGCGCGTTCGCCTCCAGCCAGCCGATCTGGCGCGCCAGCGTCGCGGCGCGCAGGTCGCTCGAGACGACCACCCTGGCCTCGAAGCCGAGCCTGGGCTGCACGTCCGGCACCCCGAACCCGGCCTGGCTCATCGCCAGGGCGAGGCCCTCCGGATCGGCGGCGCCGGTCTCCAGCAGCGTGTGCTCCACCGGCCGCACGGCGAAGGGGTCGTCGCCCGCGATGCGCAGGGCGTCCATCGTCTGCCGGTCCACGGTGCTCAACCCGCCGGTCGCGCCGGGCGGGGCCGGCTCGGCCGGGCCGGGCTCGACGGGCGCGACACAGGCCGCGAGCGCGAGCGCCAGGGACAGGGGCGCGACGGCGCGCCTCACAGGTTCGGCTGCCGCGTGCTCAGCCCCACATGGGTGCCGAGCGCCTCCATGTCAGCGAGAAGCTTGACGGCGTCGTCCGCGACGCTGTGCTCGCCGCCCTCGCGCGCGGTGCGGGCGTGGCCGTGAGCCTCCTCGAAGAAGGCGTCGAAGGTCTCCTGGGTGAGCTCGGAGGCGGCCAGCCCGCGCTCGGCGAGCACGGTCACGCTGGCCGAGCCGATCTCGGCGAAGCCGCCGGTGACGGCGAACTCCTGGGGGGGGCCCTCGCCTTCGACGCGCAGGATGCCGGGGCGCAGCGTGGTGATGACGGGCTCGTGGCCCGGGCCCACCGCGAAGTCGCCCGCAGCTCCCGGGATCGCCACCTGCGTGGCCTCCATCGAGGCCACGCGCCGCTCGGGGCTGACAAGGTCGAATCGCATCGTGTCGGCCATGGGTTGGCTCCTCGGGGTCTGTGGCCTCGGCCCTCCACGGGAAGGGAGGGCCGGCGCGGGGGGGTCTCTCGGTGGCGGGCCGGTCTCCGCGGGCCGCGGCGCGGCCCCGCGGCCGTCAGGCGGCGTCGGCGGCCATGCGCTCGGCCTTGTCCACCACCGAGTCGATGTCGCCCACCATGTAGAAGGCGGATTCCGGCAGGTGGTCGAACTCGCCCGCCACGACGCGCTTGAAGCTGTCGATGGTCTTCTCAAGCGGCACCTGCACGCCGGGCGAGCCGGTGAACACCTGGGCCACGTCGAAGGGCTGGCTCAGGAAGCGCTGGATCTTGCGCGCGCGCGCCACGGTCAGCTTGTCGTCCTCGGAGAGCTCGTCCATGCCGAGGATGGCGATGATGTCCTGGAGCGACTTGTAGCGCTGGAGGATGTTCTGGACCGAGCGCGCCACGCCGTAATGCTCCTCGCCCACCACCTGCGGATCGAGGATGCGCGAGGTCGAGTCGAGCGGGTCCACCGCCGGGTAGATGCCGATCTCCGAGATCGCGCGCGACAGCACGGTGGTGGCGTCGAGATGGGCGAAGGAGGTCGCGGGCGCGGGGTCGGTGAGGTCGTCCGCGGGCACGTAGATCGCCTGAACGCTCGTGATCGAGCCGGCCCGCGTCGAGGTGATGCGCTCCTGCATCATGCCCATGTCGGTGGCCAGCGTCGGCTGGTAGCCCACCGCCGACGGGATCCGCCCCAGCAGCGCCGAGACCTCCGAGCCCGCCTGGGTGAAGCGGAAGATGTTGTCCACGAAGAAGAGCACGTCGGTGCCTGACTGGTCGCGGAACTGCTCGGCGAGCGTCAGCCCCGAGAGCGCGACGCGCGCGCGCGCGCCCGGCGGCTCGTTCATCTGGCCGTAGACGAGGGCCACCTTCGACTCGTCGAGGTTGTCGATGTTGATGACGCCCGATTCGATGAACTCGTGGTAGAGGTCGTTGCCCTCGCGCGTGCGCTCGCCCACGCCCGCGAACACCGAGTAGCCCGAATGGACCTTGGCGATGTTGTTGATCAGCTCCTGGATCAGCACCGTCTTGCCCACGCCCGCGCCCCCGAAGAGGCCGATCTTGCCGCCCTTGGAGTAAGGCGCCAGCAGGTCGATCACCTTGATGCCGGTCACGAGGATGTCGGACGAGGTCGCCTGCGCCGCGAAGTCCGGCGCCTCGGCGTGGATCGGACGGCGCTCGGTGGCCTCGACCGGGCCCTTCTCGTCGATCGGCTCGCCGATGACGTTGAGGATGCGCCCGAGCGTCGCGTTGCCCACGGGCACGGTGATGGGCTGGTCGGTGTCGGTGACGGGCTGGCCCCGCACCAGCCCCTCGGTCGCGTCCATGGCGATGGTGCGCACGGTCGACTCGCCCAGGTGCTGGGCGACCTCGAGGACGAGGCGCTTGCCGTTGTTGTCGGTCTCGAGCGCGTTGAGGATCTCGGGCAGGTGGCCCTCGAACTGCACGTCGACGACGGCGCCGATGACCTGGGTGACTTTGCCGGTGGCGGCCATGGTGGGGCTCCTCGTGTCGGGTGGGGCGAAGCCCCGCGGTGTCGGGTGGGGCGAAGCCCCGCGGTCGGGTCGGGGACGAGCCCCTCGGGTGTGTCGGCGCCGCGCGCCGGTCAGGCGTCCGTCAGGTCGAGGCGGCGCTCGATGCGCGCGAGGCGCTCATCGACGCGGTCCATGCGGCCGTCGAGCGCGGCGATGGGCGGCGATCGCCGCGCCATCTCCTGGCGCATGAGGGCCTGCCCCGCCTCCATGGAGGTGAGCCGCGTCTCGATGTCGGTGACGCCGCCCTGAGGCCGGTCGGGCCGCCCGACGAGGCGCCTCGGCTTGGCCGGAACCGGGTCGCGCGGCCCTTCGGTCATCACAGCGCCTCGGCCCCGGCGATGATCTCGATCAGCTCGGTGGTGATCGTCGCCTGGCGCGTGCGGTTGTAGACGATCGTCAGGTCCTCGATCATCTCGCCGGCGTTGCGGGTGGCGTTGTCCATCGCCGACATCCGCGCGCCCTGCTCGCCGGCGGCGTTCTCCAGGAGCGCCGAGAAGATGCGGGTGGCGATGCCGCGCGGCAAGAGCTCGCGCAGGATCGCGTCCTCGGAGGGCTCGTAGTCGTAGAGCGGGCTCGCCCCCCCGCCCTGCTCGCCCCCGCCCTGCTCGCCCGCCTCGAAGGAGGCGGGGATCAGGCGGGTCTCGACCGGCGTCTGGGTGATGACGTTCTCGAACTGCGAGTAGTAGAGCGTGGCCACGTCGAACTCGCCCGCCTCGAAGCGGTCGAGGATGGTCTTGGCGATGCGCGCGGCGTCCTGGTAGCCCACGCGCTTGACCTCGGTCATGTCCACGTGATCGACGAAGCGGCCCCCGTGGTCGCGGCGCAGCATCTCGCGCCCCTTCTTGCCGACGGTCAGGATCTTCACCGTCCTGCCCTGCCCCAGGAGCTGCTCGATCCGGTAGCGCGCGATCTTGACGATGTTGCCGTTGAAGCCGCCGGCGAGCCCGCGTTCGGAGGTCATCACCACGATCAGGTGGGTGTCCTCGGACCCCGTCCCTGCGAGCAGCCTCGGCGCGGTGCCCGAGCCCCCGGCCGAGGCCGCGAGATGCGAGAGCACGGCGTTGAACCGCTCGGCGTAGGGGCGCGCGGCCTCGGCCGCGTCCTGCGCGCGCCTGAGCTTGGCGGCGGCGACCATCTGCATCGCCTTGGTGATCTTGCGCGTCGACTTGACGCTCTCGATCCGGTTCTTGAGATCCTTGAGGCTCGCCATGATGCGGTCCGGGGGCTCAGGCCGCGAAGTCGCGGGCGAACTCGTCGATCGCGCCCTTGATCTTCTCCTCCAGATCGCCGTCCACCTTGCGGTCGTTCTGGGTGATGTCCGCGAGCAGCGCCTCGTGGCGCCCGCGCAGGTGCTTCAGCAGCCCCGCCTCGAAGCGGCCCACGTCGCTCACGGCGATCTTGTCGAGGTAGCCGTGGGTGCCGGCGTAGATCACGCACACGATCTCGGCGTTGTTCAGCGGCGAGTACTGCGGCTGCTTCATCAGCTCGGTCAGCCGCGCGCCGCGGTTGAGCAGGCGCTGGGTCGAGGCGTCCAGATCCGAGCCGAACTGCGCGAAGGCCGCCATCTCGCGGTACTGCGCGAGCTCCAGCTTCACCGGGCCGGCCACGGACTTCATCGCCTTGGTCTGCGCCGCCGAGCCCACGCGCGAGACCGACAGGCCGGTGTTCACCGCCGGACGGACGCCCTGGTAGAACAGGTCGGTCTCGAGGAAGATCTGCCCGTCGGTGATCGAGATCACGTTCGTGGGGATGTAGGCCGACACGTCGCCGGCCTGGGTCTCGATGATCGGCAGGCCCGTGAGCGAGCCGCCGCCGTTCGCGTCGTTGAGCTTGGCCGAACGCTCCAGGAGGCGCGAGTGGAGGTAGAACACGTCGCCCGGATAGGCCTCGCGCCCCGGCGGGCGGCGCAGCAGCAGCGACATCTGGCGGTAGGCCACGGCCTGCTTCGACAGGTCGTCGTAGATGATGAGCGCGGCCATGCCGTTGTCGCGGAACCACTCGGCCATCGAGGTCGCGGCGTAGGGCGCGAGGAACTGCATCGGCGCGGGGTCCGAGGCGGTCGCGGCGATCACGGTGGTGTATTCGATCGCGCCCGTCTCCTCGAGCTTCTTGACGAGCTGGGCCACGGTCGAGCGCTTCTGGCCGATGGCGCAGTAGAAGCAGTGCAGCTTCTCGCGCCCGTCGCCGGCCCGGTCGTTGTAGGTCTTCTGGTTGAGGATGGTGTCGAGCGCCACGGCCGTCTTGCCGGTCTGGCGGTCGCCGATGATGAGCTCGCGCTGGCCGCGGCCGATCGGGATCATGGCGTCGATCGCCTTGAGGCCGGTGGCCATCGGCTCGTTCACCGACTGGCGCGGGATGATGCCGGGCGCCTTGACGTCGGCCACGCGCCGCTCGGCCACCTCCAGCTCGCCCTTGCCGTCGATCGGGTTGCCGAGGCCGTCCACGACGCGGCCCAGGAGCCCCGGGCCGCAGGGCACGTCCACGATCGAGTTGGTGCGGCGGACGACGTCGCCCTCGCTGATGTGGCGGTCCGAGCCGAAGATCACGACGCCGACGTTGTCGACCTCGAGGTTGAGCGCCATGCCCCGCACGCCGTCGGAGAACTCGACCATCTCGCCGGCCTGGACGTTGTCGAGGCCGTGGACGCGCGCGATGCCGTCGCCCACAGACAGCACGCGGCCGATCTCGGCGACCTCGGCCTCCTGGCCGAAATTGCGGATCTGCTCCTTGAGGATCGCCGAGATCTCGGCGGCTTGGATGTTCATGTCAGACCCTTCTCATTGCGGTCTCGAGCGCCGAAAGCTTCGAGCGGATCGAGGTGTCGATCATCCTGGAGCCCACCCGCACCACCAGCCCGCCGATGAGCGAGGGGTCGGTGCGCGCGTCGATCCTCACGTCGCGCCCGACGCTCTCGCGCAGCGTGCGCGCCAGCCGCTCGGACTGCGCCCCGCCCAAGGGCCGCGCGCTGACGACCTCGGCCGTGACCTGCCCGCGATGCTCGGCGATCATCGCGCGCAGGGCGCGCAGCAGGGCGCGCACGACGAAGAGCCGGCGCTTGGTGGCCATCAGCCGCAGCGTGTTGGCCATCGTCGCCCCGAGCCCCATGCGCTCGGCCACGGCGCCGACGGCGCGCTCCTGATCGGCGCGGGTGTAGACCGGCGAGCGGGTCAGCTCGCGCAGCTCGGGGCTGTCGTCGAGCGCCTGCGCGAGCGCGTCCACGTCGCCCTCCAGCGCGTCGAGCGAGCCCTCCTCGCGCGCGATCTCGAAGGCGGCCGTGGCGTAGCGCTCGGCGATGCCGCCGGAGTAGGTCTCGGCCACGTGCATCCTCTCAAGATCAAGCCCGGGCGGATCCCGGTTCGCGCCCTCCGGCCCCCTTGCCGACACGCGGCGCCGCCCGGATTGCGCGCCGTGTAACAGAGGGGTCCGGACCCCGCAAGCGAGCCCCCCCGGCGAATCCGCGAGCGAGGCTCGGGGGCGCCCGGGGTCGGGGGCGCCCGGGGGAAGCGCTCGGGGAAAGCGCTCGGGGAAAGCGCTCCGGGGGGGGGGCGCTCAGGGCGCGAGCCGCCCGCGCGCGGGCTCGGGCATCCCCGCCAGCGCCTCGATCGGGCTCCGCGCGGCCTCGCGCAGGCCCGAGACGGGGGCGGGCGACTGCTTGGCGGCCTCCACCATCAGCACGCCGCCGGCCCAGCGGTTCGACAGCGAGCGCCCCAAACGCTCCCAGAACGGGCCCGTCCTGAGCCAGAAGCGCCGGTGGGTCGGCGGCTGGAAGAGGGCCGCGACGTGGCGGCCGGGCTCGAGCCCGTGGCGCCTGAGCTGGCGCTCGATCTGGCCCAGCGAGTAGGGCCGGCCGTAGCCGAAGGGCGTGGTGTCGCGCCGCGACCACAGGCCCGCGCGGTTCGGGACGACGAAGAGCGCCCGCCCGCCGGGGCCGAGCACGCGCGCCACCTCCTCGAGCACGGCGCCCGGGTTCTCGGAGGTCTCGAGCCCGTGCATCACCACCAGCCGATCGACGTGGCCGGTCTCGATGGGCCAGCGCCCCTCCTCCACGAGCGCGCACACGTTGGGGCCGCCCTCGGGCCAGGCCATCACGCCCTGCGGCGCGGGCATCAGGGCCATCACGCGGCGCGCGGGGCCGAGATAGGGGCGCAGCAGCGGCACTGCGAAGCCGTAGCCCGCGACCGTCATCCCCTTGGCGTCGGGCCAGATCTCGGTGACGCGCCCGCGCACCGCGCGCTGCGCGGCCCGCCCCAGCCCGGTGCGGTAGTAGAACCCCTTCAGATCGGCGACGTCGAGATGCACTGGCGCGCCTGCCTCCCAGCCTTACCTGATCGCCCACCTGTCCCGTCGCACGCGACCCGAAGCTTCCCCCGAAAGGCAGCCCCATGACAATCGAGATCGTCCCCGTGCCCTGCCTGAGCGACAACTTCGCCTATCTGGTGCGGGACGGCGAGGCCCCCCGCGCCTCGGGTGGGGGGGGCGGCGCCACCGCCGTGGTGGACCTGCCCGAGGCGGCCCCGATCCTCGCGGCGCTCGAGGCGCGCGGCTGGGGGCTCGACGAGGCCTGGATCACGCATCACCACGCGGACCACGTGCAGGGGCTCGACGCCGTGCGCGCGGCCCACGACGTCGCGGTGACGGGGGCCGAGGCGGACGCCTCGCGCCTGCCGCCGCTCGACCGCGCGGTGGGTCCCGGCACGGTGCTCGACTTCGGCACCGCCTCGGCCGAGGTGGTGGACGTGCCGGGCCACACGGTGGGCCACCTCGCCTACCACATGCCCGCCGCGCGCGCCGTCTTCACCGCCGACAGCCTGATGGCGATGGGCTGCGGGCGGCTCTTCGAGGGGAGCCCAGAGCAGATGTGGGCCTCGCTGAGCCTGCTCGACGCGCTGCCGGGCGACACCGTGGTCTATTCGGGCCACGACTACCTGGAGAAGAACCTCGCCTTCGCGCTCACCGTCGAGCCCGACAACGCCGCCTTGAGGGACCGCGCCGAGCGAGACGCGCGGCGACGCTCCGAGGGGCGCGCGATGGAGCACCCGACGCTCGACGAGGAGCGCGCCACCAACCCGATGCTGCGCGCGGGGCGGGCCGAGTTCAAGGCGGCGCTCGGGATGCGCGACGCCCCCGACGTCGAGGTGTTCGCCGAGATCCGCCGCAGGCGGGACGGCTTCTGAGGCGCGCGCGCCATGCCCGGCCCTGTGCCCGACCGCGTGCCCGGCCCCGTGCCCGGCCGCGTGCCTCGCCGCAGGCGGGACCGCCCGCCTCGGGGGCGGGAGGGGCGCGCGATGCGCCCCACGGGGCCCGCGATGCGTCTCACAGGGAACGTGAACGCGCCCGACGCAATCTCTCCTTGAAGCGCGGGCCGGAACAACCAAACTTTAACCGCGAGAGGCCACGGTTTGGGGCGGGCTCCCCTCCCCCTCAGGCCCCCGACGACAGGAGCACGCACCGTGCCATCATTCTCCACCACGCTCGAGCAGGCCATCCACGCAGCCCTCGCGCTCGCCAACGCGCGGCGCCACGAGCTGGCCACGCTGGAGCACCTCCTGCTGGCGCTCATCGACGAGGACGACGCGGCCAAGGTGATGAAGGCCTGCGGGGTCGATCTGGGCGAGCTGAAGGACACGCTCGTGGCCTTCGTGGACGACGACCTCTCGACGCTGGTGACCGACATCGAGGGGTCCGAGGCGGTGCCGACGGCGGCCTTCCAGCGGGTGATCCAGCGCGCCGCGATCCACGTGCAGTCCTCGGGCCGCTCCGAGGTGACGGGCGCCAACGTGCTGGTGGCGATCTTCGCCGAGCGCGAATCGAACGCCGCCTACTTCCTGCAGGAGCAGGACATGACGCGCTACGACGCGGTGAACTTCATCGCCCACGGCGTGGCCAAGGATCCCTCCTTCGGCGAGCAGCGCCCCGTCCAGGGCGCCGCCTCCGAGGAGGAGGGCGACGGCGACGAGGGCGCGAAGGACTCGGCGCTGGCCAAGTACTGCGTCGATCTCAACGCGAAGTCCCGCAAGGGCGACGTCGATCCGCTCATCGGGCGCGAGCACGAGGTCGAGCGCTGCATCCAGGTGCTCTGCCGCAGGCGCAAGAACAACCCGCTCCTGGTAGGCGACCCGGGCGTCGGCAAGACCGCCATCGCCGAGGGCCTCGCGCGCAAGATCGTCCAGGGCGAGACGCCCGAGGTGCTCCAGGGCGCCACGATCTTCTCGCTCGACATGGGCGCGCTGCTCGCCGGCACGCGCTACCGCGGCGACTTCGAGGAGCGGCTCAAGGCCGTCGTCAACGAGCTCGAGGACCACCCCGACGCGGTGCTCTTCATCGACGAGATCCACACCGTGATCGGCGCGGGCGCCACCTCGGGGGGCGCGATGGACGCCTCCAACCTGCTCAAGCCCGCGCTCCAGGGCGGCAAGCTGCGCTGCATGGGCTCGACCACCTACAAGGAGTTCCGCCAGCACTTCGAGAAGGACCGCGCGCTCTCGCGGCGGTTCCAGAAGATCGACGTCAACGAGCCCTCCGTCGAGGACACCGTGAAGATCCTCAAGGGGCTCAAGCCCTACTTCGAGGACCACCACGACATCCGCTACACCGCGGAGGCGATCCGCTCGGCCGTCGAGCTGTCGGCGCGCTACATCAACGACCGCAAGCTGCCCGACAAGGCGATCGACGTGATCGACGAGGCGGGCGCGGCCCAGCACCTCGTCGTGGAGAGCCGCCGCCGCAAGACGATCGGCGCGCGAGAGATCGAGGAGGTCGTGGCCAAGATCGCCCGCATCCCCCCGAAGAACGTCTCCAAGGACGACGCCGAGGTGCTGCGCGACCTCAACGGGGCCCTCAAGCGCGTGGTGTTCGGCCAGGACGCGGCGATCGACGCGCTCGCCTCGGCGATCAAGCTCGCCCGCGCCGGCCTGCGCGAGCCCGAGAAGCCCATCGGCAACTACCTCTTCGCCGGCCCCACCGGCGTCGGCAAGACCGAGGTCGCCAAGCAGCTCGCGCTCACGCTCGGCGTCGAGCTGCTGCGCTTCGACATGTCGGAATACATGGAGAAGCACGCGGTCTCGCGCCTGATCGGCGCGCCCCCGGGCTATGTCGGCTTCGACCAGGGCGGCATGCTCACCGACGGCGTGGACCAGCACCCGCACTGCGTGCTGCTGCTCGACGAGATCGAGAAGGCCCACCCCGACGTGTTCAACATCCTGCTGCAGGTGATGGACCACGGCAAGCTCACGGACCACAACGGGCGCGCGGTGGACTTCCGCAACGTGATCCTGATCATGACCTCGAACGCGGGGGCGTCGGACATGGCCAAGGCCGCGATCGGCTTCGGCCGCGACCGGCGCGAGGGCGAGGACACGGCCGCCATCGAGCGCACCTTCACGCCCGAGTTCCGCAACCGGCTCGACGCGGTGATCTCCTTCGCGCCGCTGCCCAAGGAGACGATCCTGCAGGTCGTGGAGAAGTTCGTCCTCCAGCTCGAGGCGCAACTGATGGACCGCAACGTGACCATCGAGCTCTCGGAGGCCGCCGCCGCGTGGCTCGCCGACAAGGGCTACGACGACAAGATGGGCGCGCGCCCCTTGGGCCGCGTGATCCAGGAGCACATCAAGAAGCCGCTCGCGGAGGAGCTGCTCTTCGGCCGGCTCGCCAAGGGCGGCGTGGTCACGGTCGGCGTCAAGGACGGCGCGCTCGACCTGCAATACCTCGCCCCCGAGAAGGCGCGGCTGACGAACGGCAAGCCGCCGCTCCTGACCGCGGAGTGATCGGCGCAGGGCCGCCCCCCGCCGAAGGGGCGGCCCTGCGCCGCGCGGTGCGCTGGGCTCCGGCCCGCGTCGGTGGCGAGGATGCGTCGAGGTGCCTATGCGCGAGCGCACGGCCTCCCCCCGAACCGTCCCGTCGGACCGTCCGGCCCGCGAGGGCCGGCCGGCCGGCGCCTGCGTCCCCTTGACCTCGCACCCCGCCGCCCCGCGTGGGGATCCCCGTGAAGCGACCCGCCCCTCTCCGGCAGCGTCGCCGCGCCGGCGCGCCGGCCGCGCCGCGCTCGCCCTGCCCGCCGCCGTCCTGCCTGCCGCCATGCTGCCCGCCGCCGCCCTGCTTGGCGCCGCGATGGCCGGCGCCGCGATGGCCGAGCCACCCGCGCTGGTCCTGCCGCTCGACTGCGAGCTGGGCGAGGGCTGCTACGTCCAGAACCATTTCGACCGCGACGACGGGCCGGGGTTCGAGGACGTGGCCTGCGGCACGCTGGGCTACGACGGGCATGGCGGGACGGACATCGCGCTGCCCGACCTGGCGGCGATGCGGGCGGGCGTGGACGTGCTCGCGGCGGCCTCCGGGGTCGTCCTGGGCACGCGCGACGGGATGCCCGACATCAGCTTCCGCGACCCCGAGGCCCCCGACATCGCGGGGCGCGAATGCGGCAACGGCGCCTCGATCGACCATGGCGACGGCTGGACCACCCAATACTGCCACATGGCCGAGGGCTCGGTCGCGGTGCGCCCCGGCGAGCGGGTCGAGGCCGGGCGGCGGCTGGGCCGCGTCGGGCTCTCGGGCGAGACCGAGTTCCCGCACGTGCATCTGACGGTCCGCCGGGGCGAGGCGCGCGTCGATCCGTTCGACTCGAGCGGCGGCGCCTGCGGCGCGCCCGAGCCCGAGACGCTCTGGGCCGACGGCACCGCCTACGTCCCCACGGGCGTGATCGGCGCGGGGCTGATGGACCGCGCGCCCGAGTGGGAGGAGGTCAAGGCCGGCGGGCTCGACGCGCGGCGGGGCTCGCGCGGCGCGCCGATCGTGCTGTGGGGCCACGCCTTCGGCGGACGCCCGGGGGATCTCATGCGGCTCGCGGTCGAGGGGCCCGACGGCGTGGTGCTCGACGAGGCGCGCGAGGTCTCCCGGACGCAGGCCGCCTACTACTTCGCCGAGGGCCGGCGCGCGCCCGAAGGGGGCTGGCCGGCCGGCGCCTATCGCGGACGGGTCGAGGTCGAGCGCGACGGCGAGATCCTCGACGCGGGCGAGGCGCGGTTCGAGATCGAGTGAGGGGCCGGGGTCCGGCCCCGGTCGACGCGCTCCGCGGCGCGGGACACGACCCCGCGGCGGGCTGCGGAAAGGGTCGGCGGCTCCCGATCCTGTCCGGCGCCGAGGTCGCTCCGCCCGAAGCCCCGGAGGGTCGCGGGCGCCCACGCACCGTGCCCCCGCAAGGCCTCGGCAAGGCGGCCGGATCCGACCCGCGCCCGGAGGCGATGTCCCTCGGCGCGCAGTGCGTCAGCGCCCGGCTTCGGACGCCGTTCCCGCGCCAGGCCGCGAGGCGCGACGCCCGCCGCGCCGCTCCCCCGCCCGGCACGTCGCCGGATCCGCCCGGGACGCTGCGCCGCAGACGCGCCGGGGGCGGGCCGCGGGCCGCCTCACCGCTCGGTGAGCTTGAGCTCGATGCGGCGGTTGACCGCGTGGGCCTCTGGGGTGTCGCGCGGGTCGAGCGGCTGGTACTGCCCGAAGCCGTTGGCCGAGAGCCGCTCGGGGGGGATGCCGAGGTCCTCTGACATGTAGCGCACCACCGACAGCGCGCGCGCCTGGCTCAGCTCCCAGTTGTCCGCGAACGGGCTGCGGCGCGACAGCGGGGTGTCGTCGGTGTGCCCGTCCACGCGCACGATCCAGTCCGTGCCGGGGGGGATCTGCTCGGACACGTCCTTGAGGATCCCCGCGACCTCGGCGATCTCCGCGCGGCCCTCGCGGCTCAGATCGGCGCTCCCGGGCTCGAACAGGACCTCCGAGGAGAACACGAAGCGGTCGCCCACCACGCGGACGTCCTCGCGCTCGCCGAGCACGCCCGACAGGGCGGCGAAGAACGCCGACTGGTAGCGCGCCAGCGACGCGGCCTCGGCCTCGGCCCGCCTGCGCGCGTCGGCCTCGAGCGCGCGCGCCCGCTCGGCCTGGGCGCGCGCCTCGGCCTCGGCCTCCCTCGCCGCCGCCTCGGCGGCGCGCGCCTCCGCCTCGGCGTCGGCGCGCGCGCGCTCCTCGGCCACGCGCCGGGCCAGCGCGTCGTTGAGCTGGTCCCTGAGGTTCTCGATCTCGCCCTGGATGTCCGCCCCGCCCCCCTCGGCCGCGCCCAGCGCCTCGCGCAAGGAGGCGACTTGGGCGCGCAGCTCGTCCACCTGGCGCAGCAGCGCCTCGCGGCGGGTGGCGTCGGCCTCCGATCGCGTCCGCTCGCCGCGCAGCTCCTCGGAGGCGAGCGCGAGCAGCGCGCGCTGGCGGTCGGCCTCCGAGCGGGCGCTTCGGGCCTCGCCCTGCGCGTCGGCCCGCGCGGCCAGGGCCGACTCCAGCCGCTCGCGCAGATCGGGCACGGCCGCGGCCTCGGGGCGCAGCCGCGCCAGCTCGGCCCGACCGGCCTGCGCGTCGGCCTCGACCGCCGCCAGGCGGTCCTCCAGCTCGCCCTGGGCCGCGCGCGCGGCCGCCAGCAGCGTCAGCGTCTCCTCGGCCTCGGCGCGCGCCTCCTCGAGCCGCAGCGTCGCGGCGTCGAGCTCGGCCGAGGCCCCCGCCAGCCGCTCGCGCAGCGCCTGCGCGGCAGCGGCCTCGGCGAGGCGCGCGGCCTCGGCCTCCGACAGCGCGCCCTGCGCGCCGGCCAGCTCGCGGCGCAGCGCCTCGGCCGCCGCCGCCTCGGCGAGCCGGGCGGCCTCGGCCTCGGAGGAGATCCGCGCGCAGGGCCGCGGCCTGCTCGCCCGCGGCGTCGCGCGCGGCCGCGAGCGCCGACCCGCGCCGGCCGGCGGCCTCGACCTCGGCCTCGAGCGCGGCCACCCGCCCCTGCGCCGCCTCGAGCGCGTCGCGGCCCTGCGCCAGCTCGACCCGCGTCTCGTCGAGCGCGCTCCGGGAGGCCGCGACCCGGAGGTCGAGCGCCTCGCCCCGCTCGCGCGAGGCCCGCAGCTGCGCCAGGGCGTCCGCGAGCGACGCCTCGCGCTCGGACCCTTGCGCGCGCAGGTCGGCCACCAGCGCCTCCAGCGCCTCGCGCCGGGCGGCGGCCAGCCGCGCGGCCTCCTCGCGCTCGCGGGTCTCGTCGCGCGCGGCCGCCAGCGCGCGCCGCGCCGCCTCGTCCGAGGCCTCCAGATCGGCCAGCCGCGCGCTCAGCGCCTCGCCCTCCTCGCGCGCCGCGTCGCGCTCCGACGCCAGGGCGGAGACCTGCGCGCTCAGATCGCCGACCGCCGCCTCCCGGGTCTCGACCTCGCCGGTGAGCAGGTCGATCAGCTCGGACTGGCGCGCGATCTCGGCGCGCCCGGCACCGAGCGCGTCCCGGGCCTCGCCCAGATCCTCCTCGAGCCCGAAGGCGCGGCGCTGCTCCAGGCCGAGCGCCTCCGAGAGCGTCAGCACCTCGGCCGAGAGGTCGTCGAGCGCGGTGTCCTGACTGTCGATGGTCTCGCGCAGGACGAACTGGACCACCATGAAGATCGTCAGCACGAACATCATGACCAGCAGCAGCGCCGTCATCGCGTCCACGAAGCCGGGCCAGATCGCGCCCTGGAACCGCGCCCCCCCGCGGCGGTTCAGCGCCATCTCAGCCCGCTCCCTGGCCGCCGCGCCGGATCGGCGGCACGGGCTGGGGCGCGGGCCCCACCGCGACCCCGCCGCCGGGGCGCAGCGCGCGGGCGAGGGACGCGATCTCGGCTCGAAGCTCGGCGATGCTCTCCTCGCGGCCGGCCGAGACCTCCTCGAGCAGCCGCAGCAGCTGCACGTCGATCGAGCGCAGCCGCATCCGGCTCTCGGCGTCGAGCCCGCCCGTGCCGCCCGCCTGCTGGAGCAGCGCCACGAGCCGCTCCTGCCCCTCGGCGACCCGCGCGAGCGCCGCGTCGGTGGCCGATCCGCGCTCGAGCCGCCCGGCCAGCCCCTCGACGGCGCCCACCAGCGCGCCGAGGCGGCGGTCGGTGATCGCGCGCGAGGCCTCGGCGTCCGCGAACAGCGCCTGCATCGCCTCGAGCCGCTCGCTCAGCGCATCGACCAGCGCGGGCATCGCGCCCAGGCCGCCGGCCTCCGCGCCGTCGTCGGCCGCGAAGCCGACGCGGGTGATGGTCGAGAGCCACTCCTCCAGCTGGCGGTAGAAGCGGTTCTGGCCGTGGCTGGCGAAGAGCTCCAGGAGCCCCACCACGAGGGAGCCCGCGAGCCCGAGGAGCGAGGAGGAGAACGCCACGCCCATGCCGCCGAGCTGCGCCTCGAGCCCGCTCATCAGCCGGTCGAACACCGCCATCGAGCCCTCCCCCTCCTGGGGGGCGAGCGAGCGGATGGTGTCCACGACCGCCGGCACCGTCGTGGCCAGGCCGTAGAACGTGCCCAGGAGCCCGAGGAAGATCAGCAGGTTGACGATGTAGCGCGTGATGTCGCGCGCCTCCTCGATGCGCGTGCCGACCGAGTCGAGGATCGAGCGCGCCGAGGCCGAGCCGATCCGCCTGCGCGCGCCGCGCTCGCGCAGGAGCGTGGCGAGCGGTGCCAGCAGGCGCGGCGCGTGGCGCCGCGTGCCGGGCCGTCCGGCGGTGAAGTCCACCACCCAGCGCACCGAGCCGATGATCTGAGCCACCTGCCAGAAGCAGGCGAGGATGCCGATGAGGAAGACGAGCGCGATGAAGCCGTTGAGGTAGGGGTTGGCGAGGAACACCGGCGCCACGCGGGGGGCCGCCACCGACAGCCCCGCGGCCACCAGCCCCAGCACCGCGAGCATCGTCACCGCCTGACGGACGGGGTGCGAGAAGTAGGGCGCCGCCTCGCGGCCCGCAGCGCTCATAGGGCTCCCCTCGTGCTCGGGCATCCCCTTCGGGGCCCATGCGATCCCCTAGGGTATGGGCAGCGGCGCCGCTTGGGAAGGGCGGCCAAGGGGTTGGGTGCTGCGCCGTGACGCTCAGGGCTCGCCCGGCCGGGCGCCTGGACGCGGGGGCCTCGGGAAGCAGCCGCACCGGGGCCGACGCCCGGAGGCTTGCGGTCACGCACCCGAACGCGGTCGGGCACCGTTCGCGCCGCGAGACGGGCGCCGGACGCCGGACGCCGCGAGGATGCGGGTTCGAGGAGGGCGGCCCTCGACCCCACCGGGGCGGAGGGCTGCGTCGTCCGCCGACCCTGCCGCTCGGGCTTCTCGGCGCGCGGGGCCTCAGGCCGCGCGGGCCCGCACGAGGGCCTCAGGCCGCGCGGGCCCGCACGAGGGCCTCAAGCCGCGCGGGCCCGCACGAGGGCCGCGAGCCGCGCCAGCTCCTCGTCCTCGATGCCGAGGTCGCCCAGCGCGGCCACGGTGTTGAAGAGGTAGGCGTCGTTGCGCCCGCGCCCTCCTTCGGAGCGCGCGATCACCTCGGCCTGGACCTCGAGCGGCAGCCCGCCCGCATATTGCGGATGCTCGCGCGCCATCACGAAGGCGACCGCCCCGAGCGGCCCCGCGTCGGTGTCGAGCCGCACCGCCCGCTCGACATAGGCCGAGGAGATCAGCTCGCGCTCGCGCAGCATCGCCAGGACGCCCGGCTCCTCGCCCGGCGCCGCGCGCAGCGCGAGCCCATGGCAGGCCGCCCCCTCCTCGAAGTCGAGCGCCAGCACCAGGCCCGGGCGCGCCTCGCTGCCGCGGTGGTGGATCGAGCGCATGCAGAACGAGCGGCGGAAGTCGCGCAGCACGGCCAGCCGGCGCTCGGCCGGCTCGAAGCCGGGGTTCCAGATCAGCGAGCCGTAGGCGAAGACCCACAGCGGCCCGTCATCGAGCACGGCGCCCACGGGGATGTCGGCGGACGCAGAGCCGGCGGGCTCGCCCGATGCCCCGTCGGGGGCCGCCCCGCGCCGGGCGCCGTCGGCGGGCGCGTCCCCGCGCGCCGCGATCCCCGCGGCCTCGCCCCTCGCACCCATGGGCGGCTCTCGCATCGCGGCCATGTGGTCCTCCTCGCGGGGCGGATGTAGACGGGATCGGCACGCCGCGGAAGGGACCGATGCGACGCATCCTCGTCATCGTGACGGCGCTGACCCTGCTCTGGGGCGGCTACTGGTGGTCGGGCGCGCTGGCGATGGAGCGCGGCTTTCGCGCCTGGCTCGACGCACGCGCGGCCGAGGGGTGGGTGGCGTCCTACGACAGCGTCGAGACCCACGGCTTCCCCTCGCGCTTCGACACGACCTTCCGCGGGCTGGCGCTCCAGCCGCCGGACGCCGGCTGGGCCTGGCGCGCGCCGCTGTTCCAGACGCTGATGCTGAGCTACCTGCCCAACCGCGCCGTGGCCGCCTGGCCGGGACCGCAGACCATCCTGACGCCGCTGGGGCGGATCGACGTCGAGGGCGAGCGGCTGCGCGCCTCGGTGCGGCTCGGGGTGGCGACCTCCCTGCCGCTCGACGAGCTGCGGCTCGAGGCCGCGGGGCTCGGCGTCGCGGCCGAGGCCGGCTGGCGCGCCTCGGCCGCCGAGGCGAGCCTCGCCACGGTGGCCACGACGGCCGCGCGCAACGGCCAGCGGCTGGGGATCCTCCTCAGCGAGCTGCGCCCGCCCTCGGCGGTGCGCGCGCTGGTGGACCCGCTGGGCGCCATGCCCGACGCGCTCGACCGGCTCCATCTCGACGCCGACCTCGGCTTCGACGCGCCCTGGGACCGCTTCGCGCTGGAGGACCGGGCGCCGCGGCTCACCTCGATCGCGCTGCGCGACGCGCGGATCGAGTGGGGCGCGCTCGCGCTGTCGGCCGAGGGCTCGGTCGAGATCGGCGAGGACGGGCTGCCGCGCGGGCGCATCGAGCTGCGCGTCGAGGACTGGCGGCGGCTCCTCGACCTGCTGCGCGCGACCGGCATGGTGGGCGAGGGCGTGGCGCCGCTCACCGAGCGGGCGATGGAGGTGCTGGCGGGGCTGTCGCCCGACGCGGACGTGATCGAGGCGCCGCTGTCGTTCCAGCGCGGCTTCGTCAGCTTCGGGCCGATCCCCCTCGGCCCCGCGCCGCGCCTCGCGCCCCCCTCCTGAGCACGCCCCTCCCGAGGACGCCCGCCCAAGCTAGCGGCAGTAGGCGCTGCGGCGCGGCGTGGTGTCGAGGTGCAGGTGGTCGCGGTGGTAGCGGTCGGCCTCGGGGCCGAGCACGGTGCCGAAGGGGCCGCAGGCGCCGGCGTGGAGCGCGCGCAGGATCGCCCCCGCGCCGCGCCGGCGCCAGCCCTTCAGCACCGTCATCCGCGAGCCGTCGGCGAGCAGGAAGGCGCTGATGTCGATCGCGCGCCCGCGGCCGTGCTCGCTGATCTTGGCGCCGGGGCGGTTGTTGCGCGGCCGGCAGGCGTAGTGCGCCGCGACCTCGATCGCCTCGACGCCGCCGCCGCGCCCTCCCATCGCGGGCTGGACCGAGCCCTCGACCCAGCTCGCGAGGGCGCGCGCCGTCGAGCAGTCCATCACCGCGGGCGTCGAGAGCCGCACGCCGTCCACCGCCGTCACCCGGACCGGCTCGGCCACGCCGCAGCCCTCCAGCCGGCCGGGGATCGCCGCCAGCGGCTCGCCCAGGATCGAGCGGCTGCCGCAGAGCGCGCCCGCCGGCCCCACGGCGCGGCGCACCGAGGCGTCGGGCGGGGCGATGCGGGCCGGCGACTGGACCGCGGCGCGGGCGGCGCGGGCGCGCTCCACGATGTCGTCGGGCCGCGCCTCGGGGAGGATCGAGACCGTGGGCACCGGGCTCGACGGATCGGGCGGGCCGAGCACGACGAGCCGGCCGGGCGCGGCCCCCGGGCCAAGCGCGGCCTTTGCGCCGGGGGCGTCGGCACCGGTGGCGAGCCCGCCGGGGCGGGCGGGCGGGCGGGGCGACGTCTCGGGGGCGGCGTCGGCCTCGGGGAGCGCGAGCGCCAGCGCGAGGAGGGCGGCGGCTCCCCGCAGGGCGGCGCGGGCAGGCGCCTGCCGGGCCCGGCGAGCGGGCCCCGCGCCCTGGAGACCCCCGGCCCGACGCGCCACCCAGCCCCGCCGCGCGCCCCCCGGCCCCTGCGGGACCGCGCCCGCACCGGGGGCCACAGGTGTCGCCGGACCATGCCCGTGCCTCATCGCGCCCTCCCGCCCTCGCGCGTCACCGCGCGGCCCCGCCCTCGCGCGTCCCTGCGCGGCCCCCGCCCTCGCGCGTCCCTGCGCGGCCCCCGCCCTCGCGCGTCACCGCGCGCCTCCTGCCCTCGCGCGTCACCGGGGGGTCCGGCCGAAATCGGGCGCGTCGGTGTCCTGACCGGCCTCGACGATGCCCTGCCGGATGGCGCGCGTCCGGGTGAAGTAGTCGTGCAGCAGGTCTCCGTCGCCGGTGCGGATCGCGCGCTGGAGCGCGAACAGCTCCTCGGTGAAGCGGCCGAGGATCTCCAGCGTCGCGTCGCGGTTGGCGAGGAACACGTCGCGCCACATGGTCGGATCCGAGGCCGCGATCCGGGTGAAGTCCCGGAACCCCGCCGCGGAGTAGTTGACGACCTCCGAGTCGGTCACGCGGCGCAAATCGTCGGCCACGCCCACCATGGTGTAGGCGATCAGGTGGGGGGTGTGGCTCGTCACGGCGAGCACCAGGTCGTGGTGGTCGGCGTCCATGGTCGTGACCGAGGCGCCCATCGCCTCCCAGAGCGCGCCCAGGCGCGCCGTGGGCTCCTCCGCCGCGCCGTGGGGCACGAGGATGCACCAGCGCCGCTCGAAGAGCGCGGCGAAGCCGGCGCGTGGCCCCGAGCGCTCGGTCCCGGCCAGCGGATGGGCGGGGACGAAGTGGACGCCCTCGGGAACGTGCGGCGCCACCGCCTCGAGCACGGCGCGCTTGACCGAGCCCACGTCGGTCAGCGTGGCGCCGGGCGCGAGGTGCGGCGCGATCTGCTCCGCCACGGCGCCCATCGCGCCCACGGGGACCGCCAGCACCACGAGGTCCGCGCCCGCCACCGCCTCGGCGGCGCTCCCGGCCACGTCGCACAAGGAGAGCTCGCGCGCCGCCTCGCGCACGTCCGGGTCGCGGTCGAAGCCCACGACCTCGACCGCGAGCCCGCGCGCCCGGATCGCCAGCGCCATCGAGGAGGCGATCAGCCCCAGGCCGATCAGCGCCACGCGTGGGTAGGGCGGGCTCAACGCCGCGCGTGCGCCCGAGCGCGCGGGCGCTCGGCGTCGAGGAACCGCCCGACCTCGTCGACCACCCGCCGGCAGGACGCCTCGTCCCCCACGGTGATCCTGAGGCAGTCGGGCAGGCCGTAGCCGACCGTCGCGCGCACCAGGAGCCCTCGGGAGGCGAGATGCGCGTCGCAGCCCCGCGCCTCCTCGGCCGAGGCGAAGCGGGCCAGCACGAAGTTGGCGCCCGAGGGGTCGGACGGCACGCCGAGGACCGCCAGCGCGCCGGCCATCCAGCCCCGCATCCGCGCGTTCTCCGCCCGGCAGCGCGAGACCCAATCCCGGTCGCGCACCGCCGCCTCGGCGACGACGAGCTGCGAGCGGCCCAGGTTGAAGGGCATCCGGATGCGGTCGAGCACCTCCACCACGTGCGGGGGCGCGTAGCCCCAGCCGACGCGCAGGCCGCCGAGGCCGTAGATCTTGGAGAAGGTCCGCGTCATGACGACGTCGTCCCGCGCCTCGACCAGTGCTGCGCCGCCGTCGTAGCCCTCGACATACTCGGCATAGGCGCCGTCGAGCACCAGGAGCACCTGCGGCGGCAGCCCTTCGGCGAGCCGCTCCAGCGCCTCCACGGGCAGCGTCGTGCCGGTGGGGTTGGCGGGATTGGCGAGGAACACGATCCGGGTGCGCTCGCCCGCGCGCGCGAGGATCGCATCCACGTCCACCACGCGCTCGCGCTCGGGCAGGCTGACGGGCGCGGCGCCGGCGGCGCGCGCGACGATGCCATACATGCCGAAGCCGTGCTCGGTGTGGATCACCTCGTCCCCCGGCCCGGCATAGGCCTGCGCCAGGAGCCCGAGGATCTCGTCCGAGCCCGCGCCGCAGACCACGCGGGCGGGGTCGAGCCCGTGGATCTCGGCGATGGCGCCGCGCAGGCTCGCATGGCCGCCGTCGGGGTAGCGGTTGAGGTCGCGCCCCGCGCGTCCCCAGGCCTCGAGCGCGGCGGGGGAGGCGCCGAACGGGTTCTCGTTGGAGGAGAGCTTGACGACCTCGCTCACGCCGCGGGCGCTCGACGCTCCGCCCTTGTAGGGCGCGATGTCGAGGATGCCGGGCTGCGGGCGGATGGGCGTGGTCACGGATCTCCCCCGGGCACCGGCGACGGCGGGTGCCGCGACGACGTGCATCCCGTGTGGCGCGGGGCCGTCACGGCGTCAAGGAGAGGCGGCGCCGGGACGGCTCGGCCCCGCGCGCTCGGGATCACGGGGCGGCGGAGCCCCGCCATCCACCGGGGATCGGCGTCGGAGGGGCAGGGCCCGTCGCCCTCCCCAGCACCCGGGCCGCATCGGCCCGTCGGCGCGGCCCAGCGATCGGCGCACCCGGCAGATCGTGGGGGCCGCGGCGAGGGGTTCGCTCGGCCCCGGCCGGCCCGGCCGGGGCCGCGGTGCGCCTCCTTCGTGAGGCGCGCGACCGGTCCCGGGCCGAGCGGCCCCGCCGGACCGCAAGGCGAACCACGCACCCCCCGCGCGCCGCGTCCTGGCGGCGAGGCGATCCGCCGAGGCGGACATGGCGCCCCACGACACCGCGAGGCGGGCCGGGCCTCGCGGCCGGACGCCCCCGATCCGCGGCCCAGCGCCCTGGGCTCGGCTCCGGGTTCGGTTCCGGACTCGGTTCTGGGCTCAGTTCTGGGCTCAGTTCTGGGCTCAGTTCTGGGCGTAGTACTCGATGACGAGGTTGGGCTCCATCTGGACGGCGTAGGGCACGTCCGTGAGGCCCGGCGAGCGCACGAAGGTCGCGGTCATCCTGGAGTGGTCGGCCTCGATGTAGTCGGGCACGTCGCGCTCGGGCAGGCCGACGGCCTCGAGCACCGAGACCATCTGCTTGGAGCGGTCGCGCACCGCGATCACGTCGCCCTCGCGCACGCGGTAGGAGGGGATGTTGACGCGCTTGCCGTTCACCGTGACGTGGCCGTGGTTCACGAACTGGCGCGCGGCGAAGATGGTGGGCACGAACTTGGCGCGGTAGACCACCGCGTCGAGGCGGCGCTCGAGGAGCGCGATGAGGTTCTCGCCGGTGTCGCCGCGCACCCGCTCGGCCTCGGCGAAGATGCGGCGGAACTGCTTCTCGGTCAGATCCCCGTAGTAGCCCTTCAGCTTCTGCTTGGCGCGGAGCTGGAGGCCGAAGTCCGACATCTTGCCCTTGCGGCGCTGGCCGTGCTGGCCGGGGCCGTACTCGCGGCGGTTGACGGGCGACTTCGGGCGGCCCCAGATGTTCTCGCCCATGCGGCGGTCGATCTTGTACTTGGCAGCGGTGCGCTTGGTCACGGCTGATCTCCTCTCGTGAGAGGGCGTTGTCCTCTCCCCCCCGAACCGGATCCGGGCGGGGCGACAGGCCTCCCCTCGCGGGGGCCGCCAACACCAAAGGCGGCTCGCCTAGTCCTGCGCGCCCGCGGCGTCAAGCGCGCCCCTTGCCGGCGCCCCTCGGCCGGGCGACAAGCCGCGATGCCCACGCACTTCCTGCACATCGGCAAGACGGGCGGGACGGCCGTCAAGCACGCGCTGGCGCCGGTGGCCGGGCGCCTGCGCCTCGTCCTGCACGACCACGAGACGCGCCTGTCGGATCTCGCGCCCGGCGAGCGGGCGTTCCTCTTCCTGCGCGATCCGCTCGACCGGTTCGTCTCGGCCTTTCACAGCCGCCGCCGGCGGGGCCGTCCGCGCCACGACTGGGCGTGGTCCGAGGCCGAGCGCGCGGCGTTCGAGCGCTTCGAGACGCCGAACGCGCTCGCCGAGGCGACCCGCGCCGATCCGGCCGCGCAGGCCGCCATGGAGGGCATCGAGCACATCCGCTCGCCGCAGTCGCTCTGGACCGGCCCGCCCGAGGCGCTGCTGGCGCGCCGCGCCGACGTGCTGATGGTCGGCCGCTGCGAGACGCTCGACCGCGACGTGGCGCGGCTCTCGCGCCTGCTCCGCCTGCCCTCGCCGCTGCGCCTGCCGCGCGACGACCTCCACGCCCACCGCAACCCGCCCGGCGTCGATCGCCACCTGTCGGAGACGGCCCGCGACGCGTTGCGCACATGGTATGCCGACGACTACGCGGTGATCGAGGCGGCGGACGCGCTTTGACGGCCCGCGGTTGCGCTTCGCCGGGCGCTCCGGCACGCGGCGACGATGGGCCGAAGCCTCCTGTCATGTGACCGCATCCGCGCGCCCAGGATCATCGCTCTCCCATCCCGACACGGCAATGAGGCTGCGATCCTTGATGCCACTCCAGAAGACACCATCGAACCCAGCTTGCCCTGACTGCGTCAGCAGACGGCGTATGTGAGCCACAGCGACCTCGTCATTGGCAAGCAGATAGCAGTTGAGCATCAGAATCCAGCGCTTGGAGCAAACGGCTTTCCAGGATGGCAAGGCGTTCCTCTTCTTTTCAAACGCCAGCTCCAAGGCTGCATGGAGAGTTTGCTCGACGAGGTGAACCCCCGCTCCCCCCATGACCAACCACCTGGTCCCTGGGCCACCGGGTTGAAGTGTAAAGCCCAGCCCTTCCAGCTTGTCTGGCCTATTGCCTGCGACATGTGCGCGTATCTTTCCCCTTACCTCGTCTTTCCACACGGGGAACGCTTGCTGGCGCAACGGTTCGTCCCGCGCGAGTACCCGGGCTAGGGCCGGAGAGAAAAAGTGTGTAGTTTTGCTTCGTGATATCGCGGGTGTCGTCGCCCACTTGATCTCCAAAGCTTATCAGCGCTTCGGAAACACTTTTCGACGAATCCGGCGCACTTCCGCGTCCGATCCACTGCGCCTGGTCGTACACGCACGTCACCTCCACGCCCCAAATCTCCTCTCGCAATCGCCGAACGATCAGGTCGGGTGGATCGTTTCGGCACAACTCGATCGACACGGGCTCTTTCGATGTTCTGCCGTAGTATTTCTCCAGAAGCGTCCTGGCGAATGCCTCATCGGTCTGGGTGTTCATGCTTTGGATCTCCGTCGTAGTTCAAAGAATCGTTCCGGCAGCGCCTGATGATAGAGATCAGCCGTCGTTCGAGGTGGACATGCGCTCTTGACCGACTTCGGGGGTCGGCGCGCTTCGTTCAACCGACGGCCGGTGGCTCCCGGATGCACCTCCACGTCCTGCTCGCCATGCGATCGCGTTGCGCCCGCCTCCGCGCTCTGGCACCCGCGCCTGATGCGCCAGGTGATCTGCATCCGCTGGGGGGAGAAGTACGGCCCCGACTACGTCAACCGCCTGCACGGCATGGTCTCGCGTCACCTCGAAGGCCCCTTCCGCCTCATATGCTTCACCGACGATCCGAGCGGCCTGCGCGAGGGCGTCGAGCCCATGCCCCTGCCCGATCTGGGCTGCGAGCCGCCCACGCGCACCCGCGGCATCTGGGGCAAGTCGCGGCTCTGGGCCGACGGGCTCGGCGGCCTCGCGGGGCCGGTGCTGTTCCTCGACCTCGACGTGGTGGTGCTCTCGAACCTCTCGGGCTTCTTCGACCACGGGGATCCCTCGGACGTGATCCTCGCGCGCAACCCCAACACGCCGTTCGAGAAGCTCGGCCAGACCTCGATCTACCGCATGCCGGTGGGCGCGCTGGCCCCTCTGCGCGAGGCGTTCCTCGCCGACCCGCAAGGGACCGCCGACCGCTACCGCTTCGAGCAGCGCTTCGTGTCGCGCATGGCGCCCGGCGGCGTCAGGTTCTGGCCGCGTGGCTGGGTGGCGGTGTTCAAGTGGCACTGCGTGCCGCAGTTCCCGCTCAACTACGTCCGCGCGCCGAGGCGGCCCGACGCGAAGGTCGTGCTGTTCCCCGGGCCGCTCAACCCGCCCGACGCCATCGCCGGGCGCTGGCGGGCCGAGGTCTCGACCTCGGGGCCGCTCGATCACCTGCGCGCGCTCGCCGACGGGCGGCGCCACGAGACCCGCTGGGAGCACCTGAGGCACTACGTCAAGCCGTCCCCCTGGGTGGCGGAGGCGTGGCGGGAGTGAGCGCGCCCCCGATCCGCGCCGTGGCCCGACTGCACGTCGAGGACGGCGGGCGGCTCCTGCTGACCCGCGACCGCGCGCGGGGCCATCTGTTCCTCCCCGGCGGCGGGATAGAGCCCGGCGAATCGGCCGAGCGCGCGGCGGGCCGCGAGCTGGAGGAGGAGACCGGCCTCGCCCGCGCCAGGCTGCGGATCCGGGGCGCGCTCGGCGTCGTCGAGCATTCGTGGATCGAGGGCGAACGCCATCACCACATCGACATCGTGCTGAGCGCGACCGTGGACGGGCTTCGCGCCGGCGACCCGGTGCCCTCGCTGGAGGACCACGTCGCGTTCGTCTGGATCGCGCTCGGCGAGCTGGCGCGAGTGGACTTCCACCCCAGGGCGCTGCTCGCGGTCCTGCCCGCCTGGCGCCGCGAGGCCCCCGCCGCCTTCGCCTCCGACATGGCCGCCGCGCCTCGCGGCATGTGACGCCGGCGCCGGGCGACGCTACCGCGCCCCGACCTCCGGCGGATGCGTCGTCGTCGCCAGCGGGAAGCGGGCGAGGTAGGCCTCGGTCGCGCGCCATCGGCGCCAGCTCGTGAAGAGGCTCGCACCGAGGTCGCGGGGCTCGGCGCGGCCCACCGGGTCGAGCGAGGCCAGCGCCGGGTGGTCGGGGAGGTGGGCCGCCAGGAACGCGTGGGGGCGCGCGCGGTAGCGCGGCGGGAAGTCGCGCCCGACATCGAGCCAGGGCTTTCGGCGGCCTGTGAAGTGCACCAGCCGCGGCTCGGCGTAGGCGGCCGGAAAGCGCGTGGCGCGGCCCCATTGCCAGTTCCACACCGGCGAGATCTCGGTCCATCGGCCGCGCAGCGCCACGTTGATCACCGACTGGTCGTAGAGCGTGTGGCCCCGCGCGAAGCGGGGGTCCGTCGCGGCCTCGACGATCCGCTCGCCCAGGCGCTCGGCCTCGAAGCGCGCCGTGTCGAGGAGCAGCACCCCGGAGTTGAGGTATCGCGTGTTGGACCAGCCGAGGCGCTTGAACTCGGTCGGCACGCGCCCGGGCGTGCGCCACTGCTTCTGGTCGCGCACCGCGCCCACCGCTTCCGCGTGGAGGTCCGCGGACAGGAGCGTCCCGAGATCCCCGCGCTCCAGATGGATGTCCGTGTCGAGGTAGAGGATGCGGCCGTAGTCGGAGCCCAGCAGCGACGGCAGCAGCACGCGCAGATACGACACGTGGGAACGCCGCTCCTCCCGCAGCACGCTGCGCGCGAAGGGGTTGGCGCCTTCGGCGCGCATCGTCCGCAGGCCCTGGACGCTGGGCGCCTCCGCCCCATCGGCGAGCACGAGGCAGACGTCGAAGTCGCGCTCGGGGTGCGACGCCCGGATCGACGCCCCGAGGCAGGCGGCGAAGGGCGCGTAGGCCGCATCGGCCACCATGACGACGGCGCGGGAGTGCCGCGCAGGCTCCGAGGAGGTCAGCTCCACGGCGTCATCCCTGCCGGCCGAGAGGGGGTGAGCGAGCGATGGCGCCTGCGGGTGCGAGACCCGGCGCGGCGTCGATGGCGGCCGGGCGGCAGGCGCGATGGGGAGCGCATGGCTCTTCGCGGGGCCTCCACGCCCCGCCCGCGCCCGTCGGGCCGCCGACGCCTCGCTCGGCCGCGGCTCGAGGATCCCCGCGCCCCGGAACGGCCCCGCTCGGCGGCCGGCGAAGCGGACCCAGCCGGGCGGCGGGGGGCGGGACGCCGCGCCCGGCGGACCCGCCACCCGGAGCGAGAGCATCGCGCAGGGCCGCGACGCGGCCCGGGCGCGGCGCCGCTCGCGCGGGTCGTCGCGCGGGACGGCGAGGAAAGCCTGTCGAAGATGGAGGGGCTCCCTGGCGCCGGCGGTCCCGGATGGTAGGATCGGCGCCGCGGACGGTCAACGCTTGCGGGGGGCCGACGGCCCGCTAGTCTCGGAGGGGCGATGGGCGCTCACGTCAACATCCTCAAGCTGTCGGTGGGCACCGAGTCGGTCGAGGGCCTGGAGGCATGGCAGCGCCGGCCGCAGGTGCGCAGCGCGACGGGCCGTCCGCGCCACGTCACCCGGATGTGGCCCAAGCGCGAGGCCGAGATCCTCGCGGGCGGCTCGATCTACTGGGTGATCCGCGGCGTGGTGGCGGCGCGCCAGCGCATCGTCGGACTCGAGGAGGTGGTGCGCGAGGACGGGGTGCGCCGCTGCGGGCTGGTGCTCGACCCCGTGCTCGTGCGCACCGCGCCCCAGCCGAGGCGCCCGTTCCAGGGCTGGCGCTACCTCGCGCCCGAGGACGCGCCGCGCGACCTCGGCCCCGACCGCGCGGGCGAGCCCGCCCTGCCGCCCTCGCTCGCCGCGGCGCTGAGCGAGATCGGGGTGCTGTGAGCGGCGGGGCTCCACGCGGGTCGATCGGGGCGGGTCGATCGGGGCGGGTCGATCGGGGCGGGTCGATCGGGGCGGGTCGATCGGGGCGGGTCGATCGGGGCTGGGCCCGGCGACGGCAGGCCCCGCACGCCGATCCGATCCCTCGGCGCCCGCGGGGCCTGCCGCGACGGTCAGACGGAGCCCGTCGCGGGGGCCTCGGCCTCCTCCATCCGCCTGCGCAGCTCCGCCAGGGCGCCGAGCGCGCACCCGCCCCACTCCGCCGCGGCCGAGCGCCACAGCGTCGCCTGGCTCGCGTGGACGAGCCCGTCCGAGAGCGGCCGCAGGCCGTTGGCGCGCAGCGTCTCGCCCGAGGAGGTGATGTCGGCCACCGCCTCCGCCGTGCCGGCGGCCACCGTGCCCTCCGTGGCGCCCTGGCTGTCCACCAGCGCGTAGTCGGCGACGCCCGCGCGCCGCAGATGCTCGCGCACCAGCCGGTGGTACTTGGTGGCGATGCGCAGCCGGCGGCCATGATGGGCGCGGAAGGCCGCGGCCGCGTCGTCGAGGTCGTCGAGCGTCTCGACGTCGATCCAGAAGGCAGGCACCGCGATCACCAGGTCGGCATGGCCGAAGCCCATCGGCGCCAGCGCCTCGACCGGACCCGCCCGCCCCAGCCGCTCCAGCACCAGATCGGAGCCGGTGACGCCGAGATGGATGCGGCCCATCGCCAGCTCGCGCGGGATCTCGGAGGCCGACAGCAGCCGCGGCTCGATCCCCGGCAGGCCCCGCGCGCGCGCCGCGTAGCCGCGCGCGTCCGAGCGCTCGAGCCCCACGCCGCGCGCCGCGAGCCAGGCCAGGGTCTCCTCCATCAGCCGGCCCTTGGAGGGCAGCCCCAGCACCAGGCTCACGCGCGCGCCGCCAGAAGCTCGGCCGGGCGCAGGATGGCGCCCACCGCCGGGATGTCCCCGCCGAGCGCGCGCACCAGCGCGTCGTAGCGCCCGCCCGAGGCGATCGGCGGCCGCTCGGGCCGCGCCGCGGCGGCGTGACGGTCGTGTCGCGACGGGCCCAGGGGGTCCGAGCGCTCGACGCGATGGGCGGGATCGGGCGAGCGGGACGGCCCGGGCCGCCCCGGCGCCGGGGCGGGCCGTTCGCGGGCGCGGAGCTGGAAGACGAAGCCGTCGTAATACTCCATCGTGGCGTGCCCGAGCGAGGCCTCGAAGGCGAGCGCATCGGCGTCGACGCCGCGCGCCGCGAGCGCGTCGAGGCGGCGCGCGAAGGCGTCGGCGGCGGGCGCGAGCGCGGCCAGTTCGGCGCCCAGCGCGCGCAGGCGGCCCAGCACGGCGCCCGCGGGCCCCCGCAGCGCCAGGAGCGCGCCCAGCGCCTCGATCTGCGCCTCGGGCAGCGGCGGCTCGGCCCCGTCCCGCCGCAGCGCGCGCAGGCGGGCCGCGACCTCTCGCGGCCCGCGCTCGCCGATCTCGGGGCCGGCGTCGGCGATCGCCTCCTCCGGCGGCACCTCGCGGCCCGAGGCGCGCCCGAAGCGGTCGAGCAGCGCGCGGAAGCGCGCGGGCCGCCAGACGTGGCGCAACAGCATCGCGCGGCGCCGCTCGGAGGCATCGAGCCCGCGCACCGCCGCCATCAAGAGCCCCATGTCGCCCGTCACCGCCTCGACGGGCACGCCGTCGCAGGCAGCCAGGACGGCCGCGAAGACCTCGGCGTCGCGCGCGGGCGGGTCGGCGGGGTCGAGGATCTCCAGCCCGACCTGGAGATACTCGGAGGGCCGGCCCGGCACCTCCTGGCGGCGGAACACCTCGCCGGCATAAGCGTAGCGTGCCGCGGCCGCCCCCCGCGCCAGATGCGCGCGCGCCACCGCGACGGTGAAGTCGGGCCTGAGCATCCGCTCGCCCAGGAGCGGGTCGGCGGTGACGTAGGCGCGCGCGCGGATGTCCTCGCCGTAGAGGTCGAGGAGCGGGCCGGCGGGCTGGAGGATGCCGGCCTCGAAGGGCTCGGCCCCCGTCGCCTCGAACGCCGCCCGGATCCGCGCCGCTTCCGCCCGCACCATCGCCCTACCCGGAGCGCCCGACCCCGTGTCGGGAGCGCCCGACCCCGTGTCGGGAGCGCGGGCCGGCGCGGCGACGGCGCTCGACCCCGCGGCCGCGACGCCGGACGCCGCGGCGGGGGCGCCGTGCGTCTCCGAAGCGGAGGAGCCCGCATGGCGGGCATCCGGGCGCGTCCCCGGCGCGCGAGCCGCCGCGCCCGCCCCATCGGGCGAGGCGGCCTTCGGCGACGCGGCCTCGGGCGCTCGCGCGGCGTCGGGCACGGGCTCAGCCCCCCGGCGAGGCGAGGCGCGCAAGGACGCGCTTGACCTCGGCCACCAGCTCGGCCCGCGGCACCTCGGCCTGGGCGGGGCGCTCGCGCCACTCCTCCAGCGACGCGCCCTCGGCGATCGCCGCCCCGAGCGCCAGATCCTTGACCTGCACCACGCCGCGCGCGGCCTCGTCCGAGCCCTGGATGACGGCCGCGGGGCTCGTCCGTCTGTCGGCGTATTTGAGCTGGTTGCCGAAGCTCTTGGGGTTGCCGAGATAGACCTCGGCGCGCACCCCCGCCGCGCGCAGCTCGGCCGCCATCGCCATCGACTCGGCGACCCGGTCGCGGTCCATCACGGTGACCACCACCGGCCCGGGCTGCGCGCGGGCCGCGCGGCCCGAGGCGTGCAGCGCCGCGAGCAGCCGATCGACGCCGATCGAGACGCCCGTCGCCGGCACCGCCTGGCCGGTGAAGCGCTTGACGAGGTCGTCGTAGCGCCCGCCGCCCGCGACCGAGCCGAAGCGGCGCGGCAGCCCGTCCTCGCCCGGCGTCTCGAAGGTGAGATCCGCCTCCAGCACCGGGCCGGTGTAGTAGCCCAAGCCCCGCACGACCGAGGGGTCGATGACGGCGCGGTCGGCCCCGAGCCCGAGGCGGTCGAGAAGCTCGGCCACCGTCTCCAGCTCCTCGATGCCGCGCCGTCCGGCCTGCGAGCCGCCCACCACGTCGCGCAGGGCCGCGAGCGTCGCCTCGGGCGTGGCCGCGCGGGCGGTGAGGAAGGCGATCACGGGCTCGGCCTCGCCGGGCGAGAGGCCCACCCCCTCGATGAAGGCGCCCGACTCGTCGCGCCGGCCCGAGGTCAGCAGCGCGCGCACGCCCGCCTCCCCCACCTTGTCGAACTTGTCGATCGTGCGCAGGATCGCCGCCGCCCGCTCGACGCTCCTCCCGGCGGCCGTCTTCGGCCCGAGTTCGACGGCGCCCTCGATCGGGCCCGCCCCGTCCGGCGAGTCGTCGCCCCGGCGCCCGATCGCCTCCAGCACCCCGTCGAGCACCTTCCGGTTGCCGAGCCGGATCAGGCAGTCGCCCCGCGCGATGCCCGCCGCCTCCAGCGCCTCGGCGAGCATCGCGGCGATCTCCGCGTCGGCCGCGACGGACGGCGCGCCCACCGTGTCGGCGTCGCACTGATAGAACTGCCGGTAGCGCCCCGGCCCCGGCTTCTCGTCGCGCCACACCGGGCCCATGGCGTAGCGCCGGTAGGGGCTCGGCAGATCGGCGCGGTGCTGGGCCGCGACCCGCGCGAGCGGCGCCGTCAGGTCGTAGCGCAGCGCGAGCCAGGGGCCGTCGCCCTCGCCCCCGTCGCGGAAGGCGAACACGCCCGCGTTGGGCCGATCGACATCGGGCAGGAAGGAGCCCAGCGCCTCCGCGGTCTCCAGCGCCGGCGTCTCCAGGGGCTCGAAGCCGTGGCGCTCGTAGACCTCGCCGATGCGCCCGAGCATCGCCCGGCGCTCTGCGACGGCCGCGCCCATGTCGTCGCGGAAGCCCCGCGGCGGCTCGGCCTTGGGGCGAGGTGTCCTCTGCTTGGCCATGCGCGCTCCTCGGGTCGGCGCGGGGGGTGTAGCCAGCGCGCGGCACGGGGGCAACACGAGGGGCGACGGGGCACGGACGGGGGGCGACGGGGGGGCGACGGGGGGGGCGACGGGAGGCGACGGGAGGCGGGGGACCGCCTGACCCGGAGGCGGCCGACGGCCCGGGGCGGAGCGTGCGAGACAAAATCCCGACTCGACGCTCGACTCCCCCTTCGGGGCGGTCTATGCACAACCAAGAAGTGCGTGGCCTTGGAGCCGCTCGCTCTTATGTCGCTATGCCTTTCGACCGTCAGGAGTCCGACATGCACGTCTTGAGGACCACCGCGATCGCGGCCACGCTCGTCGCAGGCTCGGCCTTCGGCGCCGGCGCCGCGCCCGTCTACGCGACCGACGCCACGGTCGTCGTGGACGGCCCCCGCGGCACCAACAACGACCGCGCCAACCTCGCCAACGCGCTCGGGGACTCGCTCGGCGACTTCTTCGAGCTGGGCTTCGGCGCGGTGGTGGACTTCACCTTCGACCGCTTCTTCACCGGGCCGGGCTCGGTGGTCGAGGTGAGCTTCAGCGCGAACGGTCCGCTCGAATCGGTCCTGATCCAGGGCGGCCGGGGCGGGGTGTTCACCGACCTGGCCACGGTGACGAACAAGGCCCCGGGCGCGCAGTCGCCCGAGGGTGCCCCGTTCGCCTTCGCGGGCGCTTACAAGACGCTGCGCCTGATCGACCAGTCGCCCACGGGCGGCAGGCCCACGGGCGGCTTCGACGTGGACCGCATCAGCGTCGCGGCGATCCCGGTGCCGGCGGCGGGCGCCTTGATGCTCGGCGCGCTGGGCGCCTTCGGCCTGCTGCGCCGCCGCTCCGCCTGACCCCGAACCCCGCGCCCTCGGGCGCGCGGATCGGCCCGAAGCCCCCGCCCCCGGCGGGGGCCTCGTCGTCCGACGGGGGCGCCCTCGGCGCGACGCCGCCCCTGGGATGGCGCCCGTCGGGGAGCGGTGCGATGCTGCGCGCGACGCAACGCTCGCCCGAGGACGCCCCCGATGCGATCCACCGCCATCCCGCGCCGCGCCGCGATCGGCCTCGCGGCCGCCTCGGCCTGCGCGGCCGCCCTGGGCTCGGCCGCATGGGCGCGAGGGGACGAGGCGCTCGTGGTGTTCGCCGCGGCGAGCCTCGGCGGCGCGATGGGCGAGATCGCCCGAGGCTGGGAGGCCGCGACTGGCCGGCCCGTGACGGCGTCCTACGCCGGCAGCTCCGCGCTCGCGCGCCAGATCGAGCAGGGCGCGCCGGCGGACGTCTTCGTCTCGGCCAACGAGGCGTGGATGGACGCGCTGGAGGCCGACGGCCTGATCCGGACCGGCACGCGCCGGGATCTGCTGTCGAACCGCCTCGTCCTGATCGCGCACGGCCCGGCCGAGCCGGTGGCGATCGGGCCCGGCCTCGACCTCGCGGGGATGCTCGGCGAGGGACGGCTGGCGATGGCGCTGCTCGACGCGGTGCCCGCGGGCCTCTACGGGCGCGAGGCGCTGACCTCGCTCGGCCTGTGGGACGCGGTCGCGCCCCGGGTGGTCCAGGCCGACAACGCGCGCGCGGCCCTGGCGCTGGTGGCGCTCGGCGAGGCGCCCCTCGGCGTGGTCTACGCCACCGACGCCCTGGCCGAGCCGCGGGTGAGCGTGCTGGGCCCCTTCCCCGAGGGCTCGCACGCGCCCATCGCCTACCCCGCCGCGGTGACGGCCGGGTCGGCCCACCCGCAGGCGCGCGCCTTCCTCGACCATCTCGGATCGCCCGAGGCGCGGGCGGTGTTCGAGCGCCATGGCTTCGCGGTCCTCGCGGGCTGACCGGCGCGGCATGGGAGGGTTCGGGGGGTGGCTCACGCAGCAGGAGTGGCAGGCGGTGGCGCTCTCGCTCAAGGTCTCGGCCTGGGCGACGGCGGCGAGCCTGCCCTTCGGCGTGCTGGTGGCGCTCGCGCTCGCGCGCGGCCGCTTCCCCGGCCGGGGGCTGCTCAACGGGCTCGTCCACCTGCCCTTGATCCTGCCGCCGGTGGTGACGGGCTACCTGCTGCTGCTGGCGTTCGGGCGGCGGGGGCCGGCGGGAGCGCTCCTGGAGCAGCTGGGGATCGTCCTCGCCTTCCGCTGGACCGGGGCGGCGCTGGCCGGCGCGGTGATGGCCTTCCCGCTGATGGTGCGCGCCATCCGCCTCGCCATCGAGGCGGTCGATCCCAAGCTCGAGGAGGCCGCGGCGACGCTCGGCGCGAGCCGGCCATGGGCCTTCGCGGTCGTCACCCTGCCGCTGATCGCGCCCGGCATCCTCGCAGGGAGCATCCTCGCCTTCGCCAAGGCGATGGGCGAGTTCGGCGCCACCATCACCTTCGTGTCGAACATCCCCGGCCAGACCCAGACCCTGCCGACGGCGATCTACGCCTTCCTGCAAGTGCCCGGCGGCGAGGCGTCCGCGCTGCGCCTCGTCGCCCTCTCCGTCGCCATCGCCATGGGGGCGCTGCTCGCCTCCGAGCTCGTCGCGCGCCGGGTCGCCGCGCGGATCGCCGGCCGGTGAGGCGCCGCGCGGCGGATCCGCGCTCGCCGGACCGCCGACGGGGGACCGCCGACGGGGGACCGCCGACGGGGGACCGCCGGGAGACCGGCGGACCCGACGGGCCGGCACGGGGCGGGCCGCGCGCGGGCGAGGGGCCACGGGGCGGACCGGCGGGGAGGCACGCGCCGGGTGGGGGCTCGTGATGGGCACGGGCCGCGCTGCCGGATCGAGCCCCCCCCGCCGTCCCTCGCCCGCAGGCGCGGCGTGCGCGCGATGACCGGCCGGCGGGAAGCGCGCGCGACGGCCCTGAGCGCGTCGCCGGGCCTGCGCGCCCGCTTGATCGGGATGCGCCGGAACGCCCGCCCGTGACGCTGGAGGTCGCGCTCGGGCACCGCTTCGGGGCGTTCCGGCTCGACGCGGCCTTCGCGGCGCCGCCCGGCGTCACGGCCCTCTTCGGGCGCTCGGGCTCGGGCAAGACGACGATCGTCAACGCGGTGGCGGGGCTGCTCGCGCCCGATCGCGGCCGCGTCGCGGTGGACGGCGCCGTGCTGCTCGACACCGCCGCGGGCCTCAGCGTGCCCGCGCATCGGCGGCGCGTCGGCACCGTGTTCCAGGAGGCGCGGCTCTTCCCGCATCTCAGCGTGCGCCAGAACCTCGCCTTCGGCCGCTGGTTCGCACCGCGCGGCGCGGTCCTCGAGAGCCCCGCGCGCGTCGTGGATCTCCTGGGGATAGGCCCTCTGCTCGACCGCCGGCCCGGCGCTCTCTCGGGCGGGGAGGCGAGCCGGGTCGCCATCGGCCGGGCGCTGCTGTCGGGTCCACGGATCCTGCTGATGGACGAGCCGCTGGCGTCGCTCGACGAGGCGCGGCGGGCCGAGATCCTCCCCTACCTGGAGCGGCTGCGCGACGAGGCGCGGATGCCGATCCTCTACGTCAGCCACTCGGTCGCGGAGGTCGCGCGGCTCGCCACCACGGTGGTGGCGATCGAGGCGGGCCGCGTGGCGCGCGCCGGCCCCGCCGAGGCGATGCTCGCCGACCCCGACGCGGTGCGCGCCCTGGGCGTGCGCGAGGCGGGCGCGGTGCTGCGCGCGCGCGTGAGGGGCCACGACGGGGCCGACGGCCTGACCGAGATCGACTCGGGCGCCGGGCGGCTGTGGCTGCCGCGCATCGACGCGCCCGTGGGCGCGCAGGTTCGGGTGCGGATCGCGGCCCAGGACGTGATCCTGGCGCTCGACCCGCCCGCGGGCATCAGCGCGCTCAACGTCCTGCCGGTGGTGGTCACCGCGATCCACGAGGGCGAGGGGCCCGGCGCGGCGGTGGGCCTGCTCGCCGGCGGGGACCGGCTGCTGGCGCGGATCACCCGCCGCTCGGTGCGCTCCTTGGGCCTCGCGCCCGGCACGCGCTGCTTCGCCGTCCTCAAGGCCGTCAGCGTCGCCCCCCGCGACATCGGCGGCCCGAGCGCGGGTGGCGGGTCAGAGGCGGGCGGGGGTTCGTCGCCGTGAGCCCGCGCATGGCGGGGTGGCCTTCGGGGCGCCTGACGGCGCCTGGGCTCCCGACGCGGTCCGCGACGGAGATCGGGCGGCCGCCGGCGGCGGGCCGCGCCGCCGGCTCGCGCCGGGGCCGGGCCGTCCGCGCCTCTCAGGCGTCGGGCTCAGGGCGCTCGTCGCCCGCATGCGCCTCTCGCCGGCCCTCGGGCGTCGCGCGCCCCTCCAGGAGCCAGCGCGCCACGGCGACGGCGAGCGCCGCCCCCGCGGCCTGGGCCGCGACGAAGGCGGGGGCGGAGCCGGGCGCGATGCCGGCGAAGCTGTCGGTGAGGGTGCGGGCGAGCGTCACGGCGGGGTTGGCGAAGCTCGTGGAGGAGGTGAACCAGTAGCCCGCGGTGATGACGAGGCCCACGGCGTAGGGCACCGCCTCGGGGCGCGAGCGCGCCGTGCCGAGGATCGTGAGCACCAGCGCGAAGGTGGCGACCCCCTCGCCCAGGCCCTGGCCGAGCCCGTCGCGCGCCTTGATCGAGACCTGCACGATCGGCAGGTCGAACATCGCGTGCGCCAGCGCCACCCCCGCCACCCCGCCCGCGACCTGCGCCAGCGCGTAGCCCGCGGCCATCGCGGCGCCGATCTCGCCGCGCATGAGGAAGGCCAGAGTCACGGCCGGGTTCATGTGCGCCCCCGACACCGGCCCGAGGACGAGGATCAGCACCACGAGCCCCGCCCCCGTGGCGATCGCGTTGGCCAGGAGCGCCACCGCGTCGTCGGGCGTCAGCGCGTCGGCCATCACGCCCGAGCCCACCACGACGGCGAGGAGCCCCGCCGTCCCCAGCGCCTCCGCCGCGATCCTGCGCCCCGCCGTCCCCGCCATGCCGTCCCCGCCTTCGCCGGGCGCGAGCATAGCGCGACCATGCGACAGCCGCGCAACGGCGCGCGAGACGGCGCGCGCGACGGGGCGCGGCCCGGGGCGGATCGGCATCGCGGCGGCGCTCGGGGCTAGGCGCGCGAGGCCCGGGGCGGGGGACGGCCATCATCGCCCCTCCTCCCCCATGCCCGCTCGCGCGAGGAGACGGCGCGTGCTCGAAGCCGCGCGGCGCCGGCCGCCCCCGCTCAGGCCGGGAGGCGCGCTCGCTTCGATGTCCGCGCCCGGCCTCGCCGCCCGCGTCCGGGCCGAGGATGGTGGCGCGGGGGGGGTGCATCAGGTCGGGGGAGGGCGTCCCCGCGGCGGGTCGCTCGTCCGCACCGGGCCTCGGGTCGAACGCCGATCCCCCGGGCGAGCGGGGGTCGCGCAACGCGCCGGCGACGCAGCGGCAGGCCGGTCGTCACGAGGCCGGGCACCCGCGCCGGGGAGCCCCCCGCCGGCGGGGCGCGCGCGCGCCCTACCCCGCCTCCAGCGTCACCTCGACCTCGACCCGCTCGCCGGCGCGCAGCACCGAGACGGGCACCGTGTCGCCGGCGCGGTAGAGGTCGAGCGCCGCGAGCAGGTCGCCCGCCCCCTCGATGACGCTGCCGCCCAGGGCGACGATGGCGTCGCCGGGGATCAGCCCGCCGCCCGGGGTGATGCGCGCGGGCACCAGCCCGGCGCGCTCGGCCGGCGAGCCCGGATCGACGCCGAGCACCAGGACGCCCTCGATGCCCTGCCGGCGCGCCACCGTGTCGGCGCGCGCGTCCACGCTCACGCCGAGCACCGGCGGCGTGTAGCGCCCCTCGGCGATGAGCTGCGGCACGACGCGGTTGACGGTGTCCACCGGCACCGCGAAGCCGATGCCGGCGCTCGACCCGGAGGGGCTGTAGATCGCCGTGTTGACGCCGATCAGGCGCCCCGCGCTGTCGAGCAGCGGGCCGCCCGAGTTGCCCGGGTTGATCGCCGCGTCGGTCTGGATCAGGCCGCGGATCGTCACGCGCTCGGTCGGAAGCTCGCGCTCGAGCGCCGAGACCACGCCGGTCGTGAGCGTGAAGTCGAGCCCGAAGGGGTTGCCGATGGCGAACACCTTCTGGCCCACGCGGAGGTCGGCGCTGGTGCCGACCGGCAGGGGCGGCGCGTCCCTGAGCGGCCCCGAGCCGATGCGCAGCACCGCGAGGTCGTGGGTCGGATCCGCCCCCACGAGGCGCGCGGGATAGGAGCGGCCGTCGGCCAGCCGCACCACCGCGGCGGAGGCGCCGGCGATGACGTGGTTGTTGGTCACGACGTGGCCCGCCTCGTCCCAGACGAAGCCCGAGCCCGTGCCGCGCGGCACGTCCACCGCGTTGCGGGTGAAGGGATCGACCACCCGCGCGGCGGTCGAGACCGACACCACGGAGCCCTGCGCCGCCTCGAAGAGCGCGATCGTCGCCGCCTCGTCGTCCGCCAGATCCCCGCGCGCGGCGATCACGCGCGGCTCGGCGTCCCAGCCGATCAGCGCCGCCTCGACCCAAGGGGCCGCCCGCCACGCGACGCCCGCGAAGAACACCACCACCACCGCCAGCGCCACGCGCAGCGCGACCGCGTCGATCCTCATGCCGCCCTCCGTTCCGCTCCCGGTCCGATCGCATCTAAGGCCCCTCGCGCCCGCGTGCAGCACGGTGGCGCCCGCCGTCTCGGCACCGTGAAGCCCGCCTCAGCCCCCGGCCTTCGACGCCAACGCCTCGATCGCGGCCACGCCGCTCTCGCCCAGGGGGATCGCGGCGAAGGGGCCGCCGTGGCAGGCATGCGCCGGGTCGCGCGGGTCGGGCGCCGGGGAGCCCGCGAGGATCGCCTCGGCGAAGCCTTCCGCGTTGTCGCGGGGCGCGTAGCCGAGATGCCCCGCGCCCGAGTTGTCCACCGGCGCGCGGTCGTTGGCGGAGACGCCGTAGGCCACGGTGAAGCCGACGACGGGCGTGTCGAGCGCACGCGTGACCAGCCGCACGAGGTCGGCGTAGGAGAGCCACGAGCCCAGCGCGCGGGCGTTGGCCACCGGCTCGGTGCACGACAGGATCCGCAGGTGGACCGATTCGAGCCCGCGCTTCTCCCAGTAGAGGCGGCCGAGATCCTCGGCGAAGCACTTCGAAAGGCCGTAGAAGGTGTCGGGCCGGTGGGGCGCGTCCACGCCGATGCGCGCCGTCTTGGGGTGCATGCCGACCGCGTGGATCGACGAGGCGTAGACGACGCGCCGGGCGCCCGCGCGATGCGCCGCCTCCCAGACGGCGTAGGCCCCGAGGATGTTGGCGTGCAGGATGTCGTCCCAGGGCGCCTCGTCGGCGATGGCGCCGAAATGGGCCACCATGGTGGCGCCCTCCATCAGCGCCTCGACGGCCCGAAGGTCGGCGAGGTCGGCCGCGACCCAGGACTCGTTGTCCCGAAGCGCCCCCGGCGCCTCCCGGATGTCGGTCGAGACGAGCGTCCGGGCCATCGCGGAGAGCGGCGCGCGCAGCCTGGAGCCGAGGGCGCCCGTGGCCCCCGTGAGCACGATCCGGTCCAGCATGGGGGCCTCCTCAGATGATGGCGCGCTCGACCAGCGGCTCGCCTGCCGCGATCCGATGCCAGCCGAAGGGCGTGAGGTCCAGCGTGCGGTAGCCGCCGTGGACGATCAGCTCGCACACGCCGCGCCCGACGGCCGGCGCCTGCTGGAGCCCGTGGCCCGAGAAGCCGCAGGCGAGGATGAGGTTCGCCACGCGGTCGTGGAACCCCACCACCGCATTCCGGTCGAGCGTGTTGGTGTCGTAGTGCCCCACCCAGGAGGAGCGCAGGCGGATCGCCTCGAAGGCGGGGATGCGCGCCGCGAGCGCGGGCCAGACATGGTCGATCCAGAGATCGGGGTCGTCCTCGAAATCGTCGGGGTCGGCCGCCGGATCGGGGTCGGGCGGGCAGCCCGCGAGGTAGGTGCCGGAGCCCGAGGGCCCCTCGGAGCGGACGTGGACGCCCGAGGGGTCGATGGTCAGCGGCAGGTCGCGCGGCAGCGGCCGCTCGGCGGTGAAGACGTAGCTGAAGCGCCGCCGCGGCTCGATCGGAAGCCCGATGCCGGCCATCGCCGCCACGCGCGGCGAGCCGGTGCCGGCCGCGACGACCAGCGCGCCGCAGGAGACCGAGCGCCCCGAGGCGAGGCGCACCGACTCGACATGCCCCGCGCGGCCGAGCGAGAGGCCCACCACCTCGTCGGCCAGGTACTCGACGCCGAGCCTGCGCGCCGAGCCGCGCCACCAGTCGAACATCGCGGCGCCGTCGAACCAGCCCTCGTCCACCGGGTTGTGCGAGCCCATCCGCACGTCGTCCAGCGCGTAGAACGGCCACTCGACGGCGATCTCCTCGGGGCTCAGGAGCCGCGTGGCCGCGCCGCAGGCGCGCTGCACGGCGTGGCCCTCGCGCAAGCCGGCCTCCTGCGCCTGCGTCCCGGCGAGGTAGAGGTAGCCGAAGTCGCGCAGCGCGACCTCGGGCGGCTCGGGAACGGTCGCGGTCTCGCGCGAGGCCGCGCGCTCGCGCTCGCCCGCGAAGGCGCGGAAGTCGCGGATGCAGCGGGCGGCGAAGCGCGAGCAGGCGACGTTGACGGGCTGGCTGAACTGCTGGCGGATGCAGGAGTTGGTGAGCGAGGTGGCGGCGCGGGCGTAGCTCGGATCGCGCTCGACCACGAGGATGGCGCCGTCGAAGCCCGGGTCGGTCGCCAGGAACCACGCGGCGGCCGTCCCGTGCATCGCGCCGCCGACGATCACGACGTCGTAGGCGGCGCGCGCGGGCTCCGGGCCGGTGGTCACGCCGGCCACCCGGCGACGGGCGGCCGAGCGCTTGCCGGGAGAGGAGCCCGGGCGGCGAGGCGCGCCCGTCGAAGCCGGGACAGGCTGCGCATCACGGCAGATCGCCCTGCGCCGCCGCCGTGAGGGCGGCCTCGACCTCGGCCTCGCCCAGCCCGTGGTCGCGCCGCGCAGCCTCGGGCGTGACGTATCCCAGCGCCACGTCGCGCAGCACGGCCGCGCGGTCGCGCTCGGCGGGCGGGCCGTAGCCGCCGCCGCCGGGAAGGGCGAGGCGCAGCCTCGCGCCCTCGGGCACCGTCAAGCGCCCCTTGCCAGGCCGCGGGCCGTCGAGATCGACCCGTGTCGGCGCCCCCGGCCCCCCGCCGCGCCGCCCGCGCGCGGGATGGTCCACGCGGTCGAGCATCAGGGAGACGGAGCAGGCGTGGCCCGGCGCCGGGCCCACCTCCATGAGCTGGCCGAGGCCGCCGCGCCGGCGCCCCGCCCCGCCCGAGTCCGGCCGCAGCTCCTTGCGCCAGACGATCGCGGGGCCCGCGGCCTCGGTCGCCTCCGCCGGCATGGTCATCACCCCCGAGGGGAAGGCCGTCGCCGAGAGCCCGTCGAGCGCGGGCCGCGCGCCCGAGCCGCCGGAGTTGAACATCAGCACCTCGGCGCGCCCCTCGGGACCGCGCAGCGAGAGCTGGAGGTTGCACAGCGCGCCCGCCCCCTCGGCCGGCACGGTCTCGGGCATCAGCGCGTCGAGCGCGCCGAACACCACGTCGGGGATCATGTGGCCGATGACGTGGCGCAGCGCCACCGGCGCGGGGTGGGGGGCGGCGACGATGCACTCGGGGGCCGTGACGGCGAAGGGCGCCAGGGATCCTGCGTTGTTGGGCACCTCGGGGGCGATGGCGCATTTGAGCGCGTAGCAGGCATAGGCGCGGGTGTAGACCAGCGGCACGTTGATGCCCTTGGGGTCCACCGCGGACGTGCCGTCGAAGTCGGCCGCGACGCCCTCGCCCTCGATGGTCAGCCGCACGCGAAGGTCCACCGGGCGCGCGTGCCCGTCGATGGCCATGTGGGCGCGGGCCTCCCCGTCGGGGAGCGCCGCGATGGCCGCCCGCACGGCGCGCTCGGAGGCGCCGAGGACGTGCTCGGCGACGCCTTCGAGGCCCGAGAGCCCGAACTCGTCCATCATGTCCATCAGCCGCCGCACGCCGACCGCGTTGCAGGTCATCAGCGCCAGCACGTCGCCCGCGACCTGGTCGGGCTCGCGCACGTTGGCGCGCAGGATCATGAGCATGGCCTCGTCGGGCACGCCCTCGCGCGCGAGGGGCATGATCGGCAGGCGCAGGCCCTCCTCGTAGACGCTGTCGGCGTCCGCGCCGAAGCCGCGCCCGCCGATGTCCACGACATGCGCGGTGCAGGCGAGGAACCCCGCGAGCCGCCCCTCCCGGAAGGCGGGCGTGACCACGGTGACGTCGTGCAGGTGGCCCGTGCCCATCCAGGGGTCGTTGGTGAGGTAGACGTCGCCCTCGCGCATCTGAGGGATCGCGCGCACGAAATGGGCCACGGCGTCGGCCATGGCGTTGACGTGGCCCGGCGTGCCGGTGACGGCCTGCGCCAGCATCCGCGCGCGCGCGTCGTAGACCCCGGCCGAGAGGTCTCCCGCCTCGCGCACCGAGGTCGAGAAGGCGGTCCGGATCAGCGCCTGCGCCTGCTCCTCGACGACCGAGATCAGCCGGTTCCACATCACCTGATGGCGGATCGCGGCGACGCCGGCGATGGCCGGGGCGCCGGCAGCGGCCCGACCGTCGGCGCCGGCCGGATCGCCGTCCGCGCTCGGGCCCCCATCCGCGCTCGGGCCCCCATCCGCGCTCGGGCCCCCATCCGCGCTCGGGCCCCCGTCCGCGCTCGGACCCCCGTCCGCGTCCGGACCCTCGTCGGTCATGGCGCCTCCTCCACGGCGCGGTCGCGCGCGGCCTCCACCGTCCCGTCGGCGCGGCCCGTCGCACGCCAGCCGGGCGGGATCACGATGGTCGTCTCCGCCTCCTCGATCAAGGCCGGGCCGGCGACCCAAGCGCCGTCCCCGAGCGCCGCGCGCGCGACGAGCGCGGCCTCGACCCGTCGGCCGGAGGCCGGATCGAGCACGGCCCGCCGCGCGCGCGGCTCGACCATCCGCCCCTCGGGCGGCGGCGGCACCGCGGCCGCCTCGGGCAGGGGCGTCGCGGCCTGCACCGCGAAGGAGGTGACCTCGGCGTCGGCGCCCGCGACCGTGCGCTCGAAGAGCGCCGCATAGGCCGCCTCGAACGCCGCCCGGACCGCGTCCGCCTCGGGCGCCGCGGCCAGCGCCTCGCCGAGCGGCACCGGGATCTCCCATCCCTGCCCGACATAGCGCATGTGCAGCACCACCGTCCTCTCCAGCGGCGGGGCGCCGGCAGCGGCCGGGGCGGTGTCCGCCGGGGGGTCTCGCCCGCTGGGACCGCGAGCGGCGCGCGGCGCGTCGGGTGCAGCCGCGATGCTCCCGGCAACGCGCGTGCCGCAGGGCATCGGGGCAGCGGCGGCCGAATGGCGGGGGGCAGCCGAGGCGTCGGCTGTGGCGGGACCGCCATCCGCGCTCACGGCGGGGGCGGAGGCCGGAGCGTGGAGGGCGTCGGCGCGCGCTGCGCCGCCGGCATCGCTCGCGCTGTCCTCGGGCGCTTCGCCGGCGCCTCCGCTCCGCCCGCCGCCATGCGAGCCGCCGCCCACCGGACCGCGGCCCGCCCCCGCCTCGCTGCCTGCGATCGGGGCGCCGCGCGCGCTCGGGTCGTCGTCCGCGCTCGAACCGCAGCGGCCGTTGCCGCCGCAGCGGGCGACGAAGGCGCGGGCCTCATCGGTCAGCGCGTCGATCACCTCGCGCGCTGCCGTCTCGTCCCAGGCCGACAGGCGCAGGACGCGGCTGCGGGTGGCCTCGAAGGCCGCGGGCGCGCGCAGGAAGCCGAGCGCCGAGCCGACGCCGGCGCCGGGGGGCACGAGGAAGCGGTCGATGCCGAGCGTCTCGCACAGGCGCGCGGCGTGCAGGGGTGCTGCCCCCCCGAAGGCGATCATGGCGTAGGCGGCCGGATCCTCGCCCTGCTCGACGGCGTGGACGCGCGCGGCCGAGGCCATCGCCTCGTCCACCATCTCCGAGACGGCGAGCGCGGCGGTGGGCGCGTCGAGGCCGAGGGGCGTGCCCACGTCGCGCGCGAGCGCCTCCGAAGCCGCCTGCGCCGAGAGCGCGATCGAGCCGCCGGCGAAGCGGTCGGGGTCGAGCCGGCCGAGCGTCAGGTCGGCGTCGGTGACGGCCGGGTGCCGGCCCCCGCGGCCGTAGCAGGCGGGGCCGGGCTCGGATCCGGCCGAGCGGGGACCCACCGCGACGCGGCCCATGGCGTCCACCGAGGCGAGCGAGCCGCCGCCGGCGCCGATCTCCACCATGTCGATCACGGGGATCGAGACCGGCATGCCCGAGCCCTTCTTGAAGCGGGTGCTCCGCGCGACCTCGAACACCCGCGCGCGCTTGGGGGCGGCGTCGCGGATCAGGCAGAGCTTGGCCGTGGTGCCGCCCATGTCGAAGCCGAGCGCGCGGTCGAGCCCGTGGCGCGCGGCGAGGTGGGCCGCGAAGATCGCGCCCCCCGCGGGCCCCGACTCGACGAGGCGCACCGGCAGCTCGGCCGCGGTGTCGAGCGCCATGATGCCGCCGCCCGAGTGCATCAGGAACACCGGGCAGGAGGCCCCCGCCTCGCCGAGCCGCCCCTCCAGGCGCCGCAGGTAGCCGCCGATCAGCGGCTTGACGTAGGCGTCGGCGCACACGGTCGAGAAGCGCTCGTACTCGCGCATCTGCGGCGAGACCTCGGACGACAGCGACACCGACACGCCGGGCAGGCGCGCGCGGATCGCGTCGCGCACCGCGCGCTCGTGCGAGGGGTTGGCGTAGGAATGCAGCAGCCCCACCGCGACGCTCTCGTAGCGGCCCCGCTCCAGCGCCTCCAGCACGGGCGCGAGGTCGCCCAGCGGGATCAGCACGCGGCCGCGCGCGTCCATCCGCTCGGCCACGGTCAGGCGGCGCTGGCGCGGGATCAGCGGCTCGGGGAGGCTCAGGTTCAGGTCGTACTGCTCGAAGCGGCTCTCCGTGCGCATCTCGATCACGTCGCGGAAACCCTGGGTCGTCACCAGCGCGGTGCGCGCGCCGCGGCGCTCGATCAGCGCGTTGGTGGCGAGCGTGGTGCCGTGGATCACCTGGGCGAGCCGCGAAGGCGCGACGCCGGCCTCGCGGCACACCCGCCCGAGCCCCTCGACCACGGCCTCCTCGGGGGCGGCGTGGGTCGTGAGCAGCTTGACGGAGGTCACGGCCCCGCCTGCCTCGAGCACCACGTCGGTGAAGGTGCCGCCGATGTCCGCGCCGAGCCGCGCCGCCGCCTGTCCCGCCATCCGCGGCACCCTACGCGGGCGGAACGCGGAGGCAAGCGCCCGCGACGGCGGGGGCGCCCGCGGCGGCGGGGGCTCCAACGACGGGAGGGCGGCGCGAGGCCCGGGCGCCCGGCCGCTCCGCGCCTCGACGGCACCGCCGCCCCGTCCGAGAAGGCGCTCGCCGCGCGGGGAGGATCGCCGCCTTCCGCAGCGCCCCGGCCCTCATGGACCTCCTCCTGCACGCAGGGGCCGCCAGGGCCGGACGGCCGGGTCATCGAGGAGGCGGAGCGGGTCGCTCCTCCGGGCCGCCTGCGCAGCGGGACCGCGGGTGCGGGCGCCCTACCCCTCCTCGTCGGGCGAGATCCCGCCCCAGGCGCCGAGGACGGCGTCGTCCACCGCGTCCTCGACGGTCTCGATGGCCGCCTGGATGTCGGCGGGCCCGGCGGCGCGGGCGACGTTGAAGAGCGCGTCGCCGCGGTTGGCGGTCGAGAGCTCCGAGCGGCCGATGACCACGCCCGCGAGCGGCGCGGGGACCGGCTCCTCGGACCCGCCGAAGGGGTCGCCGACGAGCGCCAGCGCCTCGCCCTCGCGGACGGTCTCGCCCAGGGCCACCACGTTGCGCACCACGCCGCCCTGGGGCGAGCGCGCCCAGGCGTTGCGCTCGAGCCAGACCGGGCCCGGCCCGTCGGCGGGCGGCACCAGCGCGGCGTCGATCATCCCCTCGTGCGCCATGACGCCCAGGCATCCGCGCAGGCCGACGCGCACGCCGAGCTCGTCGAAGCGCAGCGCCTCGCCGGCCTCGTAGACCAGCACCGAGCGGCCGATGGCGGACGCCGCGGCGCGCAGCGAGCCGTCGGGCGGGAGCCCCCGCAGGATCACCGGCGGCCCGAACGCCTCGGCGCGGGCCGCGACCTCGGCCGAGGCCTCGGCCACGCGAAGCTGCGGCAGGTTGGTGCGGTGCACCGCGCCGGTGTGCAGGTCGATCCCGAAGTCGGAGCGCGCGACCACCTCGGACATGAAGAGATGCGCCAGCCGCGCCGCCAGCGAGCCGTCGGCGCGGCCCGGGAAGGAGCGGTTGAGGTCGCGCCGGTCGGGTAGGTAGCGCGACAGCGACAGGAAGCCGAACGCGTTGACCACCGGTACCGCGAGCAGCGTGCCGGAGAGGTCGTCGAGGAGGTCGAGGCGGACCAGTCGGCGGATGGTCTCGACGCCGAGCACCTCGTCGCCGTGCAGCGCCGCGCTGACGAAGAGCGTCGGGCCGGGGCGCGCGCCATGCGCCACCAGCACCGAGAGCACCACCGGCGTGTGGTTCGACAGCATGGCGATCGGCAGATCCACGACCTCGCGCCGCCCCGGCGCCACCGCCTCGCCGCCGATGCGGAAGGGAGGCCTGCTCACGAGGCCGCCGCGCGCGGCCCCGCCCTTTGCGCAGCGCGCTCGCGAAGGGAGACGATCCGATCCGCCACGTCGAGGCGGGTGGCGCCCCCGGCGCCCGAGAGGCCGGGCGGGGCGCCAGCCCCCGGGCCCGGCAGGCGGGGCGCGCGCGGGTCGCGGCAACGGCAGGGCAGGGCGATGCGCACGGCGCCTCCGGTTGGGCTCGGGCTCCGGCCGGCGCACGGCTCGTCGGAGCGGACGCGGCGGCCTTAGGCCGGGCGTGGTGCCCGGTGCAAGCCTCGGCGCGCGGGGCGCGCACCCCCCTCGTTTGAGGGGTGACCGAATCGGTCGCCTGCCACGATCGTTACCAAAGCGTCACTCAACTTCGAGAACCGTGAAAAATTCGGCGGCCCCTCGCCCAGACCGATTGAGGCCCGGCGTGTATCCGCTCATGTGGCGTCGGCGCACGGCTCGAAACGAAGCCTCGCCACGACGCGACCATCCGCGGCCTCCCGAGGCCGCGGCGCGACACCGACGACGGCCCCCGAGGACGGGGCCGGCGATCCCAGCGTTCGCGGCCCCGAAGGCCGTCTTGCCGAGGACATGACGTCATGGCGACCCTGAACTTCAAGAACCCCGCGATCAGCTTCAGCGACGCCGGCCTCAAGGGCGAGCAGTCGCTCTACCCCACCGCGCTCGCCTTCGCGCGCTCGGGCGAGCCGGTGCTCTTCGTCACCCAGCAGGACGGCGCGGTGTGGCGCTACGTCGTCGAGAAGGGCGCGGACGGGGGGTTCTCGGTCTCCAAGGCGCAGACGCCGTCGCAGAAGGGCGCGGCGGCGATCGAGATCGACGCGGTCCAGAAGATCCGCAACTACGACGACGACGGCTCGCCGGGGCCGGTCGGCGTGCGCCAGGTCACCGGCCTCGCGGTGGTCGAGGAGACGATCGGCGGCGTGAAGCGCGACGTGCTCTACATCACCTCCTCGGACAACCGGATCGGCGGCGGCAGCAGCGGCGCGTTCCAGGACATCGACACGAACTCGAGCCAGCTCCACAAGCTCGTGCTCGACCAGAAGACCGGCGCCGTGGTGGACAGCGTCGCGCTGATCCGCGGCCTGCCGCGATCGGCCGAGAACCACTCCGCGAACGGCGTGGACCTCGCGGTCGATCCCGAGACGGGCGACACGATCCTGTTCCTCGCCGAGGGGGGCAACACCAACAAGGGCGCGCCGTCCAACAACTTCGTGGGCCTCGTGGACACCGCGCTGACGGGCGCGATCCTCAAGATCAACCTCACCGCGATCGCCGGCTACGACGTGCGCACCGACGGGGCGGGCGAGCGCTTCGTGATCGACCTGCCGACGCTCGACGACCCCTTCCGCGCGAACGTCGATCTGACCAAGCTCGGTATCAAGAACCTCGCGGCCGACCCCAACTTCGCGCTCGACGACAACGGCAAGGGCGCCAACGGCAAGCTGATCCCCGACTGGGCCGGCGGCGCGCTGGGCGTCAACCAGGCCAAGATCACCGCGACGGTGCTGGCCTCCGAGGGCGGCCAGCTCAAGCTCGTCGCCAACCCGCTGAGCGTGATGCAGCCCGGCCACCGCAACGCCTACGACGTGCTCGTCACCGAAGGAGGCGAGGTCGTGGCCTGGGACAACGGCCCCAACGGCGGCTGGGGCGGCCAGCCGCTGTCGCTGCAGGACGGCAAGGTGGTCGACGACTGGCGCTCGGATTCTGGCCACCAACGACTTCAACGAGAACGGATCGCAGGGGTTCCAGGACCAGCTGCACATCGTGGGCCGGGTGGGCGACGCCCGCGGCCCCTACGCCGGCTTCCCCAACGCGATCCGCGCCGCCAAGGAGGTGCTCGAGCGCAGCTTCGCCAAGGACGGCAGCTACCTCGGCGCGACCGCGAAGACGCCGATCAAGGACGACGACGGCGTGGTCGTCTTCCGCGACGAGGCCGAGGCGCGCGACTACCTCGCCAGGCTGGTGCCGGTCTACCGGAAGGTGGACGGGGTGTGGCAGGACGTGCGCCCGCTCGACGCCAAGGGCGACCCGATCCTGCCGCGCGATCTGCACGACATCGTGTCGGGCTACGACTGGGAGAGCCCGGGCTCCTCGATCATCGACCCCAAGCTGCACTTCAAGGGCAAGCCGATCGGCCAGGGCACCGTGTTCTCCCCCGAGAGCGAGGAGATGCCCTGGGGCGAGGACGGCGCGCTGATCCTGGGCTCGGGCTCGACCAACGGGCTGGCGCAATACACCGCCGGGTCGTGGTTCGGCGGCGCTCTCGACGGGGCGCTGCTGGCCACCGGCTTCGGCGGCGGCAAGCTGCTCTTCACCAAGCTGGTGGACACGAACGGCGACGGGCGCACCGACAAGGCGGTGGCCCTGGGCGACATCTCGGGCTTCGGCTCGCAGCCGCTCGCGGTGGCGGCCCTGGGCGACGAGGGGCTGGGCGCGCTCGTCGACCACGACAAGGACGGGATCGACGACTTCTCGGGCGTGATCTTCGCGGCCACCTACGGCGCCAACGACATCACCAGCTTCGTGCCCGGCGGCACGCCGGCCCAGGCCTCGAAGGACCAGGACGGCGACGGGGTGCCCGACGACAAGGACACCCATGTGGGCGACAAGCTCGACGGGCGCGGCGTGGTGGCGGGCGACGCGCCGCTGAGGTGGGACTTCGTGCTGAGCGATCCGGCCGCCACGCCCGCGGGGGCCAGGTCCACCACCGGCCCCGCGGGCGGCATCGGCCTCACGGCCGCCTGGAGCAACGGCAAGCTGCCGGGCGTGGACGGCGGGCTCTACGACGACGCCAACTTCGACCTCGGCGGGGCGTCGTCCTTCGCCTCCTCCGAAGATGCCGACACCGGCACCGCGCTCGGGGCCGCCAACAGCCTGCGCGACGTGCTGGGCCTCGGCGCCACGATCTCCAAGGCGATGGGCTCGGCCACCATCACCACCGAGATGCTCAACCCCTTCGACTACGTGCTCAACAAGGACCAGAAGGCGACCTGGACCGGCGGCGAGGCGGTGGGCCTGGTGCTCGGCCCCGACCAGTCGGACTTCGTGCGCGCCGTCGTGGTGGTGAAGTCCGACGGCACCGCGGGCCTGCAGATCTACGCCGAGGCGGGCGACGTGAAGACCGCGAGCGCCTTCGTGCCCGTGCCCGGCATCGAGGCGCCCGCCGAGATCCCCAACCAGAGCTCGGTCGTCCAGATGGGCTTCGTGCTCGACCTGACGACGGGCGCCGAGACGGTCAAGGCGCGGGCGCGCTACCAGAACCCCGACCTCGACCAGAAGATCGGCCCCGACGCGCCCTGGTCGCAGTGGGTCGAGACCAAGGCGGTGGCGGTGCCGAAGGCGGTGGTCGAGTCGCTCTACGGGGAGCATCTGCACCTCGGCCGGCCGGTGGGCGCGGTGGTGGGCCTCTACGCCAGCGCCAACCCCGGCGACGACGGCTTCGCCTCCTCCTGGGACTGGGTCGAGATCGACGGCACCCCGCGCGCGGGCGGAGGCGGAGGCGGAGGCGGCGGCAGCGGCGGCGAGATGGTGGTCTACCGCTGGAACGCGGGGTCGGGCGGCGACACGATCAAGGCGACCGACGGCGGCCCCGACTGGATCGCCTCGACCGCGCCGCTCGCCGGCTCCTCGACCCAGATCAGCGCGCACGCCATCGCCGCGCGCGACGCCTCGCTGCCCGCCCACGTGCCGATGGCGCTCTTCGCCAAGGAGCGGTGGGATCCCGCCTCCGCGCCAGAGATGGCCCTCAGGTTCGACGCGGGCGTGCTCGGCTCGCCCCTGCCCGTGGGGCAATACGCGGTGCGCGTGTTCCTCGGCGACGGCTACGCCGGCACCTCCCAGGCGGGCCAGCGCGTGTTCGACATCGCGGTCGAGGGCCAGACGCTCGCCGACGACTTCGACGCCGTCGAGGCCTGGGGCCACGGCAAGGGCGGGATGCTCGAATGGACGGGCACGGTGTCGGACGGCGCGGTGGACATCGCCTTCGGCCACGAGGTCGAGAACCCGCAGGTCAACGGCGTCGAGATCGTCCGGCTGGGGTCGTCCGCGCCCAAGGGGCCGGTGGTCTCGGTGCTCGGCGCCTCGCTCGCCGAAGGCGCGGGCCAGACCAACGTGACGATCCAGACGAGCGCCCCCGTGCCCGCGGGCCAGGCCGTCCAGGTCCAGTGGGAGGTGCGCGCGGTCGCGGGCGGCGCCACGCCGGGCGTGGACTACAAGGTGCCCGGCGCCGCGCTCCAGCCATCGGGCGCCTATCTCGGCGGCGGCGCGATCGCAGGGGGCTCGTCGGACCTCACCGTCCCGATCACCATCGTGGATGACGCCGCCAAGGAGGGGGCGGAGGCGTTCGAGGTGGTCCTCACCTCCGTCTCGGGCGCAAGCGCCAGGATCGGCACGGGCACCGCCACGGTGACGATCCTCGACGACGACACGACGACGGGCGGCGGCGGCGCGGGCGCGGGCCCGGGCGCGGTGCTCTACCGCGTCAACGCCGGCGGCGCCGCGGTCGCGGCGGCCGACGGCAGCCCCGACTGGGGCGCGGACCAGGCCAAGCTGCGGGCCTACGGCGCGGCCGAGACCGGTGCGCCCTCGCCCTCGCTGGTGCTGTCGGGGCGCGCCGACACCACCTACGGCACGTCCTTCGACGGCCCCAACGCCACCGGCGCGCCCGACCTGCTGTTCGAGACGAGCCGCTTCAGCGGCAAGTCCGGCGATCTGGGCGTCTCCTACGAGTTCGACGTGGCGGACGGCGACTACGCCGTGACGCTTCTCTTCGACGAGGGCTGGGAGGGGGCCAAGGCGCCCGGCGCGCGGGTGTTCGACGTCGTGCTGGAGGGCAAGCTGGCGCTCGACGACTTCGACATCGTCAAGGCCTTCGGCTGGAACACCGCCGGCTCCAAGACCGTGAGCGTCACCGTCGCCGACGGCACGCTCGACCTCGACTTCGTCCAAGGGGTGGAGAACCCCCAGATCAACGCGATCGAGATCCGCAAGGCCGATGGCACGGGGGGAGGTGGCACGGGGGGAGGCGGCACGCCGAAGCCGCCCGCCGACGCGGCGCCGGGCTTCGCGGGGACCGACTTCTCGGGCAAGGCCGCCGCGCCCACGGCGGTGGCGCTGAAGGCCGGCTCGAACGCGATCACCGCGACCCAAGGCGGCACGCCGCGCGACGAGGACTTCCTCACCTTCACCGTGCCGCAGGGCCACAAGCTCTCGGCGATGACGCTCTCGGGCTTCGAGGATCACGGCCCCGAGACCGCGGGCGGCGTGTTCATGGGGCTGGCCAAGGGCGCGGCCTTCCCGATCCCCCTCGCCGATCCGGCCGCGAACACGATGCTGCTGATGGGGGGCGCGGTCTACGGCCGGTCGGCGATCGGCACGGATCTTCTGGCGGACCTCGCCGACGGCGTGGTGCAGGGCAAGGGCGACGCCCCCACTCAGGGCTTCGCAGGCACGCTCGGACCGGGTAGCTACACGCTCGGGTGGAGCCAGGACCAGGGCACCACGACCGCGACGCTCAACCTCAAGGTGGACCCCATGGCAAGCGGACCGATCGGCACGGCGGAGCTCGTCGTCACCCCCACGGGCGGCATCCAGGTGTCGAACTACGGGCGCAACTCGTTCAAGATCACCAACACCGGCGACAAGTCGATCGCGGCCGTCGAGATCGACGTGACCAGGGCGCTCTACCCCGATTCGGTGTTCGACCCCTTCGGCGTCGCCGGGGACACCGTGTCGAAGGCGCTCACGATCGACACGCCCGGCGGCACCGGCGTCAAGGCGCCCTCGAACGCCTCCTATGTCGGCAAGGGCGGCACGGCCGGCTACGAGAAGATCCTCCTCGCCTTCGACAAGGCCGTCTCGGGCGGCTTCCAGACGGGCGAGACCCTGGGCTTCTCGATCGACATGGACCCCAACTCGATCGCGGGCTCCTCCAAGGCGACGCTCGACGCGGGCACGTGGCCCGCCTGGGACGTGGGCGGCGTCTCGGGCGCCGAGCTGATCGGCTCCAAGTTCACCGTCACCTTCGCGGACGGCTCCACGGCCGCGGGCCGGCTCCACGGCACCGGCAGCCAGTCGGGCGCGCAGGCGCTGGCCACCCAGGCCCCCAAGGCCGCGCCCGTGGTCCTGAAGGCCAACGGGCTCGACGCGGGCTCGGTCGGCGAGTACGGCGACGGCGGCCCCGCCGTCACCATCCAGGGCGAGGCCGGCCAGACCGCGCGCGTGGTGCTGACCAAGGGCTTCGTGCAGCCGGTCGTCAACGAGTTCACCGGCGCCTACAAGGCCCAGCTCGACGCCCAGCTCGCCGCGCTCAAGGCCCAGGGTTTCCCGGCCAACAACGCGGTCGAGTTCCAGACCGTGGACGTGACGCTGACCGGCAAGGTCCAGGACATCTCGGCGCGCTTCGACTTCGCCTCCGTCGCGGGCGTCGCGCTCGCCTCCGAGGACGACCTCCCGCTGGGTCTGGTCGCGGCGATCGTCAACGGCAAGGGCCAGGCCACCGGCCCGGTCTCGGCGCCGATCTACCTCGCCCACGACGCCGATGCGGGCGGCGGCGCGGGGGGGGCCGGCGGCGGAACCGGCGGCGGGTCGGTCGGAGGCGGCACCACCGGCTCGCAGACGATCGTCGTGCATGCCGACGGCGACGTCCTGGTGCGCGGCGGCACGACCCTCAAGCCGGCGTTCGACCTGATCGTGGACGGCCGCGCCATCGCCACCCAGGAGGTGACCCACGCCGACGCGAACCCCTCGGTCCGCGACTACCAGCCCTTCGCCTTCTCCTACGACGGCGCCGCGCCCAAGGCGGTCCAGATCCGGTTCGACAACGACGCCGGGCGCTCGCCCTACGGGCCGGGCGACGACGTGAACCTGCACATCGACAAGATCGTCGTGAACGGCCGCACCTACCAGGCCGAGGTCGCGGGCGACGTGCGCATCGACAACCAGACGCTCTCGGCGAAATACGGCTGGGACGGCCCCAACGAGTCGATGAACGCCGACGGCACCATGACCTTCACCCTCGCGGGCGGGGCGGGCTCGGGCGGCGGCTCGGGCGGCGGCGGGAGCGCCACCAGGACCGTCACCGTCTACGCCGACGGCGAGGCGCTGAAGACCAGCCGCGGGCTCATCGTGCCGGAATTCGACTTCTACGTCGATGGCGCCAAGGTGGCCACGCAGAAGGTGACGAACGCCGACGCCACCGCCTTCGGCCGCGACTTCGAGGCCTTCGTCTTCGAGGTCGACGGCCCCGCCCCCGATGCGGTCGCCATCGACTTCACCAACGACAGGGGGCGGCGCCCCTACGGGCCGGGCGACGACGTCAACCTCTACATCGACCGCATCGAGGTGGACGGCATCGTCTTCCAGGCCGAGAAGGACGGCTTCGTCACCGCCGACAACCGCGCCTACGCCGCGCGCTACGACTGGGACGGCGCGCGGGAGGACATGTTCGCCAACGGCGTCATGCTGTTCGACGACCTCGGCCTGGCCTGACGACGCGCCCCGCGACGGGCCGGGCGCCGCGCGAGCGCCCGGCCCGGCGTGCAAGCCTTCGCGCTTTGAAACTTCGGCGGAAAGGCGACGCCGAGCGTCGAAAGACACCGTTAACGTCTTGTTTGGTTAACTACTTTCTCGCACCGCCGCCCTTGTCCTCGGCCTCGGCCCTGCCGATGTGGACCCCCGAGGGGCTTCCACGCCCGGTCGAGCCCGGCGAGGTCGAGATGCGTGACGAGTGCGTGGCGGCGGGCCGTGATCCCGCCCTGAGGGCGCTGGGGCGGTGCGCGGCGGTCCTGCTGCCGGACGGGGGCGGCGCGCCGATCCTGCTGCACGACGCCGGCGCCGATCCCGGCGCCCGTCGCGCGCTGGGCCGGCTGTCGCTCGACGCCGTCGTCGCCGAGCTGCCCCATGAGGCGTTCGACGCCGAGCGGCCCCATGAGGCGTTCGACGCCAAGGGGCTCGCGCCCGACGCCCGCCCCCTCCTCGGCGGGCTCGGCGCCCCCGTCTGCGCGGCCCGGCGCGCCGAGCGCGGCGGGCTCATCGTGCTGGCGGCCTGGGGCGGGGAGGTTCGGCGCGTCGTCCTGCGAGCGGCCTTCGACGCGCTGGAGCGCGAGATCCGGCGCCGCGAGGGGCCCGCGGCGGCGGCCGGGCGCCCCGCCTCCTTCGAGGTCGTGTTCGAGAACGCGGCGCATTGCATGGCGGTGATCGGCGCCGACCGCCGGCTGCACGCCGTCAACCGCGCCGGGCGCCGGGTGCTGGCCGAGGCGCGCCTGCTGACGGATGCCGGCGGCCGGCTGCGCGCGCTCGTCCCCGCGCAGGACCGCCGCCTGGGCGAGGCGCTGGGCCGGGGTCCGGGCCGCGACGGGCCGGGCGTCGTGCTGCTGACGGCGAGCCCCGGCGCGCCGGGGCTGCGCTGCGAGATCGGCCGCATCGACCTGCCCTCGGGGTCGGGCGGGGTGGGCCCGAACCCGCGCTTCCTGCTGACCGGGGCGCCGATCGCCGCGAGCGCCCCCGTCGAGGCGGTGCTGTCGCGCGCCTTCGGCCTCACCCAGGCCGAGGCCCGCCTGGCGGCCGCGCTGGTGGCCGGCCACGACCTGCGCGCCGCCGGCGAGCGGCTGGGCGTGTCGCACCACACGGCGCGCAAGTACCTCCAGATCGCCTTCTCCAAGATGGGCGTGCGGCGGCAGGCGGATCTGGTGCGCCGCGCGCTGGAGGTCGTCCACGACCCGGCCGCGAGCACGGCCTAGGCGCCGCGCAGCGCGCCCGCGGCGCTGGTGGCGACGAAGGCGAGGGCGGCGACGCCGACGATGCTGGGGCCCGCGGGCGCGTCGAGCGCGGTGGCCGCGCCGAGGCCCCCGAGCGCCGAGAGCGCGCCGATCGCGGCGGCGGTCGCGGCCATCGCCTCGGGCGAGCGGGCGAGCGGGCGGGCGGCCGCGGCCGGCACGATGAGAAGCGCCGCGATCAGCAGCGCGCCCACCACCTCGATCGCCACCGCCACCACGACGGCCAGCCCGAGCGTCAGGACCAGCCCCTCGCGCTCGGGCTCGATGCCGGCCGCATGGGCGAGCTCGGGGCTCGCCGTCGCCAGCAGCAGCGCCGACCAGCGCCAGGCGAGGAGCGCCGCGACGGCCGCCGCACCCCCCCAGATCACCGCGAGGTCGGCGCGCCCGACCGACAGGATGTCGCCCAGGAGATAGGCCAGGAGATCGACCCGCGTGCCCATCAGCGCGACCGCGATCAGCCCGAAGGCCAGCGCCGAATGGGCCATCACGCCCAGGCTCGTGTCGGCCGCCTGCCCCGCGCGTCCCATCGCCGAGACCGCCAGCGCCATGCCCAGGGCGGTCACGAGGACGCCCGCGAAGACCGGCGCCGACAGCGCCAGCGCGAGCGCCACGCCGAGCAGCGCGGCATGGGCCGTGGCGTCGCCGAAATAGGCCATCCGGCGCCACACCACGAAGCAGCCCAAGGGCGCCGCGGCGAGCGCCACGCCGAGGCCCGCCAGCGCGGCGCGCACGAGGAAGTCGTCGAGAAGGCCCGCGAGGCTCACCCGGCCGCCGCGTCCTGCGGATGAGCGTGGTCGTGCCCGTGGTCGTGGTCGTGGTCGTGGTCGTGGTCTTGGTCGTGCCCGTGGTCTTGGTCGTGCCCGTGGTCTTGGTCGTGCCCGTGGTCTTGGTCGTGCCCGTGGTCGTGGCGGTAGAGGGCGAGCGCGCCCCCGGTGCCGGCGCCGAACAACGCGCGGTAGGCGGGCGCCTCGGCCACCACCTCGGGGCGGCCCTCGCAGCAGACGTGGCCGTTGAGGCAGACCACGCGGTCGGACGCGCTCATGACGACGTGCAGCTCGTGGCTGACCATCAGCACCGCGCAGCCCCGGCGCGCGCGCAGCGCCTCGATGCGGCGATAGAGCGCGGCCGAGCCGGGCTGGTCGAGCCCCTGCGTCGGCTCGTCGAGGATGAGGAGCTGCGGGCGGCCGAGCAGCGCGCGCGCGAGCAGCACCCGCTGGAGCTGCCCGCCCGAGAGCGTCGCCAGCCGGCGGCCCCCGAGCCCGGCCGCGCCGGCCTCGTCCAGCGCCTCGGCCACCGCCCCGGGCGGCGCCCGTCTCGGCAGGCCCATGAAGCGCGCGGCCGTCAGCGGCAGCGTGGCGTCGATCTGGAGCCGCTGGGGCACGTAGCCCAGGCGCAGCCCCGGCGCGCGCTCGATGCGGCCCGCGCTCGGCCTGACGGCGCCCACGATGGCGCGCAGGAGCGTGGACTTGCCCGAGCCGTTGGGGCCGACGATGGTGACGATCTCGCCCGGGGCGATGTCGAGGTCCACGTCGTGCAGCGCCTCGACCCTGCCGAATCGCACGCCGAGGCCCATCGCCCGCACCAGGCTCGGGGATCGGCCGGGACGGGGCGCGGGAGCGGGAGCGGTCACGGGCGGGCCTTCCATCCTCACGACGCCGAGCGGGCCGGCGCGAGCGCCGTTGATAGGGCGGCCCCGGGCGGCTAACAAGCGCGCTGCCCCGAACGCCGCCCGAGGTCGCCCGATGCCCATGCCGTCCCCCGGCCTCCTCCTCGGCGCCCTCCTGGGCGCCCTCGCCGGCGACGCATCGGCCGAGGTGCCGCGGGTCGCGGCCGACGTGGCACCCGTGCATTCGCTCGCGGCGCGCGTCATGCAGGGCCTGGGCGAGCCGGCGCTGATCGTGCCGCCCGGCGGCTCGCCGCACGATCACGCGATGCGCCCGTCCGAGGCGGCGGCGCTCCAGGAGGCCGACGCCGTGATCTGGGTGGGCGCGGCGCTCACCCCGTGGCTCGGGCGCGCGATCGACCGCCTCGCGGGCGACGCTCTGGTCCTGCCGCTGCTCGAGGTCGAGGGCACCGCCCGGCTGGGCTACCGCGAGGGCGCCGTCTTCGCCGAAGCGGGGAGCGACGGCGGCGAGGGGGGAACGGCGGAGGGCGGCGGACCGGAGGGCGCGCTCGATCCCCATGCCTGGCTCGACCCCGGCAACGCGGCGCTCTGGCTCGACGCCATCGCCGAGGCGCTGGCGGGGCTCGACCCCGAGAACGCCGAGGCCTACCGCGCCAACGCGCAGGGCGGGCGGGCCGAGATCGCGGCCGCCGCGGCCGAGGCGGAACGGCTGCTCGCCCCGGTGCGGGGCCGCCCCTTCGTCGTCTCGCACGACGCCTACCACCATTTCGAGGACCGCTTCGGCGTCCCCGCGCTCGGCGCCATCGCCGCCGGCGACGCCGCGCCCCCGAGCCCCGCGCGGCTCCGGGCGATCCGCGACGCCGCGGCCGAGCGCGGCGCCGTCTGCGTGCTGTCGGAGCCGCGCTCGGACCCGGGCCTCGTCGAGGCGGTGACCGGGGGCTCGGGCGTGCGCGCCGTCGCCGACCCGCTCGGCGTGGGCCTCGACCCGGGCCCCGCCCTCTATCCGAGCCTGCTGCGCGAGCTGGCGCGCACCCTGGCGGGGTGCCTGTCGGGCGGGGGCTGAGGTTCGGGCCCGAGCCGCCGCCGAGCCCGACGGGGCCGCTCGTGGGGGCGCCGCTCACGAGAAGGGCCGCCCGAGGGCGGCCGTTCGTCGTCGGGCCGTTCGTCGTCGGGTCGTTCATCTTCGGGCCGGCGGCCGCGCGCCCCGGCCCTGGGGTCTGCGGATCGGGGTCTCAGCCGCCCGCGGCCGCCGCGTCCTTGAGCGCGCCCTGCTGGTCCTCGGGGATCTCGGGGCCGATCGAGACGAGGTAGGCGAAGAGGTCGTAGGCCTGCTGCTCGTCGCGCAGCTTGTAGGTCATCTTGCTCCGGGCCTTCGGGTCGTCGAGCACCTCGCGCAGATAGCCGGTCGGATCCTGCACGTAGGGGACGAAGGAGGCCTCGCTCCACATCAGGCCCTGCTCGCCGGCCTCGACCATCGCGTCGGAGTAGCGGAAGCCCTCGACGCCGCCGGCCTGGCGCAGCGCCACGCCGTAGAGGTTGGGGCCGGTCTTGGCGCCCCGGCCCGCCAGCGTCTCCCCGGCGTCGTTCGCGACGACGTGGCAGGTGGCGCATTGGGCGAAGGCCGCCTCCCCCGCGGCGGGATCGCCGGTGAGGTCGGCCTGGGCGAAGGCCGCGACGGGCGCCGCGCAGAGCGCGGCGAGCAAAGCGATGGGTCGCACGGGATCCTCCCTTTGGGTTGGCGATCAGGATGGCGCGCGAGCCGCGGAGGTCAAGGCCGGGAGCGCGCCCGGCCCCCGCCGCCCTTCCCTTCGCGCCGCGCGCCCGCTATGCCCGCCCGTCGTGCCCGACCGCCGAACCCGGCCGCCGAGCCCGACCGCCGAGCCCGAAGCCCAGGAGAGCGCCGCCATGCCGACCGCCAGACGCCGAAGGGGCGGACGACTCGCGGGCGGATCCCGGGCGGGCGGACCTCGGGCGGGCGCCCGGTGAAGGGCCTGGACGGGCGCCGCGCGCCGCTCGACGACGCGGCGCTGTTCGAGCTGCGCTGGGCGCGGGGCTCGGAGGCGATGCTGGAGCCGCTCGCGCGCCTCTACCCCGGCGTCGATCTCGCGCCGCGCCTGCGCGAGCTCCTGCGCGGTCACGCCGCGCGGCGGCCCGACGATCTGCGCGCGCTCGACCTCGCGCGCGACGTGGATCCGGGCTGGTTCCTGCACCCGCGCATGGCGGGCTACGTGTTCTACGTCGATCGCTTCGCGGGCACGCTGCGGGACGTGCCCTCGCGCATCCCCTACCTCAAGGCGCTCGGCATCACCTACGCGCACATGATGCCGCTCCTGAAGCCTCGCCCCGGCAGGAGCGACGGCGGCTACGCGGTGATGGACTACCGCGCCGTCGATCCCGCCCTGGGCGGCATGGACGACCTCGAGGCCACCTGCGGCGCGCTGCGGCGCGCGGGGATCTCGCCCTGCATCGACATGGTGCTCAACCACACCGCCAAGGAGCACGACTGGGCGCGGCGCGCCTGGAGGGGCTCGGAGCGCCACCGCGCCTTCTACCACTTCTTCGACGAGCCCGAGACGCCCGCGGCCTATGAGGCGCATCTGGTCGAGGTGTTCCCCGACCAGGCGCCGGGCTCGTTCACGCACTACCCCGAGATCGGCTCCTGGGTCTGGACGACCTTCAACGAGTTCCAGTGGGATCTGAACTGGGCCAACCCGGAGGTGTTCGAGGCCGTCCTCGACACCATCCTGTGGCTCGCGGGCCGGGGCGTCGAGGTGTTCCGGCTCGACGCCGTGGCCTTCATGTGGAAGCGCATGGGCACGATGTGCCAGAACCTGCCCGAGGTCCACGACATCATCCAGGCCTTGCGCGAGGCGGTGCGAATCGCGGCGCCGGCCGTGATCTTCAAGGCCGAGGCGATCGTGGGGCCCGACGACCTCGTGCCCTATCTCGGGCTCGGCCGGCACCAGGGCCACGAGAGCGAGCTGGCCTACCACAACAGCCTGATGGTGCAGTGGTGGTCCTCGCTCGCCGCGGGCGACGCGCGGCTCGCCACGCACGTCCTCGGGGCGCATTTCCCCGAGCGCGTGCCGGGCGCCACCTGGGCTACCTATCTGCGCTGCCACGACGACATCGGCTGGGCGATCACCGAAGGGGACGCGGCCGCGGTGCCGCACACCGACGGGCCAGGGCACCGGCGGTTCCTGACCGACTTCTACGCCGGGCGGTTTCCGGGCTCCATCGCGCGCGGCGCCGACTTCCAGGTGGTCGAGGCGACCGGCGACCGACGCACCAACGGCACGCTGGCGAGCCTCGCGGGGCTGGAGGCCGCGCTGGAGACGGGGGAGGCGCGGGACGTGGCGCTGTCGGTCGCGCGCATCCTGCAAGGACACGCGCTGATCGCCTCCTACGGGGGCATCCCGCTGATCTACATGGGCGACGAGATCGGGCTCGTGAACGACCTGTCGTTCCGCGCCGACCCCGAGCGCGCCGCCGACGGGCGCTGGATGCAGCGCCCCGCGATGCGCTGGGACGAGCCCACCGGGGCGGCCGCGCGCATCCGCGAGGGCATCCGGCACATCCTGGCGCGGCGGGCCGCTGCGCCGCAGCTCTCGGGCGCCGTGCCGACGCGGGTGCTGCACCCCGACGACCGCTGCGTGCTGGCCTTCGCGCGCCCCGGCGCCGAGACGCTGGTGGCCGCGTTCAACATGGCCGGGGAGCCGCGCGAGGTCGGCCTCGCCTCGCTGGGGCTGCCCGATGGCCGGTATCGCTGCGCGCTGTCCGAGGGCGACGCCGAGGTCGTCGATGGGCGGCTGCGGCTGGAGCCGTATGACGCCGTCTGGCTGGTGCCCAGCCAGCGGGGGTCCGGGGGCACGCGTGCCCCCGGCTCTTTACTTGCGGCGTGCCGTCCGCCATAGGCACCCGCTCACCCCGGGCCCGACACCCTTGGAGGCGGCCCGGCCAGACAGGAGAGCACCCATGGCATCCGGAGATCCCCGATCTCGTGGCCCTGGAGCGGACGGGGACAGGCAAGGGGGCCGCCCGTCGAGCCCGACGCGAGGGCTACGTTCCAGGCATCGTCTACGGCGGCGGCACCGACCCGCTGCCCATCAACCTCGAATACAACGACCTGCTCACGCGCCTGCGCGCGGGCCGGTTCCTCGCCACGCTCATCAACCTCAAGGTCGAGGGCCACGACGACGTGCGCGTGATCTGCCGCGACGTGCAGCGCGACGTGGTCAAGGATCTGCCGCGGCACGCCGACTTCATCCGGCTGCGGCGGACGACGCGGATCGCGCTCTTCATCCCGGTCGAGATCGTGGACGAGGCCGAGGCGCCGGGCCTGAAGAAGGGCGGCGTGCTGACCCTGGTGCGCCCCGAGGTCGAGCTGATGTGCACCGCCGGCGACATCCCCGAGAAGGTGGTGGCCTCCGTGAAGGGCATGGAGATCGGCGACACGCTGACGGTCAGCTCGGTGACGCTGCCCGAGGGCACGCGCGCCGTGATCGAGCGCGACTTCGTGATCGCCAACATCCAGGCGCCCTCGGGCCTCGCGTCGCAGGCCGAGGACGAGGACGCGCCCGCGCCCGACGAGGTGCCCGCGACCGAGGTGGACCAGGACGGCTCCGAGGGCGAGCCCGGATCCTGAGGTCCGAGCGCCGGCCGCGACCGGAGCGCCGGCCGCGGGCCGGAGCGCCGGCTGCGGGCCGGAGCGCAGACCGCAGGTCGGGATGCTGCCACGCGCCTCGGTCCGGCCCGCAGCCGGCGCCGGCGCCGGCGCTCCACTCGGCTCGGACCGGCGGGGACCGCCGGCGTCGTGAGCGTCGGACCTGTCACGAGGCGATCCCTTCTCATCAGGACGAGCGCGCCCCGATCGCCCCCCCGGCCGGCCCCCCGGCCGGCCCCCCGACCAGCCCCGCGAAGGCCGGATGCGCCGGGCGCGGCAGGATCCCCGGCCACCCCCTGCCGGCTCACGCGCCGTCGCGGCCGAGATCACGAGCCGCGCGCCCCGTCCGCGCCGTGGCGGGCGGCCGTTCAGCTCAGCGCCTCGACGGTCTCGAACACCTCCAGCTTCGGCGCCTCCTGGTAGAGGTCCGCGTGACCGCCCGCGCCCTTGTGCGCGGCGCGGAAGGCCTCCGAGCGGGTCCAGTCCTGGAACGCCGCCTCCGAGTCCCATGCCGTGTGCGAGGCGTAGAGCGTGTGGCCCTCGCCCGACGGCCCGCGCAGCAGGTGGAACGCCCGGAACCCCGGCACGCCCCCGAGGTGGCTGTCGCGGCTCGCCCAGACCGCCTCGAACTGCGCCTCGCGCCCGGCGCGCACCTTGAAGCGGTTCATCGTGAGATACATGCTGTCCTCCTCCATCGGGGCCCCGGATCGGGGACATCGGCCGTCGCGCCCGACCTAGCCCGCAGCATCGCCCGAGCCCAGCCGCCACCCCTCGCAGACCCCGGAGACCCGCCATGAAGCTCATCGTCGGCCTCGGGAACCCCGGCGCCAAGTATGCCGGCAACCGGCACAACATCGGCTCCATGGCGGTGGACCGGATCGCCGGGGACCACGGCTTCCCGCCCTGGCGCTCGAAGTTCCAGGGCTCGCTCGCGGAGGGAAGGCTGGGGACGGCGCGCGCGGCGCTGCTCAAGCCCGAGACCTACATGAACGAGTCCGGGCGATCGGTCGGCGAGGCGGTCCGCTTCTTCAAGCTGGAGCCCTCCGACGTGATCGTGCTCCACGACGAGCTCGACCTGGCGCCGGGGCGCTGCAAGGTGAAGGCGGGCGGCGGGCACGCCGGGCACAACGGCCTGCGCTCGCTCCACGCCCATATCGGGCCGGACTACCTGCGCGTGCGCCTCGGCATCGGCCATCCCGGCCACAAGGACCGCGTGGCGGGCTACGTGCTCCACGACTTCGCGCGCTCGGACGCCGAGTGGCTCGACGATCTGATGCGGGGGATCTCGGAGGGCGCCCCGGCGCTGGCGGCGGGCGACGCGGGGCGCTTCATGAACGCCGTGTCGCTGCGCACCAGCCCGCCGAGGAGCGGCACGGGCGCCGGCCCATCCGCAGGGGCGGCGCCATCCGCAGGGGCGGCGCCATCCGCGGGGGCGGCGCCATCCGCAGGGGCGGCGGAGGGCGAGGGAGGCGCCCCCGTGCGGGCCGCCCGCCCCGATCCCTCGTCCGGCCGCTCCGGGCGGCGCGCCGGGGGCGATGAGCGGGACGGCCCGTCCCCCGATCGCTCGGCGCCCGGCGCGCCCCCCGAGCGCGGCGGGAACGCGGCCCCGCCACCGCCGGGCACGCCCGCCCAGGGCGAGGGGACCGAGCCCGACCGCCGCTCCGCCCTCCGGCGCCTCGCCGACCGCTTCCGATGACCGTCCCGGACGCCTTCGAGGTCCAGGCCGTCAACTGCGAGCGTCTGGGCTCGCCCTTCACCACCCGCGTCCTGCGCGCGGTCCCCGCGCTCCTCGACCGCAGGACGCCGCTCGGACGGCGCGTCCTCGACTGGCCGGGCGAGGTCGGCCCGTCGGGCGCCTCGGTGCCGCTGCGCCTCGCCGGCGGCCTCCACGCCCTGGCGCTCATGGGCGCGCCCCTCGCGGGCGCCTACCCGCCGGCCGAGCCCGACGACGCGGCGCTCCGCGCCGCCCTCGCCCAGGCCCTCGCCGGCCACGCGGGCCACCTCGACGCCTGGCTCGACCGGCCGCCCCAGACCAACGAGGTCCGCCGCAGCGCCGCGCTGATCCCCGCGGCCCACCTCCTGACGGCCCGCCACGGCCTGCCGCTGGCGCTCTCCGAGGTCGGCGCGAGCGCCGGGCTCAACCTCCACTTCGACCGCTTCGCGCTGGAGGCGCCCGGCTTCCGCTGCGGCCCGGCCGAGCCCGCCCTGACCCTGACCCCGGAGTGGGAGGGGCCGCCCCCGCCCGACGCGGCCCCTCGGATCGCCGAGCGCGCGGGCTGCGACATCGCGCCCCTGGACCCATCCGACCCCGCGGACCTGCTGCGCCTGCGCGCCTATCTCTGGCCCGACCAGCCGCACCGCCGGGCGCTGACGGACGCGGCCGCCGCCGCGGCCACCACGCGCGTGGAGCGGGCCGACGCGGTGGACTGGCTGCGGCGGCGCCTCGCGGAGCCCCGCCCTGGCCATCTGCACCTGATCTTCCACACCATCGCCTGGCAGTACCTGCCGGCGCAGGCCCGCGCGGAGGGCTGGGCGGCGATCGAGGCCGCGGGCGCCCGCGCGACCCCCGACGCCGCGGGCGCCCGCGCGACCCCCGACGCGCCGCTCGCGCGGCTCTCCATGGAGTCGGATGGCCGAGCGGACGCCGCGCTGACGCTGACCACCTGGCCGGGCGGGGGGACCGAGGCGCTCGGACGGGTGGACTTCCACGGACGGCGCGTCGCATGGGGCGCGTGACGCCCCGCCCCGTCGGACCGCCTCCCCGCCCGTCCCCGACCCATCTCTGCGAGCGGAGCCGATGCCCGCCGCCCCGGACGGCTGCCCCCGCGGAGGTCGGGCGAGGCGTCGCGGGTCGCGGCTGTCCCGGACCGGACCGGACCGGACCGGACCGGACCGGCGGGACGCGCCCTGGCCACCCCGGGTTCCGTCGGCCCGCACGATTGATCGCGGGGGCCGGGGGCCTAGCTCTTGCCCCCCGCGAAGGAGCTTGCCATGGCCGACGACAAGGATCCCTCCCTCAACGTGCTGGGCGGGCCCCTGGAGCCCTGCTCGACCAGCCCGATGACGGGCTTCTTCCGCAACGGCGCCTGCGACACCTGCGCGGCCGACCGCGGCTCGCACACGGTCTGCGCGGTGATGACCAAGGAGTTCCTCGCCTACTCCAAATACGTCGGCAACGACCTCAGCACCGCGCGCCGCGAATACGGCTTCCCGGGCCTCAGGCCCGGCGACCGCTGGTGCCTGTGCGCGGGCCGGTTCCTCCAGGCCCACGAGGAGGGCGTGGCGCCGCGCATCCACCTCGCCTCCACCCACCGCCGCGCGCTGGAGATCGTGCCGTGGGAGGTGCTGCGCGAGCATGCGGAGGGCGAGACGGCCTGAGGCTCGCCGCCCTCGCGCCGTGCTGCGCCAAGACCACCACGGCCCGGCCCCGGGATTCCGCCGGGGCCGACCGGGTGCGCCGCGACGCCTTCGACGCCGCGGCGGGTCGATGCGGGCTGGCCCGACGGGTCCGCGGCGGAGATGGCGCTCGGGACCGAGGGCGTCGGGCGCCCGCCGTCCTCGGCCGAGGGCGGCCCGGACGATCGAGCGCGGCGGGCCGGACGGCCCGGGCGATCGAGCGCGGCGGGCCGGACGGCCCGACGACGGCCCATCGGCCGTTCCGGTGCGGGATTGCGGCGACGGGCGACGGGCGACGGGAGGTGGCGCTTCGGGACGCTCGACCGCTCGCCGCTCACCATGCGGGTCGCATTTCGGGCGTCCGGGCTAGATCGGCCGCGACGGCGCAGGCCACGCGGCCGGCGAGGCGTGCGTGCCGCAGGATCGGTCGCGCCCCGAGACCGTCGATCCCCCGGCCGCCCCCCAGCGCATCCCCAGGGCGGGCGTGCTCGACCAGGCGGCCGACGGCGCGGTGCGGCGGATGCGGCCCGAGCCGCTGCCGGAGCCGGGGTCCGGCTCCTCGCCCCGAGGCGCTACAGCTCCACCCCCAGCGCCTTGGCAACCGTGAAGATGTCCTTGTCGCCGCGCCCGCACATGTTCATCACGATGAGGTGATCCCCGGGGAGGCCCGGCGCCATCTTGGCGACCTGCGCGAGCGCATGGGCGGGCTCCAGCGCCGGGATGATGCCCTCATCGGCGCAGCAGATGCGGAAGGCGTCGAGCGCCTCCGCGTCGGTGATGGCGACGTATCTCGCGCGCCCCGTCTCGTGGAGCCAGGCGTGCTCGGGCCCGATGCCGGGATAGTCGAGCCCGGCGGAGATCGAATGGCCTTCGAGGATCTGGCCGTCCTCGTCCTGCAGCAGGTAGGTGCGGTTGCCGTGCAGCACCCCGGGCCGCCCGCCGGTGAGCGAGGCGCAGTGCTGCATGTGCTCGTCCACGCCGCGGCCCCCCGCCTCGACGCCGACGATGGCCACCTCGCGGTCGTCGAGGAAGGGGTGGAAGAGGCCCATCGCGTTCGAGCCGCCGCCGATCGCGGCCACCAGCGTGTCGGGCAGCCGGCCCTCGCGCTCCAGGATCTGCTCGCGGGCCTCGCGGCCGATGATCGACTGGAAGTCGCGCACCATCGCCGGGTAGGGGTGGGGGCCGGCCACCGTGCCGATGCAGTAGAAGGTGTCGGCCACGTTCGTCACCCAGTCGCGCAGGGCGTCGTTCATGGCGTCCTTGAGGGTGCCCCGGCCGGAGGTCACGGGGATCACCTCGGCGCCGAGCAGCTTCATGCGGAAGACGTTGGGCGATTGGCGCTCCACGTCGGTGGCGCCCATGTAGACGACGCATCGCAGGCCGAACTTGGCGCAGACGGTGGCGGTGGCGACGCCGTGCTGGCCCGCCCCGGTCTCGGCGATGATGCGGCGCTTGCCCATGCGCCGCGCGAGCAGGATCTGGCCCAGCACGTTGTTGATCTTGTGCGCGCCGGTGTGGTTCAGCTCGTCGCGCTTGAGGTAGATCTTGGCGCCGCCGAACCGCTCGGTCAGCCGCGAGGCGTGGTAGAGGGGCGAGGGCCGGCCGACGTAATGCCTCCAGAGGTCGTCCATCTCGGCCCAGAAGGCCCGATCCTCCTTGGCGCGGCCCCACTCGGCCTCCAGCTCCAGCACGAGCGGCATCAAGGTCTCGGAGACGAAGCGCCCGCCGAAGCGGCCGAAGCGGCCCTTCTCGTCGGGGCCGTTCATGAAGCTGTTGAAGAGATCCTCGGGCATCGGCCGCCTCCCTGGAGCGATGGGCTCGAAAGGCCACAGGGGCGGCAGGGTGTCAACGCGGCGCCGCGCACGCCGCCGCGAAGGCCGCGATCCGCCCCGCGTCCTTGATGCCCGGCGCGGCCTCGACGCCCGACGACACGTCCACGCAAGGCGCGCCCGTGACGCGGACCGCCTCGGCCACGTGCGCCGCGTCGAGCCCGCCCGCGAGCATCCACGGCCCGGGCCAGCGCCGGCCCCGGAGCAGCGTCCAGTCGAACGCCTCGCCGTTGCCGCCCGGCAGCGCGCCGGGGGCGGGCTTGGCGTCCACCAGGACCATGTCGGCCGCGCCGGCATAGGCGTCCAGGGCGACGAGGTCGCCGGCCCCGCCCATGCCGAGCGCCTTCATCACCGGGGTCCGCCGGCGGATCGCGGCCGCGCGCTCGGGCGTCTCGGCGCCGTGGAGCTGCACCATGTCCACCGGAACCGCGGCGAGGATCGCGTCGAGCGCCGCGTCGTCCGCGTCCACCGTCAGCGCCACGCGCCCGACGCCCGGCGGCACGCGCGCGACGAGCGCCGCGGCCCGCTCCAGGGACAGGTGGCGCGGCGAGCGATCGTAAAACACGAACCCCACATAGGACGCCCCGGCGGCCACGGCGGCGTCCACGTCCTCGGGCCTCGTCAGGCCGCAGATCTTGAACCGAGCGACCACCGCCGTCTCCTGGGCGCGCGGGCCGCCCCTGCGCCGTCCGTCATGCGGCCGCCGAGCCGCGGCCGATCGAGTGTGCGGCCGCCGAGCCGCGGCCGATCGAGCGCCACGGACGGCCATGGCGCCACCCCCGCGCGCCCGAGCCGGACGGCCCGGCAGCCGCCTCAGATCCGGGCCAACGCGGTGCTGCCGCCGCGGCTCGGCGGCTCGTCGAGCAGCGCGATCACCTCGTCCTCGCCCTCGTGCTTCTCCCGGCGCGTGCGGGTCAGCTCGCGCTCCAGGAGCACGACCTCCCGCCTGCGCCGCTCGGCGGCGCGGCGGTAGCGGTGCTCGCGCATCCACTCCCAGACGAAGCCGATCAGCAGCCCGAGCACGATGCCGAGGAAGACGACGACGAAGAGCGGCAGCGTCGCCCTCTCCTGGAAGCCCAGGAGCGAGGTCAGGCCCTGCGGCAGGAGCTTCAGCTCGACCATCTGGCGATTGGCCAGCGCGAGCGTGATCAGGGCCACGGCGAGCAGGGCCAGGAGGAGGTATTTGACGTAGCGCATCAGGAGCCCTCGTTCAGCCGGTCGCGCAGGCCCTTGCCGGTCTTGAAGAACGGCACGTGCTTCTCCTCGACGGCGACGGCCTCGCCGGTGCGCGGGTTGCGCCCGGTGCGCGCGTCGCGGCGCTTGACGGAGAAGGCGCCGAAGCCGCGCAGCTCGACGCGGTCGCCGCGCGCCATGGCGGCGACGATCTCCTCGAAGATCACGGCCACGATGCGCTCCACGTCGCGGTGGTAGAGATGAGGGTTCTCCTCGGCGATCCTCTGGATCAGCTCCGACCTGATCATCTTCCCCTCCGCTGGCGCGCCCCCGTTCATAGGGCATTGGCGCGCCGGGGGAAACGCCCGATTGGCCCATCGTGCGGAGATCGGCGGCGGACCTCCCGGCCCGCCGCCCGACGCGTCAGTCGCCGCCCTTGAGCGCGGCGCCCAGGATGTCGCCCAAGGATGCGCCCGAGTCCGACGAGCCGAACTGCTGCACGGCCTCCTTCTCCTCGGCGATCTCGCGGGCCTTGATCGAGAGCCCCAGCCGGCGGGTCTTGGGATCGACGTTGGTGACGCGCGCGTCCACCTTGTCGCCCACCCCGAAGCGCTCGGGGCGCTGCTCGGCCCGGTCGCGCGAGAGATCCGAGCGCCGGATGAAGGACTTGGCGCCCTCGTACTCGACCTCGATGCCGCCGTCCTCGATCTTGGTGACCTCGACGGTGACCACGGTGCCGCGCTTCACGCCGCCCACGGCCTGGGTGAACGAATCGTCGAGGCCCTTGATCGAGAGCGAGATCCGCTCCTTTTCCTGATCGACCTCGGTGACGACCGCGCGCACCGTGTCGCCCTTGCGGAAGTCGCCGATCGCGTCCTCGCCCCGGCCCTCCCAGGTGATGTCCGACAGGTGCACCATGCCGTCGATGTCGCCCTCGAGGCCGACGAAGAGGCCGAACTCGGTGATGTTCTTGACCTCGCCCTCGACCACGGTCCCCGGCGGGTGGGTCTCGGCGAACACCTCCCACGGGTTGCGCATGGTCTGCTTGAGGCCGAGCGAGACGCGGCGCTTGGACATGTCGACCTCGAGCACCATCACCTCGACCTCCTGGGAGGTGGAGACGATCTTGCCGGGGTGCACGTTCTTCTTGGTCCAGCTCATCTCGGAGACGTGGACGAGCCCCTCGACGCCGGGCTCCAGCTCCACGAAGGCGCCGTAGTCGGTGATGTTGGTCACGCGGCCCGTGTGCACCGAGCCCAGCGCATACTTGCCCTGCACGAGGTTCCAGGGATCCTCCTGGAGCTGCTTGAGCCCCAGCGAGATGCGGTGGGTCTCGCGGTTGATCTTGATGACCTGCACCTTGATCGTCTCGCCGATGTTGACGATCTCGGAGGGGTGGTTGACGCGCCGCCAGGCCATGTCGGTGACGTGCAGCAGGCCGTCCACGCCGCCCAAGTCGACGAAGGCGCCGTACTCGGTGATGTTCTTGACCACGCCGTCGATGGCGTCGCCCTCGCGCAGCTTGGCGATGACCTCGGCGCGCTGCTCGGCGCGCGACTCCTCCAGGATGGCGCGGCGCGAGACGACGATGTTGCCGCGCCGGCGATCCATCTTGAGGATCTGGAACTGCTGCTGGAGGCCCATGAGCGGCCCCGCGTCGCGCACCGGCCGCACGTCGACCTGCGAGCCCGGCAGGAACGCCACCGCGCCGCCGAGATCGACGGTGAAGCCGCCCTTGACGCGGCCGAAGATCGCGCCGTCGACGCGGTTCTCGTCGGCGTAGGCCTTCTCCAGGCGGTCCCAGGCGGCCTCGCGGCGCGCCATCTCGCGGCTGATCACGGCCTCGCCGCGGGCGTTCTCGACCTGGCGGAGGTAGACCTCGACCTCGTCGCCGACGTGGATCTCGGGATCCTCGCCTTGGGCGGAGAACTCCTTGAGGTCGACGCGGCCCTCCATCTTGTAGCCGACGTCGATGATGGCCTGGCCCGCCTCGATGGCGATGACCCGGCCCTTGACGACCGTCCCCTCCTGGGGCGTGTCGATCTCGAAGCTCTCCTCGAGGAGGGCTTCGAAGTCCTCCATGGTGGCGTCCTTGGGCATGCGTGCGGGGTTCCTTGATGGGTGACTGGCCGGGCGGTTGGATCCGCCGGTCTGGGATGGGCTCGGGTCCGGGGGCGGGCCTCGGGGGGCCGAGGCCGCGCGCGACAGGCCCCCCTGGGGGGCCTGGGGGCGACCGCGGGCTCTATAAGGGGTGCGCGCCCTCAGGGCAAGGGCGGCGCGGTCCCCGCGAGGCGTCGCGCCACGTCGAGGAACAGGCCGAAGGGCCGGCTCAGCGCGAGCATCAGCACGGCGGCCGAGGACAGCGCCGCGAGCGCCTGCGCGGGGCTCGCGCCCGCGAGCGCCAGGATCGCGGCGTAGACGGGCACCTGGAAGGCCACGAAGGCCGCGGCGTCGATCGCCGCCCGGCCCGCAGGCCCCCGCCGCGCCGCGCCGAGCCGGTGGAACACCGCATCGCGCCACATCCCGTAGGGCCGCCCGGTGAGCAGCATCACGGGCGCGGCCACGGCGCGCGAGACGGCCACCTGGCCCCAGTCCATGCCCGCGGCGAGGCGCTCCGAGAGCGTCGCCACGGCGGTGAAGAACACGAGCGCCGCCAGGCTGTCCACGGCGAGCGCCCTCACCGCGCGGCCGCCATGGCGCGCTCGACCGCCTCGGACGCCGCCGCCACCGCCTCCTCGACGGAGAGGTCGGAGGTGTCGAGCGTCACGGCGTCATCCGCGGGCTTGAGCGGCGAGGCCGCGCGCTCGCGGTCGCGCCGGTCGCGGTCCTCGACGTCGGCGAGCACGGAGGCGTAGCTCGCCTCAAGGCCCGCGGCGAGCAGCTCCTCGTGGCGCCGGCGGGCGCGGACCTGCGGACTCGCGGTGACGAAGAGCTTCACCTCCGCCTCGGGGCACACGACGGTGCCGATGTCGCGCCCGTCGAGCACGGCGCCCCCCGGCTCTCGCGCGAAGCGGCGCTGGAACTCGACCAGCGCGGCGCGGACCTCGGGGATGGCGGCCACGCGGGAGGCCGCGTCCGAGACCTCCGGCGCGCGCAGGCCGGGGCGCGCCACGTCCTGCGGGACGAGCGCGCGCGCGGCCTCCTCCGCCGCCTCGCCCGAGAGGGTGCGCAGCGCGACGGCGCGGTAGAGGAGCCCCGTGTCGAGATGCGCGAGCCCGAATCGCTCCGCCACGGCGCGCGCGACGGTGCCCTTGCCGGCCGCCGCGGGCCCGTCGATGGCGACGGTGAAGATCACCGGTCCGGATCCCGTTCGGTCAGCGCCGGATCCCGCGCCGGCGCCTGCGGCAGCCCGTCGGCGATCTCGTAGTAGTCGCCCTTGTCGGCCACGAAGATGTGCCCGCGCATCTCGAGCCCGGTCGGCGCGTCGAGCGAGCCGGCCCAGATCGAGATCCGCTCCGCGCCCTGCCTCTCCCAGAAGAGGTTCGAGCCGCAGGTCGGGCAGAAGCCCCTGCGGGCGCCCTCGCTCGACGCGAACCAGCGCGGCTCGCCCTCCACATGGAGGTCCGACCGCCGGGCCGCGGTGGCCGCGACGTGGTGTCCCGATCCGCGCCGGCACTGGGTGCAGTGGCACGCCACCACGTCGCGCAGCGGTCCCGCCACGCGGTATCGGACGGCGCCGCAGAGGCAGCCCCCCGTCGCCGTCACGGGTGGGCTCCGGGGCGGCCGGCGGCCCTCACGCGGCGCGCTCCTCGTCGCGCCGCAGGTCGGCGCCGAGCCCCGTCATCAGCCGCTCGAAGGAGGGGAAGGAGGTGGCGATGGGCGAGGCGTCGTCCACCGCGACCGGCGCCCGCGCGCCGAGCCCCAGCACCAGGAAGGCCATGGCGATGCGATGGTCGAGCCGCGTGGCGACCCGCGCCCCGCCCGGCACGATGCCCCCGTGGACGATCAGCATGTCCTCCGCCTCCTCGACGCGCACGCCGCAGGCCTCGAGCCCGCGCGCCATGGCGTCGATGCGGTCGGACTCCTTGACGCGCAGCTCGCCCACGCCGCGCATGACCGTGACCCCTTCGGCGAAGGCCGCCACCGCGCAGAGCACCGGGTACTCGTCGATCATCGAGGGCGCGCGCTCGGGCGGCACCTCGACGCCGCGCAGGCCGCCCCCGTGGCGCGCGCGCAGGTCGGCCACGGGCTCGCCGCCCTCCTCGCGCTCGGCCTGATAGGCCAGATCGGCCCCCATCTCGCGCAGCGTCTCGTAGAGGCCCGCGCGGGTGGGGTTGAGCGAGACGCCGGGCACCAGCACGTCCGAGCCCGGCACGATCAGCGCGGCGCAGACGGGGAACGCCGCCGAGGACGGGTCGCGCGGCACCGCGATCGCCACGGGGCGCAGCTCGGGCTGGCCGCGGAGCGTGACGGCGCGACCCTCGGGCGCGTCCTCCACGGCGATCTCGGCACCGAAGCCGCGCAGCATCCGCTCGGTGTGGTCGCGCGTCGGGCGCGCCTCGATCACCACGGTCTCGCCGGGGGCGCCCAGACCCGCGAGCAGCACCGCCGACTTGACCTGGGCCGAGGCCATGGGCGTGGGGTAGCGCACCGGCACGGGGTCGCGCGCGCCCAGCACGGTCATCGGCAGCCGCCCGCGCGAGCGGCCCCAGGCCCGCGCGCCGAAGAGCGCCAGCGGCTCGGTGACGCGCCCCATGGGCCGCGCGCCCAGCGAGGCGTCGCCCGCGAAGGTCGCCGCGATGGGAGAGGTCGCCATCGCCCCCATCAGGAGCCGCGCCCCGGTGCCGGAGTTGCCGCAGTCGATCACCGCCTCGGGCTCCATCAGCCCGCCCACGCCGACACCGTGGACCGACCACGCGCCGGGGCCGTGGCGCGTGACCTCGGCGCCGAAGGCCCGCATGGCGGCGGCGGTGCGCAGCACGTCGTCGCCTTCGAGGAGCCCCGCGATCCGCGTCTCGCCGACCGCGAGCCCGCCCAGGATCAGCGCGCGGTGGCTGATCGACTTGTCGCCGGGCACCTCGGCGGTGCCCGCGAGCGGGCCGGCAGGGCGGGCCGTCATGGGGGTGGTGGGGCCGTGGGCGGTCATGGGGGGCGGGATAGGCGAGAGCGCGGGACGGGTCCAGACGCCCAGGGCGCTGCGCGGGCCGACGGTTGGCGGGATCGGCGGGACCGCTCCGATCCCTACGACGGGCCACGGAGCCGCGCCCTCGGATGCCCCGCGATGAGACGGGCTCGCGCGAGGCCTCGGGGCGCCGAGCAGCCGTTCGAGCGCGCGGCGCGCAGCCCCGCGCCGGGGCGGCCTTCGATGGGGATGGGATCAGGGAGCGGAAGCGTCCACGGGGTCGAGGAACGCCGGGTCGTGGGCGACGAGCTCCACGGTGTTGCCCTCGGGATCCTCGGTGAGGACGCCGCGCCAGCCGATCCAGCCGAAGGTCTCGACCCGGCGGGTGAGCCCCTGCGCGGCGAGCCACGCGATCGCCGCGTCCTGCTCGGAGGCCGGCAGCGCCAGCGCGAGGTGGTGGAGCGAGGAGCGCGCCCCCGTCAGGGGCCCGTCGGCCGGGCCGGGATGCAGCCCGGGCCGGGCCGCGGCGTCGCGCCGGAACAGCGCCAGGACGGCGGTGTGGCCGCCGTGGGATCCGCCCAAGGCCTAGAACGCGATGCCCGAGCGATGGTCGCCCGCAAGGCGCGTGAGGCCCAGCACGTCCTCGTAGAACGCCGTCATCGCGGGCAGGTCGGCGCAGCGGATGGCGATCTCGCCCAGGGCCCGGGGCCAAAAGCCGCGCTCGGTCGTCATGCGACGAGCGTGGCACGCCTGCGAGGGCCCGTCTCCAGCGCCGTCACGCGGCGGGATCGGAGCGCCGACCGAGCGGGCGATCCGTTCCGCCCGCCCGACCCCGCCGCATTCGAACCTCATGTGAGCGGAGTCGGATGGGTGAGGCTCGTCGCCAGCGCCCTCACGACACGCCTGCTTCGTGCAGCCTTTCGATTGCCGACGACCCGCGACGCGGCGGTCAGCGCCGCCGGAACGTCAGGTAGTGCGGCACCCGTCCCTCGCGCAGCGCCTTCCTCTCGTAGCGCGTGGGGGACCAGTCGGGCCAGGGCTCGCGCCAGTCGGCCGCCCGCTCGGCGGTCCATGCGAAGCCGGCGCGCGGCACCTCTTCCAGTGCCTGGCGGACGTAGTCGGGGATGTCGGTGGCCAGCCGCAGCTCGGCGCCGGGCGCCAGGACGCGGGCGAGCGGGCGGAGGTGCTCTGGCGTGACGAACCGCCGGCGGTGGTGGCGCGCCTTGGGCCAGGGGTCGGGGTAGAGCAGGAAGGCGCGCGCGACCCCCGCCTCGGGAAGCACCTCCATCAGGTCGCGCGCGTCGCCGGGATGGACGCGCAGGTTCGTCAGCCCCTCGCGGCGGACCTTACCCAGCAGCGTCGCCACACCCTTGACGTAGGGCTCCGCGCCCAGCAGCCCGACCTCGGGGTGGAGCCTCGCCTGATGCACCATGTGCTCGCCCGCGCCGAAGCCGATCTCGAGCCAGACCGGGCGGCCCGCGAAGGGCGCCGCGAGGTCGAGGGGCATCCGCTCGGGGTTCTCGTCCCACGAGACGGGGCCCGGCGAGAGATGGGCGAGGTCGGCGAGGTAGCCGCGCTGGCTCTCGCGCAGCGCCTTGCCGCGGCGCCGGCCGTAGCGGTTGCGCCACGGCGCGCCCGTCGGGGATCGTGCGGGGGAGAGGGGGTCGGACATGGACGGCCGGGTGCCAGAGCCTTCGGGCCGGGGCAAGCGGGCGCCGGCGCCGTCGCCCCCCCCCCCCCCCGCCCGTCGCCCGGGGAGGCAGGCGGCCCCCCGCGCCGCTCGGGCCGACGGCGCCGAGGCCCCCGGCCGGGACCGGCGGCGCGCGCGTCAGCCCCAGGGGCCGCCATCGGCGTGGCGCCGGCCCACATGCGGCACCGGGGAGGTCCGCGCGGCGCGCGCCGGAGCGCCGCCGCCGGACCCCGTCTCGGCCGCCTGCGCCCTCAGCCGCGCGATGCGGTCCCGCGTGGCGGGATGGGTGCGGAAGAGGCCGTCCACCCCTGCCCCGCCCAGCGGGTTGACGATGAAGAGATGCGCCGTGGCGGGCACCGCCTCGGCCTCGGCGTTGGGGATGGCGCGGCCGCGCTCGAGCTTGGCGAGCGCGGAGGCGAGCCACAGCGGCTCGCCGCAGATTTGCCCGCCCAGCCGGTCGGCCGAGTACTCGCGCGTCCGGCTGATCGCCGTCTGCACCAGCATCGCCGCGAGCGGCGCCACCAGCGCCGTCACCAGCACGCCCACGAAGCCGAACGGGTTGTTGCGGTTGCCGCCGCCGAAGAAGAACGCGAAGTTGGCCAGCATCGAGATCGCGCCCGCGAGCGTCGCGGTGATCGTCATGGTCAGCGTGTCGCGGTTCTTCACATGCGCGAGCTCGTGCGCGATCACGCCCGCGACCTCCTCGCGGCTCATGCGCGCGAGCAGGCCCCGCGTGGCGGCGACGGCGGCGTTGTCGGGGTTGCGCCCGGTGGCGAAGGCGTTGGGCTGGTCCTCCTCCAGCACGTAGACCTTGGGCATCGGCAGCCCCGCGCGCTCGGACAGCTCGCGCACGAGGCCGTGGAGCTCGGGCGCGCTGCGGGCATCGACCTCACGCGCGTTGTGCATCCTGAGCACGAGCTTGTCGGAGTTCCAGTAGGCGATCGCGTTGGTGCCCACGGCGAAGAGGAAGGCGAGCAGCATCCCCTGCTGGCCCCCGATCAGGAAGCCCACGCCCATGAAGAGCGCCGTCATCGCCGCGAGCAGCAACGCGGTGCGAAAGAGGTTCATGGCTCCACCCAAGCGGATCGATCTGGGGGGGAATATCTGGTGCCGCCGAGGCCGGTTCAACGGCCCTCCGACCGAGGGAGGGAGATTCGGAGCGGCCGTCGCGTCGCATGGAGGACATCCCGGCCGCGCGTCCCTTCCGGCGCGCAGCGATCCTCGGGCCGGCGCGGACCCTCGGCCGGACGGAGCCCGGGACCGCCGATCGAGGGCCTCGCCCTCACACCGCCCGGCGCAGCGCCTCCACCAGATCGGTGCGCTCCCAGGAGAACCCGCCATCCGCGTCGGGCGCGCGGCCGAAATGGCCGTAGGCGGCGGTGCGCTGGTAGACGGGGCGGTTGAGCGCGAGGTGCTCGCGGATGCCGCGCGGCGAGAGGTCCATCACGCGGGCCACCGCCGATTCGATCTCGGCCTCGTGGACCTCGCCGGTGCCGTGGGTGTCGGCGTAGATCGACAGCGGCTTCGAGACGCCGATGGCGTAGGAGAGCTGGAGCGTGCAGCGCCGCGCGAGGCCGGCCGCGACCACGTTCTTGGCGAGGTAGCGCGCGGCGTAGGCGGCCGAGCGGTCCACCTTGGTCGGATCCTTGCCCGAGAACGCGCCGCCGCCGTGGGGGGCGGCGCCCCCGTAGGTGTCCACGATGATCTTGCGCCCCGTCAGCCCCGCGTCGCCGTCGGGCCCGCCGATGACGAAGGTGCCCGTGGGGTTCACCCACCACTCGGTCGCCTCCGTGATCCAGCCCTTGGGGAGCACCTCGCGGACGTAGGGCTCGACGATGCGCCGGATGTCGTCGGAGGTCTGGTCCTCGCTCTCGTGCTGGGTCGAGAGCACGATCGAGGCGACCTCGACCGGGCGCCCGTCCTCGTAGCGCAGCGCGATCTGGGACTTGGCGTCGGGGCGCAGCGTCGGCTCCTCGCCCGCGTGGCGCGCCTCGGCCAGCCGTCTCAGCACGGCGTGGGCGTAGAGGATGGGCGCGGGCATCAGCTCGGGCGTCTCGTCCACGGCGTAGCCGAACATGATGCCCTGGTCGCCCGCGCCCTCGTCCTTGTTGCCGCGCGCGTCCACCCCTTGGGCGATGTGCGCCGACTGGCGGTGCAGCAGGTTGTTCACCTCGCAGGTGCCGTGGTGGAACTTGTCCTGCTCGTAGCCGATGTCGCGGATGCACTCGCGCGCGATGCTCTCCACCCGGTCGAGCGTGCGCGCGAGGAGCGCGGGGTCGCTCAGGCCCACCTCGCCGCCGATCACCACGCGGTTGGTGGTGGCGAAGGTCTCGCAGGCGACGCGGGCGTGCGGCTCCTCGGCGAGGAAGGCGTCGAGCACCGCGTCGCTGATGCGGTCGCAGACCTTGTCGGGGTGCCCCTCGGAGACGCTCTCCGAGGTGAAGACGTAGTTGAGGCGCGGGGGCATGGGGTGCTCCGATGGGGTTCGCCGCGCTCCGCCAGGAAGCCGTTGGAGCGGGTCGCGCGGGCCTATCCGCGCCGCCCGCCCCGGTCAATCGGATGCGTGCGGCGCGGCGGAAGGGCCTCAGGCGCGGCGCGCGCGGCGCAGCGCCACGGCGCCCAGGAGCACGCCGAGCCCCATCCCCAGCGGCGCGTCGCCGGTGCGCGCGTAGAGCGTCGGCGGCAGCGCGGCCGGGAGCGCCGTGTCGATGTGGCCGGCCGCGCCGAGCGGCAGGCTGTCGATCACGCGCCCGCCCGCGTCGATGGCGGCCGAGACGCCGGTGTTGGCGGCGCGCAGCACCGGCAGGCCCTGCTCGATCGCGCGCGCGCGCGCCTGGGCGAGGTGCTGGTAGGGGCCGGCGAAGGTGCCGAACCACGCGTCGTTGGTGATCTGGAGCATGAGGCGCGGGCGCGGGGTCACGCGGGTGTCGCGCGGGAAGACCGCCTCGTAGCAGATCAGCGGCAGGGCGAGCCCGACGCCCGCGATGTCGATGACGCGCGGCCCCGGGCCGGGGGCGTAGCCCACGCCGTCGCCCGCGGCGAGGCCCCTGAGGCCCACGCGCGAGGCGAGGCCGCTGAAGGGGAAGAACTCTCCGAAGGGCACGAGATGGTGCTTGTCGTAGATCGAGACCACCTCGCCCCGCGGCCCCGTCAGGGCGAGGCTGTTGTAAAGCCGCCCCCCTTCGCTGCGGGTGACGCCGAGCGCCGCCGGCGCGCCGCCGGTGGCGCGCGCCACGGCCTCGAGGATGGGGCCCGCGTCGGCCAGGAGCGTCGGCACCGAGGCCTCGGGCCACACGACGAGGTCAGGGGTCCCGAGCGGCCCGGCCGGCGCTGCGCTGGACTCGATCCCGCGGCGCAGGAACTCTGCCATCCACTCGGGATCCCATTTCAGCCGCTGGACGGCGTTGGGCTGCACCAGCCGGATCACCGGGGCGTCGGGAGCGGCGGGCGGGATCTCGCGCACGGCCCCCCACAGCGCCACGGCCGCCCCGGCGAGGAGCGCGCCCGCCGGCGCCCAGGGCGGGACGGCGCGCAGCGCGCCGAGCGCGAGCGCGGCGGCGACGAGCGCGCTCAGCAGCGTCAGGCCGTGCGGCCCGACCCAGGCCAGCGCCTGATAGACCGGCGTCTCGGACCAGATGTAGGCCGGGCTCGCCCAGGCGAAGCCGGTGAAGGCGCGCGCGCGCACCATCTCGGAGAGCGCCAGCGCCGCCGCGACCAGGAGCGCGCGCGGCACGGGCGGGCGCGCGAGCCAGGCCGCGAGGCCCGTCGCCAGCGCCCAGTAGGAGGCCATGAACACCGACAGGCCCACCACGGCGAACGGCGCCATCCAGCCGTAGCGCGCGGCGTCGACCAGGAAGGGCTCGACGATCCACTGCAGCGCCACGCCGAACTGCCCGGTCCCGAAGGCGAGCCCGAAGAGCGCCGCGCGCGGCGCGCCGAGCGGCAGGAGCACGGCGATGGCCCAGGCGAGCGCGGGCAGCGCGAGCCACCAGGCGGCGAAGGGCACCTGACCCAGGCCCATGGCGGCGCCGAGGGCGAGGCCGAGCGCCGCCAGCCCCGTGCGAGAGGCGGGCGGCGCGAGGAGCGGACGGGCGGCCCAGGCCGGCGCCCCGAAGGCGAGACGCGGCCTCGGCATGTCCGCGGCCGCGTCTCGGGCCTCCGAGGCGGCCCGGCCCGAGGGAGGCGGCAGCGGGACGGCCCCGCGCTTCGTCGGCGCGCCGCTCACTCCGCCGCCCGGACGGCCGAGGGCGCGGCGGAAGGGTCGAGGCGCAGGCGCAGGCGCTTGATGCGGCGCGGATCGGCGTCCACCACCTCGATCTCGCCACCCGAGGGGTGCGGGATGACCTCGCCGCGCGCGGGCACCCGGCCGGTCAGCACGAAGACCAGCCCGCCCAGCGTCTCGGGCTCCTCCTCGGCGCCCGGCGGCGTCAGGTTGCGGCCGATCGCCGCCTCGAACTCGTCCAGGGGCGTGCGCGACTGCGCGAGGTAGACGCCGGGCCTCTCCTCGGTCCAGAAGCGCCCTTCGGCGATGTCGTGCTCGTCCTCGATCTCGCCGATCACCTGCTCGATCAGATCCTCCAGCGTCAGCAGCCCGTCGACGCCGCCATACTCGTCGATGACGAGCGCCATGTGCGTGCGGTCGGCCTGCATCTTGGCCAGCAGCACGGCGACCGGCATCGAGGGCGGGGCGTAGAGCAGCGGACGGACGTTCTCGCGCAGATCGAAGGGCTCGCGCCCCTCGCCCCCCTCGAAGCCGTAGGCGAGAGCTATGTCCTTGAGGTGGACCATGCCGATCGGCGTGTCGAGCGTGCCCTCGAACACCGGCAGCCGGGTCATGGCGGTCCTGCGGAAGCGCCTGACCAGATCGGGCAGCGTGGTCTCGACGGGGACCGCCTCGATCTCGGCCTTCGGGATGGCCACGTCCTCGACGCGCATGCCCCGCAGCGCCTGGAGCCCGGTGGCGCGCTGGTCCCCCGGCGGCGGGGCGGGCTCGGGCTCGGGCGAGAGGGCGGCCAGCAGCCTCGACATCAGCCCGGCGCGGGCGCCGTCGTCAGGGGGGGGCGAGCGGGGCTCGGGGCGCGGCGGATCGGGGTCCTCCGGCGGAGCGCCGTCGGGCTCGTCCGTCTGATCCTGCGTCATCTCGAAAGGGGATCCCCAATGGTGCGGCTCGGAGCGGGGCGGGCGAGAGCGCAGCGGCCCTCGGCGTCGTGGGCGGCGTAGGGATTTGGCAGGCCCATGCCTCGAAGTATGGTGCGCTCATGGCCCTCCATCAAGGAGGCCGCGATGTCGTCGTCGTGATCGAAGCCCAGGAGGTGCAGCACGGCATGGGCGACGAGATGGGTCGCGTGATCGCCCAAGCCCTTGCCCTGCGCAAGCGCCTCTGCGGCGCAGGTGTCGTAGGAGAGCGCGACATCGCCCAAGGGGCCGTCCTCGGGCGGATGGGCGGGGTCGCGCGCCGCCGACGGCCAGGCCAGCACGTTGGTCGGCCGCTCGATGCCCCGGGACGCGGCGTTGAGCGCGCCGATGCGGGCGTCGTCGCAGCCCAGCACCACGACCTCGAAGGCTCGCGGGTCACGGCCCAGATGGCGCAGCGCGGCCCCCGCGGCCGCTTCGGCGACCGCGTCGAGGCCCACGGCCCCCCAGCGGGGATCCTCGATCACCACGTCGATCCAGGGATCGGCATCAGACATCGGCGTCGTAGGCCTCGATGATGGCGGCGACGAGGGGGTGGCGCACCACGTCGCGCGACGTGAAGTAGTTGAACGAGATGCCGGGCACTCCTCGCAGCAGCCGCTCGGCGTCGTGCAGCCCCGAGGTCACGCCGCGCGGCAGGTCGATCTGGCTCCGGTCGCCGGTGACGACCATGCGCGAGCCCTCGCCGAGGCGGGTGAGGAACATCTTCATCTGCATCGAGGTCGCGTTCTGCGCCTCGTCGAGCACCACGAAGGCGCCTGCGAGCGTGCGCCCGCGCATGAACGCGAGCGGCGCGATCTCGATGCGCTTCTCGGCCATCAGGCTCTGCGTCTGCTTGGCCGGCAGGAAGTCCGCGAGCGCGTCGTAGAGCGGCTGCATGTAGGGATCGACCTTGTCCTTCATGTCGCCCGGCAGGAAGCCCAGCCGCTCGCCCGCCTCCACCGCGGGGCGCGAGAGCACGATGCGATCGACATGCCCGCCGATGAACATCGACACGCCCACGGCCACCGCGAGGTAGGTCTTGCCGGTGCCCGCGGGGCCGATGCCGAAGGCCAGCTCGTGGCGGTGGAGCGCCTCGACATAGGCGCGCTGGGCCTCGGTGCGGGGCTCGACGGTCTTCTTGCGGGTGCGGACCTCGGCCGGGCCTTGCGGCAGCAGCTCCATCTGGTCGGCGTCGCGCAGCCCCCCGTCGAGGCCGCCCATGCGCAGCTCGGCATCGACCAGCGCGGGCTCGATGCCGCGGCCGCCCTCGGCGCGGGCGTAGAGCGCGTTGAGCGCCTCGGCGGCGCGGGCGCGCGAGGCGGGCTCGCCCAGGATCACCAGCTCGTTGCCGCGCTGGACGATCTGCACGCCGAGCGCCTGCTCCACCTGCGTCAGATGCGCCCCGAAGGCGCCCGTCAGCTCGGGCAGGAGGCGGTTGTCGGGGAACTGGAGACGGGTCTCCTCGGGCGCGATCCGCGCATCGGGCGTGAGGGGCAAGGCATCCTGGGGCTGCGGGCCCTGGGGGGCCCTCGGCTGCGGGGTCGGTGGCTCAACAAGGGCCCGCTTAGGCGGGTTCCGTCAAAGGAGTGTTGCCGCGAGCGAGTTCGGCCCCGACGAGACGATCCGCACGGGCCTCAGCTCGCCCACGCTCGCGCCGCGGGCGTGGACGGCCATCAGGTGCTCGGACTTGCCCGTGGCCTGCCCCGGCTCGCGGCCCGCGCGCTCGAAGAGCACGGTGGCCTCGCGGCCCACCATCGCGTCCTGCGCGGCGCGCTGCCGGCGCGTGACGAGCGCCTGGAGCCGGGCCAGCCGGTCGTCGGCCTCCTCGGGGGCGACCTGGGGACGCTCGGCCGCGGGCGTGCCGGGGCGCGGCGAGTACTTGAAGGAATAGGCGTGGGCGTAGCGCGCCTCCTCGACGACGGCGAGGGTGGACGCGAAGTCGGCCTCGGTCTCGCCGGGGAAGCCGACGATGAAGTCGCCCGACAGCGCGATGTCGGGGCGCGCGCGGCGGATGCGCTCGACGAGCCTGAGGTAGCCCTGGGCGGTGTGCCTGCGGTTCATCGCCTTGAGGATCCGGTCCGAGCCCGACTGCACCGGCAGGTGCAGGTAGGGCATCAGCTTCGGCTCGAGGCCATGCGCGGCGATCAGGTCGTCGTCCATGTCGTTGGGGTGGGACGTGGTGTAGCGGAGGCGGTCGAGGCCGGGGATCGCGGCGAGCCGCCCGATCAGACCCGCGAGCGTCGTGCCGCCCGCTCGGTAGGCGTTGACGTTCTGGCCCAGCAGCGTGAGCTCGCGTGCGCCGCGCTCGACCAGCTCGCACGCCTCCGCCTCGATGCGCCCCGGCGGGCGCGAGGCCTCCGCGCCACGCGTGTAGGGCACGACGCAGAAGGCGCAGAACTTGTCGCAGCCCTCCTGCACGGTGAGGAACGCGGTCGGGCCCCGCGGCGCTTTCGGCCGTGCGCCGAGTCGGTCGAACTTCGACTCCGCCGGGAATTCGGTGTCGATCGCGCGGCCGGTGCGGGCCCTCGCCACCAGCTCGGGCAGCCGGTGGTAGGCCTGGGGCCCGACGACCAGATCCACCGCCGGCTGGCGGGCCATGATCTCCGCGCCCTCGGCCTGCGCCACGCAGCCGGCGACGCCGATGCGCAAGGAGGGGTTGGCGGCCTTGAGCGGCTTCAGGCGCCCGAGCTCCGAGTAGACCTTCTCGGCCGCCTTCTCGCGGATGTGGCAGGTGTTGAGCACGATGAGGTCGGCGTCCTCGGGGGCGTCCACGGCCTCTGTTGCACGGAACGCCTGAAGGCCGAGCTTCCCCTTTCCCCGCGGCGGTCAGCCGACGGGTCGTGTGACGGGGATGCCGAGCGCGGTATAGCGGTTGAGGATGGCGATGCGGACTTGGAGTTCGGCGGTCTGGCGGTCGAAGTCGCGGGCCATGAGCTTTTGCCCGAGGAGCTTCATGCAGTTCATCTTGGTCTCGGCGCGGCTTCGGCGGTGGTATCCGCTCCATCGGCGCCAGATCGTGCGGCCGAGGCGCTTGATGGCGCGCAGAGCCTCGTTCCTCGCTTCTACGCCGGGGCTGTCCTTCTCCCAAGGCTTGGCATTTCGCCGGGGCGGGATGACAGCGTCCGCGCCGCGGTTCGCGATGGCGTCGCGGCAGCCGCGGGTGTCGTAGGCGCCGTCGGCGGTGACCGAGACGATTGGCTCGTTTGCTGGGATCTGGCCGAGCAGGTCCGGTAGCACAGGCCCATCGCCGACGCCGCTGCCGGTGATCTCGACCGCGCGGACCTCGAGTGTCACCTCGTCGACGGCGAGGTGGACCTTTCGCCAGATCCGTCTGCGCGCCCCGCCATGCTTGCGCGCGTGCCATTCCCCCTCGCCTCGGACCTTGATGCCCGTGCTGTCCACGAGCAGGTGCAGCGGGCCGCCGCTGCCCCGGTAGGGCAGCTGAACGGCCAAGGTCTTCTGCCGTCGGCAGAGCGTCGAGAAGTCCGGCACCGGCCAGTCGAGCCCCGCGAACTTCAGAAGGCTCGCGACGAAGCCGGTCGTCTGGCGAAGCGGCAGGCCGAACAGCACCTTGATCGTCAGGCAAGCCTGGATCGCGGCGTCGCTGTAGACCGGCTGGCCGCCGCGCTTGCCCGATGGCGCCGCGTGCCAGGGCGTCGAAGGGTCGAACCAGACGGTCAGCGATCCACGCTCACGCAGCGACGCGTTGTAGGCGGACCAGTTCAGGGTGCGGTAGCGCGTCGGGGCAGGCTTGGACATGACGCCCAGCTATGCCGCTGGACCGGCAATGTGAATCCCGGGCAGGCTTCGTGCAACAAGGCCCGCGGCGCTCGTAGCGGATCGTCAGACGGCGGAAGCGGGCCAACCAAGCCAGGGTTCGTTCGACGACCCAGCGGTGGCGGCCGAGGCGATGCGAGCGCTCGACGCCGCGGCGGGCGATGCGAGGCGTGATCGACCGCTCGCGACATTCGGTTCGGCAGCGGCGGTGGTCGTAGGCCTTGTCGGCGTGGAGCCTCTTCGGGCGGCAACGGGGTCGGCCCCGGCCGCGCCGCACGCCCGGGACGACGTCGAGGACGGCGGCCAGCATGCGGCTGTCGTGGCGGTTGGCCCCGCTCAGCTCGAAGCCGAGCGGCGTGCCGCGGGCGTCGACCACGACGTGGCGCTTTGTGCCCGGACGGCCTCGGTCCGTGGGGTTCGGGCCGATCTTCGTGTTCGGCGACGAGCGCCCCCTTTTGCGGGGATGGACGCGCTGTCGATCGAGGCACGGCTCCAGTCCAGCGCGTCCGCCGCGGCCAGGCGCTCCAGCAGCACACGGTGCAGTTCGCCCAGCACGCCGGCGGCGTGCCAGTCCCGCAGCCGGCGCCAGCACGTCATGCCCGTGCAGCCGAACGCCTCCCGAGGCAGCATCGCCCATGGGATGCCAGACCGCAGCACGAACACGATCCCCTCCAGGGCTGTGCGGTCGTCGCAGCGAGGTCGTCCGCCCTTCGGCTTTGGGGGTTCGGCCGGCAGCAGCGGCTCCACCGCCGCCCACAACTCATCGTTCACAAGAGGTCTCATGGCCCCCCAACGCACTAGGAGCGGGTTCTGTTACAGCCTCTAAGTGCCGCGTGGGTCGGGCTGGCAGAGGGCGTAGCCGTTGGCGCACCAGTAAGCGGGATCGGGGCCCTCGAACTTGTGCAGGCCCGACAGCATGCCTGTGTCCATGCCCAGAAACCCCAGCAGTTCGCTGTATTGCGGGGCGCTGCCGCGGCTCTTTCCGTAGGGACTCCATGCGACGATCACCGGCACGGGGTGATCCGTCACGGGACGAAGCACGTCGGTGTAGATCGTTGTGCCGTCTCGCAGTTGCACGGCGACGTCCTTGTCGAGGACGATATCTGCCGGCAGCGGCGCGAAATGCGTGTTGACGCGAAAACCCTTGGGCAACGTCACGGTGCCAGGGGCAAAGCCGCTGAACAGGCCGTTGCTCCCGGCCTCATCCAGGAGGGAGGGCCGAGTGGCAAAAGTGGGACTGCGGCAAGCGGGATCTTCCATGGCTCTTTCCTTTCCATGAAGCCGCTGCTCGTCGTCCACAGGTGGTTCGCGTGATCGGGGCGCGGCTGGCAATCCGTTCCGCGAAGCTCATCGCTAGAGGCTGGAGCCACCGGCCCGACGCGGCCGCTCCGGGCCCTCACACCCTCCTGAGCCGGATCACCACGTCCACGCTCGCCACCTCGGCCCCCTCGGGGGGCGCGGGCAGGCGCGCGATCGACAGCTCCTCGGCCGGCGCGTCGGTGAGGGTGCCGCCGTCCTCCCAGAAGAAGTGGGGGTGGTCGTCGGTGCGGGTGTCGAAGTAGCTGCGCGCCCCGTCCACCGTCACCTCGCGGATCAGGCCCGCCTCGCAGAAGGTGCGCAGCGTGTTGTAGACGGTGGCGAGCGAGACCGCCTCGCCCACCGCCGCGGCGCCGGCGAAGAGGCTCTCGGCGGTGACGTGCCGGTCGCGGCCGTCGCCCACGAGCAGCGTCGCCAGCGCCTCGCGCTGGCGCGTCGGCCTGAGCCCCGCGTCGCGCAGCCATGCCCTGGCGCGCTCGCCGGGCGCCGCCTCGCCCTCGCCCTCGCCGTCGCCGTCGTCGGACCCGCTCATGCCTCGCATATAGGCCCGCGGCCGCCCCGAGTTCAATGCGCGCGGCCCGAGCGGATCCCGAGCGGACCCCGGCCCCGCCCTTGCCCCTTGCGAGCGGCGGATGATAGGCCCTGCGCGATCGACCGCGGGAGCCGAGGCCAGCGCAGATGACGGACCATCCGACCTCCTTCGACCGGGAGGCGCTGCTCAGATGCGCGAGAGGGGAGCTGTTCGGGCCGGGCAACCCGCAGCTCCCCGAGCCGCCGATGCTGATGATGGACCGGGTGACCGAGATCTCGGCCGACGGCGGGGCGCATGGGAAGGGCCACGTGGTGGCCGAGCTCGACGTGGACCCGGGCCTGTGGTTCTTCGCCTGCCACTTCCCGGGCGACCCGGTGATGCCGGGCTGCCTCATGCTCGACGGGCTGTGGCAGCTCGCGGGCTTCAACCTCGGCTGGCGGGGGATGGAGGGGCGCGGGCGCGCGCTGGGCAGCGGCGAGGTCAAGCTCTCGGGCATGGTCACGCCGGAGGTGGGCCGCGTCACCTACCATGTGGACTTCACGCGGGTCATCGACCGCAGGCTCAAGATGGGCATCGCCGACGGGCGGATGCTCGCGGACGGCGAGGAGGTCTGCGCCGCCGACGGCCTCAAGGTGGGGTTGTTCCAGCGATGACCCCCCCCACGACCGGGCTCAGGCGCGTCGCCATCACCGGGATGGGCATCGTCTCGCCCATCGGCAACTCGACCTCCGAGGTGGCCGCGGCCCTCCGGGCCGGGCGCTCGGGCATCGAGTCCTCGCCCGAGATGGCCGAGCGCGGGTTCCGCTCGCGCGTCGCGGGCACGCTCAAGATCGACCCGGCCCTGCACATCGACAAGCGCGCCCTGCGCTTCATGGGGCCGGGCTCCGCCTACGCCCACCTCGCCATGGAGCAGGCCATCGCCGACGCGGGGCTCGCCGAGGCAGAGGTCTCGGACCCGATGACGGGGGTCGTCGCGGGCTCGGGCGGGCCGTCCACCTCGGCGATGTTCGAGGCCCACCGCATCGTCGTCGAGCGTGGCTCGCCCAAGCGCATCGGCCCCTTCGCGGTGCCCAAATGCATGTCCTCCACCGTGTCCGCGAACCTCTCGACGGCGTTCAGGATCAAGGGGGTGAACTTCTCCATCACCTCGGCCTGCTCGACCTCGCTGCACTGCATCGGGATGGCGGCGGACCAGGTCGCGCTCGGCCGGCAGGAGATCATGTTCGCCGGCGGCGGCGAGGAGCTCGACTGGACGCTGTCGTGCCTCTTCGACGCGATGGGCGCGATGAGCTCGCGCTACAACGACGCCCCCGAGCGCGCCTCGCGCCCCTACGACGCCGGCCGCGACGGCTTCGTGATCTCGGGCGGCGGCGGCATGGTGGTGCTGGAGCCGCTGGAGCGCGCGCGCGCGCGCGGCGCCACCGTCCATGCCGAGATCGCGGGCTTCGGCGCGACCTCGGACGGGGCGGACATGGTGGCCCCCTCGGGCGAGGGCGGCGAGCGCGCGATGCGCCTCGCGCTGGCCCCGCTGAACGGCCGCCCGGTGAGCTACGTCAACGCCCACGGCACCGGGACGCCGGTGGGCGACGTGACCGAGGTCGAGGCGATCCGACGGGTGCTCGGCGAGGACCACGCGCCGGTGACCTCCACCAAGTCGATGACCGGCCACTCGCAGGGTGCCACGGGCGTCCACGAGGTGATATACTCCCTCGTGATGATGCGTGACGGCTTCATCGCGCCGTCCATCAACGTGGATGCGCTCGACCCGGCGCTGCGGCCCGACGAGATCGTCACCGAGGCGCGCGAGGCCGAGCTCGACTGCGTGCTGTCGAACTCCTTCGGGTTCGGCGGCACCAACGCCTCGATCGCCCTGACCAAGCTGCGGGACTGAGCATGGCACTGACCGACCATCCGATGGCGAAGGGCCCACCCGCGGCGCAGGGGCTGATGACAGGCCGGCGGGGCCTGGTGATGGGGGTGGCCAACGACCGCTCGATCGCCTTCGGCATCGCGCGCAGCCTCGCCGACCAGGGCGCCGAGATCGGCATCACCTACCAGGGCGAGGCCTTCGGGCGGCGCGCCAAGCCGCTCGCCGAGGCGCTGGGCGGCTCGATGGCGCTCGACGTGGACGTGACCGACGAGGGCTCGATGGAGCGCGCCTTCGGCGAGGTGGGCGACACCTGGGGGGGCTTGGACTTCGTGGTCCACGCGATCGCCTTCTGCGACAAGGCCGAGCTCGCGGCGGGCTTCCGGTTCTCCGACACCTCGCGGGCCAACTTCCGGCGCGCGATGGAGATCTCGTGCTACTCGCTGATCGACGTGGCGCGGCGCGCGCGCCCGCTCATGCCCCAGGGCGGCTCGATCACCACGCTGACCTTCCAGGGCTCGCAGCGCGTCACCCCCTGCTACAACGTCATGGGGGTCGCAAAGGCGGGGCTGGAGACGGCCGTGCGCTACCTCGCCGACGACCTCGGCCCCGACGCGATCCGCGTCAACGCGATCTCGCCGGGGCCGATGAAGACGCTCGCCGGCTCCGCCATCGGCGGCGCGCGGCGGACCTACAAATACGCCCAGGCCAACGCGCCGCTCAGGGCCAATGCCGAGCTCGACGCGATCGGCGGCACCGCCGTCTGGCTCGCCTCCGAGTGGGGCCGCTTCACCACCGGCGAGGTGGTGACGGTGGACGGCGGCCTGCACATCCTCGGCATGCCGCAGCTCGACAGCCTCTCGCACCACTAAACAGCCTCTCGCACCACTAGGCGGGCCGGAGCGGGCTCGCCCTCGGGCGGCCCGCCGAAGCGGCGCCCCCGGCCATGGCCGCCCGCCTGCGCGTCCGCGAGGACGAGCCGTGGCCCCTCGGCCGGCGGGCATGGACCGCCGGGGCACGTCTCGCGGCGGCGGTGCGACCCTGATCCGATGGCGTCGCGGGGATCCCGACCCCGCGTCATCCGCTCGGATCTCGCCGCGCGCCGGCGCGGCCCGGCGCGGCCCTTCCGCCCCGGCGCGCGCCGTGCCACCCTGCGGGCCGGCCCATCCCGGAGATCCCATGCCCGTCACCCTTTGCGTCTTCGACGCCTACGGCACGCTCTTCGACACCGCCGCCGCCGTCGGGCGCCTCGCCGCCGAGCCCGGCCGCGGGCGGCTCGCCACCGCCGCCCCCCGCCTCGCGGCGGCCTGGCGCGACAAGCAGCTCGCCTACACCTGGCTGCGCGCGGTGATGGACGACCATGCCGACTTCCGCGCCGTGACCCAGGACGCGCTCGACTGGGCGCTGGAGGCCGAGGGGCTGTCGGACGACGGCCTGCGCGCCGACCTGATGGCGCTCTACGACCGGCTCGACGCCTACCCGGAGGCCGAGGGCGCGCTGAGGCGGCTCAGGGAGGCCGGCTTCGCCACCGCGATCCTGTCGAACGGCACGCCCGGAATGCTCGGCTCGGCCGTGGAGTCGGCCGGGCTCGGGCGGCATCTCGACGCGGTGCTCTCGGTCGAGGCCGTGGGCGTGTTCAAGCCGCACCACCGGGTCTACGACCTGGTGGGCGAGCGCTTCGACACGCGCCCCGAGGAGGTGCTGTTCGTCAGCGCCAACGGCTGGGACGCGGCCGCCGCCGCCGCCTACGGCTTCCGCACCGCATGGGTGAACCGCGCGGGCGCGCCGGTGGACCGGCTGCCGGGGCGGCCCGACCACGTGGTGCCCGACCTCGACGCCATCCCGGAGATCGCCGCGTGACCACCTTCGACGCCGCCGACGGCACCCGCCTCGCCTACCGCGACGAGGGCGACGGCCCGGCCGTCCTGTGCCTTCCAGGCCTCACCCGCGACGGGCGCGACTTCGACTACCTGGCGCCGCACGTCCGGGACGTGCGCCTGATCCGGCTCGACGCACGCGGCCGCGGCGCCTCCGCGCGCGCCGAGCCCTCGACCTACACCGTCCCCCAGGAGGGCGCCGACGCGCTGGCGCTCCTCGACCATCTCGGGCTGGAGCGTGCCGCGATCCTCGGCACCTCGCGCGGCGGACTGATCGCCATGGTGCTGGCGGCCACCGCGCGCGACCGCCTCGCGGGGGCCTGCCTCGTGGACATCGGCCCCATGGTGGGCGAGGCGGGCGTCGAGGTCATCATGGGCTATCTCGGCCTGCCCCCGCCCTACGCTTCGATCGAGGAGGCCGCCGCGGCCCGCCCCACCGTGATGAAGGGCTTCGAGGACGTGCCCGAGGACCGCTGGGCCGAGGAGGCCGCGAAGTTCTACGTCGTGCGGGACGGCGGCCTCGACATCCCCTACGACCCGCGCCTGCGCGACGCGGTGATCGCCACCGGCGCCCAGCCCACGCCCGACCTCTGGCCGCTCTTCGAGGCGCTGCCCGAGCCGCTCGCGGCGATCCGGGGCGCCAACTCGGACCTTCTGAGCGCGGAGACCTTCGCCGAGATGCGCGCCCGCCGCCCCGACATGATCGCCAGGGAGGTTCCGGGGCGCGGGCACGTCCCGTTCCTCGACGAGCCCGAGAGCCTGGAGGCGATCCGCGAATGGATCTCGCGGCTCTAGCGCCCCCCACCATCGAGGACCTCGACGCCGCCGCCCGGCGCCTCGCGGGCGTGGCGCTCGTGACGCCGCTCCTCACCTCGCCCTCGCTCGACGCGCTCGCGGGGCGGCGGGTGCTGGTCAAGGCCGAGTGCCTCCAGCTCACCGGCTCGTTCAAGTTCCGCGGCGCCTACGCGGCGATCTCCGCGCTCCCCGAGGAGCGGCGGCGGGGCGGCGTGATCGCCTTCTCCTCGGGCAACCACGCGCAGGGCGTGGCGCTGGCCGCGCGGATGCACGGCGTGCCCGCCGTCATCGTCATGCCCGAGGACGCGCCCGCCGTGAAGGTCGAGGGCACGCGGGCCTTGGGCGGCGAGGTCGTCCCCCACCGCCGCGGCGAGGAGCTGCGCGAGGAGCTGGGCGCGCGGCTCGCCGCCGAGCGCGGCCTGACCCTGGTGCGCCCCTTCGACGACCCGCAGGTGATCGCGGGCCAGGGCACGGCGGGGCTGGAGATCGCCGCCCAGGCGGCCGCGACGGGGGTGGAGGAGGCCGACGTGCTCGTCTGCTGCGGCGGCGGCGGGCTCACGGCCGGGGTCGCGCTCGCCTTCGAGGCCCGCGCGCCGGGGCTTCGCGCGCGGCCCGTCGAGCCCGAGGGCTTCGACGACGTGGCCCGCTCGCTCGCCTCTGGCCGGCGCGAGCGCAACGCGCGCGCCACGGGCTCGATCTGCGACGCGATCCTGACGCCGTCGCCCGGCGAGCTCACCTTCCCGATCCTGCGCCGCCTCTGCGGCCCCGGCCTGAGCGTGTCCGACGACGCGGCGATGCGCGCCGTGGCCGTGGCGGCGCGCCATCTGCGGATCGTGCTGGAGCCCGGCGGCGCGGTCGCGCTCGCGGCGGCGCTGGCGCTGCCCGGCGACGGCCCGGTGATCGCCGTGGCCTCGGGCGGCAACGCCGATCCGGAGGTGCTGGCGCGGGCGCTGGGCTCGGGGGGCTGATCCGCGGCGGCTCGCGATCGCCCGAGCGGCTCGAGCGAGGCGCAGCGACCCTCGGACCTCCCCCGGGGGCGCCGATCCCGAGCCCTGGACGCACGGCTCGGATTGCGTCGCCGCCGCGTCCGCGCCAAGACTGCGCGCCAGAGGGAGGACACGATGGCGACGTTCCTGCTGATCCACGGGGCCTGGCACGGCGGCTGGTGCTGGGAGGCGCTGACGCCCGAGCTGGAGGCGCGCGGCCACGAGGCCCATGCCCTCGACCTGCCGGCCCATGGCGACGACCCGGCCGAGCCCGGGGGCGTCACCATGGACGACTACGTCGCGCGCGTGACGACGGGCCTGCGCGCCCTGCCCGAGCCCGCGATCCTGCTGGGCCACTCGATGGGCGGCATGGTGGTGAGCGCCGCCGCCGAGTCCGAGCGCGGGCGGGTCCGCGCGCTGGTCTATCTCTGCGCGTTCCTGCCGCGGGACGGCGAGAGCCTCGCCTCGATCGAGCACCGCAACCCGCGCCCGACGGTCTCGTCGCGCATCCTCGCCGACGAGGCGGGCGGAACGCTCGCCATCGCGCCCGAGCATCACCGCGCGCTCTTCTACGGCGACGTGGACGACGCGGTGGTGGCGAGGGCCCAGGGGCGGCTGAGGCCGCAGCCCATGGCGCCCTTCGTCGCCCGCCTGTCGCTCGGCGAGGCCTTCGCGGGCACGCCCAAGCACTACGTCGAGTGCACCCGCGACGGCGCGATCTCGATCGAGCTCCAGCGCGACATGGTCGCCGCCACCCCCGGCGTCACGGTCCACACGCTGGACGCCGACCACTCGCCCTTCCTGTCGCATCCCGCCGCGCTCGCCGCCATCCTGGACCGCATCGCCCATGCTTGACGCCGCCCCCAAACCCGCCTCCGGGACGATCGCAGTGCGCGCCGCCGTCTGCCGCGCCTTCGGCGGGCCGATGACGGTCGAGACGCTCCATCTGGCGCCGCCGCGCGCCGGCGAGGTCCGGGTGCGCCTCGAGGCGGTGGCGGTGTGCCACTCGGACATCTCCTACGCCGAGGGCGCGTGGGGCGGCGTCCTGCCGGCGGTCTACGGGCACGAGGCCGCGGGCCGCGTGACCGACCTGGGGGACGGCGTGAGCGGGCTCGCGGCGGGCGAGCCGGTGATCGTCACGCTGATCCGCTCCTGCGGCCGCTGCGCGCCCTGCGCCTCGGGCCGCCCGACCTACTGCGCGACCCCGCCCGAGGCGCAGGGCCACCCGCTCACCACGCCCGAGGGCGGGCCCGTGCATCAGGCGATGGCCTCGGGCGCCTTCGCCGAGGCCGTGACGGTCCACGCCTCCCAGGTCGCGCGGATCCCCGAAGGCATGCCGATGGACGCGGCGTGCCTGCTGTCCTGCGGCGTCGTCACCGGCGTCGGCGCGGCCGTGAACGCGGCTCGGGTGCGCCCCGGCCAGGACGTGGTGGTGATCGGTGCGGGCGGCGTCGGGCTCAACGCCATCCAAGGAGCGCGGATCGCCGGCGCGCGCCGGATCGTCGCCGTGGATCGTCAGGAGGCCAAGCTGGAGGCCGCGCGCGAGTTCGGCGCCACCGACATCGTGCCGGCGGGCGGGGAGAAGCCCTGGCGCGCGGCCCGCGCCGCGATGGGACGCGGCGCCGACGCCGTGATCGTGACGGTGGGGGCGGCGGCGGCCTACGAGAGCGCGCCGCGCTACCTCGACCCCTCGGGGCGCGTCGTCGCGGTGGGGATGCCCCCCAGCGGCGCCACCGCGTCCTACGAGCCGGTGGTGATGGCGGCCGCCGGCACCGGGCTCGTGGGCTCCAAGATGGGCGACACGGTGCTCGCGCGCGACATCCCCTGGATGGTCGATCTGTGGCGGCAGGGGCGGCTCCTCCTGGAGCCGCTGATCTCGCGGCGCTGGCGGCTCGACCAGATCGACGAGGCCATCGCCGACACCCGCGCCGGCCGCGCCCGGCGCAACGTGATCGTGCTATGACTCCCCGCCCCATTCGAAGAGGACGAGCCCCGGAACCTCGCGGCCCCCTACGCGCCGATAGAGCGCCCGCGCGGCCGCGTTGTCCTGCTCGGTGCCGAGCCAGGCGTAGCCGCAGCCCCGCGCCTCGGCCTCGGCGAGGAGCGCGCGCAGCACCCGCGTGGCGATCCCCCGCCGCAGCCAGGCGTCGCCCGTGCCGATCTCGTTGATCCACATCTGGGGATCCTTGTCGGGATGCCGGTGCACGACCGCGCTGCCCATGCCCACGACGAGGCCGTCCGCCAGCGCCACGACCATCAGATGCGACGGGCAGCCGAGGAACGCGGCCGCGCGGTCGGGGCGCACGGGATGGTCGAACACGCCCTCGGCCACGCGATCGAGCAGCCCCGCGTCGCCCCGGCCAAGGCATCTCACCTCGATTCCGTCCGCCATGCCCTCCACTAGCACAGGGGCGCCGCCGGGATGAGGCTCGCATCCGCCGAGGTGGTCGTGACGGCCCCGCCCCCGCCGGGCTGGGGCGGGCGCTACTGGATCCTGGTCAAGGTCACGACCGACGACGGCCTCGTCGGCTGGGGAGAGTGCTACGCCGCGGCCGTCGGCCCCGCGGCGATGACGGCGGTGATCGAGGACGTGTTCGAGCGCCACATGGCCGGCGAGGATCCGGCCAATGTCGAGCTGATGTTCCGCCGCGCCTACTCCTCGGGCTTCACCCAGCGGCCCGACCCGAGCGTGATGGGCGCCTTCTCGGGGCTGGAGATCGCCTGCTGGGACATCCTCGGGAAAGCCCTCGACCGGCCCGTCTGGGCGCTGATCGGCGGGCGCACGACCGAGCGGGTGCGGGCCTACTCATACCTCTACCCGATGGAGCATCACGGCGAGGGCTTCTGGACCTCGCCCGACCAGCACGCCGAGGCCGCCGCCGACATGGCGTCGCGCGGCTGGACGGCTGTGAAGCTCGACCCGGCCGGGCCCTACACCATCCGCGGCGGCCACCAGCCGGCGATGTCCGACATCGCGCGCTCGGTCGCCATGTGCGCCGCCATCCGCGAGGCGGTGGGCGAGCGCGCCGACATCCTCTTCGGCACCCACGGCCAGTTCACCCCCTCGGGCGCGATCCGCTTGGGGCTGGCGCTGGTGCCCCACCATCCGCTGTGGTTCGAGGAGCCGGTGCCGCCCGACGACGCTCACGCCATGGCCGAGGTCGCCCGCGCCGTGCCGATCCCGGTGGCCACCGGCGAGCGGCTGACGACGCTGATGGAGTTCGCCGCCGTCCTGAGGCTCGGCGCCGCCTCGATCCTCCAGCCGGCGCTGGGCCGGGCGGGCGGGATCGCCGAGGCGCGCAAGATCGCGGCGCTCGCGCAGGCGTTCGGCGCGCAGATGGCGCCGCATCTCTATGCCGGGCCGGTCGAGTGGGCGGCCAACCTGCACCTGTGCACGGCGATCCCGAACGCCCTGATGGCCGAGACCATCGAGACCGGCTTCCACCGCGACCTGATCGGCGGGGCGATCGCCGTCGAGGAGGGACATGTGGCGCTCTCGGCCGCGCCGGGCCTCGGCATCGAGGTGGACGAGGCGCTGGCGCGCGCGCACCCCTATGGCGGCGAGCGGCTGCACCTGGAGATGCAGGAGGCCCCGGTGGACCCGCGCGGCAACGACTTCCGGGGGGGCTGAGGCCCGAGGACACCCCGCCGCTCGACGGGCCCTGGTGGCCACGCGGCGGCCCGGGGGCGCCGGCGATGGCCAGGACGGGCAGGCCGCGCGATGGGGCGAGGGCCGCGAGGACGAGGCGTGGCGGGCCCAGAAGGACTCGAACCCTCAGCCTGCCGATTAGAAGGCGGTAGACTGCATCCCTTTCCGGCCCTTATGTCCCCCTTAAACAGTAGCGTTTGCAGGGGCTTGGAGCTATACTAGCCCTAGCTGCCCGCTTCCGCCCGATCCTCTCCCGGTTCGTTTACGGTTCGCAGGCAGGCCATCAGACGGTTCGCAAGGGGACAAGGGATGCCAGAGAAGCTGACAGAGGCGCGGGTGAAGGCCCTCGCATACGAGGGAAAGCCTGCGACTGTGCGGGACGCCAAGGTGGCAGGGTTGCTTGTCGCCGTGAACAAGACCGGGAAGTCATACAAGATCCAGCGCGACCTCTGGCAGGGCCAGCGCGGGCGAAAGGTGTTGGTCAAGACTGTCCGCCACACCCTCGGGGGCACTGAGGAGATGACGCTGGACGATGCCAGGAGCCGGGCGGGGGTCCTGCTGGACCAGACCAAGCGCGGCATCGACCCGAACGCGCCGCCGCTTGACCCTTCCGCCGACGCGGGAGGCTGGACCGTCCGCCGGATGTTTGAGGAATACGGGGCAGACATGCGCGCCCGGGGCTGTGTCGAGCGGCTCTGTTGCACGGAACGCCTGAAGGCCGAGCTTCCCCTTTCCCCGCGGCGGTCAGCCGACGGGTCGTGTGACGGGGATGCCGAGCGCGGTATAGCGGTTGAGGATGGCGATGCGGACTTGGAGTTCGGCGGTCTGGCGGTCGAAGTCGCGGGCCATGAGCTTTTGCCCGAGGAGCTTCATGCAGTTCATCTTGGTCTCGGCGCGGCTTCGGCGGTGGTATCCGCTCCATCGGCGCCAGATCGTGCGGCCGAGGCGCTTGATGGCGCGCAGAGCCTCGTTCCTCGCTTCTACGCCGGGGGCTGTCCTTCTCCCAAGGCTTGGCATTTCGCCGGGGCGGGATGACAGCGTCCGCGCCGCGGTTCGCGATGGCGTCGCGGCAGCCGCGGGTGTCGTAGGCGCCGTCGGCGGTGACCGAGACGATTGGCTCGTTTGCTGGGATCTGGCCGAGCAGGTCCGGTAGCACAGGCCCATCGCCGACGCCGCTGCCGGTGATCTCGACCGCGCGGACCTCGAGTGTCACCTCGTCGACGGCGAGGTGGACCTTTCGCCAGATCCGTCTGCGCGCCCCGCCATGCTTGCGCGCGTGCCATTCCCCCTCGCCTCGGACCTTGATGCCCGTGCTGTCCACGAGCAGGTGCAGCGGGCCGCCGCTGCCCCGGTAGGGCAGCTGAACGGCCAAGGTCTTCTGCCGTCGGCAGAGCGTCGAGAAGTCCGGCACCGGCCAGTCGAGCCCCGCGAACTTCAGAAGGCTCGCGACGAAGCCGGTCGTCTGGCGAAGCGGCAGGCCGAACAGCACCTTGATCGTCAGGCAAGCCTGGATCGCGGCGTCGCTGTAGACCGGCTGGCCGCCGCGCTTGCCCGATGGCGCCGCGTGCCAGGGCGTCGAAGGGTCGAACCAGACGGTCAGCGATCCACGCTCACGCAGCGACGCGTTGTAGGCGGACCAGTTCAGGGTGCGGTAGCGCGTCGGGGCAGGCTTGGACATGACGCCCAGCTATGCCGCTGGACCGGCAATGTGAATCCCAGGCAGGCTTCGTGCAACAAGGCCCCTTGAAGCGGGCGGTGATCTCAGTGGCGAGCGGGAACGAAGGTGCTGGTCAAGACCGTCCGCCACACCCTCGGGGGCACCGACGAGATGACGCTGGACGATGCCCGGAGCCGGGCGGCGGTCCTGCTGACCAGATCAAGCGCGGCATCGACCCGAACGCGCCGCCACCCGACCCGTCCGCCGACGCGGGAGGCTGGACCGTCCGCCGGATGTTCGAGGAGTATGGGGCCGACATGCGCGCCCGGGGCTGTGTCGAGCGGTCCATTGTCGACATGATGGAGCGGCTGGACCGCTACCTGCCCAAGTGGGGCGCGATGCCCGTGGCCGGGATGAAGCGCAGCCAAGCCCGCGAGGAGCACCGGCGCATCACCGTGGACCACGGCGCGACCACCGCCAACAAGGCGATGCGCGACTTCCGCGCGGCCTACAACTTCGCGCTCAAGGTGGTGGACGATCCCGACGCCCTGCCGGGCAACCCGGTGCAGGCGGTCACGTTCAACAAGGAGCGGGCCAGCAACCGCGTGCTGATGCCCGACGACCTCGCGGACTGGTGGCGCGCGGGTGCAGGCCCTGCCCAACCCGCTCCGGCGCGACATGCACCTCCTCGGGCTCCTGTCGGCCTGCGCCCCGGCACCCTTGTCGGCATCCGCCGCGATTGGGTGCGGCTGGACGCCCCGGCGGTGTCGATCCCCCGGATGAAGTCGGGCCGCTCCTTCGACCTGCCCCTGTCCGGGCGGATGGTTGAGGTGGTGCGCCACGCCCTCGCGGCGGGCGACGTGCTGTTCCCCGGCAGCCCTTGGCTGTTCCCGTCCCGGTCCACCAAGACGGGCGAGGTGATCGCAACGCAGGTCTGGAAGGAGAAGGCCCTGCCCAGCGAGACGGGCCACATCCTGCGCCACACCTACCGCACCGTTGCCCAGCGCACGGGCATCGACCGGGTGAACGCCCGCCTGCTGCTGGACCACACCGTGCCGGGGATTGATGGCGTCTACATCCACGAGCGGGCGCTGTTCGACACGCTGCTTGCGGAGCAGGAGCGCATGACGGTGGCGCTCCTCGCCCTGCTTGAGCCTTCCACAACAACGGATTGAGGGCTGGTTAGGGCGATTCAGGGTTTCCCAAGGCGGGCCGGAGCGGGTAAGTATCGGGACCATGCGACTACCCTGAAACAGGGGACACCGGGGCAGCGCCCCGGAGTTGGGAACCGCGTCGGCCCACCGGGAAGTGCCGCGCGCGGGGAGCGCCCCATGCGGGGGGCGCGGGGCGACCCGGTGGGTGCTGCGGCACCGCTGCCCTGTCACTGATCCGGCTGTCCGGCAGGCAGCCTGGCTTGGTGACCGGACGTGGACCAACAGACGATTGATGCCCTTGCGGAGGCCGTCGCGGAGCGCCTCCTGCGTGAGCTGCCCCGTGGGCGGCTGCCCATGACCCCCGAATACCTGACCGCCGACCAGGTGGCCCAGATGACCGGCTTCTCCACGAAGTCGCTTGAGGCATTCCGCTGCCGAGCGGCAGGGACCGCCCTTCCTGAAGGTGGGCCGCAACGTCCGCTACCGCGCCGATGACGTGCGCGTGTGGATGGAGGCCGGAGAATGAGCGGGCCGGAGAAGGAGAACGCCCCCAGCCGGGAAGCAGGGGGCGCTCAAGGAGCACTGTCACAAGAACATCATCGACGGGGATAGCTTAACCCCGGATGGCACGCCGGGCGACCAGAAAGGCTTGTTGTCCGGCGACACGGCGGCGGCGGTGGACTTCCTCGCGCACTGGTGCCCGGATGGGCCGTGGGTGCTGACCTCCATCATCCCGGACGGCGGGAGGACCACCACGCGGACCTTCGGCGCGGGCGACGTGGCGGCAGTGGCCGCGTGGATTGGTGAGCGGCAGGCGCGGCAGAACATCTACTTCACCGTGAACCGGACCCGTGGCCCCGTCTCTAGCAAGCCCAAGAAGGCGGACATGGCGGCGGCGGTGGCCCTGCACGTTGACGTGGACCCGCGCGCGGGCGATGGAGGTCGGGCCGGAGCGCGAGCGGATCGCCCGGATGGTCGAGGACTGGGAGCAGGACGGCAAGAAGTTGCCCTTCCCCCGGCCCAGCGTCGTCGTGGACAGCGGCGGCGGCTTCCAGTGCTTCTGGCTGCTGCTGAGCCGACTGCCGCGCCGGAGGATGGACCGGCACCCGGAGGTGGAGGCCCGCAACATCGCAATCGGCGTGGCGATGGGCGCCGATGCCTGCCACAACATCGACCGCATCATGCGCCTGCCCGGGACGGTCAACGTCCCCGGGGAGAAGAAGCGCGCGAAGGGCCGCACGCCCCGGCTTGCCCGCGTCGTCGCGGAGGACTGGAGCCTGCGCCACCGCGCTAGACGCCTTCCCCGCTCACGCCGAGGAGCGCGTCGGGGCGGCGACCCGGCCAAGGCGAACACGGCGCTGACGCGCCGGGGCGGCTGGATGGCGTTGACGGACCTGCCTGCGGGCGTGTCCGACCGGACTGCAAGGCCCTGATCGTGCTGGCGGCTAGGACCCTGACGACCCCGGGACCGTGGGAGGCTGACCGCTCCGACCTCGTGCTGCACGTCCTCTGCGAGATGGTCCGGGCGGACGTATTCCGACGCTGGTGATGCTGGCGGTGATCCTTGACCCCGACTTTGCCGTCAGCGCGCGCCAGCGATCTTCGCCGCGCTGGAACGCGACATACCTGATTGAGCGGACCCATGCGCCGGGCTCGCCACTGCCCGCGCCCGAGGCTCCCGCTTTGGGCGTCCCCCGACCGGAGACGGAACCGTGCCGCGATCCGGTCGCTTCGCGCCCCGGGCGCTGGACAGAACGCAATCGCCCGCGAGCTTCGCGTCGGCAAATCCGTGGTGCAACGCGTCTGCAATGAGATGGAGAGGGAGGCCGCCAATGGGCAGCACTGAATATCTGGACAACTTGCCCGCCCGCCGGGTGGTGAACGATGTCGGCAAGTCGGAATACCGCGTCGGGGCCAAGGGCCTCAAGATCGTGGAGGAGCTGTCCGCGCGCGGCTGTTCTGTCGTGACCATCGCCAACGCCCTGCGGATGGGCAGGGACGCCTTCCGGCGGTGCCGCGACCGCCAGCCCGAGGTGTTGGAGGCGCTGAGCGCGGCCGGGCCGCCGAGCACGACCAGCTCGTGGGCAACCTCCGGCTCGCCGCCGATGAGGGCAACGTCGTCGCCAACATCTTCCTCTTGAAGGCCCGGCACGACTACATCGACACGCCCCTGCCGCCGTCCGTTCAGGTCAACGTGGGTCTGGGCGTCCTTGTCGTGCCGCAGCGCCTGTCCATGGAGGAGTTCCTTGAACACGAGGACATCGGACCCCAGCGGCCCGAGACGGTGGAGCGCATCCCCGGCGCGCGCGACACGACGCGGGGTGACTAGTGGAGACGCGCCTTGAGGCCTACCGACACGGCGGCGGGCCTGCTCAGGAACATGGGGTATGAGGCCCGCGCGGTGGAGGGCTGGATTCCTCCGCCCGGCGGAGCGCGGCCCTGTCGTCGCGCTCGTCACCTGCGCCCCGCCATCGTGCGTCGGGATGGTCAGTTGGGCTCGACAGCAGAGGACCCCGAGGCGCACCTGCCGGTGACCACGTCGCAAAGGCTGCGCCGCGCCGCCCCGGGCAAGGCCGGGGACCCGCAGTATGCGTGGTGGCTGTAGCCCAACCATCTGACAACAATAGATAATGGTCGCCCGGGCCACCACTGGCGCGGTATCTTCGCCGGAGAGGCCACCAATGGCGGTGCGCCCGGCAAGAGGAGCCCGACAATGGCCGACCCCGCACCATCCCTCCCCCTCAGCATCTCTGACAGGCCCATCCTCGCCACGGCGGAGGTCATCAGCCTTGCCGAGGTCGCGGCCCGCCGCGCCGAGAAGTTCAGCCAGTTGATCGACACGCTGGACGCAGGCATCGCCGCCCGTGCCACTGATGCCTCCGACAGCATGGCCCGCGCGGGCTTCGACCCCCGCGACCAGCGCGCCGCCGCCGACAAGGCCGCAGCGACCGCCCGCCGCGAGGTCGCCACCAACTCCTCCGACACCCGCTGGGCGCACCTCAAGGAGCTGAACGCGGCGGCGGACAGCCTCGCCATGACTGCGCAGCTATGGTCCAGCCCCGTCGCCGTCCTCGCCCGCGCGGGCCTCGGGACGCCGGAGCGCACCAACTACCAGCAGCAGCTCACCGGCTCTGGGATCGTGGAGCTGAAGAACGCCGCCCTGCTTGCCGCCGCGACGAACAACAAGGTCTTGGGTGCGGCCCTCATCGCCGTGATCGACCGGATGCCTGCCCGGTCCCGCCCGTTCAGTGCCCACGACCTTGCCGACAGGCTGGTGGGCGAGGAGGTGCGCAGCGTCCAGAGTGCCATCGCCGCCGTCAAGACCGCCGCCCAGCGCGCCATCAACCGCAACCGCGAGTGGGAGGCGGGGCGGACGCGCCCGCTGGACCGCTTGAAGCTCGCCCTCAGGGAAAAGGACTGACCCCATGCCCCTCTACCTCGTGACCCGCCCCCACGGCGCATCCCACATGAAGAACACCTCGGGCATCCACGCCGCCCTCGTGGATGCCGCACATCGGCACCGGCTGCCATCGCCGCCGCCAACGCCCTGACCGCCGCAGGCACCGCCAACGTCGCGCGGATGGACACCCCGTTCGCTGGATACACGGCCACGCAGGTTGCCGCCACGGCTCAGCCGGGGTTCGTCCCGGCCATCGTGCAGGGCGACGTTCTGGGCGCGGCAGGTGCTCTATCCAGTTGAGCTACGGGGCCGTGACCCTTCTGATAACGGTTCGAGAAACGGTTCGCAAGTCCTTCCCATTTTCCTACCCGTTTGTTTTCGTTCGCTTTCTCGGACCCAGACCTCCGGCTTAGAATCGGCTGCTCTATCCAGTTGAGCTATGGGCCCGCTGGAGCCCGTGTCGCCCAGTCGGCGCCCCGATGACAACCCCCTTCGCCCGCTCCGCCCGCGAGCCGGGGCCGGGGCATCCCGCCCGAGGCGTCCGGTTCGGCCTCCTCGCGCGGCGCCGCGGACGCCGGGATGTCGCCGGGCCGCGCCCCGCCGCGGCCCCCAAGAGGCTCGGCGCGACCGGACGCCGGATCGTCGGGGCGCGCGCTGCGCGCCCGCGCCTCGGGGACCGCGGCGGCGAGCGGGTGCCGCGGCCGCCAGGGCGGCCCGTCGAGGCGGATCGGGGCGCGGGGCCGGGCCGCGGGGGTCGCGCGCGGCCCACGGCCTGCGGGAACCCTCGGCGGCGTCGCGCCTTGATCGATCGGCGCCGCGGTGGCGCGAGGCGTGGAGGGCCGGGCCGATGGGACGACGGACGAACGCGATGCTCTTGGTGTCGGCGGTGACGCTCGCGGGCTGCGGCCTCGGCGGGCCGGCCTACGACCAGCCTCCCGCGCCCGGGACCGACGGGATCGTCGAGATGAGCACGGCCCTGAACTTCCAGCCCGCCCGGATCGCGGTCCCCGTGGGCGGCACGGTGGAGTGGCGCAACACCTCGCTGGTGACGCATTCCGTGACCGCGGCGCCGGAGGCGGTGGAGAACCCTTCCGACGTGTCGCTTCCCGAGGGGGCGGCCCCGTTCAACTCGGGCGACGTCGCTCCGGGCGACATCTACCGTCGGACCTTCGACGTGCCGGGCGTCTACCGCTACGTCTGCCTGCCGCACCAGGGCCTGGGGATGAACGGCGTCGTGGTGGTGGGAGGGCCGGCCGGGGGAGCGTGACGCGAACGGCGCAGGCCCGCGGCGGCCCGGTCCGCACGCCGGGTCGGGACCGGGGGAGCCTCTCGCGCCTCATCGCGGGTCGGTCCGACCGAGGCCCTGGGACCGAGGCCCTGGGATCGACCGCGAGGACGATGCCGGATCCGGCCGCCGCGCGCCGCCTCCAGCGTCCCCGCGAACCGGATCCGCGATCGAGAGGGCGCGACCGGACGAACGGGCGCTGACGCACGAGGCCTCAACCGGCGCCCGAGGCCCGAAGCCCCCTCCGAGCAGCCGGCCTGCGCGCGTGGCGTCGCTCGGGGATGAACCGTCCGCGCAGGGGCGCGCCGGAGACGACCCTCGGGCCGTCGGCCCCGGGTCGGGACCGGCCCCATGGCGCGGGGCCCCCCTCGGCTCAGTGCGTCCAGGCGCCGCGGCGCTTGGTGGCGAAGTTCTCGCCGTAGCCGCCGGCGCGGATGTTCGGGCCGCGGCGGTGGGCGTCGAGCACCGTCGCCTCGATGCCGTTCTCGCGGGCGTAGTCGAGCGCCGCCTCCTTCGAGTCGAAGGTCAGCCGCACCTGGCTCTGGGTGTCGTTCGAGGAGGTCCAGCCCATCAGGGGATCGACCTCGCGCGGGGTCTCGGCCGCGAACTCCAGCACCCAGCTTCGGGTCCTGGCGGTGCCCGACTGCATCGCCGTCTTGGCCGGCTGGTAGATGCGCGCGCGCATGGGGATCGCTCCTGTGTGCGGGGCGGGTTATGAAGGGCCGGCCGGCCGTCGGCAAGGCCCGTGCCGCTAAGGGGGCCGCGCAGGCTTGATCGCCCCGGCCGGGAGCGCATCTTGGTTCCGGGACGGAGGGGGAACGACATGCCCGACGACGCGATCCAGCACCTGCCCATGATGCACGCCCCCGCCGAGCCGCCGGGCACCCGCGAGAAGCTCGAGGGCGGCATCCGGTTCCGCATGGCGACCGACTTCGAGCCTGCCGGCGACCAGCCCACCGCCATCGCCGAGCTGGCCCGGGGGGTCGCGTCGGGCGAGCGCGACCAGGTGCTGCTCGGCGCCACCGGCACCGGCAAGACCTTCACCATGGCCAAGGTGATCGAGGCGACGCAGCGCCCCGCCATCGTGCTGGCGCCCAACAAGACGCTCGCGGCCCAGCTCTACGGCGAGTTCAAGGGCTTCTTCCCCGACAACGCGGTCGAGTACTTCGTGAGCTACTACGACTACTACCAGCCTGAGGCCTACGTGCCGCGATCGGACACCTTCATCGAGAAGGAGTCCCAGATCAACGAGCAGATCGACCGGATGCGCCACTCGGCCACCCGCGCGCTCCTGGAGCGCGACGACGTGATCATCGTGGCCTCGGTCTCGTGCATCTACGGCATAGGCTCGGTCGAGACCTACGGCGCCATGACCCAGGATCTGGTCGCGGGCCAGGAGTACGACCAGCGCAAGATCATGGCCGACCTCGTGGCCCAGCAGTATCGGCGCAACGACCAGGCCTTCGCCCGCGGCTCGTTCCGCGTGCGCGGCGACGTGGTGGAGGTCCACCCCGCCCACCTCGAGGACCGCGCCTGGCGGCTGTCGTTCTTCGGCTCCGACCTCGAATCGATCACCGAGTTCGACCCGCTGACGGGCAAGCGCACGGGCGAGATGGACCGCGTGCGGATCTACGCCAACTCGCACTACGTCACGCCCCGCCCGACGCTCAAGCAGGCCATCGTCAAGATCAAGGCGGAGCTGAAGACCCGCCTCGACCAGCTCGTCGGCGAGGGCAAGCTCCTGGAGGCCCAGCGGCTGGAGCAGCGCACCCATTTCGACATCGAGATGCTGGAGGCCACAGGCGTGTGCAACGGCATCGAGAACTACTCGCGCTACCTCACGGGGCGCGCGCCCGGCGAGCCGCCCCCCACCCTCTTCGAGTTCATCCCCGACCACGCGATCGTCTTCGCCGACGAGTCCCACGTCTCGGTGCCCCAGATCGGCGGCATGTATCGCGGCGACTACCGGCGCAAGTTCACGCTGGCCGAGCACGGCTTCCGCCTGCCGTCCTGCATGGACAACCGACCCCTCAAGTTCGAGGAGTGGGACGCGATGCGGCCCCAGTCGGTGTTCGTCTCGGCCACCCCCTCGGCCTGGGAGCTGGAGCAGGCCGGCGGCGTCTTCGTGGAGCAGGTGATCCGGCCCACGGGGCTCGTGGACCCCGAGGTCGAGATCCGGCCCGTCGAGATGCAGGTGGACGACCTGCTGGACGAGGTCCGGCGCGTCGCCGCCAAGGGCTACCGCACGCTGGTCACGACGCTCACGAAGCGCATGGCGGAGGATCTGACCGAGTATCTCCACGAGCAGGGCATCCGGGTGCGCTACATGCACTCCGACATCGACACGATCGAGCGCATCGAGATCCTGCGCGACCTTCGCCTCGGCGCCTTCGACGTGCTGGTGGGCATCAACCTGCTGCGCGAGGGGCTCGACATCCCCGAATGCGGGCTGGTCGCCATCCTCGACGCCGACAAGGAGGGGTTCCTGCGCTCGGAGACCTCGCTCATCCAGACCATCGGGCGGGCGGCGCGGAACGCAGAAGGGCGCGTGATCCTCTACGCCGACCACGTGACGGGCTCGATGGAGCGCGCGATGCGCGAGACCGACCGCAGGCGGGCCCGCCAGATCGCCTACAACGAGGAGCACGGCATCACGCCGGCCACGGTCAGGAAGAACGTCGAGGACATCCTCGCCGGGCTCTACCGGGGCGACGCCGACATGGCCCGCGTCACGGCCAAGGTGGACAAGCCCCTGGTGGGCGCGAACCTCCAGGCCCATCTCGACGGGCTCAGGGCCGACATGCGCCGCGCGGCCGAGAACCTCGAGTTCGAGGAGGCTGCGCGGCTGCGCGACGAGGTCAAGCGGCTGGAGGCGGTGGATCTCGCGGTGGGCGGCGACCCGATGGTGCAGCAATCCTCGGTCGAGCAGGCGGTGGAGGACGCGCGCCGCGCCGAGGGGCGCTCGACGGCCGGGCGGGGCGGGCAGCGCGGGGGGAACGTGAAGAGAAGGGGGCGGAAGGGTCGCTGAGGATCGACGCGCCGTGCCGTCGGACGCCCTGGCAGTGGTGTGAGCTTTCGTGTGAACGGAGCAGCCGCGTCGTGAGCGGCTTCACGATGGACGATCTCCTGGCGAGGCGCGGGGTGCCCTCGGAGGGAGCCTGCCTGGTGCGGCACGATCGGTGGGCGCTGATCGAGTGGCGCAGGGGCGCCGCGTCCTCCGACCCTTCGTGAGCCACCAGCGCGACGACAGTTGGACGCCCTACGATCAGGCGACCATCGCCGTGCAGTTCGGGTGGTGCCTCAGTTCGGAATCCGCTTCTTGCAGGTCTTGGGCCGCCCCGGCTTGGGCGCCCGCTCGTCCATGATGGCGACGACCTCTTCCATGTCCCAGACGTGATCCGCGGGTCTGGCTTCCATCGCAAGGAGGAGGCGGAGCGTCTCATGGATGCGGCAGAGGCCCCCTCGGCGGTGCCGTGGTGGAGTTTCGGGGTTGGCGCAGTCTCCGGTTGTTGCGCCGACCCAGAACGGCGGTTGCAGCCGCCGTGGAGGCCCCGCCATGGACGAGACTGCGCGGCTCACGCGCCTTCGCCGGGCTCGCCGAGTACCGGACCTTCGTGGATCAGCTCGTCGCACGGCGGAACCGGCGGCGCGAGGACGCGGTCCGCGCCGAAACGGCGGCGCTGCGGCCCCTGCCGCCTCGGCGCACCACCGACTTCATTGAGATCGTCGCGCGCGTCACGCGAACCGGCGGCTTCCTCGTCCACAGCGTCTTCTACAGTGCGCCGGCGCGGCTGATCGGCCACCGCTTGCGCATCCATGTGTATGACGACCGCATCGAGGCTTGGCTCGGGGCGACCCGCGTCGTCACCCATCCACGCCGACGTGCCACCGGCGGCGGACGGCGCGTCCACGTCGTCGACTACCACCACGTGATCCATGCCCTTCGGCGCAAGCCTCAGGCGCTCGCCGGCTCGGTCTTCCGCGACAGCCTGTTCCCGCGCACCGAGTACTCCCAGGCCTGGGCGTGCCTGTCCGAGGCGCTGCCCCAGAAGGACGCCTGTCGGCGCATGGTGGGCCTCCTCGCGCTCGCCCACGACGAGGGCTGCGAGGCCGCAGCTCGCCCACCTGATCGCCGAGGACCTCGCTGAAGGGCGAGCACCTGACGCCCGCGTGTCAGGCGTCACGGCAAACTGGTCCGGAGGCGACATGAGGAACTGGCCCCCTCGGTAGCCTGAGGGGAGGGCCTGGATGACCATGCCAGTGACGGAGAGGCTTCTGCGGACTGAAGGTCTGCGGAGGGACGAGATGAAGGAGCCGGACGACGTGTCGGCGATGCTGAGGCTGAAGGCGCTCGGCTGGGGGGCGCGGCGGATCGCGGCGGAGCTGGGGTGCTCGCGGACGACGGTGCGGCGGTGGCTGCGCGAGGGCGGCTGGCGACGCCCGGTGGCACCGACACGCAAGACGTCGCTCGACGGTCTTGGGGGCTGGCTGTCCGAGCGCTTCCGCCGCCACGCGGGCAACGCGGACGTGCGTCTCGCCAGGAGCTCGCGGCCGAGAGGGGCATTGAGGTAAGCCTGCGCACGGTGGAGCGTGCGGTGGCACCGCTGCGCCAAGCGCTACGGGCCGAAGCGCGGGCGACGGTGAGGTTCGAGACGCGCCCGGGCCAGCAGTTGCAGATCGACTTCGGCCAGAGGCGGGTCGAGATCGAGGGCGCTCTGCGACCGGTGTCGTTCTTCGTGGCGACGCTGGGCCACTCGCGCCGGCTGCACGTCCGGGCCTTCCTGGGCGAGCGCCAGGAGCACTGGTTCGAAGGCATGGAGAGTGCCTTCGCAGCCTTTGGGGGCGTGCCTGAGGAGGTGCTGCTCGACAATGCGCGCGCTCTGATCCTGCACCACGACGCGGCGACGCGGGAGGTGGTGCTCAACCCCAAGCTCCACGCCTTTGCGCGGCACTGGGGCTTCCGGGTCCAGGCCTGCGCGCCGTACCGGGCGCGGACCAAGGGCAAGGACGAGCGCGGCGTGGGCTACGTGAAGGGCAACGCGGTCGCGGGGCGAACCTTCGAGAGCTTCGCGGCCCTGGAGGCGCATCTGGCCGAGTGGACGCGCGAGATCGCCGATCAGCGCGTCCACGGCACCACCGGCGAGGCGCCCATGGTCCGCTTCGCGCGCGACGAGGCCGCCGCCCTGCGGCCGCTGCCCGACCGCGGCCCGTTCCTGGCCGCGCGCGAGCTGAGCCGACGCGTGGGAGCGGACTGCGCGGTGGAGATCGAGACGAACGCCTACTCGGTGCCGTGGCGCTTGATCGGGGAGCGAGTGAGCGTGCTGGTCACGGCCGAGACTGTGCAGGTCACCCATGCGGGCATCGAGGTGGCCCGTCATCCGCCGCAGCGCGGACCGTCGCGGGCGCTTCACCGACCGCGCTCACTTCGAGGGCGTCGCGGGTGCCGCCGGCCGCGTGGTCAGAGAAGACGCCGAGGCAGCCGAGGCCGCGCCGATCCCGGCGCCGGCGCTGCTGCGCCCGCTCGCCGAGTACGAGGCGGTGGCCGGGGGCGCCTGGTGATGGGAGCGCAGACCCAGGACGAGCTCGACCGGATGCTGACGCGCTTGAAGTTGACGGCGGTGCGCGACCAGCTCGACGGCTTGCTCGACGAGGCGGCGCGGGGGGAGATGACCCTGCGCGAGGCGCTCGCCTTCCTCTGCGAGCGCGAGATCGCACGGAAGGATCAGCGCCGCATCGAGATCGAGCTTCGGGCTGGCGAAGTTCCCCTTCGTGCGGACCCTGGAGGGCTTCGACTTCGCCGCCCAGCCCTCGGTCGACAAGGGGCAGATCCGCGACCTCGCGACGGCGGCGCTTCATCGCCCACGGCGATGCGCTCTTGCTGCTCGGCCCCCCGGGCGTGGGCAAGACGCACCTTGCGGTGGCGCTCGGCCGCGAAGCGATCGTGGCCGGCCACACCGTGCTCTTCACCGGCGCCATGGCGCTCGTGGCCAACCTCGCCAAGGCCCAGGTCGAGGGCCGGCTCGAGGAGCGGCTGGCGCACTTCGCCAAGCCGAAGCTGCTGATCGTGGACCGAGCTGGGCTACCTGCCGCTCGAGCCCAACGCCGCTCACCTGTTCTTCCAGCTCGTCAGCCGCCGCTACGAGCGCGGCGCGATGCCGGTGACTTCGAACCGGTCCGTAGGCGAGTGGCGGCGCGGTGTTCGGCGACCCGGTGGTGGCCACCGCGATCCTCGATCGCCTGCTCCACCACTCCCACGTCATCACCATCCGGGGCGACAGCTACAGGCTGCGCGAGAAGCGCCGGGCCGGCCTTCTGCAGAAGGCCGGCCCGGCGCTTGAAACCGAAGTCGAAACCACACGACGGGGCTGCGGCCGCAACTCCTGGCTGTCGCCACCGGGCCAGTTCCGAATGTCGCCCTGACACCGCGCCCTCCGTGCCCGGCTCGAGCCGCGCAGCCGCGGTCTGCCCGCCGACGTTCCCGTCGCGCTCACCGCGCTCGCGAGCTTCGACGCGCTGCTTGAGGCGCGCGCATGACCGCCCGGGAGATCGACGTCCACACGCTGCCGAGCATGCTCACAGCGCTGCGCCTGCCCAGCTTCACCCGGCGCTGGCAGGGCTTCGGCCCCGCAGGCCGACAAGGAAGGCTGGCCCGCCGCGCGCTTCCTCGCGGCCCTCGCCGAGTGCGAGTTGGCCGAACGCGAGACCCGCCGCATCCAGCGCCATCTCAACGCCTCCCATCTGCCGGGCGGCAAGACGCTCGCCACCTTCGACTTCAAGGCCCTGCCGAAGGTGCCCCGGAAGCGGATCGAGGCGCTCGCCGCGGGCGACTGGCTCGAGGCGGGCGCCAACCTCATCGCCATCGGCAACTCGGGCGCCGGCAAAACCCATTTGCTCTGTGCCATCGGACACGCCCTGATCGAGGCCGGCCACCGCGTGCTCTACACCCGCACCACAGACCTCGTCCAAAGGCTCCAGGCCGCGCGGCGCGACCTCGCCCTCGAGGGCGCCCTCGCAAAGCTCGACCGCTTCGACCTCATCGTCCTCGACGACATCGCCTACGCTCAGAAGGACCAGGCCGAGACCTCCGTCCTCTTCGAGCTCATCGCGCGGCGCTACGAGACCCGCAGCCTGGCCATCGCCGCCAACCAGCGCTCACGCGCCCGGGACCGCGTCTCCCCCGACCCCGCCGTCACCGTCGCCGCCATCGACAGGCTCGTCCACCACGCGACCATCCTGGAGATGAACGTCGACAGCTACCGCCGCCGCACCACCGCCAACCGCCTACAGGATGAGGCTGTCGTCGCGCCGACAACCCCCGCCGACAGCCCCAGCGACAACCACAAAGGAGCCGCCTGATACGATCTCCGGCTGATTGCCTCGTAGGGAGGGATTCTCCTGACGGTTCGAGGCTCTAAGAGCGCCTACCAAAACTCGTGCGGGGGCGTTGGGGGTCATGACCAGACCCCTTGTGAGCGATGAGCTGTGGGCGACGGTGGGGCCGCTGCTGCCCGAGGAGCCCCCGAAGCCGAAGGGTGGGCGGCCCCGCTGCGACGATCGCCGGGCCCTGGAGGGCATCATCTTCGTGCTCGTGGTCCGGCATTTCCTGGGAGCGGCTGCCCCGGGTGGCGTTCGGCTGCACCGGCATGACCCCGGATCGGGGTCCGGGGCAGGCTGTGCTGGCGGCGGCTGCGCGACTGGCATGCCGCCGGCGTGCTGGGCGAGCTGCACCGGGTGCTGCGCGAGCGGCTGGCCGCGGCCGACGCGCTCGACTGGGACCGGGCGTCGATCGACAGCGCCTCGATCCCGGCAGAAGGGGGCGCTCGTCGCCGGGCACCAAGATCGGCCCGAACCCCACCGACCGGGGCCGCCCGGGCTACGCAGGCGCCACCTCGTCGTCGATGCCCGCGGCACGCCGCTGGGCTTCGAGGCTCGAGCGGGGCCAACCGCCACGACAGCAAGTTGCTCGCGGCCGTGCTGGACGTCGTGCCGGGCGTGCGCCGCGGCCTGGGCAGGCCCCGCTGTCGGCCCCGCAAGCTCCACGCGGACAAGGCCTACGACCACCGCCGCTGCCGCGCCGAGTGCCGCGAGCGGTCCATCACCCCGCGCATCGCGCGCCGGGGCGTCGAACGCTCCGATCGCCTCGGCCGCCACCGCTGGGTGGTCGAGCGCACGCTCGCCTGGCTCGCCCGCTTCCGACGCCTCACCATCCGCTACGAGCATCGCGCCGACATCCATTGGGCCTTCACCTCGCTCGCCTGTTCGCTCATCTGCCTCAACCAGATCAGACGGTTTTGTTAGGGGCTCTTAGGGTTCTTCCCGGCGGTCAGCCGGAACTCATATGAGCCCGCGCCTCAGCCCGTGAGGCTCAGCCGCATCGTCGTGGCGCCGCGGAAGCCCAGCATGGGCCCGAGCCAGCCCGGCTCGGTCCGCCCCGAGGGCTCGAAGCCGTGGCGCTCGTAGAGCCTGCGCGCGCGGTTGCCGTCCACCACGTCGAGGCGGATCTCGCGGCAGCCCTCGGCGCGGGCGCGCTCGGCCACCGCCGCCAGGAGCCGCGTGCCGACCCCGTGCCCGCGCGCGTGGGGCGCCACGAAGAGCCCGTCCATCAGCATCGCCCCGGGCTCGACGGGGCGCTCGTGGAGCTCCAGCAGCGCGCCGCGCCAGAGCCCGCCGAGGCGCCCGTAGACCGCCCGCAGGTCGGCGGAGCGGCCCGTCAGCAGGCCCCCCGACCCGGTCTTGAGCCCCGCCGCGCCGAGCAGCCCGCCCTCGCCGTCGGTGGCCGAGATCGCATGGGCCGGGTCGAGCGTGCGCTCGATGAAGGCGAGCGCGCGAGGGGGCGCGCCGAGCGGCCAGCGCAGCTTGGGACCGAACGCCTCCCAGAACAGCGCCGCGACCTCCGCCCGGTGATGCGCCGCGAAGCCCGGCGCGACCGTCACCCTCACAGCCCGAACGAGCCGTAGGGCAGGTAGCGCACCGGATCGCCGGGGCGCACCTCGCGCGCGCCCTCCTCCAGCTCCACCAGCCCCTCGGCCCAGGAGAGGCCCGAGACCCGGCCCGAGCCTTCGGAGGCGAACGCCTCGGCCCGGCCGTCGCGGATCCGCGCGCGCAGAAGCTCGCGCCGCCCGGCCTTCTTGCGCTTGGCGAAGGCCGCGGGCAGCTCGAAGCCCTGCGGCTCGACCCAGCCCGAGCCCGCGAGCAGCGACAGCGCCGGCCGCGCGAAGACGAGCGCGCAGACGAAGGCCGCGACCGGGTTGCCCGGCAGCCCCAGCACCGGCACGCCGCGCCAGAGCCCCATGGCGAGGGGCCGCCCGGGCTTCATGGCGACGCGCCAGGTCGTCACCCGCCCCTCGGCCGCGAGGATCGCCGAGACGTGGTCCTCCTCGCCCGCCGAGGCGCCGCCCGAGGTCAGCACCGCGTGGCAGGCCGCGCGGTCGAGCCGCCCCCGCAGCGCGGCGCGGTCGTCGGGGACGTGGCCGAGATCGACCGCCTCGTGGTCCCAGCGGCGCAGGAGCGCCAGCAGCATCGGGCGGTTGGCGTCGTAGGTCCGCGAGGGATCGTCGGTCTCGCCGGGCGCCGCGATCTCGTCGCCGGTCGAGAGCACCCCCACCCGCAGCCGCGCGCGCGCCGCGACCTCGGCGATCCCGAGCGAGGCCAGGAGCGCCAGGTCGGGGGCGGTCAGACGACGGCCCGCGGGCAGCGCCAGGGCGCCCGCCTCCAAATCCTCGCCTGCGGCCCGCGTGTTGGCGCGGAGCTTGACCGGGCCCGTGAAGGCGACGTGGCCCTCGGCCACGGCCGCGTCCTCCTGGAGGATCACGGTGTCCACGCCCTCGGGCAGCAGCGCGCCGGTGAGGATGCGCGCGGCGCTCCCCTCGGGCACGGGCCGGCCGAGCGGGGCGCCGGCCGCGGCCCGGCCCGGCACCAGCGCCATGAGGTTGGCGCCGGCGACGGCGGCGGCGTGGGCGAAGCCGTAGCCGTCCACGGCGGCGTTGGGCCCTGGCGGGCTCGACCGCCGCGCCACGGCGTCCTCGGCCAGCACCCGGCCCGCCGCCTCGGCGAGCGCAACGGCCTCGGCGCCCGTGACGGGCGCGAGCCCCTCGCGCAGCCGCGCCAGGGCCGCGTCCACCGGCGTCCAGTCCACGCCGGGCGGCAGCGCGAAGCAGTCGTTCGAGAGCGGCGGCGGCGTGAGCCCGGCGACGGTGCGGGCGGCCGGACCGGGCGGGTCGGCGTCCTGTGGCGGCGTGGCCGTCGGGGCCGCCAGGATCGGGGCCGCCAGGATCGGGGCCGCCAGGATCGGGGCCGCCAGGATCGGGGCCGCCTCGTCCCGCGGCGGCGCGCCGGTCGCGCGGGTGGTCGCACCGAGCGGCGAGGGCAGGTCGGCGGCGCGACCGGCCGCCTCGGGGGGATCCGCGTCCGGTGGTGGGTGCGCTTGGGTGGTGCCGGCGGCCGGGGCGAGGGGCTCGGCATCGGGCGCCCTCCCGCTCCCGTGCGCCGCCGCCGGCTCCACCCGCGGCGGCTGGGGCGACGCGGCGCCGGGCTCGGCCGGATCGGCACCCGCTGCGGCCCTCAGGGCCGCCTCGAAGCCGAGTCCCAGGATCCAGCCCTCCTCGGGGGCCGCCTCGGGCGGCGCGTGAAGGAGCCGGCCCGCGCCCGCCGCGTCGCCCGTCAGGCGACGCAGCGCGCGCGACAGCAGACGCACCTGCGCCTCGTCGCGGATCCCCTCCCTCGGCACCGCGTCGCCGAGCAGCGAGGGGTAGATCTCGGCCAGCACCACCGGCACCTCGTCCCAGGGCTCGAACGGCCAGACCGCGCAGGGGACGCGGCGCCGGAACGCCGCGAGCCGGGCCTGGCCGAGGAGCGCCTGTGAGCCCACGGAGCCCGTGTAGGCGAGCTTCCAGCCCGGCTGCGCGCGGGGCACCCGCCGCTCCGCATGGCGCCGCTCGGGCAGGCCGTGGCCGCCCCATCCGGCCTTGGTGGGCGAGAGCCCGACCCGCGCCTCCTGCGCCGGGCAGCCCCAGAAGGGCCCCGTGCCGGGGAAGAGCGCGTTGAGCGCGGCCGCGACTTCCCAGCGGTTCGAGGCGTTGTCGGGGCCGTCCTCGACCATCGCCGCGAGCCGGTCCCAGACCGCGAGCGCCGACGGCTCGCCCGCGACGCGCCCGGCGAAGCCGCGCGGCCAGCCGAAGGGGAAGTCGAAGCCCGCCAGCACCCGCCGGCCGGCCGCGGCCTCGGCCGAGAGCAGCGCCTCCAGCCACGCGAGCGCGGCCGAGCGGGTCCGGTGGTAGGAGGTCTCGACGCCCTGCGCCCGCGCCACGCCGATCCAGATCGCGTCCCCGGTCGGCCGCTTCGGCGAGGGCGTGGCGCTCGCCGACCAGTCCACCGCCACCACGGTCTGGAAGGGCCTCGCCCGGGCGTCCGCGGCGCCGTCGGACGGCCTCATGGCCCGGACCCCGCGGCCGCGGTCGCGGCGAGGCGCGCCGGCGGCTCGGCGATCCGCAGCGCCAGATCGGCGAGCGCGGCCGTGTCGTCGAGCGCCAGCACGGGGCACGGCGCCTCGGGCGCCCCGTCGCTCGCCACCGCGCGCACCCAAGGATCGGAGAGCGCCACGGGCGCGCGGCCGGTGGCGCCGCGGTGGGCCTCGATCTTGGGATGGCGCGCCCGCTTGAAGCCCTCGACGACCACCAGGTCGCAGGGGTCGAGCCGCGCGAGCAGATGCGCCAGATCGGGCTCGGGCGCGCCGCCCAGCTCGGTCATCAGGGCCCAGCGATGGGGCGTGGCGAGGATCACCTGGGCCGCGCCGGCCGCGCGGTGGCGGTGGCTGTCGGTGCCGGGGCGGTCCACCTCGGCCTCGTGATGGGCGTGCTTGACGGTCGAGACGCGCAGGCCCCGCGCCGTGAGGTCGGCCACCAGCCGCTCCACGAGCCCGGTCTTGCCAGAATCCTTCCAGCCGACGACCCCTACGACCTTCACCGTGCGGGCCTCGCGGTGCGGGACCGATCGGCGCCGGGCCGCGGGCCGCGACGGGGCGACCTGGCGCGCCGTTCGCAGCGGAGCGTCACGGCGCCGTCTCCCGCGCGATGGCCCGAGCTTGCTCCAAATCCTCGGGCGTGTTGACGTTGAAGAAGGCGGCCTCGTCTGGGAACGTCGCCCGGGCGGCGCCGTGGCGGTCGGCCCAGGCGACGACCTTGCGCACGCCCTCGCCCAGCGCGGCGCGCAGGTCGCCGCGCAGGGCGACCGGCCAGAGCCCGAAGGTCGGGTGGCGGGCGGGGCGCGGCTCGTCCGCCACCCGACCGTGGCCGTCATCGGCCTGTCCCGCGGCGCCCTCGCCAAGGGTCGCGGCGAGCACGATCCCGGAGCCCGCCGCCTCCAGGCGCGCCACGAGGTCGGGCGGCAGGAAGGGGGTGTCGGCGGCCGCCGTGACGACGCGGGCGGCCCCGAGCGCGTGCGCCCACTCCAGCGCCGCGAGGACGCCCGCCAGGGGCCCGGGCCGCCCCTCGACGGGATCGGGCAGGATCGTCAGGCCGAGCGAGGCGAAGCGCGCCGGGTCGCCGTTGGCGTTGAGCGCCAGCGTCGAGACCTGGGGGGCGAGCCGGGCGATCGCATGGCCCATGACGGTCGAGCGCCCGAGCGCCAGCAGCCCCTTGTCGCCTCCGCCCATCCGCCGCGCGGCCCCGCCGGCGAGGATGACGCCGGGGGGCGCGCCGGCCCGGCTCACGGGCGCGCTCCGGCCGGTCTCGGTCCGCGATCCCGCGACGCCTCGACCCAGGATCCGCCGTGCCTCGGCCCCGGCGCGGGCCCTCGCCCACGCGATCGCCCTGCCGGCTCCGATCGCCTCGCATCGGCCGGGCGTGCCTCGCCGGGCCGCGCGGGATCGGCGCCCTTGCGAGCCACCCTTCTGCCCGACCGCCACGGGGCCGCTGTCCGGGCCGTGTCCGCCGGCCGCACGGCGAGCCTGTCGAACCCCGCCCTCACGGCCATCGCAGATGGCCCTTGTAGGCGTCGGGCAGGAGCGCGCGCAGGGGGACTGAGCGCAGCACGCCGTCGGTCTCGGCCACCGCGATCCGCGCGTCGGGGCCGAAATCGGCCAGCAGCTCCCGGCAGCAGCCGCAGGGCGGGATGACCTCGCCGCGCCGGTTGACGGCGACGCTGAACAGGATCGGCGCGCCGGGCTCGGCGGTGAGGGCGGCGCCGATCGCCACCGGCTCGGCGCAGACCGAGCCCTGCGGCAGGGTGCATTCGAGGTTGATGCCGGTGTAGGCGCCCGCCCCCGTCAGCACGGTGGACGCGACGTGGTGGCGCCCCTCGCGCCCGAGGCGCGCGACCATCGCGCGCGCCTCGGCGAGCGCGCGGGCCTCGCGGGTGTCGAGGGTGCCGCCGTCCATCACGAGCGGGCCTCCGGGCGGACGGAGGGAGGGCGCCGCGACCCCACACGCCCAGCGGGGCGGCCAGAGCGCGCCCGGCGACCCCACGATGCCCCCTTCCGGGCGCTCGGGCCGTCGCTGGGCGAGCGGCCGAGGCCCATGCGCCGTGCGTGGCGGTCGAGGGGAACCGCGACGCCCCTCGGGGCCGGAGGCGCGCGCCGCGTCCGGGCGCGCGCGCCGAACCCATGAGGTGCGGCCGAGCCCGTGCCGGGCGCCCGACGCCCCGGGTCGGCGCATCCCCCGATCGGGTCCGCTCGCGCTCCTCCCGCCGAGCCGCTCACGCCGCCATCCCCCGCCACGCGGCGATCCGCGACTTGTGCTCGGCTCGGTCGAGCCCGACCGGCAGAGCGTCGTCGTCAGCCCACAGGGTCAGCAGGCCGGCCCGGATGCCCAGCCCATGCGGGAGATCGAACACCGCGTCCACCACCGCCCAGGACGGCGCGACGGTCCAGGCTCGCGCGGTCGAACGGCGCCCCTCCGAACCGATGACGATCGGGACGCCGCCCCCTCGGGCGGCGAAGCGCTCGTGGGCGGCGCGAGGCCGCCTGCCGCCCAGAAGGGCGTAGGCGACGAAGCAGAGCCCGGAGAAGGCGCCGAGCATGAAGGCGAGCGGCGGCGCGGCGAGATGATGGCGCAAGTCCTCGATGCGATTCACGAGGATCACGACGACCAGGACGAACCCCACGACCAAGGCTGCGTGGAGGACCGGATCCCAGGGCCGTGTCGTCGCGCGTCGTCCTTCCGCCGTCCTCGCGGCGAGCTGGAACTCGGCGTCGGCCGGCTCCGTCAGCACGACCGGCTCCGGGGCGCTTTCCTTGGGGGACTGTCGAAAGACGCCCCGCCGACGCTCGGCGGGAACAAGATCGCCAACGCGAGCGGATTGGCGTCTGCGTGAGCTACCGACTTCTCGTGGCCAGCTCAGCCCTCCCATGGGTCGAGTTGGGATCTCAGGGCGTTTGAACTCATCGTTCAACAGCCTCCTAGGGTTTTGGGGCCCTGGCTCGGGGGCCGGGGCACCGCTGCGCTCCTCGCTCACGCCTCCGCCCCCCGCCGCCTGTGCCGCCGCTCCTCCTCGGCCACGCCGGAGGGGTCGGCGTCGCGCACCAGGCGCTCCTCGCCCGACAGGCACACGAAGCGGCGCCCGCGCATCCGGCCGATCAGGGTCAGCCCGACGCGCCGCGCGATCTCCACGCCCCAGGCGGTGAAGCCCGAGCGCGAGGCCAGCACCGGCACCCCCATGAGCGCCGCCTTGATGACCATCTCCGAGGTCAGCCGGCCGGTGGTGTAGAGGATCTTGTCGCCCGCGGGCGTGCCCGTCTCCCACATCCAGCCCGCCACCTTGTCCACCGCGTTGTGGCGGCCCACGTCCTCCATGTAGGCGAGCACCCGGTCGCGGTGGCACAGAACCGTGCCGTGGATCGCGCCGGCCTCCAGGTAAAGCGAGGGCATCCGGTTGATGCGCTCGGCCAGCGCGTAGAGCCACGACGTGCGGACCTCCGCCATCGGCAGGGCCACGCCGTCGAGCCCCTCCATCATGTCGCCGAAGACGGTGCCCACGGCGCAGCCCGAGGTGCGGGTGCGGCGCGCGAGCTTGGCCTCGTGGTCGGTCTCCCTTTCGGTGCGGACCACCACCACGCCCAGCTCCTCGTCGAAGTCCACGCCCGTCACCCCGTCCGAATCGCGCAGCATCCCCTGGAGGCGCAGGAACCCCAGCGCCAGCCAGCGCGGGTGGTCGCCCAAGGTCATCGCGGTGACGATCTCGCGCGAGTTGAGGAAGATCGTCAGCGGCCGCTCCTCGACCACGGCGATCTCGACCTGCGAGCCGGTGTGGTCGCGCCCCGTCACCGCGCGGGTCAGCCCCGGCGCGGACGGGTCGGGGGCGACGATGGGGTCTCGGTTCGGCTCGTCGTCTCGGGGCAAGGCGGCCTCCCTCGGCGCGGGAGGCCCAACCTAGGCACGATCGCGCCCCGCCTAAAGGGGGGAGGGTGGCGGCGCGCGCCGCGCTCAGAGCGCGCGGGCGCGCAGGTCCGCGTTGTCGTCGGGGTCGTCGTCGCGGTAAATCTGCGTGCGCACGCCGGGCCGCGCCCCGAAGGCCTCCGAGACGCGCAGCGGCCACCAGCTGCGCGGCACGTCCTCGAAGCCCGGCAGCCGGCTCAGCACCGCGGTCGTGGCCCGCGCGCACGTCCCCTTGGGGGCCGCGCCCTGCGCGCGCACGAGCCGCAGCGCCGCCTCGGCGGTCTCGGCCGAGACCGGGACGGTCTGCTCGATGGTGCGGTAGGTCTCGCGCGTGTGGTAGTCGATGTAGGCGCGGTAGTATTCGGGCGAGAGGCCGTAGAGCACGTCGCCGCGCTCGGGCATGGCGCGGGTGTAGTTGAAGGTGCCCGCGGGGTCGAAGACGACGCGCTCGGAGCCGTTGACGACGAGCGCGCTGTGCGCCCCGCGCCCGGTGCGGTTCGAGACCACGGTGACGAGCGTCAGCGAGGGCGGCGCGTCGTGGACGTAGGTGGCGCGCTCGACCATGGCGAGCGGCGCGCCGACCTCCTCGGCCGCGCCGCAGGCCGCGAGCAGCAGGAACGCGCCGAGGGCGAGCCACCGCCGCATGGGCTCAGCCGTTGACGAGCGCGAGCAGGACGAGCACCACGAAGACGACGATCACGGCGCGGATGACGATGCCGACGAAGCGCTGGTAGGTCGCCTCGTGGACCGAGATGTCCATCGAGCCGGGCTCGTGGGGCGGCAGCGCCGACTCCTCGACCTCGGGGTTGCGGCCGAGCTCGGGCGCCTCGGAGGGGCCGTCCCGCCCGCCCTGGGCCTCGTGCGGGGCCGCGCGGTGCCGCGCCACCTCCGGCGTCGCCCGGCCCTGGATGTCCCGCGGGGCCTCGCGGCCCCGGTCGTCGCGCGCGGGCTCGGGCTCGGGGCTCCGGGAGGCGCGCTCGGGGCCGTCAGGCGTGGCCGGACGATCGTCGCGGGACGCCGGCTGCGCCGCCACCTCCCGCTCGGTCGGCGCGCCGACCGCAGGCTCCCCGTCCGGATGATCGCGTTCGTCCGCCCGTGCGTTGCCGGCCATGCGCCGCCCCCCGTGTGTGCCGTCCTGCCCTAGCCCAGCGCGGCGGGGTTGTCACGACCCCGCGCGGCGCCGAGCCGCCCGGCGAAGCGCATGGGCCGCGGGCCCGGACGCGGCCGGCCATGGCGCCTCCGATCAGCCGGCCGCGGCCGCATCGAGGTCGGCGCGCAGCCGGAAGCCGATGCGCCGCGGCTCGGCCTCGGGGCGGCGCTTCGGGAGCGCGCGCAGGAGCACCGAGAGCTGGGTGACGTGCTGGATGAGCTGGACCCGCGCGCCCGAGGGGTCTGTGCCGTAGAAGGTCACGATGTCGGGGTCGAAATGGCCCATGCCCTCGATGCGGATGACGCCGGTGCCGCCGTCGGTGAAGCCCATCGCCACCTCGTGCTCGGCGTCGAGCGCCTCCTCGAAGCGCGCGATGTAGAGGACGAGCCGCCGGTAGGCCCATTCGGCGGGCGAGCGCGAGCGCGGCAGCGCCGGCAGGGCCGCGTCCTCGACGCCGCGCGCGTCGGGGTCGAGGCGCACCGCGTGGGCGCGCGGCATGGCCTCGGCCTCGAGCGCCTCGGCGGTGGTGCTCACCTCGTCGGTCATGGATGCGCTCCGAAGGGGCGCGGCGTCACACGAGCCGCCAGCGGCAGGCCTCGCCGTCGAGGATCCAGTCCGCCTCGCCCAGATGCCACAGATGGTTGAGATGGGCCACCGCCTCGACCAGGGCGAGGCCCCGCGCGGGCCCCTCGATCTCGCGCTTGAAGAGCGGCACGAAGCACTCCGCGGCGGTGCGGGGCCTCGCGCGCAGCCAGTCGCGCAGCCGGTCGAGCGCGCCGTGATGGTTGTCGATCAGCGCCTGGAGCCGTCCGGGCAGCCCGGTGTAGGGCAGCTTGTGGCCCGGCAGCACCAGGTGGTCGTCGGTGGCGTGCTGGATGAAGCCCTCGCAGGAGGCGAGCCAGTCGGCCACCGGGTCGGCCTCGGGCTCGGTCGCGTAGACCCCGAGGTTGGGCGAGATCGAGGGCAGGAGCTGGTCGGCGCCGAGCACCAGGTCGGGCCCCTTCGACCACAGCGTCGCCTGCTCGGGCGCGTGGCCGTCGCCGGTGCGCACCGACCAGTCGCGGCCGCCCAGCGACAGCAGAACCCCGTCCTGGATCCGCCGGTGGCCGAGCGGCATCGGCGCCACCACGTCGGCGAAGTTGAACGGGCGCGCGCCCGCGCGGGCGGCGTACTCCTCGCCCGCGACCCCGGCGCGGCGCCAGAAGCGCAGCGTCTCGACCGAAGGCACGGCCTGCACGTCGAGCGACAGCATCCGCGCCATCAGCCACGCCGTGCGCGTCATCAAGAGCTCCGCGTCGTGGGCGGCCTGGAACCAGCCGGCGAGGCCCACATGGTCGGGGTGGTGGTGGGTGGCGATGACCCGCGCGACGGGCCTTTCGCCGAGCGGCCCCGCGAGGAGCCGGCCCCAGATCGCGCGGCTGCGGCGCGAGTCGATGCCGGTGTCCACGATGGTCCAGCCGTCGTCGTCGGCGAGCGCGTAGACGTTGACGTGGTCGAGCGCCATCGGCAGCGGCAGGCGCATCCAGAGCACGCCGGGCGCGACCTCGATCGCCTCGCCCTCGGCGGGGGGCGTCTCGAAGGGGTGGCGCACGGGGGCGGCCTCGGCGCCGTCCGGCAGGCCGTCCGACGCGGCGTCGGCGCCGTCCATCAAGTCGTCGGCCAAGGCGTCCGCCAGGCCCTCGGACGCGGCCTCGGAAGGGGCGCCGAGGGGCGGGCGGATCTGGATCGGATCGTCAGGCATCGCGCGGGTGCCGCCGGGCCTGCCGCTCGCCGCCGCGCCGGTCGTCGCCGGTCATGCGGGCCATCTCCTCCTGCCGGGCGTCCTCGCCCACCCCCTCCACGGCCCAAAGGACCGCGGCCGCGCGACCCCCGCGCAGGGGCGTGATGGACCCGCCCGCGAGGGCGACCGCGGTCCCGCCGCCCTCGCGGGCGGCCCGGGCGAGGCCCCGCGGCCCGCTCATGCCGCGAGGTCGTCCGGGCCGAGGGCGAAGAGCCCCGCGGCTCCCGCGCGCGATTCGGCCAGCAGGCCCTGGTGCTCGGGCAGCATCCGCCCGATGTAGAAGGCCGCGAGATGGGTGCGGGGCCCCTCCCCCGACCCCGCGCCGCCCTCGGCCATCGCGGCGCGCAGGTGGAAGTGGGCGCCGAGCACGCGGGCGAAGGCGCGCAGATAGGGCACGGCGCCCGCGAAGCGCTCGCGCGGGTCGTCATGGGCCAGCAGCCACTCGGTCGCCTCGCGCAGCTCGGCCGCGGCCTGCCAGACGGCCTCGGCCATCTCGGGGCGCGCCGCCTTCGCCTCCTGGGCGCCGCGCTCGATCTCGTCGATGAGCGCGAAGGCGGCCTCGCCGCCGTCGGCCATCTTGCGGCCGACCAGATCCATCGCCTGGATGCCGTTGGTGCCCTCGTAGATCGCGGTCACGCGCACGTCGCGGGCGTATTGCGCGGCCCCCGTCTCCTCGACGAAGCCCATGCCGCCATGGACCTGGATGCCCTCGCCCGCCACCGCGATGCCCGTGTCGGTGCCGAAGGCCTTGGCGATGGGGGTGAGCAGCGCCGCGCGCGCGCGCCAGGCGTGCTCGCCCGTCGCGGCCCCCATGTCGATCGCCTGCGCGCAGGCCAGCGCGATCGCGCGCGCGGCCTGGGTGTCGGCCTTCATGCGGGTGAGCATGCGCCGCACGTCGGCGTGCTCGACGATGGCGCCGGTGCCCTCTGCCTTCCCCTGCCGACGGTCCATCGCGTAGGCCAGCGCGTGCTGGTAGGCGCCCTCGGCGACGCCGATCCCCTGGACGCCGACGCCGAGGCGGGCGTTGTTCATCATCGTGAACATCGCCGCCATCCCGCGATGCGGCTCGCCGACGAGCCAGCCGCGGGCGCCGGAATACTCCATCACGGCCGTGGGGCTCGCGTGGAGCCCGAGCTTGTGCTCCAGGCTGACGACGCGCAGGTCGTTGGCCGCGCCCGCGCGCCCCTCCTCGTCGGGGATGCGCTTGGGGACCATGAGGAGCGAGATGCCGCGCGTGCCCTCGGGGGCGTCGGGCAGGCGCGCCAGCACCAGGTGGCAGACGTTCCCGGAGAAGTCGGCGTCGCCCCAGGAGATGTAGATCTTCTGGCCCGTGACCGCGTATGTGCCGTCGCCCAGCGGCTCGGCCTTCGTGCGGAGCGCGCCCACGTCCGAGCCCGCCTGGGGCTCGGTGAGGTTCATGGTGCCCGTCCACTCGCCCGAGATCAGCTTCGGCAGGTAGAGCGCCTTGAGATCGTCGGAGGCATGCGCCTCCAGCGCCTCGATCTGGCCCTGGGTCAGCATCGGGTTGAGCTGGAGCGACAGGCAGGCGCTCGACATCATCTCGTTGACGGCCGTCGTCACCAGCATCGGCAGGCCCATGCCGCCGTGCTCGGGCGAGGCCGAGATGCCCACCCAGCCGCCCTCGGCGATGGCGCGGAACCCTTCGGCGAAGCCGTCCGGGGTCCGCACGACGCCGTTCTCGAGCCGCGATCCCTGCACGTCCCCCACCCGCTGGAGGGGCGCCAGAACCTCCTCGCAGAGCCGGCCGGCCTCGGTCAGGATCGCGTCCACGGTCTCGGGCGTGGCCTCCGCGAAGCGCTCCGTCGCCGCGACGGCGGCGAGGTCCACGACGTGCTCGAAGAGGAAGCGGAACTCGGAGACGGGGGCACGGTAGGGCATGGCGGGCCTCTCGGGGCGGCGGGCGGGCTTGTCCTCGGCGTCCCGCCCCGGGGCGCGCGGGCCGGGGGCGTGGGCCGGGGTATGGGCCCGGGTATGGGGTGGTCATGCGGTCGCGTCGCAGGGTAAGGCATGTGGCGTCCCGATCCAAGGAAACGCGGCGTCACGAGCCATGTCGGCCCCACGGATCACACGGCGCCTCGACGCCACGGGCGAGGCCATCGGCCTCGACGCCACGGGCGAGGCCACCGGCCTCGACGCCACGGGCGAGGCCGGCCGCGCGGAGGCGGTGGCCGAGGCGGCGGCGATCCTGCGCGCGGGCGGGCTCGTGGCGTGGCCCACCGAGACGGTCTACGGCCTGGGCGCCGACGCCCGGAACGGCGGGGCGGTGGCGCGGGTGTTCGAGGCCAAGGGCCGGCCGCGCCTCAACCCGCTCATCGTCCATGTCGAGGACGCCGAGGCCGCCTTCGCGCTCGGGCGCGCGGGCGAGGACGCGCGGCGCCTCGCGGGGGCGTTCTGGCCCGGCGCGCTGACGCTGGTGCTGCCGCTCGCGCCCGGCGCGGGGCTGTCGGAACTGGTGACGGCGGGCACGGGGCGCGTGGCGCTGCGCGTGCCCGCGCATCCGGTGGCCCGAGAGCTGATGAGGGCGTTCGCGGGGCCGATCGCGGCGCCCTCGGCCAACCCCTCGGGCCGGATCAGCCCGACGGCGGCCGACCATGTCATGGCGGGGCTCGCGGGCCGGATCGACGCGGTGCTCGACGGCGGCCCCTGCGGCGTGGGCGTCGAGAGCACCATCGTCGGGACGGGCGACGGCCCGCCGCGGCTGCTGCGCCCCGGCGGCGTGCCCTCGGAGGCGCTGGAGGCCGCGCTCGGGCGGGCGCTCGCGGAGCCGGGCGACACGATGGCGCCGGGCCGTCTCGCCTCGCACTACGCGCCGCGCGCGCCCGTGCGGCTCGACGCCGCGGCGCCGCGGCCCGGCGAGCGGATGCTGGGCTTCGGCGCGGTGCCGGGGGATTTGACGCTGTCGGCCTCGGGCGATCTGCGCGAGGCGGCGGCGAGCCTCTTCGCGGCGCTGCACGCGCTCGACGCCATGGGCGGCCCGATCGCCGTGGCGCCGATCCCCGACCGCGGCCTGGGCCGCGCGATCCGCGACCGGCTCACGCGGGCGGCGGCGGCGCGCGACGAGGAGCCCTAGGCGCGCCCCGCCGGGGCCGGTCCGTCAGGCCCGGCCGGCGGCCGACGACAGCCCCATCGGATCGACCCCGAGCGAGGCCAGCGCCGCGCCCCATTTGGCCGCGTCGGGGCGGTCGAACACCGCGTCCATCGAGGCCGCGGCCGTGAGCCATCCGTTGGCCGCGATCTCGGCCTCGACCTGGCCCGGCGCCCAGCCGGCGTAGCCCAGCGCGAGGAGAGCGCGCGCGGGCCCCATGCCGCCGGCGATCTCGCGCAGCACCTCGACGGTGGCGGTCATGCCGAAGCGGGGGCTCACGCGCAGCGTGGCGCCCTTGCGGTCGTAGTCGGCCGAGTGCAGCACGAAGCCGCGGCCGGGCTCGACCGGCCCGCCGACATGGACGGCCAGGCGCGCGGCGGCCCCCTCGGGGACGGCGACGTCGAGATGGCGGGCGAGATCGGGGAAGGTGACGTCGGCCGAGGGCTTGTTGACGACGAGCCCCATGGAGCCCTTGGAGGAGTGCTCGCACAGGAACACCACCGCGCGCTCGAAGCGCGGGTCGCGCATGCCCGGCATGGCGATCAGGAGCTGGCCGGTGAGGTTCGCGCGCACCGCGCCCGACCCCTCGTCGGCCTCGGAGGCCTCACGAGGGCCTTCGGTCTCGCGCCGGCGGGCGCGCGGGTCTGGGCGCTCGGACATGGGGCGAGGATGGGGTTGGCGGGGCCCGAGCGCAAGGGTGGGAGGCGGTGGCTGGGCGGGGCTGGGCTAGGCGGGGCGGGGCGGGGGCTGCGGCCTCAGGCCCGCCGGCTCCCGAGGAGCGCGAGGCCCCAGGCGAGCCCGGTGAGCGCCACGAGGCCCGCCGCGAAGAGGCCGAGCGCCGCGACGAGGGGCGGCGCGGAGGCGAGGCCCGGCGCCATGGCCGTCAGCGCCGAGGCCAGCGCGCCGGGCAGCGCGCCGCGCCAGATCGTCCATCCCAGCGTGAGCGCGAGCAGGAGGCCCGCGCCGGCGGCCTGCGCCCGCACGGCCCAGGTCAGGGGGGCTGCCCGCGCGGAGCTGCCGCGCCCTTCGAGCGCGCGGGCTGCTGCGCGCCGGGCCCGGCCGAGGTCGCGCTGCGCGGCCATCAGCGCGGGCACCACGAGGAGCACCAGCACCAGCCCGAAGGCGAGGCCGTAGACCAGCGTGATGACGGTGGGCCTGAGGAACTGCGCCTGCTGGGAGGACTCGAAGAGCAGCGGCGCGAGCCCCAGCACGGTCGTCAGCGTGGTCAGCAGGACGGGGCGCAGCCGGTCGGCGGCGCCGTCCACGATGGCGGGGATCAGCCCGCGTGTGGCGGCGTGCTCGTCGATCGTCGTCACCAGAACGATCGAGTCGTTGATGATGATGCCGGACATGCCGATCAGCCCCACCACGGAGAACATCGACAGCGGCACGTCCCAGGCCCAATGGCCGTAGATCGTGCCGACGAGCCCGAAGGGGATCACCGCCATCACCACCGCGGGCCGCGTCCAGGACGCGAAGATCCACGCCAGCACCAGGTAGATCGCCAGCAGGCACAGCAGGAACCCCAGGAGCGCGTCGGAGAGGAACGCGCGCTCCTGCTCGGCCAGCCCCGAGAGCGCGTATCCGACGCCGTGGCGCGCCTCGATGCGCGGCAGGATGTCGCCTGAGAGCGCCGCCTGCACCGCCGCCGCGGCGGCCGGGTCGTCCTCGGACACGTCGCCCGAGACGGTGACGACGCGCACCCCGTTCTCGCGCCGCACGGTCGAGAAGCCCGAGCGCGACTCGACGCTCACGATGTCCGAGAGCGGCACGTATCCGCCCCCCTCGACGCCCACGGCCCGCAGCCGCATCCGGCTCAAGAAGTCGGCCGTCAGCTCCTTCGCCGGCATCTCGACGCGGATGGTGCCCGAGCGGCTGCCGACCGGGTAGGACGCCGCCTCGATCCCGCCCAGCCGGTCGCGCAGCACCGAGCCCAGCCCGTCGGCGGTGAAGCCCAGCGCCCGGCCCTGCGGCGTCAGCTCCAGGATCAGCTCCTCCTTGTCGTAGGGCAGCGAGTCCTCGACGCCCGAGACGGCGGGGAAGCGCGCCACCTCGGCCTTCAGCGCCTCGGCCGCCTCCTTCAGCACCTCGGCCTCGGCGCCGAACAGCTCGACCGAGAGCCCGTCGCCGCCCGGCCCCGAGCGCCAGCCGCGGAACGAGACCGTCTCGGCGAGCGGGTGGCTCACCACCTCGTCCTGGAGCGCGGCCACGAAGTCGAAGGAGGAGTAGGGCCGCAGGTCCGCGTCGATCAGCTCGATGGCGATGGAGCCGAGGAGGTCGGCGTCGGTCTCGTCCGCGCCCGAGAGGCCGAAGCCGGTGTTGCCGCCGATCTCGGCCAGGGCGTAGGTGACGGGGTTGCGACCGTGCTCGGCCTCGAAGCGGGAGGCCACGGCCTCGGTCGCGCGCTGCATCTCGCGCATCATCGCGGCCGTGTCGTCGCGGCTGGCGCCGGGCAGCATGGCGAAGTTGCCCGTCACGCTGCCCTGCTCGGGCGCGTCGAAGAAGCGCCACTGCACGTCGCCGCGCACGAAGGCGGCCCCTGCGACCATCAGCGCCGCCACCGCGCCCGCGAGCACCGGGTAGCGCGCGGCGATGACGAGCCGCATGAGCGGGCGGAAGGCGCGGTCGCGGACCCGCTCGAAGCCCCCGTTCACCACGCGCGAGGGGGTGTCGTACCACGGCCGGCGCAGGCGCGCGCGCAGCGAGGGACGCGCCCGCAGCGCGAGGAGGAGCCCGAGGAGCGCCAGCGCCGCGCCGACCCCCGCGACGCGCCAGGGCGCCGGGTCGCTCCAGACCGGCGGCGCGCCCCGGGACGCCAGCGACCAGGCCGCGGCCAGTGCCAGCCCCGCGGCCATGGGCAGCGCCACCACGGCCAGGACGAGGTTGCCCGTCGCGCCGCGCGAGGCGCCGTCGGAGGCCAGGGCGTGGACCATGTGGCGCGGCAGGATCAGGAAGCACTCGACCAGCGAGGCCAGCAGCACGACGATCACGGTGAAGGGGATGTCGGCGATCAGCGTGCCGAAATGCCCGCCGATCACCACCAGCGACCAGAACGCGATCACGGTGGTCGCCGTCGCCGAGACCACCGGCGCGAACATGCGCGACGCCGCCCGCTCGGCGGCGAGCTGGGGCGGCTCGCCCAGCGTCCTCGCGCGGAAGTCGGCGTGCTCGCCCACCACGATGGCGTCGTCCACCACGATGCCCAGCGTGATGATGAGCGCGAAGAGCGAGATCATGTTGATCGTCAGCCCCGCCGCCCCCATCAGCGCGATGGCCGCGAGCAGCGCCACCGGGATGCCGGCGGCCACCCACAGCGCGGTGCGCGCGTTGAGGAACAGGAACAAGAGCCCCACCACCAGCACGAGCCCGGTGGCCGCGTTGTCGAGGAGGATGCCGATGCGCCCGGTGATGTAGTCGGCGCGCGTGCGGATGAGGTCGATCGAGACCCCCTCGGGCAGCCCGGCCCGGACCTCCTCGGCGGCGGCCTCGACGCGCGCCTGGATGTCGATCGCGTCGCCCGCCTGCGAGCGGTCCACGCGCATCGAGACGGCCGGGTCCGTGCCCACGAAGTAGGCCCGCTCGCGGTCCGAGCCGAGCCGCGCCACGCGCGCCACGTCGCCCACCGTGAGCGGCGCGCCGTCGCCGCCCGCGCGCAGCACCACGCCCGCCACCTCCTCGGCCGAGCGCTTGGGCGCGCCCGATCGCACCCGCGCGAGCCCGCCCGACACCTCGCCCGCCGGGTCGGCCGCGGCCTCCTCGCGGATCGCGCGGGCGATCTCCTCCATCGTCACGTCGTGGCGCATCAGGTCCGCGGAGGTCACCTCGACCACCACCTCGGGCGCGGCCACGCCTCGGATGGTGGTGCGCGTGACGCCCGAGGCGAAGAGCCTGAGCGCCAGCTCGTCGGCGAAGCGGCCGAGCTGCTCGGGGCCGACGGGGCCGGTGATCACCACGTCGGTCACCCGGTCGCGCCAGGCGTCGCGGCGCACCACCGGATCCTCCGAGCCCTCGGGCAGATCCGGCACGGCGTCCACCGCCGCCTGCACGTCCTCGGCGGCGCGCGCCATGTCCCAGCCGGGCTCGAAGCCGACCTCGATCGCGGCCATCCCCTCGGAGGCGTCGGCCGAGATTTCCTCGACCCCCTCGACGGCCTGGAGCGCGGGCCCGAGCGGCTGGACGACGCCCGAATCCACGTCCTCGGCCCCCGCGCCGGGCCAGGCCACGGTGACGCCGACGCTCTCGACCACCACGTCGGGGAAGAACTGCGCCCGCATCCGCGGGATCGACGCCAGCCCCGCCGCGATCAGCACGACGAGCAGCAGGTTCGCCGCCGTGCGATGGCGCGCGAAGTAGGTCAGCAGGCTCCCCCCCGGCAGCGCGCGCATCACGGGCCCGTCCTCACAGGCCGGCCCTCACGAACCCGCCCCGGCTCGATGCGCCCGACGGTGGCGGCGGGCACGAGCGGGCGGTCGAGATCGGCCAGGAGCCGCGCCCCGCCCGCGCTCGGCAGCGCCGCGTCGGCCTCGACGGCGGCGCGCAGCCGCGCTCGGCGCGCGTCGGTCAGCGCGAGCGTGCGGGCAGCGGCGGCCGGGGCGCCCCCCCTCCCCGGGCCGACGGCTTCGGCCGAGCCGACCGCGGTGGACGCGGCGCCAGCGGCGGCAGGTTCGAAGACCGCGGCCGGGGCGTCGGCTCGAACCGGCGTGACGGGCTCCGCCGGGGCCGCGTCGTCCGACGCCGTGGCGGCCCGGTCGCGGAGCTCGGCCCGGGCGCCGCCTTCGACCGGGGCATCGGCCACGCCCGGAGCGGCGGCTTCGACCGGACCGCCAGCGGAGCCGCCGGTCTCGACCGATGCATCCTCATCGGCCGAGGGTCGGGCAGGCCCCTCGTCGCCCGCCTGCGCAGCGGCCGGAACGCCGGCGCCCTCCGGCGCGGCCCGCGTGCGGGCGCCGTCCCGATCGGGGCCAGGGGCGGGCTCCGCCGCCGCCTCGGGCCCCACGGGGCGGACCTTGATGCCGGGGCCGAGCAGCGGCGAGCGCTCGGCCACCACCGCGCGGCCCGCGAGGTCGGGCGCGCGCACCAGCACGTCGTCGCCCTGGCGCCGCATCAAGGTCACGGGGGCCAGCGCCAGCCGGTCGTCGCGGCCGAGCGCCAGCACCGTGCCGTCGGCGCCCAGCGCCGAGGCCGGCAGCCGCGCCACCCCCTCCAAGGGCGGCTCGACCACCCGGACCTGCACGAAGTCGCCGGGCCTGAGCCCCGGCGCCGCCTCGAGCCGGGCGTAGAGCGTGCGCCCGGTGCCCCCCTCGCCCACGCCCGCGCTCTCGCGCGAGACCACGCCGCGCGCGCCCACCTCGGCGTCCGAGACGCCCAAGCTCACCTCGACCGGCAGGCCCGCCAGCGCGCCGCCCTCGCGCGTGAGCTGCGCGTATTGCGCCGCCGAGACGCGGAACACGGCCTCCAGGCGCGCCGGATCCACCAGCCGCGCCAGCCGCTCGTTGAGCCCCACGAGCCCGCCCTCGATCACCGAGACGTCCGCGAGCACCCCGTCGAAGGCGGCGCGCAGCTCGGTGTCGGCGAGGCCCCTCTCGGCCTCCGCCAGGTCGATCCCGGCCCGCGCGATGCGCGCGCGGGCCTGATCGACGCGCGCCTCCGCCGCGGCCACCGCCTGACGGCGCGCGAGCACCGACTGCCCGGCCGAGGACGCGGCGATCTCGGCGCCCTCGATCGCGGCCTCGGTGCCCACCCCGCGCCCGGCGAGCGAGCGGGCGCGCTCCAGCGCGCGGGCCTGGATGCCGGCCTGCGCGCGCGCCGCCGCCAGCTCGTCGCGCGCGAGCGGCAGGCCGCGCTCGGCGTCGCGCAGATCGGCCTCGGCCTCGGCGGCCTCGGCACGGGCGCGCTCGAGCGCCGCGCGCGCCTGCGAGGGGTCGATCGCCACCAGCCGCTCGCCCGCCTCGACCCGCCCACCCTCCTCGAACGCCTCCGACAGCGCGACGATGCGCCCCGCGGCGGGCGCGCGGATCTCCAGCTCGCGGCGCGCGCGCAGCTCGCCGAAGGCCTCCAGCACCGGCGCGATCGTCCCGGGCTCCACGACGACGGTGCGCACGGCGAGCACGCGCTCCTCGGCCGGGTGCCCGCCGCCCTCGCGTCCCGCGCGCTCCTCGACGGCCGCGAGCATCAGCCCGCCCGCAAAGGCCAGGAGCCCGGCGGTGAGCGCCATCAGGAAGACGCCCGTCAGGCTGCGCGTGATGAACCGCACCGGCGTCCCTTCGATCCCACCATCCCCCAAGGCACTTAGACCGAGCCGCAGGGGCGCCCAACCCGAGCGCCCATCAGGGCTGCGTGATCTCGACGCGGCAAGCGCGGTCGGAGCGCCGACTGCGGGTCGGAGCGCCGACTGCGGGTCCGGACGCCGGTCGCTGGCCGAGGCGCCGGCCATGGACCTCGGCACGGGGCGCCGCGACGGCGCGCGTCCCCGCTCGGCCCGACGCGCAGGTCGAGAGTCGCAGGCGGAAGGATCTGAGCGCAGATCGCCGCGGCGCGCAGGCTCGCGGGGTTTCGCCGCGAGACCTCCTCGCACCGCGGGGTGGGACGTGTGGCGTGCGTCGGAGCCCTGGGCGGGGCGGGAGCGCAGAGGCCGAGCCCGGGGGCGGCATGGCGGGCGGATCGGACGGCCTCGGGGCCTCGTTGGGCGCGGCCCGCCGCGGCGCCCGGACCGGCCCGTCGCCCCGCTCGGCCGAGGCCCCGCCCGGCCGCGGCGGGCCGCGCTACTTGCGGCGCAGGTGCTCGTCGAGGCGCGGCATGATCTCGACGAAGTTGCAGGGGCGGTGGCGGTAGTCGAGCTGAGGAGCCAGGATCTCGTCCCAGGCGTCGCGGCAGGCCGAGGGGGAGCCCGGCAGCGCGAAGAGGTAGGTGCCCTGCGCCACGCCCCCCGTCGCGCGCGACTGCACGGCCGAGGTGCCGATCTTGGCCATCGAGACGTGGGTGAACACGGTCCCGAAGGCCTCGATCTCCTTCTCGTAGACGTCGCGGTGCGCCTCCACCGTCACGTCGCGCCCGGTGAGGCCCGTGCCGCCCGTCGAGAGGATCACGTCGATCTCGGGGACGGCGCACCACTCGCGCAGCTTGGCGGCGATGGCCTCGCGGTCGTCGCGGACGATGGCTCGGGCGGCGAGGGCGTGGCCTGCGTCGGCGAGGCGCCGCACGAGCGTGTCGCCCGAGCGGTCGTCGCCGGGCGCCCGGGTGTCGGAGACGGTGAGGACCGCGATGCGGACGGGGACGAACTCGCGGGCGGGGGCAGTCATGCGCGCCGCTCCTCCAGCGCCAGCCGCAGGGCGAGCGCGCCGAACACCCCGGCGGTGGCCCAGCGCAGCGCCCGCTCCAGCCGCGAGTTGCGCGCGAGCGCCTGACCGATGCCGCCGGCGAAGGCGCCGACGAGCGAGAGCACGAGGAACCCGCCCCCTGCGAGGATGGAGCCCAGGACGAGGAACTGAGGGAGCACCGCGTGCGACGGGTCCACGAACTGCGGCAGGAACGCCAGGATGAACAGGATCACCTTGGGGTTCGACAGGTTCACCACGAGGCCGTCGCGGAAGGCGCGGGACGGGCGGACGGCCGGGCGCCCCCCTCCCCCGGCGAGGGGCGAGCGCAGCGTCCGCACGGCGAGCCAGAGGAGGTAGGCCGCCCCCGCCCACCGGATGACGTCGAAGAGCGCGGGCGCCGCCGCGACGACCGCTCCGAGCCCCGCTCCCGCCAGCGCCGCGTTCACCATGGTTCCCATGGAGGCCCCGCCAGCGGCGGCAATGGCCGCGGGCCGCCCGCCGCGCAGGCCCTGCGCCAGCGCGAACATCATGTCCGCACCGGGCGTCAGGACGAGTGCGACGGCCGCGGGGAGGAACGCGAGGAGCGTCGTGAGGTCGATGGGCATCGGGTCCGCCTCCTAGGCCGGGGCGCCGCGGAAGGCGGGTGCGCTCCGGGCCACGGTGTGCACATCAAAGCCCCGAGGGCATGTGAGGATCTGGCCAAGATGGGTGTGGTCGGTCGCCTCGAGCTGGTTCTCGATCAGCACGACCGAGTCGTCGCTCGGGTCGCGCGCCTGGATGTCAGCGGCGAAGCGCTCGACGCGCACCTCCTGGCCCGTCAGCTCCAGCTCCATGCCCACCGCCTCGGCGAGCCGGTCGATGTTCTCGGCGAGCCAGGGCGTGAAGGCGTGCGCCTCGTGGCCCCAGGCCTCGCGCGGCGCGAAATCCGTCAGCCGGCCGAAGGACGCGGCGCCTCCCGGCCGAACGGGCCCCGCGTCATCCATTCAGCCGCTCCTCCAGCGCCAGCAGGTCCGCCCACGCCTCGCGCTTGGCGACGGGGTTGCGCAGCAGGTAGGCCGGGTGGAGCATCGGCAGGGCGGGCAGGCCCAGCGCCTCGGTCTCGACGCCGCGCAGCTTGGTGATGCCGCGCAGGCCCAGGAGTGCCGCGCAGGCGGGGTTGCCCATGGGGACCAGGATCTCGGGCGCGGCGAGCGCGACATGGCGCTCCAGGAAGGGCTTCATCATGGCGATCTCGCCCGCCTTCGGATCGCGGTTCTGCGGCGGGCGCCAGGGCATGACGTTGGTGATGTAGACCGCGCGGCCCGGATCCTCGGCGTGCCGCGACAGCCCGATGGCGGCGAGCATGAGGTCGAGCAGCTTGCCCGAGCGGCCGACGAAGGGCAGCCCCTCGATGTCCTCGTCGCGCCCCGGCGCCTCGCCCACGATCATGACGCGAGCGCCGGGCACGCCGTCGGCGAAGACGACGTTGCGAGCGCCCCGGCGAAGCTCGCAATGGGGGTAGGCTGCGATCGCCTCGCGCAGGGCGGCGAGGTCGGGCGCGGCCGCGGCGGCGGCGCGGGCCGCGGCCACGGGGTCGGCGGCGTCCGACGGGTCGGGGGCGGCGGCCGATGCGCCCTCGCGCCCCATCCCGTCACGGCGCGCCGCCACGGCGGGCGCCGGGGCGTCCGGCTCGCCGCCGACGGGCCGGTCCTCCGGGGCCGCCCCAGGGGGCTTGGGCCCGCGCTCGGGATCGGCCATGGCGCGCGGGGCGAGCCGGTCCACCGGCGTCTCGCCGATGGCCTCGGTTGCGCCCAGCTCGACCTGCCATTCGAGCATCGCGCGAGCCCGCGCCGGATCGAGGTCGTCACCCATGAGCCCAAGCTAGGCCGCCCGGGCGGGCGAATCCACCGCCCGCCCGGATCCCGCGGTCGTCGCGGACCGGGGGCGGCGCTAGCCCCGGCTGCGCGCCAGGGCCGCCTCGCGGCGCAGGAGGGCGCGGTGGCGCAGCTGGAGCCCGAGGGCCGCGGCCGAGGCGCAGAGCGTCGCGCGCAGCGGCGTCGGCGCGAGCTCGGCGGGGATCGGGATCCCGAGGATCGCCAGAGCGAGCGCCAGCGCCGCGGCGATCGGCAGAAGGGCGGGCAGCGCGGCGAGGATGCGTGTCATGACGGCCTCCATCCGGGTCGGTCGCAGCATCGCCCCCGCCTGGTTAACGAATCGTTGACGGCTCGCATCGAAGGGCGGCGTCCGACTCGGCCCCGCGCTCCGGCCACCCGCACCGCGCGGCCATGGCGGCGCCGGGACCACCGCTTCCGACGGATCGCCGGGCGCCCGACGGGAGCGGGCGCGTCGCGGGCCGCGCTCAGGGATGTCGGGGGCGCCGAGGGTCCGGCGTCGCGGCCGCCTCCTGCGGGGCCGCGCTTGCCCCTCGCTGCCCGCACGGGCTAACCCCCTGCGGGGAGGACGGCATGACGGGCATCCGGGGCAAGGATCTGCTGGGCATCGAGCGGATGGATCCGGCCGAGATCACCGCCGTGCTCGACCTGGCCTCCGACTACGCCGCGCGCGGGCGCGCGCCGGAGGTGCTGGCCGGGCTCACCCAGGTCAACCTCTTCTTCGAGCCCTCGACGCGCACCCAGGCGAGCTTCGAGATCGCCGGGCGCCGGCTCGGCGCCGACGTGGTGAGCATGGCCATGCAGACCTCCTCGGTCGCCAAGGGCGAGACGTTGCTCGACACCGCGGCCACCCTCAACGCGATGCGCCCCGACCTCCTCGTGGTGCGCCATCCGCAGTCGGGCGCGGTCGATCTGCTCGCGGCCAAGGTCGATTGCGCGGTGCTCAACGCCGGCGACGGGCGCCACGAGCACCCGACCCAGGCGCTCCTCGACGCGCTGACGATCCGGCGCGCCAAGGGGCGGCTCGCGCGCCTCACGGTGGCGATCTGCGGCGACATCGCGCATTCCCGCGTGGCGCGCTCGAACATCCTGCTCCTGGGCCGGATGGAGGCGCGGGTGCGGCTGATCGGGCCGCCCACGCTGATGCCCTCGGGCATCGCCGAGTTCGGCGTCGAGGTGACCGACGACATGGAGGCCGGGCTCGAGGGCTGCGACGTGGTGATGATGCTGCGCCTCCAGCGCGAGCGCATGGACGGCGCCTTCGTCCCGTCGGTCAGGGAATACCACCACCGCTTCGGGCTCGACGCGAGGAAGCTCGCCCATGCGAGGCCCGACGCGATCGTGATGCATCCGGGTCCGATGAACCGCGGCGTCGAGATCGACGGCGAGATCGCCGACGACCTCGCCCGCTCGGTGATCCGCACCCAGGTCGAGATGGGCGTGGCGGTGCGGATGGCGGCGATGGACCTGCTGGCGCGCAACCTGAGGGCCGCGTCGTGATCCGCGCCCTGGTCCTCGTCCTGCTCGGGTCCCCGGCGGCCCCGCCAGTCCGAGCGCAGGCCACCGTGACGCCCGGGGTGATCCCGACCGATGCGCCCGACCCGCGGGACGACCCCGTGGGCCTCTTCCTCCACGCCTGCCTGGGCGGGTCGATGACGGCGCCGCGGGCGGTGGAGGCCCTCCGCGGCACCGGCATGAAGGAGTCGCTCTTGGATTACCCCCTCTCCATCCTCGGCGGGCTCGGCCCGACACGGCGGTTCGACCCCTCCGCGCCGGCCCGGCACGACGAGCCTACCTTCGAGGTTGCTGCGCCGGGGACGTGGACGGCGTGGGCGTCTACACGGTGCTGCTGCCCGATGACGGGATGCGAATGGCGTGCGAACGCCTCGACCCGATGCTCCGGGGATGGGCGCCCCTCTACAGCCGAGGGATCGACGCGGGCTACTGGGCCGGCAACCACCCGGAGGATGTCTGGATCGTGATGACGACGAACGGCCCCCGCCTCCTGGCGATCACCTGTCCGATCCCCCTGCCGCCACCGCTGGGACCGGACCCGGCCCGGAGCGTGGCCTTGATCACAATCGCGGGGATCCCGCCTCCGCTGGAAGAGGCGCTGGGCTTGCGGGACGGTGCCCTGCACGCGGAGCTGCAGATCCCGGCCGGGCCCGACTGGCGGTCGGGCCCGGCCTGCCCGTCATCCTCGAGCGCGGGGGTTCCCCTTTGACCGACACCATCGAGATCCCCGCCTTCGAGCACGGCGTGGTGCGCGTCTTCACGGCGCCCTTCCCCTCCGAGGCCGCCCTGCGCACCTACGCGACGCCCGAGGGCGCGGCCGAGGGCGCGCCCTGGCCGCTGCGCGACGACCTCGGCGCCGGGGCGCTCGACCCGCGCGGCGTCGAGGCGTTCGCGATGGGAAACCTCAAGGGGATGGGCCTGCCGGGCTATCTGCGGATGGCCTACGGCGTCTCGGAGCGCGAGGCCTCCGACCCCCGGCTCGCCGAGGCGGAGGGCCACGTCGTGCTGATCGCCTCGCGCGCCTTCGGGGGCCGGGCGACGCGTCTGCGGATGCCCGACCGCCTGCGCTATCTCGGCGCGTTCCACGACGCCGAGGCGTCCCCCGGCGCGGCTGCGTCCTTGGGCGCCGCGAAGGGCGGCGAGGCCGGCGCGCCGGCAGAGCGCCCGCCGCCCGAGGCGCCCCCGGCGGCCGGAGGCCCGCGGCCCAGCGCCACGGGCCGGGCCGCGGGCGCCGGCGCGTTGGTGCTGGGCGCGCTCCTCGTCGGCGGAGGCGTCCTCGCCAACGAGCTCTGGCTCTGGGCGTCGGGCCTCGTGCTGGCCGCGGTCGGCGCGTTCACGGCACGGCGCGCGCGGCGACGCGGCGGTCCGGGCCGTTGATCCTCTTCGAGAACGCGCGCCTGATCGACCCCGAGGCCGGGACCGACGCGCCGGGCTCGCTCCTCGTCGCCGATGGCGTGATCCGGGACGGCCCGGCCCCGCGCGACGCCGAGAGGATCGACTGCGCCGGGCTCCGCCTCGCGCCCGGCATCGTCGATCTCGGCGTCAAGGTCTCCGAGCCCGGCGAGCGCCACAAGGAGAGCTTCCGCACCGCCTCCGAGGCGGCGCTGGCGGGCGGCGTGACCACCATCGTCACCCGCCCCGACACCGAGCCCGCGATCGACGCGCCCGAGGCGCTCGAATACGTCCGCCGCCGCGCGGCCGGGACGGCGCGCGTGCGCGTGCGCGTGGCGCCCATGGCCGCGCTGACGAGGGGCCGCGAGGGCCGCCAGATGAGCGAGATGGCCTTCCTGCGCGACGCGGGCGCCGTCGCCTTCACCGACTGCGACGCGGTGGTCGAGGACGCGCGCGTCGCGGCGCGCTGCCTGACCTACGCGGCCTCGCTCGGCGCGCTCGTCATCGGCCACGTCCAGGAGCCGACGCTGAGCCGCGGCGCCTGCGCCACCTCGGGCAAGTTCGCCACCCTGCGCGGCCTGCCGGGCGTCCCGCCGATGGCCGAGCGCATGGGGCTCGAGCGCGACCTCGCCCTCGTCGAGCTGACCCGCGCGCGCTGGCACGCCGACCAGGTCACCACGGCCGCCGCCCTCCCCGCGCTCGCGCGCGCCAAGGCCGCGGGGCTCGACGTGACGGCGGGCACCTCGATCCACCACGCCACCCTCAACGCGCTCGACGTGGCCGACTGGCGCACCTTCTTCAAGGTGAAGCCCCCGCTCCGCGACGAGGACGACCGCCGCGCCGTGGTCGAGGCGCTGGCCTCGGGGCTGATCGACACCCTGTCCTCCTACCACACGCCCCAGGACGAGGAATCCAAGCGCCTGCCCTTCGAGGCCGCGGCCTCGGGCGCCGTCGGGCTGGAGACCCTGCTGCCCGCCGCCATGCGGCTGCACCACTCGGGCGATCTGGACCTGCCGACGCTCTGGCGCGCGCTCTCGCTCAACCCGGCGCGGCGGCTCGGGCTGCCGGGCGGGCGCCTGGCCCCCGGCGCGCCCGCGGATCTCGTGCTGTTCGACCCCGGCGCCCCCTTCGTGCTCGACCGCTTCGCGCTGCGCTCGAAGTCGAAGAACACCCCCTTCGACGGGGCGCGGATGCAGGGGCGCGTGCGGGGCACCTGGGTCGGGGGAGAGCGCGCGTTCTGAAGGGCTGGGGGCACACGTGCCCCCAGACCCCCGTTTACGGGGGGCCGTCGTCCACCGTAGCGTCTCGCTCGACCACCTCTTGGGGAGCCAACGTGCCAGAGATCGTCACGCCGCCGCTCATCCTCGCGCTGACGGCGCTGCTGGCCTACCTCGTGGGGTCGGTCCCCTTCGGCATCGTCGTGTCGCGCGGCTTCGGGCTCGCCGATCCGCGCTCGATCGGATCGGGCAACATCGGCGCCACCAACGTGCTGCGGTCCGGCAACCGCAAGGCCGCCGCCCTGACCCTGATCCTCGACGCGGCCAAGGGCGCCATGGCCGTCCTCGCCGCCCGCGCGGCCCTCGGCGAGGACGCGGCGCAGGTCGCGGCCCTCGCGGCCTTCGCCGGGCACTGCTACCCGGCCTGGCTGCGCTTGCGCGGTGGCAAGGGGGTGGCGACCTTCCTCGGAGTCCTCCTGGCGCTCGCCTGGCCGGTGGGCCTCGCGGCCTGCGCGGTCTGGCTCGTCACGGCGCGCGCCTCGCGCATCTCCTCGCTCTCGGCGCTGACGGCCGCCGCCGCCTCCCCGATTCTCGCGGCGCTCCTCGGCCGGGACGAGGCGGTGGCCCTCTTCGTGGCCCTCACCGCCCTGATCTTCGCCCGCCACGCCCCCAACATCCGCCGGCTCGCGGCGGGCACCGAGCCGCGGATCGGCGCCGGGGGGCAGGGCCTGCGATGAGGCGGGCCGGGCGCCTCGCCGCGCTCGCCGTCCGGGGGGCGCCGCCCCGGGGCTGCTCGGAGGGCCGGGCGGAGGGCCAGGCGGCGGGCCGGGCGGCGGGCCGGCGCTGGATCGCGGGGCGCTCGGCCCGCGCGGGCGGACGGGCCGAGAGCCCCCTCGCCCAGGCGGGGGGATCCGTCTCGTGCAACCTCTCGACCGGCATCCGGGCCGATCCGGCGGCCCCGCGAGATGCCGCCGGAGCGCGTCGCGTCGTTCCTGGCGGCCCACCTCCCCGATCCGCCCGAAGCCGGACGCGCCGCGAGCGCCGTCCGCCCGCCGCGGCGCCGCCCGAGGGAGCGTCGGCGCCTCCCCGAAGAACCCGAACCTCGAGGACGACGCCCCATGACCTTCGCCGAGGCCGTCCGCGCCTGCTTTCGCCGCTACGCGACCTTCTCGCACCGCGCCCGGCGGTCCGAGTTCTGGTGGTTCTCCCTGTTCCTCGTGCTGGCGCAGATCATCCTGGGGCTGATCGACGCCGCCCTCCTCGGCGTCGCGCCCGACGGCAGCGGGCCGCTCGGCCTCGCGTTCTCGCTGGCGACGCTCCTGCCCGGCCTCGCGGTGTCGGTCCGCCGCCTGCATGACATCGGGCGCAGCGGCTGGTGGTATCTCCTCATCCTCGTGCCGCTCGCGGGCGCCCTCGTCCTCCTGTGGTGGTGGACCCGCCCCTCCGAGCCCGGCGCGAACCGCTTCGGCCCGCCACCCGACGATCCCGCCGCCCTCGCCGACAGCGCGGTCCCCCGCGTGCCGCGGGGCGGGCGTCCGTAGCCGGGCGTCAGTAGCTGTAGTCCTCGTAGACCCGGCGCAGATCCCCGCCCCACTCCCCCTCGTAGCGCTCGAGCAGCTCGTCGGCCGGCGTCCGGCCGGTCTCGACGCTCTCGCGCAGCGCGGCGAGGAAATGCGTCTCGTCGGGGATCAGGCCGCCCGCGCCGGGCCGCGCCCGCGCGCGCAGGCCGCCCTCGGCGATCGCCACCACCTCGCGCGCCAGATCGAGCATCCGCACGCCGCCCGATCCCGTGGGCACCTCCGCGGCGAGCCCCCGCTCGGACGCAGCCACCCGCAGCACCTCGCGCGTCTCGGCGTCCCAGTCCTTCGCCAGATCCCACGCGGCGTCCAACGCGCCTCCGTCGTACATCAACCCGACCCAGAGCGCGGGCAGCGCGCAGAGCCTGCGCCAGGGGCCGCCGTCGGCGCCGCGCATCTCCATGTAGCGCTTGATGCGCGCCTCGGGGAAGAGCGTGGTGAGGTGGTCGGCCCAGTCCCCGAGGGTGGGCCTCTCGCCCGGCAGCGCGGGCAGCCGGCCCGCCAGGAAGTCGCGGAAGGACTGGCCCAGCGCATCGACGTAGGCGCCGTCGCGGAAGACGAAGTACATCGGCACGTCGAGCGCCCAGTCGGTGTAGGCCTCGAAGCCGAACCCCTCCTCGAAGGCCAGGGGCAGCATGCCGGTGCGCGCGCCGTCGAGGTCGCGCCAGATCCGCGAGCGCCAGGAGCGGTGGCCGTTGGGCCGGCCCTCGAAGAAGGGCGAGTTGGCGAAGAGCGCGGTGGCCACCGGCTGGAGCGACAACGCCACGCGCAGCTTGCGGACCATGTCCGCCTCAGAGGCGAAGTCGAGGTTGACCTGCACGGTGCAGGTGCGGCGCATCATCTGGGTGCCGTGGGTGCCCGTGCGGCGCATGTAGGCGTCCATCAGCCGGTAGCGGCCCTTGGGCATCAGCGGCATCTCGTCATGGGTCCACACGGGCGCCGCGCCCAGGCCGATGAAGCGCACGCCCAAGGGGTCGGCGACGGCGCGCACCTCGCCCAGATGCAGGTTCACCTCGTCGCAGGTCTCGTGGATGGTCGAGAGCGGCGCGCCCGACAGCTCGAGCTGGCCGCCGGGCTCCAGCGAGACGTTGGCGCCGTCGCGCTCCAGCCCGATGAGGTGGCCCGCCTCCTCGACGGGGCGCCAGCCGAAGCGGTCGGCCATCCCCCGAAGGACGGCGCGCACCGAGCGCGGCCCGTCGTAGGGCAAGGGCTCGAGCGTGTCCTCCAGATAGCCGAACTTCTCGTGCTCGGTGCCGATGCGCCAGTCCGCCTCGGGCTTGCAGCCCGATTCGAGGTAGGCCACCAGATCGGCCTTCGACTCGACGGCGCCGCCGCCGGGCTGGGGGATCGACATCGGGCGCACCCTCTCCTCGCGCCCGCCTCGCCTCGGCCGGCCTTGACCTGGGGTCGTGACCTGGGCCGCAGGCGCGACGAAGTCAATCCGGACGGGGCCGCGGCGCCGCGCGGGAGGCGGAGGGCTCCACGCGCGGCGGGCGCGGCGGGCGCGGCGGGTCCGGCCGGGACGCCGGCGCGCCGATGGGCGGTCCGGGCCGGGCGAGGGGCACGAGGACCGGGGCGCGCGGGCGGCCCGAAGGGGGACGGTGCGCGGACGCCGCGAGGCGGGGCGGTCGCGCGCTCGGCGGCGCGTCGGCATCCTGCGCCTCGGCGGAGCGAGGCGCGCCCCGGCCCGGGCCGAGCGGCGGGCCTCAGGGCGCGTCCGGCGGCAGGCGGCGGGGGCCGCCCGCGCCCGCGCCGGGCAGGCGCGCAGGCTCCCCGGCGGCGCCGGGCGCGCGCCAGACCGCGACCGGGGCGGAGCCCCGGCGGCCCAGCGCGGCCAGCGCGCGCGACGCCTCGAAGCCCGGCAGCGCGGCGAAGGCGTCGAGCAGCGCGTCCGCCCCGAGCGCGTCCGCGGGCACCCGCAGAGCGCGGTCGCCGTCGAGCACCCAGGCCGGACCGTCCGGCCCCTCGGGGTCGAGGCTCACCGAGCGCAGCGCGTCCAGATCGGCCGCGCCCCCCTCGGATGGCCCCATGTAGAGCACCCGCCCCTCGTCCACCCGCACGACGCCGGGCCCCTCGCCGCCACGCCGGAAGCGCGCGCGCTGGACGCCGGTGAAGGCGACGCCGGCGCCCAGAGCCGCCACCGCGGCGCCGACCCAGACCAGAAGGCCGGTGGAGGCCGTCCACCGCAGGCCCAGCGCCAGGAGCCCGAGGCCCGCGAGCGCCTCGCCCCAGCGGCGCAGGCCGGCCCTGACCCCGGGGCGGATCACGCGCCCGCCCTCGGCGCCTCGGCGGGCGCCCGACGGCGCCGCGGGAGCGCGCGTGCGCTCACCAGTCGCCCCAGGCCGATTGCCACAGCGCCAGCGCCGCCACCGCCGCGGTGTCGGCCCTGAGCACCCGCGGCCCGAGCGAGACCGCCCGGGCCATGCCCCGCAGCCGCGCGCGCTCGGGCTCGGAGAAGCCGCCCTCGGGGCCGATCAGCAGCGCGGCCGGCGCGGGCGCGTCGATGCGCGACGCCTCGCCCGCCAGCGCCTCGTCGCAGAAGACGAGCCGGCGCGCGGGATCCCAGGCGTCGAGCACCGCGCCCAAGGGGGCGATCTCGGCGACCTCCGGCAGATAAGTGCCGCCGCACTGCTCGGCGGCCTCGATGGCGTGGGCGCGCAGGCGCTCGGCGCGCACGCGCTCGGACCGGGTGCGCTCGGTGCGCACGGGGCACAGGCGCGCCGCGCCCAGCTCGGTCGCCTTCTCGACGATGAAGTCGGTGCGCGCCTTCCTGATCGGCGCGAAGAGGAGCCACAGGTCGGGCGGCGCCCGGAGCGGGCGGGTGCGCGGCCCCAGGACCAGCGCGCCCGAGCGCCGCCCGGCCTCGGCGATCGTGGCCGCGTGCTCGCCGGAGCGGCCGTCGAACACGGCGAGCGCCTCGCCCGCGCCCATCCGCATCACCGCGAAGAGGTAGTGGGCCTGCTCCCGGGTCAGCGCCACGCGCTCGCCCTCGGCCATTTGCCCCGCCGCCTCGGGGCGGTCTATGAACAGTCGCACGCCGGCCACGGGGAGCCACCTATGACCCAAGCACCCGACGCGCCAGGGGCCGGAGCGCCGGCGCGGACCGGAACGCCGGCGCGGACCGGAACGCCGGCGCGGACCGGAACGCCGGAGCAAGCCACGGCGACGGCGCGAGCCGCGGCGGCGCGCACGGCGCCGGGCTCCGTGCCCGGCTCCGTGCCCGGCTCCGCCCCGCCCCGCGCCGCCGGCGACCCGCTCGGGGCGGGGCGGCCTGCATCCGGGCGAGGGCTCGCGTCGGGGCCGGTGCCGGAGCCCTCGTCCGAGCCGAGCCCCGCGTCCGGGGTGATCCCTGCCTCCGGGTCGTCATCCGCGGCCGAGCCCCGCGTCGGGATCGGAGCCGGCGTCCGGGGCGCGCGGCCCGGACCGCCGCCCGCCGCGCCCGGGCCCGTCGCGGACGCGGCGCGGGGCAACTGGGTGGACGCCTGGGCGCCCGAGGGCGCGCGGCCCTACCTGCGGCTGTCGCGCGCCGACCGGCCGATCGGGACATGGCTCCTGCTGATCCCCTGCTGGTGGGGGCTGGGGCTCGCCATGCTGGCGGGGGCGCCGCGGCCCTACGACGCCTGGATCGCGCTGGGCTGCGCGATCGGCGCCTGGCTGATGCGCGGCGCGGGCTGCACCTGGAACGACGTGACCGACCGGCGCTTCGACGCGGCCGTGGCGCGCACCCGCTCGCGCCCGATCCCCTCGGGGCAGGTGAGCGTGGCCCGAGCGCTCGCCTGGATGGTGGCGCAGGCGCTCGCGGCCTTCGCCATCCTGCTGACCTTCGGTCCGCTCGCCATCGCGCTCGGTGTGGGCTCGCTGGCGCTGGTGGCCGTCTACCCCTTCGCCAAGCGCTTCACCTGGTGGCCGCAGGCGTTCCTCGGGCTCGCCTTCAACTGGGGGGCGCTGCTGGCCTGGGCGGCGCATGCCGGCTCGCTGTCCTGGGCGCCGGTCGCGCTCTACGCCGCGGGCATCGCCTGGACGCTGCACTACGACACGATCTACGCCCATCAGGACACGGAGGACGACGCGCTGATCGGGGTGCGCTCGACGGCGCGGCTCTTCGGGCAGGCGTCGAGGCCCTGGCTCGCGGGCTTCGCGGCCGCCGCGGTGGCGCTGCTGGCGCTGGCGGTCGTCCTCGCGGCCCCTGCCCCCCTGCCGCTGGCGCTGGCGCTGCTGGGGCCGCTCGGCATGGGGGTCCACATGGCGCGCGAGACGGGCCGGCTCGACACCGCCGACCCGGCCTCCTGCCTCGCGGCGTTCCGCGCCAGCCGCGACGCGGGGCTGATCGTCGTCGGCGCGCTGGCGCTGGCGCTCCTGGCGGCCTGAGGCGGATGGGCCACGATTGCGCATGGGCGGCGGCCTGCCTAGGGTGCCGCGCGCTGCGCATCACCGCTTGAGGCCCCCATGACCCGGCTCCTGAGCATCGCGCCCTTCGCGCTGGCCGCCGCGCTGGCGCTGGGCACGGCCCTCCTCGCGGCCACCGCCATCGAGGCGCGCTCAGAGCGCGACGCCGCCCATGCGCTGCGCGCGCAGGGGCTCGGCTTCGCCCAAGCCCGGGCCGACGGGCTGCGCCTGACGCTCACCGGCACCGCGCCCTCGGAGGCGCAGCGCTTCCGCGCGCTGACCGCCGCGGGCCGCGTGGTCGATCCCGCCCGCATCGTCGACGCGATGGGGGTCGAGGGCGGCCCCGGGGTCGCGCCCCCGCGCTACGCGGTCGAGATGCTGCGAGGGCAGGACGGGCTGTCGCTCATCGGGCTGGTGCCCGAATCCACCGACCGCGCGGCGCTCGCCCGGCGGCTCGAGCGCGCCACGGCCTCGCCGGTCTCCGACTTCCTCGAGACCGCCGACCATCCGGTGCCCGCCTCCTGGGGCGCGGCGCTCGACTACGCGCTCGCGGCGGCCGAGGGGCTGGCGCGCTCGCAAATCTCGGTGGACGCGACGCGCGTGGCGATCACCGCCGCGGCCGAGAGCCCCGAGGAGCGCCGGCGGATCCTGGCCGACCTCGACCGCGCGCGGCCCGAGGGGCTGGCGCTCGACCTCGACGTGAGCGCCCCGCGCCCCGTCATCTCGCCCTTCACGCTGCGCTTCGGGATGGAGGGCGGCGCGGCGCGGCTCGAAGCCTGCGCCGCGGCGACCCCCGAGGGCGCGGCCGCGATCGAGGCCGCGGCGCGGCGCGCCGGCGCCGCCGAGCCCGCCTGCCGGCTCGGGCTCGGCGCCCCCTCGCCGCGCTGGCCCGAGGCGGCGGCGGCGGCGATCGCGGCGGTGGCCGAGCTGGGCGGCGGCACCGTCACCTTCGCCGACGCCGACGTGACGCTGGTGGCGCCCGAGGGCGTCGCGCCCTCGCGCCTCGACGCGGTGGTCGGCGCCCTGGAGGGCGCGCTGCCCGAGTCGTTCTCGCTGCAGGCCGTGCCGCCGCAGCAGGCGGCGGACGAGGGCGCGCCGGCCTTCGCCGCCGTGCTCGACGAGGGCGGGGTGGCGCTGAGCGGCCGGCTGCCCCACGAGCGCGCGCGCGCCGCGGCCGAGAGCCTGGCGCGCGCGCGATTCCCCGGCGCCGAGCTGCGGATGGCCGTGCGCACCGCGCAGGGGCTGCCAGAGGGCTGGCCGCTGCGCGCGATGGCCGGGATCGAGGCGCTGGCGCTGCTCGACGAGGGGCGCGTCGCCGTGGGCGAGGACGGCGTGGCGCTGAGCGGCGTGACGGGCGACCCCGACGCCGAGGCGCGCGCCGCGGGGCTCTTGTCCCGGGCGCTCGGCGGGGGCGAGGATCTGCGGCTCGACATCGCCTACGACCCGGCGCTCGACCCCGGGACGGCCCCGCCCTCGCCCGAGGAATGCCTGGCGCGCGTCCAGGCGGCCCAGGCGACGCGCAAGATCGCCTTCGCGCCGGGCTCCGACGCGATCGAGCCCTCGGGCCTCGCCATCGTGGACGAGATCGCCGCGATCCTCTCGGAGTGCCCCGACATCGCCCTGGAGGTCGCCGGCCACACCGACGCCCAGGGGCGCGAGGGCATGAACCTCGACCTGAGCCGCGCGCGCGCCGCGTCGGTCGTCGAGGCGCTCGCCGCGCGCCGCGTGCCGGTCGCGGGGCTGACCCCGGTGGGCTACGGCGAGGCGCGGCCCGTCGCGGACAACGCCACCGAGGCGGGCCGGGAGGCCAACCGCCGGATCGAGTTCGCGCTCGGAGGGTCCGGCGCGCCCGACGAGGCGGAGGCGCCGGCGGCCGACGCTGCGTCGGGCACGGATGAGCCGGCCGCGCCGGGCGAGGAGGAGCACGCCCCGGAGGCCGCCTTGTCCGCCCGGCCGGCCTCGGTGTCCGAGGAGGAGGCCGCGAGGGCCGCGGCGGCGGCCGAGGACGCCGCCCATGCGGAGGCGGACGCGGCCCGCGAGGCCGGGCGATGAGCCGGACCGAGCTGGTGATCGCCACGGCGCTGGCGCTCTTCGTGGCGTTCGCGCTGGGCTGGTTCGCGTCGTGGCTGGTGCATCGCTTCACCCGCGCGTCGGGGGCCGAGCTGGGCGAGCTCGACCGTCTGGCGCAGGCGCTGCACGAGGCCGAGACGGCGCGCGACGACGCGCGGATCCGCGCCGAGGACGCCGAGGCCGAGCGCGAGGCCGCGATGGAGGGCATGGTCGAGGCGAGGGAGGAGGCCGACGCCCTGCGCGCGTGGATCGAGCGAACCCAGGCGGCGCGGGGCTAGGGAGTCGTCCAGCCCGACCGGATCGGTCGGGCGCCCGGACCATGCGGCCACGAAGGAGCCCGGAGCGTCTGATCCGATCCCGTTCGGGCCGGGACGCGCTCCAGGGGCTACCAGCGGCCGAGCGCCGCCTCGTCGTCGTCCTTGGCCGCGACCCAGGCCTCGCCGTCCGCGCCGATCTCCTTCTTCCAGAAGGGCGCGCGAGACTTCAGCCAGTCCATCAGGAACTCGGCCGCCGCGAAGGCGTCCGCGCGGTGCGGCGCCGCCGTGGCCACCATCATGATCGCCTCGCCCACCGCGAGCCGCCCGTGGCGATGGACCACCGCGACGTCGCGCAGGCGGAAGCGGGTCATCGCCTCCTCGGCGAAGGCGCGGACCGCGCGCTCGGTCATGCCCGGGTAGTGCTCGATCTCCATCGCGCGCAGGCCCCCGTCGCCGCGCACGACGCCGGTGAAGGCCACGACGCCCCCCACCTGCGGGTCGCCCTTCCCCACGGCCGCGAGGATCGCGCCGGGATCGAACGCCTCGGATTGGATCTGGATGTTCATAAAGATGCGCCCGAAAGCGGGGGTCCGGGGGCACGCGTGCCCCCGGTCCTTTACCCTCCCGTCATGGGTGGAAAGAACGCGACCTCCCTGGCGCCCGCGAGCGGCGCGTCCAGAGAGACCAACTCCTGATCCACCGCCGCGCGCACCGAGGCCATGTCGGCGAAGGCCGCCTCAAAGCGGGGCCCGCGGCCGCGCAGTTCGTCCACCAGGGCCGCGACGGTCGGGGCTTGAGTCTCCACGGTCTCGCGCGGCAGGCCGGTGCGCTCGCGCAGCCAGGCGAAGTAGAGCACGTCGATGGAGGTGGCGATCATGCGGGATCCCTCAGATGCGGCATCGCCTTGCGGAAGTAGTCCCATCCCGTGAGGCCGGTGAGGACCGCCGCGACCCACAGGAGCGCGAGCCCGAGCGCGTAGAGCGTGCTCGACGCCGCCCACCAGAGGTTGAGCCCGGTCTCGTCGGACGCCTCGCCGCCGAGGACGGCGCCGACGGTCTCGGGGTCGAGCCCGACCAGCGCGGTGGCGAAGCCCTGCCCGGCGATGCCCTGGGCGAGCAGCACCGAGACGGCGATCATCTGAACGGTGGTCTTCCACTTGGCGAGGCGGGTGACGGCCAGCGTGCCCGCGGTGTCGCCGAGGAACTCGCGCAGCCCCGAGACGAACACCTCGCGGAAGAGGATCACCGCGGCCGGCAGCACGACGAGCGGGTCGAGGTCGTAAAGGCCGAAGAGGACGGCGACGGCGATGATGACCATGGCCTTGTCGGCGATCGGGTCGAGCATGGCGCCGAAGCGCGAGACCTGCCCCCAGCGCCGCGCGAGGTGGCCGTCGAACCAGTCGGTCACCGCCGCGCCCACGAAGAGGACGAACGCCGCCCCGTCCGACCACGGGCGCGGCAAGGCCACGAACACCAGCGCCAGCAGCGGCGCCGCTGCCAGCCGCAGGAGCGTGAGCGCGTTGGGCAGGGTGAGGTCCATGGCCGACATCTAGCCCCTCGGGGCCCCGGGCGAAAGGAGCGCCACGGGAGCGTCATCGGGCGCAGCCGCGACGGCACCGGCGCCCGTCGCAAAGCCCCGTTCATGCGATCGCAAGGCCGATCTGCCACACGGCCCCCCGTGCCAAGCGAGGAGGAGCGACCCGTGACAGACCTGCGGCCCTTTCCCCTGCCCGCCAACGAGTCCGCCCGCGCGCAGGCCGCGCGGGCGCTGTGCGCCCGTGGCGAGGTCGGCGACCCTCTGTTCGAGGAGGTGGCCGAGATCGTGCGCGAGGCGTTCGGCACGCCGGTGGCGCTGGTGACGCTGATCGACAGCGACAGCTCGCGGTTCGTCGCCCATCTGGGCACCGACATGGCCGCGGTGCCGAAGGACTTCTCGCTGTGCGCGCACACCTTCGTGACGCGCGAGGCGCTGGTGATCCCCGACGCGCTGGCCGATCCGCGATGGGCCAACCAGCCCGTCGTCGTCCATCCGCCGCACGTCCGCTTCTACGTCGGGGTGCCGGTGATCCTGTCGGGCGGCTTCGCCATCGGCACCGTGTGCGCCGTGGACCTCGCGCCGCGGCCCGCGCCCGACGCGCGGCAGATGCGGCTCCTGGAGCGGCTGGCGCGGATCGTGGCGCGCGCCCACGAGCTGCCGATCGAGCCCGACTCCGCCGCGGCCGCCGCGCTCGCGGGGGCGCAGAGGCTGGCGCAGGACGAGTTCCTGACGCTGGTGAGCCACGAGATGCGCACGCCGCTCAACGCCGTGATGGGCGTGGCCGAGCTCCTCGAGCCCGGCGAGGAGGAGCGCGAGCTGGTCGAGGCGCTCCTGCATTCGGGCCGGCATCTGGGCGCGGTGGTGGAGAACGTGCTGGCCTTCACCGAGCTGCGCTCGGGCGAGATGGCGCTCGACGAGGCGGAGGTCGATTTCGACGTGCTGCTCGACCGCGTGGTCGCCTCCTTCGCGCCGCTGGCGGGCGCGCGCGGCAAGAGCATCGCGCGCGGGCCCGGACGGGTCGGGGGAGCGTTGGTGGACGCCGCGAAGCTCGAGCTGGCCGTGGCGTGCCTGATGTCGAACGTGGTGATGCATGGCGGCTCGGACGCCGGCGTGAGCGCCTGGCGCAGGCCCGGCGGCGGGATCGTGATCGAGGTCGCCGACGACGGCGAGGGGATGGCGCCCGAGGCGGAGACGACGGCGTTCCGCGCCTTCTCGCATGCGGGCCCCGTCACCACGCGCGCCGCCGACGGGCTCGGGCTGGGCCTGCCGATGACGCGCAGGCTGGTCGCGCTTCACGGGGGCGAGGTGTCGCTGCTGCGCGCGGGCGAGCGCTTCGCCGCGCGCATCGAGCTGCCGGCCCACCGCTCGCTCTGAGCGGCGCGGGGCTCGCCGGTGACGCGCCCGGCCCCCGCGATCCGAGGCGCGGCCCCGGCCGGCGTCGCCCTGTCCCGGGACGGGGACGAAGACCGGATGTCGGGCCTCGGACCGCCGGGCCACTGCGCCCCGGCGCGGAGGCGGGGGAGCCCGCGCGCGCGCCTCAGCCCTTCTCGTGGAAGTGGTCGTGGATCTTCTGGGCCAGCGTCCCGGAGATCCCGTCCACCGCCTTGAGGTCCGCCAGCGCCGCGCGCGACACCGCCTTGGCCGATCCGAAATGCGCCAGGAGAGCGCGCTTGCGCCCCGCGCCGACGCCCGCGATCTCGTCGAGCGGCGTCGCGCCGATCGCCTTCGAGCGCTTGGCGCGGTGGGTGCCGATGGCGAAGCGGTGCGCCTCGTCGCGCATCCGCTGGACGAAGTAGAGCACCGGGTCGTTGCGCCTGAGCGCCGTCACGGGCCGACCGGGGCGGTGGAACTCCTCCTTGCCCTGGTCGCGGTCCACGCCCTTGGCGACGCCCACGACGGGGATGTCGTCCACCCCGTGCTCGCGCAGGATCGCGCAGACCGCCGAGACCTGCCCCGCGCCGCCGTCGATCAGCAGCAGATCCGGCCAGCCCAGCCCCTCGCGGTCGGGATCCTCCTTCAGGAGGCGCTTGAAGCGGCGCGTCAGCACCTCCTTCATCATGCCGAAGTCGTCGCCCGGCGTCAGCTCGGTGCCTCGGATGTTGAACTTGCGGTACTGGCCCTTCTCGAAGCCGTCGGGGCCGGCGACGACCATGGCGCCCACCGCGTCGGTGCCCGAGATGTGGGAGTTGTCGTAGACCTCGATCCGGCGCGGGGGCGCGTCGAGGTCGAAGGCCTCGGCCAGCCCTTCGAGCAGCTTGGACTGCGCCGCCGACTCGCTCATCTTGCGCGTCAGGCTCTCGCGCGCGTTGCGCAGCGCTGAGGACACCAGCTCCGCCTTCTCGCCGCGCTGGGGCACGGCGGCCTCGACGCGGCGCCCGGCCTTCTCCGACAGCGCCTCCTGCACGAGGTCGGGGTCGTCGAGCGCGTGCGACAGGAGCAGCAGCCGCGGCGGCTCGCGGTCGGCGTAGAACTGGCCGACGAAGGACTGCATGACCTCGCTCGCGTCCTCCTCGCCGGTGACGCGCGGGTAGTAGTCGCGGTTGCCCCAGTTCTGGTTGGCGCGGATGAAGAACACCTGCACGCAGGCCTGCCCTCCGGCCGCGTGGAGCGCGATCACGTCGGCCTCGCTGACGCCCTTGGGGTTGATGCCCTGCGCCGTCTGGACCTGGGTCAGCGCGCGGATGCGGTCCCGGAGGGCCGCGGCGCGCTCGAACTCCATGGCCTCGGAGGCGTCCTCCATCTCGCGCGCCAGGCTCTCCTGCACGCCCGTCGAGCGGCCCGAGAGGAACCGCTCGGCGTCGCGCACCGCCTCGTCGTAGTCACCTTCGGAGATCCTCCCCACGCAGGGCGCGGAGCAGCGCTTGATCTGGTGCAGCAGGCACGGCCGCGTGCGGCTCTCGAACATCGCGTCCGAGCAGGTGCGCAGCAGGAACGCCTTCTGGAGCTGGTTGAGCGTGCGGTTGACGGCGCCGGCGCTGGCGAAGGGGCCGAAATACGAGCCGGCCTCGGTCTTGCGCCCGCGGTGCTTGCGGATCTGCGGGAAGGCGTGGGTCTTGGCGAAGGCGATGTTGGGGAACGACTTGTCGTCGCGCAGCAGCACGTTGTAGCGGGGCTTGAGCTGCTTGATGAGGTTCTGCTCCAGCAGCAGCGCCTCGGTCTCGGTCCGCGTCGTGAGGAACATCATCGAGGCGGTCTCGGCGATCATGCGCGCGATCCGCCCCGAGTGCCCGGCGGGCCGCGCGTAGGACGCCACCCGCGCCTTGAGGCTGCGCGCCTTGCCGACGTAGAGGACGCGGGCCTGGGCGTCGAGCATCCGGTAGACGCCGGGGCTCGCGTCGAGCGTGCGCACAGTGCGCTTGATGAGCGCGTGGCCGGTGAGCGGCTCCGACCCGGAGGGCGCGACGGCGCCTGCGGGCGCAGGATCGCCGCCGGCTCCGGGGGCCTCGGCCTCGGCGGTCTGGATGGCGGTCTCGCCGGCGTCCTGGGTCATCGGCGCCCCTCGGGATGGCCTCGGCCCGGCCGGCCAGGGCCGGCGGGTTCCCCGGACCTAGCCACCGGCGCGCCCGTGGACAAGCCGGGCGGCGCGCCGCGGACTTCGCGCCCTGGGGCCGGCCGCCCGCTCGGGATGGCGCCCCGCGCTGCGGGCCACACCCGGCGCTCGGGCTCGCGCCCGGCGTTCCGGGCCGCGGTCCGCGTTCGGACACGCACCCCGCGCTCGGGGCTAGCCGGCCTCGGCGCGGGCGAGGTGCTGGCCGCCGTCCACGCAGATGAGCTGTCCCGTCACAGAGGGCGCGTCGAGGAGGTAGGAGAGCGCCGCGCAGACGTCCTCGGCCCCCGCGCCGCGGCCGAGGGGCGTGGCGGCGCGCATCGCGGCGAAATGAGCCTCGGACTGGCGCGGCGCGCGCATGGTGGGTCCGGGGCCGATGGCGTTGACGCGGATCGCCGGGGCCAGGGCCTGGGCGGCGAGGCGGGTGAGATCCCACAGCGCCATCTTCGACAGCGTGTAGGTGAGGAAGTCGGGCGTGGGCGCGAGCACCTTCTGGTCCGCCATGTTGACCACGAGCCCGGGCGCCACGGGCTCGCCCGCCTCGTCGGACGTGGGCTCAAGGCCCTGCGCGGCCATCGCCTGGGCGAGCAGGAAGGGCGCGCGCAGGTGCAGGCCGATGTGGAGATCCCATCCCTCGCGCGTGGCGGAGGCGAGCGCGTCGCGCCGAAAGCCCGAGGCGTTGTTGACGAGGCAGGTGATCGGGCCGCCGAGCGCGCAGGCGGCGCGCGGCAGGAGCGCGCAGGCGGCGTCCTCGTCGAGGAGGTCCGCGCCGAGCGCCACGGCGCGGCCGCCCCCCGCCTCGACCAGGCCCGCGACCTCGCGCGCCTCCTCCTCGGACGAGCCGTGGTGGACCGCGACCGCGAAGCCCCGCCCGGCGAGGTGGAGCGCCATCGCCCGGCCGATGCGCCGGCCGGCGCCGGTGACGAGCGCCCGCGGCGACGGGTCCGACCTCACGCGAGGCACCCGCTCACCACGCCGCTCCGCGGTCCGACGCAGGGTCGCGCCCAGACCCGCCCTCGCCGTCGCGGCCCGCAGCCGGCGCTCCGGCTCATGACAGGACGAAGGCGATGTAGGCGACGTAGAGCGCCACCAGCGCGGCGCCCCAGGGGCGCGTGAGGTTCCAGCCCATCACGAAGGGCGCCAGCAGGAGCGAGGCGGCGAGCATCACCCAGAGGTCGAAGGCGAGGAACTGCGCCCCCACCGGGATCGGCCCGACGAGCGAGGCGACGCCGAGGATGCCCAGCAAGTTGAACATGTTGGAGCCGATGGCGTTGCCCATCGCCACCTCGGCCTGGCGGCGGTAGGCGGCCATCACGGTGGTCGCCAGCTCCGGCAGCGAGGTGCCGAGCGCCACCAGCGTGAGCCCGATCACCTCGTCGGAGAGCCCGAAGGCCTCCGCGAGGCCGGTGGCGCCCCGGATCATCAGCTCGGCGCCGACCGGAAGGCCCACGAGCCCCAGGGCGAGCGCCAGCGCGATGCGCCAGCCGGGCAGGCTCGGGTCGGCGCCCTCGACCTCCTCCTCGCCGTTCGCGCGATGCGCGCGGGCGTCGCGGAAGGCCAGGGCCAGCATCGCGGCGAGGCCCGCGAGCAGCACCAGCCCGTGCCACCAAGTGATCGGCCCGAGGAAGGCGAGCGCGATGAAGAGCGCGCTGGCGCCCAACATCTGGACGTAGGAGGCGCGGGTGTCGCACTCGGCGGTGCGCAGCCCCACCAGCAGCGCCGGCAGGCCCAGCACGATCAAGACGTTGGCGGTGTTCGAGCCGACCACGTTGCCCAGCGCGATGCCCGGCACCCCGTCGAGGATCGCCGCGACCGAGATCAGCAGCTCCGGCGCCGAGGTGCCGAAGGCGACGACGGTGAGCGAGACGATCAGCGCGGGGATCCCGACGCGCAGCGACAGGTTGACGGCCCCCTTCACGAGCTGATCGCCCGCGAGCAGGAGGATCGCCAGTCCCGCGGCGACGAGCAGGATATCCACTCAGGTCCGTCCGCACTCGCAGGGGCCGGGGCCGATCCGGTGGCGCCCGCAGTCGGGGCAGCGGCTCGCGCGGCGCGGCTTGCGGCCCGGCTTGGAGCGGGGGCCGCCGAGCCTCAGGCGGCCGAACACCCCCAGGGCCGCCATCGCCAGCAGGAAGAGGGCGACGATCGCCAGCACGCGCTACAGACCGAGGCGGGCGTAGGCGGCGCGCTCGTCGAGCCCGGCGAGGATGCGCTCGAACGCCGCGGCGCCCAGCTCCGCCCCCGCCCCGGCGCCGAGGCGGCGCAGGAACGGCCGGCGCGGCCCGTAGCGGCGGAAGCGCAGGTCGGGGCCGAGGATCTCGCGCATCTTGGGCTCCAGATGCGCCACGCCGTCGGTCAGCCCGACCTCCTGGGCGCGGCGGCCGACCCAGACCTCGCCGGTGAAGAGGCTCGGATCCTCGGCGAGCTTGGAGCCCCGCCGGGCGCGGACGTGCTCGATGAAGGCCGCGTGGATCTGCTCGAGGATGCGGCGCAGGCGCTCGACGTCCTCCGCCTTCTCAGGGCGGAACGGGTCGAGCATCGACTTCGAGCGCCCGGCGGTGTGCACGCGCCGCTCGACGCCGAGCCGCGCGATCGCCTGGTCGAGCCCGAAGCCCGCCGAGACCACCCCGATCGAGCCCACGAGCGAGGCCTCGTCGGTCCAGATGTGGTCGGCCGCGGCCGCGAGCCAGTAGCCGCCCGAGGCCGCCACGTCCTCGACGAAGGCGTGGACCGGCACGCGCCGCTCGTCGGCGAGGCGCCGGATGCGGGCGCCGATCAGCGAGGACTGCGCCGCCGAGCCGCCGGGCGAGTTGACGACGAGCGCCACCGCGCGGGGCTTGCCGCGCGAGAAGGCGCGCTCCAGCACCGGGCCGATGCCGGCGTCGTTGAGCGTGCCGCGCGTGCCCTGCGCGATCAGGCCCGAGAGCCTCACGACCGCGACGGTCGCGGGGGCCTTGGCGAAGGGGTTGAGGCGCATGGCGGCTCATGTAGAGGCGGGCGCGGACGGCCACAAGGCGCAGGGCCGGAAGGCTCCGGCGCCGTGGCGGCGCGTCCTCGGGGGCGGTCGGGAGCGGCGGAGGAGCCCAGGGGCGAGACCGGATCGCTGACAGGACGGGCGCGTGAAGGCGCGGCGCGCGGGGGAGCGGCGGGTCGCCGGCGCCGGTCGCGGGCGTCCGGTGACGCACGATCCGGTGGCGCCTCCGCGGGCTCGACCTCGGACGCCTCCAGCGATCGGCCTGCCGACGCGGCCGGGACGCTCCGACGCGAGGCGCGTCGGCGCTCAGCCGGCGGCGGCGATGGTGGCGCGCACGGCGCGGTCCCAGGCTTCGAGGCGTGCCTCGCGGGCCTCTGCGTCCATCTGCGGCTCGAAGCGGCGGTCGAGCGACCAGCGCTCGGCGAAGGCCGCGGCGTCGGGGTAGACGCCGGCCGCGTGACCGGCGATCCAGGCCGCGCCCAGCGCCGTCGTCTCCAGCACCTCGGGCCGGTCCACCGGCGCGTCGGTCACGTCGGCCAGGAACTGCATCGCGGGGTCGGAGGCCGCCATGCCGCCGTCCACGCGGATCACCTGGGTCTCGCCCTCGTAGTCGGCGCGCATCGCCTCCAGGAGGTCGCGGGTCTGGAAGCCCACCGATTGCAGCGCCGCGCGCGCCAGCTCCTTCGGCCCCGTGCCGCGGGTGAGGCCGAAGAGCGCGCCCCTCGCCTCGGGCCGCCAATGCGGCGCGCCGAGGCCGGTGAAGGCGGGCACCAGGATCACGTCCTGGCCGGGGTCGGCGCCCGCCGCGAGATCCGCCGTCTGGGGCGCGCTGTCGATCACGCCCATCGCGTCGCGCAGCCACTGGACGGTCGCGCCCGCGACGAAGATCGCGCCCTCGAGCGCGTAGGCCGTGCGGCCCCCGAGGCGATAGGCCACCGTCGTCAGCAGGCGCGAGCGCGAGGCGACCGGCTCCGCCCCCGTGTTGAGGAGCGCGAAGCAGCCCGTGCCGTAGGTTGACTTCACCATGCCGGGCTCGAAGCAGGCCTGGCCCACGGTCGCGGCCTGCTGATCGCCCGCGACGCCGCGGATGGCGACGCGCCGCCCGCCGAGGTCCGCCTCGCCGAAGGAGGCGTCGCAGTCGCGGATCTCGGGCAGCACCGCGCGGGGGATGTCGAGCATCCGCAGCATGTCGTCGGACCACTCGCCCGCCGTCACGTCGTAGAGCAGCGTGCGGCACGCGTTGGTGTGGTCGGTGGCGTGGACGCGGCCTTCGGTGAGGTGCCAGATGAGCCAGGAATCGACCGTGCCGAAGGCGAGCCGGCCGGCCTCGGCCGCCTCGCGCGCGCCGTCCACGTTGTCGAGGAGCCAGGCGAGCTTGGTGCCCGAGAAGTAGGGGTCGAGCAGGAGCCCGGTCGCCTCGGTCGCCGCCTCCTCGTGGCCCTCCTCGCGCAGCCGCGCGCAGAGCTCGGCGGTGCGGCGGTCCTGCCAGACGATGGCGCGGTGGAGGGCGCGGCCGGTCTCGCGGTCCCACAAGAGCGTGGTCTCGCGCTGGTTGGTGATGCCGATGGCGGCCACGTCGTCCGAGGCCACGCGGTCGAGGCAGCGGCGCGTGGTCTCCCACAGATCCGCGGCCTCGTGCTCGACCCAGCCCGAGCGGGGGTAGTGCTGCGCGAACTCCTCCTGGGCGGTGGCCTGCGCGCCCATGTCCTCGTCGAAGCGGATCGCGCGGCTCGACGTGGTGCCCTGGTCGATGGCGACGACGCTTGGCATGGTCTCCTCCCTGGTCGCGGGACGTTGGCCGGGGCGCGCGCGCGCGCCCCGCGCGACGGCTAGGACTTCAGCCGCCATCCGGTGCGGAAGATCCAGGCGATCACGCTCAGGCAGATGGCCAGGAACAGCGTGATCGCCAGGAGGCTCCAGCCGACGGGCACGTCGGAGGCGCCGAAGAACGACCAGCGGAAGCCCGAGACGAGGTAGACCACCGGGTTGAAGAGCGTGATCGTCTGCCAGACGGGCGGCAGCATCGAGATCGAGTAGAACGAGCCCCCCAGGAAGACGAGCGGCGTGATGACGAGGAGCGGCACGAGCTGGAGCTGCTCGAACCCCTTGGCCCAGATGCCGATGATGAAGCCCAAGAGCGCGAAGCTCACGCAGGTGAGGATCAGGAACGAGACCATCCAGACGGGATGCTCGATGCGGATGTCCACGAAGAGGAACGCCGTCAGGAGGATCACGACGCCGATGAAGAGCGCCTTGGTCGCCGCCGCGCCGACGTAGCCCACCGTCACCTCCCAGAACGACACCGGGGCGGAGAGAAGCTCGTAGATCGTGCCGATGAACTTCGGGAAGTAGATGCCGAAGGAGCCGTTGGAGGTCGCCTGGGTCAGCACGGAGAGCATGATGAGCCCCGGCACGATGAAGGCGCCGTAGGGCACGCCCTCGACCTGGTCGATGCGGCTCCCGATCGCGGCGCCGAACACCACGAAGTAGAGCGAGGTCGAGATGACGGGCGAGACCATCGACTGCACGATGGTGCGGAAGAAGCGCTGCATCTCGAAGCGGTAGATGGCGGCGATCGCGAGCCAGTTGACCCCGCGCGCAGCGTCGCCCTCGTCCGCCGCGGCGCTCATCGGACGGCCTCCCGAGCGGCCCGCCGGGGCCCGTCGCCCGCGGCGCCCGCGGCGGGATGCTCGCCCACGAGATCCACGAAGATCTCCTCCAGCGAGGACTGGTGGGTCTGGATGTCGCGCAGCTCAAGGCCCGCGTCGCGGATGTCCGTGAGGAGCCGCGTGATGCCCGTGCGCGCGCCGCCGGCCTCGTAGGTGTAGCGCAACGCGCGGCCCTCGTCCTCGACCGCGAGGTTCCAACGGGCGAGGCTCGCGGGGATCTCCTGGACGGGCCGGGCGAGGTCGATGCGCATCTCCTTGCGGCCCATGCGCGCCATCAGCGCGGCCTTGTCCTCGGTGAGCAGGATGCGGCCCTTGGAGATGACGCTGATGCGGTCGGCGATGGCCTCGGCCTCCTCGATGTAGTGGGTGGTGAGGATGATCGTCACGCCCTGGGCCTTCAGCTCGGCGATGGTCTCCCACATGCCGCGGCGCAGCTCCACGTCCACCCCGGCGGTGGGCTCGTCGAGGAAGAGCACGCGCGGCTCGTGGGCGAGCGCCTTGGCGATCAGCACGCGCCGCTTCATGCCGCCCGACAGCTCCTTGATCCGCGCGCGGCGCTTGTCCGACAGCGACAGCCGGTCGAGCACGCGCGTCAGGTGCGCCTCGTCGGCGGGCTTGCCGAAGAGGCCGCGCGAGAAGCGCACGGTGTTGATGACGCGCTCGAAGGGCTCGAGGTTGATCTCCTGGGGCACGAGCCCGATCAGGCGGCGCGTGACGCGGTAGTCGCGCAGCACGTCGTGGCCCGCGACCGTGATCGTGCCCGAGGTCGGGTTCGTGATGCCGCAGACCGCGGAGATCAGCGTGGTCTTGCCCGCGCCGTTGGGCCCCAGGAGCGCCAGCACCTCGCCCTCGTGGATCGTCAGGTCCGCGCCGTCGAGCGCCACGAGCCCGGTGTCGTAGCGCTTGCGAAGGTCGCGGATCTCGACGATCGGGCGCGGCTCGCCTGCGGGCGTCTTCTGCAGCATCAGGCGTCCTCCCCGGGGCCCGACCTAGAGCCAGCGTGGCGCAGGGCAAAGGACCGTCTCCCCCCTCCGCGGGGGTCTGGGGGCATGCATGCCCCCAGCCTCACTCCTTGGCTCTCAGCACCCGAGCCGGCCGGGCCGCGAGTGGCCGCCAGGCGAAGGCGAGCCCCGCCAGCAGCGTCGCCAAGAGGCCGCCCAGCACGACCGCCAGCGCGTTGCCCCAGGCGATGCGGTAGGTGGACTCCATGAGGAAGGTCACGACCGCCCAGGCCCCGAGGCACCCGGCCGCGAGGGCCACCGCGCCGGCCGCGGCGCCCATCAGCCCCGAGCGCAGCGCGAAGGAGGCCAGGATGGTCGCGCGCGAGGCGCCGAGCGTCTTGAGGACCGCGGCCTCGTAGACGCGCGCGCCCTCGCCCGCCGCCGCCGCGCCGATCAGGACGACGAAGCCCGTCAGCAGCGTCATGGAGGCGCCGTAGCGGATCGCCGCCGCGATCCCGTCGAGCACGTCGGACACCCGCGCGATGGCGTCGCGCACGCGGATCGCGGTGATGTTGGGATAGGCCTGCGCGAGGTCGCGCAGGATCGCGGCCTCGGCCTCGGGCTCGGCGTAGACGGTGGCGATGAAGGTGTGGGGCGCGCCCTGGAGCGCCGCGGGGTCCATCAGCATGACGAAGCCGATCCCCGCGGTCTCGAAGGACACCTCGCGGAAGGAGGCGACGGTGGCGGTGATGTCGCGGCCGAGCACGTTGACGGTGATGGTGTCGCCCAGGGCGAGGCCCAGCTCGGCGCCCTCCTCGGCCGCGAAGCTGACGAGCGGCGGGCCGGCGTAGCCCTCGGGCCACCACTCGCCGGCGGTGATCTCGGTGCCCTCGGGCGGACGGTCGGCGTAGGTCACGCCGCGGTCGCCGTGCAGAACCCAGTGCTCGCCCGCGACCTCCGCCGCCGGGCGGCCGTTGATGCGCGTGACGACCCCGCGCAGCATCGGCGCCGACTCGACGCGGGCGACGCCGGGATCGAGGCCAGCCGCTCGCGGAAGCCCGCGAGCTGGTCGGGCTGGATGTCCACGAAGAAGTAGGCGGGCGCGACCGCGGGCAGCTCCTCGGCGATCGAGCGGCGCAGGTTCGCGTCGATCTGGCCCACCGCCGCGAGCACCGCGAGCCCGAGCCCGAGCGACAGGACGACCGAGCCCGCCTCCTCGCGGGGCCCCGAGATCGCGCCCAGCGCGAGGCGCAGCGCGCTGCGGCCGCGCAGCGCGCGCGCGCCCGACGCGCGCCGCGCCAGCCAGCGGATCGCCGCGGCCGCCCCGCTCAGCGCCAGGAGCGCCAGCGCCACCGCCGCGGCGGCGTAGAGCGCCAGCATCGGCGCGCGCGACAGGGCCGCGGCCGAGCCCACCAGCAGCGCCAGCAGCGCCAGCGCGGCGGCGAGGTAACGCCGGCGCGGCAGGCCCGCGACCGTCCCATCGGCGGCGCGGAAGAGCGCCGCGGGCCGCACGGCCTCGGTGCGCGCGAGCGGGATCAGCGCGAAGAGGAGGGCCGTCAGCGCCCCGTAGAGCGCGGCGGAGGCCAGCGGCGCGGGGTGCAGGCCGAGCGCGGCCGGGATCGGCAGCGCCGCCTCGATCAAGGGCGCCGCCAGCAGGGGGACTGCGGCGCCCAGCACGACGCCCAGCGCCACGCCGATCGCCGTCAGGACGCCGATCTGCATCAGGTAGGCCGCGAAGACGGTGCGCCGCTCGGCGCCGAGCGTGCGCAGCGTGGCGATGGTGGCGGTCTTCTTCGCGAGATGGGCGCGCACCGCCGCCGAGACGCCGACGCCGCCCACCGCCAGGCCCGCGAGGCCGACCAGGATCAGGAAGCTCTCGAGCCGGTCGACGAACGCGGAGACGCCCGGCGCGCCGCGGCGCGCGTCACGCCAGCGCAGGCCGGCGTCCGCGAAGCGCGCCTCGGCCTCGGCCTCCAGCGCGTCGAGGTCGGCGTCCGCAGCGAGATCGAGCCGATAGGCCGAGTCGAAGAGCGTGCCGGGGACGAGCAGGCCCGACGCGGCCAGGTCGGCGCGCCGCACGATGGTCCTCGGCCCGAAGGCGAAGCCGCCGCCGGCGGCGTCGGGCTCGCGCTCGATCAGCGCGCTCAGCACGAACTCCTGGAGGCCGAGCGCGAAGCGGTCGCCCGGCACGAGCCCGAGCCGGTCGGCCAGGGCGCGCTCGACGACGGCGCCGGGGAGCCCGCCCGCGCCCCCGCCCGCTCCGTCGAGCGCCCGCGCCAGCGCGATGTCGGGGTCGAGCCGCATCGCGCCCACGAGCGGGTAGGCGTCGTCCACCGCCTTGACCTGGGTCAGCGCGCGCTCGGCATCCGGCCCCTCGCCCACCACGGCCATCGAGCGGAACTCGACGACCTCGGAGACGCGGGCCGCCACCCCCTGCATCCAGGCGCGCTCGTCCTCGCCGGCGAGGCGGTAGGTGAAGCCCAGCTCGGCGTCGCCGCCCAGGATCGTGGCGCCCTCGCGCTCGAGCCCCGCGCGGATCGCCGAGCCCACCGAGCCCACCGCTGCGATCGCGGCGACGCCGAGCGCCAGGCAGGCGAGGAACACCCGGAAGCCCGGGAGCCCACCGCGCAGCTCACGCCGCGCGATGCGCCAGGCGGTGGCGAGCCCTCCCGCGCGCGGCGCGGGGCGCGGGCGCGCGGGGTCCGCGGCGGCGCTCACTCCGCCGCCTGGCGCGCGCCCCGCGCGCCCTCGACCACCCGCCCGTCGGCGAGCCGGACCTCGCGGTCGCAGCGCCGGGCGAGCTCGGGCGCGTGCGTCACCAGGACCAGCGTCGCCCCGTGCCGGTCGCGCAGGCCGAACAGCAGGTCCATGATCGCCGCGCCGTTGGCCGCGTCGAGGTTGCCCGTGGGCTCGTCGGCCAGCAGGATGTCGGGCCGGGGCGCGGCGGCCCGCGCGAGCGCCACGCGCTGCTGCTCGCCGCCCGACATCTGCGCCGGGTAGTGGCGCGCGCGCGCGCCCAGCCCCACCGCCGCCAGCTCCTCGGCGGCGCGCTCGAAGGCGTCGGCGTGGCCGGCGAGCTCCAGCGGCGTCGCCACGTTCTCGAGCGCGGTCATCGTCGGGATGAGGTGGAAGGACTGGAACACCACCCCCATATGGTCGCGTCGGAAGCGGGCGAGCGCGTCCTCGTCCATCGCCCCGAGGTCGTGCCCGAGCGCGCGGACCTCGCCGCCGGTGGCGCGCTCCAGCCCACCCATCAGCATGAGGAGCGACGACTTGCCCGAGCCCGACGGCCCCGTGAGCCCCAGCGTCTCGCCCCTGCCGACGTCCATCGTGACGCCGCGCAGGATCTCCACCCGGCCCGCGTTGCCCGTCAGCGACAGGCCCGCCTCCTTCAGGGACAGGATCGGCCCGTCCATGCGCTTCCTCCCCTTCGGCCGGCCCGGGACATATGGACACGGCGCGGGCGCGCTCAAGGCCGCGGCGCTGGCCGCCGCCCTGGCCTTGATGCCGCAGAGCGCGCTGGCCCAGGCGGTGGTGGCGGCGCTCGGCGACAGCCTGACGGCTGGCTACGGCCTGCCGCCCGAGGACGGGCTCGTGCCGCGGCTCGAGGCCTGGCTGCGCGAGCGCGGCCACGACGTGCGGCTGATCAATGCCGGGGTCTCGGGCGACACCACCGCGGGGGGGCTGTCGCGCATCGGCTGGACGCTGACGCCGGAGGTCGACGCGGTGATCGTGGCCCTGGGCGGCAACGACTTCCTGCGCGGCATCGACCCCTCCGTCGCCCGCGCCAACCTCGACGCCATCCTCGACCGGATCGACGCGGCGGGCCTGCCGGCGCTGCTCGTGGGCCTGGAGGTCTCGCCCAATTACGGGCCGGCCTACAAGGCGGCGTTCGACGCGATCTACCCCGACCTCGCCGCCGAGCACGGCGCGCTGCTGGAGCCCGACTTCTTCGCGGCGATCGCGCAGGAGAGCGGGGGCGGGGGCGGCCTCGGCGGCGCGATGGACTTCATGCAGCCCGACGCCATCCACCCCAACGCGAGGGGCGTGGAGCGGATCGTGGAGCGCATCGGCCCGCGCGTCGAGGCGCTCCTGGAGAGAATACCGCGAGACTAGCGCGACGGGGTTGCGGGGCGGGGGGGATCGCCCGACACTGGACACCGTCTTGTGATCGGTGTCGTGAGTTCCCGTGATGTCCGAAGAGGACGCCGACGCGCTCGTGGAGCGCGCGCTCGAGATCGTCCTGGCGAAGCCCGAGGGCTGGCGCGACCTCGTGCGCGCGCTGGCCGGCGAGAACCCCGAGGCGCGGATCGCGGATTCTCGCGGTGGCCATCGCGCGCGCCGCCCGCGCGATCGAGGAGGCCTTCGTGGACGGCGACCAGGACGGGCTGCCGCCGCGGCTCTACCGCCTGGCCGCGCTGTCCTCGCTCGACGCCTGGATGCTGGCGCGCCGCGGCTGGAGCGACGCCACCGTGGGCGACCTCGCCCTCTACCGGCGCCTGCACGACGACCCCTTCCTCGGCGACGCCTTCCCCTGCCGCTGATGGCCCCCTAGCCTTCGCAGGCCTCGCGCAGGGCGCGCATCGCCCGGCCGTAGGGCGCGGGGTCGCGGGCCGAGCCGTCGCGGAAGACGCCGGAGCCCGCGACCAGCACCGACGCCCCCGCGGCGCGCGCGGCGCGGGCCGTCTCGGGCACGATCCCGCCATCGACCTCGATCCGCACCGGCCGGTCGCCGATCATCGTCGCCAGCCGCTCGATCTTCGGCAGCTGGCTCGTCAGGAACGACTGCCCGCCGAAGCCCGGGTCGACGGTCATCACCAGGATCAGGTCCACGTCGTCGAGGAGCGGCTCCGCGGCCTGCGCGGGCGTGCCGGGGTTGAGCGCGAGCCCCGTCCGGCAGCCCGCGCCCCGGATCGCCTGGAGCGTGCGGTGGACGTGCGGCCCCGCCTCGACATGCGCGGTGATGCCAGAGGCGCCGGCCGAGGCGTAGGCCTCGACGAAGGGGTCCACCGGCGCGATCATCAGATGCACGTCGAGCGGCACCGTGACGTGCGGCCGGATCGCGGCCACCATGCCCGGCCCGAAGGTGAGGTTGGGGACGAAGTGGCCGTCCATCACGTCGAGATGGATCCAGTCCGCGCCCTCGGCCTCGACGGCGGCGCACTCGGCGCCGAGCGCGGCCATGTCGGCGGCCAGGATCGAGGGCGCGATCAGGAGGGGCGGTCGGTCGGCCATGGCGCGGGACATGCCACCGCGAGAAGCCGGGGTCCAGCGGGTTCCCGGATCGTGGCACCGTCGCGGCGCTGCCCCTCTCGCCCCCAGGACCGACGCGGCTTGGGGCCGCGCTCGTCGCGTCGCCCCCACCCGCGGGGGTTCGCCAGGGCCGCAGGGCCGGCTCTCGAGCGCTCCGCGACATCGGAGGCGATCGGCCACCGGCCGACCTCGCCGGGGGTTCGCGTCCCCCGCGCGGACCCGCGGGGTTGCGGACGAGCGCGACGCGCCCGCCGCGGCCGGTGGACAGCCTCGGCTCGGGGTGCCACCCTCCCGCCATGGACCGCGCGCGCGACACCGACGAGGCCGAGGCCGAGGAGGCCCCCCCGGCCCGTGCGCCCCGACGCGCGGCCCCACCCGGCCCGGAGCCGAGCCCGCGCAACACCGGCGCGGATCTCGACCTCGACGCCATCATGCGCGTGCAGGCCAACCAGTCCGCCATCGAGCGCCGCGCGGCCACCCTGCCCGCCCGCCGCTCGGTCAAGCGCGAGTGGCAGGCCGCGTGGCTCCTGCGCGCCGTCACCTGCATCGACCTCACCACGCTCGCGGGCGACGACACGCCGGCCCGCGTCCGGCGCCTGTGCGCCAAGGCGCGGCAGCCCGTCCGCGCGGATCTCCTCGACGCCATGGGGATGCCCCCCATCGCCGTCGGCGCCGTCTGCGTCTACCATGAGATGGTGGGCCCGGCCGTCGAGGCGCTGGAGGGCACCGGCATCCCCGTCGCCGCCGTCTCGACGGGCTTCCCCGCCGGCCTCACCCCCTTCGACCTGCGCGTGGCCGAGATCGAGCGCTCCGTCGCCGCCGGCGCCCGCGAGATCGACATCGTGATCTCGCGCCGCCATGCGCTCGCGGGCGACTGGGCGGCGATCCACGAGGAGATGCGCGCCTTCCGAGCCGCCTGCGGGGACGCCCATGTCAAGGCAATCCTCGCCACGGGCGAGCTGGGCAGCCTCCGCAACGTCGCGCGCGCCTCGATGGCCTGCATGATGGGGGGCGCGGACTTCATCAAGACCTCCACCGGCAAGGAGGGCGTCAACGCCACCCTGCCCGTCTCCCTCGTCATGGTCCGCGCCATCCGCGCCTACGAGGCGACGACCGGCGCCCGCGTGGGCTTCAAGCCGGCGGGCGGGATCTCCAAGGCCAAGGACGCGCTCGTCTGGCTCGCGCTGATGAAGGACGAGCTGGGCGATGCGTGGCTCCGCCCCGACCTGTTCCGCTTCGGGGCCTCGTCGCTGCTGGGCGACATCGAGCGGCAACTCGAACATCACGTCACCGGGCGATACTCGGTCTCCTACAGGCATCCGATGAGCTGAGCCGGGGGCTCCGCCCCCATACCCCCGCCGGGGGCCCGCAGGGCCCCCGGACCCCCGCGACGGGAGCACCGCATGGGCGTGGCCGAGATCTTCCGGACGATGGACTACGGACCCGCGCCGGAAAGCGCGAAGCCGGCGCTCGAATGGCTCCAAGACCGAACTTTCGGCCCCTTCGTCGCCGGGCGCTTCCATCCCCCGAGCGCCACCTTCGAGACCCGCAACCCCGCCACCGGCGAAACCCTCGCCACCGTCGCGCAAGGCTCCGAGGCCGACGTGGACGCCGCGGTCCAAGCGGCCCGCGCCGCCTTCCCGTCCTGGTCCGCCCTGCCGGGCCACCACCGCGCCCGCGCCCTCTACGCGCTCGCCCGGCTGATCCAGAAGCACGCCCGCCTCTTCGCGGTGCTGGAGACGCTCGATACCGGCAAGCCGATCCGCGAGAGCCGCGACCTCGACGTGCCGCTGGCCGTCCGCCACCTCCATCACCATGCGGGCTTCGCCCAGCTCATGGCCTCCGAGCTGCCGGGCCGCGTCCCCTTGGGCGTCTGCGGCCAGGTGATCCCTTGGAACTTCCCCCTCCTGATGGCCGCCTGGAAGATCGCGCCCGCGCTCGCCATGGGCAACACGGTGGTGCTGAAGCCCGCCGAGTGGACCCCGCTGACGGCGCTCCTGCTGGCCGAGATCAGCCGCGAGGCCGGCCTGCCGCCGGGCGTGCTCAACGTCGTCACCGGCGACGGGCGCGCCGGCGAGGCGCTGGTGGCGCATCCAGGCGTGGACAAGGTCGCGTTCACGGGCTCCACCGCCGTCGGCCGGCGCATCCGCGAGGTCACGGCCGGCACCGGCCGCGGCCTCACCTTGGAGCTGGGCGGCAAGTCCCCCTACGTCGTGTTCGACGACGCCGACCTCGACTCGGCCGTCGAGGGGCTGGTGGACGCGATCTGGCTCAACGGCGGCCAGGTCTGCTGCGCGGGCTCGCGCCTCCTCGTGCAGGAGGGGATCGCGGACGACCTCCACGCCCGCATCCGCCGCCGCATGGACCGGCTGCGCATGGGCGACCCGCTCGACAAGGCCATCGACGTCGGCGCCATCGTGGACCCCGCGCAGCTCGCCCGCATCCGCGGCTTCCTCGACGGGGCCGCGGGCGAGGTCCACACGGCCGACATCCCCGTGCCCGAGGGCTGCTTCCATGCGCCGACGCTGGTGGCGGGGCTGCACCCCTCCGACCGGCTGATGCAGGAGGAGATCTTCGGCCCCGTCCTCGTCTCGACCACCTTCCGCACCCCGGCCGAGGCGGCGGCGCTCGCCAACGACACCCGCTACGGGCTGGCGGCCTCGGTCTGGACCGAGAACCTCAACCTCGCGCTCGACATGGCGCCGCGGATCGAGGCGGGGGTGGTGTGGATCAACGCCGCCAACCTCTTCGACGCCGCCGCCCCCTTCGGCGGCCGGCGCGAGAGCGGCTTCGGCCGCGAGGGCGGCTGGGAGGGGCTCGCCGCCTACACCCGGCCCATCGAGGAGCCGGGGCTAATGGCGCGGATCGCTCCGCGCTCGGCGCCGGGCGGGACGCAGGGGGCGGGCGAGCCGAGCGGGCGGCACATGGGCAGCCCCCCAGTCGGGGCCGGCGTCGCGGATGCGCTGGACGCGGCCGCGACGGGCGCGGCGGATGTCGAGACCTCCGCGTCGAGGCTGGGCGGAGCGCCGGCGGCCGCGAGAGGAGCGGAGCACGCCGGGAGCGAGGACGGCGCGGAGGCGGCGGTCGGGGCGGGCCCCTCGAACGAGGCGGTGGACGGCTCCCACGACGCACCCGGACGCCGGGCCGGACCCGAGGATGCCCCCGAGCCGGGCGGATCGGGGGCCATGGCCGGGCCACGCCCCTTCCCCTCCGCGCCCGCCCTCGACCGCACCGCCAAGCTCTACGTCGGCGGCAAGCAAGCGCGGCCCGACGGTGGGGCCTCGCGGGCGGTCTGGGGGCCGGGCGGGCTCGTGGGCCACGCCTCGCTCGCCAACCGCAAGGACGTGAGGAACGCCGTCGAGGCGGCGCGGGCGTCGTCCTGGCGGAAGGCCTCGGGCCACGCGCGGGCGCAGGTGATCTTCTACCTCGCCGAGAACCTCGCGGGCCGCAGGGACGAGCTGGCCGCGCGGATCGAGGCCATGACGGGCGAGGACGGGGCCGCGGAGGTCGAGGCGAGCGTTGAGCGGCTGTTCCACTTCGCCGCTTGGGCCGACAAGTGGGACGGCGGCGTGCGCGGCGCGCCGATCCGGGGCGTGGCGCTGGCGATGCGCGAGCCGGTGGGCGTCGTCGGCGCGCTCTGCCCCGACGAGGCGCCGCTCCTGGGGCTCGTCACCGTGATGGGTGCCGCGATGGCGCTGGGGAACGCGTCGGTGCTGGTGGCGTCGGAGCCCTATCCGCTTGCCGCCTGGGAGCTGGCGACGGTGCTGGAGGCGTCGGACGTGCCGGCCGGGGCGGTGAACGTCCTGACGGGGAGCCATGCGGAGCTGGCGCCGGTGCTCGCTGGGCACATGGGGGTGGACGCGGTGTGGTCGTTCTCCTCGTCGGACGTCTCGGGCGAGGTGGAGCGGCTGTCGGCCGCGGATTTGAAGCGGACGTGGGTGAATTACGGCCGCGCGCGGGACTGGATGGAGACGCCCGGCCGCGAGTGGCTGGAAGCGGCGTCCGAGGTCAAGACGATTTGGATCCCCTACGAGGAAGGTTAGCGGGGGCCTGGGGGCACGCGTGCCCCCAGCGGGGGTTCGGGGGCAGAGCCCCCGAAGAGATCCCGCCAGGCCGGAAGGGCGCCGCCGCGCGCCTCGAAGACCCCTCTGGCGATCGCCCGCGACAGGCAGGTCGCCGCCGCGTGCCCCAGCGCGAAAAGGTCCGCCACCGGCTCGCCGAGGGGCTCGGCGCCGGTGGAGACCGCGAACACCGCGTCGCCGTCGATCGGGGAGTGCGCCGGGACGACCGCGCGGGCGATGCCGTCATGGGCCATGACCGCGAGCCGCGTCGCCTGGGCCTGGGTGAGGCTCGCGTCGGTGGCGACGATGGCGATGGTGGTGGCCTCGCGGCGCCCCTTCGCCGGGAGCGGGACCGCCTGCGCGTCGGGGAGGCCGGGGCCGAGGCCGCCGAACTCGGCGTCGATCTCCCAAGGCGCCGCGTGGAAGTGCGGGCCGCCGCGCACGACCGTGGAGCCCACCGCGTTGACCGCCACGAGCGCGCCGACGGTGAAGCCCTGGGGCAGCACCGCCGAGGACGAGCCGAGGCCGCCCGCGAGGTCGGCCGTGGTGGCGCCCGTCCCGGCGCCTGTGGTGCCCAGCGCGAAGCCCTCCCCCGCCGCCTCCAGCGCCGCGCGCCCGAGCGCGCGCCAGGGCGGGGCGTCCCAGGGCGCGCCGCCGGCGGCGAGGTCGAAGAGGATCGCCGCGGGCACGATGGGGACGCGGTGGCCGGCGGCCTCGAAGCCGCGGCCCTGCGCGCGCAGGGCCTCCATGACGCCGCCGGCCGCGTCGAGGCCGAAGGCCGAGCCGCCCGAGAGGACCACGGCGTCGGCGTGCTGCACCAGCCGGTCGGGGGCGAGCGCATCGGTCTCGCGCGTGCCCGGCGCACCGCCCATGACGTGGACGCCCGTCACGAAGGGCCTCGCTGCGGTCAGCACGGTGACGCCGGTGCGCAGCGCGTGGTCCGAGGCGTTGCCGACGAGGAGGCCGGCCACGTCGGTGACGAGGTTGCGGGGCCCGAGCCTGAGTCGGCCCGTCACGGCGTCGGCCGAGGCGCGGGCGAGGCGGCTGCGGGCCGCATGGCGCGGCGCCGACCCGCCCGCCCCGGCGGCGGCCGCCCACGAGCCCACGCCATCGCCTCAGATCCGGGGCTTGCGCGCCGCGGTGGCCGGGTCGCCCGTGCTGGGCATGCCGCGCCGCTCGATCAGGAGGAGGTGCGCCGGGCCCTCGGCGCGCGGTCGGTGGCGGGTGCCGGCGGGCACCACCATCAGCTCGCCCTGGGCCAGAGGGACGGCGCGCGCGGCCCCGCCCTCCTCCACGTCGATCTCGATGCGGCCGTCGAGCACGAGGAAGAAGTCGTCGGCGTCCTCGTGGACGTGCCAGGGGAAGGCGCCCTCGACCTTCACCACCATCACGTCGTGGCCCTCGTAGTCGGCCACGACATGCGGATCCCAGCGCGTGTCGAAGAGCGCGAGCTTCTCGGCGAGGTTCACCTTGTCCATGGCCCGAGCCCATCACGGGGCCGGCCTGCCGTCCAGGCGCAATCGGCCGCGAGGGGTTGCCGAGGCGCGGGGCCGCGCTCATGCTCCCCCTGCCGCCCGCCAACCCCCGAGGCCCCCATGCGCGTCTTCAAGTGGATCGTCCTCGCGCTGGTGTGGTCGGCGATCGCGCTCTTCCTGCACTACCAGCTGCCGCGCACCGACGTGGTGCGGATCGTGGGCACCGAGGTCACGCGCGTGGACGTGGGCGGATGGCCGATGTTCTGGTCGGAGCCCGGAACGAGCGTCGTCGCGGGCGCCGGCGCGCCCGCCAACCGCGACGTGTTCGTCATCCAGACGATCGAGGCCGATGGCGGCCAGAGGGTGTTCCGCAACGAGGACACCGGGTTCTGGCCGCCCTACCTCAAATTCGACAGCGGCGACCTCCAAGCCGAGGCTGCGGACCTGACCTCGACGCGCGAGGCGCCGCAATGGGTGGCGGTCCGGTACTACGGTTGGCGCCTGCCGATGCTGACGGTGTATCCCAACGCGGTGTCGATCCGCCCCGTCGCGGGGCCCGACGTGCTGGTGATCCCCTGGGTGACGATCGTCGTTCTGCTGTTGCTCGCCGTGCTCTTCGCCGCCGCCTACCTGCGCTGGCGGCGCTTCCGGGAAGCCCGGATCGACCCGAGGCTCGACGCCTATCAGGCCTCCTGGGAGGAGCGCCGCAGGCGCCGGGCCGAGGCGCGTCGGCTGCGGCGCGAGCGGCGCCTGGGCGAGTAGGCCCGACACGAGAGGAGAACGGCATGGACGACCTGACCCATCACGGCACGAACCTCGCCGGGCGGCTCTCGGACCCGGGCCTGCTGGCCACGCAGGCCTACGTCGCGGGGCGTTGGGAGGACGGCGGCGCGGGCACCTTCGCGGTGAGGAACCCCGCGCGCGGCGACGTGATCGCCGAGGTCGCCTGTTGCACGCCCGAGGACGGCGCGCGCGCCATCGAGGCGGGGGCCGAGGCCCAGCGCGGCTGGGCCGCGCGCACCGCCAAGGATCGCGCGCAGGTCATGCGCCGCTGGTTCGACCTGATGATGGAGCATCAGGAGGATCTGGGCACGATCCTGACGGCCGAGCAGGGCAAGCCGCTCGCGGAGGCCAAGGGCGAGATCGCCTACGGCGCCTCCTTCGTGGAGTTCTTCGGCGAGGAGGCCAAGCGGGTGCGGGGCGAGATCATCCCCGGCCACCAGCCCAACCTGCGCCTGCAGGTGCTGCGCCAGCCGATCGGCGTGGTGGCCTCGATCACGCCCTGGAACTTCCCCAACGCGATGATCACCCGCAAGGCCGCGCCCGCGCTCGCCGCCGGGTGCGCCTTCGTCGCGCGCCCCGCCTCCGAGACGCCGCTCTCGGCGCTGGCGCTGGGCGTGCTCGCCGAGCGCGCGGGGCTGCCGGAGGGGATCCTGTCGATCCTGCCCTCGACCGACTCGTCGGGGATGGGGCGCGCGTTCTGCTCGCACCCGAAGGTGCGCAAGCTGACCTTCACGGGCTCAACGGAGGTCGGGCGCATCCTGCTCGCGCAAGCGGCCGATCAGGTGCTCAAGTGCTCGATGGAGCTGGGGGGCCTGGCGCCCTTCATCGTCTTCGACGACGCCGACGTGGACGCCGCCGTCCAGGGCGCCATCGCCTCGAAGTATCGCAACAACGGCCAGACCTGCGTGTGCGCCAACCGCCTGTATGTCCAGGCGGGGGTGCATGACGCCTTCGTCGCGCGGCTCAAGGAGGAGGTGGGCAAGCTGCGCGTGGGCGACGGGCTGGAGGGCGCCGATCTCGGGCCCCTCATCAGCGAGGCGGGGCTGGAGAAGGTCGAGCGCCACGTCGCCGACGCCATCGAGAAGGGGGCCGAGGTGGTGCTCGGCGGGCGCCGCTCCGACGCGGGGCCGCTCTTCTACGAGCCGACCATCGTGACGGGCGCCACGCGCGACATGCTGTGCGCGCGCGAGGAGACCTTCGGCCCCTTCGCCCCGGTGTTCCGCTTCGAGACGGTGGACGAGGTCATCGAGCAGGCCAACGACACCATCTTCGGGCTCGCCGCCTACTTCTACGCCCGCGACCTGAGCCGCGTGACGCGCGTGGCGGAGGCGCTCGAATACGGCATCGTCGGCGTCAACACCGGCCTCATCTCGACGGAGGTCGCGCCCTTCGGCGGCGTCAAGCAATCGGGCCTCGGCCGCGAGGGCTCCCACCACGGCATCGAGGAGTTCCTGGAGATGAAGTACGTCTGCCTGGCGGTGTAGGCCCGCGGGGGTCCGGCCCCCGAGCGCGGGGGTCCGGGGGCATGCATGCCCCCGGTCTTGAGAAAGGGCATGCCTGCGAACCGCATCGGTTCGGTGGGCGGGACGAACGGACGCTGGACCATGGCGCGCATCGGAGGAGGAAGCTGCGAGGGTTCCGCCATCGACGTGCGCTCGGCCATCGAATCCGATGCTCAGGCGATGAGCGAAGTTCTGGAAGAGCTTCGAGACGCAGGCCAACGAACGAGGGCCGTAGACCCGGGTCACGTCTTGTCTCACTACATCGAACATCCGCAACGTGTGGAGTGCTCGGTCGCGGTTGATGACCGAGGGCGGATCCTCGGCTTTCAATCGCTCAAGATCTCAGATGCCGGGAATCCTTACGAAACCCCGGTGGGCTGGGGGATCATCGGCACCCATGTCAGGCCTTCGGCAGCGCGCCGGGGGGTCGGATCGACCCTATTCGCTGCCTCGGTGGCTGCGGCGCACGAAGCCGGGCTGCCGAAGATCGAAGCCTTCATCGGGAAAGGAAATCCCATCGCGCTCGCCTACTACGACGCGTTGGGTTTCCGCACCTATCGCACTCCGCCGAACGCCGTCTGCAAGTCGTTCGAGGTCCAGTAAGCGTCCGGAGCCGGCCTCGGGATCCGCGGAAGCGCCCCAAGAAAGAGGCGCGGCCCCTCTCGGCGCCGCGCCCCCCATTCGCCAAACGGACAGACACTGTTGGCGAAGTCGGCGGCTACGCGGCGAGCGCGGCGAAGCGCGAGGTTCGGGTGGGCGCGAGGGGGCGCTCGGCGAGCCAGGCGGCGAGGCGGTCGAGGTTGATGGCGGCCGCGGTGGTGACGTGCTGCAGCCCGGTCTTGACCAGTCCACGGTAGCGCGCCCGGCGCAGCCCGAAGGCGCGCACGCCTTGGGAGAGCGTGCCCTCGATGCCTTGCCGCTGAGCGTAGAGCTTTTGGTGCTCGGCTGTGCGCTCTCGCGCCCGCGCCGCTGCCAACGCCTCGTGCTCGCGCTGGGGAAAGAGCGACGCGGGTCGCGCCCCCGCGACGCCGAGCGCGTGCGAGCTGTCCCGCGACGGGCAGGCTCGGCAGTCGGCCAGGCGGAAGCGCGCGTGCACGATCGGGCGGCCGCGGGCCCGTCCGGGGCTGCTGTGGGTCTTCCAGCTCGCGCTCTCCTCGCCCTCCGGGCAGCGCACCACCTGCCTGTCCCAGTCCACGGCGAAGTCGGATGCGTCGAACGCGCCTTCGCTCCGGCTCTGCCAGGTCAGGTTCCGGCGCTGCGGGCCGATCAGGTCGATGCCGTGCCGCTCGCGGGCGGAGATCAGCAGCTCGGCGCTCATGGTGGCCGCGTCGGCCAGATGCTCGGACGGCGCCAGACCCTTGGCGGCCAGCGCCGCGTGGATCGCCTCGACCCGCATGGCCTCATGCACGCCGGCGCCCGCTCGTGTCGGCCTGCACGACCAGCCGCGGCATGCCCTCGTCGCACGTCTCGGTGAGATGGACCACGTAGCCGGTCCAGCCCCGGCCGGCGCGGGTGCGGAAGCGGGCCTCGGGGTCGCAGGGCGACTCGACGCGGTCGCCGGGGCCGCGGGTCCGCAACGCGCGTCGCTGGACGGCCGCGGCCCCGCCGCCGTCCGACCTGCCCGCGCCGGCCGCGACCCGCTCGTAGTGCCTGGCCCACACGCGCCGCAGCACGGCGACCGCAGGCAGCGCCGACAACCCTGCGGGCGCGTCGGACCGGTCGAGCGCGTCCAGGAGCGCGTAGCCGTCCGCGCCGACCTGGAGGGCGTAGGCCTCGCGCTTGGGGTCCGTCTCGGGCAGCCGGGCGCCCTCCACCCGGCGGTCGTAGCGCGCGTGCCAGTCTGAAGGCGCCACGGCGCGCAACCACTCCGGCGCGGCCGCAGCGATGGCGTTCAGGGCCGCCCGCAGCGTCTCTCCCACCAGCTCCAGCTGGTTCAGCGTGCGGATGGCGGCGAGCACGTGCGTGCTGTCGGTGCGCTGCCGCCCGCGCGCCTTGAGCCATCCGCCCTCGCGCGCGGCGTCCAGCACGCGGACGAGCAGGCGCTCGGAGGCCTCGTGCCGGAGCAGCCGGCTTTGGCCCTCGCACAGGACGCTGTGGTCGAAGCCGGCGTCGGTCAGCTCCAGCGCAAGCAGGTACGCACCACGATCCGACTGCGGACGGCGTCGGCGGCTTGGCGGTCGCTCAGCCCCTCGCGGAACTGCATGAGCGTGACGAAGGCGAGGCGCCACGGCGCGTAGGCCGGCTGGCCGAGCCTGGGGTAGAGGTCGGCAAAGTCGGCGTCGTCGAACACCGCACCAAGTCGGTCGCGCAGCAGCACGTAGGGGTTGCCGCGCCGAAACGCGGCCTGAGCGACGCGGGCGGTGCCCTCGGGAACGGCCGGGAGCGGCGGCTGCGGGCGGAGCGACATGGGCGGCCTCACGGCGGGAACACCACCCTACACCGCACCTCGCGCCGCCCACCGACTTCGCCAACAGTTCCGGACAGATCAGGCGGCCTGTGCCTCGACCGCCTTGGCCTCGACGGTCTGGCTCTTGTCGCCGGACGTGATCTCGATCCGGCGCGGCTTGAGCGCCTCGGGCACCTCGCGCACCAGCTCGACGTCGAGCATGCCGTTCGTCACCGTGGCGCCCGTCGCGCGGACGTGCTCGGCCAGGTGGAAGCGGCGCTCGAAGGCGCGGTTGGCGATGCCGCGGTGCAGGAAGGTGCGCTCGCCCTCGTCACCCGCCTTGCGGCCGGAGATGATCAGGGCGTTCTCGCGCATCTCGACGGAGAGCTCGTCCTCGCCGAAGCCGGCGACGGCCACGGTGATCCGCCAGGCGTCGTCGCCCGTGCGCTCGATGTTGTAGGGGGGGTAGGTCTGGCCCTGCTCGGTCGCAGCAGTGCGGTCCATGAGGTCCGCGAGCCGGTCGAAGCCGACGGTGGCGCGGTAGAGGGGCGTGAGGTCGAAGTGTCGCATGTCATCCTCTCGAAGCGATGATGGTCGGCCCCCCGAATGGCGGGGCCGGTTCGGCTGCGTCCGGGCCCTGTCGGCGCCCGGAGTGCGGCTGATGTGGGAGCGCCCCCGTGCCGTTCAAGGGGCTCGCAGGGCGGCGCCCGCCGATTCTCGGAGCGAGACGGGCGTCCCCGGGGCGGGCGCTTCGGCGAGCCACCCGTCGCAGGGGCGGGACGCCTGGCCGCCCTCCGCCCCGGCATCCCGGCGAAGGGTCCGGCGGCCTCGACGGCGCAAGCCGGATCGGCCCGTGCCCTGCGGCTCGGAAGGTCGGGGCCACGAGCCCGCGGGCCGGGCCGGCCGGCCTGCCTCCTGCGGCCCCGCTCAGGCGGGCGCGGCCTGCCGAGCCGGCGCTCCGGTCCGCGTGGCCGCCTCGGTCCGCGCCGGGAGCGCGGCGAGCGCGGGCGGCTTCGGCCCGCCGGTCGCCCAATCGAGGAGCTGGACGGTGTGGACGACCGGCACCTGCGTGCCGCCCCCGATCTGCATCATGCAGCCGATGTTGCCGGCGGCGATCACGTCGGGCGCGCGGGCCTCCAGCGTGCGGACCTTGCGCGCCTTCAGCTGGCCCGCGATCTCGGGCTGCATGAGGTTGTAGGTGCCCGCCGAGCCGCAGCACAGATGCGAATCCGCCGGCTCGACCACCTCGAAGCCCGCGGCCTTGAGGAGATCCTTCGGGATCCCCTTGATGCGCTGGCCGTGCTGGAGCGAGCAGGCGGCGTGGTAGGCCACCCGCAGGGGCTCGGGCGCCGAGGCCCCCTCCAGCCCGAGCTTGGCCACCACCTCGGACACGTCCGCGGCGAGCGCGGAGACGCGCGCGGCGTCCTCGGCCAGCGGCTCGCCTCTGAGCATGTGGCCGTAGTCCTTGACGGTCGTGCCGCAGCCGGAGGTGTTGATCACGACGGCGTCGAGCCCGCCCGCCCGATCCTCGCCGGTCCAGGCGCGGATGTTGCGCGCGGCCTGGGCGTGGCTCTCGCGCTCCTGGCCCATGTGGTGGACGAGCGCGCCGCAGCAGCCCGTGCCGCGCGCGATCACCACCTCGGCGCCGAGGCGGGTGAGCAGGCGGATGGTGGCGTCGTTGATCTCGGTGTCGAGCGCGCGCTGGGCGCAGCCCGTCAGCAGCGCCACGCGCATGCGCCGCTCTCCTCGCGCGGGATGGGTCTGGGGCTCGTCGTTGCGGCTCGGGGGCGGCACGCGGGCGGGCGCCATGTCGAGCATCGCCCTGAGTCGGGCGTCGGGCATCAGCCGCCTGAAGGGCCGGCCGAGCCGGGCTGCATGCAGCGCGATCCTGAAGCGGCCCGGATAGGGCAGGATCCGCGCCAGCGTCCAGCGCAGCATCCGGTCCATGAGGGGCCGGCGGTAGGTGCGCTCGATGTGGGCGCGGGCATGATCGACGAGGTGCATGTAGTGCACGCCCGAGGGGCAGGTCGTCATGCAGGCGAGGCACGACAGGCAGCGGTCGATGTGCAGCACCGTCTTCTCATCCGCGGGCCGGTCGTTCTCCAGCATGTCCTTGATGAGGTAGATGCGCCCACGCGGGGAGTCGAGCTCGTCGCCGAGCACCTGATAGGTCGGGCAGGTGGCGGTGCAGAAGCCGCAATGGACGCAGGCGCGCAGGATCTCGTTCGATCGCGCGGTCTGGGGATCGCGCAGCTGCTCGGGGGTGAACGCGGTCTGCATCCGTCCGCCTCCTCGTGGGGTCAGGGGCCGTCATGGGGTCATCGCGGGTCCGAGCGCAACGACGCCGTCGCGCCACCCGCCTCACGCCATCGCGCCGGGGTTCAGGATCCCGCGCGGATCGAAGCGCGCCCGGAGCCGCTCGGACAGCGCCGCCACCGCGCCGGCATCGGCCGGACGGGAGGCCGTGGCGCCGCGCACGAGCGTGGCGCGGCCCGGCACGCCGAGCCGCGCGCCCGCGTCCACGCCCTCGGGCAGCGCGGCCCAGATCAGCCCGCCGCCGAGGTCGAGGAGCGCGCGCTCGGGCGCGAGCGCCGCCACGACGGCGGGGGCCTGCGACGGCCGCACCGCGATCCGCCAGACGCAGCCCGGCGCGCCCGCGAAGGCCTCCACGTCGCGGATGGCGCGCCACAGCGCCGCGCCCGCCTCGGGGTCGGTCTCGACGCGGGCCGCGCCGAAGGGGGCCAGCGCCTCCGTCAGCCGCCCCGCGCGGTAGGACACCGAGTCGGCGAGCCCCTCGATCCGCAGATGCGTCGCGCCGCCCTCGTCGCGCGCCGCGCCCGTGACCTCGAAGGGCGAGCCGAGCGCGGCCGCCATCGCCGAGACCGAAGCCGCGACGTCGAGGCCCTCCAGGGTCAGCGTGGCCTGCGTCGCGGGCGCAGGCAGCACCTTGAAGGCGACCTCGGTCAGCACGCCGAGCGTGCCGCGCGCGCCGGCCATCAGGCGCGCGAGGTCGTAGCCGGTGACGTTCTTCATCACCCGCCCGCCCGATCGCACCACGCGCCCCTCGCCATCGACGAGGCGCGCGCCGATCAGGCTGTCGCGGCAGCCGCCCGCACGCACGCGGCGCGGCCCCGAGGCGCCGGTGGCGACCGCGCCTCCGATGGTGGGCTCGCCCTGCGTGCCCATCAGAGCGCGGTGGTCCATCGGCTCGAAGGGCAGGGCTTGGCCGTGCTCCGCGAGCGCCGCCTCGATCTCGGCCATCGGGGTGCCCGCGGCCGCCACCAGGGTCAGCGCGCCCGGCTCGTAGAGCGCGATGCCCGACAGCCGGGCGGTGGAGAGGATCGTGGCCCCCTCGTCGGTCACGGGCGCGCGGGTGCCGCCGCCGCGGACCCTGAGGGGACCTGCGGCGTCGCGCACCGCCTCGGCGAGGGCCGTCTCGTCGGCGGGCTCGATCACCGGGCTCACCTCCGCGCCCAGCGGACAGCAAGGCCGCGCCCCGCCTCCGCCGGCCCGGCAGCCTTCGGCGCGAGGCCGCGGATCCTGGGGGCCGCGCCACCCGTCATGGACGCGGCGACCGGGGCCGGAGCCTTGCGGCTGGAGCAGACGCGGCGGCCCCGGGACGGCCCGCGGAGCGACCCGCCCGCTCGGGGCCCCATCCGCAGGCCGATGTCCGAGCGTCGGCCCCGGCGCCCGAGCCGGCACCATCGGCGACACGCCGGCCGGCGCCGACGCCTCCCCGAAGCCCGGCCCGGCGACGGGACGGTCTGGACGGATCGAGCTCGCCCCGATCCGCGCGCCTCCGCGCTCAAGCCGGGACCGAGGCGTCGACCATCGCCCCCGCCTCGACGCCCTGGCCGCGGGCCGTCCGAGCGCCCGCGCCACCGCCGCGGCGCCCCTCCGAGGCGGCGAGCGGGAACACCTTGGCGGGGTTGAGCAGCCAGTCGGGGTCGAAGGCGTCCTTGACGCGCATCTGCGCCTCCAGGTCGTCGGGCGAGAACTGGACGCCCATCAGGTCGCGCTTCTCGACGCCCACGCCGTGCTCGCCCGTCAGGCACCCGCCGACCTCGACGCACAGGCGCAGGATGTCGAAGCCCATCGCCTCGGCGCGGTCGAGATCGCCGGGCGCGTTGGCGTCGAAGATGATGAGCGGGTGCATGTTGCCGTCGCCCGCGTGGAACACGTTGGCCACCCGCAGGCCGTACTCGTCCGACAGCTCGCCGATGCGGCGCAGGACGTATGGGAGCTCCGAGACCGGGATCGTGCCGTCGAGGCAGATGTAGTCGCCCATCTGCCCCATCGCGCCGAAGGCCGACTTGCGCCCGGCCCAGATCGCGGCCGACTCCGCCGAGGACTGGCTCTCGCGCAGCGCCACCGGCTCGTGGCGGCGCGCGATCTGCAGGATCAGGCCCAACTGCTCGTCGATCTCCGCCTCCGAGCCCTCGACCTCGACGATCAGGAGCGCCTCGCAGTCGGGGTAGCCCGCACCCGCGAAGCGCTCGGTGGCCTCGATGCAGGGGCGGTCCATGAACTCGATGGCGACGGGCAGCACGCCCGCGCGGATGATGTCCGACACGCAGGCGCCCGCGACCTCCGAGGAGTCGAACCCCATCAGCACCGGCCGCGCGCCCTCGGGCTTGGGCAGGATGCGCAAGGTCGCCTCGGTGACGACGCCGAGCTGGCCCTCCGAGCCGCAGACGAGCGCGAGGAGGTCGTAGCCCTCCTGATCGCCATGCGGCCCGCCCAGCTCCATCACGGTGCCGTCCATCGTCACCATCGTGACGCCGAGCAGGTTGTTGGTCGTCACCCCGTATTTGAGGCAGTGCGCGCCGCCCGAGTTCATCGCGATGTTGCCCGCGATGGCGCATGCGAGCTGCGAGGAGGGGTCTGGGGCGTAGAAGAACCCCTCCTCCTCCACCGCGCCCGTGACCGAGAGGTTGGTGCGGCCGGTCTGGACGCGGATGAAGCGGTCCTCGGTCGAGATCTCCAGCACCTCGCTCATGCGCGCCACGCCGAGGATCACGCTGTCGGCGGTGGGCAGGGCGCCGCCCGCGAGCGAGGTGCCCGAGCCGCGCGGCACCACCGGCACGCGCTCCTCGTGGCACACGCGCAGCGCGGCCGCGACCTCCTCGGTGCTCCGGGGCAGGATCACCGCGAGCGGCTGGCAGCGATAGGCGGTGAGCCCGTCGCACTCGTAGGCGCGGGTCTCGGCGGGGTCGTGGATCACGCCGCCGGGCAGGACGGCGGCGAGGCGCTCGACCACGCGCGCCTTGCGCGCCATGATCGCGGCGTCGGGGGCTGGCATCTGCATGGACGGTCCTCCTCCCCCAAGGGTATGCCCCTGCGCCCCGTTTGCAAGCGGGACGGCGCCCCTTGGCAACGGCGCGGGCGGGCGCGTAAGCCGGGCCATGGACCTCGCCGCCCTCCTGTCGCTCTTCACGGCGCTCGACGCGCTGGCGGTGGGGCTCGTGCTGACGGCCTGGGCCGGGATCGGCATCCTGGTCGAGCGCCCGTGCTGGGGCCGGCGCTCGGTCACCGTGATGATGTCCGACATCAGGCGCGAGTGGATGCGCCAGCTCGCGCACCGCGACGTGCGCATCTTCGACAGCCAGATCCTCGCCAGCCTGCGCCAGGGCACGGCGTTCTTCGCCTCGACCTCGATCCTGGCGATCGGGGGGCTCTTGACGATCCTCGGCAACGTCGAGCTGCTCGACACCGTCACCCGGGGGCTCCTGGCCGACGACCGGCCGGTGGAGCTGATGCAGCTCAAGCTCTTCGCGGTGGCGGTGTTCCTCGTCGAAGGGTTCCTGCGCTTCGTGTGGTCGAACCGGGTGTTCGGCTACTGCGCGGTGGTGATGGGGGCGGTGCCCGCGCCCGACCGACCCGGCGCCGAGCGGGTGGCGGCCCAGGCGGCCGAGCTCAACATCCGCGCGGCCTACAACTTCAACCGCGGCCTGCGCTCGCTCTACTTCGCGCTGGCCGCGCTGACCTGGATCCTCGGCGCGGTTCCGCTGATCCTGGCCACCGTCGCGTGCTGCTGGACGCTGCTGGAGCGCGAGTTCACCTCGAAGCCCCACCGCATCCTGAGGGAAAGGGAGGACGAGCGATGACCGTCCCGAAACGGCTGGCCGGCCTGCTCGTGCTGGCGGGCCCGGCGCTGGCCGACCCGGCCGAGATCGTCTCGGCCGAGGCCGAGCGCGCAGGCGAGGAGTGGCGCTTGAGCGTCACGCTGCGCCACGCCGACACCGGCTGGGACGACTACGCCGACGGCTGGCGCGTGTGGGCGGGGGGCGAGGTGGTGGGCACCCGCGCGCTGGTCCATCCGCATGTCGAGGAGCAGCCCTTCACGCGGTCCCTGACGCTGGCGATCCCCGGGGGCGCGCAGACGGTGGAGATCGAGGCCAGCACGAGCGTGACCGGCTGGGGCGGGGAGCGGACGGCGCTGGCGCTGCCCTAGGCTCCGTCAGAGAGCTTCGCGGGTCCTCGCTCGTCGAGTGGGCTTGAGTGATCTGACGGAAGGGGGACGGACGGGCGGGGGATGGACGGGCGGGGGATGGACGGGCGGGGGATGGACGGGCGGGGGATGGACGGGCGGGGGATGGGTGGCGTCGAAGGCTGCCTCGGACGAGGCCGCTCCGGCGACGGGCGTCCGCTGCGCGACGGGGGGCGGGGGTGCTTGGGCGAGGTGTTCCTGGAGGCCGCCTCGATCCGTGCGCCCCGAAGGGTGGCGGGCGCGGAAGGGGCGATCGAGGCGGGCGCCGGGGCGCCTGCGCGGCGGCTACGGCCCCAAGGCCCGTGGGGGCCGCCGATGCGCGGGGCCGGGCCCTGGCCTTCGCTGCCCGGGCAGGCGGCCGAGCTTCGCGCGGCGCCCGCCCTGCCGGATCGCATCAGGCGGTCGGGCCGCCTCGGCCGGGGCCGTCGGGGTTTCCGCGCGGGGGGCCATGGCGAGGGATCGAGGAGGATCGGCGCATGGCCATCGACAAGGGCGTCCTGGCGCGCTTCTTTCGGGGCATGACCCCTCCGAGGTGTTCGCCCGGGATGGGTCGCTGGACGAGCTGAAGAAGGCGCTGCCCGAGCGCAGTCTGAACGCCGAGCGGGATGCGCACCCTGCGAGCGAGCGGGCTGGGATTGCCGCGCGCGCCGCGCCCGGCACGAAGCCCCCGGACCGCCGCAACGGCACCTCTCCGAAGACGGTTCCGACGGGCACCTCGAAGGTGCGGGTGGCGATCCCGCGCGACCGGGACGGCACGTTCGACCCGTAGCCGATCGCCAGGTGCCACCGGCGGTTCCCGGCCTTACGAAGGTCGTCTCGATGCACGCCCGCGGCATGAGCGTGCGCGCGATCCGCGATCACCTCGGGGATCTCCACGGCCTCGACCTCTCGGCGGACATGATCTCCGCCACCGCCGACGCCGTGCTGGAGGAGGTCGCCGAGCGGCGGCCTCGGCCGCTCGATGCCTGCTGTCCGCTGGTCTTCTTCGACGCGGTCCGGGTGAGGATCCGCGGCGAGGGGTTCGTCCGCGAAGGGCGTCCCCATCGCGCTGGGCATCCAGCCCGATGGCCCGCGCGATGGCCTCGGCCTCCGGGCCCTGCAGGCCGGGGACGCGGCGTGCTGGCTCCGGGTCGTGGACGAGATCGAGGCCCGCGGCGTCGCCGACGCGCTCGTCGCGGTCGTCGCGGTCGTCGCGGTCGTCGCGGTCGTCGGCGGCCTGAAGGGCCCCGAGGCGGTCGAGCGCCATGGTCCAGACCTTCTCCGTGGGGCCCTCGAAGGAGTCTGCGACGGGTGCTCGTTGCGATGCGCCCGAAGGTGATCCCGGCTCCGGCAGGTGCCTGACGGCGCCCGGTCGTCCGCTCGGGCGCGGATTGGCCCGCTCGGAAGGCCAAGGAGAGCGCGGATCAGGGCAAGGAGGACCGCGGCGTGCCGCTCGAGATTGATCGCGGCGGCGGCCCGGGCCGCTTGGGCGCGCCTGTTGCCCAGGCCGCGGCCCGGGTCTTCGCCTCGCCATGGAAGCCCTCGGGCCGCCTGCGATGGCGCAGGTTAGAGCCGATCCTCGCGTTCCCCCCACCGCGGCCGCCGGCGTCGTGCGCGCAGGAGCGAGGGGTGATCGACGTCGAACACGACGACGCGGGCATGGCGCGACGGGCTCACGCGACGCGCCCGCAGCGGGCATCTGCCGCGGTCCCTGGCGCGGGCATGGAAGTGCTGGAAGGCGCCACGGTGCAGCTTGCCTTCGGGGCGCGAGATCCCGCCCCCGGCGCCGGGCGCGAGGTTGCGGCGTGCATCGGACTCGAACCGTCGCATGGCGATGACCTTGCCGGGGGGGCTCGGCCTTCGTCGGGATCACGCCGGTGGTCTGGCGCGCCTCCAGGCCCGCGAAGACCGTGGCATAGGCGTATCCGGCATCCGCGGTGACGGTGCCGATGGGAGGACCGGTCACGGCCGCGACCGTGTCCAGGCGATCGAGGATGACCGGTCCCTGGCTCACCTCGCCGGTCGTGACCTCGCCGTCGAGGATCACGCCGCATTCGTCGTCCACCGCCCCCGGCTGCTTGGTCCGCTCGGCTCCAGGCGACGGTTGCGCCCCAACGTCGCCATCGAGGCGTCGCGGTCGGCTAGGCAGACCTTCTCGGACCGGCCGGTCTTCGTGGAATGGCGTCGCGCCGCTGCGCGGCAGTGAAGCCATCGACGACACCCCCTTCGCCGCCCCCTTCGCCGCCCCCTTCGCGGTCGTCGCCGTCGCGGTCGGGGCCAGCGCCGATGGCCTCGACATGCCGCACCCGGGCACACCCCGGGCGACGTCAGTGCGGACGCGTTGCCCCGCCTGATCTGCTCCTGGAGCTTGAGCTGTTGCCTCACGAGGACTGCTCTCGAGGGGAGCGTCCGTGGAGGCGAGGGTGAGGCGGGTGAGCATGGCGACGCGGGACGAGCTGCAGGGCGCGCTGGCGGCGCGGCATCGAGGGGCGGGCCGGGCGGAGAAGGGGCGCGTCCTGACCAAGTTCGCGGAGGTGACGGGCTCCCATCGCAAGCACGCCGCCCGCGTGCTGCGCGCGACGACGCGGCCCGACCGCTCGCGGCCCCGACCCGAGCGGCGCCTTTACGACGAGGCGGTGCGCGAGGCGCTGATCGTGGCTCGTGGGAGGCGTCGGACCGGCTCTGCGGGCCGAGAGGCTGCGGCCGCTGATCCCGATGCTGATCGCGGCGATGGAGCGGCACGGGTGCTTGGCTCTGGACGCGGAGGTGCGCGCGCGGCTCGAGACGGTCAGCGCTGCCACGATCGACAGGGCGCTGGCACCGGCGAGGGCGAAGATGTTGAGCCGACGCCGGTGCGTGGCGAGTTCGCCGGCGATCCGGCGCGAGCCGTGCCGATCCGGACATACGCCGACTGGGGCGACCCGGCGCCCGGCTTCATGGAGGCCGACCTCGTGGCGCACAGCGGGCCGTCGACGAGCGGGAGCTTCGTGCGAGAGGCTGGTGCTCACCGACGTCGCCACCGGCTGGACCGAGTGCGCGCCGCTGCTCTTGCGCGAGCAGCAGCGGCTCGGGGAGGCCATGACGGTGATGCGCGAGGCGACGCCATTCCCCTTGCTCGGCTTCGACACGGACAACGACAACCGTGTTCATCGACGAGACGGTGAAGGCCTGGTGCGAGGCGGCGGGGGTCGACACCCGCTCGCGGCCCTGACCCCCAAGAACGACCAGGCCCACATCGAGCCGCAAGAACGGCGCCGTCGTGCGGCGGATGGTGGGCTGACGGCGGCTCGAGGGGCTCGCGGCGGCCGAGGCCTTGGCGCGCCTCTACCGGCCCATGCGGCTGTTCGTGTTCTTCCAGCCGTCGTTCAAGCTCGCCGAGAAGCGGCGGGGGCGCGCCCTCGTCCGCAAGCGCTGCCACCCACCGCTGACGCCGCATCAGCGCCTCCTCGCCGACCCGCGCGTCCCCCGCAGGCGCTGAAGGACGCGCTGGACGCCCAGCAGGCCGAGCTCGACCCGGTGCGCCTGCTTGGCGAGATCCGCGCCGCTCAGGAGGCGCTGGTGGAGATCGCGGACAAGCGGCCCGCGGCCGACGTGACGGCGACCGGCGCCGAACCCACCCTCGACGCGTTCCTCGCCAGCCTGCGTCTGGCCTGGAGGCGGGGCGAGGTCCGCCCGACGGCGCGGCCGAAGGCGTCCAAGCCGCGCTACCGGACGGTTCCCGATCCGCTCGAGGCCGTCACCGCCGAGCTGAAGGCCTGGTTCGAGGTCGATCCCGGCATCACAGGTCGCCAACTGCTCGACAGGCTGCAGGCGGCCGACCCCAAGACCTACCCGGACAAGCTGATCCGGACGGTGCAGCGCCGCCTCAAGCTCTGGCGCCGCCCGCGCGAAGGCGCTGGTGCTCGGCCCCTCCGCCACCCCCAAGGCAGATGCCGCAGCCTGTAGGCCCGGGAACATCCCAGATGAGGCAAGTGTCATCCGTCCGGGAACATTCCTCAGTGAGGAAATACGCCGGTCAGCCCACGACCTCGCGGGCGTGCGGGGCGCGAGGACGGCCGCGAGGGGGAGCCGGCCCTCACAGGTCGCGCATGTCGGTCGGATCCGCCAGCCGGGCCCGTTCGGGCCGAGCCGCCTCGAAGCCCCGGCCGAGCCGGCCCGGCGCACGCGCGGTCGGGCGGCCATGGCGGCTGTCGGGGGCACCCGCAGCAGGCAGGGCGGCCCGGCCGCGCCAGGCGCCGCCGCGCCGCATCGGACGGGCCACGGACGGGCCACCCGGCGACGCCCGAGCCCCGTGGCCGAGCGCCTGGAGGGTCGCGTGCACGCGCGGCGCGCCCTGGGCGCCGCCGCGAGGATCGCCACAGCTCGGGCGCCGCGGACCCGCCCCACCGCCCCGCGCTTGAACGCCTCGGGGGAACTCCCGCCGTCGTCGCCCCGCGCCCGCGTCCCGCTCCTCCAGGGGCCGCAGACCCACACAGTCTCGGCGGCGTGGGCTGGATCAATCAGGCCCCCCCCCGTGACGGGCGTCCGCGATCGAGCTGCCCGCGGGCCGGCGGCCCCTGTTCGAGGCGCGGGCGCGAGCGGGGCTCGATGACCGGCCAGGCCTCCTCGCGATCATCGCGCCCCTGCTGGCGGCGCGCCGGGCCCTGTGCGGCAGCGTCGAGGCGCTCCAGGCCGGGCCCTCGCCGTCGTCCGCGAGGACGAGGCCCGCCGACGGCTGACGACCGTGCCCGGGGTCGGCCCGATCACGGCCCTGGGCGCCCCCGTCGGCGGTCGATGATCCAGCCCGCTTCCGACGATCGAGCTCGCTCGGGGCGCGCTGTCCGGCGCGGGGCGCCCCGCAAGCACCGGTCGGGTCGGGCCGACCGGGGCACGGCCCCACCGCCCGGGCCGGCGACGGCCTGGTGCGCGCCGCGCTCTGCGTGGCGGCGAACGTCCTGCTGACGCGGGTCGCGCGGCCGTCGCGGCGGCGCGACCGGGCCCGGCGGCCGGCCCGAGCGCGCCCCGGCGCGCGCAAGGCCGGGGTGGCCCTGGCCCGCAAGCTGGCGGTGCTGCTGCACCGGGTGTGGCGCGACGGGACGGTCTTCCGCCCAGAGGGGGCTTGGCGAGGGCGCACCGATGACCTGACCTGCTGGATCGGGCCCGGCCCCAACCCGGCCGAGGTCCGTGTCGTGCGCATAGGGCACCACGGGTGCGACCGGGCCGCGGGCCCTGTCGCGCGCCCCGAGCGCACTTCCGCAGACTGGCCGCCGCTCCATCTCACCGGACCCCAGGCCGCGCCCTGCGAGCCCGAACGGAAGCATGAGCCCAAGCGACGACGGTGCAACCAACGCCCCTCGACCCGCAGAGAGATGCTCGCCACCGTCGACCCGTTGCAGAAACGGAGTCCGCCGAGGCGCGCATCACCGCGGGCGAGCGCGGCATGCCGACCCGCGCGCCGGGGATCGAGGTGTCGGCGACGAGGGCCAGGCACTCGCGCGCGCGATCGTCGATGACCGCGGGGGCGAGCCGTCGGCCGCCATCGCTCCGAGGGCGATGGCGAGCGAAGCGCCGCGCCCCCGAAGCGCCGCGCGCCCCGGGCCGAGGACATCCGCGAGAAGGTCGAGGCTCCAGCGCCCGCCGGGGGCGGAGGGGAGCGGCATCGGCGCCCCGGTCCCCGAGGCGCGCCCGCGCCCGCGCCTCGCCGCGAGGCCTTCCTCCTCGGAGGGCCGCCGGCCGCCTCTCGCGGTTCACGACCACGCCCTCGCGCTCGAGCATCAGCCCGATCCGCCGGCACCCGAAGCGGCGGCGCCGGGCGGCGATCACGCCCATGCGGGCGCGGATCTCGGGGCGGTCCGGCGCGCGCGCTCGCCTCACGGCCCTCGGATCGCCGCTCGACCCCCCCGACGGGCCCGGCGCCGGGAGAGGTCGAACCCCGCCATCGCGCCCAAGCCGCCGTCCACCGCTCCTGGGGCGTCGTCGGCTCTTTCCCGAGCCAGGTCCTTGAGCGCCGCGTCGTCGGGCATCTGATCGGACAGCAGCCCCTCGAGCCGCGCGTTCCCGTCCTCGGGGCCCTTGGCCTGCGGGCGCCCGACACCCCGGATCAGGTCCGCGGCAGGCCCTGCATCCCGCCGTGCTCGGCCTTCCGCTCGCACGGCGTCGCGTCGCCGACCCCGTGGCGCCGGCAGACCTCCGCCGTGGGCGCCCCGCGCTCCCCCTCGGCCAGGATCGCGATGGTCTGCTCCTTCGTGACCCTCGACCCGCGCATCCCCCCTCTCCTTCATGACGGACGCCCGCCTCACGTGAGGGACTTCAAGGGGCGCAGTTCAAAGCATCCGTGCCCCCTCGGCGCCCCCGTCCTGTCGCCCGCGCTCCAGGCGTCACGCCAAGCCCTCCGCACGACCCCATGGGTCGAGCCGCGCGAGGGAGGGCGCCCACCTCACCGCAGCCGATCGAGCACCGCCAGCGAGGCGTAGCCGTCGGGCGCGAGGCCCTGCGAGCGCTGGAAGGCGCGCACCGCCTCGATCGTCAGGGGCCCGATCTTGCCGTCCACGCCGCGGGTGTCGAAGCCCGCGTCGGTGAGCCGCTGCTGGAGCTCGCGCCGCTCGGGGAAGCTCAGCGCCCGGTCGCCGCGCGGCCAGCCCGAGCGGATCGGCCCCGCCCCGCGCAGCCGGTCCGACAGGTGGCCCACGCCGATCACGTAGGCGTCGGCGGAGTTGTAGCGCTCCAGCACCGCGAAGTTGTCGAAGATGAGGAACGCGGCCCCCTGCGCGCCCGCCGGCAGCAGCACCGAGGCGTGGCCGTAGTCGGGCACCGGGCGGCCGTCCACGCCGACCACCCCGGCGCGCGCCCATTCCGACGGCAGCCGATCGAGGTCGCGCCGCGCCTGGGAATAGTCGAAGCCGCGCGGCAGGCGCACCTCGACGCCCCAGGGCTGTCCCCGCGTCCAGCCGAAGCGCGCGAGGTAGGCCGCCGTCGAGGCGAGCGCGTCGGTCGGATCCTCCGACCAGATGTCGCGCCGCCCGTCGCCGTCCGCGTCCACCGCGTAGTCGAGATAGGAGGTGGGGATGAACTGGGTGTGCCCCATCGCGCCCGCCCAGGAGCCCGTCATGCCCCGAGGGCCGACGTCGCCCGACTGGAGGATCCTGAGCGCGGCGATCAGCTGACCCTCGAAGAAGCGCCCGCGCCGGCTGTCGTGGGCCAGCGTGGCGAGCGAGCGGATCACGTCCATCTCGCCGCGATGGACGCCATAGGCGCTCTCCAGCCCCCACACCGCGGCCACCACCTCCTTGTCGACGCCGAAGCGCGCCTCGATCGCGTCGAGCAGCGGGCCGTGGCGACGCAGCGCGTCGCGCCCGTCGCGGATGCGCGAGTCCGACGCCGCGCTGTCGAGATAGTCCCAGATGGTCTTGGTGAACTCGGACTGGCTGCGGTCGCGCCGGATCACCTCCGGATCGGGGCGCACGCCGCGGAAGGCCGCGTCGAACACGTCCCCTCGGATGCCCTGGGCGAGCGCCCGGCCGCGGAAGCCCGCCAGCCAGTCCTGGAACCCGGCGTCGGAGGCGGCCTCGATCGGCCAAAGGTCGGGCTTCGGGGTGCCCTCGGCCCCGACCTCCCCCGAGCGCGCCGGGGGCCGCGGCGCGGCGGCGGGCGCGGGCAGCCCGGCGCGCGCCGCCGCCGCGAGGACGCCGCCCCCGGCGGTCGGCGATCCCGCCGCGAGGCTCGCCATGGGGCCCTCCCCCGGGCCCGGAGCGAGGCGCGCCGCGGGTCTGGGCTCGGGGCGCGGCGAGGCGGCCGGGCCGGCCCAGGCGAGCGGGGCGGCGGCGGCCCCGGTGACGAGCGCGGCGAGCGCCATGGCTCGAGTGATCCCCATCGGTCCTCCCGTCCCCTTCCGAACCCGGTCCGGCGAACATCCTAGCCGCGAGGACGGCACAACCGGAAGGGGGAGGCGACGGGCCCGCCTCGATCGTGGCCCCGATCCGTCATCGGGGCGACGATCCGCCGCGCGGGCCGCCCCCTCGGGCGCGGGTCCGACGGGCGTCCGCGCGGGCGGCGAAGCCCGCCGCGCCGGCCGGGCCCCGGCCCCTCCCTCGCGGGCGCTCGGCGCGACGCGCCGTTCGAGCCGCTACCGCCTCCGGCGCACCACCCGCGCCCGCTGGGGCAGCGGGCGCGGCCCCGTGGGGCGACCCCGTGCCGCGCGGGGCCGCGCGGGGCCGCGTCTAAGCGCCTCGCCCTCGATCTCCAAGAGGTCGAACAGCAGGCCCCCCGTCACGGGAACCGCGTCCGACAGCCGCACCCGCACGCGCTGGCCGAGGCCCAGCACCCGGCCCGAAATCGGCGCCCATCAGCGTCTGCGCGTCGCGGTCGTGGTGCCAGTACTCGGCCCCGATCGAGCCCACCGGCACCAGCCCGTCGGCGCCGGTCTCGTCGAGCTTGACGAAGAGCCCGAAGCGCTGGACGCCCGAGACGCGGCCCTCGAACTCGGCGCCCACGCGATTCTGGAGATAGGCCGCGAGGTAGCGGTCCACCGTGTCGCGCTCGGCCGCCATCGAGCGGCGCTCGGTCTGCGAGATGTGCTCGGCCGTCTCGGGGAGCCGCGCGATCTCGCCGTCGGTGAGCCCCCCCTCCCCCCAGCCATGCGCGCGGATCAGGGCGCGGTGGACCACGAGGTCGGCGTAGCGCCGGATGGGCGAGGTGAAATGCGCGTAGGCCCTCAGCGCGAGGCCGAAATGGCCGAGGTTGTCGGGAGCGTAGTAGGCCTGCTGCATCGAGCGCAGCGTGGCGAGCGACAGAAGCTCGGCGTCGGGCGTGCCCGCGGCCTGGTCGAGCAGGCGGTTGAGCGCGCCGGTGCGCATCACCTGGCCCTTGGCGAGCGAGAGCCCCGAGGCCTCGGCGGTCTGGCGCAGCGCCTCGATGCGCTCGGGCGCGGGCTCCTCATGGACGCGGTAGAGGAGCGGCGTTCGGCGACCCTCCAACGCCTGCGCCGCGGCCACGTTGGCCAGCACCATGAACTCCTCGATCAGCCGGTGGGCGTCGAGGCGCGCCTTGAACGCGACGGACTCCACGCGGCCGTCGTCCGACAGCACGATGCGCCGCTCGGGCAGGTCCAGCTCCAGCGGCTCGCGCCGGGCGCGGGCGCGCTGCAGCGCCCCGTAGGCGGCGTAGAGCGGGCGGATCACCGGGTCGAGCAGCGGCCCGGCGCGGTCGGACGGCTCGCCGTCGATCGCGGCCTGCACCTCCTCGTAGGTCAGCGAGGCGGCCGAGCGCATCAGCCCCCTCACGAAGCGGTGCTCGCGCAGCGCCCCGTCCTCGCCGATCCGCATCCGGAGCGCGATGACGGGGCGCGGCACGCCTTCGTGCAGCGAGCACAGGTCGCCCGACAGCCTGTCGGGCAGCATCGGCACCACCCGGTCGGGGAAGTAGGTCGAGTTGCCCCGTGCCCACGCCTCCCGGTCGAGCGCCGAGCCGGGGCGGACGTAGGCCGCCACGTCCGCGATGGCGACCCACAGGACGTGCCCGCCCCCCTCGTCGGGCTCGGCCCACACCGCGTCGTCGTGGTCGCGCGCGTCCTCGGGGTCGATCGTGACCAGCGGCAGCTCGCGCAGATCCTCCCGCCCCGAGAGCCCGGCGGGCCGCATCGAGTCGGCCTCCCTCATGGCCTCGTCGGGGAACTCGTCGGGGATGCCGTGCTGGTGGATGGCGATCAGGCTCACCGCGCGCGGCGCGGACGGATCGCCCAGCCGCTCGATCACCCGCGCCCGCGGCAGGCCCATGCGGGGGCGAACGCCCTGCGCCTCGGCCTGCACCAGCTCGCCGTCGCGCGCGCCGCCCGCAGCCCCCGGCGGGACCATCCACTCGCGCTCGGCGCCCTTGTCGATCGGCACGATCCGCCCGCCCTCGGAGCCCGCGCGATAGACCCCCAGCATCCGCTGCGGGTTGGTCCCGATGCGCCGGATCAGGCGGGCCTCGTAGTGGTGGTCCTCGCCCGTGATCCGCGTGAGCTTGGCGAGGATCCGGTCGCCCGCCCCCATCGCGGGGTCGGACTGCCGCGGCATCACCAGCACCACCGGCGCTTCGCCCTCCCCGTGCCATTCGAGCGGGCGGGCGAAGAGGTCGCCCTCCGGCCCCGGCCGCACCTCCAGCACCGTCACGGGCGGCAGCGTCTCGGGGTCGCGGTAGGCGCGCCTGCGCTTCTCGACATGGCCCTCCTCCTGCAGCTCGCGCAGCACGCGCTTGAGCTCCACGCGCTCGGCGCCCTTCAGCCCGAAGGCGCGCGCGATCTCGCGTTTGGAGGCCTGGGTGGGGTTGTCCGCGATCCACGCCAGGATCTCGGCCTTCGACGGCAGGGTGCTCATGGCGCGCCAGCTAGCACGCGAGGCCCCGGCCGTCACGCGGCGGGCGGGCGCCCGAGATCGGCGGCGGTGTCCACGTCCGACAGGGTGGCGACATGCGCCACCCTGAGCCCCGCCATCGACGCCTCGGTGTCGGCCATCGCGTGCTCCGTGGACCAGCGGACCCCCCGGAACAGCCCCGCGGGCACCGCCGCCGTCCGGCGCAGCCCCACCAGCCAGTAGCCCCCATCCGTCGCGGGGCCCAGCACGGCCTCGGCCCGGCCCAGCGCCCGGAACGCCTGCGCCACATGCGCGCGGCCCACGCCGGGCACGTCGGCCCCGACGATGCAGGCGGGGCCCGGCGGCAGGCCGCGAAGCAACCGCCCCATCCGGTCCCCGAGATCGCCCCGCCCCTGCGGCACACGGGCCGGACCCCGGGGCCAGACGCGCGAGGCCGCCCCCTCGGCGTCGGGCGACACCGCCAGCACCAGCCGCCAGCGCGGGTCGCGCAGCCGGCGCAGGAGCGCGAGCGACTGGTGGCGGAACCACCAGGCCGCGGCGACGGAGCCGATGTCGCGGGCGAGGCGCGTCTTGACCCGGCCGGGGCGGGGCTCCTTCACCATGACGACGAGGACCGGGGGCGCCGCCCCCGGACCCCCGCCGGGGGCACGCGTGCCCCCGGGCCCCCGCTTACCCAAGCCAGTCCCGCAACACCCGCTCATACACCCGCGCCAGCGCATGAACCTGCGCCACCTCCACGCGCTCGTCCACCTGGTGCATGGTCTGGCCGACCAGGCCGAACTCGACCACGGGGCAGTGGGCGCGCATGAAGCGCGCGTCCGACGTGCCGCCCGAGGTGGACAGCACGGGCCGCACGCCGGTCTCGGCCTCCACGGCACGCGCCACCAGAATCCGACAGCGGGCCGGGCGGCGTCAGGAAGCTCTCGCCCGACACCCGCGCCTCGACGGCGAAGTCGATCCCGGTCTCGGCGCCGAGGCGCGCGGCCTCGCCCTCGACCCACTCCCGCAGCGAGCCCGACGAATGCGCGTCGTTGAACCGGATGTTGACGACCGCGCGGCAGGCGCCGGGGATCACGTTGGAGGCCGTGTTGCCGGTGTCGAAGGAGACGGCGGCCAGCGTCGAGGGGCCGAAATGCTCGGTGCCCATGTCGAGCGGCTGCGCGGACAGACGGTCCACCAGCCGCGCCAGGGCGGGCACCGGGTTGCGCGCCCGCTCGGGGTAGGCCGAATGCCCCTGCACCCCGCGCGCGGTCACCGCGAGGGTCACGGCGCCCCGCCGGCCGATCTTGATCATGTCGCCGAAGGTCTCGGGGCAGGTCGGCTCGCCCACGAGGCAGGCGGCGAACGCCTCGCCCCGCGCCTCCATCCAGTCGAGCAGCGCGGGCGTGCCGTCGGTCGAGGATCCCTCCTCGTCGCCCGTGATCGCCAGCGCCACGGCGCAGCCCTCGGGCAGATCGACGGCGGCGGCGGCGGCGGCGAAGGCGGCCACGCCCGACTTCATGTCGGTCGCGCCCCGCCCCCAGAGCCAGCCGCCCCGCGCCTCGCCCCCGAACGGATCGACGCTCCAGGCCTGCCTGTCGCCCGGCGGCACCACGTCGGTGTGCCCGTTGAAGCCGAAGGTCCGCGGCGCGCCGCGAGGTCCGCGCCGGGCGAAGAGGTTGGCGATCCCGCCGCGGTCGGCGCGGTGGCACTCGAAGCCCGCCGCCTCCAGCACGCCCGCCAGCAGCGGGATCGCGCCGCCGTCCTCGGGCGTGACCGATGGGCAGCGGATCAGGCGCGCGGTCAGCTCGGCCGGATCGATCGGCCCTGCGCGGGCGCGGGCGTCGATGGGCCGCGCGGGGGGCCGCGCGGGGGGCCGCGCGGGGCGAGCGGGAGGTTCCGAGGGGGCGGCGGTCGGCGCAGGGCGAGCGGAGTCGTTGGGCATGGGACGGTCGCTCCGGGACGGCGTGGCGCCTTGCGGCTCGAGCGGTTGTGACCCGCCTCGGCCGCACACTCAAGGCGCGTCGCGCCCGCCCGGCAGGCCACGCATGGCCCTCACGAGCGCCTGTCGGAGCGGGCGGAGCGGCGGGGGTGGGACGTGGGGGCCGGCCCAGGGCCGAGGGCGCCTCGGCCCTGGGCCGACGCATGAGAGCGTTCCCTGACCGATCCCGGGCATGCGAGGCGCCTCTTCGGGACGCGTTCGCCCGCAGGGGCGCTCGGCTGCGCGCCGGCCGGGCGCCTGTCTGCGCGATGGAGCGCGGTGGAGGATCCTCATGCGCCGGCCCCGCGTTCGGGCCCGGCCTCGGGCGAGCCGCCGCACCGGGTCGCCCGGGCCGCGATCGCCTGGCCCCGACGGCGCCGCGCACCGGCGGGCTCGTTCGGAGCCCCCGACGCCGGACCGGCGCCGTGCTCCACTCGCTCTGGGGGCGGCTCGCGGAGACTTGGCTGGGCGGCGGCGCCTGAAGCGTCTCCCAGCCCGACCGGACCGGTCGGGCGCACGGACGACGCGACCACGAAGGAGCCCGGAGCGCCCGAGCCGATCCCGTCGGGTCCGAACGCGCTCAGGCGGCGTCCGGACCACCCTCCCCCTCGTCGTAGAACGGCGTCGCCTGGGCGACGATCACGGCGTCCTCGGCGGCCGCGCGCGCCATCAGCGCGCGCTCCTCGGGGGCGATGTCGTGGCCCTCGGCCAGACGCTCGGCGAGCGAGCCGTAGCTCGACACGTCCAAGGGCGCCATCTCGGCGCGCTTGAGCACGGCCACGGTCTCGCGCACCGCCTCGGCCTCGTCGCGGCCCGAGGCGTAGCACATCAGCGCCGCCCCCGTGGCGCCCTCGGGCAGCCCGTCGCCCGGACGGCGGCCGAGCTCGACCAGCAGCGTGTAGACCTCGGGCGTCGTCGCCATGGCCGCGAGGTGGCAGAGCGCCCGCCCCGGCGCAAGGGGGCCGGCCCCGGGAGCCCCTCGGGCGGCGAGGGCGGCCGGTCGCGGACCTGCGCCGCCGAGGCCGGCCGCGGTTCGGGCTCCGGGCCGGGCTCCGGACCGGGCTCCGGGCCGGGCTCGGACCGGGCTCCGGGCCGGGGGTGGCCGCAGGCGCGAAAGGCCGGGGCGCGCCGCAGGAGGGAACGCCCGATGCGGCCCCGGCGACGAAGGAGAAGGCGCGGCACAGACCGGGACGCCGAAGGCGCGGCTCGAAGGCGCGCGCGGTGGCTGCTTGGGCCCGGTGGCTGCGGGCGCCCCCCGAGCGGCGAGAGCTGCCACCCGCGCGGCTCCGCGCTCCCGCCCGGGGCGGCTCGAAACGGCTCCGGGCTCAGGGCTGACGACCCGGGCAGCCCCATGGCGGCGCGGGCGGCGAGGTGGGGGTCGGCGCGGCGGTCGCGGCGCCGGTCCTCAATGCGACGGCGCCCGCGATCCGGTGGCGCCGAGGGCGGGCGATGGATGGGCCCGGGCGGGGCCGGCCGTCCTGCGCCCCTGCGAGAGGGGATGCGGGGCGCGAGGCCCCGGTCTGCCGGGGCGTCGCGGAGGGAGGCCGCCTCGCGGCCCCGGCCCGCGATCAGCGCCTCGGCCTCGGGCGGGAGGACGGCAGCGCCCCGGTGCCCGCGTGGTCGCCGAGGTCCAGGAGGACGATGCCGCTCGGCACGCGGCGGTCATCGCCCCTCGGCCGCGCGAGCGCGCAGGGACGGGCCGCAGGCGCCCATCCGCGCCTCGGACGGCCGGACCCGGTCTTCGTCCGATCGCCCATGCCGCACCTCCCGGGCCGCCCGCGGCGAGCCGCACCGCGCCCCACCCCGCGAGCCGATCGACGGGGCCGGGGTCGGGGGCCTTCGCGTCCCGCTGTGCTCCATGGACGCCGGGAAGCGTGCGACGGCGCGCTTCAGGGTCTCAACTCGGCGAAGACGGCCTCGTAGACGTGGCGCTTGAAGGGCACGATGCGGGTCACGAGGTCGGCGGGCGTCATCCAGCGCCATCGGGAGAACTCGGGCGCGTGGGGCTGGCCCGCGGCCTCGATGTCGATGTCCGCGTCCGTGCCGTGGAAGCGCATCAGCACCCAGCGCTGCGACTGGCCGCGGTAGCGCCCGCCCCACAGGCGCCCGAGCAGCTCGGGCGGAAGCTCGTAGGTGATCGGACGCGCCGTCCCGGCCTCGATGGTCACGAGATCGGGCGTGACGCCCGTCTCCTCCCACAGCTCGCGCAGCGCGGCCGGGTGGAGGGCCTCGCCCGGATCGACGCCGCCCTGGGGCATCTGCCAGGCCTCGGTGGGGTTGTCGATCCGCTTGCCCGCGAAGACGGTCCCGTCCGGCCGCGCCAGCACGATGCCGACGCAAGGGCGGTAAGGCAGCGCGGCGATCTCGGCTGGGGTGAGGGCGGTCATCGGCGGCTCCGGGGCTGCTGCGGCAGAGCTAGGGCGCCGCGGCGGGACGGCACGGCCTCGAGTCGGCGCCGCGGACTTCGACCGGCATCGACACGCCCCGCGGCGCTGGCCTCGACGGGCGCCGCACCCCTTCGCAACGCCCGCCTGGCGCCGAGGCAGGCCGCTCCCGACAAGCCGGCCTGCTCCTCGATCGTCGGCGCGAGGTGAAGGCGCCCGGCTCGCCTCCCTCGGGGCAAGGTGGCGGCGACGGCCGATGTGAGGCGGGCGCCCTCGCCTCCATGGGTCGGCGGCCCGCAAAGCCCCCAGCGGGCCTCGCCCGAGCCGCGAGGGCGCGCCGCGCCCAGCCTCCGCCGCCCGCCTGCGGCGGACGAGGTGCCCCGCCCGGCCGGTCGGCGCCATCTCCGGCGTGCTTCTCCGGGTCGCGGGCGGGGCCTCGTCCGCCGCGGGGCCATCTGAGACCGGTCCGGTTGCATCCGGCCTAACGCGCTCCAGGGGAGTTGCGCCGCCCTTTCGACGAATGCCCCCGAACGCGGGGGGCCCGGGGGGCATGCGTGCCCCCCGCCTTCAGTTCCGGGCCTTGAGCGCCTGATACCCCTTGAGGATGTCGATCGCGTAGGCGAGCTGATAATCCTCCTCGCGCAGCGCCGCCGCGGTCTCGGCCTTCTCGCGGTCGGCCTCGATCTGCTCGCGCTCCTCCTCGGTGACGCTGTCGTTCTCCAGGCTGCCGCGCAGGTCGGCCTCGGTGCGCAAGGGCCGCGCATCGACCTCGGGCTCCTCGTCCTCCTCGGGCGCGTTGGGGTCGGGTCGGGGCTGGGCCACGACGATGTCGGGCGAGACGCCGAGCGCCTGGATCGAGCGGCCCGAGGGCGTGTAGTAGCGCGCCGTGGTCAGCCGCATCGCGGCGCGGCCCTGGAGCGGCATCACGGTCTGGACCGAGCCCTTGCCGAAGCTCTTCTCGCCCACGACGATGGCGCGCTGGTGGTCCTGGAGGGCGCCCGCGACGATCTCGGACGCGGACGCCGAGCCGCCGTTGATGAGCACGACGATGGGCTTTCCGTCGGCCAGATCCCCCGGCGTCGCCTCGTAGCGGTCGTTGTCCACCAGCTCGCGCCCGCGGGTCGAGACGATCTCGCCGTCCTCGAGGAAGGCGTCGGAGACCTCGATGGCCTGGGTCAGCAAGCCCCCGGGGTTGTTGCGCAGGTCGATGACGAAGCCGTCCACCTTCTCCATGCCGCCGAGCTCCTCGACCTGCTTGGCGAGCTCCTCCTCCACGCCGGGATAGGTCTGGCTGTTGAAGGTGGTGATGCGCAGCACCACGGTGTCGCCGACGGTGCGCGAGCGCACCGCGACGAGCTTGATGGTGTCGCGGATGATGGAGACGTCGAAGGGCTCCTCGACGCCCTCGCGCACGACGGTGATGACGATCTCCGAGCCCACCGGCCCGCGCATCATGTCCACCGCCTCGTCGAGCGTCAGCCCCAGCGTGCTCTCGCCGTCGACATGGGTGATGAAGTCGCCCGACTGCATCCCGGCCTCGTCGGCGGGCGTGTCGTCGATCGGCGAGACGACCTTGACGAAGCCCTCCTCCTGGGTGACCTCGATGCCCAGGCCCCCGAACTCGCCGCGGGTCTCGGTGCGCATCTTCTCGAAGTCCTCCTCCGAGAGGTAGGAGGAGTGCGGGTCGAGCGAGATCAGCATCCCGTTGATGGCGGCCTCGATCAGCTCGGTCTCGTCCACCTCCTCGACATATTGCGCGCGGATGCGCTCGAGGATGTCGGCGAAGAGGTCGATCTGATCGTAGAGCGAGGCCTTGCGGTCGCCCTCCTGCGCGATCAGGGGGCCGGCCACCTGCGTGGTCACGAGCCCGCCCGCGAGCACGCCGCCGAGCGCGGCCATGACGATCTTCCTCATCCCTGCCCCACCCTCGCGTCCCCTCTCGACCTGAGCGCCCCGCGTCCTCGCGCCGGAGTCGGGGCCGAGCCACGCTATACCCTGCGCGGGGCGGCCGGAACCACCTGGCACCGCGTCGCGGGGGGAGCGGCGATCACGAGTGCGTAGCGGCGCGGCAACTCGGCAAAGGCGCGCCGTTCAGCCGATCAGGCTCTCGCCCGTCATCTCGGAGGGCTGCTCCAGGCCCATCAGCGCGAGCACCGTCGGCGCCAGATCCGACAGCCGCCCGTCGCGCATGGTGGCGCCCTCGGGGCCGCCGACGAGGATCACCGGCACCGGGTTGGTGGTGTGCGCGGTGTGCGGCCCGCCGTCCTGCGCGATCATGGTCTCGCAGTTGCCGTGGTCGGCGCAGACGACCATCGCGCCGCCCGCACGCCCCAGCGCCTCGACCGCCCGGCCGAGGCCGGCGTCCACCGCCTCGCAGGCGCGGATCGCCGCGTCGAGGTCGCCGGTGTGGCCCACCATGTCGGGGTTGGCGAAATTGACCACGATCAGGTCGTAGCCGCCCTCGATCGCGGCGACGAGCCGTTCGGTCACCTCCGCCGCCGACATCTCGGGCGCCTGGTCGTAGGTGGCGACCTTGGGCGACGGCGGCATGGCGCGGTCCTCGCCGGGGTAGGGCTCCTCGCGCCCGCCGTTGAAGAAGAAGGTGACGTGGGGATACTTCTCGGTCTCGGCGAGGCGGAACTGGCGCAGGCCGTGTCCCGCCACCCAGGCGCCGAGCCCGTTCTCGATCGCCTCGTCGGGGAAGGCCACGTCCATGAGCTGGTCGAGCCGCTCGGAGTAGGAGGTCATGCCGAGCGCGGCCGCGAAGGGGAGCGGCGCGTCGCGCGCGAAGCCCTCGAAGGCGGGGTCGAGCAGCGCCCCCAGGATCTCGCGCACCCGGTCGGAGCGGAAGTTGGCGCACAGGAGCCCCGCGCCGGCGCCCCGGCCCTCGCCCTCGTCCGCGCCCTCGCCGACGCCCGCGTAGCCCGCGATCACGGTCGGCTCGACGAACTCGTCGGTCTCGCCGCGCTCGTAGGCCGCGTCGATGGCGGCGAGCGCGTCGGGCGCCTCGCGGCCCGAGCCCTCCCTGATCGCGCGGAAGGCGCGCTCCACCCGGTCCCAGCGCTGGTCGCGGTCCATGGCGAAGAAGCGCCCCATCACCGTGCCGACGCTCACGCCGGCAAGGCCGGCCACCTCCTCCAGGAGCGCGCCGACCTGCTCGCGCGCGCTCCGGGGCGGCACGTCGCGCCCGTCGGTGATCAGGTGCAGCACCACCGGCACGCCCGCCTCCGACAGGGCGCGGACGGCGGCGGCGACGTGGCGCTGGTGGCTGTGCACGCCGCCGGGGCTCGCCAGCCCCAGCACGTGCGCGGCCCCCCCGGTCTCGCGCAGCCGCGCCACGAGCCGCTCGATCGCGGGCAGCCGCCCGAACGCGCCGTCGCGCACCACCTGGTTGATGCGCGGCAGGTCCATCAGCACCACGCGCCCCGCCCCGATCGTGGTGTGGCCGACCTCGGAGTTGCCCATCTGCCCCTCGGGGAGCCCGACATCGGGGCCGAAGGTGACGAGCGTGGCGTGGGGGCAGGTGGCCATCAGCCGGTCCACGGTGGGCGTCGAGGCGAGGAGCGGCGCGTTGCCCTCGGATCGCTCGATCTGCCCCCAGCCATCGAGGATGCACAGGACGACGGGTCGGGTCATGACGGGGCTCCGGGTCTGATGCGCTTCTCTCTAGGCTCGGGCGCGCGTGAGCGCCAGCGCCTCGGGGGCATCCCGACGGCCTGCCCTGTCCGTCTCGTCGCCCGAGGGCGTTCGGCGGGGGTGCCCCCGGACCCCCGCTCTCAGGCGCGATGGTAGGGGGTTCCGGCCAGGATCGACGCCGAGCGGTAGAGCTGCTCGGCGAGCATCGCGCGGACGAGCTTGTGGGGCCAGACCATCGGGCCGAGGCTCAGGAGGAGGTCCGCGCGCTCGCGCAGGGCCCCGTCGAGGCCGTCGGCGCCGCCGATCACGAAGGCGGCGTCCCGCGCGCCCTCGTCGCGCCAGCGCGCGAGCAGCGCGGCCAGCCCCGGGGAGGACAGCATCCGCCCGCCCTCGTCGAGCGCGGCCACCCGCCCCCCTTCGGGCACGGCTCGGCCCAGCAGCACGGCCTCGGCGGCCTTGCCGCCCTGCGCCTCGACCTCCCGCACGTCGAGCGGCCCGAGCGAGACCGGCCGGCCCGCGCGCCCGAGGCGCGCGGCGTAGTCCTCGACCAGCGCGCGCTCGGGGCCCGGCCTGAGCCGCCCGACCGCGCAGATCCGCAGCCTCACGCGGGTCCGGTCACGCCGGCGCGTCGCCCCCCGCCGCGGCGCCGGGAGCGGTGGCGCCCGTTGGCATCCACATCTTCTCGAGCTGGTAGAACTCGCGCACCTCGGGGCGAAAGACGTGGACGATCACGTCGCCCGCGTCGATCAGCACCCAGTCGCCCTGCTCGGCCCCCTCGACCTTGGAGGGCCGGCCGGCCTCCTTGAGCCGCTCGGTCAGGTGCTCGGAGATCGCCGCGACCTGGCGCGACGAGCGGCCCGAGGCGATCACCATGTGATCGGCCATCTCGGAGCGGCCGCGCAGGTCGATCGCGACCACGTCCTCGGCCCGGTCGTCCTCGAGCGAGCTCAGGACGCGGGAGAGCAGGGCCCCTTCGGCCTCGTCGGCCGCGGATCCCGTGACGGCCGCGCTCACCAGGGAGACCGGGCGGGCGGCCGGATGCGCGACCAGGGTCGCGCCATGGATGTCGGACAGGACATCGTCCTCCTTGCGACGCGCCGTCCGGGCCCCGACGCTGGGCTCGGGGCGAATCTAGGTCGCCGAGCGGCGCCGTTCAACGGCCCCGTCGCGGCAGACGGGCTCACGGCGGCGTCACGGCGGCGTCACGGCGGCTTCACGGCGGCTTCACGGCGGGGCCTCGGCGCCGTTCGGCTGCCAGGAGGCGGGATCGGTCTTCGCCTCCCGGAGCGCCGAGGATCCGCACCTCGCGCTGCGGGAAGGGGATCGAGACGCCGTGCGCCTCGAACGCGTCCCACAGCGCCAGGAGCACGTCGCCGCGGATGTCGGTGAGCCCGCCCGTCGGGTCGCGGATCCAGCAAGCGCAGGATGTAGTCCACCGCGCTGTCGCCGAAGCCCGTGACGCGGCACACCGGCGGTCGGTCGGCGAGCACACGCCCGACGCTGCGCGCGGCCTCGACCGCGACGCGGCGCACGCGGTGCGGGTCGTCCTCGTAGGAGGCGCCGAAGCGGAGGTCGAGGCGCACGAAGTCGTTCGAGTGCGACCAGTTGACGACCTGCCCGGTGATCAGATCCTCGTTGGGGATGAGGTGCTCGCGCCCGTCGCGCGTGGTGATCGAGACGCAGCGCGCCCCGAGCGCCCCGATCCAGCCGAAGGTGTCGCCCAAGGCGATCACGTCGCCCGGCTTGATCGACTTGTCGAGCAGGATGATGACCCCCGGGATCAGGTTCGACACCACCCTCTGGAGCCCGAAGCCGAGCCCCACCCCGATCGCCCCCGAGAGCACCGCGAGGCCGGTCAGATCCACGCCGACGGCCTTGAGCCCCATGGACAGCGCGCCGCCCTCGATGCGCGAGCTGCATCAGCTTGACGGTCAGCTCGCGCATCGAGGGCGACAGGTCGCGCGAGCGGCGCACGCGCTCGGAGGCCAGGCGCGACAGCAGCCCCGCGGCGGCGATCAGCACGCCCGTGACGACCAGCGCCGTCAGCAGGTCGAGCGCGGAGAGCCGCATCTCGCCCATGCCGATGGCGGCGCCCTCGAGCGCGCCCGCCACCTCCTCGGAGAGGCCCAGGATCGACACCGCCGCCCAGGCGGCGAGCCCCGTGCCGACGAGGCGCCGCAGCGGGCGGTTGCGCACGATCCGCGCGGCCAGCGAGATGGCGAGCCAGGCGGTGGCGATCTGCGCCGCGAGCGCGACGATGTGGGAGCGCGAGGGCCAGGTCAGCTCGCGCATCCCCAGGACGACGGCCTAGGCCAGGGCGGCGAAGGCGATCAGCGGCAGCCGGCGGCGCAGCGCCACGCCCGCGCGCAGGCGCCGCTTGGGCCAGCCCTCGCGCGCGCAGCCAGGCGCCCAGCCGCGGGTCGGCCAGCCGGGCGAGGCCCCAGGCGGCCCCGATCAGCGCCGCCACAATCACGATCTGCCACAGCCGCCAGCCCGGCGCGAGGACGCTCATGGAAGGCCTGGAGCCGGGCCACGGCTCCGTCGAGGGCGGCCACGAGCGCGGGCCAGAGCTCGGTCATGGGCTCGATCGTGCCATGGGGGCGAGGGCCGCTCAAGCCGCGCTCCGCCGAAGCTCGGGGCCGAAGCTCGGGGCCGAAGCTCGGGGCCGAAGCTCGGGGCCGAAGCTCGGGGCCGAAGCTTGGGGGGCGCGTCGGGGAGCCGCGCGGGGGGCGCCCCCCGGCCCCCGAGGGGGCGTTCGTGCGGAGGGCCGCGCCTTGCCGGACGGGCGCTAGCGCTGTATCTGCGGGCGATGGGCCGCGCCCTCGACATCGCCGACCGCGCCCGCCTGCCGGGGAGGCTCGTGGCGCTCGCGCGGGGTGCCGCGGCGCTGGATTGAGGGGCCTTCCGCGACCTCGACCCGCCCGCCCCCCGACCCGAAGGAGACCCCCATGCCCGGCAAGACGCTCTACGACAAGATCTGGGACGCCCACCTCGTCGAGGCGGCCGAGGGCGGCACGGCGCTCCTCTACATCGACCGCCACCTCGTCCACGAGGTCACGAGCCCGCAGGCCTTCGAGGGGCTGCGCCTGTCGGGCCGCCGGGTGCGCGCGCCTGAGCGCACCATCGCCGTGCCCGACCACAACGTGCCCACCACCGAGGGGCGCGAGACGGGCATCGAGAACGAGGACTCGCGCATCCAGGTCGAGGCGCTCGACCGCAACGCGCGCGAGTTCGGCGTCCACTACTACCCCGTCACCGACATCCGCCAGGGGATCGTCCACATCATCGGCCCCGAGCAGGGCTGGACGCTGCCCGGCATGACCATCGTGTGCGGCGACAGCCACACCGCGACCCACGGCGCCTTTGGCGCGCTCGCCCACGGCATCGGCACCTCGGAGGTCGAGCACGTGCTCGCCACCCAGACGCTGATCCAGCGCCGCGCGCGCAACATGAAGGTCGAGGTCACGGGGCGGCTCGCCCCCGGCGTCACCGCCAAGGACATCACCTTGAGCGTCATCGGCCGCACCGGCACCGCGGGCGGCACCGGCCACGTCATCGAGTATTGCGGCGAGGCGATCCGCGCGCTCTCGATGGAGGGCCGCATGACGGTGTGCAACATGGCCATCGAGGGCGGCGCGCGCGCGGGGCTGATCGCGCCCGACGAGACCACCTTCGAGTACGTGAGGGGCCGCCCCCACGCGCCCAAGGGCGCGGCCTGGGAGGCCGCGATGGCGTGGTGGCGCACGCTTCGCTCGGACGACGACGCCCACTGGGACAAGGTCGTGACGCTCAAGGGCGAGGACATCGCGCCGGTCGTCACCTGGGGCACGAGCCCCGAGGACGTGCTGCCGATCGACGGCGTGGTGCCCGACCCGGCGTCCTTCGCGGGCGGCAAGGCCGAGGCCGCGCGCCGCTCGCTCGCCTACATGGGGCTCACGCCCGGCACCCGGCTCAAGGACGTCGAGATCGACACGGTGTTCATCGGCTCGTGCACCAACGGCCGGATCGAGGACCTGCGCGCCGCGGCCGAGATCCTGCGCGGGCGCAAGATCCGCGAGGGCCTGCGCGCCATGGTCGTGCCCGGCTCGGGCCTCGTGCGCGAGCAGGCCGAGGCCGAGGGGCTGGCCGACGTGTTCCGCGACGCGGGCTTCGAATGGCGCCTCGCGGGCTGCTCGATGTGCCTGGCGATGAACCCCGACCAGCTCTCCCCCGGCGAGCGCTGCGCGGCCACGTCGAACCGCAACTTCGAGGGCCGCCAGGGCAAGGGTGGCCGGACGCATCTGATGAGCCCCGCGATGGCCGCGGCCGCGGCGGTGACGGGGCGGCTGACGGACGTGCGGGAGTTGAGTTGAGGTCTAAGAATGCGAAAGAACAGTATTCAGAAATCAGCTGAGGCATTTGTTGTCGAGGTTGAATATATAGAGAGTTTCTTATCTAGAATGAAAGAGCTAGTAGAGGAAAAATGGGATCTTACTTGGATATACGATCTAGCTGTTATCCGGCTCTATCGATCATTTGAAGATCTCATTTTCAACACACTTATATTATGCTTGAACAGGGACTCTGCTACTCTTTCAGAACGAAAAGGGATTACATTTCCTAGGCATCTGAGTGTGCCTGTATGTGGTTATATCATAATGGGGGATGGGTATTTTGACTTTCGGGGGCGGGACGGACTAATTAAGACTATAGGTGGGTTCGCCCCGAGAGAGCACTGTTTTCTCGAAATTGTCAAAGATAGTAGTTACAAGGATGCTATCGAAAGAATGGTTGCCCTGAGAAACTTCGCAGCACATGATAGTAATGTCTCGAAGAAGAATGCCCTTGCAGCGATTCCAGGCAGTAATCTCTCTTCTTCTGGCGCCTGGTTGAAGGTGAACGCACGTTTCTCAGATCTTAGCGGACCGCTGAAAACAATGGCTTAAAGAATTCGAGCAGAAAGCGCCGAGATAGAGGATAGCCCATGACCCCCTTCACCACCCTCACCGGCGTCGCGGCGCCCCTGCCGATGGTCAACGTCGACACCGACATGATCATCCCTAAGCAGCACCTGAAGACAATCGCGCGCACCGGCCTCGGGCGCGCGCTCTTCGACGAGATGCGATACCGCGACGACGGCTCGGAGAACCCCGACTTCGTGCTCAACCGCCCCGCCTACCGGGAGGCGGAGATCCTGATCGCGGGCGACAATTTCGGCTGCGGGTCGAGCCGCGAGCACGCGCCCTGGGCGCTCATGGACTTCGGCATCCGCTGCGTAATCGCGCCCTCCTTCGCCGACATCTTCCACACCAACTGCTTCAAGAACGGCATCCTGCCGATCGCGCTGCCCGAGGCACAGGTGGACGCGCTGATGAGGGACGCCGAGCGCGGCTCGAACGCGCGCATGACGGTGGATTTGGAGGCGCAGACGGTGACGACCTCGGACGGCCAGGTGTTCCCATTCGAGATCGACCCACACCAGAAGAACTGCCTGCTCGAAGGGCTCGACGACATCGCGCTCACCCTCGAGCGCGCCCCCGCCATCGACGCCTTCGAGGCGCGGGCGGCCCAGGCGCGCCCCTGGGTCTGAGGCGCGCCGAGACCCTGCGGTCGAGGGCGCCGCGGCGGGCCCCCCCGGGGGGGCCCGCCGCCTCGTCCCGCCCGGGCCGCCCGGGCCGCCCGGGCCGCCATGGGGGCTCAGGGGTCTCCCCGCAGGGGCGCGGCCCGGTCCCCAGGGAAGATGCGAGCGAGAGGCGGCCGGCTCGGCCGCCGATGCGGGAACCTCCGGCCGGTGCCCGGGGGGCCGTTAACGGCGCGCTAACCGGCGCGGAGGCATCCCGGACCGAGCCCCGCCCCCTGGACCCCGCGCCATGTCCCCGCCCGCCCCGCGCCCGAGCCCCCGACGCCCGCGCCGCGCTCGCGCCGCGCTCGCCCGCGCCGCCCTCCCCGCTTCGGCCCGGCGCGTCCGCCCCGCGTCCACCACCTCGGCCGTGGCCCATCTCGGCGCCGCCCTCGCCGGCGCGGCGCTCGCCCTCGCGGGCGCGCTCGCCGAGGCCGCCCCGCCCGAACCCCCCGCGCCCGCGCCGCCCGGCGCCGTCCGCCTCGCCGCCTGGAACGTCGAGATGGCGCGTGCGGGGCCGGGGATCCTGCTGCGCGACATCCTGAGGGGCGACCCGGCCGCCGAGCACGCGGCCGACGCGATCGCCGCGCGAGCGCCCGACGCGCTCCTCCTGATGGGCTTCGACTGGGACCACGAGAGCCGCGCGCTCGCCGCCTTCCAGGCGCTGCTGGCCGAGCGCGGCCATCCGATGCCCTACCGCTTCTCGCCGCGCCCCAACCGCGGCCTCGCCACGGGCGCCGATCTCGACGGCGACGGGCGGCGTGGGCGGCCCGACGACGCCCAGGGGTGGGGCCGGTTCCTCGGCGAGGGCGGCATGGCGCTGCTGTCGCGGCTGCCCATCGAGGCCGAGGGGGCGCGCGACCTCTCGGACCTGCTCTGGCGCGACCTGCCGGGCGCGAACCTTGCCGACGACTCAGGGGCGCCGATCCTGGCGCCCGGGGCCGCGGCCGTCCAGCGCCTGTCCTCCACCGGCCACTGGGACGTGCCGCTGGTGCTGCCCGGCGGCGGGCGGCTGCGGGTGCTGGCCTGGCATGCGGGCCCCCCGGTGTTCGACGGCCCCGAGGATCGCAACGGCCGGCGCAACGCCGACGAGGCGCGGCTGTGGTCGCTCTACCTCGGCGGCGCGCTGGGCGGCCCGCCCGGCGGCCCCTTCGCGCTGATGGGCGACGCCGAGCTCGACCCCCTCGACGGCGACGGCCGCGGCGAGGCGATGGCGGCCCTGCTCGCCGATCCCCGGCTCCAGGATCCGAAGCCCCGCGGCGGCGGCGCGGACGCGCCCCAGGAGGCGGCGGACCTCGGCCAGCGCGGCGACCCGGGCCTCGACACCGCCGACTGGCCCGGGGAGGCGGCCGGTCCGGGGAACCTTCGGGTGGACTACGTGCTGCCGTCGGCGGGGCTGCGGGTGCTCGGCGCGGGCGTGGACTGGCCCGAGGCCGACCGGCCCGAGGGCGCCTCGCGCCACGCGATGGTCTGGGTGGACGTCGCGGTGCCCCGTGGGACGGGGCCGGCCCTCGACGGGGGGGCCCCCGACGGCGCGGCCACCCGAGCCGCTCGTCAAGCGGCCGGCGAGCCCCCCTAGGCGCCGCGGGGCGGACGCCCCCCCTCCCGAGCGAAGCGCGGGCCGCCGAGCGCGTCGTCGGGCGGCGGGCGTGCGGAGGGGGGCGGGCGTGCGGAGGGGGACGAGGACGACAGGCGCAGGCACCTCCGAGACCTGCGCGCCCTGCGATCCGAGCTCCCCGCTCGTCGCGCGCCGACGCGAGCGGGAGCGGATGGGCGGTGGGCGCGCCCGAGCCGGGCCATCTCCGGCGTGGCGCGGGAACGCGGCCTCCTCGTCGGCGCCGGTCGCGGCCACCGCGATGCCGAGCCCGTGCGGGCACCCCGGGCAGCGCAGCCCGCGACGGGACACCGGGAGCGCCGGGCCCTCAGCGGCCGCGAGGTCTCGATCCCCCGGTCGCGCGTCGGCGGCGCGGGGGGCATCGACTTGGTGCGGTCCTCCGGCCGGGGGCGGCCCCGGACGGCGACCCGGCCCGCGCCCCAGAGATCGCGCGGCGGGGGGCCGTTGACCGGCCCGCGCGCCGGGGCTACGCCCGCCCGCAGACCCCCGATCCAGACCCCCGATCCCGTCCCGCCGCCCGGAGCCCGCCCATGCCCGACCCCACCCTCCTGATCCTGCCGGGCGACGGCATCGGCCCCGAGGTGATGGCCGAGGTCCGCAAGGTCGTCGAATGGCTGCGCGCCGACGGCCTGCCCTTCGCGGTCGAGGAGGATCTCGTCGGCGGCGCGGCCTACGACGCCCACGGCACGCCGCTCACGGACGAGACCATGGCCAAGGCGCATGCCGCGGACGCGGTTCTCCTCGGTGCGGTCGGAGGCCCCGCCTATGACGGCCTGGACTTCTCGCTGAAGCCCGAGCGGGGGCTCTTGCGGCTCCGCAAGGAGATGGACCTCTTCGCCAACCTGCGCCCCGCGGTGTGCTTCGACGCGCTCGCCGACTTCTCCTCGCTCAAGCGCGAGGTGGTGGCGGGGCTCGACATCCTGATCGTGCGCGAGCTGACGAGCGGCATCTACTTCGGCGAGCCCCGCGGCATCCACGAGGAGGGCGGCGAGCGGGTCGGGATCAACACCCAGCGCTACACCGAGAGCCAGATCGCGCGCGTCGCGCGGGCGGCCTTCGAGCTGGCGCGCAGGCGCCAGGGGCGGCTGTGCTCGATGGAGAAGGCCAACGTCATGGAGTCGGGCGTGCTGTGGCGCGAGGTCGTCACCGGCATGGGCCGCGAGGAGTATCCCGACATCGAGCTGAGCCACATGTACGCCGACGCGGGCGCGATGCAGCTCGTGCGCGACCCGCGCCAGTTCGACGTCATCGTCACCGACAACCTCTTCGGCGACATCCTCTCGGACGAGGCGGCGATGCTGACGGGCTCGCTCGGGATGCTGCCCTCCGCCTCGCTCGGCGCGGCCCCCGAGGACGGCCATGGAGGCGGCCGCCCGCCCGCGCTCTACGAGCCCGTGCACGGCTCGGCGCCCGACATCGCGGGGCGGCGCGTGGCCAACCCCTGCGCCTGCGTCCTGAGCCTCGCCATGGCGCTACGCTACTCCTTCGACGCGCCCGACCACGCCGATCGCGTCGAGGCCGCCGTCGAGCGCGCGCTCGCGGACGGCGTGCGCACCGCCGACCTGATGCGCGGCGAGGGGGCGCCCGCCACCACCGCGCAGATGGGCGACGCGGTGGTGGCCGCGCTGGAGGCCTCGCGGGCGGCGGCGTGAGGGATCGCCGCTCGACGGGCGCCGCCGCGTGACGGGCAACGCGCGCGGGGCGCTGCTGGGGCTCGCGGCCTTCGGCCTCTTTGCCACCCACGACGCCATCATCAAGTCGCTCGGCGCAAGCTACTCCCCGTTCCAGATCGTGTTCTTCAGCGTGCTCCTGGGCTTCCCGCTGAGCACGCTCCTGCTGATGCGCGACCCCACGGAGGGCACCCTGATCCCGCGCCATCCGTGGTGGATGGCCGCGCGCACCGTCGCCGCCGTGGCCACCGGCGTCGGCGCCTTCTACGCCTTCACCGTGCTGCCGCTGGCGCAGGCCTACGCGATCCTCTTCGCCTCGCCGCTGCTGATCACCGTGCTGTCGATCCCGATCCTGGGCGAGACCGTGCGCCTGCGCCGCTGGCTCGCGGTGGGGGCGGGGCTCGTGGGGGTGCTGATCGTGCTCAGGCCCGGCGGGGTCGAGCTGGGGCTGGGCCATGCCGCGGCGCTGCTCGCGGCGTGCAGCTCGGCCACGGGGGCCGTGATCGTGCGCCGCGTCGGGCGCGAGGAGCGCCCCGTGGTGATGCTGCTCTACCCGATGATCGCCAACTTCGTCCTGATGGCCTTCCTGATGCCCCTGGTCTACCAGCCGATGCCGTTTTGGGATCTCGCGGCGCTCGGGGCGGTGGCCGGTCTCGCCTTCTGCGCCATGCTGCTGACGATCGCGGCCTACCGGGCGGGCGACCCCTCGGTGGTGGCGCCGATGCAGTACAGCCAGATCGTCTGGGCCACGATCTACGGCGCCGCCTTCTTCGGCGAGGTGCCCGACGCGATGACGGCGCTCGGCGCCGCGGTGGTGATCGGCTCGGGCCTCTACATCCTCTTCCGCGAGGGGCGCGCGGGGGCCTCGGAGACCACGCCCAACCTGCGCACGCGCAGCCGCTTCGACACAGGCACCACGCCGCGCGTCGGCGCCCTGATGCGCCACCGCGGCGACCTGCCCGAGCCCGAGGGCCGCGCCGCCGGGCTCGACGCGGTGCGCCGCTCGAGCCTGCGCGCCCCCCCGGGCCGCGGAGGGCTTGCCAACCTGCGCCGTCCGGAGTAGCGAGGCCCGCGTCGGAGCGTAGCTCAGCTTGGTAGAGCACTGCCTTCGGGAGGCAGGGGCCGGAGGTTCGAATCCTCTCGCTCCGACCAATCGGACGAGGGGATTTCGTCCGTCCCAGCCATGATCGGGGCGGTGGGTTTCCGGGACCGGTCCCATGAACTCGCTCCGCCGGGGTGATGTCGCGGGTCGGTCGCGTCGGGATCACGCCGGCGTCGAGCCTTGCCTGTCATCGGCCGAGCCGCCCCTCGTCGTCGACGACCGCGAGCCGGCGCGGCGCGTTCTCACCCCACCGCCAGAGGACCAGGTTCAGATCGCCCGCCGTCGATCCTCGCGCGTAGCTCGGCACGAGGAGCCCGGCGTGCCCGGCCTCGATCAGTCGGTCGGCGAGGCGCTGCGTCGGGGCCGCGCCGTTCCGCCTTATCGCATCCCTCCAGTCGTCCGCCGCCAGCGCCTCGGGGCTCGCCTCGAAGGCCGCCAACGCCGCGGCATCGCGGCCGTCTAGGATGCTCTCGATCTCGGCCTCGTGGGACACCAGCGTCGTCGGTTGAAGCCGTCCGACCTGGTTCGCCTCCCGAACGGCGGTCATCGGCGACAGCGACGTATAGAGGGCGGGCACGCCGATCCGGTTGAACTTCCCCCCCCATGGAGGGCGGCGCCTCGGCCGGAGAGGGGCTCGCGCGCGTAGATGGGGCTCAGGGCCCGGGTGAGCGGCCCGACATGGCGCACCGTTAGGTGTGGACGCCGGCATCCACCGCGTCGATGGTGTCCAAGACATCGCCCGCCCGTCCCTCTCGGACGAGCTGCATGGCCGTCTGCCCGGAGAAGCCCGGCAGGGGCTCGGACCGATACCAGGCATAGGCCATGAGCGCCGATCCAAAGCGCGGCTCGACTTTGTTGACGATCTCCACCATCTCTCGGAGCCGCCGCTGCACTTTGTCGGACCGCACTCGGTCGCGCCGCTGCACGGCGTCCCGCCCGAGGCCGACCGTGCGAGCCACCTCCTCGCTCGTCGTCCGGAACGCGGCCGCGATCTTGCTCGGCGCGAAGAGACCGTCGTCGGAGATGTCGATCAGGTCCATCTCGCCCTCTCTTCGCCGCGCCGGCTGCCGAGACATGGCGGCAATAGGCGTGGCAAGCAAGCATGGACTGCGGATCCCCGACGTGACTGGGATTCAAGGCACCGGCCTACCGGCGTCCCCCGCGGTTCACCGCGCAGGCGGCCGAGCTCTGGTGGTCGGGGTGGTGGTGGCCGTAGCCGCGCTCGAGCCCCTCCAGGGAGATGCCGAGGAACCCGCACGCCGCCCAGCGCTCGACCCCCGCCCGCATGGCCCAGGTGATCGCGGTGTGGCGCAGAGCGTGGGGCACGGCGTCTTCGAGCTCCGCACGCTCGCGGACCGTCGCCCGGGCCGACTCGATGCTCGCCACACCGCAGCCGCGGCAGGAGACGACCCACGGGCTGCCCTCGCGCTCCCACCGCTTGAGATGCGCCAGGAGCTTCGGTGGGATGCGCACGGCCGGGGCGCGCTTCCGGGTCTCCGTGGTTTTCGCCGCGCGCCGGGAGAGGACGCCGTTCGTCGTGCCGACCCGGCCGCCGGCGCGATGCGGGCGGAACCTCAGGCCGAGGATCACGGCCTTCCGTGACGCCGTCTAGGTGGCGATCAGGATGAAGCGGGCGAGGTGCCGCGTCCGCGGGTCGGCCCACGCCGCCCGGATCGGCTTCGCGGCCTCGTCTCGGGTGAGCCAGCGCTCTCGGCTCGGCGGCCGTGGCGGCGGCCACGTCGCCGGCACGCCGGGGACGAGCGTCCCGTCGCGGTGGTTCAGCGCCGCGACCAGCGTCCCGAGCTCCCGCCGGACGGCGCCGGGGGAGGCGCCGCGCTCGGCCGCGTGCTTCTTGCGGATGGCCTTTGAGACCTTCGACACCGGCAGGTCGCCCCACCCTGCGTCGAGCGCATCGATGGCACAGCCGATGCGGACCGGATCCGCGGTCGTGGCGGCGTGCTCCTCGCCGTAGCGGGAGATGACGTCGGAGACCGTCACGTCGTCCGCTCCGCGGATGGGACCGGGCGCATCACGCTCGATCGGGGAGCGGCGGAGCGCTTCCTCAGCCGTGTCGCGATCGAGCGTGCCGGTCGAGAGCTCGCGCTCGCCGTCGCGGATCGTGTAGACGGCAAGGCGCTTGCCCTTGGGCTTGCGGTGGCAGAGGCAGGCGCCTTCGTCGGGACGAGGCATCGTTCGATCAGTTCCTCAAGGCTTGGCGCGCGCGATCCGACTGTGGCTCCCGATGACGACCAGGAGGCCGTGCTCTTCGGTGGCCCGTTCGACCGCCGTCGCCGTCACAGCTGCGCCGAGCGCCTTTGCGGCCTCCTTCGCGGTCATCAGAAGCGACTCGGCCACGGTTCCTCCCGCGTCGCGCTCGTGGGCGGGTCTGCGTCCTCGACCCGGAAAGGCGAAGGCCAGGACGTCGCCGACGCGAACGTCATCCGCCCAGCTCGGCTGGGCGGGGGTGCAGGGCTGATCGTGGGAGGTCATGACGGACTCCGAAGAAAGTGGCGACCGACACGCGGCGTCACCGCCCCTCCCCATCGTCTCCGGGGCTGGTCCGTCCGCCGCGCGCGTCCCCTGGCGTGCGTGCGGCGGACGGACCAGCCCCGCCTTTCCCCGGCCCTCGGCTTCCCCAGAGCGCAACTCGTGCCATGCAATCGCTCGGATCGTCACCCAGTTCGCTCGCCTCGCGTCCGCTGGCTCCGTCACCTCGCGGCCGCGGCGGGTCTCTTCGCCGCCTTCGCCGCGGGTGTGCGGGCCGTCGGCGGCTTGCCCGGGCGGGGTGCGGCCGTGGGGCTCGGGGCTCCCGGGCCTGGGGATCTGGGCGCTTCGGGCCGGGCCTGGCGGCGGGCCTGGGGCCCCCTGTGGCGGGCACGGACCGCGGCCACGCTCGCATGTCAGGTCGGAGGGGGGGTTCCGGTCCCACGGGCGAGGGCCATTTCCCCGTTCGCCGGCGTCGCCAGGTGCGCTCCGAGACGCCCTCTGCCTCCCACGGACGAAGCCTGCCCTGTCCGTGTCGGGCCAGCCATCCCTCCCGCGGGATCGCACCTGCTTCGCGGCGGCGCCTCGACTGCGCCTCGGCCCTTCGTGCGCGCCGGACGCTCGTCGGGACGATCTGCTTCAGCTCGAACGCGGTCGCCATCTCGGCGTCGACGCCGAGCATGGCCGCCATCGTCGCGCCGGCGTAGTGCAGTCGCGCGTCGGTCGCCGGGCACGCGGTGAGCAGTCCATCGAGCCGCCTCAGGGCCGAGCGGACGACCGCCCGCACCTCGCGCCGGGAGCCCGGGCGCGGCGAAGCCGGCCGCGCGCTCGACGAGGGTGGGGATGTCCGCGGGATCGGCGTGGTGGCTCAGGGCCGTGGCGTGGAGGTGGAGCCACTCGCAGTATCCCATCCACCAGGGAGACCCGCCGCTCGGCGGGTCTCCAAGCGAGATGCCGTAATGGGGCTGGCGCGCTGGCGCTGACCGCTGTGGGTTGCCCCCCGTTTCCGTGGGCATCCATTTGTCGAAGGACGACCGAGGATGGATGCTTCCGAGACGCCTCGGCGAGAGATGGCCGAACGGGTTGATGGTGATGATGCGCCTGTGGGCGGGCGTGCGCCGGCGCTGGCGGCCGGGCCGCTCGGGTCCGGCCAGCGGTGGAGCGTGGCGCGCAAGCGGGCGGTGGTGCTGCCGCTGATCGCCGGCGAGCCTGTGGAGCTGGCGTCGCGCGGGATCGGCGTGCCGGTCTTCAAGCTCGCGCGCTGGCGCGAGAGGGCCGAGGCGGCGGTCGAGGGCGCGCCGAAGGAGCGCGAGGCCGAGACCGACGGGCCCGACCTGGCCGCCGCGCTGCAGCGGATCGGCGAGCTCAGCATGGAGGGGGAGCTGCTGCGCGCGAAGACGGGGCAGTCCCGCGGCCCTTCGGCCCGGAAGCGGCGGCGGTGATGGCCGGGGCGGTCTCGCCCGCCACTGGCCGACGCCAGGGCGTCGCGCGGGTCTGCGCGGTCTGGGACGTGCCGCGGTCGTCGTTCTACACCGCCCAAGGCGTGTGGCCGAGGATCCGGCGCCCGCTCGTCCGAAGGGCGGCGCGGGCCGAAGCCCCAGGTCGCCGATGCCGATCTGCTCGCGGCGATCCGGGCCGGCCTCGCCCGCCCCCCCCCTGGTCGGGCGAGGGCCGCAGCTCAGGTCTGGGCGCGGCTGCGCGTGCGGGACGGGCTGCGCGTCGCGTGAAAGCGGGTGCTGCGGCTGATGCGCGAGGGCGGCCTGCTCTCGCCCCACCGCGCCCGGCCGCGGCCGGCCGAGACCCGCGACCGCCCGATCGCCACCGACGCGCCGAACGTCATGTGGGCCATCGACGGCACGCCGATCGCCACCGTGCGGGACGGCAAGGCCTGGCTCTTCGCCACGGCCGAGCAGTGGAACGCCGAGGCGCTGGGATGGCATGTCGCCAAGCGCGGCACGCGCCGCGAGGCCCTCCGGGCGATGGGCATGGCCGTGCGGGAGCAGTTCGCCCAACCTCGGCCGCGACGCCGCCCGCGGCGTGCAGCTCCGCCACGATCACGGCAGCTGCTTCATGGCCGAGGACTTCCAGACCCAGGTGAGGGCGTGGGCCACGACGCCCGAGCCGCGCCTTCGTCGGCCAGCCCGAGACCGACGGCGTCATCGAGCGCTTCTCCCGGACGCTGAAGGAGCAGGTCGTCCACGGCCGCATCTTCCAGACCCTCGACGAGGTCCGCGACGTCGTGCGCGCCTTCACCGCCCGCCACAACGCCGAGTGGCTGGTCGAGAAGGACGGCCATCCCAGCCTACACGCCATGCGCCGGCAGCGCGACCTTGCGACCCTGCCCTCGGCCGCGCAGCCCGACCGAGCGTCCACGGAACCGGGGCCGGTTCAACGGGACCACACCCGAAACCACGCCTCATCGACGGACACGACCCGGGGCTGCGCGCCCGGGCCCTCGCCGCAGATCCACCCGCTGCACCAAAGGCGCGGAAGAGCCTCTGTTTCCCAACTATCCACGAGAAAAAGCATTGGCGATCAGTTGGCAACGCCCTCTTCGGAGAGCCATTCGAGCCCCCATTCCTTCGTTCGTCGCATCCGCCGTCCAACCGCGCAGCAGAGCAGCGCGCGCATCTGCGGCACGACCGGCAGGGGCTTCCAGACGGTCGTCATCTGTGGGTAGGCGTTGCCCGATCGGCTGCGCCGGGATCGGATCTTGCGAGAGGACTGGCGGTGATTCCAGCGCCATATGATCTCGTCGAGGTAGCGCTGGAGATGCAGCCGGTCGAGCCGGTGATAGACGCCCACGAGGGCGCGTTGCACCTGCGACGAGACGGCTTCCGCCGTGTTGATGTGGATGCCTTGGGCGGGGATTGCGAACTGCTTCTTGCCGTGATTGACCTTGTGATGGGCGGCGAAGTTTTGCGCGGGCTTGTTGTAGGCCCGATTGCCGTCGGTCATCAGGATCGCGGAGGGCTCGATCCATTCCTTCATCACCGGCCCGAGGGTCGCGCCCCGGCCGTTCGGCACGATCGCGGCCCGCGCCTGGCCGTCGCGCGAGGCGGCCACCAGCACGATCGGCTTCGGCGTCCCCCTCCCCCGCTTGCGCTTGACGCCCCGCTTGAACTTCGGCGCCCCGCCGACGAAGGCCTCATCGACCTCGACGACGCCGTCGAGCCGGGCAGAGAACCCCTCGCGGTCCTCCATCAGCGTGCGGATCGCGTGGCCCATCTTCCAGGCGGTCTTCTGATTCACGCCGAGGATGCGCGCCATTACCACCGAGGAGACGCCCTTGGAGGAGGTCAGCACCAGAAACAGCGCCGCGATCCAGACGCGCAGATCGAGCTTCGTCCCGTGGAGCGGTGTTCGCGTGGTCGCGGTGAACTGGCGACGGCATTCGGGTTCCCGGCACTGATAGAGCCCCTCGCGGTGCGAGTCCCCGCGCAGCTCGGTCGAGCGCACGCCCCCGCAGTGGGGGCAGTATCGGCCAGTGGGCCAGATCATCGCCTCCAAGAACCGGCGGGCGTGCGCCTCGGAGGGCATCTTGCGCCAGACATCGCGCACGGACTTCAGCTCGTCGATCACACCTCACCTCCATCGCAGCGGTGCGCGAGACCTTGGCCGGCCCGGCGATCCGCGAAACGATTGTCATGAGCGGCGCGGTTTACGGGCCCGGACTTGAGAAGGTGTGAAGCGTCAGCAGACTACCACGAGAGGCGCTTTTTCTCGTGGATAATTGGGCTCTGTTTCGTAGAGGGGTGACAGTTCGGCCTCGCGGCCACAAGGACTGGATCAGCCCGGCGCCGTCACGTGAACCTCAACAGGCCCTACTCGGCGGCGTCCGCGTCGGGCGGGCGGACGCCCGGGGGCACATGGGACAGGACGGTCGCCCGGATCGAGGCCTTGCGCAGGGGCTTGGCCAGGTAGCCGTCGAGCCCGGCCGAGCGGATCGCCTCCTCGTCGCCGGCGAGCGCATGGGCGGTCATCGCCACGATCGGCACGCGCCCGTGCGGCCCCTCCGCGGCGCGGATGCGCCGCGTCGCCTCGCGCCCGTCCATGCCGGGCATCGAGATGTCCATCAGGATCAGGTCGGGCCGCTGGCGCGCGAAGGCGGCCACCGCCTCGGCCCCGTCGGCGGCGAAGGTCAGCGCGATGTCGAGCCCCGCCAGCATCCTTTGCAGGATCAGCCGGTTGGCGCGGTTGTCCTCGGCCGCCAGCACCCGCATCGGCCGCGGCCCGGCCCCGGATTCGTCGCCGGGGCCCATCGAGCGCGGCGCGGGGAGGCGGGGCGCACAGGGCTCTTCGGAGAGCGAGGTGGCACGGGGCCCGCCGGACGGGGCGGCAGGGGTCGAGGGCTCGGGCGCCTCGGGCGCGGCGCCGAGCCGGCGGGCGAACATCGGCACGCCCCCGGCCGGGACCGGCTCGAGCGGGGTGGCGTCGGGCGGGGTGGCGTCGGGCGGGGTGGCGTCGGGCGGGGTCGGCCCGGAACCGGTCGGGCCGGGCGCCGGGCGGGGGGCGCCGCCGGCCTCGGCCGGATCGGCGCGCGGCGCCGGCTCGGACGGCTGTCCGCTCGCGCCGGGGGACGACCGAGGCCCGCGGTCGGCGTCGTCGGCGCCCGGCGCGCCATGGCGTCCGATGAGGCCCGCCGGAGCCGCGTCCCGATCCTCGTCGTGGACCTCGTGATCGGCCCGGCGCGAGCGCCCGAAGGAGAGGACCGGGGCCGGCTCCTGTGGCGCATCCGGCGGCGGCGAGGATCCGGCGGCCGGCCCGCCATGCGGCCCGTCCCCACCGCGGCCTCCCCCGCCACTGTCGTCGCCGCTCCCACCCCGGTCCGGGCCGCCCCGGCGCTCCGGACCGCCCCGGCGCTCGGGGTCGCTGGCGGCGGGCAGGTCGAGGCGGACGCCGAAGCACGAGCCCGAGCCCGGCGCGCTGTCGGCCCAGATCTCGCCGCCCATCAGCTCGACCAGGCGGCGCGTGACCGTGAGGCCCAGCCCCGCGCCGTCGTGGTGGCGGTCGCGGTCGGACTCGGCCTGCTCGAAGGCGCCGAACATGCGGTCGAGATCGGCCTCGGCGATGCCGATGCCGGTGTCCTCGACCGACACGTGCAGCCGCACCATCCCCGGCGCGGACGCGCCCGCGTCCACCGCGCGGATCGTCACCCGCCCCGAGGGGGTGAACTTGACCGCGTTGCCGACCAGGTTGGTGAGCACCTGGCGCACCCTCCCGCCGTCGCCGACGAGCCGGCGCGGCAGGCCCTCGTCGTAGTCGAGGTCGAGCGCCAGGCCGCGCCCCATCGCCGTGGGGCGCAGCATCCGCACCACCTCCTCGATCACCACGCGCGGCTCGAAGGGCGCGGGGCGCAGCGCCATGTGCGCGCCCTCGATGCGCCCGAGGTCGAGCACGTCGTCCACGATCGCGAGCAGCGCCTCGCCCGAGGCCTGGATGACCTCGACCTGCACGCGCTGGTCCTCGGTCAGGTCGTCCTCGGCCAGGAGCCCCGACATGCCGAGGATGCCGCCCAGGGGGGTGCGCAGCTCGTGGCTCATGTTGGCGAGGAAGGCGGACTTGGCGCGAGAGGCGGCCTCGGCGCGGTGGCGCGCCTCCTCCAGCTCCGCCTCGCGCTCCATGGTGGCGGTGACGTCCACGGCGAGCGACACCAGAATCTCCGGATGCCGCGCGGCGGTGGACCAGGCGCACGCACGCCCCGTCCCAGAGCCTGAGCACCACCGGCTCGATCTCCTCGGCCGCGAGCCGCCCCTCCATCGAGGCGACCCAGGCGTCGGGCCGCAGCACGCCGATGTCCACGAGCCCCTCATGGGCCGCGAGCTCCAGCACGCGGCGGTAGGCGATGCCGGGGGCCATCTCCTCGAGCCCCTCGAAGAGGCCGAGATAGCGCGCGTTGGCCGCCACCAGCGTCAGCCCCGCGTCGTAGATGGCGAAGCCGTCGGGCGTGGCCTCGAGCGCGTCCCACAGCCGCCGCTCGGCGATGCGCGCCTCGTCCGACGCGCGCCCGGCCTGCCCGCGCATCTCCTCGGCCTCGCGCCTGAGCGGCTTGATCTGGGCGGCGAGGTGGCGGGCGTGCGCGTCGAGCGCGGCGTTGGCGCGCATCAGCTCGGCCTGCATCGAGACCAGCCGCCGCTCGGCCGAGAGCCGCGCCCGGCGCTCGCGCGCGAGCAGCTCCCCGATCGAGGCCACCGCCTTCAACTCGTCCAGGGCTGGCCTCGATGCGGACATGGATGGGGCATGGGGCCGCTTCGGTGAACGCGCGGTTAAGCGGGGCCGCCCGGCCCGGCGGCTCCGGGATTCTCCCCGGTCCCCGAGCCGCGCAGGTCGGGCATTCCCGACCTGCGGCGCCCCCGCCCGGCGGGCAGGCTGCGCGCACCGCGCCGGCGACGACCGGGCGCCGTGGAAGGATGCCCGTGACCCTCGCGACCCTCGACATGCCGCCCAGCCTCCTCACCCCTGCCTTCGCGGCCTTCGCCCTGGCGATGGCGGCGACGCCGGGGCCGATCAACGTGGCGCTGCTGGGAGCCGGGAGCCGGGCGGGCGTCGATGGGGGCTCGCCGATGCTGGTGGGCGCGGTGCTGGCCCGCGCGGTGATCTGGGGCGCGGCGGGCGGGCTGTCACGCCGGATCGCCGCCGCCGACCCGACGGTGTTCGCGGTGCTCAAGGCGATGGGGATCGCGTTCCTGCTGTGGTTCGCCTGGCGCGTCGCCACGGCGCCCCCGCCCGAGACCGAGGCCGAGCTGGCCCCTCGGGGGGCGCGGCGGAGCGCCTGGCGGGCGGCTCGGAGGCGCTTCGTGGCGGGCGCGCTGATCGCGGCCTCCAACCCGATGAGCTGGCTCGGCGCGCTGATGGCCGGGACGCAGTTCTGCGATCCGGCGTCGAGCGCGATCCAGCACGCGGTGGGATTCGGGGCCGCCTGCGGGGTGATCGGCCTCGTGGCCGGCGCGCCGTGGCTGGCCACGGGGGCGCTGCTGCGCCGCCGGCTGCGCTCGGCGGGGGCGCATCGCGCGCTCTCGGTGGGCGGCGCGGCCCTGATGCTGGGCAGCCTCGCGGCCGTCCTCTAGGACGCCGCGCCGGAGAGCCGAACGACCGTGATCTCGGGCGGCTGGGCGATCCTGAGCGGCAGGCCCGAATAGCCCACCCCGCCCGAGACGACGAGGTGGCGCTCGGCCCCGGGCGCGCCCTCGACGATGTGGCCCCAGGCGTAGCGGCTCCCGTGGGCCGAGGGCGTCATCGGGCGCCAGCCCATCAGGTTGGCCTGTCCGCCATGGGTGTGGCCGCTGACCTGGAGCACCGGGCGCGGGTCGCCGCGGGCGAAGAGGTCGGGCTCGTGCGCCATCAGGATCGAGGGGGCGCCCTCGGGCACGGCGGCGAAGGCCAGGCCGATGTCGTCGCGCCCGGCCCCCTGGCCGAGCTTGAGATGCCCGCGCTGGCTGTCGAGGCCGACGAGCCAGGCGCCCGAGGCCAGCCGCACCGCCTCGTTGGTCAGGACGCGGATTCCGGCCTCGGGCAGCAGGCGCCCGATCGCGGTGGTCCGTTGCCCGGTGGCGCGCGCCTCGGGGTCGTCGCGCCAGTCGTGGTTGCCGAGCACCGCGAAGACGCCGAGCGGCGCACGCAGGGGAGCGAGCGCGCGGGCCACGGCCTCGGGCGAGGGCACGCGCGGGCGGGGGCGCAGATGGCCGTCGGCCGCGAAGTCGCCGGGCAGCAGGATCAGGTCGGGCGTCATCGCGTTCACGCGGGCCACCAGGTCGCGCACGGCCGCGAGCGGCGTCCAGGGGTCGCAGACGTGCAGGTCGGCGAGCACGGCGATGGTCAGGGGCGGCGCGCGCCAGCGGGGCGGGGCGACCTCGTGGCGCACGAGCCCCGCCCGGGCGCCCCAGGCGAGGAGGCCGCGGCGCTCGTCGGCCGCGGGCGGAACGCGGCGCACGGGCCTCAATAGGCCAGGGCGCCCGCGTTGTTCACGATGACGATCCTGAGCGCGTAGATGCCGATCAGCACCACCAGCGGCGCGAGGTCGAGCCCGCCCATCGACGGCAGGATCCGCCGGATCGGCGCGTAGAGCGGCTCCAGCAGGCGGCTCAGCCCGTCCCAAATCTGCGCCACCAGCGGCTGTCGCAGGTTGAGCACTTGGAAGCTGATGAGCCACGACATGATGACGTGGGCGATGAGGATGAACCACACCACGTCGAGGATCAGCAGCAGGATCTGGATCAGGGAGGTCATGCGCGCCGTCTAGGCCAGCGCGCCCGGCCCCGCAAGCGGGGGTCCGGCCCCCGAGCGCGGGGGTCCGGGGGCACGCGTGCCCCCGGCATGGTCCCGAGGGACCGTGGCGCCCGATGGCGCCGCGCAAGCCCGAGGGACGGGCGGAGCCCCGCCTTGCCCGGCCGTCGCGCCCGCCCCATGGTCCGGCCCATGACCGACCCCGCGCTCGAGCGGCGCATCTTCGGCTGGATGATGTTCGACTGGGCCAGCCAGCCCTTCTACACGCTGCTGCTGACCTTCGTCTTCGGCCCCTACTTCGCCGCCACCGCCGCCGACGCCTTCGCGGCCCAGGGCCTGCCCGACCCGGAGGCGCGCGCGCAGACGCTGTGGTCGCTCGGCCAGACCGTCACGGGCCTCGCCATCGCGCTCTGCGCGCCGCTGCTCGGCGCCCTCGCCGACGCCGCCGGCCGGCGCGCGGCCTGGGTGGGCGGGCTCTCGGTGCTCTACGTCGGCGCGACCGCGGGCCTGTGGATCCTGACGCCCGACGGCGGGGGCCTGTGGGCGGCGTTGGTGCTCTTCGGGCTCGCCATGGTCGCGGCCGAGTTCGCCACCGTGCTGACCAACGCCGTCCTGCCCGACCTCTCGGGGGGCGATCCGGGACGGGTGGGCCGCGTCTCGGGGGCGGGCTACGCGCTGGGCTACGCCGGCGGGGTGCTGTCGCTCCTCCTCATGCTCGGCCTCTTCGCGGAGACCGAGGCGGGGCGCACGCTGCTGGGGTTCGAGCCCGCGCTCGGGCTCGACCCGGCCGCGCGCGAGGGCACGCGGATCGTGGGGCCCTTCACGGCGCTCTGGTACGCCGTCTTCATGGTGCCGTTCTTCCTCTGGGTGCGCGACCCGCCGGCCGTGGCCCGCCCGTCGGTCGGCCGCGCCCTGCGCGACCTGCGCGCGGCGCTCGCAGGCGTGCTGCGCCGACCGTCGCTGGCGGCCTATCTGGGCGCCTCGATGCTCTACCGCGACGCGCTGGCGGCGCTCTACGCCTTCGGCGGCACCTACGCCGTGCTGGTGATGGGCTGGTCGGTGACGCAGGTCGGCGCGTTCGGGGTGGTCGGCGCGGTGACGGCGGCCGTGGCCTCGTGGGCGGGCGGGATCGCCGACGGGCGCTGGGGCCCGCGCCCGGTGATCGCCGCCTGCGTCGGGATCCTGGCGCTCGCCTGCGCGGGCATCACCGCGACCGCGCCCGGGACGGTGCTGGGGGTGCCGGTCGGCCCCGGCTCCGCGGCCCCGGATCTGGCGTTCTACGCCATGGGCGCGGTGATCGGGGGCGCGGGCGGCGCGCTCCAGGCGGCGTCGCGCACGATGATGGCGCGCCACGCGGCGCCGGGGCGCGCGACGGAGGCGTTCGGGCTCTACGCGCTCTCGGGCAAGGCCACGGCGTTCCTCGCGCCGGGGATGGTCGCGCTCGTCACCTGGGCCACGGGCTCGCCGCGGCCGGGGCTGCTGCCGGTGGCGGCGCTGTTCCTCGCGGGGCTGGGGCTGCTCCGGCTCGTGCGCCCGGAGGGCGATCTCCCGCCCGGCCGCTCGCCCGTCCTTCCTGCTGACCCTCCCCGGATGGTGACGCGGGAAAACCGCGTCGCGTCCCTCGTGTGGGGGCAGATCGGGGGCGGCGCGCACGCGATGGTGAGCGCGGGTCGAGGGTCGGCCCGGCCGGCGACAGGGGCCCCGCGATGCGGGGACGGAGCTGGGTCCAAGGTGCTGTTTTTGGAGTGAAGTCATGAGCCACGGTAGCGACGGTATCATCTATTACGGCAACAAGCGGGTCGACGTGGTCGGCCCGGTGCGCGGCGAGTTCGGGGTCATGGACCGCGACTCGACCCAGTATGGCGACGTGATCTTCACCTTCGCCGGCGCCGACAAGATCTGCGCCCAGGACGGCGCGGACGACATCTCCTCGGGCGCGGGCGCCGACCTGGTGGACGCGGGGGCGGGCGACGACGAGGTGCTCGCGGGCTCGGGTCAGGACTACGTCTACGGCGGCGCGGGCGACGACGACATCTACGGCCAGAACGGCGACGACACGCTCCTGGGCGAGGACGGCTTCGACTTCATCGACGGCGGCGACGGCGACGACACCGTGGACGGCGGCGCGGGCGACGACCGCATCCGCGGCGGCGAGGGCGACGACCTGCTCGTGGGCGGCGACGGCGACGACATGGTGCGCGGCAACGAGGGCGACGACCGCATCGACGGCGGCAACGGCGACGACGTGCTCCACGGCGGCAACGGCGACGACGAGATCCAGGGCGGCAACGGCGACGACACCGTCAAGGGCGGGAACGGCGACGACATCATCCAGGGCGACGACGGCGACGACACGCTGATGGGCAACCGGGGCGACGACGCCATCGACGGCGGCGACGGCGACGACGCCATCTCCGGCGGCAAGGGCGACGACGTGCTGGTCGGCGGCGAGGGCCGCGACGACATCCGCGGCAACTCGGGCGACGACGACATCGACGGCGGCGCGGGGCGCGACAAGATCCGCGGCGGCGCCGGCGACGACCAGATCTTCGGCGGCGAGGGCAACGACGTGCTGCGCGGCGGGTCGGGCAACGACACGTTCTACTACCGCGAGGACGAGGGCGACTCGGACTACGACCTGATCCGCGACTGGGATCCGAGCCAGAACCCGAACCTCGGCGAGGAGCGCGACGACGACGACCAGAACGGCGGCGGCCGCGACATGGACCTCATCGCGCTCTGCGGCCAGACGATCCGCGACTTCTTCGTCGCCAAGATCGAGTTCGTCAACCTCCAGGTGTCCACGAGCAACGCCGAGGACGACGTCCTCATCACGCTCAACGACAACACGCAGATCGGCGTGCTGAACGCCTCCGACGACTTCTCCGAGGGCGTGACCGACGCCTCCGAGGACTACTACATCGAGCGCGAGGGCAACAACGTCGACGACTTCATCCGCATCGCGGAGGGCGACTGCCCGGTGTTCGACGTCCCCGACCTCGACATCCCCGACGAGGTCGGGCGGCCGTTCGAGATTCTGCGGCGACTACGACACGGTCCTGGTCTGACAGGCCAGGCGACGGACGGCCCGGGCCCAAGGGATGGCTCGGGCCGGGCGGACGGCATCGGACGCGGCGGCCGCCTCGGGGCGGTCGCCGCGATCCTCGTGGGAGGGGCGGCCGTCCGCGAGGCGAGCGGCGGCGCAGGCCCGAGGGCCGCGGCCGATGCCGCCGCCGACGCCGACGCCGACGCCCCCGGCGGCCGACGCCCCTGGGGCATCGTCCAGCCTGACCGAACCGGTCAGGCGCCCGGACCACGCGACCGCGACGGAGCCTGGCACGACGGAGCCTGGGCCCCCCCGAACCGGTCCCGTCCGGTCGGACCGCGCTCTAGACGCGGCTCCGGATCAGCTGCGGGCGGCGCGGAAGCTCCGAGACTGGGCCGACGGGCCGGCGTGGCGCGCGCTTGGGCGCCACCAGGTCGAGCGGCGCCTGGATCGCCACCGGCGGGCTCAGCGCGGCCAGCAGCGCGACCAGCTCGCTCTGGCGATGGGTGCCGGTCTTGGCGAAGATGCGCTTGAGATAGGTCCGCGCCGTCGAGATCGTCACCTCCGCGGCCCCGGCCGCGTCCTCCAGAGGCCGGCCCCGGCAGAGATGGCCCACCAGCCGGCGCTCGGCCGCGGTGAGGCCCAGCGCGCGAAGCGCCGGCTCGCAGCGGTCCGCGTCCCAGGCCTGACCGCCCAGCACCACGAGCGCGTGGGGCCCCGATCCGAACGGGACCACGGTGATCATGTCGGGCGTCGAGCCGCCCTCGGCGCGCGGCAGCACGAGCGCGCCGGGGGTGCGCGGCGAGCCCGCGGCCGCCGCCGCCAGCGCGGCCTCGAGCCGCGGCCGCACGTCCGCGCGCCGCGCCACGAGGCGCCCGCCCAGCATCCCGCCCGAGAAGGCGATGGCGCGGGGCTCGCGCATCCAGCCCTCGGCGGCCGCGTTGGCGTAGATCACCCGCCCGCCGCGGTCGCACAGCACCAGGCCGATGGCGATCAGGTCCAGCAGGCCCTGCGCGATCGCGGCCCCGGACGCGTCCGCCATCGGCCCGCCGCCCTGCGCGGCGGCGCCGTCGAGGGCGCGCCCGCCGAGCCCGGCCGGGTCGGCGTCGCCGGCGGCCGGCCGGTCGGTCTCGTAGATCAGGCCGATCCGCGCCAGCTCGCGCCGCCACGGCGCCGCCACGTCCTCGGAGCCCTCGGCGAAGAGCGCGACGAAGGGCGCCACCGCCGGGGGGTCGGGCCAGAAGCCGACCAGGCAGCGCTCGGAGGTCAGCCACAGGGCCGCGCCCCGCGACCGCGTGACGCCCGCCACCGGCGCGGACCCGGACCCCGGCCCAGGCCCCGCGGCGACGAGGGGCGCCACGGTGCTGGCGATCCGGTCGGCGAGGATGTCGCGCGTCAGGCCCGGATCGCGCGAGCTCGCGGCCACCACGGCGTCGAGCACCCGCGCCTCGGCGAGCGACATCCGACCCATGACGATGGCCGGGACGCGCGCCGCGCGCGCCAGAGAGGCGGCCATCTCCCTCCGGCCTCGGGACGGGGTCTTCATCTGGAGAACCTCAATCAAGCGCCTCTGACCGCAGTCTCGGCCACAACAGAACGCACCCTCACACAATCGCAATCTAAACCAATTCGTTAACGGTTTATTAACGTAAGGTCATCGGCCTGTCTCCCCCTTTCTCGCGTGGCGCGCCCCGTCCCCCTCCCTGGGCCCGGGCCCGGGCCCGGGCCCGGGCCCCGACCCGCGCACCCGTCCGGCGGGTCCTTCCGCCCGGGGGCGAGCCTGCTAGGTTGGGGGAGGCCCAAGGAGACGCACGCCCCATGCCCCTCGCCCCCCGAGCCCCGACCGCCTCCGTGCCGCTCGCCCTCGTCGCGGTCCTCGGACTGGCCCTGACGGCGCTCCTCGCGGCGGACCCCGCCGCCGCGCAGACGCAGACGCCGGCCCAGGACCACTTCGCGGCAGCCCGGGCGCCCTCGCCCCACCGCAGCGCGAGCTTCGGCGGCTACTCGGCGGGCTGCCTTGCGGGGGCCGCGCGCCTGCCCGAGAGCGGGCCGACCTGGCAGGCGATGCGGCTCGGCCGCAACCGCAACTGGGGCCATCCCGAGCTGGTGGACTTCGTGCAGGATTTCTCGCGCCGGGCGGCGCGGCTGGGCTGGAGGGGCCTTTACGTCGGCGACATGAGCCAGCCGCGCGGCGGCCCCATGGGCCCAAGCCACCGCTCCCACCAGATCGGGCTCGACGTGGACATCTGGATGAAGCCGGCGCTCGACCTGACGCTCTCGCCGCGGGCGCGCGAGCGGATCTCGTCGGACACGATGCAGGCCGCGGGCGGCGCCTACGTCAACCGCGCCTGGACGCGCGCTCAGCACGAGCTGCTGCGCGCCGCCGCCTCCGACCCCCGCGTCGCGCGCATCTTCATCTTCCCCGGCGCCAAGGTGCAGATGTGCGCGGACGCGGGCCGCGACCGCGCCTGGCTGCGCAAGATCCGCCCCTGGTGGGGGCACGACAGCCACTTCCACGTCCGCCTGCGCTGCCCGCGCGGCGAGGGGGCGTGCGAGGATCAGGCCCCGCCGCCCCCGGGCGACGGCTGCGCCGAGGCGCGGCAGTGGCAGACCGACATCCTCGACCCGCCCCCGCCCGACCCGAACGCCCGACCCGCCGCGCCGCGCCGCGACCTGACGATGGCCGACCTGCCCCGGCAATGCGCCGCCGTGCTGAGCGCGCGATGAGGCGCGGCGCCCTCGCGGCGGGCGCGGTCCCCCTCCTGGCCGCCCTGCTCGCCGCCTGCGCGCCCGCCTCAGAAGCGCCCGCGCGCGCGCGCCTGATCGCCGCGCTCGACTGGGAGGATCCCGACCCGCGCCATGGCGGGCTCTCGGGGATCGAGATCGGCCCCGACGGCCGGGACGTGACCGCGATCACCGACCGCTCGACGCTGGTCGAGGCGCGGATCGTGCGCCGCCAGGGCGTGCCGGTGGCGATCGAGGGCACGCGCCACCACGCCATGACCACGCCCGAGGGCAAGCCGCTGACCGGCTTCGCCTCGGACTCCGAGGGGCTCGCGGTGGACGGCTCCGGCGGGGTCGCGGTGAGCTTCGAGGGCTACCACCGCGTCTGGCGCTTCGCGCGCGACGGCGCCGGGACGGCCCGCCTGCCGCTCCTGCCGGCGCTGTCGGCGCTGCCCACCAACTCGGGCGCCGAGGCGCTGGCGGTGGACGGGGCGGGGCGCCTCCTCGCGCTGCCCGAGGAGCCGGAGGGCGGGGCGTTCCCCGCCTGGCGCTGGGACGGGGCGGCCTGGAGCCTCGCCTTCACGGTGCCGAGGCGCGGGCCGATGAAGATGGTGGGCGCCGACTTCGGCCCCGACGGGCGGCTCTACCTGCTGGAGCGCAGGCTGACGCCCCTGGGCTTCCGCTCGCGGGTGCGGCGGGTCGAGGCCGACGGGACCGGCGAGGCGACGCTCCTGGAGACCCCGCCCGGCCGGCACGGCAACCTCGAAGGCCTGGCCGTGTGGCGCGACGCGCGCGGCGCGATCCGCCTGACGATGGTGTCGGACGACAATTTCCTGCCCGTCCAGCGCGGCCAGATCGTCGAGTACCGCCTGCCGCCCGAGCCGCTCCCGGAGGCGCCTGGCCCGGAGCGGGACGTGGGGCTCGGCGCCGCCGCCCGCGCGCCGCTTGAACCTCCCGCGAGGGGGGGCTAGGAGGCCGCTCCCCCGCGGGCCCCTGCGGGACTCCTGCGGCGGGCCGGCCGGAACGGCCCCCGCGACGCCCCCGACACGGAGCCCCGTCCGGTCCCATGCGACACCTCCCGCCCAACCTCCCCGGCATCGCGGCGATGGCGGCCGTCGTCGTGGCCTCCAACGTGCTCGTCCAGCTCCGCCTGGGCGACTGGCTCACCTGGGGGGCGCTGACCTACCCGCTCGCCTTCCTCGTCACCGACGTGACCAACCGCCTCCGGGGGCCGCGGGCCGCGCGCACGGTGGTGCTGTGGGGCTTTGCCGCGGGCGTCGCCTGCTCGGCTCTGGGCACCCAGATCGAGGGCGCCTTCGGGCCGCTCGTCACCTGGCGCGTGGCGATCGCCTCGGGTGCCGCGTTCCTCGCGGCGCAAACGCTCGACGTGGCCGTCTTCGACCGGCTGCGCGGGGGCGCGTGGTGGCGCGCGCCGCTGGCCTCGACCGTGCTCGGCTCGGCGCTCGACACCGCGGCGTTCTTCACCCTGGCCTTCTCGGCCGCGCTGGCGCTCCCGCCCGCGATGGGGGAGGTGGGCTGGGCCAACGAGGCCGTGCCGCTCCTCGGCGCGGGGCCCGCGATGCCGCTCTGGGTCTCGCTGGCGCTCGCCGACTGGGGCGTCAAGATGGCGCTGGCGCTCGCCGCGTTGGCCCCGTTCCGCCGCCTGACCGCGCAGCGGGCGTGAGCTCGCGGGCCCGTCCGATTTCGTGGGCCCGTCCGATTTCGTGGGCCCGTCCGATTTCGTGGGCCCGTCCGATTTCGCGGGCCCGTCCGATTTCGCGGGCCCGTCCGGTTTCGCGGGCCCGTCCGATTTCGCGGGCCCGCCCGATTTCGTGGGCCCGTCGGCGAGGGGGGCTTGCCAGGCGGGCCGCGTGCCGCCATCTTCCGGCGCAGTCGTCAACAACGCGAAAGGAGGTGGTCCAGTGATCAGAGGCTCATTGGAGACAGGTGTGGGTCGAGCCGGAGCGGTCGCCGCCTGAGGGCAGCCCCTGAGGGGGACGACCATCCGGCAGGGTTCGAACCCGGACCCTCCCATCTCCGACGGATCTCGGAAGGGCCGCCCCTCGGGGCGGCCCTTTCTCGTCCCCCCCGCCGCTTTCCCTTTGCGCCCGTGCGCGGCCCCGGCCATGAGGGCGCCATGCTGCGGATAGGCCGTCACACCGCGATCGCGGACTGGGAGATCACCGAGAGCTTCACCACCGCGCGCGGCCCCGGCGGGCAGAACGTCAACAAGGTCGCCACCGCGGTGGAGCTGCGCTTCGAGGCCGAGCGCTCGCCCAACCTCCCCAACGCCGTCAAGCGCCGGCTGCGCCGCCTCGCGGGCCGCCGCTGGACTGTCGATGGCGCCGTGGTGATCCGCGTCGAGGACACCCGCTCGCAGGCCCGCAACCGCGCGATCGCGCAGGCGCGGCTGGCCGAGCTGATCGAGCGCGCCCATGAGCGCCCCAAGCCGCGCGTCCCCACGCGGCCCCCGCTGGCCTCCAAGCGCCGGCGGCTCGACGCCAAGACCCGGCGCGGGGCGGTCAAGGCCCGGCGCGGCGCAGTCGCGCCCGAGGAGTGACCGGCGGCGTCCGGCCCGCGACCTCTCGGGGGCCGGCGCAGGCCCCGCGAGCGCCGGAGGGATGGGTGGCATGGAGGCGCGGCCGGCGTGTCGGACGCCCGCCCGTCGGGAAACGGCGGGGGCGGGTCCAGGCCGTCGGCAGGAGCCGATGCCGCGAGCCGGCCCGCCCTTCGCCGAAGGCCGACGGACTCTCGCCCCTCCGATCCCCGAGCGGCATCACACCACGAGCGCCAGCGCCTCCTGCACGCCGGTGCCGAAGACGCGGCGGTAGCGCTCGACCTCGGCCTCGGGGCCCATCGCCTTCAGCGGGTTGTCCGACAGCTTGACCGCGGGGCGCCCCTCGGCCGCGACGGCCTTGCAGACCAGCGAGAACGGCGCCAGCGCGTCGCCGGGCACCAGCCCGCGGAAGTCGTTGGTCAGCAGCGTCCCCCAGCCGAAGCTGACGCGCACGCGCCCGTTGAAGCGCGCGTGCAGCTCCACGATGCGCTCCACGTCGAGCCCGTCGGAGAAGATCACCAGCTTCTCGCGCGGATCCTCGCCGCGCCCGCGCCACCAGGCGATCGCGGCCTCGGCGCCCCGCACGGGGTCGCCCGAGTCGATCCGCATGCCGGTCCAGCCCGCGAGCCAGTCGGGCGCGCCCGCGAGGAAGGCCTCGGTGCCGAAGGTGTCGGGCAGGATGACGCGCAGGTTGCCCTCGTGCTCCTCGTGCCAGTCGGCCAGCACGTCGTAGGGCGCGCGTCGCAGGGCCTCGTCGTCGCGCGCCAACGCCGCGCGCACCATCGGCAGCTCGTGGGCGTTGGTGCCGATCGCCTCCAGATCCCGGCGCTGGGCGATGAGGCAGTTCGACGTGCCGGTGAAGGCGGTCCCGAGCCCCTCCTCCATCGCCTGCACGCACCAGTCCTGCCACAGGAAGGAGTGGCGCCGGCGGGTGCCGAAATCGGCCACCCGCAGGCCGGCCAGGTCGCGCAGCCGCTCGACCTTCTCCCACAGCTTCGTCATGGCGCGCGCGTAGAGCACCTGCAGCTCGAAGCGCCCCATGTCCTGGAGCACCGCGCGCGAGCGCAGCTCCATCAGCACCGCGAGGGCCGGGATCTCCCACAGCATGACCTCGGGCCACGGCCCCTCGAAGGTCAGCTCGTACTGCCCGTCCCGGCGATCGAGCCGGTAGGGCGGCAGGCGCAGCGCCTCGAACCACTCCATGAACTCGGGCGTGAACATCTGGCGCTTGCCGTAGAAGGTGTTGCCCCTGAGCCAGGTGCTCTCGCCGCGCCCCAAGGAGAGCGATCGGATGTGGTCGAGCTGCTCGCGCAGCTCGCCCTCGTCGATCAGCTCGGCCAGCCGCACGTGCCGCGAGCGGTTGATGAGCGAGAAGGCGACGCGCGTGTCGGGGCTCTTGCGCCGCACCGACTGGCACATCAGGAGCTTGTAGAAGTCGGTGTCGATCAGCGAGCGGACGATCGGGTCGATCTTCCACTGGCGGTTCCACACCCGGCTGGCGATGTCGACCATGGCCCCCCTTCCGGCCTCGCGGGCCTCGTGGGACGGACGGCGCCGTGGAGCCTCGGTCGCGCGGCGCGGCCGATCCCGCTTCGGGCCAGGCTACGCCATCGGGCGCGCCCCGCCTAGGCCGCCGGAAGCCCGGCGTCGGCCGCCGCCCGCCGCGGCGGCGCGGGCCCCCCGGGCGGCGCCCCGCCTCCCGCCTCGGCCCGCGCCGCGCCACCCTGGGGACCGGAGCGCAGGGCGGCGGCGACGGCGGCGCGCAGGTCGGCCTTGCGGACCGGCTTGGTCAGGAAGGCGGTCACGCCCGCCTCCTCGCCGCGCGCGCGGTCGTCGGGATGCGCGTTGGCCGTGAGCGCGAGGATCGGGCAGGACGCGCCTCCGCCGCGACCGGCCTCGATGGCGCGGATGCGGCGCGTCGCGTCGAACCCGTCCATCACCGGCATCGAGACATCCATGATCACCAGCTCGGGCGAGAGCCGCTCGAAGGCGGCGACGCCCTCCGCGCCGTCCTCGGCCACCGCGATCCGCACGCCCGCGCCGTCGAGCATGCGCTGGACGAGGAAGCGGTTGGTGGCGTTGTCCTCCACCAGCAGCACCAGCGCGGCGTCGGCCGGAGGCCCGGCGGCGCCCGGTGGCCCGGCGGGATGCGGACCCGCAACGTCCGACCGGACGGCGTCCCGCGGCCCGGAGGGCAGGCCGCCCCCGGACGGGCCATCCGCCGCCCCGACGCCCGCGGCACGCTCGTCCCCGGCGGGCGGCAGGTCGACCAGCAGGGCGAAGGTCGAGCCCTCGCCCGACTTCGAGGCGACCCTGAGCTCGCCCCCCATCGCATGGGCCAGCTTGCGCGAGATCGACAGGCCGAGCCCGGTGCCGCCGAAGCGCCGGGTGATGGTGCCGTCGGCCTGGGTGAAGGCGTCGAACACGTGGCCCAGACGATCGGGCTCGATGCCGATGCCGGTGTCCGTGACGGCGATCCGCAGCCCGCGCCGCTCGTCGCCGATCGGCTCCAGGCCGACGCGGAGCTCGACGCGCCCGCCTTCGGTGAACTTGATCGCGTTGCCGAGGAGGTTGAGCACGATCTGCTGCAAGCGTCCGGGATCGCCGATCAGGCGCGCGGCGGCGCCGTCCTCGGCCGTCACGACGAGGTCGAGCCCCTTGCGCTCGGCCAGCGGGCGCAGGAGCTGGGCGCAGGCCTCGGCCAGCTCGGCCGGCGCGAAGGGCTCGGCGGCGACCTCGACGCACTCGGCCTCGAGCTTGGACAGGTCGAGGATGTCGTTGATGATCCTGAGGAGCGCCTCGCTCGACAGCGCGATGGTGCGCAACAGCCGGCGCTGGTCGGGATCGAGCGCGCTCTCGGCCAAGAGGTCGGCGGTGCCGATGATGCCGTTCATCGGCGTGCGGATCTCGTGGCTCATGGTGGCGAGGAAGCGCGACTTGGCCTCGGCCGCGGCCTCGGCGGCCCGGCGCGCCTCGGCCAGCTCCACCTCGCGCGCCTTGGCCTCGGTGACGTCGCGCTCGACGCCGACGTAGCGCGTCGCGTCCCCCTCGCTCACCGGCGTGAGCCTGACATCGTGCCACACCGAGCTGCCGTCGCGCCGCTGCAGGCACATCTCCGAGCGAAACGGCCGGCCCGCGGCGGTGGCCTCGGCGAGGGCGCGCATCGCGTCCGGGTCGGTCTCGGGGCCGTTGAGGATCCAGGCGGGCCGGCCCACCACCTCGTCGAGGGCGTAGCCCGTCTGGTCGAGGAAGGCCTGGTTGACCCATTCGATCATGCGGTCGGGGCCGGTGATGGTGATGCAGTCGGTGGCGTGGCGCGCCACCAGCGCCAGGCGGCGGTTCTCGCGCTCCGTCCGTGCGAGCTCCGCCTCGCGCGCCTTGAGCTCGGAGATGTCGCGCTCGACGCTGACGTAGTGGCGCAGCCGCCCGTCCTCGCCATGGACCGGCGACAGGCTCACCTCGCACCAGTAGTGACCTCCATCCTTCCGGCAGAGCCGGATCTCGGCCCGGATCTCGCGCTCGGCCGCCATGGCGGCGCGGATCCGCAGGAACGTCGCCGGGTCGTCGTCCGAGACGACGAGCATCCCCGCCTTGCGGCCCACGACCTCGGGCGCCTCGTAGCCGGTCTGCGCCGTGAAGCCCGGATTGACCCACTCGATCCGACCGTCGGGCGCGTAGAGCACGACCGCGTCGCGCGCGTGCTCGGCCACGAGCGCCAGGCGGCGCATCTCGGCCTCCCGGCGCGCGAGCTCGGCCTCGCGCGCCTTGAGCTCGGAGATGTCGTGCTCGACCGCGATGTAGTTCTCCAGCCGCCCGTCCTCGCCGAAGACCGGCGTCAGGCTGACGTCGTGCCAGACCGAGCGGCCGCCGCGGCACCACAGGCGCAGCTGCCCGCGAAACGAGCGCCGCGCCTCGACGGCGGCGTCGATGGCCCCGAACGTCGCGGGGTCGTTGGCGGGATCGGAGAGCGAGCGCCGCGGGCGGTCCGCGACCTCCTCCTGCGTCCAGCCGGTGCGCGCGGTGAAGCCGCCGTTGACCCACTCGATCCGGCCGGAGGGATCGGTGATGACGATCGAGTCGTTGGCGTGCTCGGCCGCGAGCGCGAGGCGCCGCATCGCGCGCTCCTTGGCGGTCAGATCCGCGAGCGCGCGCTCCAGCGCCGCGCCGCGCTCGGCCAGCGCGGTGTTGATCCGCGCCTGGTGCCGGCGGGCGCCGCGCACGTCCACCACGAACATCCACACGAAGTAGGCCAGGGCGGCCGCCGCGAAGACCTCGATCGCCAGGCCGCGGTCCAGGCCGCCCGCGGCGCCGTCGGCCGCGAAGTGCCAGGCGATGGCGAGGGCGTAGAGCCCGACCTTGGCCAACGTGGCCACGCGGTTGGCGGAAAGCAGGAACCCCGCGTCGAAGGCGGCGCCCAGGACGATCGCCACCGCCAGCAGCGAGGCGCCCTCGGCGGCGGGGTCCGGGATCAGCGCGATCGCCGCGAAGACGGAGGCCGCGTAGAGCGTCCCCTGCGCGACCGAGCGCCGGCGCAGGCGCGCGATCTCGGCCGCCTCGATGGGCTGGTCGAGGACACGGCGGGCGAGGCGCGCCTCCAGGAGCTCCGCGCCGCCGGTGCCCAGGAGGATCACGAGGGCGCCCCGCCAATCGAAGAGCAGGGCATAGACGGGCGCGCCGAGGAGCACGGGGACAAGGCGCAGCCGGAACCTCCGGTTGAGGTCGCGGTAGTAGCGGCGAAGCCCCTCGGCGGTGACCTCCTCGGTGAGCGCGTTCCCGATGACCTGCAGCCCGCGTCGCATGCCCGCCCTCGCCTGCCCCGGCGTGGGATGCGCGTCAAAGGATGACGATCGGGTTAAGCGGGGCGTCCGTGCGGCCGGGCTCAGCCGCCCGTGAGCGTCACCCCGGCCTCGCCGAGCCGCCCGAGCGCCGCGTCGAGCGAGCCGCCCAGGTCGATGGCCCGGCTCGCCCCGAGATCGACCGAGGCCTCCAAGCCGAGCTTCGCGGCGTCGAGCGCCGACCAGGCGACGCAGAAGTCGGTGGCGAGCCCGACGAAGGTGACGCGCGCGACGCCCCGCGCGCGCAGGTAGCCCTCGAGCCCCGTGGGCGTCGCGTGGTCGTTCTCGAAGAAGGCGGAGTAGCTGTCCACCTGCGCCCGGAAGCCCTTGCGGATCACGGCGTCGGCGCGCTCGGAGCGCAGCGCCGGATGGAACGCGGCGCCCGGCGAGCCCTGCACGCAGTGGTCGGGCCAGAGCAGCTGAGGGCCGTAGGGCATCTCGACGGTCTCGAAGGGCGCGCGGCCCTCATGCGCGGAGGCGAAGGAGGAGTGCCCCGCGGGGTGCCAGTCCTGGGTCAGCACCCGGACCTGGAAGTCGTCCATCATCGCGCCGATCGGCGCCATCACCGCGTCGCCGTCCGTCACGGCGAGCGCGCCGCCGGGGCAGAAGTCGATCTGCGGGTCGATCACGATCAGGGCATGGTCGGGCGGGCGCATCGGCGGCCTCCTTCAGGCGACGGGTGGGCCGAGGGAAGGTGGGGGCACGGGGCCGTCCCTCGGCGGGAGCCTCCCGATCCTGCGGGCCCCGATCCTGAGGGCCCCGATCCTGCGGGCCCCGATCCTGCGGGCCCCGATCCTGCGGGCCCCGATCCTGCGGGCCCCGATCCTGAGGGCGGAGGGCCGCGGAGGCCCCCGCCCTCAGGTGTCGAGGTTCTCCACGAAGAGCGCGTTCGACTGGATGAAGGCGCGGCGCGGCTCCACCACGTCGCCCATCAGCTTGGTGAAGATGTCGTCGGCCTCGGCCACGTCCTCGACGCGGACCTGCAGGAGCCTGCGCGCGTCCGGATCGAGCGTCGTCTCCCAGAGCTGGTCGGGGTTCATCTCTCCCAGGCCCTTGTAGCGCTGGAGCGTCAGCCCGCGCTCGCCCTCCTCCAGCACGGCGTCGAGCAGGTCGAGCGGCCCGTGGATCGGCAGAGCGCGCTCCTTGCGGATCAGGCGCGCGGGCTCGCCGTAGACCTCCCGGAGCGCCTCGGTGAGCCCGCCCAGGCGCCGCGCCTCGCCCGAGCGCAGCGCCGGGCCGTCGAGGGTGCGGACCTCCTCGACGCCGCGCAGCGCGCGCATGAGGCGCAGGCCGTGGTCCTGGGTCGGGCGGCCCTGCCAGCCGCGCTCGTACTCGACCGCCACCAGGTCGAGCCGCGCGGCCACGGCGTCGGCCACCGCCTGGAGGTCGGCGTCCACGGCGCCCGGCGCGAAGGCGCCGGCGATCGCCGCCTGCTCCAGGATGCGCGGCGGGTAGTGGGTCGGGAAGGCCCCGATCACGCGTCGCGCCGCGCGCGCCTCCTCGACCACGCGCGCGAGGTCGGGCCCGCCGATCGCCTCGCCGGAGCCCAGCACGAGCTGGGCGCCCTCCACCCCTTGGGCGATCAGGTAGTCCTCCAGCGCGGTCTGGTCGGTGAGGTAGACCTCGGACTTGCCGCGCGCGACCTTGTAGAGCGGCGGCTGGGCGATGAAGAGGTGCCCGTGCTCGATCAGCTCGGGCATCTGGCGGTAGAAGAAGGTGAGCAGGAGCGTGCGGATGTGCGCGCCGTCCACGTCGGCGTCGGTCATGATGACGACCTTGTGGTAGCGCAGCTTCTTGAGGTCGAACTCGCCCCTCCCGATGCCGGTGCCGAGTGCTGTGATGAGCGTGCCGATCTCCTGGCTGCCCAGCATCCGGTCGAAGCGCGCGCGCTCGACGTTGAGGATCTTGCCCTTGAGCGGCAGCACCGCCTGGTTCTGGCGCGCGCGGCCCTGCTTCGCGGAGCCCCCCGCCGAGTCGCCCTCGACGAGGAAGATCTCCGAGAGCGCGGGATCCTTCTCCTGGCAGTCGGCGAGCTTGCCGGGCAGCGAGGCCACGTCCATCGCCGACTTGCGCCGCGTCAGCTCGCGCGCCTTCCTCGCGGCCTCGCGCGCGAGCGCGGCCTCGACGATCTTCGACGTGATCGCGCGCGCCTCCTGGGGGTGCTCCTCGAACCACTCGGAGAGCTTCTCGACGACGAGCCCCTCGACCGCCGGGCGGACCTCGGAGGACACGAGCTTGTCCTTGGTCTGGGAGGAGAACTTCGGATCCGGCACCTTGACGGAGAGCACGCAGGTCAGCCCCTCGCGCGCGTCGTCGCCCGAGAAGGTGACCTTCTCGCGCTTGGCGAGCCCCGAGGAGGCGGCGTAGCGGGTGAGCGTGCGCGTGAGCGCGCCGCGGAAGCCCGCGAGGTGCGTGCCGCCGTCGCGCTGGGGGATGTTGTTGGTGAAGGGCAGCACCGTCTCGTGGTAGCTGTCGTTCCACCACATGGCGATCTCGACGCCCACGCCGCCCTGCTCGCCCTCGACGTGGATCGGCTCGGGGATCAGCGGGTGCTTGGAGCGGTCGAGGTAGCGCACGAACTCGCGCACGCCGCCCTCGTAGGCCAGCTCGACCCGCAGCGGCTCGGCGGGGCGCAGATCCTCGAGCACGATGCGCACGCCCGAGTTGAGGAACGCCAGCTCCCTCAGCCGCGCCTCCAGCGTCTTGAAGGCGTAGTCGAGGTTCGAGAAGGTCGAGAGCGAGGCCATGAAGCGCACCTCCGTCCCGGTGCGGTCCGTGTCGCCCGTCACGCGCAGCGGCAGGGCGGTGAAGCCCCCCTCGAAGCGCGCGCGGTGCTCGTGCCCGTCGCGCCAGATGGTCAGCTCCAGCCAGTCGGAGAGCGCGTTGACGACGCTGACGCCCACCCCGTGGAGGCCCCCCGAGACCTTGTAGGAGTTCTGGTCGAACTTGCCCCCCGCGTGGAGCTGGGTCATGATGACCTCGGCCGCCGAGACCCCCTCGCCCTCGTGGATGCCCACGGGGATGCCGCGGCCGTTGTCGGCGACCGAGACCGAACCGTCGGGGTGGATGGTGACGCTCACGGCGTCGGCGTGGCCCGCCAAGGCCTCGTCGATGCCGTTGTCCACCACCTCGTAGACCATATGGTGCAGCCCCGAGCCGTCGTCGGTGTCGCCGATATACATGCCGGGGCGCTTGCGCACGGCCTCCAGGCCCTTGAGGACCTTGATCGAATCGGCGCCGTATTCGGCCGGCGTGAGGGCGGGCTGAGCCATGCGGTGAAACCTCCGGGGCGGGTCACCGCCATATAGTCGCTCGGCCGCCCCATGTCACGGGCGCGGCAGGGTTTTCACGGCGCCTGACGCCCCCCGGCCGCGGGGTCGGACGCCAGCGTCAGCTCGCGGTGGAGACGGTCGGCCTCGGCCGCGAGGCCGGGGCCCGCGCGGCGCGGCGGGGCCCCGGCCACGAAGGCCTCCGCGGCGGCCTTCTCGGCCGCCACGAGGGCCATCAGCACCGGGTCCGCCCGCGCGATCGCGCCGCCCTCGGGCAGGTCGCGCTTGAGCGCGATCAGCCGGTCGAGCGCGGCCGTCTGGCGGGCGTCGAGCGCGCAGCCCGCCATCAGCTCGCGGATGTTCATCGGCGGGAAGGCGCGGCCGTGGAGCCGCATCCAGCGCAGCGCGAGCGCGGGCCGCAGCATGTAGAACAGCCGCTTGACGCGCACCCCCTCCTCGCCGGTCACGCGCCTCTCCTGCCGGTGCAGATGGGCGACGTGGTGCCAGACCGAGGGCCGCAGCGTCAGCGCCCGCCCCGCCAGCCCGCGCAGCGCTGCCACGGCCCGAGGGGCCTCGGCGTAGACGATGGGCGAGCGCAGCCACTCGCCGATCACGGCGTTGCCGCGCAGCATGAGCGCCAGCGCCTTGCGCAGCTCCCATCCCGACACGTCGAGTTCGGCCGAGAGCGGCCGCTCGATCACGTCGCGCCCGGGGCGCACGCGCAGGTGCCAGTCGAGCGGCCGGGCGTAGACGAAGCGCACGTCGTGATCGCTGTCGGGGGAATGGAACCCCCAGGCGCGCGACCCGCTCTCGACGGCCATGAGGATCGTCACGCCCTCCTCGCGGGCGATGCGCGCCAGCTCGGCCTCGACCTCGGCGCGCATGGCGGGGGAGACGGGCTCACCCCTCGACACGGCTCACTCCCCCCTCTTCGCTCACCGCGATCCGCCGCGCGGCGGACCCCAGCGGCGCGAACAGCGCCTCCTCGGTGCCAGTCATCCAGGCCTGGGCGCCCAGCCCCACGATCTCGGCGTAGAGCGCCTCGCGGCGCGCGGCGTCGAGATGCGCGCCGACCTCGTCGAGGAGCAGGAGCGGCGGCGCGCCCACGTCGGCGGCGAGCGCGCGCGCGTTGGCCAGCACCATCGACAGCAGCAGCGCCTTCTGCTCGCCGGTCGAGCACTGGCGCGCGGGCGCGTCCTTGGCGGCATAGACCGCCGCGAGGTCGGCGCGGTGGGGCCCCGCGAGCGTGCGGCCCGCATAGGCGTCGTCGCGCCGCCCGCGCTCGTAGGCGCGCCGCAGCGCCTCCTCTCCGTGCGCCTCGTCGCCCTCGACGGCCAGCCGGGCCGTGGGGAAGGCGGTCACGGCATCGGCCTGCGCGCCCGCGAGGCGGGCGACGGCGTGGGCGCGGTTGTCCTGGATCGCGGCCCCCGACTGGGCCATCGCGCGCTCCAGCGCGGCGAACCAGCCCGGATCGCTCACGCCGTCCTTGAGGAGGCGGTTCCTCTCGCGCATCGCCTTGTCGTAGGCGATCGTGGCCTCGGCGTGGGTCGGCTCGAAGCTGAGCGCGATGCGGTCGAGGAAGCGCCTGCGCCCCTCGGCCCCCTCGATCCAGAGCCGGTCCATGGCGGGCACCAGCCAGACCACGCGGGCGATCCGGCCGAGCGCCGTCTGGGGCACGGCGCGGCCGTCCACCTCGGTGCGGCGCGGGGCCCCGGACTCGGCGCGCAGGTCGATCTCGTGGGCGTCGCGCGCGGTGGTCAGCCGCGCGCCGACGCGCCAGCCCACCCCCTCGGGCAGCCGCGCGATCTCGCCGGGCGCCGCGCGGCGCAGCCCTCGGCCGGGCGAGAGCAGCGAGACGGCCTCCAGCAGGTTGGTCTTGCCCGCGCCGTTGGGCCCGTGGATCGCCACCGGCCTCGCGTCGAGGTCGAGGCTCACGTGGCGGTGCGAGCGGAAATGGGACAGCGCGAGCGCGGTGACGGCGAGCATCGGGGACGATGTAGGCCGCCCCCGTGGCGCGAGCCAGGCCCTCGGGCGCGCCGCCGCGTGCCCGCCTTCACCGCGCCTTAACCGGCCGCCGGCCAGGAGGGGCGCATCGGATGGCTCGCCGGGGAGGGCATGGGGCGCGATGCTGCGGCGGAACGATCCCCATCAGCTCTGGCGACGCTACGCGCTGGCACTCGCCGCCGTGCTGGCGCTCCTCGGCGCGTCGCATCTGGCCTCGCTGCGGGCCCTGAGCGGCGGCGAGGAGGCCGCGGCCGTCATCAACCTCTCGGGCCGCCAGCGGATGCTGAGCCAGCGCATCCTCTACCTCTCGGCCGAGGCCTTCTCGCACGGGCGCGCGGGCGCGCCCGACCCCGGCCTGGGTGCGGCGGTGGATTTGTTCGAGCGCTCGCACCGCGCCCTCTCACGGGGCGGGGATCTGGGCCTGACCCGCGAAGGGGCGAGGGCGCGCACGCCGGTCTACGCCCGGGCGCGCGACGGCGCGACGCTCGACGCCCTGACGCGGGCCTTCGTGGCGGACGCGCGGCTCGTGCTCGCGGGCGAGGGCGCGGCGCGCGCGGCGGCCTGGGAGCGGATGCGCCGGGTCGGGCCGGGCGTGCTGCTGGAGCGCCTCGACGGGGCCGTGCGGGCCTTCGAGGAGGCCTCGCGCGAGCGGACGCGGACGATCCGGCGCGTCGCGCAGGCGACCTTCGCGCTCGCGCTCGCGGTGCTCGCGGCGGAGGCGGCGCTGATCTTCTGGCCCGCCCAGCGCATGGTCCGGCACGCCGTGGCGGGGCTTGAGGCGGCGCTGGCGGAGGCCCGCGCGGCCCGCGGCGAGGCGCTGCGCGCGGCGGCCGTGCGCGAGCGGTTGCTCGCCAACATGAGCCACGAGCTGCGCACCCCGCTGCACGGCGTGCTGGGGATGCTGGAGCTCCTCGGGGGCGCGCCGCTCGACCCCGAGGCGCGCGCCCGGCTCGGCGTGGCGCGGACCTCGGCGGACGATCTGATGGAGATGCTGGACGACGCGCTCGACCTGTCGCGGCTGGAGTCGGGCCACGTGCCGCTCGCGGCGGTGCCCTTCGACCCGGCGGCGGTCGCGGCCGAGGCGGTGGCGACGCTCGCGCCGCGGGCCCGGGCGAAGGGCCTGGCGCTGCGCCTCGATCCCCAGGGCGCGCTGCCGGCGCGCGTGACGGGCGACCCGGTGCGGCTGCGCCAGGTGCTGGCGGACCTGCTGGGCAACGCCGTCAAGTTCACCGACGCGGGAGAGGTCGTCCTCGCCCTGCGCCACGAGGGCGCGAGCGGCGGGCGCCTGCGGGTCGAGGTGCGCGACACCGGCATCGGCATCGCGCCCGAGGCGCAGGCGCGGCTCTTCGAGCGATTCGAGCAGGCCGACGCCTCGACGACGCGGCGCCATGGCGGCGCCGGGCTCGGGCTCGCCGTCGCGCGCGAGCTGGTGGCGCTGATGGGAGGCCGGGTCGAGGTCGAGAGCGCCCCCGGCGCCGGCGCCACGTTCCGCTTCGAGATCGCCGCGCCGCCCGCCGCGCCGCCTCCCGCCGAGGCGGGGCCCGGCCCGTGCGGGGCGAGCGCGGCCGACGGGCGGCGGGGCCCGGCCCGGGAGGAGGCCGCGGCCGGCGTCGCGCCGTCCCGGACGGGGCCGCAGCCGCTGCGCGTGCTGGTGGCCGAGGACAACGCCGTCAACCGGTGGGTCGCGGAGGGCTTCCTGCGCCGGCTCGGCCACGAGGTCCGCTGCGTCCCGGACGGGGCCGCGGCGGTGGCGGCCGTGGCGGCGGGGGGCGTGGAGCTGGTGTTGATGGACGTGCAGATGCCGGTCATGGACGGGGTGGCGGCGGCGCGGGCGATCCGCGCCCTGGGCTCGCCCTCGGCCCTGGTGCCGATCGTCGCGTTCACGGCCAACCTCGCCGAGGGCGAGCGCGCGGCCTACCTCGAGGCCGGGATGGACGGCCATGTCGGCAAGCCGATCCGGCTCGCCGCGCTGTCCGAGGCCATCGCCGACGCGCTCTGGCGGGCCCGCGCGCGGGCGGCGCCGGCGCTGCGAGCGGCGGGCTGACGCGCCTCAGACCCGCATCGGCATGACGACGTAGACGGCGCTGTCGTCCGAGCCCTCTCGCATGAGCGTCGGGTCGCCCGCGGAGTTGAACAGGAACACCGCGTTCTCGCGGTCCACCTGGGAGGCGATCTCCAGCAGGTACTTGGCGTTGAATCCGATCTCCAGCCGGTCGTCGCCGTAGGCCACGGCCAGCTCCTCCTCGGCCGCGCCCGAGTCGGGGGCGTTGACCGACAGCACCAGCCGGTCCTCGTCGAGCGCCATCTTGACGGCGCGCGAGCGCTCTGAGGAGACGGTCGCCACCCGGTCCACGGCGCGCGCGAAGTCGGCAGCGTCCACCTCCAGGCGGCGCTTGTTCTGGGTCGGGATCACGCGGGAGTAGTCGGGGAAGGTGCCGTCGATCACCTTCGAGGTCAGCGTCAGCCGACCCGTCTTCCCTTCCGTCTGGAAGCGGATCTTGGTCTCCGACACCGAGACCTCGATCACGTCGTCGCCGTCGAGCAGGCGCCTGAGCTCGCCCACGGTCTTTCGCGGCACGATCACGCCCGGCATGTCGTCCGCGCCCATCGGCAGCTCGGTGTCGATGCGCGCGAGGCGATGCCCGTCGGTGGCGACCGCGCGCAGCGTCCTGACGCCCTCGGCGTCGGCCACGTGGAGGTAGACCCCGTTGAGGTAGTAGCGCGTCTCCTCGGTCGAGATGGCGAACTTCGACTTGTCGAAGAGGCGGCGCAGCGCCGGCGCGGGGATGGCGAAGGTGGTGACGTATTCGGGGCTCGCCATCTCCGGGAAGTCCTCCTTCGGCAGCGTGGCGAGCTGGAAGTGCGAGCGCCCGGCTGAGACGTTGAGCCGGCCCGTGCCCGGCTCCTCGGCGATCTCGACCGAGGCGCCGTCGGGCAGCTTGCGGACGATCTCGTGCAGCGTGAGCGCCGCGACCGTGGTGGCGCCGGGGCGGTCCACGCGCGCGGGCGCGCGGTCGATCACCTCGACGTCGAGGTCGGTGGCGCGGAACGCGACCTCGCCGCCCTCGCCCCCCCCCCCCGAACCCCCGCGCGCGTCGATCAGCACGTTGGCCAGGATCGGGATGGTGTTGCGCCGCTCGACCACCGACTGGGCGTGGCCCGCGGCGCTCAGGAGGGCCGCGCGCTCGATGGAGATCTTCATGGCCGGGCCTCCGGGGGGATCTTTGGGGGGTCTTGGGGGGGTCTTGGGGGCGAACGTGGGAGCGCGAGGCTATCCGATCGCGCCGCCCGCGCAAGATCCCCCGCGCCGGGGCGATGCCCGGCGCCCGATGCGGCCCCTGCCCCCATCGGCCCCTGCCCCCTGCGGCCCCCGCCCCCCATGCGGCCCCCGGCGACCGCTCCCGCGGGCCGCCTTCGCAGGCCCCGCCGACGCGCGGCTCAGGCCCGGAGCGTGCGGCGCAGCGCGTCCACGTCGCGCGCGATGCGCTCGTCGGTTCCGCGCAGCGCCTCGATCCGGCGCACCCCGTGCATCACCGTGGTGTGGTCGCGCCCGCCGAAGCTGCGCCCGATCTCGGGCAGCGAGCGCTCGGTGAGGGTCTTGGCGAGATACATCGCCACCTGGCGCGGGCGGGCCACGGCGCGCACGCGCTTGGGGCCGAGCAGCTCGGTCAGGGTGAGGCCGTAATGCTCGGCGACGCGGGCCTGGATCACGTCCATGTCGAGCCGGCGGTCGGAGGCGCGCAGCAGGTCGGCGAGGCAGTCCTGCGCGAGATCGGGCGTCATCGGCCGCCCGGTGAGCGAGGCGAAGGCCAGGAGCCGCGTCAGCGCCCCTTCGAGCACGCGCAGGTTCGAGGTGACGCGATGGGCCAGCATCTCCAGCACCGCGTCCTCGACCTCGACGCCGGGGTAGTCGGCGGCCCTCGCCTCTAGGCGCGCGCGCAGCATCCGCAACCGCAGGTCGTGGTCGGCGGGCCGCAGGTCCACCATCAGCCCGCACTGCAGGCGCGAGGCGATGCGCTCCTCGAGCTTGGCGATCTCGGACGGAGGGCGGTTGATCGCGACGATGACCTGGCGGCCCTGATCGACCAGCGCGTTGAAGGTGTGGAGGAACTCCTCCTGCGTCGAGTCCTTGCCGGCGATGAAGTGCACGTCGTCGATGAGCAGGACATCGACCGAGCGGAACAGCTCCTTGAAGTCCATCATGCGCCGCTCGCGCAGGGCCTTCACGAAGCGGAACATGAACTGCTCGGCCGACAGGTAGACGACGTTGAGCGCGGGCCGGCGCTCGCGCAGATCCCAGGCTATGGCGTGCAGCAGATGCGTCTTGCCCAGGCCCACGCCCCCGTAGAAGCACAAGGGGTTGAACGCCACCTGCCCTTCGGCGACGCGCCGCGCGGCGGCCGCGGCGAGCGCGTTGGGCTTGCCCACCACGAAGCTCGCGAAGGTGCAGCGCGGGTCGAGCGGCGAGCCCGCGAAGGCGCCCGCCACCGGCGCGGTCGGCGCGGCCCCCTCCCCGTCCTCGCCCCCGTCCTCGCCCCCGCCCTCGGCCGCCTCGTCGCCCCGATCGGATCCGGCGCTCCGGGGTTCGGACCCGGCGCTCCGGGCGGCCGCGCCGACCTCGAAGGCGAGGCGGTGGATCTCGGCGCCCGCGGTCTTGAGGCGGCGACGGATCTCCTCGCCGAAGTTGTTGGCGACCCAGGCGCCCATGAAGCCCGTCGGGGCCTCGAAGGTCGCCACGCCGCCCTCGCAGCGCGCCAGGCGCAGCGGCTCGATCCAGTGGCGGAAATTGTGGGGGCCGACGGCCTCCCGCATCTCCTGCCTCACGATCCCCCAGGTATCGTCGTGCATGTGTCCGTCCATCCCATTCGGGCGGCGAGCCGCCCAGGCCTCCGGTCGGCGCGGGCGAGCCCACGCCACCGTCTCGGCGCACGAACCCCGTCCCCAGGGCACGGATGCCCTCGGGAGCACGCGACGAGGCCGGCCGCGCTGGCAGGCGCGGGCGGGGCCGAGGCGCTGGCAGGCGCCCCGGCCGGATCGTCGCCGCGAAGGGCCGCGCCCGGCCCATTCGGGCCCGGGCGGCGCCTGCGCTCGGCGGGTCTTACGGGACCGACGGACGGGCCTCGCTCCGGCACCCCTGCCGGGCCGAGGCTCGCCCGAAGGCGGCGGGGACTCCCTCGGAAGGACGGCCGGATTCGGAGATCCCACCGCCCCGAGGGCTTCCATGCTCCGCCGCGCGTCCCCCCAGGCTTCGTGAATCGCAGGGGTCAGGCTAGCGAGGCGGGTCGCAGATGGGCAACAGATTCCCTCGCTTGACAGTGGCCTGGGCCCAAGGGAATCGGGCAGGGCTTTGACTCGCCGCCACAAAGATGTCGCAAAGCGCGCGAGGCCCTTCGCGCGGCGAAATCGGGCGATGTGCGGATTCTCGATGAAAGCGGCGCCGAGGACGCGTCGGGCGACGGCGGAGCCCCGCACTTTGTGGCGCAGCGGCCTCAATCAAGCGATTCGTGAGGCCGGACGCGGCCGCGAGGGGTGCGGCATAGGAGACGCACGGCGTGGCTCCACCCCTCGAGGGGCCGGGCGCGGGCATGGCGCTCGATCCCGCGCCGATCCGGAGACGCTCACCCCGGCACGGGATCGAGCGCCTCGGGGCCGTCGGCGGGCGGCGGCCCGGACGGGACTTCCGGGCGTGGGCGGCGGCCGGCGTCAGGTCTCGGCGACGCCGAGCGACTTCACGCGGCCTGACAGCCGCGACATCTTCCGCGACGCCGTGTTGTGGTGCAGCACGCCCTTGGAGACGCCGCGCATCAGCTCGGGCTGCGCCTCGCGCAGCGCGGTCCGGGCGGCGGCGGGATCGCCGGAGGCGATCGCCTCCTCGACGCGGCGCAGGAAGGTGCGGATGCGCGAGCGGCGCGCCTTGTTGATGGCGAAGCGCGAGGCGTTCTGACGGGCGCGCTTGCGCGCCTGGGGCGAGTTGGCCATGGAGCGGGCTCTTGATCGTTGATGGGAACCGAAGCGGGGCGGCTAGCGCGGGAGCGGCGGGAAGTCAACGCCGGTCGGCCTGCGGGTGGTGCCTCGGCCTGCGAGCCGCGCCTCCCGGTCCACGGAAGGCCCGCGCACGCCGGCGCCGTCCCCGGCGAGCGCATGGCGCCTCGTGCGTCCCGCTCCTCGGAAGCTCGAGCCGGACCGCCGTCACGAGCGATCGATCCGTCACGCCGGCACGCCCGCCCTCACCGGTCCCTGAACTGAGGCTCGCGCTTCTCCAGGAAGGCGCTCATGCCCTCGGCCTGGTCCTCGGTGGCGAAGAGGGCGTGGAAGAGGCGGCGCTCGAAGAGCGTGCCCTCGGCGAGCGAGGTCTCCTCGGCGCGCCCCACGGCCTCCTTGACGGCCATCACCGCGACCGCGGACTTCTCGGCGATCTTGTCGGCCGCCGCGCGCGCCTCCTCCATCAGCTTCCTCGCGGGCACCACGCGCGAGGCGAGGCCGGCGCGCTCGGCCTCCTCGGCGCCCATGAAGCGGCCCGTCAGGTGCATGTCCATCGACTTCGAGCGGCCCACGAGGCGCGTGAGCCTCTGGGTGCCGCCGATGCCGGCGACGACGCCGAGGTTGATCTCGGGCTGTCCGAACTTGGCGGTGTCGGCGGCGATGACGAAGTCGCACATCATGGCCAGCTCGCAGCCGCCCCCCAGGGCGTAGCCCGCGACGGCCGCGATGATCGGCTTGCGGCAGCGCAGGATCTCGAGCGCCTCGGCGCCGAACAGGTCGCCTGCGAAGGCGTCCACGAAGCTCATCCCGGCCATCTCGCGCACGTCGGCGCCGGCGGCGAAGGCCTTGTCGGAGCCCGTGAGGATCACGCAGCGCACGCGCTCGTTGCCTTCGGCCTCGCGCAGCGCCTGCGCCAGCTCGCCCAGGAGCTGCCGGTTGAGCGCGTTCATCGCCTCGGGCCGGTCGAGCCGGATGGTGGCGACGTGATCCTCCACGTCCACGACGATGGTCTCGAAGGCCATGGGCTTCCCCTCGCGGCGCCCGCGCGTGCCGGGCCGCCCAGGGTTAGCACCGGGGGCGGCCATCGCAACCGTCCTGATCGCAACCGTCCTGTGAGCGGGGCGGAAGGCCCCCCCCCGTGGCCGGCGCTCCGCCTAGCGCTGGCAGGCGGGGCAGTGGAAGGTCGAGCGCCCGCCCTGGGCGACGCGCCTGATCGTGCCGGGGCACCCTTCGGTCGGGCAGGGCGCGCCCTCGCGGCCGTAGGCGCGCAACGCGTGCTGGAAGCGCCCGAGCGTCCCGTCGGCCTGCCGGTGGTCGCGCAGGCTGGAGCCGCCGGCCTCGATCGCCTCCCTGAGCACCTCGCGGATCGCCGGGACCAGCGCCTCGGCGCGGGCGCGCGACAATCGCCCGGCCTGGCGGCGCGGGTCGATGCGGGCGCGGTGGAGCGCCTCGCAGACGTAGATGTTGCCCAGGCCCGCCACCACGCGCTGGTCGAGGAGCGCGGCCTTGACCGGCGTGCGCCGCCCGCGCAGGGCTGCGGCCAGGGCCGGGCCGTCGAAGGCGTTCGACAGGGGCTCGGGGCCGAGGTCCGCCAGCGCCGGATGCTCGGCGAGCGCCTGCGTGGGCCAAAGGTCCACCGAGCCGAAGCGGCGCGCGTCGTTGAGCGTCACGCGCGCGCCGTCCTCCCCGCCGGGAGCGCCCTCCATGTGGAGCACCAGATGGTCGTGGCGCTCCACCCCCCCGGCGGCGTGGACGAAGGCGCCCAGGCCCGCGCCCGGGCCCGAGCCCAGGCCTGCGCCCAAGCCCGAGCCCGAGCCGTCTCCGGAGACCGTCATCCGCCCGCTCATGCCGAGATGCACCAGGAGCGTCTCGCCGGTGGACAGGTCGAGGAGGAGGTGCTTCGAGCGCCGCCCGAGCCGCTCGACGCGCGCGCCTTCGAGCCGCTCGGCGAGGCGCTCGGGGAAGGGCCGGCGCAGGCCCTCGCGGCGGACCTCGGCGCGCGCGACCCTGCGGCCCTCCATGACGGGGGTCAGCCCGCGGCGGACGGTCTCGACCTCGGGCAGCTCGGGCATGGCCCTCCCTCACGCCCGCGAGGCGTTGGCCTCGCCCCTCGGGCGCCCCATATGAAGGGCCCACGAGCAGCACCCGCAAGGCCCCTCCCCGATGGCGAACGACGACCCGCAGGACGAGCGGCCGGGCGACCGCGGCCCCGGCGCCCCCGAGATCGGCGCCCCCGAGATCGGCGCCCCCGAGATCGACGCCGGCGGCCCCACGACCTCTTTCGGCGCGCGCACCGTCCCCGAGGCCGAGAAGGCGGGGCTGGTGAGGGGCGTGTTCACCTCGGTGGCGCAGCGCTACGACCTGATGAACGACCTGATGTCGGGCGGCGTCCATCGCCTGTGGAAGGACGCGATGATGGACTGGCTGGCGCCCCGGCCGGGCCAGCGGCTCCTCGACGTGGCCGGCGGCACGGGCGACATCGCGTTCCGCTTCCTGAGGCGTGCCCCCGGCGCGCAGGCGGTGGTGCTCGACCTGACCGAGGCGATGCTGGCCGAGGGGCGCAGGCGCGCCGAGGCCGAGCGGCACGCCGCGCGGCTCGACTGGGTGGTGGGCGACGCGATGGCGCTGCCCTTCCCCGACGCGTCCTTCGACCGCTACACCATCGCCTTCGGCATCCGCAACGTGACGCGCCCCGGGGACGCGCTGCGCGAGGCGCACCGGATCCTCAAGCCCGGCGGGCGGATGCTGGTGCTGGAGTTCAGCCGAGTGCCCAACGAGCTGCTGCGCCGGCTCTACGACGCCTATTCCATGAACGTGATCCCCGCGATGGGCGGGCTCGTCGCGGGGGACCGGGCGAGCTACCGCTACCTCGTCGAGTCGATCCGGCGCTTCCCCGACCAGCGGCGCTTCGCGGCGATGATCGAAGCGGCGGGCTTCGAGCAGGTGCGCCACCGCGACCTCACGCAGGGCGTGGCGGCGCTGCACTCGGGCTGGAAGATCTGAAGGGATGCGCGGCCCGCACAACCTCCTGAGGCTGGTGCGGACCGGCGCCACCTTCGAGCGCACCGGCGCCATGGAGCTGGTGCTCGACGCCTTCCACGCGCCGCCGCTGCTGCGGGCGGCCGCGCGCACGCTCGGCCGGCCGTTCCGCTGGCTCGGCTACGAGGGCGACCCCGCGATGCCGCCCGCGACGCGCGCGCTGATGGCGCTGGGGCCGGCCTACATCAAGTTCGGCCAGGTGCTCTCGACGCGGCCCGACGTGGTGGGGCCCGAGCTCGCCACCCAGCTTCGCGTGCTCCAGGACAGGCTGCCCCCCTTCCCCACGCCCCAGGCGCTCGACATCATCGAGGCCGAGCTAGACCTCGACCCCCAGGCGGTGTTCTCGGAGTTCTCCGAGCCCGTCGCCGCGGCCTCGATCGCCCAGGTCCACCACGCGCGCCTCGCCGAGACCGGCGAGGAGGTGGCCGTGAAGGTGCTGCGCCCCGGCATCGAGCGCGCCTTCCGGCGCGACGTGGACGCCTTCTACCTCGCCGCGCGCCTCGTGGAGCTGCTGGCGCCCGGCGCGCGGCGGCTGCGGCCGATGGAGGTGGTGAGGCATTTCGACGGCGTGGTGCAGGGGGAACTCGACCTGCGCCTGGAGGTCTCGGCCTGCGCGGAGTTCGCGGCCAACACCGCGCGCGACGAGGGCTTCCGGCTGCCCAAGGTCCACTGGTTCCTATCGAGCCGACGGGTGATGACGCAAGGATGGGTGAGCGGCGTCCCCGCGGGCGACGTGGCGGCGATCGAGGCCGCGGGGCACGACCGGCACGCGCTGGGCAGCCGTGTGCTCTCGCTCTTCCTCAAGCACGCGCTGCGCGACGGCTTCTTCCACGCCGACATGCACCAGGGCAACCTCAAGATCGGGCCCGCGGGCGACATCGTGGCGCTCGACTTCGGCATCATGGGGCGGATCGACGAGTACACGCGGCGCACCTACGCCGAGATCCTGTTCGGCTTCATCCGCAAGGACTACCGCCGCGTGGCCGAGCTGCACTTCGAGGCGGGCTACGTGCCGCCCGACCGCGACGTGGACCAGTTCGCCCAGGCGCTGCGCTCGGTGGCCGAGCCCATCTTCGGCATGGACGCCACCCGCATCTCGATGGGCCGGCTCTTGAGCTACCTCTTCGAGGTGACCGAGCGGTTCGGGATGCAGACCCGCACCGAGCTGATCCTGCTGCAGCGCACCATGGTGGTGGTGGAGGGCGTGTCGCGCTCGCTCAACCCGCAGATCAACATCTGGGAGGTCTCGCGGCCCGTGGTCGAGGACTACATCCGCGACCACATCGGGCCCAGGGCCTTCGCCCACGACCTCGCGCGCACCGTGCGGGTGCTGTCGCGCTTCGGCCCGCGCCTGCCCCAGATCGCCGAGGCCGCGCTGGTCCGGGCGCAGGAGCCCGAGGCCCCGGGGGTGCTGGCGCGGCTCACGGAGGTCTGGCGCCCCTTCGCCTGGATCGCGCTCGGCGCCGGGCTCACGGCGCTCGGCGTGCTCGTGGGCGCCGCGCTCTAGGCCCGCCCCAGCTCCAGCGCCGCCGCCTCGCGCGCGCCCGCCGAGCCCCGCTCGGCGCGCCACAGGCAATGCGCGGCGATCAGCGCGCGGTGGAGCGGCGCGAGCCGGGCGAGCCGGGCCGCGACGGCCCGGTCGCCATAGGCGGCGAGCGCCGCGGCGCGCGCGGCGCGGGTCAGGGGCTCGAGCCCGTCGAGCCGGCGCATCGCGGGCGAGAGCGCGATCGCCAGGTCGTCGCACGGGTCGCCCAAGGCCGGACACTGCCAGTCGATCAGGACGCAGCCCCCCGGCGCCGCCAGCGCGTTGCCGGGCACCGGGTCGCCGTGCAGGAAGGCCGGGCGGACGGGCGCGGGCGCGTCCGGAGGCGGCGCCCCCAGCGCCTCGCGCACAGGCGCGGGCAGCGGCCCGCGCAGCGTGCGCGCGACGGCCACGAGCCGCGCGTGCAGCCCATCGGGGCCGGGGTCGAGCCGCCGCAGCCCTTCGGGCGGCGCCAGCGCGTGCAGCCGCGCCAGCGCGCGCGCCACCGCACCGGGCGCCGCGGGGCCGCCCGCCGCGACGTGCTCGCACACCAGCACGCGGCCCAGGGCGGAGGCCGCGGCCCCGATCGGGCGCGGCGCGAGGCCGGTGCCGCACAGGCGCCTCAGCGCCGCCATCTCGGCCTCGGGGTCGTTGGGGAAGAGCGGCGTCGCCGGCCCGTCGCAGAGCTTGACGACGACGGGCGCGCTGGACGGAGGACCGCCCGCACGCTCCACCAGCCAGACCCGGTTGGTGCGCCCGCCGCGCAGCCGCAGCCAGCGCGCCCGCCCCGCCCCCGGCGCCAGCGCCTCGGCGGCCCGGCGCACGGCGTCGGGCGGCGGCCCGGCGCGCCGCCCGCGATCCGGCCCGCCCGGCGGCGGCGGATCGCCCTGCGCGGCGAGGGGGGGGGCGTCCGAGAGCCGCCCTGCGGCACGGTGGCCCGCCGCCGGGTCGAGGCGGGCGTCGGGGCGCGTCGGATCGCGTCGGCGCATCGTCCCCGCCCGTCTGGCCCGACCGCGCCGAGGCGGCCGGGCCGCAGGCTAGGACGGCGACCCGCGGCCCACAAGGCCGGCCCATCGGCCGCGTCCGGGCCGTCGCGGTCGCAGCGGGGGGAGGGCGCAGCCGAGGGAGGGCCGCCCCTGCCCTTCGCGCCGCAGCGAGACCCATGGCCTCCTGCGGCGGCGCGTCGAGCCGAGGGGGCCGCGCCCGGCGATCCGACGGCGGCCCCGGGGGAGGAGGGCTCGCCGGCGCCGGGGCCCCCTGGATCTCGTTCCGCGGAGGCGACGGGCCGCTCCACGGGCCGGGCCGAAGGCCAGGTTCAAGCCGTAGCCCACAGCCCAGTTGACGGCCTGCAGCGTCCAAAGCGTGCCGACGAAGGCGGCCAGCACGAAGAGCCGCAGGAGGAGGCGCGTGTGCCGGGGTCCGAGCATGGCCGCGAGGTTGGCCGCCCGCCGACCCCCGGCAAGACCGACTGCCGGCTCAGACGGACCCCGCCACCCGGTCGATCCCCGCCCCGGTGGGCGCGACGGAGGCATCCTCGGCGCGGAAGCTCAGGACCGCCCCGCAGTCGAGGATCGGAAGGCCCTTCAACCGGAGCTTCGCCTTGCTGCGAAACACGCCGTCTCTGTGATCATGGTTTCCGTCTCTGTGATCATGGTTTGCTGGAACTTCGACGCCGCCTGACCAGACCTCCGATACTCGGAGGTCTTCGGTCCGGTCAGGCTCACCACGAGGTCTCGAGCCTTGCGCCACAAGACAGATGCTTCCCCGACAGCCGCGGCGGGCTCGGCCCGGAGCCGCGACCCCCGGAAGGCGCGCCGCCCCGGCGGGCGACCTCAGCTCGCGGGCGCGCGCAGAGCCGCGACCTCGTCCGCCGCGACCTCGCCGCCGCCCCGAAGGACGACGCGCGTGCCGTCGGGGCCGGGGCGGATCTCGGCCACGCGCGCGTAGGAGAGCACCGGGGACGCCTGCTCCACCCCGTCGGCGCCCGTCGCGCGCAGCTCGAAGGCGTAGCGGCCCTCGGGCAGCGGCCCGCCCGAGCCGTCGGTGCCCGCCCAGCTGATGCGGCCCTGAGAGGGATCGACCGGGTAGCGCCCGACCTCGATCCCGGCCTCGTTCGTAGCGACGAGCGTCGCCGTGGCCGCGCCCTCGGGCGCGGTGAACTCCAAGGAGAGCGGGGCGCCCTCGAAGGCGGCCGGGGCGGGGCTCAGCGCGTCGAGCCCGATCCAGCCCGCGTAGGAGGCGCCCCCCGCGCCGCCGCCGGCCATCCGGGTCAGCAGCTCGTTGGTCAGCACCTGCTGCTCGACGCTCGAGAAGGTGGCGAGCTGGACCGCGAAGTCGGTCGACTCCATGGGCTTGAGCGGATCCTGGTTGCGCAGCTGCGCGGTCAGCATCTTGAGGAAGGTCTCGAAGTCCGAGGACAGCGCGCCCTTGCCGCCCGCCCCGTCCCCGGCGGCCCCGTCCGCCTTCGCGGACGCCGCGCCGCTCACCGCGCCGCGCGCGCCCTCGGTCGTCATCTCCAGCATGGCGTCCCCCTTCAGAGCCGGATGTCCAGGCCGCGCGTCCCGGCGCGGCCGTAGGCGGGCGCCCGCGGCGCCGCGACGAGGGCCGGGGCCGCGTCGTCCGCCATCGCCCCGGCGGGCGCGGCCGGAGCGCGGCGCTCGGCGCCGGACTCCGAGCCCGGGCCGCCCCAGGCCGACACGTCCACCGACACCGCGCGCCCGCCGGCCTCGCGCAGCGCCGCCTCCAAGAGGTCGGCATGGCGCCGCATCAAATCGGCCGTCTCGGGCCGCTCGGCCACCACCAGCGCGCTCAGCGCGCCGTCGACGGCGTGCAGCGTGATCCTCACCCGCCCGAGCTCCTGGGGGTCGAGGCGCAGCTCGACCGCGCCGCCGGGGCGCCTCGGCATGCCTTCGGCGATCTGGCGCGCGACCTGCGCGGGCGCGGCCCCCATCGCCGAGCCCGGTCCCGCGCCGGGAGCCGGCCCGGCGGCCGACGAGGGGGCCTGGAGCGCGCGCGGCCCCTCGCCCACGGCGGGCCCGGCGCGATCGGCCGAGGGGAGCGGGTCGAGCCCGCCCGGCGCGCGATCGACGGCCCCGCTCGCCGCCGCGGCCTCGGGCGAGGCCGGGGCGGCGGCGGCCGCCAGGGGCGCATCGGGCGCGGCGTGGCGCGGGCCTCGGGGGGGGCCGAACGCCGCGACGCGCTCGGGGAGCGCGCCCCCGGCCTCGGCGGCGCCCGACGCCTCGGGGCTTGGTCGAGCCGCGTCCGCGGGGACCGTCCCGTGGGATGCCGCGGCCGCGGGCGCCGCGCCTCGCGCGGCGTCCGCCCGCGGCGATCCTGCCGTCGGCCGATCATCCGCCCCCTCGACCGCGGCGGCGGCCTCGCGGCCCGCCTCCGAGCGGCCGGCGGCGAGCGGGCCCTCGCCCTCCGCTGCGGCGCCCGTCCGGCCCGAGCGCGCGCGATCCCCGTCGGGCTGGCCGCCCGCTCCGTGCCGGCCGGCACCGGCCGGCACGGCGGGCGCCGCCGCCCCATCCGGGGCCGGCGCCACCGCGCCGCGCTCGGCACCGGGGCGCGCCTCGGTGGGCCGCGCCTCGGTGGGCTGGGCGTCGGGGGGTTGGGCGTCGGGGGGTTGGGCGTCGGGGGGTTGGGCGTCGGCGGGTTGGGCAGGGCCGGGCTGGGCAGGGCCGGGCTGGGCAGGGCTCGACCGGTCCGAGCCGGGTGGGGCGGCGGGCGCCGGAGCGTCCTCGGCGGCCGTGCCGGCCGAGGAGGGGCCGGCCGGAGACGGGCCGGCGGCTGTCGAGCCGACCGGAGCGGCGCCGGCGGGGACGGCGTCGGCCGAGGGCGTGCCTGCCTCCGGGCCCGCGGGCGCCGCCTCGGCCTGCGCGGGGACGAGCGCGGCGTCCGGGCCGCCGTCGGCGGCGGCGAACGGGACGACGGCCGCGTCGCGCGCGCGCCCGGACTCAGGCCGATCCCCGGCTCCCCCGCCCGCGGCGGACGCCGGGGCGGCGGGATCGGCGGAGGGCGAAGCGGCGCTTGCGGGCCCCGACGGGCCCGACTCGCCCGCCTCGTCCTCGGAGGGAGGTCGGGCCCGCGCCGGCCCGCCGCGGGCGGAGCCCCCATGGCCTGCGGCCTGGCGAGTCGCCCCATCGCGCTCGGGCCCATCGCGCTCGGCATCGTCGCGCCTGGATGCATCGCGCGCGGGCTCGTCGCGCAGCGAGAAGGGCTTGGCCTGCGACGAGGACGACGAGGGGGCGGTCGCGACGGGGGAGGGCGCGGCGCTCGCCCGGGCCGCGGGCGCGGATGGCATGGCGATGAACGCGCTTTGCATGGATCGTCCCGTGTCGGTCGTGCTCAGGGCTCGTCTCAGCCTATGGGTGAGGGAAGTTACCGGATCTTTACCGTCGGCCCGAATCCTCGCGCCCGATCGCGTGCCCGAGCCGGGCGCGCAGGCCCCCGAGCCCTCCCCACGACCCCGAAGAGGCCCCAGATGACCGATCCCGCAGCCCTGCCCCCCTCGATCCCGGCCACGCGCGCCGCGACGCCCCCCGCACCCCCCGAGCGCGCGGGCGCGGCGCCCTCCGCCGAGCGCGAGGCCGCGATGATGGAGGCCGCGCGCGCGCTCGAGGCGAGCTTCCTGGCCGAGATGCTGGGGGCCGCCGGCATGGGCAAGACCCGCGAGGCGATGGGCGGGGGCGCGGGCGAGGACGCCTTCGGCTCGCTCCTGGTGCGCGCGCAGGCCGAGGAGATGACGCGCGCCGGCGGCATCGGCCTGGCGCGGTCCATCTACGAGGCGCTGATGGCGCGCGAGGGCGCCGCCCCCGAGGAGGCCGGGCGATGACGCCCGTGCGCGCCGCGAGGCGCCTCGTGGCGCTTTTGGCCGACGAGCGCGACGCGGCGAGCGCGGGCGAGATCGACCGGCTCGCGCGGATGGCGCCCGAGAAGGAGCGCCTCGCGGCGGCCGTCGAGGCGGGGCTCGCGGCGGGCGCCTTCGGCCCCGGTCCGGGCTCGGGCGAGACGCTGCGGCGCCTCAAGGAGGCCCTGGGCGAGACCGAGCCCCTGCTGCGCGCGGCGCTGGGTGGCGTGAGGGCCGCGCGGCTGACGCTCGACGCGCGCCGCGAGGCGAGGGACGCGCCGTTCCGCACCTACGGGCGCGACGGCACGGCGGGCGCGATCGGCGCGGGGACGGCCGGCCCCGTCCACCGCGCCTGAGGGCGCGCCGCCCGACCGGCTCACCCGACCGGCTCAATTGAGACGATCGGGCGGCGACATTCGGCCCGGTCGTTCAGGGTCCGTTAGGAGGTCGCGCCCCATAGACCCCCTGCGCCCCGGGAAGCGGGGCGACGCGGCCCCGCAGGGGACGACGCAGGCGCCATCACGGCCCGTCAGTCCAACCGGCGCGAAACGCGCCGAGCCATCGGGAAACGATCACATGTCCAGCATCCTGACGAACAACGGCGCGATGACGGCGCTGCAGACCCTCAAGTCGATCAACTCCAACATGTCCAAGACCCAGGCCGAGATCTCGACCGGCAAGTCGGTCGCCACCGCCAAGGACAACGCCGCCGTGTGGGCGATCTCCAAGGTCATGGAGTCCGACGTCAAGGGTTTCAAGGAGATCTCCAACAGCCTCGCGCTGGGCGAGTCCACCGTCGCCGTGGGCCGCCAGGCGGCCGAGTCGGTCACCGACCTGCTGACCGACATGAAGGGCAAGATCGTCGCCGCCCAGGAGCAGAACGTCGACCGCAGCAAGCTGCAGACGGACATCGAGGCGCTGCGCGACCAGATCAAGTCGGTCGTGGGCGCGGCCCAGTTCAACGGCCTCAACCTGGTCGATGGCAAGTCGAGCGAGGACGTCAAGGTTCTCTCGTCGCTCGATCGCGGCTCGGACGGGTCGGTGAAGTCCTCCTCGATCAACGTGGCCCGCCAGAACCTCGCGGTCGAGGGCACGGTCTCGAACGCGACCTTCGGTGGAACCGCCGCGACCGCCGGCACCTACCTGGCGGGCAACAACGGCGGCACCGCCTACGCGTCCGACGCCGCGGCTGACGCGACCGTCGCCACCGGCACCGCCTTCACGACGTCGATCACGAGCGTCGCGAACGGCGTCGGCTATGAGATCGCGCTCTCGGACGTGGCGCTCAAGACCGCGGACGGCGGCACCGCCACCGGCGCTCGGACGTTCCAGTACGTCGCCAACGCCTCCGACAGCGCCGAGGACGTGGCCAAGAACCTCAAGACCCAGATCCAGGCCTACTTCGACGCCTCGACCGACAGCGGCAAGTACTCCGTCACGGTCGAGAACGGCGTTGACGTGACGATCACCAACAACAGCGGCGGGGATTCCACGGCCAACATCGCGGAGACGACGGGCGGCACCGCCGGCACCCCGGACTCCGCCGCGGGCCTGGGCGCGCTGCTCAGCATCGACGTGACCGACGACGCCGGCGCCGGCGCGGCGCTGTCCGCCATCGACGGCCTGATCGAGAAGGCGACCAACGCCGCCGCGGCCTTCGGCTCGGCCCAGGGCCGGATCGAGACCCAGTCCGACTTCGTCGGCAAGCTGTCCGACAGCCTCAAGTCGGGCATCGGCGCGCTGGTGGACGCCGACATGGAGGCGGTCTCGGCCCGCCTCCAGGCGCTCCAGACCCAGCAGCAGCTCGGCGTGCAGTCGCTGTCGATCGCCAACCAGGCGCCGCAGTCGATCCTGTCGCTGTTCCGCTGACCGCGGCTTGAACCACTGACCCCGGGGCGCGCGACCAACGCGCGCGCCCCGGGAGCCGCGGCCGAAGCCGCGGGACGGCCTCCTCCAAGGCCCGCACACAGGATCGGAAGGACCCACCGTGACCGCTTCCCTGATGGCGCAGCGCGCCTACGGCTCCGCCGCAAGGCCCCTGCGCACCGCGCGCGGCACCGAGTACGAGATCTTCGCCGAGGTGACCGCGGCCCTCGCCCGAGCCGGGCGCCAGCCCGACGAGGATGGCGGCTTCGAAGCCAAGAGCCGGCGCTTCGCCGCCCTGGTCGACGCGGTCCACCGCAACCGCCGCCTGTGGACCACGCTCGCCGCCGACGTGGCGAGCCCCGGCAACGCGCTTCCTGCCGAGCTGCGCGCGCGGCTCTTCTACCTCGCCGAGTTCGCCGAGGCCCATGGCCGGGCCGTGCTGCGCGGCGCCGACCCCGCGCCGCTCGTCGACATCAACCGCGCCATCATGGCGGGGCTGCGCCCCGCCGCATCGGAGGTCGCGGCATGAGCGGTCTGGTCCTGAAGCTCGCGCCGCGCGAGCGGGTGCTCGTCAACGGCGCCGTGATCGAGAACGGCGACAGGCGGGGGCGGCTGTGCATCAAGACGCCCGGCGCGCACGTGCTGCGCCTGCGCGACGCGCTGCACCCCGACGAGGTGACCACGCCCGTCAAGCGCGTGTGCTACGTGGCCCAGCTCGCGCTCTCGGGCGACGCCGACCCGGAGGAGGCGCGCCGGCAGCTGCTGCGCGGCATCGACCAGCTCGCCCAGGCGCTCGACGACCCCGAGAGCCGCGAGGCGCTCGACGTCTCGCGTCGCGCCGTGATGCAGGATCGCGTCTACCAGGCGCTGCGCGTGCTGCGCACGCTGCTGCCGCTCGAGGCGCGGCTTTTGGGCCCGCAACCCTGCGCCGCCGCCCCTCGCGCCGCCCCAGCCCCCGTCGCGGCCAACCTGCCCGACGGCCCGGCGCTGCACGCGGCCGAGTGAGGCCGGGGTGAGGATCGCGCCGTGAACTTCACGCCGGTCGTGCCGCTCGGGGGCCTCGCCGGCTGGGCGTTCCTCAAGCGCACCGGGGCGTCCCAGCAGGCGGCCTACGCCGCCTCCGCGGCCACCGCGCGCGAGACGGAGCGATTCGCGCAGGGCATCGCCGGGATCCGCACCGCCGAGGAGCTGGTGGGCGACCGCCAGCTCCTCAAGGTCGCGCTCGGCGCCTTCGGGCTCGACAGCGACATCGACAACCGCTACTTCGTGCGCCGCATCCTCGAGGAGGGCACGACCGAGCGCACCGCGCTCGCCAACAAGCTCACCGACAAGCGCTACGCCGAGATGGCGCGCGCCTTCGGCTTCGACAGCCCCCTCGGCCCCGCGACCGCGCGACTGGGCTTCGCCGAGCGGATCGTCGCGGCCTACGAGGCGCGGGGGTTCGAGGAGGCGGTGGGCGAGCAGGATCCCGCCATGCGGCTCGCGCTCAACCTCGAGCGCGAGCTTCCGACGATCGCCGGGCGCGACGTCTCCGACTCGACGCGCTGGTTCACGATCATGGGCACGCCGCCGCTGCGCCAGGTGTTCGAGACCGCCTTCGGGCTGCCCAGAATCCTTCGGCACGCTCGACGTGGACCGCCAGCTCGAGATCTTCCAGGACAAGGCGCGGTCGGCCTTCGGCGACGAGGGCGTGGCGCAGTTCGCCGATCCCGGGAGGCGCGAGGAGCTGACGCGGATCTACCTCGCCCGGTCGCAGCTCTCCCAGGGCTTCGGCACCGACACCTCGCCCGCGGGCACCGCGCTGGCACTGCTCACGGGCGCCTTCGGCTGAGGCGCGGGCCGCCGGGCGCCCGAGCCGTCGCCCGATCTGGGCGCCCGCGCCGTCGCCCGATCGCCCCCGTCACCCCGACCCGTCCCCTCGGGCGGCCGAGCCGCCCGCCTCGCCCCCGGCCCCGCCGCCTCGCCCCGCCTCAGGCACCCCGCACCGCGCCGAGGATCGCCGCGAGCCGCGCGAAGGCGGCCTCGGGCGCCTCGGAGCGCTCGGCGAGATAGGCGTCGAGCGCAGGCTGGAGCGCCACCGCCTCGTCGAGCTCGGCGTCCGCGCCGGGGCTGTAGAGGCCCGAGCGCACCATCAGCTCGGAGCGGTCATAGGCGCCCAGCAGCCGGCGCGCGCGGGCGATGAGCGCGTTCTCGGGAGCGGACGCCGCGGCCGGCAGCGAGCGCGAGACCGAGCGCAGCGCGTCCACCGCCGGGAAGCGGCCGCGCTCGGCGATGGCGCGGTCGAGCACCACGTGCCCGTCGAGCACGCCGCGCAGCGTGTCGGCCACGGGCTCCTCCATGTCGGAGCCCGCCACCAGCACGCTGAAGACGGCGGTGATGTCGCCCGTGCCTTCGGCCCCCGGCCCCGCGCGCTCCGCGAGCCCCGCCACCGCGCCTGCCATCGAGGGCGGGTATCCGCGCAGCGAGGCGCTCTCGCCCGAGGCCAGGGCGACCTCGCGCTGGGCTTCGGCGAAGCGCGTCACCGAGTCGCACAGGAAGAGCACATGGGCGCCCTCGTCGCGGAAGTGCTCGGCGACGGTCATCGCCGTCCAGGCGCAGCGGCGGCGCACCAGCGGCGCGCGGTCGGAGGTGGCGGCGACGACGACCGAGCGCGCCATGCCGGTGGGCCCCAGCGCGTCCTCGGTGAAGGCGCGCAGCTCGCGGCCCCGCTCGCCCACCAGCGCGAGCACCACCACGTCGGCCTCGACGCCGCGGGCGAGGTCCGCGAGCAGCGTGGACTTGCCGACGCCCGAGCCCGCGAAGAGGCCGATGCGCTGGCCGCGCACCAAGGGCAGGAGCGTGTCGAAGGCCGCGAGCCCGGTCGAGAGCCGCCCCCCGAGCCGGCGGCGCGTGGCCGCCGCCGGCGGCGGCGCCAGCAGCGCGCGCGGATGGGCGCCCGGGGCCAGCGGGCGGCCGTCGAGCGGGCGTCCGTCCGGGTCCACGATGCGGCCGATCCAAGCCCCGTGGGGGCTGACGCGCGGCGCCCCCTCCCAGCGCACCGCGCAGCCCACGGCCACCGCGCAGAGATCCCCCTCGGGCAGCGCCGTGACCGACAGGGGTCCGATCCGCAGCACCTCGCAGGCCACCGGCGCGGCGTCCCGCCCGCGCGGGCGCAGGCTCAGGCGGTCGCCGAGCCGCAGGTGGCGCCCGAGCCCCGAGACCTCGACCACGCCTTGCCCGAGCGAGGCGACGCGGCCCATCGGACGCGGCCGACGCAGCGCGCCGAGCGCGCCGCGCAGCCGCGCCGCGGCCCCATCGGGGGCGGCGGTGGTGGAGCGGGCCGAATCCATCGAATGCCTCCTCGCTTGGCAACGGTTCATTAAGCGAGTCGCGGTTAAGCGGCCCTGAAGACGCATCGAAGGCAGGAGCTTTCATGTTCGAGCGATTGGAGACGTTCCGCCTCGCGGGGGCGCTGGCCGAGCACGCCGGCCAGCGACAGACCGTGGCCGCCCGGAACATCGCCCAGGCCGACACGCCGGGCTACCGCGCGCTCGCGGTGACGGACTTCGCCGCCACCTACGGCGAGGACGGCTTCGCCATGCGCGCCACGCGCCCCGCCCATCTCGGCGGCGCCACGCCCGCCGCCGCCCGCGTGAGCGAGGCGCAAAGCCCCGCCTCGCCCGACGGCAACACGGTCTCGATCGAGGCCGAGATGGCGGGCGCCGCGCGCGCGCGCGACGACCACGACCGGGCGCTCGCGATCTACCGCAGCGGGCTCAGCGTCCTGCGCGCCAGCCTGGGCAAGGGGTGAGCGGGATGAACGACGGATTGAGCATCGCCGCGAGCGGCATGGCGGCGCAGTCGGCGCGCATGCGGCTGGTGTCGGAGAACATCGCCAACGCCGACACGCCCGGCTACCGGCGCAAGACGGCCTCCTTCGAGGCGGTGATGGAGCGGGGCCGGCCGACCGGCGCGGTCGAGCCGGGCCGGGTGCGCCTCGACCGGCGCGAGCTCGCGCGCATCCAGGACCCCTCCCACCCGCTCGCGGGGCCCGACGGCAGCTACGAGGGCTCGAACGTCGATCTCGTGGTCGAGATCGCCGACGCGCGCGAGGCCCAGCGGAGCTTCGAGGCCAACCTCAAGATGTTCGACCAGGCGCGCCAGATGACGCGCTCGCTGCTGGAGCTGCTCCGGCGCTGACCCACCCGCATTGAAGGAGGCCCAGGATGGACCTTGTCTCGACCCTCGCCGCGCGCGGCTACGGCGCCGCCCGCGACATCGCCCAGCCCCAGCCGCAGGAGGGCGCGGGCGCGCCAGGCGGCTTCGCCCGCGCGGCCCAGGACTTCGCCCAGACGCTGCGCTCGGGCGAGCAGACCGCCCAGGCCTCGATGACCGGCGGCGCCGACCCCTACGCGCTCGTCCAGGCGCTCGCGCAGACCGAGCTCGCCGTCGAGGCCGCCGTCTCGGTGCGCGACCGCGTGGTCGAGGCCTACCAGGAGATCCTGAGGATGCCCGTCTGATGACGCGCCGCGCGAGGGGGGCCGCCTGATGCCAGAGGGGTTGTTCTACGACACCATGCGCGAGGGCCTGTGGCTCTCGGTGGCGATCTCGACGCCGATCCTGACGGCCGCGCTCGTCACCGGCGTGGCCATCGGCCTCTTCCAGGCGCTGACCTCGGTGCAGGAGATGACGCTCACCTTCGTGCCCAAGATGGCCGTCCTGGTGGCGGTGTTCTGGGTCACCATGGGCTTCATGACCGAGCGGCTGACGGACTTCTTCGCCGTCCGCCTCGTGCCGCTGATCGCGGGGGTCTGAGCGATGGACGCCTCCGGATACGTCACCCTGTCGCGCCAGTCGGGGCTGATGCGCGAGATGCAGGTCGTGGCCAACAACATCGCCAACGCCTCGACCACGGGCTTTCGGCGCGAGGGCGTCGTCTTCGCCGAGCACGTCGTGCGCACCGGGGGCGAGTCGCTCTCGATGGCCACCGCGCGCGGGCGCATGACCGACGCCGCGCAGGGCGCGCTCGCGCCCACCGGCGGCGCGCTCGACCTCGCCATCGAGGGCGAGGGCTTCTTTCCGATCGAGACGCCCGAGGGCCAGCGCCTGACCCGCGCCGGCGCCTTCGCCCAGGGCCCCGAGGGCGACCTCGTGACCTTCGACGGCCACCGCCTGCTCGACCAGGGCGGCGCGCCCGTCAACCTGCCGCCCGACGCGGGGCCGGTGACGATCGGGCCCGACGGGACCGTCTCGACGCCCTTGGGCCCCATCGCCCAGATCGGGCTGGTGGTCCCCGTCGATCCGCTCGCGGTGACGCGCGGCGCCGGCACCACCTTCGACCCCGGCCCCGCGGGCTTCGAGCCCGCGCCCGAGGCCCGCGTGCTCCAGGGGCATCTGGAGGCCTCGAACGTCAACCCGGTCTCGGAGATCGCGCGGATGATCGAGGTCCAGCGCGCCTACGAGCTCGGCCAGTCCTTCCTCGAGCGCGAGGACCAGCGCCTGCGCGGCGCGATCGAGACCATGGGCGCCTGACGCCCCGCCTGAGGAGAGAGCCCATGCGCGCCCTGAAGATCGCTGCGAGCGGGATGCTGGCCCAGCAGATGCGGGTCGAGACCATCTCGAACAACCTCGCCAACATGAACACGACCGGCTACAACCCCCGCCGCGCCGAGTTCGCCGACCTGCACTACCAGCAGATGAGCCGGCCCGGCACGATCAGCGCGTCGAACGGCACGCAGCTGCCCGCCGGCATCCAGCTCGGCCTGGGCGTGCGCCCCACCGCCATCTCGATGGACCTCAGCCAAGGCGCGCTCTCGGCCACCGGCGGCGACCTCGACGTGGCGATCGAGGGCGGGGGCTACATCGAGGTGACGCTGCCCTCGGGCGTGCCGGCCTACACCCGCGACGGGGCGCTCAAGCGCTCCGCGGACGGGCTGATCGTGACCTCCGACGGCTTCCCCGTGGCGCCCGACATCACGCTGCCCGCCGACCTGCGCGCGGTGTCGATCAACGCCGAAGGGGAGGTCTGGGGCTCCTTCGCCGACCGGGTGGATCCGGAGATGCTGGGCCAGATCACGCTGGCGGGCTTCACCAACCCCAAGGGGCTGGAGGCGATGGGCTCGAACCTCTTCCTCGAGAGCCCGGCCTCGGGCCCCGCGCTCGTGGGCACGCCCGGAGAGGACGGGCTCGGCACGCTGCGCCAGGGCTACCTGGAGGACTCGGCGGTGGACTCGGTGCGCGAGATCTCGGAGCTGATCGAGGCCCAGCGCGGCTACGAGCTCAACGCCAAGGTCATCACCGCGGCCGACCAGATGCTGGGCGCCACGGCGCAGGTGCGATGATCCGCGCGGGCCTCACCCTCGCGGCGCTGGCCGCGGCGCTGGCGGCGGCGCTCGTCGCGGCGGCGCCCGCGCGCGCGCAGACGCCGGTCACCGCGCGCACCATCCGCGCCCAGACCATCCTCGCGCCCTCCGACCTCACGACGATGGAGGGCGAGGTGCCGGGCGCGATCCTCGAGCTCGACGCCATCGTCGGCCAGGAGGCGCGCGTGGCGCTCTACGCCGGGCGGCCGATCATGCCCGGCGACGTCGGCCCGCCGGCGGTGGTCGATCGCAACCAGATCGTGCGGCTGGTGCACGACGCGGGGGGCCTCAGCATCGTCACCGAGGGCCGCGCGCTCGGCCGCGGCGGCGTCGGCGACGTGCTTCGCGTCATGAACCTCGCCTCGCGCGCCACCGTCACCGGCGTCGTGCGCCCCGACGGCACCGTCGCCGTGGGCGCGGCGCCGGGCGTCTAGCCCCCCATCCAGCCCGGCCGCGAACGGCCGTCCCCAGGGAGAACCCCTCATGCACCGCCCCCTCGCCCTCCTCGCGCTGGCGATCCTGCCCGTCGCCTGCGCGCAGCCCCAGCAGGTGACCCGCGCGCCCGACCTCACGCCGATCGACAGCGCGCCCGAGCAGCGCGCGATGATGACCGCGCCCACGCCGGTCTCGGCGCGCGCGGCGGCGCCCACGGGCGGCCCCTCGCTCTGGGCCGGCGGGCGCTCGTCGCTGCTGGGCGACCGGCGCGCGCTCGAGCAGGGCGACATCCTCACGGTCGTGATCGAGATCGACGAGAGCGCCGAGATCTCGAACTCCGCCCAGCGCCAGCGCCAGAACTCCGAGGGCCTCGGCATGCCCTCGCTCTTCGGCCTGCCCGGCGCGATCTCGAAGGTGCTGCCGGGCGTCGGCCTCGACAACGCGGTGGGCATCAACAGCAACTCCGCGTCGAGCGGCGACGGCTCGGTGAGCCGCAACGAGCAGCTCGAGCTGCGCGTGGCGGCCGTCGTGACCGACGTGCTGCCCAACGGCGTGCTCGAGATCCGCGGCTCCCAGGAGGTGCGCGTCAACTACGAGATGCGCGAGCTGCTGGTCACCGGCTACGTGCGCCCGATGGACATCTCGCGGCTCAACGAGATCACCTACGACAAGATCGCCTCCGCTCGGATCTCCTATGGCGGGCGCGGCCAGATCACCGACGCCCAGCGGCCCCGCCGAGGCCAGCAGGCGCTCGAGCGCGTGCTGCCGTTCTGAGCGGCCGTCCCGAGCCCATGAAGAATGCCCTGATCCTTCTGGCGATGGCGCTCGCAGGCGCCGCCGCCGGCGCCGGCGCCGCGCACATGCTCGCGCCGGGCGCGCGCGCCGACGCCTCCGAGGTGGCCTCCCCGGGCGGGGCCGGCGCCGAGGAGGCGCCCGGCGAGGGTGCGCCGGGCGCGGACGAGCCCGCCGCCGAAGCCGCCGCCGAAGCTGGCGCCGAACCCGAGGCCGAGCCTGCCGCCAAGGGTTCTGCCAAGGGTTCTGCCAAGGGTTCTGCCAAGGCGTCCGGCAAGGCGTCCGGCAAGGAGGAGGGCGGCGACGACTACGTCAAGCTCGACAACCAGTTCGTCGTCCCCGTGATCGACGAGGGCCGGATCCTGTCGCTGGTGGTGCTCTCGCTGGGCCTGGAGGTCGAGCCCGGCGCGCGCGAGGCGGTGTTCGCGCGCGAGCCCAAGCTGCGCGACGCGCTGCTGCGGGTGCTGTTCGACCATGCCAACGCGGGCGGCTTCTCGGGCGGCTTCACCGCCGAGGCGCGGATCGAGGGCTTGCGCTCGGCGCTGCGCGAGCGCGCCCGAGCCGTCCTCGGGTCCAGCCTGCGCGACGTGCTGATCGTCGACATCGCGCGCCAGGACGCCTGAGGACGGCGCCCGCCTTCGAGCGGCGTCCTGTGGGGCGAGCAGCCGGCCTGCGCCCTCGAAGCCCGAGCCGTCGAACGCCGCCGCCTGCGCCGTCACGACGAGGCGCGTGCCCTCGCCGCCTGGCGCCCTCTCGACGCCGACCAGGCTCGCGCCCAGGCGCCCGCCGCACGAATCCCGAAAGGCCCCGCCAGCGCCGTCACGGCCGCCTCGCCCGTGCGCGCGCCCCGAGCCGCTCCGGCACGGCGCCGCGTCGGATCGCCCAGCACCCAGAACGGGCCGGCCGGATCCTCGGGGCGCGCGTCGTCGGACACGTCGCCGACCATCGCGGCGCGGGGCCGCGCGTCACGATGGGGTCAGCCGGCGCGCTTGGCCGTCCCCCGCGCCGCCAGCGCCTCGGCGGCCCGCGCGCGGCCAAAGCTCCTGCGGGCCTTCTCGCGCGCGCCCTCGATCTCGGCGCGCGCCAGCGCCAGCTCTCCGAGCAGCTCCCGGCGGCGCGAGGCGCGCCAGAGGCCGTGCCGGTCGGCCGCCGCCATGGCGAGCGCGTCGGCGCCCTCGGCCGGGGCCACCGGCGCGCGCAGCGCGTCGGCGCGGCGGCGCAAATCCTCGGCCTTGAGCTTGAGCCGCGCGAGCGCCGCGGCGTCGGCGCGGTGCGCCGCCTCCATCAGCGCGGCCAGCTCGCCGAGCCCGTCGCGCCTCACCCCGCCCTCCTCATCGCCGCCGGCTGCGCTGGCGCATGGCCTCGGCGAAGCGGATCGCGGCGGCCACGGCGCGGTACTGCTCGGGCGGGATCTCGCGCCCCAGCTCGACGCCCGCGTGGAGCGCGCGCGCGGTCGGCGGGTCCGAGCGGATCGGCACGCCGGCCTCGGCGGCGGCCTCGCGGATGCGGCGCGCGATCTCGTCCACGCCCTTGGCGACCACGACCGGAGCAGCGCCCGGCGCGCGCGACCAGCGCAGCGCCACGGCGTAGTGGGTGGGGTTGACGAGCACCACGTCGGCGGTGGGCACCTCGGCCATCATGCGGTTGTTGGCGATCTCCTGGGCGCGGGCGCGGCGCTTCGACTTGAAGTGCGGGTCGCCCTCCGACTCCTTGTGCTCGTCGGTCATCTCCTTGCGCGTCATGCGGTTCTTGCGGATGTGCGAGGCCTGCTGCCACAGCGCGTCGGCCACGCCCGTCACCACCGCGACCGCGAGCACCGGCACCAGCGCGCCCGGAAGGAGGCGCACCAGCGCCAGCGCGACGGGCGCCGGCCCCATCTCCTCGAGCATCATGATGCCGGGCAACTCGCGGATCAGGAACCAGGTCAGCGCGGCCGAGACGACGAGCATCTTCACCGAGCTCTTGGCGAAGTTGAACATCCCGTCGGCGCCGAACTTGTTCTTGGCCCCCGCCACGGGCGAGATGCGCGACAGCTTCGGCTTGAGCTTCTCGGGCGCGACCACGAAGGCGCGCTGCCCCAGGATCGACACGAGCGCGGCCAGCGCGGGCGCGGCCAGCAGCGGCAGGCAGGGCAGCGCCACGGCCATCAGGAGCCCCGCCAAGGCGGCCGCGCCCTGCGGCGAGACCAGCTCGGCCGCGAGCCGCTCGGGGGATTCGAGCATCCCCATCAGCACGTCGCCCAGGGTCATCATCGACCAGCCGCCCAAGCTGAGGGCGGCGAGCCAGAGCCCGGCATAGGCGGCGGCGGTGTCGAGATCGGAGGAGCGCGCGACCTCGCCGCGCTTCCTGGCATCGTCGAGCTTCTTCTGGGTCGGCTCGAAGCTCTTCTCGCCGGCGTCCTCTCCCCCTCCGCTCACGGCGCGGCCGCGAACGGGTCGCCGAGCACGGCGGCGAAGGCGCGCCACCAGACGGGCAGCAGCAGCGGCAGCGACAGCGCCGTCAGCACCAGCCCGCCCATGGTGATCGCGGGCGCGCCCACGAGCGCCACCATCAGCTGCGGCATGGCCTTGGAGATGGCGCCGAGCGCCACGTTGTAGACCAGCGAGGCGCCGAGGAAGGGCGCGGCCAGCGTGAAGGCGAGGCCGAAGGCGCGCGTGACGCCCCCCACGCCCCACTCGGCCAGCACCGCCCCGTCGGGCAGCCGCCCCGCCGGCAGCGCGTCGTAGCTCAGGATCAGCGCCTCGGCCACGCGCAGGTGCAGCCCCGCCATCGCCGCGAGCGCGAGCCCCCCCGTCACCATCAGGTATCCGATCGCGGGCTGCGGCTCGGCCGAGGGGATGCCGAAGATCTGGCTCAGCGAGACCGCCTGCGCGGCGATCATGCCCGCGGTCTGGAGCGCCATCACCATCACCCGCAGCATCAGCCCGAGCCCGAGCCCCGCCACCGTCTCCGACAGGAGATGGCGCCCCAGCGCCGCGCCGTCATAGGCGCCCGCGAGGCCGTCCGAGACGGCCGGCGCCACCACGGCGGTGAAGGCGAGCGCCAGCACCAGGCGCACCCGCGCGGGCACCGAGCGCTCGCCGAAGGCCGGCAGCACCGCCATCGCCGCCCCCACCCGCAGGAACACCAGGAACCCCAGCGCCAGCGCCTGCGGCGCCTGCGCGGCCAGCTCCGCCAACCCCGTCACTCGGGCGGGCTCCCGACGCCGCGCCCGCTCGCCCGGGCACGCCGCCGACGATGCCCGCCCAGCCGGGCACGCCGCCGACGGTGCCCGCCCAGGCGGGCACGGACCCCGCGGGGCCCGCTCAGGCGGGCGGGGCGTCCGTGGGGCCCGCTCACGCGGGCGGGGACTTCGCAGGGCCCGCTCACGCGGGCAGGGACTTCGCAGGGCCTGCTCGCGCGGGCGGGGACTTCGCAGGGCCTGCTCGCGCGGGCGGGGACTTCGCGGTGCCCGCTCACGCGGGCACCTGGCCGACCACGGCCGGACGCGCCTCGATGCCGATCTCCTCGAAGGAGAGCACCGGGTTGGGCACGCCCCTCGCGGCCAGCACCATCCTGAGGAACCGCCGCCGGCGCGAGGAGGTGACGACCGCCGGATAGGCGCCGGCTTCGGCCGCGCGCGCCACGCGGTCGGCGACCGAGCCGGTGAGCTTGGCGAAGAGGTCGGGCGGCAGCGCCACGTCGTGGCCCTCGACCTCGTGGGCCTGGAACACGCCCTCCCATTCGGGGGCAAGCTGGACGAGCGGGATGGTCCCGTCGGCGCGCTTGAGCTCCGAGACGAGCTGGAAGCCGAGGCGCCGTCGGACGTGCTCGCACACCGCCTCGGGGTGGGCCATGTGCGGGCGCGCCTCGGCGATGGTCTCCAGGATCACCGGCAGGTTGCGGATCGAGACGCGCTCCTCCAGCAGGAGCCGCAGCACCGGCAGCAGCAGGTCGAGCGGCACCTTGTCGGGGACGAGCTCGTCCAGCAGCCGGCGGTTGGCGGCGGCGCGGTCGGGGTCGGAGACGCCCGCGAAGGCGTCGAGCAGCCGGCGCAGCGAGCGCAGCGTCAGGAGGCGCCCGAAATTGTCCTTGACGACCTCCAGCAGATGCGTCGCCAGCACCTCGGCGGGGCCCACCACGGTGGCGCCGGCGAGCGCCGCGTCCTCGCCCGCGCCCTTGTCGATCCAGCGCGCGGGCGCGCCGTAGACCGGCTCGCGCACCGCCTCGCCGGGCGGCATCAGGGCGGCGTCGGGGCCCATCAGCGCGAGCATCGCCTCGGGCCGCAGCCGGTCGCGGGCGCGCTCCACGTCCTGGATGCGGATGACGTAGGTTCCGGGGGGCAGAGAGTGGTCGTCGGTGAGCCGGATCTCGGGCAGGATCAGCCCGTGGGTCGAGGCCACGTGGTCGCGCATGTTGGCGATGCGCGCGTCGAGCCCGGTGGAGGGGTCGAGCACCATCTCCACGAGGTCGGGCGCGAATTGCAGGTGGATGTCGTCGAGGTCGAGCACGTCGCCCATTCCGGGGCGCTTCGGCCCCTCCTCCACGACGGCGGCGACGGGCTCGGGCTTCGGGCGCGCGGCGGCGAGGGCGCAGCCGCCCAGCACCAGCGCGCCCGCGACGAAGGGCACGAAGGGCAGGCCCGGCACCAGCGCGAAGAGCGCCATCAGCACCGCCACGGTGCCGAGCGCCGCCGGATGCTTGCCGAGCTGGCCGACGATGGCGAGATCGGCCGCCCCCGTGGCGCCCCCGCGCGACAGCAGGAGCGCGGCCGCGATCGAGATGATGACGGCGGGGATCTGGCTCACCAGCCCGTCGCCCACCGTCAGGATGGCGTAGGTCTCGAAGGCGCGGCCCATCGGCATTCCGTGGACGACGACGCCCATGACGAGGCCGACCAACAGGTTGAGGAGCGTGATCAGGAGCCCCGCCACCGCGTCGCCCTTGACGAACTTCGAGGCGCCGTCGAGCGAGCCGAAGAACGTCGTCTCGGCCTGCTCGATCTCGCGCCGGCCGCGCGCCTCGGCGTGGCCGATGGCGCCCGAGGAGACGTCGGCGTCGATCGCCATCTGCTTTCCGGGCATGGCGTCGAGCGCGAAGCGCGCGCCGACCTCGGCCATGCGCCCCGCGCCCTTGGTGATGACGACGAAGTTGACGATCAGCAGGACGCAGAACACCACGAGCCCGAGGAACACGCTGCCGCCCATGACGAACATGGCGAAGCCCTCGATCACGTCGCCCGCGGCCCCCGTGCCGGTGTGCCCCTCCCCGATGATGAGCTTGGTGGACGACACGTTGAGCGAGAGCCTCAGCATCAAGGAGGCCAGGAGCACCGTGGGGAAGGCCGAGAAGTCCAGCGGGCGCTCGACGAAGAGCGTCACCGTGAACATCAGGATGGCGAGGCCGAAGGAGGCCGCGAGCCCCGCGTCGAGCACCCAGGCCGGCATCGGCAGGATCATCATCACGATGACCGCCATCAGCGCGAGCGCCAGCAGGATCGTCGGGCGCATCAAGGCCTTGATCGAGAGCGCGGGCATCCCCGCCGCGAGCGCGCCCATCAGCCGCCCCAGCCCCGGGCGCCGAGGAGCGGGCCGCCGCCCCCGCCCAGGAGCGGGCCGCCGCCCGCCGAGACCGGCACCAGCGAGCCCGGCGCGCCGCCGCCCGCGCCGCCCAGGAGCGGGCTGGCCGAGGCGTGGAGCGGGCTCGCCCTGCGCGGCGCGCGCGGCTGGGCGCCGTCGAGCGGCGGCTCGGGCGCCGTCGGCGCGTCGGGCTCGAAGCTCGCCAGCTCGATCTCGGCGCCGGGCCCGATGGCAGGCTCGATGGCGGGCCCAGGGGCCGGCTCGGCTGTCGGCTCGGCTGTCGGCTCGGCTGTCGGGGCGAGCCCCGCGACGCGGGTGAACACGCCCCCCCGGGCGCCGCGGGCGAGCGCGCGGACGGGGATCGGCGGCGAGGGCGTGGGCAGCGTCGCGATCAGGAGCGGCCCCGCGTCGGAGGCGAGGCTCGGCCCCGGATCGGAGGCGAGCGCCGGGAGGATGCCGGGCGTGGGGCCGAGCGCGGCCAACTCGGCGCGCACGCGCGCGCGGTAGGGGCCGGCATAGGTCTCGGTGCGCGAGTGGTAGGCCCCCGCGGCGAGCGTCCAGTCGCCCAGGCGCGCGTAGTGCTCGGCCAGGAGCCGCGCGGCGTAGAGCGCGTTGCGCGCGGGATCGAGCATCTCGCGGTCGTCCGCGAAGGCCTCGCCATGCCAGCGCCGGCTGATCTGGAAGCAGCCCAGATCGACGTTCGAGGCCGCGCGCGCCACGGGCCCCGCGGCGAAGGCCAGGGCCTCCTCGAGGCTGTCGAAGCGGTAGCTGCGCCCGTCGGCGTTGGCCGACCACGGCCAGCCGCGCCGCGCCTCGCCGCGACCGACGCCGGTCTCGACGCGGGTGACGGCGCGCATGACGTCGAGCGGCACGCCCTGCGCCTCGGCGGCCATGGCGGCGGCGGCCTCGCACACCTCGTCCGCCCGGCCCTGGCCCTGGCCCTGGCCCTGACCCTGGGCCGGGGCCGTGGCGAGCCAGGTCATCGCGGCGAGGGCGGTCGGGATCCGGGCCGCGCCGCGCAGGGCCCGGGCGCAGCGGCGCAGGGCGCGGTGAGGCCCGCGCGGGCCGTGGGCTCCATCCTGGAACATGCGCCGCCTTCGTCTCGCGTCAGGGCCGGCACCGGAGCGGGTCGAAGGGCGATCCGGGGGCCGATCCGGGGTCGGTCTCGCGGCCGGTCTAGGCGAGACGCGGTTACCGAAGCGTTGACGCTTCGGCGGTCGCGCCCGCCGCCGTCTCGGTCGGGGCGGGTCCGGCCCCGGCCGACGCCTCCACGACGGCGTCGATCTCGGCGAGCCGCGCGGCGAGGGCGGCGCGGCGGCGGCGGCTCTCCTCGAGGCTGCGCTGACCGCGCGCGATCGGACCCGTCAGGGCGTGGCCGTCCCGCGGCGGCTCGCTCGACGGCGCCGGGGCGGCCACATCCATCGGCAGGTCCGGGTCGCGGCGGGCGGACGGCTCGGGCGCGGCGTCGGAGGCCGCGGGCTCGGGTTCGGGCTCGGGCTCGGGCTCGGCTCGGTCCACCAGGCGCGGTCGGTCGGCAGGGCCACCGCGGCGCCCTCGGCCGCAGGCATCGGGGCGCCGTAGCCGAAGCCGTCGCGGCGCGCGGCGATGGCCGCCGCGGCCCGGGGCGAGATCGGGGCCGCGTCGAGCGCCTCGGCCTCGGCGAAGGCGATGCGCAGGAAGGCCGGGCCGGCGGCCTCGGCGGCGAGCCTGCGCGCGATGCCCTCCCACAGAGCGGACGTGCCCGGCCCGTCAGGCGGCGCGTCGGCGGCGAGCGCCAGCGCCTCGTCCCAGCGCGCCTCGTCCATGAAGGCCGCCGCCAGCAGCGCGCGCAGGCGCTCGCCGCCCGGGTCGCCGCGGCGCTCGGCCACCAGGAGCGCCGCGTCCTCCGTCGCCCCCGCGGGCGGCGTTCCGGCCGCGCCCTCCAGGAGCAGGGTCGCGGCGTCGAGCGCCACCGCGTCGGTGCCCTGCGCGAGCGCCGCGAGGCGGCCGGCCGCGCCCGGCTCGGCCGGATCGGCCGACAGGCCGAGGCGGATGTCGAGGAGCCGCATGGCGCGGTCGGGCTCGCCGCCTGCGCGCGTGACGGCGTTGCGCACGAGCCGCGCCGTCGCCGCGTCGCCGTCGGCCAGGAAGGCGCCTGCGAGGCGCGGCGCGAGATGGGCGCGCAGCGGCATCGGCAGCGTCGAGACGACGCCCACCACGCCGCCGCGGTCGAGCGCGCGCGGCAGCGGCCGGCCGTCCAGCGCCAGCACCGCCCAGAGCGCCGCCGCGCCCTCGCACGCGGCCCAGCCCTCGACGGCGCCCGCCTCGGGCGGCGCGTCGTCCGCGTCCGTCAGCGCGGCCACCGCGCCCAGCTCCGCGCGCTCGCGCAGATCGACCGGCGCGAGGCGCAGCGCGGCCTGGGCCTCGGCGCCGAGGCCCGCGTCGAGGAACGCGCCGACCAGGCGCCGGGCGGCCTGCGGGTCGAGCCGGTCGAACTCGCCGTAGAGCGCGGCTCGGGCGGCGGCGATCGCCGCGATCGGGTCCGCGCGGGCCGCGGAGCCGGCCGCGGGGTCCGCGCCCGGACCCGGCCCGCCGGGCAGCAGGGCCGCGACCTCGGGGGCGGGACAGGCGTCGGGCACCGCGCGCGCGACGTCGGGCTCGGCGCTGACGACCGGCGATCGGCCCATCGCCGTGGAGATCCGGATCTGGCCGCCCACGGGCTTGGGCGCCCCCTCGGGCCCCGGCAGCGGACCCGCCGGCACCAGGAGCCCCTGCTCCACGCCGCGGGCCATCTCGGCCCGCAGGCCGGCCCCGAAGGCGGCGAGGTCGAGCGCGCCGGCGGCGGGCTCGGGCCCCGGTTCGGGCTCGGGCTCCGGTTCGAGCTCGGGCTCGGGCTCGGGCTCGGGCGCGCGCAGGGGGCCGCCGGCCGGGACGACCAGCGGCAGGCCCGAGGCGAGCAGCGGCGGCGGGGGCGCGGGCCGCGCGGAGGCCGCGAGGGGGGGCGAAGGCCGGGGCCCTTCGCCCGGCTCGGCGTCGGCCACGTCGATCACCACCATCGCGGGGGCGACCTCGAAGGCGGTGGCGAGGCAGTCGCAGGCCAGGCGGATGTCGAGCGCGCCGCCGGGCCCCGGCGCGAGGGCGGCCACGCGCTCGCGCCCGATGCGGCGCCAGGCGTCCGACAGGTCGTAGGAGACCTCTCGGCCGGGCTCGACGCGCGCGCCGCCGGGGACCGGCTCCAGCGCGTAGTCGGGCATCGACTCGAAGGCGAGCACCAGCCGGGTGAACCCCTCGTGCTCGCCGCCACGCACGATCACTTCCTCGGCCACCTCCTCGGCCCCGGCCGCGCCCGCCGCGAGCGTGCAGGCGAGGGCGGCAGCGGCGGCGGCCCGGACGGCCCTCGGGCGGCGGGCGGACGGCTCGCCGCCCCCCGCCGCGCGAGCCGTCCGGGCCGGGCCCCGCAGCCGCGCGCGGGCGCGCCGGCCGCGCGTGTCGGACCTCGGGCTCACGCCGCCTCGCGGCGCTTGAGCTCCTGGAGCGCGCCCTCGACCTGGTCGAAGGAGGGGCGCACGTGGCGCGGCGTGTTCTGGCGGCCGACCTCGATGCAGATGTCGGTGGCGTGGCGGTGCAGGTTGGCCACCAGCACCTCGCGGATGAGCTGGTGGAAGTGGCCGTCCTCCTCGGCGATGGCCTTGAGGCGCGCGGCGATGGGCCCGACGAAGCCGTAGGCGATGAAGACGCCGAGGAAGGTGCCCACCAGCGCGCCGCCGATCATCTTGCCCAGCACCTCGGGCGGCTGGTCGATCGAGCCCATCGTCTTGATGACGCCGAGCACGGCCGCGACGATGCCGAGCGCGGGCAGGCCGTCGGCCATGGTCTGGAGCGCGTGGGACGGCACGAGCGCATGGTGATGGCTGGCCTCGATGCGCTTCTCGAGCACCTCCTCGACCTGGTGGGGGTCGTCGTAGTTCATCAGCGCCGAGCGGAAGGTGTCGCAGATCAGCTCGCGCGTCTCGGCGTCGGCGCTCACCCGCGGGTAGCGCTTGAACACCTCCGATTCGAGCGGCGCCTCGATGTGGCCCTCGAGCTCGACCGGGTTGCGCCGGCCGATGCTGAGGAGCTCGTAGAGCAAGCACAGCAGGTCGCGGTAGTCGGCCGGCTTCCAGCGCACCCCCTTGAAGACCCGCATCAGGCCGCCCAGCGACTGCTTGACGGTGGCGAAGTCGTTCGAGAGCAGGAACGCGCCCACCGCCGCGCCCATGATCATCGTCATCTCGAAGGGCAGCGACTTCATGATGATTTCGAATTTGCCCCCGGCGGCGCTGTAGCCGCCGAACACCATCACGATCACGACGACGATGCCGACGATGGCGATCATGCCCGCCCCTCCCATCCCGCGCCCAGGCGGCGCATGCCCGACCCCGCGCCGCTCCGGCGCACGCTCCGCCCCGCGCGCGTCACGGCGCCGACTCGATCTTGGGGCCGGGCCGAGGCGACGCCCCCGCCCCGTCCCCGGGCGCGTCGAGCGCCGCGTTGCGCCCCGCGATGATCGCCGAGACGGCGTAGGCCCGCTCGGGGCTCATGCCCGACATGACCTCGGCCGCCGCCTCGGCGCGCATCCGGCCGAGGAAGCCCGCGGCGAAGGCGGGCTCCATGGTCTCGAACAAGGCCGCCGCGTCCTTCGGCTTCATGCTCTCGTAGACCGAGGTCAGACGCGCGAGGTCGTCCTCGGCCGCCCCCGAGGCGCGCGCGATCGCGGCGTCGAGCCGCGCCTCGGCGGCCTCCACCTCGGCCATCATCGCCTGGAGCTCGTCCTTGGCCTGCGCGAGCTGGGCCTGGCGCTCGGCCAGCCGGCGCTCCTCGGCGGAGGTGCGCTCGGCCAGCGCCGCCTCGCGCGCGTCGAGATCGGCGTCGCGCTCGGCGAGCGCCGCGATCAGCGCCTCGATGCCTCGCGCGTCCCCCGGCGAGACGGGCGCGGCGGCGGGGACCGGCGCGGCGTCGACGCCGTCCTCGGCCGCGGGGTCGTCGGAGAGGGCCTCCTCGATCGCCCGCCCCGAGGCCGCGACGCCCTGCGCCACCGCGGCGCGCACCGGCTCGAGCCCGGTGCCGAAGCCGAGCCGGGTCGCGGCCGAGGAGGCCATCAGCAGCGCCAGCACCATGAGCACGCCGCGCGGCGCGGCCCCCGCCGCGCGGCGCAGGCGGCCCTGCGCCGCGCGCTCGGCCGGCGGCCTGCGGCCCCCCTCCGGCGCCCCGGCCATGGGGCGGGCCGCCACCGGCCCCGGCTCGCGGCGCGCGCTCATCCGCCAACCGCCCAGCGACGGGCGACGAGCGCGCGCTCGGGCTCGGGCTCGGGCTCAGCCGCGGGCCGGGGGACGGCGTCGGGCGCGGGCCGGATCGCGGGCCGGGCCGCGGTGAAGATGGGCATCGTGGGGGCTGCCGCGGGCCTCGGCGCGGGTCTCGGGGCGGGTCTCGGGGCGGGTCTCGGGGCGGGTTCGGTGGCGGCGCGCGTCGGGGCGGCGTCGGCCCCCGCACGGCCGAGCTCGCGCGAGCCGATCGCGCGCTCGGGCGCGCCGGACTGGCTCGCGCGCTCGGGCGCGCCGGACTGGCTCGCGCGCTCGGGCGCGCCGGTGCGAGCGGCGAGCGGGGCCGCCATGGGAGGCTCGGAGACCTCGAACGGATCCCAGTCGTCCCACGTCGCCGTGTCGTTCGTCCAGCCCGCGCTCGCCCCTGCGGGAGCCGTCGCCGCGGCGGGGGCGGGGGCGGGGGCGGGCCCGGCCATCAGCGGCTCGAAGACGGGCTCCGCGACAGGCCCTGCGACAGGCTCCGCGACAGGCCCTGCGACAGCCTCTACGGAAGGCGTCGCGGAAGGCGTCGCGGCCGCCGGCCCGGGCTCGACGCGGAGCGTGGGCTGCGCGACCGCCGCGGGGGTCGCCGGCCGCGGCCGCGCCGCGACCGGCTCCGGACCCTGCGCGTCGCGGCGGGCTTCGGGGCGCGGCGCGGCACGGTCGGCCGGTCCCTGGGCCGGCCGGGACGCCTCGGCCGGCAGGTCGTGCATCGCCGCGACCAGGAGGTCGAGCCGGCGCGCGACGTCCTCGGCGCGTCGCGTCGAGCGCTCCAGGCTGCCCGACTGCCCTTCGGCGGCGCGGCGCGAGCGGTCGAGCGCGCGCGTCATCTCGTCCACCTGGGCCGACAGCGAGGCGACGGCGCCCCCCATGCCGCCCTGCAGGTCGGTGAAGCGGCTCAGACGGCGCGAGAGCACGAAGCAGTAGACGGCGGCGCCCAGCGCCCCGGCGACCAGGAGGATATCGGCGATCAAATCCATCAGGAACGGTCCCTCTCGTCGTGTCGGGGTTCGGCCGGGCGCGGGGCTCGGCGGGCTCGGCTCGGGGCCTGCGCGGCGCGGGCTCAGTTGGCGCGGGCTCAGTTGATGACGAACTCCGTCACCAGCAGGTCGCGCACGGCCTCGGCGCCCACAACCAGGCGCACGCGGCGCAGCATCTGCGCGCGCAGCCGGACATGGGCGTCGCGCTCCTCGACCATGGCGGGCTCGAGCGCGCGCAGGTAGCCGCCGAGCACGTCGACGATCCTGGGCATCATCGCCTGCACCGCCTCGACCCCGCCCGGGGGCACCTCGAGCTGCGAGGTGAAGCGCAGATGCGCGCGCTCGGGCCCCGAGCCCAGCGTGACCGTCATCGGCTCCATGGGGACGAAGGCCACGGCCGCGGCCGCCTCGCCCTTCCCCTCCAGAGCCCCCTCGGACCCCTCCGCGGCGGCCTCGGCCTCCTCGGCGCCCGCGCCGCCCAGGCCCGGGACGAAGCCCATCGACACCGCGGCGAAGGCGCCCGCGGCGCTGAGCGCCATCAGCGCCGCGCCGATCAGGAGCGGCCGCTTGCGGCCGCCCTTGGCGCCGGCCCCGCCTTCGGACGCCTCGTCCCCGCCCTGAGCCTCGTCCTTGGCCATCTCGCGCGCCCTTGCGTCCGCTCGTCCGTCGTCGCCCCGGCCATAGCGAGCGAGGGGTGAACGGGCGGTTAACCGCCCCGGTCAACCGCTTGTTAATCCCCAGGGTCGTAGCTGCGCGACGAGGAGCGGGCAGGACGCCCGCGCATGGCACGGGAGAATCCCTTGCGGCGATTGATGGCGCGATGGGCGGGGCTCGACGGGCGGCGGAAGCTGGCCGCGGTGGCGGCGCTCGTCGCCACGGTCGCGATGACGGCGCTGGTGGCGCAGGTGGGCGGGCGCGAGGGCCAGGCGCTGCTCTACGGCGGGCTGGAGCCGGCCGCCGCGGGCCAGGTGATCGCCGCGCTGGACGCGCGCGGCGTGCCCTACGAGGTGCGCGGCGCGGGGATCTTCGTCCCCGAGGCGGCGCGCGATTCCCTGCGCATGACGCTCGCCTCGGAGGGGCTGCCGGCGACGGGCTCGGCGGGCTACGAGCTGCTCGACACCCTCTCGGGCTTCGGCACCACCGCGCAGATGTTCGACGCCGCCTACTGGCGCGCCAAGGAGGGCGAGCTGGCGCGCACCATCACGGCCGGCTCGCGCATCCGCTCGGCCCGCGTGCACATCTCGGCGCCCGCCTCGGGCTCGTTCGTGCGGCGCGACGCGGCCTCCGCCTCGGTCACGGTGTCCGCGGCCTCGGGCGCGATCGGGGCCGAGCAGGCCCGCGCGCTGCGCTTCCTCGTCGCCTCCGCGGTGCCGGGGCTCAAGCCCGAGGACGTGGCCGTGATCGACGCCGAGGGCGGGCTGGTCGAGGCCCGGGACGACGCCGGCCCCAAGGCCGCCGATTCGCGCGCCCAGGCGCTCCAGGCGAGCGTCGAGCGTCTCCTGGAGGCGCGCGTCGGGCGTGGCCGCGCGGTGGTCGAGGTCGCCGTCGAGGCCGTCACCGAGCGCGAGCAGATCACCGAGCGCACCCTCGACCCCGAGAGCCGCGTCGTCATCTCGACCGACAACGAGGAGCGCACGGGCTCCGAGCAGGGCTCGGGCGGCACGGTCACCGTGGCCTCCAACCTCCCCGACGGCGAGGCGGGCGGCGAGGACGGCTCCCAGTCGCAGACCTCCGAGACCCGCGAGCGCGTCAACTACGAGGTCTCCGAGACCCGCCGCGAGGTGCTGCGCGAGCCCGGCGCGATCCGCCGCCTGACGGTCGCGGTGCTGGTGGACGGCGTGCCCGGCGAGGCCGGCGTGGTGCCGCGAAGCGACGAGGAGATCGAGGCGCTGCGCTCGCTCGTGGCCTCCGCGGTGGGCTTCGACGAGGCGCGGGGCGATTCGATCACCATCCGCTCGATGCCCTTCGAGGGGGTCGAGGCGGTGGGCTCGGGGCCGGACGCGCCCAGCTTGTCGCTGGCGGAGCGGCTCGACCCGATGCGGCTGGTGCAGATCGGCGTGGCGGGGCTGGTGGCGATCGTGCTGGGGCTCTTCGTGCTGCGCCCGATCCTCGCGGGGCGCGGGCGCCCCTCCCCCCTGCCCGCGCTGCCGGGGGCCGAGCGCGAGCCCGAGGTTCTGGCGCCGGGCGAGGAGGGCTACGACGGCCCGATCGCCGCCAGGAACGCGCTGATCGACCCCACGACCTTCCCGGCCGGGGCGGCCGACGAGTGGGCAGAGGCGTCCGGCGCCGGCGCGCAGGGCACTCCCGAGCTGCGCCGGATGATCGAGGACCACCGCGACGAGAGCATGGAGATCCTGCGCGGATGGCTGGAAGCGCCCGAGGAGGTCGCATGAGCCGCGCGCATCGTTCCCCACGCTCGACGATCCATCGCCCCGAGAGGCCCTTCCCATGACCCTGCACGCGCTTTTGGAGGACTTCGCCGCCCCGCACGGCCGGCCCACGGGCGACGACGGCAGCGGCAAAGAGCCGGCGCTGGCCGAGGAGGAGCGGCTCGCGGCCTTCGACAAGGGCTATGGCGAGGGCTACGACGACGCGTCCGCCGCGGCCGAGGCCGAGCGCCGCCGGGTCGGCGCGGCGCTCGCGGGCCGGCTCCAGGATCTCTCCTTCACCTATCACGAGGCCCGCGTGGCGATGGTCCGCGAGGTCCGCGAGCTGATCGCCGCGATCGGCGACGGGGTGCTGCCGGCGATGGGGCGCGAGGGCTTCGGCGCCGCGCTCGCCGAGGCCGTGGGGGCCGAGATCGAGGCGCGCGCCGCCTGCCCGGTCGCCATCTCGGTGGCGCCCGGCGCGGTGGAGCTGGTCGCGCCCCTGATGCCCGAGGTCCAGGGCTTCGAGGTCGAGCTGCGCGGCGACCCCGATCTCGGGGAGGGCCAGGCGGTGATCGGCTTCCCCGACGGCGAGCGCGAGCTCGACATGGCGCCGGTGATCGAGCGCGCGCTCGCGGCGCTCTCGGAGTGGCTCGCCCAGGGCGAGGGCGCGGCGGAGAGCGACGACGAGGAGACCCAGCCGATGGAGGCCGCCCATGGATGACTCGCCCTTCGCCCAGGTGCCGATCGAGGTGACGGTGCGCGTCGGGCGCGCGCGCCCGGCGGTCTCGGAGCTCCTGGCCATGCAGGACGGCATGGTGCTCGCGCTCGACCGCCGGATCGAGGATCCGGTCGAGCTCTACGTCGGCGAGCGCCTGATCGGGCGCGGCGTGCTGGAGGAGGTGCCCGGCGACGAGCCCGGCCGCCTCGCCGTGCGCCTGACCGAGGTGGTGTCGGGCGCGGCGCCGCGGTGAGCGGCCGCGCTCATCGCGGCGAGGCGCGGAGGGCGGCCGGGACCGCGCCGATGGCGGCCACGGCCCGCGCGCCCGAGGTCGCCCGCGAGGGCTCGCCGCCCAGGCCGCCGTCCCGCGGCGCGCCCGCCGCCCGCGGTGGATCGGCGGCGCGCCGCGCCCTCCCGAGCGCCGCCCGTCTCGTCGCGCCCGCCGTCCTGGCGCTGGCGCTCGCGGCCGCGCCGGCCATGGCGCAGGACATCTCGATCTCGATGGGCGACGGCTCGCTCGCCGGGCGCTCGGTGCAGCTCCTGCTGCTCCTGACGGTGCTGAGCCTCGCGCCGGGGCTCGCCGTCATGGTGACGTGCTTTCCCTTCATCGTCACGGTGCTGTCGATCCTGCGCCAGGCGATCGGGCTCCAGTCGAGCCCCCCCTCGATGCTGATCGTCTCGCTGGCGATGTTCCTGACCTACTTCGTCATGGAGCCCACCTTCATGGCGGCCTACGAGGCCGGCGTGGCCCCGCTGGTGGCCGAGGAGATCGACCTGCCCGAGGCCTTCGCGGAGGCCTCCGAGCCGTTCCGCCTCTTCATGGCCGGGCGCGTCGATCCCGACACGCTCGCCCGCATGGCCGAGCTGCGCCCCGACGCCGTCCCCACCGCCCTGCCGCGCGAGCAGCCGCTGTCGATCCTGGTGCCGTCGTTCCTGCTGTCGGAGATCGAGCGCGCGTTCCTGATCGGCTTCCTGGTGTTCCTGCCGTTCCTCATCATCGACCTCGTGACCTCGGCGGTGCTGATGTCGATGGGCATGATGATGGTGCCGCCGGCGATGGTGGCGCTGCCGTTCAAGCTGGCGTTCTTCGTCGTCGCCGACGGCTGGAGCCTGATCTCGGGCGCGCTGGTGAGGAGCTACCTCGGCTGACCCCTCGGCCTTCCGGACCTCAGGCCGCGCCCGAGATCAGCTTCGGGCCACGCCCCGAGGCCGCGTCGAGCGCCGACAGGAAGGTGCGGCGCCACCAGTGGACATCCTGCGCGCGCAGGCCGTCGAGGAGCGCCGCGTGGCGCTCGCGCCGCTCCCCCACGGGCATCCAGAGCGCGGTGACGATCGCCTGGGCCATCTCCTCGGGGTCGTGCGGGTTCACGATCAGGGCGTGGCGGCCCATCTGCTCGGCCGCGCCCGCGAACTTCGAGAGCACCAGCACGCCGGGATCGGCCGCGTCCTGGGCCGCGACGAACTCCTTGGCGACGAGGTTCATCCCGTCGGCCAAGGGCGTCACCAGCCCCACGCGGGCGTGGCGGAAGAGGATCGCCAGGCGGTCGCGCGGGACGGGGCGGTGGATGTAGCGGATGGGCGTCCAGTCGAGGTCGGCGTGGCGTCCGTTGATCGAGCCCGAGAGCTGCTCCAGCTCGTCGCGGATGTCGCGGTAGGCCTGCACCGCCTCGCGGGTGGGGGGCGCGATCTGCAGCAGCTCCACCTGCCCCGCGAGGTCGGGGCGGCGGTCGAGCAGCTCCGCATAGGCGCGGAAGCGCTGCGGGATGCCCTTGGAGTAGTCGAGCCGATCGACCCCGATGATGAGCGCGGGGCCGTCCGGCCGGGGCCCCGCGCGCTCGGCCGCGGCGAGGAAGTCGTCCACGTCGATGCCGATCGGGAAGGCCGCCACGCGCACCTCCGCCCCTTCGAGCGCGATGCACCCGTCGGGCCGGACGATCGCGCCCGGCACCGTGCGCATCGCCTCCAGGCAGGCCGAGACGTCGCGCTTGCCCTGGAGCCCGAAGAGGTCGAAGGCGGTGATCCAGCGCGCCACCTCGTCGGCGTTGGGCAGCGCCTGGAACGCCATCGGGCCGGGGAACGGGATGTGCAGGAAGAGCCCCACCGGGTTCGTCACGCCGAGCGCGCGCAACTCGTGGGCGAGCGGCAGCAGGTGGTAGTCCTGCACCCATATGCGGTCGCCGGGGCCCACCACGCGCGCCACCATGCGCGCGACGCGGCGGTTCACCCGCCTGTAGGCCGACAGGTAGTCGGGCCGCATCCGCATCAGATCCACCCGGCGGTGGCACAGCGGCCAGAGCACCGAGTTGGCGTAGCCGAGATAGTAGCCCTCGTTCTCCTCCTCGGTGATGTCGAAGCTCAGCCGGTCGAAGGGCGCGCCGGGGTGGTCGGTCAGATCGAGCGTGGCCTCGGCCGCGGGCTCGCCCGAGTTGCCGATCCACACGCCGCCGCCCGAAAGCGCCTCCTCGAGCGCGACGACGAGCCCGCCCGAGGGGTTGTCCCCGAGCGGCAGACGGTTCGAGACGACGACGAGGCGGCCCATCTCAGAGCCCTCCCGGACCCTCCTCGCCATGCGGGCCGGGCGGCGTCTCGACCCTCGGCGGCTCAGGACGCGGCTCGCGCCGGGGCGTGAGGCCCGCGAGCTGGCGCAGCAGCGCGGCATGCACGTCCTCGGGGGCATCGAGGCGGCAGCCCGCCGCGGTCTGCCCGTCGCCGACCTTGACCGAGATCCCGCCCTGCTCGCGCACCCATTCGAGCGCGCGCTCGTCGGTCACGTCGTCGCCGAAATAGACCGGCCTGCGCCCCGCGAAGGGCGCCTCGCGCATCAGCGCCTCGACCGCCTTCTCCTTGCCCACCCCGTCGGGGCGGACCTCGAAGGCCATCTTGGAATGGTGGATGTGGAAGCCGTCGAAATCGTGCAGCGCGGCCTCGAGCATGTGATAGGCGGCGCCCCGCAGCTCGGGCTTGCGGCGGAAGTGCAGCACCACGCCGGTGGGCTTCGCCTCGGCGATGTAGGCGGGGTCGGTGACGGCGAAGCCCTCGACCATCTTTCGCAGCGCCTCGACCCGCGCCGGGTCGGGATCCACCATCCGCTCCAGGCCGGGTCGCTCCGACCGGGGCCCGCGGTCGATCTCCGCGCCGTGGCTGCCCACGACGACGCCGGGGAAGTCCGGCAGGTAGCAGCGGATGTCGGCCACCGCGCGGCCCGAGACGATGGCCACGGCCCCGCTCGCGCGCTCGTGAAGCCCGGCCAGGATCCGCGGCACCTCGGGGCGGACCTCGATCGCGTCCGGGGTCTCGGCGAGGCCAACGAGCACGCCGTCGAAGTCGAGGAAGAAGGCGGCCTCGCCGGTCTCGAACACGGGGAGGCGGTCGAGCGCGGGGTCGTGGCCCTCGGCGACGAAACCGATCATCTCATAGAACATCGCCGAGCCCTCCCCCGCGCCCCATTGTCCTTTATTTGTGAACGCAGAGTGCCCGATTCCGTTCCAAAGCGCAACATTATTTCAGCGCCGACTCGCCTTGAGGGCGAGTGACGGCGGAGCGCCGCCAGCGGCAAAACCTGCCCCTCCCGGCCCGAGGCACCAGCCCGGGGCGCCGAGCCGGGGCGCCCCTCTCAGGCGCCGATCCGGCGCGCCCTGCCCCGCCGCGCGCGGCGCCCGCGCTCGGGCGGCGTCCCGCCGCGCTCCGCCTCGATGAGCTCGCGCGCCTGGCGCTCGCGGCGCTCCTTGATCTCGTCCTTGACCTGGCCCCAGGCGAGGGCGGCGAAGATCGCCGAGCCGCCGATGACGTTGCCCGCCAGCACCGGCAGGAAGAACCCGAAGATCGCCTGCGAGGCGCCGAGATTGCCGGTGACGATGAGATAGGCCATCTCGACCGAGCCCGCGACGATGTGGGTGAAGTCGCCCGCCGCGATCAGCCAGGTGAAGATCAGGATGGTGAAGAAGGCGGCGTCCTCCGAGCGCGGGATCATCCAGACGATCGAGGCGACGATGACGCCGGCCGGGATCGCGCGCATGAAGCCGTCGCCCGCGCCCATCGTCACGGCGTGCTCGCTGAGCGACAGGATCGCCGGGCGCAGGATCTCGGGGATGGCGTCGGTGTGCGCGAACAGGAACGCCGCGCCGAAGGCGCCCGCGACGTTGGCCGCCAGCACGATCCCCCACAGGCGCGCCACCCGCCCGGCCACCTGCCAGGAGGGGCGCGCCATGAAGGGCAGCACGGTGGTGATGGTGTTCTCGGTGAAGAGCTGCATGCCGCCCAGGATCACCACCAGGAAGCCCAGCGAGTAGCCGAGGTTCTCGACCAGGGGCCGCCAGGTCGCGTCGGGCAGGTAGGTGCGGAAGATCGCCTCGCCGAGCACCGAGAGCGAGATCATCAGGCCGGCCGCCACGCCCGAGTAGATGAGCGAGGTCTTGGGCCGCGCGAGCTCCTCGTCACCCTGCCGGCGCACGACCTCGTAGATGAGCTTCGAGGTCAGGCCCGAGGCCTCCTCGACGGCCTGCTCCTCGGCCTCCTCCTCGACGGCCGAGGCGTCGCTGCGGATCTGCTCCAGATCCTCCTCGGCCTCGTGGCTCAGCTGATCGTTCATCCCGCTCCCCGTCTGGTCCCCTGCCGCCGCGCATGGCATGAGGCCGGCGGGGCCGCCGCGCGCGGGGTCGGCCCCGCGCGCGGCGGCGGGCGTGGCGGGACAGAACCGGCCCGGGGGCCGGCGGTTCCCCCACGGCGCGCGGGGATGGGGCCGCCGGCGGAGAGGCCATGGGAGGGGACGTGCCCGAAGAGGACGACATCGCCCTGACGCTGGCCGCGCAGCTGCACGGTTGGTGGACGGGGTTCGTGGAGGCGCTGCCGCGGCTCGGCGTGGCGCTGGGCGTGATCCTCGTCACCTGGATCGTGGCGCGGGCGCTGCGCTCGGTGGTGGCGCGGGTGGGGCGGCGGACGCGGGCGCGGGTGAACCTCGTGGGCGTCCTCCAGATGATCGCGGGCACCGCGACATGGTTCGTGGGCGGTCTGATCGCGCTCACCATCGCCTTCCCCTCGATCACGCCGAGCGGCGCGCTGACCACGTTGGGGCTGGGCTCGGTGGCGATCGGCTTCGCCTTCAAGGACACCTTCGAGAACTTCCTCGCCGGCATCCTGATCCTGCTGCGCGAGCCCTTCCGGATCGGCGACTTCGTGGAGTGCGAGGCGCTCGAGGGCCGCATCGAGACGATCACCATCCGCGACACGCGCATCCGCCAGACCGACGGGCAGCTCGTGGTGATGCCCAACCACGCGCTGTTCCAGAACCCGGTCGTCGTGCGCACCGACCTCGAGCTCAGGCGCGTCACCATCCTCGTCGGCGTGGCCTACGGCGAGGACGTGGACGCGGCGCGGCGCGTCATCCGCGACGCGGTGGTCCACGTGAACTCGGTGCGCGACGACGTGCACGACGTGCAGGTCTTCGCCCAGGCCTTCGGCTCGTCCTCGATCGACTTCGAGGTGGCCTGGTGGACAGGCTCGCGCCCGGTGGACATCCGCGCCAGCCGCGACCAGGTGGTGGCCGCGGTCAAGCGCGCGCTCGACGAGGCCGGCATCGAGATCCCCTTCCCCTACCGGACGCTGACCTTCAAGCACCCCCTGGCGCTGGCCGGCGGGGCGGGAGAGCGGGAGGGCGCCTCGGACCAAGCGGCCGAATGACCGCAGGTCCGGCTCGCGGCGGCCGCTCCGGCCGAGCCCCGCCCAGCCGTCGCCCAGCCGTCGCCCCGAGGCCGGATCCGCGCCCGCCGCCCCGGCCCGCCGCCGCCGGCGCCCCGGCTCAGGCCAGGCGGTCGGCGTCGAGCTTCGGCTTGCCGTAGACGGCGAGCGAGATCATCAGCGCGCCGTAGAGGATCAGGTCGATCGCCAGCAGCACGCCGGGCAGCCACAGCGCCGAGCCCGGAAAGCCGACCCAGAGCAGCAGCGCCAGCACCACCGACAGCGCGCCCGCGGCGATCAGCCAGCCGCGGCCGCGCATCCCCTCGTGCTTGAGGCCGTACCAGACGCGCGCCACGCCGCTGGCGAGGAAGTAGGCGACGATGAGCAGGCTCAACGCCGTGATCCCCGCGAGCGGCGCCAGCAGCATCAGCCCGCCGGTGAGCACGGCGAGCGCCGAGAGCGCGAAGCCCGCGGCGATGGCGCCCCCGTCGCGGTAGCGGAACGAGGTCACGAGCCCGACCGCGCCCGAGGCCAGCAGCATCGCGGCGACCACGGTCACGGCCGTGAAGCTCGCCACCAGCGGCATGGCCAGCGCGACGATCCCCGCGACGATGGCCGCGATGCCGAGCACCCACAGCACCCAGCCGTTGCGCCCCGCCTCGACGCCGAGCGCGCGCATCGCCTCCGCCGCAGAGCCCACCTCCGACGCGGGCAGGGGCTCGGCCTCGCGCGCCGTCGGGCCGTCGCCGGGGATCGGCCCGGCCGCCTCCCGCCGCCCGACGGGCTCCCCTGGCTCGCGCCGGCCCCCGAGCCCCGCGGCGTCGCGGCCGAAGGCGGCCTCCTCGGGCCTCACGCGGGGGCTCACGCGCGCGCGGCCCTCCCCGTCGTCCGGATCCGCGTCGGGATCGGGCAGCGGGCGGCCGGTGCCCGGCGGCAGCGGGCCCCCGGCGCCGCCGCGCAGCTCGTCGCCGGCGCCCACCCCCTCGTCGGGATGCGCGGTCGCCGGGTCGCGGGGCTCGTCGTCCCGGGGCGCGAGCACGGCGCCGCCCACGGGGCTCGGGAAGGCCGCTCCCTCGGGGTCGTGCACCCCGGGGGCGCCCTCCTGCGTCTCCTCCTCGGCGGCGCGGTCGATGGCGTCGTGCGAGGCGTGGTCCCGCGGCCCTTCCTCGGCCGGCCCATCGACCCCGCGCGGCGAGGCGGCGGTCTCGGAGGGGGGCGCGGCCCGCCCGCCGGCGCCGCCGGGCGGACGCCCGGCCAGGGTTCCACGCGGGGCGCCGCCGCCCGCCTCGGGCGCCTGCGGCCCGCCCGCCTCGGGCGCTACGCGGGGGGTGGGCGTGCCCGGGGTCCGATCCTTGCGCGTCTCGTCGGCCATGCGATGTCCTCCGTCCGGCGCGCCCGATCGACGCCCCGCTCCGCGCGGTCGCGTCCCGTGGCGCACATCCGCGGACTCAAGGCCGCAGGGGCGATCGCGGTTCCTGAGGGCCGCGCGAGGCCCCGGCTCCTCGACCCGCGCCGCCGGCGGCCGTCCGCGCCGCGCCCCCGGCGAGCCGTCCCGCGTCCCGAGCCTCGCCGTGCAGGGAGGGCTCGCGAGCCGGTCGGAGAGCACCATCGAGAGCGCCGGACGCCCCCGCCCCGATTTTCTTCGCCATGACGGGAACCCGATCGGGCGGATGCGGTTGTCGCCTCGAACGAAAGTTCCGCGGGCCGACCCTGTCCCCTTCCCCTCCGGCTTGCGTGTCGGCGGGGCGCTCTTCGATCCGACTGTCCCTTCGAAGCGCCCCCGCCGACGACCCCCGCCGACGAACCCCTACCGAGCGCCGCCCATGGCGTCACAGCGTCCTGCCGGAGTTCTCATGGCCCGCGACCATGGCCCCTTCGTCAAGGACGACGAGACCTACGAGGCGCTGCGGGCCGAAGGCGCCTCGAGGCGCAAGGCCGCCGCCATCGCCAACGCACGAGCCGACCCCGACAGGCAGCCTTCCGAGAAGGGCGGTCGTGCGCCCGCCTACGAGGCGTGGACGCGCGACGACCTCCACGAGCGGGCGAGGGAACTCGACATCGAGGGGCGCTCCGACATGGCCAAGGACGAGCTGATCGAGGCCCTGCGCCGGCGCTGAGGCCGGGGGGGGTGCCGGGCGCAGCGCGCGACCTGCCTCGGCCCGCATCGGATCCTCACGCGTTCCCCCGCGGACCCGCCGGGGACGGATCGCCATGGCAGGCGTTCCGGCGGCGGCGACGGCGTGCTACGAGCGGCGTCAGGCCGACGCGCCACCGCCGCACGGGGCGATCTCGGGACGCGGGCCCCGCAGGGAGACGCCATGCCGCCTCGCTCCATCCCCGTCGTGCCGCCGACAGGCTCCAGGGGCGTGCGATGACCGCCGCGGCCGACGGCGCCGACGCGGCGAACGCGCCCCGGCGCCCTCGCCGAGCGCGCAGGCGCCGCGCGCGGCGCCCCCGAGCGCGCAGGCGCCGCGCGCGGCGCCGACGAAGCCCCCGAGCGCCGCCCGTCCCGGCGTCGGCGCAAGCGGACCTGGGCCCGCAAGGTCGGCTCCAAATGGTGGCACGCCAGCATGGCGGTGATGCAGACCATGGACGAGCGCAACCTCGGCCTGATCGCCGCCGGCTGCGGCTTCTTCACCATGCTGGCGCTGTTCCCCGGCATCGCCGCGCTGATCGCCATCTGGGGCCTCGTCGCCGACCCCTCGGTGGTCCAGACCCAGGTCGCGGCGTTGAGCGGCTTCGTGCCTGACCAGGCCTTCGACCTGATCGACGCCCAGCTCCAGAACCTCGTCAACGCCCAGACCGGCACGCTCGGCTGGACCACCGCGATCTCGACCACGCTGTCGATCTTCTGGGCCAACAACGGCGTCATGGCGCTGGTGCGCGGGCTCAACGCGGTCTACCGCGAGGACCATCGCGGCACGATCATGCGCTACGTCAGCGCGCTGATGGTGACGCTGATCCTGATCGCCATGGCGATCGTGGCGCTCGCGGCGGTGGTGGTGGCGCCGATCACCTTCGCGCTGCTGCCCTTCGAGCCGCTCCAGCAGACCGGGCTGGAGTTCGCGCGCTGGGTCATCGCCGCCGCGGCGGTGCTGTTCGGGCTCGGGATCATCTACCGCTACGGGCCGAATCGGCGCGCGGCCAAGGTGCCCTGGGTCTCGCCCGGCACGCTGGTCGCGGTGGCGATCTGGGGCCTGGGCTCCTACGCCTTCTCGCTCTACCTCGCCAACTTCGGGCGCTACAACGAGGTCTACGGCTCGATCGGCGCGGTGGTGGCGCTGCTGATGTGGCTCTACCTGTCGGCCTACGTGATCCTGCTGGGTGCCGCGCTCAACGCCGAGCTGGAGCTGCGCACCCTGCCCGACACCACCGTCGGCCCCGACAAGCCGATGGGCGAGCGCGGCGCCTACGTCGCCGACACCTACATCAAGAGCTGAGGAGCGGGCATCAAGAGCTGAGGAGCGGGCATCGAGCTGAGGAGCGGCATCAAGAGGAGGCGGCATCAAGAGCTGAGGAGCGGGCGCCAGGGGCCCAGGTGCGGGCCGGGCGCCGGAACCCGCCTCTCCCGCCGGGGTTGGACCCCCGCACCCGACGACCCGCAACCGATGAGGAGGAACCGATGGCCGAACGCGTCAGGTCGAAGGACGGCAAGCGCGAGACCGAGGAGATCCTCGGCGCGCGCGGCACGGTGAGCCAGCAGGGGCGCCAGGGCTCGGACGTCGCCCGCGAGGTCGCCTCGCGCGACGAGCTCAAGCGCGCCTACGAGCGCCCGGCGGGCACGACCGGCCCCACCAAGGAGGAAGAGGGCTGACATGGCCGAGCTGAGGACAGGCACCTGGGTGCTGGTGGCCGACGGGGAGAAGGCGCTGATCCTGGAGAACCACGGCGACGCCGAGTTCCCGAACCTCCAGGTCCGCCGCAAGGAGGAGCACGACAACCCCAAGACCATCGACCAGGCCGCCAACCGTCCCGGCCGGATGGCCGACAGCCAGGGCAACAAGTCGGCCTTCGACGACACCGACTGGCACGAGCTGGCCAAGGAGCGCTTCGCCCACGACCTCGCCGACCTGCTCTACGAGCGCGCCCACAAGGGGATGTTCGAGCATCTGGTGATCGTCGCCGGCCCCAACGTGCTGGGCGAGCTGCGCAAGACGATGCACAAGGAGGTCGCCGACAAGGTGGTGGCCGAGGTGCCGAAGACGCTGACGGGCCAGCCGCTCGACGTGCTCGAGAAGAGCGTCGTCCAGGCCGTGCGCGACGCCGCCTGAGGCGGCCGCTCACATCAGCGGGCGGACCGGCTCGGCCTCGACCTCCATCTCGGCCACGCGCGCGAGCGCCTGCACGTCGGCGATGCGCAGCACGCCGTCGCTCCAGGAGATCATCTGCCGCTCGCGCAGCCGCGCGAGCGTCTTGTTGGTGTGCACCAGCGACAGCCCCAGCGCGTCGGCCAGATCCTGCTGGCGGTAGGGCATCGTCATGCCGTCCTCGACCACCAGCCCCAGCGCCCGGCCGCGGCGCCAAATCCGCACCAAGGCCCAGGCGACGCGCTCGATCGCGGTGCGCTGGCCGACGCTGGTGAGCGCCTCGCCCAGGAAGTGCTCCTCGACCGCGGCGAGCCAGGTCACGTCGAAGGCGCGCTCGGACTGGTCGCGGAAGAAGCGCCAGAACTCCTTGCGGTCGAACACGCACAAGGTCATGCGCGTGGTCGCCTCGACCGAGTGCTGCATCTCGCCCATCACGCCCGCCTGCAGGCCGATGAAGTCGCCGGGGAACAGGAAGTTGACGACCTGGCGCCGGCCGTTGGCGAGCGTCTTCGAGCGGATCCCCATCCCCCTCAGCGCGGTGTACATCTGCGGCGCGTTCGAGCCCTCGATGAGCAGCGGCGTGCCCGGCTCGACCGTCAGCTCGCCCGCCTTGAACCGCTGCATGAAGCGCAGCTCGCTCTCGGTGAACGACTTGAAGAGCGGCAGCCGCCGCAGCGGGCAGGCCTCGCAGCGCGTCGCCACGTCAGCGCCCCCCCGTCGGCGGGCGCGCGCGCACGACACCGGCAGCGGCACCGTCAGACGCGGCGCCATCGACTCTAGGTGAAGTCACGGCCCACTCGTTCCACCTGTGTTCATGGCGATGGTTCCGCCGATCCGCCAGGGGATGTCAAGATGAGCGCGCCGGGCCGTTACGTCCTCCCGGTCGTCGAGCCCGACCTGCCCGCCACGGGCGCCGCGCGCGAGACGCCGTCGGCGCTCGGCCGCGGGCGCGAGCAGCGGCCCTCGGCGGCGTTCCGGGGCCTGCCGCTCGTCCGTGCCGCTCGCGAGCGGTCCGCCGCTCCTGGTCATCCGCCGCGGGGACGCGTGGTGCGCTCGACATCGCGGTGGAAGCCCACGGAAAGGGTCGCCGAGGGCGACGCGCCGCCCGGCGGACGGGGGGAGGCCGCGGGGCGTCGGCTGCGACGGCATGGGCCGCGACCGGTCCGGACGGCCCTACACCGGCCGGCCCCACGCCGCGCGCACGATCGCGGCGGCGCCCGGGCTCACGGGCTTCGTGCCCGCCGGACCGGCCCCGGCCTGGGCGCGGGCTGCGTCGCCCCGCGGCCACGGACTGAGCCCCGGCGTCGCCGGGGCCGGAACCGGCCCGAGGCGGGCGGTGTTCGCGCTCAGTCCCCGCCGGCGTCCTGAGCCGGTCCGGCCGGGGTCCGAGAGGTGCGCGATGTATTGGGCGCTCGTCTTCCTCGGGGTCGCGCTGGCCGCCGCCCCCTTCGCCCTCGCCGCGGCCCCCGCCGGCGGCGGGGCGGCGCTCGTCGCGGGCGTGTTCGCGGCGCTCTCGGTCGGGGCCCTCGCCGCGGAGGGAGTGTCGCGGCGGCGGAAGGGCGCCGGAACCGCGCGCCCCGGGCCGCCGTTGGCCCCGCGATCCGACCTACGCCACTTCAGGAGGACATGACATGGCCGACGGACTCGACGTCGTCCCGAGCCAGGACGAACCCGGGATCGGGGTCCAGAACCGCGAGGGCATCGCCGAGGGCTTGGGCGACGTGCTCGCCGACACCTACCGGCTGCTCTACAAGACCCACGCCTACCACTGGAACGTCCAGGGGCCGTTCTTCTACTCGATCCACCAGCTGACCGAGGCGCAATACGCGGATCTGTTCGAGGCCGCGGACACGCTCGCCGAGCGGATGCGCGCGCTCGGGAGCCTGGCGCCCTTCTCGCTCAGGACGATCATGGAGAAGTCGGTGGTGGGCGACGCCGAGTCGGTCCCCTCCGCGCGCGAGATGGTCGAGGATCTCGCCTCCGATCACGAGCGCGTGTCCAAGCGCTTCACGGCGCTCTCGGAGATGGCCGACGAGCGCCACGACCCCGCCACCTCGGATCTGTGCAACGGCCGCTGCGCGTTCCACGACAAGGCGGCCTGGATGCTGCGCGCCATCGCCGCGCAGTGAGCGTCGAGGGGCGCGCCGGTCCGGCCGGCGCGCCCGCGACCTCACGCGGAGGCGTGCAGCGTCTCGGTGGAGGCGAAGAACATCGCCTGGCTCACGGCCGAGCGCACCTGCTCCTCGGTGTAGGGCTTGGAGATGAGGAAGGCGGGCTCGGGCTTGCCGCCGGTCAGCAGGCGCTCGGGGAAGGCGGTGATGAAGATCACCGGGATCGTTCCGTAGTGCTTGAGCAGGTCGTTCACGGCGTCGATCCCCGACGAGTTGTCGGCGAGCTGGATGTCGGCGAGGATCAGGTCGGGCCGCTCGCGCCGGCCCACGTCCACGGCCATGGCGCGGGTGCGCGCGACGCCGGTGATGGCGTGGCCCATCTCGGCGACGATCGACTGGATGTCCATGGCGATGATCGCCTCGTCCTCGATCACGAGCACCTTGCCCGAGACCGCGTCCTCCATCTCGCGCTCGGCGATCGACACGAAGTCGCGCGCCTCCTCGGGCGGGATGCCCATGATGGCGCCGATGTCGGCGTAGCCGAACTCCTCGATGGTGCGCAGGAGCAGCGCCTCGCGCGTGTTGGGCGTCAGCCGCTTCAGGTGCGCCTGCGCACGCGCGTGCAGCCCGCTCGCCCCCTCCCCCTCCTCGACCGGCGAGCCCGAGGAGGCCCAGATGGTGTTGAACACCCGGAACAGCGCCGCCTTGGCGGGCAGATCCGCGTCCCAGGTCGAGCGGTCCTCGAGGATCGCCATCAAGGTGGCCTCGGCGTAGCGGTCGCCCGTGCCCTGGTTGCCGGTGAGCGCGCGCGCGTAGCGGCGCAGGTAGGGGAGCTGGACGGCGACCGCGGAGGCGATGTCGGCGCCCGAGCGCGAGCCCGCCTCCCCGACGCCGTCGGGGCCGCGCGCCGCCGGTCCCACCGTCGTGCTCGTCGGAGAACTCATCGGGTCTCGCTCATGGGTCACCTCACGCAAACAGGCTGCTCGCAGGGCCGATTCGGCGGGAACCGAACGTGACGCGTCCTGTTGGGTTCCACCGCGCGGGCCGTCGCGTGACGACTTAGCGATTAGGGGATGGGTTGCAAGCCGGACATGACAAGGGACGAGAAAAGGAGCGCGAAGCCGTCCAGCCGGATCGACGAGAACCTCCAGCGGGTGTATCGCCAGACGGTCGAGGAGGAGGTTCCCGACCGGTTCCAGCAGCTGATCGAGCAGCTTCGCAAGCAGGACGAGACACCATGAGCGCGAGATCCGACGCCCGGCGCGAGCGGCGGCCGGGGCCGAACGGCGCGGGCGACCTCGCCGATCCGCGCGACGAGCTCGTCGATCACCTGCCGGCGCTGCGCGCCTTCGCGCTCTCGCTCACCCGCAACGGGGCCGCGGCCGACGACCTCGTGCAGGACACCATCGTCAAGGCGTGGACCAACATCGAGAAGTTCCAGGCCGGCACCAACATGCGCGCCTGGTTGTTCACGATCCTGCGAAACACCTTCTACTCCAACCGGCGCAAGGCCAAGCGCGAGGTGCCCGACGTGGACGGGGTGTTCACGGCGTCGCTCGCCGAGAAGCCCGCCCATGACGGCCGCCTCCAGCTCGCCGACTTCCGCCGCGCCTTCGAGAAGCTGCCCGACGAGCAGCGCGAGGCGCTGATCCTGGTCGGCGCCTCGGGCTTCTCCTACGAGGAGGCGGCCGAGATGTGCGGCTGCGCCATCGGCACCATCAAGTCCCGCGCCAACCGCGGCCGCGGCAAGCTCGCCGAGCTCCTCCATCTCGAGGAGGGCGAGGAGCTGACGATGACGGACAACGCGACCATGGCCGTCCTGGCTTCGGGCGGCTCGTCCGCGCTCTGATGCCCGTGAGGTCCGCCATGGGCGCGATCCGGCGCTCTGGGGGCCGCCTCGGGCTGGGGGTCCGCGTCGCGCTGTTCCTCGGCGTGGCGCTGCTGCCCGTGGGCCTGATCGCGGTGTGGCAGACGCTCCAGGTCAGCCGCGTCGCCCAGCAGCGCCTGGACCTCACCCTGCTGGCGCAGACCGAGCGCGCGGCCCTCGTCGAGCGCCAGCAGATTCCAGCGCTCGCTCGGCACCGCGCAGGCGCTGGCGGGCACCGTGAACACGCTGATCGCCTCGGGCCGGTGCGAGGCGACGCTGGGCCGGCTCGTCGCCGACTCGGCGCGCTACGCCTATGCGGGCTACGTCGATCCCACGGGCGCGCAGACCTGCTCCTCGGACAGACGGCCCTACGACTTCTCGGGCTACCCGAACTTCGCGGACTGGATGGCCAGCCCGCGCGCCCGGGTCGCCGTCAACCGCGACGCGCCGCTCCCGGAGACCTCGGTGATGATCGCCTCCTATCCGGTGCGCGCCGAGGAGGGCGGCGGCTTCGCCTTCGTCTCGATGCCGCATCGGAGCCTCGGGGCGAGCGACCTGCCGCCCGACATCGCCGCTTCGGTCGAGCTCATCACCTTCAACGACCAGGGCCAGGTGCTGACCTCCTCGCAGGGGCTCGACGGGGTCGAGGACCGCCTGCCCGCCCGGGGCCGGCTCGCCGACTACGTCGGGCGGCCCGCCGACGTGGTGAGAGGGACCGACCGGCTCGGCCGCCATCGCACCTTCGCCATGGTGCCGATCCTGCGCGGCACCGTCCATGCGATGGGAAGCTGGGAGGACGAGCCCGCGCTCGCCTCGCCCCTGGGCCGGGCGTTGCCGGCATGGCTGTTCCCGATCCTGATGCTGGCGGTCAGCCTCGTGGTGGCCTACGTCGCGGTCCACCGGCTGGTGATCCGCCACATGGCCGAGCTGCGCCGCCGGATGCGCGCCTTCGCCGACCACCGGCGCCTGCCCCACGGCGAGCTGGCCCCCGACGCGCCGGCCGAGATCGCCGAGATGGACGCGGCCTTCGCCGCCATGGCCGAGCGCATCCTGCGCGAGGAGGCCGAGACCGAGGACCGGCTGCACGAGCAGAAGGTGCTGCTGCGCGAGGTCCACCACCGGGTCAAGAACAACCTCCAGCTGATCTCCTCGATCATCAACATGCAGATGCGACAGATCGACTCGGCCGAGGCGCGCCACGTCCTGCGCCGCGTCCAGGACCGGGTGCTGGGGCTCGCCACCATCCACCGCAACCTCTACCAGACCGACGCCGGCACGATCCGCGCCGACGTCGTGCTGCACGAGATCGTCGGCCAGCTCGCGCTGATGGGCGCGCCGCCCGAGGGCGAGGCGCGCGTCGAGTCCGACTTCGACCCGCTCGAGCTCTACCCCGATCAGGCGGTGCCGCTGTCGCTCTTCGTCACCGAGGCCACCACCAACGCGGTCAAGTATGTCGGCCGCCCCGAGGACGGGTCGCGGCCCTGGATCGCGGTGTCGCTGCGCCGCGAGGCCGACGGCTCGGCGGAGGTCTCGATCGCCAACTCCCGGGGGACGCTCCTGCGCGCGCCCGCCATGGGCGAGGACGGGACGGGGCTGGGCAACCAGCTCATCCGCGCCTTCGCCATGCAGCTCGACGCGGCCCCCGAGGTCGAGGAGGCGCCCGGCTCCTATCGCATCTCGATCCGCTTCACCCCCTCGGGGTTCGAGGACGACGCCGGGGAGGAGCCCTCGCCGCCCGGCGCCCTTCAGGCGGCGGAGTGAGCCGGCAGGCGCGGCGGCGCGGGCGCCAGGCCCCACAGGGCGCCGTCCCGGTCCGGGCCGACCCGGCGCGCGGGCAGGCCGCGCCGCGGTTCCTGATCACCGCCGCCGAGGCCTACCCCGCCCTCGAGGAGCGCATGCTGGCGGCGCGCTCGCACGTCCGCATGGGGTTCCGGATCTTCGACCCCCTCACGCCGCTTTATTCGGACGCCGGGCGCGCGGTCGGGCGCGATTGGTTCGACCTCGTGGCCCACACGCTCGGCCGCGGCGTCCGCGTCGAGCTGGCGTTGTGCGACTTCGACCCGGTGGTCGCCAGCGGCATCCACCGCAAGACCTGGCGCGCCGTGCGCCTCCTGATGGCGGCGGCCGAACTCGCAGGGCCTCGCGCGCGGCTCGACGTGATCGCGGCGCTGCACCCCGCGCGCGTCTCCGCGCTGCCGAGGATGCTGTTCTACAGCCGGATCCGGGGCGAGCTGCGCACCCGCTCGGAATGGCTCTCGGGCATGCCCGAGCGCGGCCGCGCCCGCGCGATCGCCGAGATGCCGGGGCTGGCGCCGCACCTCGTCTCGCGCCCCGACGGCTACGCGCCGAAGGCCTTCGTCTCGGCCGGGCTGGTGCCCGCCACCCACCACCAGAAGCTCGCCGTCTTCGACGAGGAGTGGCTCTACATCGGCGGGCTCGACCTCGACGAGCGGCGCCACGACACGCCCGAGCACGAGCGCCCCGGCCGCGAGACCTGGCACGACGTGGCGGTGCTGGTCCAGGGGCCCGCCGCGGCCGACGCGCACGCCCATCTCGGCCGCTTCCTCGACGAGGTGGCAGGCCGCGCCCCTCCGGCCCGCGACGCCGGACACCTCCTGCGCACGCTGTCGAAGAAGCGCGCGCGCCCGCATGTCAAGCTCTCGCCCGAGCCGCTGATCGACGAGCTGGCGCAGCTTCACTACCGCGCCGTGGCCCGGGCCGAGCGCTTCGTCTACCTCGAGTCCCAGTTCTTCCGCGACCGGCGGCTCGCCCGCGTGATGGCGCAGGCGGCGCGCGACAACCCGCGGCTCACCGGCATCCTGATCCTGCCGGCCGCGCCCGAGGACGTGGCCTTCGACGACGCCCGCGGCCTCGACGCGCGCTTCGGCGAGCACCTCCAGGCGCACTGCATCCGCAAGGTCCGCCGCGCCTTCGGCCGGCGCCTGTTCATCGGCTGCCCCGCGCGCCCGGCGCTCCAGCGATCCGAGAGGCGCGACGTCTATGCCGGCGCCCCGCTGATCTACGTCCATTCCAAGGTGTCGCTCTTCGACGACGCGCTCGCCTGCGTGTCGTCGGCCAACCTCAACGGCCGCTCCTTCCGCTGGGATACCGAGGCCGGGCTCGCCTTCGACGCGCCCTCCGACGTGCGCCGCCTGCGATGGCGCCTCTTCGAGCACTGGCTGCCGAGGACCGCGGATTCCGGCCTGCTTCTCGACGCAGACGGCGGCGATGTCCTGGGCGGCGCTGGCGCACGACAACCTGCGCCGCCACCCGGCGCATCGGCGCGGCTTCATCCTGCCCTACTCCACCCGCCCGGCCGAGCGCCTGGGCCGGGATCTGCCCGGCATACCCGAGGAGATGGTGTGAGGGCCGCGCCGGGGCGCGCGCGTCAGGCGGGGGGTCGGGGTCCATGGCGCGACCGTGCCCTTCCCCATCCGAGCCGAGCCCCTATGTTGAAAGGGCCTGGCACCCTGGCCGGCCCGGCACAGCGAAAGGACGCCCCGATGACCGAGCCCCGCGTCGCGCGCATTCTCGACGATCTGCTGCGCGCCCTCGGGGGCCTCCTGGCGCCCGAGCCGGCCCCCGAGCTGCGCCCGATCCCGGTGCGCGTGGGGGACGGCGTCCGCCCTGCGCCCCGCCGCTGAGGCGACCGGCACGCCTCCAGGAAGCGCCCCGCACCCGGCACGATCCCGCGCGTCGAGGCGACGAGCGGCACGGCCTGGGCGCTCCCTGCGCAGCCGCCGCAGAACTCAAGCGGGCTCGCCGGACGGCTGAGGTGGCGAGCGGAATGCACCGCGAGGACGCGCTCCCTCCCCCCGCGTGCGTGAACGGCCCAGGCATGGGGCGCGTCCACGCGGGGGAGGGCGGCGCGGCCTCGCCGCATCGCGCCCTCGATCGGGACGCGGCGTCAGTCGGCGATCTCGGGCAGGCCCTCGATCTCGGCCCCGGTCATCTCGACGTAGACGCGCAGGTCGTTGCCGTCGGCGTCGGCCATCAGCGTCAGCCGGTCGCTGGGGATCGCCACCTCACGCTCGCCGAGGCCCAGCAGGCCGCCCACGTTCACCACCGCCGCCTCGGGGAACCGGCCCGTCGCCTCGCCGATCCAGCGGCCGATCTCGCCGATCCGCTCGTCGTCCCCCGAATAGACGCGCACGCCCAGAAGCTGGGTCGGGTCCATCGTGCTCATGTCGGCGACGGCGAAGCCCTCGGGCGCCACTCCGGGCGGCGCGACGACCCCCTCGGCCGGCATCGCGGCGGTCCCGGTGGGCGAGGTCAGCCCGGTCTCGGCCGCGATCTCGGGCACCCGCGCCCCGTCGCCGGGGTCGCTCTCGGGCACCACCTCGGTCGCGTCCTCGATCGGCGGCGCGTCGGGGTCGGCGATGTCCACCTCGCGCAGCGGCTCGGCCTCCGCCTCGGGCGAGATCACCACGACCTCGGCGCCGGGCTCGGGCTCGGGCTCGGGCTCGGGCGCGAGCTCCGCCTCGTCGGCCATCACGGCGGCGCCCTCCGGCGGCTCGTCGGCGGCGACGGCCGGCCGGTCGCGCCCGGCGCCCTCGATCACGCTCGCCAGCGGCGTCCCGGCGACGTCGAGCAGCACGAAGTAGTTGCCCGGGTCGTCCCGGTCGGGGATCAGCCGCAGCCGCTCGGCCGGCACCTCGGCGCTCGTCGCCTCGTCCTCGGCCATCAGCCCGGGCGCGAAGGCCACCTCGACGCCGCCGCCCGCGGCCGCCAGCTCCTCGATCACGCCGACCTCGATCCAGCCGGGAGGGACATCCGTCAGAAGCGCCGTGTCCCCTGCGTCGCCCTCGACGGCGTAGACCGGGCGGCCGGCCAGATCGCCGGGCACGGTCCCGGTGCCCTCGATCGTCGGGGCCACGGTCCCGGTCTGGGCTCGGGCTCCGGCGGCGAGGGCCAGCGCCGCGGCGGTGCCCAGCATCAGAGATTCTCATGGCTCACTCCTCTCGATGCCCGGCCCACCCCCGATCGCGGCCCGCGCGGCAGCGGCTCGGGGGAGATTCCCCGGCCCCTCGGTCCGACGATCGGCGGGCGCCGCGGCGATGGCGGGCGAACGTCCCGTGCCCTCCACCGGTTCCGAGGGCGAGGCGCGCTGGTCTCGCGCGGCCCCGACGGCGTCGCGGACCCGGCCCTCGCGCTCGCTCAGGGGTCGCGCGAGGGCGCGACGACCTCGGGCATGGCCTCGATCTCGGCGAGGGTGAGGTCGAGGGGCACCGGCTCCCCGTCCTCGGGCCGCGGATCGAGCCGCAGCAGCGGCACGGCCCGTGGCCGCCCGCCGACCTCGATCACGGCGTGGGTGACCGACAGGTCGGCGGGGTCGATCAGCAGGTCGGCGATGGAGAGCCTCGCCTCGGCTTCCCCCTTCGGCCCCACCCCGTCGGGCCGCGGCTTCACCGGGGCGTCGAGCCAGTCGCCTGCGCGGTCGAGCGCGCGCGTCCGGCCCGAGGCCTCCTCCCCCTCCCCTCCGCCGGGGGGGTGGGGCGGACGCTCCTCCTCGGCCTCCGACAGGAGCCCTGCCCCGATGAGCATCGGCGAGACGGTGAAGCCGAAGGGCCCGGTGATCACCGGCGGCAGCGCGGCGATGTCGATCCACCCCCGGCCCTCCTGGAGCCGGGCCTCGTCGGCCTCGATCTCGGCCCGGCCCAGGTCCGCGCGCCAGCCGCCCGCCCCCCCGGCGTCGCGCGACCAGGCGAGGCGCTCCGCCGAGACCAGCGCCACGTGCCGGTCGAGCCAGCCGCCCACGTCGAGCCCGACATAGCGCAGCGCCATCGCGTGGCGGTCGATCCAGGCGTCCGAGACCGGCAGGTCGTCCCCCTCGACGCGCACGGTGCCGTCGAGCAGCGCGCGCAGGCTGTTGCGGGGGCCCTCCGGGGGTCCGGGGGGGGCGTCGGGCGGGATGTCAGTCGGCATGGCGGCGGCTCCCCCTGCGGCTCGATGCCCCTCAACCCGATCCCGTCGCGCGGGGTTCCTGGCGCGGGGGACCGAGCGCTCAGTAGTCGCGCTCGAAGAACAGCCCCAGCCCGCTCCTGCCCTCGGCGTTGACGCGGCCCTTGACGGTCACGTCGTCGGTGACGTCGAGGTTGAGGTTGATCTCGGTCTGGCCCTGCTCGTCGATCGACAGGTCGGTGTAGACGTTGTCGGTCAGGTATCGGCCCGCGCGCAGCGCCAGCACGCCCTCCTCGTTGGAGGTGATGTCGAGGTCGTCGAGCCCGAGCCCCTCGCGCAGCCCGCTGACGAGGCCCAGCGCGCCCCCGCGCCCCGACAGCTCCGCCACGGCGTTGGCGAGGCGCGCGGCCTGCAACGGGCTCAGCTCGCGCAGGTCGCGCCCGAACAGGAGCCGCGCGATCGCCTCGTCCTGCGGCAGCCCCGCGCCCGAGACGATGCGCAGGTCGGGGTCGGTCAGCTCGCCCTCCAGGATGATCGAGATCTGGTCGTCGTCGGTCTCGGTGACGGCCACCAGCCGGATCACCGGCACGAAGTCGCCCTGGAGCGAGAAGGAGCCCTCGTCGAAGTCGAAGCGCTGGCCGAGCAGGTCGAGCCGGCCGCGGATCAGGTCGAACTCGCCCACCGGGACCACGTCGGCGGTGCTCCCCGTCAGGCGCAGCGCGCCGCCGAGCTCGGCGTCGAGCCCGCGGCCGCGCACGAAGATGCGGTTCTCGGCGAGGATGCGGATGTCGAGGTCGAAGACGTTGTTCTGCGGCGTGCCGCGGCGGCTCGCGGGGGCCACGTCGGCGAGCCGGGCCCTCTGGCGCGTGAGCTGCACCGCGCGCGGCGCGCCCACATGCTCGATGAGCGGGATCGCGCCCGAGCCGCCGAAGCCCGAGGAGGGGATGCGCACCTCGGTCTCGGCGAGCTGGATGGTGCCGGCGATGCGCCCGCCGCTGCCCGTCAGCGGGCCGGTGACGCTCAGCCCGGCGTCCACCGTCGTCTCGTAAAGGAGCGGGTCGACGATCACGAGATCCTCGGCCGTCACGCTCAGGTCGGCCTCGAAGGGGGGCGCGAGCGCGATCGGCCCCGAGGCCGCGAGCCGGCCCCCCGTGCTCAGCTCGCCCGTGACGTCGAGCACGGCGCGCCCGGCCGCGAGCCGGACCTCGGCGTCGATGCCCTCGATGGCGAGGCGCTGGTCCGGGAGCGCGAGCCGCGCGCCCTGCGCGCTGACGGTGCCGGTGAGCGAGCCGGGCTCCAGGGGCCCGTCGAGGCGGAGGTCGAAGCGCGCCGTCCCGTCGATCGCGCGCGGGCGGATGAAGGGGTTGGCGAGGTCGAGCGGCGCGGTGCCCGAGGCCGAGAGGTCGGCGGTGGCGAAGTCGCGCGCGAGCGTGCCGCCGAGCTGGGCCCGCGAGCCCGCCGGGCCCTCCACCGCCGCGTCGATGGCGAGCGGGCTCTGCGCGCCCTGCGAGGTCAGCGTGCCCTGCGCCGCGACCGGGCCGCTCAGCTGCGGCACGAAGGGCGCCACGTCGCCGAGCCGCAGGTCGAAGTCCACGTCGGTCGGGCCCTGCGGATCGTAGGTGCCGTCGAGCGAGGCGCTGGTCCCCCGGGGGCCGGTGGCCTCCACGTCGAGGACGAAGGCGCCCCCCTCGCGGCGCACCGTGCCTTGGGCCGTGGCCTCGCCGGGAAGCTGGGGCACGAAGCGGCCCAGCTCGCCCACGGCCGCGTCGAAGGTCACGTCCGCGTCGCCGGAGGGCGCGAGCGAGCCCTCGACGCGGGCCGCGATTCCGGCGGGCGCCGTCAGCTGGGCCTGCGCGCTCCAGGTGCCGTCCTCGCGCGTCGCGGTGCCCTGGGCGGTGGCCTCGCCCGAGGGGAGCCGGGGCACGAAGCGGCCGAGATCGGCCAGGCGGGCGTCGAACGCGACCTCGGCGCGGCCCTCGTCGGGCAGGGTGGCGTCGGCGGTGATCCGGCTGCCGTCGGCGGCCGCGGCGTCCACCTCGGCCGTCCAGCCCTCGGGGTCGCGCCGCGCCGTGCCGGTCGCCGTCAGGGGCCCGGGGAGCCCGTTGAGGTAGGGCGCGGGGTCGGCCAGCGCGAGGTCGAAGTCCACCGCCGCGTCGCCCTCGGGCGGCAGCGTCGCGTCGAGCGCGAGCCGCGTGTCGCCGGGCGCGGTCACGTCGGCGTTGGCCGTCCAGGCGCCGTTCGTGCGGCTCGCCGCCACCTCGGCCTCGATCGGCCCCGGCAGCCCCTCGCGCAGCGCGCCGGGCTCGGCCACCGTCGCGTCCAGCTCGGCCTGGATGTCCCCGGAGGCGGCGAGGCTCGCGGTCACGTCGGCGGCGATGCCCGCGGGCGCCGTCAGCCGCGCGTCGGTCGAGACGGCGCCGTCGGCGGTGCGGGTGGCGGTCCCCGAGAGCGCCGCGGGCCCCTCCGGCAGCGGCGCGAGCGCCGACACGTCACTGACGCGCGCGTCGTAGGTGGCCTCGATCGGCCCCTCGGCGGGCAGGGTCGCGGCGATCTCGGCCTCGATGCCCTGGGGGCCGTCCACGCTCAGCGTCGCGCGCGTCGCGCCGTCCTCGCGCCGCACGGCGGCGTCGATCGCGGCGGGGCCCTCCAGGGCCGGGACGAAGGCGCCGACATCGGGCACCTGCGCGTCGAGGTCGGCGCTCAGCGCCTCGCCCACGAGCCGCGCGTCGAGGGTGGCCTCGATGCCCTCGGGGCCGTCCATCCGGGCGTCCACCGCGGTCACGCCGTCGTCGCTCCGGGTCGCCGTGCCGGTCAGCGTCGCGGGGCCCTCCACGAGGTCCGTGAAGGCGCCGAGGTCGGCCACGCGGGCGTCGAACGCGGCCGTCGTCGGGCCCTCGGCGGGCAGCGTCGCCTCGACCTGGGCCTCGATCCCCTGGGGTGCCGCGAGGTCGAAGCTCGCCTCGACGCCGTCCGCGTCGCGCGTGGCGCTCCCGCTCAGCGTCGCCTCGCCTGGAAGCTGGGGCACGAAGGCGCCGAGGTCGGCGATCCGCGCGTCGAACGCGGCCGTGGCCGGCCCCTCGGCGGGCAGGGCCGCCGTGACCTCGGCCTCGATCCCCTGGGGCAGATCGGCCGACACCACGGCTCGCACGTCCTGCGTCTCGGCGTCGCGCGTGACGCTCCCCGTCAGCGTCGCCTCGCCCGCGAGCTGGGGCACGAAGGCGCCGAGCTCGCCCACGCTCGCGTCGAAGTCGGCCGCGAGCGCGCCGGCCTCCGAGAGCGTGGCGTCGGCCCGCGCCGTGATGTCCTGCGGCAGGTCGGCCGTCAGGTTCGCGGTCCAGTCGCCGCCCTCGCGGCGCGCGCGGCCCTGGACGGAGGCCGGGCCGGGGAGCTGGGCGACGTAGGGCTCGAGATCGCCGACGCTGGCCTCGAAATCGACGCTGGCGGCGCCCTCGTCGGGCACCGTGGCGAAGAGCGTCACCGAGGTCTCCTGCGGGGCCTCGGCCTGGAGCGTCACGCGCCAGCGGGCGTCCACGCCCTCGGCCTGCGCCTCGGGCGGCTGGCCCAGCGCGCCCGCGCGCATCACCGTGCCCTCGATCGTGGCGGGCCCCGAAACCTGCTCCACCAGCCGCCCCACGTCGTGGAGTTGGGCCGTGTAGCTCAGCCGCACCGCCTCCTCGGCGTCGGGCGCGATGTGGCCCTCGACCTCGGCCCGAAGCGCCTCGGTCTCAATCGTGAACTCGCGGATCTCGGTGCCCTCCACGGTGCGCGCGGCGTCCACCACGAGCTGGGCCTGACCGCCGATCAGCGCGTCCGCCGCCTCGATCCCGGTCGAGAGGTCGCGCCCGGTGCCCGTGAGCCGGGCGTCGAAGGCGCCCGACAGCGGCGCGAAGCTGCCCTCGGCGCGGACCTCCAGCGCGCCCCCGAGCGAGGCGCCGGTGAGCGCGTCGAACTGCGAGAGATCCTCCAGATTCGCGGTCACGGTGCCGTCGAGCGTCGCGCCCGCGACCTGGCCCTCGGCCGAGACCTCGAAGCCCGCGCCGCTCACCCGCAGCGAGCGCAGATCGACCGGCTGCCCCTCGGCCCAGCCCGCGTCCACGCCGAGCGTGATCTCCGAGCCCAGCGCCTCGACGAGCCCCGGGTCGTCGGCCTCGACCCCGCTCGCGGTGAGCCGCGCCTCGCCGGTGACGGCGCGCGGATCGGCGCGCGAGATCGTCCCGCCGCCGTCGAGCGTCAGGCGGCCCACGTCCACCGCGCCGGTGCGCAGCGTCTCGATCGTGCCCGAGAGCGTCCAGGCCTCCCCCTCGCTCGCGTCGAAGCGCGCCGTCAGGTCGGCCGCGCCGACCCGGACCTCGCCGCCCACCGGCAGCCGCACGCCGTCCTCGCCGTTCCGGAGCACGAGCGCGAGGTCGAAGGCGTCGGGCAGCCCGCCGGGCGCGATGCTGGCCGAGCCTCGCAGGCTCAGCTCGGCCGTCTCGACCGAGAGCGCGGAGAGCTCGAAGCCCTCCCCTTCGGTCTGCGAGCCCTCGGCGGTGACGCTCAGATCGTCGCCGAAGAAGTCCCGATAGTCGGGCGCGAGCAGCGGCGCCACGTCGCCTCGGGCGTCGAGCGCGAAGCGTCGGCCGTCGCCCTCGTCGCGAAGCGCGAAGGTGCCCGCGAGCCGGTCGGCGCCGTCCGCGCCGAGGGCGAACTCGGCCGAGAGGTCCGAGGGCGTCCCCGTGGCCTCGGCCGCGAGCGTCAGCGGCGGCTCGCCGGGGATGCCGAGCGCGGTGGCCGCGATCCCGCCCGCCCCCTCGTCGAGCGTCACCGTGAGGTCGAGCCCGCCCGCCCCCGGGTCGTAGGAGGCGTCCACGACGAAACGCCCTTCGGCGTCGTCGACCCGCCGCGCGTCGAGCCGCACCTCGGCGGTGCCGTCCGAGAGCCGTCCCGAGCCCTCCAGGCTCAGCGCCGCCGGCTGGCCCAGGATCGGCGCGCCGAGCTCCACGCGCTCGGCCGCGACGCGGCCGATCTCGACCGACACCGGCAGCTCGGGCAGCTTGAACTCGCGCGCGGTGGCCCGCGGCGGCTGGACCCCCGGATCGGACGCCGGGAAGCGGTCGAGCTTGATCAGGCCCGCCGAGAGCTCCTGGATCTCCAGCCGGCGGCCGAAGAGCGCCGAGCGGTCCCAGTCGAACACCGCGTCCTCGATGGTGAGCCAGACGCCCTCGTCGTCGGCGATGGTCAGCCGGTCGATGGTCGCGCGCGACGACAGCGCCCCCTCGAAGCCCGTGATGCGGACCTCGCGGCCCGCGCCCGACAGCAGCCCCTCGATGCGCGAGGTCAGGAACCCGCGCCCGCCATCCGCGTCGTCGATGTCCTGCGCGGCCGCCGGGGCGGCCGCGAGCGTCAGGAGGGCCAGGATGAGGAGCCATGCGCGCATCAGAAGGCCTGCCCTATGCCGAGGTAGAACTGCACCCCCTCGCCGGTGCCGCCCGAGACCGGGGCGGCGAGGTCGAATCGAATCGGGCCGATCCCGGTCTGGTAGCGCAGCCCGAGGCCCGCGCCGGTGTGGCTCTCGGTCTCGCCGCCGAAGGGGTCGGCGCCGATGAGGCCCGCGTCCACGAAGCCCACCAGGCCGATCTTCTCGGTCACCGCGCCGCGCACCTCGCTCTGGATCCCGAGGAAGGAGCGCCCGCCGACCTCGTTGCCGTCGCGGAAGAGCGAGAGCGACTCGTAGGGCTGGCCGCGCACCGTGCCGCCGCCGCCGGAGAAGAAGAGGTAGTCGGGCGGCGTCTCCTCGATGTCCGATCCCAGCACCGAGCCCGCCTGGAGGCGGCCGGCGAGCACGATGCGGTCCTCGACGCCCAGCCCGTAATAGGCGCGCCCGTCGCCGTAGAGCAGCGCGCCCGTCTGCGAGCCCGCGAGCCCGACATAGGGCGCGACGGCGAGGTCGGCGTAATAGCCCTCGGTCGGGTTGAGCCGGTCGTCGCGCTTGTCCTGGGTGGCCTGGAGCGGCACGATCAGGTGGCGGAACTGGCGCATGCCGAAATCGTCGTCGACGTCCGAGAAGCGGAGCTGGAGCCCTCCGCGCACGATCAGATCCTCGGTCGCGTAGCGGATGACGCCGACCTCCAGGCGGACGATGTCGCTCTGGAAGGCGGGCTCGTCGAGCCGCTCGACCTCGGCGAGCGCGGTGAGGTTGGTGTCGGCGTCGAAGGTCGCGGGCCGCTCGAAGCGCGTCGTCAGGCGGAAGTCGGGATCCTCCTCGCCGCTCAGGCCGATGCCGTCCACCTCGCCCTCGAAGGTGAGCCGCTCGGCGCCGCCGAGGAGGTTGCGGTGGATCCAGAACGCCTCCAGCGAGACGCCCTCGTCGGTGCCGATCTCGGCGCCGAAGCCGAAGCGGCGCGGCGCGTCCTCGATCACGGTGAGCCCGATGTCGAGCGTGTCCCCCGGCCCCAGCGCCTCGGCCTCGGTGAGCGCCACGGCGCGGAAGGCGCCGGTGCGGCGCAGGCGCTCCTGCGCGAGATCCAGCTTGTCGGGGTCGAACACCTCGTCGGATGGGAAGCCCGCGATCTCGCGGATGCGCTCGGCGCGCACGCGCTCGTTGCCGGCGATGTTCAGCCGCCCGAAGCGCACCACCGGCCCCGGCCGGACGGCGATCGACACGTCGAGCGCGCGGCGCGCGTAGTCGGCCAGGATCGACTGGTCGGCGACCTCGGCCTTGGCGCGGCCGACCTCGCGCCAGCCGGTGACGGCGGAGGCGGCGGCCTCGCGCACCACGCCGGTGCGCGCGTCCTCGCCGCGCACGAACGCCTCGGGCAGCTCGGTGCCCGGGGCGAGCGGGTCGATCGCGGCCCGGCCGAAGCGGTAGAGCGGGCCGGTGTCCACCAGGATCTGGATGGCGCCGATCCGCCCGGGCGCGTCGAAGGGCGGGATCTCGGCCGCCTCGCGCCCGTCGATCAGGATCGAGACGACGGGGCCGTAATAGCCCTCCGAGTAGAGCCGGCCGACGATGCGCGTGTAGTCGGCGCGCGCCGCGGCGATCAGATCCTGGACCTCGGTGAGCCCCTCGTCCTCGGCGCGCAGCAGCAGCGAGGCCTGCTCGATCTCGGCGCGCATGTCGTCCTCGCCGGCGACGCGCAGCCCCACCGGCACGTTCTGGGTCCAGCCCGGCGCGAGCCCGACCCACAGGCCCAGCGCGACCGCCGCCGAGGCGCGCAGGGCTCGGCGCGCCGTCACGGCGCGCGGGGCTCGTCGCGCCCTCGGAGCACGCAGGGGCCGAGGCGCCTTCGGGGCGAGCAGGGGCCACAGGTCTTGCAGGGCGCGAAGGGTCGGCCCCACCCCGGGGACGCGCGGAGCGCGCGGCGCCCTCGAGTCGCGTCTCGTCCAACCCATGCCCACCTGCCCCGCACTCGGCCCCGCGCTCGGCCCCGCACCCGGCCCGCGAGCCGGTCCCCCCGCCGCCGGGCGGACCCGCCGCCCGACATGCCGGCCAAGATGAGGCAGCGATGGGCCACGTGCCAGCGCAAAGCGATGACGAGGGGGTGAACGGGGCGCGGGCGTGGCGCTCCGGCCCCGCGAGGCCGGCGCGCCGGACGGCCGCTCGCAGGGCCGGAGCGCGCGAAGCCCATGGGGATCGGTCCATGACGGTCCCGTGGCCGACGGGATGCCGGGCGGTCGCGCCCGGCGCGCGGAGGGTGGGGCCGCCCTGCGTCGCGCGAAGCCCTCCGCCGCATGGCGGATGTGGCGGCGTCATCCCATGACGGGCGGCGCCCCTGGCGGCGGACCCCCGGAGCGGGCGCGACGACCGAACGGGGCTCGGCCGCGGCGCGCGCCGTGCCGGCCGAGGATGGCGGCGTCGCGCCCGATCTCGCGCGCGCCCCGGCCATAGATGGGTGGTGCGCGCGACCGGCCGCCAGACCCCCGAGCGCGCCTACTGGACGATGAACTCGGCGTGGAGCGCGCCCGCGGACTTGATGCTCTTGAGGATGTCGATCATGTCGCGGGGGGAGACGCCCAGCGCGTTGAGCCCCGCCACCACGTCGGCGAGCGAGGTCTCGCCCGAGACCTCCGCGAGCCCGGTGCCGGGCTGCTCCTCGATCCCGGCGCGCGAGCGCGGCACCACCACCGTCTGGCCTTCGGAGAACGGGTTGGGCTGGACCACCTGCGGCGCCTCCTCGATGCGCAGCGTCAGGTTGCCCTGGCTGACGGCGACGCGGCTGATGCGCACGTCCTCGCCCATCACGATGGTGCCCGATCGCTGGTCCACGACCACGCGCGCGGCGCGCTCGGGCGACACCCTGAGCGTCTCGATGCTCTGGAGCGCGTGGGCGACCGAGGGCGCACCGGTGGAGGCGACGTTGACGGCCACCGTGCCCGAATCCTGCATCATCGCCACCGTGTGGCCGAAGCAGGCGTTGATCGCCTGCTCGATGCGCCCGGCGGTGGTGAAGTCGGGCGTCCTGAGCGCCAGCCGCACCGTCGAGAGGCTCGACAGGTCGAACGCCACCTCGCGCTCGACGCGCGCCCCCGAGGGGATCGAGCCCGAGGTCGGCACCCCTTCGATGACGCTGGCCGCGTCGCCGGTGGCCGACACGCCGCCCGAGATCACGGTGCCCTGCGCCACCGCGTAGACCTCGCCGTCGGCGGCGTTGAGCGGCGTCATCACCAGCGTGCCGCCCAGGAGGCTCGACGCGTCGCCGATCGCCGAGACCGTCACGTCGATGCTGGCACCCGCCCGCGCGAAGGGCGGCAGCTCCGCCGTCACCAGGACGGCCGCGACGTTCTTCGGCCGGAAGGTCTCGCCCGAGACGTTGACGCCGAGCCGCTCCAGCACGGTCGCCATGATGTCCTCGGTGAAGGGCGAGTTCCGCAGGCCGTCGCCGGTGCCGTTGAGCCCCACGACGAGGCCGTAGCCCACCAGGTCGTTGCCGCGCACGCCGTCGAACTCGACCAGATCCTTGATCCGCACCGCGCTGCCGTCGCCTCCGATGGACGAGCCGTTGCAGCCGCCCCCCATGCCGTCGAAGCCGCCCATCCCGTCCGCGAGGCCGCCCGCGATGGCCGGTGCGCCGGGCCCCGCGAGCGCCAGCGTCAGCGCCGCGAGGAGCGCGAGCGCCCGCCCCGCGCCCCGCGAGGCGAGGCCCCGCAGGACCAGCGACAGCGACAGCGCGGCCCCCCCCACCGCCAGGAGCAGCGGCACGCCGCCCGGCGGGATCGCCCGCACCGGCGGGATCGCCCGCACCGGGGGGGACGGCGCGACGGGTGCCGGCGAGGGCGCGCGCACCCTCATCCCAGATACTTGGCGAGCGAGAGGTTGGAGAGCCGCGCGGTCACGAGGTAGAGCGTCTCGACCCCCGCCTGGGCCGCCTGGAACTCGGTGGCGACCGCGTAGCGGTCCACCTCCAGCGCCTCGCCGCGCGCCAGCTCCAGCGCCGAGCTCTCCGAGCGGATGCGCGCCAGCGCGCGCTCGGACTGGCCCTCGGAGGTGCCGAGCCGGCCGCGCAGGCCGGTGAGCCCGGGCGCGTCGGACACCAGCGCGGCCCCTGCGGCCGCGAGCGCCTCGCGCTGCGCCTCCCGGTCCATCGCGCCGCCCTGGTTCTCGCCGGCCAGCACGGCCGTCGCCAGCGCCGCAAGCGTGCCGCGGATCGCGGGGTCCGCGGCCGTGGCCGCGATGCTCAGCGTCTCGCCGGGGGCGAGCGGCACCACGGCGGGCTCGTCGGCGCCGGGCCGCGGGAAGGCCGCGTCCAGCCCGCCGCCGGGCGCGAACCAGGCCTGGACCGCCGCGCGCAGCGCCGCGGGGTCGGACTGAGGCCCGACCTCGGCGCGCAGCGCGCCCAGCATCTCGTCCATGCCTGGCAGGGGTGCGCCGTCCGAGGCCGCGCCCGAGAAGAGGTGCACGTCGCCCATCCGCGCCGAGAGCGCCGAGAGCGCGCCGCCGAGCGCCGCGCGGGCGATCCCCCCGGCCTGCCCCATGCCGGCCGTGGCCGCGGGGCCCGCCACCGACAAAAGGCCCGACGCGGCGCCCCTCGCGGCCTCCTGCACGGCTTCGAGCCCTGCCTGCATGGCGTCCATCCGCCCCTGCGCCGCGGTCGCCGCGGCCTCCGAGCGCCCGAGCAGCGCCAGCGAGCGCTCGATCCCCGCGATCGCGCGCAGGTCGCCCTTCGCGGCCGCCGCCACGTCGCCCTGGCGCCCGGTGGTCAGCTCCTGGGAGAGCCGGGCGAGGTCGGCGCGCGCCTGCGCGCCCTGCCGCGCCAGGGGCGTCGTGCGGGCGAGGTCGCCGAATCCGATCGTGGTCATGGCCTCAGATCTCCAGCAGTCGGGCGAGCATCTCGTCGGCGGCGCGCAGCACGCGCACGCCCGCGGCGTAGCCGCGCTCGATCTCCATCAGGCGCTGGAGCTCGGCGTCGGTGTCCACGCCCTGCGCCCGCTCCTCCTGGCGCAGGATCTCGGCCGAGGCCGCGGCGCGCGCGCCCTGGGCCTGCGCGCCGAGCCGCGCCGAGGCCACGCCCGAGGCCACCTCGGCCAGGAGCCCCGACGCGCCGCGCCGGCCCGGCATGAAGCCCGCCGGCGCCGCGTCCGGCCGCGCCAGCGCGTCCGAGAGGCCCCGCAGCAGCTCCGAGCGCCCCGAGGGGCCGGGCCCGGCCGCGCCGAGCCCGTCGCGCAGCCGCCACAGCTCGCCCGAGGGCGGGACCACGGCCGCGTTGACGGCGAGCCGCCCGGCGAGGCCCGGGACGGGTGAGGCCGCCACCGCGGCGCCCGCGTCGGTCAGGAGCCCCGCATCGCCCGGCGCGAGCGTCGCGTCGGGGCCGCCGGGGCCGACGCGGCCCGCGAGGTCGCCCGCGAAGGCGTCGAGCCGCGACTGGATCGCGGGCAGGGCCTCGTCGCGCAGCGCGAGCCGCGCGCCGAGCGTGCCGCCCGAGAGCGCGCCGCCGGGCTTCGAGGGATCGATCGGCTCGCCCCGGACCGTGACGCGCCCGAGCGAGCCCGCGCCCACGCTCATCTCGGCGGTCACGAGGCCCGCGGCCTCGAACCCGACCTCGGCCGGGCGGGTGCTCTCCAGCAGCGTCGCGCCACCTTCGGCGATCAGCGTCGTCATGCCGTCCTGACGCTCCAGGGCGCGCACCGGCACGATCCGCGCCACCTCGTCGATGGCCGAGCGGCGCAGGTCGAGGAGCGCGTTCACGTCGCGCCCCGTCGCGCGCGCGCGCGCGATCTGGACGTTGAGGTCGGCGACGCGGGCGAGCTCGCCGTTGAGCGCGCGCACGTCGGCGTCGATCCCGGCCTCGGCGGCGGTGCGCGCGGCCTCGACCGCGCGCCCGGCCGAGTTCAGCCCGGCCGACACGTCGCCCAAGGCGCCCGCGACCGCGCGCAGACGGGCCTCCGAGCCCGGATCGGCGGCGGCGTCGGTCAGCGCCGCCTCGAGCGCCACCACGCGCGCGCCGAGCGAGCCCGGCGCCTCGGGCGAGCCGATCGCGCCCTCGATGCGCTTGAGGGCGTCCCGCGTCAGGTCCGAGCCGGCCCGGCCGGCCTCGGCCAGCCGCAGGTCGGCGCTCAGCCGAGTGTCCTCGGCGCGGCGCACCCCCTCGACCCGGACGCCGCCTAAGGCGCGCTGGGAGAGCTCGACCTCGCGGCGCGCGTAGCCCTCGGTGGTGGCGTTGGCGATGTTGGACGAGACGACCCCGGCCTCGCGGTTGCGCGCGGAGAGGCCCGACAGGGCGGTCGAAAGGGCTGTGGCGATGGTCATGGCGGCCTCCGGGCCCGGGTTCGGGGTTGGGGCTCAGGGTGGGGCGCGTCAGCGCTTGAGGTTGGTGGTCTCCTGGAGCATCTCGTCCACGGTCTGGATGATCTTGGCGTTGGACGAGTAGGCTCGCTGGGTCTGGATCAGGTCGGTCAGCTCGCCCGCCACGTCGGTGGCGCTCTCCTGGCGGGCGAAGCCCTCGATGGAGCCCGTGCTCCCCTCGCCGGCGTCCCAGAGGTAGAACGGGCCGCTCTCGGCCGAGACGGTGAAGGTGGTGCCGGTCTCGGAGACGAGGCCGTTGGGGTTCGGCACGTCCACGAGCGGGATCTTGTAGATCGTGCGCTCGAAGCCCGCGTTGGAGATGGTGCGCACCGTGCCGTCGGGCCGCACCTCCACCGAGGCCGTGGTGCCCGCTGGCGCGCCGTCGAGGCGCGAGGCGGCGGGCGCGAAGCTGTCGGAGAGCTGCGTGAGCCCGCCGGGGCGGCCGATCTCGCCGATGGCGACCTTCATCGGCTCGCCGTCGATGATGAGCTCCACGGTGCCCCCGTCGGCGACGTAGTCGCCACCCGTGGCCGAGAGCCTGTCGACGCGCGTGAGCGTGCCCCCGGTGCCGCGGGCGTCGGAGAACTCAAGCTCGTATGCGGCCAGGACGGCCCCGCCCGGGGCGTCCTCGGCGATCTGGAGGTTCCAGGTGTTGCTGGGGGCTCCGCCGGCGGCCGGCACCGCGGGCGTGAAGGTGAAGGCGAGCGTCTGGAGGCCGCCCAGCGGGTCGTAGTACTCGGTCGTCATCGTGTAGGGCTCGCCGGCCTCGCCGGCCCGGGTGGCGGTGGCCGGCAGGTTGGCCTCGATCGACAGCGACGTGGTGGCCGCGCCCTGGGTCCAGCCCTTGTCGATGCGCACCGCCTCGAGGGCGGCCACCGACTGGCGCGGGACGATCGGGAAGCTGCCGTCGAGCGCCGCCGGCCAGCCCAGCAGCACCTGTCCCTGCGCGTCGCGCAGCACGCCGTCGGCGTCGGGGCGGAAGGCGCCGGTGGTGGTCAGGCGCAGCTCGGTGGTGGCGCTGCCGCCGCGGGGCGGCACCTGCGAGGAGACCGGCAGCATGCCGCGGCCCGAGACCGCGATGTCGGTGGCGTTGGCCGAGGCCGTGAGCGGCCCCGACTCGTCGATCAGCCGCGTGCTGGAGCTGCGAACGCCGCCCGCGACGTAGAGCGAGGGGCTTTCGGAGACCGCGAGCGAGGCGAAGTCGGTGCGAACCCGGCGGTAGCCGTCGGTGGCCGAGTTGGCGATGTTGTCCGAGATGCTGGCGAGGCGCGAGGCGTTGGCCTTGAGGCCCGCGACGCCGGCGTTGAGGGAGGAAGAGATCGTCACGGGCGCGCTCCTGCAGGCGGGATGGGCTTTCCCCGGCCATAGGGGCGCGCGGCTTAACGCGACCCTAACGCGCTGCCGATCCCGAACCCCGCGGCCCCTCGCGCAGCAGCACCACCTCGACGCGGTCGTTGCGCACGGCCATCGCGTCGGCCACCGCGGGCTCGCGGTCGGCGTGGCCGGTGACGCGGGCCGCGCGGCGGGGCTCCAACCCGGCCTCCTCCAACAGGCGGCGCACCGCGTCGGCGCGGCCTTGCGAGGCCTCCCAGGCCGTGTCGCGCCGACGCAGCGGCAGCGGGCGGGCGGCGACGTGGCCCTCGACCGCGACGTCGTTGCGCACCAGCGCGAAGCCCTGCGCGAGCACGCCGGTGATGGCGCGCAGCGTCTCGGTCGGCCGCTCGCCGCCGCGCTGCGGGTCGGCCTCGAACAAGGGCTCGCCCGGCAGCGCGAACACCTCCACCACCAGCCCCTCGTCGGTGACGCGCGTGACCACATGGCGCAGCACCCCGTCGTCGAGGCTCTCGCCGGCGCGCGCGCGCAGCGCCTCGGCGATCGTCTCCATCGCGGCGTCGTCCTCGTCGGGGCCCTCCTCGGCGAGGCCCGTGGCGCCGCGCGAGGCGCGCGATTCCGTGGGCAGGCGGTCCTCGGCGCCGATCCCGCTCTGGGCCAGCGTGTCCTCGGACTGCATGCTGTCGCCGCCGAACATGCCGGCGCCGCCGCCCGAGACGCGGCTCACCGCGATGGTCGGGCTGAAGTAGTCGGCCAAGCCCTTGCGCTGGTTCTCGGTGGTGGCGTTGAGGAGCCACATCAGCATGAAGAACGCCATCATGGCGGTCACGAAGTCGGCGTAGGCCACCTTCCACGCGCCGCCGTGATGGCCGCCGCCCACCGTCACGCGCTTGCGCTTGATGATGATCGGAGCCTTGCCCTCGACTTGCATCCCACACCTCGTCCCGTTCCCCGGGGCCTCGATAGCAGGGGGCCGTGAAGCTGGGCTTTACTTCAACAAAACAAGGCGATTGTCACAGGAGCGCCCGATTCTCGCCGCCCGCCCGGACCAGGCGGGCGGCGGCGCCTCACGCCTGCCCGACGCGCTGGGTCTGCTCGCCCAGCCCCTCGACGCCGAGCCGCATGGTCTGGCCCGCGTGCAGGAAGGTGGGCGGCTTCATGCCCAGGCCGACGCCGGGCGGCGTGCCCGTGGAGATCACGTCGCCGGGCGCGAGCGTCATGAACTGCGAGATGTAGCTCACCAGATGGGCGACGCCGAACACCATCGTCGCCGTGCTGCCGTCCTGCCGGCGCTCGCCGTCGACCTCGAGCCACAGCGGCAGCGCCTGGGGGTCGGGCACCTCGTCGCGCGTCACCAGCCACGGCCCGATCGGCCCGAAGCTGTCGGCCGACTTGCCCTTGGTCCACTGCCCGCCGCGCTCGGCCTGGAAGGCGCGCTCGGAGACGTCGTTGACCACGCAGTAGCCCGCGACATGGGCCATCGCCCGGGCCTCCTCGACGTAGCGCGCGGTGGTGCCGATGACGACGCCGAGCTCGACCTCCCAGTCGGTCTTCTCGGACCCCCGCGGGATCAGCACCTCGTCGTCGGGGCCGCAGATCGCGGTGGTGGCCTTCATGAACAGGATCGGCTCCTTCGGAACCTCGGCGCCGGTCTCGGCGGCGTGGTCGGAGTAGTTGAGCCCGATGCAGACGAACTTGCCCACGCGGCCCACGCACGGGCCGATCCGGCCCGGCGCCATCTCGGGCAGCGAGGACGGGTCGAGCCCGCGCAGCCGGTCGAGCCCTGCCTCCCCGAGCACCTCCCCGGCGATGTCCTCGACCTCGCCCGACAGATCCCGGATCGTCCCGTCCGCCAGCATCGCCGGCCTCTCCTGGCCCTTCGGGCCCACGCGCATCAGCTTCATGTCGTCTCCTCGTGTCGGCGCACCGGGGCGGACCGCGCCCGCCCGGTGACCCCGCCCGCATAGCACGCGCCGCCCGGCCTGCGCAGCGGGATCGGCGCACGGATCGCTCCGCGGGCGCGGGAGCCGGACCTCGGACGCCGCAATCGGGGGCGGGGAACCGGGGGTGGGGACTCGCGCGTGGAGGGTTGCGATCGCGCCCCGGGGCTCGCGGCGCGGGCCGCCGAGGACGCCGGCCCCATCGCTCGGGGGCCGGATCGGCCGTGCCCGGCATGGCGTCGCGGACCGCCGCCGGCGCCCGAGCGCGAGAAGGCTTCGCGCCCGGATCCGGGCGCGGGGCCGAGGGCCTCGCCGGGCCCCCGAGCGGGGGCCCGTCCTGGGATGGCTCAGAGCAGGCTGTCGGGGTCGAGCACGATCACCAGCTCGGGCTCGGCGCCGCCGGTCGAGTTCCAGGCATGCGCCACCCGGTCGCCGGCGTTGCCCGGCGCGCCGCTGATGCGGAAGGCGAGCGCGCCGCCCTGCACCCCGTCAGAGCCGATCACGGTCTCGATCAGCTCGGAGATGTCGGGCGTCTCGTAGACCCCGCCCGCGCTCCAGGCCTCCACGTCCGACCACAGGAAGTCGTCCGCGTAGGAGCGGCTGTCGGGCTTGGAGGAGAAGCGATAGGTCGCGGCGGTCTCCGACCCTTCGATCTCGATCAGGAACGACGCCGGGGCACCCCCGCTCTCCAGGGCCTCGAAGCGCAGGAACGCGCGCTCGATCACCGCCCCGTCGGGGATGTCCACGTCGGGGAAGCGGATGCCGACGGTCTGGGGGCTGGAGCCGTTGAAGCCGAACTCCAGGTCGCTGCTCGACGCGTTGCCGAACTGCTCCCAGTCGTCGGTGGACGCCTTGGTGGCGAAGACGAGCTCGGTCGCGCCCCCCGTCCCCCCGCCGGTGCCGCCACCGCCCGTGCCGCCGCCCGTGTCGCCGCCCGAGCCGCCGCCCGAGCCGCCGCCGGTGCCGCCACCACCCGAGCCGCCGCCACCGGTCGAGGGATCGCCCTCGACGAAGGTGGAGTTCGGCGCCCCCGCCAGCGTGCCGCCCTTCGACAGCTCGAAGAAGTCGATGTGGTAGCCCTGGCTGCGGCCGGCGAACTCGATCTTGTGCAGGCCGGCGTCGAGCTGGACCTTGGCGAGCGGGTTGTTGTCGTCGGTGGTGTCGTCGAACCGGGTCGAGTAGCCCCAGCTCGTGCTCGCGCCGAACAGCTTGACGAAGCCGTCGTCCTTCTCGAGCGGGTCGGTGCCCGAGGGCACCAGCGCCGAGGTGTCGTCGTCGATCCGCACCCAGATGTCGTTGCGCGCGTCCGACGGGCTGTTGGTGTCGCGCGCCGAGCGCACGCTCAGGTTGTAGGTGCCGGCCTCCGCGATGTAGAACGAGGTCTCGAACAGGCCCTGGCTCGGGTTGGCGTTCAGCCCCGTGCTGCTCGACTCGGCGCCCCAGTAGTAGTGGGCCCCCTGCGCGCCGGGGTTGCCCTGCCCTTCGGCCACGTAGGTCCAGCCCGAGGGCGGGTTGGCGCCCATGACGTCCTCGAACTGGACCTTGAGCGCGCCGCCCTCGGCCAGCCAGTAGCCCGAGGGCTCGGGCTCGCCACCGCCGCCTGCGCCGCCGCCCGCGCCGCCCGTGACCGGGCCGCCCTGGTTGGCGAGGTAGACGGGCGCCGTCACCGGGCTGACCGGCAGGCCGGTCGAGGGGTCGATGACGGAGGCCACGAAGCCCAAGGGCGCCGTGTCGGAGCCGGCGAAGTCCGCCTTGTTGTTGGCCGGCGCGTCGTCGTAGGCGAAGAGCCCGGTGGCGTCGTACGAGCCGTCGGCGCCGATCACCACGTCCACGCTCTGGCTGTCGAAGTTGTTCGAGGCCTTGAAGTCGTAGCGGTCGAGCCGGGCCGCGACGAGGGCGTCGATGCCGCCCGTCTCGTTGGTGACCGGGTCGAAGCCCTTGGTCAGCGTGATCCGCACCGTCTCGCCGGGCTCGCCGGTGACGATCACCGAAGGCGCGGTGACACCGTAGGTGCCCGTGCCGCCGGCCGCGACGCCGCCCACGGTGAGGCCGGGGGCCTGCGCGCCGCCCGCTTGCGTGGCCAGCGTGTAGGAGCCCGAGGCGCTCTTGTCGCTCATCAGATCGCCCGTCGCCGTGGTGCCGTCGTCGAACAGCACCGTGAAGGACGAGCCGATCAGCTCGTGCCCGGCCACGCCGCCCACGTCCCAGCCGGAGATCGCGCCGGTGTCGACGCCCGAGGCGCCGGACTTCGCCATCCCGGCGATCGAGTTGGGGTCCATGTCGCCCGAGAAGCCTACCGTCTCGCCGATCTGGAAGCCGCCCGAGACGGTCGGGTCGAACTTGACCATCGCGCCGCGGAAGCCGCCGTTCGACGCCCCGCCCGAGCCCCCGGAGTTCGGGATCGGGTCCGGTCCCGGCAGGAAGTAGCCCGAGCCAGACACGTAGCCGCCGGTGCCGCCCGCGTTGTTGACCGCCCACGCCTTGGTGGCGCTGTCGCCGCCCTTGCCGTCGGGATCGAACACGCTGTCGGGGTAGAGCGCGCCCGACACGTCAATGAAGATCGCCGAGATCTTCTTGTCGCCCACGTTCGTGACCTTGAACGAGTTGGCGCCGTAGTTCGAGGCGTCGATCGCGTCCACGCCCGTCATGATCTCGAGCATGGCCGCGCCCACCGCGTTCGAGCCGTAGCTCGCGGAGGTCACGAGGTCGCCCTGCGCCGCGAAGGCCTCGGCCGCGCTCGCCGGCGTGCCGCCGTCCCCGCCCCCGGTGCCGCCGCCCGTGCCGCCACCCGTGCCGCCACCCGTGTCGCCGCCTTCGGTCGCGGTGACGGTGAGGCGATCGAACACCGCCTCGAAGGGCGCGTTCGGACCGCCGACCTGGGTCTGGGTGACCCCGGCGCCGACGCCCACGCCCTCGTCGAAGAGCGCTGCGGCGAGCGCGCCGCCCACCGTCAGCGAGCCGAAGCTCACGTCGGTGGCCCCGGGGATCGGGTTGCCCGACCCGTCGAGGAAGGTGGCCTGGGCCGTCAGCGTGGCCGAGGTCGCCGAGGTGGCCTCGACCGCGAGCCGCATGTCGAGCGCGGCGAAGCCCGAGAGCGCGACCGGCAGCGCCTGGTTGCCGCCGGTGGCCTTGGTCTCGACCTCGTCGGTCTGGACCGAGAACTCGACCGCGCCGCCCGAGAAGCCGAACACGAACTTGGCGAAGTCCGAGCTGTCGACCGCGACGTGCAGGCCGAGCTGGTCGAAATTCGCCGCGGCCTTGGTCTGGAACGGGTTCTCGACCCGGCTCTCGACCACGAAGGCGCGGTTCTTCACGCCGACCTGGTAGTCGTCCTCGGGGTTGTTGGTGCCGCCCGTGTCGCCGTTCGAGGCCAGGACGATCAGCTTGCCGTTCTCGACCCGCGCCGTGCCGGTCTCCTCGTCGAAGGCCGAGAGCGCCGAGCTGCCCTTCAGGCCGCCCTGCATCAGGCCGGTGAGCCCGTTCTCATAAGGCGTGCCGTCGATGTCGAAGGTCAGGTCGATCGCCGCGCCGGTCGCCAGCAGCACGCCGTCGCCCGCGTCGTAGGCGAAAGGATCGGCCGCGTTGGCCGTCCCGTCGCCGTCCACGTCCCCGTCGGAGGCGTTAGCGATGGAGTCCCCGTCGAGATCTTGGCTCGGCCCCACGGCGCCGAACGGACCCTCCGCGGCCGTCTCGGTGACCACGAGCGTGAAGGTGGTCTCCACCGGCGCGCCGCCGTCGGAGGCCGAGACCGTCACATCGTAGCGGCCCGCCGCCGTGGGCGTGCCGACGAGCGCGTCGCCGTCGAGCGTGACACCCGACCCGCCGTCGTCCACCAGCGCGTAGCTCAGCGCGTCGCCGTCCTGGTCGGAGAAGAGCCCCGGGAGCGGCAGCGAGAGCGCCGCGCCCACGGTTCCCGCCTGGTCGGCCGGGTCGGCCGCGGCCTCGGGCGCGTCGTTCGCGTCCGTCACGGTGACCGCGAGGGCGGCCGTGTCGGTGCCCGCCCCGTCCGAGGCGGCGACGATCACGTCGTAGGTGCCGTCGGCCCCCGCGTCGCCCGGCGCCTCGAAGTCGGGCGCCGAGACGAAGGACAGCACGCCCGTGGCCGGGTCGATGGTGAACGCGCCGGCGTCCGCGCCGCCCGCGATCGAGAAGGTGATCGCGTCCCCTTCGGGATCCGTGGCCGCGTAGGCCGCCACCTCGGTCTGATTCTCCGCGACCGAGACCGCGGCGGGCCCGGAGATCGCCGGACCCTCGCCGCCGTTCGTCACCGTCACGGCGATCGCCTGGGTCGCCGTGGTGGTGCCGTCGGAGGCCGAGACCACGACGTCGTAGACGTTGTTCGCGCCCGCGTCCGCCGGCGCCTCGAAGTCCGGCGCCGCCAGGAACGACAGCGCGCCCGTCGAGGCGTCGATGGCGAAGAGCGCGGCGTCCGCGCCCCCGGCGATGGCGTAGGTCACGGCCTGGCCTTCAGGGTCCATGGCCACGACACCACCCACCGCGGTGCCCCCCTCGACCACGCTGAGCGCGGCGGGCGAGGTGAACTGCGCGGCCGCGTCGTCCACGGGCGTGAAGCGCACGAGGTCGGTGCGCAGGTACTCGCCGCCCCGAGCCGTGCCTTCGAGGATCAGCTGCGCGCCCTCGGTCACGGAGACGCCCTGAACCACCAGATCCCTCAGGTTGCCGGCCTGGGTCGCGGTGCCCTGACCCGGCAGGCCCGTCGCGTCGAGCTGGAACTCGCCCAGCAGCTGGGGCGCAGAGCCGTCGCCGCGGTCGATGAGCACCCGCAGCGTCGAGGCGCCGTCGGTCTCGTCGTAGGCGCGCACCGCGAGGTCGTAGGTGCCGGGGACGAGCCCCGCCGCCCCGAGGTCGGTCGAGACCGACCCGCTCGCGCCGTTGCCGAGGCGGATCACCTGGCTGCCCGAGGCGGTCGAGGCGAACTGGGCGGAGAAGCCGCCGCCGTCGCCGAGGCCCGTGAAGTCCTCGGCCTCGATCACGATCTCCTCGCGCGGGGGCCCGGAGGCCACGTCGAGCGTGAAGCCGGTGGAGGCCTCGGCCTCGCCGTCGCTCGCCGTCACGGTGATCTCGAACTGGCCCGCCTGGGTCGGCGTGCCCGAGATCGCGCCCGTGGCGGGGTCGATCGTCACGCCCTCGGGGAGCCCCGTGGCGGCGTAGGTCAGCACGTCGCCCGCGTCCACGTCGGTGAACACGCCTTGGGGAAGCGGCATCGAGAAGCCCGCGCCCAGCACCGCGCCGCGGTCCGCGAGCGCGCCCGTGACCTCGGGCGCGTCGTTGACGTTGTCCACCGTGAGGTTGAACGTGTCGCTGACCGCGTTGCCCTCGGGGTCGGTCGCCGTGACGGTGATCGCGTAGGTGCCCACGTCGTCGTTTGTCGGCGTCCCCGTCAGCAGCCCGTCCGTGGTCTGCACGAACTCGGGCAGGCCCTCGTAGGTGAAGGTCAGCTGATCGCGCGGGGTGTCCGCGTCGGTGATCGGCAGCTCGAACTCGAACGCCAGATCCTCGGTCACCGTCGCGTCGGCGATGGCGCCGCCGAAGATGGCCGGGGCCTGGCCCGTGCCGGTGCCGCCGCCCGTGTCGCCCTCGCCGGGCTCCACGAGGGCCACGTTGGAGAAGCGCACGTCGATCGCAGCATCCCGGTCGTCGTCCGCGAGCAGCACCAGCGACGAGAACGACTGCCCGGCGAAGGCGCCGAGGTCGATCTCGTAGCCGACCGTCTCGCCCGTGCCGCCCGCCTGGCCGAAATAGGCGCGCGAGGCCTGGGAGCCGAAGTTCTGCCGGCCGGCGAGCTGGAAGAGCGCGTCGCCGGGCGAGCGGAACGAGTTGTCGGTCTCGAGCCCGATGCCGATGATCTCGCCCGCCGACCCGAGCAGGGTCATGTCGAAGCGCAGCACCGTGTCCTCGGTGATGAGGCCTGCGCCCGCGGGCAGCGCGATCTTCTTCCAGGTGTTGCCCGTGAGCTGGAGGCTCGCGCCGCCGTCGCCCACCGCGAAGCCCGCGCCCGGCGTCGTGTCCTGGTCGTCGTAGGACGTGATCGGGGCGGCCGAGAAGTCGATCGGCGTCGAGGCGCCGCCGTCGTCGGGCGCGGTCACCGTGACGGAGACCGTGGCCGTGTCGAGCCCGCCCCGGCCGTCCGAGACGGTGTAGTCGAAGGACGCCGAGCCGGTGAATCCGCCCGACGGCGTGAAGCTCACGACCCCATCGGCGAGCGTCGCCGTGCCGTTCGCGGCGTTCGACACCGCGATCACCGACAGCGCGCCGCCGTCGGCGTCCGTGTCGTTCGCCAGCAGGTCGGCTGCTTGGATCGTCAGCGTCGAACCCGAGGCGATCTCGGCCGCGTCGTCGCCCGCCTCGGGCGCGACGTTGGCCCCCGCCGGCGCCGCGAGGCGGACGTTCGAGAACGTGCCCAGCGAGGAGGCGGGGTCGCGGTCCTGGTCGTGGAACACCACCAGCCGGTCGAAGGTCTGGCCCGCGAAGCCGCTCAGGTCGATCTCGAAGGACGCCGTCGCGCCGGGCGTGGCGTAGGTCCGGTAGGACTGGTCGGCGACCGCGAGGCTCTGGGTGCCCGCGATCTGGAACACCGCCGTGCCGCCGTTCTTGGCCAGCGCGTCCGCGTCGAGGCCGATGCCGACGATCTCGGCGATGTTGGCCGAGGCGTAGTCGAAGCGCAGCACGGTGCCCTCGGCGACGGTGATCGGCTCGGGCAGGACGATGGCCTTCCACGAGTTGCCGGCCAGCGTGACGTCGGAGCCCGAGACCTGGGCACCCTCGGCGCCGGTGCGGTCCTGACCGCTGCTCCCGACGTCGGTTCCGTAGGAGGTCAGCGTGCCCGCGCCGAGCGCCAGGGGCGTCTCGACCAGCGCGTCGTCGGCCTCGGTGACCTCGACCGCGACGCTCGTCGTGGCGGTGCCGCCGAAGCCGTCCGACACGGTGTAGTCGAACGAGGCGGACCCGGTGAAGCCCGCGTCGGGCGTGAAGGTCACGACGCCCAGCGCCGCGTCGAAGGACACGGTGCCGTTCTGCGCGTTGCCGACCCCGGTGACGGCGAGCGCGTCGCCGTCCGCGTCGATGTCGTCGGCCAGCAGATCGAGCGCCGGGATCACCAGCGACTGGCCCGAGGCCACGCTGGCCTCGTCGGCCGCGAGCACCGGCGCCGAGTTGTCCTCGTCCACCGCGCCGTCGCCGTCGTTGTCCTTCCCGTCGTTGACCTCCGGCGCGCCGGGATAGACCGACGCGTCGTCGTCGTCGGGATCGCCCCCTTCGGCCACGTAGCCCGCGGGCTGCTCCTCGGCGGTGAGCGCGTCGGCGTCCGAGCCGAAGCCGTCGCCGTCGGCGTCGAGGTACCAGACGAGCGAGCCGTCCACGCCCTCCACGACCAGGCTGGCCACGCCGGGCGTGGAGCCGCCCTGGCCGTCCTCGATGGTGTAGGTCACGGTGATCGTCTCGCTCTCGCCGGCCTCCAGCACGCCCGCGAGGACGGTCGGGTCGATCGTCAGCAGCGCGCCGTCGAGCATGCTCGACACCACGCGGCCGCCGCCGTCGGTGACGGTGACGTCGATCACGCTCAGCGCGTCGCCGTCCACGTCCGCCGCGTTGGCCAGCAGGTCGATCACGACCGGATCGGCGGTCTCGAGCGCGCTCCCCGCGTCGATCGGCGCGGTGGTGGGCGCCGCGTTGCCGGGCTCCGCGCCCACGGTCAGCTCGAAGCCGGCCTGGGCGGGCGCGTTGGAGCCGTCGCTCGCCGTCACCAGGACGGAGATCGGGCCGGCGTCGTCCGCGCCGGGCGTGCCGGAGAAGACCGACCCGTCGAAGGCGAGCCAGGCCGGCAGCGGGCTGCCGTCGGCCAGCGTCGCCGTCAGCGTCAGCGCGCTGTCGGCATCAGTGAAGGCGTCGGCCGGCACGGCGAAGACGAAGGTCGCGCCCTGCGCCGCGGCCTGCGCGGCCACGCCCTGATCGACCGTGGGCGCGAAGTCGTCCTCGATCACGGTGCCGGTGGCGCTCACCTCGGCGCCCAAGCTCGCGCCCCCGCCGACACCGGTCAGCGTGACGGTGCGCGTGGCGACGCCCGAGGCGAGGTCGTCGTTGGGCACCTCGATCACGAGCTGGCCCGCGCCGTCCGCGAAGGCCACCACGGCCTGGGCGGCCACGCCGTCCACCTCGTAGTCCACCGTCACGGCGCCGTCGGCGCCCGTCGTGGCGAGGTCGAAGGCCAGCGCCGTGACCCCCTCGTCGCCGCCCTCGAGCACGCTCGGAGCGGCGGCGATGGTCACCTCGCCGCCCGAGACGGGCTCGCCCAGCGCCGTCACCGTCAGGCTCTCGTAGGAGACGTCGAAGTCGGTGCCCGACTGGGTCGAGGTCTGGATCACGCCCGCGCCGATCGGCTCGCCGGCGAGGACCTGCGCCGCGAGCGGGCCGGTGAGCGGGATCTGGCCCATCGAGACGGACTCGAAGCCCGCGAGCGGCTGCCCGTCCGCGCCGAGGAACGTCGCCGTCCCCTTGGCGAAGGCGGCGCCGGCGTCCGCGAACACCTCCAGCGCGATGACGACCGAGGCCGCCTGGGCGTAGTCGAAGCCGGCCGACAGGGTGGTGTTCTTCTCCGCGCCCGTCGCCGAGCCCTTGTCCTCGGCGAGCTGGAGCTGCGGCCCCGCGCGGCCGAACACGGCCTTGACGAGGTTGTCCTGCGAGGTGCCGATCACGACGCCGGCCGCCTGGTAGTTCTTCGACAGCGACTGCGCCGCGTCGGACGGGTCGAAGTCCGGCGCCGCGATGACGGCCTCGACGCGCAGGCCCTCAGGCGCGCTGTAGGCCGACACGAACGCGTTCTTCTGGGTGTTGGTGGTCTTGAAGTGGTCGCCGGCCGTGGCGGTGATCGTCAGCGCTCCTCCCGAGACGGAGGCGTCGGAGAGATCGACCTCGGACTCGCCCGCCTTCGAGCTGACGAGCGCGCCCGTCAGGCCGTTCTGCCACGGCGTGCCGTCGGTGGCGAAGTCGAGCGTCACGCTCTGGCCGGGCGCCAGCGCCCGACCCGAATCGGTGGCGTCGTAGCGGAAGGTCTCCGCCTCGTCGGCCACGCCGTCGCCGTCGGCGTCCGCGTCGGCCGCGTTGGCGACCCCGTCGCCGTCGAGGTCGTCGTCCGGGCCGGCCCCGCCCGCGCCGGTGGCGCCGTCGTCCTCGGTCACGGTGCCGGCGGCCGAGGCCGCGCCCGCGTCGATCGCCACGGCCTCGCCGCCGGCGGTGGCGCCGGTCAGCGTCACCGTCACGGTGGTGCCGCCGGTGTCCACGTCATCCTGCGGGACGGCGACCTCGAGCGTGCCGGTGCCGCCCGCGAAGGTCACGAGCTGCGAGCCGGCGACGCCGCCTGCGGCGTAGCTCACGGTCATCTCGCCCTCGAAGCCCGGCGCGAGGAGCGGGAAGGCCAGCGTGGTCGCGCCGTCGTCCCCCCCTTCGAGCACGGAGGGGGCGGCGGAGATCGAGAGGGTGGTCGGCATCGTCACCTCGGAGACTGAGAACTGGAGCGTCGTGGTCGCGGGCGCGCCGCCCTGGCTGAACCACAGCGTGTAGGTGCCGGCGCCCAGCGGGGCGTCGAAGTCCATCGTCGCCTGGCCCTGGACCTCGCCGGAGCCGAGGCCGTCCTCGCCCAGGAGGTCGGCGCCCACGCCGAGGCCCCCGCTGCCGCCCGTGAGCACGCCGCCCAGGAGCTGCGCGGAGAGCGCGGCTTGCTCGGCCGGGCTCTGCGGCGGAGCGGGCATGGTCGCGCCCTCGATCAGGCCGAGGAAGCCCTGGTTCGCCGGGTCGTCGGTCTGGAAGCCCGAGAGGACCAGCCGGTCGAGCGCCTGCCCCTCGGCGACGGTGAAGGTCACGTAGTCGTAGTCGCGCCCGCCGGGCTCGTTGTCCCCCTGCTGGGTCGCGCGCAGCACGCTGTCGCCCGTGGCCAGGGTGCCGAGGTCGGTGGGGGTGGCGGGATCGTCCGACAGATCGCCCAGCGAGACGCCGGCGAAGGCGTCGGGCGCGGGGCCGTCCACCACCTGCGGGGAGGTGAGCGTCAGCGCGTCCCAGGTCGCGGGGAAGGACGCCACCGCGTCGCCCGCGGCCTTGTCGAAGTCCGACGAGGTGACGCCGAACACGCTGGTGCCGTCGGCGATCGCCGCGGCCACCGCCGCCGGCATCGCCGTCGGCGCCGCCGCCGCGAAGCCCGGCGTGGCGCCCGGACGGACTCCGCCCAGCACCGCCCCGGATGCGTCGTAGAGCGTGACGATCTGCGCGATCGTCCCCGCCGCCTTGTCGATGGCGAGCGACAGCTCGACCGAGGCCACGTCGGCGGTGCCGAAGGCCGTCCCCGCCGCCGCCGACATGGCCGCGAGCGTGACCACCTGGTCGATGGCGCCCTGCGACCACATCTGCACCGCGGTGCCGGCGTTGCCGCCCCAGATCAGCTTGACGAACTGGTTCGCCGCCTGGTTGGTCGCCGCGTCCCCCGTGGCGACGATGATGCCCTGCTGGAGGTAGTCGGGCACCGTGGCGAGGCCGCGATCCGCCAGGAAGGCCGCGTCGAACGGGTTGTCGAAGCGCGTGGCGAGCGTGGCCTGCTCGATCGCGGCGCCCGAGATGTCGGCCGCGCGCACGAAGTCGTTCTTGGACGCCGTGGCGCCGCCCTCCGACAGGTCGCCGTCGGAGGTCTGGACCACGAGCTTGCCGCCCGCCACGGAGGCCTTGGCGGCCTCCAGCGCGCCCGCGCCGCCGAGGAGCGCGTCGAAGCCGCCCTCCGCCAGCGGGTCGCCCGCCGTCTCGAAGTCGAGCGCGAAGAGCGCGCCGCCGCCCGGGCTCCCGACCTGCGCGTCGGACGCGGCGATGGTCACGGTGCCCACGGCGTCGCCGATCAGGGCGTCGCCCGACACCCCGGTGATGGTGACGGTGAAGGTCTCCGCGCCCTCCTCCGCGTCGTCGTCGGCGACGGGCACGGTGGCCGAGGCGCTGCGCGCGCCCGCGGGGATGGTGACGGTGGTGGGCGTCGGCGCGCCGAAGTCCGAGGCGTCCGCGCTGCCCGGCGTCAGCGAGAAGGAGACCTCGACCGCCTCGGAGAGATCGCCCGAGCGCGTGAAGACGAGCGTCGCCTCCCCGCCCTCGACGGCCGATGCGTCGCCCACCGACACGGTGGCCGGCAGATCCGAGGGCACCGCCTCGTAGACGACGATGGCGTTGTATCCCGGCTCGCCGATGTCGGCGTTCACGTCGATGACGATCTTTCCGTCGGTGACGGCGACGGTCTTGGCGATCTTGACCGGCTGATCGGGCCCGCCCGCGGCCTGGTTGGCGTCGAAGTCGAGCGCCCAGGTCTCGCCGTTGAGGCTGTAGTCGCCCTGGCGCTCGCCGGGGCCGGCGTAGAACAGCTCGGCGAACCACAGCTCGACGACGTAGACGCCGTTCTCGATCGGGTAGGTCGCGGTGAAGGAGCCCGCCGCCGAGTCGCGGTAGGTGTGCAGCGCCGAGCCGTCGAGCGCGGGGTTCGAGCCCGTCGTGCCCGCCTTGCCGTCGATGTTGAAGCCGGTCTTGGAGGACGGGGCGTAGTAGGACGGATCGTCCGCCTGCAGCGACACGCCGATGATCGGGTCGTCGGCGATCGCGCCGCCGTAGGTGTTCTTGTCGTCCCCCGCGAGCGAGCCGTCGAGCGCGTTGGTCACGGGCCCGACGTTGATGGCGAGCGCCACCGGGCCGGCCACGAGGTTGGCGAGGTTGGGCTCGAAGATGAAGGCGCTCGTGGCGGCGGCGGTGCCGTTGCCGGCGGCGTCGGCGTAGGCGCCGGCCGCGACCGAGACCTCGCCCTCGCCCGAGGGCCAGCCCTCGTCGGGCGGCGTCAGCGCGTAGCTCAGCGTCGCCGTGCGGCCGTCGGCCGACAGCGCCACGCTCGGCGCCGAGACGGATTTCGGCGCGATGCCGGAGAAGACGAGCTCCGAGCCGTCGAGCGCGGCGAGCGCGGCGGCGTCGAAGCCGCCCGCGTCGGTGAGCACCACGGTGGCGTCGCGCACGTCGTCCTGCACGCTCTGCGGGTTCTCGACCTCGATCGAGACGATCGCGGGGGCCGTGGTGTCCGACGGCGGCGTGACGGCGCCGTTGAGCGCCCACACCGCGAGGCCCGAGAGCTTGGCCTGATCGACCTGGGCGAGCAGCTCGATGTCGAGCGAGCCGTCGGTGACCTCGACCTGGTAGGTCTTCGTCACCAAGGTGCCGGCGGCACCCGCGTCGTCGATGATGTCGTAGTCGTCCTCGACCAGCGCGCCCTCGAGGAAGACGTCGAACTGGCGCTTGTCGTCGGGGTCGGCCGTGTTGACGAAGCCGTGGTAGATCTCGGCGAAGAGCAGATCGACGAGATAGGTGCCGTTGGCCACGTCGATCGAGTAGCCCCAGGGCGTGTCGAAGGGGCCCGAGCGCTCGGAGGCCAGCACCCCGTCGAGGTCGGTGCCGGGGAAGTCGTAGCCGTTGGAGGTTCCGTTCGAGTAGGCCTTGTAGCCGCCGGTCACGGTGAAGCCCGGCTTCGGGGCGCCCGGCCCGTCGGCGAGGAAGTCGATCGCCGTGTCGCGCAGGGTCAGGCCCAGCACGTCCCCGCCGCCGGCGTTGATCGCCACCACCGGCGCCAGCGCCGGCTTGACCGTCAGGCGCACGCCGCCGTCCACGTCCACGAGCGCGAAGCGCCGCCCGCCCTGCGCCGGGTCGAAGCCCTCGAAGGCCGGGCCCGAGAAGGTGATCGCGGCCCCGTCGAGCGTCACCACGGCGCCGTCCGCGCTCGCGGCGTAGCCGACCGTCAGGCCGCTCGTGCTCACGCCCTCGATCACCACCGCGTCGTCCTCGGAGAGGTCGGTGATCTCGTCGCCCGCGAGCTGCGCCAGCGTGCCGCGCACCGTGTCGGCGCCCGCCCCCGTGGTCACGGTGTTGGCGCCCGCGCCGAGCGCGATGTCGTTGTCGAGCGCGTTGCCGGTGACGGCGTAGTCCGCGTCCGAGCCCCGCCCGTCGAAGTTCTCGACGTCGGCGGCGAGCGGCGCGAGCGCCGTGTCGGTGCCGGTGTAGAGCACCGTGTCGAGGCCGGCCGTGCCGGACGCGCCGACCTGCGCCGCGGTGTCGGCGGCGATCTCGTTGCCGAAGCCCTGGATCGAGAGCTGGTTGAAGTCGATCGCCCTCAGCCCCGCGTCGTCGGCGCCGTCGCCGCCCACGTCCTCCGCGAGGAGCCCGACCGCGGCGCCCGAGGGCAGCACGACGCCGCCCGAGGTGATGGTGTGGTCGCCCGTCAGCACGTCGCGCAGCACGCCCTGGGGCAGGCTGAACCCGCCCAGCGGCACGTCGGTGAAGCGATCCTGCCCGGCGATCCGGTAGGCGACCGCCACGTCGAAGCTGGTGCCCACGCCCGAGATCTCCAGGCGCAGCTCGACTCCGGTGGCCGAGGCGTCGGCCAGCCCCGGCAGGGCTCGGCGCGCCAGCACCGTGTAGCCCGCGTCATCCAGCTCGTAGCCGACCTCGATGCCGGTGCCCGTGCCCTCGACGCCGCCGAACACGACGCGCAGGAAGTTGGACTGCGTGCCGTCGCCGAACATCATCCCCGTGAGCTGGCCCGTCAGCGGCGTGCCGGCCTCGAGGATCCAGTTCTTGACGTCGAGGATGGCGACCACGCGCTCGACGTCGTCGGCCGGGCGGAAGCCCGTGTGCATCGCGTCGCGCGCCGAGTTGGCCGCGCCCACCACGGTGCCGTCCACGACCTTCTTGATCTGGAAGATCGGCGCGTTGCCGCCCGGCAGGATGTTGCCGCCGTTGTCGTAGAGCCCGTCGCGCTGCTGGTCGGCGGGGAAGTTCTCGAACGCGGTGCGCGCGTCCTGGTTGGGGGTCGTGCCGTCGAGTGCGGCCCCGAGCAGCCCCGTCGAGGAGAAGGAGGTCGGGAAGTCGTCGTTGAGCGGGCTGAAGTCGAGCACCAGGCTCTGGCCGGCGCCCAGCGCGTAGCCGTTCTCGGGCGAGAACTCGAACGGGTCGTTGAGGTGGTCCACGCCGTCGAGGTCGGCGTCGGTCTCGTCCACGATCTCCGAGCCCGCCAGCGGCACGGCGCCGTTCGCGGGCTGGTAGATCTCGATCAGCGGCCCGTTCTCCTTGTAGACGGCCGACCAGATCGAGCCCTGGAACGGCAGCGACAGGCCGCGCGCGACGAAGTCGTCGCCGAGCGAGGCGAGCCCCAGCGGCGCGCCCCCGGCGGAGAGCACGGTGCGGTCGGCCGCGACGCTGAACCCGTTGTTGGTGCTCGTCTGGACCACGCCCTCGGCGTCGCGGCCCATGATGATCAGCGAGCCGCCGAGCGAGGCGGCGATGATCGCGCCCGACATCTTGACGCCGCCCTCGTCGAGCACGGTCGAGGTGTACTCGGTCATGCCGTTGATCGAGCCGTTGCCGGTGTCCACGGCGCCGTCGGTGCGGCCGGCCTCGAGGTAGTTCCCCTCGATCGGGTTGGTGCGCGCGACGATCTCGCCGATGTCGGCGGGAAGCCCCGCCTGGCCCAGCTTCGTGCCGCCCGCGGGCGCGGGGCCGCCGGCCTCGACCGCGACGCCGCCGCCCGCCTCGAGCCGGTAGATGTCGTAGAGCACGCCCGGGGTCACCGCGAGCACGCGCGAGGTCAGCTCGCCCGCATCCGCGCCGTAAAGGCCGCTGTTGGGGTATTTCGCGTCGTTCGCCTCGACCTCGGCGAGCCAGGCCATCACCTCGTCGTAGTCGCTGCCGCCCCCGTTGCCGGCGCTGTCGGTGTTCGACATCAGCAGGAACGCGTCGGCGGCGCCGGCGCCCGGGGTGTAGAGCAGCCCCGCGCGCGAGCCCTCGGCGCGGGTTGGGTTCGGATGGCCGCCATAGACCAGCGTCAGCCCGCTGGCGGGGTCGAGATAGGTCGTCGCGCCCCCCTGCCCGGCCGAGAGCGCCCGGCCCGCGAGGTCGTCGGAGCGCGTGGCCTCGTGCATCTGGTCCTTGTTGGAGGGGTTCCAGTTGACCAGGCTGATGGGGTCGTTCGAGTTGCCGTCGCCGTTGTTGAGGTTGGTGGCGACGTAGCCCAGCGCCTGCGCGAAGTCGATCGTGCCGCCGTTGTCGCCGGCCTCGCCCACCGGCCGGCCGCCCCAGGTGTTGTTGGCGCCGTTGTCGTAGGTGAAGACGCGGCCGTCCTCGGTGACCTCCACGTCGAAGGAGTTGCGGTAGCCGGCCGAGTAGATCCGCACCGGCCCGCCGTCGACGAGCTTGGCGCTGTTGCGCCCGTCGGCGCCGCCGAACGGGTCGTTCGCGTCCGTCGCGCCCGCGCGGGCGGGGTCGTCGAGCGTCGGCAGGTCGTGGACGTAGGCGCGCCCCGAGACGGGGTCGGCGAGCACCGGCATCGCGGCCAGCATGTCGAGGTCGACCTCCAGGAGCGCGCCGCTCAGCGGCGTCTCCTGCTGGCCGCCGAAGTTGTTGGACGGCGCGCCGTTGTTGGCGTTGCCGCCCGAGGCGACGATCATGCGCTCGGAGACGAGCGTGCCGTCGGCGTCGAGCGTCTGGATCACCTCGAGCCCGTTGAGCGCGTGGTTCTCCTCAGAGCGCGGGAGGCCGCGCACCAGGTCGACCGCGGCCCAGGCGTCGGGCCCGGTCTGGGTGAGCTTGGTGATGACGCCCGAGTTGGTGTCGAGGTTCGAATCGGCGCCGCTCGTGCCCGCGCCGATGCGGCTGTCCGACGAGGTGACGTAGATCGTCACCGCGGGCTTGCCGTCGATCGTCACCGGGTTGCCGTCGGCGTCGAACTGGGGCGTGACGTCGATGCCGGTGACCTGGCGGTTGCCCTGGCCGCTCGCCGAGCCGTCGTCGTTGTGGTTGGGGGTCGCCTTGACCGCGCTCAGCGTCACCGCGTCCGTGACGTAGAACTGCGCCGTGGGGTCGGCGTCGCCCGGATCCTTGTCGCCGAACGCGATCGTCAGGACCCTCACGTCGCCATCGACCTCGGTCACGTAGAGCCGCCCGTCGGGGCCCCAGACCAGCGCGGTCGGCTGGCTCAGCGCGACGACGCCGTTGAGATCGAGCGAGCTCGACGAGAAGTTGTTGGTGACAGCCATGACGCGCCCTCTTGCAATGCTCGGGGCGACGGATCCTGGGACGGTCGATCGGGGCGCGGGAGCGGCGGGCGGGCCCCTTCAAGGCGGGGCGCGCGCGACCGCGGTCGAACTGGTTACGCCGGAACGGACATCACTGGATATCGCCGCGAGTTGTTTTGACAGGTGGCCCTCGGAGGCCATTAACGGCCTGTTAACAGGGGCGGGCACTAAGTCAAGAAGAAATCCGGAGGGGGCTGCCTTTCCGCCGAGGCGTGAAACATTAACTGAATTAAGTCTTTGAATTGTCATCGGCTGTCCGGCCGCGTCGAGGCCAGGGCTCCGGGGACGTGCCCCTGCGACCCCTGCGGCCCCGCCGGCGCGCCCACAGCCTTTCAGCACAAGCCCTCGGCACCGGTGCGCGCTCACGTTCGCGCGAGCGCCCGGGGACGCGGGCCGGGCGGACGGGGCGAGGGGCGGGCCTGCATCGGTGCGTGGCGGATCGCTCGATGGATTCCCGGAAATGCCTGCGGGATTCGATTCCGAAGCCCTCGCCCCTGTAATGCCCAGGAGAGGCGTCGTCCATATCTCGGAAACGATCCTTCTTTGCGCCAGCGTTTGTCCTGCCGGCTGCAATAACGTGAATGGGAGCGCTCCGCAGGGGCCTTTGCGTGCTGGGTTCGAGGCGGATCGGACCCGCCCGCGCGGCAGGGCCCCGGTGGCCCCGGGACCGAAGCCTCGCCTCCGCGCCGAGCGAGGGGGCGGGTGGGACCGGCGCGGTGCCCGCTCGGCGCGAGGCCACCGGCCCAAGCGATCGACGGCTCGTGCGGCCGAGATTCGGCGAGGGGGTCGCCTTCGCCGCCCGCGGCCGTCCGGCAGCGCGGCGATGGGGCGGGACGATCGCCGACCGCCTCACGCGTCGCGGGGGAGGGCTCCCGGCCCGCCGGGCCCTGTGCCCGTGGCCGGCGGCGCCCCCGGGGAGGCCGCTCGCGGTGGCGCGCGAGGAGGGCGGACCGGCCGGGGCGGGCGTCCCGTGCGCGCAGGATGGCGGCAGGATGGCGATCGAGGAGGCCGCGCGGCGGAGGGGCGGCGTTGCAGGGGACCGGCTTTCGCGGCGCCGATCCCGCCCGATCGGATGGTCCGCTGATCCCGGGCGATCTTCTCGTGCCGTTCCGAGCGATGTCACGGTCCAGGCGAGCCCCTCCGGCGGCAGGTCGTGGAGCGGGTTCGGCATGGCGGCGTCGATCGAGAAGGACATCGAGACGAGGGCGCCATCCACTGCGTGCGCGATCGGCGGCGGTCTCGGCGCTCGCCTGGCCGGGCACGCGACCGGGGAGAGGGCGCCGGTGACGGGGGTGGTCGGCATGAGGCCGCAGGTCCGCGAGCCGCCCGATGTCGTGCTCGTTCAGGCTGCGGCGGTCGGCGCCCCGCGCACCCGCCGATCCGCACGACGAAGCCGGTTCGTGCTCCCGTCCCCTCCCTCCGGGCGCCGCTGCGGGAGCGGGACCATGGCGCCATGGGACCGATCGCAGCCCCACCCGGACGGGATCTCGGTCTCGAAGCCGTGCCCCGGGTCGACCCCGGGAGGCCGAGGCGGGGCCGGGGCGGGAGGGGCGGCGGCGCGCGAGCGGGGGCCTTCGGTCGGTCCTCCCGGTGGAGCGGCCCCAGGGCCGCGCGCCCGAGGCCGCGCCGGGCGCGCTCGTCGAGCGAGGCGCCGGGGCGCGCATGGGGGGCGGGAGGCGCGCGCGCCGGGCGGGCGTGGTCGCGGTCTCCCGGAGGATGGCGGCATGGCGGGGCGTGGGGCCACCTCGGCGCCCGGAGGGCCCGTCGGGTCGGCGCGCGCGCCGGCGTCCGGGGGGCGGCCTCAGCCTCCGGGCGATCCCGGTGTGCTGAAGAAGTCCACCACCACCAGGATCAGCGTGATCGCCGCGATGATCCCGAGGTCGAGTCGCGGCACCTCGAAGACGAGGATGCCGAGGAAGCCCGCGAGGACGGCGAAGGCCGCGATCGCCATGAGGCGGCTGATCATGGGGGCGTCCCCTCCGGTCGGGTCATCTCGCGCGCCAGCCAGCGCGCGGTGCGCAGGAGGCGCGCGTCGTCGCCGCGCCGCGCCACGAGCTGCACGCCCATGGGCCAGCCTTCCTCGGTCCGCAAGAGCGGCACGGTCACGGCCGGCACGCCGCAGAGCGTCCAGAGCCCGTTGAAGATGGCGTCGCCCGTGCTGGCGAAGCCCTCGGGCGCGGGGCCGGGGGCGGCGGGCAGGAGGATGGCGTCGCAGCGCGACAGGATCTCCTCCAGGCCGGCGTTGAGGACGGCGGGCCAGTCCAGCGCGGCGAGGTAGTCGCGCGCGAGCACCCTCTTGCCCCGGTCGATCGCATCGCGCGTCTCGGCCGAGAGCCGGTCGCGCCCGCGCCGCTCGTAGGCGTGGTAGCACTTGGCCATCTCGGCGAGGTTGATGCGCTCGCGCACGGCGGCGGCCTCCTCGAAGGGGGCGGGAAGCTCGACCTCGAAGGCGCGCTCGCCCAGGGCGTCCGCCAGCTCGGCCATCGCCTCGCGCAGCACCGGCTCGGCGCGCGCGTCGTGGCCCGGAGGGCGCAGGAACGCCAAGGTCGGCGTGACCGGCGGCTCGGCGGTGGCCACGTCGAGGAGGCGCGGCGGCGGCGCGGGGCGCGTCGCGGGATCCCCGGCGTCGAAGCCGAACAGGATCTCGGCCAGCAGCGCCGCGTCCTCGACCGAGCGGGCGAAGACGCCCACCGTGTCGAGCGAGGGCGACTGCGCGAGCACCCCGGTGCGGGGGATGGCGCCGAAGCTCGGCTTGAAGCCGACGCAGCCGCAGAAGGAGGCGGGGCGGATCACCGAGCCGCCGGTCTGGGTGCCGACCGCGAGGGGCGCCATGTGGGCCGCGACCGCCGCGGCCGATCCGGCCGAGGAGCCGCCCGGCGTGCGGCCCGCTGCCGCCGGGTTGCGCGTCTTGGACGGGTGGAGGTAGGCCAGCTCGGTCGTCACCGTCTTGCCGATCACCAGCGCGCCGGCCGCGCGCAGCCGCGCCACGAGCGCCGCGTCCGCGTCGGGCACCCGGCCGGCGTCGAGCGCGGTGCCGTTCTCGGTCGGCGTCCCCGCCGTGTCGATGATGTCCTTGACCGCCACCGGCAGGCCGTGGAGCGGACCGACGGGGCGGCCCGTCCGGCGGAGCGCGTCGAGCCGGCGCGCCTGGTCCCTGACATGGCCCTCGTCGAGATGGGCGAAGGCGCACAGCTCGGGCTCGCGCGCGGCGATCTGGGCGAGGAACGCCTCGGCCACCTCCTCGGCGCGCAGCGCGCCCGAGGCGAGGCGGCCCCTCAGCTCGACGGCCGCGAGCGAGACCAGCGGCACGCGGCCGCGCGGCAGGGGCTTCGGCCCCGTGCTCCTGGGTCTAGCGCCCATAGATCTGGTCCGGCAGCCAGTAGACGATCCCGGGCGCGACGTAGACGATGATCATCGCCAAGAACACCAGCGCCAGGAAGGGCATGACGCCGGCGAAGATCTGCGTCAGCCGCACCTCCGGCGGCGCGATCCCCTTGAGGTAGTAGGCCGACATCGCCATCGGCGGCGTCAGGAACGAGGTCTGGAGGTTCAGCGCCACCAGGATGCCGAAGAACAGCGGATCGACCCCGAACAAGGGCAGGAGCGGCAGGAAGATCGGCACGAAGATGATGATGATCTCCGACCATTCGAGCGGCCAGCCCAGGAGGAAGATGATGAGCTGCGCGAGCAGCAGGAACTGGAGCGGCGTGAGGTTCAGGCCCCCGACGAAGCTCCCGATCAGCTGCTCGCCGCCGAGGTAGGAGAACACCGAGGAGAAGGTGTAGGAGCCGACGAAGAGCCAGCACACCATCGCCGTGGTGCGCACCGTCAGATAGACGCTCTCGCGCAGGCGCTGGAAGGTCATGGCGCGGTAGGCCACCGCCAGCACCATGCCGCCCAGCGCGCCGATCGAGGCGGCCTCGGTGGGCGTGGCGAGCCCGAAGAGGATCGAGCCCAGCACCGCGACGATCAGGAACGCCAGCGGGAAGAACGAGGTCGCCAGCATGAGGGCGAGCTGCCCCATGGGCACGTCGGGCACCTCCTCGGCCGTGGGCTTGGGCGCGACCGAGGGCTGGAGGACCGAGCGGCCGATCACGTAGGCGAGGTAGAGCCCCGCGAGCAGGAAGCCCGGGAAGAGCGCGCCGGCGTAGAGCCGCACGATCGAGACGCCCGAGGCGGCGGCGTAGACGATCAGCATGATCGAGGGCGGGATGAGGATCCCCAGCGTGCCGCCGGCGCAGATGATGCCGGAGGCGAAGGAGTGGTCGTAGCGCGCCTTGAGCATGGCGGGCAGCGCCAGCAGCCCCATCAGCGTCACCACCGCGCCGACGATGCCGGTGGCGGTGGCGAAGAGCGCGCAGGTGACGAGCGCTGCCACCCCCATCGAGCCCGGCATGTTCTTCGAGGCGATGTTGAGCGTGCCGAAGAGGCGATCGACGATGTTGGCGCGCTCGACGATGTAGCCCATGAAGAGGAACAGCGGCACCGCGGTGAGCACCTCGTTCGACATCACCGTGTAGGTCTGGTTGATGAACAGGTCGAAGATGCGGTTGTTGTAGAACCCCTCGAGCCACAGCGAGGTCGAGTCCCACCAGCCCGCGGTCTCGTCGAGCCGCTCGTAGGAGCGCCACATCCTCCCTGCGTCGAAATAGGCGTAGTAGCCGAAGCCGATGCCGAGCGCCATCAGCGTGAAGGCGATGGGGAAGCCCAGGAACACCAGGGCGATGAACACGCCGAGCATCGTCAGCGCGACTTGCGGGTCGGTCACGGGCGTCCCTCTCGCCGGGCGGGCCGTGCCGGGATCGGCGGCCTCATCGCATGTCCGGGTGGTCGTCGCGCGGCGACAGGCCCTTGGTCACCGCCTCGGTCTCCTCGACGTCCTCGGCCATCGGCGGCCAGGCGCCCTCGCGGATGCACAGGATGCAGCGGCAGACCTGCGCGACGCCCTGGACGAAGAGCAGCAGGCCGGCCGCGACCAGCACCGACTTGAACTGGTAGATCGGGATGCCCACGGGGCTGTTGACGCTGACCTCGGCGTAGGACCAGGAGCGCGAGGCGTATTTCCAGCCCGAGACGATCAGCGCGATGACGCCGGGGAAGAAGAACAGCAGGTAGAGCACCAGATCGACGGTGGCCTGGGTGCGCTGCGACCAGAGGCGATAGACGAAGTCGCCGCGCACGTGGCCGCCGCGCGAGAGCGTGTAGGCGCCGCCCATCATGAAGAGCGTGCCGTACATGATGAAGGACACGTCGAGCGACCACGAGGTCGGCGCGTTGAGCGCGTAGCGCACGAAGGCCCCGTAGCTGACCCCGAAGGTCATCAGGATGATGAGCCAGCCGAAGGCCTTGCCGAAGGCGGCCGACAGGGCGTCGGCGAAGGCGATGTAGCTGCGGATGGCGGCGCTCCCCTCGGCAGGGCGCGGCCGGCGCGAGGCCGGCCGCGATCGTTGCTACACGGGCGCGCTCAGAGCGCCAGCTTGCCCGGGAAGAAGTGCTCGTAGGCCAGCGCCAGGTCGGGCGCGTTCATCAGCTCGTAGTAGGCGACCTTGGAGACGAACTCGCGCTGGCTCTCGAGCACGCGCTTGAAGAAGTCGTCGGCCTCGAGGTCCGGGATCAGCGCGTCCCAGGCCTCGATCTCGGCCTGCAGGATGTCCTGCGAGGTCCGGCGCACGCTCACGCCGTCGCTCTCCTGGAGCGCCGCGAGATCCTCTGAGTAGTTCTTGAGCGCGGTCGCGGTGTTGGAGGTCGAGGCCGCCTCCACCGAGTAGCGCAGGATCGCCTGGAGGTCTGGCTCGAGGTCTTCGAGGAACGAGCGGTTGAACAGGAACTCGAAGGCCTCGGACGCCTGGTGGTAGGAGCCGAGATAGTAGTTCTTGGCCACGTCCTGGGCGCCGAAGCGGCGGTCCGAGGAGGGGTTGTTGAACTCGAAGGCGTCGATCACGCCGCGCTCCATGGCCGGCACGATCTCGCCGCCGGGGATCTGGGCCACGCTCATGCCCATCGACTGCATCAGGTCGGCGGCGAGCCCCACGGTGCGGTACTTGAGGCCCTGCAGGTCGGCCGCGGTGTTGACCTCGGTCTTGAACCAGCCGAGCGGCTGGGCGGGCATCGGGAATCCGAGGTAGCCCACCACGTCGAGGCCGAGGATGTCCTGGGTCAGCTCGTCGTAGAACTCCTTGCCGCCGCCGACGTAGAACCAGGCCAGCATCGTCGTGGCCGAGCCGCCGAACACGGGGCCGGTGCCGAAGAGCGAGGCCGCCTTGTCCTTGCCGTACCAGTAGGCCGAGACCGAGTGCGCGGCGTCGATCACGCCGTCGCTCACCCCGTCGAGCACCTGGAACGCCGCGACGACCGCGCCCGCCGGCAGCAGGTCGATCTTGAGCCGCCCGGCCGACATCTCCTCGACGCGGGTGACGTACTCGGCCGCGAACTCCATCCAGATGTCGGAGGCGGGCCAGGAGGTCTGCATCCTCATGACGATCGGGCTCTGCGCCAGCACCGCCGGAGCGGCCAGCGTGCCCCCCGCGAGCGCGCCGCCGCCCGCGAGCGCGCCGCGGCTGAGGAAGCGGCGGCGCGAGAGCGGCGCGCCCGGCTTGGCCGGCGCTTCGGTCTTGTCGGTCATGGTCGTCCTCCCAGTGGGCTTGCGCCGGCGGTCGTGACGCGCGCCGGTCGATCGTGAAGGGTGGCTTCGGGGGCGCGGGCGGTCCCCGCCCGGCCCCCCTCGCCGTCGCGCCACTCTGCCGGGCCTTCCGTCCGGTCGCAAGGCTCTTGCGCGCGGCGGCCGCCAGGGTGCGCGCTGCGCGCTGCGGGCCCCTCGGCGCCTGGCCGGCGCCTGGCGAGATGGGATGAGGATCGATGAGGGGGAGCCGCCGAGGCCCAGGGTGGACCCACAGGATGCCGAGGCGCAGCTCGTCGCCCCCGACGAGGCCGACGAGGCCGACGAGGCCGACGAGGCCGACGAGGCCGACGAGGAGATCGTCATCGCGCGCGCCGGCAAGCCCGCCCTGCGCGCCTCACGCCCGTCGAGCGAGGCCGCCCGGCGCGCGGCCGCGGCTCCATGCCGGAGCTGAAGCCCGGGGCCGACGCGATCCGCTGCCCGAGCAGGAGCTGCGGCGGCGGGAGGGCCGGGGGACGAAGGCCGACGGGTCCGGGCGCCCGCTCGGCCCGATGCGACACCCACGCTCTGATCTGGTGGCCCACCGACGGCGCGCGGCCCTCGCTCGTCGCGGGCGCCGCCGTCGAGGATCCGGCGCGTGTCGGGCTGGTCGGCGCCGTCTCGGCCTGGGAGATCGTCACCAAGCGCCGGCTCGGGCGGCTGCCCCGAGGCCGAGGTCGCAGGGCCCGCGCGCGGCGTGGAGGCGGCCGCGACCGGCGCGGGCTTCGTCGCCCGGCCGATCAGCGTCACGGACGCCGAGGCCGCCGGTCGCCTGCCCGGGCCCTCGCGCGACCCGTCGGACCTGACGCCGATCTCGATCGAAGCCCCCTTCGACGCCTATGGGGTGAGCCGGATCCGGCAAGGGGGAGGTCTCGGGGGGGGCCGGTCCCCTCCGGGCTGGGGAACCCGAGGGGACCGGCCCCCTCGACCCCACCTAACGCCCCGGCTCCGCCATCCGCCGGTGCATCTCGGCGATCACGCTGTCCGGGATGATCCCCGCGAACGCCGTCTGGACCTTGTTCACGAACCCGCTGGCGACCTCCCCCCGCCCCGCCTGCATCGCCTCGTAGCCGTCGCGCGCCACCTTGGCCGGGTCGGCCTTGGAGCCGCTCTCGCCCACGGGGGTGTCCTGCATCCCCGCGCGGTCGAAGAACTCGGTGTCGGTCGGCCCAGGCATCAGGCAGGTGACGGTGACGCCGCTGTCCTTCAGCTCGTTGCGCAGGCCCATGGCGAAGCTGTCGAGGAACGCCTTGGTGCCGTTGTAGACCGCCTGGAACGCGCCGGGCATGAAGCCCGCGGTCGAGCCCGTGACGAGGATGCGGCCCCGCCCCCGCGCGCGCATCCCCTGCCCCACCGCGTGCACCAGCGCCAGCGTGCCGACGACGTTGAGGTCCACGACCTTCTTCGCCTCGCCGAAGTCCTGGTCGAGGAAGGCGCCGCCCAGGCCCCGCCCGGCATTGGCGAGGAGCGCGTCCACCGGGCGCTCGCCCACCGCGCCGATCAGCCGCTCGAAGCCCTCGCCGGTGGCGAGGTCGGCCCGCACCGCGTCCACGCGCCCGCCCGGGCCGCGCAGCTCGGAGGCGGCCCGCTCGATCTCGGCCTCGTCGGCGGCGATCACCAGGTCGTAGCCGTCGGCGGCGCACAGGCGCGCCAGCTCCAGCCCGATGCCCGACGACGCGCCGGTGACGATCGCGAGCTGCCCCTCGTGGTCGCTCATGCCGCCGCCCTCTCCAAGCCGGGCTTCAGGACCACCTTGGTCCACTCGTCCTGGCGCTCCTTGAAGTTGGCGTAGCCCGTGGGCGCCTCCTCCAGGGGCAGGCGGTGGGAGATGAGGAACGTCGTGTCGATCTCGCCCTCCCCGATGCGCCGCATCAGATCCTCGGTGTAGCGCTGGACGTGGGTCTGGCCGGTGCGGAGCTGGAGGCCCTTCTCCATCAGCGCGCCCAAGGGGAACTTGTCGAGGAAGCCGCCATAGACGCCCGGCATCGAGACGCGGCCGCCCTTGCGCACCGCCATGATCGCCTCGCGCAGCGCGTGGCCGCGGTCGGCGCCCACGCCCACGCGCTGCTTGAGGGTGTCGAGCACGTTGTCGATGGCCAAGCCGTGGCTCTCCATGCCGACCGCGTCGATCACCGCGTCGGGCCCGAGCCCGCCCGTCATCTCCATCAGCGCGTCGAGCACCGCCGTCCGCTCGTAGTCGATGACGCTCGCGCCGAGCCGGCGGGCCAGCTCCAGCCGGTGAGGGTGGTGGTCGATGGCGATCACCTGGTGCGCGCCCTGCACCAGCGCGGACTGCACCGCGAAGAGGCCCACGGGACCGCAGCCCCAGACGGCCACGGTGTCGCCCTCCTCGATCTGGGCGTTCTCGGCCGCCATCCAGCCGGTGGGCAGGATGTCCGACAGGAACAGCACTTGCTCGTCGTCCATCCCGTCGGGCACCACGATCGGCCCCACGTCCGAGAAGGGCACGCGGACGTATTCCGCCTGGCCCCCGGGATAGCCGCCCGTCAGGTGCGAGTAGCCGAAGAGCCCGCTCATGGCGTGGCCGTAGAGCGCCTCGGAGGCGTCCTGCTTCTCGACCGGGTTCGAGTTGTCGCAGGCCGAGTACTGCTCGTGCTCGCAGAAGAAGCACTTGCCGCAGGAGATGGTGAAGGGCACCACCACCCGCTGGCCCTTCCTCAGCGTGCTGTCGCGGCCCGCCTCGACCACCTCGCCCATGAACTCGTGGCCGAGGATGTCGCCCGCGAGCACGCCGGGGATCACCGCGTCGTAGAGGTGCAGGTCCGAGCCGCAGATCGCGGTGGAGGTGACCTTCACAACGGCGTCGCGCGGGTTGACGATCTCGGGGTCGGGCACGGTCTCGACGCGCACGTCGTGCTTGCCGTGCCAGGTGAGGGCTCGCATGTCGCTCTCCTTTCGGTCCGTGTCGCGCCACGGGGCGTGCGCTTTCGGTGTGCCTCGCGCCGAGCGGCGCGCCTTGGTGTGCCTCGCGCCGAGCGGCGCGCCTTCGTATGCCTTGCGCCTGTCGGGGCGCTTCGCCTGTCTTTCCGTGAAGGGGCGCCCGCTCGCGGGGGGCTCGTCCTTCGACGGGGCGCCGGATCCCCCGACGCGGCCGCCCTCTCGTCGCGCCCCGCCCCGCCCCGCGCCGCGGAGGCGGATCGCCGGGGCTGTGGCGGATCGCCGGGGCCGGCGCCCCTCAGGCGGCGCGGCGGTTCTCGGCGGTGGCGATCTCGCCGGCCTCCATCAGCATCTTGAAGCGCTTCAGCTCGCGGCGCGCCTGGATGGAGGGCTCGCGCTGGAAGAGCTTGGCCACGGCGCGGCCCAGCGCGCCCGCGAGCGGGACGTAGGCGATCTCGGCCTCGACCCGCGTGCCGCGCCCGCCCGGCGCGTCCTCGAAGCGCACATGTCCTCGGGTCTCGACCTCGGAGCCCTCGACCGACGCCCAGGCGATCAGCTCGTCCTCGCGCGCTTGGGTGATCTCGGTGCGGACCCGCGCGGTGCCGCCCGGCACCTTCAGCGTCCAGACGTGCCGGCGCTCGCCCTCGACGCGCACCGCCTCCACCGCCTCCATGAACGCCGGCAGGTGCTCGAAGTCGCGCCAGTAGGCGTAGAGCTCCGAGCGCGGGCGGGCGATCGTCACCGTGCGCCCGACCACCGCCTCGCGGCCTCGGCGCGCCGAGCCCCGCGCGGCGCGCTCGGGCGCGTCGTCGAGCGGGCGCTCGCCCTGCCCCCACCTGAGCGCCACGGCGGCCGCGGCGCCCCCCGCGGCGAGCGCCAGGCCGACGCCCAGGACCGCCGCCGCCGGCATGCCGCCGATCCCGCCTCCGTCCCGGCCGCGCGCCCGGGCATCCGTCCGCGCGTGGCGCCACGGCGCGAGCCGCGCGGCCCAGGGGTCCGGCCCCTCCGCCGCCCGCGCCCGGGGCGCGAGCCTGCTGTCGAGATGCGTCATGCTCTGTCTCCTCTGCGAAGCCCCGCGCGTCACCGTGTGTCCGCCGGGCGCTGATAGGTGCCGACGACCTCGCCCTTCGCCAGGACGTGGCCGCGCATCGCCCCGATCACCTCCGCGCGCGTCGCGCCGAAGGGCAGGCCCAGCTCGGCGTCGAGCGCGAACACCTGGACGTGGTAGCGATGCGCCGGGTCGCCCTTCGGCGGCCGCGGCCCGTAATAGCCGATCGAGCCGCGGTCGTTCGGCCCCTGGAGCGCGCCCGCGGGGATCTCCAGCCGCGGCGTGCCGGGGACGGCCTCCCGGAGCGAGGCGACGTCCGCGGGGATGTCGTAGAGCACCCAATGGGTGAAGGGCGCCTCCCCCGTCGCGTCGGGGTCGTCCATGATCAGCGCGTAGCTCCTCGTGCCCTCGGGCCCCGCGGCCCAGCTCACGGGCGGCGAGATGCCCTGGCCCTCGGCCGCATGGGCGTCGGGGATCGGCGCGCCGTCCGCGAAGGCGGCCGAGGTCACGTCGATCGACCCTTCGCCCGCCTCCACCGCGTCGATGGCGAGGCCCGCGATCCGCTCGGGCGGCTCGGCGTCGGCCGCGCCCGTCATCCGCACGTCCGCACCCGCCTCGTTCGTGACGGCCGAGCCCTCCCCGGCGCCGGCGTCGCCCTCGTGGGCGATGCGGTAGATCACCCCGTTGGTGTCGTCCGAGAGGTAGAGCGCCCCGTCGGGCCCCTGCGCGAGCCCCGCGAGCCGGCCCATCTGGCCCCAGCCCGAGGGCCCCTCGGGATCCTCCATCAGGAACCCCGTCACGAAGGGCTCGAAGGCGACCGGGCGGCCGTCCTCGAAGTCGATCCGCACCACCTCGTAGCCCGAGGGGGGCTCGCGGTTCCACGAGCCGCGCATGGCGACGAAGGCGTCGCCCTGGTAATCCTCGGGGAAGGCGTCGCCGGTGTAGAACGCCATCTGCATCGGCGCCGCGTGCGGCGTGTAGAGCCCCGCCGGCTCGGCCGACCGCGCGGCCCACTCCTCCATCGTGATCCCGTTCGGGGGCGCGTCCTGCGGGTTGAACTTGCCGTCGGCGTAGACGTAGGGCCAGCCGTAGCGGGCGCCCTCGACGATGCGGTTGAGCTCCTCGTGCTGCTCGTCGTCGCCGAGCCAGTCGATGCCGTGGTCCATGCCCCACAGCGCGCCGCCCGAGGGCTCGAAGCCGTAGCCGATGGTGTTCCTGAGCCCGCTGGCGAAGATGGTGCGGGCCGACCCGTCGGGCTCGGCGCGCAGGATGGTGGCGTTCTCGGGGTCGGTCTCGCCGCAGGCGTTGCAGGTCGAGCCGACCGACAGGTAGAGCTTCCCGTCGGGCCCCATGACGACCATCCGGTTCGGGTGCTGACCGCCCGCGGGCAGGTCGTCGATGAGGCGCGTCAGCGGCTCCAGCGTGCCGTCGGGGCGCCGCGTGGTGCGGAACACCTCCGAGACGGTGGTGAGGTAGACCGTGTCCCCATCGACCTCGACGCCGTGCATCATGGGGCGCTGGGCGACCACGCGCCGCTCCTCGGGGCCCTCGCCCGCGCGCCCGTCGCCGTCCGCGTCGCGCAGCATCACGACGTCGCCGACCGATCGGCGCGTGACGTAGAGCGTGCCGTCGTCGGCCACGTCGATCATGCGCGGGTTGATCAGGTTCTCGGCCCAGACCTCGATCGTGAAGCCCTCGGGCAGCGACAGCCGCGCCAGCCGCTCGGGCGTGGGATCGAGCTGGGCGGGCTCGAGCACATGGCCCACCACGGTGACGTTCGCCGACTCCGGGTCGGCGAGCTGCTCCGAGGTCGGCGGCACGGGCGTCTCGGGGGCGGGCGTCTCGGGGGCGGGCGTCTCGGGGAGCGGCGCATCGGCGTCGTCGGCCCGCTGCGCCACCGCCGGCACGGCGGCGACGGCGGTGGTGGCGAGCAGCGCCATCGCGGCGAGCCGGGCGGGGAAGGCGGGCATGGCGGATCCTCGGCGACGGACGGGCTTTCCTGGCAATGTCGCATCGCCGGGAAAGTTTCCCCGCCCGCCGCGACGGAACCCCCGCCCGGCCCGCCGCCGCGAGGGGGCCCCGGCCCCATCCCCACCCGCCGCCGGGGCCCGACGGGCGGCGTGCTCTCCGACCCCATTCGGACGAAGCGTCGTCTCCTTCGTCGGACGCCGCATGCCGGCCACGCCCGGCCGCGGTGGCCAGGCCGGGCGTCCGGCGGTGTCCCGTCGGCCTGCGGCCCCGCGGCGCGCCGCCGCGTCCCGTCGTCGAACGCCTCCTGCGCCTTCGCTCCGAGCCGTCCGGGCCGATCCGCCGTCCATGCCCGATCGCCGCGACGAGCCGGCGCCCGTCAACCCGTCCCTTCCCATCCGAACCCGCCGTGTGGGCCCGCCGTGTGGGCCCGCCGTGTGGGCCCGCCGTGTGGGCCCGCCGTGTGGGCCCGCCGTGTGGGCCCGCCGTGTGGGGATGGCCCCCTCCGATGCGAGCGGTCTTTGGCGGGCGCGGGCATGCGGCGCGGTTCGGAGGCTGCGACATCCACCATGACATCGAAGGCCCGCTTGGTGACCCCGGCAGGACTTGAACCTGCGACCTACGGATTAGGAATCCGCCGCTCTATCCGGCTGAGCTACGGGGCCACGGGGCGTTGGTAGGGCGACCCGTGGGGGAGGGGCAAGCCCCGGGGCGGCGCCGGCGATTGGACCGGCGCGGGCGGAGGCGCTATCGTCGGGCGACGCAGCGCGGCCGCCCCTGGGACGCAGCGCGCCCGCCTGTGGAAAGGAGCGCCCTTGGACCCGATCCCGCCCAGGCTCCCGGCTCGCCTCCCCGCCCGGCGCCCGCTCACGCTGCGCGACGTCTCGGAGGCCGCCGGGGTCTCGGAGATGACCGTCAGCCGCGTGCTGCGCGGCTCGGGCGAGGTCTCGGAGGCCACCCGCGCGCGGGTCCAGGCCGCCGCGAAACGGCTCGGCTACGTCCCCAACCGCATCGCGGGCGCGCTCGCCACCAGCCGCGTCAACCTCGTGGCCGTCGTGGTCCCCTCGCTCACCAACCTGGTGTTCCCCGAGGTGCTCGCGGCGATCGCCGAGGGGCTCGCCGAGACCCCGCTCCAGCCCGTCATCGGGCTCACCGACTACCGCCCCGAGCGCGAGGAGCGGGTGCTGCACGAGATGCTCTCCTGGCGGCCCTCGGGCGTGATCGTGGCGGGGCTCGAGCACACCGCGCCCTCGCGCGCCATGCTGCGCGCGGCCGGCATCCCCGTGGTCGAGATCATGGACACCGACGGCGAGCCGGTGGACTGCGCGGTGGGCGTCTCGCACCGGCGCGCCGGGCGGCGGATGGCCGAGGAGATCGTCGCGCGCGGATACCGGAGGATCGGCTTCCTCGGCACCAAGATGCCGCTCGACCACCGGGCCCGGAAGCGCTTCGAGGGCTTCACCGCGGCGCTCGCCCGATCGGGCGTCGAGGTCGCCGACCAGGAGTTCTACGAGGGCGGCTCGGCGCTGGTGAAGGGGCGCGAGATGACGGCCGCGATCCTCGCGCGCACGCCAGACCTCGACATGCTCTACTACTCCAACGACATGATCGGCGCGGGCGGGCTCTTCGAGTGCCTCGCGCGGGGCATCGACGTGCCCGGCCGGATGGGCCTCGCGGGCTTCAACGGGCTGCGGCTGCTCGACGGGCTGCCGCTCCGCCTCGCCACCATGGACGCCTGCCGGCGCGACATCGGGCTCCAGGCGGCGCGCCTGATCGCCGAGGCCGCCGCCGACCCCGAGGCGCATGCCGGCCGGGTGATCGAGCTGGAGCCCCAGATCCAGCCCGGCGACACGCTGCGCCCGCCGCCCGAGGCCCGCGCCTAGGCGCGGGCGTTGAAGCGCGCGCGGATCGCGGCGTGCCAGGGCGCGGGCAGCAGCGCCGCGCCGGCCGCGAGGCTGCGGATCGCCACCCGCCGGTCCCGAAGCGCGAAGCGCGGGTCGCCCCGCCAAGTGCGCCCGATCAGGCGGCGGGCGGACGCATAGTCGCCCGTCTGATAGGCGAGCGCGCTCCAATAGACCGAGGCCCGCGCCCTGGCACGGGCGAGCGCGCGGGGGCCGAGCCCCTCGCCGCGCGCGGCGAGCTTGTCGGCCAGGCGGAGCCAGTTGCGCTCCATCCGCCGCCAGTCCTCGGTGATCTGGCCGGGCCGGCGACGGTAGTCGGCGAGCGCCTCGGGCACCGCGGCGATGGCGTCCCGGCGCCCGGCCACGGCGCGGGTCCAGAAGTCGAGGTCGATGCAGGCCGTCATCGCGGGGTCGAACCCGCCCGCGCCCAGCGCCGCCTCGCGCCGCAGCATCACGCCGGTGGCGCTGTGGATGGGGTTGTCGCCCATCAGCTCGCCGAGGCCCACGCGCGCCCTCGGGGCCTCGCTCACCACGCCGGTGGGCGCGCCCGAGGCATCGACGTGGCGCCAGCGCGGGAAGACGAGCGCGAGGGTGGGGTCGGCCGCGAGCCGGCCCGCGAGACGCGAGGCGAGGTCGGGATGCCAGCGGTCGTCGGCGTCCATGAAGGCCACGAGCCCGCCGGTGGCCAGCGCGAGCCCCGCGTCGCGCGCCGCGGCGACCCCCGCGTTCGCCTGCCGTCGCAGGACCATCCGCCGCCCCTCGCCCCCCCACTCGGCCGCCAGCGCCTCCAGCCGCTCGCCGGTGCCGTCGGTCGATCCGTCGTCCACCGCCACCAGCTCGATCCGAGGCCAGTCCTGCGCGTGGACCGAGCGCACGGCCTCCGCGACGAAGGGCGCCACGTCGTGGGCCGGCATGACGACCGAGAGGAGGTCGGGGGGCACGCGCTCGGGCATGGCGCCCCCTACCCGCCGGCCGTGGCGCGCTCAAGGCGACGACGCGGCCGCGGGGTGACGCGCGCGCGCGCCTCGGCTAAGCGCGCCCCGTGCCGACGCTCGTCCCAGATCCGCTCCGCGTGGCGCTGCTGACGCACCGCTTCCCGGTCGTCTCGGAGACCTTCGTGATCCGGCTCGCCGCCGACCTCGCGGGCGCCGGGTGCGACCTGCGCGTGCTGGCGGCCGACTGCGACGCCGGGCCCGACGAGCCCGCGCACGAGCTGGTGCGCGAGGCGGGGCTCGAGGCGCGCACCGCGCGCGCGAGCGTCGAAGGGCGGCTCGGGCTCGGGCGGGCGCTGGCGCTCGCGGGCGGGCGGCGATCGGCCGCGCCGCTGCTGCTCGCCGCCGCCGACCGCGCAGCCCCTCGCCGCGCGCTCGCCGTCGCGCGCCTGATGGCCGCGCAGCCGCCCCTCGACGTGGTGCACGCCCAATTCGCCACGCTGGGGCTGACGGCGATGAGGCACAGGCGATACGGCACGCTGCGCACGCGCGCGCTCGTCGTCCACCTGCGCGGCTACGACATCACGCGCCACGTCGAGGAGCATGGGCGGAGCGTCTATGACGGCCTCTTCCGGCGTGCCGACCTGTTCCTCGCCAACAGCGCGCATATGCGCGAGCGCGCCCTGGCGCTCGGCTGCCCGCCCGGCAAGGCGCTGGTGATCGGCTCGCCCATCGACACCGACCGCTTCCGCCCCCCTGCCACCCGCGAGCCCCCCGAGGGCCGCCCCGCGCGGCTCGTGGCCGTGGGGCGGCTCGTGGAGAAGAAGGGCTTCGCGGACGCCATCGACGCCGTGGCGCGGCTCAGGGCCGAGGGGCGCGAGGTCTCGCTCGACATCCTCGGCGACGGGCCGCTGCGCGCCGAGCTGGAGCGGCGGGCCGGCGAGGGCGTGCGGCTCCTCGGCGCGGCGTCGTCGGCCACGGTGCTGGCGGCGCTGCACCGCGCCGACATCGCGCTCGCGCCTTCGGTCACGGCGGCCGACGGGGACCAGGACGGCCCGGTCAACACGCTCAAGGAGGCGATGGCCACGGGCCTGCCGGTGGTGGCCACCCGCCATGGCGGCATCCCCGAGCTGGTCGAGCACGCGGTGAGCGGCCTGCTCGTTCCGGAGCGCGATCCGCAGGCGCTCGCCCGCGCGATCGCCCAGCTGATCGACGCGCCCGGCGATTGGCCGCGCCTGGGCGCCGCGGGGCGGCGAAGGGTCGTGCAGTCCTACGACCGAAGGCAGTATCCTGGAGCGCCACGCTCGACGCCTACCGACGGGCGCTCGCGAGGACGGAGACATGCCATGAACGACGAGACGCGCGACGGTCGTCGTGACCCAACGCGAGCGCTTCGGCATGACCGAGGAATCGCTCGACAGCCTCTACCGAGCACACCGCTCGCGCGGACGTGATCTACGTCGACGGCAACTCGCCCAAGCGGATCGCCGAGCTACCTGGAGCGCGAATCGGCGAGACGTGGTTTCCGCCTGATCCGGCGGAACCGTTTCCTGACCCCGAACGAGGCGCGCAACCTCGGCGTCGCCGCGGCGGAGACGGAGTATGTCGTCTTCGTGGACAACGACGTGCTCTACACCGAGGGCTGGCTCGACGCGCTCGTGGCCTGCGCCGACGAGACCGGGGCGGAGGTGGTGGCGCCGCTCACCTGCCAGGGCCTGCCCGCGCACACCGAGATCCACCATGCGGGCGGCGACTACGCGCCGGGCGGCGACATGGCGGGCTTCTTCGAGGCCGACCCCGAGGCGGGCCGCGCCTTCGACGAGGTGATGCACGGCCACGCCGAGAAGGTCTCCGACTGGCGGGGCAGGCTCGCGCGCCGGGAGACCGGCATGTGCGAGTTCCACTGCGTGCTTGCGCGCCGCGACGTGTTCGACCGCATCGGGCCGCTGGACGAGAAGATGCTCTCCACGAAGGAGCACATCGACTTCTCGATGTCCGTGAAGGCCGCCGGCGGCAAGGTCGTGTTCGAGCCGGCCTCCGTCGTCACCTACGTCTTCCCCTGCCGCGCGCGGCCCCTCAACGTCGAGGACTGGCCGTTCTTCGCGCTGCGCTGGTCTGACTCCTACGGGCGGCGGAGCCTGGAGCACTTCATCGCCAAATGGGGCCTCAGGACGAAGCCCACCTACGTGCGCGAGAAGCAGGGCATCTACGCGATGCGCCGGATGCAGGGGATCTTGATCCCGATGATGCGCCGCATGCCGCTGATCGGGCGCAACGACCGGCTCGCCAAGGCGATGGCGCGGGCCTCGATGGCGCCCGAGCGGATCGTGAACGCGGGCCACGTCGCACGCCACGACCGCCGCGGCCGCGCCGCCTGAGGGATCGATCGCGCCGCCCACCCGTTAGGGCGGCGTTAGGGAACGGGGCGCATGGAGCGTCCACGACCGCCGCGCGAGGGGATCCGAGCATGAGCGAGACCGAGCCGGACGCCGCCGAGGCCACCCGTCCCCCCGCCGCGCGGGGCGTCGGCCAGAGCATCGAGGCCGCGGGCGGCCGCTGGTCCTTCGGCGGCAGCGTCGCCGACACCTTCGAGTCCCACATCGAGCGATCGGTGCCCGGCTACCGCGAGGGGCACGATCTGGTGGCCCGCCTGTCGGACTGGTTCCTCTACGACGGCGCGGTGGCGATCGAGATCGGCTGCTCCACCGGCGCGCTGACGCGGCGCCTGGCCGAGTGGAACGAGGGCCGGCGCGTGCGCATCGTCGGGCTCGAGATCGAGGCGCCGATGGCCGAGGCCGCGCGGCGCCACTGCGAGGGGCTGGCGTCGGTCGAGATCCGCGAGGGCGACGCGCTCGTCGAGGATCTGGAGCCCGCCGACCTGATCGTGAGCTACTACACCATGCAATTCGTGCGCCCCGCGCTGCGCCAGCGGCTCTTCGACCGCATCTACGAGGCGCTCAACTGGGGCGGGGCCTTCGTGATGTTCGAGAAGGTCCGCGCGCCCGACGCGCGGTTCCAGGACCTGATGAGCACGCTCTACGCCGACTTCAAGCTCGACCAGGGCTTCGACGAGGCCGAGATCGTCCACAAGACCCGCTCGCTCAAGGGCGTGCTGGAGCCCTTCTCGACCCGCGGCAACGTCGAGCTGATGGAGCGCGCGGGCTTCACCGACCACATGACCGTCTTCAAGCGCCTGAGCTTCGAAGGCTTCCTGGCCATCAAGTAGGGGCGCGCGCGCGATGGACGAGACCACGACGGCGCCCATGCCGGGCGAGGCGCCCGGGGGCGAGCGGGCACCCTCGGGGGGCCGGTTGCCCGACTTCCTCGTGATCGGCGCCACCAAGGCCGGCACGACGAGCCTGCACGCCTACCTGCGCCAGCACGCGGAGGTGTTCATGCACCCGCGCAAGGAGCTGCGCTACTTCACCGCCGAGCACGAGTGGCGTCGCGGCCCCGACTGGTATCGCGCCCAGTTCGAGGGCGCGGGCGAGGCGCGCGCCATGGGTCAGGCGTCGAACGCCTACGCGCGCCATCCGGTCTATTCGGGCGTGCCCGAGCGGATCGCGGCGCTCCTGCCCGACGTGCGGCTGGTCTACCTCGTGCGCGAGCCCTTCGCGCGGCTCGAGTCCCACTACCGCTGGCGGCTGTCCACGGGCTACGAGTGGCGCGGGCCCGAGGAGGCGCTGAGGGCCGATCCGAGCTACGTCGCGGCCAGCCTCTACGGGCTCCAGCTCGCCGAGTACCGCCGCCACTTCGCCGCCGACCAGATCCTCGTGCTGCGCTGCGAGGCGCTGTTCGCCGACCCGCAGCCCGCTCTGGAGCGCCTCGCGGCGCATCTGCGCGTCGCCCACGACCCCACCCTGCCCTTCCGGGCCGAGAACGTCACCCGCCGGCGCCGCGTCGTCGCGGCCCCCCTGCGGCAGATGGCGCGCGTGGCGCCCCTGCGCCGCTCGGCGCGCCAGCTCGGACGCGCCGCCGCGCGCGGTCCCCTGGGCGCGCTGAGCCGGTCGGCGGGCGAGGCCGACTACCGGCTGTCCGACGGCCTCAGGGCGGAGATCGCGGGGCTCTTCGCCGAGGACCGGCGCCTCCTGGTCGACCTCGCGGGCCGTGAGGCCGCGGGCTGGGCCGAGCCGGCGGCCGCCTCCCACGGCGTGGCGGGCGCGCGCCCCGGCCCTGCCGCGGGACTCGCCGAGGCGCCGGCCGGCTGGCTCGGCGCGTCGCTCGGCATCGAGCCCGCGCGGCGGCGCGCCGAGGACGCCGGCGGCGGGGCGAGACGCTGAGGGCGCGCGCGATGGGGACGAGGACGACCGGCGGCCGCGCCGGCGATGTGAGGTTCGGGCTGCGCTACGCGGGCGCGATCGCGGGCCGGCGCCTGCGCAGCCTGCCCGTGCTGTGGCGCGCCTTCCCCCGCCCCGCCGTCGAGGCCGAGGACGCGCCGGCGCCCGCGATGGGCTCCACCGTGACGGTGGACGGCATCGCCATGCGCATCGACCCGCGCATGTCGGCGTTCAACGTCCGCAAGCTCGCCTCGGGGCGCCACACCCGCCACGAGCGCGACCTGCTCGCCCGCGCGCTGGGATCCGACGACCGCGTGCTGGAGCTCGGCGGCGGCATCGGCATGGTGGCGATCGCGTGCGCGCGCCGCATCGGCTCGGATCGCGTCACCTCCTACGAGGCCAACCCGGAGCTCGAATCGCTGATCCGCGAGAACTACGCGCTCAACGACGCAGCGCCCGAGCTGCGCATGGCGATGGTGGGGGCGCAAGCCGGCTCGCGCAGCTTCCACCTCGCCGAGCGATTCTCGCACTCCTCGGTCCACGACGTGGGCGAGTCCGCGCGCAGCGTGTCCGTGCCCGTCCACGACTTCGCCGCGGTGATGGCTGAGGTCCGCCCGAGCGTGCTCGTGGTGGACATCCAGGGCGCCGAGCGTGAGCTGTTCGCCCATGCCGATCTCGACGGCGTGCGGCTGATCCTGGTCGAGCTGCACCCCTTCATCGTGGGACTGTCGGGGGTGCTGGCGATCCGCCGTCGGCTGCGCGCGCAGGGCTTCGGCGAGACCGACCGCTCGGGCAACAGCCACGTCTTCGAGCGCGACGCCGGCGCCTGAGGCGCGCGCCCGCGCTCAGGCCCCCGCCGCGCGCCCGCGCTCAGGCCCCCGCCGCGCGCCCGCGCTCAGGCCCCCGCCGCGCGCCCGCGCGCGAGGCGCTCCCCGAGCGGGCGAAGCGCCGTGCGCGCCTCCGCCAGCAGGCCGTGGCGCGTGGCCGCCAGAGCGGCGAGCCAGCCCAGCACCGCGAGCGGCAGGGCGGCCAGGAGCGTGGCCGTGGGCCCCATCGGCGCCCAGGCCAGGATCGCGCCAGGCCCCGCGAGCGCCCCCAAGGTGGCGGCCGAGGCCCGCCCCGCGATGGCGCTGTAGCCCGGCCGGCCATGGCCGAACGCGGCCCGGGCGGCGCGCATCAGGCGGGCCGCGCGCACCATCGCGGCCAGCGCGAGGGCGGCGCAGAACGCCTCGAGCGAGATCAGGGCCCCCAGGCCCGCGAGCCCGATCTGCAACGCCTGCTGCGACACGGCGATGCGCAGATAGAGGTCGAGGCGGTCGGCGGCGGTGAACATCTTGACGCTCATCTTGGTCACCGGCACCGCGAAGCCCGCCAGCGCCAGGATCCGCACGGCCGCGACGGCCTCCTCCCATTGCGGGCCGAGGAGCACGGCGACGATCGGGCCGGCCATGAGGGCGATGAGCCCGAAGGCCGGCCAGCAGATCGCGCAGAGGTAGTCGATCTTGCGGGCATGGATGTCGGCCGCGCGCCAGCCCGCGTCGAGCGCGCGCGAGATGACCGGCAGGACGACGGGCTTGATCCCCTCCAGCAGCGTGCGGTCGAGCATCGCGCGGATCGCCTCGGCGCGGTTGTAGAGGCCGAGCGTCGCGGCGCCCAGCGATGCCGTCAGCAGCGCGTTGAGCACGAGCCCGGCGCCGTTGGGCAGAAGGTCGGTGGCCACGACGCGCAGCCCGAAGCCGAGGAAGCGCCGCCAGCCCCCCAGGCGCGGCCGCAGCACCCCCGCCTGCCCGCTCAGCGCCACCACCGCCACCGCCGTGCCCGCGCGCGAGGCCAGCACGCCGCCCGCCAGCGCCGCGGCGCCGAAACCCGCGAAGGCGAGCGTCACGGCGACGAGCCCGTCGAGCCCCGCGCGCACCACCTCGAGCCCCGCGATCAGGCGGAAGTCGAGCTCGCGCGCGAGCAGCGCCTCGGCCACCGCGCCCACCGCGCCGAACACGAGCGCCGGCGCCAGGATCGTCAGCGCCGTCGCCGTGGCGGGGTGCAGGACGCCGCCGCCCAGGGCCAGGGCGAGCGCCACCAGCGCGGCCGCGCTCGCCGTCGAGAGCGCGAGCGCGAGGCCCACCGCGCGCCCGGGCGTGTCGTCGGAGCCGATCTCGCGCTCGCGGATGAGGTAGTTGCGCAGGCCGAACTCAGAGACGCTGCGCGCGAGCGCGAACACGGCCGCGGCCAGGGCGAAGTGGCCGAACGCCGCGGGCGTGAGAAGCCGTCCGAGCGCGGCGAAGGCCGCGACCGTCAGGCCGAGCGCAGCGAGGCGCGCGATCAGCATCCGGGCGAAGGCGGCGTGGGCCGACATGGAGCCTCCGGGGGGACGCGCGGGCAGCGATCTCGCGTCGGGCGTGCGATAGCGGATGCACGGCGCCGCGCCCAGCCTGCGCGCGCGGACGCTGCGTCCACCGGGCGGCAACGGTCGGCACGCGCGGGGTTCGGGTGGGACGCCGGGCGCGCTCGACGCGGACCGACGCCGCGACGCGACGGCGCGGATCGCGCGCCTCAGGCTGGTGGGCGGCGCCGGATTGAGCGATGGTGCGACGCGAGGATCCGCCCCTTCGTCGCCCCCCGGTCGCGCCCGCCGCTCGGGGTCTCCGACGCCGCCCGAGCGATCCGACGCGACCACCATGACAGGCCCTTCCCGATGCCCCCCGAGCCGACCTTGACCGAGCCGCCCCTCCCCGAGCCGCCCCTCCCCGAGCCGTCGCCCCCCGAGCCGTCGCCCGCCTCCACGATCCCCGCCTCCACGATCGTGGTGCCGAGCTTCGCGCGCCCCGAGGCGCTGCGCGCCTGCCTCGAGGCGCTGATGGCCCAGGACGACCCGGACCGCGAGGTGGTGGTGGTGGACGACGGCAGCCCCGAGCCGCTGGCGCCGGTCTGCGCGGGCCTTCCCGGGGTGCGCTGCGTGAGGCAGGGGAACGCGGGCCCCGCGGCGGCGCGCAACCGCGGCGCGCGCGAGGCGCGCGGCGCCTTCCTCGCCTTCACCGACGACGACTGCCGGCCGCGACCCGGCTGGCTCTCGGCGCTGCGCCGCGGCTGGGGCGGGGATCCCCGCCGCATGGTCGGCGGGCGGGTGGAGAATGGCCTTCCCTCCAACCCCTATGCGAGCGCGAGCCAGGGCCTGTGCGACTATCTCTACGACTATTACGGCGCGGCGGGCGGCGAGGCGCCGTTCTTCACCACCAACAACCTCGGCGTGGCGCGCGAGGCGTTCCTCGGGATGGGGGGCTTCGACGAGGGCTTCCCGCTCGCCGCCGCCGAGGACCGCGACCTCGGCCTGCGCTGGCGCGACGCGGGCGGCCGGCTCGCCTACGCGCCCGAGGCGGTGGTCGATCATCACCACGCGCTGACGCTGCGCCGGTTCTGGCGCCAGCACGCCAATTACGGGCGCGGCGCGCGCCAGCTCCACCGCGCGCTCGACCGCCGCGGCGCCGGCCAGCCCCGCGTCGAGCCGCCGCGGTTCTACACCGGGCTGGTGCTTTGGCCGATGCGCCGGCGGGGGCTGCGGGGCCTCGGCGGCTCGATCCTGATGACGTTGAGCCAGGTGGCGATGGTGCGCGGCTACGCGCGCGCGCGGGCCGAGGAGCGCCGGGGCGGGGGCGACGCCGGCCCGACCGCCTAGAGCGCGTTCCGGCCCGACGGGATCGGTTCGGTCGGGCTGGACGACGCTCTAGGACCGGGGCGGCCGGGGCTCGGCGAGGCGCACCCAGAGGTAGCCCGCCAGCGCCGCGCCGTAATGGGCCGCATGGTAGGGCGCGGCGCGCAGGGCGAAGACCGGGCCGTGGAGCTTCGCCAGGAAGGCGAAGAATCGGGCGTTGGCGCCCAGAAAAAGGGCGGCGGCCGCGAGCGCGCCGATCGCCGCGGGCGGCCAGAACGGCGCCGCGACGAGGCCCGCGGCGAAGGCGGCCACCGATCCGGCGGCGAGCTGGTGCTCGCGCGTGGTGTTGAGGCTGCCCATGTCGGCGGCGCGCGCGCGCAGCAGCCGCGTCCAGGGGATCGCGCGCCCCCACAGGTCGGTGCGCAGCATCGAGCCGAGCGTCCAGGCCTTGAGATGCGTGCCCTGGATGGCGGGGTCGAGCCGGATGCGCCCGCCCGCGGCGCGCAGCCTGAGCCCGAACTCGACGTCCTCGAGATAGTCCCAGGCCGGATCGAACCCCCCCAGCGCCTCGAACCGCGCGCGCCGCACCGCGCCGAGGCCGGTCCAGAAGGTCTCGGCGTCGGGATGGGCGCGGCGGTGGACGAAGTGGTGCAGCAGGTTGCGATAGCGGCTGACCACGGCCGGCGCGGGGGGTGCGGCGTCGTAGCCGCCGAACAGCGCGTCGAGGTCGGGCTCACGTGCGAATCGCGCGGCGATCCGCTCGCGCATGTCCGCGTGGACCGCGACGTCGGCGTCCACGAAGACGACGATTTCGGCCGCGGCGTCGGGCATTGTTTCGGGCGCGGGCGCCGATTCGAAGGCCGCCCGCGCGCCCGCGTTGCGCGCCTCGGCCGGGCGCTTGGGGGCCTCGTGGACCAGCACGCGCACGCCGGAGCTTCGGGCGATCGCGCCCGTGCCGTCGCGCGAGCCATCATCGACCACCAACACGTCGCGGGGCGCGAACCCCGCGGCGAGGAGCGCCCCGAGGCACGCGCCGAGGGTTTCGGCGGCCTGATGGGCCGGGACGACGACCTTGAGCCGAGCCGGGCCGGCTTGCATCACCCGCCGTCCCGCCGTCTAAGCTGCGGGCGCGCGAACGCCTTCCCGGTGCCCGATTTCCGCCGCCATGGATCGGTATCCCCCGAGGAGGCGCTGGCGTGCCGATCGTTGCTTGGGTGAGCCTCGCACCGGTCGGTCGCGTTCTGGCCGAGATGGCAAGGAAGAGGCATCATGAGTGAGCGACGTATCCTCGTCTCCGGCGGGGCCGGGTTCCTGGGCAGCCACCTGTGCGACCGCCTGGTCGCGCGGGGCGATGACGTGCTGTGCGTGGACAACTACTTCTCGGGGCGCAAGCGCAACATCGCCCATCTGATCGGGCGCCCGAACTTCGAGGCGATGCGCCACGACGTCACCTTCCCGCTCTACGTCGAGGTGGACGAGATCTACAACCTCGCCTGCCCCGCCTCCCCGCGCCAGTACCAGCACGACCCGGTGCAGACGACCAAGACGGGCGTGCTCGGCGCGATCAACATGCTGGGGCTGGCCAAGCGCACCGGCGCCAAGATCCTCCAGGCCTCGACCTCGGAGGTCTACGGCGACCCCGACCAGCACCCCCAGCGGGAGGACTACCACGGCAACGTCAACATGCTGGGGCCGCGCGCGTGCTACGACGAGGCCAAGCGGGTGGGCGAGACGCTGTTCTTCGACTACCGCCGGATGCACGGCATCCCGATCAAGGTCGTGCGGATCTTCAACACCTACGGTCCTCGGATGCAGGCGGACGACGGGCGCGTGGTGTCGAACTTCATCGTCCAGGCGCTCAGGGGCGAGCCGATCACGATCTACGGCGAGGGGCGCCAGACGCGCTCGTTCTGCTACGTGGACGACCTCATCGACGCCATGATCGCGGTGATGGAGACGCCCGACGACGTCACCGGCCCCGTCAACATCGGCAACCCCGAGGAGTTCGAGATCGGCGACCTCGCGCGCATGGTGACGCAGATGACCGGCACCCGCGCGCCGATCGAGCACCATCCGGTCCCTCATGACGACCCGCGCCGGCGCTGCCCCGACATCTCCTTGATGCAACGCCTCACCGGCTGGTCGCCGAAGGTGCCGCTGCGGCTTGGCCTCGAGCGCACGATCGACTACTTCCGCGGCGAGATGGCGCCTGGGGCCGCCCTGCACCTGTTCACGGGGACTTGAATCATGACCGACGCCCCCTCCTCGCTCGACGCCCCCCCTTCGCTCGACGCCATGCCTTTGCTTGAGGTTGCGGTTGTGGGGGCTGGACCTGCGGGGCTGACTTGCGCGCATGAGGTTCAGCGTCTGGTTCGCGGGGCGGGGGTGGTGGTGGTGGAGGCCGACCGGATCGTGGGCGGCATCGCGCGCACGGAGAGCTACAAGGGGTTTCGCTTCGACATCGGGGGGCATCGCTTCTTCACCAAGGTGGCGCAGGTGGAGGCGATGTGGCGCGAGGTGATGGGCACTGAGTTCATCCGGGTTCCGCGGCTGTCGCGCATCTACTACCGGGGCAAGTTCTACGACTACCCTTTGAAGCTCGGCAACGCGCTGGGCAACATCGGGCCCTACGAGGCGGGTCGGATCATGCTGAGCTACCTCAAGTGGCGGGTGCGGCCGTCGAAGACGGAGGACAGCTTCGAGGAGTGGGTGATCAACCGCTTCGGGGGGCGGCTCTACATGCACTTCTTCCGCTCCTACACGCAGAAGGTGTGGGGCATCTCGCCGCGGCTGATCCAGGCCGACTGGGCGGCGCAGCGGATCAAGAACCTGTCGCTGACCAAGGCGGTGTGGAACGCGATGACGGGGTCGAACGACACGGCGAGCCTGATCGAGGAGTTCGACTACCCGCGGCTCGGCCCTGGGCAGATGTGGGAGCGGGTGGCCGAGCGGGTGGAGGCCGAGGGCGGCGCGGTGCGGCTCGAGACCCGCGCGGTGCGGCTCCTGCGCGAGGGCAGCCGGATCGTGGCGCTCGAGGTCGAGGGCCCCGGCCCGCAGCCCGGCCCACAGGCGCGCGCCGGCCGCGAGGGCGCGGGCGGGCACGAGGGCGCGGGCGGGCACGAGGGCGCGGGCGAGCACGAGGGCGGGGGCGGGCACGGGGGCGGGCACGGGGTCACGGGCGCGCACGAGCTGACGGGCGAGGCCGCGGGCGAGCACGACGCGGCGGGCGCGTGGGCGCGGGATGGGGCCCCGCCCGAGGCCCCATCCAAGGCCGCGCCCGAGGCTGCGCCCGAGGCCCCATCCGAGGCTGCGCCCGAGGCCCCGCGGGTGCGCGAGACGATCCGGGCCCGGCACTACGTCAACTCGATGGGGCTGGCGGATTCTGGTGGCGGCGATCGAGCCGGCCCCGCCGGCGGCGGTGGTGGCGGCGGCCTCTCGGCTGAAGTACCGCGACTTCCTGATCGTGACGCTGGTGCTCGACCGGCCCGACCCGTTCCCGGACAACTGGATCTACGTGCACTCGTCTGAGGTCTCGGTGGGGCGCATCCAGAACTTCCGCGCCTGGTCGAAGGCCATGGTGCCCAACGACCACCAGGCCTCGATCGGCATGGAGTACTTCTGCCAGGAGGGCGACGGGCTGTGGGGGATGGACGACGCGGCGCTGGTGGCCAAGGCGGCGGGCGAGCTCGAGCGGCTGGGGCTCGCGCGCGCCTCGGACGCGGTGGACGGCACGGTGATCCGCCAGCCCAAGGCCTATCCGGTCTACGACACCGAGTACCGTGAGGCGGTGGACGTGATCGCGGCCTGGCTGGGCGGCCTCGACAACCTCCAGTCGGTGGGCCGCAACGGGCTGCACCGCTACAACAACCAGGACCACTCGATGCTGACCGCGCTGCTGGCCGCGCGCAACATCGCCTGCGCGCTCGGCGCGCTCGAGGACGAGCCGCGCCACGACCTGTGGTCGGTCAACGTCGAGCGCGCCTACCACGAGGAGTTCCAGCGCCCGCAGGCCCCGGCCCCGGCCATCGCCGCGGAGTGAGCGGGGGGCTGGGGGAGCAGGGGCTGGGCGAGCAGGGGCCGGGGCGCACGCTCCACCTGCACATCGGCCTGCCCAAGACCGCCTCGACCTGGCTGCAGGGCGAGGTGTTCACCCGGCTGGGCCATCTGCGCGTCGTGTGCACGCCGCGCTCGCGGCTCTTCGACGAGCCGGCCGACCGCGCGGCCGAGGGCCGGGTGATGGCCTGCGCGATGCGCCGCTCGGCGGGCGTGTGGGGCGCCGTGGGGGACGCGGTGATGGGCGAGATGCTGGGCCCGCGCGAGGCTTGGCTCGCCGAGCGCTGCGACCTGCTGATCTCGGACGAGGCGATCGGGCGCACGGGCAGCCGCCCCGAGCAGCTCGCGGCGCATCTGGGTGCGCTGGCGTGCGTGGGCGCGCGCTGGGGGCTTGGGCGGCTGCGGGTGATCTGGCTGGTCCGCCGCCAGGACCGGTGGCTGGCCTCGCACTACGCCCAGATGTCGGACCGCAACCCGCACGCCTCGCAGCGCGACTTCGAGGCCTTCGTGGGGCGGCTCACCGACCCATGGGCCGCGCGCCACGCGCTGGGCGCGCTGCTCGACTACGCCGCCTTGCACGAGGCCGTCGCCGCGGTCGCGCCCGACCCCTTCGTGATGGCGCACGAGACGCTCCTGAGCGCGCCGGCCGGGGCGCTGGGGACGCTGCTCGACCGGCTCGGCACGCCCGCGCGAGACCGCCTGCGGATCGAGGCGGCCTGCCTCGGCACGGCGGCCAATGTGCGCTCGGACGAGGGCTCCTGGCGGCTGAGGCCGCGCCGCCGGACGCTCCTCGGCCGCCTTCGCCCGTCGGCGCCCGGTCGGGGCCGCGGCGCGCGGCGCGGGACGATCGCGCTGACGCCCGAGATCTCGGCCCGGGTGATGGCCGCCTATGCCGAGGGCAACCAGGCGCTCGACGCGGCCACGGCGCTCGACCTCGGACCCCTGGGCTACCTCGACGGCGCGCGCGCCCCTAGGATGGCGCATTCTCACTCGTAGAACACGACGCAGGCTTCGACGCCGGGTTTCCCCTTCGGTCGACACCTCGCACGACCTCTGAGCCCGAGCGTCCTCGGACCTCGAGGTCCGCGTCCTGTCCACCTCTGGGCGTCACCAACCTGTTCCTCCTGTGCCGATTTCGGTGGTCGGCCACAAAGGCGTGTCCTGCCGCAGGGAATGCGTCACCCCTAGGGCCTGTCAGACAACCCATCGAGTGGTGCGGCGAGGGGGGCTGCCGGGGCGGCTCTGCGTGGTCTTTTCGAGACGGACGGCGATGGTGCGGGCGTCCTTGCGTCGTGCCCACGGGTCCTCGACCCTATGGCGCCGCCTGTTGGCCGCCATGGAGCGGGCCACCGGCGGATGGGTGCGGTCGGCCGGCGCGCAGGGCTCGGCTCGGGCCCTCACGATCAGCTCGCGCCAGGCCCCGAGGCGGAATGGGCACGGTCGCATACGACCCGGCCGACGCGGCCCGACCGCCTGATGCGATCCGGCAGGGCGGGCGCCGCGCGAAGCTCGGCCGCCTGCCCGGGCAGCGAAGGCCAGGGCCCGGCCCCGCGCATCGGCGGCCCCCACGGGCCTTGGGGCCGTAGCCGCCGCGCAGGCGCCCCGGCGCCCGCCTCGATCGCCCCTTCCGCGCCCGCAGCCCTTCGGGGCGCACGGATCGAGGCGGCCTCCAGGAACACCTCGCCCAAGCGCGCCCGCCCCCCGTCGCGCAGCGGACGCCCGTCGCCGGAGCGGCCTCGTCCGAGGCAGCCTTCGACGCCACCCATCCCCCGCCCGTCCATCCCCCGCCCGTCCATCCCCCGCCCGTCCGTCCCCCTTCCGTCAGATCACTCAAGCCCACTCGACGAGCGAGGACCCGCGAAGCTCTCTGACAGAGCCTAGGGCATGGCCTCCCCGACCCCTGCTCGGACCTCATCCCAGCGCCGACGCACGACCCTATGCGGCGTCGAGGCGCTGCATGAAGCCGTCGTCCCCGCCTGGACGCTCGCGCTTGCCCTCGAGGCTGCCGGGAGCGGCCTGTCGGCGCGCACGAGGTCGACCGCGACGCAGCCGCAGCACGGCGAGGTATCAAGCGACATTCGGAGACTGGCCCTGCGCACTGCAAGGTCTGCGACGGACGAGACGTTACCCGACGACGTGTCTGCCATCGCCGCGCCTTGAGTCGCTACGCGCCGCCGAGGCGGGTCGCGGCGAGCTGGGCAGAGACGACGGTCGGGGAGGATGCAGCATGGCGGCTAGCGAGCCGAGGTGGCACGACGCGCGACGACGCTCGAGCGGTCTCGCGCTGGCGTCCGAGCGCGTCGCGCCGCGAAGCGGGCAACGCGACTGGCTCGACGAGCTTCGTCGGGCGCTTGACGGAGGCTTGCATCGCAAGCACGCCATCCGCCGCTGCTCCGTGCGCTCCACCGAAGCGCAGGCGCTCCCGAGGTAGGCCGAAGACGCTCGGGTCACGGTACCGCCGTCGACTAGGCCAGCGCTGGTCCTGCTCTGGGAGGCGCTCGGACCGGGTCGTGCTCGTGCGAAGCTGGCCATCGCGCCGGCTGCACGTCCTGGTCTTGCTGCCGGCGCTGGAGCCTGATTCGAAGGCACGGAGCATGCCTTGCAGCCTTGACGAGCGGACTGCGAGCGAAGCTCGCATGCTCGCGATCTGATCCCGCGCTACGATCGCGACCGGCAGTGCGTGTCGGAGCCCACGCGCATCGCCTTGCGCGGCGCAGGGGCGTCCAGGTCCAGGCTGCGCGCCGGCGGGCCGGACCAGGCTCGGCGGTGCGCCGCGTCGGCTGCCGGTGAAGGACCTTCGCGGTCGCGGGGCGATCCTCGAGAGCTCCGGGCTTCGTGGAGGTCGACTGGTCGTGGCGCCGAGTCCGGCGTCAGCGCGTCCGGCGCCTTCGTGCAGACGCCCATGGTCCGCTTCGCGACCGACATCGCGACCTGCGGCTGCGACCGAGTGCGTGCCGGTGCCTGACTGCGCGCGGGCGCGCTCGCGCTCGAGGCGGCTGCACGGCGGCGCGAGACGAACGCCTACTCGGTGCCGTGGCGCTTGATCGGGAGCGATGAGCGTGCTGGTCACGGCCGAGACTGTGCAGGTCACCATGCGGGCATCGAGGTGGCCCGTCATCCCCGCAGCGCGACCGTCGCGGCTCTTCCCCTTCCCGCCTCAGGGGCGTCGACTTCGATAACGACGGCCGCCTTCATGAACGCCGAGCCGGCTGGCCGCGTCTCCTGGTGCCGGGCGCAGGGCCGCTCGAGGTCAGCGTCGCTCGCGGCGCCTACCGCATGAATGGACCAGGCGAGCTCGACGGGTGCTGACGCACTGAAGTTGACAACGGGCGCGATCGTTCGAAGGCTTGTCGGCTACGGCCGCTTCGAGGGCGTGGTCTCTGCCAAGGCGCTCGCCTCGGCTCTACGCGCGCGGCCCGGCTGCATGTGAAGGATCTGTTCCGCCCTCGTGATCAAGCTTCGCGCGAGAAGACCCGCGTCGGCGCGAAGGTGACGAAGCGCTGGCACCCGCCGGCCACGCCGGCCGATCGGGCTCTGGCCTCGGGACGGCTCGACACGGAGAGCATGGCGCGCATCGCCGATGCGCGAGGACGGGCTCGACCCCGCGATCGCGCTGGCGACGATCTCGCGGCGGCGCAGGCCGAGTTGGGCCGGCGCGTCGACCAGCGCGACGCCGCGGCAGCCTCGGCGGCAGACGCCCGTCGCCGTAACCTCGCCGGCCAGGTCTCGGCCGTGCCGAGAAGCGGCTGGCGCCTCGCCAAGCCGCCGCCCCTATCGTGGACGAGCCGCTAGCTGCGGCTCGAGCCCAACGCCGCTGACCTGTCTCGAGCTCGTCACCGCCGCTCGAGCGCGGCGCGATGCTGGTGACTCGAGGCGCAGCCCGAGATGACGGCGGTCGCCCTGCTGGCCTGGCTCAAGGAGCGCCATCCCGACCGGTTCGCCGACATCCATCTGCGCACCACGCAGCGGCTCGTGAAGGCGTGGCGGGCAGAGCAGCGCGAAGAGCGATGATCCGGCCTTCGGAACGGCGGCGCTGACGCTCCCGCCCGGTCAAGAAGCGGCGGCCATCCTGGCGCCGCCTGAGGCCGCGGCGCTCGGTAACATTCTCAGATGAGGCAACAGGCCGGACCAGTTTGCCGTGACGCCCTGACACGAGGTTGGCGGCCGCGTCTCGGTCGCGCATGCAGGAGAGATCCCCCCGAAGCGCCGGTGCCGACCCCTCAGGGCGCCATGGAGCGCCCCTCGACCTGTCCCGAGCTGATGGTGCGGATGCTACTGGGGGCACTCTGCACGGCTTCCGCCCCGAGCGCGGCGGCTGTGCGAGGAGGTCGATCTGAACCTCGCGCACCGGTGGTTCTGCGCCTGGGCCTCGACGGCCGCGGACCACGCGACGTTCACGAAGGCCCGCACAACCGCCCCAAGCGACAGCGGGCTCATGCGCGAGGTGCTCGCTTGCGCGGAGCTTCGGTTCGGGCGCGGGGTGGAGCGCTGCCTCGCGGCGGAGCTGGCCTCGGCCGAACACGTCGCGGTCGATGGCTCGGTGGTGCAGGCGCACGCCGACCACCACCGGTTCGTCGAGGCCGTCGGGGAGCGGCCCCGCGAGGACGCCTCGCGCGGTGCGCGAGCACCTTGCCGATCTGGACGGCGACACGCCCGAGATCGACGGGGGCCGCCGCTCTCCACCCAAGCGCGTGTCGCTGACCGATCCCGTTGCGGTCCGGACAGTGCCAAGCACGCGGGCGCGCTTCGACTGCGGCCTCCAACGCGATGATGGGCATCGCCTCTTGCGGTCGTGTCCGTCAATGAGGTGTAATTTCGGGTGTGGTCCCGGGCCATCGGATCAGGTGCTGTCTCGGAGGTGGTGGAAATCGGGATGACGCGATCTCCGGCGGGGCGAGGTTACGACGTCACGCGGCGAGATCAATCGCCTGATCGGCGAGCGGCGCGGAGAGGCTCTCCCAGCCGTCGACCTTGCGCATGACGATCTGCCCCGAGGCCAGCAGCGCCCAGAACAGCATGGGCGCGGTCTCGGCCTGGGGCAGGACGGTCTGGGTCTTGATGCGTCGCTTGAACTCCTCGTGCAGCCGCTCGATGGCGTTGGTCGTGCGGGCCGACTTCCACTGGCCGGGCGGCAGGCGCGTGAAGGTGAAGAGCCGATCCCCGTTCGGGGGCCCGCGCGCGCGCAGGCTCACTACCGCGCGCTCTCCCGCTTGCGGACCCCCCCCGCGCTTACGCGGCCCCACCGGGGCCACGGTCCCCCCTCACCCTCGAGGCTGTCGGCGACGGGGCGGCACTTCAGCCGCCACTTGCGGAGGAATGCCCTGCGGCGGTCCTCCACCTCGGCCGCCGTGTCGGCGTAGATCATGTCGCGGTAGTCTTCGGTCAGCTCGTCGTGGAGCCGCTTCGGGGCGTGGGCGAGCAGGTTGCGGTGCTTGTGAACCGTGCACCGCTGGGCCGGGACGTCGGGCCACAGCGCCGCCAGCGCCGCCTCGAGCCCGGGCGCGCCATCGACGATGAGGAGCTCGGGCGCCTTGAGGCCGCGCCGGGTCATGTCCTCGAGAAAGGCCGTCCAGGCGACCGTGCTCTCGCCACCCATGCTCTTCAGCGCGAGCAGCACTTTCTGGCCGTCGCGCCGCACGCCGACCGCGACCAGCAGCGAGATGGCGGTCGCCTTGCGGTCGATCTTCACCCTGACCACCGTGCCGTCGAGGATCAGCCGGGCGATGTCCTGCGCGCCGAGACTCGCGGGCGTTCCACGCCTCCCAGTCGGTCTTCACCTTGCGCCAGGCTCGGCTGACCACGTCCTTGCCGACAGCCCCGTCGAACAAGGCAGCCAAGGCGCGGCGCACCCGCCGGGTGTTGGTCCCGGCCAGGTAGGCCCCGGCGATCAGCGCCTCCGCGCGCTTGGTCAGGCGCTGATAGCGACGCAGCCCCTTCGAGCGCCACTCCGCCGTGCCGCCCTCCTCGCGCATGAGCCGCGCCCTGGGCACGCGCACCGTCTCAGGCCCGAACGTGCCGATCACCTGCCGCTCGCGATGCCCGTTGCGCCACCCCCGCGGTCCCTCGTCGGTCCGCTCGTAGCGGGCCCGTCCGAGCGCCGCCTCCAGCTCCTCCTCGAGGATCGCCTCGATGAAGGCGCGGACCCGGCCGCGGACCCCATCCTCGATCGGGTCGCTCCAGTCCCCGAGCGATGGCGCGCTCGCGCTCGTCGTCGTAGTCTCATCCATGGCGTGGTCTCCACGGCGGTGGCAACCGCCGTCCAGGGTTGGGTCAATGCCCGGAGACTACGCCAACCCCGAAACTCCACCACGTTCGCGACGGCGCCGCAGCTCGGCCAGCGGTAGTCTGTCCTCGGTCATCGGGGTCGTCCTCAGGGCTTGGGTGAAGCGTGCAACTCCACCTTACCCGATGGTCCCGGTGGCCACCGCAATCGACACCGCCAGGGAAGGGGAATGCCCCACCCCGGACAGCACCGTCGGCGCTCCCGGAAATTACACCACCACCGCGGACGCTACCCCTCTTGCCTCGTGCTGGGCGCAGAGCGCGGCGCCCGCATTCCATGCGGACGAGCCCAAGGCGACGTGGGCGATGGTCGAGCCCCTCCCTGGCCGGCATGGGACGACGCCGGCCGTGGTGACGGCGGACAAAGGATATGGCCCGGGCCCGTTCCTGGCCTGTCTACGAGGGCCATGAGAGCGAGGGCCCGTCCCGGTGATCGAGCGTCCCGAGCGGGCGCCGGCGGACGAGCGGCCGCGACGCGCCTTCGCCCAAGGCAAGGGCAGCGACGCGCTCACCGGCCCGCAGGGCGCGATCCTGCGCGCGGCGCAAGGGCAGAGGGAACGTGCAGTGCCTCGCCTGCCGGGCCGACTGCCGCCGGCTGTCCGATCGAGGCGACGCGCAGCGCCCGCCCCCTCCCAGCCGATCGAGGGGGCTTCCTCGACAGTCTCGGATGTCTCACGGACCGAGAGCGGTCCGGGAACGGCTCTGGCGCAGCTCGGCACGGGTGGCGCAGGACCGAAGGTGGAGGCCTCGACGCATCCTGTCCCGACCTCGGGCCCATCGTGGCGTCCGTGTTCGAGGCGTGGCGCCCCGCGGACCGGCCGATCGCTCGGCACGACTGCGCGCGACGCGCGAGGGTGGCCCGTCGGCCGACCCGCGTCCGGCGCCCTTCGCCGACTCGCCTCCATCCGGACATCGGATCGAGACCCGATGGCACGAGGCCGCCCGGCCGCGACCGGGGGAGGCCGAGGCGCGGCGCCCGGGAGCCTCGGCTCACGCGTCCGCGGCCGATGCGAGGCGGCGCGAGGCTTCGGGCGGGCTGGGGCGCGCGCTCGCGGCGGCCGCGGCCGCGGGCGCCGGCGGGGGCGGCGCGGTGGAGTGGGCGGTGACGGCGGCGCTCCGGCCAGCGGCCTCGGGGATGGAGGCTTGTGCCGCGGTTGCCGCAACGACATGTTCGGCGCGTCCGCGATCGTCCTGTAGTCGGGCGGAGGCGAGCTTGCAGCATCGTCGTGACGGTCGCGGCCCGGCTGTGTCCGCCGGAGACCGGGCGTCCCGCGGCGAGGGAGGAGCGTGGTGGGACCGTTGAGCGGCATTCGCGTGATCGAGCTGGGGCAGCTGATCGCCGGACCCTTCTGCGGCCAGATGATGGCGGATTTCGGCGCCGAGGTGGTCAAGGTCGAGCCCCCCGGCACGGGTGACGCGATGCGGCAGTGGGGCCGGCAGGACGCCGAGGGCCGCACCATCTGGTGGTCGGTCATCGCGCGCGGCAAGCGGTCGCTGACGCTCGACCTGCGCCGGCCGGAGGGCCAGGACATCCTGCGCGCGCTCGCGGCCGAGGCCGACATCGTGATCGAGAACTTCCGCCCCGGCACGATGGAGCGCTGGGGGCTGGGCTACGACGCGCTGTGCGAGCTCAACCCGCGGCTCGTCATGGTGCGGGTGTCGGGCTTCGGCCAGACCGGCCCCTATTCGGGCCGGGCGGGCTTCGCCTCGGTATGCGAGGCTCTGGGGGGCCTGCGCCACGTCAGCGGCCATCCCGACCGGCCCCCGGTCCGGGTGGGCCTGTCGCTCGGCGACACGCTGGCGGGCATGAACGGCTTCATCGGCGCGCTGCTGGCGCTCCAGCACCGGCACGCGACGGGCCGCGGCCAGATGGTGGACAGCACGATCTACGAGGCGGTGCTGACGGTGATGGAGAGCCTGATCGCCGACTACGACCGCGGCGGCCACATCCGCGAGCGGCACGGCAGCTCGCTGCCCGGCATCGCGCCGTCGAACGCCTATCCCACCCGCGACGGCAAGGAGATGGTGATCGGCGCCAACCAGGACTCGGTCTATCGTCGGCTCTGCGAGGTGATGGGCCGGCCCGAGCTGGCCTGCGACCCGCGCTTCGCCAGCCACCGCGCGCGCGGCGAGAACGCCGAGGCGCTCGACGCGCTCATCGCCGACTGGACCCTGCGGCACGACGCGGCCGAGACGGTCGAGCGCTGGCCGAGGCGGGGGTGCCGGCGGGCCTGGCCTACCGCGCGCCCGAGATGCTGGAGGATCCTCACTTCATCGCGCGGCGGTCGATCACCCGCGTGCCCGATCCGCGGCTCGGGGAGGTGGCGATGCAGAACGTCTTCCCGGTCCTGTCGGAGAGCCCCGGCGAGATCCGCCACGGCGGCCCGGAGCTGGGCGCCGACACGAGGGCCGTGCTGAGCGAATGGCTGGGGCTCGACGAGGAGCGGATCGGACGCCTGAGCGCGCAGGGGGCGATCTGAGCCGGGCCGCGACGAGGGGCCCGACAGGCGGGGAGGAGGGGGCATGAGGCTTGCGGGAGGCGCGCGCGGATGACCAAGCCCGTCATCGTCGTCGTCATCCTGCTGGCGCTGATCGGCTTCGGCGCGCCGATCTTCCTGGCGCTGGGCGCCGCGGGGCTGACCGGGCTCTACATGGCGCGCGGGTCGATGGCGTTCTTCTTCGCGCCGACCTCGTTCTTCGGCCAGCTCAACAGCTTCGAGCTGATCGCGCTGCCGCTCTTCATCCTGATGGGCAACATCCTGGGCGCGACGCCCGTGGGCGCCAACCTGTTCCGCGTCGCCTCGCTCTGGCTGCAATGGCTGCGTGGGGGCTTGGCCATCGCCACCGTCGGCGCCTCGGCGATCTTCGGGGCGGTCTCGGGCGTGTCGGTCGCGGGCGTCGCCGCCGTGGGCTCGATCGCGGTGCCGCAGATGCTCGGCCACGGCTACAGCCGCGCGCTCGCCGCCGGGTCGGTCGCCTCGTCGGGCGCGCTCGCCATGCTGATCCCACCCTCGGTGCCGTTCATCATCTACGGCGCCGTCTCGGGCGTCTCGGTCGCCGACCTCTTCATCGGCGGCGTGGTGCCGGGGGTGGCGCTCGCCGTCGCTCTGTCCGTCTACATCTGGCTGCGCGTGCTGGTCCGCCCCGAGGAGGCGCCGGCGGGCGGCGGCCCGGCCCCGCCGATGGCCGAGCGGGTGCGCTCGCTGGGCGGCATCTGGCACGCGATGCTGCTGGTCGCCATCGTGCTGGGCGCGATCTACTCCGGCCTCGCCACGCCCAGCGAGGCGGCGGCCTTCGGCGCGGCGGGCGCCTACCTCATCGCCACGCTGATCTTCCGCTCGCTCGACCTCGAAGGGCGATGGCGGTGCTGCGCTCCAGCGTCCGGGTGTCGGGCGCGATCCTGCTGATCATCGGCTGCGCCAAGATCTTCGGCGACTACCTGAATCTCGTGCGGGTGCCCGAGACGGTCAGCGGGGCCCTGATCGCCACCGACCTGCCGGGCTGGGCCATTCTCACGCTCGTGATGCTGGCGCTGGTGCTCCTGGGCATGCTGGTGGACGGCGTGTCGCTGATCGTGGTGACGACGCCGATCCTGCTGCCGCTGATCACCTCGCTCGGCTACGACCCGCTGTGGTTCGGGATCATCCTGGTGATGAACCTCGAGATCGCCGTGGTCACGCCGCCCGTGGGGCTGAACCTCTACGCGCTGCGCGGCGTTTGCCCGATGTTGAGCGTGGAGGAGATCATCCGCTCGGTCGTGCCGTTCGTCGCCGTGCAGTTCGCGATGCTGATGCTCTTCGTGCTGTTCCCGGCCCTCAGCCTGTGGCTGCCGGGCCTCTTGTGAGGACGATCAAGGGAGGATCCTCATGACCTTCGACCGACGCCGCTTCATCGCCCTGACCGGGGGCGCGGGCGCGCTCGCCGCCGGGCTCGGCGCCCGGCCGGCGCTCGCCGCCGAGACGCTCACCGGCGTGAACTACCTGCCGGCCTCCTACAAGGCGCTGTCCTACGGCTCGAACGGCTTCGTGGAGAGGCTGCGCGAGGTGGCGCCCGAGGGCCTGACGGTGGACTTCTTCGACTCCGCCAAGCTCCTGACCGCCGACGAGCAGCTCCCGGCCCTGCGCAGCGGCACCATCGACTTCATGTTCCACACCACTGGGGAGGCCCTCCGCCCGAGGCGCTTCGTCATCACAGGCCGGGTCGTGGGCGCCGGCCGACGGTCGTGACGGCCGAGGCGCCGCCGGGCGGCAGGGGCGCGGATCCCGGCGATGCTCCCGGGGGGATGATGTCGGTGCAGGCCGTGGGCCGTGCCGCCCGGCTACGCCCCGAAGCCCTCCGGCTCCTCGATGCCGATCGCGCGGCACGCGGCGGTGACGGTGTTGGCCATGAGGCAGGCGATGGTCATGGGGCCGACGCCGCCCGGCACCGGCGTGATCGCGCCCGCGACCTCGGCCGCCGCCGGGTCCACGTCGCCCACGAGGCGCGAGCCCTCGCCGTCCGGCACGCGGTTGATGCCGACGTCGATGACCGTGGCGCCAGGCGCGATCCAGTCGGCCTCGACCATGCCGGGCCGGCCCACAGCGGCGACCACGATCTCGCCGCGCCGCACCACGGCGGGCAGGTCGCGGGTGCGCGAATGGGCCACCGTCACGGTGCAGCTCTCGGCGAGCAGCAGCGCCGCCATCGGCCTGCCGACGATGTTCGAGCGCCCGATCACCACCGCCTCGCGGCCCGACAGGTCGCCGAGATGCGCCCGCAGCAGCATCAGGCAGCCCAAGGGCGTGCAGGGCACCAGCGCCCGGCCCCCGGTGCTCAGGAGCCCGACGTTCGAGACGTGGAAGCCGTCCACGTCCTTCGCGGGATCGACGGCGCCGATCACCAGCCCGGCCTGGACGTGGTCGGGCAGGGGGAGCTGGACGAGGATGCCGTGGACGCTCGGGTCGGCGTTGAGGCGCTCGACCAGGCCCAGCAGCTGCTGCGTGTCCGTCTCGGCCGACAGGCGGTGCTCGAAGCTCTCCATGCCGACCTCGCGCGTGCGCTTGGCCTTCGAGCGGACGTAGACCGCGGACGCCGGATCCTCGCCCACCAGCACCACGGCGAGGCCTGGGGTGATGCCCATCCCCTTCAGGCGCTCGACCTGCGCGGCCACGCGGCCCTGGAGCGCCTGGGCCGCGGCACGCCCGTCGATGATCGTGGCCGGCACTAGAACAGCCCCTCGATCCGGCCCTCGTCGTCGAGCCGGATGGTCTCGGCCGAGGGGACGCGCGGCAGGCCCGGCATGGTCATGATCTCGCCGCAGATGGCGACGACGAAGCCCGCGCCGGCCGAGAGGCGCACCTCGCGCACCGGCACCGTGTGGCCGGTGGGCGCGCCGCGCAAGGAGGGGTCGGTCGAGAAGGAATACTGCGTCTTGGCCATGCACACGGGCAGGTGGCCGTAGCCGTCGGCCTCCCAGGCGTGGAGCTGGTCGCGCACCCGTGCGTCGGCGATCGCCTCGTCGGCGTGGTAGATACGCTTGGCGATGGTGTCGATCTTCTGGAAGAGCGGCATCTCGTCGGGGTAGAGCGGCGCGAAGCTCGCCATTCCGGCGTCGGCGATCTGGGCCACGCGGGCGGCGAGCTCGCTGATGCCCTTCGAGCCCTCGGCCCAGTGGCGGCACAGGATCGCCTCGGAGCCCTGCTGCGCCACGTAGGCGCGCACCGCCTCGATCTCGGCCTCGGCGTCGCCCGCGAAGTGGTTGATGCCGACGACCACCGGCACGCCGAAGGACTTCACGTTGGCGATGTGGCGCCCGAGATTGGCGCAGCCCTTCCTGACCGCCTCCACGTCCTCCGCGCCGAGATCCTCCTTCTTGACGCCGCCGTTCATCTTCATCGCCCGCACCGTGGCGACGATGACGGCCGCCGCGGGCTTGAGCCCCGACAGCCGGCACTTGATGTCGAAGAACTTCTCGGCCCCGAGGTCGGCGCCGAAGCCGGCCTCGGTCACCACGTAGTCGCACAGCTTGAGCGCGGTGCGCGTGGCCACCACGCTGTTGCAGCCATGCGCGATGTTGGCGAAGGGCCCGCCATGGACGAAGGCCGGGCTGCCCTCCAGCGTCTGGACGAGGTTGGGCTGCATCGCGTCCCTGAGCAGCACCGCCATCGCGCCGTCGGCCTTGAGATCGCGCGCGGTGACGGCCGTGCGGTCGCGGCGGTAGGCGACGATCATGTCGCCCAGGCGCCGCTCCAGGTCGCCCAGGTCGGAGGCGAGGCAGAGGCAGGCCATGACCTCGGAGGCCACGGTGATGTCGAAGCCCGCCTCGCGCGGGTAGCCGTTGGCGACGCCCCCGAGCGAGGCGGTGATCTGGCGCAGCGCGCGGTCGTTCATGTCCACCACGCGGCGCCACACGACGCGACGGGTGTCGATGTCGAGCGCGTTGCCCCAGTAGACGTGGTTGTCAATCAGCGCGGCGAGCAGGTTGTGCGCCGAGGTGATGGCGTGGAAGTCGCCAGTGAAGTGGAGGTTCATGTCCTCCATCGGGATCACCTGGGCATAGCCGCCGCCCGCGGCCCCGCCCTTCATGCCGAAGCAGGGGCCGAGCGACGCCTCGCGGATGCACACGGCCGCGCGCTTGCCGATGGCGTTGAGCCCGTCGCCGAGGCCCACCGTCGTGGTGGTCTTGCCCTCGCCCGCGGGCGTCGGGTTGATCGCCGTCACCAGGATCAGCTTGCCGTCGGGCCGGCCGGCGAGCCCCGCGATGAAGTCGCGCCCGACCTTGGCCTTGTCGTGGCCGTAGGGCACCAGCGCCTCGGCCGGGATCCCGAGCCGCTCCCCGATCTCCAGGATGGGGCGCGGGCGCGCCTCGCGCGCGATCTCGATGTCGGTCTTGGGCATGGGGTCCTCTCAGAGGGTCTGGTGCGGGGGCGCCGGCCTACTCGGCGGCCAGGGCGCCCTCCTCGGCCTCGACGCGCACGGCGCAGAACTTGAACTCGGGGATCTTGCCCACCGGGTCGATCGCCGAGTTGGTCAGCAGGTTCGCGGCCGCCTCGACATAGGCGAAGGGCACGAACACCATGTCGGGCGCGACCGCGCGGTCCGCGCGCGCCATCAGCGCGATCGTGCCCCGGCGCGTCGAGAGCCGCACCCGGCCGCCGGGCTCGACGCCCAAGGCGCGCAGCGTCGAGGGGTGGAGCGAGCAGCTCGCCTCGGGCTCGAGCGCGCCGAGCACGGCCGAGCGGCGCGTCATCGAGCCCGTGTGCCAGTGCTCGAGCTGGCGCCCCGTGGTCAGGATCATCGGGTAGTCGGCGTCGGGCAGCTCGTCGGGCGGCACCAGCCCCGCGGGGGCGAAGCGGGCGCGGCCCTCGGCGCGCGGGAAGCCGTCGCCGAAGACGATCGGCTGGCCCGGATCGTCGGGCGACAGCGAGGGGTAGGTCACGGCCCCCTCCCGCTCCAGCCGCTCCCAGGTGATGTTGTCGAGCGAGCGCATGACGCGCTTCATCTCGGCGAACACGTCGCGCGGGTGGGCGTAGTCCCAGGGCAGGCCGAGCCGGCGCGCGAGGTCGATTGTGATGCGCCAGTCCTCGCGCGCCTCGCCCGGCGGCGGGGTCGCGGGGCGGCCCATCTGGACCTGGCGGTTGGTGTTGGTGACGGTGCCGGTCTTCTCGGCGAAGGCCGCGGCCGGCAGGACCACGTCGGCGAACATCGCCGTCTCGGTGAGGAAGATGTCCTGCACGACGAGGTGGTCGAGCTTGGCCAGGGCGGCGCGGGCGTGGCTCACGTCCGGGTCGCTCATCGCCGGGTTCTCGCCCAGCACGTACATGCCGCGGACGCGCCCCTCGTGCACCGCGTCCATGATCTCGGTGACGGTGAGGCCGCGGTCGGGCGCGATGGCACCCCCGACCCCGTCCTCGGCCCAGATCTCCTCGAAGCGCCCGCGCACGCCCGCGTCCGTGACGGAGGCGTAGTCGGGCAGGAACATCGGCACGAGGCCGGCGTCGGAGGCGCCCTGGACGTTGTTCTGGCCCCTGAGCGGATGCAGCCCCGTGCCCGGCCGCCCGACATGGCCGCACATCAGCGCGAGCGAGATCAAGCAGCGCGAGTTGTCGGTGCCGTGGACGTGCTGGGAGATGCCCATGCCCCAGAAGATCATCGCCGCGCGCGCGGTGGCGAACTCGCGCGCGACGGCGCGGATGACGCTCGCCTCGACCCCGCAGAGCGCGGCCATCGCCTCGGGCGCGAAGTCACGCAGGTGCTCGCGCTGCGCCTCCCAGTTCTCGGTGTAGGCGGCGACGTACTGCTCGTCCTGCAACCCCTCCTCGACGATCGCGTGCATGATCGCGTTCAGCAGCGCCACGTCGGTGCCGGGGCGGAACTGGAGCATGTGCGCGGCGTGGGCGCGCAGGGCCTGCCCACGCGGGTCGGCCACGATGAGCCGGCCCCCGCGGGCCGCGAACTCCTTGAAGTAGGTGGCGGCGACGGGGTGGTTCTCGGTCGGGTTGGCGCCGATGACGATCGCCACGTCGGCGTGCTCGATCTCGTTGAAGGTGGCCGTCACGGCGCCCGAGCCCACGTTCTCCATCAGCGCGGCGACCGAGGAGGCGTGGCAGAGCCGCGTGCAGTGGTCGAGGTCGTTGTGCCCGAAGCCCTGGCGGATGAGCTTCTGGAAGAGGTAGGCCTCCTCGTTGGTGCACTTCGCCGAGCCGAAGCCCGCCACCGAGCGCCCGCCGCGCTCCTCGCGCAGCCGGGCGAGGCCGCCTGCCGCGAGGTCGAGCGCCTCCTCCCAGGACGCCTCGCGGAAGTGCGTCGAGGGGTCCGCGGGATCGACCGGGGTGCCCTTCCCGGGGGCGTCCTCGCGCCGGATCAGCGGCACGCTCAGCCGGTGGGGGTGCTGCACGTAGTCGAAGCCGAAGCGGCCCTTGACGCAGAGCCGGCCCTCGTTGGCCGGGCCGTCGAGCCCGTCCACGGAGAGGATCCGGTCGTCCTTGACCTTGAGCGAGATCTGGCAGCCGACCCCGCAGAACGGGCACACGCTCGCCACCTCGCGGTCGAACTCGGCCGAGTCGCCGACCTGCGCGGCGTCCAGCACGCTCGCCTCCATCAGCGCGCCGGTGGGGCAGGCCTGGACGCACTCGCCGCAGGCGACGCAGGTCGAGGCGCCCATCGGGTCGGCGAGGTCGAACACGGGGTAGGCGTCGTGCCCGCGCCCAGCCATGCCGATGACGTCGTTGTGCTGCACCTCGCGGCAGGCGCGCACGCACAGCCCGCACTGGATGCAGGCGTCGAGGTTGACGCGCATCGCCACGTGGCTGTCGTCGAGGAGCGGCACCCGGCCGGGCTCCAAGGGCGGCAGCGGCGCGGCCCGCGCTCCTTGCGCCTCGGCCGTGCGCCACATGTGCGAGGAGCGGTCGTGGGCCGTCTCGCGCGCGGGCTGATCGACCAGCAGCATCTCCATGACGGCGCGGCGCGAGCGCGTCTCACGGTCGCCCTGGGTCGTGACGACGGCGCCCTCGGAGGGCTCGCGGATGCAGGAGGCCGCGAGCACGCGCTCGCCCTCGATGGCCACCATGCAGGCGCGGCAGTTGCCGTCGGGGCGGTAGCCCTTGGCCTCGCGGTGGCACAGATGCGGGATCTCGGTGCCCAGGCGGCGCGCGACCTGCCAGATGGTCTCGCCGGGCGCGGCCTCGGCCGGCCGGCCGTCGAGCGTGAAGCGGATGGGATCGGCGTCGTTCATCGGTGCTGCTCCTCGCGCTCGAGCGCCTGCTCGGTGCCGTATCCGTCGGCCGGGGGCGCCATGTCCTTGGCGCCGACCTCCTCGGGGAAGTGCTGCATGACGAGGCGGATCGGGTTCGGCGCCGCCTGCCCCAGCCCGCAGATCGAGGCGTCCACCATGACCTCGCAGAGATCCTCCAGGATCTCGCGGTCCCAGGTCGGCGCCTGCATCAGCTTGACCGCCTTCTCGCAGCCGACCCGGCAGGGCGTGCACTGCCCGCAGCTCTCGGACTCGAAGAAGCGCAGCATGTTGAGCGCCGCGTCGCGTGCGCTGTCGGCTTGCGACAGCACCACCACCGCGGCCGAGCCAATGAAGCCCCCATGCTCCTGGAGCGTGTCGAAGTCGAGCGGCACATGGTCGAGCGAGGCCGGCAGCAGCCCCGAGGACGGACCGCCCGGCTGGTAGGCCTTGAGCTCGTGGCCGTCGATCATGCCCCCCGCCGCCTCGATCACGTCGCGGATCGTCGAGCCCGCCGGCAGCAGATGCACGCCGGGCGCCTTCACCCGGCCCGAGACCGAGTAGCTGCGCAGGCCGCGCCGCCCGTTGTGCTCGGTGTCCCCGAGCACCTCGGGCCCCTCGCGGCAGACGCGAGCGACCCAGTGCAGCGTCTCGACGTTGTGCACCAGCGTCGGCCGGCCGAAGACGCCGACCTTGGCCACGAAGGGCGGGCGGTGGCGCGGCAGTCCGCGGTGGCCCTCGATCGACTCGATCATCGCGGACTCCTCGCCGCAGATGTAGGCGCCCGCGCCGCGCCTGAGGTCGATGTGCCCCCGCGGCACGATCCCCGCCCCCTCCAGAGCCGCGATCTCGCGGCGCAGGATCTCGATGACCGCCGGATACTCGTCGCGGACGTAGAGGAAGCAGGTCTCGGCCTCGACCGCCCAGGACGCGATCAGCATCCCCTCCAGGAAGAGGTGCGGCACCCGCTCCAGGTAGAAGCGGTCCTTGAAGGTGCCGGGCTCGCCCTCGTCGCCGTTGACGGCGAGGTGGCGCGGCCCCGGCTCGGCCCGCACGAAGCCCCATTTGCGCCCCGCCGGGAAGCCCGCCCCGCCGAGGCCGCGCAGTCCGGAGTCGAGAAGGGATTGCTGGACGGCCTCCCAGTCGCCCTCGCGCCTGAACCGCAGCAGCGCCTCGTAGCCGCCCCCGGCGCGGTAGGCTTCATACCCCTCGTAGTCCGGGATCCGGGCATGGTGGTCGCCCGAGGCCACGACCTCGGCCACGCGCTCGGGCGTGGCGTGATCGACGTGCCGGTGGCCCACCTCGCAGACCGGCGCGGTGTCGCAGCGGCCCATGCAGGGCGCGCGCAGGACGCGGACGGCCGAGGGGTCGGCCGCCTCGGCGAGCGCGGCGCGCAAGGCCTCCGCGCCGGCCATCTCGCACGACAGCGAGTCGCACACGCGGATGGTGACCGCGGGCGGCGGCGCCTCGCCCTCGCGCACGAGGTCGAAATGGGCGTAAAAGCTCGCCACCTCCCAGATCTCGGCCATCGGCAGGCGCATCTCCTCGGCCAGCGCGCGCAGATGGCGGGCCGCGAGATGGCCGTGGGCGTCCTGGATGAGATGAAGGTGCTCGATCAGCAGGTCGCGCCGACGCGGACGACGCCCGAGCAGCGCGCGGACCTCGGCCAGCGCCTCGTCGTCGAGCTGCCGGCCCTTGGGGGTCGCCCGGCCGCGCCGGCGCCCCTCGCCGAGCACGCCCTCACCGCCGTCCGGATCACCACGCGCCATGCCACCTCCTCGTGAGTTCCACGAAGCTCAACCGATCGTCTCCCAGCTCACGAGAGCCTGAGTGCCGGTCAGTGCGATGATCATGAGGAGGCGTCGGTGTCCATGGTCCACGGACCTCGTGAGACCAATGGACGGGGCGCGCCCGGCTCCGCGGCGGCGGCTGCGCTCGCCGGCGGGACGCGACGGCGGTCGTGCCGCCCGGCCGACGCGTCGCGGGGAGGGTTCCGACCCGCGACGGGGCCCTCGCGTGGGCCGGCGACGGGGCGCGCCAGGGCGACGAGGTCCGACGGCGAGCCCGAGATCCGGGCTTCGCCGCAGGGGCCTCCTCTGCGCTCGCGGGCGAGCGGCTGCTGTCTCAGATCGTCCACGCCACCTGATGGCACGGACGCGTCGCGTCGTGGTGCTCCGAAACAGGCAGTCCGAAGGACGTTTGCGGCATCGGCCTCTCGCGGCGGGGCCACGGCCTCGCCCCTGCCCGCCCCCGGCCGGCGGCGTCGCGGGGCGCGGCACGACGCTCCGGGCAGGCGCGTCCAGGGCCCCGAGGATCGGCCCGCCACAGCCGCCCGGACACCGACGGGCCGCAGGGATCGGGCCGGAGCCCGCGGCGGTCGATCCCCGCGGCCCGCAGGTCGAGAGGAGGCCGGCGGGGGGCCGAAGGTCTCGCCGCAGGGAGCGATTGCCGACGGTCCCCGGCTCGCGCCGAGACCGGCGGCGCCCGCCCATCCGCGCCGATCGGGAAGGACGGCGAGGGCGCCGGCCCCTCCCGCCGCGCGCTCGGCCCGGACGGCGCGGCGGTCAGGCGGGCTCCAGCATCCCGCGCTCGCGGGCGAGCTCCTTCATGCGCTTCTGGAGCTTCTCGAAGGCGCGCACCTCGATCTGGCGGATGCGCTCGCGGCTCACGTCGTAGACCTTGGACAGATCCTCCAGAGTCACCGGCTCGTCCGACAGGCGCCGCTGGGTCAGGATGTCGGCCTCGCGCTCGTTGAGGACGTCCATCGCCGCGGCCAGCATCTCGCGCCGCGTCTCCAGCTCGTCGCGCTCGGCCAGGTCGTTCGCCTGGTCGGCGTCCTCGTCCTCGAGCCAGTCCTGCCACTGCGTGGCCGAGCCCTCCTCCGAGCCCACCTGCGCGTTGAGCGAGGCGTCGCCGCCCGACATGCGCCGGTTCATCGAGATCACCTCGTCCTCGGTGACGCCGAGGTCGTGGGCGATGCGCGCGACGTTCTCGGGGCGCAGATCCCCCTCCTCCAGCGCGCCGATGCGGTTCTTGGCCTTGCGCAGGTTGAAGAAGAGCTTCTTCTGCGCGCTCGTCGTGCCGAGCTTGACGAGGCTCCAGGAGCGCAGGATGTACTCCTGGATCGAGGCGCGGATCCACCACATCGCGTAGGTGGCGAGCCGGAAGCCCCGCTCGGGGTCGAAGCGCTTGACGGCCTGCATCAGGCCGACATTGGCCTCCGAGATCACCTCGGCCTGCGGCAGCCCGTAGCCGCGGTAGCCCATGGCGATCTTGGCGGCGAGCCGCAGGTGGGAGGTCACCATCTTGTGCGCGGCCTCGGTGTCCTGGTCCTCGACCCAGCGCTTGGCCAGCATGTACTCCTCCTCGGGCTCCAGCATCGGGAAGCGCCGGATCTCCTGGAGGTAGCGGTTGAGCCCCTGCTCGGGCGAGGGCGCCGGAAGATTCGCGAAATTCGCCATGTGAAGTGCCCCCTTGATCGGTGCCCCGCGAAGGACGGGACACGCGGGAATATAAGCAACTGAACCGATCGGTTCAACCGAGATCTGGCCCATCAGGCGCTTCGATCATTAACAGTTCGTGAACGCGCGGCGGCTTCGGCGGCGGACGGTCGGTTTCCGCTCAACGCGTCGCCAAGGGCCGCCATGTCCGCCGGCAGGGCGGACTCGAAGGCCAGCGCGCGCCCGGTGGCGGGGTGCTCGAAGCCGAGCCGTGCGGCGTGCAGCGCCTGGCGCGGGAAGGCGGCCGCAAGTTCCGCCCCCGGCGCCGAGGCCGGCAGCCGCCGGCGCCCGCCATAGACCGGGTCGCCGACGAGCGCGTGGCCGACATGGGCGAGATGGACGCGGATCTGATGCGTCCGCCCGGTCTCCAGCCGGCACTCGATCAGGGCGGCGTGGTCGAACCCCTCGACCACCCGCAGCCGGGTGACGGCGTGGCGCCCGCCCGCCGTCACCGCCTGGCGCTGGCGGTCGGTGCGGTGGCGCGCGAGCCCGGTGGCGACGCGGATCCAGCCGGGCTCGGCGCCCACGCCCGCGAGCCCCATCAGCCGCGGGTCGCCCGCGCTCGGCACGCCGTGGCAGACCGCGCGGTAGAGGCGATCGACGCTGTGCGCCTCGAACTGGGCGGCGAGCCCGCGATGCGCGCGATCGGACTTGGCCGCGACGAGGAGGCCCGAGGTGCCCTTGTCGATGCGATGCACGATGCCGGGGCGCGCGACGCCCCCCACCCCCGAGAGCGTCTCGCCGCAGTGGTGGATCAGCGCGTTGACGAGCGTGCCCGAGGCCGAGCCCGGCGCGGGGTGCACGACCATGCCGGCGGGCTTGTCCACCACGATCAGGTCGTCGTCCTCGTAGGCGATCGTGAGCGCGATCGCCTCGCCCCGCATCCCGCCCTCCCGAGCGATCTCGACGCGGATCTCGATCACCTCGCCCGCCCGCACCGCGTCGCGGGCCCCGAGCGCCACGCCGTCGCGCGTCACCGCGCCCTCGTCGACCAGCTTCGCCAGGCGGGTGCGCGAGAGCGCCTCCGCCCCTGGCACGTCGCGGGCCAATGCCCTATCGAGCCGCCGGGGCGGGTCGGCCCCGATCTCGATGCGCAGCGTGCGGACGGCGGGCGACGGCCCGGCCTGGGGCGGCTCGGGCCGGCTCGGCTCGGGCATGGGAGGGGCGGCCATGGGCGGGACTCCGGAGGAGGACGACGCGGACGGGCTCGATCTGGGGACGCTCAAGGGGCCCGACGCCTCGGCGCTGCGGATGCTGCGCGCGCTGGTCACGACGCTGACCGCGGTGATGATCCTGGGCATCATAGCGATCGTGGCGCTGCTCGTCATCCGCCTGCCCAACATCGGCCCGCTCGGCGGCTCGCTCGGCGGCTCGTTCGGCGGCCCGATCGACGGGCGCGCGCGGGCCTCGGTGCCGCTGCCCGAGGCGCTGGCCCTGCCCGAGGGCGCGCGCGCGCTCGCCGTCACGCGCGGCCCGGACTGGTTCGCGGTGGTCACCGGGGACGAGCGGATCCTGATCTACGGCGCCGACGGCGCCCTGCGCCAGGAGATCCGGGTGCAAAGCGCCGCCGACGGCCGCTGAGCCCGCGCCGCCCGCTCCTCGGACCGACGTCGCGCGCGCCTCGCCGCCCATGCCGAGCCGCCGGCGAGGGGACGGCCGCGGGCGCCGGCCACCCCCCTTCGGGCGCGCCATCCGGCCCGAGGGCTGCCACAGGAATGAATAGGTCGAATTCGACGCGTCACCGCGACGGCGATCGCGGGACTTTCGGCGGCATCGATTCCGGTCCCTTTCCGTTTCCGAAATCAGCGCACTAGTGCGCACGGACCCGGCCCCGAGGCCGCCATTCGGCGGAGGAGGAAGGGCCGCTCGAAAGCCTCCGATCGGGAACCATTCCGAAACGACTGTCGATCCAAAACCCTCGCATCACCAGGGATTGGACACGCGAGGTCGCCGTGAAAGACAAGATCATCGTCGCCGTAGTCGATACGGGCGTCGATTACGACAGGCTGCGGGCCTCCGTCAGGGAGAACCTCTATCGCAACCGCGCCGAGATCGCCGGCAACGGGCGCGACGACGATCGCAACGGCTTCGTGGACGACGTGACCGGCCCCTCGACGGGGCCCGCCTCGAACCGCTACTACCAGCCCAGCACCAGCCCCCACGGCATGGGGATGGTCACCAACGTCTCGAGGCAGATCGACGCGGCCGAGGCGATGATGGGCCGCCAGCTGCCGATCTCGATCATGCCGGTGTCGATGGGCGAAGGGCAGTACTACGCCAACATCCTCAAGGCCGCGCAGGCCGGCGCATCGGTCATCAGCCTGAGCCACAACCTCTCCTACGAGCAGAAATCCTACGTCTCGCGGATGCTCGCGCCCTTCGACGCGATCGCCGTGACGGTGGACCGCGACGGGGCGCGCGGCGCGAACCCCGACGCCGGCGAGGACGGGCGCACCTCGTTCGACAACGTGCTCGAGGTCGCGCTGATCTCGGACGCCATCGTCAAGGGCAACGTCAACGTCGATCTGCTCGAGGTCGGCAGCTCGATCAAGAACACCTCCGAGAGCCACGCGATCTCCAACGTCGCGGGCAAGGTCGGCGCGATCTGGAGCGTCGATCCCTCCCGCAGCGCCGCCGAGATCGTGGACATCGTCGCCGCCTCGACCAGCCGCGATCACCCCACCATCCGCAAGAACGGGCTTTACGCGGAGATGGGCGGACAGATCGACCTGGAGCGGGGAATCGCGATCGCCAGGGGGGCGGACAAGGGTGCGGGCGCGGTCGAGGCGCTCGATCGCGCGGAGCCCGTCCGGGCCGACCCCGCGCCCGCCGAGCCCGACCGCGACCGGATCGACGCCGCCGGATACACCCGCGGGACGGCGAAGGACGAGGCGTTCCGGGCCGGCTCCGAGCGCGCGATCATGATCGGCAACGGGGGAGACGACGCGTTCGTCTTCGAGGCGTTCGCGGGCCGCGAGCACATCGTGCGCGATTTCGACGACGGCGACATCCTCGACATCTCCGCCCTGGTCGATCTCGGCCGCGGCGAGCGCATCGAGGATCACGTCAAGCTGGTCGAGGCCTCCTGGAGCGGCGCGACCCACACGAGGGTGCTCGTCGAGCGCGACGGCGCGTTCGAGCAGGCGGCGATCCTGACCGGCGTGGACGATCTGTCGCTGCGGGACATGGTGGCGAGCGACGCCCTGATCTTCTGAGGTCCGCCCGCCGGGCCGCGGTCCCGGCATGGCGCGCCCGGCGGGCTGGCCCCTTCGGGCGAGCCCAAGGCACCCCCGCCCGGCCCCGCGGCGTTGCGGCGCAGGACCGGCGCAGGACCGGCGCAGGACCGGCGCAGGACGCGCTCGGGCTGGGCGACATCTGCGCGACGGGCGGCCGGCGGCCGCCCGGGCGCGGGCGCAGGTGAGCGGGCGAAGGCCGCAGGAGCCGGCCCTGCGAGCGGAAGGCGGCCCGATCACGGGATCCACCGCGTTGCGCCTCGGCGACGGGTTCGCCGACCCCCCGGGCGGACCCCCCGGGCGGACGCGGGCGGCGAGGTCGGTCTGCGAGCGGGTGACGAGGAGCCCGCCGTCGGCGTCGTCAGAATGCGCAGCGTCGGGGGCACGGCGAAGCTCCGGACACTCTCCCGGAGGGGCGACTTGGGGGGAATCGAGGGGGTTTGCGTCGGCGCACCTCGGAGGCGGGGGCCACCACGAAGGGGGCCGATGGGCGCGCGACTTCCGAGCGGAGGTCCACGGGGATTCCCAACGCGGCGTTCGTGCGGATTCGACGTGAAGCGGCTTCCACGAGCCCTCCCGGCCTCGCGTCGGACGGCATGCGAGACGGCGAGCACAACGGCCGTCACTTTCCTTGCTCGCGCCCGATTGCCGGCCACGGTCGATCGGCAAAGGAGTCGTGCGAGGCTTTCCGGTGGCCCGCTCGTGAAGCGGATGCAGCCGTTCTCCGACTTTCGCCTGCTTTTGCCATGCGCCGGGAAAGCCCGAGGCCTGGGCCATCGCGCGATGGAGCTCATGTGCTTCGGCGACTCGCACGTCTTCGGATGTGCTTTCGGTGGACCGGCCATCGTCCATCGACGCGGCCGACCCGGCGCGACGCGGAGCGGCGCCCCTGGCTTCTCGGAGGCGCGGAGGGGGGCGGCCCGCTCGCCCGGGCGGATGGACGCTGCGAGGGCCGGGCCGTCGCTCCACGTCCGGCCCCCCGGCACGCCCCGGCGACGAAGGCCGGCCACCGCCGATGCGCGGACCGTGGCGGGAGTCCCCGCCCTCAGGCGTTGAACAGGAAGTGCAGCACGTCGCCGTCGCGGACCTCGTAGGCCTTGCCCTCGACGCGCATCTTGCCCGCGTCCCTGGCGCCCTGCTCGCCCGAGAGCGCCACGAAGTCGTCGTAGGCGACGGTCTCGGCGCGGATGAAGCCGCGCTCGAAATCGCCGTGGATGACCCCCGCGGCCTGCGGCGCGCGCGTGCCCGCCGGGATCGTCCAGGCGCGCGCCTCCTTGGGGCCGACCGTGAAGTAGGTCGTCAGGCCCAAAAGCGCGTAGGCCGCGCGGATCAGCCGGTCGAGCCCCGGCTCCTCCAGCCCCATCCCGGCGAGGAACTCGGCCTGCTCCTCGGGGGCGAGCTGGGCGATCTCCTCCTCGATGCGCGCCGAGATGACGACGCTCGCGGCGCCCTGCGCCTCGGCCATGGCCTCGACGGGGCGAGAGAGGTCGTTGCCCGTCCCCGCCTCCTCCTCGCCGACGTTGCAGACGTAGAGCACGGGCTTCGAGGTCAGGAGCTGCAAGCCGCGCCAGGCGCGCTCGTCGTCGCCCGCGACCTCGACGGTCCGGGCCGGGCGGCCCTCCCCCAGCGCGGCCTGGGCGGCCTGCAACAGCCGCTCCTGCCGGAGCGCCTCCTTGTCGCCGCCCCTCACCTTGCGGCTCAATCCCAGGAGGCGGCGCTCGACGCCCTCCAGATCGGCCAGCATCAGCTCGGTCTCGACGGTCTCGGCGTCGGCCACGGGGTCCACGCGGCCCTCGACATGGGCGACGTCCCCGTCCTCGAAGCAGCGCAGGACGTGGGCCACCGCATCGACCTCGCGGATGTTGGCGAGGAACTGGTTGCCGAGCCCCTCGCCCTTGGACGCGCCGCGGACGAGCCCGGCGATGTCCACGAAGGTGATGCGGGTGGGCACGACCTGGCGCGAGCGGGCGATGGCCGCCAGCCGGTCGAGCCGCGCGTCGGGGACCGCGACCTCGCCCACGTTGGGCTCGATGGTGCAGAAGGGGAAGTTGGCGGCCTGCGCGGCCGCGGTGCGCGTCAGCGCGTTGAAGAGCGTGGACTTGCCGACGTTCGGCAAGCCCACGATGCCCATGCGGAAACCCATGCCCTCACCCCTCGCGCGACGCGGGCGCGGTATGGGGCGGCCCGGCCGGCCGGGTCAAGGCGCGCTCAGGACCGGTCGAGCCTGTCGCGGCGGTCGGCATGGGCCTGGTAGATCAGGATCCAGGCCAGCGCGATGAACATCGGATGCGTGAGCCCGCCGCTGAAGACGATCGCCGGGATCCAGATCAGGAACACGACGACGGCGAGGATCGGGCGGCCGATCAGGAAGATCGACAGCGGCGGCAGGAAGAGGGCGAGGACGTAGTTCATGGCGCCAAGATAGGAGCGGATCCGGCCATTGAACATCCCCCCCGCCTGGCCCAACAGGGGCGCGCTGGGCCAAGGAGGACGCCATGAGCCGGATCGGGACGCGCCTGGGGACGCTCGCGCGCGAGGGACGGCGCGCCTTCGTTCCCTACGTCATGGCGGGCGACCCGGACTTCGGCACCTCCTCGGCGATCCTGCGCGGGCTGCCGGGGGCAGGCGCCGATCTGATCGAGCTCGGCGTGCCCTTCACCGACCCGATGGCCGACGGCCCGACGATCCAGCGCGCGGGCCAGAGGGCGCTCGCCGGGGGGATGACGCTCCCGCGCGTGCTGGAGATGGCGCGCCGCTTCCGCGAGGCGGACGACGAGACCCCCCTGGTGCTGATGGGCTACTGCAACCCGATCGCCTCGCGCGGCGTCGAGCGATTCGTCCACGAGGCGGTCGAGGCCGGCGTGGACGGCCTGATCGTGGTGGACCTGCCGCCCGAGGAGGACGAGGAGCTGTGCCTGCCCGCGCGCGCGGCGGGGCTCGACTTCATCCGGCTGGCGACGCCCACGACGGACGACCGGCGCCTGCCCACCGTGCTGCGCAACGCCTCGGGCTTCGTCTACTACGTCTCGATCGCGGGGATCACGGGGGCCGCGGCGCCGACGCCTCAGGCCGTCGCTCCGGAGGTCGCGCGCATCAAGGCCGCGGCCGGGCTGCCGGTGCTGGTGGGCTTCGGCATCCGCACGCCCGAGGCCGCGCGCGCCATCGCGGCCGTCGCCGACGGCTGCGTGGTGGGCTCGGCGATCGTGGCCGAGATCGAGGCCGGGCGATCGGTGGACGAGGTGCTGGCCTACGTCGCGCGGCTGGCCGAGGGGGCGCATGGAGCGCGGATCGCGCCCTGACGGAACTGCCCGGGGGGCCCGTCTCCGGCGCCGGACCGCTCGGGCTCCGTCCCCCTCCTCGCGCCCTTCTCGGAGAGGCCCGCTCGACGCCCGCGCGCCAGCGTTCCCTCCGGGTCCGAATGACGGCGCCCGCGGCTCCGCCCTCCTCCGCCCTCCTCCGAGCGCCTCGAGGGGGCCTAGACGGCGGCCCCGCCCTCCACCGCCGGGCTGCGACCGTCGCAGGGCCGCACGCCTTCGGCCGGGCGCGACAGGTCGCTCGGCGTCTCCAGGCGGCGGGGCGCGGCGCGCGGCAGCGCGAGACCGCTGCCGAGCCCCGGCGTCTCGCCGTCGAGCGTGAGCAGCGGCCCGTAGGCGTCGGGCCGGCGGTCGCGGAACACGCCCCAGTCGGCGCGCGCCTCGCGGATCGCCTCGACGTCGAACGCGGCCGTCAGCACCGCCTCGGACGCGGCGTCGGCCTTGGCGACGACCTCGCCGGTGGGCCCGGCGATGAAGGAGCGGCCCCAGAAGGTGGTCTCGCCGAGGTCGCCCTTCTCGTGTCCGATGCGGTTGGAGCAGACGAGCGGCGTGAGGTTGGCGCCCGCGTGCCCGCGCATCACCACCTCCCAGTGGTCGTGGCAGTCCGAGCCGATGCCGGTGGGGTAGAAGAGCACGTCGGCGCCCTGGAGCGCCATGATCCGCGCGCTCTCGGGGAACCACTGGTCCCAGCAGACGGCGCAGCCGATCCGGCCCCAGGCGGTGTCGAAGGCGCGGAACCCCGTGTCGCCGTAGGAGAGGTAGATCTTCTCGAAGCAGCCCGGCGGCCCGCCGGGGATGTGGGTCTTGCGGTAGTGGCCGAGCACGGAGCCGTCGGCGTCCACCATCGCCACGGTGTTGAAGTAGGCGTTGTTGGCGCGCTCGAAGAAGTTGACCGGGATCACCACGCCGAGGTCGCGCGCGACGCGGCGCATGTGGCTCACGGTCGGCCCGTCGAAGCCTTCGGCGAGGGCGAAGTGGTCCGGCTTCCAGTCCATGAAGGCGAAGAAGCGACGCGAGAACATCTCCTGCGGCAGCACCACCTGCGCGCCGCGCGCGGCCGCCCGGCGCACCAGGCGCTCGGCGCGATCGAGGTTCTCCTCGATGTCGGGCCCGCAGGCCATCTGCGTGGCGGCGACCGTCAGCATGGCGTCCCCTCTCTCGCGCCCCGACGGCCCCGCGAGGCCGCCCCGTCGCACGCAGACTCCGCCTGCGGCGAATCGTCCGCAAGCCCGGACGCGACAGCCGGCATGTCGCTCGCGGACCGGCGCGGCGCGGCGCCCCGTCCGGGGGCGGCAGGCCCAGGGCGATTGCCTCGGGGCCTCGCGGGCCGCTATGACGTGAGGCAGGGGGGAGGCCCGACATGCCCGTCATCACCGAGATCGAGGACCTGCGGCGGCTCTTCAAGCGCCGTGCGCCGCGGATGTTCTACGACTACTGCGAGTCGGGCTCCTGGACCGAGCAGACCTTCCGCGAGAACACCTCCGACTTCGACCAGATCCGCCTGCGCCAGCGCGTCGCCGTGGACATGGAGGGCCGCGCCACCCGCTCGAGCATGGTCGGCGAGGAGGTGGCGATGCCGGTGGCCCTGGCCCCTGTGGGGCTGACGGGGATGCAGCACGCCGACGGCGAGATGCACGCGGCCCGCGCCGCCCTCGCCTTCGGGGTGCCGTTCACGCTCTCGACCATGTCGGTGTGCTCGATCGAGGACGTGGCCGAGGCCACGGGCGAGCCGTTCTGGTTCCAGCTCTACGTGATGCGCGACGAGGAGTTCACGGCGCGCATCATCCAGCGCGCGAAGGACGCGCGCTGCTCGGCGCTGGTGCTGACGCTCGACCTCCAGATCCTCGGCCAGCGCCACAAGGATCTGAAGAACGGGCTCTCGACGCCGCCCAAGCTCACGCCCGCGACGCTGCTCGACCTCTCCATGAGGTGGCGCTGGGGGATGGGGATGCTGCGCACCAAGCGGCGATTCCTCGGCAACATCGTCGGCCACGCGAAGGACGTGACCGACGCCGGCTCGCTGATGAAGTGGACCGCCTCGCAGTTCGACCCCAAGCTCGACTGGGACAAGGTGCGCCGCATCAAGGACCAGTGGGGCGGCAAGCTGATCCTCAAGGGCATCCTCGACGCCGAGGACGCGCTGAAGGCCGCCGAGATCGGCGCCGACGCGATCGTGGTGTCGAACCATGGCGGGCGCCAGCTCGACGGCGCGATCAGCTCGATCCGCGCGCTGCCCTCCATCGTGGACGCGGTGGGGGGCCGCACCGAGATCCACCTCGAACTCGGGGATCCGCTCGGGCCAGGACGTGCTCAAGGCGCTCGCGATGGGCGCGCACGCCACCTACATCGGCCGCGCCTGGGTCTACGGGCTCGGCGCCATGGGCGAGCGCGGGGTGACGACGGCGCTCGAGGTCATCCAGCGCGAGCTCGACATCACCATGGCGCTGTGCGGCAAGCGCGACGTGGCGGATCTCGACCGCTCGGTGCTGCTGGTGCCGCGCGGCTTCGAGGGCGAGTGGGCGGCGTGAGGCGGCATCGGCCGCGCGGGCGAGGCGCCCGAGGACGCCGGGTCGGCGGAGCGGCGCCGCGATCCGCGTGACGTGCGCCCCGGTCTCACCTCCTCGCCCCGTGCCGCCTCGCCCCCGTGCCGCCTCGCCCCGTGCCGCTCGGTGATCCGATCGCCGACGGACCCGGAGGGCGGGTCGGCCGCGCCGCATCGAGCGCCCGCCTCGGCCCGTGCGCCTCCGCCCTCAGACGAGCTGCCCCGAGGCGTCGAGCCGCCCCGCCGGCCCCGCGTCGAGACGCCACGCATCCGCCATCCCCTCCACCGCCGGGAACAGGCGCCGCACCAGCGGGTCGTGGCCGGGCACCACCAGCTCGCGGCTCGACGCGAGCCCGCGGATGGTGGCGAAGCCGCGCAGCATGTCCTCGACGTCCACCACGATCGGGAAGGGCTTTGCGAGGATCCAGTTCTCGTAGTAGTGCGACGCGTCCGAGGCCAGCACCAGCCAGCCCGCCCGCGTGCGCACCCGCACCGCCTGCAAGCCCCGCGAGTGCCCGCCGACCCGATGCACCGTGACGCCCGGCGCCACCTCCGCGCAGCCCTCGTGGAACACCACGCGCCCCTGGTAGAGCCTCCGCACCATCTCGCAGACATGCTCGGCGGTGAACGGCATCCGCAGCGCGTCGTGGCACATGCAGGGGCCGGTGGCGTAGGCCATCTCGGCCGCCTGGAGGTGCAGCGTGGCGGCGGGGAAGCGGTGCAGCGAGCCCGCGTGGTCGTAGTGCAGATGGGTGACGATCACGGTCTCGACGGCCTGCGCGTCCACCCCGAAGGCCCGAAGCTGCTCGGCGGGCTCGTGGCGGATGGGCCGCCCGCGCCGCTCGCCCTCGGCGGCGTCGTAGCCGGTGTCCACGACGATCGTCCGCTCGCCCGAGCGCAGCAGCCAGACGTAGTAGTCGATCGGGTGCGGGCTCGCGTGGTCGTCGTCGAAGATGAACGAGTCCGCGCGCATGCGCCCCGCCCGCTCGCCGTAGCGCAGCGCGAAGGCCTCCCACTCGCCGCTCACGCCACCACCCTGCCCCGGTAGGGGTAGCGCGGGTCGGCGTAGCCCGCGCCCGCCGTGCCGCCCGACGGCACCAGCCGGTCCACCAGCGCCTCGTCCTCGGCCGTGACGGAGGTGGCGAGCGCGTCGAGGTAGCCCCGCAGCTGCTCCATCGTGCGCGGCCCGACCAGCACGGAGGTGACGATCTCGTTGGCCAGCACCCATGCCAGCGCCAGGTCGGCCGTGCGCCGCCCCGTCGCGCGGGCGTGGGCGTCGAACTCGGCCGCGGCGGCGAGCAGCTCGGGCCGCATCTCGGTCTCCATGATGCGCGCGTCGCCGCGCGCGGCGCGCGAGCCCTCGGGCGTCCCGCCCGCGTACTTGCCCGTCAGCACGCCGCGCGCGAGCGGCGAGTAGGGCACCACGCCCAGGCCGAGATGCGCGCAGGCCGGCAGGTAGTCGATCTCCGCCAGCCGGTAGAGCGCGTGGTAGTAGGGCTGCGCCGCGATCGGGCGCGGCACGCCCAGGTGGTCGGCGATCCGCACCATCTCGGCGATCTTCCAGCCGCGGAAGTTCGACAGCCCCCACGCGCGCACCCGTCCCTCGGCGATGGCCTGGCCGATGGCGGCGACGGTCTCCTCGAAGGGCGTCACCTCGTCGTCCTTGTGCAGGTAGCAGAGGTCGATGCGATCGACCCCGAGCCGGTCGAGGCTGGCCGCGAGCGCCTCCGCGATCCAGGGCGCGGAGAGGCCGCCCGAGCCGGGGCGGCCGGGCATCGGGTTGCCCGCCTTGGTCGCCAGCGTCCAGCGATCGCGGTCGCGCGCCAGGGCGCGCCCGACGATGCGCTCGGAGGCGCCGTCCGCGTAGACGTCGGCGGTGTCGATGAAGCTGCCGCCGGCCTCGGCGAAGGCCGCGACCATCTCGGCGGCCTCGCCCTCGTCCGTGCGGTCGCCGAACATCATCGTCCCGAGGCACAGACGCGAGACGACGGGGCCGTCGCGCCCCAGCGTCCGGGTGGGCATCTCGGTCATCGGCCGTCCTCCTGGGATGCGCATCAGCGTCAGTGTGGCGCAACCAGGGCGCGATGTCTCGGTCGAAGTCGAGGCGCTTGCGGGCCGTGCCGGTCCATGCCGGCTTCGAGGTCCGGCGCGATCGCGCCGAGGCCATGGCGGACGCCGAGCGGGGGCGCGCGACCCGTGACCATGCCGACGCCGGCGGGGCGCGTGGCGTTGCGCGTCGGCGACCGGGCCGATAACCGGTCGAGCGGCGGGCGAGGCGTGAGAGTGACCGGGGAGGTCGGGCGCGCGGGCCGTGGTGTTCGAGGGCGGCGGCGTCGGCTCGCCGTCGAGAGACGCGGGAGGCGCGATGCCCCACGACCGTTCCGACCGCGGCAGCAGCACGGCGATCGAGGAGCGCATCGCCCATCTGGAGCGCGAGGTCGCGGACCTCTCCGCGGTCGCCGCAGATCAGGACGCGGAGCTGCGCCGGCTCGCGGCGACGCTCGATCGTCTGGCCCGGCGCGAGGCGGAGCGCGCGGCGGAGGAGGGCGGCGGCGTCGTGCTGGGGGACGAGCGGCCGCCGCATTGGTGAACGTCCGGCCTCCGGACCCGAAGCCAGATCCCCATGTGAGCACCCGCGTTCATGCCGCCCGGCCTGCCGTCTGCGCTCGCCCCCGACATGCGCGGCGAGCGCGAGCGCGGAAAGATGTCCCTGCAAGCGCCGAGCGGAACCGTCTCGCCTGAGCAGAGCAGACGCGTCGCACTTCCCTCCCCGGATCGAGGACGGGGAGCTGGCGCGTGGGATGGGTGGCGATGAGCGAGCGCGAGCTGGCCCGCGTGGAGGGCTCGTCGCGCCTGACGGGCGCGGCCATGGCCTCCGGCCCATGGCGGCGCTGGAGCGCCCAGTCGTGGTTCCGCCCGAGCGGCCCGGCGCCGATCGGGCGGGCGATGCCCTGCGCAGGGGGCGCCCCGGCCCGCCCACAGATCCCGCGGCACGGCTCGTCGGCCCGGCGCCCGGGGCGCGGTCGCGCCCGAAGGCCCCACCGCCTCCGTGGATGCCGCCTCCCATGGCGCCGGCCCGCCGCGGTCGTCGCCATGCCGTGCTCCGGCTCCGCCAGGACCGCGATGACCTGCTCGTTCGTGACCCGTGATCCGCGCGTCGCCCGCCTCCTTCGCCACGGACCTCGCCTTGGCCGAGGGCCTCACGATGCCCCGGTCAGGACATGCGCGCATCGAGCGCCGGCCGCCCCTCCGACGCCGAACGCCCGGCATGGGCGCCAAGCGCTCTTCCCCACGGCCCACGCCGCCGCTTACGCTGCGGACTCGGAAGAGCCCCGGACGAGGAGATGCCCATGCCCCGAACCCCGACCCGTCGTGCCGCGCTCGGCGCCCTCGCCGGCGCGCTCGCCACGCCGCTTCTCGCCACCGCGGCGCCGGCCCAGGACGCGGTGGAGGTCGCGGCGGTCTACACCGTGCCCACCGAGCAGCAGTGGGTGAGCCGCATCCACCGGGCCCTCGCGGCCGCCGAGGAGCGCGGCGAGATCGCCTACAGCTTCTCCGAGAACGTCTCCAACGCCGACTACGAGCGCGTGATGCGCGAGTATGCCGAAGGGGGCGCCGACCTGATCGTGGGCGAGGCCTTCGCGGTCGAGCGCGCCGCGCGCGAGGTCGCCGCGGACTACCCCGGCACCGCCTTCCTGATGGGGTCGTCGGGCGCGCCCGAGGCGCCCAACTTCGCGGTGTTCGACAACTACATCCACGAGCCGAGCTACCTCACGGGCATGATCGCGGGCGCGCGGTCGGGGTCGGACGTGATCGGCATGGTGGGCGGCTACGCCATCCCCGAGGTCAACCGCCTCATGAACGCCTTCATGGCGGGCGCGCGCGAGACCAACCCGGACGCGGAGTTCCTCGTGACGTTCATCGACTCGTGGTACGACCCGCCCAAGGCCAAGGAGAGCGCCTTCGCCATGATCGAGGCGGGCGCGGACGTGCTCTACGCCGAGCGCTTCGGCGTCTCGGACGCCGCCGCCGAGCGCGACGTGCTGGCGGTGGGAAACGTGATCGACACGGCCGCGGACTATCCCGGCACCATCATGGCCTCGGCCCTGTGGCACATGGAGCCCACCATCGACGCTGCGGTCGCCGCCGTGAAGGCGGGCGCGTTCGGGGCCGAGGACTACGGCCGCTACTCCTTCATGGGCGAGGGCGGCGGCAGCCTGGTCTACGACGAGGCGCTGGTCCCCGCCGAGCTGGGCGAGCGGGTGGAGGCGAAGGAAGCGGCGATCCTGGACGGCTCGTTCACGGTGGAGATCGACGACACGGAGCCCGAGTCCTCGATGTGAGCGGGACCGTGGGGGGCGGTCCCCTTCTCGCGATGGAGGGCATCTCCAAGCGCTTCGGCCCGGTCGTCGCCTGCGAGGGGGTCGATCTCGCGCTCCGCCCCGGCGAGGTGGTGGCGCTCTTGGGCGAGAACGGCGCGGGAAAGACCACGCTGATGAACGTGCTCTTCGGACGGCACCGGGCCGACGCGGGGCGCGTCCTGGTGGAGCGTGGCGGGCGGCTCGTGCCACTGCCCCCCGGATCGCCGCGCGCGGCGCTGGAGGCGGGCGTGGCCATGGTGCACCAGCACTTCACGCTGGCCGAGAGCCTCACCGCGCTGGAGAACGTCGTGCTGGGCCGCGAGAGCCTCCTCGCGTGGCGCCGGGCGCCCGCCCGCGGGCGGGTCGAGCGCCTGATGGCCGGGACGGGCCTCGCGGTGCCGCTGGGCGCGCGGGTGGACGGGCTCGGGGTGGGCGCGCGCCAGCGGGTCGAGATCCTGAAGGCCCTTTACGGCGAGGCGCGCGCGCTGGTGCTCGACGAGCCCACGGCCGTGCTCGCGCCCGCCGAGGCGGAGCGGCTGTTCGAGACCGTCCGCGCGCTCGCCGCGCGGGGCCTGGGCGTGATCGTGATCTCGCACAAGCTCGGCGAGGTGATGGCCGCGGCGCACCGCGTGGTCGTGCTGCGGCGCGGGCGGGTGGCGGGCGCGATGGCCGTCGCGGATGCGACGCCGCGCGCGCTCGCGCGGCTCATGGTGGGGCGCGAGGTGGAGCGCGGCGAGGGCGCGCGCCCCGCGCGCGCGCCGGGCCCGCCCGTGCTGGAGCTGGACGGCGTGTCCTCCTCCCACGCCGGCGCGCGCCTCGTGGACGCGACGCTTGCCGTGCGCGAGGGCGAGATCGTGGGGGTGGCGGGCGTGTCGGGCAACGGGCAGGCGGCGCTGGCCGCGCTCGTGGCGGGGCTCGCGGTCCCCGAGCGGGGCGCGCTGCGCGTGGCCGGCGAGGCGGTGCGCCGGGCCGACCCGCGCGCCATGACGGCGCGAGGCGTGGCCCGCACGCCCGAGGACCGCCAGAGGGACGGCCTGATCGGGACCATGAGCGTGGCCGAGAACCTCGCCGTCGAGCGGCTGCGCGACCCGGCCGTCTCACGCCGCGGCATCCTGCGCCCGCGCGCGATGCGCGCGCGGGCGCAGGCGGCGATCCGCGAGCACGACATCCGCTGCCCGGGCCCTGACGCGCCGGCGCGGCTGCTCTCGGGCGGCAACGCGCAGAAGCTCCTGCTTGCCCGCGTGCTGGGCGGCGCGGAGGGCCGACCGCCCCGCCTCGTGCTGGCCGACCAGCCGACCCGCGGCCTCGACGTGGGCGCTGAGGCGCAGGTGCATCGCAGGCTCAGGGAGGCGGCGGAGCGCGGCGCGGGCGTGCTCCTGATCTCCGAGGATCTCGACGAGGTGCTGGCGGTGGCCACGCGCGTCGTCGTGGCGCAGGGCGGCCGCCTCCTCGACGCGGGGCCCGCCGCGGCGGCGGACCGCGAGGCGGTGGGGCTGATGATGGCCGGCGAGCTGCCGCGACCGCTGACGCCAGAGCGCCTGGACGCCCCCGCGTGAGCGCCCTGGACGAGCCCGCGCGGCGGCCCCGCCCACCTCTGAGGCTGGTGCGCGCGGACGCCCCCTCCCCCGGGCGCGCCATGCTGATCCGCGTCGCGGCCGGGGCCGCCGCCGTGCTGCTGGCCGCGCTGCCCGTCGCGGTCGCGGGCGCGCCCGTGGGGCGGGCCTACGCGCTGATGCTGGAGGGGGCGCTGGGCTCGGCCTTCGCGCTGTCGGAGACGCTCACGCGCGCCACGCCGCTGATCCTGACGGGCCTCGCCGCCGCGGTGGCGTTCCGCGCCCGGCTGTGGAACATCGGGGCGGAGGGCCAGCTCTACGCCGGCGCCCTCGCCGTGGCGTGGCTCGGCACGGGCGCGATCGAGGCGGGACCGCTGACGGCGCCCCTCGTGATGGGGGCCGCGGCGCTCGCGGGCGCGGCGTTGATGCTGGGGCCGGCCTGGCTCAAGGTGCGGCTCGGCGCGGACGAGGTGGTGACCACGCTGCTGCTCAACTTCGTCGCGCTCCTCTTCGTCCAGATGATGCTGGAGGGGCCGCTCCAGGATCCGCTCGGCATGGGCTGGCCGCAGTCGCCTCCGGTCGTGGAGGCGGCCGAGCTGCCGGGGCTCGTGCCCCGCACCCGGCTCCACGCCGGGCTCCTCGTCGGGCTCGCGCTCGCGCCGCTGATGGCCTTCGTGGTGCGGCGAACCGTGTTCGGCTTCGAGCTGCGCGCGGTGGGCGACAACCCCGCCGCCGCGCGCTTCGCCGGGATCCGCACGGGCCGGACGCTCTTGCTCGTGGGCGCCCTCTCGGGGGCGCTCGCGGGTCTCGCGGGCGCGGGCGAGGTGGCGGGGCTCAAGGGCTACCTGACGGCCGACATCTCGCCCGGCTTCGGCTACGCGGGCATCGTGGTGGCGATGCTCGCGGGGCTCTCGGCCCTGGGCTGCGTGGCGGCGGCGGTGTTCGTGGCGGCCGTCTATGTCGGCGCGGACTCCATGAGCCGGGCCTTGGGCGTGTCGTCCTACCTCGCCGACCTCGTGGTGGCGATGGCGCTGGTGGCGATCCTGCTCGGCGAGGCCGCCGCGCGGCTGCGCCTCCGGAGAGGCTGATGCTCGACCTCATCCTCTCCGACGGCTTCCTCGCCGCCGCCCTGCGGATCGCCACGCCGCTCGTGTTCGGCGTCCTCGGCGCGCTCCTGTGCGAGCGGGCGGGCGTGCTCAACCTCGGCATCGAGGGCATCTTCGTCGCCGGCGCCTTCGGCGGCTGGATGGCGGTCCATCTCGGCGCGCCGCTCTGGGGCGGGGTCGCGGCCGCGATGGCGCTCGGAGGGCTCTTGGGCCTGGCGCATGCCGGGCTGACCGTTTGGCTGGCGCTGTCGCAGCACGTCTCGGGGCTCGCCGTCACGCTCTTCGCCACCGCGGCATCGTCCTTCGCCTACCGCACGATCCTGCCCGACATGTCCTCGCCGCCCCGCGTCGAGCCCTTCCGCCCCGTCGGCGGGTGGGTGGAGGCGCTGCCCCTGATCGGCCCCGCGCTGGGCGAGCAGACCGCGCTCACCTTCCTCGCGCTGGGGCTCGTGGCGCTCGTGTGGTACGTCCTCGCGCGCACGCCGCTCGGCCTCGCGCTGCGCGCGGTGGGGGACTCGGCGGCGGCCGTCGAGGCGCAGGGGCTCTCCGTGCGGGGCCTCAGGACGGGCGCGGTGGTGGCGGGCTCCGCGCTGATGGGCCTCGGCGGCGCGTTCCTCACGCTCTCGGCCTTCGACGCCTTCTTCTTCGGCATGGTCAACGGGCGCGGCTGGATCTGCATCGCCCTCGTCGTGTTCGCGTCGTGGAGGCCGGGCCGGGCGCTCGTGGGCGCGCTCCTCTTCGGCGCGTTCGACGCGCTCCAGGTGCGGCTCCAGACGCAGGTGGGCGCGGCGGTCCCCGGCCAGGTGTTCCTGATGCTGCCCTACCTGCTGTCGATCGCGGCCCTCGTGCTGGCCGCGCGCCGGGCCGACTACCCGCGCGCGCTCCTCAAGCCCTACGTCCGGGGGGACCGGTGATGGACCTCGTGATCCGCGGCGCCACCCTGCCCGATGGGCGCACCGGCATCGACGTCGCCGTGGAGGGCGGCGTGATCCGCGCCGTCGAGCGGGGCATCGACGCCGAGGCGGGCGAGACGATCGACGCCCGCGGCCTGCTGCTCTCACCGCCCTTCGTGGACGCGCACTTCCACATGGACGCGACGCTCTCGCTGGGCCAGCCGCGCCTCAACGAGTCGGGCACGCTCCTGGAGGGCATCGCGCTCTGGGGCGAGCTGAAGCCGCTCCTGACGCACGAGGCGGTGGTCGAGCGGGCGCTGCGCTACTGCGACCTCGCCGTCTCCCAGGGCCTGCTGGCGATCCGCTCGCACGTGGACGTGTGCGACGACCGGCTGCTCGCGGTGGACGCCCTCCTCGACGTGCGCGAGCGGGTGCGGCCCTATCTCGACCTCCAGCTCGTGGCCTTCCCCCAGGACGGGCTCTACCGCTCGCCCGGCGCCGAGGCGAACCTGATCCGCGCGCTCGACCGGGGCGTCGAGATCGTGGGCGGCATCCCGCACTTCGAGCGCACGATGGAGGACGGTCGGCGCTCCGTCGCGCGCCTGTGCGAGATCGCCGCCGAGCGCGGGCTGATGGTGGACCTGCACTGCGACGAGACCGACGATCCCGTCAGCCGGCACGTCGAGACGCTCGCCGCCGAGACGACGCGGCTGGGCCTCGCGGGCCGCGTCGCGGGCTCGCACCTCACCTCCATGCACTCGATGGACGACTACTACGTCTCGAAGCTCCTGCCCCTGATCGCCGAGAGCGGCATGGCCGCGATCGCCAACCCGCTCATCAACATCACCATCCAGGGCCGCCACGACACCTACCCCAAGCGGCGCGGCCTGACGCGGATCCCCGAGCTGCGCGCCCACGGCGTGCCGGTGGCCTTCGGCCACGACTGCGTGCTCGACCCGTGGTATCCGTTGGGCCAGGCCGACATGCTGGAGGTGGCCTCGATGGGCCTGCACGCGGCGCTGACCACGAGCCGGGATGGGATGCGCGCCGCCTACGAGGCCGTCACGAGCGTGCCGGCCGGGATCATGGGGCTTCAAGGCCACGGCATCCGCCCCGGTGCGCGGGCCGACATGGTGCTGCTCCAGGCGCGAGACCCGATCGAGGCGATCCGGCTCAGGGCCGCGCGCCTGCGCGTGATCCGCTCGGGGCGCACCATCGCCACGGCAGAGCCGCGCGTGTCGGCGCTGCGCCTCGACGGGCGGCCCTCGTCGGTCGATCCGGCCGACTACGCCCCTGGCGGGGCCGACGAGCGCGCGCCGTAGCGGCACGCGGAGCGGCGCTCGCCCCGATGCCCCCCTGACGCCCCGGACGCGGCCCGGTCGCACCCCTCGATCGCCGCATCGCCGAGATCGAGGCCCGCATGGCCGAGCTCGTCGCCGCCACCCCAGGATGGCCACCCTCGACCGCCGGCCGCGCACCGCCCCCGGCCTCGGGCCCGTCGCCGCCGCGACGCCGACCGCCGAGCTGGCCCGAGCCCGGCCAGCGCGATCGCCGCCGCATCGCCGCCTCGCCGGCCCCCGTCGCGCGCGACAGCGGCAAGCCCATGGGCCGCCGTGCCATCGGCGGCCGCCGGCCCGGCGCGCGGACGATGCCCCACGTCGCCGCCCTGCACGCGTCACCCCGACGCGCCGCCTCCGAGGCGCTCCGCGCCCGCCTGCAAGGCGCCGGCAAGCCCGTCGAAGCCGCCCTCGCGCGCAAGATCCCCGTCACCCTCGACGCCACGCTCGCCACCGGCACGCACGACCGCCGCCACAGCCCGGCTCGAACACAGTCGCCGGGACTGTCGACGCGACGACCCTTGCACCTCGCGTCCACCTCCACGTCTGCACGCGCCGCCTCCCTCGCTGCCTCCCCCCTCGCCGCCTCCCCCTGGAGCCGCTCCTCCACGCCTGCGCGCGATGGGCGGACGGGGGGCCGAGAATCGGCGAGTTCGCGGATCGCGTCCTGGCGTCGGGGCTCGCCGACCGCATGTCGCTGCGGGCCGGGCATCTCGGTCGGCCGGTCAGCGCGACGGTGAAGACGCCGGGATCCGCCCCGGTGCTGGCCAGCCTCTTCGGCCGGCCCTCCCTCTGGCTCCGACGCCTGGGGCGTCCGTCGCGGCGAGACGAGGCCCTCCAAGCCTTCGGCCCTGCCGTCGCCCCGAAGGGCCTGCCCCAGGCGTCCGCGTGGGCACGGGAGGCGACCGAGCGGATCGCCGCGCTCGTCGCATCTGTCCGAGCTTGACGGGAGGAGGCTCTGTCGCACGAAGCGTCGTGAAGCCGGACCGACCCTTTCCCTGGACAGACCTGCCGCGCGCACGCTGCGTGAGCGGCGTTCCGAGGGCGGTGAGGCGGTTCAGGATGGCCTCCCTGATGTGAGGCTCGTCCACCTGCCTGTCGAAGCCGCGCGACATGAGGCGCTCGACCAGCGGCTTGAGCGGCGCATCTCGGCCTCGACCGGGCCGCGTCCGAGGAGCCGCTCCATCGTCGCCGGATGGCTCGTGCGAGGTGGCGGCTGGCGCGAAGCCTCTCGGTTCGGGCTCGTGCTCCGGGCGTGTGTTCCTTCCAAGGCGTGCCATTCCGGCGGGCCGGGACGACGGCAGCCGCACCGCGCGCGGCGACGGCCGCGTGACAGGCTCGGGCCATCGCGGGGGCCTTGTTGCACGAAGCCTGCCCGGGATTCACATTGCCGGTCCAGCGGCATAGCTGGGCGTCATGTCCAAGCCTGCCCCGACGCGCTACCGCACCCTGAACTGGTCCGCCTACAACGCGTCGCTGCGTGAGCGTGGATCGCTGACCGTCTGGTTCGACCCTTCGACGCCCTGGCACGCGGCGCCATCGGGCAAGCGCGGCGGCCAGCCGGTCTACAGCGACGCCGCGATCCAGGCTTGCCTGACGATCAAGGTGCTGTTCGGCCTGCCGCTTCGCCAGACGACCGGCTTCGTCGCGAGCCTTCTGAAGTTCGCGGGGCTCGACTGGCCGGTGCCGGACTTCTCGACGCTCTGCCGACGGCAGAAGACCTTGGCCGTTCAGCTGCCCTACCGGGGCAGCGGCGGCCCGCTGCACCTGCTCGTGGACAGCACGGGCATCAAGGTCCGAGGCGAGGGGGAATGGCACGCGCGCAAGCATGGCGGGGCGCGCAGACGGATCTGGCGAAAGGTCCACCTCGCCGTCGACGAGGTGACACTCGAGGTCCGCGCGGTCGAGATCACCGGCAGCGGCGTCGGCGATGGGCCTGTGCTACCGGACCTGCTCGGCCAGATCCCAGCAAACGAGCCAATCGTCTCGGTCACCGCCGACGGCGCCTACGACACCCGCGGCTGCCGCGACGCCATCGCGAACCGCGGCGCGGACGCTGTCATCCCGCCCCGGCGAAATGCCAAGCCTTGGGAGAAGGACAGCCCCGGCGTAGAAGCGAGGAACGAGGCTCTGCGCGCCATCAAGCGCCTCGGCCGCACGATCTGGCGCCGATGGAGCGGATACCACCGCCGAAGCCGCGCCGAGACCAAGATGAACTGCATGAAGCTCCTCGGGCAAAAGCTCATGGCCCGCGACTTCGACCGCCAGACCGCCGAACTCCAAGTCCGCATCGCCATCCTCAACCGCTATACCGCGCTCGGCATCCCCGTCACACGACCCGTCGGCTGACCGCCGCGGGGAAAGGGGAAGCTCGGCCTTCAGGCGTTCCGTGCAACAGAGCCCCGAAGGGCCGTAAAGCGCCTCGCGGTGGCTGCTGCGGGAGGGATGTGCCTTGTTCCGGGAGCGCAGCAGCGGTGGTCCCGTCGAGATGGTGCGCCCTGCCGACCTCCCCGAGCCTGAGCGCCGGGCGTGGGCTGGGCGGGAGGCGGAGCGGACGGGGCTGGGGCCTGGCGCTTACGACGACGCGGCGCACGCGGCCTTCCTGGCGGCGCCGGCGTCGATGCGCGCGGCGGCCGAGCGCAGGCGGCGATCGCGCGGCTGCTGCTGACGGAGGGCGCGGGCCTGAGCTGGGCCGAGCGGGTGCTTCTGGTGGGCGAGCGGCTCGGGTCCGAGGGCGTGTCCAAGGCGACGCCGCGGCGCATCCTGGCGGCGGTGGCGGGCGTGGATCCCATCGACCACGCCCCGGCGCTGCTGGGCGGGCCACGGGACCGCGCCGCCGCCGCCGGCGGCCATGTCCGATGACGCCTGGCGCTTGTTCCGCCGCCTCATCGGGGACGCCGGGGCGGAGTGGCGGCTCGTCCAGGCGTGGCGCGACGTGCGCGCCGTGGAGGCCAAGTTCGGGTGGGACTGGCCCTCTTACGAGACCATCCTTCGCCGGTGGCACGCCCTTCCCGCCGCGCGGCGCGTGGCGTTGCGCCACGGCACCGACGCGGCCGTGAAGGCCTTGCGCAGCCGGTGCTGCGCGACAAGACGAGCATCGCGCCCCTCGAATGGGTCTTCCCTCGGCGGGCGGACGCTCGACTTCCGGGTGGACTGGGGCGACGGTCGCGGGGTCCGTCCCGTCATGCTCGCGCTGGCGGACGTGGCGTCCAACGTGGTGCTGGGCTGGGAGCTGACGGACGGCGAGGACGCGGCCGCCACCGTGCGCCTCATCTGCCGGGTCTGCCGGTCTGCCGGGTCTGCCGGGTCTGCCGCGAGCACGGCATCTTCGACCGGCTCCACACGGACAACGGCCGCGCCTTCTCGGGGCACGAGGTGGCGGGCGGCGGCATCGGACGCCGAGCTGCGTGAGGCTCTGGCGGCGCTGGACGGGGACGGGCTCGGCCCGGCGCCCCAGCCCGCGCGCAAGGTGGTGGCCGGGCGCTTCGGCGGGCCGGGCTGCACGCGGCCGGCGCCCGAGCCGGACGGGCCGCCGAGCAAGGCGGAGCTGGACCGGCATCGCGCCGACATGGATCGCGCGCTCGGCCTTTGCTGGTCGGGCGGCGGAGCGGCGTGAGGGGCGCTTGCGACGCCCCCCACGCCAGTCGGCGCCGGCGCGAGCCGGCAACTCAAGCGGGGGACAAGACGGCAGACCATCTGAGGGTTGTGAAGCGGGTTGACGAGGGGCCGCCCCCGGAGGCGGGCGGCGTGACCGATGACTATGGCGATCTGGTGCGCGGGCTGCGGCGGCGCGCTGCGGACGGCTTCACCGAGACGGCGACGGCGCGCGACGTGCTGCGTTCGCTCAAGCTCGCCCGCACGTCGCCCGGCGTGGGCATGACGCTCGTCGCCGGCGCGCCCGGCGTGGGCAAGAGCATGGCGATCCGCCGCTTCCTGGTGGACGAGCCCGGCGCGATCGACTTCACCGCGGTGCGCGGCGAGGGCGGGGTCTATGCGCTGGCCGACACGATCCTGTCGGTCTGGGGCGACGGGACGCGCAACCGCAGCCGCACGGACGTGCGCCGGCAGATCGTGAGCTACCTTGGGGCCACGGCCAGATCATCGTGGCGGACGAGGCGCAGCACCTGTCGGCGGACGCCCTCGAATGGCTCCGCGCCGTGTGCGGGGAGGCGGGCTGCGACCTCGCGCTGGTGGGCGGTCTGACCCTTGAGCGCAAGGTCCGGGCCATCCCGCAGCTCTGGAGCCGGATCGCACGGCCGGTGATCGTCCAAGTGCCGAGCCGCACCGATGTGGCGGAGCTGGCGACGCGGGTCGGGGTGACGGACGCGCGGTCGGTCGCGGCGCTCCACGCCACGGCACGCCTCGGGGGTGGGCTTCGCAACGTGCGCAAGGTGCTCGGTCCTGTCGCGAACGTGGTGGAGTTTCGGGGTTGGCGTAGTCTCCGGGCATTGACCCAACCCTGGACGGCGGTTGCCACCGCCGTGGAGACCACGCCATGGATGAGACTACGACGACGAGCGCGAGCGCGCCATCGCTCGGGGACTGGAGCGACCCGATCGAGGATGGGGTCCGCGGCCGGGTCCGCGCCTTCATCGAGGCGATCCTCGAGGAGGAGCTGGAGGCGGCGCTCGGACGGGCCCGCTACGAGCGGACCGACGAGGGACCGCGGGGGTGGCGCAACGGGCATCGCGAGCGGCAGGTGATCGGCACGTTCGGGCCTGAGACGGTGCGCGTGCCCAGGGCGCGGCTCATGCGCGAGGAGGGCGGCACGGCGGAGTGGCGCTCGAAGGGGCTGCGTCGCTATCAGCGCCTGACCAAGCGCGCGGAGGCGCTGATCGCCGGGGCCTACCTGGCCGGGACCAACACCCGGCGGGTGCGCCGCGCCTTGGCTGCCTTGTTCGACGGGGCTGTCGGCAAGGACGTGGTCAGCCGAGCCTGGCGCAAGGTGAAGACCGACTGGGAGGCGTGGAACGCCCGCGATCTCGGCGCGCAGGACATCGCCCGGCTGATCCTCGACGGCACGGTGGTCAGGGTGAAGATCGACCGCAAGGCGACCGCCATCTCGCTGCTGGTCGCGGTCGGCGTGCGGCGCGACGGCCAGAAAGTGCTGCTCGCGCTGAAGAGCATGGGTGGCGAGAGCACGGTCGCCTGGACGGCCTTTCTCGAGGACATGACCCGGCGCGGCCTCAAGGCGCCCGAGCTCCTCATCGTCGACGGCGTGCCCGGGCTCGAGGCGGCGCTGGCGGCGCTGTGGCCCGACGTCCCGGCCCAGCGGTGCACGGTTCACAAGCACCGCAACCTGCTCGCCCACGCCCCGAAGCGGCTCCACGACGAGCTGACCGAAGACTACCGCGACATGATCTACGCCGACACGGCGGCCGAGGTGGAGGACCGCCGCAGGGCATTCCTCCGCAAGTGGCGGCTGAAGTGCCGCCCCGTCGCCGACAGCCTCGAGGGTGAGGGGGGACCGTGGCCCCGGTGGGGCCGCGTAAGCCCCCCGAACGGGGATCGGCTCTTCACCTTCACGCGCCTGCCGCCCGGCCAGTGGAAGTCGGCCCGCACGACCAACGCCATCGAGCGGCTGCACGAGGAGTTCAAGCGACGCATCAAGACCCAGACCGTCCTGCCCCAGGCCGAGACCGCGCCCATGCTGTTCTGGGCGCTGCTGGCCTCGGGGCAGATCGTCATGCGCAAGGTCGACGGCTGGGAGAGCCTCTCCGCGCCGCTCGCCGATCAGGCGATTGATCTCGCCGCGTGACGTCGTAACCTCGCCCCGCCGGAGATCGCGTCATCCCGATTTCCACCACCTCCGAGACAGCACCAGGTGCTCGACCTCGCGGCGCTGTTCGCGGGCGAGGACCCGATGGGGACTGGCCATGTGCGGGCCGCGATCCACGACATGAATCTGACAACGAAGGGGGTTTGAGCACGAAGGACGGAACGGTGTCCTTGGTGGCAGAGATGACGCCTGAGGGCGTCGAGCGGTCGCGGGCGGGCTTCAAGGCCCTGGCGCCCTGCCCCAGGGTGGTGGCGCGGGAGGCCGATCGCCTCGCGGCCATCGATCCCGCCGCCCCCGACGCGGGCGAGCGCATCGCCGCCATCGTGGCGCGGCTCCGGGAGGACCCCCGTGCGGCTCACGACGCGTCCACGACGGTGTGGGACTGCATGGGGGCGGCTCGGAGCCGCGCCGGCGCAGGGGGAATGCAATGAGCGGCGATGGCGACGCGACGGCGGTGCCCGCTCTGGCGAGCGCGGCCGAGCGCGGCGCGGCGCGCGAGGCGGCCGGGCGGGGGGTGCTGGCGCTCGCGGGCCGCGCGGGAGCTGCTCGCCGAGCGGGCAGCCCCCTCGCAGAACGGCCCGTGGAGCGCCGTCGGGGCTTCGGGGGCGGCTCCTCTCCCTGCCCGGAGCCCGCCAGCGGCCACACGGACCCGTTCGAGCGGTGCTTGACGAGGCGGCCGGGGGCCGACCCTCGGGCGCTTCGGAGCGATGCCGGCGTCGAGGGGCGATCCGAGGCCTGATCGGCCTCCCGGAGGGGCGGCCGATCCCCTCGCGTCCGAGCCATGGGGGCCTGGCGGCGTGCCGCAAAGGGGCCCCGTCCTGCCGGATGCCGCGCCCGGGCCAAGCATCCCGGGCCAAGCATCCCGGGCCAAGCATCCCGTCGAGCCGGCCATCGCGCCGCGGGGGAGGTGACGTCCCCCCGGGGCGCACCGTCCCTCACCCGAGCCACGGCGCTGCGGGGCGGCGCGCGCCCGGGCCATGGCGAGCCGGCCTGACCGCGGGGGGGTGCCGCCCCCCCGCGGCGCGCAGCCGCCCGGCTTGATCCGGAGAGCTTTCACCGCGGACGGCCTTCCCCGCCTGCGCCGCCTTGGGCGCATGCCTTGCGCGCCCGCGCCATTCCCCGACCCCCCCCCCACCGCGCCCCTGCCCGCCGCGCGCATCCTCGCCCCCCAGCCCCTGGCCGGGCCGGCGGCGCAGATCGGGGGCGCCGCCGGCCCGGACGCGGCGGCGCGCCTCCCCGCGCCTCCCCGCGCCGCGCGGCGGCCGCGAGGGGCCCGTCCCGACCCGCGCCGAGGGCGCCTCATCGGCGACGAGGCCGCGGCGGCATGATCGCCGCGTTCGGGCCGGGCAGGATCTCGGGCCGGGCAGGATCTCGGGCCGGGCAGGATGGCGCCGCCCGCGCGCGACCACGGCATGGGCGGCCGGCGCGCGCGGGGCGTGGGCACGCTGCTGGACGGCGTGTCGCGCGATGCGGTCGCGATCCCTGCGACGTGCGCCGCGACGCCGTGACGGGCCGCCGTGACGGGCCGCCGCCTGCGCGCCGCCGGCCTCCTGCCGCCCTCCCCGCGCGACGGGTGGCTCTCCGACGGTCCTGAACGGGCAGTCGGCCAAGCCGGAGCGGGCAGTCGGCCGAGCCGGCCTTCCGGAGCTTCGAGACGGTCCGCGCCGACGCCCACACCAAGGCGCCCGTCGCCTTCGACCGCATCGCCATGACGATCGACAGCCGCGCGCGACGAGACCCGGGCGCCGGCTCGGGCCGCGCCCGCAGCTCCGCGAGCCGCCGGGCGGCGCGCGCGTCGTCCGCGACCTCGCGGCGCAGCGCTTCGCCACCCCGGACGTCGGGCCCGAGCCCACCGTGGGCATCCGGCGCGAGGACCGCGAGGACGACCGGCCCGGCGTCTTCCAGCCCATCTTCGGCCCGGATGGGCCACCGCGCCCGCCAGCACCCCGACGAGCGCGCGGGAGGCCGCCATCCGCCGCCGGCCCGGGCCGGAGCGGATCGCGGGTCCGCCCGGCGGCGCGGAGGCCGGCCGGAAAGCGGAGGGCGCGTCGGAGGTTCGGATCGGAGGCCCGGATCGGAGGCCCGGGCGCCGTGTGGCGCAGGGAGAAGGGGGTCGTCCTGGCCCTCCTCGCCGCCCTCGGAGCCCCGCGGCCGCGGCCACCGCCACCGGCACCGGCACCGCCACCGGCGCGCCCTTCGCGCCCATGGGGGGGTCCAGGACCATGACGGCTGGACGCGACGCCGTGAGGGGGGAGCTGGCCGCTGCGGCGGCCACGAGCGCGGCGGCCGGGCATCGGCGCCGGCACCGTTCCGGCATGTCGGCCCGCATCGGGTCGGACCCCGAGCCGCGAGCCTTCGTGGACGCCCGCCTGGCGAGCCGCACGTCCCAGGAGCCGACCGCCGCCGCGACCGCCGCCTCCCGCCAGAGCGACGCATGGGGCGCTCCGCGATCCACGCCTGATGGCGCCGGAGGGCGCGTTCCCGTCCGGAGCAGCCCCGCCTCATCCGGCCGAGAAGCGCCAAGCCGGCTGGGAAGAGGATGTCGGACCGGGTGAGAGACGACGGCGTCGGCACGCCGCTTCCGCCCGCCCCGCGGCGCGAAGCACGTTGACATCGCCGCGCCCGTCATGTGCCCTCGGGGTCGGGAGAGGCCCGGCTCGCGGGCGACCACCCGAGGGAGGATGCGGGATGAGGATGCTGATGATGACGGCCGCGGTGGCGGCCCTGGCGGGACCCGTCAGCGCGCAGCAGCTGCGCCTGATGACCGGGCCGCAGGGCGGGTCGTGGTATCCGCTGGGCGGCGCGCTCCAGGGCATGGCCGAGCCCCTGGGCGTGTCGGTCCAGGTGCTGCCGGGCGGCGGGGTCGCCAACGTCCAGGGCGTGCAGGGCGGGCAGGCCGACCTCGGCTTCGCCAACTCGATCTCCACGGTGGACGCGATTCAAGGGCGCGAGCCCTTCACCGAGGCCGCCGACAACGTGTGCAACCTCGCCACGCTCTACCCGCAGTACTTCCAGATCGTGGCGCGGGCCGGCAGCGGCATCGAGGGCGTGGACGACTTCGCCGGCAAGCGGCTCACCACCCAGCCCGTCGGCAACACCGCCGAGCAGGTGACGCGCGCGGTGCTCGAGGCCGCGGGGCTCGGCTACGACGACATGGAGGCGGTGGACTACGTGTCCTACTCCGACGGCGTGGCGCTCATGCAGGACGGCAACGCCGACGTGTTCACGCTGGGCACCACCATCCCCGCCTCGGCGATCATGGATCTCGCCAACAGCGCCGACATCACGCTCGTCGGGCTCGACCAGGCGTTCATCGACACGATGCGCGAGGAGATCAACCCGGGCTACGCTGCGATCACCATCCCCGCCGGCACCTACCCCGGCCAGGACGCGGACGTGACCGCGGTGGGCTACGCCACCCACGTCATCGCGCGCTGCGACCTCGACGCGGAGATCGTCGAGGGCCTGCTCACGCAGATGTGGGAGAACCGCCAGGATCTCGCCGCCATCGCCGCGGCGATGGAGGGCATCACCTTGGAGGAGATGGCCCAGGACGTGGGCGTGCCGATGCACGAGGGCGCCCGCGCGTTCTACGAGTCCCAGGGCGTCGAGATGTAGCACGCGCTCAGGGGCGCCGCGGGGGCCGCGGGGCGGCGCGATGACCGCCCCCGGCCCCCAGTGACAAGGAGGAGGCGAGGGATGCCCACCGCGTCGTGGCTCAGGCGCGCGATCACGGTCGTCGCGGTGTCGATGAGCGCGTTCCACCTCTACGTCGCCTATGCGGGGCCGCCCAACGCCTTCACGCTGCGCACGACGCATTTCGGCTTCGCGCTGGTGCTGGCCTACCTGACGCTTCCGCTCTGGAGGCCGCGGGAGGGCAAGGGGCCGGGCCCGCTCGACTGGGCCTTCATGGCCGGCTCGGTCGCCGCCACCGCCTATCCGATCGTGCTGCAGGACTACTTCACCACCCGCATGGCCTATGTCGGGCCCGTCTCGACGCGAGACCTGGCCTTCGCGGTCCTGATGATCGTCGTCGTGCTGGAGGCCACGCGGCGCGCCATCGGGCCGATCCTGCCGGTCACGGCGCTCCTCTTCCTCGGCTATCAGGTGTTCTTCACCAACACCGAGATCGTGCGGCTGCTCGAATACCAGTACATGACCACCGACGCGCTGTTCGGCATCCCGGCGCAGGTCTCGGCCACCTACGTCGTGCTCTTCGTCATCTTCGGCGCGCTCGCCGAGCGCTTCGGCGTCGGCAAGCTCTTCATGGACTTCGCGCTCGCGCTCACCGGTCATCAGGCCGGCGGCCCGGCCAAGGTCGCGGTGGTGACGAGCGGGCTCTTCGGCTCGGTCTCGGGCTCGGCGGTGGCCAACGTGATGACCACGGGCACCTTCACCATCCCCCTGATGAAGCGCATCGGCTACCCCGCGCCCTTCGCGGGCGCGGTCGAGGCGGTGGCCTCCACGGGCGGCCAGATCATGCCGCCGATCATGGGGGCCGCGGCCTTCGTGATGGCCGAGTTCCTCGGCGTGGGCTACCTGACGGTCGCGGCCTTCGCGCTCCTGCCGGCGCTGCTCTACTACCTCGCCGTCTTCCTCGCGGTCCATTTCGAGGCGCGCCTCCAGGGGCTCCAGGGGCTGCCGCGGGCCGACCTGCCGCGGGTGGGCGAGGTGCTGATGGAGCGCGGGCACCTGTTCGCCCCGCTCGTCGTCATCATCGGCACGCTGATGTCGGGCTTCTCGGCGCCCTACTCGGCGCTGATGGGCATCCTCTCGGTGGTTCCGGTAGTGCTGATGCGGCGCACCACGCGGGGCGAGTTCTCCTGGGCCAAGCTGATCGACGGGCTCGAGGCGGGCGCCATCAACTCGGTCATCGTCGCGCTCGCCTGCGCCTCGGCCGGCATCGTCATCGGCGTCATCGCCCAGACGGGGCTGGGGCTCACCTTCACCGGCATCGTCAAGGCGGCGGCGCAGGACATGCTGCTGCCGGCGCTGATCCTGACCATGATGGCGGGCATCGTGCTCGGCATGGGGATGCCGACGACGCCGGCCTACATCGTCCAGGTGGCGCTGCTGGTCCCGGCCTTGGTGCGCCTCGGGATCGCGGTCGAGGCGGCGCACATGTTCGTCTTCTACTTCGCGATCCTGTCGGCGATCACGCCGCCCGTGGCGATCGCCGTCTACGCCGCCTGCGGCATCAGCCGCTCGCCCGTCTGGTCCACCTCCTACGCGGCGGTGAAGCTCGGGCTCACCGGCTACATCATCCCGTTCATGTTCGTCTTCGGCCCCTCGCTCCTCATGATCGGGCCGTGGGAGCGGATCGTCACCACGGCGATCACCGCCGCGACCGGCGTGACGCTGCTGTCGGGCGGGGTCGCGGGCTACCTGCTCAAGCCCGCGGGCGCCGTCACGCGGCTGCTGCTCATCGCCGCGGCCTTCACGCTGATCAAGCCGGGGCTGACCACCGACGTCATGGGCCTCGCCCTGGGCGCGGTCGGGATCGCGCTGAACCTGCGCTTCCCCGCCCCCGGCCGGGCGCCCGGGGGGGACGCGCAGGGCCTGGGCCACCTCGAGGCGCCGACCCACGCGCCCATCGAGCCCGAGGACTACAACGAGGCGCCCGCCGCCCACGTCCCGGGGCGGGCCCGCTGAGGGCGCCCGGCGCCCCGCGGGGCTCACGGCATGGGGATCTCGGAGACGCGCTTCGGCACGTGGTATCCCTTGCGCACGGCGTCGCGGCCCGCGACCTCGACGTACCACCGCCTGACCTGCGGGTAGTCGTCGAGCGACACCTCCTGCCACTCGAAGCGCGACACCCAGGGCCAGATGGCGATGTCGGCGATCGAGTAGTCGCCCGCGACGAAGCCCTCGCGGCCGAGCCGGGCGTCGAGCACGCCGTAGAGCCGCGCGACCTCCTTGCGGAGCCGCTCCTCGGCGAAGGGGGCCTTGCCCGGATTGAAGCGCAGGTAGACGTGGGCCTGCCCGAGCATCGGGCCGAAGCCGCCCATCTGCCACATCAGCCATTCGAGCACCGCGAGCCGCGCGCTCCCCGCGCTCGGCATCAGCCGCCCCGCCTTCTCGGCCAGATGGATCAGGATCGCGCCCGATTCCATCAGGCTCACGCCCTCGTCGCGGTCCACGATCGCGGGGATCTTGTTGTTGGGCGCGATCTTCAGGAACTCCGGCGCGAACTGCTCGTCCGCGCCGATGTCCACGGCATGGACCTCGTAGGGCAGCCCCAGCTCCTCGAGCGCGATGGAGACCTTGCGGCCGTTGGGCGTGGTCCAGGTGTAGAGGTCGATCATGGGGTGCGGGCCTTCCGGTTGGGGTCGTCCGCGACCCTACCGGCTCCGGCGCGCGGGGAGAATCCGCGATGCGCGCCGCCCTCGGCCGCGCCGGGGCGCCCAGGTCCTCCCGGGCGCGGGTCGTCGCGGCCCTGGTCGAGCCGACGACGCGGCCGGGGATGCGGAGGCGCGCATGGGCGCGCGGCCCCCTCCTCCCGAAGTCCCGCGCCCCCTCAGGCGGCCACGGCGAGCCGCGCGGCCTCGGCCGGGCCCGGGCGCGCGCTTGCCGTCGTCGGCCGGCGGGAGCCTGATCGGCCCGCCCCGTCGCGCGCGGCATCCCCGACGGGCGACCGAGCGGGACGGCGCGAGCCCCCTTGGGCGAGTGACGCATAGTCAAACGATGCCCGAGGGTGTAGCGTCGGCGTCACGGGCCGGGGCGGGCCCGTGCAGGAGCAGGAGGTTCCATGACCACCACCACATCGGAGCCGGAGCGCCACAGGCTGTCGCTGACCGTGAAGGTGATGATCGGCATGGGGCTGGGCATCGTCACGGGCGTGATCCTCAACGCGATCGACGTGGGGTTCCTCAACACCCAGCTCGTCGCCGGCCTCTTCGCCATGATCGGGACGATGTTCGTCAACGCGCTCAAGATGCTGGTCGTGCCGCTGGTGTTCTTCTCGCTGATCACCGGCGTCACGGGGATCGGCGACGTCCGCGTGCTGGGCCGCGTGGGGGGCAAGTCCTTCGCGCTCTACATGCTGACGACCGCGATCGCCATCGCGGTGGCGATCGTGCTCGCCTTGATCGTCGGTCCGGGCCAGGGCTTCGTCATGGAGGGGCTCGACACCACGACCGTCGAGGCCGCCGAGGCGCCGACCGTTTGGTCGGTGTTCGCGGCCATCGTGCCGACCAACCCGATCGCGGCCTTCGCGTCGGGCGAGATGCTCCAGGTGATCTTCTACACCGTCGTCCTGGGGATCGCGGTGCTGACGCTGGGGGCTGCCGCCCGGCCCTTCACCGACGCCTGCGCGTTCATGAACGAGCTGATGATGAAGGTCGTGGGCATCGTCATGTGGTTCGCGCCCTACGGCGTCTTCGCGCTGATCGCCAAGACCTTCGCCGAGCAGGGGCCTGAGCTGTTCGGCCCGGTGATCCTCTACGTGGTCACGCTGGTGGCGGCCTTAATGCTGCACCTCTTCGGCACGCTGATGGTGATGCTCAAGCTCCTGAGCGGGCTCAACCCGGTCGTGTTCATGCGCAAGATGCGGCCCGCTCAGGTGTTCGCCTTCTCCACGGCGAGCTCGAACGCGACCATCCCCGTCACGCTGCGCTCGGTCACCAAGCGGATCGGCGTGGACAACTCGGTCGCCTCCTTCTGCGTGCCGTTCGGGGCCACCATCAACATGGACGGCACCGCGATCATGCAGGGCGTGGCGACCGTGTTCCTGGCCAACGTCTACGGCGTCGACCTCGGCCTGATGGGCTACCTCACCGTGATCGGCATGGCGGTGCTGGCCTCGATCGGCACGGCGGGCGTGCCGGGCGTGGGGCTCGTCATGCTGACGATGGTGCTGACCCAGGTCGGCCTGCCGATCGAGGGCATCGCCATCATCCTCGGCGTGGACCGGCTGATGGACATGATCCGCACGGCGGTCAACATCACCGGCGACGCGGTGGTCTCGACCATCGTCGCCAAGGGGGAGGGCAAGATCGACATGGCCGTCTTCGACGACCCCGACGCGGGCGTGATCGAGGACGCCCCTGACCTGCATCCCGACGCGGGCCGCGCTGCGCACGCCTGACGCGAGAGGGCCCACCTCGCGGCGAGGGGCGCCCGGGCGGGCGCCCCTCGCCCGTGCCGATCACCGACCCCACGCGCTCGTGATGGCCGCGCCGCGCCTCCAGGCTAGGCTTCACGGGCGATCGATCCCGCCCGGAGGACTCCCATGCCCCGCCTCACCCGCCGCCAGACGCTGGCCGCCTCGGCCGCCCTGCCCGCCGCCGCCCTCCCTTGGGGAGCGGCCCGCGCGGCCTCCCATGACGGGGAGGCCGCGCGCGGGCAGGCGCATCGAGGTTTCGACCTCGGCGGGCGGCGCCTGACGACGCTGCTCGCCGCCGAGAGGCCGTCCGAGAACCCGCAGGAGACCTTCGGGATGGACGTGCCGCCCGAGACCTTCGACGAGGTCAGCCGCGCGGCCTTCATCTCCCCCGAGAGCTTCGTCTCCTTCTTCAGCCCCGTGCTGGTGCGGGACGGCGAGCGCACGATCCTGTTCGACACCGGCTTCGGCGACGGCGCGCTCGAGGCCGCGATGGAGGGCGCTGGGGTCGCGCCGTCGGACGTCACCCACGTGGTCATCACCCACATGCACCCCGACCATGTCGGCGGGCTGATGAGGGACGGCTCGCCCGCCTTCCCGGACGCCGAGCACGTCGCGGGCCGCGTCGAGCACGAGTGGTGGACCGCCAACCCCGCGCCCCACATCGAGGAGAACGTGCTGCCGATCGCCGACCGCTTCCGGCTCGTCGAGGACGGCGCCGAGGTCGCGCCCGGCGTCACCGCGATGGCCGCCTTCGGCCACACGCCGGGCCACATGACCTTTCGCGTGGACGGGGAGGCGGGGTCGATGCTGATCGCCGGCGATCTCGCCAACCACCATGTCTGGTCGCTGGGCCATCCCGACTGGCGGGTGCGCTTCGACATGGACGACGACGAGGCCGCCGCGGCGCGCCGCCGGGTGCTGGGGATGCTCGCCGCCGAGCGCATGGCGATGACGGGCTACCACCTGCCCTTCCCCGCCGCGGGCTTCGTCGAGGCCGAGGGCGACGGCTTCCGCTGGGTGCCGGTGAGCTACCAGTTCGCGGGCTGACGCGCCGGCCAACCGGGGCCGGGTCGCCACCCCTCCGAGAAGGCCCCGGGGCCATCGGTCCCCGGTCGCCTGGGCGGGCCGGAGGCCCCGCTCGACGGCCGAACGCGCGCTGCGACGGGCGCCTCGCCTCGCAGTCGGCGTCCCGACCGTCCCGACCCGCCGTCGCCGCGGCGACCCGCCTTCCCACGGCGCGGCGGGCGCGCTAGGTCGGCGCCATGACGCGCCGCTTCCGCCTCACCATGGCCCAGCTCGACCCGGTGGTGGGCGACCTCGGCGGCAACGCCGCCCGCGCGCTCGCCGCCTGGGAGGCCGGGCGCGAGGCCGGCGCGGACCTGGTGATGCTGCCCGAGATGTTCGTCACCGGCTACCAGACCCAGGACCTGGTGCGGAAGCCCGCCTTCGTGCTCGACGCGAGCGCCCATCTCGCGCGGCTCGCCGAGGCCGCCGCGGACGGCCCCGCCCTCGGGATCGGCGGGCCTCACGCGGAGGGCTCGCGGCTGCACAACGCCTACCACGTGATGGCGGGCGGGCGGATCCACACCTCCGTGCTCAAGCACGTCCTGCCCAACGAGGACGTGTTCGACGAGGTGCGGCTCTACCGCTCGGGACAGGTCCACGGCCCCTTCGAGGTGGCGGGCGTGCGCATCGGCGCGCCGATCTGCGAGGACGCCTGGCACCCGGACGTGGCCGAGACGCTCCAGGAGACCGGCGCCGAGATCCTGATCGTGCCGAACGGCTCGCCCTACCACCGGGGCAAGCACGACGTGCGGCTCTCGCGCATGGTCGCGCGCGTGGTCGAGACGGGGCTGCCGCTCGCCTATCTCAACATGGTCGGCGGGCAGGACGACCAGGTGTTCGACGGCGGATCCTTCGTGCTCAACGCCCACGGCCGGCTGGCGGCCCAGCTCCCCGTCTTCGAGGAGCGCGTGGCCCACATCGACTTCGAGCAGACCAACGAAGGCTGGCGCGCGGCTCAGGGCGAGGTCGCGCCCCACCCCGACGCCTGGGAGCAGGACTACCGCGTGATGGTCGAGGCGACGCGCTCCTACTTCCGCAAGTCGGGGTTCTCGCGCGCCGTGCTGGGCCTCTCGGGCGGGATCGACAGCGCGCTCGTCGCCGTGATCGCCGCCGACGCGCTGGGGCCCGAGGCCGTGCGCTGCGTCATGCTGCCCTCCGACTACACCGCCCCGCACTCGCTGGAGGACGCAGGCCAGGTGGCGCATCGCTTGGGCACGCGGCTCGACACGGTGCCGATCGAGGGGCCGCGCGCCGCCGTCGCGCAGGCGCTGGAGCCGCTGTTCGACGGCCGCCCGCCGGGGCTCGCCCAGGAGAACCTCCAGTCGCGGCTGCGCGGGCTGCTGCTGATGGCGCTCAGCAACGAGTTCGGGGAGATGCTGCTGAGCACCGGCAACAAGTCCGAGATGGCCACCGGCTACGCCACGATCTACGGCGACATGGCGGGCGGCTACAACCCGGTGAAGGACCTCTACAAGACGCGCCTCTTCGAGACCTGCCGCTGGCGCAACGCCCACCACCGGCCGTGGATGCTGGGACCGCCCGGCGAGGTGATCCCGCCGCGGGTGATCGAGAAGCCCCCCTCGGCGGAGCTGGCGCCCGACCAGCGCGACGAGGACTCGCTGCCGCCCTACCCGGTGCTCGACGCCATCCTGGAGATGCTGGTGGACGGCGACCGCTCGGTGGCCGACTGCGTGGCAGCCGGCTTCGAGCGCGACACGGTGAAGGCCGTGGAGCGGCTGATCTACCAGGGCGAGTGGAAGCGCTTCCAGTCGGCGCCCGGCGCGCGGCTGACGGGCCGCGCCTTCTGGCTCGACCGCCGCTACCCGATCGTCAACCGCTGGCGCGACCCGAGCTGAGGGCGCGCCCGCGACGGCGGATCCGGACCGGGCGTGCGGGGGGAACCCGTCGGCGCTCGGGCCGTCCGGGCGCCTTCGGGGCGCGCGAGAGGCGCCGTCAGCCCTCGACCGAAGCCGCGGCCTCCCTCCCGGCGAGGCTCCGATCGGGCTGGCCCCCGCCCGGAGCGAGCCCCGCCGGCTCGCCCGCCCTGCCCCTTCGCGAAGCGGCCTTCGCGCGCGACGGACGCCGCGGCACTCGCCTGTCGGACGACTCCACGGATCTCGCGGCCATGGGCCGCCGCATCGGCTCGCCGCCCGCGCCGAGGCCTCCCCGTCGCGCCCCATCACGACGCCGTGCGCCCGGCGCCACGCCGCGGCGCCCGGCGGGGCGGACGCGTTGTCACCGCGCACGCCGCGCCCTAGCGTGGCGCCGAGGCGTGGGATCGGAGGATGGCATGAGGCTCTCTCGCAAGGGCGCCGCGGGCGCCGTGGCGGCGGCAGGCGCCATGGCGGCGCTGCTGGCGGCGCACCCGGCGGCCGCGCAGGACGGCCGGGTGTTCACCAAGACCTACGAGGACGGCGGCATCTACGAGGGCACCTTCCAAGACGGGCTCCAGCACGGCACCGGCACCTACCGCCTGCCCGACGGCTACGAGTACGAGGGCGAGTGGTCGCAGGGCGAGATCGCGGGCGAGGGCGTCGCGCGCTTCAAGGGCGGCGCGGTCTACGAGGGCGCGTTCGAGGCCGGCAGGCCGCAGGGGATGGGCAGGATCGCCTTCCCCGACGGCTCGACCTACGAGGGGCAGTGGGCCGACGGCCAGATCGAGGGCGAGGGCGTGGCGCGCTTCGAGGACGGCACGGTCTACGAGGGCGCCTTCGTCGGCGGCCAGCGCCAGGGGCGCGGGCGCATGGAGGCGCCGTCGGGCTACGTCTACGACGGCGACTGGATCGCGGGCGAGCGCGAGGGGCGCGGCTCGATCACCTACGCCTCCGGCGCGACCTATGTGGGCGAGGTCTCGGGCGGGCTGCGCCAGGGCGAGGGCACGCTCGAGCTGCCCGACGGGCACGTCTACGCAGGCACCTGGGAGGGCGGCGCGCTGAACGGCGAGGGCCGGCTCGAGACGCCCGACGGCGCGGTCTACGAGGGCGGCTTCGCGGACGGCCGCCGGGAGGGCCGCGGCGTGCTGACCCAGCCTGACGGGGCCGTCTACACCGGCACCTTCGAGGACGGCCTGCGCCAGGGCGAGGGCGTGCTCGAGCGCCCCGACGGCTACCGCTACGAGGGCGGCTGGGTCGCGGGGCGCCCCGAGGGCGAGGGCGCCGTGACCTACCCCGACGGCTCGGCCTACGCGGGCGCGTTCCGCGACGGGCTGCCCGAGGGGCGCGGGCGGATCGAATACGCCGACGGCACCTCCTACGAGGGCGACTGGATCGCCGGCGTGATCGAGGGCACCGGCCGGGCCGACTACGGCGAGGGCCAGGTCTACGAGGGCGAGTTCGCCGGAGGGCGCATCGAGGGGCGCGGCCGCATGAGCTATGCCGACGGCACCGCCTATGACGGGCAGTGGGTCGCCGGGGAGCGCCAGGGCGAGGGCACCGCGACCTACCCCGACGGCACGGTCTATGTCGGCGCCTTCGAGGACGGCCGGCGCCACGGGCGCGGCCGGATCGAGATGCCCGACGGCTTCGCCTACGAGGGCGAGTGGGCGGCGGGCGAGATCGAGGGCACGGGCACCGCGACCTACCCCGGCGGCGACGTCTACGAGGGCGAGTGGGCGGGGGGCAAGCGCCAGGGCGAGGGCGTGGTGCGCTACGCCTCCGGCGAGGAGGCCGCGGGCCGCTGGCAGGCCAACGCGCTGACCGACGGGGAGGCGCCGGCCGCGCGGGACGAGCCCGCCGAGGCGACGGCCACCGACGGCTGAGGGCCGCCCGTCCGGACGAGCGCGCCCCCTCGCCGGCGCCGCACGGATCCCCCCGAGCCGGCCATGCGGGGCTCCCGTCCGGACCGCTGCGCGGACAGGGGCGCCCTCGCCGCCCGTCGCCGGCGGCCGGGGGCGCGCCGCCGGCGACGGGCGGCCTCGGGACGCCGGCACCGCGGCGCGATGGCGTCGATGGGCAGGCGGTCGCCTCGCGCGCGCCCCGCGGCGCTCCCGGCGGGCGGGGCCGATGGGGGGCGCTCAGCGGGCCGCCCGATCCTCGGCGGCGTAGTCGAAGGGGTCGCGCGGGTAGGTCAGGAACTGCGGGAAGGCCTCGCGCCAGTCGCCGCGCCGCGCGGCGTCGAGCATCCAGTCGCAGAGGGGCCGGACGGCCTCGGCATAGGGCGCGCCGCCGTCCCAGCCGAGCGCGCGGGCCGCGTTCGTGTCCACCACGATCGGGTTGGGCACCGACCAGGGGGTGGCGCCCACCCGGTCGGGCCCGAACGGGCCGTCGAAGGGGTCGAGCGGAAGGGCGAGGCCGGTCGCCCGCTCCAGCGCCGCGGCGATCTCGAGCACCGAGGGCGCGCCCGGGTCGGCGACGTTCAGCACCCGGTCGCCGGGGGCCTCCAGGCCCAGCCGCGCGAGCGAGGCGATGCCGGCGGCCGACGCGGTGTGGAACCGGCTCTCGCCGCGGTGGGCCACGGGGATCCGCGCCCGCCCGTCGAGCCCGCGCTTGACGAGCCACCACTCGCGCGGGTGGCGCGCGTGGACCCCGTGGATCGCGCCGGGGCGCAGGACGGTGACGGGCCAGGGCGCCTCGCGCAGCGCCTCCTCCATGGCGATCTTGCGCGTCGAGTAGGTCTCCTCGCCCGCGGCCACGGTCGGCGCGCCCTCGGCGACCCGTCCGCCGAAGTCGGGGTAGCCGCGCTCGCGCCCCTCGTCGAGCGTGCGGCCCCGCGCGTCGGCGTAGACGCTCACCGAGGAGACCGTCACCAGCGCGCCGAGGCCGGGCGCCGCCATCAGGTCGCGCGCGTCCGCCGCGCCGTACATGGTGGGGTCGAACACGCCGTCGTAGCCGGGGCCGTCCTCCGCCAGCGCCTGGCGCGAGCGCCCCTTCGCGTCGATCCGGCGCGCGCCGAGGGAGGCGAGGTCGGGCGGCAGAGGGGCCGTCCGCTGACGGAGGCGGCGTCCACCGCCCAGCCGTGGCGCAGCAGCTCGGCCGCCACCGCGCCTCCGAGCTGCCCCGTGGCCCCGAGGACGAGCGCGCGCCTCATCCCCCGAGCCTGCCACCGACGCCGCCCGCCGGCAAGCGCCGTTCCCTGGAGAGCGGGTCGGCCGTCATCCCGACGCACGCCCGCACGATCCTGGGTCGGGCGCTCGCGCGAGCGCCTGCACGCCACGACCCCGCTCGACCCCCCGTCCCGGGGCCGCGCCCCCTCGTTCGGATCGCGGCGGCGGGCACGCCTGTGAGCGCAGCGCCCGAGCCCTTGCTGCCGCGGCGGGGATCACGCCGTCCCGGGATGGCGCGCACCGCAGCCCAACCGCCGCCTCGGTCGGGGGGGGGGGGACCGGCCATCGCCGGCGGTCCGAAGCGCGGCTGCGGGCTGCCGCCGAGAGCCGCTCCGCGACGAGCGTCGGTCCCGAGAGCCATGTCGAGAGGACGCGGGATCCCGGCCCCGCAAGGCGTGGCGGCCGAGACGGGCGGGGCGACGGCCGGACAGCCTGGCCCGCCGACCATCTCGCACCGATCGAGGAGCGGCGTGAGCGGCGGTCGGCCCGCAGGACCGGACGCGCCCGATCGGGACGGCCGCCGGTCCCGTGCCCCGGGCGTCCTTCGCTGCGCGTGCTGCGGGCGAGGGCATGGCCGCGCACGACCGGCGCGAGACGGCCCATCCGTTCGGGCGCGCCGCCGCGATGGCGAGCGCGACCTGCGAGCGCACGACCGCCGCGCGCGGCGCCCCGACCGCATGGGAAATGCGGCCCTCGGACGGCCCGGCGCGGTGCCGGCTCGGCCGGCGGGCCCGAGGGCCCGGACGGGTGCCCGTCGCGGGGGGGGGCGCGGGCTCACGTCGCCGGACGCCCGGAGCGTGACCCCCCGGCGCGGCGGAGCATGGTCCGGGGAGCCGCGACGCGGCGACGCGCGAGGGTGGTGATGAGCGCCTGGGTGTGACGCTCACCCTCGCGGCGCTTTCGATCATAGAAGGCCTTGGGGAGCGGATCGCTTCTCGTGGCGGCGCAGGAGGCGCTCTGGAAGAAGACGCGCTCGAGGGCCTTCGCCGCGGGCTCGTCGCCAGCCACGGGTCTCGCCGGACTGTCCGAGAATGAGCGCGAGGCCGGCGCGTCGGCCGAGGGAACGCATGCGACATCGCCGAGACGGGCGAGAAGCTCCGCCGCGAGGATCACCCCTATCCCCGGCAGCGAGCGGATGAGGGCGGCGCTCGGGGAGCGCCTCCGGGGCTGTCGGGGATCGTGTGCGGGAGGCCGACGCGTCCGGCAGGCCCCGGAGGGTCGCCGAGGACGATGGCGGGCTGGCTCCTGGCCTCGGACCACTCGCGCGGCGGCCGCTTGCGGTCTTCGGGCGCCCGGCTCGGCACCAGGAGATGCAGATCGCGGAGCGGGCTCAGAGAGCTACGAGCACCTCGTCGCCGCATGGCACGCGGCATGGAACGCGCACCCGCCGACGAAAGGCGGGCGGCCGCATCAGACCGGTAGGGACCGAACGGGCCGCCCGGCGACGCCTCCAGCCGACGCGCCACGCTTCGCCACGAGATGGACCGCACGACGAGAGAACAGCCAGTTCCCGCAGGAAAGCCTTGTCGATCTCATCCGTGGCGGCGTGCGATCCGGCGCACGGCCTCGGGGGAGGCGGGGGAGGCGGGAGACGGCACGACCCGGTCCCGGCGGCGCCGCGAGCTCTGCGCGACGGCGGGGCGTCGCTCTCCCCAGCGGCTGGCCTCGAAGGCCGCCAGCGCCGCGCGTCCCGCCGCGGCGTCCTGGGCGCGGCGTCCTGGGCGCGGCGTCCTGGGCGCGGCGGATGGCGCGCGGCTCGGGCACCACGGCGCGGCGGTCCTTCCAGGCCGCGGGCTCGACCGAGCGGCCGATCGGGGGGACGATGCAGAGCCCGCCCCCGGCCCCGACCGAGGGCCCGGACGGCCGTCTCGGGGCGCCCGCGGCCTCGACCGCCTCGGGGCCCTTCAGGCCGCCGACGACCGCGACGAGCGCGTCGGCGACGCCGCAGGCCTCGATCTCGTCCACGACCCGGAGCCAGAACGCCGCGCCCCCGGCCTGCAGGGCCCGGAGGCCGAGGCCATCGCGCCACGCGCGTGCCGCTCCTGTCGCGCGCGCACCGCTCCTGCCGCGCGCGTGCCGCTCCTGCCGCGCGCGTGCGTCGAGATGATCTCGTCGTCCCCCGGGCCCGGCTTCGCCGGACCGGGGACAGGCTGCGTCGGGGAAGCGGCGCCGGTGCCCGGCGATCGGCGGGGGCCGGCCCGGTCGCGCGGGATCGCCGGCCGCGCCTTTGAGGTCCCCGTCAGCACCGTCTCCGCAGAGCTCCCGTCGCGTCGGTTGGCAGGCTTCGCCGGGGCGAGGCCCTCGGCCCGCTCACCGTCCGGGCGCGCGTCCAGCTCGGCGTCCAGGACGCGCTCCGAAAGCGCCTTCTTCAGCGCGTCCAGCAGCCCGCCGCGGGCGGACACCCCGTCCGGACCACGCCCCGCCAGGGGCTGGTCCAGCACGTCCTCCTCGGTGTGATCCAGCCCACGCCGCCGAGACTGTGTGGGTCTGCGGCCCCTGGAGGAGCGAGACGCGGGCGCGGGGCGCCGGCGGCGGGTCCGCGACGCCCGGGCTGGCGATCCTCGCGGCGGCGGACGAGCGCGGGCTGCACGAGACGGCGCGGACGGCGGTGGGTCCGGCGCTGCGGCGAGCCGGGGGCGGTGGCTATCAAGCGACATTCGGAACTGGCCCGGCCTGTTGCCTCATCTGAGAATGTTACCGAGCGCCGCGGCCTCAGGCGGCGCCAGAGCCGCCGCTTCTTGACCGGGCGGGAGCGTCAGCGCCGCCGTTCCGAGCCGGATCATCCTCTTCGCCTGCTCTGCCCGCCACGCCTTCACGAGCCGCTGCGTGGTGCGCAGATGGATGTCGGCGAACCGGTCGGGATGGCGCTCCTTGAGCCAGGCCAGCAGGGCGACCGCCGTCATCTCGGGCTGCGCCTCGAGCCATGCCTCGATCTCGGCCCGGTGGGGATCGAGCATCGACGGGCGTTTCGGGATCGGCCTCACTCGGCGATAGGGGCGGCGGTGAATTGCGCGGCGCTCACCGTTCTTCTCGGCACGGGAGACGCTGGCCGCGAGGTTGACGGCGACGGGCGTCTCCCCCGAGGCTGCCGCGGCGCCGCGCTGGTCGACGCGCCGGCCCAACTCGGCCTGCGCCGCCCGGATCGTCGCCAGCGCGATCACGGGGTCAGCCCGTCCTCTCAGCTCGGCGATGCGCGCCATGCTCTCCGTGTCGAGCCGTCCCGAGGCCAGAGCCCGATCGGCCGGCGTGGCCGGCGGGTGCCAGCGCTTCGTCACCTTCGCGCCGACGCGGGTCTTCTCGCGCAGCTTGAACGAGGGCTGGAACAGATTCACATGCAGCCGGGCCGCCGCGTAGAGCCGAGCGAGCGCCTTGGCAGAGACCACGCCCTCGAAGCGGCCGTAGCCGACAAGCCTTCGAACGATCGCCCCGTTCTTCTGCTCCACCCAGGCCTGGTCATTCTTGCGGTAGGCCCGCGAGCGAGTGACCTCGAGCCCCTGCGCCCGGCACCAGGAGACCACCGGCTCGTTCATGAAGGCGCCGTCGTTGTCGAAGTCGACGCCCCTGAGGGGGAAGGGGAAGAGCTCTCGCGCCGCCTGCAGCGCCTCGAGCGCGAGCGCGCCCGCCCGCATCAGCACCGGCACGCACTCGGTCCAGCCCGTCGCGATGTCGGTCAGCACCATCGTCTGCACGAAGGCGCCGGCCGCGCTGACGCCGGAATGCGCCACGAAGTCGACCTCCACGAAGCCCGGAGGAGGATCGCCCCAGTCCGCGAAGGTCCTCACCGGCACCGACCGGCGCACCGCCGAGCTGAAGCCGGCCCGCCGCCTGCGCCCCTGCGCCGCCGCGATGCGCGTCTCCGACAGCAGCCGGTCGATCGTAGCCGGGCTGATCGCGAGGAGCTTCGCTCGCAGTCCCTCGTCAGCTGCAAGCTGCCCGTGTCGCTCCAGCGCCGGCAGCAAGACCAGGATCATCGGCACGAGCCGCTTCGAGCACACCCGGTCCGACGCCTCCCAGAGCAGGACCAGCGCTGCCTTCACGGCGGTGCCGTAGAGCGTCTTCGGCCTACCTCGGGAGCGCCTCTCCTCGGTGGGCGCACGGAGCAGGCGGATGGCGTGCTTGCGATGAAGCCCCGTCAGCGCGACGAACTCGTCGAGGATCGCGCCCTTCGCGGCCCGCCCGCTCACCGCGTACCGCTCCCTCGTCGCCGCCGCCACCTCGGCTCGTGCCGCCATGCTGATCCTCCCCGCCATCGCTCTGCCGCTCGCCGCCCCGCCTCGGCGGCGCGTAGCGACCAAGGCGCGGCGATGGCAGCGTCGGGTAACGTCTCATGTGAGGCAATGCGCCGGACCAGTTTGCCGTGACGCCTGACAGTGGCGCCGCGGCGGCGCCCAGCGGGGCCCAGCGCGGCCGGGCCGCCCTGCCTGCTGCGGGTGCCCCCGACAGCCGCCACGGCCGCCCGATCGCGCGCGCCCCGGGCCGGCTCGGCCGGGGCTTCGAGGCGGCTCGGCCCGGGCGGGCCCGGCTGGCGGGTCCGACCGACATGCGCGACCTGTGAGGGCCGGCTCCCCCTCGCGGCCGTCCTCGCGCCCCGCACACCCGCGAGGTCGTGGGCTGGGCGATGCGCGACACGCTGCACGCCGAGATTGCGCGTCGCAGGCCCTCGAGATGGCGTGGGCTGCGCCAGAGACCCGCCCCCGGCCTGGCCCGCCACGCCGGCAGGGCCCCCCGATACGCCTGCGGGCCGTGCCGGGGGGGCCTGGCCGCGGCCGAGGCCACGCCGTCCCCGAGCCGGAAGGGGGGCGGCCTCGACGACGCCCCCAGGCAGAGCGTCTCCCCCCAAGGTCGAGCGCGCCCACCACCGCCTCCACGCCACGAGGGCCGCGGCGCGGCGCGACCTGTCCGGCCGGGTCGGGGGCTGCTCCGACGCCCGGCGCCTGCACTCGGCGCCGGGCCACCGCTCGCCGGCCGCCGCGGAGCGCATGGCGGCACGACCGCGCCCACCGAAACCAGGGCGGGATCGGCCCTCGAGGCCGACGCGCTCGCGCACCTTGTTCAGGATGGCCACCACGGCTCCCGGCAGAGGCTTGCGAAGGGGCCGGCGCATCCAGGTTCGGCCGGCAGGGATCGTCCGCTCGGCCGCATCGAGGTCGAACTCGGCCCACTCGGCTTGGCGCAGCTCACCGTGGCGCGGATAGAGGAGCGCCATGAGCTGGAGCGCCGCTCGCGTGTCGGCGGCACCCTCATACGTCGAGATGGCACGCAGCAGCCCAGCGAACGCCTCCGGGCTGGTCAGCGCAGCCCGATGCGTCGCCTTCGGCGCCGTCGGCGCGCACCCCGTAGCCCATAGGTGGGATCGGTCTCGGCGCGGGCCGTCGCTTCGGCCAGACGCTCAAACCTGACGTGCTCGGAGGGGTCGAGCCATGAGCGCGCCATGACTCGGCGCGAGGGACACTTGGAGCGAACCACTTCGTGCCACCGAGATCGACGCGCTGCCTTCGGCACGTCCGTGCACGGGGTGGCTCACCCGCGCCACCACGCTGACGCCATAGGGAGACGAGAGCACGGGAACCTGCACCATCACGGTCGCCTCGCCTGCGGCGTCGCTGCGGACCTGCACCGGCTCCTGTGATTCGACCTGCACGTCGATGAGGGCGCCCTCGATGGGCTCGCCCGTCTGTGCCCGCGCGTGGACCCGAACCTGCGCTTGGCCGCCAGGTTGCGTCGCCTCCATCGGGGTTGTGACCTCGACGAAGAGCGGGAGTGACGCGCGCTCACCGAAGGTGACGGAAACCTCTCCACCCGCGCCGCGCGCCCGTGCATGCACAACAGCGTCGCCGCTCCTCACATCCGAGGGCTCGAAGATGTGATAGGCGACGCCAGACGCGCCGCTGGTGGAGGACGCTTCGCTCGCGCCGACGCTCGCGTTCAGTTCAAAGTTCACGACAGCGCCTTCGCGTGGAGCTCCGGTCAGCGCGTCACGGACGAGGGCCCAGGCATGAACGCGCTCGTCGACCTCGTAGAAGCGGCGGTCCGTGCGAACGACGATCTCTGTGCGCTGCCTCGGCCGAACGTCAAACGTGATCTCTCGTGCCTCCCCAGGATCGCGAAATACGAGCTCTCCCGGGTCTCGCCCGTCGGGGATTGGCACCTCCACCACGAAGAGCCCGCTTGCATCGCTCGTCGCGGTTTGCCACTGCACTTCATCGCCCGAACGGGAGTCGCCGCGACGAAAGCCGACCTGGAACTGCATCTCGCCGGGGCTGAGGGCCGCAAGACCACGGACGCGAAACGCCTGCCCCTGAACCTGCAGCGGTGTGCCTTCGTAAACCGCGCCAAGTGCTGGGATGGTGACCTCCAGCGCATCGGTCCCTGCATCGCTTCGTGTGGGCTGTGTGGGCTGCGCGCGGACGAGCTCCGGACTGGCGAAGAGGACGAAGACGCAATGGACGCTCAAGGCCCAAAGGAAGCAGCAAGGGAGGCGTGGAAGCATGTCGGGCCGGACAACCCTAGACCAGAAAGGTTCCGCCGATTCGCTTCTTTTGAGTTCCTATCGACAGACGTTCTAAAGCTGACGCTCGACGAGACGTTCGTAGACGCCTCCGGCGGCCATCAGCTCGTCATGGCTGCCTTGCTCTGCGAGACGCCCATCGTCGAGGACCACGATCAGGTCAGCGTCTCGTACCGTGCTCAAGCGATGCGCGATGATGAGCGTTGTGCGCCCACGCGTGACCCGCCGGAGAGCGTCTTGGATGAGCGCTTCGCTCTCGGCGTCCAGGTTGCTCGTGGCTTCATCGAGGATCAACAGGTCCGGTTCGGCGAGCATCGCCCGGGCGATGGCCACGCGCTGTCGCTGTCCGCCGCTGAGCTGAACGCCGCGTTCGCCGCAGAGAGTCTCGTAGCCGTCCGGGAAAGATTCCACAAACTCGTGGACGTTGGCTTGGCGGGAGGCCTCGATGATGTCGCTCATGGACGCGTCGGGACGACCGTACGCGATGTTCTCCGCGATGGTGCCGCTAAACAGAACCGGGTCTTGGGGCACCAGCGCGATGCGCGCGCGGAGTTCTTCTAAGGAGAGCTTGCGCAGGTCCGTGCCCCCGAGGGTGACCACTCCTTCGCTCGGGTCGTAGAAACGTGGCACGAGCGACGTGAGCGTGGTCTTTCCAGCGCCGGATGGGCCGACGAGAGCCACGGTGGTGCCCGCTTCGATGGTCAGGTCGATGTGGCGCAAGACCGGGTCATCGGGGCGACCTGTGTACGTAAAGGTCACGTCCTCGAAACGCAGAGGTGATCCCGAAGGCGGCATGCGCTCGGCAACTTCGGGGCTCCTCACCTCGGGGACCGCGTCGATGATCGCGTAGAGCCGCTCGGTGGCGCCCGCAGCGCGCTGAAGCGCAGTCCACATGTTGGAGAGGCTCGCGAGAGAGAAGGCGATGATCGTGGTGTAGAGGACAAAGGCAGTGAGCCCGCCGGCGTCCAGTTCGCCGGCGGCGACGCGCCGTCCGCCAAGCCAAACGACCAGCGCCAGCGCCAGAAAACCGCTGAGAGTGCTGACCGACATGAAGGACGCGCGCCATCGCGCGAGGGAGAGTGCCGTCGAGAAAGCGGTTTCGACGCCGTCGCCGTAGTGCTTTCGTTCGCGTTCTTCTTGGGTGAAGGCCTGTACCGTCATGATCGCGCTGAGGACTTCTTGCACGCGTCCGTTCGTCGTCGCGATGGCGTCCTGCAGCTTCTTGCTCATGCGCCGAATGAACCGGCCGAAGACCATCACCGAAAGGATCATCGGGGGTACGATGAGCATCATGTAAATCGTTAGCCCGGCGTCTTCGAGGAGGAGTAAGACCACGCCGCCGACGAGCTGAACGACGTTGCGAAGGCCGATGCTGAGTTCGCTTCCGACAAACGCCTGAAGCGTCGTGACATCGCCAGAGATCCGTCCGACGAGTTCGCCCGTGCGCTGCGTATGAAACCACCCAGGCGGCAACGCGGTGAGTTGCGAGAACACGCTTCGACGCATGTCCGCGACCGCCCGTTCGCCAAGCCAGCTCATCAAGTAGTGGCGAAACCAAGTGAAGACAGCCTGCACCAAAAAGAGCGCCACCAAGAGCATGCCGACTTGGTCGAAGGCTTCGACGGTTCCGTGTTCATCAAGCTCGTTGATGGCGTATTTGATGGCTCGGGGGTACGCGAGACCGATGGCGGCGCCGGCGAGGAGAAATGCTCCCCCAAGGGCGAAACGCCCCCGATGTGGGCGAACGAGCTCAAAAATACGCAGGGCACGCCGTCTGGACGGCTTTTCGCCTAGATCCGCCTCAGTTTTGGCCATTCAGCTCTCTGTCTGCGACGAGCCGTCACCATTAGCAAGCACGGACCGACAGCTTGAACTCGTTTCATGCTCGGAAAGTGCTAACATCCGCGTAACGAAAGAGAGACGGTGCAAGGAGCGCCGTGGGAGCTGGGATCATTTCTGCGAAAGTTTTTGTTGGTAACCTGAACTACCGAACCACCAAGGAGGAGCTCTCAGCTTTCCTTGGGGCGGCAGGTGAAATCGTTGACTGCTTTCTTCCGACGGATCGGGAGACGGGCCGCCCGCGTGGTTTTGGCTTCGTGACCTTTGCGTCGCCGGAGCAAGCCAAGGCATGTGTTGAGAAATTCAACGGCGCGGATTTCAATGGTCGGGCCTTGAACATCAACGCCGCCGAAGAGCGCGGTCGTCGACCCGCCGGTGGTGGTGGTGGGCGTGACCGGGGTCGACCTCCTCGTGGTGGTGATCGCGGTGGAGATCGCCGTCCTCCCGTCCAGCAATTCAAACGCGGCCCCGGCGGCGGCGGCGGTGGTCCTCCGCGTAGCTACGCGCCACCCCCGGAGCCAGCTGCGCCCGTCTTCGACACGAGCGACCGTCAGTACAAAGAAGACGACGAACCGACGGACGAATGGGGATCACCGGTGAGCAAGAGGAAGAAGCGTGGCAAAGGTTCGCGACGAAACCTGCGCGCCCGCAAGCACGACATCGAAGACTGAGCTTTCGCCCTCAAGTCGTCTCATCGACGAATGCTCCAAAATACGTAAAGATCAAGGCCATGAAGCAAGTTCTTTATGGCCTTCTCTTTGGGTTGAGCGCACTTGGCGGCTGCGGCGGCGACGCGCCTGCCGAAGAGGAATCTGCGGGTGGGGAAGACATCCCCTTGCACGACCGGCGCCACGAAGGCGACGAGCACGAGTACGCAGACCACCCCCAGATGGCGCCCGCCCTCGACGAATTTCATTACGCGTTCTCCCAGCATTGGCACGGCGACCGCGGAGGTGCAGCGGTCTGCCCGGACATGGAGCGTTTGCAAGGGCTCGCCAACGCCGCAGCCGACGAGCACGACGACGAAGCGGTCAGCGAAGAGCTTCGCGTTTCCACCCAGGCTGTCGTCGACGCGTGCGCGAGCGATCCGGATGCCTACACCGTAGCCTTCGACCGAATGCACCACGCGCTCCACGCGATGATGGGCGTTCCATTGGATTGAGTTCGTGATGGTCGAAGACCTGCTTCTGTTTCTGGGCAAGGCTTCGGGACGACGCGTACTTGTGCTGCGGGCTTGTCGCGTATACATGCGCGACGAAGAAGGCGAGCTTCAGTTCCGCGAGCTCGGTGCGCCCGCGAGAGGCGTGCTTAGGTTGGGGGAGTTGACTCTCGGCGCTGCGGCTGGCAGCTGAACACCGTCGTTTGTCGCCACGAGGATGCATCAACCAAGAAGGCCGCCATGACGCGCATTCAGTGACCGCACCCTCCGTTCCGCTCAAGGCCAGGAGCCCGTCGGAACCACTGAAACGAGCGAAGCGCCAAGCCCAACAACCGATGTCGCAGGGAACGAGTCGGTCGAGGAAGAGGAGTCCGCCGGCCGCGCCGATCTGCCCGTCGCCTCCGCCGGGCCGGTCGATCCGGTCACGAACATCGAGGCCGCTGCGGCGGCCGAGTCGGTGGTGCCGCAAGCGGAGTAAGATGGTCTGCCAAAGTACGCGCTCTGGGAGGCCATCACCTTCCCCTCTGTTCTGGCCACGACCCTGGTTCTGACAAACGTGATCGAGCGGCGGGACGGGGCGAACTGGACGCGACAATCGCGGTTTGACCGATGGGGCATCGACGCCTTCGAGACCGACGGCAGGGCCGCAGACACGTGGAGGATGCTCGGCGACATTTCGTACTTCTCCAGTATGGCGTACGCGACGGTGAGTCCACTCGCCCCTGGGCTGATTGAGGGCGATTGGAACAAGGCCGGCCGAATTTGGATGCTTCACTTTGAGGCCTACGCCGTATCCGGCTCACTGTTCTTCGGAACGCAACATGTGGTACGTCGCGCGCGTCCGAGAGCCATCGAGTGCAGCGACGGCGATGATTCGACGGCGTGCACCGGCAACTCGACGCGGAGTTTCCCCGGAGGCCACCTGGCCATCGTCACAACCAACGCCGCACTGGCTTGTTTCCACGATCCGCGCATGGACATCTACAACAACGATATCGTCGAATACTCCGCCTGCGGGCTATGGAGCGTGGCGACGTTCCTCGCATTCGCGGGGCGGGTGACCACAGGCAACCATCATCTAACAGACCAGATTACCGGTCTCTCCCTTGGCCTGTTCGCCGGCGGGCTCGTGCCGTGGCTCCTGCACCCCGAGATCGGACGCCACAGCGCCGACGAGTCGACGTCGCTGAGCGTCACCGTGGTTCCTTCCTTGTCGAACACCGGCGTCGGGTTGCAAGCGGCTGGGAGCTGGTGAGCCGTTCCCCTGGATTGACGCTTCGACAGGTTCATTCCGGGGAACTCGAGTTCGACTTCGCCACGAGCTCGATGTCGCGAGTAAGGGGGGGACGATGCAGGACGGCAGTTTCGCCAGCTCAGTGGGTCGACGGCGGAGGACGTTGCAAGTCGAGGCGTGGACCGTTGCTTTCGAACAAGGTTTTTCAAGCAAGGCGAGTCTACGGCGATCGATAGTCAAGCGCGCGCTGGCCGGATGAGCTCCGCCGACGCCGACTTGGCGACGATGAACAAGGGATCGCAGACGTCTTCCCAGGGTCGCTGCGGCTGGTCGACGATACAGTACGCCACGAAGCCTTCTGGCACCGACACCTTGTGACGCTGGATCTCTTCTTGGGAGGCGAAACGGAGGAGGGGCGTCGAAAAGGAAACGGCGTCGTCGTCGGCTTCCTCGTCCCAGCCCGTCGCGCCAACGAAGCTCACGAGCGCACCGGGGTCGCAGTGAGAGCAGCAGTTGCCAAACCAAAGGACGAGCGGGTCCGACGGAGCACTCACCATATAGAAGTCATGGGACCCACGAAGCACATCAAAGTCCGCGCAGCGCGTCGCCGGTGGCTGGGGCTTCGGCCGGACCTCGCGCACGGACTCCACGCGGTAATCACTTGGGTCGCCGGCGAGGGAAACCACGACCTCTTCGCCCACCACAAAGTCGTCGGTGCCCTTGGGGTTCTCCGCCGGCCCGAACGACAGCGGCCCAAAGTGTGGCGCGCGGACGGTTCCTCGCTTCTTCTTTTTGTCCCAGCTGTGGATCTGCCACATGCATCGAGCGTAGCGAACTTTGGCTACACTCGGAACCATGGATCGTTTCGAGCGACGCGGCGTCGCGAACCCACACGCGAGCTCGGCGGAACTCGACGCCACCGAGATACAACTAGTACTTCATCTCATAACTCGAAACGTTAGTTTCGCTTCATTCACGTCGGGTCTCTTTGCTGGACGCTTGGATTTCTCGCTTCGCGAGGGTGAGGTAGAGCAAGGGTCCGAAGGAGCCGGCGGCGAGCGAGAGAAAGACGTAGGGCCATGGGTTGCGGCCGCTTCGCCTCGCGTCTGGGACGAGCCAAAAGAGGATGAGCACAATGGCGATGACGAGGTCTGCGAGCACCTGCCAGCCGCCGGAGCTGGCGAGTTGATGTTCGAAGACGCCAAGGAGACCGACGTCAAAGACCGAGTATGCGGTGAGGGCGGAGAAGGGAACGAGAAGAGCGATGGACAAGGCTTTGGCGCACTTCATCAGCGTGCCTCCTTCGAAACCGTCCAAGGCAAACGCCCCTCAGCCCGCGCTCCGAGGAGCGTCGACGCGAGAGCCTTGGCGACTTCGTCGGGACGTTCTTCATGGCAGAAGAGCTTCGCCTTTGGAACGACGTGAAGGCGGGCGTTGGGGAACGTTTCGACCATTTCGCGCGCCCACCCGACCGGGAAGAACGGGTCGTCCTCTCCCCAAACGAGCTGAACAGGGACATGGATCTGGCGGTGAACCACGGCCAGGTCCGACACAAACTGGGTGTCGAAGCTGCGAACGAGCTGCCCCGCAGCCCACCGTCGCTTTGCATCGCGATGGAGCGGCGCGAGGAAGAACTCCTCGAACTCACCATCAATGAGCGCGCGGTCTGTGAAGCACTCGCCGAGGAGCATCGAGTGCTTGCGCAAGCGCGGCTGCATGACGGTCCACCCAAGAATGTCCGCGAAGCGTGGCAGTTTGCTCATCAGAAGAAAGCGCCGAAATGGCCAAGCGAGGCCTTGGGGCTGTTCGGTGTTGATGAGACCCATGGCGCGTAGCCGCGGGTCGTTGGCGAAGGCGTGCCGCGCCATCATCCCGCCGCTGTTGTGTCCCACCACCGCAAAGTTGGAGAGCGCCAACGCATCGGCGACGCGGCGAAGGCTCTCGATGTGTTGGGCAATGTCGATGCGAGTGTCCTTGTCGAAGCGACTCTCGCCGGCGCCAACGAGGTCAAGGATGTGACAGGTGAAGGTCTCGGCGAGACGGGGGAGCAAGTGCCGAAAGGTGGCTCCGCTGACTGGCCAACCGTGCACGAAGAGCACATCTGGGCCGCCTCCTACTTTTCGGTAGGCGACCTCGCCTTCGCCCACGTGGATGAAGCGATCTGGCGGGCGGCGAAACAGGTTGGCTGCGTCCCGTGAAGTAACATGTGGCATTTCCTTCGTTCCTCTCTTGGAAGTGATCGTGGGGAAAACGAAGCACGGAGGATGAACGGCCGCACCTACCTGACGAGGTAAGTGACGCCCGAACGATGGCCGAATACTCTTCCTTCGAGAAGAATGAAGACGTGAAGAAAGCAAATCGAACGGGCCTCTTTCCGGCCCTGTTGAAACACTGGCGCGGCCAACGCGGGTTGAGTCAGCTCGACCTGGCCATCGCCTCCGGCGTCTCAGGCCGCCACGTGAGCTTCTTGGAAACCGGCCGCTCTGTGCCGAGTGCGGACATGGTGCTGCGCCTCGGAGCTTCGCTGGATGTACCTCTCCGCCACATCAACGCCATGCTCGAGGCGGCGGGGCATGAGCACGCCTACCCTGAAGGAGACGCAGCATCTCTACCTGAGGAGATTCGAGACGCGCTTCGCCTCATGAAAGCTCATCACGACCCCTTTCCCCTCATCGTGATGGATAGTGCGTACAACGCCATCGACCTCAACGCGGGTGGCCACGCGCTCTTCTCGGCGATCATGCCAGACCTGGCGGCGTCCCTTGCCTCGGGATTGAATCTGGCGCTCTTGACCTTCGACCCTGCCGGCGCTCAGCCCGCCCTCGCCAACTTCGATGAAGTTGGGCGCACGCTACTTTGGCGTATCCAGCGCGAAGCCCTCGCCGAGCCCGACAACGGTCCGCTTCAAGAAGTCCTGAGCCGGATCCTCGAGATGCCCACGTTGGCCGACGACTGGCGCAATGCGGATCTGAGCGTGCCGGCGTCCGCGGTGGTCGGCGTGCACCTTAAGTACGGCGAGCACATGCTTCGCTTTGTCACGACGGTCACCTCGTTCCAGGCGCCTCAAACGGTACTCCTCGATGAACTCCGAATCGAACACTGGTTTCCCGCCAACGAAAGCACCGCGGCGATGTGCCAGGGGCTCGGACAAGCCGCCTCATCGGCAACTATCCGAAAATAGAGAGCACATCGAGGAGGCTTCCGACGACATCGAGAGCCGAGAGCTTCGAGTCGTTTGCAGCGGGCTCGGGTCCTTGGGCTTCCGCAGGTCTTGCGGACGTCGCGGCGACGGGGGCGGCCTTCTTAGCTCGCAGTCTGAGTGTCCCGTGCATCGCTCGCACTTCGTGGCGGTCAAAGAACACGCCGTGTGAGTCGCAGACATCCACACGAACGTCGTTCGAAGCATCGGTCTGCTCCAAGGGCAGCTGACACTCCGGACACGATCGTTGGCCCTCCGCAGGGTCTCGATACGAAGGTTCACGCCTCGCGGGTGGCTCCGTGACCGTAGACGCGTCGAAGCCATCGACGACGTTCATAAAGCTTGGGTGTAGCCGTGCTTGGGCCAAGATCTGCGTTGCCGCGTGGTCGAACCACATGCCGCCGCAAGCACGGCAGCCGGCCACGATAGTCTGGTAGAGAGAGACTTCTTCCAGGGTATTCTGGCAGCTGGGGCAGTGGAGTTCAGCCATCGCCAGAGGATAGTCGATAAATCAGAGCGCCGAGGGATCGTAGACGCTCGGCTCTGAGCGCGGCGCAGGTTGTGGCGCCGGTTGGAACGCGGGCTGCGGCGCGGGCTGCGCGACTTCCGAATCTTCGCCCTCGCCGATCAACACGGTCATGCCGGCGCCGATGATGATTCGCGTCGTGTCGTCGGTGAGCCCGACGTCGATGGACGCGTCGAGCTGAAAGCGTGCGGCGACCTGCGCGGTGAAGCCTGCGCCCACGTAGGGGAGCGGATCGAGGCCGCGCGGCCAGATCATGAAGAACTGTCCGTACACACCGACGGCGTCGGTGATCGAAATGCCGAGCGCAACGCTGGCTTCGCCTTGGACGACTGGGGCTCCACCGAGGTTCGCGGTGCCGGCAGCAAGGTTGCCGCCGATGGAGACGCTGCTGAGAGACACAAGCCAGTTCCACTCGATACGGCCGGTGTTGACGCCACCTTCCGTCGCGATGGACAAGCTTGGGACGAGACTGGTGGAGAAGCGCTCCGTGGGCGACGCGGCGACCTTGAGGCCGATGGTCGTGTCGCCGAAGCCGACGCCGTTTGGCCCCGGCGCAAAAGAGCCCACGACACTTGGGATCGCCAAGCGCAATTCTAGCCATTCGGAGAGTCCGAATCGAACGAGCAAGTTCGGCGCCGAGAGCGTCTCTGGGTCGTCTTCATCGAAGGTGAAGCCGACGCCGGTCTCGATGATGGGGCGAAGAACAGGCGCCGCCGACGTCGAGTTCGCGTAACCGGGGCGGTCGGAGCTGAAACCCTCGGCGGGCTGGGCAGATGCGTTCGAGGACCACGCGCTCAGCGCGCTTGCGAACAGCGCGACGATCAGAAGAGTGGACGCGCGACTCAATGTTCGTGCCCGCCGGGCCCGTGCACGTGTCCGTGCTCTTTCTCTTCCGCCGTCGCATCGCGGACCTCCAGAACCTTCACGTGGAAGTTCAAGTCCACTCCGCTCAAAGGGTGCAGCGGCGTGCAGATGATCGTCGGCCCCTGGACCTTGGTGACCCAGAGCGGGAACGTCTTGCCCTCCTTCGTCTGCGTCTGAAAGCTCATGCCTTTCGTGACGGGGACGTCGGCGGGAAAGCGCGAACGCGGCATGCGGATCGGCTTCACCTTTTGCTTAGGGCCGTACCCTTCCGAGTGGGGAACGCGCGCGTCGAACTCATCGCCGACGCTCTTGCCTTCAAGCTGCCGTTCGAGGCCAGGCACGATGTTCCGCGAACCATGAAGGTAGAGCAGCGGTCGATCTTCTTTGGATCGATCGAGCTCTTCGCCCTTATCGTTGGTCAGGACGTACTCAAGGCTCACGGCCTTCCCGTTTTCGATGGTGTCGCTCATCCCGCGGATTTAGCAGCCCCCAACGCTTTTCTCCAGTTTGATCCGATCAGTCGAAGGAGATTCCGAGGAATAGGACCTCGGTGGGTGCGGACCCCTCGTAGGTGAGCACGTGAATCGCGCTCCCTCGTGGGATGTTCCACATCGCCTCGGCCGCTTCATTCTGTCGCGCGCCAAACAAAACCCGCTCAACAACCTCACGCGTCGGTTGCTGGGTCCCAAATGCCGCCTCAAGGACCTGTGGCTCGATGGGGTAGGAGGTCTGGAAGGCGCGGCCTCCGCCGCCAAACACCGCCATGAGATCACCAGGGTCTCCCGGCGCCACAGGCTCAGCAGACACCTTTGTGATGTCGAGGATGGACCGCGTTCCGTCCTCCATGCTTGCTTCGAGGGCTTCTTGTGGGTTTGAGTGCTGAGCCCCCGGCGATGGCGCCTCAAGATCGACGGGGAACCGAAGGCGAAGCTTGTCTTCAGACCCAAACACCGACATCGCCGGCTCGTATCGCCCCGCGTTGAACTCACGATCTCTCAAATAGGAGAGAGTATCCTCCACGTTGTTTTGATATTCGACGAAGTACCAGTACGGAATGCCACCCATAACATCGCAGTACCATTGTACGACGGGGTAAAAAAGGTTCGTCCGTGGAAAGCCCAACTCGCCTTCCCTTCAGTCGTTGCCGTTGCGCATCAGAGACGGTTCTGATAAATGTGAATGACGTTCACTTAATGCTGGCGACGATTTGGGGAGAGCAATGAAGAGAGCATTCATCGGAACAGGGTTGATCGGCACCGGCCTCGCGGAAGCGTCCCTCGAGCGAGGCGATGAAGTCCACGTCTGGAATCGCACGGCGTCCAAGACCGAATCCCTCGTCGCCCTTGGCGCCACGGCTCACCCCAGCGCGGGACAAGCCGTCGCGGCCGCAGACTTTATCCATGTCGCGCTCACCAGTGACGACGCCGTCGACTCGGTGCTCCCGGGGGTCGTCGCCGCAGCCAAAGCGAACGCTGTGCTCATCGACCACAGCACAACCTCCGCGGACCAAACGCGAGAGCGCCAAGCGAACTGGTCTCACGCAGTGCCACTCCTCGACGCGCCGGTGTTTATGTCACCGGCCGCATGTCGCGCGGGTACCGGCGTCATGGTCGTCTCCGGCCCAAAGGACGCGTACGCAAGAGCCGAAGCCGCGCTGGCGCCGATGAGCGGCAAGATCTGGTACCTCGGCGACGAGCCTGGTCGTGCCGCCGCGATGAAGCTCGTCGGCAACGGTCTGATTCTCTCTCTGGTGGGCGGCCTCGCGGATGTCTTCACCGTCGGCGCGCCTCATGGCCTGAAGCCGAACGATGTCCTCGGTCTCTTCGAACACTTCGATCTGAACTGGGTCCTCGGCGGTCGCGGCAAGAAGATGGCGGACGGAGACTTCGAGACGTCTTGGACGCTCAAGATGGCGCGCAAGGACCTCGGGCTCATGCTCGACGCCGCCGGCGACGCGCCGCTGACGGTGCTCCCCGCCATCGCCAAGCGCGCGGACTTCCTCATCGCTGCGGGCGTTGGCGATAAAGACGTGGGGATCGTGGCGTGCGATGTTCATCGCGACGTTCACTCAAAGGAGCAAGGCTAAATCATGGAGTACGACCTCAAGATCACCGGTGGAACCCTCATCGACGGCACCGGCGCGCCCGGCTATCTGGGCGACGTGGGCGTCAAAGATGGCCGCATCGTCGCGCTGGGCGAAGTCCCCGGCGAAGCGAAAGAGACCCTCGACGCCACCGGCGCCATTGTCACGCCGGGCTTCACGGACATTCACACGCACTTCGACGGGCAGATCTCCTGGGACGAAGAGATGGCGCCCTCGTCGCTCAGCGGCGTCACCACCTGCGTCATGGGCAACTGCGGCGTCGGCTTCGCGCCGGTTCGTCCTCACGATCACGAGCGCCTCATCGCGCTGATGGAAGGCGTCGAAGACATCCCCGGCACCGCGCTGAGCGCCGGACTCAAGTGGAACTGGGAGTCCTTCGGCGACTACATGAACGCCATCGACGACATCCCCCACACCATCGACTTTGCGGCGCAGGTTCCCCACGACGCCGTGCGCATGTACGTCATGGGCGAGCGCGCCGTCTCCGACCAAGTCGCTACCCCCGAAGACATCGAGCAGATGCGCATCGTCGTTCGCGAAGCGCTGGAGGCCGGCGCCGTCGGGCTGAGCACGGGCCGCACGGACAACCACCGCACCGCGGCGGGCAACGCCACGCCTGCTTCCGAAGCCATGCGCGAAGAGCTCCTCGGGCTCGCCTCCGCTTTTGAGGGACTCGACTACGGCGTCCTCGACGCCGTGTCCGACTTTGACTACGTCGCGGGCAAAGACCGCTACGAAGGCGAATTCGCGCTGCTGCGCGCCATGGCCGAAAAATCCGGACGCCCCATGTCCATCTCGCTGCTCCAGCGCGACCAGTGCGACTACCAGTGGCGCGACATCATCAAGAGCGTGGAGCAATGCGCCGCCGACGGCCTCGACATGAAGGTCCAGGTCGCCGCCCGCGCCATCGGCATCATGCTCGGCCTCGACGCGACCTTCCATCCCTTCATGGGCTTCCCGTCCTACAAAGAGATCAGCCACCTGCCGCTGCCCGAGCAGGTCGCGGCGATGAAAGATCCTGAGCGCAAGAAACGCATCCTCTCGGAAAAGAGCGAGCCCGTCGCCGGCGATGGCTCCTCCATTCCTCCCCTCGCCGACCAGCTCCTCGCGCACATCGACATGATCGCGATGCGCCTGTTCCGCCTCGGCGACGACCCGAAGTACGAGCCCGCCAAGGCCGACTGCATCTTCGCCGAAGCCCTCAAGCGCAAGGTGCCTGTCCTCGAAGCCGTCTACGACGCGCTCCTCGACGACCCGGACGGCAAGACGCTCCTCTACTTCCCGCTCTACAACTACGGCAGCGGAAACCTCGACCTCGTCGAAGAGATGCTCAACCACCCGCTCTCGCTTATGGGTCTCAGCGACGCCGGCGCCCACGTCGGCACCGTGTGCGATGGCAGCATGCCGAGCTTCTTGCTTCAGCACTGGGGTCGCGACCGCGAGAAGGGCCGCATCCCCGTCGAGAAGCTCGTCAAGATGCAGGCCTACGACACGTCCAAGTGGATGGGCTTCGACGACCGCGGCCGACTCGCCGTGGGACTCCGCGCCGACATCAACGTCATCGACATGGAGCGCATCCGATTGAAGAAGCCCGTGATGCACGCCGACCTCCCGGGTGGCGGCAAGCGACTGCTGCAAGAGACCGAGGGCATCCTCGCGACCTTCGTGAACGGCGAGGCTATCGCGCGTGACGGGAAGCTGACGGGCGCGCGGCCGGGTCGGCTGGTTCGCAGCAACTAGGACCAACTTAGTCGAAATGGGCGCCAAGTTGAATCGTCGCGGCGAATCCCCATGCCGCGCGCGTCGACGAGAGGGGTGGGTTCGTGCTGTCTGCCGCGAAGTGCATCTCGCCGAGGGCGCGGCGGCGGACTCCCCGCAGCGACATCGAAACAAGCCCTTGCCGTCCCCAGCTAAACTCTGCGCCGAACCCGAACGACCCCTCCGCAGTGCTAAAGGATGGGCACTCGTCCCCGACGGGATCGGGTCCGTGGTCCAAGGGACCGCCTAGGTTGATCCGCGCGCCGGACACGACGAACATGCGAGCGGGCCCCTCTACGTTGAGGCGAAGGCGTGCGTCGAGGAACATGCCCATCCCCATGTACATGCCGACGGTGCGCTCGGTGACATCCTGGTACGCGCCCAAACTAAGTGACGCGCCGAGGGCCATGGAGAGGTATGGGGTGCCCAAGGGGATGCCCACGCCAACGTCGAAGTCCGTGGTGTAAAGGGAGCCGCGGTTAACGCCGGCGGCGGCGAACTGACGAATCTGCATGAAGATCCAGGGCCTGAAGTGCCGCGGACTCGACGCAGGGGCAGGGGCAGCGGCGGCGGCTTCGGGCTCACTCACTTCAGCCGCGTTCATCTCCGGAGGACGGATAAACTCGGCCTCCATGCCTTCGATCTCGCTGTGAGACACCGGAACATCACTGGCGGGCATGCACTCGTCGGACAGACATGGCGCCAGTTCAAATGACTCGGCCATCGACTCCGTCGAGAGACTCGCGGTGACCAAGGCGAGTGCCAGCGTGCATCGTTTCGTCATCAAGATTCCTTCGTTCTCAAGGGAGTGTGGGCGCGTTCGTTTCGAGGGAGGTTGCCGGAAGTCCCCTCGGCGCAGGTCGCTCAGCATCAGACTCTGGGTAGGCAACTCGCAGAGATTCCTCAAGCGCAGCCGTCGGAAGTCCTGCCGCAGACGCAGCTTCAATACGGCGTCGAAAAGCCTCACGACGGAGCGGCTCACTCAGGTTGAGGCGAATCGCCACCGCGAAGTCGTGCGTCGCTAACTCGGGACGGCTGTCCTGGTGCAGCTTTCCAAGCAAGTAGGCCGCCTCAGCGCTCGACGAATCGTTGCGCTCAACGATGAGGTGGAAGAGCACTGCGGCTTCTTGAGTATGTCCCAAGCGCCCCTGCTCGGTCGCCTGGGCAAGCAGGACGCGGCTGGACGTACCAACGTGCGTAAGGCGGCCTGTCCCAAGGATACGCGCGGCGACACCGATAAACTCTTTCGCGTATCGGGTGTACAGCGTCTCCATCGCAGTTCGGTCGCCAGTAAGATGGGCCGTGACCAATGCCACGGTGCCCCCACGGTCCGGTCGGAACACTAAAACCTTTGCCGTCTCGCTACCCACTAGACATTAGATGAAGGTCCCACGTTTCAGGGCTCACGACGGTGTGAGTGCCCTCACGCTCGCCGCGGATTTGAGGCCGAATGCGAGCTTCGACCCATCACGGACTGCGGCGGTCTCTGCGGCTTCCTCGAAAAGCGTCTAGAGCGCGGCCATTCGAGCTGACGCCAGCGCTTTGGCTGCGCTGAGGTTCTCGGCATCGTCTTCGGACACCAACGCGGTGACGCTGACGGTGTTTTGTCCCGAGAGCACCATCAGCTGATGGATGCGAGGAGACCAAAAGGCAGCGTCGCCGATGCCTTCGACTTCAACCGCGGGGAAACGAAGTGTGACCTCTCTTCCTTCGGCCACTCCCTCCATCACCGTCTGGCTGACGCCGCGGTTCATGAGCTCAAACGCGTGGTCGTAGTTCGTCCGGGCCTGCTCAGCGCTCTCCGACTCCGGCATGTATGTGTAACTGACCTCAAACTTCTCGCCGAGACTCGACGCCGCGTCCACAATCCCGTCTTCGAGCGTGTCGCCTTCAGGGGCTTGGCCGCGAACGCCAGCCCGCGCTCGCTTCATCATGCGTTCCATCATTTCTCGAGCGTGAGCATCGGCGTCATAAGCTGGGTTCGGCCAGGAGTACGTGCACAGCTTTTGGGTGACGCGCATGCTTCCGCGCCGAGCTTCGATTTCGATGTCCGGCCCGAGCTCAAGGGCCGTGCGGACCATCTCGGGCGTGACCAGCTCGCAGGGGTTCGGCTCCTCTTCGCCTTCGTTCGGCGGGTCGGTGACAGCAGCCGTCGTTGGGATCTCGACTTCATTGGATGTGGGCGGCGTTTCATCGCCGCTGCAGGAGGCGACAATGAGGCCGCAGATACACACGAATCGCACGGTCCAAGTGTTTTGGTCTTCCATACCTTAGACCCTATCACCTCGCCCGAGTGTACCGACCAGGGGACTATGACTGTTCCTACGGTGCGACGATCTCCGTGGCCCCGGCGCGCCAACTATCGAAGAACGACACCATCTGCGAGTGCATGGCGTCGATGGGTGTGTCGAAGGGCACCGCATCGTCCAAGTACTCGAAGGGCGGAACCGGGGGTTGGACCACAGTCTGCAAACCACGACGATTGACGAGGGAGCCGTGCGAGCCTGTGTCGAAGAGATAGAGCGCGCGGGTCGCGGTGCCCGTCGGTGTGATGGAGTTGCCGGCTAAGGGGAGCTCTGCTGTGCGAAGCGCGTGGAACTGCGCGTCGCCAATGATCGGCACGTCAAAAGCAAGCGCGAGTTCTTCCGTCGCCGAGTTGGGTACCGTTTCATCATGCCGCACCATATGCATGAGCACGTCGGTGTCACTGTCTCTCATGAGCGATGCGTAGGACGCGGCATCGCCAGCCGCGAGCAACACTTGGTAGAGCCCCATCCCCGGCGAGAGAATAGACTCATCGAGCATATCGTTCATCTGGCGGCCACTCAGGTTCAACTGAGGGATGATCAAGGAAAGCTGAAGACTGAACGATACGCTTCGTTCAACGAGACGCGCGATGTGGCCGCCGGTCACGGACAAGAGCGCGGCACCGACTTCAGGTTCCGTCGCGACGAAGAGCGTGCCGATGATTCCGCCCAGAGAGTGGCCAACGAAAGCAAGCTCCGAGTCGGCGAAGGAGAGGTCCGTCAGCGCAGGGTCCGCGGACGTCAGGTCGCTCCAGTCTCCCGCCTGGATCGCGTGGACAAGTGCGTGGAGGTCGGCGGCGCTTTGCCGGAGCGCGTCGCGGAAGTAAATGGGGTGGAATGGCGGGTACTCGCCTTCCATCTCTGTGGCGCCGACGAAACTGAGCACCACGCCGATGCCACTGGAGTCGCCAAAGCCATCGGGGCCTTCTTCGCCGGTCCACCGGTTCACCGTGTCCAGTTCCTCCGTCACGGCTCGAAGGCCATGAAAAGGCGCGTCGATAGCGATGCTCGCGTAGCCGGCAAGGGCGAGGGTGTTGGCGATGCCGAGGACGCCGATTCGATTGTCAGAGACCCCATGCTGAAAGATCACGAGCGGCATGGTCGCGGCGGCACCCATGTCGGCTGGAATGGTGAGCGTGAACGGCGCGCGGTCGACACGCTTGACCACGACCTCTCCGTCGTCATTTCGTTCGAATCGGCCGTGCACGTTTTCCAACTCGCTCATGTAGTTGGGCGCGGCGATACTTCCATGGACCATCCAGCCGATGGCGTCGTGCCAGACGCCGCCATCGATGTCTCGTCCGGGTAAGCTCTCTTCGGGCATTCCCAGCAGCCGGTCCAGTTCCGCGCCTGAGAACACACCATCGATGGCGACGTCGGGCTCGGTCTCGCGCAGCTGTTGTCGAGCTTGCACAAGGTCGCCCGTTGTGGTCTGCGTGCGAAACACGGACATCGTCACGACGGACGACGCGCCGTCGCCGAGGGCGCCTAGCACCGGCGTATATCGTTCGTAGGCCTCTCGCAGAAGTGCGCTGTCCGGGGGCGTGGCGGCGGCGTGAGCGGCTTGAATCTCGGCGAACGCTTCGGCGGCCTCGACGGGCGCACCGGCCAGATTGCTCAGTTCGTTTGTGGCGATCACTGCGTAGTGATGACCTGGGTCCAACGGGGCCACGGGCCGCACCGCGATCATTTGCTCCGTCGCTAACCAAAACACATCGGCTTCGAGGCGTTCGAACGCCGTCGGCGAATCCCCTACAGCGTCGACAAGGAACACACTCGCAAGCGGAGTAAGCGTCTCAGCCGGCGTGCTCGGAAGCGACGCTGGGTCGATGTCTCCGTCGAAGGGCAAATAGATCGGGCTGACGATGCCAAAGCCGTCCAGGGTGGCCAGACCGTCTCGCAGAGACGCAATGAACTCGGAGGGTTCGGCGCCATCTTCTGCATTCTCTTCCGGGTATTCGCTCAGGGCGATGTGGCCGTCGTCAAGGTAGAGGTCATCGGGAAAAGGCACGACGCCGAAGGGCATCGGGTCTGGCGCGGGCGCGTAGAGCGAACGAACGATCGCTGGCGTCGAAGCGTCGGCCGCGTCGGTGGAGGCGTCCATCGGCGCGTCGATTCCGCCGTCGGACATCGGTACGTCATCGTCGCCGCAGCCGAAGAGTAGTAACGCGGAGAACAACCGAGCGACGGGAAACCTGAGACTCATAGGTATCATTATCCGCGCCCAGCGGCCGGCGGCAAGTTTCGCTTAGGCTCTGTCTCAAAATGTCCCGTCCGTCGATCCGTGGTGCGAGTGCGTCAGATGCCGTGTCCGCGAGCCGAGGAAATGCGGGCATTTTCGAGCGCGAGGGGATGACGGAAGGTGATGTGCTCTCGCCGCGTAGCGGCGTCGGGAGATTTTGAGACAGAGCCTAGAACATTGCTGAGTACGTGATCTCCACGCCCAGCGCGTAGTGGTCGCCTTCAAAGGCGTCGAATGGGTCCACCAGGTGCTCGGTGGCGTACGTGATGAAGAGCGCCGGGCGGAAGATGCCCGAGCGACCGACCATCACATCGAGTCCCAAGCGCCCCTTGAGGGCGAAGGCCACTTTGTCTTTGTAGAACACGCCGGGACCCACGCCGATGAACGCGAGCAATCGATCTTGGATGCGTAGGTGAACGCTGATCTCCAGGATCACCAAGCTCGAGAGCGTGCGTCCTCCCGGCCGGAAGTTGGCCCGGATCTCATGGATCAAGCTGAGCTGGATGCCGTCGTAGACGAACCAGCCGACGAAGGGCGCGATGCTCAGCGACGTAGCCTCGCCGGTGAGATGCAAGGTGCCTGTGCCGCCGACCTCAAGGACGCCAGCGGACGCGAACGCCGTGGGGCCGCCAACGCCCGCTTGCTCGACGACATCCAGGTTGGCTTCCGGCCGCTGAAGAACACTTGGCACGATGGGGTTTGGATCGGGCGTCGCCGTCTCCAGGTCCATGTCTTCTTCCGTGGGCGTCTCATCGGGCTGAGCGACTTCGTTGGGGGAGGAGGCATCGGCCGGGGCCGTGCCGCGTGGATCGGGCGGCTCGGGCTGTTCGTCAGTCTGCGCGTCCGCGTCGTCCGACTCGTTGGTCTCCTCTATTTCATCGGTCTCGTCGGCCTGCTGCGCGGTGACAGGAAACGCCCATAGGACCACGCAAGCCGCGAGCAACTTCCACGTTCTGGTTGTCATCTCTGGGCCCGGTCCTTTGTTCACACTCCTACGTCAAAGAAGCGCGGGAGCAAGGCGCGGCAAGCGGACACGGCGAAGTGGATGACGACACAGGTCCCGGTGACGCCTGCGAAGGCCTTGGCCAAGGTGAAGGCCGCTTCGATCGTGGCGACCCGACGTCCATCGGGGGTCGCTTGATCCGTCGTGACTGCCGCGCTGGTTTCGTGGAGGCGTGGTGTGAGTGTGACAACGAGGTGGACCGTCTCGTGGGTCTGAGCGCCTGTTCACTGTTCACGCTGCGGCCGAAAACGTCAGCGGTGGACGGAAAGTATGCGCCGGTCCGCATGGCGCTGCGTTCATGGGTCGAAAGGTCCTGACATGAACAAGATTATCGCCCTCGCCGCCCTCGCTTTTTCCTTCGTCGCGCTTCCTGCATGGAGCAGCGCACATGCGTGCGGAGGTTATGGAGACATCGACGCTCAGACGGAGGCCATCGAATCGGCCGTGAGGACGCACTTCGAAAGGTCCCGCCAGCGTGTGGTCCTCTCCATCGAACACCTCGGTTTCGCCGCCGGGAGTCTGGTTCAGCAGCAGGTTCGTGTGTTCTACGCGCGCGGTGACGTACGCTTTGCCCAGCTGGTCCGCCTCGACGCCACGCTCGTGGGCTGGCGCGTCGTCAGCGTCGATCGCCCGAGCCGTGTGTAACTTCTTACTCCCCGCCCCCGAGTGCATCCTGGTCCGACATGCTCGCGAGCAAGCCCTCGACGCTCACGTCAAAGCGGCTCTTGAGCAGGTCGACGATGCTCTCGAGGTCCCCCGCGCCGACGGCTCCATGCGACTTCAGCTCGACGCGTGTTCCCTTGGCGATCTTCTCGCGGATCGACGCCAGCTGACGAACGACCGTCGCGCGGTGGACGCCATACATCGAAGCAAGCTGCTCAAGGGTCACGCGCTGGAGAAAGTGCAGTCGAAGCATGTTTCGCTCACGGGCGTCAAGAGAGCGCACCGCCGCGGCGAAGCTGTCCCGAAAGATCTCGCGGTAGTGGTCTTTGAGGTGGCGCCGCTCCGGGTCGAGTTCGCCGATGGCGCGGTCGAGTTCAAGCTCGCCGGTCTCGCGCCCGCCTTTGCGAAGCGCGCTGATGGCGGTTCGCGTTGCGCTTACTCGAATCAACGCGGCGAGGGACCCACGTCCGACGTACGTGAGGATCTTCGGCGGCTCACCCACGAGGAGCTTCTGGCGCACGTCTTGAGCCACGTCTTCCACCCGCGCCGCGTCGAGCTTCATCGAGGAGAGCATCGCCGGGATGCGTGCAAAATACTCACCCTCCAGCTGCCGCTGCGCAGGCACCGAGCCCTGCGTCGCGGCGACGACGAGCGCGCACTCCGCGCCTTGCTCGGGCGACGGCTTTTTTGGCAGCTCGGCCAAAAGCTCAAGCAGCCGCGATGGGTCGCCGTGCTCGGCGCGATAGGTTTCGCACAGTGCGAGGGCCGCGTCCGCGCCGGTGAGATCGAGGGCATGACTCTGCCGCAGCTCTTCGTAGCGCATGCGCAGGCCTTCGGGAGTTGGTGCCATAACCGGACCTTATCAAACATATTGGACCCTACCGGGCTACGTGCTTTCGGGCATACTGTCATATGAGCTGCCCCGACGAACTCATGCTCTGGGCGCTGGTTCAGGGCACCGTCGAGCGAGACTCGCTGCGCTCTCTGGACGCGCACCTCGACGAGTGTGCGGAGTGCCGGGAGGTCGTCGGCGCCGTCGCGTCGGGGACTCGTCGCACGACGCCCGCGCTCGCCGCGGGTCTCGCATCCGCCGGGCCCGCAACACTGGGCCGCTTCGAAGTCGGCGAGCCCCTCGGCGAAGGCGCGATGGGCGTGGTGTATGCCGGCGTCGATCCAGAGCTTGAGCGCACCGTCGCACTGAAAGTACTGCACGCCGCGGCGGACTCGGCCAAAGGGCGCGCGCGCCTTGTCCGCGAGGCCCAAGCGATGGCGCGTCTCGCGCATGCGCATGTTTTGACGGTCTTCGAAGTTGGGACGGATGGGAACACGGTGTTCATCGCCATGGAGCGCGGAGAGCGCAACCTCCGCGCGGCGATGCACTCCGCCGCCCGATCGGGCGATGCGCAGGGCTCTCTGGTCCTCGCCATGACACAGGCCGGGTTGGGTCTCGCAGCGGCGCATCGCGGGGAGATCTTGCACCGAGACTTCAAGCCCGAGAACGTCATGCTCATGGCGGACGGCAGCGCGAAGGTCGCGGACTTTGGCCTCGCCGGCGCCATCGCAGGAGCGCCGAGCGAGGGGCCCATCGACCTCACGCGGACCGGCGCCCTTCTAGGGACCCCGGTTTACATGGCGCCGGAGCGCCTCCGCGGCAAAGCAGGGGACGCGCGCTCGGACCAGTTCTCGTTCTGCGTTGCGATGTGGGAGGTCCTCGAAGGCGCGCGACCTTTCGCTGGCGCCGACGTGGACGGTCTCGTCGAAGCGCTGAGCAGCGGCCCGCCCCGGCCGATCAAGATGAAGGACAGTGTCTGCTCGGTCCTTCGGCGTGGACTTTCCCCCGACCCCGAAGACCGCTTCGACTCGATGGACGCCCTCCTCGCAGCGCTGAGCGACGAGCGCGACTCCGCGGCCTCTGCGCGTCCACACGCGATGCTCTGGCTCGGCGCAGCGCTCCTATGCCTTGGCGCGTTCGGCTCTTACGTCGCGTACCAAGCGTATATCGCTGACCCCGAATCTGTTCCACTGCGTGCTGAGGCGACCCCATGCGACGGGCTGCTGTTCCCAGACTCGCCGGCGCTTCAAGGCGCGGGAGCCTCGCGACTCGCGCTCTGGCGCTCGCGCTGGGAAGCGGCCCGAACGTCGCTGTGCGGCGGAAGCGGTGGGGAGCCGACGCCGCGCGGCGCCGCCTGTTTGTCGGCGCAAGCCGCGGAGGTCACTCGCGCGGCCCTCGCCGGAGCGTCCGCGGAAGCGTTCGTGCAGTGGCCCGATCCCGCCGCCTGCGAAGCGGGCGCGGCGCCCTTAGAGAGCGCCCTCGCCGACGTCCGCGCGCAGCTTCACGCGGGTGACGCTGCGGGCGCACTGAGCAGCCTTGAGGCTCTAGCTTCGGAGACGTCGGTTTCTGAGACCACCGAAGCGGCGCTCCTCGGGGCGAGAGCGGAGCGGATGCTCGCCCATTTCGACGCGGCCGAGGAGCTGGCGCGGAGCACGCTTTTTCGCGCGCAACAAGACGACGACGCGTGGAACCAAGCCGAAGCCTGGTTGGAGCTCGTCGCCGTCGCGGGCGCGGCAGGGGAATACGAGCAAGCTGCCCGCGACCTGGCCCATGCGGAGCAAGCCGTGGAGGCCGCGGACGTCGACAGTCAACGCGAGCAGCTTCTGCATCGTCAAGGCGTGGTGCGCACTCAGCTGGGCGATTTTGAAGGCGCCCAAAATGCCCTCGACTCAGCCATGGAACTCCGAAGGACGCGACTGGGCGCCGAGTCCGTGGAGCTCGCCGCGTTGCACACCAGCCTAGGCCATCTCGCCCGCCTCGAGGAGCGGTTGGCCGACGCTTTCGAACATCACAGTGCCGCCATGCGCCTCAACACGATGCTCGACGCCGAACACCTCTGGGTTGCCCGGGACCTTCACAACCTCGGCGGTATTCTGCGTCGTCAACACCGCTGGGACGAAGCCCTCGACTACTACCAGCGATCCATCGCCATTCGCCGCGCGCGTCTCGGTGCGACTCACCCGGAAGTCGCCCTCGGCCTCAACAGCGTCGGGCTAGTGCTCTTCGAAACCGACGATTTCGAAGGAGCGCGCGAGCGGTGGCGCGAGGCTCGAGAGATCTTCCACGACCACGACCACGCTGACGCGGCGATGGCGGAACACAACCTCGCCCTGGCGAACCTCGCGCTCAACGAACCAGAACAAGCGCTTCGGCACGCCCTGGCGGCGCTGCATCGAGATGAGTCGCGCCTGGGACCCGACGCAAAACGCGTCGGCGCGGAGCTCGTCACCGTCGCCAAAGCCCTGGTGCAGCTCCGCCGCTTTGACGAGGCGCAGACGCGGGTCACTCGCGCGAAGGAGATCGCCGTGCTCCTCGGTGACGATGCCCTCGTCGCGGAAGCCGACGCGGTGATGGCGTCGAGGCGTCCGCAGCGTCGGGGAGCACGAGGGCCTTCCATGAGAGCCGAGACAACGCTGGAACGGACCGAACGGACCGAACGGACCGAACGGACCGAACGGACCGAAGAAACAGCACCGACAGCGCCGACGCCCGCGACACCGATGGGGCAAAGCGGGTTCCGCGCCGCCGGAAGCGGGACCTACGGCGGCGGACAGGCCTGGGACTAGGCATTTTCGAGCGTGAGGGGGACTACAGGTGATGTGCTCTCGCCGCTCATCGCCACTCGCGGCCGGAAATGAAGAGTCCGCAAAGAAAGTCTGCGCCACTCTCGTCGTTGCTGCGTTCACCCCTTGAAAGAGGACGGACGATGATGAAACGACGAACGATTCTAAAAACGGGTCTGAACGTGATGGGCGCAGGTCTTGTGACGAGTGGTCTCACGAATGTGCTTTGGCCTGCCCCCGGCGCCGCGCAGCGCACATGCGGACCGCAAACGGCGACAAACATTGAGGGACCCTACTACCGTCCAAGCGCGCCGGAAACCACAACGCTGGACAGCGCGGGTCGTTTGGTGGTCAGCGGCCAGGTGCTGGACGCTAGCTGTGGGCCGGCCCGGAACGCGGTGATCGAGGTTTGGCACGCCAACGAAGCAGGTGAGTATGACATGCAAGGATATCAGCACCGCGGCGTCGTGCGTTGCGACGAGAGCGGCCACTACAGCTACCGCACCGTTCGGCCCGGGCACTACCTCAACGGTCGGATGTACCGGCCGGCTCACATTCACGTTAAAGTTCACGCCGACGGACGCGCTGCGCTTACCACGCAGCTCTATTTTGCGGGTGACCCCTACAACGACGAAGATCCGTGGTTTAGGGAGTCGCTGGTGCTCCGACAAGCGCCTTCTGGCTGCAGCGCCCCCAACCCATCACGCCCGCAGCGCGCACACTTCGACTTCGTGGTGTGAGTCACCAATCAAGCGACCTTCGGCAGGTCAGCGCCGCTATTTGACCACACGATTTGGACGGCTCCATCGCGATGCAGACCGCTGCGAGGCCTCAAATGTGAAGAGTATTGTTCGTGCTTGTTTCGTGTTTGCAAGTTCTTGGGGAGCGGCTCGTCCCAGGTAGAAGTGCGTTGGGACGGACTCGATTCGGGCAAAGCCGAAGGCGTGCACAACCCGCCGGCAAGTCGACGCGGGCTCGTGTCATTCGCATCGCGCTGGGTGCTTCATGCCGCCGGCCCCTGTTCGCTTTCGCGAAAGAGTCGGTTACTCTCCTCCTGGTGGTAGATTCCGCACTGGATGCGCTCGTCGATGACTCCAATCATCCGCTCATCGTCTTGCGCGCGCCGCCCTACATTACGGACCAGATGGTCGAGATCGCCTGCTCACGCTTGTCCGAACTTCTCGAACGACGAGAGCGGGTCGCGATTTGCTGGAACTTCGTTGGCGCCAGCATGGTGACGGGCAACCAACGACGACGCATGATGCAGTTCCAGCGAGACGAGCTTCGACGCTTCGAAGACTGCTTCATCGCCGAGGCCTACGTCGTCAATAGCTTCTTTATCAAAGGCGCCATCGTCGCCGTGGAGTCTTTCGCAAGGCCGAGTTACCCAACTCAGAGCTTCCGCGAAGCGGCGCCGGCGCTCGTTTGGCTGCGCCAAATGATTGAACGCGACGTTCATCGATGCGGGCAGTGACTGGACCTGCGCCCGCCGCTATCCGTGGCGCGCGCGGATGCAACTCGCCGGTCTCGGCCGTAGCTGAAACGGAAGCGGAATCGGAAGCAAGCGGAAACGGAAACGGAATCGGAATCGGAATCGGAAGCAAGCGGAAACAGAAACAGAAGCAGAGCTCGGGATCGGAGTTCGGGATCGAAGTTCGGGATCGGGATCGGAGTTCGGGATCGGAGTCGGAGCACTGAGCACTGAGCACACAGAGCTTCAGAAGTTTGAGCCGATGGTGGAAACGGCCGGAAGGGTCTTCGTTTTCTTCAGACCCTGAACCCGAACCTGAACCTGAGCCTGAGCCTGAGCCTGAGCGGTACGAACCTGATCCCGAGACCAAACTGAGCCTGATCCCAAGCGCGCTGATCCCGACCCAACCCCATGTCACCTCGTCGACGGCACCCTTTCGTTCATACTCTACGCCATGGCCTCTCCGTCGCTCCAAGCGCCCATCGATCCCGCGAGCCTCTCCGCCGAGCTCGACGCCATGCGTCCCTTCGAACGGAACCGCTGGGTTCTGTCCTGGGGGCGTCGAGAACAACGACGCTTGTTCGATGCCGTCGCCGGTTATGCGTCGCTCGATCTCGACTTCCTGGTTCCTCCTGACGTGGGAACGATGCGCGAGGTTGTCCACGAGGGGCTGAACACACTTGTTCCGGGCACGCGTCGCTTTGCAAAGGTCTTCTGCCGTCCCGAAGGGCGCGACGAGCTCTGGGGCTACAACCGTTCAGGCCGGATCTCCGAGACCCTGGTCGGACCCGGCTACTTCGTGGCTCGGAACTTCGGTGAGGGAGAGCTGATCGTCGACTACCTGACCACGCCCCCCAACGCGCCGCCAGGCTGGCCGAAAATCTTACCCAACGAGACACGACTCAGTCGTTTCGTCTACGCGGGCACGCAGGACATCCTTCGGGGCGTCTCCAAGCATGTCTGCATCGGTCGGGCGCAGAAGAAGGGTCAGTGGTTGCCCGCCTGGTTCGTGCTGGTCCGCCAGTAGGCGCGAGAGGCGCAGTTCAGAAAATGCGCGCCTGTGGGGTCACACCCGCCGGTGGAACCGAGTTTATCAGTCGTCGAGGACGTCCATCGGTTCGTAGCCGGTGATGTGTCGTATGACCAACGCCGTCGCACCTTTGAAAGGTGTAAGGTCGTATGTGGTCTTGTTGTCACCGAGAAATCCATGCTCAGGTCTCGGGTGGGCTGGACCATCGGGCCCCTCGAGATGAAGGTCCGCGCTCTCACCCTGCGGCAAGTTTCGTTTCAAAGTCGGCTTCCACCGAGAGAACATCCTCGTGCTGACTTCGATGCCCTCGGCGACCACGGTGGTGCCGCGAGGGAGTGGAAGCGGAAGCTTGTAGAGGGTGGCGATGGGCTGGAGGAGGATGTCGAAATCGATGGCTACCCACGCCGGCGTGCCGTCCTCGGCGAAGCCCCAATACACTTCGTAGAGTCCGTCGCCCCACCCGCTCGAGGCGAGGACGAAGCTGTGGCCGTCTAGGTCGAGGTGCTTGCCCCAGAGCAAGTCCGGCCCTTCGCACTTGTCGAGTAGTGCTTCGTCCGCTTCGATCATCGTCAGCCGGTCGGCGCTTACGAAACCTGCGACTCCCGCATCGACACCACAGGCGACCCCACTCGCTTCCCAGAAAGCGACCGGCGCCTCCGAAAAGCGGAGGCCCAAGAAACACGTTCGCTCGTGTTTGGGTCCGACCTCCGCGAGCACCGAGTACGCCATCGCCTGGTGCGGCGGGGTGCCGCCACTCGGCCACTCCAAACGATTGAAGTCACCACAGAGGAGGTCGCCGACGACGAGGCCGTCAAAGCGGAACTCACCGATCGCGTGACGCCGAAGTGACCAAGGGCCCTCCCTTTCGCCGGTCAGTCGGCGGGCTTCGCCGCTGGTCAGGGCGGAGATATGCGCGGGTTCGCTCATCGCGGCGCTCATGTGTCGTAGCCGCCGTCCCATGGCGCCCAGAAGCACATGTAGTCGCCGGGCATCGCGTTGACCGCCCACGCGTCGTCGTCCTCTTCGGGCGGACGTGGAACGAGCCCGAACTCGATGCCGTCATGAACGTGAACGAAGGGCGCAACCCTGATGTCGCAGTACTTGGGCGTCTCCAGCGTCGAAATCGCTCGTTCGATGCCAGCTTGATAGAAGTCTTCCTTGGCGTTGTTTCCAGGGAGCAGCGCGTCGGCGCGGGACGCAAGCTCTTCGATCGCGGCGCTCAGGAACTCGCCGCGCTCGTTCCACCGATAGAGGGCAACGAAGTCACGCCCCGGTGTGCCGTTTCGCGACCACACGAATGGCGTGGTGACCCAAAAGAGGCCACGCTTGTCGGTACCCACGTAGCGTCCACGGCCTGGGTTGTAGTCGTCTTCTTTACCCTGATGGCAGAGCCAGATTCGCTTCGGTGCGTCGCTCATCGTGCGGGGATCATCGGCACTCAGTCCGCCGCCGTCAACGAACGATACGCCGCATGCTTGTAGTACTTGGGGCGCGGGTCGAGGCGAAGATGAACCCACGCGACGCCGCCGCCGGACGTGCTCAGCCAGAGCGGGCGACCGCTTGAACGCCACGTTTGGATCGCGGCGGCGACGGCGCACCACACTTCGTCACACTGAGTTTCGCTCGCCGTCCGCAACCACGACGCCAGGTGCCCAAAGCCCTTCGAGGATCCTTCCGGCGACGGAACGACCAACGTGGAATCACCACGAAGGTTGTCAAAGGTGCGACATCGTCCTTGTCCTTGCGCGAAGTGCTCCGCGAACGTCGTCTCGTCCACCTTTCGCGAAGCGAGTCCTGGCGCAGGAACGAGTACAAAGCGAAAAACCGGGTCGGTCCCCATCAACCAGGGCGCGCATTCAAAGTAGAACGCCAAAGTAGGCTCATCTCGCAGACGGAGGGTCAGCGCGGCGCGGAATGGCTCGCTCTCGCGGAGGGCGCGTTGGAACTCCGACCACCGGAGCGGTTGGCCCTCCTGGTGGATCTCTTCGCCTTGAGCCGCTACGACGAACTCGAACTCCGCGGGCTTCCCTGCGCGTATCAAACGGGCAGCGGGGCTTGGCCTGAGTCTCGTCGCGCCACCTCAGTGCACTGCGCGAACATAGAAGGCTCGTTCGCGTAGCGCTGGTAGCACTCAAGATGAGGCGCGCGCCAATGGCCGGTGCAGAGCGCGACCTCGGCGTCGAGATCGGCCTCGATGCCCTCGCGCATCGCCTCAGGGATCGAGTCGAGGTCGTCGGAAAAGAGCCGGCGGAGATTGATCTCCGTGGCGGCGGTGATCGCTTGTCGGCAGGCGTCTTCCGTCGCGATGTCGCCGCCGGATGCGGCGGTGGGCATCCTTGGACCGCTGTAGGCGATCTTCAACAGATCGTTTCCGGCGGGCATGGTGGAGATGGTGATCTCCGTCAGCTCCCCATCACGCTCTGCGCCAAACCGCTGCTCATTCGGCATGCCTTCCAACTCACGCAAAGCGTAGCCCCAGGCTTCGAACGCGGTCTGATAGTAGGCACGCACTTCGTCAGCGCTCAGCGTCGTCTCCATCTCCAGCGTGTGTCTCGCCGCGCGCACGGATACGCGAATCGGACGGACGCCGTCAGGAACCGGCACCGCGAGTTCGCTGGGCGGCCAGACAGAATCGTCTGTCGGAGGCGGGAGCGTCGCGTCGATGAACGTACGAGAGGATTCGACGACAATCGAGTAAGTGGGCGTCGGCTCTTGCGGCACCGGCGCGGCTTCAGCCACGGGTTCGGCGGGAGACTCGGACCCGCTGGCAGGGGCGAGTTCCGGGCTCTGCGCGCCGCAAGCGACTGCCCCGAAGGCGAGGGCGCCGCTGAGCAGTAGAGTTGGAGTCAAAGCGTGCAGTTCGAGATAAGTCATAGGAGAAACGATATCGTCTCGCATCGGCGAGGTCTTGGGGCTGGGTTTGATGAGGAGCGAATCCAACAGAGACGCTCCGGGACTGTCAGACCTGGCGGTCGCGCAGCTTGCGCTCGACGCGAAAGAAACGCGAAGCGATGAACTCGTTCTCCGGTTCGGACTCGTGTGCCTGCTTTAGGTAGCGCCAGGCAGTCTTCCATTCACCGCGATGTGCGGCGGCGATGCCGGCTTTATACTGCGCCAACGCCTGTGGCGTTTGGATCGGCACTTCGTTTTTCTTCTTCTTCACCGGCGCGGGCGCTGGCGCGACGGCGCGATCCATCGCTCGGCCGCTGAGCCGGATGCGGCCGTCTCTCAACGCTTTGTCGTAAGCGGAGCGCATCTTCTCGTCCGTCAGGACTTGGTACGCCTCGCTGCCGCGACGGTAGATCACCGTGGCTTGTTCAACGCGCTCTGGGCTCCTCCCGGCGTAGATATCCGGGTGGTATTTGCGCGCGAAGTTGCGAAACGCCTTCTTGATCGTGGCCAGTTCATCGCGATCGTCGAGGCCAAGAAGAGTGTAGTAATCGAGGTCGTCCAACGACATACGGCCGCATGGTATCAGTTCGCGAGCGCCAGACCGACTGTGTTATCCATCCATCGTGAACAAAGAGGACTCGCGGCGAGAACACCTGTCGAGATGGGACGGCGTTTATTGGTTAGTCGACGACAAAGTGCTTCTGGAAGGCCGTTCCTTTCAAGTTCGATTCCAACTCCAAGGAACGGCATCTCAGGCGCCGAGCGAAACACTGTTGAAGGCTTCATCCGTCAAGCGTCCGCATCACTACAGTCGCACTAGCCCGAATTCGTCCGCTTCGTGCAGGGACCGCGGTGGGAATGGCTCGCCGGCATCGAGCGACTCGAGGTGACGCAGAGCGGCGACCGTTGGCGCGCATACCCTAATCGGGATAGCGAATCAGACAAGATGCTCATGCACCTCACCAGCGGCGACGTAGTCCGCTAGCTCAGGAGCGTCTGCTGCCGCTGGCGCATGTGCTCGATGTCCTCTTCGCTCGCGCCGCCCATCAGCTTAATGCGAATCGTCTGTGCTTTGCCCGTGTCGGTATCGACGGCGCGAACGTCGAGGGTGCCGCTGGCGTCCAACTGGAATGCGACGTCGATCTGGACTTCCCCGCGTAGCGCCGGACGCAAGCCAGTGAGCTCGACCTGCCCCAAGAGCTGGTTCGAACCGAAGACTTTCTCCTCTCCCTGACAGACTCGAATGACGACCATCTTTTGGTTGTCCGAGGCCGTGGAGAAGACGCGTGACTGCTCTGCGGGGATCGGCGCGTTGCGTCGCACCAAGTGCTGGCAGAAGCCGCCGGCGGTCTCGATCCCGAGACTGTGTGGCGTGACGTCCATCAGCAGCGGCGGCGCTCGATCGACGAGACTCACGACAGGCTTCGGCGCGGACGGCGCGAGCGACGGAAGCTGCGAAGGGGACATGCCGTCGAAGGGGTCGAGGGGCGGCGACGACTGGGGACGCGCGACGGTGGGGATCTCGTCGAGGGGCGCCGAATGAGGACGCGCAACCGTGGGGACTTCGTCGAGAGGTTCTGCGCTCGGTTCGTCGAACGAAGGCAGAGGCGGCTCGGAGAACGGGCGGCCTTCTTGAGTCGCAACCCGCGACGGGAACGATGGCGGTGGCGGCGGCGCAGGTGGTCTCGGCGCGGGACCTGCCTGAGAGAGGAAGTTCGAGAGCTGGAGATCGACCTTCGAGCTCTCGTTGTGTCGGGCGCCTACGGGGACCACGGGCGCGGCGATGACACCCGGGAGCGAGGCGCCGGCGTCTTCAAAGTCGAGGGACAAGTCCGGCTTGGTCGGAAGCGGGGCTTCCGTGGAAGCCGACGCTTCGTCGGCGTACTCGCCCATGTCCAGGCCGTGGGACAGAGGCTCATCGGGCATGTCGAGAGACGCGTCAAAGGAGAGAGGTTCGGCGTGGACGCGGGTAATGGTCTCATCGTCGAACGCGTGGGGATCGGCTCCGACTCCGAAGAGCGTTGGCGAAGCCCTGGGTTTTGTCGGTGTGGGTCTCGTCGGTGTGGGTTTTGTCGGTGTGGGTCTCGTCGGTGCGGGCTTTGGCGGCGTCGGTGGAGCCCCGGGTGGCAGGGGCACGGTTGGCATGCCGAGCTGCGTTCGCTTCTTTGCCGCTCGCATCGGTGGCGGCGGAGGGGCCGGTCGCGCGGGCGGTGGTGGCGGAGCGGGCTTGGCAGCAGACGTCGTCAGAGGTTTCCCAACGGGTGCGGGGCGCTTCGGGATGAGGACTTCGACCTGGTCCGTGGGCGCGAACGCCGGCTGGCGCGGCAGAGAATCTTGACGCGCTTTTCGTTCGGCCTGAAGCACAGCCACTTCCGTGGCGGACATCTTCTTGAGCGCGACACGACCCAGGGAGCGCGTGCGCTTTCGCTTGCGGCCACCCACAGCATAGCCGTGGATCGCGGCGCCCTGGGCGACGACGAGATCCGGGTCGATCTCGTCGCGTGGATCCTGCTTAAAATACTCCGTGACCATGCTGCGTACGAGCGGCATGCGCGTCGATCCGCCCACGAGCACGATGCTGTCGACGTCCGTGGGTTTCATCCCTGCTTCACGGAAAGCGTCGTTGCAGACGTCAAAACTGCGCCCCAAGAGCGGCATCACAGCCCGCTCAAGGGTCTCGCGCTCAATCTCAAACTCGAGGTCCAGACGCTTGCCGCCCGCGCCGTAGTGGAGCTCTTCGATGGTGAGTTCCACCGCGTGGTCGTTGGAGAGCTGGCACTTCGCCCACTCCGCCGCAGCCCTTAAACGTTCATACGCTTGGCGATCACTTCGTGGATCCCAGCGATGCGTTTGCAGGAAGGTGTCGCTCATCATGTCGGCGATGAGCACGTCGACGTCGTCGCCGCCCAAGAACGAATCGCCGGCGGTGGCGATGACCTCGAAGACGTCGTTCTCCAGGTCGAGGATCGTCAGGTCGAAGGTACCGCCGCCCAAGTCGAACACCGCGACGCGCTCTGGGCGCTCTTTGCCGTAACCATAAGCCAGCGCCGCCGCCGTCGGTTCGTTGATGATGCGCAGGACGTCGAGCCCTGCGACACGACCAGCCGCTTTGGTGGCGCTGCGCTGGAGCTCGTTGAAGTTCGCCGGAACCGTGATCACGGCGCGTGGCGATGGGCCGATGCTAAGCTCGGCGATTCGGGCGACTTCACGCAACACAAAGGCGCTGATCTCCGTCAGCGTGTAGGTGTCGTTGCGGATGCCGACGACCACGCCGCCGGTGGGGCTCTCACGGATCTCAAAGGCGAAGCGCTCTTGGGCGGTGCGCACTTCCGGCGAACGATAAGGCCGCCCAATCAGCCGCTTGACGGAGTAGATGGTGTTGCTGGCGTCGAGGAGTCGGCGCTCACGGGCTTCTTCGCCAACGAGGACTCCACCCCCGGGCTTAAACGACACGACGGAAGGCACCAAGCGCTGCCCAAGCTCGTTGGCGAGGACTCGTACCTCACCCCCGTCACTGACCGCGACAACCGAGTTGGTCGTCCCTAGGTCGATGCCTAGAACTAATTCATCGCTCATGGCTTACCTGCATATAGGACGCTGTCATGGTAGTTTAGCCGCGTTGTGCGAATCAAACTATCGGCATTGATATCCATCCAATCGCTGTTGTTTTGCACTGTTTTCGTCGTTCCGCATCCCGCCCAAGCGAATGAACCCAGGGCGGACTTTTCGCTCCATGTACAAATCGCTGCCGTCGACGGCGTACCCGTCGTGTCTGAGGAATGGATCGAAGCTCACCGGCAGGCGGCAAACTCCATCTTCGCGCCGGCGGACATCCACTTCGGCGAGATGGAAGTGCACACAGTCGCCGACATGTCCGCGGACCTGGTCACACGCTCGGACCGACACCGCCTCGGACCTCTCGTCGAGCCGGAGCGAGGCGATATCCATGTCTTCGTCGTGCGCTCGATGGCGGATGTCGACGTGGAGAATCGCCTTCTCCGCGGCGTCCACTGGCGCTCCAACCGCGGCGGCGGCTTTCGGCACTTCGTCGTACTCACCACCTTGGCGCGGCCGCATGTCCTCGCCCACGAGCTCGGTCACTTCTTCGGCAACCCGCATAGCGACACGCCGGGGAACATCATGAGCTACACGAGCGCGGACGTGCCGCCGTTTTTCGATGCAGGTCAGATCGGGCGGATCCGTCGGTTCCGGGATCGCTTTGTGCGCTCGGGTGAGCTGGTGTCTCGATAGGCGTCGAAGCGACTTGACCTCACCTGTTACCTTCGGCCCATGGCGATTCGCACCAAAGGACGAAGGCCGTTCGATTTCAACGGTCGGTCGTTCGTCTGGCATCTCCCCGACGAGGTGTATATGCGCATCGCATCCACCGACAAACAGTTCTCCGTGCTCTACGAACTCATCGGGTCCGAGCCGCTCCTCGGCGTGAGCTCGCACGGCTTCATCGGTGTTCCGGACAGCGCTCCGCGACCCATGTGGATCGTGCCACCGCTCTTTCCAAACCGCGGAGGCTCCACCCCTGGCCTCGTCCGCGACATCTTGGAGTGGTGCTTTGACCCGGAGCACGAAGTCGTTCCGTATCGAGGTCCAAGGACCACTGCACTACAGCGAACGTTGGATGAACTCTTTAGGGACGAACGCTGAGTCACCCACCCTGCAGCGCTCGAAGTCGGCGAACCTCTGCCACGAGTATTGGGACGGCTTGGCGTGCGTGCGCGATGAAGTCGATGTCGGCGCTGCTGGCTCCGCTCAGCTCAAGGTCCTCCGCCCGGTTCTCTTCCGGTCCGCGCATCACGAAGTCGCTCCCGGACTCGTGGTCTCGACCCTCAATGTATGCGACCCAAGGTCCGCGCGTAGCGGCGCTGCATCGGCGCTCTATCGCGGCGAGTGTTGCTTCGGCGACCGACTCTCCCTTGTCTTGCACGTCAAGTTCGTTACGCGCTTGCTCGGCGTTCTTTACAAAGCGCTCAAGCGCATCGAGCTCGGGGAACTCAAGAAAAAAGCCGACCATGAAGTAGTTGCCCGTCTCCTCCTCGCCGCGACGCGTCAGCTCCGTGACCACGGCGTCGAGGCGAGTCCACAAGTCGAGGTATTGCTTCAAATCCGATCCCATGCCGTGGATGAGTGAACAATCTGGGGGCGCGGGATGTCCGGCTAACGTCATGGGGACGCGGTCGATGACGATGACATTACGACGAACTTCCCTCCTAGAGTCATCGTCATCGACCGCGTCCCCATGACGTTAGGTCATGACCGTCCTCACCACTTTGGCGAGACCGCATGTCCTGGCCCACGAGCTCGGTCACTTCTTCGGCAACCCCCACAGCGACACGCCGGGGAACATCATGAGCTACACGAGCGCGGACGTGCCGCCGTTTTTCGATGCAGGTCAGATCCGGCGGATCCGTCGGTTCCGGGATCGCTTTGTGCGCTCGGGTGAGCGAGTGAACAATCTGGGGGCGCGGGATGTCCGGCTATCGTCATGGGGACGCGGTCGATGACGATGACATTACGACGAACTTCCCCTCCTAGAGTCATCGTCATCGACCGCGTCCCCATGACGTTAGGTCATGGTCATCGACCGCGTCCCCATGACGTTAGGTCATGACCGTCCTCACCACTTTGGCGAGACCGCATGTCCTGGCCCACGAGCTCGGTCACTTCTTCGGCAACCCCCGACCGCTAACGTCATGGGGACGCGGTCGATGACGATGACATTACGACGACCGCTAACGTCATGGGGACGCGGTCGATGACGATGACATTACCACGACTTCCCTCCTAGAGTCATCGTCATCGCACCGCGTCCCCATGACGTTAGGTCATCGTCATCGACCGCGTCCCCATGACGTTAGGTCATGACGGATTCAGGGGCACGGTCTCAAGTGCTAACTCGAGAGCGAAGAACGATGAGGGGAGAAGGAGAGGGATGACAAGGAGAGGAGCCCCTCTTCCCCCCTTCCCTCTCCACACATCTCACTTACCTCTTCGCGCTTCCCTCTTCGCCCCCCCCCCTTCTCTCATCACTGGACGCACAGATGCGCTACTTCTCCACGCTCCCTGAGACGTGGCCCGTGCTCGCTCACCAGCGCATGAGGGAGCGTGTCTTCGGGACGCCGCGGCATCGCAAACCAGCTCGGCCGTCGGCCGATCGACTCCGGCGCGTCTTCGCCATCGACATCCTCAAGTGCGCCCGATGCGGCGGATACAAGCCGATGGCCGCTTCAACGGTCTTTTGCGTCTGAGGCTGGGACCGGTCTCGATAACGAGTCGGATAACGAGTCGACGAGATGACGCCCGTGGTTGATATCCTAGGGTCTCGGGCTACCATCAGGCCTTGACGTACCCACCGAAGTCTAGCGACCTCACGCTCGAGGCGACCGAGTATCGGGACGTGTTCTACGCGTTCGACCAGGGCTTCTGCGTGTTCGAGGTTCTGCTCAACGAGGCGGGTGCGCCTCGCGACTACCGCTTCGTCGAGGTGAACCAGGCCTTCGAGGAGCTCACCGGGCTGACGGATCCGATGGGGAAGACGGCGCTCGAGCTGGTGCCCGACCTGGAGGCGCATTGGATCGAGACCTACGGACGTGTCGCCTTGACTGGGGAGCCGATTCGCTTCGCTCAGGAGTCGCCTGCGATGGGCCGATGCTTCGACGTGCACGCCTCGAGGATCGGGGCGCCGGAGCGACGCCTGGTCGCGCTGCTGTTCAATGACATCACGGCGCACCGCGACGAGCAGCGCAGCCGGCAAGCCGCCGAAGAGGAACTACGATTGAGCGAGCATCGGTTTCGCGCGTTCGCCGACACCGCCCCTGCGATGTTGTGGGCGACCGATGCGGAAGGCTCGTGCAAGTATCTGTCGCGAGGCTGGTACGAGTTCACCGGACAGACCGAACGAGACGGGCTCGGCTACGGCTGGCTCGACGCAGTCCATGCCGAAGACCGAAAGGCCGCGCGCGACGCGTTTCTCGCGGCGAATGCGACACGCGTTCCCTTCGAGCTCGAGCATCGCCTTCGTTGCGCCGACGGTCTACGCCGCTGGGTCATCGACGCCGGCCGCCCTCGATGGGACGATGCTGGGCGCTTCAGCGGTTATGTCGGGTCGGTGATCGACATCGACGACCGAAAGATGTCGGAGGCGCGACTCGACCTCGCAGTCAACTCCGGCCGTGTGGGCATTTGGTACTCCGACCTGCCCTTCGACGTCTTGGTCTGGAACCGGCACGTCAAGGCGCACTTTGGCTTGCCACCCGATGCGGTGGTCACCATCGATACCTTCTACGAGCGCATGCACCCCGAGGATCGTGAGCCCACCAAGCGCGCGATCGACAAGTCGATTGCGGAGCGCTCGGTCTATGACACGGTCTACCGAACGGTCGATCTCGAGGGTGAGGTTCGCTGGATCCGGGCAATCGGACGCACCGGCTACGCGGATGATCGGCCGGTGCACTTCGATGGCGTCACCCTCGAGATTACCGAACTCGTCACCCTGCGAGAGGCCGCCGAGGCCGCGAACCGCGCCAAGGACGAGTTTCTCGCCATGCTCGGGCACGAGCTGCGCAACCCGCTGGCCCCGATCCTCACCGCCCTGCAGCTGCTGAAACAGCCCGGCATAAGCGGAGGGGAGCGCGAGCGGGCAATCATCGAACGGCAGGTGCAGCATTTGGTCGGTCTTGTCGACGACCTGCTCGACATCTCGCGAATCACTCGGGGACGGGTCGAGCTGCGCAGGGAGCGAGTGGAGGCGGCGGACGTCGTGACCCAAGCGGTTGAGATCGCGAGCCCGCTGCTTGAGCAGCATCGGCATCAGCTGGAGGTCGACGTGCCGCGCGGCCTGATCGTAGACGGGGACGCCAGACGCATCGCGCAGGTGCTGGCCAATCTACTCACGAACGCGGCCAAGTACACAAAGGCCGGCGGGCACATCCATCTTCGCGCCCATGCCGACGAAGACGAGATCGTGCTATGCGTGCGCGACAGCGGGGTCGGCATCGAGCCGGACATGCTCCCCAAGATCTTCGACCTGTTCGTTCAGGAGAGCCAGTCCCTGGAGCGATCCCAGGGCGGATTGGGACTCGGGCTGGCGATCGTGCGCGGCCTCGTCGAGCTTCACGGCGGAACCGTACAGGCCACAAGCCAGGGAAGGAACGCCGGCACCGAGTTCACCGTGCGGTTGCCCCGATGCCGGCAAGCGCCCTCGAACGAAGCGGTCACATCCCGCCTCCGAGCAGCGGACAACGGTGCACGCGGCGCAGGGCAAAGTGCTCATCGTCGACGACAACCAGGATGCCGCCGACCTCTTGGGCTATCTGCTTCGCACGCAAGGCTATGAGACCGAGATCGCCTACGACGGACCGTCTGCAATCGAGGCGGCGAACCGGTTCCTACCCAAGCTCGCTCTGGTCGACATCGGGTTGCCGGTGATGGATGGGTACGAGGTCGCTCGGCGTCTCGGGGCAGAGGACCGCATTACTCCGATCACGTTGGTTGCGGTCACCGGCTACGGGCAGCAGCGAGACCGCGACGAGAGCATGCGCGCCGGCTTCTCGGCTCACCTGGTAAAGCCGGTCGATACAACGCGGCTTCTCGAGGTCGTCGCGCGCCTCATGCGTGGCGGACCGGCCGAGAGCGACTGACGGCCCGGATGGTGTGCTGAAAGCATCCGAACTCTATCGGGCGGCCAACGCCCAGATCTCGCCACCCTCTCTTCTCTCTTCTCTCTTCTCAGATGCGCTAACTTTCGAGAGTGCGAACCCTCCTCTACACACGCGGTCCCCAAGGCGCCGGCAAGAGCACCTTCCTCCGCAAAGCGGGCCTCAGCGACTACGCGATCTCTGCAGATCAGATCCGCGCCCTCCTCGGCTCGCCAGTCCTCGGCATGCACGGCAAGCCGACGCTGCCACAGATGTACGACGCGCGGGTTTGGTCGATGCTCTTTGAGATCCTCGAAGAGCGCATGGAGCGCGGCGAGTTCGTCTGCGTCGATGCGACTCACCGCTCGAAAAGCGACACTAAACGCTACTTAGAACTCGCGGCGGCGCACCGCTACAAGGTCATCTGCCTGGACTTCTCCAAGACGCCGATCGAGACGTGTCTCGCGCGCAACCTGGATCGAGACGAAGCGCGCGTGGTGCCCGAGGCGGTTCTCCGCGAGACGCACGCGGCCTGCCTGGTGGGCGAGCACCCGGACGGCATCACGCTCATTGACGCCAGCGCAGAGGGCGCAACGACTGAGCTTCTAGCGTACATCGAGGTGCCGAAACACGACCTCTCGGAGTACGCGCAGGTGCTTCACATCGGCGACCTTCAGGGATGCCACTCGCCGCTGCCGGCGCTTCTTGCGGAGAACGCCGGCGAGTCGAGCACGTGGCGTGACGACACGTTTTATGTGTTCGTTGGCGACTACTGCGATCGTGGTCCCGAGAACGCCGAGGTGCTGCGCGCGCTGATGCCGCTGGTGGGGCGTGACAACTTCGCGTTCATCTGGGGCAACCATGAAAACGAGCTGCACCGCTATGCGCGGGAACTGGATGGCGAGGAGGACGAGTTCAACGAACGTACGGCGCCACAGCTGAGGGCCGCGAGCATCACGCCGGAAGAGGTCGACGCGTTCTGCGCTTCGCTTGTGGATGTCTTCCTCTACAGCTGGCGCGGCACCGAGGTCATGGTCTGCCACGCTGGCATGTCGACGGTTCCGAAGCGGCCCGAGCTTGTGTCGTCGGCGCAATGGTCCAAGGGCGTCGGCGGCTACACCGAAGATATCGGCGCGGCCTTCGACGCGCACGCGCCAGGCGGGTGGTTTCAAGTGCACGGTCACCGCAACGCGCATGAGCGACCCACCCACGAATCCTCGCGCTCGTTCAACCTCGAAGAGCACGTGGAAAACGGCGGTCATCTTCGCGGGCTGCGCCTCGACGAGCAAGGCTTCCATGCGCTGCGCGTCCGCAACGACATCTACTGGCCTACCAAAGAGCGCTTGGAGAGCGGCATCCTGAGGGACCCGCTCCGCGTGTATCCGCCTTGGGTTCGCGAAGAGGGACAAAGCGACGCCATCGACGCTGAGCTTCTGTCGTCACTCCAGGACCACGACCTGGTGCTCGAACGCAAGTCCGCAAGCCAGCCGCACATCAGCGCCTTCAATTTCTCCCGCGACGCGTTCTTCGACAAGAAGTGGGACGACATGACCGTTCGCGCGCGGGGCCTGTTCATCGACACGGGAAACGCGCGCATCGTGGCGCGCTCCTACGAAAAGTTCTTCAACCTCGGCGAGCGCCCGGAAACCCAAGACGGCGCCCTGCGCGACAACTTCGTTTACCCCATCGACGTGTGGCTCAAAGAGAACGGATACCTCGGTATCATCGGCTACGACGAGCACACCAAGGCCCTCGTTTTTGCGAGCAAGTCGAGCCTTGAGAGCGACTTCGCGGGCTGGCTCAAGGACCTCGCCACCGAGACCTTCGGCAAAAACGGCCTCGAACGTCTCCGCCGCTACCTGCGCGACTCGTGCACCACCGCGGTCTTCGAGGTCATCGACCCCATTCACGATCCGCACATCATCGAGTACGACGCGCCGCGCCTTGTGCTCCTGGACCTCATCCGTCGAAGCGAGAACTTCGAGCGTGTGGACTACGATCAACTCGTCCGTGCCGCGCGTTACCTGAGTCTCGGCGACGAACCGGTGCCCGTGAAAGAGCGCATTGCCCAGCTCAACTCCTGGGACGCGTTCGATGGTTTTCGCGACGCCGCAGATGATCCCGACTGGCGCTACCGCGGCCAGCCTCTCGAAGGGTTCGTCTACGAAGACGCCGCGGGGTTCTTCGTCAAACAGAAGCTCGACTACTACGCGTTCTGGAAATACATGCGTGGCCTCGTGCAGCGCGTCAAAAAGACGCGCGGGACAGACAAAGCTCTCGGCCGCGACCTCAGCGAGCCCCGCGTCGCCGCGTTTCATGCATGGCTCATCCGGCAATCGGACGACGTACTCAGCGAGGACATCATCTCGATCCGGAAGCGCTACCTCGCGGGACACGAAGAACCCCACTCGGCACCCGTCACGGACAAGCGCGATGAAGCGGAGCTGCGCGGCTTCTGCATGGCCCTCGAGAACCTGGCGAAGGACGACATGGTTCAGAGCGCTGCGATTCAGAGCAAGACCGCCAACGCGTCTCATCGAGCGCGCCCTCGCCGACGATCGCATGATGGAAGCCCTGCGCGTATCGCCGCTGCGTGTCCCCCTCGTGCTGGCAGCCGACGTGGGTGACGCCCGCCGCGACGCCGCCGACCGTTTGGGCGTCGACGTCGACTGACGCTTGATGCTTCGTACGGGACGCTAGACCCAGGGCGCGCCATGTTCAGCAGAGCTGACGTAAGGCGGACACCTTAGTTCGGCAGTGTTATTGGCGCTGTGTTGTTGACGGGAATGGAGATGGTGGCGGTGATGGCCTCGTGGTCCGAGAGCATGGGCATGCTGCGCGAGAAGCCGCCGTGGACCCGAATCGCCCGGGAGACCAAGATCCAGTCGACCACGTGGTGGAAGCCGATCTTCATGTCGGGACGGAAATGGCTGCCGTACCCACCATCGTTAGCGTCGCCGGCCAAGACCACGACAAGACCCTGGCGGTGACAGCGGGTGATATAGCGCGACAGCGCTTGGCGGAGAGCACGACGAGAGGCGTCGGTGGGGTCGTCGCGGCGAGTCGGTGCGTGGAAGCTGATCATCACAAAGCGCGCCCGAGCGCCTCCTTCGCTCCGGTGCTCCATGAGGCGCACCGGAATGTTAAGCCCACGCGGGCGGCTGGGCATAGGCACGAGCAAGTTGTAGGAGTCGAGGACGCGGAACGGCGCGTTGCGGTACACGATGCCGTTGCCCACTTCGCGCCCGTTGACGAACTTGTTGACGCGCCCCCATGTGCTCCGCCAAGCGTCTCTCTCCCGAGTCGCGGCCTTCAAGTACGTCCCTGACTCCTGCACGGCCGCCACATCGACGCCAATGTCCCGCATGAGGTTTAGGACCGCGCTGGCGCGGGCTTCGCGCGAGGTGAGGAGTTCTCGCCGCTGCGTCTCAGGAACGTTGAAGCTTGCGACCCGAAACCGCATGGAGAAGTCCCGTGTATTGGAACCCGCGGCGAAAGGGTCCGCCGCATCCAAGAGAAGCGCTGCGTCGGTGGGCGCTGCGTCGGTGGGCGCTGCGTCGGTGGGCGCTGCGTCCGAAGGCTGCGACACGTCGAGTGCGTCCAAGGAAATCGCATCGGTGACGTCCGCGTCGGCGGCCCAGAGCGCGTCGTACTCTGACGCAGAGTCCAGAACATCCGAGGCGCTGTCGGCGACTCCAGCGTCGTCCGAGGGCGAGCCGTCCGTGTGGCAGGCCGCAATCGCGAGTAAGAATACGGCGGCGGCGCCTACAAAGCACTTACCCATGGCAAAGGATATCAGCCGTCGAGGGTCACGCGCGACTCTTGCGACTCTCCTCTAAGCGTAACCCTCCGTCAGCTTGCGTGTATAATGGGATGATGGACGGAATCGCTGCCCGACCGCTCACCTTCGCATCGCTGCTTGCCCTGACCTTACTGGTGGGCTGCGCCACCGACGTCGCTCCCGTTCGGTTTGAGCTGGTGGTCGAGAACGTCTCCGTCGATCCACTCGAAGGTCCAGGCGGGAGCTACACCGCCGCGTTTACGCCTGGCTGGGTCAAAGCTTCGGTGGACGAGCCGCTCTTTGTCGAAGGGGAGATGGCGGGATCTGCACTGAGCTTCTTGGCGGAAGAAGGTGACCCCACACCATTTGCGAGCGGCACCGGCGTGTCGATCCCGGCGGAGTTTGCGGAGGTGACGTACGGCAATGACCCGCTGCTCCCCGGCGGGGCCTTCACGACCGAGTTTGATGCTGTGGAAGGCGACGACTTACACTTCGTCACGATGCTCGGCGTGAGCAATGACGCGTTCGTCGGCTTACGAATGCCTCTGTTCGAAGAGGGGCTGCCTGTGGAAGGCGACATCACATCCTTTGCTCGTCTCTACGATGCAGGTACGGAACCGAACGAGCCTTTCGGCTACGGACTCGAACAACCGGGCTCGCGCTCAGGCGGCGACGACGAGGGCGCGACCGTACGAGTGTTCACCCCCGACGACGCGGGCAACGAGCCGCCTCCTGTGGATCAAATGCTCCGAATCACACTGCGACGCATCGAGCTCTGATTCTCAACGACAAAGCTTTCCGTTTAGAGCGTGACACCAGCAAGGGGCGCCACCCGCCTCGTACGCAGGCACGCTGGCCACTTTCTCATCTTGTGTCCAAAACAGGCAAGAACCGACGGCAAAGCCAACTTAGGCTATTTCGTTGGTGTTGCACGCGACCGTTTTCGGCAGATTACCCGCACTCACCCTCACGAGGGAGACAGCAAAAAGGCGGTAATACGGCGACTTTCCGCTAAGATGAGGTTGGCGTGAAACAAAAACCGTGACCTCACTCCAATACCTCCACCTCTTCTGTGTCGCCGTCTACGGGTACGTCACCGTGTACATGCTTTGGAGAGCGCCCCGCAATCGGCGAAGCCTGGCTTTCGCCGGCGTGACCTTCTCCTTCTTCATCTGGAGTTCGTCGCTTCTCCTCGTGCACAACCCGGCCATGTCGCGCGTGCAGGCGAGCGTGGGGTACAACATCGGCGCCGTGGGCTGGTCCGGCTTTGCGAGTATCGCCCTGTGGTTCGCGCTCCTCTTCAGCGGACGCCAGCGAACGCTCGCTCGGTTCGGTACCAAAGCAGCGCTCGTCGTACCTCCGTTTGTCGTCCTCTTCGCGCAGTGGAGCGGTCTCCTCAGCCAAGGCTACGAACGCGAGACTTGGGGCTGGGGCTACCGGTGGGCGCTCACGCCCTGGAGCTTCTTCTTCTTCACCTACTACGGGCTCTTCATGGGACTGGGCCTCTTGTGTGTGGTGCAAGAGGCTCGAACGACGGCGTACCCTCTGGTTCGACGTCAGGGATACATCATCGCCGGGGCTGCGATCATTCCCTTCAGCCTCGCGACGGTCACCGACGTCGTTCTTCCTCTGGTCGACATCCACAGTATTCCCAACCTCGGCCCGGTGTTCCTGCTGTTCTGGGTCGTCGGATCGGCGTTTGCGATCCTGCGCTATGGCCTCGTCGACTTCACGCCGCGCTCCGCGGCGGACGAGCTCGTCGGAGCGATGAGCGACGGTGTTCTCTTGGTCGACCCCGAAGGATGCATCGTGCACGCAAACCCTGCGGCGGCGAAGCTCCTTGGTCGCGACGTCCATGAGCTCCGCGCCACCTCGCTGGATGACCTGCTCGCTTCGCACGGCCAGACGCTCAACGACGAGGAGTTTGGCCTCACCACTCCCGCCGGCGACACCATCTACATCTCCGTTTCTCAGGCCCCCGTGAGTCATCGGCGTGGAACGCTTGGCACCCTCTACATGCTGCGCGACGTGTCGGCCTACAAGAAGTCCCAGGACGAACTCCAAGGCATTCGTGAAGCGCTTGAAGACCGCGTCGACGCGCGAACGAAAGACCTGGACGACGCCTTGGGCGAGCTCCGTCGATTGGCGCGGACGGCGGAGACACTTCACGCGTGCGCGCGGGCGGTTCACGTCGCGATTCAGGAAGGGCGCTCGGCCGTGGAGCTCGGCACCAGCGTGGCGGAGGAACTCCACAAAGCCTTCAACTCATTCGAGGGCTGCTCCATCGTCGTCGACCACGAACGCTCAAGTTCGTCCCCCTTCGCCCAAACCGATCATGTCATCGCCTCTCCGATCATGGTCGGTGGAAAGGAGCGAGGCCTCATCGAAGCGTTCGTTCCTCACGACGCGGACTGGGCGGAGGAGAGGCGTGTGGTCGAGACCGTCGCCGGTGAAGTCGGCAGCGCGCTCGGCACGCTCTCTCTGCAAAACGCACTCTCTCAGTCCGAACGCCTTGCCGCCGTTGGGCTCTTGGCCGCAGGCGTGGCGCACGAGATCAACAACCCCCTCACCTACGTCACCGAGAGCCTCCGTGACATCGCCGAAGATGCGGACGAAGCGGATTCCCTTCGCTTGGCGGATGCCCTCGGTGGTTGCGAGCGAATCCGACGTATCGTCGCCGACCTCGGAGCGTTTTCCCGCGCGCGTGACGAGGTCTCCATCTTTGGTGTGGACGAACCACTCCAGGTCGCCCTGGCGATGGCGTCCAACGAAATTCGCCACCGAGCGACACTCAAGGTACGCCTTCGGGCGACGCAAAAGCTGCGCGCGGACTCCGGTCGTCTGTCTCAGGTCTTCGTCAACCTGCTCACCAACGCCGCCCACGCCATCGAAGAAGGGGACACCGAATCGAACGTCGTGACCGTCGAGACATGGGACGAGGCACGCCACGTGTGTGTGGCGGTCAGCGACACCGGCGTCGGCATCGCCGACGAGGATCTGGCGCGCCTCTTCGACCCTTTCTTCTCCACAAAGGCGACGGGAGTCGGACTCGGCCTGATGATCTGCCACGACATCGTGGAGGCCGCCGGTGGCACCATCGCCGTCGAACGCGGCGCTGAGCGCGGCACCCGCTTTGTGGTCCGGCTGCCCGCCGTGAGAAGCGAGCGCCCCAAACCCCTGGCGGCAGGCCAGGAAACCCCGGCACCTTTTCACCGCGCGCGCGTGCTGATCATCGACGACGACGCACAGGTGGCGCGCGCTCTGGCCCGAATCCTTCATAAGCATGATTGCGTCATCGCCGCCGGGGGACTCGACGGAAGAGACCTCTTGCGTGAGGACCGACTCTTCGACGTCATTCTCTGCGACGTGATGATGCCAGACATGTCCGGCCCCGAACTCTACCGATGGCTCGTGGAGACAGACTCAGCGGCGGCGGAGCGCATGCACTTCATCACCGGCGGCGCCTTCGGCGACCGAGGCACGTCGTTGCTCGAACAGATGCCCGCCCGCGTCATCGCGAAACCCTTCGATCGAGCGGAGGTGCGCAGCCTCGTGGAGCGAATGGCCACGCCGTCTGGCGCGAACGCGTTACGGGAGACCGACACCTGATAAATCGTACTGCGTAACTCGGCTCACGGACAGGGTAAGGGCTCGGACCCCAGGACGACGTCATCGATCCACACGTCGAGGTCGCCGATCATGGGATGGAAGCTCCAAGCCCCGACGTAAAACTGATCGATGTTGGGGCCGTGCCAAGGCGTGTCGTTGGGCACATCGCCGACGCAGCCTTGACCGGTCTCATCCACGTTGATGATCTCGTCGCCATCGACGCCCACGCGGACGTTTCGGCCTTCGCTGTCCACGGAGAACTCAACGCACATCCAGCGTCCGGCGGGTATGGGTAACTCGCTGCGGTTCCAGCAGTCGCGCGCGGGGTCGGTGTTCGTATAGTAGACGCTGCTGAATCGGTTGGCGTCGTCGCTGTTGAGGGAACTGAGCAGATACGTGGCGCGCGTTCCTGCAATGGGCGAGCTCTCGACGGCATCCCCAGCTAGACCTCCCCAGGTCCAGTGCGTGCTGTACCCGTTCTCTTCGACGTACATCATCATGCGGCCGTACATCGCTGTGGGTCCGCCGCCGAACACGGCTTGGTCGCCCGTGGTGAAGAGGCGACCGCCACGTCGCGCGCCGTCTTCGACGTGGATGCGTAAGGACTGGGATCCGGTCACGGCCCGCGTGCTGTCGATGGTCATCGCGTTGCTCTCGCCCTCGAAGGCCGCGCGCCAGGGACCAAAACGCTGGCCGTCGGTGAGAGTCATTGCGTCGTAGTCGTCGAAGGACTCGCAGAACTCTGCGCCGGCACATGGGTCGGGGGGACCTGCGTCGTCCCTGCATCCCCCAAGGAGCCGTCGCCTTCGGGTGCGTCGACAGACGGTGCGTCGACGGCCGTGACCACGTCCGCGGCGCCGACATCGTCCCTCGTTTCTGCCGCATCGACGGTGGGTGCTTCGGGGCCGGCGTCCATCGCTGTCGAGTCGTCACCGCATGCGACGACAAAAAAGGCAGCAAAGAGGGCGTGGGCGCGGCGTGTCGGGTGCATGACGCGATCCTATCACTGGCGCCCAGTCCGTTCGAGCGTTCCTCTGCTCCCAAGAATAGAAAGAAATCTGCGCCGACCGATCAGTAATTCGAACGAGCTCAAGGCATTGGGGGGTGAAAGGTCACTTCTTATGCGAAATATCTTCCTTATCTTCTTCGGACTCGCCCTTGCCTGCGGCGACGATGACAGCGTCATGGACGCCTCCACGGCGATGGACGGCTCTTCTCCGGATGCGGCGGTCTCCGACGCCAGCGCTGCTGACGCGACGACCCAAGGCGACACCGGCGTGAATGTCGACCCGCCGATTCTCTGGAGGAAGTTCGTCAGCGTCCTTGAAGCGTCGTGTGCATGTCTCGCTTCGCCGGACTTGTCCGACTACTGCAGCGTGAGTCAAGTTACGGAACAACAGATTGCATGCCTTGCGGATGCGGCGACAGGCTCCGAGGTTCAGCCGAATTTCCAGTGTATGGATCGACGCCTGAACGACCTCGAGGCGTGCATCATGAGCGCCACGTGTGGTGGCAGCGATAGCACCGATTGTATGCAGAGGTTCGAGAACCGCGTCGAATCCTGCCCCATGCTGACCGAGGCCACCGAAGACGCCCTCGCGGCGTGCGGGGACTCGTAAGATGACTCGGTATCTTCATTCCGTGACCACGCTTGTGTTCGGGCTCGTCCTGACAGCATGCGGAGATGACGCGACCTTCGAGTTCGACGCAGGCGCGACGGGCGACGCTTCGGTGGACGTGTCCATCGACGCGCAAACTACCCCGTTCTCCCGAACCCAGTCGCAGTTCACCCTTGAGATTGTCGATGGAACCTCCGAACTCTTTGAGATTGATGTCCCCGAGAGCGTGCTCTCGGTGGGTCTTTCCATGCAGCGCAGCGGCGATCATGGAGACTCTGGACTCACCGTGTGCGAGTGGGTAGACCCCTCGGGCGAAGTCATCGTGAGCCCCGACTGGCTGGAATACACCGACCTCAACCTCTGTCAGACGACGTGCGTCACCAGTGGGCCGGACTGCGACGAGCGAAGCACGTGCATCAACCCGGTCCACAAGGACGCAGGGAACACCGGGGCGGCTGTCTTTCCGAGCGGCACGCACATGCCCAGCGCCGGCGTTCACCGCGTTCGCGTCTGCGCGTCACCCGAAGATGTCTTTTTCGGCGCGGCGTACAGCGGTCCCGTCGAGGTGAGCGTCATCATTCGCGCTGGCGCACAGCCTACGTCGGGCCTCCTCGACCTCAACCTGTATTTCACCGGTTCGCGGGGATGGACGGCGGAGAGCAGCGAAGCGGACCCCGCGTTCGAGTCCATGCTCGATGAAACCTTCGCCGTCTTTGCCGCCGCCGGACTCGAGCGAGGTAGCGTCACGCGCACAGACGTCCCGTCTCCCGGCGTCGTCGACGCGTACGCGAACGACTTCCCCATTGTCCGCGATCTTCCAAGTGCTCCCTTTGGGATCAGCGTCGTCTTCGTCGAAGGCTTCGACGTGGAGGGCGTCCTCGGGAGCGCGAAGATTCCCGGTACGTTTGATTCGGGCGAAAACCGAGACGCGGTCCTCGTCGTCGCCAACGAGGACTCGGATCTAGAAACGCTGGATACGGTCATCGCCCACGAGATCGGTCACTTCCTCGGGCTTCCGCACACCTTTCAGGAAGTGTTGGGCTTCAGGCTGGAGGATGCCTTCGACGACACCGTGTCCGGCGACGAGCGCCTCCTGATGTTTCCCGCCAACGCAGGCGGCACGTACATCTCACCCCAGCAGCGCGTGGTGATCCTCCGCAGTCCGCATGTTCGTGGACTCGGCGAGACGATCGAGCGCTGATGAACAATAGCGGACGCCAGCGTCGCCATGGGCTAAGACGCCTCCATGAGGAGGTGGCCACTGCTCGCGCTCGTTGCGTGCGTCTCGACGGCAAGCGTCGGCGCTGGCGGACTCGTGGGAGGTCCGCTGATTATCGACGACGTCGATCGCTCCCGAGCTCTTTCAGACGTCGTTCGAATGGGCCGACGCGGCACCCGGCGACGACGCCTACATCATTTCAGCACGCTCAAGCCCCAACGTGGTCGACATGAACCGCTACGAACTATCGCTTCCGGAAAGCGTCCCCGTCGAAGCGCTTGAATCGCATCGACGACAGCTCCTTCTACGTCGGAGTCGCGTGGGTGGTCTTGTATCCGTTCGACTATTCGCTGCCCACGGGACGCCAGGGTGGGTTCGACGGTCTAAGTGATAAGCGCGATGACCAACGCGGTCGGTCGCTCCGAGTCCGACTACGCCGTGATCTATCGGCGCGGCAGCGATTCGGAGTATCCACGTGCGAGCGCGTCGCTGGGCGAAGGCGCATGGATACTGGACTTCCCCGAAGGATTTGCCTGCGGTCGCGTATCCCTCGACACCTCGGGCGGGGACTACTTCGTACCCGTCCCCTGCGCGGAGATACCTGTCCGAATCGGCTCGGTCCCCTTCGAAGTCCCAGACTGGCGCTAAGTCAATGGACTTGTTCCTTCTTCGTGTCGATGCGGTTCCTCTTCGTCCTCGTTTCGGTGTTCCCGGGCACGTTACTCGGCACCGCGTTCCTCGGCACCGCGTCCCGGGCTCGGGCTCTTGACGAGAACGAGTCGTGTCTATTTTCAGACGCGTCACTCATGAACCTCGTCGCCTCCGATGCCGACTTAGGCTTTGAGCTCGCGCCCACCGGCGGAGGCGTCCGGGTTCGAGCGCTTCGGGCGTCGCGCATCGTGGGCGAGCGCGAGCTATCACTCGCCGGCACGGACTGCCAAACGCGGATCGAGACCCTTCGTTTTGTCGTCCAAGCGATGCGAAGCGCTTTGACCCTTGCCACCTCCGAGCAAGAGCCGCTGTCGCGGCCAGCCCCCACGCCCGAAGAGCCGTCCACGAGCCCGACCGGGACGGCGGAACTTGCGGCGATGACGGGGCAGAGAGCAGAAGGGCTCGCCCCACCACCATCACGCGGCCGAGCGCGAGTTCCGCGGCGTGTTCCCCGACGACCAACGCCGCCCCTTCCTGAAGCGGCGCAGCCGATCCGCGACACGCCCACTCGCACCTTAGGCTTCGTGTTTGTCGGCGCGGACTTGACCACGGGCCGCGTCCCGAACGTTCCCTTGGGTCCCGTTGTCGGCGTCGGTCTCGATCGCGGTCGATGGTCGGCGTCGCTGTCGCTGCTCTACCAGCAAGGTCGATTGTCCCCGGCCCTCGACTCGGCGATCCTCGTCCGCACAGTGTCCTTCGCCCTTGAGTCCTGCGTGATGTCCAGGGAGTCCTCGTTTCGGGTGGGCGGCTGCGGTCTCTTCGCCGCGGGGTTCGTGCAAGGCCAAGGCGAGGGGTTCCGAGAGCAGACGCGTTCTGTTCTTGCGTCGGTGAGCGCAGGCGCACACCTGGCGCTTCGCTACGAACGCTCTCGCTACCGAGTGTCTCTTCACGCCGGACCGCGCGTGATGATTCAGCGAGCGAGCTTCGATACACAGAGGCCGTCGCTCACCTACGAGCAAAGTCTCGGTGCGCTTTCCGTCGGTGTCTTTTGGGGAGCACGCTGGGGAGACGAGGCGTGAACGCCGCTCGCCCCCTTCAGGAGAACACCGCGTCCGGCGGGTTGCGCGTCCAGACGCTTTTTCAGGAGTACGGCGGCTTTGTGCACCGCGTCGTTCGACGGCTGGGCGTGGCAGACCGCCACGTCGACGACATCACCCAAGACGTCTTCGTGGTCGCGCTCCGAGGCATCGACGGCTTCGACGGAGCCTCTCCGAAAGCGTGGCTCTTTCAGATCGCCCGGCGCCTCGTCTCCGGACACCGCCGGCGTCACAGCACGAGCAAAGAAGTGCTCAGCGAATCGGACGCCGCCGGTGAAGTCGTCGGCCAAGACGAGTCCGTCTGGGTGCGCGAGATTCGCGACGCCCTCGACGAGGCCTTGCAGCAGCTCCATGTCGTTGAACGCGAGATATTCTTGCTCCACGAACTCGAAGGACTTCCGATGCGCGAGACTGTTCAGATCGTCCAGTGCCCGATTCAAACCGGCTACTCACGTCTCAACGCTGCGCGTCGCAAAATGCGGGTCGCCCTTGAAGGGGTCGCCGCCGCTCAGGAGAGACGCCGATGAGCTGGCGTGATCAGCTGTCGCCGGAAGCGCGAGCGATCCTGGAGTCCTCGTCGACGGATGAACCATCGCCAGCGCGATTGGACAAGATCGGCACGGCTGTCGCCGCCGTCGCTGTCGGCGCCGTTGCCGCAGGCGTCGCGACGACAGGGGGAGCCGGAGCAGCGGGTGCCGCTGGCTCCTCGACCGCTGGCGCGACCACTGCCGCGACGAGTGGCGCAGTCACGGGTGCCGCCGCGGCGGGTTCGACAACGGGCGCAGCCGCCGGAGCAGGGGCTGCGGCGTCGACGGGAACGCTCCTCGCCTTGGGCACGCCCGCCAAACTGCTGCTGGCTATTCTGACGGTCGCGGGCGCCGCGACGGCGTACCAGGTGGTGAGCGAAAGCGGTGAGCCTTCCGGCTCGACCACAGACAACGCCGCTGCGACGGACATGACCTCTCAAACTTCGACTCCGACGTCGGTACCGAGCACGCCGAGTCCAACGACGCGTGAGATTCCCACCGCGGCTCCCGAACTTCCTGAACTTCCGGCGCCCGCCGAGCCGCCGGCTGTTGTGACCGATAGGATCCGTCGGCCGCGCGCGGACGAGGCGACACAAGAGGCACCCAGCGCCGTCGACTCCCCGAGCGAGGAGCTGCGCGCCATGCAACAGATCCAGCGACTCGTCGACGCAGACCCTCAGCAAGCGCTTCGTCTGATCGAGGTCGCGCGGGACCAGGTCACCCCGCACTTTGCGCCGGAGCGGGAGCTCTACTGGATTGAAGCCCTGGTGCGTCTCGAGCGACACACAGAAGCGCAGCGCGCAGCTCTTCTCTACGAGCAGAACTTCCCGCGCTCGCCGTATCGAGAGCGGGTCCGCGCCCTGCTTCGAACGTCCGACAACGTCGACTAACGAACTCTTCGTCGGTACTTGGACCGGGTGATACGCTCGACGCCCAGATGAAACAAGAACTGCCCGAAGCGATACGAATCCGGTGCTTGCGCGCGGCCGGAGACTGGTGCGTGGGCACCGAAGAGCAGCTCCTGGAGCGCTGGCGTTCCGACGCCCCTTTTCGCAGCAAAGTGCTCTCGGGTGATCGAAAGCACAACAGCAACAGCACGGGGAGCACGCTTCTGCGGACGCTTGTGGGTCTGCTGCTCCTCACGTTGATGGTTTCCTACGTGGCCCTTGGGGACGGTGAATATCACCCCCGGAGGTCGTGTGCGGGCTCTGTAACCACTGGCTCGCAGGTCCTGTTTCTCGTCATCGCGGGGATCGTAGGCTTAGTCGCCTGGGCCTTCGCCTCGGTCGGCGTTCCCGTGAGCTCCCCGATCATTCATGAAGCGATGCAGCCGTTCGGCTTGGGCATCGACGCGCTGGTCATCGGTGATGAGAGGATTCCGCTGGGGCACATCACCGCCGTGGTCGATCTCGGCGGCGAGGTGGAGGTGCACCTCGACGAGTTGGAGAGCGTTCGGCTGCGGTTTTCGACCATCGACGACGCGTCGGAGTTTTGCGAGTCGGTCCAGCTACGACAGGCTGCCCGAGCCGAAGTACTCGCCCGCGCCGCCCGCGAAGGGGGCGGATACCGCGCCGCAGGAGACGCTCCGACGGACGCCCTCACGCGAGCGTTGGACGAAGACGCGCGATGGGACCAGGTGGACGGGAACAAACGCGCGCAGTTCGCGCTTGCCCTCGCAGAGCCGGCATAGGCCGAAACTTCACGGGTAGAACCTTCTCCAGGTATTTCCGCCTCTATCTTGTGGAAGAATGGTCCGTCGGAGTGTCCCGGTCCATCCCGGATGCATCCAAATTACTAAAAGAACTCATGCACTTGCGCGCAAGCCGGCGTGTTCTTCACCTGCGGTCCACGCACTTTGCTCCGGTGTTCCCATCTGTGTCACGGTCCACATGAAACCCTCCAAGGAGCCTCCTGGAGGCGCCCCCATTTATCCCGCCAGTGGCTAGTTTTTCCAAAAAGAAAAAAGATTCATGGATGGACGCCGATGCGGCGACCCAGTCGATGATGCTGGTTGGCACGACAGCTCCGGTGCCCCTCACCCATGACACCCTCGACGAAGAAGTGCGCCTGGTGGTTCAGGCCAAAGCGGGCGTCCCTTCCGCGCTTCAGCATATCGCGCGCCTTCACGAGGCTGGCGTTCGACGCATGCTGCTCCGGATGCTCGGCGCACGGGCAGACCTCGACGATCTTGTGCAAAATGTCTTCGTCGAATTCTGCCGCGCCCTCCCGCGTTTCCGCGGCGAAAGCAAGTTGTCCACTTTCATCGGTGGCATCACGGTTCGCATCGCGAAGCGCGCCATGCGTCCCAGCGCGTGGTTCCGTCGCCGCGGCGACTGGGCCGAAGAACCCGTGAGCCATGACCCTCCAGTCGACACGCGGAGCGAAGCGGCCGAGCAACTTCGGCGCACGCGGCGATTGCTCGCGAAGATCAGCGAAAAGAAACGCATCGCTTTCATGCTTTGGGCCCTCGAAGGGCTCAGCATCGAAGAGATCGCAGAGATGACCAACACCTCACCGTCCGCGACCCAGTCTCGTGTCTATTACGCACAAAAAGAACTTCGTGCCCTCGCCGCAAAAGATCCGGCGCTGATGGAGCTCGTCGGATGAAGCCCTTGGACCCCAATCTACGAGCGCGTCTACGTTCTCTTTCGGACGAAGCCTACGCGGATGAAGCCCACGCAGGCGAAGCAGACGTGAACCGCGATATTGGCAGCATGATGGCCGACATGGGCCCCATACATGTGGCACGCGCTCGCCGAGTCATGCAAATCCAACGGGGAGCTGCTGTCGCCGTCGTCGCGTGCGCCGCTCTTGCCGTGGGGATTTGGAGCCACGACTGGAACGGCAGCAGCAGCGAGGCGCCTCGACGGCAAGCGGCGAACAGCGCAGGCGACGCTGCGCGTTGCGCCCAGCGCGAGCCAGGTGTTCCCGGGGACGTCACGGGGCGACAGGACTGGGAACATGTCGCCTTTGCGCCGGGGCTTCGGGCAGCGCTCCGCGTTACCGCGGCGGAGCCCTGCCGCACGGTCCTTACGCTCGACCACGGCAGCGTCGCCGTTCACGCCCGCGATCTTGGCGGCGGGGAGCTCATCGTCGAGACTCCCCGAGGCAACGTTCATGTTCGTGGGACGACCTTCGAGGTACGCGTCGACGACGAACTCGTTGTCGCAGTGGCGGAGGGTCGTGTGGAAGTGGACGGCAACGGGGCGTCGCCCATCGTCATCGAGGGTCCGGGACGCTGGCGAAGTGGTGAGGCGGCGCAGAGTCCATTTGACGGCTCGTTCCTCGAAGCGCGCGTGCAGCGGTGGACCGAAGAAGGCAATAGCCGCGGCCAAGTGACGAACTCGCCCGACGAAACAGACGCGGACGAGGTGGTCGTCGATGGCGATTTCGTCGGAGAGACAGGGGATGACGCCGCGGAGGACGCCTCCATGAGCGAAAGTACGAGCGAAAGTGCGGACGACACCTTCGCACCGCGCAGCTCCACCCCGCGCCGCCGCGGCGATGCGGACGTCACCGTCGAGTCTTTGGTCCAGCGAGCTGAACGTTCCCGTCGCGACGGTGATCTGGAGGAGGCCCGCGTGCTCTACCGTCGCGCAGGCTTGCGGCGAGGAGCCACCGCCGAGAGTGCGTGGATTCGCCTCGCAAGATTGGAGCTCGACACGCGTCGACCGGTCGCCGCACGCCGGGCTCTCGCGGCTCACAGGCGACGGGGCCAAGTTCACTTCGCTCCGGAAGCGGCATGGCTTGAGGTTCTCGCATTCGAAATGGTCGAGCGAAGTGAGGCTGCGCGGCGTGCAGCGGAGCGCCTTGTACGCAGACACCCGTCGTCGCCTCAAGCCGACGCCGGCCGGCGCTGGCTCGCGGATCACGCGGAGTCGGAGGATTGAAGCCGCGATCACGTTTGCTCAGTGCGCTCTGAGCTGGGCGCACCATCGACATCGCCCGTGCTTGTGGACCGCTCCGCATCCGGGCCACGGAACGATTGGACGCACCACGTTTCGCGGCCGAGATTCGCGGCCGATTCGCTTTGTCGAAGCTGGATGAGTACACTCGCTCGCGTCAAGGGATGTGGGGACGAGCAATAGCGGCGGTGGTTGTCCTGACGGGGGTGAGCGTTGCGATGGCGGAGGCGCCCGTGACCGAGGTCGTCATCGTCCCCCGAAAGGCGAGGGACGCTGCCCTCGCGGACTACGTAGCCCGATGGTTCGAGGGCGGAGTCGTCGGGGAGCCGTCAACACGGCTCGATCCTATTTCACCGCAATTTGACGTCGTCGTCGTCGTCGACAGCGAAGCGGGCCAGCTTCGGGCGCTTCGGCGCGGCGACGCGCACATTCTGGAGCGAAGCTTCAGCCCCAGCATGGGTTCATACGCCATCGTCGTGCGTCTGTCGGAAATGCTGCGGCTGCCCCTTCTGCTGGAGGAGCGACCCGTCGAGACAACGCCGACTGCACCAAGCTCCGAGGCCGCCGAAGAGACTCCTCCGCGCGGAGAAAACTCAGAGGGGGAGGCTACGCAGCGTGGCGACGGTTCTCAGCGAACCGACGATCAAGAGAGAACCGACGACCAAGATAGAACCGACGACCAAGATCGTGCCGACGACCAAGACAGTGCCGACACGCCACCGATCGAAGGGGTGGCGAACGATGACGCGGCGGACGATCCGTCGGTCGCGCTCTATCTCGCCGCGGGTTACTCTCTCACCTTTACCGGGTCCCCCCAGACTCTCTTTCACCGGCCCAGAGCCGAGATCGGGCTGTTGCTCGGTCGCGAAACGGTTCGGTTTCAGTTGGTCCTGCGTGGGGAGATTTGGGGACAGAATCGACAGAACGTCGCGGCTCCGCAGGTGCAGGTACGGTCGCGCCGGACGGATGTGGGCGTTGACTTCGGCGCGCGATTTCGGGGCTCATCGCGTATTGAGGTCGCAGCGCTGGGCTACGTTGGAGTCGTCTCGTTCCGCGTCGATGCACCGGGTGCCATCGATACCTCGCTGGGCGCTTCGCCGCTTCGCTTCTCGTTCGGCGCCCGAACAGCTCTCACGGTTCGACTGCGTGGCGGCTTCGGGCTGTACGTTGACGCTCATCTTGGCCTTGTCCCGGGAGCACGCCGTTTTACAGCGATGGGGGAGCCCGTATCCCGCGAGGGGCCTCTGTACGGCACGGCAGGCGCGGGCATCGTTTGGCAAGGCACATGAAAAGTTTCATGAACGGCGGCGTCTGCGGCGACTCAGTAACGTTCCCACGCGACCCCCGGCCGCGCTCTCGTTTGTCGACTACGCTACATACAGACCCCGCGCCTGATCTCTCCAAGCGTTCACCATGATTCGACCCGCTTTTATCTGTTGTATGGTGCTCGTCGGCTGCGCGACCACGGACGTCGAGCTCTTTCCCGTCCACGTCGAGCGACGCCGCAATCATGGACGTGACGATCGCCGACGCTACGACAGGGGACACCGTGAATGTCTTCGATGGCGCAACGGACACCCACGACGGCGGCCCGACCCTGCCGTGCTTTGGAAACGACTGCGATTTGTGCCCCAGTGCGATGACTCCCGCGGCGTGCTCGGCGGCGTGCAGCGGGGACTGCAGCGTAGGTCTCCGTGAGGAGACGCCTCGGCCCGACCCACCCGATTGCGGTGACGGAACTCGTTGTGGCCTGACGGCGGACGCCCTCAAACAGTGCTTCGCTCCGCGTGATACCTGTGTTGTAGGCCTCGACGAACCGATGTCCGTCGCGTGTCTCGAAGGTCGATGCAATGTCCGTTGCAATGCGGACTGCGCCGTCGAGTGCTCGACAGGTATGTGTTCGCTGACCTGCAATGACGCGAACTGCACCCTTTCGTGTCCCGTGGATGTTGTCGTGTGCCCGGATGGACGTCGGGTATGTGGCGTCAGTTGCGCTGGATAAGCACCTCGTACGCACATTTCGGTGCACGTCAATACGGTGCTGACTCGAGAGCCCATCGCGAGGCCCGCTCGTAGTCCGAGCTCCTCTTCGTTTTCTACGCTTCGCCAAACTTTTTTTCATGGTCGGACGGGCTCCCCGCGACTCACGGCCATGACACAGCTCCGACTTCTTCTAACGTCCGCTTTCATCCTGCTCTGTGCATGTGGTGAGACCGCACAAATGGTCGAGTTCGATTCGTCGCTCAGCGCGCCGGACGCACAACGGGATGCACCTGGCTTCGACGGGACCGTCTCTTGTATTGCACTCGGAGGTGACTGCTCGTTTGGCGACGCATGCTGCAGCGGCCTTCGGTGCGAGCTGGGTCGAACGTGCATCGAAGATGACGCGGACGCGGGAATGGCGGCTTCAGTGGATTCTGGACAAGACGCGGGCGCAGGAGCGTCCGATGGGGGAGCCGCCTCCGATGGGGGCCCTTTGCCGATCGACGCAGGCACATCGGATTCGGGTTCCGTCGACGCTGGAGCCGCGGACACAGGCGCCGCTGACACAGGCCCCACCATGTGCGCGATGGAACTTGAGCGTTGCGAAGGGCGCACCTGCTGCTCGGGCCTGCGCTGTGTATTTGCGGATCGCGTGGGCGGCGAAGAGTGTCGCCGATCGGGCAGCTAATTCGTGAGCCAATAGGCAAGGAAACAAGATGCGAAGACTCATTCCAATATTTCTGATGCTCAGTGCAGGGTGCACAGGCCAAATCGGCGACGCCGAAAGCGTCCCCGGCGTCGAAGACATCGAAACTCGACCGCCGCAGCTCGGCGAAGACGCCCTCGCCTCACCCGTCGGTCTCGGTTATGCACCGCTCCGCCGTCTGAGCGCTCGGGAGGCCAAGCTTACCCTCGAGCAAGCCCTTGGCGTGACGATCGAACAGCGGCTGTTCGACACCTACTGGCCCCTTGGAGAATCCGTCGGCCGAGAGGACGCCAGTCCATTCGACAACGACGCGATGGAGCAGCTGGGCGAAGCGGTGTACAGCCCACCCGAGTCTCCGCTCCAGAACTCCCTCGTGGAATTCTCGATGCGCGTCGTCGCCGCCATGAGCGACAGCGAAGTGCAAGCGTTGGTTCCGTGCTCGCCCGCAAGTCCCGATGACGCCATATGCTTTGAAGAGTTTCTCCACGACGTTGGCCGCTTGCTCCTTCGGCACCCGCTCTCTCAAGACCACATCGATGTATATCGGGATGGACTTTTGGCCGAAGCCGAAGCCGCCGACGACTTCTACGTGGGCGTGCGCCTCGCGCTCCGGGCCCTGCTCCTCGACATGGAGTTCTTCTACCATCTGGAAGGCACGGTTCGTACGAGCGCGGCGCATGTGATGCGCCTGTCGGAGTACGAACTCGCTTCGCGCATCGCCTTCTTGCTTTGGGGCCGAGGCCCCGACGCGGCGCTCCTCGACCGTGTCGCAGAGCGTGGTTTTTCGACGCCCGCGGGGATTCGTGCACAGGCCGTTCGCATGATGACCGACTCACGCGCCCTTGAGCAGGTGGCGCGCATTCACGCGATGTGGCTGGGGTACGAACAGGCCTACCTCGGCGACGATGCGGAGCTCGAGGCGGATCTGCGCCAGGAGTCCTTCAAGCTCGTCGAGCGCGTGCTCTTCGGCGCGCCTCGACCTTGGTCCGACCTATTCACCGAAGACGAAACCTACGTGACGCCGCGACTCGCGATGCACTACGGAATGGGACCCATCGCCGAAGAAGGATGGGTGGCCTACGCCGATGGGCGGGCGGGCCTTCTCTCGCACGGGACATTTCTGACCGTGGGAACCACGGCCGTCGACACCTCGCCGTCGCGCCGCGGCAATGCGGTGCTCCGTCGTCTCACCTGTTCCGAAGTCGTAGCCCCCAACAACCTTCAGGCCATCATGAACGTCACCACGGATCCTGGAAGCTGTAAGTCGGAATGGTGGAACATGGTCGACAACCCCGAATGCCAGGGCTGTCACCGGCAGATGGACTACATCGGGTTCGGACTTGAAAACTACGAGGCGCTGGGGGTGTACCGAGACCGCGAAGAGCTCAACCCGAGCTGCGCGATTGAGGGGGACGGATACGGTTCGTGGCAATGACTTCGCCGGGCCCGCCGAGCTCGGTGCCGTGTTGATTCGCGAAGGACTCATCCAGGCCTGCTTCCTCGAACACTACTTTCGCTTCGTGGTGGGTCGACAAGCGCGCTTTGGCGGAAGCGGCGACTCCGACGAAGCCGCCCTCGCAACACTTGAATCGCGCTTCTCAGACAACGGAGACGACTTCTTGGGCCTGGTACTTGATTTGGTCAGCAGCGAGGCCTTCCGCCATCGCGTGACGGAGGAAAACTGATGGTTGGCAAACGAATTTCGCGGCGCACGTTCCTGGCTGGTGCTGGCGGGCTCGCTGTTTCACTTCCCATGCTGGAGGCGATGATTCCTCGCTCGGCCAAAGCCCAGACCGGTCCGATGCGATACGTCATCGCCGTCCAGGGCATCTCACAGCCCACCGCCAATGGGCGAAACGATGGGATGTTTGACCCGCTCCGTGACGATGGTGTCATCGAAGACGTGGCGGTCATCAAGGGCATCGACCTTCCAGCTGGTTCGGGCCCGGCGCATCGGAATGGAGCCTTCCACAAGTCTGTGATCAGCCCGATGATGGCCGGCGTATCGACGCCCACCACCGGCGGAGCGATCCAAGCGATCACCAGCGACCAGATCGTGGCGCAACATTTTGCGGGCCAGACCACCATCCCATCGTTGCGCCTCAGCACTCAGACCCGGCCCGCCGGTCAGAGAAACGGATACGGAGGCGCCGGCAAGGGCGCCAATATGTCGCACGACGGGAACGGTGCGCTGACACACACCGAATCACCACTGGCTGCTTGGGAGCAACTCTTCACTGGAGTGACAGCGCCACCGGCACCTTCGACCCCGCCATCTTCATGCGACCCGATGCCGTGCACGACCCCTCCTCCGGCGCCTACGCCTGGCGCCATGGGTCGGATCTTGGAGCAGAACCGTTCGGTCCTCGACGTGGCTGCGCAGCGTGCAGCCAGCCTCCGCACCATCGTCAGCCGGGCGGACTGGTCACGGATCGAGGAACACTTCGAGGCGATTCGTGATCTTGAACGTAAGATCGCGCTGCTGATTCCCGGTCCGGTGGGGGGTCCAAGCGCCGGCATCGTTGGACCTGGAGTCACTGGAAACGGCTGTGTGGGCATGTCGATGCCCACGGAGCCCAGCCAGGGTGCGACTTGGTCAAACGAAACGCTCCGCGGCGAGATCTTTGCGGACATGATCGCCCTCGCCTTCGCCTGCGACCTCACGCGGAGTGTCGCCTGGCAGCTCTCGTGGTGGCAGTGCGCGATGTCGCTGAGTGAAATTAGCGGCGTACCCGAAGACATGCACTACCTGACGCACAACAACGCTTCGGACGGTCAGTCGCGGGTCCACCATCAGACCGTCTACTCTGCTTGGCACGTCAAGATGTACTCGCGTCTGTTGGCCAATCTCAAAGCCATCACGGATGCAGCGACAGGCGAGCCTTTGCTCAACAACACCGCCGCCGTGATGCTCTTCGAAAGTGTCAGCCAGCACGGCTTCGGTTCATCCGGGATGTCGTGTTTGATCGGAGGTCGTAGTTCCGATCTGAACTTGAACCGAGAGATCACTGCACGCGGAGCGCACACGGGCCACATCATCAACTCCGCCTTTCAGTCGATCGGCATCGACCAAGATCTCGGTGAACTCCGGGGTCCCATCAGCGGTCTAATGCGCTGATCCTTGGATGAGCGGGTGGGCGACACGCGATGAACGCAGCGCTCGCTCACCCGGCTTTCAATCAGGGCAACGAGCCCGGAGCAGCCCACGACCATTTCGTGTACAAATCGCGGGTGGACCTCGAAGAACATCCCGCCGACCTCGCGGGCCTGGCGTACATCGCTTGTGGCCCCGTCAGCGGGCCGAGCGTCGTCTTCCTCCATGGGTTTCCCGACGCACCCCACGCCTTTGCGCCCTCGATGCGCCTGCTCGCCGACGAAGGATACCGCGCCGTCGCGCCGTGGATGCCCGGCTATGGACCCTCACGTTTGTCAGGACCTTTCGACCTCGACAGCCTCGCCGAGCGCTTGGCGTCGTTCACACGCTTAGTGTCGGGCCGGCGGTCTGCGCTGGTCGGTCACGACTGGGGCGCCGCCGTCGTTCATCAGATCGCGGCGCGTCACCCCGACGTACTGACGCACGCGGTGACGCTTTCCGTGCCGCACCCGCGAGTCTTCTTGACCAACACTGTGCGCTCTCCGTCTCAGCTTCTTCGAAGCCGCTACATGGCGCTTTTCCAGCTTCCGCTTCTCCCTGAACGCGGGCTCAACCGCGACGGGCTCCTGCGCTTGCGGGCGAAGTGGTCGCCGAGATTTGTGCCAGACACGAACTACCTCGACGTCGTGCTTGCAGGTTTGGGCGATGGCGCCGGACCCCTCGCTTACTACCGCGCGATGTTTCGCCCCCTCGGAGACTTCGCACGACGCTTCGTGGAGACCGCGCCGAGCCCCGTCCCCATGCTCTACCTGCACGGCCGCGAGGATGGCTGCATCCATCCGAAGATCGCGCGTGGGCAGACTCGCTACTACCCCGCCGGCTTCCGTGAGGTGGTGCTGGATGACGTCGGCCACTTCGTGCCTTTGGAAGCGCCGGGCGAGCTCTGCACGCACTTGTTGTGCTGGCTTCGGAAGAGTTGAGCGGGAACGAGCTTCGGCGCATCGCTGACGCGGATGCTATCGACGCGTGGCGTCTCCGCTGTCCAGGTTGATCACGTAGCTTGCCTCTCCGTCGAGCACGAGAGTCGCCGTGTTGCCCGTGAAGGTGAGCTCGGCCTCCACCGAAAACTCGACGCTGCTCTCTCCTTGTCGGCCGCTCGCGAGGCGGCTCGCGTAGATCTCCGCAGTCGCCGATCCGCTCAGCGCCGACACGTCATCTCGGGGAGCCGTCAACGCGTAGGACGCTTCCACGTCCAGCATGTATTCACGCTCCGCGCCGGTCAGGAAACTCACAAAGGTGGACTCTGCATGCACGGACGCGGAACCGCTCGCCTCGATGGTCTCGCTTTGGAGTTCCGTCGATGGCCCAGCTCGCGTTCGCGTCGATGGCGCCACTCCAGCCCCCGAGGGCAAGCATCCCGTCGAAGCTTCCCTCTACCGCCGCGCGGTCGGTGGTCTCGTCACAAACGTCAAGGGCCTCGTCTTCGGCAGTGGAGCACATCAGGGAGAGCTCCACGGACAGCGCACCATCGAGTCCTTCGAAGGTGCCTCCAGCGCTGGCAGACAAAAACAGAGGCGTGTCCCCGGTCGCGACGGCGGCGCTGAGCTCCAGGCTTCCGCGGACGTCTCGCGTGATCAGCGGCGCGACCCCTTGAGCGATCTCGTCGTAGTCTTCGGCGGTCGGCTCCGTGTCGTTCGCACAGCCTGCGGCGAGGCAGAAGGAGAGCGCGATGGGCGCCAGGCGAGTAAGAATTGGGTTCGTCATGTAGTTCTCCAAGGGATGATCTATCGGCGCTTTGCTGCGCTACGGGTTGCCAAAGCACGCGTCGTGCCAGCGACAACCGCTTATTGAATCCTAGTCAAAAGCCCTATTGAACATCGTTTATTAGGGCCTGCGCCTCCCCCACAGGGTGGGAACTTGCGTCAGGGGGCCTCAAACTGTGCGGGCTGGCAACGCCTCAGCCATGAGTCGCGGTTCCCCCCGACCTCCTCGCTGGCACTCTGCGCCCCAGGAATGCTGGTACGCTCCACACCGTGCGCTTCTCCGCCGTTGTTCTTCTCCTCGCCGTTCTGGTCACCGATTCCACCGCGAGCGCTCAGCTTCGCCCCACCGGCGACGAGCTGTCTGTGCATGGCGGTCGAACCCAAGGCAACGGCGAGATCGTCATCAGCGGCGGCGTGGGCTGGCCCGGGTTTTGGATCGACGTCACCGTCGCGCCAAGTTCGCGATTCAACCTAGGCTTTCGCGCACACGTCGACTACGGCGCCGTCGTCGGCACTCGCACCGGCTTCGGTGGCGGCCTCTCAGTCCCGATGCGTTTTCTCGTGTATGCCGACGGCAAGGTGGACGTCTCATTAGTGCTCACGCCTTTTGTTGGGCTCGGCGAAGGCTCGTATGTCGGCCAGGGTGGAGTGTTCAGCGACGACCTCGGCGTTGTTGGGAGTCTCGACTTTGGTCCTCGCCTTTCGTCCCGGGTCACGTCGATGACCACGCTCAACGCAGGCGCCTTCGGGACCTTCGGCGTGCTCTCGACTCCCGATGCAAACGCCACCAACGTGTTCGGCGCCGCTGTCGTGATGGGTTCTGTAGAGCTCGTCGTGAACCGCTCCACCATGCTCTTCGCCGAAGTCCGCGTGGGTTATGCGTTTGTCCCTGAGGAGCTCTTCGGCAGCCCGCTCTATCTACGTGGATCCGTCGGCATGGCCTACCGCGGCCCGGCTCTGAGAGGTTCACTTGGGGACGGGCGTAGAATGAACCTAACGCGCTTTGCGTCGTCGCCGAGGCGGGTGCGACTCGAAGTGCGAGAGCAGCCAAGGCGGCACGCGATGCACGGACATGCGGCGCATCGGGTCTGCAGGGCGGCCCGCCTCACGCCACTCGAAGTGCAGATGCGGCCCGCGCGAGATGCCGGTGTTTCCGCTCAGCGCCACGACGTCGCCGCGCCTCACGACGCCGCCTGCGGCGACGCGCACTTCCGACAGATGCGCATACGACGACACCTGGCCGCCGCCATGAAGCACCACGAGCAGGTTGCCGTAGCCTGGAACGCCGTTGTCCGCGTAGAGCACCAAGCCTGACGCCACGACGCGAACCGGCGTGCCGACTTCAGCGGTGACATCGACGCCACGGTGTACGCGGAAACGCGAGCGCCCCGTGCCGACACCTCGTCCGAAGTGTCCGTCTTCCACGGGCCAAGTCAGCGGGTAGATCGGAGGCTCGACCCCGAGCTGTTTGATCGCTTCGAGCCACTCCGGCCGGACCTTGGCGCGGATGGCTTCAGCGGCGCTGCGGAGGACTCCAAGGTCCAGCTCGTCGCGCCGTTGCCGCTCAAGCCCGACGCTCACCGGCACGCGTCGGGGCCCGTCACAGAAACGCCGGCGGCCGCGCCGTCGACAGCGACGTGCCGCAGGACGCCACTTGTCGACGGTGTGTTCCGTGCTCGGCCCCGCCAAGCGCTCAGCTTCCTTCGCGCTTAACGCAAGCGGCCTACACGGGAGTCTTCGTGCGCGGTTTCTTCGACAGTGCCGCCGCGGTGGGTTCTGCGCAAGCTCAGAAGCCTGGGTGAACGGAACCGTTCGTGGCTCCTGCGTTCGTGGCTCCTGCGTTCGTGGTTCCAGGGCGTTCGACCCGTAGGCCGAGCACGAGGTGAGCATGAGAATGAACGCAGCGCGGAACACGAGTCTGCGAAGATACAGCAGACGCTGCCCCTTCGCGAGTTGTTGGCCTCGCCTTGTCGAGGGCCTACTGCTGCTGCATCTGCGCCATCAGCGACATCCCGAGCTGAAGCGCGCGGGAGTAGTCGCCGGTCATCTTGAGCTTGCCGCCCAAGAAGAGCTGCTGGACGTTGATCTCACCGTTTCGCGCAGCTTCGAGGTCATCGAACGCGATGGTCGCGGTGAACTTAGGTTCCGCCGGCGGCTCCGGGGCGTTGAGACCCACCTTGATGGTGATGTTGCCAAGGTCTGGAACGTTCCGTCGCGACGAGGTGAAACTCGAGGCTATCGGCGCCCAAGGCATCCTGAAGGCGCTTGCTGGCGGTTCCCACCGCGCGGCTGGCGGCCTTGGCCTCTTCAAGCTCGCCGGCATCTTCGGCTTCGCCGAGGAGCATACGCAGGGCAGCTCCGGGAGCGGCGACAGCGAGCTTCACATCGGATGGCTCAGGGGCGGAGTCGAGGACGACCATGGTCCCGTTGTCGGCGCGGAGGTAGACGGCGCCTTCGCCTTCGACCTGGAGAATCACACCACCGGTGGCGCCTTTGACATCCTCCAGGGATGACTTGGCCACCGCGTCACCCGCCGCCGCTTTGGCTTCGAGTTGGGCAACTCCCTTGGCAAAAAGGGCAGGAAAGGTTTCGCTCAGAAAGGAGATGGGGTCGTGACTCATGGGCGCGGACCATAGTCAGAATCTCCATTCCAGTCGAGCGCCATCGCGGTTTCATCCGGGGACGGGTTTCATATGAAACCCAACCTTTTCCGAAGAGCTTGATTCACAACCTGGGTTGACAGGAGTGTGATCGAGGGGTTGTGAATTTTGTGTCGGTAGTACGCAGGACATGCTGGCATATTCAAGGTGGTAGCGACGCGAAAGGCGCGGCGGATCGGCCACGCTAGTGGCCAGCCCAGGTTGTGAATCAAGCTCCTAGGGCGCGGCTTTCCCAGCTTTCTCCGCGAGGGACGCATAGTCCCGCCCCTCTTCCGCTTCGATGGCGATGGGCAACCCAGCAGCCTGCCAGCCTGGTTCCAGGGTCGCGCCAAACTGGTCCCGCGCACCGGAAAAGCCCGCGAACTGGTCCAAGACATCCGTAAACCCGGCGGCATCCAGAAGCCCCTTGGCGGCTTTGCTCGTCCTCCGGCCTTGCAGGCCACGATGAGCTTCGCGTCCTTAGCGAAGCTCGCCTCCATGACTGCCACGAAGTCTTCGTTGTCCGCCATGCCGCCGGGGAGCATGTGTTTGAAGGGGATATTGTAGGCCCCTACTGGGTGACCCCCTTCGAACTCGTTGATCGAGCGGACATCCACATAGGCGTAGTCCTCGTCTTCCATCTTCTCGAGGGCTTCTTCCGGCGTCAGTTTCATTTCCCGTTCATACCGCCTGGTCTGCACGATCGCCATCCTTCCCTCCCGATCCGGCGCCGCTTTCTGATAGAAGACTGACGATGACGGCTGCTTCGATCCCTGGTTTGCGAGATTGGCTCAGGCTCGTGCTCATGTACCGAGCGCCCCACCCCGATTCTCAGCGCATCCTCGATGTGATGGATCGGATGCTGGACCGGCCGTACAAAACATCGGCGCTAATCCATGGCGAGCCCGGCACGGGCAAAGAAGGCCTCGCGCGCGCACTCCACCAAGCGATGCACGGCGGGACAGCGCCCTTCGTGAAGATGCCCACCGGCGGACGCGATCCGGCTGTACTCGCGCTTCATCTCTTCGGTACCCGCGAACGCCGCGGCGCCATCGCTCGCGCCGAAGGAGGCACGCTCTTCTTGGACGAGGTTGGGACCTTGCCGCGTGAGATCCAAGCGCGACTCAGTCCTGTCATTCGTGGTCGCTATCGCCGCAACGACGACGAAGCGCCACAGCCCTGCAACGTCATCGTGATGGCGGCGACGGACCACAGCTTGCCCACCTTGGTGCGCGACGGTCAGTTCCGCCACGACCTCTACTACCGGCTCTCGCGCCTTGAGCTCACCCTGCCCTCGCTCCGCGAGCGTCCCACCGACGTTCCTCGCGCCGCGCTCTGGGCCCTCAACCGCCTCCTCGATGACCATGGCGTGGGGCGCCCAGTTTCCCTTGAAGGCGAAGTCGACGAAAACGCGGTGGTGCTCGAACGCGCCGCGACGGATCTCCTCATGGCCCAGCCATGGCACGGAAACTTCCGCGAGCTGGACCGCTTCATGGAGCGCGTCTACTTCTTAGAGTCCGACGGCGAACGTATCACCGAAGCCAACGTCAAGAATCTCCTCCGCCAGTAGCTTCGGTCGGGTTTGAGCCTCGGACGAAGTAATATTCATCGTTGACGCCCCGGGCCACGGCGATGCGAGAGCGTGAGCGGTTCGAAGAACGCGGTTCGAAGTATAGGGCGATCAGACGATTCTGTTCGATGATGTCGCTATCGCGACAGCGTCTCTGGCTCCGCTCGGGCGCTCGGTGTTCGGGTTTTGATCGGACCCGAGGTTTCGTGAGCAGACCTCAGGCGACCGGCGTTTTCCGATGTTCGCTTTTCGGCGCGCAGTGTTGCACTGCCGGCGCGTGGACCGCATGTTGTAGCCCCTAACCGGAGAAACACATGAATCTGCAGCACGGCTCAGCCGCCATCCCCGAAGCCCAGAGCCAGATCCCGCCGACCAGCCAAAGCGAATGCGATGGCGCCCTCGCGGTGCTTCGTGACAACGCGGCGGAGTGGGCGAGCCTTGGTCTCTCGGCGCGTCTCGACATCCTCGAGTCCCTGCGCGTGAGCACCCACGCCATCGCCGAGCGCTGGGTCCACGCCGGATGCAAGGCCAAGCAGATTCGTCTCGGCACGCCCGACGAAGCCGAAGAGTGGCTCGGCGGCCCCGCCGTGCTTCTTCGCAACATTCGTTTGCTGACGCGCACGCTCAAAGAAATCCGCGACCAAGGCAGCCCACAGCTTCCCGGCGAGGTCACAACCCGCCCCGGCGGCAAGGTCGTAGCCCAGGTCTTCCCCACATGACCTGGACAAGCTGCTGTTGCGGACTTCACCGCAGAGGTCTGGATGCAAGAGGGCGTCACCGACGAGAACCTCGCGGACACGATGGGCGTGTTCTACAAGAGCAAAGCCCCGAGGGGAAGGTCGCGCTCGTGCTCGGCGCCGGGAACGTGGCCTCCATCGGGCCGCTGGACGTCGTCTACAAGCTCTTCGCCGAAGGTCAGGTGTGCATCCTCAAGATGAACCCGGTCAACGAGTACCTCGGGCCGATTCATCGAGGAGGCCTTCGCGGAGTTCATCGATCGCGGCTTCTTGCGAGTGGCCTACGGCGGCGCCGACGTCGGCGCGTACCTGTGCCAGCACGACACGTCGACGAGATCCACATCACGGGCAGCGACAAGACCCACGACGCCATCGTGTATGGCATCGGCGAGGAAGGCGAGGAGCGCAAGGAAAAGGACGAGCCGCTGAACAAGAAGCGCATCACCAGCGAGCTTGGCAACGTCAGCCCCATCATCGTGGTGCCGGGCAAGTGGAGCGAGTCGGAGCTGGACTTCCACGCCGAGAACATCGCCTCACACGCTCGCAACAACGGCGGCTTCAACTGCAACGCGGCCCGCGTCATCATCACACCACGAGGGCTGGCCCAGCGCGCGAGGCCTCCTCGATGCGGTGCGCGCCGCCTTACGACATCCCCGCAGCGCTACCCCTACTACCCCGGCGCCGAGAGCGTCACGCCACGTGGGTAGAAGGCGCACCCTGACGCCGAGATGTTCGGTCCCGAAGAGCGAAGCCGTCTGCCCTGGACGCTCATCGACGATCTCGATCCGGAAGACAAGGACGACTCTGCTTCACGCAGAAGCTTCTGTGGCGTCACGACGAGATCGCGCTCCCTGCCGCCGAGCGGCGTGGAGTTCATCAACAAAGCGGTCGACTTTGCCAACGACACGCTCTGGGGCACGCTCAACGCCTGCATCATCGTGCACCCCGACACCGAGAAGACGCCACAGCGACGCCGTCGAGACCGCCATCGAGGATCTCAAGTACGGCTCCGTCGTCGTCAACCACTGGCCCGCGCTCGCCTACGGCTTTGGCGTGACCGTTGGGGCGCCTACCCGGGCCACACCTATCGAGGACATTCAGAGCGGCATCGGCATCGTGCACAACGCCTTCCTCTTCGATAAGCCCGAGAAGAGCGTCATCCGTGGGCCCTTCAAGGTATTCCCCAAGCCGCCTTGGTTCGTCACCAACAAGACCGCCCACGAGGTCGGCCGCAAGCTCACGGACGTCTACGCCAGCGGCTCGCTGCTCGAAGGTACCGACGTTGCTCTTCAGCGCGCTCCGCGGCTGAAGCGCACTACACTTGTTCCGTTCCACGGTCCAGAGCGACGCCGATCCATGAGCTCAAGCCGGGCTCGGTGTCCTGACGCGCTGACACCTCCATGGCGCCTCGCCACATGTGGGGCAGACTTGCACTCAACGATTAAGCCTGAGGCGAAGAGCTGAGGTTCGCCGACGCCAAAGAGCTCCGCTGATATCCTGGGATAGCAGTGCGAAACGCGTCATGGCACACGCTGGCCTCATCGTTGCAAAGTCTGTCGGGCAAATCACGCGCGTCGATGACGACGCGCACAACTCCGAAAGAAGAATCATGTCTAGCAACACACGCGTCGTCGCCTACAAGAATGCCCACGAAGCCTCCCTCGCCGTCGACCACCTGGTCGCCGCTGGCATCAAGCCTGACGAGATCAGCGTGCTCATGAGCGACAAGACGCACGACACACACTTCGCCGTGAACGAAGCCACCAAGGCTCCTGAGGGAGGCGCGACGGGTGCAGCCATCGGCGGCACGCTCGGCGCGATCGGCGCGACGGCAGCAGCCGCCGCTGGCGTGGTGATCCCGGGCGTCGGCTTCCTCGCCGCCGGTCCCATCATGACAGCCCTCGCGGGACTCGGTGCAGGCGCTGCCGCCGGTGGTGCCGTCGGTGGACTGGTCGGCTTCAGGAATTCCCGAGCACGAGGCTGCGCTGTACGAGAAGGCACTCAAGGAAGAAGCGGTCCTCGTTGGAGTGGAGACGAAGACGAACTTCAACAAAACGATCGTCGACGACCTCGAGAACAAGACGGATCCGATTCGCATCGTGAACGCCTGAACGTTCCGCACGTTCTGCGGTCGAACCCGGCCGCAAGATTTTCAGACGCAAGCGAGCGTCTGTCATTATTGTCCATGGAGGGCAGTCCGAGTTCGCTCGGGCTGCCCTTCGTTATGTTTGGCGTGTTTGGGCGGGGGACGGGATAGCGGCGGCTTGGTGAGGCAACTCTTGCGTTCTTCGGCAAGGGGCACGTCGCCATCATCCACGAACTGCGAAGATTCCTTGGCGCGGATCTTGGTAAGGTACGAGACCTCATGAGCACAAAATCTATCCAGACCGTTCTCGAAACGCACCGCAATCTGATCCAGAAAATCAGCGGGCCACGCGGGGTCCACAGCGAGTCCCCGCAGCTCGAGCCGGACTACGCTTATCTCCTGGAGCACGCGGGTGAACTCGATTTCTCAAAGGCTCACATCCATCTCACGGTAGCCAGCTTTGACTTTCCCCGGCTTGAGCATCCCTCCTCACCGGAGCTCGAAGAACTAGAATCGTGCTGCTATTGGATCGGGAGTTCCTACGGCGGCGACGACCTGCTGCAGATATGTGCCGGTCGTTACAAAGGCGCGCTGATGGTTGTCGACCATGAAATCATGGATTGGGACGAGGTCGAGTCCAGCGCGCTCTTCGAACAGTTCACGGGCGCTGATGACACGGACCAAGCGGCTCTCTTTGACGCGATGGTGGATGAGTGGCGCGAGGAACCGATCTGTCTGTCGGAGCACTCTCTGGCCGAGGCTCTGGACGCCGCATTCCGTTCCTACACGCCCGACCACGCCGACTACGAAGCCGTACACGCCGAAGCGGAGCGGATCTCGGAGTCCTTCGTGAGGACACTCGTCAACAGCGTAGAGAAGAGGCTCGACGAAGAAGAGCCAGAAGATGATGCGGCGTTCGATGCGCTCCGGGCGAAGCAAGACGAACTCTTGGCGAACCCAGACCTCTTGGCGAACCCAGACATCGACCCGAATGATTTGGACGACTTTTTGGAGTCCCTCGGCGACAGTCCACGCAGTCCCTCTGACTTCCCTTTCCTCGCCATGAGTGAGGCGGAAGCTCATGCAGTGGTGAGTGCGTACGAAGCTTATATCGAGCCACGCTTTGCGCTCCTTCGCACGTCGCCAGCGATGTTTCGTTTCGTCGATCAGAGCCATTTCCTGCGTGCGACTTGCTACACTCTCGATGCCTATCTGCTCAGCGGCGCTCACTCGAAGCTCAAGCCGAGTCTGGACGCATTGCAGGCCCTCTTGGACAGCCTCCTGAAGACCGACCGGTCCGGCTCGCATGTGCTGAGCCTTCGCTTGGCCGCGGTTCTCGCTCAGCTGGGCCGACACGCAGAGGCGATGGCGACGTTGGAGGCGACACGTTTTGCAGGCTTCGAAAGAGACATGAGCGACTATCGCTCCTACGTGCAGTCACCGGTTTTCGAGCCGCTGCGTGCGAACCAGGCGGAACGCATCGCTGCCTTCTTGGTCCGGGAGGAGCCGACCTACGTCGGGCCAGGAGGCATCTGGGGCTACCACGGCAGCCTCGTGGTCGACGATCTGTGCGACCTTCCGACCTTCCTTGACCAGCAAATCGGTCTTCCGCCTGGGAACTCGCCAGTGATGCGTAGGACCGAAGGCCAGCGCTCGCATGCCGAGCCGGGTCAAGTCGAGGTCTTCTTTTCGAGGGCGCCCACGGAACTCAATCCTGCGTTTCGGCAGCGTCGTTTGCTGGAGCAACACGGGACGCTCTGCGGTGTGACGGTGTCGGATCGTCGCTCTACTTGATGGGCGGTCTCGGGATGAACCTCGCGTTCGTATCCCATGACGCCGGGCAGACCTTTCAGCGGATGCCTCTCTTTCGACGAGACGACGACGGCGAGCTCACGTTGATCGACGACGTGACGGGTCTTCGATATGCACACGTGGATGGAGGCACCATCTACCTGGCAGCTCAGTTTGGGAAGCTCTTGCGCTCGACCAACGGCGGCAAGTCTTTCGAAGATGTTCAGACGGGCACCACTTCCGTTCTCAATACAGTGATGCGGGTGGACGGTGCGCTCTGGGCCACCGGCGACAGCGGCGCGTACCGAAGCACGGACAGCGGAGAGTCCTGGACCCAGGTGGACGTCGAAGGAGAGATCACTCGGCCCCAAGGCAATCCCAGCGAAGCCGTCCTCCCGAGCAGCGCCGGCTATCTCTATGTGTCTCGTGGTGGCCAGATCGCGAAGACTTCGCTACGCGCTTCGGCGGAACTCTGGGGAGCCTGTCGTTCGCCTCAAAACACTCTGTTGGCCGTGGGCGCCAAAGGGGCCATCTTTCGATCCACGGACGACGGCGCTTCCTTTTCCAAAGTGAAGAGTGGCGTGTTGACCTCCTTGGAGAACCTCGCCTGCCTCGACAACGGGGTCGTGGTCGTCGTCGGCGAAGCGGGCGTCATCCTCCGTTCCGAAGACGACGGCGCGACGTTTCGAAGGATCCCTCAGTTCCACATCGATGGTTGGATCTTCGGCGCCGCGGCCTTTGGAGACCAGGTGCTCGTGGCCGGCGCGCGAGGCGTTGTGCTGACGGTAGGCTGAGACGCGCGTTCCGTTCGATCGCGTTGCGATGCCTCAAGTGCAGCGATGCATCGACGTCACCGTTCGTCTATCGATCAGCGTAGGTGGAGCACCTTGCGATCAAAACGCGCCGGAGATCTGAAGGTTCGCGCCGGCGACGCGACCTTGGTCCGAAACCGGCGCGAGACCAAACTGCATGGGTCGCCGCTCGCTGGGCGAGGGCACGAAGGAGTACACGAGGAGTCCCAGGCCAGTGGCGGCGTAGAGGGCACCGAAGGCGTACCCCGCGCGCTGATGGCCCTGGGGAGCGTCCGACTGACTTTGCACGATGAGCTGAAGCGTTCCGCCGAAGAGAAGCCCAATGCCGCTCCACATGAAGAGCGCGCGTTCCATCCGCGCGACGGTGCGCCGACCTCGAAGTTCGCCTTCGAAACGCGCGACCTCATCTCGGTCGAGTCCCCGCTCCTGCGCTCGCCGATAGCGGGCCAGTCGCTCCTCCGGCGAGGTCTGAATGGCGAGCCATACGGCGCCCTGGACGAGGGCAAGCGTCCCGATGCCGAGCTGGAGCCAGCCCGCTGACGGCTTGGCTCCGTAGACTTCGTCAGCGAACCCCGCGATGGCCGGCGCGAACATCATCGCTCCGGCGGCGAGGCTGATGGGGCCGAGAACGCGTCGTGCCGCTTCTCGTTCTCCGGCTTGTAGTTCGAGCGTCTCAAGCACCGCCGCGCCTCGGGCCGTGACGTTCGGCGCGAGAGGCTCCGCCTGCGCTGAGACCGGCACACTGAAGAGCAAACATACGAAGGCGAGAGTCCAAGTCCACATGGGTGGGGTGCTAGAGTTATTGCTCGTTTCGACAAGCAGTGTAGGGCCGACCATATGAGCAAAGCGGGGCTGCACCATCAACGGGTGCAGCCCTTTTGCCTCGCAAGGGTCGTTCACCAGTCCGATCACGTTGTGGTGCTCGTCGGCTTCCTCGAAGAGCGCGCCGGTGGCGGTGGGACATCAAGCCAAGCTATCGGAGGCCCGGCTGTCGTTCGGAGGCCAGGCCTCACAGGGCTTCCGCGCCCACCTGTTCGTTCAGCGAGCGAATCAGCGGACCCAAGTCTGCTACGACGTCAGGCGCAAGCTCGAGGTATACGTACGCCAACTCAATGTCGTTCATACGAAAGGCTCGGATGCCGGAGTTGAACCACGACATGCCGGTCACGATCACTCTCGCCGCGACGGAATCGGAGAGGACGGCCGTCCGCGTTGCCTTACTCGTCTCTATGTATTCAGCGACCTGGCGGCGCTGCTTTGCGTCTGGCCCACGACCCGTGGGCGACACCACGAGGACCGCTTTGGGCGACTCGCGATGAAGCATCTCGACCCATGCCGTCCAGTCCGCATCCGCCACCGGCTCCGGGCTGTGCACAAGGACCATCAGCTGATTCCGATGGTGCGCGAACGCAAGGGTGGGTGTGGTCGTCGACACGATTCATCGTACCAAATCCAAGTGCTTCGGACAGCACGATCGCGAGTCTAGAGTCCATCTCGTAACTCCCCACGGCCGCGTTGCGGCCGGAGTACCCGCCTTCGCTCGTCCCCTCAGCTCGAATATGTGGTAGCCGCGGACCACGCCTCGCACCGTGCCGGCGGCTTCTGGGATGCGCACCTGCATGTCAAACCGCTGTTTGTCGGATTTCTGAGTGATCTTGGAGGTCCAAGCGCAGATCGGCCAGCACTCACCTGGCGTCGTCTACGCGCTTTCGGTGCGTTCGCCGGCCCTCGTCACCCGAACCTCCGCAGCGCTGTGCACCGCCATGATGAACGACACCATCGCCAGGCACACCACCACGCTGAAGACAGCGACCTCAAGACGACCCGACACCAGGTCGACGAGGATCATCGTGAGCGCCACGGCGGCGTGATGGACGTAGAGGTTGCGAAAGGCGTGGGCTCCCACCGCTTCATGCCGCGTGACCTGGCGCGCCACGCGAACAAGGCTCTCGCCGGCCGCGAAGCCCGATAGACTCACCGAAAGAACGAGCAGGCAGATCACGGCGTGCCCTTGGTCTCCAACCACGAAGACCAGCAGCAGTCCCCCCGGCGCGAGAAGCGCACAGGTCGCGACGCCGCCCATCGCGGTCAACCAGCAGACGATGCGCAACGCGAGGGGAGCGCCTTGAGGCAGCTCCTTGGTGGAATCTCCGGCCCGGTAAGGAGATGCGCCCACGTGCACTTTGTGGCGCCGAACGCCCCAGCGCCCCGTTTTCTTGGCGCCATCTTTGAAGAGCACGAGATAGGAAAGCGTCAGCGCGACCATCGGCGTCCCGACGGCAAAGACGATGAAGAGAGCGACCATGGTGAGTCAATGATTCTCCGCGGGCGCCTATTCCAAGCACTCCGCCAACGGGGTTATGGAGACGCCTGCGCAGCCCCTCTAGGCTGCTAAGCATGCATCCAAACAGGCAGGGATTCTCGGCACTTTTGGCCCTATTCTCGCTCATCGGCTGCCAGGGCGAGATCGGCGCCGTCGGCGTGGAGCCGGGTTCAGGGCCAGGTCCCGTGACGGAGCCTCGCGCGGACGCCCCCCCGGACGTCGCCTGGGCGCCCGCGGCGCTGCTGACGAGCGCCCAGTATCGCTATGCCATCGAAGACCTCCTCGGTGTGGTCCCGGCGACTCCCTTGCCCGCGGAGAACCGGACGGACACTTTCGTCAACAACGCCCATTCTCATATCGCCTCGGAGCTTCTTGAGGAGCAGCGGAGCATCCTGGTGGAGACGCTGGTGGCGGAGATGGACGCGCCCTCGCTGCGAGCGGCGTTAGGCTGCGAGGACTGCGACGCTCCGGAGCTGGCTCCGTTCTTTCGACGCGCCATGCGGCGCCCAGTCACAGCCGCCGAGTCGGACATGTTGATGGCCGTCGTCGATGCAGGAGAAACGCGAGAGGAAGGCCTTCGGATGATGCTCGAAGTGGTTCTTCGTTCGCCGCAGTTCCTTTATCGCTTCGAAGAGGGCCAGAGCGGCGATGGAGAGCTCGTCGACGCGAACAGCTACACCGTCGCTTCGCGGCTTTCGTTCTTCCTCTGGCATTCGGGCCCCGACGACACGCTCCTCGACCTGGCCGAAAGCGACGCTCTGCAGGACGACGACATTCTCGCCGCGCAGGTGCAGCGGCTGATGGAAGACGAGCGATTCGAACGAACGCTCAACGCGTTCCACGCCCAGTGGCTCGACCTGGAACGACTCGATGGTGTTGTCAAAACGGGCGAGGGGTACGAGCTCTTCGCCGCGGCAGGCCCAAGCTGGCGCCGTAGCCTCGACGCGTACATCCTCGAGAGCTTCAACGCCGGTCTAGACTCCATGCTGACGAGCACCTCCTACCCGCTCACCGCCGACCTTGCGGAGGCGTATGGGCTGGACCCCGCCGGGGACCTGGCGACGTACGAGTTCGACGGCGCGACACACGCCGGCTTGCTCACCCATCCCGCCCTCATGGCGAAGCTCGCCTACGGCGACCAGGCTTCGCCCATTCACCGCGGCGTGTATGTTCTTCGCTCGCTTCTGTGCACGGAGCTTCCCGCGCCGCCCGAAGGCATCGACCTCTCGCCCCCACCCGTCGACCCCGACAGCACAAGCCGAGAGCGCTTTGACGCCCTCACGAGCTCCGACGAGTGCGCCGGATGCCACCGCCGCTTCAACCCCATCGGGTTTCTCTTCAGTCACTTTGACGCCGCCGGTCGCTACGTCGAAGAGAGCGCAACAGGCCGCGCCCTCGACTCTGCAGCCACCGTCCTCGATGCCAACGTAGGGGGAGAATACGAAGGCGCGGCAGACTTCGCGGCGGTGCTCGCGGACTCAAGCGCGGTGCGAGACTGTGTGGCCGGTCACTGGCTTCGCTACGCCCTTGGAAGACCCCTCGACGTCCACGACGAACGCACCGTCTATGACTCCCGGGCTGCGTTTGAAGAATCCGCCGGTGACTTCCGGGCGCTCATGCGCTCCATCGCCGTCGCCCCCGGTTTTCGCCTCTACCGCGCTACAGAAGGAGCTCGTCCATGAGCAAAAGTAAGAACGTACTTCATCGCCGCACCATGCTTCGCGGCGCGGGCGGAGCGCTCCTCTCGCTTCCTTTCCTCGACGCGATGCGCGGCAGCCGTGCCCGCGCTGACATCGCCGACGGCTTGGTCGACGGAAAGATTCGTCGCTTCGTCGTCGTTTTCAAAGGCAACGGCGTGCATCTGCCGAGCTTTTTCCCCGACGCGGGCGCGAGCTTCGAAGGGACTACCCTTGAGCCCCTGGAGCGCTTCCGCAGCCGCTCGCTCATCCTAGACGGGATCAAGATGCAGTGCGCCCGAGAGAGCGTGGGCGAGATGCACCAAGCCGGCATGGGCGGCCTTCTCACGGGAACGAAGCTCCTCGACACCGGCGAGTTTTCCGGCGGCGGCGGCGAGCGCGCGGGCTGGGCCAACGGCATCTCCGTGGACCAAGCCATCGCCCGCCGGATTCAAGGCGACACGCGATTCACGAGCCTTGAACTCGGCGTCCTCGCCAACGTCGGAGGCAGCGAAGTGCGAACACGTATGGTGTACCGCGGCGCCTCGGATCCGATCTCGCCCATCGACGATCCGCGTCAGGCATTCGACCGACTCTTCGGGGACTACGATCCTGACGCCTCCGCCGTCGCGCAGCGAGCGGCGCGTCGACTGCGGGTCGCCGACGCCGTCCAAGATCAGTTCCGCCATATCCGCGAGCGCGTGGGCGTCGCGGACCGAGACCGCCTCGACCGCCACCTCGCGTTCCTTGATGACCTTGAAACACGCATCGCAAGCGCCGCACCCGTGTGTGAACCCGGCGCTCGTCCAGGGGAACACAGCACCGCGCACGATGCCTCCCCGGCGATCTCGCGGGCGCACATCGAGCTCATCGTCAACGCCTTCAAGTGCGACCTCACCCGCGTCGCGACGCTTCAGTACAGCACCGGCGCTTATTGGTTTCAGTGCCCTTGGCTCGGCGACAACACGCAGGGGCACAGCCTCGGACATGAGACCGTTCAGTACAATCAGCCGGCTGTGGACCCGGCGGACCCGGACAAAACTGCGAAGACGCGCACGTGGAACAATCGGATCCGGTGGTACTCCGGTGAGATCGCCCACCTCTTGACGCGCCTCGAAGAGACGCCGGACGGCGAGGGTGGCAACCTCCTCGACTCGACGGCGGTGCTCTTCGGCAGCGAGAACGCCAACGGTCACCACTATCTCACGCGCATGCCCTTTATGCTCTTTGGGAACGCCGGCGGCGCCTTCCAAAGTGGTCATCGCCGCTACGCCGAGCCGGGCAACCAAAACGGAAACCGCGACCACAACCGCCTGCTCGTGGCGCTCCAACAGGGCTACGGGATCGACAGCGACGTCTTCGGTGAGGAACAGTACTGCACCGGTGGTGCCCTAGATGGGGTGCTCGCCTAACGAGGAAATGCTAGTCTCGCGCTGTGGAGGCAGGACACACCATCAACGTCAATCGTCCGCCTACAACCCCGAACGTCCACCCACTTTGGGCGATGCTAGGGCTACTCGTCCTGTCGTGCTCGGTGCCGACCGATCTCTTGGTGGACCGCGAGTGTCCCTGCGCAGCGGGCTGGACGTGTGCGGTAGGGGGCTACTGCGAAGAGAACGCAGAACTTCTGAACTGCGGCTGCGACACGGAAGCGGCGTGTCTTCCTCTTCGGAAAGTGTCCTTTGGCGGCGCGTTCGCTTTTTACCTGAGGTCCGACGGCGCGCTCTTTTCGGCGGGCCAACACGACGGTGGCCGCTTGGGGCTTGGCCCCATCGAAGTGGACCAGCTCGTGCCCCAAAGGCTCGAAGGCGAGTGGATCGACGTGGCCGCCGGCGGAAACCACGCGTGCGGCATTGACGTGCTCGGCGCGCTTTACTGTTGGGGTGGCAACAACGACGGCGCCGCGGGTCTTGGTGAGAGCTCTGGCAGCGACATACCGACGCTCGTCGACGTCGGCCCCTTCGACGCCCTTCGCACCAACTCGGGTCGTCATATCACCTTTGCGCGTCGAAGCTCCGGCGTGTGGGTCGCCATGGGCTTCAACGAATGGGGTTTGGCGAACGTCGGGAGCGACGCCGACGAGGTCCGGCGCCCGATGAACGTGATCGTTCCGCCGGGCGAAGAGTGGCGCGACATCCAAGCCGGAATCGACCACGCGTGTGGCCTCACCGAGAGCGGACGCGTGTATTGCTGGGGCAACGACACGGATTCCGCGTTTGGCTTCGACAACCCGGACCAGGAGACGTCGCCGAGCACCCAAGTGCTGCCGGGTGAAGGCTGGAAACAGGTCTACGTGGGCTATCACCACACCTGCGCTCTTCATGAGGACGGCGTTCTGTACTGCGCGGGCTCGAACTCGTCCCGGATCGCGGCTCGAGGAGACAGAAGCGTCGTCCTACCGGAGTTTGCGCCCACGGATCCACTGCTCTTTGAGATCGAGTCTTTCCACGCAGAGTTCGACCACCTCTGCGCATTCTCCACCGAAGGCGAAGCCTATTGCTGGGGTGACAACGCCGATGGCGATCTTGGCTTTGGACACACCGAGCGCGTGGACATGCCCACACGAGCGCCACACTTTGACCGTCGAAACGTGCTCTTCGGGCGCAACGGCGCCTACAGCTTTATGGAGGGCGAGAACCGCGTTTGGGGCCTCAACGACATCGACCCCAATCCCGACCTCTACTTCTATGGGCGTGGGCGGCTGGGTCTCGGCCACGTGGACAACGTGACCACGCCCACGCAGCTCTGCGTCGAATGATGGTGACGCGCGTCCTCGCTTTGCTCTTCGTTCTGACGCCTCTCGGTCTCAGCGCTCAAGATTTGAGCCCCGAGGACCAGTCCGTCGTCTTCTTCGAGCGGGCGCGGGAAGCGTTCGATCTTGGCGAGTTCGAGCGCGCCAACCTTCTCCTGCGCGAGGCCATCGAGCTCAACGACGTAGCGCCGCTTCACTACAATCTCGCGCGTTCGCTTCAAGAGCTTGGGCAGTGGGAGGAGGCGTTCGATGAGTATGTCACGTTCCTTCGTATGGCCCCGGACACGCCGGAGCGGACGCGCGTCGAAGCACGCATCCGCATCATCGGCGAACGCATACAGCAGCAGCATGAGACAGCCACAACGGAAGAAACAACGCGAGAAGCGACAGACGAAATGCCCGTCGAAGAGGCGCGAGAGACGGGAAGCGTCCGTCGCCCCTCATCGTCGGGCTGGGTGGTTTTCGGTGTGGGGTTGGCTGCCCTCGCTGGGGGGGAGCGTCCGGACTGCTCGCCCGCAGCGCCATCGATGATGCGCGTGAAGCCCCAAGTCACGAAGAAGCCGAACGCGAGGTTCGCGCCGCGGAGCGGAGGTCGTTGACCGCCAACGTGCTTTTCGGCGTCGGGGGAACGATGGCACTCGGCGGGCTCATCTGGGCGCTGGTGAGCCGACGGAAAACGTCGCCGACGACCGTCGCCATCGGCGCTGGGAACGTTCAGCTACGACACGAGTTCTAGCGAAACTCCACAGGCCGCTTCGCGGCGTGAACACAACGTCAAACGCCATCCGATTTGTGCAGACGTGAGTTGGACGCACTATTCGTCAAAAAGTCCGATGCGCGACATCATCGTTGAGGGAGGACGAGGGCGCCGCCGACGCATTCGAGTCGGCGGCGTGGGCGTGACGCTCGCTTCGTTGGGTTCGCTACTGTCGCTCTGCTCGCTCTGTTCGCTCTGTTCGTCCGTTGCCGCACCGCCAGCCACTTCGCTGCCGTCTGATCCGCTGCGATCCACGTCACTTCTGCCTAACGCGACGAGCTGAACATGCAGCTGGAGGTTGTTGGCCGGAATGACCCGCTGCTCGAGGGGCTCAAAGCCCGGCGCCTCAAAAAGAAGCGTCAGCGCCTCTGAAGAAGACGGCACGTCGATGCGCGTCGGCGTGGAAAGGCGTGGAAGCCCGGGGCTGGTCACGACAGCGCCGGGGGGATCCGACGCGATCGACAGACTGACCTGGGCGCGTTGAGGTTCGCGCCCGAAGGCGAAGAACGCCCCTGTTCCCAGCGCGCCGAGCACGAGAGCCACCACTCCGGCGCTGCGGAGCGCCCGTCTTCGTCCATGGTCGCGCCGGCGATCATCCTGGGCGGACCTCTGTGCTTGTCCGTGCGCGATGAGCGCGAGTTCGATCTCACGTCGGCGCGAAGCGCGCACCTGGGCGAAGGTCTCGTCGAGGTACTCCGCGACGCCAATGGCATGCGGGTCTTGGCGTACGTCCACCAGGAGCTGCTCTGTCTGGGCCACCACCTCTGTGGCGGACCCTGGTCGGTCCCGAGGGTCTTTGGCAAGGAGGGAGAGCAGAAGCGCTTGAAGCGCAACGGGGACGTCGTCTCTTTCGTCTCCGATATCCGGCGGCGCTTCGTGAACGATTCGGCGCGCGCGCTCTACATTCTTGCCCCCGTAGAGTCGGTTGCCCGAGAGCAGCTCGTAGATGACCACCCCCAGTGAAAAGAGATCGGACTGCGCCGTAGGTTCATGAAACTGAAGCGCTTCCGGCGCCATGTACCCGATCTTCCCTTTGAGGACGCCGGTGCTGGTCTTGTGGTCTCGTCCCTCCGCGCGTGCCACACCGAAGTCCGCGAGACGAACGACCCCATCAAAGCCGATGAGGATGTTGTGGGGAGAGACATCGCGGTGCACAAGACCGAGCTGCTTCCCGTCGTGGGCGCTGAGGTTGTGGGCGACGGCGAGCCCCTTGGCCACCTGCGTCACGATCTCGCAGACCACGAGAAGGGGCAGCGGTACAGCCTCACGCTTTGCATGGACGATGAGGTCACGGGCGCTGACCCCCTCGATGTAGTCCATGACCATGAAGGGCCCTTCGGCGTCCTGGCCGACGTCGGTCACGCCCACAACGTTGGGGTGATGCAGGAGCCCCGCGACGCGCCCCTCCTCCAAGAACATCGCGCGCATGTCTGGCTGCTCACGGAGCTCGGGAAGCAAGCGCTTGATCGCGTAGAGCCGCTCGAAACGCTGCCCTTGCCGAACGGCCAGGGAGACCGAACCCATGCCGCCTTCGGAGAGGTCGAAGAGGCGCACATAACCGCTCGACGAAGGTGTAGGTGTTCGATCCATCCAGGCGCCGCAGTGTACCATCCCAGCAGCGCGTCGACTGCGCTCTGTATGAAGACACTTTCCGCGGCATATGCTCGACTCTCGGCTGGCGATCTTTCAGCTGGCGAGCAGCCGTGGAGCGGCCTGCCCGACGGAAACGCAAAACGCTACTGGCGCGCGGCCATCCAAGCGGAGGAGATGGTTCAACGTGGGCGATTTGACGCCGCGGCGGACGGCGCTCGACGCGCGCTGTTTCTCGCCACGCCTCCAGCCGACGCGACGCTGGCCTGCGCTCGTTTGGGCGAGTCTCTCATGCGATCGGACGTGCTGCGAATGTCGCCCGAGCCTTGGTCACCGCTCGCGGAGCAGCTTGCCCGGCTTGCGCACATCGACGAACGTGCGGATTGCGTCGCTCAGCTCGCACAGGGCTGGTGCTGGTGGAGATGTCCAAGAGCCCCAGCGCCGGATTTCGACTTGGCGATGAATCGCACCCGAAGTCTGGGTGTCAGTGGGATGCTCATCGAGTTCGAAACGCTTCGAGCGCTGGCGTCGGCCTTCGCCGATGAAACCGAAACCGCCGTTCAGTGCGCCCGCCGCGCTTCACGGATGGCCCGCGCGGAGGAGATTCCACATTTGGAGCTCCTGACCAACGTGGTGCTCGCGAGAGTGCGTAGACTTCGAGACCACACCCACTTGGCAATTCACATCCTGCGCGGGCTCCGGCCACACACGCCGCCGCCATGGCGTACGTGGTTGAACTGGGAGCTGTGCATGGCCGGTTCGCCACCCGATGAGACTGCGCCCGAAGGGTACGCCGCTCGACTCGCACAGGTTCTCCATACGGTGGTCGAGGGCAGCCCACTGAACGAAAGCACGGCGATACTCGACGACGCCGCGCCATCGGCGTTTCGACAGGACGCAGCCCTCGCGCTGGCGCTGCTCCGTCCCGAGGTGGCGCAGTCTCGTTCCGCTTCCCCGGAGCTCGACGAACTTCAGTGCTGGCGGCGCGGCGAAACCGATCGCCTCCCCGCGGGATTCTCCGGTCTGGCGTTCATGACTCAGGGAAGCGACTTCGCGCAGGCACAGTGCGCCTTCGTCCACGTGCGCGACGGTCGCTCGGAGCGGGTCGCCCCGGCAAGCCTGCGATCCATCGCTCGGCGAACCGGCGTAAAACCGAAGCCCGAGCACTCGAAGATTAAGCCCCGCGCGGACTCCGGCCTCGCGCTCTTGGCGCTCTCGGACAGCGCGATCCCACGCGCGGAGTATTTCCGGCAGCTGTATGGCTTTGACTACGAACAGGGCCCCCACGGCGCGCTCTTCGGCATGCACCGAAAGCGGATGCGCGCACGCCTCGGCGACGCCGGAGCCCTTGAGTTCGATAAGGAAGGCCTCGCATTGACAATATACGAGGAGGCCCTCCTCCCTGATCCGCGTGCGGGCGAAGAACTCGGCTATCGCGCGCTGCGTGCCGTGTCGTCGATGGGCGGCATGTCGGCGCGCGACCTCGCCCGAGCTCTCAACGTACCGCTTCGCTCCGCGCAACGAACCCTCGCAGAGCTGACCGGCGACGGCGCCCTTCAATCACGCGGCGAGGGCCCTCAGGTTCGGTATGAAGTCGAGGACACCACGTTCTCGGAACCTACCCAGAGCCGCCTCTTTCCTCACGCGTCGCTTCTCTCAGAATCGTAGCGTTCTGGTCTCCCAGTTAGAGCGCCCTGTTGTCCGGAAACGCACCGTGGTGCTGCACATAGATTGTCTGCACGCCGTCCGAGTCGTCGCGAGCAATGCTCATAGAGCCGCCGTCCCATCCGAACGTTTGGTGACGCTTCGTCTTCTTCGTCGGCTTTCCAAGCGCCTCTCGCGTGGACTCGAGTAGTGCCGCTTAGATCTGCTCGAACTCCTCCATCGAGTCACCGTTGCCTGGACGGAGGTGAAGCGCGTACTCGAATCCGCGGGCGTGTCCCTTCCTTCGCATCCAGCCGGCCGTAGTCGGACTACTCGCCGTAGTTCACTCGAATGCCGATCTGCTGTCACTCGACCTCAAGGCAAGACTTGAGTCCGTGCTTCTATCGACAGGAACACATGCTATGGGTTCAAACTCGCCTTGGCGCTTGGCGGTGATGAAAGCATCGAAAATTTTGCGGTGTCCAACCTGAAGGTCTATCTCAGCATTTTGGGGTCGTTGCATCGGTGACACGCCGCCGCGCTGGAGACAGCCCGCGTCGCCTGCGCTGGACCCTGCGACGGTGGGCGCGATGCCCTCGAAGGCGTGCAAAACGCCAGCCCTGCGTTACGCTAAGGCACGCGGAAGAAGCGAGGCGCACGCGGAGTGGTGCTGCGCAGCGGTGGAGCGCCACCGAAGACACCTACTTTTGCGCCCGAGAAGATCCCAAAGGAATTTTCACGCAGCAGCGGTCGTATCTCGGCGATGATGTGTCATCAACAAAGGGAGCGTGCAGACCCACTGACGAATCGGGACGTTGGGAAGCACCGAATCGACAAGGTGCGCTGCGAGGTCCGACGGGAGTACTATCAGGGTGCGCCGGAAACAACTCCGCGACATCACCAAAGGGAGGACGAGTGACAACCGAAGTACATCTCGCGCGCGGACGGCGCGCCAGAGAAGACGTGCTGGACCGAACGTACGAGGCACTTCAGGCCTTCAACGATACGCAAGGCATTGATTTCGCACAGACCAAGGAAAACATCACGGACTTCAGTATTTCGGTCTATTTCGTCACCGGACAGCAGCCGCAGCTGGGCGTCATGGTCAGCTTCGATCTGGAGCTGGATTTCGCGGTCTATACGCTGGCCTGCGAAGACCCAGCGCGCCTCGCGCCTTTGCGCGAAACGCTTGAGACGTTCATCGGCTTAGAGACCCCCGACGAGCTGCTCCGCCAGGCTCAGGAGGCGCTCACCCCGCGTGCCCTCGTCCGGCTTGGCCGTGGCTTTGCAAACCTCAGGACACGCGCGTAGTGAAACTACTTCAACAGGGTCTAGTTGCTGAAGCGCCCGGCGTACGGCGCGCCGCCACTCTCGCGATTCTCAGCCTGAAATGGAATGTGGTATTGCCCGATCTACGCGCTGCCCTTCTCCACGAAAGCGATCCTGAGGTGCGCGAGACGATGGTCTTCGTGCAAGAGCGCCTGACGCGTATCTGTATGGTCAGACTTCTTTCGACACCGGCTGCTCGAAACCCAAGCGGCTGCCAGCAACACTCTCGTCCCACTTCTCAATGCGGTACAGGTTGCCCTCGATGAACACCCACAATGAGGAAGCAGTTGGCGGACCTTCTGGCACCGCGGATTTAGTCGGTCCTTTTGGTGCTCCGGTTGAGGAATCCGTGCGCGCTGCCCTGGCGATCATCCGCACAGAGTACGAACGGCTTGGGCCATCGCACATCAATGAGGCAAAGTCGCAATTCACTGCCGCGACGCCGCACGCCACCGACGACCTCCGCCGACGGGTTGGTGGTGCTTCCGCTAGGTTTCGAGGCCTTCCTGCGCGAGAACACACTAAGGCATCCGTTCTCCGGGGGCTTCGACTGCCTCAGCATCGACGAGGTCAACGAGAGTTGGGAGCGGCTATGCACTGAGTTGCCGTTCGATTGGGCGAACCATCTAGTTCCCTTCGCTGCCAGCGTAGAGGGACACCTTCTCTGCATTGACCTTAGCGCTACAGCGCACGCCGAAGTGGTGCTGGTGCGTCTCGATGACGCTCAAGTTGGAAGGCCACTTCACGATAGCTTCGGGTGCTTCCTCGCACAGCATATCGATCACCTGAGGCTCGGCACGCCGACCATACACGAAGGTCGGTTGGTTGTTGGTGAGGCTTTCCTCACCACCAAACCATGAGTCCGTCGAACACATCGTGCTCTACCAGCCCGGCGATCTCCCGGCCTCGCTTACAACGGAGCTGCCCGAACATGCAGGGCCCCGCAAGTGCATCTTCTGGCTCGCCCACAAAGGTAGTCCGTTGATCTCCGAGCTGATGAAATCCGTTCCCGAGCCTGACACGGACTATGTCAAAGAAGGCATGGCTTTAGGGAGGCGGATGGTTCTCCTCACTAGTGGGGCGAGGCTAGCAAAGCTACTTCACCCCGACGTCCACGATCCGAGCAAATGGGAGCACTCCTTCGGTTTTCATTCGGCGCCGGCAGATGATGTGTGCGAGTTTTTCGATCGGGCCGAGTGCGTTACCCATGGAAATCGCGAGGTCTTCAGCGCCCCGCTAGTCGTAGCAGTTCATCACGCAGACGGCTCCCCGTGCGACGATGCAATTATTTCTTGGGGACAACGGCTAGGCAACGTCCGGAACTGCGTTCAGGTTGGCACCGGACTTCACGCGTTGCTCCGCTGCGCACCCGTAGACGAGCTAGAGACGAAGTTCTCCGACAGCAAAGGCCTTCAGGTGGCACGGCGATCGGCGCTACCCACGACCGGTCTGATAGCCGTTGAGCTCACCACCCGGGACGCTCCGATAAGCAATCTACTGAAGGGCAGCGAGCCTCGCTTTACCTGCCTGCGTAGCCTCCGTGACGAGCGGTGCAAGCACGGGCGCCATGACGAGATGGCGTTCCTCTTCGTGAACGCCGCCGAAGATCCCGAAGCGGCCCATGAGCTGATCCAGAGCTTCTACTCGGCGAATCGCCTAGGGCGCACGGAGGACTTGGTGAGGCTCTTGCGCGGGGCTTCGGAACTACGTTCGGTTGCTAACCACTACCGCGATGCCGCCGTGTTTGCCTTCGAGAACATTGGTCCCGCGGAATTGCTGGGCTCACCATTCACGACAACGTTCGGACTCCTGAGTCTCTTGGCTTTCATCGGAGAACTTGAACTCGATGAGTTTGGGCTGCTGCACCAAGGACTCCTACAGCCCGATGACAACCTACCGATGCAGCGTGCGATCTCTTGCTTGGAGTCCTTCGGCCGCGGGGAGGCCATGGAGGCGCTCCGTCTGGAGCTTGAGTTCCTCGAGAGCGCGCGGCGGCAACGCACCGAAGCCGCTCAACTCGCGCTTCGACTTCACCTGCCGGTTCCCGGGTCCATGGCTTTTGAAGTCGTCATCGAGATCCCGCACGCCATGACTCTCAAGCTCAACCCATCCAAGCATGATTGGAGACTCTGGGTCCATCCCAGCCACGGGGAGGCTGTGTCATGTGGGCGCGACTCCCTTGGGAATGACCAGGGCATCCCAAGGGTCAACAGTCTGGTCGATGTTCCGAAGTGGTTCGCCGAGACCTACACCGCGCAGGGCTGGAAGTTGTCTCCGAGCGACGTGGTGTTGCGCATCGACCAACAGCCCGTTGCCGCAGCACCTCTCGTCGATTGGCTAACGCGGGAGCTCGCCTGGTGACGGCCAGGGAAGGCGGCGATCGGCTGCCCGGCTGAGTTTCGGGCAACGGCTTGCCTTCGCGGACGCCGACAGGACTTTACGCGGAACCCCGTGCCCCACCCAGCTTACGCCTTGACGGAAGTTACTTGGAGCTCCGTCCCAGAGTTTACGTCGCCCGGCCCAACGTCCTCCAAAGGTTTGCCGACTCATGCTACCAGCCCGGAGGAGGCGTGGCGCCTGCCGGAAGGGGGTCGAGAAATGCGCTCTGCGCGAGGTCGATGCAACCAGCGCGGCCGTGCAGGTAGTAGTCATCTCGCCCAACGTCGAGGCGCGGCGGGAGCACCCACGGCAGGCTGCCGGCGTACATGAGGTCGTCGTTGGCGTCGCCAACGTGGGAGGTGAAGGTCAGGTGCGGTGTGCAGGTCGAGTTGCCCACAGCAAAGCCCAGCGCGTGCACGAGCTCATGCAGCATCGCGAACTCGAGATAGCCAGGGTTCGATACGCTGGTTGCAAACGCGTTCGTGTTGCACGCCGGTGCGCCCGGCGGCGTGCCCTGCAGGTAAAGCGATGCGACGCGTCCGACCAGCGCCGGCGGGTGAGGGGCGCCGCCGCAGGCCAGGCCGTTCGAACCGTCGTAGTAGACTGCAAGCAACTTGTTGGGCTCATCGAAGCCAAGATCGATGAGCTCCGATTCGATCTCGTCCCGCAGGAAGATGCCTCGGCTCGCCATATCGGCGTCCGTTCGGTCGAGACGCACAAACGTGATGTCCGGCTCACCGCTGCAAGAATCCACGCGCAGGCGGCGTCCGCCAGTCTGCACCGACAACCACTGGTTGAAGGCGCCCATCGACGTGGCGATCGGACCGTTCAGCGCATCCAGGTTCCGGTCCGTACCATCACTCGGCAGCACGTACATCGCATGCACCTGAAACCCGCTGGCGTCATCCGGGCGATCGACGCTGAGACGACTTCGGGTACAGCGCGGGACGCACGAGCCCGCGGCGCAAAACTGACTGGCGCCGCAAGCGATCCCGCATCCGCCGCAGTTGCTCTCGTCCTCCGCGATCTCCGCTTCGCACCCGTTCGAGACGCTGCCGTCGCAGTCTCGAAAGCCGCTATTGCAGCTTGCGACGCGGCACGACCCGCCGGTGCACGCGGGAGTGCCCTGGGCCACGGTGCAACGATTGTTGCAGCCACCGCAGTGCAGGATGTCGGTGTTCGTGTCGCGCTCGCATCCGTTGGCACGGCTGCTGTCGCAGTCGGCCCGTCCCGCGCTGCACGTGAAGCCGCAACTACCGCTTGAGCAAGTCGGAGTGGCACCGGCGCGCGCTGGGCATGGCCTGTTGCAGCCACCGCAGTGGGCTGTATCGACGCTCGTGTTGCGCTCACAGCCGTTGGCAGGGCTCCCGTCGCAGTCCGCGTTCGGCGCGCTGCAGGTGAAGCCACAGCTTCCTCCGGAGCAGGTCGGGGTCGCTCCGGGGCGGGCGGGGCATGCGTTGTTGCAGCCCCCGCAGTGGGCGAGGTCGGTGCTCGTGTTGCGCTCGCAACCATTGACGGCGTTTCCGTCGCAGTCGGCGTTTGGACCGGTGCAAGAAAAACCGCAGCTTCCGCTCGCGCAGGTGCGGGTCGAGCCTGGCCGATTGGGGCACGAGTTGTTGCAGGCGCCACAGTGCGCAAGGTCGTTACCCGTATTGCGCTCGCAACCGTTGGCGGCGCTGCCGTCGCAGTCGGCGTTCGGTGCGATGCAGTTGAATCCGCAGGAGCCGCTGGTGCAAGTGCGCGTGGCGCCGGAGCGATTGGGGCAAACACGGTTGCATCCGCCGCAGTGGGCGATATCGGCGCTTGTATCGATCTCGCAACCATTGGCGGCGCTGCCGTCGCAGTCGCCGAAGACGCCGCCGCATTCGAAGCTGCAACTGCCGGAACGACAGGCGCGGGTGGCGTTGGCAGGCGATGGGCAGTCAACTCCGCACCGCCCGCAGTGGGACACGCTGATCGACGTGTCCACGCACACCGACATGCCGGCCTCCGTGCATTCAACGAGCTCGCAGGTCGAGGTGCAGACTCCAGCGCTACAAACCTCGGAGACGTCACACGCGTTCCCGCAGGCGCCGCAGTGGTCGCGGCTCGTGTTCGTGTTGCGCTCGCAGCCGTTCGCGGGGGAGCCGTCGCAGTCGGCAAAGGAACCCGTGCACTCGAATCCACAGGTTCCGGCAGCGCATGAACGTGTTGCGTTTGCCGGCGATGGACAGTCCAGGCCGCAGCTTCCACAGTGCGTCACGCTAGTTGAGGTATCGACGCAGATTGTGCCAGCGCCGTCGGCGCACTCATCGAGAGCACAGGTAGAAGTGCAAGAGCCGGCACTGCAGACGTCCGAACCGGTGCAGGCGTTGTTGCATGCGCCGCAGTGGGCGGTGCTGGTTCGCGAATCCGCCTCGCATTCGGAATCGCCGGTGCAGTCGAGGAAGAAGGGTTCGCAGCCGCCGGCGTCGACCCCCCCGTCCGTCGAAACGACTCCTGCGTCCAGTACGTCGAGTTGAACGTCGCTCGGCGATGCGTCGTCCACCTGTGCGTCTCGCTCGCCCTCTTCGCGTGCGTCGCGGGTTCCGACATCCGCCAGCTCGTCGCCGGTGATCATCCCGGTACACGCGTTGACGTAGAAACCAAGAAACACGAGGAATATAGAGTGCGGGCGCGGCATGGCAGTGCGTACGAGCCAGGGGGCTCGGCGGACCGATCGATTTATAACTCAGCGTCCTGGCGCCGTGTCGAACATCGGGAAGTAGCTTCGGACGTCCACGGAGCACGAGGCGGCGCTGAGGACTGTCGGCCGAGGGACCTAAGCGTCATCAACGGCTCAATCACGCGATAAATGTGTCCGATAAGGCCTATGCAGGCCGTTCGTGTGGAAGCGCTACGATGTTGACAGCGCTGGACTTCGTCGGTGGTGAACGACCGCGACCGAGTGATCCTCTCGAGGTTTGGGATTTGGTGCGCCGCGGGGATTTCGTCGCATCCAACCAAGCGATGGCGCGAAGCGATGGACGCCTCAGCCGTCGATGATGTGTTTGGGGACGACCGACTCTGTGCGGTGATTGAATCCGCTTGGCCCAACACCTAACCGCGAAGCAACACGCTTCCTTCGGAGAGCCAAGCGGTCACCAGAACGACGTTTTCATGCCCTGTTCGATCGGGTCCACAGAAGTGACCTCCGTGATGACGTGGCAGCGCACCTGGTAGCACCTCGGGGTGTGCGTGCGCTACGCGGACGACTTTGTCTTCGTCTGTCAGACGAAGGCGAAGCTAAGGGAAGCGACGCGACGAGTGAAAAGCATCCTGGCGCTTCTGAAGCCAGAGCTGCATCCCGACAAGACGAGAGAGGTGGACCTGAGCTGGGGCAAGCAAGGGTTCCACACTCTCGGCTGTCATCTGCGGAAGCGATTGAGCGGGCGGATCTTGAACAGGAGAGACGACGCGTCTACTTCTTGCACCGTTGTTCATCCGCGCGGTCGATGAAGCGGATGCGCGCGCGAGTGCATGCGTTGACCGGTCGCAAATGGAGCGGCGTGAAGAACATCCGGTGCGTCCGAACTCCGTGCGTCCTCCGCCGCTACCCCAGCGTCCGCCGGTGGGGCGGAGTCGTTGTAGGCGAACAAACAACACGTCAGAAGGGTCGGAATCAGGCAGCGCATGTCACCCACGTTGTCATGCGACCGACCGCCCACCCATTGGCCGGCGCTCGGGACGCTGGTCCAATAAGAGACTGCGATCGTTGAGGACATGCGCTTCCTTCCTCGCGACACCGCCCGAAGCCTGGGCGGTGCAGCTTCAAGCATGGCGGCGGATGAGTGGCGCGAAGCCGCTGAGCGCAGTGGCGAGAATGAGCAAAAGAACTCGTCGAACTCACGTGCGGGAATCGCTCACCGCCATCCGGGCCACGGTGCAGAAGCCATCTGACTCGCGAAAGTCGCCGCCAGCTTGGAGATGAACTCTTCTCGAGAGAGTCTATCCCGACGCACAAAAAGTGGACCCCTCGAACGATGGCTTGAAGGCGTTCGGTGTCGATGCTCCAGCGTCGCGAAGATATGCTCGCTGCCTCGAAGCGCGCTATACGTTTCTGATGCAATCTTCCCTCCTCAAAGCACGTCGCCTTCGTACGTTGATGACCGCCGTCGTAGTCGGCGCGTCGGTGCTCACTGCGTGTGATCGTCGGGGCGACTCAATCGAACCTACGGGCGTTCCCGTCACGGAAGAAACGCGCATTGGTCTCAGTACCCGCTTGCAAGTGGAGAGCGACGGGAACTGGTACGAGGCCCTCGTGACAGAAATCAACCCTGATGGCACATACCGCGTTCACTTCACAGCGTGGGATTCTCGCTACGACGAAGACGTTCCCCGCGACCGTATGCGCCTGGCCCCGGTACCAGAGACCCCGGGACCAGAGGCACCGGCAGAATAGACCGCAGCGGTCGGCGCCATGTCGGCGCGATTTAGGACGGCGCGACTTGAGATGGCGCGCAACCGAAGTCCCGGTGTCCGAGCTGGCACCAGCCTTCTAACATCCGTGCGCTCCGCCTCTAACTCACCTGCGGTGAAGCCGAGCTTTCGCGCGCTAGCGCCGGCACTCGCGGTCTAGCCGCGTAGGCCGGGAATCGTTCCGCTCACATCGCCTAGATTGTCGCCCTCGTAGCCGGCGGCTTGCATCGCACGAATGAGCGCTTCGGCCGGGTGCGCTCTGCCGGCATCGATGTGCTGACCTGTCTGAAGCCCGCCCGCGTGGCCGCCGATGAGCATCGCCATATTCTCCACCGAGTGCGCAGCGCTGTCGCGCACGCCGTCTCCTTGAGTCACGAGCTTTTGACATCCCGCTCGAGGTCGGTCCGACCTTCGAGCGATTCGACCGTTCCCGTGAAGATCGGCGGAACGCTCGCTTCCGCTTCGCTCGGCGTTGGCGCAGGGTTCGGCGCTGGATTCGGGTTCGGCGTCGGATTTGGAGGCGGCGTTGTCGGCGCCGGATTCAACGATTCAAAGTTCGCCTCCTCCGGTGGCGCTGGGTCAGGTGCCTGACGCCAAACGTGGAAGGCGATGGCGAGCGCGACAATCGCGAGTCCCGCTGCGGCTACGAACAGGCGGCGTCCCGACGAGAGCAGACTCCGGAGGGACCTGGTCCGCCCTGCGTCGCCGTCGCTCGCCTTGGGAGCCGACGAGAAGAGTTGCTCAAGAGACAAGGGCCGCCGCGGGTCATTCGCGCTTTCCTTTGGTACGGTCTGCGCTGCCTGCTCCCCAGGACGCGCCGCCAGCTTGCGCTGGAGGGACTCGACCGCGACTTCGAGGGCGTCGACCCTCGACTGGGTTCGTTCCAGCGTGCTCTGGACCGCCTCCAACTTCGCGCGCTGCGCGTCCTCGTCGCTCCTAAACCCCATACGATGGAGGACTGTATCATGCGCGCGAGCTGGCGGAGACTAAGGAGGCTTGCCAGCCTGCCACGCCGTTCGATGTTGCGCGGTCTGCTGCCAGGTAGTCTTTCACTGATCCAATCGGGAGAGGTCTGCCCAGTCGGGAAGCAGAGGCGTTCTCTGAGCCTTCGCAACGTCTCCCGGCGCTGGTCACGAAGGAGGCGGACCGAGACCGCAGCCGGAGCAGGCATGCACGGTGGTTCGCGATCCGCGCCAGCCACGTAATGTTCTGCGCCAGCTCTGAAACTACCGCTTCGGCGCCTTTCGGGCAGAGTGTGTTTTCGAGATTCAAAACTCACCGGAACGGTCCCATGACGAAAGCACCAAAGAAGACGAACGCGCCTCAACAAGTAGGTGTCCCGCTCAAGCGACGCGAGTTCGTCGTCGGGCTGGCGGCGACGCTCATCGCCTGCGGCGACGACGATTCGATGGCGGACGGCGGCGCGTCTCCCGATGCGGGGGGCATGGACGCGGGAAACGACGCGGGAAACGACGCGGGAAACGACGCGGGCAACGACGCCAGTGGCGCGGATGCGGGGAACGACACCGGCCCCGACGCATCGGTCTCTCTGGCTCCTGATGCGCTGGTCGGGTTCGGTGCCGCCACGACAGGAGGCCGAGGTGGACGCGTTGTGGTCGTGACGGATCTCGGCACCGATGCGTCCCAAGAAGGGACTCTGACCTGGGCTCTGCGGCAGCATGGTGGCGAAGCGCTCTACATATGCCTCGCCGTGGAAGGAGGTATACGTCTTCGGAACCCCCTGGTCATCGAGCGCCCCAACGTGACCCTGGACGGGCGTTTTGCCCCCGGCGTAGGCTCGTGGCTCTACGAGAACCGCGTTCAGGTCGAGGCGGACAACGTCCTCCTCGATCACGTTCGTCACTTTGGAAACGACACCAGCGCACGCGCAGATTCCGACTGCCTTCGCTGGGGTATCTTCGACACGGACGAAGACAGTCGCGATGACGTTCGCCTTGGCTACGCGCGCTGCTGCGAGTTCTTCTATGGCCGCGACGAAGTCGTCGCCATCACGCCGCGTGGGAACGGCAACGCCACAGGCAACCGTGTCCAGGATGTGACGTCGGACCGCTGCATTGTGGCGAACCCCACGGGTATCGATCACGAGTTTGGCGTTTTCGTTGGAGATGGCGCGGAGCGAATCACCCTCTCGCGAAATCTCTTCTTCAACTTCGCCGCCCGATATCCCTTTGTTCGAGAGCATGCGGCGGCCATCGAGATCATCAACACGGCTTGCTACAACTTCAACGAAAACTGTATCTCCATCTCGCGCTCGGAGGTCGCTCTCTTCGGCCTTCTGCTGCGCCTTGGACCGCGCTGGCGCGATGTCCGTGGACCCATCGACGCTCCTGGGGGCCGCACGTACGTCGACGACATCGCCATCGACAGCCCGCTGGGCCGAACAAACTCCCACGGCCTGTTTCGAGGAGGTTCAAGCACGGATGCCCCGAGCTTCACTCCTTCAGGACTGGCCGCGCTCCCCGCCGAGGATGTCGCGGACATGATCGTGCGCTTGTCCGGCGCTCGACTTCAAGACGGTGAGCGCGGCGTGCTGTCCCAAGAAGTCCTCGACCAGTTCGTCGCCGGCGACTTGCCCACAAGAGTCGCAACCGACCCCGGGGAGGTACCAGACGCTCTTGGAGCCTCGTCATCCCGCCCACATGAACTTCGTTCCAGAGGAGTACACGGCTCTCTTCGGCGATGTCAGTCTTGAAGACACGCTCGAGGGAGGACCTTGGGATGGTTACCTCGTCGCCGAACGCGTCGGTGCTTGGCTGGTGTCAGGGTGAGCTGCCCCGTCGGATAGGACTGTGCCGGAATGCGGGGCCGCGGGTAACTCTCCGCCGGTTGAGGAAACCACTCCTCGATACATCGCCAAGCGCTCAGGTTGAGCCTCTGCGATACGTGATGGGTTGGAGCGCAAAAACATACGAGGAGGAAGTGTACAGTTCTGTCTGTCAGAAGAAAGGTCGCGCAAGCATGAGCAAGGAGCTCATCCCCTCCGGCGAGGTGGTGGACGTTTGCGAGTGCGGCGTATTCGCGGACTGGGCGGACGAGCTTCGCGGCCAGACGCCCCGCCGCAGGCAGCTTCGAGCTCGGCTTCGGATACTTGAAGGCGCATCACGGGTGCGTCGTCGGTGCGTTCCTGGCGCAAGCGCTCCACCAAGCGCAGCAAGTTCTGCCGTGGATACTCGCGTTCTGCTTCGCGTTGTCTGCGGTGGTGATCGCGATGGATTGCGTTGCGGTTCCGAGTGAGCGCTGAGTCATCACTTCCAGCGGATCTCAAATTCGACGAGGGTGTCGCTCTCGCGGTAGGTAACCTCCGCGTCTTCACCGCCTAGCGCGAAGACCATCCCTTCGAAGGAGACGCTCAAGGCACGAAGATAGGCCGCGTGGCGCATCAGTGCCGGCGCACCAATGACGCGCAATAACACGTGGTCCGTCTTGTCGTGGAACGTCAGGTGACCGCAGTTCTTGTACACGAGATTCCACGCCGCGGGAGCTCGTTTGAACGCGTGTTCCGGGCCGAGGCCGAGGCGAACGAGACCACCCAAGATGGGTCCTAAGAGGGTTCCCTGCATCGAACGCTCAATGGAACGACGCGAGACCGTCGCCGCGCTCTCACGCCCACAGATGTCCTCAACGGCGAGGGTGACTTCGCTGGCGTATCGCAAGGGGAGCCAGGCCGTCCGAATGGCTTCTTCGATACCAGCGATCGTCTCCGAACACTTCGCGCGCACGAGACGTTCATGCTCCGTGCTTAGGCACTCCATGGCGTCAATGTATGCCTGAAGCTGACTCGCCCGCATTTCAGGTGGTGCGATCGTGTCATGGGACGTCACTGAGTCTAAGGTACGGAAGCGACCGCGTTTCTTCAAGGTGTGCCATTGAACGCGCGAATCCCAGCCATGCTGCAGACCACCCCCAGGCCGCGGATGAACCTGGGGGCCGCTGTCTCTACCTTTAGAACTCACCGGGCGCTCAGAGAGAGACGAGAGAGAAGAGCGAGCGTCGAGCAACGGCCGGGCTTTTTCCGAACCAGCGACCGAACGCGCGCTCGAGAGTCGCGGCATGACTCGTCAGCATCTCCGACACAGCGGGCGCGGCGCCGCGCAGTGGGAGTCGCAACTTTTCGCAAAGAAAGAAGAGCGTCAAGCGCGCTCCTCACGCCGATGAGCGTGGGGCACGACGGTGTCCATCGCGACGACGATGCTGCACAACCCGACAGACAAACCGATGCCCACAGGAACGGTCGAGCCCGCGACGGGGGAGAGCGCCCCTGCGAAGGCGATAACGCCGGCGACGCACACGTGATGCGCGTACAGATACATGAACGCGGAGTCGCCGACGGGCTCGTGACGCAGCGTTCGTCGCGCGACGTGAATGTGGACCGCGCCGGCCACGAATCCGGAGATGCTCGCAAAGAACGCGAGCGCGGAAAGCACGCCTGTGCCGCTATTCTCGACGCCGAGGTCGAGAGACCAAAAGAGGGCTGCTGGTGCGAAGAGCATGAGCGTCGCGAGGCCGCCCATCGCGGCGACCCAGCAGACAATGCGAAGCCAGATTGGAGCTACACGAGGCGCCGCGAAGCGCGAGGCGCGGTACGGTGAGTCCCCGACGAGCTCGCCTCGCCGCGGCCGGGGTGCGTCGGAGGCGATCAGAGCGGTAAGCAACACCCCCGAGGAGACCAGCGCGAAGAGGAAGAGCGCCAACAGAGACAGCGCGATCGCCACGACGGTTCAACCGCGGGTCGCCTGCTTTCTATTCCAGCGTTGACTGCGGGCTCGAAACGACCGGAGCGATCGTCGCGACGTGGTGCAGCCACCCAATGAAGGCGCAGAGAATAGCGCAGTGGATCGTGCTAAACGGAGACGTCAACGGGCCGTGGAGATCTCCTCGCAGTCTCTGAGGAGATGCCAGCGCTCACGAGGACGTCGCGGCGGGGGATCCGCGCGAGTCGCTGCCGGGCTTCTCGAAACGCGGCGCGCTGGTTCGGACGAAGGTGCGTGGCGATGCTCTTGAGTTCGCTCTTCGATGAGTCGCGGAGGACGGTCCAAAGCGCGAGCATTGTCGCGCCCTGTTCTAGGCCGAGTTCTCCGGCCCTCGTAGTTCGCCAATAAGTGTGCGCCATGGTCCCTTCGAGACGCCCGGACTTTTCGAAGTGCTCGACTCCGTTGAACGCGATCACTCCGAGTCCGAGACAGTAGGCGTACACCGCCGATCGTATATCCACGAGTGCTAAGTCCGGATCCGAAAGATCGACGTCGAGGGCCTCTTGGTTGGTCAGGCCGGTGACTAAACCGTGGCAAACCCCATACGCGAGGCCAACCTCAAAGCATAAGAATTCCGCCGCGACTTCCGTGGTCTCAAGCGCGTGGATACTGAAGAACGCAGTGTCCTTTCCGTCCGAACACCCAACGAACTCGATGGGTGCGCCCGTTTCAGGGGCGGACTCTTCGGAACCTGCGTAGTCGACATCGACGTGCAGATGCCCGAGCGAAGCATGTCGCATCATGCGCCGGATGATCTGGCGAGCCCCAACGGCACCTTCTTCGATGGCGTCTGGAAAATGCGCGGCTGTCGGTAGGACCAGTGGAGCTCGGAGGACAGCGTCTTCGCCCACGGCGTTGACCATTTCGGAGACCAAATCGGTCGCCCAACGTAAGTCCTCCACCTCCATGGAAGCGCTTCTTACTGCGCGAACTTGCCGGACTGGAACACGTGACCCAGGAGCTGGTCGACGCGGCCGATGGCTTCCTGCGCTGGCGCCGTGCCGATGGCTTGGAGCGCGGCTTTGACTTCGTTGAGCGCCTTGAGATGGCTGAAGAGCTGGATGTCGCTCATGGGTCGGTCGCTGGTGAGCAGGTCGCGCACGCGGTTGATCTCTTCGATGAGCGCTTCGAGGCCCACGTCGGCGGCGCCGAAGCGTCGCGTCTCGGGGTGGTCGCGGAACCACGCTTCGAGGACCGGTCCGACGATGCCTTCGAGGATGTCGGCCTGGTCGAGGTTGTTCCAGGTGTGGCGCAGAATGAAGAAGTCGCTGGGGTCCGCCGTCGGGCGTCCGTCGAGGAGCGCGCTGGCGGCGAAGAGCTTGAGCATCTTGATGCTTCGACGGTCCGAGAGGGACACGCCTTCGGAGCGGATCTGAAAGACCAGACCCTTGTAGGCCGCGAGGAAGTCTTCGGTGAAGTTGAGCCTCGGCGCAAAGCCGGCGTGGATCGCGTGAAGCTGCTCGCTGGTGATCACGGGCTGAAGGCGGTCGTGCTGCCCCGTGATCTTCGCCGTCTCGTGGGCGAGGCCCTTCAGGAGCAGGTCGTGGAAGTGGTAGCTGTCGAGGTTCTCACTGCGAACGCGCAGCAAGAAGCGGTCGAAGACAGCCATCAGGTCTTCGTCGTTGGGGACCTCGTTCGACGCGCCGAAGGCGCTGATGAGTGGCACTTTGATCTGCTGGCCGCCCACGGTGTAGATGCGCTCGTTGAGCACGCTCAGCAGCGAGTTGAGGATCGCCGAGTTGGCTTTGAAGACCTCATCAAGGAAGACGATCTCCGCTTCGGGCAGCATGCCTTCGGTGCGGCGCTTGTAGGATCCGTCACGGAACGCCTTGATGTCGATGGGCCCGAAGATCTCATTGGGTTCGGTAAAGCGCGTGAGCAGATACTCAAAGTAGTTGGCCTGCATGAGCTTGGAGAAGAGCCGAACCAAGGCGCTCTTGGCGGTGCCCGGCGGCCCGATCAAAACCATGTGCTCGCCGGCCAACGCCGCGATGAGCATCAGCCGGATGACCTCTGACTTTCCTAGGAAAGTAGCCTCTAGGTGGCGGGCGATCTGCTGAAGTCGCTGAGCCGCCTGTACGTCCTGCATCGACATTCGCAGGACGCTAGCACAACACGCCGCCGACGACTCGGCAAACGCTCAGGGCCGAGTCGCGCGTTCCACGACGTCCCGGAAGAGGCTATTTGGGTAGCGAGCGAGGAAGATGGCGGCCTCTTGTTGGGCGCGAAGGGACTGCCCGTCGGCTGCGAGGGCTTGGACTTGGAGGGCTTGGCGCTCCTCGCGCAGGGGACCTCGCCGATGCGAGCGGCGGTGTTCGTCGAGGGCCGCGAGGGCCTGCCGGGCCAACCCGCGAGCCAGGGCGTTTTGCGCTTGGTCGAGGAGCGCGCGTCCATCCAGCCGCGCCGCTGGAGGAGGCCTCATGGGCGTTGGGGGCTGGCGCTCTGGCACGGGCTCGACCGCCACGATGGGCTCCGGTTCGCCAGGATCAGGAATGATGGGCTCGACCTCGACGAGCTCGCTCGGTTCGCTCGGTTCGCTCGGCTCGCTTGGCTCGATCCGGGCGGGCTGTTCGGGAGTCGCATTGTCCGCGAAGGTCGCGTGCCCAAACGCACCAACTCCGATTCCGAGGCCAAACACGCCCATGAGCGCCCCTGCCTGGAAAAGGCTGAGGCCCGTCGCCGCGGAGCCGGCTGCGCTCTGCGCCGCGTTCGCCGCGTCCGCCGTCGAGGGGCCGACGTCGCCCCCGGGCCCGCCGCTATCGCCATCGCCGCTACCGCCATCGCCGCTATCGCCCGGTCCGCCATCGCCGCCGTCGCCGCCGGGTCCGCCGCCACCGATGGAGCCATCGATCCGCGAACGCAGTCTCTCCCCGAAACCGTCCGGGAGCGGTTCGGCTTCGCGTTCTGCCTGAAAGAGAGCTTCCAGTTCGGGAGTGAGCTTCGGCGCACTCATGACGTTTCCTCCTGGAGTTTGAGTGCGGCGTTTCGGAAGTCCCGCCGCGCGATTCGCAGGCGTGAGTAGACTCGGTTGACGGGCATCGACAGCGTATCGGAGATTTCGCCAGCCGTCGCGCCGTCGATGTCGTGAAGGATGATCACGGCGCGGGGTTCTAGTTCAAGAGCCTCCAACGCCGCCAAGACCAGCTGGCGCGTTTGATGCGCGGGCCACGGATTCTTCGGATCGTCCGCGCTGGCTCCCTCGCTCGTTTCGCTGAGACGCTCTTTCAGATTGCTGTGTTTGCGTCGGTAAGTGCTAGCCACGCGAAACGCGATGCCGAAGAGCCAGGGGCGTAGAGCGCGCTCAGGGTCGTATTCGGACAGCTTGTTGTGAACGACGAGAAACACGTCGTGGGCGACATCCTCCAGGTCACGCATCGGGATCCCAAGACGACGCAGGGAGCGCAGCACGTAGTGCAGCTCCGTGTCGTAGATCTCGTCAAAGGTCATCGTTCACTCAAGATGAACGACCACACCCAGCCCGAGATTCACGGAAAAAGGCGCCATGGACCAAGCGTCTTGTCCGCTCACGGTTAACTCCGCCGGAGTTGGCTGAGTGAGAAGATCAAGCTGGGCCCGGAGGGCGACGGGTCCACCCACCATGAACTCAGCGCCGAGTCGTAGACCCAGAGCTGTGTAGACGAGGTAGACAACTTCGTTGCTTTCGAACCCGCTTCCTTGAGCACGGGTTGCACCGATTACACCCGTCGCGCACGCGAAGAGCGCCGACCAGTGCCCACAAGCGGACAGCTCTCCGCCGAAGGTGTGAGCGCTGACGCTTCCCCCTTGGAAGTCCGTCGAGCGCGGCACATCCCCCCGCAGGCCGATGGCGAGTCGAAGCGCGCGGTATCGGAGTTCGATCCCGAGGGAGCCGCCGCCGCTCACCGGTCCCGGCGTTGCGCCCACGGACATGTGACCACCGACGTAGACGGAACCCGTCAACAGCTCAGGTTCGGGCTCCGGCTCCCGCTCCGGCTCAGGCTCAGGCTCAGGCTCCGATTCGGGTTCAGGTTCCGGCTCGGGCTCCGGTTCAGGCTCCGGTTCAGGTTGAACTTCGCCTGGCGGCCGGGACAGCACCGCTGGGTCGATGGCGATACTCACGGCCAAAACAGCGGCGCTGAAGAGCGCTTCGCATTCGTGGGGTGCTCCATCGATCTCGCGGACGGCGGCTTGTTCGGTGTTTGGCGAACTCAGCTGGATGTGGATGAGGAGTTCTTCGTCGCTTGAATCGACGCGAAGCACAACGGACCGCTCCGCATCTATGGCGAAGGGGTCATACCCAAGCCGCGTTCGAACGTGACCTTGAAACTCTTGTTCTTCAAAGCAGGTGTCTTCGCCGCCGACAAACTCCAAGCGAGCTTCCGGCCTCGTCGCGGTATCGGAGGCTTCGTGCTCCGCCAACTGGGCGTCTGCGGAACGAGGCGTCACGCCAACCGCCAAGGCCAGGCCCAGGGTAAGGAACGGCAAGACGCGGCCGCCTTTGCGGGCAGGCGCCACAGCGTGTAAGCCTCTGCTCGACGGCGAGCGCCGAGGCATTACTTTGGACAACCAACTCCCCATCTCGGTCTGGCTCTATATTTCGCTGGTGGCGTGCGCGCAAACAGCGAGCGTTGGTGAGTTGGCCAGGGATGCCGCCGTGACGGACACCGCAGCGGCCGACGTCGGTGCTGCGGACATGACGATCGCCGACACGGGCTCTCCTCGGGATGTCCCCCAAGAAGACAGCTCCGATTCATGCGCCGCCGCCTGCAATATGATCGGGGCCTGTTTCGACCCGCCGGCGCAGGCCGAATGCACGTCATCCTGCGCGAGCGACCCAACCATGGTGCTCGCATGCGAAGCACGCCGCTCCGGCTGCTCCTACCCGCCGGAATGCACCACGACTTCGGACCTGCAGCAAGCTTGCGAGGCTCAATGCAGGGCCCTCTCCGCAGAGGAATGCATCGTGGCTTTCGAGGAACGCGAGTGTCTCGCCGCCTGTTCGGACAGAACAGACGCTCGAATCACGCGCTTCAACGACTGCGACAGTAGCTCCTGCGACACCGACCCTTGCTTTCCGATTCTGGTGCCCTGGGACCCGGAGAACGTCGATGAGTGCCGGCGCGGGTGCGACACGATGCATAACTTCGACTGCATCGACGCCTCGGAGCTGACTCTCTGCCGGCAGACCTGCGGCCGCGTGACCTATGACGCAGCGGACACCTTCGATTCCTGCGCCTCGGGCATCTGCGAGGACGACAGCTGCCTGGTGCAGCTGATTCTCGCCGACCGCTGACACCCCAACGAAGAAAACGCGCTTTCTTTCGGCGCCCACGCTGAACGTCGAAGGCTCAAACCAAACGAAGAAGTGACCCCTTCGCTCGGCGTCGCCCGCTATTCTTCGCGGGCGAGTCGCCGACGTCCATCTTCTTCATGAGGTAACTTTATGACTCGCTTCGCTATTCTTTCTGTTTTTCTCCTTCTCGCGTGTGGCGACGACGATGGAATGGTCGGCCCCGACTCCGGCTCCACCAATCCAAACGCGCGCATGTGCAGCACCACCGACGGCGTGAGCGCATGCAGCGGCCAATTCTGCTCTGCGAACGAATGGTGTGACGTCATCATCTGCGAGGCGGGCTGTCAATCCAGCGCAAATTGCGCCGCTGGCATGTTCTGCGACAAAAACGGAGCCACCGGGATCGATGGCGCCGGCGTTTGTCGGACCTGTGCAACCCCGATGCCGGATGCGGGTCCTGGACCCGCAAGAGACTCGGGGCCGTCTTGCAGCGATGTGACCGGCAACTACACAGTGCGCCAAACCGCGGGCAACCCTGGCGTGTGTAGAATGCTCGACGTGGAGACGCTCTCCGTCACTCAGGCAGGCAGCGCTGTCACGGTGACCGTCAGCACAGACGACAGCCTCGAATCCGTCGGCTGCACGCTCGACTCCGCCGCGTGTTCTTGTGCCGGAACCTTCGTTGTCGAGGGATTGAGCGTAAGCGTCACCTGGACGCCCAACGCCGGGCGCTTCGCCCTGACGGTGTCTGGAATCATCTGCAACTACGATGTTTCGGGACCTGCCTAGAGCGCCTCGGAGCGGTGACCCAACTTTTTTTTGAGTCTCCACGCTGAAAGTCACCGCCTCACACCAAATGAAGAAGTGACCGCTTTGGTTCAGTGTCGTTCGCGCCTGGCGCGGACGCCTTCTTCTTTCTTTACGAGGTTTCTCCATGACGCGCTTAGTTCTCCTTTCTGCCCTACTCCTCGCCGCCTGCGGCGACGACGATTCTATGCCCATGCCTACGCCCATGCCGACCGGCTGCGGTGACGTCGCCGACGGAGAGACCCGCTGCATCGACGCAAATACCTTCGCGTCTTGCGTGGGCTCTTCACGTGTCGAGCGATCTTGTCGAAGCGGTCAAACGTGCCTCGCACGAGCAGGTGAGCCGGCCGGATGCGAATGCGACAACGCCGCCGACGGCGTGTGTCCTGACGGTTGCGCCACCGACCCCGACTGCGCGGCTTGCGAACCAAGCTGCGGAATGAACGAGTGCGGCAGCGACGGCTGTGGTGGTCTGTGCGGCATGTGCAGCGGCAATGCGATCTGCGTAGCGGGCGCGTGCGAAGCACAGTCGGGATTGTGCACGGACACGTGTGGCCCGGCCGACCAGCCCGGCGCGTGGGCGGGAGACGGCGCGTGTGACGACGGCGGCTCGGGCGCCGAGTTCTCCGTCTGCGCTTTTGGTTCGGACTGCAGCGACTGCGGAGCCCGAGACCCGGCAACGTTTGATGCGGGCGCTCCGGATAGCGGCTCGCCCGACAGCAGCGTCCCCTTCGATGCAGGCCGTCCTGATGCAGGCAACGATGCGGGCAACGACGCAGGACCCAGCTGTAGCCGCTCGTGTAGCGGAACGTTCCCCTACTGTGTCGAGGGCGACGATCGCGGCGAGTGCTGTGTGGTCCCTGCGCGTTTCGACATGCTCGTCGGTCAGCCTTGCGGCACCGGCACCTGCAACGGGGATAGCGTCGAAGCGACCGACCTCGATCCAAACGCGCTCGCTCCTTTCGCCGCGGGCGCCAGCTGCCTCTACGACGACTTCTTCGACAACCTCGCGGTGTCGTTCTCCAACGGGTCGGGCGTGAGCGGGATCTTTGGCGTCCGCGGCTGGCGCGATGACGACATGGATCGACCGATCACCGATTTCCGCGTGACCCTCGACGGCGTGGGCGACCGAGCCGACGGAACCTACACCCAGCCCGGGGCACCCTCATGCGAAGTGAGCAGCGTTTCCTTTGCGCCGCCCATGTGCGGTTCCGACGACTCCACCTTCGGTCTGTCACTCTTCTATCGATGCGACGCTGCGTTGGGCGGAACCACCCTTCGGTTCAGCGGCGAAGTCGGATGCACGGGCTTCGAAGTTCCCACCAGCTTTCCGTAACAGCGAACGCTTTTACGCACGAATGAATGGAGGGGTCGACTCGTCGGCTCCTCCTTTCGCGTGTCGTGGTCGCCCGACGCCACGCGCGCCTCGACTGTGAGCCAGTCGCCCATCCTGTGGCAAAGCCCTCACGCAAGAGTGAACATTCGGTCATCTTTTACCTTAGAAGCGTGTCTGGCAGGCTTGGCACGATTGTGGCTTTGGTCGAGACCCATGACTCGAACAACACTCTGTTCTCTCCTCGCGCTTGTCCTACTGGGCGGCTGCATCATCAACGACTCGCCGGAGTGTGATCTCGCCTCCCCGTGTCCAAGCGATTCTACCTGTCAGGCTGGGGTCTGCGTGCTGAGCTGCCCACCTGGAATGCAGGCCGTCGCTGACGCGTGTGAACCGATACCGCCGGAATGCGTGGTGGATGCGGAGTGCCCGGGCAACATCTGCGACGAAGGCCGATGCCGCACCTGCCGCGTCGACAGTGAGTGCGGCGACGACGTGTGCGTCGCGGGGACGTGTCAAGCGCCCTGCACAGACGCAAGCGAATGCGAGGCCGGCGAAGTCTGTCACCGCGGCGTCTGCGGCGTGACCTGCGCAGAAGATTCAACGGTGTGCGGGGAGTTCATCGATTCCCAACTCGACCGGGTATCGAACGGCGAAAGGATTAGCCCGCGCTACGCACGCTTCGGCTGCCAGATGAACTCCGAACGCATCGTCGATGGACTCTGCGATGGAACCTTGCCGCACCCCCGCGAAGAGGGCGGCTCCTGCGACTCGTGTTTGGCTTCGATGGGTGGCTGCGGAGTGGGCCAAACCTGCGAGAACGGCGACTGCACCTGCACAGCGAACGAAGACTGCCCTGGGAGCCTTGTGTGCGTGGACGGCTACTGTGCGCCCTGCGCCGTGGACGCGGAGTGCGGCTGCGACATGTACTGCAGCGCCGGTACCTGCCATGAAAGCTGCGAGACCAACGATGAGTGCCCTGAGAGCTTCGTCTGCGCCGGCGGTCGGTGCGCAGGCTGTCAGAGTGATTCGGACTGCAGCCCCGGTGAGTACTGCTACGAAGACGGTTGCGTGAGCCCATGTAACCCGGCGAGTGAGACCTGCAGCTCCACGGGTCGAAGCAGCGTGTGCGAAACGTTTGAGCCCATCGGTGAGCTCGTCGTCGACGCCTGCATCTAGACTCCCATGAAAGACAAAAGGAGCGGCCGACTTTCGGTCGCTCTTTCTGTCCACGAGGCCGAGCCCACATCCTCGTCGTAGACGTCGGGATGTACGGGCGCGGGAAAACTGACTCTCAAGTTTGGTTCTCTCAGAGCTCCGGCGGGCCGACGAAGATGCCGCAGCGGGCCCAGTCGCCGATCACGTCCGCGTCCTGACCGGTCTTTTCGAGCCGCAGGTAGTACGTGCCGGCGGGTGGGCTCGTCTCCACGATGCGGATGGCGTCGGTCGCCGTCTCCACTCCCGTCGCGTCTGGGCGCAGGGTGTCCGTGTCGTCGTGCAGGCTTGCGGTGAGGCCTTGAACGCCGGAGCCGCCGCGGGCGGAGGCGCAGACGATGGTGACCTCTTGGTCAGCGGCCACGTCGAAGCTTCGGTAGTCGACGTCGTCCGTCTCCAGGATCGACAGGATGAAGCCGTTGAGCGTGCCCTCGCCGTTGTCGGTCAAGGCGATCGCCTCGGCGGTGGCGAGCGTGTCGTTCGTGCCGGCGCCGCGGACTTCGGTCTCGAGCGTGTTGCCCTCGCCAAGCGTCGCCTTGAGCACGTAGAAATCGTTGCTCCCAGCGGCGCCTGGGTGGTCGACCCAGAGCAGGTAGTCGCCCGCCTCAAGCGACGGACTAAGCGAGAGCTCTCCGCCGCCGTCGACCCGAGCGATGATCACCTCCGGCGCGTCCACCGTCGTGATCCACACGTCGCCGGTCGGCGTCGTCGAGCCGTAGCCCTCGTCTCCTTGGGGCATGATGTTCACGTTGAGCGAGAGGCGCTCCCCGTCGACCGCGAAACCCAGCACGTCGACGTCGGCGTCGTCTCGGTAGGTGCCCAGGATCAGCTGGCTGCGCGGAGCGGCTGTCCAAGCGAAGGTCGGCGCCGTGGCGGCGTCGTCGCCAGCTTCTGCGTCGATGGTGACCGCCGCGGCGGCCGGATCGATCTCCACGATCGACAGCTCGTACTCGAAGTCGGGCTGACCTTCCGGCTCGTCACTCCCCTCCCACGTGGAGAACTCCTGAACCTCGATGTAGTAAGTTCCCGTCGCAGGGAGCCGGGTGATCAGCTCCGAGTCGGTGTTGATGCGTGGCACCCCGTCGTCGTTCTCCGCAATGCGGGCACGCGACGAATCATAAAGGGTGATGACCGTGTCGAGCATCGCGTCGTCGTCGTCTGGGTTGGCGCTCGTCAAAATAGCCAGCCACTGACCTTCGGTACCCTCAAAGGTGTAGTAGTCCACGTCGCCCGGAGCCTCGATGGCCTCCATCGTGGCTTCCGCGTCGACGGCGATCGCGACGGCCGTGTCGAACGAGTCGCCGGGGACAGTGGCATCCGGCACAGACGTGTCCGGCGCCGACGTGTCCGGCACCGACGTATCAGGCGCCGACGTGTCCGGCGAGGCGTCTACGCCACCGTCGAGCGCGCCAGAATCCATCGCGCTGTCGTCATCTCCGCAGGCAAGAAGAGAAAGAGAGAGCGCGAAGCACAAAGTGAACGAGGACAAACGAAAAGACATCATGAAACTTCCCCCAAGCGGCGTGATCACCGAGCGACGAAGGTAGCGTATGAAGGGTTGGGCGCAACTCGGACCGGGAGGTCGGCAGGAGGAGCGAGCGACGGCAGAAAGGAGACGATCCTGATCGCGACGTGGGATAGCGTGCCGCTTGAGCGCTCTGCGGCCACCGGGGTACAAGGACGGCATGCTCACGAGCCTCGACTCCGTTCCATGGGCAACGCTTGAACATGCGTATGGGCCCGCCGTCGATGTCCCCGACTGGCTTCGCGGCGCGGCCAGCGCGGACGAGCAGGTGGCTCTTGAGGCTCTCGACCAGTTGGAGGCTGCCGTGTTCCATCAAGGCAGCTGGGACACCACCACAGCCAAGGTTGTGCCTTTCCTCGTGGAACTCGTCGGCGCATCGGTGCGGTGCACGGCCTCGATCGCGGACCTGCTCGCGCGCATGAGCGGCGGGCACGAGGACGATGGATACAACGGCCACGATCCTTGGGTGTTCACGTCGACGCCTGGCCCGCCCACCTACCCAGAGGCGATCACCACGCTCGACGCCATCGACGCAGGGCGCCGTGAGTTCGTCGGGCAGCTCGGCACGGAGGACCCGCATCTCAGGGCGTCGGTTGGATACTTGCTCGGCGGCATGAGGTTCAACGCCAACACTTGCGCGGCGCTACAACGCGCGCTCACAACGGAGAACGAAACCTTCGTGCAGGCGAGCCTTGCGCTCGCGGTCGGAAAGCTCGGCCAAGTGCCCACCTGCAATTCGAGCGATCCGCTTGTCCAGGGATGTGTAGCGGTCGGCGCGGCATGGGCGCAGCCGAACGCATTGGGCTCCGAGCGCTTTGCTGCCCTGGTCGGCCTGCTCACCCATCACCACGAGCCGTCGCTCCCGTGGGTGGACGGTCACCCGCTTCGCCTGGCTGTGGGCGCCTTCTTGACCGCCGCGCACCAAGTTGCGGATGACTCGGACAGAATGCACGGGGACGAGACTGGTCGGCGATGAACTGCGCCAGAAGATTGTGGCTTCACTGAATGACGCGCTGAGAGTGCGGGTGGGACGCGGCGAGGGCGTGGGATCTACGTTCCACAGCTTTTCTTCGCTGCAAGAGCCGCCGGTCATACCCGAGGGGCACCTGCCAGCCCACGCTTCGCCGCTCACCTCGCTCTCAACGGCACTGGGAGTTCTGCTGTTTCCCCTCGACGAGCCGCCTCACGACGGCGTCTTGTTTCACGACGAGTTGAGCGCGGAGCAGCGTGACGCGCTCGGGTGGGTCATCGACCACGGCCTCTCCGTGCCGGCTGCCGGCATCCCCTTCACCAACGCCGATGACCTGAAGCACTACCTAAACGCGGACGGCCCGCTCGCCGCAACGCTTGAGGTGAGCGGACGGATCGCGCCCGTCTGGAGCTGGCTTCATCGGATCGGCAATGGCTGCCCGGACGACGAGCGACAGCGCATCTTTGACGCGCTCCTGTCGCTCACGCCGACCGAACTGCTGGATGTCGCGTTTTCGATCCAAGAGCGCCGTTACCCGAACCGAAGCAGCGCGGGGAAGTGCCTTCCGCCGAAGGACTTCTCCTCTATTCACCAAGCGCTCGTGGTTCACGCCGCGGAGCTTCAGCCGCGCGTCGTCGAGCTAGCCCTAGACTTGGCCGCGTCGGACTTCCCTTCAGCGGACAGCAGCAAGCTTCTCGTCGATTTGCTTCGGCGCACCCACGCGTGGCCTGCCGGAGACAGGCTCCTGCCGATTCTTCAGCGAGCGGTCTACGGCGAAGATGGAGAGGCCGTCTTCCGATCGCTTACCCCGTTTCAGCAGCTTCGTTGCGCGGCCTGGGTCGGCAACCACTACACCCTGTCCCGCCTCATCGAGCACGTCGAACTCGCCGAGCTTGCGCCGCTCTTTGTCGCCAACGTCATGGACCCCGGCTGGCGCTTCGACGCGATGAATACAGAGCGCTGCCTAAAGCTTATCGGCGAGGACGTCGTCGCTCCTCTCCGAGCAGCAGAGGCCTCGGCGCCGCCACGAAAACATGCGCTCATCCGCCGCGTCCTGAAGGAGATGTGCGGAGAAGTCGCCCACGTGGACATCGTGGTGGAGTCGTTCGACGGAGGGCTCCGCTTCGTACTGAAGGCCGAGCACGGCGACGACACCTTCACGCTTGGCAAGCTTCCCAGACGGGCCGACTACAAGCCCATCGGGGAACGACTGATGCAGCTCAAGGTGGGCCACGTGCACTTCAAGATCTCGGAGGCTGACGCGAATGCAAGCCCACACCTCGGCTACCAGATCACCCACGGCCTCTCGGAGCACGTGCGCGGCATGACGCTCCACTTGAACGGCTCATCGCTGAGCGTCGGCGAGTAGCCTGCCGGGGCGTGGAACCGGCCCTCCGCACGAAGACCGGGCGAGGTGGTCCTGAACCGTGGGGCACCGTGCTCACCCGGCGCGGGCGACGGAGGAGGCGACGGCGCGCTGGGCGATGCTCCGCGCCATCTCCACGGCGTCGTCGCCGGCTTCCTGCTTTCGCTGCATCGCTCGCGCCCGAACGCGTTCGTAGTCTCCCTTCTCGAGCTGGATGAGCGCCCCCGCGGCTCCTTCGGTTTCGAAGAGCGCGGGCAGCACGGCGGAGAAGAGCTCTTCGTCGCCGATGGCTGGGACGTCCTTCGGGCGATGGCCGGCGCGGTCGTCGAGGACCTCAAGGATCTGCAGCTCCGCCAAGAACGCCACGACGGGAAGAATGTATTCACCGGGGGGGTCCATCGCTGCGAAGTGCCGGAGGGCGTGACCAAACGGTGCCGCGACGTGCTGGGTGCCGGTTCGCACAATGGACTGAATGATGCCCTGGCGAAGTCCCGAGTCGCTGAGCACGGACACGACGGCTTCGCCGAAGCGCATGTTGGGGATGTCTTTGTGCTCGAGCAAGAGCGTCACGGGCGAGCGTGCGATGAGCCGGTCGGTTGCACTGGTGATGGCCTCGTCGTCTTCGGCGCGGAGCAAGCGCCGCATGCTCAGGCGCGTGGTCTTCTTTTCGAGGAAGTCGAAGGGCGGCACGGGCTTCACCGTCGGGACGCGACCGTGGAACCGATAGGTGTAGGCCCAGCTTCGGAGGATCGTGTCCTCGCGGGTGAGATCGAGAAGCCTGGACAAGAGCGCGTGACGCGTCAGCGCTTCGCCACGTGTGGTCGGCGCGCCGATGGAATCAATGAGCTCATTCGCCCAGCCCAACACCTTGGAGCGTGACCCTCGCGCGAAGCGCCGGTCGAGCTTTGGGTCCGTGAGTCCGATGAGGTTGTGCGCCGCGAGCACGGTGGCCATGGCGCCGGGTTCCGGGAACGGCATCACGGTGCTGGTGGCGAGGTCCGCGACGGAGTCACTGAGTCCCTCGCGGATCTGCTGCTCGACGTCCGTGTCCGAGAAGGCGCCGTGGCCAAAGGTCGCCAGAACGTGCGGCGGCATAACGCGCACCGCCTGGGTTTCACCGCCTCGGAGCAAGGGCGCGAGGAAGCCCTTGGCGAACTCATCGAAGAGCTCTTGCAGTCCGCGCGCCAAAGCTACTCTTCGCCCTTGGGCTCTTTCGGGAGACCCCAAAGCGGGAAGCGGCGCGGCACATCGTAGCGCAAGAGCGGCAAGAGCGGCTCTTCCATGTCCACCGCGCGGGCGCCGATCTCTCGCGCCGATACGTTGCGGAGTGCGCGGCGGGATACCGGGCCGAACGCGTCGCGCGGTACCACAATGGGCTGCGCGTTGTGCCCCGAGAAGAACACGTAGCCCGTTCCGCGATCGCGAACGAGTTCTTCAAGGACCGCAGGCGCGACGGCCGGAACAAGGGTCAGACCGCTGGGGACATAGATTCGTGGAGCGACCTCGGACTGGAACACGCCGAGGGGAAGCCCCTCGATGCCGCCGGGGTCGAGGACGTAGATCGCGTCTTCGCTGACGCCCATGCGAAGGGACGCGAGGGTCGCGGGTGGGAGCGCATAGAGAAGGCGCGCCAGCCACTCGCGTTCGGCGATGGGGATCACCGTCGCCGTGACGTTGCGCCATGGGTCTGAGGTCGGCGCGAGCTTGAGCTCCAGCCCTAACGTGAGGGACTGATCCCCGCCCTTGAAGGTGCGCGTCGGCGACGCGGCGTCCAGGTCGATGGGCGTGCGGACGAGGGAACGAACCGGCGCGAAAGGCGGCAGCGGATTGAGCTGCAGCACATCGCCGTCGCCGCGAAAGAGATGCAGCGTGTCGTCATCGAAGAGGCTAGCGCACGAGTCGAGCGCGATGGGGTGCTCATAGCCGAACTCGACGGCGACGCTCTTGCCCAGGGGCTCAAAGACGTGAACGCCAGGCAGCGAGTCGAGGAGCTTGACGATGCGCTCCGGCGCGTCGCTCATGTCGAAAAGATAGAGCCTCTTGCCTTGGTCATCGAAGGCGCTCTCCGGCGGCCACTCCGCGAGCGCCGCGCGCGCCGTCACCTGCCAGCGAAAGAGATACGTCAGGATCGCGGCGCCGACGCCGACCTCGGCGCTTGCCCAAAGACGCGTCGAGGCGATCCGCCCTTCGCCGTGGGGGATGCGGTAAGGCGTGAGCTTGAAGATAAGGTCACGTAGAGGGATCTCGCGCTCAAAGGTGTACGACTGCTGAAAGGAGTCGTGATAGAGCACCAGGTCCGCAGCCTCGTCGAGGAGCTCGAGGACGTCGTAACCAAGGGGCGAGGCGCTGTCGCGGTACTTGACGAAGTGCCGCGCCGTGCCCGTAAACACAAGGCCACCGGCGAGCTTCGCGATGCCGGCCACGCGGTCCATGCGGTAGCTCGATTCGGCGGCGACGGAGAGCATGATCTCGCGCGTTCGCAGCGGCGTGATGAGCCGGCGGATCTTCAGGTGCGTGATGAGGTCGTCGAGGGACCCCTCGTTGCCGTAGGCGCGGAGAAACGCCACCAGGCGATCGATGGAGGGGAAAAGGACCACGCCTTGCTGCCCCAGGGTGACGCCACGCGAATCGGGGGCCACGCCGGGGGTTCGAAAGCGAGTCTGGTGAAGGGCGGCTCTTTCCAGCACGGGCCCACCGTATCAGGCGATGGCGGGTTCTGGCTGTTGTTTTGTCTTGCACCCGCGGAACCTCCCGCGTTGGCCTGGACCGGCACGGATGTTTCTCAGGTAACTAGACGCTCGATGGGTCCAATCGAGCTTTGAGCCGCTCCCTTGTTCCTCCATCTCATGGACATATTTCAAGGTGAGGCGATGGCGCTAGATGGTGTGGTCCCGCCGCGTAGCCTACGGCCCGACGGGGAGCCGTGTGAAGGCCGTGGGTGACCAGGGCCGTCCTGTGAGACCCCACGTTCGTTTGCCCCAGCAGAAGACGCGGCCTTCACGTAGAAAGCAGCCAGACGAGCCACGCACAACACCACTCTCTTCGAGCAGATATCGAACGTTCTGGTCGCCGTCGATGCAAGGGCCTTCAGCGCCCTGTTCACACGGAACCAACACCGGGTTGTCCCTGTTCTCATCACCGGCATTCGTCGAGCCGGCGCACACAGTCTCCCCTCCGTCCATGGTCAAGCACCAGCCACGGCCGAGCACCAATGACGACACGCCAGCCGGAATGATGACCGTTGGCTGACGTAGCACCCGGCTAAACCCATCGTCTCCATACACTTCCCCAGGCCAGTAACTCGGATTGCTGAAAGGCGACCCCCAGCATACCAACGCACCGGATTCCAAGATCGCGCAGGCACCTTCATTTGTGACGGCGATGGAGCGGGCGCGGCCTGGCAGGGACACTTCATGAAGATGAGGATCCCGAAGCCCCGTGGTGAGACACGAGATCCCTTCCGAGTCCAACAAGCAGGTCATGTCTCGCTCAGACTCTATGTCGCGCACGTCCGCGAAAGGTAACGTCAGTGACTCGCGCTCATGTCCGTACCGGACAGAATCACACGCGACAGCGCTGCGGGTGGGCACGCAGAGGTGGTCGACGCTTGCCCGCGAATCAGTCTGAAACGACACCAGCTCGATATCGTGCAGCGCTCCGCCGCTGGAGCTGTGGGGGGTCACCAGCTCGCCGCTTTCGTTCCAACAATGCACCTCCCCATTTTCCAGAACCACACATGGACGCGGGTCCGCAATCGCGGCCACGATGTTGGACGAAGTAGAGAGGGGAAGGCGTGTTGCACGAACCGTGTCCCAGTTGCGCACAGCGAGCTCCCCGTCCAGACGGACCATCAATCGTCGGGCGCGCCTGTCCAGCGTGTAAATATCCAGTCCACCGAGCGCCGGAAGGGGCTCAAAGAAGTAGGGGTGACGGCTATTCCCTTGGCGCAGCGCCATCCACTCATCGCTCGCCGAACGCGCTAGACCATTCCCCAATTCCGAAGCGCTCTCTCCTTCAACCTCGAGTGCGTTTCCGTTGTCGTCGATGCAAAGGCTTCGTCCATCGACGGCGATACCACAAAGTGCACCAAAAGGTTGCGGCTCCAAGGTTCGCATTGCCGGAGCGCGTTCCACATGATGCAACCATGGAGGCAGAGGGTTCGATTCGCTAAGTTCGGTGTTGCCGTCTCCGTAGTAGCACCACAATGCGCCCGCTTCGTCGAGGGCACAAACTCGGCGGTTGACGACCGAAAGATGGTGTAGCCCACGCGGCCCCGAAACGGGAGCGTCTTCGGACTCTGCTCCGTCTGCCCCCGGCGGCTGTGCGCGAGAACCTGGAGCTTCACCCGTCGCTGTCGCGTTGGACGACGTCGGTCCTTGCGGCCCCGTTGATCCACATCCAAGAAAGAAGCGCCCAAAATGTCCTGTTGTGCAAAGACATAGAATCACCTTACTACCACCTTGCCGACCACTCAGGCGCGGAGGTGCTCGCAACGTAGGCTGACGACGCCCACGATGGAGCTGAGCGAAGCGCGAGTCAGCCGCGGATTCTCGACTTGGGACGTCCAAGGGCTCCTTGTGGGCCAATCGGAAACGCGATGGAACTGGAACTTACGGTAGGCTGAGAACGTGCAGCGCCTCGCAGACCTACTCTCTCTTCAGCGCTGGTGGGTGTACTACTTGGCCATCGCCTCGGTGGGGCTCGTGGGGAATGCGACGCGAATCGTGTCTCCGTGGGACGGGGTCTTTGATCACAACGGCGAGCCCCTCTGCAGCGACTTTTCAACATTCTACACCGCTGGCCACATGGTCCGCGAGGGCGACGACGCCCTCATCTACGACCGCTTGGCGTCGTTTCGGACCCAGTCGGAATTACTTGGCCGCGATCCGAGCGCGATGGATGAAGGCGGGCTCTTCTTTCTCAGCCCGCCAACGTTTCTGCCGCTCATCGCCCCGTTCGTGCGCGTCCCCTACGTAGTGGCTGCAGGGCTGTGGGCGCTACTGTCCCTCGTTCTCCTCGCAGCGTCCGCGAGACTCATCGCGCGCGATCTGCTCGTCGAGATTCGTGCGCGGCGGCTTCTCCTGCTCGCGTGTCTCTTCATACCTACGCAGATCTCTCTACAGCTGGGGCAGACGACCGCCCTCACGCTGTCGATCTCGACCTTCGCGTTCTTGGCACTTCGCCGTCGTCAGGACTTCCTCGCGGGGCTCCTTGTGGGATGCCTTATCCTCAAGCCACAGCTCGGCCTTGGCTTCGCCATCGTCTTCCTTGGCGGTCGTCGTTGGGCGTCCGTCGCGGGAACCCTTGTTGGAATGAGCGCGTGGCTCGTCGCTTCGTGGCTCGTCGCGCCGGGTGCGTGGCGGCCGTTTCTAGAGTCCATTCCTGCCACGTCGGACTACGTCCGCGGATTGCACGGCGAGTTTGCGTCGCATCTTTCGACGAGCGTTCTCGGCGCCCTCGATCTCTTGCTGCAGCCGCTTTCGACCGTCTTGCCGCTGGCGTTGGCCGCCCTGTTTACCCTTGGCCTGGTCGTTTGGACCGGAAGCCGCTGGGCGCGTGCTCCGTGGGAGCCGGGCTCTCGACGCTGGGACCTCTCGTGTGCATCCACGCTCGCGCTGGCGTGGCTGTGCAGTCCACACCTGCTTATCTACGATGTCGCTCTCTTTCTCCTTCCTGCGTCGATCGCTGCCCGATGGATCTGGCAACCGAAGCGCCCATTTGGCGGCGGGCCTTTTTCCGCGATGACCTTTGTCTGCATCGCCGTCGCGTCGCTGTGGAATGTGCTCTTCATGGGTCACGCCCACGCGTTTCTCGTCGAACATCGCTTGCCGGTGATTCTTCCGCAGCTGGTCACCTTCGCGTTGGTGATGTGGTCGGCGTGGCTATGGCGTGAAGCCGTGGTCGACGCGCCGCCCGCCGGTGGCCTCGGCGGCGTCCTTCTCGAGGTCTAAGCGTCCAGAGCTTTCTTCGCGGTGAGCCGAAGCTGTTTGGGAAAGACCTCTGGTGTGCGATGAGGGTTTGAAGACGAGGGTTTGGTGGCCCAAGACGTGTAACTGGGCTCTCGAAGGTCCTATCCGCGAAGTTCTCGCGGTATGGTGATCTGGTGAAGCACAGCCTGCTCTTGGTCCTGCTCGGATGTGCCCCAACACTGTCTGGGGCCATCGAAGATGCCTCGTCCCACTTCCGACAGGTCATGGGCCGTCCAGCCTGCGCTGGAGATGCCACCATCGAGCAGGTCCTGCCCTCCGACGGAAGGCGAACCACGATCGCGCGGCCACCCGTGACCGACGAAGACATGCACCGCCTCGCCGCGCGTGGACAGCTGTACACCGTCCGGTGCGCAGGCAACAGCGCTTGCTACATCGTTGCGGTTTCGTGCGTCGACGGACCGAAGAGCTGCGGCGTGATTGGCGATACGTGGGACGAAGTGGGTACGTGCGATCCGGTTCTCTACTAGAGGAGGTCCGTTCGCTACCGAAGATTATGCGTCGGCATGACGAGCCGTTGATCTGGAATGCTTGTGTCCAAATGCTTGGGTTCGCCGCGCCGCGCACCAAAATACTTCGGCAACGCATGTGGGCTCAATGCCGTGCACCCGCTGTTGACGTTTCACGCGTCGGTGACAGAGCAGTCGGGGCGGCATATCCGGCATTGCCTCTCGATTTTGCTGAAACGCAATGCCGGCCCGGTCCGTGAGGGTCCCGCATTCAAGATCGTTTCTGATCCCGGCTTTCCCCGCCGGTCGAACTGATGATGACGGTTGTGGAAGAGGGTTCAGCATTCGCGTGCTTCACGAACCGCCGCTCCGGGGCCAAAGCGCGGGGCTGTGCATGGTGGGCGGGTTGACGGTGGCTTCTTGATCGAAGCTCGCTGAATCCACCTCGAGCAGTCGGTCCTTGCACAAGGCGAAGAGGCGCTCGCCGACGACGGCGTAGCTGCGAGGCGCCTCCTCGAAGTAGATGCGCTGGCCCGTCTCACTTCGATCCGCGCGCACTAAGCCGCCAACGTCATCGACGAGCACGTAATCGCCGAGGCTCGCGACGGGTTTGATGTCGCAGAGCACGAACGACTCGGTGTCGGTCTGGTGCACGGAGCGCGGATCGTTGCTGTAGAAGAGCTTCGCGTAGAGGCCGTCTTTCGTCGCAGCCATCGAAGTCACGGCGCGATACGAAGGCTCGGGCTGGAGGTAGTGGCTGCCGGCTTTGGCAAAGTGCAGGCCGTTGTCGGACCCCACCCAGAGCTTGCCGTCTGGTGCGTTGTAAATGTGTTCGGCGTTCTTGAAGCGGCTCTCCTTGTGGGTCTCGATCTCCCCATCGGTGAGCCACGCATAGCCGCCGCTGCTGCCCACGAAGATGCGGCCTTCATGTTTCGCCAGCGCGAGCACGCTGCGGCCGGCGATACCGTTCTTGTTGGTCCACGTATTGACGACTTCATCGCCTCGAAGTTGATAAAGACCGTTGCTCGCGCCCACATAGAGGCTGTCTCCCTCGGAGAGCAGCGCGTGCACCTTGGGCGCTTTCTTGGCGAGCTTGATCTCTTGCGGGCCGTCTTCTCCGACGCGGAAGAGGCCACCGTCTTTGCTCGAGAAGCGGCCTGCGCAGCCGACGTAGAGCACGCCCTCGTGTTCTTCGACCACCGCTGGCGACGCGAGCTCGGTGTTGCTCAGGAGCTTTGCGGGGCGGGCGGGTGCGAAGACGATCGTGTTCGCCTGCGTCGTTTTCGCTGCCGCCATAGCTCGCGCTCTCGATGGTGAAGCCCTCCGGATTAGATGGAAGCAAGCGCGCGTCGATGTACACGAGGGTCGTGACCCGCTTGTCCATTCGGAACTCTCCGGCGACGCGAACGAAGATGTGCTCGTAGGTGTCTGGGTCGCTCTCAGCCAAACGCGAGAGTTCCATTTCGCCCTGCAGTTCGACTTCGCTGAAGACTTGCGCGAGCAGCTCGGGGGTCAGCCCCACAGGCGCGGCGTCATTGAGGCGGTCGAAGTGCACGAAGGCCTCGTACCAGCTCGTGCCTTCGGGAGCCGGCTCGAGGTAGCCGCCGAAGAGCTTGACGCGGGCGCTGAGCTCGGCAGCGGGAAAAGGTCCTTGGAAAGCGGTTGTGATTTCGATGATGTTCATGGAGCTCCGTGAATCGTGTGGGCTACTAAGAATCAAGTGATACGTATGACTGCTCAGGATCTTCCCTAGCAATTCATGGCGAAGGGTACAGAAAGAACATCCGTGGGTGCCGGTTCGCCTCGAGTACGTCGCTCTCTGGCTGTGGGGAGCTCAAGCTGCGGTGGCGATGGGAGCAGCGGCGGCCGCGCCCGCGTCGCAACATCGAGGATGGAGCGAATGTCGCCCGGCTCGGGCCGAACTCGTGCTTGCTCGCCGCCGAAGCGAGCGCTTCGGTGCGCCGACGAAGCTTCCGATCGTAGCCGAGCGCGCAACGAAGCCGGACGATGTTCCAGGCTGTTCGTGGTGTCGACGGGATCCGTCACGACGACGACGGCGACGTTCTCCATGCGCCGGCCACGTCAGCGAGGCTTGGAACGAGGAGGGCAACTTTGTCTGGGCCGAAGAGGGGATGTCTGGGCCGAAGAGGGGGACGATGCTGCACAGTTACGCCATCCGTATACGACTTATGGGAGGCAACCCTACTTTTGACGAAAACAGCTTTGAGCAAGTTGGGGTTTCGGTCAGCCAAGCGTCACGAAATGGACGAGAGGCCCATTCTCAAACGCCGAATGCGTCGAAACTTCACGGGCCGAGAGTTTCTTCACGAATCGTATACGTGCGCTCGCGCTATCGATTCGCGAAAGGCACTCCGGTCGCAAGCGTCGGACAGATAGAATCGCCGGTCGACGAACCGGGAAATAAGGTGGGCGCCTTTCCCAGCTGCCCAGTTGCGTGGTTTGCGTGACATGTTGGCCGATGTCGACGCACGCGCGTAGAGTTTCGTCGCTGGGATGGGGCGCCTCGCGCGAAGCGGCCGGGGCGCGGGCCAGCATCGGCAAGACGCCGATGAGCTCATTGCCATGGGTTGTGAGTTGGGCGCTGCGGAGGCGTGCGTGGACCTTTCGCGTCACAGCTCGGGGGCAGTCGCTCGCAGCTACCGACAGCGTGCGTGTGACCTCGGCCACACTGGTTCCTGCGTCGTTCACACGGGTCAAGCGATCGTGGAGCGCATTCGAGAGCGACGACGTCGCCGTCGTGCGCGACGCGAGGCCCGTTAGTGTCCTGAGTGAGTCCGCGAGAACGTGAAATGTCTGCGAGCGATTTCGTTCGTCCGAAGCTCTCGAGCAGGAATCTGAGGTCGGGAGGGTAGACGAGCGAGGGGTTGGTGGCCGAAAACCCAGATTAGCCTTTCGAATGTCCTGTGCGCCGAAGTAGAGATCCCTCGGTGTGGAAATGGATCATGAAGCTTCTGACTCCGCCTCAGCCCCCGCTCGTTCGCATCTGTGATCTGCGACCCGACGAGGTCCAGTGCGTCGAGGGGACGATCCATCCCGCCACGCATGCTATCCCCACGCCTCACGCAGGCGTCGCCGCGGTCACGATGACGATCCGGCAACAGTCATTCGAGGATCGCACTCAGTCGGAAAACTCAGGCGGATGGACCCTGGTGAACGACCTCGACTTCGGCACCACGTTCTTCGTCTCCGATGCCACGGGGACGGTCCGCGTCCGACGGGGCAGCTGGTCCAAACTCGACGGCCTCCGTGACCACGTGGGCTCGGGAGAATCCATGGAGAGGTCAGCCCGCTTGGCGGACTTCAGAGCCGCAGTGAGCGGCAGCATAAGTCTGCAGCTGCTCGAGAACTACGATCTCACGGGAGTCTCCAAATGGGTGAAACGGGAAGAGACGTACATCGAAGTCGGCGCGCGCGTTCGGGTGCGCGGCGTCGTTCGGAGCACCGGTGAGCGTGCACCGCAGAGCACGTTCCGCGAAGCTCGACCGCTCTACGAGATGGTCGGCGGTGACATGAAGGACATCGAGCAGCTGATCATCACCCGCCTGGCTGGCCCCGAAGACTCCTGAAGTCGACGCTCGGCGAGGCGTCGCAGCTCGCCGGCGACTTCGGGCGGCGACTTCTTCGGCGATAGCGGCGGGTATTTGTGAGATGGGTTCTAGTCCTGCCAGTAGAAGAGCAGCTCGCCGATTCGGAGCGGCTCACGCTTGCCGAAGTGGTAAACGCAGAGTTCGCGGAACTTGAGCGGCGCGTAGTCTTCGACCCAAGTGAGTCCGCAGGCTTGGGCGGATGCGCGGATGTCCGCCGGCGTCTCTTCTGCGTCGATGATGAAGGGGCCTAACGTGCTCAGCTGGAGCACCGACGAGCCGGGAATGGCGATCTCAAAGTACGTCCCGGAACCTTGCTGAAAGACGTCTCCGGCGGAGATAGGAGGCTCCGGTTTCAGCCCGCGTGCTTGGAGGGCTTCCATGAGTGACTTGAGTCGAGCGTCGGTCTGCTCCTCGAGCTCGTCTTCACTTGGCCCGGCGGGCAACGCGGCCCGCTCCAGGAGCCAGCGCGGGTCCGTCCCGCGCTGACCTGGTACGTACTCGCGAAGAATGGCGTGCCGAATGTCGTCCGGCACCTCCGGCAACGGAACGAAAGGCTCTTCGAGAAACGCCATCGCTTCCCTTACCGGTATGCCCGCGCGAAACAGCGCGAGCGCCGCCCAGGCGCGTGTCTCTTGGGACTGCGCGGTCTCTGCGAGCCGGCGAGCGAGGGTCACATCCACGTTAGACTCGGCAAGTGCATCGAACACGTGGCGGGCGACGATGCGTGAGGGGTCGGCGAGGAACGCGGTGATGTTCTCGCCCGCGTCCTGCAGCGCGCGCACCCCATGCAGCCGCACTTCGAAACGAGGCGAACTTGTCGCCATCTCAAGATGCGTATCGTAGCCCAGTCTTTCCAGAATCGCCCTCTCGCCTACGCGTTCCGCGAGGGCCTGAAGGGCGTCGAGGGCGCAAGCGCGGCGATGCGTCCAGGCATCGCTTGCCAGAATCGCTAGCTCCAAGGCCACGCTCACATCGCCGAGACCCGCGCGCGCCGCGAGGACCTGCTCGGCGAATCCGTAGCCACCCTCGATGCTCGATGGAGCCTGAAGCCAAGCGACGAGAGCACTGCGCGCTTCGGACTCACCATCGACCACCACAGCGCACATGCTCTTGAGCGCGGGGATACGCACGCTTGGGTCCTCGGCGCGGTTCTTCAGCACTTGCTCGAGGGGACTCAGCTCGTCTTCTCCCAGTCGTCGCCCGAGTTCTTTGATGACCGCCGCGCGCACCCACCAGCGCTCCTTTGAGTCATGCGCGCACTCCACGAGCGCATCCGTAGCGACCTTGCTGAGGTCGCCGCCCTGCCTCGGCGGACGCGGGACGATGCCGCGTATCTTGTGCCGGGGGTCCACGGCACCATGGTGTCACGTTCGTCCGCCAGACTCGAATCTGAAGAGTCTCCGCTCTTGAAATCCTGCGGGTGTTCAAAGATTCTCGCCCGATGAAACGCGTCGTTCTCATGGTTGTCGGTACGCTGGGCGCATCTGGGCTTGGTTGCGGCTCGCAACCGGTGGTCGAGCCGATCGCCGTTGCGGAGACGTCCGGTAGCGAGACGCCCCCGGCTCCTCGACTCTGTCCCGGGCCGGGAGATGGGAGGGACGCCGTCCTTGGTGCGGATACGCCAGAAAACGAGCGCGCGGATGCTGCCCTTCGTCAGGCCCACAACGCGACGGACGCCGCGGGCATCGAGGCGGCGCTCGCGTCTCTTCGCGACGACGCCGGAGTAAGCTCCACGCACCCGTGGACCGCCTACGCGGAAGGCTGGATGCTGAACCGAATGGAGCGCTGGGACGAAGCCGCAGAAGCCTTTGGGAGGGCGATCCGTGCGCACCCTTCCTTCGACCGCGCGCATCTTGAAATGGGTGGACTTCACCTTCGTGCGGAGCGTCGTGCCGAGGCGGCGGCGAGCTACCAGCGGGCCATCGAGACGAACTCTGGGATGACCATGGCCTGGTACAACCTCGCGCAGGTTCACTATCTGCAGGAAAACTACGAGGACGCGCTTTTCGAGTGGGGATGCGCGCTCGCCATCGAACCCAGCGACTTCGGGATACAGACAAAGGTGGTCCAGACGCTGCACGCCCTCGATAGGTTTCAGGACGCGACTGAGATGCGCGCACAGATTCGCGCGCGCTGGGAAGCGGGGCAGATCCCCCGCGAGACGTCCATGATCATCGATCAGTTCGTGGTTGGTGGGCACCGCATCTACGTCAGAGAGACCTTTGATTTGCCGGCGGACGAGCTGAACTACATCTACACGTTTCTGGTCTCCAAGGATGAGCGCGTGATCCGCACCGTCCAGCTCGAGTCGAGCCCAGGGTTGTCCCTGAACGGAGTCGACAGCTTGATGGGAACGAGTGCGGACGGGACGCACTCACAGCTCGGTGTGGTGTTCGAAGAGCGACCGACGTACGCAGCACTGCGTCCCGTCGCACGAGGCCTCATCGAGGACATCCAAGCGGGCCGCGCCCGAACCACGATCTCCTCCAGCACTCGGCCCTAAGTCGGAACAGAGTGGACCTTCGGTCTACGAGCAGTCGAAGCTCCAGGTTGTGTCGATGGGGTACCCGTCGGACGTTTCGCGCTCGAGGCCGGCGAGGCGCCCCATGGGGTCGTAGCGGAAGCGGCGCACGTCGAACGAGGCACCTTGGGACGTGCGAAATCCTTCGAGGCGCTCGCCGTTCCAGGTCCAGTTCGCTTCCCAGGTTCCTTCCGGCGTTTCGATGGTTTCCCGTACGAGTCGATCCGCGTCATATTCGAAGCGCCGCGTGGCGAAGAACGCGGCGACGCCGTCGATGAAGCGCACGCCGACCTCGGTGACGAGGTTCCGGCCCGAGTAGACCACCGTCGCGTCTCTTCGAATGCGAACGCCGCCCGTGATGAACTCTTGGTCCAGCACAGCGATCGGCGAAGCGCTCTCGTCGAAGTCCCACGTGCGCTCTCGCAAGCGGGCGCCGCCAAGGGTGACCACCATGCTCGACTCGAAACCCGCGGCGTTGTAGGTCCAGGTTGTCTCTAGATCCTCCGAGGCGCCCAAGCCGCGGGTTGAAGAGACCTGTCGCAAAGGCCGCGTGCCATCGTCGCTGTAGGTCGTCAGAGTCATGTGCACACTTCCAGAGCCTGCCGTCACCAACGACACCACGTTGTCGAACTCGTCGCGGATCGTCGTCGTCGTCGTCGTGTTCGGGCCGTTCGTCACGACTCTCGTTTCGGTGTCTCCCGCGTAGGAGGTCTCGATGGTGAGCTCGAGGGTTCCATCGTCCGTCTGGTCTCGACTCATGAAGGTCTCTCGACCTTGCGCATCGACTCGAGTGATTTGACGCGACACGCGAACCCCTGATTCGAGGGACACGCGCGTGCTTGCTTCGGTCTCAAGGCCGCCGCCGTCTAGAACTCTGTACTCCATGTTGGTTTCTGTGTCCGAACCGGCGCTCGCCGCGACTGCGACGCGCTCGAGCCGATTCAACGCGTCGAACTCCTGAATCGTTGTGCGTTCAAGAATCTCCGACACTTCCTCACGCCGGCAGAAGTCCTGTCTCTGTATCGATCTCACGTGCTCTTCAATGAGCTGGTTGGAAAGCGATACGCCGGCGGCGAGCTGCAGGGGGGTAGGCCTTGTGCAGCCAAGGACAAAGAGCGACATCATCAGCGCGGCGCGCCAAAACGAGCCGAGGCGTACGGGATGGGACGCAGGAGGTACGACGATGGACGCTGGGTGTTGGTTCTTCACGGACTCTTCTCGGCGCAAGTTGGCGCAGCTTCGCCACAGCGACGCCCCCGATACGCGGCGTCGTTGAGACGCGTGAGTCGTACGCAAAGTTCGGGCCAAGTCGGAGCGCGCAGAAGCTCACCAGCGCCACAGCGCTTAATCGTTCCCAAGCCCCGAATCCGGCACCGCCGCAGTCACCCTCACTTTCCTTCTTCGTTCCGACTAGCCGATGTCGTCGCGGCGGCTGCCGCACGTCAGAGGACCAGGTCGTCGCCCGGTTCCAGCTTCGCGTGCAAGTGAACCGGCTCGGCCTTCTTGGCGTTTCGGCGTCGCGCGAAGACGTTCAGCACCTCGACAAAGATCGAGAACGCCAGCGGTAAGATCAGCTGTTCGTCCGCTGTCGAAGATCCCGGTCCAGCCGTTCGGCAGGTGACCGTGGGCATCGAGGATGGTGACCGCCTCTGGCTCGACTTCGGTGTCGACCCCGGCGTTTTTTTCAACCACTTGCGGCGTGCGTGTCCACTACGTGGGGGAGGGAGATCGAGAATCAATGCACCACGTTTGGAGCCGCGTGCTCTTGGGAGGTCTGGTCGTGCTGGCGGGATGTGGCGAGGAGCCGCCCGAGGTGGAGCCCACGCTCGACGGCGCGGCCCCGGCGCGGGACGCAGGCCAGCCTCCGCCGGTCCTCGACGCAGGCCTCGGCCCGCCCGATGGGCCGGTGACCGACGAGCCCTCCCACGGAGGCACCATCACCTTCGAAGCGATCGGCGCTACCGGCTGGTACCCCAGCGTGCGCGACCCCGCGTCGGGCCCCTGCGACGCGCACGATGCCGACGGCTGCTGCCTGGCTCGACAGGAGGTGACGAGCGACCGGCTCACCCCATGGAACGAGGACCTGGTGATGACCCTGCGCGGTCCGATCCACGTGCGGCAGTTCGCCGTCTATCAGCCGAGCGACGGCCCGGAGTGGTCCCTCGTGTCGAGCTGGGACGAGCGCTCCGCCGGGAGCTCGCGCGGCGTGTCGTTTCGAGGCGGCGGCACTGAGGTCTCCGGCTTCGACGGCAGGATCGGCAGCGAGTGTCTCGTCGATGTCTCGACGGCGCTCCCCTTTCCCGGAGGGGCCGGCAGCGTGCCCTACTGCGAGAGCGAGGACCGGTTCCGGGGCTGGTCTGGCTCGAAACTGTTTGTCCTGCTCGCCAGCATGCCCCACGCGAGCGACCCCGCTGCGAGCGAGGCGTGCAGCGAGGGGACCGACGGCAACTGGTACGACGCGCCGTGGATCGGGCTGAGCCTCGGAGAGCTGGTTCGAGCCGGCGCGTTCTCGGGCTGCCACTGCTACGCGCGCGATCCCGCGCAGTGGTGGCTCGGCGACGGGTGCGGGCAGTTCAACGCCTTCGAGGTCGTCAACGACAACAACGACTTCCGGAACCTGGATGTGTTCAGCACGAACTTCTTCGGGTACGGCGGGTACGTGGGCGAGGGCCCGTGCGGCGCGGACTGTGACGTGTCGGCGCTGGGCCCCGAGGTCGACCTGATCGACAAGAGCACCTCCCTCGAGGCGAGGGCCGGCGCCGTCGCAGGACCCGGCCGCGGACCGGGCGCGGCGTTCCGACGCCCCTCGCGCGGCGAACGCTACTTCCTCATCCTCCTCGACGAGGCATCGCGCACCGTGCAGCTCGCCGTCATCCACCCCGCCGCCATCCCCGCCGAGCTGTCGGCGATGCTGCCGGCGCTGCCAGCGCAGGTGGTGGGCGACACGGTGCAGGCGCTGCTCTCCGTGAGGTTGCCACGATGAAGCGTCCGACCTCGGCCCTCGCCCTGTGCGTGCTGTTCGTGCTGAGCAGCTGCGACGAGCCGGCACTCCCCGCGGACGCAGACGCGGGGCGCGCGTCCACCGAGGACGGCGGGGCGGGCACACCCGACGCCGCGACGGTTTCCGGCGGGACAGAGCCGAACGACGGCGACGACGTCACCACCCTGGTGTTCGTCAACGGCTGCGACGGAGTGCTCGAGATCCGGGGCAGCGACATCGAGCCCGCCTCGATCGCGCCGGGCGAACGGGCGCGGCGCGACATCGGCGACGCCACCGAGACCCTGTCCTCGAAACGCTACTGGGCGTTCATCGGCGAGGATCCGGGGGGCGGCCGCTACACCCTCGCCGAGTTCACGTTCAACACCGACTTCAACGACTTCGACTGGTACAACATCAGCCACGTCGACGCGCACAACCTCACGATGCGCATCTCACCGCTGGCACGACCCGGGTGCGACGAGCTCGTCTGCGACTCGGCCGATCTGCTCTCCGGCTGCCCTGAGGTCGGCCGCTATGAGGACGCCTTGGGGGCGCTCGTCTCTTGCGTCAGCCCCGAGCGCGACGACAGCGGCAGCCCCGTCGCGCTCCACTTCGAGTCCTGCGATGACGGCTACGCCTGGTCCGGGGACGACGCGTCGGGGGACGATCCAAGCCCGGTTCGGGCGTGCGCGGGCGAGGACTGGGAGATCGAGCTCTGCCCGTGAGCAGCCGCTTTGGCTTCCTCAATTAACGTCTATCTGTCGAAGGAATGTCATGAACCTGAAGAACATCATCAATCTGCGATGGGGTCTGGTTATCCTGATGCTCGTCGCATGCAGTGGCAACGAAGACGCCACGGATGCCGGGTCCTCTGCACGCCTCGACGGTGACACGGCCGCAGGTGACGCGGCAGGCAGTGACACGGCCACAGGCAGTGACGCGGCCACAGGCGGCCCGAGCGACAACAAGTGTGGCGGCGCGGTGAACTCCTCGGGTGACGCTGAAGCACAGTGCCAAGAAGATCTCTGGGGACCCACAGGCGATAGCAGCATGCATTGCTTCGCCTATGGCGGCGCTGGTGATCCCTGTCACCTGAGCAATACCAACGACGCCAATGACGGCCTGGACAAGGACCCCTCTCTATGTCGCGGTGACACTTTCTACCTCTGGGATGAACCGGATACTCAGGGTCGCGACTACACCTGGTCAGGAAATGCCTGGGTCGCCTATGCCGAGGCGCATTCTTCGGAGCTCATGACCATGCGTGCTGCAGGGACTCGGGTCACCAGTCCCCTGATGCGCTCGGGCGATGCCGATGTGATCCCGAACAACGTGCGAGCCTTCTTCGAGGCCTGCGGCGCACCCTGCGTCGATACGACGAGTCCTGCCTACATTGACATTATCGCGATCAACTCGTTTTGTGGCCCCTGGAACGGGGCCAACTGTGATGCGGGTGTTGCATTTATTGTGGGTGAAAGCGCCAAGGTCGTAGAAGACTGGGATTTGCCCGTTTACATCACGAACTGGAGCTATCTCGCTAGCGATAGCGTGCAGGATCAAGTCGTGGCGCTCGAGTCGATTGACGGCTTTTTTGTCGACGGATCTCCCGTAGAACGCGTGTACTGGTTTGGGGCCCAGGACTTCGGTGGAGGAACAACCAACAACTTCTTGACCAACACCGTGACGGACAGTGACGGCGGGGTCACCACGCTGGGTGCATTGTGGGAGGCGAAATGTGATGGTCTATGATGGCCGCAGCGCCGGGCATGTAGTCGGGCGCTGACGCCGTGTCCGAATCCGACACATCAACATCCCGAGGGCACGATGAGTGGTGATGGTATCGCCGTTCAAGCAGGACGCGGTGCGCCTCTCGGTGGAGAGCGATCTTCATGCATCCAAACGCTCCCTCGGGGGTGGGCTGGCCGCGTCGTTTTAGCTTTCGGGCTCCGTCAAGCCTCAAAACGTAGTCTGTGTGGCACCAGCCTCAGAGCCCTATCAAGGAAATCGGCGCTGAGATCCTGACTACACGCCGAGCTTGCGGCGTAGCTTAATCCATAAGCCTTCGTGCTGCCGGTGAGCCTCGATGAGCTTGAGCGCTCGCTCGGAGTTGCCCGCGTGGAGAAGCTTCTGAATCTGGACCTGCAAATGGTGGGGCACGTGGAGACCTTCCATGAGGTGAACGATCTCTGCGGGCACGCCGTGTGAGAGGTCCGCCGCCCCGATGGCGGCGGTGAGTTGCTGGTAGGTCGGTGCGCTCACGCAGCCAACCGTGCCGCATGATGCTTGGGTGATCAAATGGGCCCCGTTCGAAACGCGATGGACGGATGACCTTCGGCTCTGGCTCATCGCCAAGGATGCACAACGAACTATGGTGTTCGACCTCCCATCGCGCCTACAGCAACGGACTGGGATGTATTGGGGGCGATGATCGTGGGGCGTACAGTCAAGCCCCCGGGCAACGCACGACACCAGGAGGCAGCCGCTTGGGTCCGCGAACACCTCCATGAGATCGCCGAACGGCACGCCGCGAACAATGATGTTTCCGGGCGATATCCATCAAGTCGACAAGCGCCTGGTGAAGCCAAAGCTGGGCGAGGAACAATCGGAGTGGCTGCGCCGCATCGTCGCTGTGGACGAGGCCAGGCTGCGCGGCGATGAGAGCTTCAAGACCGAGCTGCGTTGGTGGCGAGAAATGGTCGAGAACTAGGAGACCTGGCGTCGCTGGAAGAGTCCGCGTCAGGCTGAAGTCGGTGGTGGCCAGCTGTTTTGTTTTGCGCCTTGAGCGCACCTTGGCATGCTGGGCTCGCGATGAGGATTCTCCTGTGCACTCTGATGGTTTCTGCAGCGCTTTTGGCGCTCTTGAATGAATCCATGGCTCAGGAAGCCCCGGAGGCCGCGCAGGAAACAGCGGAAACGGCGGAAACAGCGGAGTCTTCCCGGAGTCGCCCGAAGACTCAGAGCGAGGCGACCAGCTGGCGGCGCCTCAAGCCCGCCTCGCGAACTTCGCCGCGCGAGCGAGCGCGGTCCGCGGCGAGCGCCTCTCGTCGGCCTTGGGGGCCCTGACGCACGCGGAGCGCGCCGAGGAGCATCACGTACGCTTGGTGAGCGAGGGTCAAGTCGAGGCCGCAGCCCGGGCTGAGCGCATCGCGCTCCGCGCCCTTGAACTGGCTGAGATGATAGTCCGACGAGAGCGCGCCCGCGCCCGTATCCAGGCTTTGCAGCGCGAGCGGGCTCAGATCGCCTATCGCATGGAACAGGCGCGTTCCGTCTTGGAACACCAGGCCTCGCTGCCCGCGGAGTTCCCGCCCGATCCGAATATTGTCACCGAAGAACCGAGCGACGCGCCATGAGACTGAGCGCGCTCTTCATCGCCCTTGCGCTGTGTGCTTGCGGCTCGTCGTCGATCACGCGATCTCGGCTCCTCGAGGACGAAGAGCTCGACGCGCTTCGTCAGGGCCAGCCGGAACTCATCACGCAAGCGGAAGCCGTGGAGACCTCCGCGCTCAGGGCCAGAGAGGGCGGAGACGACGAGCGCGCGGGTGACCTTGAAACCGAAGCGCGTTTGCTCTTCGACTTGGCCATAGCGACGGAGCAAGCCGAACGCTTTGAGGCGGAAGCCCGCGAACTTGCCGCCAGCGTGGAAGAGGAAGCTCGCATCCTCGCCGAAGCCATCGCCGGACGACAGACCCTCGTCGACGCTCGCATCGATCGAGAGACACGAGAGAACGCGAGGCTCGAATCCCGGCGCGCCTTCGCCATCGCTGAAGCCGATGAGCGCCGACGGCTCCGCCGAAGAGGCCCCGACATCTCTCGGGGCCGTCTGACCGCCGCCAAAGCCCTTGCGGCGCGGGTCGACCTCGTAAACGCAGCGACAGCAGCCCTCGGCGGGGCAGTCCCCGCAGACGTCGCGGTCAGCGTGCAAGCAATCCGCGACAGCCGAGACGACGCGCTGGCCATCGCCCGGGCGCGCAACCTCCACCAAGAAGCCATGATGAGACTTGGCGTCGCGCGTCGGTCCAACCCCGCGAGCCGCGAGCGTTGTCAGGCCTTGGTCACTTTGGCGATCGAGGGCGTTTTCGACATCGCCCTCATCCCCGAAGGTCTCGTGTTCCGAGACGTGAGCGCATCACGGGCGGATGCGCTGGGTGAGCTTCTCAGCAGCTTCCCCAATGGGCCTGTGCTCCTCATGGGCAACGCGTCGCGGCTCAAGAGCGCGCTGTTGGAGCAGCTGCCTGAGGAACGTGTCCATGAGGTCGAAGGCGACGAGTCTTTGGTGTTCATCCCCGCATGTTCTCAGCGCTGAATACTGTATTCGCACCGACTCCCTTCAGAAGCGCCGGCGGTGGAGCGCTTCGATGACCTTTGCCACGAAGGGGACCATCGAGGACAAGATGGGGACGTTTACGCTCGGATGACCTGCGAGAGAATCGATGACCTCCGCTGGCAGCCCATGTTCACGCGCGCCATCGAGCAGTAGTCGCAAGTAGCGGAGCGAAGGCCTTCGGCCGTACACCGGGCGCTTGGAGGCGTAGGCGAAGGCTCGAACGGTCCCAAACGACTCGCTCTCGGCGTCGACGTGCACGCGCATGTAGCCGGAGGCCTCGAAGCCATCCAGACGCCTCGCATCCTCTGGACTCAACTCGTAAAGCACGCCCCAACAGTGCTCGCCGGGGGCCTCCACGAGACCGGAGAAGACCGGCTCAATGAAAGGTACGCCTCGTTCCACGAAGGCCCGCGCCCAATCTGCGACCCGCGCTCGCTCCATGCGCCGAACCTTCATTCCGCGTCGCTTCTCGAGGACGGCGCGGCTCATATTCGCACCGAACGCGAAGTACCACTCGTTCGCCTCGCTCACACCTCATCATGCGGGCTTGAGCGGAGATGAACAAGCGGCTCTACAGCTCGCAGGCGCCAGGTGGGTCTGCGCCGGGCATCACCATGATGTCGCGCTCGCTCGTCGTGGACGTCCCATCGGTGCTCACGAGCGTTGCGCGCACTCGAAGGAGCTCCCCCACCAAACACTCCACTCCGTCGAGCATGGCGGGCCAGCCCAGGTAGTTGCGATATCCTGAGCTGTTCTCCGGATCGAAGTTCGGCTGGAGCTCGACGCGCTGTGCGTCCGTTGTGCCGTCCGCGCGCTCTGTCTCGATGATCACCATGTCGCCGTCTTCGACGTGGGTGCCGCGGACGGCGACCCAAACATGCCAGCCTCCCTGAGCGCCCCGGATCAAGTCGACGGGCTGGCCGTCGGTGAGCTCTTCAAAGCGCCATGTCCCTGTGCCCACCTCGAAGAGCGGGTCTCCCTCCGGAGGCTCGATGGTAGTCGAGCAGCCGGCGATGCCAACAAGAAGCAGGAATGGAAGGAAGAAGGTGCGCATGGGAAACTCAGACGTTCCGTCGGCGAACTCAGGCGTTTCGTCGGCGGCGAAGGGCAACCAAGCCTACGAGCCCGAGGAGCATCGCCAAGGATCCAGAACCTTGCGCTGCACCAGGTGCCGAGACACTGCAGACGCCGCCAGCGAAGAGGCCGCTGCCGTATCGGCGTGGATGCGCGCGGTTGTTCTCTGTGACCGTGGAGACGATCTGCGCGCTGTTGTCGGTGATGATCTCGCCTTGGCCTTCGGTACCCACGCGACGCGAGATACGCATCGCAGGAAGCGTGTCGACGTCTGTAAGCGGCCAGGTGTTTGCCTCGCCACGGACGGTGACGCCGTTGTCGAAGAGAACACGCCAGGTCGCTTCGCTCTGCATGACGCCGCGTGAGCACTCGATGGTGCGCGTTGCGGTGTGAAGGTTGCTGTACTCCTGTTCGAGTTCGGCGTTGAAGTCGAAGACGGGGTCCATGGTCATCTCGTCGGCGGACATCGTGGTGAAGAAACGCGTCACGGTGCGGTTGCCGGCGAAGAGCGCTGCGGTTTCAAGAACTGGGTCGACCACCTCAAGCTGCATTCGGTTGATGAAAGACGCGCTGTCGACGGACAAGTCTCCGCTTCCGGAGAAGATGTAGTTGACGGGGTTCGCGTTCCAGTCTTCGTCGCTCACGTCAGCGGGCTTTGTCACCTCGGCGAGGATCACGTCGTTGAACCCGTCCCATCCCTGAAAGAGACTCGCCGACTGGCGAAGGAGCTGGAAGCCCGTGAGCCCCTGAATGTCCTCCCACTGGTTCGCGATGAACTCTGGGTAGATGACGTCTTCGAAGCCCGCTGACTCACCCGCGAACTCGGTCACGAAGCCCTGACCACCAGCCTCGTTGGCCGCTTGGGTCACGACGTCGCCGTAGTTGGTGTTGGGCTGCAGCCAGTTGATGGCGGCTTCGTTGAGCTCAAGGTCCAAGTAGTTGGCCGGAATCGCGCGGGACTCGCCCACGACGAACACCATGATGCCCATGTCGTCCGTCGCGGCGGCGGCGGTGGGACGAAGGGGGATCGAAGGAAGACCTTCGCCAAAGTTCAGCACGACGGGGCGGATCGCGCCTGCGTCACGGCCCTTCGTCAGGCGGAACGCCAAGAGGTTCATGCCTGACTCCAGGTAAGGAACGAGCCGGTCGCGGCCAAGCTCGCTCACATCGTACTCGTTCTCCTGGAGCCACTCCGTGGCCACGAGGCCGATGTCCGGCGCCGACATGTCCACGGAGATGATGACGAAGTCGTAGGGGCCAACGCTACCCGAGTTGACGACGGTCACGTCCGGGTCCCCAGGGGCCGGAGACGAACCCATACCGCCGGCTTCGGCGCTGTCCGCGGTGCCACGGAGAAAGCCCCCGCCGTCATCACAATCGCCTTCGACAACGGTCGTCAGCGTGTACTGCGGGTTGCTGGCGTTCTGAAGGGCTGCCATCGCCGCGTTGGAGGACACGGAGATTTCCGGGCTACCCACCACCGGGAGCATCCACGCGAAGCTCTCGGACGGCCCCGAGTACTGAATCTGAATCACGGCTGTCGTGCTTCCATCTTCGTTCTGGGAAAAGATGATGCGCTCCGCCGCCTGGTTGACCGGCTGGGCGGAGTTGCAGAAGAAGCCACCGCACGCGTGAGCGGTCGGGGCGTAGGCGCCCGCTGAGACCAATGCGAGGGCAGCGGGGAGTAGTGGGCGGAGGTTCATGGTGGGAGGAATAGCAAGGCACGTGCCACCACCATGCGCGAAGAACCCAATGATCTTGGGCAGCTACCTGGCACACGTCGGCCCAGAGTCGGTGTGGATCGCTACGACCTGTCACATCCCGAGAGGGATCCTGTAGTGGGGGAAAAAGTCACCATCACAAGATATCGATCGGCTAGTGGAGCAACCAGTGGACCTCAAAAAGGATCCAAAACGCGGGCATTTCACGTATTTTTTCGTACTCTGTGCCTTGGCACGATCTCTGTATCAGCTGTCTGTATTAGCTGAACGTCCGGTCTGAAGGAACCCCACACATGCACGCTATCCCTCGCACTTTACTTATGACCTCGCTCCTGGCCCTTGGCTGCGGCCCCACGATGGTGGGCGGCGAAGGCGTGATCCCCAACCCAGACCTCGACGACGCCACTCTCGAGATCGTGGGCCCCGCCAACGTAGCTGTCTCCACCAACTCCGAGACCGCTCTACGCGTGCGTTATCTCGACCAGGACGGAGCGCCTGTCGACGGCGCGGTGAACTTCACGATTCAAGGCACCGATGGTGGCGCGACCCTCAGCGGCCGCAACATCGACACGGACGACGAAGGCATCGCGACCATCAGCCTCCGCAGCCGTGACCTCGCTCAGTTCCGCGTCGTCGCAGCCGCCGCGGCGGCGGACCCCGTCGAGTACATGGTCAACGTCACAGAAGGGGACATCGTCACACTCCGTGTCACCCCTGAGTACGCGGGCATGCGCGCCGTGGGCACCATCCACACAGGCGTGTTTTCGAACTACACCTGCAGCGAGTTCGCTTCCTTGGTTCCAACCCCCCAAGAAGTTCAGTCCGGTCGCCTTGGCGAGACCCGCGAGTTCACCGGGATCGACACCGCGTCCCCCATCGCCGTCTACTCCTTGGGCTACAACTCCCGCGACTTCGTCGCCATCTTCCGTTGTGTGGACGTCGACTTCGACGCTGGCAACGAGGTCGCTTACGACATGGCAGACGTCCTGGACCTTCAGGGCGGCGTCTTTGACATGACCGAGACCTTCGACGTGACCGATGGATTCCCACCCGCCGTGGACTTCATCCTCAACGCCATGACGGGCTTGACCACCGACCCCGCCAACTGGCTCATCGACGTGGCCATCGCCACCGACATCCTCCCAGGTTGGGTCAACGACATCCTCGACGACAGCCGTCTGCTCATCGCGGGCTTCATCAACGACGCCATCGCGAACATCAACCGACCAAGCTATGTCGATGAGATCCTCGAAGCCGGCGCCGAGCTCGACCGCGTGTTCACCGAGCTGACCATCGCCGGCACGCTCAGCATCTCCGAGGCCAACGAGTTCGGCGAAGGCATCGCTGTTCACCGACTCCGTGAGCTCCGCGTCCCCGTGGGCGATGAGATCATCACCCGCCCGATTCGTGACCAGCGCGTGGACGACGTTGGCGTCTTCTTCGCCGACGGCGTTCAGATCATCGACGAGCACACCTTCATGGTCAGCCTCGGCGAGGTCATGGGCATCGTCATCAACGACATCTTCCTCCCGCGTCTTCCGGGTTCGCCCAACAGCATGACGGAGCTCCTTGGAAACCTCATCAGCTGTGAAGGCCTCGCAAACGCAAGCTTCCTTCCTGAAGACACCCCTGAGGCCATCCGAGATGGACTCGAAGAGGTCTGCAACGTGGGTATCGCCTACGCTGGCTCCCAGATCGACAGCCAGCTGATGCGACTCCTCGACTGGGACACGCTCACCCTCGCAGGCGAAGGCATGACCTCCGACGACGACCAGGACTACCGAGCCGACGAGTTCGAAGGAACCGCGGACGCCTCATGGTCCGGCGGACCTGGGGGGAGCACCCTCGACTTCGAAGGCGAGCTTCGGGGCGTGCGCGAAGGCGAGCAGCTCGAGCGCGAAGTGGACCGCGTGAAGGCGAAGTTCGACGAAGTCGCTCCCTGAACCATCCTCCTCCTAGAAAAGACAACGAGCCCACGCTTCGGCGTGGGCTCGTTTCGTTTCGACTTTGAGTATTCTCGGGTGTTATCGTCGGCGAAGGGGCCTTGGTCGGTCGTGACAATCTCAACGCGCTCCAGGTCGCGCCAGCGTACCGGCTCGACGCGACCGTTGCTCATTGTGCGGGTAATCCGTTCCTCATCGAATGCGATCGTCTCTACGGCAGCCTCGTGGGTCGATGGAATTGTCGCCATGGTGTTCTCCTCGTTCGGCACCGTACTCGGTGCTCATGTTGAACGTGAGGCGATTACATTGGTTATCCAACCAATCTACGACCAAGCGACTGGTCCTCGGCACATAGCTCGTCAAACACGACATGACTCCAACGAGTCCGCGCACCTCACGGATGTAGGAGGTGACCGCACTACACACACATCGCGCGAAGTTGTCGCACACGTCCAATAGTTGGACGTGTGCAGGCAGTAGTACCGAGATGGGCGGACTCAAGTCCTCAAAACACGACATAAACACAACAGAATAGGCCAATTGCAAGCACTGTGGAGTTCTTGCACAGTCGGCACAAAGCTTGCTCTACTCGGCCCATGCGAACCTTCGCCGGCATCCTCCTCGCCCTCTTCTCGGTCTCCGCCCCCGTCGCTGCACAGACTGTCGTCCTCGACCCTGGCCATGGCGGCGGTGACCCCGGAGCTGTCGGGTGCGGTCTTCAAGAAGCGGATGTCGTCCTCGATGTGAGTCTGCGCGCAGCGACACTCCTCCGGAACGCTGGCATCACCGTCCACCTGACTCGGAGCGACGACCGCTTCATCGAGCTATCGGCCCGCTCCAGCTTTGCCAACTCCCGCGGCGCAGACCGCTTCGTCTCCATCCACGCGAACGCCAACGCCGGCACGCCGGCGACGGGCACCGAGACCTTTGTCTACACGAGCGCATCGTCCACCAGCCGCAGCATGGGCCAGACCCTTCAAAATGACCTCATCGCCACCTGGGGCCTCCGTGACCGCGGACTCAAGACCGCCAACTTCAGCGTGATCCGCCGCACTTCGATGCCCGGTGCCTTGGCGGAGCTGGCGTTTATCAACCGCTGTGACCCCGACGCTCGTCTTCTTGGGTCCTCGGCGGAGCGTGGGCGCATCGCCGCGGCGCTCGCGCGTAGTGTCCTGGCGAGCTTTGGCCGAACGGGTCCAACAGATCCCGCTCCGCCGGTCGACCCACCTGTTGACCCACCGGTCGAACCACCAGGTTCGGGCACCGGACGCATCATCGGCGTCGCCTTTGAAGACATCGGTGTGGGCCTTGAGGACACCTCCCGGCGCATCGCCGGCGCCACGGTTCGCGTCAACGGCGAAACACTCGCTTCGGCAGCGGACGGTTTGTTTCAGGTGAACTTTGCGCCGGGCACGTACCGCATCGAAGTGTCCAAGACCGGCTACGAGTCCGCTGCACGCGACTGCGTCGTCCGTGCCGGAAGCGACGCTTGGTGCTCCGTCGGCCTCGCCCTTGCCCGCATGAGCCCAAGCGTAACCCGCGTGCGGGGCGTCATCTACGAGGAGAACGGCACGGGTATCGGCACTGCGCCACGACTCGCCGGCGCCATCGTCGACTTCGGCGGAATGCGCGTCACCACGGGCGCCGATGGCAGCTTCAGCTTCGAGGTCTCACCTGGTAACCTGACCCTTAACGTCAGCAAAGAAGGCTACTCCCCAGCGATCCGCTCATGCACCGCAAACGGCGCGGAGACCTGGTGCTCCGTCGGCCTCACGTCCGCCGCGAGAGCGGGGTCGATGCAAGGCGTCATCTACGTCGATGGTCAGCTGAGCAACCGCATCGAAGGCGCCACCGTCACCATCCGTGAGATCGGCTCGAACGTGTCCACCGCCAACCGCAGTGGCTACTGGCGCTTTGAGGTTCCAGCTGGAACGTACACGCTCGACATCGACGCAGTAGGGTATGATTCGACGAGCGAAATCTGCACGGTCCGCGAAGGCGCTGAAACATGGTGCTCTGTCGGTCTCGTCAACAATGGAGGAGGTTCGTTCGTGATCGATGATCGTCAACCCGAAGAAGCAGCACTCGACCACAATCCTCAGGCTATCGCCGGCGGCTGCAGCGCTAGCGGCACTGGCGCATCCAACCTCTGGCTCCTCGGACTCTTTGGGCTGATGTTCTTCCGCCGTCGTCGCCATGGCGCGCTCGCTGCAGTTCTCGCCGTGGGCGCCGGTCTCACCGGATGCAGCGAAACGCCGGATGTCGCGGCCTCTTCCCAAGCCCCCCTTACCACCGCACTGTCCACCGACGATGCGTTGCAACTTGCCACCGAGGTTCCTTCGTTCGCGAGGGTCGAGGACGTCACGACCGTCGCCCAGGGCGACTTCGTCGACCTTGAGCTTTCACCGGATGGTGAGCACCTTGCGCTGAGCCACGCTCGCTACGGCGCGCTCAGCCTTGTGTCCCTGCAGACGCGTGAACTTCGTGTTCTCCATGAGGGTCCTCAGGCTGGCTACGAGCCACGCTGGCGTGATGACAGCCAGGTTCTCGGGGTTCGAACTGCAGGCCAGACCAGCACCGCAGCAACAATGCTTGCTTTCGAGCTAAGCGGGAAAGTCGCCACTGCTTTTCAGCCGGCGCGGGTGCTCACCGTCCGCGTGGATCAGGACGAGATCGTCATGCGCACCGCAGACGGAGACGAGACCCGCCTTGGGCCTCCAGGCGATCGCTACTTCGAGCCACGAGCCTCCGCAGACGGTGAGTATGTGGCCTTCCGTGGCCTCTCCACCGGGCTCTACGTCCACCGGCGCGCAGACGGCGCGACCTTCATGGTCGGCACCGGCTCCCACGCACGCTTCGACGCCGAAGGTGAGTACATGGTCTTCGAACGCAGCGTCGAAGATGGTCACGAGCGCACCGCCTCCAGTCTTTACGTGATGGACCTCAAGAGCGCGGAGCTCCGCTACGGCCTCATCGAAACGAACGTGGTGCGCCCCGACGCACCTTCCATCGGCAACGGCCGCTTTGCGTTCATGGACGAAGGCAGCGCCCTCGTCGGTGAGCTGCGCTTCGAGCGCTAACGCAACGCTTCGCTGGTCTCAGGTTCCGTCAGGTTCGGGCTAAACTACCAACCAAGAGGCCAGCTCGAAGTGTATAGGTGTTGAGCCGAGAGTCCCGAGACCCGCTCCATCAACAGCACAGTCCGCTAGGAGATCACCTGAAGGTGCTTCTTGCCGTAGCGGTCCACCTCGCCACCCGCCGGTGCCGCCGCGGCGGTCAGCGCGCCGTGCAAAAAGGCTTCGGCGGCTCGGTAGGATGAACGGACGAGCGGCCCCGAGGCGACGAAACGAAAGCCCATTTCCTCGCCGGCGACGCGGTAGCGTTCGAACTCTTCGGGCTCCACGTAGCGTTCGATCTCGGCGTGCTTCTTGGTGGGCTGGAGGTACTGGCCGAGGGTGACGACGTCGACGTCGGCGTCGCGCAAGAGCTGCATGGCCTCGAGGGTCTCGTCTTCGGTCTCGCCGAGTCCCACCATGAGCGATGACTTGGTGACGGAGCCCGCTTCCTTCGCCCAGCGTAGAACGTCCACGGAGCGCTCCCAGGAGCAGCGGGGGTCGCGGATGGTCTTCTGCAGACGCGGCGGCACCTCGACGTTGTGCGCGAAGACATCCGGGCGGCCATCGCGGACGACGGTCTCCACGTCACGACGGCGGCCGGCGAAGTCGCCGAGCAAGACCTCCACGAGGAGCTCCGGCGAGTGGTGTTTGATCCGTCGCACGGTCTGCGACACGTGGGCTGCGCCGCCGTCGAGGAGATCGTCGCGGTCCACCATCGTCATCACGACGTAGGCGAGGTCCATCTTGGCCAGAGCCAGCGCCGTGTTTTCGGGCTCACGCGGGTCGACGACGCCTTTGGGGTTGCCGGTGTTCACCGAGCAGAAGCGGCAGCCGCGCGTGCAGGTCTCGCCAAGGATCATGATCGTCGCGGTGCCTTGGGACCAACACTCGAAGATGTTGGGACAGCCCGCCTCTTGGCAAACGGTGTTTAGGTCGAGACCTTCGAGCTGATGCCGAAGACCTTCAAAACGCTTCTGGCCTTCTTCGCCCGGAAGACGAACGCGGAGCCACTTGGGTTTACGAGTAGGCAATGCCATACGCGGAGCTTGGGGTGAAACGCGTTTGTCCGCCACCGTTGCGACGCGGATTCGCTCTCGGGATGACTTTCGCTGCGCACTTCAAGCGACGATCAGCGCCAGTGCCCACTTAGGTAAAGCACGCCCCCCTCGGACCGGCTCTCGACTTTGACGTCTTTGGCGCCCACGAGCTCCCACATTCTCTTCACATACGCCGTCAGGTAGAGACCGAACTGATCGTCCCACGGTTCGAGGCCTTTCAGGATGGCTGTTGTCGAAGTGCGGGACTTGGGGGTCACCGTCCACTCACCGCTCGTGTAAAATCGGCTCCAGTAGTCACCGGCCTTCTTCATCACAAAGGTCGGATTGGCGAGGCTCAAGAACATCCGGTGCACGACTGTGAGGTCCTGCTCAGCCTCATAGGCGCCAATCCGCTGGACCGTCATTGGACCATAGGTGCGTTCAAGAGCGGCGAGCAGTCGATGTTGCAGCGCAAGCTCATACCAACCAACCGGCAGCAGCGCGCGCAGCTCCGCTTGATCTTCGGGGTCCATCGTAGCGAGGAGCGACTCCCAAGCGTGCTCCCCCCGCGAGCGCGTCAGCCACGTACGCATGTGATGCATGTTCGAGCCTTTGGCGCGACTCATGGGTCATCCTACCACACCCGTCCGCCGCCGTTCGTGTGATGACCGAAGTCGCGGACCTTGATGGGAAGCATGAAGCACGCGACGCTGTGCACATGGGCTCCTACAAGCAGAGGCTGCTTCGCGGGCTCCGCGACCATGGATGGGAGCAGATTCTCGTAGACCCGGACGGGATCGACTGGTGGGCCGACGAGGTGTGGACGCTCCGTTCGGTCCGCGAGCACCACGGGTTCAATCTGGTGCTCGCCTTCCTCGTCGATCCGGGTTGGGAGGGGCCCCGGAGAAAAGGTCAGGGGTTGCAGATGATCTGCGCAACGCGTGAGATTCCCGCAGACCTTGGTGAGGCCAAAGCAGGCGTCCGTGTTCGGCTCGATATGTGGCGCTTTGACGAGGACCTCCCTCGCTTCTTGGAAGCGCTGGATCGGCAGCGCTCTCAAGCCAACCTACGCGGCGTGGAGCGACTGGCGTGGGATGTCTCTGTCGCGCGTCAGCGAAGCGCCGCCGAGCGTTCACGTGTTGCCCGATACCTCGTCGATCTGTTCGAGGGAGAGATTGGCGTCGAGCTCACAGTGGGCGTGAGCGAGGCATGCGAGGAGGACGTCCTGAGGGGATGCGTGGTTCAAACGCACCCAGCCATCGAAGGCGACCCCGTCTGGATTGGGCGGCTGATGGGGAACATCGTCGGGTACAGCGAAGCGATGGCGTACTCGGTCGTGCTCTTCCGATTCATCGACGACCATCGAGTGGCGTCGAGGGGGCCCGACGACGATGGCCTGCGGTGGTTCAGCGCCATGTGGGACGCGGAGGGCCTGCGGGTCTGGGATGTCGGCTCGATGGACGATTACGGCGAGTGGGAGTCGATCCAGTCACCGATGCACGCCGTGGAAGAAGACGAGCTGTCATCCGAGATCCTGGCTGCGTTGGCACGACATGGAGTCATGTAGATCCCCCGTCTCGTCGATAGGCGAACGTGCCGAAAAACGTCATTCGAATAAGACACGCATGACCCGTGACTTCTCACGAAAGAAAATGGGAGCGAATGTCCCGGTCTAGAGAAGGCATTCAAGCGGGCGTGGAGGTGGTGCTATCGTCGCCGCCGGACGCGGCGAAACGCTTCGACCGCGGGACTCTTACGATTGTGACTCGGAGCGATCGCTCGGCGCTCATCTCGCTCCTGAGTGGGGCCTTGATCTGGGAGTCGACTACGGCTCGGGCGAGGACTAGCCGTATTCAGATGCCGCTGGGAGGACCTACTTTGCTTTGCTCTGCTGGAGCCAAGCGTGCACAGCATGAGCGATCTCTCGGCGAACGCCGGCGGGAGGAGCGCTCCCCGGCAGCTTGTCCGGCAGGCCCTTGGCGAGAAAGTCTTGGCCGCTCTGCCGGACACTGGCTCGCTTCTCAAGGCTACTCCAAGTGATAGAGCCGTCGCTGTCGACGTACGCGCTCATGTAATCCCAGTCCCAGCGTCCTTTTATCATCGGTCTTCTTCCTGCCCTCGCATACTGACTCGGCGCTTACGCGCGCGGGGTCGGTTCCGTCCATCGACAACCTCCGCGCCTCGCTGCAGCTTTGGGCCAACGCCCTCAGGCTTCAGCCCCGGGGCGTTCCAGCAGGACCGTGCCGAGGGTGTTCAGGAGGGTCGCTACCGGCACCGGCTTGGTGATGGCTCTGCGGGCCCCGAGCCTTGTGAGCTCCGCGAGATCGTGGGGCTGGGCGTGTCCGGTGAGCATGACGACGGGGGTCTTGGGGTAGCCTTCCAGGAGCGCCAGCAGGCACGCCTTGCCCCCCATGCCGGGCATTCCCAGGTCGAGGAGGACCAGATCGATCGCGTCTCCCTCCTCCTCCATCACAGCCAGCGCGTCTTCGCCGGTCGCCGCCATCAAGACCTCGTATCCGTGACGCCGCAAAAGCCGAGACATGGCTTGGCGGAGGAGATCTTCGTCATCCACGATCAACACCTTTTGACCCGCTCCCTGCGTCGGCGAAGGGGGACTCGCCTCCGGGCTCCGCCGCTCCACCCCGGAGGGGTCACCACAGGGCAGGGCGACCACGAAACGTGTTCCCTCCCCCGGAGTACTCTCGCAGCTGACGACTCCGTTGTGCTCCTGCACGATGCCGTACACCACCGAGAGGCCCAGCCCGGTGCCTTCCCCGACCTCCTTGGTTGTGAAGAAGGGCTCGAAGATCCGGTCGACGGTGGCCGCATCCATTCCCGTCCCGGTATCGCTGAAGGTGAGCAACACCCAGGTGCCCTTGAGGAGCCCTGGAAAACGATCGCGCATCGCGTTGCCCAGTGACTTGGTCTCAAGCTCGATGCGGATCTCCCCTCCTTCGGGCATCGCAGCTACGGCGTTGGACGCGAGGTTCAGGATGATCTCGCCCATCTGGCCACCATCCGCCGTGACGACCGCGGACTCGAGTGGCGGTCCGAGGGTGATGTGAATCATTCGAGGTATAGTGCGGCGGAGCAGCGCCACTTGGCGCCTCACGACCTCGCGGAGGTCGATGGCTTGGCGCTCCACCGGTTCGTCTCGACCGTAGGCGAGGATCCGGTTGATAAGCTCGACCCCTTGGAAGCAGGTCGAGAGGATGGCTCGAAGGTCCGCCTCGAGCTCTTCCCGGGGACCGTCGGTGAGACCCTCGAGGACGAGCTCGGTGTGGCTCATGACCAACGCCAGGAGGTTGTTGAACTCGTGGGCGATGCCCCCTGCCAGGGTGCCGAGGGCGTCGAGGCGCCCCGCACGGAGGAGCTTCGCCTTCATCTCCCGCTGGAGCGCGGCCGCGCGCTTCTCATCGGTGATCACGCGGAAGAGCACGGAGACGCCATCGCGCCGGGGGTAGACGCGCACTCCCAACCACTCGTCTTCACCGCGAACCTTCACCTGTGTATCGAAGGACAGCTCGGTGTGCTCGGTGAGCGCCTCCCGGATCTTCTCGTCGAACCCCGTGCCCCGGAGGGACGGAATCGCCTCGAAGACAGGCGAGCCCGTCGCGTCGTCGGGCAAGCGGTCGAAGAGTTCCGCGGCCGCCTGGTTGACGAAGGTCAAGACACCATCCGAGTCCAGCGTGAGGAAGCCGTCGCTGATGCTCTCGAGCACCTCCTGCAGCCTCGAGGCGAGTAGCTCGGACGCCCGCTCGGCCAAGACCGCTCGCGTGACGTCCCGGCCCATGGAGAGCACCGTGACCACCCGTCCATCGGGGGACCGCTCTGGAGCGAGGCGAGACTCGAACACCCGGATGCCGTCCTCGGTCGGGTACTCAAAGACCGTCGCGTCCTCGACTCCCGTGCGGAACACCTCCCGGGTGACCTCCTCGAGGGTGTCGCAGAGCGCCTCGGGCATGCCGAGCTCTCGGTTCGTGCGTCCAAGGAAGGCCTCGGGGCTGAGGCCAGTTGTCTTCGTCACGGTCCCGTTGACGTAGAGGTGACGAAGCTGATGGTCGAAGCGTGCGATGACGTCCGGCGCGTTCTCCACGAGAGTCCGGAACTCTTGCTGGCGCCTGAGGGTCTCCGTCTGGTCGTAGAAGGTGATGATGACCCCGTCCACTTTGCCGTTCTCCTCCACGAAGGGAAAGGCGCTCATCTCGTACTGACGGGCGCCGCCGGAGACGATTTGTTTCCGGGTCGCTCCACCGAGGACCTCGGTCAAGAGCTCACCGAGGCCGCCCATGTCCAGAGTGCTGGCCACCGAGGTGATCGCCTGTCCCCGCGCGGGCCGGACGAGATGGAAGATCTTGGTCGCGGCGCTGGTGAAGTGCCGCACCCGGAGCTCCTGGTCCACCACCACCAGGGGGATATCCATCCGGGTCAGCACGTTCTCGAGGCCGCTGTTGGCCTCCGATAGCTCGGAGGACTTAAGCCGCAGCTCGTCGGCGACGGTCGACAGCTCCTCGTTGGTGGCCTGGAGCTCCTCGTTGGCGGTCTCGAGCTCCTCGTTCGAGGACTGGAGCTCCTCGTTGGTGGCCTGGAGCTCCTCGTTGGTGGCCTGGAGCTCCTCGTTGGCAATCTCCAGCTCCTCCGTCGTGCTCAGGAGGTGCTCCCGGTTCGCGGCCAGGTCCTGCTCGAGCTCCACGATCCGCTGATCCCGGTCGTCCCACTCGCCATGACCCTTTGGCTGAGGCCGTGGGGCCGCCGCTTCGCTCACCTCGAACGCGATGACCGTGAGGCCATCGGCGGACATGTCTTCGGATACGGGGCCGATATGCAAGATCAGGTGACACGCGGCCCCGTCCTCATCGATCCAGGGGAGCCGGCGGCTGACGACCGTCGTCTTCTCTCGAGTCGCCTTGTGGATGCCAGCCCGCAGGTCGCCCCGGATGCTCTCGGGGCAGAGCTGCAGAATGTTCAGGCCCGTGTCACCCTCGGCGAAGCGTAAGAATCGCCCCGCGCTACCGGCGACGTGCACCACCTCGTGCTTCCCGTCGATGAGCACCGCCGAAGTTCCGACGAGCTGGGACGCCGCGTGGAGCGCGAGCTCCCGCATCGAGGGCCCGCTCTTCGTGGGGCTTTTGTGTGACCGGTCCTGCATCGGGAGAGTCCTAGGGAGAACGGACCTCGAACTCGGCCGCCCTGGCAAGGCACGAAAGAGGCGCCAGCGCTTCGACACAGGTTGGTAGAGGTTCGCGAAGGTTCCGATGGTCTCTGACTTGCCGAGGAACAGGTATCCCCCGGGGAGCAGCCCGTAGTGAAACAGGGGCATGAGTCGGCGCTGGACCTTCGCGTTGAGATAGATGAGCAGGTTGCGACAGGAGATCAGGTCGAGCCGGGAGAAGGGGGGGTTTTGGATCAAGTCCTGCTTGGCGAAGATGAGCCGCTCCCGCAGTGACTTGATCACCTGAAAGCCGCCGTTCTTTCGTCGGAAGAAGCGCTCGACAAGGTCTGGATCGACGTCGATGAGGCTGGCCTCGGAATAAAGACCACGGCGGGCATGAGCGATGGCGCTCAGGTCGATGTCGGTGCCGAACACGCTGAGGTTCGTGCTCTCGAATCGGTCTCCGAGGGCCCGGGCGAAGAGCATGGCGATGGAGTACGCCTCCTCACCGGTCGCGCAGCCAGGAACCCAGACCCGGATGCTGGCTCCCTCGCCCTTGTCCTCGGCGATCTGCTGAATGATCGTGTCCAGAGCCTGGAACGCCTCTTCGTCGCGGAAGAAGCTGGTCACGCAGATGAGGAGGTCGTTGGTGAGGGCATCGAGCTCGGCCGGGTGCTCGTCGACGTAGGCCAAATACGCCTCGATGTTGTTGAGTCGATGGAGGGTGAGGCGACGTGACAGGCGCCGATCGAGGGTGGGGGTCTTGTAGCCGGAGAAGTCCGCCCCGTTGCGCTCATGGACGAGGCGCAGCAGGCGACTCATGGCGTCTGGCTCGGTAACAACCCGGGACAACACGGGAAAGGTGACCAACCGGAGGACCTCGGCGCCCATCTCCTCGGCATCCAGCACCAGATCCACGCAGCCCGTGTCGATGCTCGACCGGGGCATGCCGTCGTACTTGGCGCTCTGTGGGTTCTGCGCAAACGTGAAGCCCCCGCCACCCTTGATGGCGCGGATCCCGTGAGCGCCATCGGACCCGGTGCCTGAGAGGATGATCCCCGCCGCCTGCTCTCCGAGGGCCTCGGCGATGGACCTCAAGAAGAGGTCGACGGAGGGCCTGGGGCCGGTGCCGCTGGGGGGGTATAGCTTCAGCACTTGCCCCTCGAGGACCACGTCTTGGCCCGATGGGGTGATGAAGATCTGGCCAGGTGTTAGCTCGGCTCCATCGACCACCTGGGTCACCGGCATGCCCGACGAGGACTCAAGCAGTGAAGTCAGCATGCTCTCGTGCTTCGGGTCGAGGTGCTGGACCACGACATAGACGAGGTTGTCCGTGGTGGGCAGGTTGGGGAGCAAGTCCCGGAGGGCCTCCAGACCGCCGGCCGAGGCACCAATGCCCACTACGAATAGGCCAGGGCTGTCCGGAAAGTAAGGCCCGCTGCCGCCAATCTCGCTCATTCCGGCATAGTCGACTGATTCTATGACTCATGGCAACCCCGCTCGCTTCGCTGGAGCCACGCTTGCCCCCGCGTCGTACTCAACCTCGATCGCGGCCCCGTTCGGGGCCGCGATCCTCGTAACTTTCAAGGAGAGCTACGGACGCCCGTTTCGCCCTTCCGCCCGTCCGTAACGGACCCAATGGATCAGTGCCGCTGCGTGGTCGGTGCCGAACGCGCTCCGCAGGTCGCCTTCGCGTTGCAAGTAGGCCCGAGGGTCAAAGCTAGCGGATGCACGGCGCCCTTCCCCGAGACCGTAACGACGGTAGTGGTCGATGCCGGCCGCGTAGTTCCTCGCGCCAAACGCCTGTCGCAAATCGGCGTAGGTGGCCAGGTAAGTCGCGCCGTTGAACTCAGGCGATCCTGCGCGCCCTTCTCCGGCGCCATACTGGAGGAAGTGGTCCCTGGCCCCACGGAAGTTGTTCGCGCCGTAAGCAGCCCGAACGTCTGCGTGCGTGGCGAGGTAGAAACGTGGGTCAAACTCGGGTGATGCGCGTCGCCCCTCGCCCAGTCCGTGTTGGTCGTAGTGACGTCGTGCGGCGGCGGCGTCGTTGCCAAACGCGGCGGCGAGATCCGCGTGGATACCCAGATAGAAGGTCGCGTCAAAGGCCAGAGTGCTTGAAACCGACCCGCCGGACGGAGCCGGAGCCGGCGCAGGCGTCGGGGCTGGTGCGCCGCCACATGCCGTGGGGCTCGTTGCGATAAGCAGGTCGATGGGGTCGATGTCGTTCGAGTAGCCGCCATTCGGCGAGACGTTGAAATGAAGGTGCACGCCGCCGGTGCCGGAGTCGCCCATGGTGCCGAGTTGGTCCCCCGCGCGGACTCGCTGATTCCGCGTCACGCGAACCGTGTGCGGCTCCATGTGCCCGTAGTAGTATTCCCAGCCGCAATCGTCCCGGAGGCGCACGCGGGTACCGGAACCCGGGTTCCCAGGGCTCGGCACACCGACAGCGACGATGGTTCCGTCGGCTACGGCGACGAGGGGGGCGCCACGACGCGCGAAGATGTCGATGCCGTGATGGTTGTCAGTCCGGACGTTGCGGTCCGAGTTGGCGCGTTCGTCTGGACAGCTCACTGGGCAGGGCCCGCCGAGGCAGCTTCTGTCCCAGCCCGTGTTGTGAGGACCCTGCACGGGGTAGCGCGCCATGCGGGGAGCGCAGGTTTCCGTAGCAAAGGCCGTCTCGACCTCTTCGCCGTGGCGTTCGAGGGGTCCTGTGTCAAAGGCGGCGTCGGGCATACCGCTGTCCGGAGTGAAATCCTGAGCGCTAAAGTTCGGGTCCCCCTCGCAGGCGATGAGAAGGCTCCCAGCGAGTACGAGGAAGTGGAGCGCGTGTATGTGTTCGTGCATGCCACCCATTTTTGCAAGCTGCGTACCATCGCCCAGCGAGTGGTTTTCTCTCCACCTGGGAGCAGTCGACCCCAGAAGCGAGCCGAAGTCGAACGGGACGGGAAACCCCATATTGACCTGCGAGGTCACCTGAGGCTTTGCGGCTCCGATGCAGATGCCAAGGATACGTGAGGACAGTTCCGGCGATGAGTTTCCACCTTGCGAGGGGAAGCGGGCGCCGATCAGCGCGAGCGCGCGTGAACACACTCCGAGGGCCAGCCCGTGAAAGCGCACGTGGATCCGGCGCGTGTTGGCTGCGCCCAATAAAACGCGCCTCTTGTGGCACATCGTCCGCGCCTTATCTTGTCGCCTCCATCACCGTGATGAGGTCCGCTCGGTTCTGCATCATCGCGTGGTAGTGGCGATCACAACCCGTCGACATGCCGACCCGAGTTGGTCCTCGAACGGTGGCGCAGAAGCGAGTCTCATCGAGCTGTCCAGTAAGAATCCGCCGGTCCGAAGTGATGATGTTCGCACCAGCTGAGCCCAATGCAGTGGCGATGCGGAGCATGTAGTCTTCCAAGTCATCGGCTCCAATGCCGTCCACGGTCGCATACTCGTGGTGGGACGCCTCATAGATCGTCGCGCTCGCGTAGACCGTCGTCCACAGATACACCGCGAACGAGTCTGCCTCAAAGTGGATGTCGTCGTCCGCGTTCATAAACGCGACCCGGACTTGGTCGCCGAGGAAGACCAGCCGCAAGACTCCCTCCACGTTCGCGTGAGAGAGGGGAATCTGTCGGGTTGCAAACGCCTCACCGCTCGACTCGCGCTTCGCGCGGTACTCGAGCAGCTTGTCGAGCGGACGGATCCCAACCCCAACGTTCGGAATTGATTCCGCCACCCCACCGTAGTTCTCGACGAAGGGAACGTAGAGGTCCGGAAGGGCCCACGTCCGGTAACGGCGTAGCCACGCGTCGACCACCGCCGGATCAGGAGCTCGGGGGTGCGGCAACACGACGTCGATGTTCGGCAACGCTCGGAGACTGCGTTGCATCGCGTCGAACGAACACAAAAAATCGGGTTCTACGATGATCGCCATAGGAGGCACCTTTCAGAGCAGGCTGAGCGTTGCGAATCGAGGATCTCAGGCCCAGGTCGTGCTTCTCAGGGTACCCTGCCGTATGCGTGTTTTGGTCACCGGCGGCACGGGGTTTTTGGGCGGGCATATCGTCGAGGAGCTGATCGAGGCAGGCCACGAGCCGTTCGTTTTCGCACGAAGTTCAAGCGACACCGCGAACCTCGACGCGCTAGGAATCGAGGTGCGGCGCGGCGCCTTCGATAGTCCAGCCACCCTTCGCAAGGCATGTGATGGAGTCGATGCCGTCGTCCACGCGGCAGGCGGCGGCGTGGTGCGCGAGGTCGCGGATTACTACCGCGCGAACGCCGAATCCACCGAGGCTCTCTTGGCGAGCATGGAGTCCAAGATGCGCTTCGTGCTCATCTCAAGCCTCGCCGCGCATGGTCCCGCGCATCAGCACCGAGCCGGCTTTCGCCACCCCGTGGCCTTCGAGGGCGACGAGGACCGACCGACCTCGCACTACGGCAAGAGCAAGAAGCGCGCAGAACGGGCCTGCGCAGAATCCAACCTGCGCTGCGCGGTGCTGAGACCCCCGGCTCTCTACGGAGCCGGGGAATATCGCATGGTCCCCCTCTTTCGTTTGGCGCATCGTGGCGTCGTGCCCACCGTTCACCCGGAAGGCTCCCTGTCTCTTCTCTCGGGGCGCGACTGCGCGCGAGCCGTGGTCTGCGCTCTCGAGGGCGAGCACGAAGGAACTTTCTACGTGTCCGAACCCGAGCCCATCACGCGTCGCGCCATGGCCGAAGCCATCGCACGTTTTGCGGGCCACTCGCGCGTTGTCGCGATTCCCCAAGGGGTGGTGCTCGGCGCCGGCCGCCTAAGCGAAGCCGTCGCGCAGGCGCGGGGAAAGCGCGCGATGTTCAACCGCGACAAAGCCGCCGACATCTGCGCCCGCCACCAGAGCTGCGATCCCAGCAAAGCGATGGCAGCGCTTGGGTGGCAAGCCGAGGAACGTTTCGTCGATGCGACCCTCGAGATCGGGCGCGCGTACCAGGGCAAGGGCTGGCTTCCGCGATAGCGTTGGTGCGCAGAACCGAGCACTGAGCCGGAGCACTGAGCCGGAGCACTGAACCCGAGCACTATCCTGAACCCGAGCACTGAGGCTGATTCTGGTTCCGGCGTCTCGTCCGGGTTCGGCCACTCCGGATCTAAGCGCGGATGCCGTCCATGATCATCGTCACGACGATGCGCGCGATCTCTTCCGGCGGCGCATCGAGGCCATCGCGAATGACCGCCAGGGCGAGGTTTTCGATCGCACCGATGACGGCCAAGGTGCTGACGCGCGCATCCGTCACGTTGAGGAGCTTGTGCTCGATGGCCACCTCCGTGAGGTGAATCGCGCCGCTCCGTAGCTCGCTGTTGAGTTCTCGTACGCTGCTCGTCGACGCGGTCACGGGCGTGCGGTTCTCCTGCAAGTAAAGCTGCACCACGCCGCGCTGTGAAACTCCGATCCGCGCGAGCTCAAGGGCCATCATCGCGTACGCCGCGGTGAGCTCGGCGGTGGTGTGGGCGCGACCAACCCCGATGGCGCAGCGCCGGATTACCGTGCGTACTTCGCTCGCCACCGGCGCGAGGATCGAATCGACGAGGGCGCCCTTGTCCGCGAAGTAACGATAGAAGTTCCCCTTCGCCATGCCGCCCGCCTTGGCGAGCTCGTCGATGGTCACGGGCTCGATGCCTCGCTGGAGGAAGAGCTCAAGGCCCGCGGTCTTCAGTGCTTCTTGGCGATCGCGGCGATTGCGCTCTCTCTTTCCCAGCTCAGGCATGGCTTGACGCTATCGAAGTGGATCTCGGAAAGCTTCTCCTAAAATAAATGACCGTCCAGTCGTTCTTTTACTCGACAAAGAGTGACCACATGGTCATCATACAACAAGTGACCGACTGGTCATTGTTTTATGAAGGGGGATGAGAAGATGTTGGGAATTCCGCTGGGTTTGATTGCTGCGAACGCCACGGAGTGGCTCGTCCACAAGCACGTGCTGCATGGGACCGGCCGGGAAAAGTCGAGCTTTTGGTCGTTTCACTGGCATGAGCATCACCGCGCTTGCCGTCGCTCGGAGATGCGGGACGAACACTACGAACAGCCCGTCGTCGGCGCCCACAGCCAAGGAAAGGAGGCCGCAGCGCTGGTCGCCGCTTCCGTGGTGTTGCTTCCCCTCGCCCCCGTCGCGCCCTTCTTCGTGGGCACGCTCTGGTACTCAGCGCTCAACTACTACCGCCAGCACAAGCGCTCTCATCTGGACCCTGAGTGGGCCCGCGAGAATCTGCCCTGGCACTACGACCACCACATGGGACCGGACCAGGACGCCAATTGGTGCGTCACGAAGCCCTGGTTTGACGAGCTCATGGGTACGCGGAAGCCCTACGTCGGCACCCTCCGCGAGGAGAGCGACCGCGAGAAGCGCGCACGACTAAAAGAGCGGCGCGCACAGGAAAAGAAGACGCGGTTTGGTGAGGTCGCTCGCCTCAAGGCCGCATAAGCGGACGCTGTCCAGTCGCAGCGCCGCTTGAGCGCACGTCCTGACAACGAACCGAACTCGTTGTCGAGCTTGCGAGTGCGCTCCGACTCGCGACCGCTCAACGATTCGCAGAATAGGGGCGGTTGTTGAAGGTGCGCAGCGGACCCATTTATCTGGGAGAAATGGCAAGCGCCTTGATGCGATCTGTCAGTGGAGTCTGAGAGCGTGTGTATACAATACCGTTCGGACTCGTCCGGAGGACTGTCCAGTCCAGGCGGCCGGCGACTTGGTCGTGAACGCTGCCGCGTTCAGTTTGCGATGCCTGAAGAACTTCCTGCTCATCCCGGCCGGGGCCTCAAGGCTTCGCTGTCTGGGGCCTGGAATACCGCCTCAGAACCAGATCGGTTCCTCGGGGCTGCTTCAGTCGGCTTTTAGCGCACTTCGCGCCGGTACGGATTCTGCAACTTGTTTCGTCGATGAGTTCAAATACCCCCCATCCGGTCGACATCCTTGCGGGAATCCGCCGCAGACTCGCGCAAGCAAAGCCTGGGAGCAGGCTGATTCTCCTCGCTGCGGTCGTCTTGTTCCTGGGTTGCGAAGGCACCATCAGCGACGCGCCGATGCTCGAGCCCGTAGATCCTCTTCAGTCGCAAGAAGAGGCCCTCACCAACGGTCGACTTCGCGCCCGGCTCTGGCCTCTGACGCCGACCCAGTACGAAACGCATGCCCGAGATCTTCTCGGAGACCTGCCGGAGGTGGGCCGCTACCCAGCGGGTGCGAACGAGGACGGGTTCTCCAACGTGGCGAATGGGCTGACCTTCGATCGTGCCGCCACCCAGCGATTGGTCCAGATCGCGGACGACTACTCCGCCTGGGCTCAGGAGAACGCTGGCATCGCTTCTGGGTGCGGCAACGATTTCGGATCCGACGAGTGCGTCGCGTCGTTCATCGATAGGTTTACGCGCCAAGCCTACCGCCGCTCGGTTTCCGCGGACGAACGCGCGGAGCTACGGCGGCTCTACGACGAAGTCACCGCAGAGCACGGCGCCGAGTACGGGTTCCGTATGCTCGTCAAAACCGTCCTCATCTCCCCGAAGACCCTGTACCGCACCGAGCTGGGTGGGGAGTACGACGGGCTCATCACGGCCGACGCGCCGGAGGGTGGACAGATCGTCGTCCTTGAAGAGTTCGAGATCGCCAATCTCCTGTCCTTTGCGCTCACGAACGGCCCGCCGGATGAGGAGCTGTTGGCGGCTGCCGAGGCGGGGCTCCTGCGAGATGGCGCTGAGCGACGCCGCCAGTCCGAGCGCTTGATGGCACTTTCGCACGGCGTTTGGCAACGCTTCTTCTGGGAGTGGCTCCACATGAACCGCTTCGGGACGACGGCGGATGCTCTTTCCATTCCTGCCTCCCTTCAGGCGTCGATGCTCGAGGAGTTTGACGAGTTCATCGGACGCACCGTGGTCGATGAGAGAGGCAGCCTGGATGATGTCTTCGCTTCGACGCGCTCCTGGGCGTCGCCGGAACTAGCAGAACACTACGGCGTCGCACATCCAGGGGACGAGACTTCGCCCCATCGCTTTCGACCCGATGGAGCGGGCCGGCCTCCTGACCCAAGCAGCGTGGCTAGTCAGTCACGGCTCACTGGAAGACGAGTACGTGGTGCGGCGCGGAATGGGCATATACCTTGAGTCATTGTGCCGAGACCTCGCGGTCCCGCCGACGGTGGACGTGCTGGAGGCCCAAGCGATGTTGACGCCACCCGGCGCTTCGGCCCGAGAGAAGTCCGAAGCCCGGACTTCCGATTCGGTCTGCAGCGCTTGCCATACGACCCCCGACGCGATCGGGCTTGCCTTTGAGATGTTCGACGGCCGAGGTCGATTGCGTAGTACCTACGAGGAAGGCGCGGAGGTGGATTCCAGAGCGGTAGTTCCGGGCATCGGCGAGGTCGTGTCCGCGGCGGACGTCGGCGCTGGCCTGTCCGGACTGGACGAGTTCCGTACATGCTTCGTGCGAAGGGTCGCGCATCGGCTCCTGGGCTCGGACTTGGGAAACAACTCCGAATGGCTCGACGTCGTGGACCAGGATTTTGTCGACGCTGAACTTGAGATCGGTGCGCTCGTCGGATCTCTGGTCGCGCATCCCGCATTTATCGAACGAGCCTTGGAAGGTGAACAATGAAGACGAAAATCCGCCCCCGCCCCCCAGCGCTGACTCGCCGAATGAGCGACAAAGGGCTGCTCAGTCGACGTCGCTTCATCCAACGCCTAGGTGCCGCCGCCGCAACGATTCCCATCGCGGGCTCTATCCTCCATTCTCGAGGCGTCGCGCAGGACAGCGATGTGCCCGTGCGCTTCCTCGCGGTTCGAAGCTCTCACGGGACGGACCGCAACCGATGGATCCCGCGTCGTTCCGACGGCAGTGAGCCCGGCGGTGCTGACGTGGCCCTGGACGAGCTCAACTTTGACTATCGCTACTCCCTCGCCGCGCCCATCGATACCCATCCTCTTCGTTCAAAGATCACTGTCCTCGATGGCCTCGACAAATGGGCGAACAACGCGGTGGGCCGAAACGCCGAGGGCCACCACGGGTCCGGCGGCGCGCTGACAGGAGGTCTCACGTTTCGAAATCAAGAAGGACGCTCGTCCAACGCCTCCATAGACCGATGGCTTTTCAACCAGCTCGGCGCCGGCGAGGGTGACCACTTGATCAACGCCTCCGTGCACGCGACAGGTCATCTGCCGTGGAAAGGAATGTCGTACCGCGAAGATGGAAACGGCGTTCAGCTGACGCTCAGTCCTCGGCAAGTGTTCGAGACCGTATTCCGCGGATTTGTCCCGAACCCTGCCGCCATGCCGGCGGTCGACTACTCGGGCGCCGAACGCGGCATCTTCGACCACGTTCTACGAGAGCTTCGCACCCTCGACGCACAGCTCGTGGGGTCCGAACGGGAGCGACTGGGACAGCACTTAGCGGCGATGGAGCGGCTCCATGCGGAGCTCATGCCGGGCACCGCCATGCCGCGAGCGATGTGCACGACGATGGAGTCCGATGCCCCCGGCCCGATCGAAGGTTTCTCGTCGAACAACTGGGAGAAAGTAGAAGAGTCGGTCCGACTCCACGCGCAGGTCATCGCTCAGTCATTCGCGTGTGGCTTGTCTCGCGTCGCCACCCTCATGCACATGGACGACCAGGCCGCACCGTATTTCGGACTGCCCTCGGTCCAGGCTGCGCACCGCGGAGTGGGTGGCGAGTTTCATGACCCCTACACCCATCGTTACTGGGGCGCGCGCGACGATGCGCGCATCGCGGGCGTCTGGTCGCTCGCTCAACGGTGGCAGACAGAGCTGTTCCTTCTCACGCTGGAGCAGCTCGATGCGACGATCGATCCCATGGACCCTCGAGGCGACCGAACGGTGCTCGACAACACGATCGTCTATTGGGTCAACGAGTTCGGTCATGGGCCTCATGATCAACAGGGAGCGTCGGAACCCGCGATGATCGCCGGCGGCGGCAACGGCCAGTTTAAGTTGGGTCGGTATCTCCGACTTCGCGATATCGACGCGGGCAATCTCCCCAACCCGCGCAATCCAGTCCCCAACGGCCGGCTCCTGACGAGTATCGCGAACGCGATGGGTCACGACATCGGGTTTTACGGAGATCCTGGCATCGGTCGTGACCCCGGAAACTTCCCCGCATTTCACGGCGACCTGAGCGAGATCTGGTCATGAGCGATACACATGCTGGCTCTTGCTCTTTCCTCATCCTCCGGCGGACGCTGGTGCATCTTTTGGTGCCGACGCTCTTGTTCGTTCCCGTGTGGGCCTGCGGCGACGATTCGGAAATGTCCCTCGACGCGGGCGGCGAGACCGGCGAGGACGCAGGGCACGCGGTGGTAGACGCCGGGGGAGTGCTTGATTCGTTCATGGACGTCGGTCCCTCCGCTCCGGACTCCGGGCTTGTCACGGCGGACGCGAGTGAGCCCGAGCCTGATGTTTCCTTGCCCGCCTCGGGTCCCATACGACTGCGCATGACCAGTGGCGCGTGGCACGCGTGCGCGCTCACAGCGGACGGCACCCAGTGCTGGGGCCACGACACCGAGGGCCGCGCGACGCCACCAAGCGACTTCGTTTTTGCCGAACTTCAGGCATCGCACTCTTTCACCTGCGGACTGAGTGACGCCGGTGAGGTGCGCTGCTTCGGCAATCCGCCTCGGTGGGAGGACCTGCCTCCCGCGTCGGCCATCGGTGCGCGCGTCCACCAAATCTGCGTGGCGGAGCGCACCGATGGAAGAGTCCATTGCGTTTCGCGAGGAGACCGGGGCTCTCCGCCGGACGGACTCCGCGCTAGCCAACTTGCGGCCGACTCCGGCCAGACTTGCGCGGTGGCCTTGGACGACGGTCGCATTCACTGCTGGGGCAACCAGGTGCGCGGAACGCCTCCCGACGACTTCTCCGCGACGCGCGTGGTGGTCAGCGCGACCCATGCGTGCGCTCTGGACGCGTCGGGTCGCGTGGAGTGCTGGGGCAGCGAAAGCGGCGACTATCCCCCGGCGGGAATCGTCGCGACGGATATCGCCGTCACCGACCACGGAACGTGCGTTGTCACAGAAGGCCGACTGCGGTGCGATGGAACGAGCGACCGCGGCGGAAAGACGAGCGGCGTTCCAGATGTCTCCGTCGTCGCGGTCTATGGAAACACGGACGTGTATTGCGGGCTCGCAGAAGACCTTCGACCCTTTTGCTGGGGACTCCGCTTTGGTGAGCCAGAAAACCTGCTGGACGACGTGCCGGAGGGACTGATGGTTTTGCCGGAGTGAACCGAAGAAGCCCGACGCATCCTAGCGAAAGTATGCCTGGTCCAAAGAAGCAGGGCTTCGACCCCATCACGCCATCGCGAGCAGTCACTGATAACACATGCTTCTTCAGGCATCTCCGCGCCCAACTCTCTGCACGCTTCTGTTGGTTGATGCTGCCAGCGGCTCCTGTTCCCAGACACAGAGCGATTTGGTCGTGCGTCGCCGTTGCGGACGGCGCACTCCTCGCCGGCACGTTCGTTATTGCCGCGCTTTCTGACCCTCGCTTGAACACACATGTACCCACCAGCGCTGTGCGGGTCTCGCGGAGGGCGGGGTGGAGTTTCGAGGTTCGTCATTCGTCGAACCGATCGACGCAGACGGAAGAACGCCTACGGAGTGCACGGGAGCATCGCCTTTCGAGACGGCGTATCGATTTGGCGAGGACCTGTCGGCAGTCCTGTGTGCGATCGCCGAGCGCTGCGTGTCCGAGCGACGATGCCTCTGATCTTCTGAACGGTCCCCGCTTCATGCGGTTTCGCGGGAACCGATTCCGTTCCAAGCGGAGACCGCCGACCCCCACGATCGCTCTCCTATGGGCACAGGTGAGGTTCACAGACATGCGAAACCGTGCCGATCGACCCTTTCGATCGGCGGCATGCGACTTGCTTTATGGTACCGCATGACACCTTCTTCGACCGATCTACCGACGCGCTGCGCGGTCCTCGCGACCCTAGAGGCGCTGAGCCTCCCCCAGTCTCCGAGACGCCACCGAGCCTTTGGTTGCCACCCTCAATGGATCCACTGAGCGTTCGAGAAATGCGTCTACTGAGCTTCGGGCACGATGCAGAAAAGGTGATTCGACGGCGCTTGCTGGACGATGGGCTCTCGACGGTCGTCGGCCATGGTCCAGCGGCATACGAGGTCTTCCGTTTTGGACGGAACAGGCCAAACCCCGAGAGGTCCATGCGCCACTTCATTATCATCACTCTCGCTGCTCTGGTTGGTGTCGGTTGCCAAGGTGTGATCGAGGACGCGCCCCTCGAAAGAACGGCGGGGCCCAGACCCACGACGGATCCCGGCGTGCTGTCTCCCGACGCCGTGGGCCCGATGCCGCTCCGGTTCCTGACGCCAGGAGAGTATGACCGCACTCTGCGCTCTCTGGTGCGCACTGAGCTATCGCCGGGGACGAACCTGCCACCGGCCGCATCAGGCGACTCCGGCTACGGCGAAGCGGGTCGGATCTCAGAACTGCATGTGACCGGCTTCATGGAGAGTGCGGAACGGGTGGCCGTCGAGGTCGCCGTTCCGATCCGGGAGCAGTATCGCGCGGAGCTCGGATGCGATCCCATCACCGAGTGTCCCGAGTCTTTTGTGGAGCAGTTCGGTCGGCGCGCCTTCCGCAGGCCGCTGAGCGCAGACGAGAACAGCGCTTACGTCGCGCTCTTCGCGGACGAAAGCGCCATCGAAGGGGGTGAAAGTGCCTTCGGCTTCCTCATCGGCGCGATCCTTCAGTCGCCATACTTTCTCTACCACTGGGAGCGCCGACCGAACTCGGAAGAAGTCGGCGAAGATGCGATGCCCCTGGACGGGTTTCAGCGTGCGAGCCGGCTGAGCTACTTTCTCACCGGAACGATGCCGGACGATGCGCTCCTGGACGCGGCGGCAGCAGGAGAGCTCGACGAAACGGCCGGCGTTGAAGCCCATGCGCATCGACTTCTCGACCTCCCCGATGCGCAAGACTCGGTCGTACGATTCGCCGAGCGCTGGCTACACATGGAAGACCTGCTCGACAAGCCGAAGAACACGACGGTGTATCCGGAGTTCGACGGAGCGATGCGGCGCTCGGTGATCGGCGAGATGGAAACGTTCGTCCGCGAGCACGTTTTCTCCGAGGACGGAACCTTCGAGTCGCTCTTGAGTTCTCCGGTGACCTACGTCGACACGCGTTTGGCGAGCTTCTATGGGCTGGAGCCCGTCACGTCCGAAGGGTTCGAGCGACGGGAGCACACCGAGCAGCCGCGACCGGGCCTGTTGACACGAGCGGCATTTCTGGCGAGCAGCGCCGACGCCCTGGAGGGCAACCCGATCTTCCGCGGCGTGGTCATCCGCGAACAGGTGCTTTGCGAACGACTCCCCTCGCCGCCGGCGAACATCCCTCCCCTTCCCGCCGCAACGGAAGAAGCGCCCACGCTGCGGGAGCGGGTGGCCCAGCACACCGCAGGTGCCGTCTGCCAAACGTGCCACCGGCTCATCAACGGCGCGGGCTTCGCATTCCTGCAGTTCGACGCCGTCGGCGCCTATGAGCCCGTGCAGGACGGCATGCTCGTGGATGCGACGGGCAACCTCGAGCTGCTCGAGGACCGCTCCTATCGCGAGTCCTTCGATGACGTAGAGGGCTTTGTTTCGTTGCTACTGAGTCGCCCGGAGTCCCGCCGCTGTTTCGTCGAGCAGTGGCTGCGAAACGCGCTTCGGCGTGGTCTTGATCGAGACGACGAGCCCAGCCGCGACGCCATCGAAGACGCCTTCGCTGGCGACGAGCTAAACGTTCAAGACCTGTTAGTCGCTGTGGCGACGAGCCGCTCGTTCCTCTTTCACCGCGCCGAAGGAATCAATCCATGAGTCGCTCCATCAGAAGACGTCACTTCTTGCTCTCGACGGGGCTGGGCCTGGCCGCGGTGCCGGCTCTTTCGTCGATGCGCGCTCACGGTCAAGCGGACACGCCGAAGCGTTTGATCGTGTTGAGCTATCCAAACGGAATCACCGACGACTGGTGGCCCGTGGGTGGCGAGTCCGGTTGGGACGTGGTGGATCGCCCGGAAGCGCCGCTGCACTCACTTCTCCCGCACCGCGAGCGGATCACCGTGATGGGAGGCATCGATCTACAGAACGGCAAGGATTCGGTTCGCGAATGGCGTCGCTCGTTGGGGGAAGAAGAAGGGGACCTTGGTGGTCACGCGGCGCCGCCCTTTCTATTCACCGGAGCCCGCGGGACGCCAGGTCCACGAATCCACGATGGGGTGGAAGTATCGAGCGGTCATTCCTCGCTCGATCAATACTTCGCCGAGCGCGATATGGGGGCGCGGGAGCGTCCGTACCGTTCCCTGGTGATGCGGCCGCTCCGCGTCGGCCGACCGGAATCGTCGTTCATTAGCTATAGCGGCCCCTGTTTGGACGGCGCCACTCCGAACGCGCCCGCTCCCTACGACGACCCCCTTGCCCTCTACGACGAACTGTTTGCCTCCGGACTCACCGACGCGGCGCGAGAGCGTCGACGACGACGACGCGCGAGCGTACTTGACCTCGGTCGGAGCGAGCTGGGACGGATGCGGACGGCGGTTGGAGCCGCCGATCGGGCACGCCTCGATCAACACCTAGAGGCGATCCGAGCCGTCGAGCGTCGTCTGGACACGGTTACCAGCTGTGCCGCGCCGGCCCGACTTCCAGAGGGTCCCGACTATCTTCGGAACTTCGGAAACGAAAATGTCCCCGCGACTATCGCGAGCATGATGGACATGATGGTGCTGGCGATGGCGTGCGACGTAACGCGCGTCGGATCGCTCATGCTGAGCACCAGCCATAACAACGAGTACACGTTTCCCTGGCTTGCAGACCGTGAGCCGGGCTTCGCCGAAAGCATCGATTTCGAAGCAGGAGAGGACACGGCCGGCGGCGGCTCGGACGGCTTCCGCCACCATCACTCCATCGCCCACGCAGACGGGCGGGGAGAGCGACAGCGACTCCGCAAGAACTACGTCGACCAGTGGTTCGCCGAGCAGCTTGCCTATCTGCTGGACCGCCTGACGGAAACGATGGACGCAAGCGGCACGCCCCTCATCGACAACACCATCGTCGTGTTTGCGAACCTTCAGCGAACCGGTGGCGGTCACCAGACCCACGACCTGCCCTGGATAGTCGCCGGCAATGCAGCCGGCCAGCTGCGGCAGGGCCGCTACCTACGCTCACTCGTCGAAGGCGCCGATCTGAACCCGCGGTTCTTGCGGCCCGAACACCGGGTGACCACGAATCAAGTGCTCGTGACGATCCTGAACGCCCTCGGTCTGGAAGATGAGTTTTTCGGAACGCCGGACTACGGCGGGGCGCTTTCGATCTTGCGCTCGTAAGGGCGGCGTGAAGGCCGACGCGCGGCGGCCATGGCAGGCGGCTTGTGACGGTCGTCGAACTCAGATGGCCGCGGCGAGGTCGTCGTCGCTTTTCGCGATACAAAGGGCGATAAGCTGCCCGCCCAGAAGATCGCGATGGCCCGCGTGGTGCTTCGGGGAGGTCTGCGAATGGCGGTGGCGGTGGCCGTAGCGCAGCCCGTGATGGGCGCGCTGTGGCGGCTGACAAAGTCGAGGGGTCCAGAAGTACGGATGGTTCCAGCCTCGTCAATAAGCCTCGGAGCGTTGTTTCGCGGGAACCGATTCCGTTCCAAGCGGAGACCGCCGACCCCCACGATCGCTCTGCCACGAGCACACGTGAAGTTCCCAGACATGCAATACCGCGAAGATCGACCCTGTTGGTTGGCGGCATGCGACTTGCTTCATGGTACCGCATGGCACCTCCTTCGACCGATCTACGGACGCTCTGCGCGGTCCTCGCGACCCTGGGGACTTTGGCCGCCTGCACGGGCGAAATGGGTGAGGTGACTGGAGTCGCCGAGCTTCCCCCAGTCTCCGAGACGCCGCGCGCGGGAAACGCCAATGGGAGCGAACGGTGCAGCGCCTGCTTGGCCTAACGGAAGTTGAGAGCCGACTCCCAGAAGATCCGGCAGGTGACGTCTTTCGGGGCGAGGAACAGAGTCTGAGGCTTCGAGACGTGGAAGCTGGGTTCCTGTTCACGGACGCGCAGTGGCTCGTGGCGGCGACGAGTTCCGGACCCTTTGCTCCGACCAACTCAGCGCCCCGTTGGCCCCTGTACATACTATGACTTTCCCCGATGAAACTGCGTTCGTCCTCGCCCGACGCGTACCACTGATCGGCGCACTATTCGTCGTAGGCTTTTCCAGCGGCCTCGACGCGAGCACGGCGCGTGCGGCGACGGGCGAAGTTGTCGAGTCCAGGGTGGCATCGGACGACGACTCGTCCGAATCAGCCCACGATTTCGGAACCGATCCCGGCCCCATCGAAGTCGACTCCGAGGCTGAACTCTTGAGAACTCTCCGCTGGCGTCCTGCGACCGGCCTGGATATTCACGGGACGCTCTTCTCTGGCGTCGCTGGCCGGTCGCTGGCCGACTGGTCCTACGGCGCTGCGCTCAACGTCTCCGCCGCGCGTGGGAGACATCGCTTGGGTCTCCGGGCGGAGTTTGTTGTCTGGCACTCGGTGGAGAGTCGGTCGCGCATCGCGACTCCGGTTTTCAACGTCGGTGTTCAGTACGGAATACTCCTTCGAGATTTCATCGAGGTATCGGCAGCCATCGGTCCGAGTGTTTTGCTCGCCGGCAACCTTCTCGACCAGGCCGGCTCCGTGGGCGTCTTCGTCGAGATCCGTCCGTGTGGGTTCCGATGGCGAATCGCCGCTGTCGAACTCGGCTTCGACCCCCTCACGTTCTCCATCGTCGCACCGGTCCTAGGCGCGATTCCGCTCGTCCGCGTCCAGTTTCGGACAGTATTGTCTCTGAGATTGTGGCCGTGAAGGTCGCTCGCGTCGAAGTGGCGGCGCTCTGTTTGATGGCGAGCTTCCTAAGTTTCGGGAAAACGGCGCGCGCCTACACAGTCGGGAGCGCGTTCACGGAGCCTTGCCACGAACGGATTACTGTGAGAACCCTAGATCTCTTCTATCACAGCGTCGACTGGGGCGAAGTGCCCACCCCCACCGACGACGTCTCACGTGAGATTCGCTCGGCTTTTAGCACGGCGTACTCCGAACGTTTTCTTGCAACGGATGCCGCGCAGCAGACCATTCTTTACTCGATGCTGATCGGCGTACGCGCGCCGGATACGGAGGGGCACAGTAGCTCTGATTTGGGTACGTTGCGCGCTCAACACCTGTCCCCAGACGGCCAATACAGCCACGCGTTACGCGGACCGTCGGACGACGGTTCCTTGGGCGACGAACTCGCTGTCTCCGCACTCCAAGAAGTCGTGCGCGAACTCGTCGGACGGGCACGTGAACGATACTTCTCCAGCGATCCGATGATACGCGTGCCCGTGTACGTCGATCCTTACGGCACTCTCGATGTACAGGTGTGGGGACCCGCCTATTACCTGGGACGAGCGCTCCATGCGATTCAAGACTCGTTCTCTCATACGCTACGGACCCCGGATCTGAGACGCATCGTGCACGTCTTCAACTTCTTAGAAGCGGCCTCGGGCTCGTGGCGCTCGGCGCGCTACGAAGTCCGCCGTGACGGTCTGCGGCACTCGAACGCGATGGACTCTTGTAGCCCAGATGGAGCCACGGCGCCGCTCTATAACGCAGCCGAACAGGCGTCGAGGGACTTCCTAATCATCGTGCTGTTCGGGGAGGCGTCTCGAACGTTGGGAGACGTCGAGCCTTTTCTGAGCCGATGGCTCACCTACGAGGCCGGCTGCGACCCAGACGGCGCGTGTCAAAGCGACTTCGTTTCCGTTGCGCGCCAGCGACCTACTACCCCCATTGGTTGTGCGGTGGAATCGTTGGGTTCCGGCTCGCAGCCTGCGGCGTGGTGGTGTCTCATCGCGGTGGTGATCAGCTTTCGACGACGTGCCGTCACGCTCGGCGCAGTGGCGTTCGCGCTCGTGTCGTGTGGCGATGCTAACTTCGAGGTGCATTCTGAACTTTCTCCTCTTGCGCCATGCGGCGGCGATTTGCGCGGTCGGTGGTACGCAGTTTCCAGCAATACAGTCTACACCTCAGCCGAAGATATCTCCGCGGAGGGATGCGGTGCGTACGTCGAGGTACGCCCTACCTTCTACGGCTCGATCAGATTCGACGACGGGCTTGTCGATTCGAACCTTCGCGGCACCACGGTCAGCGAGGCCACCAGAGCGCTGGAGTGTGTCGAGGGGGAATGCGAAACCTCCGGCGATGACTTTGGATGCGCCGAGGACGCAGGCGGATGCGTATGCCTCGACTACGACGACTTCGGCCTCTCCCACTTTACGTCTTACTCCACCGTCGGCTCACAGCTACGGTTGGACGATCCTGTCGGCGGGGAGAGCCTCGATGTTGGGTACTGCGTAGATGGAGACGTCCTGTGGTGGACCGTCGACCTGGACGGTGACCAGAACAACGTTCAGCGATTCTTGTTTCGGAGGCCGGCAGAGTAGGCACGCCGCACACCTGCCGGGCCTCAATCGTGAACACGAAGTTTCATGGGGGCCGGAACTCGCCGGGGATCTTCATCAGGTCGTTGCTCACTCTTGGCATAGAAACTCCGATTCGGCCGAAGCCTTCGCGCGGCGTCGGCGCTCCCCTCGATCGCTTCGGCCCATGGCGAAACCCATGGAGAGACCTTCTCATCTGACGTTTCGCTGAGCGCCGCTCGATGTCGCTGAGGCAAGACTCCCTTTCGATTTCGAAGAAAAGCAGGCAGCCTAGAACTTCAATCGCAGCCCACGCGCTCAGTGCTGATCACGATATCGTCGACGAACACCTCGAAGGGAGCGGGATTCATATCGTCGCGAAACGAAATGCCGAAGACAGCGTCATTGAAGCGCTCGTCGGTGGGAACTTGGAGTCCAGCGGCTTCGATGCCGTCGACGAAGAGCACTGCGTTGGGGTTCACTTCCTCGTCGTAGACAACCGCCATTTCAATGCAGGTCCAGGTCGCCTGCGGTAGCGGCACGCTCAGGGGATCACTTCCGGGCTCTAGGGTCTGTGAGCGGAAGTTCAGACTGGATGGAGTCGCCCCCACCGTGAAGATCGACACTGTTCGGGTTTCGGAACGGGTCTCAAGGGGTACGAGGCCTGTGCGCATGCCCGAAAAGTAATAGTACGCGCGGGTCCACTGCGCCGCCCCTGCCGCATGCATCGGGTACTGCGCGAACGCTAGGGTGGCGTCGGCGAGGGCGACCACTCGCAACGAGCGTTCTCCCGAATGAGTGCGTTCATTGCTGATTCGCGCCGTGGAGCCTCCCGCGCTGAAGAGCGTTCGAGACTCGTGGTCTGCTTCGAAGTCGTCACACAGCGTGGATCCCACGCAGGGCGAGGGCGCAGCATCCACGATTGCCGCGTCCGATCCGCTGTCGATATCCGACGCGCCGTCGAAGCCGGCGTCAGGGAGCGTCGCGTCGAACGCGGCATCGAAGCTCGCATCGGCAGTCGTCGCGCCATCCAAGCCGGAATCTCCGGCCAGGATCGTCTCGCACGTCGCGTCGATACACTGCTCTCGCACGTCGCACGCTTCTCCGACGATTGCGCGCGTTTCGATTCGTACGGTATCGGCCGTATCGCCCACCGTGAACTCCGTGCAGCCGAGTGCGATGACTCCACAGTCCACGTCGAGTTGCCGAACGGCAACGCCATGGGTGCCCCCCTCCACGGTGCCGATAGCGGCCGCCATTTCATCGCGCCGGAAGCTCGCGTAATAACTGCCCACAAGCGGACCCACAGCCCGCACCGTCGAGCAGCTTCTTACCACCGCCAGCTCGAAGCGGACGGTTTGGTCCAGCGAGCCGTCGGCCGGCACAATCGAGACGGCGTAGGACGGCCCCGGACATCCCGCGCAGAGTGCAATGCACGCGAGCGCGCTCACGCTGAGTTGTCTCATCCTCTAAGTCCGTTCACGTTGTGTTAGCACCCTGCCGATAGCATCTTAGTCGACGATACGGCGGCCACGTCAGCGCGGAACCCGTCTTCGCCGATATCTAGCGGCGGAGGTGGCGTGGCAAGTTCGCGCGGAACTGCGGTCCACGACGCGGACTTCGCCGGGCCCCCCGCACGGGGGCCCTTTGGGCAGAAGCCAGCAGAAGCGGAGCCTTTATCAGCAGCGCATCCAAAAGTTCGACTGCTGCCCTCGGTAGCATGTGCCAAAACCCGAAAAGCTCCACCAGGGTGTGCTGTTCCAGCGAGCACCATCGCTCGGCCGGTAGTTACGACGGCCCCACTGGGTCCACAGGCCGTTCTCCAACCCCACGTGTCCCGCGTTGTCCGACCAGCAGCAAGCATTGGTCGAATGGGTTCCATACTGCTCTTGGATCCTGAAAACGGTCTTGTAGGTACCGTTCTCGTAGGCCTTCTCAGCGCCTGACGCTTCCAGCTCTTCATCCGTGGGCCACTCGCTCATCATCACTTCAGGCTCCTCGATCGGATTTCCTTCCATGTCGAGTACCGGCTGGCCGGTCTCGTTCATGGCGAGCTCCGGAAGCGGATTGCCATTTTCGTCCACGCCGCCCGCGCAGGCAGAGAATGAAAGAACCAGGATTAGGGAACTAAGTATGCGTGTCATCATCATCTTCCTTCGCGCCAGCGGTGATCGCTGTCGTCGCGTTAGAGGACCGAATGACGTCGCAAAGCGGCTCACATTTCTTTACATCTGGATACAGCGAGCGCGTCAAACCGCAGCGGTTGCCTGGACGGTTCGGCACGAGTTGCGGAAACATGAGCGCCAGTTCAAGAGTGATGCTGCCTAAAATGGCTGATCCGAAGATCTCGTCGACGACTTAAGGTAACCTACTTCAGGTGGGTACTCTGACGCAGTCGAACGGTCAGCTAGGAGGCGTTGGTGATCCGAACCCTTCTTCAGAAGCCAGTCCGGGTCTGCTGACCTATTTGGTTGTTCTTCAGGGCGTGTTGGCGTGCGTCACAGCGCTCCTGAGCGGCTCATGCACGTCGGCGGAGAGTGTAGACCTGGTCGTTCTCTTGACCACGGACTACCGAGCCGGCATCGATTACGCGTTCGTCGAAGTGGAGCTGCACGAACCCGGCGCGCCGATGACGAATCGCGCAGCGGGCCCTCCCGACTTGACGGCGATGCGTGTGGCCGAGTTCGAGTCGCTTCCCAAAGCGTCGGCTCGGCGCGTCACCGTGTCCGCCATCGGATTCGATGGCGTACCGGTTGCGGCCCGCACCGTCGTCCTTGCACAGTCCCAGAACTTTACCGTGAACGTCTCGCTGTTCCGCAGCTGCCGAGAAGTCGTCTGTCCCAGTCCAGTCCAATCCGCGGGCGAGACAGAGTGCTTCAGCGGTCAATGCGTGGACCCCCGCTGCGTGCTCGGCACAGAGCCGGAGTGCCGCACGGTGGACCAGTGCGTTAGCGACGAGGAGTGTGATGCTCCGCCCGCAGCTTGCGCGGCCGGAGTCTGCTTGAGCGGCTCCTGCTTCTTCCGTGCGAATGACGAATCATGTTCGGCAGGAGAGTATTGCGAGCCTGAAGTTGGCTGCCACGCGAGGACTATCGACGCCGCTGTCGATGCCGGACCCATGGACACCGGCACGGACGACGCCGGCCCAGACGCTGGCCCAGACGCGGGTCCAGACGCGGGTCCAGACGCCACCGACGCGGGCGTCCCAGGATGCCCCGTCGAGGACCCGGACACGGTCTTTCTCTACGACTTCGAGACGGCAACGGACCGCGCAGGCTGGGCGGGGACCCTGGACAACGCATCTCTCACGGCAGGCTCCTCTCCCTGCGGGGGCGCGGTTCTCCAGACCGCGGGCTCGACGGGTTCCGAGGGCTACTTCCTCGTCCCGTCTGCGCCCGCGCACTTCATCTCCGACGGGTCTATCGACTTCTGGGTGCGACTTCCCCCGCGAGACGGCGCTTACCACGGCATCTTGTCGAGGGATGAAGTCAGCGATATGACGCCGGGGCAGCTGACGCTCTTTCGAACCGGCGCTGGGAACCTCGCTTTGCGCATGCAGGGCCCCCTTCGAGAGCTCCACCTATGCAGTCCGCCCTTGGAAGACGAAGACTGGCACCGCGTCGGAATCAACTTTGGAGCCGCCGGGCTCGAGTTGTGGATCGATGGCGTCCTGCAGACCTTCGCGGGCACCATTAACCTGTTCGGTTCCGACGCGGAGTGCGGAGGGCCAAGCATCGGGGACGGAGTCGACGGCACCGACAACCCGTTCGTTTTCGGCGCAGGTTCGTACCAGTCTGCGCCGGGGACACACGAGCCCGTCAGCGGTGCCCTGCACGGCATCGAGGTCGATCACGCCCGACTCAGCCGGGTGCGCCGGAACTACGCATCTGAGTAGGGTCGTCCGAACGTCCGCAGGGGTCTGAATCGTCGTTCCGGAACGAGATCGGTTCCGCCTCCCTAACATAACCGTCTCGGCCCCGTCCCAAAGGGCGGCACGAATACTGCTTGGTTCCCAGGCTTGAGGTGCACGCACGCTTGGACGCGCATGCACTGGACGGAAGAAGGCGACCGAGCATGAAACGAGTATGACTATGAAGAATACTAGCTGCGCCAACCACTCTCTCGTGGGAGTCATTGGACTCATTGGCTGTGGGGAAGGCAGCGCGACAGACGGCCCGGACTCAGCTACCGGAAGCGATGCCGCGACACCTGACGACGTCCCGACTGCCGATACGGGCCCGCGCGAAGCCGCACCTGCCGATGCATCAGCTCCCGACTCGGGGGTTCAAGAGGACTATCGTTTAAGGCGGCCGAGACAACTCTACTTCCGCAAGGCGTACCTACGCCGACGGAGCGACCTTCAATCCAACAACGAATCGATGGCAGTCGATGACGCCGACCACATCCGCTCCTCGATGCGGAGCCAACGCTGTATGGACTGGCGTGGAGTTCGTCGCAGTCGGCGGTGACAACGTGTACGCGTCACCTTCGCGTGGTTCCATGCCTCGCTGAGGCCTATCGCGGAAATTGGCGCGCCGACTCGAACATCCGTGCGCCACGCAGTCGTGTGGACGGGAACCGAGGTGCTGGCGGCCGGCGTAAACGTCCGAAATGGACCCACCAACCAACTGTGGCGATGGACACCGTAGTGGTCTGACGGGAAGCGCGCGTTCGTTCTCTGTCGCCGCCGCCCGCGCCTTCATCACCTCGCCGCGCCTTCTAGCGGCGACGCAGCTCATCCGGCACCCCTGCCTGGTACATAGCATTGGGGTGGCCAATCGCGTCGACATCGGTGCCCATGGCTCTCGCCATTCCGAGAAGCGTTCCAGTGTGTTTTCGATAGGACTCGATCCCATTTCCGTACGTCACGACTTTTCCGGTGTCGAAGTAGCCGCCGCACTCCCCAAAGATCGTGACCGGCATGTCACGGTTCGAATGATCACCGCCCCCACTTCCAAACTCCATGCCGACCATGACGGCTGAGCGACTAAGAATATCCGTTCCGCCTTCATCTCCGCGCAGCCGGCGAAGAAGTGATGCGACACGCTCCGCGAACCAGTTCATGAACTTTGGTACGTCTGAGTGGCTGTGGTGACTGATGCTATGAAAGTCGGTTCCACCCGCGCCCGATAGACCGAGTGATGGGATCCGGAAACGACTCGCCAGTCCTCCGAACTGTATCGAGACGATGCGAGTCCTATCAAGGCGAAACGCAGCGTCGATGAGCCGAGCCCAGTGCTCGAAGACGCGCTCGTAGTTCTCCGGGCCGACATCCATCTCGCCGGGCGCACTGGGCGTTTCAAGTAGCGCGTCCTCGCGGCCCGCCTCGGCCTCGAATCCCCGCTCGAGGTCACGTAGTGCGTCGAGATGCTGCGCGAGGACATGTTGTCCCTCGGAGGGCATCTGTGATCGAACAGATCGAATTTCCGCCGCTGGCATATCCAGGATGCTTCGGCCGTGGGCCCAGAGTTCATCGACGCTCGCGCCCCCGTTCATCGCCGCGATGTCGCCGAAGAGCTGGTCGAAACCTCGCTGCGGTTGCACGACCTGCGATACGCCGCTGAGTGTCCGGTTGTACGTCTGACCGAGTCGGTAGTCCGGCGGTGTCTGCACGAAGGTCTGATCGATCCACAGGCTGCTGTCGCCGATGCGTACGTTCAGTGACTTTCGAAGCGGATTGGTCACGATTCCCCGTTCGAGGTAATCCCACGCCACGATTTGGTCGACGGTGGGCGCTTGACCGCCCATGGCGCCGACGGAAATCGGCACCTGACCGCTGAACATCGTCATGCCGCCGGCCAAGTGGCCCCGATGTTCCCCTCGGTACTCCGCCGCCATAAAGGAGTCGGTCGCGTACTCCCGGAAGGCGATCGTGCGGTCGCTGAACTCGTTGTAAGGACGAAAACCCTCTGCAAAATCCGGTCGAACGCCGGGGTTCAGGAATGGATTTCCGGGAACGCTACCGTTCGGCAGGTAGACGAGCACCATATTCGTGCGCTCGTCCTGGGCTCGTGCTTCTGGCAGGTCTGGCCAGAGAGCGGCGACTGGTGCCAGCAGGCCCGCGAGCGCGGAGTTGCGAAGGAAATCACGACGTTTCGACTTGGACATCAAGGATTCTCCCTTGGCGGCGAGATGCGGGTACTGCGAAAGCGATCCGAATACACGATGGTACGGAGGGCGTCGCGAACGTCGCCGTTAGACTCGTCGAACCGCTCTTCGAGTTCACGGATGAGGGGCGCGTCGCCTGCGTTCGGCAAGGTGCCTTGTGCGTGCCGGAAAAGCTGTGCGGTGAAGCATGATCCCAGTGCTGGGTGCGCGGCGATGCCCGCGACTGCCTCGCGGGTTGAGTCAAAGGAGAACGCTGGGTGTGGCGCGAGGTCGAACTGCCCCGTGGCCTCGGTGGCAGATACGAAATCTTCCGGCCATCGGCGGCCCACGTTGTCAAAGATGTCGAAGGCGAAACCCACGTTGATCATCCGATGGCATGTTCCGCAGTCGCTTCGTTGCTCAAGAAGCTGGAAGCGTTCTCGAAACGAGACATCGTCGCCCTGTGGAAGGCTCATCTGCGCCGGACCTGCGTCCAGCGGAAACCCTGTACAGAGCACTTGCCCGACCACGAATGCACCCCGTTGCATCGGAGAGCGGCCATTCGCTTTGCCATGGGAAGCCAGCACGAGTGCCGTCGTAAGAATACCCTGCCGTTCAGTTCCCGCGAGCGACACCTCCGAGAAGCCATTCAAGTCTTCCGCACCCTCGAGGCCGTAGTGCTCCGCCAAGGAAGCATCCACGAATGTCGACTCCTGCAGGAAGAGCTGGCGAAGACCGAGCCCTTGTTCGAAGAGGACGTGGTCGATCATCCTATCAACCTCGCGGACCATCGAGTCTTCAAAGCCGTTCGGAAGCCGGTCGAACCCTTCAACGCTCTCGAGCGCCACATGGTCGAGGCCGAGCCAGTCATAGATGAAGTTGCGGAGTCCGCGCTCGGTCCGTGGGTCGGCCAGCATTCGCTCAGCTTGATCTTCGAAAACACCATCGTCCGCCAGTGACCCGTCCAATGCCAAGGAAGTGAGCTGGGCGTCGGGTGGTAGGCCCCACAAGAAGTACGAGAGCTTTTTTGCACGCTCAGACGCCGTCAGCGTGCCTTCAACACCCACTTCGGTTCGATACAACACAAACGGCGATAGGAGCGCCGCTTGCATGACCGCGCGGCGCGCGAAGTCGTGGTCCAGTCGAAGCCGCTGGCTGTCGTATACGGATCGGTACGTTTCGAGAAGTTCGTCTTCTACTGGACGAGTGAACGCGTTCTCCAGAAAGCGACGAATTTCGTCCGACGTGCACTGCGAACCGCAGGCGAAATAGCTGTCCAGGTCGCTGCGCCGAGCCACCTCCGTAGCGGCGCGGAGAATGGCTTGAACGACCGTTGGGTCCGCAATCGCAAAACTGGCAGCGTCTCCACGGAGACCCGCGAGTTCCTCGCCGACCGGGACCTCCGACAAGTCGGGCGCGATTCCGCTTATGGCCTCGAAGAGTGCGGCAAGCTCAGGCTTTGAGAGTCGACGGACCCCTGGGCGCTGGTCGGGGCCCGTCGGGTCCAATAGAAATCGAGGAATCGAGGTCTCGGGACCGGCCGGGCCCTCACCCGTCGGGGTCGTAAGACCGGCTTCGTCTTCCGGGGAGGCGCCTTCAATCACGCCAGTGCAGCTCCCCAGCCCAAGGGTCCATGCGATTGTCACCACGCCGACTCTGCTTATGCCCATTCGTCTATCCTCGTTTCGCGACGTTGCATCGCAGCCTGCGCGGTCGGTCCGCCGAGCGACAGTTCGTTCGCGACGTTGGAGAATTCGTCATCAATGCGGAGGCGCGCCTTCGCACGGACGCGGCGTTTCCCGAATGCGGGCCGAAGGGCTGACCACCTCATAGGTTGTAGACGGTGCAGTATCCGTGCCCGAATCAGAGAACCTGAACCCGGAGTAAACCGGGATTCGGAACCGATCTCGTTCTTCCGATGTCGACGGGAGCCCCCACCTACGCCGCCGTCGGATCCCTTATGTAGAAATGAGCCGCACCCGGTCGCGACGTCGAGCATCAATCAGAGCGAGAGCGATCCGACGCGGACATTTTCGAGCGTGAGACAATGGCGAGTAGCGGAGTCGGGAGACCCCGAAAAGAAGCGAAAACGGGACATCGCTCAGGGCGCTATCGCCGACGAGGACAGCGGCTCGAGGGTGAGGCCGCATTCATCGAAATATTCGCGGATCGCCGGCTGTCTTCCCGCGATCTTGCGAAAGTTGTCAGTGCTCTTCGCGATGCGGCGTTTGGTCGTCGCAAGAGACCACCCACACCGGGCCGCAACGTCGCTTAGAGTTCTCTCTTCAATGCACCGCATCGTCAGCGCTGTTCGCTCGTCCGCAGGCAGACGATGGAGAACGGTCTCAATGGCCTCCTGTAGATGTGGACACTCGACCTCCGAGGTCGTCGTGCTCGCACAACGATCAACTTGCTCGGAAGCCGCGAGCGTCGCCGCCTGGTTGGCTCGAGCGCGAGTCTCGGTGCGAATCACGTTCAAGGTCAGGCATCGAACCCAGCCCCCGAGAGCCGACAGGTCCCTCACCGTGTGAGCCCGCGCAATGATGCGCATCATCGCTTTCTGGACGATATCGTCCGCGTCGGCATCCTCGCCCAGCGAGCGCCTCACCAATCGACGAACGACGGCTAAGTAGTCTCGGCAGAGCGCATCGGGATTAGTCGCTTGCTGGTCTCCCTGCTCGCTCGCGGCCGGCGCACGCTCCGTGCTCATGCTGGGCACACGAAGTAGACGAGACGACGCCTTCATCGCGCGTGGGTCAGGGTTCGGACGGGGACGCAGCGAGCGTTCGATTGAAGGCATGCCTAAGTAAGTTTGCAACCGACGTGCCAGTGCAGATGTCTCATGCATCAGGCTCTCATCGACAGCGCGTGACACCCGAGCTCGTCGCCTCCGGAAGCCGCCCGCACCTACGATCCGCATCGGAACGGATCCGGCACGAAGCCTCGATGGGTCTGTATTACAGGCCGAAAACACGAAAGTGCTAGTCGGATAGGACCCGCTTGTCGACGCTCCAATTTCCAAACCCGAAAACGCGAGACGTTGACTTTGGCCGAAGCGATGACGCTACGAAACGGTTGCTATGGAACGGAAACGGTTCCGGAAAGAAACGGTTCCGGAAAGAAACGGTTCCGGAAAGATACGGTTAGTCACGGGCGTAGCAGCTGAGACCGCCGCCGAAACCGATGCAGCTTTCGACGGTGTCACTTGCCTCGGGGCGCGCGCAACCTTCCCAAGCAGCGAAGCACGCGAGACCTCGACGCTCGACTGCACAAGCCGCGAAGCGCTTGGGCGTATAGTCCACGAAGAAACAGCTCGAGACCAAGTCGTAATCATCGGCCTGTTCGCCCGCCCTGCCGGCCATTTCGAGAAGACACTGACCGACCACGGCGCACTGGTCGGGTGCGACAGGCAGCGGCTCCGATGGCGTTCTTTCCAGAACCCTCGCGTCCGACTCCATGTTAGGTCCAGCATCGACCGCTGCGTTCACCCACACCGAGGGCGGGGTTTCGGCAACCTCCCGGCATCCTCCGGCCACCCCGGCGGCCCAAACAAGCGCTCCAATCATGCATGCTCTCATCGGAAGTCCTCGTTCACGCAGAAGTACCCGACGCGCTCGTCGAGAAATCGACACACCGCACCTTCGGCCGCGCAATCTCTCTGGAGCAGCCGATGGTCTTCGCACCAAGTCGCAGTGTTCCCGCGGCATTCTCCTTGGTAATCGACGTCGCGGCATTCATCGACGATGCAGCTTGCCTCTCCCGTCGTCCCGTCCTGTGCGCATACTTGCCCGCAAGCCAAGCAGTCTCGTGCTCGGAGCTGCCCACGGTCGCACCATCGAGCGACGGACCCGTCGCACGCACCTCGGGCGGAATAGCCGCGGCAGGGGTCGACCTCGATGCAGCGGTATCCACCTTGCTCCCGCGACCAACCGCACCGATCGCAGAAGTCTACGGCGAGCGTATTCTCAGACAGTAGAGCGCGCGATCTCCGCTGCACCGGCCTATTTCGTCGAGACCGCCGCAGCCACGAGCGCTCGCTGTGTCCGCTGGGCCGACGTGATTGACGATCCACTCGGAGACCACATCGGTGCGCGCGAAGTGGTCGCGCTGAAGGCAGGAAGAGTGACCTCTGGAGAGCACGCCAAGTACCCGAACCCTACGATCTTGGGTGACCCCGATGACAGGCCCACCAGAGTCCCCGAAGCAGACTCCCCGGTAACCCTCACCATCGATGGTGAGGTCTCGCTCCGCGAGATCTACGAGAGGCTCAGCGGTGAACTTGCGTTCCCCGGAGCGGCCATCCTCTTGAGCGCCAAAACCAGCGGCCTCCACGACTTGTCCGATCCAACTTTCGCCCATGGTCTCCACCATAAATGAAATTGGTTCCACTCCCCGCGCTGCTTCCGACGCTGATCGCTCAAGAAGCAAGAGCGCGATGTCGGACTCGGTGTGCGATTCAACGGCCGCGACCCCGATGCAAGCTTGCGGTGAGTCGCGAAACCGTCCGAAACAGAACTGCGCGCCTGGCTGCACTCGGCAATGGCGAGCGGTCAATACCCACTGGTCCGCGATGAGCGTGCCAGAACAACCGTCCAGTGAGCCGATGGCCAGCGTTTCGCCCTCCGTCAGCGGAACCAACACAGGTACGTTGGTCCCGTAGTAGACCTTTTGAGACGAGCGGATATCGCCACAAACGTCCACCGGCTCCACTTCGTCCGCTGGCGCTGCGTCGGCGCTCAGCGGTCGCGTTTCTTCTGCCGTCTGAAGTGTCAGCGAGCCTGGAGCGCATGCGAGAAGGAGCGGAATGTACGACCAATAACGCACCACGTAGAGCAAGACTCAGCATCCGCGGAAAGTGGCTCATCTTTTTCCACCGAGGCGGGTCTGTATCGCCCCGCTCTTCCGAGGCCGAGACAGAACAAGAACCCGAGAATCTGATTCCGGCTCGAAATCTGTCTCTCGATCGACTGGCTCAGTTTGCGCCCGTGAATCGCGCGTCGAGTTGCCAGTTGTGGCGGCTTGGGGGCCGGCGGCGCCGCTGTCGCCCCGCGAATATCGAGGTCGAGCACGTAGTTGCTCTCGAAGCTTGCAACCCGAGCGTACATTCCAGGCACACACCCGCTTGGGTCACGCTATTCAAAGAGCGATTTGTTGCCAGTAAGGCCTCGCACGACGTGATTGTTCCGTCAGCGGTCCATAGAGGAGCCGCATTTGATTTCGGAGGGCCGTCGAGTGTACGTTGCTCGCGAGTGGCAGGAACTGAGACACAGTAATTTGCCCGCAACAACCGTCCTAAACGAGCCGCAATTTAAGCGAGCGGGCCCAATGAACATGCATGCTGCTTTTTCGCCATTTGCGTGGACGTTTCTCTTTGTGGCTTCGTGCGCATCCAGCAATGCGCGTGTTGATCTCCGCGTTCAATTACGCACTGACTTTCGCAGTGGAACCGAGTTTTTTGCCGTCGCGACAGAGCTCGTAGCGACCGGGGAGCGGCAGCTTACCCCCGCGCTCTTGACCTCCGGTGATGTCAGCGTGCGAACCGTCGCCGAGTTTCCCAATGTCTCTACGGCGCGCGGAAGGCGCGTGCGCATGACGTTGCTGGGAATCGACGAGACCGCGTTGGCGACACGAACGGTCTCCTTCGACCAAGACCAGACCGCCACGATCCAAGTCGTGATCACAAGGAGTTGCGAGGACGTGAGCTGTCCTTCCGCAACGGGCGACCTGCAAGCGTCCGAGTGCCTGGCGGGCGAATGCGTTGACCCGAGTTGTGTCACGGGCACAGAGTCGACGTGCCGTCGAACACGCGGGTGCAGCGAGCTGTCGGACTGCCCAACGCCGAGCGCCGAGTGCGCGAGAGCGGCTTGCATCGACTCAGTTTGCTACTCGGAGGGGTCTGATACGACTTGCCCCGAGCGCACCTACTGCGACGCCCTGCGCGGATGCCGAGCTATCCCGGTCGCAGCGGACGCCGGACCTGATTCCTCCGTGAACGACGCCTCTGTGCAGGACAGTGAAAATGCAGGCGCTTGCGTGACGCTCGAGTCGCGAGAGATCGCCAATGGCGCGGGCCTCACGTTCGGGGTCGCGCCCAGCGATAGCGGCTACGCGCTCGTGACGCGCGACGGTACCGGTTCGGTGCAGGTGGTCTATCTATCGCGCACCGGCGATGTTGAAGCGTCGCATTCGCTCAACCTTGAAGCGGACTCGATTCGTCCCCCCGCAGTGTCGATGGACACCCTGACTCTTGCGGCGGTGTCCGGCGACGAACTCGTTATTGCGTCGTACTCTCGTGAGTCCGGCGAGCTCATCTCGGACCCCGTCGTCTCCTCCGAATTTCGAAACGTATCGCTGGACGGACTCCTCTCCGCTCCTGGTGGCTTCATGACTATCGCTGAGACACTTGAAGGTAGACCCGTTTCACTACGCCTCGACTCGCAGGGGCGAGAGCTCGGGCGGGATGCCCTTTTCCCATCCGACGCGACCTGGTATCGAATCTCGTCGGAGCCAAGCGGTTTTATCGCGTCCTTTCGTCGCAACCCTGATTGCTACGCCCGCCACATTGGTCCGGACGGCGTGGCGTTGGGTGGTGGACCAGAACTCATCAACGTCGGCGAGTGCCTCAACCAGGACTTGGCCCGTGGTCCGTCGAGCTACGCCGCCGTCTGGCACCGGCGGGCTTCCGGTTCCGTTCGGGAAGTTTACTTCCGACCATTCGACACAAACCTGACGCCGACCGCGCCGGCTCAACGGCTTTCGGGGGCCGGAGCCAATCGAAGCGATCCGGTTGTGGCCTGGGACGGCAGCGCTTTTCAGGTAGCCTGGTCGAACAACTCTTCAAGCCCGAACGCGCTCGAAACCAGTCGCGTGGGCTCGACGGGCGAAGTGCTCGGAACAGAGCAGAGGACTTTGGCGGTAGCGGGCAGCGTGGAGCAAGTTCAGATTGCGCGCTCCGGCGAGGACACCGCGATTTTCTGGGTGGAAGCCGGCGCCACCAATCGCGTGTTGATGTCCACGCGATGTCCTGAGTAGCGTCAGGGCTCTGCTATTGTTAGCGCGCCGTGCATTCGTGCACTCCGTCGGCTCGACAAAACGCAAACTCTGGGTCGGGCGCGCTCAACGGATCCTGGCACCCGAGTATCTCGCACGAGTCCACCGTCAGCTCGAAATTCTCCTGCTGGCTCGCGGGAAGCAAAGAGGAGGGCAGGTCCCAGGTCTGGCAGCGGGTTGTGCCGGTCTGCTCCGCAAGGGGTGGCGCCGCCTGGTAGAAAGTCCGCTCACCCTCATGAAACGGATGGCGAAGGGTGACCCGCCACTCGGGGGGCGCCACCGCGCCGTCGAGGCAGCGCGGCTGCTCCCGAGGGCAGAACCAGATCTTCATTCGTAGACTGCCCGTGAGCTCGGGCTCACTGACGGGCGTATCTGTCACCACGCTAAAGGTCGTGTTGCAGCCTTCGGCGCCTGTGTCGAACTCAAGAGTTTCTCGTTGCCATACGTCTTCCCACTCAAACGTTTCGGACGCGATTTGAATGAGCGCGAGAGGACGCTCGGGGGAGGTCGGTAGACGCATCTGAACCTCGAGAACCGCGTTCTGTTCCACGGCGCAACCGGCGACAAGCACTAGCACGGCCGTCGCGAGCGTTGGAATTGCGAGACGTAGAAGACGTGGGGTAAGAGAGTTCAGGGGTTTAACTCCAGCGTGCGCTCCGGGTTCAGCGGCACGAGGTCGTCGGGCTGGCGCGCGCGACGCACAAGAATCCCAGTCGCAGCCGCAGCGCCGGCGGCGACGCTCACCACCAGCACCCAGAACCATGGATGACTTGCCAGAGAACGAGGTTGTGCCTCTTGCTCCATCTCAACCTGCAGCCGCAGTGACTGTCCATCATGGGTGTCGCCCTGCCACAGCCAGGGGACATGACCCTCCCGACGCACCACCAAAGCGTGGCGCCCCGAATCCGTTTCTAAACGAAGTGGGCGTTCCTGGCCGTCTCCGGTGGAGACGCCGTCGAGAGCCACATCATGAGTCACCCTAGGTTCGAGCCCGGTGAGAACCAAAACGGCCACGCGGGCTGCGGATTCGCCACGCCACTCTTGAATCTGGCTTCGCAGAGCCTCCTGCGGCCGCATTTCTAGGGCCCGGTCGAAGGCGTCTCTTGCGTCGCGATGGCGTCCGAGTGCGCGCAGGGCCACCGCCTGGTTAACGAGCGCCGCCACTACCCCCGATAGCTCAAACGCGCGGCGGAAGTGGCGCTCTGAGTCCGCCCATCGCTCCTCCAGCGCGGCGGCCTCTCCGGAACGGAACTCTTCCCGTGCGGCATCTTGGCGCGAGTCGTCCGTACGAGCCGTATCTTGCGCGCTGCCAGTCACGGGCACGACGATGAACATCAGGAGGAAGACACCAGCGACCAGCCGCGCTATTCTCGCCACTCTGAGTCTCGAATCAGTTTCTAGTTGCCGCATGCACTCTACCCACCCCAGCTCCTGTTCTCTCGGCCCCGGTAGCGTCCTCGGCAAGTACGAGCTGTTGTTCCGATTGGCTTCAGGCGGCATGGCTACGGTATGGGTCGCACGGGTCGCGGGAGAAGCTGGCTTTGAAAAAATCGTCGCGCTGAAGACTATCCTGCCGCATCTGGTGGAGGACGACAAGTTCTCCACGATGTTCATGGATGAAGCGCGCATCGCGGCTCACATCAGTAGTCCATACTGCGTCGAGACTCTCGATCTTGGGCGCGATGGTGACGTTTTGTTTATGGCGATGGAGCTGGTCGTGGGCTGCTCTCTCCGCGACGTGATGAGGGAGCTGCAGCGGCGGAAGCAGCAGCTTCCAGTAGACGTCGCTTGCGGGATCTTGTGGCAGGTCGCGCGGGGTCTCGCCGACGCGCACCGTGCGCGTACTCCGGCGGGAGCTGCTCTCGACATCATCCACCGGGATGTATCGCCACACAACGCGCTCGTTGGAGAGGATGGGCGCGTAAAGCTGAGCGACTTCGGCGTCGCGCGCGCCGCTCATCGTTTAGGTCACACGACGACGGGAGAGATCAAGGGGAAGATGTCCTATCTCGCCCCCGAGCAGCTTCAGCTCGCCCCCGTCGATCAGCGAGCCGACGTCTTCGCCCTTGGCGTGGTGGCTTGGGAAACCATGGCCACCAGGCAGCTCTTTCGCGGCGACAATTCACTAGCGATCGCGAAACAGGTTGCCGAGGCGCTCATTCCCTCGCTTCACCGAGAGCGAGGGGATGTTCCCATCGAGGTGGCCAAGGTGGTCGCCCGCGCACTCCGTCGCGATCCTTCGCTACGCACCGCGAGCGCCAGTCTCGTCGCCGACGAACTGCTGGCGGCCGCGCGAACGACTGTCGGGCTCGCAGACGAGATCCGGATCGCCGAAGTGCTGCAGCCTCTCGTCTCCAAACAAATGGATCGATTCCGACAGCGCCTCCACGACGCGGTCGTTGTGTCGCCCACCGCTTCCCTCCACTCGGGTCGCTTCGCGCGCTCGCGCGCGGGCGATACGGGCACCACTCAGCAAGAGCTCGTGCTCCCTGATACCATGGCGTATCCGAAGGCGAAGTCCCTTCGCCTCCGTCACGCGCTGCTTGGTCTAACTGCGCTCTCCGCCGTCGCCGGCATTGGGGTCTTGGCGCAATCGCGCGGTTCGAATCCTTCAACACCGACGCCCACGGCGCAGACGGTCGAACCCGTATCGGAAATGTCGGCAACTGTCCCCGACATTACTCCCATCCCCGAAGTGGAACACGACGATGAATCCAACGTGGCGCCCGCTCCCATGGACGATGTAGACGCCGATGAGAGCCCACCGCGTAGACGGGCTCGCTCCATGCGACGGAATCGAAGCGCGGGAATGGCCCGGTCTGGCGAACGCGGGGCCGGTCCAGAGATGGGCACCGAGATGGTGCCGCCGGCATCTACTGGAATCTTAGTGGACTACGACTCCTTTGAGCGGGGTCTTGGTTCGGATAGCTCGCGCTGAATGCTGCTTCACGTGACGATCACGAGCGGAAGCTTTGCGAAGTAGCGTCGGGGTCTCGATCGAAGTCGTGGGCTATGTCCCCCGACGTTAGGTCCGCGCGGATCTCGGCGAGAGATGGCCGAGCGCGGGGGTCAAGATCGATGGCCGCGTCGATGAGGGCGGCGAGTTTCACTGGCACATCAGGGCAGCGAACAGCGAGCGGGGTCGGCACAGGAATCGGTTCTCCGAGCGCCCGCAGCCCGAATGCCGGTCGATCAAACGGGCGCGCCCCCGCAAGCAGCTCGAACGCGATAATTCCGAACGCGTAGACATCGCGGGTCACCCCTTCTCCGCTCCCCTCCCAGAGCTCCGGCGCCATGTACGCAGGCGAACCAACGACATCGCCCGCGATGGTGATCTGGGGCGTATCGTAGGGCATCCCATCCCGACGCGTCGGCGAACGGCGCCGTCGGCGGGCTGCGGGTGCTTAGCTGCGTGATCGTTGCGAGCGGGTGCGCCGTGCCTTCCCCCGCTAGCATCAGCTTTCTCTCCGTCATCCCCGAGACTCCAAAGTCGCTGATCCGCACGCGCACCGCTGTGCCGGCATCCAGAAGGATATTGGCAGGCTTAAGGTCTCGGTGAACGACGCCGCGGACATGGATGGCTTGGAGTCCGTCGACGATTTGTCGCAGCACCTCAAGGGCCCACGACAACTCGCCGTAGCGTGTCGCGTGGTCTTTCAACGAGCCGCCATCGACCAGGTCCATGATGATGTACATGAATCCAGCCTCGGCGAAATCGATATCGTGAATCGCGACGACGTTTTCATGGCTGACCTCCGCAGCGATGTGCGCTTCCCGTGCAAAGCGCGCGAGGAGCTGAGGGTCGCTCATGCTTTTCAGGGCCTTGAGAGCAAATCGGCGCCGGTCGTCCAAGCGCTCAACCTCATACACGACGGCCATCGCCCCAGTTCCGAGCTGACGAACGACCCGATATCGAGAGTCGACTTCGACACCTAGCGACAGCTCTTCCTCCGCGGAGGGCGCCCGGCTAAGACGAGCAAGCGCGTGCGAGAGCTGACGAGAGCGCGCGCCCACCTGCCGGGTCAACTCTTCGGTGAGTCGCCGGTTCTCGCCGTCTCGCTTTTCAAGCAGATCCAGACGCTCAAGCAACGCGCGGTTGAGAGCATCGGTGCGAGTCATCGTTCGCCCGTGACCACGACTGAGTACCGCCGCTTGCAAGACGACGAATACACCGATGCCTAGTGATGCTCCGTGCAAGCCCTCCAGCCCCCCGCCCAGACCGCCCCAGTACAGCATGTCGGTGCCGCTACAGACGGCCAGGATGATCCACGAGACCAGCATCATCACTGCGTCACCATCGCAGCGACCACGAAGGAGGTGCGTCGCCAGAAGTCCAACTTGATAGATCGCGGTGATGCTGGTGCCGACAACCACGATGAGGATCGTCCAGCGAGCGCTGAATGGACCACTGAGAATACCTGCGCCCACCTCGATCGCTCCGAAGGCGAACCAAACCCAGTGTGGACGCGAAAGCTCAAGATGCGCCCGCGTGTATGCCACGCTGACCAAAGCCGCGGCGCCCACGAACCAGACTGTGCGAAGGTCATGCACGCCGAGCATCCACTGGCTGGCGCCGAGCATGAAGAATGGGTAGGCGGACGCCAGGAGCGCCATCGCAGCGACCAAGCCATACGCCCTACGCGAGCGGTCGTCGACAAAGACAATGAGGTAGAGAATACCGAGAAGAATCGCGGTACTGAAAGCGACGGCTGCGGTGAAGGTATTGAACGCAGTGACGAAGCGATACCATCGATCACCATCACGGTGTGTGCTGAGCCGCGGCGTCGAGCCGAGCCGGGTGCTTTGAAACCAAGAATCTTCCACGACGAGGCGCAGGCGAATCTCGCCACTCTCAAACAGTGCGCCCGGAATACGCCAGTGGTGATCGCCTGGACTCCGGTAGCCGCTGAGAAGCTCCGACACAGATGGCTCCACGTGCTCCCCGTTGATCTGCAGCGACACCCGAGCGGGGAGTTTGGCGATGGCCAAGGTGACGGCGCTCCCCACCCACTCCGTCGGGGGCTCCAGCGTCGCACGCAGCTCAAAGAAACGACCGCGCTCACCGACGAGTTCATCCACACGCGTGGGCAGTGAAACAACCTGGGCGTGGCCATCCGCAGTGATCAGCGTCCACTCCGGCACGGCTACGGCGCTGGGGTCTTGGCAGCCCGCGACGAGCACGAGCGCCGCGAACATCGCTCTCTCGTGCCGCGCTCGCATCGAAGATACTCTACCAGCAGCCGCCAGAGACATGCGATCTGTTCGCGTTGCGCCGAAACCGGGCCGACTTATTCGCGGCGCTAAGTACGACTGGAGGCACGCTAGGCTACTGCCATGCCGCGTTGATCTCGACGTTCTCGTAGCCCTCGAACGCGTGCACGCCGATGTGATGGAGCCCTTCAAGCGGTGAGCGGAGCGAGCAGGTTTCGACGTTTCCGACGAAGTAAGGACGGCAAGTCCAGCGGTTCAGCTCGGGGATCTCGGGATGGTGAAGATAGAGGTCGGCGTCGCCACGTCCGCCACGGATGGTCACCTGTAGGGCCTGTGTTTCCGCCGGCACATCGACCACGAATCGGCGCCACTGTCCCGTCGCCGCGCTCAGAGCCGGAGTGCTTTGTCCATTCGACAGCTGGTTTTGACTCGGGGGAGGCTCGGGCTCGGGCTGATGCGGGATCGCGAAATCGCGCACCACGGCCATGTGCTGCATGAAGGGCTCCGCGCTGTCGCCCCGACGTGCTGGGAACACCACGCTCAGAGGATTGAAAACGCGCGTGTCAAACACAAGACCGCTGGGGAAGCTCTCTTCGCCAATCTGCGTAGGGATAGCAAGCTGCTCAAGGTCGTCATTGGCAAGAACCCAGTCGTAAGGCCGGCGTCGGCTCTGGTTGGTGTCTCCGTCTCCCGCTTGGTCCACGGGGTAGGGACCACGAACGTTGACCACCTGAGACAGGACACCGAGCGTGGATTCGTTTCGACTTCGGGCGTTCAGGTCCCCGCCGACCAAAAGAAAGTCCTCCTCTGGAACCCGGGAGCGAATCGCTCTGACAAGCTCAGCAGCCTCAGCGCTACGCGTGGTGGAGTTCCGCGTGAGAAGATGGACGCTCACGACCCACAGATCGATCTCGCCAGGGATGTCGAGCTGCGCCCAGACGAATTCTCGGTTTGGCGCAAGCGTGTCTTCCCAAACTCCCCATTCGGATATCGGGAACATACTGATCACGCCATTTGGGATGGCGCGGTCGCTTTCGCGTCGGTATTCCGCATCCGGGCCGAAATGGTCGGCGACCCATCGGTCAAGGGTGGAGGGCCGGTTGTCTCCCACGTTGAACTCATTGATGAGGACGACGTCCGGGTCCAGCCCCTCCAGGATGCGGGCACCGTGACCAGGGTCGTAGTCTTGGCCTCTGCCGGAGCTAAGATTCGCAGCGACGGCTCGAATGCGAACTCCCTCCGGTAGGTCGACAACCGCCAGGTCTCGTGACTGGAGATCGTTGTGTCGATCGGGCGAACCGACGTCCGCACAAGCCAGGAAAGAAGCACAGAAGAGTAGCGCGATTCGTTGATTTGGAAGGTGCACGTCGATAGCCTAGGTAGCGATCGGTATCCAATCCATTCGTATCTAAGCAATAGGCTGTGCTGTTCTCGGCACTACCGATCTGCGGGTCGATATCAAACGACGAGCCTCCATCCGCACTTGGGGGTAAACATGACGAACCATGGCTGAAGACTGGATCGATCACTCAAGCACACACACTCTGGCGCGCGAACCGGCCGGAGAGGCGCTCTCCGTGCGACGTATCCGGTTCTCGTGGCGCGATGAGGCGGGGGAGCACGTCGAGGAACTCGAGCACGAGAACGTCACCCTGGGCTCGCGCCAGGAGAACGATATCCACGTGCGAGACCGCTCTGTGAGCCGCGCCCACTGCCGTTTCTTTGTCGAAAGCGGCCGCACCGTGGTGCAGGATCTGGGCACCACCAACGGCACTTTCCTCGACGGGCTCCCGATCCGAGAAGCTTTCGTGGATGACCCAGACGTCACTCTCACCCTCGGAACCGTTGCCGTTCGCGTGGAGCTGCGCCAGCTCTCCGAACCACTCCCTCAGTCTCCAACCACTCCGTTGCCAGGTCTGGTGGGCCGCTCCGAGGCCATGGAAAGAGCTTTCGCGCTGGTCGAGCGAATCGCGCGGACAGACGCGACAGTCATGATTCAAGGAGAGACGGGCACCGGGAAGGAACTCATCGCGCGAGCGCTTCACCACTGCTCGAAACGAAAGGACGGACCCTTGATCGTATTCGATTGCGCGAGCGCACCTGCCTCCCTAATCGAGAGTCATCTCTTCGGCCACGAGCGCGGGGCCTTCACAGGCGCGGACCGGCAGCACATCGGCGTGTTCGAGGCCGCCCAGGGAGGGACGCTCTTCATCGACGAGATCGGCGAGTTGCCGCTGGATCTGCAGCCTCGTCTTTTGCGAGCGCTTGAGCGTCGAGAGATCCGTCGCGTTGGAGGTGACCAATACCGAGCGCTCGACGTTCGAGTCGTCACCGCAACGCACCGGGACCTGTTGGCGCGTGTTGAACAAGGGACTTTCCGACAGGATCTCTATTATCGACTCGATGTCGTCTGCGTACCGCTCCCGCCGCTTCGCGAACGCACCGCGGATATTGCGCCGCTCGTCGAACATTTTCTAGCTCATGGAAAATTCAATCAAGATGAAAAAGGAAACCGGCGAATGCGGGGGGTTGCGCCTGCGGTGATCGCTAGTCTTGAAACGCATGATTGGCCCGGGAACGTTCGTGAACTCGCTCATGTGGTCGAGCGCGCGGTGGCCATCGGCGACGGCCCTTTCATCAAGCTCCAGGACCTTCCCGAAAGACTCTTCCCCACGGCGATGCTCCCGGCGGCGTCGGACGAAACTCCGGCCAGCTTCGCAGAGGCCCGCGACCGCTGGATGAGTGCGTTCGCGCAGCAGTATCTCGAGCGCATACTATCACGCCACAATGGCGATGTGGATGGAGCGGCGCGGGAAGCGGAAGTTCATCCGAAGTATTTTCGCCGCCTTGCACGGCGTTTCGAAGTCGACCTCTGAATCGAACTCGGATCGATCGACGGACCGACGGATCGACGGATCGACTCAAGGAACCAAAGTGGTTCCACTGAGTCGTAAAAGCCCCAGCATTCGCACCAAAAACGTTCCTCGTTCGACATGGGAGTCGGCGTGAAACGAGACGAACTCTTGCCGCCGCACAGGTGCTGCGGAGTGTTCGACCCCAGTACACAAGCTCCCGTCGTCTCAAGACACTTGATGTGAGGCCGGACCAGCACGTCGTGGCACGTCACTTGCTCCAGGGCTTGTCGTCGAGCGCCTGCCGCTCGCGGAAGGACTAGGATGGTACTCGAACAAATCCGAAGCACAGTACGGAGCGTCGCTGCTACTGCGCCGCTATCGATCGTGATGGCGCTCGTGGGCTGCGCGGACGTCAATACATTCGATGAAGACGGCGATATTCGCTCCTCGGAGGGTGCCGTGATCTGGGGCGGGGATGACCGCCTCGACTACTACGAGGCGCCTGCGGACCAGCGCGCGCTCGCCTCGAGCTTCGTCGGAGTGATGCTGCCGAGGTCCAGTCTCGACCGGCGCCTCGGTCGGATCTCCGGCGTCGAACAACGCACTCGACGGGCCCAAGGATATTGCGACAGCGAACCGTATCTCGACCAACCTCTGATCGGCGACTGCAGCGGTACGCTCATCGACGGGCACCTCTTTGCCACTGCCGGGCACTGCATGGGGACAAACACGCAGACCCGAACAAGCCGTGGCGGAGATGTCGACACCGCTGCCGTGCAAGATGAGCTGCGCCGAAGGTGCGCTGAGACCGCGGTCGTATTCAATCATGTGGCCACAGGACCGACCTCCAACGCGGAGATCATCGACGGCCGAGACATCTACTACTGCCATGAAGTTCTGGTGCATTCACTGGTGACAAGCATCTCCGGCGGCGTCGTCGAAAACGCCTTCGACATCACGATCTTCTCCCTCAAGCGCTCTCCGAGTGGCTCGAGTGCACAGAGCGTCTTCCAACCTCACGGACCCGCACCCGTCCTCGCGAACCCGCGTCAGCCGCCATTCCGAGATGGAGCCCGAGGAATTGAGTTGCTCGGGATTGGTGCACCGGCAGGCATGCCGCTCAAGCTTGAACCTGACGGACCTCATCCGAGCCGAAGGGGATTTCTGGACGACGAGCCATCTAGACGTTGCCGCAGGCGATTCCGGCGGAGGACTCTTCATCAGGCAGGGAAGCGGATGGAGTCACGTCGGGGTAGCCTCGCAGTTTCGGCTCTCTCGACTTCACTGTCCCGACGGCGAGGATGAGCAGGGAAATAACTGTGTTCGAAATCCGGGAGGTTCGGACCGTTGCATCGTGGAGGGCCGCTCGAGCATTCCCACGCCGACGGAATTCACACGGCACTCACTTACTCACCGCGCCATTGATGTGCTCTGCGGAGGAGCCACGCCGCAAGGGATGCTCGACCTCTATCCCGGCGCCTTCCCAACGTATCTCTGTGGCGGGGGCTCCCCGGTGCCGTCGGAGCCGTTCGTGGCGCCCACACGTCCGCCCTCGCCGCCAAGCATGCCAAGCGACGAAGAGCCGTCACGCGGTGGCGGGTGCTCGATGGGCTCATCGTCGAACGTCCTTGGTGCCTTCATGTTTGCCGTATTCGCACTTATCCTGGTGCGGCGCCGGCGGCGCTGGGCTCATGGGTCGGCGTGGGTCGCGCTGGCCATCGCTGTGGCGGCGTGCGGATCGGATACCCAAGACGTAGCTTCGATTCCAGAAGAGACTCCGGAGCCACAGAACGCGGAGCCGGACGAGCATCTAATGCACGTCATTTCACGCATCACCCTCCCCTCCGAGGCTGGGACGCTCGGCTTCGACCTTGACGATGATGGGAACGTGGACGCGTCCCTCGGGCGGCTCGTTGCGACCTTGAACGGTGTAGGAATCGACCTTGGAGAGTATGTTCGCGCCGGGGTCGACGCGGGGAGAATTCAAGTGCTTCTTGAATCCTTCGTGACGGATGGTGAGCTGGTCATCGAGACCTACCGCGGCGTCGGCTGGGAGCCGCTCAACGACACCGGCAACGCAAGTTATCAACGTGCGCCTGCCCCGAACGGAGTGCTCGCTGGACGGCTCAGCGAGGATCGCGAAGTCACGGCCGAGTCCGTGGGGGCAGTCGAGTTTGCCGTTCGCCTCACGGACGACCCTGAAGGACCGACACTTCAGATCCCTATCTCCAACGCCCGCTTCGAGGGCGTCGTGGGCTCCTATATGGCAGAAGGCACTCTTGGCGGTGCAGTCGATGTGGGGTCTCTGTCCGACGGAGTCTTTGCACCCATGGCGGGCTACATCAATCGTCTGATCGCCGAAGACGTCGGATGCCCGGAGAGCTGCACGCGGGTGAGCTTAGGGCTTGCTCTTGGACTCTTGGATGCGAACCTAGACGGCGTCATCGACGCGGCGGAGATCGAGCGCTTTCCAGCGGTTCAAAACCAACTCCAGCCCGACATCGACTTGGACGGGGATGGCGAACTCGACGCGATCTCGGTGGGCCTTGGCATCAGCGCCGCTCGTATTGGCACCCTCTTCGAATGAACGCGCTGCCCTGATCGTTGAGCTCAAAAAGGCGTCCCTCGCGGACGCCTTTTTTGTTTGGGCTACGAAGACATCGAAAGCGATTCGAGAACCGATCCTGTTCCAAACCGTGACTCGACGACCCACGTTCCATGCGCGTTTGCCGACAACTGCCACTAACCGATCGGCAACTATCGAGAGAACAAGCGCGGATGAGCAATGGCATGAGGTTTGCTTCGTGGCTACGACTATGAACTTTGGTGAAGGCTCAGGAGAGCCAAAATGGTCACTGCTCGTCTACCGAGACGGTCAGCAAGTCATGCGTGGCTACAGCATTGACGAGTTCTGCGGAATCACGCTCGGACGCTCGGCGACGGCCGACGTGGTCCTCAACGACCCACGCGTCTCCCGACTGCATGCCGAGGTCCGACCGGAAGGTGGCTGGCTGCGTATCACCGACCTAGGCAGCGCCAACGGTTTTCGTGTTGACGGTAGCCTCGCCACCACGGCCCTCATGGCTCACGACGACTGCATCGATATCGGTCCCTTTCGAATCCAGGTCGCAAACTCTGAGGTGGCCGATACGGCGATTATCGAACCGGAGCTTTCTCAGTTAGGAGCTCAAGTTGGAGATTGGACGGAGGTCGAACTCCCGCACTCTTTCGAAGAGCTCGATAGCGAGCGGGTCACTTTACCGTCGTCCTGAACACACCTGTCTTGAGACAGAGCCTGGTACTCGCGCTCCAGTGAGCGCGTCCAGATGGTCGATCCACCCGAAGCTTCTCTTATGAAACTCCAAGTACTTCTCATCCTCTGCGCGACCACCAGCTTCGCCGGATGCACGACACCCGACGGGGTCCGCGACGTCGACGTGGGCATGAGGCTCGACGGTTCATCCTCCGTCGATGTCCCGAATTCTCCTCCAGAGTCCGAGCCACCCATCGAACCGGCGGAGGAAGCGCTCGACTTCCGGGTGGGGGCTCGCTTCTCGGACATCGGCCAGAGTTGGGCACGCGACCTGATCGCGTCGCTCGGGGATGCAGGCACGGTGGCGGGATACCGGGACGGGACTTATCGCCCCAACACACTCGTGACTCGAGCGGAGCTCGCTGCACTCCTCGTGGCCGCCTTCCCGGACTGCCAACGCACTGAAGAGACGCCGCGCTTTGGTGATATTGAGAGTGGCTTCTGGGCGAGCGAAGCCATCGAGAAGGCCGCTCAGTGCGGGATGTTGAGAGGCTACCCCGGCGGTGAGTTTCGCCCCGCGACAACAACCACGCGACTTGAAGCTGTGGTCGCGATCCACGGAGCACTTCGCGCGGAAGAACCGGAAGTACGCGCCTACGTGGACTCTCTCGAAGGCACATCTCCCGACGTGCTGAAAGCTGAAGTACGCCAACAATATTTCGATGTCGAGCGGATCGGGGCTTGGGCCCATGCGGCACTTCTCTCCGCGACGCGCGCCGGCATGGTGATCCTGGGCGAGGACCGATTGGGCATCGAGCGCGGCGAGCGCCGTGTCTTCCGTCCAAGTATAGCCGCGACGCGTGCCGACCTGGCTGCACTTCTTTACGGCGCGACGGTCTCAACCTCGAACAATGGTTATGAACTCGCCGAGGGCCCCTCACCGACACCCGCGAGGGGATTTCGCGGAACCTCATTTGCGGGCGGCGGGCTTCGAGCGGGCGAGTGGGTGATGACCTTCGACGATGGACCGAGAGCGCACAGCGGCCGTATTGCGCGGACTCTCCGTGAGCGAAACGTCACGGCTGCGTTCTTCATGGTCACGGAACAAATAGGATGGATCGATAACGACGGCGTTCACCTTCGTCCGAACTATCGTGCGGCAGTGGCGGACGTGCTGTCCCAGGGACATGTAGTCGCCAACCACATGCACCGCCACTGCATTCATGGGTTGAGCTGCGAGGGCCAAGGCGTCGCGGAGCTCTCCCGTGGAGCCTTCGAGTTCGAACTCGAAGGCGCCCACCGTATCCTTCGCGCCATGGTCGCAGACGCGGGCTACGCGCCGCATGAAAAGCAGCTCCACTTTTTCCGCGCGCCCGGCGGGTCGACCGCTACATCGTGGAGCCAGGGCGCCGCGAACTGGGCGAACAACGCGCGAGTACCCTCCAACTATTACGGGAATATTTCTTGGGACCTGCCAGCCCGCGGCCACGACCACAGCGTCTGCTGGGGCACAGGAGAGAGCGGTCCTGGCTGCGCGCAACGGTATCTATCCGAGGTCGACCGCACGGGGACCGACCGAGGCGTAATCCTAATTCATGACAACATGCCGCAAAGCGAAGGCATGGTCGCGCCACTCATCGACGGCATACGCGCGCGCGGCGGGCGATTCGTCCACCCGAGGTGCATCGTCGGCTGCTCCCGGTAGCTGACGCGTGGACCTACGTTCGGTCCTCGCGCGCGTCGACGAGCGCAAGTCAGTGGGATAGTGGACCGAGCCGCCGATCTGCACAATGCTGATCGTAGATGCGTTACGGATCGCTCGTCAGCCTGGCCGCAGGGCTCTTCGGCTTGGCCGCGTGGAAGTTTGATGCGTGGTGGCTCCTGGTGCCGGCGTTCAGCTTCACCCTCGTCGCAGTCGGCTACTTCGGGTTCGGCGCTTGGATGCTCGGCAAACGGCTCGACGGCCGACGTAATCCCTGGGGCTACCTCCTCGGTGGGCCGTTTATCGTGTTCATGCACGGGCTTCGCTCTGGCCTGAACAAGATCCGTTGGCGCGAGGACCCTTGGAACGAAGTGGTGGACGGCATCTATGTTGGACGTCTCGTCTCGCTTGGGCAGCTCCCCAGCGACGTGGAGACGGTGATCGATCTAACGAGCGAACACCTCCCGGACCCCGCCATCATTGAAGCGAAGACGTACGAGTGTTTGCCGACTTTGGACGGCAGCGCGCCGAGCCACCGCAAGCTCGTTGAGCTCCTCCGGCGCCGGCATGACTGGCCCGGAAAGATCTACGTGCACTGCGCAGCCGGCCACGGACGCTCGGCGCTTGTTGCGGCTTGTTTGGTCGTTCTCGGTGGCTTCGCCGACAGTGTCGATGAAGCGATGGCCCGGATGAAGGAGAAGCGGAGCAAAGTTCACTTGGTGCCACAGCAGCGAAACGCTGCGGTGCGAGCCATCGAGTCTATTCGCGCCGAGAGCGCATGAGCGAGCCCTTGCCGCCGCGCCTGTCCTTGCCGCCGCGCCTGTCCGAACTGCGCGCCCACGAACGCGGCAGCGTCGTGTGGATGACGCTGGCGATCTTCCTGCTCATGGTCGCGTACTACGTGCTCAAGACCATCCGCGAACCATGGATCCTGGCCAGCGGAAGCGCTGAGCTCAAAGCGTACGCCTCGGCGGTGCAGGCTGCCGCGCTGATCGTTGTGCTTCCACTCTTTAGCTACGCGGTGCTGCGCTTCGACACGAAGAAGCTCGTGCTCGGGCTAAGCTTGGCGTTCTTCGTTTGCCTGGAGCTCTTCTTCTTCGGCGCGAGGGCGAACATCGGGCTTGGCTTCGTCTTCTACGTCTGGGTCGGGATCTTCAGCCTCTCGGCCATCGCGCTCTTTTGGTCGGTGGCCAATGACGCCTTCGACAAGGACACCGGCGAACGTGTCTTTCCCATCGTCACGCTGGGCATGACGGCGGGCCCTGTGGTGGGCTCCAAACTCGGCGGCGTTCTCTTTGGGTGGGACTTTCAGATCGAGTCGGTCCTGCAGGTCGCAGCGGTCATCCTCGGGCTTCACCTCATCGCTTATCTGGTGCTCCTCCGGCGACCTGATGTGAAGCTCTCGTCCGCGAAGCACCAGGACATGCCCATCGCTCAGTCGACGATGGAGGGCTTTCGCCTCGTCTTCGCTCGCCCCTACATTCGCCTCGTCGCCTTGCTCCTCATCTTGCTTAACGTGGCCAACACCACGGGCGAGTACATCCTCAGCTCCCACGTTGAGACCCTTGCCGCAGGCCGCCCCGATGCCCGGGCGGTCATTGGCGCCTTCTATGGAGACTTCTACTTTTGGGTGAACATCATCGCCGTCGGCATGCAGCTGTTCCTGGCTGGGCTCCTGGTCCGGCGCTTGGGACTCGGTGGTCTGCTCTTCGTCCTGCCGGTCATCGCGCTAGGCACCTACGCGCTGGTGGCGCTCGGGGTCGGCGTGCATGTGTTCCGCTGGATGAAGACCGCAGAGAACGCCACGGACTACTCCCTCATGAACAACGCCAAAGCGATGCTCTGGCTGCCCACCTCACGGGAGGAGCGCTTCTCCGCCAAGCAGACCGTGGATACGTTCTTTGTCCGTGTCGGCGACCTCATTGCGGCGGGTGCGGTTTACGTTGGCACGACATTCCTTGAATGGGGACCTCGGGGCTTTGCGTTCTTCAACGTGTTTATTGTGTGCACCTGGCTCGGGACCTGCTGGCTGCTCGTTCGCACCTACAAAGAGCGCTCCGCCTCGGCTGCCCCACGGAGTTTTTCGGACGTGTCCTGAGCGTGAAAATCGCCCTCCATTCTCCAGATCTGAAATTTGGGAGTTCGCCTTTGCAGAATCGAACCAAGTGCTGTCCCGAATTCCTCAAGAGTTCCGCGAAACGAAACTTGGCACGAACTTCGCTATGTACTCTGGTGAAGTGGCGACGCGTGAGCATCGTTCCCCCCCTTGTCTCCCTCGCCATTTCCCCAATTTAGCGGTCGCAGCGTACCTCCCCCCCCAACGCTGCGGCCGCTTCCTTTTTCCGTCCGTGAAATTTTTCATTTCAGATCTGAAATGAAAAACGAACGTGACTCTATGTTCTCGTTTTGGCCGAAGCCATCCGCAGAACTTCTTGGAAGTGAGTCTTCTGCACAGGCATCACGCTGAGCCGTGACCCTTTTTGGGTGACGCGCATCTCGGCAAGTTTGGCATTCGCCTTTAGTGCGGCGAGGGGCACTTCCGCGCTGAACTTCTCGATGAAGCGAACGCTCACGCAGTCCCAACGTGGAGGCTTCTTCGCGGCGACGAGTTCCCGAGACTTCTCGTCGTAATAGGGGCTCTTCGCATCAAACTGGGTCGGGTCAGGAAACGCGGCTTTCGCCACGCGCACGACGCCCGCGGCCCCCGGTGGTTTCGCGCTCGAGTGGTAGAAGATCGCCAGGTCACCGACCTTCATCGCCCGCATGAAGTTGCGGGCTTGGTAGTTGCGCACGCCTTCCCAGATGCCTTCGCCGGCCGCTCTCATGTCGTCGATGGAGTAGACGTGGGGCTCAGACTTCATGAGCCAGTAGCCGCGGGCCTTAGCCATCCTGGCCGTCGCCGCGTTCGGCTTCTATCTTCTTCAGGTACGTATTCGTGTACGCGGCGCTCTCGACGTAGCTGCGGCGGATCTCTTTCTGGATGAACCCTTCGAGGAGCTTCCCGATGCCGAAGATCGTGCACGAGATGTTGAACGTCACACAGCGTTCGCACTTGTCGTCGCTGATTGGGATCGCTCGCATCGCGCCGGTGATGGTGATCTTGTCGGCGAATTTATTGGGGACCACGGTGAACTCGTAGCGGTAGTCGTCGGGGTCTTCGACGAGCTGGCCGTTCTCCGTGAAGGAGATGCTGTCGCCCATCACCCGGACGATGGCCTTCGGCGCGTCGACCTTGGGCGTGATGTAGGTGCGGCGAACGCCGGTCTCTTTGTTGTCCTCGAGGACCTCATACCCGAAGTCGAGGAAGTCGACGTAGAGCGAACGGATGAAGGCGGTTTCGTGGTGGATAAGCTGCCAGAAACGCTGTGTGCCTACGATCATCTCGTGGCGAACATCAAATGTACGCATGGTCTTTCCTTCGCGGGGTCGACTTTCGAGCCCTGCACCTCTCTAAGGTGTGCAGAGCATCGCGACAACCGTCACGTTGTCTTCGCCGCCATGATCGTTGGCAGCGTCGCAGAGACTCCGGACCGTGAGCTCCATATCGCTCTCGGCGGCGACGACGAGGTCGCGGATTTGGTCGTCGGTGATCATGCCGTTGAGCCCATCGGAGCAGAGAATGTAAACGTCTCCAACCTGCGGCTGGTCGGGAACCATATCGACGGCGACAGAGTTTTGCATGCCGAGGGCGCGAGTGATCACGTTGGACGGGATCTCGGCGCGCTGGTCCTCGGGCATATCCGGCATGACGAGGAGGAAATCGTTGACCAGGGAATGGTCGCGAGTGATCTGGGTGATCACGCCCTCGCGCACGCGGTAGGCGCGGCTGTCGCCGACGTGGGCAATGTAGAAGCGCTCGGCGGTCTTGGAGAAGAGCGCGCCGACCACGGTGGTACCCATGCCGTGAACTTCTTCGTCTTTGACCGAGGCTTCAAAGATGCGGCGGTTCGCGAGCTTGATGCTGGTGATCAAGCGATTCTCGGCGATGCTCAGATGCGGGTCGAAGCTGAAGGGCCAGGTTGCGTCTTCGTTGTCCGTGGCATCAAAGAAGGACTCGATGGTCCGCGTGGACATTTGGCTGGCGACGTCCCCTGCGCGGTGACCTCCCATACCGTCCGCCACAATAAACAGCGAGTGCCTCGGCAAAATGCAAAAGCTGTCCTCGTTGTGCTCGCGTTGGAGACCAACGTCCGATAAACCTGCCGCGACGAAATTCATGGGCGACCGAAAGAAAAACCACGCTCTACTTTTCAGCGCTTTGTGTCAAGCGGGTATCGCTTTCTCTGCACTTTCTGGCTGCGATTCGACCCCAGATCCGCGAACGACACGGGGTTGCATGGTGTATGCCGCCACGGCGATTGAAAATGACGATATGGAACGGCTGTTTCGGGTCATTGATGAGCGCTCACGCCACGCACTCTACTCGATCCACGCGGACCGGGAAGCGGCTGCATCACTGATACGGGCGGACTACCCCGAAGCTACCCAACAAGATGCACTGGACGCGCTGGGACACATCGGCGCCGCGACGCCCGCAGCGCTCTTTGCCGAGCGCTGCGACTCCGCCTGTCGGCGGGGATTCGCCACGAAGGTCGGCGCGCCGGTGGAGGAAGAACAAGACGGCGAAGAGCTGCTCGTGACGACCACTCGCGGACAGGTTCGGCTTTGGCGCGCCGAAGAAAGCGCTTGGTGGGGGATCGTCTGGAAACGAGACGAACTCGACCGAGAGCGCGATCGCGCGGGGCAGGATCTTCGGCGCATCGAGGCTAACGCCGAGACCTACCGGCGGCGCCAGGCGCTTCAGCAGTAGCCGCCGTCTGGGACCAGTGACCGGGACGGGATGGAGCCGGACTGAGGCCAAGGGCAAGGCGCGACGTCGAAGGAATGTCAGCGAAACTCCGAGCGCAGCCATTGGGCTTCAGGACACGTCAGATTCCTTTCGTTTTACTGAATCACGCACTAAGTTCGCAACGCATGAAGCGAATCGCGATCATCGCCGGAGATGGAATTGGGCCTGAGGTTGTGGCGGAGGGCGTTCGCGTCCTCGAAACGCTGAGTGAGATTCGAGGGTATGAGTATTCGCTCACGCACTTCGACCTAAACGCCGATCGCTACTTGAAAGATGGGACTACGTTTCCCGAAGCCGACCAAGCGGCGGTGCGAGAACACGACGCGGTGCTCCTCGGCGCCCTCGGAGACCCCCGGGTGCCCGACATGGCTCACGCCCGCGATGTCCTTTTTGGTCTGCGCTTTGGCCTCGACCTCTACTGCAATGTTCGACCGATTCAGTGCCTCGACGACCGCTTGATGCCCTTGAAGGCGTACGCAGCGAAGGACTGCGACTTCACGGTCTTCCGCGAAAACACCGAGGGCATCTATGTCGGTATCGGCGGCCACTTTAAAAAGGGCACGCCAGACGAGATCGCGATTCAAGAGAGCGTCAACACACGCAAGGGCGTGGAGCGCGTGATCCGTGCCGCCTTCGAGTTCGCCGTCAAGAACGGGCACAAGACTTTGCACATGGCGGACAAACACAACGCGATAAAGCATGGTCATGAACTGTGGATCCGCTGCTTTCGTGAGGTGGCCACGGAGTACCCGGCCATCGAAGCCAAGCATGTCTTCGTGGACGCGCTGTGCCTCTACATGATCCAGGACCCCACGCAGTTTGAAGTGATCGTCACGAGCAATCTCTTCGGCGACATCGTGACGGACCTCGGCGCCGCGCTCCAAGGCGGGATGGGCATGGCGGCGAGCGCCAACATCAACCCGGGCGCCGTGTCCATGTTTGAGCCTGTCCACGGGAGCGCTCCGCCGCTGACGGGTAAGAACGTGGCGAACCCTCTGGCGACGGTGCTCTCCGTGGGCATGCTCCTGACGCACCTTGGTTTCGAAGGCGAAGAAGCCCGTCTCATCGAAGTGGTTCGACGTGCCGTCGGCGAAGGAATGTGCACCCGCGAGGTGGGCGGAACACTCGGTACGCGCGAGACCGGCGAGTGGGTTTGCCAGCAGCTTCGCGCTCAAGCTTGAGCACACGCGCTCAGGACCTTCGACGCTCCGTGCATTTCACCGTCGTGCCTAGCCGTCGCTTAGAGGACGGGGTATGAGGTCGCGTCCATGCCGAGCCGCATCTTTGAAACGCTTGCTTCCAAAGCTCGTCCGCGCGCGGAACCGCATCGACACCGGGGTCCAATCCGTTTGACGATCGTGCAGCGTGGCGACTACGCCGAGGCTTACGAACGCATCCATCGCGGCGAAGGCGGCACATACTACGCGCAGGAGTACACGGTCGCGCACGTCGGAAAGATCGCAGCGCGGGAGGACGTTGAAGCCGTCTCGGTCATCAACTTCAACGCCGACCAGGAGCGCTGTACCCTCGCGAACGACGTGACATCGTCAGGCGTTGAACTCTTTCGGGAAGGGCATAGAGACCGCAACGACGAATTGATCGAGGCCGTCGAGGAGACCGAACCGACCCACCTTATCGTCGCAGCCCCCATTGTTCCGCTGCTCCGATGGGGTCTTCGGCAGGAGCTCATCATGCTCGCGATCTTCGCGGACAGCTTTCAGGGCGAGGGGTTTCGGGCGCGAGTCCGCAACCAGCGCTTAGCCTTCGTCTTGAACGATCCGCGCATTGAACTGGTCGCCAACCATAACCTTGCGTCGTCCTTCGACCTCGCCCGAATCGGCGTCGACCGAGCCAAGGTCGTTCCCTTCGATTGGCCGGCGGTGATCTCACCCCGCGATTGGGAGGCCAAGAACGCGCCTGCACCGAATGCGCCGTTGCGCTTGGTGTACGTCGGGATGCTCAACGAACAGAAGGGTGTGGGTGACGCCATCGAATCGCTGGCCCACCTTCGGCGAAGAGGTCGCGAGGTACGGTTGACGATCATCGGCACCGGAGACCAGCCCCTCTTTCAGGAGATCGCGGAGCGGCATGGCGTCTCGGAGTACGTGCATTTCATGGGGCGGGTCCCCCACGCAGAAGTGCTCAAAACGATGCGCAACCATGACGTCGTCCTAGTCCCGAGCCGGCACGCGTACCCCGAGGGCTTGCCGATGACGCTCTACGAGGCGCTTTGCACACGGACCCCGCTCGTCGCGTCGGACCATCCGAATGTTTAAGCTTCGAATCCGTGATGGCGTCAATGCCGTCGTCCACCGCGAAAAGGACAGCGCCAACATCGCAGACTCGGTTCTACGTCTGTGTGACGACGCCGAACTCTATGAGCGGCTCTCCCGCGCCGCCGAACACGCCGACGATGAATACTTGTGCCCGCTCAAGTGGGACAAGCTCGTGAGTGACTTTTTGGACGACGACGATCGAGAGAAACTCCTCGCCCACAGTCTTGAGCGAACGTCGCTTATTCCGCCGCGTTCGGGGACCAGTCGTAGTCCGAATAAGTGAGCCTCGTTCGTGCGTTTCGAATGGTGGCTGCGTCGTCTTCGTCAAGCCGCGACGCGACGAACTCTCGCACGCCGCCACTCGCTTCAAAGTCATCCGCGAACCACTCAAAGAGCTTGCTCAGCGTGGCACGCCGCCCGCGAATGCTCGTGCTGCTTCGGACGAAGGCGCGGGCTTGTTCCTCAAGGGACTCTTCCAACGTCGCAGCGCTGAAAGGTTCGTCGCGAAGTGGAGGGCAGCTCGTCGACGCGCAGTTGACGGCGAAGTGAATGCGAGGCTCGCCGAACGCTGCGCGGATGCGCTCGTTCTCAAGGGTGTTCAGGGTCATCGACTCGCCGGCGACGGTGTGCTCGATGCCGTCGAAGAAACCTTCGACCTGCATGACGCCTTCGATGGGCCAGCGTTCGATGACGGCATGAACGGTGAGAATGTTGTAGGCGTTGATCAGAAACGCGAGGCGCTCGTCGCGTGGCCAGTCCGCCATGCCTTGGGCGTTTGCGATCGCCTCGGCGGCGGCGCCTAACTTGGCCCTGTCAGCGTCGTTCGCCTTCAAGGCTGCGTAACGGAACCCGTCTTCTGCGACGTAGGTGGTGAGAACCTCCGCCCATGGAGTCAGGTCCGGTGAGCTGGGCGCAGGTGCCTCACGGGTGGCCGCTTCGGGCGCAGGCGCCTCGGCTGTTTCCGCCGCGGTCGGCGTGGCGCTGGGAGCCATCGTCGAAGGGCTCGCTGAGCCTGTCGTGGAGCTTGAACCACTGGAGCCACATGCGGAGGCCGCCAGGGCGGCGCTTACAACTACAAAAGAGAATCGATTCACTGGCGTCATACTCAGCACCTATCCCTCTTGGATCACTTCGTTACGCACTGACCGCAGTTTCTTCGAGTTCTTTGTTCGCGGTCTCCGGAAGCAACCAGTAAATGAGCCCGATAGACACGAAGCTAAAGATGGCCGTCGATGCGACGACAGGGCCATAGGCGCCGGTCTCTGTGACGGCCAGTCCCACCAAGAACGGCGACAGCACGTAGCCAAAACGACCTAAGAGATTGTTGGTCCAAGCCGCCGCGGTGCCGCGAAGTTCGGTGGGGAAGAGCTCGCTGGTGTACGCGTTGAGCAGCGGCAAGTAGGCGCTGGCGCCAAAGATGCCGAGCGTCAGGGCGCCGGTCAGTGCCCATTTGGATTCGAGGGTGTAGCAGAGAACAACGCCGATTCCGCCGAGGGAGAACACGATGGCGGCGCCGAGTTTGCGGCCGAACTTGTCCAGGATCTTGCCGGAGCCGAACACGAAGGGCATCGAAACGAGGGCGGCGAAGGTGAGGGACTTGGAGACGTCGACGTCGGTAAAACCACGCTCGTGGATCGCGAATTCCTTCCAGAAAGCGACGGCGTTCTGGGCGGGAATGTAGGCGACGAACCAGATCGCTGCGAGAACGACGACGTTGCGCGCGTGGGGCGTTTTCCAGATCGCGAAGAGCGAGTTCTTCTGAGTATCGAAGGCTTGCTTCTGCTCCCGGTAAGGGCCGTCTGGCGGCACCGCGGTGCTGATGGCGGTGAAGCGTTTCGTCTCTTTGAGACCACGCCGCGCGGCCATGAGGATCACCAAAGGGATCACGCCGACGAAGTACACGGTACGCCATCCGTAGGGTGTGCTCAGGAGGAGCGGCACCACGCCGGCGCAAAAGATCGAGCCTAAGCTTGAGCACGCTTGGATCACGCCGAGGGTCATGCCGCGGCGATCGGCGGGGAATTCTTCGGCGGCGATGACCATGCTGATGGCCCACTCCGCGAGGAGGAACACACGCGCGAGGAGCTGTGCGGCGACAAACAAATAGATGTTCGGCGCGAAGCCACTCAGGACGGTAAAGAGCGTGTAGCCGAAGATCGTGATCGTAAGGACACGGCGACGCCCCCAGACGTCGGCTTTTCGTACGAGCCAGAACGCGAGAATGGTCCCAATGTTGACGGTGCCCACGATGTAGGCGCTCGCCTCCATGGGGAGGTCGAACTCTTCGCGAAGATTCGTGAGGATCTGCGTGAGGGCAAAGAAGTCATAACCCTCGAAGAAGGTCGCGACGCTGAGGAAGAAAAAGAGCTTCCGTTGATAGGGTGTGAAAGGCGTCTTCTTCATGCGCTGGCGAGTTGCTGAGGGAGCTTACTTGCCGGCGCGGATCTTCGCGGCCACTGCGGCGGCGTCGCTCTCTTCTTCGTCGGCGAGCGTGCAGCAGACGAACGCAATATCTGCGAGGGCCGCGAGGGCGCCCTGGCGGTCCTTGGTGAGAGCGCTGGGGTTCGCCGTGATCCAGGCCGCGGCCACGTCCTTGAAGAGGAATACACGGTTCTCGATGGTGCTGTCGTCGGCCATGGCGGCAGCTTGTCAGGCTTCCGGGTTTCTGTCCAAAGGTGCTGATGGTGGCAGCCAGCGATCGCTTGCGAGAGCTGCCTCGTATTGCCATCCTTCCCGCCATGCTGAAGGCCTCCGTGATCCTGCTGCTGTCAATTGTCGGATGCGGGGATGATGGCCGCTTCGCGAGCGACGCGGGAGTGAACGGGGGACAAGACGCGGCCGCAGCCACTGATGCCGCCGGAGAGGCCGACGTTGGCGCGGCATCCGACGCAGGCGGCGTGGACGCCGGCACCGGCGTAGGCACAGACGCCGGTCGTGATGGCGGCGCCGACACCTGCCCCGCCGACACCACCTGCGTCAGCACGTTCCCTTTCATCCACAGCGACTCCACCGCGACGTCGAGCCGGAGCCAGATCGCCAGCTACGCGTGCGCACCCGAAGTCGACGAGTCTGGGCCGGAGCGCTGGTACCGCGTCGAGGTCCCCCACGATGGGTTTCTCGCGCTCTCGCTGAGCGACCTGGGCGAGGGCGTCGACGTCGACGTGCACTTGCTCGAAGCGGACACGTGTATCGACCGCGGTCACTGGCGCGCCGGCGGCTTCGTCGAAGCTGGACACTATTGGGCCGTCGTCGACACCTGGGTCGATGAGACCCTTGGCGCTCTTAGCGGGAACTACACGCTCACGTTGGGCCTGACCAGCGTGGACGACTTCGTGAACGCCGGCGTTGAGCGCAGCGTCGCTCAGCGCGCCATGGGCGTGTTCGATCGCGCGTGGACCCAAGGCCATACGGACCGCCTAGAGTATGCCATCATCGACTTCAGCCTGCACTCCGTGCAGAAGCGCGAGTGGATCTTCGATCTCGCGACGGGCGAGCACCTGTGGACGCTCTTCGTCTCCCACGGCATGGGCTCTTCGGACCCCGAAGACCCAGGGCTTGCGACGACGTTCTCGAACGTCCCCGAGAGCCATCAGTCGAGCCTCGGGCTGCTTCGCACCGCCGAGCTTTACGTCGGGGACTACGGGCCTTCCCATCGCCTCGACGGACTTGAGCCGGGCATCAATGACAATGTCCGCGCGCGAGACATCGTCATGCACCCCTGGAACGGCAGTCGTCAGGAGTACGTCGACGAGTGGGGCTACACGCAGCCCACCTGGGGTTGCCCGAGCATCGACGACCGCGTCGCCGACGAGGTCCGCCAGAAGATGGCTGGCGGCGCGCTCATGTGGTTCTGGGCGCCGGACCCAGCCTTCGTCAGTGCTTCAACCTATCTAGTTGAATAGCCGGTGCGACTTCACCTCACGCCCCTGGCGCCTCGTTGGTCTTGGCCGAAAGCGCGTAGCCAAAACCTAGGCGTCGCCGCGATCCGTGCGCTCTGGACGCTGCCGACCAACCTCATCGGCCATGGTCTTGGGCGCCTGCTGTGTCGCACGCCGGTGCGCATCGAAGGACCGGCCGCGCGCGGCTATCTGTACCGACTGCCGGCAGGCTTTCCTGGGCTCGGCGCCATCGCGCTGGGAAGCGCGATCCTCTACGATCCTCGCTTCGTCAACGGCGCAAAGGCGCGGTCCATCATTGCCCACGAGCTCGCGCACACTCGGCAGCACGACCGACTGGGTCCATTCTACTTGCCGGCGCATATTCTCTGCCAGGTGCTCAGCGCCTTGCTGAGCGCACTGAGCCGGCGACGCAGCTACAGCCGGGTCCACGGCTTCAACCCGCTGGAGCAGCGCTGGATCTGCCTTGGCGTGGGACACATTCGTGGTCTCGAAGAAGGCACGCTGATGAGCCCGAGGACACCGAAAGGTACTTTCGCGAGTTTGGCCTCGGCGCCGATGACTGGCGCGCGCTCTCTCGGACGATCTAGTGCCCAGACAGACTAGTTTTGACCCTTTGACGGGGATGATCGTCTGCGAGGTCGGCTTCGCTCTGGCGAAGGACAGGATCAAAACCAGTCTGTCGGGCACTAGTCGAACCGCTTCCTGGACCTTCTGGGGCGGTCGATTCAATCGCACGCGCCAGACCGTCCAGCGGTCTCCGCAGCGCTCATCGTGCCCGCGCGGACGACGAGACCGCGTGATTTGGTGTCGGGAAGCGCCCCGAGGAGAACCCGAACATCGACCGGCGGCAAACACAAGCACCTGTAATCAGTGACCAAATCGAGCACCTAACCCGAGCGGCGGTCCCATCGGCCGACTGCTATCACCATGTCACGGAGGTCCTGAGATGTTGACGCGACGCTTTCAAATGTGTGCGCTGTCCCTGCTATTCCTCGCGGGGGGCTGCAATGACGACCGGACTGGCAGGGGTGCCGGAGGCCCCGTCGGACCGTTCCCCGGTTCGGATGCAGGGCCCACGATGCCGGGGGCGGACGCCGGCGACGCCGTCGCGTGCGTACCGAGCTGCGGATCCCGAGTATGTGGGCCCGACCCGGTGTGCGGCGCCTCGTGTGGGAGCTGCGCCGGAACCTGCACCGCGGACGGGACCTGCTCCACGACGGCATCCGGCCCGCGCATCCTCGCCGCTTCGGCAAGCGGTGCGCTCACCCCGACCACCTCCGTCACCATCTCCGTCGTGGTCACGGATCCCGACGGCATCGCCGACGTGGTCGGGGGTCAGCTCCTCGACGAGGCAGGCCGCACCTACGCGACCTTCGCGACCTCGGCCGATGAGGGGGCCTACGAGGAGCGGCTCACCTGGTCCCAGCTCCATCGGGTGGAGTCGATCCAGTTCAACCCGGGCGGGGCGACCCGCACGTTCATCGCGCGGTTCTTCGACGCGGCCGGCAACTCGACGGACGCCTCGATCCCGGTGGAGCTGGGATGCGACGATCCCACCGACGCGGCCTGTGGCGGGTCGTGCGTCAACCTTCTCACCGACGAGGATCATTGCGGCGCCTGCGCCACCTATGCCCAGCGCTGCATCGACGGTGTCCCAACCTGCTACAGCGACTTCGAGACCTGTGACGGAATCTGCGTGACCCTGCAGAGCAACACGAGTCACTGCGGCGCCTGCGGCAACGCCTGCGACGCGACGACCGCGGGCGACATCGCCTGTGTCGCCTCGCGTTGCGTGTACACCATCATGGTGCCGGACCCGGTCACGTGCGACAGCGTGTGTGCAGGCCAAGGGGTCACATGCCTGACGGCCACCGGGATCTACGGCGTTCTAGGCCGGACGACTGGGGTCGCGTGCGACCAGACGCCCCGGGCCACGATCAACTATGAGGGGTTCAGGCTCGACTTCCGGGAGCTGAGGTGCCGCTGCGAGTGAGGTATGGGTCGCGTGCCGATCACCGTCTCGCGGCGTTCCTGCGCCGGCCGATTCCGCAGCCGCGCTCACCGCCGACGGGAGCGGCTCCTGCCGCAATGCCCTAGAAGGCGGAGAGTGCGCAGCCGTGGAGCTCGAGCCCTCCCGCACCGTGTCGCGAAAGAGCGCGTCGCTCATCCCGTCGGAGCAGCGTGAGCTGTCGAAGGTACGGTTTGGATAGGACTTTCCCACGAGGGACCGGGAGCGATGGCGGAAGCGGAACGGCAACTGCGTCCTCGTCCCCCGGCAAGCCAGCAAGGACCACGCTAACGAGCGACAGAGACGCGGTTTCGGCCGAGGTCTTTGGCTTTGTAGAGCGCGCGGTCGGCTCGCCGGATGAGGTCCGTGCCGTCTTCAACTTTCGTCTCTGGATAAGACGCCACGCCGAGACTTGTCGTCACGGGCAGGCGCTTGCCGTCGTACTTGAACGGATAGATCTCGACCCAGTGACGCAGGCGTTCGGCGAAACGATGCGCGGCTTCGAGATCGATGCCCCGACTCAACACGACGAACTCTTCGCCGCCGTAGCGGGCAAAGACATCTTCGCGACGCACGGACTCTTGAATGCCGCCGGCGAGCGTCTTGAGGACGTAGTCCCCGGCCAAGTGACCGAAGTTATCGTTGAGGCCCTTGAAGTGGTCGAGGTCGAACATGACCAGCGCCAGCGGACTCTCGTGCCGTTGCGCAAACGCCATCTCGGACTCGAGGCGCTCCATGAAGAACTTCTTGTTGTACGCGCCGGTGAGGCCATCATGAAGCGCCGCTTGGAGCATCTTCTTTTGAAACTGGGCGTCGAGTTGGTCGTGGTAGGTGAACTTCAGGATGGTTGTGGTGCCCACCTGGATCTTGTCGCCGTCTTCAAGGACTTGGCGTTTGACCGGAGTCCCGTTGACGAAGGTTCCATTGGTGGAGCCGAGGTCTTCAACGATGACTTCATCACCGCGGACGCTGAAGCGCGCGTGGGCGCGAGAGATCTCCGTGTCCGTCAGCACGATCTGCGCGTCCCCTCCGCGGCCGACTTCGTGAACGCTGTCGAGGGGGAACATCTTCCCCACGTTGGGCCCAGCGATGACGATCACGTATGCACGTTCGCGGTGCATATCGACCACGGACTTGATGACGTCTTTGTGGCCAACGACCGTGGCCTCTGAATCCCATTCACTATTGCTCATAAAGGCGCCAGGACGATACGACTACACAGAGCATAACAGAAGGGTGCAAAAGTTTAGTGAGAATGCGACCCCAATTGGGGAGACAGCGTAAAGAGGGACCGATCGTGGAGATAACGATAGCGAGCGATATGGCCGACCACCCTGCGCACGTAGCGTCGTGTCTCATCGAACGGAATTCGTTCGACAAATAGGTCGAGCTGTCGGGTTTCTTGCTCTTCGAGCCAACGGTCCACGCGTGAAGCTCCAGCGTTGTAGGCAGCGATAGCCAGGGGAATGGACTCGAAGCGGGCGAGGTGGGCGGCGATCTCCACCACGCCAAAACGTATATTCCACTCCGCTTCGTACAAGCGCTCTGGCGTAAAGGCCCAGCCCTCCCTGGCCGCATGGCGGCGCGCGGAGTCAGGCATGAGCTGCAACAGACCGATGGCCCCGGCTTGGCTGAAGGCGCTCTCGTCGTAGCTGCTCTCCTGGCGCATGGTGGCGTAGACGTGCTCCCAAGTGACGCCGTGCTGGGTGGCTTCGCGCTGCACATGCTCGAAATACGGCCGTGGATAGGCAGCCTCCCAGGCCCAGCGCGCGTCGCCACTCGGCTGCATGTCGAGCCGTCGACGCTCAAGGCTCGCCAGCTGAAACGCGCGTGTCGTTCCGCCAACGGCGGCATACAGGCGCGTCATCGCTTCGTTCACTCGCCCACGCGGAGCGCGGCTCCGAAGGTCTCGTTCGGCCGCGCGCAGACTGCTGAGGGCGTCTTCGCGGAGGCCGAGGCGCACGAAGAGCTGAGCACGCTCTGGGATCTGCAGCTCAAGCTCCGCCTCTTCGTCCGAAGGCGCGTTCAGCTCAGGGCAGGTGTGACCGGCGGCGGTCAATCGCTGGCAGGCGAGGAGCGCGTACCACGAGAGAGGATCTCGCTCGGCGGCGCGCACGTAGTCGCGTCGCGCTTCCGTCGCGTTGCCGCTTTCACCGAATGCGCGCGCACGCCAGTAGAGCGCTCGGGCGGCGTCATCGGCGTCTTCGCTGGCGTCCAGGTACGAAGTAAAATACCGCCGCGCGCCGGAAAACGAGCGGCGCTCGAAGGCTTCAAGGCCCAGGTGCCAGGCGGCCTCGCGGCGGTAGTGTCCACTGGCGAGAGGCCCCGCGACGAAGCGGCTCATTCGAGCGCGGCCCCGGGCAGCGTTGATGCGAAGCTCAAGCCACCCGGCCAAGTACGCGGCCTGCGGCGCACGGCTGTGACGCGGATGGGCGCGAACGAGGGCGTCGTAGGCTCGGATGGCCGCCCTGTCTTGGTCGGCGCGGGAGAGCGCACGCGCCGCGTGAAAGCGGTCGTCCACGGCGGTGGGTCCGCCAAGTCGCCAAGCGCGGCCGAGCACCTGAGCGGCTTCTGCGTAGTGGTCGCGGGTGGCATAGAGGCACATCCCGCGCATGTGGAGCCACTCCGCGCGGCGGGTCCTTGGCTCGTCGCCCAAGATCTGCAGCGCGTCCGCCGGACGGGACGCAGCACGTAGCGCCTCCGCAAGTTGAAGACGCTCATCGAGGGTCCAGTCGCCGGCGGGGTCGAGAGTGACGTCGGGGTGAAGCGGGTGCGCAAAGCGAGCGGCGCGGCGGATCTGCGCGGCGCTGTCCGGCGTGATCTCCGCGAGGGTCTGGCGCAGCGAGTAGGTGTCGACGCGCGCGGGGTCTCGCTCGATGCTCTCTTGGAGGGCGACGCGCGCCGCTTCCCGCGCTTCGGCGTCCGATGCTTCCCGCGCGAGGCACTCGGCCCTGGCCGCGCGGGAGATGGGGTCGCGCTCCGTCTCAAGGAGCGGGAGCGCCGCCGCGCAATTCCCCGTCCGCCCCAGGAGCCTCGCCCGACGGCGGCCGGCGTCTTCGGCGACGAGTCCAGGCATCTCCGTATCGAACGCCGCGGCGGCTTCTTCGAGGCAGCCCTGGCGCTCCAGGAGTCTCGCGCGGAGGTAGTTCGACTCCGCGTCGTGACGCCCCTCGAGCTGGCGAAGGGCCTCGGTGTCCCGGCCAAGCTCCACGTGGCGGATCAGCTCCGGAGGAAGCTGCGCAAGGCCTGCCCCAGGAAGGCAGAGCGCCAGGGCGATCCCCATCGCTGCTGTACTAAGCGCCCAACGCTGTCCCCAAGGCCCCATGGTGTGGGTGTATCCCAACCCCAGCGGAGCCGCTAATTTGAAGCGGAGCCCGTTCCCGTATCCCCGCGGGACCGCTCAGCCTCCGTCTGAGCCAACGATATCGGATGAAAAGCGGCATTTCGACCCGCGCTGGTGTGGGGCGTGTGCACACCTGAGGTTCATGCATTAGGGTCCGCCTCCATGATTCGTCTCTTCCTCGTCGTTGGTTTGTTTTGCGTTGGATGTGCGCCCGCCATCGGGGATGACTGCAGCACGAGCGCTGACTGCTCCGTCAACGGCGACCGCATCTGTGACCTCGCCTACCCAGGTGGCTACTGCACCGTCGCGGGATGCGAAGCGGGCACCTGCCCCGATGATTCCGTATGCGTCGAGTGGCGATTTACGCCGGACCGCACCGCGGTGACCTTCTGCATGGCGACGTGCGGCGGCGATGGTGATTGCCGCGGCGATTACGCATGCTTGGACGAAACCGACGAGCGCATGCTCGACTCCGACGGACAGCGCCTGGCGCGTGCGTTGGATGGCGATGAACCCACGTTCTGCGTGGGCGTGACCGCGGCGCCGCTCGAGTAATCGTATGAAACGGTACCTCGTCACTCGCGCTCTGAGGGCGCTGCTGACGGTGGTGGGCGTAGTCACCCTCGTCTTTTTGATGGTGCGCGCGATCCCTGGCGACCCCGTCGACACGATCCTCGGGGACAACGCGCGTGAGGGCGACCGCGCGCGAATGCGAGCGAGGCTGCACCTCGACGAACCCATCACGGGCCAGTACCTGCTCTTTGTTGGCGATGTGCTGAACGGGTCCCTCGGCCATTCCTATCGCCACGAGCGACGCGTGTCCGACATGCTCGGTGAGGTCGTCGCGCCGACCGCCACCCTCGCCATCGCGGCGCTGCTCTTAGCGCTCTTGCTCGCCCTCCCCCTCGGCGTATTCGCGGCGTCTCATCACGGCTCTCGTTGGGATCGGGCGGCGTCAGGCCTCGCTGTGGCCGGCCTCGCGATCCCGAACATCTGGCTCGGCCCCATTCTAATCTTGGTGTTCGCCGTGTGGCTTCGCTGGCTCCCTTTGCCCGGTGACATCGGCGTCTCGACGCTCATTCTCCCGACGGTCACCCTCGGCACGGCGCTGGCCGCGTCGCTGACCCGCCAGACGAGAGCCGCGACACTCGACGCCCTCGCCAAACCACACGTGCAGGCCGCTCACGCACGCGGCCTGAGCAGCCGGCGCGTCCTCCGGCGCCATGCCCTTCGAAACGCGCTCTTCCCGATCATCACCGTCGCCGCAGCGCAGCTCGGCGCGCTCCTCGCGGGCACCGTCGTCGTCGAGAAGATCTTTGAGCGGCCGGGTATGGGCGCGCTCTTCTTGGATGCGTTCTTCGCGCGCGACATCCCCGTCGTCCAAGGCGTCGTCCTCGCCGTCGCGCTGACTTACGTGAGCGTCAACCTCCTCGTCGACCTGCTGTACGCGTGGCTCGATCCTCGGGTGGCGCTCGCATGATGGCGCTTCGACCCTTGCCTCGAGTCGGCCCCGTGCTCGTCGCGCTTTTCTTCTTGCTGGCGATCTTTGGGCCGCTCTTGGCGCCGCAAGATCCAGAAGCCATCGACCTGCTCCGGCAGTTCGAGGGACCGAGCGCCGCGCACTGGCTCGGTACCGGCGACAACGGCGTGGACTTGCTCTCCGTGCTCTTGCATGGCGCGCGGTTGGCGGGCGTCATCGCGCTGTGGGTGGTCCTCGCGAGCGCGCTGGTCGGCATGACCCTCGGCTCCTTGGCGGGTTACGTGGGCGGCCGCCTCGACCACCTGCTCAGCGGCGTGATGGACTTGGTCCAGTCGTTCCCAGGCATCCTGCTCAACATCGCCATCCTGGCGCTCGTCGCGCGCCCCGGCGTCATCCACCTCGTCGTCGCCCTGGCCATTCCCGGCTGGGTGCTTTACGCGCGCCTCGCTCGAGCCGAAGCGCTAATCCTTCGCAACGCCGAGTATGTGCAAGCAGCGCGCGCGATCGGCGCAGGTCCGGCACGAGTGCTCTTTCGCCACGTGATGCCCGAACCTCATTGGACCGATCTTGATCGAAGCCACCACCGGCGTGGGTGGCGTGATCTTGGCCGAAGCGACGCTCTCGTTCCTGGGCCTCGGACCCGGCGGCCAGTCCTCGTGGGGCGCGCTCCTCGACCAAGGCACCGGCGTGCTCCTGCGCTTTCCACACGTCGCCTTCGTCGCCGGCTCCGCCATCGCCCTGACGGTCCTTGGCTTCAACCTCGCAGGGGACCTGCTGCGTGATCGGTTGTCGCGTGAGTCGGCTTGAGTCAGCTTGAAACGCTCACGAGTGGACCGTGAGCGTCCTGAAAGAGGCACCCGCACATCCGCATTCGATACGGCTCAGCGCGCGCTATGTTCCCCACATTGCGCTTAGCCCCAAGGGTCAGCACGCCGGCCGTAGACGGCGGGCCCTGTGGCGAGCCCGCAGACCTTGACGCATGACGATGGTTCCGCCGAGGTGGTCCACAGTAGTGCTCCCAGTTGACAGCAGTCCTTAGGTTCGTGCGATGATCCCGAAGGAGGGGCGCGGTGTTCCTCGTAATGGAGATGATGTGAAGCGCCTGACCTGCTTGATCGTTTTTGCTGTCGGAGCTCTGGCGTGTGGCGACGCCGACAGCAGCATCGACACTGACACGCCAGACGTCGACATCGACATCGCGGACATCGACATCGCGGACGTCGACATCGCGGATGTCGACATCGCGGACGCCGGCATTCTCGACGGCGGCCCAGTGACTGACGGTTCTGGCGTCAATGCCTGCGAAGGAGCGGAAGACGGCGCCGCCTGCGGGGCCCCGCGTCAGCTCTGCATCGCGGGCGCATGCGTGACGTCCCGATGTGGCGATGGCTATATCGACGTTGAAGCAGGCGAGGCCTGCGAAGACGGTAACGCCATCGCCGGGGACGGCTGCGAACCCTCCGACTGCTCGTTCACCTGCACCGCCGAGGAAGACAGCTGCAGCGACGACGACATCTGCAACGGTGTCGAGACGTGCGACGCCGAAAGCCATACGTGCTCGACTGGCTCGCCGCTCGACTGCGACGACTCCGACGCCTGCACCGCCGATAGTTGCGCCTCCGGCATGGGGTGTGTGAACGCGCTCATCGACAACGATCTCGACGGATTTGCCGAACCGATGTGTACGACGGATGGGCTACAAGGCGGCGATTGCGATGATGGGGACGATGCGATCAATCCTGACGCACCTGAACTGTGCGACGCCATCGACAACGACTGCGACGGAACGTTCGACGAGGACCTTGAGCTGTTCGCGTGCCGCTTCGACAACGACAACGATGGGTACGGCGATAGCGCCTCAGCGATGAGCGCGTGTGCATGCCCCGCGGGCATGATCGCGCCCCGCTCCGATGGACTGCTCGATTGCAACGACGGCGAGCATTTAGTCAACCCTGGACAACGAGGTAGTTTCGCTACCCCATGCTCTGGTTGTAGTCCGTCCTACGACTACAACTGCGACGGGATGGAGACGCCTGAGTATCCGAGCGCTTCGACCGGTTGCGCGCTTGTCGGCTCTGGTAGCTCTATGCAGTGCACCGGAAGCGGATGGACGTCCGGCATTCCGTCGTGCGGCGACAGCGGCACCTTGCGAGTATGCATACAACGAACGTTCCCTGACCGCGTGATGTGTGTCGATGCCGGGACCTCGGCACAGATTCAACTCTGCCTGTGAGACGCACGAGTCTCGGCAGCGTCGATCGATAGCTTTCATTGGCAGACGCCGAAAAAGAATTCGGGTTCAGCGCGCAGAATGCTTGGATATCCGAATCGTTCCTGTATGTCGCAGGCGATCTGGTTATCGGAGCGGACCGGGAAGGTAGCAGCGCAACTGGAATAGACGGTGACCAAGCGGACCACAACGCACCGACTAAATAGTGGCGCGGTTTACGTGCGCCGTATCGGTGCTCCCTAGCCAAGCCGCGTTTGGGTGCATCTTCGAGCTTCAGGCCCCGACTTCGCGGAACTCCTCGTCCCCCGGTCCTTCTTCTGCATCCAAGAGTGCAACATGATGCGGACGCATCTTCCGGCCGAGGAACATGCGGACGGGGATCAGCATCGCGACGAAGAACGGAAAGAGGATTCCGATGATGCTGGCCTTGACGACCCACAGCACCGCGAGGCACACAGCCTGAACGCCGGTATAAATGTGCACGATGCGGACAGGCACGGCACGCAGGTAGTGGGTCACCGGATACTGCTCGGGCTCCATCGCCCAGAGCTTGAGGCGGTCGATGAACTGGTTACCGCCGAGTGACCCCACCCCCATGAAGAGGAAGAGGCCAAAGAGAACGGCCATCGGTACCGCCGCCAACTGGGGCAGGAAGAAGAGCACGCAGGCGCCGATCATGAGATGGATGACCAGGTTCGATAGGCGGTTTTCGACGACGCCGACGGTGCGGCCGTTCTTGGTGACCTCGAGACTCTTGACGTGGTTGAGCGAGCGAACGACAGCGCCGACGACCCAGGGCAGACCGAACATACCCATGAGACCCACGAACACGCCCATCACGGCGATGTCCCAGTGGTAGGCGGGGCCCTTGGTGAGCTTGTAGTCCGGGCTGTTGGTGAGCCGCGCGGTGATGTTCTGGTTGACCCAAATGAGGATCGTGAGGAGCAGCGCAGGGAGCGCCGAGGCTGCCCACACCCACTTCGGGGCATCGAAGGGGTTGACGAACCACTCGCGATCGATAGTCGGCGCAAAGTGGTCGGGCGCTTGGAGCGTGGGCAATGGCACCGGCTCGTAGCTGTGGGCCAGCAAGGTCATCGCCACGATGGCAATGGCCGGGCCAAAGTCACTCAAGAACTCGCGGATGCGCGGCCGCAAATAGCGCTGCCGACGAAAGCGCGCGAGGGCGAACGCGACGGCGAAGGTACCCAACGCGATAAGCAAGGAGAAGAGGTCGGAGCCGGCGGAGCTGTCCGCGTCGGCGAAGCCGCGTCGCAAGTCCGCGACCGCCTCGCCGATAAAGATGATGCCAATGAGCGCCGAAAAGATCTCATCTGTAAAACGCGTAAAGAAACGGATCAGCGCGCTGGCATCCGTCGCGGCGAGGATGAACAAGAAAAGGCCCGCCCACAGCCCCGTCAAAGCGACGGTGGGCAGGAACGGCACATCAAATCGCACGCAGAGCGAGTAGAGGATGCCGGTGAAGATGATGTTTGGCCCCGTCGCGCCAACGATGGGCAGGGGCTGGCCGGCGAAGAGCGACCAGAGCACGCCGCAGACCGCGGAGGCGAGGAGCGTTTCGATGGCGCCGATCTGTCCGCCGGTGAGCGTCGCAAGCAGGCCGCCGAAGGCGACGGCTGCCGCGAGGCAAGCGACGAACATGAAGAGGATGCTGGCGAGCACCTTGAGGCGAAAGCCTTGCCGGAAGTCGTCGACCCAATGGGGTAAGCGTCGCTTCACGTCGCGCATCATGCCGCCGAATGGCTTGCCGGTGTGCTCGAGCTCTGGCGCGATCCGCGCAAAGCCGATGTCACGCCGGAGCGCATGATCGAAAGCAGCGACGAGCTCGTCTTCGCTCTCCGCCTCGAGAGCCGCGTCAGAGAACTCGGGACGCTCCATCAGATGCGCGAACTCAGCGGCAGCGTCGACGTGGGGGTGCGTGCCTTCATTCGACACGAGCGCCCAAACAAAGCGCACTGGGGTGCCCTTGTCGTCACGCAAAGGGAGCGGTTGAGCGAGGCGGACGAGCACGTCGAGCGGTGGTCCCTTGGGCTCGACTCGGTCGTGCACGATGGCGACGCCGCTCTGGAGTACCTCCGGACCTGAGTCGCCGTGCAAACGGAGCGTGTCTTCGATGGCGGTTCGGTACTCGTCGCTGATTTCCTCTTCGGCCAACGTGGCCGCGATGGCGCCGAGGGCCTCGTCGAGGTCTTCGGCCTCGACGTCGAGTAGAATCAGTGTGTTCCCATCGGCGAACAGACGGCGCACGCGCTCCGGCGCTCGGGGGCGCGTCGAGATGGGTTCGGCGGGTGGCGGGTTCGAGTCGGTCAAAGGTCTCTACGGGCGTTTGGGCGAATACCCGTGTGTGGGTATATCTGCGGCAGCGGAGCATAATACCGCACTCTGTCCAGTTGTTCGGTGCCGATGCTTCACACAGTGGCGGATGTTGGTCTACACCCGCTGCTAGCTGCGTGGTTCACCGTTGGTGGTGACGGGCTGGTTTAAGTCTACTTTCGCCGCACAACGTAGGGCAAATAGTGGACCGCGCGGCGAAAAAGCGCTTTTGATCCACGGGCTAAGCAGATTGGCCGTCACAGGCATGGACTTCGATGCGGCTTGGCAACTTTCTTCGGGTCACGATGTCGACAGAAGCGCGATCTACCGCGCAGACGCGAGTCCCGTCGATACAGATCTCGACAGCGACCCAGGAACATCCGAGGTACTCCTGAGAGTCCAGCGCCTCGTTGCCGGATGGCGCACTCGGAAGGATGTCATTTTCAGCGACGACTGCGAATCGGAACCGTTCAATCTAGAGTTAGCGGACGAGCTCGCAAAGGCCGCTCAACTTGCCGACCCGTGGGGCGCCATCGGTGAATGGCTCCTCGAACACCGATGGGTCGATGACGTGATGGTTGCTGACGAAGCGCTGAGCCTGGACTCCAAGAGCGATAGCCCCAGAGACGGTAGCTCCGCGCAACCGCCCCCACACCGGGTTGATCGAGCAACGGGAGCGCCGACGCACACAAACGCCGAACCACACCTACGCAAATGCCGACGATAGCTACATCTAGGCTCTGTCTAGGTGGCGGGATCCGGATCGATGGCCAATCGCGCGTAGATGTAGCTATCGCGAATCCCAATGTGGGTCTCGTAGGTAGCGCGCAAGTGCCCCTCTCGAGTCATGCCCAGGGCTTCCAGTAGCTTGATGGAGCCTGCGTTGTCGGGATCGACATCCGCAAAGACCCGGCGCAGCAGGCGCGTCTCCAGGGCATGTCGCATCAGCGCGTGTCCGGCTTCGCGCGCGAAGCCCTGACGCTGGGCGTCGGGTCTGAATATGTAGCCCAGCTCCGCCTGCCCTTTGCCCTTGTGCATCAAGATGACCCAGCCCAGGGCATCACTGGTTGCCTCTCGCTTGGTAACCGCGAAGCACTCCACGTCTTCGCCGTCGATATTCCACCGAATGTACTCGCGAACTTTCTCAACGCTCTCGATGGGCCCCCTTGACCAGTAGCGCATGTTGTCTTCGCCAGACAGGGCGGGAAAGAGTGACTCTGCATCCGTAAACTGTAGAGGGCGCAGGTGCAGTCTCTCCGTTTCTATGACGGGCATTTCCTTGCGTTTGGCCTTCGTTCCCAAGAGATCGGAAACAACCGTCAGCTTGGTCTCATCAAAACGCGTTGCCACGCAGTCCTTCATGGTCGCGATCGCTTGGTCCACCTTTAGCTTCGAGTCTTCGCTGAAACAGGCTTGCCGCTTCTCGTCCGAAGGCCAGGAAGCGTAGGCCCAGTACTCCCCGGCCTCGTCCCTGTGCAGACACGAGCCTTGGGAGCCGCGCCTGTAGATCGCCAGCGTGACTTCTCGCCAAGCCGCGGTGAACTCATCTTCTCGCCCTGGATGGAGTTTCCAGCGATACACGATTGCCGTAGACATGCATTGATCATAACGCAAAAAAGCAATCGTCCGCGGCACCCCGAGCAACGACGCGCCGCTTCGCCGGCGGCGCCGTAACATCGGAACTGGTATAGTGAGCGCATGCGTTGGTTACCTCTCGCCCTCCTAGCGACCGCCTGCGCCGGGAGTCACTCCGCCGACAGCGACTCCGGCCCGCCGATTGGCGACGCCGGGACTTTCGACGCGGCCGCAACCGACGCGGCCACCGACGCGTCTGTTATCGATTCGGAAGTTTTCGATGCGACCCGCAGAGATGTTCCAGCGCCTGCTGATGCCGGACCCGACGCCACGCCGTTTCGCGACGCAGGGGCAGACACCGCTCTGTCCCTTGATGTCCGGTCCGAGTGCGTGATGCTCTGCGAACGACTTGAGATGTGCGACCCCGTCACCAACACAGAGTCATGCGTGGAACAGTGCAGCGAGATCGACGACACCGTAGGAGACCTCGGTTGCCAACGCCTTGCCAACGAAGTCTTTCGCTGTTTCGAGCCGCTCTCCTGCGAGGAACTGGAAGGCCGCTTCGGTGAAGACGTCTGTGGGAATGTCGTCGATGACCTTAGTCAGAACTGTCGGCCCTAGCTTCGCTACAACCAGCGACGCTTTCGAAAGTACGCCAGCATTCCGATGGCGACGGTGATCATCACGCCCCAAAAGATGAAGTAACTGTATCGGTATTTGAGCTCCGGCAAATACTCGAAGTTCGTGCCGTAGATGCCAGCGATAAACGTGAGCGGAATAAACACCGCCGAGAAGATCGTGAGCACCTTCATGATGTCGTTCATGCGGTTGCTGACCACGGTGTTGTACGTGGCGAGGGCGTCGGACAGCATCTCTCGGTACATCTCGATGGCGTTCGTCGCCTGGCTCGTGTTGTCCAAAAGCTCCTTGATGAAAGGCACCGTCGACTCCTGGATCGTTGATCCGTCCAGCTTCGAGAGCTGACTGATCGCTTCGCGCGCGGGACGAATCGACTTTCGGATGAACGTGATCTCGCGCTTCAATCGCGTGATCTTCTGAAGGATCTCCGGCGTCGGATCCCCGAGCACTTCAAGCTCCAGGTCTTCGATGTGCCCACCCAGGCGTTCGACGATCTCGATGTAGTTGTCGACGACGTTGTCGAGGAGCGCGAAGGCCAGGTAGTCCACGCCGCTGATGCGAATGCGGCCTTGGTTGTTCCGGATTCGGTTTCGCACGGGCTCAAAGACATCCCCCGGTTGCTCTTGGAAGGTCAGCGCAAACGACGGACCGATGACCATGCTCAGCCGCTCCGAGACCACGACGCCGCTTCTTATCGAAGCGCAGCATCTTCACAACGATGAAGACGTTCTTGTCGTGGATCTCCAGCTTCGGCGCGTGACCTGTGTTGAGGACGTCCTCGAGCAAGAGCGGGTGAAGATCGAGAGCATCACCGATGGCGCGGATTCCGTCGGTGTCGTGCAAGCCGTTGACGTTCACCCAGGACACCGTCTGAGACTCGATGGCTTCTTTCGCGAAGTTCAGCTCCGCGATATCGGTGTCGGTGACCTTGTTCGCGTCGTAATCAAAGAGATGAACCTGGAGTTCTTCGACCTTCTTCTCGCCGATGAACACAAGCTGACCGGGAGCCAGCCCCTTGCTCTTCGCGCGCTTCTTGTAGAATCTTGCCATGGGATCTCCGTCAGGCCTCAGCGTCCAGACGCTATGTGACCTATACACTACGACGAGATGAACGGAGACAACGAAAAGAAAGAGCGGGCTCCTGACGAACGCCTCGCAAGGTATCGACGATGTGCCCTCGGTTGGGTCCTGGCGACGGCACCGTTCGATCAGTGATGGGGGATTGAACCCGAGGCGTTCGGGACTCACATCGTCGGTCGTCGGCGCACATCGCGCCGAAGTCGGTTATGTGTTGCTCACAGCGCCGTAACCGGGACTCCTCACAACCGTACCTCTTCGGGAGAGGAAAGGACGTGGTTGTACCGTCACCGAGCTGGCCGTATTGGTTGCTTCCCCAGCAGAGGATGGCCCCCGTCGGCCGGCGCACGCACACGTGGTGAGTGCCGGTTCCGATGTCGTCGACGTCAGCAATGCCCTCGACGGACACTGGGGTGAGTCGGGGCGGAGAGCGAGGATCGACGGGGGCTCCGTCGCCAAGTTGTCCGGAATTGTTGCTGCCCCAACAAACGAGGGCGCCGGAGGCGCGTTGAGCACAGCCGTGCCAACCGCCTGCGGCGATTCCGATGGCGTCGTCGATTCCCTCGACCGCGGTCGCGGCCACTCGGTCGTTCGTGGTTCCGTCGCCGAGCTGGCCCGCACCATTGTGGCCCCAGCAACCGACGATCCCGAGGCTCGTCGAGCGCAGGAATGGTAATCGCCCACATCGATCTCGACTGCGTCCACGATGCCACGTACGGCGGTGAGAGTAAGGTTCGAACTTTCGTTTGTTTCGTAAGTGCGACCCCAACAAAGTACTTCGCCGGTCGCGCGGCGCGCGCAGGTATGGAAGCCGGCGGCGACTTCGACGGCGTCGCTCAGGCCGAGGACAGGCGTGGGCACAGACCGATGAGTCGTCGTGCCATCACCCAGTCGTCCGTCACTGTTCGCACCCCAGCAGAGCACCTCGCCAGATACCCGTCGCGCGCACGTGTGGAAGGAGCCGGCGTCGATCTCGACCGCATCACGGACTCCCACGACGGCAACAGGCGTGAGCTGGACCGGGTTGACTCCGATGTCGGTTCCGACGCCGAGCTCGCCATTGGTGTTGCTTCCCCAGCAGGAGACTCAGCCCTTGGCTCGCAGCGCGCAGGTGTGCGAGTGCCCAGTCGCGATTTCTACGGCGTCGTCGATGCCGGGCACGCGATTGGGGGCATGCCGGTCGACGGTCGTTCCGTCGCCAAGCTGGCCGGCATTATTCGCCCCCCAACATAGAACGTCGCCAGCGCGGACCGCGCACGTGTGATGTGCCCCCCCCCTCGACGACTGTGCTTCGCCGGCCGCTGCAGACGCCGGCGAGACACGAGTCGCCCGAGGTCCCCGAGTCTCCGTCGTCGCAGTTCACGCCGTCGGCGAACCCGTACTGACACAACCCAGAAGACGGGTCGCAGCTCCCGGGCCCAAAGCACTCGCTGGGCGGCGGGCCGCACAACCCAACTTCATCGCATATGTCGATGCAGCGCCCGTTCTCGCAGCCGAAGGTGCAAGAGGTATCGATTGTTGGGTACTCGCAGCCCCTCGGCCCCAAGACTCCCGGTTCGAATGTTCTGAGTGCGTCGGCGACGCAGACCGGCTCTGGTGGGGGGGCATCACACCCCCATTGCCAAACGTCCGGTGAGGCGTCCGGCAGCGCGACGTCCAGCAGCACAACATCCGGCAGCACAACATCTGGCAGCGTGACGTCCAGCAGCACAACATCTGGCAGCGCGGCGTCCGGCGCGTCCAAAAGCGAGTGGCTCTGATAGCACCCGACGAGGAGAAGCAGCAGAAGAGTAAACGCTTTCGGATTGTTCATGGTTAGCCGTTTCTCGAGTTGTGATGCGAGTCGTTCGTCGGGTGCTAGGCAGCCCCACGGCCTCACCCCCGAAGAGTGAGTCGGCCCGAAGAACCTGCACCCGCTTCCGACATACGGCGTATGGCATCTGGCGCAGTCCTCCGTCCCGCCGTCGCGCCCTTGGCATCTGGCGACGTCGCGCTAAAGCTCCTGTCGTGCGCGCTCCACTTACCGCCCTCTCGGCTCTGGCCCTCGGTCTAATCCTTGGTTTCGTCCTCGGCGGCGTGGGTCCACGGCGGGAGTTGGTGGCGAGCCAAGAAGAGATCGCGTCGCTGGAGGAAGCGTTGGAAGAGGCGCCCCGCGGCAGCGGCCTCCGATCATCGCTCCCCGGCTTCGATTGCATCCTGCGTCCTCCAGCCCGCGACTCACGCGAAGGCCAGCGCGACGAGGACTCCGCGGGCGAAGAAGGCGAAGAAGGCGAAGGAGCCAGGATGCGGGCGCAACGGAACGCCTTCGGGGACGCCGGAGTCGCACCGTATGACGACGAAGACGAAAACGAAGACGAGAGTCGCTACAGCGCGTTCCAGCGTGCCGCGTCGGTCCAGCGCGTTCGAATGGTTCAATCCCGGCGGCGCTCCTCGAACAAGGAGATCTCGACGAGACGGAAGTGGCCGCCCTCGACGACGCCCTCCAGACGATGAACGATGCTTTGGTGGGGTACGGCGAGGAGCTCATTCTTCTGGCCCAAGGTGGAGAGCGCCCGCCACCGCGCGAGCTCCTCGGCATCACCCACGACATCACCGGCATCCTTCGAACCGCCCAGCTGCAGCTCGAGGGCATCGTTGGCGACGAGCGCGCCGATGGCGTCGACGAAAGCGCGATGGAGATCTGGAACCACATCGACCTCGAACTCCTGGAGCCGGCGGCTCGCAGCGCGATGGAGCGGGCCCGTGAAAACGCTCCGTGACGCTTGGATCGTCGCGCGCTTCGACCTGGGCGAGTCGCTGCGCTCGCGCAAGGTACTTGTGTTCCTCTCGCTCTATGTACTCGGAGCCATCGCCGCGTCGGTCATCTTCACCGAGCTTCTTCAGACCATCGAGACGGAGCTCGCCGAGCAGCTCCTCGTCGCACAAACGGACCGGCCCGGCACCCTCACCGAGGCGGTGATGCGCAACAGCGAGCTTCGCCGCGTCCTGACACGCCTGGTCCGTGATCGCAGACCTCGCTCTTTCCTTGCTCAGCGTGCCGCCGCTGGCGCTCCTCTACGGCTGGGTTGCGCTGACCTTTGGGCCGGTCTTCGTGGTGCTCACCTCCGGCGACGCCATCGCCAGCGAGCTTTCGAGCGGCTCCGCGCGCTTTGCCCTGGCCCGAAGCGAGCGAAGCGCTTGGGCCCTCGGCAAACTCTTGGGCCAGGCGCTGCTGCTCCTCGCGGGGATCCTCGCCGGCGCGCTCGCCTCCTACGTCACGGGCTTCGTGCAGCTGGCGAGCTTCCCGCTCATGGACACGGCTCTGTGGATGCTCCGCTACGCGCTGAGCGCGTTTGTGTACGGCTTCGCGTTCCTGGGTCTCGCCCTCGGCACCTCGCAGCTCACTCGCTCCGTTCCGTGGTCTCGCGCTATGGCCGTTCTCGCGTTGGCCGGCGTTTCCGCCGCCGCCGGTGTCCTCGGGCGCGACGACGTCAGGGAGCGCGCGCCGGTGCTCGCCGACTCCCTCCGCCAGTTTTTTCCCGGCGCCCATCGCCTCGACTTGTGGCGTCCGGAGCTGGCGGATTCGGGCCCGGCCCTCGCTGTCCTCGTCGCTCTCGGTTTCGCGTACTTCCTCGCCGGACACGTTCGATTTGCCCGGAGAGACGCGTGAGCGATCAGGACCAAGCGCCCTGCAACTACGCGGCGTCATCAAACGCTACGGAAAGCAGCGCGGCCTCGACGGACTCGATCTTGCTGTACCGAGGGGCAGCGTCTTTGGACTCGTCGGACCCAACGGCGCCGGGAAGACGACGACCTTTGGCATCGTCAGCGGCGCCCTGCGGGCGGACGAGGGTCACGTCGATATCCTCGGCGGCGGCGCCTTTGACGCGTCACGACATGCCGGTCGCGTCGCGGTGCTTCCCCAAGACTGTGCGCTGAACGCCCACTCGAGCGCCACGCAGCTCCTCACCTTCTTCGCGCGACTCCAAGGGCTGAACGCCAAAGCCGCGCGCAAGGACGCTGCGCGTGTGCTCGAGATGGTGAAACTGGGTGACCGCGCCGACGCGCGCGTCGGTCAGCTCAGCCACGGGATGCGCCGACGCCTTGCCGTCGCCCAGGCGTTCTTGGGCGAACCCGAACTAGTACTGCTGGACGAACCCACCGGGGGACTCGACCCCGCCCTGGTCGCCATGATGCGCGAGCTTCTCCGAAGCCAGCGAGGGAAGCGCACGGTCATCGTGAGCACGCACATCTTGGCGGACGTGGAATCGACCTGCGACCACTTCGCGTTCATCGAAGCGGGGCGGTGCGTTCGAAGCGGTCCCCTCCAAGAGTTGACGCGGAGCGTTGGTCTCGTGCGCGTTCGCGTCGCCGGGCCTGTCGTCCTCGAAGAGCTCGCCTTCCTCCAAGGACGCCAGCCCGCGATCGCGGGCGACGAGCTTCGGTATCTGCTTTCACCCGACGAAGACGTGTCCGAGACCCAGGCACGCTTGATCCCCGCGCTGATTGCGGCTGGCGTTCGCATTCTCGAGATTCGTCTCGGCGAGAGCCTTGAAGCGGCGTACCTCGCGACGAAGGAGCCCTGATGAGCGAGGAGCTTCGATCCGCCGCCGCTACCCGTGGTAGACGACGTTTCCGGCGAAGCATCGCGATGTTGTACGTTCCGCGTCTTCGGCCCGCGGTGATGTACACGGTGACGGACTGCGTCGAGTGGCGGAAGCGAAACACAAAGTCGAATGTCTCCACGCCAAAACCGTGGTCGGTTTTGACAAACTCTTCGAAGCGCCCCAAGAAACTTTGGATTCGAGTGCACGGCGCGATGTCGAGAAAGAAGTTCTTTCCGACGACCCGCGTGCGTTCAAGTCCGACCATGCGCGCTTCGGTGTCGTTGTACTCAACGACTCGACCTTCGCGGTCGACGACAACGACGCCATAGGGCAGCGAGTCCAACTGGGGAGCGTCGAGCTGCCGCAGGCGGCCCGCGTCGAAGTCGGCTTTGTCCTCGACCTTCTTCGTGTCGACGACCCCAGCGCTTGCCGATCCAGGGATCCAGCTCGGCGCGACGGCGACGACGTCGCTCTTGCGCCGCACCCTGCCTTCGAGGTGAAAGCCGAGGTGATCGTTCCGAGTGCTTGGCGCCGCGGTCGTAGTCGAGGGTGGGCCGGCGACTCCGGTCCGGGCGAGAACCTTCAGGGTCCTCGGAAGACTTCGCAGAGGGTCGCAACGTGGAGCCTGCAGCCCGGTCCTGCTCGCGCTTCATGCTTCGAAGCTGGGCGACGAGCTCATGACGCTCTTCCTCGGCCCGCTTCAGCATCGCGACGAGCTCCTGGTAGGAAGGCTCATTGGGATTTCTCTGACTCATGCGGCCTCTTTGAGTGCCTGAGTGGCGATCAGAGACTCGATGCGCTGCGCTTGAACATCGTCCAGTGCGTAGCGTTCAAACGCAGCCGCAAGGAGGAACCCCGACGCGGGCACCACCAGCATGGAGCCGGAGGGACGACACCATTCGACGCTGGTGATGGGTCCGAGGTTGAGCATGGGACCGGTTTTGAACAAGTGTTCGAGAGCGGCTACGTCTGAAGCGGAGGGCGCTTGGACGCCGATATCGCTTCCTTCGTGATGTTCCGTGCCGAGGGCAACGAGTGAGCGGGCGCCGGAAGCCTGAAGGCGCGTCTCAAGAGTTTTGAGAAAGGCGGAAGGCGGCCGCAGAGGCAGAGGCAAAGAGCGACGAAGCGGGGTGGGTCTTCCGCGCCGGAGCTCGACGAGGCTTCGCTCAAACGCAAAGAGCCCCTGTTCGTGAATCCCGCGGTGAAAGACGAGGGCGCGCTTACCCACCGCCGCGAGGACCAGGGCGTCCCCGCCGCGGGAGCGAAGGACCAGGATGTCGTCGTCGTTGAAGGAAGTTGCGGTGACGCCCAAAGAAGCCAATCGCTCTCGGTGCGCCGGCTCTCCAACACCCGCCCATTCAAGGCCTTCGACGTCCGCGAGAACTGCGGCACGCGCGGAGGTGCTTCCCACCAGCGATTGGAGCGTTTGGGGTGCCGTCAGCGGAGCTCGGTCGAGTCCCAGGGCGCGTTCGGTTTGTCTGCGCTGGGCCTCCGCATCGCGCTCTCTACTCTCCGCGCTTTTCTGAAGTCGTACGGACTCATCGAGTTCGCTCTGGCGCTGCGCAAGCGTCTCGTCTTGGGCGGCGCGGAGCTCGTCGAGACGGGCCTGCGAGGCGTGATGGGCGAAGGCGAAGCCGGCGGCAAACGTGAGCAAGGCTCCGCCGCCGGCGAGTATGAGAGCGAGAATCATCGGCAGTCTCCGACTCGTTCGAGTTCGACGTGAGCGAACACGGCGTCGGGGGATTGAGTCTGTGGGGTGGGTTCGATGTGGACACGCCGTTCGGGCATGCCTTCGGCGAGGACGACCTCTCACCAGCGCGACACGCCGGCTTGCGAGGAACGGGGCGCGGCCGGTTTCACCCGGCGCAGAATAGACGCGGATGGCGACGAGGCAGTCCAGGTCGTCCTCGGTGTGGGAGACGAACTCCGCGATCTCTGAGGCGATAGAAGACTCTTCGAAGGTGATATAGCCGGGAGCGAAGGGGACCACGAGGCGGGCGTTCGAGTTCGGGCTCCGCGACGGCAGGGACAGCGACGGCCGGGACAGCGACCCTCAGGTCACCGGACTCTGCATCTGGCGCGCTGCTTGCCGAGGGACGAAGCGTTGCGTCCGGGACAGCTTCCGCTGGCGGCGACGCCTGCACCAGTACGCCATCGAGAGTTTGAGGCGGTCCAGCGGCGTCCGGGGTCGTTCCGCCCACGTAGGCGGCGGCGGTCCAAAGGCTGGATCCCGCGAGGAGGAGAAAGACGCGAATCACTGGCTGATGCTGGCAAGAGCAAGACCGAGGGGCGCGTCTGCGTCAACGAGGTGAGCTTTGAAGCCGCCGTCCGGATTTTCGGAGAACACGAGTCGACCTGCGCTCCCGTCCAGGACCAGTCGATTGAGCTGCCCCGCACCAAGCTCCGCGAGGGCTCGTGAGCCGAGGGCGGCCAAGGAGCCCACCAGCGCCTGAAGCACGTCGACCTGCTCCGGGCGTCTCGTCCGAAGAAACCACCTTTCCCGTATCGTCGATCTCGATGCGCGCGCTGATCGGCGGATGTTGGAAAAGCGGCACGGGCGAAGGTTTGTTCACTCACCAGGCCTAGTGACACTCTGACTTTCTGACAACGGTGAAACTGCGATTAAGGGCGAACGCCCAGCGAGGGCGATACGGGCTTACCTGCGTCCGCCCGAGTATGACGGCGTGCGGATTGAGGGCATGCGGATTGAGGTGGGGAACGGACGTCAGCCCGCGTTCGTGGGCGACGAGCTTCGGTATCTGCTTTCACCCGACGAAGACGTGTCCGAGACTGAGGCGCGCTTGATCCCCGCGCTGCTCGCGTCGGGCGTTCGAATTCTGGAGATTCGTCTCGGCGAGAGCCTTGAGGCTGCGTACCTCGCTTCGAAGGAGTCGTGACGAGTAAGATGGATTGCGTATGAGACGTGCTCTAGACCCGGGCATCTTTCGCCCAACGGGTCCGGACGAGATTCGTCTTCAACTCCACGATCACCGTGCCTTTGCTCCCAGCGTTGTGTAGCGTCGGGCCATGCGATTCTGTCTCCCACGAAGCTGCGGCTGGCTCTCACTCGTTCTTCTCCTCGCGTGCGGCGATGACAGCGCCGGCGATGCCGGATCTACGCCGGATGTAGCGCCGGACGTCGCCTCGGATGCCGCCGATGCAACGGATGCTGCTGACGCACCGGACGATCCAGACGCGGGCCCCTCCCTCGCGTGTGACCCGCCTTCTCCGATCGAAGAAGGCATGGAGCCCGTGCCGGTGGTTCTTGGCGGAGGCCTGGTCGCGGGCAGCCTCAGTGCAGCCCAGCTCCCGCCAGGCAACCTCGGCTTGAGTGAGTGGCGCGAGGGAGACCTGGTCCTCGCGAACGAGAATGTCGCGGTGATGTTCTCGCAACAGGACCACATCGGTCAAACCTACGACCCGTTCGGTGGACGTATGGTTGGCATCGCGGGCGTCGACGGCGACCAGCTCGTCGACCCTGCGGACTTTAGTCTCATCGTCATGACCATTGGGCGCTTCTTGGTCGCCACGCGTTCCATCACCGTTCTGAACGACGGCAGCGATGGCGAAGCCGCGGTGGTTCGCGTCACGGGTCCCCTCGCGCCTTTGACCGCCCTGGGCGAGATCATCGAAGTCCTCACTTCGTTGGACTTCACCGGAACTGAAGGCGCCATCGACTACGCGCTGGAGCCGGGTTCAAACGCTGTGGATGTCACCATGCGCGTCAATCCACACCGGCAGCTCGTCTCGAGCATCGGCGGCTTGCAGGTCTTCTTTCAGGCCAACCGGATGCCTTCGTGGAGGCCCGGGACCGGGTTTGCAGAAGCCATGGGCCGAACCCCTTTCATCGCGTTCACCGACGATGTGCGCACGAACTATGCGTGGACCGCCCCGTCCGACGGTATGCTCACAGGTCTGGTCAGCATCAGCGGTGCGGACGTGTTCACTTCTGGCGCCGTGCGCTTGCGCTGTGGAGAGACCGCGGTCCCCCTCGGGCGAATCGTGGTCGGAGCAGACGGCGGGATGCCGTCGCTGATGGAAGGTCTCGCCGCCAACGGTGCACCCGCGACGTCAACGCTCAGCGGGCGCGTGGTCGACGCGGACGGTGCACCCGTCGGTGGCGTTCGTGTCCATGCGTTAGGACCGGACGACGAACACTTCTCTCGCTTCTTGGTGGATGCGACAGGAACGTTTAGCGTCCCCGTCGACACACGCGCGACGGAACTCTACGTCTGGCGCGATGGCTTCCCGCTGGCGGGCCCCTTTGACGTGGTCGCGGATAACGTCCTCGAGCTTCCCGTCGCGTCGACGATTCGAGTCACGACGACCGAGGGCGCCTCCGGTGACAACTTCCCCGCCAAGATCGAAGTCTTCCGTGTCGATGGCGAGGTTCCAACGGCCCCCGCTTCCTTTGGCGAGTCTTCTCCGGGAGGTGGGCGAGTTCATTTCGAAAACCCCGTCGATGGGATGGCGACGCTCGAAGTGCCCGCCGGCGAGTATCGGGTTCGAGTCGGTCACGGCCCGACGTACGAGCGAGTCGAGCAAGTGGTGAGCGTTGACGGAGAAGCGCGTGTCGACGCCGTCATCGACGAAGTGTTCCCCAACCCTGGGGTTCTGTGCGGGGACTTTCACCTTCACACCCACGGCTCGGTGGACTCTTCGGACCGCGCGGATGACAAGCTGCGATCCATCGTCGCCAACGGCGTCCAGATTGCGATTCGGACCGAGCATGAAGTCATCCGTGACTACTCGCCCATAATCACCGACTTGGGCCTGGACGCGTTTGTGAAGGGGTTCATTGGCGTTGAGCTCACGACCGTCGAGTATGGGCACTTTAACACCTTCCCTCTGGAGATGAGAGAGGGGCCGGGCAACGGGACGCCGCTCTGGCCGGGTCTGCTGCCGACTGAGCTCTTCGACGCGGTCCGCGACCGGCCCGAGGCGCCGACTCTGACGATCAATCACCCCCGAAGCGGCGGCGCGTTGCAAGGCTACTTTACGGCTGCGGAGTATGACCCGGTGACGGGCACCGTGGGTCGTCCCGAGATGTGGGACGAAGAGTTTCGCGTCGTCGAGATCTTCAACGACAGCAACTTCGAATCGAACCGTGCGGAGACGGTGGCGGACTGGTTCTCCTTGCTGAACCAAGGGCGCCAGATCGCGGCGGTGGGGTCCTCGGACAGTCACCGTCTGAACTCTGTGCCGCCTGGCTACCCGCGCACTTGTTTGCAGCTAGGAACGAACATCCCGGCTGAAGTCACCGGACCTGCTCTGCAGGCGGCGCTCGAACGCGGGGCCTCCATCATCTACGGCGGCATCGATCTTCGCGTGTCTGGACCGGACGGCGCGGGTCCAGGCGACACGGTGACGGAGAGCGGGGAGACAGCCCAGTTCAACGTGACCCTCATCGCCGCGGATTATGTGGATGTCCGCCGACTCGAGGTCATCGTCGACGGCGTGACCACGCAAACCATCGCCGTCGATGCGTCAGGCGCCGGCGTTCGCTACGACGAAAACATCTCCATCGACGTCGCGGAGGGTGGGAGCTGGGTCGTCTTCCACGCGGCTGGCGACGAAGCCTTCGACGCAAACGGAAGCCGTCCCTTCGGCGTGTCGAATCCAGTGTTCTTGGAGCGCTGATTCGAAGCTGCGCTGATCGATCCGAAGGCTCAGAGGAGAGCGTTGAACGAGGCGGGTTGCTCGTTCGGATCAGGCCAACTTTCGATGGCGGGACAAGCGACGTTGGACTTCCTCAATCCACACGCCGGCGCGCTCGAAACGGCCCGTCCAGATTCGGGATACCGAGCTCCGCATGGCGGCTCAAGAGCGACGCCTTTGTCTCCCCCAGCGTGTAAAGCGCAGCCGCTGACATGAAGGCGATATGACCGCCGCCAGCCAAGCGGCTCTCCAATAACGCCATCACACTATCCGCTTTGCCCCGACGTGTCGCAGCCATCGCGCCGACAGCGAACAACCTCCAGTTGTCCTCTGCGAGGAGCGCCGCGATTTCGGCCTCCACGTTGGGGGAAAGCCCAGGGCGGCATCGATGGCGAGGAGCGCATTGCCTGGCTGCATTCGAGAGCAACGAACCTGGTGAACGTAGAGGGCATCAGTGAAGCTCGGTAGCCGTTCGCTTCAGCCAAGCGAGAGCGAAAGTCGGAACGTTCGTGACCCCAGTCCACGCAGGCGAGGTGAGCACCCTCGAGTATCGCAGAGTGACATACTTGCGTCTTGAAAACGCGCGCCCCGAAGATTTGCTCCAGCAAACGAGGAGTTGTCGAGTCGTGCACCGCGAAAGATCGACGCGCCGGCAGAGACCCTCGAGAGGTTCGCGCCCCAGAGATTCCGCGCCACGGAGATCGACGTCGTCGAGCCTGCAGCCGCGTAGGTTCGCGCCACATAATGAAGCGCTCCGCAGGTCGGTCTGCCGAAGGTCTCGCCCTGCCCACTGCGCTCCGTCAAAAGTGCTCACCAGCGAGAGACTAGCGCGATCCAACAGCTAGAAACCAGGTGCCTACCGATCTCGCCCCCCGGCGCCCAGACTAAAAGGGGAGCGACCAATCGGCCTTGGGGGGACGCCGAGGTACTCCTTCTGTTTGTCGGTGAGGACGGTGATCGCCGCGGACGATGATGCGGTGAACTCTCGTCCCGCGATCCGGCCCTCAGATCCGGTTATCCTACACACCACATGGGAATCGATGTCCACATAGGGGGTACGGGGTCGGACGAACTTCATGTGCCGGAGCCACTTTGAGGGAAGGCTGATGTACAGTTGAGCGCAACCCTGGGGGACAACACGATGACGACTTATCCATACCGCGCTGGCATGCGTTCTGCTTCTCGCTGCTGTGGCGATGACGACGGTATGGTCATGGACGCCGGCGAACAAAGAGATGCTGGCGGCGGAGACGCCGACGCGGGCAACAACATGGCCGACGCCGACCAGGACACAAGCATGCCTGCCGAGTGCACAACCAACGCCGAGTGCGACGACGGCAATCCCTGCACAGCGAACGTCTGCGACCCCGCTCTGGGCTGCCAAGTAGAAGACCCATGCGATGACGGCGCGCCTGCACAACGAACAGCTGCGACGCCTCAATGGGCTGCACCGTCACCGCCAATACCTGCATCGATCTTCGGGCGGACACCAACCGGGACGGGATGGTTCGCTTCGACGACGACGACGACGACGACATGGAAGCGAGCTTCGACGAGACCCACGGCGCGATCCTGCTGGCGAACCTGGACGACGACCAATCGCGATGCGCCGAGGAGGCGACGCTCCCAGAACTCATCGCGTGCAGCGACGCCGCCGACTCCATCGTGAACGGCGAAGAAGACCTGGCCGACTTGGCGCCGTTGCGCATCTTGGCTTGGCCCGACGCGCCCGACGCGGCGGCCGCTCGGCTGCGCATCGCGAGCCCAGGCGCGGAGCGAGTCCGGCTCTTTCTTCTCCGTGGCGAAGACTACGAACTCTTCTCCCCACCCTTCGAGCTGACGGCATCGGACCTGCGGGCGGGAATCGATCTTCGTATCGAGGCACTCGACTTTGTGCGCGACTCCGCAGCGTGGGACGGCTTTGTCGACATCACCCTGGAGGTGGACGACGTCGTGACAGAGGCCGGAATGATTCCGGGCGGCCAAGATGAGCTGCGTATGAAGGTTGCGGCGGTGCGTTTTAGCTCGCCTCTGGATCCCAGCCGTCCGCCTCTTCGTTTCGGCCAGCGACCCCGCCTTCGTGTCGTCGCTTGAGGCTGCCGCCGGCGGCATTCCAGTGACCGCGTTCGATGGCCTCGAAGCGCCTTGGCTGGGGCAGTACTTCCACCCGGCATACATGGCCATGCCCGGTCCGGACGGCGCGCAGGTGATGCGCATCGCGCTTCGGGCTCCTCTCAGAATGTCGCCTGAGACGACGGTGGTGTACCGTGAGCTTCGGGGCCCCGATGTCGCCGGCGCTGAGGTCTACGACGCCGAACCCATGACAGTGGCCGATCTGCCGAGCAACTTTCTGCTGCTGCCGCCCCACGAGCACGCAGGCACCAGCTGGCCCAACGGCCGTGCGCTGCGGGCCAGGCCTCAACTGACGGGAACGGATGGCCTCGGCACGTCGTTTCGCACGTTCTTGCAAGCGCAGGGCGTCGGACCGGCAATCTACGTGGACGGCTCTTGGCTGTTGCTGTCCCATATCTCCCAAATCGTCAACGTTGTACCTTCGGACTCGGCTCGAGGGTGGGCACTTCTCATCGCCGATCCTGCGGGGACGGTGGATGCGCTCGAAGCCCTTCAGACCGCGGGCAATGGGTCCGTCGAACTCTTTGAGGGCCGGCAGACGTCGATGGGGGCGAGCGCGTCAGTCACCATCGACGAGGTCCTCAGCGACGTCGACTTCATGGTGAGCAACGCCGATGCCGCGGCGCGAATCACGGCGATTCGAACGACGATCATGGAAGCGACCGGACTCGAAGCCGCCGACTTTCGATCGGCCCCCGCTCTTTTCCGTGAGGACGCCGGAGCGCTCGTCGCGTACTTCCCATCCGTGGTGGCGGGATACGTAGTCTCCGACGACACCTACCTGACCCTCGATCCCGAGGGCCCCACGATCGATGGGAGCGACCGTTTCCGAACCGAGCTAGAGTCCGCGATCTCTGGCTCCGGGCTCAACGCTTCGTACGCCGACGGGTGGGCCCTTCACCAGCTCCTCGGAGATGTCACCAACGGCGTCAACCTGCACCGACAGCTGCCGACTTCGCCCGCATGGTGACGCGGCGGTCGCGGCCGGTGAAGCACACAAGTTCCCGACTGTCGATGTCCCGGATGCTCTCGGCGCGTCTAGAATCGCGGCCAGTGCTCGCTCACTAGCGCATGCAGGAGCGTGTCTTCAGGTCGCCGCGGCGCATAGCCATCGCTGCGCACTTGCTCGGCGCACGTCGAAGTCGCTGCCTGTGCCACTTGAACCTGCACCGAAGGAAGTGAGCCGGCGAATCATCGATCGAAACGCCGACGAACGAGTCCGCCTGGCCGGCGCGACGCCACGGGCCGCCGGCGGACGCCGGTCTACGCGGCTTAGGTCAGCAACATGCTCCAAGGCGACAAGCGCTCGCACATCGGCGCCATGACCCGCGACGCCATCACGGCGGAGCTGGCGCGCCATCGAAGAGGCCAGTCGCTCGCGTGGTCCTCGCTCATGAGGACCCTGCCGACTTTCGCCACCCATTAGCGAAAGCGGCGCCTACAGTGCTTCCTGCCGCACCATCAAGGGGTTTGGAAACTCAGGGCCTTGGTGGACGAGCAAGAGCGAATCGCCATACAGCAGGGGCACAAACGGCAACGAAGTGATTCGCTCGGCGAGCTCGGATCGAATCCATCCATCCATAGTTTCGCGAAATAGAGCGCCCCGGGCAGTGACCACCACACCAGCTTGGTCGGCGTCGTAGATCAAGTGGGCCATGCCCAAGGATGCGTCTGGGACCACAACGTCGGTGGTGATCCAATCGCCACCCGTTCGACCCCGCGCAATGCGCCAGACGGTCGTCTCAGCGCCATTGCGATCTCGAGCGAGGTACAAAGCCGCAAGTGTGTCGTCGGGTGCGTTCACCAGTTGGACATTCGCGATCCCGTAGTTGGCGGCGTCGTCCGTGGCGACGTGCCTTTCCCAACCATTGCCAACGGAATTCCGCGACAGAACTTCTAAGTCGTAGTGCCCGCCATCGACAACGCCGCAGGCGATCACCGGCTCATCATCGTCGTTCAACGAAATCTGTGGAACCTGGGAGCACACACCCGCGCTGCGTTCAGTCGTCCACGCGTCACTAAATACGCCATAGTGTAGCGGACCTGGTACCGAGCCCGACACCATCTCTTGCTGAATGACATGGACCGAATCGTCGGAGTCGACCGCGACATCGATTCCCTGAACAGACGGCGGACTCCAGTCACTCCAATCCGGTAAATCCAACGAGGACCAAGTTCGCCCGTTGTCATCGGAGCGGTACATATAGAGAAAGCGATTGGCCCGAGTCACGATGGACAGCAAGCCCGTCGTCTCATTTCGGAAAATTTCGAGGAAGCCAGAAACGCGGTCGCAGTAGCCATTCCCAGTCGACGTTCGCCAAGTTGAAGTCTCCGCGTCGAAGAACGCAAAGCCGATGTCGCTGAGGTCCCTTCCACACCAGGCTACATAGATGTTCCCGCGAGAGTCCGTCACCGCGCTTGGGCTGGTCAGCCTTCGAGGAGCCAGAACCACTTCTTCCGCGCAGCAGCCGCTCTCACACACCACTTCGTCGAAGGCGCAGGGGCCACATCCTTCGTCGATTTCTCCGTCGCAGTTGTCGTCCCACTCGTTGCCACAAAAGTCGACATCGCGGCACTCCACGCCAGCGTCGATACTGGAAGTGTCCGCCGACAAACCGTCCGCTGTCCCGGCATCGAGCAGACCTCCATCACGAGCAGATGCATCTCGCGTTGCGCCATCTACCGAGGCATCGTTGTTGCCGCTGTCCATATCATCGAAGGCATCGACGCCTCCGTCGGAACCGCTGACATCGCCTGCGGATCCATCAGCCGCGGACGCGTCCTGCTCCATGGTGTTGGTTGAGCATCCCAGCATCGACATCGGAATGGAGACGGCTGCGAGAAATGCTAGCTGCTTCGTAGTCATGGTACGGCTTTCTGGTGGTGCGCTCGACATGGACAGGATTCGTGCTTGTGTCGTCAATGGCGAGTACTTCCCTCATACGGCGTACGAGGCGCTGGAATCGCTAGCGTCGAGGTCGTCGAAAACGAGCGATGTGAGCTCTTCCTTCTCACTTCGACGGAGCTTCTGGAACGTCACGACGAAGCGCCTATCGGCCGGGGCTCAGCCCGCATCAGAGAGCGCGCGCTGGAGCTCGGCGACCTCGCGTTCGAGCTCCTCGATGCCCTGCGCTTCTTCGCACCACATCATACGCAGCACGGAGTCGAAATCTAAGAGGCTGTCCGCGATGCGTCGCGCGTCCTCCACGGCGCCCGCGAGGCCCTCATCGTTCGGGCGCTCGGGGAACTTCTGCGCGAGCTCGTGCGGCAACGCATCGAGGCTCCATCGCCCCAACCAATGCGCGACGATGACCGCAAAGACCCGGGAGTAGCGAGCGCCCCACTCGTCCATGGCACTGGGGAGTCCGCCCAGACGAAACACGCGCAGCATATTGTCGACGCCACCAGTCGATTGCATCCAGTCGAGAAATCCCCGCACGTTGTCTACGTCGCCAAAGACGCCCGGACGGGTCTGCTCCCGGCGCTCCTTCCAGCGTGGCTCGCAAGCGATCCGAAACGCCGCTTCGCGTTGTGCGGGAGAGCGAACGCGCTTCTTCCTCTCTGGACGGAGCGCCAACTCCCGGAGCGCCCCAAGGGTGTACTGCTCACCACTCTCGTAAGCGCGCGCGTTCTCGTACCCGACAAGCTCTAGGTTTCGGCCGGTCGCCGTCGCGATCGCGTAGTTCTCGAAGTACCCGCCGTGCGGTCCAGTGCCGGCTTCGGTGGCGTAACGCGCGGACGCCTTCATGTTCTTGGAGATCGCCGCAGGGCCTACGTGCTCAGAGCAGCGCGCAAGCTGCGCCACGCTCGTGACAACGCGATGCGCGCGACTCTCCAACTCTTCCTCGACCACGTCGTTCCCGTCGTCGGCTGCCGAGAACACGACGACTTCCCTCGCGTTGAGAACCTGCACTCGCACGCGCGGCTCACCGTGAAGCAGCAGGACGTCGCCTCGCTTGGCACGCGCGAATGGTTTCGCCCCCGCCGCGGCCCGGACGAGGCGCTCTTCCAGTCCAGAGGTACGCCGCTCGAACTCGCGGTGCATGGACTCGTCGGCGCGAACGAGTTCGTGTAGCTCCCCGGACGTGCGCAACCTGGCGACGGCCGCCAGAGCCAAAAGCCGGTCGCTCTCCTGCGGCTTGAGTGACCCCGAGGTCTCCAGCGCTCGGTCGTTTACCGCGTCGGGAGCCGCCAACCCGAACGCCCCGGCGATGATCTCCGCCGCGACCCAGGCATGAGCGCCATCGTCAACGTCGATATACTCAGCCGCTTGCGCATCAGCAACCAACTGAAGTGCGCTCGTGATCCGTTCCGGCGCGCCTTCATCCAGCATGTCGAGAAAGTCGCACGCCGCATCGGAGTCGAACGGACCCATTCCCCAACTGCCCATCGCCGCAGCCTACACCCTGGTCTTCGGGGGAGAAATAGCACTCTGGGAAGCCTCCATCGGGTCGACGGGCGACGCGCACGCCAAGTCTCGGTCCACCAGCGCTTGATGCGAGTTGAGTGCGCAGTTCGCAAAGTCCGAGACCCGCTGCGTGCATTTCATCGAGCACGATGAGGGCCGATTCGGGCCACCGTTGTCCACGTTCACAGTCTCGGTTACCTGTCTTGTGCGCGCTTGCAGTAGCGCGCGTTTCCGAACGCGGCGCAAGCGCGAGCATCGCCTCGTAGCCTGACCGTAAGAACGCGGATTTGCTCATAAAAAACACCCCGAGCTCCGCGAGTGGTTGGGGGGTGCCGTGGCAGACTAGAGATCGAGGCATGGACACAGGGAGCTTGGACGCCGGTGCGTTGGACACTGGAAGCTTGGACACTGGAAGCTTGGACACAGGAAGCTTGGACACTGGAAGCTTGGACACAGGAAGCTTGGACACTGGAAGCTTGGCACGGGCTCGCCGGATGCTGGTTCGGAATACCGCTGTTTTTCGTACGAAACCAACGGATGCGTCTCGAACTCCTTCGACTGTTGGGTGACCTGTTTTACGACCACGCCGACCAACCGAAGCCGCTTTCTTTCCTGCGGTGGAACGAGCGAGTTCAGCACTCGCACTTGTTACGACCCGTTCATTGGAGCCCTATGATGTACCGTTTCCTACAAGTCTTGTTTTTCTGTGCCTTGGTTGTCGCATGTGGTGAGGGGTCGAGCCTTGGCAACGGAGTTGTGGAATGTGGCTCCATCGAGTGTGGGCCTGGACTTCACTGCGAACGCCCTGACACCTGTTCACCCGGGTGCCTCAGTCGCGCCAACTGCCTGCAGGGCGAGTACTGTGGTGGTGCGGGACCCGTTCATGTTTGCACGCCCGATCTCGCACGCGCCGATGCTGGCGATGATACCGCTCTCCGTGATGCTGGGTTTGACACAGCCTCATCGGACGTCGCCTCGTTCGACGCCGGCTTTCCTGACGCCACAGAGCCGTTCCGCGGATGCGGAGACCGCCGGTGCGCAGAAGACGAAGATTTCGAGAGCTGCCCTGAGGACTGCCCCGCCCCCGGTCTGGCCGCGTGCACGTTGGGCTGCGAAGCCCTCTCACCATCCGGACGTTGCACGAACGAACCGCTCAACAACTTTGGTCTCACCCTCTGTCTGAACGTGTGCGCCGAGGCGAGCGCCTCACAGATCGAGGCATTCGACGCCTGCGCGAGCGGGGAGACGTGTAGCATCGAGTGTGTTCGCGAACATCTGACGGTGTGTGGAGATGGTCGATGCGAGGGCTATGAGCCGCTCCCGGGGACAGAGTTCCATTGCCAGGCGGACTGTGGCGCAAACGCGAATGGAATCGAGTGCCTGAGGCTCTGTGAGGCCTACGAGGCGGGGGGGGGTGCATCGACCCCGTGACCACCGAACGCTGCCGTCAAGAGTGTCTCCTCGAGGACGACTCGGGACGCTCCGCTTTCTTGGGCTGCGCCAGCCCGTTGAGCGTGGCTGAATGCAGCACGCGTCGTTGTCTGAGCGACTTCGGCGTGACCTGCGTCGACGGCTCGTGCGGCACCTGTGGCGATGGCCGATGCGCCGGAGGCGAGACCTACGCCACATGCCCCGGCGACTGCCGCTCAACTTGCGGCGATGGCTTTTGCAGCGCGCAAGAGACCTGCTTGTGCACCCTTGATTGTGGCTCCTGTTCCAGCGCGGTTTGTGGCGACGGGACCTGCAACGGCAGCGAAGACTGCGCGACGTGCCCAGGGGACTGTGGCGGCTGCGCCACTCGCTCATGCAGGGACGGCTTCTTCATCACAAGGGGACCGTGGATTAATCGCGGCACGGATATCGGTGCCCCGTGCAACGACGAGTCCGGGTCGAACTGTCCCGATGGAACAGCCATTCACCTTGCCAACGGGCAATGCATTTGCAGCTTGCACTGCGACACAGACCGCTTCCCCGTGGGCACCCCTTGTTCAGCGGATGGCCTGGCGATCTGTCAGGACGTCGCATCTTCGACGGGTGACCGCGCCGTCTTGTGCGCGGTGCCCGAGTGGAACCTCTGCTCGGCGGAGTAGTGCTCCACCGCGGAAGAGAAGCCGGTGAGCTGGCGGTATGCGACGTCGAGGACGCTCACGTGTGGCGGCGAAGCCCCAGTCCGCGAACGAGGCGCCGGAGCGCGGGCAAGTTGACGTAAGCTTGAGCGAGGTCGTCGGTGTTATCGTGAGTCGAGCATTCAAAGCACACCGAGATGTGGCCCAGTAGCTCGCCCTCACTGGAGAGAAACGCAAACCCGTGGTGGGGGTTGTAGCAACGCGCCATGGGGTAGCTTTCGACTTCTTCGGACACCGCGCGAAACAAAACCAGCGCCTGTTGCCGCGTGAGAGCGACACCTTCTTCGGGCTCGCGCGTGTCGTTGAGCGCCCCACTGCTGTTGACCAATGAACGACCCATCGCCTCGCCGTCGAGGTTGATCGAATACGCGCGAATGCTCGCGAGACCCTCCAGCTGGAACTCGGGGGCAAAGGTCCCGTAGTCCACACTTGGCGAAGCTTCGGTGGGCTCCTCGGCTGCACCTCCGCTTGGCATCTCGGCTGAAGCCTCAAGGGCGGGCTCGGGGTCGACCCTTGGGTCAGGTTCCGCCGGCTCGGAACTCGCCTCCTCACTCGAGGGTCGCAGCGCTGTCGAGGGGCTCGGGCTTGTCGCGGGAGGGTGCCGTCGGGGTGGAGCCACAGGCGACGATGCAGACGAAGAAGCAGCGAACGATTGGGTTCATCGGACCACGTTACACCATTGAATGCACAGCCGGTCGACGGGCGTCAGTTGAACCCACTGGGACGTAGCGATAGGGTCCGCCGCATGAAGACTTCGGCGATCGCGGCGTTGATAGCTCTCGCGGCCTGTGGTGGGGCCCCAGCGCCCGCTGAAACGACGCCGAGCGCAAGCGACGACGAAGCACACAAAGAACTCAAGCGCGCGGAAGAGCGATACGCGGAGTTCAGCCAGGCGCGCATCGACTGCGCCGGCCAGCCCAGCCTGGAGGACTTCATTCGATGCCTCCGGGACAAAGTTCGTCTGCTCTCGGGCAAGGCCCTTGAGAGCGCTGAAGCGTTTCAAGGTGTGGGCGCCCGCAGAGAACCTCGGTGGGCCGTCGCTTCGCTGAGCGGCCAAGCGCGCACCTTCGCCCGCATGGCCCAGACCCTCAACGATGTGGAGATCCCCCAGATCTACCCTCGGGCGCTCCTTGAAGAAGACGTGCAGCTTAGCGACGAAGCGCGGCAAGCGGTGCAAGAGCAGGTCGAGGCGAACATCCGCCAAGTGCTCGAGACGCAGTCTGCGCCACTCGCGTGCACCTCGGTGGTCTACGACGTCATGGCGCTTCGGGTGGCACAGGCCGAGCGCGTGGACTCCGAGCACTCCCAGGAGTCTGTGCTTCGGCTCACCCCTCTCAGCGACGAGCGAATCGCCGAGTGCGTGGAACAAGGCCGGACCTCCGACGAAACGCTGGAGCCATACTCCGCCGGCGAGCTGGACCGGCTTCAAAGGTAGGGGTCAAGGTAGGGCGTGAAGAGCGCGGCGAGGGCGTTGCGCAAGGTGGCGAAAACCGACGTGTAGCCAGCCCTGTCCGGCTTGCTGTGCTCGATACGTTCGTCGAGGAGCGCCTGCATCTCTTCCGCAAAAGCCGAGTCGTAGCACTCCACGTTGAGCTCAAAGTTGAGGCGCAGGCTGCGTGCGTCCCAGTTGCTGGACCCCAAGAAGACCCAGCCACCGTCGACGACCATGAGCTTCGTGTGATCGAAATCTCCGCTTGAGCGCCAGACGCTCACGCCGCTGAGATCGACATGGGTCAGCAGATGGCGCATCGCCCAGTCGACAGCCCGGAGATTTCCTCGCTCGGGCAAGATCACGTCGACCTGAACGCCGCGCCGTGCCGCGACGCCGAGTGCCATCACAAGGGCATCGTCCGGCAGAAAGTACGGCGTCGCGATGATGACGCGCTTCTGCGCGCAAGCGAGCGCCGCCAACAGGCCCCAGCGCACTTTGTCGAAGTCCTCATCGGGCCCATCGGCGATGGCGCGCGCTGGAACACCCCCCTGAGGGTCGCCAAGCTCCAAAACGAATGGCGGCCCATCGAGATGTTCGTGGGTGACGAAGTACCAGTCTTCCGCGAACACCTGCATGAGCTGCATGGCGACGGGGCCGCTGCAGCGAAAGTGAAGGTCGCGGGTCGGGAGCGGCGGCTTATCGCCGATGACATGGTCGGGCCGAATATTGAGCCCCCCGGTGAACGCCACCTCGCCATCGACGATGAGGACCTTGCGGTGGTTGCGCAGGTTCATGAAAGGCCATCGCCAGGGCGGAAACGCGGGAAGGAAACGGGCGACGTTGACACCTTCGCGCTTAAGCAGGCGCGAGATGCGTGGATAGCCGTAACGTTCGCCGGCGGCATCGACGAGAACGCGTACCTCAACGCCGCGTTTGTGGGCGTCCACCAAGGCCCGGAGGAAGTCCTGACCTGGCCCACGTGATTCGAAAATGTACGAGAGCATGGCCACCGAATGCTTCGCGTCATCGATGGCTTGAATCATCGCTGGGTAGGCTTCGTCGCCGTTCTTGAGAACCTCCACCCGGTTCCCAAAACAGAGCGGTCGATCCGTGACGGTGTCGAGAGCCCGTACAAGCTGAAGCAGCTGCGGCGAATTCGGAAAGAAGACGCGCAAGTCTTCGGGCTGAAGCTCATCGACGTTCCTCTTCCGAGGACGCCGCAACGATCGGACGCGGCTGGCTTTTCGTTTGATGCGGTTGACGCCAAACGAGAGGTAGAGGAACGCGCCGAGGAACGGGACAAGCCAGGCGAGACCGATCCAGGCGAGCGAGGAGCGTGAATCGGAACGCGTCCAGAGCACGTGCAGGCTCACCAGGAGCGTCATCAGAAGGGCGACGGCCGCGACGATCGAAGAGACCCAGACGTCGTCATCAGTCATCGCAGACGTGCTCGGAGTTCATCGGGAGAGAACGGGGAACGTCTCCGTGGAGGGGCGCTCACGGTCGCCGACGACCCGGCCCTCGAGCACGCGGAAGGGGACCGGCGGCGTGAGAACGAAGCGCTCTCCGCGCTGCTCGATCCGAAGGGTCTCCACGCGGTCGCCGAGGTCTACGTCGCGGCGATAGTCGACGGAGACAGGGCCTTCGTAGCGGTGCGGGCGGTGGGCAAGGATGAACGAAAAGAGCGCCACGGCGCGGTGGTTCTGCAGGCGATGACAGCCGTGGGAGAAGTCGCCGAAGACGCTCGTGTAGTCGACGCTCCCGTGGGTGCGAATGCCGTCATCGACATAGCCGTTCCGGCCTCGGCGCCGATGAATCGCTGCCACGAGTCCGTACGCGGAGGCATAGCCTGGCCCGAGGAGCGTTCGGCGGATGATGTTGTGCCCATTGTCATCGTCATCGATGGTCTGCACCAACGTCTCGTTGGGCGTAGAGGTGGGCGGAAGCCATACGGGGGCGGCGACGATGTGCTGCCAGATGCCGTCGCCGATCGCAGACTGCTTGTACGCCCAGACCGTGGCGCCCGTTCGGTCAACCTCTTCGCGCCACCCCCCGATCGTCGTCGGCCATTCGACGAGGAGACGCTCGTCGTCACCGGTCCCGACGAACACGCGCAACATCGGTCGTTGGGCGAGGGGCGGAAACACGATGGGAGTTCCGTCCGGGTTGAAGGGAGCGTCATAACGGACATCGCCGCGGTCGACGACGATATGAAGGTCCATGTTCGCCGAGTAGTCGTCCGGAAGCGCGAAGTCTTCGACGGGGATGAGCTGGTGGTCTGGGATATGCTCACCGAGACCTTGAAGAAAACGGCGCGCGCCATCCACGGTCCCAATATCCAACAGCGCTTCGATGTGAGTCGCGATGCTCTCTACCTCGTCGTTGCCTCCGCCGGTCCCATCTTCGAGGATCCCCCAGTCGACGCGCGCACGCTCCGCGAGGACTCGGACCAGCGCGCGGCGCTCCAGCTCAAGAGGAGGCGTGCGTAGAGCGTCGAGGGTCTTTGGGCCAAACTCGTCGCGCGCGTAGATGCGATGACGCCGAGCGAACTCTTCGATGGACGCCCGAGTCTTCCAGTCGAGGTGGGGCGACGTGGGGAGCGCGCCGCGCAAAAAGCCCTCGCAGTGAAGCCGTTGGCGGACCGCGACGAGTCCACTTCGCCAGTTGTTCAGGCTCTGAACGAGGGCGAGGCGGCGGCTGTCTTGGCCCCCTGGTAGATCCGAAACGCGCAACACCTGATGGCGTTCGATCTCCGCGAACGCCCAGCGTTCGATGTCCGCTTCGACAGACGCGGGCCATTCACCAAACCCTGCTTGGGTGGTGTCCCCGTCGACAAAAGCGCCGATGGCGTCGTAATCGATTCGCTCGATGCACGCCTGCGTCTCGATCTGGGCCATACGCTCGCGGAGCACGCTGAGCGTTGGAGGAATGCCGTAGACTTCCAGGTAGCGGTCGCGAACGGCTCGTTGACCAAGACCCTCTTCGACGTCCTCAAAGCGCTCTTGGGCGAGGGCGACGTAGGTTTGGGCAAACTGTGACTCTTGCGCGAAGATCCGCGGCACCCACGCTTCACCGACATCTAGGGGAAGCGCGGGCGGCGAATCAGCTCTCTGCGCAAACGCCGAGCCAGCGCACAGCGCTAGCCCGGCGATGCAGAGCACGCAGTATGCGCGGGGAAACACTACTCGTCGGTAGGTGCGTAATCGACGGGCGCAGGCTCTGGTTCTGGCTCTGGCTCGTAGACTGGCTCCGGCTCGGGGGCCGGGGCAGGGGCAGGCGCGACGTATGGCGTCTCATCGCCCGTCGTGTCTTCTTCTTCCGGAGCCTCGCTGCCACAAGCGCTCACGCTCAATGCCAACGCGGCGGCGAGGAAAGCTTCTTTGTTGAGTTTCATTGTTGTCCCTTAGTGTTTTCTCTGCGCAGGTCGCGCGGGGAGATTGTGAGGCATTCCAGCTGGAGGGAAAGCAAATTCGTCGCTGAATCGGCTAGATGGCGAAAAAACCTTAGGCGTGGAGCACGAGGCGCCCGCCACGACGGCGTAGGTTTCGAAAGTTCCTACAAACGAAGACTATCGGCGACGTAGCGCAGGAGGGTTTCGCAGCGTCTGAAGATGGGTGACGGCCACCGCGAGCGCGTCCGTGGCGTCCTCTCCGGGAAGCTCCCGAAGCCCTAGAATGGCACCGACGAGCCGCGCCACCTGGGGCTTGGTCGCGCTTCCTTTGCCGGCGACTGTTCGCTTCACGAGGGCCGGCGGGTATTCGTGGACCTCAAGCCCCGCTGCGGCGCCAGCCACCATCGCTACGCCCCGCGCATGTCCGAGCTTGATCGCCGCGTTGGGGAACTTGGCAAAGAACATATCCTCGAGGGCCATCGCGCCTGGCGAGTACTCCTCGATCACCTTCACGATCGAGGCGTGAATCTGGAGCAGGCGTTGCGCGAGGGGAGCTTTCGCGTTGACCTGAATGATGCCGGCGGCGACGGCGGTGAGGCGCGTGCCGTTTTTGTCGACGACGCCCCAGCCGGTCTTTCGTGTGCCCGGATCGATGCCAACAACGCGCATGGATGGACCCTAGCAGGCTCGCCAGCGGCGTGAGAGCGGCCGTGCGCATTTTTGCGATGTGCTCTAGTCTCATCGTTCGTGAAAGCGCCCAAAGACACAGAAGGAACGTTCTCCGCGCGAGACACGGGGCGGGCACGCGGAGGATCCCTCGCCCTCTTGTTCGGGTTTGTTGGCGTCCTGGCTGTTGCCGCCACGCTCTACCTTCAGCCAACGCCCGACGAGACCCTGGTCGTCATCGCCGTCACCGGCTGCTCCGATCCATGCCGCGAGAACCTCGCCCTAAGCCTGGCTTTCGTCCTCGAGACGCAGGGGTTTCAGGTGCGTGAGCGCAGCGGCGAAGATGCCGAGACGATGGAAGAACTCAGCGCCATCGCGAGCGAATACCACGCGCTCCACCACATGCTCTTCGAGGTCGTCGGGCTGTCCACCGAGGGGGATAGCACCTTCGTCGAGGTCCGCGGCGCGGTGCGCTCGGCGGATGAGCCGCCTGTGACGGATTCCATCGATGTCGCCGTGGAGGCTGTGCAAGCAGAACGCGTCGAGACGAAGCCACTGCGTGACGAGGACGCGGTCCGGATCGAAGCCGGACTCATGGCCATCGACGCCCTGACACCGACTCTCGTCAGCGCGCTCCTGTCGTCGGAAGTGATCACCCGCTACCTCGACGCCGAACCCCGAGACACCACGACGGCGATCACCCGTCATAACGACCTTACGGACTCAGCCGAAGACGACCACGAAAGAATCATGAACGCGGGGAGCTTCGGGGCAGCGTGCGACGAAGTCGGCGAAGCGTACGCGGCACCCGGAGACGACGCTCTCGGAATCGAGTGCTTCACGCCAACGTGCGAACAAGAGCACCTGGTCGCCGTTCACGCAGACTCCCTCGTGGTCCAGCGCGACAGCCGCTACCCCGTGTTTCCCCTTCGTTCGCAGCACGATGTGTTGACGGCACCCACGCCTCATCGCGTGCTTCTCCGCAGCTCCGTCGGCACCTCCGTCGGCGACGCTGGGGAGACCGAACGCGTCCGCTCACGCGCGATCTTCGGGTACGCCCACGTCGCCGAGGGTGACACCGCTTTCGTCAGCGCATCCGACGCCGCCTACACGCTGTTCGTCCAGGGCGAGTCGCTCTTCCCAGTAGCCCAGGCGCTGCGCCCAAGCATCCTCAGCAATCCGAGGCTTGGTCGCGAGTGGGTGCTCTTCGAGGAACGCCCGTTCCGTGGCGCCGACCCTGTCCTGATGGCGGTCCCGCGACGCCCTATGGACGAGGAGCAAGCGGACGAAGGGGAAGACGCCGACAGCGATGACAACGCCGGCGAAGTCGAGGTCACGCCCTTCGGCGTCCAAGGCGACTGGATCGAACTGGCGCCGGGCGAAACAGACGCATCCAAGGAAACACTCGTCGCCGTTTGGGTGGCGGGCATTCGGCAAGCAGACACGCGCAGCCCTCGAAGCCCAAGGCAACGGCGCACGCATCGACGAAGCCGAGGCCATCGACGACTTGGACGACGACCTCGACGCAGAACGCCTGGCCCGCGTCGCTGCAGGTTTGCCGCCCCTCGACCACATCGCGCTTGTGCGCATCGGCGAGACCGGGCCCGAGGTCATCCAGCGTTTGGGCGGTCGCACCTTTGCGCTCTCGTACGCCGAAGCGACGCCCTCCGGTGCCCTTGTGTTAATCCGCGGCGCCGAGGGCGTCTGCGAGCTGCTTCGTCTGCCTCCCCAAGACTGGTCCGCCCTCGACTTGGACTTGCACGGCGAGTCGTGGGTTCGGATGGAGTCGTGTCCCTCGTTTCCGGCGGTCTCGGAGCACGTCGTGTATGCCACCGAGCGCGCGAGCGGCGAAGGCGACCCCCTCGAGACCGACACCGAAATCGTGCGTTACGACATGGCGACGGGCGCCCGAACGCTGCTCACCGCCAACACCATCGACGAACGTTTCGTTCGCCTCTACGAAGGCGACGGAGTCACGCGCGTCGGTTTCGAACGTGTGCCCGCCCCGCGCTTCGCGCGTTTCCGCCCGTCCGGCGTGTGCGTCTTTGAAGAAGCGCAGGTGCAGCCCGCTGCACCTGCTGCACCCGCTGCTCCCGACGATGACGTTGACTGAGCTTGCGCGAACGGATGAACTCGACCTGGATCACATCTTGGTCACGAGCCCCACCGTTGAGCGCGCTCAAACCCTACGGCTGGAGGCAGTTTTCCCTGGCCACCGTCCAGTGCTCGCCTGGTAAATGCGCTCGCCTGGTAAATGCGGCTAGCGCATATGCTCTCTCAGCATCCGCTGAAAGGAACGGTCAAGCGTACTTCCGGCCATCTCAATCTGATGGTCCTTGATCACCGACGCATCGACGCGCGCACCGTGCTCGATGAGCAACGAAGCGATCTTCAAATGCCTCTCGCTGATCCCCCACGCGATGGCGACGCAATTGAGCGGCCGAGGCGGGCCCTCGGCGCATGAAATCCACTCGCGCCCTGTATCCTCGGCAAGAGCATTAGGGTCCGCCCCCGCCGCAAGGAGCGCCGCCACCTCCTCCACCATTCCTTGGTAACAAGCTTCATGAAGGCTCAAGGGTTCGTCCATCCGTGGAGTGTCGCTTGGAGCGGCGTCTCTTCAAAGCGTCATGGCCACTGGCTTCTTCCCGATGCTCCTTCTGGAAGGCCCCGAGTTTGGCTGCCGGCGTTCTCCCCGTGAAGAGTGGCCGCGGCTGAATGCGCCCGCAGCCTGCGGAGAACGAACGTCAACGACAGCTGCAACGCAATAACGCCAGCCGAGGTCTACGGGTGCTGGACGAAACCATCGCATGACGTTGTTCCACGAATGACAAACAGATCGTATGAGCCTTTGTTGGTCCGAGAGCTTTTACCGACTAAGGTTGAGTCGTGAATAAGCGCCTACCCATCCCCTCTTTCCCGAAGCCGCTATCTTTCTTTGCCGCCCTTGTCTTGATGACCGGGTGTCCCCGCAGCTCTGGTCTGGATGCTGCTTGATGCTGCCGCGGACGCAAGCGACCTGGACGGACGCGTCGCGGACAGCACGTCTCCATTCGATGCGGGCTTCGACGCGCGCCTTGTGGACGTCGCGGAACAAGACAGCGAACCCGCCGACGCTCAGGTGCCGTGTCCAGAGCCTTCGGCCATCGAGTCGTTTCATCCAGCGGCGGATGACGCGCGCTACGGGCGTGCGCTCGCCCTGTCCGGGGACGGCTCCACGCTGGCGGTCTCAAGTCAGGACTCGCTCTCGATCTACGACCGCGACGCAGAAGGAGAGTGGCAGCAGGTCTATCGCCGGACGGTATTCTTGACCGGCGCGGGGTTCTACGAGCCCGGAGGCGTCGACATCGACGATTCCGGCGACACCAGTGATCTGGGGCAACGTCGTTTCGACGGAAGCCTCCCCCAACTATTCGGCGGCCCTTGTGTTCGAACGGGAAGTCGACGGAGAGTGGCGGGAGACGACAATCGAACATGATCCGGAAACGCTGGTCGGCCGCCCGGGCGTGTCCATATCCGGCGATGGACGAACCCTGGCGGTGCGAGAAGACGGCGGCGGCGGCAATGGCGTGCGGCTCCGGATCTTCGAACGGGTCGAGGCCGGGGACTGGCTGGAGACGCACACCATCGTGCAGCCCTCGTTCGACTTTAGCGGGGGTCCTGTCGTTGCACTCTCGAACGCTGGGGATCGCGTCGCGTGGCACTCGAGCGGCGACGGTTGGATCGCGGTCCACCGAAAAGAAACATCCGGGGAATGGACCTTGGAGTTTGAAGTTCCCGATGCCGGATTGCTGTCTCCAGCCTTCGGTGGAAGCGGCGAACGCCTGGTTGTTCGATTAAGTGGGCCTGACGCGATCGTGGTCTACGATCGAGCCGGGACCACCTGGACGGAGAGCGCACGCTTTCCCCTGCCGCAGCCCGCGACGGAGGTTCCCGCCTTTGTGGCAGTCTCGTCTTCGGGAGATACGATCTACGCGAGCAACTCCACGGAATGTGGCGTCGCGGTCTGGAGCTGGGCTCAGAGGGATGGAAGCTGGACGGAAGAGCCGCCCCGATACGCCGGGGTCGAAGACGAGAACCCAAACCGGTTTCCTTTAGGCGTCGCCACTGACGGCACCATCGCACTCAGCGTTCCAGGCAGCAGTCGAGAAGGACCGCCGTCCGAAGCCGTCGGCGTGTACCTCTTTCGCTAGGCTCTGTCTTAGACGTCGTTCGAAGACCGAGCAAAAAGATCCCCCCCAAACCGGCGGCTTCGTGTGGGCTCCGAGAAGGTCGTGTCCTCCACGACATAGAGCACCAAGCGACCGTCCTTCACCAAGACCAGATCGTCGTCAGCGTGGAGTTCCTTAAGGGTCTTTTGGATCGTGCGAACGGGGACGCCCAAGGTCCGGGCGAGCTCCTTTGAGCCTACCGGGCCTCCCGTCGCCAGGACCCGCAGCACGCGCTGAGGCATCGGCTCTTCGCAGCGCGGGTCCCGCAGAACAATCGCTCGGCTTGCGACCAGCCACAGCTCTCCGTTTTCGCGGAGGACCTCGGCGGAGTCCCCCACGCGCTCTCGCATGCGATGGCCGTGCATCGTGAGCACGGCGCCATGCGTCGCTGTGTCGAAGGGATACCCATACACCTCTGCGAAGTAGTCTGGAACGCGCATGGCGCCACGAAGGGCGAGGCAGGCGAGGCCCGCATCGGTTCGCGGGCGCGTCGGGCCAAGGGCTGGACCTAAGTCCGCACCGAAACGTGCGCTAGCGAGAGGCAAGACCAGAGCCGGAATCCGCAGGGCATCACCGGAAGGGAGCAGAATGACCCGTGCGCAGTTGCTGTCGTCTGGAGCGGTATTCCCAGCAAAGGCGAGACCGCTAATACCGGGTGGCAACGCGTCGGTTTGTCCACGTTGCCAGCGGCGCATTTCGCCGCGAGACGCGTGGTCTGGGCAAAGCAGCGCGACGGCATCCTCTGCGTCTTGTCGCAGCGGCGCGACGTGCGCAGTCTGCTGGAGGAGCGCGGCTGGTGCCTCCGTGGAGACCTCGGCCGCCAGTAGCGCCAAGACACGACCGGCCATCGACCTTGGCGGAGCGCTGATGGACGTTGCTCCTGCGAGAACCGCCTCCCAATGGATCCAGTTTCGCCACGCCGGTGGCGTGTGGGGAGCCAGGCCCGCGAGCACCCGCAGCGTCAGATGAGGTCGGTTGAGTCTCCGGCGGACTCGCGCGAGTACCACCCCGGCGAGGACTTCGGAGTCGGGGATCCCTTCCGTCCTTGCCATTCGAGAGGCTCGACGCGCGCATGTGGTGGCGGACCCGATCTCGCCCGCCGCAAGCGCGTGAAGCGCCTCGAGGACCTGCGCCTCGACCACGAGCGACCCGAGCTTCGCGCGTCGAGCTTCCACGGACGCCTCAGGGTCCGCGCCACCCTGGCCCTCCAGCCAACGAAGCCAGCTCTTGGCCAAAGCCAAAGAGGTACGAGTCTCGTCGTCGCCGAGTCCCTCCGCCATGGCTTCGTGCAGGGAGAGTCGCTGTCGATAGGTCGCAACGTTGAACTCCAGCAGCGCTGCCCGCTCCGCGTGAACGAGCGCTCGGCAGGCCACGGCCCGCACGGTGGTGTCTTCCGTGAGCAGACCACCCACCGCTTCGAAGTGGACGTCAGGCGAGGAAGGGGCTTCAACGACGACCGATTGACAGCCAAGGGCATACGCCCAAGCCCGCGCAAGGACTTCGCCCGTGGCGAGGAGCGCCGTGCGGAGCGCTTCGACAGGTTCCGCGGCCCCCATCGCGCGCCGTTCGTACGTGACATGGGCTCTTGCGATGAGGTCGACGGCGGGGGGTCTGGCGATTTTGGTGGCCATCAAGCAGACGTGTTAGCGTGGCGGTCCAGGTGCAAGAGACCGACACACAAACGCCGTCGGAGAATACCACCACCTACCGGCGGCTACTAGACCTCTCATCCGGTGGCATGGGTCGCGTTGAACTTACGGTTCGGCGTGACGGGAAGTTCCAGCGGCTGTTCGCCGTCAAGCGGATGCACGCGGCGCTCCAAGGTGATCCATCCGCGCGTGCGATGTTCATTGAAGAAGGCCGGCTCGCCGGACTCATCCACCATCCCAACGTGGTCGGGGTTTTGGACGTGGGCGAAGACCACGAAGGGCCTTTTCTGGCCATGGAATACGTAGAGGGAGTCACGGTCAAAGACCTCGTCTCTCGCTCGGCTCGAAGCGGCCTGCAGCTCCCGGTGCAGGTGTGCTGCGAGATCGGGGCGCAGGCGGCCCGTGGCTTAGCCACGGCTCACTCACTGACGAACCACAACGGCGAAGAGCTGCACCTCGTGCACCGAGATATCTCGCCGCACAACATCTTGGTGGGGTTTGACGGAGTCGTCCGCGTCGCGGACTTCGGCATCGCTCGCGCCTTGGGCCGCGATCACCAAACGAGCACCGGCGTTCTCAAAGGCAAACTGGGCTATATGGCACCGGAAGTTCTGCGCTTCGGCGAGCCGGATGCGCGCACGGATCTCTTCTCGTTCGGCATCGTATTGTACGAGATGTTGGCATCGCGACGCCTGTACTCCGGCAAGAACGATGCCGAGAGAGCCCAACGTATTCTTGACGAGCCGCCTCCGGACATCGGAGAGCTTCGAACGGATGTTCCGACAGGTCTTCAGGCGCTCCTGATGTCGCTCCTCGCAAAAGACGCCGATCAAAGACCCGGGGACGCCGAAGAGGTAGCCCAACAGCTTGAGGGTTTCCTTCGGACTCTGAGCGAGGAGGAAGGCGTGTGTTCGCTTCGTAGCTACGTCCAAGAAGCCTTCGAGGCTGAACGTGCCGCCCGCCAAGAGAAAGTTCGTCGAGCGCTCCAATCGCTGGACGAGTCCGCTCCGCGAGGGCCATCGGCGCAAAAACGAAGAACCTCTCCGCGGAACCTGTTTGCTTTCATCGTCTGCGTCGCCGTGTTGGCGGGTGCCGCGTTGAGTGTCGCGGTTTCGGACCGATTCGCCGCCGAAGGCACGACGGAAGCCCTCGCTGAATCGCCGGCGTTCGTCGAGATTCGCCTGGAGACGATCCCGTCCGGCGCACACGTCAGCGCCGCCGGCCTCGCCCCGACCCGTACGCCGGCGGTGTTGACCGTGCCTCGGAGCGGACAGCTTCTGGCGATCTCCCTCTCCTTGGATGGCTACGAGCGCCGCACACAGCAGGTGGTGGCCGATGAGAATCAGAGCTTCGAGCTTCTGCTTCATGCGGTTCCCATTCAAAACACGGCCGCCGACGGAGCGGCCGAGATCGCTGCTGAGACCGTCGCCGAGATACCCGCTGCGACTCCAACGCCGATGCAGACGAAGCGGCGACCCACGCGACGCCGGCCTCGAAGTCGGCAGACGATGGGCCCTGGACTCAACGACGTTTGGGCCAACTGAGAGCCCTTCGCGAGCGTCCTGGTTCTCCCTTCTCGTCATCGCCACGGACCCGGTTACTCCGTGACGCTTGTGTTAGGGTTCGTGTCGATGACCGCTAGAGTCGCAAGCTGGGCCCTCGCTGCCGCTCTCTGGTCCACCTCGTTCAACGTGGCCACGGCCCAGGGCACAAGCGAGGAGCAAGCCCTCGTTCTCGCCCAGCGAGCGGCACTGCGCTTTGAGTCCGGGAACTTTGCCGCGGCCGTGACGCTGCTTCGTGAGGCCATCTCGCTCCATGAGACGCCCGCGCTTCAGCTCAACCTCGCTCGTACCCTCGTTCGATTGGAGCGGTGGCAAGACGCGCGGGACGCCTATGCACGCTACCTTGTCCTCGCGCCGGAGAGTCCAAGTCGCGTCGAAATTCAGCGCCTGGTGGTGGAACTCGACGAGCGGGTGACACCGAGCATCGTAGAGCCGCCGGGAGAAAACAACGCGGCGGAGCCTGACGCGATCGAGGCGCCCGCTGCGCCAGCGGCACGGAGGAGTACGGGCCCTTGGATTCTTTCGGGTGGTGGCGTCGCACTCGCCGCCGTGGGTGTTCCCCTCACTCTCGTGTCGAGAAGCGCGGCCCGTCAAGCCCGCAGCGCTCCCAGTCAACAAGCCGCGGTTCAACCCGCGTCAGACGCACGAAGCTTCGCCATCGCCGCCAATGTTCTATATAGCGTTGGAGGAGCGCTCGTCTTGACCGGCGTTCTGTGGCGACTGCTCTCACGTCGCGAGCCTCAGTCGGTGAGCGTGGAAGTTTTCCCGGGCGGCGCCTCAGTGCGAGGCCAATTAGTCCTCAATCAAGCGACGTGCGAGCGGAGCATCCGCCGACGATTGAGCGGAGGGCGAAAAGGCGCACCTCCCCGCGCTGGCGGTAGCCAGGCGGAAAAGTCGTGAAGCTGATGGATCGACAAGGGAGCGCCTTTCAAGGCTTTGATGCTTTGTGGTCATTTTAGGCCGAGCGGGAGCCGAAGTGCGGCCGCCAGGCCTGAATCAGGCGAAGCCGATGGCCTCTGCGAGCCGGAAGAAAGTCGCGAGGCTCGGTCGCCAACATAAGACGCGAAGAATGAGCCGGCGTCCCGAGTGCGCAACTTGAAGGGGTAGGAGCATGAGCTCCTGAACGAAGGAGCGGAAGCTCATACGAAGAAGGCGGTTCCGTTCTGCGGTGTGCGTCGAGCGCCACCGTGAAGCGACAGGTGTGGTCAAGGCGAGCCAGGTTTTGAGACTCCAGGCGAGTGATGTTGCGACCATGAAGACATGGTTGCTAAGGAGGGTGTTGAGCGGAGCGCGCAGAGCACGAACGCCGCTCTTGAGTTCGCCGATGAGCTTCTCTTGGGCGCACCGCATGTTGGACTCGCGCACGATTTGTTGGGCGCTTCGTGACGGGTCGTTGGTGATGTAGAAGAAGTATCGGTCGGCGTTCCCTAAGCAGAGCTGACCGCGATACTCAAGAATGGTTTTTCGAAGAGCCACGACGCGGAACGCATGCCTTGCGCGTTGAGGCTGGTGCGCGAACTCGGTGATGTCCTCGCGCACCAATCGAAGGTTCTTGTATCCGCGCTCCTCCACGACCTGTTCTTTGACGCGTGTCTGCAGGGCCCGCGTCTCGGGCTGTTGGAACGCAGCGTCCGCTTCCCGCACAAACTGAGTATAGAGTTCGTTTTCAATCGAGTCGGCGAAGGACTTCATCCCCTGATTGGCCGGAAGACCAAACACAAAATGCACACCGTCTTCGTGCCAGGCGTCGAGGTAACGAGTCATCGAAAATGCGGTGTCACCTCGCATGAGAATCTCGGTGTGCCCTGCCGCGCGACAGAGCTGGATGGCCTTGTCCAGCAGCGCCGGCGCGCCCTCCACCGAAGGACGAGCCCCGGGCCGATTGACGATAAACAGTGGCTCGTTCGTGTTTGCGTACGTCACGAGTAGTGGGTGGTAGCCCCAGACACCTTTGTACGACAGGTCCATGCCTTCCTTGCACTCGCCCGTGGTCTCCACGATTGTGCTGTCGATATCGAGGATGGCTGTCTTCTCTGCGAACTTCGGACCCTGAGCGCGCCAGATGTTGAGCCGTGCGTCGTTGATGGCGTCCTGCAGCGCCTCCACGTCGGACGCCGCGAAACGCCGACAGAAATCACCGGCCGTCGTTGAGTCCGGGATCGCCAGTGTCCCGAGTGTTTCGAGAAATGCAGCGTCCGTCCGCCGGTGCTTGATGTCTTCGAGCGACGCGCCGCCACATAGCGCATTCAATGCCATGTTCATCACGTGGTCCGCTTCCGAGTATGGCTGCCGCTGCTTAAGGACGTGCACCCGGGACCCGATCGCTCGCAAGATGCCCGACCGCTCTGCTATCCGCTGTGCTAACGCCACACCGCCGTACGCCGTCGCTTCGACACGCTCGGCCACCGTGTACTGGCCTCGCGACCGCAACTCATTGGGTCCCGCGGCCTTTCGTCGTGTGGATTTGTGGCGGCGAGCTTCTGCCCGACGTTGCCCACGTCGTAGAAAACGGCGTACTCTTCGTTTCATCTGGAAAGCCTTTGGTGATGGGTTTGGTGCAACTTCCCAACACCTGGCTTTCCAGTCTTAATCCCTACTCTCCTTCGAAAACCTCGCTTGATTGAGGGCTAGGAGCGTGATTCTACAACCTGGGCTGTCCATGGCCGATCCGCCGCGCCTTTCGCGTCGCTACCACCTTGAATATGCCAGTCTCTTGCATGATAGGCTCGCCCCTCCTGTGACCCGTGCTCTGCTCAGTCTGCTTTTCTTTGGGACGCTTTGCGTAGCTTGCGGTCCTTCGGACTTACTCGAAGAGCGCCCTTGCCCTTGCATCGAGGGCTGGACCTGCAGCGCGGATCGCATCTGCGTCCGCGGCGGCGGAGATACCGGCTTTGATGCACCCGACACGCCGGACGCCGGCTCTCCGAACGACCTCGTTGCTTCGTACTCTTGCGAAACGATCGCCGACGGGGTGCTGCCGGACGACAGCGGTCACGGCCACGTGGGCACATGTCCTGGAGGCCGATGCCCCGCTCTCGCGGCAGGGCGCGAGGGGCTCGCGTGTCTTTTTGATGGACTTGAAAGCTACGTACGGGTTGCCGGCGACGACGAATTTTCCATCTCGGAAGGGTTTAGCGTCGCTCTGTGGGTGAACGTCCGCCAGGGCCCAGTAGTCGCTGCCGCAAGCCTCCTCATCGGCGCTGGCGACTCAAATACCTGGCAGCTTTTCTTCATCGAAACCGAGGCCGGAACTTTTACGCCGCGGTATCTGAGTGGTGATAGCGAAGGCTTCGAAACCATCGACGGATCGACGATCTCCGCGGACGAATGGGTGTACTTCGTTCTCACGTACGACGGCGTCGTCAAACACTTGTACGCGAACGGAGAGCTCGTGGCTTCTGCAGAGCAACGCTCCGCGTACTCCGGGCAGGATCTCCTCATCGGCGCCGACGAAAACAACGGCACGGTGAACATCCCGTACTTTGGCCTGGTGGATGAACTTCAGATCTACCGGCGGAGCTTCACGGCTGACGAAGTCTTGGTGCTCTTTGAGCGCTATTAGCCAGCCCGGAGCCTAGAGTCCATCTCATAACTCCCGATGGCCGCGTTGCGGCCGGAGCACTCCGCCTTCGCTCGTCCCCTCAGCTCGAATATGCACCAGCCCCGACGCGCGCCGCTGATGTTCTACGCGCTTTCCTCCGCAGGTCTCATGCTGGATGGATGCGCAACGACAAGCGGCTTTCCCATCTGTTCGCGTTAGGCCTCGCGGCCTTCGGATTCACGGGCTGCACGGGTAAAATCGGAGGCGCCCCGCCCAGCGATAACCTCGTACCTCCCACGCGGTCCGGCCTCGCCGCGCCTGGGGACCAAGCCCCGGCCACGGCGATTCCTCGTCTCAGCCGCCGGGAAATCGAAGCCAGCATCGTCAGTGTGTTTGGGATCTCTGGCGTCGCTGACCGAATTCTACCTGCGGACCCGACGCAAGCGACCAATCCGGCGACCTCGGGCTCCGAGGAGATCTTCGACACATTCATTGGAACCCTGGGCGAGTACGTCCCTGGTGGGGTCTTCGTCGAGGCGTCGGAGGCCCTCGCCTTCGAAGTCGCGCGCGAAGTCGCGGCGGATCCTGCCAAGCTTGAGCGCCTCGCCGGCTGCGACTCCAATGACGACGCATGCCTTGAGACGCTGACCAGACGCGTGGGGCTGCGTCTTTTTCGCCGGCCTCTGAGGAGCGACGAAACCGCGCGCTTACTGGATGCCGCCACGGCGTTTGACGACTTTCCCTTGAAGGCGCGCTCGGTGATTCAAAGCTTGGTCATGAGCGTCGACTTTCTGTACCGCGTCGACCTCGGAGGGGCGCCGGATGGAGATGGACTTCGGGCACTCAACAACTACGAAATGCTCTCACGCTTGTCGTATCTGTTTTGGGGAGCGCCGCCCACGGACGCGATGCTGGCGCGCGCCGTGGGACCGCTGTTTGACGAAGAAGAGTTCGCGGCGCTCGTCGACGAGGCGGCCGCGGACTCTCGAACCACAACCCAAGTTCGAAACCTCCACACGATGTGGATTGGATACGAGGAGTTGCTCGTGTCCGACCCAGAGATTCGCCGTGCCATGCTTGAAGAGAGCGACGCGCTCCTCGACCGTGTCCTCGAAGGGAGCGTCGCCTGGAGCACGCTTTTCACAAGCCAAACCACGTTCTTGAGCCCCGAGTTGGCCGCGCACTACGGCATGGAAGGCGAGGGTTGGACCGATTATACAAACCCCGAACGCGCCGGGATCCTCAGTCACGGGAGTTTTCTTTCCTTGAGTTCGACCCAAGGAGCCGGAACGCTTCCAAGCCGCCGCGGAGCGGTCATCGCCGCGCGCTTTTTGTGCTCACCGGTGCCGCCGCCACCGGCGAACGTCGACATCGACGATGGCGTCGAGGTCGCCGAAGGAGAGTGCAAGGCCGACGGCTACGCCGCGCACCGCGCGAGCCCCACCTGTCGCGGTTGTCATTCGATCATGGACCCGATTGGGTTTGGCTTCGAACGCTTCGACGGAGAAGGACGATACCGAACAGAAGAGCGATTGAACCCCGAGTGTTCCATCGCCGGAACGGGCCGCGCCGCGGGCGCCGACTTCTTCGGTCCACGTGGGTTCGTCGAAGCCATCGCCGCCTCGGGTGACCTGACGGAATGCGGAACCGAACAGGTCGTTCGCTTTGCGTTTCGTCGGGGACTTCAGCACGCCGACCAAGCCCTTGTGCAGCGGCTGCATGAAGAGTTCGTCGAATCCGGCGAAGACTTTCGCGCGCTCCTCAGGAGCGTTGCCCTGGATCCAACGTTCCGTTACCGCGTCGAGGAATCACCATGAGCCAAGTTCGCACCAGTCGTCGGGCCTTCCTTCGCGGAGCCGCCGGCACCGTTATCGGGCTTCCACTCTTTGAGTATATGCTCAACGCGAACGGCACCGCGCACGCCGACGGAACGGAGCTCCCCTGTCGGTATATACTTTTCTTTTCACCGACATCCCTCGTGTGTAGCGCGTCGCGCACCGACGCGGCCGTACCCACGGGCGCCGGCGCGGACTACACGACGACAAAGGTGCTTCAGCCCCTCGCGGACCGAGGCCTTAAAGGAGACGTGAGCGTCGTGTCGGGACTCTTCTGTCCACCGGTAAACGCGCCCGGTGCGTACAACGCGAACTACCACGGACATGCGTACAAGGCGATGCTCTCTGGACTCCGCACGGGTTTCGACGATGGCCCGTGGCGACCTCTCGGGCCGTCCGTAGACGAAGTGCTCGCTCGACAAGCGCCGGCGGATCTTCGATTTCGAAAACTCTATTATCAGGTCGACCCCGGCGGAAGCGGGCTGCACCGCATCGTCTTCGAGGGAAGCGAGGGCGCCTACCGACAGGTCAACCCCGAACGCTCACCCGCGAACGCGTACCGGACGCTCTTTCAAGACTTCACGCCCATGGACACAACCCCCGACCCGGCCCTCGACCTCGACCGACGCCTGCGAATCAGCAGCCTCTCCTACGCGTCGGAGCAAATCGTCGCCCTCAACCGCCAGCTGAGCGCGACGGACCGTCGTACGCTCGACGAGCACCTCACTCAGATCCGAGAGCTTGAGCGACGCCTGTCCATCGAGCCGGCACCGAGGGGTTCCGCGTGCGTCGACCCCATTCATCCGTCGACGGATCCGGCCGACCTCGGCGCCGTGCCGGATCAGGACGCGCGCATGGATCTCTTCGCGGAACTCGTTCAGCTTGCCTTCGCCTGCGATATGACGCGCACGATCACCCTCGCGGCGACGGGCGAGTTTACCGGTCCGGGTATGCGTCATCCCATCTGGCAATCGGTGGGTGGTCTCCACGGGGAGGTTCAGCACTCAAGCCGCGACCAGAACGTTCTCGATGACGCCAATCAATGGTTCGTTGACGGCTACGCTCGAATCCTGGAACGCCTCAAGGGCACCAGCGACGGCGGCGCGGGTAGCCTCCTCGACCACGCCGCGGCGGTGTTCATGATGGAGGGCGGGAAAGGTCTGACGCGCGACGATCAGCGCTCCGGCGACGGCGGTGGCGACCCCAACCACTCCTGCGACCACATGATGATGCTCGTGGGCGGTCGGGCTGGAGGGCTCGCTCCCAAAGGACACGTCGATTTGTCAGGGGCCGACCGGCATCCGACGGAGGTGCTCAACTCCGCGATGCGAGCTGTGGGGTCGTCTTCGCGGCTTGGGGAGATCACAGGCACGGTCGATTCGCTCTTTGCGTAGAGGTTGAGCTCTCGCCAACGACGCACCATCGAAGAATTGGAAGGTCCAAGTTCGGATGCGCGCCGCGCTCTGCGCAATGACACCGAGCACGGTCTTTGTCAGGGCGAGCTCTTTGTGGGACGCTCGGGCATGACACGCTGGCCCTTCGCACTCGCACTCGCACTCGCACTCGTTGCGTGTGGCGACGATACAATCGCTGCGGATGCTGCAGCATCCACGGATTCCTCGGTGAACGACACAAGCATGCTGTCCGACGCGGAATTCGATGTACACGGAGACGTGGGGCCGCAGCCCGATGCGGCGCGCGCCGACGCCGCGCTACCGGATGCCGCGGTTCCGGACGCACCGACGTGTACTCTGTCAGCCGACCCGGCGACCGTCGCCTTCGGGGGCAGCACGACGCTCCGGTGGTCCGTCGAAGGAGATTCCGCCACCCTCCGTCTCCTCGAAGACACCGTCGTCGAAGCGGAAGGCGCACTCGTGGTGGGCTCCCTTGCCGATGACCTTTGGGTGGAACTCTCCAGCGGCGAGTTGCGCTGTCAAATCGTCATCGAAGTCGAGCGCCCGAGTGACGTCTGGATCCTCGGCGCTGGTCAGTCGAACATGGGCCGTCACTTCGGGGGTCCCTCTCCAACGAGTGCGGACCGCCTCGAAGCTGGTGTCCTCGCCCTTGAAGGCGTGGCGACGTCGACTTTCGTTAACGCCGCCGTCGGCGGCACGGCGCTACGCCGCGTGAACGCCCAGCCAGACGCCCCCTACTGGGTCGACGACTCCGCCGCCGAACTCATGGCGGGTCCACTTCTAACGAGGGCCCTCAATCGGGTGCGCGCGCGTGTCCTCGATGGCGATGTCACGATGATCTTGTGGGCTCAAGGAGAGCGCGACGCGAGCGCCATCGCAGGCCGTTTGACGTCGATCCCCGTGGAGGATCGTGCCGACGCCTTAGCGATGGAGGCGGCGTTGTACCGTCGCGCACTGCGCTACCTATTCGAGCAATTACGGGCCGAGACAGGAATGCTGAATACGCCGATGGGAATCCAGGGGCTCGGTCGACTTTCTGGGCGCGCCGGCCGACAATATGCCGTTCACGACATTCGGCTCGCCCAAGCGCAGGTCGCCGAAGACATGCCGTCCGTTCGTGTCCTCGCGGAGACCTACGACGCATCCTTGGCCGACTCGGTTCATCTCGACGACACCTGGAAGAACGTCGTCGTCGACCGCCTCGTCGAATCCATCGAACGCTGGCGACTTCGCCAACCAGTTCAGCTCGGTCCTGAGGTTACCGAAGTCGCGCGAGATGACGACGAACTCATCGTCTCCCTCAGCCGCCGCGGAGCCGTCGAACTTGGACCCGAATCCGCGACGCTCTTCTCGTTCTTCGATGCGTCCGGAGTATGGCTCGGACCCGCGTCCTCCATCGAGGTGGCCGGCGATCAGTTCCGATTGCGCGCGCCGGCCGGGGCGACGGAGATGGCGACGGCCTTTGGCTCCCTCGATGGGTACGTCAATGCCCCCATCGTCGGGAGCTCCCTCGAGTCTTTGGGTGTATTCGTCCACGACGGCACGGGTCGACCTCTTCGTTCGTCGCGCCATCTGCTTCCCTGAGCACGACGGATCCGCGATTCGCTGTGCATTGGCAAGCGCGTCCGATTCACGTCTGCCTATGGACATAGGTGGCACGAATCGGATGGCGTTTGACGTGTTCATGCCGCGACGCGGCATGCGGAGTTTTTCAGAGGCCCGCTATCGGGCGCCGCAGTCGGCGCAGTCGGTCCCAAGCGCGCAGACGTCATACTCGGAGTTTGGTCCACCATCGTCGCATTCACCATCGTTCGCACTTTCACAGGTGTTCGAACAGCCGGCGCTGGACGGGGCCGCTTCTGCCGCAGGTGCGGCCCCGGGGGCGCGTGCACCACAGTCCGCGCAGTCGGTGCCGAGGGTGCAGATGTCATATTCAGAATTGGGTCCACCGTCATCGCACTCACCATCGTTGGCGCTGTCGCAGGTGTTTGTGCAGATCGTGCCTGCTGCAGCGGCGGGTTCGACGGCGGCGGGTTCGACGGCGGCGGGTTCAGCGGCTGCCGGGGCGGGTTCGGTGGCGGCGGGTGTCGGCGCGGCTGCGGGCTCCGCTTCAGGTTCGCCGCCGCAGGCCAGCATCGTCATCAGTGAGAAAGCAAGTGTCATACGAATCATGGGAAGGAGTTTCCTTGGGTTTGATATTTAGTCGTTCTACGTTTGCTTTACGGATCTCTTCCCCAAAAAAGGTGAGCACCTAAAAGAAATCACGTCGCGACTCCTTCTTTTCACCGACCCACTCTACGTCCGGCAGCGTCTGTCTCCAGAACCGTCTCGTGACCCACGGGCTCACAAGAGAATCGAGTTGTGCGATTCGAGCTTTGGAGGCAGCTCGGTCTCGCCGAGCATCTCACGCAAATCGATCTCGATGGTGCGGGACAGAGCGTCGACGGGGATGTCGTTGCCGAGTTCGTCAAAGGGGTTCTCGCTCCAGTCGATGATCTTGTTCCAGGTAAGGAAGATCCACGCCAACAGCGTGCAGCAGGGAAAGGCGAGCCACGGAACGACGGGGCCTTCCATCTCCGCGAAGGTGGGAACAAGGGTGATCGGCATGGCGAAGACAAAGAGGGTCACGAACCACGAGTTCGCGCTGGCGTACTGACGCGGAAGCGGGAAGTTCTTGATGCGCTCTGCCTGACCCTGCAGCGTGTAGAGCGTTTCGATGATCCCCCCAAGCGCCATATGGCGGAAGTCGTCGAGCAAGCCCAGCTTGTGTAGCTCGCGCAAGCGCTCGGACTGCTTGGCCAAGAGCTGGGTGGCTTGGTTCTGTCGCTGCATGAGCCACTCAAGCTCTTCGTCGTCGACGAACCCCGCCATGCGAGAGCGCAGTGTCTCGTCGCTCATCTGGTCGGTCCCGAACTCTTCTCGAAAGCGTCGTGCGCTGCGCGCCTTGGTCTCCCATGTGCGCGGTCGCCGAAGCAGCGTGCGAAGCGCGCCCAGCCACGCGACGTGACGATAAACCAGCTCACGGTGAATCGCGTCGAGCTCGTGCTCCACGCTCGAGTCTGCCGTAAAGTGAACGGTGACGTAGTCCCTCACGAAGGCACCCCAGGTTCGGCTGCTGTTGACGATGCCGCCCCAAATGATGCGCGCTTCCCAAAGGCGGCCGTAGGCCGTGTTGCCCTTGAAGCCGAGGTAAAAGGAAACCGCCGTTCCAACGATGGCCAGCGCCGTCGGCGGAAGAACCAGCCATTCAAAGTGCAGGTAGTGGTAGCAGGCGAACACCACCGTGGTGAGCACGGCGGGTCCAACGATGAAATCCCAGGTCCACGGAATGGCGATGCGCAGTGGGTAGCGACGATCGGTAAACATGCGCGCGACCGTGCCACACCCTGCGGCCAGGAAACAGCTTATGCTGTTCAGTGGGCGCTGGCTTGGACGCTGATCCGCCGACCTTCGGGAGGCGCGCGGATCGGAGCTGGTGAGCCTCGAGTATGGGCCGACCAGCCCGTCCTCGCGTCGTGTGACAGAGTGTCGGCGGACGCGACAAGGGCGAACAAGCGCCGGAGGAAGCACCACTCGAAGGACCGTCAGAGGAAGAGCGGAATGTCCTTGCTCTGGTATCCGTGGGATGTGCTCTTGGGTTTGTAGGCGCTGCGGAACGGTGAGGATTCATTCAGGTCAACGACACGTCCTATGCCGACGAGGGCCTGTACAGAATCAAGAAACGTCTGTGAGAGCGCATCGGGGGGACTGCCCTTCTGCTTTGTGTAGGAGAGGGCCTTCTGGACGACATGCAAAACGAGCTTTCCTTCGTTGTGGTCCGCGTCTGCCGAGGGAAGTGTATGGATCGTAAACTCCAGCGAGCTCCATTCCGTATCGTACTCATCGGAGTCTCTCCGTGCGTCGATGATCGTGAACGTCGATGCGGCGAGACCTCCATCGATCATGGACTGCGCGGCCTTGACCATCGCAGGCGCAGTCTTCGAGATGTCGAGGGTTAAGGGCGCTTCGGTGTAAGTGAAGTGCTCGCCGTCCCAGTTGGCGTACTGTTTCGCCGTGAGCGCGCCAATCTCACCAGGACCCGCGCGGAATGCCACTTTGACGGTGGTGGTGTCGATGTTTCCGCCCGGCGAACGGTCCAGAGCGCGAAAGTAGAAGGTGCCCACCACATGGGACTCCGCCAAGGGCGTAGCGCTCGTGCTGACCTCCACGGGCCGCTCGGTCTCGGCGTAGCCTTTTTTCGTCTTACTCTTAAACTTCTTCGTGGCCTCCTGGATCGCCTTCTCTTGGCTGTCGAAGGTCTTGCTGGACCACTTCGGGTCGGCGCCCAGCTTGCCGTAGCGGATACGCATTTCGGCTCCTTTGACTTCGACCTCCCAGAACTTTCCACCGCTTGTACTGTTCGCAACGATGTACTTGGAGAAAGCGGCCTCACCTGGAGAGGCGCTGGTTGATGAGCTCGCCGGCGTTGTTGCTTTCGCTGCGACTTTCTTGTCGGCGGCTTTCTTCGCGGGCTTCTTCTTCGCTGGCGAAGCGCCGACGAGCTTTAGTGCTTGGTCGATGGGTTTCCGAAAGGAGGCCTTGCCTGTGTAACGCGCGGCGAGGGCTTCGAGTACTGGCGTCGCCTCAACGCCAAGGTTTTCGACGAGATCGAAAGCGAGAGCAAAAGAGCGGAGGCCTGAATCGATCTTTGCAACGACCTGTAGCGCAAGTTCAGCGGTAGGCGCCGCGGCGACGAGTTCTTCCACGTATATTTTTTGAGCCGCGATAGTGGCTTCGACCCATGCTTTGTCTCGGCTGATGGCGAACGCCGCGAGGGCACGCCCTCTCCTTTCGTCAAACTTATAGTCGTCGAAGAGCCGTTCTTTGACGGCGTTGAACTCTGCCTCCTCCGCTCGGTAAAAGTAGCGCCGCAGCGTCCTGGACCAGTATGGGAGAACATCGTATTCGCACGCGTCACTCGCCGCGCGAATCAAGTCGACGGCGGCCGTGAGACCGAGCGTTTCTACAAAGAAGGACGTGAGCGCTGATTGTGATTCGGCGTTGAAGTGTTTGATCGCCCACGCTTTGTCGACGCTGGAAGGTGGCTCGCCGGATATCCCGCTAGCGGCCCAAGCCTTGGCAGCCGAAGGGAAGAAGTCTGCCGGGTCTGATTTGTGGGGGTGAATGATGGCGCTGAGCTTTTTGCGGTGAGTCTTAGTCCACTTCATATGCGCATGTTACGTTTTGGGTGCCGCGAGCAACCGTGCGTTTGTTCACGTGTGGACCTACGAGTGTTTAGGTGGACCTACGAGTGTTTAGGTAGGGCGCCGCTCTAAACGAACAGGCCGCTCTCGCCCTCCGCGGCGGGGTCGGTGAACCCCGGACTCGTGCGGCGAGGTCGGAGGTTTGTTCGGGGGCGGGTCAGCGGACCTCAGTTGACCTCCCTGGTCACCACCAAGACTTCCTAGACGGTCGAGATCGGCTTTTTTGCCTGGCACAACGTTTGCTCTTACCCGGGGCCATGCGCCCAGGAGAAGAGATGACCCCACCAAGAACACTGTCTGCACCCACGCTTGGAGCACGTCGCGCCTTCTGGTTGTTCCTGTTTGTTCCCCTCGTCGCCTGCGAGCAGCCAGGCGGGGGAGTGTTCTTCGAAGGCGAAGAATACGGAAGCAACGAAGCGGCACTGGGTTACCCCGGCCCATGGGTGGTCCCTCCACATATCGCGGGTCGGCCCTCGACGCCGGTGTTGGTGACCAACCCGCCGAACGTTCTCCCTCAGGGCTCCTGCGCATCGAGCAACCCATGGGATCCGCGCGGCTGCCGCCACCCCGCTTGCATTGCCGCCCACCCTGGGACCACGGACCTGTTTACCTATCTGCTGGCGCGCTGGAGCTACACGCGAAATGGCGGTGGCTACTCATGCCGTCGCAACAGCAACCCAAGCAGTACGCACCAACTCTCGGTCCACGCGACCGGGCGCGCCTTGGACCTGATGATTCCCGAGACGCCCAGTGGCGACGCGGACAACGACCTGGGCGACCCCATCGCGATCTGGCTCATCGAGAACGCTCCCTACATTGGCGTTCAGCGCGTGATTTGGGACGGCCGCTACTGGAACGGGACCAACGGCTTCTCTCTCATTACGGGAAGCGCCTCGCGACATACCGACCATTTGCATATCGAGCTGAGCGTCGACGGCGCCGCTCGCCGGACGCGCTTCTTTACAGAGGGTGCACCCGTGACCACGTGCCCGGTTGTGTGCGACGGCAATGTCGTGGTTCAGGAGAACTGCGAGCGCATCGATTGCGCCAGCGTTGGCCAGGTGTGTGACGCCTCGCCGCCACGCTGCGTTGTGCCCGAGCCCCCGGAAGCGATGCTCAACGCGGGAGCTGCCCGCCCAGGAGCGACCATTCTTGATGGACTGACGCGCTACAACTTCGTACCCGACGAGCGCCTGTTTGACACCCGCGAAGTGGGTGCGAGCCGTCTCATGCGCTCCGGCTCGGGTCCGCTCTCTGGCTCGGCAACCTTCGACGACTGGGGAACTCTTCCCCCCGGCGCTTCGTCCGCCTGGCTCAACGTGACCGCCGTTCCTCTCAACACCGGGTCCGGGGGCTTTGTCCAGGCGGGGCCGACCGGCCGCAGCAACAACACATCCACGGTCAACTTTCAGCCTTCTCGCACACGCGCGAACGCGGCGCCTGTCAGTCTCGGCACTGGCGATAGCATCACCTTCACTGTGGGCGCGCCGGGCACGATGACCAACGTGATCGCGGACTTGTCAGGGATCTTTGCAGATGAGGGTCTTGGCCTGCGCACCGCAGGGCCCTTCCGCACCCTGGACACAAGAGGCGGCGAACCCATCCCAAGAGAACGCCCGCACAGGCTTCTCGTGCGAGCGCCCGACGACGTCGTCGGCGTGGTGGCGACTGTCGCTGTCATCTCCGGCGACAGGAACGGCTTCTTGCGGGCCTTCCCATGCGGAGCGAACACCAACACCAGCAATATCAACTTCGTCCCGAACACAGTCACGGCGAACACGATCATTTCTCGGCTCAGCGACGAAAAGGAGCTGTGCATCTTGGCCTCGGATAGCGTTCATGTCGTCGTCGACGTGACGGGCTTCCTCGTGCCAAACGGCGAACTCTCATACCAAGCGCTTGCCCCGGTCCGTGTGCTCGACACGCGAGAGCCCACAAGTCGCTACGTAGGACGCCTTGGAAACGGCCAGGTCGTGGAGCTGCCGATTCAGGAGCTGGCTGGCATGCCCGCAGCGGTGCAGTCCGTGACGGCGAACTTGGCGACGACAACCACCTCAGGAAATGGGTACCTCACGGCGTTCCCATGCGGCGGCTCGATCCCGAACACGTCGAGTCTCAACTACGGCGAACAGGGCGCCACCGCTGCGCTCACCGTTTCCTCCCTCGGAGGCGGAAACCTTTGTGTGTACTCAAGTGCCCGAACGCATCTCATCGTCGACATCATGGGCGCTTGGGTTCCGACACCCGACGCTCCAGCGCCCATGCCGGGCCCCGGCGTCGAGGAGCCTGAAACCAGCGTAGACGAGCGCGAGCCGCCCATTGGTGGACCTGGTTTCGATGGTGGTCCTGGTTACGACGGTGGCCCTGGTTTTGATGGCGGCCCGAACTTTGACGGCGGCCCTGGTTTCGACGGAGGTCCGAACTTTGATGGCGGTCCGAACTTCGACGCCGGCAGACGGGTCAACCCATCCATCGAATCGGGATGCGGATGTCGCGTCGCGGCGCCGGCCTCGTCGCCCAACCTCGCTCTGCTCTTGCTCCTCGGTGCCGTCTTGATTCGCCGTCGAGCACGACGCTGAACCGCGAACGGATGAAAACTTCAACTTCCGTTTTGCGGTCCCTCATGCGGCCCCAGGAGAAGAGATGACCTCACCAAAAACAATGTCTGCATCCACGCTTGGTGCACTACTGCTGGTATTCAGTGCGTGCGAAAACGCTCCTCTCACGACGAACGCCGATTGGCCAGCAGAGGAAGAGGTCGCCTCCGCAACCTCTTCGCTCACCGCGGCGGAGCGTCGCGCTCGAGCCGCGCAAATTCGCGACGCCGCAGCCCTCGCTGGCATCACCCAAGGCTGGTTGCTCGGGGGCATCGCTGACCAGGAAACGCGCCTATCGCATTGCCGATCGGAGTGGGCAGGCAACGCGTGCAGCGGCCCAAACTCGCCTGACTGTGGAGGTGGGCCCGTCCTCGCGGGTTACTACGATGGACCGTGCAGCATTCGCGAGGGCGGACTCGGCCTCTTTCAGTTCGACGGCGGAACGCACAGTGAGACGTTGGCGCGAGACGGCGAGGGCATCTTGTTGGTGGCCGGCAACGTTCGCCGCGCGGTTGTGTTCGTGACCGACATGGTGATCCGTTCACGTTATATCGACGGCGTCAGCACCGTCGCCGAAGCCGTCGAGTGGATGAACGGGGTTCGCATCGACAACGGTCGATGGCTTCCCTGGCTTGAGACTGTTCGTCATTACTACAACGGCTGCTCCAGCAACTCCACTCGCTGCCGAGAGCGTCGCGACGCCTACGGTCGAAAAACCCGCGACATCTACAACGAAATGGGCGCGGCGTTCTGGGACGACGTGCCCGGCGCCACCTGCGATCCGCGATGCGAAGGAGACACCTTAGTCCGCGCGGATTGTACCTCGCAAGACTGTTCCGTGACGGGGCTCGAATGCGAGGCGTCGCCGGCGCGCTGCGAGATGCCCATCGTCGAACCCCCGGAGGCCGTTGCTGTCGCGGGCGCCGTCCCGCCGAACGTCGCCGTCGATGGCCCCACCTCGCGCCTCAACTTCGTCCCGCCTCATCGGCTCTTCGATACGCGTGAAGCCGCGAGGAGCCGACATCTGATTCGCCGCGATGGTAGTACGTCGGGACCGATCGACGCGATGTCCACCAGCGTGTATCGCTCGACGCTGATCCCGCCCGGCGCTTCGGGTGTCTGGCTCAACCTCGCTGTCATTGGAACGGATGCACCGAGTTTCATGACGGTGTTTCCAAGCGGGCGATCACGTCCAGGAACGTCCAATGTCAACGTTCCGCCCCTTGGCACCCGCGCCAACGCCGCACCTGTTCGAATCGGCGTCTATGGTGGCATCGATTTCTACTCCCTTTCCACCGTCCACGCGGTGGCCGACGTGTCTGGATTCTTTGGACCGACGGGCGATGGTCTAACCTCGATCGCCCCGCTCCGCGTACTCGACACGCGCGAACCAATCGCTCCACTCGCCCCGATGGAGGTTCGCCGCGTCGATGTGATGGCGCCCCCCGGCTCGACGGGCGTCGTGGCGACCATCGCAGTCATCGATCCCGCCATGGCTGGGTTCCTTCAGGCCTTCCCGTGCGGCACCACGCCTGAGACGAGTAGCATCAACTTTGGCGGCGGCGACGTCGTGGCCAACACCGTCGTGGTGCCGTTGGTGGACGGCGAGATGTGTGTTCGTTCGACCGAGGCTGCAGATATCGTCGTCGATGTCGGTGGTTATCTGTCGCCCGAAGGCCGCCTCAGCTATCAGCCTCTTTTTGCACAGCGAATCCTCGACACCCGCACAGAGATCACCGGCTTTACGAATCGCCTCAGCCGAGGTCAGATCCTTGAGCTGCCTATTCAAGAGCTGAACGGCATGCCACGTTCGGTTCAGGCAGTCGTGACGAACATCACGGCGCTCGCGTCCGAGGGCCCGAACTTTGTCACGGCGTTCCCTTGCGGCGCCGGCCGCGGGAACACCTCGTCGCTCAACCTCGATGCGGGCGACACGGTCGGTGCACTAGCGGTCACGCAGATCGACCCCGCTCTTGGAACGCTCTGCGTCTTCGCGAACCGGCGGACACACTTGGTCATCGACGTGGTTGGCGTCTGGATCATGGGCGACGCCATCGTGACACCTGGGCCTGACGCAGGGCCCGGCCCCTCGCGGGACGCTGGGCCGGGCATGGACAGCGGACCCGGCGGGATGGATCGAATGGACGGTGGCGGAATCACCACCGAGGATGGCGGCGTCGTGATCGGTGATGCCGGCGTGATTGTCTCCGACGGCGGCGTCGTACTCTTCGCCGACGGTGGACCGGGCTACGTGGGTCCCGGCGACGACGCGGGGGCGGGCGGCGATGTCGGAGCGGGCGGCGACGCGGAACCCGGCGGCGAGTTGCCTGGATTGACCAGTGGCTGTGGTTGCAACATCGCCGCACCCAAGAGCGGAACGCCTCTCGCATTCCTCTTCCTTCTTGCCCTCACGTTTCTTCGACGTCGGAAACAAGGGCAAGTGACGGGACCGGGGCCCGTCAATCCGCTGCGCTAGTGTATCGCTTAGTGAGCGCTTGGGGGACGCATCGTCGACAGCGCTGGGGTGTCGTCGTCGCTGACCCCCGCGAAGAACACGTGGTCGTCGCTGCGGTAGGCGTACTGAAGAGCGTTGCGGTCGCCGCCAGAGGACATCGTTGGCAAGCCGAGTCGCACGGATCCGTCCGCGCTTCCAGCGTAGAGGCCGGCTATGACGTTGGCGATCTCTCCCACTACATCGTACTGGCTGGCGAGGTCATCCGCGTCAAGCATGCCTCCTCCGGCAGAGTCCACGAGCTCCCTGACGAACGTGGTCGGGACGCAGAGCGAAAGCTCAGTGCGAAAGGGGCTGAGCAACTGAATCGTCGCTTGGATGCACTCGCAGTCGCTGGCTTCGTCGGGAGCCTGCTGCACTTCGAGGAAAGTCATCTGTTCGAACGCCGATAAGATCGCTCGGTCGAGTTGTTCGATGCGCCCCATCAGCCCGCCTCCAATAGTTCCACGACGTCGCACAGCGCCATCGGCGAAAACGGTTTACTCAGCACGGCCGTCGCGCCCTGCGAGAGCAGCTCGGCGGTCACCGTCGCGTTGACCGCGCTGCTGATAATGATGACCGGCACCGTGTTGCCCGAGCGACGAAGCGCGATGAGCACGTCCCGCCCATGCATCTTCGGCATGTTCAGATCCATGAGCACCAGGTCGACGTTCGTCGACTTGAAGAGCGCGGACTGACCGTCCTCCGCCTCGACGAACTCACCGTCCATTCCGGCGATCTCCGCGCAGCGCTTTACGACGACACGCGCAACGGCGGAATCGTCGGCAATGAGTATTCGTTGGAGCATTTCAGATCACGATCCTCTCTCGGTGGCCGAGATACACTTCGACGTCGGGGTTGCCGACAGTCATCGTCAATGTGCGGGCTTCTGAGCCCCCACAGTGTTCTGCGATGGGCGCCATGCCGTTCGCCCAGAGACATCGTTTGATCGCTAGCTGGTTGCGCTTGCCGATGTCGAACGACGAGCTGTTGGCCAGCACGCTGGCACCTCCTGCCAGCTTGACCCGCCAGGTCGGGCGCCTCCGCGATGCACCCAGTCCGATCATCGTGGAGACCGCCAGCGGCACCGCCGTGTCCGCAAAATGAAACGGTCGTTCTTTTGCGAGCGTCGTGTTCAACTTCGAGTCCGAGAGCGCGACGTGCACCATGCCAGAGACGCCGCTTTCGGGGTCGAGTAGGCAAATGCCCACGCACGAACCCAGCCCGAAGGTCCGAAGGATCACCGCGGGAGACGCGGAGAATGCGCCATCGCCGATTCCGACAATGACCGTGCTCGTCGCCGGCGGTCTTTGTGCTGGGTGTCCCATCACAGACAACAACGTCCCGTTGGAACATTTTTTTAGACCCGCGGCGCGTTCCTTCCCAACCTCGCCATACGGTAGAAAGCCACCTGCTTGGCCTAAAGCAGAGCTTCCCGGCCGCCGTTGATCTGGGCGACCGAAAGACGCCAACGTGGATGACGAAACAATAGAGATACTTCAAGACTTCACGAGCGAGTCTCGTGAAGCGCTTGAGAACATCGAGCCCCGGCTGATCGAGCTTGAGCGGAACCACGAGGCGGAGGCGGACTCGGACACGGTCGCCGCAGCCTTTCGCTTCTTTCATTCGATGAAGGGCACCGCGTCCTTCCTTGAGTTTCACCACGTGGTGAACCTTACGCACATTGCCGAGTCCCTTCTTGACCTGGTGCGCAAGGGCGCGACTCCGCTCATGCGTGAGCACATCGACGTGCTCTGCGAGACCCTCGACCTCGTCCGCAAGATGCTCGACTCGATCGACGAAGAATATACGGACAACGCCCACGAAGACGCGTCGGCACAGCTGGTGGTTCGACTCGAAGGGCTGGTCCACGCAGTGAAGAACGGTGACGTAGTCGAGACAGAAGGCAACGTGACGGAAGGGATCGCCGAAGCTGACGCCGAAATCCCTGCGCTCCACGCCTCGGCATCCCAAACGATGCCCGCTGTCTCACCGCACGATTTTTCGGAGCGAGAAGTACCGGCCGTTCATCCCGAAGCGGACGACGAGATGGCAGAGCTCTTGGCCTCCATGATGACGCCCGAGATGCTCGGCAAGTTTCAAGCCGAGACCGAGGAGCACATTGAAGCAGCCGAAGACGCGCTGATGAGACTGGACGTGAGCGCCATCGACAACCACCTGGTGGAGTCGGCGTTTCGCGCTCTCCACACCATCAAGGGGAACGCGAGCCTGTTTGGCTTCGAACACCTCGCTCACATCGCCCATTCGTTCGAGAACACGCTCGACGACGTTCGCTCCGGCGAAGTGGTCTTGCACAAAGAGCTCGTCAATACCCTTCTGGGCGGAGTAGACGCGATTCGAATCGAGCTGGCGTCGGTGTGCGGCAGCAACGCGCCGGACGAGCAGGCTCTCAAGATCCATCCAGAGCCGTCAGACGGTCGGACGGGCGGTGTTCCAAGCAACAAGCCCGGCAGCAGCGGAGCGGCGGTCAAGGCGCCGGCGGTCACCACTCACCGTGGCTCGAGCATTCGCGTCGACACCGAAAAACTCGACGAGCTCATGAACCTGGTGGGCGAACTCATCATCGCCGAGACAACGGTCACGCACAATCCCGACCTTGAGGGACACCATTTTCAAGCGTTTCAGAAGGCCGCCATGCAGCTCAATCGTCTAACGCGGCGACTGCAGCAAGTGACCATGTCTGTTCGGATGGTTCCCGTCGTGTCGACGTTTCGAAAGATGCTTCGACTGGTGCGCGACGTATCGAGCAAGCAATCAAAGTCCGTGAACCTCATCGTCGAAGGTGAGCAGACGGAGGTCGACAAAACCGTCATCGAGATGATCAGCGATCCACTTGTCCACATGATCCGAAACGCGGTGGACCACGGCATCGAACCCCCGGCGGAGCGATTGGCGGCCGGCAAGCCTGCCCAAGGGACCATTCGATTGAGCGCCGCGCATGAGGGCCAAGAAGTCTGGATCACCATTCGGGACGACGGACGAGGCCTCAACCGAAAGAGAATCGTGGAGAAGGCGATCGAGAAGGGCCTACTCACTCCAGAGGACGAGCCGTCCGACGCCGAGGTGTTCAAGCTGATCTTCGCACCCGGGTTCTCCACCGCCGCTCAGGTCACCGACCTGTCCGGTCGCGGCGTCGGGATGGATGTTGCCCTCCGAAACATCGAAGCGATGAACGGGCGCGTCGACATCCAGTCGGTGGAGGGCAAGGGGTCTACGTTCGTTCTGCGAATCCCGCTCACACTTGCGATCATTGAAGGAATGCTGGTGCGAGTCGGCGACTCCGCCTACACGCTGCCGCTCCTGTCGATTCGCGAGCACGTGAGGGCGAAGAAGGACGAAATCACGACCTTGCCCGACGGGACTGAGCTCTTTCGTCTTCGCGACACGCTCTACCCCATTTACCACCTCCACGACATGCACGGCATCGCTCGAGGAGCGACCGTCGAAGAAGGGATCCTCATCTTAGTCACCGAAGGCGACCACACGGTTTGTCTGCTCGTCGACCAAGTCGTGGGGCAACGGCAAACGGTGATCAAGCCGGTGCCCGAATACCTAAGAGGAGTCAAAGGCATCTCGGGATGTTCGATTCTCCACAACGGAGAAATTTCTCTCATTTTGGACGTTGAAGGTCTTGTCAGAAGAGTCGCCAAAGCGGCGTAGAAGGAACACCGATGAACTCAGCAGCAAGCGACGACTTTAGCCTCTCCGCCGAAGACATGAATCGATACCTCACCTTTTTCGTAGGCGAAGTTTCGTACGCATTTCACATCAAGAACGTGACCGAGATCATCGGGATGCAGGGAATCACCGTAGTTCCCGACGTTCCTCCGTTCATCAAAGGGGTCATCAACCTCCGAGGTCGAGTGATTCCTGTGATGGACGTGCGACTGCGCTTGCGACTCCCCGAGATCGCTTACCACGATCGGACCTGCATCATCGTGGTCGAAGTGGGTGACAAGAGCGTCGGGATCATCGTCGACGCTGTCTCCGATGTCCTGGCCATCGACGACTCTCAAATCGAGCCTCCTCCGGACTTTCGAAGCGGACGAGACACCAACTACATCTCTGGGATGGCCAAGAGAGAAAAAGGCATCGAGGTCATCCTCGACGCCGACCAGCTGCTTCGCGTTGATGTGGCCGAAGAACGGCGCGCGCCCGCCTCGCCATGACTACCGAACGACCCGACCGTGCCGTCATTGTCAGAAGCACTGTCAGAAGCACTGACAGAAGCACTGACCCACGAACGACAAAAGAACCGAAGACCCCGCCGCGAACGCAGACACCGAAGAAGAAGAAGCAGAGGACACGACCCATGACCATGGAAAAGAACATCTACGAGGCGCTTTATCGATCTCAAGCGATGGTCGAGTTTGAGCCCGACGGAACCATCATCGCGGCGAGCGAGAGTTTTCTTCGCGTCGTGGGCTACACCGCAGAGGAGATCGTGGGTGAGAATCACCGCATCCTCTGCAAGCCGGACTTCGCGGCCAGCAACGAGTACCGTCAGATGTGGCGTGACATCGCCAGCGGCACCGCCGTGTCGGGGGAGTCGGATCGGGTCGACAAGAGCGGGAAGGTGATCTGGCTCCAGGCCGCCTACAATCCGGTTTTCGATGCTTCGGGCAAGGTCGTTCGCGTAGTCAAGCTCGCGACCGACATCAGCAAACAGGTGGAGACCCGGCAAGAGGCGGCGCGGCTCAAGTTCCTCGTCGACGGAAACCCATCGCCGTTGATGACCCTAGACCCTTGGACGATGACGATCACGTACGCAAACGAGTCGTCGATCGCTCTGGTCCGTAGTCTCGAGAAGCATCTTCCGATTCGTGCCGATACGATCGTGGGAACGTGCATCGATGGCGTCCACGGAGCTCGGGCCGGTGAGATCCGAAAGATCCTCCAGGACCCTGCCAACCTTCCACACAAAGCGAATATCAAGGTCGGTCCGGAGACCGTTTCACTCAGCGTCTATGCTCTCTTTGACGCCGACGGCAACTACGCGGGTCCTGGCCTCTCTTGGGACATCATCACCGAGAAGGTCCGGCTTGAGAAGCGCGAGGCGGAGGCGAAGCGCGCCGTGGCCGTGGTTCAGGACGCGCTGACTCAGCTCGCCGCCGGCGACTTCGAGGTGAGCATCGACGAGACCTTCGATGGCGAACTGGATGCGATGAAGGACAACGTCAACGGCATCGGGAGCGTCCTCCGTGGATTCTTGGGCGAGGTGGGCACGATGCTCACCGCGGCTCAGGACGGACGGCTTGCCGTCCGCGCCGACCCGCGCGAGTTCTCGGGGTCGTACGAACAAATGATCCTGGGCGTCAATCAGATGGTCGACGCGTTGCTCATGCCCGTTGAGGCCCTTCGCGCCTCGCTCTCGAAAATGGCCGAAGGGAACCTCACCGCCTACATCACCGATGACTACCAAGGTGAACACGCGGCGCTCAAGAACGCACTCAACGAGACGCTGGACGGAATGAACAGCCTGCTCACGCAGGTGTCTGGTTCCTCCGACACGATCTCTCGCAGCGCGTCCGAGGTCGCAGGCTCAGCCCAGGGTCTATCCCAAGGCGCGAGCGAGCAGGCCGCCACCGTCGAAGAAATCTCGTCACAGATGACGCAGATCACCGAGCAGACCCGGCAGAACGCGGAGAACGCGACTCAGGCCAATCGGCTCGCCGAGGCCGCCCGCGACGGCGCACAGGACGGCGACCAACAGATGTCCCAAATGGTCCAGGCGATGGGCTCCATTGAGGAAGGGAGTCAAAACATCTCCAAGATCATCAAGGTCATCGACGAGATCGCCTTCCAAACCAATCTTCTTGCACTGAACGCCGCCGTCGAGGCGGCTCGAGCAGGCGTCCACGGCCGAGGGTTCGCCGTGGTCGCCGAGGAGGTTCGAAACTTGGCGGCACGCAGTGCGAGCGCTGCCAAGGAGACCACCCAGCTCATTGAAGGGTCCATCAAACAGGTCAGCGCAGGCACGCGCATCGCCAGCGACACCGCCACCGCCCTGGGAGCCATCGTCCGCGACGTGAGCAAGGTGACAGACCTCGTCGCTGAGATCGCTGCAGCGAGCAAGGAGCAGTCCGATGCGATCACCCAGACGAACGTAGGCCTCGACCAGATCAACGTGGTCACCCAACGGAACACCGCGACGTCGGAAGAAAGCGCAGCGGCGTCGCAGGAGATGCTCTCTCAGGTGGAGAAGATGCAGGGGATGTTGTCCCAGTTCACCTTACGAGCGCCGCCGGCGGCGGCGATCCCTGGTATGCCCTCGCAGTTCTCTCCTGAGCTACTCGAAGCATTTCAGATGTTCATGGCGGAAAGAGGAAGCTCGCAGAACTCGGCTCCGGCTCCGGTCCATCGCCAGCAGGCAACCCACAGCCTGAACGGAGCGGGTGCGAACCATCATGGCGGTTCGCAGCCGCGGATCGCCCTCGACGCCCACGAGTTCGGAAAATACTAAGCCGAGCTCCCGATGCAAAACGCCCAAACCCGCGAGTTGCTTTCGATGACGTCGAAGGACTTCGAGCGACTTCAAAAGTTCATTCACGAGCACTTCGGCATCTTCCTGGCCGAACACAAGCGAGGGATGCTGACGAGTCGCCTGCGGAACGTGGTTGAGAAGCACAGACTCAGTTCGTACGCGGAGTACATCGAGGTTTGCCTCACCAAGCCTTCGCCGACCGTGCTCGAAGAACTCATGAACGCCGTCTCGACGAACCATACCTATTTCAATCGCGAGCCGTTGCACTACGAAGAACTCAAGCGTGAGCTTCCAGCGCTGGCCGCGCGCGCAGAAAGTCGCCAGCGGCGCAAGGAGCTCAGAGCCTGGTGCGCCGCCGCCTCCTACGGTCATGAGCCCTACACGCTCGCGATGATTCTTGCCGACCACTTCGGCTCCGCGTATTCCCAGTGGGACGCAGGCCTACTCGCCACCGACATATCCGACGAGGCGCTGGAAAGAGCGCGCCGAGGTGTGTACCCGCACCAGGAAGTCGAAGCCATGCCGGCCAAACTGCGCAACGCCCACCTCAAGCGCTTGCCGAGCGGGGAATGGGAGGTCAGCGCGGACAGAAAGCGCGAAGTCGTATTTCGACGGTTCAATCTGATGAACCCGCTCCCCTTCAAGAAGCCGTTTGATTTTGTCTTTCTGCGAAACGTCATGATCTATTTTGATCAAGACACGCGACGAGCACTCATCGACAGGATAGCGGCACAGACCTACCCGGGCGGACTGCTCTTCGTTGGATTGTCGGAGGCCCTTCCTCGCGATACCCGAGACTTTGAGGTCGTTGGCAGCGGCATCTACCGGAGAAGATGATGGCTATTCGGGTGCTCGTCGTCGACGATTCGGCGCTAGTTCGGCAGCTCCTCAGCAAGGGACTGTCCTTCGACCCGGAGATCGAAGTCGTTGGAACCGCGTCGGATCCCTACACGGCGCGAGACCGAATCGCCGAGCTCAAGCCGGACGTGATGACGCTCGACGTCGAGATGCCGAGGATGGACGGAGTCGAGTTCTTACGTCGGCTCTTGCCCCAGCATCCTATGCCTGTCGTTATGGTCAGTTCGCTGACCAAGCGTTCCGCCGCAACCACGTTGGCCGCACTGCAGGCGGGCGCTGTCGACTTTGTGCAGAAGCCCAGCACAGACGTGTCCCATGGACTTCGCGAGCTCATCGAAGAGCTGACGGCCAAGATCAAGGTCGCATCGCGGGCTCAAGTCGGCCACCTCCGGCGCTCCGCCGACGAGGTTCGCCGCGTCGTGCATGCCCCCGTCCAGGCGCTCGCTGCGTCCACTGACAAGGTGTTCGCCATCGGCGCCTCCACCGGGGGCACGGAGGCGGTGCGCGAGGTGTTGCTGGAGCTGCCGCCGACGTTTCCTGGCGTCGTGGTGGTGCAACACATGCCCCCCGTCTTCACTCGGATGTACGCGGAGCGACTTGAGCGGGACTGTCGCGTCGCGGTGAAAGAGGCCGAAGATCGAGACCGAGTCACCGCGGGTCGGGTGTTGATCGCGCCCGGCGGATTTCAGATGCGACTCGTGCGCACCGGAGGCCACTTCGAAGTACGGCTCGGCGAGTCGACCAAGGTGACGGGGCACTGTCCTTCAGTCGACGTTCTCTTCGAATCCGTGGCGAAACACGCAGGACCTCACGCGGTGGGTGCGATCCTCACTGGCATGGGGAGCGACGGCGCACGCGGCCTGCGATCGATGCGTCAAGCAGGCGCTCTTACGATCGGTCAGAACGAGGCAAGCTGCATCGTGTACGGAATGCCGCGGGTGGCGGCCGAGCTTGGGGGCGTGGCCCGCGTATGTCCTCTTCATGAGATCGCGTCTTGTGCCGTTCATCACTTTAGTAAACAGCAAGGAGACAAGTCATGCTTGGCGCATACCTAATCGAATGCGGGCTCGCGACCCCCGCGGATGTTCTTGAGGCTCTTGACGAACAGCACTCAAGAACGGTGCCGTTCGGCAAGCTTGCCCTTCTCGAAGGTGTGCTCTCCATGAAGCAGCTGTGGGAGATCTTGGACGAAGAAGCGACCGGCGAACAATCCTTCGAAGAGATCGCGCTCGACAAAGGCTTCTTGAGCGAAGCTACACACGGTGAGCTGCTCGTCAAGCAGAGGAAGCTGCGTCCACGGATCGGCGAGATCCTCGTGGAAGCAGGCGTCTTGACCCACAAACAGTTGGGAGAAGCCCTCGAAACGTCGCGTCCCTCCAATCGCGTGGCGTAGCCGAACGTTGCTCAGCAGAACTCAAAGACTGGTCGAATAGACCGTACTTCTATGGACCACATTCGGTGGTTGAACCCGACAGGCGATGGAACTCAAGGCACTACGAAGACTCGATGAATCCTGGGTGCTGATCCTGGAAGAGCTCGTTTGGGTCGGCAAAGACTACTATCGTCCACGACGAGTCGCGGTTCGGGGGCCGCAAGAGATCCTCGACACGGTTGAACGGCTCGGCACCGGCGAACTCGTCAGCGCAACCAAGCGGGCCATGACCGGGTCCCATACGAACTACCGAATCACGGGCGACGCGCTTGAGCAGTGGCATTCAAGCGACGGTCCCTCAAGCGGTCGAAGGGAGACGCGCCAGCGGCGGGACGACAGAGCGCAGCAGTCTCGTTTGGAAACGCTTGAGGAGCGTGTCCACGCCCTTGAGGCGACGATCCGCCAGATTGGACGCTCGCTTGGCGACCGGCGGAGCAGACACGGCACGGGCGATAGCGACGCGAACCGACCGATAGCGCCTGAAGCGATGCGGCGAGAGACGCCGCAAGATCAATCGATGCCCAAGGCGCAAACACCACCTGCAGGTCAATCAACTCCGAACGCGAAGTCGACGGCAGAGCCGCACGCTCAAGCTCAAGCGGACCCCGCCAGGAACTCCCCCCCCCGAGCCAGAGCAGGACTCGAAGGCCTCTTCTGACCCAAGGACACCAGGCGCGGAGCATGACGAAGCGGTCGAGGATGCGGCCGACGACGCGGTCGACGACGCGGTCGACGACGCGGTCGACGACGGAGCACCACCCGCGCAAACCGCGCCGCGCATGGCGTTCCCAACAGCCGCCGTCTACTCGAAGGCACTCGCGACGCTTATTGGGGAGGAGATGCCCCTGCGCGAAGACTCGGCTTCTCCAGACGTCCGCGAAGGCGTTTTCTATATGACGGAGCTGCTCGGCGATGACGACGAGGTCATCGGAGCGATGGTTGCGGACCTCGCAGCGACGGTCTTCCAAGGCGGAACGCTCATGATGCTCGGACCCGAGGCGATTCAAGAGATGGCGCGGGATAAAGATCCGTCGGAGGACGTGGTCGAGACGATGAAGGAAGTGTTGAACGTGCAAAGTCGTTGCTTCAACGAAGTCAAAGACAACCCGCACATTCGCATCGGCGAGTTTCGTCTTGTCGAGCCAAGCGACGATTGGCTCTGGGCGCCGGCCCATCGGCTGACCTTCGTCGACAGTTTTGGCGGACGGACTCTGCTCCTCTCCAAGTAGCGAAGATTTAATAACGCAAACGCAACCCAAGACGAAAGAACAACATGAAGATACTCGTAGTCGATGATTCGAAGGCCATGCGCATGATCGTGCGCCGTAGTCTGCGGCAGTGTGATGTCCCTGGAGGGATAGAAGTTGTGGAAGCCGAAGACGGCCTGCTTGGTTTCGAGGCGGTAGAGAGGGAACATCCCGACCTCGTTCTGTCGGACTGGAATATGCCCAATATGAACGGGATCGAGTTCCTCGAGAAACTTCGCGGCGCCGGGGTGAGCACCCGCTTTGGATTCGTGACCTCCGAGAGCACCGACGAAATGAAGACCCGCGCGCGCGACGCCGGAGCCGACTTCCTGCTGAGCAAGCCGTTCACCGCCGACATGCTTCAGGAGAAGTTGTCCGCCTAGCGTTCGGCTCTTCTCGAGCGTCATGATCTGGGACCACCGATGGCTAATTCAGAGGGCCTTCGCCTGTCGAACCCGCACGTTGACCCACAGCGTTCCCAGCACGACCACGCTGTTTCCGGCCACCACGAACCACAAGCCTGCGTTTGGCCACCCCAAACTCAGCACGAAGAGGAGAACCCAAAGGACCGCGATGATGGACACGCGAGGGTCAAAGACGATGGAGAGCAGCGCTAAGCAGCACGCGTGGAGGACAAGGAAAAACGGAGCGAGGGACAGGAGAGTCTCCCCGCGTACGTAGCCCGCAATCATCACCCCGATCACCGCGCACAGAGCGCACAGGATGTTGAGGACGACGACACGGTTGAGACGATTCGAAAGCAGCTCCCGGCCCAGCGCCATCAGTCCACCAGCCCAGGAGACGGTACCCACCACGAGAAGCGTCAGCGCGGCGCCGATGCTCTCGCTGACGGCAGCGACGACCCAACCGCCCACCCAGAGCGGACCGCAGAGCAACATAACAACGATGCGCAGGTTCATTCCCACGCGAAGGTCCTGGTCGCGCCGGAGGGCTCTTACTTCCGACGCGTCCTGTTCAGCGAGCGAGAGCGCTTGCTCCACGGATCGCCGAAGCGCGTCGGGCGGGTCCGTCAAGGTGGCGAGGATGCGCCCGGCGACTTCGGGCTGATCCCGCGCCAGCGCGTCTTCGATCCGTGAGCGTGCCAACTGCAGCTGACCTTCGATCGCCGCCTGGTTCCCGGGCCACTGCGTGAGCGCAGCGGCGAAGAATGCGCCCGCACGAACAGAAGCGTTCTCCGACGCCGCGACGTCGCCTGCCTCCAGAGCGCCGACCGCTTCCTGTGCGAGCTCGGCGGCCCGATCCCCGATCTGAACGGAGCCTCGTTGGCGAAGATAGCTCTCCAGCTCTCGCCGGAACGCCGCTGCGCTCGCTGTGCGCTCCGAAGGGTCAAGGGCCATGGCCCGCTCGAGGATGATTCGCAGTCCCCAAGGCAGTGGACGTTCGCCGGTTTGTGCTTCTCGCTCTTGACCAGTCTTCTTCCATGGAGTCGCGCCGGTGAGCGCATGGAAGAGGCTCGCTGCCAACAGATAGACGTCCGTCCAGGGTCCAATCGCGTCCACAGCGACGTGCCACTGTTCCGGCGACATGTACCCAGGCGTGCCCGCGCGTTGTTTCAGCACGCGAGGCAAGAAGTCCTCGTCTGAACGGAAGGACCCCGCGAGCCCCCAATCAAGCAAGTACACCTCGCCGAAGGGACCGAGCATAATGTTCGACGGTTTAACATCGAGATGGGCGATGCCGCGGGCGTGTGCGAGGGAGAGCGCACGTGACACGTGAATCGCGATTTGAACGCTCTTTTCGACGAGGTCGGGTCCATCGTCGAAGCTCAACCTCCGGATTTTTCATCGCGTCGAGCCAAGATTCACCTTCGATGCGCTTGAGCACCATCATGGGCGTGCCGTCGTGGTCGAAGACCAGGTCGTGAATCGGCACGATGTTGGGATGGTCCACCGCCGCCGTCACGTAGGCTTCACGAAGAAGGCTCTCTCGCTGTTCGGGTGCGTAGACGGTTTTCACGGCCACTTGTCGGCGCAGCGACTGTTGCTCACCGCTGCGGACACGGGCCATGCCGCCCTCCCCGATGGACTCGCCGATGGTGATGCCGTGCCCGATCACGAGCGTTGCCTCGGAAGACTCCGGCCCCTGCGTCGCGTCAACCAAGAGGGTGGCGACGTCGCAGTTCCCCTCCTCGGGCAACGGTCCAGGAGGTTTGTCGAGCTCTCGGGGGTGCCCATCAGCGCTTCGTTTTATGAACGGGTCTTCATTTTTGGTGGGCGCAGTGGGACGAGGCACAGTCGTTCTGGCCGTCGCCGATGCTTTGTTCATCGAGATGTGTGTTCCGAACTCGCCAGACGAGCCTCTCAAGGGCATGATGTGACGGGTCATGGACACGGAGCGCGTAGCCGTCACGGATGTGGGTTCACTAGGATTCGTCGGCAATATCTTCGTCAACGTGTGGAGGACGACGCCCTCGGCGGAGATGAGCCGACTTCGCCGACCGTGGGTCGAGCGTGTGGCCAAGCAATACACGACGATGGGCATGTTGACGGTGCTGGTGAGTGACCAAGTTCACCGCCTGCCGGATGCGGCCTACCGCGCCGAAACGAAGCATCAGATCTCCTGGATGAGTCACCTCGATATCTACGTTGCCACAGTCGTGCAGATGCAGTCTCTGATGGCATCGGTCGTTCGCACTTATATTCGTGGTCAAAATCGACTATCGCGGGGAAACGCTCGATACCAGAGCTTTGATAGTGTGGAAGCTGCGTCGCGTTGGTTGCCCAGCGCCGTCGGGACTGAAGCCCCGAGCGATGCCGAACTTCTGGCATTGGTAAGGAAGCTCACCGATCTGCCTCGCTCAAGTGATCGTTGACAGCCGGAGGACGAGCACCAGTGTCCTGTCAGGGCATCCCCGCCTCTGAGGACCCGCGTCTCAGGGTCCTCCTTCCAAATAACGACGACGATTCGAGGAGGAAGCGCTTCTCGCCCTGCCCTCTGTTACACTTGGAGACGTGTCGCTGAAGATCGGACAAGACCACACCCGCTTCCGCAACATTGTTCGCGGGAAGATTCGTAAAAACCTCAAAAAGTACGTCTCTCAGGGCGAACTCATTGGGCGTCAGGGCAAAGATACGGTTTCCATCCCGATCCCTCAGATCGACATCCCGCGCTTCCGCTTCGCCGACGAGCAGCAAGGCGGCGTCGGTCAGGGCGATGGCGAAGAAGGCGATGGCGTCGGCAAGGGCAAAGGCAAGCCCGGCGACGGCAAAGAAGCAGGCCAAGGCGCCGGCGAGCATATCCTTGAGGTCGAGATCACCCTCGACGAGCTTGCGGACATTCTCGGCGAAGAGCTCGCCCTTCCAGCCATCGAACCCAAGGGCAAAGCCACGGTCGTCGACCAAAAAGACCGCTACGTCGGCATCCGGAGCGTCGGCCCGAACTCCCTTCGTCACTTCAAGCGCACGTTCAAGACTGCGCTACGCCGCCAGATCGCCCTCGGCAGCTACGACAAAGACCGACCCATCATCATCCCCACGAAAGACGACATGCGCTTTCGTTCCTGGAAGACGAACCAGGAGCCAGTCGCCAATGCCGCCATCATCTACATGATGGACGTGTCCGGCTCGATGGGCGACGAGCAAAAAAGATCGTGCGCATCGAGTCCTTCTGGCTCGATACCTGGCTGAAAAAACAATACAAAGGCATCGAGACGCGTTTTGTGATCCACGACGCCGTCGCCCGCGAAGTCGACCGCGACACCTTCTTCCGCACGCGCGAGAGCGGCGGCACGATGATCTCCAGCGCGTACAAGGCGTGCGCCGACATCATCGACGCGGACTACCCGCCGAGCGAGTGGAACATCTATCCCTTCCACTTCTCCGATGGCGACAACTGGTCCATCGACGACACGCTTCTTTGCGTCGACCTGCTTAAGAACAAGCTCCTGCCGGCGTCGAACGTGTTCTGTTACGGCCAGGTGGAGAGCCCCTACGGCAGCGGACAGTTCATCAAGGACCTGAAGGAACACTTTGGCGATGATGAGCGCGTCATCACCAGCGAGATCGCGGACCGGGATGCGATCCTCGGCTCCATCGGCGACTTCTTGTCCAAAGGTAAATAGAGGGAAAATAGGATGAGCGCGTTCACCTTTCAGCGACGACTGCCGACGTATCTTCTTGAAGAGCAGAAGCGCGTCGAAGGTTTCGCCCGAGAAGCGGGTCTGGACTTCTATCCGACGATGTTCGAGATGCTGGCCTACGACCAGATGAACGAGATCGCGGCCTACGGCGGCTTCCCCACGCGCTACCCCCACTGGCGCTTTGGCATGGAGTACGAGCAGCTCAGCAAGAGCGCGGAGTATGGCCTCTCGAAGATCTACGAGATGGTCATCAACAACAACCCCTCCATCGCCTACCTCCTCGAAGGCAACAGCCTCGTCGACCAGAAGCTCGTGATGGCCCACGTGTATGGGCACGTCGACTTCTTCAAGAACAACTTCGCGTTCTCCGCCACCGACCAAGGTACAAACCGCCGCACCGGCGACGCCGTCCGTAAGTGGGTCGACACGATGGCCAACCACGGGTCCATCGTTCGAAAGTGGAGCGGCCGCATCGGCGTGGAGAACGTGGAGTCGTTCTTGGACTCATGCCTGAGCCTTGAGAACCTGATCGATCCACAGAAGCCCTTCGAGCCACCTCCGGCGAATAGCGCGCACTCGTCCACCGATGAGCCGACGCCGGAGAAGGACGAAGAACTGCACCTCTTGCGGGTGGAGCGCGACTACATGGAAGGCTTCATCAACCCCGATGAGTTTGTCCAAGCGGAGCGCGCCCGCAGGGAGCGCCAAAAAGCCGCGGCCAAGGCCTTCCCGAACTCACCGGACCGCGACGTCCTCGGTTTCTTGATCCGGCACGCGCCTTTGGAACGCTGGGAACGCGATGTGCTCACGGTGGTTCGACGTGAGGCCTACTATTTTCTGCCGCAGATGCAGACGAAGATCATGAACGAGGGCTGGGCGAGCTACTGGCACTCGCGCTTGATGACGGAGAAGATCTGCGACGCCTCGGAGATCGTCGACTACGCCGAACGCAACGCCGGCGTCATGGCCACCTCCGGCGGAAAGCTCAACCCCTACAAGCTCGGCGTCGAGCTCTACCGCAACGTCGAAGAGCGATGGAACCGCGGCCAGTTCGGCAAAGAGTGGGACGAGTGCGACGACTACGACACCCGGCGCCACTGGGATCGCCGCACGGGCCTCGGACGCGAGAAGATCTTCGAAGTCCGCAAGCTCTACACGGACGTCACCTTCGTCGCGGAGTACCTGACGCCGGACTTCGTTGCCGAGCAGAAGATGTACGCCTTTGGTTTCAACGAGCGCAACGGCCGCTACGAGATCGAGACGCGCCAGTTCGAGAAGGTCAAAAAGCAGCTCGTATCCCAGCTCACCAACGCCGGTAACCCCGTCATCCGCGTCCTCGACGCCAACCACGGCAACCGCGGCGAGCTGCTCCTCGGCCACGACCATCAGGGCGTAGATCTGCGCCTCGACTGGGCGCAGTCCGTGATGACCTCCGTGTCCCGCGTGTGGAAACGCCCCGTCGAGATCCACACTGTCGTCGAAAAGAAACCCACCACCCTGCGCGTCGACAACGGCGACTACACCCAAAAGCCTCGGTAGCACGATAAAGATGTCCGAAGCGGCATCGCGTTTTGTGAGGGTCAGTGACGAACGAGAGCTTGGTCGCAAAGGTAAAGGTCAAGAAGTTGCCGATAGGCGTGCCTTTGATCCTCGTCCGCTCGAAGTGACTCGACACGCCTCGACGCGGTCGCCACATGGTCGTCAGAGACGCCGAAACGCTTGCGCAGTCGAGCGATGAGTATTGCTTCGCGACGGTGAAGCTGCCCGTCGGCGTGCGCCATCCATAGAGCGCTTGCAAACAGCAAACTCCCAATGCCGGGCCGACCATCAGGGAGCGACGCTTGTCCTGCGCGCAACAGCAGCCCGGCAAGGGAGAAGGGCCCACTCAGCGCCAGTTCGTCGGCGACGATGCGGGCAGCCTGAACCTCTGAAGCGCTGAGGTATCCGTCAGCCCAGGCCAATGCGACGGTGGTTTCGAAGACGGCCCACCGGTCTTGCAGCGTGAGCGCGGATGACAGTGCTGAGTGCATGCCCACATCCTTGTGTGCGTAAGACGAATGGTCAATACCGATAGCACGCGAAAACAGTGCGGTAATTCCGAAGTGTTTCTTCGGTTTTACGGGTGGTCGGAGCACCAGCCCCGCATGGGTCCTCTCCCGGAGGTGTTTGCGAACAAGCCCTTCTCAGCGTGGCGGCCGTCGAAAACGCAAAGGAGGGGTCACTTTCGCAAGGCGCCTGTTAGCGATCACCCCCACGACCGTCGAAGCGGTCGCTCCGCTGACGATGATCCAGAGGCCGTGCTGGGGCACGAGAAGGGAAGCGACCATGAGTAGGGCCCAGAGGCCTGCGACGGCGTAGGCCGAGGAGTCGACGGATAGCCCAAAGAACACGGCCGACATCGCATACACCAACATGATAAGCGTTGCGGCATCGCTCAGGGTCCCTTGTTGAATATGGTCCACGGCAAAGACGATGCAGGTACCGGCGAGAGCGCAAAGAAGACTTCCCACCGTGACCGTGTTCAACCGGTTGCTAAACAACATCTTTCGCCGAGAAAGCACAATCGCCAGCGTCGAAACGAAGACCGCGACGGAGGACACGAGAGCCAGCATGACGCTTTCGAAGTGCGCTAGGACCGCCCAGGAACCAACCCAAAGGGGGCCGAGCACGTAGAGCAGCTGGAGTCGCGTAGTGACACCGACGGCCGGGTCCAGGTCGGTCTTCATCTTATGGACTCGAATCGATTCGCTCAACACACGCTCGGCTTCCCTCTCGATGCGCCGCTTCAACTCTGCGGGCGCGTCGGGCCATGTCGCGACGATTCGCGATGCGGCGGGAACCTCTTCGCGGGCCAACGCTTGCTCCACTCTCCACCGAAGGAAAGCGTTGCGCTGCAGCTTCGCCGTCGGATTGTCCGACCATTCGCTCAGCGCCGCCCTGAAGAGCACCTCCGCTTCCGTCGCGGCATGCTCGACGCCATCGAGGTCACCGATGTCGTATGCGGCTGTCGCCTGCTCCGCCTTTTTTTGCGCTTGATTCGATAGACTACGGGACCCTTGTTGCCTCCGATAAGACTCCAGGGCATGACGAAACTCGGCGGCGCTCTGCACCCGCTCGGAGCGCTCGGCCGCCAAGGCACTCTCGATGAGGGCTGCGAGGGCCGGTGGGGTCCGTTCAGGGAGGGCGACGCGCGCTCTTTCACCTGTATCGTTGCGCCGCCAAGGTGGTTGGCCGGTGATCGCGTGAACCAGCGTTGCCGCAAGTAAGAACACGTCGGTCCAAGGGCCGATTCCGTCACGCGAACCTTCGTACTGCTCAGGAGCCATATAGGCTGGCGTGCCTGCCACCTCCCCCTCCGGGACCCGCGGCAAACCGTCCGCGCGTGCATCGTTCACGTAAGCTGCCCCGAGACCCCAATCGACCAAGTAGACCTCACCGAACTGTCCTAGCATCACGTTCGCGGGTTTGACGTCTCGGTGAACGATGCCGCGTTCGTGGGCGTACGAGAGAGCTTGAGAAACCGCGATCACAATCCCGAGTGCATGTTCGATGGGATCGAGCCCGAATTCGGAAAGCGGATCGCCACTTTCAATGATGTCCAGCCACGACCGACCCTCGACGTGTTTGAGAACGAGTTGAGGCCGACCGTCCGCATCGATGAGCAAATCGTGGATAGGCACAATGTTGGGGTGCTCGAGGGCACCGGTGACGTAGGCCTCGGAAAGCAGCCGCGCACATTCGTGGTCAACTTCGCTCGTCTTCACAACGACATCACGCCTCAGGGAGAGTTGTTGAGCGCGAATGACCCTGGACATGCCTCCGTCGCTGATCATGGCCCCAAGGACAACCCCAACGCCACGGCTGTTGGAGTCGGCTGGGTTGCCAAAGTGCGGTGTTTCACGTTCGACGGCCGGGTACGACGACGCCAAAAGACTCCCCCTGCGGGTCTCCAGCCATGTCTCGATGTCCCCTGGAGTCACTGTTCGTTTTGCATCAGTCGCTTTCATAAAGTTCGTGTCCCTTGGAGGGCTTCTCCGTGTCTTATGGAACGGCTTCCCCGGATGGCAACTTCGCCACTGACTCTCTGATCTATATTCGTCAGCGACAAGCAAACGCGAGGTGCTCTTCTCGGCGCTTCAACCGCAGCGTCCCCCGCGCCGACAAGCGCTGAGCCCCCCGACCCCCCGAGTCCTAAAAGAAGAGTGCTTCATCGCGAACTCGCTCGTAGCCGCTGCCCAGCGCTGCTACATCCAGTCGCATGGAGTTCGTATGGCTAGGTACCGCCTTCGTCTTTGGCGTCATCGCGAAACGACTTGGACAACAGCCTATCCTCGGTTTTCTCGCCGCTGGCTTCGTGCTGGCGTTTGCGGGCTACGAAGGCGCTGAGGCGATCGAGTCCGTCGCCGAGCTCGGCGTTCAGCTCCTACTCTTTACCATCGGCCTAAAGCTTGACCTCCGCACGCTTATTCGGCCACATGTTTGGGGTACGTCCCTCGCACACATGCTGCTTTTCGGCGCCGCGGCGTCCTGTGTGTTGATGGTGCTGATGGCGGCGGGCGTCCGTCCCTTCGACGCGCTCAGCGTGGAGACAGCGGCGAAGCTCGCATTCGGACTCTCATTCTCCAGCACTATCTTCGCCGTCAAGCTTCTCGAAGACCGCAACGATTCGGATTCATTCTACGGTCGCGCGAGCATCGCGATCTTGGTCGTCCAAGACGTGGCGGCCGTAGTTTTTATCGTGGCGACGAGCGAAACGTTGCCGTCCCCTTGGGCCGCCGGCGCGGTTCTCCTCATTCCTCTACGCCCGTTTCTGCGGCGTCTTCTCGTGCACTGCGGGCACGGCGAACTTCTGGTATTGGCGGGGCTTTGCGCGACGTTCGGCTTCGCGGCGCTAGCGAAACTCGTCGGGCTGAAGCCAGACCTCGGCGCACTGATCGCGGGGCTTCTCCTGGGCGGCCACCATCCCAAAGCGAACGAGCTGGCCAAGTCACTCTTCGCCTTCAAAGACGTATTCCTCGTCGGCTTTTTCGTAAGCGTTGGGCTGTATGGTCTTCCTTCAGCGTCAACATTCGGGGCAGCGGTGATCTTCACGCTCCTACTACCGCTGAAGGCCCTCCTATTCGTTGGGCTGGGGCTGAGCTTTCGGCTGCGGGTCCGGACCAGCCTTCTGTTAAGCGCCTCGCTTACGCAGATCAGCGAGTTTGGTCTCATCGTCTTGTTGGTAATGGTGACCCAGGGAACCCTCGATCCCTCGTGGCTCATCGCGATGGCGCTTGCGCTAAGCCTTAGCTTTTTGGCGTCCGCGGCGATCAACAAGCGCGTCTACGCTTTTGCTGCGCGCTACTCGACGCGCTTGGTGCGCTGGCAGTCCACAGAGCGGCTGGAGGAAGAGAAGAGCGTCGACCTATCCGACGCCGACTATCTCGTGTTTGGGATGGGAAGGATTGGCACCGCCGCCTATCAGACCCTCACGGCTGCAGGGCATCGGGTCGTTGGGATTGATGTCGACGCGACAACGGTGTCGCACCACATCAAGGCGGGCCGGTGGGTCGTCGAAGGCAGCGGCACGGACGCGGAACTTTGGGAGCGAATGCACTTTCAGACCATCGAGTGGGCACTTTTTACAATGGCCAGCCATAGCGACCACATGACGACGCTTCGTCAACTGAAAGAGAGTCACGGCGAAACGAAGGTCGCGGTAATCGCCCACTACCCGGACCAAATCGAAGAACTCAAGGAGGCCGGCGCTGACATCGCGGTGCATCTCCTCGCCGAAGCCGGTACTGGGTTCGCAGCGCACGTGCTCGCGGACAGCGACCCGCAGCCCGGTGGATGAAGCCCGGGAACTTGCGCCGGCACGTTTCGAAGCGCACGGCCCTTGGACGTTGGGCGTTCGCGCGCTCATTGGGTTTCAGGAGCTCTCGCCCTGAAAGATGCGCGGGCGGGCCGGCCTGACGGGTGAACAAGGGTTAGACCTTGTATCGCAGCACCGCCGCCAAGGCGCCGTCACCGGGAACATCCTCGCGCCGGACTCCGATCACCTTGCCCCCGTTTTGCAACACTCGGCCCGCGATCTCGTCAATGACCCCATAGGTCGTCCCTGAGGCATCTTTGGCGAGCGTCACGACTCCCGTTTCCTCGTCGATGGTTCCAGGAACGACTTCGTCGATATCGACGATCAGTGTGTCGACCGCACCGAAGGTTGCCGCTCGTGCGATGTCCGTGATGTTGCTGGCCGCTCGCCCCGACTCTGCGCGTCCTGCATAGAGCTTGCCGAATGCCGCGATGGAGTCGGCATGAATGCCGTCGATGATGGGCCTGGCCCGCGATGCGAGCTCACCTGCCGAGAGGCGCGCCGGACTTGTCTTGATCCCCTCCGCCGCCACGTGGGAGTAGCTGCTCTCGGAACGGAATACCGAGCTCACAGGCTCCGCGGCTGCGATGACCAGCGGCTCGCTCCGGCCCGCCATGACAGCGCGCAGCGCTGAGTCGACCCTTCGGGCATACTTGCGCAACTGCGTACTTTGAGAAACCTCCTGGCCCTGGGCCGGCCCTTTGCCTACGACCGACGCAAGATCCTCCGGCATGTTCGGAACCTCGACCTCTCGGGCGTCGAGGTCGGTGAACATCTCGATCAGGCGCACGTTCTTTTCTTCCAGCGCCAAGATGAAGGCGTGATGCGGCTGACTCGTGAGCCGGTACAGAGGAGTGAGGTGCAATCGATCAGAGACGTGCACGCTGGACTCGAGCTTCGTCGGCAGTCGGTAGGTGCGGTGACTTCCAGGTTGCGCAAAAATCGCCAGGGACCTCGCCTGATAGGCCCAAAACTCCTGGTCCTGAGCCAAGCCGCTGAATTCCTTCTCAACAGCCGTGCGCATCTGTTTGTCAACGCCGGCCGCCTCCAGCTGTTCATCCGCTTGCCGCAGGAGGTTCGACATCTCGATGCGTGCCGCGCTTATCTGGTTGGTCAGGTTGGTCGTGGGTAGATAGATGGAAACACAGGCTGGCCCGCGGACGGCGATGAGGGACGCGATTTCGGACGAGGTGGGGATATCGACGTAGAGCATGATGATTCCTTGAGAAAAGATAACCTGTTGGGAGCGGGCTCATAACTCTATGGGGCTGCCTCTTTTGGAGCGCCAGGCCGCATCAACCAGCCGCGGGTACGAACCGGGTGGAAACACATCGCCGCTCAGGAATCACCTGCCTCGCGTGAGTGACTTCACCCGCGGGGATTGTCCGTGCACTCCACGTTGCTGCGCTCATCAGCGACATCACACAGGGTCTCATCACCGCAAAGTCCACACACCACCGTGATCGGCTCTGAGCAACCGCGAATCTCAAACGCCGTCTGCGCCGGGGTTAGCCCCTGCCGTACTTCATGTCGCTCAAGGCAGCCTTCATCGCCTCGACCACGGATGATATCGCGGCAGCCATCGCATCCGTAGGTGAAAGGGTCCCGAGACGAGACTGGTGCCAAATCTTCCCGGCGGGTGCATTCGACCGCTGCGTAGGTGTAGTCGGTCGTTTGGACGACTTGAACATCGGCGTCGCACACGACGTATTGGGTCGCCGACTGAATCGCCGCGACATGCACCGGCGTGTACTCCGACGAGTCGATTGGCTGTCGCTGGCTGCCACAGGCCATGAGGAAAAGCGACAGCTTGGTGATCGTGCGCATGCTCTGGTGTTAGCGGCATACGGCCGCGACGTAAAGGTGCGCTTCGTTACAGGTATTCGACGTCATCCGGAATAGGAAGTGTTCGGTTCAGCAGTGCCGGAAGGCGACGCGGGGGCGGCTGAAAGGCGCCGCTGGCCAAGACTCCGCGATGGCATTGCGCGTCTGTTGAGTCCCTACCTATAGTCCTTGGCACAGTCTAATCCACCAAGCGCACGGGGCTCACGAAGCCCGCCGGTTCCACGGCCAACACATCCGATGTGACGTTGGCAAGGACCTGCTCTGCCGTGTTTCCGATGAAGTACCCTGCAATCCCTACGCGGCCGATCGTGCCCATCACGATCACCTGAGCGTCCTGCTCTTTGGCCACCTGGGGGATGACGTTGTCAGGACGACCCCGGAGCACATGAACCTCGTGGCGAACGGCTTCAATGTCGCTGGCCGCCACCAGCCGCGCCACTTCCTCTTCCGCCAGAGCGCCTACTTGTTTTGCGAACGCCGCGCTGGATTTCTGCCCCAGCCGAGCGAGTATCCCCGTCGGGAGACTGTCCTGATATGCATGGACGACGTGCACCGTGCCTTGTTGCGGCGACACAAGGGACGCGGCCAGTTTAAGGATGGTCTGGTTCAGCTCTGGCGTGTCATCGCCGTGTCGCGGATCAATCGCGGCCACGACACAGGTGACGGCAGCCGGACTCTGTTGCGTTGGTTTCACGAGCCAGACGGGGCACGGGCACTTGCGGATAAGCTGCATATCCGTCGCGCCTCGAATGGCAGCTTCGTTGTCCGTCTCCGCAGTCTTTATCAGCAGATCATGTTCTGAGCGAAGCACCTCTCGGATAATCTCGATGAACGGGGTGCCGAACACGACCTTCGTCGAAACGACCCGCCCGTCTTGTTGATAAGGGTCGAGGAGGTGCGTCAGCTGCTCACGCGTCTGTTCTAGCGCGGTCCTATCCAACCCCGGCAGCAACTGCAGCCCGCGCTCCGGTAACTTGTCGCTCGCACAGATCACCGTCACCCGCGCATTGTTGAGCTGCGCCAGCGCAAGCGCCTGCTCGATTGCTGCCCGGTCTCGAGTCCCACCATCCACAGCGACCAATATGCTTGAGAATCGCGTCATTACTCCTGCCTTGGTGTGTTGACCTGCATTGGTCAACCGCAGTACGTCCGCGCTTGCAGTGGGCTAGACCGCGTGCATCGCTGGCGTGCAGGGCGGCCCGCCGTGCAGCCCGCCCTGCACCCATGCGGAACTCTATTCGCCGGGACGTCGTCAGTCGCTGAAAGGTGGGCGCAGAAGAAACGGAGACTGCGGATCGACGACCTCGTGCTCCGGAAGCGGAATCTCGCGCACGATGACACCGTCGAGGCGTAGCTGGAGCCGCTGGTGGTCTGGGGTTTCTATCAGCACGAGGTCGTGGACGATGGCGCCTTCGACAAGCTGCAGGTGGCCAATCTCCGTGGCAGTCGGCTCGACAAGGGTCACTCGTCCATCGTATTCACCCAGGTCCGTCGTGGTCTCGTCGCCATTGAGGTCGACGATGACGGCTTCGAGATGCGTGCGCGAACCGTCCGTATTCTCGTCCAGAACGACGCGAAGACCGACGGTGACGTGCCCCCCGCTATGGCTGGAGATGTCATAATGGTCTTGGACGAAGGCTTGCTCCCTAGGCGCCGCCTGAGCGCCGCCGCACCCCAAGGCACTCGCAAGCATGAAAACTGAATAGCATGGGGGCACTCTGGTCATGATAGGGGTCTTTTCTTACGCAGCCACGCGATGCACTCGTCGAAATCTCTAAAAATCTCGTCTTCGCTCACGAGATTGGGTACGAGCCCAATCCGTTGGAGCATGTTGAGCGAGTATTCGCCCACTCCCGTGAGAAGGACCGTCGTACCTTTTTGCGCAAGGCGCAAGATGGAGTCCTCCAAGGTGTAGAGTCCAGACTCGTCGAGGTAGGGAACACGCTCCATTCGGACGACGAGGGTGTTTGTCCCTTCCGGCAAACGGTCAGCCAAATCTCGAAATCCCGCGCTGAAGCCAAAGAACAGCGGTCCGTAGAGATGCTTGATGTAGATCGACGGGTGTTCGCCAAGTGGCTTCTCGTCATCCCAGGGGGTCTTCGGGTTTCAATGGTGGGAACACCCAGACCCGCGACCATGGCCGTCCTGTTCCCACGACGAGGGCGACGAGGACGGAGGGTACCTTCTTGGTGATGCGCGGAAAGCCGTAGTTCACACCAAGCGTCACCCAGTCCCACAGCATTCCAGTTGATGACGGTGAGAGGCTTCTGGATGCGCGTGAATACGGGTCTTGAGAGTAACTGGATGTTCGTCCGGGTGGTGAGACCTCCGGGATCTGGAGATCGGGTGGTGAAGCGGCTGCTTGACGGCGTCGTGCGGGTGGATCAGTTCACGTTCTCGGCAGGCGGCAATCGCGCGAGGACGTCGGAGAGCGCCGCAAGAGTGCGAGCGTCGATGTCGTCACTGGCAACGCGACCACTGGCCCATCCGAGCCACAGCGTTCGCATCGTTCGCCGCTCCTGGATGAGGACGAGCAAGACCTTTTCCTGTGAGCCTTCGTCTATGTAGGCGGGCTCGACGAAGATCTCGTCGCCGCCAAAGTTGCCGACGTCGCCAACGGGCGCCATGGGCGGACCGTGCAGTGGGGCTACAGCGACACGTCGTTCGTTGGAGAGAAGCAACTTGTAGCTGATGAGGAGATCCGCTTCGCTTGCCGGCACACGCTCATAGTTGAGCTCGCCGAGACGGGCGTGGATGGCGGTTTCAAGTTCGCCATCGATGGACGCGCGCTGGCCCACGGCGTGACTGAGCACCGCGTAGGTACGAAAAGACGGGTTCAGGTCGAGGGCTGACTCGTGACTTGTCTGCGTTTGGGAGACGCAAGCAAAGAGAAGGCAGTAGAGTAGGGGCAGAAGTCGGCTGGTCACCGTGGTAGCCTGTTTGAAAGGTAGGATGGTCGCATCAAGCTCGTGCCCGAAGCGGTTGGCACGCGAGCATCGCGTTCCCTAGCTCTACGTCAAGCCGAACCTCCCTACCCTTCTCGAAGGACCGGGGAAGGGGAGTCGGTTCAGACGAAAGCGAGGACGGAGGACACCGAGCGCGCTCAAAGCAAACGTCCCCTTGACGGTGTTGCAAGAGCAACAAACGGTGGCGTAGCTCGCGCGGCGACTCAAAGTCCATCCGCGCATCGCCCTTCGGACGGCTAAGCCATTAGGACCGCCACGGAGTTGCGCTCATCTCCTTCGACGCGCACTCTAAGGCATGGCGCGGACGATGATGTTAATCCTAGGAGCTCTCCTCGTGGCCCCCTTCGGTGCGATGGCGGACGAAGTGGAAGGGCCGCGCTGCGTCGAGGTACGAAAGTCAGCGCCGTACCGCGGCTATGGCCACCACCACATCGTGACTGTTCGCAACACCTGCGAAGAAGGCGTCCGCTGCCGCGTGTCGACGGACGTGACGCCGCAGCCCCAGAGCATCAACGTGGCGTCCGGCGAAGAAGAGAGCGTCATCACGCGCACTGGCTCGCCTTCTTCAGTGTTCGAAGCCATCGTCGACTGTGAAACGCGTTAGGTCGATTGCGAAACGCGTTAGAGCTCAACGACGTTGCCTTTGCGGCCGAGATGACTTGATCTAGCTCGGCAATCGGAGCAGCTCTTCTTGCGCTTTGGCCCGGCTACGCAGGCCCATCACGATCAGCGTCACGGGGACGCAGCCGAGCATCAGGGACACGGCCACCTTCATCACGACGCTGCTGACGGCCGTGGCGATGAGGACGATCCCCAAGAGCAAGACGACTGCGACGACGATGAGCATGTGGCTTCCGCGTATTCGCCCTTCGAGTTCCGAACGTGCTCCTTCGAGGAGCGGCACGCCGAAGAGATCGGCGGAGGTGTTGAACTTGGCGCCGAGGCTCTCGCGCATCGCCGCTTCGGTACTTGGCGACAGGAAGCCAGTCTCGCCGACCTCTTCGAGGGAGACGCCGACGAAGGGCGTCGCGAGCTCAAGGACTTCGGCCAACGAAAACGGCACTGGGTGCGCGCCTCCCATGTGAACCTCGTTGATTTTCCCGTCCTCGTCCACGACGAGGGCACGCGTTTCGCTTTGCGCGAACAAGAATGCGTCGTCCGCAAACTCGATATCGTCGCGTGGCGCGCCGGGGAAGAACGTAAAGCTGCCCACGCGAACGTCGCGTGGCCCCGCTTCGCCGGCCTTCAACGGACCGAGCCCACTAAACTCGGTACCGGCTTTTCCGCCGACTGCGGGTTGCGAACCTGCCTTCGCCACAAAGGCTCCCCACGCTGCGTTGAGTGCATCCATGGAGAAGGACTAGCGCCTCAGACGTTGAAGCGGAAGTGCATGATGTCGCCGTCGCGCACAACATACTCTTTGCCTTCGACGCCCATCTTACCCGCGGCCTTCACCGCTTGCTCGCTTCCGAGCTCGAGCATGTCTTCCGAAGCGATCACTTCGGCACGAATGAACCCGCGTTCGAAGTCCGTGTGGATCTTTCCAGCGGCGCCGGGGGCCTTCGTGCCGCGCTCAATAGTCCAAGCGTGCACCTCGGTCTCGCCACAGGTGAAGAACGTGATGAGATCGAGGATCGCATAACCCGTGCGGATCACGTGGTTCAGGCCCGGCTCTTCCAGGCCGAGGGACTCCAAGAACTCTGCGCGCTCTTCGACGGGGAGCTGCATGATCTCTGCTTCGATGGCGGCGCTGATGACCACCACGGGGACGCCGCGCTCTTCGCCCAAGGCTTTGACCTTGGAGACGAGGGGGTCGTTGTCGATGTCGTCGAGCTGGTCCTCTTTGACGTTCGCCACGAAGAACATGGGCTTCTCAGTGATGAGAAAGAGATCGCGCATGATCGCGAGTTCGTCTTCGCCGAGGTCCGACTTATCGAACAGGCTCGCGGGCTTGCCTTCGTCGAGGAGCTTCTCCAGCGCTTCACAGACGACGACGGCCTTCTTCTCGATGGCATTCGTGCCTTTGGAAGCCCGGCGCGCGCGGTCGAGGCGCTTCTGAACGCTCTCGAGGTCCTTGAGGATTAACTCGGTCTCGATGGTCTCGATGTCGGAGAGTGGGTCCACGCGGTTGTCGACGTGAACGATGTTGTCGTCGACGAAACAGCGAACGACATGCGCGATGGCGTCGGTGTCGCGGATGTTGGTCAGGAAGGCGTTTCCGCGGCCTTCTCCCTTGGAGGCGCCACGGACAAGCCCCGCGATGTCGACAAAGTCGACGCTGGCGCCGATCTCTTTGCCCGGCTTGAAGAGCTTGGCGAGGGCGTCAAAGCGTGGGTCCGGCACCTGAACAACGCCCACATTGGGGTCGATGGTGCAGAACGCGTAGTTTGCCGCCTCCGCCTGTTGTTTCGACGAGAGCGAGTTGAAGAGCGTGGACTTTCCGACGTTTGGAAGCCCGACAATGCCGACTGATAGACCCATTTGGCTCGCGCGTTAGCGCCTCGCTTGCCCCTGCGCAAGGCTGCAAGACGCCATTCGCTTGCACTCACGTCACGCGGCCGTCACCCAAGTGACAAAGTAGGGCCCCAGGGTCCACACTATGCTTTCCTCGGCCCCCCTCGCCGCTCCCTCCTCGCATTTCGACAAACAAACCTCATTTATGGGCAAACGCATCCTCGTAGTCGAAGACGAAGCAGACCTTGCTGAGCTCGTGGCTTTCAATCTGCAGCAGGCCGGTCACCGCGTGACCACCGCCGGCGACGGCGCGACGGCCCTCGCAGAAATCCGGCGCTCAGTCCCCGACTTGGTCGTCCTTGACGTGATGCTCCCGGACATCACCGGCATCGAAGTGTGCCGACAGCTCCGGCGCACGGAGGCCACCGCCTCGATCCCCGTCGTGATGCTCACAGCCAAAGGCGAAGAGGTCGACCGCGTCGTCGGCTTCGAAGTCGGCGCCGATGACTACGTCGTCAAACCCTTCAGCCCTCGAGAACTCGTCCTCCGCATCGAAGCGATCCTTCGCCGGCTCGGAGGACCCGAACGCGCGTCCTCCGCCACCATCGAGGTAGGCAGCCTCGCCATCGACATCGGCGCTCATACCGTCAGCGTCGCTGGCGAAGAAGTCCCGCTCACGGCCCTTGAGTTCCGACTGCTCCTCGACCTGGCCAAACGCCGCGGCCGCGTCCAGTCACGCGACTCGCTTCTGGAGCGCGTCTGGGGCTACGCGCCGGGCATCGAGACCCGAACCGTCGACACCCACGTAAAGCGGCTCCGCGAGAAACTCGGCGAGGCGGCCGCTTACGTCGAGACCGTGCGCGGCGTCGGCTATCGCATGGTCAAAGACTGATCCGGCCCAAGCGCCTTCCTGCCTAAGCGCCTGCCGACGGTCGGTTGGCCTGTGTTTTGCGTTGATGTGAGCTGAACGCAGCGAACGCGCGCATTCAGCGCGCACAGCTCCAACGTGTGAGTTCGATGCCACACGACCGACGCAGGCACCACACAGCTATGGGCTCTTCACTTTCTCCATCACCGCGAATTCTGCTCGCTGCCTTCATCGCGTGGGCGTCGGCTAGCGTCCCTGTCGATAGCTCTCACGCTCAAGCGCCCCGGCTTCTGGACGCGGAACTCACGCTGACGCAGATGGACGGCTACGGCGTCCAGGGTCCTTCAGAGAACGCCGCAGTTCCAGACATCGACGCGTTCGAATACCTCGACGACGAACGCCCCCCACGACCGCCTCGGCCGCCAGTGAGGACAAGCGCTGGGTACAAGAGCGGCCGATGGCCCCTGATGATCGGCCTCTCACTGCTCTCCGCCGGGACAACACTCGCCGCGGTGCTCGCTCCGTCCACCTGTTACGATACGGGAGAGCGCTACACCGGCGCCGATGTGCCTGCGCTCATCTCCGTGGGGCTCGGGGTCTCGCTGACCCTTGCCGGCGCGATCCGCCTTGCCCGACTTCCGGGACCGCGTCGTCGCCCCCGCCTCGCCGGAGCGATCTTTGGGACGGTATTGATGTCCGCCGCCACGTTTGGTCTTCTCACTCTTACCCAGGGTGACTGGATCGGTTGCATCAGCAGCTGAGACGATGGCGAGAACCATCACTTTTCGAACCTTGAGCGGCAACGGCCGGAGGCTGTGTTATGCCGCTTGGCATGAATCGCCTTGTCACTTGCGCCCTTCTTGCCCTCGCATGCGGCGGTCAAACAACCAGCGCCGAACCGGTCACCACCTCCGGCTCCGAAACCCCTAACTCGTCCGAATCCGAGCCCACGCCCGAGCCCGAGCGCGCGGATGTCTTCGTCATGGCCCCGTTCACGATGACCGACAGCGGTGGAACGAGCATTTCGATGAGCGCCGATGGCGTCGTCACGATCCCAGGCCAACCCGAGGCGCGAGGACCACGTTTCTTTACCAACGGCGATATTCAGGCCGACGGTGAGGTCATCGCCACCGTCCTGCCCGACGGAACCTTCCGCGCTCAGAATGGCTCCGTCATCGGTGTCATCGCCGAGGACGGAAGTGTCACCATCGGAGAGCACTCGTTAAGCTTCGGCCCAGACGGCGGCCTCATCGGCGGCAACCCAGACGGCCCCACCATGACGCTCTCGCCTGCGGACACGCCGGCCAAGCGCCAAGCGATGGCGCTGCTCATCTTGCTGACGATCTGAGCTTCCGGGGCCTCTTTGCAACGAGCAACCAAGTTTGTCCGCAGCCCGTGGGAAAACAATGTGCGACTCGCGCTCTTCTTGTTCGCCCTATCGTGGACAGGCAACGCGCATGCTGAATGCGCCACGATTCGAACGCAGGAAGAGTTCGAAGCCATGGACGCCGCGGCGGACTGGGTCTTCGTCGGCGACATCGCGGACCAACGACTCGTGGACCTGGATAGCCCAGAATGGAATCCGGACAGGGATCGCTACTTGCCGACGTACCTGGCGGTGACGTTTCGCGTCGTCGATGTCCTTCAAGGCGACCCCCCGGATGTGGTTGTCGTCGGTGTGATCGCGGATGGCTATTCCTTGGAGGCGCTACCGGTGGGACGTTATCGCGTTCGTGCCCATCTGCGCGAAGGAAGAGCCCGTACTTCGGTTCGCTGCGGCACCGTGACCTCCTCTGCGAACAACTACCCAGACCCTGGGTGCTCGCGCTGCTCCATCGGGGCACGGACATCGGCGTTCCCGGAGCTTGGGGCGCTTGCACTGCTTGGCCTCTGGGCACGACGCCGGCAGGTTCGAGAGCGTCGTCTTCCCACTCTTCGACGGACCGGTTGACCGGGTCTGCGCAGCCGTGGAAATGTCGAGCATGCGCTCCTTCGTCTTTCCCGCGTTCCTCCTCGTCATACTCGCCGCGGGCTGCAACGAACCCCCTCCGCCCATCCCCGCTCCAGAGGATGTAGCTGCGCCTCCCGCCGACGCCGAACGAACCGCGTCGGGCGTCGCGAGCCGCGTTCTGACACCCGGAACGGGAACGACCCACCCGAGCGCCACGAGCACGGTGGAGGTTCACTACACAGGCTGGACGACCGACGGGGAGATGTTCGACTCGTCCATCCCCGGCGGCGAAAGCATCGCGTTCCCGCTGAACGAGGTGATCCCAGGCTGGTCCGAGGGACTGCAGCTGATGGTGCACGGAGAGAAGCGCCGGCTTTGGATTCCCCAGGCGCTGGCCTATGCCGGCCGACCCGATCGCCCCGCGGGCATGCTGGTCTTTGACGTGGAGCTGGTCCGAATCGTCGACTGACGGACTCCACGAACCCATCCTCCTCAGCACTGGGCTACTCAGCGCTGACGCGCAGCATGTCGTAGATCAGCTCGCTGCCATCGATGGCGTCCAATGTGCTCAGATCCACGTCGACTTCCAGCGCGGGCAGTGAGCAAACTGTCACAGGAAGGCAACGCCTGCGTGATCACCGCCGAACTCGAAGCCGCTGTGCTACACCCCCTGCATGAACGCGGGCGGTCTGCGGCGGAGCTTGGTAAGTGCCATCGTCACAGCGATCGGCGCCCTCGTCCTCGTGCTTCTTCTCCTTGAGGACCCCCTCGTCGAGTATCGCCTCCGGCAGCTCGCCCGAGAGCTGCTCTCGGACGCCGCCGCCCAAGTCCTCGATGCGGACCGAGACGCACGGAGCTACCAGGAAGCGGCGTCCCGCGTCGGCTCCGAGATGGGTTGCAGCATCGCGGTGATCCAAAACGGAAGCGTCGTCGCGCACAGCGCGTTCCCTGCATTTGCCGGCGAAGAAATGATCTTCGATGAAGCCCTCGCAGAGTTCGAAGCGCGAGGAACAGCCCAAGCCGAACTCCTCGCTCAACACGTGTACTTCGCCCAAGACGGCGACACCATCGTGCAAACTTCCTTACCAACGACCTTCAGCGCGGGCGTACGCGCGTCGGTTCGTGAGCTTGTGATCATCGGCGGAGTCATGGCGGCCCTCGTCGCTGTGTTTCTCATGTTCGTGCTCGGCCGAACCCTCGTCGAACCCGTCCACGAGCTCAAGCGCGTGGCAGACGCCCTCGCTTCGGGAGACCTCAGCGCGCGAACCAAAAGCACGCGCGATGACGAGCTCGGACAGATCGGGCGTGCCCTCGATCGAATGGCCGATCTCCTCGACGACCGCATCAACAACCTGCGCGGCGAACAGGATCGCCTTCGAACCGTCCTCGACGCGATGGTCGAGGCGGTCTTCGTCACCGACCTCCTTGGCCGAATCACCGAAACCAACGCGGCCTTCGAGGGCCTCGCCGGCAAGGAGGCCATCGGGAAGACCTCGAGCGAAGTGTTTGGACACACGCACCTTCATGAAGCGGTCCGCGCCGCCCGACACCAGGATTCCAGCCAGGTCGAGTTCGAGTTCGATGACCGCGGCACCCGCTACTACCTCACGGCCGAAGTAGCGCGTCTGCCCGACGAGACCGGCGTCGTCGTCGTGCTCCATGACGTCTCCGGTCTTCGCCACGCCGACCGCGTTCGCCGGGACTTCGTCGCCAACGCCAGCCACGAACTTCGCACGCCCCTGACGGCGATTCGTGGCTTCGCCGAGACGCTCCGAGACGGCGCCATCGACGACCCGGAAGCCGCCATTCGTTTCCTCGACGTGATCCTGCGCCACACGCGCCGCCTCGATGCCCTTGTCGGAGATCTCTCGGCGCTCTCGAAGGCGGAGTCACCCGAGCACAACCTCGCGATGGAGCGCGTCGACGTCGAAAAGACCGTGTCCGAAGTCATGCGAGGCCTCACGTCGAAGGCCGGGGAACGAAAGATCCAGCTGGTCTACTTGCCCGGCGGTGAGCCCGTCACAGCGTGGGCGAGTCACCGCGGCCTAGACCAGGTGCTAGTGAACCTCGTCGACAACGCCATCAAATACGCGCCCGCCGAGTCCGCCGTGAACGTCACCATCGAGGTCGACGAGCGTGTCCACGTGAGCGTGCACAATCCCGGACCCGGCATCGCCGCCGTTCACCACGGGCGCCTCTTCGAGCGCTTCTACCGCGTCGACGAAGGACGCTCACGGGACGTCGGCGGCACCGGGCTCGGCCTGGCCATCGTCAAACATCTCTGCACGCAGATGGGCGCCACCGTTGGCGTAAAAAGCGCGCCGGGCCAAGGCTCGACATTCACGGTCTCGCTTCAGCTCCCGGAAGAGCCCGAGCACAACGAGAAGCCTGAGCCGAGTGAGCCTTCCTGAGTCTTTCCCACTTTGATCGGACGCGCTACCGCGCCGAGAACACCACTGGGAACGCCACCACGCCCCCGGCTGACTCTGGAAAGACCCAACGTTGAATGCTTGTCTCAAGACAGGCATGCAGCTGTCCCAAACTTTGACCGGTGACAACAACGCTCGTGACGCGACCGCTTGGAGCGACCTGAATACGAACATCAACACGTGGGCTGAGTGGATCTTCGTCCTGCAGCGCTGTGTTGTAGCACCGCTGAAGCATCTGCCTGTTTTCGGGATCCCTCACCACGCCGAGTACCGCTGCGTCATCAAGCGGCCCTCCAGCCGAGGGATCTGGCTCGGTCGCTTCGTGTTCGTCCGAGGGCGCAGAGGAAGGGGAGGAAAAGACGATGGGAAAGATCGCTTCACCACCGGCGGACGATTCAGGAAAGTCCCAGCGCCGAACTCCGTCCTCCACGCAGCGATTCAGTGGGCCGAGCTCGTCCCCGGTCACCGTCGCGCTCGTCACGCGCCCACTCGCGGCGACGCGAATCGAAACGTCCAGCCGTCGATCTGGCGGATCGGAGACACCTCGGATCGCGATATTGTAGCATCGCTGAAGCATCCGCCTGTGCTCGCTCGCGCTCACGACGGACCGTACCGCAGAGTCATCGAGTGGACTGGCGGCCCCAAGCAGTGTCTCACTGGGCATCTCACTGGGCTCGAGGTTCGGATCGAACATGCCGCGTTCCGGCGCAACAACGATCGGTTCCGGCACGAAGTTGGGGATGGGGATGTCGACTTCTGGAGTGGACTCAGCGGGCACAGGGGCCTGCTCTTCGCCCGTGCCAAAGGCGGCGAACGAAAGACCGACACCGAGGAGGACGAAGCCGACGACCAGGCTCAGCCACTCCCATCTCATTTTCGAACGCTCATTGCTCTCCAAGGGTTGACTATGGTGGGTCCGGAGGCGAAAGCAACATGGGCGGATCGCGCTTTCGTCTGGAGAGCGCCCATCACACGCCGTCCGCGTATTCCCAAGCCTGACCGACGTGGAGGTCCGCGACGGGCACTTCCCCGCGCTCAATCTCGCCGCTCTTGGCGTCGACGATCCGGTACGGCAGCGCCTTCGCACCGAGCCCTTGAGCGCCCACAAAGATGCATCGCAGCTCGCCCTCTTCGAAACCGCACTGCGCCTGGACTTTCTCAAGGAGCGCTTCGCGATGCAGGTGGCCGTCGCCAAAGTTCCACCCGAGCACAAGCCCGGCGACGATCTCTCCATCGAGATATTCGTAGTCCTCCAGGCGGTTCACGGCGCGCGAGAGCAAGAGCCGAAGCAGGCGGCCGTGTAGATGCATAAGACGGAACGCGAGCACCTTGCCGACGAGAGCGCGGGCGGTCTGCTCATCGTAGAAGTGCGCGAGCTGGTCGTAGACCCAAGGCGCGGAGGTCGTCAGGCGCTCGAGCTTGCGATGGCTCTCGCCACGGAAGAGCCAGACGCTGTACGGCCAGTTGCCCGCGTAGTAACGCATCGACAAAAGAAACGAGATCCGCGAGGGCCAGAGGTTCCCCGCCAGCGGTAGCGCGAAGCACGTGGCAAAGAGAAGGGCACCCGCGCTCGACGAGAATGCTTCGATGGGCGCAACGCCTGGTCGGGCCCAAAAGAGCGCGAAGGCCGAATAGACGACCATCACGTTCCACTCCAGCGGCACGCCCATCGGCACGTTGCTGATGATGTAGCCATGCAAGAGGAGCATGGCGACCATCGCGGCGATGAGCGTCGCGTGCGCCGCCTCGCCGTGCTGCATTGAGCTGATGACGAAGAGCGTGGGCACGCCGAGCTCCATCATGGTCCCCGCGTGCGCCATCATCCGAGCTAGTCGCGAAGGTCGCAGGTCGCCGGGGCAGCCCCGGTACACGAGCCGCCGCATCCAAGCGAAACGCGTGATGGGGCTGTTGCTCGTCATCACGCACGCGACGTACGGGAAATGCGAGTTGAGCTTGGAGAAGCCCGCCCAGAACCAGAGCGCCAGCGTGACCACTTGAGCCCCTGCGAAAGCGTTGCCCGGCAGGACAAAGCAAGCGAGCACGACGACGTAGTGCTCGGGGCGGAGCGCTAGAAAAGCGGTGCGGTCGAGGACGCCGAGAACGCACGCGAGGACCACCACGAGGGCGGCGAGCGTCCCATCGAAAACGGGCAAAGTGAGCGCGTAGATCGCCGCGCCGTGAAGCGCCGCGTAGACGCCGACGTCGAGCCATGAGCGACGAGCGCCGCCGATCACCGGCGCTCGAGGGAAGAGCGGGAGCTTGGTGGTGCCGGGTCGAAGCCAGTAGAACATGCCGCCCACCGGCGGCAGGTAACGACCCGTCAGGGGCCCACTCCCACAGCCAAAACCGGTGCCTTCGAACACCAGGCTCCAGAGCACGGCCTTCTGAAACGCCAAAGGCTCGAGCCACCAGGAGCCGATCTCCGTCAGGCTCCCAAGGCTCGGCGACAGGGAGCATAGCCCCGCCCATCCGCCGATGTAGAGGGCCATTTTTAGGGCATAGAAGGCATATGCAGCGATGGGTGTGCCGTAGCCATCCAGCGCCCATGCTTCGCAGGCCATCCTGCCGCGTTCCGCGAAGGGGAGCTTGCACCATTCGATCCCATCGTAGGGCGTCGGTTTGGGGTCGAGGAGGCCCATGCGCTACTCTTCGAGTCGCTCCAGAAACGTGATCGTATGAGCCACCCCCACAATCGTAGTCGCCTTGCGAGGAGCCTCGCAGTCTTTTTCATCGTCGGCTTTTTTAGCGCTGGCTTTGTCGCGACGGCGGACGCTCAGACTTCGTCGCCGGTTTCGTTGCGCGGCGCCATCGACCGAGACCATGCAGGCACCGAGTGGATCCGCACCGTAGACCTTGCAGCGCAGCTCGGCCGCCCTGAATCACAACGCCCGATCCTCCTCGACGTGCGTGCGGCCTCGGAGTTTGCCCAGAGCCACCTCCATGGCGCGATTCGCGTCGAGCCAGGGACGACGGACTTGAGCTCACTGAATCTTCGTGGACGGGATGTCGTGGTCTATTGCTCCGTCGGCTACCGCAGCGCAGAGCTCATGCCCGCCGTTCGCGCCGCCGGCGCGCGCTCCGTCCACAACCTCCTCGGCGGCATCTTCCAATGGGCCAACGAAGACCGCCTCTTGTGCGACGGCGACGGCCGAGCCAGCCGCGTGCATCCGTACGACGCGGAGTGGGGACGCTACTTGCGAGCGGAGCGCCGGGCCAGACTCTAAAGCCAGCTGATCGTTTCGTCGTGGGGGTTGTGAACAGATCGCTACAGACCGGGAAGCCAGCGCCACGCATGTTCTCCAAGTTCCACATCGAACGCCTATGGAATGACGGGCTCATGTTTGGCACAGGTGATGCACAGCAACCGTCGTTATGAGTTACAGCTGGTTTATCTTTGGGCGTGAAATGCCCTCCTTTAGGAACTTCTCTCCGAGCCTTCGGGTCAACACTTGGCCAGGCGCGGAAGACCCCCGGGATTGGGAGGACCTCACCTCCCAGCTCGACTTCAAGCCCGAATTCTGGGCAGAGGTCGTGCTCCAGAATGGCGGCGTGCCTCGAGAGGTCTGGCATGCACATGAGATCCTGGTCCGGCGGATCGCCGACGCGATGCATGGCGTGGCCCTCACCGAGGACGCGAGCCTGCTCCATATCGCGGACCGCCGACAACCGATGCCTCAGGCCGCGTTCGATGGTTGGCTCGCCGACCTGATGGCCACGGCACGGAGAGCCGCTGAATTGCGGCGTTCGGTGGAGCCGGCAGCGATGCCTGTATGAAGTAGCCTGCGTGACAGGCCTGCATGACTAGAAAACGGCGGCCGGAAGAATTCTGGTAAGGTGGTAAGGTGGGAAGGTGAAACCCCAAACCCTCGGCCGACGAATCACCGTTCGAACCGGAACTCTTCAAGCTGCGTGCCTGTGCCTGCTGTTCGGATGTGGTGACGACAGCGCCGCGGAGGACGCCTCGGTCCTGCAAGACTCCAGCGCCGCGGATGTGAGTTCGACCGATGTTCCAATCGGCGATGTTTCGCTGAGTGATGTGGCGCTGGGCGATACGGGCGAGGCGCTTGATTCGAGTGCCCTAGACGCGCCGATGGATGCGTCGGTTCCGCCGCCCTGCATGACGCGGGTGACCTATGGTTCGCGCTGGATCCGTGGCGGCGATCGAAGCACCGACTACGACGATGTGGCGGGCGAAGTGACGTGGGATGGCGCCTGCACGAACGAAGGCGCCAACTCCTACGCGACGCTTTCAAACGGCTGGCAGCCCTACTTCGAAGGCAACGACGCGTGCATCATCGCCATCGACATGAGCGAATCCTGCGCGGGCGCTGGCGACTCATGCGACACGCGGGTGACTTACGGATCGGCGTGGCTACACCCCGATTCACACCCCGCCCAGCACGACGACGTGAGCGGCGTGGTGAGCTGGTCGCGGGAATGCGCCAATGCAGGCGGCGGACAGTCGAGGGCGACGCTCTCGAATGGCTGGGCACCGCACTTCTCCGGATCGAACGCCTGCGGCGCGAGCTTCCGCTACCGCCAGTGTGGCGGACTCTACAACAACCCCGTCATCGACTTTGACTGCCCGGATCCGGGTGTGTCGAGAGACGGCGATCGCTACATCATGTCGTGCACCGGCGGGCGGTTTCGCATCTACACGTCGACGGACCTCGTGAACTGGACACACGCGGGGCATGTGTTCGCGGAAGGGGCGAGACCGACTTGGGCGCGGGATCGTTTTTGGGCGCCGGAGATCCATCAGGTCCGACCCGGCCGCTGGGTCGCTTACTTTAGCGCAGGCCGAACGGACGGGCGGCTGGCTGTCGGGGCTGCCGTCTCCTCAAGCGCGACGGGTCCCTTCGAAGACATCGGCGCGCCGCTGGTCCACGACCCCAGCCCCGGCGTCATCGACGTGCACTACTTTCGCGCGTCGGACGGACAGCGATACTTGACGTGGAAGGTCGATGGGAACGCCGTGGGCGCGCGAACACCGATCCGCATCCAACGCCTCGCCGACGACGGAACGACGCGAATGGGCAACATCGCGACGATCCTCACCAACGACCGCTCCTGGGAGAACCACGTCGTCGAGGGTCAGTGGATCATCGAGCGCGACGGAAATGTTCTACATGTTCTACAGCGGCAACGCCTACGACCGAGCGGCCTACGCCGTTGGCGTCGCGCGCGCGAGCAACCCCATGGGCCCCTACACAAAACTGGGTGACCCGATCCTCACCACCAACGCGCGCTGGGCGGGCCCAGGCCACGGGTCCGCGGTGGTTCTGCCAAGCGGCGGCTGGGGCTACGTCTACCACTCCTGGGTGGGCGGTCGCGCAGGGGAAAGCCCAGGCCGGCAGGTCCTGGTCGACCGCATCCAGTGGTCCGGCGGCTGGCCACGTCTGTACGCCGGCCCCTCCTCCGACTCAATCCCAATGCCCTAAGCACGACGGAGGTTCATTCGGGGACGGACGTAAAATGAACCTCGCGAGGTTCATTTTACGTCCGTCCCCGAATGAACCTCCTCAAACGAAGAGCGCCGCGCTCGACGTCGTACGCGCGGGTTGATAGGTTTACCGGCTCGGATCAGGATTGATTCGGGCCCGCCTGACTCATGCTTCCCTTCTCGACATACTGGACTCCCCACGCGCGGTTGTTGGGTATCTGCCTGCTCGCCTTCGGGGGCGCAGGGTGTGCGACCTCCGAGTATCCACCGGAGCGCGGGGTGGCCTGCTCCGATGGCTTGGTAAGCGCCACCGGCAGCGGCATCGTTCGAGTTGGCACGCCCTTCGGTTCGCGATGGTTGATCGCGGAGGTCGGCTATTATCAAGGGGGGACCGAACCCGTGACACGGGCGTACATTGCCGACGGTCTGTCCGCGATGCATCCGTGGAGAGACGTGGAGCTGCGCGACTTCGACATGGAGTTGCGCTACGAAGGGCAAGCGTACCGACTGGAGGGCGTAGCGTGGGTGGACGGCGAGGCGCACGCCATCGATATGGAAGCGCGCGCAAACACCAACTGCACTGGCGGCGGACTCTCGCTCGAGGTGTGCGCGACGAGCGTCGGCGTTCGTTCGACGAACGAAGCCGTCACCACGTGGCCCATCGGATCCGTTTCGATCGCGCTGTCGCTGGAGTGGGAAGGAACCTGGCTAGTCCTCGACACCGACCCGGTCGACGACTGGGAAGACGAAGAGTGGCATTGGGTCACGCGCGCCCGAGTCTCTCGCTCCTACTCGGAGTCGCTTCCCGATGACGAGATCCTTGACGAGTTCGAGCTGGGCGCTCGTTTCGTGGCCGACGGAACCGACTCCTACATACACTCCTACATCCAGCTACGGGGCACCGCGGTCCGGCGCGGCCTAATCTCGATCGTGGAAGATGTGCCGACCTTAGGAATGGAGGAATGCGCGGTGCGCTGAGTCCATCCGCCCACACCTCACGCCGTCTTGCCCGGTCTTGGTGACGACGGAGGTTCATTTTACGTCCGTCCCTAAATGAACATTGATGAAGGGCGCCGAGGCCACACCTTCGTGCAGCCTCGGCTCTTCACGACCTAGCTTTTCGGCAAACGCAGGCCCGCGAGGCTGCCTGGACCATCGCCGACCACCACGTGGAGGTCAGCGACCCCCGACAGGATGTCCTTGAGCGCTTCCATCTCCTTGAGACGCATCGCGCCTGGGGACTCTTCGAGGACCTTCGCGCTTTGAGCCAACGACCGCATTGCTGCGACATCTTCACGCCGCAGAATCACCTTCGCCGCCGCTTCCTTCTCCGCCTCGATGACGCGGTTCATGAGCACCTTCATGTCGCCGGGAAGAACGATGTCTTTGACGCCGAGACGGACCAGCTTCAGGCCCATGGCCTCGACGTCGCTCGTCAGCGCGTCCTGGAGATGCGCTGCGAAATCGCTGCGACCGTCCAAGAGATCGTCGAGCTTCACCCCCGCGACGTACTCACGCGCAGCAAGCTGCAGACGCAGGTAGACCGCGTCGCGCACCGACTCTCGCAAGAGCACGCTGCGCATGACGTCTTGGACCTCGTACTCCGCCGTCAGCGTCAGACGAAGCGTGACCTTGTCGCGGGTCATCAAGTCCTGACCCATCACGTTGACGAGCTGCGTGCGCAGGTCGACCTTCGTGATCGCCACCGGCGCGTGGGCCTGCGTCCAGAAGACGTGGATGCCCGCCTCGAGGAGACGTTCCGCGCGACCCCCGACGAAGAGCACGCCGCGCTCATACTCCGCGATGACCTGAAACGACACGTCGCTCGCGGGGATGATCTGCATGAGCTCCTTGGTGGGCTTCGCTAGCGCCTTGTCCGCGTCGTAGCGCACGAGCTTCACCGAAACGTTCTGCAGCTTCCAGTGACGGTGCACGCCAGGGCGCAGGTACTTGCTCGGCACGCCGTCGACGAAGAGCACCGCGCGCTCATCTTCGGCGACCTCGAACTCTTCGTACCAGTCGCTCGGGATCACAGCCCGCAGCTCCGCGGACACGCCCAAGACAAGCTCGTCGATGTGCAAGTAGACCACGTCGGTCTTGCCGAAGAAGCGATGACGCCCAGGCATCAGAGCCTCCTTGGCGACGCCGTCGCGCAAGAGGATGCCTCGCTGGTTGAACTGGATTTGATACGTGCTGAACATTTTCTCTCTCGCTTTCCTAAGGCGCACCCGCTCCGAAAACGGAGCTGCGCCGGGCGGTCTCGTCGCAACGAGACGCAAAGTTTGGGAGGCCCCGCCCCTCGTCCGCACCTGCGCAAGGGCAGACGCAAAACGAAAGAAGAAGTGCGCTGGGTCCACCACCGGGTCGCCGAGGCGAGGGCCCATCCTTCCGAAGAAGCTGCCTTCCGAAGAAGCTGCTTTCCGAAGAAGCTGGACTACCTTGGCCAGGGAGATGCGGAGGCGAATGCAGCCGCGCTTGTTCTGTTCGCCTGTGCCGCCGGAGCGACCCCACGAAGGAACGGAGTCTCAAGGAGGCCCCTTTGCGGAGGGCCAGACCGTCGTGATTAGATTAAAAGTCTAGTACTCTACCAATGAGTTACCGGCCCCGAGGGACTGGGCGGGAGTCGAACCCGCTACCGCTAGGCGACATATTCAGGACCAAAGAACAGGCTTGGTTTCAGGCCGCGCGTTGTTCACAACATGTCGAACCCGGAAGCTGACCCGGTCAGGGGAGCACCGGCATGTCGTTTCTGGCTCGTTGAACACACCCATCCATGGAGCAGGAGATGTGCCACCTTAAAACGTAGGCTTTTTCTACATTCACCAAACGAGATCCTATCTCGCTGTATCGTCGATTATCTTCATAGTCATTTTGGCACTTCGCGGATCTGTGAAGTGAGGACCACGCCTTCAAAATCAGCGACCGGAGAAACCCCTAGTATTTGAAGAGTCCCCAGCGGATACGGCACTCATTGGCACACAAGAGCCGTGGCACACACTGTGCATTATGTGCCACTCATGCGAACTCTTCCCGTCTTGGTAGTGACCTTCTTGGCGCCTCTGGCGCTCACCGTCTCCGCCCAGGCCCAACCCTTGCCGCCGGCACCACCGCCGGCCCAGGCACCACGCGAAAACATCCAGCCCCTGGAAGAGCAAACGCCTCCCCGCGCACTTTTCCACGTGGGTGGTGGCTTTGGCCTGCTCACGCAAGAGAGCTCCTCGTCGGGCTATCAGCAGCTGGAGAGCATCGGCTACGAGACGCCGGACACGTCGTGGCATCTCAACGCAGGCGCCCAGTACCTGGCCGCGAGCTGGCTTCGCGTCGGTGGAGAGCTCTCCTACGAGTTCGCCGGCGACTCCACCGAGCGACGAGTACGCGGCGAAACAGAAACGCAGGCGACTCGTTTTCATATGGGAAGCCTCGATCTGACGCTCACGCCCTACTTCCAGGTGGGCCGCGCGCAGCTCGGGCTTCGGTTGGCGGGCGGCTTTGGCTTCTCCCGCTGGGTCCATGATTCACGCGGCTCTTCCGGCGGAGCGTATCGCGCCAGCGCCGCCTTCGACATTTTCCTCCCCCTGTCGCGACGCAGCGCCAAGGGTCTCAACCTTCGCTTCGGGTATCAGCTCCGCCGCACTCTCCCAACAGGTCCCATCGACCTCGTCTTCGACCACTCCGCAGTCTTTTTCAACTTCGCCTTTATGTTTGGAGCCGGCTCATGAATCGCCTTGGTGCACTCTTGCTCGTCATTGTCGTCCCCCTCAGCGCTTCCCTTCTCGGTTGCTACTGCGACGACGATCTCGTCATCACCGAAGAGTTCGAACGCTTCTGCGACGGCGTCCCCTGTGGATGGACCGCGACGGGCCCGGTTTCTCAGGTCCCGACTTTCCACGACAACGTCTATGGCGTCGCGATCCCCGCGGGCACGACGCTCACGAGTGGCGAAGCGTTTGGCCTTCGATCCCCGCGGATCTTGGTGCGCTGCGATGCTGGCGCTTCGCTTCAGCTCAACGGAAATGCCCAGAGCGCGCCGACGGACTCTTTTGCTTGGGTGAGCTCATCCCAGACCGGCAACACCGCCATCAGTGTCACCGGTTCTGGCCAGTGCGTTGTGGACGACGTGGGCTTCATCGATTTCTGCGACGGGATCTAACCCAGTGTTCGAGCACTGGGGTTAGCGACGCTTCTGAACCCACGCGGCGCCCTTTTCGAGCACCGCGTAGAACGCCTCCGGCGCGGCGCGCTTCAAACGCCAGAGCGCTCTCCCATCCGCCATCGGCACCGAGTAGATCTTTCCCTCGCTAAGATCGTCAAGAGCGATCCGCGCGACGTCGGGCGCTTGCACCTTGGAGCGCTCCATCCACTTTTTGGCGAGGCGCGTCTCTTTCATCTCGGGCCCGCGACCGCTCTCCATGATCTTGGTCTTGAAGAACGTGGGGCAAAGGGCGGTGACCTTGACCCCGTGTGCCTTGTACTCGACGTTCAGCGTCTCACTCAGCCCCACGACGCCCACCTTGGTCACGTTGTACGGAGACATGTTGGCGGTGCGCAGGAGCCCAGCGGCGCTGGCCACATTGAGTACATGGCCGCTCCTTCGCTGACGCATCGCCGGCAAGAACGCCTGGCAGCCGTAGATCACGCCCCACAGGTTGATGTCCACGATCCACTTCCAGTCTTCCAAGGAGATCTCCTCGAAGGGACCGGACACGGCGACGCCCGCGTTGTTGCACAAGAGGTCGATGTGCCCGAGGTGCTTGGCGGACGCTTCGGCGAGGGCGTCGACTTCGTCCTTGTTGGACACATCACAACGCTCGACGAAGGCCTTTGCACCTGCGCTCTCGACCAAGTGCGCGGTTTCCTCCGCGCCCTTGAGGTCGACGTCGGCGACCACGACGTTGCCGCCACGCTTTGCGACCTCCAAACAAAGAGCGCGGCCAAGACCGCTGGCGGCGCCGGTCACTACGGATTGGGGATTGAGCATGACCCATCGTAGGCCCTCGGCGCGTTCGCGCATGCAGAAAGTCCTCGCGCACCCACAAAAGCGGTCCTAGAACGCGCACGTGGCGAAGCTCTGGCAATACGCGATCGTTGGCGCCGGGCCCGCAGGTTCCGCGACCGCACTCAACCTCCTTCGACTCGGCGTCTCGCCGGATGACATCGTGGTCCTCGACAAGGCGACGTTCCCTCGGCCGAAGCTCTGCGGTGGAGGGATCACCTTTCGTGGCACCGCTATTCTGCGCACCCTCTTGCCGGAGCACTTCGCGTCGGAGACCGATGCGCCTCCTGGCGGGATCCGCACCTTAGGGCTCGACTTCGTTTCACGCGCAGGCCGCATCCCCGTGCGCGAAGCCGGCCCCCAATGGCTCTACGATCGCGCCGACCTCGACCACGCGCTCCTCCGCGCCGTAGAGGGCAAAGGCGTCAAAGTCCTCCAAGGAACCGCGCTGACCAAGCTTGAGCGCGCCGCCCAAGAGTGGACCCTTTATGTCCGTGGCGAACACGCCACCGAGCTCAGAGCCCGCTGGGTCATCGGCGCAGACGGAGCGCACGGCGCGGTTTCGCGCTGCGCAGGGATCCCGCGTGGACGCCTTGGACGATTGGTCGAGGCTTACTACGAAGCAACGCCTTCCGCAGTGACCACGCCCGACACGTTGCTCTTCGACTTCGACCCCGTGTTCGACGGCATCCCGGGGTACGCGTGGATCTTCCCCTACCCCAACAGCGGTCTGTACAAGATCGGCATCATGGATGGTCGCGGGGTCATCAGCGGCAGCAGGCTCCGCGCGTGGACCGACGACTTCGCCCAGCGGCATGGATACCGCCGCGTCGACGAAAAGATCGCCGGGTGGCCCGAGCATTTCTATGCGCCCTCGAACCAAGCCCACATCGAAGGGCTCGTCCTCGTGGGCGAAGCGTGGGGAATCGATCCGCTCCTCGGCGAAGGCATCGCGCCCTCTTTGGAGATGGCGGAGTACGCGGCCAAGCGCCTCGTCGGTTCGTCGTCACGGCGCATCCCCGGCTACGAACGCGACTTCCGCCGCACCATTCCCGGTCGCAACCTGCTCTTTCAGCACTACCTCGCCAACATGATCTACGGGCCAAAGCCGACGCGCTGGGCGCGGGTGCTCTTCAGCCACACGTACATGCGTGAGCTGGCGATGCGCGGCACGGAATCCTACGGAAGGCTCGCGCGTCGTCTCCCGGGCCTCGTCGGCGCGTATGCGCTCCAGGTCCTGCGTGAAGGCATCCCCTCGGCAAAACCTTTTCCGCCTCGCACCGAGCTCGAGCGACGCGGTCGAAGCGCGGGTGCAAGCGGTTGATCGTCGACGTCATCATCCCCGCCCTCGACGAAGAAGACGCGCTGCCCCTCGTCTTGCGCGCCATCCCCATGGACTTGGTTCGCCAAGTGATCGTCGCCGACAACGGAAGCCGCGACAGGACAGCCGAGGTCGCCGAGGCCGAAGGCGCGCGCGTGGTTCATGAGAGCGAACGCGGATACGGCGCAGCGTGCCTGCGCGCGCTGTCGCTCCTTCAAAGCGACCCGCCGGACGTGGTGGTGTTCCTCGACGGCGACAACAGCGATGACCCCAGCGAACTGGCATCGCTTCTCGCGCCCATCGAAGATGGCGCCGACCTCGTCATTGGGTCGCGCGTTCGAGGCGACCTTGAACCCGGCGCGCTGACGCTGCCGCAACGCGTCGGTAACGCCATCGCGTGTGGCGGTCTACGTTTGCTCTACGGCGCGCGCTACACAGACCTTGGACCCTTCCGCGCCATTCGTTGGTCCGCGCTTCAGTCGCTCCAGATGAAGGACCGAAACTGGGGCTGGACCGTGGAGATGCAGATCCGTGCCGCCCAAGAAAGACTTCGCCATGTCGAGGTCCCCGTCAGCTATCGCGTTCGACGCGAGGGTGTCTCCAAGGTCAGCGGAAGCATCGTCGGCAGCTTCCACGCAGGCCGAAAGATCCTCTGGCTCCTCGCGCGTCACAGGCTCGCGCGATGAAACCCTCCGTCGTCGGCGTCTTCACCAAAGCACCGGTCCCGGGGAGAACCAAAACACGTCTCGCCCAGGTCATCGGCGACGAAGCGGCGGCGGCGCTTCATGTGGCGTTTCTCTGGGACACGCTGGCCCTCGCCACGAGCGTCACCGACTGCGTGCTCTTCAGCGCCGGCGACCACAAACACCCCGTGCTCCGAGACCTGGCGAGACACTTCGGCATCCGCCAAGTGCCGCAACAAGGCGACGGCCTTGGACTGCGCATGATGAACGCCATCGACGTGCTCCTCGAGGACCACAAGACCGCGATCCTTATCGGCGGTGACGCACCGAGCTTGCCGCCTCGCGCGCTCCAAGCGGCCTGCACAAAGCCGCTCTCCTTTGGTCCCAGTAGCGACGGCGGCTTTTACCTGGTCGGCGCCCAAGCGCGTCCGAACTTCGAAAATATCGCCTGGTCGACTCCGCGCACCCTCGCCGACACCCTCGCCCAGAATACCCGCGGGTATCTCCTCGAGCCTTGGTTCGATGTCGATGAGTGGGGGGACCTTGAAACGCTTCGACTCCAGCTTCACCTTGAGCCGAACGCGGCGCCAAGAACAAGCACCTGGTTGGCCGCGCACAGAAGTTTGATCCGCGAGTAAAGTGAGCACCCAACAAGACAAGTCGAAGGCGTCCGTTATCGGCGTACGTGTGCTGAAGGGTGTTCTGCGCACGCTCCTGGGGCTTCTGTTGGCGATCTTTTGCCTCGTCACGAGCGTGCTGATCCACCTGAACAGCAACCCCGCTCGCGAGGTCATCTGCTCCTTGGGCCGTGATCTCGGCAACGACGCCATCGCCGGCTCCATGGACTTTCAGTGCGTCGACATCGACGTCCGCCTCATGTCCGTGACGGCGGAACTTGCGTCCATCGAGCTCACGGACGCGGAGGGCGTGCACGTGGTCGACGTCGAAAGAGCGAGCGCCTCCGCGGCGATTTTCCCGCTGATCGGCGGAGAGCTCTTGCTGAGCGATGTGGTCGTTCAATCGCCCCGAATTTCGCTTTCCACCGACGCCGAGGGCGGACTTAGGATCTCCCAAGCGTTCTTGCCCGCGGAACCATCACCGCCGGACCCGGCGCCGTCGACGTTCGTCATGAGGGTGACCGGCGCGGTGAGCGACGCATCGGTCCACGACGTTCCTGGGATCGACGTGCAGGTGAGCGACCTTGACCTCGACCTTCGCATCGAGGTCGAAGGAGAGTCCGTCGAAATCCACGGCACACAGAACGGAAACCCGCGCGACGCCGAGGCCGCGGTTCAGGAACGCGAGAGCGCCAGCATCGTTCTAAACGGACAGCCCTACGTGGCTCTCAGCGGGCTCACCTATGATGCGGCGCTGCGTGATGGCGGCTCGATGGACGCGTCTTTGCGCCTCGCCACGGAAGACGGCCACCTCGATGTGAGCGCGTCGCTGCCGTGGGTGAACGACACCCTCGGGGCTCTCGATGCTCGGGTCGAGGGCGTTCTGACCAACGCGATGCTCACGCCGTTTACCGGCCAAGACCTCCTCGGCGGTCCCACGGAGATCGGGCTAGACGTCCGTTCGGCGGAGAGCGACGCGCCCACGGAGGAATATAGCCCCTTCGATGCCCTCAACTTCGAAGGGTCGCTCCGGCCGCCTGGGGGCGAACTCGCGCTTGATGGGTCCGTCGATCTTTCGGGACCGCTGCAGGCGAACCTCGCGCTTCGAACCCCTGGCCTTAACCTGGCCGAGGCTTTGGCCGCCGACCTCGGCGTCGCTGGCGCCGTGCAGTTTGACCTGAACGTCAGCGCCGCTGAATCCGCGTCGGGCTGGGACATTCAGGTCCGCGGCGAGGACATCGCCTACGACACGTGGGAAGTCGAGCGACTCATCGCCGACGCGACGATCACCGAAGACGCGGTCGTTCTGAGCCGGCTGGATTTGCCTGCGCTCTCCGAAGGTGGACACATGGACATCCGCGGACGATACGGCTTCGACGGTGACCTCTCGCTGAACGTCGATGCCGACCTACCGAGGCTCTCTGCGCAACCCTCGCTCGCGATGCTCCTCCCGGGCGTCGGGGGACGTGCGCGAATCGAAGCGGAGGTCTCTCTGCGGGACGACGTCCTCGACGCACGCGCCGACGTCAACGTCCGCGGCTTTCGAATGCAAGACGTCCGCGTCGCCGAAGCGACGGTCCGCGCGAGCGCCAGCGGACCCGTCAGCGCCCCACGCCTGGATGCGCACGTTCGTACGGGGCAAGCGACGCTCTACGGCATCGATCTGACGCGCGTCGATCTCAGCGCCGCGGGCGACGGGCCTTACCGGATTCGAGGCCGCGTCGAGGGCCCCGCGCAGTTCGTCGATCGGGCTCTTGTCGTCGACGTGGACACCCAGCTTGGCATCGAAGACGGCGTCCAGGCCACGGGCAACGTTCGCGCGCGGGGGCTTTTTCCGCAGCCCGTCACCATCGACATCCAGCGCTTCGCCCTTGGCGAAAACAGCTTCTCCGTCGGCGCCCTCGCCGTCCGTGCGCCGAACGTGCTCGGCGCAACGATGCGCGGCCGCGTCTCATTTCGCGGACGCTCGGACTTTTCCTTCGACGTCGATCACGCGAACCTCGAACCGCTCGGGGACCTCTTAGAAGTTCCCATCGAAGGGACCGTTGCAGCCACGGGCGAGTTCCATGGATCCATCGCCCGGCCCGCCCTTCACTCGGAGGGGTCCCTGACCTCTGTGAAGTACCAAGGCTTGGAACTCGCGACGCTTCAATGGCACGCAAACGTCAACCAAAACGAAGGAAAGGCGGAACTTGAGCTCCTCGTCGAGGCACTCGGCGAAGTCGTGGGAAGAGTCGAAATCAAGCTCATGGGTACCGCGCCCTCAGCCGACCTAAGCGGCGACTGGCAGCGCGCCCCCCTCGACTTGCACGTGCAGCTCAGCGGCACGAAGCTCGAGCCACTCAGGGAGAGCCTGAACGTCATCCTCGGCCCCGAATCACTGCCCGCGCTGTCGGGCACGCTCGGGGTGGAGCTGCATTCGTCCGGGTCATACATCGACCCGCGTGCCTTCGAGCTTTTCCTCGCTGTCAATGACTTCGGCTATCCAGATCTCGAACTCATGGTTCCACGCGTCGAGTTTCAATCGGAGCTCGATGACGGAAATCTCCTCGGCAGTCTTGTCCTCAAAGAAGCATCCGCCCCGATGCTCGATGTTCGAGTCGCGCTCACCTTCGACCGAATGGCGTGGGAACAAAACGCGCGCCAGATCCTGCAGCACCCTTGGTCGGTGGACCTTCTCATCCCCGAACGCAGCCTTCGCGACTTTCCTATCGCGATGCTCGAAGAGCAGGAAGGCCGAGTCGGGCTGAACGCGCACTTCCAAGGACAAGGGCAGAACTCAAGCCTCGGGGGAGCCGAAGGGACGGTGTCGGCGGTGGTGTCCTATCCACCTGTGGCGGGCGAGCACGACGGCGACTCTTGTTCGATCAGTGCGACGCGCATGACCCTTGAGGGCCGCCTCAACGACGGCACCTTCAACCTCGACAGTCGCGTCCGAACTGGCGGCGCAGAGCGCGCCACGCTCAGCGCCACCATGCCCCTTCCCCTCGACAGCTGGGTCGTTCAGATGCCGGAACGACTGCCCGCGATCAACGCCGACCTTTCGATCCAAGAGCTCCCGATGAACGGAATCCCCATCGTCTGCGCAGAAGTCGCTGGGGAAGTAAACCTCGAGGCGCAGCTCCAAGATATCCTTGGCGACCAGCCGATGGTGGATCTACGCGGGACCATCGCTGGACTTCAATCGACGAGCGCCCGGGACCACACTCCGCCAGCGGACTTCAACATCGAAGCGCACGCTACAGCCAGCCGCGCGACGGTGTCTTTGCGCCTGGCCGGCGAGACCGAGCTCTTCGTCGCCGAAGGCTCAGTCCCCATGGCCATGGACGACGAACTTCATCTACCGCTTCCCGACACCGCCGGCTGGCAAGGCCGCGCGAACTTCAACCACGCGCCGCTGGCCATTCTCGCCGCGCCCGTCGCCCTCATCGGTTCCCCACGCGGACACCTCAGCGGCGAAGTGAGCGCCAGAGGCGACGACGCCGGCCAAGTCCATGTGCGCGGTGGCGTGGAACTGGAAGAGGTGGGCTTTACGCTGCGCGAACCCCTGCTGCGTGTCGAGAGTCTCAACGGACGCGTCGCCCTCGACGATGACCGACTTCACCTGCACGACGTCCGCTTCCGGGACCGCGACGGAACTATCCTGGTCAATGGGCACGTGGGAATGGACGGATGGGAACTCGGTCGCGTCGACGCCACGGCGGTCCTCGACGACTTCCCCTTCCGCCTAGAGGGTATCGTGTACGCAACGCTCGATACGAAGATCGACATCACCGGTGAGTTTGGCGACCCCGTCAGTGAGTTCGACGTCGGGCTGCGAGACGCAGCGATCCAGATTTCTCCAGACGTGGGCCGTCAGGTCCAATCGCTCTCCCAGCACCCTGACGTCGTCTACGAAGACGATGATGGTTTCTCTGGCCTCGCAGGAACGTTGACGGTCTCCAACGAAGCCGACGAGGCGGACGACAGCGAGACCCGCATTAACCTAACCTCCAATCCGTTTTATGTGCGTCGTGATGACTTTTCCGTCCAGGTGGAGCCCGACCTCATCGCTATTATCGACAGCTCTGGCGTACGGCTTGAGGGCACCGTCGACATCCGCCGCGGCTTTCTTTCGATTGTTGGCAAGCAGTTCGAATTTGAGCGAAGTGAGATCCGTTTTTCGGGTGGACGAAGCATCAACCCACGCCTCGACATCACCGCCGTGCACGAGCTGGCGAACCAGCAGACCGTCACCGTGCAACTTAGCGGGGACCTCTTCTCGCTGGAGCTCAACTTCTCTTCGTCTGACCCAAGCGCTGAAACGGAGGCGGAGATCTTGGCCTTGCTGATCGGCGGCGGCGGCGGCGGCAATGACAGCGCGGGAGCGCGCGACCAGGTGCTTGGGTTCGTCTCAGGCCTCACCGCCGGTCTCCTCAGCAGTCTCACCCGACGCGAACTCGGCGAGTACATTCCGGTATTCGGGATCGAGTCCAATGCGACGGGAGCCCGACTTCGCGCAGCGATTCAGGCCGACCGGTTGATCCCCGATTTTCTCAGCGACGTCGTCATCGGCGCGCACATCGAAGGCTACGTCGGCGGTCAAAGCAACGAGGGCGCCGGCGGCTCATTCGCCGGCGGCGTGGAGCTTGAGCTCCTCTTCCCCTACAGCCTGCTTCTGAACACCCGCTACCAGCAAGGAAACACCTGGGGACTGGAGCTTCGATGGGAGCCCTAAGCAGTTGCGGTCGAACGTTGAGATGGGGATGGCTGCTAGTCGTCCTCGCGGGTTGCGCGAGCATTCCGCCGACCCGCTACGGTGTCCGAACTCTGGAGTTCGACGGAGTGGAGTCCTTCGACCGGGACGCGATCCGAGTCTGCCTCGCCACGCAGGCACGTGACCGCGTCCAAATTAACTTGGACCTCGACGAAAGCACATCGTGCGGAGAGCCGCCGTTTGAAGGAGACGTTCGACGGCTCAACCTCTGGACCTGGCCTTGGTCCGACTGGCCTTACTTCGACCGCATCACGGTGGAACAAGACGTCGAGCGCATCGAACGCTGGTACGCGGCGCGCGGGTATCATGGCGCGCGCGTCGTGGAAGTGCAGACAACGCCACCGAGCGCGATGGACGAGGACTTGCTCCCGGACGTCAGCGAGGACGACGACAGCGAGGAGGCGGAGGAGAACGCCGGCGATGACGAAGCGGGTGAGAGTTCGGACGACGATCACGGCCACGATCACGCCGAAACCGAAACCGAAACCCAAACCCAAACCCAAACCCAAACCCAAACCCAAACCGAAACCGAAACCGAAACCGAAACCCAAACCGAAACCGAAACCGAAACCGAAACCGAAACCGAAACCGGAAACGGAAACCGAAACGGAAACGGAAACGGAAACGGAACACCCCAAGTCGACGAAGCCCCCTGTGAGCGCATCGACGACGACGAAGGCTGCGCCGTCGACGTCCGATTCGTGATCGAGGAAGGAGAGCCCACCCTTGTGAGGACCCTGGAGATCGTCGGCATCGAGGAGATGTCCGAGCGCATGGCCAGGCAGATGCGCGAAGGGCTCAAACTCAACGTCGGAGACCGTTGGGACGAGCAGCGCTACGACAAATCGAAGGACGTCCTCGAAGGCATCATGTTCCGAGCCGGCCATGCGCGGGCGCGCGTCGACGGACGCGTACGAATCGACCGACCCGGGCGGGAAGCTCACATCGTGCTTGAGCTCAATCCAGGTCCAGTGTGCGTGTACGGAGAGATCCAAGTGGAGGGCCCAGACAACATCCCCAAAGATGTCGTCATCGCGGCCAGTCAGCTGGAGCCGGGCATGCGCTACGACCGCTCGCAAATCCGCGAAGGGCAGCGCCTCGTCTATGGCCTCGGCGGATTCTCCGGCGTCGTCGCCGAACCCATCCTCACCGGCGAAGGAGAGGTCGTGGACGTTCGCATCCGCGTCACCCCAGCGCGCCATCACCGCTACTCCCTGGGCCTGGGCATCCTCAGCGGTGTCGAGAATCGCGGGCGATTCGGCGAGGTCAACAGCGTCGACCAGTGGGACGTGCACGCTTCGGTGACCTACGAGAACCGCAACATGCTCGGCGGTCTTCGCCGGCTGATTCTACGCGAGACGCCACGTCTGATCTTCGGTGACCGCTTCCCGACGGTGGACGAGCCGCGCCTTGGCAATCTCATCAGCGCCGAGTTTCGACAGCCCGGATTCTTGGAGCCCAATCTTACGTTCACCATCGATGCACAGCACGACTTCGGCCGCGACCCGTACGACATCTTCTTTCGCCATCGCGTCGACGTGGGCCTGGGACTTGAGCGCTTCTTTCTAGAGAGAAAGATCTTCGCTGCCATCGGGCTGCCGCGCTTCTCTTACTACCACGTCCCGGACGGTGAACTCCGCGAAGACGACTCCGCACCTCCAAGCAACTACCACATCACGTACCTTCAGCAGATTCTCCGCTTCGATTTCCGCGACGACAACGTGCGTCCGACGAAGGGGTTCTTTTTTCAGGTGGACCTCCAGGAGGGCGGCTACTTTCTGCCGTCTACGTTCGACTACATACGCGTCGTCCCGGACATCCGCGCGTACGTGCCTTTCGGGAGACGACTGACCCTCGCCGGGCGTTTCGTCCTCGGCGCAATGCTCATCTCCGACCCAGACGAAGGCCTCGACGAAGAGAGCACACTGCTCGGCCCACGCGACCAGCGCTTCTACGGCGGCGGCTCGACGGACGTACGCGGCTACTTGCCCGGACGCCTCGGAGACGGACGGAGCGGCGGCAACCGCAAGTGGCTCGCGAGCGCGGAGCTTCGACTCCGCGTCACCGAGAGCTTCGGCATCGTGGCGTTTGGCGACGCCGGCGACGTGTCCGCCGAAGAGTGGCGGTTCAACGTCCCGCAGTTCAGCTTCGGCATGGGCCTCCGCTATTACACCATCGTCGGGGCCATCCGCCTCGACGTCGGCTGGGCGCCACCCAGCCTGCAAGTCTTCGGTGATGATCCACGCATGACCGGCGACAACGAAGGGGTCCAAGATACCTTCTTCGGATTCCCCGGCGCGATCCACATCGCCCTCGGCGAGAGCTTCTAGTGCGCCGCACGAGTGCCCCGACAGACAAGTTTTGACCCTGTGCTCGCGGCCCTCGCCCGCGAGCTCGCCCCCCTCCTGACTTGAATGTGCCAGTCGCAAAAGCGCTCGGCGGTGCGGAGTCCTCCCCACGGGATTCGTCCTCTGCCTATCCCACTATCTACTTTGGACCGGTCGTGCCACTTTGCTCCGACATGGAGCAGTTCGTCGCCACCGCCTTCGCCTTTCCGACACTTGTTTTCACCGTCGGTGTCCTGTTTTCGCTCTGCTACTGGATGCTTGTCATGTTCGGCGCGCTCGACTTGGACTTTGGCGTCGATGGCGACGTGGGTGATATCGACATGGACATTGCCGGAGACGTCGGCGGCGACGTCGGCGAGATGGACGCGGGCGACGCGGGCGAGGTCGGGGACGACATCGGGATTGGAGGCGCGTCCTCGCTCTCCAGCATCTTGAGTCTCCGAAAGGCGCCACTCACCGTAGGATTGAGCCTGCTTTTCTTCTTTGGCTGGGCGGTCTGCTACGGACTCTCTGGCTACTCGGGCCTCATCCCAGGGCCTGAGCTCGTTGGCAACGTCGCTGTCCTCGGGCTGTCCACCGCCATCGCGTGGCCCATGGCGGCAGTTGCCAGCACGCCCCTTGGGCGCGTGTTCGCATCCAATGACGCCCCCAGCAAGCGGGTGCTCGTCGGCAAGGTCGCGCGCGTCAAGATACATGCGGACGCCGGCGGCCGAGGACAGGCGACTCTCGACGACGGTTCCGGAAGCCTCCTGCGCGTTCGCTGCAGTGACGCGGCGCTGATCAAGAACGCCAAAGTGCTGCTTTTGGACTACGACGCCGAGGCCGATCTCTACGAAGTGGAGCTTATGGACGCGCTCCTCGAAGCCGAACGCTGAAGCGGGATTTGAGACCATTCAATCCCCGTAGATGTTTATCGGGGGGAACACACCTTGGGCCAACTCAAACCCCACAAGGTGCACCATCCATGGTCCACTTCGGCGCGTCGGATTTTGTTCGGCGACCAGGGTTTGGGAAGGAGGCCGGCGATGTCCGCAGGTCCGGTTCGCGCTCTTGCGCAGTAGAGAGAAGAAGGAAATCAATGTTTGAACAAGCAGTACCGTGGCTTATCGGCGTAGGAATCGCATTCGTGCTCATCGTGGGCGTCCTGACGATGATCGCCCGCTTCTACCGAAAGGTGGACCAAGGCAAAGCGCTCATCGTCAACACCATGAGCGGCGAACCGAAGGTCACCTTCACCGGCATGGTGGTGTACCCCGTTCTTCATCGCGCGGAGGTCATGGACATCTCCGTCAAGACCATCGATATCGATCGTCGCGGCAAGGACGGCCTCATCTGTCGCGACAACATTCGCGCGGACATTCGCGTGACCTTCTTCGTCCAGGTGAACAAAGAACCGGAAGACGTGCTCAAAGTCGCGCGTCTCTTGGGCTGCGTTCGCGCGTCGGACATCACCGCCATCGACCACCTCTTCAACGCCAAGTTCAGCGAAGCGTTGAAGACCGTTGGAAAGCAGTTCGACTTCGCCGACCTCTACACGAAGCGCGCGGACTTCCGAAAGAACATCGTCGAGGTTATCGGCGATGACCTGGACGGCTACACCTTGAACGATGCGGCCATCGACTACCTCGAGCAGACGCCTCTTGAGCACCTGGACCCCGAGAACATCCTTGATGCCCACGGCATTCGCAAGATTACCGAGATCACCGCAGCCTCCAAGGTGGAGACCAACGAGCTCCGCCAGAAAGAGCGCATGGAGATGGGCAGCCAAGACCTGGCCGCGGACGAAGCGATCTTCCAGTTCGACCAACGACGCGCCGCCGCCGAGGCGAAGAAGCAACGCGAGATCTCCGTGGCTCAGTCCCGCGAAGAGAACGAAGCAATGCGTGTTCGAGACCAAGAGAATAAGCAAACCATGCTGCTGCGCGCCAAGCACGAAGAAGAGGTGCTCGTCGCCGACGAGGCGAAGCAACGTGGCGTCGCCATCGCCCAGAAGAACCGCGAGCGAGAGATCGCCGTGGAGACGGAGCGCGTGGAGAAGGCACGCATGATCGAAGAGATCAGCCGCCAGCGCGAGACGGAGCTTCAGCTCATCAGCAAGAACAAGGAAGTCGAGGTGCAGAAGCGAGAGATCGCCGATGTGGTCCGCGGCCGAATCGTCGTCGACAAGACCGTCGCCGAGGAAGAAGAGCGCATCAAGGACCTGCGTCTCCTCGCCGAAGCGAAGCGAAACAAGGAAGCCACCGTCATCAACGCCGAAGGCGTCGCCGACGAAGCTCTCCTGAAGACTGTGAAAGCCGCCGAAGCCAACGAGCAAGTCTCTCGCCTCAAGGCGAAGGAAATGCTCACCGTGGCCGACGCTGAGCTGGAAGCCGCCGACAAGTCGGCCCGGGCGAAGATTCGCCAGGCCGAAGGAACCCAGGCTGAACAGGCCGCCGCTGGGCTTGCCCAGGTGCGCGTCAAAGAAGCCAACGCCGTCGCCATCGAGAAGGAAGGCCTCGCCGCCGTCCGCGTTCGTGACGCCGCCGCTTCGGTGGCGGAGAAGGAAGGAATGGCGAACGCCGTCGTCGTCCGTGAGAAGATGAACGCCGAAGCTGTGGGTCGCGAAGCCCAGGGCCTGTCGGAAGCGCGCGTGGAAGAAGCCCACGCCCAAGCCGTCGAGAAGCGCGGCATGGCCGAGGCCAACACCATCGAAAAGAAGCTTGTCGCGGAGGCCGCCGGCCTCGCCGAGAAGGCCAACGCGATGAAGGCTCTGGACGGCGTAGGCCGCGAGCATGAGGAGTTCCGCATCCGACTCGAGATGGAGAAGGAAGTGAAGCTCAAGGAGATCGGGGTACGCCAACACATCGCCGCGAGCCAGGCCAGCGTGATGGCCCAGGCGATGGGCGCCGCCAAGATCAACATCGTCGGTGGCGACGGAGAGTTCTTCGACCGCTTCATGAAGGCGGTCACTCTTGGTCAGTCTGCGGACGAACTCGTCAACAACAGCGAGACGGCTCGAGCTGTCCTTGGGGAATATCTCAGCGGCGAGAAGTCACTGCCGAGCGACGTGGTGGAAGTTCTCAGCAACCCCGCCATCGACTCCGAAGCCATCAAGAACCTGAGCATCAGCGCGCTCTTGGCGCAGATGATGAGCGGGGCCGATGACGGCACGAAGTCGAAGCTCCAACAGCTTGCCATGCAAGCCTCAAAGCTAGGCCTGAAGTAGACGATGGCCGACAGCGCAGACAAGAGCATCACGCCGGCGGAGCCTCTCGAGGGTGGCAACTATGAAGTCATCCACGCGCGGCTCCGCGCCCAAGGCCAGCAGCTCGCCACCAAGATCGAAGCCCTCAACGCGAGGCGGCATGAGGTCTTTGGCGGCACCGAGCTGGAGGTCGTAGCAAACGAGCGGATTCGTACGGAGCACAACTGTGTCCCGCGCGATATCCACGCCATTCAAGGCAACGTGCTCTTCGGCTACAACGTCTTTGTTGGACTGAAGAAGGAAACCGTCGTCTCCGACGTGTTCAGCCTTCATCAGTTCGACAAAACGGAGAGCGGCTACGACCTCAGCGCTCTGTCTCGCGACTTCGGCGACGCCTTTTTGGCCGACCAAGCTTTCGAAAAGGATTTCCAAGAGCTCTACCGCTACTACGACCAGACGCGACTGCTTCGGATTCGCAAGGTCAATGGGCGTTTGCTCGCGGTCTTTCAGACCGGCGCGACGACGGAGGAAGTCCGTGTATTTCGCTGGAAGGAACACCCGGATGGCAAGCTTACGTACATGGACAGCCGTGGCGACATCGACGATGTCTTGCCGAATCGCTATGACTTCCAGTGGACCTCGACGACGCGAGACGACCAGGTTCCTGGCCGCTACCCGCATCTATCGATTCTTGACCGCTGCTTTGTCGAGACCACCGGTGGCGACCTCACGATCAAGGTCGAGAACAACACCGAGACGGGTCGCGGCGTCTATGCCGAGACCGTCGACGATGTAAACCAAACCCTCGACGACGGGGAGTTCTTCTACGCGCAGCTCGGCGGTTTGATCCTCCTCAAGATCCGTCCTTTCCGCGAGGAAACGTGGCGCTACCTGGTGTTCAACACGCGCTCACACAAGGTGCAGCGCATCGACGCCATCGGGCAAGCGTGTCGGCAGCTGCCCGAAGACCACGGGATCATCTTCCCCGGGGGCTACTACCTTCAGACCGGCGAATCGAAGATCTTCGACGCGGCCCGTGAAGGCCTGGAGTTGACGCAAGTGATCAAGTCGCCCAACGGCGAAGACGTTCTCTATGTCTTTCACCGAGCAGACGAAGGTCGCTACGAGCTGCTTCCCTACAATATGATTCGTAAAGAATCTCAGGCTCCGATTCAGTGCCACGGTTACTCGATCTTTGACAACGGCGAGATGCTCGTCTTCAAAGCGCTGAGTGATGAACCCTCGCGGGTTCACCCGATGCAGGTGTGGCGGACGCCCTTCTTCAGCGCGGAGCACGCAGCCGCGGCACCGACGGACGGATCGTTCCTCGCCAAGGTTGGAAACGCCGAACTCGTTCGCGGCATCTCGGAGGCGTACAGCCTCAAGCGTCTCATCGAGCAGCCGAATCCAGAGCGGCGCACCTTCGACGAGCTCAGCGAGAACGTGTCGTCCTTTATGGACGCGTACTACTGGCTTGGTAACGACGAGATCGATCTCCTCAAGGTTCTCGGCGACGTTCGCCAGACGGCGGAGCAGGTCGTCGATGAGTACGAGAAGGTTCTCGCGCTTCGCTCTCATGCGGCCTCCGTCCTCGCGGAAGCCGCCGCTGCCCACGACGAGCTGACGCAGCAGGTCGAAGCCAGTAGTGGTCGTTCCGCCAGCGAATACATGGCGCTCTTGAGCGCGCTCCGTCGACAGCGCGGGCAGCTCATCACGCTCAAAGACACGCGCTACATCGACGGCGAGGCGCTGGAGGCTCGCGAAGAGCAGGTCATCGAGCAGTTCGACCGCGTCAGCCGGGACTGCGTTCGATTCTTGCTCGGGGATGACGCGTTTGCGCCTATCACGAAGGAGCTCAGCGAGTGCCTGCGTGCTTCGGAGGAAGTCACTCGCGTCGCGGAAATCAATCCGCTCATCAAACGCGCCGAGGAGGTCAGCGAAGGCTTAGCGCTCATCAGCGAAGTGGTGTCAGGGCTTGAGGTCGATGACGCCACCTCGAGGACGTCGATTCTGGAGACCATCAGCCAAGTCTTCGCGCAGCTGAACCAGCTCCGCGCGGCGCTGACGCAAAAGCGTCGCGCGCTGATGAAGACAGAGGGCGGCGCGGAGTTTGCTGCGCAGCTGAGCCTACTGGCGCAGAGCGTCACGAGCGCTCTCTCCATGGCCCAGGCGCCGGACCGCGTAGACGAAGAGCGCGCGCGTCTGATGGTGCAACTCGAGGAGCTCGAGGCGCGCTTCTCGGAGTTCGACGACTTCCTCGAGGAGATCGCCGCCAAGCGCGAAGAGATCTACGACGCGTTTAGTGCGAAGCGTCAAACCCTGGTGGAAGCACAGCAACGCCGCGCCGAAAACCTGATGAAGGCGGCAGGCCGGATCGTCGACGGCGTCGAGCGGCGCTCTCGCACGATGACCAGCGCCGATGAACTGAACTCGTATCTGGCCGCCGACCCTATGGTGATGAAGCTGCGGCAGCTCGTGGAGAGCTTGCGCGAGCTTGGCGACTCGGTGAAAGCCGACGATGTCGAGGCGCGTCTCAAAGCGATCCGCCACGACTCCATTCGTGGTTTGCGCGACCGCCTCGAGCTCTTCGAAGAGGGCAACCTCATCAAGCTAGGCACACATCGCTTCAGCGTGAACGAGCAGGCGCTCGACTTGGCGTTGGTGCCGCGGGGCGATGACCTTGCGTTTCACCTGACGGGAACGGACTTCTACGAGACGGTCGACGACGCAGCGTTCGCCGCGACAAAGCCTCTCTGGTCGCAGCAGCTCGTGTCGGAGAGCGAAGACGTCTATCGCGCCGAGTACTTGGCGGCGACGATTCTATACGATGCGGAGTCCGGCGACGGAGATTCAGACGCGGAGCTTTCGATGGCGGCGCTCCGCGGAGCGCAGCGCAGCGAGGGTGGGCTCGTCAAGCTTGTAGCAAGGTCGCCGCCGCGCGCTACGACGAGGGCTACGAGGGCGGCGTCCACGACGCGGACGCGGCGCGCATCCTCGACCGGCTCTTGCTGGCGCGGGAGTCGGGCGGGCTTCTCCGGTACGCGTCGAGCGCACGTTCGCTGGCGTGGATCTACTGGTCACGGCTCGAAGACCGAGAGTCGCTGCAGCGGCGTGGAGCGAGTTTCGGCCGTCTTGAAAAGGCGTTTGGCGCAGCAAAGGAGCAGCTTCGGCTCGGCGAAGAGTGGGGAAGAGCATCGACAGGTTTCGTACGGAGCACGCGCTGGACTTCAGCGCGCAAGACGCCGAGGTTGCGGGGCACTATCTCGCGCAAGAGCTGGCGGAAGGAAGCACGCGCTTCTGCACCAGCCGTGACGCGGTGTGGCTCCGGGATGAGTTCTTGGCGGCCCTAAGAGCGCGGGCAGCCGTCGCGCGTTTGAAGAGGATGTGGAAGCTCTGGCGGACTCACTCTCCGCGCAGGCGGCACTGTGCCGGGCATGGATCGACGGGTTCGTGCGCAAGGGCGGCGAGGAGGCAGCCCGACGCGCGCATTCGGCGACGGAAGCGACCGCGCTGCTCCTTGACCGACAAGCTGGACAGACACACCGAGCGATGCACTGACCACCCTCAAGGTCGAAGGGCTGCTTGGCCAGCACGGACGAATCACCGACCAATCACTCGTGATTCGACTCGATGAATTTCGGCGCGGCTGAGCCGGTTCAAGAGTGGACGAGTTCCCGCGTACAAAGCGTACCGAAGCGTTCGACATGAGCTGCTCACACGCACGCGTGAAACGCTCCGTCTCGAAGAGTTCGCCCGAAGGTGATGAGCGCGTTTGTGCGCAACCGCCTCGTAAACGAAGTCTACCTGCCGCTGGTGGGGGACAACTTGGCCAAGCAGATCGGCGCCGCCGGCAATGAGAAGCGCACGGACTTGATGGGTTTGCTGTTGCTCATCTCGCCTCCCGGCTACGGAAAGACGACGCTCATGGAGTACGTCGCCAACCGCTTGGGGCTCGTCGTTCATGAAGGTCAACGGTCCCGCCCTCGGGCACTCCGTGCACTCCCTCGACCCCGCCGAAGCGCCGAACGCGACGGCGCGCCAGGAGGTCGAGAAGATCAACGGTTCTCGAAGCTTGGGGGCCAAATCCCCAAAGGCGCACTGCTGGTCGGTTCGCCAGGTACAGGCAAGACCTTGCTGGCGCGCGCTATCGCGGGCGAGGCTGGCGTGCCCTTCTTCACAATCTCCGGTTCTGATTTCGTTGAAATGTTCGTCGGCGTCGGTGCCAGTCGCGTGCGCGACATGTTCGAACAAGCCAAGAAAAACGCGCCTTGCATTCTCTTTATTGACGAAATCGACGCCGTGGGCCGCTCCCGTGGTCACGGTCTTGGCAATTCCAACGATGAGCGCGAACAGACGCTGAACCAGCTTCTTGTCGAAATGGACGGGTTTGAAGCCAACGAAGGCATCATCATCGTGGCGGCCACAAACCGTCCCGACGTGCTGGACCCTGCGTTGCTGCGCCCGGGCCGGTTCGATCGTCAGGTCGTCGTGCCGATCCCCGATATTGAAGGTCGCGAGAAAATTCTCGAAGTGCACATGAAGAAGGTGCCGCTGGCGCCGGACGTCAATTCGCGCACCATCGCGCGCGGTACACCGGGTTTCTCCGGGGCTGACCTTGCCAATCTGGTCAACGAGGCCGCACTTCTGGCAGCGCGCCGGAACAAGCGTCTGGTGGCCATGCAGGAATTCGAGGACGCGAAGGACAAGGTCATGATGGGCGCAGAACGGCGCTCTATGGTCATGACCGACGATGAGAAGAAAATGACGGCCTATCACGAGGCAGGTCATGCCTTGGTCAGCGTCAACGAGCCCGCATCCGATCCCATTCACAAGGCGACAATCATTCCGCGTGGCCGCGCGCTGGGCATGGTGATGCGTCTGCCCGAACGCGACAATTACTCCTACCATCGCGACAAGATGCACGCCAATCTGGCTGTGGCTATGGGTGGGCGAGTGGCCGAGGAAATCATCTTCGGACACGACAAGGTTTCTTCCGGCGCATCCGGCGATATCCAGTATGCGACCGATCTTGCGCGCAACATGGTCACCAAGTGGGGCATGAGCGACAAGCTGGGCCCACTCCAGTACGAGGAAAGCCAGGAAGGCTATCTCGGCATGGGGCAGACTGCACGCACAATGGCGGGCGCAGAAACCAACAAGATGATCGATGCCGAAATCAAGGAGCTGGTCGAAGGCGGATTGAAGCGTGCGACGCAGGTTCTGACCGAACAGAAGGACAAGCTTCACCTGTTGGCGCAGGCCATGCTCGAATACGAAACGCTGACCGGCGACGAGATCACCCAACTGCTCAAGGACGGCAAGCTCGATCGCCCCGACCTGCCGGCCAAGCCTGCAGCGACAAAGCCGCCCACAGGCGTCGCTGTGCCAAAGGCTGGACGCAAGTTTGGCGGGTCAGGCGATGAAGCCCCCCAGGGCGCGTAAGCTGGCATTCGCAAGAACGGAGATATTGATGACCCGCAAGACAACTTCCGCATTGGCATCGCTAGCCGCGCTGACAATCCTGACTGCCTGTTCAGCCGAAACGGCGGACAATGCTCAGGAAGTTGCCGAACGTGCCGCTGCCGATGCCGAGGCTAATCTCGAAGTCGTCGAGAACGCTGCTCGTGAAGGTACTATAGATGCAGCCGAGGGCGTGAGCGCGGGGGCGGACAAGCTGCAAGCCGAACTGAATGCTGACGAGCGCGACGATCCCGATCAGGGTGACGGCGCTTTAAACGGCACCGACTAGCGCGAGCCTCGCAACCGCTTCGGCGACATTCCCGTCGTCATTTTCGAACGTCGCGGTTGAAGCGTCCAATCGGTCAGAACATTCCAACCATCAGCAGTAGCCAGCTGAAAATGGCAAGTATGACGATGATGAAGATCGTCAGCACGAGCAGACGCCACGAGGCCTTCCATCGCGACAGACCGTAAGTTCCGCGCAACTGCTTGTACAGGTGCAGGGGCGGGATGAATAGCGAAGCAAGAACCACGATCACCGTTGGCATTCCGAGCAAGGTCGCCACCACAATCGCGAGTGTCAGCAGGGTGATAAAACCCAACGAATAGGTCACGAAAATCGCGTGATCGTAGGCTTTAAACTGCCGCTTCCACAAGAACAGCGACCATACGAACGGGATGGATATCGGGATCAATAGCCAACTGAACTTGTAAAAATTTGCCTGCAATTTGTAGAGCATGAGGCTGGGATTTTCGCGCCATTTATCGATCCCGCCTTCGACCCACTGCGAGCCGCCAAAGGTGACGTCATATTTGCCGCCATCGCTCGTCCTGATGGGAATGGTTGAGCCGGTTTCACCCTCGTCAGAACTCATTCTCGCTGCTGGGAACCTGGTCAGCGCCAGCCAGGGTCGATTCCGCATCCGTAGACATCGCGGTCGGTTCTGATCCAGCGGTCTCCGACGTCCGAAATTCCTCGAAGAATGAAACGTTGCGCGTGGCAGTCTCGATAGCGGCCAATTCCTCTTCGATCTCGACAAGTTCCTGCTGAGCCGCGCGCCGACGCTCATCATCGAGGTCTTCGCCGGCCAGTTCTGCGCGTAGCGCCTCGCGCCGCTCCTCAACTTCGGCAATTTCTGACTGGATTTGCTTCGCTACCGCGGTCTTTGTCGTTCTCTCCAAATTTGTCGGTGTGCTGATGCCGGCGACCTGAAAGACGGCAAACATGAGAAAGATCGAGAACAAGAACATCGCCATGGGCGAGACGAATTTGGCTCGCTCGCCGTCGATATAGCGACGGGTCAGCTTTCCCGGTTTGAATGCGAGCAACGGCAGTGTGGACCACATTTTGCCGTCCAGATGCAGCGCGCCGTGCAACAGGTCATGGGCGAAAGCGCCGATTGTGCGGTGAAGGTGCGCCTTTTGGCCGCACTGATGGCAATGGCTGCCGACCAGGGACGCGCCGCAATTCAGGCACTCTCCCTCATCGAAATGCCCCCGGTTCAGTTCCTTGCCGGAGCCGCCAGAGCCTTGGCCTGTTTCCCGCTCGACCGCGCTCGAAACGAGTCCTCCTTCGATGGCAGTCCCCACTGCATCGGCTAAATCGGACATGAACACCCCCTTTTGACAACTCTCCTTATAAGCAAGGGATCATTGCGCGGCCAAGTCGCAGGGTACTTCACGAGCTATTTTCTGGGACTTCCAGCCAGTTTGCGTTCAATCGCGGTCCATAGCTGCGAGAGCGCTTTGGCGGCCGGGCTGCGGGGCGCGAAAGAGCCGACCGGAGCCTGGCGAACCGCGCCTTGCTCGATGGCGCTCGCAAGCGGGATGGCTGGCCAATCCGGGTTGGCTTCGCGCGCCTCGCGGTGCAGCTTGCGGCGCATATCCATCATCGACAGCACGGGAAGTATGGGGGGATGGTGTTTGCCGGACCCTCTGACCTCTTCTGCAACCTGCTCGAATGCGCGGGCCGACAAGGGCGACGGGGGCAGCGGTACGATCACAAGATCGGCGGCGCGGATAACCTGCGCGCTGATTTCGTTCATGACCGGAGGACAGTCCAGGATGATCCGTTCGTATTGCTTGGAGAGCCCGGAGGTCATTTTTGCCAGCTGCTTGCGCTTGTTGATTTTCATCAATTGCAAATCGAGGGCTCGCAGGCTCTCATCGGCGGGCAACAGGTCCAGCCGATCGTATTGTGATGCGCGGATCAGTTTGGCTGGATCGCTGGCGCCGGAAAAGAGCCTTGAAGCCGTCCACTTGGGCTTTTGGGCCGCGCGCGGTTCGACCCCGTACAAATAGGCTGCGCCGCCCGCCGGATCGAGATCCCATAGCAAGGTATGGCGACAGGAGATTGTGGCAGAACACCAGGCCAGGCTGGCCGCGAAGGTGGTTTTGCCGACCCCGCCTTTGGTCGAATAGATCGCGACGACCGGCATTGCTTTTGCGTGCTCCTTCATCCAGGTCGATCGCAGTCCGCGACCTTGGGGTTAGCGCGGTATCAGACGGTCTTTCGCGGTTCGTCTAGCCCACAACCGGCACAAAAAAGGCCGCCCGACAGGGGCGACCCGTTTTGAAACAAAGCGATGACATCAGGCTTCAACCGGACCGTCCCGCGTTTCGGTCAACCTTCGTAGTCGCTGCCGATCGAGGTCGAACGGGTTGGCGCCGAAGCGGTGATCCGCAAAGCCTCCGCCGACTGGCTGAGCGAACCGATCTCATCAGCCTCGTCATCATCGTCCGGCAGGATTTTCTGCAGGTTGAGGATTGCCGCCTCTTTCAGATCCTTGGGCTTGATCGTCGGCTCGGCAATTTCGCGCAAGGCGACGACCGGATTCTTGTCGCGATCCCGATCAAGCGTCAGCTCTGCTCCGCCGGAAATTTCGCGAGCACGCTGGGCTGCCAGCAGGACCAGATCGAAACGGTTAGGGATCTTGTCGACACAATCTTCGACAGTGACGCGCGCCATGAAGCACCTCAAAAAATCGGATATTTAAGAAGAGTTGGGGCAATAGGCGTAGCCGAGGGAATTCGTCAAGCGGAACGACGACATATCGATCACCCTCGCATGCCGCCCAACGCGAGGGTTGCGATGGCCGTACCAGGGTTTAACGAGGAAGGCGATGAAACAGGGGGCAACACAGACGTTCGGGTGTGGGCCGGATGGCGCACCTTTCGCCGATCCCGAACCATTTGCAGTGGAAGCCGCCGGGCAGTCGATGACCTTTTATCCGCGCGGGGAAGACCGCAAGCGGGCTATGCTGGATCTGGTCGCCGATGCGCGTGAAACCCTGCAAGTTTGCTTCTACATTTTTGCCAAGGACGAAACCGGCAGCGCGCTTCGCGACGCGATGGTCGAGGCCGCACGACGAGGAGTATCGGTCACGCTTGTCGTCGATACTTTTGGTGCCGACGCGGACGCCGCATTTTTCGCCGACCTGTTAGAGGCGGGCGGGGCGTTCCACACGTTCAGCTCACGATGGTCGCATCGGTATCTGATCCGCAACCATCAGAAGATGATCATAGCCGACGGCAAGCGCGCCCTGTTTGGCGGGTTCAATATCCAGGACGATTATTTCGATCCGCCCGAATCCAATGGCTGGAATGATCTCGCGATCGATCTGACCGGCTCGGCGGTGGCGGGACTTCAGAAGTGGTTTGCCAAGCTCAAGGACTGGGTCGACGATGACAGTGCGAAATTTCGCCAGATCAGATATTCCGTACGCGACTGGGAATGGTCGGATGGCAACGCACAATGGCTGATCGGCGGGCCGACCAGGGGTCTGTCGAGTTGGGCCTCGCGGGTCAAACGCGACCTTGAGAATGGCAGCCGGCTGGATATGTTCATGGCGTATTTCAGCCCGCCCAAGGCGCTGCTCAAGGCCATTGGCGCGATCGCCGAAAAGGGTGAGACGCGGCTGCTCATGGCGGCGCGATCCGACAATAATGCGACCCTGGGCGCGACGCGCTCGCTCTATGGATATCTGCTCTACAAAGGAGCGAGGGTCTGGGAATTCAGCCCTTGCAAGTTGCATACGAAGCTCGTCGTCCTTGATGACGCGGTGTATCTCGGCAGCGCCAATTTCGACATGCGTAGCCTTTATCTCAATCTGGAACTCATGCTGAGGATCGAGGACAAGGCGCTGGCCGACAGGATGCGGGATTTCGTGTCCGACCATATCGCCGCGTCGCAAGCGATCACGCCGCAAGCGCATAAAAAGCACGCCACCTTGCTGAACAGGGTGCGCTGGAACCTTGGCTGGCTGCTTGTGTCCGTGCTCGATTACAACGTGAGCAGGCGGCTTAATCTGGGTCTTTAGGCACCCGCCTTTCGTAGCCGCCGCCGGACTGATCATCGTCGGCCAGATCCGAGAATCGGGTTATCTGCGGCTCGAAGCGCAGCCGCACCTTTCCGGTCGCACCGTGCCGCTGCTTGGCGATGATGAGTTCAGCCAGCCCGTGCACCCGTTCCATCTCTGCAGCCCAAGCCGAATGGGCATCGTGCGTTGCTGCATCATCGTCGGCTTGCGGTTGCTTGGGCTCGCGTGAGGCAACGTAATAGTCTTCGCGGAACACGAACCAGACCATGTCGGCGTCCTGCTCGATCGAACCCAATTCGCGCAAATCGGATAGCATCGGTCTTTTGTCTTCGCGTTGTTCCACCGCACGGCTGAGCTGCGATAGCGCGATGACCGGCACGTCCAGTTCCTTTGCCAGCGTCTTCAGCCCCCGACTGATCTCGGAGATTTCGTTGACCCGGTTGTCCTGACTGCGCCGCGAACCCTGCATCAGCTGAAGGTAGTCAACGATGACAAGCCCGATACCGTGCCGACGCTTCAACCGGCGCGCACGCGTGCGAAGGCCAGCAATCGAAAGGGCCGGCGTGTCGTCGATGTAAAGCGGAAGATCGGCCAGACGCTGGCTGGCAAACGACAGCTGCTGAAAATCCTCGCGACTGATCTTGCCCATCCGGAGCAATTCAGAACTGATACGCGCCTGCTCTGCCAGAATACGTGTCGCCAGCTGGTCGGCGCTCATCTCAAGACTGAAAAAAGCAACGCCCGCGCCCACCGAGTTTTCGATCCCGTCGCGCTCATCGCGCAAAAAGCGGTCGGCGCAGTTAAAGGCGATGTTCGTCACCAGCGATGTCTTGCCCATGCCCGGTCGTCCGGCCAGGATGATCAGATCGCTTTCATGCAATCCGCCGATGCGATCGTTAAGGGAGGCAAGGCCGGTGGTTTTGCCTGATACATGGCCGCCCGAATTGATCGCCCGCTCGATCATTCCCAGCGCCTTGTGGGTGGCTTTGCCAAAGCTTTCAGCATCGCTTTGCCCCGCGGCCCCTTCGGCCACCCGGAACAAATCGGCCTCTGCCTCCTCGATCTTTTCGAGCGGCGCGACCTCTTCCGATGTGTCCAGCGCGCCTTCGACCAGATTGCGCCCGACACTGACCAATTCGCGCAACAAAGCCAGATCGTAAATCTGCTGGGCGAGTTCGCGCGGCGCGAGCAGCCCTTGTCCATCGGCGGTCAGGCGGGCGAGATAGGTAATTCCGCCCAGCTCCGCGAGCGCCTCGTCGGCTTCGAAATACGGCTTGAGCGTGACCGGTGAAGCCACGGCATTGCGGTCCATCAGCCTGAGGATACGCTCGTAAATACGCTCGTGCAGAGGCTCAAAGAAATGTTCCGGCCGGATGGCGACAGGCAATTCCTCGACCACGCGGTTGTCGATCAGAAGCGCTCCCAGGAACGCGGCCTCGGCCTCGATATTGGAAGGCAGGCGTTTGCCGGCCAATCCACTGGCGTCAGTATTGGCATCGGCGCCGGCAGGGCGCAGGAGGAGATCGGATTCGGCCATCGGTATCGGGTTAGTGGCGTCATGCTGGTCGACTGGCAAGCCGTGCTGGTGCGAATGATTGAACGCGACCTTGTGGATAGTGGGGACGAACCTCGGTGCCCGCCCGACCGCATGGCTCACAGCCCTTGTGCTGTGCCCTGTATTTCTGCGAAGGCATACCCAGCCAATGTCTGATCCCACTCCCTTGAATGGCGAATCCGCTCTGCTGCAAAGCCATCGCATCGTTGCGGTCACGCTGGATGAGGAAACGATTATCTGGCGAAACGCCGATATCGAACAGGAACGGCGCGTTGCCATCTTCGATCTGATCGAAGAAAACGTATTCAAGCCGTTGCGCGCCGCATCGGCCGGTCATAACGGCCCCTATCAGGTGGCTTTGTCAGTCCGTGACGGCCGGCTGGTCCTGACCATCGAAACCGAGGCGGGCGCCGCGCTGGAAACCCTTATTCTCGGACTTGCCCGGTTCCGTCGTCCGATCCGCGAATATTTCGCTATCTGCGACAGTTATTACCAGGCCATCCGGCAGGCAACGGCAGCCGAGATCGAAACCATCGACATGGCGCGGCGCGGCATCCACAACCGCGCAGCAGAGCTTTTGATAGAGCGGCTTGAAGGCAAGATTGAAACCGACTTCGCTACGGCCCGGCGTCTGTTCACGCTTATCTGCGTGCTGCACGTCAAGGGATAGATCCTGATGGCGCGCGGACGAAAATCGGGCAAGCGGCGCGGGTGGCTGCGGCGTGTATTCGCCATTATCGTGCTGCTCGCGGTGACAGGGGCGGGCTATCTGTGGTGGCGCGGTCTCCACTGGACCCCGGATTCGCAGGTGTATCCCGATCAGGGCGCGCTGGTGGGCGAGGCGTCGGGTGAGGTGAACTTTCGCACGCTGCGCGCGCTGGGTGCCGGGTTCGTCTATCTCGACGCAAGCGACGGCGGCGATGCCCGCGATCCCAGCTTTGCCGCCAATTTTGAAGCCGCACGCGAAATCGCACTTCAAGTCGGGGTGGTGCACCGCTTTGACCCCTGTGTTTCTGCAGATGAGCAATCAGCCAATTTTGTGACGATGGTGCCGCGCGATGCGCGCCTGTTGCCGCCTGCCATCGCACTCGACCGGCTGGCCGACGATTGTGCGGTAAGGGTCAGCGAGGCTGCGGTAGAAAGCGAGTTGATGACGTTGATCAACCAGATCGAAATCCACAGCGGGCGCCCCGTCTTGTTGAAGACCGACCGGACATTCGAGCGGACTTATGGCATCGCTGCCCGGATCGAGCGCAATTTGTGGCTTTCGCAGGACTGGGCGGAACCTGCTTATGGTGGCAGGCCGTGGCTGTTATGGACGGCCAACAGCCGGTTGCGAACCGTGGCAAGCGACGACCCGATCGGCTGGGTTGTCGTGCAACCGTGATGGCAGGAGACGAGGCAATGGATGCGCGCGAAACCGCATTGATCGAGGCCGCACGAGCGGCGGGCGCGCAATCCTATTCGCCCTATTCCGGGTATGCCGTAGGCGCAGCTTTGCTGTTTGCTGACGGCACAATCGTAACCGGCACCAATATCGAAAATGCCAGCTATGGCCTTGCCCTGTGCGCCGAAACGGTCGCAGTGGGCAAAGCGATGACCGATGGGCGGCGCGGTGGTTTGGTCGCGGTCGCTGTCACGGGACCGGACGACAAGGGCGGGGGCGAGCCGATCACACCTTGCGGCCGCTGCCGGCAGGTCCTGAACGAGCTGGCGCAACTGGGCGGGACCGATCCCGTGATCCTGTGCGTGGCGCCCGACCGGGTTCAGAAAGTGAAGTTGTCCGACCTGCTGCCTCACGCCTTCGGCCCGGCAAGCCTGACCTGAGCGATCCTGTTCGGCGGCCCCGACACTCAAGCCCCGACACTCAAGCATGGCTTGGCACGCATTGAGCGGCGGTCTGCCACTGGATCGGCCAGCCGCAATAGGAAGCGGCCCTGCAGGCGTCGCTGAAAGTTTGTCGTGGGATGTCGTGGCCGGCGAGCGGCTCCGTCATTCAACTCGCTTTTGTTTGCAGCCATTCCGCAAGAGCGGCAAGACATTCGCGGGCCAGATGCTTGCAGCGTTCGGGCGACCAGTTCTGCTCTGGATCAGGCAGGTCGTCATTGTCCTTGAACGGCATTTCCAGGGTCATTGCCGGACATCCGTACCGTTCGGCCACCTGATTGGTCGAGATCGTCAGATTGGCGGTACCCGGAGCCGATTTCGGATAGCCTCTGGAGGTCTGGAAATCGGGTGTGCGCCGGTCAAGAATACGTTGATAGCGATAGAACGCCTCGCCCTGATCGTCTGTCCACGAGGGAATGCCTTCAAACCCTGCGAGGAAAACGGCCGGAATGGCCTCGTCGCCGTGGATATCCATCGCGAAATCCACGCCGCTTGCATCCATCGCATTGCGAATAGCCAGCACTTCGGGCGATTTTTCCGCGCTGGGTTCGGCCCATTCCCGGTTGAGATTGGTGCCCACCGCATTGGTTCGCAGGTGCCCTCGCGCCGATCCGTCAGGATTGCAATTCGGCACGATATGGAACCGGCATTGCTGGCGCAGCGAACGCGCTGTGGCATCGCTCGGATCGGTCAGCACCTCCAGCGCACCTTCCATCCACCATTCGGCCATGCTTTCACCGGGATGCTGGCGGGCATAAAGCCAGACCTGTTTGTCCCCGTCGCCCATCTCAAGGCAGTCAAGCGGTCGCCCGTCGAGCGTTTGGCCAAGGCGCTTGTACGCGACGCCTTCGCTGGCCGCAGCTTCGGCGACCAGATCGTGATGTCGGTCCATCGAATAAGGCGCGAAATAGGCGAACCAGGCGATGCCGCTGGCGGGCGTATAGCGGATGGTGAGTGTGCCGTCGGCTTCGTTCTTGTCGAAGCTGGACGCAGCCCGGCCCCAATACTCGCGATCTTCGGACACACAGGCGTTATAGCCCGGCCACCCTTGCGGGTAGGCGCTTTGGTTCAGACCTTCGATTTTCAGTTCCAGTTCGCAGCCAGCGCTGCCACTGACGCGGAAATGGAACCACTGGGCGAATTCGGACAAGTGATCTTTTCGCAGACGAAGCCGCGCCTTGGCACCGTCGATCGCAATAACGTCGATGTTGCCACTGTCGAACCTGGTATCGATATGGATATGACCCACGCTTGCTCCTTGGTTAATGTGTCGCCCGCGCGCCTAGGCCTAGTCCACCGAAACTTCCACCGTCTCGCCGCTGTTGCCAGGGAATTGTGCAAATAGTGCGTCAGTCATGACAGCAGCGTTTGCGGCGGCATCGGCAAGATCGGATTTGGGCGATACCTGAAACGACGCGCGGCCTTCCCAAACGCTTTGTTGAGAAGACGCCTCGCGCATGACCACAGACAGGTCAGTGCCTACCCGCTCGCCGCTACCCCCCAGATTGATGCCAATACCAAGGCCGACACCCGAGCCGTATCCGCCGGTCGATCCGCCCACGCCAACGCTGACAGGTGAGCGGCGGCCGTTGCTGGCAAGACGATAGCGCTCCACATCGACCTGAGCGATATAGCGGGCATCGCCGCGCCCGCTCTCAGTGTATCCCAAGGCGGCGAGCCGCGAGGCGACGGCTGCCTTGTATGGTGCCATTTCGAGCGAATCGCCAAGGCCCGGCGCGCTATCGACGAAGAAGTTGCCTTCGCCGATGGTGTTCAGAGCACCGGCATCATGAAAGCGTGTCACTTCGACCGGGCCCGAAGGTGCGGTGCAACCGGCCAGCAGGCCAGCCGTGATGGCAATGAGGGATAGGCGGATTGGACTACGCATCGGTTCTCTCCTGTTGGGGACGCTTCTGGCGTTAAAACCTCACGAAATCCTAAGGTTTTGCGGCGAAAAGGTTCTCCCACCCATACGACGTTTCTGCTAGCGGCCTGTTCCATGAACCTGACAACCAAATGCCCCGTCCTCGTAACCGGGGGTGCCGGATACATCGGCAGCCATGCCGTTCTTGCATTGAAGGATGCGGGCTGGCCGGTCGCCGTCATCGACGATTTTTCGACCGGATTTCGCTTTGCCATACCCGAAGCCGTGCCCGTGTATGAAGGCGATATTGCCGATGCAGACCTGCTGGCGCGCATCTTTGCCGAACAAGGCATGGGACAAGGCAATGGAGCCGTCATGCATTTTGCAGGGTCGATCGTTGTGCCCGAATCGGTCGACGATCCGCTCAAGTATTACGAAAACAACACCGTAAAGAGCCGGGCTTTAATGGCATCGGTGGTTGCCGCAGGCGTCCCGCACATGATCTTCAGCTCGACCGCGGCGACCTATGGAATGCCGGCGGTGGAACGGGTTACAGAAGACACGCCGACCGTACCGATCAATCCTTACGGCTGGTCCAAACTGATGACGGAGCAGATGCTGAGCGACACTGCTTTTGCTCACGATCTCAATTACTGCGCGCTGCGATATTTCAACGTTGCCGGGGCCGACCCGAGTGGGCGCACCGGGCAATCCACCGCCGGGGCCACGCACCTCATCAAGGTGGCGTGCGAGGCGGCGCTGGGCAAGCGCGACAAGGTGGCAGTCTACGGCACCGACTACGATACCGAGGATGGCACCGGCGTGCGCGATTACATCCATGTCAGCGACCTTGCGGCGGCGCACGTTCTCGCGCTGGAGGCACTGATTGAGCAGCCCGATCGCTCGCTGACCATGAATTGCGGTTACGGACGGGGTTTCTCTGTGCTCGAAGTGCTCGATTCGGTCGACCGGGTCACCAATCGTGAAGTCAAACGTGACATGCAGCCGCGTCGACCGGGTGATGCGGGCGAACTGGTCTCCGATCCTTCACGTATTCGCGAAACCTTGCCGTGGCAGCCGCGCTTTGCCGATCTCGACACCATCATTGGCCATGCTCTGCAATGGGAGCGCAAGCTGGACGCCATCAGAGCGGGCGAAAAGGGCGACAGCGCTTGACTTGAAGAGGCGTGCCGCCTAGTGGCCGCGCCTTGATTTCAGCGCCCCGGATATCCATCTGGGCCGCGCAACACATTACCGAAAGATTGATCGATGAAAGTCCGCAACAGCCTCAAGTCGCTGAAGAACCGCCATCGCGACTGCCGCGTGATTCGCCGTCGTGGTCGCACCTACGTGATCAACAAGACGAACCGGCGCTTCAAGGCCCGCCAGGGCTGACGACGCTGAATGCCGCGATTCGTCGCGGTCATTTGTCTTACTGACGCCAGCAAAGCCTCCGCAATAGCGGGGGCTTTTGCATGTCCGGGGGATGCGAATTGCGGGCAACCACCATCGAGGCCGTCGTTTTCGACATTGGGCGCGTCATCGTCGAATGGGATCTTCGCCTGATATTTGGCAAGCTGATCGAGAACCGTGAAGAGCTGGACTGGTTCTGCTCAACGGTGGTTACCGAACAATGGCACGCCCAGACCGACGCCGGACGGCCTCCTGGCGATATGGTGGCCGAGCGCGCGCGTGAATATCCCGAGTATGCGGCGGTGATTGCCGCTTACGCTGACAGGTTCGAAGAAAGCATTCCCGGCTATGTGGCCGGTGTGCCTGAACTGATCGAGCGACTGGCTGCGCGCAACGTGCCCCTGTATGCCATCACCAATTTCGGAGCGGAGTTCTGGGCCAGATTTCGCCCGCGCCATGCGCTGTTCTCGCATTTTCGCGACGTGGTGGTGTCGGGTGAGGAAAGACTGATCAAACCCGACCCCGCCATATTCGCGATTGCCGAGAAAAGGTTTGGCCATCCTGCCAGTACGATGCTGTTTATTGACGACAATGGTGGCAACATTACTGCTGCATCGCGGTGCGGCTGGCAGGTGCATCATTTCGTTGGCGGTGCCGCCGAGCTTGAACAGGACTTTTGCCATCGAGGGCTCCTCGAGAGCGCGATTGCCTGATCCTCAAGAAAAAGCCCCCGACGCGGATAGGTCGGGGGCCAAGGGCTGCGATCCATGAACGGTCGGAGCGCAGGGAGTGGTTTGATCAGGCGTTGCACTTTGCCAACTGTTCGGCTGACATCGCCTCGCCATCCACGATGAATGACGAGATGGTGCCGACATTGCCGTGAAGTCCCCGACACACGCGCAATGGCCGCGCCCGGGTTTTGGCCGCGATGCACTTGGTTGGACCGCACACCCAGGCTGTTCCGTCGGATATGACACGGTCCTTGGCGGTAGTACCGGCCAGCTCGGCCACATAGAATGGCTCATCAGCAGCGCGCGCAGGGGCAGGCACCGCAAATGTCGCCGTCAGGAGTGAACCAGCCGCGACGACTGCCAGAGCCAGGGGTTTCACGATCTTGAATGTCTGCAGCATGGTGGAGATCCTTTGCGATCAATTTGGGTTGCTGATTAATACCAGTTGCGAATCACTACCTATATTGGTTCGAGATAGGTTGCAACCCGAAACTGATATATTTGGACTCGTCGCTCTTTGCGGTTATGAGGGTGCCGAAGGGGATTCTTGATGGGCAAATTGCGCGAACCACTGCGTGAATTATGCGAGTGCGGCTTGCCTCAGGCATTGGAAGCGATGGGCGAACGCTGGTCGTTCATGATCCTGCGCGCCAGCTTTAACGGGCTGCGCCATTTCGAGGAATTTCTCAGCGAACTGGGTATCGCCCGCAATATCCTGTCGAACCGGCTCAGCCGTCTGGTCGAGCATGGCATTCTTGAGCGGCAATCATGCGCCGATGATCGTCGCAAGATCGAATACCGCCTCACAGGCAAGGGAAGGGATCTCTTGCCTGCAATGCTGGCGCTGCGGCAGTGGGGTCAAAGATACGGCAACGAAATTGCCGAAAATCCTGTCCTGGTCGATAACCGTGATCGTATGCCCATCGGCCAGGTCTCGATCCTTGCCCATGACGGGCGGGTGCTGGACCATTCCGATTTGCACTTCACGACACCGGATCAGGTGGGGATCACCGATAGCGGTTCGGCAGCGCAGATTGCCTCCGCCTGACGGGCGTCACGCCATCGCGGAGCCGAAAGACACCGAAACCGGGGTTCTGCGTACTCCCGACGATCGTTACATCGTGGTGCGCGGGCGATTATGGCGAACGAGCAATCCCGCATTGTCCGAAACCGAGCGGTCGGCGCTGGTCAAGCAATTGATGGATGCGCGGCGAGGTGTGGGCGCCGCCAAAAGGGCCGCAGATCCGGCAGCGGAAGAGATCGCGCGCTCGCAAGTTCATCTGGCCAAGGTCGCTTTGGGTGAACGTGGCCCGGTCTGGTGGGACGATGGTGCACCCGACGAGAACCGCAAGCTGGCCAGGAATTCCAGCTACGCGATGTGGTGGGACGCCGTCCCCCTTTTCCGCCGGGAAGAGTGACAAATGTAATCAGACCTAGCGACGGTTTACCGTGTAATCGATCCTGATCCGCACCCAGGACCCGACCTGGGAGCGTCCGCCAATGCGTGGTGGTCGCACCTTGAACTGCCAGGTTGCCGCCAGCACCGCCCGCCCGATGTCAGAGCCACGCGGCCATTCCTCCAGCAGCACGCAATCCTCCACCCGGAATTCCGAAACGGTGCGGCACGTGATCAATGCCCGGCTGGGCGGGGACGCGGTGGAAAGATAGCCTGCCAACTCGGCCCGCGTCGGTTCGCGGTACCAGCGGGCGGCATACATCGGTTCTCCATTGGGCGCCGTGCCGACCCGTTCGCTGTCGCCCGACGATGCTCCGCTGTCTACGGGACCATAAATGCGCGCAGGCGGTGCGGCGGTTGCGCCCGGTGTGATGTCTGATTTGGCCAGAGTGTCTGCCGGCACGGTAACAAGCGCCGGAATCTCGCGCCGCTCTGGCAAAGCCAAATCGGCTGCGGCCTCCGGCACAGGAACGGGCCGGACCACCGGGACCGTTTGGGCGGGCAGGACCGCTGGCTCTGGCGCGGCTTCAGGCTCGGCGGGGTCGGTTGCCTCGTCCTCTAGCGTGAAAGCCACGATATCTCGGGCATCGGCCCCTTCAGATCCGCCTCTGCTGCCAAGCGTGAGTAAGGCCAGCAGCAACAAACCTTCGATGACGACGGCCACTGCAATGGCAAGTGCTCGCGTCCGCCATCGTCCCGGAGCATCCACTCCGCCATAGCCTGACGGCTGGTCTGCAGTGTCAGAGATTTCGTGTCGCATCTGGCCTGTCAGGGTGACTGCCGCAGCGGCGCGGTCCAGTCGCAGCCTTGGCTTCTACCGTATTGCCCGCAAGTGAATAGCCCGATCAGGCGCGCGGCGCCTGCCGCCTGTAGCTCAGCGCCTCGGCAACATGAAGGCGTCCCACATTCTGCGATCCGGCCAGATCGGCGATGGTTCTTGCGACCCGCCGCATCCGCACATAGCCACGCGCCGACATCCGCATCGCTTCTGCCGCTTGCATCAACAAGGCCTGTCCGGCCTGATCCGGTTGTGCCACCTTGTCGAGCGCATCATTGTCGAGTTCGGCATTGGACCGCGCGCCGGTATCGGCGAAGCGTTCGGTCTGCACCGCCCGGGCAGCCGCAACTCTCGATGCGACCTGCGCGCTGCCTTCGGCCGACGGGGGCAAGGCAAGATCGGCGGCGCTGACCGGATCGACTTCGACGTGCAGATCGATCCGGTCCAGCAGCGGTCCAGAAACGCGACCCTGATAGTCTGCGGCGCATCGCGGAGCGCGCGAACACGCCAGCGAAGGATCGCCTAGATGGCCGCAACGGCACGGGTTCATCGCTGCCACCAATTGCACCTGGGCCGGGAACGTAACGTGAGCGTTGGCGCGAGCGACATCGACATGGCCGGTTTCCAGCGGTTGCCGCAGCGAATCGAGCACCGGTCGCTGGAATTCCGGCAACTCGTCAAGAAACAGCACGCCCAGGTGGGCCAGACTGACTTCGCCCGGCTTGACCTTCAAACCGCCCCCGGTCAGCGCGGCCATCGAGGCGGAATGATGCGGCGCGCGATAGGGCCGAGCGCGGCTGATGCGCCCTTCTTCCAGCATACCGGCAACCGATTGCACCATACTCACCTCGAGCGCTTCGGCAGACGAAAGCGGCGGCAGGATGCCGGGCAGGCACGAGGCGAGCAGGCTCTTGCCAGCGCCCGGAGGGCCGACCATCAACAGATTGTGACCACCGGCAGCGGCAATCTCCAGCGCACGCTTGGCGGTTTCCTGCCCCTTTACCTGCTTGAGATCGGGACCGTGCGCGGCGGCCTCTACCTCGCCCATTGCCGGTTGCGGCAATTGCTGCGTGCCCTTCAGGTGATTGAGCAGGCTCGCCAGATCGGGCGCGCCCAGCACCGGCACTCCGCTTGCCCAACGGGCCTCGCCCCCTTGCGCGGCCGGGCAGATCAATCCGCATTCCGCGCCGCTGGCATGCATCGCCGCCAGCAATACGCCGGGGCACGCCACCACGCGCCCGTCCAGCGACAACTCGCCCACGGCCATCCAGTCGCCCAACTGCTCGGCATCGGTCACTCCCATCGCCGCCAACAGCGCGAGCGCAATCGGCAAGTCGTAATGCGACCCTTCCTTGGGCAGATCGGCGGGCGAGAGGTTGATGGTAATGCGTTTGGGCGGCAGGGCCAGACCCATCGCCGCCAATGCCGCCTGCACCCTCTCACGGCTTTCACCCACGGCCTTGTCGGGCAGGCCGACCACCGTGAAACGCGGCATCCCGGCGGCAACCTGGCATTGCACTTCGACGCTGCGCGCCTCCAGCCCGAGATAAGCGACCGTTTTGACGAGTGCGACCACGTGAACAAAGCCCTTTGTGTCTGGTTGCGAACCGGACTGCCCGCGCAAACAGGCTTAGTGGACAAAGCTTGGATATTTCTAGCGTTTTTATGCTTAATTCGCTGACTAGGGTGAGCCTTAGCGTTTGGTTTACGCTTTTGCCGCATTCTTCGGGTCATGTTGCGTTGGACACTCCCGGCACTGACTTTATCGATGGCTGCAGCCCAGCCAGCTTTTGCCGCGCCTGCTGCAACGACAGTGATCGATGCCCAACTGGCAAAGCTTGCACTGGCATCGGTGACGACAGGCGAGGTTGACGAGAACGCGATTGCGACCAAGGCCACACGCCTGGCGGTTGCGCCGATAGCCTTTCCGCTAGCGGTGGACATTGCCTTTGTCGCGAGCCCGAAAACGGCGAACCCAATCGCCTATCGATTCGGTCCTTTCGAAGTCACATCACCCGATACAGCGAGCCTTGTCGGTGCGACCGACGCGGCATCACCCCAGCATTTTTCCGCCATGATGCGCGCCTTTCCCGAGATCGACGCGCTGGTCATGGTCGAGGCTCCCGGCACTTATGACGACCGCGCCAACCTGTCACTGGGCCGGATGATCCACGAGGCGGATATCGCCACCATCGTGCCCGCCCGGGGATCGGTCCGTTCGGGTGCGGTTGACCTGTTCATGGCCGGCACCCGCCGCATCATCGAGGAAGGGGCCGAGTTCGCGGTTCATTCCTGGCGCGACGATGAAGGCCGCGAAGCTTCCGACTACGCCCATGATTCGGCGCAGAACCGCGCCTATATCGAGTATTATCGCGCGGTCGGCATGGGTGAGGGCAAAGCCCGCGCCTTTTACGACATGACCAATTCGGTACCGCATTCCGATGCGCTGTGGCTGGACGCGCGAGCCATGCGAATCTGGACCGATGCCGAGGTCCGGCTGGCCGAAGCACCGCAAGTGACCACCCGTATAGCCAAGCGTAATGATGACACCGATGACCGCCAAACCCTTGCGCTGCTCGATCACCGTCAGCTAGGGCTGGTCCACACAATGCTTTGGGACCTTGACTTGGCAGTGCGCTTCTTATAGTCGCGCCCTCTGTCGGAAAACAGCCGTCCTCGGGCGGCTTTTTCTTTGCCGCGAAACCCGCCTTGGGCTCGCTGACACATCAAATTTTGAAGGACAAATCCGATGAAACGGACTTTCCAGCCAAGCAATCTCGTGCGTGCCCGTCGGCATGGTTTCTTCGCGCGCAAAAAGACCGTCGGTGGTCGCAATGTTCTGCGGATGCGTCGTCGCCGCGGTCGCAAGAAACTCAGCGCCTGACACGGTGATCGTCCGCTGTTCAAGCGGGCGCACGCTAATCGAATCGCCACAAGCTGGCACAAGCGGGCTCCCCATCGGGGGGCCCGTTCGTATATAGGGCGCAAATGCCAGACCGCGTTCCCACCATGCGAAAACGTGCCGACTTTCTTGCGGCAAATGCTGGAAAGCGCGTGGCACGGGCGGGATTTGTCCTGCTTGCCCACCCCAATGATGGCCGCCACGTTCGCCTGGGCATCACGGTGACCAAGAAGATTGGCAATGCGGTCGTACGCAACCGGATGAAGCGCAGGTTCAGGGAATTGGCGAACGAGTGTTTGCGCCGAACTGGCGCAGGACCATCACGACTACGTTCTGATCGGGCGCGCAGGCGGGATCGAGCAGGATTACGCCCGGTTACGCGCCGATCTCAACGAGGCGTTGGTACGCCTGGCTCAGGGACAGGCTGATCCGCCCTGGCGCCCGCGCCGTGGCAATCGCCGCCGCGACCGCTCACCGGGCACAAGGTCGCGTTCCGGCGGCGGCGCCGTTCCGCAATGATAAGCCGCGCTCTCATCGCGGTGGCGCGCGCCTGGCAATGGGGCCCAAGTCGGATTCTGCCATCGACGTGCCGTTTCAGCCCGTCATGTTCGCAATACGCGATCGAGGCGCTCCACAAATACGGCGCAATCAAGGGTGGATGGCTGGCGGCTAAACGGCTAGGGCGCTGCCATCCGTTTGGGGGACATGGACACGACCCGGTTCCGTGAAATGATCATTCAAGAGACCGGTGAAGGCCGTGGCCCTATGCGGCAGGCGACCGGTGTCTTGATAGTCTAACACACCCAACCCATCTGAATAGCTATCGTAATCGCAGGATCGACCTTGGAAAATCAGCGCAATTTACTCATCGCGGTCTTGCTATGCGGACTGATGCTTGTCGGTTGGGACGCAGGGATGCGGTACTTCTATCCCGAAGCCACTGCACCGATAGCTGCGACCACCGAGGTCGATTCGCCGACGGAACGCGCCGTTGCCACTATGGGCGAGGGTTCAGGCAGCGGCGCGGCCATCGACGGGGCGCAGATTGCGCGTGAAGTCGATCTGGCGACGGCGCTGGGCGGTTCCGATCGTGTTGCTATCGATGCGCCCAGTGTAACCGGCTCGATCAACCCGCGCGGGGCTCGGATCGACGATGTTACGCTGACCAAATATCGGCAGGACACGAGCCAGGACAGTGGCCCGATCCAGCTGTTTGCACCCGAGGGCACGCCGATCGAGCAGTTTTCGCGCTTCGGCTGGCTGGTCGATGGCAAGCTTGCCACCAATGGCGACACTGTGTGGCAAAGCGATGGAGGTTCGTTGAGCGTCGATACTCCTGTGACCTTGCGGCACACGGATGGGGCGGGTCGCGCTTACGCGATCCGGATCGCCGTCGACGACAACTACATGTTCACCGTCACCCAGACCGTTGCCAATCGCGGCCAAGGCGCAATTGTCGCACAGCCGTACGGTCTCGTCGCACGCACCAGCGCGACCGCATCGCCCGATATCTGGAACGCGCATTCCGGCCCGATCAGCGGCTCGGCAGAAGCGGTCAGCTATGATGTCGATTACGATGATCTGGCCGATGAACGCGAAGTCGATGTCGGCAATCCGGAATGGGCCGGCTTTACCGACACATACTGGTTGGCCGCGCTCGTTGCGGAAAAGGGCGTCGGGGCCGACGTGAAATTTCGCGCGATGAGCGAGGAAGAGTTCCGCGCCGACCTTATCTACGATGCCCAGACAATCGCTCCCGGCGACCAGTTGACGCGCACCACGCGCCTGTTTGCTGGCGTGAAGGAAAGCGAAATCCTCGACCAGTATCAAGCCGGCGGCATTGGTCTGTTTGGCAAAGCCATCGACTGGGGCTGGTTCGAATGGTTCGAGAAGCCGATGCTGTGGCTGCTTCACCAGTTCAACAATCTGGTCGGCAATTTTGGCGTAGCGATCATCATGCTGACCTTGCTGATCCGCCTCGTGATGTTTCCGATTGCACAAAAGCAGTTTTCTTCGATGGCGCAGATGAAAGCGGTGCAGCCCAAGATGAAGGCGCTGCAGGAGCGGCACAAGGAAGACAAGACCAAGCTCCAGCAGGAAATGATGGCGCTTTACAAGAAGGAGGGGGTCAATCCGCTTGGCGGGTGCCTGCCGATCTTCATCCAGATTCCGATCTTCTTCGCGCTGTACAAGGTGCTGATCCTGTCGGTCGAGATGCGCCACGAAAAGTTCTTGTGGGTGTCAGATTTGTCCGCGCCCGATCCGGCGATGATCCTCAACCTGTTCGGCCTGTTGCCCTTCACGCCGCCGTCATTCCTGGGTATCGGCATCCTTGCGGTGTTGCTGGGCATCACCATGTGGCTGACCTTCAAGCTCAATCCGAGCCCAGATGGACCCGATGCAGCAACAGATCTTCAGCATCCTGCCGTGGGTGCTGATGTTCGTGATGGCGCCCTTTGCTGCCGGACTGCTGCTCTACTGGGTAACCAACAACATCCTGACACTGGCCCAGCAAAGCTATCTTTATTCCAAGAACCCGCAATTGCGCGCTGCGGCAGAGGCGGAGAAAGCGGAAAAAGCCCGGCTGGCGGAACGCGAAGCGGCCGAAAAGGCCGGCAAGTGAGTGACTGCAGTGGACGATAATGAAATCGAGGCGCTCTCGCGCGAGGCGGCAAAGCTGTTTTCCGGGCGGGTCGAGTTCCTGCTATCGGCGCCCCAGCTCAAGTTTCTGCCCGAACCCGACGTTGCCGAGATCGCCTTTGCCGGTCGCTCGAACGTCGGCAAAAGCTCGCTTCTGAATGCCATCACCGGGCGCAAAGCCATCGCGCGCGCCTCGGTGACGCCGGGGCGGACGCAAGAATTGAACTATTTCGAGGTGGGCGATCCAACCCGGTTCCGCCTCGTCGATATGCCAGGCTATGGCTTTGCCAAGGCACCGGTCAGTGTCGTCGATAAATGGAAGAAACTGGTGCGGACCTATCTTCGCGGTCGTCCGGTGCTGGCCCGTACCCTGGTGCTGGTGGATGCGCGTCACGGGCTGAAAGATGTGGACCGCGAGATGATGACCATGCTTGACCAGTCGGCGGTTGGATACCGTCTGGTTCTGACCAAGGCTGACAAGCTGAAGGCCAGCGAGCTTGACGCTACTATCGACAAGGTCGCCAAGGAAGCGGCGAGCCATCCCGCTGCCTTTCCAGCGCTTCACGTTACCAGTGCCGAGACCGGATTGGGCATACCGGAACTGCGCGCCGCCGTCTTGGCAGATGCGCGCACTATCTAAGTCGCAAACAGCCTAAGTCGCAAACAGCCTAAGTCGCAAACAGCATCGAGTCGTCGGCGAAAGCCTTCATTTCCAGAGCGTTTCCGCTGGGGTCGCGGAAAAACATCGTCGCCTGTTCGCCGGGCCGGCCCTTGAAGCGGATGGTCGGGGCAATCGCGAAGTCCACGCCTGCGGCCGTCAGCCGCTCGGCCAGTGCCTGCCACTCGGCCATCGCCAGCACGATGCCGAAATGCGGCACCGGCACACCGTGACCGTCGACATGGTTGCTCGCGCGGTCGCCTGCTCGACCCTTGGCCAGGTGCGCCACGATCTGATGGCCGTAGAAGTCGAAATCGATCCATTCTTCCGATGAGCGCCCTTGTGCGCAGCCCATGGTCTCGCCGTAGAAGCGGCGGGCCTCGGCCAGATCGTCGACGGGAAAGGCGAGATGGAAAGGGCGCAGGCTCATGAGCGCACACTAATTGCAAGGCGCGGCGAAGTCATCAGGCCATCCGTTCAGTCTCGACACTCCCTGGGTGAACCACTAGGGCTCACACCGGCTCTGGTGGAGGCCCGCGCATGAAACTGATAATCGGCAACAAGAATTACTCAAGCTGGTCGCTGCGCGGCTGGTTGGCTACCAAGCAATCGGGCCTCGCCTTCGAGGAAATCACCGTGCCGATGTTCGGTGAGCAGTGGGAAGCGACCAAGCACGCCGACGACGGACTGCAACCCTCGCAAGGCAAGGTGCCGATCCTGTGGGACGATGATGCGGTCATTTGGGACAGCCTCGCAATCCTTGAATATCTGGCTGACAAAGTAGGGCGCGACCGGTTCTGGCCCAAGGATGAGGCAGCGCGCGGCATGGCACGGGCGATGGTGGCCGAAATGCACAGCGCCTATGCCTCGCTTCGCGGCGAATGCCCGATGAACATCCGCGCCCGGATCGAGAAACCCACGATTGCCGACGCAACCAAGGCAGACATCGTGCGGATCCTGCAATTGTGGGCCGAGGCTCGCGCCCGGTTCGGATCCTCTGGACCTTATCTGTTTGGCACCTTTGGCGCAGCCGACATCTTCTACGCTCCCATCGTCAGTCGTTTCCGGACATACGGTTTCGTCGTCCCCGGCTTTGCCCAATCCTATATGGAGGCGCTTTGGGAGCATGAGTGGATGCAGGCATGGATCAAAGCCGCCGAGGACGAGGAATGGGTGCTTGAGCAATATGAAGCCGAGCCCGTAGATTGAACGCAATGTCTCGGTCCGAACCGTCAACGACCCTTGAGATCGCCACGCGTCTGATCGCAGCCGAAAGCGTCACGCCCGCCACCGGCGAGGTGTTCGATGTTATGGAGGCGCTGCTCGCCCCGCTTGGCTTTGCAGTGTACCGCTTTACGGCAGGCGATCCGCCCGATGGCCCGGTTGAAAACCTCTTTGCCATTCGCCCCGGTCCCGACGGGACCAGGCATTTCGCCTTTGCCGGGCACGTCGATGTCGTCCCGCCGGGGGAGGGATGGGTCAGCGCGCCATTCGAACCTGAGATCAGGGGCGACCTGCTCTACGGACGCGGCGCGGTCGACATGAAGGGCGCCATTGCGTCGATGGTCGCCGCCGCTGCGGGTATCCCGCGCGAGGCGGGCACCTTGTCCTTTATCATCACCGGAGACGAGGAAGGCCCGGCACTCTACGGCACCCGCGCGCTGATCGATCATATGCGCGAGATAGGCGAGATACCGGACCTGTGCCTGGTAGGAGAGCCGACCAGCGTCAACCGGATGGGCGACATGATGAAGATCGGGCGGCGCGGCTCGGTCAATATCTGGCTTCATGCCGAGGGCACGCAAGGCCATGTCGCCTACCCGCATCTGGCCGATAACCCAATCCCGCGACTGGTGCGCCTGCTGGCCGAACTGGACGCGCTCGAACTGGACGAGGGGACTGACTGGTTCCAGCCTTCGAATCTGGAAATAACCGAATTGGAAGTGGGCAATCCGGCGCACAATGTGATCCCTGCCAAGGCCACTGCGCGCATCTCCGTCCGCTTCAATGATCTGCATTCCGGTGCCTCGTTATCGGACACCATCGGCGCATTGGCGCAAAAGCACGGCTGCCGCGCTGAACCTGTGATCTCGGGCGAACCGTTCCTGACCCCGCCGGGCGAATTCACGCAAGTCGTCAGTGACGCAGTGGCCGCCGTAACCGGGGTTACACCTGAACAATCCACCAGCGGCGGCACGTCTGACGCGCGGTTCCTTCGCGAGCTTTGCCCGGTGGTGGAATTCGGGCTGGTCAACGCCACTATGCACAAGCGTGACGAGGCTGTAGCCATCGCCGATCTCGATGCGCTAAGTCGTGTCTATGGCCGCATCGCGATCGATGCGATGAAACTGTGATTGTGCGCTTCGGGGGTTAATCGATGCTAGGAAAGTGGTTCGCAATTCCCCTGTGGCAAAGGGTCATCGCCGCGCTGGTACTGGGCATTATTGTCGGCCGGTTGTGGGGACCGGACGCGGCCAGCATAAAGATTATCGGTGACGTATTCGTGGCCTTTATCAAGATGCTGGTGGTCCCGCTGATCTTTTTCAGCCTGGTTGCGGGGGTTGCCAGTATTGGCGATCTTCGCAAGCTGGGCAGCGTGGGCTGGCGGGCGATGCTGTTGTTCGTCGTAACGGGCCAGATCGCTGTCTGGCTCGGCCTGTTCTTGGGCACGGCCCTCGCGCCGGGCTCAGGCGTCGATACGAGCGCGATACAGATGGGCGTTGTGCCCGAGCCGAGCGATACGACATGGCAAGGCATGATTATGGGGATGATCCCGCAAAGCCCCGTTCAGGTCATGGCGGATGTCAATGTCCTCCCGCTTATCGTGTTTTCGTTGCTCATCGGCATCGGCATTCTGATGGCCAAAGAAGAGGGCGAGCCCGTGCTCAAAATCTTCGAAAGCGGCAGCGTGGTCATGCAAAAGGTTACGATGGTGGTGATGGAGCTGACCCCGTTCGGCGTCTTTGCCCTGATGGCCTGGGTGGCCGGAACACTCGGCTTTGATGCGCTGGCCGCGCTCGGCAAGCTGGTGGTGCTGAACTATGTCGGCTGCCTGCTGGTCATTGGCGTTGTTTACGCCGGGATGATCAAATTCATTGCCCGATTACCGGTGATCGATTTCTTTCGCGGTATCATCGACGCGATCGCGGTGAGTTATTCCACTGCCAGTTCCAACGCGACCCTGCCGGTCACCCTGCGCTGTACCCAGCGCAATCTGGGTGTGTCCAACTCGGTATCCAGTTTCGTTGTCTCGCTTGGCGCGACGATCAACATGAACGGCACGGCGATGTACCTGGGCCTGGCAACACTGTTCGGGGCGCAGGTGTTCGGGGTGGACTTGAGCTGGGGAGACTATCTGTTGATCTCGGTGCTTGGCACCCTGGGCGCGGTAGGCGCAGCGGGCATTCCGGGCGCGGGCCTGATCATGATGGCGCTTGTGTTTGGCGCGGTCGGCGTACCGCTGGAAACGATTGCTTTTGTCGCAGGCGTCGACCGGATCATGGACATGATGCGCACCACCACGAATGTCAGCGGCGATGCCGCGGTGGCAGTGACCGTGGCCAGCCTTACCGGTGAGATCGACAAGGCCGAGATGGTTTCGCGCGGATGATGTGTAAGGCGCTTGCGCGGTGAGCGATGCCAATATCGGTAGAGGCTTTGTTCTCGCCGGCCTCAGCAACATTTTGGGCGTCCTGGTGTGTTCGCGCATATTCACCAATGACGTGCTGATGGAGACGCAGCCCGGTGTGATGGGTCTGTTTGGCCTGGTCTGCATCGTGCTATGGGGCATGGCCTACATCGCCGTGAGCCGAAACTACGCACAGGTGCGCTGGCTCATCGCGGTATTCGTGATCGAAAAGCTGGCTTACGTGATTGCGTGGACTTCATTCATAGCTTCGCAATCACTGACAACGGTTTACGAGCAGGACGCTTTCGCTGGGGTTTTCTACACCATCTATGGCGCGAACGACTTCGTATTCATGCTGTTCTTCGCATACGTGTTCCTGACCAAGCGTCACGGGGTTGAGCAGGTTTCCTAGGTCGCGTTCGTCTCCTGTGCTGGCTACCGCCCCTTCGGCTTCTCCAGCACTTTCTTGCGGTAGCTGCACAAATCCACTTGCCCACAGCGCCAGCACTCTGGCGTCCGCGCTTTGCACACGTAGCGTCCGTGCAGGATCAGCCAGTGATGGGCGTGCAGGCGGAAGGGCTGGGGCACGCGCTTGTCCAGCTTGGATTCGACCGCTTCGGGCGTCTTGCCCTTGGCCAGCCCGGTGCGATTGCCGACGCGCAGAATATGCGTATCGACCGCAAAGGTCTCCTGGCGAAACCAGCAATTGAGCACCACGTTCGCCGTCTTGCGGCCCACTCCGGGCAACCGCACGAGGTCATCGCGCGTGTCCGGCACTTCGCCGCCGTATTCGTCGACCAGCAACTGGCTGAGCGCGATCACGTTCTTGGCCTTGGAATTGAAGAGGCCGATGGTTTTGATATGCTCCTTCAGCCCGTCTTCGCCCAGATCAAGCATGGCTTGCGGTGTATCGACCTTGGCGAACAGCGCGCGGGTGGCCTTGTTGACTCCCACATCGGTCGCCTGCGCCGATAGGGCCACGGCCACGACAAGCTGATAGCAATTGCCGTATTCCAGCTCGGTTTCCGGCTCCGGATTGTCCTCGGCCAGACGGCGGAAGAATTCGAAGATCTGGTCCTTGGTCATCCTGGCGAAGCGGATTAAATGCCAAGCACATCGTTCATGGTGTACCGCCCCGGCTCTTTGGCGATAAGCCACGCCGCAGCCCGCACGGCGCCATTGGCGAAGATGCCGCGGTCCTCGGCGCTATGCGAAATGGTAATGCGCTCGTGCTCGCCGGCAAAAATCACACTGTGATCGCCTGCGACCGACCCTCCTCGCAGTGACGCAAAGCCGATGGCTCCTTCCTGACGGGCGCCAGTGATGCCGTCGCGCCCGCTTTCGGTATTGGCTGACAGGTCGATGCCGCGACCCTCGGCAGCCGCCAGCCCGAGGATTTTCGCTGTGCCTGACGGCGCATCCACCTTGTCGCGGTGATGCATTTCGAGAATCTCGATGTCCCAGTCGCTGCCCAGCTTGGCGGCGGCGGTGTGCACGAGGTGAGCGATCAGCTGGACGCCCAGAGACGTATTGCCCGTTTGCAGGATGGGCAAGGCGGTCGCAGCCTTGTCGATCGCCTCGTGATGGCGCGAATCCAGCCCGGTCGTGCCGATCACCACGGGGATGCGCGGCACCAGCGCGGCCTTCAGTGTCGCACCCAGGGCATCAGGCGTGGAGAAATCGACAAGTGCGTCGCATTCCATCGCCAGCGGTCCGGGATTTTCGCCGCGATCAACGCCTCCCGCGATGGTGTGCCCCATCGCTTTTGCCGCCTGCGCGACGGCATGTCCCATGCGCCCTTCGCTGCCGATGATACCGATACGTGCCATTGCAATTGCTCCCTTGCTTTGGTTGATGGCCTGCATGACAGTTTTTCGCAATATCGTGGTGCTGACAGGGGCAGGAGTATCCGCGGAAAGCGGCATTGATACCTTTCGTTCAGCCGGCGGTTTGTGGGAGCAGCACAGGGTCGAGGATGTGGCAACGCCCGAAGGCTTCGCGCGCGATCCCGATCTGGTCCTGCGTTTCTATGACATGCGCCGCGCCGCCATTCAGCAGAAACAGCCGAACCCGGCGCATGAGGCTCTGGCGCGGCTGGACGCGGATTGGGACGGCGGACTGTTGATCGTGACGCAAAATGTGGATGACCTGCACGAACGGGCTGGAGCGAACCGGGTCTTGCACATGCACGGCACACATCTGAACGCGTGGTGCCAGTCCTGCGACGAGCGCTCGCCCTGGCGTGATCCCTTGATACATCGTCCCCCGTGTCCGCAATGCGGGGTGAGCGCGTTGAGGCCCGATGTCGTGTGGTTTGGCGAAATGCCATACGAGATGGAGCGGATATATTCCGCCATCAGGGACGCCGACTTGTTCGTCAGCATCGGCACTTCGGGAGCTGTCTATCCAGCGGCCAATTTCGTGCGGGACGCCAAGGCGGCCGGAGCCAGCGCGCTGGAACTCAATCTGGAAGAAAGCCAGGGATCTGCGTGGTTCGACGAAACCCGTCTTGGCCCGGCCACCGAGATCGTTCCTGCCTGGGTGGACGAGGTTCTCGGCAAACGGCTTGGGTGACGCGTTAGGTGGTATTGGTTTAGCCGCAGGTATTGCCGTTCGGTATCAGGCCGCCGTTCGCGGCGTTTTCATATTGCTGTGCCTGCTGGCGGCCGTTTGCGCTTTGAAGAGATCGTTCAATTCGTTCGCACTGGTCGGGTAGCCGATCAGATAGCCTTGCACAGATTGCGCTCCCACCCGCTTTGCAACGACCAGGTCAAGCTCATCTGCGACGCCTTCCAATAGGCAATGCACACCAAGCGTGCGAGCCAGTCCGACCAGTGAGTGAAGCACCTTTTCCGCCATTGGGTCTGCAAGATTGGTGAGAAAGGACTTATCGACCTTCAGCTTGTTGATCGGAAGCGATCTCAGATAGGTGAAATTGGAATAGCCCGTTCCAAAATCGTCCAGGGCGATTGAATGGCCACGCTTGGACAAACGCGTCAAATTGGCCGTTGCCTTGTCTGTATCGGCCATCAATGCCGTTTCGGTCACCTCGAACTCGATCATATCAGGGTGGATTTTGCTGGCGTCCAGCATACCGATAATCGTGTCGATAATCTGGTCCGACATGAGATCGTTCCCGGACAGATTGATTGAGATGGGTATGGGGTTGTCCCAGCCTTTGAGTGCGTCAATCGCCTTGGCGAGAACAGCAACGGTGATTTTTGCAATCAGGCCTGTATCTTCAGCAATCTTGATGAAACGATCGGGCTCGATACTGCCGATGCTTGGGCTGTGCCAACGGGCGAGGGCTTCTGCCGATGAGAGCTTTTGTCGACCAAGATCGTATTGCGGCTGAAAGACCAGCTGAATTTCGCTGGAGAAGTCGGCAATGCGAAGAGCTTGCTCGATACGAAACATTTCATTGGACTGCCTCGCGTGCGTTTCGTCGAACAGCACCACTCTGTTCTTACCGCTTCGTTTCGCCTCAAGCAGCGCGTAATCGACCTTGTGCAGTATCTTTGCATCGTCCTCGTCGTTCGCAAACTTGTAGCACCCTATCGAGCCGGAAATCTGGATCAGGCGATCGTCAATCAGATAAACTTCTGCGATATTTTCAAGCAGTGTCCTGCACCAATGGTCGATGTCTTTGGCGACTGTCGGGTCTTTTATGACGATACTGAACTCGTCTCCACCAACCCGGCTGACGTGAGCCTTGCCCTTGCAGTGGTCGCGCAATCGGGACGCCACCTTGATCAACAACCCGTCGCCCATGCCGTGCCCGTAATTGTCATTGACTGACTTGAAGCCATCGAGATCGAGCAACACTATCCATGAATTGGTCGTCGCGTCCGCCGCCTTCTTGCAATCGTCAAGAGCGCCGTAAAACGCGCGCCGGTTCGGCAAGTTGGTAAGGCTGTCGGACAGGGAGCGTTTGCGCATGGTTTCGCTCAGCTTCTTGGCCTTCTTGAGGCGGACCTCTGCTTGCGCCAATGAAGTTTCCGCATCGCGTCTGGCGATGGATGCCAGATTTATCGCGCGTCGTCAAGAAGTAAGCAATGGCAATCGAACTGGTTGCAGCGGCGAAGCCGACAAAACCGTAAATGAACATGTGTTCGGGGATATAGTGAGCAACTTGCCATGCCAGGCCGGCAAGTGCGGCGGCAATGGAAACGACAGCTTGCCTGATGCTGGCGCTGGCGAAGGCGAAAATCATCGCCACCATGATGAAGTAGACCAGCTTCACCTGACTGTATTCAACGTGCATCGCCACCATCACGTTAGCCAGAACGAGCAGGTTCATGACCACGACGAGCCCTTCGAGCTTGGCAAGGGTGAATGGTCGTCGCAGCAAGAAACAGCCGAACGCGGCCATTGCGGTCGCAATGATGGCTATCGAGCCCAGTTGCAGGCGATCCATCCCCGTGAGTTCGATGGAGTGCGTAACCGACATGATACCGTAGTAGGCTGCCGCAACAGCCAGATAGCCACGAATGATGGGCTGATAGGTTTGCGAAAGACTGCTGTCGTCACGGTCTGCCAGGGTTGGGGATGTGACTTCCATAAATCTCGCGGAGAATATCCATCCAAACTGATCAGGCGACAATGAACGGCTCGTCTAGGTATTAACCTTTAAGGAGTTGTGAGCGTGTTGCTTGGCAAGGGTGTGCGGCGAGGCGATCCTTCGGCTGTCATACGCCCCGACCAAGGGCTATTGGCCGCGCTCCAACCGATAGTTCAGGGCGCACCACAACCGTTGCAGCCGGGGTCCTTGGCAATGGACAAGGTTCGCAAGCCGGGCGTCATTCCGTCAAGGATGTGCAGCTTGCCAAACTGCGGATCGCCGAAGGCCGCGGCTCCCGACAACAGCAACCGAACCGCCTGCATAGCGGCAAAGCTGCCGACCCAGCCGACCATTGCACCCAGCATGCCGTCCTCGGCGCAAGTGTCGCAGTCCTCCGCATCGAAAGCATCGCCGACGAAACAGCGGTAACAGGCCCGATCAGCCAGATGTCCGGCAAACGCGCCAACCTGTCCCTGAAAGCGGCCGACCGCGGCCGAAAGGAGAGGCACTGCGGCAGCTACACAGGCATCGGACACAGCGAGCCGCGTTGCAAAATTGTCAGTTCCGTCGAGCACCAGATCGGCTGCGTCGATGACAGCGCCAGTGTTGCTCTTGTCCAGCCGCTTGTCGCTGATTGTGACGTCCAGCTTGCGATCGAAATCGGCGAGCCATTGCCGTGCGATTACAGCCTTGCCGTGACCGACATCGCGTTCGGTAAAGATGGTCTGGCGTTGCAGATTGCTGGTGGCGACAACATCGTCATCGACCAGCGTCAGTCGTCCGATCCCTGCGGCCGCGAGATACTGAAGCGCGGGCGAACCGATCCCGCCAAGGCCAATCAGCACCACGTGCTTGTCCGCCAGCGCGACCTGCCCCGCTCCGCCGATCTCGGGCAGCACGATATGGCGCGCGAATCTGTCGAGACGGTCAGGAGGGAGGGACATGTCTCCGCTTTAGCAAGCCTGTGGGCAAGCTGTCGACAAGCTGTGGATGAGACGCTCGCAACCGGGCCGAACCCTGTGGAGGGTTCGGTCGAGATCGTGTTGGGAACTGGTGGAAACGCAGGGTTGCCAAAGGAGTACGGCTCAGCTCTCCAGCTGACGCAGCAGGCTCCTTACATCGCCATCCATGTCGGCGTCGCGCTCGCGAAGATCCTCGATCAGGCGGACCGCGTGTATGACGGTCGAGTGATCGCGCCCGCCAAACTTGCGCCCGATTTCCGGATAGCTGCGCGGAGTGAGCACTTTTGACAAATACATCGCGACCTGGCGCGGCCTGACCACTGCGCGAGCCCGTCGCTTGGAGCTCATCTCGCTGCGGTCGATCCGGTAAAACTGGCAGACCGTGCGCTGGATCTCGTCGATGGTAATGCGGCGACGATTGGCCGACAGGATATCGGTCAATTGTTCGTCGGCCAACTGGAGCGAGACTTCCTGGCCGGTCAGCTGTGCATAGGCGATCAGCTTGTTGAGGCCGCCGACCAGCTCGCGAACGTTGCGGGTAATCGTGCGGGCAAGGAATTCGATCACATCGTCCGGCACTTCGAGCGGAGCGAACCGGGTCAACTTGGAATCGAGGATCTGGCGTCGCAAATCGATGTCGGCGGACTGGATATCGGCAACCAGGCCCATCGACAAACGCGACAACAGGCGTGGTTCGACCCCGTCCAGTGCTTGCGGCGCGCGGTCGGCGGCAAAAATCAGCCGCTTGCCCTCGGCCAGCAGGGCATCGATCGTGTACAGCAGCTCTTCCTGAGCGCTGGCCTTGCCGATGATGAACTGGATGTCGTCAACCAGCAACAGGTCGAAGGAGCGAAGGCGCGCCTTGAATTCCATCATCTGATTGGCTTTCAGAGCCTGGACGAATTCGATCATGAAGCGCTCGGCGCTGCAATAGAAGATGCGCGCCCGAGGATGGGCCTGAAGGTAGGCATGACCGATCGCGTGCAGCAGATGGGTCTTGCCCTGTCCGGTCGCACCCTTGAGGTAAAGCGGCGAGAACTGCGGCTTTTCTGTCGCTGCCATCCGCTGCGCCGCGTTGCAGGCAAGAACATTCGCCTCGCCGGTCACGAAAGCAGCGAAGGTCAATGACGGGTCAAGGCCTACGCTGGAGGTAAAGCCGGCATCGCCCAGCGTATCGGCAGCAATGGCGATAACCGATGCTCCGCCATCGTTGGCGGCGCGTCGGCTGTTGCCAAGGGAAAGGTCAGGCAGCTTGCGACGATTGGGGTGCACCGAGATGCGAACGTGCTTCACTTCGCCGCGCGCGATTTTCCACGCCAGGCTCAAACGGTCGGCAAAGCGGTCCTTGACCCAATTGGCGGAAAATTCCGTTGGCAAATACAGATCGAGCGTGCCGCTTTCATAGCAAAGGGCTCCGACCTGGATCGGCTTGATCCATTGCGAGTGGAGCTGGTGTCCGAGATCTTTGCGTAGGCCCTGGCTGATGTCGGCCCAGTCTGCCGCCAGGTTCACGGCTTCCAGATCTTCCATGCTATCCCCTGTGTTCTCGCGCTTAAAACCAGCGCGCATCATTTTTTGCACCATCAAACATACCCCAACGATCCGGCGGTCCTACGCCGATCCACCCATCATGCTCACCTCATGAAGACACAGCTTCGCCATATCCCGAAATCCCACTTCCGGGTGACGCCCCATCTTCGATCTCTAGAACCCGGACTGTCCCGCCCCAGGTGTGTCCCTAGTTATGAACGCTCGGACAAAACAGGCAAGAGCGCGAGGTGCAAAAAATCTGAAATATTTGTGTTGACTTGACGAGAGGCGCACAAGTGCATTCAAGTCATTGAAAATGCTGTAAATTCGGCTGGACTGCATCCGAATTGTTGTATTTGCTAGAGTTTTGGCGCTCGGCTGCTGCTGTGACCGAGAGATCGGTTGTTCTGACAGCACACAAGCGAAGGGCCGGTACCGTGGTACCGACCCTTGGAGCTATCAGCGATGCTTTCAAATGGAGAGAATCACCTCTCCGGAAGCGAATCAGAGAGCGGCGACTTGCTTGGACAGGCGGCTCATCTTGCGGGCCGCTGTGTTCTTGTGAAAGACGCCGCGCGCCACACCGCGAGCAAGCTCGGGCTGGGCTGCACGAAGCGCTTCACTGGCAGCTTTGCTGTCGCCGCCTTCAATCGCGGTTTCGACGCGCTTGAGGTAGTTGCGAATGCGGCTCACGCGTGCGGTATTGATCTCTTCGCGGCGAGCGTTGCGGCGGATCCGCTTTTTGGCTTGTGGCGTATTGGCCATGTTTGTCCTTCGTGTCGGGTCTCGTCTGAAGCGATCCCTGGTGTCGTCGATTGCATGTGCGAAAACGGCGGAGAACCGCCGGAAAGAGGCGCAGATAGCGACGAGGTCCGGATTGGTCAAGCTTTGCGACGGGCTTTGGCCTAAACCGGACTTTGTAACGGTGCAACTTCGCGAGGGATCTTGCCCGTTGAGATGGCCTCTTTGTTTTCGCCAGTTAGTCTTGACCCCGTTATTTTTGACCCCGTTATTTTCGACCCCGTTATTTTTGACAGTGCGGGCAGAACCATGTGCTGCGTCCACCCTGAACGATTTGCCGGACAGTCCCCGTCTTGCAGCCAAGGCATGCAGCGCCCTCGCGTCCGTAGACGCGGAAGTTGGTCGCGAAATAGCCAAGCTCGCCATCGGGATGAGCGAAGTCGCGCAAGCTTGAGCCGCCGTCGCGGATCGATTGCTCGAGGACCTCGCGAATGGTGAGGACCAGCCGGGCCAGCGCCGGGCCACTGACTTTGCCTGCCGGCTTGCGCGGGTGGATATGGGCGCGATGCAGCGCCTCGCACACATAGATATTGCCCAGGCCTGCGACGACGCGCTGATCCAGCAAGGCCAGCTTGATCGGTGTGACCTTGGATTTCAGCGCACTCTTTAAATGATGATGGTCAAGCGCATCCCCGAGCGGTTCGGGACCGAGTTTGGCAAAGCCGGGCCAGGCATCGAGGCTGTCCTCGCCAACCCAGTCGACCCAGCCAAACCGACGCGGATCGTTAAGGGCGAACCGATGATCGCCTGTTTCCAGCACGAGGTGGTCGTGTTTTTCATCAGCATCGTAATCGATCCGCCATCGTCCGCTCATGCCAAGATGAAAGACCAGCGCATGATCGCGGTCGGAATGCAGCAGGCCGTATTTGGCACGGCGCGACAAATGGGTGATGCGCGCGCCGGTCAGGTGCTGGACCAGACCTTCGGGGAACGGAAACCGCATGTCGGGGCGGTTGATGCGCACGCCAGTGATGCGCTCTCCTTCGAGAAAGCGGGCGAGCCCGCGCACGGTGGTTTCGACTTCGGGCAGTTCGGGCATAGCGCAACGCTCCTAACACCCTTTGCGGCGCGCACAATTGCCCCTAAGGCTCCTCGCCATGAGCGACACCAGATACGACAGACCCGGCGAGCCAGCGTTGACCGAAGAATCCCGCACTGTCTCATTCGGTTACGCCGATGTGGCGGCAGACGAAAAGACAGCGAAAGTCGGTGAAGTCTTCAGCCGGGTGGCCGAAAAATACGACATAATGAACGATGCGATGTCGGGCGGGATGCACCGCTTGTGGAAGGACCGGTTCGTGCGGCGGGTGAAACCGCAAGCTGAGTGAGGCCATTCTCGACATGGCGGGCGGCACGGGCGACATCGCGTTCCGCATGGCTGACAGCGGAGCCGCCATCACCGTGTCCGACATCAATCAGGAAATGCTGGATGTCGGGATTGAAAGAGCAATGGACCGCGGCATCGACGGGCTGGTCTGGAGCCGCCAGAACGCCGAGGAGCTTGCCTTCTCAAGCCGCGCCTTCGATGCCTACACCATCGTGTTCGGCATCAGGAACGTGACCTACATAGAAAAAGCTCTGGCGGAGGCGCACCGCGTCCTGAAATACGGTGGCCGCTTTTACTGCATGGAGTTTTCCACGACGACCTGGCCGGGTTTCAAGGACATTTACGACGCCTATTCGCACAAGGTCATGCCGCAATTGGGCAAGGCCATTGCGGGCGACGAGGAATCCTATCGCTATCTGGCAGAATCCATCCGGCGTTTTCCGGAAATGGAGCGGTTCGAAGCGATGATCGCCAATGCGGGCTTTGTCCAGACCAAGGTCGAGCCGATCCTTGGCGGTGCGGTCGCTATCCATTCGGGCTGGAAGATTTGACGATGGCGAACGGGTCGATGCACCGGTCACTGCATTGGGGCGCGCTATGACGCGGCCAGCCACACACATCTGGCGGTTGGGCAAATGGGCCCGGACCCTGGCGCGCCACGGTGCGCTTCGCGGGATACAAAACGACCCCAACACACCTGCGCCGGTCAAGCGGCTGATCGCCATCTTCTCAATCGGCACCCGCAAGAAGCGCGAGCCCGATTACGCCAGCGCGTTTCGCGACATTGGGCCTGCCGCAATCAAGCTGGGTCAGACACTGGCGACGCGCCCCGATCTGGTCGGCCCCGAGGCCGTTCAGAACCTGCTGAGCCTGCAGGACGATTTGCCGCCTGTCCCTTTCAGCCAGATCAAGCAGGTGATCGAAACCAGTTTCGAAGCGCCGCTCGAAACCCTGTTCGCCAGTGTCGAGGAAGCGCCCATCGGGTCTGCCTCCATCGCGCAGGTGCATCGCGGCGTGACCATCGATGGCCGGCAAGTTGCCATCAAGGTGCTGAAACCCGGTATTCGCGAACGCTTTGCCAGGGATATCGCCACGTATGAATGGGCTGCTGCCCATCTTGAGGCGCTGGGCAGCGATGAGGCGCGCCGGCTGCGCCCGCAACTGACCATCGCCAATTTCAAGCGCTGGACCTTGCGCGAACTGGACTTGCGGCGCGAGGCTGCCTCGGCGTCCGAACTGGCCGAGGCGATGATCGGTATCGAAGGTTACCGCGTGCCCGATATCGACTGGGACCGCACCAATGGCCGGGTCATGACGATCGCATGGGTCGACGGCATCAAGATCAGCCGGACCGAGGATCTGGTCGCAGCGGGACACGATCTGCCGGAACTGGCGAACAAGCTGGTGCTGGCCTTCCTGACGCAGGCAATCAGCGCCGGCTTCTTCCATGCCGATATGCACCAGGGCAATCTGTTCGTTGAGGCCGACGGCACCGTCGTCGCTATCGATTTCGGCATCATGGGCCGGATCGACCGGCGCGCGCGGGCCTGGCTGGCGGAAATCCTCTATGGTCTGACGACCGGCAATTACCGCCGTGTCGCGGAAATCCATTTCGAGGCGCAATATGTGCCGAGCTATCATTCGGTCGGGGAGTTTGCGACCGCGTTGAGGGCCGTGGGCGAACCCATGCGCGGCAAGCCGGTAAGCGAGCTGTCGGTGGGCCAGATGCTGGACGGACTGTTCGCCATTACTCGCGACTTCGACATGCAAACCCAGCCGCATTTGCTGTTGTTGCAAAAGACGATGGTCATGGTCGAAGGCATTGCGACCCAATTGAACCCGGCGATCAACATGTGGGATGTAAGCGCGCCTTATGTTCGCAGCTGGATACGCGACGAGCTGGGGCCTGAATCAGCGCTGGCCGACCGCATTCGCGCAGATACCGAAACCTTGCTGGGCGTGCCTGCGCTGATCCGGCGGCTGGAAGAGATGTATCCGCCCAAGGGCGGCGCGCCCGAACCTCCACCCATTCCCAAGGTCCAATTGATGTGGGAGCGGGACCGGCAAGCGCGTGGCTCGGCCAGCCAATGGCTGCGCTATGTGGTCGCGGGCGGTGTGGGCGCGGCAATTCTGGCGGCGGTCCAGCACTTCGCATAATGGCCGCCCGCTTGCCGCGTGTTCAACCCGCCAAAGGTTAAAGAACCCTCCGCCGACATTAACCATCGCGCTTAGCCGTAAGTAAGGGTAAATTTGGTATTACCATTCGCTCATGAAGCCGATTGCGCCAGTCTGTATGCTCGCTTGGGGATCACGGACTGGCAAAACTGGCGTAAGCGAGCAGGGGGCGCTAGCAAGCGCCGTATGGTAGTATGGGCATCAATCCGCCGGACCACATCTTTGCCGACGCCCGTCCTGTGGACGAAGGGCGCGTAAACATGGGCTCGCCGCATATCCTTCTTGTCGTGGGCGGCGGCATCGCCGCTTACAAATCGTGTGAACTGGTTCGTCTGATCCGCAAGGCAGGCGGAGAAGTGACTTGCGTCGTTACCGATGGCGGCCAGCAGTTCGTCACTCCGATGGCGCTTGCCGCGCTTAGCGAAAATCCCGTCTATACCAGCCTGTTCGATCTCAAGGACGAGACCGAGATGGGCCATATCCAGCTCTCGCGAGCTGCCGATATGGTGGTCGTTTGCCCGGCGACGGCAGACCTGATGGCCAAGATGGCGGCTGGTATTGCCGACGATCTGGCGACCACGCTGATCCTTGCGACCGACAAGCCGGTCATGGCTGTGCCGGCAATGAATGTGCGTATGTGGGAGCATGAGGCGACCCAGCGTAATGTCGCCTGGCTGGGTGAGGCAGGCGTCACCGTGCTGGACCCTGACGAAGGGGCGATGGCTTGCGGCGAATTCGGCCCGGGACGTTTGCCTGAGCCCGAGTTTATCTGGCGCGCCATTGCCGAGGCGACTGGCGTGGATCATGGCCTGGGCGAGCCGGTCGCAAATGCGGCGGTTGCCCAATCGGCAGCGCCAGCAGACGAACATGAAGAACAATTGATCGAGCCGGTGCCCGATATCGCGGACGAGGATGTGTTCGTCGAGGAAGACGATATCGCCGCAGAAGCGCTCGAACCCGAACCCGAAGTGGAAGCGCCTGCGCGCAGCGGGTTGGGAAGCCTGCTGTCCGCGATCATCCCGCGTTCCACCTCTCGCCGTGTCGTCGAAGAGGAATTTGAGGAAGAAGATCTGCCCTCGCTTGAAGAGGCCGAGGCTGCCGAAGCGGCCCGCCTCGCTGAACTTGATGCCATCGAAGACGGGCAGGACACCGACGAGGCCGCCCAGTCCGACGACATTGACGGTGACCTGGGCGAAAGCGATGTCGCACCCGGCTTCGATTCTGACGCCGAACCCGACCTTGGCGGCCCATTGCTGGCCAGCAAGGGCGCGGCATCGTCGGCGCCGCCGACCGACCCTGAAGCAATCAATCACACCGTTATTACCGGCGCAGGAAAAGCCGCGCCCCAACCGGTGGCCTTCGACGCTGGCGCGCATCCGCAAGTCAGCCTGGACCAGCCCGATACCATGGCGGCCGCGGTCGCACTCGACCCGCTGGCGCAAATGCCGATCTTCATGGACGATCCCTCCTATCGGCCGCTGGAGGGCAAGCACGTGCTCGTCACCGCCGGGCCGACCTGGGAGCCGATCGATCCGGTGCGATATCTCGCCAACAGATCGTCGGGCCGTCAGGGATACGCTATCGCCGCGATGGCTGCCGCTGCAGGAGCGAAGGTCACGCTGGTGTCCGGACCTGTGTCCTTGCCAACGCCGCCGGGCGTCAATCGCGTGGACGTCGAATCCGCAGACCAGATGGCCCGCGAAGTCAAAGCCCATCTGCCCGCCGATATCGCTTTCATGGTGGCAGCCGTTGCCGACTGGCGACCGAAGACGGTTTCGGCAGAGAAAATGAAGAAGCGCGGCTCCGCCCCCCCGGCACTGATGCTGACGGAAAATCCCGATATTCTGGCGACAGTCTCTGGCGGCAAGCAACGGCCCAAATTGTTGATCGGCTTTGCGGCCGAAACCGAGAACGTGGTCGACAACGCGAAGGGCAAGCGCAAGCGCAAGGGCGCCGACTGGATTATCGCCAACGATGTTTCCACCGATGTCATGGGCGGCGAGGAAAACACCGTGCACATCATTACCTCAAGCGCGGTCGAGAGTTTCGACAAGATGCCCAAGGAAGACGTCGCTCGCGAGCTGGTGGCGCGCGCTGCCGAGCAATTGCTGGGTGAGGGCAATCAGAATGACTGATACCTGCAGTTTGGCGATCAAGCGGTTGCCACATGGTCACGGGCTCGAGCTACCGCGCTATGCGAGCGATGGGGCCGCGGGCATGGACATCGTCGCTGCTGAACAGGTGACGCTGCATCCCGGTGCGCGCCATGCGGTGGCGACCGGTTTTGCCTGCGCGGTTCCACAAGGGTTTGAAATACAGGTGCGGCCCCGCTCGGGCCTTGCTTTGAAACACGGGATCAGCGTTCCCAATGCGCCCGGCACGATCGACAGCGATTATCGCGGCGAATTGAAGATCATCCTCATCAACCATGGCACTGATCCTTTTGCGATCGAGCGCGGCGACCGGATCGCGCAGCTTGTGTTGGCCCGCGTCACCACGGCCACGCTTGAAGAGGTGGACATGCTTGACGAGACCACTCGCGGTGCTGCTGGTTTCGGCTCGACCGGCGGGCATGCCAAACTGGTCTGAGCTCCTCTGATCCGTGCCCGTGGCATCCCTGCTCCCGGCTTCGCAACCCCCGACAAAGAAAAAAGGGCGACCCTTTGCAGGGCCGCCCTTCGCTATTCTCAGGAAGATCACGAGATCAGTCGATCCGGCGAACCTTGGTTTTTTCCGGCGCGATTGAGATGCGCAGGGTCTCACCGGAATTGCCTGGAAAGTCGGTGAACATCGCCTCGACCAGATTGGGCACAAGATGCTGCAACCGGTTGGAACGTGACAACGCCTCGGCTTTTCCTTCAAACAGACGCTCCCCGGTTTCCTGACGGTCGATCTTCATGTCGATGCCGCTGGTATAGACGGTGTAGCTGGTCACCTCGGAACCGCCGAAGAAGGGATCGTAAAAACCGTAGCCCCAACCGCGCCGCGAGAACCCGTTGTAGCCGAAGCTGCTGCGATAGAACGGGCGGCTATATCCGTACCACGGGCTATAGAAGGGATCGCGGCTGAAACCGGTGGTCCGAACCCGTTCGCGCCCCTTGTCGACGCCATAGTCGAACCGGACCAACAGGCTTGCTGCTTCCGGCGTGGCCGCCTCGGCATATCCCAGTCTGGCCATTTCCGCCTCGACCAACTGGGCGTATTGCGAAAATTCCAGACCGCCTGCCAGCGCCGGATCATCGGCGACGACGGCGAAACTTTCACCCGTGGGAGCAGGCAGCTGCGTCTGGAAACGCGAGACATCGGCATTGAAAGGGGTGGCGCAAGCCGCAAGTGCGAGCAACAGCGCCGGAGCCGCCGACAGTTTGGCAAATCGTATGGTCATGTTCGTATCAGTCATAACAGTCTCCGAAAAACTCATGCTTGCCGGCCTAGCTGGTCTTCCCTGCAGCGGGGCACGATCCTTCGCATCGTCGAGATGTGTCCTACCAGCGGCAGGGTGAACGTCTTTTGAATGACTTACTTAGCATATGTTGCAAGCTTTCCAGAAGTCGATGCGGTAAAAGCTCGCACCGCCCCGTGGGCCTGCCTATGCCCCGCGCACCAGTCCCAGCGCAGAATAGGCGCGTGACAGGGTTGGTGAGGCCAGATCGCGGGCCTTTGCCGCCCCGCGCGCCAGAATGGCATCCAGCGCCTCGCGGTCGTCCATCAGTTCGGTGAAACGGGCGTTGATCGGCGACAGGGTCGAAACCAGCAGCTCGCCCAGGGCAGGTTTGAACACGCCGAACCCCTGGCCCCCATATTGCGACAGGACGGAATCGGGCGTTGTCCCTGCCAGCGCGGCATAGATCGTGACCAGGTTCAGCGCGCCAGGCCGTCCGACCAGCCCTGCGATCTCGCCCGGCAAGGGTTCAGGATCGGTCTTGGCCTTTTTCACCTTCTTCATGATGGTGTCGGCATCGTCGGTCAGGCTGATACGGCTCATTTCGGATGGATCGGATTTGCTCATCTTTGCGTTGCCGTCGCGCAAGGACATGATGCGCGCTGCGTCGGGCGGAATGATGGGATCGGGTTGGGTAAAGACGGGCGAGTCCGGGGCAGCAAAGTCGTTGTTGAATTTCTGGGCGATGTCGCGGGCCAGCTCCAGATGCTGTTTCTGATCCTCACCCACGGGCACGTGTGTTGCCTGATACAGCAGGACATCGGCGGCTTGCAGGACGGGGTAGGTGAACAGGGCGACCGATTGACCCTCGCGGTTCTTGCCCGCCTTGTCCTTCCATTGCGTCATGCGGTTCAGCCAGCCCATCCGGGCCGTGCCGTTGAGCAACCATTGCAGCTCGGCGTGTTGCGGCACTTGCGCCTGATTGAACAAAACGGTCTTTTTCGGGTCCACCCCGCAAGCCACGAGGGTTGCAACCATTTCCAGCGTGGCCGCGCTCAACTCCGCCGGGTCGTGAGGCTGCGAGATAGCGTGCAAATCGGCGAGGAATATCAGGCATTCGCCGCCTGCCTGGTCGGCTTGCTCCTGCAACCGGACATAATTGACGATGGCGCCGAGGTAATTGCCAAGATGCGGCCTGCCGGTTGGCTGGATGCCGGACACCACCCGCATCGGCTTGTCACTGTTGTCGGTGGCAGAAGGCATGATTGTTACGGGGCTTTCTTCTTGGTGAGAGACGCGATGCGCTGCTTGTCGATGGCGCCGACGGCAAAGGCAACGGTGAAATAGACGACGCCCGAGCACAGCACTAGCGCGAGCAGGGCACCCAGCCGGGCGAACAATCCCGCTGCAAACCATCCGGTCAGCATATCGCGGGCAAACCACAAGGCCGCGCCCATCGCGGCCGCGGCAAGCAATTGCCGGGCGATGCGTCCCACCAGAGCCAGCGGGATGGTGTAATATCCTCGCTTGGCCAGCACAATGTAGAGAAACGCGACGTTGATCCAGGCGCCAATGACGCTGGCAAAGGCAACCCCGACGACACCGTATCGGTCGAGCAGGAGGATGTTGAAAGCCACGAATACCGCCAACGAGATAAATGCAGCATAGACCGGCGTCCGGGTGTCGGAACGGGCGTAGAAGTTGGGCACCAGAACCTTCACCAGCACATAAGCCGGCAGACCCATTACCAGGGTGGCCAGCACCTGGCCGGTGATGGCCGCATCGGCCAGATCGAAGCGTCCACCCTGAAAGATCATCGTGACGATAGGCGTTGCACACATTGCCAGCGCCACGGCAGCAGGGATGGTCAATAGCATCGCCAACTCGATGGCATCGGACTGGATGCGGTCGGCCCCTTCGGTGTTCTTCGCTCCGACAAATTTGGACAATGTCGGCAGGATGGCGGTCGACAGGGCGATACCGATAATGCCCAGCGGCAACTGGTTCAGCCGGTCCGCATAGTTCATGTAGCTGACCGATCCGCTTTCCAGCTGGTTGAGGAAGTAGAGCTGGACCAGCGTGTTGATCTGGTAGGCGCCGCCGCCGATGGCCGCGGGCAGGGCGATGATGGAGAGGCGCTTGACCTCAGGCGTGATGCGCGGCCAGGCCAGCCTGGGCCGAAACCCCGCCACCCTTGTCCAGTAATAGAGCCAGGCCAGTTGCATGACGCCGGCCCCTGTCACCGCCCAGGCGATGCCGTACGCGACCGCCTCCACGCCCGCACCGCTGGCGGCGACCCACCGCTCTCCGAACAACAAGGCGGCGATCAGAACGAGATTGAGGATAATCGGAAAGCTCGCACCGGGCGCAAACCGGCTGACCGAATTCAGCATTCCGGTGAACAGCGTCACCATGCTGACCAGCACAATATAGGGGAACATGATCCGCGCAAAATCGACGGCCATGTTGAAATTGCCGGGGTCGATGGGCTTTTCCGCAAGCAGCCAGATGACGGCCGGCATGGCCAGTTCGAAAATGACGCACAGACCAATCAGCACCGGCAGAAACACGCTGAGCACATCGTTGGAGAAGCTGCGCGCTTGCTCGAGGCCTTCTTCAGCGCTTGCGCCATCCTTGCCGTGCAGCCGCTTGGAAAACATCGGCACGAAGGCGGCCGAGAACGCGCCTTCGGCAAACAGGCGGCGAAAGACATTGGGAATGATGAAGGCCTGAAACCAGGCGTCGGTTACGGCATTGGCGCCAAGGACGCGCGAGAAGATCATCTCGCGCGCCATTCCGGCGACCCTGCTCATCATCGTGAGCGAGCCTATCGTCCCGACATTTTTCAAAAGGCTCATGCGCGGAGCCTTTCTTCCATTTCAACCCGGCTCAGGCGTTGCCAGAGGGAGGTTGGGCTGCCGCGCCGCCGGCTTCTTCCTGACGGCGTTGCTGCAATTGCTGTACGTAGAGCCCGTTAAAATCGATCGGGTCGAGCGTCAGCGGGGCAAAGCCTGCTTCTTGCGAGGCGGAGGCCACGACCTGGCGCGCAAACGGGAACAGCAGGCGCGGGGCTTCGGCGTAAAGAAACGCGTGGGTCTGTTCCTCGGTCACGTTGCGAATACCGATGAGGCCGCAATAGGCCAGCTCAATGAGGTAAAAGTCGCCCTTTTCGCCCTTGGCGGTGACGTTGATCTTGAGCTCGACCTCGTGAACATCGTCATTCACCTTGTTGGCGCCGATGTTGAACTGAAGGTCGATTTGCGGCTGGTCCGTCCACTGATACACGGTTGGCGCGTTCGGGTTCTCGACCGAGAGATCCTTCACATATTGCGAGATGATCCCCACTGCTGGCAGATTGTCGGCGCCATTGGGCGCGCCTTCGCCGGTGTTTAGGTTGGTGAGAACGTCGCCTTCGTCGGCCATGATATTCGCTTTCGTCTAAGGTTTACTGTCTGAAATAATTGTGTTTTTTGCAAGAGGTTGGGCTGTCGTCACCGCTGAGGCGTCTGCCGCTCCAACAGTTCCGGTCTCCTGACCTGTCGGGCAGGGCGGGTAGCACTGGCGCGAAGGCTTCGCAACACGGTGCCGAGGGAAACCGCAGGGTTGTTCGTGACACGATCCGGCGGCACGGGTTTTGTCCAGACTATTTTGTCCAGAGACTATTTTGTCCAGACTTGGGGCGAAATCACCAATGCGCCGGGCAATACGCGCTTGTCCGATTGAATTCAGGTCCTATTTAGGGCACGAGCTTATAGACAAACGATAGCAATTAGCTTGCCTGGCGGCCTGTCAGGACGAACCAGCGGAAAGCGAACAACGTGATTTTCGAAATCGTCATCCTAGCCATGATCGCGGCATTTATCGGCATGCGCCTCTATTCGGTGCTTGGCCAGCGTGCCGAACATGAAGAAGAACCTGTGTCGACCCGGTTCCGATACAATGACGAACAGCAGGATGCCAAGAACCCCAAGCTGACGGTCGTGCCGTCGAACAAGGCGCCGCAGATCGAGGGCGCTCCTCCGGCGGTCGAACGTGGTATTCAGGCGGTCTATTCGGCTGACAAGAGTTTCGATCTGGTCGGCTTCATGGAAGGCGCCAAGGGCGCATACGAAATTATCCTCGAAGCGTTCTGGAACGGTGACCGCGAAACCCTGCGCGAAATGTGCGACAGCGACGTCTATGCCAGTTTTGACAGCGCGATCACCGCCCGCGAGGAAGCGGGAGAAACGCTGGACAACAAGCTCATCCGGTTTGAGGAGGCGGCCATTCGCAACGCCGGTGTCGACAATGGCATAGCGCGCATTGCGGTGCTGTTTGTCGCCGATATTGCTGCCGTTACGCGCGACAAGGACGGGAACATGGTTGCAGGATCGCTCGACGATGCCGTCGAAAGCCGCGATGTCTGGACCTTCAGCCGCGATCTGAGCGCGGGCGGACCAGACTGGGTGCTCGACGAAACCGACGAAGGCTAGGCCCGGTCGCAAGTCGGCCCCAACGCCTTGACGTGAACAGCGAGAGGGCCATGCTGCTTTTTGCCGATACGAAACGGGTGGCGGCATCGGCTGCACTGACCCTGTGTCTGTTGCTTTCCCTGAGCGGCTGCGTCCGGCTGGTGCCCCAAACCGGAGAGCCGCAATCCTCGCCCCCGCCCGTCACGCAACGGGCTCCCGTCGCCGAACCTGCACCTGCACCAACTCCGGTCGCCCCTCCTGCGCCGATCTACCAACGGGCAGCCGATGCGCCACTGGCTTACGGACCGTCACCTGCCTCGCTGATCGTGGATCAGAGCGATGCCGTCGGCTCGCTCGCCTCCTTTATCGAAAGCTGCCCGAAGTTGGTCACCCGTGACGATGCCAGCGGTCTGACCCGCCGCGCAGACTGGCAGACCGCGTGCACCGCAGCACGCACCTGGCCCCAAATGTCGGCCATCGGCTTTTTCGCGACCCATTTCGAAACCGTCCGGATCGCGGATGGCGATGCCTTTGCCACCGGCTATTTCGAGCCGGAGATACGCGGCAGCCGGACCCGCCGGCCCGGTTACGAAACGCCGGTCTATGCCATGCCCGCTGATCTCCAGCGTGCCTGGCCCGCTGACACGCCTGAAGCCGAACGCACCGGCCGACCCCCGCTGGGCCGATACACCGACGATGGCGAATTCCGACTGTATTTCGAGCGTTCGCAAATCGTTTCCGGCGCGCTGGATGGCCGCGTTCCCGTAATCGCATGGGTGGCCGACCCGATCGAGTTCTTCTTCCTCCAGATCCAGGGGTCAGGCCGCCTCGCAACGCCCGATGGAGACGTGATGCGGATCGGCTATGCCGGGCAGAACGGGCGCGAATATGTCGCCATCGGCAGGATCATGCGTGAGGGCGGGATGATTGGCGATGGCACCGATTATCCAACCTCCATGCAGGGCATAGTAGCCTATTTGCGCGACCATCCGGACGAGGCGCAAGGCATCATGAACGCCAACAAAAGCTGGATTTTCTTCTCGGAGCTGACAGGCGACGGACCACTGGGCGCGCTCGGGGTGCCGGTCAGGCGCGATCATTCGGTTGCCGCCGACCCGGCTTTCGTGCCGCTGGGCGCGCCGGTCTGGCTGGATATGGAGCAAGACATCGCCGATGGCTTGTGGATCGCTCAAGATACCGGCGGCGCTATCAAGGGGGCCAACCGCTTCGACACATTCTGGGGCGCGGGCGAGGATGCTGCGCGGATCGCGGGCGCGATGAGCGCTTCGGGCAATGCTCTGATCCTGTTGCCCAAGGGAACACTGGCCCGCCTGCAATCGCGATGAGTGCGCCGCGGGGCCTGTCCGACGATGAAGCCGAGGCCTGGGCCAGGTTGGCCCGAACGGTTGCGCCACTGGCGGGTGTCCATAGGCCTGAGGAGCCGACCTTGTTGCGCCAGACAAAAAGGGCCGCACCGTCGCCGCTGCAACCGGTCAAGCCTCGTCGCGCGGCTCCCCGATCGGACACCGCACCCGCGATATCGCGACAATCGCCCCAGCCGAAACCGTCGCTCAGCCAATCGGGTCTGGATTCGCATTGGGACAGGCGGATGAAAGCCGGGCTGCACGCGCCCGAGATATCCATCGACTTGCACGGGATGGGGCTCGATGCCGCCTACAACCGGCTGATGGACGGGATGACTCAGGCCCGCGCCATCGGCGCGCGTTCGATGTTGCTGGTAACGGGCAAGCCGCGTCCGGTCGATCCGGCGGATCGGGGAACACGGCGCGGCGCGATCAGGGCCAAGGTTCTGGATTGGCTGGCCGCATCCAGCCATCACGAGGCCATCGCTGCGGTGAGAACCGCGCACCGTCGCCACGGCGGGGATGGCGCGCTTTACATTGTGCTCAAGCGGAGGGTTTGAACAACCGCCCCACGCCGCTGCGAACGGTCATCAGCAGAGCGCCGATAACAACAAAAAACAGCGCCAGTCCGGCAATATTGACCAGCAATTGACCCCAGCTCAGCGTGGACTTGTCGGTGAAGAAGTAGGGATAGAAGCCAGTCATTTCCCCGTATATCAGGCTGAACGCGGTGTAGATGACCGGAAAGATCATCGCGAAGGGTAACGCTCCCCAGGCAAAACCGAACCGCCTCGTGACTGCCAGCCACCATGCAATCGTGGCCGCCGGAATCACGGTGTGAAATGCCAGATTGGTCAGAATGTCGAGGCCTGCAGGATGATGATAGCTGGCCAGCAAGGCGTGATAGACAAGAGCGACCACGGCGATGGCGGTGGCCAGGGAAAAGGTGACGCGCCGGTCGACCCGCTGGTTCAATGCAACCAGCGTAAAAATCACGCCTGCTGCAAAATTGGTCCAGATCGTGAAATAGCGGAACAGCAGGCCGAAGGCCACCAGCGGTGAGCCATCGTTATTGATGGTGGTTTGCAGCGCGAGCGCGCCGAACACCATGGCCGCGATAAGGCCAGCGGCAAGCCGTTCGGTGGTTGTCCAATGTCTGTCCATCGCCGCGCCCTTAACGGGTGGTCCCCTGTCGCGATAGCGCAAACAATAACCCCCGACATTTCTGCCGGGGGCTATCGCGGTGCCGGTCCGAACGTGGGGGAGTTCGGGACCGGCTCCAGATACTGTGTCTAGCCGTGGTACTTGGCGTATCTCAGGTCGAACCGGTCGGCGTTCATCACCTTGGTCCAGGCCTTGACGAAATCGCGCACGAATTTCTCTTCGTGGCCATTTTCGGCATAGACTTCCGCGACAGCACGCAGGCGTGAGTTCGATCCGAACACGAGGTCAGTGCGCGTTGCCCGCCACTTCTCCTCGCCGGACTTGCGGCATTTGCCGACGAATTCCTCGTCGCCGCTCTCGTCGACCACCGTCCACAAGGTACCCATCTCGAGCAGGTTGACGAAGAAGTCGTTGGTGAGCTGGCCCGGACGCTCGGTCAGTACGCCGATGTTCGAACCATGATCGGCATGACCACTCACCGCACCCAAAACACGCATCCCACCAACCAGAACGGTCATTTCCGGAATCGACAAACCGAGCAGATGCGCGCGGTCGATCAGCATGTCCTCGGTCTTTACCGAAGCCTTTGTCCGCAGATAGTTGCGGAAACCATCAGCAAACGGCTCGAGCGGTTCGAAGCTTTCCGCGTCGGTCTGTTCCTGGGTGGCATCGCCGCGGCCTGTCGTGACCGGCACGGTGATGTCGAACCCTGCGTCCCTTGCCGCTTTCTCGACAGCGGCCGAGCCGGCAACCACGATGGCGTCGGCCATCGACATATCGCCGCGCAGTTCATCGAGCTTGGTCAGAACCCTGGTCAGTTCCGCCGGATCGTTTACCGCCCAGTCCTTTTGTGGCGCAAGGCGGATACGGGCGCCATTGGCACCGCCGCGGTGGTCGGAATTGCGATAGGTCGAGGCCGAAGCCCAGGCCGCCTTCACAAGTTCGCGAACCGAAAGGCCGCTATCCAGAACCTTGGCCCTGAAGTCGGACACTGCACTGTCGGAAACCTTGGCGCCAGCGGGCACAGGGTCCTGCCAGATCAGGTCTTCGGCCGGAACTTCCGGCCCGAGGTAGCGGACTTTTGGACCCATGTCGCGGTGGCACAGTTTGAACCAGGCGCGGGCAAAGGCGTCGTCGAGTGCCGCCTGATCATCGCGGAAACGCTCGGAAATCTTGCGATATTCCGGGTCCCGCTTCAAGGCCATGTCGGCGGTGGTCATCATGGTGGGAACCTTCTTGTTCGGGTCCCGTGCGTCAGGTGCCATGTCGGCTTCTTCGGCATCGACCGGTTGCCACTGGTTTGCGCCAGCCGGGCTTTGCACCAATTCGTATTCATACTTGAACAGCAGGCGGAAATAGTCGCCGCCCCACTGCGTCGGGTTGGGCGTCCATGCGCCCTCGATGCCCGACGTCGTGATGTGACCCTTGCCGATCTCTTCTGGATCGGTGAGCCAGCCAAAACCCATCGAATGCAGGTTTTCGCCTTCCGGTGCGGACCCGAAGGTATCGGAAGGTTTGGCACCATGCGCCTTGCCAAAGGCGTGACCGCCAGCGGTAAGAGCAACGGTTTCCTCGTCATTCATGGCCATACGCGCAAAGGTTTCGCGCATGTCGCGGGCCATGCCTTCTGGATCGTGCGGGTTGCCGCCCGGTCCTTCGGGATTGACGTAAATGAGACCCATCTGGATCGCGGCCAGCGGGTTTTCGAGCGCCTTGCCGGCATCGGGAATAATGCGCGTCTCGACGCCTTCATCCACCCACTGTTCTTCCGTACCCCAATAGACGGTTTCGGGATCGAACACGTCGGCGCGACCGCCGCCAAAGCCAAAGACGGGGCCGCCCATGCTTTCGATGGCGACATTGCCGGTGAGGATGAACAGATCGGCCCAGCTGATGTGCTTGCCGTATTTCTGCTTGATCGGCCACAACAGGCGGCGTGCCTTGTCGAGATTGCCGTTGTCGGGCCAGGAATTGAGCGGTGCAAACCGCTGCTGGCCGCTGGAGGAGCCACCGCGGCCATCGCCGGTGCGATAGGTTCCGGCCGCGTGCCAGGCCATGCGGATGAAGAAAGGACCGTAATGGCCGTAATCGGCGGGCCAGAAATCCTGGCTATCGGTCATCAGGGCGGTGAGATCGGCTTTAAGCGCGGTGTAGTCGATCGCGTTGAAGGCTTCGCAATAATCGAAATCATCGTCCATCGGGTCCGCCGCGCGGCCACCTTCGGTCAGGATTTCAAGATTGAGCTGGTCAGGCCACCAGTCACGGTTGGTGCGCCCAAGAAGGGAGCGGGTCGTGCCGTCTCCGCCAAAGGGACAGCCGCTGATATCGCCGGTTTTCGCATCCATGGTTTCAATTCTCCTGATTGGGTTCTGTCTAAGGTTAAGGACGGGATGAACCTTGTTGCTCGCTTCGTCCAATCGATTAAACGGGCGTTATTGATCGACTAAGGCGTTTTATCGCAAACCAGCAAGGTCGCTCGTCAAACCAACGGGGCAAGGCTTTGGGTGATCCCTCGCACGGGCCGCAATGGGGCACGGTTTGTCACGATTGCCGCCTGATCAGCGGGTGTGGCGCTGGCAAACCTGCGCGAAGGGCCAAAGCGGTTCGAATAATGCGATCTCAGTGGGTGCGGTCGGGGAAGGCGTTACGATGAAGCCCGCCGCCTTTTCTGATGAGATATTTCCAGTAGGAGATGACCGGCGTGAGCACGGCGGCCGGCGCCAACCAGACGATGATCGAGCTTGTCTGAAACTGGATCAGCAGGAACGCCGTTAGCGCGGCAATCGTACCCCCGATCATGCGCGAGAGGTGGGCGGCAACACGATTTTTGCCGGTGACCCCGCTCCCGAAGGCCCCGCGCACATCAATAATGGCGTGAAGAACACCGATGGTGCCGAAAACCGCCATGATGATCCCGGCCCCCTGGCCCCGGGTGACCAGATAGATACCCACGAGGATCATGGTGACGAACGCCATGGTCGAAAGCACGGCCACGGCCTTGTCGAGCGGCCCGTTCATCGGCTTGCGCTCTCTGGCGTATCGCCAGCCCATGACGGCAAGATACAGCACGAAGATGGCAAGGCTGAGGAGGAAAGGGTTCCATTCGACCCAGGTGATGACAAGTCCGGTCAATCCTACGCCGACCATCCCTGCGACAAATATGCGGCCGGCAAGAACGTGCCATTGATGAGGCAATGCAACCAGGCGGGTGGCAATCGACAAGACGGCTGCAAACAGGCCGAGAAAGCCCGATGCCCCGTGTGCCGTAAGCATTGCATCATACATAACCGGCCTCGCCCCCCAGTGATCCTGAATGGTCTTTGTTATGGGAAAGCCTGCATTCTGCAAGGCAAAGGTGGGGCTGCAAGGCAAAGGGCGGGCCACGAAGAAAGGTTGGGCCACGAAGACAGGGCGCCAGACTATGGCACTGTTCGGATTGTCCGGGTTTCGCCGCAAAGCTTGCGAGCGATACGCTTGCGTGTATCCTTGACCAGCCGTCGATGCGGCGAGCCGATACGTGGAGCAGACGATGCAAGACGCAAAGAAAAAGCCCTGGTTCCCGGTGAAGCGGTTTGGCTACGGCGTCGGCTTTCCAATTGCGTGGGAAGGCTGGCTGGTGCTGGGCATTTACGTGGCCGTCGTCGCGCTGTCGGCTGCGTTCTTTGCCGAGCGTTCACCGATCATATTCGGTCTGGTTATGCTGGTGGCGAGCGCAGCGCTGCTAATGGTCGCGCGGTCGCGAACCGACAGGGAATGGAAGTGGCGCGACGGCAAATAAGCAGCGACGCCAGACTTGCTTTAGCCCCACACTCTCAGCCTCTCAGCCTCTCAGCCCTCCCGCCCGAACAATGCCTTCCGGTTTTTACCCGCGCCGGCCTCACCCACCCAGCCGTGATCGCCCGGCCTTTAACCAGGCAGCCCCTGATCACCCTGCCTTAGCCGCATTGCGCCCGGTGCAGCAACTTGTGATCGGCCAGAACCAGCGCCATCATCGCTTCGACAACCGGCGTACCGCGAATACCGACGCACGGATCATGGCGACCCTTGGTGCGGATCTCGGTCGCATCGCCATCGCGGTCGATCGTCTCGACCGGGGTAAGGATCGAACTGGTCGGCTTGAACGCAACCCGGCACACCACCGGTTGTCCGGTAGAGATACCGCCCGCAGATGCCGCCCGCGTGATTGGCGTTGAATTGCGGGCCTTCGCCTTATCGCCCGGCCGCATCGGATCGGCGTTCTGTTCGCCGGTCAGGCGCGCGGCATCGAAGCCGTCACCGATCTCCACGCCCTTGACCGCGTTGATCCCCATCATACCGCGGCAAGATCCGCATCCAGCTTGGCATAAACAGGCGCGCCCCATCCCGCCGGAACGCCGGTCGCAACGCATTCGACCACCGCGCCCAGTGATGACCCGGCCTTGCGGGCATCATCGACCAGCGCTTCCCAGCGTTTGGCCGCTGCCGGGTCAGGGCACCAGAAGGGATTGTCGTGAATGGTGCAAGATCAATGGCGGACCAGTCAATCGCGGTCATCGCCGATCTGGCTGACATACGCGGTGATCGTACACCTCGGGCACGATCAGCCGGGCCACCGCACCTGCCGCCACGCGCGCCGCCGTCTCTCGCGCGGATACCGCCCGCCGCCGCGATAATCGCGAAAGCCATACTTCGCATCATAGGCGTAATCGGCATGGCCGGGGCGATAGGAACTGGCGATCCCGGAATAATCCTTCGAGCGTTGATCGGTGTTCTCGATCATCAGGCTGATCGGTGTGCCGGTCGTACGCTGGCACCCATCGGGGCCATCAAACACACCCGAAAGGATGCGGACCAGATCGGCCTCTTGCCGCTGCGTCGTGAACTTGTTCTGTCCCGGCTTGCGCGCATCAAGGAAGGGCTGAATGATTTTCTCGTCCAGCGCTATGCCCGGCGGGCACCCGTCCACCACCGCGCCAAGCGCCGGGCCGTGGCTTTCGCCCCAGGTGGTAAAGCGCAATACCCGTCCAAATGTGTTCCAGCTCATGCGCGCAATCCTTAGCGCAATTGGATGCCGTGTCGAGCAAGCGCAGATTTTCCTACCGCAAGGCTTTTGTGGCACGATAACCCGATGGTCATTTGTGTGTGTGAGCTTTGGCGAGCGCTGCCAATCCTCGGAGTAGGGTCTGGATTATCGTAACCCATGCTTTTTGCTCCTTGAACCGTGTGACATGTGTGACACTTCGGCCCATTGTGCGGGCCGGGGCGCTTCGATTTTGCGGACATCGGCCAACGAAAGGCTTCACAATCCGGCTGGCAGCAGGCAGGAACAAAGCATGGACGAGGGACCGGCATGATTGCGAAGCTGAAAGGGCTGCTGGACGAAACCGGCGCGGACTGGGCGGTGATTGACGTGGGCGGCGTCGGTTATCTGGTCCACTGCTCGACCAAGACGCTCGCCAGCTTCGGGGAGCGCGGCGAGACGGCCACGGTTTACACCGATTTGCAAGTGTCGGAAAACGACATGCGCTTGCTCGGTTTTGCCGAGGCAGGGGAACGCGACTGGTTCCGGTTGCTGACCGGCGTTCAGGGGGTGGGATCGAAAGTGGCGCTGGCGATACTGTCCGCGCTGTCTGCGGATGAACTGCGAGCTGCGTGCAGCAATGGCGATGCCGCGATGGTTGCCCGCGCACAGGGCGTGGGGCCGAAACTGGCCGGGCGCATCGTCAACGAATTGAAGGACAAGGCGGGCGCGATGCCTGGTGGTGGCGCAGGTTTCTCCGGGCTCGCCGTATCACCGGCTGGCAAGGGGAGCGCGGATGCGGTGTCGGCGTTGGAGAACCTGGGGTTCAAGCCTGCTGTTGCCGCGCAAGCCGTGGCCCGCGCTCAGGCAGAATTGGGCGAGGAAGCGGGCGAAGGCGAGCTGATCCGCGTGGCATTGAAGAAGGCGGCGGGATAATGAAAGCAACTTGGCGGCGGCTTATATTGGCGCTCTACACTGTCCTGACCATCGCGGTGATGGTGCACATGGGGGAACCCAATTCCCTGAGCTGGTGGCTCTGGGGACTGCCTCTACTGCTTTGGTCGATAGCTCCTGTCGCGCTGCTGAGTTTGCGGCGTCGCAGCTCCCTTGCATCCGGCATCGGTGCGGCAATATCGGCAGCGTTCGGTGCGGCGTCATATATCTATATGGCCTGGATTTCTCCGGCGGATGCGCAGGGCGGGCTATTGTTTCTCTTTCTGCCGATATTTCAGTTCGCCTTCGCATTGGTCTGGTTCGGACTGACCGCGATATTCGATCGAATGAGGGCGAAATGATATGAGATTACTGCAAGCGCTTCTCGCCTTGCTGCTGGTTGCACCCGCCACCGCGCAAGACATTCCCGGAGGCTTCGAAACCGGACCGGTCTTTGAGGATTTCGGCCCTCATGCGACGGTGGAGGGGCTGGAGGATTTCCCTGCCTCATGGGAGATTGCGCACAGTTTCGATGTGGCTGACCGCGCGGAGAGCGATCGGCGCAATCGCGGGTTCGAAAGCGCGGCGCGGTTTATCAACATGCACGCGGCGCACGGGGTGGACCCGGCCAATATGCGCGTGGCCGTGGTGGTGCACGGGCCTGCGGTGCTCGACCTGCTGACGGACGAGGCTCTGGCCTTGCGCGAAGGCGAGGGCGGACCAAATGCGAGCGGTGCGATGGTCCGCGAAATGCTGGAACACGGAGTGCGTGTCATCGTTTGTGGCCAAAGCGCCGCCGCGCAGGGCGTTACTGCCGACCAGTTGATCAAGGGCGCCGAGATGGAGCTTTCCGCCATGACCGCGCATGTGCTGCTCCAGCAGCAGGGCTATACGGTGAACCCGTTTTGAGCGAAGCTTCTCAACACCCTACCAAACGCGAAGACTTGGAGATCAATCCAGAGCTGCTCGGCACTATGGCTCTCGAAGAGGCAAAAATGCTCGGAGAGTTGCGACAGGCTTCACTCCAGCAACACACAGATTCTTACAAGTGGCTCACTGCATCACTACTGGTGATAAACGGTGCCGCTTGCCTATCAATTCTTTCGCTAGAAAGTCTTGGGCTAGAAGCTCGTTTGGCAGCAGGCAGCCTCTTTTCCGCTGGTGTAGTCTTTGCGCTGTTAACCGGAGTAGCCAACCAACGGGCCAACCAAAGCATTATGCCTGAGATTAGAAAGCAACTCGGCTATTGGCTTGCCGTCGCATATCATGGAGTGCGCGAGCCTGAACTTGAGGCGACACATCGATCCGAATTTCGAAGCGCAAAGCGGTTGGCGCTTCTCGGTTCAGCATTAGGTAGGGTTTCTGGCCTTTGCTGGATACTTGGAGCGGTTACGCTTGGAGTAGGCATGTTCCATGCTGAAAAAGTGCCAGAAGCGAATGTGGAAATCCTAATCCCAAGATGACCGACCAGCCCATCCATTCCCCCGACCGCCAGCCGGAAGACCCGGATGCGGCGCTTCGCCCGAAAACGCTGACGGAATTCATCGGTCAGGAAGCCGCGCGCGAAAACCTCGCCGTCTTTATCGAGGCGGCCAAGGCTCGGGGCGAGGCGATGGATCACGCCTTGTTCTTCGGTCCTCCCGGTCTCGGCAAAACCACACTGGCGCAAATCATCGCCCGCGAACTGGGCGCAGGGTTTCGCGCCACCAGCGGGCCAGTGATCGCCAAGGCGGGAGATCTGGCGGCGTTGCTCACCAATCTTGAACCCAATGATGTGCTGTTCATCGACGAGATCCACCGCCTCAATCCGGTGGTCGAGGAAGTGCTTTACCCGGCGATGGAGGACCGCGCCCTCGATATCATGATAGGCGAGGGGCCATCGGCCCGCTCGGTCAGGATCGACTTGCCGCCATTCACGCTGGTCGGCGCGACCACGCGGCAGGGTTTGCTGACCACCCCTTTGCGTGACCGTTTCGGCATACCGGTGCGGCTCAATTTCTACACCGAGGACGAGTTGCTGCGCGTCGTGACACGTGCCGCAAGGTTGCTGGGCCTCGCAATCGAGGAAGCGGGCGCGCGGGAAATTGCCCGGCGGGCGAGAGGGACACCGCGCGTGGCCGGACGATTGCTGCGCCGGGTGCGCGACTTTGCACAAGTGCGCAAAGCGGGCAGTGTGACGCGGACGATTGCCGATGAGGCGCTGACCAAACTGGAGATTGACCGGCTGGGGCTGGACGCGATGGACCGGCGCTATCTCACCATGATCGCGACGACCTACAAGGGTGGGCCTGTCGGGGTTGAAACTCTGGCCGCGGGCCTGTCGGAACCTCGCGATACGGTTGAGGAAGTGGTCGAGCCTTACCTCATACAGCTCGGCTTGCTGGCGCGAACGGCACGCGGGCGGATGCTGAACGATGCCGGGTGGCAGCACCTTGGAATGGACATACCCAAAGCAACGCCTGCCGCCGGGCTCTTTGACGATCAGTGAGCGAAGCTGGATCGCAGCCGCACGGTTAACCGATATTTAGAGGATGAAAGTTGTCAGACGAAAAACGGCGGATATCTGCGAATTTGGCCGAATAAAAAGCTTAAGAAGGGGGCGGCTTTCAGCACATCTTAACCGTGTTCTTTGAGAGAGTCGTAATAGGTACTCTGCCATAGGGGTTTCAACGTAAACCTCGTTTGGAACTCTTGAATGCTCTGGAAGTCGATCTTTGCTACTGTTTTGGCCGCCGTTCTGGTGGTGCCGGCACAGGCCGCAACGGTCCTGTTTACCGTGACGGGCGATGCAAACCTGACGTTTGAAGTCGAGCTGGAGCCTGACCCGGATGCGCGCACCAGTCGCAGCTTCCGGATCGATGATGTGAGCGGCCTTATTTCAGGGGTCGTCAATGTGTTCGACGTAACCTTTTACCGCAACACGCTCGGCGGCGGCTTCTCGATCGACCAGAGCGGTACGCGCTTGTTCGATTTTGCAGGCGACCAGTTGTACACGGGCAATACCACTAATCCGGTGATCCGGTTTTCGCCCAATGTGCAGCTGACCGATTATGGTGTTGGTACTGGCACTTACACGCTTGCAACGACCGCGGGTGTGCCTGAACCATCGACCTGGATGATGATGCTTATCGGCATGGGCTTTGTCGGCTGGTCAATGCGCCGACACCCCCGACGACCGGTTGCGGCGCAGTTCGCATAGGCCTTGATGGGCCGATCGCCCGGAACCCGGCGTTCTCAGGTCCGCCGAGCAAAAGTCATTTCCCTTCTGCCTGATCTGGCAGCAGCGCCGCCTAGCGGCGCGGATCGTCCGACGGCTTGTTGGCCACGGTCGGAAGTCCGGCGGCCGTCCATCCGGTAATCCCGCCCTTCAAATGGCGGACCACCACACCGCGATGGGCAGCAAGAAGCTCTGCCGCAACCCCTGACCTTCTGTCGGAACCGCAGTAGAGAATGACTTCGCGGGTTTCGTCGACCGGGATGCTGGCAGCATCGAAGTGCGTCAGCGGAGCGTTCAAGGCTCCTGGGATGCGAACGTCTGCAAACTCGTAAGGCGTACGCACATCGATCAGCACCACCTCACCCGCTTCGCGAAGGGCGTTGAGTTCGACCGGGCCGATTGTAGCGACACGGGCGGCGGCAATGTCGGACGCGCTCGGTCCGCTTGCCACCCCGCCACCACTTGCGCATGCGGTGAAGGCAAGGGCGAAGCTGCCCAATAAGGCAAGGTTGAAGTCCTCGCCGGGTCATGCAGCGAGTCCGCGGATAACGTACTGCAGGATGCCGCCATGCTTGTAATATTCCATCTCGTTGGCGGTATCGATGCGGCACTGCGCGGTGAAGCTGGACGTAGCACCGTTTGCGTGTGTCACGTCGACGATGACATCCTGACCCGGCGCAAGCTCGGCCAGGCCGCGGATCGAGAACGTGTCGTCCCCGCCCAGGCCGCGCGTCTTGCGGGTGTCGCCATCCTTGAATTGCAAGGGCAACACACCCATTCCGATGAGGTTGGAGCGGTGGATACGCTCGAAGCTTTCAACGATGACGGCGCGCACACCCAGCAGGATCGTACCCTTCGCCGCCCAGTCGCGCGATGAACCAGTGCCGTATTCCTTGCCGCCAATGACAATCAGCGGAACGCCGTCCGCCTTGTACTTCATTGCCGCGTCGTAAATCGGCATCTGTTCGCCATTGTACTTGGTAAAGCCGCCCTCGACGCCCGGTACCATCTCGTTCTTGATACGGATGTTGGCAAAGGTGCCGCGCATCATCACTTCGTGATTGCCGCGACGCGAGCCGTACGAGTTGAAGTCAGCCTTCGCCACCTGATGATCGCGCAGATATTGACCTGCGGGGCTGTCTTCCTTGATCGAGCCGGCAGGTGAAATATGATCGGTGGTCACGCTATCGCCCAGCACGGCAAGAGGTTTGGCATCGACGATGTCCTGCACTGGCTTGGGTGTCATTTCCATGCCCTCGAAAAAGGGCGGGGAGGCGACATAGGTGCTGCCCGGGTTCCAGCCATAGGTGTCCGACGCGGTAACATTGATCGCCTGCCAATGTTCGTCGCCCTTATAGACGTCGGCGTAGCGCGCCACAAACATGGACCGGTCGATGTTGGCGGCGCGGTGATCTGAAATTTCCTGATTGGAGGGCCAGATATCGGCGAGCATCACATCCTTGCCGTCCTGATCCTGTCCCACAGGCGTGTCGGTAATGTCCTTTGTCACCGTGCCGAGCACCGAATAGGCCACCACGAGCGGCGGAGAGGCAAGAAAGTTGGCGCGCACGTCTGGCGACACGCGACCTTCGAAATTGCGGTTTCCAGACAGCACCGATGCGGCGACGATGTCATTGTTGTTGATGGCTTCGCTGATCGGGGGCGCGAGCGGGCCGGAGTTGCCGATGCAGGTGGTGCAACCATAGCCAACCAGATCGAAGCCCATCGCGTCGAGATCGTCCTGCAGCCCGGATTTCACGAGGTAGTCGGTGACCACCTGGCTTCCCGGTGCGAGCGAAGTCTTGACCCAGGGCTTGGGCTTCAAACCTTTCGCGTGCGCTTTCTTGGCCACCAGACCGGCGGCAATCAGAACGTCAGGGTTCGAAGTATTGGTGCAGCTGGTGATTGCAGCGATAACCACATCGCCATCGCCAATGTCGTGATCCTTGCCGGTGACAGGGACACGCACAGCGCCGTCTTTCTTGTAAACCGATTTGAGTTCGCCGTTGAACAGCCCATCGACATCGGGAAGTGCGACGCGATCTTGCGGACGTTTGGGTCCGGCAAGGCTGGGCACAACCTTCGCCATATCGAGGCCAAGCGTATTGGTGAAAACCGGCTCGTTGTTCGGGTCGAACCACATGCCCTGCGCCTTGCAGTATGCCTCGACCAAGGCGATCTGGTCTTCATCGCGCCCTGTCAGTCGCATGTAGTCCAGGGTCTTGTCATCGACGCCGAAGAAGCCGCAAGTCGCACCATATTCGGGCGCCATGTTGGCGATTGTCGCACGGTCGGCGAGCGAAAGGTTCGAGACGCCAGGCCCGTAAAACTCAACGAAGCGGCCTACAACGCCCACTTCACGAAGCATCTGTACGCAGGTCAACACCAGATCGGTGGCGGTGACGCCCTCGGCCATCGCGCCGGTCAGCTTGAAACCGACGACTTCGGGAATAAGCATCGAGATCGGTTGACCGAGCATGGCCGCCTCGGCTTCGATACCGCCCACGCCCCAGCCCAGGACGCCAAGACCATTGATCATGGTGGTGTGACTGTCAGTGCCAACGCAAGTGTCGGGGTAGGCGTAGTTCACGCCGTCCGGGCCGGGTGAAGACCAGACGCCGCGTCCGATGTGTTCCAGGTTTACCTGATGGCAAATGCCCGTACCCGGAGGCACGGCGGAAAAATTCTCGAAGCTTTTCGAGCCCCATTTGAGGAAATCGTAACGCTCCGCATTGCGGGCGTATTCCATTTCGACATTGTGTTCGAACGCCTTGGGGTGACCGAACTCATCGACCATGACTGAATGGTCGATGACAAGATTCACGGGAACCTGCGGGTTGATCTTGGCCGTGTCACCGCCGAGCGCGGAGATGGCATCGCGCATGGCGGCCAGATCCACGACGCAGGGCACGCCGGTAAAATCCTGCAACAGGACGCGGGCAGGGCGGTACTGGATTTCCTGACCGGTAGACGGGTCGTTCTGCCAATCGACTATGGCTTGTGCGTGTTCACGCCCAACGGTGAAACCATCGTCTTCAAAGCGCAGCATATTTTCCAGCAGGACTTTCAGGCTGAACGGCAGTTTCGATACATCGCCAAGAGTCTGCGCCGCTTTGGAGAGCGAGAAGAAAGCGAATTCCTTGCCATTGACGCTGAGCGTGTCGCGTGTGCCGAGAGTGTCCTGTCCGACCTGAGTCATGTGAGCGGGGTCCTTGTTGCTAAGATTCGTGCGGCGTCCAATCGGTTCGTGCCCGAGACGTCGAGATGTGCCGCGCAAGTGCGCGGTTTTTCCCGAAATTGCAAGGGATAGGACTACGGTTTTTGGGAACCTGCGGCATCTGAAAATCGTATTATTGTGCAAATGCGAACTGGGGCCGGAAAAGTTTGTCTTTCTTACGCACTGACCAGCGGCCCGCCTTCTGCCTGCCAACTGGCGCGAGGAATTGGTCTTTCGTATCTGGAGAAACTTGAATGAACTCGAAATCCGCAGATCACACAGGGAAACGTGCTCGAATGGGCGGTTTGGTGCGTCCCATCGTTTGGGGTACCGGCGCCGTTACAGCCCTGAGCTTCGCGCTGGCATTGAATTACTCCGATACTCTTGCCGCCCCTGAACTGATTGAGCCCGCAGTCGCTTCGGAATTGCCAGCTTCGCCGCCACAGCGGTAAGGCGAAGTCATTCCATCATGGCGAGTCTTCAGGCGCCATCGGCGGTTTTCTTGCCGCAATCCAGCACCCCGCGATGATGAGCGCCGCGCCAATTAACAGGGGTACGGTAATGCGCTCGTCGAATGCGATGAAGCCGAACAGGCTCGCCCACAAGAATCCCGAATATTCCAGCGGGACAAGTGTCTGTGTCTCTGCGCGCGCATAGGCCCAGGCGATCAACATCGCTCCTCCCACGGTCAGCACGGCAGATGCGGCGATCCCGGCCATCTGTGTCGATGGTGGCACAACCAGGAAAAACGGTGCTGCCAGCCCCAGGACAAGCGCTGAAACGCTGCTGTGGAAGGTCGCGATCTCGATGGGTCCGGCGCGCTGGGACTGGCGGCGAATGAGAATAAAACTATAGGCGTAAAGCAGGGCCGAGACGGCGAGCGAACCCAGCCCTAGAATAGCTTCATCGTCCATCGCGCCGCGGCCCATTCTCCCGCCCAGAATTACCATGGTCCCCGCAAGACCAAGCAATGACGCCCAGATCGCCTCGCGCCTGATACGTTCTTTCAGCATGACAGCTGCGAGATAGAGCGTGAGCAGCGGCGCAATAAATGACAAGGCGATCGCTTCTGCGATTGGCAATTTTGTCAGAGCATAAAAGAATGTCACACTCATGATCGCCGACACCGTGCCGCGTGCGATATGCAATCGAAGCAAGTCGGGCGCCGGCCAACGGGGCGAGCGCATCAGCCAGACGGGCGTGATAATGGCCGCACCGATCACGACCCGCAAAAGCGAGGCACTGTATGTGCCGACGGCCAATGCCGCGCCCTTCATCAGCGTGTCCATCAGCGACAACAACAGGACGCCAGCCAATACGGCCAATGCCGGCAAGAAAGGGCGCGGTTGCATTGGCGCGCAGCCTTATCTGTGCACGCGTGCCTCGTCACGCGGCATTGTCGAACCGCCTGCCCATCGCAATGACTAGAACAACCCTGGCAGCATCCTGTTACGGGTCCGATCCGCTTTCTCATCACTGGCCGGTTGCAGCGGCAAGAGATTGCCCGTTTTGTGTCCGGTATGACTACCGTCGGTTCGAATGCCGAGGGTTTCGGCAAACACCAGGCGCCCGCCGACAAGATGGAGCAGGGCGGCTTTGAACTCGGCCCGGTCCATCGCCAGACACCCTTGCGAACGGCCCACCCGCCCCCACTGTTTCACGTGCGCTGGCGAGGCATAATCGGCAGCGTGCATAACGATCGCGCGATCAAGCGCGTTGGAATTGGTGTCGTCGAGCCCGTCCAGGCGCATCGAAGTGCCGTACCGGCCCGTATACCAATGACGCGTGCGGTAGGCGCCGCGACTGGTGGCATAGGAATTGGGGACGTTGGAATAGGCCTCCAGCCAGCCGTCATTGTCCTGATCCGACCCTTCGCCATGAGTCACGAAAAACGAACGGACGGACTCATTTTCAAGGTCGACAACATGGAACCGGCGCGCAGAGGCATGAAGACCGAAATCGGCGATACCGACCTTGTCGTGATGCGGGATCGCCTCGCCCAGTCGCGCCAACTGGTCCCTGGCAATGGTCAGCAATTGGACGTTGCGCGATTTTGCCACACCAACGCGCGTCGCACCTAAAGCTGTCGCCGGAGCGATGGCGCTTGCTGCCATAAGCGCAGCCGTGCTCGAGAGAATTTTACGGCGGTTCATCACGCTGGCTTTAGCACAGCCATTCTTGCCAGCCTATGAGCAAGGTGACGCAGTGGTGCGTCTGCCGTTGAGGCGTGCAATTCGAGCGAGCTATTCGCCGGTCAAAACCATGCGACCCTCGGCAATCTCCACATGAGCGACACCGCTCAGGTAGCTTTGGCCCAAAAGCGATACGCCCAGACCTTCGGGAATGATGGCAGCGCGCACATCGCGCACGAGGTGGTCGCCAAGTTCGACTTCATCAAGCCGTACCGGGATGCCTTTGACCGGACCGCTTGCACCGTGAGCGACCACTACAGCGTCGCTATCGTCCCAGAAAAGTCCGATCGTCTCTGCATCGGCGGCGGTAAGCGCCACAAAGCTTGCCCCGGTGTCGATCATCATCGCCACATCGACGCCCTCGACCCTGACATCGGCCATGTAATGGCCGTTGGATGCGCGCTCGATCACGGTGGTTCCGCGCGACACTGCGCCAGTGCTGTCGGCAACTTGCAGGTGCGAACCGGACGATTGTTCGATCTCTCGCGGACCAAACAGGCTGACAAGACCGCCGCCCTTGTCCATCGGTACGACCAGAAGGGCGGTGAGAATGGCGGAGATCGCCAGTAGGATAGCCTTTGATTGCACGACCCAAATCAGTAAATTGAGGGTCTTAAGATCCTCTTTATCGCCCTGTAAGCCGCACGCTGGGATTACGCGCTTCGCGCTTTTGTTTGCGCTTCGCCCTCGTGCAGGGCCTTGGCCGCCATGCCCTGTCTGATCAGTGCCTGCATATTGGCCTGCGCCGCCGCGCCGAACTTGCCTAGCATCCTGAGCTTGGGACTGCCTTGAGCCGCGAGCTTTGCAACGAGGGGCCCGGTTGGATCGAGCCGCGACTTCGCCAGCCACGCCGAAATCGTCTCGTTTCTCGACCAGGCGCCCCGGTTCATCATCGTGATCATGTAAGCGAAGGGGAAAGTAGCCGGTGTGTCAGTGAGCGGACCCGGAGTTGAAAGAGCGTTGCGGGTCTGATCGTCGTCAAAATTGGCTTCGAGAAAGGCTGTGAGCGCGGCGCTGAAGGTGACGAGAGGAACGTGCAGCGGTTGCAGCACTATGGTATCTCCGCGAAACTGCGGCCCCTGATTGTGGCGGGCGCTGAAGGGGACAGCCGAGGCGGTGCAATCAATGAAAAGAGCATTGTCGGGAACTTCAACCTGCAACTCGCCAAAATGCATTTTGCCCGGCTCGAGTGCTGTGACGCGGCCTTTGCGTACGACATCTGTAATCCGCCGCAAAAGATCGATTTCGCGTTCTGAGATCACCGCGAAATGATACATTTGCGGGGTAACGTTCGGGTCGATCCGGAGAACATGACCCGATTGTTCAAGGATGGCGAACATTTCGTCACCATCTGCCGCCTTGCTCAAGGCGTTGAGGTGGGCGATCTGGTTGCCGACAGCGGCCTCGAAAAAATCCTCGCCTGGCTGCACGAACTTGCGGTTGGTCAACCAGCTTTCGCGCGGGCGCACCCACGTAATGCGGTTCGGATCGATCCCTGCTTGGAGTAACCAGACACCAGTATCCATCGCGGTCTTGCCTGCGCCAAGAATAACATAATGATCCGGCCTGTCCGCAGTTTTCCAAAGATCTGGCAGAGCTCCGGGCGGAGCAATAGCGGCATCATCAGACACGGCGAACTGGCGCTTGTGGGTTGCGGGCACCGATGTCTGATAGAATGTCGCATCGACGATCTTACGCCGGATTTCAACGGTCGTCTCGGCACCGGACAATACTGATACAATACGCCCCTGGCCCGCCTTGTTCCTGCCTTTGTATTCGCTCAACCGGTGATATTCGACGCGGCCGGTCGGCAGCAGTCGCATGTTCATCACCTTTTCGAAATAGGCGGAAACCTCGGTTCCGCTCGCCAGGGCATACATGCCCGTGTTCGGACCGTGGTCGTCGATCTGTTCGCTTGGGAACTCCATCGAATTGACGCCGTAGAACGCGCTCGGCTGATGCAGCGCTACAAAGGAATAGGCGTCGTTCCAGTGTCCGCCTGGCTTCGCGTGCTTGTCGACAAAGGTGATGTGACAATCGGGATCTTCGTCGATCAGCGTGTCCGCAAAGGCGAGGCCGACAGCGCCTGCGCCGATGATGAGATAATCGGTTTCGAAATTGGCCACGGGCATTCCTCGGCTGGAGTATGCATTGGGCGCGAGCGGTTCCGCGCGTCTGTTATTCGGCGGCCACCCCGTGCGGATCGAACGCGGTGGCTTCGCCAGCCTCGATTGCCGCGGCCTTTTCCTCAACCAGCCTGACTATATGATCGAGCGTGTCGGCGTCATCGACGTGGTGGTTCTTCATTCCCGAAAGATAGACCATGTGCTTGCCATTGCCTCCGCCGGTCAGACCGACGTCGGTTTCGCGCGCTTCGCCGGGGCCGTTGACCACGCAGCCAAGCACGGAGAGCGAAAGCGGTGTCTTGATGTGTTCAAGCCGCTTCTCCAGAGCTTCGACCGTGCGGATCACGTCGAACCCCTGACGCGAGCAGGAGGGGCAGGAGACCACACGCACGCCGCGCGTCCTGAGGCCCAATGCCTTGAGCATCTCGAAGCCGACTTTGACTTCCTGCTCCGGCTCTGCGGAAAGCGAAACGCGGATCGTGTCACCGATCCCGGCCCACAGGAGCGAGCCCATGCCGATCGATGATTTGACTGTGCCGCCGATCAGCCCGCCTGCCTCGGTAATACCCAGATGCAGCGGGCAATCGACCGTTTCGGCCAGCCCGTGATAGGCTGCAACGGCAAGGAAGACATCGGATGCTTTGACGGCAACCTTGAATTCATGAAAGTCGTGATCTTGCAGCAGCTTGATATGATCGAGCGCGCTTTCGATCAGCGCCTCCGGGCACGGTTCGCCATATTTCTCCAGCAGATCCTTCTCAAGACTGCCAGCGTTCACGCCGATGCGGATCGCACAACCATTGGCCTTGGCGGCGCGCACCACTTCGGCAACACGCTCGCTCGAACCGATGTTGCCCGGATTGATGCGAAGGCAAGCCGCACCTTTGTCGGCGGCTTCCAGCGCGCGCTTGTAGTGAAAATGAATGTCGGCAACCACGGGGATCGCTGCCGCGCGGGTAATCTTGTCGAAGTCGCGGGTGGCTTCTTCGGTCGGACAGGACACGCGGATGATATCGGCGCCTGCTTCTTCGCAGCGGCGTATCTGGTCGATGGTCGCGCCCACATCTTCTGTTGGCGTATTCGTCATCGTCTGGACGGTTATCGGGGCGTCACCGCCGACCGGCACATTGCCAACCATGATCTGGCGACAGGGGCGGCGTTCGATGGTGCGCCAAGGGCGAATAGCAGACATGAGACGGCCTATAGATGCTGAGATATGAAGGGGCAATGACAGGCGCATTGAATTGCGTCATGATAGGGCCATGATCGAACAGAATATCACCGATGCGACCACGGGCACGGAACCGCTGATTTTCGGACGCGTGCTGGATGGCAAGGGTGGTGCGCGTCCGATAGGCAGGGATGAAGTCGACAACTGGTCGCCTGCGGCGCCTGGCGAAGTCTTGTGGCTGCATCTGCGTCGCCATACGCCCGAGGTGAAGCCCTGGCTGATCAGCGATTTGAGCATACCCCCGACAACGGCCGAATTGCTGGTATCGGATTCAACCCGTCCACGAGCCTTTGCCGAGGGCGATGCGCTGGTGGCAACGTTGCGCGGCATCAATTTCAATCCGAATTCCGTTCCCGAGGACATGATTTCGCTGCAACTGTGGTGCGACGGAAACCGGCTTATCACTTTACGCAAGGCGCCCATGCAGACGCCGCGCGATGTGATTGCGATGCTGGACGCCGGCACAGGGCCGACAGATGCCGGAAGCGCCATTACAGCAATTGTGGAACAGCTCGTCGTGCGGATGAACCAGACCATTGTCGATATGAACGACCAGATCGATGAACTCGAAGAGATGGATGTCGAGGATGATTGCGAAAGGATCCTGCCGAAGATCACGCTAATCCGTCGCAACTGCCTTGCATTAAAGCGGCACATGGCACCCCAGCACGATGCGCTGGAACGAATTACGCATCTTGCACCCGCCTGGTTCGAAGATCATGACCGCCGGGAAATCGCCGAGGCCATCGACCGCTTGCGCCGCTATCTCGACGATATCGACATCAGCAAGGAAAGCGCGGTCGTGCTCCAGGACGAATTGCGTGCGCGAACACTGGCTAGAAGCGAACACGCGACTTATATGTTGACCATCGTTGCCGGCGTTTTTCTGCCACTGAGTTTTCTTACTGGACTGCTCGGCATCAATGTTGGCGGAATGCCGGGAATGGATGATCCGCGCGCTTTTTGGCAAGTGGTGGCGCTATGCACGGTTTTGCTTTTTGGTCTGATCATACTTTTCCGGCGTCTCAGATGGCTTTGAAAAGACGCTTTGCCAGGACTACCACCGAATAAAGTACGGGACGGCAAAGCGGCCAACCACAGCAGCGATCACGATCGGCATGACGTGCCAGATACCCAGGTGAGCAACGCTCGTTACCGGGCAGGACAGGCCGTACAACAAGCTTCCTGCTGCACCTGCCGCAGTACCGATGTAAAATCCGGCAATACTGAGCGATACCGGAGCGCCGCGGCGTAGCCACAGCGTCAATGCACCTGCGACCAGCGTCGAGGCCAACAAGGCCTTGATGGTGCACGATACGCCGTAATGATCATTGACAACGGTGCCGTGCGATCCCTCTATGACAAGCGTCACAAAGGCCGCTACCGGAAGCACAATCAGCATTGCAATCGCGCCTGACGCGCCGTTGTGCCGGTTTCCGACACGCGGGCTGACCATCTTTATGACAGTCGCAGACGCCGCCACGGCCAACACCGCAAACAGGCCGTTGGCTACAAGGTAAAGCGGTACGTCCATCGAATACAGGAAGCCGGCACGGATACCTCCTGCCAGTTCAACGATAATGGCTGTTGCCACAGCTGATGCCACGGCGAGCATCGCTCCATGCGCCAAACGGATGGGGCGGGTCGGCTCGAGATTTTCGGTAAGCGACCCGATCAGTTCGGAATGATTTTGATGTGTGCGACTCATTTTCATTTTTCTCATGCTCGTTCTACCAACTCGGCCAGCTTTTTAAGCCCCCGGTGAATGTTCACTTTTACCAGGGCTTCACTCTGCCCGCTCATATTGGCGGCGTCGCGGATCGAATGCCCTTCGATTTTCACCAGTTCGATTGCTTTTGCCTGTTTGTCAGGCAAGTGCTCGAACAGGCGGTCCAAACTCATTCGCGACAGGACCGCTTCTTCTTCGCTGTCCTCTGCCGCGTCATAATCACCAAGTTCATCCTCGGCAGCGCGGTACACTTTGCGCAGATGATCGACCCAGCGGTATCGTGCGATGGCTGCGAGCCAAGGCAGGAAAGGCCGCGACGGATCGTATGTTCCGCGCTTGGTATGAAGCGAGATCAGAACATCCTGTACCAGATCGTCGATTTGGGCAGGGGCGATCCGGCGGCTGTAAAACCGCGTCAGCCAATTCTGCGCCTCGCCAAGCAATACGCCGTAAGAGGCTTTGTCGCCTTTTTGTGCGCTCGCCATCAAGCGCGACAGGGTGGCGTCATCAGCGACCATCGCTAGCGCTCACCCTTGTCCCCGTCATCCGTGCGATCATGGCATCCACAGAGAACACTCCTGCGCCGCGGCTTATCAAGATTGCGGTCATGGCGACCCACAGGATGTGAACTTGCCACCAGGCATCGGGAAAAACGAAAATCTGGATCACCAGCGTCATGATCAGCAAAGCTGCTGCCGAAAATCTGGTGGCGAGACCCATTACGAGCAGGATGGGAAATACGAACTCAGCATAGGTTGCGGCGGGGGCGGCAATATCCACTGGTAGCGGAACGCCGGAAAACTCGTTCTCGAAGATGACATAAGTGATGTCGCTGATATCGAGCCAGGTGCCTTCTTCGACTTTGGTGCGGCCGGAGCGCCAGAACACTCCGGCCAGCGCCACGCGGGTGACGAGCAGGGCCAGGCCCTCGACGAGTGGGCCCGAAAGCCATCGCGTCATCCTGGTATAGGTTTGGGTCAGTCCCTGCATTTTCGTCACTCCGCTGCTTGTCAAAGGTCGATCAGGCGTATCAGCGCTTGATTGGCGTCAGGGAACCTGGGCCCTTGGGCGTCTTGGTCGTTACGCATGTGCCCTTGTCGACGTAGTTCCAGGCGTTGCCCTGATAATCGCTCGTCGAGGTTCCTGCGCAGCTTGTGCCGGGTCCGGCAGCGCAGTCGTTCTTGCCAGCCTTGGCGATGCCGTAGCATTTTTCCTTGGCAGCGGCAGCTTGGACTGGCGAGGCCATAAGACCGGTGGTGATGCCAGCAGCAAGAGCAACGCCAGCAAGTCTTGATAGGGTTTGCGTATTCATGGTCATTTTCCTTTGGTGTAAGTGTAATCGGATCGTTCGCTCGTTCCTGATTGTCGGTCGGAACTGTCCGGTGGTTCGTTCACCAATGAATAATGGTTACACTCATTCTCAAATTCTTTTGGTTTCGCCTTTTATCGATAGGCCACCGCCACTCGACCACTTGCCCGTCCAACAGGAATTTTCGGTTCAGTGTAACCTCTTGCATGCGCGATGCGAACAAAGGGTATGACGGGCGGCCAAGCGATCTCCGGCTGCTCGTGCACAGGTGGCCTGGATGGGACGAACCCCGATCCCTCCAAGATCTCGTTCAGGCCACCGCCAATATTTGATAGAAAGCGCATTTGGTGACCAAACTTGATCCCGGCCTGGCCATTCCCTCTATGAGCTCGATAGTTCCTTTTGCCGGTTTCGGCCTGGGGTTTCGAGAGCAGCACGGGTCCGACTACCTTGACGGCGACAGCGGTGTGCCGGTCGATTTTGTCGAGGTAATCAGCGAAAACCACATGGCTGACGGCGGCAAGCGTGTCCGAATGCTCGAAGATCTGCGAGCGCGCTATCACGTCATTCTTCACGGCGTGTCGATGTCGATCGGTTCGGCTCACGGGCTGGACGCCGACTATCTCGACAAGCTGGCAGGGCTTGTCGAAAGGATCGATCCCTTGTGGGTGTCTGATCATCTGTGCTGGACGCGCACAAACGCGCATAATTCCCACGATCTGTTGCCGATGCCGCTGACCGGGGAGGCGTTGCAGACAGTCTGCGACAATATTGATCACGCGCAAGAGCGGCTTGGCCGCGCCATGCTGTTTGAAAACCCGTCAAGCTATCTCGCTTTTCCCGAGGACGAAATGCGCGAATGGGAGTTCCTGGCGGCGATGACGCAGCGTACCGGATGCTATCTGCTGCTCGACGTGAACAACATCTACGTCAGCGCACACAACCACGGATTTGCAGCGAGCGAGTATCTTGACGGATTGCCGCTCGACCGGGTGCGCCAAATACATTTGGCCGGGCATGAGCCGGGCGAAATTATCGTCGACACCCATGATCGCGATGTGGCGGATGGTGTATGGGATCTGTTTGCCGAGGCGATCGCAAAACTCGATGGCGCTGGCGTGCAGCCGGCAGTCATGATCGAGCGCGATGCAAAGATCCCGCCATTGGAGGATCTGCTCGATGAGCTTGCGCGCGCTCGCCAGGTTGCCACCTTGGCAAAGCAAGGCGTGGCCCGGTGAACAAGCTGTCGCATCTGCAGGATCGCTTTTTCGCGCAGATCATGGATGAGAATGCGCCGCGACCTGCTGATTGGGATGCGCGCAAAGAGGCCGGGATATCGATTTACCGAGAGAATTACCGCAGTGCCATCGTGTCGGCCATCACCGACCTGCATTTGCAGACCGGCGTATTTCTGGGCGCGGAGAAATTTCGCGCCTTTGCCATCCATCATGCCAGGTCGCGACCGCCAAAGGGGTGGAACATCGATGAGGCGGCGATGGGATTTGCCGATACGCTCGATGATGTTGCTCCCGAGCAGCCAGAAGCGGCCGACTTGGCGCGACTGGAATGGGCGATGCACAAGGTCTCGCTTGCAAAGGACGAGATCCCCTTGAGCATGGCTCAATGGCATGACCGGGCCTCCGACTTTGCGCCTGACGATTGGGTGGCGCTCAAACTAAAATGTATTGCCTGTCTGGACGTGCTGGCGACAACTATCGACACACCGGCTCTTTTCTCGGCCCTGTCACAAGGCAAAATGGCCGATGCGCGGGCTTCAACAGGCTATGTGACGGTATGGCGCGAATACGAGCAGCCCGTCGCCACCTTTCAAAGCACCGTGGATGGCGAAGCCTTGATCGCTGCCAGAAACGGCGCGCCATTCGGCGAGATAATTGCGGTTCTGGGGAGGAGCATGAATGAAGGCGCTGCGGCTGAGCGAGCCGGACAATTGCTCGGCTCTTGGCTGTCGCAGGGCTGGATTGCCGACATCGCCGTGTAATCAGAACGTAAAATGAAGAGGGGCGCCGCGACGATATGCCGGACGCCCCTTTTCGGTTTTTAATCCAGTCAGGCGCCCGGAGGCAATTTGCTGTCATCCGTTTTGGCTGACGGCTTGCCGATCTGGTTGTCCATATCCTGAAGCCTTCGTGCGGCCCAGTCCCGTCCGCCAAGCCCGAAGGCGAGGGCGCCGGCAACCGCGCCGCCGATGACCAGAGCACTGAACGCGGTCTGCACGATAGCCTCGCCAACGCCCATGAATTGCAACCCCATGAAGGTGAACAAGATGATGGTCGCCCAGCGTACGATCGTTCCTGCAGTCGACGTTTCCTGAGACCCACCGACAAGGCGCGAGAGGATATTGGCGATCAGGAAGCCGACGCCGATCACAACCGCGCCAAAGACGACTTGTCCGCCCAGTTCCAGCACCTCGTTAAGGATCGCCGTCAGTTCGGGGAAGTTCAGCATCCGGGTCGCCGCAATGGCAAAGAACAGGATGATGGCGATTTGCGCGACGCGGGCGATGATACCCGAAACGCTGGTCCCTTCATTGACGATGCCAGCGCCCGACATGGCGCGATCGACGCCCAGACCTGGCAAGACTTCGCGAGCGAGTTGCGCCACGAATTTGCTGACCAGATAGCCGATGCCGATCAAGACTGCTGCGAACAGCACGTTGGGAATGGCGATCAGGATCTTGCGAAGCATTTCGCTTGCCGGACCGGAAATCGCCGCAATGTCGAGGACGTCGAGCGCCGCAATCGAGATGATAACAACGATAACCGCGTAGAGCACCGTGCCGATAGTCTTGGAGATGCGGGTGTTGCCAGTCGCCTCGTCCACACCGCCGCGATTGGCCCATTTGTCGAAGTCGACCGTTTGCAAGGCGGTGACCAAAAGGTCGCGGGCAATCTTGGCGATCATCATGCCGATAAAGAAGATAAGTCCGGCACCAACCAGGTTGGGGATGAACTCCACCACACCGTCGAGCAGGTTGTCGATCGGTCCGGCAACAGCACCCAGACCCAATACCTGGAGCAGAATAATAAGGCCAAACAGCCAGACCAGCAGGCTGACAATCTTGCCAAGGGATTCGCCCAGGGTCATGCCTTCGCCAGTGCCGTGCCGGAAAAACGCGACATTATCGACCAGCTTGGCGAACGCCCATTTGGCCACTTTGGCGAGTGCCCATGTAACGATCAGGACAAGCGCGGCCGCTAGCGCTTTTTCCACGATCTCCATAAAAACGGCTTGGTCGAAACGATAATTGCGTAAACCCATGAACCTGCCCCCTGTGGTTCGTTAAAAAAACCTGCCTACACGTCTCGCCCCGAATAACCAAACGGCACCGCCCGATCGGTGCAAACAAGTTAGCGAAGACAAGGCATCCGATGGCGATCTGTATCGCCACCATTCTGTATCGCCACCATAAAGACGGCTGGCTTTCAGCTTGTGGGGTGCACCATGACAAGGCGGCCCCCTATTGTCGCAGCATCAGCCGCGTTTTCTCGCTTGAGCGTATGTCCCCAGCATCCGCACCTCGTTGCAGTGAAAGGTCAGCTCCTCAAGCGCTCTGTCCACTGCCGGATCGCCTGGTGCGCCCAGAATGTCGGCAAAAAACATGGTGGCGGAAAAGCTCGCGCCTTGCTGATAGCTTTCCAGCTTGGTCATGTTCACACCGTTGGTCGCGAACCCCCCCATCGCCTTATACAGAGCCGCCGGGATGTTCTTCACCTCGAACACGAATGTCGTCAGCGCGTCACTATTGCCGAGCGTTGCAGGATCCAGCGCGTCCTGTGCCAGCACGACGAAGCGGGTCATGTTGTCGGCCGCATCCTCAACGCGTGTTTCAATGGTCTTTAGCCCATAGAGATCGGCAGCCATCGCTGGTGCAATGGCTGCGATGTCCAGATCTCCGCGCTCAGCCACGTAAGCGGCTGCGCCAGCCGTGTCGGCATGGCTCAGCGGCATGATCCCACGCTCGCGCAGGAAGTGACGCGACTGACCGAGCGCCTGAGGATGGCTGTAGGCGGCTTTGAAGGGACCATCGCCCAATGCCATCAGATCGTGATGGATCGGCATGAAATGTTCGGCCACGATGGCCAGTCCGCTCTCAGGCAAGAGGAAGTGGATATCGGCAACGCGCCCATGTTGGGAGTTTTCGATCGGGATGATGGCCGCACCTGCGCGCCCGTCCTTCACTGCGTCTAGCGCGTCGGCAAAGCTGAAGCAGGGCAACATTAATCCCTCCGGCGCGAACTGCATCGCGGCCTGGTGGGAGTTGGCCCCGGGAGACCCCTGAAACGCGATAGCACGCGATGGCTCTTGGGCTGCGGCGGCGCGCATCTTCTCGACCATTACGAGGGCTGGGGCGGGGAATGGTTGCATGGCTATTGGCCGGTTAGGCAAAGCAGAACGGGTCGGCAAGAGCGATCACGGCACCTGCAGATGACAAAAGATGAGTGCGTCGCCCCTTGCGCCTCGACCCTGCCCCGATTAGAGCGCGTGGGAACCCATTGAAGTCATGCCTTTCGCTTAAATCACGGACGCAAAGTTACCCCATGGACGATCGCACCAATACCATTTTCGGCTGGATCCTGTTTGCCGCTATCATTGCCCTTGGCTTTTCCATTGCCAGCAACATGTATTTTCATGCTGACAAACCGGAGCGTCCAGAACAACTCGGCTACGTTATCGAAGGCGCCGAGGAGGTTGGCGGCGACGCAGGGGAAATGTCCATCGCAGAAGCCATGACCATGCCCGGCGTCGATGCCAGCAAGGGCGAAACTGTCTTTCAGAAATGTGTTCAGTGCCACACCATAAACCAGGGTGGGGCGAACGGTATCGGACCGAACCTGTACGCCACAATGGGTAAAGCGATCGGCGGCCATGCGGGCTTTGCCTATTCCTCAGCTCTGTCGGAAAAGGGCGGCACTTGGGACTGGGACAATATGAGCGCATGGCTTAAGAGCCCGAGGGCTTTCGCCAGTGGCACCAAGATGAGCTTCGCCGGGTTGTCCAAGGTCGAAGACCGTGCTGCAATCATGCTTTACATGAATGAGAACGGTTCCAATCTGCCTGTGCCGGAATTCGTTGCCGCGGCTGCTGCTGAAGGCGAGGGCGATGTCGATGGTGCCGGTGAGGGACAGGGCGCTGTCGAAGGGAGCGATCCCAGTGCTGTCGAGGCCGCTGGTGCCATGGGATCGGCCCAGCCTGTGCCTGCAAACGGTAGCGGAGGCACGACCGCCAACTGATTGCCTGTTTTTCTATGCTGAAGGAGGGCGCCCGCTGCGGCGCCCTTTTTCATAAGGGCGGCGAATGGACATGTCAGCGGTTCGTTGTTGCTGCCGGCAGCCCGGCGCCAACGATCCGGCCGGTCAGGGGCGGCCCTTGAACCCTTGTGCGATGACATACCATTCCGACGAACCCTTGCGGCTGGCAGGCGGCTTCCCGTGCTTCACTGTACGGAAATGCTTTTTCAGCAGTGACAACAAGTCGGTATCGGTACCGCCAGCCAGAACCTTGGCGATAAACGCGCCGTTGTCTTCCAGCGTCTCGATGGCAAACCAGGCCCCTGCCTCGACCAGTCCCATGGTCCGCAGATGGTCGGTCTGCTTATGCCCCACGGTGTTCGCCGCCATATCCGACAGGACGAGATCTGGTGATCCGCCCAACGGTTCGATCAGGGCCTGAGGCGCCTTGTCGTCCATGAAATCCATTTGCAGGATCGTCACCCCATCGATCGGCTCGGTTTCGAGCAAATCAATACCGACGATGGCGGCCTTGGGGCTTTTTCGACGCACCACCTGCGCCCAGCCACCCGGAGCAATGCCGAGATCGACCACACGCTTGACCCCGCGCAGCACATTATACTTTTCGTCCAGTTCGAGCAGCTTGTAGGCTGCCCGGCTGCGATAGCCGTCGGCCTTGGCTTGCTTCACATAGGGGTCGTTCAATTGCCGTTCGAGCCAGCGGGTCGACGATGCGGTGCGCTTCTTCGCGCTTCGCACGCGCCGGTCAGGATCGCTTCGCGAGCGGGTCATAATACAGACATTTCGGGGTCAATCCTTAAGCGCAGCGCGAGCGGCACGCTCGGCGTCATGTTCTGCCGCCATGAGCGAGCGCAAGATACCCTCGCGGATACCGCGGTCGGACACGCCAAGGCGTTCGGCAGGCCAAATGTCCAGAATTGTTTCAAGAATGGCGCAACCTGCCACCACAAGGTTGGCGCGATCAGTGCCAATGCACGGCAATTCGCTGCGCTGGTCCTGAGTCATTCCCGCCAGCCTGGAACTGATGTCGCGCATATCCTGCGCCGACACGATCAAACCATCCACCGCCTGGCGGTCGTAACTGGGCAATTCGAGATGCAGGCTGGCGAGCGTTGTAACCGTACCGCTGGTGCCCAGCAAACGGACCGCCTCGTGCTCGCAGGCGCGCGGTGCGATCCGTTCGGCAAACTCGGCAAAGGAGTTGCGAACCAGTCGCCGCATTTCCGCATAACGGGCGGCGCGCTGATCGGGATCGCTTTCCAGCCTCCCTACTGTATCTGTCAGCGACACAACGCCCCACGGCACGCTGCACCAGTCGATGATGCGCGGCACTGGCCCGCCCGGCTCGATCAGCACAAGTTCGGTTGACCCGCCACCGATGTCGAAAATGACCGCCGGTCCCACGCCGCTTTCGAGCAGAATGTGGCAGCCCAGCACTGCCAGTCGTGCTTCTTCTTCAGCGGTGATAATATCGAGCACGATGCCGGTTTCTTCCCTGACCCGCTCGATGAATCCCTCGCCATTGGTGGCACGTCGACACGCCTCGGTCGCGACCGAACGGGCCAAGTGGACGTTGCGGCGGCGCAGCTTGTCGGCGCAAACCTTCAGAGCATCGAGCGCGCGTTCCATGGCCTCGTCGGCCAGACGCCCCGTGGTAGCCAGATCCTGACCTAGCCGAACCACTCGGCTAAAAGCGTCGATAACGGTGAAGTTCTCGCCCGAGGGGCGTGCGATCAGCAGGCGGCAATTGTTCGTGCCAAGGTCGAGCGCCGCATAGGCCTGTCCCCGCCGGACGCCTTGCGGGCGGTAAAGCTGAGCGGTGCCCTGGGCGCCACGTGTCGCGGTCGTGTTCTGATCTGGCGAAAGTGTGGGCGATGCGGCAGAAACGCGTGGCTCTTCTGAGGCAGAACAGCCCTTTTCGTCATCGGTGCGCGCTGGGTCCCTGTAGCGAAAATCAGCTACGGTGCCGGACGATTTACCCTTGCTGGCGCGAACCTTTCCCTGAGTGTCCGGCGGAGTATAATCCGCCATGATTAGAATACTTTCTTTATCCTCCCACGCCCGGACGAGATACGTCTAACGTGGGGACCTGGCACGAAAGCTAGCGGGAATGGCCGATTGGGGCAAGCGCGGGAAGATGACAGGCGTCTGCATTGTTCCCGCTTAGAGACAGGGCAGGCTTGACCTGACGCAGGTGCGAAACTAGATGGCGCCCCTCGCGAATGCAGACTTTGCGCGGAAATAAGCCGCCAATTTGCAAGAACGCTCGCCGGTAATGCCCCGTCGTCTAATGGTAAGACTACGGACTCTGACTCCGTCAATTGAGGTTCGAATCCTCACGGGGCATCCAGGTGACTGTCTTCACAATGGCTGTCAGTCACTGCTCGTCGCACTGACCGAGATGGCAACCGGACCGGATGATGCTCTCGTCAAAGTGCCGGTTAGCGATTGCCCGTCCTACTGGACTGGACGCGCATCATATCACTACTCAATCGTCGGTCGTATTTGCGCTCAAGGTTTCGCAAATATGCGTAAAAGTCGGTCCGTACAGCGGCTTGTCGAACTGGATACCGACGTAATTGTTTTTAACCCAGCGTACGGTGCAGGCAAACGGGCCAAGCTTTTCAATTCGCAAGGTAATCTCGTCCCCTGCTCGCAACAATGAGAAGCGATCGAAAATCCGGGTGCCTTCGCTGGACAATTCAACCACCGGCACATCACGCGCACTGCCCTGGCGCCTGTATCGACCTTGTACGAAAATGGTTTCGCGGGGGTTGGTTCTTATCTGGTCCATCGCGCGCTAATAGACAGGAGTGGGTTGAATTCAAAGCCTTCCGACGCACCGTCTTTCGATAAGACAGGTTTGGCCAAGATATTAACGAGTTTCGAGCTGTTGCGACCGGGACCGATATCAAATTGGAACCGGCGCATCAGATCCGGCTCCTCGTTAGAGGAGAGCCTCGGCCACAGCGTCGAGCGTATCGGCCAGCGCATTTGCGCGAACCGCGTCGCGTCCCTCTAGCGTCATTGCCCGAACATCGCTGGCATGATTTTGCAAAGCCAGGGCTTCGGCTTGTGCACCCTGCTGTGTATCGAGAGAGGTGGTGGCTCGACCCAATGTGTCGCGGATCGCGAGCAGCTGCGAGGACGCCATGGCCTCTGCACGTTCCAGCTGGTCAAGATAGGCCATTGCGACCACCGGCGATGCTGGCCAGCTGACCGGCGTTTGCCGCTGGGGGTTGAACGCGTCTTCGCCAATTGCCATGCGCGGCAGCCGCGATCTCATTGGCGGACAGGAATTCGCTTGGCTGCAGTTTCAACACGTCGAGCCCGCGGGTAATCTCGCTGGCGTAGATGGCCCCGCGATGGAAATAGGCTGACCAGTAGCCGCCAACGATGGTCTGGTCCTCGTCAATGGGGCCGCGGTCGAAATAGGCGATTTCAAACGGGTTCGAGCTGTCTGTGAAATCAAAGATTGATAGTCCGCCCTGATACCAGGCCTGAACCATGATATCGCGTCCAGGCACAGGCACGATCGACCCGTTGTGCGCGACACAATTTTCCCGCTTGGATTGCGGCACCGGCAATTTGTATGTCCCACGCTTCTCCAGCCTGTTCGAGACCACGTCGAAAATTGCATTCGCCCCCCAGTCTCTGGGGTCGGACGCCTGACAACGCGGCTGTACCCCGCCGCCCCATTCATCGGTGAAAACGACTTTGCTGCCATCGTTGTTGAAGGTGGCCGAATGCCAGTAGGCAAAGCCATTGTCGACGACCGCATCAATACGAGTGGGTGCGCGCGGGCTCGAAATATCGAGAAGAATACCATTGCCCGAACATGCGCCACCGGCCAGCTGGCGGCTGGGGAAAACGGTGATATCGTGACATTGGTTTGTGGGCCTGGAATCCTGCGTATCATCTCCATGATCACCGCCGAGCCAAAGACCTGCGATGTTGCCGTCACCGTCGGCAAAGATGCGCGGTGAGGCGATGATGCGACTGGCGCCGGGATTGGCGACCGGGATCTCGATCACGTCGATGCTGAACAAGGCAGTGCGCGGGTCGCCGGCAATATTGCCGATGCATCCCGCCAGCTCTTCTTCGTCGCGCACTCCAGCCGTTCCTGAATTGTAAACGACAATGCTCTCGTCGCCTGCGGAAGGTAGGGTGACGATGGAATGCGTATGCGAACCGCGGCAAGTCTGCACAATGCCGACCTGGCGAGGTCGCGCCAAATCAGCAATGTCAAAGATGCGCAGGCCGCGCATTCTGTCGGCACTGACATCCTCGTCGATACCCTGCGTGCCGCAATCGGTGCGACCCAGCGATTGTTCGACGCTGGTAATCAAAAGATCGCCAACAATGGAAACGTCGCCTTGTCCGCCCGGACAGATGACCGAGGCAACCAGGGCGGGCATGCCATCGCTTGCCAGCCGGTAGGTGTTGAAGCCGTGGTAATTGCCGACAATCATCGTGTCGCCGCGAAAGGCGAGGTCTGTGTTGCCGAAGTCGAGCAGGGGACCGCGTGTTGCAAAGCGAGGTTCGCTCTCCTCGTCCTCCTCGTCCTGCGCGTCTGTCGTATCCGCGTTATCGTCGGTGTCCTCCTCATTTTCGTCATCGAGGCGGATTCGAAGGCCAGCGGGGTTTTCGGGATCGAAAAAGCCGCTGGGTTTTTCGAGTGCGGCCAGCAGTTCGATATTCCACGAAGCTTCTTCGGCATTCCGAAAACCGGCAGCCAAGTTCGCGCGTGGGTCGCGTGACAGCGTCGCAAGCTCCCCATTCATTCGCGCGATCTCGGCGGTCTGGTCCGATACGACTTCGCTGGTGAAATCGAACAGCGCCGGATCGTATGCTGTTCCGGGCTGTTCGAGCAAATTTTCGACCATTGTGATGGCGCCCTCATGATGCTTGATCATAAGTTCGAGGAAGGTGCGGTCAAAATTCTCCCCTTTGGCCGCCGCCAGGCCAGCCATCTGTTTCATGGACAGCATGCCCGGCATGGACATCGACATATCGTGGCCCGCATGTGCCGCAGGATCGGGTGCCTCCAGACCGCGCTCGGTTAGCCAGCCCCGCATAAACCCGATTTCGCTATCCTGGGTCACGCGGATGCGCTCGGCGATGTCGGTAACCTCGGCATTGTCAGTGCGTGCGTCGACCAGTGCCGCCATATCCAGAGCTTGCGCATGATGATGGATCATGTGCTGCATGAAGGTCACGTCGGCTTTGGTGAATGCCTTGCCCGCCAATTGCGAAGCTTCGCCAGCCGATAATGTGCGTGTTTCCTCGCCCGGCTTGCCCGGTTGCAGGATCGGAACTTCCTGTGCCGATAGCGGTGCAATCATCGTCGCGCACAAGGCAAAAGCGCCGCTGGTGACGAGAAGGGCGGGGATACGAGCATGCATTTTCGATTCTCCGGGCAAAGGGTTTGACCGGTGCCTGTCGCCCCGCTCACAGATTTGGCCCAGAAAACAGCACCAGACCGTTTTCGGCAAGAACTGTTTTCGTGTTTCGCTGTTCAATCAGCGTCATTGCCGGACTGGCCGAACTCCCTACCGGTAGCCAAAGGCCTCGCGGCTTGCCCAAGCGAGATGCCCGTCCTAAGCCGCCGAGCTGACTTCTGAGGAGCGCAAGGCGCTTCATTATTTACGAGACACCATGACTGATCAATCCGACCATAACCAATCTGATCGCGACCTGACCGACCGCAAATTCTATCGCGCCGATCAGGAAGCCAAGTTCAGCGATGCGCTGCCGCACCAGACGCCCCAGACGCAGCATCCCGCCTACAAGCTGGCGTTCCGCGATACAGACTTCCTGTTGCGCGACGAGCTGCGCCCGGTGCGTTTCCAGCTGGAACTGCTGAAACCGGAAATGCTTCTGGACGAAGCGGGCGTCGGCTCGACACTGGTCATGTACGGATCGGCGCGGATACCGTCGCCCGAGCAAGCAGAGGCCAAGCTCGCCGCGGCCAGGGACGGGACCGAGCAAGAGCAGCGCGTTGCCCAAAATCTCGCGGATAAGGCGAAGTATTATCAGGAAGCCTATAATCTGGCGCGTCTGGTCTCGGAAAAGTCGATTATCGAGGGCGGCAAGCGTCAGTTTGTTGTTACGACAGGCGGCGGTCCATCGATCATGGAAGCCGGCAACAAGGGCGCCAGCGATGCCGGGGCAGATCAATCGGTCTCAATATCGTCTTGCCGCATGAACAGGCACCCAATGCCTTCGTGACGCCTTACCTGTCGCTCAACTTTCACTATTTCGCCCTGCGCAAGATGCATTTCCTCCTGCGCGCCAAGGCTGTCGCGGTGTTTCCCGGCGGGTTCGGCACTTTCGATGAGTTTTTCGAGCTTCTGACGCTGATCCAGACCGGCAAGATGAAGGCGATGCCGATCCTGCTGTTCGGCAAGGAGTTCTGGAACCGGGTCGTCGATCTTGAGGCGCTGGCTGACGAGGGCACCATCAATCACAAGGACCTGGACTTGTTCAGATGGGCCGAAACCGCCGAAGAGGCCTGGGCGCACATCGCCGCATTTTACGATCTCGAAGCCTGAAGATGCAGCTTGTCGCGGATGACGGTGGCATGGCCAAGCGGTCCGTGTCCCTGCCCGAAACCCGGCGCGTTGCTTATGGCAGCGCGCACAAATGCCCGCGCGACCGTAATTGCGTCCTGCAGATTTGCACCCGCCCCAAGTTCGTGCGCCAGCGCGGCGGCAAGCGTGCAGCCCGTGCCATGGGTGTTTGTCGTATCCAGTCGCGCGGCCTCGTAGGCAACAGTGGCATCAGGCGGGCGGATGAGATAATCCGTGACGCGGTCGCCTTTGCCGTGGCCGCCCTTGACCAGAACCGCGCAACCTGCTCGCGCCCAGATGTCGCGCGCAATCTCGTCAATCGTATCGGGGCTAGAGGCGGGTAATCCCGCAATTCGCGACAATTCCGGAAGATTGGGTGTAATGACGCTGGAGAGCACAAACATCTCGTCGCGCATGGCATCAAGCGTCGCATCATCTCCGAGCATATCCCCCGAGGTCGCGACGAGCACCGGATCGAGCACAATGGGAGCATCCACCCCTGCCAGAGCGCGCGCAACGCATCGCACAATGTCCGCGCTGCCAAGCATTCCGATCTTGACCGCATCAACGCCGATGTCGCTAACGCATGCGGTGATCTGCGCTTCCACGATTGCCGGATCCATGGTCTGGATGGCCGAAACCCCGGTCGTGTTTTGCGCGGTGATGGCCGTGATCGCGGTCATGGCATAGCCGCCGAGCATGGTTATGGTCTTGATGTCGGCCTGAACGCCTGCGCCACCAGAACTGTCTGATCCTGCGATGGTCAATATGCGCGCCTGTCCAGGCGGGTTCATGGTTCAAGTGTTCGCGCTGTGGAAGCCGGGTATTTCTGCAGCAGTTTGGCCGAACGGGTCGGGCGATCCAGCAACTCACCCTTGCAATTGGGGCAGACGTCATCGAACTTGTCGGCGCATTGCGCGCAGAACGTGCATTCCATTGAACAGATGAACGCACCGCCTGCAGGCGCGGGCAAGTCGGTACCGCAGCCTTCGCAGACGGGACGCATTTCGAGCATCAGGTTGCAGCCCTGACCGCATCGCAAACGGCATCAACAACGCGTTCCACCTGGGCCGCATCGTCGCCTTCCGCCATCACCCGGATGAGCGGCTCTGTTCCCGAAGGCCGGATAACGAGACGACCCGATCCAGCCAATTCATTCTCAGCGCTGGCGATGGCTTGCTTGACTGTCGGAGCTTCCAGCGGATTCCCGCCAGAGTAACGAACGTTCTTGAGCAATTGCGGCACAGCGTCGAATTGATGCAGCAGATCGCTCGCCTTCTGGCCCGACGACACCATCGCGCCGAGCACCTGCAGCGCTGCAATTGTCCCATCGCCAGTGGTTGCGTGATCGGTCAGGATCATGTGACCCGATTGCTCGCCGCCCAGATTGAAACCGCCCTCGCGCATCCGTTCGAGCACATAGCGGTCGCCAACCTTGGTCCGTTCAAGGGTCAGGCCATGACCGTGCAAAAACCGTTCAAGCCCCAGATTGCTCATTACCGTCGCCACGACGCCGCCGCCGGTCAAAGTGCCAGCCTTTTGCATGCGGCTTGCCACCAGTGCCATGATCTGGTCGCCATCCACGGTAATACCGTTTTCGTCGACCACGAGCAGGCGGTCTGCATCTCCGTCCAGCGCGATGCCGATGTCAGCGCATTCCTCAATGACCTTGATCCGCAAGGCGTCGATCGACGTGGAGCCGCAATCCTTGTTGATGTTGGTGCCATTGGGCTCGACACCTATGGTGATAATTTCAGCACCAAGTTCCCAGATGGCAGCGGGCGCAACCTGGTATGCCGCACCATTGGCACAATCGATCACGATTTTCAGCCCGTCCAAACGGACATCGTCGCCAACAGATTGCTTGACCGCATGGATATAGCGCCCGGCCGCATCATCGATCCGCCGCGCCCGGCCCACGTCCTCTGCGGCAGCAAGTTCCTGCTCTTTCGAGATCAGGTCCTCGATTTTCGCCTCGTCCTCGTCCGACAGCTTGTAGCCGTCGGGCCCGAACAACTTGATCCCGTTATCAGCAAAAGGATTGTGGCTGGCAGAGATCATGACGCCGAGATCCGCACGCATCTCGCGGGTCAGCATGGCGATGGCTGGCGTGGGCAAGGGGCCTGTCATTATGACGTCCATGCCGACGCTGGTGAACCCTGCGACCAGCGCGCTTTCCATCATATAGCCCGACAACCGCGTATCCTTGCCGATCACAACGCGGTGGCGGTGCTGCCCGCGCAGGAAATGGCGGCCGGCCGCCTGGCCCACGCGCATGACCGTCGCGGCGGTCATGTGCCCTTCGTTGGTGCGGCCACGAATGCCGTCGGTGCCGAATATATTGCGTCCCATAAGCTCGCCCAAAAAGGTTTCTCGATCAATTCAGCCGCCATTGCGGCACAACTCTACGCGGGTTAGTCGCCGCCAACCCAGCGTCAAGGTTCGGCCAGCACATTTTCCGGTCCGAAGATGCGAAGGAGGCAGCTTGCAACCAGACGCGGTTTGGTGCGTTAACCTTGCAAACCGCCTTTCCCGATTGTTTTCCAGTCGCAGCTTGGCAAGTATTCACCGTCAACGCCAGATTTGACCAACCCTGAAAATGGAGATTACCGTGGCTTTCAACCTCATCGACCTTCCCTATAGCGACGACGCGCTGGCCCCTGCGGTTTCAGCAGAGACGCTCTCGTTTCACCATGGCAAGCATCATCAGGCCTATATCGACAAGACCAATTCGGCGATCGAAGGCTCCGACCATGCTGACAAAAGCCTTGAAGACATCGTCGCTGCTGCCCGCGGTAATGACCAGGGCTTGTTCAACAATGCCGCGCAAAGCTGGAACCATGGGTTTTATTGGCATTCGATGGCAGGCGAGGAAACAAGCCCGTCGGATGAGCTCAAATCAATGATCGACAGCGCTTTCGGGTCTGTCGATGCCCTGAAAGAAAAGCTGAAAGAACGCGGCGCCGGACATTTTGCCAGCGGCTGGGTCTGGCTTGCCGAAAAGGACGGCAAGCTGTCGATTGAGGAAACGCATGATGGCGATACACTTGCCGACAGTGACTTCAATCCGCTGCTGACCGTCGATGTTTGGGAACACGCTTATTATCTCGACCACCAGAACAAGCGCCCCGCCTATCTCGATGCGGTCATCGGCTCGAAGTTGAACTGGAGCTTTGCCAGCGAAAACCTGGCACGCGGTGAAGCCTGGACTTATCCAAACTAAAAACGCCAATGCCGTGACAGCCGGCAAAAAAGAAAACCCGTCCCTGGTCACAAGCAGGGGGCGGGTTTTTTGCATGGGCGTACAAACTGTATTCGCTGGGTCAGCTTTGCTCGCCTCTGGTGGGCCCAGGCTTCCCAAGGCCAATCGATTGCCGACAAAGAGAGGCTCTCCGAAAAGGTAACCCACAAGGTTCGGCTTGCCGATATGTTCGAACGCAGCTGTAAGCATCAGCAGCAGCGGCACCGACAGCAATGCCCCGACAAATCCCCAGATCCACGAAAAATAGCTTAGCGCGATCAGGATCATCACCGGGTTCATGGTGAAACGTTTGCCGAGGATCGACGGGGTCACGATATTGGCTTCGATGGTGTGCAGGCCGAGATACGCGGCCGCCGGGATCAGACCCAGAAAGACGGTTTCTGCTGTGCCGACGCCGAAAAGCCCGAGCAGGATCGTCATCGCCAGTGGGCCGATATATGGCAGGAAGTTCAGCGTCGCGGCCAGTCCTCCCCACATGACCGGCGCGTCCACACCCATCGCCCAGGCGCCGACACCAACGATTATCCCGACGCAGGTATTTATGAGCGCTACGGTCAAAATGTAATTCGCCACTCGGTCTTGAATTTCGCGCATCGCCCGTGCGGCCTTGATGCTGGATCCGAATGAGGCGCGGTCAAACAGCAAATGGCGACGCATGCGTATGCGCGCCTCGATCATGAAAAATGTCATCAGGAATGTAAGCAGAACCTCAAGCACGACGCTTGGCGTGGCGAGCGCGAGTTCTTGAAGAAGGCTTGGTGTGGCCACGACCACGGCATTGCCTTCGTCACCGCGAAGCTCGAGCAGTTTTTCGTTGATCTCGCCAACCCAGGCTAGTTGCTGCCGGATTTCGAGAAACCGAGCGCCCACCTGATCGATCATGAAAGGAAGACGATCGAACAAGGCGACGGCCGGCTGCAGGATGAGGGCCAGTGCCAGAATGACGATCGCGAAGAAAGCCAACAAAGCGATAAGTGACGAGAGTATGTTGGGAATTCCGACGCCTGCCAGTTTGTCGGCCAGCGGGGACAACATGATGGTCAGGATCAGGGCGCTGACCAGCGGCAGAAAAACCACCGAGCCGATGGACAGGACAAAAGGCATTGCCAGAAACAGCCCGATGCCAAGCATCAACACTATTGCCGAAAGCAAGCGCATTTGCTGCGCGGCAAATGCCGGTGGTGTGCCTCCATGTTCTGCGCTCATGGTCGCTATGGCCGCGTTGTCGCTATCAGCGGGCACAGCGATGGTATCCGGTTCAGCCGGTTGACTTTCAGGCAAGTCATTCATTGTTGCTGCCCTTCGACGCCAATGAACTCGGCGTCAGCGGCAACGTCAATCTCTCGACGCAATGCCGTTCCCGGCGGCGACATCGTCAAGTTCCTTGAGGATGGCACGGTGCGCGCCGGCATCTCCGATGGAGCGCCGCGGAATGGACCCATCTGTAAGCATGGAGTTCAGCGCGGCGCGGGCACGACCTACGCGGCTCTTGATTGTTCCAATGGCGCAACCGCAGATCTCGGCCGCTTCTTCATAGGAAAAGCCGCCGGCTCCGACGAGCAACAAGGCCTCGCGGCGTTCCGGAGGCAAGGTCAGCAAGGCGCGGTGCATATCAGACAAGTGGATCGGCTCTTCCTGCCCGGCAGGTGCCGTCAAAATACGCTCGGCAACATTTTCATCGTAGTCGCCGCGAAAGCGGTTGCGACGCATATCAGTGAGATAGGCATTGCGAAGAATCACGAAGGTCCACGCGCGCATCGATGTGCCCGGCTCGAACCGCTCCTGCGCAGCCCATGCCTTTAACAAGGCCTCCTGAACAAGATCGTCGGCCATGTCGGCACGCCCGCACAGCCCGCGTGCAAATGCGCGCAGATGAGGGACAACCGCCGTCAACTCGTCCTTGAAGTCGGCTTTATGCTGGGCCGTGCGTTCTGTGGACCCCATCAGTTGCCTTTATCAAGTTGCGACAGCAAATCCCGCAAGCTGTCTGGGAGATCCTCGTCCACCACGGAATCGTACAGTTGTTTCAAACCATCCGCCCATTCGGGGTTGCTAGAGTTTGAAGCCTGATCGATTTTCATTTCTCCTGGGCCAGATACGCGCCCAACGATGTTTTTTGATGGCTTTTCAGAAGTCATTTGTCTGCCAAAATTTGAATGCCCGGGCAGGAACAGGCGTCGGGTAGGTCCCCAAATAGCCATTCCTGATAAGTTTGCAACTACGACCCTGTCAGGCTTTGGGAACGATGACATTTGTTTATTGTTCCCTAAACGACCGGTAAAACGAAGGCGCTACTCCGCCTCGGTCAGATATGGCTTCAGCAATGGGAAACGTGTCCGGTTTAAGGTCGGATGAGCGCAGTATGCAACAAGAGGATCTGGAACGGGATACCAAAAACGATCACAGCCGGTGGCTGCTGCGTTTTCCGCGCGCAGTGCCGATAGCCGCGTTCCTGTTAATCGCGGCCATCACTCTGTTGAGCGTAGTTCTTATCGAGCGCAGTGTTGCTGACAATGAACGGGTGAGTTTGGACCGGACCGCCAGCAGCTTGTCTTCCACCCTGGAACGACGCGCTACTGCAAGCGCCTCGTACTTGCGGGCTGGGGCGGCACTGTTTGCAACGACCGGCCAGTTTTCGCTTAGCGAGTTTCGCAGGTTCGTCAGCGAGCTTCAACTGGATCGCGATTATCGCGGGATCGACGGTATCGGCTGGGCACCGGCATTGTCTCCTGACGATGTGCCGGAATTTGAAAGCGTCATGTCGGCCCGTCTGGGCGAGCGGCTCAATGTCTGGCCTCGTGAAAAAAGTGATGCACGCGGCTTGATTGTGCCTGTTCGCTATCTTCAGCCGGACAATGCGCGCAATCGCCGGGCCCTTGGCTTCGATATGAATTCAGAAATAGTGCGCCGCACGGCCATGACACTTGCCGCCCAACGCGCGCAACCCGTTGCCAGTGGACGGGTGCGGTTGAAACAAGAAGGCACGAATGCTGCGGCCGGTTTCCTTATATACATGCCGGTATATGACGGTCAGGGCCGAGAGCGCCGACTGAAGGGTTACGTCTACAGTCCGATAAGGGCGACAGAATTTCTGGATGCTGCCGTCAATGAGGAGTTCGGTGACAAAGGCTTGTCTGCCCGCTTCTATAATGGCGCAGTTGCTGATGAGAATCTGCTGGCTGTAACAGGGGAGCAACAGGACGTCAGCGAGCAGGTCGAGATGCCGGTGAATATCGCCGGGCGCACCATGACGGTCGTCTTGACCGCTCCTGCAAATGCCATGCTGTCGCCGCTTTCGATGATAGCGTTGCTGTTCGGACTGTTCGTCGGCAGTCTCTTGATGCTTGTGGCGCGGTTGCTGACGCGCCGTGCCACGGAGGATCAGATCAAACTGAACTGGTTTGAAGAACAGAGCTCGATCCGAAATTCGCTTACTCGCGAACTCAATCACCGTGTGAAGAATACGCTCGCAAATGTGCTTTCGATAATTGCCCTGACCCGTCGCCGCGCCACCGAGGTTCCTGAGTTCGCCGATGGCTTGGCAGGCCGCATCCGGGCCTTATCGGCAACACATGACTTGTTGACCCAGTCCGAATGGGGGACGACCCCGATCCGTGCTGTGATCGATGCCGAACTGGCCCCTTATGCGAATACCGGGGACGGCATGGTTACACGTTCGGGACCAGAGGTCGAATTGGCACCGAATGATGCGCTTTCGCTGGGCATGGCTATTCACGAGCTGGCTACCAACGCCGCAAAATATGGCGCCTTGAGCACGTCCGACGGCTCTGTATCTGTGGTGTGGACGCTGGCTGGAGCTGGCCTTGCCGAAATTCACTGGACTGAAACTGGAGGTCCGCCTGTGCCCTTGAGCCGGGGTCGCGGTTTCGGGACTGAGCTTATCGAAAAAGTCGTTGCTCATGAGTTGCGTCACCCGGTTGAGCTCGATTTTCATGCCGACGGCGTGCGATGCAAGCTGCTGGTGCCGGTACGCCAGCCGACGGAGTTTGCCTTGAGAGCGCCTAGCGAGGCCCGGCCGTCCCCGTAGGCGCTTGCACGTGCTGACTTGGCCGCAACAGGGCTGGGGCACTTTGCATACCCGATTAGTCAACGATCGGGGGACGTTGCAGGTGCGCTTTTGCCATGCCAGACGCAATCGGGGCGCATGACACATCGTGCCACACGCCCCAAACCATTGCCGTTGATATATGCGTTTAGCTGATGGGTCGGCTCGATCCGAAGAACAGGGCCTGACTGATCGCGGCGCGAACGGTCTGTTCCTGAAACGGTTTGGTCACCAGATATGTGGGCTCGGGCCTGTCGCCGGTCAGCAAACGCTCGGGATAGGCAGTAATGAAGATCACCGGGATCGTATCGATGGCCAGAATATCATCGACCGCGTCAAGCCCGGACGAACCGTCTGCCAACTGGATGTCGGCAAGGACCAGGCCCGGGGTTTTCTCGGCAACAATTTCCTGCGCCTGAGTGCGCGTTGCGGCAGTACCGCATACGGTATGGCCGAGGGCACTGACGAGATCTTCCAACTGCATGGAGATCAGTGGCTCGTCCTCGATAATCAGGACCGTCGTGCTGGACTCCCGGTCAATTTCGGTGACCGCCTCTTTGATCAGGCTTTCAACATCTTCGTTGGAAATGTCCATGATCTCGGCGGCTTCTTCGGTCGAGAAGTCTTCGAGCGTGGTCAGCAGCAAGGCTTGGCGGTTGAGCGGTGTGACTGACCTGAGCCGGTTTTGCGCAGCAGTTTCGTGGTCGCTCATACCATTGTCTTGATCTCCGGATACTTCCAGATAGGCGCTCGACCAGACCTTGTTAAAAGCGCGGTAGAGTTGCACGCGGCCACCCTCCAGCGAACCTTTCACATCAGGGTCTGCGAGAGCCGCTTCGAGTGTGGCGCGAACAAAGGCGTCACCGGTAGATTGCGATCCGGTCAAAGCGCGCGCATAACGTCGCAGATACGGAAGATGCTTGGCGATCTGGTCACCCAAAGACATAAATGTGATCCCTCTTATTAGGTCTGATTAACGAGCGTTAGAAGCATGGGTTCCCCTCGCAAGTTATTTGTTGAAGCCAATCTGAAATACTTGGTTTAAGGGGAGGCAGAACAAGAATATTTGCTGACGGGGACGGGGTACTACGATGCATATAGCCAGCGACGAAGTAGCCTGCCGTCAATGTCCGTTGCTGGATTGTCCAGGTCTTCGACCGCTTGCACCCAAACAGCTCGACGTTATCCAGTCGCATAAGGAAAGCGAGATTGTGCTCGAGCCCGGAGACGTGGTGATCCAGCAAGGCGAGAATACCAATCATCTGTTTACCGTATTGGATGGAGTGCTGATCCGGTATCGCCACCTCGAGGATGACCGGCGTCAGATCGTCAATTTCATGTTTCCCGGTGACCTCATTGGTTTGCAGGGAGCCTTTGACGAACCGGCCACGCATTCTGTCGCGGCCCTTCGCCAGGCGCGTCTGTGCCGCTTTGACAGAAGTACGTTCTACGATATCGTTTCTAACCAGCCTCGGTTGAGCTACGACATGATCTGGGTTGCTGCCAAGGAAGAGACGGCGCTGGAAGAGCATATCGTCTCGTTGGGCCAGCGTTCCGCAAAAGAACGCGTCACGCATCTGGCTGTGTGGCTCGTCGATCGTGCTGCGGCGACGGGTATGGCGATGGACCGCAACCGTATCAAACTGCCTATCAAGCAAGCCCAGATCGCCGATATGCTCGGCCTGTCACTCGTCCATACGAACCGGACCATCAAAGCGCTCGAGCGGGAAAAGCTGGTCGAATGGACGCCTGGCCAGATCCATGTGCCGGACATGGAAGCGGCGTGTGAGTATGCCCAATACAAACGCACCGAAAATCAGGCCCGCCCTTATATTTGAGCGAAAATCCATTGCCTTAATAAAAATTTTTGAAAAACTTCAGGCCCGCGGGAACCCCCCTTCCAGCCGAGCATTAAGCTATTGTCACCGCCGAGACCCCCCCTCCCGTCCAAGCGGCCGGTGATACGATCCCGAAAGACCTCCGCTCAAAAGAGCGGAGGTCTTTTTTCGTCGAGCATGGGGATTCTGGCGCACAAGGCGCGCTAGAGACGCAAACATCTAGCGACCAACATCGTTGGAAACGATTGTCGACCGCGACGATGCAGCCAATCTCAAAGTGAGCCAGATTTTCTCAAAAGCCCCCATCCAGGCAAACGCCCCTAGGATTCGGCCCGAACGATCTTCCCACTGGTTTACAAGGGGTTGCGGCGCGCTTGCCGCAGGGGTCAGGAGACCTTGCCGCGCAATTTGCCCAGCAGGCCTGGTTTCTCAGGCTTTTCGAGGACGTCGAGCAAATCCTGGGGAGTGTAGGGCTTTGCCAAAATCGTCCCAAGGCCCGCGATCTGGCTTGGAATTTCTTCAGGTGATCCCGTGGAAAACACAATATCGGGACGATTGGGAGACACCTCGTCAAGCAGTTCCGCAATGGCCCAGCCATCATCGCGGTCCGCCAGATGCACGTCGAGTATGACGATATCGGGCAAGTCTTCGCGCAGTATCGCAAGGGCAGCGTTGGTCGTGGTCGACACGGTTACGCGCTCGTAACCGGCGTCCAGCAAGGTGTCTTCGATCATGGCAGCGAGCAGCACCTCGTCCTCGACGACAAGCGCATGCCCCCTGGAGGGCGGTTTCCGTGAACTTTTGCCTGGCGTTGCCATATGGCGCGCATCCCTTGCAATTCCGCGTGTTAGCACAAACACGGGCATTTATGAACAAGCGCCGGGAAGGCCGCCCGGTTCCCTTGCAACTCAATGAATTCGCAACTGATGTTAACTGCCCACAATACCCTTATACGGCGGTCAGTCGCACAAGGATTTTTCGTAAATCAGGTACTCTCTATTTATCCTTGCGCCGAGTGCGTCGGCAATGGCAATCATCCCCTGGTTGTCATCCAGGATCCAGCCGATTTCACCTCTGGAGCTGCCGAACTTCGAAATCGCGTCACGGCGAATATATTCTATCATCATGAAGGCCAATTGGCTGGCGAGGCGCGACGCCTGATATCTCTTCAAAACACCCATCAAGGGCACGCGCATGGTGCGAGCCTTGGGGCGTTTTAGCCACCACAACATTTTCGCCCAACCGAACGGAAGCAGTTTGCCGTTGATGCGCTGCAATGCTTCATTTGCATCCGGCAAGGTCAGCATGAAGGCGACCGGCTCCCCTTCGAGTTCGGCAATCCTGACGAGTTCGGGAAAGACCAATGGCTTCAACTTTTTCGAGGCGTGCTCGATTTCGCGATCAGTGAAAGGGACAAAGCCCCAATTGTCGGACCAAGCATCGTTCAAAATCTCGAGAATAATGCGCACGTCCCCGTCATAGTCGTCCACGCCTGCTGCGCGGACAATGATCCGGGCGTTTTTTTCGCCAGACTTGATGATGCGTTGAATGAGCGGCGGGAACTCCTCAATAATATCCAGATCATAAGTGAGCAGCGATTTCACCGGGGCATAGCCGGCATCCGTCACCCATTGTTCGTAATGCGCGGGATGGTGTCCCATCATGACAGTGGGCGAATGGTCGTGGCCCTTGACCAGCAAGCCGGGTTCTTCCCAGATGGACAAGGAAATCGGGCCCAGTGCGCGTGTCATGCCGTTATCGCGCAGCCATTGTTCCGCTGCCGCGAAGAGCGCTGAGGCGACTTCGCTGTCGTCGGCATCGAAATAACCGAACATCCCTGTACCCGGACCAAAGCCCTGCTCGCGCGGCAGCTCACACGCCAACTTGTCGATATGTGCGCTGATCCGGCCCACATCGTGCCCGTTGCGTGTCGCAATCAGCAATTCGACTTGCGCGTGATCGAAAAAGGGATTTTTCTCAGGATCGATCAACTCCAGCTGCTCTGAGCGCAATTGTGGAACGTAATGCGGCAACTGGGCGGAATATCTGCGCCCCAGGTCGACAAAACGGGCGCGCCCGGACTTGTTGGAAACCGGCTCGATAACGATGGCCGTCGGGCTGTGAGACGAGGGTAGTTGCGGCACGGTCGATCCCGGTTCAGCTTGGATTAGGCCAGAACGCGACTATATGACCTTCTGTCAAGATTAGATGTGACGGGATCACCCACTCTACCAAAGTCATGCAACGGGCAATGGACGCCCTGCCTGTCGTTTCTGGAAGAATTGCGGTAAGGCACACCGAGAGACCAAAACCATGAACGCTCAAACGCCCATCGCGCCTGCCCCGACCGGCTATTCCCCGAAGGTGACGCGCGCCCAATTCATCGAAACCGATGACAAGACGATGCTGCGCGCTGTGCGCGATCTGACGAAGGGGCTGGGGACGGCCAGGGCTGCGATATACTGGCCTGATCTGATCGTATCGGCGCTCGTCGGTTATGGAGCTATGGCAGGAGCGATTTTGGCTCAGAGCATGCCGCTGGCGATCGTTTTGGGGCTGGTTTCGGCATTGGCATTGTACCGCGCACTGATGTTCATTCACGAGCTTACGCATATTCATCGTAGCGCACTGCCCGGTTTCCGGCTGGGCTGGAACGCCCTTGTAGGCGTACCCCTGCTGACACCATCGTTCATGTACGAAGGCGTCCACACATTGCATCACAAGCGCACCCAGTATGGCACGGTTGAAGACCCGGAATATCTGCCGCTCGCCTTGATGAAGCCGTGGAGCTTGCCGCTTTTCGTTTTGGTCGCTTTGCTGGCGCCGGTGGCGTTGTTGTTTCGGTTTGCCGTGCTCGTCCCGTTGGGCGCGATCATTCCAGCGGTGCGTAGCTTTGTCTGGCAGCGGTTTTCCGCCCTGTCGATCAATCCCGACTTTCGCCGCCGTCCGCCTGAAGACGATCTGAAACCGCGCGTTTTCTGGCAGGAGCTGACCGGATCGCTGTGGGCGTTGAGCGTCCTGGCAATCAGTTATTTTGTCATTGGCTGGCGGCCGCTGGTGATCGGCTTGGCCATCGTTTCTGTGACCGCTGTGCTCAATCAACTGAGGACGCTCGTAGCGCATCTGTGGGAGAACGACGGCGAGCCGATGACTGTGACCGCGCAGTTCCTCGACAGCGTCAATGTGCCGCCGCCTGGCCGGATCGCCGAAATCTGGGCGCCGGTTGGCCTGCGCTATCACGCCTTGCATCACCTGATGCCGTCAATGCCTTATCACGATTTGCCAGAGGCACATCGGCGCCTTGCACGAGAGCTAGGCAATGGATCGACCTATGACGGTGCCAATCACCTAGGTATGTGGACGCTGGTTGGACGTATCGCGAAGAGCACGATGACCAAGCGTTAGGGTTGCCAGGAGCTGCGACAACCTGCGCTTCAGTGTCGTAACTCGGGACGTATAACACCTCAATTTCCGTCAGCCGCGTTGCGGCATATTCTGGGCAAGTTCGCTCAAGACGCTCTGCTAGTTGCCCAGAAAAAGGATCATCGCACATCGCCGTTCGCGAGGAAGGCCAAGCGCGACCGCGTTTTCCAGCGATTGCGCCAGATGAGGATACTCCATCAGGTTTTGCACCTCGATAAAACCGTGCTCTTCGTAAAACGGCGCGTTCCAGGCAATATCGCGGTAGGTGTTCAGAGTGATCGCCCGAATACCGCAGTTTCGCGCATCGATGGTCAGCGCGCGCAACAAGGTGCTGCCGATACCGCGCCCTTGATGTTTGCGAGCGACGCTCAACTCATTGAGGTGAAGCTCGCGTCCGGCTCGGCCTGCGGCGGCAAACCCGACGACATCGTGTTCGACAGTGGCCGTCAGGCACTGACCGCGGGCAATCATGGCGCGATAGTCAGCGGCAGGTGTGGAGGGCGGGACAGGCACGCCCGCAAGGGTCGGTTCCTCCGCCAGCAAGGTGGCCGCATCTTCCTCGACATCATGAAACGACTGCGCGTCGTCCACACGCGCCAGCCGGATTGAAAAACCGTTCATTCCTCGGTTCGGATCAAAACGGTTTCGCCCACCAGAATAAACAGGAAAAACGGTGCCCATGCGGCGAGAAACGGCGGATACCCGCCAAAGCTCCCCATAGCGAGCGCCAGATTATCGACCACGAAATAAGCGAACCCCAGCGCCATGCCGATTAGCGCGCGCACGAACAGGTGGCCGGATCGGGCTAGTCCGAAAGCGGCGATGGCGCCCAGCAACGGCATGAGGAATGCCGACAGCGGCCCAGACAGTTTGTGCCACCACTTCGCTTTCATCTCATCCGTGCGACGTCCGGCATCTTCATAGGCGTCGATGGAACGGCGAAGTTCCAGGAAGGACATAGCGTCAGGATCGATGGCGGCCAGTCCCACACGGGACAAGCCCAGACCCTCGCCAACGGTAATGCTGCCCAATGTTTCGACGCCCGCATCCTGAACGGTGAACCGGGTCGCATTCCTCATTTGCCACCCCGGATTGGCAAAGGTGGCGGTATCTGCCCGTGTTTGTGCCACGATTTGTCCGGTGGGGCTGCGGTCGTACCACGTTACACCACGCATTACCGTGTCTGGCCCAAGCCCTGATATGCTCGACGCTGCCAGCACATCGTCGCCGTCGGTCAAATAAACGTTGGAGCGCGTCAAAGCGCCTTCGGGGACTGGTCCGAAATCGTTCGCTTCCCATGCCTTCAAGGACGCGGTCGAGCGTGTCACGACCCGCTCGTTGAATGCAAAAGAGATGGCCGATACCGCAAGAGCGGCCAGAAGCAAGGGCGCCAAAACTTGATGGGCCGACAGCCCGGCTGCCTTCATGGCAATGACTTCGGAGTTCTGGTTCAGTGCAAGCAGGGTAATGATTGTCGCCAGCAATACCGAATAGGGCAGGAATTGCTGCACCAGCTGGGGAATGCGAAGCTCGGCATAATGCAGAATGTCGCCTTGGCCATTGCCGGGCACAGCCAGAATTTCGCCCGTCTTTGCGAGCAGGTCCAGCATCAGCAGGATCAGCACAAGCATGACCAGGACAGCGAAGGATCCGCGTGACAAACAGCTTGGCCAGATAAATGGTCAGCGTGCGCGAGGGGAAGAAATCAAACTGCATTTAAACGGTCCGCTATTCGCTCTCGATCAAAGGCTGACTTCGAGGTTTTTGCCAGATCCTTCGCAATGCGCGCAATTGCTTCGACAACTTTGCGAACCCACTTTCCAGCGCGCCAATGGCCTGGCCGCCCGGAACGTAAGCGACGCGATAATACATCCAGACTATCAGCGCGGCAAAGATGAGGAAAGGCACCCATAGCGCGATCACTGGCTCGACCCTGCCGAGCGCCGCCACATCCTCTCCATATTGGTTCACCTTGTGATAGGCGACGACCATTATGATCGAAATGAAGACTCCCAGCGCGCTGGTCGATCGTTTGGGCGGGATAGCCAAGGCTACTGCCAAAAGCGGTAGGAGGGCCATCATAACCACTTCCACGAGCCGGAAGTTGAAGCTGGCTTGACTGGCATCGCGTTCTGCCCGCGTAGTCTCCTTGCTCCATCCCACGCGGAGAAGTTCGGGCAGGATGTATTCGCGCGTCAAATCGCCCCTCTCGCGGAAACGCTCGATAGCGGGCAGGTCGATCGGCAAGTCGTGCCGGGAAAACGTGAGGACGCGGGGAGTGGCGGCATCCTCGCTCCTGCCTGTATCCTGAACAATGGTGCCGTCAGTCAGTCGCAGGATGATCGTGTCAGGACTATCCGTTGTGGCGAGGAATGATCCCTCTCTGGCGGAAATGGACAGAACCTGACCCTGGTTGTTGGCCACGCGAGCGAAGACGCCCTTGAGCATGCGTCCATCGTCTTCGCTTTCCTCGATCCGCAAGGCGACACGGTCGGCCAAGGTGGTGAATTCGCCGACCTTGATCGACGCGCCCAAAGCCCCGGAGCGCAGTTCATATTCAAGCTGTTCGTAAGTGTAGCGGCTGAGCGGTTGGACGAAGAACACCAGCGCAACATTGGCAACGATCAGAATTGAAGTGATGGCATAAGGCACGCGCAGCAGTCGGCCATAGCTGAGGCCCACTGCACGAAAGATATCGAGCTCGCTGGATGTGGCGAGTTTGCGAAACGCGAGCAGGATGCCGAGCATCAGACCGAGCGGAATGGCCAGACTGGCGTATTCGGGAACCAGGGTCGCGAGCATCTTGAACACGATGCCGACCGGGCCGCCTTCGGTCGATACGAACTCGAACAATCGCAGCATCTTGTCGAGCATCAGCAGACTGGCGGCGAGCGCAAATATTCCCAGCATCGGCAGCAGTGTCAGCCGCAGGATGTAACGATCTATCGAAGGCAGAAAATTGAGCAATGGGCGCCGTTCGGTGCGAAAAAGCGGAGGTTCCCGGTCTTCTTAGCGCGAGAATCGCGCGCGGTCATGCCCCAAGGTATTGGCTGTAGATAAATGATGACGCGACCAGCGACCGGTGGCTACCGATCAAGGCGCTGGAATCAGGCCTTTTCCAAAGTGCACTGCAGCGGATGCTGGTGCTCACGGGCGAAATCCATCACCTGGTTCACCTTGGTTTCGGCCACTTCGTAGGGGTAGACACCGCACACGCCGACGCCGCGTTGATGGACGTGAAGCATCACCTGGGTGGCCTGCTCAAGATCCATGCGGAAAAAACGCTTGAGGACCATCACCACAAATTCCATCGGGGTGTAATCGTCGTTGAGTAGCAACACTTTGTACTGGCTCGGCTTTTTCGGCTTGGCCTTGGTTTTGGTGGCAACGCCGCTCTCGCTATCTTCGTCCGGCGGCCCGTCATCGTCAGGGCCGGAATGCGCAAAGATCGTCGTAGTCAACGCAGCCAGTTGCGCTTGATCGACTTGTGCAAGCGGCGCTGCAATCGCGGAATTGGAAAGGGAGTTCAACGTCATGGTCTCGCGCAATATCGTGATGCGGGGCGAAATCGCAAGGTGGCGAGGGCAAGTTAAATTGCCTGACGATCCCGCTTGGTCAGTTTTGTCGGCTGATCAGGCTTTCTGAACCTTTGGGCGTCTGGCATGATGCTGGTTCCAAAAGCCTGTCGGCCACGCCGGAAAGGCCCGTCCTCAAACAAAGAGGCCGGACGGTTTTACCCGCCCGGCCTCCGGTTAGCATCGACGCGTGTTGAGCCACGCCGACGTTTGGTATCTATAAAGCCGAAAGGTTAAGCAGCCTTCGAGACTTTCTCGACGGCAACGCTGACACGGCTGCTGACAGGCACGAAAGCTTCGTTAGCGAGCTTCATCAGCTTTTCGCTGGTCTTCGAGCCCTGCGAAATTGCCTGGTCGAAATACTTGCGGGCCAGTTCACCCTGCAGCTGCAGCATTTCGGTTGGCGAAGTCGCGGCCGCGAGCGTACGGACGTCTTCGGACATGGTTTCAAAAGCCGAACGGCTCTCTTCCATGGCTTCACGACCCATGTCCTGCATGCCGGCGGCGAAAAGCTTGCCCGATTCGACGATCGCTTCGACATTGCCCTTTGCAAATTCGCTGTATTCCGACGCAAATTCGCTCGACTTGCCGAATGCGCTCTGGAAACGAGCCTGCATTTCTTCGGCAGTGCTCTTCATGGTGTCTTGGACGTTCTGGGTTGGTGCGGTAGCCATAATTTTTTCCTTCAATGTCTTGATATTGGTTGTTGTTGATTTGCTCGTCGCGACGGCTTGCGCTGCGACGGGCTTGGAGGTTGATTTCTTTGCTGCAGACTTGCGAGGCGATGTCTTGCGGGCCTTGGCGATCTTTTCGATGCTGACCTTACCCTTGGCCGCCCGTTTGACAGCGGGCTTGGCCTTGGCGGGGTCCGTCACCTTTTTGACAGGTGCGGTTTTCCTCGCCGCAGGGCGTGTCTTTGTCGTGGCGGGCTTGGCCGTCGTCTTGGCAGCAGATGCATTCTTATCTGCGCCAACCGGGGCCTTCGCTGCCGCCTTGACCGATGTTGCGGCCTTAGCCGCTACAGGCATCGTCGAGGGCGCATCTACGGTTTTGGCGGATACCGCCTCAGCGTAGGCCTTCTCGGCAGCATTGTCGTTTTTCCCAACAGTCGTCATGGAAATTCCCTTTATGTTGCACTGCACAAAATAGGGATATTTCGATCCAAGTCAAGAAAAATTGTGCACTGCACAATATCCATGACGAGAGAGGTCAAATTGGGAGATAAGGCGCCTGTTCGACGGGCATACGGCGCTGGCTATCGCGTCAGGACGTATCGCCCGGGCGCATCCTCAATCACCTTGTCGCCTTTTCCGCCCCCGGGAAGGCGCTTGCCCTTGGCCTTGACCTCGCCTGGCGCCTGCTTGCGCAGCCATTCCATCCAGTCCGGCCACCAGCTTCCGCTATGCTCGCTCGCGCCTGCCTTGAACTCTTCAAGCGAACCTGCATCGTCTTCGTTCGTCCAGTACTGATACTTGTTCGCGTCGGGCGGATTGACGACACCGGCGATATGGCCCGACCCTGCCAATACGAACCGCAATGGGCCGCTGAAGTGATCGGTGATCCGCCAAACACTTTCAGGCGGCGCAATGTGATCCTCGCGTCCTGCCTGAATGTAAGTCGGCGTCTTCACCTTGGTGAGATCAACAGGCGTTCCATCGACGACCATTGCGCCTTTCTTGACCAGCTTGTTGTCGCGATAAAGGTCACGCAGATACGACTGGTGCCACTTGGCGGGCAGGTTGGTGACATCGCCGTTCCAGTGCAACAGATCGAAGGCGGGATATTCTTCGCCCAAAAGGTAATTGTTGACGACGTAATTCCAGATGAGATCCGTGCCGCGCAGCAGATTGAACGTCGCCGCCATATATCGCCCATCGAGATAGCCTTCGGGGGACAATTGCTCGATCGTGGCCAATTGCTGGTCATCGACGAAATTGAGCAAATCGCCTGCCTTCTCGAAATCAACCTGCGCGGTGAAGAAGGTGGCGCTGGCGACCTTGTTGGCCTTGCCGCGGTCGGCGAGCAGGGAGAGCGTGGCGGCCAACGTCGTGCCTGCAACGCAATAGCCGATGGTGTGCACACTATCGACCTTCAGCCGTTTACGGACCACGTCGATGATTTCGATCTGGGCTTTGATGTAATCGTCCCAGACGATGTCTTTCATGCTGGCATCGGCTGACTTCCAGCTGACCATGAAGGTGGTCACACCTTGCCCTACAGTCCAGCGAACGAAACTCTTCTTCTCGTTGAGGTCGAGAATGTAAAAGCGGTTGATCCACGGCGGGAAGATAATCAGCGGCGTTTCCAGCACGCTGTCGGTGGTCGGCGAATACTGGATCAGTTGATACAACTGCGTCTCGTGCACGACCTTGCCGGGCGTCGTTGCGATATTTTTGCCCAGCTCGAACGCGCTGCCATCGGTATGGGAAAGCTGGCCCTTGCGCATGTCGGCCATCAGATGCTCCATCCCCGAGATCAGGTTTTCGCCTTTGGTCTCAAGAGTGCGCTCCATCACAACGGGATTGGTCATGGCGAAATTTGCAGGACTGGCCGCCTCGGTGAAGAGTCTGGGTGAAGAACTTCAGCTGCTCGCGTTTATCATCGGGTACGCCGTCGAGATCTTCGACCATGTCTCCCAAGCGTTCTGCCATCAGCAAATAAGTCTGATGGATCAGGGCAAAGGCCGGGTTGGATCGCCACCGCGCATCGGCAAAACGGCGGTCCTTGCGCGGCAAAACATCGGCGGGAACGCTGTCGCCCTCGGCTGGCACCGCACCTGAAAATTTTGTCAGGACATCCCGCCAAACGTCGACCGCTTCGAGCCACAGTTCCGTTTGCTTTTCAGGATTGGCGATAGGCATTTGCCGATACCAGTTCTCGCTCAGGGTCTGCCAGCGCGCCGGATCGCCCCACATCGCCATCGGCTCGATTTTCGATGATTGTTCGGTCTGAAACTGCATGAATTGCGATTGCAGCCGCATCGCCACATCTTGCCACTGCTGCATCGCGTCTGCCGACAATGGGGTACCATCAACGGTGCCAATGCTGCCTTGCGAAAACGGCGCGAGCGCAGCGCGCATCAACTTTGCCTGGTTTTCGAAAAGATTGGTGAAAGGGTCAGCGGTCATGGCGTCATCAGTCATGGTTTGCAGCAATCCTCAATGTTTTGTTGGGCCATCGATAGCGGGAATCTCGGCCCAAAGCGAACACTTCGCATTGCGCGAGAAAGGTGAATCCTTCACTGAGAAGGCCGCTCGCCGTGCTGGCGATGACGAACCTGCAGACCGGACTATCGCATGGACTCCGAATTTTACCGCATCAAACGCTTGCCCCCCTATGTCATCGCCGAAGTGAACGCGATGCGCCACGAAGCGCGGCGAGAGGGGCGCGACATCATTGATCTGGGAATGGGCAATCCCGACCAGCCACCCCCGCAACATGTGATCGACAAATTGTGCGAAGTTGCTCTCAAGCCGACCGCTCACGGGTATTCCCAGTCGCGCGGCATTCCCGGACTGCGCCGCGCGCAAGCCAAATATTATGCAACACGGTTTGGCGTGGATCTCGATCCGGAAAGCGAAGTCGTTGTCACGATGGGTTCGAAAGAGGGATTGGCCAGCCTCGCCACTGCGATCACTGCGCCAGGCGATGTCGTATTGGCACCGAGCCCGTCTTACCCGATCCACACATTCGGTTTCATTATCGCAGGCGCCACAATCCGTTCGGTTCCTGTAACACCTGACGAGAAATATTGGCAGGCACTGGAAAGCGCGATGGCCTATACTGTCCCGCGCCCGACCGTTCTGGTAGTGAATTATCCCTCCAATCCCACCGCCGAGGTGGTCGATCTGGCATTTTATCAGCGGGTCGTGGACTGGGCTCGCAAAAACGAGGTCTGGGTCATATCCGACCTCGCGTACTCCGAGCTTTATTTCGACGGAAATCCGACACCATCGATCATGCAGGCCGATGGCGCCAAGGACGTGGCGGTTGAATTCACCTCGATGTCAAAGACATACTCGATGGCCGGATGGCGGATGGGTTTTGCCGTGGGCAATCGGAAACTGATCGCTGCCCTCACGCGAGTGAAAAGCTATCTGGATTACGGGGCATTCACCCCGGTCCAGGCCGCCGCCTGCGCCGCTTTGAATGGCCCACAAGATATCGTTCAGACCAACCGCGACCTCTACCACAAGCGGCGTGACGTGATGGTTGATGCCTTTGCCAGAGCAGGCTGGGATATCCCTGCTCCAAAAGCCTCAATGTTCGCCTGGGCCCCATTGCCGCGCGGATTTGAGGATATGGGATCTCTGGAGTTTTCCAAACAGCTTCTGAAGGAGGCCGAGGTCGCTGTCGCAGCCGGCGTGGGTTACGGCGAAGAGGGCGAGGGATACGTCCGCATCGCAATGGTAGAGAACGAGCAGCGACTTCGCCAAGCCGCCCGCAATATCAAACGCTTCCTGTCCACTCGCACAGCCTGAGGTTCTCACCAACCACGTCAACGACACGGTCTGTTCGCGTCGCCGCAAGGGCCTTTCGCCGCGAGTAATCGCGCTCTATCGCTCCTAATCGTCCCAAAAAGGGACGGTTGTCCCGGTGGTGAGAGTCCTATGCTGACATTCGGCTGGTTATCGCGGCGCGCCTCCCCTCCTGCACGGTGGGACCTGCGCCATCTTGGATGGGATATCCTGCGCCCCGACCACGATGCCGACGAGATTGCGGCCGAGCATGCACCGTGTACTATCAACGCCGTGCTAACGAGAGCACCTGTAACGCTCATCGATTGGCGAGCGGACAGCACCTTGGGCGAGTTGCAACCGGGAACCCCGATAACCGGGTCGGTTGCGGTCGGCCTCGACAGCGCCAGCGAGCGCGTCGGTTTCTTGCAGCGCGGCTTCGGTGATGCATTGCCTTCGCAAGTTGCACTCGTCGAACTGGCCGAACGAATGCTTAAGGTCGCGCAGCGATCGTTCCACTTGCCACGCCAACGATGGGCAGGGCCGATCCGGCTGGACTTGTTCCACCGCGACGGGCGCTGCCATGATCGGTGGATCGGTCTGCATCCGCGCGAATTCGCCTTGTTGTGGCGTTTGGCAGAGGCGGGCGGGGCGCGGGTCACGCGCAAGGATCTGCTGGCAGATGTGTGGCGCGTCGATCACGACATCGAAACCAACTCGCTGGAGGTCCATGTTTCTCGCCTGCGGTCAAAACTGGCGGTGTTCGCTTGTTCGTGGGTAGTCCATACCGACCCACGCGGTGGCTACCGGCTGGCACACGATGCTGCTAGCAAGGCCAGCGCACTGCCTCTTGGCCCCGCCAAATGCGGTGAAGAGGCGCTCATTTTGGGCGAAAACACGCCGCAGACCGCATTGACTGGAGAGAGCGAGAATGACGACACTGCTTGATGGCGACCGCGTGCTGGTCACACTGGACGACGGCGTAGCGCAGGTTCGCATGGTCCGCGGTGACAAGATGAACGCGCTTGACCCGGCGATGTTCGCGGCCCTGATTGCGGCAGGCAACACGCTGCGCGAACGCAAGGATGTGCGCGTCGTTGTGCTGTCGGGCGAAGGCAAGTCTTTTTGCGCCGGGCTGGACACTGCCAGTTTCGGACGCGCACCTGATGATAGCGAGCCCGCCTTGACTGAGCGCACGCACGGCAATGCCAATTCTTATCAGGAAGTGGCGATAACGTGGCGCAAGTGTCCTGTCCCCGTTATCGCCGCAGTCCAGGGCGTATGCTTTGGTGGCGGGATGCAGATTGCCAGCGGTGCGGACGTGCGTGTCGTCCATCCGCAAGCTCGCATGTCGATAATGGAAATGAAGTGGGGCATTGTGCCAGATATGGGCGGTTTTGCCCTATGGCGTGGTCTGGTTCGCGATGATATTCTGCGCGAGCTGGTCTATTCGCACCGCGAGTTTTCCGGCGAGGAGGCCGAGCATCTGGGTCTCGCCACGCGCCTAGCCGATGACCCGCATGCCGATGCGCTTGCCCTTGCAAGAACGATCGCAGCTAAAAATCCCGAGGCCATTCGCGCTGCCAAGCGCCTGTTTGCTGCCATGCCCGATGCGCCGACCGACGCTGTCTTGTTGGCGGAAAGCGAGGAGCAGGCCGCGCTCATGCGTCGGCCCAATCAGATCGAGGCTGTGATGGCGGGAATGGCTAAACGGGCACCGAACTTTTCCGACGACTTTTGATGTGGTCGGAGTATGCGGCCCATGGTCAGCAGCCTTTGGCAGTTCAGCCGAAGATCGCCACGCATTGCAAGCCGCTCAGCACCGGCGTTCCCGAGGTGTCCCACATAGTCAACTGCTCACTCGAATAACCCTCTCGCGCCCATTCGCCGCGCGCCTGCGAGAGCCACCAGCCATCGCGGGTCTGCGGCTGACGATCAAGCACATTGAACGACCAGTTGATCGAGCTGATCGGGCCGGGGCGCGCCATCTGCCGAAATGAACCGGGGGGCAGTACGTCGCCAATCAGCACGAGTTGGCTGACCGGGTCGAGACCGTGGTCGCCGCGCAGCCGTGACCAGCGCCGCACAATCGGCTCCCCTGGTCCCGACGCATCTTGCGCGCGACGGATATCGAAATTCTCGCGAATGAACACGGGAGCCTGGTCCGATCCGATGATTTCCGCCTCCTCGGGAGGGCCCGGCATTGCGGTCGCACTTATATTTGCCGCCGGGTAATCGGCATTGGCGCCTCGGCCCTCGCCAAACAGAAACAGGCAAGTCAGCGCGCATTGCCCACCGCCCCAGATCTCGCTCTTGATCTGCGCTACATTGCGACCGCGGCGGATGATCTCACACCGCAATTCGATGTCCTCACCCACAGGTCCGACAAACCCGATCTGGGCGGCACGCAATGGCGGCAAATCGGGAAATGTCCGCATGACAGCGCGGTAAGCGATGGCAGCGCTCGCACCTCCGAACAGCGTGCGTCCCTGCAACCATTGTGCGTGGCTGGCAAATCGGTGTTCGCCAGCGTTGACGGGCAGCGTGTCGAAATCTTCGGCAATGGTCATAGCGCTGGTCATAGCCGCCTTCACACACGCGTCCAGACTGCCCTGACGTAAAGTGGCACAGGTTCCGATAAGCATGGTTCGTGATTGCCAATGCCAACGAGTTTGGCTAGGGGGCGCATCCTGCCCGGATGGCCCGATGGCGGAGTGGTTACGTAGAGGACTGCAAATCCTCGCACGCCGGTTCGATTCCGGCTCGGGCCTCCATCTTTCCGCAATGTCGGAAAGAGGCATGCTAAGATGGCCACCACTGCCGTCTTGAGATGAGTGCCGCTTTAGCTCAGGTGGTAGAGCACATCATTCGTAATGATGGGGTCAGAGGTTCGAGTCCTCTAAGCGGCACCACTTACCTATTCAGCATCATCCATTATCGGTTAGACAAGCCCACGTTTTCTGCGGTATGGAGCGTTCTAATGACCGTTGGCGTTCAGTCTCATTCGCTCACAATCGGGGGTATGTGGGGGTATAATTCGGGGGTATGTTCGCCAGACCATTGCAAGATACCCCCAATAGCGGGCGGTATCATTGGGCAGGTCTTGGCGAAGGCACCAGCGCGATGGCTCTTACCGATGTTGCAATCAAAGCGGCGAAACCAGCCGAGCGGCCATACAAAATGGCGGACGGCGGCGGGATGTTCATGCAGGTCACGCCAGCGGGCGGGAAGCTTTGGCGGCTCAAATATCGTTTCGATGGGCGCGAGAAGTTGCTGTCCATTGGCGCTTATCCTGAAATCAGCCTAAGCGAAGCGCGCAAGCAGCGCGATGCAGCGCGATCCAAGATTGCTCTGGGCACAGACCCTTCACGCGAAAAGCGCCGCGCCAAGGTGCGGGCACAGGCAGGCGCAGACAATACCTTCGATGCAATCGCAGCCGAGTATGTCGCCAAGCGGAAACAGGACGGCCAGAACGGCTGGGCACCGGCAACGGCCAAGAAAGCCGATTTCCTTTTGTCCCTGATTAGCGGCCCGATTGGCCGCCTGCCGATTGCCGACATCGAACCAGCCGACATTCTGGCAGCACTTCGGAAGATAGAGGCGAGGGGCAATCTGGAAAGCGCAAGGCGCGCCCTGCAATTGGCCAGTGCGGTGTTCCGCCATGCGATAGCGACCGCGCGCCTTACGTCCGACCCGACCCGCGATCTGCGCGGCGCACTGGTAACACCTAAGGTCAAACACCATGCCGCGATTACCGATCCCGCGAAGGTTGGCGCTTTGCTGCGCGCCATCGATGGCTATGAGGGGCAGGGCATAACCAGCCGTGCTTTGCAGCTATTGCCCTATGTGTTTGTCCGCCCCGGCGAACTGCGCAATGCCGATTGGGCCGAAATCGACTTTGACGCGGCCGTGTGGATTATCCCTGCCGAGAGAATGAAAATGCGCAAGCCGCACCATGTGCCCTTATCGCGTCAATCACTGGCAATGCTGCAAGAAGTGCATTCGATTACCGGACCGGCTGGCCTAGTGTTCCCGTCTGTCTGGACCCGTACAAAACCGCTGAGTGAGAACACCCTCAACGCCAGCTTGCGACGGCTGGGATATACCAAGGACGAAATGACTGCCCACGGTTTTCGGGCGATGGCATCCACGTTACTGAACGAAAGCGGAAAGTGGAACCCCGGTGCAATCGAGCGGGCATTGGCACATGGCGATAGCGATAAGGTCCGCGCTGCGTATCATCGCGGCGAACATTGGCAGGAACGGGTTGAAATGGCGCAGTGGTGGAGCGACTATTTGGACCACTTACGCCAAGGCGCGGACGTGGTGCCGTTTCCAGAGCGTAAAGCAGGCTAGGCCGCTGGCCGATGGACGGGGGGCGATTCCAAACTTTGGGATGGTTCAAGCGGACACCGCCTGTAATCATCGGCTATATCATTAATACAGTTTTTCGCGCGCGCGCGAGGGAACAGGACACTACCAAGCCGCAAATGGCCATAGAACGGCTTGGCGAAATCAGCTTCGCTAGTTAAGCCTTTGCCTAACATAGGGGAATGCAATGCGGCTCGGCTGGGGATGAAATGAAGCGGCGCGCCAAGACGTTCAGCGAAGAATGGAAGGAAGCCCACTACGAAAAGGGCGAAACACAAACATTCTACAATGAATTTTTCGAGATATTCGGCATCAAGCGCAAGCAGGTGGCGATCTACGAGCAGCGGGTAAAGCTGCTCAAGCAAAAGCATGGATTCATCGATCTGTTCTGGCCGGGCACCCTGCTGGTCGAACAGAAATCCAGCCGGTTGCAGACCTGCGCAAAGCGCAAGGGCAGGCGCTCGATTACCGTGGAAGCAGCATTCACCCTACCGAACAGCCGCGCTATGTGCTGACCTGCGATTTCCAGAGGTGGATGCTGCTTGAACTGGAAACCGGCAAAGAGCTAATATTCCACCTTCAGGACCTACACAAACACATAACCGCATTCGACTTCATGCTGGGCCGCAAGGTCACATTTAAAACGCAGGCGACGGTAACCATTAAGCAGCCGAGCTTATGGGGCGGCTGCATGATGCGCTGGAGGCATCGGGCTACACCGGGCACGATCTGGAGCAATTCCTAGTCCGCACCCTGTTTTGCCTGTTCGCGGACAACACCGGCATATTCCAGCCGAAAGACATTTTCCTGCAATTCCTGGAGAATGACACCACGCCAGACGGCAGCGATATGGGGCAGCAAGCTTAAGCGAACTGTTCGACATTCTCGATACCCCGGAAGGGCAGCCGCTGGTGGTGACGGTTTTGTCGAAGATAATCTGTGGACCGGTGTCAGCCGTGCGCGTTCGGGCTGCGGTGCGGCGATCGTCGGTACCCCCGATCAAGTGCTCGCCAAACTGCGCGCTTATCAGGATGAAGGCATCGAAGCCTTTATCCTCTCGGGTTATCCTCATACCACCGAAGCGGATTTGTTCGCGCGCCATGTGCTGCCGCATATCGAGCACGGCCCGCTCAAGTTTTAGAGCTGCCGGGACTGCTTCGTGATGACGGCTTCAGACGACCCTATCGATCTTTATGATGTCGCCATAATCGGCGGCGGAGTAAATGGCTGCGGCATAGCGCGCGATGCCGCCGGTCGCGGAGCGAAAGTGGTTTTGTTCGAAGCCAACGATCTGGCCAGCGGCACCTCGTCGGCATCTTCGAAGCTTATTCATGGCGGCCTGCGCTACCTGGAACACTATGAGTTCTCCCTGGTGCGCGACGCACTCGGCGAGCGTGAGAGGCTGTGGGCAATTGCACCGCATATCGTGCGCCCGATGCGGTTTATTCTGCCGCATGTGAAGGGGCTTAGACCGCGCTGGCTGCTGCGCCTTGGATTGTTTCTCTACGATCATATCGGCGGGCGTGAAAGGTTGCCAACGGCCGAGAATGTCCGCCTGAGCACTCACATAGCCGGTGCGCCGCTGAAACCGGAGTTCACCCATGGCTTTGCCTATTCCGATTGCTGGGCAGACGATGCGCGTCTGGTCGTCCTCAACGCCCGAGATGCGGCAAATCGTGGTGCGCTAATCCGGCCCCGCTGCCGTGTCACAGAAATGCGGCGTGTGGGCAGCCATTGGACTATCGTGGCCGGAGGCGAGACATTTCGTGCACGCGCGCTGGTCAACGCCGCCGGGCCGGGCGCAAAACGTCTGCTGGCGAATTCGGGCATCTCCGAGAGCAGGGATTTTCGTCTGGTGCGCGGATCGCATATCGTGGTCGGCAAGCTGTTCGACCACGACTTCGCCTATTTTTTCCAGCTGCCGGATGGGCGCATATTTTTTGCTATTCCTTACGAAGACGATTTTACGCTGATCGGAACCACTGATGCCGATCACGACGGCGACCTCGAACAGGTCACAGCAAGCGACGCGGAGATTGCTTATATCTGTGAAGGCGCGAACCGGTTTTTCCGCACTGAAATAACCCCCGATGATGTTGTGTGGAGCTATGCCGGCGTGCGCCCGCTGATCGATGATGGATCAGGCAAACCGGAAGCTGCCACGCGTGGCTATAATCTCGAATTGTCGGACCCCGGCGAAGGGGCAGCGTTGCTCAATGTCTTCGGAGGCAAGCTTACCGTCTATCGGCACCTCGCTGAAGAAGCGGCAGATTTGCTGGCGGAACGGCTGGGTCTGCCGCGCCCTGCATCATGGACCAGCGGCGCGACGTTACCTGGCGGCGATTTTGCCATCGGAACGATCAACTCGGTGATCGATGACATCACTGCAAAGTATCCTTTTCTGGACGAACGGACGGGGCGGCGAATGGCGCGCGCTTATGGCTTGGATGTGTATCGTATCTTCGGCGACGCCAAATCCGTGGCAGACTGCGGCAAGGATTTCGGGTGCGGGCTGACAGGATCGGAGGTCGATCACCTGTTGGACACCGAATGGGCGAGCTGCGCCGAGGATATCTTGTGGCGCCGTACAAAATTGGGGCTGTGCTTGGATGATAATCAGAAACGCGCGCTTGCCGCGTATATCGAGAAGAGAGCTGAGACATGAGCGTCAACATCGTTGCTATTGGAGGTACGGTCTCCAGCCTTAGCTCTACCGAAATGTCTCTACGCACGGCGACCAAACCGGCCGTGGAGGCAGGCGCGGTAGTGACCGTATTCGGCGGCGATTATCTAGCCACGCTGCCACATTACCGGGGGCTGGGTCACGACAAGTCTTCCGGTGCCGAACTCGTTGAAGCGGTGCGTTCGGCAGACGGTGTGCTCATCGCGGCTCCAGGCTACCATGGAACAGTGTCTGGTCTCGTGAAGAACGCGCTCGATTATCTGGAGGATCTGGCGAAGGACGACCGGCCTTATTTGCATGGCCGTTCTGTAGGGCTTATCGCTACCGCTTACGGCGATCAGGCATCCATGGGTACACTGCTAACTTTGCGTAACATCGTCCACGCTTTGCGCGGTTGGCCAACGCCGATGGGAGCAACGATCCGGACCTACCAAGGACTGTTTTCCTCGGAGGGCGAATGCCTGGATGACCGGGCACGAATGCAGCTACAGATGGTGGGCGAGCAGGTTGTTGAAGGCGCACGCTCGTTCCAGGACCGGCAGACGGGCTCATGACACAATCAACGCAATCGTCGCAATCTGCTCTCGATGCGCTGTCCAAGGGCGAGATCATCATCGTGACGGGCGACCGCCTGCGAGGGGGCGACATTGATTTTTGCACCTCTGCGCGCCTGATCACGCCGCAGAAAATAAATTTCATGGCCACTCATGGCCGCGGACTGATTTGCCTGACGCTAACGCGCGAGCGGGCGGTGGGATTGGGTATCACGTTGATGAACGCATCCAGCGAGCGGCAAACGCAGCGACCCTTTGGTAATTCTATCGAAGCGCGCGAAGGGGTGACAACCGGCATCTCTACCGAGGATCGCGCGCGTACTATCATGGTGGCCGCCCGGCCTGATGCATCATCAGATGATCTCGTCAGCCCAGGTCACGTTTTTCCGCTTATCGCGCGTGCTGGTGGCATTAATGAACGGATGTCCGCCGTTGAAGGCTCCGTGGAACTTTGCCGATTGGCGGCGGTCGGAGATATGGCGGTCATCTGTTCCATCATGAGAGACGATGGCGAGATGGCGAGGCTGGACGACGTTTGCGACCTGGTTGCGGAACACAATTTGAAGATCGCAGATATAGGGCAACTTGCCGCTAGCGATAAGTCTTAGCGCGAATACCTGGCGATGAGGTAGCCCTATAGGCGCTGCAGTCAGAGGGGGTTTCCGCTTACGCCAATATAAGTGCGGGTCGGATCTGGTTCATCGAACGTCCGTTTCCCGCCTCGATTAAGACATCCCTCATAGGATCGGGGTCAGCCGAGAGCCGATTGGTAGCTTTTACGCGCTTCCCACCGAAAGCCGTTTGTCAGCTAACGACCCAGTTGCGGACGTTGGGACGTGTTGCTCGACAAGCAGGCATGGCTGACGCAATCTCGACATGGCTCGTGGCCTGGTATGTCGCGAAGTAATAAGCTGGTGCATCTTGGCAAGTTCGCCATCTTGGGTAACTCCGCTGGCCGTTGAGTCGACCTGGGCCTCATTGCCAGGGGCTTCCACTGAGGCCATGCCGGCTTCCTGCTGTCGCTCTGCACGAAGGCTACCTTGCTGACGCCGGTTGGACAAGGCCGCTTCTCGACGGCTTTTGATTCCGCTTTGGACGTGGGCATCTTCGTCATGTGGTGATCCACGAACCGGAGTAATCGTTGGAATTCGGCGCTGCTGAGTACTGGATTAGCTTCCCTCGCGCTGTCCAGCCGTCTGCTGGGTGCGATAGATGCGTCCAAGAATGTTCCGCAGATCGACTTCTAATGACCGCTTCCCACCCCAATAGCTGACATAGAGAATTTGCCGATCGCCGCCCCAAACCGGACAGTCTGGCAATGATATGGGGAAAGGTAGATGGCCCGCCTGACGCAAGCGCGGGTTTTTCACGGGGTTCAATCTTAAACCTAATCGCTTCGGGCGTGTTATTGAGCGACCAAGTGTCAAACCGTGCGTCCTCCTAGCGCACCACTTCCGCTGCGTCTTTTGGTTTTGCGCACTTTTGTTTTCGCTCAGCTTCCCTTAACCCGGAGCTTGTTAACGTTGCACAAAACTAGAAGACTGATTGATACTGAGGATACTGCTGATGAAGACCACTGCGCTCGCAACCACCGCACTTTTGGCCCTGACCGTCTCGACCGCCGCGATCGGAGCAGAAGAAGAACGCTCGGCCTACCCAGCGAGCAAATTCGATATGAGCCAGTGGAAGATCAACATTCCCACCGATGTGGACGGTGACGGGAAAGTGGACGAGGTGGAAGTGAGCGAGATGAAGAAGTTTGTCCACCCGGACTTCTTCTATCTCGATGACGACGGCCGCATGGTCTTCGCCACTCCTAATCAGGCGGTGACAACGGCAAACTCATCCAACACCCGAAGCGAGTTGCGGCAAACGCTGCGCGGAACCAACACCCGTTTGAAGACAAACGGTGCGGGCAACAATTTCGCAGTTGAAGCGCGCAAAGGCTCTGAGGATTACGCGATGATTGGCGGCAAGATGGAGGCAACCCTTCGCGTCGATCACGTAGCGCTCAATGCTGCGAACCCAGATAGCAAGCCCGCGTACTCCGCCGTGGTCGGCCAGATACACGCAGTCAAATACGACAACACCCGCAGTGGTTTCGGTTATGGCAACGAGCCGATCAAGATCTTCTACAAGAAGTTTCCCGGTCACGAATATGGCTCGGTTTTCTGGACCTATGAGCGGAACCTGGCCAAGGATAATTCGGACCGAACCGATATCGCTTATGCTGTGTTTGGCAACGACTGGAACGACAAGTCAGACCCCGGCGAGGCAGGCATCGCATTGGGCGAGGATTTCAGCTACACCATCAACGTCCACCGCAACACTATGTATCTAACGTTTGAAAACGACCGGCACGAGACTGTCCGTTTCCAGAAAAGCCTCGTCAGCAATGTCGATGCGAATGGCAATGTGGACGAGAAGGACAATCGATACAGCTACGGCGGCGATTCGCTTTACTTCAAGGCCGGCATCTACAGTCAGTGCAGCACCAAAAAGGACGGAAGCTTCTGGGCTCCTGCCTGCGCGGGGACCGGCGATTGGGCAACCGACAAGGCCAATGGGGACTATTCGCAGGCGTCTTTTTCCAGGCTGGTCGTGAGCGAATCGACCCCTGAATAAGCGAACGCTGCGCCCTTAGGCGTCCGTTAGAATTGGGGTTTTAGCGTTCCTGCCTGGTCCGCCTTTATGCCGGACGTCTCGGGCACGGTATCTGGCGCAGGTGTGTTGGCGGGGGCCGCAGGCACGCTTGCGGTCGGCCTGTTTGCGCCCGGCGGCCGGGCAGCGCCAGATCCCACCGGCCGGGGTATGCAAGAGCCAGCGGGTGCGTCTGGGAACATGGCGCAATCGAACAACCCGATCTCACGGCTGTTTAGCCTGCCGGCTACCATGCTGAAGCGCAAGTTGGCGCGGGCCTGACCCGTCACCGGCAAGGTGACAGGCCGCGTATCGCCCGGTGCCCAACCATAGACCTGACAATAGGCCGTGCCCGGGCACAGAGCGCGTGCGCGTTGGAGAACGGCATTGGGACGGGTCCCGCGGGTAATCGTGATAAAATGCACATAAGGCGAGGGTGACCGATCCGCCCCGCTGTCCACCTGTTCGGTTGTGATTGTCGTGACGGCGTTGAGATCGACCGGCAAGAGATCCAGATCGCCACGCTCCACTTCGGAGGCTTCACGGCGCAGTCCAATCGGATCAGGCTCACCCCCGCGATACGGCTGGTTCATGGCCGCAGGTGTCCCCCAAAACCCCCGCCAGCGATGAAACAGGTGTGTGCCGACCTGCGCGATCTTGTCCAGCTTCGGGCTCCACCAGGGGAACACCCAATCGGTATGATAGTGGGTGGCATTGCCGACAGGTGCGTAGACCGCGCCGCCCAGCATCTCGTCAGCCCGTTTGCGCGCTGCTGACCAACGCGCTGCCGGATAGGGCCGCGACAAAGACCCATCGCAGGTAAAGGTGAACTGGCAGCCCGTCCTTCGCTCAGACCCCTCGAAAACAACTCCGCATACCGTGTTGGTAAAGCCAGGGTGCCGCGTCCGGTTGAGGATCACCTGGATGACGGCCCGCTGATCGGCGTCGCCGCTGCCCGCCTCTGCCATGGCAGCGAGGGCGAGGCATTCGCGCGCTCGTGCCCGGTCCTGTGCAGACCCCCGAAAAATGAAAGGCTTGGCAGGCGCCAGTTTACCGGCGCCGATAGGTATGGCCGCGTTGCGTCCGCGTGCATCCTGTGGCGCGAGCTCGGAAATGATGACGGCATCGTCTTTGGCGGTTGCCGGTAAGGCGGCCAGGTCAGCCATCTCGTCTGGCGATCTTGCGATATCGCCATCGGTGGATGGGTCGGCCGAAGATGACCACGGCGCATTACCGCTATTCGTCGACCAAATCGCCCACCCTGCGAGAGCCGCGACCAGCAAAGCTGCCGCGCCGAAAAGTAGCCAGACGAGTTTGGTTTTGGTTTGCACGAGTTGCATCAATACGCAGAATTAAACTGCCCGTTCCGTTTCAGCGCCAGGCCTGTGTCAGAGACGTGCGATTTAAAAGTGAAGCAAGCTGGCGCCAGATTTGCGCGCCAGTTCAAGCGTGTTGGCATGGTATTAGCACCATTGCCCGATGGCTGATAGCTGGATCGTGTCCGGTGTGCCAAATGGGGCTGCCTGGCAGTGCAAACCTTAACCGGGAAGATCACCGTGCCGACTGGCCTGTTCCAGCGAATTCACCGGTTTGCAGTATCATGGACAGTCGGACAGATGCTCAGACACGATGGAAGCGCGGTCCGGGTGGATACGACAGGCACGCAAGTCAGCGCATGCGGCGGCCCAGTGGTGTGCTCTAATCCTTGCGCCTGACGCCGTTCAGCAAGGCTTCGTCAAGATTGTCGCCGTGAAGAACCGACACATCGCCGGTTGTCTCCAGCACGACCGCCCGCACAGCGCCAAGCGAGAGGACGTTGGCTTCGCGCATCTTGGCGTAAATGTCGGATTTGGCGACCCGTGTCTGGCTCATTGCCTTGCTGCAAAACGAGCCGTTCTCGAAAAGCACAAGTGGCTCGTTCTGCATTGCATCTTCAGCGGCGTCCGATGTCTTTCGCAGTCGGGCAAGGATGTACTGAACAGCAAGCAACCCGGTCATTGCCGCCATAGCTTGCCACACGGCCGTCCAGCTGCTGGCCTGGCCAATCCCTGCGAGCAGAGATCCGAATGCGACCGTTGCGACGAAGTCGAAGTTCGTCATTTTGGACAAAGAGCGCAACCCGATGAGGCGGATGAGCGCCATCACATAGAGCAAGCCCAAACCTGACAGAAGAGCGCCTGTGGCGATGGCATCGAGCACGGGTTCGTCAGGGAAAATCATCAATCTCTCCGGAGCGGCGGTGAGGGCACATCAGATAGATCAATGCGCCAGCGCGCCATCTGGCACCAGCATTGGCAGCGGTTAGCGTGAAAGCGGCACTTGGCATGATGAAACCGCATTGGCGATTGCACATATAAAGATATCTTTATATGTCGGTTGCACAATGCGAGCAGAACTTGTCTTTCGCGCCCTAGGCGACAGTACCCGGCTCAGGATCGTGCGCCTGCTGGGAGAGATGGAGCTTGCTGTCGGTGAGCTTGCGCAAGTGCTCGAACAAAGCCAACCGCGCGTTTCTCGTCATGTCGCAATCCTGTGTGACGCCGGACTTGCCGAAAGGCGACGCGAAGGCAGCTGGGTATTTTTGAGAGCCTGCGGCGCTACGGATGCCGACCCGCTTGCTCAAGCTGTGGCAAGAGCCGTGGCCATTGGCGAGCGCAGCGATGCCGAATTCTCTTTGCAATGCGAAAGCGACCGCAGTCGGCTGATCGAAATCCGCTCCGCCCGGGAAGCGAGCGCTAGCGACTATTTTGCGCGTTACGCCGATGAATGGGACGAGCTGCGCCGACTGCACAGCAGTGACCGTATGGTGGAAAAGGCGCTGGTCGGGGCGCTTTGCGAAGCGCCGGTAGGACGGTTGCTCGACATCGGGACAGGCACGGGCCGGATGGCTGAATTGTTCGCGCCATTGGCCGACCACATCATCGCCCTCGACAAGAGCCTCGAAATGCTCCGCGTTGCGCGGGCCAAGCTGCAGCATTTGCCAACCAAGAGCGTTGAGCTGGTGCAAGGCGACTTTACCGACCTGCCTTTTTCTGCCGACAGCTTTGACACGGTCATGTTCCACCAGGTGCTGCATTTTGCTCAGGAGCCAAAGGCTGTGCTGGCCGAAGCGGCGCGAGTCACACGACCGGGCGGGCGTATCGCCATTGTCGATTTTGGCCCGCACAAGCGCGAGGAGCTGCGCGAGCGGCATGCCCATATGCGGCTCGGGTTTGGCAACGAGCAGATCACCCGCTGGCTCGAACGGGTCGGATTTGCTGCTCAGGAACCTGTCGCCCTGACCGGAGGCGAGCTGGTCGTCAAAATCTGGGTCGGAACGCGCCGGGTGACCAGGTCGGCAAACGCCATCACAAAGGGACAATCCGCATGAACACGGCTCTTACCGCCGAACACGAGGCGCGCACTGCACATGACACTCCCCTGTTTGCCGGATTGCCAGGGGACATTGGTGTCTCGTTTGAATTCTTCCCGCCCAAGTCCGACAAGATGGAAGCGCAATTGTGGGATGCGGTGCAGCAATTGCGCACGCTTGGCCCCGATTTCGTATCGGTCACTTATGGCGCTGGTGGATCGACGCGCGAACGTACGCACAAGACGGTCAAACGGATCATCGACGAAACCAGCGTGCCTGCTGCGGCTCACCTGACGTGTGTGGATGCCAGCAAGGATGAGATCCGCGCTGTGGCAGAAGATTACTGGGAGGCAGGTGTTCGTCACATCGTTGCCTTGCGCGGCGATGCAGGAGAGCCGGGAGCCGCTTTCGTGCCGCATCCCGACGGCTACGCTGATGCAGCTGAACTGGTCGCCGGGCTGAAACAGATCGCGCCGTTTGAGATATCGGTAGCGGCCTATCCCGAAACCCATCCGGATGCCGACTGCCCGCAAGCCGATATCGATCACTTGAAACGCAAGCTGGATGCGGGCGCGTCACGCGCCATCAGCCAGTTCTTCTTTTCCGCCGACACATTTCTGAAATTTCGCGATGATCTGGCATCATCGGGCGTCGAGGCGCCAGTCGTGCCCGGCATCCTGCCTGTTACCAACGTGGCGCAGGCCCGCAAATTTGCCGGTGCGTGCGGGGCGAGGATCCCTGACTGGATGGATGGCCTGTTTGAAGGGCTGGATGAACATCCCGCTTCGCGCCAACTGGTCGCAGCAACCGTCGCCGCAGAATTGTGCCGCCGGCTTTATGCAGGCGGTGTGCGCGAATATCATTTCTATACATTGAACCGGGCCGATCTGGCTTATGCAATCTGTCACATGCTTGGCAAACGCCCGGTCGGAGACAAGCAATGACACCTCGGCAATCCTTCGAGGCTGAAGCGGCCAAGCGGGTACTTGTATTCGATGGCGCATTCGGGACGCAAATTCAGGAACGCGGCCTGGTTGAACAGGATTATCGCGGACAGCTTGACCTGAGCGCTGACCAGAAGGGCAACAACGACATTCTGGCGCTGACCCGGCCTGACGTGGTGCGCGATATCACCCGCGCCTATCTCGAAGCGGGCGCAGATATGGTGTCGACCAATACCTTCTCGGCCAACACGATCAGTCAGGCAGATTATGGCGCGCAAAGCCTCGTGCGTGACATCAATCTGGCATCGGCTCGCATCGCCCGCGAGGCGGCGGACGAATTCGCCGCGCGTGATGGCCGACCGCGGTTCGTGGCGGGCGCCATCGGACCGACCAACAAGACCTTGTCGTTGAGCCCGGATGTGGAGGACCCCGGGTTCCGGGAGATCACGTTCGATCATCTGGCTGACGTTTACCGTGATCAGGCAGCCGCGCTGGTCGAGGGCGGGGCAGACTTCATCCTCATCGAAACGATTTTCGACACCTTGAATGCGAAGGCGGGCATTTTTGCGATCAAGCAGCTTGAGCAGGAATTGGGCAGCGAGGTTCCGATCATGCTGTCGATGACGCTGACCGATCTTTCGGGTCGCAACTTGTCGGGCCACACCGTCGAGGCGTTCTGGCATGCGGTGCGGCACGCCGAACCTGTTACGGTTGGTCTGAACTGCAGCTTTGGCGCGGACCAGTTGCGTCCCCATGTGCAGATCCTTTCCGATATCGCCGACACCCTTGTCCTTGCCTACCCCAACGCGGGCCTGCCCAACGAGCTTGGCGAATACGACGAGGCGCCAGAGACAACGGCGTCCCTGGTGCGCTTGTGGGCTGAGGGCGGACGGGTAAATGTCCTGGGCGGATGCTGCGGGTCAACGCCCGCGCACATTGCCGCAATGGCACAGGCCGTCGACGGACTGGAGCCGCGCAAAGTACCGCCAGGGGACCAGATTATGCGCTTGGCAGGGCTAGAGCCTTTCACGATTGCGGCATGAAATGACCGGTCCGGCTAAAAGTTGGCGATTGCGCGAAGTGGTTGCCGCAGACAGCGACGCATTGGCGCTTGTCGGCGCGGCGACTTTTCTGGACGCATTCGCGGGCACGTTGGACAAGGACGCCATCGTCGCACATTGCAAGCGTGAGCATTCGCGCACCGCTTACGAAACCTATCTGGCTGACGGTTGCAGGGCCTGGCTAGCCGAGCATGAGCAAGGCGGCGCGCCAGTGGGTTTTGCGATGACGGGCTCGCCCAGTCTTGCCTGCGCGCAACCCCGCGACCTGGAACTGAAACGCATCTACATTCTTTCGCGTTATCATGGCTTGGGCCTGGGCGCTGCATTGATGCAGGCGGTTATTGCTGCCTCACAGGATTTCCAGCGGCTGATCCTTGGCGTCTATGCCGAAAATAATCGCGCGATAGCGTTTTATCGCAAGCAGGCTTTCGAGCCTGTCGGTACCCGCCAGTTCGATGTTGGCGGAACACTTTATGATGACGTGGTGCTCGCCCGCCCGATCTCTCCCGATACCCAGTAGTGGATTTTCAATGACAGCCTCTTCCAACCCGCCAGCGACCGAGCGCTCGGGCTCGCAATTCGTCAATGTCGGGGAGCGCACCAATGTGACCGGGTCCGCCCGGTTCAAGAAACTGATCATGGCCGACGATTATGATGCGGCCGTTGAAGTCGCGCGCGAGCAGGTGGAAAACGGCGCGCAAATAATCGACGTAAACATGGACGAGGGGCTGTTGGATGCGGTCCACGCCATGACGACCTTCATCAAGCTGATCGCGGCAGAGCCTGACATCGCCCGCGTCCCGGTCATGGTCGACAGTTCGAAATGGGAAGTGATCGAGGCCGGGCTGAAATGGGTGAGCGGCAAGCCCATCGTCAATTCAATCTCGATGAAGGAAGGCGAAGAGGCATTCCTCGAACAGGCTCGCAAATGCATGGCCTATGGCGCTGCTGTCGTTGTGATGGCGTTCGACGAGACCGGTCAGGCCGATACCAAGGCGCGCAAGGTCGCGATTTGCAAACGCGCCTATGACCTGTTGACCGGCATCGGGTTCCCGCCCGAAGACATTATCTTCGACCCGAACATCTTTGCTGTCGCGACAGGCATAGAGGACCATGATCGCTACGGTCTCGATTTTCTCGAGGCAGTGCGAGAAATCAAGGCCGCTTGTCCGTACGCCAAGACCAGTGGCGGCTTGTCGAACCTGTCGTTCAGCTTCCGCGGCAACGAGACGGTGCGCCGGGCAATGCATTCGGTGTTTCTTTACCATGCGATCCCTGCAGGGCTTGATATGGCGATCGTCAATGCGGGTCAGCTTGACGTCTACGACCAGATCGACCCGGCATTGAGAGATGCCTGCGAGGACGTGATCCTGATGCGTCCCCTGCCCGAGGGTAGCGAGCATGAAAGTGCGACGGAAAGGCTGATCGCGCTTGCCGAAAGCTACAAGGGCAAAAGCGCAGCGGACGAGAAAGCGGCCGAGGAATGGCGCAGCTGGGCAGTCGAAAAAAGACTGGAACATGCGCTGGTCAAAGGTATCGACGCCCACGTCGTCGCCGATACCGAGGAACTGCGGGCGATGCGCGAAAGCGCAGGTGGCCGCCCTATCGAGGTGATCGAAGGGCCGCTGATGGACGGCATGAACGTGGTTGGCGACCTGTTCGGGTCAGGCAAGATGTTCCTGCCGCAAGTGGTGAAATCGGCCCGCGTCATGAAAAAGGCAGTGGCTCACCTCATCCCGTTCATCGAGGCGGAGAAAGACCTCCTTCCCGAGGCCGAGCGCAAGGCCAAAGGCAAGATCGTGATGGCGACGGTCAAGGGCGATGTGCACGATATCGGCAAGAACATCGTCGGCGTCGTGTTGCAATGCAATGGCTACGACGTGATTGACCTGGGCGTCATGGTTCCGTGGTCCAAAATCCTGCAAACCGCGCGCGAAGAGAAGGCCGACATGATCGGTCTTTCCGGCCTTATCACGCCATCGCTCGACGAGATGGTGACTGTTGCCGAGGAAATGCAGCAGGCAGGTATGGACCTGCCCTTGTTGATCGGGGGCGCAACCACCAGCAAGGTTCACACCGCGCTGCGGATCGATCCGGCTTATGAGGGGCCGGTTATCCATGTCCTTGACGCAAGCCGGGCGGTCGGTGTGGCCAGCAAGCTGCTGTCCGATACCCAGCGCGAAGATTTTGTGGACGAGACTTCGGGCGAATATGCCAAGGTAAGAGACGCGCGTGCCGGTAAGTCGAAGAGCGTCTTGCTGTCGCTGGACGAGGCGCGATCAAATTTTTACGACGCTTTCCTTTCGGACAAGCCGGCACCCCCATTGAAGCCTGGCGTTCACGTGTTCGATGACTGGTCGCTAGCCGAACTGCGGGAGTATTTCGACTGGACGCCATTCTTCCGCGCATGGGAATTGCATGGCACGTATCCCTCGATCCTTGATGATGAGGTGGTGGGAGAAACGGCGACGCAGCTGAAGGCCGATGCCGACGCGATGCTCGACAAACTGATTGCAGAAAAATGGTTGACCGCGCGGGGCGTAGCAGGGTTCTGGCCCTGCGCCCGCGACGGCGACGACGTCACCATTCACCGTATCAACCGCGAGGACCACGTCACGCTCCCGTTCCTGCGCCAGCAAGTGAAAAAGAGCCGCGAGCGCGCCAACATGTGCCTGGCCGATTTCATCGATCCGGCAGGCGACTGGATCGGCGGCTTCGCCGTTGGCATTCACGGGATTGAACCGCACTCGGCGCGGTTCCTGGCCGACAAGGATGACTATTCCGACATCCTGCTCAAGGCCCTGGCTGACCGTTTTGCCGAAGCCTTTGCCGAGCGGCTCCATCAACACACGCGGCAGGATTTGTGGGGGTATGCGCCGGGTGAACAACTCACGTCCGAGGCGCTGATCAAGGAAGAGTATCGCGGTATTCGACCGGCTCCCGGCTATCCGGCGTGTCCCGATCACTCGCTAAAACCGATCCTGTTCGATTTGCTGGATGCCCAGCGCAATGTCGGGCTTACCTTGACCGAGAATTATGCGATGTGGCCAACCTCAGCGGTCAGCGGTTTCTATTTCGGTCACCCGGAAAGCCAGTATTTTGGTGTTGCCCGGATTGGCCGCGATCAGCTTGAAGACTACGCTGCACGGCGCGGAGTGGACATCGCTACTGCCGAGCGCTGGCTGCGACCCAATCTCGATTGATTTTGCGCCACGAAGGGTGGATGATCGCCGGCATGAGAACACCCCTTGTCGCTGCTGTGTGCGCTGCCATGATGACAACATCCGCCTGCGCCACCACGCAGCAGGCTGAGGCTGCGCCGCTGCCGGCCACGGTGGTGGTCGCTTTTGATCGGGACAGTATCCGGCCCCTGATCGTCGAAGGGATCGCTGATCGCAGCAACAATCGCGCAGTGCAGGCCAATGATCCGGTGCGCATCGCCAGCATATCCAAACTGGTCATGGCGCTCGCCACCTTGCGGCTGGTGGGTGAAGGCAAAGTCGATCTGTACGCCGATGTGTCGCAATACACAGGCTGGCAGGTGCGCCATCCCGGTTTTCCCGATTCAGAAGTGACGCTGGCACAATTGCTCATGCACCGGTCTGGTCTGCGCGACGATGCGGGCTACGTCATTCCCCTGGGCGAAAGCCTTCAGGAAAAGCTTGCTGACCCCGCTGCGTGGTACGCCGATGCGCCGCCAGGCGATGCTCCGTTCGAATACGCCAATCTCGGATCTCCCGTGATTGCAACCATCCTGGAGGCCGCCACCGGGGAGCGGTATGATCGCTTGGTCCAGCGCACCGTGTTTGCGCCGCTGGGTGTGAAGGCTTGCCTTAACTGGATTGGCTGCGGCGAGGATATGGTGACGAGAGCAGTCACGCTCTATCGCAGCACTGGCGAAGTGGCGCGCGACGATGCTTCGGACCTGCCGCCCAATTGCACCATTCCTGTGGCGGGGGCGGGGGACGCCTGCGATTTGTCCACCTATGTGCCCGGAACCAACGCCAGCATCTTCTCGCCGCAAGGCGGAGTGCGGATCGGAATGATGGATTTGGCCAGGATAGGACAGGCCTTGATGGGCGGGGGCGATGATCGCTTCCTATCGAACCAGGTCACTGCGGTGCTCAGGATGTCTTTTCTACTGGAGCGTCCCGATGATGCGTTTTTCTGCAATTACGGCTTGGGCGTGCAGATGCTCGATCCACGCGGCGAGGCTTGTGACAACGATCTGTTCGGCAAGAACGAACGTGCCGTAGGACATGCAGGCGAGGCCTATGGACTTCGCTCTGGCCTGTGGTTCAGAATGGATGATGAGCGGGGCATCGCGTATTTCACCAGCGCCATTCCAGACCGGACAGCGCCGGACGAAGGGGGTTTTGCGCCTGAGGAGATTGCGCTTGTCCGGCGCGCTATGGCCATCGCTGAGAAGAGCGATGGGGAATAACCCGCAGCTGCCCTTTCAAACGCATTGACCACCCCGCCGCCATGTCGCATCGCGGTTGTGTCGGCGGCGGAAGCGATTCTGTCGCAGGCGCGCGCGGGAGAGATTGGGTGGATTTCGTATTCACCCGGCGCCGAAGGAGCAACCGCCCCGGAAACTCTCAGGCACAATGGACCGCGCGGGCCATCGACACTCTGGAAAGCGGATTAGTCAGACTGGCTAGCCCCACCGAAGGAGAAAGCCCCTCGCCTGCCTGGGCGCGGGAGCAAGCTCTCAGGTTTCCCGACAGAGGGGGCGGAACGGTGTTTCATCGTGAGGCGCCGCTTGTCGGAGACTTTGTTTGAGCGATAATGCAATCACAAGCGAAACGACCTCTGGCGGCGTCGATGGTGGCGATGAAGACGTGCCTGCGACCGTAAGGCTGCCACTCGATCAATGGCATCGCGATCGCGGTGGCCGAATGGTCGATTTCGCCGGATACGAGCTACCAATTCAGTACGATGGCATTGTTGCCGAACACGATTGGACGCGAAGCTCAGCCTCTCTATTCGACGTCAGTCACATGGGTCAGCTTGGTCTGACCGGACCTGACGAGAGTGTCGAAGCGGCGGCGGTGGCTTTGGAGGCTTTGGTCCCCGGGGCCATCAGCTCACTCAAACCGGGCAAGATGCGCTATACGTTGCTGCTCGACGAGGATGGCGGCATCCTTGACGATCTGATCGTGACGAACACTGGCAAGAGCATTGCGCTGGTCGTCAACGGGGCGTGCAAATGGGATGATATCGCGCATCTGCGGGAGCATCTGGCCGACGAGATCACGATCACCCATTACGACGAGAACGCCTTGCTGGCATTGCAAGGGCCCAAGGCGGCCGATGTGCTCGAGGCCCTGGTGCCCGGCACGGGCGCGCTGACATTCATGACGGCAGGCTTCTTCGATTGGAACGGTGTACCGTTATGGGTTAGCCGTTCTGGCTACACGGGCGAGGACGGCTTCGAGATCGCCACGTCTGGCGACCATGTCATTACCCTTGCCGATGCCCTGGTTGCCGATGAGCGGGTGCGTCCGGCAGGGCTGGGCGCGCGCGACAGCTTGCGGCTTGAGGCCGGGCTACCGCTGTATGGACACGATCTTTCGACGCAAACCGACCCAGTCAGCGCCGATCTCGGCTTTGCCCTGAGCAAGATGCGCCGCGAGACCGGCGGCTGGATGGGTCACGATCGGGTCAGTCAGGTGCTGGCTTCCGAACCGGCAAAGCGCCGCGTCGGACTTGTTCTTGAAGGGCGGATGGCCGCGCGCGAAGGCGCCGTCATCTTTGCCAACCATAAAGCCGTCGGCACCGTGACAAGCGGCGCATTTTCGCCAACGCTTGGCCACCCGGTTGCCATGGGATATGTCGAGGCCGCTCACGCGCAGCCTGGAACAGCCCTGGAAATCGAGGTGCGGGCCAAGCGTTTGCCCGCAACCGTTTCGACAATGCCTTTTGTCCCCCACCGCTACTATCGAGGGAGCTGAACCCATGACCCGTTACTACACCGAAGAACACGAATGGATCGATGTCGAGGGAGACACCGCCACAGTCGGCATCACAGATTACGCTCAGGACCAACTTGGCGACATCGTGTTCGTCGAATTGCCCGAGGTGGGGCTCACTATCGGAAAGGGCAAGGACGCCGCCGTGGTGGAAAGCGTCAAGGCGGCGAGCGATGTCTACTCCCCGATCAGCGGCGAGGTGATGGAAGCCAACGATGCGCTGGAGGACGATCCGGCTCTGGTCAATTCATCCCCCGAGGAAGACGGCTGGTTCTTCAAGCTGACCATTGCCGACAAGGCCGAGTTCGAAGGTTTGATGAATGCCAAGGCCTACAAGGCATTCTGCGACGAGTTGTGAGGGCCGACCCACGCTCACCCCAATTTCACGCTTGAGGATACGCAATGCGCTACTTGCCCCTGACCGATAACGACCGCAGCGAGATGCTCGCGAAAATCGGTGCGAAGTCCATCGATGACCTGTTTGTCGATGTGCCTGAGGAACTGCGCCTGAAGGGACCGATCAAGGGCCTGCCCACCCATGCGGGTGAAATGGCGGTCGAAAAGCATATGCGGGGGTTGTCCAAGAAAAACCTGGCGGCTGCCGATGCGCCGTTTTTTCTGGGGGCGGGCGCTTATCGTCATCACATCCCGGCGACGGTCGATCACATTATCCAGCGCGGCGAATTTCTTACCGCCTACACCCCTTATCAGCCGGAAATCGCGCAAGGCACCTTGCAGATGCTGTTCGAGTTTCAGTCGCAGGTAGCCAGGCTGTATGGTTGTGCGGTGGCGAATGCCTCGATGTATGATGGTTCGACCGCCTGCTGGGAAGCGGTGGCGATGGCCAGCCGTATCACCAAACGCGACAGGGTAGTCTTGTCGGGCGCGCTGCACCCGCATTACGCCGAAGTCGTCCGCACGATGGCAAAATTCACCGACGACGAGATCGCAGGCGCACGGCCCGCCATTCAATCGGACCCCGACAACGCCGGACTTATGGCGCGGATCGACGACCGGACCAGCTGTGTGGTCATGCAATATCCCGACATCCTCGGGCGGCTTCCCGATCTGGCAGAAGTGGCCGAGGCGGCGCACGCCAAGGGCGCTTTGCTGATCGTCGTGAACACCGAACCTGTCGCGCTGGGGGCGATCAAATCGCCGGGCGAGCAGGGCGCCGACATCGTGGTGGGCGAGGGGCAGTCAATCGGCGTCGGACTACAGTTTGGCGGTCCCTACCTCGGCCTGTTTGCCGTGCGCGACAAGAAGCACGTTCGCCAGATGCCGGGCCGGCTGTGCGGTGAGACTGTGGATGCCAACGGCAAGCGCGGCTTCGTGCTGACGCTATCGACCCGCGAACAGCATATCCGGCGCGAGAAGGCGACGAGCAATATCTGCACGAATTCCGGCCTTTGCGCGCTGGCATTCAGTGTCCACATGACCCTGCTCGGCGAAAAGGGCTTGCGCCTGCTTGCTGCGGAAAATCACCGGTTGGCCTGTATCGCTGCCGACCGGCTCGCAAAGGTGCACGGCGTCAGCGTTCTCAACACTAGTTTTTTCAACGAGTTCACGATCCGGCTTGGCCGCGATGCACGCAAGGTTGTGCATACGCTGGCGGCCAAAGGCGTGCTGGCAGGGGTATCCCTTGGCCGACTTTATCACGATTCCGAAGGGCTCGACGATGCCTTGCTTGTAGCGGTCACCGAAACCACGAGTGAGGCCGATATCGAGGCCTTGGCAAACGCTCTTGGCGATGCCTTGGCTGCAGGAGAAACGCCATGAACGCGCCGAACAAATCTGGCTGGAAGCCTGCCACCAACGCTGATGGAGCAGCGCCGGAACACACTGGCCCCGAAACGGTGACCGGCAACCGCGCGCTGATGCTGGAAGAGCCGCTTATCTTCGAAATAGGCCATACCGAGACAACCGGTGTTGATTTCGATTTTGCTGCCAGGCTCGATTTGGCCGGGGTGGTGCAACCCGAAACCCCCACGCCATCCTCACATTCCCCGAGCCGTCTTGGCAGCCTGGCGCGCGAGCAACCGATCGGGTTGGTCGGCCTTACCGAACCGCAAACGGTGCGCCACTATACGCGCCTCAGCCGACAAAACTATGCCATAGACCTGGGTCCATTCCCACTCGGTTCGTGCACGATGAAACACAATCCGCGCCTGAACGAGAAAGTCGCGCGGATGCCCGGCTTTGCCGATGTCCACCCGTTGCAACCTGTGGAAACCGTGCGCGGCGCACTGGAGGTTATCAACGAGCTGGCCTTCTGGCTGATCGAGCTGACCGGGATGCATGGCGTGGCGATGAGCCCCAAGGCGGGCGCGCATGGCGAACTGTGCGGTATCCTGTGCATTCGCGCCGCTCTGGAAGCGCGCGGCGACGCCCGCAAGGTCGTGCTCGTCCCCGAAAGCGCGCATGGCACAAATCCGGCCACCGCCGCCTTCGCCGGCTACGAGGTGGAAGACATCCCTGCGACCGATGACGGACGGGTCGATCTTGATGCGCTGAAAGCCCGTCTTGGTCCCGATGTGGCTGCGGTAATGATTACCAACCCGAACACTTGCGGCCTGTTCGAGCGCGACATGAAAGCGATCTCCGACGCGGTCCATGCGGCTGGCGGACTGGTCTATTGCGACGGAGCCAATTTCAACGCGATCCTGGGCAAGGTGCGCCCCGGAGACCTTGGCGTTGATGCGATGCATATCAACCTGCACAAGACCTTCTCCACCCCGCACGGCGGCGGTGGACCGGGTAGCGGCCCGGTGGTGTTGTCCGAAGCGTTGAGCCCGTTCGGTCCGCTGCCCTATACGGCCCGGACCAGCGACGGGGTGGTTCACCTCATCGAGGAGGAAGCGGCCGAAAAATTCTCTCAAGAGCATTTTGGCGGCAGGATGCAGAGTTTTGGCCGGATGACGGCCTTCCACGGCCAGATGGGCATGTTTACCCGCGCTCTGACCTATATCCTGAGCCACGGGGCAGACGGGTTGCAGCAAGTGGCCGAAGATGCCGTTCTCAACGCCAACTATATGCTGCGTAGTCTGGAAGACGTGCTGCACGCACCTTACGCCGATAGCGGACCGTGCATGCACGAGGCGTTGTTCGGCGATGAAGGCTTTGCCGAAGGGTTTTCGACACTCGATCTGGCCAAGGGACTTATCGACGAGGGATTTCATCCGATGACGGTCTACTTCCCGCTGGTCGTGCATGGCGCGATGCTGGTCGAGCCGACCGAAACGGAAAGCAAGGCGGGCCTGGATCAGCTAATCACGGCCCTGCGATCGGTTGCAGAGCGGGCCCGGGCTGGCGATGAAAGCCTGAAGAATGCGCCCTATTACGCGCCGCGTCGGCGGCTGGACGAAACCTTGGCTGCGCGCCAACCCAAACTCGCCTGGGAAGCGCCGGAACCCGAAGCCGGTACACCCACCATGAGCGAGCGGGGCGGGCGCTAAGCTGCGGGGACCATCCTTGCGAATTATCTTCAGCCGCAAGGGTTTCGACAGCGCAGCAGGTGGCGGTCCATCGCCCATTGTGGGTGGCCGGCCAATCAGCTTGCCGATCCCGGCGGGGGCCGCCTCGCAGACCACCTATCAGGATCTGGGATTGTCTGATCATGTTGCGCAGGCAAGCAGGGGGACATTGGGGGGTGACGACTTGTGCCACCACGATCCCCTGTTCACTGATGATGGACAGTGCCTTTTTGGACAATGCGGGGCGGCGCAAACCCATCTAGCGAACCGGGGTGCTGGCAAAGGCGATGCCTTTGTCTTCTTCGGGCTGTTCCGCGATTATGCGACCGGAGGCACGGCACATCACCGCATTTTCGGATTCATGCGGATCGAGCGCATGCTGGATTGTGAAGACCTGTCACCAGAGGATCGCCATAACCTCGAGCGGTATCGCCATCCGCACGCGCTGGCCATGCATGGTGCCAATGATGTGATCTATACAGGTGAGGGTAGGCAGGCGCAGACGGCCAGTGAGACCTTGCGGCTCTCTGTACCCGGCGGCATGCCCAGCTTGTGGAATAGACCAGAATGGCTGCAGCCGGGCGGTCTTAGCTATCATGATCGGGCGGATCGCTGGTTGCCGGACAAGCGATTGCAATCGGTGGCGCGCGGTCAGGAATTTGTAGCCGATATCGGATCGCGCCAGGCGCCGCGCCGGTGGC
>CAWCXF010000006.1:0-336747 GCA_963799455.1 uncultured Alphaproteobacteria bacterium | reverse complement strand
AACTGACACCCGCCTGCCAGGCAGAGGCTCTTTCCGCGCTTTTGGTGCAGCGGGTGGCCAGAGAACGGCGGGGGTGATCCTGGCCGCCCCCGCCCCATCTCGGCGGATGGCCGAGCATCTCCTGCCCCTCATCCCCGCGCGCCTCGTCATCGATGGCGTCCGCCTCGATGCCGAGCGCGTCGTCGCCGCCCGGCCGCGCCCGTCATGGGCCCTCTGCCCCTCCCTGCCCCCCCTGCCGTCGCCCGTCGCGGCGGCGGCACAGCCACGACGAACGGATCCCGAGCGACCTGCCGCGCCACGGGCGGCGCGCCGCAGCTCGGGCGGCGCGTCGCAGTTGTGGTCCGGACCCGCCGCTGGCGCTGCGCGACGGCGGGCTGCGCGCGCCGCAACTTCGGCCCCGCGGTTGCCGGAGGGGGTGCGCCCCCACGCTCGGCGCACCGAGCGCATGGGTGAGCGCCGGCGCCATCTCGGCCTGGCGCTGGGGGGCCCTCCCGGCGCGCGGTCGAGGCCGCTGCGGGGCCTCGCCGCGAGCCTCGATCGCGGCCGGGCGGCAGTCGAGCCGGCACTCGAGCTGCCCTGGGGCACGAGCCCCGTCGAGGGCCCCATCAACCGCCTGAAGCGGATCAGGAGGACCATGCACGGCCGCGCCGGCCTCGACCTCCTGCGCGCCTTGAGGTTCCTCAGTCGAGGCGGGCGTCCGTCGCAGAAGGAGACGGACGATGCGCAAGTCGAGGCTCACCGAGGAGCAGATCATCGCGATCTTGGCCGAGCGGGAGCGTGGGGCGTCCACGGCGGAGGTCTGCCGCCGCCACGGGATCAGCGACACGACGCTGCACAAGTGGAAGGCCAGGTATGGTGGGATGGACGCCCGGAGGCTCAAGAGCCTGGAGGACGAGAACGCCCGCCTGAAGCGCCTGATGGCCGACCGGATGCTCGACAACGCGGTGCTGAAGGATCTGCTGGGAAAGGGCTGACGATGCCGTCCGCGCGGCGGGCGGCGACGCTCAGGGCGCTGCGGGACCACGAGCTCTCGGCTCGCCGCCAGGCCTGCCGCTTGGTCGGCCTAGGTCCGAAGACCGTGAGGCGCGAACGCGCGCCCGACTGCCCCGAGGTGCGGACGCGGATGCGCGAGATCGCGTCCGAGCGCCGCCGCTTCGGCTACCGCCGCATCGGGCTGATGCTCGAGCGCGAGGGCGTCGTGACGAACCACAAGAATCTCCGGCGGCTCTACCGAGAGGAGGGCCTCGCCGTCAGACGGCGGCGCGGGCGCAAGCGCGCCACGGGGACCAGGGAGCCGATGTTGATGCCCTCGGGGCCCAACGAGCGCTGGTCGCTCGACTTCCTCGCGGACGCCTTCGGTAGCGGTCGGCGCTTGCTGCATCCTGGCGGTGATCGACGACCACACGCGCGAGTGCCTGGTCCTGATCGCCGACACGTCGATCTCGGGCGCGCGGGCCGCCCGCGAGCTCGACGCCGTGGCCCGGCTCCACGGGCCGAGCCGGGGACCATCGTCAGCGACAACGGGACCGAGCTCACGAGCCGCGCGATCCTGCGCTGGCAGGGCGAGGCCAAGGTCGCCTGGCACACCATCGCGCCCGGCAAGCCGACTCGAGACACGCGTTCGTCGAGAGCTTCAACGGCCGGCTGCGCGACGAGTGCCTCAACGAGGAGGTCTTCGACAGCCTCGCCCACGCTCGGCCCACATCCTCGCGCGCCGGCGGCAGGACCACAACCAACCCGGCCCCACTCGTCGTTGGGCGGGCCAACGCCTGCCCAGGCGCGGCGGGCATCCGAGATCCCGGAGGGCTCAGCCCCCGCCGCGCTCGCGTCAGCCCCCAGGATCGGCTACCAAGCCGCAGGACTCCCCTTATGACCGAGGGCGTCGAGGGGCGCAGGTCACGACCGCGGCGAGCGCCCGCCGGCGCCGGGGTCCGGCTCGTCCCGTGACGCCGCACCCCTGCATCTCCCCGCACGATCCCGGGCGCGACGCGCCGCTTCCTCCGCCATGCGCGGGGCCAGCCGTTGTGCCCGGGATGGCGTCGCCTATGCTGCGCCTCGGGATCATCGAGGGAGGATCGGATGACGAGGACGGTGAGGCTGACATGGGCGGCGGGCGTGGCCGCCGCGGGGCTCGTGATCGCGGGCGCGGCCCCCGGGGCGCTTCGCGCGCAGGAGCCGCAGTTCTTCCGCATCGGCACCGGCGGCACGGCGGGCACCTACTACCCGATCGGCGGGCTCATCGCCAACGCCATCTCCGCGCCGCCGGGCTCGCGGCCCTGCGAGGAGGGCGGCGCCTGCGGGGTGGCGGGGCTGATCGCCACCGCGCTCAGCTCGAACGGCTCGGTCGCCAACGTCAACGCCATCGCCGGAGGCACGCTGGAGTCGGGCTTCTCGCAGTCCGACGTCGCCACCTGGGCGCAGACCGGCACCGGCATCTGGGAGGGCCGCGAGGCGGTCGAAGGCCTGCGCGCCATCGCCTCGCTCTACCCCGAGACGATCCACCTCGTGGCCTCGGCCGATGCGGGCATCGAGAGCGTCGCCGACCTCGCCGGCAAGACCGTCTCGCTCGACGAGCCGGGCTCGGGCACGCTGGTGGACGCGCGCATCATCCTGGGCGCCTACGGGCTCTCGGAGGACGACGTGGACGCGCAGTTCCTCAAGCCCGACCAGGCGGCCGAGCGGATGCGCGATGGCGCGATGGACGCCTTCTTCTTCGTCGGCGGCTTCCCGGCGGGCGCCATCGCCGAGCTGGCCTCGCAGGACGACATCACGCTGATCCCGATCTCGGGCGAGGAGGCGCAGGGCATCACCGGCGACTTCACCTTCTTCGCCGAGGACACCGTGCCCGCAGGCACCTACGAGGGCGTGGACGAGGACGTGCAGACCCTCTCGGTCGGCGCGCAGTGGGTGACGAGCGCGGATCAGCCCGAGGAGCTGATCTACGAGGTGACCAAGGCGCTGTGGAACGACTCCACCCGCGCGCTCCTGGACGCGGGCCACGCCAAGGGCCGCGAGATCACCGCCGAGACCGCGCTCGACGGCCTCGGCATCCCGCTCCATCCGGGCGCGGAGCGCTACTACCGCGAGGCGGGGCTGCTGACGCCGTGACGCCCGGGTCCGGGGCGTCCTGGCGTCCGTCTCGACGGAAGGCGCCGCGGTGGTCCATCCTCGCACCGCTCGGACCTCGGACGGACATGCCGCACGGCCCGCTCGACCGCTCCTCGATCGCGCCGCAGCAGTTCGACGCCCGAACCCAGCGCGCGACCGTCAGGGGGGCCAACTTGGGAGGTGGAGCGCTCCGGGGGCGGGCGGGGATCGCCTGCCCCTGCCTCACGAAGTCCGACGAGCGCGGCCGCACGCATGAGGCGGCAAGCTGCGCGCGGGCTCGGGCGAGGCGGCGCCGCCCGCTCGGCCGCGGGGCTCCATCCCAGGGCCGACGCATGAGGGCCTCCCGTCGCGCGCCATGGCGCGGATGGCCGCTCGATGGTCCTGCGGCCGAGCGGCAACAGGAGAGAACGCCGCTCTGTCGGGGGCGTTTCGAAGCCTCGAGCATTCGGCCCAAGGCCTCATGCCTTGGCCCTGGGCCCCATCCCGGCGTCACCACGATCCGAAGAGGCTGAGCCATGGCGGACGACCGGAGCGCAGCCGCCGATCCCGGCCTGCGCGAGCGCGAGCCCCCGGCCGAGCGCGCCGAGGCGCCGACCGAGGCGCAAATCAAGGAGCTGGAGGAGCGCTTCGACCCCGAGATGCGCTTCCGGCCATTGTCCCCCGCGCTCGGCCGGTTCACGGCCGGGGCGCTCTTCGTGCTGTCGTGCTACCACTACTACACCGCCGGGTTCGGCATCCCGCAGGCGACGCTGCACCGGGGCACGCACCTGGCGTTCACGCTGGGGCTGGTGTTCCTCTCCTTCGCCACCTGGGGCCGTGGCGCGGTCGGGCGCGGGCCGCTCAGGCCGCTCGGCCTGCCGCTCTGGGACTGGGCGCTGGCCATCGCGGGCGTCGTCTCGGCGCTCTACGTGCCGTGGATCTTCGACGACCTCGCCTTCCGCGTCGGCGCGCCCCTCCCGATCGACGTGGCGATGGGCACGGTCCTGATCGTCGTGCTGCTGGAGGCCACGCGCCGCGCGATGGGCTGGCCGCTGCCGGTGATCGCGCTCCTCTTCGTCGCCTACGCCTATTTCGGCCGCTCGATGCCGGGCGTGCTGACCCATCCCGGCGCGTCGTGGTCGGGCATCGTCAACCACCTCTACCTCACCAGCCAGGGGATCTACGGCACCGCGCTCGGCGTCATCTCGACCTACGTGTTCCACTTCGTGCTGTTCGGGGTGCTGGCCACGCGCATCGGGCTGGGGCAGCTCTTCATCGACCTCGCCTCGGCGCTCGCGGGGCGCTTCGCCGGAGGCCCTGCCAAGGTCTCGGTGCTGTCCTCGGCGATGCTGGGCTCGATCAGCGGATCCTCGATCGCCAACACCGTCACCACCGGATCGCTGACGATCCCGGCGATGGTCCGCATCGGCTACCCGCGCCACTTCGCGGCGGCCGTCGAGGCCGCCTCCTCCACCGGGGGTCAGATCACGCCCCCCGTCATGGGGGCGGTGGCGTTCCTGATGATCGAGTATCTGGGCGTGCCGCTGACGACGATCCTCACGGCCGCGCTGGTCCCCGCGTTCATGCACTTCTTCGGCGTGCTGGTGCAGGTCCATCTGGAGGCGCGGCGCCGCGGCCTGCGCGGCCTCACCCGCGAGGAGCTCCCCGTCGCCTGGACCGTGTTCAAGGCGGGGTGGCCGACCACCCTGCCCCTCTTCGTGCTGATCGCCATCCTGCTCCAGGGATACACCCCCTACCTCGCGGCGTTCTGGGCCATCACGTCCTGCATCCTCGTGCTCGCCATCCAGAACCTCGTGCGCCACGATCCCGCGACGGCGCTGCGCGAGACGGTCCGGGGGGTCTGGGAGGGCTTCGTGCTCGGCGCGCGCTACTCGCTCTCGGTGACGGCCGCGGCGGCGCTGGTCGGCGTCATCATCGGCGTCGTCACGCTCACCGGCGTCGGCTTCAAGATCGCCTACATGGTCACGTCCGTCGCCGCCGACTGGGCCGGCACGGTCTCCGGCTGGCTCGCGGTCCTGCCCTTCGTCATCATGACGCCCGAGACGCTGACGCTCCTCTTCACGCTCGTCATGACGGCCGTCGTCTGCATCCTGATGGGCTGCGGCATCCCCACGACGGCCAACTACCTCATCATGATCGCGGTCGCCGCGCCCATCCTCGGGCTCCTCGGGGTCGAGCCGATCGTCGCGCATTTCTTCGTCTTCTACTACGGGGTGCTCGCCGACATCACGCCGCCCGTGGCGCTCGCGGCCTACGCCGCGGCCGGCATCGCGGGCGCCAACGCCTTCAAGACGGGCAACACCGCCTTCCGCCTCGGCATGGGCAAGGCGCTGGTGCCGTTCGTGTTCGTGTTCTCGCCCTCGCTGCTGCTCGTGACCGATGGCTTCACCTGGAGCGCCTTCGCCTTGGCGGTCTCGGGCGCCCTGGCAGGGATCTGGGCGCTCTCGGCCGCGTTCTCGGGCTGGCTGCTGGCGCCGGTGCGCGGCTGGGAGCGCGCGCTGCTCGCGGTGGCCGCGATCCTGCTGGTCGCGCCCGACCTCGCCTCCACGCTCGTGGGCCTCGCGGCGATCGCACCGGTCGCCGTCCGCCAGCTGGCCGTGAGGCGCCCTGCCCCGGCGCCCGGCGCCTGACGCCCGACGCCTGACGCCTGGCGCCTTCAGCTCATGCGGTCCTGGGCCTCGGCCTTCTGGCGCGTCGTGGAGAACCGGACGGGGAAGGGGAACACGGGCTTGCACTCGGCCCCGGCGCGATCCTCGCCCAGCGCCTCGATGCGCCGCCCATAGAGGGCGGAGAGCGGGGAGGCCGTGACTCCGTGGAGCACGATGCTCATCAGGATCGTCAGGAGCACCGTGAGCTGGATGTCGGCCATCCCGGTGATCTCGTAGCCCTCCACGACGAGCAGCAGGTAGATGATCGACGCCAGCCCCCTCGGCCCGAACCAGCCGAGGAACAGCACGGTCGAGGGGACCATCCTCACGCCCACGAGCGCGAGCGCCACCGGCGCCATCCGCACCGCGGTGAGCGACAGGATCGCATAGGCGAAGTGGCGCCAGCCGAGGCCGTCGAACGCGCCGGGCAGCAGCACCGCGCCGAAGAGCAGGAACACGATCAACGTCAGGAGCTGACCCTCGGTCTCGCCGAAACCCTCCACGCCCTCCAGGATCTCGCGCGAGCGCGTGCCGACCACGAGGCCGCAGACGAAGGCGCCGATGAAGCCGTTGCCGCCGATCAGCTCGGCCCCGGCATAGGCGAGGAGCGCCAGCATCAGCGTCGAGATGCGCAGGAAGATCGCGTTCATCCAGCCGCGCTCGATCGCGCGTTTCCCGAACCAAGCGCCGACGAAGCCCACCACGATCCCCGCCAGCGGCCCGAGCAGGAGCTGGCCCGCGGCGAAGGCCGCCCACCCGGCCGTGCCGCGCGCCTCCTCGCCGACGTCGCCCACGCCCGCGGTCGCCGCCAGCGAGACCACGACCAGCAGCGCCGGGAAGGCGAGCCCGTCGTTGAGCCCGCTCTCGACGTTGAGCGCCTGGCGCACGCGCTGGGGCACGCGCTCGTCCGACACCACCGCCTGGCCCAGCGCCGCGTCGGTCGGCGCCAGGATGACGGCCAGCACCGCCGCGGGCCAAAGGCCGAGGTCCGGAAAGAGCAGCATCGCCAGCCCGGTGCCCGCGAGCATAGTGAGCGGCAGGCCGATCGCCAGCAGGCGGATCGGCACGTCGTGCTCGGCGTCGAGGCGGCGCAGGTCGATGCGCGCGGCGTCGGTGAAGAGCGCGATCACCAGCGTGATCTCCGCCAGGTCGTGCATCAGCCCGCTATCCACGGGCAGGTCCACCACGTCGAGCACGCCGCCGCCGATCACGAAACCGAAGGCCGTGAACACCATCGGCGCGGTGAGCACGCCTGCCTCCGCGCGCTTCGAGACCAGCGCGAAGAGGAAGACGCCGATGGCGACGGCGAAGATGGCGGATGCTTCCATCCGAGTCCTCCGAGGCGCCGCCCGTCACGGACGGCGACGCGATCCGCGCCGACAACGCGCTCGGGGCCGAGCCGGCCGCAGGCGACCTAGCGTCAGCCCCCTGCCCCGTCCTCCACCCCCGTCCTCAGATGCAGCGGCCCCCGTCCACCTCCAGGCAGACACCGGTGAGGAACGCCGCCTCGTCCGAGCACAGGAACAGCGCCGCCGAGGCCACGTCGGAGGGCTGCGACAGGCGGCCCAGGGGGACCGTGGCGCGGAACGCCTCGCGCCGCTCGGGGGTGTCCTCGCCGAGGAAGGTGGCCAGCATCGGCGTCTCGCCCGCGACCGGGTTGAGCGCGCAGACGCGGATGCGCTCGGGCGCCAGCTCCACCGCCATCGAGCGCGTGAGCGTGATCGCCGCCCCCTTCGAGCCGTTGTACCAGGTGAGGCCGGGCCGCGGCCGCACGCCCGCGGTGGACGCCACGTTGAGGATCACGCCGCCGCCCCGCTCGCGCATCACGGGCACCGCGGCGTGGGCCGAGTGGAAGATCGACTTGACGTTGACGGCGAACACCCGGTCGAAGGTCTCCTCGTCCACCTCCAGCATCGGGCGGTTGCGGTGGGAGAACCCGGCGTTGTTGACCATCACGTCGAGCCCGCCGAAACGCTCGCGCGCGGCCTCGACCAGCCCGGCCACGTCCGAGCCCACCGACACGTCGGCGCGCACGAAGGCGCCGCCGACCTCCTCGGCCACCCGCTCGCCCGCCTCCTCGGCGATGTCGCCCACGACGACGCGCGCGCCCTCGGCGGCGAAGCGCCGCGCGATGCCCGCGCCGAAGCCGGAGCCGCCGCCGGTGACGATCGCCACCTTCCCGTCGAGCTGCATGATGTCTCCTCCCTTGAAGCCGACTCAGAACGCGAGGTCGCGCAGGATGAGCGAGATCTCGGGGACGTAGGTCACGATCCCGAGGCAGGCGATGATGACGAGCACGAAGGGCACGAGCCGGCCGACGATGCGCTCGAGCGGGATCTCGGCCACCTGGCAGGCGGCGAAGAGGTTCACCCCGAAGGGCGGCGTGATCATGCCGAGCGCGAGGTTGATGACCATGACGAGCCCGAAATGCACCGGGTCGAGGCCGAAGCCGACGGCGATCGGCGCGAGGATCGGCGCCAGCACGATGATCGCGGCCGAGGTCTCGATGAACATGCCGACCACGAAGAGGAACGCGTTGACGACGAGCAGGAACGTCACCGGCTCCTCGATCAGCGCCCCGATCCCGCGGCCCATGGCCGCCGGCACGCCCGCGCGGGTGATGAGGAAGCTGAAGAGCCCGGCCGAGGCGATGATGAACATGATGACCGAGGACGAGATCACGGACGCCTTGAGCGCGTCCCAGATCTCGCGCGGCCCCATCGCGCGGTGGACCAGCGTGCCGATCACGAGCGCGTAGAAGACGGCCACCGCCGACGCCTCGGTCGGCGTGAACACGCCGCGATAGATGCCGCCGATGATGATGACGGGCATGACGAGCGCCCAGGCCGCCTGGCGCGTGGCCGCGAGCACCGGCAGCCGCCCCTCGCGGTCGCGCGCGCCCCAGCCGTTCCGGCGGCAGGCGAGGGTGACGTAGGCCATCAGCGCAGCCGCGATCAGGAGCCCCGGCCCGATGCCGGCCACGAACAGCTCGCCGATCGAGACCTCGGCCGAGACGCCGTAGAGGATGAGCGGGATCGAGGGCGGCACGATCACGCCGAGCTCGGCCGAGGTCGCCTGGAGCGAGGCCGCGAAGGGCCGCGGGTAGCCGTGGGCGAGCATGGCGGGGATGATGATCGCGCCGATCGCGAAGGTGGTGGCGACGGACGAGCCCGAGACGGAGGCGAAGATCATGCAGGTCAGCACGCAGGAGCTGGCCAGGCCCCCCTGCACACCGCCGACCAGCGACTTTGCGAACTCGACGAGCCGCTGCGAGATGCCGCCCGCCTCCATCAGGTTGCCCGCGAGGATGAAGAAGGGGATCGCCATCAGCGGGAAGCTGTCGATGGTGGTCATCAGCTTCTGCGCCACGAGCACGAAGGGCAGCGGCGTGAAGAGCGCCATGCCCCCGATGGACGCCACCAGGATGGCGATGGCGATGGGCGCGCCCACCGCGATGGCGAAGACGAGCCCGGCGAGCATGAAGGGCGCCATCGCTCAGGCCCCCTGCCGGACGGGCGGCGCGTGGGCCGCGCCGCGCAGCTCCTCCGCGAGCCGCGCCAGCACCGCGATGGTGCAGAGCGCGGCGCCGACGGGGATCGCCGCGTAGACCACCGCGATCGAGATGCCGCCCCCCGTGAAGGGGTTGTCCACCCCCGCGAGCGTCTGGGAGCGGACGCGCTCGGCCATGCTCCAGCCGTTCCAGACCACCAGCCCGAGGACGCCGAGGTCGAGCCCGCCGATGGCCGCCGTCAGCGCGAGGCGCGCGCGCGGCGGGACCGAGCGCAGCAGGAGGTCAACCGACATCAGCGCGCCGGTGCGGAACGCGGCCACGAGCCCCAGATAGACCATCCAGATCTGGAGCGAGCGGGACGTGACCTCCGACCAGGTGGAGGGCTTCTCGAACACGAAGCGCGTGACGACCTGCCAGAACGACACGCAGGCCATCGCCACGAGGAGCGCGGCGGCGAGCCCGAGGGCCATCGCCACGATCCCTCGCTCGATGCGACCGAGGAGGCGGATCACGTGAGCCGGCTCCCGCGCTCGCGCGGGTCGCGCACGACCTCGTCCACGATGCGTGCCGGGAGCTGGATCCTGCGCCCCCCCTTCTGCGTCGTGCGGACCGCGACCGTCCGCGCGCCGCGCACCCATCGAAGGCCGTCGCGGCGCGATCGGGACGCGCGCCGGCCGCAGCGGACCGCCACGCCCGGCACGGGCACGCCGATCATCCCCGCGCCCTCGCGCTCACCACGGGGGGGCACCCGAGGCGGGCTGCGGCCCACCCTCGCCCGGTGCAGACCGATGGGATGGGCGGCATCCGCCCAAGCGCGTCCCGATGCGGCATATCGCGCGCGAACCGGAGGGGGGCGGCCCGCGACGCGCCTCGTGGGGAGACCGTGGGCATCCCCCTGCCCTTGCCGCCGATCGCAGGTGATCCATGCTGCATGGCCTCGCCCGGCGCGGCCTGCGCGCGGCCGGCATGGGCCGCGACCGGCCCCCCGCCCCAGCACGCGCCGCCGCGAGGCCCGCCCCGCCGACTCAGAGGCCGGTGTTCCGGATCGCGTCGATCTTGTCCTGGCCGAACTGCTCGGCATAGGCCTCATAGGCGGGGGCGAGCGCCTCCTCGAAGGCCGCGCGGTCCACGTCCTCGGTGACCTCCATGCCCTGCTCCTTCAGCATGGCCACGCCCTCGTCGGCGTCCTGGCGCACCTTCTCTCGCATCGCCCGGGCGCCCGCCTGGGCGGCCTCCTCCAGCCAGCCCTGCTGCTCCTCGGTGAGCCCGTCATACACGAGCGGCGAGGCCAGGATCAGCGCGGGCGAGTAGACGTGGTTGGTGAGCGACAGGTAGTCCTGGACCTGGGCGAAGTCGGCCGACAGGATCACGCCGATCGGGTTCTCCTGCCCGTCCACCGTGCCCTGCTGGAGCGCGGTGAAGAGCTCGGGGAAGGCCATCGGCGTGGGCAGCACGCCCAAGCTCTCGAAGGCCTGCATGTGGACCTGGTTCTCCATCGTGCGGACCTTGAGGCCCTGGGCGTCCTCGGGCGTGCGCACGGGCCGCACGTCGTTCGTCAGGTTGCGGAACCCGTTCTCGCCCCAGGCCAGCGCCACCAGCCCGCTCTCGGGGAACTGGTCGAGGATCTCCTGCCCGATCGGGCCGTCGAGCACCGCCTGCGCGTGCGCGTAGTCGCGGAACAGGAACGGGATGTCGGTGATCAGCGTGGCGGGCACGAAGTTGCCCACCGGCCCCGTCGAGGTGATGACGAGGTCCACGGTGCCGATCTGGGCGCCCTCGACCATCTCGCGCTCGCCGCCGAGCGCGTTGGCCGGGAACTGCTCGATGGTCATCTCCCCGCCCGACAGCTCCGCGAGCGTGTCGGCCATGGCGGTGGCGCCGACGCCGTAGTGGCTCTCCGGCCCGAGCGAGTAGCCGAGCTTGAGCGCGGTCTGCGCCGACGCGGGGCCGGCGATCAGCGCGGCTCCCGCGAGCCCGAGCGCCATGTGGCGGAGTGGCGTCATGGATGTCCTCCCAAGGGTGCGAGCGATCCCGGGGCCCTGCCCGCCCCCGCTCCGGGCACAGGCTAACGCGCGCGGGCGCCGGACTCCAGCGCCGCCCGCCCATCCTCTCACCACTCCGGCAGGCCGCCGAGGAGAGCCGCGAGCCGCGCGTCGTGGGGCTCGAACCAGGCGCGCAGCGCCCCCACGAGCGCGGGCGGCGGCGGCGCCTGGCCTGCGCCGACGTTGCGCTCGGCTCGCGCGTCGATCGCGGCGGGCGGCAGGCCGAGATGGGCGAACACCCGCGCCATCGCGGCCTCGGGCTCGCGGCGCAGCTCGCCCGAGCCAAGGATCAGCAGCCGCTCGCGGGGGAAGAGCGCCAGGTATCGCTCGATCTGCTCGGCATAGAGGCCGCGCCGGCGGTAGCAGGCGTGATGCAGCGTCTCGCGGCCCCTCTCGCCCACGGCCGCGGCGTGCGCGAGGCGCGCCTCCTCGATCGCGAAGGCCTCCTCGATGGGCAGGGTCTCGCGGCCCATGCGGACCTCGTGGAAGTAGTGCGAGACGGCGCGGGAGGCCGGCTCGCGCAGGACCGCGATCAGCCGGATGGCGGGGAGCGCCTCGCGGATGCGGGCGGGCACGTCGGGGTCGTAGAGGTAGTCCGGCGTGGCCTCCCCGGTGAGCCACGCGGCGCCGCGCCGCACGGGGAAGTGGGCGCGATACCAGCCGAGGCCCCGCCCGGCCCGGCGGCCGAGGCCGAAATAGTGGATCTCCTTGCGATAGGGGCCGCGCACCTGCGGGTGGCGCGTCAGGTGGTGGAAGAGGCTCGATGTGCCGGCCTTCATCGCGCCCAGGACGAGGAAGTCGGGCAGCGCGCGCAGTCGAGCCGTCGCCCGCGCGAGCGCGAACCCCCGCCCCCGCGCGAGGCGCCGGTCCACCGACCGCGGCGCCATCAGGAGCGCGTCGCCCCCTCGATGCGTCCCGCCCCGCCCCGTCGCGTCCATGCGCATGAGCATGCCGCAGGGCGGCCGGCGCGTCGAGCGTCCGCTTCGGGGCTATCGCCCCGCCCCGCCCCGGGTCTAGAACGGCGCGCCCGAGCCCGGAGCGCGACCGCCATGACCCCCCTCCTCGCCGAGCCGCCGATCTTCGTCGTCGGCGTCGGCCGCTCGGGCACGACGCTGCTCCAGAGCCTGCTGTCGGCCCATTCGCGCATCGCCGTGACGCCCGAGACCCATTTCTGCGCCATCTGGCGGGAGCACGCCGGGGGGGCCGCCGCCGCGGGCCCGCGCGGATTCGAGGCCGGCTGGCGCGGCTATCTCGCCTCGAAGCGCTTCGCCGACTTGGGCGTGACGCCCGAGCGCGCCCGCGCGATCCTGGAGCGGGGGTCCGAGCGTTCGCCCCGCGCGGCGCTGGCGGCGATGATGGCGGCCTACGGCGAGGCGCAGGGCAAGCCGCGCGTGGGCGAGAAGACGCCGGGCCATTGGCGCCACGCGCGCACCCTGCTCGACTGGTTCCCCGACGCGCGCGTGATCGTCTTGCGGCGCGACCCGCGTGCGGTGGCGGCCTCGAAGATGAGGGCGCCCTGGGCGGCGCAGGCGATGCGCTACGCCGGCACGGCCTCGGCGCGGCTGACGCGGCTGCACGTCGTGGCCGAGGAGGCGCGCCACTGGTGCCGGGCCTACGACGAGGCCGTGCCGGCGCTCCTGCGCGACCCGCGCGCGACGCTGGTCCCCTACGAGGATCTCGTGGCCGAGCCCGAGGCCGTCCTGCGCCGCGTCTGCGCCTTCCTCGGCGAGGCCTTCGAGCCCGCCATGATGGCCGATCGCCGCGGGCAGCCGGCGCCGGCCGCGGACGGCGCCGCGCTGGGCGAGGGCTGGCGCGACTGGCGCGAGCGCCATCACGCGGCGTCGCGGCGGCCGGTGGGTGCGGGCTCGCTCGACAGATGGCGCGGCGACCTCACCGCGCGCGAGGTCGCGGCGATGGAGGCGGTTGCGGGCGAGGCGATGGCGCGCTGCGGCTACCGGCCCGCGAGCCCTTCGGCCGCGGGCCGGGCCGCGCTCCGCCTGGCCCGGGCCGCCGCCCTCGTCGGGACGGTCGAGCTGGCGGTGCGCGGCGTCCTCGCAGGGCGCGCGGCGCGCCCGCGCTAGGCTCCGCCCAGGACGCCGCGCAGGTCGTCCCACATCGCCTCGACCTTGGCCGATTGGGCCCGCGCGGCGTCGCGGAGCGTCGCGCGCAGCGCGTCGCGCGAGGGCGCCTCCAGCGCGCGCGCCAGCCGGTCGCGCAAGGTCGCCTCGCCCGCGAGCGGCGTGAGCAGCATCTCGGGGCAGCCATACTCCTCGAACAGCTGATCGTATTTGTGCGACCAGGAGGTGCCGATGGTCGGCACGCCTTGCGACAGCGCGCCGATCAGCGCGTGGTAGCGCGAGCTGAGCACGACGCGGGCCGCGCCGAGGATCGCCTTGGCCTCCGGCGCGGGCGGATCGACGATCTCGACCCCCCCTCCGGCCCCTCCTCCGGCGCGGCGCGCGATCTCTGCCGCGAGGCCCGCGTCGTTGCTCTCGTGCAGCATCAAGAACGGGTCGAGCCCCGCCTCGCGCATGAGGCGCAGCGCGGCGAGCAGGAAGGCGACGTAGCGCCCGGCCACCTCGCCCTCGGTGCGGTCGAGCATGCGCGCGTTGGGCACGACGCAGGCGCGCTGCCCCCACGCGCCCGCGGGCGGGGCGGGCGGGTGGAGCAGGTGGGTGACGTCGGGCGCCACCCGCGCCACGCCCGGCGGCAGGTCGAGCGCGTCGAGATGGCGCTTCGAGCGTCCGTCGCGCGCGTAGGCCCGCTCGAACGGCGCGAGGAGCGCGCGGGCGGCGTCGCGGATCTCGGGCCGCTCGAACGGCCCCAGCGCCTGGGGCGCCAGGACGAGGCGCACGCCGCTCCCCTTCAGCATGGCGTAGTAGGCCGCCCGCCTGCGCATCCGCTCCGGCCCCCACTGGTCGCCATAGGCGAAGCCCGAGGCGTCGATCAGGCCCCGGACCTCGCGCCCGCCCCGCAGCCGCAGCGCCCTGCGGGCGCGCTCGGGCAGCGCCAGCAGCGCGGCGTCGCGCAGCGCCTGCGCGCGGCGGGTGCGCGTCATCCAGCCCTTCGACAGCCGCGCCTCCTCGACGCCGCCCCAGGCGAGGCGCTCGACGCCCGCGCCGCGCGGCAGGCGCGCCGTCCCGAGCCCGCCTTCGGCCGCGAGCGCGAAGCGCCCGCCGAGCGCCGCGACCACCGCCTGGAGCATCAGCGCGTCGCCCTTGTTCGCAAGCCAAGGGCCGCGGATCTCGACCAGCGGCGCGTCGCGCGAGGCGTGAGGGATCGGTGTCGTCATGGGGCTCCTCGGCCGCGGCCGGGCCGGCGATGCGCGGGGCTCAGCCGCCGCTGAGCGCGGCCAGCCGCCGCCGCAGTCGTGGCGGGAAGGCGAAGTTGCCGACGTGGAACGCCATCTCGGCCCAGCCGGGGCGCCCGCCGCGGAACGCCTCGCGCATCAGGCTCGGGAAGGCGCGGCGGTCTCGCGCGCGCGCGGCGCGGATCGAGGGCAGCGTCAGCATGAAGCCGCCATAGGCGCGGCGGCTCACGAGATGCCGGCGGGCGCGCATCCAGGCCACGTCCTCGCGCCAGTCGCCCTGGAGCGACACGCGCGGGCGGTCGTCGATGCGCCACACCGAGAGCGGCCGGGAGGCGTCGGCGAACACCAGCTCGAAGCCGTCCACCGCGGCGGCGCGCAGCAGCCAGTCCACGTCCACGAAGCGCCGGCAGGCGGCGTCGAAGGGGCAGAGGCGGAACAGCTCGGCCGGCGCCAGCACGGTCGAGGTCTGGACCACCCCGTCGCCGGTGGCGGGCCGGTGGCGGCACAGCAGGTAGTCGCCGACGGGCTGGCCCCGCACGGGCAGGCGGCGCGGCCAGACCGTCTCGAACGCATCGCCTCGCACGACGAAGCGGCACGAGACCACCGGGTAGCGGGACGCGGCGGCCCCGGCCGCGGCGAGCTGGAGCGCGAGCTTGTCGGGCATCCACACGTCGTCGTCGTCGAGCAGCGCGATCCAGGGCGCGCCCGCCGCCTCGACGCCGGCGTTGCGCGCGGCCGCGTTGCCCAGATGATGGCCGGGGCAGAGCACGCTGAGGCGCGCGTCCTCGAAGGAGGCGAGCGCGCGGACGGTCTCCTCGGTCCCGTCCTCGCCGTCCACCACCACGATCACCTCGATCTCGCGCAAGCTCTGCGCCAGCGCCGATCGCACGGCCTCGCGCACCAGGCGCGGGCGGCGGAAGGTGGGGATCACCACCGAGACGAGCGGCCCGGCCGAGGGCGCCTCGCCGAAGGGCGGCACGAGCTTCTCGGGCGCGCTCACGCGCGGCCCCGCCCCGCATGTCCGCCCACGAGCCCGTCCGGGCAGGCGGGCGGGATCCCGCCCGCGGGGTCGGTCGCGCCCATGGGCTCACGCGTGCTCACGTGCCGGCTTCGTGCAGGCGGCGGAAGGCGGCGGAGCGCTCGACCAGCTCGCCGTAGCGCCCCGAGGCGGCGAGCCGGCCCCCTTCGAGGAGGAAGATGCGGTCGGCGTGCCGCACGCTCGACAGGCGGTGGGCGATCATCACCACGGTCCTCTCCCCGGCGAGCGCGCCGATGGTGCGCATCAGGGCGCGCTCGGTGAGCGTGTCGAGCGCGCTGGTGGCCTCGTCAAGCACCAGCACGGGCGGTCGGCGATAGAGCGCGCGCGCGATGCCGATGCGCTGCCTCTGCCCGCCCGAGAGGCGCGCGCCGCGCTCGCCGATCGGCGTCATCAGGCCGGCGGGGAGCGCGGCCACCACCTCGTCGAGCTGCGCCTGGCGCGCGGCCTCGGCGACGCGCGCCATGTCGATCTCCTCCTCGGTCTGGCCGAAGGCGATGTTGCCGGCGATCGAGTCGTCGGTGAGGAAGATCGACTGCGGCACGTAGCCGATCGAGCGGCGCCAGCGGCGCAGCGCGGCGCCGGTGAGCGCCACCCCGTCGGCCGTCAGCGTCCCCTCGTCGGGCTCCAGCAGGCCCAGGATCAGATCGACCAGGGTGGACTTGCCCGCGCCGGTGGAGCCGACGATGCCGACCGCGCTGCCGGCCTCGATGTCGAGGCTCAGCTCGATCAGCGCCGGCCGGTCGGCGCCGGGGTAGCGGAACGTCACGTCCTCGACGGCGAGCCGCTCGTTGAGCGGCAGGGCCGGCCCGTCATCCGCGCCGGCCGGGCGGCGCGCGGGGCCTTCGAGCTCCTCGCGCAGCGCGGCGAGCGCGGGCGCGCCGAAGCGCAGCCGGGTGGCGGAGCGGAAGATCTCCTGGAGCGCGGGGAAGAGGCGCACGCCCGCGAAGGCGAAGGCGCCGAGCGTCGGCAGGACCGTCTCCAGGCTCCCCTCGGAGGTCCGCAGGAGCCACACCACGAACAGGATCATGGAGGCGAAGGCGGTGCCTTCGAGCAGGTAGCGCGGCATCTCGGCGGTGATCTGGGCGCGCGCCTGGATCGAGGCCAGGCGTCCCGCGGGCTCGACGAAGCGCGCGAGGTAGCGCCGCTCGAGATCGAGGATCTTCACGTCCTTGATGCCGCCCAGCGCCTCGTGCGTGACCTGGAAGCGCTCGCGGTTGGCGGCGATGCGCTCGCGGCCGAGCCGGGGCATCTGGCGAAGGAGCAGCCGGCTGATGAGCGCGTAGGCGCCGCCCACGATCACGCCCGCGCCGAGCGCCGCGAGCGGGTCGATGGCGACCAGCACCGCGACGATGAAGAGCGCCACCACGCATTGCGCGATGAGCCGGATGGCGGCGTCGAACGGCCCCGTGACGACCTGCTGGACCTCCGACAGCAGCGTCTTGCCCAGATCCGCGCTGTGGCGGCCGAGGAACCACGCGTAGGGGCGCGACAGGTAGCGGTGCAGCAGCCGCCGGCCGAGCGTCAGCTCGCGCATGCGCACGAAGCGCGTCAGCGCGTAGAAGGCGACGGCGCGCGCCGTCAGGCCGATGGCGACCGCGAGCAGCACCAGGAGCCCCACCACCGCCAGGAGGTCGTTGGCGGGCGGATCGCCCAGCATCTCCGACAGGCGCGCGAGCACGGGGTTGGTCTCGGTCATCTGCGGGTTGGCGACGAGCGCGAGGAACGGCAGCAGCGAGGCGATGCCGAGCGCGTCGAGCAGCCCCGCCATGCAGGTCATCGCGACGAGCAGCGCGAAGCGCCGCCGCTCGCGGGGCTCCAAGAGCCCCCAGAGGTCGGCGAAGGCGCGCCTCACGGGCCCACCGTCCGACGCGCCGCCTTCGCCCGCGCGTGGCGCGGCGCGTCGATGGCACGCAACCACGCGCGCAGGGACCGGGGCGCCAGCATGTAGCCGAGCCACGGCCAGGTGCCCGCGGCCACCGGCCGCTCGGCCAGCGCGCGCAGCACCAGCCGGCGGCCGCGCGCGGCGCTGCCCCCGGCCTCGCGCAGCTCGCGCCGCGCGCTCTCCATGAGGTAGAGGTGCGACGCCCCGATCCGCCGCAGCGCGTGGCGGTTGCGCCGCCAGAGCATCTCGCGCGCGGCCATGTTGGCCTCGAAGTCGCGCGAGCGGCGGGGGCCGTCGCGGTCCTCGTCCGCGTAGAGGGTCAGCGGCTCGTCCACCGCCGCGATGTCGTAGAGCCGGGTCGCGCGCTGGAGCCACTCCCAATCCTCGATCGCGGGCAAGGTGGGGTCGAAGCCGCCCACGGCCTCGGCGACCTCGCGCCGGATGAGCGCGCAGGAGGTCGGCGCATGGACGAGGTTGCGCAGCAGGAGCGCCGCGAAGGCGTCGCCGCGGATCTCGGGGCGCCGGATCTCGGCCGGGCCGACGCGGGGCCGGATCTCCGCCCCGGTGGTGCAGATCCCGACACGGGCGGGCGCGGCCTCCAGCGCCGCGACCTGCCGCGCGAGCTTGTCGGGGCGCCAGGCATCGTCGGAGTCGAGGAACGCGACGTAGGCGCCCTTCGCCTCGGCGAGCCCGCGGTTGCGCGCGGCCGCCACGCCAGCGTTTCGCTGACGCACCACGCGCAGGCGCGGGTCGCCCAGAGCCTCCACCCGCTCGGCGGTGCCGTCGGTCGAGCCGTCGTCGATCACCAGGAGCTCCAGCGCGCGGTGGGACTGCGCGAGCACGGAGCGCGCCGCGCGCTCGGTCGCCGCCGCGCGGTCGTGGGTCGGGATGACGACGCTGACGAGGGGGGCCGCACCGAAATCCTCCCCGCCATCGGGGGGCCCGGCGATCGGTGCGCCCGCCCGGCGCAGGCCGTGCTCCGGCGCGTCCGCGGCCAGGATCGGCGCCCTTCCCGGATCGGGGCCAGGGCTCGAGAGGCCGACCGTCCCACCATCCCGTCGAGCGCGACGGAGGAGCGGCGTCCCGGCGCCGGAGCGTCGGGCCGCAATGGGCGAGCCGTCGACGAGCGCGGCGGGATCCTCGCCTCCGGCGCCGCCGTCGCGGGCATCGACGGGCGTCTCGCGCGGGCCGCCCGCGCGGCGGGCGGGACCGAGCCGGTCCGCCAGCCCGTCTCGCGCCCGCGCGGCGGCACGGCCCAGCCTCGCCCGCGGCGCTCCGAGGCCGGCCGCCCGCGGCGGCCGGCCTCGGAGCGCCTCGCAGGCCGCGACGATCCCGGGGTGGCCCCAGGCGTCGCGGCGCAGGGTCGCGGCGGCTTCCGCCAGAGCGGCGCGCGCCGCGCGCGGCCGTCCGGCCCGCTCCAGCTCGGCGCGCGTGTCCGCGAGCGCGCGCAGCCGCGAGCGAAGCCCCTCCTCGGAGAACCGCCGCGCGCTGAGCGAGCCCCCGCCGGGCGCGCGGCGGTAGAGCGCGAGCCCTTCGCTCGTCCGCCGCACGGGCACCCCGCGCGCGAAGGCGCGCCGCATCAGGCGGCCGTCGTCGTCGCCCCGGCTGTCCTCGTCCCAGCCGCCCGCGCGCTCGTAGGCGGCCCGGCCCCACAGCACGGCGCAGGGCGGCGACCAGGCGCCGGTCAGCCAGGCCGAGAGGTCGTCCTGCCCCGGCCGGCGCGGCTCTGCCGAGGGCGGGCGCACGAGCCAGGCGCAGCCCTCGCGTTCCAGCCGGTCCCAGGGGCAGAGCGCCACCGCGGGCTCGGGCGAGCCGTCGAGCGCCGCGTTCAGCGCCGCGAGCGTGCGCGGCGTCAGGAGGTCGTCGGCGTCGAGGAACATCACCCGCGCGCCCCGCGCGAGCGCGCCGCCCGCCGCCCGCGCCGCCGCGGCCCCCCGCGCCGGCCCCTCGTGGAGCGCCACGGGCGGGCCGAAGCCGCGCGCCACCTCGCGGCTCGCATCCTCCGAGCCGTCGTCGATCACCAGCACCTCGTCGGGCGGCACGGTCTGGTTCAGGACCGAGCGGATCGCCTGGGCCAGCGTTCGGTCCGCGTCGCGGCAGGGGATGACGACGCTCACTCCGGCGTTCGGGATCGCGCCCGGGATCGCGGCGGGGCTCATGGCAGCATCGCCTCGACCGCGGCGCGCAAGGCGCCCTCCTCCACCGCGAGGTCGCGGTCGAGCGGGTGGCCGTGGCCCACGCCGCGGGCCGCGAGCAGCCCGTAATCGAGCCCGAGCCCCGCGGCCATGGCGTAGAAATTGGGGTTGGGATAGGCCGGGTCGGCGATCTCCAGCACCCGCGCCCCGGGGCGGCAGAACAGGATGTTGGCCAGCCCCGCGCCGTGGGGCGCCACCACCGCCTCGGCCCCGGCCATCAGCGCGACCTGCGCGTCGAGGTCCAGGCGCTCCATCTCGACGGCCTCGAAGCCATGGCCCGCGAGGGTCTCGGCGATGCCCGCCTCGTCCGCCAACCGGCGGCCCCGGGCCGAGCGGCGGGTCACGAACACCCGCCGCGGGCCTTCGGCCTCCGGCCCCGCCATCGCGTCGCGCGCCAGCCGCAGAAGCTCGGGGCGGAAGCGGTCGGTGTCGAGCAGCGTCAGCTCGCCCGCCGCGAGCACGGCGCCCGTGGGAAGCTGCGGATGGTCCGCGGGCTCGATCCCGAGACGGCGCAGCGAGGCGTCGATGGCGGCGCCGCGCTCGGCCGGCAGGACCAGCGCGCCGAGCTCGCCCCGATCGCGCAGGAGCGCGAGCTTCGGCAGATGCGCGGTGAGCCAGTGGGCGTGGTTGTGATAGACCCGCTCGGCGATCCAGACGGCGCGGGGCAACGCGAGGTCGGGCGCGCGGCGCGCGAGGGGGGCGTGGAACGGGCGGAAGCGAACCTCGCGCGCATCCAGGCTCGTGCCGCGCGCGTCGAGGACCGCGGGGGCGTAGTCGCCGTCCTCGCGCCGGGCGGCGAGCACGCGCGCGTCGGGGATCCGCAGCAGGCGCGTGGCCCCTGCCCGCCTCGACGGCACGTCGCGGAAGGAGAAGCCGAACCAGCCGGCCTCGTCGGGCAGATCGTCGCGCGAGGACACCCCGCGCGGCAGCGGCGCCGTCTCGGTCGCGGGCGCGTGGATCTCCTCGCAGGCGCCGTGCGCGCGGGCATGCTCGACGGCCGAGACGTGGCGCCTCCAGCGGCCGCCCAGCGCGCGCGCCGGCAGCCCCGCGGAGGCCAGCGCCTGGCCCAGCCCTTCAGCCCACCAGCCGAGGCGCCGGCGCGCGCGCGCGGGCAGCCCCGTGGCCGCGGCCTGGGCGCGGGGGACGTAGAGGGCGCGCGCCGTCACGCCGCGCGCCTGCGGGGACGGGCGAGGGAGCGGAGCAGCTCGGCATAGGCGCCGTAGGTCGCGGCCTCGGAGAACGCCTCGGCGCGCGAGCGGGCGCCGGCGCGGGTGTGAGGGGCGGCGCCCGAAAGCCCGGCGGCGAGCGCGTCGCGCAAGGCGCGTGCGTCGTCGGGCGGCACGATCGCGCCCGAGTCGGGCGTCAACACCTCCGGCACGCCGCCGACGCGCGCGGCCACCGCCGGGCAGCCGCAGGCCAGGGCCTCGATCAGCGCGAGCGGCATCCCCTCGAAGCGCGAGGGCATGGCGAAGAGCGCCGCGCGCCGAAGCTCGTCGCGCATCCGGCGAGGGGCGACGTGGCCCGCGAGCGTCACGCGGCCCGTGAGCCCCGCGGCCTCGATCCGCCGGGTCAGCTCGGCCCGCGCCCCGCCCTCGCCCATGATCGCGGCCGTCGCGCCGGGCAGCCCCGCCACCGCGTCGATCAGCAGGTCGAAGCCCTTGATCGGCAGGAGCCGGCCGGCCGCGGCGATCCGGCCCGGCTCCGGCGGCGCATCGCCGGGGCACCAGAAGCCGGTGTCCACGCCGTTGGCGATGCGGGTCAGCCGCGACTCGTCGGCGCCGGATTCGAGCGCCGCGCGCGCCAGCTCGTCCGAGACCACGGTGACGTGGTCGGCCGCGCGCAGGAACCCGGGCAGGCGCGCGCGCATCTGGGGCGTGGCGCGCAGCAGGTCGCCGCCATGGGCCGACAGCGCCAGCCGGTAGCCGAAGAGCGGCCGCAGCGCGAGGAAGTAGACGACGGCGCCGGTGACGAAGTGGACGTTGACGACGTCGGGCCCGAGCCGCGCCAAGGCGCGCGTCAGCGCCATCGCCGAGCCCGCCGCCCCCGGCACCGCGCCCAGCGCCGGGCGCCCCGAGGCGCCGGCGCCCGCCTCCAGCGACAGCCGCACGCGGCCCTCGCCCTCGGGCTCGTCGGGGCCCATGCGGGCCACCTCGAGCCCCGCCTCGGGCAGCGTGGCTTCGAGGCGGTCGAGCATCCGCTGCACCCCGCCGCGGTCCGAGCGCGGCGCGGCCGAGAACAGCAGCACGCGGGGCCTGCGATCGGACGGGGTTCGGGTCAGGACGGCCTCCCTCGGCCGCGGCCGGGCATCGTCGAGGACGGATTGGCCCATGCCGTTACCGCTCTTCACCACGATCGTCCAGCGGGGCCGGGCCACGCGGCCGGGATCGACCCCGCATGAAGAGCGCCGTGATCGGCCCGGGCGACGACCGCCCCAGCCCGCTGCCGCGGCGCCGCCGAGCGCTCGTCGCGCTCAAGCCCGCGCCGGGGGCGCGATCGTGTCGGGTGACGGCGGTTTCGGGGCCCTTGGCGCCGCGCCGGACGGGCGCAGCGCTTGCTCGCGCTGACGCGGCGCGCCGCCGCGCAGGGCTCCGTCGCCCAGGGCGCCTCGGGGCGCGGCGCGCTTCGGGGCGCGCGCCTTCGATGTAGCTGACGCGCTTCGACCGGTTTGGCCGGGGCCCGGGATCCCGACCCTGGAATCTGATCCACCCCGACCGCGAGGTTTCGGGCACTCCCGACCCTGGAAGGAGGGGTTGCCATGAAGCAGGCACGATGCACGCAGGAGCAGATCGCCTTTGCGCTGAGGCAGGCCGAGGGAGCATGAGGAAGTGTGGGGTGGTCATGCCGCCCGGGCGTGATCGGGTTCGGGCTCGTTGTCGAGGCCGGGGTGCCAGCGCTCGAAGGTTCCTCGCAGCGTGCCGTCGAGCGTCTGGGTCCGGGCCTGCAGCAGCAGGTGGGCGCCGCGCGGCGTCCACTGCATCTGCTGCTTCTTGGCGAAGCGCGGGGCTGTGACGGCGTTGACGGTCGCCTCGGCGAAGGCCGAGGAACCGAAAGGTCCGCGCGAAGCAGCGAGATGCGCTCGCCGGCGCGGGTGCGCTCGCCGTAGCTGATCAGGCTGGGCGCGTCCTTTCGGATGGCGGCGACCATCTCGCCGACCGCGGTCCGGAGCCTGCGCAGGTGCGGGTGGTCGACCTCCACGGCGTCGACGTCCATGAGCAGGCCGATGAGCAGGCCGATGAGCAGGCCGTCGAGGACCTCGCGCGCCCGGAAGCCGTTGCCGTGCCACAGGAGCCACTTCAGGCGCTCCAGCTCCTCGAGGAGGTCGGCGGCCGCGTCCTCCTCGCGATGGGCGAGGCCGCGCAGGTGCTGGCGCGGCACCGTGACGCGCATGGCGATGTGACCCGAAGGGCCGCGCCCACGAGGCCAGTGGAGGACGAGCTCCCCGCACGGCGCGATGCGAGAGAGGCGAGCGAGCGGACCTCCTCGCCGCCGTCGGTGAGGGCGGTGACGCCCTGGTTGGCCTGCCCGCGCCTCGAGCCCTGAGCGGGCCTGCGATGCGCCTCGTCGGCTCGCGGTCGTGGCCGTGGACGAAGCCCAGGGCGCGCGGGCCGCCGTCCTCGGGCATGGAGCGGCCGACGATGCGCCCGAAGTCGCGGGTGCGGTCGGACCACGAGCGCACGGGGCCGCCGTCGAGGCCCGCGACGACCCGCCCGCCCGGGATCGGCAGGTCCTCCCAGTCCGCCGGGCACCCCACGGCCAGCGTGGTGTCCTCCTGCGCGACCTCGGCCTCGATGCGCTCGCCGACGCGCAGCGCGTGCTGGCGCAAGGTGGTCGCGTTCAGGCCGGCGCCGATGGGCAGCCCGTCCCCCATCATCGCGGCCGCCGCGCCACAGGGCGCGAGCGACGCCCACCGTGCCTCGAGGTGAAGCCGCTCTGGCGCGACGTGGTCGGGCAGGAGCTCGGTGAGGGGCGAGGAGGCCGCCGGTGCGCTCTCGTCCTCACGGGCGCAGCGGTGCAGCCGCGGGCTGGCGAGCGGCACATCGCCGAACAAGGTGCGGAACGCGACCGGGGCGCCGCCCTTGGACCGCCGCCGTCGGCCGCGCCCCTCGCAGCCGCGCCGTCCTCGGGCCCAGGCCTCGGCCTGGGACCGGACGAGGCGTCGCTCGATGGCGGCGAGCAGCGCCTTGCCCTCGACGAGCGACAGGCCGAGATCCTCTGCGCCCTCGGTCGCCCTGGTCAGGAGCGCCGCCTCCTCGACCGCGCCGGGCGTGCCGTCGTCGGTCGTGATCTACAGCGTGATCCGTGCGCGCATCGCGCCCTCCTCCAAGCTGACGGTGCCGCGGCCCATCGGCGCCCGCCGCGCCGGGCCGCCGTTCCAGAGCCGGCAGAGGGGCACGGGCCCCACGCCGCACGTCCACACCCGCCAGCGGGTCGGGCAGATCGTGCGCGAGGTGGCGCGCGAGGCGGGCGTCGCCAAGCGCGTCCACCCGCACCCGGCTCGCGCCACACGGTGGCGACGCGGCTGCTGTCGCTCGGGCCCGGACATCACCGACGTGCGGCGCTTGCTCGGCCACGCCGACATCACCACGACGCGGCGCCACGCCGAGACCACGGCGGCGGTGCTCAAGGCGAGGCTCGACCGCGTCACAGCACCAGCGGCCCGAGACCTCATGGGCCATGTCCGCGACCGGCGCGGCGACGGGGCCGCGCTGCTCGCCGCGGAAGCCCTGATCGCCCGCGATCGGCCCTCCGCCGCGCCGACGGTCAGCACTGCTGGTGCATGAGGACGGAGGGGCTCGCCGTCGCGCAGGCGCGCGTTGGCGGCCTTCCTCGAGAACGGCACGCCCCTCCACTCCTCGCGCTCCCGCATGCGCTCGAGGATGCCGCGCATCGCCTCGACCGCCTCCTCGTCCAGACCCTCGTGGCGCCCTTCGAGCACCACCGCCTCGAGGATCCCGGCCAGCTCCGAGAGGCCCTCCATCGCCTCCAACGACAGCCACGCCTCGCGGCGGACCTGGTCGCCTTCTGGTCCGCCGACCTCCTCGGGCGGGCACGGGCGCGTGGTCGCCGACGCAGGTCGGCTAGTCACGCCGCGGCTGGCCCGCGACGCGATCCTCCAGGCGCAGCTCGTGGCGCCGGGGGACGTTCGGGTCGCACTCGTAGGCGAACCGCGCTCGCCGGCGCAGGCGCAGCTCCTCCAGCGTGACGGCGGCGAGGCCGCGGACAGCTCCCACGAGCCATGGCGCACGCCGCGCAGGATGAACTGGTATAGAGGCGCAGGCCCTCCCAGCCCATCGCCACCTGCAGCGCGCCGTGCAGCTCGCGCAGGCTCATCGTGGGCGGCACCTGCAGCCGGCGCCAGATCATCGGGCCCACGCCCATCAGCCAGACCTTGAACTGCAGCACCTCGCCGGCCGGGGACGCCGACGTAGAGGCTCTCGTCGTCCCGCTCGTCGTCCCCGCCACGGTCCCGCCCCGTCACGTCGCCTCGCGGCGGCATCCCATCGTGCGCACCCCCCTCAGGGGAGCGCCCCACACCTCCTCATGCTCCCATGGGGCGGTGCCCGCTCTGGCGAGCGCGGCCGAGCGCGGCGCGGCGCGCGGCGGCCGGGCGGGGGGGTGCTGGCGCTCGCGGGCCGCGCGGGAGCTGCTCGCCGAGCGGGCGGCCCCCGCGCGCCCGCCGGAGGGGGCGGCGACGCGTCGCTCCGGCTCATCGTGATGGAGCACGCCGTGCGCGAGGGGGGGCGCGAGGCGGCGCGGGCCTGGGGGAGGTGCCGTCGCCCCCGAGCCTCGACGCCAAGGCCGCCGCGCGGCGCGAGCCGCCCTCGTCCAGACGGGAGGCGCGCCATGCCGACCGGCCTTGTTGCGCAAAGCCTGCCGGGGATTCACATCGGGGGTCCAACGGCATGGCTGACGGGGATGTCCCGACCTGACCCGACCCGCTACCGCACCCTGAACTGGGCCGCCTACACCGCGTCGCTGCGTGAGCGCGGCTCGCTGACCGTCTGGTTCGACCCCGGCATGGTCTGGCGGGCCGAGCCGTTGGGCAAGAGGGGTCGGCGGCAGGTGTTCTCGGACGCCGCCATCCAGGCATGTCTCACGATCAAGGTGCTGTTCGGCCTGCTGCTGCGCCAGATGACCGGGCCAGACGACCGTATTCGTGGCGAGCCTGCTCCGGCTGGCGGGGCTCGACTGGCCGGTGCCCGACCACTCGACGCTCTGCCGCCGCCAGCAGACGCTTGCGGTGCAGCTGCCCTATCGAGGCGGCGCAGGCCCACTGCACCTGTTGGTGGACAGCACTGTTGGTGGACAGCATCGGCATCAAGGTGCGCGGAAGGCGAATGGCATGCCCGCAAGCACGGCGGGGCGCGGCGTCGCGTGTGGCGCAAGGTCCACCTGGCTGTCGATGAGGCGACGTTGGAGGTCCGCGCCGTCGAGATCACCGCCAGCCATGTCGGCGACGCGCCCGTCCTGCCCGATCTGCTGGGCCAGATCCCCGCGGGCGAGGCGGTCGGCTTGGTGACCGCCGATGGGGCCTACGACACTCGCAAGTGCCACGACGCCATCGCGGGCCGGGGCGCCGACGCCGTCATCCCACCGCGGCGAAACGCCAAGCCCTGGAAGAAGGACAGCCCCGGTGCGCCGGCGCGGAACGAAGCCCTGCGGGCCGTCAAGCAGCTGGGACGGACGATCTGGCGGCGCTGGAGCGGATACCATCGCCGAAGTCGGGTCGAGGCCAAGATGAACTGCATGAAGCTCCTGGGTCAGAAGCTCATGGCGCGCGACTTCGACCGCCAGACCGCCGAGCTCCAAATCCGCATAGCCATCCTCAACCGCTACACCGCGCTCGGCATCCCCCTCACAAAGCCCGTCGCATGACCCCAATGGGAGGAAGAGGGCCGCCATCCCTCAGATGATTTGCGCAACAAGGCCCGATGGCCGCCAACGCCGGGGCCGAGCGGGGGCTGACGCTGCTCGTCGGCCGCCTGGAGGCGTCCGGCCACAAGGTCCACAGCGGCCTCGAGAGGACGGGCCGGGAGGGGACGCGCGAGCTCATGCGGGCGATGGTCCGGCGGGTCGAGGTCGACGGGGACCATCTCGACGTCGCCTCCCGGATCCCGCCTCCCTCGCAGCCTGGGGGCGATGGTGGCCCCAGGGCTCGACACCGCCCACACCCGTCGGTGGCCGGCACGATCGTCGAGGTCGTCATGGAGGCCGCGTCGGGGACGGCGCCGCGCGAGCGAAACACGACGTGCATGGACCACATCCACCTTGCAATGGATACGTTCGACGACGGCGGGACCGGTGCTTGCGGTCGCGTATCCGGCCCGTTCGCGCGCCGAGACCGCCGCTGGCCTGGATGGTTTCCGCGGTCCGGCGGCCAGACGATTGGACGAGCTCGTGTCGGATCGCATCATTCGAGGGCCTTCGAACCCCGGATGATCGGGTCTGCCATCATCGCTTGCCTCCCTCGCAAGCCAGCGCCGCGGTGCGCGACGCTGATCCCTGTCAGGCGGTGGCTGAACACCGCTGGACGCCGATACGATTCCTCGCGTCGGATCATGGCCCACAAAGCGCGCGCCGTCTTGCGCGCGACCGCCACCGCGGCGCCGTCGGCCTGGCGCCTGGCGCCATGGACGCGGCCTGACCCCGCGACGGAAGCTCGTGCCGACCATCGCCCGCGCGCCAAGGATCAGGAGCGTTCGCGGGGGGCGATCCCCGCCATCGCTGATCCGCCCGATGCGCCCTCGACCACCGCTCGCCGACATGCGCGGCGTCAGGCCGAGCCACGCCGCAAAACGACGGGCCGACGTGAACTGGGAGGCATCCCCACCGATGCGATCAGCGCCGGTGCCCTCAGCGGGCCGACGCCTGGCGCCGTGGCGAGACGCCGGCTCGCTGCGCTCGTCTTGTGCCAGGCGAGGATCTCCCGACCGATCGCGCCGAGCTTCGCCGTCAGCGCATCGAGGTGATCGAACAGCGCATCGAGGGCCGTCCGAGCCTCCCGCGGCAGATCGTCTTCGTTCGTCCCTTCCATGTCGCGCCGGAGGTCGTCGACGCGACCGATGCCCTTCGCCGCGACGAGGCCGAACTCGCCGAGGAGCCCGCGCGCCGCGTTCGTCGTGGCCGCGCGCTGCCGCACCGGGAACGAGCGCACGCAGTGCAGCGTCGCCCGACGCGCCGCCTCGACCCGACGCGCCCTCCCCACCGCTCGCGGGAAGGGGACCACGGGGGTCCAGGACCGGCTCAAGCCCCGGGTTCTTCGACAGCGTCCAGGGGTCGTGGATCTTCACATCGATCGACCCACGAACTCGAGGCGAGATCTGGATCGCGATCCAGCACTGGACCTGTCAGGCTCCGAGATCCCTCGGCACGCCTCGCAAGGGATCACAAGGCGCCACGTTCTGCATCCCACAGTCCAGGCCCCTACTCCGCCGCCACCCGCCGCCGCTCCAGCAGGGGCCGCAGGTAGCGCCCCGTGTGGGAGCCCTCGGCCTCGGCGATCTCCTCGGGGGTGCCGGCGGCGACGATGCGACCGCCGCCGTCGCCGCCCTCGGGGCCGATGTCGATCACGTGGTCGGCGGTCTTCACCACGTCGAGGTTGTGCTCGATCACGACCACCGTGTTGCCGGCGTCCACCAGCTCGTGCAGCACCTCCAGGAGCTTGCGCACGTCCTCGAAGTGCAGCCCCGTCGTGGGCTCGTCGAGGATGTAGAGGGTGCGGCCCGTCGAGCGCTTGGCCAGCTCCTTGGAGAGCTTGACGCGCTGCGCCTCGCCGCCCGAGAGGGTCGTGGCCTGCTGGCCGACCTTGACGTAGCCCAGGCCAACGCGGACGAGCGCGTCCATCTTCTCGCGGATCGAGGGCACCGCTCGGAAGAACTCCTGGGCGTCCTCCACGGTCATGTCGAGCACGTCGGCGATGCTCTTGCCCTTGAAGCGGACCTCGAGCGTCTCGCGGTTGTAGCGCGCGCCGTGGCAGGTCTCGCAGGTGACGTAGACGTCCGGCAGGAAGTGCATCTCGATCTTGATGACGCCGTCGCCCTGGCAGGCCTCGCAGCGCCCGCCCTTGACGTTGAACGAGAAGCGGCCCGCCTTGTAGCCGCGCGCGCGGGCCTCCGGCAGCCCCGCGAACCAGTCGCGGATCGGCGTGAAGGCGCCGGTGTAGGTCGCGGGGTTCGAGCGCGGCGTGCGCCCGATCGGGCGCTGGTCGATGTCGATCACCTTGTCGAGGTGCTCCAGCCCGCGGATGGTCTCGCAGGGAGCCGGCGTCTGGCGCGCGCCGTTGAGGCGCATCGAGGCGGTCTTGAACAGCGTCTCGATGGTCAGGGTGGACTTGCCGCCCCCCGAGACCCCGGTGACGCAGACGAATTTGCCGAGCGGGAAGTCGGCCGTCACCTCGCGCAGGTTGTTGCCCGTCGCCTTGACGACCCGGATGCGCTTGCGGCTGCCCTTGCGGCGCGCCGCGGGGACCGCGATCTCGCGCTGCCCGCTGAGATACTGCCCGGTCAGCGACGACGGGTTCGCGGCGATCTCGGCGGGCGTGCCGTGGGCCACCACCTGGCCGCCATGGACGCCGGCGCCGGGGCCGATGTCGAACACGTGGTCGGCCTCGCGGATTGCCTCCTCGTCGTGCTCGACGACGATCACGGTGTTGCCCGCGTCGCGCAGGTTCTTGAGCGTGGTCAGCAGCCGGTCGTTGTCGCGCTGGTGGAGCCCGATCGAGGGCTCGTCGAGCACGTAGAGCACGCCCGTCAGCCCCGAGCCGATCTGAGAGGCGAGCCGGATGCGCTGGGACTCGCCGCCCGAGAGCGTGCCGGAGGCGCGCGAGAGCGTCAGGTACTCGAGCCCCACGTCGTCGAGGAAGCCCAGCCGCTCGCGGATCTCCTTGAGGATGGCGCGGGCGATCTCCTGGCGCTGCGGCGTCAGGCGGTCGTTGACGGTGCGCGTCCAGGCCAGCGCCTCGCGGATCGACATGGCGACCACCTGGCCGACATGGAGGTCGGCGACGCGCACGGCGAGCGCCTCGGGGCGCAGGCGAAAGCCCTCGCAGGTGCCGCAGGGGCGCGAGTTCTGGTAGCGCTCGAACTCCTCGCGGACCCAGGCGGACTCGGTCTCGCGGTAGCGGCGCTCCATGTTGGGGATCACGCCCTCGAAGGGGCGCGAGACGGTGTAGACGCGGCCCCCCTCGTCGTAGCGGAAGGTGATGTCCTCCCCGCCCGAGCCGTGCAGGAACACCTGCCGGATGTGGGCGGGCAGCTCGGACCAGGGCGCCTTGGCGTCGAACTCGTAGTGCTCGGCGATGGCCTCGATGGTCTGGAGGAAGTAGGGCGACTTGCCCTTGCGCCAGGGCGCCAGCGCCCCCTTGGCCAGCGTCAGCGCGGCGTCGGGCACCACCAGGCGCTCGTCGAAGAAGAGCTCCGCGCCCAGGCCCCCGCAGTCGGGGCAGGCGCCGAAGGGCGCGTTGAAGGAGAACAGCCGCGGCTCGATCTCGGGGATGGTGAAGCCCGAGACGGGGCAGGCGAAGTTCTCGCTGAACGTGATGCGCTCGCCCTCGCCCTCCTTCGGCGCGGTCTCCAGGATGGCGATGCCCGAGGCGAGGTCGAGCGCGGTGCGGAACGAGTCCGCAAGCCGCGTCTCCAGCCCCTCTCGCACGACGAGGCGATCGACCACCACGTCGATGTCGTGGCGCAGCTTCTTGTCCAAGCTGGGCGGGTCGTCCAGCTCGTGGAACGCCCCGTCGATCTTGACGCGCTGGAAGCCCTGCTTGCGCAGCTCCAGCATCTCGCGTCGATACTCGCCCTTGCGGTCGCGCACGATGGGCGCGAGCAGGTAGCCGCGCGTGCCCTCCTCCATCGCCATGACGCGATCGACCATGTCCTGCACCTGCTGCGCCTCGATCGGCAGGCCGGTGGCGGGGCTGTAGGGCGTGCCGACGCGCGCGAAGAGGAGCCGCAGGTAGTCGTAGATCTCGGTGACGGTGCCGACCGTCGAGCGCGGGTTCTTCGAGGTCGTCTTCTGCTCGATCGAGATCGCGGGCGAGAGGCCGGTGATGCGATCGACATCGGGCTTTTCCATCATGTCGAGGAACTGGCGCGCGTAGGCCGACAGCGACTCGACGTAGCGGCGCTGGCCCTCGGCGTAGATCGTGTCGAAGGCGAGGCTCGACTTGCCCGAGCCCGACAGGCCGGTGACGACGACGAGCGCGTCGCGCGGGATGTCCACGTCGATGCCCTTGAGGTTGTGCTCGCGCGCGCCGCGGACCTCGATGAACTTCTGCTCGGCCATCGGTGTCCTCCCGATCTGGCATCCGGGAGATAGACCCGCGCCGCGCCCGCGCCAAGCCGGTATTGGAACGGAGGCGGAACACCGCCGCGGCATCGTGGCCGGGACGCCCCTGCGCATGGCTGCGGGACGCGGAGGCGCCTGATCGGCGGGCGGTGCGGCCGTGGGCCTGTGGCGGGGCGATGCCGGCGGCGCGTGCTGGGAAATCGCGCCAGAGGCGCGCGGTGCGGGGTCGCGCCAGGGGCGCGCGGTGCGGGGTCGCGCCAGGGGCGCGCTCGGTGCGGCGACATGTCCGGAACCTCGCGCCCCGCGCTTCGCTTCTGTGGCGCAACCTGAGAGGAGGAGCCCATGGCCGAGAGGTCCGACGACGAGCGCGACGAGATCCGCCGCGATTTCGACGAGGTCGTGAACATGGCGCCGAAGGAGCTGGAGGCGTGGCTGGGGACCGAGGAGTCCCGGTCGGTCGGCGACACCGGCGGGGACGGCGAGAGCACCGGCCACAAGTCGGGCCGCCGCATCGTCGATCTCAAGCGGACGAAGAAGGATGACCTCGGCGAGGACGACTACGACTGGATGAGGAAGGTCGTGGGCTACTGCCGCCGCCACCTGGCGCAGGGGCCCGACGGCGACGTCGAGCACTCGAAGTGGCGCTACAGCCTGATGAACTGGGGCCACGACCCGATGAAGGACTGAGCCGCGGGCGGCGCGCCGCCGCCCTCGGCCCCTCGTCGGTGGTGGCCCCCGTCAGTGGTGGCCCCCGTCAGTGGTGGCCCCCGTCAGTGGTGGCCCCCGTCAGTGGTGGCCCCCGTCAGTGGTGGCCCCGTCAGTGGTGGATCCCCCGGCCGTAGGCCGCCAGCACGCTCTCGTGCATCGTCTCGCCGAGCGTGGGGTGCGGGAACACGGAGGCCATCAGATCCTCCTCCGTCGTCTCGAGCTGCCGACCCACGACGTAGCCCTGGATCAGCTCGGTGACCTCGGCGCCGATCATGTGCGCGCCGAGCAGCTCGCCCGTCGCGGCGTCGAACACCGTCTTGACCATGCCCTCGGGCTCGCCGAGCGCGATCGCCTTGCCGTTGCCGACGAAGGGGAAGCGGCCCACGCGGATCTCGCGGCCCGCCTCCCTCGCCTCGCGCTCGGTGAGGCCCACGGAGGCCACCTGCGGATGGCAGTAGGTGCACCCCGCGATGGAGTCGGGATCGACCGGGTGGACGTCGTCGCGCCCCGCGATCAGCTCGGCCACCACGACGCCCTCGTGGGAGGCCTTGTGGGCGAGCCAGGGGGCGCCCGCCACGTCGCCGATGGCGTAGAGGCCCTCGACGCCCGTCCGGCAGTGGGCGTCGGTGACGACGTGGGCGCGATCGACCGTCACGCCCGCCTCCTCCAGCCCGAGCCCCTCGACGTTGCCGACGATGCCCACGGCCGAGATCACCGCGTCGAACTCCATCTCGCGCGCCTCGCCCTCCGACTCGACGCTCGCCGTCACGCGGCCCTCGCCGCGATCGAGGCCCTTGACGATCGCCTTGGGCAGGATGGTCATGCCCTGGCGGCGGAACTGCTTGAGCGCGAAGGCGCTGATTTCCTCGTCCTCGGTGGGCAGGATGCGGTCCATCACCTCCACCACCGTCGTCTCGGCGCCGAGCGTGTTGTAGAAGCTCGCGAACTCGATGCCGATGGCGCCAGAGCCGATCACCAGCAGGCGCCCCGGCATGAAGGGCGGCGTCATCGCCGTCTTGTAGTCCCAGACGAGATCGCCGTCGGCCTCCAGGCCGGGGAGGTCCCGCGCCCGCGCGCCGGTGGCGACGACGATGGCGGGGGCCTCGTGACGCGCCTCGCCGTCCTTCGTCGTGACGCTCACGGCGCCGGGCCCGGAGAGCCTCGCCTCGCCCATGACGGTCGTGACGCCGTTCTTCTTGAGAAGGTGCCCGACGCCCTGGTTGAGCTGGCGGGCGACCCCCCGCGAGCGCTTCACGACGGCCGGTAGGTCGTAGCCGACCCCCTCGGCGGAGAGGCCGAACTCGCTCGCCCGCCGCATGAGGTGGAACACCTCGGCCGAACGCAGCATCGCCTTCGTCGGGATGCAGCCCCAGTTGAGGCAGATGCCGCCCAGGTGCTCGCGCTCGACGCACGCGACGCGGAGCCCGAGCTGCGCGCCGCGAATGGCGCAGACGTAGCCACCCGGCCCCGAGCCGATGACGATCATGTCGAAGCTGGCCAACCGATCCTCCTCCTCACGTCCTTCGCCCTCACGTCCTTTGCCGTCCGAGCCCCGGCGCTCGGCGCCGTGTCTCGCATCGCGGACCGCGCCTGGCCGTCGCGGGCCGCCTCACCCGCTCCGGCGCTTGGCCAGCCAGGACACGAGCGCGCCCACCGCGCCGATCGCGGCGACGCCCCAGCCGATCCAGGTCGGCAGGAAGGGCTGCGCGCCCTTGTCGCCCTCGGCCGCGCCGAACACCAGCGGCGGCAGGACGACCATCAGCACGCCCACGACGAGCACGACGACGAAGAGCGTCGTCGCGCCCTCCGGGCCTCGGCTTCTCGGCATCTCAACCCTCCTTGGCCTCGATCTCGCGCAGGACGGCGCCGTAGCCGCCCGCCTCCAGGAACGCCGCCTCGGCCGCGGTGTCCACGCGGCCCAAGGCCGCGTTGCGGGTGGGGAAGCGGCCGAAGCGGCGGATCACCTCGCGGTGCGCCTTGGCGTGGCGCAGGTTGGAGGCGCCGGTCTCGCGCAGCCGCGTCAGCATCAGGCGCATGCAGCGCTCCTGGTCGGGCAGGCGTTCGGAGTGCATCAAGGGCAGGTAGAAGAACTGCCGCGCGGGCTCCTCGACGGCCCTGTCCCAGTCGCGGTCCACGGCGGCCTTGGCCGCGGCGAGCGCCATGTGGTCGGAGGCGAAGGCCCGAGCGTGCCCGCGCCACATGTTGCGCGGCATCTGATCGGTCAGGACGATGTAGGCCAGCGCGCCGGTGGGATGGGTGAGCCACAGCGACAGCGCGCCCTCCACGGCATGGTCCCACATCGCCCCGAAGCGCTCGCGGATCGCGGCGTCGCGCGCCTCGTCCGCCTCGTACCAGCCCGCGGGCCCGACCTCGTCGAGCCAGTGGTCGAGGATCATGCGCGGCCTGGGGTCGCCCCTCGCCGCGGCGCCCTCGCCGTCGGCGTCCCCGCCCTCCGTCCCGCCGGGACGCGCCTCGGCCGCCGCGGCGGCGTCCGGTGTCTGGGCCATGGCTCTCTCCCCCTCCTCGCTCGCCCCGTCGCTCGCCCCGTCGCTCGCCCGCCCCAACCCGTCAGGCTGCCTCGGGGTTTCGCGCCTCCTGCGCGGGGCCGGCGCCCGCGACGGGATCCTGGCACTCCGCGGCGGCCTCGACGGCGACCTTGGAGGCGGCCTGGAACACCGGCGTGTAGGTCGCGGCCTCCCCCGTCACCTGGACCGGGCGGCGGGCCATGCGGTAGGCGGCGTAGAGCACCACCGCCGTGAAGAGCGCCGCGCTGAAGGCCCAGAAGCCCGGCGGGCCCATCGCCCCCATCAGCGCGCCCAGCGCGACGGGGCCGAGGATGGCGCCGACGCCGTTGACGAAGAGCAGGCCCCCCGAGGCCGCGGGCATGTCCTCGGTCTCCACCGCGTCGTTCACGTAGGCGATCAGGAGCGAGTAGAGCGGGTTGGCGAAGCCGCCCATGACGAAGGCCGCCGCGAGGAGCGCCGGGAAGGCGCCGCCCGAGACGAGGCCGAAGGCGGCCGCCGCCGCGCCGCCGGCCGAGACGCCCAGGATCAGCCGGCGCCGGTCCATCCGGTCGCTGAGCCAGCCGATCGGCACCTGCATGAGGAGCGCGCCCACGTAGAACGCCGCGAGGAAGGCCGAGAGCCGCCCCGCGTCGAGCCCCGCGCGCGTGGCGTAGAGCGCCGACATGCCGAACTGGGCCGAGAACACGCCGCCCATGAGGAACATCGCCACGACGCCCAGGGGCGAGGCGCGGTAGAGCGCGGGCAGGCTCATGCTCTTGGTGGATGCGAAGGACGGCGCCTGGGAGACGGAGAGCAGGATCGGCGCGAAGGAGATCGAGACCAGCACCGAGGGGATGATGAAGAGCAGGTACCCCGTGGCGTCGGGCAGGTTCAGCATCGCCTGGGCCGCGACGATGCCGCCGGTCTGGACGATCATGTAGATCGACAGCGCCGAGCCGCGGTTCGCCGAGGTGGTGGCGCTGTTGAGCCACGACTCGGCGGTGACGTAGACGCCGCAGAAGCAGAACCCCAGAACCGCCCGCAGGATCGCCCAGGCGACGGGGTGCTCGATCGTCGGGAAGAGGATCAGCGCGGCCGAGATGAACGAGCCGAAGGCCGCGAACACCCGCACGTGGCCGACGCGGCGGATGAGCCGCGGTGTGGCCCATGACGAGATCAGGAAGCCCGCGAAGTAGGCCGACATCACCGTCGAGACCTCGAAGGTGGTGAAGCCCGCGAGCGGCCCGCGCACGCCCATGAGCGAGGCCTGGAGCCCGTTGCCCACCATCAGGAGCAGGACGCCGACGAACAGCGCCCAATTGGCGCTCCAGACCCGCAGCATGGCTCGGCTCCTTCGCCTCGGTGACGCACGCGGCAGTTGAGGACCGGGACGGGCGCGCCCGCGGCCGCGACGGCCGCGCCCTGTTAGCGACCTCGGCCCGCCCGCGTCCAGTCACGGGATGAGGAGGCAGGCGTCCCCGTAGGAGAAGAAGCGGTAGCGGCGGGCGACGGCGTGGGCGTAGAGGCCCAGGATGCGCTCGCGCCCCATCAGCGCCGAGACCAGCATCAGGAGCGTCGAGCGCGGCAGGTGGAAGTTGGTGACGAGCGCGTCGGTGGCGCGAAAGGCGAAGCCGGGGGCGATGAGGAGGTCGGTGGACCCCTGCCAGGGCTCGACCCGCCCCCCCCTCGCCGCGGTCTCCAGCACGCGCAGCGCCGTCGTGCCGACGGGGATCACCCGGCCGCCCGCGGCGCGCGCGGCCTCGACGGCGACGGCCGCGCCTTCGCCGACTTCGCCCCGTTCGGCGTGCATCCTGCGCGCCGCGAGATCCTCGCCCTTGACCGACAGGAACGTGCCCGCGCCGACGTGGAGCGTGACGCGCGTGGTGGCCACGCCGCGCGCAGCCAGGGCGCCGAGGAGGGCCTCGTCGAAGTGAAGCGAGGCGGTGGGCGCCGCGACCGCGCCGGGCCTGCTCGCCCAGACGCTCTGGTAGTCCTCCGCGTCGCGCGCGTCCGGGGCCCGGCGGGCGGCGATGTAGGGCGGCAGCGGCATCGCGCCGGCCTCGGCCAGGGCCGCGTCGAACGCCGCGCCCTCGGCGTCGAAGGCGAGCACCGCGCGGCCCTCGGCGCGCGACTCGACGCGGGCCGAGAGGCGGTCGGAGAAGCGCAGCACCTCGCCGTCGCGGACCTTGCGCAGCGGCCTGAGGAGCGCGCTCCAGCGCCCGCCGGGCAAAGGCTCGACCAGCGTCGCCTCGACCCGCGCCCCCGGCGCGCCCGCGCGCTCGCGCACCCCCGCGAGCCGGGCCGGGATCACGCGGGTGTCGTTGAGCACCAGGAGGTCGCCGGGGCGCAGGATCGCCGGCAGATCCGAGACGCGCCGGTCCTCCACGGCCGGGCCGTCGGCCACCAGCAGCCGGGCCGCGGAGCGCGGGCGCGCCGGGCGCAGCGCGATCAGCGCCTCGGGCAGGTCGAAGTCGTAGTCGGACAGGCGCATGGGCCGCGCCCTAGCGGCGCGAGGGCGCGCTGCCAAGGCGCCCGGGGCCTCCCGGCGCGAGGGCGGGCCGCCGCGGGCGGGCGGAGGCCGCCGGTCATGCCGCGGATTCTGTGGGCCCGCGGCCCGGTCTCGACGGCGGGGGAGCGCCGCGGCCCCCGCCAGGGCGGACCCGTGGGTCGACGGCGACCGAGCGCCGCGCGGTCCGGCCAGGGCCGGCCGACGCGCGCCGGCCGCTCGCTCGCGTCGGGCCCGGCGGCGCCGCCTCGCCCTGACGGCGCGGCGGGCCGACACCGCCCCCCGCATCCGACCCCTCGCCCCGCGGGGCGCGGCCCCGCCCCGTCGGCGGATTTCCGGCGGATCGGCGGCGTGCTGATGGGCAACATAAGCGGATTCGCGCCGATTCGATTCGCAGCCGCGACTGTGTCCCGCGCGAACTTGTGGGGCCCTGGACCGCCCGCTACCACTCGGGGCGAGGCTTGAGCAGGCCGGACCGGGCCGGGACGGGGCGCGACAGACGCCCGCGCGGCCTCCGAGAACAGGGGACGTCAAGTGAGATCCATGCTGGCGAGGAGGCTCATCGCCTCCCTCGATCGCCGTTTGCCGGAGCGGCGCATCTTCATCAGGTCCGACGACGAGACGCGCTTCGTCAGGCTGGGGCCCGTGGCCCAGCTCGCGATCTGGACCGGCGGGGGGGCGGCGCTGGCCTGGACCGCGCTGGCCACCGCCGTGGTGCTGATGGACGGCATCGGCTCGGACACGCTGCGCGAGGCCGGGCTGCGCGAGCAGGCCGCCTACGAGGCGCGGCTGGAGGCGCTGTCGGCCGAGCGCGACCGCCGCGCGGCCGAGGTCGCAGCGGCGCAGGAGCGCTTCGGCGCGGTGCTCGGGCGCGTGAGCGCGATGCAGGGGCGGCTGCTGGAGGCCGAGGGGCGGCTGATGGAGGCCGACACCGGGCTGGAGGTGGTGCAGGCCACGCTGCGGCGCACGCTGCGCGAGCGCGACGCCGCGCGCGCCGAGCTCGCCGCGGTGACCGGCGAGGGCCGGGTCGAGAGCGCCATCGCCGCGCTGCGCGACGCCGACGCCACGGTGGAGGTGCTGAGCGCCGCCCTCGGCGCCGCCGCCGAGGAGCGCGACGGGCTGATGGGCGAGGTCGAGGCGAGCGCGGCGCGGCTCGACGAGATGGCACTCGAGGCGCGGCTCGCGCAGGACCGCAACGAGCGCATCTTCGCCCAGCTCGAGGAGGCGGTGAGCGTGTCGATGGCGCCGCTCGAGCGCATGTTCACCTCCGCCGGGGTGCCGCCCGACGAGATCATCGCCGCCGTGCGCGCCGGCTACTCGGGCCAGGGCGGGCCGCTCGAGCCGATCGCGGTCTCGGCCGAGCCGGGCGCAGGCGCGGATCCCGACGCCGCGCGCGCCAACGCGATCCTGGGCGCGCTCGACGAGATGAACGTCTACCGCCTCGCGGCCGGCCGGCTGCCCTTCGCCGATCCGATCCCCTCGGGCGCCTACCGCCTGACCTCGAGCTTCGGGCCGCGGCGCGACCCGCTCGGCGCCGGCAGCCGGATGCACAGCGGCACCGACTTCGCGGGCGCCCGCGGCACGCCGATCCACGCGACCGCCGACGGCACCGTCCTGCGCGCCGGCCGGGTCGGCGGCTTCGGCAACTTCGTCGAGATCGCGCACGAGTTCGGCATCGTCACGCGCTACGCGCACATGGACTCGGTCGCGGTGAGGCCCGGGCAGAAGGTCTCGCGCGGCGACCGGGTCGGTGCTATGGGCAACACCGGACGCTCGACCGGCACCCACCTGCACTACGAGGTCCGCGCCGACGACTCCCCCGTCGATCCCATGACCTACATCAAGGCGGCCCGCGATGTTCTCTAAGTCCAGACCCCACGACCAGGGCCAGCAGCGCCCCGACCCCGCCCGCGACCCCGCGCGCGAGCAGCGCCTGCCCGAGCCCGCCCCCCAGGCCCCCCCCGCGCCCGAGGCGAGCCGGCCCGAGCCCAAGGCCAAGCCGCCCGCCTCGGTGCTCTCGGCCGACCTCGTGATCAAGGGCAACGTCACCACCTCGGGCGACATCACCATCGAGGGCCAGATCGAGGGCGACATCCGCGCGCATCTGCTCACCGTGGGCGAGACCGCCACCGTCAAGGGCGAGGTCGTGGCCGACGACGTGGTGGTCAACGGCCGCATCCTGGGCCGCGTGCGCGGCCTCAAGGTGCGCCTCACCGCGACCGCGCGGGTCGAGGGCGACATCGTCCACAAGACCATCGCCATCGAGTCGGGCGCTCATTTCGAGGGCTCGGTGATGCGCCAGGACGACCCGCTCCAGGCCGGGGGCGAGCGCCGTCCGCGCCGTCAGGAGCAGCAGCCGGTCCCGGGCGCCGCCGAGTAGCCCGCCCCGAGGCCCGGGCGGCGGCCGGCCTCCGGGGGGCCGCGACGCCGGCGACGCATCCCGCCTCGCAGGGCCCGTCCCCGCGACCGGCCGCGAGGACGGCCGCCACGTCGGGAGGCCGCACGACGCCGGGCCCGCTCCGCCCGCGACCCCGCGGGCCTCCGCGCGCGCCGCGCCCCGTCAGGCCGCCGCCGAGGCGTCCGGATCCCGTCCTCGCCTCGACGCGACCTCCCCCCCGGCGCGGACCGCGTCACGATGCAGGCACCGCTTCGAGCCGCGCCGGTCGCCGGGGTGCCGCCGGGCCGCGCGCACCGCCTTGGCCCGGGGAACCCCCTCACGTAACGTCCCGCCGCAGCCCGCCGGGAGACGCGCATGGCCATCGCCTATGTGGACCCGTCCACCCGCGCGGGGGGCGCGCACCGCCCCTCGTTCTGCGACCCCGCAGCGCGGCCCTGGATCCTCGCGGCAGCCATCCTCGCCTCCGCCATGGGGTTCATCGACGGCTCGGTGACGGCGATCGCGCTGCCCGCGATGCGCGAGGGCCTGGGCGCCACGCTCGCGCAGGCGACCTGGATCAACAACGCCTACCTGCTGCCGCTCTCGGCGCTGATCCTCGTCGGCGGCGCGATCGGCGACCGCTACGGGGTGGCCCGCGTGTTCGGCGCTGGCATCGCCGTCTTCGTGCTGGCCTCGGCCCTGGTCGCGCTGTCGCCCACGCCCGGGACGCTGATCGCCGCGCGCGCGCTCAAGGGGGTGGGCGCGGCGCTGATGGTGCCGGGCTCGCTCGCCATCATCGCCAAGGCCTACCCGCGCGCGGAGCGCGGGCGCGCGATCGGCGTCTGGGCCGCCTCGGCCGCGGTGACGACCGCGATGGGTCCGGTGATCGGCGGCGCGCTGCTGTCCTGGCTCGGACCGGAGGCCTGGCGCATCGTCTTCGCGCTCAACCTGCCGCTCGGCCTCGTGGCTCTGTGGATCCTGCGCCGCCGCACCGGGCAGGACGCGGCCTCCTCGGGGGAAGCCGTGGACTGGCTCGGCGGCGCGCTGGCGACGCTCGGCCTGGGGCTGCTCGCCTGGTCGCTGACCGCGCTCCAGTCCGAGGGCGGCGCCCCCCTGCCCCCTTGGGCGCTGGCCGCCGGCGGCGTCGCGGCGCTCGCCGCGTTCGTGTGGCGCGAGGCGCGCGCCCGCGCGCCGATGATGCCGCTGCGGCTCTTCGCCGACCGCGGCTTCTCGGCCGCCAACCTCGCCACGTTCCTGCTCTACTTCGCGCTGACGGCGGTGCTGTTCTACCTGCCGCAGACCGTCATCGCGGGCTGGGGGCGCCCCGCGGCCGAGATGAGCCTGATCTTCGTCCCCTTCTCGGCGCTGATGGCGCTGCTCGGTCCGGTCGCGGGGCGCGCGTCCGACCGGATCGGCGCGGGGCCGCTGATCGGGGTCGGCGCGGGGATCGTCGCGGGCGCCTTCGCGGGGCTGGGCTGGCTCGCGCCGCGCCAGGAGTTCTGGTGGCACGTGCTGCCGCTGATGACCGTCATGGGCCTCGGCATGGCGCTCGTGGTCTCGCCGCTCTCGGCCGCGGTGATGGCCGCGGTGGACGACGCCTCGACGGGCGCCGCCTCGGGCATCAACAACGCCGTGAGCCGCATCGCGGGGCTTGTCGCGGTCGCCGCCATGGGCGCGGCGGCGGCGGCGGCCTACGCGGCCGCGGGCGGCCCGGCGGCCTTCGGCCTGCCCTCGGACGCGCCCGGCCACGCCGAGGCGATGAGCGCAGCGCTTCGGGTCGTCGCCTACGCCTGCGCCGGGCTCGCGGCCGCGGCCTCCGTCACGGCCCTCCTCGGCATCCCGAGCCCCGCGGCCCGCGCCGCGTGACGGGGGCCGCGTGACGGGGGCCGCGCGCCACGCGACGGAGGCCATGCGACGGGGGCCGCGTGACGGGGGCCGCGTGGGGATCCGTGCCGGGGGCGGTTTTCCTCCCGCCCCGCATCCCCTAGTCTGCCGCCGATGCGGGGCCGAGACCCCGCCGTGCCCCAGGGAGGACAGAGATGAGATCCATCGCCACCGCCGCCGTGCTGATCGCGGCCGCCCCCGCGCTTGCGCAGGACCAGGACCGCACCGGCTGGCCCGACAGCTTCACCGTGGGCACCGCGAGCCAGGGCGGCACCTACTTCGTCTACGGCTCGGGATGGGCCAACCTCGTGGCCGAGGAGCTGGGGCTCTCGGGCGGGGGCGAGGTCACCGGCGGGCCGATGCAGAACATGGCGCTCGTGCACACCGGCGACGCCGCCTTCGGCATGACGACGCTGGGCCCCGCGCGCGAGTCGCTCGAGGGCAACAACCCGATCGCGCCGGGGCTCGCCATGGACAAGGCCTGCGCGATCTTCCCGATGTACCAGACGCCCTTCACCATGGCGGCGCTCGGCTCGTCGGGCATCACGTCGATCTCCGAGATCCCCGACGGCGCGCGCATCGGCTTCGGGCCCGCGGGCTCCACGGCCGACACCTACTTCCCGGCCATGCTGGAGTCGCTCGGCGTGAGCTTCGAGCGGCGCAACGGGAGCTGGGACGACCTCGGCGGCCAGCTCCAGGACGGGCTGATCGACGCCATCGGCTTCGCGGTGGGCGTCCCCGTCCCCGCCGTCAGCCAGCTCGAGGCCCAGACCGACGTGAACCTCATCGAGTTCGACGAGGAGGAGCGGCGCCAGATCGAGCAGGCGTTCCCGGTCGCGGACTTCGAGATCCCGGCCGGCACCTACCGATCCATCGACGAGCCCCTGCGCGCGGTGGCGATGTGGAACTTCGCCATCGCCAACTGCGACCTGCCCGAGAGCTTCGTGAACGCGGTGGTGGACACCGTGATGTCCGACAACGCGCGCATGGTGAACATCCACCAGTCGGCTGGGGAGACGCTTCCGGAGAACTGGGACAAGAACCAGGTCATCAAGTGGCACCCCGGCGCGGCCCAGTGGTTCCGCGAGAACGCCGGCGCCGAGATCCCCGACGACATGGTCTACGGCGCAGGCTGACCCCGGCCGCCGGGGCGCCTCACGGGCCGGACCGAAAGGCGCGGTCCGTTTCGCGTCGTGCCGAAAGGCGCGGTCCATTTCGCGTTGTGCGAGGCACCCGGCTGCGCGAGACTGCGACGCGAGGACGAGGGCCAGGGACGGGGGCCCGGGACGGGGGAGCGATGGCCGACATCCGCGCCGACGACACCGCACGGCACGCCGAGACGGTGGCCGGGGCCGAGCCCGAGAGGCGGGCCGAGGGACCGATCAGCGTCGAGGGCGTGGACGACGAGCCGGTCGAGGCCAACCGCCGCCTATTGATCGGCTGGCGCCACGCCGTCATCGGCACCGCCGCCGCGCTCTACGCCGCCTTCCACATGGCCGCGCTCAACGGGCTGTCGATCTCGGAGTGGACCGGCGTGACGATCCCGCTCCTGCCGAGCTTCCCGATGGAGAGCTGGAACTTCCGCATCGTCCACGTCGCGGGCGCGCTCGCGCTGGGCTTCGCGCTCTTCGCGGGGCGCGGCTTCTCGGACGACGAGACCCCCGGCCTGGGCTGGGCCGCCTACGCCTTCGGCGCGCTGGCGCTGATGGCGCTCGGCGTGGCGCTGGGCTTCGCGGTGGAGATCGCCTCGGGCGCGATGTGGAACGGGCTCGACGCGGGCATCCGCCAGCGCGAGATCTGGCTCTTCGGCGCCCCGCTCTGGACCGCCACCGCGGGCGCCATCGCGCTGGGCTGGGTCCACCGCCGCAGGCGGGAGGGCTTCGCGGCCCCCGACATCGTGCTGGGGATCTGCGGCGCGGCCGTCGCCGCCTACCTCATCACCATCTACGGCACGCTCATGCGCAACTCGACCGGCACGCCCTTCGCGCCGATCGGCATCGCCATGGCCGCCGTCGCCGGCACCGCGTTGATCCTGGAGCTGACGCGGCGCGTCGCGGGCATGGCGCTCGTCGTCATCTCCGCGGTGTTCCTCCTCTACGTCTTCACCGGCCAGTATCTGCCGGGCTTCCTCAACACGCCCGTCATCGAGTGGACGCGCTTCTTCTCCCAGGTCTACACCGACGCCGGCATCCTCGGCCCCACCACCGCCGTCTCCTCGACCTACATCATCCTCTTCATCATCTTCGCGGCCTTCCTCCAGGCCTCGCGGGTGGGCGAGTACTTCGTCAACTTCGCCTTCGCGCTCGCGGGCCGCTCGCGCGGCGGCCCGGCCAAGGTGGCGATCTTCGCCTCCGGGTTGATGGGCATGATCAACGGCACGTCCGCGGGCAACGTGGTCGCCACCGGCTCGCTGACGATCCCGCTGATGAAGAAGGTGGGCTACCCCCGCACGACCGCGGGCGCGGTCGAGGCCGCGGCCTCGACGGGGGGCCAGATCATGCCCCCCATCATGGGCGCGGGCGCCTTCATCATGGCCGAGATCACCGGCATCCCCTACACCGAGATCGCGCTCGCCGCCGTCATCCCCGCCATCCTCTACTTCGTGTCGATCTACTTCATGGTCGACTTCGAGGCCGCCAAGCTCGGCATGACGGGCATGAGCGAGGACCAGCTCCCGAAGTTCCGCGAGATGGCCAAGCGGGTGTTCCTGTTCATCCCGATCGTCATCCTCGTCGTCGCGCTCTTCATGGGCTACAGCGTGATCCGCGCGGGCACGCTCGCCACCGTGGCCGCCGCCGTCGTCTCCTGGCTGACCCCGCACCGCATGGGGCTGCGGGCCATCGCGCGCGCCTTCGAGATGGCGGGCATGATGTCGATCCAGATCATCGCGGTGTGCGCCTGCGCCGGCATCATCGTCGGCGTCATCTCGCTCACCGGCGTGGGCGCGCGGTTCTCGAACCTGCTGCTGGGCTTGGCCCAGGCCTCTCAGCTCCTGGCCATGGTCTTCGCCATGCTGATCTCCATCCTGCTCGGCATGGGGATGCCGACCACCGCCGCCTACGCGGTCGCGGCCTCGGTGGTGGCGCCGGGGCTGATCGACCTCGGCGTCCCGGCGCTGACCGCGCACTTCTTCGTGTTCTACTTCGCGGTGGTCTCGGCGATCACGCCGCCCGTCGCGCTCGCCTCCTACGCCGCGGCCGGCATCTCGGGCGCCAACCCGATGGAGACCTCGGTGGCGTCGTTCAAGATCGGCATCGCCGCCTTCGTGGTGCCGTTCATGTTCTTCTACAACGCGGCGCTCCTGGGCGAGGGCTCCTGGCTCGAGATCGCCCGCGCGCTGGCGACGGCCACCGCGGGCGTCTATCTGCTGTCGGCGGCCGTGCAGGGCTGGTTCCTGGGCGCCCGCTCGGCCTGGGTCGTGCGGGCGGGGCTCGCGGCGGCGGCCTTCTTCATGATCGAGGGCGGGCTCGTCACCGACCTGATCGGCCTCGCGCTGACGGCGGGCGTCTACGCCCTCCAGCGCACGGTCCGGCCCGATCCCGACGCGGGGCTGGCGGTGCGCGGCGCCGACTGAGTTGCGGTGCCTGTCGCAGGATCCGACCGAACGCCCCTTCGTCCAGGATCCCTACCCGTTCTACGCCCGCGCCCGCGCCATGGGACCGCTCGTCCGGTGGAACGACTTCGCCATGCCGATGGCCACCACCCAGGCCGCGGTCCTCGCCGTCCTAAAGGACCGCCGCTTCGGCCGAGGGATGCCGGCGGCGCCCGTGCCGCCCCATCTCGCGCCCTTCCACGCCGTCGAGGCGCACTCGCTCCTGGAGCTGGAGCCCCCGCGGCACACCCGGCTGCGCGCGCTGGTGACGCGGGCCTTCACCTCGCGCGCCGTCTCCCGCCTCGCCCCCGGCATCGAGGCGCTGTGCCATGCGCTCGTCGGCGCCTTCCCCGCCGAGGGACCGTTCGACCTCCGGCCCGCCTATGCCGAGCGCGTGCCCGTCGTGACGATCGCCCGCCTGCTCGGCGTGCCGGAGGAGGATGCGGACGACCTCCTGCGCTGGTCCCACGCGATGGTCGCCATGTACCAGGCCGGCCGGACGCGGGCGGTGGAGGCCGCGGCGTCGGCGGCCGCGGTCGAGTTCGCGGCCTACCTCCGCGACGCCATCGGCGCCAAGCGCCGCGCCCCCGCGGACGACCTGCTGTCGGAGCTGATCGCGGCGCGCGACGGCGAGGGCGGGCTGTCGGAGGAGGAGCTCGTCTCGACCGTCGTCCTGCTGCTGAACGCCGGCCACGAGGCCACCGTCCAGGCGCTGGGCCTGGGCGTCGCGGCGCTCCTCGCCCGCGGCCTGCGCCCCGAGGGCGACCTGGACGCGCTCGTCGAGGAGGTGCTGCGCTTCGACCCGCCGCTGCACCTCTTCACCCGGCGGGCCAAGGAGGACGCCGAGATCCTCGGCCACCGCTTCGCCGCCGGCGACGCGGTCGGCTGCCTGCCCGCGTCGGCCGGCCGCGACCCGGCGGCGCACGACCGGCCCGACGAGTTCGACCCCGCCCGCGCGCCGCGCCCGCACGCGGCCTTCGGCGCCGGCATCCACTTCTGCGTCGGAGCCCCCTTGGCGCGGCTGGAGATGCGGGTGGCCCTCGCCGTCCTCTTCGCCCGCTGCCCCGACCTCGCGCTGGCCGAGCCGCCGCGATGCGCGCCGACCTACCACTTCCACGGGCTGGAGCGGCTGATGGTCGTGCGATGACCGCTCGCGGCGCGCGCGTTCGCGGCGGGGGGATCTCGGGCAGGGGGACCGTCCGAGGCGGGCCCCTCCCGCGCTGGTGGCTCGTCGGCCATCGGGGCCGCACCGCCCCCCGTCTTGCGAAAGGGGGGGCGGCGCTCCGCCCCCCGCCCGCGATCGCTTCGGGCGAAGCCACCCCCGGGCGCTCATCGGCCGTCGCGCCGCGGCCCGGCCGCGAGCCGTCCTGCCCCCCCCCGATCCGGGCATGGCGCGCCTCCCCGCCCGGCGGGGACGCCGCACCTGCCGGCCGCCGCCGCTCAGAGCGGCAGCGCCAGCGTCGCCTTGATCTCCTCGATCGACAGCAGCGCCGTGACCGAGTGGACGCGGACCTCCGAGATCAGCGCCTGATAGAAGGCGTCGTAGGCGCGCGCATTGGCCACGCGGACCTTGAGGATGTAGTCCACCTCGCCCGCGAGCCGGTGGGCCTCCTGGATCTCGGGGCGGTCGCGGATCGCTTCGAGGAAGCGCGCCTGCCACTCGGCGCCGTGCTCGGAGGTGCGGATCAGCACGAAGAAGCAGGCCTCGAAGCCCAGCGCCTCGGCGTCGAGCTTGACGGTCGCGGGGCCGACGACGCCGGCCTCGCGCAGCTTGCGGATGCGGTTCCAGACGGGCGTCTTGGAGGAGCCCACCGCGCGCGCGATCTCCTCCAGCGAGCGGGAGGCGTCGCGCTGCAGCTCGGCCAGGATGCGCCGGTCGACGTCGTCGATGCGGACGGCCATTCCATCCCTCGCGGCAGGGCGGGACGCGCGGTCCCATCTCGCCCATCATCGGGACGGGCGTCCCTTTCCGCAAGCGCCCGCCTCCCCTAGCCGGAACGCCGGTCCTAATATCGACGCGTCCGCAGGAGTCGCGCCGATGAAGCACTTCCCCATCTTCCTCGCCGTCGAGGGCCGCCGCGTGGTCGTCTCCGGGGGCGGCGCCGCCGCGGTGTCGAAGCTGCGCCTGCTGCTCAAGACCGAGGCCCACCTGACGGTGTTCGCCGCTCGCCCCGCTCGCGAGATCGAGGCCTGGGCCGCGGCCGGGCGCCTGACGCTCCACCGCCGCGCGATGGAGCCCGGCGACGCGCTTTGCGCGGCGCTGTTCTACGCCGCGGACGAGGACGCCGCCGAGGACGCACGGACCTCGGCCATCGCGTCGGCCTGCGGCGCGCTCGTCAACGTGGTGGACGACCTGGAGCGCTCGCAGTTCATCACCCCCGCCATCGTGGACCGCGACCCCGTGACGGTGGCGATCGGCACCGAGGGGGCGGCCCCGGTGCTGGCCCGCGCGATCAAGGCCGAGCTGGAGGAGCGCCTGCCCGCCTCGCTCGGCCCCCTCGCGCGGGTCGGCAAGGCCTTCCGCCGCGCGGCCGAGGCGCTCCCCATGGGTCGCGCCCGCCGCGCCTTCTGGGCCGAGTACTACGACCGTGCGGGGCCCGAGGCCGTCTCGGCGGGGCGCGACCCGCGCGAGGCGCTCCACGCGCTGCTCGACCGTCACCTGAGCGCCGAGGCCGAGCCCGGCTCGGTCGCCTTCGTCGGCGCGGGGCCGGGCGACCCGGACCTCATGACGCTGCGCGCCCGCCGCGAGCTGGGCGAGGCCGACGTGGTGATCCACGACCGGCTGGTGCCGGGGCCGATCCTGGAGCTGGCGCGCCGCGAGGCGGTCGTGATCGAGGCCGGAAAGACGGGCTTCGGCCCTTCGACGCCGCAATCCGAGATCGACGCGATGATCGTGCGCCACGCCCAGAAAGGCCGGCGCGTGGTGCGGCTGAAGTCGGGCGACCCGGGCGTGTTCGGCCGGCTCGACGAGGAGATCGCCGCTTGCGAGGCCGCGGGCGTCGCCTTCACCGTCGTCCCGGGCATCACCGCCGCCTCGGCCGCCGCGGCCTCGCTCGGGCGCAGCTTGACGCGGCGCGGGCGCAACGCCGGGATGCGCGTCATCACCGGCCACGACGCGCGGGGCTTCGCCGAGCACGACTGGCGCGCGCTGGCGCGGCCCGGCTCCGTCGCCGCGATCTACATGGGCCTGCGCGCCGCGCGCTACCTCCAGGGGCGGCTGCTGATGCACGGCGCCGACCCCGCGACGCCCTTGGCCGTGGTCGAGAACGCGGGCCGTCCGGGCGAGCGCACCCTGTCGGCGACGCTCGGCACGCTCGGCGCGGACCTCGACGCGGCCGCGACGAGCGGCCCCGCCGTCCTCCTGCTGGGCATCGACGCGCGCGGCGCCGCCGCCCTCCCCGTCCCGCAAGCCAGCGAGGTCGCCCTGTGAGGGCCTTTACCCCCAAGGTCGTCACCGCCAACGCGCTCCTGGAGGGCTGCGTGGTCTACCTCACGGTGGACGACCGCTGGTCGCGCGAGCACCATGACGCCGAGCTGATCGAGGACGAGGCCCACGCCGAGATGCGGCTCCTGTTCGCCGAGGGGCAGCCCGGCCGCGTCGTCGGCCCCTACCTCGCCGACGCCCGCCCCGGCCCCGAGGGCCCCGTTCCCGTCCACATCCGGGAGATCCTGCGCACCCGCGGCGCCCACGCCCCCATCGAGCGCGAGCGCATGCCCTAGGCCGGGGCGCCGGCCGCGAGCCGGGGCGCGCCGGCTGCGGGCCGGGGCGCCGGCTGCGGGCCCGTGCGGCACGACCCCCATCACGAGGCCCGGCCGGACGGCGGGGCACGAGGAGACGAGCGATGTTGAGCTACACCCCACAGGACACGGCCTACCTCCGCGAGCGCGCGGCCCAGTTCCGCGCCCAGGTCGAGCGCCGGATCGACGGCTCGCTGACCGAGGAGGAGTTCAAGCCGCTCAGGCTCATGAACGGCCTCTACCTCCAGCTCCACGCCTACATGCTGCGCGTGGCGATCCCCTACGGCACGCTGAACGCGGCCCAGATGCGCGCGCTCGCGGACATCTCGGAGCGCTGGGACCGCGGCTACGGCCACTTCACCACGCGCCAGAACGTCCAGTTCAACTGGCCCGAGCTTCGGGACGTGCCCGACATGCTCGAGGCGCTGGCCGAGGTGGGGATGCACGCCATCCAGACCTCGGGCAACACGGTGCGCAACGTCACCGCCGACCACTTCGCGGGGGCCGCCGCCGACGAGATCGCCGACCCCCGACCCGTGGCGGAGTTGCTGCGCCGGTGGTCCACCGACCACCCCGAGTTCCAGTTCCTGCCGCGCAAGTTCAAGATCGCCGTGACCGGGAGCCCCAACGACCGGGCGGTGACGCGCTCCCACGACATCGGCCTGCGGATGGTCGAGCGCGACGGCGCCCAGGGCTTCGAGGTCGTCGTCGGCGGCGGGCTCGGGCGCACGCCGATGATCGGCCAGGTCGCGCGCGAGTTCCTGCCGCGCGCGGACCTGCTGCCTTACGTCGAGGCCATCGTCAGCGTCTTCAACCTCGTCGGGCGGCGCGACAACAAGCACAAGGCGCGGCTCAAGATCGCCGTCCACGAGCGCGGCATCGACGAGATCCGCCGGCTCGTCGAGGAGCGGTTCGCGGCGATCCGCCCGACCTTCTCGGGCGTCGATCAGGCGATCCTCGCGGGGCTGGAGGCGCAGTTCGCGCCGCCCGACTGGCTCGACCTCGACCTCGCGCCCCACGAGGCCGCGCTGGCCGATCCGGTCTATCGCGCCTGGGCCGACACCAACCTCACGGCGCACCGCCATCCCGGCCACGCCATCGTCACCGTCTCGCTCAAGGCGCACGGCGCCGTGCCCGGCGACGCCACCGCCGATCAGATGCGCGTCCTGGCGGATCTGGCCGAAGCCTACGGCCATGACGAGCTGCGCATCAGCCACGAGCAGAACGTGGTGCTGCCGCACGTCGCGCGCGCCCACCTGCCGGCGCTGCACGCGGCGCTCAAGGCCGCCGGGCTCGCCACCGCCAACGTCGGGCTCGCGTCCGACATCATCGCCTGCCCCGGCATGGACTACTGCGCGCTGGCGACCGCGCGCTCGATCCCCATTGCCCAGGAGATCGCCACCCGCATCGACGCGCTCAAGATCGAGCACGAGGTGGGCGCGCTCAAGATCAAGATCTCGGGCTGCATCAACGCCTGCGGCCACCACCATGTCGGGCATATCGGCATCCTCGGGCTCGACCGGGCCGGCGCCGAGAACTACCAGATCACGCTCGGGGGCGACCACACCGAGACCGCCGCGCTCGGCACCCGCACCGGCCCAGGCTTCGCCGCCTCCGAGATCGTGCCGGCGATCGAGCGCGTCATCCTGGCCTATCTCGACCTCCGCGAGGGCCCCGAGGAGGCCTTCATCGAGGCCTACCGCCGCCTCGGCATGGCGCCCTTCAAGGCCGCCCTCTACGACGAGGAGCGCCGGCGTGCCGCTTGACGACCTGCCATCGCCCGAAGGGCGCGCCGCGGAACTCGACGCCGAGCTGGCGGGGCGAGACGCGCAGGCGATCCTCGCCCGCGTGCTGGGCGACCCGAGGGTCGGGCGGGTGGCGCTGGTGTCGTCCTTCGGCGCGGAGTCGGTGGCGCTGCTGCACCTCGCCTCGCGGATCGACCCGGCCGTCCCGGTGCTCTTCGTGGACACCGGGATGCTGTTCCCCGAGACGCTCGCCCACCAGCAGGAGGTGGCGGCGAGCCTCGGCCTCACCGACCTCCGCCGCGTCGTGCCCGATCCCGCCGCGACCACCCCGCGCGACGGCGACGGGCTGCTGCACCGGCGCGACCCCGACGCCTGCTGCGCGCTGCGCAAGACCGAGCCGCTGGCGCGCGCGCTCGGCCCGTTCGACGCCTGGATCACCGGGCGCAAGCGCCACCAGGGCGGCGCGCGGGCGGCGCTGCCCCACGCCGAGGCTGCGGACGGTCGGCTCAAGATCAACCCGCTCGCCCACTGGACGCGCGGGGAGGTCGGCGCCTACATGGCCGAGCACGGCCTGCCGCGCCATCCGCTGGTCGCCCGCGGCTACCCCTCGATCGGCTGCGCGCCCTGCACCACGCCCACGGCCCCCGGCGAGGACCAGCGCGCCGGCCGCTGGCGGGGGCTCGCGAAGGACGAGTGCGGGATCCATTTCGTGAACGGCCGGCTGGCGCGCGGCGGCGATGCGGGGCCCGAGGAGAGGAGGGACGCGGCATGAGCGTGATCGTCACCGACACGGGCTTCGGCCCCGACGACTGGACCGGCCCGATCGTCCCCATCGCCGAGCGTGCGGGCGAGGCGGCGGTCGACCTGCCATCGAGCGCCGCGCCCGAGGCGCTCGCCGGGCTCGACGGCCTGTCGCTGGTGCGGATCGACTTCCCCTCCCACGCGGACGGGCGCGGCTTCACGCTGGCGCGCCTGCTGCGCCTCGGCGGCTATCGCGGGCGGCTGCGCGCGCGCGGCCACGTCATCGCCGACCAGTATGCGATGGCCCGCCGCGCGGGCTTCGACGAGGTCGAGATCGACGACGCGCTCGCCGCCCGCCAGCCCGAGGAGCAGTGGCTCGCCCGCGCCGACTGGCGCGCCTTCGACCATCAGGCCCGCCTGCGCGGCTGACTTCCAACCCGAGCGCACCGACGCTAGAAGGACGGGCCTCGGCCCGGAGACATCCCATGGACATGAGCACCACCCCCGCGTCCGCCACGGCCGTCGCCCTGCCCGACGCGCAGACCGTGACCGAGGTCCGGCGCTGGACCGACGGCCTGTTCAGCTTCCGCGTCACGCGCCCGCGCTCCCTGCGCTTCCGCTCGGGCGAGTTCGTCATGATCGGGCTGATGGGCGAGAATGGGCGGCCCTTGCTGCGCGCCTACTCGATCGCCTCGCCCTCCTGGGACGACGAGCTGGAGTTCTACTCGATCATCGTGCCCGACGGCCCGCTGACCTCGCGCCTTCGGCACGTCGAGCCCGGCGATCGGGTCATCTTGCGCCCGAAGCCGGTGGGCACGCTCGTCCACGACGCGCTGACGCCGGGAGAGCGGCTGTGGCTCTTCGCCACCGGCACCGGCATCGCGCCCTTCGCCTCGCTGATCCGCGACCCCGAGACCTACGAGCGCTACGGCCGGGTGATCCTGACCCACACCTGCCGCACCAAGGCGGAGCTGGGCTACGGCGACGACCTCGTGGCGCGGACGCTGGACGACCCGCTCGTGGGCGAGGCGGCGCGCGCCAAGCTCACCCATCTGACCTCGACCACGCGCGAGGAGAGCCCGCGCATGGGCCGCATCACGGAGCTCCTGCGCTCCGGCCGCGTGTTCGACGAGCTGGGCGTGGCGCCGATCGCGCCGGCCGCCGACCGGGCGATGGTCTGCGGCTCGATGGGGCTCAACACCGACCTCAAGGCGATCCTGGAGGGCTACGGCCTCGCCGAGGGCTCGAACTCGGGTCCGGCGGACTACGTGGTCGAGAAGGCCTTCGTCGGCGAGGGCGTGTGAGCCCGATGAGCCGGAACCGAGCGGGGCGCGAACCCCGGCCGCGAGCGCCCCGGCCCAACGAGGAGCGCCGCGCGGAAGGATCCGCGCGGCGCCCTGGTCTCGCATGACCGATGGGCCTTACTGGCCCGTCAGCTGACGCACCTCGGTGAGGAGCTCCTCGAGGCGATCGGGGTTGTCCTGCGCGTCCTCGAGCCCCGAGACGAGCGTGATCTTCTGAGACGCGGGGATCTGGTCGGACGCCTCGACATAGGCCACCAGCCGCTGCACCCCCTCCTCGTCGAGCACCAGCGTGTCGAGGTCAAGATCGGCCGGGTCGGCCGAGGCCCCCCCGTCGGTCACGGCCGCCGCGGTGTCGGTCGCCCCCGCATCCGGCGCCGTCGCGTCGGTCGTCGCCGCGCCCTCGGCCGTCGTCGCGGACTCCTCGACCACCGTCACGTTGGTGTCGAGCGTGACGAGCCCGTCGTCCTCGGCCGCCGGCTCCTCAGTGCCCGCATCGGCGGGCGCCTGCTCGGTCGCGGCCGCCGTCCCGGTGTCCGCGGCGGCCATCTCGGTGTCCGCCGCGGCCTCGGGTTCGGCGGCGTCGGTGCCGACGACGACGGCGGCGTCGCCAGCCGTCGCCCCGGCCTCGCCCGTGGCGTCGGCCGCCTCGGCGGCGGGATCGGGCAGGACGACCTCGTCCTCCCCGGCCGCGGCCACGTCCTCGCCCCCGGCCGGCGCGCCGGCATCGGCCGAGCCGTCCACGGTCTCGGTGATGGGCTCGCCGTCGCTCTCCACGTCGGTGTCGAGCTCGATGGGGTCGCCGCCGCCCGCCTCGGCGATGACGTCCTCCTCGGCCGGCGCCTCGTCCTCGATGACCACGACGTCCGGGGCGGTCTCGGCCGCGACGACCGCCTCGTCGGTGCTGACCGCGCCGTCGGCGATGCCGTCGTCGGACTCCACGACATCGGTCTCGACGACGACGGTGTCCGTCCCCGCCGTGTCGGCATCGTCCTCGCCGCAGGCTGCGAGCCCGAGCGACATCACCAAGGGGATGGCGGTGGACAGACGAAGTGGCATCTCGATCTCCTTCGATCACGACTGAGGGGGCGCTCCTGCGCCCCCGCTCGTCACGAGAACGCGAGGCCGCGCCGAGTTGTTCCGCCTGCGCACGCCCTCGGCGGGGCTTCGCCGAGCGCGCGCCGATCTTGCGCCGGGCCCGCTCGGTCCCTACCCTAGGGGCGCGCCCTCACGGACACAGGAGCACGACGATAGCCCGCCGACCCCACAACGCCCCGCCGGTGCGCGACACCGGCCCCCGCGTCAACGGACGCATCAGAGCCCCCGAGATCCGCCTCATCGGCGCCGAGGGCGAGAACGTCGGTGTCGTGCCGCCCGCGCGCGCCATGGCGCTCGCCGAGGAGGCCGGGCTCGATCTCGTGGAGATCTCCCCCAACGCCTCGCCGCCGGTCTGCAAGATCATGGATTTCGGCAAGTTCAAGTACGAGACCCAGAAGCGCGAGTCCGAGGCCAGGAAGAAGCAGAAGACGATCGAGGTGAAGGAGGTGAAATTCCGCCCCAACACCGACACGCACGACTACGACGTCAAGATGCGCAACGTCTTCCGCTTCCTCGAGTCGGGCGACAAGGTGAAGGTCACGCTGCGCTTCCGCGGCCGCGAGATGGCCCACCAGAACCTCGGCCGCGACCTCCTCAACCGCGTCGCCGACGACACCAAGGACATCGGCCGGGTCGAGAACATGCCCCGCGTCGAGGGCCGCCAGATGGTGATGATGATCGGGCCCGTGCGGAACTAGGCCCCCGCGCGGGCGGGACGCCTTCCGCCTCCAGCGGATGGGTGGCCCCGTCGCTGTCGGGCCGGGGCTCCGGGGGTTCACCCCTCCCGGAGCCGTCCGCGCTGGGGGATCTCCTTCAGGAGCCCGCCGACGCCCATCGCGGCGATGTCCCGCGCGCCCACCTCGACGCCGCAGAACACCCGCTCCATCACCCAGTCGGCGCCGTTGAGCGCCGGCGAGCGGGCGCAGCCCGGCAGCCCGATCACCGGGCGGGCCCCGAGCCGGCCCAGCACCAGCAGGTTGCCGGGATCGACCGGCATCCCGAAGCGGACCACCTCGCCGCCCGCCGCCCGGATCGCGGCCGGCGCCACGTCGCGCGCGTCCGACGTGGCCGAGGCGGTCAGGATCAGCACCGCCTCGCCGCGCGCGCCCTCGATGGCGCGGCGCAGCGCCTCGGTCTCGTGCGCGGCGACCAGCGTCTCGACCACCCCCCCGCCGAGCGCCTCGACGCGGGCCCCCACGGCGCGCGGCCCCTTGCCCTCGCGGTCCTGCGGCGCGCCATCGACCTCGGTGAGGATCAGCGACACCGCCCTCAGCACGGGCGGCCTGCGCCGGATCGCGCCGCGCGCCGCGCCGCAGGCGCGCTCCAGCGCGGCGCCCTCGACGGCGTAGGCGATGACCTTGACGGTGCCGACGAGCGTGCCGTCCGCCACCCGCGCCCAGGGCGGCAGGCAGGCGAAGGTCAAGGCGGGGTCCACGGCGTTGAGCGCGTGGATCGCCTCGGCGTCCACCTCGATGATCCCCGGCCCGGTGGCGTGCAGGTTGACGCGGCCCGTGGCGGCGGGGCCGACGCGCAGGCCCGCGGCCTGCGGATCGGGCACCAGCGCACCCGCGAGGCGCGCGGCGGCGGCGTCCTCCGCCACGTCGCCGGGGTCGAGCCGCGCCACCGTGACCGCCTCGATCCCGGCCGCCCGCAGCCGGGCCACGTCCGCCTCGGCGATCACCCGGCCCTTCCTCAGCCGCCCATCGGGCAGCGTCAGCGAGTGGGCCAGGATCGCGCCCGAGGCGCGGGACGGCGGGACCGGCCCGAACTCCATTCTAGCGGCCCCTGAGGCGGGCGGTGATCTCGGCCAGGATGGCGAGCGCGATCTCGGCGGGCGAGGCCGCGCCGATGGGCAGCCCGATGGGGGCGTGGAGCCGCGCCAGCTCGTCCTGCGCGATCCCCGCCTCGGTCAGCCGCGCCACCCGCTTGGCATGGGTGCGCGTCGAGCCGAGCGCGCCGACGTAGAAGGCGGGCGAGGGCAGCGCCACCATGAGCGCCGGGTCGTCGAGCTTGGGGTCGTGGGTCAGCATGACGACGGCGCAGCGCGCGTCGAGGGCGAGGCCCCGCAGCGCCTCGTCGGGCCAGTCGTGCGACAGCGCGGTGCCGGGGAAGCGGTCGGGCGAGGCGAAGGCCTCGCGCGGATCGACCACGGTCGGCGCGTGGCCCAGCTGCCGGGCCATCTCGACCAGCGGCTGGGCGACATGCACCCCGCCCACCACGATCAGGCGCAGGGGCGGGTTGAGCACCGCGACGAAGGTCTCGCCCTCGAAGCCCGAGCGGTCGGAGGCGAAGCGCCCGCCCACGAGCGCGTCGCCGGGGCGCAGCAGCGAGCGCGTCCAGGCCTGCGTGTCCACGGCGTAGGCGATGGGCTCCTGCGCGGCGCGGGCGGCGACGAGGTCGGCGAGCAGATCCTCGGGCACGGCCTCGCCCACCGGCTCGACCAGGACGCGGATGGTGCCGCCGCAGGCGAGGCCGACGGCGAAGGCCTCGTCGTCGCTGACGCCGAACTCCAGGATGGTCGGGCGGCCGGTCTCGAGCGCGTCGAGCGCCTCGGCCACCACCGCGCCCTCGACGCAGCCGCCCGAGACGCTCCCCGCGATCTCCGAGCGTCCCGACACGGCGAGCTGCGCGCCGACGGGGCGCGGCGCCGAGCCCCAGGTCTCGACCACGGTGGCCAGCGCCGCGCCGCGCCCGTCGCGGTGCCAGGCCAGCGCCTGGGCGGGGATGTCGTCGGGCGAAGGGGTCATGCGGCGCGGACGATCCTCGTCTGGAAGCAATTGTTGCGGGCCGATCTCACGTCGACATAGGCGATCTCCGGACGGGTCAACACCTCCGCCGCGCGGCCCTCGACCTCGCCCGCCGCCACGATCCGCCCGGTGCCGTGGACGATGCGGTGATCCGCCGAGTAGCCCTTGAGGAGATAATCCGGCGAGGTCCGCAGGATCGGCGGCAGGCCCTCGCCCGTCCAGGGCTCGCAAGGGTCGGCGCAGAGGAAGATCGGCCCGGTCTCGGCGTAGGGCTGCGGCTCGGGGAAGGGTCGCGCGGCGAGGATCAGCATCGCCGCGCCCTCGGGCACGCAGCAAAGGCAGGAGCGGCAGGGGTTGCCGGTGCCGTCGCTCACGGCGCGCTCGGCGGGCCGACCGTAGGCGTCGGGGCCGCCCCCTCGGACGGCCCCGACGAAGGCGGGATCGTAGGGCAGGCAGCGGATCATGGCGGGGCCTCCGGGTCGCATGGCCGGACCATACCGCCCCGAGGGCCCCTGCCGCGACCCGGATCGCGCCTATTGCAGCGCGGCGCCCTGCAGGAGCGGCGTGATCCGCCGCACGGTCGCGCGCCGGTTCTCGCGCGCGGCCTCCGAGGTCTGCACCTTGAGGTTCGACTCGCCATACCCTTGGGCGATCATGCTCTCGGGGGGCACGTCGAAGTACTCCGTCAGCGCCAGCGCCACCGACTCGGCGCGCCGGTCCGACAGCGCGAGGTTTGAGGCGGCCGAGCCCACCGCGTCGGTGTGGCCCTCGACCAGGAACACCTCGTCGGGGTTCTCCGAGATCAGGCTCGCCAGCGCCTCGCCGATGTCGCGCAGATCCTCCGCCTCGGAGGGGCGGATCACCGCCGAGCCGGTGTCGAACTCGACCGCCGCCAAATCGACCTGCGGCATCAGATCGCGCACCGCCCGGATCTCGCGGATCTGCTGGAGCGAGAAGCTCCGATCGAGCCCCGACGCCCCGGCGCCCGCCAGGGCCGCGCGAAGGTCGCCCGTGTCCTGCGCGGCGAAGCTGCGCGCCTCGTAGTTGCGAAGCTCGGCCACGTCGACCGGCGCCACCTCGCCAGTGTCGTCGAAGAGCGTCACCTCGGTGCCGTCGGGCAGGGTGCGGGTGCGCCTGAGCACCTGGCCGCTGGCCGCGCGGATGGTGGTGACGCGGGAGCCATCCTCGCGGTCCACGACGGTGAGCGTCGAGCCGTCGTCGTAGGTCTGCTGCGAGACCGTGGCGCCGGGGCGGCGCAGCAGCTCGTCGTCGTCCTTGAGCACCCGCAGCGTGCCCTCGCGCTCGACCACCACGCGGTCGCCGGTGTTCTCGACCACGCGCCCGCCGTTGTTGAGGACCGCGCCCACGGTCGCCGCCCCGAGCCCCAGGAGCAGCGCCTTCTCGAAGGTCGACAGCCCCCCGCCCCCGTCGTCGCCCTCGGCGAAGGCCTCGCCCGAGGAGCGCGTGTCCGCCTCGGTCAGGGTCTCGGTCTCCGTCGCCTGCGCCTCGGCCTCCCGCGCGTCGGCCGTGGCCGCGGCGGCGGACGGAGCCTCGTTCGCGCGGGCGGCGGTCTCCTCGGTGTCCTCCTGCGGCACCTCCATCTCGGCCTCGTCCGCCCCCTCGGCGTCGTCCTCGGCCCGCGCGGCCTCCTCCAGCGCGGACTCCAAGTCCCCGGCGTCGTCGGCCTTCTCGGCGGCCGCCTCATCCTCGCTCGCCGCTTCGTCGCCTTCCGCGGCCTCGGCCCCGTCCTCGGCGCGCGCCGCATCCTCCAGCGCGTCCTCCAGCCCTGCGCCCGCGTCGGACTCGGCCTGCGCCTCGTCCTCGGCCTCCGGCTCTGCCTCGACGTCGGCCTGCGCCTCGTCCTCGACCGCGGCGCCCTCGTCCTCGGGGGTCGGCTCCGCCTCGGCCTCCTCGCCGGCGCGCGCGGCGTCCTCCAGGGCAGCCCCCAGCTCATCCGCGTCGTCCGACGAGGCCTCCGCCTCGCCCTCGGCCTGGTCCCGGGGCGCCGCCTCGTCCGTCCCGGGCGCCTCCGCGTCGTCGGCCGCGGGCTCGGCGTCCGATGCCTCCTCGGACTGCACCGAATCCTCCGCCGCCAGCCCCTCCTCGACCTCGGCCTGAGGCGCCTGATCGACCACGATGCCGCCATCGTCTCCGTCCTCGGCCTCGCCGAGGTCGATCACGGCCTCGCCGCCCTCCGCGAGCGGAGCGCCCTCCGCGTCCGGTGCGTCGCCGGCGTCGGAGGGCGCTTCGACCGAGTCCTCCGTGGCGAGCCCCTCCTCGACCTCGGCCTCGGGCGCCTGGTCCACCACGATGCCGCCGTCGTCCGGCTCCTCGGCGGCGTCGAGGTCCATCGTCGCCTCGCCATCCTCCAGGGTCGAGGCGCCGTCGCCCTCGATGGCGATCTCGGGCTCGCCCGCCTCTTCCTCGGCAGGCGCGGCCTCCTCGGCCGGCTCCTCCGCGGCCTCGGCCTGATCGGCGGCCGCAGGCTCCTCGGCGGGCTCCTCAGCGGCAGGCTCCTCCACGGGTTCCACGGCGGGCTCCTCAGCAGCGGGCTCCTCCACGGCCTCCGCAGCCGGCTCCTCTGCCGGCTCCTCGGGCGCGGCCTCTCCGCCGCCCTCGCCTTCGAGCAGCAGCGCCGGATCCTCCGCCGCCTCGCCGTCCGGGGCGGCCTCCTCTCCCGGCTGCTCCGTCTCGGCCTGGGCGAGCACGATCCCGGCCCCCTCGCCCGCGTCGAGCTGCGCGCGCAGCGCCTTCGCCTGGCTCGGCTCGATCAGCCCCGCCTCGCGGCAGGCCTTGAGCATCCGGTTGAGCGCGCGCTTGTCCTCGGAGGCGCCGAGGCGCGCGGGCGCGCACGTCTCCTCCGACGCCGCGCCCTGGGCCGCGAGGGGGCCGGGGACGGCGAGGGCGAGGGAAAGGGCGAGCGCGGTGCTCGACCGCAGGATGGAGCGGGTCATGAGGATTCCTCCCTAGGGTGTGTTCTCGGTCAGGAGACGAACGCTCCCGGAAGGACGGCGGTTTCCGTCATGCGATGTCAGCGCCCTGTCATGGCCCCGCCGAGAAGCCGCCCCTTCTCGGCGCCGTCCTCGGGGCGCGACAAGGCGTCGGCCAGACCGGACAGGGACGCCACGGAATGCGCGGAGCGCAGGCTGTCCACATGCGGCAGCATCGCGCGCGCGCCCGCGGCCCGCGGCGCGAAGCCGTCCCAGCGCAGCAGCGGGTTGAGCCAGATGAGCCGCCGCGACGACAGCCGCAGCCGCTCGGTCTCGCGCGCGAGCCGCGTCGCGTCGCCGCGCTCCAGCCCGTCGGTGATCAGCAGCACCACCGCGCCGCGGCCCATCACCCGGCGCGACCAGTCGCGGTTGAAGGCGCCCAAGCACGCGCCGATGCGCGTGCCGCCCTCCCAGTCCTGCGCCTGCGCGCCGGTGGCCGCGAGCGCCGCGTCCACGTCGCGCGTGCCCATGTGGCGGGTGACGTTGGTCAGCCGCGTGCCGAAGGTGAAGGCGTGGACCCGCGCCCAGCCCGCGCCGCGCGCGTTCGACACCGCGTGCAGGAAGTGCAGCACCATCCGGCTGTAGGCGCTCATGCTCCCCGAGATGTCGCACAGCGCCACCAGGTCGGGCCAGCGCTCGGTGCGCCGGCGCATCGCGAAGCCCTGGATCTCGCCGCCCTGGCGCAGCGCGCGCCGCATCGTCGCGGGCCAGTCGGGGCGGCGCCCGGACGCCGCGGCGCGCATCCGCCGGCTGACGATCGGGCGCACCGGCAGGCTGAGCCGCGCGATGGCGGCGCGGGCCTCGTGCGTCTCGGCCGCCGACATCTGCTCGAAGTCGAGCGTGCGCAGCCGCTCCTGCGCGCTCGCGGTGCGCGAGGCGTCGATCTCGACCTGCGCCCCCTCGTCGTCCTGCGCCACGTCCGGCAGGTCGCGCCGCACGCCGTCGAGGAGCGCCTCGGCCGCGCGGCGCTCGGCGGGCGTCGGCTTGCGCTCCTCGGCCACGCCCCGGATCGCGGGGATCATGTAGGACATCATCTGCTCGAGGAACCGCGGGTCGCGCCAGTAGAGGCGGAACACCTGGGCGAACACCTCCCTGTGCTCGCGCCTGCGCACGAAGACGGCGTGGAGCGTCCAGTAGAAGTCCTGCCGCTCGGTGAACCCCGCCGCGGCCACCGCGCGCACCGCGTCGAGCGTGGCTCCGGGGCCGACGGGCAGCCCCGCGGCGCGCAGCGCGCGGGCGAAGTGGACGATGTTGTGGGTGAGGCGCGGGCGCTCGGGAAGCGCCAGGGGGACGTGCTCGGCCATGCTATGTCGAGCCGCCAGCCGGCGGAGAGCGATCATGCGCCGCCACCATCACCTCCGGCCGGTGGGCCCGGCCCTCCTCGACGCCCGGGACGCTCACCGCCTCGTGCGACTGGCCGAGGGCCTGTCGGTCTTCGATCTTCCTCTCGACGCGATCGCGGAGGTGGACGAGGCCGTGTGGCCCCATGGCGGATCCGAACCCACGCTGCGCGCCGTCGCCCGGCACATGATCCTCGGCGAGGCGGTCGATATCCTCGTCGAGGCGGTCGATCCGGCCCACCCGATCATCCTCGACGGCGAGGGTCGCGCGGCGGACGGACGCCATCGGATCGCAAGAGCGCCCAGGGACGGCCGCGCCGCCTCGCCGGCGGTTCGCGTCCCGTCCATCCCGCCGCCCGATCACCGCAGGGTCCGACCCGACGAGCGTTCCTGCGACCGAGCGGCGGCGTCGGTCCGCCGCGGGACGGCCTCCTCGCCGACCTTCCGACGACGAGGGCGGAGGCGTCGTCGGCGCATCCGGAGTCGCTCGCCACGGCTCAGGCATCGTCATCGTAGGATCCGCTCAGATGCGTGTCATCGAACCCCGTGCGGTGCTTCAGCCCGAAGCCCAAGGCCCGATCGACGCCGACATGGGCGAGCCACAACAGCGCCACCTCGACCGTGATGCGCGAGCCGGCGAAGAGCCCGAGGCCCCCCAGCAGCAGCGGGCCGACCGTGCTGTGCGCCGCGTTGTAGGCGGCGGCGCCGATCACGGGCCCGGCGGCATAGGCCGCGATCGCCAGGTCGGGCGCGATCAGCACGATCACGATCGTCGCGAGCGCGGGGTCCGACTGCCACAGCAGCGCGCCTGAGACGAGCGCGTAGGCGAGCCCCTCGGCGCGCAGGATCACGATCGTGCCGCGGCCCGCTGCGAGGCCTCGCATCACGGCGCCCGCCCACCGCAAGCCGCTCGATCACCCTCGCGGATCGCGATCCCGCCGCTGCGGGCTCCGGACCCGCCGCCGTGCGCCGCGGTCCTGCCGCCTCGGGCCGCGGGGGCACCGCCGCGCCTCACCCGGCGCGGACCTCGCGGCGGACCTCCTCCAGCAGGCGCCTGGCCTCGGAGCCCTCGATGCGCTGGATGTCGTCCTGATACTTCAGGATCGCGCCGAGCGTGTCGGCGATGACCTCGGGCGACAGCTCGATCACGTCGAGCGCGAGCAGGCAGCGCGCCCAGTCGATGGTCTCGGCCACGCCGGGCTTCTTGAACAGATCCTCGGTCCTGAGGCGCTGCACGAAGGCCACCACCTCGCGCGAGAGCGTCTCGGCCGCCTCGGGCGCGCGGGCCCGTAGGATCGCCACCTCGCGGTCGAAGCTCGGATAGTCCACCCAGTGGTAGAGGCAGCGGCGCTTGAGCGCGTCGTGGACCTCGCGGGTGCGGTTCGAGGTCAGCACGACGATCGGCGGCTCGGGCGCGCGGATCGGGCCGAGCTCGGGGATGGTCACCTGGAAGTCCGACAGGGCCTCCAGCAGGAACGCCTCGAAGGGCTCGTCGGTGCGGTCGAGCTCGTCGATCAGCAGCACCGGGGCGCCTTCGGGATGGGGCCGCATCGCCTCCAGGAGCGGGCGCGCGATCAGGAACTCCTCGGAGAAGAGCGCGTGGCGGTCGGCGCCGCCGGAGGACTCGGCCGCGCGGATGGCGATCATCTGGGCGGCGAAGTTCCACTCGTAGACGGCCGAGGAGGCGTCGAGCCCCTCATAGCACTGCAGCCGGATCAGCCGGCGGCCGAGGGCGGAGGCAAGCGCCTTGGCGATCTCGGTCTTGCCGGTGCCGGGCTCGCCCTCGAGGAACAGCGGCCGGCCGAGCCGGAGCGCGAGGAAGGTGACGGTGGCGAGCGGGCGCGGGCAGACGTAGCCCTCGGCGCCGAGAGCCGCGGCCACGTCGTCGATGCTGGTGGGGATCCTCACAGGCCGCAAGGGTGCACGCGGGCAGGGGCGGGGTCAAGGCGGGGGCGGGGTCAAGGCGGGGGCGGGGTCGAGCAGGGCCGGGCCTGCGCTCCGCTCCGCCGGCGCACCCCCGCCATCGGAACGCGGCGGCCCCGCTGCGGAGCCTTGCGCGACGTGGACGGGGCGGCCGGCGGCCGCCCTGCCCCTCGTCCTCAGAAGAGGCCGCGATCGGCGACGTGGAAGCGAAGCGCCCGCGCGTCCGGCTCGCGCGGGGCCGGCTCGTCCGCCCGCGGCCGGCGCTGGGTGCGGGGAGGGCGGGGTTGGTCCTCGGGCTCCTCGCCATAGTAGGGGATGTGCGACATGGGGTTCTCCAGCTTGCGTCGTGTCTCTTCGTGTCGGCACGGATCTGGTTGTCCGAGCGCCGAGGAACCAGTGCCGACCGCGCCGCGCCCCCATGCGCCCCGCGCGGGTCGCCCGTCCTTCCCGGCGCGGGTGGCTGGGCTCAGCCGAGCCGCGGGCCGCGCCTCGACAGCCTGCGGGCGTTGGCGCGGGTGCGCTGGCGCAGCGGGCGCGCCCAGGCGACCGCGATCTGGTCGGGGCGGCAGCCGGCCATCGCGGCGCCCGCGGCGGCCGTGACCGCCTCGGCGAAGGCCGGGCCCTTCTCGGACAGCATGCGGTCGTTCTCGCTGGGCACGACCGACCAGAGCCCCGCCATGCCCATGAGGCGCATCGACATCACGAGCTGCGTCTCCCAGGCGAGCAGGGCGAGGTTCGTGCCGGTGCGCGCCAGGGCGAGCGGATCAGCGGGTCGGGGGTATCGGTGGGCCATGGCCCCTCCTCGTTACGAAGCGCGCCGCGCCCCGGACCGCCCGGGGCCATGCTGCGCCGCGGCGACAACGCGCCCGCAGGGTCGCGGGTCCGCCGCGCCGTCATGACGAGGGGGCATGGCGATCCCAGGCCACAGGACCGGGCGCGCGTCGGCGGCGCCATTGGGAGGATCGCCACGCCGCGGCCGCGAGCGGGCACCTCTGCGGGACGGGCGCACGCCCGTCCGCCCTGGCCGGGCCGCGGCGCCCGCCTGCCCGGTCGCCGGATCAGGCCCCGCGGCGTTCGCCGTGGCCGGGGCGGGCGAACGCCCGGCGGACGGTTGCGAGGGCCTCGTCGAAGCGCGCCTCCAGCCCGGGCGAGGCGCCGCGGCAGGCGTCCACCACCCGCGCCGAGGCCTCGGCATAGGCGCGCGCGTCGTCGGTCTCCCAGGCGCCCGGCTCGCGCGCGAGGTCGTGGAGGTTCGAGGTCTGATCGGCGATCTTGATCGCGCGGGCCTCCGCCGGCGCGTCGGGCATCCGCTCGGCCTGGAGCCGCTTGCGCTCGGGCGCGGAGAGGTCGGCCCATTCGGGCTCGTCGGTGAGCGCCTCGACCATCGCGGCGACGGCGGGGCCGAAGCCGCGCTCGACCTCAGCGAGGGTCATCGCGCTGTCCTCCACCACGTCGTGGAGCACGGCGGCGATCAGCGCGTCCTCCGACGCCCCCGCGCCCGCCACCAGCCACGCCACCTCGGCGCAGTGGTTGACGTAGGGGATGTCGCCGGAGCCGTCGCGCCGCTGTCCGGCATGGGCGCGCGCGGCCGTCAGATAGGCCAGGGCGATGCGCTCCGGGCTCATGGCGAGCTCATGCCGGGCTCGTCCGCGGGTCTCGTCCGCGGGTCTCGGCCGCGCGGCCCCGGGCGGGCGATCGACGCCTCGTCCGACGTGGCCGGCCTCCGCCCCTCGCGGCGCGTCCTGGTCATGCGTGGATTCCCCTGCTCCGCCGGGGCCGTTGGCCACGGACGGGGCGAGGATCGCGCGCCCCGCGGCGCCGCGCAAGGGCGCCGCGGCGGGGTCGCCGACGGCGTCCCGGGCGCTCGACGCTGGCGATGGCGATGGCGTCTCAGGCCCATGACCGGCGGGCGCCTCGGAGCGCGGCCGGTGAGGCCCCCGGCGCTTTGTGGCGAGGATCACGGGATGCGCGCGGCGCTGGTCCCGGCGCACGGGCGCTGCTACTCGGCGAGGATGAGAGATTCTGAGCCTCCGCCGTCCCGACGACTGGCACCTGCACCTGCGCGACGGGGCGATGATGCGCGCGGTGCTGCCCGCGAGCGCGCGTCATTTCGGACGGGCGCTGGTCATGCCGAACCTCGTGCCGCCGGTGCTGACGGGCGCCGACGCCGCCGACTACCGCGACCGGATCCTGTCCGCCAAGCCGCGCGGGACGGCGTTCCGGCCGCTGATGACGCTCTATCTGACCGAGGAGACGGAGGTGCGCGACCTGCGCGCCGCGGCCGAGGTCGGGCTGATCGCCGCAGTGAAGCTCTACCCCGCGGGGGCCACGACCAACTCGGCGTCGGGCGTGCGGGACTTCGGGCGGATCCGGAGGGTCTTGGAGACCATGGCGCAGATCGGCCTGCCGCTGTGCGTCCACGGCGAGGTGGTGGACACGGAGGTGGACATCTTCGACCGCGAGGCGGTGTTCATCGAGCGCGTGCTCGACCCGATCCGGCGCGACGTGCCGGGGCTGCGGGTGGTGCTGGAGCACGTGACGACGCGCGACGCGGTGGACTACGTGCGCGAGGGCGGAGACGGGATCGGCGCGACGATCACGGTCCATCACCTGATGATCGACCGCAACCACCTGCTCGCGGGCGGGATCCGGCCGCACTACTACTGCCTGCCGGTGGTCAAGCGGGCGAGCCACCGCGAGGCGCTGGTGGAGGCCGCGACCTCGGGGGAGGCATGCTTCTTCCTCGGCACCGACAGCGCGCCGCACCCCGACGAGGGCAAGCTCGCGCCATGCGGCTGTGCGGGCTGCTTCACCGCGCCGGTGGCGCTGGCGTGCCTGGCGGAGGTGTTCGAGGAGGCGGGCGCGCTCGACCGCCTGGAGGCGTTCACGTCGGTGTTTGGCGCGCGGTTCTACGGCGTGGCGCCGAGCGAGGATGTCGTGACGCTGGTGAAGGGCGAGCCGTTCGCGGCGGCGGAGGCGGTCGAGTTCGACGGCGGCCGCGTGACGGTCTTCGACCCAGGGAGACCCCTCCATTGGAGGGTGCGATGAGTCCGCGGGGGCCCGGGGGCACGCGTGCCCCCGGCGGGGGTCCGGGGGCGGAGCCCCCGTCTCGGCTGACGGCGAGGGCCTTGCTGGAGACGAGGTCCGTCCATTTCAACTCCGATGAGCCCTTCACCCACGCCTCGGGCCTGATCGCGCCGACCTACATCGACTGCCGCCGCCTGATCGGCTTCCCCGCCGAGCGCGCCGCGCTGATGGACGCGCTGACGCGGATGGTCGGGGGCCTCGGGATCGAGGTGGTGGCGGGCGGCGAGACCGCCGGCATCCCCTTCGCCGCCTGGATCGCCGAGCGGCTGGGCCTGCCGATGGCCTACGTCCGCAAGAAGCCCAAGGGCTACGGGCGCAACGCGCGGATCGAGGGGCCGATGGAGCCGGGGCGCCGGGTGCTGCTGGTGGAGGATCTGACGACCGACGGGGGCTCGAAGGTCTCCTTCGTGAACGCGATCCGCGACACCGGGGCGGTGTGCGAGCACGCGGCCGTGGTGTTCTCCTACGGCCTGCCTGGGGCCGAGACGCGCTTGGCAGAGCACGGCGTGACGCTCCATGCGCTGTGCACCTGGGCCGACGTGATCGCCGAGGCGCGGCGGACGGGGGCGTTCGATCCGGCGACGCTGGGCGAGGTCGAGGCGTTCCTCGCCGATCCGCGGGCGTGGCGGACCGCACGCGGCGCCGATCCAGGCTGACCAATCGATCCCTCGGCGGCGCGCCGGCCGGCCTCTCGCGTTCTCGATTGTGGCATGGACGCCAGGGATCTTGGGAACATACAATGAACACCACGGGCATGCCGAGTCGGCCTGCCCGACTCGCTCGCGGTTCGCTAGGCTCCGCGGGCTTGGGAATGGGAGCGGTCATGAGCGAGACGACGCAGAAGCTGCGGGCGGTCACGACGGCGCTCGACGCGCTGCCGCACAACGTCGAGGCCGAGCAGCAGCTCCTGGGCGCGATCATCACCTCGAACGACGTCTACGACCGGATCGCCTCCGTGGTGGGGCCACAGCACTTCTTCGAGCCCGTTCACGCGCGCATCTTCGAGATCGCGGCCGCGCGCATCCAGAAGAACGCCGTGGCGAGCGCCGTCACGATCAAGGCCTTCCTGGAGGACGACCCGGGGCTCAGGGAGCTGGGCGGGCCGGCCTACCTCGCGCGGCTCTCGGGCGCCGCGATCGGGGCCTACGCCGCGCGCGACTACGCGCAGATGATCTACGACCTCGCGGTGCGGCGCGAGCTGATCGCGCTGGGGCGCGACATCTCCGAGAAGGCGGCGCGGGTGGACATCGAGACCGAGCCGCGCGACCAGATCGTGGAGGCCGAGCAGGCGCTCTACACGCTGGGCGAGCAGGGCCAGACCGAGAGCGGGTTCCAGTCCTTCCTGCACGCCGTCACCGACGCGGTGCGGGTCGCCAACGCCGCCTACCAGCGCGACGGGCAGCTCTCGGGGGTCTCGACCGGGCTCGTCGATCTCGACGCCAAGCTCGGCGGCCTGCACCCCTCGGATCTGCTGATCCTCGCCGGGCGCCCGTCGATGGGCAAGACCTCGCTGGCCACCAACATCGCCTTCGCCATCGCCAAGGCCTACCGCAAGGGCAAGCGGCCGGACGGGACCGAGGGCGCCGTGGACGGGGGCGTGGTGGGCTTCTTCTCGCTGGAGATGAGCGCCGAGCAGCTCGCCGCGCGGATCCTCTCGGAGGCCTCCGAGGTGCCGTCGGACCAGATCCGGCGCGGCGACATGACCGAGCCCGAGTTCCGCCGCTTCGTCGAGGCCGCCAAGACGCTGGAGGCCTGCCCCTTGTTCATCGACGACACGCCCGCGCTGCCGATCAGCCAGCTCGCCACGCGCGCGCGGCGCCTCAAGCGGATGCACGGGCTCGACGTGCTGGTGGTGGACTACCTCCAGCTCGTGCGGCCCGCCAAGGCCAAGGACAGCCGCGTCAACGAGGTCTCGGAGATCACGCAGGGGCTCAAGGCGATCGCCAAGGAGCTCGACATCCCCGTGATCGCGCTGTCGCAGCTCAGCCGGCAGGTGGAGAGCCGCGAGGACAAGCGGCCGCAGCTCTCGGACCTGCGCGAGTCGGGCTCGATCGAGCAGGACGCCGACGTGGTGATGTTCGTCTTCCGCGAGGAGTACTACGCCGAGCGCGAGAAGCCGTCCGACGACAAGCTCGACGCGATGGCCGAGTGGCAGGCGCGGATGGAGGCGCTGCACGGTCGCGCCGAGGTCGTCATCGGCAAGCAGCGCCACGGCCCGATCGGCACGGTGGAGCTCAGCTTCGAGGGCCGCTTCACCCGCTTCGGCAACCTCGTGAAGCCCTGGCAGCAGGGCGGCGGGGGGGGCGAGGGCTTCCGCTGAGGGCCGCAGCCTGGCCCCCCGCCGCCTAGTTCCAGATGTCGGTCTTGATGACCCAGCCCTCGCCGGTCTCCTGCCACACGATCACGTAGCGGCCCGTGACCTCCTCGGCCCCGCCGGGCGGCGTCAGGCGGTAGGAGCCGACCTCCTGGGCGTGGCCCTCGCCGAGCGGCGTGACGCTCTCGGTCGTGAGCGCGACGGACTCCACCCCGTCTCCGGCCCCCGCCCAGAACCCGGCGATCGCCTCGCGGCCCTCCACCGGCGCCATGCCGGGCGGGAGAAGCATCCCGTCCTCTGCGTAGAGCGCGGCGGCCGCCTCCGCGTCGCCGGCCGTGATGGCCTGGGCGAGCCGGTTCTCGAGATCCTGGATCGTCGCCGCGTCCTGGGCCTGGGCCCAGCCTGCCGCGGCCGTGAGCAGGGCCGCCAACTGAGTTGCGCGCATGTCGTCCTCCCCCGGTCGGGGACGGCGTGGCGCCCCTGCCGCAGCGTAAGCGCCGCGGTCCCGCCGGGCAACCCCCTGCCGCTTGCCGCGCCCTCACCCCTCCCCTACACGGACCCGCGGGGGCTGGGGGTGGCATGCGGATCCTGATCACGAACGACGACGGAATCAACGCGCCGGGGCTCGAGACGATGCTCGCGATCGCCCAGGAGGTCGCGGGGCCGGACGGCGAGGTCTGGACCGTGGCGCCCGCCTTCGAGCAGTCGGGCGTGGCGCACGCCATCTCCTACACCCACCCCACGATGATCGCCGAGCTGGGACCGAGGCGCCACGCCGCGGAGGGCTCGCCGGCCGACTGCGTGCTGGCGGGCCTGCACGACGTGATGAAGGGCGCGCCCCCCGACCTGGTGCTCTCGGGCGTCAACCGCGGCAACAACGCCGGCGAGAACGCGATGTATTCGGGCACCGTGGGCGGCGCGATGGAGGCCGCGCTCCAGGGCCTGCCCGCGATCGCGCTGAGCCAGTTCTACGGCCCCTCCAACGCCAAGCTCGACGACCCGTTCGAGGCCTCGGCCGTCCACGGCGCGGGGCTCGTGCGCCGGCTCCTCGATCGCGCCGCGTGGGACGAGGGCGACTACCGGCTGTTCTACAACGTCAACTTCCCGCCCGTCCCGGCGGCGGAGGTGAAGGGCACCCGCGTGGTGCCGCAGGGCTTCCGACGCACCACGCGCCACGTGGTGGAGCCCTACATCTCGCCCACCGGCCGGCGGTTCCTGTGGGTCACCGGCGGGCGTCAGGACGAGCGCACGGAGCGCGACACCGACGTGAGCGTCAACCTGGACGGGTGCATCTCGGTGACGCCGATGCGCGCGGATCTGACCGCGCACGACGCGCTCGACGCGATGCGCGAGGCGATCGAGGCATGAGCGCGACGGCCGAGGAGCGCATGGAGCTGATCCTCAAGCTGCGCTCGCACGGCGTCACCGACGAGCGCGTGCTGCGCGCGATGGAGGAGATCGACCGCGGCCTCTTCGTGCAGGGGCATTTCGAGGACCACGCCTACGACGACACGCCGCTGCCGATCGCCTGCGGCCAGACCATCTCCCAGCCCTCGGTCGTCGGGCTGATGAGCCAGGCGCTGGAGCTCGCGTCGCATCACCGCGTGCTGGAGGTCGGGACCGGCTCGGGCTATCAGGCGGCGATCCTGAGCCGGCTGGTGCGGCGGGTGTGGACCGTGGAGCGCCACGCGCCGCTGGTGCGCGCCGCCAAGCGGGCGTTCGAGGCGCTCGACCTCACCAACGTCACCGCCTTCACCGCCGACGGCACGCTGGGCCTGCCCGCCCAGGCGCCCTTCGACCGCATCCTCGTCACCGCCGCGGCCGAGGATCCGCCCGGCCCGCTCCTGGCGCAGCTCGGCGAGGGCGGCATCATGGTGGTGCCGGTCGGGCAGTCCGACGCCGTGCAGCACCTGATCAAGGTGACGCGGACCGAGGATGGGCTCGACCACGAGGATCTGGGGGCCGTGCGCTTCGTGCCCCTCCTGGGGGGGCTCGGGGGCGAATGATCGCCGCGCCCTCTCCCCCGCGCCCGACGCCAGCCCCGAGCCCGACCGAGGAGTGCCGATGACCCGCCACCCGTCCCGCGCCCCCCTGACCCTCGCACCCCTGCAGCCCGGCCCCCTGCAGCCCGCGCGCGCCGGCGTGCGGCCGCCCGGACCCCGCGCCCGCCTCATGGCCCCGCTCCTGGCGGCGCTCGCGGTGACCGGCTGCGCGGAGGGGTTCGACTTCGACTTCCGCTCCTCGCCCATCGCCGATGCGGATGCAAGCCGCCGGCCGACCGAGCCGCGCCCGCCCGTGGACGAGCGCGGCGTGATCTCCTACCCCGGCTACCAGGTCGCGGTGGCGCAGCGCGGCGACACGCCCGCCACCATCGCCGGGCGCCTGGGGATCCCCGCGCCCGAGCTGGCCTCCTTCAACGGGCTGCCGGAGGGCGTCGTGCTGAGCGGCGGCGAGGTGCTGGCGCTGCCGCGCCGCGTCGCCGAGCCCTCGGGCGGCGGGCCCATCGCGCCCGGCTCCGTGGACATCGCCACGCTCGCGGGCGCGGCCATCGACCGCGCCTCGGGGACGGAGGGACCGCCCGCCATCAGCGGCCGGCAGCCGATCCGCCACGAGGTCGCGCGCGGCGAGACCGCCTACACCATCGCGCGCGCCTACGACATCCCCGTGCGCGCGCTCGCCGAGTGGAACGGGCTCGGCCCCGACCTGGAGGTGCGCGAGGGCCAGTTCCTCATGATCCCCGTGGTCCAGGGCGTCTCGGCCGAGGCCGAGGTGGCGGCCGCCCCGTCCGAGGGCGCGATCGACGCGACGCCCCCCGGCGTCGGCTCGCGCGTGCCCGAGCCGCCCTCGGCCGCGACCCCCCTGCCCGAGCCCGAGCCGGAGGCCACGCCCGAGATCGTCGCCGAGGCCGAGGCCGCGACGCCCGACCTGTCCGAGGACCGCACCGAGGCCTCGGGCGACGCGCGCCTGCGCGCGCCGGTGTCGGGCGCGGTGGTCCGCGCCTTCGAGGCGGGCGTCAACGAGGGCGTGGACTTCGCCGCCGACGCCGGCACGCCGGTCGCGGCCGCCGCCGGCGGCACGGTGGCCGCCATCACCGAGGACACCGACGGCGTGCCGATCCTGGTGCTGCGCCACGCCGGCAGCCTGCTGACGGTCTATGCCAACATCGGCGATCTGAGCGTGCAGAAGGGCGACACGGTCTCGGCCGGCCAGACCATCGCCACGGTCCGCGAGGGCGGCATCCTGCACTTCGAGGTCCGCGAGGGCTTCGAGGCGGCCGATCCGGTGGAGTATCTGGACTGAGGCTGCGCGGGGCGCGGCTCAGGCGGTCGCGGCCCTCGGGCGCGCGGGCGATGCCATCGCCACCCCCCGCCGTCCGGCGAGGTCGGTGACGAACTGCCATGCGACGCGTCCCGAGCGGGCGCCGCGCGTCGCCTGCCACTCGATCGCCTCGGCGCGCACGTCGTCGTCCCAGGCGATCCCGAACGCCTCGCAGTAGCCGCGGATCATCGCCAGGAACGCGTCCTGGTCGCAGGGGTGGAAGCCGAGCCAGAGCCCGAAGCGGTCCGAGAGCGAGACCTTCTCCTCCACGGCCTCGGACGGGCTGATGGCGGTCGAGCGCTCGTTCTCGATCATGTCGCGCGGCATCAGGTGGCGGCGGTTCGAGGTGGCATAGAGCACCACGTTCTCGGGCCTGCCCTCGATGCCGCCGTCGAGCACGGCCTTCAGAGCCTTGTAGTGCTGGTCGTCCTGCGCGAAGGACAGGTCGTCGCAGTAGAGCACGAAGCGATGGGGCGCGGCGCGCAGCAGCGCCAGCAGCCGGCCCACGGAGGGCAGATCCTCGCGCTGGAGCTCGACGATCCTGAGGCCGGTGTGGGCGAGCGCGCCGTGGACCGCCTTGACGAGCGAGGACTTGCCCATCCCGCGCGCGCCCCACAGCAGCGCGTTGTTGGCGGGCAGGCCGCGCGCGAAGCGCTCGGTGTTGGCCATGAGCGTGTCGCGGGCCCGGTCGATCCCGTGCAGCAGCGCGATGTCCACGCGGGCGACCCGGGGCACGGGCTCCAGCCGGTCGGGCTCTGCGTGCCAGACATAGGCTTCGGCGCCCCAGGGAGGCGCCTCGGCGGGCGGGGGCGCGAGGCGTTCGAGGGCCGCGGCGATGCGATCGAGCGGCTCGCTCAAGCGGCGTCCTCGTCGAGCAGCCCCTCCGCGCGCAGGCGGGCGTCTCGCGTGCGCTCGACGCGGGCCACCAGGAAGATCGAGACCTCGTAGAGCGAGTAGACCACGGCGAACAGGATGACCTGGGTGATGACGTCGGGGGGCGTCACGAGCGCCGCGAGCACCAGGATGCCGACGATGGCGTATTTGCGCACCGCGCGCAGCCCCTCGGCCGAGACGAGCCCGGCCTTGCCCATCAGCGTCAGCAGCACGGGGAGCTGGAAGCACAGCCCAAAGGCGAGGATGAACTTGAGCGTGAGGTCGATCGCCTCGCGCACCGAGCCGAGATAGTAGGTGGCCAGCTCCTGGTTCTCGGGCACGGCCACCTCGCCCACGGGGGCCTCCCCCGCGAGGATGCGCGTGAGCGTCGGGATGGCGTCCGAGAAGCCGATGAAGAAGCTCATCGCCAGGGGCGTGACGACGAAGTGGGCGAAGGCGGCGCCCGCGAGGAAGAGCGCCGGCGAGGCCAGGATGAAGGGCAGGAAGGCGTTCTTCTCCGAGCGGTAGAGGCCGGGCGCCACGAAGCGCCACAGCTGGTGCGCGATGACGGGGAAGGAGAGCGCGAAGCCGCCGATCACGCTGATGCGCACCAGCACGAAGAACTTCTCCTGCGGCGCGGTGAAGATCAGCCGCGGGTCCGACCCCTGCGCGCGCAGCACCTCGGCGATGGGCCGGGCCAGGAACTCCAGGATCGTCTCGGCGAAGGGGAAGACGAGCAGCATCGCCACGGCGAAGGCCACGACGGCGCGGATGAGCCGCGTGCGCAGCTCGGCCAGATGCTCGATCAGCGGGGCCGCGCTGTCCTCGATCTCGTCGCGCGGATCGCCGGCCGGGCTCATGGCGCCTTGGCCCCCGCCGCCTCGGGCCTCGGCTCGGCCATCGGGCCGGGCGCGGGCCCGGGCTCGGCCCGCGGCTCGGAGCCCTCCCCGGGCCCGTCGCCGCGGCGCTCGGCGGCGCGATCGGCGGCGCGATCGGCGGCGGCCTCGCGGATGCGGCGGGCGGCCTCGGCGCGCTCCTCAGCCATCCGGGCGGTCTCGGCGCCGCGCGCCGCCCCGCCGGGCTTCGGCTCCATGTTCCAGTCAGCCATGGAGCGGGCGGCGTCGCTGACGTGGTCGAGCCCGAGCTTGCGCGCCGAGGTCATCTTGCGGATGTCGCGGTCGAGATCCTTCATGCCGGTGTCGTCGGCGGCCTCGTTCATGGCGCGCTGGAAGTCGCGCGCCATGGCGCGCATCCGGCCCATGAAGCGGCCGACCTCGCGGAACATCACGGGCAAATCCTTCGGCCCGACGACGATCAGCGCGACCACGCCGATCACCAGCAGCTCCATCATGCCGAGGTCGAACATGGCCGGCGCCCTTCCCGTGACCCGAAGACCCTGGCTCGCGGCGGCGGGGCCTAGATCTTCTCCTTCTCCGCGCCCTCGGGCGTCACGTCGCGCGCCGAGGCCGCCTTCTCCTCCTCCAGCTCGCGCTGGCCGTCATTGACGCCGCGCTTGAAGGCGGTGATGCCCTTGCCGACCTCGCCCATCAGCGAGGACACCTTGCCGCGCCCGAAGAGCACCAGGACGACGACGGCGATCAGCAAGAAGCCCAGGGGGCCGATGTTGTTCAGCATGGAGTCCTCCTAGCGGGAGCGCCCTCCCGAAACCGAGGCGCAACCTAAGCCTCGCGGGCCGCCGGCGGAAGGGCCCCCGCGCGAGCCCCCGCCGATTTTACCGCCCCGGCTCGGCCGCCGCGCGCCGCGCTCGCGCCCGGAACACGAAGCAGCGGTCGCGCCGGATCGACAGCCACAAGGGCATTCCGGGCTTGGGCAGGAACACCGCCGGCACCACGGCGGACAGCACCGAGCCGTCGTGGTCCATCACGAACTCCACCAGGCTCTCGGAGCCCATGAAGCGCGCGCGCCGCACGATGCCGCGCGCGGGCGTGCCCTGCATCGGGGTGGGGTTGGGGCCGCGCCCCTGGCGGTCGAAGTCGATGGCGACGTGCTGGGGGCGGAAGACGATCTCGACCTCGGCGCCGTCGGGGTGGCCCGGCGTGAGGAAGGCGCCGAAGGGCGTGTCGGTCAGCGCCCCGTTCGAGCGGCCTCGGATCACGTTGACGTCCGAGAAGAAGGCCGCCGCGTCGGCGTCCGCGGGGGCGTGGTAGAGGTTGTAGGGCGCGCCGGTCTGCACGATGCGCCCGTCGCGCATCAGCACGATCTCGTCGGCCATCCGCATGGCCTCCTCGGGCTCGTGCGTCACGAGCACCACGGCCGTGCCCTCGGCCTTCAGCAGGTCCAGCGTCTCGTCGCGGATGCCGTCGCGCAGGCGGTTGTCGAGGCCCGAGAAGGGCTCGTCCATCAGCATCACGCGCGGCCGAGGCGCCAGCGCGCGCATGAGCGCCACGCGCTGCTGCTCGCCGCCCGAGAGCTCGTGCGGGTAGGCCCCGGCATGGCGCGTGAGCCCGACGCGGGCGAGCAGGTCCATCGCCCGCGCCCTCCGCTCCGCCCTGGGGCCGCGCAGGCCGAAGGCGACGTTGCGCGCGACCGTGAGGTGCGGGAAGAGCGCGAAGTCCTGGAACATCAGCCCGACGCCGCGATCCTCGGGGGGCACGTGGACGCCGGGGCCGGCGATCCTCTCGCCGTCGAGCCGGATCTCGCCCGCGTCCTGCACGTCCACGCCGGCGAGCATCCGGAGCGTCGTGGACTTTCCGCAGCCCGACGGGCCCAGCAGGCAGGTCACCTGCCCCGCGCCGACGCTCAGCGAGAGGTTCGAGACGATCTCGCGGCCGGCGATCACGCGGGTCAGGTGACGGGCTTCGAGGCGGGGGGGGGCGGCGGCGCGATCAGGACCATGCGCGTCGTCGGGCAAACGGGGATGGGCCAGGTTCACCGTCGATCCCCAGGGCGGCGCTCGGACGGGGACGGCGTAGCGAAGACGCGGGCGCCCCGCAATGGCGCTCGGATCGACCGGGCGGGGACCGCGACCGGGGCCCGAGCGCGACGGCGAGGGACGAAACGGCGAGGGACGAGGGAGGATGCCGGGGGCCTGCCGCCGCGAGCCGCGCGCGGCCACGCACGGCGCCCGCATGCCCGCGCCCCGGCGGCGCGGGCGAAGGCGGCCGCTGGCATCGTCGCCGAAGCGCGGCCGCTGGCATCGTCGCCGAAGCGCGGCCGCCGATGAGGGACAAGGCGGGGCCCAGCCGGCCGGCTCGATCGGCCGGAGGACGACGCACCCGACGGGTGGGGATATCCTCACTTCTGGGTCGGCTGGATCGCCGTTAGTCCATCGGTGAAATCCGGTGACCCACTCGCGATTCCATCGCTGCAACGGATCGGAGGTCCGCGCCATGAACACCGTCGACACCAGCAGCGTCCTTCGGAGCTACGAGCCCGCGGTCTTCCACGACCTCGCCGATTTCCACGATTCGCGCTCCGATCTCGTTCGCAGCGGAGACGCGATCGCCGCGCTCGGCTCGATCATCTGCAAATACGGTTTCGAGGACATCATAGGCGTCACCCTTCTCCACAAGCACTTCGAGATCGTCGGCGACGAGGTGATCGTGCGTCGGTTCATCTCCGACGGCCACGCGTCGATGACGCCCGAGAAGGCGACGCGGGCGCTGGCCCGGACGGTCCCCTATCTTTGGCGCTACAGCCGCGGAGGGGATCGGACTCCGGGCTGGTATCCGCTCGAGTTCGTCGAGTGGCCCGAGCCGCGCTGTGCGGGACTCGAGCTTCTGACCTATGCCGACGCGATGCTCGACGAGATCGGCGAGGAGCTCGTGAGCCTCGGCCTGCAGGATATCTTCGGCATCGCCGGGCTGTTCTCCCGGTCGCGTTTCTCGCTCGACGACGACCTGACCCTCGTCGAGACGACCGACGAGGCGGCCCGGCGGCTCGATCTCAAGGTGGTGCGAAAGGAGGTGGTCGCGACGCTCGACACGACTCAGACGCTTTGGACGTTTTCGTGAACCATACAAAGGAGGGCCGATCAGATGGCCGAGAACCAACTGCTTCAGGAGATCGAGGGCCTCAAGGCCCAGATCCAGGCGAACCCGGCGGCGGCCGACCGGCTCGGATCGAAGCTGCGCGACATGATCAGCGTCGCGCGGACCGACCTGGGGCGCCTTCAGCGGCCGGGCGGCAACGCCGCCCATTGCTTCGGGCACATCAACTGCGCGGGCCATTGCATCGCGCATCCCCAGGATGGCCTCGGGACGTTGACGAGCACGCCTCAGGCCGGCGGTGGGGCTTGAGGCGGGGCCCGGGCGGACGCCGCCCGGGCCCATTCGGCTGGACGGTCGCGCAAGACCGAGCGCCGCTCGCACCATGCCTCGCAGCGAGCCGCGACCGCACGAGCATGGCGCGCCGCGTCAGCTGCACCCGCTCGTCCCGCCGCAGGTGTTGCACTTGAGGCAGGTGCCGTTGCGCACGAGCGTGTAGTTGCCGCACTCGCCGCAGGGGTCGCCCTCGTAGCCCTGCATCCGGGCCTGGGCGCGGGCGCCGGCCACGGGCTCGGGCGCCGCGACCGCGACGGCCTGCATCACCACGGTCGGATCGGTGCCGGGCTCGACCGCCACCAGCCCCTCGGCGCCCGAGCCGCCCTGCACGACCACCAGCTCTTGCGGCAGGCGCTTGCGCAGGTAGCCGGTCGAGGACATCTTGTGCAGCATCCTCAGCGATCTCGACGCCGCCGCGTCGCCGATGTCGGCGACGTTGGCCTGCCCCTCGCGGTCGCCGCGGCCCATGTCGTCGAAGGCGGGGCCGGTGGGCGCGACATGGGCGAGGTCGGTGCGGTCGAGGTAGCTGATCGCCAGCTCGCGGAAGATGTAGTCGAGGATCGAGGTCGCGTTCTTGATCGCCTCGTTGCCCTGGACCATGCCCGCCGGCTCGAAGCGGGTGAAGGTGAAGGCGTCCACGAACTCCTCCAGCGGCACGCCGTATTGCAGGCCGACCGAGATCGCGATGGCGAAGTTGTTCATCATGGCGCGGAAGCCCGCGCCCTCCTTGTGCATGTCGATGAAGATCTCGCCCAAGGCGCCGTCGTCGTACTCGCCGGTCCGGAGGTAGACCTTGTGGCCGCCGACGATGGCCTTCTGGGTGTAGCCCTTGCGCCGCTGGGGCAGGCGCGCGCGCCCGCGCATGACCTCGCGGACGACGACCTTCTCGATCACCTTCTCGGCCATCACCTGCGCGCGCTCGTGGGGCGTGCCGGTCTCCAGAACCTCGGCCGCCTCGTCGTCGTCCTCCACGAGCGCGGAGGCCAGCGGCTGCGAGAGCTTCGAGCCGTCGCGGTAGAGCGCGTTGGCCTTCACGCCGAGCGACCAGGACAGCTCGTAGGCCCGCTGGCAGTCCTCGATGGTGGCGTCGCGCTGCATGTTGATGGTCTTGGAGATCGCGCCCGAGATGAAGGACTGCGCCGCGGCCATCATGCGGATGTGGCTGTCCACCGAGAGGGTGCGCGTGCCGCGGCGACCGCAGGCGTTGGCGCAATCGAAGACGGGCAGATGCTCAGGTCTCAGGTGAGGCGCGCCCTCCAAGGTCATGGTGCCGCAGACGTGATCGTTCGCGGCCTCGATCTCGCGGCGGGTGAAGCCGAGATGGCGCAGCACGTCGAAGGTCGGATCCGCGAGCCGCTCCTTGGGGATGCCCAGCGTGTCGGTGCAGAACGCCTCGCCGAGCGTCCACTGGTTGAAGGCGAAGCGGATGTCGAAGGCGCTGGGCAGCGCCGCCTCGACGAGGGCGATCTCCTGCGCGCCGAAGCCGCGCTCGGCCAGCGCCGCGTGGGTGATGATCGGGGCGCCCTCCAGCGTGCCGTGGCCGACGGCGTAGGCGACGATCTCGCGGATCTGGTCCTCGTCGTGGCCGAGGCCCCTGAGAGCGGCCGGCACCGAGCGGTTGATGATCTTGAAGTAACCGCCGCCGGCGAGCTTCTTGAACTTCACCAGCGCGAAGTCGGGCTCGATGCCGGTGGTGTCGCAGTCCATCACGAGCCCGATCGTGCCGGTGGGCGCGATCACGGTCGCCTGCGCGTTGCGGTAGCCGTGCGCCTCGCCCAAGGACAGCGCCTCGTCCCAGGCGGCCGCGGCCATCTCCACGAGCCGCGCGTCGGGGCAGCGCGCCGTGTCGAGCGGCACCGGGGGCACGGCCAGCCCCTCGTAGCCTTCCGCCTCGCCATGGGCCGCGCGGCGGTGGTTGCGGATCACCCGCAGCATGTGCGGCGGCGTTCTTCGCGTAGCCGGGGAAGGCGCCGACCTCGGAGGCGATCTCGGCCGAGGTGGCGTAGGAGGTGCCGGTCAGCAACGCGGTGAGCGCGCCGCAGAGCGCGCGGCCCTCGTGGCTGTCGTAGCCGAGCCCCATCGTCATCAGCAGCCCGCCGATGTTGGCGTAGCCCAGCCCCAGCGTGCGGAAGTCGTAGCTGCGCTGCGCGATCTCCTTGGAGGGGAACTGCGCCATCAGCACGCTGATCTCCAGCGTCAGCGTCCACAGGCGCGCGGCGTGGACGTAGGCCGCCGCGTCGAAGGCGCCGTCCTTCAGGAAGGTCAGCAGGTTGACCGAGGCCAGGTTGCAGGCCGTGTCGTCGAGGAACATGTACTCCGAGCAGGGGTTCGAGCCGCGGATCGGCCCGTCCTCGGGGCAGGTGTGCCAGGCGTTCACGGTGTCGTGGTACTGGATGCCCGGATCGGCGCAGGCCCAGGCGGCGTGGCCGACCTGCTCCCACAGCTCGCGCGCGCGGATCGTCTTGGCGACGCGGCCGTCGGTGCGGCGCAGCAGCTCCCACGGCGCGTCCTCGCGCACGGCCTTGAGGAAGGCGTCGGTGACGCGGATCGAGTTGTTCGAGTTCTGGCCCGAGACGGTTGAGTAGGCCTCCGAGTCCCAGTCCACGTCGTAGGCCGGGAAGTGGATCGAGGTGTAGCCCTGCCTCGCGTATTGCAGCACCCTCGCCACGTAGGTCTCGGGGATCGCGGCCTTCTTGGCCGAGCGGATCGCGGCCTTGAGCCCGGCGTTGGCGGCGGGGTCGGTGGCATCGTCCTTCGCGCCGTCCCAGGTGCGGATCGCGTCGAAGATGGCGCCGAGCTTCTCCCGGTGCATCTTGGAGCCCGCGACGAGCGAGGCGACCTTCTGCTCCTCCACGACCTTCCAGTTGACGAAGGCCTCGATGTCGGGGTGGTCTGCGTCCACGATCACCATCTTCGCGGCCCGCCTCGTGGTGCCGCCCGACTTGATCGCGCCCGCCGCGCGGTCGCCGATGCGCAGGAACCCCATCAGCCCCGACGAGCGGCCCCCGCCCGAGAGCGCCTCGCCCTCGCCGCGCAGGCTGGAGAAGTTGGTGCCCGTGCCCGAGCCGTACTTGAAGAGCCGCGCCTCGCGGACCCACAGGTCCATGATGCCGCCGTCGTTCACCAGGTCGTCCGAGCAGGACTGGATGAAGCAGGCGTGCGGCTGGGGATGCTCGTAGCTCGACGTCGAGCGGGTCAGCGCGCCCGTCTCGTGATCGACGTAGAAATGCCCCTGCGCCGGGCCGTCGATGCCGTAGGCCCAGTGCAGTCCGGTGTTGAACCACTGCGGCGAGTTGGGCGCCGCGACCTGGAGCGCCAGCATCGCGCGCATCTCGTCGTAGTAGGCTCGCGCGTCCTCCTCCGAGGTGAAGTAGCCGCCCTTCCAGCCCCAGTAGGCCCAGGCGCCCGCGAGGCGGTCGAACACCTCGCGGGCCGAGGTCTCGCCGCGAAACCGCTCCGCCTCGGGGAGCGCCGCCAGCGCCGTCTCGTCGGCCACCGAGCGCCACAGGAACGCGGGCACGCCCTTCTCCCTCACCCTCTTCAGCCGCGCGGGCACGCCGGCCTTGCGGAAGTACTTCTGGGCGATGACGTCGGAGGCCACCTGCGACCACCGCTCGGGCACCTCCACCGCGTCGAGGCGGAAGACCACCGTGCCGTCGGGGTTGCGGATCTCGCTCGCCGTGGTCGTGAAGGGAAGGTCGGCGTAGGCGTCCCGTCCCGCGAGGGTGTAGCTGCGCTCGATCTTCATCTCGGCCTCCTAGCCTGTCTGGGGCAGCGCCTCGCGCCGCCGCCGCCCGGTCGTCCCGGCGGGATCGCTCGCCGCGTCGCGGCCTTGCGACCCGCTCTGATCGACGGAACCGACCCCTCCCAGCGGGGGGACCACGATTCGGTTCCCACAAGGTATCGCCTCGAAGGGCCTCGGCGAACACCAAATAGAGTGTGCTCGCTCAAAATGGACCTTGCCTCGGCGCAGAGGGCGCACTCGCGCCCCGAGTCGTCCACCGCGCGTCCCGCCGGCCTGTGGAAACCCGTGCAAGTCGATGGGGACGGCGCCGGCAGGCGCGCGTGGAAGCTGCGACAGGGCGTGTCCTCGGCCCCCCACCCGCCGCGCCGCCGAGGCGGGCGGCGCAGCGCCCGACCCCGACGAGGAGGAGCGGTGCGCACCACCTACGGCACCGATGCGCCCGAGACCTGGGCCGGCGCGAGCTGGCCGGACGGGATCCTCGGCCAGGGCTGGGACGACCCGGTCCGGCTCGGGCCGGGCGACGACGACCCGCCCGGTGGCCCGGCCGGCTACGTGTCCGCCGACAGCGCCGGCGGCGACCGCCCGGCCGGGGGGCCGGGGCGCGACCTCTTCCGCGACGGCGCGAACCGACGTAGAGATCGCCCTGGGGCGGGGACGCCGGACCGATCGGGAGCCGGCTTCATCCCGTGGCGGCTGCTCCGCGGCGGGGGCGCGCTGCGGTCCTCGCCCCTGTCGGGCGCCCTGGCTGGATCGCGCGGCGGCCCTCCTCGCCGGGCGGGCGAGCGACGGCCCTCATTCCCGTCGCGGACGCCTCGCTTGCGGACGGGCGGGCGATGGTCGGGGCGGCGGGATTCGAACCCACGACCTCCTGTACCCAAAACAGGCGCGCTGCCAAGCTGCGCCACGCCCCGGACCGGGGCGGTGCATAGCGCGGCGCGCCCGCCTTGGGAAGGCCGCGCATGGCGCGGCGCGGCGCGGCCCGCCCCCGCATGGCACGGCGCGGCGCGGCCCGCCCCTGCGTCCCGCCTCAGCCGTCCGCCTCGCAGGGCCAGGCCGCGTCCTCGCCGATCAGGGGGTGGCGGATCTCGGTGCCGGGTGCGATGCCGAAGGCGTCGGCGAGGCCACCGTTGATCTCGAGCACGAACTGCACGTCGTCGCCGCCGGGGATCGGGGTCTCGTCGCCCGGCACGGCGTCCTCGTGCACGCGCGTCACGACGCCCTCGGGCGAGATGAACAGCATGTCGAGCGGGATCAGCGTGTTGCGCATCCAGAACGCGACCGGGCCGGGCTCGTCGTAGGCGAAGAGCATGCCCTCGCCGCGCGGCAGATCCTCGACGAACATCAGGCCCTGCGCGCGAGCCTCGGGCGTGTCGGCGACCTCGACGCGCAGGCGCGCGCGGCCCCACTCGCCCCTCAGCTCGAGCGCCCCCTCCTCGCAGGCCGCGGCGTCCTGCGCGGCCGACGCCTCCCCCCCGTCAGCGCCGCGACCGAGGCCAGCGCCCCGATCAGCGCCCGAGCCGAGGCCAGGCCGGCGCGGGGCCCGAGCGCCCCGGAGGGCCTCACTCTCCGACCAGCGCCGCGTCCCAGGCGGCGATCTGCACGGCCATGCGGCCGCGCTTGCCCTCGACCGCGCGCAGGCCCACCGCCTCCCCCGTCAGCAGCTCCGAGAAGCCCGAGCGCCGCAGCACCTCGGCATGGACGAAGACGTCGCCGCCCCGGCCGAACACGTTGACGAAGCCGAACCCCTTGCCCTTGTCGAACCACTTCACCCGCGCGGGCTCGATGGGGAGCGATTCGAGGTCGGGGTGCTGATCGCCCCCGTCCTGCTCCGGGGGAGGCGCGATCTCGAGCACCTCGGTCGCCTGACGGCCGCGCGAGGTGACCTGGATCCGCAGCCGGATGGAGGCGCCATCGGCCACCGAGCCCTGGCCGAAATTGCGCAGCACGTTGGCGTGGAGCAGCACGTCCGGCCCGCCCCCGTCGGGGACGACGAAGCCGAAGCCCTTGATCGGGTCGAACCACTTGACGCTGCCGGAGAGCTCCTCTCCCGACAAATCCTCGCCCGACAGCTCCTTGCCCGACAGCTCCTTGCCCGACAGCTCCTTGCCCGACAGCTCCTCGCCCCCATCGCGTCGCTCTTGCAAATCGCGCTCCGGACGCGACACGACCGGCTTTTCGCTCACCTGCTGATCCACGGTTTCGCTCCCCTCCAAAACGTCGAGACAACTCTTGGTCCAAGTCAGAACTCGATCAAGCCCTCGCACGGCAAAAGATAAAGAGGAACGACTTTGTGTCGCAGTGTCGGCATGTTTCCGCCGGTAACATTTCGTTAAGGATTCAGGCGGGTCACCGCCCACGGCTCGCCGGTCGCCGTTCGGCTCCAGCGGAACCGGTCGTGCAGGCGGTCGGCGCCGTCGGCCCAGAACTCCATCGTCGCGGGGACGAGGCGGAACCCGCCCCAGAAGGGCGGCCGCGGCGGCGACCCGCCCCGCTCGGCGCGCACGCGCGCCGCGGCGCGCTCGAGCTCGGCGCGGTCCGCGAGCGGCCGCGACTGGCGCGACGCCCAGGCGCCGATCCGGCTGCCCGGGCCGCGCGAGGCGAAGTAGGCGTCGGCGCGCGCGCCGGCCTCGCGCTCCACCGCTCCGCGCGCCCGCACCTGCCGGCGCAGGCCCTTCCAGTGGAGCGCCAGCGCCGCGCGCGGGTTGGTTGCCAGCTCGCGCCCCTTGTCGCTCTCGTAGTTCGAGTAGAACACCAGCCCGTCCTCGGCGACCTCCTTGAGCAGCACGATGCGCACGTTGGGCAGGCCGTCCGCGTCCGCCGTGGCGAGCGCCATGGCGCCGGGGTCGTTGATCTCCGAGCGTTCGGCCTCGGCGAGCCACGCTCGCAGGATCGCCAGCGGATCCGCGCCGGCGAAGATCCCCGAGCGGTCGCCGGCGTCCCGCGTCGCTGCCCCCATGCGCATCGGCCTCCCCCTCGCGCGGCCCGGGCCGCCCGCTTGTGGCGTCTGGGCCGATCGCCTAGACCCCGGCCAGCCTTCGATGTGGCGGGGAGCGCGCGGCGTGTCAAACGGCTTGATGGACGGCAGGCGGGGCCTCGTCATGGGGCTGGCCAACGACAAGTCCATCGCCTGGGGGATCGCGCGCGCGCTGCACGGCCAGGGGGCCAAGCTCGCCATCTCGCACCAGGGCGGCGCGCTGGAGAAGCGCGTGCTGCCGCTGGCCGAGAGCCTCGGCGCGCTGCCGATCTACTGCGACGTGGCCGACCCGGCCTCGCTCGATGCGCTGTTCGGGCGGCTGAGGGAGGAGTGGGGCTCGCTCGACTTCGTGGTCCACGCCATCGGGTTCTCGGACAAGAACGAGCTGCGCGGGCGCTACGTGGACACGAGCCCCCAGAACTTCCGCATGTCGATGGACGTGTCGGTCTACTCCTTCACCGCCGTGTGCAAGCGCGCCGCCGCGCTGATGCCCGAGGGCGGATCGTGCCTGACGCTGACCTACTACGGCGCCGAGAAGGTGATGCCGCACTACAACGTCATGGGCGTCGCCAAGGCCGCGCTGGAGGCCTCGGTGCGCTACCTCGCCGAGGATCTCGGCCGCGACGGCATCCGCGTCAACGCGATCAGCGCGGGCACCATCAAGACGCTCGCGGCGTCGGGCATCGGCGACTTCCGCTACATCATGCGCTGGAACGAGCTGAACGCGCCGCTCAGGCGCACCGTGACGCAGGACGAGGTCGGCAAGTCGGCGCTCTATCTGCTGTCCGACCTCGGCTCGGCGGTGACGGGCGAGATCCTGCATGTGGACGCGGGCTACCACGTCGTCGGCATGAAGGCGGTCGATGCGCCCGACATCGCCAAGGCATGAGCGTGCGGGCCCCGTCCCTCCCCGCCTTCGAGCGCCCGGTCCGGGCGCCTGCGAGCGGCCCCGGCGCAGGCCGGACGCCGCGTCGGCGCGCCGCGGGGTGGCTGACGGGGGGGGCGACAGGGGGGGCGATGGGGGCCGCGTGCGCGCCCGACCGGATCGCGGCCGGGGTCGGCGAGGCGCCGCCTCGTCCGCCTCGTGGGGCGCCGAGGTGACGCCGCTCGCCTTCGCCACGGTGGCGCTCGCGCATCTGGTGGCCGCGATGAGCCCCGGCCCCTCCTTCGTCCTGAGCGTGCGGACCGCCACCTCCGAGGGCGCGCGCCCGGCGCTGGCGCTCGCGGCGGGCTTCGGGCTCGGCGCCGCGATGTGGGCGGCCGCCGCGCTCCTCGGGCTGACGCTGCTCTTCGAGGCGGCGCCTTGGCTCCTCGTGGCGCTCAAGCTGGCGGGCGGCGCCTACCTCGTCTGGATCGCCTGGCGGCTCTGGCGCCACGCGGGCGATCCGCTGCCCGAGATCGCCCCCGGCGCCGCCCCGCGCGGGTCGCTCTCGGCCGCGCGCCGCGGCCTGCTGGTGCAGCTCGCCAACCCCAAGGTCAGCATCTTCTTCGGCGCCGTCTTCGTGGGCATCGTGCCGGCCGACGCGACCGCGTTGGGCAAGGCCTTGCTGCTCGTCAACATCTTCGTCGTCGAGACGGCGTGGTACTGCGCCGTCGCGGGGCTCTTCTCGACGCCGCGGGCGCGCGGGGCCTACGCGCGCTGGAAGGCGGCGCTCGACCGGGCGTTCGGGGGGCTGCTCGCGGCCTTCGGCGCGCTGATCGCGGCGCGCTGACGCATGGTCTCGCGCGACGACGGCCGCCTGCCCCACGAGAAGGGCTTCCACGTCTCCTGGGACCAGATCCACCGCGACGCCCGCGCGCTCGCCTGGCGGCTCGACGGCCAGGGGCCGGACGGGGGCGCGTGGCGCGCGGTGGTGGCGATCACCCGCGGCGGCATGGCGCCCGCGATGATCGTCGCGCGCGAGCTCGACATCCGCGTCGTGGACACCATCTCCGTCAAGTCCTACGCTCACCAGTCCCAGGCCTCCGCCCAGGTGCTCAAGGCGCCGGACGCCACGCTCATGGGCGACGGCGCGGGCGTGCTGATCGTGGACGACCTCGTGGACACCGGAAAGACCCTGGAGCTGGTGCGCGCCGCCTACCCGCGCGCCCACTTCGCCGCTGTCTACGCCAAGCCCAAGGGCAAGGCGCAGGTGGACAGCTACGTCACCGAGGTCAGCCAGGACACCTGGATCTTCTTCCCCTGGGACATGGCGCTGCAATACGTCCAGCCCTATCGCGGCACGGACGCCTGAGTGGGCCTGCCGCTCAACCCCGCGCTCGCGCGCACCGCGATGCCGCCCGTGATGGAGGCGCGGCGCTGGGTGGAGGGCCTCGCCTTCGCCCCCAACCTGCCGCTGATGAACGTCAGCCAAGCCGCCCCGGTCGATCCGCCGCCCGGCCCCCTGCGCGCCGAGATGGCGCGGCTGGTGGAGGCCGAGCCCGCCTCGCACCTCTACGGCCCGGTCCTCGGCCTGCCCGCGCTGCGCGCCGAGATCGCCGCGCGCTGGTCGGAGATCTACGGCGCGGACGTGGCGCCCTCGCAGGTCGCCATCACCTCGGGCTGCAACCAGGCCTTCACCACCGCGATGGCGACGCTCGCGGGCCCCGGCGACAACGCGATCCTGCCGGTGCCGTGGTACTTCAACCACAAGATGTGGCTCGACCAGACCGGCGTCGAGGCCCGCGCCCTCCGCGCGGGTCCGGGCCTGATCCCCGACCCGGAGGAGGCCGGGCGGCTGATCGACGGGCGCACCCGCGCCATCGTGCTGGTGACGCCCAACAACCCCGGCGGCGTCGAGTATCCGGCCGAGACGCTGCGCGCCTTCTTCGACCTCGCCCGCGACCGCGGCGTGGCGCTGGTCGTGGACGAGACCTACCGCGACTTCCACTCGGCGCCCGACCCGGTGCACGACCTCTTCGCGGACGCCGGCTGGCCCGGCACGCTGATCCAGCTCTACTCCTTCTCCAAGGCCTACCGGCTCACCGGCCACCGCGTCGGCGCCATGGTGGCGGCCGAGGAGCGGCTGGCCGAGGCCGAGAAGGTGCTCGACACGGTGGCGATCTGCGCGCCGCAGCTCGGCCAGCGCGCCGCGCTGTGGGGGATGCGCAACCTCGCCGGGTGGCTCGCGGGCGAGCGCGCCGAGATCCTCGCCCGCGGCGAGGCGATGCGCGCGGCCGTGGCGGGGCTCCCGGGCTGGGCGGTCGAGGGCTCGGGCGCCTACTTCGCCTACCTGCGCCACCCCTTCGAGGCGCCCTCGGACCGCGTCGCCCGGGCGCTGGTCGAGGAAGCCAGGGTGCTGGCGCTCCCGGGCACCATGTTCGCGCCCCAAGGCGAGGGAGAGCGGCACCTGCGGGTGGCCTACGCCAACCTCGACGCGGCCGGCATCGGGCGGCTCGCCCGGCGGCTCGAGACCGTGACCGCCTCGGGGTTGAAGGGCTGAGGGGCCGGGGCTAACCCTGCGCGACCGAACGGGGGGAGGCCGCCATGGCGAAGGCGAAGAGCAAGGGCGCGCGGATCGTCGGGCTGGTGCTGCTCGGCCTGCTGGTCGTCGGCCTGATCGGCTTCGGCACCGACAACTTCGGCGGCGGCGTGCGCACCGTCGCCTCGGTGGGCGAGCGCGAGATCACGGCCCAGGCCTACGGCCGGGCGCTCCAGGCCGAGCTGCGCCAGCTCCAGCAATCCACCGGCGCGCCCGTCACCATGGCCGAGATGCGCGACGCGGGGCGCGATCAGGCGGTGCTGGGGCGGCTCCTGTCGCAGGCCGCGATCGACGGCGAGGCGCGCGCGCTGGGGCTGTCGGTGGGCGACGAGCGGGTGCGCGACGCGCTCCTCGCGCTGCCCGGCTTCGAGGGCGCGGACGGGGCCTTCGACGTCGAGGGCTACCGCTTCGCGCTCGAGCGCGCGGGCGTCGGCGAGGCCGAGTTCGAGGCCGACCTGCGCGACGAGGCCGCGCGCCGGGCGCTCGTCGCCGCGGTCGCGGGCGGCGTCGAGGCGCCCGAGACCTTCTCGGACGCCGTGCTCACCTATGTCGGCGAGACCCGCGACGTGAGCTGGGCCGCGCTCGACGAGGCCGCGCTCGACGCCCCCGTCCCCGACCCCTCGCCCGAGGAGCTGGCCTCCTGGTTCGAGGAGAACGGCGCGGCGTTCACCGTCCCCGAGACGCGCGCGATCACCACCCTCGCGCTGCGCCCCGAGGCGATGGCGGAGGAGGTGGAGGTCGCGCCCGAGGCCGTGCGCGCGCTCTACGACCAGCGCATCGAGGACTACGTGCGCCCCGAGCGCCGGCTCGTGGAGCGGCTGACCTTCACCACCGAGGAGGAGGCGCAGGCCGCGGCCGACCGCATCGCGTCGGGGGCCTCCGACTTCGACGCCGAGGTCGAGGCGCGCGGGCTCGACCTCGCCGACGTCGATCTCGGCGACGTCTCGCGGGGCGAGCTCGGCGACGCGGCCGAGGCGGCGTTCGCGCTCGCCGAGCCGGGCGTGGCCGGTCCGGTGCCCACCGTGCTCGGCCCGGCGCTGTTGCGCGTGAACGCCATCCTCGCGGCGTCCGAGACCCCCTTCGAGGCGGTCGAGGAGGAGCTTCGCCGCGAGGCCGCGCTCGACGCCGCGCGCCGCGCCGTGGACGACCGCGCGAGCGAGCTCGACGACCTGCTCGCCGGCGGCGCCACGCTGGAGGAGGTCGCCTCCGAGACCGGCGCGGAGCTGGGCACGCTGCGCCTGACGCCGGGCTCGCAGGAGGGCCTCGCCGCCGACCCCGCCTTCCGCGAGGCGGCCGAGGCCGCGGCCGAGGGCGACTTCCCCGAGATCGCCTCGCTCGACGGCGGCGGGCTCTTCGCGCTCAGGCTCGACGAGGTCATCCCGCCGCGCGTGCCGGCGCTCGACGAGGTGCGCGAGCGGGCCGAGGCCGCCTGGCGCGCCGCCGCCCTGCGCGAGCGGCTGGCCGGCATCGCCGAGGGGCTGCGCGAGCGGTTCGCGGCCCGCGAGGACATCGCCGGCGAGGGCGTCACGGTCCGCGCCGAGGAGGGCCTCGCGCGCGACGCGGCCGTCGAAGGCGCTCCCGACGGGCTCGTCGAGGCCGCCTTCGAGACGAAGCCCGGCGCCACGGCGATCGTCGAGGGCGACCCGGTGGCGCTGCTGCGCGTCGATGCGATCGCCCCGCCCGACCCCGAGGGGCCGCGCAACGCCCTCGTCCTGGCGGCGCTCGAGGCGCAGGCCTCGCAGGGGATCGCCGAGGACGTGCTGGGCTCCTACGTGCGCGCGCTCCAGGCCGAGGAGGGGATCACGCTCAACCAGTCGGCGCTGGCCGCGACCCTCGCGCGGTTCCAGTAGCGTGGCGCTCGCGCCCGACCTCAGAGCCTTCGAGGCGGCGCACGAGGCCGGGCGCGGCCAGGTGGTCCACGAGCGGCTCGCGGCCGACCTCGACACGCCGGTGTCGCTCGCGCTCAAGCTCGGCGCGGCGCGACCGGGCGGCTTCGTGCTCGAGAGCGTCACCGGCGGCGAGGTCCGCGGGCGCTACTCGATCGTCGGGCTCAAGCCCGACCTGATCTGGCGCTGCCGCGAGGGGCGCGCGAGCCTCAACCGCCACGCGCGCTTCGACGCGGGCGCCTGGGAGGAGGACGAGCGCCCCGCGCTCGACAGCTTGCGCGCGCTGATCGCGCAGAGCCGGATCGCGCTGCCCGAGGGCCTTCCCGCCGCCTCGGCCGGGCTCTTCGGCTATCTCGGCTACGACATGGTGCGGCTGGTCGAGCGGCTGGGCGAGCGCAACCCCGATCCCGTGGGCCTGCCCGACGCGGTGCTGATGCGCCCGACCGTCGTGGCCGTGCTCGACGGCGTGAGGGGCGAGGTCACGGTGGTCTCGCCGGTCTGGGCGGGCTCGGGGCTCTCGGCGCGCGCGGCCTACGCGCAGGCGGCCGAGCGCGTGATGGACGCGGTGCGCGACCTCGACCGCTCGCCCGAGCCCGCGCGCGCGATGGGCGATCCGGGCGCGCTCGCCGAGCCCGTGTCGAACATGACGAGGGACGCCTACATGGCCGCCGTCGCCCGCGCGCGCGACTACATCGCCGCCGGCGACATCTTCCAGGTGGTCCCCTCGCAGCGCTGGACGCTGCCCTTCGCGGAGGATCCCTTCGCGCTCTACCGCTCGCTCAGGCGCACCAACCCCTCGCCCTTCATGTTCCACTTCGACTTCGACGCCGCCGTCGCCGATCCCGGCTTCCAGGTGATCGGCGCGTCCCCTGAGATCCTCGTGCGCCTCTTCGGCTCGGAGGTCACGATCCGCCCCATCGCCGGCACGCGGCCGCGCGGCGCCACCCCCGAGGAGGACCGCCGCCTGGAGGCCGAGCTGCTGGCCGACGAGAAGGAACGCGCCGAGCACCTGATGCTCCTCGACCTGGGGCGAAACGACGTCGGCCGCGTCGCGCGGATCGGCACCGTGCGCCCGACCGAGTCCTTCGTCGTGGAGCGCTACAGCCACGTCATGCACATCGTCTCGAACGTGGTGGGCGAGATCGCGCCGGGCCGGGACGCGCTCTCGGCGCTGCTCGCGGGGCTTCCGGCGGGCACGGTGTCGGGCGCGCCCAAGGTGCGCGCGATGGAGATCATCGACGAGCTGGAGCCCCACTCGCGCGGCGTTTACGGCGGCGGCGTCGGCTACTTTTCGGCGGGCGGCGACATGGACATGTGCATCGCGCTGCGCACCGGCGTGGTGCGGGACGGGCGCCTGCACATCCAGGCCGGCGGCGGCGTGGTCCACGACAGCGACCCGGCGGCCGAATGGCAGGAGAGCGTGGACAAGTCCCGCGCCCTGCGCGCGGCCGCCGCCGACGCCCACCGCTTCACGGGGCGCGCCAACCGCTAGGCCGGGGCCGGCTTCGGGCCGCCGGCTCACATCGCTCCGAGGAACGGCGTCGCGTGGGCTCCTCCGGCCGTCCGGGTCGTCGGCGCCTCCCCGGGCCGGGGTAGCGGCGCGAGGCCCGGCAGCGGGTGGCCATTCCCGAGACGAGCGGCCGTCCGGTGCGCCGGGCTCGGCTTGTCAGGGACAGAACCACGGGCGGCCCGGTCGACGCGCTGCTTCGCTACCCGGCGTCTCGTCCCCGGCCTCCTGGGGCGATCCGAAGGGCCGGCGGGTCCGGCGTGTCGGCCTCGCTCCATGTCGCCGCCCCGGCTCGGGCTCGCCTGGCGGGCACGGCGCGACCGGCGAACGAGGCGACCGGCTTCGGCCCGGCCGCCCCACCACTCCTTGCGCGCGCGAGACCGGAGCCGTCCGAGACTGCTGGAAACACGCCCTCAAACGCCCTGCGATCCCGACTCGACCCATGGGAGGGCTCAGCGGTCACGAGGAATCAGTGGCTTACGCAGGCGCCACTCCGCCGGAGTTGGCGATTTCGTAACTCGCGAGCGTCAGCGGGGAGTTTTTCAACAGTCTTGTCCGCTTCTGGGGCCTCGCGCGCGGCGTGTCGGCGCCGCGGCCAGGGCTCGGCGGTGTCCGAGCGCGGCGACCGCCCGACGAGGCGCCGAGCCCGGCCCCGTCAGCCTCCATCCCCCGGCGCGGGCGCCGCGGGCAGGACCGGGACCGTCCGCTCCACGACCGCGCCGCCCTCGTCCGCCGAAGGCGGCTCGGCGTCCTCCGCCCCGCCCTCCGGCGCGCCGAGGGTGGGGGCCGCGGCCGCCTCGGGCGCGAGCGGCGCGGGGTCCGCCCCGGGGGCGGGGTCCGCCGCCGCGCCGCCTTCGGCCGGCGCCGCGCCCTCGTCCACGGGCGGCGCCGGCTCGCGCGCGGGCCGCGGCACGGGGTCCGGCTCCGGCTCGACGCCGGGCATCTCCCCCATCGTCACCTGCGCGGGCCCGGGCGCCGCGTCGCCCGGAAGGTCGCCCGCCAGCAGCGACGCGGCCACCAGCGCCGCGGCCGAGACCAGCGCCCCGCAGGCCACCCCCGCCGCGAACCCACGCGCCATCCTGCGCCTCCGCTTTCGTTCCCGCGCTTCGGGTTGACCCCGACCGCCGCCTCCCGTCAACTACATCGGCCCGGTGGGGCGCGCCATCCCGCCCCGGCCCCGAGCCCGGCGCGCACCCGCCGTCCGGCCCACTCCCGCGAGGCCCGCCCGTGACGCTGCTGCTCATCGACAACTACGACAGCTTCACCTGGAACCTCGTCCACCTGATGGGCGAGCTGGGGGCCGAGGTCCGTGTCGAGCGCAACGACGCGCTCGACGTGCAGGCCGCGATGGGCCTGCGCGCGGACGCCATCGTGCTGAGCCCCGGCCCTTGCGACCCCGACCGGGCGGGGATCTGCCTGCCGCTGGTGCTCGCGGCCGCCGAGGCGAGGGTGCCGCTCCTGGGCGTCTGCCTCGGCCATCAGGCGATCGGCCAGGCCTTCGGCGGCCGGGTCGTGCGCGCGCGCGAGATCGTCCACGGCAAGGCCGGGGCGATCCTCCACCGGGGCGCGGGCGTGTTCGAGGGCCTGCCATCGCCGCTGTCGGCCACGCGCTACCACAGCCTCGTGGTCGAGCGCGAGACGCTGCCCGACGCGCTGGAGGTCACGGCCGAGCTGGAGGACGGCACCATCATGGGCCTGCGCCACCGTTCCGCGCCCGTCGAGGGCGTGCAGTTCCACCCCGAGAGCATCGCCTCCGAGCACGGCCACGCGATGATGCGCGCCTTCCTCGCCCGCGTCCCGGTCGCGGCATGAGCGACGAGCTTCGCCCGCTGATCGGGATCGCCGCCGAGCGCGCGCTCACCAGGGCCGAGGCCGAGGCCGCCTTTGGCGCGCTCTTCGCGGGCGCCGCCACGCCCTCCCAGATCGGCGGGCTCTTGATGGCGATGCGCACCCGCGGCGAGAGCGTGGACGAGATCGCCGCCGCGGCCTCTGTGATGCGCTCGAAGTGCCGCGGCGTGCGCGCGCCCGAGGGCGCGATCGACGTGGTGGGCACGGGGGGCGACGGGCGCGGCACGCTCAACATCTCGACGGCGGCCGCGATCGTGGTCGCGGGCGCGGGCGTGCCGGTGGCCAAGCACGGCAACCGCAACCTGTCGTCGCGCTCGGGCGCGGCCGACGCGCTCACGGCGATGGGCGTGGACGTGATGGCGGGGCCCGAGGCCGCGCAGCGCGCGATGGACGAGGCGGGGATCTGCTTCATGATGGCGCCGATGCACCATCCGGCGACCGCCCATGTCGGCCCGACCCGCGCCGAGCTCGGCACGCGCACGATCTTCAACGTGCTGGGGCCGCTGACGAACCCCGCGGGCGTCAAGCGCCAGCTCACGGGGGCCTACGCGCGGGGGATGATCCGGCCGATGGCCGAGACGCTGGCGGCGCTGGGCTCCGAGGTGGCGTGGCTCGTCCACGGCGCCGACGGGACGGACGAGATCTCGATCGCCGGGCCGAGCTGGCTCGCGGCCCTGGAGGGCGGGCGGATCGAGGAGCGCGAGATCCACCCCGAGGAGGCGGGCCTGCCCGTCCACCCCTTCGAGGCGATCGTCGGCGGCGCGCCCGAGGACAACGGCCGCGCGCTGCGCGCGCTGCTGGGCGGCGCGCCGGGCGCCTACCGCGATGCGGTGCTGCTCAACGCCGCGGCCGCGCTCGTCGTGGCGGGCCGCGCGCGGGGGCTGCGAGAGGGGGCGGCGATGGCGGCCGAGAGCCTCGACTCGGGCGCCGCGCGCGCCAAGGTGGAGGCGCTCGCGCGCGCCATGCGCGGGCTCGCCGCCCCCCAGCCCGTGCCTCGCGCCGCTCCCGGCCGCCTGCCGAGGTCGTCCCATGGCGCTTGACACCTCCCGCCTCGGCGGCTGGGCCGACCTGCCGTTCTTCACGCTCGACCTTCCGGCCGTCGAGGCGCGTCTGGCGGCGGACCCGCGGCCCTTCCTGCCCGACCCGGCCCGGGTGTTCGCGGCCCTCGAGCTGACCCAGCCCGAGGCGGTGCGCGTCGTGATCCTGGGCCAGGATCCCTATCCCACGCCCGGCCACGCCCATGGCCTCGCCTTCTCCGTGGAGCCGCATGTGACGCCCCTGCCCCGATCGCTCGTCAACCTGTTCCGCGAGCTTCGCTGCGACCTCGGCCGCCCCCGCGCCTCCGGCGACCTGCGCGACTGGGCGCGCCAGGGGGTGCTCCTGCTCAACACCGCGCTCACCGTGCCCGAGGGCGAGGCCGGCGGCCACCGCGGGATCGGCTGGGAGCGGCTGACGGCGCAGGTTCTGGGCCGCGTCTCGCGCCGGCCCACCGCCTTCGTGCTGTGGGGCAAGCGCGCGCAGGACGCGGCGAAGGGGATCCCCGAGGACGGCCATCTGATGATCCGCTCGGCGCACCCCTCGCCGCTCTCGGCCGGACGTGGGTTCTTCGGCTCGCGCCCCTTCGGACGGGTCGATGCATGGCTCGTGGCGCGCGGCGAGCGGCCGATCGACTGGGCCGGCACGAGGGCGGGGAGGGACGCGGCGTGAGCGCGCTCGAGCGCATCCGCGCCTACAAGATCGAGGAGATCGCCGAGCGGAGGGCGGCGCGCCCGGAGGCCGAGATCCTCGCCGCCGCCCGCGCCGCGCCCGCGCCGCGCGACTTCCTCGACGCGCTGCGGCGGAGCGCCACCCGAGGCTACGGCCTGATCGCCGAGATCAAGCGCGCCTCCCCCTCGGCGGGCCTGATCCGGGAGGACTTCGACCCCGCCGCCTTGGCCTGCGCCTACGCGCGGGGGGGCGCGGCCTGCCTGTCGGTGCTGACCGACGGACCCTCCTTCCGGGGGGCGGACGCCTTCCTCGGCGAGGCCCGCGCCGCCTGCGAGCTTCCCGTCCTGCGCAAGGACTTCCTCCTCGACCCCTGGCAGGTGGCCGAGTCTCGGGCCCTGGGCGCCGACGCGGTGCTCGTCGTCATGGCGCTGGTGGACGACCACGCCGCGGCCGAGATCGAGTCGGCCGCGCGCGAGCTGCGCATGGCCGCGCTGATCGAGGTCCACGACGAGGCCGAGCTGGAGCGCGCCGCGCGCCTCGCCTCGCCGCTGATCGGCATCAACAACCGAGACCTCGCCAGCTTCACGACCGACCTCACGGTGACCCGCCGCCTCGCTCGGCTGACCCCGGCCGACCGGCTGCTCGTCTCCGAGAGCGGGCTCTCGACGCCCGCCGACCTCGCCGACCTGGCGCGCTACGGCACCCGCTGCTTCCTCGTCGGCGAGGCGCTGATGCGCCAGCCCGACGTGGAGGTCGCCACCCGCGCGCTGCTCGCCGACCCGCTGACGGCCGGCGCGTGAGCCGGCTCACCCATCTCGACGAGCGCGGCCACGCCCGGATGGTGGACGTGTCCGGCAAGCCCGTGACCGAGCGCACGGCCGTGGCCGAGGGTTTCGTGCGCATGGCCCCCGAGACCCTGGCGCTCGCGGTCGAGGGCGCGGCCAAGGGCGATGTCCTCGGCACGGCCCGCATCGCCGGGATCATGGCCGCCAAGCGCACGGCCGACCTGATCCCGCTCTGCCACCCGCTGCCGATCGCAAAGGTGGTGGTGGATCTGGAGCCGGACGACGCGCTGCCGGGCCTTCGCGTGAGCGCCACGGTCAAGACCACGGGGCGCACCGGCGTCGAGATGGAGGCGCTGACGGCCGCCTCGGTCGCGGCGCTCACCGTCTACGACATGCTCAAGGCGGTGCAGCGCGACATGGAGATCGGCGGCGTCCGGGTCGCGCTCAAGGAGGGCGGCGCCTCGGGCCGCTTCGAGGCGCCGCGGGGGCGGTCCGACCCGTGACGACGGCGCGACCCGCACCGGGCTCCGCATCCGGACCGGCGAGGCGTTCCGCGCCGGGGCTCGCGCCCGGACCGGCGGCCGGATCTACGCCGAGGCCCGCGCTCGCACCGAGGGCGCGATCCCTGCCGGGGTCCGCGTTCGGACCGACGACGCGCTCAGGGCCCGCGAGCCGATGATCTCCGTGGAGGAGGCGCTCGGCGCCGTGCTGGCGCTGGTGGCGCCCGTCGGCGCCGAATCGGTGCCGCTGCGCGAGGCCGGCGGGCGGGTTCTCGCCGAGCCCGTCGTCGCCGCCCGCGCCCAGCCCCCTTTCGCCGCCTCCGCGATGGACGGCTACGCCGCCCGCTCCGCGGACGTAGCCCCGGGCACCCGGCTGCGGGTGCTGGGCGAGGCGGCGGCAGGGCGGCCCTGGGGCGGGACGGTCGAGCCGGGGACCGCGATCCGCATCCTCACCGGAGCGCCCATCCCCGCGGGCGCCGACCGCGTGGTGATCCAGGAGGACGTGGAGCGCACGGGCGACGCCGTCACGCTCCGCGCCGGGCTCGACGCGGGCCCCCACATCCGGCCGGCGGGCGGCGACTTCGCCGCGGGCGCGCGGATCGAGGCGCCCGTCCTGCTGACGCCCGAGCGCATCGCGCTCGCCGCCGCGATGGGCTGCGCGGCGCCGCGCGTCGCGCGCCGCCCCGTGGTCGCGCTGATGGCGACCGGCGACGAGCTGGCGCCGCCGGGCGAGCCGCTCGGGGACGGCCAGGTGGTCGCCTCAAACGCCTACGGCCTCGCCGCGATGGCCGAAGCCGCGGGCGCCGAGGCGCGCCTCCTGCCCATCGCGCGCGACGATCGCGCCTCGCTGGAGGCGGGCTTCGCGCTGGCGGAGGGCGCCGAGCTGATCGTCACCATCGGCGGCGCCTCGGTGGGCGACCACGACCTGGTGGCGCCGGTGGCCCGCGCGCTCGGCCTCGCGCCGAGCTTCCACCGCGTCGCCATGCGCCCCGGCAAGCCGCTGATGGCCGGGCGGCTCGGCGCGTCCGTCCTGCTCGGCCTGCCCGGCAACCCGGTCTCGGCGCTCGTCTGCGGCCGGGTGTTCATGGTGCCGATGATCCGCCGGATGCTCGGGCTCGATCCGCGCGCGCGCATCCTGGCCCTGCCGCTCGCGGCGCCCCTCGGGCCGAACGGGCCGCGCGTCCACTACATGCGGGCGCGGCGCGTGCAGGGCGGCGTGGCCGCCTTCGAGCGTCAGGACAGCGCGCTGCTGTCGGTGCTGGCCGCGGCCGACCTGCTGATCGTGCGCCCGTCGCGTGACGGCGCGCGGGCCGTGGGCGAGGTCGTGGCCTGCCTTCCCTTGGGTGCGCCGTTTGACACGGATGGGGAACGCAGCTAGAACATCCGCGCGCCGCGCGAGGGAGGACCGCCATGCTGACCCGCAAGCAGATGGAGCTCTTGCAGTTCATCGACGCGCGCACGCGGCGCGACGGCGTGCCGCCTTCCTTCGACGAGATGAAGGAGGCGCTGTCGCTGCGATCGAAGTCCGGCATCCATCGCCTCATCACGGCCCTGGAGGAGCGCGGCTTCATCCGCCGTCTCGCCCATCGCGCGCGCGCCATCGAGGTGGTGCGCCTGCCCGAGGCGATGGAGCGGGGCTTGCGGGTGATCGACGGCGACGGGCCCGCGGGCCGCGCCGGCATGCCGCGCGGCGCGATGCCGGTCGAGGGCGCGCATGCCAGCGAGCTGCCTGTGATGGGCCGCATCGCGGCCGGAACGCCGATCGCCGCGATCAGCGAGGTGTCGCATACCGTCGCGGTGCCGGGGCAGATGCTGTCGGGCTCCGGGCGCCACTACGCGCTCGAGGTCCACGGCGACTCGATGATCGGGGCGGGCATCAACGACGGCGACGTGGTGGTGATCCGCGAGCGCGACGCGGCCGACGACGGCGACATCGTCGTGGCGCTGGTCGATGGCCAGGAGGCGACGCTGAAGCGCCTGCGCCGCCGCGGCGGACGGGTCGCGCTCGAAGCCGCCAACCCCGCCTACGAGACGCGGGTCTACGACGACGATCAGGTGCAGGTGCAGGGCCGCCTGGTCGGGCTCATCCGCAGCTACTGAGGGGCGGCCGGCGGCGGGTGGGCCGGCCCGAACGTCCATCGGGGGGCCGGGACGAACCGCAGTCGCGGGTTCCATCGGGAGACGGCGCGGCACGCCGCCGGACCGCCGCGCCCCGGCGGGGATCGTCCTCACGGTGCCCCGCACCGTCCCTCGCGCCGATCGAGATGCCGCAGGGCGTCGCGGGGCGCGCGGTCGAGCCGGTCGGGCCGTCGGATGCTCGATGGGCGCACGAGGTCGGCCCGTCGGCCTCCCGACCGGTCCCCGGGGATCGACCTCGGCGTCGTCGTCGGGCTGGCGGGCTCGCCGACCGGAGCATCGTCCGGCCCGGCCGGATCGGTCAGGCGCCCGGGACATGCGACCACAAAGGGGCCCGGAGCGCCCGAGCCGATCGCGTCGGGTCGGAGCGCTCCCGGCGCCCATGCCGTCCGGCCGGGCCGCCGGGCAAGGGGATGACGGAGCGCCGGCCGCGCCCTCGGGTCGATCCGCGGCCACCGGGTCCGCGGGACCGGAGATGTCTCCATCCGACCGCCCACGGCGCCGGGCGGATCGCCGCCCCGGGGCGGGCCCTCAAGGCTCGGCCGCCGCCGCCCGCCCGCCGAGGAGCCCGGCCATCGACCCGCCTGCGCGCTCCCGCCGCACCCCCTCGTCGTTCCACAGCCGCCGGCCAGAGCGCTCGCGCGCCGTGACGAGCCGCAGGCCGGCGCCCTCCGCGACGAGCGCCACGGCCCCGGTCTCGCGCAGGGCCTCGGGGTCGAGCAGGATGCACGCGCCGAGCCCGCCGCCGGGCGCAGCGCCCCGCCCGGGCCGCTCGCCCTCCCAGGGCTGGTTGAGCACGAGGATGGCGCCGTCGCGGCAGGCCGCGGGCGCCCGCTCGGGGCCGGACTTGCCCGGCAGGTGGCGCAGCGCGCGGCCGTCGGGCAGCGTCACGCTCTCCCAGCCCTCGGGGCCGCCCCGCGCGGCCGCCGCCTCCTGCGCGGCCGCGTCGCCGTCGTTCTCCAGCCAGACCTTGGCGACGAAGCCGTCGCCGCGCGGCTTGCTGAGCGCGCGGCCGCCCTCGCCCATCCAGCCGACGAGCCCGCCGCTCTCGGAGATCAGGCCGACGGGCCGCTCGGCGCCGGCCCACAGCAGGAGCGAGAGCGCGACCGGGGCGGCGCCTAGCATGCGCCACGGCCCGCGCCAGAGCGCCGCGAAGAGGGCGCCGGCGATCAGCGTGGGCAGGACGGCGGCCGGCGGGCTCGGCACCAGCGTCACCGCGCCCGCGGTCGAGGCGACCCGCCCCGCCACGAGCAGGATCCAGTCGATGCCGAGCCCCATCGCCCAGAGCGCCGGCGCGGCGAGGCCCAGGGGCCACAGCAGCGCCGCCACCACCGCGGCCGGGATCACCACGCTGCCCATGACGGGCACGCTGAGGAGGTTGGCGACGAGCCCGTAATGCGCCAGCTGGTTGAACTGCGCCGCGGCGATCGGCGCCGTCGCCAGGCCGGCGACGAGCGAGGACGTCAGCACGCCCGCCGCGGGCCGCGCCCATCCGGGCAGCCGCCGGCGCGGTCGGCCCGGCGGGCGGCGCAGCGCCCCGAACACCGCGACGAGCGCCAGGGTGGCCGCGAAGGACATCTGGAAGCCGGGGCCGGTCAGCGCCTCGGGGCGCAGGACGAGCACGATGATCGCCGCGAGCGCGACCGAGCGCATCGAGATCGCGCGACGGTCCATCAGCACCGCCACCAGCATCACCGAGACCATGACGAAGGCGCGCTCGGTCGCCACCGACCCGCCCGAGAGCGCGAGGTAGGTCGCGGCCGCGACGAGCGCCAGGGCGGCCGCGATCTTCTTGGCGGGCAGCCGCAGCGCCACCGGCGGGACGAGCGCGAGGCCCGCGCGCAGGGCGGCGAAGACGAAGCCCGTCAGGAGCCCCATGTGGAGCCCCGAGATCGCCAGCAGGTGCGCGAGGTTCGAATCGCGCAGGGCCTCGATCGTCCCGGGGCTCATCCCCGAGCGGTCGCCGGTGGTGACGGCCGCCGCGAAGGCGCCGGTCTCGCCCGGCAGCGCCGCCTGCATCGCCGCCGAGATCTCCATGCGGGCGCGCGTCACGAGGAGTCCGAGGCCGCCCTCGGGCGGCCCCGCCACGAGGAGCGGCACGCGGGTGTAGCCGACCGCGCCCAGGCCCGCGAACCAGGCGTGGCGGGCGAAGTCGAAGCCGCCGGGCTCGACCGGGCCGCCGGGGGGCGAGAGGTTGCCCGTGGTCATCACGCGCAGGCCCGGCACGGGCTCGGCGCCGGGCATCTCGCCGTGCAGCGACAGCCGCACGCGGCGCGGCGTGCGCTCGGGCGAGACATCGCGCAGCACCACGTCCTCGAGCGTGAGGCGGGGCTTGTCGGAGCCCGAGCGGTCGATCTCGACCACGGTGCCCTCGACGGGGCCGTAGTAGCGCCAGCCGAGCACCGGCCCCGCCACCGAATGCGCGCGCAGGCCCGCGAGCAGCGCGCCCGCCATCACCAGCGCGAGGCCCAGGGCGATCGGCCGCGCCGTCGCCGGCAGCCGCCATGCGAGCAGCACGAGTGCCAGCGCGCCCAGCGCGAGCGCCGCGTAGAGGGCCGCGCCGGGCTCCCAGCGCAGCGCGAACCACGATGCGATCCCGGCGCCGAGGCAGACCGGGATCCAGGGGAAGAGATGCCCCCGCTGCGCGTCGATCGCCCGGCCCGCGCCCCGCGCGGCCCCCCGCGCGAGCGCCGGAATCGTCATCGCCGAGGGTTTCGGGGCCGAGATCGAAGGGCGGATCACTGGCCTCTCCCCGCGCCGCTTGCTAGGTTGGCGCGAGGCTCGCCTCGGGTGGTTTAGGAAGGGTTCACGCAAGCGATGTCCGACGCCGCGACCGCCCCGCCCGTGACGCGCTTCGCGCCCTCGCCGACGGGCACTCTGCACATCGGCGGCGCGCGCACGGCGCTCTTCAACTGGCTCTACGCCCGCGGCCGGGGGGGGCGCTTCCTGCTCCGCATCGAGGACACCGACCGGGCGCGCTCGTCCGAGGCGGCGACGGCGGCGATCCTCGACGGCCTCGCCTGGCTCGGCCTCGACTGGGACGGCGAGCCCGTCTCCCAGTTCGCCCGCGCGGCGCGCCACGCCGAGGTCGCGCGCGCCATGCTCGAGGCCGGCACCGCCTATCGCTGCTTCGCCACCCAGGGCGAGATCGAGGCCAGCCGCGAGGCGGCCCGCGCCGAAGCGCGCTCGACGCTCTTCCGCTCGCCCTGGCGCGACGTGCCCGCCTCCGAGCATCCCGACGCGCCGTCCGTCATCCGCCTGCGCGCGCCCGAGGCGGGCGAGACGGTGGTGGAGGACGCGGTGCAGGGCCGCGTCGTCACCGCGAGCGACCAGCTCGACGACATGGTGCTGCTGCGCGCGGACGGCACGCCCACCTACATGCTCGCGGTGGTGGTGGACGACCACGACATGGGCGTGACCCACGTCATCCGCGGCGACGACCACCTGACCAACGCCGCGCGCCAGTCGCTGGTCTTCGAGGCGATGGGCTGGCCCAAGCCCGTCTTCGCCCACATCCCGCTGATCCACGGCCCCGACGGCGCGAAGCTCTCCAAGCGCCACGGCGCGCTGGGGTTGGAGGAGTATCGCGCGATGGGATACGCCGCGCCGGGGGTGCGCAACTACCTCGCGCGCCTGGGCTGGAGCCATGGCGACGACGAGGTGTTCTCCGACGGCGAGGCCAGGCGCTGGTTCGACCTGCCCGGCATCGGCCGCTCGCCCGCGCGGCTCGACCTGAAGAAGCTCGAAAGCCTCTCGGGCGCCCACATCGCCGAGATGGACGACGCGGCGCTGTTGGAGGGCCTCGACGCCCACCTCGCCGCTGTCCGAGCGCCGGGGATCGAGGGCGCGGCCCGCGACGGCCTGCTGCGCGCGATGCCCCACCTCAAGGCGCGCTCCAAGACCTACCCCGAGCTGCTCGACAAGGCCCGCTTCGTGCTGACCGCGCGCCCCGTCGAGCCCGACGACAGGGCCGCCGCCGCGCTCGACGCGGTGCCCGAGGGCTGCTTGCGGGATTTGACCGAAGCCCTGGCGGACGCTAACTGGCGGCGAGACGCGCTCGAGGGCGCCGTGTCCGAGGTGGCCGCGCGCCACGGCACCAAGCTCGGCACGCTCGCCGGCCCGATCCGCGCCGCGCTGGCCGGGCGCTCCGTCACGCCGAGCGTGTTCGACATGATGCTGGTCCTGGGCCGCGAGGAGACGCTGGCGCGGCTCTCGGACGCGGCCGGGCCGGCGCGGGGATCGCGGCGCGCCGCGCGCGCCTGACCGCAAGAACGCCGCCCAGGCGCGCCGCGCCTGGCGCCCCATCCCGGCCCCACCCCGGCCACGGCCGGCACCATGGAGAACGCCATGAGGGACGACACCACGGGCGGCAAGACCGCCAAGCTGACCTTCGACGGCCGCGAGATCGAGCTGCCGATGCACTCGCCCACCGCCGGGCCCGACGTGGTGGACATCACCAAGCTCTACGGTCAGGCGGGCGTCTTCACCTACGATCCGGGCTTCACCTCGACCGCGGCCTGCGAGAGCGCGATCACCTTCATCGACGGCGACAAGGGGGAGCTGCTGCACCGCGGCTACCCGATCGACCAGCTCGCCGAGCGCTCGCACTTCCTCGAGGTCTGCTACCTGCTGCTCTACGGCGAGCTGCCGTCCGCCGCCGAGCTGGAGGACTTCGAGCATCGCGTGACCCACCACACGATGATCCACGAGCAGATGCTCAACTTCCTGCGCGGCTACCGGCGCGACGCGCACCCGATGGCGGTGATGGTCGGCACGGTGGGCGCGATGTCGGCCTTCTATCCCGACTCGACCGACATCCACGACGCCTGGCAGCGCGAGGTGGCCTCGATCCGGATGATCGCCAAGATGCCGACGATCGCCGCGCTGGCCTACAAGTACACCATCGGCCAGCCCTTCGTTTATCCGCGCAACGACATCGACTACGCCTCCAACTTCCTGCGGATGTGCTTCGCGGTGCCGGCCGAGGAGTACGTGGTCGACCCGATCCTGAGCCGCGCGATGGATCGCATCTTCACGCTGCACGCCGACCACGAGCAGAACGCCTCGACCTCGACGGTCCGACTCGCCTCCTCGTCGGGCGCCAACCCCTTCGCCTGCATCGCCGCCGGCATCGCCTGCCTGTGGGGGCCCGCGCATGGCGGCGCCAACCAGGCCGCGCTGGAGATGCTGCGCGAGATCGGCACGCCCGACCAGATCCCCGGCTACATCGCGCGCGCCAAGGACAAGAACGACCCGTTCCGCCTGATGGGCTTCGGCCACCGCGTCTACAAGAACTTCGACCCGCGCGCGAAGGTGCTCAAGCAGTCCGCCGACGAGGTGCTCGACCTGCTCGGGATCGAGGACAACAAGACCCTCCAGGTCGCCAAGGAGCTGGAGAAGATCGCGCTCGAGGACGACTACTTCCACGACAAGAAGCTCTACCCCAACGTCGACTTCTACTCAGGCATCATCCTCGACGCGATGGGCTTCCCGACCTCGATGTTCACGCCGATCTTCGCGGTCGCGCGCACCGTGGGCTGGGTCAGCCAGTGGAAGGAGCAGATCGCCGACCCGGCGCTCAAGATCGGCCGCCCGCGCCAGCTCTACACCGGCGCCACCTTCCGCGACTACGTGGACGTCGAGGACCGTTGAACGCCGCCCGGGGGCGCCTCCTGGCCAGGGCGCGAGGGGCCGCCGCGCGGGGCCGCCCCCGGGTTGTGGCCGGCCGGCCACAGGGTGGCGCGGATCTCCCCTCCTCTACGGGCGTTAACCATTGCCGGCTCCCCGGCCCGGGAATAGGTGCGGGCGCAGACGACCGACCGACAAGACGCCGGCCGGACCCGCAGCGAAAGGCTCCCACATGACCATCACGCAGACCGCGACCGCCGGGGCGCTGGCCCTCCTCGTCGCCGGACCCGTCTTCGCGCAGGGCGCGATCATCGGCACCGACGCGCTTGACGACCAGATCGACGACACCGAGATCCTGGTTCAGGACGAGTTCGGCGCGGGCGACGACGACGAGCGCTTCGGCCGCGCCCGGTTCAACCCCGGCTTCTCGGGCTCGATGTCGCTCGGCTACAGCGGCACGACGGGCAACTCCGAGGCTCAGGATCTCGTGATCGCCGGCCGCGTGCGCTACGGCGGCGAGGTCATCAACCAGACCCTGGGCTTCGGCCTGAACTACGGCGAGGCCACCGACCCGGACACGGGCGAATCCTCGGTCAACGAGGAGGAGACCTTCCTCGTCTACGAGGCGAACCGCTACTTCACCGACCGCCTCTACGCCTTCGGCCTGGGCTACTACCGCAACGACGATTTCGACACGCTCCAGCAGGACGCCTTCCTCGGCGCCGGCCTCGGCTACCGGATCGTCAACACCCGGAACTTCGCCTGGCGCGTGCAGGCCGGCCCGGGCGTCCGCTGGACCGAGACCCAGGACAACCTCGACCTGATCGACTTCAGCGATGTCAATCCCGGCGACGAGGAGCTCCTGCCGGGCGAGGAGGAGACCGAGTTCGCCGGCATCGCGTCCTCGCGCCTGTTCTACGTCCTGACCGAGACCGTCGCGCTCAGCAACGACACCGACGTGATCTACTCGGACTCGGCCGGAACGCTGGTGCGCAACGACCTGGGCGTCAACTTCTCGGTCAGCGACCGCATCTCGACCCGGGTCAGCTACCGCACCGACTACAACTCCGAGCCGCTGCCGGGCCTCGAGAGCACCGACAACCGTCTCGGCGTCGCGCTGGTGTTCGGCTTCTGAGGCGACCCGGAGCACCGTCCGGCCCGGCCGAGCCGGTCGGGCGCCCGGAGAATGCGACCGTGGAAGAGTGCCTCGGGCGCCTGAGCCGACCCCCCTCGGGTCGGGCGGCGCTCCAGGGCCGGTCTATCCAGGGCCGATCGATGCGCGAGGGGCGGCTCCGGCCGCCCCTTCGTCGTCAAAGGGTGGCGTTGGTGGCGCCCCCGTCGATGAGCCAGTTCTGCCCCACCACGAAGCCCGCGCGCTCGGAGCACAGGAACGCGCAGGCCGCGCCGAACTCCTGCGCCGTCCCGTAGCGCCGCGCGGGGATCGTCGCCTCGCGCCTCTCGCGCGCCTCCTCGACCGTGATGCCCTGCGACTTCGCCACGCCGCCGTCGAGCGCGTCGGCCCGAGCGGTCGCGTGGATGCCGGGCAGCAGGTTGTTGATCGTCACGCCCATCGGCGCCACCTGGCGCGCGGTGCCCGCGACGTAGCCCGTCAGCCCCGCGCGCGCCGCGTTCGAGAGCCCGAGCGCCGGGATCGGCGCCTTGACCGACTGCGAGGTGATGTTGACGACCCGGCCCCAGCCGCGCTCGCACATCCCCGGCAGGAGCGCCGTCATCAGCGCGATGGGGGCCAGCATGTTGGCGTCGAGCGCGCGCAGGAAGTCCTCGCGGCCCCAGTCGTGCCACATCCCCGGCGGCGGGCCGCCCGCGTTGGTGACGAGGATGTCGGGGGCGCCCACGGCCTCGATCACGGCCCGCTGGCCCTCGGGCGTCGCGATGTCCGCCGCGACCGTCTCGACGCCCACCCCGTAGGCCTCCCGGATCGCCTGCGCCGCCGCCTCCAGCGCCTCTGCCCCCCGCGCGTTCATCACCAGCTCGCAGCCCGCCTCCGCCAGCGCCTCGGCGCAGCCGCGCCCCAGCCCCTTGGAGGAGGCGCAGACCACCGCCCTCCGCCCCTCGATGCCCAGATCCATCGTACGCCTCCCTTGTCCGGTCGCCTCGCGGTAGCACCGCGCGGCGGGGCCGCCCAGGGCCTGTCCAATGCGCGGGCGGGCAGGCCCCGCGGGGGCTCCCGCCGTTTGACCGGCCCCCGTCCGGCCAGTAGCGTCGGGCTGCCGCCTTCCGGGGGATCCCATGCTCGACGCGCCGCGCCCATCCTCCGCCCGCACCGACGCGCGCGCCCTCATCGACATCCAGAACCTGCGCGTCGAGTTCGAGACCTCGCAGGGCACCGTGGTGGGCGTCGAGGACGTGAGCTTTTCCATCGCGCCCGGCGAGACCGTCGCCGTGGTGGGGGAGAGCGGCTCGGGCAAGTCGGTCTCCTCGCTCTCCCTGATGCGGCTCGTCGAGTTCGGCGGCGGGCACATCGCCGGCGGCCGGCTGGAGTTCCGCCGCGGCCACGGGCTCCGGGCGAGCGACGAGACGGTCGATCTGGCGCAGGCCCCCGACGCGCTGATGCGCACGATCCGCGGCAACGAGATCGGCATGATCTTCCAGGAGCCGATGACCTCGCTCAACCCGGTCTTCACCGTCGAGCGCCAGCTCACCGAAGGCCTGCGCGTCCACAAGGGGATGTCGCGCGAGGCCGCGAGGAGGCGCGCGCTCGAGCTGATGCGGATGGTGCGCATCCCCGAGCCCGAGCGGCGGCTGACGCAGTATCCGCACGAGCTGTCGGGTGGGATGCGCCAGCGCGTCGTCATCGCCATGGCGCTCGCCTGCGAGCCGCGGCTCCTCATCTGCGACGAGCCCACCACCGCGCTCGACGTGACGATCCAGGCCGAGATCCTGGTGCTCATCGACCGCTTGAAGCGCGACACCGGCACGGCGGTGCTCTTCATCACCCACGACATGGCGGTGGTCGCGCAGATGGCCGACCGCGTGGTGGTGATGTATCGCGGCCGCCTCGTCGAGACCGGCCCGGTGCGCGAGATCTTCGCCAACCCGCAGGCCGACTACACCCGCGCGCTGCTGGCCGCCGTCCCGCGCCTCGGAGAGATGAGGGGCCGCGCCGCGCCCGAGCCCATGCGCATCCCCGGCGAGCCGGAGTCGGCGATCAGGCCGAACCTCGGCAGCGACACGCGGCTGTTGCAGGTCGCGCACCTGACAACCCGCTTCCCTGTCCGCAAGGGCCTGCTGCGCCGGGTCGTGGCCAACGTCCACGCGGTCGAGGACGTGTCCTTCGAGGTGGACGTGGCCGAGACGCTGAGCCTCGTGGGCGAGTCGGGCTGCGGCAAGTCCACGACGGGCCGCTCGCTCCTGCGCCTCACCGAGCCGACGTCGGGCAGCGTCATCCTCGGCGGCGAGGACGTGATCGCGATGGGGCCCGGCAAGCTGCGCCAGGCGCGGCGCGAGATGCAAATGGTGTTCCAGGACCCCTTCGCCTCGCTCAACCCGACGCGCCGCCTGCTCGACCAGGTGACCGAGCCCCTGCGCAACTACGGCGTGGGCTCGCGCTCGGAGATGGAGGACCGTGCCGCGAGCCTCTTCGACCGGGTCGAGCTGCCCCACGCCTTCCTCAAGCGCTACCCGCACGAGCTGTCGGGCGGCCAGCGCCAGCGCGTCGCCATCGCCCGCGCGCTGGCCTTGAACCCCAAGCTCATCGTCGCCGACGAGTCGGTCTCGAGCGCTTTGGACGTGTCCGTCCAGGCGCAGGTGCTCAACCTGCTGATGGAGCTCCAGGCCGAGCTCGACGTCAGCTTCCTCTTCATCAGCCACGACATGGCCGTGGTCGAGCGCGTCTCCCACGTGGTCGCCGTGATGTTCTTGGGGCGCATCGTCGAGATCGGCCCCCGGGCCGCGGTCTTCGACGACCCTCGCCACCCTTACACCCAGCAGCTTCTGAAGGCGGTCCCCGTCCCCGACCCGACCGAGCGCAAGCTGGAGCAGGACCTCGACTTCAAGCCCATCCCCTCGCCGATCTTCGGGCTCGACTACGAGCCCGCGCCGAGCGTCTACGAGGAGGTCGCGCCGGGGCACCGGGTGCTGGTGGGGGAGTGGGGTGGGTTCACTAGCTAGGTGGAGGACTAAACCTTCCCAATTCACTAAGATTTCAATCAGAAATAGCCAACGCCTCAACAGCCAACCCCTCTAGGTCTTCATCCAGACGCTCGAAGGCATGAGCAAACCTTTCGAGATCTTCCGCTCTATAGTTATACTCAGGCTCGCCGTGGTGCCAGCGGGAGGACTTCGAGAAAGAAACGGTTTGTCGGGCATGTGAAGGGCAAAGAGAGTAGGTCGTAATGATCTGCTGCTCTTCTGTTGAATAATCTGGATGGCTCGCCCCCGTTACGTAACCATGTGCTACGTCGTTTCTCCTTTCAGCCCACCCTCGATATCTTGCCATTAGCTTTTCTACTCTTTCCAAGAATACTTCAGGCCTGCCGTGTTCACCACTCAAGTTCTTAGCTGTGGCCTCTTTCGCAAATGAACTTACAAGTTTTGCTTTGATATGCACCAATTGATTTTCATTGATGGTTACTACAGCCTCGTTCTCTGGTGTAGAGTTAGAAGACGAAGATAGCGCGATATACAGATTGGTAACGGCTACTTGGACTCCTTCCCAAGAAGAAACTGCTTTTCCTAGAGCTAAGAACAACCGATCAGGGTTCTCATCACCTGGCCGATTAGGTGTCTGGCTTCCTGCGGGTCGATCCCACGTGTTGGGCAAAGCTCATACTTTCATCGGGACGTGTAGGAGTTTCTACTAAGCTAATCGGCGATTGCGGTATGCACAAGCGAAGCTTACATCCCCCCCATGCCCGACACGCTCCACGCCCCCTCGAACCGCCCCCAGCTTCCCCCCGAGATCGCGCGGCGGCGGACCTTCGCGATCATCTCGCACCCCGACGCCGGCAAGACGACGCTGACCGAGAAGTTCCTGCTCTACGGCGGCGCCATCCAGATGGCCGGCCAGGTGCGCGCCAAGGGCGAGGCGCGGCGCACGCGCTCGGACTTCATGCAGATGGAGAAGGACCGAGGCATCTCGGTCTCGGCCTCGGCCATGTCGTTCGACTACGAGGGCCACCGCTTCAACCTCGTGGACACGCCGGGGCACTCGGACTTCTCCGAGGACACCTACCGCACGCTGACGGCGGTGGACGCGGCCGTCATGGTGATCGACGGCGCCAAGGGGGTGGAGAGCCAGACGCGCAAGCTCTTCGAGGTCTGCCGGCTGCGGGATCTCCCGATCCTGACCTTCTGCAACAAGATGGACCGCGAGAGCCGCGACAGCTTCGACATCGTGGACGAGATCCAGGAGGCGCTCGCCATCGACGTGACGCCCGCCTCCTGGCCGATAGGCCAGGGCGCGGACTTCGTGGGCACCTACGACCTCTTGCGCGACCGCCTCCTCATCATGGACCGCGCCGACCGCAACCGCGTCGCCGAGAGCGTGGCGATCGACGGGTTGGGCGACCCCCGCATGGCCGAGCACGTGCCCGACGCGCTCCTCGGCAGGCTCCGAGAGGAGGTCGAGATGGCGCGCGAGCTGATGCCGCCGCTCGACACGCGCGCGCTGCTGGAGGGCACGCTGACGCCGATCTGGTTCGGCTCGGCCATCAACTCCTTCGGCGTGCGCGAGCTGATGGAGGGGATCGCGCGCTACGGCCCCGAGCCGCAGCCGCAATCGGCCGAGCCGCGCCAGATCGCGCCCGAGGAGGAGGCGGTCTCGGGCTTCGTCTTCAAGGTGCAGGCCAACATGGACCCCCGCCACCGCGACCGCGTGGCCTTCGTGCGCCTCGCCTCCGGCCACTTCCACCGCGGCATGAAGCTGACCCACGTCCGGTCCCGCAAGCCCATGGCGATCGCGAGCCCGGTGATGTTCCTCGCCTCCGACCGGGAGCTGGCGGAGGAGGCCTGGGCCGGCGACATCATCGGCATCCCGAACCACGGCCAGCTCCGCATCGGCGACACGCTGACCGAGGGCGAGAGCTTGCGCGTCACCGGGATCCCGAGCTTCGCGCCCGAGATCCTCCAGGCCTGCCGCGCGGGCGACCCGATGAAGGCCAAGCACCTGGAGAAGGCGCTGATGCAGTTCGCGGAAGAAGGCGCGGCCAAGGTCTTCAAGCCGGCCATCGGCTCGGGCTTCGTCGTGGGCGTCGTGGGTGCCTTGCAGTTCGACGTGCTGGCGAGCCGGATCGAATTCGAATACGGCCTGCCGGTGCGCTTCGAGCCCTCGCAGTTCACCTCCGCGCGCTGGGTGACGGGGCCGAAGGCGGCCGTCGAGGCCTTCGCCAAGGTCAACCAGGGCCACCTCGCCCACGACCACGACGGCGATCTGGTCTATCTCACCCGCCTGCAATGGGACATCGACCGGATCGAGCGCGACCACCCCGAGCTGCGCCTCGCGGCCACCAAGGAGATGATGGCATGAGCCCCGCCCCCCACCGCCCCCTCGGAGCCGCCATGCTCCGCGCCGCGCTGCTCGCCGCCCTGCCCTTCGCCGCCGTGGCGCAGGACGCACCGGTCGCGGAGATCGACGGCGTGCGCGTCTCGGACGCCTGGACCGAGGCGGGCGACGGCCCCAGCGCCGAGGTCTACATGCGGATCGAGAACGCCGGCTCCGCGCCCGTGACGCTCGCCGAGGTCGGCGCGCCCGTGGCTCGGATGGCCACCGTCGTCGCCGCGCCCGAGCGCTCGGCCGGGGGCGTGCCCGAGACGCTCGACGGGATCGTGCTGCCGCCCGGCGTGGCGACGACGCTGGAGCCCGAGGGGCTCCACGTCCTGCTCTCGGGGCTGGAGGCGCCGCGCGAGGCGGGCGGCACGCTCGACCTGACGCTGACCTTCGAGGGCCTGGGCGCGCTCGAGGTGCCCGTCGCCGTCATGGCCGAGGGCGCGGGCGGCCCCGACTGATCCTTCGGGCGGCCCCCCTCGGTTGACGCTGGCCGCGATCGCGGGCAGTCGAGCCGGCGTGGCGCCCTTCGGCGCGTCTGACGAGAGAGGACACGACATGATCAAGAAGACCGGATCGGCCCGCTGGAGCGGGGGCTTGCGCGACGGCCGCGGCCACGTCTCGACGGGCTCGGGCGCGCTCCACGACCAGCCCTACGGCTTCGCCACCCGCTTCGAGGAGGGCTCGGGCACCAACCCCGAGGAGCTGATCGGCGCCGCCCATGCGAGCTGCTTCTCGATGGCGCTGTCGATGGTGCTGGGCCAGGGCGACCTGACGCCCGACAGCATCGAGACCACCGCCGAGGTCTCCCTGGAGAAGCAGGGCGAGGGCTTCGCCGTCACCGCCTCGCACCTGACGGTGCGCGCCACGGTGCCCGGCGCCACCGAGGAGTCGTTCCGCGAGGCGGCCGAGGCGGCCAAGGACAACTGCCCGATCTCGAAGCTGCTCGACGCCAAGATCACCATGGACGCGACGCTGGAGGCTTGATCGCCGCCGTCCGGGCGGCCCCTCCGTGTCGCCCGGGCGCCCGATCGGGCAAGGATCGCAAAGCCGCCCGCGGCGGCGGCTCCGAGGCCGATCACGGTGCCCTCGCAGATCGCCGCATCCCATTGCGCCGATTGACCCATCCCCCCATATGCGCTAGCAGGTCCGCGCCCCCAGGAAGGCTTGCGGGCTGCCGCCGGGGCGCCCGATATCCTCGCGTCCCATGACCCTCAACGGCCCGATGCCGTGATGTCCGGACGCACATGACCCATTTCTCCGACCTGAACCTCAACCCGAAGGTTCTGCAAGCCGTGGCCGAGGCCGGCTACGAGACCCCCACCCCGATCCAGGCCGACGCCATCCCGCCCGCGCTCGAAGGGCGCGACGTGCTGGGCATCGCCCAGACCGGGACCGGCAAGACCGCCTCCTTCGTCCTGCCGATGATCACCAGGCTCGCCCGTGGGCGCGCGCGCGCGCGGATGCCGCGCAGCCTCGTGCTGGCGCCGACGCGCGAGCTGGCGGCCCAGGTGGCCGAGAACTTCGACACCTACGCCCGCCACCTCAAGCTCACCAAGGCGCTCCTGATCGGCGGCGTGTCCTTCAAGGAGCAGGATCTGCTGATCGACCGCGGGGTGGACGTGCTGATCGCCACGCCGGGGCGGCTCCTGGACCATTTCGGTCGCGGCAAGCTGCTGCTGACGGGCATCGAGATCATGGTCGTGGACGAGGCCGACCGGATGCTCGACATGGGCTTCATCCCCGACATCGAGCGCATCTTCTCGCTCACGCCGCCCTCGCGCCAGACGCTGTTCTACTCGGCCACCATGGCGCCCGAGATCGAGCGCGTCACCAAGACCTTCCTCACGGACCCCGCCAAGGTCGAGGTCGCGCGCCGCGCCACCGCCGCCGAGACCATCGAGCAGTCCGTGGTGATGTTCGCGCCCTCGCGCCGCGACCGGGCCGCGACCGAGAAGCGTCGTCTCCTGCGCGCGATGATCGACGGCGAGGGCGAGGGCTGCACCAACGCGATCGTCTTCTGCAACCGCAAGACCGAGGTGGACATCCTCGCCAAGTCGCTCAAGCGCTACGGCTACGACGCGGCGCCCATCCACGGCGACCTCGACCAGTCGCAGCGCACGCGCACGCTCGACGGCTTCCGCTCGGGCGAGCTCAAGTTCCTCGTCGCCTCCGACGTGGCGGCGCGCGGCCTCGACATCCCCGCGGTCAGCCACATCTTCAACTTCGACGTGCCGAGCCACGCCGAGGACTACGTCCACCGCATCGGCCGCACCGGCCGGGCCGGGCGATCGGGCAAGGCGATGATGATCTGCGCCGCCTCCGACGAGCGCAACCTCGGCGACATCGAGATGCTGATCGCCAAGCCGATCCCCCGCGGCGAGAGCCCGCTCGGCGCGGCGGCCATGGAGCCGGCGCTGGCGGAGCCGGCGGTCGAGGAGGCGCCGTCCGAGGCCCCCAAGCCCGCGCGCCGCGCGCGCTCGCGGCGCGGCGACCGGCCGCGCGACGACCGCGCCGAGGCGCGGGCCCCGAGCCGCCCCGAGCCGCGTCTGGAGGCCCGCCCCGAGACCGCGCCGGAGGGGGCCGTCGAGGAGCGCCGCGGCCGCAGGCCCGGTCGCCGCGAGGAGGGGACGGCCGTCGTCGGCATGGGCGACCACCTGCCCACCTTCATCGAGAAGAGCTTCGACGAGCGGATGGCCGGCTAGGCCAGCGCCGCCCGAGCCTCGGCCCAGCGCGCCGGGATCTCGCGCCACCGAGCCGGGTTCGCCGCCCTGACCTGCGGCGAGGGGTGCGCCGAGGCGTGGAGCCGCACCGGCCGCCCTTCGAGGATCGCCCGCGCGCCCTGCGCCTGGCGGCCCGCGAGGATCGCCACCTCCAGCCGCGGCAGCAGGTCGAGGAGGGCCGGCAGCGTCTCGAGCCCGGCGCGCCGCTCGGCCGGGGTGAAGCGGATGGTGCCGTTCCACCAGGGGACGGTGTTCCAGAGCACCCGGTCGGGCCGCGCGATCCCGGCCTCGCGCAGGAAGGCCCAGGACGCGGCGGCGGTGGGGTCGTCGTTGTCGGCGCTGACGAAGCCCGAGCCGCCGCGGGCGGGCGAGGTCTTGGGCCCCGGCTTCTCCAGCAGCAGCAGGAGCCGCGCGCCCACCCCGCCGTCGAGCGGATCCAGGTCCGGCACCTCGCCCCCCCGCCGCCGCAGGCCGGCGGCGAAGGCCGCCAGCGGCGCCATGTGCGGCTCGGCGAGCATCGCGCGGCGCCGCGCGACCTCGGCCGGCTCGCGCAGGCCCCGGGGCGCGCCGGTCACGCCGCGAGGCGGCTGATGACGATCGTCACCTCCGGCTTGCGGCCGACCTCGTCGTTGGCGGTGTTGCGCAGCAGCCGCCGCATCTCGGCGTCGAGCGCGTCGTCGTCGGCGAGCGTCGAGCGCGAGGCGCGGCCGACGTAGCGCGACAGCCCCGCCTCGACGGTCTCGACCAGCGGCGCGCCCGAGCGGCCGAACTCGGGCAGGCCCATGGTCTCGACCCAGGGGTCGCCCAAGGGCGCGCCGTCCTCGTCGATGATGAGCGTGACGAGCGCGTGGCCGTTGAGCGCCATGCGCAGGCGGTCGCGCACCACCCCGTCCATCGCGCCGATCTTCACCGCGCCGTCGAGGTAGATGCGGCCCGTCTCGACGTGCTCGACCACGCGCGGCGCGTTGCCCGAGAGGTCCACCATCGTGCCGTTGACGGCGACGAGCGAGGGGATGTCCTTGGCGGCGCCGAGCTTGGCGTGGGCGCGCAGCATCCGGTGCTCGCCGTGCATCGGGATCAGCATCGCGGGCTGGACCATCTCGTGGACGCGCTCCAGGTCGGGGCGGTTGGCGTGGCCCGAGACGTGGTAGCGGTCGTCGGAGTCGTCCACCACGTCCACGCCGAGCGCGCTGAGGTCGTTGATGATCGCGATCACGCCGCGCTCGTTGCCGGGGATGGTGCGCGAGGAGAAGAGGAACAGATCCCCCTCCTCCAGGCGGTGCCCGAGATAGCGGCCCCGCGAGAGCTGCGCCGAGGCCGCGCGCCGCTCGCCCTGGCTGCCGGTGACGATCAGCATGAGCTGCGAGCGCGGCACGTCGAGCGCGTCCTCGGGCGAGAGCGTGTGGGGGAAGTCGGTCAGCAGCCCCGTCTCGACGCCGGCGGTGATCATGCGCTTCATCGCGCGCCCCATCACGCAGACCGAGCGGCCGGCCTCCTGGGCCGCGACCGCGAGCGTCTTCAGCCGGGCGATGTTGGACGCGAAGGTGGTCGCCACCACCATCCCCCTCGCCCCCGCGATCAGGTCGTGGATGGCGGGGCGGATCGAGGTCTCGGAGCGGCCGGGGTGCCCGACGGCGACGTTGGTCGAGTCGCACACCAGCGCGCGCACGCCGGGGCGCGCGACCTCCTCCCACAGCGCCGGGTCGAACGCGTCGCCGAGCACCGGCGTCGGGTCGAGCTTGAAGTCGCCGGTGTGGATCACGCGGCCCGCGGGCGTGTCGATCACGAGGCCGGAGCTCTCGGGGATCGAGTGCGACACGGGCATGAAGTGGACCCGGAACGGCCCGGCCTCGACGGCCGAGGGGAAGGGCTCGACGGTGTGGACATCGAGCGGATCCTGGCCCTGGTCCTCCATCTTGAGCCGGGCGAGGTGGGCGGTGAAGGCGCGCGCGTGGACCGGCGCGCGCAGCCGCGACCAGAGATGGCCGACGGCGCCGACATGGTCCTCGTGGGCGTGGGTGACGAAGATGCCCTCGATGCGGTCGCGCCGCGCCTCCAGCCACGACACGTCCGGCAGGATCAGATCGACGCCGGGCGTGGTGTCCATGTCGGGGAAGGTGACGCCGAGGTCCACGACGATCAGCCGCTCCCGGCCGGGCTCGCCGTAGCCGTAGACGTAGGCGTTCATGCCGACCTCGCCGGCGCCGCCGAGGGGAAGGTAGATCAAGCGTTCGCCGCTCATGGGGTCTCCTTGTTGAAGCGGTGGACGACGGTGAGGCCATGCATGGTCAGGTCGTCCTCGAAATGGTCGAAGAGGGGCTCCGCCCCCTGGAAGAGCGGCGCGAGCCCACCCGTTGAGATGACGGTCATGGGGCGGTCGCGCTCCGCCTTGATGCGCTCGCAGATCTCGCGGATCAGCCCGACATAGCCCCAGAAGATGCCCGACTGCATGCAGGCGACCGTGTTGGTGCCGACGACGCGCTGGGGCTTGGTGATGTCCACATGAGGGAGGGCGGCGGCGGCCTGGTGCAGCGCCTCCAAACTGAGGTTGACGCCGGGCGCGATGACGCCGCCGACATAGGCGCCGTCATGGTCCACCACGTCGAAGGTGGTGGCGGTGCCGAAATCGACCACGATCGCGTCGCCGCCGTAGAGGTCGTGGGCGGCGACCGTGTTGACGAGCCGGTCGGAGCCCACCTGCGCGCCCTCGTCCACCCGCACGTCCACCGGCAGGCGGCAGTCGGGGCGGCCCACGACGAGGGGCCGGGTGCCGAAGTAGCGGTCGCACAGGACGCGCAGGTTGAAGACGACGCGCGGGACCGTGGAGGAGACGATCACCTCGTCGATGGCCACGTCGAGGCGGTGGAGCTGCATCAGGGTCCGCAGCCAGACATAGTACTGGTCGGCCGTGCGCTGGTGCTCGGTCGCGGTGCGCCAGGTGGCGAGGAAGCGCTCCCCGTCCCAGATCGAGAACACGGTGTTGGTGTTGCCGCAGTCGATGGCGAGCAGCATCAGGCGGCCTCGAAGAACACGTCGGCCGAGGGGATGCGCAGCCGCCCCTGCGGCGTGCGCAGGATCAGGCAGCCGAGCTCGTCGATGGTCTCGAAGCGGCCCACATGCGTCTCGTGCAGCGTGCGGGCGGTGATGGTCTGGCCGAGCTGGGCCGCGCGGGCGAGCCAGGCGCGGCGGATGGTCTCGAAGCCTGCCCGGCGCTCGGCGTCGCGCGCGGCGAAGGCGGGGGCGAGCGCGTCGAGCAGCGCCTCGGGGGTCACGCGCGCGAGCGGGGCGAGCGCCACGGGGCGCGCGGCGCCGGGCCGGCCCTCGTCGCGGGGCGGCGCCGAGGCGAGGTTGACGCCGAAGCCGATGGCGAGCACCCGGTCGCGCTCCAGCAGGATGCCGGCGAGCTTGCCGCCTTCCAGCAGCAGGTCGTTGGGCCATTTGAGCGCGAAGGCCTCGGGCCGGCGGGTCAGGCGCGACAGCGCGTCGTGCAGCGCCAGCCCGGCCGCGAAGGCGTGGCGCGACGCCTCCTGCGGCGGGCCGGGGTCCGGGATCGTCAGGGTGGCGGCGAAGTTGCCCGCCTGCGTCGTCCAGGCGCGGCCGCGGCTGCCGCGCGGCGCGGTCTGGCGGCGGGCCAGGATCCAGGTCGGGCGCGGGGGCGCGCGGCGCAGTCCTTCGGCGTTGGTGCTGTCGGTCTCGTCGAGCACGAGGCGCTCGACGCCGTCGGGCCAGCCCCCCGAGCCAGGTGCGGCCTCCAGGCCGGGCGTGGCCCCCGGGCCGGGCTCGGCCCTATTCGACAAGCGAGGCCGCCGCCTGGGCCGCCACGCCCTCGATGCCGAAGAGGTTGACGACGCCCACCACCATGATGAGCGCGGCGCCCACCAGCAGGCTCCACTGGACGGGCGCGCGGGTGCGGTCCAAGGGCTCGCGCTCCTCGCCGAAATACATGTAGTAGACGATCCTGAGGTAGTAGAACGCGTTGATGACGGCCGCGATCACGCCGAGGATGGCGAGCCATCCGAGCCCGCCCTCATAGGCCGCGAGCAGCACGTAGTACTTGGCGAAGAAGCCGACCAGGGGCGGCACGCCGGCGAGGCTGAAGAGCAGCACGAGCATGGCGAGCGCCTTCGTGGGCTCGCGGTCGGCGTAGTTGTGCAGCGAGCCTATGTCGGTGACGGGGCGGCCGTCGCGCTCCATCGTGAGGATGAAGGCGAAGGTGCCGAGGTTCATCACGACGTAGATCGTCATGTAGATCAGCATCGCCTGGACGCCGAAGGTGGTGCCGGCCGCGAGCCCCATCAGCGCGTAGCCCATGTGGGAGATCGAGGAGTAGGCCATCAGCCGCTTGATGTCGCGCTGCCCGATCGCCGCCACGCCGCCCAGGAACATCGAGGCGACCGAGAGGAGCGCCAGCACCTGGCGCCAGTCGTCCACCGCGGCGCCGAAGGCGTCGTGGACGACGCGGGCGATGAGCGCCATGGCGGCGATCTTGGGCGCGGTGGCGAAGAAGGCGGTGACGGGGGTGGGCGAGCCCTCGTAGACGTCGGGCGTCCACATGTGGAAGGGCGCGGCCGAGACCTTGAAGGCGAGCCCCGAGATCACGAACACCAGCCCGAAGAGGAGGCCCAGCGGCTCCTCGCCGGTGGTCGAGAGGAAGATGCCCGAGAAGAGCGTGGTGCCCGCGAAGCCGTAGACCAGCGAGGCGCCGTAGAGCAGCAGGCCCGAGGCGAGCGAGCCCAGCACGAAGTACTTGAGCCCGGCCTCGGTCGAGCGCGGGCTGTCGCGCCTGAGCGCCGCGATGACGTAGGCCGCGAGCGACTGCAGCTCGAGCCCCATGTAGAGCGTCATGAGGTCGCCCGCGCTCACCATCACCATCATGCCGATCACCGAGAAGGCGATGAGGATGGGATACTCGAAGCGCAGCAGGTCGCGGGCCAGCATGTAGTGGCGGCTCATGGCGAGGATCAGGGCGGCCGAGAGGAGCACCACGATCTTGGCGAAGCGCGCGAAGGCGTCCTCGACGAACATGCCGCCGAAGGCCGGCGCCGTCCCGGGGCCGCGGAAGGCGATGCCGAGGGCGAGGGCCACGAAGACGGCCGCGGTGGTCCACAGCAGCGGCTGCGCGGCGCGGTCGCGGCCGGTGTAGGCCGCCACCATGAGCGCGCCCATCGCGTAGAGCGCGAGCGCGATCTCGGGGGCCACGACGCGCAGCGACTCGGAGGTGGTGGTGAGGATCATCGCTCGGCCGTCCGGATCGGGGCGCTCTCGGCGAGCGCGGTCTCATGGGCGGCGATCAGGGCCTCGGTCGAGGGGCCGATCACGTCGGTGACGAGGCGCGGGTAGATGCCCAGGGCCAGCGTCATGACGATCAGCGGCGCGAAGATCGCCTTCTCGCGGCGGTCCATGTCGGCGATCGACTTGAGGCCCTCCTTGATGAGGTCGCCCAGCACCACGCGGCGGTAGAGCCACAGCCCGTAGGCGGCGGCGAGGATCACGCCGGAGGTGGCGACCAGCGCGACCCAGGTGTCGGCCTGGAAGATGCCCATCAGCGACAGGAACTCGCCGACGAAGCCGGAGGTGCCGGGCAGGCCGATGTTGGCCATGGTGAAGAGCAGCATCACCGCGGCGTAGACCGGCATGCGGTTCACGAGCCCGCCATAGGCCGCGATCTCGCGCGTGTGCATCCGGTCGTAGATCACGCCGACGAGGAGGAAGAGCGCGCTCGAGACGAAGCCGTGCGAGATCATCTGGAAGATCGCGCCGTCCACGCCCTGGCGGTTGGCGGCGAAGATGCCGGCCGTCACGAAGCCCATGTGGGCCACCGAGGAGTAGGCCACGAGCTTCTTCATGTCCTCCTGGCGCAAGGCGACGAGCGAGGCGTAGACGATGGCGATGGCCGAGAGCCACAGCACCAGCGGCGCCCAGATCTCGGAGGCCACGGGGAACATCGGCAGCGAGAAGCGCAGGAAGCCGTAGCCGCCCATCTTCAGCAGGATCGCGGCCAGCACGACCGAGCCGGCCGTGGGCGCCTGGACGTGCGCGTCGGGCAGCCAGGTGTGGACCGGCCACATCGGCATCTTGACCGCGAAGGAGGCGAAGAACGCGAGCCACAGGAGCGTCTGGAAGCCGCCCGAGACCACGAAGGGGCCGAGCGCGTAGGCCTCAAAGGCGAACTCGTGCGTGAGCAGCGTGGGGATGTCGGTCGTGCCCGCATCCACGAACATGGCGATCATCGCCACCAGCATGAAGACCGAGCCGAGGAAGGTGTAGAGGAAGAACTTGAAGGTCGCGTAGATCCGCTCGGCCCCGCCCCAGACGCCGATGATGAGGAACATCGGGATCAGCCCGCCCTCGAAGAAGAGGTAGAAGAGGATCAGGTCGAGCGAGACGAAGACGCCGAGCATCATCGTCTCGAGGAGCAGGAACGCGACCATGTAGTCCTTGACGCGGGCGGTGACGGTCCAGGCGGACGCGATCACCAGCGGCATGATGAAGGTGGTCAGCATCACGAAGAGCACGCTGATGCCGTCCACGCCCATCTTGTAGCTCAGGCCCAAGAGCCACTCGCGCTCCTCGACGAACTGGAATCCGGGGTCGTCGGGCTCGAATCCGAACAGCACGAAGAGCGAGACCACGAAGGTGGCGCTGGTGGCGATCAGCGCCAGCCACCTGGCGTTGCCCCGCGCCGCCTCGTCGTCGCCGCGCAAGAAGAGCGCGAGGATGAGCGCCGCGATGGCGGGCAGGAAGGTGACGATGGAGAGGAGGTTCGACATCTCAGCCGCCCGAGAACGTCATCACGGTGATCAGCACGGCGACGCCGATGACGATCCCGAAGACGTAGGTGAAGAGGTAGCCCGACTGCGCGCGCCCCGCGAGGCGCGAGAAGAACGGCACGAGGCCCATGGCGATCCCGTTGATGCCGCCGTCGATCACGGTGCCGTCGCCGCGCTTCCACAGCACGCGGCCCAGCCCCATCACGGGGCGGACGAGGAGGGCGTCGTAGATCTCGTCGAAATACCACTTGTTGAGCAGGAAGCGGTAGAGCGGCGCGTTGGCGCGCGCCATCGCCGCGGGCAGGCCGGGCCGGAGCATGTACATGGCCCAGGCCACGAGGGTGCCCGCGGCCATGGCGAGGAAGGCCGCGATCTTGACGGGCCAGGGGGCCTCGTGCGCCCTCTCCAGCACGGCGTTGCCGGGCGCCATGTAGATCGCGCCGGCCCCCGGCGGCGCCCCGAGCGCCACGACCTCGCCCGGCGCCCCCTCCCCGGCCCCTTCGGTCACGACGACGGCCGCCCCCTCCTCGGCCGCCACCGCGTCCGCGGCCTCCTCCACGGGGGTCTGCCCCCCGCCCTCGACCGGCTCGACGAGGCCCGCACCCTCCGCCTCCGCCGCCTGCTCGAGCTCGGGGATGCCGAAGAACTCGGACACCTCCTCATGCGTGCCGAAGAACGAGCCGAACCAGATCATGCCCGCGAAGGTCGCGCCGAGCGCCAGCACGCCGAGCGGGACCAGCATCACGACGGGGCTCTCATGCGCGTGCTCGTGGGCGCGCGCGCGGCCCCGCGGCGCGCCGAAGAAGGTGAGGAACATCAGCCGCCAGGAGTAGAAGGCGGTGAAGGCGGCCGAGACCACCAGCGCCCAGAAGGCGAAGGTGCCGGCGGGGGTGCGCGCGCCCCAAGCGCTCTCGATGATCGCGTCCTTCGACAAGAACCCCGCGAAGCCGATCTCGGTCAGGGGCACGCCGACGCCGGTGATGGCCAGCGTGCCGATCATCATGGTCCAGAAGGTGACGGGGAGCTTGCGGCGCAGCCCGCCATAGGCGCGCATGTCCTGCTCGTGATGCATCGCGGTGATGACCGAGCCCGCGCCGAGGAACAGCAGCGCCTTGAAGAAGGCGTGGGTGAAGAGGTGGAACATCGCCGCGGAGTAGACGCCGACGCCGATGGCGACGAACATGTAGCCCAGCTGCGAGCAGGTGGAGTAGGCGATCACGCGCTTGATGTCGGTCTGCACGAGGCCCACGGTCGCGGCGAAGAACGCCGTCGCCGCCCCCATCGCGGTGACGAAGCCCATGGCGACGGGCGCGAACTCCAGGAGCGGCGACATGCGCGCGAGCAGGAACACGCCCGCCGTGACCATGGTGGCGGCGTGGATCAGCGCCGAGACCGGCGTCGGGCCCTCCATCGCGTCCGGAAGCCAGGTGTGCAGGAAGAGCTGCGCCGACTTGCCGGCCGCGCCGACGAAGAGCAGCACCGCGATCAGCTCGGCCGCGTTCACGTCGAGCCACAGGAACGCGATCCGCGTCCGCGCGATCTCGGGGGCGGCGGCGAAGATGTCGTCGAACGCGATCGAGTCGGCGACGAGGAAGAGCGCGAAGATGCCGAGCAGGAAGCCGAAGTCGCCGACCCGGTTGACGACGAAGGCCTTGATCGCGGCGGCGTTGGCGCTGCGCTTGCGGAAGTAGAAGCCGATCAGCAGATAGGAGGCGAGCCCGACACCCTCCCAGCCCACGAACATCTGTGCGAGGTTGTCGGCCGTCACCAGCACGAGCATGGCGAAGGTGAAGAAGGACAGGTAGGCGAAGAAGCGCGGCCGGTAGGACTCGCCCTCCCGGAAGTTCTCGTCGTGCGCCATGTAGCCGAAGGAGTAGACGTGGACGAGCGCGGAGACGGTGGTGATCACCACCATCATGATCGAGGTCAGCCGGTCGAGCCGGATCGCCCAGTCGGTGGCGAGGCTGCCCGACTCGACGAAGGCGAGGATCTGGATGCGCTGGGCCTCGGGGCCGTGGCTGAGGAAGATCGCCCAGGAGAGCACGGCCGCGACGATCAGCAGCGCGGTGGCGGTCCACTGCGCGGCCTGCTCGCCCAGGCTGCGGTGGCCGAAGAAGCAGATCAGCGCGCCGAGGAGCGGCGCGAACAGGACGATGCTCGCCACGGCCTCAGCCCTTCATGACGTTCGCGTCCTCGACGGCGATGGTGCCGCGGACGCGGAAGAAGCACACCAGGATGGCGAGCCCGATGGCGGCCTCGGCCGCGGCGACGGTGAGCACGAACATGGTGAACACCTGGCCCACGAGGTCGCCGAGATAGGCCGAGAAGGCGACGAAGTTGATGTTGACCGCGAGCAGCATCAGCTCGATCGACATCAGCATGACGATGACGTTCTTGCGGTTGAGGAAGAGCCCGAAGATGCCGATGACGAAGAGCCCTGCGGCGACCGTGAGGTAGTGCTCGATGCCGATCATGGGCGCCCCTTCGTCTGCCGCGCGCCGGGCATGGACCCTGGCCCGGCGAAGGTCAAGCGAGCCCGAGGCCCGTGCGGCGCGTCCCGCGCGGGCCCCGAGGCCGCCGCCGTCAGAGGAAGGCGAAGCCTCCGAAGAGGACGACGATCAGGACGACGGCGACGACGATCAGGGTGGTCTGCGACATCGGCTCGCTCCTAGGGTCGGGGGATCGGGTCTCGGGCGGGCGCCGCGCTAGAGCCCCTGCCCCGGCTTGACGTCCTTGAGCTCCATCGACTTGGCCGGGTCGCGGTACATCTGCGCGAGCACGTCCTGGCGGCGCACGTCCTGGCGGTGGCGCAGCGTGAGCACGATGGCCCCGATCATCGCCACGAGCAGGATCAGCCCCGCGAGCTGGAACAGCAGGATGTACTCGTCGTAGAGCAGCAGGCCGAGGGCGGCGGTGTTCTGAAGATCGAGGGCCTCGTCGATGGGCGCGCGGCGCGCAAGCGCGGCCTCGGGCGCGTAGTCCCAGGCGCCGAAGGCGAAGCCGAGCTGCAACAGGATCGCCGCGCCGATCAGGAGCCCGATCGGCAGGTAGCCGGTGGCGCCGGCGCGCAGCTCGGCGAAGTCCACGTCGAGCATCATGACGACGAAGAGGAAGAGCACCGCCACCGCGCCGACATAGACGATGACGAGCAGCATGGCGACGAACTCGGCGCCGAGCAGCACGAAGAGCCCGGCCGCGGAGATGAAGGCCAGGATCAGCCACAGCACCGAGTGCACCGGGTTGCGCGAGACCACAGTGAAGAGGCCGCCCGCGAGCACGGCTGTGGCGAAGGCGTAGAAGGCGAGGTCGGGGACGCCCATGGTCGGTTCTCCTCCGGCGTCAGGCGCCGATCTTGGCTTCCAGCCGCTCGACCCGTTGGTCGATCGAACCGATGTACTGGCCCAAACCTATGAGGATGGCCGTCTGACCTTGCAAGGTGCCCTCCAGGCCATCCATCCTGTCCGCCATCTCGGATTTCATAAGGCCGATGTCTCCGCGCACCTCGGCCAACTCCTCGCGGATCAGGCAAAGCTGCTGCAGCACCAGGCTCTCCGGCTCCTCGGCCATCGCACGGCCCTCCTTCGACGCATCGTCACCCTACCGATACGGAGCGTCGACCTCCAGGTTGCGGGCGATCTCGGCCTCCCAGCGATCGCCGTTCTCCAAGAGGCGCTCCTTGTCGTAGAACAGCTCCTCGCGCGTCTCGGTGGCGTACTCGAAGTTCGGACCCTCCACGATGGCGTCCACCGGGCAGGCCTCCTGGCAGAAGCCGCAGTAGATGCACTTCGTCATGTCGATGTCGTAGCGGATCGTGCGGCGCGAGCCGTCCTCGCGCGGCTCGGCGTCGATGGTGATCGCCTGAGCGGGGCAGATCGCCTCGCAGAGCTTGCACGCGATGCAACGCTCCTCCCCGTTGGGGTAGCGCCTGAGCGCGTGCTCGCCGCGGAAGCGCACCGAGAGCGGGCCCTTCTCATGGGGGTAGTTCACCGTGGCCTTGGGCGAGAAGAAGTACTTCAGCCCGACCCGGAAGCCCTTGAGGAAGTCGAAGAGCAGGAAGTACTTGGCCGCCCGGCCGTAATCCATCGTGGTCATTTCAGCACCTCAGTCAGAAGAACGATGCCGTTTGATTCTCTGAGCCCATCCGGCATCATCTACGGAGCTTGCAACTTCGCTGCAACGCCTCGCCAGGGCAGCCGCAGCTTCATTCAGAGTAGGGAAGACCCCGATCGGATCTTCCTCCAAGGACGCATGGATCCCATCCTCCTCTACGAAGAGTTCTGCAATCCGCCTCTTCGCAATCCCGTTCTTGGGTGCCCAAAGATACTCCCAGCGCTCCAGCCCCGGATCCATGTTCAGCCGCCCGTCACCACGACCACGGTGTCCACCGCCCAGCGCGCCCAGAACCAGCCCAGCACCTCGAACTTGGCGAGGAACGACACCAGCACCACCCAAGCGAGCGACAGCGGCAGGAACACCTTCCAGCCGATCCGCATCAGCTGGTCGTAGCGGTAGCGCGGCACGGTGGCCTTCACGAGCGAGAACATGAAGAACACCATCAGCGTCTTCAGGACCATCCACAGCACGCCGTCGGGCAGGAACGGCACCGGGGAGAGCCAACCGCCGAAGAACAGCACCGAGATCAGCGCGCACATGAAGACGATCGCCGCGTACTCGCCGATCATGAACAGCAGGAACGGCGTGGACGAGTATTCCACCTGGTAGCCCGCCACGAGCTCGGACTCGGCCTCGGGCAGATCGAAGGGCGCGCGGTTGGTCTCGGCGAGCGCCGAGACGAAGAACAGCACCACCATCGGCAGGTGCGGCAGCCAGTACCAGCCCAGCAGCCCCCAGCCCGTCTCCTGCGCCAGCACGATGGCGCCGAGGTTGAGCGAGCCCGTCGAGATGATGACGCCGACGAGGATCAGGCCGATCGAGACCTCGTAGGAGATCATCTGCGCGGCCGAGCGCAGGCTCCCGAGGAACGGATACTTCGAGTTCGAGGCCCAGCCGCCCATGATGACGCCGTAGACCTCGAGCGACGAGATCGCGAAGATGTAGAGGATGGCGACGTTGAGGTTCGCCAGCACCCAGCCGGGATTGAAGGGGATGACGGCCCAGAGCATCAGCGCGAGCACGAAGCTCGCCAGGGGCGCGAGGAAGAACACCGCCTTGTCGGCGCCGGCGGGGACGACGATCTCCTTCAGCGCGTACTTGAAGAAGTCGGCGAAGGATTGCAGCAGGCCGAAGGGGCCGACCACGTTGGGGCCGCGGCGCATCTGCACCGCGCCCCAGACCTTGCGCTCGGCGTAGAGCAGGAAGGCGAGGCTCAACAGGATCGGCACGATGAGCAGCAGCCCGTAGAGCACGAGCCACAGCCCGTCCACGGCGGTCGTCAGGATCAACTCACCCATGCGCGGCCCCCACTCGCCCTCGCGTCCTCGCGGACAGGGCCCCTAGACACCATCGCGCGCCCCATGGCCACCGTCATTCCGCCGCGAGCCGCGTCTGCCCGACCCGCGCGCGGGCGTTCGACGACAGCTTCGCCATCACCTCGGAGGCGCGCGCCACCGGGTTGGTGAGGTAGAAGTCGCGCACGGCGTGGCGCAGCGGCCCCTCGCCCAGCTCGCCCGCCTCGACCGCGCGCCACTCGTTCTCGGGCACCTGGTCCACGGCGCCCAGGACGGGGTGCGCCTTGACCATCGCCTGGCGGAGCTGCGCGAGCGTGTCGTAGGGTAGCGGATCGCCCAGCTCGCCCGAGAGCGCGCGCAGGATGGCCCAGTTGTCCTTGGCCTCGCCCGGCGCGAAGCCCGCGCGCAGCGCGAGCTGCGGGCGCCCTTCGGTGTTGACGAAGAGGCCCGGCTCCTCCGTCCAGGCCGCACCGGGAAGGATCACGTCGGCGCGGTGCGCCCCGCGGTCGCCGTGGCTGCCCTGGTAGATCACGAAGGGCCCGGAGGGGATCTCCACCTCGTCGGCGCCCATCGCGTAGATCACGTCGGCGCCCTCCATCGCGGCGTCGATGCCGCCCTCGCACACAGTGCCCACGTCCATCGCGCCGACGCGTCCGGCCGCGGTGTGCAGGACCAGGAGCTTCGCGCCCGAGGCCGCCGCGACCCGCATGGCGTGGCCGAGCACCGCCTCGCCGTCGGGGTGCCTCAGCGCGCCCTGGCCGACGATGACCACGGCGCGCTCGGCGTCGAGCCGGCCGAAATCGCGCAGGGCGCTCGGGGCGTCGCCGAGGTGATCGTGCTCGTAGGTCAGGTCGGCCGCCTCGCCGATCGCGGTGACGGCGCCGCCGCGCAGCCACGCCTTGCGGATGCGGGCGTTGAGGACCGGCGCCTCGGTGCGCGGGTTGGTCCCGATCAGCAGGATCGCCTGGGCGTCGTCGATCTCCTCGATCAGCGCGGTGCCGACATAGGCGGAGCGGTTTCCGGCGGGCAGCATCGCGCCGTCGGTGCGGCACTCGACGGCCCCGCCCCGGCCCTCGACGAGCGCCTTGAGCGCGTAGGCCGCCTCGACCGGCGCGAGGTCGCCGACGAGGCCCGCGAGCTTGCGCGCGCCACGCATCGCCTCGGCCGCGCGGCCGAGCGCCTGCGCCCAGGTCGCGGGGCGCAGGCGACCGCCCTCGCGGACGTAGGGCCGGTCGAGCCGCTGGCGGCGCAGCCCGTCCCAGACGAAGCGGGTCTTGTCGGAGATCCACTCCTCGTTGACGCCGTCGTGGTTGCGCGGGAGGATCCGCATCACCTCGCGGCCCTTGGCGTCGAGGCGGATGTTCGAGCCCAGCGCGTCCATCGCGTCGATCGACTCGGTGTGGGTCAGCTCCCAGGGCCGCGCGGTGAAGGCGTAGGGCTTGGAGACGAGCGCGCCCACGGGGCAGAGGTCGATGATGTTGCCCTGCAGCTCGGAGGCCAGCGTCTCGCCGAGATAGGAGGTGATCTCGGAGTCCTCGCCGCGCCCGATCTGGCCCATCTCCGAGACGCCCGCGACCTCGGTGACGAAGCGCACGCAGCGCGTGCAGGAGATGCAGCGCGTCAGGTGCGTCTCGACGAGCGGCCCGAGATCGAGGTCCACGACGGCGCGCTTCGGCTCGCGGTAGCGCGAGAAGTCCACGCCGTAGGCCATCGCCTGGTCCTGGAGGTCGCATTCGCCCCCCTGGTCGCAGATCGGGCAGTCGAGCGGGTGGTTGATGAGCAAGAACTCCATCACCCCCTCGCGCGCCTTCTTGACCATCGCGGAATCGGTGCGGACCTGCGGCGGCTCGCCGTCCTTACCGGGGCGCAGGTCGCGCACCTGCATGGCGCAGCTTGCTGCGGGCTTGGGCGGGCCGCCCACGATCTCGACCAGGCACATGCGGCAGTTGCCGGCGATCGACAGCCGCTCGTGGTAGCAAAAGCGCGGGATCTCGACGCCGGCCTGCTCGCAGGCCTGGATCAGCGTCATCGCCGGATCCACCTCGATCTCGGTCCCGTCGATGGAGATGGTGCGCAGGTCGGGCATGGGGCGCCTCCGGGGTCGCGCTTCGTTCGCCGCGCCAGATAGCGCCTTCACCCGGGGGCCGGCAAGGCGGCGGGCCGCGGCATGGCCACCCAGGGCCGCCCAGGGCCGCGAGATCGGCCTCCGCGCCGGGCGCCGCTCGCCCTCGCGGGCGCGCGCCGCGCGCGCGGCGCGCCTCAGCGCGCCCGCAGCAGCGCCCCCGTGGCCGTGCCGGCGGCGATCTCGGCGCGCCCGACCCGGCAGTAGTCCCGCGGCGCGCCCGCCCCGAGGCCCCTGGCGGCGAGGTAGTCGCGGGCGTGGGCCTCGACGCGGTCCCTGGCCGCGTCGTCCTTGACGTAGGCGCGGATCGCCGCCTCCGAATAGCCGCGGTCGAGCGCGTCCAGGGCGAGGCTGCGCAGGTAGCCCAGCGCGCGCACCATGCGCGGCTCGATCTCGGGGCAGCGCTTGCGGATCATGTCGGCGACGGCGACCGCCCGGAGCCCGGCGTTGAGGTCGGCCTCGTCGGCCAGCCCCGCCCGCGCGGGGGCGGCGAGGCTCGTGGCGAGGAGGACGGCGAGCGACGCGGCGAGCGACCGGCTGCGGGTCATGGCAACTCCCTCGGGATGCGCGGGAGAGATGCCCATCGCCGGGGGCAGGATCAAGCCCGGCCGGCGGCGGCGCGTCACCCCCGGGGGCGGCGCACCACCGCCATCAGCGCGGCCAGCGCGGCCCCCGGCACCGCGCCGCGCAGCGCCAGGAGCGCGCAGGTCAGCAGGATCACGGCGAACCCCGCCTGCCCCGCCTGCCCCGCCTCCGCGAGCGTGGCCCATCCGGCCCCCAGGCCCTGCGCCTCGCGGCCCATCGCGTCGCCCATGCCCACCCCTCCCTCGTGCGGGCGGAGCCTAGCACCCTTCGTGCCGCTCCGGCCACGCCCGGCACGCGCGGACCGACGCGGGCGGGCGCTGAGCGGCAAGGCGACCGGTCACGCCGCCTCGTCGGCGCGCCCCGTGCAGCCGCGCTCGCGCCAGCGCGACGCTCCCGTCAGGTGCGCCCAGCCAAAGGCGTGATCGCCGTCGCCGTGGGCGCGCAGGTGGTCGAGCCGCCCGAGCGCCTCCGCGAGGCTCGGCCGGTGGCCCGCCGGCACCCACCACATCACGAGGTGCATGGCGCCCAGCACCTCGAACCACTCGGCGCGGCGCTCGTAGAACCGCGCGTGCACCGTGTCCCAGACGAAGCGCTCCAGCTCCGCGACCCCCGCCCAGACGGTGAGGTTGGCGATGGCCTGAGGGTCGCCGCCGACCTTGGCCTCGGTGTTGCCGGTGCCGGGCCCTCCCGAGCCCTCCATCATCCACACGAAGCCGGGCATCCGTCGGCCGAGCCCGTTCACACGGTCGAGCGCCGCCATGAACTCGGCCACGCGGGGGTCGTCGGTCGGCGCGACCAGGCGCCCGACGTTGAGCTGCGCCAGGTGATGCCCCTCGGGCCGCCCCATCGCCTACTCCGCCGCCAGCGGCGCGCCGCGGCGGCGGCGGCGATGGGCGATGCGCGCCTCGATGTCGTCGCGGAAGTGGCGGATGAGCCCCTGGATCGGCCAAGCGGCGGCGTCGCCCAGCGCGCAGATGGTGTGGCCCTCGACCTGCTTGGTCACGTCGAGGAGCATGTCGATCTCCTCCACCGAGGCGTCCCCGCGCACCAGGCGGTCCATCACGCGCATCATCCAGCCCGTGCCCTCCCGGCAGGGCGTGCACTGGCCGCAGGACTCGTGCTTGTAGAAGCTCGACAGACGCCAGATCGCCTTCACCACGTCGGTGCTCTGGTCCATCACGATCACCGCCGCCGTGCCGAGGCCCGACTTCTGCTCGCGCAGCCAGTCGAACTCCATGACCGCCTCGTCGCATTGCGCCTTGTTGAGGAGCGGCACCGAGGAGCCGCCGGGGATCACCGCCTTGAGGTTGTCCCAGCCGCCGCGCACGCCGCCGCAATGGCGGTCGATCAGCTCCCTCAGCGGGATCGCCATCTCCTCCTCGACGACGCAGGGCGCGTTCACATGGCCCGAGACGGCGAAGATCTTGGTGCCGGTGTTGTTGGCGCGCCCGAGCCCCGCGAACCACGCCCCGCCGCGCCGCAGGATGGTGGGCACCACGGCGATCGACTCGACGTTGTTGACCGTGGTGGGGCAGCCGTAGAGCCCCGCGCCCGCCGGGAAGGGCGGCTTGAGGCGCGGCATGCCCTTCTTGCCCTCCAGGCTCTCCAGCAGCGCCGTCTCCTCGCCGCAGATGTAGGCGCCCGCACCGTGGGTCAGGTAGAGGTCGAAGTCCCAGCCCGAACCCGCCGCGTCGCCTCCCAGGAGCCCCGCCTCGTAGCACTCGTCGATGGCGGCCTGGAGCGCCTCCTTCTCGCGGATGTATTCGCCGCGGATGTAGATGTAGCAGGCGTTCGCGCCCATCGCGAACGACGCGATCAGGCAGCCCTCGATCAGCGTGTGCGGATCGTGGCGCATGATCTCGCGGTCCTTGCAGGTGCCGGGCTCCGACTCGTCGGCGTTGACGACGAGGTAGTGGGGCCGGCCGTCCGACGCCTTGGGCATGAAGGACCATTTGAGCCCCGTCGGGAAGCCCGCCCCGCCCCGGCCGCGCAGCCCGCTCGCCTTCATCTCGTCGATGATGCCGTCGCGCCCGCGCGCGATGATGTCGGCGGTCCCGTCCCAGTGGCCGCGCGCCCGCGCGCCGTCGAGCGAGCGGTCGGCCATGCCGTAGAGGTTGGTGAAGATGCGGTCCTCGTCCTTCAGCATCGTGTCAGCTCCTCATGTCCCGGCGCCGGCGCCAGATGCGGTAGGTGGTGGCGAGCGCCCAGCCGAAGGCCGCGAGCGCCGCGAGGTCGAAGGCGAAGGCCAGCCCCGCGGGCCAGCCCATCGCGGCGCCCAGGGCCTGCAGCCCGAGCCAGAGCGCGGTCGTGACGATCAGCACGACCGCCACCATGCGTCCCCGCCGCCCCGCCGCCCGCTCGGCCTCCGCCTCGTCGGGAGGGCGCGCCGTCACGACCCGGCCTCGCGCCTGGGCACCATCCTCGTGACCTCGTTCCGGGCGCCGCGCCCGCCCCGCCAGCCCGCCGCGTCGAGCGCCCTCAACCGTCGCGGCCCTCTCGGGCGAGCGTCTCGGCCTGGCCGACCCAGTCCTCGCGGGAGACGCGGCCCCTGGCGTTCTCCAGGTTGTCGTCCGCCCAGGCCACCTCGCCCGGCCCCCAGGCGGCGATCTGCTCGAAATGATGGATGCCCAGGTCGTTGAGCGTCCTCTGCAGCTCGGGGCCGACGCCGCCGATCCTCGTCAGGTCGTCGGGGCGCCCGCCGCGGGGCTCGGTCATCGCGGCGGGTCGGGACGGCGCGGCGCGCTTCGCGGCCGGCGGCTCGGATCCGGCCCCGGGCGCGCCGCCCGCCTCGTCCGCGCGAGCGTCCTCGTCGGGGTCGATGTCGGCCGGGCCGGCCTCGTCCTGGCTGGTGGCGACGTTGCCGGCCTGGACGCCGCCACGGGTCTCGACGCCCTCGGGCACGTCGCGCCCGGTCTGGCCCTCGGCGACCGCGCCGGCGCCCTCGGGCTTGGTCTCGCCGACGGTCGGCGATCGGCCCTGCGCCACCTCGGAGGTGACGGCCGCCTCCTCGGGCGTGTCGCCGCCGCCCGCGGCCTGGGCGGGCTCGGTCTCGGCGGGACGCGCCGCGTCCTGGTCGGTGGCGACCTCGTGCTCGGTCACGCCCGCCTCGTTGACGGGCACGCCTTTGGAGGGCCTCGGGCCCGGCGTCGGCGCCTCGTCGGGCAGGCCGGCGGGCTGGAGGTTCGGGTCTCGGTCCGCGGTGGGGTCGCCGTCGGGCTCGGGCCGTCGCCACAGCGTGCGCAGCGCCACCTCGGTGCCGTCGATGCGGCGCAGCGTGTCGCCCAGGGCGAGCGCGAGCGCGACGGAGGCGTTGCGGTCGAGGCGGTCCTCGCCCTGCTCCGTCAGCGAGGTGAGCCCGGTGGCGGGCTCGGAGGCGAAGCGGCCCGCCTGCGGCCCCGGCACGGGCACCTCGCCCGCGGCCATCCGGTCGATCAGCTCGGCGAGCCCCTCGGGCGTCAAATCCTCGTAGTAGTCCTTGCCGATCTGGGCCATCGGCGCGTTGGCGCAGGCGCCGAGGCACTCGACCTCCTCCCAGGAGAAGCGGCCGTCCGCGGAGCGCTGGTGCGGCCGCAGCGCGATCTTCTCCTTGCAGACGCGGATCAGATCCTCGGCGCCGCACAACATGCAGGGCGTGGTGCCGCAGATCTGGAGGTGCGCGACGGAGCCCACGGGCTGGAGCTGGAACATGAAGTAGAAGGTGGCGACCTCGAGCGCGCGGATGGGCGCGAGCCCCAGCATGTCGGCGACGTGCTCGATGGCGGGGCGCGTGAGCCAGCCCTCCTGCTCCTGCGCGCGGAAGAGGAGCGGGATGATGGCCGAAGCCTGCCGCTCTGGCGGGAACTTCGTCACCTGCGCCTCGGCCCAGGCCTGGTTCTCGGGCGTGAAGGCGAAGGCGGCGGGCTGGTCGGGGTGCAGGCGGCGGAGCATTTATTCTCCCAAGTAGTCCGAACGACAAGCTGCCTCAAGGTCTGCTACAGCAAAAGTTAATTGATCCACATCCTTTTTCGCACACTCACCGTTTCCAATGCACATAAATATTCGTGAATCCAGACTATATGGATTGCTGCCCGTCGTCACGGCTTCGACTACTCGCCGTGCGTCGCTTCCAGCAACGATCTCAAACAGCCCCACTCATCATAGTAATTCTCTTGAATGCCTTTATCCATATTCTTTGCTTGTTCGAGGCTCAAGGTGTCTTGATTAGCTACGATGTATAGCTGCCTATTTAGATAATCATGAGCTCTAAGGCACAAGCGAGCGATCTCGACACTACCGACTGCTGGCTGCGCGTTGGCGACTTCTCCAATCATCAAAACACCGGCAATTACAGCTGGCACAAAACTGGGCGCTATCACCTATCAATCTCCCCGAACACCACGTCGAGCGTGCCGATGATGGCGGCCACGTCGGCGAGCTGGTGGCCGCGCGTGAGGTGGTCCATCGCCTGCAGGTGCAGGTAGCCCGGCGCGCGCAGCTTGGCGCGGTAGGGCTTGTTGGTGCCGTCGGCCACGAGGTAGACGCCGAACTCGCCCTTGGGCGCCTCGACGGCGGCGTAGACCTCGCCGGCGGGGACGTGGAAGCCCTCGGTGTAGAGCTTGAAGTGGTGGATCAGCGCCTCCATCGAGGTCTTCATGTCGGCGCGGTTGGGGGCCGTGATCTTGCCGCGCACCAGCACGTCGCCGGGGCACTCGCGCAGCTTGACGATGGCCTGGCGCATGATCGACACGCTCTCGCGCATCTCGGCCATGCGCACGAGGTAGCGGTCGTAGCAGTCGCCGTTCCTGCCCACCGGGATGCGGAAGTCGAACTCGTCGTAGAGCTCGTAGGGCTGCGCGCGGCGCAGATCCCAGGCGAGGCCCGAGCCGCGCACCATCGGCCCCGAGAACGACCAGTCGAGGATGTCCTGCTCGGTGACGATGGCGATGTCCACGTTGCGCTGCTTGAAGATGCGGCCCTCGGTCAGGAGGCCGTCGATGTCGTCGAGCACCGCAGGGAAGGACTCGGTCCAGGCTTCTATGTCGTCGATCAGGTCGGGCGGCAGATCCTGGTGCACGCCGCCCGGGCGGAAGTAGGCGGCGTGGAGCCGCGCCCCGCTCGCGCGCTCGTAGAAGATCATGAGCTTCTCGCGCTCCTCGAAGCCCCAGAGCGGAGGGGTGAGCGCGCCCACGTCCATCGCCTGCGTGGTGACGTTGAGGAGGTGGCTCAGGATCCGCCCGATCTCGCAGTAGAGCACGCGGATGAGCGAGGCGCGCCGCGGGATCTCGGTCCCCGTGAGCCGCTCGATGGCCAGGCACCAGGCGTGCTCCTGGTTCATCGGCGCGACGTAGTCGAGGCGGTCGAAATAGGGCAGGTTCTGGAGGTAGGTGCGGCTCTCCATCAGCTTCTCGGTGCCGCGGTGCAGCAGGCCGATGTGCGGGTCCACGCGCTCGACGATCTCGCCGTCGAGCTCCAGCACGAGACGCAAGACGCCATGCGCCGCAGGGTGCTGCGGCCCGAAGTTGATGTTGAAGTTGCGGATCTGCTGCTCGCCCGTCAAGGCGTCGGCGATCTGGGTGCCGTCCATCATGCGGTCCTCTCGCTCGCGGGGCGCCTGAACGCCATGACCCACAGCAGGAGCACGGCGAGCGGCGGGAAGACGGCCGCCAGCGAGAGCCACGCCGGGATGCCGAAGCGGGGCAGCAGCATCCAGAAGGGCACCACGACGAGGAGCCCGGCCAGGGCCATCGTCAGGAAGCCGAACGCCGTCATGCCCCCATTCCAGTAGCCGTCCATCATCATCGCGCGCCCTCCCCCTTCTCGTCGCCCGGCAGCACGTAGTGGGCGCCCTCCCACGGGCTCATGAAGTCGAACTGGCGGTATTCCTGGGTGAGCGAGACGGGCTCGTAGACGACGCGCTTGAGCGTCTCGTCGTAGCGCACCTCGGTGTAGCCGGTGGTGGGGAAGTCCTTCCTGAGCGGGTGGCCGCGGAAGCCGTAGTCGGTGAGGATGCGCCTGAGGTCGGGGTGGCCCGAGAACAGCAGGCCGAACATGTCGAACACCTCGCGCTCGAACCAGCCGGCCGAGGGGTGAACCGAGGTGATCGAGGGCATCATGTCCCGCTCCCTCGCGCGCACCTTCACGCGCACGCGGTGGTTCCGGTACATCGACAGGAGGTGGTAGACCACGTCGAAGCGCTTCTCGCGGCTCGGATGATCGACCGCGGTCAGATCCACGAGCGTCGAGAAGCGGCACTCCCCGTCGTCGCGCAGGAACTCGACGAAGCCGCGCAGCGAGGACTGGGTGGCCTCGATGGTCAGCTCCCCCACCGCCACGCTCCAGGCCAGCACGCAGTCGGGACGGCGCGCCTCGACGTGACGGCCGAGCTCGCGCAGCGCCTCGTCGGAGCCTCGCGTGCCCGAGTCGCGCTCGGCGATGTCCTGGGGCTGCTCCTGGGAGGCGCTCATCGCAGGGGCTCCCCGGATGCGCTCGTCGCACGGATCGCCCCTAACGCGCTCATCGCGCGGCTCTCACAGGACGCGCTCATCGCACGGCTCTCCCGGGACGCGCTCATCGCACGGCTCTCCCGGGACGCGCTCATCGCACGGCTCTCCCAGGACGCGCTCATCGCACGATCGTCCCGGTGCGGCGGATCTTCTTCTGGAGCTGGAGGATGCCGTAGAGCAGCGCCTCGGCCGTGGGCGGGCAGCCGGGCACGTAGAGGTCCACGGGCACGATCCGGTCGCAGCCCCGCACGACGGAGTAGCTGTAGTGGTAGTAGCCGCCGCCGTTGGCGCACGAGCCCATCGAGATGACGTAGCGCGGCTCGGGCATCTGGTCGTAGACCTTGCGCAGCGCCGGCGCCATCTTGTTGGTGAGCGTGCCCGCGACGATCATCAGGTCGGACTGGCGCGGACTCGCGCGGGGCGCCGCCCCGAAGCGCTCCAGGTCGTAGCGCGGCATCGAGGTGTGCATCATCTCGACGGCGCAGCAGGCGAGCCCGAAGGTCATCCAGTGGAGCGAGCCGGTGCGCGCCCAGTTGATGACGTCCTCGGCCGAGGTCAGCAGGAAGCCCTTGTCCGACAGCTCGCGGTTGAGCGTCTGCGTGGCGTGGCCGAGGTCGGGTCCGGCGTCGTACGCCGCGGTGCTCACTGCCATTCGAGGGCCCCCTTCTTCCATTCGTAGGCGAAGCCGATGGTCAGGACGGCGAGGAACACCATCATCGACCAGAAACCCACCATGGAGATGTCGCGGAACGCGACCGCCCAGGGAAAGAGGAACGCCACCTCGAGGTCGAAGATGATGAACAGGATCGAGACCAGGTAGAAGCGCACGTCGAACTTCATGCGCGCGTCGTCGAAGGCGTTGAAGCCGCACTCGTAGGCCGAGACCTTCTCGGGGTCGGGGTTGCGCACCGCCAGCACGACGGCGGCCAGGATCAGGATCAGGCCGAGCCCGACGACGAGCCCGAGGAAGACCAGGACCGGCGCGTAGTCGACGATCAGGGTGCTCATCGCGTGCCTCCACAGGCGGCTGGATCGGCCGGGCCGTTCGCGCGCGGGTGTAGGCCCACGCGCCCTGGCGGTCAACGAGACCGCGCCGCCTCGGCCGAACAGATAGGCTCCGTCGGCGCCGACGGTAGGGGCGTCAGGCGGTCGCAGCCCGCCCGCGCCGCCCGCTCGGGCTCACGGCCGCGGGCGCAGGGCCCGCGACCGGGCCGAGGCCCGCTCAGGCCCAGGGCGGCGGGCGGCGGGCGAAGAAGGCCTCGATGCCCTGCGCGGCCTCGTCGGATTCCCAGCGCTCGACCAGCGCCGCGACGCTGCGCTCGATGTCGTCGGACGTGGGCGCGCCGCCCAGGCGCCGGGCGAGCGCCTTGGCCTGGGCGACCGCGCCGGGGGCCGCCTGGAGATAGGGCGCGACCTGCGCCTCGACCGCGCGGTCGAGCTCGCCCGGCAGGACGGCGGCGGCGATCAGGCCCAGGCGGACAGCCTCTCGCGCGCCGAAGGCGCGGCCCGACATGAACACGCGGCGCGCCATGGCGCCGCCCATCCTCGCCACCACATAGGGGCCGATGGTGGCGGGGATGAGGCCGAGCCGCGTCTCGGTGAAGCCGAAACGCGCGTCGTGCGCCGCCACCGCCACGTCGCACGCCGCGATCAGCCCGAGGCCGCCGCCGAAGGCCTGGCCCTGGATGCGCCCGATCACCGGCTTGGGCAGCGCGTCGATCGCGCCCAGCATCGCGGCCAGAGCGCGCGCGCCCTCGGCGCGGGTGGCGGCGTCCGCGGCCATCTGCTCCCTCATCCAACGCAGGTCGCCCCCGGCGCAGAAGCTGTCGCCCTTGGCCGTCAGCACCACCGCGCGCACCGACTCGTCGCTCGCGAGCCCGCGCGCGGCCTCGGTCAGCTCGTCGATCATGGGGCGCGACATGGCATTGCGCTTCTCGGGCCGGTCGAGCGTCAGCGTGGCGACGCCATCCGTGGCCTCCAGGGTGATGGTCTCAAACACGCTCGCCCCTCATCGCCTTGGCCATCTGCGCCGCCCTTGCCACTGCGTCTCCGTCGAGCCCGGTCTCGAAGCCGAGCGCGGCGAGCCGGGCCGCGAGCGCCTCGGTGGCGACGTTGCCCTCGGCGCCCGGCGCGAAGGGGCAGCCGCCCAAGCCCCCCACGGCGGCGTCGAAGGCGCGCAGGCCGCGATCGAGCGAGACATCGACGTTGTCGAGCGCGCGCCCGGCGGTGTCGTGGAAGTGCCCGGCGAAGCGCTCGGGCCCCGCGAGCGCCAGCACGGCGTCGAGCATGGCGCCGACGCGCGCAGGGATCCCCCGCCCGATGGTGTCGCCGAGCGAGACCTCGTGGCAGCCCATGTCGAGGAGCGCGCCGGCCACCGACGCCACCGCCTCGGGCGCGATCGCGCCGTCGAACGGGCAGTCGGTCACGCAGCTGACGTAGCCCCTGAGCGGCAGGCCCGCCTCGTGCGCCGCGTCCGCCACGGCCGCGTAGCGCTCCAGGCTCTCGGCGATGGAGGCGCCGAGGTTGGCGTGTGAGAAGCCCTCGGAGGCGGAGGCGAAGACGGCGATCTCGTCGGCGCGGGCCGCGAGGGCGCGCCGGAACCCCTCGAGGTTCGGCGCCAGAGCCGCGTATCGCACCCCCGGCGCGCGCGCGATGTCCCCCAGCACCGCCTCGCCGTCGGCCATCTGCGGCACGCGTCGGGGCGAGACGAAGCTCGCGGCCTCGATGCGGCGGAAGCCCGCCCGCGACAGCGCGTCGATCAGCGCGACCTTCTCGGCCGTCGGGACCCTGCGCGGCTCGTTCTGGAGCCCGTCGCGGGGGCCGACCTCGACGATCTCGACGCGCTCAGCCACCCGACCCCTCCACCGGCTCCAGGCGGATCAGCGCCGCGCCGGCCTCGACCTGCGCGCCCTCCTCGGCCAGCACCGCCTCGATCACGCCGTCGCGGGGCGCGCGCAGCGCGTGCTCCATCTTCATCGCCTCCAGCACCGCGAGCCGGTCGCCGGCGGCGACGCGGGCGCCCGGCTCGGCCAGCATCGCGCGCACCAGCCCCGGCATCGGCGCCTCGATCACGTCCGCCGTCGAGGCGCCCGCGCCCTGCGCGAGCGGGTCCACCCGCTCGGCCCTCAGCGTGCCCCCGCCGAACACCGATACGCCGGCGGCGTCCGCGACGATCCGCGCGCGGCGGGCGATGCCGTCCGCCGTCCAGGGCGGGCCGCGATGGACCTCCACCGTGGCGTCGCCCAGCCCGATGCGAAACGCGCCGCCGCCGAGCGCCTCCACGCTTGCCTCGATCCGCTCGCCCGCCACCGTCATCGGCACGGTCCAGACGAGCGGCGCCCAGAGCGCGAAGCCCTCGTGCGGTCCGGCGGGCTCGTGGAGCCCCGCGATCCCCAGCGCGGCGAGCGCGAGCCGCCAGGGCTCGGGCGCGGCCTCGGCCACGAGCGCGCCCTGGTCGCGGGCGATCAGGCCGGTGTCCACCTCGCCCGCCGCGAACCCCTCGTGCCGCGCGAGCGCCGAGAGGAACGCGAGGTTGGTCACGGTCCCCGCGACCTCCGTGGCGTCGAGCGCCGCGCGCAGCCGGCCCAGCGCCTCGGCCCGCGTGCCGCCATGGGTGACGATCTTGGCGATCATCGGGTCGTACCAGGGCGTGATCGCGTCGCCCGCCCGCACGCCGCTGTCGGCGCGCGCGCCGTCGGGGAAGGCCAGATGCGTGAGCCGCCCGGTCTGCGGCAGGAAGCCGCCCGCGGCGTCCTCGGCGTAGAGGCGCGCCTCGAAGGCGTGGCCACGGATCGCCAGATCCTCCTGGCGGGCGGGGAGGCGCTCGCCCGCGGCCACGCGGAGCTGCCACTCGACCAGATCGACGCCGGTGATGGCCTCGGTGACGGGGTGCTCGACCTGGAGGCGGGTGTTCATTTCCATGAAGAAGAAGCGGTCGGGGCGCAGGCCCTCGCTGGCATCCACGATGAACTCGACCGTGCCCGCGCCGGAGTAGCCGATCGCCTCGGCGGCGCGCACGGCCGCCCCGCCCATGGCGTCTCGCATCTCCTCGGTCATGCCCGGCGCGGGCGCCTCCTCGATCACCTTCTGGTGGCGGCGCTGGAGCGAGCAGTCGCGCTCGAAGAGGTGCAGCGCGCGCGTCCCGTCGCCGAACACCTGGATCTCGACGTGGCGCGGGATGGCGACGTATCTTCTCCACCAGCACGGTCTCGTCTCCGAAGGCGCCCTTGGCCTCCGCGCGCGCCGAGGCCAACGCCTCGCCGAACTCGGCCTCCGAGTCCACGCGCCGCATCCCCTTGCCGCCGCCGCCCGCGACCGCCTTGATCAGCACCGGCCAGCCGATGCGCGCGGCCTCCTGCGCGAGCCGCACGTCGGCCTGGTCGATGCCGTGGTAGCCCGGCACGACCGGCACGCCCGCCTCCTCCATCAGCCGCTTGGCCTCGCCCTTGAGCCCCATCGCGCGGATGGCAGCCGCCGAGGGCCCCACGAAGACGAGCCCCGCGGCCTCCACCGCCTCGACGAAGGCGGGGTTCTCCGACAGGAACCCGTAGCCCGGATGGACCGCCTTGGCGCCGGTGGCCAGTGCCGCCTCCACGATCCGGTCGATCCGCAGGTAGCTGTCGGAGGGCGCGGGCGGGCCGATGCGCACGGCCTCGTCGCAGGCCGCGACATGGGCGGCTCCTGCGTCTACGTCCGAGAAGACGGCGACGGTGCGGATCCCGAGGCGCCGGGCGGTGCGCGCGATCCGGACGGCGATCTCGCCGCGGTTGGCGATGAGGAGGGTGGAGAGCATCAGGGCGCGTCTCCATCCCAGGGCAGATCGCGCAAGCGGCGGCGCGCAGCATGGGATATTACTCGGACTTCCCCGACAAGGTCGTCAATACGAAGGTCGTCATCCATAAAGGCGAAGACGAAGGTTTTCGGATCAAACAGGCCCAGAACATCTTCATTGCGCAATCCGATGCGCTGCGCATCCGCACGCGAGCCAAGCATGCCCCGTCCGAACGTCTGGTTCGCCGACTCCATAGCCCACCTATCCAGCCACTCGTCCAAGTGGGCGATGTGGTTTCGGACTGCCCGGTTCTTCAGCAATGAGCTACCACTCACTTCAAATTCAGCTCGTAGAAAGACAGCTCGCAAGCTTGCCATGTGGGCAGCTTTTCCCGCCCGCGCCGTCGGAAAGAAGATCAGGCTTATCAGGGCAGAGTCTGAAAGCACTCGACGGATGGCGGCATGAACTTGGCGCGAGGGCGGGAGGACGTGACCTACTGACTTGCAAAGAGCGCCAAATGCATCGCTGATGGCCTCTTCGCCATCAATTATTTCACGGCCGAAGACGTGCAGCAGCCTGTTTCTTTCCAGCGGCAGAATAGACACTGGGCGGATCCTCACATCCGGAACACGCCGAAGCGCGTCTCCCCGATCGGCGCGTTGAGCGCCGCCCTCAGCGACAGCGCCAGCACCTCTCGCGTCCGGCGCGGGTCCACGATGCCGTCGTCCCAGAGCCGCGCGGAGGCGTAGAGCGGATGCGACTGTAGCGCTCGAACTGCTCGCGGACGGGGGCCTCGATGGCGTGCGCCGCCTCGTCGGAGAGCGTCTCGCCGCGGCGCTCCAGCGCCTCGCGGCGCACGGTGGACGAGCACGCCCGCCGCCTGCTCGCCGCCCATCACGGAGATGCGCGAGCCCGGCCAGGTCCACAGGAACCGCGGCTGGTAGGCGCGCCCGGCCATGCCGTAGTTGCCCGCGCCGAAGGAGCCTCCGACGATCACCGTGATCTTGGGCACCGAGGTCGAGGCCACCGCCGTCACCATCTTGGCGCCGTGGCGCGCGATGCCCTCGTTCTCGTAGGCGCGGCCCACCATGAAGCCGGTGATGTTCTGGAGGAACACGAGCGGGATGCGCCGCTGCGAGCACAGCTCGACGAAGTGCGCGCCCTTCTGGGCGGACTCGGAGAACAGCACGCCGTTGTTGGCGACGATCCCCACGGGGATGCCCTCCACATGGGCGAAGCCCGTCACCAGCGTGTCGCCGAAGCGGGCCTTGAACTCCGAGAGCCGCGAGCCGTCCACGATCCGCGCGATCACCTCGCGGATGTCGTAGGGGGTGCGCAGGCCCGCGGGCACCACGCCCAGGATCTCCTCGGGGTCGTGGGCGGGGGGCTCGGGCGCCTCCATCGCCACCCGCGCGCCCGTCGCGGGGCCGAGGTGACGCACCGCCTCGCGGGCCAGCGCCAGCGCGTGGGCGTCGTCCTCCGCGAGCGCGTCGGCGACGCCCGACAGGCGCGTGTGCACGTCGCCGCCGCCCAGATCCTCGGCCGTGACGACCTCGCCGGTCGCGGCTTTGACGAGCGGGGGACCGGCGAGGAAGATCGTCCCTTGCCCCCTCACGATGATCGACACGTCCGACATCGCGGGGACGTAGGCGCCCCCGGCGGTGCACGAGCCCATGACGACGGCGATCTGGGCGACGCCCTGGGCCGACATCCGCGCCTGGTTGTAGAAGATGCGGCCGAAATGGTCGCGGTCGGGGAACACCTCGTCCTGCTGGGGCAGGTTCGCGCCGCCCGAATCCACGAGGTAGACGCAAGGAAGCCGGCACTCGGCGGCGATCTCCTGGGCGCGCAGGTGCTTCTTGACGGTGATGGGGTAGTAGGTGCCGCCCTTCACGGTGGCGTCGTTGCACACCACCATCACCTGGCGGCCATGCACGCGGCCCACGCCGGCGATCACCCCCGCGCAGGGAGCCGCGCCGTCGTGCAGGCCGTGCCCGGCGGTGGCGCCGACCTCCAGGAAGGGCGAGCCGGGGTCGAGCAGGTTCGCCACCCGCTCGCGCGGGGGCATCTTGCCGCGCGCGACGTGGCGGTCGCGCGCGGCCTCGCCGCCGCCGGAGGCCGCGGCGAGGGCGGCTTCCCGGACGGTTTCCAGCGCAGAGAGGTGGGCCGCGCGGTTGGCGCGGGCCTCCTCGGAGGCGGGGGCGAAGGCGGAGGCGATCCGCACCCTCAGCCCTCGCCCCGCATGTCGCGCAGCTCGATCGCGCGGGTGGCGGTGAAGACCAGCAGGCAGTTGGCCGCGACGATCGAGCGGATGGTGCCGTCCTGCCAGCGGGCGTAGGCGAGATCGCACTCGGCGTCGCGATGGGCGATCCAGGCGCGCTGCGCGGCGAGGAGCGCGGCCTCGGCGTCGATCGCCTGGTCCGACCCGCCCGCGAGGACGGCGCGGGTGGCGCGATACTCGTCGTTCAGGATCGCGTCCCAGGCGGCGGTCTCGGCCGCGATGCAGGCGGCGATGCCGGGCGTGGTCTGCCCGCCCGGCGCCTGCTGGCAGGCGTTCGAGGCCGTGCCGATGCACTCGGGCTGGGTGTTGCCGATGGTCGCTCCGTCGAAGCAGGCCCGGACGCGGGCTTCATCGACCGCCGCCTCCTGCGCTCGCGCCGGGACGGCGAGCGCCGCGAGCGCGACGCAGAGGAGGGCGGCCGTCATGCCCGAGGCTCCGCTGGTTCTCGACGCTCCACCTCGCCAGCGGCGTTCGGCACCTCGGGAGCGACCGGAGCCTCGAGGGCGCCCTCGGCGATCCGGCACACCCCGAGCCGCTCCCGCCGCTGTGGGGCCGAACGCGGACTGGAGGGGCCTCCCACCGCTGCTGGCGCAGCCTGCGCTCGGGCTCGGGCCCCGCGCTCCGGGTCGCTCCCGGCGCTCCGGGACGCTCCCGGCGCCCCGGGTCGTTCCCGGCGCCCCGGGTCGGTGCCGGCGCCCGGGTCGGTGCCGGCGCTCCGGGTCGGTGCCGCCGCTGCGGCTCACGCTCGGTGCTCCGGGTTCTCGTAGCCCGCCCGGCAGCCGGCGGCCCAGGCGCGGCGGTCGTTGCCGTGGCTCGGCAGGCCGCCCGCGAGGAGCCGCGCCATGTGCATCAGGTTCCACGTCATGATCGTGGTGTTGCGCTGGGTGAAGTCGTTGTCCACCCCGACCCGGCCGCCCCGGCCGTCGTCGTCGCCGTAGGAGGGGCCCGGCCCCGCCTCGCCGATCCAGCCGCAATCGGCCTGGGGCGGGATCGCGTAGCCGAGATGCGAGAGCGCGTAGGTCAGCGTCATGGCGGCGTGCTTGATGCCGTCCTCGTTGCCGGTGACGACGCAGCCCGCGACGCGCCCGTAGAACACCGACTGGCCGCGCTCGTTGAGCTGCCCCGACATGCCGTAGAGCCGCTCGATCAGGCGGCGGCAGACCGAGGACTCCTCGCCGAGCCAGAGCGGCGTGCCGACGACCAGGATGTCGGCGGCGAGCACCCGCCCCCACAGCGCGGGCCAGTCGTCGCGCTCCCAGCCATGCTCGGTCATGTCGGGCTGGACGCCCGGCGGGACGTGGTGGTCGAGCATGTGCAGCCGGTCCACCGCGACGCCCACGCGCTCCATTATCGCGGCCGAGACGCCCATCAGGCGCCCGGTGTGGCTCTCGCCCCCGTCGCGCTTGAGCGAGGTGTTGACGAAGAGCGCCCTCAGCCCCGCGAAGACGTGCGGGCTGTCGCGGCACAGCGCCTCCTGATGGTCGTTCGGCATGCCCGGCCCTCCCCCGCGCCCAGAAGAGCGCAGACGGGCAGGGACGGAAAGCCCCGATCGAGGCCCGGACGGGCCGTGCGCTACTCCTGGAGCTCGCGCTTCACCTCCGCGAGCTCGCGGTCGAGGAAGAAGGAGATGAGCGAGCGGATGATCACCAGCAGGCCCAGGAACACCAGATCGGCCATGGCGAGGCTGAGCGCGGTCTGGATGATGTCCGACACGATCAGGATCTCGAGCCCCGCCAGGATGTAGCGGCCGAGCTCGACGCGCTCGCGGTTGACGCCGCGCACGCGCCTCAGGTCGTCGCCGAACGAGACCTCGGCCCCGACGAAGCCCACGATGAAGCGCGCCGCGCCGACCAGCAGGATGGCGATGGCGAAGAGGTCGATGGCGGTGGCGAGCCATTCGAGCCCGAAGAGAACCCATTCGAGCTCGCCGTGCAGCACGCCCCCCTCGCGGGCGTAGTCGAGGAAGGCGGTCTGCTCGTCGGTTTCCATTGATCGACCCCGCTCGGTTGGAACATAAGGTGAACACCCGCGTAGGGCGATTCACCGCGTCGGACTGCGCCATCCGCCAGCATCGCCGGAGGGAGCCATGAACCGCAAGCAACGCGCCACCCTGGCGGCCATCTTCGACCATCCGACGCGCGCGACCGTGCGGTGGAGCGACATCGAGGGCTTGATCGTGGCGCTCGGAGCGAGCAAGACGGAAGGAAGCGGATCGCGCGTGCGCTTCGCCCTTCGCGGGGCGCGCGCGACGTTCCACCGGCCGCACCCTCGGCCGACCGCCGGCAAGGCGACGGTCGAGGACGTGCGGGACTTCCTCAGGGCTGCCGGGGTCGAGCCGTGACGCCATACAAGGGATACACCGGGCGGGTCGCCTTCGACGACGAGGCCATGGTGTTCCACGGCCGGGTGGTGGGCATCGGGCACGTGATCACCTTCGAGGGCCGCACGGTGGAGGAGGTTCTCCAGGCGTTCCGCGAGAGCGTGGACGACTACCTCGCCTGGGCCGAGCAGGACGGCTTCGAGCCCGAGATCCCCTTCACCGGCGACATCGCCGTGCGCGCGAGCCCCGACCAGCACCGGATGATCTTCGAGGCCGCCGAGGCCGCGCGCCAGCCGATCGAGGAGTGGGCGCGCGACGTGCTGCTCCTGGCGGCCGAGGCGACGCTGAGGCGCAAGGCGGGGTGAGCCCGGGCATGGTGGGTCCACCGCCGGAGGGCACGACGCGCGCGGTCCTGCTTTCGCTTCTGGCTTGGCCGATCCGGGGTCGCTCCGAGGTCCAGGCAGGAGGGGAATCCCCGCTGCCATGCCGCTGGCGGGCGCATGGGCGTCAACGACCTCCTCGCCCGGTGCGCGCGGTGGCTTGACCGCAGCCCGCCGGCCATGGGGTCCGGCTCTCGCCCCGAGTCCGTCCAAGGATTCTGTGTCGTCGCCAGCGAGGACCACCGCCTGCGGCTCGTGATCGCCATGCGGCTGGTGGGCTTCCGGCGCGGGCATGACGGGCTGGGGGCCACGGTCCGGGACACGAGGCCGGGTGCCGACGCGCATTCCGGCCTGACGCTGGTGGTCCGCTCGAAGCGAGACGACGGGGTCGAGGTGCTGGCCTGGGACGGGACCGGCCTGGATGGCTCTGCGAGCGCCTCGATGCGGGCCGCTTCGCCTGGCCCGCCGTGCGGCACGATGCGCTCCTCGAGGGCCTGGGCTGGGGGCGGATCCCGGCCCGCCGCAGCCGGCGCCGGCTGCGGCGAGCTGGATCGGGCGGGCCGCGCTCCGTCTCGCGCCGGTCGTGGACCGCATGGCCGAGCTGCCGGGGCGGTCGGACAGGCTGCTCGTGGGCGAGACCCCGGCGCCCATCCTCGACCCCGGGCGCGGGCGGACGGACACCGGCCACCTGTGGGCGATGCTGCGCGACGGCCGGCCGTGCCGTGGGGCGGGATCGATCCGCCGGGCGTGGTCCTCCGGCACGCCCCGGGGCGCGGCCGGGCGCGGGCCCTCGCCACGCTCGCGGGCTTCGAGGGGGTTCTGGCGAGTGGACGGCCATGGCGGCCACGACCGTCTGGCCGACACCCGGCGGACGGGCGGCACACCCCGGCGGCCGGCCTGCCGCTGGCTTCTGGGCGCGGGCCCGCCGCGGGATCCCCCGCGCGCCGCGCGCGCGCCCCGGGCCGGATCGCCCGTGACCGAGGCGGCGCCCACGCGCATCGCCGCGCTGCACGCCGTGGAGGCCGAGGTCCGGGGCCGGTCGCCCGAGGCGCGCCGCGTGGCAGCGGCCGGCACGCTCCCTCCGCCGCCAAGCGGCCCCCCCTCCCGCCGCCAAGCGGCCTCGAAGCCTCCCTGCGGGAGCAGGCCGCGCGCCAGCCGCGCCAGTCCCAGATGGGCAAGGCGACGGCCGACCCGCTCAGCCCACGGTGGAACGGGCTCACGCGCCTCCTCGACGACGGCCGGCTCGAGCCCGACACCGGCCCGGTCGAGCGCCAGATCAGGCCGCTGGCCCCCGGCAGGAAGAGCGCGCTCTTCGAAGGCCACGAGGTCGGCGCGCGGAGCCGGGCGCGGATCGCCTCGCCGATCGGCACCGCCAGGATGGGCGGCGTCGAGCCCTTCGCCTCCCTGCGCGCCATCCTCGAGGCCATCGCCGCAGGCCGCCCCCCCAGGGCGGCATCGACGCGCTCCCCCCTGGGGCTTCCCCGAGAGCGCACTCAAGACCGCAGAACAGGCGGCCCAAGAACAGGCGGCCCATGATCCGAGGGCTGTAGGCCGGGCGCGCGGGGGTCAGGCGCCTCGACCTCAAATCGCCGACCGCTTCGTCCCCTCGACCATGCCGGCGCGCTTCGTGATCCGCAGGACGCCGCCCCCTCGCTCGGTCTCCTCCTGCACGACGTCCTCCGGCCGCCGACCGGGGGGCGACGCGTCATCCCCCGGCGGCATGGGGGTCCGTTGGAGTTTCTGCAGGATTGTACGCTAAGCGCTGGCGAAGCGAGCGGGATCGAAGCGCCGGGTTCGCAGCGGGCGGAAGCGCTCGCGGGGGCGATCGAGCTCCGACCATAGGTAGTCGCCGGTGAGCGCGATGTGGCCCCAGCGGATGGGCGCGACATGGGCGATCTGCTCGTCTGTGAGCGGCACCCCCTGCGCACGGACGTAGGCCACGGCGCGGGCGAGGTAGGTGGTGTTCCACAAGATGATGGCGTTCACGACGAGGTTCAGTCCTGAGGCACGATAAGCGAGCGTCTCGGCGGTGCGGTCTCGCAGCTCGCCGAGGCGGTTGAAGAAGACCGCGCGGGCCAAGGCGTGGCGGCTCTCGCCCTTGTTGAGGTTGGCGCACGACGCGGCGACGCAGCGTGGGCTCCATCAGCCAGTCGGCCATGAAGACGGAGCGCTCGACGCGGCCGATCTCCTTGAGCACCTTGTTGAGCACGTTCTGCCTCGGGAAGGCGGCGATCTTCTTGAGGATCACCGAAGGCGGCACGGTGCCGGCTCGGATCGAGGCGGCCAGGCGCAGGATCTCGTCCCAGTTCTCCTCGATCGCGGTCATGCTCACGGGGCCGGCGATCATGGGATCGAGCACGCCGTGGGAGGCACCACGCTCGATGGTGAAGAGGCGGCGCTCGTTCAGGTCGCGGATGCGCGGCGCGAAGCGGTAGCCCGAGCCAGGTGGAAAAGCGCGAACACCGCCTCGACCGCGCCGGCCGTGTCGGTGGCATGCTCCTGGATGACGAGCGCCGCCTCGTTGTGCACGAGGCCATCGAGGACGTAGGGCGCCTCGCTGGCGGCTGCGGGGATGATCTTGGAGTAGAACGAGGCGAAGCGGTCCGAGATGAAGCCGTAGAAGACCGAGCCGGGCTCGGCCCCGTGCCGGGCGTTGTAGTCCGCGCCCGCCTCGCCCCATCCGCCCGCGGAGAAGAACTGCCCGTCAGAGGAAGAGGTCTCGCCCGGCCCCCAGATCGCGGACAGGGGGTGAGCATGCTGGGCGTCGACGATGGTCGCGATCGCGGCAGCGTAGGTCTCGGGCCGGATGCGCTCGTCGATCGCACGGCCGAGTTCGTGGATGCTCAGCCCGCGCGAGCTCTCGGCCATGCGCCCCGGTCAAGAGCATGGGGCCCATGTTGGTCGCGTCCGCCAGGATGGCGCCCATCAGGGCGGGCTCGTCGCCGGCGGGGGCCTGGCTGGTACGGTAATGGGTGAAGCGCGAGGCGAAGCTGGTCCACCCGTCCACCTCGGCCAGCAGGTCGGTGATCCGCACCCGAGGCATCAGGTTGTAGAGGCGCGTCGACAGGCGGCGGTGCGCATCGGTCCGCTCGCGCCGGATCGGGGAGAGCGTCAGGCCGCCGGCATCGATCGTGGCGTCGGGCAGACGGTTCGCCGCGGCGGCCGAAGCGAGGATGCCCAGCTTCGCGTCCAGCGTCGCGGTTCGCTCCTCGCGCCATGCCGTGAAGCTGTCCGGGACGGCGAGGCCGAGCTGCCCCTCGGCCCGCATGGTGGCGAAGGTCGGGCGCGGCAGCAGATAGTCCTCGAAGGTCCGAAACGCGCGTGAGCCCTCGACCCACACGTCCCCTGACCGCAGCCGGTCGCGCAGGTGCACCAGCACGGCCACCTCCCAGGCGCGGGGATCGAAGTCGGGCGTGCCGGCACGGACGCGCTCGCGCCAGCGGCGCTTGAGAAAGACGACGGGCACCTTGGCAGGGAGCACACGCCGTTCACCCGCGTAAAGCGACCGCAGGATCTCGACGGCGGCCAGGACCGGGTCGCCCGTCCTGAAGGAGTGCAACGTGAAGGCCTCGAAGATCACGCGGGCCGCCCGGCGCAGCGTGGTGCGCCGACCGATCAGCTCATCCAGGTCGCTCCTCTTGTCTGGTCCGAGCGCCCGGGACAGGACCCGAGCGTCGGCGGCGACCTGGTCCCACCCCAGAGACCGCTCGACTGCGCCTGCCAGGTCTCGGCCTTCACGGCGCGCATCATCGAGCGCCCAGCACAAGAGCAGGTGGTTGCGCGCGAACACCTCGAGCGCCTCCGCCCGGGCCAGCTGGCGCGCCTCGTGCGAGGCCTCGGCCCGGCGGTGCGCGGCTGCGATCATGCGGTCGAACATCCCGATTGCCAGATCGGTGAGCGCGGCTTGGCGCTCGATGACGAACGCCGTGAGCACCGCCTTCCGCCGCACCTTGCCGAAGCGCATCAGCTCGCGGGCCGGCGTGGCCTTCGCCTCGCGCGCGATCATGCCGTAGCGGTTGCCGTGGATCGTCTTGCGGCGATCATCCGGGATCCCGATCGCGCGCAGGCGACGCAGACGCTCGACGGTGCCGACCAGGTTCCGCTGCGTGGCACCCTCGGGCGCCTCCCCGATCCAGCCGAACAGCGTGCGCCCGTCCCCCTCGACGCGCTCGATGAGAAGACCGTGCAACGCCTCGCGCGTCGCGGCGTCGAGCCCCCGGCTCAAGTCCCGGTGCGCTCGGCGACGAGCCTGCGCCCGCGCCGCGAGAGCAAGGCGTTCCACGAGCGCCGCTCCGCGGACGAGGATGCGTCGGCTCTTCAGAATCCTCGATGACAGCCATGACGATCGGCGCGCCGCGCTCGGTCGCCGCCGCGGCCGCAGCGCCGGCTGCGATCGCCGTCCGGTAGTCGGGCTGCCCGATCGTGCGCAGCCCGAGGGCGCCTGCGATCTCGGCCGCGTGCTCACGGCGCGTCTCATCGCGCGCCGCGTAGAGGTCGAATGCTTCCGGGTCCGTGCCGAGCTGATCGGCGACCATGTCGATCACGGCCATAGGAGGTCGCTCTCCGGCTCGCAGGGTGCGGCCGAGGTCCCGCACGAGGGCGAGCTGCACCGCAAAGCCGAGCCGGTTGCGAGCCCGCCGTCGTCGGCTCGCCAAGGCGATCTCGTCCGGAGCGAGCGAGCATCGCCGAACGGCCTCGTCGTGGTCGTGGGGAGGGTCGAACAGGGCGGCGCGCTCGGCCGACGACAGGATCGAGGGCGCGACGGCGGATGGCGCAGGCGGCGGACGCATGCAGGGGCCTCCATGAGGGGGTGGAGCGTCCCGCAAAGGTATCTTGCGTATGGAGACGGCCGCTTGATCGTGGACGCAGTTCGTGGACGGATGCAGGGGGCCGATCGGTCCGCCGCTCCGGTCGTCCCGCAACCGACCGGTTCGGGGATGGGCGGCACACCGATGCCGGCCCGTGGCACCGAGGCGAGGCTGTGGATGGAGGTGGCCCCATGCCCGAGACCCTGGGCTACGCCCGTGTCTCCACCCCCGAGCAGGACATCGCAGGCCAGCTCATACGCCTGACCGAGGCTGGCGCTGTCCGCATATACCAAGACGTCGTCTCGGGCCGGACCTTCGAGCGCCCGGGGCTGGCCACGCTGATGAGCTACGCCCGCGCCGGCGACACCCTCATGGTCGTGCGCCTCGACCGGCTCGGCCGCTCCCTGCGAGAGTTGCTCGAGGCCGTGAACCGCCTGAAGGGCCGCGACATCTCACTCGTCTCGATCGAGGAGAAGATCGACACCTCGTCTGCCGCCGGCGAGCTGGTGTTCCACGTCTTCGGCGCCATCGCCCAGTTCGAGCGCCGCCTGATCGCCGAGCGCACCCGCGACGGCCTGCGCGCCGCCCGCGCCGAAGGCCGCATGCCCGGCCGCCCCGCCCTCGACCGCGAGAAGCTCGACGCCGCCCTCACACTCGTGCGCAACGGCCTGTCGCCCACCCGCGCCGCACGCCAGGTCGGCCTGGGCCGCTCAACCCTCTACCGCGAGATCGCAGCCCTCGGCGCCACTGCAGTCGACCTGGAGCGCCCTTAGCGTACAATCCTGCAGAAACTCCCACGGACCCCCGGCATGGACAGCGGGCAAGCGACGGCATCGGCGGGATCGGTGCATGCGTGGCGATCGACGAGGTCGTGCCGCCGCACCCCACGAACCGATCCCCCCTCAGGCGCGTGGCGTCGTCGAGCGAGAGCCGCGCGGCGCCCCGGTCGACCGCGGGGCCGCAGAAGGCTCGCGCACCCAGCCTGCTCAGCTCCGCCATGTCGTCGGTCGTGCTGGTCGTCACGAAGGCCCGCCCACCCAAGCGCAGCACGCGCGCCACCTCGGGCAGCGCTCGGACCGGTTCCTCGACGTGCTGGAGCACGTGCGCGGCCACGACCGCGTCGAAGCACGCATCGTCGAGCGACAGCACGACCGCGTCCGCGACCCGCTTCCCGATCGACCCGGAGCGGCCCGTGACCGCGATGCCCGTCCGCGCCTCCTCGATCATGCCGGGCGAGCTGTCGAGCCGGACGAGGCGGAGGCCATCGGGAAGGTGCTGCGCCTGCGTGCGCCCGAACCACCCCGGCCCGCATCCGACGTCGAGGACGTGCGACCCCGGCGGCAACGTCATGCGCTCCCGCAGCCAGGCGAACCGGTCGGTCCGCGCGCACTTCGCATGGAGCGATCCGCGCGTGGCGCGCTCGCCGGACGCCCTCCACCGCGCGCGAGGGTCGTCGACCGTCGGCGGAACATGGGCTTGACGCGCAGGAGAGCCAGGCGAGTGCCCTGCGAGAATGACGGTGCGCCCTCGCAAGCCCCGCTCCGGCGGAGCTCAGGCGGCGCTTACATCGTGACCGGGATCCCGTCGGGGACTCTGGGGGGGTCGACGCCCTCATGACGGTCATCCCCTGGCACGGGCACGGGCACGGGACGGGCACGGGGGGCCGTGCCCCGGCGCGAGGGGGCGGAGGGGGCGGGTGCGCGCGGCCCCCGGCCGAGCGGATCGATCAGGCCCTCGTCGGCGGGCTGGCGACCGCCCGCCCCGTGATCCGGCCCATGACCCGGCCCGTGATCCGGCCCGTGATCCGGCCCGTGACCCGCGCTCCGGGCCCCCGCCCGTCCAGGCGCCCGGGCGTCGACGCGTGGCGCGTCCCCTTCGTGCGCCGGCAGCCCCACGCCGCCTCGACGCGCATCGCGCGCGCGCCGGGCTCGATCCGGGGGCGCCAGCCCGAGCCAGCTCATCGGCCGCTCGGGACCGCCGACGCGGCCGAGGCCGCCGATCTCGGCCGCCAGCGTCGCGGCCCCCACGAGCCCGACGCCGCGCAGCGCCCGAAGCGCCCGAGCGACAGGGGCGAGCGGCCAGCGATCCCGCGCCGTCGCGGTGGACGCGGTCGGGCCGCGACGCGCTCCACGCGGCCGGTGAGCGGCGGCCCGACGCCGAACGCGGTCGGCGCGGGTCGCAGCGCGCGACCCGGCCGAGCGGATCCCGCCGCGCGCCCCGGCTCTGGTGGCTGGGAGGCGGTGGTGCACGCGCCCGACCCCCGCCTTCGCCGCGGGGGCAGGCTCTTGAGCGGGTGGAAGGAGCCCTCCACGGGAGCGTCGTCCAAACAGCTTCCCTTGCGGCTCGTCGAAGGCGTGGTCCTCGCGGCGTCAGACGCTCCCCGGCAGGGCTCGCGGGCGTGCCGGGCAGTCTCGATCGGTCGGACGCGACGCGGGCGTCGTGAGCGGTCGTCGGCGGCTCGTCGAGCGCCTGGGCGGGCGTGCGCCAGCCCAGGGTCTTTCGGGGCCGGCCGTCGAGGGTGATGGCGACGGCCTCGAGTGCGCCGGGTCCGTGAAGGCTGGGTCCGTGAAGGCTGAGGTCCGTGCCCTTCGGGAAGCACTGGCGCAGCGGCCCGCCGGTCGTCCTCGTCGGTCCCGCGCCGCCAGGGGCTCCGGTGGTCGCGGACGTGGGTTCGGGGGCCGGTGTCGATCCGCAGCTCGGCGTGCCGGGCCATCTCCGCGCCCTGGTCCCGGGCCAGCGGATCGGCGGAGCCGCTCGGGCAGGGCCGTGATCGCGGCCGCGATGGCGTCGTGCACCGCCTCGGCGCCGTGACCGGCAGGCGCCGGGCCGTTCTTGGATCGCGGCCCCTCGCCGTGCCCCTTCATGGACGGCAGGTGCGGCAGCATGGTGAAGCGCGCCGCCCGCTCCACCAGCGTGGCCTGAGGCCGGGCTCGGCAGACCGAGGATCAGATCCCCCTGTAGGGCGTCAACCTTCTTGGCCGGGACCGACAACCAAGTTGGCCGGTTTGCTGGCTGCTGCGGTTGGAGGTCGTGCGGTTCAGGCGGCTCCTTTGTGGTTGTCGTCGAGGCTGTCGGTGGAGGCTGTCGCTGGGACCGCGACCTCGCCATCCTTTCGGCTGGCGGCCGCTCTGCGGCGGTAACTGTCGACGTTCATCTCCAGGATGGTCGCGTGGTGGACGAGCCTGTCGATGGCGGCGACGGTGACGGCGGGGTCGGGGGAGACGCGGTCCCGGGCGCGTGAGCGCTGGTTGGCGGCGATGGCCAGGCTGCGGGTCTCGTATCGCCGCGCGATGAGCTCGAAGAGCACCGAGGTCTCGGCCTGGTCCTTCTGAGCGTAGGCGATGTCGTCGAGGACGATGAGGTCGAAGCGGTCGAGCTTTGCGAGGGCGCCCTCGAGGGCGAGGTCGCGCCGCGCGGCCTGGAGCCTTTGGACGAGGTCGGTGGTGCGGGTGTAGAGCACGCGGTGGCCGGCCTCGATCAGGGCGTGTCCGATGGCACAGAGCAAATGGGTTTTGCCGGCGCCCGAGTTGCCGATGGCGATGAGGTTGGCGCCCGCCTCGAGCCAGTCGCCCGCGGCGAGCGCCTCGATCCGCTTCCGGGGCACCTTCGGCAGGGCCTTGAAGTCGAAGGTGGCGAGCGTCTTGCCGCCCGGCAGATGGGAGGCGTTGAGATGGCGCTGGATGCGGCGGGTCTCGCGTTCGGCCAACTCGCACTCGGCGAGGGCCGCGAGGAAGCGCGCGGCGGGCCAGCCTTCCTTGTCGGCCTGCGGGGCCGAAGCCCTGCCAGCGCCGGGTGAAGCTGGGCAGGCGCAGCGCTGTGAGCATGCTCGGCAGCGTGTGGACGTCGATCTCCCGGGCGGTCATGCGCGCGCCTCAAGCAGCGCGTCGAAGCTCGCGAGCGCGGTGAGCGCGACGGGAACGTCGGCGGGCAGACCGCGGCTGCGCGGCTCGAGCCGGGCACGGAGGGCGCGGGCGTCAGGTGCTCGCCCTTCAGCGAGGTCCTCGGCGATCAGGTGGGCGAGCTGCGGCCTCGCAGCCCTCGTCGTGGGCGAGCGCGAGGAGGCCCACCATGCGCCGACAGGCGTCCTTCTGGGGCAGCGCCTCGGACAGGCACGCCCAGGCGGCGGCGTGCTCCTCGCGCGGCAAGAGGCCGTCGCGGTAGACCGAGCGCGCGAAGGCCGTCGAACCGGAGGTCCGCCTTCGGCGAAACGGCTTGCGCCTGAGCGCATGGATCACGTGGCGGTGGTCGACCACGTGGACGCGCCGTCCGCCGCCTGCGCGCCGTCGGCGTGGATGGGTGACGACGCGGGTCGCTCCGAGCCAGCCTCGATGCGGTCGTCATACACATGGATGCGCAAGCGATGGCCGATCAGCCGCGCCGGCGCACTGTAGAAGACGCCGTGGACGAGGAAGCCGCCGGTTCGCGTGACGCGCGCGACGAGCTCGGCGAAGTCGGTGGTGCGCCGAGGCGGCAGGGGCCGCAGCGCCGCCATCTCGACGCGGACCTTGGCCTCGCGCCGCCGGTTCCGCCGTGCGACGAGCTGATCCACGAAGGTCCGGTACTCGGCGAGCCCGGCGAAGTCGCGTGAGCCGCGCAGGATCAGGGCCTGGTCGAGGGCGGTCTTGAGATGGCGGTGGTGGGACTCGACCGCGCCGTTCTCATGGGCCTCGCCCGGGTTGTTGCGGCTGGCGATCAGGCCGTAGTGGGCGCACAGCTCCTCGTAGCGGCGCGTGGCGTCCTCGGCGGCCTCGCGCGTGAGGTTGCGGTAGGCGGCCGACAAGCTGTCGGTGCGGTGCTCGTGCGGCACGCCGCCGAGGCCCCACAAGGCATTCTGGAGGTTCTCGGCGAGCGCCGTGAAGCTCTCGCCGCCAAGGACCACGGCGGCGTGCTCCCAGCCGCTGTAGGCCAGCGCGAAGTGGTAGAGCCGGTGGTCGAAGGGCGCGCCCGCGATGGTGACGCCAAGCGCGCCCGCGTCGGTGAAGTCCGACAGCGCCAGGCGCCCCGGCTCGGGCGCCTGGCGGAAGATCACGTCGCGCGCAGGGCCATGGAGCGCGCGCCAGTCGCGCACCCGCCGTTCCAGCGTCCGCCGGATGCGGTCGTCGGGGAAGGCGTCGGGGTCCGTCATCTGGAGGTGGCGCAGGAGCGTGACCGCCTGCACCGAGGGGTCGCGCTCCAGGATCGGCAGCACCACCGGCTCCCACACCCCGGCGAGGGGATCGGGGACGGTGCGGCCGCGCTCGGCGCGCCGTTGCGAGGGGAGACGGGGGTCGCCCTCGAGGCGCCGAGCGGTGCGTTCGCTGAAGCCAGCGCGGGCCGCGGCGAGGCGTTGGGGGTGACGGGGACGGTCGTGCATGTACAGTCTCGCTTGCTGGTCGGTGACGGGTCTGCCCGGCACGTCGGGACCTCCGTTTGGACGACAGAGATCCCGCTCGTACCGACCCGCAGCGGCCAGCACCCCACGCCATCGCCCCTCGGAGACGATCGCGCCGGCGGCGTCTGCCTCCAGTCGGGCTACGCCCTCCCTGAGGCCGACGCCGCCGGCCAACTTGGCTGTCGGCACCGGTCAGGGTGGTTGTCGCTCAACAAGGCCCCTCCCAGTGGCCCGGCCAGGCCCGACCGGTCGCCTCCGCGGGGGCTCGCCGATCGTGATCTCGCCGCTTCGCGCGGACCGTCGATTCGAAGGCGACGAAGGAGTTGCGCCGACCGCGCATGCGCGCCCGCGGCACCTGGCCCGCGCCCGCCGACGTCGCGCAGGCAGGCGCTCAGCTCGCGGCGCGAGCCGCGCCGCGGCCCTGGATGGAGGGCGACAGGTCGGCTCGCCTCGTGCGAGATGCGCATCGTCTGGTCCTCGGAAACGTCGATCGGCAGCCTGCGCGCGATCCGCTCCGGGCTCCAGGCGCGAGCCCATCGCCTGGACTGGCGGCGGATCGACCGGCGCGCCCTCCACGGCACGGTCGGGCCGGGAACAGCCGCCCCCTTGGAGGCGGCGATCAAGCCGGCCAGCCGTTCCTCGACGGGGCGCCGAAGGGCCTCATCGGTCAGCCAGCTTCGCGGGCTTCGCTTCGGACGCCGCGCGGCACGACGGGCCGTGCCACCGCGCGGTCGTGGCGCGGCACTCGAAGCCGCCTGGCGGGTCGCCGCGCCGCTCGCACGAGAGGGCCGACGGGGCGCGGCCGAGGCGACCGATCTCGCGCGCGCCGCGCCCCCGGGGCGCGCGAGCCACGCGATCTCCTCGCGCTCCGCGAAGGACAGCTGACGCCCCGAGGGCGGCTTGGCCGAGACGGATAGATGGGTGGGTGGCATGCCGCCGGCCTCCCGGACCCCCTGGCCCCCACCGCCGGCGATGCCCCGGCAGCCGCCCCGGCGTCCTCGTTCAAGCGCCCCTCCGGATGGCCGCCCGTATGCGTCCGGCGTCACCGCGCTGAGGGGTGGTTCCAGGGCATGAGTTCGTCGAGGCGGGTGATCTTGTGGTCCGGGATGCGGGCCAGGGTGTCGGCGAGCCAGGCCTCGGGGTCGGCGCCGCAGAGCTTGGCGGTCTCGATCAGGGTGTAGGCCACCGCGGCGGCGCGGCCGCCGGCCTGCGAGCCCACGAAGAGGTAGTTCTTCCGCCCGAGGGCGATCGGCCTCATGGCGCGCTCGGCTGCGTTGTTCTCCGCCTCCAGGGTGCCGTGCTCGAGGTAGGGCCTGAGCTTGGGCAGGCGCACGAGGGCGTGGCGGATGGCGGCCGCGAGCGGGGTCTTGCCCGACAGGGCGGGCAGCTGAGCGGCGAGCCAGGCCTCGAGGTCGTCGAGGACGGGACGGGCGTCGGCCTGGCGCAGGCGCGCCCTCTCCTCGGGCGGCCGGCCGCGCGCCGCCTTCTCGACCGCGTAGAGCTCGGCGATGCGCCGGATCGCTTCCTCGGCGATCGCGGAGCCTTGCGAGCGGTGGACGTCGACGAACTTGCGCCGGACGTGGGCCAGGCAGGCGACCTCACGGACGGCGTCCTTCCGGTACAGCTCCCTGAAGCCCGCGTAGTCGTCCGCGTGCATCCAGCCGGCGAAGGTCTTCAGGTGGCGCTGCGGGTGCTCGCCCCGGCGATCGGGCGAGAACTGGTACCAGGCCGCGGGCGGCGCCGGCCCGCCCCAGGGCCTCTCGTCGCGCACGTAGACCCACATCCGCGCCGTGGTGGTCCTGCCGCGGCCGGGGCGAGCATGGCCACGGGGGTGTCGTCGGCGAACAGCGCCTCGCCGCCGAGGGCGTGCCGCCCGATGGCGGCCGCGAGCGGCTCCAGCAGCGCCGTCGATCGCCCGACCCAGTCCGCGAGGGTGGAGCGGTCCAGGTCGAGCCCGTCGCGGGCGTAGATCGTGCTCTGGCGGTACAGGGGAAGATGGTTGCCGAACTTCGAGACGAGGACGTGGGCCAGCAGCCCCGGCCCCGGGCGACCGCGTTCGATGGGCCGTGAGGGAAGCGGCGCCTGCACGAAGCGCTCGCAGCCCGAGCAGGCGAGGCGCGGTCGGGTGATGCGGTTCACGACGAAGCGCCCCGGCACGTACTCGAGCTCCTCGGTCACGTCCTCGCCCAGGCGTCGGAGGCGGCCCCCGCAGCGAGCGCAGGCCTCCTCGGCCGGCGCGATCTCGACCTCCATGCGCGGGACGTGGTCGGGGATCGGTCGGCGCTTCGGACGGCGCGCCTCCTCGTCCTCGTCCTCCTCGGGGAGCCGCAGCCGGCCCATGATGGCGCCGGCCGCCACCTCGCTCGCCTCGAGCGCCAGCTGGAGCTGGTCGGCGCTCTCGCCCGAGGGGCCGAACCGGTGTGCCCGGTGGCCCGCGAGCTGATGGCGCAGCTTCTCGATCAGCAGCGCCTGGGCCTTCACCTCGGCGATCAGGAGCCGTGCGAGGGCCTTCAGATCGCCAGGGTCCTCGGGCAGCGGCACGGCCTCGTCGAGCATGGCCGATGATAGCATGGCGAGGTGCCGGTTGGGGATCCCCAACCGGCTGGCAGGACGATATTATCCTGCCTTCAGCGGCCGCCATGGGCGGGCCGGGGTCCTCCAGTCCAGGCCCTCGAGCAGCATCGCCGTCTGCGCCGCGGTCAGCGCCACCTTGCCCTCGCTCGCCGAGGGCCAGGCGAAGCGGCCCCGCTCCAGCCTCTTGGAGAACAGGCACGAGCCCTGCCCGTCGAACCAGATCACCTTGATCAGGTCGCCGCGTCTGCCCCGGAAGATGAAGAGGTGCCCGGCATAGGGGTCGAGCTCGAGGGTCTTCTCGATCTGCGCCGCCAGCGAGGCGAAGCCGCGGCGCATGTCGGTCACCCCCGCCGCGAGCCAGACCCGCGTGCCCACAGGGACCGGGATCACGGGCCCGACAGCCCGCGGATCAGCCGCGCCAGCGCCTCCGGATCGTAGGGCCCCACGACCTGAAGCCGGTGACCGCCCGCGAGCTCCAGCTCGATCCGGCCCGCAGGCGCCGGCGCATCCGCCTCGACGGGCTCGCGATCTGGCTCCACACCGGCATCGACGATCTCGACCGGAAGGAACCCCACGTGCTCCTCCACGGCCGCCTCGTCGGGCGCGAAGCGCGGGTTCCTCAGCCAGCTGAACACTAGGTTGGCGTTGACGTCGTAGCGCCGCGCGACCTGGCTCACGGAGATGCCGGGCAGCCGTGCCTGCACGCAGATCATCCGCTTCTCGGCGTCCGACCACACCCTGCGCTTGCGTCGTCCACCCACCCCGAGGTCCCGATAGTGTCCATCATCTCCTAATGGACATCATCTCCCCGTAGCCCCGCCTCCGGCAGTGCAGGGAGCCCGGACGCTTACGGCCGCCCGAGAGGCGCCGGCGATCCTCACGCCGGGCCGCCCCGGCCGAGCGAGCGCGGCGCGGCCCGCAGCCTCCGATCAGAACGCCGTCTCCTCGCCGTCATCGCAACCTCCACCTGCGGGGTGTCGCGGCGACCGCTCGAGACGCCCGACGCGCGCCGCCGGCCTTCGGGGCGCGCGGTGCGAGGGGGCCGGGGGGCGCCCATCGATGGGCTTCGTCGGCGACGCGCTCCACGACGCGATGCGCGAGAGCTTCTTCGCCACGCTGGAAGGCGCGATGATCGACCGCCGCCGCTTCCGCTCGCGCCCCGAGGCGAGGATGGCCGCCTTTTACTTCATCGAGGGACGGCTTCATCGAGGGACGGCTTCATCGAGAAACGGCGCGATCCGTCACGCCGCCACCCGGCGCGGATGCCGCTCACCCATCGGGTTCAAGGCCCGGCTCCACGACATGAACAAGCGAGCCCAGGCCCCATGCCGTCCGCCCCTGGGGTCAGATCCGACGCCGAGATGCACCGGCATGCGCGAGCTTCGGGACAAGGTCGCTCGGCACCACGGGAGAGAGGCGTTCCCGCTCACCCCGTCTCTGCCGTCCCCCGAGAAGGGCCGAGCAGGAGACGCTGTCAATGCTGACCTACGTCCAGTGGGGCCTCGGTCCGAGGGCCGCGCCTCCCGGCCCGCGGAAGGCCCGCGCGCATCGGGCGAGGGCATCGAGGCGCCGGTCAGCCCCCAAGGCACCTCGCGCCGCTCACGCTTCCGCCGGATCGGCGCGCCGTCGGTGTCGAGGGCGGACGACTTCGTCGGGGGCGGCCGACTTCGTCGGGGGCGGCCGACTTCGTCGGGGGCGGCCGACTTCGAGCTGAGGCACTCCCTTGCTTCCTGCAGCGCGCGGCCGCTGCCGACCGCGCGATCTCCGCACGCCGTTCCGGCGTCGTCCTCGCCGCCCGAGCGGCGACGCCCTCGCGCCCGAGCGCGTGGGCGTCGCTGTCCTCGCCGTCGCCGCCTGCGTGTTCCTCCTCGGCCTCGCCCGTGGCGATCTGCATCGCCCGCACGGCGCCGCGATGGCGTCGGCCGGGCGCTTCCCACGCTCCGGGCCCGTCGGCATGGTCTCTCCTCCATGCTTCGCGCCAAGCACACGGCGCAGAGCGAGGCTGACGCGACAAGGCTCGCGCGACGGCCGTCGAGGGCGATGGGTTTCAGACTGAGGGACTGCCGGGTGTTCGGGGCCTCAGATGTCCTGGCCGGCCATCTGCGTCGCGGCGGCGCGGCCGAGGTCGAAGCTCACCTCCTGATACATGGCGTCGAAGCCGTCGAACAGCGCGCGGTTGAGCGCCTGGCCCTCGGGCGTCTCGGAGAAGGCGATGTAGGCGTCGAGCGCCTCGTCCTCCAGAGGCTCGTAGGCGAGCGCCAGGAAGCCGCCGAGCCATCCCTCCATCTCCGAGCGGATCTCGGGCTCCGAGGCCCACACGTCCGCCACCAAATCCTCCTCGGGCACGGGCTCGGCGAAGGCGCCGCCGTCGCTCAGGCCGCGCAGGAAGGCGAGGTTGGCGTTGAGCGCGCCCTCGACGTTCTCGTCCACCAGGTCGTTGGCCTCGACGAAGGCCTCGACGCGAGCGGCGCGATCGGGATCCTCCTCGGGCATCAGCGACCAGGTCGCGCGGGCGGCCTCCTCGACCTCCTCGTCGGCCATCGCCTCGCGCGCGGCGAGCTCCAGATCGATGATCCGCTCGCCGCGCTCGGAGGCGAAGAAGTCGGTCATCGCCCCCACGTCCTCGCCCTCGAGCGCCGCGGACATGCCCTCGATCAGGCGCGCGCGCATCGCGTCCTCGTCGTAGACGCGCGCCACGCTGTCGCGCCAGCCGGCGCGGCCGCGGGTGGCGAACATCTCGTCGGCCAGCGCCTCGCCCTGCTCGGCGCCCTCCTCGCGCATCAGGGAGACGACCCGGTCGAGCTTGAGCGCGTCGAACAGCGCCTCGTGCTCGGGCGGCACCTGGGCGTGCGCCGGGGCGGGCAAGGCGAGGGTCAGGGCCAGCGGGGCGGCGAGGGCGACGTGGCGGATCATGGGGGCTCTCCGAGGGGCTCGGCCATAGCTAGGGACGCATGTCCTCGCGGTCCAGGCGCTCCCTTGCCTCGCGCGGCGCCTTCGCCTAGATCGGCGCCAGACCGCGGAGAGGTGCCGGAGCGGTCGAACGGGGCGGTCTCGAAAACCGTTGAGGGTGCAAGCCCTCCCAGGGTTCGAATCCCTGTCTCTCCGCCAGTCCATCCCCGCCCACGGATCCCCCTCACACATCCCCCGCGGCCAGCAGGATCTGCTTCCGGATCGCCGTCTCTTCGATGGGCGTCCGTTCGCGCCCGACGCCCCGTGGGCCGAACTCGGCGTGGGGATGCCCACCACGTGGACCTCGGCCCCCGAGGGCGGGCCGAAGGCGCGCCATCCGTCGTGGCGCCCGCCCACGCTCCAGCGCGGCGCCATGAGCGGGTCCGAGCGGCCGATCACGTGGTCGATCGTGAGCGCCGCGGAGGGAAACGCCGCGCGCGAGGGCAGCCGGAACCGCTCGGCGGGGGCGAGCCCGTGCGCTCCGGCATGGCCGGGGTGGGACAGCTCGCAGGCACGCTCGCGGTCCCGCGCGATCGCGGCGAGGTCGGCGGCCATGATCCGCTCCGGGATGCCGGCGACGCGCGCGCCGTGGGGCTCGCCGTTCCCGCGTCCGCCATAGGGCCCGATCCGGTCGGTCGCGGGCGCCATGGGCCCGACGCAGGCCTCGGGCCCGCCCTCGCGCGACTGGCCCGCGCGCCCGTTCGCGCGGCTCGAACCCCGTCTGGCGCATGACCGCGCCCCGGTCGCGCACGAGCCGCTCGTCGCGCAGCCGGTCGCGCTCGATCCAGCGATCGGGCGGCGTTCCGGCGGACGAGCCGCCGCCCGGTCGGCGCGCCGCGGACCCCCGCGCCGGCGTGGGTCGCGGTGCCCGGGACGCGGTGCACGGGACGCGGTGCGAGGAGCGGCGGGCGCAGCCCTCGGCGTCCGAGCCCTCGACGTCCTCGCACCGGATCACGCCCTCGCCCGGACGCTTGCGGCCGGGGAACTCGGCCAGCATGGCCAGGGTGGCGGCGATCGCGTTCGCGTTGTCCACCACCGCCGAGGCCGGCGAGCGCACGATCCGCTCGCGGGCCTCCCGGACCCGCGCGGTGAGGCCGAGGACGAAGCCGGGCACGTCCGCCCACTCGTCCGAGGAGCCGCGCACCGTCCCTCCCCTTCGCCCCGCCCCTGCGTGGCGGAGGTCCGGCGCCATCGCGGGCCGCGGGGAGAGATGGCCGTCCCCCCGCGGGGCCCGCGCCCACCCGACCGCGCCCACCCGACCGCGCCACCCGACCGCCATCGTCCGGCGCCGCGGCCGCGGGGGCGCCGCGGGAGGCGCACGCTCGGCGCTCCGAGCGGCCGGGATCGGCCCGCGCCGCCCCCGCCGATCCGCCTCAGGCGCCCGCCGCCCCGCCCCTGAAGCCGGTCGCCACCACGTAGCGCTCGGAGCTGTCGGCGCGCGAGGCGGGCGGCTTGACGTTGGCCACCGTCTCGAAGGCGCGCTTCAGCGTCGCCTGGAGGCCCGCCTCGGCGCCGCCCGCGAGCACCTTGGCGACGAAGCTGCCGCCCGGGCCCAGCACGTCGAGCGCCAGAATCCGCCGCCGCCTCGCACAGCGCGACGATGCGCAGATGGTCGGTCTGCTTGTGGCCCGACGAGGAGGCCGCCATGTCCGACATCACCACGTTGGCCGGCCCGTCGAGCCAGGCGCGGATCGCCTCGTCCGCGCCCTCGTCGAGGAAGTCCATGCGCCGGATCTCGGCGCCCGCGATCGGCTCGACCTCCTGGAGGTCCACGCCGAGCACCCGGCCCCGAGCGCCCTGGCGCTCGCCCGCGGCGTTGGTCCGGGTCACGGCGACCTGGCACCAGCCGCCGGGCGCGCAGCCGAGGTCGATGACGCGCGCCCCGGGCTCGAGGAAGCGGTAGCGGTCGTCGATCTCCAGGATCTTGAAGGCGGCGCGCCCGCGGTAGCCCTCCGCCTTGGCGCGCTTGACGTAGGGGTCGTTGAGCTGGCGCTCCAGCCAGCGCGTGGAGGAGAGCTTGCGCCCGCGCGCGGTGCGCACCCGCTCGCGCAGGTCGCGCCGGCCCCGGCCGCTGTCTCCCCGGCCCTCGCCCCTGCCCCCCTCGCGCGCCATGCGGCTCAGGGCGCCTCTTCGAGCACGCCGTCGGCGCTCATCTGCGCGTAGAGCAGCCCCTCGCGCAGGCCGCGGTCGGCCACCGTCAGCCGGTCGGTCGGCCACGAGCGCAGCAGCGCCTGCAGGATCGAGGCGCCCGACATGATGAGCTGGTGGCGGTCGCGCCCGATGCGCGGGTCGGCGCGCCTGCCTTGCGGCCCGAGGCGGAGGTACTGGTTGACCACCCGGTCGATCTGGTCGGAGGTCATGCGCAGCCCGTCCACCTTCGAGCGGTCGTAGCGCCTGAGCCCGAGATGGGAGGCCGCGACCGTGGTGACGGTGCCCGAGGTGCCGATGATCTGGAAGCCCTCTCGCGCCTGCTCGGCCTGGTAGGGGCTGAAGGACTGGAGCTGCTCCTCGAAGAACCACGACATCAGCGCGTAGCGCGCGCCGTCGTCGGCCACGTCGCGGAACTGATCGCGCAGGGTGGCCACGCCGAGCGGCACCGAGATCCAGTCCACCACCCGGGCGGCCGGGAAGGCGCTCGTGGCGGGCGCGAAGCCGCGATGGAGCCGCATGATCGCGCGCGGGCGGTCGTGGCGAGCCACCTTCGACAGGTCGATCCAGACGAGCTCCGTGGAGCCGCCGCCGATGTCCACGACGAGGAGCTGCTCGGTGCGCGTCGAGACGAGCGGCGCGCAGGAGACGACGGCGAGCCGCGCCTCCTCCTCGGGCTCGATGATCTCAAGGGGCAGGCCGGTCTCGCGCTCGACCATGCTCACGAGCTGCGCGCCGTTGGTCGCCCGCCGGCACGCCTCGGTGGCCACCAGCCTCATGCGCCTGACCTCGTGCTGCGCGATCTTGCGGCCGCAGATCCTGAGCGCCTGGAGCGTCTTGGCCATCGAGGCGCGCGAGAGCCGGCCGTGGCTCTCGAGCCCGTGGCCGAGCTGGACCGCCTTCGAGAAGCTGTCCACGACGTGGAACTGAGCGCCCTTCGGCTGGGCGATCAGCATCCGGCAGCTGTTGGTCCCGAGATCCAGCGCCGCGTAGAGGTCGGCCGGGTCGGGCGGTTGCGGCGCGGGGGCATCGACCGCTCTGGGATACGCGCCCACGCCTATGGGACGCCTGGGCGCCATCCGAACGCCCTCCTGTGGTTAGAACCACGTTAATGCGCCGCGCAGGCCGAATCAAGGTGCGGCGCCGGAGGCCGCGCGTCGCAACGGGGCCGCGCCATGTCGAGATCGGACCGTGGCGGGGGCGCCGGGGCGGCTATGGCAGGGCGCGAGCCGCGGAGGGGGACGCGATGCCCGAGGTCACCATCGTCTATTGGCGCGACATCCCGGCGCAGGTGATCGTGGGATCCGGCCGCCGCGCGGCCAAGGTGCCCCTCCCCGAGCGATTTGAGCAGGCGATCGACCGCGCCGCGATGCGCTCGGGCGCGAGGGACGACGACGCCTACATCGCCGAGTGGCGCAAGACGCCCATCGGCCCCGCCGAGGGCGAGCCCGTCGAGGCCGCCCGAGCCGCCGCCGCGCGCCTGGAGGTGGAATACGACGACGCCCGCCTGCGCACGCTCATCGACAACCACGGTCGCGCCTGAGGAGACCGCCATGGCCATGCCCCGCCTCGACCACGCCCCCGACCCGACCCACGCCGCCAAGGCCGACCTGCTGCGCTGCGCCTCCGTGGAGGTGATCCCGCGCACCGCGCCCATGCTGATGGACCTGCCGTTGCCGCGCGGCACGCGCGTCTACGTCGCCCACATCGCGGGCACGCCGATCGAGGACATGGCGGCGGCGGCGGCGAAGGTGCGCGCCGCGGGCTTCGAGCCGATGCCGCACTTCCCCGCGCGCATGATCGCCGACCGCGCCACGCTCGACGACTGGATCGCGCGCTACCAGGGCGAGGCCGGCGTGCGCCAGGCGCTCGTGCTGGCGGGCGGGCTGGCGCGCCCCGTGGGCGCCTACCACGCCTCGACGCAGCTCCTCGACTCGGGCGCCTTCGACCGCGCGGGCTTCACCGACCTGCACGTCGCGGGCCACCCCGAGGGCTCGCGCGACATCGACCCCGACGGGGGCCTGCACAACGTGTCGGAGGCGCTGCGCTGGAAGCAGGGCTTTTCCGAGCGCACCGACGCGCGCATGGCGATCGTGACCCAGTTCGCCTTCGAGGCCGAGCCGGTTCTGGCCTGGGCCGAGGGGCTGCGCGAGGCGGGCATCACGCTTCCGATCCACCTCGGCATCGCCGGACCCGCCAAGCTCCAGACGCTGATCAAATACGCCGTGGCCTGCGGCGTCGGCCCCTCGATCCGCGTCCTGCAACGCCGCGCCCTCGACTTCCGCCGGCTGCTGCAGCCATACGAGCCCACCGAGCTGGTGGACGCGCTTGCCGCGGCCGCGGCCGACAGGCCGGGGCTGATCGAGCGCCTCCACGTCTTCCCCCTGGGCGGGGTCGCGCCGGCCGCGACCTGGCTCGCAGAGCACCGATGAGGCGAACGCACGCATGACCCGCACCGTCCTGGAATCGAAGACGAAGACGGTGGCGATCGGCTTCGACGAGCCGTTCTGCGTCATCGGCGAGCGCATCAACCCCACGGGGCGCAAGGCGCTCTCGGCGGAGCTGGAGAGGGGCGACTTCTCGACCGTCGAGCGCGACGCGATCGAGCAGGTCGCCTGCGGCGCGGCCGTGCTCGACGTGAACTCGGGCGCGGTGTTCAGGAACAAGATGGCCGAGGATCCGCGCTACGCCGACAACAACTTCGTCGAGCCCCCGCTGATGCGCCAGCTCATCGAGCTGATCCAGGGCGTGGTGGACGCGCCCTTGTGCATCGACAGCTCGGTGCCCGGCGCGCTCCAGGCCGGGCTGGAGGCGGCCCACGGCCGGCCGCTCCTCAACTCGGTGACGGGCGAGGAGGAGCGGATGGAGGCGATCCTGCCGCTCGTCAAGAAATACAACGTCCCCGTCGTCGCCATCTCCAACGACGACACCGGCATCTCCGAGGATCCGGACGTGCGCTTCGCGGTCGCCCGCCGCATCGTCGAGCGCGCGGCCGACCACGGCATCCCGGCGCACGACATCGTCGTGGATCCCCTCGTGATGCCGGTGGGCGCGATGGCCACCGCCGGGCGGCAGGTCTTCGCGCTCGTGCGCCGGCTGCGCGAGGAGCTGGGCGTCAACACCACCTGCGGGGCGTCCAACGTCTCGTTCGGCCTGCCGAACCGGCACGGCGTCAACGGGGCGTTCCTGCCGATGGCGATCGGCGCGGGCATGACGAGCGCGATCATGAACCCCGTGCGGCTCGCGGAGATGGAGGCGGTGCGCGCCGCCAACCTGCTGATGGACCACGACCCCAACGGCGGCGCCTGGATCGGCTTCTCCCGCGTCGCCGAGGCGGTGCGCGAGGGGATGGGCTTCGCCGAGGCCGCGGCCGCGGCCCAGGCCGCGCGCGGCACGGGGCGGCGGCGCCGTCGGGCCTGAGGCCCGCCCGCGGCGCCGGTCCCGCGCCGCAGGTCGGGCGCGGCGCCGATCCGAGGTCGGCCGAAGCCGTGGCGGACGGTCGCGCATGGCGATCGCGCAGGCCGTCGGAATCCCCGGCGGATCGCCGCGCGCCGGACGCGCGCTGGGCGCGCGCTCGAGGCGCAGGATGCGGCGGGAGCGCACCGAACCGCGATCCGTTCAGACTTTGTTGACCATGGGGGTGCTTGTTGGCGGCGAATGGCCGACTCACGGACGCCCTCCCCGGGGGCGCCGGCGGGTCGCGCGCCGTGCGACACCAGCGATCGAGAGGCCCATGAGAACGCTCCTTCTGTCCGTCGCGCTGGCCGCGGCCCCCCTCGCAGCGACGGCCGCGACCATCGTCATCGACGACTTCAAGGCGACCCAGATCGTCGCCGACCGGCCGGTCGAGGGCTTCCCCCGCCGCAGCGAGGCGTTCGACCCCTCGGTGCTCGGCGGCTACCGCGACCTCATCGCCAAGACGCTCAACCGCGGCGGCCCCTTCGCCACCTCGCTGACGACGAACCAGGCGGACGAGGAGCTGCTCAACTTCTCGAACCAGTCGAACCAGCGCGGCATCGGCACCGTGCGCTACGACGGCAAGGGGCTCTCCGGGCTCGGCGGCGTCGATCTCATCATGGGCGGCGCCAACCGCGGCTTCGAGTTCGTCGTCGAGAACGCCGACGCCGAGCTGAACATCTCGGCCACGGTCACGGACATGGCCGGCCGCCAGTCGATGGTCGAGAAAATCTTCCCCAAGGAGATCAAGTCGCAATCCGTCGTCCTGCTCTTCGCCGACTTCGCCGGGACCGCGAGCTTCTCCGCGGTCAACGCGATCGAGTTCGTCTTCACCGGCCCGCAGGATCTCGACGCCTCCTTCGAGCGCATCCAGGTCTCGGCCGTCCCGCTGCCCGCGGGCGCGCTCCTGCTCGGCGGCGGGCTCGTCGGCCTCCTCGCCCTGAGGCGGCGCCGGGCCTGAGCCCGGCCGCGGGCAGGGTTCGCCCCGCCCGTCTCGGCGGGACCACTCGGCGGAGCGGCGGCCCGCACCCCGCTCCGGGTTCCGCCTCGCGCCGGGCCCGCGTCGTCCTCGGCGTCGCGGGCCCCCACCCCGCAGCGCGTGTCGGCGACGGACCCCGCGACGGCGCGCGGGCGCTTTCGCCCGGCGCGCGGCGCCCTATGATCGCGCCGTCACGACGGGGGGCACGACATGGACGGGAGCGCGGACGGCACGGCGCTGGTGGTGTTCACCCCCTCGGGCAAGCGCGGGCGGGTGGAGCGGGGCACGCCGGTGCTGACGGCGGCGCGCGCGATGGGCGTCGATCTCGACAGCGTGTGCAGCGGGCGCGGCATCTGCTCGCGCTGCCAGGTGGCGCCCGCGATCGGCGCGCACCCCAAGCACGGCGTGACGATGACCGAGGGCTCGCTCTCGCCCTTCAACGCCGTGGAGCGCCGCTACGACGAGATCCGCGGGCTCGCGCCCGGCCGCAGGCTCGGCTGCCAGGCACGGGTCGAGGCCGACTGCGTGATCGACGTGCCGCCCGAGAGCCAGCTCCACCCCCAGGTCATACGCAAGGAGGCGGGCGCGCTCGACATAGCACTCGACCCCGCCACGCGGCTCCTGAGCGTCGAGGTCGCCGAGCCCGACATGCACCACCCCTCGGGCGACTTCGAGCGGCTGGCCTCGGCCTTGGCCGAGCGCTGGGGCGTCGAGGTCGCGCGCCCCTCGCCGCCGCTGCTGGGCGGGCTCCAGGGGGCGCTGCGCCGCGGCGGCTGGCGCGTGACGGTGGCGGTCCATGCGCCGGGCGACGGCCCGGCCGAGATCCTCGACATCTGGCCCGGCGATCATCCCGGGCCGCTCCTGGGGCTCGCCATCGACCTCGGCTCGACCACCATCGCGGCGCATCTCGTGAGCCTGACGGACGGCGCGGTGCTGGCCTCGGACGGGATCATGAACCCGCAGATCCGCTTCGGCGAGGATTCTGATGAGCCGCGTCAGCCACGCGATGATGACGCCGGGGGGCGCGGCCGAGATGACGGCCGTCGTCCGCGCCGCGCTCGGCGACCTCTCACGGCGCCTGACGGAGCGCGCCGGGGCCGACCCGCGCGACCTCGTCGAGGCGGTGATCGTCGGCAACCCGGTGATGCACCACATCCTGCTGGGCATCGACCCGTCCGAGCTGGGTCAGGCGCCCTTCGCGCTGGCGACCTCCGGCCCGCTGTCGCTCGACGCGCGCGAGGTCGGCATCCCGGCCCGTCGCGCCTACCTCCTGCCCTGCATCGCGGGCCATGTCGGCGCGGACGCCGCGGCCGTGGCGCTCGCCGAGGATCCGGGCGCGCGCGACGACCTCAGCCTCGTCGTGGACGTGGGCACCAACGCCGAGATCCTGCTCGGGAACCGCGAGCGCGTGCTGGCCTGCTCCTCGCCCACGGGCCCCGCCTTCGAGGGCGCGCAGATCAGCGCCGGACAGCGCGCCGCGCCCGGCGCGATCGAGGCGGTGCGGATCGACCCCGCGACGAAGGAGCCTCGATTCCGCGTCATCGGCATCGACGCCTGGTCGGACGACCCGGCCTTTCCCGAAGGCGCGCGCGTCACCGGGATCTGCGGCTCGGGCATCATCGAGGCGGTGGCCGAGATGCGGATGGCGGGGATCGTGGACGCGGGCGGCCTGATCGGCTCGGCCGAGCAGACGGGGACCGCGCGCTCGGTGCCCGAGGGCCGGACCCACGCCTACGTGATCCACGACGGCCGCGAGGCCGGGGGCCCGCTGATCTCCGTGACGCAGGGCGACGTGCGGGCGATCCAGCTCGCGAAGTCGGCGCTCTACGCGGGCGCCCGGCTGCTGATGGATGCGATGGGGGTGGACCGCGTGGACCGCGTGGTGCTCGCGGGCGCGTTCGGCGCGCACATCTCGCCGCTGCACGCGATGGTGCTGGGCATGATCCCCGACGCGCCCCTGGAGCGGGTGACCTCGGCCGGCAACGCCGCCGGGACCGGCGCGCGGATGGCGCTGCTGAGCCGCGCGGCGCGGCGGAAGGTCGAGCGACAAGCGCGCGCGATCGAGAAGGTCGAGACCGCCGTCGAGCCGCGCTTCCAGGAGCACTTCGTCGCCGCCAACGCCCTGCCCCACGCGACGGCGACGTTCCCGGAGCTGGCGAAGGTGGTCACGCTCCCCGCGGTGTCCTTCAACACGCGGGTCAGCGCCCGGAAGCGGGGGTCTAGGGGTGCGACCCCTGCGAGGGGCACGCGTGCCCCCAGCCTTGACGGCTCCGAGGCCCCTCGATAGCTAGTCGCGTGGCGCGCGGGTGTAGCTCAATGGCAGAGCAGGAGCTTCCCAAGCTTAAGACGAGGGTTCGATTCCCTTCACCCGCTCCATGATCCTCGGCCCCGACGGGCGGCGCGCCAGAGGCATGCCGGAGCCCTGGGCGTTCGGCATCGCCGACGCGATGCGGTGCGGTGAGATCGACGCGCCCGGCCACGTCGACCATGCCGCCCTCTTCACCTGGTTCGAGTAGGCCCGCGCGCGCCACTCCGTCGAGCGCGGCGTGTCGGACTGCGGCCAGGGCGCGCCGCGCCTGGTGCTGCGCCACGCGGAGGCCGAGTCCCTGGCCGAGATGCGGCTGCACGCGCCCTACGTGGTGACGGTGCGCACCGTCCGCATCGGGAACCGTCCGCATCGGGACCACCAGCGTGGTCGAGGACCACGGCGTGTTCGCGCCCGACCTGCGCGCGACGGGCCGGGCGGTGACGGTGTCCACGAGGGACGGCGCCAGGACGCCCGTGCCAGGGCACGCCCGCGCGGCGATGCGCGAGCCGGATCGGCGAGAAGGGTAGCGGCGGCCCGGCCCCTGGGCCGGGATCTCGATCCGCACGGGGCTCGGAGGCCCCCGATCAGGTCCGGGGCGCCGAGGCGGCTTCCCTCTCACGCAGCCAGCCCACCAGCCGCCGGGTCGAGCCGTCGCCCTCCGCGGAAGCCTCGCCGGCGAGCACCGGGTCGAGCGCCTTCGCCAGCTCCTTGCCGAGCTCGACGCCCCACTGGTCGAAGCTGTTGATGCCGAGCACGGCGCCCTCGACGAACACGCGGTGCTCGTAGAGCGCGACCAGGCGGCCGAGCGTCGCGGGGTCGAGGAGGTCGTAGAGGATCGTCACCGAGGGCCGGTCGCCGGGGAACACGCGGTGCGCGGCCTGGCGCTCCAACTCGGCGCCCTCGAAGGAGCCCTCCAGCATGGCGCGCGCCTCCTCCAGCGTCCGGCCGCGCATCAGCGCCTGGGACTGGGCGAGGCAGTTGGCCATCAGCAGGCGGTGGTGGTGGGCGAGGTCGGGCTCGTGGCCGCGCGCGCCCAGCATGAACTCGCAGGGCACGACCTGGGTGCCCTGGTGGATGAGCTGGTAGAAGGCGTGCTGGCCGTTGGTGCCGGGCTCGCCCCAGACGACGGGGCCGGACGCCTCGACCGGCGCGCCCTCCATCGTCACCCGCTTGCCGTTCGACTCCATCTCGAGCTGCTGGAGGTAGGCCGGGAGCCGCGCCAGCCGCTGCTCGTAGGGCAGCACGGCGCGGGTCGGATGGCCGCAGACCTGGTGGTGCCAGAGGCCGACCAGGGCGAGGATCATGGGCAGGTTCTCGGCCGGGGGGGCCTCGCGGAAGTGGCGGTCCATCTCGGCGCCCCCCGCGAGGAAGCCGCGGAACCGCTCGGGTCCGATGGCGATCATGAGCGACAGCCCGATCGGCCCCCAGACCGAGTAGCGCCCGCCGACCCAGTCCTCGAAGCCGAAGACGCGCGCCGCGTCGATGCCGAAGGCGGCGGTGCGCTCGGTGGCCGAGGAGAGCGCGGCGAACTGGGCGGCCGGTTCGTCCACCGCCTCCGCCATCCAGGCGCGGGCGGTCGCGGCGTTGGTCATGGTCTCGGTGGTGGTGAAGGTCTTGGAGGCGACGATCACCAGCGTGCGCGCGGGGTCGAGCCCGCGCAGCGCGTCGGCGACGTCGGCGCCGTCCACGTTCGAGACGAAGTGGCAGCGCGGGCCGTCGTGGTAGGGCGAGAGCGCGCGCACGGCCATCGCGGGGCCGAGGTCGGAGCCGCCGATGCCGATGTTCACCACGTCGGTGATCGCCCCGCCCGCGCCCGTGAAGCCGTCCCCGCGCACGGCCTCGGCGAACGCCTCCATCCGCGCCAGCGTCTCTCGCACGCCGGGCATCACGTCCTGCCCGTCCACCTCGAGCGCGCCGTCGAGGTTGCGCAGCGCGGTGTGGAGCACCGCGCGGCCCTCGGTCTCGTTGATGCGCTCGCCCGCGAACATCGCGTCGCGGCGGGCGCCCACCCCGGCGGCCTCGGCGAGCGCGATCAGCAGCGCGCGCGCCCGCGCGTCGATGTGCGTCTTGGCGTAGTCGAGCAGCAGCCCTGCGCCTTCGGCGGAGAACGCCTCGGCGCGGCCGGGCTCCTCGAGGAGCGCCGCGATGGGGCGCCCATGCGTGGCCTCGCGGTGGGCGCGCAGGGCGCCCCAGGCCCGATCGCGGTCGGTGCTCACGGCGCCCAATGGACCAGCGCCTCGTCCCAGACGGCCGTCACCGGCGCCTTGGCGCGCGGCATCCCGCGGGCCCGCTCCAGCGCCTCGCGCTTCTCCTCGCCCATGATGAGGATGTGCTTCGACATCGCCCCGTCGAGCACCGGCACGGTGAGCGTCACGCGCGGCTCAGACGCGCCGGGCGCGCGGATGGCGAGCGCGGGGGGCGCGCCCGAGGCCATCGCCTGGGCCAGGCCCTCGGCGCCGGGGAAGAGCGAGGCGACGTGGAGGTCGGCGCCCATCCCGAGCAGCAGGATCGACAGCGGCAACTCAGGGGCCACGCGCTCGGAGAAGGCGCGCGCGGCGTCCTCGGGCTCGCCCTCGCGCGGCAGAGGGACCAGCACGGCGTCCGCGGCGTGGCTCACCAGCAGCCGCTCGCGCAGCAGCCGCAGGTTCGAGCGCGGGTCGTCCTCGGGCACCCAGCGCTCGTCGGTGGGCAGGATGTGGACGCGCTCCCATTCGAGGTCGGCGGCGCACAGCGCGTCGTAGACCGGCCCCGGCGTGGTGCCGCCGGGCACGGCGAAGGAGGCGTGCTCGTGCCGGCGCAGGCAGTCGCCCAGCTCGCCCGCGAGCCGGTTGGCGAGGTCGATGGCCATCATCTCGCGGTCGGGATATTCGATCAGCTCCACGGGGCGCAACCCGGGGCGTCCGCGAGGCATGGTGGGAGGCGTGGTGGGTTGGCACCCACCCTGCGGACCCGGGCTCGCGAGGGCCGTGGGGTGGGCGCCAACCCACCTCCTCCCAAGATCGCGCGGCGGCTCATTCGGCCGCCTCGGCCTGGCGGGCGTCCTCGCGGATGTCGGCGATGCGCCGCCAGCGCCGCCCGTCGCGGTGCATCAGCATGAGCGCGTCCTCGGGGCCGGCGGTGCCCTGCTCGTAGGGCTTGGGCACGTCGTGGCGCCGCTCCCAGCCGGCGATGATCGGATCGGTCCAGGCCCAGGCGGCCTCGACCTCGTCGCCGCGCATGAACAGAGTCTGGTTGCCGCGGATCACGTCCATGATGAGCCGCTCGTAGGCATCGGCGATCGAGCCGCGCTCGGGGCCGAGCGCCTCGGCGAAGGTCATGTCGAGCGGCACGTCCATCAGGCGCATCCCCCCCGGCCCGGGCTCCTTGATGGTGACATCGAGCGTCATGCCCTCGTTGGGCTGCAGCCGGATGGCGAAGATGTTGCGGTGCTCCTCGCCGTTCGCGCGGTCGTGGAAGATGTGGTGGGGCGTGTCCTTGAACACGACCGCGATCTCGGAGGCCTTGCCCTTCAGCCGCTTGCCGGTGCGCATGTAGATCGGCGTGCCGGCCCAGCGCCAGTTGTCGATGTGCGTCCTGAGCGCGACGAAGCTCTCGGTGCGCGAGCGCGCGTTCTCGACCTCCTCGCAGTAGGAGCGGCAGTCCGGGGCGCCCTCGTACTGGCCGCGCACGATGTGGTGGGGGGCCACGTCCTTCAGCGAGCGGATCACCTTGAGCTTCTCGTCGCGCACCGCGTCGGGCTCGAATTGCGAGGGCGGCTCCATGGCGATCAGGCAGACGAGCTGCAGGAGATGATTCTGGATCATGTCGCGCATCGCGCCCGCGCGGTCGTAATAGGCGCCGCGCCCGCCGACGCCGATCGTCTCCGCGACCGTGATCTGGATGTGATCGACGTAGTGCGCGTTCCACAAGGGCTCGAACAGCACGTTGCCGAAGCGCACCGCCATCAGGTTCTGCACCGTCTCCTTCCCGAGGAAGTGGTCGATCCGGTAGATCTGGCCCTCGTCGAAATACCGGCCGAGCGTGGCGTTGAGCTTGCGGGCGGACGCCAGATCGGTGCCGAAGGGCTTCTCGACGATCACGCGCGCGGAGGCGTCGGCGACGCCGTGCCCGTGCAGCCGCTCGGCGAGGTCTCCAAAGAGGCTCGGGCCGACCGAGAAGTAGTAGGCGCTGATGCAGTCGGGGCGCACCGCCTCCTTGAGCCGGTCCCAGCCCTCCTCGCCTCTGGCGTCGATGGGGATGTAGCTGACGAGCGAGAGGAACGCGTCGAGCCGCGAGCGGTCGGCGTCGGGCGCGAACTCGTCCATCGCCTCGCGCACGAGCTGCCGGTAGCCCTCGTCGTCGAGCTCGGTGCGCGCGGCGCCGATCACGCGCGCCTCGTCGGGCATCTGGCCCACCACGAAGCGGTGGTAGAGCGAGGGCAGGATCTTGCGCCGGGCGAGGTCGCCCGTGCCGCCGAAGATCACGAGGTCGAACGGCTCGACCGGGATGACGCGCGACACCATGGCCTGACCTCCGCCTGCTCGGCCGCGACTCTAGCGCGCGCGCGCCGGGCCACAAGGCGAGAGTGCCGCGCCGGACGGGGCCGGGCGGGCCGGGGCGGGGCCGGGCGGGGCCGGGCGGGGCGGGGCGGGGCGGGGCCGGGCGGCCCGGCGCCCGACCCGGTCGCCGGGCGCATCGGCTCGCCCGGCCCGAGGCCGTCAGGCGCGCCCGTCACGCCTCCGGCTCGGCGTCCCGACAGGGCCATCACGCCTCCAGCTCGGCGTCCCAGTAGAGGAAGTCCATCCAGCTCTCGTGCAGGTGGCCCGGGGGGAACTTGCGCCCGAGGTTGCGCAGCTCCTCCGAGCCCGGACGGCGCGGCTCGCGGCGCAGCGTGAAACCTGCCTGCCCGAGCGAGCGCGAGCCCTTCTTCAGGTTGCAGCTCGCGCAGGCGGCGACGACGTTCTCCCACGAGGTCCGCCCGCCGCGCACCCGCGGGATCACGTGGTCGAAGGTCAGATCCCCCTTGGCGCCGCAGTACTGGCAGCGGAACTCGTCGCGCAGGAACAGGTTGAAGCGCGTGAAGGCCACGCGCCTTTGCGGGTGGACGTAGTCTCGCAGCACCACCACCGAGGGGATGCGCAGGCGCGTCGTCGGGGAGCGCACGTATTCGTCGTACTCGGCCAGCACGCTCACGCGGTCGAGGAAGGCGGCCTTGATCGCCTCCTGCCAGGGCCAGAGCGAGAGCGGGTAGTAGCTGAGCGGCCGGTAGTCGGCGTTGAGCACGAGCGCGGGATGGTGCCTCAGGGCGCTCGGCTCCCTCACGAAGCTGGTCCTGAAGTCCATCACGCGCCCCCGACACACGCCGGCCTGCGCCCTCGCGCCCCGGCCGGCTCACCCGGGACTATATCTGGCGTCCGCCATCCGGCAAGCTCGACTAGATGCGGTGCCCGTCCCATCCTGGCGCCCGACGATGCCGTCCTCGTGCGACGGCCCCATGTCAGTCGAGCCGCAATCGCTCGCGCATGAAGGCCAGCGCCACCTCCAGGCCGTCGCCCGCGATGCCGTGGCCGGTGCCGCGCGAGACGTGGGCGTAGACCTTGAAGCCGGCCGCCCCGAGCGCCTCGGCCGCCTCGGGCATCGAGGCGGGCGGCACCACCTCGTCGCGGTCGCCGTGCACGAGCAGCACGGGCGGGCGCGACGCCACCTCCTCCGCCAGCGATTCGGGCGCCAGCAGCCGGCCCGAGAAGCCGACCACGCCCGCCACCGGCTCGGGCCGGCGGGGGGCGACGTGGAGGCTCATCATCGTGCCCTGCGAGAAGCCGAGGAGGATCGCGTCCTCGGGCGCCGCGCCCTCCTCGGCCAGCCGCCCGCTGACGAAGGCGTCGAGGTCGGCGGCCGAGCGGCGCATCGAGGCCTCGGCCGCCTCCTGCGGCGAGCCGTCGAGCCAGGGGATCGGGAACCACTGGAGGCCCATCGGATTGCCGACGCAGCGCTCGGGCGCGTCGGGCGCGACGAACGCCGTGCCGGGCATGTGCGGCGCCAGCACGTCGGCGAGCCCGATCAGGTCGGCGCCGTTCGCGCCGTAGCCATGCACCAGGATCACCAGCGAGGAGGCGCGCTCGGGCCCCCGCCTCTCGTAGGTCAGGCTCACCTTATCCCCTCGCGCGACTTGGCGCGGGCGTAGTAGGCCCACAGCAGCCGCGCCGCAACGGCCCGCCAGGGCGACCAGTCCTCGGCCAACGCGCGCAGCTCGCGCTCGCGCGGGCGGTGGGGCAGGTCGAGCAGGAGCCGCGCGCCCTCCTGGAGCGCGAGGTCGCCCGGCGCGAACACGTCGGCGTGGCCGAGCGAGAACATGGCGTAGATCTCGGCCGTCCAGACGCCGATCCCGGGCACCGCGGTCAGCGTGGCCACGACCTGCGCCGTGGGCGCCATGCGCAGGGCCGCGTAGTCGATGCGCGCCTCGCCGAGCGCGCGGGCGTATCGGATCTTCTGGCGCGACAGCCCGCAGGCGCGCAGCTCCTCGTCGGCGGCCCGCGCGATCTTGCGCGGCCCCGTCAGGCGCGCGGCCTTGAGCCGCCCCCAGATCGCGCTCGCCGCCGCCACGCTCACCTGCTGGGAGACGATGGCGCCGAGCAGCGCCTCGAACCCGTCGGGGCGGCGGCGCAGCGGCAGCGGCGCGCAGAGCGCCACGGCCGGCGCGATGCGCGGGTCGCGGGCCGCGAGCCAGGCCGCGCCCTCGGCCACGTCCTCGGGGGCGAGGATGAGGCGGGGCGTCACAGCGAGCGGATCCACGCCATCGCCTCCCCGGGGCTCTCGACCCGCTCGCAGGCGGGCTGCGGCGGCCGGTCGATCATGGCCACCGGCAGCCCCAGCGCGCGCGCCGCGTCGAGCTTCGGCCGGCTCGCCTGCCCGCCCGCGTCCTTGACCACCAGCCAGTCGATCCCGAGCCGCCGGAAGGTCTCGACCTCGCCCCCGACGGTGAAGGGCGGCCGCTCGACCAGCCACTCGCCGCGGGGAAGCGGGAAGGGCGCGCAGGGCGGGTCGATCCGGCGGCAGATCAGCCGCGCGTCGAGCCCGGCGAAGCGCGAAAGCGTCTTGCGCCCCGTGGCCAGCAGCACGGTGGCGCCCGCCGGGATCACCCTCGCCGCGTCCTCCTCGCGCGCGATCCGCGTCCAGCGGTCGCCGGGGCCGGGCCGCCATCCCGGCCGCAGGAGCCGTCGGTGCGGCAGGCCGAGCGCCGCGGCCACCGTCGCGGCGCGGCGCGACATCGCGTCGGCGAAGGGGTGCGTCGCGTCGAGCAGCGCGCCGATCCGCTCGGCCCGCAGCCAGTCCGCGAACGGCCCCTCGCCGCCGAAGCCGCCGCGCCGGGTCGGGATCGCCAGCGCCTCGGGCGCGCGCGTGGCGCCCGCGAGCGAGGCCAGCGCGTCCACGCCCTCGGCGGCCAGGGCCGCGGCCACGGCCCGCGCCTCCGAGGTTCCCGCGAGGAGCGCGATCCTCACGCCGCGGCCCCTGCGCGCCGGGGCGAAGGCCCGGTCCGGTCCATCGCCTCGTCCCCCGAGGGCCGCCCGGCCAGCCGGGGCCCCGCCTGCGTCCCGACGCCCGACACCCGCACCGCCTCGGGGGGCGCCGCCGACGACGCGGACCGGGCGCCCGGCACGCGGCGACCCACGTCCCGGCGGGATCCGGCAGGGGCGGCCCGGCGGGGGCGCTCGTCGGGGTGCCGCCCTGCTCGCGCGGCGGACGCGCGGCCCGGCTCTGCCGCCTCGCCGGGCGTGAGGGTGCAGCGACGCCTCGCCGGACCCTCGGGTGATGTGGGAAGCCCCCATCCGCCGGACGAATCCCTCGATGCCGGATTTTCCCCTCCACGGCCTCTTCGCCGTCGCGCCGACGTCATCCCGCCCGTCCCCGGACAGCGCCCGCGCGGTCCACGACCACCGTGTCGGCGGCGATCCCGGTGGCGCGCAGATAACCCCGGACGGTCGCCAGCGCGCCCTCGGCCACGGCGATGGCGAGGTCGTCGCCCGCCATCTCCAGCGCGCCGAGCGCGGTGCCGGCCTGCGCCAGGCCCGGCAGGCGGACCATCCGCGCCAGCGCGGCCGAGATCCACCTGGCTGCGGCCCGAGTGCAGGTCGCCCGCCCCCTGCGCGAGCTTGGCCATCTTGCCGATGCCGCCGCCGATCGTGACGCGCTCGACCGGATGGCGCGCGAGGTATTTCAGCAGCCCCCCGGCGAAGTCGCCCATGTCGAGCATCGCGTGCTCGGGCAGGCCGTGGAGCGCGCGCACCGCGGCCTCGGAGGTGGCGCCGGTGCAGCCCGCGACATGGCCCTGGCCCGACGCGCGCGCCACGTCGATGCCGCGGTGGATCGAGGCGATCCAGGCCGCGCAGGAGTAGGGCCGCACGATCCCCGTGGTGCCCAGGATCGACAGCCCCCCCTCGATCCCGAGCCGCGGGTTCCAGGTCCGCGCCGCGAGAGCGGCCCCGCCCGGGACCGAGACGGTGACGCGGATGCCGGGCGCCCGGCCGTGGCGCTCGGCGGCGTCCGCCACGACGCCGCGCATCATCTCGCGCGGCACCGGGTTGATCGCGGGCTCGCCCGGCGGGATCGGCAGGCCGGGCCGCGTCACCCTGCCCACCCCCTCGCCCGCCGCGAAGCTCACGCCGGGGCCGGGCGCGGCCTCGGCGCGCGCGATCACCAGGCAGCCATGGGTCACGTCGGGGTCGTCGCCCGCGTCCTTGACCACGCCGGCCTCGGCCCAGCCGGGGCCCGCCTCGGCATGGGCGAGCGCGAAGCGCGCCCGCTCGCCGCGCGGCAGCGCGATCGTCACCGCCTCGGGAAAGGCGCCGCCCCAGAGCCGCTCCAGCGCGCCCGCGAGCGCCGCCGTGGCGCAGGCGCCGGTGGTCCAGCCTCTCCTGAGGGCCTGTCGGTCGGAGGGCGCGCGCGTCACGGCCGGAGCATAGGCGCGTGGGCGCGCGGGGCCAAGCCGGGGCCGGCGCGCACGGGCCCCGTCGGCAGGTCGGCCGCAGGTCGGCGGCGGCCCTGGGCCTCGCGCGTCCCCGCGAGGGCCGAGCGCGTCCCCGCGAGGGCCGAGCCCGACCGCGGAGACCCGGCGCGGACGACGCCCGCGTCGGGCGGACGGGCCGCGCCGCCCGACGGCGCCTCGTCACCCTCCGCGGCGGGCGGACGGGCCGCGCCGCCCGCCGGCCCGGCCCCGGTCGCGCGGACGCCTCCGCGCGTCGCGCGCCCGCTTTCGCCGCGCGCCGCACGGTGGCATGAGGGGACATGCGCGCCCTGCCCCCCCATGACTGGCCGGTCCTGGAGCCCGGATGGGTGTGGCTGTGCGGCGCGGGGCCCGGCGATCCGGGGCTGCTGACGCTGCACGCCGCCAACGCGCTGGGTCAGGCCGACGTCGTCGTTCACGACGCGCTGGTGGACGGCCGCATCCTCGACTGGGCGCCGCGGGCCGAGCGGATCCACGCCGGCAAGCGCGGCGGCAAGCCCTCGGCCCTCCAGCGCGACATCTCGCTCAGGCTGGTGGAGCTGGCGCGCGCGGGGCGCCGCGTGCTGCGCCTCAAGGGGGGCGACCCGTTCGTCTTCGGCCGCGGCGGCGAGGAGGCGCAGGCGCTCGTGCAGCACGGCGTGCCGATCCGCGTCGTGCCGGGCATCACCGCCGGGATCGGCGGGCTCGCCTACGCCGGCATCCCGGTGACGCACCGCGACGTGAACCAGTCCGTCACCTTCGTCACCGGCCACGACCAGTCGGGCGGGGCGACCTCGCTCGACTGGCAGGCCATCGGGCGCGGCTCGGAGGTGGTGGTGATCTACATGGGGATGAAGCACCTCGCCGTGATCGCGCGGCGGCTGATCGAGGGCGGGCGCGACCCGGCCGATCCGGTGGCGATCGTGGGCAGCGCCACGCTCCGCGCCCAGACGGTGCTCGAGACGACGCTGGAGCGCGCGGCCCTCGACGCCGAGGCGAGCGGCCTGGAGCCCCCGGCGGTGATCTGCGTCGGCCGCGCGGTGCTGATGCGCCGCGCGCTCGACTGGCTCTCGGGCGCGCGGCCGCGCGACGCCGACCCGCTCGGCCGCGGCCGTCCGGCCGAATCGGCGTGACCGCGGCGCCGTCGCTCCGCACGGCGGCGGCGCCGAGATCGTCGGCCCGGCCTGCCGCTCCGACGGGTCGCGGCGCCCCGCGCCGCGGCGGCCCTCGTCACGCCTGGGGCGCGCGCCCGGCGCGTCGCGGGCCGGCGGGGCGCGGCCGGCCGGCGACCCGCGGTCCCGCCGATGGCCCGCCCGCGAGCGGGGCGCTCGGCGCCGGCTCGGCGGCATGGCCGGAGGCCCGTGAGGCGCGCGCCGGCATCCCCATCGACGACCGGGCGGGAGAGGCGGGATCGTGGAGCCCGCCGGGGCGTGACGGCGGGCCGGGGCGTGACGGCGGGCCGGGGCGTGACGGCGGGCCGGGGCCTCCTCGGTCGCCCGGATCCTCGCGCGACGGCGTTGCCGGTCGCATCGCCCGGCCCGATCGACGGCCGCGGACGACGCGTGGGCGCCCGCTCTCCGCAGCCTCGGTGCGCGCGCCCCTGCCGTCCGGTCAGGATCGCGCCGGCGCGGCCCTCCTCGTCGCCGCGCCCGGCCGTGACGGCCCGGCGTCGGACGACGCTCCGGGCGGCCCGGTCGCGCGATGAGCGGCCGCGGCCTGATCGTCTCGGCGCCCTCCTCGGGCGCGGGCAAGACCACGGTGACGCTCGGGCTCCTGGGCGCGATGGCCCGCCGGGGCGTGCCCGTGCGCGGCGCCAAGTCGGGGCCCGACTACATCGACCCGCGCTTCCACGAGGCCGCGACGGGGCGCCCCTGCCCCAACCTCGACGCCTGGGCGATGGCGCCCGGGCGCGTCCGGGGGCTCGCCGCCGGGCCGGGGCTCCTCTTGGTCGAGGGGGCGATGGGCCTCTTCGACGGGGCGCCGCCCGACGGGCGCGGGGCCACGGCGGATTTGGCGCGGATCCTCGGGCTGCCGGTGGTGCTGGTGGTGGACGCGGCGCGCATGGCGCAGTCGGTGGCGCCGCTGGTGGCGGGCTTCGCGCGCCACGACCCGGGCGTCGGGGTCGCGGGCGTGATCCTCAACCGGGTGGGCAGCGCGCGCCACGAGCGGATGCTGCGCCGCGCCCTCGCCTGCGGCCCCCCGGTGCTCGGCGCCCTGCCGCGTCGCGCCGGCCTCGCGCACCCCTCGCGCCATCTCGGGCTCGTCCCGGCCGGGGAGCGCCCCGACCTCGACGCCTTCCTCGCCGCGGCCGCCGAGGCCGTGGCCGAGGCCGTCGATCTCGACGCCCTGGCGGCGCTGGCCCGGCCGCTGCCCGAACCGCCGCCCCGGCGGCGCGCCCCGAAGCCGCCGGCGCAGCGCATCGCCATCGCCCGCGACGCCGCCTTCTCCTTCGCCTATCCGCACGTCCTGGCCGGGTGGCGCGACGCGGGCGCCGAGATCCTCCCCTTTTCGCCGCTCGCCGACGAGCCGCCCCGCGCGGACGCCGACCTGGTGATCCTGCCGGGCGGCTATCCGGAGCTGCACGCCGGCCGCCTCGCCGCCGCGTCGCGGTTCCGCGAGGGGATGCGCCGCGCCGCCCTCACGGCCGACATCCACGGCGAGTGCGGCGGCTACATGGCGCTGGGCGAGGGGCTGATCGACGCGGACGGTCGGCGCCACGCCATGCTGGGGCTCGTGCCGCTCGAGACCTCCTTCGCCGCGCGCCGGCTGCATCTGGGCTACCGCGAGGCGTCCGTGCTGTCGGGGCCGCTCGAAGGCGCCCACGCCGCCCACGAGTTCCACTTCGCCACGACGCTGCGCGAGGACGGCCCGCCGATGGCCCTCGCCCGCGACGCCGAAGGGCGCGACCTCGGCGCCGCTGGCCTCGCCTCGGGCCGCGTGCGCGGCTCCTTCCTGCACCTCATCGAGCGCGTTCCCTCGCGCGGCGCGCCGGTGTAGGGCGGGGCCATGACCGCGGCCGCCCTCTCCGCCCCCGACGCCCGCGCGCGGCGCAACGTGTGGGTGCTGGTCGCGGCCCAGGCGGTGCTCGGCTCCCAGATCACCATGATCTTCACCATCGGCGGGCTCGCGGGCCAGAGCCTCGCGCCCAACCCCTGCCTCGCCACCCTGCCGATCTCGATGATCGTGTTCGGCTCGATGACCACCGCGCCGTGGCTCTCGGCCGTCATGCAGCGCCTCGGGCGCGCGCCGGGCTTCCTCGTCGGCTCAGCGGGCGGGCTCGCGGGCGCCGTCGTCGGCGCCTGGGGGCTGATCGAGGGCTCCTTCGGGCTTTTGCTCGCGGGCTCCTACCTCACCGGCATCTACATGAGCGCGCAGGGCTTCTACCGCTTCGCCGCGACCGACACCGCGTCCGACGCCTTCCGCCCCAAGGCCATCTCCTACGTCATGGCGGGCGGCCTCGTCTCGGCGCTGATCGGGCCGCAGCTCGTCAAGGTGACGGTGGACGCGGCCTCGGTGCCCTTCCTCGGCGCCTACGCGGCGGCCGCGGCCATCAACCTCCTCGGCATGGGGCTCTTCGTGCTCCTCGACATCCCCAAGCCCCCCGCCCCGCACGCGGGCGCCCCGCGCGGCCGCTCGCTCGGCGCGCTCCTGGCCGTGCCGCGCATCCGCGTCGCGGTGATCTGCGCGATGGTGAGCTACGCGCTGATGAACCTCGTCATGACCTCGACCCCGCTCGCGGTGGTGGGCGTCGGCCTCGCCAAGGCCGACGCGGCCGACGTGGTGTCCGCCCACGTGCTCGCCATGTTCGCCCCCTCCTTCTTCACCGGCCACCTGATCGCGCGCTTCGGCGCCCCGCGCATCGTCGCCGTGGGGCTCGCCATCCTCGCGGGCGCCGCGGCCATGGCCCTCACGGGGGTCGCGCTGCCCCACTTCTTCGCGGCCCTCGTGCTCCTCGGGATCGGCTGGAACTTCGGCTTCATCGGCGCCACCTCGATGCTCGCGGGCGCCCACCGGCCCGAGGAGCGAGGGCGCATGCAGGGGCTCAACGACCTGCTGGTGTTCGGCTTCGTCACCGTGGCCTCGCTCGCCTCGGGCGGCCTGATGAACTGCGCGGGCAGCGGCGTGGTGCAGGGGTGGACGGCGGTCAACCTCGCCATGGCGCCGTTCCTGGCGCTGGCAGGGGGCGCGCTGGTGTGGCTGGCGCTGCGGCGCCCTCGGGGGGCTGCCGCCCCCTAGACCCCCGCCCGGGGGCCTGCGAGGCCCCCGGACCCCCGCGGCCCTACCAGCGCCCCGTTGCCGCCCTCAGCAGCAGAGTGCCGCGCCGCGCGAACTCCGATCCGTCCAGGGCCCCCTCCGCCACCCGTCGCGGCTCGGCGGCGGCGCGCCGAAGCACGGGGCCGGCGCGCCAGACGGCGAGCATCGCCGGGCGCGCCTCGCGCGGCACGCCGGCGCGGCGGGCCCGGGCCAGCCGCTCCAGGCCCCGCCGGGCCAGCGCGGCCACGGCATCGGGGCGCGCGTCGACGAGCGGCCGGCGGCCGCGCGCCTCGAGCGCCGGGATCGCCCGGAGCCAGTTGGCGAGGCCCTGCGCGTAGCCCGCCTCCCGCGCCGCGCCCTCGCCCTCCCCGGCACCGAGAGCCCGCGCGGCGACCCACAGGAGCGTCCCGGCCGTCCCCTCCAGATAGGCGTCGAGCGCGGCCTGGTCCTCGAACGGCTCGGCCTGCGCGTCCCGCAGGCGGGCGGCGACGGCGGCGTCGAGCGCGCGCGCGCCCTCGGGGTCGAGCACCCCGGCCAAGGGCGTGGCGACCTCGTGCCGGCGCACCTCGCGCCCCTCGGCGATCTCGTCCAGCACGTCGCGCCACCACTGCAGCCGCATCGCGGCGATCATCGGCTCCCGCGTCACCCAAGGCGCGCGCGACACCTCGACGTTGAGGGCGTAGATCGGCAGGAGCCGCGCGCGCGCCTCCGGGCGTGCGGCCATGACCGCGAGATGCCGGTCGGGGTCGCCGCGCTCGACGAGGGCGGCGCAGGCCGCGAGGCTCACGCCGGGGACCGGCTCCCCGCGGGCCCCGCCAAGCCGCCCGCCGCGCCCGCCCGCCGCGAGGTCACGACCGCGCCCGAGCCGGCGCGGCCACCGGATCAGACGCGCCCGCCGCGTGCGATCCCTCCTCGACGGCCGGTCCCGGCGCCGATGCCCGGCCGGCCCCGGCTGGCGTCCCATCCCCGGACATCCCTTCGGCCCCATCCCGCGGTCCGAGCGCGGACCGCGATCCGAGCGCGGCTCCCGGTTCGGATGCCGCCGTCGCCGTCGTGGCGGCGCCCCGGCTGCTCCCGGCATCCCGGCCGCCGCCGGCGCTCCGGCCGCTGCCGGCCCCGTCGCGGATCAGCTTCCAGGTCATCGCGTCGACGAGCGCCTCGAAGCTCGCGTCGATGACGTTGGCGCTCACGCCGACGGTGGACCAGCGCCGTCCGGCGCCGTCCGTGCTGTCGATGACGACGCGGGTGACGGCCTCGGTGCCGCCGTCGGTGATGCGGACCTTGAAGTCCACCAGCCGCATGTCCGCGATGAGCGCCTGATAGGGGCCCAGATCCTTCACCAGCGCCTGGGCGAGCGCGTTGACGGGGCCGGCGTCGGCGCCGTCGGCATCCACGGACTCGCTCGCCGACATCATCCGCTCGGCGCCGATCCGCACGGCGACGACGGCCTCGGAGTGGCTCGCCACGCGGCCCTTGGCGTCGCGCCGCCGCTCGACGGTGACGCGGTAGCGCTCGACCTCGAAGGGGGCCGCCAAGCGCCCCAGCTCGGCGCGCGCGACCAGCTCGAAGGACGCCTGCGCGGTGTCGTAGGCGTAGCCTTGCGCCTCGCGCGCCTTCACCACGTCGAGGATGCGCGGCAGCGCGGGGTCGTCGCGCGCCACCTCCAGCCCGGCCTCGGCAAGCCTGCGCACGAGGTTCGAGCGCCCCGCCTGGTTCGACATCGGCACGACGCGCTCGTTGCCGACGGCCTCGGGCGCGACGTGCTCGTAGGTCGTGGGATCCTTGAGGATGGCGCTGGCGTGCAGCCCCGCCTTGTGGGCGAAGGCCGAGGCGCCCACGTAGGGCGCCGCGCGCCGCGACACGCGGTTGAGGATGTCGTCAAGCGTGCGGCTCACGCGGGTGAGGGTGGCCAGCGCGTCGGAGGTGACGCCCGTGGTGAAGCGCGAGGTGTAGGGCTCCTTGAGGAGCAGCGTCGGGATCAGCGTCACGAGGTCGGCGTTGCCGCAGCGCTCGCCCAAGCCTCCCAGCGTGCCCTGGATCTGGCGCGCGCCCGCCTCGACGGCCATCAGTGCGCCCGCGACCGCCTGGCCGGTGTCGTCGTGGGTGTGGATCCCGAGCCGCTCGCCGGGGATGCCGGCCGCGATCACCTGGCCCACGACCTCCCCGATCCGCCCCGGCAGCGTGCCGCCGTTGGTGTCGCACAGCACGATCCACCGCGCGCCCGCGTCCTGCGCGGCGCGCAGGCAGTCGAGCGCGTAGGGGGGATCGGAGGCGTGGCCGTCGAAGAAGTGCTCGGCGTCGAAGAGCGCCTCGCGCCCCCGCGCCACGCAGTGGGCGATCGAGGCGCGGATCGCCTCGACGTTCTCGCCCAGCCCGATGCCGAGCGCCGCGCGGACGTGGAAGTCGTGCGCCTTGCCGACGAGGCAGACGGCCGGCGTGCCGGCGTCGAGCACCGAGGCCAGGGTGGGGTCGTTCTCGGCCGACCGGCCGGGCCGCTTCGTCATCCCGAACGCCGCGAGCGTCGGACGCATCTTCGGCGCCGCCTCGAAGAACGCGCTGTCGGTCGGGTTCGCGCCGGGCCAGCCGCCCTCCACGTAGTCCACGCCGAGCGCGTCCAAGAGAGCCGCGATCCGCTGCTTCTCCTGCACGGAGAACTGGACGCCCTGCGTCTGCTGGCCGTCGCGCAGGGTGGTGTCGTAGAGGCTCAGGCGCTCCATCGGTCGCCCCCTCGCCCGACGCCCCGGGCTCGACCCGGGGCTCCGACCGATCGAGCGCTCGGCTCGACACCTGGAGACACCGCGCCCCGGCCTCGAGCCGGGGCCTCGACCATCGAAGTCTGACGGCAATCGTCGAGTTCATGCGTCTCGGTGCGGGGTTGGGCCAGGATGATGACCACCGGCCCACGCCAACGATCGAGGTCCCGGCTCGAGGCCGGGACGGCGTGGCGAGGGGCGGTCATTCAATTCCCTCCAACTTGGTGGGGTCGAAGTCGGGGGTGAGCTCCCAAGTGGTGCCGTCGGGGGTATCCCTCACGACTACTCCCGCCGCGGTGATGCCGTCCCGCAGCGTGTCGGCGCGGGTGAAGCTATGGCTCTTGCGGGCGGTGAGACGGGCAGCCAGCAAAGACTCTATCTTCTGCGACCAATCGGCGCGCAAAGTATCTGCATCGGTAAAGTATTTCCGCTCCGCGCTTTCTAACTCATCGGCTTGACTAAACTCGGCCTGGCGAAAGTCGAACTGGTACAATCCTAGGAAGTCCATTGATGAGCTTAGCTCGGAAAACTTTCCGTCCTCAATAAGTCTATCGAGGGTTGAGAGGGCCAGTGGAGTATTTAAATCGTCGGCGACCGCATCAATCGCCCTTGCATCGGTTTCAGCCTTCGCCGAACTCCGAGAACGCCAAGAGGCTGAGCGTAGCTTTGCGAGGCGCATCTCCGCCTCGTCAAATCCAGTTTTTTTCCAATTCAGTGGTTTTCGGTAATGCGTTGTTAAAAGATAGAGACGAACCGCGTAGCGACTAGCAACCCGCATCCGCCAACCATCCGGAAGCACATCTGACGCTTCTTGGGGCTTTCCATCAGCATCAAACACCTCGACGCCTACATCCTTCGCGTAAAAGAAGTTGCCCAAGCTCTTGGACATCTTCCGCCCGTCCACCATCAGCATCTCGTTGTGCATCCACACCTGCGCGAAGGCCTCGTCGGGGTGGGCGCAGCGGCTTTGCGCGATCTCGTTCTCGTGGTGGGGGAACTGGAGGTCCAAGCCCCCGCCGTGGATGTCGAAGGCGCCTCCCAGCAGGTCGCGTGCCATGGCCGAGCACTCGATGTGCCAGCCGGGGCGGCCGCGGCCCCAGGGGGAGGGCCAGCCCGGCAGCCCCTCGCCCGACGGCTTCCACAGCACGAAGTCCATGGGATCGCGCTTGTAGGGCGCCACGTCCACGCGGGCGCCAGCGATCATGTCCTCCACCGAGCGGCCCGAGAGCCGGCCGTAGGCCTCGTAGGAGGACACCGAGAAGAGCACGTGGCCCTGCGCCTCGTAGGCGTGGCCGCGCTCGATCAGCGCACGGGTCATGGCGATCATCTGCGGCAGGTAGTCGGTCGCGCGGGGCTCGTGGGTGGGGCGCAGGCAGCCCAGCGCGTCCATGTCCTCGTGATACCAGCGGATGGTCTCCTCGGTGATGTCCTCGACGCTCCGGCCGGTCTCCTGCGCGCGGGCGATGATCTTGTCGTCGATGTCGGTGATGTTGCGCACGTAGGTCACGTGCTCGGGCCCGTAGACGTGGCGCAGGAGCCGGAACAGCACGTCGAAGACCACCGCCGAGCGGGCGTTGCCCAGATGCGCGCGGTCGTAGACCGTGGGGCCGCAGAGGTAGAGGCGCACGTTCTTCGGATCCAGGGGAACGAAGGGCTCCACCTTGCGGGTGAGCGTGTTCCTCAGCCGGATCGGATGCGCTCGGGGCTCGGTCTCTGTCTGGGGCTCGGTCTCTGTCTGGGGCTCGGTCTCGGGCATGGGGCAACCTCGCGGGGTGCGCGGGCCTGAGACGGGAGGGATGGGCCGCGCGCGGGGACGGTCAGCGAATGACGCAGATGCGGATGCGCGGGCACATGCGCCCCACCTAGCGACCCGCCGTCCCCCTGTCCAGGGTTTGACACCGCGCGGCCCCCGTGGCCCATGGCGCGCATGAGGGCGTCGCGTCGCATCCGGTGCATCGTCGAGGGCGGGGACGGCTGGGCCATCCTCGGCCTCGTGCGCGCGCGCCGCGCGGCGGGCCTGCCCGTCACGGACCTCACCATCGGCGAGCACGACGTGCCGACCGACCCCGCGATCCTGGCCGCGATGGACGCCTCGGCCCGCGGCGGCAACACCGGCTACGCCGCCGTCCCCGGGATCGCCGCGCTGCGCGAGGCGATCGCCGCCCGCCTGGCCCGCCGCACCGGCGCGCGGACGACGGCGTCCAGCGTGCTCGTCACGCCCGGCGGCCAGGCGGCGCTGTTCACGGCCGTGATGACCGCCTGCGATCCCGGCGAGCGGGTGGCGATGGTCGCGCCGCACTACGCCACCTATCCCGGCACGATCCGGGCCGCGGGCGCCGTGCCCGTGATCGTCCCGGCGCTCCCCGGGGACGGGTTCGTGCCGCGGCCCGAGGCCGTCGCCGCGCGCGCGGCCGGCGCCGCGGCGCTGCTCCTCAACACGCCCAACAACCCCACCGGCGCGGTCTACCCGCGCGCGGTGCTGGAGGGGATGGCCGAGGCGAGCCCCGGCTGGCTGATCTCGGACGAGGTCTACGACACCCAGGTCTGGGAGGGCGCGCACGTCTCGCCCCGCGCGCTGCCGGGGCTCGCCGAGCGCACGCTGGTGGTCGGCTCGATGTCGAAGGGCCACGCCATGACGGGCTCGCGGGTCGGCTGGCTCGTCGGCCCCGAGGAGGCGATCGCGCGGGCCGCGGATCTGGCCACCCACACCACCTACGGCGTGGCGGGCTTCGTCCAGGACGCGGCGCTGCATGCCCTCTCGCTCGGCGCCGCCTTCGAGGCGGCCGTGGCGGAGCCGTTCCGGCGGCGGCGCGACCTCGCCCTGCGCGTGCTGACCGGCCGGCGCGGCGTCGTCCCGCACCCGCCGCGGGGCGCGATGTACCTGATGGCCGACATCCGGGCGACGGGGCTCTCCGGCGAGGCCTTCGCCGAGCGGCTGCTGTCGGAGCGCGGCGTCGCGGTGATGCCGGGCGAGAGCTTCGGCGCGACCGCCGCGGGGCACGTCCGCATCGCGCTCACCGCCCCCGACGCGGCGCTCGAGGCGGCGCTGGAGGGGCTCGCCGAGATGGCCGACGCACCGGGGGCCTCGCGGCCCCGTGAACCGGTCGCGGCGATCCGTCAGGAACCCTGATCGGGGGTGCCCGTTGAATGGGCATCCCCCCGCGCGGCCACGCGGGGGGGGATGACGACACACATCGACGAAGGAGCAATTCATGACGTTCACCAAGCACCTTGCCGCCACCGCCGTCGCAGCCCTGCTGGGCACGACCGCGGCGAGCGCGCAGATGTTCGGCGACACCTACGGCACCGACTACGACTACGACACCTTCAACACGGGCTTCGGCGAGACGGGCTACTACGACGCGCTCGACACCGACGACGACGCGCTGCTGAGCCAGAACGAGTACGCGACCGGCCTCTTCGCCGACTACGACCGCGACAACGACCTCCAGATCACCGAGGACGAGTTCGGCCTCGGCACCGGGCGCTACTTCGGCGACGGCTACGCGGGCGGCGCGTTCACGGACTACGACCTCGACTCGTCCGGCTATCTCGACCAGTCCGAGTTCGGCGGCTTCTACGACGCCGACTACGCCGACACCTACACCGGGCTCGACACCGACCAGGACACGTTCCTGAGCGCGGACGAGTACTCCACCGGCCTCTACGGCTCGGCCGACGTGAACCAGGACAAGGTGATCACCATCGACGAGGAGGGTTGGTTCGAGGGCTGGTTCGACGGCGACGACATCGAGGCCGAGATCCAGCAGGTCGGCGAGGTCCGCTGACGCCGCATCGACGCGGGCCCACCCGTGACGATCCCGCACCCCCCGCCGGCCCCGGCGCGGGGTGCCTTTCCCTTGGAGGCACGCGGCCGCCTCGCGGCGCGCGACGGCCGGGAGGAGGCGAGCGCATGGAGGTGTCGGACGCCAAGGCGGTCGTGACCGGTGGCGCATCAGGCCTGGGCGAGGCGGTCGCCCGGGGCCTGCGCCAAGCGGGCGCCCGGGTGGCGATCCTCGACCGCGACGAGGCGCGCGGGATGGGCGTGGCGGACGAGATCGGCGCGGCCTTCGCGGCGGCGGACGTGACCGACGAGGGCTCGGTCGCGCGGGCCCTGGAGGCCGCGCGGGAGGCGATGGGGGGCCTGGACGCCTGCGTCGCCTGCGCCGGGATCGCGTCGGCCGAGCGGACGGTCGGGCGCTCGGGGCCGCACCGGATGGAGGCGTTCCGAAGGGCGATCGACGTGAACCTCGTCGGCAGCTTCACGGTGGCGAGCCGGGCGGCGGCGCTGATGGCCGAGGGCGCCGGCGATCCGGGCGGCGAGCGCGGCGTCATCGTGCTGACGGCCTCGGTGGCGGCGTTCGAGGGGCAGAAGGGCCAGGCGGCCTACGCGGCCTCGAAGGGCGGGGTCGCGGCCTTGGCGCTGCCGATGGCGCGCGACCTCGCCTCGATGGGCGTGCGGGTGGTGGCGATCGCGCCAGGCGTGTTCCGCACGCCGATGCTCGAAGGGCTCGGGGCGGAGGTGATGGACGGGCTCGCGGCCGACGTGCTCTTCCCCCGCCGCCTGGGCGACCCGGCTGAGTTCGCCCATGCGGTGCGCTTCGCCCTGGAGGCGGGCTACCTCAACGGCACCGTGATCCGGCTCGACGGTGGACTCAGGATGCGGTGAGCCGCGAGAGCCGGGCGACGCCGCGGATGGCGATGGCCCCACGGCACCGTCGGCGGGGCGCATGGCCCCGCGCCGGCGCGGGACGACCGGGCTCCCGCCCCGGCGCCCGGAGGGCCACGGCGCGCCCCGCCCCCGCCCGGACGGTCCGGTGGAGGTGGTCTCCCTGCGCCGGCGCTGGGCGCGCCGGGGGCATGGTGGGCACCGGCGCCGCGTCCCGGCGCGCGTCGGCGAGGCCGCGCTACGCGATCCGCTCCGCCAGGGCGAGCCATTCGTCCTCGGCGGCCGACAGGGCGGTCCGGCGCTCCGCGAGCGCCTCGGTGGCGCGGGCGAACCTGGCCGGCGCGGAGGCGTAGAGGTCGGGGGCGGCGAGATACTCCGAGAGCTTCGCGATCTCGGCCTCGAGCCGCTCGATCTCGGCCGGCAGCGCCTCGAGCCGGTGGCGCTCGGTGAAGCTCAGGGCCGGCGCCCCGGCCGGGGCGGGACGGCCGTCGGCGGAGGCGCCCCCGGCGCGCGGTCGGTTCTCCGACGGCCCCTCTCCGCCCGGCTCGGCAGGCGGGCGCTCGCCTCGCTCCGTGCGCTCACGGCGCTGCGGGCGTTCCCGTCGGTGCGGGCGGTCCCGTCGCTCCGCCCGCTGGCGGCGTTGGGCGCAGTGGTCGGACCAGCCGCCGGCGTAGAGGGTGGCGCGGCCGTCGCCCTCCATGGCGAGGGTGGCGGTGGCCACGCGGTCGATGAAGTCGCGGTCGTGGCTGACCATCAGCACGGTGCCGTCGTAGTCGGCGAGCACCTCCTGGAGGAGGTCGAGCGTCTCCACGTCGAGGTCGTTCGTGGGCTCGTCGAGCACGACGAGGTTCGAGTCCCGCGCGAAGAGCTTGGCCAGCAGCAGCCGCGCGCGCTCGCCCCCCGAGAGCGAGCGGACGGGCGCGCGGGCGCGGGTCTCGTCGAAGAGGAAGTCCTTGAGGTAGCCCACGACGTGGCGCGGCTCGCCGCGGACCATCACCTGGTCGGCGCGCCCGCCCACGCGCATGTCCGGATCCCCCGTCAGCGTCTCCCACAGCGTCATGTCGGGGTCGAGCGCCGCGCGGTTCTGGTCGAGCACCGCCATCTCGACGTTCGCCCCCAGATGGACGGTGCCCGCGTCCGGCTCCAGCTCGCCGATGAGCATCCGCAGCAGCGTCGTCTTGCCCACGCCGTTGGGGCCGACGAGCGCGATGCGCTCGCCGCGCGTCACGCGCAGGTCGAAGGGCCGCAGGAGGATGCGCTCGCCGTGGGACTTGGCGATGCCGCGCGCCTCGATCACGCGCTTGCCGGCGGGCACCGCCGCGCCCAGCGCGAGGTCGGCGGTCCCGGCCCGGCGGACCGTCGCCGCGCGACCCTCGCGCAGCGCGCCCAGCGCGCGCAGCCGGCCCTGGTTGCGGGTGCGGCGCGCGCTGATGCCCTCGACGGCCCAGCGCGCCTCCGCCTTGATGCGGCGGTCGAGCTTGTGGGCGCTCGCGTCCTCCTCGGCATGCACCCGGTCGCGCCACGCCTCGAAGCGGTCGAAGCCGTGCTCCTGGCGGCGCACCGTGCCGCGGTCGATCCAGAGCGTGGCGCGGGCCAGCGCGCGCAGGAAGGCGCGGTCGTGCGAGATCAGCACGAAGGCCGCGCGGGTGCGGCCGAGCTCCCCCTCCAGCCAGGCGATGGCCTCGATGTCGAGATGGTTGGTGGGCTCGTCGAGGAGCATGAGGTCGGGCGCCTCGGCCATCAGCTTGGCCAGCGCCGCGCGCCGCCGCTCCCCGCCCGAGGCGGTGGCGACGGGGCGCGCGGGGTCGAAGCCCAGGCCCTCCGAGGCCGCCTCGGCGCGCCACAGATCGGCCGGGCCGAGCCCCGAGACGGCGTAGTCGCCCAGCGTGGCGAAGGCGCAGAGATCCGGCTCCTGCTCCATGTATCCCACGGACGTGCCGGCCGGCAGGACGCGCTCGCCGGCGTCGGGCTCCGCGAGCCCCGCCATCACGCGCAGCAGCGTGGACTTGCCCTCGCCGTTGCGCCCGACCAGCGCCACCCGGTCGCCCTCGTGGATCACGAGCGAGAGGTCGCGGAACAGGGGCGCGCCGCCGAAGCCGAGCGAGACGTCGGAGAGCTGGAGGAGGGGTGCGCGGGCCATGGCGCCCGAGCTACGGCCGCGCCGCGCCGCGGTCAACGCGACCGCAGCGCGGGCGGCGGGCCGGGGCGCCGGCTGCGGGCCGGGGCGCCGGCGGCGGGCCGCACCGGCCGGACCGCCGCGGGCGCGCTCAGGCCGCGACCTGCCGCAGCAGGCGCGCGCGGGCGGGGGGGATGCGGGCGATCTCGAGGCCGGTGAAGACGTGCATCGTGCCGAGGTCGCGGTCGATCACCGCGTGGTCGGACACCCAGCCGCCCAGCGAGAGGTAGGAGCGCAGCAGGGGCGGCATCGCCGCCGTGGCGCGGCGCAGGTCGGGCCTGCGCCCGATGCGCGCCGCGAAGCGCACCACCTCGCGCGCCTTGACCAGCGGGCGCCAGCGCGCCGGCGCGAGGTGGCGCGCATCGAGGAGCGCGAAGGCGTCGTCATGGGCGCGCGCCTCGATGCCGTGGAAGGACGAGCAGCCGAACAGGAGCCCGACTCCGGCCTCGTCCACGAAGCGCGCGAGCGCGCCCCAGGCCAGGCGCATCACGTCCGGGTCGAGCCCGTCGGGGCGCGTGCAGAAGCGGCCCATCTCGGCGACCGGCGCCTCGAAGGCGGCGAGCGCCGAGAGGTCGTAGAACTGCGCCGAGTAGCTGCGCGCGATCTCGCGGCCGCCGCCGAGCGGCAGGACGCGGAAGGTGCACAGGAGATCCCCCGAGGCCGCGTCCTCGACCATCACGTGGCGGCAGGCGGCGTCGAAGGCGTCGGCGTCGGACGCCCCCGCGTCGCCGCGGAACGACGCCGCGCGCAGGGCGAGGCAGGCGGCGAGGTCGCGCGCGCCCGACGCCTCGCGCGCCCTCAGCCGGCCTCGTCGCAGAACGGGCATCGCGGCTCCCATCGGGTCTCGGCTCGCGGTCGGTCGCCCGATCGCGGTCGGATCGCGCCGGCCGGGTCGGGGCCGGGCTTGGATCGTCATCCTCCGAGCCTAGATACCGGCGCAAGCGCAACCTTGCGGCAGCGGAGGGCACGGCATGGACCAGAGGGTTCACGACAAGGTGGTCAAGTCCGACGAGGAGTGGCGCGAGGCGCTGCCCCCCGAGGCCTACAAGGTGCTGCGCAGGCACTCCACCGAGCGCGCGGGCACGCATGACGACTTCCCGAAGGAGCCCGGCACGTTCCTTTGCCGCGGTTGCGGGAACGCGCTGTTCGACGCCGGCGCCAAGTTCGAGTCGGGGACCGGCTGGCCCTCCTTCTTCGAGCCGATCCGGCCCGAGGCGGTGGGCGAGAGCGACGACCGCTCGTTCTTCGCGCGCCGCACCGAGATCCACTGCGCGCGCTGCGAGGGGCACCTCGGCCACGTCTTCCCCGACGGGCCGTGGCCCACGGGCCTGCGCTACTGCATGAACGGGGTGGCGATGACCTTCGAGCCCGAGGGCGCGGACGGGGCTGCGGACGGGGCTGCGGACGGGGCGTGAGCGCGCCTCACTCCTCCACCACGTCCTCGGCGCTGATCTGGCCCAGGGAGCCGAAGAGCTGGCGCAGGAGGCCGATGCCCTGGACGTTGGTGTCCGTGACGCGGCGCGAGAGCGGCACGATGCGGCCGCGCTCCAGCCCGAAGCGCTCGACGTTGGCAACCCGGCCCGAGGCGTCGAAGCTGATGGCGACGACCTCGCGGTCGGTCTCCTCGACGGGCTGGAAGGCGAAGCTGCGCCGGAGCGAGGAGACGTAGTAGTAGTCGCCCCCCTCGATGAGGCCCAGCGCGGTCGGGTCGCCGGCCTTCTCGGCGACGCTCTCGCGGGTGTCCCGGCCGACCTCGATCAGCGAGAGCGTGGCGTCGTCGGGGGTGTAGCCGTGGCGCCGCTCGACCGCCGAGCAGGCGCCGAGGCCGAGCGAGAGCGCGAGGACGCCGGCCGTGCCGAGGCGCCGCATCGCCCGGCCCGGCCGCGCCCGGTGCGGCCCCACCCGGTCGGGCGCCGCGTGACGATCCTCGGGCGGCGCCTCGCGGGCCGATCTGCGCCGCATGTCCCCTCCGGTGTCCGAGCGAGCCTCGGCCCCGACTACAGGCCGCCCCGGCATGGTTCAAGGGCGGCACGGTTCGAGAAAGGACGCATGATGAGCGAGAACCCCGCCCCGAGCGTGCTGCGCGTGGGCGATCTGAGGCAGAAGGGCGCCACGCCCTTCGCGGTCGTGCCCGACGCCGCGGCGCGCGCCGCCGTGGCGCGCGCGCTCGGCCTGCGCGCGCTGCGCTCGCTGCGCCTGGAGGGGCGCGTCGAGCCCGCGCGCGGCGCCGACTGGCGGCTCACGGGCGCGCTCGGCGCGACGGTGGTGCAGGACTGCGTGGTCACGCTCGATCCGGTCGTCACCCGCATCGAGGAGGCGGTCGAGCGGCTCTACATGGCGGATCTCCGCCGAGCCCGAGGAGGCCGAGGTCGAGATGGCAGACGAGACGCGCGAGCCGCTGCCCGCCGCGATCGACCTGATGGCGGTGGCGGCCGAGGCGCTGGCGCTGGCGCTGCCGCCCTACCCCCGCGCGCCCGGCGCCGTCCTCGGCGACGCCCGCTTCGCCGAGGACGGCGCGACGCCCCTGAGCGACGAGGACGCGAGGCCCTTCGCCGGACTGGCGGCCCTGCGCGAGCGGATGGACGAAGAGGGCCGCGGCGAGCCCTGAGGGGGCCGCGGGGCCTTGCGCCCGTGAGCGATCGCGGTATGTATGCCGCCTCCCGACGGCTGCGGGCGCCCCCTCGATGGGCCGGGCGCCCGGCCTGCGCGCCCCCTCGACGGGGCCGCGCGGCCGCAGGGCGACGCAGGGGTGGCGCGCCCCGCCAGATGACACGAGGGGCGCGTGCGAGCCACCGCCCCCTAGACCCGGAGAACGACATGGCCGTCCCCCAGAACAAGGTGACGCCGTCGCGTCGGAACATGCGCCGCGCGCACGACGCGTTGCGCCCCGGCAACCCGTCCGAATGCTCCAACTGCGGCGAGCTGAAGCGGCCGCATCACGTCTGCGGCGCCTGCGGCCATTACGCCGACCGCGAGGTGGTGGCGATGACGCCCGAGGTGGATCTGGACGACGACGCCGCCTGAGGGCCGTGCGCGGCCGGCGTGATCGGGGGACAGCCATGGCCGAGGGCTCGGGTGCGGCAGGCTCGGGTGCAGCAGGCTCGGGTGCAGCAGGCTCCGGCGTCGCACCGCTCCGTGGCACGGGGGATCCGCGCGCGCGCAGGCTCCGTCCGGGCCCTGGCGGCGCGACGACCGTGGTCTCGATCGACGCGATGGGCGGCGACCGCGGCCCGGCCACCGTTGTCGCCGGGCTCGCCCAGGCCGCCTCGGGCCATGACGGCGTGCGCTTCTTGCTGCACGGCGACGAGGCGGCGCTCGCGCCGCTGATCCGGCGCCGCAAGCTCGGCGGCCGCGTGACGCTGCGCCACTGCGGCGACGTGGTGACGATGGACCAGAAGCCCTCCCAGGTCATGCGCCGTGGCTCGCAGACCTCGATGTGGTCGGCGATCGACGCCGTGCGCGAGGGCGAGGCCACCGTCGCCGTCTCCTGCGGCAACACCGGCGCGCTGATGGCGCTGTCGATGCTGCGGCTGCGCAAGCTGCCCGGCGTCGGGCGCCCGGCGCTCGCCTGCCTGTGGCCGTCGCGCGGCGAGTCGGGCTTCAACGTCATGCTCGACGTCGGCGCCGACGTGCGCGCCGACGCCTCCGACCTGATGCAGTTCGCGCTGATGGGCGCGGCCTACGCGCGCGCGGGGCTCGGCATCGAGCGGCCGCGCGTGGGGCTGCTCAACGTCGGCACCGAGGAGCACAAGGGCCGGCCCGAGCTGCGCGCGGCGCACGAGGCGATCGGGGAGGCCGCGGGCGAGGCGCTCGACTACGTGGGCTTCGTCGAGGGCGGAGACCTGCCCTCGGCGCGGGTGGACGTGATCGTCACCGACGGCTTCACCGGCAACGTCGCGCTCAAGACCGGCGAGGGCACGGCGCGGCTGATGAGCGACCTGCTGCGCGAGGCGTTCCGCCACACGCCGCTGTCGCGCGTGGCAGCGCTCCTGGCGATGACCTCGATGCGCCGGCTCCAGCGGCGGATGGATCCGCGCCGCGTCAACGGCGGCGTGTTCCTCGGGCTCAACGGCATCGTCATCAAGTCGCACGGCTCGGCCGACGCCACCGGCGTCGCCGCCGCCATCGAGCTGGCCATCCGGCTCGCCGAGACCGGCTTCGCCGAGGCGATCCGCGACCGGCTGGCCGCCGCCGAGGCCGTGGCCCCCCTCGCCGAAGGCTCGCCCGCATGAGCGGCGCCGTCAGGGCCGTCGTGCGCGGCGTGGGCCACCACCTGCCGGGCGACCCAGTCCCCAACGCCTGGTTCGCCGAGCGGCTGGCCACCTCCGACGAATGGATCCGCTCGCGGACGGGCATCGAGCGGCGCCACTTCGCGGCCCCCGGCGAGCTGACCTCGGCGCTCGCGGCCGAGGCCGCCCGCCACGCGCTGGCGGACGCCGGGATGGAGGCCTCGGCGCTCGACGCGGTGATCGTCGCCACCACCACGCCCGACGCGACCTTCCCCTCGACCGCGACCAAGGTGCAGGCCCTGATCGGCATGGAGGGCGGCTTCGCCTACGACCAGATGGCGGCCTGCGCGGGCTTCGTCTACGCCCTCGCGGGCGCCGACGCGATGATCCGCGCAGGATCCGCGCGGCGCGTCATGGTGATCGGGGCCGAGACCTACTCGCGCATCGTCGACTTCGAGGACCGCGCGACCTGCGTGCTCTTCGGCGACGGGGCGGGCGCGCTGATCCTGGAGGCCTCGGAGGCGGGCGCCGGGGAGGACCGCGGCATCCTGGCGTCGGATCTGCGCTCCGACGGCCGCTTCGGCGCGCTGCTCTACGTCGACGGCGGCGTGAGCGCGTCGCAGTCCTCGGGCAAGCTCAGGATGTCGGGGCGCGAGGTGTTCCGCCACGCGGTCGAGAAGCTCGCCGACACCGCCCACGCGGCGCTCGGCCGCGCCGCGCTGGGGGCCTCCGACATCGACTGGATCGTGCCCCACCAGGCCAACCTGCGCATCATCGAGGCGACCGCCAAGCGCATGGGCGTGGGCATGGACCGCGTCGTCGTCACCGTCCAGGACCACGGCAACACGTCCGCCGCCTCGATCCCGCTGGCGATGTCGGCGGCCGCCGCCGACGGGCGCCTCGCGCCGGGCGACCTGGTGGTGGCCGAGGCCATCGGCGGCGGGCTCGCCTGGGGCGCGGTGGTGCTGCGCTGGTGAGGGCGGCCGGCCGGATCGAGCCGAATCGGGCCGCATCGGGCCCGGGCGAAGCCGGCCGGCGCGTTGACTTCCGCCTCACGGTGCCGTCATCCTCGGGTGCGGCGAAGCGGGGGGATGGTGGCGTGAAGACAGTGACGCGGATGGATCTGAGCGAGGCCGTCTTCCGCGAGGTGGGGCTCAGCCGCAACGAATCCGCGCAGCTGGTCGAGAGCGTCCTGCGCCAGAATCTCGGACGCGCTCGTGGAGGGCGACCAGGTCAAGGTCAGCTCCTTCGGCACCTTCTCGGTGCGCGACAAGGCGGCCCGGGTCGGGCGCAACCCCAAGACCGGCGAGGAGGTGCCGATCGCGCCGCGCCGGGTGCTGACCTTCCGCCCCTCGCACCTGATGAAGGAACGCGTCGCGGCCGGGAACCGGGGCTGAGATGCAAAAGAGCCCCGAAGCCTTCCGCACCATCGGCGAGGTGGCGTCCTGGCTCGGCGTGCCGCCCCACGTCCTGCGGTTCTGGGAGTCGAAGTTCGCCCAGGTGAAGCCGGTCAAGCGCGCGGGCGGCCGGCGCTACTACCGGCGCGGCGACATGGCGCTGCTGGGCGGGATCAAGGTGCTGCTCCACGACCGCGGCATGACCATCAAGGGGGTGCAGCGCATCCTGTCCGAGGACGGCCCGCGCGCGGTGACCGCCCACGCCCCCGATCTGGAACCCGAGCCGGACCCCGATCTCGACGCCGATCTCGATGCCGCCGATCTCGATGCCGACGGGCTCGATGCCGACGGGCTCGGTGCCGACGGGCTCGGTGCCGATGGGGACGCGGGCGCGGCCGACACGGCGCAGGAGGCGCAAGCGCCCGAGGAGCTCAACGGCTCCCCGGTCCCCAGCCTCGAGGTCGAGGCCACCAGCGTGCCCGCGGTGCGGCGGCCCCGGATCGAGCGCGGCGAGGGCGCGGCGGCGTCCGACCCCGAGCCGGCGCGGGCCGAGGAGGGCGCCGCCCCGGGCCCCGCGCCCGACGCGTCAGAGCCCGCCGGCCGTCCGGACGCCGGGCCGGAGGACATCGGGGAGGCCGGCGACGGGGCCGCGCCCGACGGTTCAGGCGATCCGTCGGGCGCCGGCGGCGACGCCGCCCCCGATCCCGGACCTGCCGAGGAGATCCCTTCGGCGGACCGGGCGAGCGAGGGCGCCCAGGTCGAGGTCGGCGAGCCCGCGCCCGACCCCTCGACCCCGCCGCGCGCGGCCGACGATGGCGCGCCCGCCGAGCGGCCCGCGCCCGCCGCGGCCGCAAAGGATGCGCGCGCGGTCCCGGCCCCCGGCGGCGCGGAGCCGGACGACCCCGGCGCGGGCGAGGCGCCGAGCGCGGGCGGCGCCCGGCGGGGCGGGACGGGGCCGACGCGCTCGGACGCCACCGAACCCGATCTTCCCGGACACGCCGATGCCGGCGGCGCGGACGCGACGGATGTGCGGGCGGCCGATGGGCTTCGGATCGGCGCCGGCGGCGGGCCTCCCGATGCGCGGTCCGAGCCCCCGACGCCCGAGCCCCCGACGCCTGAGCCCCTGACGCCTGAGGACGCGACGGCTCAGGCAGGTGAGGGGCGCCCGGGGGGGGGCGACGCGACCGAGACTTGGCGGCGGGATGGTGACGGGACCGAGCGGGAGGGCGAGCGCGCGGCCTCCTCCACGGCGCGAACGGGTGCGGCGGACCGGGGCGAAGAGGCCGACGCGGCCGGGGGCCCGCCATCCGGCGCCCTGTCCGACGGCCCGCCGGGCGCTCCCGCCGCCGATCCCCCGGCCGGCGCCGCTCGGGCCTCCGCGAGCGCGGCGGGCACGCCGCCCCTCGAAACGCCGGCCCCGGAAACGCTGGCCCCGGAAACGCTGGCCCCCGAGGTGGCGTCCCTCGAATCGGCGCCCGCCGCGTCCGACGCGGGGCCGGTGCCCGATCCGGCGCCCGAGCCGGCGCCCGATCCGCTCCTCGAAGCGGCCCGCGTTCCGGCGGTCGATGCCGACGCCGGCTCCGCCGGCGGAGCCGGGCCCGAGCGCGCGGCCTCCGACGCCGGACCGGTCCGCGTGCTGCGTCGGGGCTCGGCCGCGGAGATCGAGGCGACCGGGCGCGTCGGGGCGGCCGGCGGCCCGCCGGGGTCCGAGCCGCCGGGTCGAACGGACGCCGCGGCCCCGCGCCGCGGCGGCGCCGGCCTCCCGACGGAAGCCGGGCGCTCGCCGCAGGCCGGGTCCGATCGGGCACGAGGCGGCCGGGACGGGCACCCCGCCGACGCGACGACGGTCCGTCGAGACCCCTCCTCGCCCGAGCCGGCCGGCGCCGCGACGAGCGAGGAGCGTGGCGGAGCCGACGCCGCCGATGCGGCCCGCGAGCCCTCCGGCCCGGGCGACGGGGATGCGCCGGCGCGGCGCGTCCCGGACGAGCGGGCCGCCGCGGCGCAAGGCGCCGGGGATCGTCCCGCCGCGGCGTCGGACGCCGGGCCCCATCCGGCCCCTCGGCACGAGGGCGGGGCATCCGGGGGCGGGGCGTCCGGGGGCGGGGCGTCCGGCGCCCGCGGCCCGGGCGAGGATCGGGAGGAGCGGCGCGGGCCGAGCGCGCTGGAGCGCCGCCGCGCGGCCATCGCCGCCGTCCCGCCCTGCCGGGAGGACGAGGGGGGGGCCGTGCCGACGCGCCTCAGGCCGCGCCTCGCGGCGGTGCGCGCGCATCACGACGCCGTGCTGGCGCTGGTGCGGCGGCTCGAGGCCGTGCGCGACCGCATCGGCCCCTGAGGGGTTCGCCCATGTCCCGTCCGGTGGCGGTGCTCCGTCCGGGGGCCGCACATCGCCCTTGCCCCCGGCGCCAGAGCCGGTATGACTGCCGCCCGTCGGGCCATGGCGCAGCTTGGTTAGCGCGTCCGTCTGGGGGACGGAAGGTCGTGAGTTCGAATCTCGCTGGCCCGACCATCGACCGCCCCGCCGCGGTGCCGGATGGCTCCCGGTGCCGGGCGCCGGCGCGGCCAGGGGGGCCGTCGATCCCGCCCAGCCTGCCACGGCAGGCCCGCCGCGACGCCCCTGCCCTTTCGCCACGATGACCGCGGGCGTCCTGCCGTGCCAGGCGATCCGCGCGCTGATCGCCTCGGGCGCCATCGCCTCCGACGGCGCGATCGAGCCCGGCCAGGTCCAGCCCGCCTCGCTCGACCTGCGGCTCGGCCGCCGGGCGCTCAGGATGCGCGCCTCCTTCCTGCCGGGCGCTGGGCGGCGCGTGGCCGACCGCTGCGACCTGGCGATGCACGAGATGGCGCTCGACGGGGGCGCTGACGGCGGCGCGGTGCTGGAGCGCGGCTGCGTCTACCTCGTGCCGCTGGAGGAGCGGCTGGCGCTGCCGGCGGATCTCCACGCCGTCGCCAACGCCAAGAGCTCGACCGGCCGGGTCGATCTGCTCACGCGCCTCATCACCGACGGCGGCACCGAGTTCGACCGCATCGCGCCGGGCTACCATGGCCCGCTGTGGGCCGAGATCTGCCCGCGATCCTTCCCGGTGCTGGTGCGGCCGGGGATGCGGCTCAACCAGCTGCGCCTGCGCCGCGGCGAGGCGCGCCTCACGGACGCCGAGCTGGCCGCGCTCCACGAGGAGCAGGGCCTCGTCGCCGGCCCCGCGCAGATCCAGGACGGGCTGGCCTTCTCGGTCGATCTGGAGCCGCCCGGCGCGGGATCGACGGGGGGCGGCCCCGTCGGCTGGCGCGCCAAGCCCCATGCGGGGGTGATCGACCTCGGCCGGGTGGCGCACCACGCGGCGCGCGACTTCTGGGAGCCGCTGGCGCCCGAGGGCGGGCGGCTCATCCTCGATCCGGGCGCCTTCTACATCCTGGTGAGCCGCGAGGCGGTCCACATCCCGCCCGCCCATGCGGCCGAGATGGCGCCCTACCTCGCCATGGTGGGCGAGTTCCGCGTCCACTACGCGGGCTTCTTCGATCCGGGCTTCGGGCACGGCCCCTCGGGCAGGGGCGCGCGCGGGGTGCTGGAGGTGCGCTGCCACGAGGCGCCCTTCGCGCTCGAGCACGGCCAGACCGTCGGGCGGCTGATCTACGAGCGCATGATCGAGCCGCCCGAGGCGCTCTACGGCGCCACGCCGGCGTCGAGCTACCAGGGCCAGGGGCTGAAGCTCTCGAAGCACTTCGCCTGAGGCCGAGCCGCGCGCCGCGATGGTCGCCGGCGCAGGGCCTCGGGCCGAGGCCGGCGGCCCGTCGGCCGCAGCCGCCGGCAGGATCGGGGCCCGTCGCCCGCCACGGGGGCGGGCGAGGCGTCGCGCGCGGCTAGCGGACCATCACCGGCACGCAGTCGAGCCCCTCCGCGGTGAGCGCCGCGCAGAGGCGGCGGGCCTGCGCCGCCTGCGCGAAGCCGCCGGCGCGCAGGCGCCAGAAGTCGCGCCCGCCGCTGCTCGCGCGCGACACCACGGGCGCGAGGTCCGAGAGATAGGCGTCCTGAGCCGAGGCGAGGCGCGTCCACTCGGCGCGCGCGACCGCCTCGGCCGGGTAGGCGCCGAGCTGGACCAGCCACGTCCCGGCGGCCATCGCCGTGGGCTCCGCGACACCCGCCGCGACGGGCGCGGGCGCGGCGATGCCCGCCGCGACGGGCGCGGGCTCGACGACGCGCGCCGCGACGGGCGTGGGATCGAGGGCGGCCCCGTCGGCCGCAGGGGCCTCAGGGCGGCTCGACGGGCGCGGCGATCGCTCGACGCCGCCGCCCGGGGCGACGACCGCCGCGGCGTCGGCGTGGGGGGCGGCGTCGGCCTCGGCCTCGGGCGCGGGCAGGCCCAGCGCCTCGGCGAGCGCGGCCTCGATCGGGTCGGCCTCGGGCTGCGAGTCGATCCGCGCCCCGCCCCAGGGGCGCGCCTCGGCGGCGCCCGTCTCGGCCGAGGCCAGCATCACGACGGCCGAGCCGGGCGCCGGACCGATCGCCGTCCCGCGGGCCGGCTCGGCGTCGGCGCGCGCCACCACGTCGCCCTCGCCCCGCGGCGCCATGTCGTCGGAGGCCAGGCCCTGCGCGCCGGGCGCCAGCACGAGGCGCTCGGGCACGGGCTCGTCCTCGCCCTCGGCCTGGATGGCGTTGACGGCGAGGCCCTGATGCTCGGCCACCTCCCCGCCGGGCTCGTCGGGCGCCACGCGCGCGGGCCCTTCGAGCGCGCGCACCACCGGCACGCCGCTGAGGTCGCGCACCGCCAAATCCCAGGTCCAGACGCCGAGCCCGGCCACCAGCGCCAGCGCGGTCAGCGCGCCCATCGCCCCGGTCGCGCGCTCCGTCAGGCGCGGCCCCTCGGGCCGCCGCCCGGTGACGAAGGCGGAGGCGTCGCCGCGCCCCTCTCCGCCGCGCCCCTCTCCGTCGGCGTCATCGCCGTCATCGCCGTCCTCGATCTCCGAATCGCCCCCGTGGAAGGGCGCCCAGGCCTCGTCCCGCTCGGGATCCCGCCCCCGGGCGAACGCGCCGTTCCAGTCAGTCTCGACCATGCCTGCCTCATCGCCTGCTCTCGGCCCGCTCGCGGCCTCTCGGGCGGTCTTGGCGCCGCCGTCGCGCGAAGGATACCGGCGCAGCCCCCCGCCGCAACGCCGCGCGCCGGACGGCGCGGCCTGCGTGACCCGCGGGACGCAGGGGTCTCAGCGCATCTCCTTCAGCGGCTCGACGCCCAGGAGGCGCAGGCCCGTCTCGATCACGACCGACACCGCGCGGGCGAGCGCGAGCCTGGCCTGGGTGGCGGCGGGCTCCTCCTGGAGGAAGCGCAGGGAGGGGTCGTCGTTGCCGCGGTTCCACAGCGCGTGGAACTCCGAGGCGAGGTCGTAGAGGTAGAACGCCACGCGGTGCGGCTCGCGCGTGCGCGCGGCGATCTCGACGAGCCGCGGCCACTCGGCCACGCGCCGCGCGACCGCGATCTCGGCCTCGTGCGACAGCGAGGCGAGGTCGGCGCCGCGCAGCGCCTCGTCGGTGGAGGGCGCCCCCTCGGCCGCCGCGCGCCGCAGCACCGAATGGACCCGGGCGTTGGCGTATTGGACGTAGAACACCGGGTTGTCGCGCGACTGCTCCAGCGCCTTGGCGAAGTCGAAGTCCAGCGGCGCGTCGGCGCGCCGGGTGAGCATGACGAAACGCACGACGCCGGCGCTCACCTCGTCGATCAGGTCGCGCAAGAGCACGAAGGTGCCCGCGCGCTTCGACATCTGGAAGGGCTCGCCGTCCTTGAGGAGACGGACGATCTGCATCAGGTGCACGTCGAGCGGCACCTGCCCGTCCGACAGCGCCGAGACGGCCGCCTGCATCCGCTTGACGTAGCCGCCGTGGTCGGCGCCGAACACGTCCACCAGCTCGTCGAAGCCGCGCTGGATCTTGTCGTAGTGGTAGGCGATGTCGGGGGCGAAGTAGGTCCAGGAGCCGTCGGACTTCCTCACGGGGCGGTCCACGTCGTCGCCATGCGCGGTCGAGCGGAACAGCGTCTGGCGCCGCGGCTCCCACTCCTCGGGCGTCTTGCCCTTGGGCGGGTCGAGCGTGCCCTCGTAGATCAGGCCGCGGTCGCGCAGGGTGTCGATCGCGGCCTCGATCCGGCCCGTGCCGTAGAGCGCGCGCTCGGAGGCGTAGACGTCCATCGTCACGCCGAGCGCGGCCAGGTCGCCCCGGATCAAATCCATCATCGCTCGGGTGGCGAAGGCGCGGACCTCAGCCAGCCAGACCTCCTCCGGCGCCTCGACCCACGCATCGCCGACCTTCTCGGCGAGCGCCAGGCCCACGGGGATCAGGTAGTCGCCGGGATAGGAGCCGTCCGCGAAGGAGACCTCGCGGCCGAGCGCCTCGAGGTAGCGCAGGTAGACCGAGCGGGCGAGCGCGTCGACCTGCGCGCCGCCGTCGTTGACGTAGTACTCGCGCGTCACCTCGTGGCCCGCGAACGCCAGGATCGAGGCGAGCGCGTCGCCGAAGACCGCGCCGCGGGTGTGGCCCACATGGAGCGGCCCGGTCGGGTTGGCGCTGACGTACTCGACGTTGACACGGCGCGGCAGCGCGAGCGTGCCGCGGCCGAAGCCCTCGCCCGCCTCCAGCGCGGCGCCCAGCACGCCCTGCCAGACCGCGGCGGTCATCTTGAGGTTGATGAAGCCGGGGCCGGCGACCTCGGCGGTGTCCACGCGCGGATCCTTGGCGACGCGTCCGGCGAGGTCGGCCGCGATCTCGCGCGGGTCGCGGCCCGCGGGCTTGGCCAGCACCATCGCGGCGTTGCACGCCATGTCGCCGCGCGACGCGTCGCGCGGCGGCTCGACGGTCACGGCGTCGAAGGACAGGTCGCGCGGCAGGTGCTCGTCGGCCACCATGTCCTCCAGCCGCTCGACGACGAGGGCCCGGATGTCGGCGAAGGGGTTCATGGCGTGGTCCCGAGGCTGTGGCGGCGCGGGTGTAGCACGCGCGCCGCACGGCGCAATCAAGTCACTCGGGGGCGCCCGCGAGGCTCCGCCAGGACTGGAGCGCGAAGCGGTCGGTCATGCCGGCCACGTAGTCGGCGACGATGCGCGCGAGCGGCGTGCCGCCGCCGGCCTCCACCACGTCCGCCTGCCAGTCGTCCGGCAGCAGGTGAGGCCGCGCCAGGTAGGCCGGGAACAGCCCCTCGATCACCCTGGTGACGCGCTCGCGCTCGGCCATCACGGAGGGCGCGCGATACATCCGCTCGAAGAGGAAGGCGCGGATCAGCGCCAGGTCGCGCGCCATCGGCTCGCAGAACGCCACCACGGGGCGGCCGAGCGCGCGCAGGTCGGCGGCGCTGGCAGGCGCGGCGTCCTCGAGGCGCGCGCGGGTGGTGTCGATCACGTCGCCGACCATGGCGCCGAACACGCGGCGCAGCGCCTCGTGGCGCCTTCGCTTGGGCGCGAGGCCGGGGAACAGGCGGTCCACCTCGGCATAGGCGGGGCCGATCACCGGAAGCGCAGCGATCTCGGCCTCCTCGAAGAGCCCCGCCCGCAGCCCGTCCTGGAGGTCGTGGTTGGTGTAGGCCACGTCGTCCGAGAGCGCCGCCACCTGCGCCTCGGCCGAGGCGAAGGTGTCGAGCTCCAGATCGTGGCGCGCCTGATACTCGGCGAGCGCCCAGGGCGCCTCGGCGACGGGGCCGTTGTGCTTGGCGAGCCCCTCGAGCGTCTCCCAGGTGAGGTTGAGCCCGTCGAAGCCGGCATAGGGCCGCTCCAGGCTCGTGACGATGCGGATCGCTTGGGCGTTGTGGTCGAAGCCGCCATGGGGCGCCATCAGCGCGGCGAGCGCGTCCTCGCCGGTGTGGCCGAAGGGGGTGTGGCCGAGGTCGTGGGCGAGCGCCACCCCTTCGGTCAGATCCGCGTCGAGACCGAGCGCGCGCGCGATGGTGCGCGCGACCTGCGCCACCTCGATCGAGTGCGTGAGCCGCGTGCGGTGGTGGTCGCCCTCGTGCGCCACGAACACCTGGGTCTTGTGCATCAGCCGCCGGAAGGCCGAGCAGTGGACGATCCGGTCGCGGTCGCGCTGGAAGGGCGAGCGGTGGTCGCTGCCGGGCTCGGGGTGGAGCCGCCCGCGCGAGGCCGCGGGGTCCGAGGCGTAGGGCGCGCGCTGCATGTCCTGCCCGTCGTTGTCGCCCCGCACGCGCACCCATATATTGCGCGCGCCGCCCCGGCGCCAGGAGAGCCGTCATGGACCTACGCGTTCCGCCCCGCGTCACCCCTCGCGCCTTCGCGCGCCTCGCGGAGATCGGCGCCGGCGCCGAGGGCAAGGCGCTGCGCGTCGCCGTCGAGGGCGGCGGCTGCTCGGGCTTCCAGTACGAGATCACGCTCGACGCGCCGGCGCAGGACGACACCGTGCTCGAGGGCGCGGGCGAGAAGGTGGTGGTGGACGCGGTGTCGCTGCCCTTCCTGTCGGACGCCACGATCGACTTCTCCGACGAGCTGATCGGCGCGCGCTTCGTGATCGAGAACCCCAACGCCAGCTCGTCGTGCGGCTGCGGCACGTCCTTCTCGATGTGAGGTCGGGCCCCCCGGCCGCTCGGGGGCCCTTCGGGCCGGGAGATGGTTTCCACGCGGGGCAACCTTCTCTTTATGAACGGCGCCTATGCAGGCCGGGCAGGATGACCGCCCGGAGATGCGCCATGTCGACCGCCGAGATGCCCGCCTTGCAATTCTTCCAGACGGTCGCGGCGCTCGCGCTCGTGTCGATCTTCTACGGGACCGTCCTGCGCCGGATGGGGCCCGGCTGGCCGCGGCAGGTCGTCCTGGGCCTGGTCTTCGGGGCGGCGGCGCTCTCCGCGATGGTGCAGCCCATCCCGATGGCGCCCGGGGTGATCGTCGACATGCGCCACCTCCCCGTCGCCCTGGCCGGCGCCTTCGCCGGTCCCTGGTCGATGGCGATCGCGCTGTCGATGACGGCCGCCGCGCGGATCGCCATCGGGGGCGGCGGCATGCTGGGCGGCCTCATCGGGATGACGCTCGCGGGCCTGGCCGGGGCGCTGTGGGCGCAGCTGTTCCTCGCCCGCAAGGCCGGCGGCGTGCCCGCCCTGCTCGTCCTGGCAGGGATGGTCAGCACGAATCTGCTCGGGGCCGCCGCCCTGCCCCGCGAGCTCGCCCTCGACTTCTTCGCGCGCTTCGCCCTGCCGATGGCCGCGTTCAACGTGGTCGGCGTCCTGGTGATCGGCGGCGCGATCAGGCGCGAGCGCCTGCTCGCGCGCTCGGCGGACGACCTTCAGCAGGAGGCGGATCGCGACGCGCTGACGGGCACGCTCAACCGCAGGGGCTTCCGCACGGTCGCGCAGGACGCGCTGTCGCGCGCGCGGCCCCATGGCGGCAACGCCGTGCTGCTCGTGGACGCGGATCATTTCAAGCGGGTCAACGACAGCTTCGGGCACGACGTCGGCGACGCGGTCCTGGTGGAGCTCACGCGACGGCTCGGCACGGCGCTTCGGGCGGGCGACGCGCTGGGGCGGTTCGGCGGCGAGGAGTTCGTCGTCCTCGCACGGTCGATCGACCGGGACGGCATGCGGCTCCTCGCGGAGCGCCTCCATCGAGCGATCAACCGCGAGCCGTTCCCGGTCGCCGGCCGGAGGATCGACGTGACCGTCAGCATGGGTGGGTGGTGGTTCGGCGCGGACGGCGACCTCGACGAGGCGATGCGGCGGGCCGACGCGTTCCTCTACGAGGCCAAGCGCGCCGGCCGAGACAGGTTCGTCCTGGGGCCGGGCGCATGGCGGGGCGAGACCTCCCGGCCGGTCGAGAAGCGCGGGATCGAGGCCAGAGCGATGGCTTGCTGACCGAACGGGCCGCCTGACCGAACGGGCCGCCCCGCGGTCGCCGACCCCGGCGCGATCTCGTGCCGCGGCCGCGGCAGGCCCATGGCGACATGAGGAGGATCCGTGCCCGTGAGAGAAGGGCGTGAGGGCGGCGTCGACGTGACCTGAGCGCGACCTGAGGGTGTTGGGCGGCCCCTCGGCAGGAGGTTGGCCGGGGCGCACGTCCGCGACGGAGCGGCCGCGGCGACGGAAGGGCCGGCCCACGGCCAGGCGTCTCATCGTCGAGACCATCGCCGAGAAGGGCGTGACCTTCGAGAAGGTCGAGACCCCGGAACACGTCGCCAAGCACCTCATGCCGGCCGAGCGTCCCGCCGAGGGGACGCCCGAGCCGTCCGGCGATCCCCTCGGGGCCCGGGGCGACGGCGTCCGGCTCCGCGGCCCCGACGGTCGGTGCGGCACCGGGACCGGCGAGCCGCCGAAGATCGATGGCGACGGGGCTGGTGGTGCGGCTGGTGGCGGGGCTGGCGGCCTCGTCCATGGCGGCTCGGCCGCGGGGTCCATGGCGGCTCGGCCGCGGGGTCCATGGCGGCTCGGCCGCGGGCGGTGCGGTCGGCCCCCACGGACCCGACCGGCCCGTCGGTCCGGTCGACCCGCCAAGCCCCTGGATCGGCGCCGGCATCGTCGTCGGGATGGGCTTCGCGCCGGGCATTCCGCTTCGACCGGGCGGCGCGCGGCTTGCCGGGCGCGCCTCCATGCGCCATGACCGGCGCCCATGAGGATCGCCAGCTTCAACGTCAACGGCCTCAAGGCCCGCGCGCCCATCGTGATGGAGTGGCTGCGCGAGGCCGCGCCCGACGTGGCGCTCCTCCAGGAGACCAAGTCCACCGACGAGGCGCTGCCGCGCGAGATCTTCGAGGACGCCGGCTACAACCTGGAGGCCCATGGCCAGAAGGGCTTCAACGGCGTCGCCATCGCCTCGAAGCTCCCCTTGGAGGATGTCTCGCGCGGCCTGCCGGGTGCGCCGGATGACGATCAGGCGCGCTGGATCGAGGCCACCGTGGTGGGGACGCGGGCGGTCCGGATCTGCTGCCTCTACCTGCCCAACGGCAACCCGGCGCCGGGGCCCCGATACGACTACAAGCTCGCCTGGATGGGGCGGCTGCGCGAGCGCGCCGAGGCGCTGCTCGCGGCCGAGGAGGTGGCGCTGCTCGCGGGCGACTGGAACGTCATCCCCCAGGCCGAGGACGTGGCGCGCCCGCAGGTGATGCGCGAGGACGCGCTGTTCCTGCCCGAGACGCGGGCGGCCTTCCGGCGCATCCTCCACGCCGGCTGGACCGACGCGCTCAGGGCGCGGGTCCAGGGGCCGGGGCACTACACCTTCTGGGACTACCAGGCGGGCGCCTACGACCGCGATCACGGGCTCAGGATCGACCACGCGCTGCTCTCGCCGCGCTGTGCGGATCTCCTCGCAGGCGCCTGGATCGAGCGCGACCTGCGCGCCCGGCCGCGGCCCTCGGACCACACGCCGCTATGGGTCGAGCTGGACGCCTGAGGGGCCGGGCAGCGTCCTGCCATCCGTCACGTCGTGCCCGTGCAGCCACGCGGTGCGCCGCGCGATCAGGCCGGGCGCCGCGGCCGAGCCCAGCCCGAGCGCGGCGTGGGCGACGAGCCGCCGCGCGCCGCCAAGGTGATAGGCGCGCGCGTTGGCCTCGGCCGCGGCGACGGCGCGCACGGCGCGCGCGCGGCGCCGGTCTCGGTAGCGGCGCAGCGCGCGGTCGAGCGAGACCGGCGCGTCGGCCTCGGCCGCGAGCGCCCAGGCGTCCTCCAGCGCGAGGTTGGCGCCCTGCGCGAGGAAGGGCAGCGTCGGGTGGGCCGCGTCGCCGACGAGGGCGATGCCCGAGGAGCCCCAGTCGGCGGCCACCGGATGGACGAAGAGGCCCCAGAGATGGGTCTCGGTCACCTCCTCCAGCACCCGGCGCAGCGCGGGGTGGGCGTCCGCGAAGGCCGCGCGGAGCGCGTCGGGACAGCCCGGCGCGTGCCAGCCCTCGGCCGTCCAGTCGGCGCGCCCGGCCACCGCGACGAGGTTGAGGAGCGCGCCCCCGCGCAGCGGGTAGGTGACGAGGTGGCGGCCGGGGAAGAGGTGGACCGTGGCCTCGGGCGCGGGCCGGTCGAGCGGACGGACCATCGCGCGCCAGGCGGCGAGGCCGGCGTAGCGCGGCGCGGCCTCTCCGTTCAGCACCGGCCGGACGAGCGAGCGCGCCCCGTCGGCGCCGACGAGCAGGTCCGGCGCCATGCGCTCGCCGCCCTCGGTCTCCAGCACCGGGCGCCGGTCGGTCGCGGCGACCCGCGCGACCGCGACGCCGGGCCGGATCTCGACGCCCGACGCGCGGCAGGCGTCCGCCAGAAGCCCGAGCAGATCGGCGCGGTGCATCAGCCGCCAATGCGCGCGGTCGGCCGGCGGCAGGCGCAGCCGCGCGACCCGTCGCCCGCTCGCGCCCGAGCGCAGCACCACCGCCTGCGCGCGATCGCCCGCGGCCGCCAGGGCCGGATCGAGGCCGAGCGCGCGCAGCACGCGGTCTCCGTTGGGGCTGATCTGGAGGCCTGCGCCGACCTCGCGCAGCACGGGCGCGCGCTCCAGCACCGTGACGCGCGCGCCGCGCCGCGCGAGGCAGAGGGCGGCGGCGAGCCCGCCGAGCCCCGCGCCGACCACCGCGACCTCGCGGCCCTGGTTCGAGCCCGCGGGCCGGTCGGGGGTCACGGCGATGCCGGCCGGGCCGCCGGGGCGCTCACGTCCCGAGCGCGCCGCCCGCAAAGGGCCGGGCGGCCCCGACGTCCCACACCCCCCGCCGCCTCAATCGTCGCGGTGGACGCGCTCGCGGCGCTCGTGGCGCTCCTGGGCCTCCAGGCTCAGGGTGGCGATCGGGCGCGCGTCGAGGCGCTTGAGGCTGATGGGCTCGCCGGTCACGTCGCAGTAGCCGTACTCGCCCTCGTCGATCCGCCGCAGCGCCTTGTCGATCTTGGCGACGAGCTTGCGCTGGCGGTCGCGGGTCCGCAGCTCGAGCGCGCGGTCGGTCTCCTCGGAGGCGCGGTCGGCCGCGTCGGGGATGTTGCGCGCGCCGTCGGCCAGGCCCTGCTTGGTCTCCTTCGATCCGGCCAGCAGCTCGGCCTTCCAGTCCTGGAGCTTGCGCCGGAAGTACTCCAGCTGGCGGTCGTTCATGAACGGCTCGTCCTCCGCGGGGCGGTAGTCCTTCGGTAGAAAGGTCTCGGCCTTCATCACGCATCCCCCTGATGAGTCGGAGGTTTGCCCCTCCGTCATGTTCCCCGGCGCTCGATTAGCAGCGGGCGGGGAACCTGTCACTACGCCATCACACCGCTTTGCCCCCCGGATGCGACGATGATACGGTGCGCCCCGACGCGACCATCTCCGGACATCCGCATGACCTTCACCGGGACCGACGACTACGTCGCCACCCAAGACCTCGCCCTGGCGGTGAACGCCGCCGTGGCGCTCGAACGGCCGCTGCTCGTCAAGGGGGAGCCCGGCACCGGCAAGACCGAGCTCGCGCGCCAGGTGGCGCGCGCGCTCGACCTGCCGCTGATCGAGTGGCACGTGAAGTCGACCACCCGCGCGAGCCAGGGCCTATACGAGTACGACGCCGTGAGCCGCCTGCGCGACAGCCAGCTCGGCCCCGGGCTCGGCGGCGAGCGGGTGCGCGACGTGGCCAACTACATCCGCCGCGGCAAGCTCTGGGAGGCGTTCGACGCCGAGGCGCGCGTGGTGCTGCTGATCGACGAGATCGACAAGGCCGACATCGAGTTCCCCAACGACCTCCTCCAGGAGCTCGACCGGATGGAGTTCCACGTCTACGAGACGGGCGAGACCGTGCGCGCGCGCCACCGCCCCGTGGTCGTCATCACCTCGAACAACGAGAAGGAGCTGCCCGACGCCTTCCTGCGTCGTTGCTTCTTCCACTACATATCGTTTCCCGACGAGGCGACGCTGCGCCGGATCGTGGCCGTGCACCATCCGGGCATCAAGGACGCATTGTTGACCGCCGCGCTGACGCAGTTCTACGCGATCCGTGAGACGCCGGGGCTGAAGAAGAAGCCCTCCACCTCGGAGGTGCTCGACTGGCTCAAGCTGCTGCTGGCCGAGGATCTCGCGCCCGAGGATCTCAGGCGCGACGCCTCGGACGCGCTGCCGAAGCTGCATGGGGCGCTGCTGAAGACCGAGCAGGACGTGCACCTCTTCGAGCGGCTCGCCTTCCTGGCGCGGCGGCGCGGGTGAGCGTCTCCGTGAGGCCCCTGGAGCGCCCCGATCACGAGGGCTGGCGCAGGCTTTGGACGGCGTATCTCGCCTTCTACGAGACCACGCTTCCCGAGGAGGTCCACGCCTCGACCTGGGGCCGCCTGATGGGGGACGACCCGCGCGACGTGCGCGGCCTGATCGCGGAGGTGGGCGGCCGTCCGGTGGGGCTGACCCAGTATCTGTTCCACCGCCACGGCTGGAGGACGGGCGACGTGTGCTACCTGCAGGATCTCTACGCCGACCCGGAGGTCCGCGGGCAAGGCGTCGGGCGCGCGCTGATCGAGGCGGTCTATGGCGCGGCCGACGCCGAGGGCGCGCAGGGCGTCTACTGGCTGACGCAGGACCACAACGCCGCCGCGCGCAGGCTCTACGACCGGATCGGCCGGCTCACCCCCTTCGTCAAGTACGAGCGTGGCTAGGCGGCTCGCGCGCGCCCTGGCGCTGGTCGTGGGGCTGGGAGGGCTCCTCGCCGGCTGCGCCATGGCGCCCCAAGCCGACCAGCCCGAGGCCGCGCGCCGAGCCCCGGCCGAGGACGCCCTGCCGCCGATGCGCGTCTTCGGCGGCGCGCCGCCCCCCCTGCCGCTGCCCCCGAACGCGGTGCTCGCGCAGGACTTCATGGACCTGACCTTCCGCATGGAGAGCGGCGCGCGCCTGCCCGTGCTCACCCGCTACGAGGAGCCGATCCGGGTGGGCGTCGCGGGCCCGGCCGCGCCGACGCTCGGGCGCGACCTCGACGCGCTCCTGCGTCGGCTGCGCCGCGAGGCGGGCCTCGACATCGCCCGCGCCGTGGGGTCGCGCGCCAACGTCGTGATCGAGACCGTGCCGCGCCACGTCATGCGCCGCCTGGTGCCGCAGGCGGCCTGCTTCGTCGTGCCGAACGTCGCCTCCTGGGCCGACTACCGGCGGCTGCGCCGCTCGGAGGCGGCCGACTGGACGCTGCTCGCGCGGCGCACGCGCACGACGATCTTCGTGCCCGACGCGATCCCGCCCCAGGAGCTGCGCGACTGCCTGCACGAGGAGCTGGCGCAGGCCGTGGGGCCCTTGGGCGACCTCTGGCGCCTGCCCGGCAGCGTCTTCAACGACGACAACTTCCAGGCCGTGCTGACCAGCGCCGACATGCTCGTGCTGCGCGCGACCTACGCGCCCGAGCTCGCCTCGGGCATGAGCGAGGCCGAGGTCGCGGCGCGCCTGCCGGGCGTCCTCGCGCGGCTCAACCCCTCGGGCGGCCCGGCGCGCCCGGTCGGCGCGGCCACGGCGCCGCGCCCCTATGCCGAGGCGATCGAGGTGGCGCTGACCGAGGCGAAGCCCGAGGCCGCGCGCCGCGCGGCCGCGGCGCACGCCGCGGCCCTGGCGCGCCCGGCGGGTGGTGCGGCGGAGGGCTTCGCGCTCTACGCGCTGGGCCGGCTCACGCTCGCCTCCGACCCCGAGGTCGCGCAGGCGGCCTTCGAGCGCGCGGCCGCCATCTACGACGCCGATCCGCGCACGGAGATCCACGCGGCCCATGTCGGGTTGCAGCTCGCCGCGCTCGCGCTCAGGCGCGGCGACGCGCGCGAGGCGCTGGCGCTGGCGCGGCGCCACGCGCGGGCGGCCGGGCGGGGGCAGAACGCCGCGCTGCTGGCCTCGCTCGGGCTGATCGAGGCCGAGGCCCTGGCGCTGATGGGGCGCGGGCGGGGCGCGCGCGCCGCGCGGCTCGACAGCCTCGGCTGGGCGCGCTACGGCTTCGGCCCGGTGGAGGAGGTGCGCGCGCGGATGCGCGAGATCGCCGCGCTGGCGCCCCGCCCGCCGACCCGAAGCCCGCCCCGAGCCCCGATGGAGCCTGCCTCATGATCCTGATCGGCGTGATCCTCGGCGCCGCCTACGGCGCGCTCCTCGCGCGCAGGCGCAACGGCACGCGGCTCGACATGGTGCATTACGCCGGCATCCACGCCATCGTCTTCGGGCTCGTGGCCGTCGTGCTCCAGATCGGGCTCGACCGGCTCGTCGCCTGATGTTCCTCAAGCTCTTCGAGACCCTGCGCGCACACCGCGTGCCGGTCTCGCTGCGCGAGCACCTGGCGTTCCTGGAGGCCATGCGGGCGGGGCTGGTGATCTACGACGTGGAGGGCTTCTACCACCTCGCGCGCACCTGCCTCGTCAAGGACGAGCGCCACATCGACCGCTTCGACCGCGCCTTCGCGCAGGCGTTCCGAGGGGTCGAGGCGCTCACGCCCGATCAGGTGATGGAGGCGGTGGACCTTCCGCCCGACTGGCTCGCCAAGATGGCCGAGACGCATCTGAGCGCCGAGGAGCGCGCCGGGATCGAGGCGATGGGCGGCTTCGACGAGCTGATGCGCGCCTTGCGCGAGCGACTGGCCGAGCAGCGGGGGCGCCACGAGGGCGGCTCGAAGTGGATCGGCACCGCCGGCACCTCGCCCTTCGGCGCCCACGGCGCCAACCCCGAGGGCGTGCGGATCGGCCAGGACGAGAGCCGCCATCGGCGGGCGGTGAAGGTCTGGGACCGGCGCGAGTTCCGAGACCTCGACGACACCCGCGAGATCGGCACCCGCACGATCAAGGTGGCGCTCAGGCGCCTGCGCCGCTGGGCGCGCGAGGGCGCGGCCGAGGAGCTCGATCTCGACGGCACCATCCGCTCGACGGCGCACAACGGCTACCTCGACGTCAAGACCCGGCCCGAGCGGCGCAACGCCGTCAAGGTGCTGCTCCTGCTCGACATCGGCGGCTCCATGGACCCCCACGCGCGGATCATGGAGGAGCTGTTCTCGGCCGCGCGCTCGGAGTTCAGGCACCTGGAGGCCTACTATTTCCACAACTGCGTCTACGAGGGGCTGTGGCGCGAGAACCGCAGGCGGTGGGACGCGCAGGTGCCGACCTGGGACGTGCTGAACACCTACGGCGCCGACTGGAAGCTGATCCTCGTCGGCGACGCCGCGATGAGCCCTTACGAGATCGCGGTTCCGGGCGGGGCGAACGAGCATTGGAACGAGGAGGCCGGACAGGTCTGGCTCGAGCGCCTGCGCGACCGCTGGGCCGACCATCTGTGGATCAACCCGGCCGAGGAGCGCGCCTGGGACCGGACCCAGTCCACCCGGATGGTGCGCGAGATCCTCGGCCCCGAGCGGATGGTGCCCATGACGGTCCAGGGCCTGACGCGGGGGATGCGGCTGCTGAGCTGAGGCCCTTCCCCGCCGCCCGCGCGCGCCCCATATTCGGGCCATGATCAAGCTCCTGCCGATCCTTTTGGCCGTCGGCTACGGCCTGGTGCTCTACTTCATGTCCGCGCGGCGGCTGAAGCGCGAGCTCGACGAGAAGTCCACCGAGCTGGCCGACGGGCCGCTGAGGCGCCTGACGGACCGCATGGCCGAGGCGCTGGGCGTCGAGCGCATCCCCGTCAACGTCTACGAGATCGAGCCGGTCAACGGGCTCGCGGCGCCCGACGGGCGCATCTTCATCACCCGCGGCTTCTACGACCGCTACCGCCGCGGCGAGGTCACGCCCGAGGAGCTGGCCTCCGTCATCGCCCACGAGCTGGGCCATGTCGCGCTGGGCCATTCGCGCCGTCGGATGATCGACTTCTCGGGCCAGAACGCGCTGCGCACCACGCTGGCGCTGGTCCTGAGCCGGTTCCTGCCCGGCATCGGCGTGATCATCGCGCAGGGGCTGACCTCGCTCATCGCCGCGCGGCTCAGCCGCTCGGACGAGTACGAGGCCGACGCCTACGCTTCGGCGCTGCTCGTCAAGTCGGGGATCGGCACCGCAGCCCAGAAGAGCCTGTTCGGGAAGCTCGAGACGCTCACCCGGAGCCGCGGCGGCGCGGTGCCCGCCTGGCTCATGAGCCACCCCAAGACCGCCGAGCGCGTCGCCGCGATCGAGGCGCTGGAGCGGCGCTGGGCGCTCGCGCGGGGCTGAGGGGGCGGTCCCTCGCCCGCCGGAGCGCCTTCGGGGCCGAAAGGAAGGGCTCGCCGGAGGGCCCATCGCGCCATCGAGGAGCGGGCGGAGCGATCTCGGGACGCTCGCGCGGCCGGTCGCGGGCCTGTCCGAAAAGGCATGGCCCCGGCTCCGCGCGCGCCGGGGGCGCCCGCGCCGGGCCGAGCCGCCCTTCGGCCCTCCATGGGGTCTTCGCGGCGCGGCCTCGCCCCGCGGGCCGGGCCGGAGCGCGGTCCGACCCCGCGAGCCGCGCGAGGGCGACGGAGCCTCTATCGGCGACCGGCTGCCTCGCGCCTTGGCCTCCGGGACGCCGTCGCAGCTCGCCGGAGCACCTCCCGACCCGATCGACCCGGTCGGGCGCCCGGCCTGTGCGGCCACGAGGGGGCCTGGAGCGCCCGAGCCGATCCCATCGGTTCGGGACGCGCCCTAGGGCCGGTCGAGCGCCTTGGCGAGCCGAGGCAGCCCGGCCTTCCTGAGAAGCCGCCGCCGCTCCCAGGGCAGGCCGGAGAGCCGCTCGGCCTCGGCGCGGGTGGCCTCGACCACGGCGGCGACCTCGGGCCCCGCCATCCGAGCGAGCGCCGCGTCGGGGTCGAGCCGCTCGATGCCGTGGGCCGCGAGAACCCGCACGGGGAAGTCCTTGGCGTTGAGCGTCATCAGCCCGTCCGCCCCGGCGGCGACGGCCGCGGCGAGGACGTGGCGGTCGTCGGGGTCGGGGAGGTCGAGCGCGTCCTCGTCGCAGGGCGCCACCTCGGCGCCCGGCCAGCGCGCGCGCAGCAGCGCGATCTCGCCTTCGGCGACGACGCCCCGGCCCCCGCCCAGGCGCTCCGCCGCGCGGCGCCACTCCTCCAGGATGCGCGCCGACCACAGCGGCTCGAAGGCGCCGGTGGCCGCTGCGCCCATGACGATCTCGCGCATCACCGTGGGGTAGAGCACGCAGGCGTCGATGAGCACGCGCCCCCTCACGGCAGGCGGTAGAACAGCGCCTTGAGGTAGCCGGTCTCGGCGAGCTGCGGATGGACCGGGTGGTCGGGGCCGGCGAAGCCCGTGCGGACGAGCTGGGCGGCGCGCCCCGCCCGGCCGAGGCCGCGGGCGCAGGCGTCGCGGAAGGCCGCGAGGTCCACGGCGTGCGAGCACGAGCACAGCACGACGGTCCCGCCGGGCTCGACCAGGGGTGCGGCGAGCCGCGCGAGCCGCTCGTAGGCCCTCAGCCCCGCGTCGCGCGCCTGACGGGCCGGCGCGAAGGCGGGCGGGTCGCAGACCACGACCTCGAAGCGCCGGCCCTCGGCGGCGAGCGCGGCCATCGCCTCGAAGGCGTCGGCGCGGCGGGTCTCGAAGCGGTCCGCCACGCCCGAGGCCTCGGCGCCGCGCCCGGCGAGCGCCAGCGCCGGGGCGGAGGCGTCGATGCACAGCGCCCGCTCCGCGCCCGCGGCCAGCATGGCGAGCGCGAAGCCGCCGACATGGGCGAACACGTCGAGCACCGCGCCCCGCGCGAGCCGCGCCGCGAAGGCGTGGTTGGGCCGCTGGTCGTAGTAGAGGCCGGTCTTCTGGCCGCCCAGCAGGTCGGCGGCGTAGAGCGCGCCGTTCATCGGCACCAGGACGGGGCCGTCCAGGGCGCCCGACAGCACGGCCGAGGCGTCGTCGAGCCCCTCCAGCCCGCGCGCGCGCCCCGAGGCGCCCTTGACGACGGTCGTCACGCCCGCGACCTCGCGGACCGCGGCGGCGAGGTCGTCCAGGAGCGCCTCGGCCCAGGCGGCGTTGGGCTGGATCACCGCCGCCTCCCCGAAGAGGTCCACCACGACGCCGGGCAGCCCGTCGGCCTCGGCGTGCGCCAGCCGGCACCAGGGCGCGAGGCCGAGACGCTCGCGGTGGTCGAGCGCCGAGGCGAGCTTGCCCGCGAGCCAGGCGCGGTCGATGACGGCGTCGGGGTCGGCGTCGAGCATCCGCGCCATGATCCTGGAGCCCGGGTTGATCGCCGCGGCGCCGAGGGGCGCGCGCTCGCCGTCCTCGAGCCGGACGATCGCGCCGGGCGCGAGCGCCTTGGTGCGGCGGTCGGCCACGACCTCGTCGGCGTAGGCCCAGGGGAAGCCGTGCCGGATGCGGCGCGCGTCGGAGCGGGGCTTGAGGCGGACGACGGGCCGTTCGGCGCGGCTTTCGGGAGGGCGACCGGGAGGGCGACCGGGAGGGCGACTTCGGGGGGGCGTTCGGGGGGGCGTTCGGGGGGGCGGTCCATCGCGCCCCTCTATGCGCTCGGCGCCCCGGGCGGAAGCGCCCCTTCGGACCCCGGCGCGGCCCCGCCGCTTCGCGCGGATGGCGCCGGCGGCCCTTTCGCGCCCATCGCCGGCGGCTATATGGGTCGAGAGCCCCCTCCCGCCCCGTCATCCGGAGACCGCCATGCCCCTCGACGCCACCGTGGAGGACGTGACCGCCCGCATCCGCGAGCGCTCCCGCGAGACGCGCTCGGCCTATGCCGAGCGCATGAGGCGGGCGGCCGAGGCGGGGCCCGTGCGCGCGCATCTGAGCTGCTCGAACCAGGCCCATGCCTACGCCGCCAACGAGCAGGACAAGGACGCGCTCGCGCAGGGCCGCGTCCCGAACCTCGGGATCGTGACGGCCTACAACGACATGCTCTCGGCGCATCAGCCCTTCGAGACCTATCCGTCGCGCATCCGCGAGGCCGCGCGGCGCGCGGGCGGCACGGCGCAGGTCGCGGGCGGCGTGCCCGCGATGTGCGACGGCGTGACCCAAGGCCAGCCCGGCATGGAGCTGAGCCTCTTCTCGCGCGACGTGATCGCCATGGCCGCGGGCGTGGCGCTGTCGCACAACTGCTTCGACGCGGCGGTCTTCCTCGGGGTGTGCGACAAGATCGTGCCGGGGCTGGTGATCGCGGCCGCCACCTTCAGCCATGTGCCGGCGGTGTTCCTGCCCGCGGGGCCGATGACGAGCGGGCTTCCCAACGACGAGAAGGCGCAGGTGCGCCAGAAGTTCGCGGCCGGCGAGGTCGGGCGCGAGGCGCTGATGGCGGCCGAGATGGCGAGCTACCACGGGCCGGGCACCTGCACCTTTTACGGCACCGCCAACACCAACCAGATGCTGATGGAGTTCATGGGGCTGCACCTGCCCGGCGCGAGCTTCGTCAACCCCAACACGCCGCTGCGCGACGCGCTGACCGACGCGGGCGCCAAGCGGGCGCTGGAGATCACCGCGCTCGGCAACGAGTACACGCCCGCGGGCGAGGTGCTCGACGAGCGCGCCTTCGTCAACGGCATCGTCGGGCTGATGGCGACGGGGGGCTCGACCAACCTCGTGCTGCACCTGCCGGCGATGGCGCGCGCGGCCGGGATCGAGATCGTGCCGCAGGACTTCGCGGACCTCTCGGCCGCCGTGCCGCTGATGGCCAAGGTCTATCCCAACGGGCTCGCGGACGTGAACCACTTCCACGCGGCCGGCGGGCTCGCCTACATGATCGGCGAGCTTCTCGGCGCGGGGCTGCTGCACCCCGACACGCGCACCGTGGCGGGCGACGGGCTCGCGCTCTACACGCGCGAGCCGAGGCTCAAGGACGGGGCGCTCACCTGGGAGGACGGCCCCGGCGAGACGCAGAACGACAGGATCCTGCGCCCGCTGTCGGACCCGTTCCAGCCCACGGGCGGCCTCAAGGAGCTGACGGGAGGGCTCGGGACGGCGGTCATCAAGGTCTCGGCCGTGGCGCCCGAGCGGCACGTGGTCGAGGCGCCGGCGCGGGTGTTCCACGACCAGGAGTCCGTGAAGGAGGCGTTCCGGCGCGGCGAGTTCGAATCCGACACCGTCGTGGTGGTGCGCTTCCAGGGGCCGCAGGCCAACGGGATGCCCGAGCTGCACTCGCTCACGCCGACGCTCGCCGTGCTCCAGGACCGCGGCCTCAAGGTGGCGCTGGTGACCGACGGGCGGATGTCGGGCGCCTCCGGCAAGGTGCCCGCGGCGATCCACGTCTCGCCCGAGGCGGCGGTCGGCGGCCCGCTCGCCAAGGTCCGCGACGGCGACGTGATCCGGGTGGATGCGGTCGCCGGCCGGCTGGAGGTGCTGACCGAGGGCTGGGACTCGCGCGAGCCGGAGGCGCCCGACCTGTCGGAGAACGGCCACGGCATCGGCCGCGAGCTGTTCGGGGTGTTCCGCCGCAACGTCGGCCTCGCGGTGGAGGGCGCGGGCTGCGTGGTGTGACGAAGGTCGGCGCCCCTTCCGGGGGAGCCGGGGCGCGGCCCTGCATGGTGGGAGGAACCGATGTCGTCGAGCGAAGCCACCCGCGAGATCTGCGGCCTCGCCCCCGTGATCCCGGTCCTCGTGGTCGAGGACGCGGGGTCGGCCCGGGCCCTGGCCGAGGCGCTCGTGGCCGGCGGCCTGCCCGCGCTGGAGGTCACGCTGCGCACGCCGGCCGCGCTCGACGCGATCCGCGAGATGGCGGGCGTCGAGGGCGGCCGGGTGGGCGCGGGCACGCTGCTGACGCCCGCCGACGTGACCGCCGCCAAGGAGGCCGGGGCCACCTTTGGCGTCTCGCCCGGCGCCACCGACCGGCTGCTCGACGCCGCCGAGGAGGCGGGCCTGCCGATGCTGCCGGGTGCCGCGACCGCGACGGAGGCGATGCGGCTCCTGGAGCGCGGCTACGACGTGCAGAAGTTCTTCCCGGCCGAGGCGTCGGGGGGCGCCGCCGCGCTCAGGGCGATCGGCGCGCCGATCCCGGCGGTGTCGTTCTGCCCCACGGGCGGGGTGTCGCTCTCGAACGCGCGCGACTACCTCGCGCTGCCCAACTGCCTGTGCGTCGGCGGCTCCTGGGTCGCGCCGAGGGACGCGGTCGCGGCGGGCGATTGGGAGGCGGTGACCGCGCTGGCGCGCGAGGCGGCGGCCCTGCCCCGCTAGACCATCCTGCGGCCCGACCGAACCGGTCGGGCTCCCGGGCGTTGCGGCCGAAGGAGCCCGAAGCGCCCGAGCCGGTCCCGTCGGGTCGGGGCGCGCCCTAGGGCCTGCGCGAGCGCCAGCCGCCGCGGCGCCCGGTGCGGGCCGGGGCCTCCAGGCCCTCGCGCAGCACGCGGCTCATCGGGTGGCCGGGCTCGGCCTCGTGGCGATCGAGCAGGGCGTGGATCGCCGCCGCCTGGCCGTCGGCGCCGAACGGCGTCGAGATCGCCCAGTCGAGGAAGATCGAGCGGCACTCGGCCTCGGTGACGCCCTCGATCCGGTAGCTCTCGCGGATCAGTCCCTTGGGGTCGAGCGGGTCCGGATCGTCCGGCATGGCGGCCTCCATCGGCGGGGTTCGTCAGGCGTCGGTCAGTTCGGCGAGGCCGGCGTCGATGGCCTGCGCGGCCTCGGCGCGCAGGGCGTCGAGCCTCGCCGCGAGGCCCTCCACGTCGTCGCTCCCGGTCTCGCGCAGGAGCATCGCCGTGCCGCCCTGCCCCACCGCCTCGGGCGAGAAGCCGTCGGGCGCGAGCAGCGCCGAGACCGACCGCGCCCGGCGCTGGAGCGCGTAGGCCCGCCGCAGCCCGGCGCGGTCGCCGAGCTGGTCGGGCGTGGCGCGCGTGAGGCGCCCCTCGGCCAGGGCCAGGGCCTGCGCGAAGAGCTCGATGTCCTGCATCCCGCCCGGCCCCGCGCGCATGTCCCAGGCGTCGCGGCGGGGCTTGGCCTGCGCGAGACGGCGGCGCATGTCGGCGGTGTCGTCGGCGATGCGGTCGCGCGACGGAGGCGCCGCCAGCAGGTCGCGGCGCAGCGCCTCGACCTCCGCCATCAGCTCGCGCGGGCCCGCCACGGGGCGCGCCCTCGTCATCGCCAGCCGCTCCCAGGTCCACGCCTCGTCTCGTTGGTAGTCGCGGAACGCGCCGAGGCTCGTGGCCACCGGCCCCTGCCGGCCCGAGGGGCGAAGCCGCATGTCCACCTCGTAGAGCCGTCCCTGCGACATCGGCGCCGAGAGCGCGGTGACGAGGCCCTGGGCGAGGCGGGCGTACCACGCGCGCGCCGCGAGCGGGCGCCGGCCGTCCGACGACGCGACCCCGGCCGCGTCGTAGATCACGATCAGGTCGAGGTCGCTGCCGGCATGCAGCCAGCCCGCGCCGAGCGATCCCATGCCGAGCGCCACCGCGCCCCGCCCCGGCGCGGGCCCGTGCCGCGCGGCGAGGTCGTCCGCCACGACCGGCGCCAGCGCCGCGAGCACGGCCCCGGCCAGGTCGGCGTATTGCGCGCCGGCCGCGTCCGCGTCCACGAGCCCGCGAAGATGGTGGACGCCGACGCGGAAGCGCCACTCCTGCGCCCAGCGCCGCGCGGCGTCGAGGCGCGCCTCATGGTCGCCCTCGCGCGCCATCGCCGCCGCGAGCTGCCCGCGCAGCGCCGCCTCGCCGGGCCAGGGCGCGAAGAAGCCGCCCGCGATCACGGCGTCGAGCACCGACGCGTTGCGCGACAGATGCGCCGCGAGCGCCGGGGCGGTGGAGACGACGTCCACGATGAGGTCCATCAGCTGCGGGTTGGCCTCGAAGAGCGCGAAGAGCTGCGCGCCCGCGGGGAGCCCCGCGAGGAAGCGCTCGAAGGCGGCCAGCGCCTCGTCGGGACGGGGTGCTGCCTCGATGCGCGCCATCAGGGGTCCGCTGATGCGCTCGAAGCCGTCGCGCGCGCGCGCCGAGCGCAGCGCCGGATAGGACGCCCACCGCTCGGGCGTGGCGGCGGGCGCAGGCGCGGGCCCGTCGTCGCGCCCGATCAGCCGGCCGGCCCAGCCGTGGACGCGCCTCAAGCGGGCGTCGAGGTCGTCGAGGAAGCGCCGCGTGTCGGCCTGGCCGTGCAGGCGCGCGATGCGGTCGAGCTCCGGACCGGCCGCGGGCATGGTCTGGGTCTGCGCGTCGCGCACCATCTGGAGCCGGTGCTCGGCCTCGCGCAGCGCGCGGTAGTCCTCCGCCAGCTCGCGCGCGGCGTCCTCCGGCAGCCGGCCGGCCCGCGCGAGGCGCCCGAGCGCCTCCACCGTGCCGCGCACCCTCAGGCTCTCGTCGCGGCCGCCGAAGATGAGCTGGTGCGCCTGGGCGGTGAACTCGACCTCGCGGATGCCGCCGGGGCCGAGCTTGAGGTCGTGGCCCGGCGCCCGGATGGGCCCGGCGTCGCCGCGGTGGTCGCGGATGCGGCGCACCATGGCGTGCAGATCCTCGATGGCCGCGAAGTCGAGGTGACGGCGCCAGACGAAGGGCCTCAGCCGGTCGAGGAAGGCGTGGCCGGCCGCGAGATCCCCCGCGCAGGGCCTCGCCTTGACGTAGGCTGCCCGCTCCCAGGTCCGCGCGAGGCTCTCGTAGTAGCGCTCGGCCGCGTCCATGGGCAGGATCACCGGCGTCACCGAGGGGTCGGGCCGCAGCCGCAGGTCGGTGCGGAACACGTAGCCGTCTGGGCCGACCTCGGAGAGCGTGCGCGTCATGGCGCGCACCGCACGGATCAGCGCCGCGCGGACCTCGGCATAGTCCGAGGGCGCGACGCGGGCGCGGTCGAAGAGGCAGATGAAGTCGATGTCGGAGGAGTAGTTCAGCTCGTGCGCGCCCATCTTGCCCATGGCCAGCACCACGGCCCCCGGCGCCTCGGGCAGCCTGCCGCGCGCGGCCTCGCGCCCGAGCGCATGCGCCAGCGCCGCCTCCACCGCGCGGTCGGCGAGGTCGGTGAGCGCGCGCGTCACCCTCTCCAGCGGCCAGGCGCCGCCGAGATCGGCCAACGCCACCAGCAGCGCCATGCGCCGCTTGAGCCGCCGCAGCAGCGCCCCGGGGTCGCCCTCGGGCGCCCGCGCCTGCGCCAGGAGCGCGTCGCGCGCCTCCTCCGGGGCGCCGCCGAGCGCGCCCGACGCCCACTCGGCCTCGCGCCGCAGCAGGCCTGCGAGGTGAGGGCTGCCGCCCGCGGCCCCTTCCGCCAGCTCGCGCAGCGGTCCGGCGGGAAGGAACGCGGCCGCCTCCCGGCCCCGCTCGGGTTCGAAGGCGATGGGCGCGCGAAGGATGCGGGAGGCGAGATCCATGGGCGCAGTAGCACGCCACCGCGCCATGCGGTCAATCGTCTGCCCGCGGCCGCCCCCGACTCCCGCAGAGGGGCGCGAGGGGATGTGAAAATCCTTAACATGGTCTCTTGACGGCGCGCGGCGCCTCCCCATCTGGAAGCATGTGAAGGGCGTTCACATGGAACGGCGCCGCACCTCGGAAAGGAGAGCTTCATGAACACCGTCGCAACCTGGCCGTCGCAGGCCGAGTCCTGGCTCGACCAGCGTGGCAAGGGCGCCTGGATCGCGGCCATGATCCTGGGCTTCATCGCCTTCTGGCCCGTGGGCCTGGCGATCCTCGGCTACATGATGTTCGCGGGCAAGTTCCGCATGGGCGGCGGCTGCTCGCGCCGCGGACGGGGCATGATGCGCGGCCGAGCCTATCGCTCGACCGGCAACAGCGCCTTCGACCACTACAAGGCCGAGACCCTGCGCCGGCTCGAAGAGGAGCAGGGCGCGTTCGAGGCCTTCCTCGCCCGGCTGCGCGAGGCCAAGGACAAGGCCGAGTTCGACCAGTTCATGGACGACCGCGCCCGCGGCGCGAAGCGCGCCGACGAGGAGGGCTCGGACGCTTGATCCGACGACGCGACCAGACCACGTCACCACGGCGCGGCCCCCTTCCAGGGCCGCGCCTTTCCTGCGAGGAGACCACGATGGAGCTTGCGCACGACCCAGCGCGGGGCCGGCTTCCCGACCCCGCCACCCTGCCCGAGATCTACGAGGACACGCCGACCAAGCGCGCGCTGGCCTGGGTCGCCGATTTCGGCGTCATCGCGCTGGCCACGCTGCTGGTCACCCTCGTCACCATCCCGCCGACGCTGTTCCTGTCGCTCTTCGCCATGCCGGCGATCTGGCTCGCCACGGGCTTCGCCTACCGGACGGCGACCTTGGCGCGCGGGGGCGCGACCTGGGGGATGCGGCTGATGTCGATCGAGCTGCGCGACGTGCGCGGGCGGCGCCCCGACCTCGGCACGGCGCTTGCCCACACCGCGCTCTACTACGCGGCGATGGCGCTGTTCCCCGCGCAGATCCTGTCGGCGGCGATGATGCTGGGCACGCCCCGCCGCCAGGGACTGGGCGACCTGCTGCTCGGCTCGGCGGTCGTTAATCGGAGCGAATGATCCGCGAGGTAGGGGATACCTGCCAGGGGCTTGGCAGGCCGGATCCCCGCCGCTAACGTCCCCCGAAGTCCGGGGAGAGGATCGCCGTGCGCCACACGCTGCCCATCGCGCCGCAGTTCTACGTGACCGCCCCCCAGCCGTGCCCCTACCTGGAGGGCCGGCTGGAGCGCAAGCTGTTCACCGCGCTCCAGGGCGACCACGCCCGCACGCTCAACGACTCGCTGTCGAAGCAGGGCTTCCGGCGCTCCCAGAACGTGCTCTACCGCCCCTCCTGCGCCGAGTGCTCGGCGTGCCTGTCGGCGCGCATCCGGATCGCGGACTTCCGCCCTTCGCGGTCCCAGCGCCGGACGCTGCGGCGCAACGCGGGCTTGAGGCGCGACGCCACCGCGCCCTGGGCGACCGAGGAGCAGTTCGCGCTCTTCCGCCACTACCTCGACTCGCGCCACGCCGACGGCGGCATGGCCGACATGGACATCTTCGAGTTCGCCGCGATGATCGAGGAGACGCCGATCCGCTCGCGCGTCATCGAATACACGGCACCCCCCGACCCGGACGCCCAGCGCCGCAGCCTCGCCGCCGTGTGCCTGACCGACGTGCTCGATGACGGGCTGTCGATGGTCTACAGCTTCTACGAGCCCGGCCGCGCCCGCGACAGCTTGGGCACCTACGTCATCCTCGACCACGTCGAGATCGCGCGCGAGGCGGGGCTGCCTTACGTCTATCTCGGCTACTGGGTGCCCGGCAGCCCGAAGATGGCCTACAAGGCCGGCTTCGACGCGGTGGAGATCTACCGCGGCGGCGCGTGGCGCCCCCTGGGAGACCCCGGATCCTACGTCGCCGACACCCACCCGCTCTCGGTCGATCCGATCTCCGAGCAGGTCGCCAAGATCAGCCTGCCCGACACCATGCCGACGCGGGGGTGACGCGGCGCCTCTCCGCCGTGGCCCTGATGGTGGACGACCACGACGAGGCCATCGCCTTTTACGCAGGCGCGCTCGGCTTCGAGCTGGTGAGCGACGTGGACGAGGGTCGGAAGCGATGGGTGACGGTGCGTCCGCCGGGCGCGGAGACGGCGCTGGTGCTCGCCGTGGGCGAGGGCGGCCCGCGGGCGCGCGTGGCCTATCTCCTCCAGACCGACGACTTCGCGCGCGACCATGCGGCGATGCTCGCGGCCGGCGTCGCCTTTGAGGAGCCCCCGCGCCGCGAGCCCTACGGCACCGTCGCGGCCTGGCGCGACCCGTTCGGCAACCGGTGGGATCTGATCGGGCCCGTGCGCTGAGCCGTCTCAGGCCAGCCGCACCGGCTCGCGCTTGGCGTAGGTGAACTCCAGCAGCCGGTCCTCGTCGTCGTAGGCGAAGTCCTTGATGGCGTAGACGCCGACGTAGCCGTCCGACTTGTAGGCCTCTTCGTCCGTCTCGCGCGGCGCGTCCTTCTGCACCAGCACGAAGCCGGGGTTGTCCTCGAACGCCTTGAGATGCGCGCCGAGCTTGGCGGCGTCCGCGTCGGCGCCGCCGAACTGCTCGCGGTAGCGATGGGTCTGGAAGTCGGTGAGGTCTGAGTGGACCACCGGCAGGACGCCGTAGCCCGGCACCTCCGCGACCCACTGCCCGCGGGCTCGCTTGGCCGTCGTCTTCCTCGGCATCATGGCGTCGTCTCCTCGTGAATGTGCGGACCCGCCGCCCCCGCGGGGCTCAGTCGAGCAGGTCGGGCAGGATGGTGACGACCTCGGGGAAGAGCCACAAGAGCCCGAGCCCCGCAAGCTGGATCAGGACGAAGGGCACCACGCCGCGGTAGATGTGGCCCGTCGTGACCTCGGGGGGTGCGACGCCGCGCAGGTAGAACAGCGCGAAGCCGAAGGGCGGCGTCAGGAACGAGGTCTGGAGGTTGACCGCGATCATCACCGTGACCCAGCTCGGATCCATCGTGCCGCCGTAGATCACGGGGCCGACGATCGGGATCACGATGTAGATGATCTCCAGGAAGTCCAGCACGAAGCCCAGCACGAACAGGACCGCCATGACGATGAGGAACACCGTCATCTCGTCGTCGTAGCTGCGCAGGAACGACTGGATGTAGTGCTCGCCGCCGAAGGAGATGACGACGAGGTTGAGGAGCTGGCTGCCGATCAGGATGGTGAACACCATCGAGGTGACCTTGGCGGTCTCGCGCACCACCGGCCCCAGCACGCCCGATCGCCACAGCACGACGCAGGCGTAAAGGAGCCCGAAGAGCGCGAGGTAGTAGGCGCCTTGCGCCACGAGATAGGCGGCCCAGTCCTCGAGGCGCGCGTCCGCGCGCTCCACGCGCAGGTCGAAGTTGAGGCCCGCCAGCAGCATCACGACGATGGCGAGGCTCGCCCAGAGGATGATCCGGCCCGAGCGCCCACGCTCCGTGAGCAGGCGGTAGGCCGCGAGCATGATCGCGCCGCCCGCGCCGAGCGCCGCGGCCGGCGTGGGGTTGGTGATGCCGCCCAGGATCGAGCCCAGCACCGCGACGATCAGCACCAGGGGCGGGAAGACCACGCGCAGGATCTCGTTGCCCGAGAGGATCCCGGCGGCGTGTCGGCACGCCCACAGCGCCACCGCGAGCGGGACCGCGAGGATGAGGACGGTCGCGCCCGGCGAGGTCGCGGGGCCGATCGCCAGCCAGTCGAGCGCGAAGGCCGCCGCCACCGCGCCGAGGCCGATCCAGAGCGGGCGGCCGTCGGCGCCGGGCGCGACCCCTCGCGCGGTGGTCAGCACCAGCGTCAGGAGCGCGAAGCCCACCGCGATCCCGGTGCCGATCGGCGCCACCGCGGCGCGGCGCGTGGCCTGCGCCTCGGCCAGCTCGTCCTCGGTCAGGCGGCGCACGGTGGTGTCCTCGCCCGAGGCGCCGATCGCGGCCCGCTCGGCCTCGGCGCGCTCGAAGGCCGCGAGCCCGTGCAGCTCGATCATCGCCTCGCGGCACGTCTGCGAGACGTCGGTGCGAAGCGCCGCCCGCTCGCCCCCGTCGGTGAAGCGCGACACCGCGAGGCCCTGCCCGCCGATCGCGCCCAGCTCGCCCAGGATCAGCAAGCCCCCGATCAGGGCTGCGGGGACGGCCGCGAACCAGGTCAGCGCCTCATTGCGGGTGACGATCTCGCCGCCCCCCGCGCCCTCGATCTCCACCGGCGGCGCCTTCTTCGGGTTGAGCGCGGCGAAGACGAAGGCGTAGAGCCCGTAGAGCACGGCCAGCAGCACGCCGGGGATGATCGCGGCCTGGAACAGCGTGCCCACGGAGACCACCGCGGCCTCGCCCAGCAGCGTGAGCGCGTCGCGGCAGCCCGCGGCCTGCGCGCGCGCCTCCTGCGCGGCGGCGTAGAGGTCGCCCGCGAGCGAGCCCAGCAGCACGATGACGATCGAGGGCGGGATGATCTGCCCCAGCGTGCCCGAGGCCGCGATGACGCCGGTGGCGAGCTGCGGCGAATAGCCGTTGCGCAGCATGGTGGGCAGCGACAAGAGCCCCATGGTGACGACCGTGGCGCCGACGATGCCGGTGGAGGCGGCGAGGAAGGCGCCCACGATCACCACCGAGACCGCGAGGCCGCCGGGCAGCGGTCCGAAGACGCGCGCCATCGTGGTCAGCAGATCCTCGGCGATGCGCGAGCGCTCGAGCGTGATGCCCATCAGCACGAACATCAGCACCGCGAGCAGCGTCTCGATCGAGGGGCCGGCCAGCACGCGGTCGTTGATGCGGTTGACGACGAAGCTGACGTTGCGGTCGGCGGCCAGCTCCCAGCCGCCGGGGAAGAGCGGCTGCGAGACCAGCGGCAGCTCGGGGTATCGGAACTTCGAGATGTCGATCTCGGGGACGCCCGCGACGATCAGCTCGCGGAACGCGGCGCTGGCGGGGTCGACCGCCTGGGTGACGAGGAGCCCCGCGCTGTCGAGCGCCGCGACGATGGCGAAGGAGACCACGCCCGCGCCGCCGATGGCGAAGGCCACCGGGAATCCCGACAGGATCGCGCCGAAGAGGCACAGGAAGACGATGATGAGGCCGATCTCGACCCCGTCCAGCCCCGCAAGCATGCCCGCCCTTCCGCTACGCCCGCCGGCCGTCCGCGCCGGTGGTCTCGATCGCCTCGGTGACGCGGTCGAGGTCGAGGAAGCGGCCCTCGGCCCCGGGCCCCTCTCGCAGCTCCAGCCAGGAGCGCCAGAAGAAGGCCGCCGCCTGGAGGATCACCAGCCCCGCGAAGGCCACGAGCAGCACCTTGAAGAGGAAGTAGGCGTTGAAGCCCGAGGGGCTGAAGCCGATCGTCTCGACGTTCCAGCGCAGCGCGCGGGCCTTCATGAGCATCGCCTCGAGCGTGTCGGAGGCCGAGACCTTGGGCGTGACCAGGCTGCGCCAGAGGAAGGGCCAGGAATACACCCAGATCACGAGCCCCAGCGGCAGCATGAGCAGGAGGCTGCCCGCCATGTCGATCGCGCGCTTGGCGCGGAAGCCCGCCGGCGCGTAGAGCAGGTCCACGCGGACGTGCCCGCCCTGCACGAAGGTGTAGGCGACGCAGAGCGCCACGACGATGGCGTTGTAGAGCTTGAGCTCCTCCGACCACCAGGAGATGTCGTAGGTGAAGGCCGAGCCCACCCCCAGCGTCAACGTGGACTGCGCGAAGATGCGCTGGGCGAGGACGATGACGATCTGCTGGATCACCATCGCGAGCCCGACCCAGGCCGCCGCGCGCCCCAGCGCGTTGAAGAGCGCCTCCAGGCCCCGCACCAGCGCCCACAGGAGCCCGCGCCGCCAGGCCCCCGCCGCGGTCAGGATGGCGAAGGTCACGAGGACGACGAAGAGGAGCTCGCGCGAGGCCCCGTAGTAGACGAAGCGCATCAGCGCCTCGGGGTCCGACCAGTCGAGCCACGCGCCGGGCTGCGCCAGCGCCGCCGCGACGTCGCGGAACGCGAGCGCCACGTTCGTCACCAGCCAGGCGATGGCGTCGAGCATCGAGCCCCCCATGGGAGCGCCCCCCGGCGTCGCGCGCCCGCGGCGCGCGGGCCGCTCACGTCGCGCCGAGCACGCGGTCGCGCTGGGCGCGGTAGGTGCCCTCGGAGGCGGTGATCCAGTCGGAGCTGGAGCGCATCGACTCCATCGCGCTGTCGTGGATGCGCTTGTAGATGTCGTCGCCCATGTTCTGCTGGAGCACCTCCTTGGAGGCCTGGCCGAGCGCGTCCCACACCTCGTCGGGGAACTCGTAGGTGCGCACGCCCGCCTCCTTGAGCTGCGCGAGCCCCCGGCCGTTGTTGGCGAGGAACTGCGCCAGGCTCCACTGATGGGCCTCGGCCGAGGCGACCTCGATGATCTTCTGCTGCGCCGGGGTCAGCTCCTCGAAGACGGAGCGGTTGGTGGCGACCGACAGCGCCGCGCCGGGCTCCTGGAAGCCCGCGGTGTAGTAGATCTGGGTGATCTCCTGGAAGCCCAGGGCCTGGTCGGACCACGGGCCCACCCACTCGGTGCCGTCGAGCGCGCCCGAGGCGAAGGCTTGGTAGACCTCGCCCGCGGGCAGGTTCTGCACGCTCGCGCCGAGCCTCGCGAGCACCTCGCCGCCCAGGCCCGGCATGCGGAAGCGCAGGCCCTGGAAGTCGGCCGCCGAGGTGATCTCCTTGGAGAACCAGCCCGCGGGCTGGCCGCCGGTGTTGCCGCCCAGGAACGCCTTGAGCCCGAAGATCTGGCCCAGCTCGTCGTGCAGCTCCCGCCCCCCGCCGTGATAGTACCAGTTGATCAGCTCCTGCGCCGTCAGGCCGAAGGGCACGGCGGTGAAGAAGGCGTAGGCCGGGTGCTGGCCGGTGAAGTAGTAGTCGGCCGAGTGGTACATGTCGGCCTGTCCCGCGGTGACGGCGTCGAACACCTCGAAGGCGCCGACCAGCTCGCCCGCCGACTTGATGTCGATCGTCAGCTGGCCGTCCGACATGGCGTCGATGCTCGCGGCCACGTGCTCGGCCGCGTCATGCACGCCGGCGAGCCCGCGCGGCCAGGACGTGACCATGGTGAGCGCGCGCGGCGCGCCCTGCGCGACGGCCGGAGCGGCGAGGCCCGCGGCCGCGGCGCCGCCCAAGGCGGACGTTCTGAGAAACGAGCGACGATCCATCTGTTCCCTCCCTGAGCGCCCCCCGTTCGCGGGCGGGCGGATCGCTTGGCATCGCACGGACCCTAGCGGGGGCGCGCGCGGCTGGGAACCGCTAACGGCCGACGAGACGCCGCGTTCGCGCCCCCGCGGCGGGCGCGCGCCTAGCCCCTCTTCTCGCCGAGCTTGTCGGCCTTGACGGCGCCCCGCTCGCCCATCGGCTCGTCGGGGCCCACGGTCGTGTCGCGGCGCGTCTGCGCCTCCATCTCGCTGTCGAACTCGGCGCCGAGGAGGATGATGAGCGCCGACAGCCAGAGCCACATCAGCAGGACGACGACGCCCGCGAGCGTGCCGAAGGTCTCCTGATAGGAGGCGAAGCTGCGCACGTAGAGCGCGAAGGCGATCGAGCCCACCACCCACAGCGCCGTGGCGGCGAGCGCGCCCGGGGTGGTCCATCTCCACTCGGCGTCGTCGCGGTTGGGCGCGAAGCGGTAGAGGGCGGCGAGCATGGCGACGACGATGGCGAAGATCACCGCCCATCGCAGCACCGCGATCAGCGTCGTGGCCACCGGCCCGAGCGCGGTCAGGAACTGGAGCGCGACGGGGAGCACCACGGCGATCACGACGATGGCGATCAGCGTCAGGATGAGCCCCAGCGTCAGCGCGAGGCGCACGAGCGTGCGCTTGACGAAGCCGCGCGCGTCCTCCTCGTCGTAGGCGAGGTTGATCCCCTCCATCAGCGCGGACACCCCGGCCGAGGCCGACCAGAAGGCGAGCAGGAGGCCGACGACGGCCGCGATCCCCAGGCCGCTGGTCTGCGAGCCCGCCACGTCCTCGGCCTGCCCCAGGATGATGTCGGCGGCCTGCTCGGGCAGCACCGCGCCGATCTGGCCGAGCTGGTCCACCACCGTCTGCGGGTCGAGGATCAGCCCCGCGATCGCCATCAGCGCGGCGATGCCGGGGAAGATCGCCAGCAGCCCGTAGAACGCCACCCCGGCGGCCACGAGCATCACATGGTCGCGCCCCACCTCGTCCTTGACGCGCATCACGATGTCCCACCAGCCCTTGCGGCCGATCTCGGCCGGGCTCTCGGCGTCTCGTCCTCGCGCCATGCTGCCCCTCGCCTTCGGTGTGCGTGCGACCCCGCCGGCGGCCCCGCGCGAGGGCCTCGGCGGGCTGTGCGCGGAGCATCACGAGCGGGCCGGGCGATGACAAGGCCGATCCGACGCCGCGCGCGCGCGGCGGCCGGCTGCGGAGCCGCGGCAACGATCGGCCTCCCCCCTTCCCGCCGGCTCGCGCAATTTCCTTTCGTTTCAGGCGCTCCGTTCGCAATGGACGACGCCCGGAGGGTTGACGCCCGCGCGCCCGGCCCCTACTGTGCCCACCATGACGCAGAGGGTGGACATGATGCGCGATCCCGTGATGGTACGCGCTCGGCGCGAGGGCCCCGTGGCGAGCCGGTGACGGCATCGACACGAGCCGTCCCGCGCCCCCGATGACCTCGGGGGCTTTTTCTTGCGATCTGAGGAGCGACAGGCGATGGCACGGCAGACGGACGGCCGCAGGGACGCGACGACCGGCGCGCGCATGGTGGTGCAGGCGCTCATCGACCAGGGCGTGGAGGTCGTGTTCGGCTACCCCGGCGGCGCGGTGCTGCCGATCTACGACGAGATCTTCTCCGAGCCGCGCATCCGTCACATCCTGGTGCGCCACGAGCAGGCCGCGGTCCACGCCGCGGAAGGATACGCGCGCTCGACCGGGCGCCCCGGCGTGGCGCTCGTCACCTCCGGCCCCGGCGCCACCAACGCCGTCACCGGGCTCACCGACGCGCTGATGGACTCGATCCCGATCGTCGTGCTGTCGGGCCAGGTGCCGACCTTCATGATCGGCACCGACGCCTTCCAGGAGGCCGACACGGTCGGCATCACGCGCCCCTGCACCAAGCACAACTGGCTGGTGTCGCAGGCCGCCGAGCTGCCGGGCGTGCTCCACCGCGCGTTCCGCGTCGCCACCACCGGCCGCCCCGGCCCGGTGCTGGTGGACATCCCCAAGGACGTGCAGTTCGCCTCCGCGCCCTATGTCGGGCCCGAATCCGTGCCGGCCGGCCACTACGCCCCGCGCCTGACCGCCGATCCGGGGACGGTTGCGCGGCTCGTGGAGGCGATCGAGACGGCGCAGCGCCCGATCCTCTACACCGGCGGCGGCGTCATCAATTCGGGGCCCCGCGCGAGCCAGCTCCTGCGCGAGCTGGTCGCCGAGACGGGGTTCCCGGTGACCTCGACGCTGATGGGCCTCGGCGCCTACCCTGCGTCGGGCGAGAGCTGGCTCGGGATGCTCGGGATGCACGGGCTCTACGAGGCCAACCTTGCGATGCACGGCTGCGACCTGATGATCAACGTCGGCGCGCGCTTCGACGACCGCATCACCGGCAAGATCCAGGAGTTCTCGCCGGGCTCGGTCAAGGCGCACATCGACATCGACCCCTCCTCGATCAACAAGGTGATCCGGGTCGAGATGCCGCTGATCGGCGACGTGGCGCACGTCCTGTCGGACGTGCTGACGCTCTGGCGCGAGCGCGGCTCGCGCGTGGACCGCGAGGCGCTGGCGAAGTGGTGGCGGCTGATCGAGGAATGGCGCGGCGTCCGCTGCCTCGACTACGAGCCGTCCTCGACCGCGATCAAGCCGCAGCACGCGGTCCAGCGGCTGGAGGCGCTGACCAAGGGGCGCGACCGCTACATCTGCACCGAGGTCGGCCAGCACCAGATGTGGGCCGCGCAGTACATGGGCTTCGAGGCCCCCAACCGCTGGATGACCTCGGGGGGCTTGGGCACCATGGGCTACGGCTTCCCGGCCTCTATCGGGGTGCAGGTGGCCCACCCCGACGCGCTCGTCGTCAACGTCGCGGGCGAGGCGTCGTGGATGATGAACATGCAGGAGATGGGCACCGCGATCCAGTTCCGCCTGCCGGTCAAGCAGTTCATCCTCAACAACGAGCGCCTCGGCATGGTGCGCCAATGGCAGGAGCTGCTGCACGGCGAGCGCTACTCGCACTCCTGGTCGGAGGCGCTGCCGGACTTCGTGCTCCTCGCCCAGGCCTTTGGTGCCAAGGGCATCCAGTGCAAGGATCCGGCCGACCTCGACGACGCGATCCGCGACATGCTCGCCCATGACGGACCCGTCATCTTCGACTGCCTCGTGGAGAAGCACGAGAACTGCATGCCGATGATCCCGAGCGGAGAGCCTCACAACAAGATGCTGCTGGCTCGATCCGAGACCGAGGGGGCGATCTCGGCCACCGGCGCGGTGCTGGTGTGAGGGCCGCGCGCGCCGGGCGGCGCTCAGGCCCCCCGGTCCATCACGATGGTGATGCCGACGCCCTCCGCCTGGGGGTAGATGTCGGGCTTCTCGACCGTCACCTCGACGCGCCGCACGCGGGCGTCCTCCAGAGCCGCGCGGGCGGCGCCTTCGGCGATCGTCTCGATCAGCTCGACATGGCGGTCCGAGGCCCCGAGCGCCAGCAGGTGCTCGGTCACGGGCGCGTAGGACACGTATCCGCCCGAACGGCGCGCCTGCGCATCGACCTGCATCCGCACCGAGACCAGCACGGCCTGCCGTCGCCCGCGCTCGGAGGGCTCCAGCCCGACGAACATCTCCAGCCGCAGCCTGCGGACGAAGATCATGTCGGGCATCGCCGCATCCTCGCCCGCCATCGGCCCGTCCCCCTCGCCCGCGCCGGCCGATACCCTTCGGACCCGCCCCGTGCAACCGGCCGTCAGGGCGCCCCCGCCATCGAGGCGCCGTCCTGATGCCCGCCCTCGACATCGCCAAGGGGTCGTCGCGCCATTCGGCCTACAACCTCCGACCCGACCGCGAGGACGCGCCCGAGCGCCACACCCTCGCGGTGATCGTGGACAACGAGGCGGGCGTGCTCGCGCGGGTCATCGGGCTCTTCTCGGGGCGCGGCTACAACATCGAGAGCCTGACGGTGGCCGAGGTGGACCATGAGGGCCATCGCTCGCGCATCACGGTCGTCACCACCGGCACGCCGCAGATCATCGAGCAGATCAAGGCCCAGCTCGGCCGCATCGTGCCGGTCCACGAGGTCCACGACCTCACCGTCGAGGGCGCCCCGGTCGAGCGCGAGCTGTCGCTGCTCAGGGTGGTCGGGACGGGCGAGCGGCGCGTCGAGGCGCTGCGGCTCGCCGACATCTTTCGCGCCAACGTGGTCGATTCGACCCTCGACAGCTTCGTGTTCGAGGTCACCGGCACGCCCGCGAAGGTGGACGCCTTCGCCGAGCTGATGCGCCCCCTGGGCCTCATCGAGATCGCTCGCACCGGGATCGCGGCGCTCTTGCGAGGGGGGCTGCGCGGCTCGGGCCGGTAGCGATCCGCCACCGGCCCGTCGGCGTCGCGCCTTCAGCGCGCGCGGTCTTACGACCCGTACTTGTTCAGCAGGTTCTGGAACGCGCCCGAGTTCACCTCCTGGGAATCGAGCGAGCCGTTGCTGTCGAGGTCGAAGTCCTGGAAGTAGACCTCCGGGACGCCCGGGATGCGCTGGTTGACCTCGTCGTAGGACATCATGCCGTCGGCGTCGGTGTCGAAGTCGGTCATGTCGAAGCCGCCCGCGCCGGCGACCGCGTCGGCGCGCTCGTAGCCCGCGAACATTGCCGCGGCCCGGCCGGAGTTGGCCTCGGAATAATCGAGCAGCCGGTCGTCGCTCGTGTCGAGCTCGTCGAAGTCCAGCGGGTCCATCTGCGGGAAGGCCGCCAGCGCCTCGGGGAGCGAGAGGAACCCGTCGCCGTCCGCATCCGCGGCGTCGAAGTGGGTGGCGGCGAGGGCGGGTCCGGCGAGCAGGACCGCTGCGGCGGTGGTGGCGGCGAGGCGCTTCATGGGGGGCTCCATCATCTAACGGGCGGCATCGTGCCGTCTCGTCCGGACAACGGCGTCCGCGGCAGGCGGTTCCCCTGCGTTCACGCGGCTTTGAAGCGCCGGGCGCGGCCTCAGCGGCCCTCGAAGGCGGCCGGGCGCTTCTCCAGGAAGGCGAGCACGCCCTCGCGGAAGTCGCGCGTCCGCCCGCACTCGCCCTGGAGCCGGCCCTCGAGCGCGAGCTGCGCGTCGAGGTCGCGGTCCCAGCTGCCGCGGATCGCGCGCTTGAGCGCGCCGTAGGCCGCGGTGGGGCCCCGAGCGAGCGCGTCGGCCCGCGCGCGCCAATGGGCGGCGAACTCGGCGTCGGGCACCGCCTCCCAGATCATGCCCCAGTCCGAGGCCTGACGCGCTGTGACCTTCTCGGCGAAGAGCGCGGCGCCCAGCGCCTTGGCCGCCCCCACCTGGCGCGGCAGCCAGTAGGTGCCGCCGGCGTCGGGGATGAGCCCGATGCGCGTGAAGGCCTGGATGAAGGTGGCGCTCTCGGCTGCGATCACCACGTCGGCGGCGAGCGCGAGGTTGGCGCCGGCGCCCGCGGCCGCCCCGCCCACGGCGGCGATGGTCGGCACCGGGCAGTCGAGGATCGCCTTGAGCATCGGCACGTACTCGTCGCGCAGCGTGCGCTCTAGGTCGATGTCGGAGGCGTCGGCCCGGTCGCCGAGATCCTGGCCCGAGCAGAAGGCGCGGCCGCGCCCGGTGATCGCCACCACCCGGGCGCGCTCGCCCGCGGCCGTCACGGCGTGGGTGATCTCGGCCCGCATCCGGGTGTTGAGCGCGTTCATCACCTCGGCCCGGTCGAGCGTGACGGTCGCCACCCCGCCCGAGTCCTCCACCGCGATCGTCTGGTAGTCCATGCCGTCCCTCCCGATCGAGCGCCGGCCATGATAGCCATCGGGCGGCCGCGCGGAAGGGACCACCGCCTCGCGGGGCGCGCGCGGCGGTCAGCCCACGGCGTAGGCGAGCGCCGAGGTGATGCCCGTGACCCCGCCCATCGTGCACCAGAACACCAGACGCGTCTTGAAGTAGGCCTTCGAGATCACCGACAGATGCAGGACCGCCCCCGCGACGTAGAGCGAGATGAAGGCGAACAGCAGCCCGTGCTCGAAAGGGGACTGAGGCTCGCGGCCGAGCTGGTTGTAGACCCACCAGGATCCGACGAGCCCGTGGCAGCCGGCCCAGCTCAGCGACATGCCCATCGCCATCGGCGTCGCGCGCACCCGCCACAGCCAGGCGAAGGTGACCGAGATCACGATGGCCACCAGCGAGATCGCGCCGTAGCCGAGGTCGTAGGCCGCGTCGAACCCCAGCGTGCGGTTGATCGTGCTGAGCACCATGTAGACGCTCAAGATGAGGAGGATGGATCGGCTCATCGGCTCAATAGCTCCCGCAGTGTCCGATCGAGCTTGTCGGCCGATCGCTGGTTTTCCTCGGTCTCGCGTCGCAGGCTGTCGGCTTCGGCGAGGCGCGCGATCCATCGCCTGAGCCGGCCCGTCATTCCCGGCCTCCCCGCGGCATCCGCTCACGGATGATCGTGGTCATCTCGGCCAGGATCTGCGTGTTGCGGTTGAGGGCCCCGCGCACCGCCTCCTCCTTCTGGATGTCGCGGTAGAGGAGGTAGAAGACGAGCCCGACCCAGGGCCCGTTGTCGGCCAGCAGCGAGACCCAGAACTGCTCACCCACGGCCCGACCGCCATTCGTCGAGCGCCGGGTTGCCTCCGGCCGCGGGGGCCGGCGCGGGCTCCTCGACGGGCTCCGAGCCCAGTTCCGCGCCCCCCTCCGCGCCGCCGCCGAGCGCCTCGATCGCGCGCACGTTGCCCACGACGGCGCCGGCCTGCGCCATCGTCTCGGCGACCGAGCGGCGGAACTCCTGCCCCTTCGCCTGGTGGCGCGCGCCGAAGTAGAACGACACGATCGCGCCCAGGAGCCACCACAGCGGCTCGGGCACGAGCGCGATCCCCTGCATCCGCGAGGCGAACCAGATCGGGTCCACCATCGCCGCCACGAAGAGCCCCAGCGTGCCGAGCGCCATCGCCGGGCGCGGCACCCGGTTCACCCCGTCCATGAGGCGGTCGAACCAGCCCTGGCGAGGCACCGCGAACTCCTGCGCGAACTGCCCCATGGCGCCGGACTGGATCGCGGCCGCGCGCCCGGCGGCGGCCTCGGCGTTCTCGCGGAACACCTCCGCCGTCTCGGCGACGACGTTGCGCCCGCCCCCGAAGCCGCCGCCGAAGACGAGGCCCATGGCCCGCGCGATCAGGCCCATCTCGCCACCCTCGTCCGGTGCTGCGCGTCGCTGAGGCGGAAGCGCGGAGAGATGAACGTCTCGGCGCGCACGATCCAGCCGCCCTTGCCGCCGTCGCGCCTGCGCGCGAACTTGCGCAAGCCGGGTCGCGCGTCGCCGAGCCCGTAGTAGTAGTTGCGCCGCGCGATGCCGTAGGCGTCGGCGATGTGGCCGGGCGCCGCCTCGGCCGCGCGGTGCGCCGCGCCCGCCGTGAGCGGTCCGATCACGCCGTCCACCGAGACGGGCTGATCCATCGCGTTGAGAAGGCGCTGGAGGATCTTGACCGCGTTCGATCCCGCGTTGACATACATGTCGAAGCACGGCGCCCGGAGCGGCTCCGGCAGGCGGCCGATGCCGGGCCGCTCGTAGTAGTGCTGCAGGAAGATCTCGACCGCCTGCGCGCGCGTCAGGCGCTGCACGTCGGCCGTCGTCACCCGTCCGTCGCCGGTGAGGTCGAGCCCCAGCCGGCGCATCGTCCCGATGGTGACGCCGTGATTGGTCGCCCCCCCCGGATCGTCGGGGTCGTTCACGTAGCCGCCTTCCCGGGCGACGATCTCCTCGGCTATCCGGCGCACGTCGCGCATGGCCCCACCCCCGTTGCGAAAACGGGGCGGAAGATCGCCTGTGACGGTTAACGGGCCGAAAGGGCAGCGTGCGCCGCCCTCGGGGGATCAGTCCGTGAGCGGCGCGTCCCCGCCCTCGGAGGGCCGGTAGACGCCTTGCGCCTCGAGCGCGTCCACCACCTCGCGGGGCATGTACTTCTCGTCGTGCTTGGCCAGGATCTCGGTCGCCTCGAAGGTGCCGCCCGTCAGCCGGCCCATTGCCACCACGCCCTCGCCCTCGCCGAAGAGGTCGGGCCGCTGCCCGGTGTAGACGACGGGCACCCCCGCGCCGCCGTCGGTCACGACGAATCGCACGGTGGTTCCCTCCTCCACCAGCGAGCCCTCCTCGACGAGACCGCCGATGCGGAAGGTCTCGCGCGGCCCCGGCGGCGCCTCGGCCACCTCGGAGGGCGAGCGGAAGAAGGAGATGCCGTCGCGCATGGCGACGCCGATCAGCGCCGTGGAGCCCGCGAGCGCGACGGCCGCGAGCGCCACGACCTGGATGCGACGGCGCTTCTTGAGCCCCTTCATGGCGTCTCCCTCACGGCCCTCCTCACGGGAACAGCGGCGCCATGGTCAGCCCCGCCGTCTCCTCGATGCCGAGCATGATGTTGGCGTTCTGGAGCGCCTGTCCAGAGGATCCCTTGGTCAAGTTGTCGAGCGCGGAGACGATCAGCGCCCGGCCTTCGAGCCGGTCGCGCACGACGCCTAGATGGACGTGGTTCGAGCCGCGGACGTGGTGCGTCGAGGGCGTCTCGCCCAGCGGCAGGACGTGCAGGAAGGGCTCGTGCGCGTAGCGCTCGGCGAGCGCCGCATGGACCGCGCCCGCGTCGCCCGCGACGTAGGTCGTCCCGAGGATTCCGCGATTGAACGGAGCGAGATGCGGGGTGAAGCGAATGCGGACCTCGCGGCCCGCAACGCGCGACAGCTCCTGGTCGAGCTCGCCCAGATGGCGGTGCGTGCCGCCCGCGCCATAGGCGTGCGCCCCCTCCGACAGCTCGGCGTGCAGAAAGGGCTCCCTGAGCGAGCGGCCCGCCCCCGAGACGCCGCAGAGCAGGTCCACCACGACGTCGTCTGGGTCGATCACGCCCGCCTCGAGCGGCGGCAGCAGCGCGAAGAGGGCGGTGGCGACGTTGCAGCCGGTGCAGGCGACGAGGCGCGCGGACGCGATGGCCTCGCGGTAGAACTCGGTCAGGCCGTAGACCGCCTCGCCTTGCAGCTCCGGCGCGGCGTGCGGCTTGCCGTACCAGCGCTCGTAGGCGGCCGGGTCGCGCAGCCGGAAGTCGGCCGAGAGATCCACGATGCGCAGACCCGGCGGCAGCCCCGCGATCACGCCTTGCGAGGTGGCGTGCGGCAGGGCGCAGAACGCCAGGCCGACGGCGCCGAAGTCGATCTCCTCGATCCGCACGAGCCGGGGCAGGTCCAGGTGCCGCAGATGCGGGAAGACCTCGGCCATCGCCGACCCGGCGCGTCGGTCGGCGGCCAGCGCCGCGATGCGGATCGTCGGGTGCCCGGCGATCAGCCGGATCAGCTCGGCGCCCGTGTATCCGGACGCGCCCAGGACGGCGGCGGGAACGATGTCGGCGGTCATGGCCGCGACATACGCCCCCGGACGCGGACAGGCAAACGCAAGCGGCCGCGCTCAGGGAGGACCGCCGCATCGGGCGCCGTCGGCTCCGACGAGCGTCAGGCCACCTCGTGAGCACGGAGGGCCGCGGGCCGAGGTGAGGGGGGGGAAGGGCGCCCCTCGAAGCAGCCGCGAAGGCCGGAAGCCAGCCGATCGCGGGGTCAAAGCGGCAGGAGGCGGCCCGGGCGGCGGGATGGTGGAGGAGAAGGATCGGCAGCCGATCCCGGTCGCGTCCGCGCCGGGGGCGCCGTGAAGGTCGAGAGGCTGCCGACCGCCCGGGCGGAGCGCGCGCCGGCTCAGGCCGCCTCGAAGGCCACGGGGCGGCGCAGGAACTGGGTCGCGCGGTCGGACACGCGCCGCGGGTCGCCGGTGGTCAAAAAGGCGGTCTCGCCGCCGCCCGCCATGCCGGGGTGGCGCGCGAGGTAGTCGGCGAGGCTCTCGGCCACCAGCGACGGCTGCGAGTAGACCGCGACCTGCGCGCCGAGCGCGTCCTGGAACGCCGCCTCGATCAGCGGATAGTGCGTGCAGCCGAGCACCGCCGCGTCGGGCCGCGGCATCTTGCGCTTGAGCGCCTCGACATGGGAGCGCGCGAGCGCCTCTGCGAGGATCAGGTCGCCCTCCTCGATCGCGTCCACCACGCCGCCGCAGGCCTGGGCCTCGACGTCCACGCCGATGGCGCGGAACGCCAGCTCGCGCTGGAACGCGCGCGAGGCCACCGTCGCGGGCGTGGCGAAGAGCGCGACGTTGCGCACCGCCACCTCGCGCGGGGGCGAGTTGTCGCCCCAGCGCCGCTCGGTCAGCGCCTCGATCAGCGGCACGAACACGCCCAGCACGCGCTTGCCCTCGGGCACGCCCGCCTCCTGCATCCGTCTGAGCGCCACGGCCGAGGCGGTGTTGCAGGCGAGCACCACGAGGTCGCAGCCCCGCGCCCAGAGATCCTCCACCCCACGGCGCGTCAGCTCGTGCACCCGGTCTGGCGTGCGCGTGCCATAGGGCGTGTTCGCGTTGTCGCCGTAGTAGACGATGGGCAGCTCGGGCAGCTTGCCCGCCACGGCGCCCAGCACCGTGAGCCCGCCGAGCCCGCTGTCGAACATCCCCAACGCCATGCCGCAGCCCCTCCGCGAACCCTCGACGCGGGCCTAGAAGCGCCGTGGGCAACGCGCAAGGCCACGCGGCGCGGCGGCGGGAGCGCCCGCGGCGGCGGGAGCGCCCGCAGCGGCGGGAAGGGTGCGCGCACCGCGGGCCGAGGACCACCGCGAGGGCGACGCGCATCACGGCGAGGCGCCTCGTCGCCCCGGCCGCGGCTGGAGAGCCCTGCCAGCCCGTCGGACCATCGCGTCGCCGGGATCCACGGACGCCCGCCGACGCCGAAGGCCCTCACGGCGCCGCGGCTGCGGTGGGCGATCCGGCTCCCGGCACGGAGCGCCGCAGGGCGCCTCGGGGTGCTCCAGCCCACGTCACGGCGCCCCCGATCACCCTCCTGTCGCGCCGCTCGGTCGGGCGGACCGCGCTCCTCATGGCATAGGCGGCGGCTGCACCCTGGGGGGCCACGAGCCTCGTGGGAGGGCGCATCACTCCGCCGCCTGCCTCGCGGGCCCCTCGCCCGCGCGCAGCGCCGCCAGCAGCTCCTCGCGCCGCAGCGCCGCCTTCTCGGCGTTCGCCGCCTTCACGGGCCCGAAGCCGCGGATCTGGAGCGGCAGCTCGGCGAGCGCCACGGCCGCGTCGAGGTTGCCCGGCGCGAGGCGGGCGACCTCCTCCATGTCGCGCTCGTACTGCGCGATCAGCGCGCGCTCCAGGCGCCGATCCGCGCCGTGGCGGAACGGGTCGAGCGCCGTGCCCCGCAGCCGCTTCATCGCGGCGAGGCGGGGCCATTGGCGCTCGATCCATGGACCGAACGCCCTCTTCCTCGGCCGGCCCTTCGCGTCGGTGCCCGAGATCATCGGCGGCGCCAGGTGATAGGTGAGCTTGAGATCGCCCTCGAACTCGGCCTCGGCCCGCCTGCGCGTCTCCAGATGGAGCCGCGCGACCTCGTACTCGTCCTTGTGGGCCAGCAGCTTGTGGTAGCCCATCGCCACCGCCTCGCGCAGGCGCGGCTCCTCGAAGCGGTCCACCATCGCGCGGTAGCGCCGGGCGTAGGCCGCGTCCTGGTAGTCGGTCAGGTGCCGCTCGCGGAAGGCGATCCGCTCCTCCGGGCTCTTGGGCATCTCGACCACGCCCGGCCTGCTCGCGCGCTCGGCCGCCTGCGGGTGGACGATCGCCCAGCGCCCGATCTCGAAGGCGCGTCGGTTTCCCTCGACGGCCGCGCCGTTGATCTCGACCGCCTTCAGGATCGCCTCCTCCGACAGCGGCACCAGCCCCATCTGCCAGGCCGCCCCGAGGATCATCATGTTGGAGAAGATCGAGTCCCCGAGCAGCGCCTTGGCGAGCGCCTGGGCGTCGAAGAACGCCACGCGGTCCTTCAGCCGCGCCTCCAGCGTCAGCCGCAGCCGCTCGGTCGGCAGACGGAACTCGCCGTCGCGCGTGAAGTCGCCGGTGATGATCTCGTGGCTGTTGACGACGGCGCCGGTCTGGCCGGTGCGCATCAGCCCCAGCGTCTTGGCGCCCGCCGTCGTCACCATGTCGCCGCCGACGACGGCGTGCGCCTCGCCGGTGGCGACGCGGATCGCGGTGATGTCCTCGGGCCTCTCCGCGATGCGGCAGTGGATGTGCACGGCCCCGCCCTTCTGCGCGAGCCCCGCCATCTCGATCATGCCGGCGCCCTTGCCCTCCAGATGCGCGGCCATCGTCAGGATCGCGCCCACCGTCACCACGCCGGTGCCGCCGACGCCGGTGATGACGACGTTGTGCGTGCCCTCGATCGCGGGCAGCGTCGGCTCGGGCAGGTCGCCGATCTCCACGGCCACGGTGGCCTCGCGTCGGATCTTCGCCCCCTCCACGGTGACGAAGGAGGGGCAGAAGCCGTCGAGGCAGGAGAAGTCCTTGTTGCACGACGACTGGTCGATCGCGCGCTTGCGCCCCAGCTCGGTGTCCACCGGGACCAAGGACACGCAGTTCGACTGCACGCCGCAGTCGCCGCAGCCCTCGCAGACGTCCGTGTTGATGAAGACGCGGCGGTCGGGGTCGGGGAAGGCGCCCTTCTTGCGCCGCCTGCGCTTCTCGGCGGCGCAGGTCTGGATGTAGACGATGGCCGACACGCCAGGGCTCTCGCGCAGCTCGCGCTGGACGCGCTCCATCTCGGCGCGCTCCGCCACCGGAATCCCCTTGGGGAAGCGCGAGAGGTCGATCTCCTCCTTGGCGTCGTGGACCACCCGGATCGTGGGCACGCCCATCGCGCGCAGCTCGTCCACGATGCGGTAGGCGTTCAGGCCGCCCTCGTTGGGCTGGCCGCCCGTCATCGCCACGGCGTCGTTGTAGAGGATCTTGAAGGTGATGTTGGTGCCCGCCGCGAGTGCGGCGCGGATCGCCTGGACGCCCGAGTGGTTGTAGGTGCCGTCGCCGAGGTTCTGGAAGACGTGGTTGCGCTTCGAGAACGGCGCCTCCCCGATCCAGTTGGCGCCCTCGCCCCCCATCTGGGCGAAGGACACGTTGTCCCGGTCCATCCACACGGCCATGTAGTGGCAGCCGACGCCCGCGTAGCCCAAGCTCCCCTCGGGCACGCGGGTGCTGGTGTTGTGCGGGCAGCCCGAGCAGAAGTAGGGCTTGCGCTCGGCGAGGTCGGTCGCGTTGTCGGCGCGCTTGACCTCCTGGAGCCTGGCCACCGCCGCCTCGATGCGGTCGGTGCGCCGCCCCTCCTCGATCAGGATCCCGCCGAGCTTGAGCGCGATCGTCACCGGGTCGAGCGCGTAGCGGGTCGGGAACAGCTCCTCCCCCGAGGCGCCCTTCTTCCAGCCGTGGACGCGCCGCCCGCGGCGGTCGTCGAAGATCGCCTCCTTGACCTGGACCTCGATCAGCTTGCGCTTCTCCTCCACCACCACGATCAGGTCGAGCCCCTCGGCCCAGTCGTGGAAGCTCTCCATGTCGAGCGGCCAGGTCATGCCGACCTTGTAGGTGGTCAGATCGAGCCGCTCGGCCTCCGCCTCGTCGATGCCGAGCAGCTCCAGCGCGTGGCTGAGGTCGAGCCAGTTCTTGCCCGCCGCCACGAAGCCGATGCGCGCGCCGGGGCGGCCCCAGACCCGCCTGTCGAAGCGGTTGGCGCGCCCGAAGGCTTCGGCCGCGAAGCGCTTGTGGTCGATGATCCGCGCCTCCTGCGCCACCGGGTTGTCGCCGAGGCGGATGGCGAGCCCGCCCGGCGGCAGCGCGATGTCGGGGGTCTTGAAGGTCAGCCGGTGCGGGTCGCCATGGACCACCGACGTCGCCTCCACCGTGTCCTTCATCGTCTTGAGGCCGACCCAGAGCCCTGAGTAGCGCGACAGCGCATAGCCGAAGAGGCCGAAGTCGAGGATCTCCTGCACGCCCGCGGGCGAGAGCACCGGCATGTAGCAGTCCACCATCGCCCAGTCGGACTGGTGCAGCGTGGTGGAGGACTCGCCGGTGTGGTCGTCGCCCATCGCCATGATGACGCCGCCATGCGGGCTCGTCCCGGCCATGTTGGCGTGGCGCATCGCGTCGCCCGAGCGGTCCACCCCCGGCCCCTTGCCATACCACAGCCCGAACACGCCGTCGTGGCGGCCCTCGCCCCTGAGCTCGGCCTGCTGCGTGCCCCACAGCGCGGTCGCCGCGAGATCCTCGTTGAGCCCCGGCTGGAAGCGGATCCGATTCGCCTCCAGCAACTCCTTCGCACGGGCCATCTGGAGATCGACCGCGCCCAGCGGCGAGCCGCGGTAGCCGGTGACGTAGCCGGCCGTGTCGAGCCCCGCGGCGACGTCGCGCGCGCGCTGCATCAGCATCAGGCGCACCAGAGCCTGCGTGCCGTTGAGGAGCACCGGAGACCGCCCGAGGTCGTAGCGGTCGCCCAGCCTCACGTCCTGCATCGTCATGGCGCGCACCTCCCTGACACACGGTCTCGACCTCGACATAGGTCATAACGGCTGACCCATGAAGGGGGATTCGCGCCGATCCCGCGGTCGTGCTAAGAACGCAGCGTTGTTTCTCGATCAGGATCGCTCCCAGCGCGCGCCGCGGGGCCTATATGCGGTTTCGACATCGATCTTGCGCAAGGGCGTTCGGCCGAGGCCGACGGAGGCATCGTCATGGATTGGGACAAGCTGCGGGTCTTCCACGCCGTCGCCGCGGCGGGCTCGCTCACGCATGCGGGCGACACGCTGCACCTCAGCCAGTCGGCCGTCAGCCGCCAGATCCGCGCGCTCGAGGAGGCGCTCGGCACGACGCTGTTCCACCGCCACGCGCGCGGGCTGATCCTGACCGAGCAGGGCGAGCTTCTGTTCGACGCCACCTCCTCGATGTCCAAGCGCCTCGACGCGGCCTCCGCGCGCATCCGCGACAGCGAGGAGGAGGTTCTGGGCGAGCTGCGCGTCACCACCACCGTGGGCTTCGGCTCGCTGTGGCTGATGCCGCGCCTGCCGCGGCTCTACGAGCGCTACCCCGACCTCAACATCGACCTGATGCTGGAGGAGCGCGTCATCGACCTGCCGATGCGAGAGGCCGACGTGGCGGTGCGCATGAAGGAGCCGACCCAGGCCGACCTCGTGAGGAAGCGCCTGATGAGCATCCGCATGCAGCTCTTCGCCACGCGCGGCTACCTCGCCCGCCACGGCGCGCCCGCGGCCGTGGAGGCGATCGGCGCCCACCGGCTGATCTGCCAGCATCCGGCCTCGATCCAGGTCTCGGCGGGCGCGAGCCTGGTGCAGCGCCTGCTCGGCCACGGCGTCGGCAACGTGCTGCACGTCAACAACTACTTCGGCGTGATGCAGGGGATCCTCTCGGGACTCGGCGTCGGCGTGCTGCCCGACTACATGGCCGAGGACGAGCCCGATCTGGTGCGCGTGCTGCCCGAGGTCGAGAGCGGCGAGGTGCCGGTGTTCCTCGCCTACCCCGAGGAGCTGCGCCAGTCGCGCCGGATCCAGGCCTTCCGCGACTTCATCGTGGCCGAGATCGGCGACATGAGGCGGCGCCAGGCCGCCTGAGTCCCGGGCATCAGAGTGAGGCATGTTTGCAACTCATGCCCGCCAAGCGGGCGCTCGCGCGCTGGTTGCTTGAAGCGGGCCCGGCTCGGCTATAGCCGGGATCGTGAAGGGCTCACGCCCTTCGACCTCCCTGTTGGACTCGGGCCGAGACATCCGTCTCGGCCTTTTTTTGTGCGTTTCGTCCTGCGCTTCCGCCCCGGCGCCATCCGCCCTAGAAGGCGCTCATGTCCGACGACCGTCCGCCCGAGCCCCCGATCACTCCCGCGCTCGTCGCCGCCCACGGTCTGAGCGAGGCCGAATGGGCGCGCTTCCGCGCCCTCGTCGAGCGCGAGCCGACGCTGACCGAGCTCGGCATCGTCTCGGCGATGTGGAACGAGCACTGCTCCTACAAGTCCACCCGGCGCTGGCTGCGCACCCTCTTCACCGCCGGCCCCCAGGTGATCCACGGCCCCGGCGAGAACGCGGGCGTGGTGGACATCGGCGACGGCCAGGTGGTGGTGTTCAAGATGGAGAGCCACAACCACCCCTCCTTCATCGAGCCCCACCAGGGCGCCGCGACCGGCATGGGCGGCATCCTGCGCGACGTGTTCACCATGGGCGCGCGCCCCGTCGCCGCGCTCAACGCGCTGAGCTTCGGCGACCCCTCCCACCCGCGCACCCGCGCGCTGGTCTCGGGCGTTGTGGCGGGCATCGGCGGCTACGCCAACGCCTTCGGCGTGCCCACCGTGGGCGGCGAGGTCCGCTTCCACCCCGGCTACTCGGGCAACATCCTGGTGAACGCCTTCGCCGCCGGCATCGCCGACGCGGGCGCCATCTTCACCTCGGCCGCCTCCGGCGCCGGGCGCCCGGTGGTCTATCTCGGCGCCAAGACGGGCCGCGACGGCGTGGGCGGCGCGACCATGGCCTCGACGGGCTTCGACGAGGGCTCCGCCAGCTTGCGCCCCACGGTCCAGGTCGGCGACCCGTTCACCGAGAAGCGGCTGCTCGAAGCCTGCCTGGAGCTGATGGCCACCGGCGCGGTCGTCGCCATCCAGGACATGGGCGCGGCGGGCCTGACCTGCTCGGCGGTCGAGATGGGCGACAAGGGATCCTTGGGGATCGCGCTCGACCTCGACGCGGTGCCCGCGCGCGAGGCCGGCATGAGCGCCTACGAGATGATGCTGTCCGAGAGCCAGGAGCGCATGCTGATGGTGCTCCGCCCCGAGAAGGAGGCCGAGGCGCGCGCCGTCTTCGAGCGCTGGGATCTCGACTTCGCCGTGGTCGGCCGCACCATCCCCGAGGACCGCTTCGAGGTCCGCCACGGCGGCGCCCTGAAGGCCTCCCTGCCGCTGCGCGCGCTCTCGGGCGAGGCGCCCGAATACGACCGCCCCTGGGAGCCCACGCCGCCGCCCGCCCCCTTCGCGGGCGTGCCGGACATCGCGCCGATGGAGGCGCTGCGGCTCCTGATCGGGCACCCCAACCACGCCCGCAAGCAGTGGGTCTGGGAGCAGTACGACCACACGGTGCTGGCCGACACCCTGGTGCCGCCGGGCCGCGGCGCGGGCGTCGTGCGCGTCCACGGGACGCGCAAGGCGCTCGCCCTCACCTCGGACGTGACGCCGCGCTACGTCGAGGCGGACCCCGAGGCGGGAGGCGCGCAGGCCGTGGCCGAGGCCTGTCGCAACCTCACGGCCAAGGGCGCCACGCCGCTCGCCGCGACCGACAACCTCAACTTCGGCAGCCCGCAGGATCCGCGCATTATGGGTCAGATCGTCGGCGCCATCGCCGGCATCGCGCGGGCCTGCGAGGCGCTCGCGCTCCCGATCGTCTCGGGCAACGTGTCGCTCTACAACGAGACCGACGGCCGCCCGATCCCGCCGACGCCCACCATCGGCGCCGTGGGCCTCCTGCGCGACCTGGGCGACCTGATCGGCTCGGAGGTCCGCGACGGCCACGCGGCCCTCGTCCTGGGCGAGACCCGCGGCCATCTCGGCCGCTCGGCGCTGCTGGAGGCGCTGGGGCGCGAGGACGGCCCGCCGCCGCCCGTCGATCTCGACGCCGAGCGGCGTCACGGCGAGTTCGTGCGCGCCAACGCCCGCCGGATCGCCGCCTGCACGGACCTCTCCGACGGCGGCCTCGCGCTCGCCGCATTCGAGCTGGCGGCCGAGTCCGGCCGAGGGGTCGCGCTCGACACGGGCGACCTCGCGGCGCTCCTCGGGGAGGACCAGGCGCGCTACCTCATCGCCTGCGAGCCCGCCGAGGCCGAGGCGCTCCTCGCCGCGGCCCGCGAGGCCGGCGTCCCCCTCGCCCGCGTGGGCGCCTTCGGCGGCGCCACGGTGCGCTTCGGCCCGCACGAGGCCCCGCTCGACGCGCTCGACGCGCTCTGGCACGGCGCCTTCGAGGCCGCCGTCGGCTGAGCCCGCGCATTGCGCCACCCCGCCCTCGCCTCTACATCTGAGCCGCCAGCCGGAGGACCGCCCATGCCCATGCAGGCGCAGGAGATCGAGGATCTGCTCCGCGAGAGCTTCCCCCATGCGCGCATCGCCATCACCGACCTCGCGGGCGACGGCAACCACTACGCCGCCGAGGTCGTGGACGAGAGCTTCCGCGAACTCAACCGGGTCGAGCAGCAGCGCGCCGTCTACGCGGCCCTCAAGGGCCGGATGGACGGCTCGCAGGGCGAGCTGCACGCGCTCGCGCTGACCACCAAGGCGCCCGAATGACCTCCGGCGCCATCATCGCGGGGCTCTGCGCCTCGATCCTGATCGTGCTCGCCGTCAGGACGGCCATCGTCATGCGCGCCGAGCGCGGCGCCCGCCGCGGCGTGCCGCCGGGCGAGGGCTACACCCGCGTCGAGGCCGGCTACTGGTCGGGCGGCGCCGGCGGCGGCCATGACGGCCACTTCCTCGTGCCCCGCGACCCCCAGGAATACGCGCGCCGCTTCGTGCCGCGCCGGACAGGAGACCATCATGACCGCGACTGACACCACCACCGCCAGGGACCGCATCGAGGAGGCCGTGGGCGCCCACGACGTGGTGCTCTTCATGAAGGGCACCAGGACCATGCCGCAATGCGGCTTCTCCTCGAAGGTGGCGGGCGTGCTCAACTACATGGGCGTCGAGTTCCAGGACGTGAACGTGCTCGCCGACGACGCCATCCGCCAGGGCGTCAAGGAGTATTCCGACTGGCCCACCGTGCCGCAGCTCTACGTCAAGGGCGAGTTCGTCGGCGGCTGCGACATCGTCACCGAGATGACGCTCTCGGGCGAGCTCGACCAGATGCTCGACCGCCACGGCATCGCCTACGACCGCGAGGCCGCCGAGCGCATCCGCGAGGCGAACGGCTGAGGCCCGGCGCTCAGGCCGCGGCCTCCTCCTCGGCCTCCAGGGCGTCTGCCAGCGCCTCGGCGCGCTCGGCCAGCACGCCGAGGCTCGATTCGAGCCGCGGCGGCATCACCGGCACCTCGACCCGCTCGGGCTCGGGGGGCGGCCGGTTCTCCAGCGCCTCGATGCGCGCCTCGCGCGCCGCGAGCTTCTCCTCGGCGCGGCGCAGCCGATCCTCCTGCGCCGCGGTCTTGTCGGCGAGCATCAGGCCGGACATCAGCAGCATCGTCGTCTCGGGCATCCGGCCCATCTGCGACAGCAGCGTCTGCGCCTCGACGTCGAGCAGCCCCGCCGCCGCGCGCAGATAGGGCTCCTCCCCGTCCTGGCAGGCCACGTCGAACTCGCGCCCGCCGACCTTGACGGTCACCTGGGTCATCATGCCTCCTCCTCCCGCTCCAGGAGCGGCGCGAGGTCGGCGAGGATCGCGTCGATCTCCTCGCGGTCGGCGTCCCGCGCCTGCCTCAGCCCGTCGAGCTCGGCGCGCAGCGCCGCACCGACGGCCCCGTCCAAGGCCGAAGCCTCGCCCGCCTCCGCCGCCTCGCGCAGCGCCCGGGAGCTCTCGCGAAGCCGGTCGCTGACGCGGCGCTGACGCGCCAGCTCCGCCTCCGCCTCCTCCAGCCCGACGGCGGTCTCGTCGGCGCCGGCCTGGATCCGGCGCAGCTGGACCTCGTGGCGCCGCGCCGCCTGCCGCAGCCGCTCGGCCATCTGCGCCCCCGCCCCGCGCTCGGCCTCCAGCGCCTCCTGAAGCGCCGCGCAGCGCACCTCCAGCTCGGCGACCTGCGCCTCGAGCGCCTGCGCCCGCGCCTCCTGGTCGGGTGCCGGTGCCCTCGCCTCGGCGCGAAGCCGCTCGACCCCGGCGCCGATCCGCTCCATCGCGGCGCCGAGACGGCCCGCGAGATCCTCGATGTCGGTCATGACCTTCGCCGCCCCTCGCGTCGCTGCTCGAGCACTCGTCACCACGCACGCCGCCCCGCACAATCCCAGCGTGCCGAGTCGGCTCGAATCACATCCTAGACGAGCAACCCGCGGAATCGAGCCCCCGCTCGCCCCCTGTCCGCGCCGAACGGCGTCGGGAGGTTGAACGCCCGTCCCTGCCTGCTATCACCTTCCGACCCCGCCGCGCCACCCAGGAGCCGCCGTCTTGGACATCGAGACCCTTCGCCGCGACCATCCCGAGCACTGGTCGCGCGCCGGCGCCATCCGCGCGCTGACGCTCGACGCCGTGGCGGCGGCCGCGTCGGGCCATTCGGGGATGCCCATGGGCATGGCCGACGTGGCGACCGTGCTCTACGGCCGCCATCTCAAATTCGCCGCGGGCCATCCCCACTGGCCCGACCGCGACCGCTTCGTGCTCTCGGCCGGCCACGGCTCGATGCTGCTCTACTCGCTGCTGCACCTGACCGGCTACCCCGACATGACGCTGGAGGAGGTCCGGAACTTCCGCCAGTGGGGCGCCTCGACGCCGGGCCACCCGGAGGTGAACCACTCGCCCGGCATCGAGACCACCACCGGCCCCCTGGGCCAGGGCCTCGCCACCGCCGTGGGCTTCGCCATGGCCGAGGAGATGCTGCGTGCGCGCTGGGGCGAGGATCTGGTCGACCACCGCACCTGGGTCGTCGCCGGCGACGGCTGCCTGATGGAGGGCGTGAGCCACGAGGCCATCGCGCTCGCCGGCATGCAGCGGCTTCGCAAGCTCGTCGTCCTCTTCGACGACAACGGCATCACCATCGACGGCCCCGTGGCGCTGTCGGACCGCACCGACCAGGTGATGCGCTTCCGGGCCTGCGGCTGGGCCACCTTCGAGTGCGACGGCCACGACCCCGAGGACATCGACCGCGCGCTCACGGCGGCCCGCGAGGCCGACGCCCCCGCCATGGTGCGCTGCCGGACCCACATCGCGCTCGGGTCGAGCGCGCAGGACACCGCCAAGGGCCACGGCGCGATCACCGACCCAAAGGCGATCCAGGACACCAAGGACGCCTATGGCTGGGTCGCCGGCCCCTTCGAGATCCCCGACGAGATCAAGTCCTGGTGGGAGCAGGTCGGCCGGCGCGGCGACCAGGAGAGGGGCGCCTGGGAGGAGCGCCTGGCCGCCCTCCCCGCGGCCAGGCGCGCCGAGTGGGAGCGCACGCAGTCGGGCCATCCGCCGCGCAAGCTCGCCTCGACCATCCGCGCGCTCAAGCGCCAGGCGGTCGAGAACCCGCACCCCGCGGCGACCCGCAAGGCGTCCGAGGCGGTGCTGGAGGTTCTGGCGCCGATCATGCCCGAGGCGGTGGGAGGCTCGGCCGACCTGACGGGCTCGAACAACACCCGCGTCGGCGGCATGGACGTGTTCGGCCCCGAGGACCGCTCGGGGCGCTACGTCCACTACGGCATCCGCGAGCACGGCATGGCCGCCGCGATGAACGGGCTGGCGCTCCACGGCGGCCTGCGCCCCTACGGCGGCACGTTCCTGTGCTTTTCGGACTACGCGCGCCCCGCCATTCGGCTGTCGTCGCTGATGGGCGCGCCCGTCGTCTACGTCATGAGCCACGACTCGATCGGGCTGGGCGAGGACGGCCCGACCCACCAGCCGGTCGAGCACCTGGCGGGCCTGCGCGCCACGCCCAACACGCTCGTCATCCGCCCCGCCGACATGGCCGAGACGGCCGAGGCGTGGCAGATCGCCTTCGAGCAGACCGACCGCCCGACCATCCTCGCGCTGTCGCGCCAAAACCTGCGCGCCGTGCGCACCGACGCCCGGGGCCGCAACCTCACGGCCCGCGGCGCCTACGTGCTGGCCGAGGCCGAGGGCAAGCGCCAGGCTCTGCTGATGGCCTCGGGCTCCGAGGTCGAGATCGCGATGGCCGCCCGCGACCTGCTGCAGGAGGGCGGCATCGGCGCCCGCGTCGTCTCGATGCCCTGCATGGAGTTGTTCGGCGAGCAGGACGAGATCTACCGCCGCCGCGTCCTGCCCGGCGGCCCGGTGCGCGTCGCCGTCGAGGCCGCCGTTCGCCAGCCCTGGGACCGCTGGCTCCTCGGAGAGCGCGGCCGCGAGGCGAAGGCCGCCTTCGTCGGCATGACCCAGTTCGGCGCCTCCGCCCCGGCCGAGCGGCTCTACGAAGGCTTCGGGATCACCGCCGAGGCCGTGGCGGAGCGCGTGCGGGGGATGTTGTAGGGGCACGGTCGCCCGCGCTGTGCTTTCGACGCGGGATCTCCGAACGGAGGTGGCTGCTCCGAGCCCTCGGCGGACCTTTGCGGGCAGACCATGGTCTGCCGCGTCGGAGCAGCCGCGACCCGAGTTTCGTCCCCTGGCCGGCCTTGTTGCACGAAGCCTGCCTGGGATTCACATTGCCGGTCCAGCGGCATAGCTGGGCGTCATGTCCAAGCCTGCCCCGACGCGCTACCGCACCCTGAACTGGTCCGCCTACAACGCGTCGCTGCGTGAGCGTGGATCGCTGACCGTCTGGTTCGACCCTTCGACGCCCTGGCACGCGGCGCCATCGGGCAAGCGCGGCGGCCAGCCGGTCTACAGCGACGCCGCGATCCAGGCTTGCCTGACGATCAAGGTGCTGTTCGGCCTGCCGCTTCGCCAGACGACCGGCTTCGTCGCGAGCCTTCTGAAGTTCGCGGGGCTCGACTGGCCGGTGCCGGACTTCTCGACGCTCTGCCGACGGCAGAAGACCTTGGCCGTTCAGCTGCCCTACCGGGGCAGCGGCGGCCCGCTGCACCTGCTCGTGGACAGCACGGGCATCAAGGTCCGAGGCGAGGGGGAATGGCACGCGCGCAAGCATGGCGGGGCGCGCAGACGGATCTGGCGAAAGGTCCACCTCGCCGTCGACGAGGTGACACTCGAGGTCCGCGCGGTCGAGATCACCGGCAGCGGCGTCGGCGATGGGCCTGTGCTACCGGACCTGCTCGGCCAGATCCCAGCAAACGAGCCAATCGTCTCGGTCACCGCCGACGGCGCCTACGACACCCGCGGCTGCCGCGACGCCATCGCGAACCGCGGCGCGGACGCTGTCATCCCGCCCCGGCGAAATGCCAAGCCTTGGGAGAAGGACAGCCCCGGCGTAGAAGCGAGGAACGAGGCTCTGCGCGCCATCAAGCGCCTCGGCCGCACGATCTGGCGCCGATGGAGCGGATACCACCGCCGAAGCCGCGCCGAGACCAAGATGAACTGCATGAAGCTCCTCGGGCAAAAGCTCATGGCCCGCGACTTCGACCGCCAGACCGCCGAACTCCAAGTCCGCATCGCCATCCTCAACCGCTATACCGCGCTCGGCATCCCCGTCACACGACCCGTCGGCTGACCGCCGCGGGGAAAGGGGAAGCTCGGCCTTCAGGCGTTCCGTGCAACAGAGCCGCCCGTGGGCTCCGAGCCCAGCCGCCTGACGCGACGCCAAAGGGGCCAGCAGCCCCCTCCCCTCACTTCGCCCCCCGCCCGAGGGCCGGGCTTTACACCCCTGCGCGCGCGCCCTAACCGGTGGCGGCCCGCGCCGCGGGATCAGCACACGGGGGTTCCATGGCCGTCAAAGTAGCCATCAACGGGTTCGGCCGGATCGGCCGCAACGTCCTGCGCTCGATCGTCGAGTCGGGCCGCACCGACATCGAGGTCGTGGCGCTCAACGACCTCGGGCCCGTCGAGACCAACGCGCACCTCTTGCGCTACGACTCGGTCCACGGCCGCTTCCCGCACGAGGTCACGGTGGACGGCGACACCATCGACGCCGGCCGCGGCCCGATCCGCGTGACCGCCGAGCGCGACCCCGCGGCCCTACCCTGGTCGGACGTGGACATCGCGCTCGAATGCACCGGCATCTTCACCGCGCGCGACAAGGCCGCGGCGCATCTGGAGAACGGCTCCAAGCGCGTGCTGATCTCGGCCCCCGTCTCGGGCGTGACGGGCGGCAACGCCAAGACCGTGGTCTACGGCGTCAACCACGACACGCTCGGCCCCGACGACGTGGTCGTCTCGAACGCGTCCTGCACCACCAACTGCCTCGCGCCGGTCGCCAAGGTGCTCGACGAGTCGGTGGGCATCGCGCGCGGCTTCATGACGACGATCCACTCCTACACCGGCGACCAGCCGACGCTCGACACCATGCACAAGGATCTCTACCGCGCCCGCGCCGCCGCGATGAGCATGATCCCGACCTCGACGGGCGCCGCGCGCGCCGTGGGGCTCGTGCTGCCGCAGCTCGACGGCCGGCTCGACGGCGTGGCGATCCGCGTGCCGACCCCGAACGTCTCCGTCGTGGACCTGACGATCGAGGCCGCGCGCGACACGTCGGTGGAGGAGATCAACGAGGCCATGCGGGCAGCCGCTTCGGGGCCGCTCCAGGGCATCCTCGGCGTGACCGAGGAGAGGCTCGTCTCCTCGGACTTCAACCACGACCCGCGCTCCTCGATCCTGGCCACCGACCAGACCAAGGTTCTCGAGGGGCGCATGGTCCGCGTGCTGTCGTGGTACGACAACGAGTGGGGCTTCTCGACCCGCATGGCCGACGTGGCCGTGGTGATGGGCGGCCACCTCTGAGTCGCCGCGCGCGCCCCGCGTCGGGGGCGCGTCGGACACATCATTGATGAATCGTGAGCGGAGCCCTGCGCTTGCTGCAACGCGGCACGGCGTGGGACGCGCTTGTGCGGAGCCCTTCCCGGGAGCAGATCTGGCACGGGCGGAAGACGCCCGCAACGCCAACCCAAGAAGGGACCGGCCATGACCAGCTTCATGACCCGCATCCGGGCCGCGATGGAGCGGCGCCGGCGCTACAACCGGACCGTGCGCGAGATCGCGCGCCTGCCGCTCGACACGGCGCTCGACCTCGATCTCCATTGCGGCGACGCCCGCCGCATCGCGCGCCGGGCTGTCTACGGCGCCTGAACGGCGCCCTGCGACCGTCCCGGGCGCCCCGCGGAGATCGGCCGCGATCGAGACGGGCACCCGCCCTGCGATCCAGGACGCTTGAGCGAGCGCCCTCGCGCCAGCGACGGCGCCTGACCATGCCCGAGAGGGCCGCCCTGGGCCCGTCTGGGCGAGGGCGTCCGGACATGGCGCTCGAGCTGCCCCCTCAGGCCGTCCGCGTGCGCGGTGCCGCCCGCGCGGGCGCCCGGCGGAACCGGCGCGCCAGAGCCGCGGCCACCGCCGGGGTGACGAAGGGCGACACGTCCCCGCCGAGCCGGGCGATCTCCTTGACGAGCTTCGAGGCGATCGCCTGGTGCTCGGGCTCGGCCATCAGGAACACGGTCTCGACCGTGTCGTCGAGCTTGCGGTTCATCCCCACCATCTGGAACTCGTACTCGAAGTCGGCGACGGCGCGCAGCCCTCGCAGGATCACCTGCGCGCCCACGTCGTGCGCCGCGTCGATGAGCAGGTTCTCGAAGGGGTGGGCGACGAACTCGGCGCCGGTCTCGCGGGCGAGCGCCGCGCATTCGGCCTCGATCATCGCCACCCGCTCCTGCAACGGGAAGAGCGGGCTCTTGTCGCGGTTGATCGCCACCCCGATCACCAGCCGGTCCACCAGCACGGCGCCGCGCCGGATGATGTCGAGATGCCCCAGGGTCACGGGGTCGAACGTCCCCGGATAGAGCCCGATCCGCATGGCGTCCTCCCCGCGCGCGCACGACTCCATCGCCCGACCCCGCGCGAGCCGATCGGACCCGACCAGATAACGCCCTAGCGGCCCATCACCATGTCCTCGAGCGCGTCGCGCTCGGCGCGCACCTCGTCGAGGCGCATCTTCACCACGTCACCGAGCGAGATCAGCGCCACCATCTCGCCGTCCTCGACCACCGGCATGTGGCGGAAGCGGCCCTCGGTCATGCGTGACAGAACCCTGTCGGCCTTCTCGTCGCAGGTGCAGGTCTGAAGCTCGCGCGTCATCACCTCCTCGACCCGGCGATCGAGGCAGCTCGCGCCCTCGCGCGCGACCCATCGCACGATGTCGCGCTCCGACACGATCCCCAGCGCGCGCTTGCCGTCCTCGGTGATCACGATCGTGCCGATGCGGCGCTGCGCCAGCACCTCCGCGGCCTCGCGGACGCTCGCGGCGGGGGGGAGCGTGACCACCCCGACATCGCCCTTGTGCTTCAGGATGCGTTTGACCGTCATGGGGGCGTCCTTTCGTCATCCGTCCGATGCGCGAGGCTGCGGGCGCGCTTGCCCGCCTGTCAACCCCGTTGCCGTGCGAGAGGCCGCTTCCGGCCGCCGGCCGCACGGCCTATCCTGCGCCCGAGCAAGGAGGAACCCATGCACGACATCGGGCACTATCTTTCTGGCGCGCGGGTGGCTGGCGGCTCTGGGCGTTCGGCGGAGGTTTTCGACCCGGCGACGGGCGCGGTTCGGGCGCGGGTGGCGCTGGCCTCGCGCGCGGAGGTGGACGAGGCGGTGGCGCGGGCCGCGGAGGCGCAGCCGGCTTGGGCGGCGGTGAACCCGCAGCGGCGCGCGCGGGTGCTGATGGCGTTCGTGCGGCTTCTGCACCGCGAGATGGGCGCGCTGGCGGAGGCGCTGTCGCGCGAGCACGGCAAGACGCTGCCCGACGCGAGGGGCGACGTGCAGCGGGGGCTGGAGGTGGTCGAGTTCTGCATCGGCGCGCCGCATCTTCTGAAGGGCGACTACACGACCGACGCGGGCCCGGGCATCGACATGTACTCGATGCGCCAGCCGCTGGGCGTGGTGGCGGGCATCACGCCGTTCAACTTCCCCGCCATGATCCCGATGTGGAAGTTCGCGCCCGCCATCGCGTGCGGCAACGCCTTCGTGCTCAAGCCGTCCGAGCGCGACCCCTCGGTGCCCCTGATGCTGGCGGAGCTGATGAGCGAGGCGGGGCTGCCGCCGGGCGTCCTGCAGGTCGTCCAGGGCGACAAGGAGGCGGTGGACGCGCTGCTCGACAACCCCACGGTGCAGGCGGTGGGCTTCGTCGGCTCCACCGCCATCGCCTCCTACGTCTACGAGCGGGCCTGCGTGGCCGGCAAGCGCGCGCAGTGCTTCGGAGGCGCCAAGAACCACATGATCGTGATGCCCGACGCCGACCTCGACCAGGCCGCCGACGCGCTGGTGGGCGCGGGCTTTGGTGCGGCGGGCGAGCGCTGCATGGCGATCTCGGTGGCGGTGCCGGTGGGCGAGGCGACGGCCGACCGGCTGATCGAGAAGCTGGTGCCGCGCGTCGAGGCGCTGCGGGTGGGCCCCTACACGGGGGGCGACGAGGTGGACTACGGCCCCGTGATCACCGCCGCGGCGAAGGCCAGCATCGAGCGGATGGTGCAGTCGGGGCTCGACGCGGGCGCCGAGCTCGCGGTGGACGGGCGGGGCCTGCAGATGCAGGGCTACGAGGGGGGCTTCTGGGTGGGCCCGCACCTGTTCGACCGGGTGACGCCCGAGATGGAGATCTACCGCAAGGAAATCTTCGGCCCCGTGCTCTCGACGGTGCGCGCGCGCACCTACGACGAGGCGCTGGGGCTCGCGATGGACCACGAGTACGGCAACGGGGCGGCGATCTACACCCGCGACGGCGACGCCGCGCGCGACTTCGCCGCGAAGATCAACATCGGCATGGTGGGCATCAACGTGCCGATCCCGGTTCCTCTCGCCTACCACACCTTCGGCGGCTGGAAGCGCTCGGGCTTCGGCGACCTCAACCAGCACGGGCCCGACGCCTTCCGCTTCTACACCCGCACCAAGACCGTCACCGCAAGGTGGCCCTCGGGCATCAAGGAGGGCGGCGAGTTCTCCATCCCCGTCATGGAGTGAGGCCGGACGAGGAGCGGCGCCCCCGGCCCGGGGGCGCCTCTGCGACCTCCGGCGCCGGGGGCGCCGCTTGGGGCGCGGCCTCGCCGCCGGCGCCCTGGCTCGCGGCCGGTGTCCTGGCTCGCGGCCGGTGTCCTGGCTCGCGGCCGGTGTCCTGGCTCGCGGCCGGTGTCCTGGCTCGCGGCCGGTGTCCTGGCTCGCGGCCGGTGTCCTGGCTCGCGGCCGGCGTCCCGGCTCGCGGCCGGTGTCCTGGCTCGCGGCCGGCGTTCCGGCTCGCGGCCGGCGTTCCGGCTCGCGGCCGGCGTTCCGGCTCAGCGTCGGCGGCGCCGGAGCGCGAGCGTGCCGAGGCCCGCCAGCAGCAGGCCGCCCGCGGCCGGCAGCGGGATCGGCGCCACCTCGGTCTGCACCGTGATCGAGGAGACCAGGAACTGGTCGGTGGCGCGCAGGGCGCCGATGCCGAAGGCGTTCGAGGCAAAGGCGAGGGTCTCGCCCCCGTCCACGTCGAAGCTCTGCCCGTCGAAGGCCGGGGCGAGCGCCACGTCGGTGGGCAGGAACAGCGTGAAGGCGGAGGCGTCGAAGCCCGGGCGCTCGACGAAGCCCAGCGTCACGGAGGTCACGGCGCGGTCGAAGGCGAACAGCAGCAGGTCGTTGATGTCGGCCATGCTGCGGCCGTCGACGAAGCGGTTCTTCTCGGGGTTGGCCGAGGAGACGCTGTTGCGCACGCCGAGGCCGCCTGCGTTCAGCGTCACCAGGCTGTCGGAGCCCTCGCGCACCGCGCCGGCCTCGTCGAAGGACAGCGCCGTCACGGTCAGCCCGAGCGAGCCCTGGGCGAAGGCGGCCGAGGCCGTCTCTCCCGAGCCGCCGGTGAGGTCGTAGGTCACGGTGGCCGCGGAGACGGCCGTCGCGGCCGTCGCCGCTGCGAGGAAGAGGACGGCGCCCGACGCGCCGGTGCGTAGCGACATGATCGCCTCCAGGAAGGTGGGCGTGCCCGGGGCGGGCGGGTCCGCTCGCGCGGCCCCGTCCGGGCAACCTCGACTGATGCCTAACTAACCCATCGCCCGGCGAACGCCAGGGCGCGTTGACGCCTGAGCGGAAACACTACGTCGTCGGAACCCGATGCCCGATTCCCAGGCGCGCGCCCGATCCCCAGGCCCGCGCCCGCGTCCCAGGCGCGCGCCCGCGCCGGACCCGTCACCCGCATGAGGAGCGCCGATGAGCCCCGTCGAGCCCGCCCTGACGATCGGCGTCGAGGAGGAGTACCTCCTCGTCGACCGCGACTCGCTCGACCTCGCAGCCGCGCCCGAGGCCCTGATGCGGCGCTGCACGGAGGCGCTCGCCGACCGCGTCAGCCCCGAGTTCCTGCAGTGCCAGATCGAGGTCGGCACCGGCGTGTGCGAGACCGTCGCCGACGCGCGCGAGGAGCTGCGCGGGATGCGCGCCACCGTCGCGCGCTGCGCGGCCCCCTTCAACCTCGCGCCGATCGCCGCCGCCTGCCATCCCTTCGCCGACTGGAAGGCGCAGGACCACACCCGCAAGGAGCGCTACGAGACGCTCGAGCGCCAGCTCGCGGGCGTCGCGCGACGGATGCTGATCTGCGGCATGCACGTCCATGTCGGCATCGAGGACCGCCAGGCGCGCATCGACCTGATGCCGCAGCTGAGCTACTTCCTGCCGCATCTGCTGGCGCTGTCGGCCTCCTCGCCCTTCTGGCAGGGCGAGGACACCGGGCTCGCCTCCTACCGGCTGTCGATCTTCGACAACCTGCCGCGCACCGGGCTGCCCCCCTCCTTCGCCAGCTGGCCCGAATACGAGCGCACCGCGCAGGTGCTGATCGACCTCGGCCTGATCGAGGACACCTCCAAGATCTGGTGGGATCTGCGCCCCTCCCACGCCTTCCCGACGCTCGAGGCGCGCATCTGCGACGTGTGCCCGCGGCTCGAGCACACGCTCGCGCTCGCCGCCCTCGTCCAGGCGGTGACGCGGATGCTGTGGCGCCTCAAGAGCCGCAACCAGTCCTGGCGCCGCTACGGGCGGTTCCTGATCTCGGAGAACCGCTGGCGCGCGCAGCGCCACGGCATCGCCGAGGGGCTGATCGACCTCGGCCGCGGCGCCATCGTGCCGGTGGCCGAGCTCGTGGAGGAGCTGATCGGGCTCGTCGAGCAGGACGCGGGCGTGCTGCGCAGCACGCGCGAGATCGAGACCCTGCGCGACATCGTCGCCCACGGCACCTCCGCCGACCGCCAGCGCGCCGTCCTGGCGCGCGCGATCGAGGGCGGCGCGGACCGCGGCGAGGCGCTGCGCGCCGTCGTCTCCCATCTGATCGAGGAGTTCCACGCGGACCTGTGAGGGGGCCGCGCGCGGCCTGTGGCCCCGTCGCGGGAGCGCCCCGTCGCGCCCGCCCCGTCGCGCCCGCCCCGTCGCGCCCGCCCCGTCGCGCCCGCCCCGTCGCGCCCGCCCCGTCGCGCCCGGCCCGTCGCGCCCGGCCCCGTCGCGCCCGGCCCCGGCGAGGACGGCCCCGGCGAGGACGGCCCCGGCGAGGACGGGACCGGCGCACCGGGCCCCCTGGGCGGGCCGACGAACCCCGCCCCTTGCCAAAGCCGGCGAGCCGCCCGATCCTGGCCTTCCCGCCGCAGCCGGAGGCAGGCATGGACTTCGCGCTCACGCACGAGCAGGCGGCGATCTTCGAGGTGGCGCGCGAGGTGGGGCTGGCGCGGATCGCGCCGCATGCGCGCGCGTGGGAGCGCGAGGGCACCATCCCGCGCGATCTGTGGCCCGATCTGGCGGGCCTGGGCTTCGGCGGGCTCCACGTCGGCGAGGGGCGGGGCGGGGCGGGGCTCACGCGCCTCGACGGGACGCTCGTCTTCGAGGCGCTGTCGATGGCCTGCCCGTCGGTGGCCTCGTTCCTGTCGATCCACAACATGTGCGCGGCGATGGTGGACCGCTTCGGCTCGGACGAGCTGCGCGGGCGCGTGCTGCCGGGCGCCGTGGCGATGGAGAGGGTGCTGGCCTACTGCCTGACCGAGCCCGGCTCGGGATCGGACGCGGCCGCGCTCAGGACGCGCGCCGAGCGCACCGACGACGGGTATCGACTGACCGGCACCAAGGCGTTCGTCTCGGGGGGCGGCTACGCCGACGCCTACGTCGTGATGGCGCGCACCGGCGGGGACGGCCCGCGCGGCATCTCCGCGATCGTGGTGGAGGCGGGCGCCGAGGGCCTGAGCTTCGGCGCGCCGGAGGACAAGATGGGCTGGCGCGCGCAGCCCACGCGCCAGGTCCAGCTCGACGCGGCGCGCGCGCCCTCGGCCAACCTGCTGGGCGAGGAGGGCCGGGGCTTCGGCTACGCGATGGCCGGGCTCGACGGCGGGCGGCTCAACATCGCGGCCTGCTCGCTCGGCGCCGCTCAGGCGGCGCTCGACGCGACGGTGGCCTACATGCGCGAGCGCCGCGCCTTCGGCAGGCCGCTGGCGGAGTTCCAGGCGCTCCAGTTCCGCCTCGCGGAGGCCGAGACCGAGCTCCAGGCCGCGCGCGGGCTGCTGCGCCAGGCGGCCTGGAAGCTCGACCAGGGCGCGCCGGACGCCACGCGCTTTTGCGCCATGGCCAAGCTCTTCGTCACCGAGGCGGGCTCGCGCGTCGCCGACCAGTGCCTCCAGCTCCACGGCGGCTACGGCTACCTCGCGGACTACGGCATCGAGAAGATCGTGCGCGACCTGCGGGTGCACCAGATCCTGGAGGGCACCAACGAGATCATGCGCCTGATCGTCTCGCGCCAGATGCTCGCCGCGCCATGAGCGCGCCGCCCGCCCGCCGCGCGCCCGGGCCGGGCGCCCCCGCCGCCCCGCGCCGGGCCGCGCCCCGCCGGCCGATCGCGCCGCCGAGCGCGCCGCCGATCGCCCGGCGCTTCGAGCGCGGCGGCGACGCGCCGCCCGGGCCGGCGCCAGCCCCATGACCGAGGGCATCCGCATCCGCCGCGAGGGCCGCGCGGGGCGCCTCACGCTGGCGCGCCCGGAGGCGCTCAACGCGCTGACCTGGGGGATGTGCCTGGAGGTGGAGCGCGCGCTCGACGACTGGGCCGCCGACGACGCCGTGGCGCTCGTGGTGATCGACGCGCAAGGAGAGCGCGCCTTCTGCTCGGGCGGCGACCTGATGGACATCTACGAGCACGCCCGGGCGGGCGACCACGAGCGCGCCCGCGCGTTCTGGCGCGACGAGTACCGCATGGACGCCAAGGTGGCCCGCTTCCCCAAGCCCGTGGCGAGCTTCCTGCACGGCTTCGTCATGGGCGGCGGCGTGGGCCTGGGCTGCCACGCCTCGCACCGGATCGTGAGGGGCGACAGCCGCGTGGCGATGCCCGAGTGCTCGATCGGGCTGATCCCCGACGTCGGCGGCTCGCTTTTGCTCGCGCGCGCGCCGGGGCGGCTCGGGGAGCACCTCGCGCTGACGGCCCACCGCATGGGGCCGGGCGACGCGATCCACGCGGGCTTCGCGGACGCCTTCGTCCCCGAGGGCTGGGAGGCGCTGAAGGCCGAGCTGTGCGAGACCGGCGACCCCGAGGCGGTGGGCCGGGCCGCGGTCGCGCCGCCCGAGAGCCCGCTCGCGGCCCGCGCGGGCTTCGTCGACCGCCACTTCGCCGGCGAGACGCCGGGCGACATCGTGCGCTCGCTGCGCGCCGAGGGCGCCGAGGGCGGCGCGGGCGCCGAGGAGGCGCGGGCCGCGCTCGACGCCCTCGCCAAGGCGTCGCCCTTGTCGGCCGCCTGCGCCGTCCAGGTGATCCGCCGCGCGCGGGGCTTCGACGCGATCGAGCCGGCCCTGGAGCAGGAGTTCCGCTTCACCGCGCGCTCGACCGAGCGGGGCGACTTCCTCGAGGGCATCCGCGCCATGATCGTCGAGCGCGACCGCGCGCCGCGCTGGCGCCATGCGAGCGTCGAGGCGGTGCCGCCCGCAGAGGTCTGCGCCATGCTGCGCCCGCTCGGAAAGAGCGCCCTGAACCTGGAGGAGAGCGCATGAGGATCGGCTTCGCGGGACTGGGCAACATGGGCCGCCCGATGGCCGAGACCCTCGCGGCCGCGGGCCACGAGGTGACCGGCTTCGACACCGCGCCCGTCGAGGCCGCAGGCGTGACCACGGCCCCGAGCGCGCCCGACGCCGCCCGCGGCGCCGAGGTGGTCGTCACCATGCTGCCCGACGGCGCCGTGCTGCGCGCCCATGTCAGCACCCGGTGGCCCGTCAGACTAAGCTTCGAAGATCCTCCTTGCGCATGGGGCGGTTATACATGGTGCAGAACCCATGCGTTGGGCGTGACTTTCCCTTCCTCTGACAGCGCTACGCCACGCGGTTGTCCTCGGCGGTTCCGAGGGCGTTGAAGCGGTTCATGAGGGCGACGCGGATGTGGACCTCGGCCGACTGTCGGTCTGGGTCTCGTGCGGCGATCTTGTCGCCGGAGGCCTTCAGGCAGCGCATCTTCGCCTCGATCCGGCTGCGGGCGTGGTACCCGGTCCAGCGTTTCCAAAACGCCCGCCCGTAGTGGCGCGTGGCGCGCAAGGTCTCGTTGCGCGCGACGGCGGCCGGGCCGTCCTCCTTCCACGACCTGCCATTCTTGCGGATCGGGATGATGGGGATTGCCCCCCGCCCGGCGATGGCAGCGTGGCAGCGGCGGGTGCCGTAGGCCCCGTCGGCGGTCACGCTCCCGATCGGCTGGTCCTCGGGGACCGGGCCGAGCAGGTCCGGCAGCACGGGGCTGTCGCCGTCCCGGCCGGGGGTGAACTCGACGGCGCGGATGATGTCGGAGGTGGCCGCGTCCATGGCCATGTGGACGAGGCGCCACTGGCTGCGGCCCTGCGGCCCGTGCTTGCCATTCGCCATCGCCCAGGAACTTGATGCCGGCGCTGTCTACGAGCAGGTGCAACGGCCCGTCCGCGCGGCGGTAGGGAACCTGCACGGCCAGGGTTTTCTGCCTCCGGCACAGGGTCGAGTGGTCCGGCACCGGCCAGTCCAGACCAGCGATCCCCAGCAGGCTCGTCACCATCCCGGCAGCCTGCCGCAGCGGAAGCTTGAACAGGATCTTGACCGCAGGCAGAACTGGATCGCCGCGTCAGAGAAGACCGCCGGGCGTCCCGGGCGCCGGTCACGCGGCGCGCGCCCCAGGCCATCTTCCGATCCACCCAGATCAGAAGCGATGCGCGTCGGCGCAGGGCAGCGTTGTGGTCCGACCATTTCGTCACACGGTAGCGGGCAGGCGCGAGCTTCGTCATCCGGCCTGTCTATCCGCTTGATCTTACAGCGAGAGTCCCAGCCAGCCTGGGTTCTGCGACAACGCCGGTTGAGCGTGAGCGTGACGATGGGCCCGTTTCTCCTCCCCAGTGGTCATCCTGCGGCAGGTTCGGCTCTGCAGTCACAGGGCCTGGTCTCGCGTGGACGAGGGCGACTTCAGTGGAAGGCCTTGATCACCGCGTCGAACCTTACCCTCGCGGACCTGTCGTGATGCAGAACGGGCGGAATTTCCCGCTCGATCCCCAGCAGCTGGTAGACTGCCATCTGCGCGACCCGGACCGAATACTCGACCGTGAACACCACATCCTCGGGGATCTCGACGAACTGACTGACGAACGCGAGGTTCCTCGAACTCGGCGGCACCGGCTGCGGCCGGTCGCCATGCGCGCGCGGCATGAACATGCTGGTGATGTAGGGCATCCGGCACGGGAGGCAGTTCGCCGTCTCGAACACGGCTCGGTCGAAGTTGAGGTGCCCACGAAGCTCGGTCAGGATCTCGCCTCCCGTGCAGTCCGACATCGGCTTGCTCACGAAATCCCCCACCCGGTCGGGATGCAGCGCGTAGCCCCAGAAGACCCGGACATCGGCCGGCTGGTCGGCGAAATGCGGTTGATGCGCCAGCACCACGGACATCAACCAGCGGGAGTCCTTGAACGTGACGAGCCCGCCGGTGCCGGCAGCGTTGCCGCTGAACGCCTCCATCCGATCGAAGAACATCCCGTCCTTCAGCGTCACCGTGAACGACAGCCAGTAGGATTCGGGGATGGAGGAGTTGAAGGCCGCCGGGCGGCCGAACTCGGGCCGGTCCTCGGCCAGCTTCTCCCACAGCGCCCAGCCGCCGCTCTCGGCCTTGGTCAGATGCGCGGGCGCCCGCGTCATCGACCCGAGGCTCGATGCGTCGGTCATCGAGGCGTTCTGGAAGAAGACCAGGTCGTCGCGACCGACCGCCACGGTCTCGGTCCCGCCCGCTCGCCGGCAGACGATCCCGGTCACCGCGAGCCTTCCGTCTTCCGCCGCGAGCTCGAGGTCGGTCACCGTGCAGTCCGGGACGAAGCGCACCCCATGCGCCTCGAGCCAGCGCACCAGCGGGCGGACCAGCGAGTCGTACTGGTTGAAGACCGTGCGCTTGACGCCCGCGAGCGTCTCGATGCGCGAGAACTCCTTCATGAACCGGTGGAGGTAGCGCTTGAACTCGACGGCGCTGTGCCACGGCTGGAAGGCGAAGGTCGTCGCCCACATGTACCAGAACTTGGTCTCGAAGAACTCCGGCGCCAGCCAGTCGGTGATCCGGCTCGTCCCCAGCTTCTCCTCGCTCGCCTCGGAGAGCCTCAGGAGCTGCATCCGGTCGGCCATCGAGAAGCCCATCGAGTCCACATCGACGATCGCCCGGTTGCGGTCCACGAGCCGCGCCTTGGAGTGCGACTTGAATCGCTGGTTGAACTCGATGGTCTCCTCGAAGACCGTCACGGCCGGGTCGGTCAGGGACGGGATGGTCCTGAACAGATCCCAGGTGCATTCGTAGTTGTCCGTCGTCAGCATCCGGCCTCCGCGCATCGAGTAGCCGTCTTCGGGATCGCCACTGCCGTCGAGGCTGCCGCCGAGCAGCGGCAGCGCCTCGTAGACGGTGATGTTCCCGCCCGGCACGCCGCCGTCGCGGATCAGGAAGGCGGCGGCGGCCAGCGAGCCGATGCCGCCGCCGACGCAAAAGGCGTGCGTCTCTTCGCTCATGGCGCGTCTCCTTTGGATCGATGATCGTGGTCTCGTGAGTCAGGCCGCGCGCCTCGGATCCGCGTGCCGGCCGCGCCCTCTAGGATCTTCCGCGCTTGAGCGAGCGCGCCGATGCCCGCGATGCCGCCCGTCGCCTCGACGAAGGCGCAGGCCGCGGCCACCTTCGGGGCCATGGAGCCCGGAGCGAAGTACATCGCGCGCAGCTCGGCGGGCGTCGTCTCGTCGATCGCGTGTTGCTCGGTCGTCCCCCACCCCGCGATGACGGCCGACACGTCCGTCAGCATCACGAACGCCTCGGCGCCGAGCTCGGTGGCCAGAAGGCCGCTGGCGTGGTCCTTGTCGATGACCGCCTCGACGCCGAAGACCGCGCCATCCGCCCGCCGGGCCACCGGGATGCCGCCGCCGCCGGCGCAGATGACGACGACGCCCTGGTCCACCAGCATCCGGATCACCTCGATCTCGAGGATCCGGATCGGGCGCGGCGAGGGCACCACCCGGCGCCAGGCGTGCCCGTCCTCGGCGATGGTCCAGCCGCGCTCCCTCGCCAGCCGCTCCGCCACATCCTTCGGATAGGCCGGCCCGACCGGCTTGGACGGCGCGGCGAAGGCCGGATCGGCGGGATCGACCTCGATCTGCGTCAGGAGCGTCGCGTAGCGCGCTTCCGGCGCATGGGCGTTGTCGATCTCCTGCTGGAGCACGTAGCCGATCATCCCCTCGGTCTCGGCCCCCAGCACGTCGAGCGGGAAGGCGCGTCCGTCCCCGGCCGCTTCGCCCTGGAGCGCGAGCAAGCCGACCTGCGGCCCGTTGCCGTGGGTCACGACGACCTGATGCCCATCCTCGAGCATCTCGGCGATCGCGCCCGCCGCGACACGGATGTTCTCGCGCTGCGCCTCCGCCGAGACCGGCTCGCCGCGGCGCAGCAGCGCATTGCCCCCCAGGGCGACCACGACCCGCACCGCCTCAGGATCCCAAGGTGGCGACGAGCACCGCCTTGATGGTGTGCATCCGGTTCTCCGCCTGGTCGAAGACGATCGAGGCGGGGCCCTCGAAGACCTCCTCCGTCACCTCCATCGCGTCCAGCCCGTGGTTCTCCGCGATCCGAGCGCCGACCTCGGTGTCGGAGTTGTGGAAGGCCGGCAGGCAGTGCATGAACTTCGCGCGCGGATTGCCGGTCAGGCGCATCGTCTCCGCGCTCACCTGATAGGGCATGAGCAGGCGGATGCGCTCGGCCCAGACGTCGTCGGGCTCGCCCATCGACACCCAGACGTCGGTGTAGACGAAGTCGCAGCCCTGCAAGCCCTCCTCGACGCTTTCGGTCATGAGGATCCGCGCGCCGCTCGCCGCCGCCTCGCGCTCGGCCTCCTCGACGATCTCCGGGACGGGCCACAGGCTCTTCGGCCCGCAGAGCCGCACGTCCATGCCGAGCTTGGCCGCCCCGATCAGGAGCGAGTCGCCCATGTTGTTGCCAGCGTCGCCGAGGAAGCAGAAGGCGACCTCGCGCAGCGGCTTGTCGCAGTGCTCGCGCATGGTCAGCAGGTCGGCGAGGATCTGCGTCGGGTGGAACTCGTCGGTCAGCCCGTTGTAGACCGGCACGCCCGAGGAGCGCGCCAGCTCCTCGACCACCGGATGGCCGAAGCCGCGATACTCGATCGCGTCGTAGACCCGGCCGAGCACGCGGGCGGTGTCCTTCACCGTCTCCTTGTGGCCCATGTGGGTGCCCGAGGGTCCGAGATAGGTCACGTGCGCGCCCTGGTCATGGGCCGCGATCTCGAAGCCGACGCGGGTGCGGGTGGAATCCTTCTCGAAGATCAGCGCGATCTCCTTGCCGCTCAGGGTCGGCCGCTCGGTTCCGGCGTATTTCGCGGACTTGAGATCGGCGGCGAGCCTCAGCAGGTAGTCGATCTCGGCCGCGGTGAAGTCGCGCAGGGTCAGGAAGCTGCGGTTCTTGAGGTTGAAAGACATCGGTCCGGTCCTTTGGGTTCACGTCGCGGCGTCGCGCTGGATGGGGCAGGTCAGGCAATGCCCCCCTCCCCGGCCGCGGCCGAGCTCGGCGCCGCGCACGGTGATCACCTCGATGCCGGCCTTGCGCAGCAGGGTGTTGGTGTAGACGTTGCGGTCGTAGCCGATGACCACGCCCGGCTCGATCGCCACGACGTTGTTGCCGTCGTCCCATTGCTCGCGCGCCTGCTCGTAGCTGTCGCCGCCGGTCGCGATGACCCGCAGGCGCTCGACGCCGAGACAGTCCGCCACCACGTCGAAGAGCGATCCTTGCTCGGCGTGGAAGTCGATGGCGTCGTCGTCTGGATAGAGGCTGTAGCAGCGCACCTGCTCGGCCACCTCGACGAAGCTCGTCACCACGTCGCGGTCGCAGAACGAGAACACCGTGTCGAGGTGCATCGAGGCGCGCGACTTCGGGATCTGGCAGGCGACGACGCGGCTGGCGGCTCCGGCCTTGAAGAGCGCACGCGCCACCTGCCCCACCGCCTGCGGCGCGGTGCGCTCGCCCATGCCGATCAGCACCACGCCGTTGCCGATCGGCATGACGTCGCCGCCCTCCAGGGTGGCGGGCGTGTGCTCCTCGTCCGGGTCGCCCCACCAGACCTCGACGCCCGCCTCGGCGAACATCGGGTGGAAGCGGTAGATCGCCGCGACCAGCAGCGTCTCCTGCTTGCGCGCGGTCCAGCGCATCGGGTTCAACGTGACGCCGCCGTAGATCCAGCAGCTGGTGTCGCGGGTGAAGATCGAGTTCGGCAGGGGCGGCAGCACGAAGCCCTCGGAGCCGAGATAGTTGCCGAACATGCCCGGCGCCTTGAACGGCAGGTCGTGCACCGCGACCCCGCCGATCAGGAAGCGCGCCAGATCGCGCGCCGGCAGCTCGCTCATCCAGGCGCGCAGCGGCTCGAGCAGGCCCACGCCCACATGGTCCGCCGTCACCTTGCGGTCGAGCACGAAGGCCCGCGCCGCGGGCTCGGCGACCGTCGCGGCCAGCAGGTCGTGCATCTCCAGCACCTCGACGCCGCGATCCTCCATCTTGGCGCAGAAATCGTGGTGATCGCTCCGGGCCTCCTGGACCCAGAACACGTCGTCGAACAGCAGCTCTTCGCGATTGGCCGGGGTCAGCCGCTGGTGCGCAAGGCCGGGGCTGCAGACCAGCACCTTGCGCAACCGGCCAACCTCAGAATGAACGCCGAACGCGTCTGCCATGCTCGATCTCCAGTTCAGAGGATGACCGCGGCGCTGAGCAGCGCCACGATGATGAGCGTCAGGATCAGGAGCAGCGGCGCCATGAACCACAGCCAGCGGTCGTAGGGCACGCGGCCGATGGCGAGGCCGCCCACCACCACGGCGTAGGTGGGCGCGACCAGGTTGGTCAGCCCGACGGCGGTCTGGAACGCGGTGACCGCGAGGCTGCGGTCCACGCCGGCGAAGTCCGACAAGGGGGCGAGGATCGGCATGCTGAGCACGGCGAGCCCGGAGCTCGACGGCACCAGGAAGCTCATCAGCGTCTCGACCCCGAAGAGCGCGTTGACGAAGGCGATGTCGGGCATGCCGGCGATCCAGCCCTCGAAGGTGTTGAGGAACGTGTCGGTGATCCTGCCCTGATCCATGATCACCACGATGCCGCGTGCCAGCCCGATGACCAGCGCCACGCCGAGCAGGTCGCGCGCCCCGTCGACGAAGGCGGAGGTGAACCGCTTCTCGCCGATCCAGGCGATGAGCCCGATCACGAGGGACGCGCCGAGAAACAGCGCGGACATCTCGGCCATCCACCAGCCCTGCGAGGCGACCCCCCAGATCATGACCCCGAAGCTGAGCCCGAAGACCGTCAGGACGATCTTCTGCCGTCCGGTGAACTCCCCCGCGGGCCCGGCATGAGGCTTGCGCAGGAAGTGCGCCTCGTTGGCGAGCTTCATGTCGGCCACGAGGGACTTCTCGGGATCGCGCCGCACCCGTTCGGCGTAGCGCATCACGTAGCCCACGCAGACGGCCCAGCCGAGCCCCAGCACCGCCAGGCGCAGGCCGATGCCCTGGGTGAACGCGATGCCGGCGGCGTCCGAGGCGATGGCGGTGGAGAACGGGTTGATCGTCGATCCCAGGACGCCGATGCCGGCGCCGACCAGGATGATGGCGACGCCGGTCAACGCGTCGTATCCGGCGGCGATCATCACCGGGATCAGGAGCGGGTAGAAGGCCAGCGTCTCCTCGGCCATGCCGAAGGTCGAGCCACCCACGGCGAAGAGCGCCATCATGATCGGGATCATCCACTTCTCGCGGCCCTGCAGCCGGGCCATCGCCCGCTCGATCCCGGCGTTGATCGCGCCGGTCACGGTGACGACGCCGAGAAACCCGCCGATCACCAGCACGAAGAGCGACACGTCGATCGCCCGCGCCACGTATTCGACCGGATCGTAGAAGCCCGCGATCGGCGCCAGCAGCACCGCCATCAGCCCCTGCGGCGCCGCGTCGACCTGCTGGTAGCTGCCGGGAACCGGCACGTCCTTCCCCAGGCTCTCGCTCAAGACGCGGTCGTATTCGCCGGCGGGCACGATCCAGGTGAGGATCGCCATCAGGACGATCAGCGCGAAGAGGATGGCATAGGCCGAAGGGAAGCGGTCCGCCCGGGGTCCGGCCGGCTCGGCCGCCACCGGCTCTGGCTGGGATATCGCCATGCTCGTCTCCCCCGCCGTTCCTCGTCACCGAGAGCCGCGCGTCGCCGGTCGTAGCGTCCCGCTGCGTCCGTTCGCCCCGCAGCACCACCGACGGGCCGCCGCACGCTCCCTTACAGGCGCGATGCCGACCGGGTCGGGGCCGTCGGCGTCGAAGGGTGCGGTATCGCCCCGAGCGGCCGCAGGGGCCCGGGCGTGGCCCGCCTCGGGCCCGCCCGGTCCGTCGTGACGAGCCGGACGCCGATCACGATCAGCACGATGCCCGCGACGTGCGGCCAGCCCAGCGTCTCGCCGAAGAACAGCGCGCCGATGGTGAGGCCGAAGACCGGGATCAGGAAGCTGAACGCGTTGGCCTTGGTGAGCGGCACGCGCGCGAGCACCCTGAACCACAGCCAGTAGACGAGCGCGGTCCCCAGGAGGCTGAGCGCCAGCAGGATGGCGACGAAGGCCGGCGTCCACCGGACCTCGCCCGGGGATTCCATCGTCCAGGCGAGCGCGATGAGCGGGATGCTTCCCATCAGCATCTGCAGCCCCATGGCCATGAACACATCGACCCTTCCCGCGATGCGCTTGATCACCACGTTGCTCACCGAGACGCCGATCGCCGCGAGCAAGATCAGGCCGATGCCTGCTGCGTAGCTCTTCCCGCCGGCCGCGAAGAGCTGCGGGGACGCGATCGCCACGATCCCGAGGAAGCCCAGGACGAGCCCCGCCTTGCCGCGACCCGCCAGCCGCTCGCCGAGGAAGATCCCGGCGAGGCCGGCGGCGAGCAGCGGCTGTGCATTGGCGATCACCGTCGCGATGCCGGGCGAGACGAATTCGGCGGCATAGAACATGCCGAAGAAGCCGAGGCTGGTCGCCCCGATCCCGGAGAGCGCCAGCAGGCCCCAGAGCCCGGCGCTCCGGGGGAGCGGCCGGCGCAGCGCCAGCGCGATCGACAGCAGCGACAATCCCGCGATGACGGCGCGCGAGGCCGCGAAGGTCAGCTGGGGCGCATATGCGAGACCGGCCGTGATCAGCGGATAGCAGGCCGCCCAGAGCAGCATCACCAGGACGATCTGGGAGATCATGCCGATCGTCATCGGTCAGGACGCGACATCGGGGCACATCGGACCCACGCCGGAACCCTGTCGCGCGAAGCTCGTGTGGGATTCGCTCTGCGGGGCCAGTCCGTCGGCCGAGCGGCATGGGGCGGACCGACGCGCCCGACCTGCCGCACGACGGACTGCGCGCCTGCGACGCCGCCCGGGCGGGGCGTGGATCTCCGCCGATCCGGTCCGATCCTGAAACGCGATGGCTCGCCGAGCCCGCGAGGCGGCCGCCCAGGTCGCGTCCGTCGACGCGGTGGAGGGGCTGGCGCGGCCGACCGGCGTCACCTGTCGGCTGCCGCCGACTCCGAGATCGGCGCCCCGGCGCCGCCGGCTTCGGCCGAGGGCTCCTGGTCAGGACCGAGCGCCAGGCCGACGAGCATGAGGATCACGAAGATCACAAAGGCGAACTCGTGGGTGCGGGCCGCGGTGTCATCCGCCGCCGCGGGCTTGCCGGTCGGCGCCCGGAGAACCCTGGCGAACCGCGGCAGCAGCGCGACGAGGCGCTCGGCGATCGCGCGATGGTCGAGGATCAGGGAAGGAACGCCGGGCAGCTTGGCGATCAGCGCATCGAGCCGCTCGCGCGCGGAGTCTTCGGGCAGGCCAGCCAGCTCCCGCGCCTCCTGCCAGGGATCGACCCCGAGGCGCGCGAGCGCCGAGAGGACGCTGACCCGCATGCCGTTCCGGTCCTCGCCGACCTCCGCGAACAGGAAGCCGTCGAACTGCGGGTCATGCGCGGGGGGCGAGGCGCGTGCCGTCATTTCATACATCGGCGCGTGGCCTCTTCGATTTGATGTGGCGGTCCGGGCTGAGCCGTCTGGCGTCCCGACCCCAGCACCGGATCCGGTCCCCTAAGGGGACATCGGTCAGTCAGCCGAGGATGCGCCCGATTCGGCCGGGCGGCGCTAACCTGCGGCAGCGTCCGGCATCACGTCGGCGTCCCGGACCGCGCGGCGCTCGCCCCCGAACCCTGCCGGCCGGGGCCGCCCGGCCCAGATCGCGGTCACGCCGAGTTCGCTACGTGTCACCGGACCGCGCCGCCCGCTCGCCGGCCAGCGCCGCCGCGACCCGCGCGCGCACCTCGGGCGCCTCCGCCCGGATCGCGTCGAGCAGCGCGCGCCGGTCGCGGCGGGCGGCGTGCATCCGGTCGATGACCGCGATCATCACCGCCAGCGCCTCGGGCTGCATGTCGTAGAGCTCGGCGAGCTCGCACAGCAGCTCCAGCCGCGCGAGGTCGGCCGGGCCGAACACCGGGCCGTCGTCGCGGCGCGCCGGGACGACGGCCTCGGCCTCGATGAACGCCGTCAGTCGGGTGCGGGTCAGGCGCACGACCCGCGTCAGGGTCTGCTCCTCGGTGAAGACCTCGCTCACCGCGGCACCCCTTCGAGCATGGCCTCGCGCGGATCGTCACGGCGGGTCGTCCGCCACTCCTCCATGAAGGCGGCCAGCCTCGGATCCTCGGCCTGCGGGACGACGATGCGCAGCTCGACGAGCTGGTCCCCGGGGCCGTCGCGGCCGCGCACGCCGCGCCCGCGCAGGCGCAGCGTCCTGCCGCTGCTCGACCCCTTCGGGATCGTGAGGGCGACGTCGCCGTCGATCGTGGGCACCTGCACCTTGGCGCCGAGGACGGCCTCGTCCAGCGTGATCGGCAGGGTGATCGCGATGTCGTCGCCGTCGCGGCGGAACAGCGGGTGCGGCCGCACCGTCACCGTCACCTGCGCGTCGCCGCGCGGGCCCCCGCCATACCCCTCGCCCCCCTTGCCGCGCAGGCGAAGGGTCTGGCCGTCGCGCAGGCCGACGGGGATCGTGACCTCGATCGGACCCTCGCCGGGGAGGCTGATCCGGGCCTTGCCGCCGCGCGCCGCGTCGAGGAACGCCACCTCCAGCGTGTAGCCGTGATCCCGGCCGGGCGCCGCGAAGCCCTGCGCGCCGCCGGCACCGCGCTGGTGGAGGATCTCGGAGAAGATGTCGCCCGGGTCCATCCCGGCGAAGCCCCCTGGGCCCTCCTGCCGGGGGGCGTCGGTCCCGGCGAAGTCGCGGTAGTAGCGCCGCTGCGGCCTCTCCTGGCCGGCGGCGTCGATCTCGCCCGCATCGAACCGGGCCCGCTTCGCCGGATCCTTCAGCAGATCGTGGGCCGCGGTGATCGCGACGAACCGCGCCTCGGCCTCCGGATCGTCCGGGTTGATGTCGGGGTGGGACAGGCGCACCAGCCGCCGGTGGGCCTTCCGGATCTCGGCGTCGGTCGCCGTCCGGCTCAGGCCGAGCGTCGCGTAGGGATCGTCGTCCGAGGGAGCGGACGGTCTCGCCGTGCGTTTCGCCATCAGACGCCGACTCCGAGGTTCATCCCGACCGCCGCCGTGGCGGCCATGGCGAGCGCCCCCCAGGCGGTCGCGGGCGAGGCTCCCGTGACGATCCCCGCGCCGCCCGCAGAGGCGCCGAGAGCGCCGGACGTGGCCAGGGCCGCGAGCGAAGCCATGGCGACGGGCGACGCGACCTGCGCGGACGCGCCGAGATGCACCACGACCAGGGGCACGATCGCACGGGCCGCGGACGACGATGCCAAGACGACGGCCGCCCGCACCGGGCGCGTGGTCACGGTTTCGGACATGTCGAGCTCGTCGCACATGGGCATCGCCGCGGGTCGTCCCTTCATCTCAGCAAAGGCCCGGCCTGATCGAGATACGCCGGATCGAAGTCCGCCAGCGCGGCCAGCCGGTCGTGGTCGCCGAACGTCACCTTGCCGCGGCGAAACGTGACCAGACCGTCTTCGCGCAGATGCCGCAGGACGCGATTGACGTGCACCGCGCTCAGCCCCAACGCGTCGGCCAGATGATACTGGGTCAGCGGGCAGGCGTAACCCGCCTTGCTCCCCAAGCCGACCAGCGCCAGCTTGGCCCCGAGCTCGAGCAGGAAATGCGCCGTCCTGGCCTCCGCGTCGCGCCGTCCGAGCCCGACGAGATGCTCGACCACCATCGCCTCGTCCCGTGACGCCGCCCAGAGGATGGCCGCGGCCAGCCGCGGGGTATGGGCGAAGGCCTCGAGGAGGTCGGCCGTCAGGACCTCGGCCGCCTGGATGTCGACGATCGGCTCGAAGCTGTGGTCCGAGGTGCGCAGCAGGACGCTGCGCAGCCCCAGGAAATCCCCCGGCACCTGGAAATCCACGATCTGGCGCGAACCGTCGGGCTGGATCTTGTAGGAGCAGACCCAGCCGGCCGCCAGGATGTAGGCCGCCTGGCCCGGCTGCCCCTGATGCACGAGATCGCGCCCCGCGACGAAGGATCTCCGGCGTTGGTGAAGTCGATCCAGCACCGACAGCTCAACCTCGGACAGGGCGACGAAGGCGGAGAGCTTGCGGGTCAGCGGGCTCCCTTCGATGGTGTCCAAGGGCCTCTTCCGATCTGGCGACGGGCCATCGAACAACTCCGGCCGGGTGCTGCTCTCGGTCAGTTCGGCATGCCGCGTTTCATGCGAGGGTGGCGGAATTCATCGGGCTCCCGTCGGGGCCTGAGCAACTTTCCCCGGGAGGGATCTCAGCGATGTCCAACGAGACCGACCACTCAGGCATGGCCGCCCTTTCCATCTGCGAGGCGCTGCTGCTCGCGATGAACGATCACGAGCTTCTCTCCGAGCGTGAGATCATGGGGGTTCTCCACGACGCCGCGGCGAGCCACGTGAACGCGTTCGGCCCGAATGGCGAGAAGGAGAACCACCAGGCCGTCGCCGCCTTGATAAACCGGATCATCTCCGGCGGCAACTCCGTCCGGCGATCGTGACACGGCATCGACGGACCGGTGGGGCCGTCGCGGAGTTGGAGGATCCGCCTGCCGGGTTTTGAGGCGAAGCGGCTGGAACGACGGTTGGGCGCCCCGGCGCTGCCGGACGGGCACCTGCGGCGGTGTCCGGGAACCGCGCTCCGGCCGAGTGGGTGGGCGACTTGTCCACCGCGCGAGCGGGGGGCAGGCCCTGACCCCCGCCCTTCGACGCGCTCGGTCCTGAAGGGGAGCCCTTGGCCCTGGCAGCCCGTTGCGACGCCTGGGGCGCAGGCGCCCGCGCAGGGGTCGGCCGGCCCGAGCCGACGGGCGCGGGCGGGCGCGGTCGCGGTCGCGGCGCCAGCGCGCGAGGACGCGCCGGGCTGGGGCGGGGGGGGGGGTGGCATCGGCTCCCCGGTCCCGGCGGCCCGCGCGGCCCGCCCCGCCGCCGTCCGACGGCGGGGCCCTCCTCCTCGCAGGGGCGGCGGAGCGACGCCGTGGCTCGTCACGACGCCCTCGCGCTCGAGCATCGAGCCGATCCGCCCGCCGCCGATCCGCCCTCGCCGGCCTTCACCGCCCTCGCCGCCTCGAAGCGTTCGGCGAGTGGCTGCGAGCCGCAGGCCTCGCGGCCCGAGGCCCTCGGCGATCGGCGCCCCGCTCGCTCGCAGGCGGTTGAGCTGACATCGCCGCGCATGGGGCCGATCGGGGAGCGGGTGCGGGTTCTGGTCACCGCCAAGACGGTGCGGATCACCCGTGCCGGCGCCGAGGCGGCGCAGCGAAGTCGTGGAGGCGCCGGGAACCCGGGAGGGGCGCTGCCCTGCTGGGAGGTGATCCGCCAGCCGCGCCGGTTGCTGCCGGCGCCAGCCGAGGAGCGCGCGCCCCGTGACGAAGAGGGCACCGGCGCCGATGCGCATGTGCGAGAGCCTGACGGCGCTGATCGAGGGGCGGCTGTCGTCGCCTGACGGCCGGTCGGAGCTGGTGGAGCTGGCGACGCGGCCCGTTCTCGAGCAAGCGCTGGAGGCGGAGGTCCACGATGCCCTCGGCCGGGCTCGCTACGAGCGCGGCGCCGAGGAAGGGCGCGGCTGTCGCGATGGCCATCGTGCCGGCCGGCTCGGCACCGCCGAGGGGGCGGTCGAGTTCGGCGCGCCGCAGGTCGCCGGGCGCGACGCACCGTTCCGCCCCGGGACGCGCGAGCACGCGAAGGGGCGGACCGACGCACTGGAGGAGCCCGCGGTCGAGATGCCGGCTCGCGGCCTGCAAGTCGCGCGACATCGCGGCCTGCAAGTCGCGCGACATCGCGGACGCCTTCCGCGACGAAAGCAGCCGACGCCTGCTGTCGCGCACCGCTGCCACTGATCCCGCCCTGGTTTCGGTGGGCGCGGTCGTGCCGCCATGCGCTCCGCGGCGGCCGGCGAGCGGCGGCCCGGCGCCGAGTGCAGGCGCCGGGCGTCGGAGCAGCCCCCGACCCGGCCGGACAGGTCGCGCCGCGCCGCGGCCCTCGTGGCGTGGAGGCGGTGGTGGGCGCGCTCGACCTTGGGGGGAGACGCTCTGCCTGGGGGCGTCGTCGAGGCCGCCCCCCTTCCGGCTCGGGGACGGCGTGGCCTCGGCCGCGGCCAGGCCCCCCCGGCACGGCCCGCAGGCGTATCGGGGGGCCCTGCCGGCGTGGCGGGCCAGGCCGGGGGCGGGTCTCTGGCGCAGCCCACGCCATCTCGAGGGCCTGCGACGCGCAATCTCGGCGTGCAGCGTGTCGCGCATCGCCCAGCCCACGACCTCGCGGGCGTGCGGGGCGCGAGGACGGCCGCGAGGGGGAGCCGGCCCTCACAGGTCGCGCATGTCGGTCGGACCCGCCAGCCGGGCCCGCCCGGGCCGAGCCGCCTCGAAGCCCCGGCCGAGCCGGCCCGGGGCGCGCGCGATCGGGCGGCCATGGCGGCTGTCGGGGGCACCCGCAGCAGGCAGGGCGGCCCGGCCGCGCTGGGCCCGCCGCGGCGCATCGGACGGGCCACGGACGGGCCACCCGGCGACGCCCGAGCCCTGTGGCCGAGCGCCTGGAGGGTCGCGTGCACGCGCGGCGCGCCCAGGGCGCCGCCGCTCGCGGGCCGTGGGCCGGGCGTCGCGGAACCGCCGTCGGCGTCCCGCGCTTGAACGCCTCGGGGGAACTCCCGCCGTCGTCGCCCCTCGCCCGCGTCCCGCTCCTCCAAGGGCCGCAGACCCACACAGTCTCGGCGGCGTGGGCTGGATCAGGATGGTGGTCCGCCGACCCCGATGCGGCCCGCGCTCGAGGGGCATCGGCCTGACCTCTCACGGGCGGCCCCTGACCGCCTGTGCCGGGAGGCGGGGCGAGCTCGCGCCTCACCTCGGCGTTCACCGACCGGCGGTCGAAGGCAGACGGATCGTGGCGTAGGAGCGGATCGTCATCGCCGTCGAAGCCGTGCGAGCAGGCGAGCGCCCATGCATCGTCATCGCCGTCCTCCGGTCCGCTCCCTTCACCGCCGTCGTCCTCGGCTGCTGGAGCGAAGGCCCCGAGGAGCGGCCGAAGGCGCCGATCCTCGAGGCGCTCGAGAAGCCGGTCGTAGCCATCGGGCCCGCCGACGTCCTCGGGCGGCCCGGCACGAGCGCCGCCGACGCGCCGACGCGCACGGGGGGCAGGCCTTGCTCGGGTCGGCCGCCTCGCGGGCTTCGGCCCGGACCTCGTGCTCCCGCACGTCGCCGAAGTCGTGCTCGGAGACGACCCTCCGGCGCAGCCGCAGCGACAGGTCGGCCAGCCTCAGCTCGCGCAGGTCGTCCATGCCGTCGCTCTCGTCATCGGCGTGGTGCCGCCGGCCGCCCCACTCCGTCCCGTAGCGGCACGCGTGCACCCCGAAGGCGTGCAGGTGGCCGTCCTCCCAGCCGGAAGCGATCCGGACCCCTCGGTGCAGGCCGTGGAGCGTCAGATCGCCCCGCACCCGCAGGCGACGCCAGATCGTCGGCGGGACGTGCCCAAGGCTCACCTCCAGTCGACAGGCGACGATCGGGCGCGCGCCGGACATGCCGTGCAGGCGACCGGGGCGCCAAACCCGCCGCCGGCCTCATCATGCTCCCCTGCCGCCCGCGAGCCAAAGGCCAGCGAGGTGTGCTGGGCGGCCTCAAGCGGTCGTCGCAACACCCCTGACCTGGGAGGTCGAGAGGGTGGTGAGGAGACGGCGCCCGGATCGGTCCGGGCGGAGAAGCTGTGCTCGCCGGGGCGCCCTGGCGCGGCGAAGCGGGACGGCGAGCGGCGGTTCCGGGCGGTGACCGCGGCGGGGCGCTCGAGCGAGGAGGCCGCCGGCCGGCGCTCTGGCGCGCCCCGCCGGGCTGCTTCGCGCGCAAAGGGCCGGTGCCCTGAGCGAGATCCGAGCCCGGCGGGGCGGCTCAGCGCCCGGCCGTGCGGGGCGCGGGGGGCTCTCGCGCGGGGGGCTCTCGCGCGGGGGGCGAGGCCAGCAGGCGCCAGGCCAGCAGCGTCGCGGCCGCCGAGAGCGCCCAGGCGAAGACCACGTCGGAGAGGAAGTGCGCGCCGAAGGCGAGCCTCATGAGGCCCCCGGCCAGCGCCGCCAGGGCCAGCGCCGCGCCCGCCCAGGGCCGCGCGGCCATCGGCAGGCGCGGCAGCGCGATCAGCGCGATCACCAGGGCCATGGTCGCCGCGCCGCTCGCCTCGCCCGAGACGAAGGAGCAGTTGCGCGCGCACTGGTCCGAGATCGCCCAAGGGGGGCTGTGGACGAGCGCGCCGCCGAAGGCCTCGACGTCGCGCGGGCGCGCGCGGCCCCAGTGGTCCTTGAGGACGACGTGCACCAGCAGGCCCGGGCCGATGAGGAAGCTCAGCACCCCCGCCGCCGCCTCGCGCGGCGGCAGGAGGCGCCAGGCCGGCCTCAGGCCGGCGGCGAGCGCCACGAGCAGCGCCGCGAAGCTCGCCTCGGAGAGCGTCCAGAGCGCCTGGCGCGCCGCCTCCAGCGCCGGGACCGACGCGAGCGCGAAGCCGCGCGCGGGGTCGTAGAAGAGCCCGCTGGCCCACAGGTCGATCGCCGGGACGGCGGCGAAGAGGACCGTCGCCAGCGCCGTCAGCGCGGCCACGACCCCGAGCCAGCGGTCGAGGCGCGCCCGCGCGATCACGGCGCGCCCCCCAACGGCGCCTCCCCAGACGGCGCGCGCCCCAACGGCGCCTCCCCCGACGGCGCCTCCCCAGACGGCGCGGCGCCCGACGGCGCGGCGCCCGCATCCGCGACGTGCCAGACGGCGTAGTCGTCGTTGCGGAAGGGGATCGTCCTGCGCGGCGTCCAGGGCAGCTCGGCCTGGTCCGCCGGCGCGAGGATCACGCCGTCGGGATGGGCGGCGCGCCACGCGTCGAGCTCGGGGACGGTCCGCGGCAGGGCGACGGGGCGCGTCAGCCGGCCGGCGAAGTTGATCTCGGCGTGGTAGGGCCGGCCCCAGAACGCGATGCCCTGGTCCTCGAAGGGGGCGGTCGCGTCCGCGAGCGGGCGGGCGTCGTGGCTGGCCCCGAGGCCGGTCAGGCCGATCAGCAGGTTCACCGCCGCCACCGCGCCCAGGCTCAGGACGGCGCCCCCGCGCAGGCCCCCCCAACCCACCGCGAGCGCGCAGACGGCGAGGAGGAGGAGCGCGAAGGCGAGCAGCCCCCATCGCGGCTCGACGAGCCGCGCGACCTCGCCCAAGGGCACGAGCCCCGCAGCCACCGCGGCGGCGCAGAGCGCCGCGAGGCCGAGGAGGAGCGCAGCCCAGCTCGGCCGGAACGGCGCGGCCTCCCGCGTCAGGCGCGCGACGACCAGGGCCGCGGCGGGCAGCTCGGGCATCAGGTAGTGGACCTGCTTGCCGCTGACGAGGCTGAAGAGAACCAGCCCCGAGCCGCCCCAGGCGAGGGCGAGGCGCAGCCCCGGCTCGCGCCAGGGCGCGCTCGGGGCGGCGCGCCACAGCGCGGGCACGAGCGGCCAGGGGAAGAGCAGCACCGGCAGCAGCGCCGCGAGCCACCACCAGGGCCTGGCATGGGCGAAGGACTGGGTGACGCGGCCCGCGCTTTGCGTCCACACGATCGCGTCGCGGTAGTCGGGGCCGCCCGCGAGGACCGCCGGGACGAGCCACAGCCCCACGAGCATGAGCGCCGTGGCGAGCGCCAGCGCCGCGCCCGCGAGGAGCCGGCGCAGCGGGACCGCCGCCCGGCCCCGCGCCCAGAACGGCGCCAGCGCGATCGCGGGGCCGAGATGCAGCAGGATCACCGGCCCCTTGGCCAGCGCGCCGAGCGCGATGGCCGCGCCCAGGCCCGCCCACCAGCGCCACAGCCCCGTGTCGATCGCGCGCAGCAGCGCCAGCAGGCCCGCGAGCGTGGCGGCCGTGAGCATCGCGTCGAACATCGTCAGCCCGCCGTAGACCGCAAAGAGCGCCGTGCCCGCGAGCGCGAGCGCGGCGCGCCCGCCCGCGCCCGCGTCCTCGGGCCAGAGCCTGCGCGCGAGCGCGCCGGTCAGGCCGAGGGCGGCGGCGGCGTGGAGCGGCCCGACGAGCCGCGCGGCCGTCTCGGACACGCCGGTGAGCGCCCACACGAGGTCGATCGTCCAGAACAGCAGCGGGGGCTTGTCGGCGTAGGGCGCGAAGTTCTTGGTCGGCACCAGCCAGTCGCCGCCGATCCACATCTCCCAGGCGACCGCGAGGTAGCGCGTCTCGTCGATCGGCAGGGCCGGGCGCAGCAGCACGCCCGCGACGGCCACCGCGAGGAAGGCCAGGATCACGAGGGGGCCCGTGGCCCGCGCCGGGCGGGCCCCATCGGGGCCAAGGCCGGGCCTCGCCCCGGCCCGCCGGGGCGTCACGTCGAGGCGCTCCGCGCGCCGGCCGAGGATGGGGGCTCCGTCGAGATCCCATGATGCGCCCTGTACCATTCGACGAGGAGCGGCACGCCCTTCTCGACGGGGGTGTCTGGCACGTAGCCTGTCAGGCGCCGCAGAAGCTCGGCGCTGGCCCAGGTGGCGGGCACGTCGCCGGGCTGCATCGGCAGGAGGCGGCGCGTCGCCTCCCGCCCGGTGGCGGCCTCGATCGCCTCGATCAGCGCGCCCAAGGACACCGGCCGGCCGGCGCCGATGTTGACCACCCGCCAGGGCGCCACCGGCGACAGGCTGTCGCCCTCGATCGGCGTCCGGGCGGGCGCCCCGTCCGGGGCCGGGCGGGCGGGGGGCCGGTCGATCAGGCGCCGCACCGCCTCCACCAGGTCGTCGACGTAGGTGAAGTCGCGGCTCATCTCGCCGCGGTTGTAAAGCTCGATCGGCCGGCCCTCGAGGATCGCGCCGGTGAAGCGGCACAGCGCCATGTCGGGCCGCCCCCAGGGCCCGTAGACGGTGAAGAAGCGGAACACCGTGGTGGGCAGGTCGTGAAGATGGGCGTAGGCGTGGCTCATCGCCTCGCCCGCCTTCTTGGTCGCGGCGTAAAACGACAGCGGCGCGTCGGTGGGCGCGCTCTCGGCGTAGGGCATCGCCGCGTTCGCGCCGTAGACCGAGGAGGACGAGGCCAGCAGCAGATGCGCCGGCGGGTGCGCGCGCGCGGCCTCCAGCAGCGCGAAGGTCCCCGCGAGGTTCGACGCCAGATGGGCCCGCGGCGCCCGAAGCGAGTGGCGCACCCCGGTCTGGGCGGCGAGGTGGACCACCACCTCCGGCGGGCCTTGGGCGAAGAGGGCCTTCAGCACGCCCTCCCCCTCGATGCGCGCCTGCACCGCGCGAAAGCCCGGCCCCGCCAGCCGCGCGTGGCGCGCGCGCTTGAGGGCCACGTCGTAGTGCTCGGTCAGCGCGTCCACCCCCGTCACCGCGAAGCCCTCGGCCAGCAGGCGCCGGCAGACATGGTGGCCGATGAACCCGGCCGAGCCGGTGACGAGGGCGTTGCGCATGCGAGAAGGTCCAGGGCCGGAAAAAGGCGGGGCGGGGCGGGGCGACAGGGTCGGGCGTCGGACCCTCGGGTCCGGCGTGGAACGCTCGGGGCCGAAGCTGACGGGGCCGAAGCTGACGGGGCCGAAGCTGATGGGGCCGAAGCTGAGGCGCGGGCTCGCCGCAGGCCCCGGCGGCGGCAGGCGTCGGAGGCGGGTCGCGGCACCGGCGAGGTGCGCGCGCCCCGACCACCTCGGAAGCGTCGGTGTGGCGAGAGCTCGTGGCGTGCTAGCGCTCCGGGACCGCGGACTCGGCGCCGGACCCCCTCATGCGGCCTCGCCGCCACGAAGGCCGCGACGACCGACGCGGCGGTCCTCGTGCGATCTGGCGCCATGATCGGGATCCTCGCCTTGCCGGCGGACCCCTTCGGCTTCGCCTCCCCCTCACCTCGCCACGCGCGCTCTTCCGTCTGCTGGCCGAGAGCATACGGATCGGTAATGTCCGGGCCTCAGCCCTGGCGCGCCACGAGCCAGGCGCCCGCGGCGATCAGCGCGATGCCGAGCCAGTTCACGCCCGACAGACGCTCGCCGAGGAACGCCGTCCCGAACACCGCCACCAGCACCACCGAGAGCTTGTCGATCGGCGCCACCTGCGAGGCCTGGCCGAGCGACAGCGCCCGGAAGTAGCACAGCCACGACGCCCCCGTGGCGAGCCCCGACAGCACCAGGAACAGCGCCGGGCGCGCGGGGATGCCCAGCGGCGAGCGCATCTGGCCCGTGCCCACCAGGATCGCCACCAGCATCGCGAGCACCACGAGGGTGCGCAGGAAGGTCGCGTAGTCCGGGGCGATGCCGCTTACGCCGAGCTTGGCCAGGATCGCGGTCGCCGCCGCGAACCCCGCCGCGAGCAGCGCCCAGACCTGCCAGGATGTCGTGAGATGGCCCATGTCGCTCCCTGCGCTCCCATTCGACCTTCGAGGCGCCGCGGCGTGCCCCTGCGGCTCCTCCATCGTCCGAAGGGGGGCGAGCCCCCTCCGCCGCCCCCTCCGCCGCCCCCTCTGCCGCCCCCGCCGAAGCCGCGAGCGACGGGCCGCCCCGCCCTGCTCACCCCTCGATCAGAGGCAGGCGCACCACGGCTCTCAGGCCCGGGCGTGCGTCCTCGAGCGCCGCGGTGGCGCCGTGGAGCTGGGCCACGGCGGCGACCATGGCCAGGCCGAGGCCGCTGCCCTCGGTGGTGCGCGAGCGCTCGAGCCGGTAGAGCCGGCGGAACACGCGCTCGCGCTCGGCCTCGGGGATGCCGGGGCCGGTGTCGGCGACGACGAGGCGCGCCTCGCCGGGGGCCACCTCGAGCGAGAGCGCGACGTCGGCGGGCGGCGGCGCGTGGCGCTGGGCGTTGGCCAGGAGGTTCGACAGCATCTGCGCGAGGAGGTCGCGGTCGCCCAGGGCGAAGGGCGCCGCGCCGTCCGGCAGGCGCAGCGCGAAGCGGTGGCCGCTCTCCTCGAGCGCGGGGCCGAAGGCCTCGCCCACGGCCTGCACCAGCTCGGCGAGATCCACGGGGGCGAAGCGGGCGCGGGGGCTGCCGCCCTCGATCTGGGCGATCCTGAGCAGCGCCTGGAAGGTGCGCACGAGGGCGTCGGCCTGCGCGAGCGCGTCCTCGACCACGGCCTCGGCGCGCGGGTCGAGGACGCGGTCCCGGCGCAGCGCCTCCAGCGTGCCGCGCAGGCGCTGGACCGGGGTCTTGAGGTCGTGGGCGATGTCGGCGGAGACCTGCCGCAGGCTCGCCATCGCGTCGGCGAGCCGGTCGAGCGTCGCGTCGATGGCGGCCGCGACGCGCACGAGGTCGTCGGCGGGATCGCCCGCGCCGGAGGCCCGCGCCGCGAGGTCTCCCGCGGCCGCCCGCTCGAGCGCCTGGGCGATGCGGCCGATGCGCGCCTCGGTGCGCCGCGCGATCCAGGCCGCGCCCGCGAGCGAGCAGGCGAGCGCCGCGCCGAGCCCCACGGCCAGGGCGCGCGCGACGATCTCCTGCGCCTCCTCGACCGCGGCGGCGCTGCGCGCCAGCGTCAGGACGCCGCCGCCCATCGGCTCGGAGCGCGCGACGTAAGGGTCGTCGACCTCCACCCCCTCCACGGGGCGCAGCGCGTCGGCCGCGTCGTCCTCCAGCACGCGCCAGCCGGCGAAGTCGGGCACGGCCGCGACGTTGCCCAGCGTCTCCCCGTCGGGCGCCTGGTATCGGATCAGCCAGCCGGTGCCGCTCGCGGCGTGCAGCGCGACCTCCGTCCGCAGCGCCTCCTGGCCGCCTCGCGCGAGGACCGCCTCGAGCTCGTCCATCTCGGCCTCGATGTCGGCCCGGATGCCCCCCTCGAGCTCGCGCGCGATCAGCTCGTAGCTCGCCACCACCGCGAGCAGGATCGCGCCCACGAAGAGCCCCGACACCCCGGCCGCGAGCCTCAGCGCGCTGGAGCGGACGGCGCCCCGCGGCGTCACGCGAGGGCGGCCGTCGTCGCGCCCCGGGCGCAGGGCTGGGCGCGGATCGTCCCGGGCCCGTCCTCCGCGCCTTCCGTCGCGGGGCCCCTCACGGCGCGCGCAGCGTGTAGCCCGCGCCGCGCACGGTGTGGATCAGCTCGGCGCCGAAGGGGCGGTCCACCTTGGAGCGCAGGCGGCTGATGTGGGTCTCCACCACGTTGGTCTGCGGGTCGAAGTGGAAGTCCCACACCGCCTCGAGCAGCATCGTGCGGGTCTGGACCCGGCCGCGCGTGCGCATCAGGTGCTCCAGCAGCTTGAACTCGCGCGGCTGGAGCTCGATCCGCTGGCCCGCGCGCGTCACGGTGCGGCGGATCAGGTCCATCTCCAGATCGGCGACGCCGAGCACGGTGGTCTCGGCCTGGAGCTGCGGCCGGCGCGCCAGCGCCGCGACGCGCGCCGACAGCTCGGCGAAGGAGAAGGGCTTGACGAGGTAGTCGTCGGCGCCCGCGCGCAGCCCCTCGACGCGGTCGTCCACCCCGTCCATCGCGGTCAGGAACAGAACCGGCGCCCCCACCTTCGCCGCGCGCAGCGCGCGCACCAGCGACAGCCCGTCGAGCCCCGGCAGCATCCGGTCCACGACCAGCAGGTCGTAGGACGCCCCCATCGCCGCGGTCAGCCCCTCGCGCCCGTCCGCCACGCGGTCCACCACATGGCCCTCCTCGGCGAGCCCCGCGCGGACGTAGTCGGCGGTGCGCCCGTCGTCCTCGATGAGCAGGATCCTCATGCGCTCGCCCTCCGTGCCCGCCGCCCGAGGCGCTCGACCCGGCGCCGCGGGCCCGTCCGCCGCCGCCTCAGTCGCCGCCGCCGGCCGGCCCCATCCGGAGCACGTCGCCCGTGGCCGCATCCACCGCGACGAGCGCGACGGAGCCGTCGGGCGCCACGACCCGGACCTCGTGGCGGGGCGTCTCGCCGCCCTCCTCGATCCCGGCCTCGATCGCCCGACCGCCGGCGGCACCCTCGGCGGCGGCGATGGCGTCGTCCAGGCCGATCTCGGCGCGCGCGAGCGCCGCGGCCTCCCCCGCGTCGTCGCGCATCAGGCGCGCGAGCGCGCCCTGCTCCTCGCTCGCCAGGATCTCGCCGGTCGTCGGATCGACCGTCGTCTCGGCGCGGACGCCGCCCCCGTCGGTCGAGACCTTGTAGACGAACGCGCCGCCCTCCTCCTCGGCGGAGGCCTCGAAGGCCCGGCCGCCCGCGGACCCCTCGGCGATCCCCACGGCGTCGGCGAGCGAGCGCGGGGCCGCGAGGACCGCCGCGGCCGCAGCCTCGGGCTCGTCGTCCACGAACTGCTGCGCCGGGGCGGCGACGGCCGCCACGAGCCCGGCGGCGAGGATCCCGCCCGCGAGCGCCTTCGACAGTCGCTCCGTCCTCATCGCGCTCTCCTCCGCGTCCCGCGCGGCCGGACCCTCCGACCGCACGGGCGACAGATGGCCGCCGCGCATGACCGCGAGGTCGCCGAAGGATTACCGATCGCCAACCTCGCCCGGCCGCAGGCCCTCAGAGCATGCGCTCCAGCACGCCGTCGCGCTTGACGAGGCGGTGGCGCAACGCGCCCGCGACGTGCAGCGCCACGAGCGCCAGGAGCGCGGTGGCGACCCAGCCATGGACGGCGAAGAGCCGGTCGCTCCAGCCCTCGTCCATGGGCCACACGCTGGGCAGGGCGAAGAGGCCGAACACCCGCACCGTGTCGCCCGCCATGTCCGAGGCGGCCCAGCCGATCGCCGGCATCGCCAGGAGCCCGGCGTAGAGCGCCGCCTGCACGCCGCCGGCCAGCCGCCGCTCCCAGGGGGTCACGTGCGCCGGCAGCGGCGGCAGGGGATGGGTCGCGCGCCAGGCGAGCCGCAAGGCCACCAGCGCGAAGAGCGCGACGCCGACCGAGCGGTGCAGCGTGACGAGCGACGCCCCCGTGGCGCCCGGGCCGAGCGCGTTGAAGCTCCAGGCGAGCCCGAACATCGCCGCGAGCAGCGCCGCGCTCGCCCAGTGGAAGGCGCGGGTCGCGGCGGGCAGCCGCGCGGGCGGGCCGCCCGAGGGGCGCTCGTCGCGGCGGCGTGAGGTTACGAACATGTATGGATCCCATCGGCAACCGCCGGGCCCGGCCCGCGTTGGCAGTGCGCCCAGGGCGAGCCCCGGGCGGCGATGTAACAGGCGCGGCGCTTGGGACAAGCGCGCCCGCAACCCGGAGACGAACCCCCATGAGAGACCACAGACCCGCGCGCGGCCCGCTGGCCGGGCTCGCGCTCGCCGCGGCCCTGCTGGCCACCCCGGCGCTGGCCGCCGAGACCGTCGCCGTCGAGCTCGTCGGCGAGCGCGGCGGCGAGATGGCGCTCCGCCTCGACCAGGACAGCGTGCCCGCCGGCGAGGTCACCTTCCAGGTGACCAACGCGGCCCAGGACACGCCCCACGAGATGATCGTGGTCAGGCTCGACGAGGCGGGCCAGGAGCTCGCGGTCGACCCCGCGACCGAGAAGGTGGACGAGGCCGCCATCGACGACCTCGGCGAGGTCGATGGCCTCAAGGCCGGGCAGTCGGGCGAGCTGACGGTCGAGCTGGAGCCAGGGCCCTACATGCTGATCTGCAACCTCAAGGGCCACTACGCCGCCGGCATGGAGGCCCCCTTCACCGTCACCGAGGCGCAGGGCTGAGCACGACCGCGCGGCCAGGGCGGGCGGGGAGCGCCTCGCCGGTCCGCCGCGGCGCCGGCCCTGGAGCAGGCACCTCCCCGCGCGGCCCCACCGCAAACGGAGGATCGGGCCGAACCGCTCCGCCCCTCCCCCTGCGGGGGGGGGGGCGCATGAGCGCGCGCGGTCCCGGCGGCTCCGGGCGCCGCCCTCGGCGGCGCTCGCGGCGATCCCGGCCGGCCCGTGTCCCCTGGCCCCTGGGAGGTGCCGGGGCGCCCGCCCGCCAGGGGCTTCGTGCCAGGGGCTTCGTGCCAGGGGCTTCGTGCCAGGGGCTTCGTGCCAGGGGCTTCGTGCCAGGGGCTTCGTGCCAGGGGCTTCGTGACTGTGCGACCTGCGCGCGCCGAAGCTCGGCCCCGCCTCGCGCCTGGCGCCCGTGGACAAGCTCGGCGTCGTGCTCGTGGCGCCGCTCGCGCCGGCCCTCCCGGCCCGCCTCGCCCGGCGGCCCCTCTCGCCCCCCTCGGCAAAGGCCAGACAGGATCCCCCCATGTTCGACTGGATCACGGCGCTCGTGCAGCAGACGGGCTACCTCGGCATCGCGCTGCTGATGCTCGCCGAGAACGTCTTCCCGCCCATCCCGTCGGAGCTCATCATGCCCCTGGCGGGCTTCACCGCCGCCCGCGGCGAGCTCTCGATCGTCTGGGTCGTCGTCGCGGGGACCGTGGGCTCCATCGCCGGCGCGCTCCTGTGGTACTACGTCGGCCGCTGGATCGGGGCCGAGCGGCTCGAGCGCTGGGCCGAGCGCCACGGGCGCTGGCTCACGATGTCCCCCGAGGACGTCGAGCGCGCCCGAGGCGCGTTCGCGCGCCACGGCGCCGCCGCGGTGCTGGTGGGCCGGCTGGTGCCCGCGGTGCGCACGCTGATCTCGGTGCCCGCGGGCATCACCGCGATGTCGCTGCCGCGCTTCCTGTTCTGGACGGGCCTCGGCACGGCGGCCTGGACCGCGCTGCTCGCGGGCCTGGGCTACGCGCTGGAGAGCCAATACGCGGTGGTGGCCGACTACGTGAACCCGGTCTCCAACGTCGTGGTGGCGCTGCTCGTCGCGGGCTACGCCTGGCGCGTGGCGACCTTCGGCCGGCGGTCGTCGTGACGCCCGGCGCCCTCGCCCGCCTGCGGGGATGGGCGAGGCGGATCAGGCGCGACGCCCTCGCCCTCTGGATCGCCGCGCGCGACCCGCGCACGCCGTGGCACGCCAAGGCGCTGGCGGCGTGCGTGGCGGCCTACGCCTTCAGCCCCATCGACCTGATCCCCGACTTCATCCCCGTGCTGGGCCTCGTGGACGACCTCGTGATCGTCCCGCTCGGCATCCTCCTCGTCGCGCGCCTGGTGCCGGACGACCTGATGGCCGAGTTCCGCGAGGCGGCCGAGCGCGAGCGTCCGCGCCGCAGCCTCGCGGCCGCGGCCGCGATCCTCCTCCTCTGGACGATCGCCGCGACGGGCATGGCGCTCCTGGTCCGCAGGTGGCTCGCCGCCTGATCGTGAGGCGCTCGGGAGGCGCTTGGGGGGCGCTCGGGAGGCGCTTGGGGGCGCTTGGGGGGCATCGGCCGGCCCCGGAGGTCTCCGAGCCGGGCGCCGCCCGCGGGCTCGCGGCTCCGTCGGGCCGCGGGCTCGGGATCCGGGACGCCCGGCAAGGCCCCCCGCGGCCCCGCGGCGCGCCGGGTCCGCCGGGCGGACCGCGGGGAAGCCCCCCTCGTCGCGGAGCCGCGGGGTGAGCGAGGCGCTCGACGCCCGCGTCGCGGAGCCTCCCCGGCCGCGCCCTCCGTGAGACATGACCGATCCGTAATCCGGCGGACACGTCGCGGAGGGGATCGAGGGCCATGTGTGGATGAGGCGACGACCACCGAGGTCCGCCGATCACGCGGAGGAACCATCCCATGACCACCACCCATCATCCTCGGGGCCGCGTCGGCGCCCTGCTCGGCCTCGTGGCCGCGGGCGCCACGGCCGTCACGCTGGCCGCGCCGCTGCCGGCCTTTGCCCAGGCCACCACGGACCCCGCGACCGACGAGGCGGGCGAGAGCCAGCTCGACATGTCCGTCGAGCAGGTGTTCCAGCGCTACGGCATCGAGGCCGAGGTGGGATCCTTGTCGCTCGCGCAGCTCTCCGAGATCCGCAGCATCGTGTCGAGCGGCGACAACGTGAAGCAGCGCATCGAGGGCGTCATCAATCAGTGACGCCGGCCCTGGCGGGGACGGGGCTCGCGCCCCGCCCCGGCGGAACATGGCCGATCCGTATGCCGGCGGACAGGCGATGGCGGGGTCCGGCGACGAGATGAGGGTCAGGCGACGATCGCCGTGATCCGCCGAACCACGGAAGGGAGTCACGACATGAGAGACGACAACCGCAAGCGGGGCCTGCTGGGCGCGCTCCTGGCGCTCGGGGCCATGGGCGCCGCGACCGCCGCGCTGGCCCAGTCGGCGACGATCACCGACGAGGCCGAGCTGCGCGAGATGCGCGCGGCCGAGCAGTCCACCGTCACGCTCGGCAAGGTGGTGACCCAAGCCGAGATGCGCACCAGCGAGCGCGCGATCGATGCCGGCGTCGAGGACGCCGACGGCGGCCCCGTCTTCGTCGTCGAGACGATGTCCGAGGGCGGCGGCAGCGTGCAGATGCTGCGCTACGGGCTCGACGGCGCGTTCGTCTCCGTCGCCCCGGGCGACGCGGAGGCGGCGGTCGAGGGCATGGCCTTCGGGGCGACTGGCCTCCGCCTGTCGGACGCCATCGCCACGGCGGCGGCCGAGACCGGCGGGCCGGTGCTCGAGGCCGGCTACCTCACGGAGGGCGGCCGCGTGGTCGTCGAGGCCGAGACGGTCCACGGCGACTCGTTGACCGAGGTGGTGATCGACGCCGAGACCGGCGCGATCCTGGAGGTCCGGGCCGGCGCAGACGCGCAGGGCGAGGCCGCAGAAGCCGACGAGGCCGGCGAGAGGGGCGGGACCGACGGCTGACGCCGCCGCCCCTCGCACGCGCGCGCCACGACGCGCCGGCCCCCCCCCGCGAGGGGGCCGGCGCCCTCCATCCCCCACCGCCCGCCGCGCCGGGTGGCGATCCCGACCTCCCCGCCGGAGCGCGGCCGGCCGCGACGCATCGCGCCGCGCGACTGGCAAGGTTGATGACGATGACGACGAACCCCCGACCCCACCCCGCGGACCCCGCCTCCGATCGCACCCTCGCGGTCGCCAGCAAGGTGGCGCAGGTGACGCTCGCCTTCTGGGTCATGAAGGTGCTGGCCACCACGCTCGGCGAGACGGCGGGCGACTTCATCTCGATGACGCTCAACCTCGGCTACTGGGTCGGGCTCGCGATCACCGGCGCCTTCCTCGCGGCGATCCTGTTCGCCCAGATCCGCGCGCGCGCCTACCACCCGGCGCTGTTCTGGACGGCGATCGTGGCCACCACCACCGCGGGCACCGAGGTCTCCGACCTCATGGACCGCTCGCTCGGCCTCGGCTACGCCTGGGGCTCGGCGATCCTCGTCGCGGGCCTCGCCGCGACGCTGGCCGTGTGGTGGGCGCGCACCCGCGATCTGAGCGTCCAGCCCATCCGGCGCCGCGACGTGGAGGTCCTGTTCTGGACCGCGGTGGTGTTCTCCAACAGCCTCGGCACGGCCTTCGGCGACTACCTCACCGACAACCTGGGCCTGAGCTACATCCAGGGCGCGCTCGTCACGGCGGGCGTGATCGCGGGGGTGCTCGCGCTGCACTACGCGACGCGGATCAACGCGGTGCTGCTGTTCTGGATCGCCTTCGTCTTCACGCGCCCCTTCGGCGCCACCTTCGGCGACCTGCTGACCAAGCCGCTCGCGAGCGGCGGGCTCAACCTGCCGCGCGAATGGGCCTCGCTCATCGCGCTGGGCCTGCTCGTCGCCGTGCTCCTCGTCTCGGAAGGGATCGCCAGGCGCCGCGCCGCCCGCCCGCCCGAGCGCACCGCCGACGCCTGAGCCCCGCTCGGACCACCACCCCGCGCGCGCGTCCCGGGCACACGGGCCAGAAGCGGCGGTTGCCGGTGGCGTCGCCACCACTCCGCGCGCGCGCGCGCGCCCCGGGCACCGCGCGCCCCGGGGCGCGAGGCCGAGCCCGCGGGGCGCGCAAGGAGCCGGCGTCCCTTGCGCGGCCCACCGCCTCACCGCCCCATCGTCGCAGGCTCGCCTCCGCTCACCTCCGCGCGAGGCGGCGGTTCGTAACCTCGGGGACAGGCCACGGTAATGGTCGGTGCCGACATCGGATGGAGGCGAGAGCCGCAGGGGCCTCGCCGCACCACCGGAAGGACACGACATGAGCAAGCTCCATCACCGCAAGCGGGGCCTCCTCGCCGCGCTCCTCGGCCTCGGCGCCGCGGGCGCCGCGAGCGTCGCCCTGGCCCAGTCGGACGGGTCGGCCGACGCCACCGCGCAGCAGGGAACCGGTGCCGTCGCCGGCGCGGCTGCCACGGCGGACGCCGGGGCGGACCCGCAGGACCGGATGCTCGTCGCCGTCGAGGGCGAGGACGAGGGCGAGGACGAGGACGCGGGCCGAGACGACGGCGACCGGGATGAAGGGGAGGACCTCGGCGAAGACGACGGCGACGACGACCGGGAGGGCGAGGACGCCGGTCAGGACGACGGCGACGAGGATCAGGGCGAGGAGTCCGACGAGGACGACGACGATGGTGACTCCGGCGACGACGACGACGACGACGAGGACGACGAGGACGACGACGAGGACGACGACGAGGGCTGACCTCGCGGCCGGCCGCTCGCGCGGCCCATGAGGAGGCCGGGCCGGTCCCCGCAGGGGTCGGCCCGGCCTCACCACCGCCGTCCCGCGCGCCCACGACCGAGCGCGGGTCGCGGGGCCTGGCGCAGGACGCCTCGATCGGCCCCGCCGGCGAGAGTCGCGTCTCGGACGCCGTCCCGGCTCGCCTGCGGCCTCGCCATGGATGCCGTCCCCGCCCCCGATGGGGTCGTCCGAGCCCGGATCCACGTCGAGCGCCCGGCATGCCGGGAGCCCGACGCCTCCGGCCGCGCGGGCAGGGCGCGCCCTCGACGGGCAGGGCGGCCGACGTCCTCGCGGGGCCGACGGCCTCGGCGCTGGACGGGACGGGCGCCCTCCGGGATGATCCCGGTCGCGGCGTCGCGGGTTCCGAGGACGAGCGCGCGGGCGAACGGCCGAGGGGAGCGTCGAGCCATGACCGCGATCGTCGATTGGCTCACCCTCCAGCTCACCGCGAACCCCTTGCTCATCGCCGGGGTGGTGGCGCTCCTCGCGACGGCGGAGTCCCTCGTCGTCCTGGGCGCCTTCGTGCCCGGCACGACGATCATCCTGGCGCTCGCCGCCGCGGCCGGGGCGGCCGGGCAGGGCCTGTGGCTCCTGACCGCGGCGGCCTTCGTCGGCGCCGTGATCGGCGACGGAGCCTCGTTCTGGGTCGGGCGCCGCCACGGCGAGCGGATCGCGCGATGGGGGCCGCTGGCGCGCCGCCCCGGGCTCCTCGCCTCGGGCGAGGCCTATCTGCGCCGGCGCGGCGCGATGAGCGTGCTGACCGCGCGCTTCGTGCCGGGGCTGCGCAACGTGGTGCCCACGGCGGCCGGGATCCTCGGGATGGGGACGCTCACCTTCACCGTCGCCAACGTCCTGTCCGGCGCCGTGTGGGCCGCGTCGCACGTGCTGGGCGCGGGGCTCGGCGGCGGGCTGCTGGCCGGCATCGGCGGGCGCCTGGCCGCAGCGCTCGTGGGCGCGCTCCTGCTCCTGGCCGCCGCGGTCTGGCTCGCCCGGCTGCTCCTGGCGCTCCTGCGCGCGCGGCTGCGGTCCTCGCAGCGGCGCCTCCATGCCTGGGTCGCGGGACGCGCCGATCCCGCCTCACGGCTCCTCGCGGGCGCGATCGCGCCGCGCGACCCGGCGGGCGCGGCGGTCCTGGCCTGGAGCGCCGCGCTCCTGATCGCGCTCCTGAGCTTCGCCGGCCTCGCGGGGGACGCGGCCGAGGGCGATCCGATCGCCCTGACGGACCTCGCGCTCAGCCGCCTCGCGCAGGGCTTGCGCGGCCCGGCGCTCGATCCGGCGGTGGCCGCCCTCGCCGCGCTCGGCGAGTGGCCGGCGCTCGCCGCCCTGGCCCTCGGCGTGGCCGGCTGGCTCGCCTGGCGCCGCCTGTGGCGCATCCTTGCGGCGTTCGCGGCGACGGTCGGGGCGGCCGGCCTGCTCGCGGTCGTCGCCGGCATCGCGCTGCGGCGCGCCCATCCGGCGGCCGAGCTCCCCGCCATCGTCGGAATCCCCCGGCGTCCCGAGCGTCGGGCTGGCCGTGGCGGCGGCCGCGATGGGCGCCCTCGGCGTCCTCCTCTCCACCCCGCGCGAGCGCCCGGTGCAGCCCTCGAAGTGGCCCCCGCCACGGCCCAGGGCGCCGCGGGCGGCGGCGGGCGGGCTCGCGCTCCTGCTCCTCGGCGTCGCCGCCTCGCGCGTCGTGCTGATGGCCGACCGGCCCACCGAGGCCGCGACCGGGCTGCTCCTCGGCGTCGCCCTGTCGGCGAGCTTCGCGCTCGCGGTCGGCACCGTGCCGAGGGCGCGGCTCGCGCCGGGCGGGCTGGGCCTCGCGGCGGGCGTGGCGGCCCTCCTCGTCGCGGGGGCGCAGCTGGCCGGCGACGGCGGGGCCGCCGTCGCCGGCGCCCCGGCCGCCACCTCGATCGCGATGACCGAGGGCGCCTGGCGCAAGGGCGGCTGGCGCGCGGTGGAGCGCGGCCTGATCGGCTTCGACGGGGAGGTCGAGCGGCCCTTCCTCCTGCAATGGGCCGGCGACCCGGCGCCGCTCGAGCGGGCCGTCGTGGCCAGCGGCTGGGCTCCGGCGCCGCCCTGGACCCTCGCCGCCCTGCCCCTGGCCCTGCGGCCCTCCACCCCGCTCGATCGCCTGCCGCCGGGCCTGGAGACGCATCTCGGTCGGGCGCCCGTGGCGGTCTGGACCAAGCCGCTGCCCGCGCCCGACGCGCGGCTCGTCCTGCGCCTCTGGCCGTCGCGCTTCGACGTGGACGACGCGCCCCTCCTCCTGGGCGCGCTCGAGGAGGAGGCGCTGGAGCACCCCTTCGGCCTCCTCTCCACGATGGAGGACCGCGACCCCGGCCCCGCGGCGCGGGCCGATCTGACGCGCCTCCTTCGGGCCGGGGTCGGCGAGAGCCCCCGGATCCTGTTCCCGCCCGGCCCCGGCCGCCCCGAGGACGCGCCGGCCCCCTGAGCGTGCCCGTCTGCACCGCCGGAGCGGGTGGGGCCGCGCTCGACGGCCGCGCTCGACAAGGGCCTGCTCGCGGGTGGGGTCAGGGGTCGAGGGCCCCGGCCCGATCGGCACGAGGCAGGCGGATCGAAGCCCCGACCTCGAGATCGCTGCCCATGATCGCACCCCATGATCGCACCGTCGGCCGCGTCCCGCGCCCTCGGGCCGAGGGCCGAGGGCCGAGGGCCGAGGGCCGAGAAGGACGGGATCGCGCGGGACGGTCCCGGGTGAACTCCGCGGGGCGCCGGAGGCGTCACCCCTTCGGCGGGCCGCCCCGGATGGGGCTGCGGCCGCCGCTTCGAGCCGACCGACGGCGCCCCGTCAAGGCGGCGTCCCGCCCGGACCCTCCCGCGATCCCGCGGCGGCCGGCGCCAGCGCGAACGCCGCGGCCTCGGGGAACGCCGAGCGCCAGTAGGCCCAATCATGGTCGCCGTCGCCGACCCGGAACTCGATGCGTCCGCCCTCGCTCCTCACCGTCTCGAACAGGGCGATCGCCCCGCGCCACAGGTCGTGGGAGTCGTCGTCGCCCACGGCGACCATCATCCGCGGCATCGCCTCGCGCGCGTCGAGCTTGTCCTGCACGAGCGTGAACACGTTGAGCGCGTTGAACCGCCGAGGGTCGAACGGGTCGCCGAACGCGCCCGAGAAGTGCGCGCCGGGGTTCGGCAGGTCCACGCCCTGCACGACCGTCTCGTCGGACGCCTCCTGGAAGTACCGGGATTCGCGGATCACGTTGAGCTGATCGGGCGGCAAGGCCAGGTCGGCCTCGGGCACGTTCTGCCAGATCGCCGGGGAGAGGGCCGCGACGCTCCCGAAGCGGTCGGGCCTCAGGAGCGCGAACCGAAGCGCGCCGTAGCCACCCATCGAGAGCCCCACCAGGGCCGTCCGGCCCGGATCGACCGTGGCCGCGTAGCGGCCCTCGACCCAGGGCACGACCTCGTCGAGGAACGCCGCCTGCGCCGCGAGCGCGGGCGCGGGCGTGGGCGCGGGCGTGGGCGCGGAGTCCGCGGAGTCCGCGGAGTCGACGTACCAGGAGTCGCCGAGCCCCGGCATGACGACGAGCGGCGGCTCGATCGCCCCATCGGCGACGAGCGCGGCGAGGGCCTCGTCCGCGCGCCCGAGCCGGAGCCAGTCCCGCTCGGTGCCGCCGAGGCCGTGGAGGAGGTAGAGGACGGGCCACCCCCCGGCGGGCGGCGCGCTGGTCGGCACCAGGACCTCCACGGGGACGGGAACGGCCATGTGCGTCGTCTCGACGAGGTGGCGCTCGCGCCTGAACTCCTCGGCCGCCGCGCCGCGCGTCGGCACGATCGAGGCGAGGCCGAGCAGAGCGATCAGGATCGAGGCCTTGGCGTGGCCCCCGCATGGCCACCTGACGGGCCGAGGCACCGTCGGGACGATCGCGGGCTCGGTCTGACGCATCGGCTTCCCTCGTGGCGACCGCGGCGGATGCCGCGCGTCGAGGTGAGGAGCCTAGGCGATGCGGGCCGCCCTGCACACCCACGCGGCCGGGACGCCGTCGGGACCACTGCGGCGGCGAACCCGTCCCGAGTGGGGGTGGCGCAGCCGCTCCCGTCGCTCGGGGCTTGCACGGGCCGAGGGGCGGCGGGGCGGAGAACGTCGGCTCCGGGCGACCCGGACCTTGGGTCACGCACGACCGCGGCCGTGGATCATTACGGAATGACAATGGCGGAGACGAGCTTCGGTATCCTGCCCCCGCCATGATCCGGGAATCGGAGGCAGGCGTCTCGCCGCAAGACCCCCGCGCGCAGTCCTGCCGGCGGCCTCGCCGGCCGCCCACGAGGATCGGCCATGCGAAACCTCCTGCTCAGCGCGGCCCTGATCGCCCTGCCCGTCGGGGCCTTCTCGACCGTCTACGCCCTCACCGCCCCCACCCCCGATCCAACGCCCGTCGCGGCCGCCACGCCGTCGCTCGGCGACATGACGCCGTTCACGACCATCGTGACCGACGTGCAGGGGATCGCCGCCACCGGCGACCTCGCCGCCGCCGAGGCGCGCATCACCGACTTCGAGACGGCCTGGGACGACGCGCAGGGCACCCTGCGCCCGATCGACACGGCCTCCTGGGGCAACGTCGACACGGCCGCCGACGCGGCCCTCGACGCGCTGCGCGCCCCCTCGCCGGACCCCGAGCAGGTCGACGCGACCCTGGCCGGCCTGCAGGCCGAGCTGGCCGACCCCTCCCGCGCGCCGGGTGGCGCGGACGCGCCCAGCGGCCTCACGACGGTCTCCGGCGTGGTCGTCACGGATGCGAACGGCCGCCCGCTGCCCTGCGAGGTGATGCTCGACACCCTCCGCACCCGGCTCGCCGGCACGACGCTGGACGACGCCGACCGCGGCGCCGTCGAGGCCCTTCAGGCCAAGGGCACCGAGCGGTGCAACGCCGACGACGACGCCCGCGCCGACGACTTCTTCGCCCAGGGCCTCGCCATGACGGGCCGCTGAACCCCGATCCGAGGATCACCGCCATGACCACGCTGTCCGCCACCGCGGCCCCGATCCCGGAGCGCGCGCCCGCCTCCGACGCGGCCCTCGCCCACAACCGCGTCCCCGCGGTCACGCCCGAGTTCTGGCTCATCAAGCTGATGGCCGTGACGATGGGCGAGACGGCCGCCGACTACCTCGCCGTCAACCTCGGCCTCGGCCTCACGGCCACGTCGCTGCTCATGGCGTCGGTGCTCGTCGCGGCCCTGGTCCTGCAGTTCCGCCAGCACCGCTACGTGCCCTGGTCCTACTGGCTGGCCGTCGTGCTCATCAGCATCGTCGGCACGCTCGTCACCGACAACCTGGTGGACAACCTCGGCGTGTCGCTCGTCACCACCACGGTTGGCTTCACCATCGCCCTCGGCGCCACCTTCGCGGCGTGGTACGCCTCCGAGCGCACGCTCTCGATCCACTCGATCTTCACCACCCGGCGCGAGGCGTTCTACTGGCTCGCGATCCTCTTCACCTTCGCGCTCGGCACCGCCGCGGGCGACCTCGTGGCCGAGCACTACGGGCTGGGCTACCTGCCGACGGGCATCCTCTTCGGCCTCATCATCGCCTCGATCACCTTCGGCTACTACGCGCTGAGGCTCGACGCGATCTGGGCCTTCTGGATCGCCTACATCTTCACCCGCCCGCTCGGCGCGTCCTTCGGCGACCTGCTGTCCCAGCCCGCCGAATACGGTGGCCTGGGCTTGGGCACGATCGTCACCAGCGCGATCTTCCTCACCGTCATCGTCGCGACCGTCGCCTGGATGTCGGCGACCCGCCGCGGCGAGGAGATGGTCCCGGCGGACTGACGGCAGGGCGAGGGACGAGGCGGCCCGCGATCGGGCCGCCCCGTCCCCGGTCCCGAGCGCCGCCCCCCATCTTTGCCGAGGACCGCTCCCATGGCCCTCGTCCTGAAGGCCGCCAGTCCCGCGCAGGCCGACCGCGCCGTCGTCTTCGCCGTGGATGCCCACTACCTCCCCTTCGCGATCTTCGCAGCCAGGCGGATCGCCTGGTCCGCTCTGATCCGCGACTACGACATCTGCGTGGTCCTGACCGATCCCGGCGATCTGCCACCATGCCCGGCCACCGAAGGCATCCGGTTCGGCACGATCGAGACGAGCGGCCTCTATTTGGATCGTCGGCGCACGGCCTCCGTCCACGCCCGCCTGCTCCTGCCCGAGGCGATGGCGTCCGACCACCGCCGCATCCTCCATCTGGACGCCGACGTGTTCTTGCGGGGCGGCGACCTCTCTGGACTGCCCGAGGTCGACCTCGGCCCCAACGCGGTCGCCGCGGTCCGCGACAACATCCAATGGTGCACCCCCGGGCGGAAGCCCGAGGCCTACCGCCGCCACGACCGGTCAAGTCCGGGAACTGCTGGAGATCTCCGTGAGGGAGGGCGCCCGTTGGGAGGCGACTGAGGTTGTGTCCGCCGCCTCGTATTCGGCGTCGAGGTCCTTTCCGACAGCGTCGATCTGACGGCGCTCGAACTCGGTGAAGCGGATCGAACACCAGCGCTCGGCGGCGCGGGTCGTGGCGCCGAGCATGAGCTTGAGGACCGGGCGCTCGCCGAAGGCCTTGGGGGGCGAGCAGGACCGTAGCCGCCGATGCGGCCGCGTGAGCCCACGCAGCCTTCGTCCGGCGGCGCTCTTCGACGGACAGCCGATCGAGGAGGTTCGTGGTTCGAATGGCCCGGCAGTGGGTGACGGGCATGCGCAGGTGTTCGATGCAGGCTTCGAGGTCGTCCATGAGGCAGGTGATGGCGGAGGGGAGCTCTTCTTCGAGGCCGGCGACGACGCCCCTGGCAAGCTCGCAGGCGATCGCCCGGCTGGGGCCTGGTGGACAGCCTGGATGCGGGCCTTGACCCCCGGCCGGACATCCTGGGGCCTCTTGGCGAGGGTGCGCATGAGGTCGCACGAGGCCGCGTTGGCGCGCCGAGCGGGGGAGGCGGGTTTCGATCGCCTTGATCACGCCCGGCGCGCCATCGGAGACGACGAGCAGCGGATCGCCCAGCCCCCGGGCGCGCGTGCCTTGGAAAGGCCGGCACGGTGTCGGCGTCCTCCTTCGATCCTGCCATCAGATGCAGTGGTACGCGCTGGCTGGTCGCGGTGGAGCCCCAGGCGGCCATGACCGGCTCGCGCCGCTGGCCGGGGCGGATGCGTTCGGCGATGCCACAGGCGGAGGGCATGGACGATCTCGTGCGCGCTCAGATCGCGGCTGGCGAAGTCCTGATGGTCACGCCAGGGCTGCCCGCCCAGCTCCGTGGCAGCGGTGCGCGACAGCAGGCGTCGGCTGCTTTCGTCGCGGAAGGCGTCCGCGATGTCGCGCGACTTGCAGGCCGCGATGTCGCGCGACTTGCAGGCCGCGAGCCGGCATCTCGACCGCGGGCTCCTCCAGTGCGTCGGTCCGCCCCTTCGCGTGCTCGCGCGTCCCGGGGCGGAACGGTGCGTCGCGCCCGGCGACCTGCGGCGCGCCGAACTCGACCGCCCCCTCGGCGGTGCCGAGCCGGCCGGCACGATGGCCATCGCGACAGCCGCGCCCTTCCTCGGCGCCGCGCTCGTAGCGAGCCCGGCCGAGGGCATCGTGGACCTCCGCCTCCAGCGCTTGCTCGAGAACGGGCCGCGTCGCCAGCTCCACCAGCTCCGACCGGCCGTCAGGCGACGACAGCCGCCCCTCGATCAGCGCCGTCAGGCTCTCGCACATGCGCATCGGCGCCGGTGCCCTCTTCGTCACGGGGCGCGCGCTCCTCGGCTGGCGCCGGCAGCAACCGGCGCGGCTGGCGGATCACCTCCCAGCAGGGCAGCGCCCCTCCCGGGTTCCCGGCGCCTCCACGACTTCGCTGCGCCGCCTCGGCGCCGGCACGGGTGATCCGCACCGCCGTCGGCCTCGGCCGCGTCAGCATCCGGGCAAGCTCGTCGGGCGTCTGCGCTCCCATCACCAGGCCCCACCGGCCACCGCCTCGCGCTCGGCCGGCGGGCGCGAGCCACGCCGGCGCCGGGATCGGCGCGGCCTCGCCCTCGAGCGCCGTGGCGGCCGCTCCGACCCCGCGGCCGGCGGCGCCGGCGCCGCCCTCGAAGTGGGCGCGCTCGGTGACGCGCCCGCCCCGGCCGGCGCTGCGCGGGCGGCACGCCGCCTCGACGCCGGCACGGGTGATCCGCACCGTCCCGGCCGCGACCAGAACCCGCACCCGCTCCCCGATCGACGCCAGGGCGCCGAGCACGCGTTCGTGTCGAGCGCGACCGCGCAGTCCGAGCCGACGCGCCGGCTCAGCTCGCGCGCCGCCAGGAACAGGCCACAGCACGGCAGGGGCTTCAGCGCCCGCGCCTCGTCGCACGCGAAGCGCTCGGCCGGCGCCTCGCCGGTCGTGGCGTGGCGTGCCGTGCCGTGCCCGCGCGTCGGCGACCTTGCGCGTCCACCGGGCCAGATGCGCTTCCAGCGCGGCGAAGCTCTCGAAGCTCCGTCTCGCCACCGCGCCGCGCACGTAGCCCACCGTCCTTGCCCTTCGTGCGCGCCCGATAGGGCGCGCAGGCGCGCTCCTGGAAGTCCCAGTGGCGCGCGAAGGCATGCAGCTTGGGGTTCACCACGACCTCGCGCGTCGCCACATCCTGGCTCAGGATCAGGGCGCGGGCGTTGTCGAGCAGCACCTCCTCGGGCACGTCGCCAAAGGCCGCAAACGCGCTCTCCATCCCCTCGAACCAGTGCTCCTGCCCCTCATCCCCGCGCGCCTCGTCATCGATGGCGTCCGCCTCGATGCCGAGCGCGTCGTCGCCGCCCGGCCGCGCCCGTCATGGGCGCTCTGCCCCTCTCCTGCCCCCCCTGCCGTCGCCCGTCGCGGCGGCGGCACAGCCACGACGAACGGATCCCGAGCGACCTGCCGCGCCACGGGCGGCGCGCCGCAGCTCGGGCGGCGCGTCGCAGTTGTGGTCCGGACCCGCCGCTGGCGCTGCGCGACGGCGGGCTGCGCGCGCCGCAACTTCGGCCCCGCGGTTGCCGGAGGGGGTGCGCCCCCACGCTCGGCGCACCGAGCGCATGGGTGAGCGCCGGCGCCATCTCGGCCTGGCGCTGGGGGGCCCTCCCGGCGCGCGGTCGAGGCCGCTGCGGGGCCTCGCCGCGAGCCTCGATCGCGGCCGGGCGGCAGTCGAGCCGGCACTCGAGCTGCCCTGGGGCACGAGCCCCGTCGAGGGCCCCATCAACCGCCTGAAGCGGATCAGGAGGACCATGCACGGCCGCGCCGGCCTCGACCTCCTGCGCGCCCGGATCCTCGCCGCATGATCCACCCGCTGCACCAAAAGCGCGGAAGAGCCCAGGCAGAACCGTCGGCGCCGGAACTCGACCCCTCGTCCCACGGATGGCCGATGACTCCCCGGAGGTTTCCGGCGGACCTTGTCGCGCAGGCGGGACCGGACCACCTCCCGCCACGCGCCGCCCGACCCTTGCGCCGCAGGCATCGCCGACTCGCCCCGGCCGCGGTGCAGGCGTGCAGCCAGGCGACCCCGGTGGCACCGACAAGCGAAGGCTCGCGTCTGGGGCTCGTTGTCCGAGCGCTCGCTGCCCGCGGCAATCCGGACGCTGTCGCCAGGGCTCGCGGCCGGAGCTCGGATCAGCTCGCACGGTGACGGCGGAGGCGCTCGCCAGGCGCTTCCTGGGCCGAAGCCGCGGGCGACGGTGAGGTTCGAGACGCGCCCGGGCCAGCAGTTGCAGATCGACTTCGGCCAGAAGCGGGTCGAGATCGAGGCGCTCTGCGACCGGTGTCGTTCTTCGTGGCGACGCTGGGCCACTCGCGCCGGCTGCACGTCCGGGCCTTCCTGGGCGAGCGCCAGGAGCACTGGTTCGAAGGCATGGAGAGTGCCTTCGCAGCCTTTGGGGGCGTGCCTGAGGAGGTGCTGCTCGACAATGCGCGCGCTCTGATCCTGCACCACGACGCGGCGACGCGGGAGGTGGTGCTCAACCCCAAGCTCCACGCCTTTGCGCGGCACTGGGGCTTCCGGGTCCAGGCCTGCGCGCCGTACCGGGCGCGGACCAAGGGCAAGGACGAGCGCGGCGTGGGCTACGTGAAGGGCAACGCGGTCGCGGGGCGAACCTTCGAGAGCTTCGCGGCCCTGGAGGCGCATCTGGCCGAGTGGACGCGCGAGATCGCCGATCAGCGCGTCCACGGCACCACCGGCGAGGCGCCCATGGTCCGCTTCGCGCGCGACGAGGCCGCCGCCCTGCGGCCGCTGCCCGACCGCGGCCCGTTCCTGGCCGCGCGCGAGCTGAGCCGACGCGTGGGAGCGGACTGCGCGGTGGAGATCGAGACGAACGCCTACTCGGTGCCGTGGCGCTTGATCGGGGAGCGAGTGAGCGTGCTGGTCACGGCCGAGACTGTGCAGGTCACCCATGCGGGCATCGAGGTGGCCCGTCATCCCCGCAGCGCGGACCGTCGCGGGCGCTTCACCGACCGCGCTCACTTCGAGGGCGTCGCGGGTGCCGCCGGCCGCGTGGTCAGAGAAGACGCCGAGGCAGCCGAGGCCGCGCCGATCCCGGCGCCGGCGCTGCTGCGCCCGCTCGCCGAGTACGAGGCGGTGGCCGGGGGCGCCTGGTGATGGGAGCGCAGACCCAGGACGAGCTCGACCGGATGCTGACGCGCTTGAAGTTGACGGCGGTGCGCGACCAGCTCGACGGCTTGCTCGACGAGGCGGCGCGGGGGGAGATGACCCTGCGCGAGGCGCTCGCCTTCCTCTGCGAGCGCGAGATCGCACGGAAGGATCAGCGCCGCATCGAGATGAGCTTCGGGCTGGCGAAGTTCCCCTTCGTGCGGACCCTGGAGGGCTTCGACTTCGCCGCCCAGCCCTCGGTCGACAAGGGGCAGATCCGCGACCTCGCGACGGGGCGCTTCATCGCCCACGGCGATGCGCTCTTGCTGCTCGGCCCCCCGGGCGTGGGCAAGACGCACCTTGCGGTGGCGCTCGGCCGCGAAGCGATCGTGGCCGGCCACACCGTGCTCTTCACCGGCGCCATGGCGCTCGTGGCCAACCTCGCCAAGGCCCAGGTCGAGGGCCGGCTCGAGGAGCGGCTGGCGCACTTCGCCAAGCCGAAGCTGCTGATCGTGGACGAGCTGGGCTACCTGCCGCTCGAGCCCAACGCCGCTCACCTGTTCTTCCAGCTCGTCAGCCGCCGCTACGAGCGCGGCGCGATGCTGGTGACTTCGAACCGGTCCGTAGGCGAGTGGGGCGCGGTGTTCGGCGACCCGGTGGTGGCCACCGCGATCCTCGATCGCCTGCTCCACCACTCCCACGTCATCACCATCCGGGGCGACAGCTACAGGCTGCGCGAGAAGCGCCGGGCCGGCCTTCTGCAGAAGGCCGGCCCGGCGCTTGAAACCGAAGTCGAAACCACATGACGGGGTGGGCCAGATCCTGGTGTCGCCACCGGGCCAGTTCCGAATGTCGCTTGATAAACGAAGGCTTGCCGGATGGCGGCCGCGACGACGGTGGCCTGGCTGCGCGGGACGTGCGCGAGCGCATTCCTCATGAAGTGCACGCGGGGGCCGTTGAAGAAGTCGGTGGTTCCTGATTCCATCAGCTGTGGCGGCGATCGACGGGGAGATGGCGATGCTTGGACGCAAGGAGCGCGACCAGCTCGAGTTCTTCGTGTGCGGCTCGCTTCGGGACCTCGTTCCCGACGACCACATCCTTGCGCGGGTCGATCGGGTGCTCGATCTCGGCTGGCTGCGTGACGAGGTGGCCGATCTCTACGCCGCGGGCGTCGGGCGGCCCGGGATCGACCCCGAGGCCGCGGTGCGGCTGATGCTGGCGGGGTTCCTGCTCGGCATCGTCCACGACCGACGGCTGATGCGCGAGGCGCAGGTCAATCTCGCGATCCGATGGTTTGCAGGCTACGGGCTGCACGAGCGGCTGCCGGACCACTCCTCGCTGACGCGCATCCGGCACAGATGGGGCGCAGAGCGCTTCCGGCGCATCTTCGAGCGCACGGTGCGGACGTGCATCGAGGCGAAGATCGCCACCGGCGAGGTCGTGCATGTCGATGCCTCGCTGATCCGGGCCGATGTCGCCTGGGAGAGCCTGGCCACGCGGCACGTCGAGGCGATGGCCGACGCGAACGGCGATGGCCGCGATCGCGACGATGATGGTGGCGAGAGCGCGGGCGGAGACGACGGGGGCACCGCCGCGCAGCAGGCGCGACGCCATTCCAAGAAGACTGGCCGGTTCAAGAAGGTCTGCCTGACCGATCCCGATGCGAGCATGGCCACATCGGGGCGCAACCGCCGCCTGGAGCCCAGCTACAAGCAGCACGGAGCAGTCGACGACGAGTGCGGGGTGATCCTCGACGTCGAGGTCACCACCGGTGAGGTGAACGAGGGGCAGGTGATCCTCGATCGGCTGGACGCGGTCGCGGCCGTCACTGGGGGCTCCATCGACACCGTCACGGCGGATGCCGGTTACGCCTATGCCAAGGTCTTCGCAGGGTTGGAGGCGCGCGAGATCACCGGCGTGATCCCCACGAAGGCCGAGCCGATCCGCTCGAAGGTTCCGCTCCGGCGGTTCCGCTACGACGCGCGCCACGACATCGTCCGATGCCCACGGGGCAAGATCCTGCGGCCCAACAAGGCCAAGATCGCCCATGGCCGGTTCTTCGCGTCGAAGGCACGGGACTGCAAAGGCTGCGATCTCGCCGCCCTTTGCTTGTCGCCATCGCGCGTGACCAAGGCCGTCGTCATCGTTCACGACTACCCGGCCCTGCTGCGGGCCCGTCGCCGACGGCTGCGGTGGGGGGCGGAGGACGACCGGCTCTACCGGCGCCATCGCTGGCGGTCCGAGGGCTTCCACGGCGAGGCGAAGACCTGGCACGGTCTCGCCCGTGCCGTGCGCCGCGGGCTGGGCAACATGCGCATCCAAGCCTTCCTCACCGCCGCCGCGATCAACCTCAAGCGGCTCGCCGCAGCCCTCCTCGCCCTGATCTGTGCCCTCCTCGGCCTCCAGAGCGGGCCAATCCGCGCCTGAGCGCTCGACCGGGCGCCATCGGGCGAGTGGCGGAGCCGAGACCCCCTTCGGGCGCATCGCAACGAATACCCGACAACGCCGCGGCCTTCTTCAACGGCCCCCGCGTGCACTTCATGAGGAATGCGCTCGCGCACGTCCCGCGCAGCCAGGCCACCGTCGTCGCGGCCGCCATCCGGCAAGCCTTCGTTCAGCCCGACCACGCCTCCGCGACCCGAGCCTGGCGCCACGTCGCCGATCAGCTCCGCGCCCGATGGCCGAAGCTCGGCGCGCTGATGGACGACGCCGAGGCCGATGTCTTGGCCTACATGGCCTTCCCCATGCGCCACCGCGCCAAGCTGCACTCCACCAACCCCCTCGAGCGGCTGAACAAGGAGATCAAGCGGCGCGCCGACGTGACAGGCCATCTTCCCCAACGAGGACAGCATCACCCGCCTCGTCGGAGCGGTGCTGCTCGAGCAGAACGACGACTGGCAACTCCAGCATCGATACATGCAGGTCGAGGGCATGGCTGAGCTCGACACACCCCAGCTCGAGGAGGGCTCCACACTCCAGATCACACCCGAAGCCGCCTGATCCGATGGCCCGGGACCACACCCGAAATTACACCTCATTGACGGACACGACCTCAAGGTGGTGGGCAGATACCCCCGCACGGCCGGCGTCTTACGCGCAGAGGATTCTCCTCGGGGCTCTCGTCGTCCGAGAGGACGACGATGGGGCGATCCCGGTTCAAGCCATGCATGACCTTCGCCAAAATGTTCCACCGGCCCTCGCCCCGCAGCGATCCGACGTGGAACACGCACATCCTGCAATCGGCATGCGCGACGATGCGCAGCGGGACGAGGGCGTCGACATCGACGATCGTGAGGTCGCGGGCCTTCGCCCATTCGCAGAGCAAGCTCCCCATCGCCGCACGCCGGAGCGATCTCTCATCGACGAGAACCAGCGTCATGAGATCCCCCTTTGCTCAACCATCCGGTGGGGCGAACACAGAAATGCCGATGGGCCTCTCGAGTTCAGCCAGAAACTTGTCGCAGTTCAACCCGCGCGGGCGGATCGTCGGGCGTCTCCTCGGAAGTTGTGCCCCTGGAGGGAGGCGATCGGCCCATCGGATCCTCAGACCTCTCGAAGAGCGCGCCGGACGATGTCGGCGATCGGTTCCAGCACGTAGCCCGCCAGCATGCGCTCGGCGGTGACGATGAGGACGTCCGCCGTCATGCCGGGGACGAGGGCGACGGGGACGGGCGCCTTGTCCAGCTCCGAGCGCGGCACCTCGACCCGCGCCAGGTCGTAGGGCTGGCCCGTGGCCTCGTCGATCATGGTGTCGGCCGAGACGGAGGCGACGCGGCCCGTGATGCGAGGCGCGCTCCGGCCGGGATGGGCCGACAGGTGCACCTGGGCGCCGAGCCCCACCCGCACGACGTCGAAGTCGAGCGGCGAGACCCGCGCGTCCGCCAGCAGGCGATCGTCCGAGGGCACGACGTCGAGGATCGGCTCGCCAGCCCCCACCACGCCGCCGACGCTCGTGAAGCGCAGGTTGGCCACGACGCCGTCAGCCGGCGCTGCGATCACCGTGCGGCTCAGCACGTCGCGGCTGGCCGCGAGCGACTGCGCGATTTCGGCCAGCTCGTTGCGCAGCTCCCCCGCGCGCGTGGCGACGCGGCGAACACGAGCGCCAAGTTGGCCCGGTCCCACGCAGCTCCCCCGCGCGCGTGGCGACGCGCTCCGAGCGCTCGGCGTCGATCGCGAGCAGGTCGAGCTCGGCTTCGCCGATGCCCTGCCGCGCCTGGGCGACGGCGGCCTCGCGCTCGCCGCGCCGGCCCCGGATCCCGGCCGCCGCGCGGCGCAGGCGCAACAGCTCGTCCTTGGGCATCAGCCCCTTGTCGAGGAGCGCGGCCTTGTCGGCGATCTCCTCCTCGATCAGGGCGAGCTGCTCGGAGGCGCTGCGGCGCTGGGCCTCGAAGCCCGCGGCTTGGGCGCGGAGCTGCTCGATGCGCTGGCCGAGGACGCGCTTGCGCGTGGCGACCATCTCGCAGCGCGCCTCGAAGGTTCGCCGTTCGGCCTCGACGACGGCGCGCACCATCGGATCGGCCGCGTCGAGCTCGGGCGGGAAGGCGATCGCGCCGCGATCGAGGATCTCGGCTTCGAGCCGCGCCCGCTCGGCCAGGCGCGTCAGGCGCCTGTCCGCCCGGGCGTCCACGTCCGCCCGCGCGCCCACCCCCATGAGCGTCAGGAGCGGCGCGCCTTCGGCCACCGCGTCGCCGTCGCGCACGTGCAGGCGGGCGATGATGCCGCCCTCGAGGTGCTGCACGGTCCTGACCCCTCCGTCGGGGCTGATCCGCCCGGGCGCGACCGCCCCCCCGCCAGCGGCGCGAGCGACCCCGAGAGGCCGAAGACGCCGACGAAGGCCGCGATCACGCCGAGGCCCAGGCGACGCTGCCGTCGGATCAGCGTGCCGAGGACGCGCGCGTCGGCCCTGGGCGTCGGCGCGGCGGGGCGGGCGGGCGCCCTCACGCCGGCTCCCCCTGCCGGGCGAGCGGGGGCCGCACCCTCATGGCGGGCTCGAGGCAAAACGCGGGCTCGGGGGCATCGGGCGCGGCCCCCGCCCCCGCCCCCGCCCCTGCCCCCGTCTCCGTCTTCCCCGGTGGCGCCGAGCTCGCCGCGGCGGCCTCCCGCATCCGGCCGAGCACCTCGGCGCGGGGGCCGAAGGCCTGCACCACGCCGTCGTTGAAAAGGAGCACCTTGTCGCTCCGGGCAAGCGTCGAGGGCCTGTGGCCCACGACCACCAGCGTCGAGCCGCGCTCCTTCAGCTCGCCGATCGCGGCGGCGAGCGCGGCCTCGCCCGCCTGGTCGAGGTTGGCGTTGGGCTCGTCGAGGACGATGAGCGAGGGCGCGCCGAAGACGGCCCGCGCGAGCCCGATGCGCTGTCGCTGCCCGCCCGAGAGCCCCGCGCCGCGCTCGCCGAGCCGGGTCGCGTAGCCCTCGGGCATCCGTGCGATCATGTCGTGCGCGTGCGCGTGCGCGAGGCGCGCGGCCTCGGCCACCTCCTCGTCCTCGGCCTCGCCCATGCGCGCGATGTTGTCGCGGATCGTGCCCGCGAAGAGGCCCACCTCCTGCGGCAGGAAGCCCACGTGGCGGCCGAGCGCGTCGGGGCTCCAATGGGCGACATGCGCCCCGTCGAGCGAGACCGAGCCCGCGGCGGGCTCGGCGAGCCCCACGAGATAGCGGCACAGCGTGGACTTGCCCGCCGCGGACGGCCCGATCACGGCCACGACCTCGCCGGGCGCCGCCTCGAAGCTCACGCGCCGCAGCACCGGCCCGTCGGGCCCGAAGGCGGTGAGCGCCTCGACGCTCAGCCCGCCGCGCGGCGCGGGCAGCGCCACGCGCGCGGGCTCGGGCGGGCAGGCCTCGGCTTGCGCCCTGAGGCGGCCGTAGGCGAGGCGGGCCTGCGCGAAGTTCTTCCAGGCCGACATCGCGAGGTCCACGGGCGCCAGCGCCCGCCCCAGCATGATCGAGGCCGCGATCATCACCCTCGGCGTCGCCTCGCCGCGCAGCACGAGGAGCGCCCCGAGGCCCAGGATCGCGCTCTGCGAGAACAGGCGCAGGAACTTCGCCGTCCCGGTGAGGGTGCCGCCGCGCTCGCTGGCGCGCAGCAGGCCGCTCTGGATCTCGGCGTTGCCGGCGCGCCAGCGCTCCACCAGCGCGCCGGTCATGCCCATGGCGCGCACGGCCTCGGCGTTGTCGATCGCGGCCTCGGCGAGCCGCTGGGCGCGGAGCTGGCCAGCGTTGGCCTCGCGCAGCAGGCCGCGCGTGACGACCTCGTTCAGCACGCCCAGGATCAGCAGCACGATCGCCGTGGCGAGCGCCAGCGTCCCGAGCCAAGGGTGCAGAAGCCAGATGACGGCGACGAAGAGCGGCGTCCAGGGGAAGTCGAAGACCGCCGTCATCCCCTTGGGTGCCGACGAAGGACTGGACCTGGGCGAGGTCGCGAAACGCCTGCCCGCCAAAGCCCTCCCCCGCGAGCCGCGCGCGCACGCCGCTCGAGAGGCGCTCGGGCCCCAGCGCCTCGTTGAGCCACGCCCCGATCCGCACCGCGACGGCCGTGCGCGGCGTCTCGATCGTGGCCCTCGCCAGCATCGCCGCGCCCATCATCAGCATCAGCATGACCAGCGTCTCCGCCCGCCCGCTCGACAGCACGCGGTCGTAGACCTGGAGCATGTAGAGCGGGCCGGCGAGCATCAGCAGGTTGATCGAGAAGGAGAACAACGCCACCCATCCGAACGCGCCGCGACACCGCCGCAGCGCGTCCGAGAGGATGTCGTGGCCGCCCTTGCCGGCGCTCTTGGAGGGAGATCGCATCCCGCGCCTCCGCCTCGGAGCAGGAAGTCGCCGGGATCGGCGTGGACGAAGATGTCGAGGGCCTGGAAGCGCTCGATCGCCTCGCCCTGGTCGGTGGTGTCGAGGTTGACGATGGCGGTCTGCTCGGCGTTGCGCAGCAGCAGCGAGAAGCCGGGGAAGACGCTCGTGCTCAGGCTGGCGCGCGAGCCCGCGCCGATCCCGATCGAGTCCATGCCGACGAGGGCGCCGTTCGAGGTGGCGAACTCGTAGTCGTGGATGAGGTTGGTGCCCGCCACGCTGACGAAGGTGTCGGCGCCCGACTGCCCGAAGAGGTCTTTGACCCCCCCGTCGCCGACCAGGATGTCCGAGCCCGCCCTGCCCTGGAGCCGGTCGTTCCCGCCGCCGCCGACGAGGCGCTGGTCGCCGTCGAGGCCCAGGAGCACGTCGTCGAACGCGCTGCCCTCGACGGCCTCGACCTGGCGAAGGCCGTGTTGCAGGTCCACGGCGCGGCGGCGGACGGCTGGCCGCCGTTCCGCAGGCAGCTCTCGCAAAGGCAGTTCAAGTGACTCAGGGCCGAGCAGCCTGCCTGCGTCGTCGCCATGGAGGCGTGCGCGACCGCGCATCGCTGGGCGCGGCGGATGGCGGCGCTCGGTCACGAGGTCCGGCCGATCGCCCCGATCCACAGCCCGCCCCGGACTCGATCCGGGGTCAGGCCCTTCGTCAAGCGCTAGAAGACCGACGCGGCCGACGCCGAGGCCATCCTCGAGGCAGCCATGCGGCCCTCCATGCGCGTCAACGCGCCGAAGCCGGCCGAGGCGCCGGCGCGCGCCATGCCGCTCCGCGCGCGGAACGGCTCGTCGCGCAAAGGACCGAGACGGTGAACGCCCTGCGCGGACACCTGGCCGAGTTCGGCCTCGTGGCCCCTGCCGGGATCGGAGGCGTGCCCCGGCTCGCCGCCATGGTCGAGCACGACAGGTGCGATCCGCCCGAGCTCGCGCGCGAGGTGGCGCGGACCCACATCGAGCGGATCGAGCGGCTGTCGTCCGAGATCGAGCGGCTGCGAGCGGCTGATGGAGAAGGTCGGGTCGGCCGGCCCCACCAGCGACGCCGCCCGGTCGCCTCGCGCACCACGCCCGGCCCCACCCGGGGGAGCCTCGACAGGCCCTAGCGCAGCCTCGGCGGCCGCTCAGGGTCCATCCCCGGCGCGCCCGGCGCTCGGCGCCCCTCGCGCCGCGGCAGGTCGAAGCGCAGGCCCACCCGCGCCAGCCGCGCGGCCATCGGATCGCCCGCGCCGAGGAACGCCACGTCCATCTCCCCCATCTCCAGCCCCGAGAAGGTCAGCGCCTCGCCCGCGGCCCGCGCCAGCGCCGCCTCCGCGCCCGGAGCCGCGTCCACGAAGGCCAGCAGATGCGAGCGCCGGCCGCCCTCGTAGCTCACGCCCGCGAGATACGCGCCCCGCGCCAGGCCGGCGGCCGAGGGGAGCTTGGCGTCGAGCGCCTCCAGCAGCGCCCGCGGCAGCTCGCCGGGCGAGCGCACCTCCTCGGCCCGCTCGCGCGCCTCGGCGGGCGCATGGGCCAGCGTCCGGGCCAGCCAGTCCACGGCCTGCGGGGGCATCAGGATCGAGGACGGCGCGACGCCGAGGTTGACGCCGAGCCCGATCCCCCGCCCCGCCAGCAGCGCCGCCACCGAGCGCCCCGACAGCGCGGCGTAGGGCGAGGGCTCGCCGGTGAAGTCCGTGAGCCGCGTCTCGCGGTCGAAGGCCAGCACGACGGGGCCGTCCTGAAGCTCGAACACCCGCGGCTCCGCAGGCTCGCCCGCGAGCAGCAGGAACAGCTCGGAATCGGCCAGGCGCTCGTAGAAGCGCAGGCGGCCCGCGTCGGTCTCCATCGCCTCGTGGGCCGCGTCCAGGGGGCTCCGCCCCGTCGCGCCGGAGGCGCGCATCTCCGGCGCGCCCCCCCCGCCGGGGGCACGGGTGGCCCCAGGCCCCCCCAACCTACAGCACCTCCCGCAGCCGGGCGCGCATCACGGGCAAAAGCTCCGCCTCGAACCAGGGGTTGCGCTTGAGCCACGCCGTGTTGCGCCACGACGGGTGCGGCAGCGGGAACGCCGAGGGCGCGAAGTCGCGCCATGCGGCGACCGTCGCGGTCACGCCGCCCTTGGCCGCCGCCCCGAGATGCCAGCGCTGCGCGTAGCTCCCGATGAGGAGCGTGACCCCCACCGTCCCCAGCCCCTCCAGGATCTCCGAGCGCCAGGTGTCGGCGCAGACCTTGGGCGGCGGCAGGTCGGAGCCCTTCGCGTCATAGCCCGGAAAGCAGAAGCCCATCGGCACGATGGCGACGCGCGAATGGTCGTAGAAGACGGCCTCCTCCACCCCCATCCACTCGCGCAGGCGCTGGCCCGAGCGATCCCAGAACGGCACCGTCGCCTCATGCGCGCGCAGCCCGGGCGCCTGGCTCGCGATCAGCACGCGCGCGCCGGGGGCGAACCACACCACCGGGTTGGGCGCGTGCCCCGTCGCCGTCGCCGCGAAGCGCTCCGCGCAGATCGTGCAGGCGCAGAGGTCGGCCTTGAGGGCGTCGAGCGTATCGAGCATCGCGGCGCAATTAAGCACATCCTTCCACCGTGGGAAGGGTGCGCTTTCGCCGCGGGAGGGGTGACGCGGCGTCCACGCCCCGGCACGCCGCCTTGCGAGGCCGGTTCCCCTCGCGCGCGCGATCGCCTAGACCGGGCGGGAAGCCAATGGGGGAGCGGCGCTCGGGGATGTACAGGGTCTGGAACTTCGTCGCCAACTACTCGCTGCTGCTGATCAGCGGGGCGCTCCTGGCATTGGTGTGGGCCAACATCGACCCCTCCTCCTACCACTACTTCGTCGAGTTCCCGCTCTGGGTGAACGACGTCGCCGGCATCGAGTATGGCGAGTGGGTCGAGGCGGTGGGCGAGGGCACCGCGGCCGGCTACGGCGAGGGCGAGCGCGTGCTGACGCTGCACTACCTCGTCAACGAGGTTTTGATGGCGCTCTTCTTCGCCATCGCCGCCAAGGAGGTCTGGGAGGCCGTCATCCTCAAGGAGGGCTCGCTCAGGGGCAAGAAGGCCGCCACGCCGCTGATCGCCACGGTGGGGGGCATGGTCGGGCCGATCACCGTCTATCTCGGCCTCGCGGCCTTCCTCGGCTCGGACGTCTACGACGCCGTCGCGCGCGGCTGGGCGATCCCCACCGCGACCGACATCGCCTTCTCCTACCTCGTCGGGCGCATGGTGTTCGGCGCGGGCCACCCGGCGGTGCGCTTCCTGCTGCTGCTGGCCATCGCCGACGACGCGGCCGGGCTCATCATCCTGGCGGTGTTCTACCCCTCGGGCGAGCTCGCGCCGGCCTGGCTGCTGCTGTCGCTGGGCGCCGCGATCGGCGTGTTCGTGCTCTTCAACTGGCTGCCGAGGAAGCTCGACCGGGGCGACCAGACGCGCCGCCGCTCGACCTGGGTGCGCAACCGCCTGTCGTTCTGGCCCTACGCCGTGGCCGGCGCGCTGAGCTGGCTCGGCTTCGCGCAGTCGGGGCTCAACCCCGCGCTGGGGCTCTTGCCGATCGTGCCCGCGATCCCGCATGCCGACCGCGCCTTCGGCTTCTTCGCCGAGGCCGAGCAGCACCTCACCGACCTGCTCAACCACATCGAGCACATCCTCAAGCACCCCGTCGAGGTGATCCTCTTCTTCTTCGGGCTCCTCAACGCCGGCGTCGAGTTCAGCGCCATCGGCGCGCCGACCTGGCTGGTGCTGGCCGGGCTCATCATCGGCAAGCCCTTCGGCGTGCTGGCCTTCGGCTGGATCGGCGCGAGCGTCCTGAAGCTCGGGCTGCCGCAGGGGATGCGCACGGTCGATCTCTTCGTCATCGGCTGCGTCGCGGCGATCGGCTTCACCGTGTCGCTCTTCATCGCCGCGGTGGCCTTCCCGCCCGGCGACGTGCAGGACGCGGCCAAGATGGGGGCGCTGCTCTCGTTCTTCGCCGCCGCGATCGCGCTCGCGGCGGGGCGCGTGTTCTCCGTCCAGAAGCAGATGGCCTGAGCGCCCCGCCGCCATGCGCCCCGTCGAGATCGGTCCGCTGACGGTCGGCAACGACCGGCCGCTCACGCTCATCGCCGGCCCCTGCCAGGTCGAATCCAGCGGCCACGCCGAGGCCATCGCCGGGCGCATGGCCGAGATCTGCGCGCGCCACGGCGCCGGCTACGTCTTCAAGGCGAGCTACGACAAGGCCAACCGCACCTCGCTCGGCGGCCGGCGGGGGCCGGGGATGGAGGAAGGGCTCGCCGCCCTCGCCCATGTCCGCCGGGCGGTGGGCTGCCCGGTCCTGACCGACGTGCACTCCCCCGAGCAATGCGCGCCCGTGGCCGAGGTCGCGGACGTGATCCAGATCCCCGCCTTCCTCTGCCGGCAGACCGACCTGCTGCTGGCGGCCGGCGCGACGGGGGCGGCGGTCAACGTCAAGAAGGGCCAGTTCCTGGCGCCCTGGGACATGCCGCACGTCGCAGCCAAGATCGCCTCCACCGGCAACGAGCGGATCCTGCTGACCGAGCGCGGCGCCTCCTTCGGCTACAACGCGCTCGTGGCCGACATGCGCTCCTTGCCGATCATGGCCGCCACCGGCTACCCGGTGGTGATGGACGCCACCCACGCCGTCCAGCAGCCCGGCGGCTTGGGCGGCGCCTCGGGCGGCCAGCGCGTCTTCGCGCCGGTGCTCGCGCGCGCGGCCGTCAGCTTGGGGATCGCGGCGGTGTTCGTCGAGACCCACGAGGATCCCGACCGCGCCCCGTCCGACGGCCCCAACATGGTGCCGCTCGCGCAGATGGACCGGCTGGTGGGGACGCTCATGGACTTCGACCGGCTGGCCAAGGACGACCCCATCCGCCTCCAACCCTTCGAGGGATCCCCATGAAGCCCCTGACCGATGTCGTGCCCAACAGCTGGGCCTTCCTGCGCGACCCGATGATCGCACCCACGGGGTTCCGCGAGTACGACGCCCGCTGGCGCTTCCCCGAGGAGATCAACCTCCCCGGCGTGACCGCGCTCGGGCAGGGGCTGGGCACCCAGATGCGCGCGCGCGGCGTCGCACCCGTGATCGCGGTGGGCAACGACTACCGCGACTACTCGCTGTCGGTGAAGAACGCCCTGATCCTCGGGCTGGTGACGGCCGGCATCCGGGTGCGCGACATCGGCCCGGCGCTCTCGCCGATGGCCTACTTCGCGCAGTTCCACCTCGACGCGCCGGCCGTCGCCATGGTGACGGCCTCGCACAACCCCAACGGCTGGACCGGCGTGAAGATGGGCTTCGAGCGCCCGCTGACGCATGGCCCCGACGAGATGGCCGAGCTGAAGGCGATCGTCATGGAGGGCCGGGGCGAGCGCCACGACGGCGGCTCGTGGGAGCTGGTGGAGGGCGTGCGCGAGGCCTATCTCGACGATCTCGCCGGGGAGTTCCGCATGAGCCGCCCGCTCAAGATCGTCTGCGCCACCGGCAACGGCACCGCCGGCGCCTTCGCGCCGGAGCTTCTGGAGCGCATCGGCGTCGAGGTCGTGCCCCTGCACACCGATCTCGACTACACCTTCCCGCACTACAACCCCAACCCAGAGGCCATGGAGATGCTCCACGACATGGCCCATGCGGTGAAGTCCTCGGGCGCGGACCTGGCCTTGGGCTTCGACGGCGACGGCGACCGCTGCGGCGTGGTGGACGACGAGGGCGAGGAGATCTTCGCCGACAAGATGGGCGTCATCATGGCGCGCGACCTCGTCAAGCTCTACCCCGGCGCCACCTTCGTGGCCGACGTGAAGTCCACGGGCCTCTTCGCCTCGGACCCCGAGCTTCGGGCCGCCGGCGCCAAGGCCGACTACTGGAAGACCGGCCACTCCCACATGAAGCGCCGCGTGCACGAGCTGGGCGCGCTCGCGGGCTTCGAGAAGTCCGGCCACTACTTCCTCGCCGAGCCGATCGGGCGCGGCTACGACGACGGGATGCGCGTGGCCGTCGAGCTGTGCAAGATCCTCGACCGCAACCCCGACAAGTCCGTGTCGGACATGCGCAAAGCCCTGCCCACCGTCTACAACACCCCCACCATGTCGCCCTTCTGCCCCGACGCCGAGAAGTACGACACGCTCGCCCGCATCGTCGCGCGCATCGAGGCCATGGCCGCCGAGGGCGGCACGCTGGGCGGCCGGGCGATCTCGGAGGTGATCACGGTCAACGGCGCCCGCGTCATGCTCGACAACGGCGCCTGGGGCCTGGTGCGGGCCTCGTCGAACACGCCGAACCTCGTCGTCGTCTGCGAGAGCCCCGAGTCGGAGGCCGAGCTGCGCGCCATCTTCGCCGATCTCGACGCCGTGATCCGTGAGGAGCCCAACGTCGGCGACTACGACCAGACGTTCTGAGCGCGTGGCGATGGGCTCGACGCGGGCGTCGGCTCGGACCGATGATCCGCGCGCGCCGATGACAGGGCCCGCCCGCCATGGGGCCAGGGGGGCGCCGCTCGATGGACCGGCCGCGGGCAGGCCGGGGACCGGGGCGGCGCGCGCCCCGCTGCCAAGGCCCTCGATCCCTTCGGTGACGGCAGGGCGGGCGGCCGACGCCGCCGGACCACGGGCCGGGAGCCCGGCGGCCCGCCCGAGGGCTCCGGCGCCCCACGCCCCGCGATCGCGCGCCGCGCCGTCGCCGCGCGCCGCACCGGACGGGATGGGGGCACGGCCGGTGGCGCGACCGGCTGAGCCCGGATCGCGCCCTGCCGAGGCCTGGCGGCCGCGCTGGGCGGCGGTCCGCGCCCTCCTCCTCGCCCTGACGCTGGCGGCGCCAGCCGCCGCCCAGGACGCGCCCGCCCCGCAGCCCGCCGCGCCCGAGGCGGGCCCCACGGGCCCCATCGCCGTCGAGGAGGGCGCGGGCCAGGACGCCGCCATGGAGCGGCGCCTCCGGGGCATCATCGGCGAGCTCGACGGCTACGAGGGCGTGACGGTCTCGGTCTCCGAGGGCATCGTCACGCTCGCGGGCGAGGCGATCGACGGGACCGCCGTGGCGCGGCTCGACGAGATCGTGGGCCGCGTCGAGGGCGTGGTGGCGGTCGAGAACGACGTGACCGCCTCCGCCGACGTCGGGCGCCGGCTCGACCCGGTGCTCACGCGCTTCCGCGAGCGGGCCGCGCAGGCCCTGGCCTTCCTGCCGCTCCTGGCCATCGCGCTCGGGGCAGCGGCGCTGATCGCGGCGCTGGGCTTCCTCCTCGCGCGCCGGCGCTGGCCCTGGGAGCGCATCGCGCCCAACGCCTTCGTGGCCGACATCTACCGCCAGGTCGCGCGGCTCGCCTTCGTCGTGATGGGCCTCGTGGTGGCGCTCGACATCCTGGGCGCCACGGCGCTGCTCGGCACCATCCTGGGCGCCGCGGGCATCGTCGGCCTCGCCTTCGGCTTCGCGGTGCGCGACACGGTGGAGAACTTCATCGCCTCGGTGATGCTCAGCTTCCGTCAGCCCTTCCGCCCCGGCGACGTGATCGAGATCGAGGGCGACACCGGCAAGGTCATCCGCCTGACGAGCCGCGCGACCATCATCCTGACGATGGACGGCAACCAGATCCGCATCCCCAACGCGACCGTGTTCAAGGCGCGCATCCTCAACTACTCGTCGAACCGCGAGCGTCGGTTCCAGTTCGAGATCGGGGTCGCCTCCGACGCCGAGCTCGCCCAGGTCCGCGAGCTGGCGACGCGCACCGTGGCGGGGCTGCCCTTCACGCTCGCCGAGCCCGCGGCCATGGTCTGGATCGACCGCATCGGCGACGGCGCGATCTTCCTCCAGGTGACGGGCTGGATCGACCAGACCGAGACCGACTTCCTGCGCGCGCGCGGCGAGGCGCTGCGCATCGTCAAGGCCGCCATCGAGGGCCTCGGCGTCGAGGTTCCCGACACCACCTACCGCGTCCAGCTGATGGGCCGGGGCGCGGCGCGGGTGACGGAGGCGGCCGGCGCCGACGCCGCGCCCGGGATGGGAGCCCCGGAGGCCGCGCCTCCGCTGCCGCCGGTGGTCGAGGAGGCCCCCCTGAGGGCCGAGCGCGCGCTCGACCGCATCGTCGCCGCCGAGCGCGGCGACGCCCGCAAGCCCGACCTCCTCGACGCCCGCGCGCCCCCCGAGTAGAGCCCCCGCCCGCGGACGCCCGCGACAGCCCGGCCCGCGAGAGCCCGGCCGCGAGAGCCCGGACGGACGCCCGATCGCACCGCCTGTCCCGGGCGGGTCCGCGGGGCCTCGGCGAGCGCATCGCGCGAGGGAGCCGCCAGGCTTGGGGCTGCGGGAGGGTCGCATGGGCGAGCCGGGCGGCGATCGCGCCGCGCGCTCGTCCGCCCCGATGGCGTCCGCGATGGTGGTGTGGTCAGGGTGCGCCGACGGTGTCGCCCGGGAGGGGGCCTTCTGCATCCGCGGCGTCGTGCGGGGCGGTGGTCGCCGGGATCGCCGGGCGAGGTGGGGTTTGCCGCACCCGGTCCCTGAGGACGCCCTCCGGGATCCGCGACGGACGACCCCTGGCCGAGCTGCTGGCGAGGAGCGGCGGCGAGGACGCGCCGTCGCGGGGCCGTCTGGCGGATCATCCTGGAGGCGGATGTCGAGGGCGTGACGGGCGCCGCCCGCGGCCCAGGCGTGGCAAGGGCCGGTTGAGCCGGCGCGACGGCGCGCCCCGGGCTTGGTCCCGGGGGCCGCCGCGACCGCGGCCTCGAGACGCGGCTGGGGCCGTCGAGCCTCGGATGCCGAAGCTCAGGGCGGGGTCGCCCCCTCCCCCCGGGTTCTCCGAGCCTCGCCGGGCCTGCGGAGAAGGCGCGGGCGGCCGTGATCCAGGGTGAGGCGGACCGCGGCCCGAGGCCGCGCAAGCCGCCGAGCGGGACGCGGGCGTGTCCCCGCGCAAGGTCGGCGGTCTCGTCCAGGCCGTGGGCGGAGCCGACGAGGGCTCCGGCGACGCGCCGCATCGCCGGAAAGGCGGCGGGACGCGCGGGGCCTCGACGCCGTCCGCCTCCGAGCCGTGCCGGGACATCGGCGGACCGGCCGCTCGCCCTCCTCGCGCGAACCCCCGCAAGACGCCTGGCCTGCGCCATCGGGCTCGAACCGATGGCGCCACGACGGCGTCGTCCCGGTGGCCGCCATGGTCGCGCTCGCGGCCGACCCCGAGGGGCGGCGAGAACCCGAGGGCCGCGCGCGGGCCGTCCCCTCGGCCCGCGCGCGGCCGAGACGCCTGGACGTCGTTCCTCAAGAGCCTCGTCAGGCGCGCGAACCTCTGGCTGGGGTGGGGGTTTGGCTGCTGTGGGGCCTCGTCGGGATCCCGCGGGCAGACCCCTTTTGGCGACGACGCCGGACGTGATGGACACGAGCCGGCGGCTGGCGGAGGCGGAGGAGCCGAGGGGCGTCGAGGAGAGCCTGTCCGGGGACCAGAGCATCGTCCAGCCCGACCGAGCCGGTCGGGCGCCCGGATCATGCGGCCACGAAGGAGCCCGGAGCGCCCGAGCCGATCCTGCCCGGTCGGGACGCGCTCCGGCCGGGTCGGCCGGGGCGCGGTGGCACGGAATCACGCGCTGGGCTGTGACGACGTGGCGGCCTGGAGCCGAGGAACGGGCGCCGCGCTGCCCTCCCGACCGGCGCGGCGCGGGTCCGGGGCCGGGCCGGCTCGGGCACGTCCTCGTCTCGAAGCACGGCCTGTCACCTTGCCCTGTGTCGCCAGAGCCGGATCTTCGAGCGCGAGGGCATCGACCTCGACCGCTCGACGCTGGCCGGCCGGGTCGGCGAGGCGACGGCCCCGCCGGAGCCCTCGGCCGAGGCGACCGGACGGCACGTCCTGGGCGGCGAGACGCGCCCGGCGCGACCGTGGACCCACATGCGCGACGCGCGCCCTCGGAGCGGGGACGCGCGTCGCGCCGCGCTCCACCGCTTCTCGCCGGACCGGAAGGGCGTCCACCCGGCCCGCCGCCTCGCAGGCTTCCGGGGCTGGGTGCACGCCGAGCGCCTCGACCGGCCGCCCCTCGTCCTGCAGGCCGCCATGCCCGGGAGGAGCCGTCACCTCGACGGGCTAGAGGCCGCGGGCGTCCGTCGGGGCCTGCTCGATCCCGACCACGCGGACGACGTCCGACCGGCCGCCGGGGCCACGCTCGCCGAGCGGGGCGGCGCCCGCCGGGGGACGGCCCGACCGGCCGCCTCTGCGACTTCGGCCGATGGCTGGGAGAACCGCCTGAGCGTCGAGGACACCCTCGCCGCCGACCCGGCGCACCCCCACCCCCGGCTCGCCGACGCCGCGGGCCGTCGTCGCCCGCCGGAGGGCGTCGGAGGCGCCCCGGGCCACGAGCGCGCCCTCGACACCCTCGCCGCCCCGTCCCACCCCGTGCACGAAGAACCCCTCGAACGGCACGCCCGACCCTCCGACCCGAACGTCCCGCCCGCCGGCGAGACCCGCCTTGACATCCTCAGGCCAACGATGAAGGGGAAACCGCGCCAGCAGCGGGCGCCGTCGCCGGACGCTGCCCACGACGCCGCGCGCGCCGTCCGACGGCGGGCGCCGGTTCGGGTCGAGGCGCCGCGCCGCCTGGAAGGGGCGGCACGTCCCCGAACCCCGCGCCCGCGCCAGGTCGAGCAAGACCGCCGCGATCCGCCGTCGGACGGGCGCGCCGTCACGCCGCGCTCAGTCGAGCGCGGCGTCGCAGCGCGCGCACACGCCCGGGTGGGCGTGGGTGCCGACATCGGGCAGGATCTTCCAGCAGCGCAGGCATTTCGAGCCTGTCGCCTCGGCGAAGGACACCGCCACGCCGGGGGCGTCGTCGAGGCGGAATGCGCCCTTGGGCGCCGGCGCCTCGCTCACCGTCGCCTCCGAGACGATGCACAGGTCGGCGAAGGGCACGGAGCACAGGAGCGCCGCAGTGCCCTCGTCCACATGGACCGTGGGCGCGGCCTCCAGCGAGGCGCCGATCACCTTGTCGCGCCGCGCCTCCTCCAGCGCGCCGGTGACGACGCGGCGCACGCGGCGGATGGCCTCCCAGCGGCGGCCGAGCGCGTCGTCGCGCCAGCCCGAAGGCACGGGCGGCATGTCCTGGAGGTGGACCGAGGAGCCCTCGCCGGGACGGCGCTCGAGCCACACCTCCTCCGCGGTGAAGACGAGGATCGGCGCGAGCCAGGTGGTCAGCCGCTCGAACAGGGCGTGGAGCACGAAGAGCGCGGCGCGGCGCCGCGGGCTGTCGTCCGGATCGCAGTAGAGCACGTCCTTGCGCACGTCGAAGTAGAAGGACGACAGGTCCAGCGTGGCGAAGTCGAACACCGCCCGCCACACGCCCTGGAAGTCGTAGGCTTCGTAGCCGGCGCGGACCTGGGCGTCGAGCTGGGCGATGCGGTGGAGGATCCAAGCCTCCAGCTCCGGCATCTCGTCGGGGGCCTGAGGCACCGTCTCGGGCAGGTTGCCCAGCACGAAGCGCAGCGTGTTGCGCAGGCGGCGGTAGCCGTCGGCGACGCCGCGCAGGATCTCGTCCCCGATCCTGAGGTCGGCGGTGTAGTCCGACTGCGCGACCCACAGGCGCAGGATGTCGGCGCCGTATTGGCGCACGACCTCCTCGGGCGCGACGGTGTTGCCGACGCTCTTGGACATCTTCTGCCCGCGGGCGTCGAGCGTGAAGCCGTGGGTCAGCACGCCGCGGTAGGGCGCCCGCCCGATCGTGCCGCAGGCCTGGAGCATGGAGGACTGGAACCAGCCGCGGTGCTGGTCGGTGCCTTCGAGGTAGAGGTCGGCGAGCCCGTCCTCGGAGCCGTCCGCGCGGTCGCGCAGCACGAAGGCGTGGGTCGAGCCGCTGTCGAACCACACGTCGAGGATGTCGGTGACCATCTCCCACTCGTCGGGGTCGTGGTCGGGTCCGAGGAACCGGGCCTCGGCGCCCTCGGCGTACCAGGCGTCGGCCCCCTCGGCCTCGAAGGCCGCGAGGATGCGGGCGTTGACGGCCTCATCGCGCAGCAGGAACTGGGGGTCGTCGGGCTTGGCGCCGCGCCGCGTGAAGGCGGTCAGCGGCACGCCCCAGGCGCGCTGGCGCGACAGTACCCAGTCGGGGCGGCTCGACAGCATGGAGTGCAGCCGGTTGCGGCCCGTGCGCGGCGTGAAGGCCACCAGCTCGTCGGTCGAGCGCAGCGCGCGCTCGCGGATGGTGGCGCCGTAGGCGTCGAGCCCGTCGCCCACGGGGCGGTCGATGGCGGCGAACCACTGCGGGCGGTTGAGCCGGATGACGGGAGCCTTGGAGCGCCAGGAGTGGGCGTCCGAGATCGTGATGCGGGCCCGGGCGAGCAGCGCGCCCACCTCCACCAGCTTTTCGATGACGGCGCGGTTGGCGCCGCCCGGCTTGCCGTCGGGCTTCACGATCGCCTGCCCGCCGAAGAAGGGGAGGTCCGCGCGGAAGGTCCCGTCGCCCTCGACGTTGTAGGTCATGGGCAGGCCGTGGCGGCGGCCGATCTCGTAGTCGTCGTCGCCGTGCGAGGGCGCGGTGTGGACGAAGCCGGTGCCCGCGTCGTCGGTGACGTGATCGCCGGGGAGGAGAGGGACGTCGAAGTCCCATTCGCTTCCCGCGCCCTCGGCTCCGCGGAGGGGGTGTGTGCACCTCCATAGTGTCGAGCTCACCGGGAGACCACAGGCCGGCGCCATTCGTACTGATCCAGGTAATGCGGGCCGCCTGAAAAAGTCCTCCGCTCGGTCAACTCTGCGAAAGGTCAGCGGTCGCCCGACCTGAGCCAGCTTCCTTCGGGCGGCCGGTCACCTCGTATACGGCGTAGCTGACTTCCGGGTTGAAGCAGACGCCCGGTTTGGCGGGATCGTCCATGGGGTCGTTGTCCAAATGACAACAGATGCAGTCTGCGAGTTCTTCGATACATGGCCCGGTTCGATGTCGTCGTCCCCGGGTGGTTTCCGGAGACGAATGGGGGAGTGTAGCCCGAGTGATACTGCGAAATGTCGGACATGTTACGGGAAACTGCCACCCACACCGCGTCCGTCTGCCGCTCGCGATACTCCACCTCCGCCTCGGCCAGCGCCGTGCGCTCCACCGGCGACCACATCACGGGCTTGGAGCCCTGATACAGCACTCCCGACATCAGGAACTTCTGGAACGACTCCGCGATCACGCGCTCCGCATGAAAATCCATCGTCAGATACGGGTCGGCCCAGTTGCCCGTCACGCCCAGGCGCCGGAACTCCTCGCGCTGGACGTCCACCCAAGCCGCAGCGAACTCGCGGCACTCGCGGCGGAACTCCACCACGGGCACCTGGTCCTTGTCGCGGCCGCGCTCGCGATACTGCTCCTCGATCTTCCACTCGATCGGCAGGCCGTGGCAGTCCCAGCCCGGCACGTAGCGCGCGTCCGCCCCCATCATCTGGCGCGAGCGCACCACCATGTCCTTGAGGATCTTGTTGAGCGCGTGGCCGATGTGGAGGTGGCCGTTGGCGTAGGGTGGGCCCGTCGTGGAGCGTGAAGGGCTCCCGCCCCTCGGCCTTCTCGCGCAGGCGGTCGTAGACGCCGATCCGCTCCCAGCGGGCGAGCCAGTCGGGCTCGCGCCTGGGCAGGCCCGCGCGCATCGGGAAGTCGGTCGAGGGGAGGTTCAGAGTGTCGCGGTAGTCGGGCGCCGGGTCGGGCGGCGTATCGGGGCTCATGGGGAGGCTCCTGGGACGAAGGGGCCCTGCGTGGGGGCGAGCATGCGAAGAACCCGGCCCCCTTGGTCAGGAGGCCGGGCCGCTAATTCGTCCCGATGGGGCGGCCCGCGTCATGCCGGGCCGTATAGGCGGCGCCGGACACGGGGTCCAGCGCCCGAAGGTCAGCCGTCGGTGGCCTCCTCGCCCTCGGCCTCCATCTCGGCGTCGCCCTCCATCTCGGCGTCGCCCTCCATGGCCGCGTCGCCCTCCATGGCCGCGTCGCCCTCCATGGCCGCATCGTCCATCATGAAGCGGCCGCCTTCACTCATGTCGGTGTCGATCTGACCGAACTCCTCCTCGTTGAGGTCGCCCGACTCGTCCGCGTCGTAGCCGCGGAAGGTCGCCTCGTTGAACTCGTCCTCGCTCACGTCGCCGGAGGCGTCGGCGTCGTAGTCCTCCATCATCATGGTGCCGCTGGTGTCCGCGGCCATCTCGTCCTCGGAGAGCGAGCCGCTCGCGTCGGCGTCCATCCTGCCGAAGGTGCCGGAGCCGCCGAAGCCGGTGTTGAACTCGTCCTGCGTCACCATGGCGTCGCCGTCGGCGTCGAAGTCGCCCATCATGCCGTGGGACATGGCGAGCGCGGCGCCGCCCGAAAGAGCCACGGCGAAGGCCGAGACGGTGGCGAGCTTGATCGGGGTCATGAAGCATCCTCCCTTGGGGTTCAGCCCGCTCTGAGGCGGGGCATGGGAGGAGAACCGGCGAGGGGGAGGGACGGTTCCCATCCTGTCACGGCAGCGTCACTCCGCCGCCGCGCCGCGCTGGCCCATCCGGGCGGCGCCGTCCTCGAGGTGGCGCCAGACCTGGGAGATCGCCACCGAGCCCTCGCCCACGGCCGAGGCCACGCGCTTGACGGAGGCCGCGCGGACGTCGCCGGCGGCGAAGACGCCCGGCTCGGAGGTGGCGAAGGAGAGCGCCGCGCCGGCCTCCGCGCCGGTCAGCACGAAGCCCTTGTCGTCGAGCGCCACAAGGCCCGACAGCCACTCGGTGTTTGGCGCCGCCCCCGCCATCACGAAGAGCGCGCGGGTCGGCAGGCGCCAGTCCTCGCCGCCCGAGGCCTCGTGGATCGTCACCGCCTCGAGCGCGTCCTCGCCGTGCAGCGCGCTCACCCGCGTGCGGGTGTGGATGCTCACGTGCGGCTCGTGCTCGAGCCGCGACAGCAGGTAGTCCGACATCGAGGCCGCGAGCCCCTCGCCGCGCACCAGAAGGTGGACGTGGCGCGCGCTGCGAGAGAGGAACATCGCCGCCTGGCCCGCGGAGTTGCCGCCGCCGATCACCGCCACCTCCGAGTCGCGGCAGAAGCGCGCCTCGACCTCGGTCGCGGCGTAGTAGACGCCCGCGCCCTCGAACGCCTCCAGCCGGTCGAGCGGCAGGCGGCGGTACTGCACGCCGGTGGCGACGATGACGGCGCGCGCGCAGACCGTGTCGCCGTCCTCCAGCGTGACGCAGAAGCCCTCGTCCCGCCGCTCGATCCGCGCGGCGCGGCGCGGCACCGCGAAGCGGGTGCCGAAGCGCATCGCCTGGACCTCGCCGCGCCAGCACAGGTCGGCGCCCGAGATGCCGGTTGGGAAGCCCATGTAGTTCTCGATCCGGCTCGACGTGCCGGCCTGACCGCCGATGGTGAGATCCTCGATCACCAGCGCCGAGAGCCCCTCGGCGCCCGCGTAGACCCCGGCCGCGACGCCGGCCGGGCCGCCGCCGACGATCAGCACGTCCACCGCGTCGCCCGCGCCCAGATCGAGGTCGAGGCCGAGATGGCGGGCCACCGCGCGCGGCGTCGCGTCGGCGATCACCTGCCCCTCGCCGAAGACGACGAAGGGCAGGTCGTCCCCGATGTCGCAGCGGCGCGCCAGCGCCGCGGCCTCCTCGGAGCCCAGCTCGTAGGTGCGCGTGGGGATGCGGTTGCGCCCGGCGAAGGCCTGCAGGCGGCGCAGGTCGCGGTCGGCCTCGGCGCCGACCAGGATGAGCGCGCTGTCGCCCTGCTCGATCAGCCGCCGCCGGCGGGCCGAGAACACGGTGACGACGATGTCCGAGATCTCGGGCACGTCGCGCATCAGCTCCAGCATGGCCTCGCGCGGGGCCTCGATCGCGCGCACGTCGGTGACGGCGCGCAGCGTGCCGAACCAGGTGCCGCCGGACAGGAACACGATCTCGCCCATGAACTGGCCCGGCCCCAGCCTGGCGTCGAGCTCGTTGGCCCTCGTGTAGGGGTCGAGCACCTCGATCTCGCCCTCTTCGACGTAGGTGAAGGTGTCGGCCCGCTCGCCGGGGCGCTGGACGATCTCGCCCGCGGACCATCGCCGCTCCCGCCCGATGCGGCGGATGCGGCGGACGTGCTCCGCGGTCAGCGGCATTCGCTGCATCTCGCGCAGGTCTCTGGCCAGGCTCTCCATCGGCGTCTCCCCTCGGCGTCGCGGCGTCATCTAGGGCGTCGGTCGGGGCGCTTCGAGGCGGCGGGGCTACTCGCGGATCAGCACGCCGGTCAGCGCGCGCTGGACCATCGCCGTCACCGAGGGCCGGCGCACGGCGCGGAACGGCATCGGCCGGCAGACCTCCATGGCGGCGACGCCGACGCGCGCGGTGAGCGCGCCGTTGACCACGCCCTCCCCGAAGCGGCGCGACACGCGCGTCAGCAGCGAGCCGCCCGCCACCGTGCCGATCAGGTCCTCGCCCACCGCGACGGCGCCGGTGGCCACCAGATGCGCGAACACGGCGCGCGTCAGCCGCATCGTCTCGAGCCGCCCCGATCGGCCGCCATAGACCTCGGCGATGCGCCGGATCATCCGCAGGTTCGCCGTCAGCGCCACCGCGAGGTCGGCCAAGGCCAAGGGCACCACGGCGGTGACGGCCGCGACCTGGCGCGCGGCGGCCTCGACCTCGCGCGAGGCGGCGGCGTCGAGCGGCGCGAGCAGGCGCAGCTCCGCGAGCCGCAGCAGGTCGGGCGCGTCCATCACGTCGCCCGCGCTCGCCTCGAGCTCGCGCCGCGCGAGGTCGAGCGCCGGGCGGTCGGCATAGAGCCGGGCGAGGCGCAAGGCCACGTCGCGCGCCGCGCGCAGGTCGCCCGCGACGTGGGCGGCCTCGGCCGCGCGGTGCAGCTCGTCGAGCCGCGCGAGCCGTGCGAAGGCCGCCCACTCGCGCAGGGCGATGGCCAGGAGCACGACGGCGAGCGCGACCGTGAGCGCGAGCGCGACCGCGCCCAGCACCGCGTTGCGCTCCAGCAGCGCCGCGACGAACTCCCACGCGGCGAACGACACGGCGAAGGTCACGAGCGCGCCCGCGAGCCTGAGCGCCCAGGCCCCGAGCCGCGAGGGCGGCCGCGTCGAGAGCACGGCGAGCGTGCGCATCGCCTCGCCCGTGGGCGCGTCGTCCTCGTCCACCGGCGGCGCGTCGGCGGGCGAGGGGGCGAGCGGCAGGTCCTCGATGGTGACGGGGCCGGCGCGCGGCGGCGCGGCACGCCCCGTGCGCGGCGCGGCGATGGGGTCGGTGAGGGGCAGCGGGTCGGGCTCGCCCTGCGACCCGGCGCCGGCCTGCCGTCCCGCGCGGGAAGGATCGGTGAGCGGCGGGGGCTGCGTGCCGGTCCCCGCATCCGCCGTGGCGGGATCCTTGGGCGCTGCGCCCTCCTCGCCGGCGCGCTTCGGCGCCCGATCCTCCAGGTCGATCAGGACGGGTCCGGTGCGGCGCGTCTCGTCGCTCATGGCGCAGACCCCGCCGGCAGCCGGTCGCATCGTCCGACGCGCGTCACGCCGAACGCGCCATCCAGCCGCGACGCGGGGCGCGGCGTGCCCGCAGCCCGGCCCCCTGCCCGTCCCCCGCGCGCGATCGCGCCATCGCCCCCCGACCTCCCGCTCACAGCCGGTCCCCGATCAGGAACTCGGCCGCCTTGTCGAGGCGGATGTGGGGCGGGCCGTCGCCGGGCTTGAGGGTGAGCGGCGCGGGCGCGAAGCGCATCGCGGCGTAGTCGGCGTCGAGCCAGGCGGTGGCGCCCTCTCGCGCGGGGTCGAGCAGCCAGGACGGATCGACCGGCAGCTCGCCGGGGTGGAACGCGGCCTCGCGCCCGGTGTCGAGGAGGCGTCCGCGCACCACGTCGAGCGAGCGGCCGCCGTGCTCGACGGTCTGCTCGGTGGTGGCGCGGAGCGCGGCGATGGACATGGCGGCCGTGCGCGCGCCGGCGAAGTCGGCCCGCCTGCGCGCGCCCTCGACCAGCGCCTCCATGATCGCGGTCAGGCGGGCGTGCTGCGAGTGGTGGATGTGGTCGGCCTTGGAGGCGGCGAACAGGATGCGCTCGACCCGCCGTCCCGCGACGAGCGAGGTCAGCCAGGCGCTGCGCCCCGGCTTGAAGGCCCCCAGCAGGTCGGCCATGGCGCGGCGCAGATCCTCGACCGCGGGCGGCCCGTGATGGATCGCGCCCAGCGCGTCCACCAGCACCACCTGGCGCTCGATGCGCGAGAAGTGGTCGCGGAAGAAGGGCCTCACGACGCGGGCCTTGTAGGCCTCGTATCGCCGCGCGAACTCGCGCCCGAGCGATCCGCGCGGGTCGCGGCCGTCCCCGGGTGGCAGCGGCGCGAAGGTCAGCGCGGGCGAGCCCTCCAGCTCCCCGGGCATCAGGAAGCGGCCCGGCGTGCAGTCGGAGTAGCCCGCCCCGCGGAAGTCGCGCAGCGCCCGCGTGTAGGTCTCCGCCAACGCGCGCGCCGCGCCCTCGTCGAGCTTGGCGCCCCGCTCGGCGGCGCGCGCGGCGGCGAGGAACGGCTCGGCCGAGGCGCGCCCCTCGATCCGCCCCAGCACGTCCGCGCTCCACTCGTCGTAGGAGCGCTCCATCAGCCCGAGGTCGAGGAGCCACTCGCCGGGGTAGTCCACGATGTCGAGATGCACCGTCCTGAGCCCCGACAGGCCGGCGAGGAGCCCCGAGGGCTGGACCCGCATCGACAGGCGCAGCTCCGACACCGCGCGCGTGGGCTCGGGCCAGCGCGGGTCGGGGCCGGTGAGCGCGGCGAGCGAGCCCTCGAAGTCGAAGCGCGGCACCGTGTCGTCGGGCTGCGGCTGAAGATAGACGGAGCGGATCCGGCCCTCGGCGGCGGCCCTGAGCTGGGCCATCCGGCCGCGGTCGAGCAGGTTCGCCACCAGAGAGGTGATGAACACCGTCTTGCCGGCGCGCGCGAGGCCCGTGACGCCGAGGCGGATGGTGGGCTCGAAGATTCCCGTCACGCCGTCCTGCATCCGCTCGGCCGAGCGCACGATGCCGTCGGCGATGTCTCCCAGCCTCATGCGGCGCCCCCCTCGGACGGTCGGACTTATGCCGGGGCGGGACGCTAGGGAAGAGCCGGGGGCACGCGTGCCCCCGGACCCCCGCCCGCTTGGCCAGGGGCGCGCGAGTCGCTACCACCCGACCGATGCCTCGCTACGCCCTCAGGATCGAGTACGACGGCGGCCCCTTCGCGGGCTGGCAGCGGCAGAGCCGCGTCCCGTCCGTGCAGGGGGCGGTGGAGGCCGCGCTCGGGCGGCTGGAGCCGGGGCCGCACACCATCGCCGCCGCGGGGCGCACCGACGCGGGCGTGCATGCGACCGGGCAGGTGGCCCATGCGGACCTCGCGCGCGGGTGGGAGCCGTTCCGGCTGTCGGAGGCGCTCAACCATCACCTCAAGCCCCACCCGGTCGCGGTGACGGCCTGCGCCGCGGTCCCCCCGGACTTCCACGCCCGCTTCTCGGCCACGGGGCGCGCCTACGCCTACCGCGTGCTCGCGCGCCGGGCGCCTCTGACGCTGGAGGCGGGGCGGGCCTGGCGCGTCGGCCGCGCGCTCGACGCGCACGCCATGCGCGCGGCGGCGGCGCATCTGGTCGGGCGCCACGACTTCACCACCTTCCGCTCCTCGGAGTGCCAGGCGGCCTCGCCGGTCAAGACGCTCGACGCGCTGGAGATCGAGGAGGCCGGCGTCCCCGGCGGGACGGCCTTCACCGTCCGCCTCCGGGCGCGCTCGTTCCTGCACAACCAGGTGCGCTCGATCGTGGGCACGCTGGAGCGCGTGGGCGCCGGCGCCTGGGAGCCCGCGCGCGTCGCCGAGGCGCTCGCGGCGCGCGACCGCGCGGCCTGCGGGCCGGTGGCGCCGCCCTGCGGGCTCGTGCTGGAGGCGGTGCGCTACGAGACGGGTCCGTTCGAGGAGCCCGCGCCGCGCTCGAACAGGAGCTGCTGCGCGATGCCGGCCAGGGCGAGGTAGGCGGAGGTGCCGATCAGGCCCCACAGCGCCCAGCTCCGCGGGTCGAAATCGACCTCGATGGCCCAGAAGGCGAAGCCGGTCCAGGCCAGCGCCACGGGCAGCGTGACGAGCCGCCACCGCTCGGTTCGCACCGGGTGGACGAACTTCAGCCGCAGGAACATCGCCGCCGCCAGCACCACCACGATCCCCAGGATCGCCCAGTAGCCGGGCTCCGAGGCGAACAGCACCAGCACCACCATGTTCCAGCAGCCGGGGAAGCCCGAGAAGCTGTTGTCGGCGGTCTTCATGCGCGTGTCGGCGAAGTAGAGCGCCGAGGCGAAGGTGATGACGATGATGGCGATCCACCCCGTCCAGCCCGGCAGCAGGCCGGAGGCGAAGAGCGCGTAGGCCGGCACGAAGACGTAGGTGAGGTAGTCGATGATCAGATCCATCAGCACGCCGTCGAACTCGGGCGCGTTGTCCGTCACCTCGTAGCGCCGCGCCAGCGGGCCGTCGATCCCGTCCACCGCGAAGGCCACCACGAGCCACCAGAACATCGCGGCCCAGTCCTGGGCGGTGGCGGCGAGCATCGCCAGCATGGCGAGGACGGCGCCGGTGGCCGTCAGCAGGTGGACGCCGAGCGCCTGGAGCCTGGGTGTCATCGCCCCCTCTTGGCCGCGTCCGCGCGTCGGGGCAAGCCCCCGGATCGGGCCGCGCCCGCCGGCACCGGCACGGATGGGGCGCCTCGCGCCGACGGCGGCACGGATGGGGCGCCTCGCGCCGACGGCGGCGCGGATGGGGCGCCTCGCGCCGACGGCGGCGCGGACGGGGAACGGCGCGTCGCGCTCGGCGCGGGCCGGGCGGAAGGCTCACGCCTTGGGATGGGACGCCTCGTAGACCATCAGGAGCCGCGCGGTGTCGACGGCGGTGTAGCCCTGCGTCGTCGAGAGCGAGGCGTGGCCCAGGAGCTCCTGGATGGCGCGCAGGTCGCCGCCCGCGTCGAGCAGGTGGGTGGCGAAGGAGTGGCGCAGCGCGTGCGGCGTGGCGGTTGCGGGCAGGCCGAGTGCCGCGCGCGCGCGCACCATCGCGAGCTGCACCGGGTGCGGCCCCAGCGCGCCGCCCTTCACGCCGCGGAACAGCGGCTCGTCGGGCGTCGGCTCGAAGGGTGCGAGCGCGACGTAGCGATCGACCGCCTCGGCGGCTGCCGGCAGCACCGGCACGCCGCGCTCGCGGTTGCCCTTGCCGAGCACGGTCAGCACCGCGGGCAGCGGCGCGTCGCGCCCGCGCAGCCCCAGCGCCTCCGAGATCCGCAGCCCGCAGCCGTAGAGCAGCGTGACGACCGCCTCGTCGCGCGCGCAGACCCAGGGGAGATGCGATCCGTGGCCCACCGCGTCGAGCACGTCGCGCGCCGCGTCCTCGGCCAGCGGGCGCGGCAGGCGCTTGGTGAAGCGCGGCGAGCGGGTGGACAGGATCGCGGTCGGCTCGAAGCCCTCGCGCTCCGACAGCCAGCGCACGAAGGTCTTGACGCCCGAGAGCCGGCGCGCGAGCGAGCGCGCGCCGAGGCCGCGGCCGCGCTCGAAGGCCATCCAGGCGCGCATGTCGGTGACGGTGACGCGGGCGATCTGCGCCGTGCCCGCCGCGCCGCCGGAATGCTTGCCCAGAAAGGCGAGCCAGCCGGTCACGTCGGCGCGGTAGGCCTCGACGGTGCCGGGGCTGCGCCCCTCGACCCCGCGCAGATGGTCGAGCCATCGCGCCAGCGCGTCGCGCAGCCCCGGCGCGATGGCCAGGCTCACGGCCGGGATCTCACGGCCGGGGGCTCACGGGGACGCGCTCACGCGAGCCAGCGGCGCAGCGCGCGCTCGAGCACGCCGGCGAGGAACTCCAGCAGCTCGGTCCCCTGGCCCGGCGCGAACTGGTCCGGATCGCCCGAGCCGAGCACCACGAGGCAGGGCCGCCGCCCCGGCCCGAGGTCGAGCGCGAGCCAAGCCTCGGATCCGATCGAGCCCACCGGCACCGCCCCCTCGCCGCCGCCCTCGGCCAGCAGCACCGCGCCGCGCCGCAGGATCACCCGCGAGACGCCCGCGCCGCAGGCGACGCGCCCCGTGACCCAGCCCGGCGGGACCACCTTGAGCCCCGCGCAGGACGCCAGGCCCCTCGCCGCGCCCGGCGCCGGGCCCGACGCCGCGCCCGACGCCGCGCCCGGAATCACGCCCCTCGCCGCGCCTGGCGCGCTCGGAGGGCGCGCGTCGTTGGCTGCGGCCAGCCCGGCGCCGTCGCGCGCCGATGCGGCCGGGCGCTGCGGCGGCGGCCCCCCCGCCGCCGGGCCGGCCACGGGACCGGACTCGGGCCCAGGATGCTGGCCGGCCTGCGGGCCGGCCTCGTCCCCGGCCTCGGGCCAGCGCCCCCCGGCGCTCTCGGCCACGAGGCGCACGGCGTCGAGCCGCAGGATCGCCGCGACCTCGCCCGACAGCCCCTCGACGAAGCCCTCGAGCGAGCGCGCGTCCAAGAGGCGCAGGATCGCGCGGTGGACCTGCTGCGTGCCCGCGAGGTTCTCGTAGGCCGCCGCGATCACGGTGCGGTGCGACGCCTCGAGCCGGCCGAGCCGCGCCTCGAGCCGCGCCATCGCCACCGAGCGCAGATCGACCACCTTGCCGTCCTCGCCCCGCCTCGCGCGATCGGTGCGCTCGACGAGCGCGCGCATGACGGCCGGGTCGCCCAGGATCAGGTCGGGGTCGAGAAGGATGCGCGCGCGCAGCTCGCCGCAGGTGGCGACGGGGGATCCGCTCATGTCTGCCTCGTGACTGGTCTTCGGCACAGCGTGCCGGTCGAGTCGAAGCTTGGCGGCGGGGCCGGCGGTCGTCCAGCGACGGCGGCGAGGCCCGCGAGCGGCACGGGAGGGCTGCGGCGCGCGCGCGACACCGGCGTGCCGATGGCGCAACAGCGCCGCGCGCGAAGGGGATCATCGGGGCGAGCGGCGAATCGGCCCGCGGCGCGCCGATTCGCCGCTCGCCCCGCGGCTTCAGAGGATGCGCTGGCCCGACGCCTTCCAGTCGGCCAGGAAGCTCTCCAACCCCTTGTCGGTGAGCGGGTGCGCGGCCATCTGGTGGATCACCTTGGGGGGCGCCGTGGCCACGTCGGCGCCGATCTTGGCGGCCTCGGTCATGTGGCCCACGGTGCGGATCGAGGCCGCGAGGATCTCGGTCTCGAAGTCGTAGTTGTCGTAGATCTGGCGGATGTCGGCGATCAGGTCCATGCCGTTGAGGTTGAGGTCGTCGAGCCGGCCGATGAAGGGCGAGACGAACTTGGCGCCCGCCTTGGCCGCGAGCAGCGCCTGCGCGGCGGAGAAGCACAGCGTGACGTTGACCATGAACCCGTCGTCCGCGAGCGCCCGGCAGGCCCGCAAGCCCTCCCAGGTCAGCGGCACCTTGACCGCGACGTTGTCGGCGATCGCGCCCAGGTGCCGCCCCTCCGCGATCATCTCGTCAGCCGTCAGCGCCACCACCTCGGCCGAGACGGGGCCGTCCACCATCTCGCAGATCTCGGCGATCACCTCGGCCATGGCGCGCCCCGCCTTGTTGATGAGCGAGGGGTTGGTGGTCACGCCGTCCACCATGCCGAGCGCGTCGAGCTCGGCGATGGCGTCGGTGTCGGCGGTGTCGACGAAGAACTTCATGGCGGGCCTCCCAAGGCGTCGCGCGATCCCTAGCGCAACGTCCCCTCGCGCGGAAGGGCACCCCTCGGAGGGATGCGCGGCCCCCGTCGGACCACCGCCCCGCCCAGCGGGGTCCGCGCGGGACCGAACCACGAACGGGATCGCTCGCCGAAGGTCGCGCGCGACCGAGGCCGGTGCGACGATGCCGCCCCCGCGGAGCCACCCCGGAGCGCGCCCGTGAACGCCCCCGTCGGCGCCCCCGTCAGCGCCCGCGCGAAGCGCCGCGCCGAAGGCGCGCGCGAGCGCCTCGCGCCCGGGTCGCTCGTCTCGGTGCTCACGACGCAGCCGGTGGGCCGCCCGCTCGACTACCGCGCGCCCGATGGCGGCTGCGCCGTGGGCGACTTCGTCGAGGTGCCGCTCGGGCCCCGCCGGGTGCTCGGCGTGGTCTGGGGGCCTGGGGAGGGGGGCTGCGACGAGGCCAGGATCAAGCCCGTGGGGCAGGTGCTCGACGTGCCGCCGATGCGCGCGGAGATGCGCCAGTTCCTCACCCGCGTGGCCGACTACACGCTGACCGACCTCGGCCAGATGCTGCGCCTCGCCACCCGCGCGCCGGGCCTGGGCGACGGCCCGGCCGTGCGCCGCGTCTACCGCCGGGGCTCGGGCGAGCCGCCGCGCTCGACCCCCGCCCGCGCCCGCGTGCTCGACGCGCTGGAGGGCGGGGAGGCCTTCACGCTGGGCGAGCTGGCCGAGGCCGCCGGCGTCTCGACGGGCGTCGTCAAGGGCCTGCTGCCCTCTGGCGCCGTGCGCGAGCAGGAGGCGCCGCGCGACCTGCCCTATCCCTCGCTCGACCCCGCGCGCCCCGGTCCCGCGCTGACCTCCCAGCAGGCGGCCGCCGCGCGCGCGCTGCGCGCGGGCGTGGCGAGCCGCGCCTACGGCACGACGCTGCTGAAGGGCGTGACCGGCTCGGGGAAGACCGAGGTCTACCTCGAAGCCGTGGCCGAGTGCCTGGCGCGCGGCCGCCAGGCGCTGGTGCTCCTGCCCGAGATCGCGTTGACGGCCGGCTTCATCGCCCGCGTCGAGGCCCGCTTCGGCGCCCGGCCCGCCGAGTGGCACTCGGGCGTCACCTCGACCCTTCGCCGCCGCTGTTGGCGCATGACCGCCACGGGCGGCGCGAGCCTCGTCGTCGGCGCGCGCTCGGCGCTCTACCTGCCGTTCCGCGACCTCGGCCTCGTCGTCGTCGACGAGGAGCACGACACCTCCTACAAGCAGGAGGAGGGCGTGCTCTACAACGCCCGCGACATGGCGGTGCTGCGCGCCTCGCTCAGCGACGCGCAGGTGGTGCTGGCCTCCGCCACCCCGTCGCTCGAAAGCTGGGCCAACGCCGAAGGAGGCAAGTACGCCCGCCTGACCCTCTCGGCCCGCTTCGGCGCGGGCGAGCTGCCGCTCATGCGCGCGATCGACATGCGCACCGAGCCGATGTCGCCCTCGCACTGGATCTCGCCCACGCTCAGGCGCGCGATGGAGGGGCGGCTCGCCAAGGGCGAGCAGGCGCTCCTCTTCGTCAACCGCCGCGGCTACGCGCCCGTCACCGTCTGCCGCGCCTGCGGCCACCAGATCGGCTGCGAGCACTGCGACGCGCGCATGGTCGAGCACCGCTTCCGCCGCCGCCTGATGTGCCACCAGTGCGGCGAGCAGAAGCCCATGCCGCGCGCCTGCCCCGCCTGCGAGGCCGAGGACAAGCTCGCCCCCGTCGGCCCCGGCGTCGAGCGGCTGGCCGAGGAGGCCGCCGCCCTCTTCCCGCAGGCCCGCATCCGGGTGCTGTCCTCGGACCTCTACGCCTCCGCGCGCCAGCTCAAGGGCGAGATCGAGGCGATCGCCGCCGGGGCGGCCGACATCGTCATCGGCACCCAGCTCGTCGCCAAGGGGCACAACTTCCCCCACCTCACGCTCGTGGGCGTGATCGACGCCGACCTCGGGCTCCAGGGCTCGGACCTGCGCGCGGCCGAGCGGACCTTCCAGCTCATGCGCCAGGTCTCGGGGCGCGCGGGGCGCGTGGGCTCGGGCGGGCTCGCGCTCCTGCAGACCCACCAGCCCGAGCACCCGGTGATCCACGCGATCCTGTCGGGCGACGAGGAGGGCTTCTGGCGCGCCGAGGCCGAGAGCCGCCGCCAGGCGGGCGTGCCGCCCTACGGCCGCCTCGCCGGCATCGTCGTCTCCTCGCCCGACGTGGCCGAAGCCTTCGAGCTGGCCTCCGAGATGGCGCGCCGCGATGCGCCGCTGCGCGCGATCGGCGCCCAGCTCTGGGGCCCCGCGCCCGCACCCATCGCGCGCATCCGCGGCCGCCACCGCGTGCGGCTCCTGGTCAAGGCCGACAAGGCCGCGCCGATCCAGCGCGCGCTCGCGGACTGGGCGGGCTCGTTCAGATGGCCCGCCTCGACGCGCGTGTCGATCGACATCGACCCGCAGACGTTCTTCTGAGCCCCTACTCGGCCGCGGGCTCCACCGGGCCGCCGTTCTCCGACCAGTCCGAGAACCCGCCCACGCTGTAGACCCGCTCGTAGCCCATCTCCTGGAGCGTCTTGCCGCTCAGCGCGGCGCGCCCGCCGGAGGCGCAGTAGACGATCACGGGGCGGTCCTTGCGGAACTCGGGGTCGTGATACTTCGAGGCCTCGTCGGCGCGGAACTCGAGCATCCCGCGCGAGACGTTGACGGCGCCCGCGGCGCGACCGGTCTTCTCGACCTCGGGCGCGTCGCGCACGTCCACCACCAGCGCGTCGTCCTCGGCGATCAGGCGCTGCGCGGTCCGCACGTCGATCTTCTCGACCGAGGCGTTGGCCTCGGCCACGTAGTCCTGCGATGTCTTGGGCATGAGGGCTCCCCTGCTCCGTGATGAGGCTGCGAGATAGCACGAGGCGCGCGCGAGCACGAGGCGCGCGCGAGCACGAGGGGGGCAGCGGCGTCACGACGCCGGCTCGGGGAGCGTGCCGCCCGCGGCGGGCGAGCGGCGGCACCGGTCGTTTCGCCATCCGCCCAGGGGGCGGGGGCCGGACCGCGACGCGCCTCGGGGCCGAGGCATGACACGGCTCGTCGGCGCGTCCGGATCGCCCGGCCCGCAGCTCCGGGCCGTCCCGGTCGGCCCGGACGCGACCTGAGGCGCGCACGGCCGTCCGCGCCGGGCGCTTCCCCTCGCCGCGCGCCGGGCATAGACCCGCGCCCATGGCCTTCCCCCTCGCCCGAGCCTCCGACCTGCCGCCCTGGCGCCGGCCGGTGGCGCTGCTGTTCGTCATGTCCGCCGCCATGCCCGTGGCCTTCGCCACCTGGTCGGCGCTGCTCAACAACTTCGTCGTCGAGGTCGCCTCCTTCGACGGCGCCGACATCGGGCTGCTGCACACGGTGCGCGAGGTGCCGGGCTTCCTCGCCGTGGGCGTCATCGCCATCCTCCTGCTCGTCCACGAGCAGGTGCTGGCGCTCCTCTCGCTCGCCCTCCTCGGGGTCGCCACGGCGCTGACCGCTCAGTTCCCCTCGATGGCGGGGATCCTGACGATCACCCTGCTGTCGTCGATCGGCTTCCACTACTTCGAGACCGTCAACCAGTCGCTCCAGCTCCAGTGGATCGACCGCGCCCGCGCGCCCCAGACGCTCGGGCTGCTCGTGGCCGCCGGGTCGGGCGCGACGCTCGTGGCCTACGTCGTCATCGTGCTCACCTGGGACCGGCTCGGCCTGACCTATTCCCACGTCTACTGGGCCTCGGGCGGGTTCACGGCGCTCGCCGCGCTCGCGGCGGCGCTCCTCTACCCGCGCTTCGAGGCGCCCACGCCCCAGTCGAAGCGCATCGTCCTGCGCCGCCGCTACTGGCTCTACTACGCGCTCCAGTTCTTCGCCGGCGCGCGGCGCCAGATCTTCGTCGTCTTCGCGGGCTTCATGCTCGTCGAGCGCTTCGGCATGCAGGTGCACGAGGTCACCGGCCTCTTCCTCGGCACGCTGATCGCCAACATCCTCTTCGCGCCGCTCATCGGCCGCGCCGTGGCGGCGTTCGGAGAACAGCGCGCGCTGATCTTCGAGTATGCGGGGCTGGTGGCCGTCTTCCTCGCCTATGGCGGGGTCTACGCGCTCGGCTGGGGCGCGGCGGTGGCGGCGGCGCTCTACGTCGTGGACCACATCCTCTTCGCGCTGGCGCTCGCGCTCAAGACCTACTTCCAGAAGATCGCCGACCCGGCCGACTTCGCCCCCACGGCGGCCGTGGCCTTCACCATCAACCACATCGCCGCCATCGGCCTGCCCGTGCCGCTGGGGCTCCTCTGGCTCGTCTCGCCCGGCGCGGTCTTCGCGCTGGCGGCCGGGATCGCCGCCTGCTCGCTCGCGCTCGCCACCCTGATCCCGCGCCACCCCGCGCCGGGGCGCGAGACGCGGCTCAAGGCCGCGTCGGCCGCGCCCCGACCCGCGCCCCGACCCGCGCCGGCGGAGTAGCCCGGCGCCGCGGCCCGCCTATATCGTTCGAGCGAGAAGGAGAGAGCCCATGTTCCTGTTCGGATCGAGGAAGACGGAGATGGTGGAGCCCGCCGACGCCCTGCCGGGCCGCGACGCCCCCATCCCCACGGCGCGCGCCCACCACGTCAGCGGCGTGGACCTCCACGAGGTGCCCCCCGGCATGGAGACGGCGGTCTTCGGCATGGGCTGCTTCTGGGGCGTCGAGCGCCTGTTCTGGCAGCTGCCGGGCGTCCACTCCACGGCCGTGGGCTACGCCGGCGGCACGACGCCTAACCCGACCTACGAGGAGGTCTGCTCGGGCCGCACCGGCCACAACGAGGTCGTGCGCGTCGTCCACGACCCGGCGCGCGTCTCCTACGAGGATCTGCTGCGCGTCTTCTGGGAGGGGCACGATCCGACCCAGGGCATGCGCCAGGGCAACGACCGCGGCACCCAGTATCGCTCCGGCATCTACGTCGCCTCCGAGGAGCAGCGCCGCGCGGCCGAGGCCACCCGCGACGCCTTCGGCGAGCGCCTGCGCGCCAAGGGCTTCGGGGCGATCACCACCGAGATCCGCGACGCGCCGGAGTTCTACTTCGCCGAAGGGTATCACCAGCAGTATCTCGCCAAGAACCCGGG
>CAWCXF010000005.1:0-341548 GCA_963799455.1 uncultured Alphaproteobacteria bacterium | reverse complement strand
GCAAGGCGATGTCGGGCACCTGCGTCGGCGTCTTCATCTCGCCCATCTCAGACGTTCCGGGCCAGCCGCAGACCCAGCATCTGCCAACGCTGATGCGGATAGAAGAAGGTTCGGTAGCTCGGCCGCATCTGCGCCTGCGGGGTGGCGCAGGACCCGCCGCGCAGCACGAACTGGTTCACCATGAACTTGCCGTTGTACTCGCCGAGCGCCCCCTCGGGCGGGCGGAAGCCCGGATAGGGGGTGAAGGGGGTCTGGGTCCATTCCCAGACATCGCCGTAGGGCCCGCCGCCGGGCAGGGGGCGAAGCTGTTCGCGATCGAGGAAGTTGCCCTCGATCTCCGCGCCGCCCAGGGCGACCTCCCATTCGGCCTCGGTCGGCAGGCGCGCATCGGCCCATCGCGCGAACGCCTCGGCTTCGTAGTAGCTGACATGGCAGACCGGCGCATCGAGGTTGACCGGCTGCGCACCGCGCAAGGTAAAGGTCCACCAGACGTCCTCGTCCTTCCACCAGTAGAGCGGCGCATCCCAGCCGTTCTTCTGCACCGCCGCGAATCCGTCGATCAACCAGAGCGGTTGCCTGCCGTAGCCGCCGCCTTCGATGAACGCGATCCAGTCGCGGTTGGTCACCGGGCGGTCCGCGATCTCGAAGGGCTCCAGCCAGATCCTGTGGCGCGGACCCTCGCAGTCGTAGGCGAACCCCGAACCGTCGTGACCGATCTCGTGAAGGCCCCCTTCGTGGCGGCTGAAGGTCAACGGCACCTCGTCCGTCACCGGCATCGGCTCCGGGTCCCTGTAGGCGGGAAGCAGCGGGTTGTAGCTCAGCCCGTGCAGCAGGTCGGTCACCAGAAGCTCCTGATGCTGCATCTCGTGGTGACAGCCGAGCTCCGTCATCGCGGCGATTTCTCCCGCATCGTCCCGGTCGGACTCGAGCAGCCGCAGCATCGCGTCCGTGACGTGGGCCCGGTAGTCCAGCACCGCCTGCGTGCCGGGGCGGGACGCGAGGCCCCGCTTGTCCCGCGCGTGGCGCGGCCCGGCCTGGACGTAGTAGGAATTGAACAGATAGGCGAACCGGTCATCCGGCGAGGCGTATCCGGTGTCCCTGGCCTTGAGGATGAACTCCTCGAAGAACCATGTCGTATGGGCCAGGTGCCATTTGGCCGGGCTCGCATCCTCCATGCTTTGCAGCATCATGTCTTCCGGCGAGAGCGAAGCGGTGAGCGCCTCCGTCCGGCCCCGGGTACGCCCGAACAGCCCGGCGGCCGCGCGGGGGGCGATGGCGGGCTGTCGCTGAAGGGTCGTCATCGCGTCGTCTCCTCGTCCTTCGGGAAGCCTCGGGTCCGATGCCTCGCGTCTCCCCGCGAGCTAGGGCCGCCGCGGCCCGGGGCAACGCGAAAAAACAGGGCATTTGCCACCCCGGCGTCGACCGGAATCCTCATCGGCCTGATCCGGAAGGATGGCGCCCCGCGCGGAGCCTGCCGTGGAAAGACGCATCGACATGGACACCGGACGGCGCGGTCGGGCGGGGTTCCGGGCCGCTATGACGGTTCCGGAGTGCGTGCGCGGCGGGTCGTGGCTATCGGCGACCTGCTCGCATGAGGGGTCCGCGATGCAAGGACCGTGTCTCATAGTCCTGTTCGACAAATTCCGAGGGCTGAACCGGCAGCGGCAGCCCCACGTGTTCTCCTGTCATCCTTGGAGTCATCAATGTCCTGGCCGGTATCATGCGTCCGGGTCGCTCGTCCCGGTCGATGCGACGGTTCCGGCGTGGGCGGCTCGAAGCCGAGGCGTCGCCCTCAGCTCCGCCCGATACCCTCCCCGATGCGCTGGAGCAGGTCGGGCGGGCCGAACCCTCCGGACTTCGTGACGATCCGCATCCGGCCCCATGGCACCGCCGCGACCGATACCGGCACGCCGGGCGCGATCTCGGCCTCGACGTCGAGCACCCCGACGCCGAGGCGGTCGAGGATCGCCGCGGCCGTCGCGCCGCCGGAGGCCAGCAGGGTCATCGGATGCGTCGCGTTCATCCGGGCGGCGATGCCGTCCGCGAAGGAAGCGCCCGCCGCGGCGGCAGGGCGCGCGCGCCCGCCCTCCGTCATCGCGACGATATCCAGCACCCCGTCCGCCACGCCGTCGGGCACGGACCCGTCGGGCGCGGCGTGGACCCGGCTCCGGAGGCGGGCAACCTGCGCAGTCGTGACGGGATCGCGCGATCCGATGGCGAAGAGGGCCGGCCCGGTGAGCCGCGGCGGGGCGGGTGCGCGCGGTCCGAAGCGATGGCGGGACAGGGCGAAGGCGAGCCCGCGCGCGCCGACCCAGAGCGTGGCGGCGTCGCCGGTCCGGACGATCCGGTCCACCGCATCGTCCGTTTCCGCATCGGGGAGCTCGACGTCGGGGCCGAGCCGGTCCGCCATGTCGATGGCATCCGCGAGCCCGTACCCGGTCAGGATGCCCCCGATCTGCAGGCGCCCCATTCCGGGGATCGCCGGAACGGCGACGACGCGCGTGCGTCCCGACAGGCGGTGCAGGGCCTCCACCTCCGCCCTCACGTGGCCCTTCAGCCGGGAATCGACCTTCTTCACGATCGAGGGAATTGCCCCCAACGGCAGGGCGCGGGCGAGCGCCTCGAGGCCTGCCACCGCATCCGCGGCGGTTCCCTCCCGGCTCGCCATATCGACGGCGAGGACCATCGGCTCGCTGCGCAGGGCAGTGGCGATCCGGGCCACGCCCCGCGCCACCGCGATCCGCCGTCCGCCCCCGGCGAAGGCGACCGCGGAGTCCAGCGCGCCGGTGAGGTCGTCCGCCACGACGAGGATGGTCGGCATGTGGGGTGTTCCGGTCATCGCTTCCTGTTGTGGCAATATTATCGACGGGACGGGATACTGTCCCCGCGCGGGGCGGCGTGCCATACCGAAGGCATGTCCGCGGAGGCGAAGTGCCCCCGGGCCCACCGATACCGCGCCGTCAGGCTGGAGGATATCCCGATGAACACGTCCGTCGTCGTCACCATGGGAGACCCCTCCGGCGTGGGCGCGGAGGTGACGGTGAAGGCCCTTGCCGGTCTCGACGCGGCGACGCGGCGCGCGACGGTCGTCATCGGCGACCGGGACACGATGGAGCGGGCGGCCCGGGTGTGCGGAATCGCGCTGCCCCTGCTCGAACCGGACGCGCCGGGCGACGGCCTCCGCATCGACCACGTCGCCGTCGACGGGTTGCCCGGCCGGTTCGGCGTTCTCGACCCGGCCTGCGGCGAGGCCGCGTTCCGCTACATCTCCCGCGCGGTGGACCTGACGCGGGCGGGCGAGGCCGCCTGCATCGTGACGGCGCCGATCAACAAGGAGGCGCTGAATGCCGCCGGCCACCATTACGACGGCCATACGGGAATGCTCGCGCATCTGACCGGGTCGCGAAGTTCCTGGATGCTGCTGGCCTCGGAGCGCCTGAACGTCCTGCACGTCTCCACGCCATGTCTCGCTTTTGGATGCGATCGGGCGGGCCACGACGCAGCGGGTGCTGGACACGATCCGCACCGGGCACCGCCATTTCGGCCGGATGGGGATGGCCGCGCCACGCATCGCCGTGGCCGGCCTCAACCCGCATTGCGGCGAGAACGGCCTGTTCGGCACCGAGGACGACCGCAACATCCGCCCCGCGGTCGCGGCGGCCCGGCAGGAGGGGATCGACGTGGAAGGCCCCATCCCGGCCGATACCGTCTATCACCGCGCCTACGAGGGCGCCTTCGATCTGGTGATCGCGCAGTATCACGATCAGGGTCACATCCCGATCAAGCTCGTCGCCTTCGACACGGCCGTGAACGTCTCGCTCGGCCTGCCGATCGACCGTTGCTCGGTCGATCACGGAACCGCCTTCGACCTCGCCGGCACCGGCCGGGCCAACCACGTGAACATGATCGCCGCCCTCGGGTATGCCGAGAGGATGGGACGCGCGGCCCGGAGCTAGCGGCGAAAGCGGTCCCGACGCAGGTCGGACCGGACCCGGGGATGCCGGTCCTGCTTCGCTGCAAAGAGAGCCGGCGGGCCGGACGGGATGTCGTGCCGTCAGGACGGGGCGATCGGGTCCAGGCCGAACGTCTCCGCGAGATCGGCGAACGTGCGGGCGGTGACCGGGTCGAGCGTCACGCCGTTCTCGCGGCGCTCCCGCGCCACGGCCCACTCCCGGTCGCCCGGCGCGAGGACGCGCGTGCCGGGCCGCGCGGGCGAGGACCGCAGCAGCGTCAGGTAGCGGGTGATGCCCGCGCGGACGGCGTCGACGCCCGCGAAGGCCGCGGGATCGATTGCGAGGACGAAGGCGCCGAGCGCGCGGGGGGTCGCGAAATCCTCCCCGCCCATGGGGGCGACGTCGGGGAGAGGGTCATTCCGGTCAGCACCGCCGACAGCACCTCGGCCACGCCGCCCAGCCCCGCGCCCTTGAAGGCGAAGGCGCCGCCGAGGGGAGCCAGCATTTCCGCCAGATGCGGATCGGTCGTATCCGCGCCCCCTGCGTCGGAGGCGGCCCCTTCGGGCAGGGCGGTCCCGGTGGAGCGGTAGAGCTCGACCCGGTTGTAGGGCACGGCGCTGGTGGCCATGTCGAGCAGCCACGGGTCGCCACCCGTCGGGCAGACGATGGAGAGCGGGTTGGTGCCGTGGAACCGCGCGGCCCCGTCGTGGAGGCGCACGAAGCTGTCGGAATTGCAGGTCACGAGCGCCAGCATTCCACGCTCCGCCGCGCGCATCGCGTAGGCGCCGGCCGGGCCGAAATGGGAGGACCGGGTGATGCCCACGGCCCCGATCCCGGCCTCCGACGCGAGGTCGCAGGCATAGTCCATCGCCGCGTAGGTGGCGCGCGCGCCCTGCGCATCGTCCCCGTGCAGCATTCCGGAGCCGGCGCGCGTGCGGGTGAACGAGAGCTTCGGCGCCTTGTTCAGCCGGCCGCCCTGCAGTGCCCTGACGTAGTGGCCCAGCAGGCGGACGCCGTGACTGTCCACGCCGTGGACCGTGCCGTGCATCATCGACGCGGTGCAGTCGCGGGCGGTGTCCCCGTCCGCGCCGGCGGCGGACAGGGCGGCGTGGCAGAAGCCGGAGATGGTATCGAGCGAGATGGTCATTTGCCCTCAGCGGTAGATGAGCGTCGGAAGCCACATCGTCAGCGTCGGCACGAACGTGACGAGACAGAGGACGATGACCAGCGGAATGAGGAACGGCGCCGTGCCGGCGACGCATTGCTCGAACGGGATCCTCGCGACGCGTGCGAGGACGTAGAGGACCATGCCCACCGGCGGCGTCAGCAGGCCCAGCATCAGGTTGAGCACCATGATCACCCCGAAATGCACCGGGTCGACCCCGATCGCGACCGCGATCGGCAGCAGGACCGGCACCATGATCGTGATGGCCGCCACCGTCTCCATGAAGCAGCCGACCGCCAGCAGGATCAGGTTCATCAGGATCAGGATGACCCAGGGCTTGTCCGAGATCAGCAGGAGCCCCGCCGCGAACTGCTCGGGCACGCGGTTCGAGGTAAGGATCCAGGCGAAGATCGACGCGGCGGCGACGACGAGGAGGACGACGGCCGTGGTCTCGATCGTATCGAAGCTCACGCGCAGGAAGCGCGGCAGGGTCAGGGTGCGGTACACGACGAGGCCGAGGAACAGCGCCCAGGCGCAGGCCGCCACCGCCGCCTCCGTCGGCGTGAACGCGCCCGACAGGATGCCGCCCACGATGATGACCGGCGTCAGCAGCGACAGGAAGGCGCGCCGGAAGCTCGACCCCAGCACCGACCAGTCGAAGGCCTGGTCGCGGCCGAAGCCGCGGGTGCGCGCCATGATCGCGATCATGACCATCAACGCCACCGCCATCAGGAGCCCCGGCACGAAACCCGCCACGAAGAGCTGTCCGATGCTGGAGCCCGCGACGACGCCGTAGATCACCATCGGCAGCGAGGGCGGAATGATCGGCCCGATGGTCGAGGAGGCGGCGGTGATGCCGACCGCGAACTTCGGATCGTAGCCCGCGTCCCGCATCGCCTTGATCTCGATGGCGCCGAGCCCGCCGGCATCGGCCACCGCGGCGCCCGACATGCCGGCGAAGATGACGCTCGCGCCGACGTTGACGTGGCCGAGCCCGCCCCGCATCCATCCCACCCCCGCCAGCGCGAAGTTGAAGATCCGCTCGGTGATCCCGGCCGTGTTCATCAGGTTGCCCGCCAGGATGAAGAACGGGACGGCGAGGAGCGGGAAGCTGTCGACGCCGTTGATCATCCGGTGCGCCACCACCATCGGCGGCGTGGCGCCGCTGAAGAGGATGAAGATGGCCGAGGATCCCGCAAGCGCCACGGCCACGGGCACGCCGACGACCAGCATTCCAAACAGCATCACGAAGAGCCAGACGATGTCCATGGTGCGGTTCCTAGTCCAGGGTCCGGAGGGGCTGATCGTGGATCTGCGGGTCGATCAGGCGCGACGTTCCCTCCGCGAGGTGTCGCCAGGTTCCCCAGGCGGCATAGGCCGCCATGCAGGCGAAGGCCGCCGTGACGATCCAGTAGATCAGCGACTTCGGCACGTCGATCGACACCATCAGCTGCCCGGTGCGGACCGCGATCTGCGCGCACAGCACGGTCATCGCCACGAAGAACGCCGTGGTCGCGAGGTCGATGGCCGTCTGCGCGATCCGGCGCCCGGTGCGCGGGATCCAGCGGTAGACGAATTCGACGGCGATATGGCTCTGCTTGCGGGTCGCCATGATCCCGCCGACGAACGTGACGCCGATCAGCAGGTAACGCGCGATCTCCTCGGTCCAGGCGAGCGAAGTCGTTGAGGATGTAGCGGGTGAAGAACTGCAGGAAGACGACCACGGCCAGAACCCAGAAGAGGGCGAGCACGGCCGCGTCGGTCCAGTGAAGGTCCGACAGGTCGATGACCTCCTCGTCGAGCGCGAGGGGCGTCACGGGCCGCGCGACGTCCCCGTCTTCGGCGTCGCCCGTCGGGCGACTGTCTCTGGGATCCGGCACGCGCATCTGGCGCCCTCCAGCCTCGGGTGGGAAAGGAGCCGGGCCGCCATCCTGCGGCCCGGCGGGGGAGAGAGCGCTACTCGATGGCCTGAAGCCGGTCGTAGGTCGCCTGGTCCCAGGTCGCCGAGGGGCCGTTGTGGACGGCCCGGACGGCCTCGATGAACGGACCGCGATCGACCTCGTTCACCTCAACGCCCTCGCCGCGGAACCATTCGACCAGCTCGCTCTCCGCCTTGATGATGGCGTCGGTAGCGCACACGGCCGCATCCTCGGTGACCTTCGCCAGGGCCTCCCTGTCGGCCTCCTCCATCGCGTCCCACGCCGGGCCGCCGACGATGGTCAGGAGGGCGTCGGTGATGTGGCCGGTCAGGTTGATGTTGTTCTGGACCTCGTAGAACTTCTTCGCCTGGATCGTCGGCAGCGGATTCTCCTGCGCGTCGACCGTGCCCTGCTGGAGCGCGAGGTAGACCTCCGCGAAGGCGATCGGCGCCGGATTGGCACCGACGGCCTCCGGGAACATCATGTAGAGGGGGGCGTTCGGCACCCGGATCTTCAGCCCCTCCATGTCGCCGGGCGCAAGGATCGGTTCGTTCGACGTCACGTGCCGCGCGCCGTAGTAGGTCATCGCGGTGATGTGGTTGCCGGTGGCGTCGGTGTAGCCCTGCGCGAGCTCGTCGAAGAGCTCGGAATTGCGGTACTGGTCCCAGTGGTCGTAATCGCGGAACATGAACGGCGCGCCGCCGATGGCGATCGGGCCGAACGCGCGGCCCGCGAAGAGTTGCCCGGTGTGGATGATGTCGACGGTGCCGAAGCCCAGCCCCTCGTTGATGTCCTCCTCCTTGCCGAGCGACGAGGCCGGGAAGACCTCGATCCCGAACCGCCCGTCGGTGGCTGCCATCAGAGGCTCGTTCGCGGCCACGGCGCAGGTATGGTACGGCTCGCTCGACTCGTAGACATGCGCCCATTTCAGCTTCGTCTCGGCAGCGGCGAGCGTCGGCAGAAGGCCCAGGGCGACGACACCGGCGGTCGAGACGCAAAGGTGGCGGGTGATGGTCGTCATGGTTTCCTCCCAGAAATATGGCCCGCGCGATCGTCGCCGAAGGCGCGGGTATCGTTTTGCTATCACGGGTTCCGGCGTTGTCGCCTGGTAAATTTGCGGGCGGCCGGAAAAGATTGCGCAAAGACGCGCCAACCGGGGCTTTCCGGCGGAACGGGAGCCGGCCGGCCCCGACGATGTGGCTGGCGTCGGCGGCATCCATCCGCCCGGGGGCTGCAACGATCCTTAGCGGAAAGCGGTTCTGGCGGAGCTTGTGGCGGTCGGACTCGGGCCGCCGGCCGGAAGCTGTGGTTCAGGGCCCGGGGGGGGGAATGATGTGCAGGATGCCGCGGCGCGGGCGCGCCCGCCGGTGCCGATCGTCGGGGACGAGTTGTGAGGTTGGACGCAGTGAGCTCACGCCTTGGGAAATCTCATGCCGGCGGAACATCCGGGCGTGGCATCGAAGAGCGAGGCGATGCAGGGGGGGCTTCAGGGTCCGACATCCATGACCCCGATGCGGATCGTCTCGCGGAAGGGGACTCCGCGCGCGGACGGAAAGGCCGCGACGTCGCGCGGGGGGCGACCGGTCCGCCCTACCGGTCCGGCGGCGGCGCGGGCGACCCTTCCGTCGGCGGTTACCGCTCGAAGCGGGCCGGAGTCCCGATCATTCCGTCGGGAGAGAGGCGCAATGGGCGCCGGATGCGACCGCGTCCGATCCCAATGCGATCACCGGGGGCTGCGAGTAGATGTCGGGCGGTTCGGACGCCGAGAGGTCGAGCGCGAGGAGACCCGCGACATAGGCGATCACGACAGCGGCAGTGGTCCTGCGGGTCACGTCACCCTCCCATCCCGAGCCGGGGGCGCAGCTTCACCCCCACGATGGATCCGGTGAACCCGGCGGCGAACCACACCCAGCCGTGCAGCGAGCCCGTGGATATGCCGGAGAAGAAGGCGCCCACGTTGCAGCCGAAGGCGATGCGGGAGGAGTACCCCAGGACGAGGCCCATCACCATCACCGTGACCCAGGCCCGCGCGGGCATGCGCGGCAGGTCCGCCGACAGGCCGCCGCGCCAGACGGTGACCAGAAGCGCCCCGCCGATGAGGCCCAGATTGGTCAGGGAGGTCACGTCGGTCAGCAGGCTTTCCGCGATCCGTGCCTGGTTCGCCGGCAACCCCCAGAAGGCCGAGGGCTCGGTCGGGATGTCGAGGGCCGTCGCCCCCTTCGCCGCCCAGAGGCCGAGGCCGTAGACAACGCCCCAAGGCTGGCCGGCCACGACGATGTTGAGAAGGGCGAAGACCGCGAGGAACAGCGCCGCCCAGACGTAGCGGGCGGGGATGCGCCGCAGTTCGGACGGCGCGAGCCACAGCGCGAACGCGGCGACGGCCGCCAGCCCGGCGAGGGTGATCGCCAAGCCATCCGCGCCGTCGAGAACCATGACCGGCAGGGACCCGAGCGACGACCACCAGATCAGGTTGTAGGCGCCAAGGAACGACCCGATGGCAAAGAACGGCAGGGCGACGACGCCGACCGGATTGCCCGACCCGGCATTGACCAGAGAACCCGATCCGCAGCCCATGACCACCTGCATGGCAGCGCCGAACACGAAGGCTCCGGCGATCATGGCGATCCCCACGGGCGCATGCGCCCCGACCAGCGCCGGCCCCGAGACGGCCAGAAGCGGGATGGCCACCACCGCGACGAGGCCGATGGCCAGAAGATGCCCGAGCAGCCCGCCCGGGTCGCGTTCGGTGATCATCCGCCGCCAGGGGCCCGCGAAGCCGAAGCGGAACCCTTCCAACGTGATGCCGAAGCCCAGTCCGATCAGGATCAGGAGACCGTACCGGACCCCGACCAGGACAGCGACGGCCAGCGCGAGGGTCAACGCCGCCCCGATCAGGGCGGCGCGCGTCAGCGCGGGGGCACCGCTCTGCGGCATGATTGCGGCGGGACTGGCCATGCGCGCCTCCTTGGTGGCGCTCAGAACGCCGATTTCACCTGGTTCCAGAACGTGCGGATCGGACCGGGCACGTTCGCCATGTCATAGCCCGCGTTGGACCAGCCGACCACGCTTTCGGGGTAGAGCCTCACCTCGTCGAGGCCGGCAAGCTCCGACAGCGCGAACCAGTTCGTCGCCGCCCAGTGGCCGGTGTTGCAGAACGAGATGATGCGATCCGCGCCCGTGAAGTCCTGCGCTTCGGCGAGCGCCATGGCCGCCCCGGCATCGACGATGGCCGGCCCGTCCGAGAACCAGCCCGAATGTTCGAAGAACTCCGACTGGGGGATCGTGCCGGGCTTCGCGGCCGCCGCGTGGGCCTGTTCACCCTTCCAGAAGCCTTCGGGCCGCGCGTCGAGCAGAAGCGCGTCGTCCTCGCCGATGGCCGCCTGCACGTCCTCGACGGTGGCCGTCCAGCGCTCGTCCCACGTCACCACCACGTCCGAGGGCTCGACCTCGACCGGATCGGTCGACAGTTCGAACCCGGCTTCGGTCCAGGCGTTGAGCCCGCCGTTCAGGATCGATATCTCCTCGAAGCCGCTCGATTTCAGCGTCCAGTAGACCCGCGCGGCCGCGCCGAAGTCGGTGGCATCCTCGCCTTGGTAGGCGATGACCACCCGGGAGGAGGGGACGAGACCCAGGCCGCGAAGCGTCTCCGTCAGCGCGTCCTCGGAGGGGACCTCGCCGGGATTGTCGTCGGGGCCGCGAAACAGGCCGTAGGGCGCGCTCAGCGCGCCGGCAAGATGGCCGCCGCCATAGCCGTCGTCGCCGCCCGCGCGAATGTCGATCACCTCGACCTGGTCGAGAGCGGCCTGCAGCGACGCGGGGGAGACGAGCGGGCCGAACACGGCATCCTGCGCCTCGGCGGCGGTGCCGAAAAGAAGACCCGCCGCGAGCGACAGGGACAGGCGTGTGGTCACGGGCATGGTGCACCTCCGGATCAGTATGCGGCCTATGTGGCGGGTCGGCCGCGGCATGCAAGGCGTCCGGGTGCGGCGCGCCGGAGGCGACGTTCCGCAGAGGGACAGCCTTTTGGACAGGTTGCCCTGTGGCCGCCGCGGTTCCCGGACAGCGACCTGCCGCCGCCGCGGAAATCGCGTGTGCGTCCTTTTTCGCCGGATGGAGCCGCGTACAAGGGAGGGGTCCGGCCGTCGTCACGGCATTCGCTTCCCCGGTACGTCGCCGATGCGCGATCTGAACGGCATGCTTATCGCTTGATGAGGGTCATGCGCGGTCCAGGTCGTTATCAGGCGCGGTGGTTCCTGTCGGTTCGCGTCCTGAACGCCGGTGTTTACGATCCGCATCGTCCATTGCCCGTCCGGATGTCCTGTCGCCCGGCAGGACGGGACACGTCGAACTTTCGCGTATCGGCCTGCCCCTCAGAGATGGCCTTCTCTGAAGCAGGCTTTCGAGCCAACGAGGAGGAAGAAACAGGCCAGAAGAGGCGCAGGCCGGAGGAGATCGTCGCGACGCTACGGCGGGTCGAGGTGGTGGTATCGCGCCCCCGATTGGTGGCCGAGCCGGTGCGGTCGACCGGGGTGACGCCGTTCACCGAGTACCGCTGGCGCAAGGAGATCGGCGGGCTGAAAACCGGCCTGATGATGCGCCTTAAGGAGCTTGGGAAGAAGAACGGGCGGTGTGGAAGGCGATCTCCGATCTCACGCTCGAGAAAACGCGAACAGCAACCGAAACCCGGTCTGGAACGAGGTCCGCGCTTTGTCGAACAGCGCGCATTCCGACCCCGTGGAGGTTGCGATGTCGCGCGAAGGTTCCCGCGACCCGACCGGAGCCCACGCGATTTTTCGCGGAGGTCGGACATGACTTTCGCCGCGCGTTGCAGTCCGGCCGACGTCACGAGGCCGCTTTCAGTCGCCATCGCCGAAGAGCCGTCTCCTTCTGGCCGATCTCGGAACTGCGTGAGGTTGTCGGATGCCGCGGCACAGTCTCGCGGGGCCGCTCATCGGCACCTGCTGCACCATCGGAACGTGTCGGCAGGGCAGGCGAAGTTGCCCTTGCCGAGCTGCGGACCTACGTGGATCGCACGGAACGGAGTTCGCCTGTCGGCTTGCGCCAGAGTTCCTCGCGGGCGGGCGCGATACCGTCCTGTCGGGTGCAGGGGAGGCGACCATGCGGTTCTGGATCACGATCGGCCTCATACTCGTGCTGTCCGCAATAGGGCTGACCTACGAGATCGCGGCCGGGCGGGTTCTGGCACCCTTCTTCGGAACCTCGCTGCTGACATGGACCGCCGTCATCGCGACCGTCCTGGCCGGCTTCTCGCTCGGCAGCGCCTTCGGAGGGTTCATCGCCGAACGTGACCGCCCGACGGCGGTCGGCAACGTCAAGAGCGCGCTGGTCGGGGCAGCCGTCCTGATGGCGCTGTCCCCGACCGTTCTCGGCCTGCTCGATGCCCTGGGCGCGCGGGGAACCGCAGGAATGCTGCTCAGCGTCTTTGCGGCCTTCTTCCCCGCATCGATCCTGATCAGTGTCCCCTCGCCATTCCTGGCCAAGCTTGCCGTCGAGGCCCGTCCGGGCCGGGAGGGCTCGTCGCTGGGGCTGGTTCTGGCGGCCGGGTCGTCGGGTGCAATCCTGGGCGCGATCCTGGCCGGTTTCATCGCTCTCCCCCTCTTCGGTTCGGCGGCCACCTTCGCCGCCTGCGGGGCCGCGACGCTTCTTTGCTTGCCCTTCATACGGGCCGATCCGGCCCTGGGCGCCGGCGGGTCCGGCGGAACCGGACGACCGCGCGAGGGAGCCGCGTTCCGGCGTGGTGATCGGGGGCGCGGCGTTCGTTGCCCTGGCAGGGATCGCCGGGGGGTCGATCTGCGAGTACGAGTCAGGACTGTCCTGTCTCCATGTCGTACGCAACGGCAATGAGGTTCGCCTCTACTCGGACGGCATCACGCAGGCCGCCGAGCGGATCGGCCCCGGTGATGATCGGACCGGCAAGTCGCCCGAGCTTGCGTTGACCTACACGCAGTGGCTCTGGGCGCGGATGGACCGCGATCTGGGCCCGGCGCCGTCCGTCCTGTTCGTCGGCGGGGGCGGCTACACGCTCCCCACGAAGCTTCTTGCTTCGCGCCCGGACGCCCGGGCCATCGCGGTGGAGATCGATCCGCTCGTGACGCAGGTCGTGCAGCGGCACATGCCTCGGGCGGGGGCGATGATCGAGCGGACAGGCTACGATGCGAACCGCGACGGTCAGGTTTCGACGGAGCGGCTCGGCATCGTCCATGCCGACGGCCGGGTCTACCTGAACGAGACGGAGGACCGCTTCGACGCCGCCGTGATGGATGCGTTCTCGTCGAACTCGGTTCCGGCCCATCTCGTCACGCAGGAAACCTTCGAACGCCTCCGGGGACTCGTGGACGGTCCGGTCTACGTGAACCTGATCGACGCACCCGACGGCCGATTGGCCCGCGGCGTTCACGCCATCCTCGGCCACCTCTATCCGTACGTGGAAGCGACGCAGGGCACCATGAATTCCTCGGGACGTACCAACATCCTCCTGGCAGCCTCGGGCAAGCCGCTCGCCCCGCTCGATGATCTGCCCGACGCGTACACAGCCGCAAGGATCTCCGCAGGTCGTGCGTTCACCGACGACCGGGGATGGGCCGGCCACCGGTAGACCGAGGTGCTCCCCGCTCCCTGAACAGGATCTGTCGGTTTCCGAGCTACGCTCGGCTCCTGCCGATCGGGTTGCGTGTTGGGGCCTCTCTCTCGGTAGGCCTTGCTGGCGGCTCGCCGGAATGCGGGCGCTTTCGGTTGCCGAATTCGATGCGGCCTCGCGGCCCTGTCCGTGCCTCCGGGCCAGTTTCCCACGCGTGCAGGTAGACGCCCTCGTAGTCCTGATCTTCCCCGGTCCAGTGGACGCCCCGATAGGGACGATGAGACTTGGATAGGAGTGTCGGATGACGGAACGGAAGCGGCGAGGGTTCCCGGACGCGTTCAAGCGGGAGGCGGTGGATCGCGTCAGGATGAGCGGGATGACGACCATCGCGGTAGCGGAGGAGCTGGGCCTGTATGAGACGGTGCTCCGGCGCTGGATCGCACGGTTCGGCGGCGGTGCCGCAGCTTCGACATCGCGGCGGCCGGCGCCCGTATCCGTGACGCCGTCCCCGGCCGACCTGGCGGCGGAGAACGCGCGTCTCGAACGCGAGCTGCACCGCGCGGAGACGGAGCGTGATATCCTGAAAAAGGCTGCGCTCATCTTCGGCGGGGCCACCCGATGATCTTCGGGTTCGTCTCCTCCCGGGACATCGCTGCGCGATGCCCTGCTGGGCAATGGATGAGCATCGCGGCGTGTGGCCGATCAGAACGATGTGCCGTGTGATGGGGGTGTCGGCGAGCGGATATTATGCATGGCGACCTCGTCCGGAGAGCCGTCGGTCCTGCGAGGATCGCACCCTCTCGACCGAGATCCGACACATCCATGCCGAGAGCGGCGGCGTCTATGGCGCGCCCCGCCTCCACGCGGTGCTGCGCACTCTCGGCCGGAGTATCGGACGCAACCGTGTTGCCCGGCTCATGCGCGCAGGGGGCCTTCGCGGGCTGGCCGCGCTGCCTCGCCGCATGCGCACGACGGACAGCCGCCATTCCTATCCGATCGCGCCGAACAGGATCGGCCGGAACTTCACGGCGATGGCGCCGAACCAAGTTTGGCTCACGGATTGGACCTGCATCCCGACCGGCGAGGGCCGGCTCTATCTCGCCGCGCTGATCGACATGCACACCCGCAAGGTCGTTGGCTGGGCCATGCGCGAGACCTTGCATGCCGCCGTCCATCGGGCTCGGACCGATGGCGCTACGATGAACGACCGCCGTCGAAGCGCTGCGCATAGCCATCGAGCGGCAGCGCCCGCCCCCGGGCCTCATCCAACACTCGGATCGCGGCGTCCAATACGCACCCGACGCGTATCGCCAAGTCCTTGCCGCCGCCGGCATTACGCCCCCGATGAGCCGGCGCGGCAACTGCCTCGACAACGCGCCGATGGAGAGCTTCTTCCACACACTCAGGGTCGAGCGCGTTCACCATCGTATCTCCGCCACACGCGACGAGGCACGAAGGGACTCCGTTCGGATACATCGAGGCCTTCTACAACTCGAGGCGCCTCCATTCGGCCCTCGGCTACAGATCACCGGCCGACATCGAGCGAATGGCGGCCTAACCGTGTCCGCCGGACCGGGGGAAGATCAGAAGACCCATACCCCATTCCGTTGGAGTCAGGAGGCGACGGCATAGCCATTGCCGTGCCGGTCGACTGGTTGACTTCATCGGATGCGTCCCCGCCGGGACATATTTGTCGCGGATCAGGCCGTCCCTGAAAATGCGGTGCCAATGACAACCACGAGGACCACTTCGCTCGATCCGACCAACTGACGCCAACATGCGGCGGTTCACCGAGACCGACCGCGGAGAGAACCATGAACCCGGCGTGTGCACAGACTTCAATCAGCCAGCTGGACCAGCGCGATTAGAAAGCTTTTCAGGGGGGCAGATCAGGCCGCCAGGTCTGTGCGCTCAATATCCCCGGCCAGGTTCGACCAGCCCCTGCATGACTTTGCCGTCGAGATACCTGCGGAGGTTGAGGGCCGTGGCGGACGCCGCGCTTTCGGCGCGCGTGTTGCCGGCGACATGCGGTGTCAGGATGATTTTCGGATGAGTCCAGAGGGGGCTGTCCGAGGGCAGAGGCTCGGGGTCGGTCACGTCGAGGAACGCGGCCGACAGTCGACCGCTGTCGAGAGACGACAGCAGCGCTGCCTGATCGAGATGCCCTCCACGACCGGCCTGAACCAAGGCCGCGCCCTCAGGTAGCTGGGCGAAGAGATCGGCGTTGAGAATGCCTCGCGTTTCGTGCGTCAATGGGAGAAGGCAGACGAGGATGTCTGTCTCCCGGACCATCCGTGCAAGGCCGTCGAGGCCGTGGTACGTCCGGACATCCTCCATCTGTTTCGGGGAACGGCTCCATCCCATGAGACGGAAACCCATGTCACCGAGAATCCTGATCGGGGCATGGGTCATCTCGCCGAGCCCCAGGAACCCTACCCGGCGCTGATCGGACCAGACGAATTCGCGCACGTTCCACAGCCGCTCACGCTGCTGCCGGAGGTATGCCGGCAGGTCACGATGAAGGGCGAGCACCGACATGACGACATAGTCCCGTACCAGCGCGGCATTACCGCTGTCGATCATGCGGACGAGACGAACATGGGGCGGCAGCGGAACATCCATGACCTGATCGATACCGGCACCGGTGGAGAACACCACCTCAAGGTTCGGATACGTATCGGCGAAATCCTCGGGAAAGCGCCAGCACATCAGGAACCGCACCTCCGCCGGGTCCACCGCCTCGGGGTCGCTTGCGAAGGGTATCTCGGGCAGGTCCCGCGCGAAGGCCTCCGCGAAGGCCCGGACCCGGTTGGCGTGGGAGATCATCAGGAACGTCATCGTGCAACCCTCCCTGTCGGCGTTCGAGGATCAGCGTGTCGCACGGGCGAAGGCCTTTTGGTCCTGTCGACGGTAGAGCGAGATGAGTGCCGGCATGAACCACGGTTTCCCCGCGTAGAGCGGTATGAACGGCGGGGGGCGGAAGTCGAAGGCCGACGCACCCTGCACCGCGTCTCCCATCATCCTGTAAGCCGCACGGTGCCCGATCCACGGCGCCCAGACCACGCCGGAGCCGCAGAAGCCGGTCGCATAGGTCACTCCGTCCCGCTCGAAGATGCGCGGAAGCATATCGCGGTGCATGGCCACCAGGCCCCACCAACTATGCGTCAGCCGCACGTCCCGAAGTTCCGGAAAGAGCTTGACGATCTCGCCGCGCAACGCTTCGGCTCCCGCCTCCGAGGGGCCGGACTGGACCGCATCGCGACCGCCGAGCAGGATGCGCTTTCCGTCGGGCGAGGGCCGGTAATAGTTTCCGACCTTTCGATACTCGCCGAACATGGACCGTTTGGGCATCAGGCGATCCATCGTCTCCTGCGGCAATTCCTCGGTGGCGACGATCCGGCTGCGCACGGGCACGAGGCGCCGGCGCAGCCAAGGGTCGGCCGCGTCGGCGTAGCCGTTGGTGCAAACCAGAACCTGCTTTGCCGTGATCGTGCCGCGGGACGTGACGACGCGGATGCCGTCCGGCTGGCGATCGATGGCGGTGACGGCGGTATCGGAATGGACGCTGACGCCGGCCGCGCGACTGATGCGCAGGATCTCCGCGTGAAACCTTGCCGGATGCAGCCCGCCGATATCCATGCGGATCGTGCCGCCACGGTAGTGATCGGTGCCGACGAACTTTTGCTGCTCGGCGTAAGGGACGGCGTAGCTTTCGACATCCAGCTTGCGGGCCAGCGTCTCCGCGTTTCGCGCGACGGTATCGTATTGCTCACGACCGATGGCCCCGTTGAAGCGGCCGGTCACCTGCAGGTCGCAGGCAAGGCCCTCGTCGCGGACGAACGCATTCAGGAAATCGCGGGCCATCTTGCCTTCCGCCTCGATCCGAAGGGCACGATCCTCTCCGAACTTCTTGCTGAGCGCGGTAAAGTCCGAACGGATGTTTCCGCTCGTGATGCCGCCATTGCGCGAGGAGGCGCCCTCTCCCGGGTGCATCCGGTCGAACGCCACGACGGAACGCCCGCCCCGCGCGAGGGCCAGCCCGGCGCAAAGCCCTGCGTATCCCGCGCCGACGATGACGACATCGGCAGTCTTCTCGACCGGCCTTTCCGGCAGGGACGCGACGGGGGCGGCTTCCCACCAGTAGGGGGTGGTCTTGTGGCTAGTTTCGCCCTTGGTCATGGCGCTCTCCCGGTTCGACGAGACGTCGGGTTAGGTTTGGGGTCTACAAATGTCGGTCGAACTGCACGGCCCCGATGATCCAGAGCAGTTCAGCAGTCTCGTCGCCGAGGTTGCGGAGGCTGTGGGGGCGGGCGCTGTCGAAGACGGCGCTGTCGCCGGGGCGCAGCGTCGTCGTCTCCTCGTCCACCTGCAGGGTGATTTCCCCCGAGAGGACGAGGCCGCCTTTCTCGGCAGGATAGCTCAGCGCGCGTCCGCCGGATTCGCCTCCCGGCTCGATCTTCAGGATCATGATCTGAAGGTTGTGGCGGTCGCTCGGGGTAAGCAGCGCCTTCGTGATGTTGCCCAGGTCTATGGTCGGCCGGTCCGCGGCCCGGCGCACGAAGGACGGGTCGGGGCCGGTCGCCGCGTCCGCCTCGCCCGGCATCTCGCCGAAGAGTTCCTGCATCGAGGCGTTGAGCGCCCGGCGAAGTGCGGTCAGCAGCCGGATCGACGGGTTCGCCAGCCCACGCTCCACCTGGCTTATCATGCCGACGGAGACACCGGAGCGATCGGACAGCGCCTGCAGCGACAGGTCCTTCTCCTTGCGAAGGCGGCGAAGGGTGGCGCCGACGCGATGTTCGGATGCGGTCATCACATCGCTGGATCCGCTTCTATCGGTCATTTCTTCTCCACCGTCGGAACGCTCGCACCAGCTTCCCCCGAGAGACTATCCCCTCGGAACAAGAATTCAATATAATATCCAACGGCAGATGATTTACTGAAAAAAGATCATCCTCCTACGCTCAAAAATTCGCGCAGGATCGGGCCGAGATAGCGCTCCGTGCAGGAACGGCGCATGCTGTCTCTTTCCTGAGTGAAAATCCTTGCACCTACTTGCTCCTTTTTTCAATCCGTGTTTGCCTTCGTCAATGGAGCAGCTTTCAACCCTCGGACCAGATGTCATCGCGGATGCTCCAGCCTCCCGCGCGCCGGACGTCGCATTGTCGGTGCGGGGCCTGACAGTCCGTCTGCCGAAGGGGATGGAGCGGGCCCACGCGGTCGAGGATGTCTCCTTCGACCTGATGAAAGGCGAGATCCTCTGCATCATCGGCGAGTCCGGGTCCGGCAAGTCGGTGACGGCGAATGCGGTGATGGGCCTTCTGCCACAGGTCGTCCGCGTCGAGTGCGGATCGGTGATGCTCGCGGACCGCGATGTGCTGAAGGCCTCGCCGGCGCAGATGCAGGCGATGCGCGCGCGTGATGTAGCGATGATTTTCCAGGATCCGCTCTCCGCGCTGAACCCCCTCATGACCATCGGCGCGCAGATCGACGAGGTGATGCGGGCCCATCGCCTCGGAACGCCCGCGGATCGCAAGGCGCGGACGATGGAGCTTCTGGCCGAAACCGGGCTGCCCGATCCCGAGGTGATGTACCGTCAGTACCCCTTTCGCCTGTCGGGCGGGCAACGCCAGCGGGTAATGATCGCGATGGCGCTCTCGCTCGAGCCCGCGATCCTGATCGCGGACGAGCCGACGACGGCCCTCGACGTGACGACACAAGCGCAGATCCTCGAACTCATCCGCGACATCCAGCGGCGCAAAGGCATGAGCGTGATGTTCATCACCCACGATTTCGGCGTCGTGGCCGAGATCGCCGACAGCGTCGTGGTGATGGAGAAGGGCCGGCTGGTGGAGCGGGGAAGCGCGGCCAAGGTGCTGCGTGCCCCCGAACACCCCTATACACAGCGTCTCATCGCCGCCGTGCCGCACCTGACCGATGCCGATCGTGCGCAGCCGGCGCCGGCGCCGGCGCCGGTTCTGCAGGTCACCGACCTCGTGAAGACCTTCTCGAGCGGCGGCGCGTTCTTCGGCGGGCGGCGGGTCGTCAGGGCGGTCGATGGCGTCTCCCTCGACCTCGCGCCGGGGCGCACACTGGGCATCGTGGGCGAGAGCGGCTCGGGCAAGTCCACGCTCGGCCGTCTGCTCGTCCGGCTGGAGGAGAGTGACAGCGGCGCGATCCGGTTCGAGGGGCAGGACATCGCGAAGATGACGGAACGCCAGTTCCGCGCCTTCCGGCCAAAGATCCAGATGATCTTCCAGGATCCGTTCAACTCGCTGAACCCCCGGGCCACCATCGGACGCATCCTGACGGTCGGGCCGATCGCGCATGGAGCTCCTCCGGGCGAGGCGCGGGCGGCGGCGCGGGCGATGCTGGCCCACGTGGGCCTCGACGAGGGTGCCTACGACCGCTTTCCCCACGAGTTCTCCGGCGGACAAAGACAGCGCGTCGGGATCGCGCGCGCACTGATGTTCCGGCCGAAGATCCTTGTCGCCGATGAGGCCGTCTCCGCGCTCGACGTCTCGATCCAGGCGCAGATCCTCGAGCTGCTCAACCGGGTCCAGGTGGAGACCGGCGCGGCCATGGTCTTCATCACCCACGACCTGCGCGTGGCCAGCCAGATCTGCGACGAGATCGCGGTCATGCAGAAGGGCCGGATCGTCGAGACCGGTCCGCCCTCGCGCATCTTCCGCGACCCCCAGTCCGAGTACACCCGAGAGCTCGTGGCCGCCATTCCGGGCGAGGACGCGGCTCGGCATGAAAGGCGACCGGAAGCGTCGCCCCTCAACATGGAGAGACGAGAATGACCAGCACGACACCCAGGACCACGCGCCGGGGCGCCCTTGCGATGATGGGGGCGGCGGGTGGCATCGCGCTGGCCGCGCCGAACCTGATCGGACAGCCGGCCTTCGCCCAGACCCCGCCCGCGGAGCCGTCGGGGCGCGTCATCGTCGGCCTTTCGCAGGAGCCCACGGTCTTCAACCCGCTCATGGCCAAGATCGAGGTCGACGACGGTGTGCACTTCTCGCTCTTCGACGCGCTCTTCCGCGTCCTGCCCGACGGCCAGATCGTTCCGAACCTCGCCTCCGAAGTTCCGTCCGTCGAGAACGGCGGCCTGTCCGAGGACGGGCTGGAATGGCGCATCCGCCTGCGCGACGACGTCGTCTGGCACGACGGTGAGCCCTTCACGGCGGAGGACGTCAAGTACACGCTCGAGCTGATCGTCGACCCCGAATTCCGCAGCTGGCGCACCTCCGGCCACGACCTCGTCCGCGACATCGAGGTGGTCTCGCCCACGGAGATCACCTGGCGGATGGAGAAGGCCTTTGCACCCTATCTCAGCTTCCTGACCGAGACCTTCATCGTCCCGAAGCACATCCTTGAGGCCGCGGAGGATCCGAACACAGCCGCGTTCAACGAGGCTCCGGTCGGGACCGGCGCCTTCAAGTGGGGGTCGCGCACCGCCGGCGACAACGTCAGCCTCGTCGCGAACACGGAGTATTTCGGGGAAGGACCGTACATCGAGGAGCTCGTCTTCAAGTACATCCCCGACCTCACGGTGCTCTATACTCAGTTCCGCAGCGGCGACATCGACCTCGTCGGCCGTCAGTTCATCACGCCTGACAACTTTGCGGAAGCCGAGACGCTGCCGGAGCGTGTCGTCGAGATCGTTCAGGCGAGCTCCGTCGAGTCGATCTACCTCAACCTCGAACGACCGCAGTTCCAGGACCCGGCCGTGCGAAAGGCGCTCTACGCCGCCATCGACAAGACTTCGATCATCGAGGCGCTCTACTACGGCCTTCCGACCGCGGTGGAGACCTTCATGCCGACCGCCTCGTTCTACCATGACGATGCGCTGCCGCGGCAGACCTTCGACCTCGGGGAGGCCAACCGCCTGCTGGACGAAGCGGGGTGGGTGCCCGGGGCGGGAGGCATCCGGGAGAAGGACGGCGTCCGCCTTGCCTTCGAGAACTCCACGACGGCCGGCAACCACCTGCGCGAGCAGACGCAACAGTTCCTGCAGCAGACCTTCCGGGAAATCGGGGTCGAAATGACCATCTCGAACCTGCCGGCCGCGGTAATCTGGGGAGAGTTCTGGGTCCAGTCGCAGTTCGACTCCGTCATCGTCGGGATCAATTTCCTGATCGGGGCCGACCCGGACGTGACCAACCGGTTCCACTCGGGCGCGATCCCGGCGCAGGGCGGCAACGGGTCGAACAACGCGCAGTACAAGAATCCCCGGATCGACGAGTTGCTGGCGGAAGGGGCGCGGACCTTCGACCCCGAGGCGCGCAAGGCCATCTACCTCGAGGTGCAGGAGATCATCCGCGAGGACCTGCCGTTCCTGCCTCTCTTCTCGGGCGCGGAAGTGCGTGGCTGGAAGGAACGAATCGAGGGTGTCGAGGCGAACGGCAATACCCGGACCGAGTCCTGGAACGCCTCGGCCTGGTACCTCGCCCGGTGATGCGCCCGCGGCCGCCCTGTCCCCCCGAGGCGGGTGGCCGTCCCTGCAACCCGACGCCACCTCGTGAGGTCCGATGACCGGCTTTCTTCTCAGTCGTCTCTGGCAGAGCCTTCTTCTGATCGTGACGGTCTCCATCGTCGGGTTCACCGTGCTCAATCTCGTCCCCGGCGGACCGCTCTCGCAGTTCGCCCTCGATCCCGGGATGACGCAGGCCGACCTCGACCGCATCGCCGCGCAGATGGGCCTCGATCGGCCGTTGCCGATCCAGTATCTCGACTGGGCGGGTCACCTCCTCGTGGGCGACTGGGGCCGGTCGTTCCGGGACGGGGCGCCGGTGCTCTCCGTCATCATGCGTCACCTGCCCGCGACGCTGCTGCTGATGGGAAGCTCGACCGCCCTCTCGATCGCGGTCGGCACCTGGATCGGCATCCGCGGGGCCACGCATCGCTATTCGAACTTCGACTACGTAGCCACGATCGGCGCGATGGTCGCCCTGTCGATCCCGACGTTCTGGTTCGGCCTCGTCGGGATCTACGTCTTCTCGCTGCAGCTTGGGTGGGTCCCGGCGGGGAACATGTACACGATCGGGGCGGAGTCGGTCCTCGACTACCTGCACCACCTGATCCTGCCGGCCGTCGTGCTGTCGCTCGTGAACGTCGCCATCTGGAGCCGCTACATGCGGACCGCGACGCTCGACGTGATCAACCAGGACTTCGTGAAGACCGCCCGCGCCAAGGGTCTGACCGAGCGGCGGGTGGTCATGAAGCATGTCGTCGGCAACGCCCTGCTGCCGATGATCACGCTGGCGGGGATGCAACTGCCCAACATCCTGAGCGGCGCGCTGGTGACCGAGACGGTCTTCACATGGCCGGGGATGGGCCGGCTGTTCCTCGATAGCCTGAGCTACAGCGACTACCCTGTCGTGATGGGCCTTTTGATGTTCTCCGCCACCCTCGTGATCGCGGGCAATCTGACCGCCGACATCGTCGTGGCCCTCGTCGATCCGCGCATCCGTCTGGGCTGAGCCAAGGAGCCGTCATGTCACTTGCCGCCACAGAACCCGCAGGCCGCCCCTCCTGGTGGAACAGCCGGGGCATGCGGCGCTTCCGCCGTCACAGGCTCGCGATCATCGGGCTGGCGATGATCGCCGCCCTGACGCTGGCCTGCGTCGTCGGGCCCCACGTGCTGCCCTACGACGCCCTCTACATCGACCTGCGCGCGCGGTTCGCGCCGCCGATGACGGGCGATCACTACCTCGGCACCGATCCGCTCGGCCGCGACCTGGCAGCGCGCCTCCTGATGGCGGGGCGGATCTCGCTTCTGGTCGGGTTCATGGCCATGCTGCTCTCGACCGTGATCGGGGGGCTCGTGGGGCTCGTCGCGGGCTATCGCGGAGGGTGGGTGGGGGCCGTGCTGATGCGCCTGACCGACGCCTTCCTCGCCTTCCCGTCGATCTTCCTCGTCCTCGTCCTCGCGGCCCTGCTGCAGCCGGAACCGGCGATCATCACCATCATCATCGCGCTGACGAGCTGGATGGAGATCGCACGGATCGTCGAGGCCGAGACGCGGTCGCTGCGCGAGCGGGAATTCGTGCAGGCGGGGCGGATGCTCGGTCTGAGCCAGAGCCACATCATGTTCCGCGAGATCCTTCCCAACGTCATGGGTCCGATCATCGTTGCCGCCAGCCTGACGGTTGCACGCGCGATCCTGCTCGAGGCCTACATCAGCTTCCTCGGCTACGGCATCCAGCCGCCGCTGCCGAGCTGGGGAAACCTTCTGAACGGCGCGCAGCAGTATCTGGCCAGCGCGCCGTGGCTTGCCATCGTGCCCGGCGTGACCATCACCATCGCGGTGACCAGCTTCAACTTCATCGGCGACGGACTGCGCGATGCCCTGGACGTGCGCAGTGACCCCGTCTGACGCAGGCCCGCGCCCTCCTGCCCGGCGCGGCGACACGCTGGACACGGTCGAGACGCCCACGCTGCTTGTCGACCTCGACCTGCTCGAGAGCAACCTCGACCGCATGGCGGAGGCCGCGCGGACGGCTGGAATGCGCCTGCGGCCCCATGGCAAAGCGCACAAGTGTCCCGAGATCGCCCGGATGCAGATGGTGCGCGGCGCGGTGGGGATCTGCTGTCAGAAGGTTGCCGAGGCCGAAGCCTTCGCGGCGGCGGGCATTGCCGACATCCTCGTGACGAACGAGGTGGTCGATCCACGCAAGCTCGCCCGGCTCGCGACCCTCGGTCGGACGCGCCGGATCGGTCTTCTGGTCGACGACGCGCTGCACGTCGCGCGGGCGGCCGAAGCGGCAGGGGCAGCCGGCACGTCATTCGACGTCTATGTAGAGATCGAGGTGGGGCAGGGGCGCTGCGGCGTCGTGCCGGGGCCGATCATGGTCGACCTCGCACGGCAGATCGCGGCGTCTCCCTCCCTGCGGTTCGCGGGGCTGCAGGCTTACGACGGCGGTGCACAGCATCTTCACGCGGCGGCCGACCGGAAGGCGCGGATCGAGAATGTGGCCCTCCTCGCGAACCGAGCGCGCGACCTGCTCGCCAGCGCGGGTCTCCGCTGCCCGCTCGTCACCGGGGCGGGGACCGGTACATTCCCCTACGAGGCAGCCTCCGGCGTGTTCGGGGAGCTGCAATGCGGCTCCTATGCATTGATGGACGCCGAATATGCCCGGCTGCAGCGGGAGGGCGACGACGGCTTCGCGCCGGCATTGACCCTCCTCGCCACCGTCATCAGCGCGGCGAGGCCCGACCGGGCCGTTCTCGACGTGGGCCTGAAAGGGCAATCCATCGATGCCGGATTCCCGGTTCCGACAGGTGACGCGGCGGGGGCGGAGGTGGTCAGCGTCTCCGACGAGCATACGGTCCTGCGCCTGCCGGACGGGATGCGCCTGCGCCCGGGCGACAGGGTGAGCCTGATCCCCGGACATGTCGACCCGACCTGCAACCTGCACGATTGGATAATTCCTCATCGCGGCGGCATCGTTGAAACTCCCTGGCGGATCGCTGGACGAAATCCGGGGCTATGACTGGACGGGCAGGGGCCGACGACCGCCGCCAGACGGAATGGGCGTCGTCCGGATACCAGTTCGGGACAGCCGTTCGCATCGGCTCAGCCCTTAAGCAACCGTAAGTTTCCGGCGCTTTGGAAACGCTGTCGTTCAAGGGACTTTGCCCTGTGGCGACGTGCGAAAGCTTCGGATGTCTGCGTTCACGGGAAAGGGATGAGCCACCCGAACGTCCGGTCGGAGGCTGCGTTGGTCATGTTCAAACTGACGACGCATCGCTGCCGCCGCTTCGCCGGCAAACGAACAGAAGATCGAAGATCCGGATAGGAAGCCGTGCTTCGCCGATGCCAGCTATCTCGTCTGCTGGATGCCGCTCCGGCGCCGCGCCCGGACAAGCATTCCAGCGAGCGCCGGCGCCAGGCTGGCGACGACGAAGCCGCCCGCATAACCTCCGGTCAGCGCGAAGACGCCCTGCACCGCGAGCGGGCTGACGACGTATCCGGCGAAGAGGACGAAGGTTCCTGCCGAGGTGCTTTCGCCCACCCGGCCCGGCGGCGCGGCCTCGGCCAGTCCCAGCAGGAAGATTCCGTTCCACGACATGATCGTGACGCCCGCCACCGCCAGCACCAGCACGATCCACCAGGTCGGCGCGGCGGGACCGAAGGTCGCGAGCGCCAGCATCGTTGCCCCCGACAGGAAGCTCAACCAGACGAGGCAGCGCAGCGCATCGCCCATCCGGTCGCTGAACCAGCCCATCGCGATCCGGCCCGGAATGCCTGCGGCCTGCAGCACTCCGAAGGCCAGCCCCGCGCCCGCGATCGACCAGCCCGCGTGATCGCTGAGATACACCGGCAGATAGCCGAGCAGTACGCCCTGCGCGATGCCGAGCCCGAGCCCGACGAGGGTGATCTGCCGCAGCTCGGGGGTGGCGGAGATCAGCGCCAGGAGGTCGAGCGGCGCGCGCAGGCGGCCCCTGCCGATCTGCCGGATCGGGTTGGGCGGGCCATCGACCGCGCCGCGCCAGAGCGGCAGGACAAGGGCCGCCAGAAGCGCCACCGCGCCAGCTGCCATCAGCGCGGCGGTGGTGCCGCCAGAATAGATCGCGATTGGGGGCAGGATCACCCCGGCGGCCAGCCCGCCTATGGGCACCCCCGCCTGCTTGATCGAAAAGGCCGTCGCACGTCGGGCGCGTGGCGTCACCGCCATCAAAAGGTCGCTGCCGGCCGGGGTCGAAGGACCGTAACCGAGGCCGATGATGAAGGCCGCGACGAGCATCGGAGCCCAGTGCCCGGGCAGGCAGAAGACGAGCGCCCCCGCCGTTGCGACGCAGCCGAGGCGAAGCTGCGCCAGCGCGCCGAGGCGCGACAGAAGCGCCGGCCCCCAGAGAAAGAAGATCATGCTGCCGAGACTGGTGGCCGCGGAAAGCTGCCCGACCGCTTCGGGGCGCATCCCCGCCGCCGCCGTCAGCGGCACGCCGAAGAGAGGCAGCACGCGGCTCATCATCGCCAGAACCGCCTGGATGGCCGTCACGACTGCGAGAAGGCCGATCCAGTCTCCGGTGCCGCTGTCGGGCGCCACGGCCTTCGTCAGATCACCCACTGAAAGCCGTCGATCGCGATATCCTGCCCCGTCAGGAAGCACGGCTCCGACAGCGCCAGGAATGCCACCACCTGCGCCACGTCGGCGGGCGTGCCGGACCGGCCGAGCGCGATGCCGCGCACGAGTTCCGCCTCCCGCGCCCGGATCAGGTCATTGCTGCGCTCGGTCTTGATGATCCCCGGACAGATCGCGTTGACGAGGATGTGGGGCCCGAGTTCCTTGGCCAGCGCCCGCGTCATGCCCAGCACCCCCGCCTTCGCGGCGGCGTAGGAGAACCTGCTGACCGCGCTCGTCACGCCCCCGGTATGGGCGTTGAGCGACGACATGTTGACGATCCGCCCGCTGCCGTGCTTCAGCATCTCGGGGGCTACGGCATGGATGTAGTTGAACGCGCCCTTGAGGTTGATGGCGATCGTGGCATCGAACTCGGCTTCGGCGATTTCGAGGATGCCCTTGGCGTTCGAGCGCCCGGCGTTGTTGAACAGGACGTCTATCCGGCCCCAGTCCGACACGACGGACTGCGCGATCTCGGCGGCCCGCGCGTGGTCGGTCACGTCGGCCTCGAAGGCAAGGCAACGGCGGCCCATCTCCTCGATCTCGCCCTTCGTGCGGGCCAGATCCTCCGGGATCAGGTCGACGAGGGCGATGTCGCAGCCGCGCCCGGCGAGCTCGAGCGCGGTGCCGCGCCCGATCCCGCGCCCCCCGCCGGTGACGATGACGGTCTTGCCGGCGCCCTCAAGGTTGCTCATTTCGCGTTCTCCAGCGGGACCGGCGGCTTGATCTCTCCTGCAAAATGACAGGCCGAAAGCTGTGCGCCCACGCCCTTGTCGGGCGGGTCCTGCTCACGGCAGAGAGGCTGCACATGCGGGCATCGGCTCTGGAATCGGCACCCCTTCGGCAGCCGGCTCGCGTCGGGCGGCTCCCCTTCGAGCCAGAAGGTCTCCGTCACGCGCGGCCCGTTGATCCGCGGAATGGCTGCCAGAAGCGACTGCGTGTAGGGATGCGTCGGCCGGGTCATGATATCCTCGGTCGGCCCGATCTCCACGATGCGACCCAGATACATCACCGCGACCCGGTGGCACATCAGCCGCACGACGGACAGGTCGTGGCTGATGAAGATGTACGTCAGGTCGAAGGTCTCCCGCAGGTCGCGGAACAGCGACAGCACGGTCGCCTGCACGGAGACGTCGAGCCCCGCCGTCGGCTCGTCGAGGATGATGACCTCGGGGTTCAGCATCAGGATCCGGGCAAGGCCCACGCGGCGCTGCTGCCCCCCCGAAAGCTCGTGGGGGAAGAGGCCGAGATGGCTCGCCGGAAGCCCGACGGCGACGAGAATGTCTTTCACCTTCTGGCGCCGCTCGGTCGCCGGAAGGTCAGTGTGGATCACGAGCGGCTCTTCCAGCGAGCGGCCGATCCGCCAGCGCGGATCGAGCGAGGCGCCGGGGTCCTGATAAGCGTATTGCAGGCGCCGGCGCAGCGCCTTCGCCTCCTTCGGGCTGCGCCCCGCGATATCGTGGCCGTCGAACACGATGCGCCCGGCATCGGGCGCCTGGATGCCCATGATCGTCTTGCCGAGGGTCGACTTGCCGCACCCCGAACTCGCCGACGAGGCCGAGGATCTCGCCGTGCCTGAGATCGAAGCTGACCCCGTCGAGCGCGCGGATCTCGCCGAGCTTGCGCCCGAAGCTTCCCTTGATGGGAAAGCGGCATTGCAGATCCATGGTGCTCAGGATGGGAGCGTCTGTCATCGGGCCATCTCCTTGGGGTCGCTCCCGATCGCTTCGGCGGTGGCCTCCGCGAGGCCGGAGCCCGAGAGCGGGTGATAGCAACGCACCATGTGCCGTGGCCCGGGCCAGGCGGGCTCTGGCCGCACCGCGCATTCGGGCGTGGCGCGCGTGCAGCGGGTGTTGAAGCGGCAGCCGGAGGGAGGGTCGTAGAAGCTCGGCAACTCGCCGGGAATCCCGGTCATTCCCCCGGCCCCCTCCGGTCTGCTGGCGAGGAGCCTGCCGGTATAGGGATGCGCGGGGGCGTTGAAGAAGCTCGACACGGGCGCGGACTCGACGTCCTGTCCGGCATACATCACCGTCACGCTGTCGCAGATCTCGTAGGCCGAGCCGAGATCATGCGTGGTCAGCAGCACTGCTGCGCCGCGGTCGGTCGCGAGCTTGCGCATGAGGCCGAGAATCTGCGCCTGGATGGTCACGTCGAGCGCGGTGGTCGGCTCGTCGGCGATGATGAGGTCGGGTTCGGGCAGAAGCGCCATCGCGATCATCAGGCGCTTTCTCTGCCCGCCCGAGACCTCGTGCGGATACTTCCTGAGGATCTGCTCGGGCTGCGGAAGCTGCACGGCGGAGAGCGTCGCGATCACCCGCTCCCGGTCGCTCTTGCGACGCGCACGCGGATAGCGGCGTGAGGAAGGCAGGCCGGTTCCCCTCGCCCATGCCCTCGCGGTCGGGCGACTTCCATTTCATCAGTTCGTCGATCTGCTGGCCGATCGTGAAGACCGGGTTGAAGCTGGTGAAGGGGTCCTGCGGGATGAACGTCACGTTGCGACCCCGGACCCGCGCCTGTTCGGCGGACGCCGAGGGCGCCAGCATGTCGATGCCGCGAAAGCGGATCGTGCCGCCGCGGATCTGCAGGGCGTGGCGCGGCAGGACGCCGAGGATGGCGCTGGCGAGCGTGGTCTTGCCGCAGCCCGATTCCCCCACGAGGCCGCGGATCTCTCCCGGCCGCATCTCCAGCGTCACCCCATCGAGGATATGGGCAAAGCCCGCATCGCCCGAGAACCCGAGGCTGAGCCCGTCGACGGCAAGCAAGGCTTCGGTCATGACCGCCCCCTCCTGAGCTTGGGATCGAGGACGTCGCGCAGGCCGTCTCCGAGAAGGTTGAAACCCATCACCACGAGGAAGATCGCGAGGCCGGGGGCTGCGGCATACCACCATGCTTCCGGCAGGAACTCCCGCGCCTCCGAGATTGTCCTCCCCCATTCCGGCGCCGGCGGCGGTGCGCCGAGACCCAGAAAGCCGAGCGCGGCCGCGGTCAGGATGGTGGCGCCCATGCCGATGGACGTGCGCACGATGATGGCCGAGAGCGTGTTGGGCAGGATGTGGAGGACCATGATCCGGAAGTCCGAGGCGCCGAGCGCCTGCGCTGCCTCTACGAAGGTCTGGCTCTTGAGCGCGCGGGTCTCGGCATAGACGAGCCGTGCCCAGAACGGCCAGTAGGTCAGCGACAGCGCCAGGATCACGTTCTCCACCGACGGCCCGAGGGTCTGCGCGATGGCGATGGCCAGCACGATCTGCGGCACGGCGAGAAAGACGTCCGAGGTGCGCATCAAGATGCCTGCCGGTGAAGCGGCCGTAGTACCCGGCGAACGAGCCCGATCGGCACGCCGATCAGCACCGAGACGCCGACCGCGATCACCGCGATCGTGATGGTGATCCGCGCTCCGAACAGCAGCGGCTGAAGAGTCGCTGCCCATCCGGTCGGTGCCGAACCAGTGCGCTGCCGAGGGCGGCTGCAGCCGTTCGGTCAGATGGAAGGCCGTGCACGTCGTCGGGATAGGGCGCGAGCCAGGGCGCGAAGATCGCGACCAGCACCAGGCGGACGATGATCGGCGAGGCCGACCGCCGCGGCGCGGTCGCTCATGAGGCGGGCCAGAACGCTTCATTTCAGGTCCCGCGGATCGATGAAGGTATGCACGATGTCGACCGATCGAGGTTGACGACGATGAAGACGACGCCGATCGAGAATCGAGAAGCCCAGGATGGCCTTGGTGTCCGACTGCAGGATCGACTGCACCGCATAGGTGCCCGAGGCCCGGCCAGTCGAACACCGCCTCGACCACGACGGCGCCCGCGAAAAGCGTCGCCGAAGACGAGGCCGATCTGCGTTACCGTCGAGATCAGCGCGTTGCGCAGCACGTACTTCCACACGATGAGCGGCCGGGCCATCCCATCGCGGTCTCGTAGACGCACGAAGTTCGAGTGGATGACCTCCAGCACGCCGGTGCGCGTGAATCGGACGAGCGTCGCGGCGGCCGGCAGCGCGAGCGTGACCGCCGGCAGATCGAACGATCTCGATGCGCGGACCCATCTGAGCCGCGTCGTCCCATCGCTCCTCGTCGAGGGGCTGACGCTTGCCGGCGACTGAGCGGGAGGACGACCGCGCTCCTCCTCGACGCCGCGCGCGAGGCGGGGGCCATCGCCATGGGCCACTTCCGCCGCCAGCCCGCCTGGCGCGACAAGCCCGGCGGCCAGGGTCCGGTGTCGGAGGCCGACCTCGCGGTGGACGCGGCCTTGCGCGCGCGCCTGACGGCCGCGCGCCCCGACCACGGCTGGCTCTCGGAGGAGGCGCCCGACGACCCCGCCCGCCTCGCCCGGCGTCGAGCGTTCGTGGTCGATCCGATCGACGGCACGCGCGCCTACCTCGCGGGCGAGCCGACATGGGGCCTGTCTCTGGCGCTCGTCGAGGATGGCCGGCCGTGGCGGGCGTGATGCACATGCCGGCGATGGGCGCGACCTACACGGCGGCGCTGGGCGCGGGCGCGCGCCGCGCGACGGCGCGCCGATCCGCCCCTCGGGGCGCCCCTCCGTCTCGGGCGCGCGGGTGCTCTGCTCGCGCGCGGCGCTCGCGGCCGAGCGCTGGCCCGCGGGCGCGCCGCCGGTGGAGCGCCATGTCCGCCCCGCGCTCGCGCACCGGCTCTGCCTGGTGGCCGAGGGGCGCTTCGACGCCGCGCTCTGCCTGACCCCGGTCTGGGAGTGGGACATGGCCGCGGGCGCGCTGATCGCGACGGAGGCGGGCGTGCTGGCGACCGACGCCGCGGGCCGCCCCTTGCGCTTCAACACGCCCGAGCGCCGCGGCCCCGGCCTCGTGGCGGCGACGCCGGGGGTGCATGGCGGGCTGTGGGGCGCGGTCGATGTATGTTGAACGGCACGCCACCTGATCCTCCAAGGAGTGTGGATGCCCAAAGAACCAGCCTGCCTCGGCGACTTCGCCACCGTTCTGCTCCACGCTTCGGTCGCCAGAGCTATGGCTCATTCTTGGGTGACGCGGCCGATCAGGCGGCGCGGTGATCGGCCGCGTCACCCAAAATCAGCCATAGCTCGATCATCCCCAGGAGTGGGCAGAGGTGCAGACCATCCTCGGCAACACGCTGAGCATCCTGAGCGACCGATTTCGGAATGAGGCCAAGGCCCATCTGTTGGAAGAGGCAATCGAAGCGCAGCGCAGCGCCTTGCGCGTCCAGACCGAACCGACTCATCCCGCGGCTTGGGCGACGATACAGCTCAACTTGGTCCCTGCCCTTGGACGGTTGGGCATGGAGACACCTGGGGGCGGTGGAATGGCCATTCTTCATGAGGCGACCGATGCTGGCCGTGCCGCCCTGCGCGTCTATACTGAGGACAATCATCCCAGAGATTGGGCTCGTGCACGTTTCAATCTCGGGAAGGCCTTCGAGGCTGTGACGGAGCACGAAGGCTGCGCCGATCCACGAGCGGCGTTGGCTGAGGCAGCGGAGCATTACGAGGCAACGCTGCGAGTGCGTGACCCGCAGCACACGCCGCGCGACCACGCCGAAACGACCGAGGCCCTCGCTCGCATTCATGCCAAGCTCACCTCCCTTCCCACCCCTGACCCCCTCCCCTCCGACGTATCCCTGCACCCGAACCCCCAGCCGAGCCCCGAGGAGCCCGTCATGACCCAGCGCCTGCACCTCGTCTTCGGCGGCGAGCTGGTCGATCCCGCCTCGACCCGGTTCCGCGACACCGACGCCATCCACGTCGTCGGCGTCTTCCCCGACTACGCCTCGGCGCACGCCGCCTGGAAGGCCGAGGCGCAGCGGACCGTGGACAACGCCCACATGCGCTACTTCATCGCCCACCTGCACCGGCTGCGCGACGAGGGGGCGGCGGCCTCGCCGACCGAGGAGCTGGGGGCCTGAGCGAGGGCGTCGGGGCCCGGCCCGACCCGAGGACCGACCCGAGGCGCGCGCCTGGGCGGGGCTGGCCGCCTGGCTCGCCTGGCGCGCGCGCGTCGCGTCCGCGCGCCGCGCGCCCTGACGCGGGAGATCTCGGACCCTGCGCTGCTGGCCGAGCGGCTGGGCGAGCGCGACCTGCCGCGTCCCGAGGCAAGGCTGGTCTGGGCGCATCTGGGCGAGGCCGCGCCGCTCACCCTCGCACCGCCCCTTCTGAGGCGTCTGCGCGAGGAGGACGACGCCACCGCCCTCCTCCTGACGACCGAGCCCGCGGCGAAGCCCCCGGCCCCGCCGGAGGGCGCGCTCGCGGCGATGGCGGCGCCGGCCGACCACCCGCCCTTCGTGCGGGCCTTCCTCGACCGATGGCGCCCGGACGCCTGCGTCTACGCCTCGGGCCGGCTCAGGCCGGCGCTGATGGACGGCGCGATGCGGCGCATGCCGCTCCTGGTCGCGGGCGCGCGCGCCGAGCCTGCGCGCGGCCGGCCGCTGCGGCTGCCGGCGGCGCTGATGTCGCGCGCGCATCGGGTGATGGCGCTCGACGAGCGCGACGCGCAGGGGTGGCGGCGGCTCGGCGCCCCGCCCGAGCGCGTCGAGGTCGCGGGCCCGCTCCAGGCCTGCGCGGTCCCGCCGCCCGACGACGAGCGCGCGCGCCGCGAGGTCGCCGGGCGTCTCGCGGGCCGACCGGTGTGGTTCGCCTGCGCCGTCCCCGACGCGATGACGGGCGCGGTGCTCGAGGCGCAGGCCGCGATCCTGCGCCGCGCCCATCGCGCGCTGCTGGTGATCGAGCCGCTCTCGGGCCGCGCGCCCGAGGGCCTCGACCCGGCGCGCGTGACCGATCACGACCCCGACGATCCCGAGGCCTGCGCCGTCGAGGACGTCCACGAGGTCGTGCTCGCGCGCGGCGCCGCGCTGCGCGGCCTGTGGTACCGCATGGCGCCCGTGACGCTGATGGCCGACACGCTCGCGGCGCCCGACGCGGACGGACCGGGCGCGCGGGCCGACCCCGACGCGCCGGCGGCGCTCGGCTCCGCGGTGGTGCACGGGATCCATGTCGGCGCCCATGCGGGCGCCTACGCCCGCCTCCGGGCGGGGGAGGCGAGCGTGGAGGTCGCGGGGCCCGGCGAGGTCGGCGCGGCGGTCGAGGCGCTGCTCGCGCCCGACCGGGCGGCGCGCCAGGCCCACGCCGCCTGGTCGGTGGTCACGCGCGGCGCCGAGGCGACCGACCGGCTGGCGATGCTGCTGATGGAGGCGATGGATGGGTGAGCGGCCGGCCTCCCGCGGCCCCGCCTGATGCGCCCGCCACGCGCCTGGGGCGCGCCGCCCGGGGCGCCCGGCCCGATCGCCCGCCTTCTGACGCCGCTCTCGCACCTCCACGCCGCCGCCACGGCGCGGCGCGTCGCCCGGCCGGGCGCGCGGATGCCGGTCCCGGTGATCTGCGTCGGCAACGCGGTCGCCGGGGGCGCTGGCAAGACCCCCACCGCGGTCGCGCTCTGCGAGCGGATCGCGGCGCGCGGCCATGCCCCGCACGTCGTCTCGCGCGGGTATGGCGGGCGGGCGCGAGGCCCGCTCACCGTGACCGCCGCCCATGACGCGCGCGAGGTCGGCGACGAGCCGCTGCTGATCGCGCGCGCGGCCCCCGTCCACGTCGCGCGCGACCGGGCGGCCGGTGCGCGCCATGCGGTGGCCGCGGGGGCGGGGGCGATCGTGCTCGACGACGGGCTCCAGAACCCCGACCCGGGGAAGGATCTGAGCCTCCTGGTGGTGGACGCCGCCGCGGGCTTCGGCAACGGCCGGGTGATCCCGGCGGGCCCCCTGCGCGAGCCCGTCGCGGCGGCGCTCGCGCGCGCGGGCCTGGTGGTGGCGATCGGGGCGCCCGAGGAGCGCGCGGCGCTGCTCGGGCGATGGCGCCCGGCCCGTCCGGTGGTCGAGGCACGGCTCGCGCCCGTGGGCGGCGAGGCGTGGCGGGGGCGCCGCGTGCTCGCCTTCGCCGGCATCGGCCGGCCCGAGCGGTTCTTCGCCACCCTGCGGGACTTGGGCGTCGAGGTCGCGGGCGCGGTGGCGCTCGGCGATCATGCGCGGATCGCGCCCGCCCGGCTCGACCGGTTGGAGGCCCGCGCTCGCCGCCTCGGCGCCGAGCTCGCCTGCACCGAGAAGGATGCGGTGCGGCTGGCCCCCGAGGACCGCGCGCGGGTGTCGGCGCTGCCGGTGCGGCTCGCGGTCGAGGACTGGGCGCCGATCGACGCCGCGCTCGACCGGCTGGGGTTTTGAGGGGTGCGCGGCGCCGGTTTGCAGCGGGGGCCGCACCGGTCCGGACGGCAGCGCGAGCGGGCGCCTGGGCGGGATGGGCCCGCGCCGTGCTCGGAGGCGGGGGCGCCGGCTCCGGCCCGGCGTCGCGCGCCGCGGGAGGCGCGTCCGGAGGCCTGCGCGCGAGGCTCGCCCCCCGATCACGCAGGAGGGCGTCGGTGCGACGCCGCAGGCCCAGCTCCGCTCCGCGAAGCGCGCGACGGCCTCCCCGGGGGGGGCCTGGGCGCGGGCGGCGGAGGGCCTCTTGCGCGGCGCCCCTCAGCGCTTCATGACGTTGCGCGCGAGGGCCTCGAGCGCCTCGCGCAGATCGGCGTTCTCGACGCCCGCGGCGATCTCGCGCGCGCGGCCGGCCCCCGCGTCGTCGGGCGGCTCGGGCGCGGGCTCGGCGGGCGCGGGCGTGAAGAGCGCCTGGCCTTCGGCGAAGCCCTCCGGCGCGGTCTGGGTCACGCGCACGCGCGCGATGGCGCCGTAGCCGTAGACGGCGTTGACGCGCTCGCGGATGCGCTCGCGCTGCATCTCCAGCACCGGCGCGTCGGGGCCGGTCGTCAGGAGCGTCAGCGTCGCGCCCAGGCCCTTGCCCGAGTAGCCCACCTTCACCGGGCGCGCGCGCGCGGCGATCTCGGGGCCGACGATCTCGGCCCAGTGCGCCGCGAGCTTGGCGCCGATGTGGCCGCGCCCCTCGGAGGCCTCGCGGATGCGGGCCTGCAGGAGGCTCGAGGTGCGCTCGAAGCCGCGGCCCCGGCGCGCGCCGGGGCCGCCCGACCGGGCGGCGCGCGGCGTCTCGGGGGCCTTGGGGGGTCTGGGCATGGCTCCGGCGCTCCTCGCATCCTATCTATGGAGCGCGCGGCGCGGAGGGCAAGCGCGCGGCTCCTGCGCGCGGGACGGCGCCGGTGATCTCCGGATGGGGCAGGGATGAGCGCGGCGGGGCACGGGCGGGGCAAAGACGGGGCGAGGAGCGGGTCGCCGGCCCGTCCCCGGCCGGGCGAGGGCGGGCCGCGCGCCGAAGGCCCCCGCGCAGCCGACGCCTCCGGCACCGAGCCCGGCGGGGCCCTCGGTGAGCCCGCGGACGCCGCGCCGTCCGCCCCGAAGGCGCCTCGCGCCGCGAGGGCCCCGCGCGCGCGCTCCTCGGCGGGCTCGGGACCGCCGTCGGGACCGTCTTCCCGCCCGATCGCGTCGGGCGCGCACGCCGCGGCCCTCGGCTCGCCGTCCGGTGCCGACCCCGGCGCGGGGCCCCCCGCCACCCCCGTCCCGGCGGCGCTCGAGCCCGCCGCCGAGCTTCTCGCCTGGTACGACCGCCACGCCCGCGCCCTGCCCTGGCGCGTGCCGCCGGGCTCTGGCGGACGGGCGGATCCCTACCGCGTCTGGCTCTCCGAGGTCATGCTCCAGCAAACCACGGTGGCCGCCGTGCGCCCCTACTTCGAGCGGTTCACAGCGCGCTGGCCCGGCGTCCGGGCGCTCGCCGAGGCCGAGGACGGCGAGGTCATGGCCGCCTGGGCGGGCCTGGGCTACTACGCGCGCGCGCGAAACCTGCTGGCCTGCGCGCGGGCCGTGGCGGCGCTCGGGGCCTTTCCCGACAGCGAGGCGGGCCTGCGCGCCCTGCCGGGCGTGGGGGCCTACACCGCCGCCGCCGTGGCCGCCATCGCCTTCGGCCGCCGCGCCGTCGTGGTGGACGGCAACGTCGAGCGCGTGATGGCGAGGCTCCATGCCGTCGAGGCCCCCCTGCCCGGCGCCCGGCCCGCGCTGCGCGCGCACGCCGCGGCGCTGACGCCGACCCTCCGCCCGGGGGACCACGCCCAGGCCGTGATCGATTTCGGCGCCACGGTGTGCACGCCGCGCCGGCCGGCCTGCGGGGTGTGCCCCTGGATGGCGCGCTGCGCCGGCCGGCGCCTGGGGCTCGCCGAGACGCTCCCGCGGAAGACGCCGAAGGCCCCACGGCCCGAGCGGCGCGGCACGCTCTGGATCGCGCGGCGCGCCGACGGCGCCTGGCTGATGGAACGGCGGCCGGCCCGCGGGATGCTCGGCGGCACGCTGGGCTGGCCCGGCACGCCTTGGGAGGTCGGCGGCGGTCGGCGCGGCGGCGGTCCGACCGCGGACCCCGACCCGCCCGCAGGCGGCGAGCTGGGCGTGGGCTCCGATCCCCCCGTCGCGGCGGATTGGCGCGCGGCGGGGGCGATCGCGCACGGCTTCACCCACTTCACGGTGACGCTCGACGTGCTCGCGGCCGAGGTCGCGCGGGACGCGGTGCCAGAGCGCGGCGCCTTCGTGCCGCCCGAGTCGTTCGACCCCGGGGCCCTGCCGACCCTGATGCGCCGCGCCCACGAGGCGGCGCTCCTCACGCCGCCAGGACGGGATAGAGCGAGGCCACCAGCAGCGCCGCCATCGTCCAGTTGAAGGCCCTGAGCCGCCATGGGCTGGTGAGCAGGCGCCTGAGCTGCGTGCCGAGCGCCGCCCAGACGCCGACCGAGGGCAGGTTCACCGCCCCGAACACCGTCGCCACGATCGCCACCGAGGCCACCGCCCCGTCGGCGGCGTAAAGGCTCATCGCGCCCAGCGCCATCGCCCAGGCCTTGGGGTTGACCCATTGGAACGCCGCCGCCTGGAGGAAGGTGAACGGCCGCCCCCCCGAGGCCCGCGCCTCGGGCGCGGCCGCACGAGCGATGCGCCAGGCGAGCCAGAGCATGTAGGCCGCCGACGCCGCCTTCAGGACCGCCTCCGCCCAGGGCGCGGCCTCGAGCGCGGCGCCGAGGCCCAGGCCCGTCGCCGCCGCCATGGCGACGAAGCCCAGCGCCACGCCGAGCGCGTGCGGCGCCGTGCGCCTCAGCCCGAAATTGGCGCCCGAGGCCATCAGCATGAGGTTGTTGGGCCCCGGCGTCACCGAGGTGACGAAGGCGAAGGCCATCAGCGCGGGCAGCAGCTCGAGGCTCATGCGCCCAGGGTAGCGCGCCGAGGACGGCGGATGGTTGCGAACGCCGCCGCGCGGGGGCAGGCTCGCGCAACCCATGCGCGCCCTCGACCCCATCGACGAGCGGATTCTGCGCGAGCTCGCGCGCGACGGCCGCATCGCCAACCTCGCGCTCGCCGCGCGCGTCGGGCTCTCGCCCTCGGCCTGCTCGCGCCGCGTGGCCGAGCTGGAGCGGCGCGGCGTGATCGCGGGCTACCGCGCCGTGCTCGACCGCGCCGCGCTGGGACAGGGCTTCGTCGCCTACATCGCCGTCGGCCTCTCGGTCCACTCCAAGGCGGCGCAGGAGGCGTTCGAGCGCGCCGTGGCCGGCGCTCCCGAGGTCCGCGAGTGCCACAACGTCACCGGCACGATCGAGTACCTGCTGCGCGTCGAGGCGGCCGACCTGCCCGCCTACAAGCACTTCCACACCGAGGTGCTGGGCGCCCTGCCCGGCGTCGTGTCGCTGACCTCCTACGTCGTCATGGGCTCGCCGAAGGACGAGCGCGCCTGAGGCGAGGCGGGGATGCGGGGCGGACCGTCGCCCGCGGGACCCGGCGGGGGTCTGCGGGGCGGAGGCGTCCCCCCGATGCTCGCGGGGCGAGATCGGTTCTCAAGGAGGGAATGGCCGCTGTGCGGACGGAGCGGTCGTTCGCTATGGCTGCTGGATCGTCGCTGTGCCTGCGGAAAATTACGACAGGAAGGGCGGATATCGCTCCCTGGCTCTACCCATTCATCTTGTGAACCCTCGATTTTACGCCCAGAAGCTTGGCCCTGGCAGCAAGTTCTGAAGGCAGATTGCTCGGACAAGAGGATCGTGCGCACGTCTACCTCGACCGGCAGGCGTGTTGCCCTGACCACCTCTCGATATTTTACGCATTGGTAGGGCCTTGTTGCACGAAGCCTGCCCGGGATTCACATTGCCGGTCCAGCGGCATAGCTGGGCGTCATGTCCAAGCCTGCCCCGACGCGCTACCGCACCCTGAACTGGTCCGCCTACAACGCGTCGCTGCGTGAGCGTGGATCGCTGACCGTCTGGTTCGACCCTTCGACGCCCTGGCACGCGGCGCCATCGGGCAAGCGCGGCGGCCAGCCGGTCTACAGCGACGCCGCGATCCAGGCTTGCCTGACGATCAAGGTGCTGTTCGGCCTGCCGCTTCGCCAGACGACCGGCTTCGTCGCGAGCCTTCTGAAGTTCGCGGGGCTCGACTGGCCGGTGCCGGACTTCTCGACGCTCTGCCGACGGCAGAAGACCTTGGCCGTTCAGCTGCCCTACCGGGGCAGCGGCGGCCCGCTGCACCTGCTCGTGGACAGCACGGGCATCAAGGTCCGAGGCGAGGGGGAATGGCACGCGCGCAAGCATGGCGGGGCGCGCAGACGGATCTGGCGAAAGGTCCACCTCGCCGTCGACGAGGTGACACTCGAGGTCCGCGCGGTCGAGATCACCGGCAGCGGCGTCGGCGATGGGCCTGTGCTACCGGACCTGCTCGGCCAAATCCCAGCAAACGAGCCAATCGTCTCGGTCACCGCCGACGGCGCCTACGACACCCGCGGCTGCCGCGACGCCATCGCGAACCGCGGCGCGGACGCTGTCATCCCGCCCCGGCGAAATGCCAAGCCTTGGGAGAAGGACAGCCCCGGCGTAGAAGCGAGGAACGAGGCTCTGCGCGCCATCAAGCGCCTCGGCCGCACGATCTGGCGCCGATGGAGCGGATACCACCGCCGAAGCCGCGCCGAGACCAAGATGAACTGCATGAAGCTCCTCGGGCAAAAGCTCATGGCCCGCGACTTCGACCGCCAGACCGCCGAACTCCAAGTCCGCATCGCCATCCTCAACCGCTATACCGCGCTCGGCATCCCCGTCACACGACCCGTCGGCTGACCGCCGCGGGGAAAGGGGAAGCTCGGCCTTCAGGCGTTCCGTGCAACAGAGCCCCCTACACCGCACCTCGCGCCAGCCCACCGACTTCGCCAACAGTGTCCGAACGTTTGTGAAGCGTCTCACAACCGCGCATGGCGCGCGAGGCAAGCCAGGGGGCTGGCTCGCGCACAAACCAGTTGTCATTGGCAGCGGAATGGCAACAGGGTTGAGCGACATTGCGCAGCGTTGCGGATCAACCTTCGCTCCCATCGGCCGCGCCATCCGCCCCCATGACCCCCGTGAGATCCCGCCATGCTCCTCGGCTACGCCCGCGTGTCGCGCGCCGACGATCAGGACACCGCCCCCCAAGGCCGCGCTGCTGCGCGAGGCTGGGTGCAGGCGCGTGGTCGAGGAGCGCGCCTCGGGCGGGCGCTGGGACCGTCCCGCGCTGCACGGCCTGATCGAGGATCTGCGTGAGGGCGACATCCTCGTGGTCTGGAAGCTCGATCGCCTGTCGCGCTCGCTCAATGACACGCTCGCGCTTCTGGAGACGATCGAGGCGGCGGGGGCGGGGTTCCGCTCGCTGACCGAGGCGATCGACACGTCCGGGCCCGCAGGGCGCATGATGATGCAGATGCTGGGCGCCTTCGCCGAGTTCGAGCGCGCCATGGTTCGCGAGCGCACCCGCGCGGGGCTCGACGCCGCGCGCGCCCGCGGCCGCGTCGGCGGGCGGCGGCCGAAGCTCGACCCCGAGCAGCGCGCGGAGGCGCTGGCGATGCTCGCGGCGGGCCGCCCGGCCGCGGAGGTCGCGCGCGTCTTCCGCCTCCACCGCGCCACGGTGGGGCGGCTCAAAGCCGCCGCGCGGCTCGAGGGCAGCGGGAACGGTCGCCGGGCGGCGGGGAAGGACGAGCCGCAGCGGCGGGCCGGACAGAGTTCCCCACGCGATCCGCGAAGGCGGGCCTATGACAGCACACCGTTCCGCTCGCACGCACGGTCCGAGCCCGGGATGATCGAAGGCTCCCGCGACGCGGCGGCGCGACCAGGAACGCTCGATTGCCTCACCTTGCATCCCGAACTAGATACGCTTTATCTACCTTAAGTTGAAGATGACCATGACAAGTCGCTGGTACTTTCTGGCGCTGGCGCTCGCGGCCCTCGGTGTCCTTGGCTCGGTTCACGCCGCCATCCGCATCGGCGACGCTTGGCCCGAGGACCAGGCCGCGCGGGCCGAACTGCGCGCTCGGCAGTTCGTCGCGGCGGTCGATCAACGCCTCGACCGTGCGGTCATGTGGTCGAAGATCATGGCCGACTTCGTCAGCACCGTCGACCGCCCCCTCTCGCGGGAGGAGTTCACCGGGTTCGCAGGTCAACTCATCGAGACCAGCGGCTTCTTGCGAGCAGCAGCTTGGATCCCACCCCTCCCTCCCGACCCGGACCGGCCCGCGCCATCGGGCGGCGCCGATCGATACGCCGTGCGCTACCTGGCACCGGACCCCGCCGATCCGAGTGTCTACCGCGAGGACATCGCCGCCTCCGCCGATCGTGCCCCCGCGCTCCGACGAGCCCTGGCGACCGGCGATCCGGCCGCCACGGGGGCGCTGCGCTTCTATACGGACGGCAGGACCGGTGCGGCCGTCTATCGAGCCGTCTACCGCCCGGGCGCGGATTCTCGCGACCGAGGCGGCGCGGCTGGCGGTCGCCGAGGGAGTCGTCGCGGTCGCGCTGGAGACCGACACCTTGCTGCGCATGGTCGCAGCCATCTTCCCGGCCCGCGACTTCCGCACTCGCCTGCTCGCCGAAGGGAAGACGCTGGCGGCTCTGCCCGGCTCCACCGACATCGGAGGCCAGGGGACGTCGCTCCTGCGGATCCCGATCCAGGTCGCGGGAGCGGACTGGGAGATGGAGCTCGAGCTTCCGCCTGTCCCTGCGGGCTGGCCTGCGGAGGCCTGGCAGATGCTCTTCGGGGGACTGCTGACGACCCTGGTGGTGGTCCTGTCGCGAACGTGGTGGAGTTTCGGGGTTGGCGTAGTCTCCGGGCATTGACCCAACCCTGGACGGCGGTTGCCACCGCCGTGGAGACCACGCCATGGATGAGACTACGACGACGAGCGCGAGCGCGCCATCGCTCGGGGACTGGAGCGACCCGATCGAGGATGGGGTCCGCGGCCGGGTCCGCGCCTTCATCGAGGCGATCCTCGAGGAGGAGCTGGAGGCGGCGCTCGGACGGGCCCGCTACGAGCGGACCGACGAGGGACCGCGGGGGTGGCGCAACGGGCATCGCGAGCGGCAGGTGATCGGCACGTTCGGGCCTGAGACGGTGCGCGTGCCCAGGGCGCGGCTCATGCGCGAGGAGGGCGGCACGGCGGAGTGGCGCTCGAAGGGGCTGCGTCGCTATCAGCGCCTGACCAAGCGCGCGGAGGCGCTGATCGCCGGGGCCTACCTGGCCGGGACCAACACCCGGCGGGTGCGCCGCGCCTTGGCTGCCTTGTTCGACGGGGCTGTCGGCAAGGACGTGGTCAGCCGAGCCTGGCGCAAGGTGAAGACCGACTGGGAGGCGTGGAACGCCCGCGATCTCGGCGCGCAGGACATCGCCCGGCTCATCCTCGACGGCACGGTGGTCAGGGTGAAGATCGACCGCAAGGCGACCGCCATCTCGCTGCTGGTCGCGGTCGGCGTGCGGCGCGACGGCCAGAAAGTGCTGCTCGCGCTGAAGAGCATGGGTGGCGAGAGCACGGTCGCCTGGACGGCCTTTCTCGAGGACATGACCCGGCGCGGCCTCAAGGCGCCGGAGCTCCTCATCGTCGACGGCGTGCCCGGGCTCGAGGCGGCGCTGGCGGCGCTGTGGCCCGACGTCCCGGCCCAGCGGTGCACGGTTCACAAGCACCGCAACCTGCTCGCCCACGCCCCGAAGCGGCTCCACGACGAGCTGACCGAAGACTACCGCGACATGATCTACGCCGACACGGCGGCCGAGGTGGAGGACCGCCGCAGGGCATTCCTCCGCAAGTGGCGGCTGAAGTGCCGCCCCGTCGCCGACAGCCTCGAGGGTGAGGGGGGACCGTGGCCCCGGTGGGGCCGCGTAAGCCCCCCGAACGGGGATCGGCTCTTCACCTTCACGCGCCTGCCGCCCGGCCAGTGGAAGTCGGCCCGCACGACCAACGCCATCGAGCGGCTGCACGAGGAGTTCAAGCGACGCATCAAGACCCAGACCGTCCTGCCCCAGGCCGAGACCGCGCCCATGCTGTTCTGGGCGCTGCTGGCCTCGGGGCAGATCGTCATGCGCAAGGTCGACGGCTGGGAGAGCCTCTCCGCGCCGCTCGCCGATCAGGCGATTGATCTCGCCGCGTGACGTCGTAACCTCGCCCCGCCGGAGATCGCGTCATCCCGATTTCCACCACCTCCGAGACAGCACCCGTCGAGATGGTCTATGTCCACCGTCAGCTTCTTGATCTCGGCACGGTAGGCTTCGCGGAGCGCCGTCAACTCGGCGTGCTTGGCCACCAGGCCCGACACCGTGTTGGGGCGGTCATAGGGGGGATCGTCCGACATGATGACGGGGTATCACGACATCAGGTTAGCGTCATCACCTTATTTGGTGAGTTTGCTCCATAATGCCGCAGTTGTGGACAGCTGTTCCGGGCAGGCTGGGGCCGTCATGCACTCCATAGAGCCCGTTGAGCCCGCATGTCCCGCACCTTCGCCTATCTCCGGGTCTCGACGCCTGAGCAGACCACCGACAACCAGCTCGGCGAGATCACCGCCGTGGGCTTCGCCGTCCACCCGCGCCGCGTCGTGGCCGAGACCGTGTCGGGCTTGGTAGCCGCCATGGAGCGGCGGGGCTTCACGCGGTTGGTGGACCGGCTCGAGGAGGGCGACGTGCTCGTGGTCACCAAGCTCGATCGGTTGGGGAGGAACGCGATGGACGTCGCGGCTGCCGTGAAGACATTGGCCGCGCAGGGCGTGCGGGTGCACTGCCTCGCTTTGGGCGGCGTCGACCTCACCTCGTCGACCGGCAAGCTGACCATGGGCGTCATCAACGCGGTGGCGGAGTTCGAGCGCGATCTCCTGGTGGAGCGCACCCAGGCGGGGCTTGCCCGCGCCTGCGCCTGCGCCTGCGCCGAGGGTAAGCGTATCGGCCGGCCGGCGAGCCTCTCGGCCGACCGGCGCGCCGAGGTCGCCCGCCGCCTGGCCGCGGGCGAGAGCGTCTCGGCGGTGGCCCGGGTCATGGGCACCTCGCGCCAGACCGTGACGCGCGTGCGGGGCGGGCTCAAGGTGAGGAGACCGGGGAGGAGACCGGGGAACGCGCGCCTACACCCTGCCTGCCATGGTGAGGGCCGTCTTCTTGTCGCGTGGATGACAAACGCGGCTGTCACTCTGTAGTCCACGGGCCGGCGTCGGGGTATGCGTGCCATGGCTCCGCTGCGGCGGACATGGCCCGCCGCCGGGCTGGCAAAGGCCGATCGGAGGATCCTCGATGGCACGGTTGAACAGACGTGAGACGCTGAAGCTCCTCGCCGTGGCGGGCACGGTGGGCGCCGCCGCGCGCCCCGGCCTCGCGCAGGCCCCGGCCGAGGGCGCGTTCCGCCACGGCGTGGCCAGCGGAGACCCGGACGCCACCAGCGTCGTGCTCTGGACTCGGGTGTCGTCGGACGAGGCGGCCCCGTTGGTGCGCTGGGAGATCGCGGCCGACGCCGACTTCGCCACGGTCGTGGCGGAGGGCGAGGCCACGACCTCGGCAGACCGGGACTTCACCGTCAAGGTGGTCCCCGAAGGGCTCGATCCGGGCGCCGTCTACTTCTACCGGTTCACGGCCGATGGGGAGACCTCGCCCACGGGCCGCACCCGGACGCTGCCCGAGGGGCCGCTCGACCGGCTCGGCATCGCGGTGGCGTCGTGCACCAACTACCCGCTCGGCCACTTCAGCGCCTACGACGCGATCGCGCGCGACGAGGAGGTCGACTTTGTCTTCCACGCGGGCGACTACATCTACGAGTACTCGACCGAGGGCTGGGGCGGCGAGGTCGCCCGCGCGCTCGGCCGCGAGAGCCTGCCCGACCGCGAGATCGTGACGCTCGCCGACTACCGGGAGCGCCACGCGCAGTACAAGTCCGACCCCGCCGCGCAGGCGATGCACGCCGCCCACCCCTTCGTCGCGTGCTGGGACGACCACGAGGTCGCCAACAACCCCTGGACCGGGGGCGCCCAGAACCACCAGCCCGAGGAGGAGGGCGACTGGGAGACGCGCCGCGCGAACGCGCTGCAGGCCTATTTCGAGTGGATGCCGATCCGCGACCCCGAGCCCCGCCGGCGCTACTGGCGCACCTACCGGTTCGGCGACCTGGCGACCTTCGTGGTCCTGGAGACCCGCCACACGGGCCGCGACCAGGAGCCGGCCTATCCCGACTGGTCGCAGATCGAGACGCAAGCGGACCGCGACCGCGCCTGGCGGGAGCTGATCGTGGAGCCCAACCGCCGGATGCTGGCCCCCGAGATGGCGGCCGACGCGAAGGCGGGCTTTGAGGCGTCGGTGGCGGCGGGCGAGCCCTGGCGGCTCGTGGGCTCTGCGAGCCCCCTGGAGCGGTTCGCCATCCCCGACATCGTGTCGCTCGGCGTGGCGCGCGAGGAGCTCTCCGAGGGGCTGGCCTACCTGGCCGATCACGGGCGCTGGAACTGGCCCTGGTACACCGACACCTGGGACGGCTACCCGCAGGCGCGCCAAGCCCTCTACGACATGGCGCGGCAGGCGGGCGCACGGGATCTGCTCGTGCTGACGGGCGACACGCACCAGTTCTTCGCCGCCGAGCTGATGGACGACGAGGGCCGGCGCATGGGCGTCGAGCTCGGCACGGCGGGCATCTCGTCGCCCTCCGAGTACGTCGACACCGGCCTCGACCCGGAGGTCGGCCGCAGGCTCGACGCGATCTACGCCGAGCACATGCCCGAGGTGCATTGGACCGAAGGCCTGCACAACGGCTACGTCCGCGTCGTGCTGGGCCGCGAGGAGGCGGTGGCGACCGTGATCGGGGTGAGCACAGTGATGTCGACGGACTACGAGACGGTGGAGCTGTTCCGCGGGCGCATCGTGCGATCGGACGGCACCCTGGGCTTCGCGGCGACCTGAGGCGCGCGCTGGTCCGCATCCCGTCGTCGCGCGGCAGCCTCGTCGAGACATGAAGCGAAACGCGCTCAGAGGCGGCCTTCCCGGATCCTGCGGAGCGGAGGTTGGGAGACAGGCAGCCGTGTTTGGAGGAGGCGTCGAGCGCATCGCCCCATGGTCGGTGGATGGCGCGGGCTGGTGCCCCCGCCCGCTCGGTCTGCTATCCTGCCCCCGAACCGGGAGCCGCCGATGACCCTGCCCAAGCCCCTGCGCATGAGCGCCGACGAGTTCCTCGTCTGGGCCATGGACCAGCCCCAGGGCCGCTACGAGCTCGCCTCGGGCGAGGTCATCGCCATGGCCCCCGAGCGCGTGGCGCACAACGTCGTCAAGTTCGAGGTGGCCCGGGCGCTGAAGGATGCCGTCCGCGACACCAAGCTACCCTGCCAGGTTTTCACCGACGGCATGGCCGTGCGGATCGACGACGCGACGGTCTACGAGCCCGACGCCAGCCTGCGCTGCGGGCCCCGCCTCGACGACGACGCGGTGGAGTTCTCCGATCCCGTCGTCGTGGTCGAGGTGCTCTCGCCCTCGACCCGCGCCCGGGACGCCGGCGCCAAGCTCGAGGACTACTTCCGCCTGCCCACGGTGCGGCACTACCTCCTGCTTCGGACCGATCGCCGCTCGGCCATCCATCATGCCCGGGGTGAGGACGGCACGATCGCCACCGCCATCGTGACCGAGGGCGTGCTGCGGCTCGACCCGCCAGGGATCACCATCGCGCTCGACGCGGTGTTCGCCGACGCACAAGCTTCGTAGAGGGTTCCACAAAAGCCTAGATCCGTCCCACAGGCGTTCCACCCACCCAAGAACAACCCATGTGGAACGCCCGAACCGTTCCATCACGTCGTTCCTCTGGGGCACACATGATGTAACTGCGGCTGGCGCTTTTCCGCTGTCTGGCTCCGCTAGGCTTGGGGTCGGGACCACGAGGAGCATGAGCGATGACGGATCGGCATAGAGCGGACGAGAGGAGGCTGCATATCGGCCTCGATGTGTCCACGGAGAGCATGCAGGTCTGCGTGGTCGATGCGGACACCCGGCACACGACGCAGATCACACCAGGCGGTTGACCCCGCTGAAGTTACAGAACCTCAATGGAAGTTCCTGCTCCTCGGGATAAGGCGGGCGTCCCTTGGATGGCCGCGATGGCCGACCTAGTCAGGGATGGGTTGGGTGGTCACCTCTGGTGGTGATCCCCGGCAAGCGCTCGCCCGAGAGGGCGTCGAGGCGGGCGCTGCGGTCCTCCAGCCGCTCGGCGACGAGGTGGATCACCTGCCCGTCGGCCTGCACGCGGCCGTGCGCCACCAGGAGGCGCGCTGCCATGATGGCGGGACGATGAGTGGCGAAGAGCTTCGGCCAGATCACCAGATTAACGACGCCCTCCTCGTCCTCCAAGGTGATGAAGCAGACACCCTTGGCGCTGCCGGGCTTCTGGCGCACCAGAACGAGCCCCGCGAGCGAGACGCGCGCGCCGTGGCCCGAGGCGGCCAGGTCCGAGGTCGCGCGGAAGCCCTGCGCGCGCAGGCTCGCGCGGAAGAAGGCCATGGGGTGTGCCCTCAGCGAGAGCCGCAGCGTCTGGTAGTCGGCGACGACCTCCTCGGAGGCGGGCATGGCAGGCAGCGCCACCGCGGGGTCGGCCCCCTCGCCGCGCACGGCCGCGCGTTCGAAAATCGGCATCGACGGCGCGTCGGCCAGCCCGTGCACATCCCACAGCGCCGCGCGCCGGCCCTGCCCCAGCGAGCGCAGCGCGTCCGCCCCCGCGAGCCGCCGCAGGGTGCCCGCGTCGAGCCGAGCGCGGGCGCGCAGGTCAGCGAGGTCGGCGAAGCCTCCCCGCTCGCGCGCGGCCACGATCCGGGCCGCCGCCTCCTCGCGCATCCCGCCGATCTGGCGCAAGCCCAGGCGCAGCGCCGGCCGGCCACCGGACGCGCCGGCGGCGCCCTCGTCGGCCCCCTCGACGCGCTCCAGCGTGCAGTCCCAGTCGGAGCGGCCCACGTCCACGTCGCGCACCTCGACCCCGTGCTCGCGCGCGTCGCGCACGATCTGGGCAGGGGCGTAGAAGCCCATCGGCTGGGAGTTCAGCAGCGCGCAGGCGAAGGCCGCGGGGTGGTGGCGTTTCAGCCAGGACGAGACGTAGACCAGCTTGGCGAAGGACGCGGCGTGGCTCTCGGGGAAGCCATACTCGCCGAAGCCCTTGATCTGGTCAAAGCAGCGCTGCGCGAAGGCCGGGTCGTAGCCGCGCTCGGTCATGCGGCCGACCATGCGCTCCTGGAGGTCCTCGATCGTCCCGCGCGAGCGGAAGGTGGCCATGGCGCACCTGAGCTCGTTGGCCTCCGCGGGCGAGAAGCGCGCGGCGTCGATGGCGATCTTCATCGCCTGCTCCTGGAAGATCGGCACGCCGAGCGTGCGCCCGAGGATGCGCTCCAGCTCGTCCTGGGGGTGCTCGGGGCCGGGGGTCGGGTAGTCGATCGCCTCCAGCCCCGCGCGGCGGCGCAGGTAGGGGTGCACCATGTCGCCCTGGATCGGCCCCGGGCGCACGATCGCCACCTCGATTACCAGGTCGTAGAAGCAGCGCGGGCGCAGCTTCGGCAGCATCGCCATCTGCGCCCGGCTCTCGACCTGGAAGACGCCCAAGCTGTCGCCCGCGCAGAGCATGTCGTAGGTCGGGCGGTTGCCGGGCCGATCGGGCAGCCGGTCCTCGAGCGGGACGGTGGCCAGCTCGTAGCGCACCCCATGATGCGCCTCGATCAAGGCGAAGGCCTTGGCGACGCAGGTCAGCATCCCCAGCGCCAGGACGTCCACCTTAAAGATGCCGAGCGCGTCGATGTCGTCCTTGTCCCACTCGATGAAGGAGCGCTCGGGCATCGCGCCGTGGCCGATGGGGACGATCTCCGTCAGCGGGCGCTCGGTCAGGACGAAGCCGCCGACGTGCTGGCTCAGATGTCGCGGCATCCCGATCATCTGGTTGGCAAGCCGCAGCACCAGGCGCAGGTGCGGGTCCGAGGCGTCGAGCCCTGCCCCCTTCACGCGGTCCACGGGCAGCTCCGAGCCCCAGCTCCCCCACACCGTGCCGGCGAGCTTGGAGGTCACGTCCTCCGACAGCCCCATCGCGCGGCCGACCTCGCGGATCGCCGAGCGGGGGCGGTAGTGGATCACGGTCGCGCAGAGCCCGGCGCGCTCGCGGCCGTACTTGGCGTAGATGTGCTGGATCACCTCCTCGCGGCGCTCGTGCTCGAAGTCCACGTCGATGTCGGGCGGCTCGGAGCGCTCCTCGGAGAGGAACCGCTCGAAGAGGAGGTCGTGATGGGCCGGGTCCACCGATGTAATGCCGAGGCAGAAACACACCGCCGAGTTGGCGGCCGAGCCGCGTCCCTGGCAGAGGATCGGCGGGCGCGCCTCCTCCCGGGCGAAGCGCACGATGTCGCGGATGGTCAGGAAGTAGCGCGCGATCCCCTTGGAGCGGATCAGCGCGAACTCCTTGGTAAGAAGATCGTGGACATGATCCGGCACGCCCTCCGGATAGCGCCGCGCCGCGCCCTCCCAGGTCAGGCGCTCCAGCTCCTCCTGCGGCGAGCGGCCCTCGGGGACGACCTCATGGGGATACTCGTAGGCCAGCTCGCCCAGCGAGAAGCGGCAGGCTTCGGCGACCTCCCGCGCGGCGCGGATCGCGTGGGGCCAGTCGGCGAAGAGGCGCGCCATCTCCTCGGGGCGCTTGAGGTGCCGCTCGGCGTTGGGCTCCAGGAGGAACCCCGCGCGCGCCACCGTGACCCCCTCGCGGATGCAGGTCATCACGTCCTGGAGCGGGCGGCGCTCGGGCGCGTGGTAGAGCACGTCGTTCGTGGCCAGGATCGAGAGGCCGCGCGCGCGCGCCACCCTGTCGAGCCGGGCGATGCGCGCGCGGTCGTCGCCGCGGTAGAGGTGCGACGCGCCGATGTGGCCCATCCCCGGCAGGGCGCGCGCGAGGCGCGCGAGAATCCGCCTCGAAGCGGTCGAGGTCGGCGCCCGGCATGGCGATCAGGTGCAGGCCTCGGGCGTGGTCGGCCAGCATGGGAAGCGTCAGATGCGTCTCGCCCTTGGCCTGCCAGCGGCCCTCAGCGTCGCGCGTCTTGCCGAGCGACAGGAGCGTGGAGAGGCGGGCGTAGGCGTCCCGGTCGGCCGGGTAGGCCAGCAGCTCCGCCCCATAGGCGAGCACGAGGCGGCAGCCGATCAGCGGGCGAAGGCAGGCGGTCCCGGCCTCGACGTGCAGGCGCACCACGCCCGCCAAGGTGTTGCGGTCGGCGATGCCCAGGGCGTCGTAGCCCAGCCGGTTCGCCGTGGCGGCGAGGTCGCAGGCGTCCGAAGCCGCGCGCAGGAAGGAGAACGCGCTCATCACCCCCAGCTCGACGAAGGGCGCGCGGGGGTTGGGCCGGAAGCCGTTGTCGCGCGACAGGCTGCGCTTGGCGAGGCCCTCGACGTCAGGCACGGCGCGGCGGCCTCAGGGGTCCATCATGCGGCGCGCCGAGGCCCTGGCTTCCACGCGGGCGGCACGGCTTTCCCGGGTGCGGGCGCCTGGCCCTCGCGCCGTCAAGCGGGGTCCGGCCGCCACACGGGCTCCTGCCCCGACCTGCCCCTGCACTCGCCGGCGGAGCTAGGCCTTCATGCGGGCGGCGGCGTGGCCTTCCGCTCCCGGCCCTCCCCGGCTCCTGCGCAGCCGGGCAGCACGCGGCCCTCGCGCGGGCAGCGCGGCCTCCCCAGGCATGGGCTCCAGTCCTCCCCAGCTCCGGTTGGCGGCGCCCAGCCTGGTCATGGGTCGGCACGAGGCGCGGGGCGGGCGCGCTCATGCGAAGAAGCCGTGCAGGAACCAGCGCGGCTCGCCGCCGCGGCCGTCGCCCTCGAGCCCCTCGCGGTAGAGCCAGAACCGGCGGCCGTCCTCGACCTCGACCTTGTAGTAGTCGCGCAGCCGCGTGCCGGGCCGGTCGCGCCACCATTCGGGCGCGATCCGCTCGGGCCCCTGGTAGCGCAGCGTGCGATGGGCGGCGCGCCGCCAGACGAAGCGCTCGGGCGGGCCCTCGGGGACGAGGTAGAGGACGCGCACCTCCTCGGCCGGGTCGAGCAGGCGGATCGGGCGCTCGCGCGCGAGGGCGGGCGGGGCGAAGGGCTCGTGGCCCAGGGCGGGCCGCCGCCCCTCCACCCGCTCTGGGATGTGGCTCTCGGCCCAGGCGGACCACGTGACCGCTCCCGGCCCGAGCCGGGCGGCGAGGCGGTCGAGCAGCGCCGAGAGGTCGGCCTCGGCGTCGCGCGCGCCCTCCAACCCCCCCTGGCGGAGCGCCAGCGGCTCGGTGCGCGGCGCCTCCAGCGCGATCGCGTCGAAGCCGAGGCCCAGGTCGATCCGGTCGAGCCTGGCCCCGAGCATGCGCAGCATGTGGGCCGGATCGCAGGTGGCCCGCGCGGTCGCCGCGTCGGCCTCGCGCCGCTCCCCGTCCACCCGGTAGACCACGAGGCGCAGGAGCCGTGCCCCGCGCCCCGCGCGGGCCAGCTCGGCGCAGAGCCGCTCGGCGAGGCCGGCCAGGTGCGGCGCGGGGTCGAGCGCCGGCTCGGCCAGCCCCGAGCGGGCCTCGAACCGCTCGGGGTCCGGGGGCGCCTCCAGCGGCTCGGGCCGCCGCCCGGTCGCGCGGTCGAGCAGCACCAGCGGGTTGCGATCCGCCTCCCTGGCGGCGAAGCGGCGCATCAGCGCGGCCCTCGGCACCGCGGCCAGCGCCCCGATCGTCCTGAGGCCGAGACGGTCGAGCAGCCGGGCGGTGTCCTCGTCGATCCGCAGGGCGCGGACGGGCAGCGGCGCGATCCGCGCCTCGACGTCCTGCGGCCCGCAGATGGCGGCCGGGTCGTGGCGCGCGAGCGCGCGAGCAGCCACGCGCGTGGGGGCCATCGCCGCGCGCGCCGTCAGCCCCTGCGCGGCGAAGCGGCAGCCGACATCGCCGAGAAGCGCCCCCTCCCCCCCGAAGAGATGCGCCACGCCGGTCGCGTCGAGGGCGATCCCGTCGGCCCCCTCGCGCGCGCTCCAGGGGCTCCAGCGCCGCGCCCAGAGGACGAGCCGGCCCAGCGCCTCGCCGTCGCCCTCGGGGTCGGCGGGCTCGACATGGAGGTCGGGGTGGATCGCCTGGGCGTCCACCACCCGCGCGCCCTCGCGGACGCCGCGGGCGCGGGCCGCGAGGCTCGCCGCGTGGATCACCGGCCCATGCGCCCCCTCGCGGGCGAGGACGACCGGGACGTCACCGCCCGGCGGCGTCCGGACGCGGCAGGCGAGCGCCCGCCAGCGCTCCATCGCCAGATGCGGGAAGAAGATGCAGACGATCCGCCGCCCCCCGCTCATGGCGCGCGATCCATCGCCCCGGCGGGCGCCCCCGCGCCCGGAACAGCTCGGCCTCCCAGAGCGCCGCGCCCGGCGCGCGCGAATCGAACGGATGGACCTCGGACGGCGCCGCGCGCAGGCGCCAGCGCTCGCGCGCGGCGCTCAAGCCGCCCGGATCGCCCGAGCGGATCAGCCAGACCGGCACGCCCGACACCTCGGCCCTGAGCGCCAGGCGCTTGGTCGCCGTGAAGTCGAGCACCCTCGGCGCGCCGTGGATCTCGCCCACCACCGCCGAGAGGCCGGCGCAGGCCGCCCCCTCCTCCATCGCCCAGAGCGCCTCGCGCGGATGGCCGACCTCGACCCTCAGGATCGCGCGCCCAAAGCCCATCCCGCGCAGACCGGCCCCGTAGAGGCGCCCGTTCTGCCGCCGCGAGGCGCGGTCCTGCACCCACAGGACGGGCCGCCGCCCGCGCCCCAGCGTGGACAGCACGAAGGCCGTCGCGGAAGGGTCGGACGGCTCCGCCGGGAAAGCTTCCTGCAGGGCGGAGCCGCCGATCTGCGGCATGGCGCGTCCGCCCGCCGCCGGATGCAGCAGCGGATGGACGAGGCGGACGTATGCGGACGCGAATCTCATGCACAGGGGCATTTGTTCACTTTTTGTTCTAATAGGGAAGGTGCTTACTGGTTCCGAGGCTGAAGCCGTGGGCGCTGATGTGATTTACATTTAGAGCCTCTAACAGAACCCATCTGGGGGTGCGGCGTTGGGTGCTGTCTCGGAGGTGGTGGAAATCGGGATGACGCGATCTCCGGCGGGGCGAGGTTACGACGTCACGCGGCGAGATCAATCGCCTGATCGGCGAGCGGCGCGGAGAGGCTCTCCCAGCCGTCGACCTTGCGCATGACGATCTGCCCCGAGGCCAGCAGCGCCCAGAACAGCATGGGCGCGGTCTCGGCCTGGGGCAGGACGGTCTGGGTCTTGATGCGTCGCTTGAACTCCTCGTGCAGCCGCTCGATGGCGTTGGTCGTGCGGGCCGACTTCCACTGGCCGGGCGGCAGGCGCGTGAAGGTGAAGAGCCGATCCCCGTTCGGGGGGCTTACGCGGCCCCACCGGGGCCACGGTCCCCCCTCACCCTCGAGGCTGTCGGCGACGGGGCGGCACTTCAGCCGCCACTTGCGGAGGAATGCCCTGCGGCGGTCCTCCACCTCGGCCGCCGTGTCGGCGTAGATCATGTCGCGGTAGTCTTCGGTCAGCTCGTCGTGGAGCCGCTTCGGGGCGTGGGCGAGCAGGTTGCGGTGCTTGTGAACCGTGCACCGCTGGACCGGCGTCGTCGGGCCAGAGCGCCGCCAGCGCCGCCTCGAGCCCGGGCACGCCGTCGACGATGAGGAGCTCGGGCGCCTTGAGGCCGCGCCGGGTCATGTCCTCGAGAAAGGCCGTCCAGGCGACCGTGCTCTCGCCACCCATGCTCTTCAGCGCGAGCAGCACTTTCTGGCCGTCGCGGCGCACGCCGACCGCGACCAGCAGCGAGATGGCGGTCGCCTTGCGGTCGATCTTCACTCGCACCACCGTGCCGTCGAGGATCAGCCGGGCGATGTCCTGCGCGCCGAGATCGCGGGCGTTCCACGCCTCCCAGTCGGTCTTCACCTTGCGCCAGGCTCGGCTGACCACGTCCTTGCCGACAGCCCCGTCGAACAAGGCAGCCAAGGCGCGGCGCACCCGCCGGGTGTTGGTCCCGGCCAGGTAGGCCCCGGCGATCAGCGCCTCCGCGCGCTTGGTCAGGCGCTGATAGCGACGCAGCCCCTTCGAGCGCCACTCCGCCGTGCCGCCCTCCTCGCGCATGAGCCGCGCCCTGGGCACGCGCACCGTCTCAGGCCCGAACGTGCCGATCACCTGCCGCTCGCGATGCCCGTTGCGCCACCCCCGCGGTCCCTCGTCGGTCCGCTCGTAGCGGGCCCGTCCGAGCGCCGCCTCCAGCTCCTCCTCGAGGATCGCCTCGATGAAGGCGCGGACCCGGCCGCGGACCCCATCCTCGATCGGGTCGCTCCAGTCCCCGAGCGATGGCGCGCTCGCGCTCGTCGTCGTAGTCTCATCCATGGCGTGGTCTCCACGGCGGTGGCAACCGCCGTCCAGGGTTGGGTCAATGCCCGGAGACTACGCCAACCCCGAAACTCCACCACGTTCGCGACAGGACCCGGCGTTGGGGGTCATGACCAGACCCCTTGTGAGTGACGAGCTGTAGGCGGCGGTCGAGCCGCTGCTGCCGGAAGAGCCGCCGAAGCCGAAGGGCGGGCGGCCGCGGTGCGACGATCGCCGGGCCCTGGAGGGCATCATCTTTGTGCTGTGGTCCGGCGTTTCCTGGGAGCGGCTGCCCCGGGAGGCGTTCGGCTGCACGGGCATGACCCCGGATCGGGGTCCGGGGCAGGCTGTGCTGGCGGCGGCTGCGCGGCTGGCATGCCGCCGGCGTGCTGGGCGAGCTGCACCGGGTGCTGCGCGAGCGGCTGGCCGTGGCGGACGCGCTCGACTGGGACCGGGCGTCGATCGACAGCGCCTCGATCCCGGCAGAAGGGGGCGCTCGTCGCCGGGCACCAAGATCGGCCCGAACCCCACCGACCGGGGCCGCCCGGGCTACGCAGGCGCCACCTCGTCGTCGATGCCCGCGGCACGCCGCTGGGCTTCGAGGCTCGAGCGGGGCCAACCGCCACGACAGCAAGTTGCTCGCGGCCGTGCTGGACGTCGTGCCGGGCGTGCGCCGCGGCCTGGGCAGGCCCCGCTGTCGGCCCCGCAAGCTCCACGCGGACAAGGCCTACGACCACCGCCGCTGCCGCGCCGAGTGCCGCGAGCGGTCGATCACCCCGCGCATCGCGCGCCGGGGCGTCGAATGCTCTGACCACCTCGGCCGCCACCGCTGGGTGGTCGAGCGCACGCTCGCCTGGCTCGCGCGCTTCCGACGCCTCACCATCCGCTACGAGCGCCGGGCCGACATCCACCGGGCCTTCACCTCGCTCGCCTGTTCGCTCATCTGCCTCAACCAAATCAGACGGTTCTGTCAGGGGCTCTTAACAAGAGGTGCTTGCCTGGTCCCAGGCGCCGCTTTTGACGGATGGCCCTCGCTGCCCAACCTGCACTGGCCTGCCCCCCTTTGAACGGGTTCCACCTGTAATGTTGGCTTCGACCGCGAAGGAGGATCCATGCCGAGGAAGAGGCACAAGCCCGAGGAGGTCGTGGCGAAGCTGCGGGCCGGGTCGACGTGATGGTGGCGCAGGGCGCGACGCTGGGCGAGGCGATCCGCTCGATCGGGGGTGAGGCGTGCGCCGCCACCGGTCCGAGGCCGCGCCGGACGAGGTCGCCTACCACCGCTGGAGGAACGAGTTCGGGGGCCTGAAGCTCGACCCGGTGAAGCGGCTCAAGGAACTCGAGCAGGAGAACGCGCGTCTGCGCCGCGCGGTGTCGGACCTCACGCTCGACGAGATGGTCCTCCAAGAGGCTGCGCGGGGAACCGCAGGTCCGCGCAGCGAAGCTGACGAGCCCCTCGCGCCGGCGCGAGAAGGTGGCCCAGGTCTGCGCGGCGCTCGGCGTCTCGGAGCGCCGGGCGTGGCCTGGGTCCTCGGCCAGCCGCGCTCGACCCAGCGCCGGCGGTCCAGGACGCCCGACGACGAGGCCCGGCCGACGGGCGACATCGTCGAGCTGGCCCCCATCCATGGGCGCCACGGCGGACCTGTGGATCACGGCTTTGCTCCGACAGGCGGGGGGGGCGGTGAACAAGAAGCGCGCCTTGCGCATCTGGCGGCGCGAGGGGCGAGAGCGGTGCCACGGAGGCAGCCGAAGCGGGGCCGGCTCCGGCTGGGCTGTGGGTCGTGCGTGCGGCTCCGTCCGGAGCGGCCGAACCACGTGTGGGCCTACGACTTCGTCCACGACCGGACCCACGACGGCCGCAGGTTCCGGATGGCTCGTGCGTCGTGGACGAGTTCACCCGCGAGGCGTTGGCCGTGCGCGCCCTGCGCCGGCTCGGCTCGAGCGAGGGGCTCGAGGTCTTGGCCGAGCTGATGCGGCGGGCGCGGCGTGCCGGGGCACATCCGCTCGCACAACGGCCCGGAGTTCGCCGCCACCGCCGTGCGGGGGTGGATCACCGCCACAGGCCGCCGAGACCGCCACCATCGAGCCCGGCAGCCCATGGGAGAACGGCACCCTGGAGAGCTTCAACGCCAGGCTCCGCGACGAGCTCCCCTGTGGGGAGATCTTCTACACCCTACGCGAGGCCCAGGTTCCGATCGAAGCCTGGCGCCGGCATCACAACACCCTCAGGCCGCACTCGGCGCTCGGGTGGCAGCCGCCCGCGCCCGAGGTCCACATCGCCGCCCCCGGAGCCTGGCTGCCATCGTCACCCGCGAACAGAATGGCCGAATCTGGGTGATGGCGGTTCGAGGAGGGCGGCGTATCGAGGCGGGTGACGAAGCCTGCCAGGACCTCCAGATGGAGCGATACGCCGTGACCGAGACTACCAGCATCCTGCCCTTTCGCCAGGGCGACGAGATCGACGATCCGCTGACGGCGCTGGCGCGCGAAGGCGCGCGGCGCATCCTCGCGGAGGCGCTGGCCGCGGAGGCCGACGCGCCTCAACGCCACCTTCGCCGAGGCGCGGCTCGAGGACGGCCGGCGGCGGGTCGTGCGCCACGGCTCCGGCCCCGAGCGCGCGATCCAGACCGGCGTGGGACCGGTCCCTGTTGAGCGACAACCACCCTGACCGGTGCCGACAGCCAAGTTGGCCGGCGGCGTCGGCCTCAGGGAGGGCGTAGCCCGACTGGAGGCAGACGCCGCCGGCGCGATCGTCTCCGAGGGGCGATGGCGTGGGGTGCTGGCCGCTGCGGGTCGGTACGAGCGGGATCTCTGTCGTCCAAACGGAGGTCCCGACGTGCCGGGCAGACCCGTCACCGACCAGCAAGCGAGACTGTACATGCACGACCGTCCCCATCACCCCCAACGCCTCGCCGCGGCCCGCGCTGGCTTCAGCGAACGCACCGCTCGGCGCCTCGAGGGCGACCCCCGTCTCCCCTCGCAACGGCGCGCCGAGCGCGGCCGCACCGTCCCCGATCCCCTCGCCGGGGTGTGGGAGCCGGTGGTGCTGCCGATCCTGGAGCGCGACCCCTCGGTGCAGGCGGTCACGCTCCTGCGCCACCTCCAGATGACGGACCCCGACGCCTTCCCCGACGACCGCATCCGGCGGACGCTGGAACGGCGGGTGCGCGACTGGCGCGCGCTCCATGGCCCTGCGCGCGACGTGATCTTCCGCCAGGCGCCCGAGCCGGGGCGCCTGGCGCTGTCGGACTTCACCGACGCGGGCGCGCTTGGCGTCACCATCGCGGGCGCGCCCTTCGACCACCGGCTCTACCACTTCGCGCTGGCCTACAGCGGCTGGGAGCACGCCGCCGTGGTCCTTGGCGGCGAGAGCTTCACGGCGCTCGCCGAGAACCTCCAGAATGCCTTGTGGGGCCTCGGCGGCGTGCCGCACGAGCACCGCACCGACAGCTTGTCGGCCGCCTACCGCAACCTCACGCGCGAGGCCGCCGAGGACGCCACGCGCCGCTACGAGGAGCTGTGCGCCCACTACGGCCTGATCGCCAGCCGCAACAACCCGGGCGAGGCCCATGAGAACGGCGCGGTCGAGTCCCACCACCGCCATCTCAAGACCGCCCTCGACCAGGCCCTGATCCTGCGCGGCTCACGCGACTTCGCCGGGCTCGCCGAGTACCGGACCTTCGTGGATCAGCTCGTCGCACGGCGGAACCGGCGCCGCGAGGCCAAGGTGCATGTCGAGATGGCGGCGCTGCGACCCCTGCCGCCTCGGCGCACCACCGACTTCGCCGAGCTCGTCGCGCGCGTCACGCGAACCGGCGGCTTCCTCGTGCACAGCGTCTTCTACAGTGCGCCGGCGCGGCTCATCGGCCACCGCTTGCGCATCCATGTGTATGACGACCGCATCGAGGCTTGGCTCGGGGCGACCCGCGTCGTCACCCATCCACGCCGACGTGCCGCAGGCGGCGGACGGCGCGTCCACGTGGTCGACCACCGCCACGTGATCCATGCCCTTCGGCGCAAGCCTCAGGCGCTCGCCGGCTCGGTCTTCCGCGACAGCCTGTTCCCGCGCACCGAGTACTCCCAGGCCTGGGCGTGCCTGTCCGAGGCGCTGCCCCAGAAGGACGCCTGTCGGCGCATGGTGGGCCTCCTCGCGCTCGCCCACGACGAGGGCTGCGAGGCCGCAGCTCGCCCACCTGATCGCCGAGGACCTCGCTGAAGGGCGAGCACCTGACGCCCGCGCCCTCCGTGCCCGGCTCGAGCCGCGCAGCCGCGGTCTGCCCGCCGACGTTCCCGTCGCGCTCACCGCGCTCGCGAGCTTCGACGCGCTGCTTGAGGCGCGCGCATGACCGCCCGGGAGATCGACGTCCACACGCTGCCGAGCATGCTCACAGCGCTGCGCCTGCCCAGCTTCACCCGGCGCTGGCAGGGCTTCGGCCCCGCAGGCCGACAAGGAAGGCTGGCCCGCCGCGCGCTTCCTCGCGGCCCTCGCCGAGTGCGAGTTGGCCGAACGCGAGACCCGCCGCATCCAGCGCCATCTCAACGCCTCCCATCTGCCGGGCGGCAAGACGCTCGCCACCTTCGACTTCAAGGCCCTGCCGAAGGTGCCCCGGAAGCGGATCGAGGCGCTCGCCGCGGGCGACTGGCTCGAGGCGGGCGCCAACCTCATCGCCATCGGCAACTCGGGCGCCGGCAAAACCCATTTGCTCTGTGCCATCGGACACGCCCTGATCGAGGCCGGCCACCGCGTGCTCTACACCCGCACCACCGACCTCGTCCAAAGGCTCCAGGCCGCGCGGCGCGACCTCGCCCTCGAGGGCGCCCTCGCAAAGCTCGACCGCTTCGACCTCATCGTCCTCGACGACATCGCCTACGCTCAGAAGGACCAGGCCGAGACCTCCGTCCTCTTCGAGCTCATCGCCCGCCGATACGAAACCCGAAGCCTGGCCATCGCCGCCAACCAGCGCTCACGCGCCCGGGACCGCGTCTCCCCCGACCCCGCCGTCACCGTCGCCGCCATCGACAGGCTCGTCCACCACGCGACCATCCTGGAGATGAACGTCGACAGTTACCGCCGCAGAGCGGCCGCCAGCCGAAAGGATGGCGAGGTCGCGGTCCCAGCGACAGCCTCCACCGACAGCCTCGACGACAACCACAAAGGAGCCGCCTGAACCGCACGACCTCCAACCGCAGCAGCCAGCAAACCGGCCAACTTGGTTGTCGGTCCCGGCCAAGAAGGTTGACGCCCTACACGGTCCCGGTTCGCCGGCTGAAGGTGCGCGACCGCGATCCGGGCGAGTCCGAGCCGGTGCGGTTCATCTCGGCGATCCTGCCGAGATGGGCGCGGCGGACACGGAGCTTGGACGCGCTTTTGCCGGTTCTCTACCTCCGCGGCGTCTCGACGGGGGACTTTCAGGAGGCGCTGGCGGCGCTGCTCGGCCGCGACGCCCCGAACCTGTCGCGCCTTCGGTGATCGGGCGCCTGAAGGAGGGCTGGCAGGACGAGTGCGCGCGCTGGCAGCGGCGCGACCTGTCGGCCCGGAGGTACGTCTACGTCTGGGCCGACGGGGTGTACTTGCAGGCGCGGATGGAGCCCACGGCCGAGTGCATGCTGGTGGTGATCGGAGCGACGCCCGAGGGCAAGAAGGAGCTCGTGGGGTTCCAGACAGGCGTGCGCGAGAGCGTCCAGAGCTGGCGCGAGCTGCTCGTCGATCTGACGGCAAGGGGCCTGGCCACAGCCCCCGAGATCGCGGTGGGCGACGGCGCCATGGGGTTCTGGCGGGCGCTCGAGGAGGTCTTCCCCTCCACGCGTCATCAGCGCTGTTGGGCACACAAGGCCGCCAACGTCCTCAACGCGGTCCCGAAGTCGGTTCAGCCCGGCATGAGGGCCGACCTGCGCGAGGTCCGCGACGCCCCCGACCGGGCCCAAGCCGAGGCGGCCATCGCCGTGTTCGTGAAGAAGTACGGCGCCAAGTACCCCAAGGCGGTCGAGCGCCTGGTGAAGGACCGCGACGCGCTCTTGGCCTTCTTCGACTTCCCGGCCGAGCACTGGGATCACCTGCGCACCGCCAACCCCATCGAGAGCGTGTTCGCCACCGTCCGCCATCGGACCGTCCGAACCAAGGGAGCGCTGTCGCAGACCACCGCCCGGCTGATGGTGTTCAAGCTCGTCATGGCCGCCTCGAAGACCTGGCGGCGCCTGAAGGGCGAGAACCGCTTGCCGATGCTCCTCGCCGGCGTCACCTTCACCGACGGCGTCGCCACCGCGGCGCCCGATCACCGCGCCGCCTGATCGGCCGCGTCACCCAAAATCAGCCATAGCTCCAGGCACGTCGCCGGAGCGCCGAAGGAACGGAGCGCGCTCGCCTCGACCCCGCCCCCGAGCGGGCCCCTGACGGCAGCGCCCGAAGGCGCGGCCGAACTCGTTCGCCGCGATGCCTTGCGATCAGGCGGAGGCGGTCGCGCGGTCCGGCTCGCCGCTGAGCCCCATGCGACGGAGCACGACGGCGAGCCTGCGCGCGAGCGCGACCTTGGCCTTGGCCTGGCCCTCGCCGCCCCGCGAGGCGCACCGCCCAGGACTTCGGCGCGCCCCATCCCCGGCTGTGAGGGATGGGCGCGTCGGCTGCTCGACAGAGGGCGCGCCGCACGCCGGCGTCGCCAGCTCGATCGATGCCGCCCGACCAGCCCATGTCGCCCGGCCGCCCTCGCCGGGGCGTCAGGCCGAAGGGCGCGCCCCCGTCGCGCCCCCGTCGCGCGCCCGTCGCGCGCGCTTGCGAACCTCGAGGGGTCGTCCATGCCCGCGCCGTGGGTCATCGCCACCGGCGGCCCGACGCCCGGGGCCGTCGTCGGGCGGCGGCAGGGCTCGCTCACCTTCGCCCGGGCGGCGATCGGCCGGTCGAGCGCGTCGATCGCGCCTGCGGGCCGGTCGACGACCTCGACGAGAGGCCGCGGGACGGGTCGCAGGCCCGGATCGTCCAGCGCCGCGTCGACCAGGGCGCGGGATCCCGGGCGGGCCGGCCTCGCAGGTCTCAACCCCTCGGCCTGAAGGATCGACCAGACGGCGCCCGCGCAGGTCGAGCGACTGGCGGCGCCGCTGCTCGCGCACGGCCAGGAGCGCGCTCCCGCCGTGCCCCGGGCGACCTGACCCAGGCCGGGCGGAACGCCTTCGCCCGCATCAGGTCGGCGAGGCCGCGCGCGTCGTCGCTCGTCGGTCTTGTTGCCGGAGCCCGCGCGCAAGGTGGCGGCCGCGTGCGTCGCATCGATCTGGCGCGGCGGCGCAGGGGGCCAGGGGGGCCAAGGGGGAGTGCCATGCAGGCCGGCGCGTCGGCCTCGGCGTCGCCCACGAGCGCGGCCTGGGCCAGCGGGCTCGGGGCCGCTCGGCGGCGTGGGCCGCCCGGGCGGCCCAGGCGTGGCCGGGCTGGACGCAGGCGTGACGGATCGCGGCCGCGACGACGCTGGTCCGGGCGCAGGCCGCGGGCGAGCGCGCCCCTCGTGAGGCGCACGCGGCCGTGCGGCCGGCGCGGCGCCCGTGGGCGAGCGGGCGATGGCCGGCCCGCCCGCCCCTCATGGGCGCCCGAGGTCGCCAGCTTGGCGCGCCCCTCGGAGCCGCGCGGGGCCGAGGGGCTTCACGAACGCGCTCCCGAACGCCTCGGCCTCCGAGGGCCCGATGGGCAGCCCGACGTCCCGCGGCGTCCGCCGGCGTCGACGGCCCCCGGGACCGGCGCGGCCACCGGAACGGCGCGGCTACCGGGATGGCGAGGCCACCGGAACGGCGCGGCTACCGGGATGGCGAGGCCACCGGGACGGCGTCTCGAGCCTCCGCTCGCGCCAGCCGTCGCGCCAGGTCGTGCGGCCCCCGGGGCGCTCGTGGCGCCCGGCGCCGACGAGGCCCTCGACCTCGGCCGCCACGATGATCTGCAGCACCGCCTCCGCGACGGGGCGTCGGGCCGTCGTCCCCGCCCTTCGCGGGCTGCTCGGCCAAGGGCGCTGCGCCCTCGCATCGGGGCCGTCCCTCGGGGCCCGGGTGAGGCGGCAAGCTCCCCCTCGCCCGACGACCCCGGTGGCCACCGCCCTCGACGCCGCGGGCGATGGGGAATGCCCCACCCCAGGCAGAACCCTCGGCGCCCCCCTCGGCGCCCCCCGTCGGCACCACCGCGGACGCTACCCAGCAGCAGGCCGTCGCGGCCGGGGCGCGCCGGCTTGTGCGGATGGGCAGCCAGGGCTCTGCAGCCAGCGCGCGAAGCCCTCCTCGGCGCCCCCTGAGCGGCGCCCGGGCCCGGGGGTGGAGTTTCGGACCCTCGACGCCCGAGAGGGCGAGAGCCATGACGGCGGGGCCGGCCTGGACGGGAGTCCGGCCCTCGGGGATCTAGCCCCTCACGGTGGATGTTGATCCGGGCTGTCCCGTCACTCCGGGGGATGGGTTCTCATTCCCCACGACAACGGCTCGAGCGCTGCCAGCCGCCCGGCCAATGGGGCGGGTGCCTCGAAGACATCTTCGAGGACCGAACCTCGGCAGCGGCTCTTCGGGCAACGCTCAAGAACCTGATTCTCTAGCAGGAACTGGAGCGGACGTGGCGCCGGAAAGGACGCCGCTCAACGTTTGTCGTCAGGCAGCCGGCTCGGGGACGGCCACCCCCTGGCTCGTGCACGCAGCCGAGCGCGCAGGGCTGGCCGCGCTCCGCGAGCAGGCCCCCGAGCCGGACGTCCGAGCCCTGGAGCGCGTCGGCCCGCACCCAGGCGCGGGGCGCACCCGCGGCCCTAGGCCCCGGACCCCTCTGATCCCTTCTGGTGCGTTCCTGCGCCGACCTGGCTTGGGGGGCGCGAGGTGCGGCGACCCGTTCCGGCTGAGCGCGGCGCAGTCCGAGCGGCCCCGGCCGGTGCTGCCCAGGGAGGGGCGCGGCGTGGCGCGCCAACGACCGGCGGGCCGACCCCGCCGCCCGATCGTCCGGGCGGGGCGCCGGGGCGATGCGCCAGCGGCACTGGGCCTGCTCGCGGGTTTCGTGCCCGGACGCCGCCACGACGGCCGGGCCATCCGCGACGACCTCGCCGCGCGCGGCGCCCTGCCCGTGATCCCCGGCAGCCCCTCCCGCACCCCCCATCCCACCGAGCCGACCCTCCGGCGCGCCCGCAACGCCATCGAGCGCACCGTCGCCCGCCTCAAGGACCAGCGCCGCGTCGCAGCCCGGCGCGACAAGCTCGCAGAACACCACCGCGACGCCGCCGCCATCGCCCCAATCGTCCGCTTCTGGTCGTGAGGCCGGCGCCTACGGCCCGGGCGCTCACCTCCCTCGCCGGGGCGGGCTTGGTGGCGAAGGCCGTCGTGGTGGGGATGGGCGACTGCATGCGCCGGGGCCGCGTCCTCGGCCCAGTGGCGGGGCAGGTGGAGCCCGCGGGCGGTCAGCCTCCGGCCCAGCGGCTGGCGTAGGCGAAGCTCCGATCCGGCAGGTCTCGGTGCTGTCGAGGCGGTGGTGGCGATTCGAGGGTGGCGTGGTCTCGGAGTGTCGAGCCGACCGGGCACGGCGGTGGCGGGCGCGGTGCAGACCACGCCCTGAGCGAGACGGCGACGACGAGCGCGACCGCGCCGGCGCTGGAGGGCCGGGGCGATCCGCTCGAGGAGGGCGTCCGCGGCCGTCATCGGAGCGATGCTGGCGGCAGCGCTCGGGCGAGGACGCGACGTGCGTGACGAGGATGGCCCGCGTGGCCGGCGCCGGGCGCGCCGCGACCGGCGGGTGATCGGGGCGTTCGGCTCTGAGACCGTGCGCGTGCCCTGCGTCCGACCGGTGCGCGAGGACGGCGCCCGCGCTGGTCATCGCCCGGGGCGCGCCGGCGCTCGGGCCCGACGGCGCGGCCCGGCTGCGGCGCACGGTCCACGAGCAACGCAACCCCGGATCGAGCCCGGGGCAGGCTCTGCTCGCGCCCGCCGCCCGGCCGACGGACGTCCGCCCGCACCGGCCGGGGAAAGGAGCTGGACCCCGCATCGCGTCGGCTCGATCCGCGAGGTCCACGGGTCATGCACGCCCACCGCTCCGCCGAGAGGAACGGCGAGTGGCTGGACATGACCGATCCCGATCTGGAACGGGCGGCCCTCGACGCGACGATCGTCCCGGCGCACGGCCCCGCGGCGAGCGCCCGCGAGAGGGGAGAGCCGAAGCGAACCCGGGCCGGGCCGCGGCGAGGCGCCGGGCCGCTCGCGTGGCGGGTCCGGGGCCAAGCCGCGCGCCGGAGCCGACGCGCTCGGCCCGGCGTCCGTCTCGCGTCGGGGCCAGGGCGGCAGCACGCCGTGGCGCCCGCGCCGGGCATGGCCGAGACCCTCGCCGTGGGTCGTCGCCTCGCCGACCGGGCCCAGGATGAGGCCGGCGGCCTCGTAGGCCTCGTGCGCGACCAGGCCGGCGCGCCCTGCACCCCGCCGCGCCGGCATCGCACCCATCGGCCACCACGGCAGCCCCGCTTGCCGCGAGCGCAACGCCAGCGCGCGGACGCGCCGCCAGATCGAGCCGTTCCGCCCCATCGCCGCCCGCCACGACAGGCGCGCCGCGACGCCCCTCGGCCTCGTCGAGATCCCCGCCACACTGCTGTGGCTCAGGTGAACGGCCACCACGCTCCGACCCATGAGGCCAGCCATCCCCATGCCGTCGCGCCCTGGCCGGAGCGCGCGTCCGTCTCCGCCCCGGCGGGTCGGTCTCGGGCTCGTCCTCAGAGCGGCCCGTCGTGAAACGAGCAGACAGCCCGTCGCCGCGGACGCCGGATCGGCCCGTGCCGAGCGCGCCCGGCCCGAAGGCTGGCCCTCTCGCAGCGCCCGCGCGCCGAGGCCATCCCCTTTGGCCGGCCCCCCTGCCCCCTCCGCCGGAGGGGAGCCGGGCGAGCCCGCGGACCGCCGGCTGGGCATCGACGGCGTCCGGCGTGGGCCCCGCCCGCGCCGAGCCGCCCGTCGGGACCGTGCCGGCCGGCCCTCAGGCCTCGAGCGCCAGCGTCGTCTCGCGCAGCCACGCCATCATCGCGCGCGGGCGCGCCGCCAAGGGCGCCCAGGCCTCGGGGGCGATGGCGGGGCCGATCACCGGGCGCTGCGGGCGGCCCATGGCGTGGACGACCTCGTGGATCAGCAGGCCCTGGCGCAGCACCGGCGAGAGGCGGTTGGCGATCTGATAGGCGCGGCTGTTCTGGCCGAGAAAGCGCATCGGCACCACGGTGGCGCCCGAGCGCGCGATCAGCTTGGCGGTGAAGGGGGACCAGTCGCGCTCGACGGCGCGTCCCCAGGCCGTGTCCGACGAGGCCACCGCGCCCGAGGGGAAGAGCGCCACGCAGCCGCCCGACGAGAGATGCGCGTGCGCGGCGCGTCGCATCTCCAGGCTCGACTGGAGCGCGCCGGCCTCGTGCGCGAAGGGCACCGGGATGACGAAGCGCGCCACCTCCTCGACGCCCGCGAGCAGCGAGCGGGTGAGGATCCGATAGTCGAGCCGCACCCGCCCGATCAGCGCCGCCATCACCATCCCGTCCACCAGCCCGTGGGGGTGGTTGGCGACCACCACCACCGGGCCGCGCTCGGGGATGCGCGCGACCTCCGCCGCGGGGGTGGCGACCTCGATCCCCATGTGGGCGAGGGCGCGGGTCCAGAAGGCCTGGCCGTGCGGCGCGCCCTCGGCCTCGAAGCGGCGGATCGCGCGCAGGAGCCGCGCCTTGCCGGTGGCCCACTCGATCGCGCGGATCGCGCCCGCCCTCCGGGGGTCGTCGAAGGTGGCGGCGTAGGACAGCCGGCGCTTGTCGTAGGGGACGCCCGCGCCCCTGCCCCCGCCCGTGCCCGTGCCCGTGCCCGTGCCCGTGCCAGTGCCCGCGGCGACGGAGGAGGCGGCCGGCGCCCGCGACATCCGGAGCACGGCGGCGGCGGCCGGGCCCGGCGCTCGATCGGCGCGCGAGGCGCCCGTCAGCTCGCCCGACATCTCAGGCGCCCTCGCCGAAGCGGTCGGCGACCAGCGCGGCCATGCCCTCCATCAGCGCCTCGGCCTCGGGGCCCCAGGTGCGCACCTCGATCCGGGTGCCGCACGAGGCGGCCAGCATCAAGAGCCCCATGATCGAGTCGCCCGCGGCCGAGAGCCCGTCGCGCGAGACCTCCGCGCGCGCGTCGAACCGCTCCACCACCTCGACCAGGCGCGCCGAGGCGCGCGCGTGCAGCCCCTTCTCGTTGACGATCGTCAGGACGCGCTCGCAGGCCTCGCTCACGGCGCGCGCCCCGCGGCCCGCCACCTCGCTGTCGGGAGCCTCACCGGCCGCCCTTCATGCGGCGGTGCCGTCGAAGCTGTCGATGTACTTGCGCCCGGCGGCGAGCGCGCGGCGCACGGCGATGTCCACGGGCTGGGCGCGCGACTTGGCGAGCTTGATCAGCATCGGCAGGTTGGCCCCGTAGAGGATCTTGCGGTCGGCCGGGCCGCAGGCGGGCAGGCTGAGGTTCGAGGGCGATCCGCCGAACATGTCGGTGACGACCACGACGCCCTGGCCCTCGTCCACCGCGTCGGCGGCCTCGCAGATCTCCCACTGCTTGCGGGCGCGGTCGCAATCGGGCTCGATCGCCACCGCGCGCACGCCGGGCATGAAGCCCACGACGTGCTCCATCGCGGCGAGATACTCACCCGCCAGCCCCCCATGCGCCACGATGACGATGCCGATCACGCAGCCCCCCGCCCCGCCCGACCCGGCGCCGCACCCAAGCCTCCGTCCGGGCCCGCACCGGCGCCTCGCGGCGGATGCGGGCGCCCGTCCGGCCGCCCATCCGGTCGCCCGGCCGGGCTCCCCTCCGAATGGGTGTGCGGCGATCCCGCCGCGGTGCGGCGCTCGAGCTCACGGTGACGAATAGACACCCCCACCCCGTCCGCCGCAAGGGCTCGGGCCACCGCCTCGGCCACCGCGACGCTGCGGTGTTGCCCGCCGGTGCAGCCCAGGCCCATCGAGGCGGGGGCGCGGCCATGGGCGTCGCGCGCGGGCAGGATCAGCCGCGCCAGCGCGAGCGCGGCGTCGAGGAACGCGCCGTAGCGCGGGTCGGCCCCGACATAGGCCGCCACCTCCGGATCGGTGCCGTCGCGCTCGCGCAAGGAGGGCTCCCAGTGGGGGTTGCGCAGCAGGCGGCAGTCGAGGGCGGTGTCGATGCCCGCGGGGATGCCGCGGCGGTAGGAGAACGAGGCCAGCACGACGGCCGGCGCGCCCCCGCCCGCGCCCGGGCCCCGGGCGCGGGCGCCGTAGCGGCGCGCGATCTCGGCGCGCAGCTCGTGGGGGGTCATCTCGGAGGTGTCGATCAGCGCCGAGGCCCGCTCGCGCAGGCCCGCGAGCGCCGCGGCCTCGCGCGCGACGCCCGTCGCCGGATCCCCGTCCGCGGCCATGGGATGGCGGCGGCGGGTCTCGGCGTAGCGGCGCAGCAGCACCTCCGCGCGGCAGTCGAGGTAGAGCGTCTCGGCGGCGAGATCGGGCCGCGCGCCCAGGCCTTGGGCCGCAGCGATCAGCGCGCGCCCCTCGAAGTCGCGGTTGCGCGCGTCGAGCCCGAGCGCCAGCGCCCCCTCGGGCGCGCGCTCCAGGAGCCGCGGCAGCAGCGACAGCGGCAGGTTGTCGATCGCCTCGAAGCCGAGATCCTCGAGCGCCGCGATGACGGTCGAGCGCCCCGCGCCCGACGGCCCGGTGACGAGCACCACCGGCGGGCGCCCCCCCGCGGGCGCACCGGCGCCGGCGGGCGCGGTGTCGGGATCAGTCGGCATCGCCCTGAAGATAGACATGGAGCGCGGCCGCGAAAGCCGGGCTCCGCACTCCGTGAAGGAGCCGCAGGCGGCGCGCCGTGGAACGCCACCCGGCGCTCGGGCGGCAGGCGCTCGGACTCCTCCTGCGCGAGATCGACGATGGCGCGCAGGCGCGCGGCGCGGATGTGCGGCACGCGCAGGATGCCCACGCCGCGCGCCTCGATCAGCCCGCGCGTGGCGGGCGGCGCGCTCACCGTCGGCCCCTCGGGAGAGGGCTCCACCAGAACCCCGTCATCGGCCACGAGCCCGGCCCCGCGCGAGATCAGCTCGAGCGCCAGCGACGACTTGCCCGCGCCCGAGGGCCCCACGATCAGCAGCGCCCGCTCGCCCACCGCCACGGCGGTGCCGCGCGCGAAGGCCAGGCCCCGCGGCAGGCCCGGCGGCGGGTCCGTGGCCCCCGGATCCGCAGGGCGCGCGGCGCGATCGTCAGGGTGGGGCGCGCCGCTCACGCCGTCGCCCTCGGCGCCGGTGGGGGCGGCGGGCTCACCCCGTCCCCCCTCACGCCGGCAGGCCGACGACGAGGCGCGCGCCCAGCGGGGCGGGCGCGCCGGGGTCTCCATCGGGCGGCTTCGGGCTCGCGGGGGCATCGGCGCCTCGGAGGATCTCGGGTCGGGCGGCTTCGGGTCCGGCGCCCTCGGGTTCGGCGGCCTCGGGTTCGGCGGCCTCGGCGGGGGAGGCCTCGGCCCCGACGGCTTGGAGCCGAGCGGTCCCGGGCCGGATGTTCTCGGCCCAGACCACGCCGCCGTGAGCCTCCACGATCTGCTTGGAGATGGCCAGCCCCAGGCCCGAATTGTCGCCGAACTGCCCCTCGGGGCGCTCGGAGTAGAAGCGCTCGAAGATCCGCCCCAGCGCCGCCTCGGGGATGCCGGGGCCGGTGTCCTCGACGCTCACCAGCACGCGGTCGCCCTGCCGTCGCGCCCGGATCCGCACCGACCCGCCCGGCTCGCAGAACGACACCGCGTTGTCGATCAGGTTGACGAACACCTGCGCCAGCCGCGCCTCGAGCCCGCGCACGACGATCGGGCGCCGCGGCAGCTCGGCGGTGAGCGTCACGCCGCGCTCGGCGGCGCCGAGGCTCAGATGCTCGACGAGCCCCGCGAGCAGGCGCGTCAGGTCGAACGGCGCCTCGGCCTCGCGCACCAGCTCCCCGTCGAGGCGCGAGGCGTTCGAGATGTCGCTGACGAGCCGGTCGAGCCGGCGTAGGTCGTGCTCGATCACGCCCATCAGCCGCTCGGTCTGGTCGGGACGCGCGGCCTTGAGCGCGCTCGCGGCCGAGCCCAGCGAGGCGAGCGGGTTCTTGATCTCGTGCGCCACGTCCGCGGCGAAGCGCGCCTCCGCGTCGAGCCGCTCGAGCAGCGCGTCCACCAGCCCCCTGAGCGCGCCCGACAGCCGCCCGATCTCGTCGCGCCGCGCCGTCAGGTCCGGGATGCGGACCTTGGCGGCCGAGCCCCCGCGCCCGGCCTCCGCCGCGTGGGCGAGCTCCGACAAGGGCCCCGCGATGGTCGAGGCGAGCGCGAGCCCGAGCCCGATCGAGACCGCGATGGCCAGCGCGAAGAGGCGCAGCACCGCCTCCCGGTCGGCGCGCGCCAGCCCCTCGATCACCCCGCCGGCGCTGGTGACCACGAGCGCGCCCCCGGGCCGCCCGCCGCGCTCGACGGGCACGGCGACGCGGAAGGCGGGGCCGGCGCCCGGATGGCCCTCGGGGTTCTTCACGACCTCGGTGAGCACCCCTCCCGCGAGCGCCCCGGGCACCATCGCCGCCACGCGCCCGAGCCCCTCCCGTCGCGCGGGCGACGCGGGGCGGGAGGGGAGCGCCGCGCGCAGCGCGTCGAGCGCGTCCGAGATCGCGGTGCCGCCGGGTCGACCGGGCGCCTCGGCGTCGAGGTCGGGCGCGGCCAGCCGAGGCGCGGCGCGGCTGGAGGAGGCCGCGGCCCTCGCGCCGGTCGCGTCGAAGATCTGAACCTCGATCCCCTCGGGCAGGGCGACCCCGCGCAGCGCCGTGGCCAGGGCGGCCCGGTCGGCGACGGGGCGGGCGGCGGGACCGGCGGGGGCGGGCGCGAGCCGGGCCTCGACGGCGGCGGCGATGAGCTGGGCCTCGACGATCAGCGCGCGCTCGCGCTGGATCACCAGCCCGTCGCGGAACGGGTCGAGATGGAGGACGCCCGCCACCAGGAGCGCCAGCGCCACGAGGTTGTAGGCCACGATCCGGCGCGCCAGCGGCGAGCGGCGCAGCGACACGCGCCACGGCCGCCGCGCCGGCGGCTCAAGGCTCGCCGCCTCCAGGACGGGCGGCTTGGGGACGGGCGGCTCGGGGACGGGCGGCTCGGGGGCGGGGGGCTCGGGGGCGGGGGGCTCGGGGGCGGGGGGCTCGGGGGCGGGGGGCCGGACGCCCGCCGCCTCGCCCCGGCGCGCGGCGTCGCCGGGGCCGGCCCCGCCGTCGGAGGGCGCGTGATCCCCGTTCGCGCCGCGCAGGCTTGATAGCCCGCGCGGCGGACGGATCCCCGGCCGAGGCCGGCCGGGGCGCGCGGTCATCTCAGGGGCGCCGGGCGCATGGGCCATGGGGGCGCCTCCGGATCGGGCTTCGGAGCGAGGCGGCCACGCCTCACTCCTCGTTGTAGCGGTAGCCGATGCCGTAGAGCGTCTCGATCGCGCAGAACTCGGGATCGACGGCGCGCATCTTCTTCCTCAGCCGCTTGATGTGGCTGTCGATGGTGCGGTCGTCCACGTAGACCTGGTCGTCGTAGGCCACGTCCATCAGCGCGTCGCGGCTCTTGACGAAGCCCGGGCGCTGGGCGAGCGCCTGCAAGAGCAGGAACTCGGTGACGGTGAGCGTCACCGGCGCCCCGCGCCAGGTCACCGCATGGCGCAGCGGATCCATCGTCAGCAAGCCGCGCTCGAGGGTCGCGGGCTCGGCCTCGGGGCCGGCGGCGGCCTCCTTGGCGTCGCGCCGGCGCAGGATGGCGCGGATGCGCTCCACGAGCAGGCGCTGGGAGAAGGGCTTCCTCATGTAGTCGTCCGCACCCATCCTGAGCCCCAGCACCTCGTCGATCTCGTCGTCCTTGGAGGTGAGGAAGATCACCGGCACGGCGGAGCGCTGGCGCAGGCGCGACAGCAGATCCATGCCGTCCATGCGCGGCATCTTGATGTCGAGCACGGCGAGCTCGGGCGGGCGCTTGGTGAGCGCGTCGAGCGCCGAGGCGCCATCGGAATAGGATTCGACCTCGAAGCCCTCTGCCTCCAGCGTCATCGTCACCGAGGTCAGGATGTTGCGGTCGTCGTCAACGAGCGCGATGCGCGACATGGGCAGGCCCCCTTGCGTGCTGTCGTGGGTGCGGGCGCGTCACGGGCCATCCTGGTCCGGAGCGAGGCTCCCTCGACGCCGCCGAATCGCCTTGGCGCCGCCATGGTGATGCACCACCGATCCCTAAAGGATGCCTAATCCCGCCCTCCGGGGGCTCGCGCCTTCGGTGGACCGCCGCGGACGCCGCCGCTGATAGCGCGAACCGGTGGCGCTAAACCCCTCGGCCACCGGTTGTGCCGGCCCCAGGCGATGGGGCAGGATGTCGCGTGCGCGCCCGCCGGGCGGGCGGGATGTGCCGCGCCCGCCGGGCGGGCGATAGATCGATGTGCTGGCCCCGAGGAGCTCTTGAGATGACCGCCGAGACCACCGCTTTGGGCCGCGTCAACCCCGCCATGAGGCTCGAGGACCAGGGGATGGAGGGGCTCGGCGCCGTCCACTACAACCTGATGGAGCCCGACCTGGTGGCCGAGGCGATCCGCCGCGGCGAGGGCACGCTCGGGCGCGGCGGCGCGGTGCTGGTGGCGACCGGCTCCCACACCGGCCGCTCGCCCAAGGACAAGTTCGTCGTCCGCACGCCGGGCACCGAGCCCCACGTCTGGTGGGAGAACAACGCGCCCATGGCGCCCGAGGCCTTCGCGCGGCTCAAGGCCGACATGCTGGCGCATCTGGCGGGCCGCGAGGTCTTCGCGCAGGATCTCTACGCCGGCGCCGACCCCGCGCACCGGCTCGACGTGCGCGTCGTCACCGAGCTGGCCTGGCACGCGCTCTTCATCCGCCACCTGCTGCGGCGCCCCGAGCGCGCGGAGCTCGACGCCTTCACGCCCGACTGCACGGTCCTCAACTGCCCCTCCTTCAAGGCCGACCCCGCCCGCCACGGCTGTCGCTCCGAGACCGTGATCGCGCTCGACCTGGAGGCGCGCACCATCCTGGTCGCGGGCAGCGAGTATGCCGGCGAGAACAAGAAGTCGGTGTTCTCGCTCCTCAACCACCTCCTGCCCGAGCGCGGCGTGATGCCGATGCACTGCTCGGCCAACCACGCGCCGGGCAACCCGGTGGACACGGCCGTCTTCTTCGGGCTCTCGGGCACCGGCAAGACCACGCTCTCGGCCGACCCCTCGCGCGTGCTGATCGGCGACGACGAGCACGGCTGGTCCGACCGCGGCACCTTCAACTTCGAGGGCGGCTGCTACGCCAAGACGATCTCGCTCTCCCCCGAGGCCGAGCCCGAGATCTACGCCACCACGACGCGCTTCGCCACCGTGGTCGAGAACATGGTGTTCGACCCCGAGACCAAGGCGCTCGACTTCGAGGACGACCGGCTGACCGCCAACATGCGCTGCGCCTATCCGCTCGACTACATCTCCAACGCCTCCGAGACCGGGCTCGGCGGGCATCCGAAGAACGTCGTCATGCTGACCTGCGACGCCTTCGGGGTGCTGCCCCCCATCGCGCGGCTCTCGCCCGCGCAGGCGATGTACCACTTCCTGTCGGGCTTCACCGCCAAGGTGGCGGGCACCGAGCGCGGCGTCACCGAGCCGCAGCCCACCTTCTCCACCTGCTTCGGCGCGCCCTTCATGCCGCGCCGCCCGGAGGTCTACGGACGGCTCCTGCAGGAGAAGATCGCCCGCCACGGCGCCTCGTGCTGGCTCGTCAACACCGGCTGGACCGGCGGCGCCTATGGGGACGGCGAGCGCATGCCCATCGCCGCCACCCGCGCGCTGCTCGCCGCGGCGCTCGACGGCTCGCTGTCGGACGCGACCTTCCGCAAGGATCCGAACTTCGGCTTCGACGTGCCGGTGACCGTCAAGGGCGTCGATGCGGGGCTCCTCGACCCGCGCTCGACCTGGGCCGACAAGGCCGCCTACGACGCGCAGGCCCAGCGCCTCGTCGAGATGTTCGCGGAGAACTTCGCCCAATACGCCGAGCACATCGACGACGACGTGCGCGCGGTGGCGATCGGGTGATCCGCGCCGCGCTCCTGCTGGCGCTCGCGGCGGCCGGGGCCCGGGCCCAGGGGATCGAGGCCGACGGGGCGGCGGTTGCGGCGGTCGAGGCCGGCATCTTCTGCACCGAGCGCACCGGCGAGCGGACGCCTGCGCCCGGCACCGTGTCGGGCTTCGTCGAGATCGTGGACGAGGTCGAGCTCAGGGCGCGCACGCTCACGGTGCCCGCCTCGCCCGGCCTCAGCTTCGGCTACCGCGCCGAGGCCCTGGCGGACGCGCCCGACGCGATTCAGATCCTCCGCCATCCCCCCTTCCGCGGGATCGGCGCGACCGAGCAGCGCACGACCGCCGCCCTCGACCGCGGCCAGCGTCGATACGCGCTCTACACCTTCGACCACCCCTACGAGATGGTCGAGGGGCCCTGGAGCTTCGAGGTGGTGCAGGACGGGCGCACGCTCCTGCGGGTGGCCTTCGAGGTCGTGCCGGCCTCCGAGGCGCCGCGGCTCCTGGGCCTCTGCGCCGGCCCGCCCGAGATCAGCCGCGCCCCCGGCCCCCGCAGCGCGGCCGGCTGACCCCGGCGACCGCCGCGCGGCTCAGAGCAGGTCCAGCCGCAGCGGCCGATGGTCGGAGACCTCGGGCGCCGTCGCCACCTCGAAGCGCGCCACGGGCACGTCGGGCGTCACGAGGAGGTAGTCGGCGCTCCGGGGCGTCTTGCGGCAGTAGCTCGTGCGCGTGTCCGCATAGCCCACCAGGTCGCGCAGCCCCAGGCGGGCGAGCCGGTCGAAGGTCGCGCTGCCCGGCAGCAGGTTGAGGTCGCCGCACAGGATCAAGGGCTCGTCCGCAGCACCCAGCGCGCCCAGCAGCCCGACGATCCGCTCCGCCTGCGCCGCGCGCGCCGGGGTGTCGCGCTTGCCCGCCGGGTCGCGCAGCCCGTGCAGGTGCGCGACCCGCAAGGCCGGACCGTGCGCGCCCCGCAGGCCCCGAGCCGGACGCCGTGCAGGCACCGGGGCACCGGCGGCGGGCCCCAACCGCCCGCGCGGAAGTCGCCGTGGACGAAGCCCTGCACCTGGCCGATCACGGGGAGGTCCCGCCGCACGAAGGTGGCGATGCCGAACTCAGAGCGCACGGCCCGGCCGCCCGCGTCGAACGGATCGCCCCGCATGGAGGGGCAGAACGCGGCCTCGTGCTCGGGCAGGACGCCGCGGACGTCCTCGAAGAGGTCGGGCCACTGGAGGAGCGGCTCGGCGCCGCCGCAAAACCACAGCTGGCCGGGATGCGGGACCGGCGCGCGCGTGACCTCCTGGAGGCAGAGGATGTCGGGGGCGGCCTCGCCGAGATACGCGAGCAGGGGCCCCGCGAGCCGCCCGCCCCAGGCGTCGAGGCAGATCAGCCTCACCCCGCAAGGCCCCGCCGGATCAGGTTGAGCCCCGCCACCGTCAGCACGATCAGCGTGATCCGCCGGAAGCGGTCCTGGTCGAGCCGGTCGCCCAACTTGAAGCCCGCCCACATCCCCAGGAGCGCCGGCGCCAGCAGCGCCGCCGAGAGCGGCGCCGTGCGCGCGTCGAGCACGCCCGAGGCGAGATGCGCCGCGAGCAGCGCCACCGAGCCCGCGCCGTAGATCACCCCCTGGACCACCATCTGACGGCTCTTCGACGTGCCGATCGCCAGCAGGTAGAGCACCGTCGTAGGCCCCCAGGTGCCCGCGAGCCCGCCCAGCGCGCCCGAGATCAGGCCCGCCGTCCACTCGGCCGCCCGCCTGTGGGCGGGCGCGATCGAGGGGCGCCAGCCGGCGAGCTGGAGGCCGGAGAGCGCCACGGTCGGCACGCCCAGGACGAGCACGAACACGCGCGGGTCGATCCGCGGCACGAGCTGCGCGAAGAGCAGGATCGCCACGAAGACGGTGGCCACGTAGCGGCGGTGCTCGGACACGGCCGAGAGCGCCGGGCGCCATCCCGTGCGGAAAGTCTGGAGCGCGTTCGAGACCACGACCGGCAGGATGATCGCGCCCACCGCCGTCAGCGGGTCGAGGAACGCGCTGAGCCCCGACACCATGATGAGCGGCAGCGCGAAGCCCACCGCGCCCTTGACGAAGCCCGCGAAGAGCGTGACGGCGACGGCGCCGAGCCAGGCGAGGGGCGCGAGGTCCATGGGCGCCGCGATAGCCCGGCGCGCGGTCGGAGGCGAGGGCGCACGGCCGCCGGCCCCGCCGCGGAGGGCGGCCGCGGTCGCGCGCGCCACGCGCCCCGCCCGCGCCATGATCGTAGGCCAGGATGCCCCGAGGCGACGCGATGTTGCGCTGCACCTGCGAAGATCCTATCCCGCCCGGAGTGTCCGAGCGACCGCCAACCGGAGTGAGAGATGCCCCGCGACGAACTGAGCCCGACGCCCGCCCTGCCCTCCGCCGAGCTGACGGCCCTCCTGGGCGAGGCCGTCGCGGCCGCCGAGGCGCATGGGCGGGCCGCCCGCGAGGCCGTCCGCGCGCTGGCGGCCGAGGGCGGGGGGCTCGACGCGCATCAGGGCGCGGCCCACGGCCTCGCCTGGATCGCCACCACGGTCGAGGCGCTGCGCCAGCTGCGGGCCTGGGCCGGGCGGCTCGCCGACGAGGACGCGCTGGGCGAGGTCGAGGCGCTGATCCTCGGCATCGCCGCGGCGGAGTATCTCTCGCAGCTCTCGGGCGGGCTGCCGATGGGCCAGGGCGAGATCGTCCGCCCGCGGGATCTGGGGATCGACGACGCGGCGCTGCGCGTCGCGGCGGTGGAGCGGCTGGTGGCCCGGGGCAACACCCAAGGCTCGCGCGCGCGGCTTGTCGCGCTCATGCAGGAGCGCGACGCGGAGATCACCGTGGGCGAGCCCTGCCTCGGGGCCGAGATGGCGATGGTGCGCGCGCAGTTCCGCCGCTTCGCGGTCGAGCGCGTCGAGCCCCACGCCCAAGCCTGGCACCTCGCCGACGCGCTGGTGCCGATGGAGGTGATCGAGGCGATGGCCGGGATGGGCGTCTTCGGCCTGACCATCCCCGAGGAGCACGGGGGCCTCGGGCTGTCGAAGCTCGCCATGTGCGTCGTGTCCGAGGAGCTGTCGCGCGGCTGGATCGCGGTGGGCTCGCTCGGCACCCGCTCGGAGATCGCGGCCGAGCTGATCCTGGGCGGGGGCACCGACGAGCAGCGCGCCCGCTGGCTGCCGGGCCTCGCCTCCGGCGAGATCCTGCCCACGGCCGTCTTCACCGAGCCCGACACCGGCTCCGACCTCGGCGCGCTGCGCACCCGCGCCGTGCGCGAGGGCGACGGCTGGCAGGTGACGGGCGCCAAGACCTGGATCACCCACGCCGCGCGCGCCCAGGTCATGACGCTGCTGGCGCGCACCGACCCCGAGAGCCGTGACCATCGCGGCCTGTCGATGTTCCTCGCCGAGAAGACGCCCGGCACCGACGAGGCGCCCTTCCCCGATCCGGGCCTGACGGGCGGCGAGATCGAAGTGCTGGGCTACCGCGGCATGAAGGAGTACGAGCTGGCGTTCGACGGCTTCCGCGTCGCGGGCGACGGCCTGCTCGGCGGGCAGGAGGGCCAGGGCTTCAAGCAGCTCATGCGCACCTTCGAGAGCGCGCGCATCCAGACCGCCGCGCGCGCCGTGGGCGTGGCGCAGTCGGCGCTCGACCTGAGCTTGCGCTACGCCCGCGAGCGGCGCCAGTTCGGCCGGCCCCTGGTCGCGTTCCCGCGCGTGGCGGGCAAGCTCGCCATGATGGCGGCCGAGATCATGGCCGCGCGCCAGATCACCGCCTTCGCCGCGGCCGAGAAGGATTCGGGCCGCCGCTGCGACCTGGAGGCCGGCATGGCCAAGCTGCTCGCGGCCCGCGTGGCGTGGTCGTGCGCCGACATGGGCGTGCAGATCCACGGGGGCAATGGCTTCGCGCTGGAGTATCCGATCTCGCGCGTGCTGTGCGACGCGCGGATCCTGAACATCTTCGAGGGCGCGGCCGAGATCCAGGCCCAGGTCATCGCCCGCCGCCTCATGGCCTGAGCCGCGAGGCGAGCGCCGGGCCGGTGCGGAAGGACGACACGTCGTTGGTGAACACGCCGTCCGGCGCGAGCCGGATCAGCCGCCCACCCGGGTCGTCGATGCACGCGATCGTCTCGACGAACCAGGGGTTCCAGGCGGCCTCGTCGGGCCCGAGATAGCGCGCCAGCAGACGGCGGAAGAGGGCGGGGTCCATCGGCTCGACGCTCGCCCGCCCGCGCAGGCCGAGGTGGAGCAGCACGCCCGCGGCGGCGTCGAACTCCACGATCTCCACCGCGCAGCGCGGGTCGACCTCGATCCGCCGGACGGAGCTTCCCTTCGCGGATCCCGGCATCCACAGCGCGTCGTCCTCCCAGGCGAACCAGACCGGCGCGTTGCGCGGGCCGTCCGCGCACGACGTGGCGAGGTTCGCCATCAGGGGCCGGCCGAGCAGCGCCTCGGGGTCGAAGGGCTCTCCCATCGCGCGAGGCTAGGCCACCCGGCCCGGCGCGCAAAGCCCGGCCCGTCCGACGGGGAAGGCCCATGGGGGGCGACGCAGAAGGTCCAGGTCGCGGGGACCGACGCGCTGGGGCTCCGCGCGTCCCCAGGGGGCCTCACGAGTGGATCCTACGACGCCTCCCCACGCCGCGCCGCCTCGCGCCCGAGCGCGCCGAGGAGCCGCGCGCGCGCCTCGGGCGGCGGGCGCTCGCCCAGCGCGGGCGCGAGATGGGCCTCGATGAAATGGCCCGTCACCCGAAGGCCGTCCAGCACGTCCCTCAGATCCCCCTTCGCGCCCATCAGCGCGGCGGGCAGCGGGAGGAGCCGGTCGGCGTAGGCGCCGGCGCCCGCCTCGGACACCGCCCGCCCGGTGCGCGGCGAGACGTAGGCGAGCGCGTCGGTCGAGCCCGTCACGGCGCACGACGAGAGGTCGAGGCCGAACCCGGCTTCCTCCAGCAGCAGCCGCTCCCAGGCGAGGTAGGCGAGCGGCCAGGAGGGGTCGGTCCCGAGCGCGTCCATGAGCGCCCGGGAGGCATGGTAGAGGCGCGGATGCGGCGCGCGCTCGGGCAGGGCGAAGACGAGGAGCGCGCAGACCGCGTTCAGCGCCGGCAGCGCCAGGCGGTCGCCCATCACCTGGGCCGCGCGGCTGCGGATCGGCTCGACCGTGAAGGCGCCGAGATGCTCGTCGAGCCGAGCGCGCCAGCTCAGCGCGAGCTGGGCGCCGGGCTGGAGGATGGGCGCCACGCGCCGCGATCCGCCGCCGCGCACGAGCCCGGCGTGGAGCCCGTGGCCTTCGGTGAGCACCTCGATCAGCGCATGGGCCTCGCCCTGGCGGCGCACCGACAGCAGCACCCCCTCGGCCGACCACTCGATCACCGGGCGCGGCCCGGCGTCGTCGCAGGCCCCGCCCCGCCCCCGCGTCCCGGGTCGCGCGAGGGCGGAAGGCTCCGACCGGGCCGGGCCCGCGCGAGCGGCGCCCCGCGCCCGCGCGAGCGGCGGCCCCAGGACGGCCCGCGAAGGCCGGCCGCGCGTCGGCCCTGGCCCCGGCCGTCTCGGCCGGGGCCAGCGCGCCCGGGTGCGTCGGCGCCCCGGTCGCCCCACGGCGGACGGCCGTCGCCTCGGCGGGAGGGGAGGGGCGCATCCCTCCGACCGGCGAGCCGCGGGGCACGGCCCGCCCCGTCCGCTCGACGCGGCGGCGCGGGGCGCCTCACGACGCCAGCCCCTCCTCGTCGAGCAGGTGGCGCCCCGCGCGGTCCTCGACCTCGATCACCCACAGGTCGGGGTCGGTGCGGCGCTGGCGCTCGACGATGGCCGCGACCTCGGCCTCGGTCCCCTCGGCCAGCGCCGCCCAGCGGCGCTCGCCGGTCATGAGGTCCGGGACGCGCTGGTGGAGCGTCGCGGTCCCGTCGAGCGGCGACTGCACGACCATCACCGCGCCGGCGGTCGGATCCCCATGGGCCACCACATAGGCCGGGATGCCGGCGAGGCGCAGCCGCGCGAGGTAGGCCCGCACCCAGAAATCCGCCGTCAGGCGCATGACGGGCCGCGCCGGACGGCGCGACGCGAGGCCTCGGCTCGACGGCCGGGGCGCCGAGCCGCCCGGGCCGGCCCGGTCCTAGCCATCGCCGCCCCGGCCCTCGCCGATGTCGAGCCCCATCGCCTCGTAGCGCTCGCGCTCCTCGAGCCAGCGGGGGCGGAGCTGGACGCGCAGGAAGAGGTGGACGCGCCGCTCCAGGAACGCCTCCAGGTCGGCGCGGGCGAGCTGGCCCACCGCCTTGATCGTCTCGCCGCCCTTGCCCAGCACGATGCCGCGGTGGCCCTCGCGGGCGACGTAGACCACCTGCTCGATGCGCACCGAGCCGTTGCGGTGCTCCTCCCAAGCCTCGGTCTCCACGGTGAGCTGGTAGGGCAGCTCCTGGTGGAGCCTCAGCGTCAGCTTCTCGCGCGTGGTCTCGGCGGCGAGCATCCTCAGCGGCAGGTCGGCGATCTGGTCCTCGGGGTAGAGCCAATGCCCCTCGGGCAGCGCGGAGGCGAGCCAGGCGCGCAGGTCCGCGACGCCGTGGCCCCGCTCGGCCGAGATCATGAACACGCGCTCGAACGGGTGGGCCTCGGCCATCTCGGCCGCGAGCCCCAGGAGCCGCTCGCGCCTCACCCGGTCGATCTTGTTGATGGCGAGCGCCACCGGCGGCGCGCCTTCGCGGAGCCGCTCCGCGAGGCCCTGGAGGATCGCGCGCACGCCGTCGGTCAGGCCGCGATGGGCCTCGATCAAGAGCACGACCACGTCGGCGTCGGCGGCCCCCCCCCAGGCGGCCGCCACCATGGCGCGGTCGAGCTTGCGGCGGGGACGGAAGAGGCCGGGCGTGTCCACGAACACGATCTGCGCGGGCCCCTCGATCGCCACGCCGCGGATGCGCGCGCGCGTCGTCTGGACCTTGTGGGTGACGATCGAGACCTTGGCGCCGACCATGCGGTTGAGGAGCGTGGACTTGCCCGCGTTGGGCTCGCCGATCAGCGCCACGAAGCCCGCGCGGGCGGGCGGGCCGGCGGGCCCGGCGTCCCCCATGGCGGGGCCGGGAGCGGCGGCCGTCCCCTCGGCGGGCGGGCGGGGATCGCCCGGCTCCGCCTCGCCCGAACGAACGTCCCCCGCGACGGGCCCCGCGACGGGCCCCGCGACGGGGTCGAGGGGCGCGCCGGCCTCCGCCCGCGAGCCATCCGGCACGGCCTCCTCGGGAGCGCCGCCCTTCGCGGCCTCGCGCTCGCCCTCAGCCATCGGACACCTGCCCCAGCAGCATCTGCGCCGCCATCTGCTCGGCCTCGCGCTTGGAGCCCGCGCGGGCGAGCGCGGTGCGCCCGTCCGCGAGCCGCGCCTCGATGGTGAACCACGGCGCGTGGTCGGGCCCCTCGCGATCGACGAGGGCGTAGTCGGGCGGGGCCTCGCCGCGCGCCTGCGCCCATTCCTGGAGCGCGGTCTTGGCGTCGCGCGCGTCCTCCTCGACGCGCCCGATGCGATCGCCCCACTGCCGCATCACCGCCGCGCGGGCGGCCTCATAGCCCGCGTCGCGGTAGATCGCGGCGATCACGGCCTCCATGGCGTCCGCCAGCAGCGCCTCCTTGCGCCGCCCGCCCGAGCGCGCCTCCGCGCGGCCGAGCCGCAGCACCGCGCCGAGATCGAGGCCGCGCGCCACGTCGGCCAGCGTCTCGCGGCGCACCAGCGCGTTGAAGCGCGGCGCGATGGCGCCCTCGGGCGCGCGCGGATCCTGCGCCAGCAGCGCCTCGGCCACGGCGAGCGCCAGCACCCGGTCGCCCAGGAACTCCAGGCGCTGGTTGTCCTGCGGCGGCGCGCGCTCGCCGCGCCTTGGGCGGATGGCCGCGCGGGCCTCGCCGATGGCGCTCGCATGGGTGAGCGCGTGGGCCAGCAGCGCGAGGTCGGCGAAGTCGTGGCCGAGCCTCAGGGCGAAGGCGCGCAGGTCGTCCGGATGCTCCTGCGCGTTCACCGCGCCCCCGCGGCCGCGCCCGCCCGGCTCACGTGATGGGCTCGAAGAAGCGGTCGGCGCGCCAGGTCCAGAAGAACAGCAGCGACCGGCCGGCCGAGGAGAACATCACCCGGTCGGCGCGCCCGATGAGGTTCTCGAAGGGGACGAAGCCGACGCCGCCCAGCGCCGGGGGCACGCGCGAGTCGGTCGAGTTGTCGCGGTTGTCGCCCATGAAGAAGTACTGGCCCTCGGGCACGGTGAAGACCGGCGTGTCGTCGAGCGCCCCCGGCCCGATGTTGAGGATGTCGTGGCGCCGCCCGTTCGGCAGGGTCTCGACGAAGCGCTCCTTCTCACAGGCCTCGCCGGGCGCCACGGGCGCGTTCGAGCAGCGCGGCGCACCGCGCATCGGCCCCTGGGGCTCGTAGGGCTCCACGAAGACGCCCGCGGGCTCCTGGGGCGCTGCCTCGCCGTTGATGAAGAGCACGCCGCCCTCGACCTGGATGCGGTCGCCGGGCAGGCCGATCAGGCGCTTGATGAAGTCCTGGCCGTTGACCGGGTGGCGGAAGACGATCACGTCGCCGCGCTCGGGCTGCGAGCCCAGCCAGCGCCCGTCGATGAACCGGCACAGCGAGAACGGGCAGGAGTTCTCGGAGTAGCCGTAGGCCATCTTGTTGACGAACAGGAAGTCGCCGATCAGCAGCGTGTCCTTCATCGAGGCCGAGGGGATCCAGAAGGGCTGGAAGAACAGCGTGCGGAACACGCCCGCGATCAGCAGCGCCCAGACCACCGTCTTGACGGTCTCCCAGACGCCCTCCTTCTTCTCGACCTCGGCTGCCATGGGGATCCTTGCGGTGAGACGGCGGCGCGGCGCCGAGCCTCGGCGGCCCGGGCGGGAGCCGTCGCTAAATGCGGGCTCGGGCGCGTGGCGTCAACCGCGGCTCGCGGCCGCGTCGGGTCGCGGCGTCGGATCGGGGGCCACCCGGCTCAGGCGCGGGGGATCAGGGGGAGGGATCAGACGGGGGGGATCAGGGCGGGGGGATCAGGGCGGGGGGATCAGGGCGGGGGGCCGGGGCTGCCGCCCGAGGGCCGCGCCTCGATCACCACGAAGGCCTGCGCCCAGGGGTGGTCGTCGGTGAGCGTGACGTGGACCACCGCCTCGAACCCCTCGGGCGTCATCGCGGCGAGCCGCTCGGCCGCCCATCCGGTGAGGCGCATCGCGGGCTGGCCTGTGCGCAGGTTCGACACCCCCATGTCGCGCCAGGCGATGCCCATGCGAAGCCCGGTGCCGAGCGCCTTGGAGCAGGCCTCCTTGGCGGCCCAGCGCTTGGCGAGCGTCGCGGCCTCGTGCGGACGGCGCGCAGCGCGCCTCAGCTCGGTCTCGGTGTAGACGCGGGTGCGGAAGCGGTCGCCGAAGCGCGCGAGCGTGCCCTCGATCCGCTCGATGCTGCACAGATCGGTGCCGATGCCGAGGATCACGTGGCCGCGGTGCGGCGATGGGCCGGCATGTCGGCCACCACGATCTCGCGCGTCTGCTCGTCGTAGGCATAATAGATGCGCAGGCATCTGCCCGGGTCGCGCGTGTTGCCGCCATTCTTGACGTGCCAGTCGGCGACGAGCTTGCGCCCCTGGTGGCTGAAGTGAAACGCGTCCCCGCCACAGCGGGCATTCTGGATCGCGTCGTCGAGGCGTAGCCCGTCGAGGCGGCTCCCCCCGCCTTCGCCCCTGAACGCGTCGCAGACCTCGGCGGCCAACCGACGCAAGCAGCGTGCCGCGATCGCCGGGGATTCGTAGAGCGGCTTCTTGACGGATCGACGCGCCGCAGGCGTCAAGGTCAGCCGTCCTGCAAGCTCGACCTCCACCCACTCGGCGAAGTCCTCCCAGGCGTCGGGCTCCGCCGGGGAGGACGCGACTTCCTCCGCGGGGCCCGGCCTCCGCGCCTCCAGGATCTCGATCCGAGCACGGTAGCTCAGGAGCTGGCGCTCCGCCGTGTCCGCGCGTTCCTCGGCCGCGAGCTGCTCGTCCAACGCGAGATCGCGATCCTGCTCGACATCTTTCAGGCGCCGCTCGACCTCACGCAGGCGTTCCTCTGCGGTGGCGAGCAGGTCGGCGTCGCTCCGCGTCTCGTCCGCGTGTTGACGATCGAGAAGGAGCTTGAGGCGGGCGTCGCGGACGGCATGAAAGGAGATGACGTCCCTGCCCAACCGCCAGCGACGCAGGGATGCCGCCGCGGCTTCCTCGCGCAGGTGACGGGCCAGCCCGGCGGACTTCTCCGCACCGGCGAAGCGGAAGGGGAGATAGAGCGGATGGTCGTAGGGGTCGGCGAAGTGGTCGAAGCCGGCTCGGTAGACGCGTAGGGCGCCGCCGAAGACCGAGAGCTTCTGCCCGTAGCGGTCCGTCAGACGCCAGGAGGTCTCGGCGTCGATCTCGACGACATGCGCGAGTCCGATCAGCGCTCTTCCCAGGGCACGCGGCGCGAGGTCTCCTTGCGGTGCAAGCGCGGCGGACTCGTCGCGCGACAGAGCGACGACAGGCAGCTGCCGCTCCGGACGATCGAGCAGATCGAAGAGGTCGTCGGGCTCGCCGGCGCTGGAGGTGCATCGGAGCGCGACCAACTCGGCGCCGTTGCGGACGAGGCCTGGGCACCGAGCCAACTCGCCGACCAGGCGCGGGACGGCAGGCACGATGTCCTCCGTCGCCTGCCCCCCGACGATGAGACGGATCGCCACGATCGGGTTGGGATTCCTTCGCTTCACCGCCGACGGTGACCTCGGTCGTCCACACACGCCCTGGGACGGCGGCATCGGGGTCCTCCGCGCGGAACGACCAAAGATCCCCGTCCCTGGCTTGGAACCGCTCGGCGCACATCGTGCGCCCGCTGAAGGGGTTCTCGAAGGTCTCCCCCGCACGGGCTTCGGGCGGCAATCTCCGCCCCGCCTTCTTCTCAGCCCAGTCGAGGACCACGCCGCGTGCCGTTCCCAGCGCTTCGCGATCAGGCAGTCGCGCGACGACACGCAGGACGTCACGCTCGGCCGCAGCGGCAGGCATGGCCGCCGCAACAGGAGTTGGCGCCGAACGCAAGTCCGACACTACGCCCCCACCCCCGCCCGCGCCGCCTCCATCCGCGCGCGCATCTCGGCGATCGCGGCCTCCAGCCCGCGGAACACCGCCTCGCCGATCAGGAAGTGGCCGATGTTGAGCTCGACCACCTGCGGGATCGCGGCCACCGGCCCAACGTCGTCGTAGCTCAGGCCGTGGCCCGCGTGGACCTCCAGGCCGAGCGCGGCAGCGCGCGCGGCCATGGCGCGCAGCCGCTCCAGCTCGGCGTCGCGCTCGGCCTCGCGTCCTTCGGCATGGGCGTGGCAGTAGGCGCCGGTGTGCAGCTCGACGACGGCGGCGCCGATGCGGGCGGCGGACTCGACCTGGGCGGCGTCGGCGGCCACGAAGATCGACACCCGGCAGCCGGCGTCGCGCAGGGGCGCGATGAAGTGCGCGAGCCGGTTCTCGTCGCGCGCCACGTCGAGGCCCCCTTCGGTCGTGCGCTCCTCGCGGCGCTCGGGCACGAGGCAGACGGCGTGGGGGCGGTGGCGCAGCGCGATCGCCCGCATCTCCTCGGTCGCGGCCATCTCGAGGTTGAGCGGGACCGTCAGCGCGTCGGTCAGCCGCTCGATGTCGGCGTCCGAGATGTGGCGGCGATCCTCGCGCAGATGGGCGGTGATGCCGTCGGCGCCCGCGCCTTCGGCGAGCCGGGCGGCGCGGACGGGGTCGGGCAGCGCGCCGCCGCGCGCGTTCCTCACGGTCGCCACGTGGTCGATGTTCACGCCGAGGCGCAGCCGCTCCATGCCCACCCTCCCGAGCCCGGGGGCGCGCGCCGCCCCCTCGCGGGATCGGTCTAGGGCCTGTCGGCTCAGCCCGCCACCCCGTCGCGCCCGGCCTCGCGCTTGGCCTTGGCGCGCAGCCGCTCGAGCTTGCGCGCCGCGAGCCCGGCGCGGCGCTTCTGGTAGGCGGTGACGATCGGCACCGTCAGCCCGTAGGCCAGCGCCGCGGCGGCGAGCCCCGGGGCCACCCCGCCCACGGCGTAGGGCACGAACACGTCGGCCCAGAACACGTCGAGCCCCCCCCAGCGCATCTCGGCCGGGGTGACGGCGGCGCGCAGGTTGAACCACAGGTCGCCCCAGGCGCCGGTGAACGCCTCCCAGACCGAGCCATGCGCCCGAACGCCCCGCGTCGTGCCGAGCAGGAAGGAGCCGAACTCCAGCGACGACCAGGCGATGAAGGGGAAGGTCAGCGGGTTGCCGAAGAACGTCCCCAGGAGGCTCGCCAGGATGTTGCCGCGCACGAGCCTGGCCAGGAGCGCGGCGACGAGGAAGTGGAGCCCGAAGAGCGGCGTGAAGGAGACGAACACGCCCGCGGCCAGCCCGCGCGCGACCCGGCGCGGCGGGTCCGGCAGCCGGCGCAGCCGGTGCTTGACGTAGGAGGCCGCGCGCGCCCAGCCGCCGCGGGGCCAGAACGCCTCGCGCGCGATGCGCGAGTAGGAGCGCGGGTCGCGGCGCCTAAACACGGCCGGCCGCGGGCTCGGGTGCGGCCGCAGGCTCGGTCGAAGGCTCGGTCGAAGGCTCGGGCTCGGCCCCATGCCTGGCGCCCCGCCCCGCCCCGTGCCCCGCCCCGTGCCCCGCCCCGTGCCCCGCCCCGTGGCCCGCCTGATGACCGGCCGCGGCGGGGTCGCGGTGACGGCGCAGCTCGGCCACGTCGCTCTCGGCGTCGAGCGCGGTCATGACGGCGTGCAGATGGGCGGCGTCGGCGAGGTCGACGTCCACCAGCACGCGGAAGTAGTCGGGCTTGCGGTCCACGAAGCGCAGGTCCGAGATGTTGGCGCCGCGCTCGCCGATCACGGCGCAGACGCGGCCCAGCACCATCGGCGCGTTGGAGATCGTCAGCTCCAGCGTGACGGCGTGGACGGGCGGGTGCTCGCCCGGCGACCAGTGGAGGTCGATCCAGCGCTCGGGCTGGTCCTCCAGCGAGGCCAGCACGGCGCAGTCGATCTTGTGGACGACGACGCCCTCGCCGCGGCGCGCGATGCCGACGATGCGCTCGCCCGGCACCGGCTGGCAGCAGGCGCCGCGCACCGGCGTGCGGCCCGGGTCGAGGCCGACGATGCCGCCGCCCGAGCGCTCGCGGGCGGGCTCGGGGGTGCGGTCGGGGTAGAGCGTGGCCGCGACCTCGCGCGCGGTCAGCTCGGCCGCGCCCACCCGCGCGAGGAGCTCCGCGGCGTCGGGCAGGCCGAGCTGGCGCGCGGCGGTGCCGAGCGCCTTGTCGGTGGGCTTGCGGCCGATCTGCTCGAAGGCCACGCGCACCAGCTCGCGCCCGAGCCGCACGAAGCGCTCGCGCCGCGAGGCCTTGAGCGAGCGCCGGATCGCGGCCTTGGCGCGGCCCGTGGCCACCATGTCGAGCCAGCCGGGCTGGGGCGCCTGGCCCTCGGCGGTGACGATGTCCACCGCCTGGCCGTTCCTGAGCCGCGTCCAGAGCGGGACGCGCACGCCGTCCACCTTGGCGCCCACGCAGCGGTCGCCGATGCGGGTGTGCACGGCGTAGGCGAAGTCGAGCGGCGTGGAGTCGCGCGGCAGCTTGACCACCTCGCCCTTCGGCGTGAAGCAGAACACCTTGTCGGCGTACATCTCGAGCTTGACGTGCTCGAGGAAGTCGGCGTCCTCCTCCCACGACAGCCGCTCGGCCATCTGGCGCACCCAGGCGCCCGGATCGACCGCGAAAGGGTTCTTGACGCGCTCGCCGTCGCGGTAGGACCAGTGCGCGGCGACGCCGGCCTCGGCGATCTCGTGCATGGGGCGCGTGCGGATCTGGACCTCGACGCGCTTGCCCGCGCGCCCCGAGACGGTGGTGTGGATCGAGCGGTAGCCGTTCGACTTGGGCTGGCTGATGTAGTCCTTGAAGCGGCCCGGCACGGCGCGCCAGCGCCCGTGGATGGCGCCCAGCGCGCGGTAGCAGTCCGACACGGTGGGCGCGATGATCCGGAACCCGTAGACGTCGGAGAGCTGGGAGAAGCCCTGGCCCTTCTCCTCCATCTTGCGCCAGACCGAGAACGGCTTCTTGGCGCGCCCGCTGACCTCGCCCTCGATCCCCTCCCGCGCGAGCGCGGCCTCGATGTCGGCGATGATCGCGGCCATCACGTCGCCATGCTCGCGCTTGAGGGTCACGAAGCGGCGCAGGATCGAGGCGCGCGCCTCGGCCTCGAGCACGCGGAAGGCCAGATCCTCCAGCTCCTCGCGCATCCACTGCATGCCCATCCGGCCCGCGAGGGGGGCGTAGATGTCCATCGTCTCGCGCGCCTTGACGAGCTGCTTGTCGGGCGCCACCGCGCCGATCGTGCGCATGTTGTGCAGCCGGTCGGCGAGCTTGACGAGGATCACCCGCAGATCCTTCGACATCGCCATGAAGAGCTTGCGGAAGTTCTCGGCCTGCTTCGACTCGGCGCGGGAGATCTGGAGGTTGGTGAGCTTGGTCACGCCGTCCACCAGCACCGCGATCTCCGCGCCGAAGCGGCGCTCGATCTCCGCGAGGGTGGCGCGCGTGTCCTCGACCGTGTCGTGCAGCAGCGCCGTGACGATGGTGGCGTCGTCCATCCGCTGGCCGGCGAGGATCGCGGCCACGGTGACGGGGTGGGTGAAGTAGGGCTCGCCCGAGCGCCGGGTCTGGCCCTCATGGGCGCGCGCGCCGAAGGCGAAGGCCCGCCTGATCAGCGCCTCGTCCGAGCGCGGGTTGTAGGCGCGCACGCGCGCCGCCAGCCCGTCCGCGTCGAGCGCGGCCGCCGATGCGGAGACGGGCGACGCGGCGGCACTCGGGGATCCGGCGCTCGGGATCCAGCGCTCGGGGCTCGGGCGCTCGGGGCTCGGGCGCTCGGAGCGGGGGAGGCGGTGGCGCTCGTGGGCGGTGCGGTCATCGGATCCCATGCCTCGAAGGGCCCTCGCCCGGCCCTCTTCCAGCCGCGAGGCCCCGCCGCGTCCATCCCCTTAGGCGGTCCGCGCTCCGCCCTCGTCGGCGGCCCCCGCCCGGGCGCCCGCGGCGCGCGGCGCGCGCGGGCGCCCGGCCCGGATCATCGCTCGCCCTGGGCCTCCATGAGCGCGCGCAGCAGCTTCTCCTCGCTCAGATCGTCGCGCGCGGGGCGGTCCTGCTCGACGCCCATCAAGAGCGCCATCTGATCCTCCTCGGGCTCGTCCACCTCGATCTGGGTCTGGTGGGACTCGATCATGCGCTCGCGCAGATGGGCCGCTCCTTGGGTCTCCTCCGCGATCTCGCGCAGCGCCACGACCGGGTTCTTGTCGTGGTCGCGGTCGATCGTCAGCGGGCTGCCGCTCGCCAGCTCGCGCGCCCGATGCGCCGCGAGCAGCACCAGCTCGAAGCGGTTGGGCACCTTGTCAACGCAGTCTTCGACCGTCACGCGGGCCATGAGCGCCTCCTCGATCGTGCGGGAACCGGAAGGGGCCAGATAGGCGGTCCGCGCGGGCTTGACAACCGGGTGCGACCGCACAAGGGGCATGGCGGGGGGGCATGGCGGGCTCATCCGTCCCGCGCGGCCGGGTCGCGCGGGCTCCCCATGACCGGAGGGCGCGCGACCCGCGCGACGACAGGAGGGCGCGCGATCCGCGCGATGACCGGAGGGCGCGCGATCCGCACGACCGCCGCGCGCTCGGCCTCGGGCAGCGCGGCCAGCATGTCGGCCGCGCCCCGCCCGGTGAGGGGGTGGCGCCAGCGAGGGGCCACCTCCGCGAGCGGCGCCAGCACGAAGGCGCGCTCCTGAAGCCGCGGATGGGGCAGGATCAGGAGGTCCGGCGCCGGGAGATCCTCGGGGCGGGGCGCCTCGCGCCAGCGCGCCTGCTCGGCCGGGTCGGGCGCGACCACCTCGTCCATGGCCAGCAGGTCGAGGTCGAGCGAGCGCGCCGCCCAGCGCGCGCCGCGCTCGCGCCCGGCCCGCGCCTCGACCCCGTGCAGCGCCTCCAGGACCGACCCGGGCGCCAGGCTCGAGCCGGGGACCGCCAGCACGGCATTGACGTAGGGCGGCCCCGAGCCCGCCGGCCAGGCGGGCGAGCGCCACAGCGAGGAGGCGCGCGGAACCCCTTGTGACGTGGCGTCCGAGCCGAGCGTCAGCACGAGATCGCCGATGGCTCGGCGGATCGAGGCCGGTGGCGCGCCGAAGGGGCCGTCGCGGTTCGAGCCCAGGCCGATCAGCACCTCTCGGGCCTTCCCATCGCCGTGAGGACGGGGTTGTCTCGTCGGCGCGCGATCTTCACCTGTCGTCATGCGATCTTCACCTAACGAGTTCCCGGGACCGGGAGCGGGCGCCCGCGGAGGCGGCCCTCGACCCGGCCGGACGAAGCGTCGAGGGATTCGGACATGTTCTATAGGGACGAGCGGCTGGCGCTCTTCATCGACGGCGCCAACCTGCACGCCGCGGCCAAGGGCCTGGGCTTCGACATCGACTACAAGCTCCTGCGCGACGAGTTCGCGCGCCGCGGCCGGATGCTGCGCGCGTCCTACTACACCGCGATGCTGGAGAACGACGACTACTCCCCGATCCGGCCCCTGGTCGACTGGCTGCACTACAACGGCTACACGCTCGTCACCAAGCCCGCGCGCGAGTACGTGGACAGCCAGGGGCGCAGGCGCGTCAAGGGCAACATGGACGTGGAGCTGACGATCGACGCGCTGGGCCTCGCGCCGCGCATCGACCACGCGGTGCTCTTCTCGGGCGACGGCGACTTCAAGCCGCTCGTCGAGGCGCTCCAGCGCCAGGGCGTGCGCGTCTCGGTGGTCTCCACCATCCGCTCCCAGCCGCCGATGATCGCCGACGAGCTGCGCCGTCAGGCCGACAACTTCATCGACCTCGAGGATCTGCGCGAGGTCGTCGGCCGCCCGCCGCGCGAGCCGCGCGAGCCGCGCGAGCCCCTGCGCGACGACGCCCGCGAGCCGGTCGCCTCCTGAGCGCCGGCGCCCGCCGAGATCCAGGCGCCGGATGCGGCGCAGGATCGCGGTGATCGCCGCGGTGATCGCCTCGTCGCGCTCGGGCGCCATCATCGCGGCGAGGCCCGTCAGGCGCCCGCCGATCATCGGCCCCGAGAGCCCGTGCACGAGGCTCCAGGCGATCCGCAGATCCTCGGCCGAGGCGGCGTCGTCCGGCGCGCCGTCGGGGGGCGATCGGGCGGTGCCACGCGCGAGCCGCTCGAAGGCGGCGCCGGCCGCCTCGCGCAGCTCGGCGCCCTCCCAGTCGAGCCGGCCCGCGTCGAACGCGAGCCCGGACGGCACCGGGTCGGCGAGCGCGAGATCGACGCAGCCCAGCCCGCTGGCGATCAGATGGTCGGTCGGGTCGTCCCCCTCGGCCCGGCGCCGCGCCTCCTGCGCCCTGCCGAGCCGTCGAAAGGCCGCGCGCGGCGAGCGCCGTCGGGCAGCCCCCCGCGCGTCGCCGAAGCGATGCGCGGGCGCAGCATGGCCGACGCCCGCCCGCTCGGCGAGGGCGCGCAGCGAGAACCCCGCCACGCCGCGCTCGGCCAGGAGCGCTTCCGCCTCGGTCAGGAGCGCGATCCCCGTGGCGGCAGGGCCGCGAGCCCCCCTCGCCGCCGGTCGGCTCGGGGCCGCGGCCTCGGTCGTCGAGAGCGCGGCTCCGCATCGGTTCCCCTCCCCATCGGCCCCCTCCTCGGACACCGGCCGGCCTTCCCCGACGGACTTGGCCCCGACGGACTTGGCCCCGACGAACTTGGCCCCGACGAACTTGGCCCCGACGGACTTGACAGTCTGAAGCCGCCGGGCCGAGCCGCGTCTTGACAGCGGCGAGACGAGGCTCGCCGATGCCCCCCAAGACGCTCCTGACGACCGGCGCGCTCTCGGGCATGGGCGGGCACGCGGTCGGCGGCGACGGCTCGGACCTCGGTGGCTGGCCCCCTTCGGCTGGTCGCGCGACAAAGGCGACCTGCGCGCGGCCCACTTCCTCGCCACCCACGCCCTGCAGGGGGTGCCCGTCGCCGGGCTGGCGCTGGCCCGGCTCCTGCCGCGGCGGCGCGCGGCGGCGATCTGGGGCACGGCGGGCCTCTACGCCGCCTTCGTCCTGTTCACCTACGCCGAGGCGCTCATGGGCCGGCCGTTCCTCTCCTGGCTCCTCTGAGCCGCCATGCCCGGCCCCGCACGGCTCGCGGGGCGCGACGCCGCCCGCCGGCCGCGCTCGCCCTCGCCCTGGCGGTCGGCGCCCGGACCCACAGTCGGCGCCCAGACCCGCAGTCGGCGTCCGGACCCGCGTCCGTGGGGCGCGGTCCCCGCCGCTTGATCCCGGCCGAGAACCCCGTATGTCGGGGTCATGGACAGGCCCGCCCTCACGCTCCTCATGGCCGCGCCGCGCGGCTTTTGCGCCGGCGTCGACCGCGCCATCAGGATCGTCGAGCTGGCGCTGGAGCGCTGGGGCGCGCCGGTCTACGTGCGCCACGAGATCGTCCACAACCGCCACGTCGTCGACACGCTGCGCGAGAAGGGCGCGGTGTTCGTCGAGGAGCTCGACGAGTGCCCGGGCGACCGCCCCGTGATCTTCTCCGCCCACGGCGTGCCCAAGGCCGTGCCCGCCGAGGCGATGGCGCGCGAGATGATCTACGTGGACGCCACCTGCCCGCTCGTCTCCAAGGTCCACAACGAGGCCGCGCGCCATCACGAGGCCGGGCTCCAGATGGTCATGATCGGGCATGCCGGCCACCCCGAGACGGTGGGCACCATGGGCCAGCTCCCGCCCGGCGAGGTGCTGCTGGTCGAGACCCCCGAGCAGGTGGCGCGCCTGGCGGTGCGCGACCCCGAGCGGCTCGCCTACATCACCCAGACCACCCTCAGCGTGGACGACGCGGCCGAGGTCGTGGCCGCGCTCCAGGCGCGCTTCCCCGCGATCCGGGGACCGCGCAAGGAGGACATCTGCTACGCCACCACCAACCGGCAGGCGGCCGTCAAGGCGATGGCGGGGGAGTGCGACGCGCTCCTGGTGGTGGGCTCGCCCAACTCCTCGAACTCGCGCCGGCTCGTGGAGGTCGCGGCCAAGGCGGGCTGCGGCTACGCCCAGCTCGTCCCCACGGCCGCCGACATCGACTGGCGCGCCCTGGAGGGCGCGCGCACGGTCGGGCTGACGGCGGGCGCCAGCGCGCCGCAGGTGCTGGTGGACGACGTGGTGGACGCCTTTCGCGCCCGCTACGCGGTCTCGATGCGCGAGATCGTCACCGCGCGCGAGGACGTCGAGTTCAAGGTGCCCCGCGCCCTGCGCGAGCCGGCGTGAGCGTCCTGCCCCGGGAGGGCCGTCCCGGGGTGCCGGAGGCGGGGGGGACGGTCATGGCGCCGCCTCGCGCCGGAACGCCGACCGGACCTCGCCGACATGGCGGGGCGCGGCCCGCTCCGCCCCTCGGGACGGTGGGCGCGCGGGGGAGGGGGCGCGCGTCCCGTCGAGCCTCGACCCCGCGGCCGTCCGCGACCGCCTCGGGAGCCCATGCGTGAGCCCGGTGCCGCGCGCGGCGCTGGTCCTCGGGCTCGCGGGCGCGATCCCCTTCCTCTGGGGCGCGCTGACGCTGTGGTCGGACGGCGCGGCGGCGCTCGGGATGGGGCTCCTCGGGCCCCGGTTCGTCGGCCCCTACGTCCAGGTCTTCTACGGCGCCGTGATCCTCTCGTTCATGTCGGGCGTGCTGTGGGGCTTCGCCACCAAGGCCTCCGGCGCCGTCGCCGCGGCCGGCTACGCGCTCTCGGTGATCCCGGCGCTCTGGGCCTTCCTCTTCACCGGCGGCGGGCCGGTCCCGGCCGCGACCTCGCTGATCTTCGGCTTCCTCGGCCTCCTCGGCCTCGACTGGCTGTTCTGGGGCCAGGGGCTCGCGCCGCCCTGGTGGATGCGGCTGCGGGTGCCGCTGACGGCGATCGTCGTGGCCTGCCTCCTCGTGACGGTGGCGTGAGCGACCCCGCCACCCTCGCCGTCTACGAGGCCCGCGCGGCCGACTACGCCGCCCGCTTCTCGCGCAGCGAGCCCGACGCCGACCTGCGCGCCTTCATGGGCGCCCTGCCGCCGGGCGGGCGGGCGCTCGACCTCGGATGCGGGCCGGGGAACTCGGCCGCGATGATGCGCGACGCGGGCCTCGACGTGGAGGCCTGGGACGCATCGCCCGCCATGGTCCGCCTCGCCCGCGAGCGCCACGGGATCGAGGCCCGCCTCGCCCGCTTCGACGATCTCGACGCCCGCGCCCTCTACGACGGCGTCTGGGCCAACTTCTCGCTCCTGCACGCACCCCGCGCCGACCTGCCGCGCCACCTCGCCGCCATCGCTCGCGTCCTGCGCCCCGGCGGCCGGCTCCATCTCGGCCTGAAGACCGGCGAGGGCGAGGGGCGCGACGCGCTGGGGCGCTTCTACGTCTACTACGGCGTCGAGAAGCTGCGCGGCCTCCTTTCGGACGCGGGCCTCACTCCGCTCGCGCATCGCGAGGGCGTGGCCGACGGCTTCGCGGACACGCCCAGCGCCTACGTCATCTGGACGGCCGAGCGCCCGGGTGCCTGAGCTCTTCGCCTACACCGACGGCGCCTGCTCGGGGAACCCCGGCCCCGGCGGCTGGGGCGCGCTGCTCCTCGCCCGCGAGGGGGATCGCGTCCTGCGCGAGCGCGAGCTGTCGGGCGGCGAGCGCATGACCACCAACAACCGCATGGAGCTCTTGGCCGCGATCCACGCGCTGGAGGCCCTGGAGCGGCCCTCGCGCCTCACCGTCGTCACCGACAGCGCCTACGTGAAGGGCGGCATCACCCAGTGGCTCCGGTCGTGGAAGCGGTCGGGCTGGCTTACCTCCACCCGCAAGCCCGTCAAGAACGAGGATCTGTGGCGCAGGCTCGACGAGGCGCAGGCGCGCCACGAGGTCGCCTGGACCTGGGTCAAGGGGCATGCGGGACACGCGGAGAACGAGCGGGCCGATGCGCTCGCCAGGCAGGGGATGGCGCCGTTCAAGTAAGGCTGGGGGCACGCGTGCCCCCAGACCCCCGCAGGAACGCCGCCGCCGACATCCGGCTTCTTCCCTCGGGCTGGACCTCGGTCACCTCGACCGAGCCGTCGCCGCAAGGGAACGTCAGGGCGCCCTCGCCCAGGCGCGAGCGCAGGAGCTTCAGGCGTCGGCCCTGCCACTCCGTCCAGGCGCCGGGCCAGGGCGAGAGGCCCCGGATCAGGCGGTCCACCTCCACGGCCGGGCGGCTCCAGTCCACCCGCGCCTCGGCTTTGTCGATCTTGGCGGCGTAGGTCACGCCGTGGGCAGGTTGCGGCTCCGGCACCAGCGCGTCGAGCCGCCCCAGCGCCTCCACGATCGCGCGCGCGCCCATCGCGGCGAGCCGGTCGTGCAGGTCGCCCGTCGTCTCCTCGGGGCCGATCGGCGTCGCCTCGCGCAGGAGCACCGGCCCGGTGTCGAGCCCCGCCTCCATCGCCATCACGCACACGCCCGTCTCGGCGTCCCCGGCCATCACGGCGCGGTGGATCGGCGCGGCACCCCGCCAGCGCGGCAGCAGGGAGGCGTGGATGTTGAGGCAGCCGCGCGCAGGCGCCCCCAGCACCGCGGGCGGCAGGATCAGCCCGTAGGCCGCCACCACCGCCACCTCGGCGCCGAGCGCCGCGAACGCCGCCTGCGCCTGCGCGTCGCGCAGGCTCGCGGGCGTCCGCACGGGGATCCCCAGCGCCTCCGCCCGGCGCTGCACCGGCGAGGGCCGCGGCCGGCCGCCCCGCCCCGCCGGGCGCGGCGGCTGGGTGTAGGCGGCCGCGATCTCGTGCCCGGCCTCGTGCAGCGCGTCGAGCGCCGGCACCGCGAAGTCGGGCGTGCCCATGTAGGCGAGCCTCACGAGCGCGCCCCGCCCATCCCCGCGCGCGGCGGCGCCCGGCGGGGCGCTCGGGCGGGCGGAGGAAGGGACCGGCCCCCTCCCGGCGTCCGACGGCGCGCCGAGTCGGCGCGCGAGGAGGCGAGAGGGCGCGGAGCGACGGGCGACGGGCCGGGCCCGTCGGCCCCCCCCTCCCCGCCGCAGGGCCTCCGGCGGCGCGGCCCGGCGCTCGCGGGGACGCACGCGCGGATCGGCGCGGGATCGGCCAGCGGCCCGGAGGCGAGGGCCGCCGCGCGACGGCCCGCGGGCGCGGGGCCTGCCCTCACCGGGCGGCTTCGGGGCCGGACGCGGCGTCGTCCGGCGGCTCCACCGGCTCGCCCCGATCGAGGATCAGCACCCCGTCGAGATGGTCCATCTCGTGCTGGACGCAGACGCCCCAGGCACCCTCGAACCGGCCCTCGCGCCGCGTGCCGTCGAGGTCGGTCCAGCGCAGATCCACCCAGGCCGGGCGCGCCATGCGCATCGGCCGGCCGGGGATCGACAGGCAGGCCTCGACGCCCACGACCTCCTCCGCACAGGCTGCGACGACCTCGGGGTCCACGAAGGCCATCGGCTCGGGCGCCCCCTCGCGCCACGAGACATCCGCCACGAAGAGCCGCGAGGGCACCCCCACCTGCGGCGCCGCGAGCCCGCGCCCGGGCGCGTCGTACATCGTCTCGAGCAGGTCGGCGGCGAGCGCGCGCAACGCGTCCGTCACCGCGCCCACCGGCTCGCAGCGCACCCGCAGGAGCGGATGGGGATGGCGCAGGATCGGCCGGATCACGCGCGGCTCCCGGCGTCCGGCCCCATCGCGCCACGGATCGGCCCCGAGGGGAGGAGGGCACGCCGGTGGGCGGCCTCGATCCGAGGGCCGCGCGAGCCGTCCGACGCCCATCCGAGACCCCGCTCGCCGTCCCGCCGCGAGGGCGCCACGCGGGCGATGGCGGTCACGGCCGCCTCCCGCGCGCCGAGGCTCCGCGGAGCGGCCCGAGGCGCGCGGATCGCGCCTGCCCGCATGGCCCGCCCGAGGCTCGCTCCCACGCCCATCCGCGCCCCGAGCCCGCGCCGCGGCGACGGGCGCGTGCGCCCCGCAAGGCGTCGGTCGTTCCCGCCCGACCGAGGCCCGCGGCCCGAAGCGGGCCCGCGCTCGCCCTACCCACGCGCCTTCTCGCGCTCCCGCTCGCGCTTCAGCTTGACCATCTTGCGCGTGATCATCTGCCGCTTGAGCGAGGTCAGGTGGTCGATGAACAGGATGCCGTTCAGGTGGTCGATCTCGTGCTGCACGCAGGTCGCCCAGAGATCCCCGAAGGTCTCCTCCCGCGCGGCCCCGTCGAGGTCGGTCCAGCGCACCGCGACGCGCGCAGGCCGCTCGACCTCGGCATACTGCTCGGGCACCGACAGGCACCCCTCGTCGTAGATCGAGGTCGCCTCGGAGGTCCAGACGACCTCGGGATCGACCAGCGCCATCGGCCGCGGCTCGGCCCCCTCCTCCTTGACGCAGTCCATGACGAGGAGCCGCACCCCCTCGCCGAGCTGGGGCGCCGCGAGCCCGATGCCCGGCGCCTCGTACATCGTCTGGAGCATGTCGTCCGCGAGCCTGCGGATGCGCGCGTCCGGCCGGCCCACGCGGTCCGCCGGCCGCTTCAGCCGTGGGTCGGGATGGATGAGGATCGGCCGGATCATGGCCCGCGCATTTAGTGCCGCGTTCGGGGGCGCGCAATCGCATGTGGGGGTCCGGGGGCACGCGTGCCCCCGGCCGGCGGAGCCCCCTTGTGGCGGCAGGCCAGGCGGCTAGCTTGCGCCCCCATGAGCTTCGACGAGATCATCGACCGCCGCGGCACCCACTGCGTGAAGTGGGACATGATGGAGCCCCTCTACGGTGTCTCGCCCGAGGACGGGATCGCCATGTGGGTCGCCGACATGGAGTTCCGCCCGCCCGAGGCGATCCAGGACGCGCTCCGCCGCATGGTGGACCACGGCGTCTACGGCTACTTCGGCGACGACGGCCGCTACCGCGCCGCGATCCGCTGGTGGATGGCCGAGCGCCACGGCTGGCGCGTCGAGGATCCGTGGATCTTCACCACCCACGGCCTCGTCAACGGCACCGCGATGTGCGTGGACGCCTACACGAGCCCCGGCGACGGCGTCGTGCTGACCACGCCCGTCTACCACGCCTTCGCCCGCGTGATCCGCGCCGCCGGCCGCGCCGTGGTCGAGATGCCGCTCGCGCTCAGGGGCGGCCGCTACGAGATGGACTTCGACGCCTGGGACGCCGCGATGACGGGCTCCGAGCGCATGATGATCCTGTGCTCGCCCCACAACCCCGGCGGCCGGGTCTGGACGCCGGAGGAGCTGCGCGGCGTGGCCGACTTCGCCCGGCGCCACGACCTCGTGCTGGTGTCGGACGAAATCCACCACGACCTCGTGATGCCGGGGCACACGCACACCCCCATGGCGCACGTCGAGGGGGTGGAGGACCGGCTCGTCACGATGACGGCCACCACCAAGACCTTCAACATCGCGGGCGCCCATGTCGGCAACGTCGTCATCGCCGACGAGGGCCTGCGCGCGCGCTTCGCCGCGCGCATGAGCGCGATGGGCATGAGCCCGAACTCGTTCGGCCTGCACATGGCGACGGCGGCCTACTCGCCCGAGGGCGCGGCCTGGGTCGATCGGCTCGTGGGCTACCTCGACGGCAACCGGCAGGCGTTCGACGCCGCCGTGAACGCCATCCCGGGCGTGCGCTCGATGGCGCTGGAGGCCACCTACCTCGCCTGGGTGGACTTCGATGGGACCGGCATGTCGCGCGAGGAGTTCACCGCCCGCGTCGAGAAGGGCGCCCGCATCGCGGTCAACCACGGGCCCAGCTTCGGACGAGGGGGCGAGAGCTTCCTGCGGTTCAACATCGCGGCGCCTCGGGCCGTCGTGGAGGACGCGGCCGCGCGGCTCGCCTCGGCCTTCGGCGATCTCCAGTAAGGGGCTCCGCCCCCTAGCCCCCGCTGGGGGCACGCGTGCCCCCAGACCCCCGCGGGCGCAGAACGTGGACGTGCTCGGCGCTGTAGAGCGCGCTGTCCTCGAACTCCACGTCACCGAGCGCGGGGCCGAGGAGCACCAGCGCGGTGCGCGTGATCTTGGCCTCGCGCACCATCGCGTGGATCGTGCCCAGAGTGCCGCGCAGCAGCGCCTGGTCCGGCCAGCCGACGCGGTAGGCCACCACCACCGGGCAGTCGGCGCCGTAGAACGGCACCAGCCGCCGCTCGATGTCGCGCAGAGCACGCACGCCGAGATGGATGGCGAGCGTGGCGCCGCTCGCGGCGAACGCCTCCAGCGTCTCGCCCGACGGCATCGCGGTGGACTTCATCGCCATCCGCGTCAGCACCACCGACTGCGCCACGCCGGGCACGGTCAGCTCCTGCCCGAGCGCGGCGGCGGCCGCCGCGTAGGCCGGCACGCCCGGCGTGATGTCGTAGGGGATGGCGTCGGCCCTGAGCCGCCGGATCTGCTCCGCGATCGCCCCGTAGAGCGAGGGGTCGCCCGAATGCACCCGCGCCACGTCGAGGCCCCGAGCGTGCGCGGCCCGGATCTCGCCATGCGTCTCGTCGAGCGTCATCGACGCCGTGTCGAGCACCCGCGCGCCCTGGGGCGCGCGCGCGACGACCTCGCGCGGCACCAGCGAGCCCGCATAGAGGCACACCGGGCACGCCGCGATCAGCCTCGCTGCGCGCAGCGTCAGCAACTCGGGGTCGCCGGGCCCCGCGCCGATGAAGTGGACGCTCATCGGGGGAGGTCTCGGAGGGGGCGCGAGCGCCCCTTCCGAGCGGGGGGCTTGGGCGGGCTGGCCCCCCGGTCCCCGTATCCCCTGGGCGTGTAGCACCAATCCCCCACCCGCCGCGTCCGCGACGACCCCACGATCACCAGCGTCAGCATGTCCACGTCGTCCGTCTCCAGATCCGCGAGGCGGACGTGGCGCACCGCCTCCTCCGGCCGTCCCAGCGAGGCCGCGAGCACCACCGGCGTGTCCACCGGCCGGCGCGCGAGCAGGATGTCGCGCGCCTCGGCCAGGAGCGTCCGTCGGCGCTTCGAGACCGGGTTGTAGAACGCCACCGCGAAGTCGCCCTCGGCGGCCGCGCGCACGCGGCGCAGGATGTCCTCGCGCGGGGTCAGCAGGTCCGACAGCGAGATCGCGCAGAAGTCGTGCCCGAGCGGCGCGCCTGCGCGCGCGGCGGCCGCCTGCATCGCCGAGACGCCGGGCGCGACGACGACCTGCGCGCGCCTCGCCGCGTCCGAGACCGCGCCCCGGTCGATCAGCTCGAACACGAGCGAGGCCATGGCGTAGACGCCCGCGTCGCCCGAGCACACGAGCGCCACGTCGAGCCCCTCGCCCGCTCGCTCCAGCGCGTGGCGGCAGCGCGCCTCCTCGCCGCCCAAGGGGAAGTCGGCGCGCGCCTTGCCCGCCGCGAGCGGCCCCAGCAGGTCGATGTAGAGCCCGTAGCCGACGATCTCGTCGGCCGCCGCCACGGCGCGCGAGGCCTCGGGCGTGCGCCAGTCGGCCCGCCCCGGCCCGATGCCGACCACCGTGAGCCGCCCGCGGGGCCTGCCGCCCGGCGCCGTCACGGGCCGCGGAGCCCGAGCCAGCGCGCAGGTCGCCTCATGGGTCTTGCGCTTGGCCACCACGAGCGTCGCCTGAGGCCCCGCGCAGGCCAGCGCGGCGGCCTCGGCGACGCCGTGCGCGCCGACCTCGGCGAAGACGCGCGCGGAGGGGTTGGCGAGCCGCGGCGTCTCGGCCTCGAGCGCCTCGGCCTCGAAGAGCCGCAGCGGCGCCGCGAGCCGCCGCGCGGCCTGCGCGATCGCGGGCTCGTCGGCCTTGAGCGCGATGGTGGCGACGGCGGCGATCGCGCCCGGCGCGACCCCCGCCTCGGCCAGCACGCGCAGGGCGAGCGCCCAGAGCGCCTCCGGATCGGCGCCGCGCGCGCAGCCCAGCCCCAGCACGTGGCGCCGCGGGTGGTAGACCAGCCGCCCCCGCCCGCCCGCCGCGGGCGCCTCGGTCCCGACCAGCGCCACGGCGCCGTCGGGGCGCGTCGGCACGTCGAACGGGATCCGGCCCTCGAAGGATCCGCCGTCCTCGACGGACGCGGCGCCGGGGGAGGAGGGAGGGCCGCCCGCGGGCGGCATGGCGCCGCGGGACGCGCCGTTCGAGGGAGGACCGCCCTCCGAAGGCAGGATCTCCCTCCTGGACGGGCTGCCCTCGCCGCGCGTGCCGCCCTCGGGGAGCGCGGAGGGCAGGTCGCCCTTCCAGGGCCCGTCCTCCATCGCAAGCGCGGCGCCGACGATGGGCGGCGCGTGACCCGCAGGGGCCGCGGCATCCGTGGGAGGCACGGGGCCCGCGGGAAGCACGGGGCCCGCGGGGGGAGCGCCGCCCACGGGGCGCGCGCCGCCCTCCACCCGCAGCCCGCCGGCGAGGGCCAGGGCCATCGCGGCGCCCGCGTCCTGCGGGTTGGCGAGCCGCCAGCCCTCGGGCGGCGCGTCGAGCGCCGCGCCGAGCGCCAGATCCCCCGCCGTCGTCACCGCCGCCACGCCCCCCAGCGCCTCGGCCACGGCGCGCGCGAGCGCGTTGGCGCCGCGGTGCCCGCCCAGGAGCGGCACGGCGCAGGAGCCGTCCTCGGCCACCGCCACCACCGGCGGCTCGGCGCGCTTGTCCGCGAGCAGCGGCGCCAGGGCCCGGATCAGCACGCCCGCCGCGCAGACCCCCACGATCGGCACGCCGGCCGCGAAGAGGTCGCGGACATGGGCCGTCGTCTCGGCGAACGCCACCTCCCCCGCGACCCGCCCCTCGCGCCCGTGCAGCGCCGCGCCCAAGGCGCGCGCGACGCGCCGCGCCACGGCCTCGCCCGAAGGCGCCAGGACGACCACCACCGGCCTCACAGCCCCGGCCTCACAGCCACGGATCGGCCCGCGCCGCGAGCGCCATCGAGAAGTAGGGCGCGGGATCGGGCGCCTCGGCCAGGGGCATCACCCGCTCCCCCCCCGTCGTGGCGCGCTCGACATAGGTGCCCTCCAGCCCCGCCGCCACGAGCGCCCGTCGCACCTTGGCCACGTGCCGCCCGAGCTTCATGACCGCCACGCCCGCCCCTTCGGCGCGCCGCGCGATCTCGTCCTCGGGCAGGCTCGCGGGGAGCACGGCGAGCGGCTGGTCGCGCGCGGCCAAGGGCAAGAGCGCCGCCGCGGCGCAGGCGCCGAGCGCGCTGACCCCGGGCGTGACGACCACCCGGTGCGCGCGCCCCAGCCGGGCCGCGAGATACATGAACGAGCCGTAGAGCATCGGGTCGCCCTCGCACAGGCACACCACGTCGGCCGCGCGCAGCGCCTCGGCGATCCGCGCGGCCCCTCGGTCGTAGGCGGCCTGCGCCGGCGCGCGCTCCCGGGTCATGGGCAGCGCCACCACGATCTCCTCGGCATCCTCGCGCAGGAACGGCGCGGCGATCGACCGCGCGAGGCTCTCGCGGCCCTCGGGCGCGGGGTAGGCCACCACGCGCGCGCCCTCGATGAGCCGCCTCGCGCGGACGGTCATCAGGTCGGGGTCGCCGGGGCCGACGCCGACGCCGTGCAAGGTGTAGGATCCCGGGGGCACGCGTGCCCCCGGACCCCCGCGTTCGGGGCGCGGGCCCCCGCGTTCGGGGGTCATCGCTTGATCGCCGACCACTGCGTGACCGGCATGAACGGGCGCCAGCCGCGCTTCCCACCGACGGGCTCGGCGCGCGAGACCGCCAGGCGCACCAGCTCCCCGCCCAAGCGCTCGTGCAGCGCCGCGAGCCGCGCCTCGCCCTCCAGGGTCACGGCGTTGGCGACGAGCCGGCCGAACGGGCGCAGCGCCTGCCAGCAGCTCAGCGCCACCTCCTCCGTCAGGCCGCCGCCCACGAACACGGCGTCGGGCGGGGCCAGCCCCTCCAGCGCCTCGGGCGCCCGGCCCTCCCGGATCTCCAGGCGCGGCGCGCCGAGCGCCTGGGCGTTGGCGGCGGCCATCGCGCGGCGGTCGGCGCGCGGCTCGACCCCCACGGCGCGGGCGTCGCGCGCGGCGCGCATCCACTCGACGGCCACCGACCCGCAGCCCAGGCCCACGTCCCACAGCAGCGCGCCGCGCATCGGCATCAGCCGGGCCAGCGTCACCGCCCGGACCTCGGCCTTGGTCATGGTGCCGTCATGGACGAAGGTGCGGTCCGGCAGCCCGGTCGCCCCATGGACCACGGCGCCCGGCCCCGCCACGCACTCGACGGCCAGCGTGTGGAAGTCGGGCACCTGCGCGCCCCACCCTTCGGCGGCGCCGTCCACGCGCGCCTCGCGCGGCCCGCCCATGGCCGAGAGCGCGGTCATGGCGCTCGCCCCGTAGCCGCGCTCGGTCAGCAGGCGCGCGACCTCGCGCGGCGTCCGCGCGCCCGCGGCGAGGATCAGCAGCCGGCGGCCGGGCGCCACGGAGGGCACGATCCCCTCCGCGGGGCGGCCATGGGCGGTCAGCGTCTCGACATCGGCGAGCGACCAGCCCATCCGGCAGGCGGCGAGCTGGAAGGCGCTGAGCTGCGGGTGGAAGGCGACGGCGCCCGGCCCGAGCGCGCGCGCGATCCGCGCGCCGACCGAGAACCACAGCGGATCGCCGGTGGCGAGCACCACCACGCGCCGGCCGCGCATCGCGCGCAAGCGGTCGATCAGCGCGTCGAACGGGTGCGGCCAGGCGACGCGCTCGGCCGTCACGGCGTCCGACAGCCGGTGATGGCGGTCGCCGCCGACGATCACCTCGGCCGCCTCGAGCGCGGCGCGGGCGGCGGGCGCGAGGCCGGCCGTCCCGTCCTCGCCGATGCCCACGACCTGGAGCCAAGGCGCCGGGAGCGGCGCGGGGCCGGGGGACGGCGAGGGCCGGCTCGCCTGCGCGGGACCGCGGGGGCGGCGGCGGGCGGCCCCGCCGCCTTCGGGATCCACGGCCGGCCCTCCGGCGCGCCCCCGCCCCTCGGGGCGCGCGCCCGCGACGGGGCTCGCGGCGCCCGTCGCCGGCCTTTCGGCGGCCGTCGCGTCGGGGCCGCCGGGCGGCTCGCGGCGGGCGCTCACGGAACGGGGCCGGCGAGCGCGTTGACGGCGGCCGAGGCCATCGCCGAGCCGCCGCGGCGGCCGCGCAGGGCCACGAAGGCGCAGCCGCGGGGGTCGCGGGCGAGCTCGGCCTTGGCCTCGGCGGCGCCGACGAAGCCCACCGGGAAGCCCAGGATCAGCGCCGGGCGCGGCCAGCCCTCGCCGAGCCCTTCGAGCAGCCGGAAGAGCGCCGTGGGCGCGTTGCCGACGGCCACGACGGCGCCCTCCAGGCGCTCGGGCCAGAGATCGACCGCGGCCGCCGAGCGCGTGGTGCCGAGGGAGGCCGCGCGGTCGCGGACCTCGGGGGCGTTGAGGGTGACGACGACCTCGTTGTCCGGCAGGCGCGAGCGGACGAGCCCTGCCGCGACCATCTCGCAGTCGCAGATCACGGGGGCGCCCCCGGCGAGGGCTCGGGCGCCGGCCTCGGCCGCGCCGGGCGAGAAGGCGAGGCGGTCGGCGACCTCCGGCATGCCGCAGGCGTGCACCACGCGCGCCGCGAGCGCCGCCATCGCGGGGGGGAAGCGATCGAGCCGAGCCTCCTTCCGCACGGTGGCAAAGCTCTCGGCGTAGATGGCGGTCGGATCCTTGAGATAGGGCCGCATCACGGGGGTCCGGGGGCACGTGTGCCCCCGGCGGGGGTTTCGGGGGCGGAGCCCCCGCGGCGCACGCTCTCCGGCCCGAGCGGATGATCCGCGTGCGGGTAGGGATGGTGATGGTCGTGATGGCCCTCCAGCCGGCACAGTCCCGTGCAGAAGTCCTCGCAGAGCGCGCAGGCCTCGACGTTGGAGCCCGGCGCCTGGGCGCCCTGCCCCTCGACGTGGTGGTGGTGCGAGTGCTGGGGGGTGCCCACGTCGTCCTCGAAGCCGAGGATCGCGGTGCGATACTTGCAGACGGCGCAGTTGGGGGGCGGCACCTCGCCCACCTGCTCGGTGGCGCGCTCGGCGAAGGTGGCCAGCACCTGGGGATGGGTGCCGAGGTAGCCCGCGTCCACGAAGCGGATCTCGGGATGGGCCTCGGCCACGCGGCGGGTGAAGCCGCGGATGCGGTCGATCAGGATGCCCGAGAACAGGAAGTAGGGCAGCACGACGATGCGCCGGTAGCCGAGGCGGGCGGCGTGCTGCAGGCACGGCTCCACCAGCGGGAAGGTCACGCCCGAGTAGCCCGTGAGGCACCAGCCGAAGCCCATGCCCTCCCACAGCATCCGCGCCACGCGGGCGACCTGGGCGTTGGCGTCCGGGTCCGAGGCGCCGCGGCCGATGACGACGAGGCAGGTGTCGTGCAGCGCGACGGGCGGGCCTTCGGCGTCGGCGCGCGCGACCGCCTCGCGGGCGCGGTCGGCGGCGGCGGCCACCATGCGCGGATCGACGCCCAGCTCGCGCCCCATGCGCACCTCGATCCCGTGGCGCGCGGCGTAAGCGTTCAGGACCGAGGGGATGTCGTTCTTGGCGTGCGTCGCGGCGAACAGCATCCCCGGCACCGCCAGCACCCGCTCGCAGCCGCGCTCGCGCAGCCGGTCGAGCGCCGTGCCGATCACCGGGTCGGCGAACTCCAGGTAGCCGTGCTCGACCGGCCACTCGGGTGGCAGGTGCGGCGGCAGGGCCCGGGCGAGCGCGGCGAACTCCTCGACCGCCGAGGCGGCGCGCGAGCCGTGGCCGCACAGGAGCACGCCGGTGCGCGGCTCCTCGTCGGGGTGGGGGCCATGCGCCGCGTGGGGGCTCTCGGCGCCGATCCGATCCGCGCGGTGGCCGTGCGCATGAGGGCCGTGCGCGTGGTGGGCGCCTTCGTGCGCCGAGCCCGTGGCGGGCTCCGTGCCGGGCTCCGTGGCGGGGGACGGGCCGCTCACGCCTCGGCGCCCTCCCCGGGGGCCTCCGCCTGCTCGGGCTCGCGCGCCTCGACGCCCCTGCCCTCCCGGCCCGACCGGAGCGCGGCGAGCGCCCCCGCGAGGATCGCGCCGTCGAGCGCCCCGCCGGCGATCCGGTGGTCGTGCCCCGCGAGCGCGCCCAGGGGCCCGACATGGGCGCTCGCGGGGGCCGCGGCGGTCGGAGCGGCAATGGGGGTGGGGGTGGGGGTGGGGATCATGCGCATCGGTGTCCTCCGCACGAGTCGCGGGGACCGCGCTCGACGATGCCGGCCCCGGCCCCCGGTGCGGGTCGGCCTCGCGCGGCGCTCCGTTCCGGCCCCTCGGGGGGCGTCGTCTCGAAGCGCGGTATAGGAGCGGGGCGCGACGCGGGCAAGGCGGCCCGAGGGCAGGTAGTGTCTCAGTTTGAACTTTCGGCGCCGCGCTTCTTGTAAGTCCCCCGCTTGGTCGGGGCCGGAGCGCGGGCGTCGATCAGGCTCACGATCCACTCCACGTCCCGCAGCGTGTCGCTTACGCCAGCCGCCATCGCGGGCGTCATGCGAAGGCTCTTGTGCACGCGCACGAAGTTGTAGTGCACGAAGTAGAGCGAGAGCATGTGAAGGTAGTTCTTCAACTTCTTGGAGAAGGCGTTGGTGAGCCGGGTGAAGCGGCGCATCCCCATCCGCATGGTGAGGTTCTGGCGCTCGACGTGCGACGTGCTGATGGCCGTCACGTCCGGGCTTCCTTCGATCCGCACCTTGCGCGCTCCCGTGCACTCGGCTGGGCTATACTTGCGCTCATGGCCGTGCTGCCCCGTGGGCTCGCCGTAGAGCTTCACCAGCATGGCGTAGTCCACGTCGGCACCGAACGCGCCTTCCACGGCCTCCAGATACGCCTTGTGCCCATCGGTGGTGAGTTGGACGCGGGTGGCGAGGCGCGAGTGCAGATCGCTCATGAACTCGATCGCGGTCGCCGAGGACCGGTCCCCGACCTCGTAGGCCAGGATCATCTTGCTGTCGCTGCCGAGCGCGGTCCACGTCCATACGTCGCCAGCCCCATCGGGCACGACCTTGGCGGCGGCGACGTTCTTCTCCTTGGCGTAGCAGAACGACCAGATCTCGTCGCACTGGACGCGCTTGGCGGGCACGTTGCGCACCGCCTCGTCATGGTAGGCGGCGCAGGCTTCCCCAGCTTCCACCATGAGCTTCGTGACGGTGTTGATGGAGACGCCCACCGTCCGGCTGACCGAGCGCATGGACATGCCCTCGACCAGCATGGACAGGATCATGACACGCTTGGCGAGGGGCAGCTCGATCATGGCCCCTGTGACGAATATCATGCCGACGTCGAGCATAGCGGTTGAGGATGGCGATGCGGACTTGGAGTTCGGCGGTCTGGCGGTCGAAGTCGCGGGCCATGAGCTTTTGCCCGAGGAGCTTCATGCAGTTCATCTTGGTCTCGGCGCGGCTTCGGCGGTGGTATCCGCTCCATCGGCGCCAGATCGTGCGGCCGAGGCGCTTGATGGCGCGCAGAGCCTCGTTCCTCGCTTCTACGCCGGGGCTGTCCTTCTCCCAAGGCTTGGCATTTCGCCGGGGCGGGATGACAGCGTCCGCGCCGCGGTTCGCGATGGCGTCGCGGCAGCCGCGGGTGTCGTAGGCGCCGTCGGCGGTGACCGAGACGATTGGCTCGTTTGCTGGGATCTGGCCGAGCAGGTCCGGTAGCACAGGCCCATCGCCGACGCCGCTGCCGGTGATCTCGACCGCGCGGACCTCGAGTGTCACCTCGTCGACGGCGAGGTGGACCTTCGCCAGATCCGTCTGCGCGCCCCGCCATGCTTGCGCGCGTGCCATTCCCCCTCGCCTCGGACCTTGATGCCCGTGCTGTCCACGAGCAGGTGCAGCGGGCCGCCGCTGCCCCGGTAGGGCAGCTGAACGGCCAAGGTCTTCTGCCGTCGGCAGAGCGTCGAGAAGTCCGGCACCGGCCAGTCGAGCCCCGCGAACTTCAGAAGGCTCGCGACGAAGCCGGTCGTCTGGCGAAGCGGCAGGCCGAACAGCACCTTGATCGTCAGGCAAGCCTGGATCGCGGCGTCGCTGTAGACCGGCTGGCCGCCGCGCTTGCCCGATGGCGCCGCGTGCCAGGGCGTCGAAGGGTCGAACCAGACGGTCAGCGATCCACGCTCACGCAGCGACGCGTTGTAGGCGGACCAGTTCAGGGTGCGGTAGCGCGTCGGGGCAGGCTTGGACATGACGCCCAGCTATGCCGCTGGACCGGCAATGTGAATCCCAGGCAGGCTTCGTGCAACAAGGCCGTCCCGGCCAAGAAGGTTGACGCCCTACAGGGCCTCAACTGATACCGCCGCTTGCCGCTCCGATCCTTGCCCAGCGACAGGAGATCCAGCCGGTGGAAGCCCACGGCGTTCACCATGTCGCCCTTCACCCACCGCTCCGCGCTTCGCCCCATGGCGCCGGAAGCTCGAAGGCGCACCCGTTGAGCGCATGGTGGTCGGCATCCGCGGTTCACGGGCCGTGGTGCTGAGGGGACGAGGGTGCAAAGGCCGTGCCGGGCCTGGATCGGCTTCGCGATGACGATGGCGAGGCGGCGCTTCACCATCTCTGGAACCTCGAAGCCCTTGCGATAATCGGCCGTGACGAGGCAGCCTGCCGGGGGATGATAGCGGAGCGCCATCACGCAGCCTCGGGCATGGGGTCGCGCAACGGGATGGCGGCACAATCGAGGGGCACGAGCCAACCGCCTCGCGTGCTGGACGGTTCTCGGATGACCTAAGCCTCGCGCCGTGGGCATCGGCACACGGCTCGGCGCCCAATCCCTCAATCTGGCGCAAGGGCCTACCGAAGGGCGCGAGCCCTCGCAAGCCGCCCCACCACACGAGGCAGTCCACCGACTGAAAGATGGGGGACTGAGCGGGGGGCCAGGCAAGCCCACTATCTACTAAAATACTGATATTTGGTGTGTTTTCAGAAAGCGCTGGTGCCCAGGAGAGGACTCGAACCTCCACGTCCTTGCGAACACCAGCACCTGAAGCTGGCGCGTCTACCATTCCGCCACCTGGGCCGGTCGCGCGGACCTGGCACTACGCAGGCGCGCGGAGCGTGTCAATGGCCGCGGGGGCGCGCGCCCCGTCTTGCCGGGCGGGGCGGGGACCGGTAGCTGGGGGCGATGGCGCGGAGGCCCTTACCCATGACCCAGCTCGTGACGATCTTCGGCGGCTCGGGCTTCGTGGGGCGCTACGTCGCGCGGCGGATGGCCCAGCAGGGATGGTGCGTGCGCGTCGCCTGCCGGCGGCCCAACGAGGCGCTGTTCGTGCGCGCCTACGGACGCACCGGCCAGGTCGAGCCGGTGCTCGCCAACATCCGCGACGAGGCCTCGGTGCGCGCGGTCTCGACCGGCGCGGAGGCGATCGTCAACTGCGTCGGCATCCTCGCCGAGTCGGGCGCCAACCGCTTCGGCGCGATCCAGGCCCAGGGCGCCGCCACCGTCGCGCGCGCCGCCGCGCAGGCCGGCGCGCGAAGCCTCGTCCAGATCAGCGCCATCGGCGCCGACGCGGAGGCCCGCAGCGACTACGCGCGCACCAAGGGCGAGGGCGAGCGGCTCGTGACGGAGGCCTTCCCGCGCGCCGTGATCCTGCGCCCCTCGATCGTGTTCGGGCCGGAGGACAAGTTCTTCAACCGCTTCGCCGCGATGGCGCGCACGACACCGGTGCTGCCGCTGGTCGGCGCCTCGACGCGCTTCCAGCCCGTCTACGCCGACGACGTGGCCGAGGCGGCGGCGCTCGCGGCCACGGGGCGGGCGGCGCCGGGGATCCACGAGCTCGGCGGGCCCGAGGTGGACACGTTCCGCGGCCTGATGCAGACGATGCTCGGGGTGATCCGTCGCCGCCGGCTGATCCTGGGGCTGCCCTTCGCGCTGGGCTCGGCGATGGGGGCCGCGTTCGACGGTCTCCACACCGTGAGCCTCGGCCTCGCCCCGCGGCCCCTGACGCGCGACCAGGTGCGCAACCTGGCGGCCGACAACGTCGTCACGGGCGAGCATCCGGGCTTCGAGGCGCTGGGGATCCGGCCGCGCTCGATGGAGGCGATCCTGCCCGAATACCTCTGGCGTTTCCGTCCCGCCGGCCAGTACGCCGTGCTGCGCGAGGGCATCGAGCGGCTGAGGCGTCGCGGGCAGGGCGCCGACCGGCCCTAGCGGCTCGGTCCCGCGTGGTGGCGGACCACCGCCTCAGGGGGCGGATCAGCGATGGGCCGGGCGCTGCGCGGGGCCGCGCATGCCGGCTGCGCGGAGACGGGTCGGTCGCGGGCCGCGATCGCGCGGCCCGCCCCGCGGCGAGACCTGAGCGGACGAGCGGCCCGAAGGCGGCGCGATCGCGCGCCCTGGGCGGAGCGGGCCCGGGGGCCGGGAGGGCCGCGCTCGACGGTGCCGCCGGCCGACGGGGGCGGTCGGCGCCGCCCTGCGCACGACGTGGCGGGGTCGAATCCATGGAACCCGGCGCCCGCACCATGCCCCGCGCGAGCCGCGGTGCGGCGGCTGACGACCCCGCGCGGGACGGCGCCATGCGCGCTCGTCGCCGGGCGGCGGACCGGGCCGCCCGACCGCCCGGGAGCAGCCCGCCGCGCGAGGGGACCCGAAGGGCGGGGGCCCGCAGAGCGCAGCCTGGGGCGTGAGGTGGGCGGGTGGGGCCGTCCGTCGCTCGATCCCAGGCGCGAGCCCGGCGCCGCGAGCCGATCCGCTTCGGCGCCCGGCCGCGGCGCGGAGCGACGCCCGCCCGCGCCCAGCCGGCACGCGGCTGGCGTGCCGGCCGGCCATCCCGCGTCGGCCCCGGGGCGCGCGGCCGGCGGCGAGCGGCCCGGCCCGGCGCGCGGCGCCGCCGCCCTCAGGGGCGGCCTCGGCGCCGGGGTCGGGGGCAGCCGCCTTCCCGCCCCGCCCTGCCCCGCTCGCCGCCGGCCGCGATCGCGGGACCGGGACGCCCGCGACGCCCGTGGCGGCGGCCCTCGGCCCGGGCCTCGGCGGCGCGGCTCGCGGCCTCAGGCCTTGATCAGCCTCGGCGTGAAGCCGGCGGCCGGCTCGGCCGACGGCGCGGGCTCCCCGCCCCGCTCGACATCCTGGTCCACCGCCTCCGCGCCGTCGGTCGCACCGCCGGAGTCCGCGCCGGAGGGTTCGGCCATGGGCTCGGCCACGGGCTCGGCCACGGGCTCGGCCGCGAAGCCGATCAGGGTGGAGCCGGCCGACAGCGGCACCGCGCGGCAGGTGAGCTTTCGTCCATCCTTCAGCCGCGCCTCGCCGGTCCAGGGCGCGCGCTCGCCGATCTGGCCCACGAAGTCGCGCAGCTCCCCCCAGAGCGGCTCGGGCTCCGAGGCCTCCATCCAGCCGCGCGAGGCGTCCACCACGCTCATGTCGCCCAGCGAGGTGCGCGGGTCGCTCCCCCAGAGCCTGGCATAGGCCTCGTTGGCGAGCGTCAGCACGCCGTCGGGGGCGAACACGGCGATCGCCTCGCGCATCGCGTCCACCACGGCCTGTCCGATCTCCAGCTCGGAGCGGAAGCGGCGGGTCAGCGCGATCTCGGAGGTGATGTCCTCGAACATCAGGGCGATGGCGCCGTCGGGGTGCGGGCGGCCCGAGACGCGCCAGGTCTGCCCGCCCGATAGGCTCCAGGTCTCGAGATAGGTGCCCTCGGCCGAGGCCTCCTCGAGCGCGGTGATGCGCTCGCGCCAGCTGCGGTAGTCGCGCGGCTCGGGCATCCGGCGCGCCTCGCGCAGGCGGTCGAGGAAGGCGGGCAGCGTCGGGCGCGCGCTCAGGAAGTCGATCGGCAGCCTCGTGAGGTCGGTGAGCGCGGGGTTGAACAGGCTCAGGCCCCGCTTGGCGTCGAACACCGCGAGGCCCACGGGCAGATGCGCGAAGGTCTTCGACAGCGTCTGGGCGAACTGCTCCATCGAGCGCTCGGCGCGCACCGCCCCGGCGGCGGGGGCGGCGAAGTGCATCGCCGCCCCGGGGACGACGCCCGGGCGCGCCACGCAGTCGTACCACGCGCCGGGGTCGTCGAGGACGTCCGCGGTGCGGCCGCCCTCCGGCTGCGCCGCCGCGCGCGTCGAGGGCAGGGCGCGCAGCCGCCGCGCCGGCCCGCCCGGGCGCAGGCCGCCGGTCGCGTCCGCCCTGCGCCGGTCGCCGAGCCGCGGGCCGGAGCGCGAGACCGCCCCGAGCGCGCCGAGCGCCGCCGTCACGCCGAACGGGCTCCGCTCCCGCGCGCCGTCGCGCTCGCCGCCCTGGCCCTCGAAGAGCGCGGGCGGCGGCCAGCCGGGGGGGGCGGAGGCGTCGGGCGGGGCGGCGCGCTCGACATAGGCCGGGTTGGCCCAGTCCACGGCGCCGTCGGGGCCGGTGTGCCAGATCGGCCAGGGGGAGGACTCGACGGCGGCGCGCAGCATCCGCAGCTCCCCCTCGATCGCCCCCAGAGGCGCGTCGCCCGCGACGCCACTCCCTTCGACCGCGCCGCGGGCGCCCCCGCGGCCGTCCTCCGAGGCGGCCGCATCCGCGGCCTCGACCAGCTCGATCCGCGCGAGCCCCTCGCACCAGCGCGCCGAGAGCCGGGCGCCGTCGGCGCGGAACTCGACCCGGCCCAGCGCCTCGAGATCGTCGAGCGCGTCCCCGAGCGGCCCGAAGCGGGCGCCGAGATGGCGCAGCAGGCGCGCGCGGGCGTCGCCGCCGCCCTCGATGGCGTCGATGAGCGCGCGGGCGGGCGGCGTCGCGTCGTGCAGCGTCGCGCCGTCGAACAGCATCACGCAGGCCCGCTCCCCCTCGCGCGCCTCCCGCTGCCGCGAGCCGCCGGGCGCCGAGCCCATGCGCGAGACGATCCACAAGAGCAGCGCGGCGGTGGCGATCGACGCCCCCAGCACCGCGATCCCGACGAGCCAGCCATAGGCGAGCATCACGAGCCTCCCTCTGGCGCGACCCGAGCGCGCCGCCTGGCGGCCTCGCATCGAGGCCTCGCATCTGGGCGCGCCGCGAGCCCCGCGCGGGCCGAGGGCCTCCGGACCGTCATGCGTGCTGAGTCGCGCATCGCGCTTAACGATGGGTTAAAGGCCGCGTCCCGGCCGTTCCGCGCCGGGCGGCTCACGGCTCGAACGGGCGGTTCTCGCCCAGCGGCCCGCCGAGGCCCCCGGCCTCGATCCGCGCGCGCCGCCAGCGCAGCGCCACCCGCGCGCCCAGCCGCGGCGCGGTGCGCCCCTGCGGGCTGAAAGGGTCGCCCGCGTTCGAGAACGCGATGCGCGCGCCCGAGCGCTCGAGCAGGGTCTTGGCGATGAAGAGGCCGAGCCCCATCCCCTCGTAGCCCGGCCGCGGCCGGCCCGCCTCCCGCGCCTCCGCTCCGGCCTCCGTTCCGGCCTGCGCGCCGACGGCGCGCGCCCGGGCGGGCCAGGGGCCGCGCCGCAGGCCCGCGGAGGGGCGGCCCATGAACGGGTCGCCGATGCGCCCCAGGAGCTGGGCCGGGTAGCCCGGCCCGTCGTCGGTGATGGTCAGCGCGATCTCCGTGCGCGACCAGCGCGCCTCGACCCAGACCGAGGAGCGCGCGAAGTCGGCCGCGTTCTGGATCAGGTTCCTCAGCCCGTGGATCAGCTCGGGCGAGCGGCGGACCACCGGCTGGCGCGGGTCGTCCTCGGATTCGGGGCTGCCGCCCATCGGCGCGAGGTGGAAATGGATGCGCGCGCCGCGCCCCATGTGGGGCTCGGCCGCCTCGCGCAGCACCGCGCCGAGGGGCGCGTGGCGCATGTGCCGGTCGTCCTTGCCCGCGCGGCCCATGGAGCGCAGGATGTCGCGGCAGCGGTCGGCCTGGCCGGCGATCAGCTCCGCGTCCTCGGCGAGCTGCGGATCGTCCAGCTCGGAGGCCAGCTCGGCGGCGACGAGCTTGATGGTGGCCAGGGGCGTGCCGAGCTCGTGGGCGGCGGCGGCGACGACCCCGCCGAGGTCGGTGAGCTTCTGCTCGCGCGCGAGCGCCATCTGCGCCGCCAGCAGCGCCTCGGACATCGCCTGCATCTCCAGCGTGATGCGGCGCGCGTAGAAGCCCAGGAACACCACGCCGGTGACGATCGCGACCCAAAAGCCGGTGACGAAGATCGGCGGCATCTCCAGCACCGCGCCGCCCTCGGTGCGCAGCGGCAGGTGCCACAGCCCGAGCGCGGTGGCCAGCACGAGCGCCGCGGCCCCGAGCGCCAGCGTGCGCCACAGCGGCAGCAGGGTGGCGGCGATCGTCACCGGCGCCAGGATCAGCAGCGCGAAGGGGTTGTTGAGCCCGCCCGTCAGCGCCAGCAGAGCCCCGAGCTGGGCGGTGTCGAAGGAGATCACCGCGATCGCCTCGCCCTCCGAGAGCAGGCGCGATTCGGGGAACGCCGCCATCAGCGCGAGGTTGACCGCCACGGCGGCGGCGACGATGGCCCAGATCGCCCCCAGCGGCAGGGCGAGGTCGTAGATCTCGGACGCGCCCAGGATGCCGGTGACCTGCCCCGCGATGGCGAGCCAGCGCAGCGTCACGACCGTGCGCAGCCGCACCCAGCCGCCGGGGGCGGCCAGGGCGTCGGGATGGGCCGTGCGCTCGTCCATCGTGCTCCCCCCCGCCGTGCCCGCCGCCGCCGCGGCGGCCGCGCCGTCCTCCCTAGTCCGGCGCGGCCGCGATGTCGCCGCCCCGTCGCCACCCGAGGCCGCGGCATCGCGCGCGGACGGGGCGGCGGGCGCCGAGACCTGGCCGGTGCGGCGCGATGTCCTAGGTCTCCCGAGGACCAGGCCGATCCGGCCCGCGCCACCGCGCCCCACCTCCACGACCGTCGTGGCGGCCGGGCCCGCAGGGAGGAGGCCCCGAATGCCCGACGCCGCCGGCGAGGCCAAGAGCGAGGCGCCCGATGCCCGGCCAGACGCTCGGCCAGACGCTCGGCCAGACGCTCGGCCAGACGCCCAGCCAGGCGCTCGGCCCGATGTCGGGGCCGATCCTGGCGCCGGGGTCGAGCCCCGGATCGGGGCCGACCGCACGCTCATGATCGTGGACGACGACGAGCCGTTCCTGCGCCGGCTGGCCCGCGCCATGGACAAGCGGGGCTTTCAGGTCGAGCTGGCGCAGTCGGTGGCCGAGGGCCGGCGGATCGCCACGGCGCGGCCCCCCGCCTACGCGGTGGTGGATCTCAGGCTAGAGGACGGCAACGGGCTCGACGTGGTGGAGGCGCTGCGCGCGCGCCGGCCCGACAGCCGCGTGGTGGTGCTGACGGGCTACGGGGCGATCGCCACCGCGGTTGCGGCGGTCAAGATCGGCGCCACCGACTACCTCTCCAAGCCCGCCGACGCCAACGAGATCACCGACGCGCTCTTGGCCGAGGGGGGCGATCTGCCGCCCCCGCCGGAGAACCCGATGTCGGCCGACCGCGTGCGCTGGGAGCACATCCAGCGCATCTACGAGCTGTGCGACCGCAACGTGAGCGAGACCGCGCGGCGGCTCGGGATGCACCGGCGGACCTTGCAGCGGATCCTGGCCAAGCGCAGCCCGCGATAGGCGGGCGGGCGGGCTCGGCCCTGGCGCGGTCGGCCCGAGGTCGGATCGCCCGGAGGGCGAGGGCGCCCGAGGCCGGGTCCGCCGGGGCTGGGCCGGTCTCGGTGCGCCCTCAGCCCTCCCGCGCCATCCGCCTCAGCCACGCCGCGAAGGCGTCGCGCCGGGCCGAGACCTGATCGCCCCGCGTCAGCAGATAGTAGCCCGGCCCCGACCGCACCGGCCCGAACAGCGCGACGAGCGCGCCGGTCCGCAGGTCGCGCTCCACCAGCACCTCGGGCTGGATCGACAGCCCCAGCCCCTCGCGCGTGGCCTTGATCGTCAGGTTGTAGACCGGCAGCTCCACGACCTCCGCCGCCTCGAGCGCGAGCCCGTGGCGCGCGGCCCAGGCGCGCTGCTCGTCGCGCCAGGGGTCGATCAGCCAGCGGTGGCCGGCCAGGTCGGACAGCCGCTCCACCGGACCGGCCGAGGCCAGCCCGGGGGCGGCGACCACGACGTAGTTCGCGTCGAGCAGCCGCTCGGCGCGCCAGGGCGGCCAGTCCCCTTCCCCGTAGCGGATCGCCACGTCCAAGCCGTCGCGCCGCAGATCCACCAGCTCGGCCGACGGCACGATCTCCAGCCCGATGTCGGGCCGCTCGGTCCAGAAGCGCCCGAGCCGCGGCATCAGCCAGCCCTCGGCGAAGGAGAGGGTGAGCGCGACGCGCAGCGGGCGCGCCTCGGCCGCGCGGGTCAGCTCGCGCACCGCCCCCTCGATCGAGGAGAACGCGCCGGTGAGCGCCTCGGCGAGGCGCGCGCCCTCCGCCGTCGGGCGCATGACCCGCCCCTCGCGCCGCAGGAGCGCCGCGCCGAGCCGCGCCTCGATGGCGCGCACGTGCTGGGCCACGGCGGCGTGGGTGACGTTGAGCTCGCGGGCCGCGGCGCTGAAGCCCCCCAGGCGCGCCGCCGCCTCGAAGGCGCGCAGGGCCGAAAGCGAGGGGAGGGCCCGCCAGTCCATGCTCGATCTGTAAGCGGGGCTTCCATGTCGTCAACCGTTCTGGCTGGGCCGGGCGGGCGTGAGCCCCCATGATGGGACGCATCGCTCGAAAGGACGCGCCATGCTCACCGCCATAGCCGATGCGCTGCTTCGCGGGAGCCGACGCGCATGGTTCCGCCCCGCGCCACGCGGGCGCGCCCAGCGTCTGCGCCGGCATTTCGCGCTGATCGGGACGTGGTAGCCTGACTACCCCCGACTGAGCGCCTCGAACCGCGCCAGGTAGGCGGCTCGGGCCTCCGCGGGCGGGCGCGGCTCGATGCGGCGGGACGCCACCGCCGCCTCGGGGCGGCCGAAGAGCCGATCCGCCTCGACCTCGGCGAAGCCCGCGATCCGGGTCGCCTCGAGCCAGGCCGAGGCGGCGTCGGCGCGCTTGATTGCGCGCTTCACGCGCGCCGGCAGGACCGCGGGCAGGCCGAAGCGAAGGTGGATCACCTGCGCGAGGCGCGCGTCCATCTCCGCGTAGCCCGGGCCCACATGCGCCTTCACCGGCGAGATCATGTCGCCGATCACGTATTCGGGCGCGTCGTGCAGCAGCGCCGCGAGCCGCCAGCGCGCCTCGGCGCCGGGCGCCATCGCGTCGAAGAGGTCCGCGACGAGGAGCGAGTGCTCGGCCACCGAGTAGGGCCACTCGCCCGCGGTCTGGCCGTTCCAGCGCGCCACGAACGAGAGCCCATGGGCGATGTCCTCGATCTCGACGTCCATCGGCGTGGGGTCGAGAAGGTCGAGCCTGCGGCCCGAGAGCATCCTCTGCCACGCCCTCGGCCGTCGCGCCATGGTCCCCTCCTCGGGCGGGAGCGCGCCGCGCCCCCGCGCCGCGCGCGTCTGCCGTCGTTTGCCGGCGGCGGCAAGCTGGCGTATCGAGGCGCCGGAGAGGGAGGACGCCATGGTCGCCAAGGAGGAGGTCTCGAGGAGGACGCACCGGTCCTACGTCTCGGGCCGCTACTGGGCGTCGCGGTCCGACCTGCTCTACTACCGCTACGTGGACTACATCCTGCGCACGGTGGCCAGGGACGCGCGCTCGCTGATCGACGTGGGCACGGGCGGCTGCCCCTATCTCGAGTGGTTCGACTGGATCCCCGAGCGCGTCTCCTTCGACCTCGAGGAGCCCTACCGCTCCGAGGCGGTGCGCGGGATCGCGGGCGACATCCTGACCCATGATCTCGACCGCCGCTTCGACGTTTGCACCTGCCTGCAGGTGCTCGAGCACGTCCCCGACGCCGTCCCCTTCGCGCGCCGGCTGCAGCGGATCGCCCGGCTCGTGATCGTCTCGGTGCCCTACGGGTGGCCCGAGGGCGCGACCAAGACGCACGTCCACGATCCCGTCGACGAGGCGAAGCTCACGGCCTGGATGGGGCGCGAGCCGAACTACGCGATCGTCGTGCGCGAGCCCTTCCGCGCGCGCAAGGACCAGCGCCTGATCGCGCTCTACGACGAGGATTCCGGCCGGCGCTTCGGAGACGACGAGGTCAAGGCGCGGCGGCTGCGCGACGCGGCGGTCTGAGGGCGCGGCGCGGCGCGGCGCGCCCCGCCTCCGCGCCTGCCGCCTCGGCGCCTCGGCGCCTCGGCGCCTGCCGCGTTGCCGCGCGACGCGCGCTCTGCTAGGCGCCGCCCGGACCGCTCGAGCCGGCCGCCCAAGGAGGATGCCCCGATGAAGGACTTCGTGGTCCGCGACACCGCGCTGGCCGGGTTCGGCCGCGCCGAGATCGCCATCGCCGAGACCGAGATGCCGGGGCTCATGGCGCTGCGCGAGGAGCACGGCGCGAGCCGCCCGCTGGAGGGCGCGCGGATCGCCGGATCGCTGCACATGACGATCCAGACCGCGGTTCTGATCGAGACGCTCACCGCGCTCGGCGCCTCCGTGCGCTGGGCCTCGTGCAACATCTTCTCGACCCAGGACCACGCGGCGGCGGCCATCGCGGACGGCGGCACGCCGGTCTTCGCGCTCAAGGGCGAGTCGCTGGCGGAGTACTGGGACTACGCCGACCGGATCTTCGGATTCGACGAGGGCACCGCCAACCTGATCCTCGACGACGGGGGCGACGCCACGCTCTACGTCCTCCTCGGCGCCCGCGCGGAGGCGGGCGAGGAGGATCTCATCGCCGTGCCGACCTCCGAGGAGGAGGAGGCGCTCTTCGCGCAGATCCGCCGCCGGATGGCCGCGTCCCCCGGCTGGTTCGCGCGCCAGCGCGACGCCATCCGGGGGGTGTCGGAGGAGACCACCACCGGCGTGGCGCGTCTTTACGCCATGCACCGCGAGGGCCGCCTGCCCTTCCCCGCGATCAACGTCAACGACTCCGTCACCAAGTCGAAGTTCGATAACAAGTACGGCTGCCGCGAATCCCTGGTGGACGGCATCCGGCGCGCCACCGACACCATGATGGCCGGCAAGGTCGCCGTCGTGTGCGGCTACGGCGACGTCGGCAAGGGATCTGCCGCCTCGCTCAGGGGCGCGGGCGCGCGCGTCAAGGTGACAGAGGCCGACCCGATCTGCGCGCTCCAGGCGGCGATGGACGGCTACGAGGTGGTGCTCCTGGAGGACGTGGTCTGCGACGCCGACATCTTCGTCACCGCCACCGGCAACCGCGACGTGATCCGGCTCGAGCACGTGCGCGCCATGAAGGACATGGCGATCGTGGGCAACATCGGCCACTTCGACAACGAGATCCAGGTCGCCGCGCTCCGCAATCACAAGTGGACGCGGATCAAGGACCAGGTGGACCTGATCGAGATGCCGTCCGGGCACCGCATCCTCCTCCTCAGCGAGGGGCGGCTGCTCAACCTCGGCAACGCGACGGGGCACCCGAGCTTCGTGATGAGCGCGTCCTTCACCAACCAGGTGCTGGCGCAGATCGAGCTGTGGCTGCGGGGCGGCGACTACGCGCCCGGCGTGCACGTGCTGCCCAAGGCGCTCGACGAGAAGGTCGCGCGGCTCCATCTCGCCAAGGTCGGCGCCAAGCTGACCCCGCTCGCCCCCGAGCAGGCCGCCTACATCGGCGTGAGCCCCGAGGGCCCGTTCAAGCCCGACCACTACCGCTACTAGCCCGCGGCGGCGGGAGCGCGCGGGGGCCGCGCCAGCCGCCGGGGCCGCGCCCCTGTCCCGCCGCCGGGCGCGCCTTCGCGCTTTGCGCGGGCACCGCGCCGGCTTACGCTGCGTCGAGAGGCAGGACGGAGGGAAGCCCATGGGCCGCCGCGACGAGTTGATCCAGAAATACGCCGAGAGCCTTCGGAAGGACTGCGACATCGAGCCCGACATGGCGCTCCTGGAGCGCGTGACGAAGGCCTGCGGCCCCTCGATCTACCGCCGCGACGCCGAGACGGTCTCGACCTCCGACGGCAGCGAGCTGGAGACGGTGAAGAGGAACTTCCTGATCAAGCGCCTCGGCCTGCCCGACGACGAGCACCTGATGGGCGGCATCCAAAGGCGATCACCACGATCGGCCGCGACAACCGCTCGAAGTACCGCCCCGTCCTCTACTACCTGCTGGTCAAGCACTTCGGCAAGGAGGACGCCCTGGCCTGAGCGGCAGCCGCCGCAGGGTTCGGGTGGGCTGGCGCGAGCGTAGGCCGCGTGGCCGGGAGGATCGACCGCGGGCCCTCGATCGATGTGCTGGCACGTTGGCGGCATGGTCAAGGCCGTGGAGACTTCGGGACATCGGAGCGCTCTCTGCCCGTGCGGCTTCAGCGAAGCAGCCGCTCGCGCGGAAGCGGAACGCAGAAAGTGACGGCTCCGAGCCCATGGAGATCCGCCAAGACTTCCGTTCGACGACGTAGTAATGGGTTCCAGTGCTGCGGGAGGTGATCGAGGATGGTCCGGGAAAAGTCTGAAGCGCACGCGCCTGACGAGGACTGCCTGGCGGCCGGCGACCGCCGTGATCCCGACTACAGATCCCGCGCCGAGCCCGTCGAGATTCCCGTCCCGGCCTGAAGTTCGCCGGCCTGATCGACGGGCCGCTGCTGGCGCTCGTCATACTCCTGCTGCCCGCGCCCGAGGCGATGCCGCCCGAGGCGTGGCGACTGGTTGCGATGGCGGTGTGGATGATGGTCTCGTCGCTGCCGGGCGATCCGATCCGGCGACGACGCTTCTGCCGATCATCCTGATGCCGCTTCTGGGCGTCGGCGGATCAACCGGTCGCAGCCTGCTACGTCGACCCCCTGATCTACCTGTTTCTCGGAGGGTTCCTGATGGCGGCGGGGAAGCAGCGCGTCGGGCTGCACCGTCGGATCGCGCTGATGATCGTCAGCCGGGTCGCACTTCGCCGACCGGATCATTCTGGGCTTCATGCTCGCGACCGGCTTTCTGTCGATGTGGATCTCGAATACCGCCACCGCGATCATGATGTACGCGGTCGGGCTGTCGGTGATCGACTTCGTCTCCCACAAGACGAAGGACGAGACGTGATCCACTTTCGACGTCGCGCTGACTCGCCATCGCCTATTCGGCCTCGATCGGCGGGATCGGCCCCTGATCGGCCTGTCTCCCGACGCTGCTGGCCAGCTTCCTGTCCAGCACCTACGCAGCCAGATCGACTTCTTCACCTGGATGCTGGTCGGCGTGCCGATCGTGGTGGTGATGCTGCCGATCACCTGGGTGCTGCTGACGCGCCTGCTGTTCCCCGCACATCGCATCGCCATCCAGGACGCTGGGTCCGTCATCACCTCCGAGTTACGGGAGCTCGGGCCGATGACACGGGCCGAGAAGCTGGTGGGCATCGTCTTCCTGGTCGCGGCGCTGTCGTGGATCCTGCGCGAAGTGCTGGTCTCGGTGACCGGGCTCGCGATCAACGACACGACGATCGCGCTGATCGGCGCGCTGCTGCTCTTCGCAATTCCGGTGTCGCGGAGCCGGGGCGAGTTCGCGCTCGACTGGGAGGCGGCGCGCAACGTGCCTTGGGGCGTCCTGCTGCTGTTCGGCGGCGGGCTGGCGCTGGTGGGCGGGTTCAGCTCACCGGGCTTGCCGAGTGGATCGGCGCAGCGGTCGGAGGGCTGCGGATCAGCACCATGCTGCTGGTGCTGCTGGTGACTGCGGCGATCGTCTATCGACCGAGATCACCTCGAACACCGCATCGACCGCGACCTTCCTGCCGATCCTGGGGGCCGTGGCGGTCGGTCTGTCGCTCGATCCGCTGATCCTGACCGTGCCGGTCGCGATCGGGGCGTCGATGGCCTTCATGATGCCGGTGGCGACGCCTCCCAACGCGATCGTGTTTTCCTATGACCGGATGAAGCTCGCCGACATGGTTCGGGCGGGTTTCCTGCTCAACATCGTGGCGATCGCGGTCACGTTCGGAGTGTTCGTCATGATCGGCCGCTGGGTCTTCGGCCTGGACTTCTGAGCGCGGGCGGATCGGAGGAAACCCACGCCATCGATGAAACCGCCGCTCAGGCTCGCTCGAACCCGTGACCCTTGAGCGAACGGCAGCTCCGTCCGCATTGCTGCTGTTGCTGCGCGGTGCGACGAGTGGCGGCCTGGCCACTGTCGGCTCCGCTCTGTGTGCCGGGATCGTCGGTCCGCGGGCGACTCTGCCCGCCTCGGCGAGCCGCGCCGACGGTCTTCGACTTGGCCTCGCGTCCGGCGTCCGCCCCGCGCCCTCACCCCAGCCCGCCCATCTCCCGGATCACGCGCCACTCCGCCTCGCTCACCTCAGACACCGACAGCCGCGACTGGCGCACGAGCGCCATGCCCGCCAGCTCGGGCCGCGCCTTGATCTCCGAGAGCGTCACCGGGAGGCGCAGGGGCTCGACGGCGCGGAGCCGCACGCAGTCCCAGCGGCCGGTGTCGTCGGTGGGGTCGGGCTGGGCTTGCGCGATCACCTCGACGACGCCGACCACGGCGCGCTCGGTCTGGGAGTGGTAGAAGAAGCCGCGCTCGCCCGCCTTCATCCGGCGCATGTTGCCCGCCGCCTGGTGCGAGCGCACGCCGTCCCAGGGCTCGCCCTCGGACCCGCGCGCGACCTGGTCGTCCCAGGACCAGGCCGAGGGCTCGGACTTGAAGAGCCAGTAGGCCATCCGCTCACTCCGTCGTCAGGGGGCGCGCCAGCAGCCGGCGCGCGGCGTCCAGCACGCTCAGGCGCCCCTCGGTGATCTCGGCCACGGCGTCGGCCACCGGCATCTCCAGCCCACCCGAGCGCGCCAGAATCCGAGGCCGCGCGCGCGGTGGCGACGCCCTCGGTCGTCACGCCCTCGGGCGTCTCGCCGCGCCCCAGCGCCAGGCCGTGGCGGTAGTTGCGCGACATCTCCGAGGTGCAGGTGAGCGCGAGGTCGCCGAGGCCCGAGAGCCCCGCGAGAGTGTCGGGCCGCGCGCCGAGCGCCACGGCGAGCCGCACCGTCTCGGCGTGGCCGCGCGTCAACAGCGCCGCGCGCGCGCTGGGCCCGAGCCCCGCGCCGATCGCGGCGCCGCAGGCGATGGCGGTGACGTTCTTGAGCGCGCCGCCGATCTGGGCGCCCATCACGTCCTCGGTGGTGTAGAGCCTGAGAGTCTCGGTGGACAGCAGCCGCTGGAGCCGCCCGGCCGCATCAGCGTCGGCGCAGGCCAGCGTCAGCGCGGTCGGCAGGCCGCGGGCGATGTCGGCGGCGAAGGAGGGGCCGGTGAGCACGGCCGCCGTGGCGCCGGGGCGCTCGGCCTCGATCACGCCCGCAGGGCCGGTCAGGGTCGCCAGGTCGATGCCCTTGCAGCAGGCGACGAGCGGGGCGTCGGGGACGGACCCCGAGCGCAGCAGATCGCCCAGCGCCTGGGCCGGGACGGCAAGCAGGACCGCCTCGGCCCCGCGCGGCGCCTCGGCGGTGGGGACGACGCCCTCGGGCAGCATGGCGCCCGGCAGGCGCAGCGCGCGGCGGCTGCGCGCCATCGCCTCGGCCGCGCCCCCGTCGCGCGCCACCAGCGCCACCGCGCGCCCCGCGCGCGCGAGCGCCACCGCGAGCGCCGTGCCGAAGGCGCCGGCGCCGATCACGGCGATCATCCCCGCCGGGGGCCTCTCGCGCCCCGCCCCGTCCATCCCCGCCCTCCCTTGCCAGCCGGCCCCGACCATGCGCGCCTGCGAGCGCCTCGCAGGGCACCCGGCCCGATCGTCGCCCTCTCTCGCCGCGACGCCCGCTCGGCGCAAGCGCGGCGTGCCTCGGGCGGGCTCGGGGGCGAGGGGTGCGGCGAGGAGGATGGCGCGATGAAGGGGTCGAGGCCCGAGCAGGCGGCGCTCGCCGAGGGCCCCGACCTCTCGCACACCGAGGAGACGCGGGCCGTGGTCTCGGCGATGGTGGACGGGCTCGACGACCGCGACATCGAGGGCCTGGCCGCGTCTTCGCGCCCGGCTTCCGCCGGATGGGCGACGCCGGGTGCATCGCCGACGACCAGGTGATGGCCGACGCCCCGCACGTGCCGCGCCCGCTCGGCGTGGGCCCGTTCGGTGGCGAGGGCTGGGATCGCTTCGACGAGGGCGTCGAGCCGCCGCCGCACCCGGACCAGGTCCGAGCGCGGACCGCGGGTCCGAGCGCGGACGGCGGGTCCGGGCGCGGACGGCGGGTCCGGAGGCGAGGTGGAAGGCGCTCCTCGATCCGGTTCGCGTCCGGCTTCGCGCCGGCGGCCCGGATCGCGCCGGCGTTCCGGATCGCGCCGGCGTTCCGGATCGCGCCGGCGTTCCGGTCAAGCCTTGGCGCCCTTGCGGCCCGAGCCCAGCATCGGCGCGGCGACCGCGTCGAGCGGCCAGCGCGGGCGGGCGGCGAGGTCGAGCCCGTCGCGGTGGCCCGCGAGATGGGCCTCGATCCCGGCCCAGGCGATCATCGCGGCGTTGTCGGTGCAGAGCCGCAGGGGAGGGGCGACGAAGGCCACGCCGCGCTCGGCGCACAGATCCCGGAGCGCCGCGCGGATCGCGCCGTTGGCCGCCACCCCGCCGGCGACGGCCAGCGCCGGGGCCTCGGGCGCCTCGCCCAGGTAGCGGTCGAGCGCGCGCGCGGCGCGCTCGGCCAGCACGTCGCGCACCGCCGCCTGGAAGCCGGCGCAGAGGTCGGCGCGGGCGCGCGCGGGCAGGGCGCCGGCCACGAGCGCCGCGTCGCGCGCGCGCAGCACCGCCGTCTTGAGGCCCGAGAAGCTCATGTCGCAGCCCGGCCGGCCCATCAGCGGGCGCGGCAGCGCGAAGCGCTCCGGGTCGCCGCGGGTCGCCTCGCGCTCGACGGAGGGGCCTCCGGGCTGCGGCAGGGCGAGCGCGCGGGCGACCTTGTCGAAGGCCTCGCCGGGCGCGTCGTCGATGGTGCCGCCGAGCCTCTCGTAGCGGTCGCGCCCGCGCGCGATCAGCAGCTGGCAGTGGCCTCCCGAGACCAGGAGCACGAGGTAGGGGAAGGCGAGCCCGTGGGTCAGCCGCGGCGTGAGCGCGTGGCCCGCGAGGTGGTTGACGCCGATCAGGGGCAGCCCCGCGCCGGCGGCGAGCCCCTTGGCGAAGGCCACGCCCGCGACCACGCCGCCGAGGAGCCCCGGGCCGGCGGTGACGGCCACCGCGTCGATCGCGCGCAGCGTCACGCCGGCCTCGGCCAGCGCGGCCTCGGTCACGATGTCGAGCCGCTCGGCATGGGCGCGCGCGGCGATCTCGGGCACGACGCCGCCGAAGGCCGCGTGGAGCGCGTCCTGGGAGGCCGTGACGTCGGAGAGGATCTCGGGCCGGGCTCCGGCCGCGCCATGCGGCGCGTCCACGGTGCCCCTCGGGGGGCCGGTCAGGGGCGGCGTCCGCGTCGAGTCAGCGAGAGGGGTGGACCCCGACGCCATGAGCTCGACCGGCCCTGTGGCATCCGCGAGACGGACGACCGCGGCGGCGGTGTCGTCGCAGCTCGACTCCAGGCCGAGGACGATGACCGCGCCGCCCGTGTCCATCCCGGTCGCCGGTGTTGCCGAATGCCCCATCCGGGGCAGGTAGCAGCGCGGCCGAGGTCGGGCAACGGGGCGGGCGGGGCGCGCGGGCGCCCCCCGCATGCCCCCGCCCCGGGATCGGCTCGCCTGCGGGCGGGCGGGGCGCGGTCCACGTCGGGCGGAGTCGGGCGGAGGCCGCAGCGCGGAGCCGCCGGTGCGGCGGTCCATGCGCCGCCCCGGGGCCGAAGGACGGCCGGATCGGAGCGTGGGAGGCGAGCGGTGGCGGCCGACGAGGATGCGTCCGAAGGAGAGGCGCCGGGCGCCGGAGGCGGCGCGCGCGCGGGCGCGCCGCCCGGCCCCGTGCCGCCCGATCGGCCCGTGGTGCTGATCACGCGGCCCGAGCCGGACGGGGCGGCCTTCGCCGCGGCGCTGCGCCGCGCCGCGCCGGGGCCATGGCGCGCCGTGCTGGCGCCCTTCGCGCGGATCGTGCCGCTGGCCGCGCCCGCCCTGCCCGAGGGGGCCGAGCTGATCCTGACCTCGCGCAACGCCGTGCGCGCGCTCGTGGCCTCGGGCCTGCCGCGGGGCGCGCTGCTCGGCCGCCGCGCCTGGTGCGTCGGCGAGGCCACGGCCGACGCGGCGCGCGAGGCGGGGCTGGCGCCGGTGCCTGGCGCCGGGCGCCTCGCGGGCACCGCCGACGCGCTCGTGGCATGGATCACGGCCGAGGGGCCTCGGGCGCCGCTCCTGCACCTGCGCGGCGAGCACGCGCGGGGCGATGTGGCGGCGCGGCTGCGCGCGGCGGGGCATGACGCGACCGAGGCCGTGATCTACCGCCAGGAGGCGCTGGAGCCCGGGACGCGGGCGCGGGCCGCCCTCGCCGGGACGCTCGGCGCCCCCGTGATCGCCCCGGTGTTCTCGCCGCGCGCGGCCGCGCCGCTGTCGCGCGCCGCGGCGGACGTGCGGGCCGTCGCGGGCGTGACGTCCGGCGCCGCGATCCATGCGGTCGCGCTGAGCCCAGCGGTCGCCCGGGCGCTGGATCTGCCCGGCGCCTGGGTGACGGTCTGCGGGCGGCCCGACGCGAAGGCGATGATCCGGGTCGTGGCCGCCCTGCTGCGCCGCTGCGGCGGCGGCCCAAGACCGCGCCGCGGCGGCGGCGACCCGAGTGAGGCCGCGCCGGGTTGAGGCGGGCGAGGCGGCGGGCTAGGTGTTGTCGGATCGCGGTGGAGTGGCGTGGATGGCCGAGCAGGATGTCCCCGGGCGGGACGGGGACGAGGACGACGGCTCCGGGCGGGACGCGTCCGGGTCCGGCGTCGCCGGAGGGCCGAGCCGTGGGCCTGACGGGATCGGGCCGGACGGGAGTTCGGGACCGCCCTCGGCCGATCCGCTCGACGCCGACCCGCCCCGGTCCCCGGCGGCGGGCCCCGAGGCGTCGGGCGCCCGCCCGCCGATGGGGATCGGGTCGCTGGGGCCCGGGGGCGGGCGTCGGGGGTCTGACCTCGCGGCGCCCATCGGCCTCGTCCCGCCGGTGGGCATGGGCTCGTCCGCCGGCCGCGGCCCGGGCGATGCCGGCGCGCGGCCCCCCTCCGTCGGCGTCGATCCGGACGGCATGGCGACGGATGGCGGCGATCCCCTGATGCCGCCCTCGGCCGCATCGCCGGCCGCGCAGCGCCCCTCGCCCGAAGCGCCCGCCATCGAGGCCGAGGCCGCGGGCGACGACGCGCGCGCCGAGCCCGACGCGGATGCGCTCGGCGCCGGGCTCGCAGGCGACCGCTCCTCGGGCGCGGCGCCGGAAGCGGCGCCCGACCCCGCCGCGCCCTACCCCGCCGAGCCCGACCCCGCCGAGCCCGACGCGGCGCCCGTCGCCGCGCGCCCCGGCCGCTCCGAGGACCGGCCCGCGGGGACCGACACGAGGACGGCCCCGGAGGGCGCGGCCGCCCGGAGCGCCCGCCATGATCCTCCCGCGGCCGGCCCCGCCGCCCCTCCCCCGCCCCTGCCCCTGTCGCGCGGGGCGGTGGCGGAGGGAGGGGCGGGGGCGTCGTGACGTTCCTCCTCAGCCTGCTGGCCGCGGGCGCCGTGGCCTACGGCGTGCTGTGGTGGTTCGAGCGCGAGGGCGCGGGTCGGGAGGCCGAGGACTTCGCGGTCGTCCGGACCGAGGCCGAGCGGGCCGTGGCGGACCTCGAGGCGCGGCTCGACGCGCGGCTGGGCGGGATCGAGGCGGGCTCGACCGGCCTCGGCGCGCGGCTCGACGCGCTCGGCGACGGCTCCGCGACCGACGATCTGGCGGCGCGGCTCGACGCGCTCGACGCCCGCCTCGCCGGGACCGAGACGGGCGCCCGGGACGCGGACGCGCGGGTCGGCGGGCTGGAGCAGCGCCTCGCCGACCTCGCTGCGCGCGTGGACGCGCTCGCCGCCGCGTTCCCCGAGGGCGGCGAGGCCGTGGCGCCCGCCGCGCTCACCCCGCTGCGCTCGGCGCTGTCGGCGCAGGACGCGAGGCTGACGCAGCTGTCGGAGGATCTCGCCGCCCTCGACGCCCGGCTCACCGGTCTGGCGGACCTGCCGGGGCGGCTCGACGCGCTGTCGGGCGAGGTCGGCACCCTGCGCCAGGAGGCCCAGGCGAACCGCGAGGCGCTGTCGGGCGAGGTCGATGCCTTGCGCCGGGAGGCCCAGGGGGCGCGCGACGCCTTGGCGAGCGACGTGGCGACGCTGCGCCAGGATGCCGAGGACGGCCAGAGCGGGATGTCGGACGACATCGACGCGCTGCGCCAGGAGGCGCGAGCGGCGCGCGACGCGCTGTCGAACGATCTGGCGACGCTGCGTCAGGAGGCCGAGCAGGCCCGCGGCGGCCTGTCGGGCGACATCGACGCGCTGCGGGGCGAGGTCGAGGCCGTGGGCGCGCGGGTCGATCGGCGCGAGTCGGCGGTCGAGGCGGAGGTGGCGCGCGCCCGCGCCCAGGCCGACGCCGAGGCCAACGCCGCCCGCGCCGAGGCGGCGCTGGCGCGGATGCGCGCCCAGATCGACGCCGGCGCCCCTTACCAGTCGGCGCTGACCGATCTGCTGGGCGCCGTCGACGCGCCCGTCCCCGCGACCCTGCTCAACGAGGCGGCCACCGGCGTGCCCACCCTCGCCGCGCTCAGGGAGGAGTTCGCGCCGCTCTCGCGCGAGGCGCTCCTGGCCGCGCCGGCCGGCGAGGATGCGGGCCGGGTCGAGAGCTTCGTCCGCCGCAACCTCGGCGTGCGCTCGCTCGGGGCGCGCGAGGGCTCGGACGCCGACGCGGTGCTCTCGCGCGCCGAGGACGCGCTCGGGCGCGGCGACATCGAGGCGGCGCTGGCCGAGCTGGAGGCCCTGCCAGAGCCCGCGCGAGCCCCCTTCGAGCCGTGGATCGCCAGCGCGAAGGACCGGGTGATCGTCGAGGGCGCCGCCGCCTCGCTCGCCGACCGGCTGGAGGGCGGATGATCGCTCGGTCGGGCGTCGCGCCCCCGTCCCCGTCCCCGTCCCCGAGGCTCGTGCCCTCGATCCGGCGCGTCGCTCAGGGGGGGATGGGCCGGCCGAGGCTCGCTCGCGCCTCCGCAGCGCCGCCGCGATCCGCGGCGATGCGCCCGTCGCGGCGCGCCTCGCCGTCCCGGGCCTCCCGGCGCGGCCTGCCCACGCCCCCGGCGCGATCCGCCGATGCGCGCCTCGCGCCACCTGTCGCCGCGCCCCTCGGCGCCACTTGCCATGCGCGCCCCTCGGCGCGACCTGCCGTTGCGCGCCCCTCGGCGCGACCTGCCGTTGCGCGCCCCTCGGCGCGACCTGCCGTTGCGCGCCCCTCGGCGCGACCTGCCGTTGCGCGCCCCTCGGCGCGACCTGCCGTTGCGCGCCCCTCGGCGCGACGCCCCATGAGGACGCTTTCATGCTCTGGTCACTGATCAAGGTCATCCTCTTCGTCCTCGCGGTGGCCGCCCTGGCGCTCGGGGCGTCCTATCTGATGGAGGCCGAGGGGGGCCTGCGGCTCGACTTCGGCACCGTCGAGCTCAACCTCGGGCCGCTCCAGGCCGCGATCGCGCTGATCGTGCTGATCCTGGCGGTGTGGCTTCTTCTGAAGCTCCTGGGCTTTCTCGGCGCGCTGTGGCGCTTCCTGAAGGGTGACGAGACCGCGCTCAGCCGTCGCTTCTCGCGGGGCCGCCAGCGCAAGGGCTTCGAGGCGCTGGCCGAGGGCATGATGGCCCTCGCCGCGGGCGAGGGGCGCGTGGCGATGGACAAGGCCGCCCGCGCCCAGCGCTATCTCGACCGGCCGGAGCTCACCAACCTCATCGCCGCGCAGGGCGCCGAGATGGTCGGCGACCGCCGCCGCGCCGAGGCGTGCTACCGCGAGCTGCTGACCGACGAGCGCACCCGCTTCGTCGGAGTTCGCGGGCTGATGCAGCAGCGTCTCGCCGCCGGCGACACCGACACCGCGCTCAAGCTCGCCGAGCGCGCCTACGCGCTGCGCCCACGCCACGGCGAGACCCATGACACGCTCCTGCGCCTCCAGACCCAGCGCGGCGACTGGGGCGCCGCGCGCCGCACGCTCCAGGCCAAGCTGAAGGCGGGTGCGCTGCCGCGCGACGTCCACCGCAGGCGCGACGCCGTGCTCGCGCTCTCGGAGGCCACCGGGCCGGGCTCGCAGGCCTCCGAGGAGGAGGCGCGCGCGGCCGCGATCGAGGCCAACCGCCTCAGCCCGGATCTGGTGCCCGCCGCGGTCGCCGCCGCGCGCGCCCACATCGCCCAGGGCAGGCACAAGCTCGCCGCCCGCGCGATCCGTCGCGCCTGGGAGGCGGAGCCACATCCCGACCTCGCCGCGGCCTTCGCCGACATCCGCCCCGACGAGACCCCGCAGAACCGCATCAAGCGCTTCCGCGCGCTCACCGAGGTCCGTCCCGACGACGCCGAGACGCGGATGCTGCGCGCCGAGCTCGCGCTCGCGGCCGAGGACTTCCCGGCCGCGCGCCGGAGCTTGGGCGATCTCGCCACCGAGCACCCCACGGCGCGCTCGCTGACGCTGATGGCCGCCATCGAGCGCGGCGAGGGGGCATCCGACGCCGTGGTGCGCGCCTGGCTCGCGCGTGCCGTCACCGCGCCGCGCGGGCCGCAGTGGGTGTGCTCGAACTGTCACAACATCCACGGCGACTGGGCGCCGATCTGCGAGAACTGCGGCGCCTTCGACTCGCTCGCCTGGACCGAGCCGCCGCACGCCGAGACGCACATGCCGGGCACCGGCATGCTGCCGCTCCTGGCCGGCGACCCCGCCGCCGCGAGCGATCCGGCCGCCGCGCGCGGCCCTGCCTCGGCGGCCGGCTCGGCTGCTGCGAGCCCTCCCGCCGAGGTGGAGAGGGCGGCGCCGTCCGACGGCGCCGACCCCTCCGACGCCTCGGGCAGCGCTTCGGCCGCCTTGGCGGATGGCACCGCCACCCAGGACGGTGCTTCGAGCGGCGCTCCAGGCAGCGCCGCGGGCGACGCCCCCTCCCGATCCTCGGTGTCGTCCTGGGCCGGGAGGGTCGCGGGCCCCAAGGCGCCCTCAGGCCGGCCGGGCGACCCCCATGTGGTGGTCGTCCAGGACGCCCCTGGCAAGGATTGATCCGCCGGGGCCGTGGCGGACCAGGAGCGGGCGAGCGGGCGCGATCGGCGGGCGCGAGAGGCCTCCGGCGCTTCTCGGGTCGGCGAGAAAGGGGCTGTTCGCGGCCGCGTCGAGGCGCTAGAGACGGCAGCCGAAGCCGCAGTAGCTCAGCTGGTAGAGCACGTCATTCGTAATGATGGGGTCGGGGGTTCGAGTCCCTTCTGCGGCACCAACCAACTTCAAAGTATCATTCTCAAGCAGTAGTTTAGCCGGAACCATCGAAAGTCGGTCCCCCGCCTAGTCCCCCATCTCCTTGTCGATGGATAGTGGTTCCGCGGGCGGTGGGCGCCGTTCGCGCCTCACTGCGATACAGGGCCGAGCGTGGGCCAGCTGGCCGGCCTCGCGTGGACGTGCGACGCGCTCATGTGCCGAACAGGTCGGCATGGGTGCCCGTCCGGGCGAGTTGCAGCTCCTCGCCCTCCATGCGGTAGAGGATGAGCCAGTCGGGCTCGATATGCGCGTCGCGGAAGCCGCGCCACTCGCCCTTGAGGGGATGATCGCGATGGCGCTCGGGCAGGGGCGTGCCCTCGCACAGCATCGCCACCACCTGCTTCAGCTTGGCCATGTCGCGCCCGCGCCTCGAAGCCCGCTTCACATCCCGCCGGAAGGTGGTGGATGGGACGGGACGCAGCATGGCGGCGCGCCGTGGCTAGACGCCCAACGCCTCGAACATGGCGTCGGCCGACTCGAAGCGCTCGCCCCGGCCCTCGGCCAGCTCGTCCATCGCGGCGCGGGTCTCGGCGGTCGGCACGCGCACCTCGAAGGGCAGGCGCCGCTCCTCGGCCACGCGCACCATCAGTAGGCGGATGGCGTCGGACATGGTGAGACCCATGGCCTTGAGCGCCGCCTCGGCGCGGGCCTTGGTCTCGGCGTCGATGCGCGCGCGGATCACGGCGTCGGTCATCGTATGGTCCCTCCTGATACAGCATGACCCATGTAGCCACATCGTAGCTACGGATCAATGAAGCGCATGGCGTGTGCCGGTCCATGTCCGCGGCCTCAGCGCGCACCCTGCGCCGCGGCCCGCTCCTGATTGAGCGCGAAGGGGCGGGCGAGGATCGCGTCGTCGTCCATGCCCTCGGCCCATGCGTCGGCCCAGCCGTAGGCGTCGGCGACAGTGGCGTCGAGGGCGGCGTGGGCGTGGGCGAGCCAGGCGGGGCGGGCGTTGTAGAGGTTGGTGAGGGTGCGGCGACGCAGCTCCTTCGCGGCGGCGTCGTCCACGGGGATCAGGCGGTCGGGGTAGCCGGGGACCACCTCGGGGACGCACTCCACGAGGTCGGGCGGGTTGAGCCATGCCCCGCGGCGGGCGTCGAGGGCGCGGGCGGCCTCGGCGATGGCCTGGGCGCGGGGGTCGGCGGCGTAGGCGCTCGCGGGGCGGTCGGGCGTCAGGCCGTCGGGGAAGGGGAAGGTCTCGAAGGTGGCGTAGCGCGGCTCTGTTGCACGGAACGCCTGAAGGCCGAGCTTCCCCTTTCCCCGCGGCGGTCAGCCGACGGGTCGTGTGACGGGGATGCCGAGCGCGGTATAGCGGTTGAGGATGGCGATGCGGACTTGGAGTTCGGCGGTCTGGCGGTCGAAGTCGCGGGCCATGAGCTTTTGCCCGAGGAGCTTCATGCAGTTCATCTTGGTCTCGGCGCGGCTTCGGCGGTGGTATCCGCTCCATCGGCGCCAGATCGTGCGGCCGAGGCGCTTGATGGCGCGCAGAGCCTCGTTCCTCGCTTCTACGCCGGGGCTGTCCTTCTCCCAAGGCTTGGCATTTCGCCGGGGCGGGATGACAGCGTCCGCGCCGCGGTTCGCGATGGCGTCGCGGCAGCCGCGGGTGTCGTAGGCGCCGTCGGCGGTGACCGAGACGATTGGCTCGTTTGCTGGGATCTGGCCGAGCAGGTCCGGTAGCACAGGCCCATCGCCGACGCCGCTGCCGGTGATCTCGACCGCGCGGACCTCGAGTGTCACCTCGTCGACGGCGAGGTGGACCTTTCGCCAGATCCGTCTGCGCGCCCCGCCATGCTTGCGCGCGTGCCATTCCCCCTCGCCTCGGACCTTGATGCCCGTGCTGTCCACGAGCAGGTGCAGCGGGCCGCCGCTGCCCCGGTAGGGCAGCTGAACGGCCAAGGTCTTCTGCCGTCGGCAGAGCGTCGAGAAGTCCGGCACCGGCCAGTCGAGCCCCGCGAACTTCAGAAGGCTCGCGACGAAGCCGGTCGTCTGGCGAAGCGGCAGGCCGAACAGCACCTTGATCGTCAGGCAAGCCTGGATCGCGGCGTCGCTGTAGACCGGCTGGCCGCCGCGCTTGCCCGATGGCGCCGCGTGCCAGGGCGTCGAAGGGTCGAACCAGACGGTCAGCGATCCACGCTCACGCAGCGACGCGTTGTAGGCGGACCAGTTCAGGGTGCGGTAGCGCGTCGGGGCAGGCTTGGACATGACGCCCAGCTATGCCGCTGGACCGGCAATGTGAATCCCGGGCAGGCTTCGTGCAACAAGGCCCAACGGGCGGCGTAGGCGCTGCCTCCCCCGTCTCGCGCTCGGCCCGCCAGCGCGTCCAGCGCCGCCGCTGCGCCTCGGCGATCCGGGCCTTGCCCTCGGGCGTGCGGGGGCCGGTCGAGCGCCCGCCATGGAAGCGGCAGCGCCGCCGGCCGGGCTCGGACAGGGCGCGGCAGGGCGTCCCCTTGCGCGTGAGCGCCCCGCACCGCACCCGGCGCCGAGCGCGCTGGGCTGCGGCGCGCGCCGCCCACCGCGCCTGCGCCTCGGCCAGCACGCGCGCCTCGTATTCCCGCACCCGTGCCATTGGGTGCTCTAAGACCCTATCCCGCACGCGCGCATGATGGTCATCAATATCTGGCAGGACGCTCAGCGCGTGCAGCTCTGCCAGCATCAGGCGCGGGGCGTGTTGGTTGGGATCGACCCGCGGCTTGCGCTCCCAATAGCTCACTACGTGACGCTCAATGCCCACCCACGCGCCCAGCGCCGTCTGCGACAGCCCAGCCCGGCGGCGGGCGGCGGCCAGCTCAGCCCCGGTCATGGTGCCGCCCCCAGCGCGCCCGCAGCTCGCACGCTGCCTCGGAGCACTCGACGGTTGCGAGCGCCGCCGCCTCGGCCTCGGCGCAAGACAGCCCGGCGTCGTGCTTCACGATGGCGGCGCGCTCCTCGGCCGCGTCGAGGAGGTCCGCGGGGTCGGGGGACGGCTGGGGGCTCGAAGGCAGCCGCGAGCGCCGCGCGGATATCGACGCCATTCCTCCGAAACTCTGTCGGACCGGTCGGACGTGTCGGACCGCGTTGCGACGGCTCGCCTTTCTGCGTCCGACAGGCCAGCCACCGCGTCGGACCGGTCGGACCGCGGGTGCAGCGCCGGTCCGACACGTCCGACACGCCCGAGGCCGCGTCGGACGGGAAATTGTTATCGCTGGCAACGGCGTCCGACACGTCCGACCGGTCCGACACCGAATCGGATGCAGGCTTATCCATCGTCCGCCCCCAGGATGCCCGACCGGATCGCGTAGGCGCGCGGGCGCTCTGCCACGAGGCTCGTGGGGAGGCGGGTAGCGAGGTTGCGTCCGTCGCCCGACACGAGAAGGCCCGCGGCGAGAAGGTGGCGGGCGGCCCTCTTGGGGTCGGCGCCTCGGTGCACCTCGCGCCATGCGTCCGCAGCGACGTAGAACACCGCCCCATCCCGCCAGCCGGCGCGGTCGATGATGCGCCGCGGCTCCGAGAAGGGGCTACCACCCGCCGCTGCCTCGCCCACTGCCTCGAAGCGCGAGGAGCCGTGCGCCACGAGGAAGGCGCGCGTGCGGGCTATGGCGTCATGGGCTTCGGCCGGCCCCGCCCCGCCGCGCCCGTCGAGCCACAGGCCCAGCGCCTCCAGGGCTGCGTCGCGTGCCGCGCCCGTAGGCCAGCCCGTAAGGCCGTAGGCAGTCGCGGCCTCCCCCGCCGCGGCGATCAGTCCGAGGCGCTGGGCGGCCCGCTCGGTCTGCCCCTCGCCCGTCAGGCCGAACCGCTCCACCGCCGCCGCGCGGAAGGCTGCGATGCCCTCCCGCACGGCGGCGAGGCACGCCTCCCGGTCCCCGAGGAACGCCTCCACGAAGGCCGGACCGGCGGTCCCGTGGTGCTCTGCGGTGGCCGCGCGCAGCCGGTCCGCAAAGGCCGCGCCGTCGGGCGCATCGTGGAGCGTGTCGAACGCCCCGTGAGCCCGCGTATCTGCCGCCAGGTCGAGGAGGCGCACCGCCTGTCCCGCGGCCATCCGCGCACCACCCTCGGCCATCTTGTCTGCGAGGCTCAACTCACCCGAGGACAGGATCGTGACGCGCCAGCGCGCCGAGCGCCGCGCCCGGCCCGAGCGGTCGGCCCGCGCCTTGCCCACGCCGTTGGCGAGCATGTAGGCCGCGGCCCCCGCCTCGCGGCCCGACACCTCGCCCATCTCGTCCAGCGCCAGGAGCGAGCCGTTGGCGGCGCAGGCCACGCCCTCCAGCCCGTTGGCGGTCGCGCGCCAGGTGTGCAGGAAGCGAGGCGAGCCCCACACCGACACCGCCGCGCGCTGGGCGGTGCTCTTGCCGCGCGAGGAGGCGCCGCGCAGGTGCACGCCCCCGCCGTCGAGGCCCAGGGGCTCCAGCAGCGGCCCTGCGAAGGCGAGCGACACCGAGAGCACCAGGAGCGGGTTGCCGACGCAGGGGGCGGCCACCACCTCGCGCCAGCCGTCGAGGGTGCCCACCGCCGTCATCTCGGCCGCCGCGGTGGGCGCGGCCTCCGCCTGATACACCACGTCCGCGGCGCCCAGCACGCGGCCGTCGCCCAGCGCGAAGGCGCCGCAGGTCTCGTCCGTCCAGCCGAGCCGATCGGCCGTGATGGCCCTCGCCTTGGGCCGCCACCGCATGAGGAGGTCGGACAGACCGTTCCGGGCCTTGGTGCCCGAGGCCATGTTGAGCCCGAGGCGCAGCAGCTCGGCGCGCAGCTCCCAGCCGTCGCCCGCGAACAGCTCGGCAGGCACGGCCCACCGGTGCACAAGGCGGTCGGCGTCCGTCACCTCCACGAGCCGGCCCCAGCCGGTGCCGTCCCGGCCCCGAGGCAGCGCGAGCACGCGAAGAGGCGAGCACAGCCACACCCACTCGGTCCCGCCGTCCTTCGCGTCCTGCTCGCGCTCGATGCCGTGGCGCCCGACGCGGAAGCCCTTGGGCAAGCCATCGGGCGGCGCGTCCTTCTCGTCGTGAGGGAGGAGGGGGATGGGCTTGGAACGGGCCGTCATGCCACCGCCCCCCCGATGAACTCCATCAGGGTGGCGCGCTCGGCCGCCTCCACGCTCCGAAGGTGCGCCAGCTCGGCCGCTGGCAGGTGCCGCTCGATCGCCGCCCTCACCAGCGCCCGCAGATCGTCCGGCAGGATCGCGTCCAGCTCGGCCGAGAACGGGTGGGGCCAGCGCGCATCGGCGGTCGTCTTGCGCTTGGCCGGCCGGGTGGGCAGACCCATCGCCTCCACCTGCGCCAGCGACAGGACGAGATCGCGGAACACCACCGGGACGCCGAACTCGGCCCCGAACCGCTCCACCTTCTCGCGCAGAGATGCCGCCGCGTCCCGGCCGGACCGGTCGAAGTCATAGAGGCTGTAGATCACCAGCGTCCGGCCGCTGCCGCGCAGCCGAGCGACCGCCTCGTAGGCGAAGGTCTCGGAGGTGAAGCCGCCGGTCGGCATCAGCGGCACGTCGAACTCGGAGGTGACGGGGTAGAGCACGCCGGCGAGAGCCGACTTCTCCAGCCAGATCTCCACCTCGAGGTCGGCGTCTGCCCAGAGCGCCTTGCGGTAGAGCGCCGCGCAGTCGTCCAGCGCATCCTCCCAGCCGTCGAAGGTCCGGGGCTTGCGCATGTAGCGGGTGGCGTCGGCAATGTCGGTGTAGGCCAATCGCCCCTGGCGGCGCAGCGCGAGGACGTGACGTTGAACCTTGGCGTAGCCCTCCTCGTCCTTGCCGATGCCGGCGATCCCCGCCACCGTCGTCTGATAAAAGAGCCCCCGAACCGTCATCGGCCCGTGATCGCGCGCATAGGCGATGTAGAAGGCCGCGCGGTGCTCCATCTCGGCCTGAGTGGCCCGCCGGCGGTTTATGCCGCCAGCCTGCTTAACCGCGCTCATGCCGCGGCCCTCCCCATCAGCACGTCGTTGAAGTCGAGCCCGTCGCCCGGGTCGGCGCGCAGCACCCGCCAGCCCGAGGCCGTGGCGCGCTGGGCGAGGTCGTGCGCCGCCTCGCACCCGGCGCGGTCCCCGTCGCAGGCCACCACCAGCTCGGCGCCCGCCTCGACCAGAGGCAGCTTGAGCATCGCCATGCCGCCGGCGCTCAGGGCCGCCCACAGATGCATGGGGCCGTCGAGGAGGCCCGAGGCGAGGCTCAGGGCGGTCTCGATGCCCTCGGCGACGACGAGCCGCCCGCCCTGGCGCGCGAGGCGCACGGCGCCCCCGGCCGTCCGGCCGAGCATCATCTTCGCGGGCTCGACGGGGGCGTTGCCGTTGACGGTGCAAAGGAAGGTCCGGTGCACCGCGAACCCGTCCGCGCCGTCGATCCGAGCGACCATGGCGGGGAGGCGCCGCTTCGTCGGCCCATGGACGCAGGCCGGGTGGAAGCGCAGCGCCTCGCTGAGCGGGGCCGTGATCCCGCGGCGCTCGCGCAGGTGGCGCTCCGCGAGCGTGCCCGCGATGGGCTCGGCCTCGTCCCAGCACCGCCGGGCGAGCGCAGCCCGCCGGGCGGCGGCGGCGGCCTCCCTGCGGCGCCGCTCGACCAGCTCGTTGTCGTCGGAGGGCGGGCGCCCGCCGCTCGGCCCCGGCATGAGCCCGAGGCGGCGCAGGGCGTCCAGAACCGCATCCTGGGCGCAGCCCGCGTGGCAGTGGACGAGGAGCCGCCCGTCGCGCCCATCCGCCAGGGACAGGGACGGCTTGCGGTCCTCGTGCGCCGGGCAGCGGGCGAGGCCGTAGCGGCCCCACCAGCGACCTTGAAGGGCGAGGGTCATGGCTCGGGCGTTCATTGGCCGCCCTCCGCCCTTGCCGAGCGCTGGCCCCTCGCGGTATCTTCGCCGGCAGGACGCCAATCCCAGCCGACTTCAGCGCCGCGTGCCCCCGCCAGGGCCGCGGCGCTTTCCGTTGGGGGAGGTGGGTCAAGGTTCGTCGGGTGGGGAGAAAGCCCTTTCCCCTCAATGCCCCCTTCCGCGTGGTTCGCCGAGACAACCCCTTGCCGGGGTTCCCTCCTGCGAGACCCTCCGGGGGCGCCGCCGGACCATCCCGCGCGGTCGGGATCCAGGCGGGGGCCCGTCCGACGCCACCGGGCGCGCTCGGCCCCCCTTCGCCACGTTGGTTCATCCATCCTTAACCGAATCGCCTCAACTCTGGCCATGCAGACAGGCGGGGCCGGGACGGACGGGACGTGCCCACATCCTTCTCCGATCCCCACCCCACCCCACCCCACGACGAGAGGGACCGGCTCGACCGGCTCCGCCTGCTGCGATCCCATCGCATAGGCCCCGCCACCTACCACCGCCTGCTGGCGGCGCACGGCACGGCGGCCGCGGCGCTGAAGGCGCTCCCCCACCTGGCCCGTGGCGCCGGGCTGTCGGGCTACGCCCCCTGCCCCGAGGCCACCGCGCGCGCCGAGATCCGCGCCGCGCGGGCCGCGGGCGCCCGCGCCGTCTTCGACCACGAGCCCGCCTACCCGCCCGCGCTCCGCGAGGTCGAGGGCGCGCCCGCGATGCTCTGGGCACGCGGGGATCTCGCCCTGGCCCATCGCCCCGCCGTGGCCATCGTCGGCGCGCGCGACGCCTCCTCGCTGGGCCAGCGCATGGCGCGCGCTCTGGCCCGCGGGCTGGCGCAAGCGGGCCACGTCGTCGTCTCGGGGCTCGCGCGCGGCATCGACGCGGTGGCCCACGAGGCGGCGCTGGAGCGCGGCACCATCGCCGTCACCGCGGGCGGCTGCGACGTGGCCTACCCCCCTCAGAACGCCGAGCTGATGGCGCGCATCGCGGTCCAAGGCCTGATCCTGTCGGCCCAGCCGATGGGCCTCGGCCCCCAGGCGCGCCACTTCCCGCGTCGCAACCACATCGTCTCGGGGCTCGCGCAGGCCGTGATCGTCGTCGAGGCGGCGGCGCGCTCGGGCACGCTCATCACGGCGCGCGCAGCGCTCGACCAGGGGCGCGAGGTGCTCGCGGTGCCGGGCCACCCCTTCGACGGCCGCGCCTCGGGCTGCAACGCGCTCATCCGCGACGGCGCGGTGCTGGTGCGCGGCGTGGACGACGTGCTGGAGACGCTGGCCGCCGGCGGGCGGAGCGCCGCCAGCGGGCGGGTCGCCGCCAGCGGGCGGAGCGATGCCGGGCGGTGTGACGCCGTGGGGCGGACCGGGGGCGGCGGGCCGAGCCCCTCCGCCGGGCGGGACGCCGCAGCCAGGCAGAACGCCGCGGGCGGGCGGGGCGATGCCGGCGGGCGGGTGGCGGCGGGCGGTCCGGACTCCGTCGCTCGCCAGGACGATGCCGGGCAGCGTGACGCCGCAGGGCGGGCCGGGGCCGACGGGCCGAGCTTCGCCGGCAGGCAGACCGCCGCCGCACCGGGCGCGACCGTCGGGCAGACCGGCCCCGCCCAGCGAGCCGGGGCGGCCAGCCGCAACCGAGGCGAGGCGTCGAGCGCGGCGCATGGCGGCGCCGCGGCCGGTCACGGCGCCCCGCCTGCCGGCGGCGCTCCGCCCGCAGGCGGCGATCCGCCCGCTGGCGGCGGTGGCGGCGAGGCCCTGCGCTCGGGGATCCTGTCGCTGCTGGGCCCCTCGCCCGTCGCCGAGGACCAGGTGATCCGCGACAGCGGCGAGCCGGCCGAGCGGGTGCTGCCCGAGATCCTGACGCTGGAGCTGGAGGGCCGCATCGAGCGCCATCCGGGCGGGCTGCTGACGCTCGCCGCCTGAGGCCCCGCACCGAGGCGCCTCCGCCGCGCGGCGAAGGCGCCGGGCCGCCCCCTCGATTGACATGGGGCCGAGGCTGCCCACATTCACGCGGCCCGCAGCCCCGCGCCGCGGCCGCGTCCCCCCACAGGACCGAACCTGGAGCCCCCATGCCCGTCGTCGTCGTCGAGAGCCCAGCCAAGGCCAAGACCATCAACAAGTATCTCGGCCCCGACTACACGGTGCTCGCGTCCTACGGCCACGTGCGCGACCTGCCCGCGAAGGACGGCTCGGTCGATCCCGAGCACGGCTTCGAGATGCTGTGGGAGGTGGGGGCGGACTCGAGGAAGCACGTCAAGGCGATCGCCGACGCGCTGGCCAAGGATCCCGCGCTAATCCTCGCCACCGACCCCGACCGCGAGGGCGAGGCGATCTCCTGGCACCTCCAGGAGGCGCTGACCAAGCGCAAGTCGATCAAGAAGGACACCCCCGTCAGCCGCGTGGTGTTCAACGCCATCACCAAGGCCGCCGTCACCGAGGCGATGCGCAACCCCCGCCAGGTCGACGCGCCGCTGGTCGAGGCCTATCTGGCGCGCCGCGCGCTCGACTACCTCGTGGGCTTCAACCTCTCGCCGGTGCTCTGGCGCAAGCTGCCCGGCGCCAAGTCGGCGGGGCGGGTGCAGTCGGTCTGCCTGCGCCTGATCGTCGAGCGCGAGATGGAGATCGAGGCGTTCAAGCCTCGGGAGTACTGGACGGTGACGGCCGCGCTGGAGACCCCGCGCGGGGAGGCGTTCGAGGCCCGCCTCGTCTCGCTCGCGGGCGACAAGCTCGACCGCTTCGGCCTGCCCGACCGCGCCTCGGCCGAGCTGGCCGTCGCCGCCGTGGCCTCGCGCGAGCTCGCGGTGGCCTCGGTGGAGGCCAAGCCCGCCGCGCGCTCGCCGTCGGCGCCCTTCATGACCTCCACGCTCCAGCAGGAGGCCTCTCGCAAGCTGGGCTTCGGCGCGCGCCAGACCATGAGCGCGGCCCAGCGGCTCTACGAGGCCGGGCTCATCACCTACATGCGCACCGACGGCATCGACATGGCGCCCGAGGCCGTCCACGCCGCCCGCGACGCCATCGGGAAGTTCTACGGGACGGACTACGTGCCGAAGTCCCCCAGGATGTACAAGAACAAGGCCAAGAACGCCCAGGAGGCGCACGAGTGCATCCGGCCGACGGACCTCTTCGCGCGCCCCGAGACGGTCCGCATCTCGGAAGCGGACCAGCGCCGGCTCTACGAGATGATCTGGAAGCGCACCATCGCGTGCCAGATGGAGGCCGCGCGATTGGAGCGCACCACGGTCGAGATCGCCTCCCAGGACCGCCAGGTGGGCCTGCGCGCGACGGGCCAGGTGGTGCTCTTCGACGGCTTCCTGCGCGTCTACGAGGAGGGCCGCGACGAGCCCACTGAGGACGAGGACGGCGGCCGGCTCCCCGCCATGTCCCAGGGCGAGGCGCTCAGGCCCCATCGCGGGGGCCTGGAGGCCCAGTTCGGCCGCGCCGCCTCCGAGGACGGCGACGTGATCGAGGACGACGCGGGCTCGCTCAGGGCCTCGAAGGGCGCGCTGACGACCGAGGACGCGGCCGTGCTGGGCCTGCAGCACTTCACCCAGCCGCCCCCGCGCTACACCGAGGCCACGCTTGTCAAGCGCATGGAGGAGCTCGGCATCGGTCGGCCCTCCACCTACGCCTCGATCGTCACGACGATCCAGGACCGCGGCTACGTCCGCAAGGACCGCAACCGGCTCGTCCCCGAGGACAAGGGGAGGCTCGTCACCGCCTTCCTCGTCAACTACTTCCGCCGCTACGTCGAGTACGACTTCACCGCCGACCTCGAATCCCAGCTCGACGACGTGTCGGCGGGCGAGCGCGAGTGGAAGGACGTGCTCGCGCGCTTCTGGCGCGACTTCTCGGCGGCGCTGGGCGAGACGGCGGACCTGCGCATCGGCGAGGTGCTCGAGAAGATCAACGAGGTGCTCGAGCCCCACATCTTCCCCGATCCGGGCGACGGCACCGACCCGCGGCTCTGCCCCCACTGCGGCGAGGGGCGGCTGTCGATGCGCACCGCGCGCTCGGGCAGCGCGTTCATCGGCTGCTCGAACTACCCCGAGTGCCGCTACACCCGCCCCTTCGGCCCGCCCGGCGCGGAGGAGGAGGGCGGCATCGGCCCCGACGGCAAGCTCCTCGGAGAGCACGAGGGCGACCGGATCACGCTCCGCAAGGGCCGCTTCGGCCCCTACGTCCAGCGCGGCGAGGCGAGCGAGGAGGCGCCCAAGCCGCCGCGCTCCTCGATCCCCAAGGGCTGGTCGGTGGACGACCTCGACCTCGATCGCGCGGTGACGCTCCTGAGCCTGCCGCGCACGGTGGGCGCCCACCCCGACGACGGCGAGCCGATCGAGGCCGGGATCGGGCGTTACGGGCCTTACGTCAAGCACGGCCGGCTCTACGCCAATCTTCCGGAGGTGGAGGAGGTCTTCACCATCGGCATGAACCGCGCCGTCGAGGTGCTGGCGCAGAAGGCGGCGGGCCGCGGCGGGCGGGCGGCGGCGAAGCCCCTGGCGGAGCTGGGCGAGCACCCCGAGGGCGGCCCGGTCTCCGTGATGGAGGGGCGCTACGGGCCCTACGTGAAGTGGGGCAAGCTCAACGCGACGATCCCGAAGGACGTGAAGCCCGAGGAGGTGACGCTCGACGAGGCGCTCACGCTGATCGCGGAGAAGGCCGCGAAGGGGCCGGGGAAGAAGCCCCCGGCGAAGAAGGCGGCCGCGAAGAAGGGATCGCGCAAGGCCGCGGCGGGCGCGGCCGCCGCGGCGACGGAGAAGGCCGCGGCGGGGAAGGCCCCCGCCGCGAAGGCCGAGAAGGCGGCCGCCGGGAAGGGGGCCGCGAAGGCCGCCGCGAAGCCTTCGCGCAAGGCCGTCTCGGCGAAGGGAAAGGCCGGCCGGGCGGCCGGGGGGGCAGCCTCCGACGAGGGCCGGGTTCTCGAGGACTGAGCCCGCCCCTCGCGGCGAGGCCACCCGCTCGCGGGCCGCTGCGGGCTCCTCCGCGGCGGTCCAGCCGATGACCGCCAGCCCGCAGGGCGTCGGGGAGACCGCCGGGCGTCGCGCCGCGGGATCGTCCCGAGGGACGGGTGCGAAGGACGGGCGCGCCGCGCGGGCTCCGTCGCGGTCCGGCCCGTGCTCGACGAGGTCATCGGCCGATCGACCGCCGCGAGGCCGCGGGCGCCTCGCCCGAGGAGGGCGCCCGCGGCCGGTCGAGGGGGCGCCCTAAGGAGCCTGCACGGATCCGTGGGCGGAGCCTTCGGACCGCCGTCGCGCGCCGGGGCGACGGGCCCCTCGTCGCCCAGGACGAGAGGGCGGCCGGCGGGAGGTCGCGGGCGTCCCGGCGACCGGAGGACCGCCCCCTCGCGGGCGCGCTCCCGGCGCGCCGCCCGCTCCACCTCCCCGACGGCGCGCGGCGCACCCGCACCGATCCGGCGTCGAGGGGGCGGCGGACGCGCCCGCCTCCCGGCCCGCGCCCCCGCGCCTCTTCGCCGCGATGCGGCGACGACGCGGGGTCGGCGTTGACAGCCCCCTCACCCCCCGGCATGTCTGGCCTGGGGAACAGGGGGCCGCGATGCAGAAGATCCACGACGACGCCGCCTCGGCTCTCGACGGGCTCTTGCACGACGGCATGCTGATCGCGGCGGGCGGCTTCGGGCTCTGCGGCATCCCCGAGCTGCTGCTCGCGGCGATCCGGGACGCAGGCGTCAGGGATCTCACCTTCGCCTCCAACAACGCCGGCGTGGACGATTTCGGCATCGGCATCCTGCTCCAGACCCGGCAGGTGCGGAAGATGATCTCGTCCTACGTCGGCGAGAACGCCGAGTTCATGCGGCAGTTCCTCTCGGGCGAGCTGGAGATCGAGTTCACGCCGCAGGGCACGCTCGCGGAGCGGATGCGCGCGGGCGGCGCGGGGATCCCGGGCTTCTACACCAAGACCGGCTTCGGCACCCAGGTGGCCGAGGGCAAGGAGGTCAAGGAGTTCGACGGGGAGAGCTACGTCCTGGAGCGCGGGATCGTCGCGGACCTCGCCATCGTCAAGGCGTGGAAGGCGGACGACACCGGCAACCTCGTGTTCCGCAAGACGGCGCGCAACTTCAACGTGCCGGCGGCGACCTGCGGGCGGGTCTGCGTCGCCGAGGTCGAGGAGATCGTGCCGAGGGGCAGCCTCGACGGCGACGCGATCCACCTGCCGGGCATCTACGTCCACCGCCTGATCCAGGGCCCGCACGAGAAGCGCATCGAGCAGCGCACCACCCGGCCCCGCGCGGCCGTGGCATGAGCGCACGCGACCGCTACGCGGAAGGATTGGCGAAGCTCTCGGAGATCGACGGCGAGCAGGGAGAGAGGGTCATCGCGTCGCTCGACGGCGTGGCGCCCGACCTCGGCCGATACGTCATCGAGTTCGCCTTCGGAGACGTCTACCAGCGCCCCGGGCTCGACCTGCGCGAGCGCGAGCTGGTGACCATCGCCGGGCTCGCCGCGCTCGGCCACCCCCAGCCGCAGCTCGCGGTCCACGTCAACGGCGCGCTCAACGTCGGGGCGAGCCCGAAGGAGATCGTCGAGACGATCGTTCAGATGGCCGTTTATGCGGGCTTCCCGGCCGCGTTGAACGCCATCCTCACCGCCAAGCAGGTCTTCGCCGATCGCGACCTGCTCCCTCTGGAGGGCTGACCCGTGCCGCGGCGCCGCGCCACGAGGGGGGTCGCCTGATGGCCGACGACCGGGCGGCCGACGCCCGCGCGGTGGGCGAGGTGATGTCGGAAGGCGCGGCGAGCCTGGTCTTCTCGCGCTCCTCGGTGGCGATGGTCATCACCAACCCTAACATCCGCGACAACCCGATCGTCTACGTCAACGACGCCTTCTGCCACCTGTCGGGCTACGATCGCGGCGCGGTGATCGGGCGCAACTGCCGCTTCCTGCAAGGCCCCGAGACTGACGCCAAGGCCGTGGACCGGCTGCGCCGCGCCATCGAGGCCGAGCGCGACGTGTCGGTGGACCTGCTGAACTACCGCTCCGACGGCGCGAGCTTCGTCAACCGGCTGGTCGTCACGCCGATCCGCGACGACGACGGGCGGCTGGCCTACTTCCTCGGCATCCAGAAGCGGCTCGGAGACGAGGACGGCGAGGCCGACGCGACGGCGCGCAGCCCCCGCGAGGTCGAGGCGGAGCGCATCGACGCGCAGCTCACCGAGGTCCAGCACCGGGTCAAGAACCACCTGTCGATGATCATCGGCATGATCCGGATCCAGGCCCGAGCCTCCGACGCGCCGGGAGAGTTCGCCACCCTGTCGCGCCGCATCGAGAGCCTCCAGCTGCTCTACGAGGAGATGACGCGCGTGCCTCCGGGGGCCGAGGAGCGCATCGCGCTGGGCTCCTATCTCTCGCGCGTGGGCAACGCGGTGGCCCACATCGACGGCCGCCCGGGCATCCGCGTCAACATCGAGGCGGTGGACATGACGGTGGCGATCGACGCGGCCACCCGCATCGGGCTCCTGGCCTCGGAGCTTCTGACCAACGCGCTCCAGCACGCCTTTCACGGCCGCGACCTCGGCTCGGTCGAGATGCGCATGGGCACGCTCGCCCATGGGGGCCTGCGCCTGACGATCGCCGACGACGGGACGGGCCTGCCGGAGGGCGCGCCCTGGCCCGCCCCGGACACGCTCGGAGGGCGCATCGTCGAGCAGCTCGTCGAGGGCCTGGGCGGCACGATGCGCCTCGGACGGGGCGGCATCGGAACGGTGGTGATCGTGGACGTGCCCGCGCGCGGCCTGAGAAGCTGAACGCTGAGGAGCTGAAGGAGACGACATGCCCTGGGACCGCAACGCCATGGCCGCCCGCGCGGCGGAGGAGCTCGAGGACGGCATGTATGTCAACCTCGGCATCGGCATCCCGACGCTGGTGGCCAATCACGTCGGCGACAAGGACATCACGCTGCAATCCGAGAACGGGATGCTCGGCATGGGGCCGTTCCCCTACGAAGGGGACGAGGATCCCGACCTCATCAACGCGGGCAAGCAGACCATCACCGAGCTGAACCGCACGGCCTACTTCGACTCCGCCACCTCCTTCGGCATGATCCGCGGCGGCAAGATCGCGGTGGCGATCCTGGGCGCGATGGAGGTGGCCGAGAACGGCGATCTGGCGAACTGGATGATCCCCGGCAAGCTCGTCAAGGGCATGGGGGGCGCGATGGACCTGGTGGCGGGCGTCGGCCGCGTGGTGGTCGTGATGGACCACACCTCGAAGTCGGGCGCCTCGAAGGTGCTGCGCGAGTGCACGCTGCCGCTGACCGGAACGGGCGTGGTGGACCGCATCGTCACCAACCTCGGCGTGATGGACGTGGTCGAGGGCGGGCTCAGGATCGTCGAGACGGCGGACGGCGTCACCGAGGACGCGCTGCGCGCCGCCACGCAAGCGACGATCGTCTGAGGGGGAGGCCCGTGGCCCACATCTCCCACGACGAGCGCTGCGGGCGCGGGCGCTACGCGCTGAGGCAGGACGGGCTCGAGGCCGAGCTGACCACCTCGCGCGCGACGGGCGGGCTCGTGGTGGCCGAGCACAGCTTCGTGCCGCCGGCGCTGCGCGGTCGGGGCCTCGCGGGCGCCCTGACGCTGCGGCTGGCGCAGGACGCCCGCGCGCAGGGGTTCCGCATCGTGCCGCGCTGCTCCTACGTCGAGGCGTGGCGCCGCAGGCACCCCGACTGGGCGGACGCGTTCGAGGCCTGAGCGCGCCGATCGCCTCGATCCTCCGGATCCCGTCGCCCGCGATTCAGGGCCCGTTCACCCCTGGCCCCCATAGCCGACGCGACGAGGCCGGGAGGGGATTTCGACATGCGCATCATCTTCGCCGCGGTGCTGCTCGCCGGCATGGCGCTCGCGGGGGCCGCCATCTACATGGCGCGGGGCTACATCGGCCAGCAGCAGGCGGCGCTGGCCGCGGCGCGGGCCGCGAGCGCCGCGGCGGTGCCCACCGTGGCCGTCTACGTCATGGAGCGCCCGGCGGGCTACGGCGAGACGCTCGCGCGCGAGGCCGTGCGCCTCGCTCGCTGGCCCGGCGACGCGGTGCCCGAGGGCGCCTTCGTGCTCCCCCCGGACGGGCCCGACCCGCTCTTCCCCGACGGCGCGGCGGGGCCGCGCACCGTCCTGCGCGCGATGGAGACCGGAGAGCCGGTGCTCGCCGCCAAGCTCACCGCGCCCGGCGAGGGGGCGGGCATCACCGCGCAGCTCAGGCCCGGGATGCGCGCCTTCGCCGTCCGCGTGGACGTCGCCTCGGGCGTGTCGGGCTTCCTGCGCCCCGGCGACGTGGTGGACGTCTACTGGACGGGCGAGCGGCAGGGCGACGAGGTGACGCGGCTCGTCGAGGCGCGCGTGCCGATCATCGCGGTGGACCAAACCACCGACGCCGACCGCGTCGAGGCCTCGGTGGCGCAGACCGTGACCGTCGAGGCGACGCCGCTCCAGGTCGCCTCGCTCGCGCAGGCCCAGGCGACGGGCAGCCTGACGCTCTCGCTGGTGGGGGTGGGCGACGAGGGCGTGGCCGAGCCGGTCGAGGTCGATCAGCGCCGCCTCCTCGGGCTGGCCATGGAGGCGCCTGAGCCCGTCATGGCCCCCCCGGCCGAGCCCGCCTCCGCGCGCGTCTGCACCGTGCGCACCCGCCGGGGCCTCGACGTGAGCGAGATCCCGATCCCCTGCCCGACCTGACGCCCGACCTGAACCCGGGCCCCCGGCCCGCTTCGCGCCCCGAGGCTGTGACCGGCGGCCAACAGATCGCGCCCGAGGCGTCCGCGCGGTTGATCGCCCGTCGGCCGGGGCGCAACCTCGCGGCGAGCCGGGCCCGAGGCCGGGCGCGATCGAAGGGCGGTCCATGGTCAAGCGCATCCTGGCGGCGGCGGCGGCTGGCTGGCTCATGGCCTGGCTCGCGCCGGGGCCCGCGGCGCTGGCCCAGGGCCTGCGCGTGCTGGGGGAGGGGCCGTCCGAGACGCTGAGCGTGCCGGTCGATCGCGCGGTCGTGGTCGAGAGCGCCACGCCCTTCGCGGAGGTCTCGATCGCCAACCCTGCGATCGCCGACATCTCGACGCTGTCGGACAGCACCCTTTACGTGCTGGGCCGCGCGCCCGGCCGGACCTCGATGACGCTGCTCGACGAGGCCGGGCGTCCGATCGCCAACGTCGAGGTCCGCGTCGCGCCCGATCTGTCGGAGTTCAAGGAGCGCCTCGGCCAGATCCTGCCCGGCGAGCCGATCGACGTGCGCTCGGCCGCGGACGGCATCGTGCTCTCGGGCACCGTCTCCTCGATCGAGAAGCTCGACCGCGCGCTGGAGCTGGCCGAGCTCTACGCGCCCGAGCGCGTGTCGAACCTGATGAGCGTGAGCGGCACCCAGCAGGTGATGCTGAGCGTGCGCTTCGCCGAGATGCAGCGCTCGGTGCGCAAGCAGCTCGGCATCGGCCTGACCGGGCGCGGGATCGCCGATCTGGACGGCGTGGCCTTCGGCACGGGGCGCGGCCGGCTGGTGCCGGGCACCGGCGTGGGCGCGGTCGGCTCGACCGTGCTCGACGTGGCGCCCGAGGCCTCCGGCGCGCTCGGCCTCGCGGTGGGCGGCTCCTCGGCCGCGCTCGGCCTCGTCATCGACGCGCTCGAGAGCCGCGGCGTCGTGCGCACGCTGGCCGAGCCCAACCTCAGCGCGCTGTCGGGGCAGAAGGCCGAGTTCCTGGCGGGCGGCGAGTATCCGGTGCCGGTGGCGCAGGAGCTGGGCGTCGTCTCGATCGAGTTCAAGCCGTTCGGCATCGAGCTCGACTTCGTGCCCCGCGTGGTGGAGGGCGGCGTCATCAACCTCGAGCTCGCCGCCGCGGTCAGCTCGATCGACCCGTCGGCGGGCGTGACGCAGAACGGCTTCGCCGTGGACGCCTTCCGCCGGCGCGAGACCTCGACCACGGTCGAGATGCGCGACGGCGAGTCCTTCGCCATCGCGGGGCTCTTGTCGGACGACTTCCAGGACGTGGTGGGCCAGGTGCCCGTCCTGGGCGACATCCCGGTGCTGGGCGCCCTCTTCCGCTCGGTGTCCTACCAGCGCGAGCAGAGCGAGCTGGTGGTCATCATCACCGCGCATCTCGTCAGCCCCGTGCGCGGCGAGGCGCTGATCCTGCCCACCGACCGCGTGCGCCCCCCGAGCGAGCGCGAGCTGTTCGGCCGCGGCCGCACCGAGGGCGGCCTCGCGGGGGGCGCGGCCGAGGTCGCCCGGCAGGACTTCCAGGGCTCCTACGGCTACGTGATGGACTGAGCGGATGGCGCGCGCTCCCTTCGCCCCGGCGCTTCTCGCCACGCTCCTCGCGCTCGCGGCCTGCGAGCGCGTCTCGGTGCCCTCGCCCGACCGCGAGGCCGGGCGCCTCGCCCCCGACTTCAGCGTCGCCACGCGCTCCAACATGCAGGTCATGCGCGGCGGCGCGCCTCTGGTGAGCCTGCAGGCCCGATTCGCGGCCGAGGTGCCGAGCATGGTGACCTTCCCCTTCGACAGCGCGGCGCTCGAGGCGCCCGCGCGCGCGGCGCTCGACGCCCAGGCCGACTGGATGCGCCAGTTCCCCGAGCTGGGCTTCCGCGTCTACGGCTTCGCCGACGAGGTGGGGCCCGGCCCCTACAACGAGGCCCTCGGTCGGCGGCGCGCCGAGGCCGTGGTGGCCCACCTCGCCGTCCGCGGCGTGAGCCGGGGCCGGCTGGAGGCGCTGGTCTCCTACGGCGAGCGCTATCCGATCGTGCCGAACGCGGGGCGCGAGCGGCTCAACCGCCGGGTCGTCACCCAGGTGTCGGGCTTCGTGGCGCGCCACCCGAGCGTGCTCAACGGCAAGTACGCCGAGGTGGTGTTCCGCGAATACGTCGCCTCGGCCGTCCCCGAGCCCCTGGTCGAGCCGGGCGAGGGGGCGCTCGTCGAGTGACGCGGCGGCCTCCCGCGCCCCGCCCGGGCCGGGCGGTGCTTACGATTTCTTAGCGCGCCGTCCCTAACCGTCAGGCAGGCGAAGGGCCCCGCCGCTTCGGCGGCCCGGCGCCGTGCGTGGCACGAGGACGGGGGGACGAGAGCCGATGAGCGCCATCGCGGCCCATGCGGAGCCGGCGCCCGAGACGGGCCCCGGGGCGGCGCCGATCGTCGCCTGCACCGTCACGCGCGACCTCGACGCCTTCGAGGGGCTCGTGGAGGAGATGGAGGCCGCGCTCGGCGAGGGCTGGGGCGACCTCTCGCTCCACGAGGCCGAGGCCTATCTGGGCCAGCCCGAGGCCGATTCGCTGGAACTCCTGGCGCTGGCGGTCGGGCGCGAGGACGAGGGCGACCTGGCGCTCATCGGGCGCATCGTCGCGGCCGCCGAGGCGCGCGGCAAGGCGGTGATCCTGATCGCGGGCGAGGTGCGGCCGGCGGCGCTGCACGCGCTCCTCAAGCTCGGCGCGCAGGGCTTCGTGCCCTATCCGCTGCCCGAGGGCGAGCTGGCGGCCGCCATCGCGCGCCTGCCCGCGCCGGGATCCTCGGCGCAGTCCTCGGCGCAGTCCACGGCGCAGTCCACGGGCCCGCGCGGACGCGCCGCCGACGACCGTTCCGCCGTGGTGCTGCCCGTCCATGGGCTCGCGGGCGGCGTGGGCGCCACCACGCTGGCGGTCAACCTCGCCTGGGAGCTGGCGCGGCAGGACGGCGACCCGCGCGTCTGCCTGATCGACCTCGACCTCCAGTTCGGCTCGGTCGGCACCTATCTCGACCTGCCGCGCCGCGAGGCCGCGGCCGAGATCCTCGCGGACGCCGAGCGGGTCGATCCGGACGCCTTCCTGCAGGCGCTGACGCCGTGGCGCGACCGGATGCGGGTGCTCACCGCGCCCCCCGACATGGTGCCGCTCGACATGCTGGCGCCCGACGGCGTGGCCAAGCTGATCGAGATCGCGCGCCTGAACTTCGACTACGTCGTCCTCGACATGCCCCACGCCGTGACGCAGTGGACCGGGACCGTGCTGGAGCGCGCGCATCTCTACTTCGCCCTGGTCGAGCTCGACCTGCGTTCGGCCGAGAACGCGCTCAGGCTCATGCGCGCCGTGATGGCCGAGGATCTGCCCCATCAGACGCTGCGCTGGGTGCTCAACCGCGCGCCGGGCCGGATGGACGTCGCCGGCCGCTCGCGGCTCAGGCGGCTCGCCGAGGGGCTCGACGTCAAGATCGAGCTGCTGATGCCCGACGGCGGCGCCAAGGTGGCACAGGCCTGCGACGACGGCACGCCCCTGGCCGAGGCAGCGCCACGCAACCCGCTGCGCCGCGAGATCGCGCGCCTCGCGGCCTCGCTGCACGAGCGCAACCTCGCCGACGGTGCCGCCGCCGAGCGCGCGGCACGATAGGGGGCACGGATGTTCACCAAGTACCGCCGCGACGCCCACCCGGCCCCGGCGCCCCAGCCGCCGCGGCCCGCCCCCCTCCCGACCATGGCCCCGACGGCCCCCGAGGCGCCCATCCGCAGCTTCGCCAAGCCCGCGGCCGCCGCCCCCGAGGATCCCAAGGAGCGCAAGCGCCGCGAGCGGCTCGCCCAGGTCAAGGCCGAGCTGCACATGCGGCTTCTGGACCAGCTCAACCTGTCCGCGCTCGAGCGCGCGACCGATTCGGAGCTGCGCGCCGAGATCGACGCCATCGCGGCCGAGGCGCTCCAGGAGATGTCCGTGGTGCTCGGCCGCGACGAGCGGGTGCGCCTCGGCCAGGAGCTGATGGACGAGGTGCGCGGGCTCGGGCCCCTGGAGCCGCTCTTGCGCGACGACGACGTGAACGACATCCTGGTCAACGGCCCCTCCCAGGTGTTCGTCGAGCGCGCGGGCCGGCTCACGCTCTCAGACGTGACGTTCCGAGACGAGAAGCACCTGATGCGGATCATCGACAAGATCGTCTCCGCCGTGGGCCGGCGCGTGGACGAGTCGAACCCTTACGTGGACGCGCGCCTCAAGGACGGCTCGCGCTTCAACGCCATGGTGCCGCCCATCGCCGTGGACGGCTCGCTGGTCTCGATCCGCAAGTTCAAGAAGGAGAAGCTCGGCATCGACGACCTCGTGCGGTTCGGGGCCTTCACCGAGGACATGGCGACCTACCTGGAGGCCGCCGTCGCCTGCCGGCTCAACGTCATCGTCTCGGGCGGCACCGGCTCGGGCAAGACCACCACGCTCAACGCGCTGTCCTCCTTCATCGGCGACGCCGAGCGGATCCTGACGATCGAGGACACCGCCGAGCTCCAGCTCCAGCAGACCCATGTGGGCCGCATGGAGAGCCGCCCCCCCAACGTCGAGGGGCGCGGCGCCGTCACCCAGCGCGACTGCCTGAGGAACGCGCTCCGGATGCGCCCCGACCGCATCATCGTCGGCGAGACCCGCGGCGAGGAGGTCATCGACATGCTCCAGGCGATGAACACCGGCCACGACGGCTCGATGACCACCATCCACGCCAACTCGGCGCGCGACGCGGTCTCGCGGCTGGAGAACATGATCGCCATGGCCGGCATCGAGATGCCGATCAAGGCGGTGCGCGCCCAGATCGCCTCGGCCGTCAACCTCGTGGTGCAGGCGAGCCGGCTCCAGGACGGCAGTCGGCGGATGACCTCGATCACCGAGATCACCGGCATGGAGGGCGACGTCATCACCATGCAGGAGGTGTTCCGATACCAGCGCACGGGGATCGCGCCCGACAACACGATCCAAGGCCACTTCACCGCGACCGGCGTGCGCTCGCACTTCTCGGAGCGCTTCCGGATGTGGGGCTACCCGCTCGAGCCCATCCTCTTCGAGCCCAGCGGGGCTTGAGCGATGGACCCCGCGATCCTCCTTTACGCCGTCATCCTCCTGGCGGTGCCGACGCTGATCGGCGGGCTCGCCCTCGTCCTCTTCGGCGACGCCATCCGCTCGCACCGCCGCGCCGCCCGGCGGCTCGCCGCGATCGAGCGCGGCCGCGCGGGGGCCGTGGCGCCCGAGGCGCTGGAGGCGCTTCGCAAGGAGGTGGGCGCGCGGATCGTCGGCGGGCGTCGCGGCGTGTCGGTCCAGGCGGCGCTCCAGGCGCGGCTGGTGCGGGCGGGGGTGGCGCTCTCGCCGGGCCAGGCGATGGCCCTGATGGCGGGGATCGCGGCCGCGGCCTTCGCCGGGCTGACGCTCTGGACCGAGGCGGCGCTCGTCCTGCGCGCCGTGCTCGCCCCCGTGGTGGGGATCGGCGCGGTGATGGCCTGGGTCGGCAAGCGCGCCAAGGCGAGGCTCGCCGCGATCGAGGAGGCGCTGCCCGACGCGGTCGAGCTGATGGTGCGGAGCTTGCGCGTCGGCCACCCGTTCAGCTCGGCCGTCCAGATCGTCGCGCGCGAGGTGCCGGGGCCGCTCGGGGTCGAGATGTCGGCCCTCGCCGAGGAGACCGCCTACGGCCGCGACACGGGCGAGGCGCTCTCGGAGATGGCCGAGCGCGTGGGACTGCAGGATCTGCGCTTCCTCGCGGTCGCCGTGACGATCCAGGCGCAGGCGGGCGGCAACCTCGCGGAGGTGCTCGACGGGCTCGCCCGCGTGATCCGCGCGCGCTTCCGCCTCTTCCGGCGCGTGCGTGCGATCACGGCGGAGGCCAAGTGGTCGGGGATGTTCCTCTCGGCCTTCCCGGTCGTGGCCACCGTCGGGCTCAACCTCCTCAAGCCCGACTACTTCGACACCGTGCGCGGGACCGCCTTCTTCATGCCGGCCGCAGGGGCCGTGCTGGCCTTCCTCGTGGTCAACGTCCTCGTCATGCGCCGCCTCGTGGACATCAAGGTGTGATGGGCGCGCTCGACCCGCTGGGGCCGCTCGGCCCCGCGATCGCCCTGGGCGCCGCGGGGCTCGCGCTGGTGGCGCTCGCCGCCGCCCTCGCGCTGCGCGCCCGGCGCGACCCGCTCGAGCGGCTCGGCCGGCGGCCCTCCGGGGCCCAGCCCCGCGCCGCGCAGGCGCGGCTGCGCGCGGAGAGCCGCGACGCCAAGCTCGCTCGCTTCGCCACCTTCCTCGAGCCGCAGGACGCGGGCGAGCTGTCGGCGATGCGGCTGCGCCTGCTGCAGGCCGGGTTCCGGTCGCGCGACGCGGTGCGGACCTTCCACCTCGTCCAGCTCGCGGCCGCGCTGGGGCTCTTGATCCTGGGGCTCTTCTACGTGCTGTCGCTCCAGGCCGCGGGCCGCGCGCTGGGCACGTCCTCGCTGGTGGGCTTCGTGCTGGGCCCCGCGCTCGTGGGCTACATGGCGCCGCGATCCGTCGTCACCCGCCGCGTCGAGGCGCGGCGCGAGGAGATCACCAACGGGTTCCCCGACGCGCTCGACATGATGCTCGTGTGCATCGAGGCGGGACAGTCGCTCGACCAGTCGATCATCCGGGTCGCCAGGGAGTTGCACGCCTCCTACCCTGCTCTCGCGGGGGAGTTCGAGACCGTCGCGCAGCAGATCAAGGCGGGCAAGGACAAGACGCAGGTGCTGAAGGACATGAGCGAGCGCGCGGGCGTGCAGGACGTGGCCTCCTTCGTCACCGTCCTCGTGCAGTCGCAGACCTTCGGCACCTCGATCGCCGAGGCGCTGCGCGTCTACGCCGCCGAGATGCGCGACAAGCGCGTCATGCGCGCCGAGGAGAAGGCCAACACGCTCCCCGTCAAGATGACGCTGGCCACCATGATGCTCACCGTGCCCCCGCTCCTCATCATCCTGATCGGGCCCTCGATCTACGACATCGTGCAGACGCTGGGAGGAGGCGGCCTTGGCCGCTGAGGCCCGCCTCGGCCCCGCGCTCGCCTGCTGCGCCGCGCTCGCGGGCTGCGGCCCGGGGGGCGCGGGCTTCGGCCCCCTGCCCTTCCTGGCCCCCAGCCCGCCCGCGCCGCCCCGCGCCGAGGCCGCGCTCGACGAGGGCCACGCCGCGATGGCGGCGGGGGACGCGGAGGGCGCGCTCAGGGCCTTCCGCCAGGCCGCGCTGGCGGGCGCCGGCCCCGAGGCGCTCGCGGCGATGGGCAGCGCGAACCTCGCGCTGGGGCGGCTCGGCCAGGCCGAGCCGCTGCTGCGGCGCGCGACCGAGCGCGCGCCGGGCTTCGCGGCGGCCTGGAACAACCTCGGCGTGCTCCTCCTCGAGACCGGCCGCGCGGCGGAGGCGGCCGCCGCCTTCCGCCGCGCCTACGCTCTCGGCGACGGCGCCTCGGACGCGGTGCGCGACAACCTGATCCTGGCCGAGGGCGCCGCGGCCGTGGCGCCGGGCGGCGAGGCGGTCGCGGTCGGCGCGCGGGCGGCCGGGCCCGCGGCCGCACGATGAGGGAGGTCGCCATGCGCGCCGCGCACCCGACGACGCCCCCGCGCCCGGCCCCACCCCGCCGCAGGCCGCGCGCGGCGCTGCCGGCGCTTTTGTGCGCGGGGCTCGCGGCCTGCTCGGGCCAGGCCCCCGGCGTCCAGCGCGGGCCGTCCTCGGAGCTCGAGGTGATCGACGCGGCCCAGCTCGACGAGGTGATGCTGGCCGTCGCCGACCCGCGCGAGGCGGTGGCGCATTTCCAGCGCACGGCCGCGGCGCGCCCCGCGGACGCGGGCGCGCGCCGCGGGCTCGCGACCGCGCTGATGCGCGCCGAGCGCCCCGAGGAGGCGGCGCCCCTCTGGCGCGCCCTGGCCGCGGGGCGGGGCGGCACGGACGAGGACCGCGTGTCGCTGGCCGAGGCGCTGATCCGCTCCGGCGACTGGGACGGCGCGCGCGCGGCGCTCGACGCCGTGCCGCCGACCTACGAGACCGCGCGGCGCTACAGGCTCGAGGCGATGGTGGCCGACGCCCGGCAGGACTGGGGCCGCGCCGACGCCTTCCACGAGATCGCGGCCGAGCTGTCCGCGTCGCCTGCGGGCGTGCTCAACAACTGGGGCTACTCGAAGCTCGCCCGCGGCGACGCCGAGGGCGCCGAGCGGTTGTTCGTGCGCGCGCTCGCGGCCGACCCCTCGCTCTTCACCGCCAAGAACAACCTCGCGCTCGCGCGCGGCGCGCGGGGGCTCTACGAGCTGCCGCTGGTGCCGACGACCCAGACCGAGCGCGCGATGCTGCTGCACACGCTGGCGCTCTCGGCCATCAAGGCGGGCGATGTCGAGATCGGCCGGACGCTGCTGCGCGACGCGGTCGAGACCCATCCTCGGTATTTCGAGGCCGCGGCCCGCGCGCTCGCCGCGCTCGACGCGGGCGCGGCGATTTGAGCGCCGCCGCCTGGCTGCTGATCCCGGCGCTGCCGGTCGGCGCCTGGGCCGCGTGGTCCGACCTCGCGCGCATGACGATCCCCAACCGCGCGGTGCTGGCGCTCGCGCTCGGGCTCGCGCTGCTCGGCCCGCTCGTGCTGCCCTGGCCGGAGATCGGCGCGCGCGCGCTCCAGGCCGCGGTCGTGCTCGCGGCGGGCGTGGCGGTCTACGCCGCCGGGCTGATGGGCGCGGGCGACGCCAAATTCGCGGCCGTCATGGCGGCCTACGTCGCCCCGTCGGACGCCGCGGCGTTCCTCTACCTGCTGTCCTTCGTGCTGGTCGCGGCCTTCGCGCTCCACCGCACGGCCCGCGCGGCGCCCATGGTGCGCGCGGCGACGCCGGGCTGGGCGAGCTGGGAGCGCCGCGAGTTCCCGATGGGGCTGGCGCTCGGACCCGCGCTCGCGGGCTATCTCGGCCTGTCGGCGGCCGGCGCGTTCTGAGGCCGTTCGAATTGTCGGCGCTTCGCGCTTCGGCCCCGGACGCTGGGGCGGTATGTCGCGCCGGGAGGATCGGCCATGACCCTGCAAGACCCCACTGCGTCGCCGTCGCCGCCACGCGACCTCGAAGGTGCGGGGCTCGGGCTCGTGATGCCGCGCGACATCCTGCTCAAGACGATGTTCCGCTCGAACCTGGAGACGGCGGGCGCCCTCGCGCGCGCGCTCGCGCTGCCGGTGCGCGTCGCGCAGGAGCTGATCGACCTCGCGCGCGGGCAGGCGCTGGTCGAGGCGATGGGCACGCTGCGCGCGGGCTCGGGCGCCGAGATGCCCTACCGCCTGAGCGAGTCGGGCAAGGCGCGCGCCCTCGACGCCCTGGCGCAGTCCGAGTACTTCGGCGCCCTGCCCGTGCCGCTGGCGGCCTATGCCGAGCAGGTGCGGCGCCAGCGCATCCGCGACGTGCGCGTCACCCGCGAGGGGCTGACGGCCGCGATGGGCGATCTGGTCCTGCCGCCGGGGCTGATGGACGCCCTCGGCCCCGCGGTCGGCGCGGGCCGCTCGATCCTGATGTACGGGCCGCCGGGCAACGGCAAGTCCTCGATCTCGAACGGCATCCGGCGCGCGCTCGGCGACGCGGTGCACGTGCCGACGGCGCTCGCCTATGCCGGCCAGGTCATCACCGTCTTCGACCCCGTGGTCCACGCGCTCGTCGAGCCGCCCGAGGAGGAGGCGCGCGCCCTGCGCCGCAGCCTGGCCGAGCACGACCGGCGCTACGCCCTGTGCCGTAGGCCCACCGTGATCACCGGCGGCGAGCTTCGGCTCGACATGCTGGACCTGACCTACAACCCCACCGCGCGGACCTACCAGGCGCCGTTGCAGCTCAAGTCCACGGGGGGCGTCTTCATCGTCGACGACCTCGGCCGCCAGGAGGAGCCGCCGCAGGCGCTCATCAACCGCTGGATCGTGCCGATGGAGGAGGGGCGCGACATCCTAGCACTCCAGTCGGGCGAGAAGTTCGAGGTGCCCTTCGACACGCTGGTGATCTTCTCCACGAACTTCCACCCCAACGAGATCTTCGACGGCGCGGCGCTGAGGCGCATCTTCTTCAAGATCCGCATCGACGGTCCCGACCGCGAGGGGTTCCTGAGGATCATGGCGCTGGTGGCGCGCCAGAAGGGCATGGCGCTCGACGAGGCGTCGCTGATGCACCTGCTGCGCCTCTACCCCGAGAGCGGCGTGGAGTTCGCCAACTACCAGCCGGTGTTCCTGATCGACCAGATGACCGCCATCTGCGAATTCGAGGGGGTGCCGCTCAGGATGACGCCCGCGCTGATCGACCGCGCCTGGGCCAACATGTTCGTGCGCGAGGACGGACGTTAGGAACCGCCCCCGCGAAGGTGGATTGCCCCACAGGAGGGAGACCGCCCATGCACCGACCCAGGGCCGCCCGCGGCCTCGCATCGCTCGCCTCGGCCGCCGCGCTGCTCGGCGCCGCTCCCGCCGTGGCGCAGGACGTGCGGCCCTCGGGGGCCGGGGGCGCGGCCATCGCGCCGCCCGACGCGCTCGCGCCGCCCGATGCGCTCGCGCCGCCCGACGCGCAGCGGACCGCCGCCGCCCCCGCAGCCGACGCTCCTCCGACCCGCGTGGCGGTCGAGCTGGGCGATGTCGAGGTCAAGATCCGCAGCCTGCGGATCGTCCTGACGCTCGACCCCGAGCGCGCCGCGGCGCTCGCGGAGGGCCTGTCGGGCGTGAGCGTGCGCGCCGAGCCGGCCCCGGACGAGTGACCCCCGCGGGACGGGCCGCCCGGCCGTGCTGACGCCGGTCCTGCCGCGGCGCTTCGCCGATTGGTTCGCCTCCCGCGGCTGGTCGCTGCATCCGCACCAGGCCGAGATGCTGGCGCGGAAGGGCGAGCCCGCGCTGCTGCTGATCGCGCCCACGGGCGCCGGCAAGACGCTGGCGTCCTTCCTGCCGACGCTGGTCGAGCTGGAGGATGGCCTGCACGAGGGGCTGCACACGCTCTACGTCTCGCCCCTGAAGGCGCTCGCGGCCGACATCCGGCGCAACCTGACGACGCCCGTCACCGAGATGGCGCTGCCCGTGCGCGTCGAGGACCGCACCGGCGACACCAAGCAGTCGGCGCGCAGGCGCCAGCGCGCCGACCCGCCCCACATCCTGCTGACGACGCCCGAATCGCTCGCGCTGATGCTGTCCTACGAGGACGCGCCGCGCATCTTCGCAGGCCTCACCCGCGTGATCGTGGACGAGATCCACGCGCTGACCGAGACCAAGCGCGGCGACCAGCTCATGCTGGCGCTGGCCCGCCTCCAGACGATGCGGCCCGGGACGCGCCGGGTGGGCCTCTCGGCGACGGTGGAGGATCCGCAGGCGATGGCCGCGCGCCTCGCCTGCCACCCCGCGCCCTGCGCGATCGTCCACGCCGACCCGGGCCCCCCGCCCGACATCGCCATCCTCGACGCAGGGATCCCGCCGCCCTGGGCCGGCGCGGGCGGGCGCTACGCGATCCCCGCCGTGCTCGACCAGGTGCGCCGCCACCGCACCACGCTGATCTTCCACAACACCCGCGCGCAGGCCGAGATCTTCTTCCATGCGCTGTGGATGGCCAACGACGAGGGGCTGCCGATCGGCATCCACCACGGCAGCCTCGCGCGCGAGCAGCGCCAGCGGGTCGAGGCCGCGATGGCCGCCGGGGAGCTGCGCGCGATCGTCGCCACGGCGTCCTTGGACCTCGGGATCGACTGGGGCGACGTGGATCTCGTGATCCAGATCGGCGGGCCTCGCCAGGTCAAGCGGCTGGTGCAGCGGATCGGGCGCGCCAACCACCGCCACAACGCGCCCTCGAAGGCGCTGATCGTGCCGGCCAACCGCTTCGAGGTGGTCGAGTGCGTGGCCGCGCTCGACGCCGTGCGCGAGGGCACGCTCGATGGGGACACGGCCCATGACGGGCCGCTCGACGTGCTGTGCCAGCACATCCTCGTCACCGCCGCCTCGGGGCCGTTCGAGGCGGACACGCTGCTGGCCGAGATCCGCACGGTGGGCGGCTACACCGGGCTGAGCCGGGCCGCGTTCGACGACTGCCTGAGCTTCGTGGCGACGGGCGGCTACGCGCTGAGGGCCTACGACCGCTGGCAGCGGCTGATGGAGGTCGAGCCCGGCCGCTGGCGGCTGCGCGACCCGCGCGCGGCGAGGCGGATCCGGATGAACATCGGCACCATCATGGACACCGACACGCTCAAGGTGCGGCTGAAGAACCGGCGCGGCGGCGCGCCCTTGGGCGAGGTCGAGGAGGGCTTCGCCACCTCGCTCGTGCCCGGCGACACCTTCCTGATCGGCGGCCAGGTGGTGCGCTACGAGAGCCTGCAGGAGATGACGGTGGAGGTGACGCGGCGGCCGGGCGCCGAGCCGCGCATCGCCACCTACATCGGCCTCAAGATCGCCACCTCGACGCAGCTCGCCGAGCGCATCCTCGCGCTCCTCGACCGGCCGGCCTGGCCCGAGATGCCCGAGCCCACCGCGTCCTGGCTCGCGCTCCAGCGGCGGGTGTCGCGGATGCCGCAGGCGGGGCGGCTGCTGGTCGAGAGCTTCGCCTTCGACGAGCGCGAGCACACCGTCGTCCACGCCTTCGCGGGCCGCAACGCGATGCAGACGCTGGGGCTCCTCGTCACCAAGCGCATGGAGGAGGCGGGGCTCGACCCGCTCGGGTTCGTGGCCACCGACTACGCGCTGGGGATCTGGGGGCTGAAGAAGGTGTCGGACCCCGCGCCCTTGCTCGACGCGGAGGGCCTGCGCGACGGGCTCGAAGGGTGGCTCGCGTCGAACGCGGTGATGAAGCGGACCTTCAAGCGCTCGGCGACGATCGCGGGGCTGATCGACCGGGTGACGACGCCCGGGCAGCGGCGCACCGGCAAGCAGGCGACGTTCAGCGCCGACATCCTTTACGACGTGCTCCAGCGCCACGACCCCGACCACCTGATGCTGCGGATCACGCGGGCCGAGGCCGAGCGGGGCCTCGTGGACTTCGGCCGCATCGAGGAGATGCTGGCGCGCACCCGCGGCCGGGTGGACCACGTGGTCCTGGACCGTCCGTCGCCCTTGGGGGCGCCCCTGCTGCTGGAGCGCGGCCGCGTGCCGGTCGAGGGGAAAGGGAGGGAGAGGCTGATCGAGCAGGAGGCCGGTCGCTTGCTCGCGGCCGCGGGCCTGGAGCCGTGATCGGGGGGGTCCGGGGGCATGCATGCCCCCGGCATCTTGCGCCGCGCGCCGTTACGCGGTTCATCGGGCCATGGACGGTGCCTACGGCTTGACGTTGTCCGGCGTGCGCCTGCTGGCGCTCCCATCGGGGGCGCTGCTGTGGCCCGAGGCGAGGATCCTCGTCGTGTCGGACCTGCACCTGGGCAAGTCCGAGCGGATCGCGCGGCGCGGGGGCGCGTTCCTTCCGCCCTACGAGACGCTCGACACGCTGACGCGGCTGCAACGCGACATCGACCGGGTGGAGCCCGAGACTGTCGTCTGCCTCGGCGACAGCTTCGACGATCTCGACGCCGCGGGCGCGCTCGGGGAGCCCGAGGCGACCGCGCTGCGCCGCGCGATGCGGGCGCGCGCGTGGATCTGGGCCGAGGGCAACCACGACCCCGGCCCGGTGCCGTTCGGGGGCGCGCCTCTGGTCGAGGTGGCGATGGGGCCGCTGAGGATGCGCCACGTCGCCGAGCCGGGGGCGAAGGGGGAGATCTCGGGCCACTACCACCCCAAGGCGACGCTGGGGACACGGGGGGGCGCGGTGACGCGGCCGTGCTTCCTCGCCGACCGCGACCGGGTGGTCCTGCCGGCCTACGGCACCTACACCGGCGGGCTGGCGGCGGGGAGCGCCGTGCTCCAGGGGCTGATGCGGCCCGAGGCCGTGGCGGTGCTGACGGGCGCGCGGGCCGTGGCGATGCCGATGCCGCGCCTGCGGCGGACGGGCTGAGCGTGGCCGTGGACCCGCGCGCCCGGCGCAGCTTCGACGCGCAGGGGCTGATGGCCACCTTCGGGGCGCGGCTCCTGGAGGCGTCCGACGGCGTCGCCCGGGTCGAGGCGCCGATCGGCCCGCAGGTCTCCCAGCAACAGGGCCTCGCGCATGCCGGGCTGACCTTCGCGCTCGGCGACACCGCGGCGGGCTACGCCGCGCTGACGCGGATGGCGGAGGGCTCGGAGGTGGTGACGGTGGAGATGAAGGTGAACCTGATCGCGCCGGCGGTGGGCGGGCGGCTGCGGGCCACGGGCCGGGTGGTGCGCGCGGGCCGCCGGCTGACGGTGGTGAGCGCCGAGGTCGAGGCGCTCGTGGGCGAGGAGCGGCGGCTGGTGGCGATCCTCCAGGGCACGATGATCCCCGTCCCCGCGCAAGGTGACTGACGGGCTCGCCGGGCCGGGCGGCCGCTGGCTTCTCGGCGGCGAGCGAGGGGGGCGGGCCGTGGCGGAGCCGTCGCCGGATGGCGGCCGACGCGGCGCGTCCGATCGCGCCGGTCCTCCCCTCTCCCCCGGCCGGGGGAGAGGGCCACGGTCGCCGACGAGGCCGCGCCCGAGGGGGCGCGCGAGCGCCCGGGCCTTCGCCGGTGGCGGCCCGCTCGGAACGGGCCGCCGCTTCCAGATGTCGAAGCCGGGATCGGGCGGATGTCCCGAGGCGCGTCCGTCGAGCGCTCTCCGGGGGGCTGCGGCCAGCCCCTCGCGCCGCACGTGATGGCCGCTCGCCGCCACCCCGGAGGCCGCCGCCGGCCCCCCCCTGCGCGACGCGAAGACGCCTGCGACCGAGATCGCCGCCACGCGCGGCGAGCTTCGCTCGACGCTTCGTCGCGAGCGCGACCGCCGGCGCGACGCCGAGGGGCCGCGGCGCGCCGGGCACCGGGCACCGACGGCCCCGGACGACGGCACGGGTCTCTCGCCGAGGAGCGGGACGGCGCCTCGCGCGAGCCCCGACGCCGGTCGGGCCTGCACGCCGCCGCGACCGTCCGGCCGGGCGCCGGGCGGGCGAGGGACCGAGCCCGAGGCGCAACCCCGCCCGTGCCGCGCGGCAATCCATCGGCTCCACCGATGCGGGCGGCGCTCGGCCGACGGAGCCGACGCCGGCCCGGCACCTCGCCGGGGCTCGCCGTCGCGCTCCGCTCGGAGCGCCGGCCCTACCCCGCGAGCTTGGCGGCGATGCCGGCGAGGTGGCGGCCCTGGAAGCGCGCGCCCTCGAGCTCGTTGTCGGACGGCCGGCGCGAGCCGTCGCCGCCGGCGATGGTCGAGGCGCCGTAGGGCGAGCCGCCGGTGATCTCGTCGAGCCGCGTCTGGCCCTGCCAGGCGTAGGGCAGCCCCACGATCACCATGCCGTGGTGCAGGAGCACGTTCATGGTGGACAGCAGCGTGGACTCCTGCCCGCCGTGCTGCGTGGCCGTCGAGCAGACCACCGAGCCCACCTTGCCCACCAGCGCCCCGCGCGCCCAGAGCCCGCCCGTCTGGTCGAGGAAGTTCTTCATCTGGGCGGCCATGTTGCCGTAGCGCGTGGGGGTGCCGATCACGATGGCGTCGTAGCCCTCCAGCTCGCCCGGCTCGGCGATCTCGTGGGGCTGGTCGAGCACGTAGCCGCCCTGCCGCGCCACCTCCTCGGGCACGAGCTCGGGGACGCGCTTGATCGTCACCTCCGCGCCGGCGTCGCGGGCCCCTTCGGCCACCGCCTCGGCGAGCGTCATGGTGTGCGTGTAGGAGGAGTAGTAGAGCACGAGGATCTTGGCCATGAGGCGCCTTTCGCGTCGGATGGAGGGGCCTGGCGCGACCTAGCGCCGGACGCGCGCCGAGCCAGGGGGCGGTCGAGCGCGGGGGTCTTCGAGCACGGGGTCTTCGAGCACGGGGTCTTCGAGCACGGGGGGGCGGGGACGCCGCCTGCCCCATCGCGCCCCAAGTCGCCACCCGGCACGCGCCACGCTCGCCGGGCGGCACGCGCCGCGCTTCGCCGACGCGCGTCCTCGGATCGGGGTCGCGGATGCCTCGTGCCCCGCTCGGGGCCGGGCTGCCGTCTCCGGCCCACCACGCCGGCCGTCGGCGGATCGGGAGGAGGCGACGACGCCGATGGGCCGGCCTGGACCGCTTCTTCGGGACCATGTGCGGCCACCCCCCGCGCCCTCGCGCGGGGGGGCCACGTCGGCCCTTCGAGCGGGAGGGTCAGTCGCGGGCGCCGCCGCGGCCCGCGGTCGGGCGTCCGCCCTGCCGGGACGGTGGAGGATGGGGCGCGCTCACGGCCTCGGCCGCGCAGCTCGGCGCAGGCGTCCGGCAGCGTCCACCGCGCGCCCCTCGACGACCCACATGGTGGCGGGCCAAGCCGTGGGCAGGCGCAGGCCATGGGCCATGAGCGCGGCCCCCGAGAGGGTGAGCGGGCCCCGGCGCAGCGCCAGGGGGCCGCGGCTCTGGGGGGGAGCGTCCTCGGGGTTGGCGAGGCGCAGCTCGTAAGGAGCGGCCGGGTCGAGCCCGGCGAGGCGCAGGGGCCGCGGCAGCGTCTGCCCGGAGGCCTCCGCCTGGCCGGCGAAGAGCACGAAGCGCGAGGCGTCGGGCGCGACCTGCGCCTCGGCCAGCACGGCCGGGTCGGCGCTCTCGAGGCGGTGGATGTCGGCCGCCATGGTCCAGCCGCGGTTGGCCTTCCACCAGGCGATCACGCGGGCGAGCACCGCCTCCTCGTCCGCGGTCATCTCGCGCGGGTCGAGCTCGAGCCCCATGTGCCGCTGGGCTGCGACCCAGGCGCGGAAGGCCATCGGCAGGACGCGGCCCGAGGAGTGGCTGGCGCGCGGCCCGACATGCGCGCCGGTGACGGCGGCGGGCAGCCACAGCGCCGCGTCGCGCTGGATCCTCAGCCGCTCCAGCGCGTCGTTGCTGTCCGACAGCCACACCCGGTGCGCGCGCGCGAGGATCCCGGCGTCGATCCGCCCCCCGCCCGAGGCGCAGGACTCGATCTCGACCAAAGGGTGCGCCGCGCGCAGCCGGTCGATCAGCGCGTAGGCGCCGCGCGTCTGGGCCGCGTCCGGTCGGGGCAGCAGGCGGTTGTGGTCCCACTTGATCGCGTCGATCGGATGCTCGCGCAGCAGCGCGTCGAGGGCTGCGAAGAGGTGGTCGCGCACCTCCTCGCGGCCCATGTCGAGCACGAGCTGGCCGCGCCCGAGCGTCTGGTCCTCCGGCCCCAGCGCCCAGTCGGGACGAGCGCGGAAGAGGTCGCTGTCGCGGCTCACCATCTCGGGCTCGACCCAGAGCCCGAAGCTCATGCCGAAGCCGCGCACGCGCTCGATCAGCGGGCGCAGCCCGTCCGGCCACTTGCGCCGGTCCACGCGCCAGTCGCCCAGGGAGGTGGTGTCGTCGTCGCGCCCCTTCTCACGACCGCCGAACCAGCCGTCGTCGAGCACGAAGCGCTCGGCGCCCACGCGCGCCGCACGCCGGGCGATCTCGGTGAGCGCCGCGAGGTCGTGGTCGAAGTAGACCGCCTCCCAGCAGTTGGCGTGGACGGGCCGGGGCCGCGCGCGGTCGGGCCAAGGCACGACGTGGTCGCGGACGTGGCGCTGGAGGCGCACGGCGACCCCGCCCACCCCCTCGGCCGAGTAGCCCGCGAGCAGCGTGGCCGTCTCGAAGCGCCGCCCCGGCGAGAGCTCGGCGCCCTCGGCGTGGCCCATCTGGACCTGCCGCCGCCCGTCGGGCAGCTCCTCGGCCACCATCCGGTGCCCGCCCGACCAGGCGTAGTGCAGCGCCCAGGCCTCGCCGCGCGCCTCGGTGGCGCCGCGCCCGAGCAGGAACGCCACCGGCGGGTGCTCGTGCCCCGAGCGGCCGCCGCGCCCCTCCCTGAGCCGCGCGCCGGCCGTCCACGGCGTGCGCACGGGGCGCATCTCGCCGAGCCACCGGCCCGAGAGGTCGAGCATCTCGTCCGCAAGCTGCGGCCCCGGCAGGACGGGCGCGGCGAGCCAGCGCAGCCGCACTGGCGTCTCGGCCTCGATCGCCGCCCGGAGCGCAAAGAGGCCCGAGGGGAGCGCCTCGATCCAGGCGCGGTAGGTCAGGTCGAGCGCCTCGTCGCGCGCCTCGAAGGCCAGCCCGTCGGAGCGCTCCTCGGCGTCCGTCAGGCGGAAGCGGGGCCGGAGCGGCGTGCCGTCCCCGGCCGTCAGGACCAGCCCCGGATGGCCGTGGAAGCCGCGCCCCGCCTCGGGGCAGATCGACACGGGCTCCAGCTCGTCGAGCATCCCCCCCGTCAGGTCCGAGCGCGAGGCGGCGGCGAGCTGTGCGAGATCCTCGCCCTCGGGCAGCGGCGCGCCCCAGTGGATCGCCTCAGGCAGCCCGCCCCAGGAGGCCAGCACGAGCGTCTGCGCGCGATCGTCGATCCGCCAGGCGCGCGGCGCGGCGGAGGCGTCGAAGGCGGTGTCGGGCGCCATGAGGGCTCCTCGAAGCGGGCGGCGCGCGTCGGTCTCGGGCGCGGGGCCCGCAGGGTCAAGCCCCCGGGGGTGCGGGGCGCCTGCGCCGGCCCCCCGGGGCCGGCGCCCCGGGCCGCAGCCCGTGCGCACCGCGCCGGCCCGCCCGCCCCCGGCCGTGCCGCGCCTCAGGGCAGCGTGTCGCGGCGGGCCCGCGCCTCCGCGGTGGCGCCGTCGGCGCCCTCGGCCGCGGCGTGGCCCACCACCGCAGACCGGAAGGCCGAGGGGCCGACCCCGCCCGGCATCAGGTCGGAGCCGTCGAGGCGGAAGGTGGTGGCGTCGGTCGGGATCCCGCCTCCGGCGCGCAGCGCCTCCTTGGCCGGGGCCTCGGGACCGCCCGGCTCGGCGCTCCCCTGCACGCTCGACAGCGCACGCACCTCGCGCCCAGGGGGACGTAGCCTATCCCCGCCTGCGCAGCAGCGAAGGCCGAGGCGGATCGTCCCGTCGCTCGGTCGGCGGCCCCCGGCGGCGACCTCGAGCAACCTCGCCTCGCCCACGCCGTCGATGGCCACGACGCGTCGCCGTGCCCGCCTCGACCCCCGGGGTCCACGCCCTCCCGTCCCCGCGAGCCGCCCTCGCCCGGCGCCGGCTCCTCGACCTCCAGCCTCTCAGCGCGCCGGGTCGATCCCGGTCGCCCCCCTCTGGGGCACGATGACGCGGCAGCCGAGGCGCGCACGACCCCCATGACGCGCTCGACGACGACCACGGCGCGGGTGCGCGCGGCCTCCCCGAGGATGTCGGCGGCGCGCTCGCGCTCGGCCGGCGTCGGGCGGCTCGGGATCGAGGCGAGCGGGCCTCGGCCGCGTGTCCCCTCCGGCGCCGGGACCGCCCCTCCTCCCAGAGCGGCCCCGCGGGGCGCGGCGGCGGCGCCCCTCCCCGGCACCGTCGCCTTCGATCTGCACCCGGGCCGGAGCACGCGTCCCGGCGTTCGCGCCCCGCCGCGTCGGCACGGCCTCGGCCCGACGCGCAGGTCAGCCCTGCCCGGCCCGCCGCCGCTCGCCCCCCTCCTCGCCCATCGGCAGGGACGCCGTGGCCCTGAGCCCTCCGCCCTCGCGGTTCTCGAGCGCGAGCGTGCCGCCATGGGCGCGCAGGGCGTCGCGGGCGATGGCGAGGCCCAGCCCCGCGCCGCCCGTGGCGGCCGCGCGCGAGGCCTCGCCGCGGCGGAAGGGCTCGATGAGCGCCGTCAGGGCCTCCTCGGGGAGGCCGGGGCCGTCGTCCTCGACCGCGACGGTGGCCAGGCCGCCCGCGGCCGACAGGCGGATCGCCCCGCCCCCGGCGTAGCGGCGCGCGTTGTCCGCGAGGTTGGCGAAGGCGCGGCGCAGGGCGACGGGACGGGCGCGCAGCACGAGGCTCTCGGGCCCCTCGTAGCGCACCGGCGCGTCGAGGTCTCCCTCGGCCGCCACCTCGCTCAGGAGGCGCGCGAGGTCCACGTCCGAGGGCGCCTCCGCCTCGGCGCCGCCTCGGCCCCAGCGCAGCAGGCCGTCGGCCATCACGCCCATCTCGCCCAGCGTGCGGATCATCGGCTCGCGCGCGGCCTCGTCGTCGAGCATCTCGGCGCGGATGCGCAGGGAGGTGATCGGCGTGCGCAGGTCGTGGCCGAGGGCCGCGACCACGCGGGCGCGCTCGGCCTCGAAGGCGCCGATCGCGGCCTGCATGGCGTTGAAGGCCTCGGCCGCGCGGCGGAGCTCGGCCGCGCCCTCCACCGGCGCGCGGGCGTCGCGGTCGCCGCGCCCGGCGCGGTCGGCGGCCCGAGCGAGCGCGCCGAGCGGGCGGGCGATGCGGCGCACCATCACGAGCGAGGCCCCGAGCACCGCGGCGAGCCCGAAGCCCAGCGCCAGGAGGATCGGGCCGGCGGGCCTCGGTCCCCATCCCGGCCCCGAGCCGCGGCCCCGCGGCGGCGGGCGGCGCGCGTTGAGCCAGCCGCCACCCGGCAGCGGCACCGACACGGCGAGCCCGCCCGCGGCCCCGAGGCCGTGATCGCCGGCCCGGCCCATCAGGGCGGCGGCGCGGACCTCCTCGGGGGCCGCCTCGCCCGGCGCCTCGCCCAGCATCGCGCCGAGCGCGGCCGCGACCCCGCGGCCGGCGCCCGCCTCGGGCACGGTCGGCCGCGGGTCCACCGACAGGTGCAGCGGCGGCGACGACAGCGCTCGGGCGACCGCCTCGCGCCCGTCGGGCGGCACGGCCCCGAGCGCCACGGCGAGCGCCGCGATCCGCTCCAGATCCGCGCCGCGGCGGGCCGCTCGCAGCTCACGGTCGCGGTCGAGCCCCAGCAGCACCAGGGCCGCGAGGTTGGCCGCCACCAGCGCCGCGGCGAGCAGGGCCGCGAAGCGCCCCGCGAGCCCGTCGGGGACGACCCTCACCCGGCGTCCCCACGGCCCGCCCCATCACCGGACGGCGGGCCGTCGTCGTCCGACACCTCGGCCGCCAGCGCGTAGCCGCCGCCCCACTCGGTGACGATGAGGGCGGGCCGGGCGGGGTCGTCCTCCAGCTTGCGCCGCAGGCGGCTCACGGCGTTGTCCACGGCACGGTCGTAGGCGCGGGCCTCGCGCCCCGCCGTCAGATCGAGGAGCCGCCCGCGAGAGAGCACCTCGCGCGGGCGGTCGAGCAGGACGCCCAGGAGCCGCGCCTCGTGCGAGGTGAGATCCGCGCGCCGCCCGTCCACATGGACGGCCGCGCGGGCGCCTGGATCAAAGGTCCAGGGACCGAAGCGGCGCCGGCCCGACGGCACGACGGGCGGCGCGGGGGGCGCGCGGCGCAGCACCGCGCGGACGCGCGCCAGCAGCTCGCGGGGGTTGAACGGCTTGACCACGTAGTCGTCGGCGCCGAGCTCGAGCCCCACCACGCGGTCGGTCTCGTCGGCCATCGCGGTGAGCAGGATCACGGGCGGGCCGCCGCGGCCCGCGAGCGCGCGCGTGAGCGACAGCCCGTCCTCGCCGGGCATCATCACGTCGAGCACCACGAGGTCCACCGCGCCGTCGTCCACCGCGCGGCGCGCCTCCGCCGCCCCCGGGGCCAGCGTCACGCGGTATCCGTGCCGGCGCAGGTACTGGCCCAACGGCTCGCGGATGTCGCGCGCGTCGTCCACCACCAGCAGGTGCGGGCCGTCGGAGACGGGGTCGGCGGCGTCGGTCATCGGGGCCTCGCTCCGTCGCGGCGGGGGCGCCGCCCGCCCGACATACGGCGCCGGGCGCGCTCCGCGCGAGCGCCCCGTCGCCGCGACGGCGGAAAGTTTGTCGCCGGATGTGTCCGTCGCCCCCTCGGCGACGGGTGGCGACAAACCGGCCCCGTCCCCGACATGCCTCGCGGCGCTGGCGTGCGTAGGTGGGGCCGTGCCGGGCCGAGAGCCCGGAATCACATCGAACGGAGACCACCCCATGACCAAGCGCACCCTGCGCCTCGCGATCCTCGCCCTGCCGCTGACCGCCGCCGCGGGCTTCGCGATCGCCCAATCGGCCGGCGACGCGCCCGCCACGGACGCCCCGGCCGCCGAGGACGCCCGGCCGATCCCGGCCCAGCTCCTCGGCGGCCCCGGCCGCGACCACGACGGCGGCCGCGACCGCGGCCGGGGCCACGGGCCGCGCGACGCCTTGGGCCTCGGCGGCCCGCAAGGGATGGCGGAGGTCTTCGCGGAGGTCGACGCCGACGGCGACGGCGCCGTCACCCAATCGGAGGTCGACGCCTACCTCGACGCCCGGCTCCAGGCCGCCGACGCGGACGGGAACGGGGCGGTCTCGATCGAGGAGTTCGCGCCCGCCTACTTCGACCGGATGCGCCCGCAGATGGTCGACGCCTTCCAGTCCCTCGACGAGGACGGCGACGCGGCCGTCACCACGGCCGAGCTCGACTCCCGCTTCGGCTCGGTGGTCGAGCGCCTCGACCGCGACGGCGACGACGCCCTGACCCTCCAGGACGGCCGCCGCGGCCGCGACTGACCCCCGGGCGGGGCGGCGTCGGCCGCCCCGCACCCCCCCCGCCCCCCGCACCCCCCCGCGCCCCCCCGCACCCCCCCGCGCGCGGAGGAGAGCGGAGGAGCGCCGGACGGGCGCGCATCGGCAACGGCGAGGCCGCTTCGCGCTGGTCGATCCTGCGCCGTCGCGCGCCGGGCGCGGGCTCGCCGGCCATCTCGTCGTCGAGCGTGCGGAGCGTCCGGGGATCCTCGGCCCGCTCGACGGACCGGCCGATCCGGCCGCATCGCAGGGATGACGCGAGCGCGACGACCCGGTGCAGGCCGCCCGGACCATCCCTGCGGCGGGCGCCCGGGCGTGACACCACCCGAGACGTGGCCGTTGCCCTCGGCAAGACGCGGCGGCGCGCGCCCAAGCGTGACGACATCAAGGCGCGGCTCGGGTCCGTCGAGAAGGACGCGGCGGCGCGCCCCCGGGCGTGGACCCTCGGCACGTTCGGCCCGATCCTCCCGGCGATGCTGCTCCGGGCGTCCCGCGTCCCTTCGGATCACGTTGGGCCTCGCCTGCGCGACGGGGCCGACCTTCGCGGCGCTCCGCGCGGTCGTCGCGGGCGCGCCCCTGATGGCGGCCGCGCTGGCGCCGCGGCGCCCGGTGCCGGGGGGGATCCGGGCCCTGCGGGTGCTGTCCGGGATCGGCGCCGCGGTCTTCGGCGACGCGCTCGGATGGCCGCACGTCGCGGGCGTCGTGCCGATCCCCGCCGGCGTCCGCCTGGTCCTGGCACGACCGGGGCGCCGTGAGGCCGTCCGCGACCGACCGGCCGGGGCGGCTCGGCGCTCGGACGTGAAAGGAGACGGGCGGCGGCACGTCTGTGTCGCTGGAGGGCCGACGGCGCCCCGGGAGGCGACGATCGGCGCGACGCGACGGCCGGCGACGCGCGGCGTTCGGGGACGAGGAGCCGGGAGGACGACGAGCACGGCCCTGTCCTGGCCGGAGCGGGCGGCGGAGGAGCCGGGCGGACCGCCTTCCTTCGGCCTGCGCGAAAGGCGAGCCCGCGAGCTTCGCGCGCTGGAGCGGGCCCGCGACGACGCCCCGGCGCGGGCGCGCCCCATCGAAGGAGGCGCGGGCGCGCCCCATGGAAGGAGACGGAAAGATGAAGCCCATCGTCACTCTCACGCTCAACCCGTCGGTCGATGGATCGGCCGAGGCCGAGACCGTCCGGCCGGTCCACAAGGTCCGCACGATGGCCGAGCGCTACGACCCCGGCGGCGGCGGGATCAACGTCGCCCGGGTGGTGCGCGAGCTCGGCGGGCCGACGCTCGCGATCTACCTGGCCGGCGGGGCGACGGGCGGCGTGCTCGACGACCTGCTCGCCGCGGCGGAGATCCCGAGGCAGCGCGTCGGGATCGCGGACCACACCCGCATCAGCCATGCGGTGTTCGAGCGATCGAGCGGGCTGGAATACCGCTTCGTGCCCGAGGGGCCGCTGGTGGAGAAGGACGAATGGCGCGCCTGCCTCGCGGCGCTCGAGGAGATCGACTGCGCCTATCTGGTGGCCAGCGGCAGCCTGCCGCGCGGCGTGCCGCAGGCGTTCTACGCCGCGGTCGGCGACCTCGCCCGACGGAAGGGGGCGAAGCTGGTGCTCGACACGTCCGGGCCCGGGATGCGGGCCGGCATGGGCCGCGGCGTGCACCTCATCAAGCCGAGCCTCGGCGAGTTCGAGGCGCTCGTCGGGCGCCCGCTCGCGTCGCCGGCCGAGCAGGAGGCGGCGGCGCGCGCGCTGATCGCGTCGGGCGCGGTCGAGATCGTCGCGCTGACTTTGGGGCGCGACGGCGCGCTGCTGGTCACGGCGGATCGCGCGCTGCGCCTGACCCCTCCGGAGGTGCCGGTGAGGAGCGCGGTCGGCGCCGGCGACAGCTTCCTCGCCGCCATGACGCTGGGGCTGGCCGAGGGCCGCGCCGTGCAGGACGCCTTCGCCTACGGCATGGCGGCGGGCGCCGCGGCGGTGCTCTCGGCCGGCACGGGGCTCTGCCGGCGCGAGGATGTCGAGCGGCTTTTCGCCGAGATGCGGGCGCGACCCCTGCGGGACCGGGTCGGCGGCGGAGCGGCCGCGCCGGCGGACTGATCGAGATCAAGGGGCGGGGCATCCAGGTGCGGTAGGCGCAGGCAGGTGAGCTGCCGACGGGAACCCGATGCGCATGCGCCGAGGACGCGGAACGACCGAGACCCGACCCGCGAGGACGTGGGGCCGGGTGCTCCTGCTGTGCCTCCTCGTGATCGCCGGCGGCGTCGGGGGTCGGCTCGCCCCGCCGGCGGCCGCGCAGCCGCGCGCGGCGATGGCGATGGCCTCCCCGGCGGCCCCCCCGGCGCCCTCCTCGGCGGCGGAGCGGGTCGAGGCCGGCTCCGAGCGCGCCGCGTCCTGCCACCTGCCCGGCGAATGCGTCTCGCTCGCCCAGTCCGCATGGCCCCTGCCCGTCGTCCCCGATCGCGGACCCGGCGGGCGGCGTGGCGACCCGGCGGGCGCCCGGGCGTCCCGGCCGGTCCACGACCACTTCCGCCCGCCTCGCCTGCCCGCGCAGCCCTGAACGACGCCCGGCCGGGCGCCGCCCGCCCGGGCGTCACCCTGGCCCGTCCAGACCACACCCCTGCGCCCGGAGTTTTGCGATGACCGCACTCGTTCACCCCCACCCCCGACCCTCCGCTGCGATCGCCCGCGACGAGGCGGTCGAACGCCGGCTGACCGAATGCCGAGGCGAGTTCCTGCGCTTCTTCCGCCGCCGCCTCGCGCGCGCCGAGGACGCCGAGGACGCGCTGCAGGACTTCTCGATCAAGGCGATCCGCTCCGCGGGCACGCTGCTCGACGACGAGCGGATCGACGCCTGGCTCGCGCGCGTGCTGCGCAACACTCTGACCGACCACTACCGCCGCCGCGCGGCGCGGCAGCGCGCCGAGGCCGCCTACGCCGTCGAGCCGAGGGAGACGGCGGTCGGGCCGGAGGCGGTCGGGCCGGAGGCGGAGCCGACGCCCAGCCGCTGCCTGCACGACCTGCTGCCGGCGCTCAGGCCGGACTATGCCCAGATCATCCGCAGCGCCGACCTCGACGAGGCGCCGCGCGAGCGGATCGCGGCCGAGCTCGGCCTCACGGCCAACAATGTCGGCGTGCGCCTGCACCGCGCCCGGCGGGCGCTGAAGTCGAGGCTCGAGGAGCGGTGCGCGGGCTGCCCCGAGGGCGGGTTCCGGAGCTGCGGCTGCGTGCGCGAGCGCTGAGCGGCGGCGTGTGGCGGAGCGGCCTTGGGTCAGCAGATGCACCGACGCCTCCATCGACCGGGAAGTCGCGCTTCGCTGTGCTGCCGCCGTGTCTACCCGCCCGGCCTCGATGCCCATGACCCTGCCCGGGTCCGGTGGACGCTTCGAGCAGGGTCGGGAGGCCCTGGGGGAGGGGCGCCGCGATGCTGTTGTGTCTCACACGGTTTGGCACCCCCTTCTCAATCGGTAAGTCCGGCGCGTATCCCGTCTCGTCTGCCGGGGTCCGGGAGGCTCAACGGCCGGCCCGGTTCCGCTGCCACCAGGCGTGGATCGCCGACTTGCCGATGCGGCGCTCAGGCGGGAAGGCGGCGGCCACGGCGTCGGCCATTTCCACGAAGGTGTGGTGATCTACCCGCGCGGCGACGAAGGCGCGCAGCTCGGGATCGGCGTCGATCTTCGAGACTCGGCCCATCCGATGCTCGCGGCGATGCTCGGTCGCGGCGGCGGTCGGGAGCGGCGTCGTGAAGGGGGTGTTCGACGCCTCGTGAACGATCCGTTCGACGGCGGCGTCGGCTCGTGCCAGGGCCGCCGCTATCAAGCGACATTCGGAACTGGCCCGGTGGCGACACCAGGATCTGGCCCACCCCGTCATGTGGTTTCGACTTCGGTTTCAAGCGCCGGGCCGGCCTTCTGCAGAAGGCCGGCCCGGCGCTTCTCGCGCAGCCTGTAGCTGTCGCCCCGGATGGTGATGACGTGGGAGTGGTGGAGCAGGCGATCGAGGATCGCGGTGGCCACCACCGGGTCGCCGAACACCGCGCCCCACTCGCCTACGGACCGGTTCGAAGTCACCAGCATCGCGCCGCGCTCGTAGCGGCGGCTGACGAGCTGGAAGAACAGGTGAGCGGCGTTGGGCTCGAGCGGCAGGTAGCCCAGCTCGTCCACGATCAGCAGCTTCGGCTTGGCGAAGTGCGCCAGCCGCTCCTCGAGCCGGCCCTCGACCTGGGCCTTGGCGAGGTTGGCCACGAGCGCCATGGCGCCGGTGAAGAGCACGGTGTGGCCGGCCACGATCGCTTCGCGGCCGAGCGCCACCGCAAGGTGCGTCTTGCCCACGCCCGGGGGGCCGAGCAGCAAGAGCGCATCGCCGTGGGCGATGAAGCGCCCCGTCGCGAGGTCGCGGATTTGCCCCTTGTCGACCGAGGGCTGGGCGGCGAAGTCGAAGCCCTCCAGGGTCCGCACGAAGGGGAACTTCGCCAGCCCGAAGCTCATCTCGATGCGGCGCTGATCCTTCCGTGCGATCTCGCGCTCGCAGAGGAAGGCGAGCGCCTCGCGCAGGGTCATCTCCCCCCGCGCCGCCTCGTCGAGCAAGCCGTCGAGCTGGTCGCGCACCGCCGTCAACTTCAAGCGCGTCAGCATCCGGTCGAGCTCGTCCTGGGTCTGCGCTCCCATCACCAGGCGCCCCCGGCCACCGCCTCGTACTCGGCGAGCGGGCGCAGCAGCGCCGGCGCCGGGATCGGCGCGGCCTCGGCTGCCTCGGCGTCTTCTCTGACCACGCGGCCGGCGGCACCCGCGACGCCCTCGAAGTGAGCGCGGTCGGTGAAGCGCCCGCGACGGTCCGCGCTGCGGGGATGACGGGCCACCTCGATGCCCGCATGGGTGACCTGCACAGTCTCGGCCGTGACCAGCACGCTCACTCGCTCCCCGATCAAGCGCCACGGCACCGAGTAGGCGTTCGTCTCGATCTCCACCGCGCAGTCCGCTCCCACGCGTCGGCTCAGCTCGCGCGCGGCCAGGAACGGGCCGCGGTCGGGCAGCGGCCGCAGGGCGGCGGCCTCGTCGCGCGCGAAGCGGACCATGGGCGCCTCGCCGGTGGTGCCGTGGACGCGCTGATCGGCGATCTCGCGCGTCCACTCGGCCAGATGCGCCTCCAGGGCCGCGAAGCTCTCGAAGGTTCGCCCCGCGACCGCGTTGCCCTTCACGTAGCCCACGCCGCGCTCGTCCTTGCCCTTGGTCCGCGCCCGGTACGGCGCGCAGGCCTGGACCCGGAAGCCCCAGTGCCGCGCAAAGGCGTGGAGCTTGGGGTTGAGCACCACCTCCCGCGTCGCCGCGTCGTGGTGCAGGATCAGAGCGCGCGCATTGTCGAGCAGCACCTCCTCAGGCACGCCCCCAAAGGCTGCGAAGGCACTCTCCATGCCTTCGAACCAGTGCTCCTGGCGCTCGCCCAGGAAGGCCCGGACGTGCAGCCGGCGCGAGTGGCCCAGCGTCGCCACGAAGAACGACACCGGTCGCAGAGCGCCCTCGATCTCGACCCGCCTCTGGCCGAAGTCGATCTGCAACTGCTGGCCCGGGCGCGTCTCGAACCTCACCGTCGCCCGCGCTTCGGCCCGTAGCGCTTGGCGCAGCGGTGCCACCGCACGCTCCACCGTGCGCAGGCTTACCTCAATGCCCCTCTCGGCCGCGAGCTCCTGGCGAACCACGTCCGCGTTGCCCGCGTGGCGGCGGAAGCGCTCGGACAGCCAGCCCCCAAGACCGTCGAGCGACGTCTTGCGTGTCGGTGCCACCGGGCGTCGCCAGCCGCCCTCGCGCAGCCACCGCCGCACCGTCGTCCGCGAGCACCCCAGCTCCGCCGCGATCCGCCGCGCCCCCCAGCCGAGCGCCTTCAGCCTCAGCATCGCCGACACGTCGTCCGGCTCCTTCATCTCGTCCCTCCGCAGACCTTCAGTCCGCAGAAGCCTCTCCGTCACTGGCATGGTCATCCAGGCCCTCCCCTCAGGCTACCGAGGGGGCCAGTTCCTCATGTCGCCTCCGGACCAGTTTGCCGTGACGCCTGACAGCCGCCGCAGCGGCCAACTCCCCTCTTACGGCGTCGAGTTCGGCCGTCATGCCACTGGGCCTCCTATGGGTGCGAAGGGTGCGCCGGCGCCGGTGGCCGCAGCCGCGCAGCTCCGAAGGCAGCGAGAAGGACCAAGACAACCTCCTTCACCATGCGACGCTCGGGCGACCGCCCGGGCCTCCGATGCACCCTCCGCTTTCCACCCGGCCGGCTTCCAACAAGCCGGGCGGAACCTCAATCCGCGATCCGGTCCAGCCCGAGCTGGCGGCAGATGGCGGTTTCCTGTTCGCTCATGGCCGCGCGCCGGCCCTCGGGCGATCCGGGCACGGGGCCGAACTCCTGAAGCCTTGCCAAGTGCGCGTAGGGCGGCGCGGCGCTGGCGAGGAACCGATCGAAGCTCGCGGGATCCTGGCGGCACAGCGCCACCGCCCAGGGCCGCATGGCCGGCGTGAGGTATCCTTGCTGCATCGCCGTGGCGACGCGCGTCTCGGCTTCGACCTCGCCGCGCCAGGCCATGTGATCGGACCGCTCGCGCAGCAGCTCCTGCACCACCTCCACGGGGACGAACCGCGCGGGGTCCGGCGTGGGCTCGGCCGCCGGTGCCTCAGTCCCTGCGGCGTCGCACGCCTCGCGCGCCGCCAGGGCCTCGCGGCAGAGCGCCACGATCTCCTCGGCGCTCGCGTCCCGGCCGAGCCCGGCGGCGAGCGCGACGCGCTCCAGCCCGGCCGCCTCGCGCTCGGAGGAGAGCGCCAGCAGGTTGAGCGCCGGGCGGTGCGACCCGGGCTCGCGCCGAGGATGCGGGTCACGACGCCTTCCGGCGTCCGCAGGAGCACCGGGCTCAGGTAGCGATACTGCCGCACCGTCACCATGCGGGCGGCTTCCTCCATCCAGCGCACGAGCCCGAAGATGTCCGCCTCGCGCACGTCGAGGTCGCGGATCCAGCCCGCGGCCGGCACCGGGCCGGGGCGCGCCTTGGCGGGATCGTCCATCTCGTGCGGCGCCCGCCCACCGGCAGGTCCGCGCCCGTTATCGACCGCCGCACGATGTCCTCGGGGTCGGGCACGCTGAACAGCCGCCCGTCGCGGGCGCGCACCTCGCCGGTGGGCAGGAGCCGCCGCCACGCCTCGCCCGGCCCCCGGCCCCTGGGCGCGACCGTCTTGGCCTCGCCGTCCCTCTCATCCGTCGTCCAGATGGGCGTCGTCCAAGTAGGGCGCGGCCCCCCGCTCGGCGGTGCCCTTCCAGGGGTTGGACCCGCCCCCGTCGCGCGTCCCGGAGCCCAAGACGAGCCGTGCGGCCGCCTCCAGCTCGGCCGGCACCACCAGCGTGGTCGGGCGCACCCCCAGGATGCGGCCCTGGTCGCCCCGGATGCGGGCCATGGCCGCCCGCGCGTCGCGGTAGTTGTCGGGCGTCAGCGGCGCCTTCGAGCAAGGCGAGCTGCCAGAGCCCGAAGCCCGCGTTGACCCGGGCGCGCACGCCGAACAGGAACTCGTCGGTCATGAAGACGCGCGAGTGGTCGGGCCGCGTGAGGCTCTGGAACTCGTAGGGGTCGCGCACCCGGCCCAGATGAGGGGGCGGATCGCGCGCGAGGTGTCCGCGAGGGGTCAGGCGGGCTCGGTCCCGGCCTGGACGTTCGGCACGGTGACGACGTTGCCGGCCCCGTCCTTCGTCGGCCCCGTCCTTCGTCGGCCCCGTCCTTCGTCGGCCCCCCTCTCGGGTGGTCGGCGTCGAAGGTGCATCGCCCGCCGTGGCAGGGCGTCGTGAACCCTGCCTTGAGCATCGGGAACACCAGCTCGTCGGGGTGCTGGCGGGCGCGGTGGCCCCTCCGCTGGGGATGGGCTGGACGACGCCCGGCCGGTCGTCCTCGAAGTCCTCGCGCCGGATGCCGACGGTGGACTCGAACTCGACGCTCTCGATGGCGAAGCTCTGCGCCGCGAGGTCGTGGATGACGCGCTCTCCGCCCAGCCACTCGCGGAGCTGCGGGAACTGCCCGCGCCAGCCGTAGGTCTCGTCGCGCGAGCTGCTGTTGATCGTCATGGTGATCTGGTCGTAGGCGACGGGAGCCTTGGTGTAAGCGTCGGTGTAGACCGTCTTGAAGCCCCGGAAGGCCAGGTCGATGGACTGCTCGTTGAGGATCATCGGGGGGTCGCTCGTCGGTTGAGGAGGGCGGCGGGAGGCCGGCGGCGCGCAGCCGGCTGCGCCAGCCCTGCACGGTGACGCGATGCCCGTCGCAGGCGATCGCGACCGCATCTTGCGTCGCGCCGTCCAGCAGCATGCCCACGCCCCGCGCGCGTCGGCCGCGCATGCCGCGGAACTCGCTTGCGGGCAGCACCGTCTTGCCGGGGCCGAACGCGGCGATCATGTCGGCGGTGGCCTCGTCGCCGATGACGGAGGCCAGCACGCTGCCCTTGGCGCGGGTCGGGATGGACACCTCGGTGCCGCCGCGCAGAGCGAGGAGGCGCACCGCCGCCTCGGGGCCGATGGCGCCCTCGATCTCCGCCGCGAGACCGGTCAGGGGCTCGATGGCGAGGATGCGCGCGTCGGGCATGGGCGCGACGGGGGGATTGGCGAGTCTTGAGCGAGCCGGAGACATGCGCCCATGATGGCGCAGGCGGCAAAAGTATTCTGTGGCCAAAGTTCTGCGGCCGATCGGGGCAGGCGCGCCCGGAGGGTTGGCACCCCTCGCGGTCGAGCCGGCTGGCCATGGCTCGGGCGCGCGCCGCACCGTAGCGCCATGGCTCGGATGAGGGAAGGTGCGCCCGGGGGGACGTCACATCCCCCGCGGCTCAGAGGCCGGTTCAACGGGATACTTGGCTCGGGCGCGGCATCCGGAGGGGCGGGACTCCTCCGCGGCACAAAGCCGGACGCCCATGGCTCGGATGCGAGGCCAGGGATGGCCCTCCGAAGGGCGCCGATCAAGCTCCACCGCCCGCCCGGTGCCCTTCGCTCCGACCCCGGCCCCCGAAACAGGTGCAGGCAGCGCCGTTAAAGGGGGCGTTAAACGGGTCAGGCCCTTTCCAGGGGGTCGGGGTGCCGAGACCCCCTAACGGCGCTCCACGGGCCGCTTTGCGAGGGGTCTGGAATCGGCAGGGGCGGCGCGTCCCCGCACCGCCCCGCAAGCCGCTTCGCGCCACGATCAGGCGGCCCGCCTGGCCTTGGCCTTCATCGCCTTGAGCGCCGTGATCGCGCCCCTCGCCTTCTCGGCCACCCGGGCCCGCGGGCTCGTCGCGCCGAGGCTGCGGTCGAGCCGCACGCCGAGGCTGCGCCCGTCGCCGCGCCCCTCGGCCCATTCGTCCCAGAGCGCGCGGGCGAGCCGGGCCGGCGCCGGGCCCGCGAAGCCCAGCCGGCTCGCATGGGTTGGGCCGCGGACCATCAGGGGCCGAAAGCCCAGATGCTCCAGAAGCCCCATCGGCCCCATCGGCCCCATCATCGCGCCCGAGCCCTCGCGGTCCAGCGCGCGCTCCCGACGCCCGCGAGCTGGACCAGCGCCGCGCGCCACTCCTCCTCGCCCGAACCGACCTCGGCCCTGGCGACGTGGATCAGCGCGAGCTGCCCACGCGTCGGCATGATCGGGCCTCCCGTCTGGACGAGGGCGGCTCGCGCCGCGCGACGGCCTTGGCGTCGAGGCTCGGGGCGACGGCACCTCCCACGCCCGCGCCGCGTCGCGCTCCACGTTGCGCACCGCGTGCTCCATCATGATGAAGGGGAGCGACGAGGAGCGGCCGTCCTCTGGAGGAGACGCAAGGGCTGCCCGCTCGGCGAGCAGCTCCCGCGCGGCCCGCGAGCGCCAGCATCACCTCGTCGGCCGCTGCGCGCGCTGCGTCGAGTTCGGCCGGGCTCGCCATGACGGGCACCGCCGCATCGTCTCTAACGTCCGTCATTGCATCCTCTCCTTGCCTTCGTGGAGCGTGCCCTTCCGCATGCGCTCCCAGAGCCACGCCGATCGGTCGTGCGCGACCCTCGAGCCAACCAGGAGGCGCGTGACGATCGGCTCGAGCTGCCCGCGGCACTCGGAGTTGCCCCTCATGGCTGCCACGAGCTCGCCCGCCACCTCGGCAACCTCGTTGGGATAGTGCGCGAGCGACGCGAAGCTCTCGCGCGACACCTCCAACTCTTCCGGCGTCAGCACAACCACAAGATGAACGGTCCGTTGCGTCATGCCCTCGCTCCCTTCGCGTCGAGCTTCATGTCCGTGATGGCGGCCTTGAGGTGGCCGTGCGCGATCGGTTCGTCGCCCGCGAACAACCGCGCCAGGTCCAGCACGCTCTGGACGTTGCGAAGCCCGCCCGCCGAGGCCGGCCACCGCGTGCGAGCGCCGCGACGCGAGCGCGGCGTCCACCACCCCGGCCCGCGGCGCCAGCTCGGCCACGTCGTCCCGGCTCGGCGCGCGCACGATCACCGGCCGTGCGATCCGGCTCCAGAGCTGCGGGATGGCCCGGACCTTGCGCTCAAGGGTCAGACCGCCCACCAGCGCGAGGTCGCAGCCCGCCTCCCCGCACACGGCGCGGAGCCATTCGAGGGCGTCCGCCGACAGGTGCTGCGCCTCGTCCGCCACGATGATCTGGCCGTGGCCCCAAGGTAGCTCACGATCTGCCGGCGCACGTCCGTGCGGCTGCGGTTGCGCGTCCCGTCGCCCCAGACCGACAGGATCGTGTCGGCCAGCGCATAGACCCCGCCCTCGCCGCGCACCGCGGTGAAGTCGATCGCGCCGGGCTCGTCCACCAGGAAGCGGCGGATCGCCATGCTCTTGCCCACGCCGGGCGCGCCGGCGACGAGCGTCATGCCCACGCCGGGCGACGTGCGGGCGAGCTTGAGCGAACGCAGCACGTCGCGCGCCGTCGCCGTCTCGGTGAAGCCGTCCGCAGCGCGCCGCCGCAGCCCGCGCACCAGATCGCCATAGTCATCGGTCACGCCGCCCGCCTCCGGGGGCGGCCCCTCGTCAACCCGCTTCACAACCCTCAGATGGTCTGCCGTCTTGTCCCCCGCTTGAGTTGCCGGCTCGCGCCGGCGCCGACTGGCGTGGGGGGGCGTCGCAAGCGCCCCTCACGCCGCTCCGCCGCCCGACCAGCAAAGGCCGAGCGCGCGATCCATGTCGGCGCGATGCCGGTCCAGCTCCGCCTTGCTCGGCGGCCCGTCCGGCTCGGGCGCCGGCCGCGTGCAGCCCGGCCCGCCGAAGCGCCCGGCCACCACCTTGCGCTCGGGCTGGGGCGCCGGGCCGAGCCCGTCCCCGTCCAGCGCCGCCAGAGCCTCACGCAGCTCGGCGTCCGATGCCGCCGCCCGCCACCTCGTGCCCCGAGAAGGCGCGGCCGTTGTCCGTGTGGAGCCGGTCGAAGATGCCGTGCTCGCGGCAGACCCGGCAGACCCGGCAGACCCGGCAGATGAGGCGCACGGTGGCGGCCGCGTCCTCGCCGTCCGTCAGCTCCCAGCCCAGCACCACGTTGGACGCCACGTCCGCCAGCGCGAGCATGACGGGACGGACCCCGCGACCGTCGCCCCAGTCCACCCGGAAGTCGAGCGTCCGCCCGCCGAGGGAAGACCCATTCGAGGGGCGCGATGCTCGTCTTGTCGCGCAGCACCGGCTGCGCAAGGCCTTCACGGCCGCGTCGGTGCCGTGGCGCAACGCCACGCGCCGCGCGGCGGGAAGGGCGTGCCAGCGGCGAAGGACGGTCTCGTAAGAGGGCCAGTCCCACCCGAACTTGGCCTCCACGGCGCGCACGTCGCGCCACGCCTGGACGAGCCGCCACTCCGCCCCGGCGTCCCCGATGAGGCGGCGGAACAAGCGCCAGGCGTCATCGGACATGGCCGCCGGCGGCGGCGGCGCGGTCCCGTGGCCCGCCCAGCAGCGCCGGGGCGTGGTCGATGGGATCCACGCCCGCCACCGCCGCCAGGATGCGCCGCGGCGTCGCCTTGGACACGCCCTCGGACCCGAGCCGCTCGCCCACCAGAAGCACCCGCTCGGCCCAGCTCAGGCCCGCGCCCTCCGTCAGCAGCAGCCGCGCGATCGCCGCCTGCGCTCGGCCGCCGCGCGCATCGACGCCGGCGCCGCCAGGAAGGCCGCGTGCGCCGCGTCGTCGTAAGCGCCAGGCCCCAGCCCCGTCCGCTCCGCCTCCCGCCCAGCCCACGCCCGGCGCTCAGGCTCGGGGAGGTCGGCAAGAGACACCGCATGAGCCGGGCCCGTGGGAGTTGCCTGCGAAGCAAAGGCCACGCCACGCGCCATCAACCACGCCTTTGCGGAGCGCCGCGAGCGAGGGTCGCAGAGGACGCGCGCCGTCTCGCGACATCGGAAGCCGGCAGCCGCGCGCCCGCCGTCACGTCGGGCAGGAGGGCCGACATGTCGTCGGGGACGCCTCCGTCGCATCGAGTCGCCGATCGCGCGCCACGGCCCGCAGCCTTTCGAGCATGGCCCCCCGTCCCGCTCCAGCGCAGGCGTCGCGCTCGCCGAAGGGCGCACGCGCGGGGAGGCCGGCCCGCGGCCGACGCGATGGGCCCGAAGCGCGCCCCTCGTCCTTCAGCCGACGCGGTCCTCGCCGTCGCCGTGGCGACCGGTCACGCCGTCCCAGAAGCTGCGCACCTTGTCGAAGAAGCCCGAGGATTCGGGGTTGGTGCGGTCCTCGGAGAGCCGGTCGAACTCCCGCAGCAGCTCCTTTTGCCGCGAGGAGAGGTTGACCGGCGTCTCGACCGCGAGCTCGATGAACATGTCGCCCGTCGTGCCCCCGCGCAGCGCCGGCATCCCCTTGCCGCGCAGGCGCATCTGACGGCCCGACTGGCTGCCCGCCGGCACCTTCACGCGGCTCCGCCCGCCGTCGATGGTGGGCACCTCGATGTCGCCGCCCAGGGCGGCGTCGGCGATCGACACCGGCACGCGGCAGAAGAGGTTGGTGCCGTCGCGCTGGAAGATCGGGTGCTCCTCGACCTCGACGAAGATGTAGAGGTCGCCCGCAGGGCCGCCGCGCAGCCCCGCCTCTCCCTCGCCGGCGAGCCGGATGCGGGTGCCGGTCTCGACGCCCACGGGCACGTTGACGCTGAGCGTGCGCTCGCGCTCGACGCGGCCCGCGCCCGCGCAGCGCGCGCAGGGGTTCTTGATGAGCTGGCCCGCGCCGCCGCAGGTCGGGCAGGTGCGCTCGACGGTGAAGAAGCCCTGCTGCGCGCGCACCTTGCCCATGCCCGAGCAGGTCGGGCAGGTGGAGGGCTCTGCGCCGCCCGCGGCCCCGGTGCCGTGGCAGACCTCGCAGGTCACCGAGGAGGGCACCCGGATCGAGCGCTGGACGCCGCGATAGGCCTCGTCGAGCGCCACGCGCAGGTTGTAGCGCAGATCCGAGCCGCGCGCAGCGCGCGTGCGCCCGGCGGCGCCGCCGCGGCCCATCATGTCGCCGAAGAGGTCGTCGAAGACGTCCGAGAAGGCCGAGGCGAAGTCCGCCTGGCCGCCGGCCTGGGCGCCGCGCGCCCGCGCCCCCGCCGCGCTCGCGCCCATCCCGCCCTCGAAGGCGGCGTGGCCGAAGCGGTCGTAGGCGGCCTTGCGCTGGGGATCCTTGAGGACGTCGTAGGCCTCGTTGACCTCCTTGAACTGCGCCTCGGCGCGGGGGTCGTCGGCGTTGCGGTCGGGATGGTGCTCCTTGACCTTGCGCCGGTAGGCCTTCTTGAGATCGTCGGCCGAGGCGCCGCGGGCGACGCCCAGCACCTCGTAGTAGTCACGCTTGGCCATGCTCTCCCCTCTCGGGAACGCGTCTCATCGGAACGGACGCGGCCGGCCGCGGGTGCGACCGGCCGCGAGCCGCGGTCAGCGGGGCGTCGGGATCACGACGCGCGGCGGCGCTTGTCGTCGTCGAGATCCTCGAAGTCGGCGTCCACGATGTCGTCGTCCACGCCCTTGGGCTCGTCCTCGCCCTCGCGCGGCTCCTCGCCGGCCTCCTGCTGGGAGGCCTTGTAGATCGCCTCGCCGAGCCGCATCGCCGCCTCGGTGACGTTCTGGATGCCGGAGCGGATCTTGCCGGCGTCCTCGCCCTCCATGGTCTCCTCGAGCGCCTTGACGGCCAGCTCGATCGCCTCGACGGTGGAGGGGTCGACCTTGTCGCCGTGCTCCTCGATCGACTTGCGGGTCGAGTGGATCAGGCTCTCGGCCTGGTTGCGCGCCTCGACCAGCTCGCGCCGGCCGCGGTCGGCCTCGGCGTTCTGCTCGGCGTCCTTGACCATCTGCTCGATCTCGGCGTCCGAGAGCCCGCCCGAGGCCTGGATGGTGATCTTCTGCTCCCTGTTCGTGCCCTTGTCGCGGGCCGAGACCGACACGATGCCGTTGGCGTCGATGTCGAAGGTCACCTCGATCTGCGGCAGGCCGCGCGGCGCGGGCGGGATCTCTTCCAGGTTGAACTGGCCGAGCATCTTGTTGTCGGCCGCCATCTCGCGCTCGCCCTGGAAGACGCGGATCGTCACGGCGTTCTGGTTGTCCTCGGCGGTCGAGAAGACCTGGGACTTCTTCGCCGGGATCGTCGTGTTGCGGTCGATCAGCCGCGTGAACACGCCGCCCAGCGTCTCGATCCCGAGCGAGAGCGGCGTCACGTCGAGGAGCAGCACGTCCTTCACGTCGCCCTGCAGCACGCCCGCCTGGATCGCGGCGCCCATGGCCACGACCTCGTCGGGGTTGACGCCCTTGTGCGGCTCCTTGCCGAAGAACTTGGTCACCTCCTCGATGACCTTGGGCATCCGCGTCATGCCGCCCACCAGCACCACCTCGTCGATGTCCGAGGTCGAGAGCCCGGCATCCTTGAGCGCGGCCTTGCAGGGCTGGATCGACTTCTTGATGAGGTCGCCCACGAGGGATTCGAGCTTGGCGCGCGTCAGCTTCATGACGAGGTGCAGCGGTTGGCCGCCCTGGGGCGCCATCGAGATGAAGGGCTGGTTGATCTCGGTCTGCTGCGAGGACGACAGCTCGATCTTGGCCTTCTCGGCGGCCTCCTTGAGCCGCTGGAGCGCCATCTTGTCCTTGGTCAGGTCGACCCCGTTCTCCTTCTTGAACTCGGAGGCGAGGTAGTCGACGATGCGCATGTCGAAGTCCTCGCCGCCGAGGAAGGTGTCCCCGTTGGTGGACTTCACCTCGAAGAGGCCGTCGTCGATCTCCAGGATGGTGATGTCGAAGGTGCCGCCGCCGAGGTCGTAGACGGCGATCGTCTTCGACTCCTTCTTGTCGAGCCCGTAGGCGAGCGCGGCCGCGGTCGGCTCGTTGATGATGCGCAGCACCTCGAGGCCGGCGATCTTGCCGGCGTCCTTGGTGGCCTGGCGCTGGGCGTCGTTGAAGTAGGCGGGGACCGTGATGACGGCCTGCTCGACCTTCTCGCCGAGATAGGACTCGGCGGTCTCCTTCATCTTGCCCAGGATGAAGGCGGAGATCTGCGAGGGCGAGTACTCCTCGCCGCGCGCCTCGACCCATGCGTCGCCGTTGGGGCCGCGGACGACGTCGTAGGGGAGGTTCTTGCGGTCCTTGGCGGAGGACTCGTCGTCCCACCGGCGCCCGATCAGGCGCTTGACGGCGAAGACGGTGTTGTCGGGGTTGGTGACGGCCTGCCGCTTGGCGGGCTGGCCCACCAGGCGCTCGTCGTCGGTGAAGGCGACGATCGAGGGGGTGGTGCGCGCGCCTTCCGCGTTCTCGATGACGCGAGGCTGGCTGCCGTCCATGATGGCGACGCAGGAGTTCGTCGTCCCGAGGTCGATGCCGATCACTTTGGCCATTGTGGCATGTCCTTCCGTAGTGGCGATATGTGGCGCGGGGCCCTGACGGCGCCCGGCGCCGATCCCATGCCGGCCCGGTGGCTTGGACCCCCCCGACCCGGCGACGCGCAGCATATAGGCAGGGCTCCGGAGGCCCACAACACGGGCGGTGAAAATATGGAGCGCCATGCGACACAGGGGGTTGACGCCGTGCGGCCCCCCCGCGCCGATCCCCTGGGCACGCCCGGCCTGCGCCTCCTGCCGGGGCTCCTCGACGCCGCGGCGCAGGCCGCGATGGCGCGCGAGCTGGCCGCCGTGACGCGCGCCGCCCCGCCCGAGCGCTTCGCCACGCCGGGGGGCCGGCGGATGTCGGTCGCCATGACCTCGGCCGGCCGCGTGGGCTGGGTCTCGGACGCGCGCGGCTACCGCTACGAGCGCCGCGCGCCCTCGGGGGCGCCCTGGCCGCCGATCCCGCCCTCGGCGCTCGCGGTCTGGGCGGCGGCCTCGGGGGTGGCGCGCGCCCCCGACTGCTGCCTCGTCAACCTCTACGGCGAGGGCGCGCGGATGGGGCTGCACCAGGACCGCGACGAGGGGGATCTCTCCTGGCCCGTGCTGTCGATCTCGCTGGGCTGGGACGCGCTCTTCCGGATCGGCGGGACGGCCCGGCGCGACCCGACCCGAAGCCTCTGGCTGCGCTCGGGCGACGTGGTGGTGCTGGGGGGCGCCGCGCGGCTCGCCCATCACGGCGTGGACCGGGTGCGGCCGGGCGGCCCGCGGCTCGTGGACGGGCTGGCCGAGGGCGCGCGCAGGGCCAACCTGACGCTGCGGGTGGTCGAGGGGCCATGAGGGCCGCGGCCCGGCTTCCGAGGAAGGCGGGCGGGGGGACGCGGCCCCGGCGAGGGCTGCGCCCGCAGGAACGGCGGAGACGCCCGCGTCAAGGCGCGCCTCGACGGCCGCCCCGCCGGGGATCCGGCACCCGGCGGGGCGGCCGGCCCCCGCGCGCCCCCCCCCCGACCCGCCCGCGTGGGCGGGTCGGGGCGCGCCGGCTACTGGCCTGCGCCGTCCTCGGGCCACTCGCCGCGGTACTTCATCGCCTCGATCACGATCTCGGGCACCAGCACGGTGTCGATCGCATGCACGACGCCGTTGTCGGTCCGGATGTCGGCCTGGGTGACGGCGGCCTCGCCCACCATCACCCGACCGCCGTCCAGCGAGACCTCGATCGGCTCGCCGGTGGCCGGGTCGAGCATCTGGCCGTCCGACAGATCGGCCGCCATGACCTCGCCGTCGGGGATCACGTGGCCCTCGATGATGGCGTTGAGCTTGGGGCGGTTCTCGTCTGTGAGCAGCGCCTCCAGCACGCCGTCGGGCAGCTCGTCGAAGGCCGCGTCGGTCGGCGCGAGGAGGGTGTAGGGGTCGTCCCCTTCCAGGAACCAGGTCGCGTCGGACGCCTTCAGCGCCTGGAGCAGGGTGGAGAACTCGCCGGCCTCCCCGGCGACGGCGTAGAGGTCGCCGGCCTGGTCCTGGGCCGCGGCGGGCGCGAGGCCGGCCATCGCCAAGCCTGCGGCCAGGGCGAGGGTGCGGGTGCGAGTGCGGGTGACGGTCTTCTCGGGCATCTCGGGATCTCCTCCGTTGGGGTGCGTGGCGCGTCAACGGGGCGCGCGCGGGCGCCGTTCCGCTCGCGCGCCGCCTGCGGATGCGGCGCGTCGTCCCAGGGCGCGCGCGCGCTTTCGGCGCGGCCTCCCCCCGCCTTCGCCTTGCCTGCGGCGCCCCGCCGCAGCATAAGCGCCGCCGCGCGTCCGCCCTGCGCCTGTGCCCCGAGGAGTCCCCATGCAGCTCGACCGCCTCTGCGCCGAGATGCGCCGCCTCGCGCTCGAGGCGGGGCGCGCCATCATGGAGGTCCACGGCTCGCACGACCTGGGCGTGCGCGCCAAGGAGGACGAGAGCCCGGTGACGCGCGCCGACATGGCCGCCGACCGGATCATCGCCGAGGGTCTGGCCCGCGCCTTCCCGGACGTGCTCGTCGTCACCGAGGAGCGCGCGCACACCCACGAGGAGCGGGCGGAGCGCTTCCTGATCGTCGATCCGCTCGACGGCACCAAGGAGTTCGTGCGCCGCCGGGGCGACTTCACCGTCAACATCGCGCTCGTCGAGGGCGGCCGGCCGGTGCGCGGCGTGGTCTACGCGCCGGCCAAGGGGCGGCTCTTCTACACCGGCCCCGACGGCGCCTCGGTCGAGGAGGCGGGGCCGTTCGGCGAGGCCCCGGGCGAGACCACGGCCCTGCGCGTCGCCACGCCCGACAACGCGGCGCTCAACGTCGTCGCCTCGAAGTCCCACCGCGACGCCGCCACCGACGCCTACATCGCGCGCTACGAGGTGGCGGGCACGCGCTCGGCGGGCTCCTCGCTCAAGTTCTGCCTGGTGGCCTCGGGCGAGGCCGACCTCTACCCGCGGCTCGGGCGCACCATGGAGTGGGACACCGCCGCGGGCCACGCGGTGCTGATCGGCGCGGGGGGCGCGGTGGTGGTGGCGTCCGACCTGACGCCGCTCACCTACGGCAAGCCCGGCTACGAGAACCCGCACTTCCTCGCCCACGCGCCGGGCGTCGATCTGGAGGCCTCGGCTTGAGGGCGCTGATCGTCATCCCCGCGCGCCATGCCTCGCAGCGATTCCCCGGCAAGCCCCTGGCGATGCTGCGCGGCGCCACCGGCGAGTCGCGCAGCCTGATCGAGCGCAGCTGGGAGGCAGCGGTGCTCGCGGCCGGCTCGGTCTCGTCGGCCCGCGTCGTCGTGGCCACCGACGACGCGGGCATCGCGCGCCACTGCGAGGGCTTCGGGGCGGAGGTCGTCATCACCCCCGGATCCTGCCGCAACGGCACCGAGCGCTGCGCCGCCGCGATGGAGGCGCTGGGCCCCGATCCGCGGGGCGAGTGGGACGCGGTGGTCAACCTGCAGGGCGACGCGCCGCTGACCCCGCCCTCCTTCGTCGAGGCGCTGCTCGACCGGATGGAGCGCGATCCCGAGGTGGCGATGGCCACGCCCGTGCTGCGCGCGTCCGAGAAGGCCGAGGCCGCGCTGCGCGCCGACCGCGCCCGCGGGCTCGTCGGCGCCACCACCGCCGTCCTGCGCGAGGACGGCTCGGCGCTCTACTTCTCCAAGGAGGTGCTGCCCTTCTCCTCGGGCGGCGCGGAGGGGGTGCTGCACCATGTCGGCGTCTACGCCTACCGCCCGCAGGCGCTGAGGGACTACGCCTCCTGGCCGATGGGGGCGCTCGAGCGTGCCGAGGGGCTCGAGCAGCTGCGCTTCCTCGAGCGCGGGGTGCCGGTGGCCTGCGTCGGCGTCGAGGCTCGGGGCCGACCCTTCTGGGAGGTCAACCATCCCGACGACGTGGCCCGCGTCGAGGCGATGCTGGTCCAGGTCGGCCTGCGGTGAGGGGTTCCCGGACGATGGGGGAGGGCGCGGGACACCGCCGATGCACCAGGCCCCGCCCCGCGGGGCGCCGCGCGGGACGGGGCGTCGTGTCCTGCGACGACTTCTTTGTGCCACAAGTGAGCTATAGACCGATTCGCGCGGTGGGCGTCGGAGCGCTCCGGCACCCACCTTTTGCATTCGCGGCGGCCCGCACCGCCTCGCCGGAACCGTTCCGGCCCGGTCCCGGCCCGGGCGCCAGTTGAGACGAGGGACTCCCATGAGCCTGCAATCGCGTCGCCCTGCCGCCGGACCCGGCCCCCGCCCCGCCCGCAGGCGGATCACCAAGGCCATCTTCCCCGTCGCCGGGCTGGGCACCCGCTTCCTGCCGGCCACCAAGTCGGTGCCGAAGGAGATCATGACCCTCGTCGATCGCCCGCTGATCCAGTACGCCATCGACGAGGCGCGCGCGGCCGGCATCGAGGAGTTCATCTTCGTCACCTCGCGCGGCAAGTCCGCGCTCGAGGACTACTTCGACCACTCGCCCGAGCTCGAGGCGGCGCTCAAGGAGAAGGGCAAGGACGCGCTCCTCGAGACGCTCCGCGCCACCGACATGGACTCGGGCGCCATCGCCTACCTGCGGCAGGCCAAGCCGCTGGGGCTCGGCCACGCGGTGTGGTGCGCGCGCAGGCTGGTGGGCGACGAGCCCTTCGCCGTGATCCTGCCCGACGACGTCATCGCCGCCGAGACGCCCTGCCTCAGGCAAATGGTCGAAGCCCATGCCGAGACCGGGGGCTCGATGGTCGCGGCGATGGAGGTGACGCCCGACAAGACCTCCTCCTACGGCATGCTCGACGTGTCGGAGGACATGGGCGCATTGGTGCGCATGCGCGGCATGGTCGAGAAGCCCGCCGCGAAGGACTCGCCCTCGAACCTCGCCGTGATCGGCCGCTACGTGCTGAGCGCGCGGGTGATGGCCCATCTCGACGACATCGACGCGGGCGCCGGCGGCGAGATCCAGCTCACCGACGCCATCGCCCGCGAGATCGCCGAAGGGCACGACGTCTACGGCTACCGCTTCAAGGGCCAGCGCTTCGACTGCGGCACCAAGGCCGGCTTCCTCCAGGCCACCGTCGCCTTCGGGCTCGCGCGCCCCGACCTGCGCGACGAGTTCGCCTCCTTCCTCGCCGAGATCGACCCCGCGCAGACCGCCGCCGCCTGAGCCCGATCCCGGAGCCGGACCGCGCGGCCCCGCCCGTCGTGGCCAGACCTGTCGTGGCCCGACCTGTCGCGGCACGGGCTCCCGTGTCATAGCCCCGGCCGGCCCCCGCGAGGGGCCGGGCGACGAAGGGTGTGCGAGGATGGCGGCGATGCGCTCGGAGACGGTGGGGGACGGACGGAGGGTGCTCGTCACCGGCGGGGCGGGCTATGTCGGCTCGCACGCCTGCAAGGCGCTGCGCGATGCGGGCTGGATGCCCGTGACCTACGACAACCTCTCGACCGGCTGGCGCGAGGCGGTGCGCTACGGCCCCTTCGAGGAGGGCGACCTCGGCGACCGCGCGCGGCTCGACGCGGCCTTCGCGCGCCACCGCCCCGTGGCCGTGCTGCACTTCGCCGCGCTGAGCCAGGTCGGCGAGGCGGTCCTCAAGCCCGGCCTCTACTGGCGCAACAACCTGTGCGGCTCGCTCACGCTCCTGGAGGCCGCGGTCGCGGCGGGCTGCGGGCGGGTCGTGTTCTCCTCCACCTGCGCGGTCTACGGCGACCAGGACGGCACGACGCTCGATGAGGGCTGCGAGCGCCGACCCGCCGGCGCCTACGGCGCCACCAAGCGCGCGGTCGAGGATCTGCTCGCCGACTTCGAGGCCGCGCACGGGCTGCGCCACGTCATCTTCCGCTACTTCAACGTCGCGGGCGCGGATCCCTCGGGCGAGATCGGCGAGCGCCACGAGCCCGAGACGCATCTGATCCCGGTCCTGCTCGACGCGGTGGCCGGCCGCCGGCCCGAGCTGGTGGTCCACGGCGAGGACTACGACACCCCCGACGGCACGGCGGTGCGCGACTACGTCCACGTCACCGACCTCGCGCGGGCGCATGTCGCGGGGCTCGGCTGGCTGGTGGACGGCCGGCCCAGCCGGGCCTTCAACCTCGGCTCGGGCCGGGGCTACTCGGTGCGCGAGGTGATCGAGGCCGCGGGCGCCATCACCAACCGCCCCGTGCCGCACCGCGTCGGGCCGCGGCGCGCGGGCGACGCGATGCGCCTCGTCTCGGGCTCGACGCGCGCCGCGGCCGAGCTCGACTGGCGCCCCGAGCGCTCCTTGCGCGAGATGATCGCCGACGCCTGGCGCTGGCACGAGGGCGGAGGCGTCCACGAGGGTGCGAGCATCGGCGACGATGGGCGCGCGCAGGGCGACGGCAGCGCCCGCGGCGGCCCCTAGAGCGCGCTTCGACCCGACGGGATCGGCTCGGACGCTCCAGGCTCCGTCGTGGCAGCATGGTCCGGGCGCCCGACCGGTTCGATCGGGCTGGGAAACGTCCTAGGCCGTGTTGACAAAAGCCTTCTGAACGTCCTCGCTAGCTGAGTGATGGTTGGCTGGGAGGCGGTCATGGCGCGTGGTCTGATGTCGGACGCGGAGTGGGCGTTCTTCGAGCCGTTCTGTCCGCGAAGTGCGAGCCCCACAGGGCCGGCCTGCCGGCGATCATCGCCGCGTGCTCGACAGGGTGTTCGCTGCTTCGCGCGGCCCTTCGGGTCTGGATCGCGCGGACCGATCGCGCGGACCGGCAGCGCCTGGCGCGACCTGCCCGAGGAGTGAGGGCAAGTGGTCCAGCGTCTACCGCCAGTTCCGGCGATGGACGCTGGTGGGGCTGTGGGAGGCGATCCTGGAGGCGCTGAACGAGGGCGCGGCCAAGATCGAGCCTGCGCCGGACCGGCTGCGGATGGTCGACAGCACCATCGTGCGGGCGCATCAGCACGCCGCGGGGGCGCCGAAGAAGGGGGCGGGAGCTCTGCGCGCCAGGGTCTTGGCCGCTCGCGCGGTGGCCTCACGACCGAGATCCACCTCCGGGTCAATGCGTGGGGCCTGCCGATGCGCGGCCTGTGTCACGCCCGGCCAGACCTCCGATCACCGCGGCTTCGACCTCGTGATGGGCGACGACCTGCCCGCGCCGGCGGCTCTTCTGGGCGACAAGGGCTACGACAGCGACCGCATCCGGGCCTGGGCCGAGGCGCGCGATGGGGTGCCCGTCATCCCGATGCGCCGGCGCCGCAAGGCGCGAAAGGGCGTCGATCGCGCCCTCTACGCATTGCGCAACCGCATCGAGCGCTGCATCGGCAGGCTCAAGCACAGCCGCCGCCTCGCCACGCGTTACGACAAGACCGCCACAAGCCTCCTCGGCTTCCTCGACCTTGCCTGCATCCGCCTGTGGGTCCGAGACTTTGTCAACATGTATAACCGCCCCATGCGCAAGAGGGATCGTCGAAGCTTGGACTGACGCGCCGTCGGGTGCTGACATGTATCCGGCCTCGTGATGCGGCCATCGTCATGCCGCGGGCCCGTGTGGTGGTCGAGGATCGGGTCCAGATCAAAGCCGCGTGCTCGAAGGCACTTTGTTGCAGGCTGGGTGTCCCGATCCCGTCTCACGACTGCTGCGCCATACCGCTCCTTGCCCTCTTGTGCTCCGACGCCTCGCGACCGCGAGCGGCTCTACGCCGCCGCGACCGGAGCCCTGTAGACGCCGCCCCGGGCCATCAGGGCCCAGACGATCCGCGCCATCTTGTTCGCGAGTGCCACCCGCACCAGCATCCCCGGCTTGCACGCGAGCATCCTGCCCAGCCACGTGCCCGGCTTGGCGGCGGCGTGCACGTGCCGCTTGATGATGACGCTGTTGGCCCCGATGATCAGCAGGCGCCTGAGCGAGCGCTCCCCCATCTTCGTCGTCGCCCCGAGCCGCTGCTTGCCTCCGGTGGAATGCTGCCTCGGCGTGAGGCCGAGCCACGCCGCGAAGTCGCGTGCCTTGCCGAACGTCTCGGGCGGCGGGGCGAGCGTGGCCAGCGCCGTGGCGATCAGCGGGCCGATCCCGGGGATCGTCATCAGCCGCCGTGCGGTCTCGTCCTCGCGCGCCCGGCGGGCGATCTCGGCGTCCAGCGTGGCGATGCGCTCCTCGAGGTGGCGCAGTCCTTCGACCAGGACTTGCAGCGTCGCCCGGGCCGCATCCGGCAGGTCGCTGTCCGGCATCTCGACCAGCGCAACCAGCCGGCGCACGTTCCAGGCCCCTTGAGAGACGACCTCCCCGAACTCCGTCAGATGCCCGCGCAGCGCGTTGATCGTCTGCGTGCGCTGCCGAATGAGCAGCTCGCGCACGCGGAACACCGACGCCGCGCCCTGCGTCTCCTCGCTCTTCACGGGTACGAAGCGCATGTTCGGCCGCTGCGCCGCCTCGCAGATGGCTTCGGCATCCGCCGCATCGTTCTTCTGCCGCCGGACAAACGGCTTCACATAGGCCGGCGGGATCAGCCGCACCTCGTGGCCCAGCTTGCCGATCTCGCGACCCCAGAAGTGAGCCCCGCCGCAGGCCTCCATCGCGACGGTGCAGGGCCCGAGCTGGCCGAAGAACTCCAGCACCTGCGCGCGCCGCAGCTTCCTGCGCAGCACCGCCCGCCCCGAGCCGTCCGCCCCATGCACTTGGAACACATTCTTCGCCAGATCGAGCCCGACCGTGATAATCTCCGACATGACCGCTCCCCTCCGTGGATCGTCGCTGACCCACCTTGGCACAACAGATGCCGTCGGGGGGCGGTCACACCATCAAGGCCTAGTGCTGCGCCTCGATCTCGTTGAGCGCCGCTTCGGCGAGGAAGGCCGAGCGGGTCATGCCCCGCCGCCGCGACTCGGCATCGATGGCCTCCAGCACGCCCCGGTCGAGCGAGACGTTCACCCGCCGGGGCACGCGCGCCCGCACCACCAGCGGCACGGCCACGAGAGCGGCACCCTGGGCCAGCTCGTCCGCCACCTCGGCGCGGATCGCTTCCATGTCGCGCGGCATGGGCAGCTCCCCCTCCTCGGCCCAGAGCGTCAGCGCCTCGACCACCGCCGGGATCAGCCCGTCGAGCTCGTCGGCGGCCGCGAAGCAGCCCGGGGCGTCGGGGAAGGAGGCCCCGTAGGCCGAGCCCTCGTCCTTGTGCACGACGCCGATGATGGGGCGCATGATCGCGGCCTCCTCAGAGCCACCCCGCCGCGCGGGCGATGGCGCGCGCCGTGCCCAGCGGCAGGTCCTTCTTCGGGTGCGGGACGATCAAGACCTCGGCGCCCCACACGAACCTTGTGGTGCAAGCCGCGGACGCCCTTCCGGGTCCAACCCGCGAGCTATGGCTGATTTTGGGTGACGCGGCCGATCAGGCGGCGCGGTGATCGGGCGCCGCGGTGGCGACGCCGTCGGTGAAGGTGACGCCGGCGAGGAGCATCGGCAAGCGGTTCTCGCCCTTCAGGCGCCGCCAGGTCTTCGAGGCGGCCATGACGAGCTTGAACACCATCAGCCGGGCGGTGGTCTGCGACAGCGCTCCCTTGGTTCGGACGGTCCGATGGCGGACGGTGGCGAACACGCTCTCGATGGGGTTGGCGGTGCGCAGGTGATCCCAGTGCTCGGCCGGGAAGTCGAAGAAGGCCAAGAGCGCGTCGCGGTCCTTCACCAGGCGCTCGACCGCCTTGGGGTACTTGGCGCCGTACTTCTTCACGAACACGGCGATGGCCGCCTCGGCTTGGGCCCGGTCGGGGGCGTCGCGGACCTCGCGCAGGTCGGCCCTCATGCCGGGCTGAACCGACTTCGGGACCGCGTTGAGGACGTTGGCGGCCTTGTGTGCCCAACAGCGCTGATGACGCGTGGAGGGGAAGACCTCCTCGAGCGCCCGCCAGAACCCCATGGCGCCGTCGCCCACCGCGATCTCGGGGGCTGTGGCCAGGCCCCTTGCCGTCAGATCGACGAGCAGCTCGCGCCAGCTCTGGACGCTCTCGCGCACGCCTGTCTGGAACCCCACGAGCTCCTTCTTGCCCTCGGGCGTCGCTCCGATCACCACCAGCATGCACTCGGCCGTGGGCTCCATCCGCGCCTGCAAGTACACCCCGTCGGCCCAGACGTAGACGTACCTCCGGGCCGACAGGTCGCGCCGCTGCCAGCGCGCGCACTCGTCCTGCCAGCCCTCCTTCAGGCGCCCGATCACCGAAGGCGCGACAGGTTCGGGGCGTCGCGGCCGAGCAGCGCCGCCAGCGCCTCCTGAAAGTCCCCCGTCGAGACGCCGCGGAGGTAGAGAACCGGCAAAAGCGCGTCCAAGCTCCGTGTCCGCCGCGCCCATCTCGGCAGGATCGCCGAGATGAACCGCACCGGCTCGGACTCGCCCGGATCGCGGTCGCGCACCTTCAGCCGGCGAACCGGGACCGGTCCCACGCCGGTCTGGATCGCGCGCTCGGGGCCGGAGCCGTGGCGCACGACCCGCCGCCGGCCGTCCTCGAGCCGCGCCTCGGCGAAGGTGGCGTTGAGGCGCGTCGGCCTCCGCGGCCAGCGCCTCCGCGAGGATGCGCCGCGCGCCTTCGCGCGCCAGCGCCGTCAGCGGATCGTCGATCTCGTCGCCCTGGCGAAAGGGCAGGATGCTGGTAGTCTCGGTCACGGCGTATCGCTCCATCTGGAGGTCCTGGCAGGCTTCGTCACCCGCCTCGATACGCCGCCCTCCTCGAACCGCCATCACCCAGATTCGGCCATAGCTCCGTCGGGGGGCTCGGGGGCTTAACCCGCGGCCTTCCTGGCCGTCTTTCCGGCCGGCCCTCTCGCGCCTCCGCCTGTGGCCCTCTTCCCCTGTTCTCAGCGGATCCCGGCCGCTGCCATACGCTCCCCGGTTGCCCTTCCGGGCGCTTCGGTGTCCTTCTTCTAGGATATATGGATGCGCTGGGGCATTTCGGCCCTAGCTGTTCAGTCCCATGGAGTGGTGGGCTGGATTGATTGTGAAGCGTTCCGGACGCTCGGCGCACTGGGTAGCGCCCGCGGTGGTGGTGTAATTTCCGGGGTCGCCGACGGTGCTGTCCGGGGTGGGGCATTCCCCTTCCCTGGCGGTGTCGATTGCGGTGGCCACCGGGACCATCGGGTAAGGTGGAGTTGCACGCTTCACCCAAGCCCTGAGGACGACCCCGATGACCGAGGACAGACTACCGCTGGCCGAGCTGCTCGCGAAGAGCGGTGATGACGACTTCCTCCGCTCTGTCGCGGAGGCCGTGCTTCAGATCATCATGGAGGCGGACGTGGAGGGCGTGATCGGCGCGGGGCGCCACGAGCGGGCGGCCGAGCGCACGACGTGGCGCAACGGCTACCGCGACAGGACCTTGGAGACGCGGCTCGGGCCGCTGAGCCTCAAGGTCCCGAAGCTGCGGACCGGGTCCTACTTCCCTGGCTTCCTTGAGCCCCGCAAGCCGGTGGAGAAGGCGCTGGTCGCCGTCATCCGAGGCAAGCCTGGATCGCCGGCGTGTCGACGCGCAAGGTCGACGACCTGGTGCAGGCCATGGGGATGGGCGGCATCTCGAAGTCGAGCGTGTCGAAGCTGTGCCGCGACATCGACGAGCGCGTGGGGGCCTTCCTGGGACGAACCCTGGAGGGCGAGTGGCCCTACCTCTGGCTCGACGCCACCTACCTCAAGGTGCGCGAGGGCGGGCGCATCGTCTCGGTGGCCGCGATAGTCGCCGTGGCCGTCAACGACCTGTGGCCGGCGCGAGATCGTGGGGCTGCACATCGGCCCCTCGGAGGCCGAGACGTTCTGGTCGGCCTTCCTCAGGAGCCTCGCCAAGCGCGGTCTGAAGGGCACCAAGCTGGTGATCTCGGACGCCCATGAGGGCCTGAAGGCGGCCATCGCGCGCAGCCTCACAGGCGCCACCTGGCAGCGCTGCCGCGTGCACTTCATGAGGAATGCGCTCGCGCACGTCCCGCGCAGCCAGGCCACCGTCGTCGCGGCCGCCATCCGGCAAGCCTTCGTTCAGCCCGACCACGCCTCCGCGACCCGAGCCTGGCGCCACGTCGCCGATCAGCTCCGCGCCCGATGGCCGAAGCTCGGCGCGCTGATGGACGACGCCGAGGCCGATGTCTTGGCCTACATGGCCTTCCCCATGCGCCACCGCGCCAAGCTGCACTCCACCAACCCCCTCGAGCGGCTGAACAAGATGGGATATCCGGCCGGCCCGCGCCCCGATGGACCGACAGCCATCTTTGGGTGACGCTTCTCGTCGGCGGTCGAGCCAGCATGGGAGGCGGAGATGTTCTACGTGGGTCTGGATGTGTCCTCGGCGCGGGTCGCGGTTTGCGTCGTCGACGACGAGGGGGTGGTCGCGCTCCAGCGCTCGGTCGGCAGCACGCCCGGCGAGATCACCGAGATGCTGGCGCCGTTCGGCGCCGAGATCGAGCGGATCGGCCTCGAGGCGGGACCGACGTCGCCTTGGCTGGCACGCGGGCTGCGCGCGCTCGGCCTGCCGGCGATCGTGATCGACGCGACGCACGCGGCCGCCACTCTGCGCGTGGGGTTCCGCAACAAGACCGACCGCAACGACGCGCGCGGCCTCGCCGATATGATGCGCGTGAGGACGTTCCGGCCCGTCTGGGTCAAGTCGCCAGAGGCGCAGCGGGAGCGCGCGCTCCTGTCCGTGCGTGAGCAGCTGCGCCGCCAGTCGCTCGACCTGCGCAACGCCATCTGGTCGATCCTGCAAGCCGAGGGGTTGAGGCCTCCAAAGCTGGCCCGGTCGGAGTTCCGCGCCCTCGTCGACGAGGCGCTGGACGATCCGGATCTGCAACCCGTCCTGCGGCCTCTCGTCGAGATCGTCGACCGGCTCGCATGTGAGATCGACGCGCTCGACCGGCAGATCGCCGCCCGGGCGAAGGCGAGCGAGCCCTGCCGCCGGCTGATGACGGTCCCAGGCGTCGGTCCTCTGGTCGCGATGACCTACGTCGCAGGCATGGACGATCCCTCGAGGTTCGCAAAGTCACGCGACGTGGGCGCGCACTTCGGCCTGACGCCCCGGCGATGGCAGTCGGGCGACATGGACTGGTCGGGCGGCATCAGCCGCGCCGGCGACGCCGGGGTGCGGCGCGCCCTCTATCAGGCAGCCAATGCGCTGATCCATCACAGCCGGGGATGGTGTGCGCTGAAGTCTTGGGCCGTGCGCCTCGCCGGGCGCCGCGGGCTCGGCAAGGCCAAGGTGGCACTGGCGCGCAAGCTCGCCGTGGTGCTCCACCGGATCTGGCTCAGCGGCGAGCCGTACCGCGTGGCTATCCCCACCTGATCACGAGACATCCCACTGCGCGAGATCGGCGGCCTCCGAGGACGCCGCCGTCGGGGTCCCCTCGGGGACGGGGTCGAGGCGAGTGCGCTCCATTTCTTTGGCGCCCCGGCGACGTGTCCGGGACCCGACGCCGCAAATAAGGAAGCACCCTGGCTCCCGCCCATACCCCATCCTGACCCGGCCCCGCCGAGAGCTCGTAGAGAACGCTGACCGTCCGGTTCGACCCTTCGACGCCCTGCGCAGCGGCGCCATCGGGCAAGCGACGGCGGCCAGCCGGTCTACAGCGACGCCGCGATCCAGGCTTGCCTGACGATCAAGGTGCTGTTCGGCCTGCCGCTTCGCCAGACGACCGGCTTCGTCGCGAGCCTTCTGAAGTTCGCGGGGCTCGACTGGCCGGTGCCGGACTTCTCGACGCTCTGCCGACGGCAGAAGACCTTGGCCGTTCAGCTGCCCTACCGGGGCAGCGGCGGCCCGCTGCACCTGCTCGTGGACAGCACGGGCATCAAGGTCCGAGGCGAGGGGGAATGGCACGCGCGCAAGCATGGCGGGGCGCGCAGGCGGATCTGGCGAAAGGTCCACCTCGCCGTCGACGAGGTGACACTCGAGGTCCGCGCGGTCGAGATCACCGGCAGCGGCGTCGGCGATGGGCCTGTGCTACCGGACCTGCTCGGCCAATCCCAGCAAACGAGCCAATCGTCTCGGTCACCGCCGACGGCGCCTACGACACCCGCGGCTGCCGCGACGCCATCGCGAACCGCGGCGCGGACGCTGTCATCCCGCCCCGGCGAAATGCCAAGCCTTGGGAGAAGGACAGCCCCGGCGTAGAAGCGAGGAACGAGGCTCTGCGCGCCATCAAGCGCCTCGGCCGCACGATCTGGCGCCGATGGAGCGGATACCACCGCCGAAGCCGCGCCGAGACCAAGATGAACTGCATGAAGCTCCTCGGGCAAAAGCTCATGGCCCGCGACTTCGACCGCCAGACCGCCGAACTCCAAGTCCGCATCGCCATCCTCAACCGCTATACCGCGCTCGGCATCCCCGTCACACGACCCGTCGGCTGACCGCCGCGGGGAAAGGGGAAGCTCGGCCTTCAGGCGTTCCGTGCAACAGAGCCCGGCGGCCAGACAATTGGGCGAGCTCACGTCGGCTCGCATCGTTCAAGGGCCTTTGCCGAACCCCGGTCGCCCGGGTCTGCCATCATCGCTCGCTTCCCTCGCAAGCCAGCGCCGCAAATCTGCGACGCTGATCCCCGTCAGGCGGCGGTCGCAAACACGGCCGGACGCCGATACGCCTCCTCTCGCCGGAGCATCGCCCACAGCGCGCGCGCCGTCTTGTGCGCGACCGCCACCGCGGCGACGTTGACCGGGCGCCTGGCGATCAGGGCCTGAAGCCATGGGTGCGGCCTGGCTCCACGGCGGAAGCTCGTGCCGACCATGGCCCGCGCGCCGTGGATCAGGAGCGTGCGCAGGTAGCGATCCCCGCCCTTGCTGATCCGCCCGATGTGCTCTCGACCACCGCTCGCGGACATGCGTGGCGTCAAGCCGAGCCACGCTGCGAAGTGGCGCGCCGACGTGAACTGCGAGCCGTCCCCGACAGCCGCGATCAAGGCCGTCGCCGTCAGCGGGCCAACCCCCGGCGCCGTCGCGAGGCGCTGGCTCGCCTCGTTCGTCCTGTGCCAGGCGAGGATCTCGCGTTCGACTGCCCCGAGCTTCGCCGTCAGGGCGTCCAGATGATCGAACAGCGCCTCGATGGCCGTCCGCGCCTCCCGCGGCAGGACGGCCTCGTCCACCGCGTCCATGCCACGCCTGAGATCGGGGACGCGACCAATGCCCCTGGCCGCGACGATCCCGAACTCGCCGAGAAGCCCGCGCACCGCGTTCACGGTGGCCGTGCGCTGCCGCACTAGGAGCGAGCGCACGCGGTGGAGCGTCAGCACGCTCTGGCTCTGCCGCGACTTGATCGGAACGAACCGCATGTTCGGCCGGCCGACGGCTTCGCAGATCGCCTCGGCGTCGGCCGCGTCCGTCTTGTTCCTCTTCACGTAGGGCTTCGCATACTGCGGGGGGATCAGTCGGACGTCGTGACCCACTGCGACCAGCTCCCGGGCCCAGTGGTGTGCGCTCGAGCACGCCTCCATTCCAACGAGGCAGGGTGGTAGCTCTTCGAAGAAGGCGAGGAGGCTCTGTCGCCGGATCCGCCGCTTCAGCACGGCGTGCCCGCCGGCATCGACGCCGTGGACCTGGAAGACCGACTTGGCGAGGTCGAGCCCGATGGTTGTGACAGACATGACTTGCTCCCGAAGCTGGATGTGACGACCAGCCCAATAGCGCCGTCGGTGCAGAGGCGGTCCATGCCATCAACTGGCAACTCCAGCATCGATACATGCAGATCGAGGGCATGGCTGAGCTCGACACACCCCAGCTCGAGGAGGGCTCCACACTCCAGATCACACCCGAAGCCGCCTGATCCGATGGCCCGGGACCACACCCGAAATTACACCTCATTGACGGACACGACCCCCCATCGCCCTCGGGCGGAAGAACTCTCATGACCGTCGTCAAGTCTATGCGCACAGGCCATCCCCCGCCCGGCATCCTGCCGAGACGTGGAAGGTCTTCACCGATGGGCTGGTGCAGGGTGCTGAGGTCTCAGCGACGGTTGCTCAAACTCTCATTCGGGGATCCGCGTGCGGCCCCATGATGGTGATGCGGCGTGGAGGATGGCCCCAATCTAGCTGCGGAGGTCCGATCGGATGATCGGCTCCAAGTTCTTGCCCAGGGATGTCCTCGAACCGGTCCCAACGCCCTGCATGCAGACCACCGGCGGCATCGTGCGGCCGCGGCGGCGCGGCTGGTCAGTTCGCCATCGCGTCCGTTTCTGCGCTGCGCGCGATCGCCCAGATGAAGCCGACCAGTTCGCGCGCCACCGCCGTGACGGCGACCTGGCTGCGCTTCTGCCTCGTCTGCGTCAGGCGGCGGTACCGGCCGTGCAGGCGCAACTGCGCTTTCCACGCGATGTCCTGAGCCGCCTGGGAGGGATCCTTCCGGCAGGTCCGCTGCCACTGGCCAACCTTCGGGGTCAGGCGGTACAGCCACGCCGCCTCGAAGAGCAGTGCCCGCACGTCCGAGGACCCGGCCTTCGTGATGCCCCGCACCCGCGTCGTACCGCCGCTCGAGCACTCCCCCGGCACCAGACCGAGATAGCTCATCAGATGCCGAGCGCTGGCGAAGCGGGCGAAGTCGCCGACCTCGGTCGCCACGGCCGCGGCGATCACGATGTCCACGCCGCGCAGCGCGGTGAGATCGCGGACCACCGCCGCCAGCCGCCAGTCGGGCAGGAGCGCCTCGATCTGCCCGTCGATCTGCGCTCGGCGTGCGACCGCCTGCTCTTCGTCGATGACGTAGCTCTGCAACGCGAACTGTTGGCCGGCATGGTCGAACCGCAGATCAGCCAGCCACATCCGATGCGTCCTGCCCCACCGCTTGCGATCGTAGCGGCAGCCGTACTTGAGCAGGTAGCCGCTGATCCGTTGACGCGCCTTGCGGACCTGGTGGGACGCGACCCGCCGCGCGCGGATCAGAATCCTGCATCGCCTCGTGCACCTCGTCGGGCGTCCAGAGGTCCTGTCGCGAACGTGGTGGAGTTTCGGGGTTGGCGTAGTCTCCGGGCATTGACCCAACCCTGGACGGCGGTTGCCACCGCCGTGGAGACCACGCCATGGATGAGACTACGACGACGAGCGCGAGCGCGCCATCGCTCGGGGACTGGAGCGACCCGATCGAGGATGGGGTCCGCGGCCGGGTCCGCGCCTTCATCGAGGCGATCCTCGAGGAGGAGCTGGAGGCGGCGCTCGGACGGGCCCGCTACGAGCGGACCGACGAGGGACCGCGGGGGTGGCGCAACGGGCATCGCGAGCGGCAGGTGATCGGCACGTTCGGGCCTGAGACGGTGCGCGTGCCCAGGGCGCGGCTCATGCGCGAGGAGGGCGGCACGGCGGAGTGGCGCTCGAAGGGGCTGCGTCGCTATCAGCGCCTGACCAAGCGCGCGGAGGCGCTGATCGCCGGGGCCTACCTGGCCGGGACCAACACCCGGCGGGTGCGCCGCGCCTTGGCTGCCTTGTTCGACGGGGCTGTCGGCAAGGACGTGGTCAGCCGAGCCTGGCGCAAGGTGAAGACCGACTGGGAGGCGTGGAACGCCCGCGATCTCGGCGCGCAGGACATCGCCCGGCTCATCCTCGACGGCACGGTGGTCAGGGTGAAGATCGACCGCAAGGCGACCGCCATCTCGCTGCTGGTCGCGGTCGGCGTGCGGCGCGACGGCCAGAAAGTGCTGCTCGCGCTGAAGAGCATGGGTGGCGAGAGCACGGTCGCCTGGACGGCCTTTCTCGAGGACATGACCCGGCGCGGCCTCAAGGCGCCCGAGCTCCTCATCGTCGACGGCGTGCCCGGGCTCGAGGCGGCGCTGGCGGCGCTGTGGCCCGACGTCCCGGCCCAGCGGTGCACGGTTCACAAGCACCGCAACCTGCTCGCCCACGCCCCGAAGCGGCTCCACGACGAGCTGACCGAAGACTACCGCGACATGATCTACGCCGACACGGCGGCCGAGGTGGAGGACCGCCGCAGGGCATTCCTCCGCAAGTGGCGGCTGAAGTGCCGCCCCGTCGCCGACAGCCTCGAGGGTGAGGGGGGACCGTGGCCCCGGTGGGGCCGCGTAAGCCCCCCGAACGGGGATCGGCTCTTCACCTTCACGCGCCTGCCGCCCGGCCAGTGGAAGTCGGCCCGCACGACCAACGCCATCGAGCGGCTGCACGAGGAGTTCAAGCGACGCATCAAGACCCAGACCGTCCTGCCCCAGGCCGAGACCGCGCCCATGCTGTTCTGGGCGCTGCTGGCCTCGGGGCAGATCGTCATGCGCAAGGTCGACGGCTGGGAGAGCCTCTCCGCGCCGCTCGCCGATCAGGCGATTGATCTCGCCGCGTGACGTCGTAACCTCGCCCCGCCGGAGATCGCGTCATCCCGATTTCCACCACCTCCGAGACAGCACCGCGTCCAGATGTAGGTCAGCTCTCCCGCCCGGTGCAGTCGCGCCAGCGCGGCGGCATCGCGGGTGTCGTTCTTCTGTCGACGATGCGTGGAGTGAACCGGCATCTTCGACGGCGCCGTCACCCGGCAATCGATGCCCCTGGCAGAGAAGTGGCGGTGGAGGCCGTAGCCGCACGGTCCCGCCTCGTAGACATACGACGCCACCGGATGGCGCACGGCCATGCGCTTCAGCATCCGATCGATCGCCGTTCGCTCGTGCGGGATCGCACCCCACGAGCGAACCTCGCCCTCCCGGCCGGCCGCCGCGATGGCGACCGTGATCGTCTCCTTGTGCACATCGAGCCCGACATAGGCGTCCACATCGTGATCCAGCATGAGCGTTCTCCCATCGAACGCTCCGAGCTTCGCACCGCCCCACGCGTCCGCGGAAACGGTCATCCCATCTACCTGTTCGTCGGCTCGATCGCCGGCGGCCGCGACGCCGCAGTGGCCTACACCCTGATCGAGACCGCCAAGCTGAACGGCGCCGACCCCGAGGCCTGGCTCGCCGACACCCTGGCCCGCATCCCAGACCACAAGATCACACGCCTCGGCGAACTCATGCCCTGGAACCACCCCTCAGCGCAGTGAGACCGGACGCATACGATCGAGCGAGCCTGCTTCGGGCCCATCCGCGCGTCCTCGACGGACGTGCGGCTGCGCCACTTGCGAACGGCCTTCTCGTTCAGATGGCACTGCTCGGCGAGTTCCGCGACCGTAGCCTTCGATCGCCGTGTCGCTGCTCGCACGGCGCGCGTCGTCGCGGCGCTGCCGTGCAGCACCTGTCCCATGGCGCGTCCTTCTCCGTAGCCAATGGAAGACCACCACCACACCACGAGGACTGAACGCCTAAGAGAGTCAGAACATAGAGAGTGAATTGGGAGATGACGAAATCGAGTCGAACAAGTATGGATCAGCCCACATCGATTGAGATATCGTGTGGTCGGCCGCAGGCAGGGCCCTCACGGACCGCTCTTCCCGGCGGGCACGGACGATCGGGCACGTTCCGGACGAACGACGTTGGCCGCCGACCCCTCTCAGGGCTCGCTCCCTCGCCGCTCGGTGATCTGAAAACGACGCCCCCTCGCGTCGCCTCCGGCCGTGACGCGGGCCTCGCCGCGCCCTAGCTTCCCCGCGACAAGGGGGGCCGCCCATGAACCAGCACCACCGCGACCGGCGCAAGATCGACCCCTCTCGGGGCCCGACGCTCCCCGACGGCAGCCCCAACGACAACGACCGGATGGAGATCGGGCCGACGCGGCTCGCGCTCGACGAGTGGGCCGAGGCGGGGCTGGAGCCGCCCGACCTCGACGCGATGCGCCGCCATCGCTGGGAGCGGCTGAGGGCCCACGTCGTCGAGCGCGGCTGGGGCGGGATCCTGCTCTTCGACCCGCTCAACATCCGCTACGCGAGCGACCACTCGAACATGCAGCTGTGGAACACGCACAACCCGTTCCGCGCCGTGCTCCTGCTCGCGGACGGCCACATGGTGCTCTGGGACTACCGCTGCTCGCCCTTCCTCGCCGACCACCTGCCGCTCGTGCGCGAGGTCCGCTCGGGCGCGTCCTTCTTCTACTTCGGCGCCGGCGACCGGACCCGAGAGCAGGCCGAGGCCTTCGCGGGCGAGGTGCGCGACCTGATGGCGGAGCACGCAGGGAGCAACCGCCGCCTCGGCGTGGACAAGATCATGGCCCATGGGCTGCGCGCCCTGGAGGGCCTCGGGATCGAGGTTTTGGAGGGCGAGGAGGCGGCCGAGCGCGCCCGCGCCGTCAAGGGCGCGGACGAGATCCGCGCCATGCGCTGCGCCATCCACGCGGGCGAGGCGGCGGTGGCCGCGATGGAGCGCTCCTGCGGCCGGGGCGTGTCGGAGGACGAGATCTGGTCGGTGCTGCACGCCGAGAACATCCGCCGCGGCGGCGAGTGGATCGAGACGCGCCTGCTGGCCTCGGGCCCCCGCACCAACCCCTGGTTCCAGGAGTGCGGGCCGAGGATCGTGCAGCCCGACGAGGTGGTGGCCTTCGACACCGATCTCGTCGGCTGCTACGGGATGTGCGTGGACATCTCGCGGACCTGGTGGGTCGGCCCGAGCCGGCCACGCCCCGACATGGTCTCGGCCATGCGCCATGCCCGCGAGCACGTCGAGGCCAACATGGCGCTCCTGCGTCCCGGCGCCTCGATGCGCGAGATCACCGAACGCGCGCACCGCCTTGCGCCCGACTACCGCGCCCAGCGCTACGGCTGCATGATCCACGGGGTGGGGCTGTGCGACGAGTGGCCGGTGATCGCCTACCCCGAGGATTGGCGCGAGGGCGCCTTCGACCACCTGATCGAGCCCGGCATGACGCTGTGCGTCGAGGCGCTGGTGGGCTCGGTGGGCGCCGACTTCTCGATCAAGCTCGAGGACCAGGTGCTGATCACCGAGGACGGGGTGGAGAACTTGACCTCCTACCCCTTCGACGCGGCCCTGATGGGCCGCTGATCGGCAGCGGCCGAGGCGAGGCGTGCCGACGCCCGCGAGGGTCGACGGCCCCCGCGAGGGACAACGGCCTGGCGAAGGGTGGGGGGAACCCATCGGGCCCACACGGCTCGGCGCGGGCTCTCGACGGGCCGGCGCCCCCCGCGCGCGCAAGCCCCCCACCAGGAACGACTGGGCGCGCCGCGCCCTGGCCCGGTCGCGGGCACGGCCCCCGGGACCGGCACGAGGGCGGCCCCAGGTGTCCGACGGGACCGCGGACCGCTCCGGGCGTCGATGGCGGGGCGCCACGAAGGCCGCCCCGGCCGGGCGTCGCGCGCCGGCGCGGCCCTCCTCTTGCCCGGACCGAAGCCGCCCGGCGCCCAGAGCCGACGCCCCGGCCCGCGCACCGTCCGCTCGGGGCCTCGAGGCGGGCATCCTGGGGCGAGGCTCTCTCCTGTCGTCCCTCAGCCACGGCCCCGTCGAGGCCTGTTCGCGCACCGGAGCGCAGCGGGGTGTCCTCATGCGCTGGCCCTGGCTCTGCACCGGGAGCGGCGACCGGTTCGGCCGTCGATCCGGCTCGTCCCACGGACGCACGCCGCCGAGACCTTCGCGCGCCGCGCGCTTCGACCACCCGCCGGTCAGACCCCCCTGCGCGCCCGGCGAGGCGCTCCCTCCCGCCTCCCGCGCATCACGAGAGGGCGAGCCGCGCCGACCCGAGCGGCGCGCCGGCGCTCGGCCGCGAGCCGAGGCGGAGGCGCGTGCGTGCAGGACGACGAGGTGGGGGGCGTCCCCGCCTCCCTCCCCCCGCCTCCCTCCCGCCGCCCCACGATCCTGCGAGCCGCCCTCGGCCCGTGTTGCGGCGCGGCCCGCCCGCCCCCACCATGGCGCCCGCCACAGCCCAGGATCGCGCCCCATGCCCACCGAACGCCTGACCTTCCCCGGCCATGACGGCTCGACGCTCGCGGCCCGGCTCGACCGGCCCGAGGGGCCAGTGCTCGCCACCGCGCTCTTCGCCCACTGCTTCACCTGCGGCAAGGACATCGTCGCCGCGCGCCGCGTCGCGGGTCGCCTCGCGGCCGAGGGCATCGCCGTGCTGCGCTTCGACTTCACCGGCCTCGGCCATTCGGGCGGCGAGTTCGCCAACACCACCTTCAGCTCCAACGTCTCCGACCTGGAGGCGGCGGCGCGGCATCTCGACGGCCTCGGGATGGCCCCCGCGCTGCTGATCGGGCACTCGCTCGGGGGCGCGGCGGTGCTGCGCGCGGCGGCGGGGATCCCCTCCGCGCGCGCGGTGGCGACCATCGCGGCGCCCTTCGACCCCTCCCACGTCACCGACCACTTCGCCTCCGCCCTGCCCGAGATCGCGGCGGAGGGCTCGGCGCAGGTCGATCTCGGCGGCCGCCCCTTCCGCATCGGGCGCGCCTTCGTCGAGGACGTGAGCCGCACGCGGCTGGAGGCGGCCGTCGCGGGCCTCGGCCGGGCGCTCCTGATCCTGCACTCGCCCACGGACCAGACCGTGGGGATCGAGAACGCCAGCGGGATCTTCCTCGCCGCGCGGCATCCCAAGAGCTTCGTCACGCTCGACGGCGCCGACCACCTGGTCTCGGACGCGGCCGACGCCGAATACGCGGCCGAGGTGATCGCCGCCTGGGCCGGGCGCTACGTCGACCTCGACCCCCCCGCCCCGCCCGAGGGCGCCCCCGAGGGCGTGGTGCGGGTGTCGGAGGCCGACGCGGACGGCTTCCTCCAGGACGTGGCGGCGGGCCCGCGCCACCACGCGCTCGCCGACGAGCCGCGCGCCTTCGGCGGCACCGACCGCGGCATGTCGCCCTACGGCTTCCTCGCGGCGGGCTTGGGCGCCTGCACCTCGATGACGGTGCGCCTTTACGCGCGGCGCAAGGGCTGGCCGCTCGACCACGTCTCGGTGGAGGTGACGCACGACCGGGTCCACGCGCAGGACGCCGAGGCCGACGGCGAGGGCGGCCGGGACAAGGTGGACCAGTTCCGCCGCGTGGTGCGCCTGACCGGCGATCTCGACGAGGAGCGCCGCGCGCGGCTCATGGAGATCGCCGACCGCTGCCCCGTTCACCGCACCTTGGAGCGCGGCGCCCGCATCGTGACCGAGGCCGGCTGACTCCCGAGGGGGGGGGGGGGCGAGGACGCCGGACGGCGCGCCCTCCCTCGCCCCTCGGCGCCCGCCCTCCGACCGGGCCGCCCGGCGCTACGGACGGGCCGCCCGCGCCGCGGCTCGACGGCCGCTCTCCGGCCCGGCCGCCGGGCGACGGGCCTTCGCTCATCGGGGCGCTGCCCGAACGTCGCCCTGGCGCGCGGGCCGCCCTCGGGCCTAGGCTCACCCAACCGGCCCGCGCGGCGCGAGCCCGCCGGCCCACGCCGCCTCGGAGGAGACACCATGCGCGACGACGCGACGAACGGGGGCGGGCGCGGCGCGCTCGACGCGGGCCACAGGATGCGCTTCGGCATCTTCCTCGCCCCCTTCCACAAGCCGGGGCTCAACCCGACGCTGGCCTTGGAGCAGGATCTGGAGCTGGTCGAGTGGCTCGACCGCTGCGACTACGACGAGGTGTGGTTCGGCGAGCACCACTCCGCGGGCTCCGAGATCAGCGCGTCGCCCGAGCTGATGATCGCGGTGGCCTCCCAGCGCACGCGCCGCATCCGCCTCGGCACGGGCGTCACGTCGATCTCCTACCACAACCCCCTCTGGGTCGCCGAGCGCATGGTGCAGCTCGACCACCTGACGCGCGGGCGCGTCATGCTCGGCGTCGGCCCCGGCTCGCTGCCCACGGACGGGGCGATGATCGGGCTCAGCCAGAAGGACACGCGCCGGCTGCTCGACGAGGGGATCGGCGTCATCATGCGGCTGCTGACGACCGAGGAGCCGGTGAGCTTCGAGAACGAGCGCTGGACGCTCAGGGACGCGCGGCTCCACCTGCGGCCCTACTCGAACCCGCTCTTCGACGTGGCCACCGCCGCCGTCGCCTCGCCCACCGGGCCGCGGCTCGCGGGGCGCCACGGGACGGGGATGCTCTCGATCGGCGCCACCACGGCGGCGGGCTTCGACGCGCTGGCGCTGCACTGGGACGTGATCGAGGCCGAGGCCGCGCATCACGGCAAGAGCGTCGATCGCTCGAAGTGGCGGCTCGTCGGGCTCTGCCACGTCGCCGACACCGAGGAGCAGGCCATGCGGGACGTGGAGCACGGCATCCAGCAGTGGTTCCACTACTTCCAGGAGATCGCGGCCTTCCCGCAGATGGCGATGCCGGGGGACAACCCGCGCGAGATGATCGCCTTCATCAACGAGTCGGGCTTCGGCGCCATCGGCACGCCCGACCGCTGCCGCGCCCAGATCGAGCGGCTGTGGGCGCAGTCGAACGGGGGCTTCGGCGCCTACCTCCTGCTGGCGCACAACTGGGCGCCCTTCGGCGCCACCAAGCACAGCTACGAGCTGATCGCGCGCGAGGTGGCCCCGCACTTCCAGGGCCAGCACCTCTCGACCGTGGGTGCCGCGCTGCGCGCCCAGAAGGCCCGCCCCGAGCTGGCCGCGATCCACGCCGAGGCCGTGGAGACCGCCTCGAAGCTCTACGCGGAGGAGGCGGCCGAGCGGTCGCGCTGACGGGGGACGCTCAACGCCTGGGCCATCGTGCGCCTGGGCCATCGTGCGCCTGGGCCATCGTGCATCGAGCCGAGCGTCGTGCGGGACGGCCTTCCGGCGCCGTCGCCCGAGCCCTTCGGGTCGAGGCCCCGGCTCGGAGGCCGGGGCGCGGCGCGACCGGGCCGAGGAGGGGCGCTCCAACCCCGCCGAGCCCCGCGTCGCTACCGCCGCGCTCGGCCGACCAGCGACCAGGCGCCGGGGACGAGGAGGGCGGCCAGCGCGAGCTTCAGCGCGTCGCCGATCAGGAAGGGCGTCAGGCCCCATCGAAGCGTCTGCGCCCAGGAGTCGGCGCTCCCCCGCAGCCACAGCAGGCCGGGCAGATACACCAGCGCGGTGGCCACGAGCATCGCCGCGGCGAGCGCGAGCGGCCGCCGGTCCCAGCCGCGCCGCGCGAGCGCGCCGAGCGCCAGGACGGCCAGCACGTAGCCCACGAGATACCCGCCCGTGCCGCCCGTCATGTAGGCGAGCCCGCTCGATCCGGCCGAGGAGGAGGTGAACACGTCGAAGCCCGCCGCCCCCACCGCGAGGTAGCCCAGCATGGCGGCGAGCCCGAGCCGGGGCCCGTAGGCCGCGCCGATCACGAGCACGCCGAAGGTCTGCATGGTGATCGGCACCGGCGAGGGCCAGAGCGGAACCCTGACCTTGGCCAGCACCGCCATGGCGAGGACGCCCCCGAGCACCAGCGCCGCCCGCTTGGCCCAAAGCCCGGCGCCCTCGGCGGGCCACAGGCGCTCGATCAGCACGTCGTCGCGGCTCATGCGCGTCCCTCCCGTTGGTCCGCGGCGACATGCCCGAACGCGGCCCCGCCCGCAAGCGGGGCGTGCCGCGAGACCATCGCGTAGGCGTGGCGCGGCCCGTCCACGCGCCAGGCGGCGCTCCATCGCGGCCAGGTCGAGAGGTCGTAGCTCACGCGGTAGAGGTCGGCGCCGCAGGGGTGGGCCGCCTCGGGACGCGGCGTCCGCAGGTCGATGGCGTGGAACGGGCGCCCGTCCTCGAACAGGACCGCGACGCCCTCGGGGGCGGGGCGCCAGAGATAGGTGCGGCTCGCCGTCATCGGCGGATGGCCGGGCAGGCGCAGGACGCCCTCCTCGCGGTAGCGCAGGCCCTCGCCGTCGGGGGCGAGCGCCGCGCGCCCCTCGAAGGTGGCGCGCGTGCCGTCGTCGTGCGCGACGCGGCGCGTCAGCCGCCAGATCCCCGCGAAGTCCATCAGCTCCACTTGCCGCCCTCCCGGCACCGCCTTAGCACCGCCCCTCAGCCGCAGGAGACGCCTCATGATCCCCCGCTACGCGCGCGCGCCGATGGTCGCGGTCTGGTCCGAGGAGGCGAAGCATCGCATCTGGTTCGAGATCGAGGCCCATGCCGGCGACGCCATGGCCGAGCTCGGCCTGATCCCGCGCGAGAACGCCGCGGCCGTCTGGCGCGCCGGGGATGCGCGGTTCGACCCCGGGCGGATCGCCGAGATCGAGGCCGTGACGCGCCACGACGTGATCGCCTTCCTCACCCATCTCGCGGAGATCGTCGGAGCCGACGAGGCGCGCTTCGTCCATCAAGGGCTCACCAGCTCCGACGTGCTCGACACCGCGCTGGCGGTCCAACTCGCCCGCGCCGCCGACATCCTGCTCGAGGATCTCGACGATCTCATGACGGCTTTGCGGCGCCGCGCGTTCGAGCACAAGCTCACGCCCTGCGTCGGGCGCTCCCACGGCATCCACGCCGAGCCCACCACCTTCGGGCTCAAGATGGCGCGCTTTCACGCCGAGTTCGCGCGCGCGCGGCGCAGGCTCGTGGCCGCGCGCGAGGAGGTCGCCGTGGGCGCGATCTCGGGCGCGGTGGGCACCTACGCCAACGTGGACCCGCGTGTCGAGGCGCATGTCTGCGAGGCGATGGGGCTCGTGCCCGAGACGGTCTCGACCCAGGTGATCCCGCGCGACCGGCACGCGATGTTCTTCGCCACGCTGGGCGTGATCGCCTCGTCGGTCGAGAACGTGGCCACCGAGATCCGCCACCTCCAGCGCACCGAGGTGCTGGAGGCCGAGGAGCGGTTCGCGCAGGGCCAGAAGGGCTCCTCGGCGATGCCCCACAAGCGCAACCCGGTGCTGTCGGAGAACCTCACCGGGCTCGCGCGGCTGGTGCGGATGGCGGTGGTGCCGGCGCTGGAGAACGTGGCGCTCTGGCACGAGCGCGACATCTCGCACTCCTCGGTCGAGCGCATGATCGCGCCCGACGCGACCGTGACGCTCGACTTCGCGCTGGCGCGGCTGACGGGCGTGATCGAGGGGCTGGTGGTCCACCCCGAGCGCATGGCCGAGAACATGGACCGGCTGCGCGGGCTGGTGCATTCGCAGCGCATGCTCCTCGCGCTGACGCAAGGAGGCGTGAGCCGCGAGGACGCCTACGCCGCCGTGCAGCGAGCGGCGATGCGGGTGTGGGACGAGGATCTGGCCTTCCGCGACGCTCTGATGGCCGAGGGCGTGGTGCGGCGGGCCCTGGGCGAGGAGGGCATCGACGCCCAGCTCGACCTCGCGCACCATCTCGGGCACGTGGACGCGATCTTCGAGCGGGCGTTCGGCTGAGGGCCGAGGCCCACCGCGCGCGTCGCGCCGTCGCGGCGGGGACGCGCGCGCTCGCCCTGCCATCGGCCCCGCGACCGTCGCGTCGCTCGACAGCGAGGAGACGGGGGGCGAAGACCGGGACGACCCCGCGTGCCCTGGCCCCGTCGCTCGCGCCGACGCCTTCGCTCGCGCAGGGTCGCGCGGGGACGGCGAAGCCCGCCCGGACGGCGATGCCCCGCGCCCTGCACCCTGCGCCCCGGGGCCGGGCGTTCGGCGCCGCCACCGACGGCGGCACGGACCGGATCACGGCCTGACGCCGGCCTTCGCCCGGCGGCCCTCGCCTGGCGCCGCCGGGACGACGCGCGGCGGCCTTGCGGCCTTCAACGGGGCGTTAACTCGGGTCTGACACCTCCCGGGGGATCGCCGCCGGAGGGCTCATGGACCTCGACCACCCCGACCCCCTCGACACCCCCCGCCGCCCCGCCCCGCCCCCCCTCCTCACGCCGCGCCAGAAGGCCGCCGTGATCGTCAGCCTGGCGCTGTCGGAGGGCGCCGACCTGCCGCTCCAGGAGATGCCGCGCACGCTCCAGGAGGCGCTGGCGCGCCAGATCGCGGCGCTGGGGCCGCTGGGCGAGGGCGCGCTCGCCGCGGTGGTGGCCGAGTTCGGCGCGGCGCTCGACGGGCGCGTCGCCCTGCCCTCGGGCTCACGCGCGGCGCTCAGGCTGCTCGAGGGGCGCGTCGACCCCGAGGCGCTGGCCTCGCTGCGCGGCGACTGGACCGGCCCCGACCCCTGGGAGCGGGTGGGGCGTGCGGAGGTCGCCGTCCTGCTGCCGGTGATCGAGCGCGAATCGGTCGAGATGGCGGCGATGGTCCTGTCGCGCCTGCCCACCGATCGCGCCGCCGCGATCCTCGGCCGGCTGCCGGGCCCGCAGGCGCGGCGCATCGCCTTCGCGGTCTCGCGCATCGCGGCCATCGACCCCGCGCTGGCCGCCCGCATCGGCCGCGCGCTGGCCGACGAGATCGACGCGCGCCCCGCGGAGGCCTTCGAGGGCGGCCCGGAGCGGCGCGTCGGCGCGATCCTCAACGCCGCGCCCTCGCGCACGCGCGACGACGTGCTCGCCGGCCTGCGCGAGGACGACGCCGCCTTCGCCGACGCCGTGCGCCGCTCCATCTTCACCTTCGCCGACATCGAGACGCGGCTCGACGCCTCCCAGGTCGGCGCCGTGATGCGCGCGCTGGACGACGCGACGCAGGCCGCCGCGCTCGCGGCCGCCACGGTCGAGGGCCTCGCCGGCAGCGTCGAGCACCTGCTCGGCGCGATGCCCAAGCGCATGGCCGAGCGCGTGCGCGAGGCGATGGACGCCTGGTCGGGCACGCCCGAGGAGGGGGAGGCGGCGATGGCCGCGGTCTGCGAGGCGATCCGGCGCCTGGAGGGCGAGGGCGTGCTCACCCTGAAGCCCCCCGTGGGCTGACGCGGCGGAGCGCGCGCCGGGGTCGGCCGCGCGCCGGTCCCGATCCCGGACCTCGGCCCGTGCCGCCCCCCACCCACGCGGCTCGGGTCGCGGGGCGCGGGGCGCCCCGGGCCTCGAACGGCCCGCCCCGTCCGCTCCGGGCGGCCCGGCCGCGCTGTCCGCCGGGCCCGCGGCCCACGCGCTTGCGAGGTCCGCGCGCGGCCTCTAGGAGCGATCTCGCACGGGGGGAGGGGGAGGGCGATGGCGCAGGCGCGCAGCGAGCTGACGGACCGGGCAGTGGACGCCGCCTTCCGCGCGGCGCTCGCGGCCGTGCGCCTGATGCCCTACGAGCGCCGGGTGCCCGCCATGGGGGCGATCGCCGCGCGGGTCGCCGCGCCGCTCGCGGGCTGGCCCCGGCGCATCGAGGAGAACCTCGCCTTCGCCGTCCCCGACCTGCCCGCCCCCGAGGTCCGCCGGCTCAAGCGCGTCGTGCCCGAGAGCGTCGGCCGCTCGCTCGCCGAGCTCTACGCGGGCGAGGCGTTCTTCGCGCGCGTGCGCCACCTGCCCTTGCGAGGCGAGGGCGTCGAGGCGATCGAGCAGGCGCGCCGCGACGGGCGCGCCGTGATCGCGGCGACCGGCCATTTCGGCAACTACCTCGCCGCTGGCACCGCGTTCCTCGCGCGGGGCCACCGGGCGGGGGGGCTCTACCGGCCGATGCGCAACCCCCACGTCAACCGCCACTACGTCGCGGCGATGGAGGCGGTGGGCCCGATGTTCCCCCAGGGGCGCGAGGGCTTCGGGGGGCTCGTGCGCCATCTGAGGCGCGGCGGGCTCCTGGTGATCCTGTCGGATCTATGGGTCCACGACGGCGCCGAGCTGACCTTCTTCGGCCGGCCCGCGCGCACCGCGCTGACGCCGGCCGAACTCGCCCGGCGCTACGACGCGCTCATGGTGCCGTTCTACGGCGTGCGCCGCGAGGACGGGCTCGGCTTCGAGCTGCGCGTGCACGCGCCGGTGCCCCACGGCCCCCCCGAGGCGATGATGCAGGCGCTCAACGACGACCTCGAGGCGATGGTGCGCGCCCACATGGAGCAGTGGTTCTGGATCCATCGCCGCTGGAAGCCGGAGCGCCGGCGGCGCGCGCGGGCCTGACCGCGCCCGGCGGCCTCGACGGCGCGGGCGGCGACGGGCGGCGGCCTCAGTCGGCCCGCCCGCCGGCCCGATCGTCGGCCAGCGCCTCGACCCGCCCGTCGGCGCGGGCGGCGGCGCCGGCGTCGGCGCGGGCGGCGGCGAGGATCGGGCCCGGCCCGGGCTCCTGGAGGAGCACCGCGGCCGGGTCGTCGCCGGGGACGTCGAGGCGCATCGACAGCGGCGCGCGCCCGTCCCACCGTCCGACCGCCTTCCAGGAGGTCACGATGTTGGCGTGCTCGAGCTTGCGGCCGGCGTTCTCGCCGCGGGTCACGGCGACCGAGCGATGGGGCGCGAAGCGCACCAGCTGCACCGTCAGCGGCGGCTCGAAGGATGCGCTCGCGCGGGCCTCGACGCGCAGGCCGGCCCCCTCGCGCTCCACGCGCAGCGCCACCGGGCGGGGCTTCGCGGCCTGCGCGCCGATCGCCTCCAGGAGCGCCATCGGACGGGTTCCCACGACGCGCTCGGCGCCCTGCACCACCATCTGCGGCGTGTAGATCATCCGCTCGCCCGCGGCCCGCGCATAGGCCTTCTGACGGCGCGTGTAGGCCGGGTCGGCGAACACGTCCCGCCAGCCGATGTAGTCCCAGTAGTCCACGTGCAGCGCCAGCGGCAGGACATCCTCGCGCTCGGCCAGCTCGGCCAGCATGCGGTCGGCCGGCGGGCAGGCCGCGCAGCCCTGCGAGGTGAAGAGCTCGACCACCACCGGCCCCGCCTGCCACTCGTCCGCCGCCCGCTCCGCGCCGGCCGGCAGGGCGGAGGCGAGCGCGAGGAGGACGGCGGCGACGGGACGGATCATGACGGACCTCGGCAACGACAACGGCGACGGGCTCGGGCTACGGCATCGGGCCGGGCCGGGCCAATCACCGATGCGCGATGCTCGCGCGACGCCCGCCGGGCAGGCCGCCCGGCAAGCTGCATGGTGAACCGCGCGCTCCGGTGTGCGACGGTATGCGAGCGCCCTTGAACGCCGCGCCGCGCGGTGCGAATGAGCGGGGGAGCCCGAGCCACCGCCCCACCCGCAAGGAGTGCCCCCATGCCCATCACGGTCGGCCACGACAGCGCCCGCACCCGCCGCACTCTGGAGGCTGGCGGCAGGAGCTACGCCACCTACTCGATCCCGGCCGCCGAAGGTGCGGGCCTGGGCGCGTTCTCCCGGCTGCCGGCGGTGCTCAAGGTGGTCTTGGAGAACATGCTGCGCTTCGAGGACGGGCAGACCGTGACGCAGGACGACATCCGCGCCTTCGCCGCCTGGGCCGAGGAGGGCGGGCGCAGCAAGCGCGAGATCGCCTACCGCCCCGCGCGCGTGCTGATGCAGGACTTCACGGGCGTGCCGGCGGTGGTCGATCTGGCCGCGATGCGCGACGGCATCGTGGCGCTCGGCGGCGACGCCGAGAGGATCAACCCGCTCAACCCGGTCGACCTCGTCATCGACCACTCGGTGATGATCGACGAGTTCGGCAACGCGCGCGCCTTCGAGGCCAACGTCGAGCGCGAGTACGAGCGCAACATCGAGCGCTACCAGTTCCTGAAATGGGGCCAGGGCGCGTTCGACAACTTCCGCGTGGTCCCCCCCGGCACCGGCATCTGCCATCAGGTCAACCTCGAATACCTCGCCCGCACGGTCTGGTCGGACACCGACCAGGACGGCGAGGCGGTCGCCTACCCCGACACGCTGGTGGGCACCGACAGCCACACCACCATGGTCAACGGCGCGGCGGTGCTCGGCTGGGGCGTGGGCGGCATCGAGGCGGAGGCCGCGATGCTCGGCCAGCCGATCTCGATGCTGATCCCCGAGGTCGTGGGCTTCAAGCTCATGGGCACCATGCCCGAGGGCAGCACCGGCACGGATCTCGTGCTCAAGGTCACGCAGATGCTGCGCGGGCACGGCGTGGTGGGCAAGTTCGTGGAGTTCTACGGGGAGGGGCTCGACCGCCTGCCCTTGGCCGACCGCGCCACGATCGGCAACATGGCGCCCGAATACGGCGCCACCTGCGGCTTCTTCCCCATCGACGGGGAGACCGTGCGCTACCTGCGCCAGACGGGGCGCGACGAGGACACGCTGGCGCTGGTGGAGGCCTACGCCCGCGCCCAGGGCATGTGGCGCGACGAGACCTACGCGCCGGTCTACACCGAGACGCTGGAGCTCGACATGGGCACGGTCGTGCCCGCGATCTCGGGGCCGAAGCGGCCTCAGGACCACATCGCCCTGAACGAGGCGGCGGGCGCGTTCCAGGACTACGTGCGCGGCGTGCGCGAGGGCCGCGACGCCTCGGCGCGCGCCGAGATCCGCTGGGAGGGCGAGGGCGGCCAGCCCGAGCCGCGCGACATCCCCGGCGACGAGGGCCACCACGTCCGCGGCTACGTGCCGATGCCGGGCGGCCACTACCAGCTCCACGACGGCTCGATCGTGATCGCCTCGATCACGTCATGCACCAACACCTCGAACCCCTACGTCATGATCGGCGCGGGGCTGGTCGCGCGCAAGGCGCGCGAGAAGGGCCTCGACCGCAAGCCCTGGGTCAAGACCTCGCTCGCGCCGGGCTCCCAGGTGGTGACGGCCTATCTGGAGGCCGCCGGGCTCCAGGAGGATCTCGACGCCCTGGGCTTCGACCTGGTGGGCTACGGCTGCACCACCTGCATCGGCAACTCCGGCCCGCTGGATCCTGCGATCTCGAAGTGCATCAACGACTACGACCTGATCGGGGTGTCGGTGCTGTCGGGCAACCGCAACTTCGAGGGCCGCATCCATCCGGACGTGCGCGCCAACTACCTCGCCTCGCCCCCCCTGGTGGTGGCCTATGCGCTGGTGGGCGACATGAACGTGGACATCACCACCCAGCCCCTTGGCCAGGACCGCGACGGGAACGACGTGTTCCTGCGCGACCTGTGGCCCTCGCAGGCGGAGATCGCCGAGCTCGTGGAGGCCACCGTCACGCGCGAGGCGTTCCGGGAGAAGTACGCGTCGGTGTTCGAGGGCGACGAGCGCTGGCGCTCGGTCGAGACGCCCGACAGCCTCACCTACGACTGGCCGCCGAGCTCGACCTACATCCAGAACCCGCCCTACTTCCAGGACATGGACCCCGAGCCCGGCACCATCGAGAACGTCGAGGACGCCCGGATCCTGGCGATCCTCGGCGACATGGTGACGACCGACCACATCAGCCCCGCGGGCTCGTTCAAGGAGTCCACGCCGGCGGGCACGTATCTGGTGGACCGCCAGGTGGCGCCGCGGGAGTTCAACTCCTACGGCTCGCGGCGCGGCAACCACGAGGTGATGATGCGCGGCACCTTCGCCAACATCCGCATCCGCAACGAGATGCTGGCCGATCGCGAGGGCGGCGTGGAGGGCGGCTACACGCTGGGACCCGACGGCTCGCAGATGTCGATCTACGACGCCGCGATGGCCTATCAGGCGCAAGGCACGCCGCTCGTGATCTTCGCGGGCCAGCTCTACGGCGCGGGCTCGTCGCGCGACTGGGCGGCGAAGGGCACGGCGCTCCTCGGCGTCAAGGCCGTGATCGCCGAGAGCTTCGAGCGCATCCACCGCTCCAACCTCGTCGGCATGGGCGTGATCCCGTTCGAGTTCACCGGCGACGACACGCGCAAGACGCTGGAGCTGAAGGGCGACGAGACGGTGACGATCGCCGGGCTCGACGGGTCCGACCTGCGGCCCTCGGCGGAGGTGCCCTGCACGATCCGCTACGCCGACGGACGGACGCGGGAGATCACGCTCAAGGCGCGGATCGATACCGAGGTCGAGATCGACTACGTGAGGAACGGCGGCGTGCTGCACTACGTGCTGCGGCACCTCGCGGCCGCTTGAGGCAGCGGGCAGCGGGGGCGCCGGCGTCCAACCCCGGTGCCTTGGCGACGGACGGGGCGTCGCGCGAGGGCAATGCCCGGTGCCGTCGATGCCTGGCCGGATCGTTTCCGGCTCGGCGACGATCCGTTCCCGCGGAGCGGCTTACTTAACCAAAAGGTAATCGGTAGTCGGTCAACACACGCAAAACGCGAGGTCGCCCGATGCTCCGCCCGCTGCTCTCCCTGGCCGCCCTCCTGGTGACGGCCGCCGCGGCCAACGCGGCCACCCTGTTCGACGCGCCCGCGGACGACGACGCGTTCCGCAGGCTCTGCGGCGGGGACGCCTGCGAGACGGCGGTGGCCGAGCTGCGCGGCGGCGGCCCCGGCGAGAAGGAGCTCGACGCCCGCGCCGGCTCGGGCTTCGTCAACCCGCAGACCGACTTCGCCATCGCCTCGGGCCGGACCTATCGCTTCCGGGTGCGGTTCGACGTGGGGGCCGACACGCTCGCCGTCGGCGCGGCCAAGGGCGAGGACGCCTTCACCTACGACCGGGTGGCCTTCACGCCGCCGGAGGCCGCGCGCTTCGCTGAGACGCGCTCGATGTTCGTGCGCGCCAACGCGAGCGCCGGCGCGGGCCGCGCCGCGACGCTGGGCGACATCCGCGTCAACGGCAAGTCCGTCGGCGGCCTCGCGGTCTCGGGGATGGAGGGCTACCTCGCGGTGGGCGACGTGGACTTCACCCGCTCCTTCGAGATCGACGGGACGTTCGCCTTCTTCTTCCCCGGCCGCGCGCCGCGCTCGAAGGTGGCCGCGCAATTCAAGTTCACCGACGTGGAGCTGGCCCCGGCGCCGGTCCCCCTGCCCGCCGCGGGCCTGCTGCTCGTCGGCGGCCTCGGCGCGCTCGGCGCCGCCCGCCGCGGTCCTCGCGCCTAGCGGGGGCGGCTATCGCCGCCGCCCCCGCCGCTCCACCTCCCCCAGCCGCGCCCGCGCGCGGCGCGCCTGCCAGACGCTGACGCCGACGATGGCGGCGAGCGCCACGCCCGTGACGGCGTAGGCCGACAGCACCTCCGCGGCGTAGGCCCCGAGGTCGGGCATCACGCCATGCGCTCGCGCAGCACCAGGGCGCGGGCGCGGCGCAGGCGGATCTCGGTGCGGGTGCGAAGGAGCACCAGCGCCACGAAGAGCGCGACGAAGCCCGCGATGGCGACGACGAGCGGCACCCAGAACACGTCCGAGACGTTCTCCTCGGCGTCGAGCGACAGCGACGCGCCCTGGTGCAGCCCCTGGTTCCAGAACACCACCGCGTAGCGCGACAGCACCGCGAAGACCGAGCCCACGAGGCACAGGACCGAGGTGAGGTCGGCGGCGGTCTCGGTGTCCTCCACCGCCTGCCAGAGCGCGATGTAGCCGAGGTAGAAGAGGCCGAGGATCAGGAACGAGGTCAGCCGCGGATCCCACACCCACCACGTCCCCCACATCGGCTGGCCCCAGATCGCGCCGGTGGCGAGCGCGATCACCGTCATCGTCAGGCCCACGGGCGCCGCCGCCTTGGCGGCGAGCGCCGAGACGTGGTGGCGCCGCACGACCCACACCAGCGAGGCCACCAGCATCGTCAGCCAGCCGTTGATCGCCATCAGCGCGGAGGGGACGTGGAGGTAGATGATCTTGACCGTCGAGCCCATGCGGAAGTCCTCGGGCGTGGCGAAGAACCCCCAGCCGAGGCCGACCCCGAGCCCGAGCGCGGCCGCGACCCAAGCCACAGGCAGCAGCCGGTCCGAGAGCCGCATGAAGCGGACCGGGTTGGCGTATTCCCACAGCGAGGCGGCGCGCACCGACATGGGCCCGGAGTTACGCCGCCCCACGGGGCCCGGCAAGCGCGCTCACCGGAGGTTGACCCTGAGCGCCGCGGCCGCGGCGAAGGGCAGCAGCGCCAGCGAGCCGAGGCTGACGGCCGCCAGCAGCATCAGCGGCGTCATGGGGTCGAGCCCCTCGGCCGCGCGCCGCACGGCCTCGGCGCCGAAGATCAAGGTCGGAACGTAGAGCGGCAGCACGAGGAGCGACAAGAGCAGCCCCCCGCGCCTGAGCCCCACCGTCAGCGCGGCGCCGAACGCCCCGATCGCCGACAGCGCGGGCGTGCCGAGCGCGAGCGACAGCGCGAGCGTCGCCATGGCCTCACCGGGCAGGCTCAGGAGCACGGCGAGCGCGGGGCCCGCGAGCGTCAGCGGCAGGCCGGTGGTCAGCCAATGCGCGGCGGCCTTGGCGAGCGCCACCCCTTCGAGCGGGATCGGCGCGGTGGCCAGCAGGTCGAGCGAGCCGTCCTCCATGTCGAGCGCGAACAGCCGGTCGAGCGACAGCAGGCAGGCGAGCAGCGCGCCGAGCCACAGCACCCCCGGCGCGATGCGCGCGAGCAGCACCGCGTCCGCGCCCACCCCGAGCGGCGCCAGCACGACGACGATCAGGAAGAACGCCAGCGCCAGCCCGAAGCCGCCCCCCGCCCGCACGGCGAGCGCCAGGTCGCGGCGCACCACCGCGATCACGACGGCGCGCCGCGAGCGGGACGGCCCCGGCGCCTCGCGGTCACAGCTCGTCCAGCTCCGGCAGCCGCGCGCGGTGTGGCGCAAGGTCGAGCGAGGGCACGCCGTCCATCGGCAGATGCGTCGAGATCAGCGCCCCCCCACCCCCGGCGCGGTGCGCGTCGAGCGCGGCCGTCAGGAGCGCCGTGGACGCGGCGTCGAGCGAGACGGTGGGCTCGTCCAGCAGCCACAGCGGACGACCCGTGACGAGGAGCCGCGCGAGCCCCAAGCGCCGGCGCTGCCCGGCGGAGAGGTCGCGCGCGGGGCGATCGGCGAGATCCGCGAGGCCGAACGCCTCCATCGCGGGGCCGATCCGCCCGCCGCGGAACACCCGCGACCAGAACGCCAGGTTCTCGGCCACGGTGAGCTGCCCCTTCACGCCGTCGGCATGGCCGGCGAAGGCGGCCTCCTCGGACTCGATCCTCCCGGCCAGGGGCGGTTGCAGGCCGGCCACCGTGCGCAGCAGGCTCGTCTTGCCGACGCCGTTGGGGCCGCGCAGCGCCAGCGCCTCGCCAGCCCTCAGGGCAAACCCCACGCCTTCCAGCAGCGGCACCCCCCCACGCACCACCGCGAGGCCCTCGACGAGCAAGAGCGGGGGCTCCGCCCCCAGACCCCCGCTGGGGGCACAGGTGCCCCCAGACCCCCCTAGACCGGCAATGCTGCTAGCCCGACGCGGCGGCCCTCGCCCAGGAGCACGTTGTAGCTGCGGCAGGCGGCGGGGCTCGACATGACCTCCAGGCCGATGCCCGCGGCCTCGACGCGCTCGCGCATCGCCTCGGGCGCGTGCGCGGTCTCGGGGCCGGTGCCCATCAAGAGCACGTCCACGTCGGCGGCGGCGGCGAGGATCGCGTCGAGATCCTCGGGCCCGCCCCAGCCCGCCACCCCCGACGGCAGCACGAGCACGGCCCCCTCCCGCGCCCGCCCGCCGACGCGGAAGAAGCCGGGGCCGTAGCCGTCCACGGGCAGGCCGCTCGAATAGGTGACCTCGTTCAGTCGCATGGGCGCGCAGCTAGCGCCACACCGGCAGCCCGGCAAGGACCGCCAGCGCGATCACGGCGTAGGCGACGCGGCGGTAGAGCGCCTCGAGCCCCGGCCGGAACGCCGCCTGCCCGAGCCGCGTGCCGATCATGTGCAGCGGCACCACGACGACCCCGAGCCACAGCGCGGGCGGCGCGACGAGGCCGCGCAGCGCCAGCGCCGGCGCCAGCGCGACGCTCAGGAGCGTGAGGAACACGATGGCGTTGGCCCGCGCGCGCGCCGCGCCCTTCGCGCCGCCCAGCTCGAACAGGATCACCAGCGGGCCGGCGAGCCCGGTGGCGCCGCCGATCACCCCCGAGGCCGCGCCCACCGCGACGCGCGCGCCCCGCCCGGGCTCGACCTCGTAGCGCCAACCCGTCATCAGCGCGGCGAGGGTCGCCGCGACGAGGCCGCAGATGCCCCAGCGCAGCGGCGCCTCGGGGAGGGTGGCGAGCGCCCAGGTGCCCGCGGGCAGCGCGAGGACCGCCGCGCCCAGCATCAGCAGCGTCGGGCCCCGCTCGGCCTCGCGCCACGCGCGGGGGAGCACCGTGAGCACCGAGGAGAGCCCGAACAGCGCCATCAGCAGCGCCGCCCATTCGGGCGAGAAGAGCGCCGCGGCGACGGGGATGAAGATCAGCGCCGAGCCGAAGCCGGCGAAGCCATAGACGGTGCCCGCGAGGAGGGCCGCGAGCGCGAGGAGCGGCAGGCCGGGCGCGGCGAGCGCCCCGGCCAGCCCCTCAGGCATCCGCGCCGAACTGCGTCCCCGCGCCGCCGCCCGCATCCGCGCGCCCCCGGTCCACGCCGAGGTAGAGCACGATGTTCTTGGCCACGTAGACCGAGGAGTAGGTGCCCACCACGATCCCCCAGGTGATCGCGAAGACGAAGGAGCGGATCACGTCGCCGCCCAGCACCAGGAGCGCTATCAGCGCGACCAGCGTGGTGCCCGAGGTCATTAGCGTCCGGCTCAGCGTCTCGTTGACCGACAGGTTCATCACCTCGCGCAGAGGGGCCTTCTTGTACTTGATCAGGTTCTCGCGCAGCCGGTCGAAGATCACCACCGTGTCGTTGATCGAGTAGCCGATGATGGTCAGGATCGCCGCCACCGTGGACAGCTCGAACTGGATCTGGAACAGCGCGAAGAGGCCGATGGTCAGCGTCACGTCGTGCACGAGCGCCGCGACCGCGCCCACCGAGAACTGCCACTCGAACCTCAGCCAGATGTAGAACAGGATCGCCGCCATCGAGGCCGCGACGGCCAGCACCGCGGTGCGGATCAGCTCGCCCGAGACCTTGGGCCCGATGCTCTCCACCGAGGGGAAGGTGACGGACGGGTCGATCGCCCGCAGCGCCGCCTCGACGCGCGCGACGGTCCGGGCCTGGACGGCCTCGTCCCCCTCCTGCGCCTGGATGCGGATCATGGCGACGTTCTGGTCGGGCGCGAAGGTCGGGTCGAACACCTCCGAGATGGTCACGTCGCCCAAGCCCAGCGGCTCGATCGCCGCGCGGTAGGCGCCCACGTCGATCGCCTCGGAGGCATCGGTGCGGATCGTGGTGCCGCCGCGGAAGTCGATGCCGAAGTTGAGCCCGAACGCGCCCCAGGCGATCAGCGACAGGACCATCGCCACCAGGGACGCGCCGAAGGTCGCCTTCGCGTGGCGGAAGAAGTCGATCCGCGTGGTCTCGGGGACGAGCCTCAGACGGCGCATGTCAGACCTCGATGCTGCGGGGCCGGCGGCGGCCGAACCAGGTGACGACCATCAGCCGCGTGACCCAGATCGCCGTGAACACCGAGGTCAGGATCCCCAAGCCCAGCGTCACCGCGAAGCCGCGCACCGGCCCCGCGCCGAGCACGAACAGGATCGCCGCGATGATGAAGGTGGTGACGTTGGCGTCGAGGATCGCCGAGAGCGCGCGCTCGTAGCCCAGCTCGATCGCGCGCGCGGGGCCGCGCGCGGTGCGCAGCTCCTCGCGGATGCGCTCGAAGATCAGCACGTTGGCGTCCACCGCCATGCCGATGGTGAGCACGATCCCGGCGATGCCCGGCAGCGTCAGCGTGGCGCCGATCGCCGACAGGAGCCCGAAGATCAGCATCACGTTGATGATGAGCGCCACGTTGGCGAAGAGGCCGAAGAGCCCGTAGGCCGCCTGCATGAACACCAGCACGGCGGCGAAGGCCACGAGTGCCGCGATGCGCCCCGCCTCGATCGAGTCCTGCCCCAGCTCGGGGCCGATGGTGCGCTCCTCGAGGAAGGTCAGCTCCGCGGGCAGCGCGCCCGCGCGCAACAGCACCGCGAGCTGGGTCGCGTCCTCGATGGTGAAGTCGCCCGTGATGATCCCCGAGCCGCCGGGGATCGCCTCGTTGATGCGCGGCGCCGAGATCACCTCGTCGTCGAGCACGATGGCGAAGGGCGCGCCCACGTTGGCGGCGGTGTACTCGCCGAAGCGCCGCGCGCCCGAGGGGCCGAAGCGGAAGTTCACGGCCGGCCGCCCGTTCTGGTCGAAGGAGGGCTGGGCGTCGGTCAGATCCTCGCCCGTGACGACCGGCGTGCGGTCGAGCGCGTAGAACACGCCCGGCTCGTCGAGCGAGGGCAGGACCAGGTCGCCCGGCTCGCCCTCGACCCCCTCGCCGCCGCGGCCGTTGACGGCGTTGAAGGTGAGCCGCGCGGTGGTGCCGATCAGATCCTTCAGCTCCTGCGCCGAGCCGATGCCGGGCACCTGGATCAGGATGCGGTCCTCGCCCTGGCGCTGGATCGTGGGCTCGCGGGTGCCGACCTCGTCCACCCGGCGGCGCACGATCTCGACCGACTGGCGCATGGTGCGCTCGTCGGTGGCCTGCCGCTCGGCCTCCGAGAGCCCGACGGTCAGCACGTCGCCCGCCGCCGACACCTCGATGTCGGTGCCCCCCACGCCCGTCAGGCTCGTCACCGGGCGCCCGAGCGCGCGGACCGCCGCGACGGCCTCGGCCATCCCCGCGGGCTCGGAGGCGCGGACCCGAAGCGTGCCGTCCTCGACCGGCACGCGGCGCACGGTGCCCACCGCGCCGCGCAGGTCGCGCAGCGCGTCGCGGACCTCGGGCCAGAGCGCGTCCATCCGCGCGGCGTAGACGTCCTCGACCGCGACCTCGGCCAGCAGATGCGCGCCGCCGCGCAGGTCGAGCCCGAGATTGACCAGCCCCGAGGGCAGGAACGAGGGCCAGAGCGCCGCGTCGGCCTCCAGCTCCGGCGTCGTCACGCCGCCGCGCTCGATCGCCGCGCGGGCGTCGTTGGCCTGCTCGACCCGCCCGTAGAAGAGGTTCGGCAGCGCGAAGAGCACGCCCGACGCGACCAGCCCCCATATGAGGACACGCTTCCACAGCTCGATCTGCAACATGGGGGCCTCGGGGCCAGGGGGGCGCGAATCCTACGCCGCGGGCTCGGTCTTGGACCGGACGGCGGCCACGGTCGAGCGGATCACGGTCACCTTCACGTTGGGGGCGATCTCGACCTCGATCTCGCCGCCCTCCTCCTTGACGCGCGTGACGCGGCCCACGAGGCCGCCCTGCGTCACCACCTGGTCGCCGCGCCTGAGCGCCGCGACCATCGCCTGATGCTGCTTGGCCTTGCGCTGCTGGGGCCGGATCAGCAGGAAGTACATGATCGCGAAGATCAGGATCAGCGGGATGAAGGAGGTGAACGCCGCGGCTGCGCCCCCGGCGTCCTGGGCGAAGGCGGGGGAGACGAACATGCGGGATCCTCGTTGTCGGACGGCGGCTCGGGCGGCGGGGCGCCCGGCGCGGATGCGCGCGGAACCTAAGGCGGCGGTGCGCGGGCCGCAAGCGGGCGGGGGGCGCCCGCGCGAGGGCGACATCCGGTGGGCGCGGTCGGCAGGCGGGACGGCCAGCCGAGGCGGGCCCGGCGACGCGCGCCGCGCGGGGTCGGCGGCAACGCGCGCGGTGCGGGAGGCGAGGGCGAGCTGCGCGCCCGGCGCCGGGCCTCGGGCGGGCCCGGGCAACTCGGTCGCGCCGCAGGGTCGGCGGAGGGCCGAGCGGAGCGGGCGGCCAGGATGAGGCTCGCGCTCGACGCCAGGTTTCATGCGGTCGCGGCCTTCGCGCGGCACGCAGTGGGGGGCGTTCCGTCCGAGACGAGAAGGGTTGGCCTTCGAGCCTGTCCGCCCCGGCGCCGTCCGGGCCGCTCGTCCAGACGCGCCGCTCACCTCCTCGGGTTCACCTCCCCGAGCGGTTGGGCCATAGGGGCGCGCGAGGAGGAGCCCCCATGCACGACATCCGCGCTATCCGTGACGACCCAGAGGGCTTCGACCGGGGCCTGTCGCGCCGGGGCGAGCCGCCCGCGGCCGAGGCGGTGCTGGCGATCGACGCCGCGCGGCGCGCGAGCGTCGCCGAAGCCGAACAGCTCAGAGTAGAGATGAAGCAGGTCCGTGGACGAGGGGTGCCCCCTGAGATGCTTCCTGATGACTATCGTCAGGGTTCAGAGAATGCGTGGCGTTGGAAGGCACGAGCGTTTCGCGAGCGAGTAAAGCAGCTTGAGGACGAAATACGTGACTTCGATAGGGAGGTGCGCGACCTCCTGCTCTCGATCCCCAACCTCCCCGACGCCGACGTGCCCGACGGCCCCGACGAGTCCGCCAACGTCGAGATCCGCCGCTGGGGCGAGCCGCCCGCCCTCCCCTTCGCCCCGCGCGAGCACTTCGACCTCCCCGCCGCCCAGGGCCTCGACTTCGAGACCGGCGCCAGCCTCTCGGGCTCCCGCTTCGTCGTCCTGCGCGGCGCCATGGCACGGCTCCACCGCGCGCTCGTGCAGTTCATGCTTCAGGTCCATCTCGACGCCGGCCGCGAGGAGGTCTGGGCCCCCTTCCTCGTGCGCGAGGAGATGATGGTCGGCACCGGCCAGCTCCCGAAGTTCGGCGAGGACAGCTACCGGACCGAGGACGGGCTCTGGCTCGTGCCCACCAACGAGGTGACGCTCACCAACACCGTGCGCGAGCGCATCCTCGACGAGGCCTGTCTGCCGATGCGCCTGTGCGGCCACGCCCACTGCTTCCGCTCCGAGGCGGGCTCCGCGGGCCGCGACACCAAGGGGATGCTGCGCCAGCACCAGTTCGAGAAGGTCGAGATGGTCTCGATCACCCAGCCCGAGGACTCGCGCGCCGAGCTGGACCGCATGACCGAGGCCGCCCAGGGCATCCTGGAGCGCCTCGGCCTGCCCTACCGCACCGTCGTGCTCTGCGCCGGCGACATGGGCTTCGGCGCGCGCCGCACCCACGACATCGAGGTCTGGCTGCCGGGCCAGAACACCTACCGCGAGATCTCCTCGGTCTCCGACACCGGCGCCTTCCAGGCGCGGCGCATGAACGCGCGCTTCCGCCCCGGCGGCGGCAAGCCCGAGTTCGTCCACACCCTCAACGGCTCGGGCCTCGCGGTCGGCCGCACGCTGATCGCGGTTCTGGAGAACGGGCAAAGGGAGGACGGCTCGGTCGCCCTGCCCAAAGCCCTCCACCCCTGGATCGACGCCACCGAGATCACCGCCGAGGGACACCTCAAGTGAGATTCTGGGGGCACGCGTGCCCCCAGACCCCCGCTAACTCAAGTGCTTCCTCAACTTCGAAGGCCCTGCGCGTTTCCGATCCTTGTAGGGGTTGCGGTCCGCCTGCGACCTCAGCGTCAAGCGGATCGGCGTCCCCGGCATGTCGAAGTCCGCGCGCAGGCCGTTCACGAGATACCGAGAATAGCTCTCGGGCACACCCGCGGGGCGCGAGCACATCACCACGAAGGCGGGCGGGCGCGTCTTGACCTGCGTCGCGTAGCGCATCTTGATCCGCCGGCCGCCCGGCGCGGGCGGCGGGTGCGCCTCCACCACCTCGGCGAGCCAGCGGTTGAGCGTCGCGGTGGGAACCCGCCGGTTCCAGACCTCGTGCGCCTTGAGCACCGCGGCGTGGAGCCGGTCGAGCCCCCGCCCCGTCGCGGCCGAGACCGTCACCAGCGGCGCGCCCCGAAGCTGCGGCAGGAGCCGCTCCATCGCCTCGCGCAGCGCCGTGAGCTTCGCGCCGCGCTCCTCCTCCAGATCCCACTTGTTGACGGCCACCACCACGGCGCGGCCTTCGGTCTCGGCGAGGTCGGCGATGCGCAGGTCCTGCGTCTCGAACGGGATCGCGGCGTCGAGCAGCACCACGACCACCTCGGCGAAGCGCACCGCGCGCAGCCCGTCGGCCACCGACAGCTTCTCCAGCTTGTCCTGCACCTTGGCGCGCTTGCGCATCCCCGCCGTGTCGAAGATCCGCACCGGCGTCCCATCCCAGGAGGTTCGCAGCGCGATGGCGTCGCGGGTGATGCCGGCCTCGGGGCCCGTCAGCAGCCGCTCCTCGCCGACGATGGCGTTGACGAGGGTGGACTTGCCCGCGTTGGGGCGGCCCACCACCGCGATGCGCAGCGGCTTGGCGTCGGTGGGCACGTGGGACGCCTCGTCGTCTCCGGTCTCGGGCACGTCCACGTCGGTCTCGGGGAGGTCGGCCTCGGGGGCCTCCTTGTGGGACTCCATCAGAGGGGCGAGCGCGGCCAGCAGGTCGCTCATCCCCTCGCCGTGCTCGGCCGAGACGGCCACCGGGTCGCCGAGGCCCAGCGCGTAGGCGTCGATGATGCCGCCGTCGGCCGCGCGCCCCTCGGCCTTGTTCGCGCCGAGGATGACGGTCGTGCCCGAGCGGCGCAGAAGCTCCGCCAGCATCTGGTCGATGGGCGTGACGCCCGCGCGCGCGTCGATCAGGAAGAGGCAGGCGTCCGCCTGCGCGATGGCGCGCTCGGTGAGCCTGCGCATCCGGCCGGGCAGCGAGTCGTCGGTGGCCTCCTCGAGCCCCGCGGTGTCGAGGACGGCGAAGCGCAGATGCCCCAGCCGCGCCTCGCCCTCGCGCAGGTCGCGCGTGACGCCCGGCCGGTCGTCCACCAGCGCGAGCCTTCGCCCCACGAGCCGATTGAACAGCGTCGACTTCCCGACGTTCGGCCGTCCGACGATGGCGAGCGTGAACATGTCGAGCGCCTCGCTGTGCGGGGGTCTGGGGGGATGCATCCCCCCAGCCTTCATCTGTAGGCGAGAAGCCGCCCCTCGCTCGTCACGACGTAGAGCGTCCGCCCGACGACGACGGGCGGCGTGCTCGCCCCCCCCGGGATGGCGACCGCGCCGACGAGCTCGCCGTCCACCGGGTCGAAGGAGCGCAGCAGCCCGTCCGAGGAGGCGACGAGAAGCCGCCCGCCCGCGAGGACGGGCCCGTAATGCTCGTAGACCGCCTTGCGGCGCGCGGGCCGGCGGCGGGTGAAGCCCGGCAGATCCTTCGCCCAGACGACGGCGCCGGTGGCCGCGTCGAGGCGCACCAGCCGGGAGGCGTCGGAGACGAGGAACACCGAGTCGCCCGCGGGCCAGACGGGGCCCAGCGCCCCCTCGTCCGCGGTCCAGAGCCGCTCGCCCGTGAGCGCGTCGAGGGCCACGACGCGGCCCGTGGCGTTGCCGACGTAGAGGCGGCCCTCGTCCGCGAAGACCGGGTCGCCGGTGATGTCGCCGAAGGCCGCGAGCGCGCTGCCGACGCGGTCGCCGGTGACCGAGGCCCGCCAGGCCGGCGCGCCCCCCTCGCGGAACACCGCCAGCACCTCGCCCGAGCTGAACGGGAACACGGCGAGGCGCTCGGAGACGGCGGGGCCGGCGGGGCCGACGAAGCCCGGCGAATCGGGCAGGCCCGCGATCTGCCAGGCGATGCGGCCCGTCGCCGCCTCGACCGCCCAGCCGGTGCCGTCGCGGCCGACGGCGTAGACGAGGCCGCCCCTCGCCGTGGGCGTGCCGGTGGCCGCGGCGCCCAGCCGCTGGACCCAGCGCAGGCGGCCCGTCGCCGCGTCGAGCGCGGCGAGCTGGCCGAAGGCGGTGGTGACGTAGAGCGAGCCGTCGGCGTAGGCGAGCCCGCCGCCGGAGGCGTCGGTGGGCTCGTCCGTCGGGGGGGTGAGGTTCGCGGCCCAGAGCGCGCGTCCCGAGAGGTCGTGCGCCGCCACGCCCGCGAGCGCGTCGAGGGTGAAGATGCGCCCGCCCGCGACCACGGGCGGCGCGGTGACGCGGTGCTTGCGCGTGTCGCCGACGCCGATCTCGGCCGACCACAGCAGGCCCCTCAGGGGGCCGAGCGCGGGGTGGACGATGCGGTGCTCGGGCGTGCCGTTGGTGTGGGTCCAGGCGGCGTTGTCGCGCGGGCTCGCCAACGCGATCGGGCGCGAGCCCTCGGGCGCCGTCCGGGCGCCCGGCTCCGCGCGCAGGTCGAGCCGCTCGCCCGCCAGGATCGCCTCGCGCTCGCCGCAGGCCGCGAGCGCCAGCAGGACCAGCGCGAGGACGCCGAGGCGCAGGCGCCCAGACCCCAACCCGGACCCGGACCCGTATCTGAGCCCGCGCGCCTCAGGCGGCATCGAGCGACCCGCCGAGCGCCACGACGAGCTGGCGCGCGCGCGCGCGCAGGCCGTCGGTCGCCTCGGCGTCCTCCAAGAGCGCGCGGAGGCGGGCGAGCGCGTCGTCGGTCTCGCCGGCCTCGACCGCGATCAGCGCGAGCTGCTCCTCGGCCAGCACCCGGTAGGGGGCGCCGGGCGCGGCGATCGCCTGAAGCCGGGCGCGGCGCTCCTCGATCGGCGCCTCGGGCGCGAGCAGCACGGCCTTGAGCACGGCGAGGTCGCGGTAGCGCGCGGGCATCTCGGGATCGGCCGCCACCGCTTCGAGCCGCGCCCGCGCGCCCTCGGGATCGGCCTCGGGGACGGCGGCGGCCAGCAGCGCCACGACGCCCGCCGCCGCGCCCTCGGCCGCGACCGCGGCCACCGCCTCGGGCTCGCCCGCCTCGAAGGCCGAGAGCAGCGCGTCGCCGCGCGCCTGCGCCGCGGCCTGCGCGTTCGACAGGCGCCACTCGCGCACCGCCGCGCCCCCGACGATCAGCACCACGGCGGCCACGCCGACCCAGGCCCAGCGCCGCAGCGCCGCGAACAGCCGGTCGCGGCGCAGCTCGTCGGTGACCTCGTCGATGAAGCTGTCGCTCTGGCTCATGCGGCCCCCCGCACCCTGGACCCCGGCGCTCGCGCGCCCACAGGCGTCCGCCTTAGACGCTCGCGGCGACGCTGCCAAGCGAGGCGGCACGAGGCGCGCCCGCGCGGGTGGCAGGCAGGCGCCACCCGCGCGGGGTGCGACATGCCGGCGATTGACCGAACCGATCGGTTCACTCTAGCAATGGGACGCAGCCTTCCCCTACGGCGGGCCTCGCGGGACGAGCCGCCCGCCCCGCCAGCAAGCGATCGCCGCCCGCAAGCGATGGACCCGTGATGCGCCCTGTGTCGATCATCCTGGCCGGGCTGGTGGCCGCGAGCCTCTATACGCTGGTGTTCGAGCGCGACCGGCTGACCTCGCTCGCCGGCGCCGAGCCGGCCGAGGCGGCGGCGGATGAGGCCCCTGGAGTCGCGGAAGCGGCGCCCGGGGTCGGGTCGGGCGAGCGCCGGGTGCCGGTGGTGGTGGTGCGCAGCCGGGCGCGCGCGGTCGAGGACGCGGTGGCGATCCGCGGCCGGACCGAGGCCGCGCGCGAGGTCGAGGTGCGCTCGCAGACCTCGGGGCTGGTGGTCTCCGAGCCCCTGCGCAAGGGCGCGCAGGTCGAGGCGGGGGCGCTTTTGTGCGCGCTCGAACCGGGCACGCGCGAGATCGAGCTGACCGGGGCCGAGGCGCGGCTGCTGGAGGCGCGCGCGCGCATCCCCGAGGCCGAGGCGCGCGTCGCCGAGGCGCGGGCGCGGCTGTCGGAGGCCCAGATCGAGGGCAACGCCGCGCGCCAGCTGAGCCGGGGGGGCTTCGCCTCCGACACCCGCGTGGCGGGGGCGCAGGCCGCCACGCAGGCCGCGCGCGCGGGCATCCAGTCGGCCCAGGCGACGCTCCAGGCGGCGCGCTCGGGCGTCCAGTCGGCCCAGGCGGGTGTGGCCGCGGCGCGCCAGGCGCTGGGCGAGCTTCGCATCCGAGCGCCCTTCGGGGGGCTCTTGGAGTCGGACACGGCCGAGCTGGGCGCGCTGCTGCAGCCCGGCGGGCTCTGCGCGGTGGTGATCCAGCTCGACCCGATCAAGCTGGTGGGCTTCGTGCCCGAGGCCGAGGTCGAGGAGGTGGAGCCGGGCGCGCGGGCCGAGGCGCGCCTCGCCTCCGGGCGCGAGACGGGCGGCGAGGTGAGCTTCCTGTCGCGCTCGGCCGACGAGGCGACGCGGACCTTCCGCGTCGAGGTCGAGGCGCCGAACCCGGACCTCGCCATCCGCGACGGCCAGACCGCCGAGATCGCGATCCGCGGCCGGCGCACGCGGGCCCATCTGCTGCCGCAGTCCGCGCTCACGCTCGACGACGATGGCAGGCTCGGCTACCGGCTCGCGGTGGACGGGCGCGCGGTCTTCGCGCCGGTGACGATCCTGCGCGACACCACGCGCGGCGTCTACGTCGCGGGGCTTCCCGAGGAGGCCTCCGTGATCGTCACCGGCCAGGAGTTCGTCGCCGAGGGCGTGGCGCTCGACGAGGCCGTGCGGGAGCCCGAGGCACCGGAGCCCGAGGCACCGGAGCCCGAGGCACCGGGATCGGAGGGATGACGGGGCTGGTCGACTGGGCGGCGGCGCGCGCGCGCATGGTGCTGGCCTTCGTGGCGCTCTCGCTCCTGGCGGGGGGGCTCGCCTACCGCGCGCTGCCCAAGGAGGGCGAGCCCGACATCGAGATCCCGGCGCTGTCGGTCTCGGTGCCCTTCCCCGGCATCTCGGCGCTCGACGCCGAGCAGCTCCTCGTGGAGCCGATGGAGACCGAGCTGTCGGACGTGGACGGGCTCGACACCATGACCTCGGTCGCGGCCGAGGGCTACGCCAACGTGACGATGGAGTTCGAGTTCGGCTGGGACAAGGCCGCCACGCTCGCCGAGGTGCGCGACCGCATGTCGAAGGCCGAGGCGGGCTTCCCCGACGGCTTCGAGCAATACTCCATCGCCGAGTTCAACTTCTCCGAGTTCCCCGTCCTGATCGTGTCGCTCTCGGGCCGGGTGCCCGAGCGCACGCTGCTGCGGCTGGCCGAGGATCTCCAGGACCGGCTGGAGGGGATCGAGGCGATCCTGGAGGCGCCGCTCGCGGGCCACCGCGAGGAGATGATCGAGGTCGTCATCGACCCCTTGCGGCTCGAGAGCTACAACATCGCCGCCGACGAGCTGCTCGGCGTGGTGCGGGCCAACAACCAGCTCGTCGCGGCGGGCTCGGTGGACGGGCCCACGGGTTCCAACGCGGTCAAGATCGACGGCGCCTTCGACGACCCGCGCGACATCGACGCGCTGCCGGTCAAGATCAACGGCGACCGCGTCGTCACGCTGGGCGATCTGGCCGACATCCGGCTGACCTACGAGGACCGCGAGGGCACCGCGCGCTTCGACGGGCAGACCACGGTCGCGGTGCAGATCGTCAAGCGCAAGGGCTTCAACCTGATCGACACCGCGCGGCTCGTGCGCGAGGAGGTGGTGGCCGAGGTCGCCACCTGGCCGCCCGAGCTGCGCGCGGCGGTCGAGGTGACCGCCTCGAACGACCAGTCGCGCACCGTCGCGTCGATGGTGGCCCAGCTCCAGGGCTCGGTGCTCACCGCCGTGGCGCTCGTCATGATCGTGGTGCTCACCGCCTTGGGTCCGCGCTCGGCGCTGCTCGTGGGCTTCGCCATCCCGACCTCCTTCATGCTGTGCTTCGCCTTCCTCGCGGTGATGGGGATCTCGATCTCCAACATCGTCATGTTCGGGCTCATCCTGTCGGTCGGCATGCTGGTGGACGGCGCGATCGTGGTGGTGGAGTACGCCGACAAGCGCCTGTCGGACGGCGCGCGCCCGATGCAGGCCTACACCGACGCGGCCAAGCGGATGTTCTGGCCGATCGTGGCCTCCACGGCGACCACGCTCTGCGCCTTCCTGCCGATGCTGTTCTGGCCGGGCGTGGCGGGCGAGTTCATGGGCACGCTGCCCGTCACGCTGATCTTCGTGCTCTCGGCCTCGCTGGTGGTGGCGCTGATCTACCTGCCCGTCATGGGCGGCGTCGCGGGCCGCATCTCGCGCCGGCTGACGGGCGCCAGCGCGATGCTGGCGCGCGCGCCGCTGGCGGCGCGCGTCGCGCTCGTGCCGGTCGCGCTCTACGCGGTGTTCGCGGGCGCGATGCAGCTCCTCAACCCCGGCCACCTCTTCGGCGGCGCCTCGCCCCTGCCGGGCGCCGTGGACTGGGCGCCGGGGCTCGCGCTCTTCGTCGCGGGCGCGCTCGCGGTGGGGGTGACGATGGGCGCGCTCGGGCGCGCGCGCGCGCGGGGCCCGGATCGCGTCGCGCTCGGGCACCGCCGCACGCCCTTCGGGCGCGTGATCGCGGCCCTCACCGGCAACCCCGCGATGCCGCTGGTGGCGGTCGGCGCCGTGGCGGCCTTCGTCGTCGCCACCTTCTCCTACTACGCCGCCAACAACAACGGCGTGGAGTTCTTCGTCGAGACCGAGCCCGAGCAGGCGATCGTCTACGTGCGCGCGCGCGGCAACCTCTCGCTGGAGGAGAAGGACGCGCTCTTGGCCCAGGCCGAGGCGATCGTGCTCGCCGAGCCCGGCGTCTCCTCGGCCTTCACCTTCGCGGGCGCGGGCGGGCTCAACTCGGAGGGCGGCGGCGCCGGGCCGCTCGACGCGGTGGGCCAGATCCAGATCGAGACCGTCGCCTGGGAGGACCGGCCGGCCTTCGCCGCCTCCGGCGAGACCGACCTCACGCTCGCCGAGCTCGACGGCGACCGGGTGCTCGAGCGGCTCGAGGCGCGCCTCGCCGCCATCCCCGGCGTCAGGACCGAGATCGGCGAGCTCGCCATGGGCCCCGCCTCGGGCAAGCCGCTGCACCTGCGCCTGACGGGCGACGACCTCGGCGTGCTGGCGCGGGCCGTGGGGATCGTGCGCGCGCGCTTCGAGCAGACCCCCGGCGTGGTCGAAGTAGAGGACACGCTGCCGCTACCCGGCATCGACTGGCGCATCGACGTGGACGTGGAGAAGGCCGGCCGCTTCGGCGCCGACGTGCAGGCCGTGGGCGCCATGGTCCAGCTCATCACCCGCGGGCTCGCGCTCGACACCATGCGCGTGCCGAGCTCCGACGAGGAGATCGACATCCGCGTGCGCCTGCCCGAGGAGGACCGGCTGCTCTCGACGCTGGACACGCTCAAGGTGCGCACCCAAGGCGGGCTGGTGCCGCTGTCGAACTTCGTCGCCCGCACGCCGGTGGCCAAGCTCGGCACCATCAACCGCGTCGACCAGACGCGCACCTACGACGTGAAGGCCGACATCGCCGAGGGCCGGCTCGTCGCCGACGGCGACGGGGCCGAGGCCCCCGTCAACGCCAACGAGCGCATCGCCCGTCTCACCGAGTGGCTGGAGGGCGACCCCCTGCCGCCGGGCGTCGGATGGGACTGGACCGGCGAGCAGGAGGACCAGGCCGAGAGCGGGGCGTTCCTGATGACCGCCTTCGCGGGCGCGCTGGGGCTGATGTTCATCATCCTGCTCGCGCAGTTCAACAGCGTCTACAACGCCGTGCTGGTGCTGACGGCGGTGGTGCTGTCGATCTCGGGGGTGCTGATCGGGATGCTGGCGATGGGCCAGCCCTTCTCGATCATCATGACGGGCACCGGCATCGTCGCGCTCGCCGGCATCGTGGTGAACAACAACATCGTGCTGATCGACACCTATCAGGAGCTGGCCCGCGCCATGCCGCGGCTCGAGGCGATCGTGCGCACGGCCGAGTCGCGCATCCGCCCGGTGCTGCTGACCACCATCACCACCATGGCGGGGCTCGCGCCGATGATGTTCGGGCTCTCGCTCGACTTCGTCGCGGGGGGCTACTCGATCGACAGCCCGACCGCGCTGTGGTGGAAGCAGCTCGCCACCGCGGTGGTGTTCGGGCTCGGCGTCGCCACCGTGCTGACGCTGGTGTTCACCCCCTCGATGCTGGCGCTCAGGGTGTGGCTGTCGGTGGGCGCCTACCGCACCGCGAGCGGGCTGCGCGCGCTCTCCCAGGGCGAGGGCTCGGCGGGCGCGCGCGACCGCGCGCTCGGGCGCGCCCTGAGCCGCCACCAGGGCGCCGAGATCCTCTGGGAGGAGCCCGGGCAGGCACCCGCGGCGGCGCTCCGCGCGGCCGAATAGCGGGCCTACGTCGTCTTGACCGGGCGGGACGGCGCGCCAGGTCGCCGCCGATGCCCCGAGCGACGCTGACCATCGACCTCGCCGCCGTCGTCGCCAACTGGCGCGCGCTCGACCGGCTCTCGGGCGCCGGCGTCGAGACCGCCGCCGTCGTCAAGGCCGACGCCTACGGGCTGGGCGCGGGAGAGGTCGCCCGCGCGCTCGCAAGCACGGGCGCGCGCACCTTCTTCGTGGCCCAGGCCGGCGAGGGCGCCACGCTGCGCGCGGCGCTTGGGGACGGGTGCGCGATCGCCGTCCTCAACGGCCACGGGCCGGGCGACACCGCGACCATCCGCGACGCCCGCCTGGTGCCGATGATCAACGCGCCCGAGCAGTGGGCGCGCCAGGCCGCGCTGCCGGGCCACCCCTTCGGCGTCCAGCTCGACACCGGCATGAACCGCCTCGGCCTGGAGCCCGACGACTGGGCCGCGCTGCGCGACGAGATGCTCGCCGCCGGCCCCGCCATGGTCGTCAGCCACCTCGCCTGCGCCGACGAGCCGGGCCACCCGATGAACCCGGCCCAGCTCGCCGCCTTCCGCTCGATGACCGAAGGCGTGGCGGCGCCGCGCTCGCTCGCGGCGACGGGCGGGATCCTCCTCGGCCCCTGCTACCATCTCGACCTCGCGCGCCCCGGCGTCGGGCTCTACGGCGGCCAGCCCTTCGCCGACGCCCTGCCCGTCGTCCGGCTCGACGTGCCGGTGATCCAGGTCCGCGACGTGAGCCCCGGCGAGACCGTGGGCTACGGCGCCGCCTGGCGCGCGGCGCGGCCCTCGCGCGTGGCCACGCTCTCGGCGGGCTACGCGGACGGGCTGATCCGGGCGATGGGCGGGCTCGGCCTCGTCTTCGCGGGCGACGTGCCCTGCCCGCTGATCGGGCGCGTGTCGATGGACCTGCTGACCGCGGACGTCACCGCGCTCGACGAGGTGCCGGCCACGCTGGAGATCCTCGGCGCCCGGCAGGGCGTGGACGACCTCGCCCGGGCCGCCGGCACGATCGGCTACGAGATCCTGACCGCGCTCGGCCGGCGCTACCGGCGCCGCCATGGCGGGCATCCGCCGCCGGGCGCGTCGGAGGCGGGCCGCCCCATCGCTTAACGCCCCTTCGGGCGTTCAGCCTCCATTAACGTTTGTGGCGTTAAGCCTTGGGGCGAGAGGGCTAAAACGCCGCGCAACCTTTTTCTCTGGGCGTAGGCGATTTTTCGCCTATAGTTGGGGGCGGGGGGTCGGCGCGACGCGGGCGCCCTTCCACGCAAAGGTGGGACGACCATGATCAAGAACGCGGCCGCGATCGCCTATCAGGCCCGGCACCTGCTCCAGACCCTCGCCATCGGCGTGATCGCGCTCCTCGCCGCCGGCGCGCTCGCGGCCACGATCGGCGCCGCCCTGGGCATGATGCCCTGGCTCTCGCTGCCCGTGAGCGTCGGCGAGGCGCCCGCGGAGGCCGGCCGGCCGCTCCAGATCGGCGCGACGGCGCTCCTGGTGGCGCTCGGCTTCCTCGTGCCCTCCTCGCTGCGCGTCATGCGGCTGGAGGCCAGCCACCGCCGGTTCGCCATCGGCATGGAGGACGTGGCGCGCGCCTACCACGCGGCCCATGCCGACGACCGCCGCGGCGCCTTCCGCATGCGCTCGGAATTCGACGCCGTGCGCGAGCGCCTGGCCCATCTGCGCGAGCATCCCGACCTGGGCTCCTTGGAGCCCGACGTGCTCGAGGTCGCGGCCCAGATGTCGGCGCAGTCGCGTCATCTCGCCGAGACCTACGCCGACGACAAGCTCGACCGCGCGCGCCGCTTCCTCGAGCAGCGCCAGGAGGAGGTCGAGCGCATGCGCGAGCTGATCGCCAAGGCGCACCACGCCGCGCGCGAGATCGGGCGCCTGGGCGAGGCGGTCGGGCTCGAGGAGAGCGTGGTGGAGAGCCAGCGCGCCAGGCTCCAGGCCGATCTCGACGAGATCCTGCCCCAGATCGGCCGGACGGCCGAGAAGCCCGCCGCCAACGTCCTGCGCATGGCCGCGGGCGAGTAGGCACGTCCTGCGCGTGGCCGCGGGCGAGCAGGCGGGCGCACGGCCGCGAGCGGGTGGGCGCGCCGCGGCGGGGCAAGGGGTGCTGAAACCTTTCCGACCGGCGAGGCGTTGCCCTCCTGACGCGACGGATGTCGCGGGATCCAGAGGGAGAAAATCCGATGCCGAAATCCAGAATGCCGCTCATGGCGGGAGCCGCGGTCGCGGCGATGATCGCCGCATCGGCCGCCCATGCCGAGATGGTGAGCTACACCGCCGATCTGAGCCCGGCGGCGGTGGTGCCGCCGACCGACAGCTCGGGCTCCGGCAGCGCCGACATCACCGTCGACACCGAGGCCATGACGATCTCCTGGACGACCCAGGTCGACGGGCTCGGCGGCGAGCCCACGGCGGCGCACATCCACGGGCCGGCGGCGGCGGGCGAGAACGCGGCGCCGATGATCGACATGTCGGGCAGCCTGGCCGACGGCAGCGCGGAGATCACCGAGGAGCAGTGGACCGCGCTCCAGGACGGGATGACTTACGTGAACGTCCACACGGAGCAGCACCCCGACGGCGAGATCCGCGGTCAGGTCGAGGCCGCGCAGTAGCCGAGCGTCCGGCCGACCTCGTCCGCAGGCCGGCCGGGCCTGGATCTCGAGCCGTGTGAGGCGCGGGGCGCGCGCGACCGAGGTCGGCGGGCGCGGCCCGCATCTCGTCCTCGGCGGTGTGGCGGCCGGGCCCGCCGTTCGCGCCCGACCCCACCTCGCTCGGCATCCCTTCCAGTCGCCCGTCGGCGGTCCGCCGCCGTCGAGCCACACCACGATCTCCGGTCCCGGGCACGGCACCCCCCGCCCGGGCATGGTCCGGCATCCGCGCCGACCGGTCGCCTCGGCGGCCGCGGGGTGGCAACCCCCGGCATCTTTCGCCTGACCTTCCCCCGGCCCGGCCCGGTTCCCCAGGAAGGACCGGCCAGCCGTTTGATCTCGGGGGCGGTCGCCACCACATGACCGCGATGGCGAGATCCCCTTCCTACGTCTGCACCGCCTGCGGGGCGATGCACTCCAAGTGGTCGGGCCGCTGCGACGCCTGCGGCGCCTGGAACACCATCCACGAGGAGGCCCCGCTCTCCGCCGGCCCCGGCGCCAAGGGCCTGGGCGGCGCGCGCGGCCGCGCGCTCGCGCTCGCCGACCTCGCCTCGGAGGAAGCGCCCCCGGCCCGCACCCGTTCGGGGATGGACGAGCTCGACCGCGTGCTCGGCGGCGGGCTGGTCCCGGCCTCGGCGACGCTCGTGGGCGGCGATCCCGGCATCGGCAAGTCCACGCTGCTCCTTCAGGCCGCGGCCGCCTTCGCGGGGGCGGGGCTGCCCGCGATCTACGTCTCGGGCGAGGAGGCCGCGGCGCAGATCCGCATGCGCGCCCGGCGCCTGGGCCTGGGCGAGCGCGCCCGTGCGGCTCGCCATCGAGACCAACCTGCGCGACATCCTCACCACGCTGGAGCGCGAAAGGCCGGGGGTCGCCGTCATCGACTCGATCCAGACCATGTGGCTCGATTCGGTGGAGAGCGCGCCGGGCTCGGTGGCGCAGGTCCGCGCCTGCGCGCACGAGCTGACCACCTTCGCCAAGCGCCGCGGCATGGCCGTGGTGCTCGTCGGCCACGTCACCAAGGAGGGCCAGATCGCCGGCCCCCGCGTGGTCGAGCACATGGTGGACACGGTGCTCTACTTCGAGGGCGAGCGCGGCCACCAGTTCCGCATCCTGCGCGCCGTCAAGAACCGCTTCGGCCCCGCCGACGAGATCGGCGTGTTCGAGATGACCGGCGAGGGGCTCGCCCAGGTCGCCAACCCCTCGGCGCTGTTCCTGTCGGACCGCGAGGCCCCCGCCCCGGGCTCCGCCGTCTTCGCGGGCATCGAGGGCACGCGGCCCGTCCTGTGCGAGTTCCAGGCGCTCGTGGCGCCCGCGCCCGGCCGGCACGCCGCGCCGCACGGTCGTGGGCTGGGACGGCGGGCGGCTCGCCATGATCCTGGCCGTGCTTGGAGGCGCGCTGCGGCGTGCCCTTCGCGGGGCTCGACGTCTACCTCAACGTCGCGGGCGGCCTGCGCGTCACCGAGCCCGCGGCCGACCTCGCGGTCGCCTGCGCGCTGCTGAGCGCGCGCGAGGACGCGGCCCTGCCGACCGAGACGGTGGTGTTCGGAGAGATCTCGCTGTCGGGCGCGCTGCGCCCGGTGGCCCAGACCGAATCGCGCTTGAAGGAGGCGGGGAAATTGGGTTTCACCTCCGCCATCGCTCCGGCCCGCTCGAAGCTCGGCGGGACCGACCTCGACGTGCGGCCCTTCGCCGACCTCGCGGCGGTGACGGGGCAGGTGTTCGGAGCCGGGTGAGACGGCGAGGGTCCAGGGGGGCGCAATGGACGGCTTCACCATCGTCGACGCGATCGTGGCCGTCGTGGTCGTGCTCTCGGCCGTGCTCGCCTACTCGCGCGGGCTGGTGCGCGAGGCGATGGCCATCGCGGGCTGGGTGGTGGCCGGGCTCGCGGCCTTCGTGCTGGCGCCCGCGGTCGAGCCGCTGGTGGGCGAGATCCCGGTCGTGGGCGAGGCGCTCTCGGGCTCGTGCGAGCTGCGCGTCATCGCCGCCTTCGCCGCCGTCTTCGCGCTCGGCCTGCTGTTGATGTCGATCTTCACGCCGCTCTTGTCGGGCGCGGTGCAGCGCACGGCCCTGGGCGGCGCCGACCGCGCCTTCGGCTTCCTCTTCGGCGTGGCGCGCGGCATCGCGCTCGTGGCCATCGCGCTCGTGATCTACGACCGCGCCTCGGCCGGGGAGGCCTTCGGCGCGGTCGAGCGCTCGCGCACCGCGGTGGCCTTCTCGGCGCTCCAGGACGAGATCGAGACGCGCATGCCCGACGAGGCGCCCTCCTGGATCGTGCAGCAATACGAGGGGCTGGTCGTCGCCTGCGGGGCGTGAGGCCCGCCCCCGGCGCTGTGGCCTGGCGGTCACCTCTTTGCGACGGGTCCGTGACACCGGGGGTCCGGCGGGCTAGATGTCGCGCGCGCCAGCCGCTCCAGATCGGAACGAGAGTGCCGCACGACCCCTTCGACCATCTGCACGAGGAGTGCGGCGTCTTCGGCGTGATCGGCGCGCCCGAGGCCGCGTCCTTCACCGCGCTCGGCCTGCACGCGCTCCAGCATCGGGGCCAGGAGGCGGGCGGCATCGTGGCCCACGATCCCGAAGCCGGCTTCAACTCGGTGCGCCGCTTCGGCTACGTGCGCGACAACTTCACCTCCGCCGAGGTCATCGCGGCGCTGCCGGGCTCCATCGCCATCGGCCACGTGCGCTACTCGACCTCGGGCACCAAGGCCGCCACCGCGATCCGCGACGTGCAGCCCTTCTTCGGCGAGTTCGCCATGGGGGGTGCGGCGATCGCGCACAACGGCAACATCACCAACGCCGAGAGCCTGCGCCGCGAGATGATCGAGCGCGGCTCGATCTTCCAGTCCTCGTCCGACAGCGAGTGCATCATCCACCTGATGGCCCGCTCGCTCCAGCGCACCATCCCCGAGCGCATGGAGGACGCGCTGCGCCGCGTCGAGGGCGCGTTCTCGATCGTCGCCATGACCGCCTCGCAGCTCATCGGCGTGCGCGACCCCTTGGGCGTGCGCCCCCTGGTGCTGGGCCGGCTCGGGGACGCGCATGTGCTGGCCTCCGAGACCTGCGCGCTCGACATCGTGGGCGCGGAGCTGGTCCGCGAGGTCGAGCCCGGCGAGATGGTGGTGATCGAGGGCGGCGAGGTCGAGTCGCTCCGCCCCTTCCGCCCCAAGCGCCCGCGCTTCTGCGTCTTCGAGCACGTCTACTTCTCGCGCCCCGACTCGATCATCGGGGGCCGGTCGGTCTACGAGACGCGCGAGGCGATCGGGCGGGTGCTGGCGGCCGAGGCCCCGGCCGAGGCCGACCTCGTCTGCCCCGTGCCCGATTCGGGCACGCCCGCGGCGATCGGCTACGCGGCCGCCTCGGGCATCCCCTTCGCCATGGGGATCGTGCGCAACCAGTATGTCGGGCGCACCTTCATCGAGCCCACCGAGCAGATCCGCAACATGGGCGTGCGCCTCAAGCTCAACGTCAACCGCGCGCTGGTGCGCGGCAAGCGGGTCGTGCTGGTGGACGACAGCGTGGTGCGCGGCACGACGAGCCGCAAGATCAAGGAGATGGTGCTCGACGCGGGCGCCGCGGAGGTCCACTTCCGCATCGCGTCCCCGCCCACCGCCTGGCCCTGCTTCTACGGCGTGGACACGCCCGAGCGCTCGAAGCTGCTCGCCTCCAACATGACCGAGGACGAGATGTGCGCCCATCTCGGCGTGGACAGCTTGCGCTTCATCTCGCTCGACGGCCTCTACCGCGCGGTGGGCGAGGCGGAGGGCCGCGACGCCGCCCAGCCGCAGTATTGCGACGCGTGCTTCTCGGGGGACTATCCGGTGGAGCCGGCCGACCAGATGGGGCGGGGGTTTCAGTTGAAGGCGGCGGAGTGAGCCCCGCTCACAGCGTCGAGGCCAGCCAGGCCAGGTAGGCGGCATAGGCCGCGACCAGGGCCGCGCCCTCCCCGCGCGTGATGCGCCAGCCCGTCACCGCGACCGCGATCAGCGCCACCGTGGCGGCCGCCATCACCCAGACGTCGAACGCGGCGATCTCGGGGGCCACGGCGAGCGGCTCGACCAGGGCGGTGATGCCGAGGATCCCCAGGACGTTGAAGATGTTGGAGCCGATGATGTTCCCGAAGGCGACGTCGTTCTGGCCCCGGCGGGCGGCCACGAGGGTGGTGGCCAGCTCCGGCAGCGAGGTGCCTACGGCCACGATGGTGACGCCGATCAGAGCCTCGGAGACCCCGAATTCCCGCGCCACGGACACGGCGCCGTCCACGAGGAGCTTCGCCCCGACGATGGTGACGACGAGCCCCGCGACGCTCAGCGCGAGCGAGAGCCAGAGCGGCGCGCGGGCCCCTGCCAGATCCTCCGCCGGCGCGTCGGGGTCGGCGCGCGACGAGCGCAGCGTGACGACGAGGAAGGCGACGAGCCCCGCCAACAGCATCGCCCCCCAGACGCGCCCGATCGTCCCCGTCTGCGTCGCCACCACGCAGAGGAGGGTCGCGGCCGCCAGCGCCGCGCCGTCGCGCCGGAAGGTGCCGGGCGTCACCGCCACCGGCACCAGCAGCGCCGCGATGCCGAGGATCATCAGGATGTTGGCGGTGTTGGAGCCTACGACGTTGCCCAGGGCGATCCCCGGCGCGCCGGCCAGCGCGGCCTGGACGCTCGTCAGAAGCTCCGGGGTCGAGGTGCCGAAGCCCACCAGCGTCAGCCCGATCACCATGGGCGGCAGGCCCAGGCGCGTGGCCACGCCCACGGCGCCCCTCACGAGCGTCTCGCCGCCCAGCAGGAGGCCTACGAGCCCCAGCCCGATCAGAACGAAGTCCATCGCGCGCTCCCCCGCATCCCGCCGGGACCGCCGTCAGGGGCGGGAGGATCGGGGCGATCAGGCACATCATCGCGCCATCGGGGGACGTCAAGGGCGCGCGGCCCCGCGCGGGGCGCGGAGGGGCGAGGGCATCGGAGGGCGTTGACCCTCCCGGCGGGCCGGGCCACTGGGAGCGCATGACCCTGCCCGCCCTCGTCACCGGCGCCTCGCGCGGGCTCGGCGCCGCCGTCGCCGAGGCGCTCGCGCCGCGCCTGCACGTCGTCGCCGTCGCGCGCACGGTGGGCGGGCTCGAGGAGCTGGACGACCGGATCCGGGCGAGGGGCGGGCAGGCGACGCTGGCGCCGATGGACGTGACCGACGACGGGGCGATGCAGGGGCTCTGCCGGGGGATCCACGACCGCTGGGGCGGGGTCGCGATGTGGGTTCACACCGCCGTGCATGCCGCGCCGCTCTCGCCCGCGCCCCATGTGGACGAGCGCGACTTCACGCGGAGCGTGGAGGTCAACGTGATCGCCACGCGGCGGCTGATCGCCTATGTCGCGCCGCTCCTCGGGGCCGGAGGGCTGGCGGTGTTCCCCGACGATCCGCGCGTGGGGGAGGCGTATCACGGGGCCTACGGGGCGACGAAGGCCGCGCAGATCGCGTTGGCGCGGAGCTGGCAGGCCGAGGGCGCGCGGATCGGCCCGAGGGTGGTGATCCACGAGTGCCGCCCGATGCCGACCGCGCTGCGCGCCCGCCATCATCCCGGCGAGGACCGATCCCGGCTCAGTTCGTGTGCAGACGAGGCGCGACGGCTCTTGGAAGCGGCAGGATGCGGGGGTCCGGGGGCATGCATGCCCCCGGGATCCTAGGCGGCCGGCATCCTGCGTTCCACGACGCCCGCCCACCACGAGCACCCCGCCGGGATGGCCTCGTCGTCGAAGTCGTAGGCGGGGTGGTGAACCGGCGCCGAGTCGCCGTTGCCGACGAGGATGTAGGCCCCCGGCCGGGCCTGGAGCATGTAGGCGAAGTCCTCGCCGCCCATGACGAGGGGCGAGTCGGCACACTCGCCGGAGACGGCGCGGGCGACCTCGGCCGCGAACTCGGACTGGGCCTCGGAGTTCTCCATCACCGGGTAGCCGCGCTCGTAGGCGACCTCCGCTTCGGCGCCGTAGGCCTGGGCGGTGAGGCGGGCGATCTCGCCCAAGCGCGCCTCGGCGAGGTCGCGCACGCCCGCGTCGAGGGTGCGCACGGTGCCGCGCAGCGTCACGAAGGCGGGCAGGACGTTGTGGGCCTTGGACGAGGTCTCGAAGGAGGTCACGGAGACCACGACCTGCTCGACGGGATCGACGTTGCGCGAGGCGATGGACTGGAGCGCCACGACGACGTGGGAGGCCGCGAGGGTGGAGTCCACGGCGATCTGCGGCTTGGCGGCGTGGCCGCCCTTGCCCCGGACGACGATCTCGAAGGTGTCGGCGGCGGCGAAGAAGGGGCCGGGGCGGATGGCGAAGGAGCCCGCGGGGCGGCCGGGCCAGTTGTGCATGCCGTAGACCTCGTCGATGCCGAAGCGCTCCATCAGGCCGTCCTTCACCATCGCCTCGCCGCCCGCGCCGCCCTCCTCGGCGGGCTGGAAGATGACGACGGCGGTGCCGTCGAAGCGCCGCGTCTCGGCGAGGTACTTGGCGGCGCCGAGCAGCATCGCGGTGTGGCCGTCATGGCCGCAGGCGTGCATGGCGCCGGGCGTCTCGGAGGACCACTCGGCGCCCGAGGTCTCGTGGATCGGCAGGGCGTCCATGTCGGCCCTGAGCCCGATGGTGCGGCCCGAGCTGTCCGAGCGGCCGCGGACGACGCCGACGACGCCGGTGCGCCCGACCCCCTCGACCACCTCGTCGCAGCCGAAGTCGCGCAGGAGGCTCGCCACCTTCGCGGCGGTGCGGTGGACGTCGTAGAGGAGCTCGGGGTGGCGGTGCAGGTCGCGGCGCCACTCGGCGATCTCGGGCTGCATCTCGGCGAGTCGGTTGATGACGGGCATTCTCAGGCCTCCAGATGGTCGAGCAGGCGGGACAGGAACGCCTGCCCCCGGTCCAGTTGTTCGAGCGCGATGAACTCGTCGGGCTGGTGCGCCTGGGCGATGTCGCCCGGCCCGCAGACCACGGCCGAGACGCCATCCGCCTGGAAGTGGCCGGCCTCGGTGCCGTAGCTGACGACGTGGGCCCCGTTGTCGCCGGTGAGCCGCCGCGCGAGCCGCTCGGCGGCGCCGTCGGGCTCGGGGGAGAGGCCGGGCATGTCGTAGCTGCGGCGCGCGGTGATGGAGGCCTCGGGGCGCACGGCCTTCATGGCGGCCTCGACGCGGACGACCTCGGCGAGGAAGGCGTCGGCCCAGGCGTCGGCGCTCTCGCCCGGCACGACGCGGAAGGTGATGACGAAGCGGCAGTCGCCGGCGGTGATGTTGCCCGCGGTGCCGCCCTCGATGGTGCCGACATGGAGGCTCGTCCAGGGCGGCTCGAAGATGGCGGCCAGCTCCGAGGGCGGGCGGGCGGCCAGCTCGTCGTTGCGATCGTTGGCCCATTGCACGAGGCGCGCGGCCTCCATCACCGCCGAGACGCCCTGGTGCATCAGGGAGGAGTCGATCTCGAAGCCGCGGACGTGCACCTCGAAGCCGGTGCCGCCCTTATGGCCGGTGACGACCTGCATCGAGGTCGGCTCGCCGATGATCGCCAGCGCCGCCTTGGGCACGCGGGCCGCCATGTCGGCGAGGACGCCGGGGGGCGCGATGCAGCCGACCTCCTCGTCGCGGGTGAGCACGATCTGGAGCGGGCGCTTGAGGGGGCGCCCCTTGGCCTCGCCCATGGCCCAGAGCGCCAGCGCGTCGAAGCCCTTCATGTCGCAGGCGCCGCGGCCGTAGAGGCGGCCCTCGCGCTCGGTGAGCGTGAAGGGGTCCGTCGCCCAGTCCTGCCCGTCCACCGGCACCACGTCGGTGTGGCCCGACAGGATCACGCCGCCAGGGCTCTCGGGGCCGACATGGGCGTAGAGCGACGCCTTGCGGCCGGTCTCGTCGGGGACGCGGTGGGAGGCGATGCCGCGCGCGGCGAGCCAGTCCTCGACCCAGCCGATCAGGTCGAGGTTCGAGTCGCGGCTGACGGTCGGGAAGCCCACCAGCCGCTCCAGGATCGCGCGCGGCGTGTCCTCGTGCGGCGCCTCGGAGGGCGCCTCGGGCATGGTTCGGTTCGTCATCGGCGTCACCTCGCGGGACCGGCCAGGGCGCGAGGGTCGAGCGCCGCCGCGTCGGGGTCAAGGCCCAGCGTCGGGGCACGGGGCCCAGCGTCGGGGCACGGGGCCCGCGTCGGGGCACGGGGGCCCGCGTCGGAATGCAGCGGGACGGGGTGCCACCACCGCATGCCTTTCGATGTGGCGGGCCCCTCCGGGCGGGGGCCGTGGCCCCGCACGACGCTTGCGGGATGGGCGGGATTGCGCCAACCTTCCGCGATGGCGGGGCGGGGCCGCGCTCGATGCGTCCCCTTGGGCCGGTCGCGGACGCCCGGCCCAAGGGGACGCGGACGCCCGGCCCAAGGGAAGCCGACGAGACCAACGAACCGACGAGACCAACGAGGAGACACCCATGACCATCAAGGCAGCCTTGCTGGGCTCGGCGCTGGGGCTCGCGCTGGCGCCGATGGCGCTAGCGCAGGCGGAGGGCGAGCGCGGCCGCGACGGCCAGCTCGGCATCATCTACTGGCAGGCGCCCTCGACGCTGAACCCCTACCTCTCGGGCGGCACCAAGGAGGTCGAGGCCGCCTCGATGGTGATCGAGCCGCTGGTGCATTTCGACGAGACCGGGGAGATGGTGCCCTGGCTGGTGGACGAGATCCCCACCGTCGAGAACGGCGGCGTCGCCGAGGATCTGACCTCGATCACCTGGACGCTGAAGGAGGGGGTCACCTGGTCCGACGGCACGCCGCTGACGGCCGAGGACGTGGTGTTCACCTGGCAGTACTGCACCGACCCCGAGGGCGGCTGCGCGCAATCGTCCTACTTCGAGGGCGTCGAGTCCGTCGAGGCGGTGGACGAGCGCACCGTCAAGGTGAACTTCACCGAGCCCAAGCCCTTCCCCTACACGGCCTTCGCGGGCTCCGAGAGCCCGATCATCCAGCGCGCCCAGTTCCAGGACTGCCTGGGCGCGCGCGCGCCCGAATGCACCGAGGCCAACTTCGGCCCGATCGGCACCGGGCCCTACAAGGTCGCCGACTTCCGGCCCAACGACGTGATCCAGTTCGAGGCCAACGAGAACTTCCGCGAAGAGGGCAAGCCCGCCTTCCAGACCGTGCTCTTCAAGGGGGGCGGCGACGCGGCGGCGGCCGCGCGCTCGGTGCTGGAGACGGGCGAGTTCGACTACGCCTGGAACCTCCAGGTCGATCCGACCATCCTCGGGCAGATGGCCGACCAGGGCAACGGCGAGGTCATCACCGCCTTCGCGACCTCGGTCGAGCGGCTGCACATGAACCAGACCAACGCGGACCCCTCGCTCGGGGCCGACGAGCGCTCGGTCTACGTCCCCGTCGAGGAGGGCGACCCGCAGTCGGGCAACGCGAACCCGCACCCCTTCCTGACCGACCCGCGCGTGGGCCAGGCGCTGTCGAAGGCGATCGACCGCGCGCTCATCGTGGACATCGGCTACGGCGAGGGCGGGCGGGTGACCTGCAACGTGCTGCCCGCGCCCGAGCTCTACGCCTCGACCGCCAACGACGACTGCGCCGACGTGGACATGGAGGGCGCCAAGGCGCTCCTGGAGGAGGCCGGCTGGACCGACACCGACGGCGACGGCATCCGCGACAAGGACGGCCGGAAGCTCTCGGTGGTGTTCCAGACCTCGACCAACGCGGTGCGCCAGGACGCGCAGGCGATCATCAAGCAGTCCTGGGACGAGCTGGGCGTCGAGACCGAGCTGCGCAACGTCGACGCGAGCGTGTTCTTCGGCGGCGACCCGTCGAGCCCCGACACGTTCCAGAAGTTCTACGCCGACATCGAGATGTACACCAACAACTTCACCGGCGTGGACCCGGAGGCCTACATGGCCAACTGGTCGTGCTCGCGCATCCCCGGCCCCGACAGCCAGTGGCAGGGCGAGAACATCCAGCGCTACTGCGACCCGGAATACGACGCGCTGGTGCGCAAGATGTCGAACACCGCCGAGCTGGAGGAGCGCGGCGAGATCGCCAAGCAGATGAACGACATGCTGATGCGGTCCTACACGATCGTGCCGCTCGTCTACCGCGGCGGCGTCTCGGCGCGGGCCAACTCGCTCGGCGGCGTGCGGATGAACGACTGGGACAGCGAGCTGTGGAACATCAAGGACTGGTACCGCGAGGCGGAGTAAATCGAGACGGGGCCAGGCAGTTTCCGCCTGGCCCCAGTTTAACCTGCCGTTCACTAAGGGGAGTATTTATAGGACCAAACAGGATCAGTCGAAAGCGGACGCAGATGATAATCTTGAAGACCACCCTCTCACGATCGGTGATCACAGTTCTCGGATTGCTATCATCACTAGGTGCATCCTCCGCGGAAACATTGACCGAGGATGACTGCAATGTCTTAATGTCCTCTTTTAGAGAAGTGTTTGAAACAAGAGTTAAAGCGCTCGAAGCGGCAGTTATGCTAGGCAGAATTAACAGCCGCATTTTCCCTGTAATCGATGACCCTATTGTAGTCGATGTGATTGACGATGCGATTGACCTACTATCACCAGAGGGTGAATCCCTGCCTGTAGATGCCATTCTAACACTGAAAGGCCCATGTCCAAACTGGAAGGACGGTGGATGACTACAATTGGAAGGACACGCGGTCTCTACCGTCTGGGTATAGTTGCTTCGCATACTATTATGCACCGACTGAGACTTTAGTGCCATGCTGACCTATACCATCCGCCGGCTGATCCTCGCGGTCCCGACGCTGATCGTCATCTCGATCGTCATCTTCCTGCTGCTGGCGCTGGCGCCCGGCGACCCCACGGCGCAGCTCCCGCTCACCGTGCCGCCGGAGGTGCGCGAGCAGAATCCGCCAGTCCCTCGGCATCGGCCAGCCGCTCCACGTGCGCTACCTGCTCTGGGCGCAGCAGGCCTTCGTGATCGAGCCGCTGCACGCCGTCGAGGCGATCACCGGGCTCGACGTGGCGCCCACGGGCCAGCGGATCCTGTCTTGGCAGACGCGCTCGCCGGTGATGGACATCGTGCTCCAGCGCCTGCCGCAGACGCTGTGGGTGGTGGGGCTCGCCTATGTGGTGGGCGTGCTGATCGCGCTGCCCATCGGCATCCTGTCCGCCTACAAGCAGTACTCGGCCTTCGACCAGATCGGCACCTTCGTGTCGATGATCGGCTTCTCGGTGCCGCCCTTCTTCACCGGGCTGCTGGCCATCGTCATCTTCGCCGTCTGGCTCGGCTGGCTGCCCTCGATCTACGACACCACGCTCGTGGTGCGCGGCTGGGAGAGCTTCAAGGCCCAGCTCGCGCAGATGATCCTGCCCGTCATGGTGCTGGCGCTCCAGACCACGGCGCAGATCTCGCGCTTCATGCGCTCCTCGATGCTCGACAACCTCGGCCAGGACTACGTGAGGACCGCGCGCGCCAAGGGGCTGCCCGAGCGCGATGTGGTGCTCTCCCACGTCGTGCGCAACTCGATGATCCCGGTCGTGACCGTGATCGCGCTCGGCGCGCCGGGCATCTTCGCGGGCGCCATCGTCACCGAGCAGGTGTTCAAGGTGAACGGGCTGGGCCAGCTCCTGATCACCGCGATCCAGGCCAACGACGTGCCGATGGTCCAGACGCTGGCCTTCGTCTTCGCGGTGCTGATCGTCTTGTTCAACCTCATCGCCGACGTGCTCTACGGCCTCCTCGACCCCCGCATCCGCTACGATTGAGGCGCGACCATGGCCGACCCCACCGCCGACGCGCCGCTCCAGGAGGCGCTGGCCCGCACGCCCACCCGCTCGCAGTGGTGGGACGTGTGGGAGCAGTTCCGCCGCCACCGCGGCGCCATGATCGGCATGGTCGTGTTCGTGTCGATCATCCTCTTCGTGACGCTCGGCCCCTCTGTCTGGACCCTCGACCCGAGCTTCAACGACTACCGCGCGCGGCTCGAGGGCCCCTCGCTCGCCCATCCGCTGGGCACCGACCAGCTCGGGCGCGACACGCTCGCGCGGCTGATGACGGGGGGCCGGATCTCGATCGCGGTGGGGCTGACGGCGATGGCGCTCGCGCTGGTGCTGGGCACGCTGGTCGGCGTGCTGTCGGGCTACTACCGCCGGCTCGACGGGGTCTTGATGCGCCTCACCGACCTCTTCCTGGCGCTGCCGCTGCTGCCGCTCCTCCTCGTCATGGTGATGCTCTTCCGCGAGCGGCTCTCGGGCGCGTTCGGCCCCGAGACGGGGATCTTCCTGCTCATCGTCACCGGCATCGGCATCACGTCGTGGATGCCCACGGCGCGGATCGTGAGGGGCGACGTGCTCGCGCTCAAGGAGCGCGAGTTCGTGCTCGCCGCGCGCTCGATCGGCACCTCGGACGCCAAGATGGTCGGCCGCCACATCCTGCCCAACATCATGAGCCCGATCATGGTCTCGGCGACGCTCGGCATCGCCACGGCGATCATCACCGAGTCGGTGCTGTCCTTCCTGGGCCTGGGCTTCCCGCCCGACTTCCCGACCTGGGGGCGGCTGCTGCAGGACGCCAACGACCGCATGACGCAGAATTTCGAGTTGGTGTTCTGGCCCGGCACGATGATCTCGCTCACGGTGCTCAGCGTGAACTACATCGGCGACGGGCTGCGCGACGCGCTCGACCCGCGGATCCGCGGCCGGTAGGGCTGCGTGTTCCGACCCCGGAACGCGTTTCGCGCTGACGGGTTCGGCTCGGGCGCTCCGGGGCCGGGCCGTGTGTTCCGGGCGCCTGGCCGGTCCGGTCGGGCTGGCGGATGCCCTAGTGGATGCGCCGCCGGATCCGGCGCACCATCCACCACACCCCGAGGACCACCGGCGGGACGACGAGCGCCGCGAGCCAGGCCTCCTCGACGCGGCCCTCGGAGGCCAGCGGCGCCAGCAGGTAGAGCGCGAGGCTCACCGCGTAGTAGCTGATCGCCACCACCGAGAGCCCCTCGACCGTGCTCTGGAGCCTCAGCTGCGCGTCGGCGCGCCGGTCCATGCTCTCCAGGAGCGCCTGGTTCTGGGCGCTGCGCTGCACGTCCACGCGGGTGCGCAGCAGCTCGGCCGCGCGCATGCCGCGGTCGGCCATCGCCTGGAGCCGCCGCTCGGCCGCCTGCACGGTGCGCATCGAGGGGTCGTAGCGGCGCGACATGAACTCGGCGAAGGTCTGGCGGCCGTCGAGGCGCTCCTCGCGCAGCACCGCGATGCGCTGGTGCACCAGCGCCTCGTAGGCCTTCGAGGCGCCGAAGCGGAAGGAGGAGCGCGCCAGCATCGCCTCGAGCCGCGAGGCGCTGCCGAGAAGCGCGCGCAGCGTCTCCTCGGGGCGGGCCAGATCGCCCGTCATCTCGTCCATCAGCGCGGTGAGGTCGGCGTCGATCTCGGCCATCTCGGCGCCCATCGCGCGCACCCGCGCGAGCCCCAGCATCGACATCGCCTTGTAGGTCTCGACCTCGCACAGCCGCTGGACGATGCGCCCGAGCCGGCGCTCGCCGAGCGCGTCGTCGGCGAAGACGGCGAAGCGGACGTGCCCGCCCGGATCGATGCGGAAGTCGCCCGCGACGGTCGCCCCGTCGTCGAGCACGCGCGACACGGCCAGGCTCTCGCCCACGAACCACTCGTCGAGGCGCCGGCGGACCTCCTCGACCGCGGGCCGGCGCTCGACGCGCACCAGCGCCGAGGTGATCCGCACGCCCGGCGCGCGCTCCAGCCAATCCTCGGGGAAGGCCTCGAAGCTGCGCGGGTCGAAGGGCCGCTCGGCCACGCCGTCGCCGAGGAGCGTGTAGGTCACGAACTCGGTGTGGCTCTCCCACTTCAGCCGGTGGCGGCCGATCTCGCCGAACCAGTGCGTGGCGCCGGGCTGCGGGTGCGGCGCGCCGAAGCGGTCCAGGAGCGCGGTCAGATGCCCCGCGTCGAGCGCGCGGTCGCGCGTGGCCGCGTCCGAGGGCTGCTTGATGGCGAGGAAGGCCGCGTGGCCGGGCGCGGTGACGGTCGGGAAGGGCCGCGCGTGCAGCTCGCCCGCGAGCGGGTAGCGCAGCGGATGGTCCTCGAGCCGCCTGCGGACGCCCCCCTCCATTCTAGCGGACGCGCCGGGCCGCGGGCCCCGTCACGGGGCCGCCCCGCCCCTCGGAGCGCCGCCCCGCATGGCGGGCGCCGAGGTGGCCTTCCCCCTCGCCGGACGCGACGCGCGAGGACGCGAGGCGAGATCGCCCATCGCGGGGCCCTCCTGCGGGCCCGGTCACGTCCACGGCCTCGGGGGAGGCCGCAAGGCCGGGCCCGCCCTGCCCATCCGGCGCCCCTCAGGCGGCGATCCTGGTCAGGAGCTCGTCCACGCTGGCCTTGGCGTCGCCGTAGAGCATGTGGGTGTTGTCCTTGTAGAACAGCGGGTTCTCGATGCCCGAATAGCCCGTGCCCTGCCCGCGCTTCGAGACGATGACGGACTTCGCCTTCCACACCTCCAGCACCGGCATGCCCGCGATCGGGGAGTTGGGGTCGTCCTGCGCGGCCGGGTTCACGATGTCGTTCGAACCGATGACGATCACCACGTCGGTATGGGCGAAGTCCTCGTTGATCTCGTCCATCTCGAGCACGATGTCGTAGGGCACCTTGGCCTCCGCGAGCAGCACGTTCATGTGCCCCGGCAGGCGCCCCGCGACGGGGTGGATGGCGAAGCGAACGGACTTGCCCTTGGCGCGCAGGCGCTTGACCAGCTCGCTGACGGACTGCTGGGCCTGCGCCACGGCCATGCCGTAGCCCGGCACGATGACCACGCTGTCGGCCTCGTCGAGCGCGCTCGCCGCGGCGTCGGCGTCGATCTGGGTCATCTCGCCCTCGACCTCCATCGCCGGGCCCGAGACGCCGCCCCAGCCGCCGAGGATCACGCTCACGAACGAGCGGTTCATCGCCCGGCACATGATGTAGCTCAGGATCGCGCCCGAGGAGCCCACCAGCGCGCCCGTGACGATCAGCAGGTCGTTGCCCAGCGTGAAGCCGATCGCCGCCGCGGCCCAGCCCGAGTAGGAGTTGAGCATCGAGACGACCACCGGCATGTCCGCGCCCCCGATCCCCATGATGAGGTGGTAGCCGATGAACCCCGCGATCAGCGCCACCAGGATCATCGTCCAGAGGCCGGCCCCCAGGACGTAGAGGACGCCCAGCGCCAGGCAGGCGATGGCGGCCCCGAGGTTGAGCATGTGCCCGCCCGGGAGCTGCTTCGGCTTGCCGTCCACGCGCCCCGCGAGCTTGAGGAAGGCGACGACCGAGCCGGTGAAGGTCACCGCGCCGATGAAGATGCCGAGGAAGACCTCGGTCTTGAGGACGCCGACCTCGGAGCCGGACTTCTCCGCCAGCGTCGCCGCGAAGCCGCGGAACACCCCCAGCGGCACGTCGGGGTTCTCGGCCACGACGGCCAGCGCCGCCTGCACGCGCTGAAGCTCCACCTCGGCGTTGAGCCCGATGAAGACCGCCGCGAGGCCCACGAAGGAGTGCAGCGCCGCCACGAGCTGCGGCATCTCGGTCATCTTGACGCGCTGCGCCACGATCACGCCCGCGACCGAGCCGAGCGCCAGCATCAGCAGCACCACGAGGCGGTTGCCGATCGAGGGCGACAGGAAGGTCGCCAGCACCGCCAGCGCCATGCCGACGATGCCGTACCAGATCGCGCGCTTGGCGCTCTCCTGGTTCGACAGCCCCCCGAGCGAGAGGATGAACAGGACGGCGGCGGCGACGTAGGCCGCCGAGACGAGGCCGAGTGTCATGAATGCCCCCTCAGGACCGCTGGAACATGGCGAGCATCCGGCGCGTCACCAGGAAGCCGCCGACGACGTTGATCGCCGCGATCAGCACCGACACCGCCGCGAGGACGGCCACCAGCCCGCTCCCCGACCCGATCTGCAGGAGCGCGCCGAGGATGATGATGCCCGAGATCGCGTTCGTCACCGCCATCAAGGGCGTGTGCAGCGCGTGGGAGACGCCCCAGATCACCTGGAAGCCCACGAAGCAGGCGAGCACGAAGACGATGAAGTGCGCCATGAAGGACGCCGGCGCGAAGAGCCCCATCAGCAGCACCACCGCGCCGCCCGCGGCCAGCAGCGTCACCTGGCGCTTCGTCGCCTCCTTGAACGCGGCCAGCTCGTTCGCGCGCTTCTCCTCGGGCGTGAGCGCGGGCACGGCGGGCTTGGGCTTCGCGGCCGCGATCGCCGCGACCTTGGGCCTGGGCGGCGGGTAGGTCACCTCGCCGCCATGCGCGACGGTGGCGCCGCGGATCACGTCGTCCTCCATGTCGTGCACGACGCGGCCGTCCTTGCCGGGCGTCAGGTCCGTGAGCATGTGGCGGATGTTGTTGGCGTAGAGCGTCGAGGCCTGCGTCGCCATCCGGCTCGGGTAGTCGGTGTAGCCGACGATGGTGACGCCGTTCTTCGACGTGACCTTGTGATCGGGCACCGTCAGCGCGCAGTTGCCGCCGGCCTCCGCGGCGAGGTCCACGACGACCGAGCCCGGCTTCATCGCCGCGACCATCTCCTCGGTCCAGAGCTTCGGCGCGGGCCGCCCGGGGATCAGCGCCGTGGTGATGACGATGTCCACCTCGGGCGCCTGCGCCAGGAACAGCTCGAGCTGCTTCTCGCGGAACTCGGGGGACGAGGGCTTGGCGTAGCCGCCGGTCTCCGAGCCGTCAGAGGTCTCCTCGAAGTCGAGCAACAGGAACTCGGCGCCCATCGACTCGATCTGCTCGGCGACCTCGGGGCGCACGTCGAAGGCGCGCACGATCGCGCCCAAGCTCGCGGCGGTGCCGATCGCGGCCAGCCCCGCCACGCCCGCGCCCACCACCAGCACCTTGGCGGGCGGCACCTTGCCCGCGGCCGTCACCTGGCCGGTGAAGAAGCGCCCGAAATTGGCGCCCGCCTCGATCACCGCGCGGTATCCGGCGATGTTGGCCATCGAGGACAGCGCGTCCATCTTCTGCGCGCGGCTGATCCGCGGCACCATGTCCATCGCGATCACGCTCGCGCCCGAGGAGGCCACGCGCTTGAGGAGATCCTCGTTCCGGCCCGGGTAGAAGAACGAGATCAGCGTCTTGCCCTCGTCGAGCCGCCCCGCCTCGTCGTCGGACGGCGGGCGGACCTTGACGATCGCGTCCGCCTCCGACCACAGCGCGTCGGCGTCCACCACGCGCACGCCGGCCTCCTCGTAGGCGGCGTCGGTGAAGCCCGCGGCCTCGCCCGCGCCGCGCTCGATCAGGCACTCGTGGCCGAGCTTCTCGATCATGCGGGCCGACTCGGGGGTCATCGCCACCCGCGCCTCGCCCGAGGCCGTCTCCTTCGGTGCGCCGACCTTCATTCCGTCCCCCGCGTGACCTCGCGCGGACCTTAGAGCCCATCGGCTTCGGCGCGCAAGGAAGGCCGGGGGCACGCGTGCCCCCGGACCCCCGCGTCCTGGCGCATCGCGCCCGGGCGGCCTACATCACCCCCATGGTCACGCTCACCGTCAACGGCGCCACGCGAGAGGTCGATCTGCCGGGCGAGGTGCCGCTCCTCTGGGCGCTGCGCGACGGCCTCGGCCTCACCGGCACCAAGTATGGCTGCGGCGTCGCGGCCTGCGGCGCCTGCACCGTCCACGTCGAGGGCGAGGCGGTGCGCTCCTGCCAGTTGGCCCTCGCCGACGTGTGGGGGGCCGTCACCACCATCGAGGGGCTGGGCTCGCCCGAGGCCCTCCACCCCGTCCAGGCCGCCTGGATCGAGGAGCAGGTCGCCCAGTGCGGCTACTGCCAGTCGGGTCAGATCATGCAGGCGGCGGCGCTGCTCGCCGAGACCGCCGACCCCACCGACGCCGAGATCGACGCCGCGATGGCCGGCAACCTCTGCCGCTGCGGCGCCTACCCCCGCATCCGCGCGGCCATCCGCGCGGCCGCCGGCCGGGGTGCCGCGGGATGAGCGGCCGCGTCTCCCGGCACCCGGCGGCGATGCGCCTCGCGCCGACCGAGATCGCGCTCCCCTCACCCGCCGGTGCCCGCGCGCCGGCCACCGTCCGGGCCCGAGGGACCGCCCTGCCCCCGAGCGGGCATGGGAACGGACGTGCCGCCCCGGCACCCCGACCGATGGCTCGGCGGTCCACGTCGCGCGCCTCCCGCCCGCGGACCCTCCATCCCTTCGGCATCTTCCACGGGACGCGGAGCCCGGCCGCGGCCGGATCGCCCCGAGCCCGAGCGATCGCATCGTGAGCCGCGCCCGCACCATCACCCGCCGCACGCTCCTCGCGGGCACCGCGGCGATCGCCGGCGGCGCCGCCTTCGGCGCCTGGTGGATCGCGCAGGATCCGCCGAACCCGCTCTCACCCGGCGAAGGCGCCCACGCCCTCAACCCCTTCGTGATCGTGGACGGCGAGGGCGTCACGGTCGTCGCCCCCCGCGCCGAGATGGGCCAGGGCACCCACACCACCCTGGCGGCGCTCGTCGCCGAGGAGATGGACCTCGACTGGGACGGGGTGCGCGTCGTCCACGGGCCGCCGGCCCGCGCCTACTGGAACGGCGCGCTGATGGGCCTCGGCCTGCCCTTCGCCGACTACGCCCGCACCGAGTTCCAGGGCCGGCTCGCGCTGGGCATGGCGCTGATGGCCAAGGGCGTCGGCGTCCAGGTCACCGGCGGCTCGACCTCCACCATCGACGCCTTCGAGCGCATGCGCGCGGCCGGAGCCCTGGCCCGCGAGACGCTCAAGATCGCCGCCGGGCAGCGCCTGGGCCGTCCGCCCGGCGATCTGCGGACCGAGCGCGGCGCCGTCGTCGCCCCCGACGGCGCCGCCATCGCCTACACCGACCTTGCCGGCGACCTCGCCGGGACCGACCCGCCGCGGCGCGTCGCCCTGCGCGACCCGTCCGAATGGAGGCTCCTCGGCCGCTCGCTGCCCCGCACCGACATGGCCGCGAAGTCCACCGGCACCGCGACCTACGGCATCGACACGCGACTGCCGGGGATGCTCCACGCGGCCCCGCGCCTCTCCCCGCGCCTGGGCGGGACGATGCTGCGCTTCGATCCCGCCCAGGCGCTCGCCATGACGGGCGTCGAGGCGGTCGTGGACCTCGGGAACGGCGTCGCCGCCATCGCCACCGACACCTGGACCGCGATGCGCGCCGCCGAGGCGGTGGAGGTCGAATGGGGGCCCCCGCCCTATCCCGGCACGAGCGAGGCGCAGGCCGCCGTGATCGAGGCCGCGCTCGACGCAGCCCCCGACTCGCGCCTGCGCGACGAGGGCGACGTGGACGCGCTCGGGGCCCCGACGCTCGAGGCCGCCTACGCGGTCCCCTGGCTCGCCCACGCGACCATGGAGCCGATGAACGCGGCCGCGCTCGTCACGCCGGACGCCGCCGAGATCTGGTGCGGCAACCAGGCCCCCACGCTGATCCGCGACCACGTGGCGGCCGCGCTCGAGCTGCCGAAGGGCGCCGTCGCCGTCCACACCCCCTTCCTCGGCGGCGGCTTCGGCCGGCGCGGCGAGGTGGACCACGCCGTGATCGCCGCGAAGGTCGCCGCCGCCCTGCCCGGCACGCCCGTCAAGACCACCTGGTCGCGCGAGCACGACATGACCCACGACTTCTACCGCCCCATGGCCCGCGCGCGGATGCGCGGCTGGGTCGAGGGCGGCGCGGTCGCGGGCCTGCACGCCGCGCTCGCGGCTCCTTCCGTCACCCGCGCCGCGGCCCGCCGCCTCGCCGGCCTGGCCCCGCCCGGCCCCGACAAGGGCCATGTCGAGGGCGCCTTCGACCAGCCCTACGGCCTGCCCCACTGGCGCGTGGACGGCCACCTCGCCGAGATCGACGTGCCCGTCGGCTTCTGGCGCTCGGTCGGCAACTCGCAGAACGCCTTCTTCCAGGAGTGCTTCCTCGACGAGCTGGCGCACGCCGCCGGCCGCGACCCGCTCGGCTTGCGCGTGGACCTCGCCCGCGCCGAGCACGAGCCCTCGGCCCGCGTCATCGAGGCCGTGGCCGACCTCGCCGGCTGGTCCGGCTCGACGCCCGAGGGCACCGGCCGCGGCGTGGCCTTCACCCACTCCTTCGGCACGCCAGTGGCCGAGATCGTCGAGGTCCGCGACGAAGGGGGCCGCATCCGCGTCGCCGAGGTCTGGATCGCCTGCGACGTGGGCCCCGCGCTCGACCCCGCCATCGTCGAGGCGCAGATGTCGGGCGGCGCGATCTTCGGCCTCTCCGCGGCCATGCTGGGCGAGATCACCTTCCAGGGCGGCGAGGTGCAGGAGCGCAACTTCCCCGACTACGACGCCCTGCGCATGACCGGCGCGCCGCGCACCCACGTCCGCATCGTGCGCAACCGCGACGGGATCGGCGGCGCGGGCGAGCCGGGCGTGCCCCCCGCCGCCCCGGCGCTGGCCAACGCGCTCTTCGACCTCACCGGCGAGCGCGTGCGCGAGCTGCCGCTGCGACGCCGCTTCGACTTCGTGGTCTAAGGCCGGGGGCACGCGTGCCCCCAGACCCCCCGCTCACAGCCAGCGATCGTAGTCGCTCACCAGGAGGCGCATGGGCTCCTCGTCCTCCTCCACGTCGGGGAAGCGGCCCAGGGGCTCGCGGAAGACGTTGTCGGTCAGGTCGTCGTTGACGGTGCTGACCTCGCCGATCAGCACGTCGCCGCCCTCGCCCCAGAAGGCGTGCCAGTCGCCCGGCATGAGCGTCACGCTCTCGCCGGGCGCCAGGCGCAGCACGTCGCCCGGGCCCACCTCGCGCGGCGCCCCGTCGCACACGACCCGCACGCCCCGGTCCTCGGCGAGGCGGCCCTCCTCGTCCGAGCCGTGGAGCTGCACCGCGAGGGTCGCCCCGCCGCGGTTGATGATGTCCTCGGCCTTCACGACGTGGGTGTGCATCGGGCTGAGCTGGTCGCGGCGCGAGATCAAGAGCTTCTCGGCGTAGCACAGGCCCATGCCCCGCCGCAGGTCGGCGAGCGTCCCGTTGCGCAGCGTGAAGAGCACGAGCCCCAAGCCGTCGAAATCCCCCCGCCCGTAGTCGGTCACGTCCCAGCCGAGCCGCGCCTGCGCGATCCGCGTGCCGGGCGCGCGCTCGCGCATCGCCCCGGGCGACCAGGCGGCGAAGGGCGGCAGCGCGAAGCCGTGGGCGCGCATCGTCTCCTCGGCCTCGGCCAGGGCGGCGTTGATGCGGGAACGCTTCATCGGGCACCTCGTTTGACTTCACCTTAACCAAGTCCGATTCCCGCCGCAGCGCCGAATCGCGCGAGCCGCTGCCCGGGGGCCGTCCATGCTTCGCTCCATCCTCCTCGCCTCCCTTGTCCCGGGCCTCGTCGCGGGCCTGCCCGCCGCGGCGCCCGGCCAGGCGGTGCTGAGCGCCGAGGGCATGGCCGGCATCGGCGTCCAGGGCTGCGAGAGCATCAGCGGGGCCGAGAACGCCCCCGTGCTGGCGGCGGCGGTGGACTGGGGCCTGGGCTACCTCGCCGGGCGGCGCGACGGCGGCAACCGGCCCGTCGAGGGCGAGCCGCTCTCCACCACCGACCCGGCCGACCTCGCCACCGGCCTCGTGCTCTACTGTCGGGAGAACCCCTACGGCCTCGTCCTCGACGCGCTTCGGGCCTACGGTCTGCGCGTCTTCGCCGAAGGTCCGCAGGCCGACCCCTCGAGCGGGCCGCGCCTGCCGCGCATCCGCCCGCTCCCGCGCCCCGAGGACACGCCGGTGGCGGAGGCGACGGGGTCCGGCTCGGGCGCGGCCGACCGCATGGCGACGCGGGCGCCGATGGCGGGGCCGGCGGTCGCGGCGCGGGCGGGGTCGGCGGCGATCGCCCTCCCCGCGGCCGCGATCGGGGGGGCGAGCGCGCTCGCGGCGAGCGCCGCCGCCGTGCGCCGGGCCGTGGCCGAGCCGGCTCCGGTCCTCGTCGCCACCGGTCTCGGCGCCCCTGCGGGCGCCGCGCCTTCGCGCGACGACGGCGCGGTGCTCGCCTCGCGCGCCGGAGGCGCCAGGGACGTGCGGATCATCGGCGTCGGGGTCGGGACCGGACCCGTGCCGCCCGAGGCCTCGCCCTGGCCGCACCCGCGGCCCTAGGCTCCGGACCCCTCTGATCCCTTCTGGCGCGTTCCTGCGCCGACCTGGCTTGGGGAGCGCGAGGTGCGGCGACCCGTTCCGGCTGAGCGCGGCGCAGTCCGAGCGGCCCCGGCCGGTGCTGCCCAGGGAGGGGCGCGGCGTGGCACGCCGACGACCGGCGGGCCGACCCCGCCGCCCGATCGTCCGGGCGGGGCGCCGGGGCGATGCTCACCCTCCTCGATCCCTCGGTCATCTCCATGTCCTGTCAGCGATCCACCGATCGCCCCAGAGCCCTGGGGGTCGGCCGCCGAGACGAGGCGTTTCCCTGTGGCCCCTCCGCGGCGATTCTCGTGCCGATCGCCTCGCCGAACCGCGGCAGATGGCCGTCGGGGTCAGGCGCCGCGAACTGACGAACGCCGTGCTCGATGTCGCCGGCGCGATGCCGGCGCTCCTCCGGCGGCAGGACGAGACGCGATCCCGCCGCCTCTGGGGCTGCCAGGAGCGGCGCCACGCGATCGACCCTGGTCGGGAGGTTCGGGCCCCGCCCCAGCGGTCGGTCGAGCGTCGCGCCCTCGACGGCCGGCACGCGGCCCCTGCCGATCTCGTGGATCATCAGCTGCGCCCGGCCGAGGTGAGGAAGGCAAACCCCTCCTCGGGGCGCGCGCCGGCAGGCGACCTCGAAGCCCAGCACGTCGCAGTGGAAGGCGAGGCTGACCCGCCAGTCGGCGACGGCGGGCTCCGGAACCGGGTCGCCGATCTCGAACGACGGGCTCAGGCGCGCCCCGCCCCGAGCCGCCCCTCCACCGCGTCCCAGATCGCCCCCGCCACGTCGATGCCGTCGAAGCGCTCCAGCTCCTGGATGCCGGTGGGCGAGGTCACGTTGATCTCCGTCAGCCACCCGCCGATCACGTCGATGCCGACGAAGACCTGGCCGTGATCGCGCAAGGTGGGGCCGATGCGGGCGCAGATCTCGCGGTCGCGCTCGGTGAGGGTCGCAGCCTCGGCGCGGCCGCCGACGTGGAGGTTCGAGCGCGTCTCGCCCTCGGCGGGCACGCGGTTGATGGCGCCCACGGGCTCGCCGTCCACCAAGATCACGCGCTTGTCGCCGGCCGACACGTCCGGCAGGAACTTCTGCATCACCAGCGGCTCGCGCGAGATCCCTGAGAACAGCTCATGCAGCGAGGCGATGTTGCGGTCCTCGGGGGTGAGGCGGAACACGCCCGAGCCGCCGTTGCCGTAGAGCGGCTTGAGGATCACGTCGCCGTGATGCGCGCGGAAGGCGCGCAGCATGTCGAGGTCGCGCGCCACCGCCGTGGGCGGCGTGAGGTCCGGGAAGTCGAGCACCAGGAGCTTCTCGGGGAAGTTGCGCACCCAGAACGGGTCGTTGACCACGAGCGTGCCGGGCGCGAGGCGCTGGAGGATGTGCGTCGTGGTGATGTAGGCCATGTCGAAGGGCGGATCCTGCCTGAGCCACACCACGTCGAAGCCGTCGAGATCGACCTCGCGCGCGGGGCCGAGCTCCGCGTGCGCGCCGCGCGTCCGGCTCACGCGCAGGTCGCGGCCGCGCGCGAACACCCGCCCCTCGCGCCAGGCCAGCTCGGGCGGCGTGTAGTAGAACAGCGAATGGCCCCGCGCCTGCGCCGCCTCGGCGAGCCGGAAGGTGGAGTCGGCGTCGATCTCGACGCGCTCGACGGGGTCCATCTGGATGGCGACCTTGAGCGTCATGCGGCCTCCCGAGCCGAGGGCGGCGGCGCCCGCCCGGGGCCTACATGACGCGGGGTGCGCGGGGCGGCAATGGCGGCTGGAGCTTGCGGGGACGGCGCGCGCCGGTCCGGTCCGCGAGCGGCGCCCCGGCGCGGCGCTCCGTGCCGTGGCCGCGATGCCGACGCCCTTCGAAGCCGCCGCGGCCCGGCGCCGCGCGCTCCGCGGGCGGCCACGCGGCCGGCGCCCGACCCCGCGAGGGCAGCCCCCCGGCGCGCCTCGGCGCCGTCGTCACGGAGGCGGCCGAGCCCGGCATCCGGCCGATCGCCCCCGCCCGGCACGAGCCCTCCCGACCGCCGCGTCGGCCCGCGAGGATGGCGGCCGACCGCACGCCTCGCCGACCGCGCGCCCCGTCAGGGGCCACTCACTGCCCCAGCGCGTTCTCGATGATCTCGACGCGGCCCGAGCGATCGACGAGGGCCACGTCGAAGCGCGCCTCGGTGAGCTGTCCCAGGGGCTGGGTGCCGAGATACTCCGCGCCCGCCTCCAGGAGGCGGGCCACCTGGCGCGCCGTCAGCGCACGCGCGGCCTGCGCGTGGTCGCGCGCGGCCTTGACCTCGACGAAGACGAGCCCCGCGTCGGGCCCCTCGCCGCAGCGGAGCACCAGGTCGATCTCGCCCGCCCGGCCCCGCCAGCGCGCCTCGATCATGCCCAGGCCGGCGCGCGCGTAGTGCCGCGCCACGGCGCCCTCGGCGGCGCGTCCCGCATGATGGGCCGCGCGTCCCCGCTTTCGGCGCGAGGCCAGGGCCGGGCCGTCCTCGGCGCGCGGAGCCGCCGCCGACCCGGAGCCTCTCGGAGCCGGCCGCTCCCGCGAGGCGCGGTCCTTCGGACCGGCCCCCGGATCGTCCGCCCTCGCGTCCCGGCCAAGGCCGAAGCCCTCGGCCGGCGCCGGGCGGCCGGACCCGGCCGGGTCGCGCGGCGCGCCCTCAGCCCCCGGCCCCCGCCTCGTCCCCCTGCCCGCCATCCTCGCCCCCCAGCGCCAGCGCCGCGGCGTAGACCTGCCGCCTCGGCAGGCCCGACCCGCGCGCCACCTCGGCCACCGCGTCGCGCAGCGAGAGCCGCGCCATCGCCTCGCGCAGGGCCGCCTCGACCTGCGCGCCGCCCGCCTGCGCGCGCGGCGCACGGCCCAAGAGCACCACCACCTCGCCCTTGAGCGTTCGGCCCTCGATCGCCTCGATCAGATCGCCGACGGTGCCGCGCAGCGACTCCTCGAAGCGCTTGGTGAGCTCGCGGCAGATCGCGGCCGGGCGGTCGCGGCCGCACACCTCGGCCAATTCGCCTAACAGGCGATGAACGCGGCGCGGCGATTCGTAGAGCACCACCGTGGCGCCCGCGGCGTCGAGCCCCTCGAGCCAGCGCCGGCGCAGGCCGGCGGCGGGCGGCGGGAAGCCCGCGAAGAGGAAGCGGTCGGTCGGCAGCCCGCCCACCGTCAGCGCCGCCAGCGCCGCCGAGGGGCCGGGCGCGGCCGTCACGGGGTGCCCGGCCTCGATCGCGGCGCGCGCGAGCGCGTAGCCCGGATCGGCCACCAGGGGCGTGCCCGCCTCCGACGCGTAGGCGACCGAGCGGCCCTCCGCCAGCTCGCGCAGGAGCCGCGGGCGCATCGCGGGCCCGTTGTGGTCGTGGTAGGCCAGCAGCGGCCGACCGGCGAGCGCCACGCCGTGGATCTCCAAGAGCCGGCGCAGCGAGCGCGTGTCCTCGGCCGCGAGCACGTCCGCGGAGCCCAGCACGTCGAGCGCGCGCAGCGTCACGTCGCGCGCGTCGCCGATCGGCACCGAGACCAGCGTCAGGCCCGGCGGCGCCGGGCGCGGGCCGGGGCCGCGGCCCCCGGGCGCGGGCTCGCCGTGGTCGGCGCCCTCCTCCCCGTCCCCCTCCTCCCCGTCCCCGAGGCCCTGCGCCCGCCGGTCCGATGCCATGACCCCTCCCTCCCGCCCTCGCGCGGTGTCCCTGCTCGCGCGGCCTCGCGCGGTGTCCCTGCTCGCGCGGCCTCGCGCGGTGTCCCTGCTCGCGCGGCCTCGCGCGGTGTCCCTGCTCGCGCGGCCTCGCGCGGTGTCCCTGCTCGCGCGGCCTCGCGCGGTGTCCCTGCTCGCGCGGCCTCGCGCGGTATATCGTGCGCGCGGTGATGCGCCCTGGCCGGTCCTAGCGCGATGATGCGCCCACGCCACGACGGCGGCGTTTACTCGCCCGACGCGCGGCCATACCATCGCCCGGCCCGCATCCGCGGCCCGCAGACCCCACCGACGCGTCCCCGACGGCGACGATCCTGCCGCCGGGCCCGCCCCCCAAGAGCCCGTCCCCGAAGAGCCCGTCCCCGAAGAGCCCGCCAGGAGAGACCATGGTCCCCGTCCCCGCCCTTCGCAAGCTGCGCGCCGTCCTTCGCGCGCCCCTGCGCGCCGCCGTCCTGGCCCCCCTGCTCGCGCTGACGCTCGCGGCCTGCGAGGTGCCCGGGGCGGGGCTCGCGGGCGGAGGCGCCGCCACGCGCGGCGAGCCCGTGCGCGTGGCGCTCCTGGTGCCGGGGCCCGGCGGGCAGCCGGGCGACGCGGCGATCTCGCGCGACCTCGAGCGCGCGGCCCGGCTCGCCGCCGCCGACCTCGCGGGCGCGGCGGTGGACCTGCGCGTCTATCCCACCGGCGGGCGGGCCGCCGGCGCCGCCGAGGCCGCGCGGCGCGCGGTCGAGGAGGGCGCCGGCGTCATCGTCGGGCCGCTCTACGCCGAGGCCGCCAACGCCGCGGGTCTCGCCGCGGCGCCCGCGGGCGTGGACGTGCTGACCTTCTCGAACAACACCGCGATCGCCGGCGGCAACGTCTTCGTTCTGGGCTCGACCTTCGAGAACACCGCCCAGAGGCTCCTGAGCTACGCGGCCTCGCAGGGGCGCGACGACGTGCTCGTGGTGGCGGCCGACAACCCCGCGGGCAACGCCGCCCAGGCCGCCATCCAGCGCGCCGCGGCCGCCACCCCCGCGCGAATCACGGGCGTCGCGCGCTACGAGTTCTCCCAGCCCGGCGTCGACGCCGCGGCCCCGGGCATCGCCGCGGCCGCGCGCAACTCCGGCGCCGACACGGTGTTCTTGACCTCGGACACAGCGGGCGCGCTGCCGCTGCTGCTCGAGCGGCTGTCGTCCTTGGGCATCGCGCCCCCCGCGCAGCAGTATGTCGGGCTGACGCGCTGGGACATCCCGCCCGCCACTCTGGCGCTGCCGGGCGTGCAGGGGGCGTGGTTCGCCCTGCCCGACCCCGCCCGCGCGAACGCCTTCCGCGCGCGCTACCAGGCCGCCTACGGCGAGGCGCCCCATCCGCTCGCCGGGCTCGCCTATGACGGGGTGGCGGCGGTGGGCGCGCTCGCCGCCTCGGGGCGGGCGCCCGACGCGCGCGGGCTCACCCGCGGCCAGGGCTTCGAGGGCACCGGCGGCGCCTTCCGCCTGCGCCGCGACGGCACGATCGAGCGCGCGCTCGCGGTGGCCGAGATCCGCGGCGGACGGGTGGTGGTCGTGGACCGCGCGCCGAGCGGCTTCGGCGGCCTTGGCTCCTGAGTCGCCCGCCGCCGAGGCGCCGCGGCCCGAAGCCCCGCCCGAAGCCCCGCCCGAGGCCCCGCCCGACCTCGACGGCGCGCTCGACGCGCAGCTGGCGCGCCTCGACCGTCCGGTCGAGATCCGCGCCGCGGCGGTGGCGCGGATGCGCGCCCATCTCGAGGAGGGGCGCGGGGCGATCGCCGCGCGCCTGACGGAGAGCCCGCGCCGCGGCCGGGCAGTCACCGGGGCCTACGCCGCGCTGGCCGACGAGGTGGTGCGCGCCGCGCACCGGGTGGCGACCGAGCGGCTCCACCCCAACCCCACCCCGTCGGAGGGCGAGCGGCTCGCGCTGCTGGCGGCGGGCGGCTACGGGCGCGCCGAGATGGCGCCGTGCTCGGACGTGGACCTGCTGTTCCTGACGCCGTGGAAGATCACCGGCTGGCACGAGAGCGTGGTCGAGTCCACGCTCTACATGCTGTGGGATCTCCACCTCAAGGTCGGCCACGCCACGCGCTCGCTCGACGACTGCGTGAGGATCGCGCGCGCCGACATGACGGTGCGCACGGGGCTCCTGGAGGAGCGGCCGCTCGCCGGGCACGCGCCGCTCGCGGCCGAGCTCGCGCGCCGCCTGCGCCGCGAGGTGTTCGCGCGCACCGCGCCCGGGTTCGTGCGCGCCAAGCTCGACGAGCGCGAGGCGCGCCACGAGCGCCAGGGCGGCCAGCGCTACGTCAACGAGCCCAACGTCAAGGAGGGCAAGGGCGGGCTGCGCGACCTCCAGTCGCTCTACTGGATCGCCAAGTACATCCACGACGCCGCCTCCGGCGAGGAGCTGGTCGCCGCGAACGTGTTCTCGCGCGAGGAGCACGACGCGTTCCGCCAGGCCGAGGACTTCCTGTGGGCGGTGCGCTGCCATCTGCACCTGATCGCCGGGCGCGCCGCCGATCAGCTCACCTTCGACCGCCAGGTCGAGGTGGCCGCGCGCATGGGCTATCACGACGCGCCCGGGCGGCCCGCCGTCGAGCGCTTCATGCAGGACTACTTCCGCCAGGCCACCAAGGTGGGGGAGCTGACGCGCATCTTCCTCACCGCGCTCGAGGCGCGCCACGTCAAGTCCGAGCCGAGGCGGCTGTGGCGCCTGCCCGGCCGCCGCCCGCGGGTGCGCGAGGGCTACGAGGTCGTCCTGGGCCGCCTGACGGTGGCCGATCCGGGCGCCTTCCTCGCCGAGCCGGTGAACCTGCTGCGCATCTTCGAGGAGGGGCTCAGGACCGGGCTGCTGCTGCACCCCGACGCGATGCGGCTCATCCGCGCCAACCTCGCGCTGATCGACGGGCGGATGCGCGCGGACCCCGAGGCGAGCCGCATCTTCCTCAGCCTGCTGCTCGACCACGGCAACCCCGAGCGCGCGCTCAGGCGCATGAACGAGATCGGGGTGCTCGCGGCCTTCATCCCCGAGTTCGAGCCGATCGTGGCGATGATGCAGTTCAACATGTACCACCAGTTCACGGTGGACGAGCACATCATCCAGTGCGTCGCCCAGCTCGCGCGCATCGAGCGCGGCGAGCTCGCCGCCGAGCTCCCGCTCGCCACCGCGATCATGCGCGGCGCGATCGACCGCCGCGTGCTCACGCTGGCGCTGCTGGTGCACGACATCGGCAAGGGCCGGCCCGAGGACCACTCGATCCTGGGCGCCCGGATCGCGCGGCGCGTGGCCTCGCGGCTCGGGCTCGGCCCGGAGGAGGTCGAGACCGTCGAGTGGCTGGTGCGCCATCACCTGCTGATGTCGGACATGGCGCAAAAGCGCGACATCGCCGACCCGCGCACGGTGCGCGACTTCGCCCGCGCGATGGGCACGCGCCGGCGGCTCGACCTGATGACCGTGCTGACGGTGTGCGACATCCGCGGCGTGGGGCCGGCCGTCTGGAACAACTGGAAGGCGCAGCTGCTGCGCACGCTGCACGCGCGCACCGCCCAGGCGCTCGAGGAGGGGATCGAGGCGCTCGGGCGCGGGGTCCAGGAGGCGGAGGCCAAGGCCGCGCTCGAGGCGGCGCTCGCGGGCTGGCCCGAGCGGGCGCGCCGCGCCGAGCTCTCGCGCCATTACGGCCCCTACTGGCAGGGCCTGCGCGCGACCGACCACCTGGCGCTGGCGCGGATGCTGCGCGACCTGCCGGAGGGCGAGATCCGCATCGAGATCGCGCCGGACGAGGGCCACGACGCGACCCGCGCGCGCTTCGCCATGGTCGATCACCCGGGCATCTTCTCGCGTCTCGCGGGCGCCGTGGCGCTCGCGGGCGCCAACGTGGTGGACGCGCGCACCTACACCGCGCGCGACGGCTACGCGGTGGCGGTGTTCTGGCTCCAGGACGCCGACGGGCACCCGTTCGAGGCCGCGCGCCTGCCGCGCCTGCGCGCCTCCATCCAGCGCATCCTCGCGGGCGAGATCGTCGCGGCCGAGGCGCTCGCGCCCAAGGACCGCGTGCCGCGGCGCGAGCGCGCCTTCCACCGCCCGACCCACGTCACCTTCGACAACGAGGGCTCGGACATCTACACCATCGTCGAGGTCGATGCGCGCGACCGCCCCGGCCTGCTGCACGACCTCACCCGCGCGCTCGCGGCGGGCAACGTGCGCATCGCCTCGGCGGTGGTCGCCACCTACGGCGAGCAGGCGGTGGACAGCTTCTACGTCAAGGACAGCTTCGGGCTGAAGCTGCACTCCGAGAGCCGGCGCGAGGCGCTGGCGAGGCGCCTGCGCGCCGCCGTCGAGCAGGGCGCCGAGAGGGCGCGGGGCTGAACGTGGAGCCGAGCGTGCGGAGGGGCGCCGCGGCGGACGCCACGCCACGGCGCGGGCGGCGCGCGGGCGCGCGGCGGAAGGTCCGGCCGGGTGGGCCGCAAGGACCGGCCCGAGCGCGACGCCGCCCCATCGCCCGCCTTTCCTGTCCGAGCGGGCCCTGTCCGAGCGGGCCCTGTCCGAGCGGGCCCTGTCCGAGCGGGCCCTGTCCGAGCGGGCCCGACGGGGGCCCCGCCCGGAGGATCCGGCCCGCGAGGGGCGCATCCGATGGCCGCGGGCGCGCGGCGGGGCGGCGCGGACGTGGCTAGCGCGGCGCGGCGGCCGGGGATCGGCCGGGCGCTGGCCACGGTCGGGGCGTGGACGCTGGCCTCGCGGCTCCTCGGCTTCGCGCGCGACATCGCCATCGCGGCCACGCTCGGCGCCTCCCCCGCGGCGGAGGCGTTCCTGGTGGCGTTCAGCCTGCCCAACATGTTCCGCCGCTTCTTCGCCGAGGGCGCGTTCAACATGGCCTTCGTGCCGCTCTTCGCCAAGCGGCTGGAGGGCGAGCGGCTCGCGCGGGGACCGGGCGAGGTGGCCCCGCCGGTCTCCGTCGTGACGGCGCAGATCGCCGCCGGCGCGGCGGACGGCGGCGCCTGCGCGTCCGACGCCGCCTCGGCCGAGGCGGCGAGCGGCGGGCTCCCTGCCCCGGGACACGACGGGTCGCAGGACGCCGAGCCGACGCGCGGCCCGTCGGACGATGGCGGGGCCGGTGCCGAGCCGGCGCCCGCGGGCGCGCCGGGCGAGGCGCTGAGCTTCGCGCGCGACGCCTTCACCGGGCTCGCCACGGTGCTGGTCGCCTTCACGGTGGTGGCGACGATCCTCATGCCGGCGCTGGTGCTGGCCATGGCCTCGGGCTTCGCCGAGGACGAGCGGTTCGACCTCGCCGTGCTCTACGGGCGCATCGCGTTCCCCTACATCCTGCTGATCTCGCTGGCGGCGCTCCTGTCGGGGGTGCTGAACGCGACGGGCCGCTTCGCCGCCGCGGCGGCCGCGCCCTTGCTGCTCAACGCGCTGTTCCTCGCGGCGATCGGCGCGGCCGTGGCCTTCGGCTGGCCGGTGGGGCTGGCGCTCTCCTGGACGGTGCCGATCGGGGGGGCGGCGCAGCTCGCGCTCGTCTGGGTGGCCGCGTCGCGGGCGGGCTACCGGCTGGTGCCGCGGCGCCCGCGGCTGACGCCCGCGCTGCGGCGGCTGGCGATCATCGCCGCGCCCGCGATGCTGGCGGGGGGCGTGGTGCAGGTCAACCTGCTGGTGGGGCGGCAGGTGGCGAGCCATTTCGAGGGCGCCATCGCGTGGCTCTCCTACGCCGACCGCCTCTACCAGCTCCCCCTGGGCACGGTGGGCATCGCCATGGGGGTGGTGCTCTTGCCCGACCTGTCGCGTCGGCTCCAGGCGAGGGACGCCGAGGGCGCGCGGGCGGCGCTGTCGCGGGCGGGCGAGGTGGCGCTGGCGCTGACGATGCCGGCCTCGGTGGCGCTGGTGGCGATCCCGCTGCCGATCGTCGCCGTGCTGTTCCGGCGCGGGGCGTTCGGGGCCGAGGACGCGGCGGCCACCGCGCTCGCGGTGGCGGTCTACGGGGCGGGGCTGCCCGCCTTCGTGATGCAGAAGGTGCTCCAGCCGCTCTACTTCGCGCGCCACGACACGCGCCGCCCGTTCCGCTACGCGCTCGCCGCGCTCGTCGTCAACGCGGGGGTGGCCGTCGCGCTGGCGCCCGTGATCGGCTACATCGCCGCCGCGCTGGGCACGACGCTCGCCGCCTGGGGGATGCTGTGGCTCCTGTGGCGCGGCGCGCGCGGCATGGGCGAGGCCGCGCATCTCGACGCGCGCTTCGCTGACCGGCTGTGGCGGATCCTCGTGGCGAGCGCCGTGATGGGGGCCGCGCTGTGGCTCGCCGCGCGGGCGACGGCGCCCCTGCTCGCCGGACCGGGGGCCGTGATGGCCCTGGCGGGTTTGGTCGTGCTGGGGATCGGCGTCTACGGACTGGCCGGTAGGCTGTTGGGAGCGTTCAGGATTCGGAGCTACGCTCGGCCCTGCGCCGGTGAGCGGGGGTCTGGGGGCATGCATGCCCCCAGCCTTACCTCTCCCTGACCCTGGCCCTCACCGCGGCCCAGCCCCCCGGACTGACGAGGAAGCTCATGGCGAACCCGGTGGCGAAGCCCGCGAGGTCCGCGATCCAATCGAACGCGGCCCCGAACAGCGCGCCGAAGGCGAGCTGGATCCCCATCAGCACGCCGATCAGCCGGAAGGCCTGGGCGCGCTGGGCGCCGAGCCCGGCGAGGCGGGTCCACAGCAGGAAGGTGAAGGCGCCGATGAGGCCGTAGACGCCGGGGAAGGCGCCGACGAGCGGGCGCGGGTCGTCGGCGAGCGCCGACCAGGCGAGCGCGCCCGCGACGGCGGGGACGAAGAACACCGCCGCCGTGGCCCAGGGCGCGAAGACCTCGCCCACCATCTTTCCCAACGCGAGCAGCATGGCGATGGCGAAGGCGGCGTGGACGAATCCGAGATGGACGAATGGGTAGGTGAGCAGGCGCGCGAGGTGCTCGGGCGGGAACGCCCCGCGGGCCCACATGAACTCGACGATGGCGTCGAAGACGGCGTAGTCCTCGATGGCCGCGACGCGCCAGCCGATGCCGGCGCGCCCCCCGAGGATGCCGCGCTCGGCCAGGGCGAGCGTCAGCTCGACGCCGCCCATCAGGAGGGCGAGCGCCGCCACGACGGGCGGGATGGCGTTGAGCGGCGAGGGCTGGGGCGGCATGGGGCCTCCGGTTGCGCGCGGACCCTGCGGGGGGTAAGCGAGCACGGCCCCGAGATCCAGCCGCCCGCGGGAGGCCGACCGATGCCCGACACCCTCCCCGACGCCGACGCCGCCGCCCAGGCCGAGGCGGGCTTCACGCCCCGCGTGTTCTCCGGCATCCAGCCCTCGGGCGGGCTGACGCTCGGCAACTACCTCGGCGCGCTCAAGCGGTTCGTCGAGATGCAGGACGCAGGCGGCCACGAGACGATCTACTGCATGGTCGATCTGCACGCGATCACGACGTGGCAGGAGCCCCGGGCGCTCAGGCGGGCCACGCGCGAGCTCTGCGCGGGGTTCCTCGCCTGCGGCATCGACCCCGAGCGCTCGGTGCTGTTCGCGCAGTCGGCGGTGCCCGAGCACGTCCAGCTCGGCTGGGTGTTCGAGTGCGTCGCGCGGATGGGCTGGATGGGCCGGATGACGCAGTTCAAGGACAAGGCCGGCCGCAACCGCGAGAACGCCTCGCTGGGCCTCTTCGCCTACCCCGCGCTGATGGCGGCCGACATCCTGGCCTACCACGCGACCCACGTTCCGGTGGGCGAGGACCAGAAGCAGCATCTGGAGCTGACGCGCGACATCGCGGCGAAGTTCAACAACGACTACGGGGTGGCGTTCTTCCCGATGACCGAGCCCGTGATCGAGGGGGTGGCGACGCGGGTGATGTCCCTGCGCGACGGGACGAGGAAGATGTCGAAGTCCGACCCCTCGGACATGAGCCGGATCAACCTGAGCGACGACGCCGACGCCATCGCGCAGAAGTTCCGCCGCGCGCGGACGGACCCCGAGCCCTTGCCTTCGGAGGTCGCGGGGCTCGAAGGGCGGCCGGAGGCGGCGAACCTCGTGCGGATCTACGCCGCGCTCTCGGACGCGACGCCGGAGGTGGTGCTCGCGGAGCATGGCGGCGCGCCGTTCTCGGCCTTCAAGCCCGCGCTCGCCGAGCTGGCGGTGGCGACGGTCGCGCCGATCGGGCGCGAGATGGCCCGCCTGATGGACGACCCGGCCGAGATCGACCGCACGCTGGCGCGGGGCGCGGAGCGGGCGCGGGGGATCGCGGGCCCGATCCTGGCGCGGACCTACGAGATCGTGGGGCTGATGCGCTAGGGCGCGTTGCGGCCCGACGGGATCGGCTCACACGCTCCGGGCTCCTTCGCGGCCGCGTTCGCCGGGCGCCCGACCGGCTCGATCGGGCCGGACGACGCTCCAGAGGCCCGCCGCTGGCGCCGCGCCGCGCATACGCGCACCGACGCGGTGCGCGCGCGCCGGTGCCGCGGGGCCGGGCCGACCCCATCTTCGGGGCGAAGGAGGATCCCCGCCATGCCCCAAGACGCCCCGTCCCAGCCCGCCCCCTCGGCCGGCGCCCGCATCGGCCACGTCCATCTCAGGGTCGCCGATCTCGACCGCGCGATCGCGTTCTACGGCGGCGTGCTGGGCTTCGAGGTCCAGCAGCGCGCCCCGGGCGCCGCGTTCCTCGGGGCGGACGGCTACCACCACCACATCGGGCTCAACACCTGGGAGAGCCTGGGCGCCGCGCCGCCGCCGCCGGGCCGCACCGGCCTCTACCACACGGCGATCCTCTACCCCGACCGCCCCGCCCTGGCGCGGGCCGTGGCGCGCGTCCTGGCGGCCGGCCACGCGCTCACGGGCGCGTCGGACCACGGCGTGTCCGAGGCGGTCTACCTCGACGACCCCGACGGCAACGGGGTGGAGCTCACCCGCGACCGCGCGCGGGCGCAGTGGCCGCGCGACGCGGGCGGGGGTCTTGCGATGCACACCCGGCGGCTCGACCTCGACGCGCTGCTCGCCGAGGCCGCCTGAGGCCGGGCCCGAAGCGCGGGGCCCGAAGCGCGGGGCTGGACGCCCCGCGCCGGCGCTCCTACCCTCGCGCGCCGACGCGGAGGGACGCATGGCCACGGGCACCGACATCCGGACCTATTTCGAGGGCGCCTGGCACGAGGGCGACGTGGCGGTCATGCGCGCGGCCGACCACGGCTCGTGGCTCGGCACGACGGTGTTCGACGGGGCGCGGCGGTTCGAGGGGGTGACGCCGGACCTCATGGCGCATTGCGAGCGGGTCAACCGCTCGGCCGAGGCGCTGATGATCGAGCCGACCGTGAGCGCCGAGGCGATGGCGGAGATCGCACGCGAGGGGCTCGACGCCTATCCGAGGGACGCCGCCGTCTACATCCGGCCGATGTACTGGGCGATCGACGGCGGCCCCCTGGGCGTGGTGCCCGAGCGGGGGCCGACCGGCTTCGCGCTGTGCCTGGAGGCGATCCCGATGGCGCCCGAGGGGGCATCCACCACGCTGACGACGACGCGGTTCCGGCGCCCGACGCTCGATTGCGCCGTGGTGGACGCCAAGGCGGGCTGCCTCTACCCCAACAACGCGCGGATGCTGGCCGAGGCGCGGGCGAAGGGCTACGGCAACGCGCTCGTCGCCGACGCGATGGGCAACGTCGCCGAGAGCGCGACCGCCAACGTCTTCGTCGCGCGCGACGGCGAGGTGCTGACGCCCGCGCCCAACGGCACGTTCCTGGCCGGCATCACGCGGGCGCGCCACATCGCCCTTCTGCGCGCCGACGGCGTGCCGGTCCACGAGGTCGTGCTCACCTTCGACGACGTGCGCGCGGCCGACGAGGTGTTCATGTCGGGCAACATGATGAAGGTCACGCCCGTGACCGAGTTCGACGGCACCCACTACCAGCACGGCCCCCTGACGCGCCGCGCCCGAGAGCTGTATTGGGACTGGGCGCTGTCCGAGTAGGCGAGGGTCCGGCCCCCGATCGCGGGGGTCCGGCCCCCGATCGCGGGGGTCCGGGGGCCTTGCAGGCCCCCGGCGGGGTCGGGGGCGGAGCCCCCGAGGAGATGGACATGCGCAAGTTCCTCGTGGTCCTCGACGACAGCCGCGAATGCCTCAACGCGATGCGCTTCGCCGCGATGCGCGCGTCGCGCACCGGGGGCGGCGTGACGATCCTGTCGGTGGTCGAGCCCGACGAGTTCAACCACTGGATCGGGGTGGGCGAGGTCATGCGCGAGGAGGCGCGCGAGCGCATCCACGCGCATTTCGAGGTGTTCGCCAAGTGGATGCGCGACCGTCTCGGCGTCGATCCCGAGCTGGTGATCCGCGAGGGCGAGCGCGTTCCCGAGATCGTGGCGCAGATCCGCGAGGATGCGGACATCGGCGTGCTGGTGCTCGGGGCCGGCCAGGAGTCCGGCCCCGGCCCGCTCGTCACCCAGCTCACGCGCCAGTCGGGGAGCCTGCCGGTGCCGATCACCATCGTGCCGGGCGATCTGTCGAAGGAGCGGCTGGAGGAGATCACCTGAGGCCCTCCACCTTGGAACGGTTCCAGGCTCCTTGACGGGGCGGCGCCCGCCCCGCATCTAGGGATGGACCAGGAGGGCCAGCCCATGTTCATCCAGACCGAGTCGACGCCGAACCCGGCGACGCTGAAGTTCCTGCCGGGCACGACGGTGCTGGAGGCGGGCACGGCCGACTTCCCCTCCGAGGAGGCGGCCTCCGCCTCGCCGCTGGCGCGCCGTCTGTTCGCGGTGGGCGGCGTCACGGGCGTGTTCCTCGGCTCGGACTTCGTGACCGTGACGAAGGACGACGCGCGCGAGTGGGACCACCTGAAGCCCGCGCTCCTGGGCGGCATCATGGAGCACTTCCAGTCCGGCGCGCCCGCGATCGAGGGGGCGGGCCAGGGCTCGGGCCACGCCGCGCATGACGGCGAGGACGCCGAGGTGGTGGGTCAGATCAAGGAGCTGCTCGACACGCGCGTGCGCCCGGCGGTCGCGCAGGACGGCGGCGACATCACCTTCCACGGCTTCGACCGCGGCGTGGTCTACCTGCACATGCAGGGCGCCTGCGCGGGCTGCCCCTCCTCGACGCTCACCCTCAAGATGGGCATCGAGAACCTGCTGCGGCACTACATCCCCGAGGTCGTCGAGGTCCGCCCCGTCGCCGTGTGACGCGGCGGCTGCGTGGGGCCGTCGTCGTCCGGGATCGGCCGGCCGCATGAGGCGGCGCCTCGCCTCGTCGCCCGGCTCGGCCCTCCGAGCGTGACCCTTCCGCGATGATCGCCCCCCTGGTCCTGAGCTTCGACACCGCGGCCGCGCATTGCGCGGCCGCTCTCGTCCGGGGCGACGACGTGATCGCCGAGGGGCGCGAGCCGATGGCGCGCGGCCAGGCCGAGCGGCTGTTCCCGATGATCGCCGAGATGCTGGAGGGCGCGGGGCTCGGCTGGGGCGACCCGGACGCGATCGGCGTCGGCACCGGCCCCGGCACCTTCACCGGCGTGCGCGTCGCGGTGGCCGCGGCGCGCGGGCTGGCGCTGGCGCGCGGCATCCCCGCGATCGGCGTGACCGCGCTGGAGGCCGCGGCCGAGGGCGCCGGCCCCTGCGCGGCGGTGGCGCAGGCGGGATCCGGCTGGCTCGGGCTCCAGCGCCCCGGCGAGGCGCCGGTGCTGGTCGCCGAGGACGAGGCCGAGGCGGCCGCGGGCGGCCTGCCCCTGGTCGGCTGGGTTCCGGGCGCCCGGACGCCGCCCGAGCCGCTCGCCGTGGTCGTCGCGCGCCTCGCGTCCTCGCGCGCAGGCCGGCCCTGCCCGCGCCCCGCGCCGCTCTACCTGCGCCCGCCCGACGCGGCGCCCGCCCGCGAGGCGCCGCCCCCCGTGACGCCGTGAGCCCCGTGACGCCGTGAGCCCCGCCCCCTACCGGACGCGCATGATGGCGCCGATGGGCCGGCTCGACGTGGCCGGCCACACGCTCAAGCGGACCGTGATCCACCTGGCGAACCGCCCCGCGCCCGACCCCGCCACGCTCGCCGAGGCCGACGCCGTCGCGCGCGCCGTCCTGCCGCCGGCCGCCGAGGAGGAGGGCGGCTCCGAGGGCCTGGGCTTCGTTGTCCTCCACGAGGGGCTCCAGGGCACCTGGCTGCTGCTGCATTGGTGGGCGCATGGCGACATCCTGTGCGGGCGGCTCATGCGCGCCGATCCGGGCGGGCACGACTTCGCGCCACAGGATCGCCGCCCGCTCGTCGCCTGCGTGTGGGAGCTCGTCGTCATCGATCACGAGCGCCGCGCCTGGGTGCGCGCCATGATGCGCGAGCCGCCCGATCCCGCCGCCTACCTCGCCGACCCGATGCCGCCAGGGCCGCGGTGACGCCCGAGGCGCTGGCGCGGCTCCACGCCGCCTGCTTCGCGGTCCCGCGCCCCTGGTCGGCCGAGGCGATCGCGGGCGTCCTGGCGAGCCCCGGCACCGCCCTGCTCCTGCGGCCCGAGGGCTTCGCCATCGGGCGCACGGCGGCCGGCGAGGCCGAGCTTCTGACCCTCGCGGTCGATCCCGCGCGGCGGCGGCGCGGCGGCGGGACCGCGCTCCTGGCCGCGTTCGAGGCCCGCGCGCGCGATCACGGCGCGACGGAGGCCGTGCTGGAGGTGGCCGAGCGCAACGAGGCCGCGCGCGCGCTCTACGCGCGGGCCGGCTGGCGCGGGGCGGGGCGGCGGCCGCGCTACTACTGCGACGGGCAGGACGCGCTGGTGCTGCGCAAGACCCTGTGAGGGCGGCCGGGGCGGGCCCCGACACCCCCTTGACCCTGCACCCCCCGCGCGGCCTTACTCCGGCATGATCCTGACGCGCCCGGGCCGCCCGACACGGTCCCGCCCGCGAGGCGCGCGACCAACCGGGAGACCCTCATGACCAAGCACTTCCTCGGCGCCGCCGCCGCCCTCGCGCTCACGGCCTCGGGCGCGCTGGCCGAGCCGGGCCTGATCATCGACCTGGGCGGCAAGTTCGACAAGTCGTTCAACGAGAGCGCCTACACCGGCGCCCAGCGCTGGGTCGAGGAGACGGGGGGCGACTACCGCGAGACCGAGCTCCAGTCCGAGGCCCAGCGCGAGCAGGCGATGCGCCGCATGGCCGAGAGCGGGGCCGACCCGGTCGTCGTGCTGGGCTTCGCCAACGCCTCGACGCTGGAGAAGGTCGCGCCCGACTACCCCGACACCCAGTTCGTGATCGTGGACGAGGCGGTCGATCAGCCCAACGTGCGCTCGATCAAGTTCGCCGAGCACGAGGGCTCCTACCTCGTCGGCATGATGGCCGCGATGGCCTCGCAGACGGGCACGGTGAGCTTCGTCGGCGGCATGGACATCCCGCTGATCCAGAAGTTCGCCTGCGGCTACGCCCAAGGCGTGAAGGCCGTGGACCCCGAGGCGAGCATCATCGTCAACTACACCGGCACCACGCCCGCGGCCTGGAACGACCCCGTCAAGGGCGGCGAGCTGACCCGCGCCCAGATCTCCCAAGGCTCCGACGTGGTCTACGCCGCGGCCGGCGGCACCGGGGTGGGCGTGCTCCAGACCGCGGCCGACGAGGGCGTGCTCTCGATCGGCGTGGACAGCAACCAGAACTACATGCATCCGGGCTCGGTGCTGACCTCGATGGTCAAGCGCGTGGACAACGCCGTCTACGACTCGTTCAAGTCGGGAGAGGAGGGCACGCTCGAGCCGGGGCTCGTGACGGCCGATCTCGAATCTGAGGGCGTGGGCTACGCGGTGGACGAGAACAACGAGCCCCTCGTCACCGACGAGATGCGCGCGGCCGTCGAGGAGGCCCGCCGGAAGATCATCGACGGCGAGATCGAGGTCCACGACTACACCACCGACAACGCCTGCCCCGCGCTCTGAGGCCCCGCGCTCTGAGGCCCCGCGCTCTGAGGCCCCGTGCTCTGAGGCCCCGTGCTCTGAGGCCCCATGCTCTGAGGCCCCGCGCGCGTCGGGCCGCGACCCCGGAAGGGGGCCGTGCGAGGCCCCCTTCCCCTCCGGGCGACCGGCGCGCGGCGCCCCGAACCGAGAGCGCCATGACCGACGCCGCCGCTTCCCGAGCCCCGCACCGAGCCCCGCCCCGAGCCCCGCGCCTCGGCGGCGGTGGCGCGGACGCGGCGGCCCCCGCCGCAGCCGGCGCTCCGGCCATCGAGCTCGTCGGCATCTCCAAGGCGTTCGGCGCCGTGCAGGCCAACCGCGACATCTCGCTCTCGGTGATGGCGGGCACCATCCACGGCATCATCGGCGAGAACGGCGCGGGCAAGTCCACGCTGATGTCGATCCTCTACGGCTTCTACCGCGCGGACAGCGGCGAGATCCGCGTGGGCGGCCGCCCCGCGCAGATCGCCTCGTCGCAGGACGCCATCGCGGCCGGGATCGGCATGGTGTTCCAGCACTTCAAGCTGGTGCCGAACTTCACCGTGCTGGAGAACGTCGTGCTGGGCGCCGAGGAGGGCCGGCTGCTGCGCCCCTCGCTCGCCCGCGCGCGCACGCTGCTCGCGGAGCTGTCGGCCGAGTACCAGCTCGACGTCGATCCCGACGCGCTCGTCGAGGATCTCAGCGTCGGCCACCAGCAGCGGGTCGAGATCCTCAAGGCGCTCTACCGCCGCGCCGAGATCCTGATCCTCGACGAGCCGACGGGCGTGCTGACGCCGGCCGAGGCCGACCACCTCTTCCGCATCCTCCGGGGCCTGCGCGACGAGGGCAAGACGATCGTGCTCATCACCCACAAGCTGCGCGAGATCATGGACGTGACCGACACCGTGTCGGTCATGCGCCGCGGCGAGATGACGGCCACCGTGGCCACGCGCGACACCTCGCCCGAGGCGCTGGCCGAGCTGATGGTGGGCCGCAAGGTGCTGCTGCGGGTGGACAAGGCGCCGGCGCGCCCCGGCCGCGTGGTGCTGGAGGTCGAGGGCCTGCGCGTGCGCGACGCGGCCGGGGTGGAGCGGCTGCGCGGCATCGACCTGAGCGTGCGCGAGGGCGAGATCCTCGGCATCGCGGGCGTCGCGGGCAACGGGCAGTCGGAGCTGCTGGAGGTGCTGGGCGGGATCACGCCCGCCACGGGGAGCGTGCGGCTGATGGGCGAGCCCCTCGACCTCGCCGGCGCCCATTCGGACGGGCGCACGCGGCGGCGGCGCGGCATCGCGCACGTCCCCGAGGACCGTCACCGCCTCGGGCTGATCCTGGAGTTCGCGGCCTGGGAGAACACGGGGCTGGGCTACCAGGACCGGCCCGAATACGCGCGCGGGCCGATGATGGACGGCGACGCGCTGCGCCGCGACACGCGCGGCAAGATCGAGCGCTTCGACATCCGCCCCGCCGACTGCTGGCAGCGCGCGGCGAGCTTCTCGGGCGGCAACCAGCAGAAGATCGTGCTCGCGCGCGAGATCGAGCGCGACCCCGTGCTGCTGCTGGTGGGCCAGCCCACCCGCGGCGTGGACATCGGCGCGATCGAGTTCATCCACGAGCGCATCGTCGCCCTGCGCGACGCGGGCCGCGCGATCCTCCTCGTCAGCGTGGAGCTCGACGAGATCCTGTCGCTGTCGGACCGCATCGCGGTGATGTTCGACGGGCGCGTCATGGGCGAGCGACGGCCTGAGGAGACCTCCGAGGGAGAGCTGGGGCTGCTGATGGCGGGGATGGAGGCGGAGCCGTCCGAGGACGCCCCCGCCCCCGCCCCGGCCGAGCCGATGCCGGCGGGCACGGGCGCGAGCCCCGTCGCGCAGGGAGGCTGAGATGTTCGACACCACCAAGACCGACCTCGCAGAAGATCCTCAAGCACGCGCGCGAGGGGCGGCTCCAGCTCCCCGACTTCCAGCGCAGCTACGTCTGGGGCGACGGCGACGTGCGCGCCCTGATCGCCTCGATCGCCCGCGGCTTCCCGGTCGGCGCCCTGCTGACGCTGGAGACGGGCGGCGAGGTGCGCTTCAAGCCCCGGCCCATCGAGGGCGCGCCGGACGCGCAGCGAGACCCCGAGACGCTGCTGCTCGACGGGCAGCAGCGGATCACGTCGCTCTACCAGGCGCTCTACTCGCCCGTCCCCGTGCGGACCCGCAAGACGAGCGAGACCACGGTCGAGCGGCACTACTACCTCGACATGGAGAAGGCGCTCGCCGAAGGCGGCGACATGGAGGAGGCCGTGGTCGGCGTTCCAGCCGACCGCGTGGTGCGGAGGAACTTCGGCCGCGAGGTGGAGCGTGACCTCTCGACGCCCGAGCGCGAGTGGGAGCAGGGCATGTTCCCGCTCGATCAGACGTTCGACGTGACGAGTTCGTGGTTCTTCGGATGGCTGACCTACTGGAACGGCCGCGATCAAGCGATGATCGAGTTGGGAAACCGGTTCAACGCGTTCGTGCTCAACGCCATCAAGACCTACAAGATGCCCGTCATCAAGCTCGACCGGACCAACGGGCGCGAGGCGATCTGCCTGATCTTCGAGAAGGTCAACGTCGGCGGCAAGAAGCTCGACGCCTTCGAGCTCGTCACCGCCATCTTCGCCGGCGACGGGTTCGACCTGCGCGAGGACTGGTCGGGGCGCGAGGTGCGCAGGGACGTTCCCGGCCGGCAGGGTCGGCGCGATCGGATCGTGGCGATCGGCCCCGGCCGGCGGCGCGAGACGCTCACCGGCGTCTCGAGCGTGGACTTCCTGCAGGCCTGCACGCTCCTGCACACCCGCGAGCGGCGCCTGGCGCGCGAGGCCGAAGGCGCCACCGGCCTGGAGCTCCCCCAGGTCAGCCTGCGACGCGACGCGCTCCTGGCGCTGCCGCTCGCCGCCTACCGCCGCCACGCCGATGCCGTGGAGGAGGGCTTCCGGCGCGCCGACGCCTTCCTGGCCGAGCGCCGCGTGCTGCGCGAGCGAGACGTGCCCTACCCGCCCCAGATCACGGCGCTGGCCGCGTTCTTCGCCGCGAGGGGCAACGCGCCCCTGCCCGCCCCGGGCGCCGAGCGGCTGGCGCGGTGGTTCTGGACCGTGGCGCTGGGAGAGGTCTACGGCTCCTCGACCGAGACCCTGATCGCGCGCGACGTGACCGAGCTGCTGGCCTGGATCGACGGCGGCGGCCCCACGCCGCGGGTCATCGACGCGACCGTGTTCCGCGAGGAGCGGCTGATGTCGCTCAGGACGCGCAACTCGGCCGGCTACGAGGCGATGCACGCGCTCCTGATGGCGCAGGGCTGCCGGGACTTCGTGACGGGCCAGCCGGTGGAGATCATGACCTTCCACGACGCGAGGATCGACATCCACCACATCTTCCCCAAGGCGTGGTGCGAGGGGCGGGGCATCGACCGAGGCGCCTACAACTCGATCGTCAACAAGACGGCGCTCTCGGCCGCCTCGAACCGCTCGATCGGGGGGCGGGCGCCGTCCGACTACCTCTCCCGGATCGAGCGCGACACGGACCAGGCGCCGGGGGCGCTCGACGCCATCCTGCGCTCGCACCTGATCGACCCGGCGCTTCTGCGCGCCGACGACTTCGAGGGATTCGTCGCCGCCCGCCGCGCCGCGCTGGGCGATCTCGTCGGCCGCGTCGTCGAGCGCGTGATCCGCGACGCCCCCGCCGACGAGCCCGAGCACGACGCCGCCCCGGACGAGGACGGCGTGGGGGAGGCCGCCTGATGGACCTCCCTCGCTGGGCCGACGTGGCGCTGATCCCGCTCCTCAACCTCGCGCTGGCGCTCGCCGTCTCGGGGCTCGTGGTGCTCTACATCGGCGAGAGCCCGGTCGAGGCGATGACGATCATGGTGCAGGGCGCGGTCGGCTCGACCTATGGCTGGGGCTACACGCTCTACTACGCGACCAACTTCGTCTTCACCGGGCTCGCCGTGGCCGTGGCCTTCCACGCGCGGCTGTTCAACATCGGCGGCGAGGGGCAGGCCATGCTCGGCGGGCTCGGGGTCGCGCTGGTGGCGCTGGCGCTCCCCTGGCCGCACTGGGCGATCGCCCTGCCCTTCGCGGTGATCGGGGCGGCGGCCTTCGGGGCGGCCTGGGCCGCGATCCCGGCCTATCTCCAGGCGCGGCGGGGCAGCCACATCGTGATCACCACGATCATGTTCAACTTCATCGCCTCGGCGCTGCTGATCCACCTCCTCGTCAACGTCCTCAAGGTGCCGGGCTCGATGGCCCCCGAGACCGCCGCCTTCCCGCCCGGCACGCACCTGCCGAGCGCCCGGGATCTCCTCGCGCTCATGGGCGTCGATTGGCGCCGCTCGCCGCTCAACGTCTCGTTCCTGCTCGCGCTGCTGTGCGCCTACCTCGTCTGGCTGCTGATCTGGCGCACGCGACTGGGCTACGAGATCCGCGCCTATGGCCATTCCGAGCCCGCGGCGCGCTACGCCGGCATCTCGCCCTTCAAGATCACCATGATCGCCATGCTGATCTCGGGCGGGCTCGCGGGGCTGATGGCGGTCAACGCGGTGATGGGCGAGGCGCAGCGGCTCTCGCTCGAACTCGGTCCAGGGAGCCGGCTTCGTCGGCATCGCCGTGGCGCTGATGGGCCGCTCGCACCCGGTCGGCGTGCTGCTGGCGGCGCTCCTGTTCGGCGCGCTCTACCAGGGCGGCGCCGAGCTCGAGTTCGAGACCTCGGTGCCGCGCGAGATGATCGTCGTCATCCAGGCGCTGGTGATCCTCTTCACGGGCGCGCTGGGCAACATGGTGCGCGACCCGGTGGGCCGGATCCTGCTGCGCTTCGGGCCGCGCTCGCCGCATCCGGGGACGCCCGCCGAATGAGCGGGATCGCCCCCTTCTGGCCCGGCATCGCCGTCGCCTGGACCGGCATCGCGCTGGGGCTCGTCAGCCCCGGCCCCCTCCAGCTCGCCGTGATCGGCACCGCGATGGGGCGCGGGCGGCGCGCCGGGATCGCCGTGGCGCTCGGCATCGCCACCGGCACCGCGCTGTGGGCCTCTGTCAGCGTCACGGGCTTCGCGGCGGTGATCGCGGCCTCCGAGCGGTTCATGAGCGGGCTCAGGATCGCCGCCGCGCTCTACCTGCTGGTGCTGGCCTGGCGCGCGGTGCGCGCCGCGCGCGCGCCGGGCCGGATCGACACGCGCGCGCTGCGCGGGCGCGGGCCGGTCGCGCTGTGGTCCGCGGGGCTCCTCGTGCAGGCCACCAACCTCAAGGCCGCCGTCTACTGGATGGCGATCGCCGCCCTCGGCCTGGAGGCGGGCGCGCCGCCCTCGGCCATGGCGCTCCTCGTGGGCGGCTGCGCCGCGATCTCGGCCGCGGGGCTCACGGCCTACGCCGCCGCCTTCTCGCGCCCGGGCGCGGCGCGCGCCTACGACAGGGCGCGCCCCTGGGTGCAGTCGGCGCTGGCCGCGTTCTTCTGCATCGCCTCGGCCGCCATCCTGACGGCGAGGACGTGATGGACTTCGCCACCCTGATCCAGATCCTCGACAGCTCGGTGCGGCTCGCCACGCCCCTGCTGCTCGCCGCCCTCGCCGGCCTCTTCTCCGAGCGCGCGGGCGTGTTCGACATCGGGCTCGAGGGCAAGATGCTGGTCTCGGCCTTCTTCTCGGCCGCGATCGCCGCCACCACCGGCTCGGTCTGGCTGGGCCTGGGCGCGGGCGTCGCCGCGGCCATGGCGTTCTCGCTGATCCACGGGGTCGCCGCGATCACCTTCCGCGGCGACCAGCTCATCTCGGGCGTGGCGATCAACTTCCTCGCCTCGGGGCTCACGGTGCTGATCGCCCAGGACTGGTTCGCCCAGGGCGGCCGCACGCCCTCGCTCTCGGGCGCCGCGCGCTTCGGCCCCATCGAATGGCCGGGCGCAGACGCGGTCCGCGACGTGCCGCTGCTCGGGCCGGTCTACGACGATCTGGTGTCGGGCCACACGGTGCTGGTCTACGTGGCGCTCCTCGCGGTGCCCGCGTCGTGGTGGGTGCTCTACCGCACGCGCTTCGGGCTGCGCCTGCGCGCGGTGGGCGAGAACCCCGGCGCGGTGGACACCGCGGGCGTCTCGGTGGTGCGGCTGCGCTACTCGGCGGTGCTGATCTGCGGGCTGCTGACGGGGATCGCGGGCGCCTACCTCGCCACCGGGCTCGCCGCGGGCTTCGTGAGGGAGATGACGGCGGGGCGCGGCTTCATCGCGCTGGCCGCGCTGATCTTCGCCAAGTGGCGGCCCTGGGGCGCGCTCTGGGCCTGCCTGCTGTTCGGCTTCCTGGAGGCGATCTCGAACCGCTACCCGACGATCCCGCTCGGCCCCGTGACGATCCCCGACGCCTTCGTCCAGGCCCTGCCCTACATCCTCACCGTGGTGATCCTGGCGGGCTTCGTCGGCCGCGCCGTGCCGCCCCGCGCCGGAGGCGAGCCCTATGTCAAGGAGCGCTGAGACGGGCGCGCCCGCCGCCGAGAGGGGGGCGGCCGACACGGCCGCCGCCCTGATCCGCGACCGCGCCGGCGCCGAGCCGCCCGCCCTCGGCCTGATCCTCGGCTCGGGGCTGGGGCATCTCGCGGACGCCGTGGAGGGCGTCTCGATCCCCTACGACGCGCTCGCGGGCTTCCCGCGCGCGGGCGTGTCGGGACACGTCGCCCGGCTCGTGCTGGGCGACCTCGGGGGCGCGCGGGTGGCCGTGCTCGGGGGCCGGGAGCACTACTACGAGCGCGGCGACCCGGCCGCGATGCGCCTGCCCCTGGAGGTGCTGCGGGATCTGGGCTGCGGGGCGCTGATCGTCACCAACGCCGCCGGGAGCCTGCGGCCCGAGCGTCCCACGGGCTCGCTGATGCTGCTCGCAGACCACATGAACTTCTCCGGGCTGAACCCGCTGATCGGCGAGGGGTCCGAGGCGCGCTTCGTGCCGATGACGGACGCCTACGACCCCGCGATGCGCGCCGCGCTGGGCGAGGCGGCGCGCGCCGAGGGCGTCGATCTGCCCGAGGGGGTCTACGCCTGGTATTCGGGGCCGTCCTTCGAGACGCCCGCCGAGATCCGCGCGATCCGCCTCCTGGGCGCCGATGCCGTGGGCATGTCCACGGTGCCCGAGGTGATCCTCGCGCGCTTCCTCGGCCTGCGCGTCGCGGCCGTGTCCGTCATCACCAACATGGCCGCCGGCCTCGGCGACGAGGCCATCGGCCACGAGCACACCAAGGCGATGGCGCCGCTCGGGGCGGCGAAGCTCGAGCGCGTGCTGCGACGGCATCTCGGGGGCCTGGGGTCGTGAGCGCCCCTCGCAGGGGCCGCACCCCCGGCGGGGGGCGTGGGGGGCAGCGCCCCCCGGCCCGGTCGTGATAAGGTTTTGCCGTGCAGATCTACCTCCCCATCGCCGAGGTCTCGGTCAACGCCTTCCTCCTCTTGGGCATCGGGGGCCTCGTGGGCGTGCTCTCGGGCATGTTCGGGGTCGGCGGCGGCTTCCTGATGACGCCGATGCTGTTCTTCATCGGCATCCCTCCGGCCGTCGCGGTCGCCACCGGCGCCAACCAGATCGTGGCCTCCTCGGTCTCGGGCGCGCTCGCGCATCTGCGGCGTCGGACGGTCGATCTGAGGATGGGCACGGTGCTGCTGGTGGGCGGGCTGGTGGGCTCGGGGCTCGGGATCCAGCTCTTCAACGTCCTGCGCGCGCGCGGGCAGGTCGATCTGCTGGTGCAGCTCTCCTACGTCCTCTTCCTCGGCGTGATCGGCAGCCTGATGCTGATCGAGAGCCTGCGCGCGCTCAGGCGCACCCGTCGTCCCGGCGCGCGCGCCCGGCGCCATCACGGCTGGATGCACGCGCTGCCCCTCAAGATGCGGTTCCGCGCCTCGGGTCTCTACCTGTCGGTGCTGCCGCCGCTCGGGGTGGGCGTCGTGGTGGGCGTGCTGGTGGCGGTGATGGGGGTGGGGGGCGGCTTCATCATGGTGCCCGCCATGATCTACCTGCTGGGCATGCCGACCAAGGTCGTGATCGGCACCTCGCTCTTCCAGATCGTGTTCGTCACCGCCTTCACCACGCTCTTGCACGCCATCACCAACCAGACGGTGGACGTGCTGCTGGCGCTGCTGCTGCTGCTGGGCGGCGTCGTCGGCGCGCAGCTCGGCGCGCGGCTCGGCACGAGGCTCAAGGCCGAGCAGCTCCGGATCCTGCTGGCGCTCCTGGTGCTGTCGGTCTGCGGCAAGCTCGCGCTCGACCTGCTGATCGAGCCCGCCGAGCTCTACTCGATCGCGGCCGAGACGTGATCCGCGCGCTCGCCCTGGCCCTCGGGCTCCTCCCGGCCGGCCCCGCCGCCGCGCAGGAGATCGTGGCCGCGCTGTCGCAGTCGAACGTGTCGATCAACTCGACCTTCTCGGGCTCGAGGATCCTGATCTTCGGCGCCATCAAGGATCCGCCCCCCGGCCCGCCGCTCGACGCGGTGATCACCGTCTCGGGGCCGCTCGAGCCCGTCATCGTGCGCCGCAAGGACCGCATCGCCGGCATCTGGATCAACGCCGAGGCGGCCGAGATCGACGCCGCGCCGTCGTTCTACGCGGTGGCCACCACCGGGCCGCTCGACGCGGTGCTGACGCGCACCGAGGATCTACGACAGGCCGTCACCATCCACCGTGCGATCCGCGCCGTGGGCTCGGGCGCGCACGAGCCGCAGGCCTTCGTCGCGGCGCTCATCCGGATGCGCGAGGAGGCGGGCGCCTACGTCGTGGCCGAGGGGGCCGTGGCGCTGAGGGAGAACGCGCTGTTCCGCACCGAGATCGACCTGCCGCCCGACCTCACCGAGGGCGACTACGAGGCGCGCATGCTGATCACCCGCGACGGACGGGTGCTGGCGCAGGAATCGGCGGTGCTGGCGGTGCGCAAGGTCGGCCTGGAGCGGTTCCTGTTCAACCTCGCCCATGACGAGCCGGCGGTCTACGGGCTGATGAGCCTCGTCATCGCCGTCGCCGCCGGCTGGGGCGCCTCCGCCGCCTTCCGCCTGATGCGCGCCTAGAGCGCGGTCCGACCCGCCGGGGTCGGCTCGGACGCTCCGGTCTCCTTCGCGGGCCGCGCCCTCCGGGCTCCTTCGCGGCCGCGCCCTCCGGGCGCCTGACCGGTTCGATCGGGGCGAAGGGTGCCCTAGACGTCCTCGGGCGCGTCGAGCGCCGGCGCCCCCTCGGCGCTCAGGTCGGCGGTGGCGAGCGGCGCCTCGGGGAGCGCGAGGCGGTTCCTCACCACCCAGCGCAGCTCCTCGGAGGCCCGCGTGATCGCCACGTAGGCGAGCCGCTTCCACAGCGGCTGGCCGTCCTCCGCGCGGCCCGTGCGCGCGGCGACCCACAGGTCGGGCGCGAACACCTGCACGCGCTCCCACTGGCTCCCCTGCGCCTTGTGGATGGTGCAGGCCGCGCCGTGCAGGAACACCGCGCCCATGCGCGCGGCGAAGGGGATGAAGGGCTCCTCCTCTCCCGGCATCTCGATGCGCACGATCGAGGCGGCCGAGACCTGGGGCTGCTCGGCGCCGACCACGTGGAGCCGCGAGAAGCCGGGCTTGCGGCCGGGGCCGAGGTAGATCACCTGCGCGCCCCTCACGAGCCCGCGCGCCTCCAGGTCGAGCCGCCGCCGGCGGTGCTTCAGCGGCAGCTCGATGCCGTCGCAGATCAGCGGCTCGCCCGGCAGGAGCGCGTCGGGGGGCGCGTCATAGGCCGCGCGGAAGGCGTGGATGAGGCGGATGCGCGTGGCGTTGCGCCACACCAGGCAGGGCGAGCGCGCCATCAGCGCGGCGTCCACGCGCCCCGCGACGCGCACCCGCGGGTCGCGCTCGGCGGCCTCTCGCACGAGGCGCTCGAAGCCCTCGAAGTCGAGCGCCGCGTCGCCGAGCGCGTGGGCGAGGTCGAGGATCGGGTTGCCGGCCTCCTGGCGATGGACGCGCGTGAGGTGCAGCAGGCGCCCTTCGGGCAGCGCGCGCACCGCCATCTCGGCCGGCGCGCCCTTGCCGATGGGCGCGAGCTGCGCCGGGTCGCCGAAGAGGACCAGCGTGGGGAAGATGTCGCGCAGGTCGCCCATCGCGCGGGCGTCGAGCATCGAGGCCTCGTCGACGAGCCCGATGTCGAGCGGCTCCTCGCGCCGCTTCCAGCCGGTGATGAAGTCCGAGCCCCTGAGCCCCGCCGCCGCGAGCGCGCCGGGCACCGAGGGGGTGGTGGCGTGGAACGCCGCCGCCCGGTCGAGCGCGGCCTCGCCGAGCTCGCCCGGCGGCGGCCGCTCCCCCTCCCCCGCGAGCCACTCGGCCAGCGCCTCGTACTGGGGGTCGTAGACGGGCGTGTAGAGGATGCGGTGGATGGTGGTCGCGGGCACGCCGCGGTTGCGAAGCACCGAGGCCGCCTTGTTGGTCGGCGCCAGGATCGCCAGCGTGCGGCGGTCGCGGCGCTTGCGCCCTTCCCAGTCGCCCGAGACGACGCGCACGCCGGCCGCGCGGACCATGCGGGCGAGCTCGGCCAGGAGCAGCGTCTTGCCGGAGCCCGCGCGGCCCAGCACGGCCAGGACCTCGGGCGCGCCGGCGCGGGGCGTGGACTTGCCCGAGGCGAGATCGACGCCGGCGCCGCGCAGGACGCCCGCGATCCGCTCCCAGGCCGCGGCCTGATCCTCGGAGAAGGGCGGCGGCGCTACGGCGGCCCGGGCCGCGGCGGGGGGAGCCGGGGCGGCGGGAGCTGGGGCGGCCTCGGGCCGTGCGGCGGGGGCGGTCATGTGGCCCAGCATAGGGCGGCGGGGCCGGGGCCGCCACGGGCCCGGGCCTCGGCGGGGGAGCGGGAGCGAGGCCCGCCCCGCGCGGCCGAGGGCGGATCGGGGCGGGGGACGGGTCGGACGGATGGCGGCCCGGCTCGGGCTCCCTGACGAGCCGCGCGGCTCAGGCGGCGGTGGCCAGCTTGGTCTCGGGGGCGCCCAGCGAGCGCGCGAACCAGCTCTCGACCAGCGGCGCGGGAAGTGCTGCCTCGCGGCTCACCCGCTCGCGGTCGGCCGCGTCGTAGCCGCCGCGCTCCCACAGGCCCACGGCGATCGTGTCGCGCCCCTCGCCCACCGAGCCCAGCACCTCCGGCGAGGTGCCCATGCGGCGGTAGACGCGCACCATGCGGGCGTCGAACACCGCCAGCAGATGCGACAGGCCGAAGTTGCGCATCACCTCGTCCACCGCCAGCACGAGGGCCGCGACGACGCGCGGCTCGGCGCCGGGCGCGAGGCAGAAGCGCGTGCACTCCCAGATCAGCGGCGAGCGGATGGCCGAGACGTCGGCGATGTGGCCGAAGTGCTCGGAGACCATCGTGCGCCCGGTGGTCGGCAGCAGGCGCATCGAGCCGCCATGGGTGCCGTCGGCGCGCTCCCAGACGACGTAGAGGGGGTTGAGCCCGTCGTACTGGTCGCGCTCGAAGCCGTCCTCGTCGACGCTCACCTCCCAGCCGAGCCGCTCCTTGAACTGGAGGGCGCGGTCGCGGAACATGGTGTCGCGCAGCGTCGGGTGCAGGTGGAGTTGGTCGCCGTAGATGTAGTGCAGCATGGGTCCGCCCTCTCGTCTTCGTTGAGAGGAGGTCTAAGGGCGGAATGGCTAACGCCGGATGGTCGGCGCGCACGCGACGTTGACGGATCTTTAGTCGAATGTGTCCGAATCGGGGCCGGCGTGGACCGGCCCCGTGGCGCGCTGGCGGCCGGGGCGCGACCCCTCGACCATGATGAGCCCCTCGGTCATCGCGCGCGCCACCGCGTGGGTGGTGTTGAGCGCGCCGAGCTTGTGCCGGGCGCTCTCGATGTAGACCCTGAGCGTGCTCTCCGAGATCCCCAGCATGTCCGCGGCCTGCGCCCGCGAATGGCCGAGCGCGAGGCTCGTCATCACGTCGATCTCGCGGGGGCTGAGCGTGCGGGACGCGTCGGGCAGGCGCTCGCCCTCGAACTCAAGCGCCTTCTGGTTGAAGAGGTGCGCGACGAGGATGACGTCGCGCCGGTTGACCTTGATGAAGGCCTCCCACTCGTCGGGCTCGCAGGTGTGGTTGACCGTGAAGAGCGCGAACTGCCCCGAGGGCCCCCGGATCGGGATCGACAGACCCTGGCTGCCGAGCCCGTGCGCCAAGGCGTCCTTCCGGAAGCCCTTGGCCGCCTTGCCCGACCAGTCGAGATCCCGCCAATCGACCGGGTGGAAGCGGTTGTAGCTCCCCATGATCACCGGATCGACCCGCAGGTACTGCTTGTCGAGGTAGCGCTGGCGCCACTCCAGGGAGTAGGTGCCGCAGCCGTAATGCTCCCCCGTCGAGCTGACCCAGTGATAGGCGACGTGATCGATGCCGTAGTGGTCGCGCAAGGCCACCGCCTCGCGCTGGAGGTCCTCAAGCGACGTTGCGCATTCCAAGCGCTCGATCAGCTGCTCCAGCTCCCGCACCGTCAACCCGTCCCGTCAGAGGCGCCCGCCTCGCCTCGAGGCTGGCGATCTCGGCCGCAGCGACCAGGCGCGTGTCGTCCAACTGCTCGGCCAGCACGCCCAGGCCATTCTTCGCAGCATAGGACTTCAGATCGGCCAGCACGTCCAGGATCCAATCGGCGCTCATGGTTCTCTCCCCGGTAGAATTCCCTGTCGAGGAAGCTTCTACCCCGCCGGGCGATGGGCAGATATCCGCCAATGTGCCCTCCACAGAAATGGCGAGGTGGACATGCTGCGTCCTCTATGGCAGCCGCCACCCCAGACCGGCGAGCCCCCGGCGGGGGCCCGAGGCGGCGTTGCCCGGCGCTCGGGCCGGGCCGTCGCTCAGGCAGGCCGTCGCTCAGGCAGGCTGGTGCTCAGGCAGGCTGGTGCTCATGCAAGCCGGTGCTCAGGTCGGGCCTACGCTCAGGTCGGGCCTGCGCTCAGGTCGGGCCTGCGCTCAGGTGGGCCCGGCCTCGATCGCGTCCTCGACGGTGCGCAGGCCGGCGCGCGGCGCCTGGACCAGCACGGCCATGTTGCCGGGCCGGTGCTCGTTCCTGAGCATCTTCATGTGCGCGGCGGGGATCTGGTCCCACTCGAACACCTCGGACATGCAGGGGTCGAGCCGGCGCTCGACCATCAGCCGGTTCGCGGCCGCGGCCTGCTTCAGATGGGCGAAGTGGCTGCCCTGGACGCGCTTCTGGTGCATCCAGAGGTAGCGCGCGTCGAGCGTCAGGTTGTATCCGCTGGTGCCGGCGCAGATCACCACCATGCCGCCCTTCTTGCACACGAAGGTCGAGACCGGGAAGGTCGCCTCGCCGGGGTGCTCGAACACCATGTCCACGTTGCGCCCATGGCCGGTGATGTCCCAGATCGCCTTGCCGAAGCGGCGCACTTCCTTGAACCAGGCGGCGTATTCGGGCGTGTTCACCTTCGGGAGCTGGCCCCAGCAGTCGAACTCGCGGCGGTTGATGACGCCGCGCGCGCCGAGCTGCATGACGAACTCGCGCTTGTCCTCGTCCGAGATCACACCGATCGCGTTGGCGCCGGCCGTGTTGATGAGCTGGATGGCGTAGGAGCCGAGCCCCCCCGAGGCGCCCCAGACGAGTACGTTCTGGCCCGGCTTGAGCTCGTGCGGGTGGTGGCCGAAGAGCATCCGGTAGGCGGTGGCGAGCGTCAGCGTGTAGCACGCCGACTCCTCCCAGGTGAGGTGCTTGGGGCGCTCCATCAGCTGCTGCGACTGCACGCGGGTGAACTGCGCGAAGGAGCCGTCGGGCGTCTCGTAGCCCCAGATGCGCTGGGAGGGAGAGAGCATCGGGTCGCCGCCGTTGCACTCCTCGTCGTCGCCGTCGTCCTGGTTGCAGTGGATGACGACCTCGTCGCCGACCTTCCAGCGCCGCACCTTGTCGCCCACCGCCCAGACGATCCCCGAGGCGTCAGAGCCCGCGACGTGATACTCCGCCTTGTGCACGTCGAAGGGGCTGATCGGCACCCCGAGCCCCGCCCAGACGCCGTTGTAGTTGACGCCCGCGGCCATCACGAGCACCAGCACCTCGTGGCTGTCGAGCGACGGCGTGTCCACCACCTCGAGCCGGAACGAGCTGTCGGGCTCGCCGTGGCGCTCGCGCCGGATCGCCCAGGCATGCATCCTGGCGGGCACGTGGCCCAGGGGGGGCATCTCCCCGATCGCGTAGAGTTCCTTCTCGGCCCCGCGGGCCTTCGTGTCCGAATCGAGTGCCATGCGCGCCTCCGTCATGCTGCGCCGCAGCGGCGCCGGCCCTCTATAGGATCGGGCCTGCAAGATCGCAACGCGCCTGCGACCGGCTTGGCAACAAAGTTACGTCCTCGCGGAGACTGTCGGGAGACGGCTCCGGCCGGGGCCCTACGGGCGGGCGGCCGATCCGGCATCGAGGGATAAATCTCGCAGTGGGGGACGAACCCCGCCGTGAGGGATGAACCCCATCTCGCGGGGGGCGCGCCGCTTGCCGAGCGGCGGGCCTCGACATCGGCCAGGTGTCCGGGAGGCCGTCCGCGTGCGGCGGCGCGCCCGGATGGCCGGGCCGGGCCCTCCCCCGCGGCCCCTGCGTCAGGGGGAACATGCCGCCCCCCGCACGGTTTCAGCCCTCCACGAGAAGGAGACGCCTCCATGACCATGCTCCCCCGCCGACCCCTGGCCGCCCTGGCCATCCTCGCGGCCGCCCCGGCGAGCGCGCAGACCGCGGCCGAGCGGCTCGGCCTGCCGGCGCCCGACGCGCGCGAGGGCGAGACCGTCTCGGTCAACGGCGCCGACATCTTCTATTCCGAGTCGGGCGAGGGGGACGCGATCGTGCTGCTGCACGGCTACCCGCTCTCGGGCGCGCTGTTCGAGCGGGTGCGCGACGCGCTCGACGACGACCACCGCGTCATCACCATCGACCACCGTGGCTACGGCAACTCGACCACCCCCGGGGTCGTGGAGGACGTGAGCACCTACGCCGAGGACGCCCTGGCCGTCCTGAACGAGATCGGCGTCGAGAGCGCCGCGATCGGGGGCATGTCGATGGGCGGGCCGATCGTGTTCGAGATGTATCGCCAGAACCCCGACGTGTTCGACGCGATGATCCTGATCGACACCAACCCCATGCCCGCGGGCGCCATCGAGAAGGGGATCTGGGAGGGCACCGAGGCCGCCTTGAACGAGGGCGGCGGCGTGGACGCCATCATCCCCTTCCTGCTGCCCAACATGCTGACGGGCGAGACGCGCCTCGTCACCGCCCCGGCGCAGGCGGACTACCTGACGGCGGTGGTCGAGCAGGCCTCTCTCGACGGCGCGCTGGGCGGCGCGAAGGTGCTGGCGAGCCGTCCCGACAGCACCGAGACGCTGAAGGGCGTCGAGGTGCCCGTGCTGGTGATCGTGGGCCAGGAGGACACGCTCTACCCGGTGGCGATCTCGCAGGCGATGGCCGATCTCGCCCCGCGGTCCGAGCTGGTCGTGATCCCCGGCGCGGCCCACGCCGCCATCTTCGAGAAGCCCGAGGAGTCGGCGCAGGCGATCGCTGACTTCATGGCCACCGTCGAGTGATCCCCACCCCCGCCTGACGAGGGCGGGGCAACAAACGAACGCGAGGCGCGGCCTGGGCGGCATTTTCTTGCGGTGCCGCCGGGGTCGTTCTATGTTGCGGCGCAGCGTCCCGCAGGAGCCCGCCATGCCAGACCCCGCGCCAGAGACCGCATCCGCCCCGCAGCGCGACCGCCCCTGGCTGTTTCGCACCTATGCCGGGCACTCGACGGCGGCGGCCTCGAACGCGCTCTATCGCGGCAACCTCGGCCGCGGCCAGACCGGGCTCTCGATCGCCTTCGACCTACCGACGCAGACCGGCTACGACAGCGACCACGAGCTGGCGCGCGGCGAGGTCGGCCGCGTCGGGGTGCCGGTGGCCCATCTGGGCGACATGCGCGCGCTCTTCGAGGGCATCCCGCTCGAGGGCATGAACACCTCGATGACGATCAACGCCACCGCGCCCTGGCTGCTGGCGCTCTACGCCGCAGTCGCCGAGGAGCAGGGCGCCGATCTCGCGGCGCTCCAGGGCACGGTGCAGAACGACATCGTCAAGGAGTACCTCTCGCGCGGCACCCACATCTTCCCGCCCGAGCCGTCCTTGCGCCTCATCACCGACGTGGCGGCCTGGACGGCCGGGGCGATGCCGCGCTGGAACCCGATGAACGTGTGCTCCTACCACCTCCAGGAGGCGGGCGCGACGCCAGAGCAGGAGCTGGCCTACGCGCTCGCCACCGCCCAGGCCGTGCTCGACGACCTGCGCGCCAAGGTGGCGCCAGAGCGCTTCCCGGCGATGGTCGGGCGCATCAGCTTCTTCGTGAACGCCGGCATCCGCTTCGTCACCGAGATGTGCAAGATGCGCGCCTTCGTCGATCTGTGGGACGAGATCTGCCGCGACCGCTACGGCGTGGAGGATCCGAAGCTCAGGCGCTTCCGCTATGGGGTGCAGGTCAACTCGCTGGGGCTGACCGAGCAGCAGCCCGAGAACAACGTGCCCCGGATCCTGCTGGAGATGCTGGCGGTGACGCTGTCGAGGAACGCCCGCGCGCGCGCGGTCCAGCTTCCCGCGTGGAACGAGGCGCTGGGGCTGCCGCGCCCCTGGGACCAGCAATGGTCGCTCCGGATGCAGCAGATCCTGGCCTACGAGACCGACCTTCTGGAACACGGCGACCTGTTCGACGGCTCCCCGGTCGTCGCCGCGCGCGTCGAGGCGCTCAAGGAGGCCGCGCGCGAGGAGCTGGCCACCATCGAGTCGCTGGGCGGCGCGGTGGGCGCGATCGAGCACATGAAGCGCCGGCTCGTGGAGTCGGGCGCCGAGCGGCTCGCGCGCATCGAGCGCGGAGAGACGGTGGTGGTGGGCGTCAACCGCTACCAGGAGGGCGAGCCGAGCCCGCTGACCACGGGCGAGACGGCGATGGCGGCCGACCCGCGAGCCGAGGCCGACCAGGTGGCCCGGCTGGAGGCCTGGCGCGCGGGCCGCGACGAGCCCCGCGCGCAGGCCGCCCTCCTGGCGCTGCGCGACGCCGCGCGGGAGGGCGCCAACCTCATGCCGCCCTCGCTGGAGGCGGCGCGGGCGGGCGTCACCACGGGCGAGTGGGGCGAGGCGCTGCGCGAGGTGTTCGGCCGCTACCGGGCGCCGACCGGGGTCGCCGCCGCGCCCTCGAACCGCACCGAAGGGCTCGAGGCGCTGCGCGCCGCCGTGGACGCGGTGTCGGACCGGCTCGGGGCGCGGCTCAAGCTGGTGGTGGGCAAGCCGGGGCTCGACGGGCACTCGAACGGCGCCGAGCAGATCGCGGCGCGCGCGCGCGATTGCGGCATGGCCTTCGACTACGCCGGCATCCGCCTGACGCCGGCCGAGATCGTCGAGGCGGCGGCGGATGGGGCGCACGTCCTCGGCCTGTCGATCCTGTCGGGGAGCCACATGGCCCTGGTCGAGGAGACGATGCAGGGGTTGCGGCGCGCGGGCCTCGGCCACCTGCCGGTCGTCGTGGGCGGCATCATCCCCCAAGGCGACGCGCGGCGGCTGCGGGAGATCGGCGTGGCGCGCGTCTACACGCCCAAGGATTTCGATCTCAACGTCATCATGGGCGATATCGTCCATCTGGCCGATCCGCAGGCGAGCGGGGTCGCCGCGCAATGAGGCGATAGAGCCCGGCCGGGCGCGCGAGCCGTGGCAATCATCCCCATTTCCCCGCGGCGCCTTCGCGGTTTCGCCGATCCGCGATGATTTCAATTGCGCCCCGGGCCGGCGCCCTCTATGGGCATCGACAGTCCCGATTCGGAGAGGCAAGATGTCCGTCGATCTCGATTCCATGTCCAAGGAAGAGCTGCAGAAGCTTCGCAAGGAGACCGAGCGCAAGCTCAAGGACTTCGATCAGCGCCGTCGCACGGAGGCCCGCGCCGCCGCCGAGAAGGCGACCAAGGAGTATGGCTACTCGCTCGAGGAGCTGGTCGGCGCCTCGAAGCGCTCGGGCAGCAAATCGGTCCCGCGATACCGCCATCCCGAGAACGCGTCGATCACCTGGACCGGGCGCGGCCGCAAGCCGGGCTGGGTGATCGCGCATCTCGATCGGGGCGGGAAGATCGAGGATCTCGCGCTCTGATGCCCCCGACCCGAAGCCCGGCCCGCACGCGGAATTCCGCCGCTCCTTCGCGGTCCCTGGAACGGATCGCGCTCCGCGGGCATTGAGCACCGCCCATCATGAGGAGTTCCCGATGCTTCGTTCCACGTCCGCCGCCCTGGCGATCCTGACGCTCGTCTCCGCCTGCCAGCCCGGCGCCACGGGTGCCGGATCCGACGGGCCGCTCCTCGATTCCAGCCCCCAGGCGACGCTCGGCGAGGCCATCAACGAGCCCACCGACGGCTTCGCCAACGAGATCCAGGCCGACTAGGCCCGGCGCCCATCCGGGACGGCGAAGGGGTGCCCCGAGGGGCGCCCCTTTCCCATCCGCGACGCTGGCGCCGAACTCGGCTCAGTGCTGGCGCTCGACCATCATCTTCTTGATCTCCTGAATCGCCTTGGCCGGGTTGAGCCCCTTGGGGCAGGTCTTGGCGCAGTTCATGATCGTGTGGCAGCGATAGAGCTTGAAGGGATCCTCTAGGTCGTCGAGCCGCTCGGGCGTCGCCTCGTCGCGCGAATCGACGATCCAGCGATGCGCCTGGAGCAGGGCCGCGGGGCCGAGGAACCGGTCGCCGTTCCACCAATAGGACGGGCAGGCCGTCGAGCAGCAGGCGCACAGGATGCATTCGTAGCGGCCGTCGAGCTTCTTGCGGTCCTCGATCGATTGGCGCCACTCCTTGGCCGGCGCGTTGGTCTGGGTCTCGAGCCAGGGCATGACGGAGGCGTGCTGCGCGTAGAAATGCGTGAGGTCGGGGACGAGATCCTTGACCACCGGCATGTGCGGCAGCGGGTAGATCCTGATCGTCTCCGCCTCCACCTCCTCCATGCCGTAGATGCAGGCGAGCGTGTTGATGCCGTCGATGTTCATCGAGCACGAGCCGCAGATCCCCTCTCGGCACGATCGCCGGAACGTCAATGTCGGGTCGATCTCGTTCTTGATCTTGATCAGCGCGTCCAGGATCATCGGCCCGCAGGCGTCGAGATCGACGAAATAGGTATCGACGCGGGGGTTGCCGCCCTCCTCGGGGCTCCAGCGATAGATCTGGAACCGGCGCAGGTTCGTGGCGCCCTCGGGCCTGGGCCAGGTCTTGCCGGTCGTGATGCGGCTGTTCTCGGGCAGCGTCAGCTGGACCATCGTCTCACCTCTCGTCTCGCAGGCGGGCGCCCGCGGCCGGTCGGGCCGGGCGCACCGCGTCATCGGGATATAGCCGCTCGTTCATGCGCATGGATGCGTCATCTCGCGCCACATGCGGGCGCGGCGCGCGTCGGGGGCGCGTGGCGGGGGCGCGCATCGGGGGCGCGTGGCGGGGGCGCGCAAAGGCCGGACCGCCCGGCGCGGCCGTGAAGACAGGCCGTCTCGTCGGGGACGATGCGCCGAGACCGGTCGATGACGGCGCGCGCTCCGGTCCGCAGGCAGGCCCCGCCCGCGGCCCGGGACCGGGGCGCGCGCAGGTCCGGCCCCGGGCGCGGCGACGACGGGCGCGGCCCCGGAGCGGGATGCTCTCACCGGCACGCCGTGCCTTCGGGCCGCACCACGATGGCCAGGTCGATGTCGGAATCCGTGACGAGGCCTGCGTCGCTCACCCCCGTCGCCCACCCCCGCCGCCGCATACCCGCTCAGCACGGTGGACACCGGCTCGTTCGGCTCGCAGGCCGTGATGCGTTCGGCCGGCGCGCCCGAGCAGGCGGCCAGCGTCGCCAGGAAGGCGAGCCTCATGCGGCGGTCCGCCCCAACGCCGGTCCGGGATCGTTCGACGCCTCGACCCGCAGCATCCGCACGTCGCGCACCGCCGGGCCGAACCATCCGAGACGGCGCGACACGTCCTGGACGGCCGACACGCAGGTCGCGGCGTCCCCGGATCCGTCCCCGAAGTGGACACCTCCCCGCGTCCGGTCGAAGCCGTGCCCCGACAGGATGCGACGGATCCCCGAGGAGCCGTTCCGCCCGCCACCGCCAGAACACGGCGCCTGCATCCGTGCCGTGCCCAGGTCGAATGCAACGGCGACCATCGTCCCCCGCTCGCGCGGATCGCGCCCGAGCGCCGCCCGCCTCATCCTCAGTAGACCCGCGCCTTGGGCTCGATCCGCTTGAGGTCGATGCCGCCCTCGTTGTGGCCGAGGAGCGGGCTGGTGTGGACCGGGCGGTAGGTCAGGTCGACCTTGCCGTTGACCCAGGCCAGCGTGTGGACGCGCCAGGCCTCGTCGTCGCGGTCGGGGTGGTCCTCGTGGGCGTGGGCGCCGCGGCTCTCGTGGCGCGCCTCGGCGGAGACGACGGTGGCGAGCGCCTGGGGCATGAGGTTGGTCAGCTCCAGCGTCTCCATCAGGTCGGAGTTCCAGACCATCGAGCGGTCGGTGACGTGGAGGTCGTCGAGCTTGCCGGCGATGCCGGTCATCTTGCGCGCGCCCTCGGCGAGCGTCTCGCTGGTGCGGAAGACGGCGGCGTCCTCCTGCATGGTCTTTTGCATCTCGAGGCGCAGCTCGGCGGTGGGCGTGCCGCCCCTCGCGTGGCGCGTCCGGTCGAAGCGGTCCAGGGCCCGGTCGAGGGACGCCTCGTTGACGCTCGGGGCGGTGGCGCCCGGATCCACGATCTCGCCCGCCTTGATCGCGGCGGCGCGGCCGAACACCACGAGGTCGATCAGCGAGTTCGACCCGAGCCGGTTGGCGCCGTGGACCGAGGCGCAGCCGGCCTCGCCGACGGCCATCAGGCCGGGCGCGATCCGGTCGGGGTCGTCCTCGGTCGGGTTCAGCACCTCGCCCCAGTAGTTCGTGGGGATGCCGCCCATGTTGTAGTGCACGGTGGGCAGCACCGGGATCGGCTCCTTGGTCACGTCCACGCCCGCGAAGATGCGCGCGGACTCCGAGATGCCGGGCAGCCGCTCGGCCAGGGTCTCGGGCGGCAGGTGGTTGAGGTGCAGGTGGATGTGGTCCTTGTGCTCGCCCACGCCGCGGCCCTCGCGGATCTCGAGCGTCATGCAGCGGCTCACCACGTCGCGCGAGGCCAGATCCTTGTAGGTCGGCGCGTAGCGCTCCATGAAGCGCTCGCCCTCCGAGTTCGTCAGGTAGCCCCCCTCGCCCCTCGCCCCTTCGGTGATGAGGCAGCCCGCGCCGTAGATGCCGGTGGGGTGGAACTGGACGAACTCCATGTCCTGCAAGGGCAGGCCCTGGCGCACGACCATGCCGCCGCCGTCGCCGGTGCAGGTGTGCGCGGATGTCGCCGAGAAGTAGGCGCGCCCATAGCCGCCCGTGGCGAGCACCGTCATCTTGGCGTTGAAGACGTGCATCGAGCCGTCCTCGAGGGACCAGGCCAGCACGCCCTGGCACGCGCCGTCGTCGGACATGATGAGGTCGATGGCGAAGTACTCGATGTAGAACTCCGCCTTCTGCTTGAGCGACTGGCCGTAGAGCGTGTGCAGGATGGCGTGGCCGGTGCGGTCGGCCGCGGCGCAGGTGCGCTGCACGGGCGGGCCCTCGCCGAACTGGGTGGTGTGGCCGCCGAAGGGGCGTTGGTAGATGCGCCCGTCCTCGGTGCGCGAGAACGGCACGCCGTAGTGCTCGAGCTCGTAGACGGCCTTCGGCGCCTCGCGGGCGAGGTACTCCATCGCGTCGGTGTCGCCGAGCCAGTCGGAGCCCTTCACGGTGTCGTACATGTGCCACTGCCAGTTGTCGGGGCCCATGTTGCCAAGGGAGGCGGCGATGCCGCCCTGGGCCGCGACGGTGTGCGAGCGGGTCGGGAAGACCTTGGTGATGCAGGCCGTCCTGAGCCCCTGCTCGGCCATGCCGAGCGTGGCGCGCAGGCCCGATCCGCCGGCGCCGACGACGATGCAGTCGTGCTCGTGATGGGTGAGGTCGTAGGCGGCCATGGGGTTCCTCTCCGGGTCAGAGCGCGAGCCGCGCGAGCGCGAAGAGCCCGGCGGCGGCGAGCGCGTAGGCGGCGCAGATGGCGGCGATGATGCCCCAGTGGCGGGTCTCGCCCTGGACGTAGTCCTCCAGCAGCACCTGCACGCCCTGGCGGAAGTGGATCATGCCCACGAGGATGGTGAGCGCGGCCACGATCGCCGGGAAGGGCCGGGCGTAGTAAAGCAGGACGATCGCGTAGGGCTCGCCCAGGACGGTGCCGAAGGTGAAGACGAAGAGCGGGATCAGGATGACGAGCGCGGCGGAGGTGAGCTGGACCTCGTAGTGGTGCTCGGTGCCGGAGCCGGCGGAGCCGAGCCCTCGGGCGCGCTTGCGGTCTGTGAGGTAGGGCATGGGCGCCTCAGGTGAAGATGACGAAGTAGGCGACGGAGAGCACCGTGAGCACGATCGAGCCCGCGACGCAGGCGATGCCGAGCGCCTCGGCGGTCCGCAGCTCGAGCCCGCGCCCGGTATCCCAGTAGAGGTGCCGGATGCCCGCGAGCGTGTGGTACCAAAGCGCCCAGAGCGAGAGCGCCAGCACGACGTCGCCGAACCAGGAGGTCAGCACGAGGTCGGCGCGCGCGAAGGCCGCGGGGCCCGCGGCGGCGGCCAGGAGCCACCAGACGATCAGGACGGCCGCGACGATCAGCGCGTTGCCCGTCACCCGCGTCAGGATCGAGGTCATCGAGGTGATCTGCGGCCGGTAGATGGTCATGTGGGGCGACAGCGGCCTGTCGCCTCGGTTCACGTCCGCCATGATGCCTCCCGTTCGAGCGCCTGCGTGCCTGAGCGTGGATGCACCATATAGGCGGCGCTGTCACGCGAGGGCCATGGGGGCGCCGCGACATATGGGCGCCCGACGGACGGGCGGGGGGCCTCTCAGACCGGCGCCAGCGCCCAGTAGTCGAGGTCGAGCAGCACCTCGGGGCGGTAGCGGCCCGCGTCGTCGCGGAGCCGCCCCGGCTCGGCCTCGCCGCGCGTGGCGACGAGGCGCAGGCGAAGCGCGCCGACGCCGGGCCCCCGCGTCTCGGCGCGGCCCAGCACCTCCGACCAGGCGCGGACCGTGTCGCCCGCGAAGCAGGGCGCGGCGTGGGTGCCCCCGTTGATCGCGGCGACCATCTGCGCGTTGGCGAGCCCGTTGAACGAGAGCGCGCGCGCGAGGCTCATGACGTGGCCGCCGTAAATCAGCCGGCGCCCGTCCTCGCGCGCGGTCTCGTCGAAGTGGACGCGCGCGGTGTTCTGCCACAGGCGCGTCGCCATCATGGGCTCGGCCTCCTCGATCGTCACGCCGTCGACGTGGTCGATCACCTCGCCGACGGCGTAGTCGCCCCAGCGATGCGGCTCGCCGGCCAGCGCGAAGTCGTAGGCGGTGAGGTCGAGGCCCTCGGGGACGACCAGATCCTGCGCCGCGACGGCGTGGGCGAGGTCGGGCACCACGTCCGCGGCATGGGGCACGTCCGCGTCGCGCAGCGGCAGCAGCACCCAGCGGACGTAGTCCAGCACGGGCTCGGCGCCCGAGAGCCCCCGCGTGCGGACCCAGACGATGCCGGTGCGGCCCGAGGAGGTGCGCTTGAGGCCGATCACCTCGGACTCCGCGCGCAGCGTCTCGCCGGGGAAGACGGGGCGCAGGAAGCGCGCTTCGGCGTAGCCGAGGTTGGCCACCGCGTTGAGCGACACGTCGGGCACCGAGCGGCCGAACACGGCGTGGAACACGATCAGGTCGTCGAAGGGCGCGGCCCTGAGCCCGCAGGACCGCGCGAAGGCGTCCGAGGAGTGCAGCGCGTGACGCGCGGGGTAGAGCGCGTGGTAGAGCGCCCGCTCCCCGCCCGAGAGCGTGCGCGGCACCGCGTGGCCGATGGTCTCGCCGATGCGGTAGTCCTCGAAGAAGCGCCCCGCGGTGGTCTTGCTGGTCACGGGGGCCTCACGCGCCGCCGCCGAAGGGCCAGAGCCCGAACCAGACATGGACCCAGGTGATCGCGGCGGTGGCCACCAGCGCGATCAGAGCCGCCACGCCGTCGCGCCAATACCAGTTGGAGGGCGTCTCGGAGGGCGCCCATGCCTGCTGGCGGTTGATGAGGACGACCTCGGCGACGGCCCAGGCCAGCAGGCCCCCGAACAGGATCACCGAGGCCAGCTCGCCGTTGACCAGCAGATGCGCCACCGCCCAGACCTTGACGGCGGTGAGCTGCGGGTGGCGCATGCGCGCCTGCACCCGTCCCTTCGCGTTCGACGCGACGAAGAGGAACACGGCGACGACGTTGAGGAGGTTGTTGAGGTGGACGAGCGGCTCCCAGCGAGGCCACAGGATCACCGGGTCTGCCATGCGGTAGCCCTGCGTCATCACCCAGATCGAGGCGATCAGGACCAGCGCGACGACGCCCTTGACCCAGGCACCCTGACGCGCGCGCCAGCCCGGCGCCACGCGCTTGAGCAGATGCGGCGCGCTCCAGAGCCCGAGCCCCGCGACGAGGACGGCGTAGCCGCCCATCACGCGGCCTCCATCGCGGCGATCGCCTCGGCGCGGGCGAGGGTGGCGCGCGCGGTCTCGACGTGGAGCGCCTCGACGAGGCGCCCGTCGAGGACGGCCACCCCCTTGCCTTCGGCCTGCGCCGCCTCGAACGCCTCGATCTCGCGCCGGGCGCGGTCCACCTCCTCGGGGGCCGGGGCGAAGACCTCGTTGGCCACCGCGATCTGGGCGGGGTGGATCAGCGTCTTGCCGTCCAGCCCCATGTCGCGGCCCTGCTCGCACTCGGCGCGCAAGGCCTCCTCGTCGCGCAGCGCGTTGTGGACCCCGTCGAGGCAGGCGAGCCCGTGCGCGCGCGCCGCGAGCACCGCCGTCCCGAGGGCCGCGAGCATCGGCGCGCGGCCCGGCACGTGGCGCGCGCCGAGCTCCTTGGCCAGATCGTTGGTGCCCATCACCAGACCGCCCCCTCCCGCCCTCGCGGCGGCCCGGGCGATCCCGGCGGCGGCGAGGACGCCCGCGGGCGTCTCGATCATCGCCCAGAGCGCAGGCGCCCCGGAGCCGTCGCCGAGCCGTCCGGCCAGCGCGTCGAGGTCGGCCCCGGCGCCGGCCTTGGGCAGCAGCACCGCGTCGGGCGCCATGCGCGAGGCGGCCGCGAGGTCGTCCTCGTGCCAGGGCGTGCCGGCGGCGTTGACGCGCACGATCCGCATCCGGGCGCCGTAGTCGTTCGCGCCCAGCGCCTCGGACAGCGCGTCGCGCGCGCGCGCCTTGGCCTCTGGCGCGACCGCGTCCTCCAGATCGAAGATGATGGCGTCCGCGGGCAGGCCGGCGGCCTTCTCCATCGCGCGCGCGTTGGCGGCGGGCACGTAGAGCGCCGATCGCAGGGGGCGTGAGGTCATGGCGGGTCTCCGCGGGGGCCCGCGCGTCGCGGCGGCGGGCGCGTCCTCACAGCACGGATGGCGCGACGATGGCAAGGGCGGCGGCGCTTGGCCCATCCTCCACGGCCGGCACGTCGGCTCGCGCAGCTCCCCCCGCTCGCGTGACGGCGCCGAAGGATGAGGCGCCGGCCCGGCGCGGGCGCAGCGCGAACGCAGCGTTAATCATGCGTGCAAAAGGCTGAGGCATCTTGGTCGGGCCATGGGGGCGGGCGGACACTGCCCGCACCAAGGATCGGCCCCTCGAAGGAAAGGACGAACCATGCGGAAGGAACTGATCGCGCTCCCGGCCGGCCTCGCCGCGCTCCTCGCGGCGGCGGCGCCCGCGGCGGCGGCCCCGCGCTGCGGGCCGCGCGCCGAGGTGATCGAGATGCTGGGCGAGCGCTACGCGGAGACGCGGCGCGGCGTCGGCATGGCCGGCTCGACGCAGCTGCTGGAGGTGTTCGCCTCCGCCGAAGGAAGCTGGACCGTCCTCGTCACCGACCCCGAGGGGCGCTCCTGCCTGGTGGCGTCGGGGCAGGCATGGGAGGATCTGCGCGAGGCGCTGCCCGTCGAGGACGAGGCCGCCTGAGGCCCCCCCTCCCCGGACGCCGCTCGGGACGCGCTCAGGCCAGCGCGTCCCACAGCAGCTTGGTGCCGGTGACGGTCAGGAGCGCGTAGGTGATGGCGAAGAAGACGCGCTCGGGCACCAGGTGGTGCGCGCGCACGCCCAGGGCGGCGCCGACGAGCGCGAAGGGCGCCAGCGCCGCGTCCGCCGCCAGTGTCTCGGCCGTGAAGAGCCCGAGCCCCGCGAAGGCGAAGGCCTTCGAGAGGTTGACGGCCCAGAACACCAGCACGGTCGTCGCCTGGTAGCTCGTCTTCGAGTGCCCGCGCGCCAGCAGGTAGACCGCCACCGGCGGGCCGCCGGCGTGGCTGACGAAGCTCGTGAACCCCGCCACGGCGCCGGCCATGAGGCCCCAGCCCCGGCGCGGCGGGGCGGGCGTGCCGCGAGGCGCGGCGGGCTCCGGCGTGGCGACGGCCCGCGCCGCGCCGGCGAGCCGCGCCAGCCGCCCGCGCATCTGCCAGGCGACGAAGCCGAGCGCCAGGAGCCCGATCAGCGCCCGGAACAGGTCGGCCGGCGCCACGCGCCACAGCGCGCCCGCGAGCGCCACGCCGGGCAGCGCGCCCAGGATCAGCAGGCGCGCGTCGGGCCACGACCAGCGCCCCCAGTAGGGCCGCAGCACGGCGAGGTCGATCAGCATCAGGAGCGGCAGCATCAGCCCGAGCGCCTTGCCGGGGCCGACCGCGAGCGCCAGGAGCGGGGTCGCGGCGAAGGCCGCGCCCGAGCCGAAGCCCCCCTTCGAGACGCCGGCGAAGATCACGGCCGGGATCGCCAGCGCCAGGAAGAAGGGGTCGTTCCACATCGGCCCCTCCTAGCAGCGCCCGCTCCGGCATCCCAGCGCGCCGCGCGCCTTGCGCCCCTCGCGCCCAGCGAATACGCCCTCGCCGATCCCCCGACGGGGCCAGACGAGAGGACATCCCATGGCCAGACCCAAGATCGCCCTGATCGGCGCGGGCCAGATCGGCGGCACGCTGGCGCATCTCGCCGCCATGAAGGAGCTGGGCGACGTGGTGCTCTTCGACATCGCCGAGGGGGTGCCGCAGGGCAAGGCGCTCGACATCGCCGAGAGCGGCCCGGCGGAGGGCTTCGACGCGGCGCTGCGCGGCACGCAGGACTACGCCGACATCCGCGGCGCGCAGGTCTGCATCGTCACCGCGGGCGTCGCGCGCAAGCCCGGCATGAGCCGCGACGACCTCCTGGGCATCAACCTCAAGGTCATGAAGGCGGTGGGCGAGGGCATCCGCGCCCACGCCCCCGACGCCTTCGTCATCTGCATCACCAACCCCTTGGACGCCATGGTCTGGGCGCTCCAGCGCTACTCGGGCCTGCCGACGGCTCGCGTCTGCGGCATGGCCGGCGTGCTCGACTCGGCGCGCTTCCGCCACTTCCTGAGCCTGGAGATGGACGTCTCGATGCGCGACGTCACCGCCTTCGTGCTCGGCGGGCACGGCGACTCCATGGTGCCGCTCGTGCGCTACTCCACGGTGGCGGGCATCCCGCTGCCCGACCTCGTGCAGATGGGCTGGCTCACCCAGGACCGGCTCGACGCCATCGTCCAGCGCACCCGCGACGGCGGCGCGGAGATCGTGGGCCTGCTCAAGACCGGCTCGGCCTTCTACGCGCCCGCCACCTCGGCGATCGAGATGGCGGAGGCCCATCTGAAGGACCAGCGCCGCGTGCTGCCCGCCGCGGCCTGGGTCGAGGGCGCGCTGGGCCTCAAGGGCATGTATGTCGGCGTGCCCACCGTGATCGGCGCGAACGGCATCGAGCGCGTGGTGGACATCAGGCTCACCCGCGAGGAGCAGGGCATGTTCGACCGCTCGGTCGAGGCGGTGCGCGGTCTGGTGAAGGCCTGCGTCGGCATCGACGGCGCCCTCGCCTGAGCGGTCGCGGCCGCCCCCGCGGCGGGGGCCGCGCCATCCCGACGCGGCGCCGCCCCCGGGCGGAGGCGGCCGCCCCGGCGGCGGGGTTCGCGCCACGACGCAAGGCCCCGACCGGGGCGCCCGGCCCCCCTGCGCTTCGACCTTCGGGCACGCTCCGGCCGCGGTGGCGTCCCGACCGCGATCGGCGGTCCGAGCGCCGAGCCGGGGGTCGCGGAGCGAGGGATCGCGGGCGTCCCCGCCCTGGGGCGGGCGCGGGCCGGCGGCACGGCTCGGGAGCCCGAGGCTCGACCCCTCCACGGCCCGGCCGCGGTCGGCGTCCGGCCTCCGAGCCGGGGCGTCGCTGGCGCGGGTGCCCATGACCACCCCGTCTGGAAGCGGACCCTCGACGTGACGCCCCGGCCCGCGCGCGCCGCGCCGTCTCGCCACCGGACCCGTGGCTAGCGATCCCGCCCCCGCCCTCGGAGCCCCCCCGGGCCGCGACCCGATCGCCGGGCCCGGCCCGGACGAGCCCGCGCCGCGCGCGGAGGCCGCCCGCGGCTTCGTCCTCGGCGTCAGCGGGGCGGCCCATCTCGGCCCCGCGATCCTGGCGGCGCGCTCGGCGGCGACCACCAACCCGGGCCTGCCGATCGACCTCTTCACCGACCAGCCGACCGATGATCCCGTCTTCGCGCGCGTCCACCGGCTCGAGCGCGAATGGTTCCGCCCGAAGTTCGAGGCCCTGCGCCGATCGCGCTTCGAGCGCACGATCTACCTCGACGCCGACCTGCGCGTGCTGGCACCCCTCGCGGACGTGTTCGAGGCGCTCGGCCGCTTCGACCTGGCGGGCGCGCACGACCCCTACCGCAACGCGCGCCGCGCCGTCGTGCAATGGGGCGAGCCGGTGCCGGCCGCCTTCCCCCAGATCAACTCGGGCGTCCTGGGGATGCGCGCCTCGGAGGCCACGCGCCGCGTCATGGCCGAGGTCGAGGCCGACCTCGCCGCCTCGGGCGCGCGGAAGGACCAGCCGGTGCTGCGCGCGCATCTGTGGCGCTCCGAGCTGCGGCTCCTGGTCCTGCCGGAGGAGTACAACCTCATGGCCTACCGCACGACGCTGATGTGGACGGACGCGCGCGCGGCACCCCGCGTGATCCACTCGCCGCGCATGAAGGACAACCCGTCGGTCGAGATCGACCCGCTGACGGGCGGCGCCGTCGCGCGCCACATCCGCGCGCTGCTGGCGGCAGACCGCACGCTCGCGCAGGGGCCGCGCCGGCGGATGCTGGCGCCCCTGGACCGCACGCCGGGCGGCGCGCTGCGCCGGCTGTCGGAGGCCGCGGGCCGCCGGATCGCCCGGCTGCGCGCCCGGCGGGGCTGACGAGCCCCCTTATCGCCCGGCCCATGCTGTGGCATGACGCCGGGGACGAGGAGCCGGAGGCGCGCATGAACATCCACGAGTATCAGGCCAAGGCGCTCCTGCGCGACTACGGCGCCCCCGTGGCCGACGGCCGCGCGATCGCGCGGGCCGAGGAGGCCAAGACGGCCGCCGGCGCGCTCGACGGCCCGGTCTGGGTGGTCAAGGCCCAGATCCACGCGGGCGGGCGCGGCAAGGGCTCGTTCAAGGAGCCCGGCGCCGGCGAGAAGGGCGGCGTGCGCATCGCCCGCTCCGTCGAGGAGGCCGCCGACGAGGCGCGCCGGATGCTCGGCCGCACGCTGGTGACGCACCAGACCGGCCCCGCGGGCAAGCAGGTGGGCCGCATCTACATCGAGGACGGCGCCTCGATCGCGCGCGAGCTCTACCTGGCGCTGCTGGTGGACCGGGCGACGGCCCGCGTCAGCTTCGTCTGCTCGACCGAGGGCGGCATGGACATCGAGGAGGTCGCGGCGAAGACGCCCGACCGGATCACGTCGTTCTCGGTCGATCCCGCCACCGGCTACCAGCCCTGGCACGGCCGCCGCGTCGGCTTCGCGCTGGGGCTCGACGGAAAGGCCTTCAAGCAGTGCGTGGCGCTGATGGGCACGCTCTACCGGCTCTTCGTCGAGAAGGACGCCGAGATGGTCGAGATCAACCCGCTGATCGTGACCGAGGGGGGCGACCTCGTGTGCCTCGACGCCAAGATGGGCTTCGACGGCAACGCGCTCTACCGCCACCCCGACATCGCCAGCCTGCGCGACGAGTCCGAGGAGGACGCCAAGGAGCTGGCGGCCTCGAAATACGACCTCAACTACATCGCGCTCGACGGCGAGATCGGCTGCATGGTCAACGGCGCCGGCCTCGCCATGGCGACGATGGACATCATCAAGCTCTACGGCGCCGCGCCCGCCAACTTCCTCGACGTGGGCGGCGGCGCCACCCGCGAGAAGGTGACCGAGGCCTTCAAGATCATCACCTCGGACCCGCAGGTGAAGGGCATCCTCGTCAACATCTTCGGCGGCATCATGCGCTGCGACGTGATCGCGGAAGGGATCGTCGCGGCCGTGAAGGAGGTCGGGCTGTCCGTGCCGCTCGTGGTGCGGCTGGAGGGGACCAACGTCGAGAAGGGCAAGGAGATCATCAACGGCTCCGGGCTCGACGTGATCGCGGCGGAGGATCTCGCCGACGCGGCGGAGAAGATCGTGGCGGCGGTGCGGGGAAGCTGAGTGTCGGAGATGCGCACCGAGATCCAGCAAGCAGCTTAGAACGAAGCATCTCGATTCGCAATTGACTTGATGAGTTACTCAGGCAATATTTTTCCTAAGAATGCGTTGGTTGCCGACTTGGTGAAGCGCCAACTGATCTCGTCGCTGGTCACTTTCGCAGTTCATGCTCGAAGGTGCTTGGACGAGACAAAGGAATTTCCTTATTTGGAATAACCCCTCTGGATAGTTGGGCTTCCTGATGAGGAGCCCGTCGAGACTAGTCTGAGAGAATCACTGAGCCGGATTATACACCCTAACTTTCTTGACGTGGCCCTTGCATCCCCCGAAGCACCTAGCCGTTTTAGTGATGCAGGCGACATGATGGCAACCCATATAAGAACCAAAACAGATCATAAACCCTTCGCATTCACCGAGATCCATTCAATGGCTTGGGCCTTTCTACGACATATGGCGGAGGAAGCCGCCCGCCAGACTGCCCGTTCCTCAAGTCCCGATGAAGTAGACAGATCCTGAGACATCGACCCATGAGACACGTGGGTGCTTGCAAGCGTAGGGTGGGTGCCAACCCACCCCTCCCGCGAAGGTGGGTTGGCACCCACCCTACGAGCGCGGTCCGTGACACGCCCCGCTCGCCGGGTGTAAGCCGCGGCTCGACACGCCACCCCACCAAGGAGCCCCGATGGCCATCCTCGTCGACGAATCCACCAAGGTCATCTGCCAGGGCCTGACCGGCTCGCAGGGCACCTTCCACACCGAGCAGGCGATCGCCTACGGCACCAAGATGGTCGGCGGCGTCACCCCCGGCAAAGGGGGCCAGACCCATCTCGACCTGCCGGTGTTCGACAGCTGCCACGAGGCCGTCGCCGCGACCGGGGCCACGGCGTCCGTGATCTACGTGCCCCCGCCCTTCGCGGCCGACTCGATCCTGGAGGCGATCGACGCGGGGCTCCCGCTCGTCGTGTGCATCACCGAAGGGATCCCGGTCCTCGACATGATGCGCGTCAAGCGGGCGCTGGAGGGGGCCAAGACCACGCTGATCGGGCCGAACTGCCCCGGGGTCATCACGCCCGACGCCTGCAAGATCGGCATCATGCCGGGCCACATCCACCGCCGCGGCTCGGTGGGCGTGGTCTCGCGCTCGGGCACGCTGACCTACGAGGCGGTCAAGCAGACCACCGACGTGGGCCTCGGCCAGTCCACCTGCGTCGGCATCGGCGGCGACCCGATCAAGGGGACCGAGCACATCGACGTGCTCGAATGGTTCCTCGGCGATCCGGAGACGCAGGCCATCATCATGATCGGCGAGATCGGCGGCGCGGCCGAGGAGGAGGCGGCCGCGTTCCTCGCCTCGGAGGCCAAGGCGGGTCGAGGCAAGCCGACGGCCGGCTTCATCGCCGGGCGCACCGCGCCCCCGGGCCGGCGCATGGGGCACGCGGGCGCCATCGTCGCGGGCGGCAAGGGCGGCGCCGAGGACAAGATCGAGGCGATGCAGTCCGCCGGCATCGTCGTGGCCGACAGCCCGGCCTCCTTGGGCGAGGCGGTGGTGAAGGCGATCGGCTGAGGGCACCCGGCGCGCCGATCGGTGGACGACGACCTATGACTCGTCGGCGGCGACCATGATATAGGGACGCGCCGCCCCCCGGGCCCCGGCCCGTTCAGCCCTGGAGGTCCCCCATGACCGAGCAGTCCCCCGAGATCTTCCGCGCCTCCTCCTTCCTGCACGGCGCCAACGCGCCTTACGTCGAGCGGCTCCAGGCGCGCTACGCCGCCGACCCGCAGGCGGTGGACGAGGCCTGGGCGGCCTTCTTCCGCGAGCTGGGCGAGCAGGACGGGGCGGCGAAGGCCGAGGCCGACGGGCCGTCCTGGGCGCGCGCGGACTGGCCGCCGCAGCCGGGCGACGAGATCACCGCGGCGCTCACCGGCGAGTGGCCGGCCGAGAGCCGGCCCGCCGAGGCCAAGGCCGCCGGCGAGAAGATCGCCGCCAAGGCCGAGGCCACGGGGGCCACCGTCACCGACGCGCAGATGCGCCGCGCCGTCACCGACTCGATCCGCGCGCTCATGCTGATCCGCGCCTACCGGATCCGGGGGCATCTGGCGGCCGACCTCGACCCCCTGGGGATGCGCGAGGAGACGGCGCATCCCGAACTCGACCCCGCGACCTACGGCTTCGCGGCCGAGGACATGGACCGCCCCGTCTTCATCGACAACGTGCTGGGGCTCGAGCTCGCCACGGTGGGCGAGATCCTCGCCATCGTGAAGCGCACCTACTGCGGCACCTTCGCGCTGCAGTACATGCACATCTCCGACCCCGCGCAGTCCGCCTGGCTCAAGGAGCGCATCGAGGGCTACGGCAAGGAGATCGCCTTCACCCGCGAGGGAAGGCGCGCGATCCTCAAAAAGCTCGTCGAGGCCGAGGGCTTCGAGAAGTTCCTCGGGATCAAGTACACCGGCACCAAGCGCTTCGGCCTCGACGGCGGCGAGAGCCTGATCCCCGCCATGGAGCAGGTCATCAAGCGCGGCGGCGCGCTCGGCGTGAAGGACATCGTGATCGGCATGCCCCACCGAGGGCGCCTCAGCGTGCTCGCCAACGTGCTGAGCAAGCCCTATCGCGCGATCTTCAACGAGTTCCAGGGCGGCTCGTTCAAGCCCGAGGACGTCGAGGGCTCGGGCGACGTGAAGTACCACCTCGGCGCATCGAGCGACCGCGAGTTCGACGGCAACACGGTGCACCTGTCGCTGACGGCCAACCCCTCGCATCTGGAAGCCGTCGATCCGGTGGTGCTCGGCAAGGCGCGCGCCAAGCAGGCGCAGCTCAAGGACACCGACCGAACCGAGGTGCTCCCGGTCCTGCTGCACGGCGACGCGGCCTTCGCGGGCCAGGGCGTGGTGGCCGAGTGCTTCGGGCTCTCGGGGCTCGTCGGGCACCGCACCGGGGGCACGATGCACATCGTCGTCAACAACCAGATCGGCTTCACGACGGCGCCGCACTTCTCGCGCTCGTCCCCCTACCCCACCGACATCGCGCTGATGGTCGAGGCGCCGATCTTCCACGTCAACGGCGACGACCCCGAGGCCGTGGTGCACGCGGCCAAGGTGGCGACCGAGTTCCGCCAGAAGTTCCACAAGGACGTGGTGATCGACATCTTCTGCTACCGGCGCTTCGGCCACAACGAGGGCGACGAGCCCATGTTCACGAACCCGCTGATGTACAAGCGCATCAAGGGGCAGAAGACCACGCTCACGCTCTACACCGAGCGGCTGGAGCGCGACGGGCTGGTCCCTGCGGGCGAGATCGAGGGGATGAAGGAGGCGTTCCAGGCCCTCCTCGAGGAGGAGTTCGAGGCCGGCCGCTCCTATCGCCCCAACAAGGCCGACTGGCTCGACGGCAAATGGGCCCATCTCGACCGCCGCGAGGCCGGCAAGTACCAGCGCGGCCGCACCGCCATCGAGCCCGAGACGATGGAGGAGATCGGCCGGGCGCTGACGAAGGCCCCCGAGGGCTTCGCGCTGCACCGCACCGTCGAGCGGCTGCTCGGCGCCAAGGCCAAGATGTTCGAGACCGGCGAGGGCTTCGACTGGGCCACCGGCGAGGCGCTGGCCTTCGGCTCGCTGCTGCTCGAAGGCTATCCGGTGCGGCTCTCGGGCCAGGACTCGATCCGCGGCACCTTCTCGCAGCGCCACGGCGCGCTGGTGGATCAGGAGACCGAGGAACGCCATCTGCCGCTCAACCACATTCGCAAGGGCCAGGCGCGGTTCGAGCCGATCGACTCGATGCTGTCGGAATACGCGGTGCTGGGCTTCGAGTACGGCTACTCGCTGGCCGAGCCCAACGCGCTGACGGCGTGGGAGGCGCAGTTCGGCGACTTCGCCAACGGCGCCCAGATCATGTTCGACCAGTTCATCTCCTCGGGCGAGGCCAAGTGGCTGCGCATGTCGGGCCTCGTGATGCTGCTGCCGCACGGCTACATGGGCCAGGGGCCCGAGCACTCCTCGGCGCGGCTCGAGCGGTTCTTGCAGATGTGCGGGGGCGACAACTGGATCGTCGCCAACTGCACGACGCCCGCCAACTACTTCCACATCCTGCGCCGCCAGCTCCACCGCTCCTACCGCAAGCCGCTGGTGCTGATGACGCCGAAGGATCTGCTGCGCCACAAGCTCGCGGTGTCGAAGGCCTCCGACTTCACCACCGGCTCGTCCTTCCACCGCGTGCTGTGGGACGACGCCGAGCGGGGCCACAGCCAGACCCGGCTCGCGCCCGACGAGAAGATCCGCCGCGTCGTGCTGTGCTCGGGCCGGGTCTACTACGACCTCCTGGAGGAGCGCGACGCGAGGGGGATCGACGACGTCTACCTGCTGCGCGTCGAGCAGTTCTACCCCTTCCCGGCGCAGTCGATGGTGGGGGAGCTCACGCGCTTCTCGAACGCCGAGGTGGTCTGGTGCCAGGAGGAGCCCAAGAACCAGGGGGGGTGGACCTTCATGGACCCCAACCTCGAATGGGTGCTGGGCCGGATCGGTGCCGCGTCCAAGCGCGCGCGCTACGTCGGGCGCGCGGCCGCGGCCTCGCCCGCCACCGGCCTCGCCTCCCAGCACAAGGCCCAGCAGGAGGCGCTGGTGAACGACGCCTTGACGATCGAGGGCTGACGCGCCCACACCCGCGCCAGTCCGCCCGCCCAGCCCCGAGGATCCCCGCATCATGAGCATCGAAGTCCGCGTCCCCACCCTGGGCGAGTCCGTCACGGAGGCCACGGTGGCGGTCTGGCACAAGAAGCCCGGCGACCGGGTCTCGGCCGACGAGCCCTTGTGCGAGCTCGAGACCGACAAGGTCTCGGTCGAGGTGCCCGCGCCCGCGGGCGGCGTGATGGGCGACATCGTGGCGGCCGAGGGCGAGACCGTGGGCGTGGACGCGCTGCTGGCCACCATCGCCGAGGGCGACGAGGCGCCGGGCAAGGCCGACGCGAAGAGGGAGGCGGGCTCCGGCGAGAAAGAGGGCGCCGGCGAGGCCGAGGAGGCCCGCACCAAGCGCGACGCGAAGTCCCCCGAGGGCGAGGCGGCCGAGGCGCGCCCCGACCCCGACCAGGCCGATCGCGGCGGCTACGCCGAGGAGGTCCGACCGAAGGACGAGGGCGACGGGGCCGGCTCCACCGGTGGCGGCGCCGGTGGCGGCGGGAGCGTGGACGTGATGGTCCCCTCCTTGGGCGAGTCGGTCACCGAGGCCGTGGTGGCGACGTGGTTCAAGAAGGTGGGCGACACGGTGTCCGCCGACGAGCCCTTGTGCGAGCTGGAGACCGACAAGGTGTCGGTCGAGGTGCCCGCGCCCGCCGCGGGCACGCTCTCGGAGATCCTGGCCGAGGAGGGCGCGACCGTCGAGGCCTCCGCCAGGCTCGCGGTGCTGACGAAGGGGGCCGGTGGCGGCTCGTCCAAGGGCTCCGAGGCCCACGGGGCGAAGGGCGACGCGGTGCCGCCCGAGCCCGACGCCACGGGCGGCGAGCCCGACCACCCGCGCGCCGACTACGGCCGCTCGGACGAGGACGACGCCAAGACGGGCGGCCGCCCCGACGCGGGCCGCTCGGACGTGGAGGACGCGCCCTCGGCCAAGGCGCTGATGGCGGAGAAGGGTCTCGATCGGGCCCAGGTCGAGGGGACGGGGCGCGACGGCCGGGTGATGAAGGCCGACGTGCTGCGCGCGCTCGAGGCCCCGCGCGAGGCGCCCCCCGCGAAGGAGGCGCCGCGTGCGCCGGTGGCGGCCGAGGACGAGGGCCGCGAGGAGCGGGTGCGCATGACCCGCCTGCGCCAGACCATCGCGCGCAGGCTCAAGGACGCGCAGAACACCGCCGCGATGCTGACCACCTACAACGAGGTGGACATGACGGCGATCATGGCGCTGCGCTCCGAATACAAGGATCTGTTCGAGCGCAAGCACGGCGTGAAGCTCGGCTTCATGAGCTTCTTCACCAAGGCGTGCGTGCATGCGCTGATGGAGGTGCCCGAGGTCAACGCCGAGATCGACGGCACCGACGTGGTCTACAAGCGCTTCGTCCACATGGGGATAGCCGTGGGCACGCCCAGCGGCCTCGTGGTCCCCGTCGTGCGCGACGCCGACTCGATGGGCTTCGCCCAGATCGAGCTCGCCATCAACGCGCTGGGCGCCAAGGCGCGCGACGGCAAGCTGGCGATGTCGGACATGCAGGGCGGGACGTTCACCATCTCGAACGGCGGCGTCTACGGCTCGCTGATGTCCTCGCCGATCCTCAACCCGCCGCAATCGGGCATCCTCGGCATGCACAAGATCATGGAGCGCCCGATGGTCGTGGGCGGCCAGATCGTCGCGCGCCCGATGATGTATCTGGCGCTGAGCTACGACCACCGCATTGTGGACGGCAAGGGCGCGGTGACGTTCCTCGTGCGCGTCAAGGAGGCGCTGGAGGACCCGAGGCGGCTGTTGATGGATCTGTAGGGTGGGTGCCAACCCCCACCGTCCGGGCGGTGGGTTGGCACCCATCTGCTTTGTCACCCTGTGCTATGACGAGTCCACGTAACGCGTTGGCGATAGGACGTCGCGAGCATCGAGGCTCGGGCCTATGTCATCACTGCGCGCTGCCGCTGCCGCTTCCAGGTCGTGGCCGATGCCAGGATCTGCAGCCCCAGAACCATCAGCACCAGCCCCACGAACGGCCATTGCACCCAATTTGGTTCGGGGGTCTGGCGGTGATAGTCGAGGAAATGCAGGAACAGGAAATAGGCGGTGTGCAGCACCGACAGCCACCACAACACGTATGTTCCGCGCTGCACGAACTTCCACACGGAGTCGCCGAGCCAACGCAGACTGGCGTCGTTGGAGGTCGCGGCCAGCACCACCCCGTAGGTCAACGCGAAGATGCCCACGATGTTGGCGAAGGCGAATCCCTGCTGCACCATCACATAGCGTTGAAGGCCGGGGTGGAACTCGAGCCCGAACAGACGCATAAGGTCGAGCTGCACCCAGCCCAGCAGAATGATCGCGGTGTGAACCAGCGCCAGGATCACGGCGTAGATGCCGAACTCGCGGCGATAAGGCAGCAGCCGCACGGCGCCGCGCCAAAGCCGTGACATCGGCCCCAGCGCCATCGCCGCCGCCACCAGAAGCAACGACGCATCGCCGACCGCCCGGTTCCACCGATGCATCGGCGACCACTCGGCGCGGCTGTAGACGAAGAGCCCAACGGCTCCGGCCGAAAGTAGAATGACGACCGCATGCCGCGCCCGCCAGTTTCGCAGGACCATCTCCGTCATGTCATTCTTTCTTCCCGCGGCTTGCAGATGGCCGCTCAGTCTCCTGCCCCACCTCTCCAGCACCGGCCTATGCCGGCGCGTCAGCGCTGATTCAGCCGCCTCGGCGCGCGTTTCCCTCTTTGCAACATCGGCGCCGGCTGTCAACGGAACCGGATGAGCAAGTCGTAGGGTGGGTGCCAACCCACCACCCCCAACCCGAGGCGCCGCCCATGCAACTCCTCTGCCGCATCGAGACCGGAGGCTTCGGCGCCTGGCGCCGCGCGTTCGACGACGCCTCCGAGGGCCGCCGCGACGCGGGGCTCTCGCTGCTCCAGATCTGGCGCGAGGCCGACGCGCCCGACACGGCGCTCCTGCTCTTCGAGGTCCGCGACCGCGACCGGGCGCAGGGCCACCTGAGCCGCCGCGACCAGCTCGGCCACTCCCTGGGCGCCGCCACCTTCCTCGACACCGCCTGAGGACGTTGACGCCACACCTCCAGCCTGTGAACCTCGACCCTTCTCGGAGAACGAGACTCTTCGGACGGCCAGGAGGAACCTCCCGTGAGGATCATTCGTGCGGCGTCAATCTCCATTGCAAGCTTGATCGGCACGGCGATCCGCGATGGACGTGAGTGGGGTCGGATTCGCGCCAGGATCACCATCGCTGAGGCCAGCGCCGTCAGCGCGGGGGAGTATGAGCGTGGTCGAGATCGTGAAGAAGTCCTGTTGGGCCTCGTCGGCACCGGGATATGTCTCGCCACTGTTCTCCTCATCGCTGCGCTCGCCGTCGAGAACTGGGTGGCCGTCCTTCAATCGGTGGGCATGTTCTTCGTGTTGATCCCGTTCTGCGCCCTGGCGTCACCATTGGCGTTCGCGGACTTCGACGCCAGGTTCTTGATTGAAGACGGATGGAGGACCCGAGCTTGACCCCCGAGCTGACCGCCCTCGCCCTCGCGGGGCTCCTCCAAGCCGTCCAGTTCGCGCTCATGTCGGCCGCCGCCAACCGCGAGCTGGGCTCGGCCAAGACCCTGGGGCCGCGCGACGACATCGACCTCCGGGCCGAGCTTTCCCCCCGCGCCGGGCGCCTTGTGCGGGCGCTCGACAACCACTTCGAGGGGCTGATCCTCTTCACGCTGGCCGTGGTCGTCGTCACCCTCTCGGACGGCTCCACCTGGCTCACCGCCGCCTGTGGCTGGACCTACCTCGCCGCGCGCGTGCTCTACGTCCCGGCCTACGCCTTCGGCCTCGTCCCCTGGCGCTCGGTCGTCTGGACGGTCGGCTTCGCGGCCACCGTGCTGATGATCCTCGCGGCCCTCCTCTGAGCGCGCCTAGCGCTCGCCCGACGCCTTCAGCCGCGCCACCAGGGCGGGATGCACGGCCTCCCAGACCCGCAGGGCACGGAAGGCCCGTCGGCCGGCCTCGGCCCGCTCGCGCCGGGACAGCGCCCGGACCGCCGCCTCGTCGAGCCCGACGAGGCCGAGCTTGACCCGCTCGTAGAGCACGCTGCACGCCACGATCTCCGCGTCCGCGAGCCTGCGGCTCTGCGCCGCCCCCTCGCAGCGGTAGTAGGCCGCCACCTCGTCCCAGCCCGCGCCCGGCGACGAGGCGGCCGTGAGGCCGAGCGCCAGGGTCCATGCCGCGATCGCCGTGACCATCCCTCCACCTCCCTCCGTCCGACCGAGCCCCTTCGGACCCGGCCCGAGCCTGACGGGGCTGGACCCGCAGCGCAGGTCGGGAATTCCTGACCCCCGGCCCCCGAGGGGCGCCGCGCCGCGACCGGCGGTGGTGGAACTCGGGGGGCCGCGCGCGTATCTCCTCCTCGACCCATGTGAGGAGGCCCGCAATGGCCCAATACGACGTCATCGTCATCGGCGCGGGCCCCGGAGGCTACGTCTGCGCCATCCGCTGCGCGCAGCTCGGGCTCCGCACGGCCTGCGTCGAGGGGCGCGAGACGCTCGGCGGCACCTGCCTCAACATCGGCTGCATCCCGTCGAAGGCGCTGCTGCACGCGACCGAGGCGCTCTCCGAGGCGAAGCACACCTTCTCCAAGATGGGCCTGATGGGCGAGGCGCCGTCCGTCGATTGGCCCAAGATGCTGGCCTACAAGGACGACGTGATCCGCCAGAACGTCCAGGGCATCGAGTTCCTGTTCAAGAAGAACAAGGTGGACTGGCTCCGCGGCTGGGGCTCGATTCCGGAGGCGGGCCGCGTGCTCGTCGGCAACGAGACGCACGAGGCCAAGCACATCGTCATCGCCAGCGGTTCGGAGGCGGCGACCTTGCCCTTCATCGAGATCGACGAGGAGGTCGTGGTGACCTCGGAAGGGGCCCTGCGGCTCGCCAAGGTGCCCGAGCGGCTGGTGGTGATCGGCGGCGGCGTGATCGGGCTCGAGATGGGCTCGGTCTTCGCGCGCCTGGGCTCACAGGTCACCGTGGTCGAGTACATGGACACCATCACCCCCGGCATGGACGCCGACGTGATCCGTCAGTTCACCAAGATCCTCGCCAAGCAGGGGCTGGAGATCGTCACGGGCGCCGCGGTCGAGGCGGTCGAGCGCGACGGCGACGCTGCCACCGTGCGGTGGAAGACGCGCGAGGGCGGCGAGCCCGGCGAGGCCCAGGCCGACGTGGTGCTCGTCGCCACGGGCCGCAGGCCCTACACCGACGGGCTGGGGCTGAAGGATCTCGGCGTCGAGACGACGAAGGGCGGCCAGGTCGAGACCGACGGCGGATGGCGCACCTCCGTCGAGGGCATCTACGCCATCGGCGACGCGGTGTCGGGGCCCATGCTCGCCCACAAGGCCGAGGACGAGGGGATGGCGGTCGCCGAAGCCATCGCCAAGGGGCACGGGCACGTCAACTACGACGTGATCCCCAACGTCATCTACACCCACCCCGAGGTCGCCACCGTGGGGCTGACCGAGGCGCAGGCCAGGGAGACCGGGCGCGAGGTCAAGATCGGGCGCTTCCCCTTCGCGGGCAACGGGCGCGCCAAGGCCAACTTCGCGGCCGAGGGCTTCGTCAAGATCGTCGCCGACGCCGAGACCGACCGCATCCTCGGCGCGCACGTCATCGGGCCGATGGCGGGCGACCTCATCCACGAGGTCTGCGTGGCGATGGAGTTCGGCGCGGCGGCCGAGGATCTCGCGCGCACCTGCCACGCCCACCCGACCTACTCCGAGGCGATGCGCGAGGCGGCGCTGGCCTGCGGCGACGGCGCCATCCACGCGTGATCCGCGCCTCGGCGGCTGGTTGCCCGAGGAGGTCGGGCGCCGGGCGCGCCTCGGCGGACTTCGACACGCGCGAGCTGACCGTGGCGGCGGGCGATCTGCTCGGACCCCTCGAACGGCGGTCGGGGTGGACGTGGTGCCGCGGTCTGGACGGCGAAGGGTGGGTGCCGGATCGGTGCCTGGGTCGGGGGGCCAGCCCCCCGAAGCCCCCCGCTCGGAAGGGTCCTCAGGACCCCTCCGAGACCTCCCCGAACTCGTAGCGCATCAGGGTCGCGCCCTCCCGCCTCAGCCATGCGCGCCAGCGACGCCAGTCGGGGTCAAGCCGCTCGACCACCGCCCAGAAGGCGGGCGAGTGGTCCATGCGCTCCAGATGCGCGACCTCGTGGGCGGCGACGTAGGCGAGCGCCTCGGGAGGCGCCATCGCCAGGCGCCAGGAGAACATCAGGTCGCCTCGCGGCGAGCACGAGCCCCAGCGCGAGCGCGGGTCGCGCAGCCGGATGCGTCCATGGGGCCGGCCCAGAGCCCCCGCATGGCACGCGCACGCGTCCCCGAGCCGCGCATGGGCCAGCTCGCGCAGCCACGCGGCCACGGGCGCCCCCGGCCGCTCGCCACGCGGCACGAGGAGCCGATCCGCTTCGACCGCCATGGCGTCCGTCTCGACCGGCGTCACGATCAGCGCCCGACCCTCCACGGGCAGCGACGCGCCGGGGCGCACGAGCACGCGCGCCGGCAGCGCCGCGAGGCGCGCGGCGATCCAGCCGCCCTGCGCCTCGGCGAAGGCCCGCGCCTCGGCCAGCGCCACGCCGCGCGGACGGGTGCAGCTGACCCGACCCTCGGGCGAGACGCGCAGCGTCAGCCTGCGCGCCCGTGCCGAGGCCCTGTGACGGACGGGCGGCGTCTCGTCGTTCCCCCCCATGACGGCGCTCCCTTGCCAGCCATCCGGCGCTGTGGCACAGCCCCCGCTCCCCGAGAGACACCAGACCGAAGGAGGCCCCGCCCATGCCCAAGGACGAATGGGGCGTCAAGCGCGTCTGCCCCGCCTGCTCGACGCGCTTCTACGACCTGCGCAACGATCCGATGACCTGCCCGAGCTGCGGCGCGGTCCACACCGCCGAGAGCCTCGCGGCCGGCAAGACCCGCTCCATCCAGCCCGACAAGGCCGACCCCAAGACCGCCGCCGCGGAGGCCGCGATCGCCGACGACGAGGACACCGACGACGTGGTTCTCGACGACGAGGAGGACGACGCGGACCTCGGCGACGACGTGCTCGACGACGACGCCGACGAGGACGACAACGTCTCGCTCGACGACCTCGCCGACGTCGCCACCGAGGACGACGAGGAGGGCTGAGGGGGGCCGCCCTCCCGCGATGGGAACGCCCCGCCGACGCCGCCGCGCTCGGGGCCGGGCCCTGCGCTCGGGGAGATTCCCACTTGCGCGGCCCCGGCCCAAGGCTTAGACGCAGCGGGCGGTCGGCCGCGCCTCATGGGGCCTTAGCTCAGCTGGGAGAGCGCTTGCATGGCATGCAAGAGGTCAGGGGTTCGATCCCCCTAGGCTCCACCATCCCCCTGCATGATCGCCCTTCTTTCGTTGGGCTTCAGCGTCTCCCGCTCCCGGGGCTACCAAGGGAGCTACCATTTCCGATCCGGGGTGCGTGGGCGCCGTGCCCGCCGTCCTCGCCCGTGTCCCGCGTCGCGAACGAAGAGGGCTGCCCCGGTCGGGAGCGGCCCCATGGCGCGCGGCGGCGGTGGGCGCGATGGGCGGGGCTCAGGCCGCGTCCTTCGGCCCGTAGATCGGTCCGACCTTCGCGAGCCGTTCCAGATCCTCCACCGCGTCGATCAGCTCGGCCGCCAGCCGCTCGGCCACCTCGAGCGTGATCCGAAGGCTTCCGGCGTCGGCGGCGCGGTCGCATCCGTCCAGGGCGTCGAGGGCCAGGACGCAGGTTCGCAGCATCGCCCCAAGCTCGTAGGACCGTGCTCCAGCGGCAGCGCCCATCGAACGCCCTCGCTGGGCGTCGTCGCGCCTCGGCCCGGCCGTCGCGCCCGCGAGCCCAAGGAAGCGCTCCGCGTCGGCGCGCAGGTGGGCGAACGCCTCCTCTTCCATCCCCTCGTGCGCGAGGGCCGCGACCTTGGCCAGCGCGTCGCGCATGGTGCCCGCCGGCGCCTCGCCTGCCTCGCGCTCGCGCGCGAACACCGCGCCGTGGAGCGGGTCGATCGTCTCGGCCGCGAAGCGCTCGGCCTCGGGCGAGCCGACGCCATGCTCAGCCTCCTGCGCGTTGTAGGTCTCCATCGCGCGGTCGCGCTCGGCGCGCGCCTCGGCCAGCCGGGCGAGGGCGAGGGGGAGGTCTTCGGTGGGGTTCTTCGGGTCGGTCATTGCTCGGGGCTCCCGTGGTATCTATGACAATGGCACAAGCGATGTGCCAGGGGCACCATAGGGAGCGACGGTAATGGTGACAAGCGCACAAATCAGGGCGGCCCGCGGGCTCCTCAACTGGACGGTGCGCGATCTGGCGGAGCGGGCGGGCGTCCACCGCAACACGGTGACGCGCCTCGAGGGCGAGGCCCCCGCCACCGGCCACGCCGCCGCCGCGATCCGCGCGGCCCTCGAGGCGGCGGGCGTCGCCTTCATCCCCGAGAACGGCGGGGGCCCTGGCGTGCGGCTGCGCGAGCGGTAGCCTCCCGGAAGCTCCGCGAGCCCCCCCTGGGGGTCAGGGACCGTATCCACCGCGCCCGCCCTCGGGTGGCTGGGCCCCCGAGCCCTGGCTAGGGACCGCCCGGCGCGAGGCGTTTCGCTTCGCCAGCGCGGCGCGGTGCCGACGCGCTGGGGAGGGGCCGGAAGCGCAAGCTCCGAGCGCTCCTCGGGCGGCGCGCCGCTTCCCAGGGAAGGGGCCGCTAGCCCTCGTCGCCTGCGCGCAGCGCCTGGCGCGCCGCCCGGCGCATCCGCTTCGCGAAGGCGCGCTTGATCCTCCGCAGCTCCCCCCGACGCCACCGCAGCATGGACCGGACGCGGCGCGAGAAGGCGTCGTATTCGTCCCCGTTGGTTGGGCCGCGGTTCCCCAGCATCGTCTCGCCCTCCCCGCATCGCGCGTCGCGAAGGTGCCAGAGGCGCGGTGCTGTCTCGGAGGTGGTGGAAATCGGGATGACGCGATCTCCGGCGGGGCGAGGTTACGACGTCACGCGGCGAGATCAATCGCCTGATCGGCGAGCGGCGCGGAGAGGCTCTCCCAGCCGTCGACCTTGCGCATGACGATCTGCCCCGAGGCCAGCAGCGGGCTCTGTTGCACGGAACGCCTGAAGGCCGAGCTTCCCCTTTCCCCGCGGCGGTCAGCCGACGGGTCGTGTGACGGGGATGCCGAGCGCGGTATAGCGGTTGAGGATGGCGATGCGGACTTGGAGTTCGGCGGTCTGGCGGTCGAAGTCGCGGGCCATGAGCTTTTGCCCGAGGAGCTTCATGCAGTTCATCTTGGTCTCGGCGCGGCTTCGGCGGTGGTATCCGCTCCATCGGCGCCAGATCGTGCGGCCGAGGCGCTTGATGGCGCGCAGAGCCTCGTTCCTCGCTTCTACGCCGGGGCTGTCCTTCTCCCAAGGCTTGGCATTTCGCCGGGGCGGGATGACAGCGTCCGCGCCGCGGTTCGCGATGGCGTCGCGGCAGCCGCGGGTGTCGTAGGCGCCGTCGGCGGTGACCGAGACGATTGGCTCGTTTGCTGGGATCTGGCCGAGCAGGTCCGGTAGCACAGGCCCATCGCCGACGCCGCTGCCGGTGATCTCGACCGCGCGGACCTCGAGTGTCACCTCGTCGACGGCGAGGTGGACCTTTCGCCAGATCCGTCTGCGCGCCCCGCCATGCTTGCGCGCGTGCCATTCCCCCTCGCCTCGGACCTTGATGCCCGTGCTGTCCACGAGCAGGTGCAGCGGGCCGCCGCTGCCCCGGTAGGGCAGCTGAACGGCCAAGGTCTTCTGCCGTCGGCAGAGCGTCGAGAAGTCCGGCACCGGCCAGTCGAGCCCCGCGAACTTCAGAAGGCTCGCGACGAAGCCGGTCGTCTGGCGAAGCGGCAGGCCGAACAGCACCTTGATCGTCAGGCAAGCCTGGATCGCGGCGTCGCTGTAGACCGGCTGGCCGCCGCGCTTGCCCGATGGCGCCGCGTGCCAGGGCGTCGAAGGGTCGAACCAGACGGTCAGCGATCCACGCTCACGCAGCGACGCGTTGTAGGCGGACCAGTTCAGGGTGCGGTAGCGCGTCGGGGCAGGCTTGGACATGACGCCCAGCTATGCCGCTGGACCGGCAATGTGAATCCCGGGCAGGCTTCGTGCAACAAGGCCGGCGCACCACCGACTTCGCCGAGCTCGTCGCGCGCGTCACGCGAACCGGCGGCTTCCTCGTCCACGGCGTCTTCTACAGCGCGCCGGCGCGGCTCATCGGCCACCGCTTGCGCATCCATGTGTATGACGACCGCATCGAGGCTTGGCTCGGGGCGACCCGCGTCGTCACCCATCCACGCCGCCGGCGCGCCACCGGCGGCGGACGGCGCGTCCACGTGGTCGACCACCGCCACGTGATCCATGCCCTTCGGCGCAAGCCTCAGGCGCTCGCCGGCTCGGTCTTCCGCGACAGCCTGTTCCCGCGCACCGAGTACTCCCAGGCCTGGGCGTGCCTGTCCGAGGCGCTGCCCCAGAAGGACGCCTGTCGGCGCATGGTGGGCCTCCTCGCGCTCGCCCACGACGAGGGCTGCGAGGCCGCAGCTCGCCCACCTGATCGCCGAGGACCTCGCTGAAGGGCGAGCACCTGACGCCCGCGCCCTCCGTGCCCGGCTCGAGCCGCGCAGCCGCGGTCTGCCCGCCGACGTTCCCGTCGCGCTCACCGCGCTCGCGAGCTTCGACGCGCTGCTTGAGGCGCGCGCATGACCGCCCGGGAGATCGACGTCCACACGCTGCCGAGCATGCTCACGGCGCTGCGCCTGCCCAGCTTCACCCGGCGCTGGCAGGGCTTCGGCCCCGCAGGCCGACAAGGAAGGCTGGCCCGCCGCGCGCTTCCTCGCGGCCCTCGCCGAGTGCGAGTTGGCCGAACGCGAGACCCGCCGCATCCAGCGCCATCTCAACGCCTCCCATCTGCCGGGCGGCAAGACGCTCGCCACCTTCGACTTCAAGGCCCTGCCGAAGGTGCCCCGGAAGCGGATCGAGGCGCTCGCCGCGGGCGACTGGCTCGAGGCGGGCGCCAACCTCATCGCCATCGGCAACTCGGGCGCCGGCAAAACCCATTTGCTCTGTGCCATCGGACACGCCCTGATCGAGGCCGGCCACCGCGTGCTCTACACCCGCACCACCGACCTCGTCCAAAGGCTCCAGGCCGCGCGGCGCGACCTCGCCCTCGAGGGCGCCCTCGCAAAGCTCGACCGCTTCGACCTCATCGTCCTCGACGACATCGCCTACGCTCAGAAGGACCAGGCCGAGACCTCCGTCCTCTTCGAGCTCATCGCGCGGCGCTACGAGACCCGAAGCCTGGCCATCGCCGCCAACCAGCGCTCACGCGCCCGGGACCGCGTCTTCCCCGACCCCGCCGTCACCGTCGCCGCCATCGACAGGCTCGTCCACCACGCGACCATCCTGGAGATGAACGTCGACAGTTACCGCCGCAGAGCGGCCGCCAGCCGAAAGGATGGCGAGGTCGCGGTCCCAGCGACAGCCTCCACCGACAGCCTCGACGACAACCACAAAGGAGCCGCCTGAACCGCACGACCTCCAACCGCAGCAGCCAGCAAACCGGCCAACTTGGTTGTCGGTCCCGGCCAAGAAGGTTGACGCCCTACACGTGGGGGCCTTGCGCCAGCACGCGCTGCGCGTCGGCGAGCGCATCGAGGCCGAGGTCGCGCAGGAGGACACCACGCTGGCCGTGGGGTGCCCGGCGGACTGGGAGGACCTGCCGATCCCGGGCGGGCGGGTCGTCGCGGGCCTCGACGGCGGCCCCGTGCGCTCGTGGTCCGACCGCACCCGCGACTTCGGGCGCATCGTCGGCCGCTCCATGCCCGAGGACGGCGGCCCGCGCGCCCTGGGCTTCGTCCACGGCCACGACCGCGAGCCGACGAGGCGCATCGCAGGCCCGCTCAGGGCTCGAGGCGCGGGCAGGCCAACCAGGGCGTCACCGCCCTCACCGACGGCGGCGAGGAGGTCCGCTCGCTCGCCTCTCTCGCATCGCGCCGTGCGGGGAGCTCGTCCTCCACTGGCCTCGTGGGCGCGGCCCTTCGGGTCACATCGCCATGCGCGTCACGGTGCCGCGCCAGCACCTGCGCGGCCTCGCCCATCGCGAGGAGGACGCGGCCGCCGACCTCCTCGAGGAGCTGGAGCGCCTGAAGTGGCTCCTGTGGCACGGCAACGGCTTCCGGGCGCGCGAGGTCCTCGACGGCCTGCTCATCGGCCTGCTCATCGGCCTGCTCATGGACGTCGACGCCGTGGAGGTCGACCACCCGCACCTGCGCAGGCTCCGGACCGCGGTCGGCGAGATGGTCGCCGCCATCCGAAAGGACGCGCCCAGCCTGATCAGCTACGGCGAGCGCACCCGCGCCGGCGAGCGCATCTCGCTGCTTCGCGCGGACCTTTCGGTTCCTCGGCCTTCGCCGAGGCGACCGTCAACGCCGTCACAGCCCCGCGCTTCGCCAAGAAGCAGCAGATGCAGTGGGCGCCGCGCGGCGCCCACCTGCTGCTGCAGGCCCGGACCCAGACGCTCGACGGCACGCTGCGAGGAACCTTCGAGCGCTGGCACCCCGGCCTCGACAACGAGCCCGAACCCGATCACGCCCGGGCGGCATGACCACCCCACACTTCCTCATGCTCCCGCCGAATGGAGCCATGCCCGCACCGGGAGGGATCCTATGCCAGTCCAACGGAAGCGATTTGTGCCGCATCTCGCAGGTGCCACGCTCGTCGCGTTCGCGCCGGTCGGGGCCGACGCGAAGGTGACGAGGCTCGAGGTCCAGTCGACGGCGCCGGCCTATGACGGTCGCAGCTTCGGCGAGGCCGGCGCCTACGAGCGCATCGACGCCGTCGCGCACTTCTCGGTGGACCCTGCATCGGAGCGGGCCGCAGGCATCGTCGACATAGACCAGGCTGCGGTGGGCGAGGCAGGGGAGGTCGAGTTCAGCGCCGAGGTGGTGATCCTTCGCCCCGTGGGGCGGGGATCGGGGACGCTGTTCTACGAGGTCCCCAACCGCGGCCGGAACCTGAGCTTCCCGCTCCTGAACCTCTCGGCCGGAAGCGGCGCCTTCACCGTCGAGGATCCGGGCGACGGGTTCTTGATGGAGCAGGGGCACACGCTCGTCTGGGGCGGCTGGCAGACGGGCCTCGCCGACGACCTCCTCACCATGAGCCTGCCCGTGCTCGAGGGCGTGACCGGACCCTCGCGCGAGGAGTTCATCTTCGACGACGCCGAGACGGTGAGCACCGGCGCGCTGAGCTACCCGGCCGCCGACCTCGACCCGTCGCAGGCGACGCTGACCGTGCGGGAGACCCCGGACGCGCCGCGCCGGACGCCGGAGGGCCTGTCGTTTCGCTACGTCGACCCGGTGACGATCGAGATCACCCGGCCCGAGGGGGTCGATGGCGGCGCCATCTACGAGCTCGTCTACCCGGCGACCGACGCGCTGCCGACGGGCCTCGCCTTCCTCGCCACCAGCGACCTCGTCTCGTTCCTGCGCGGCAGTCCCGGCCACGATGCCGACAGCCCGCTCGAGGGCGTCGAGCGCACGATCGGCCTCGGCATCTCGCAGTCGGGGCGGTTCCTGCGCGACCTGATCTACCAGGGCTACAACGCCGACGAGGGTGGGGCGCAGGTGTTCGACGGCGCGATGCCGCACATCGCCGGGTCTCGGAAGACGTTCACCAACTACCGCTTCGGACAGCCCGGACGCTACTCGCGCCAGCACGAGGACCACGACTTCCCGGGCGACCAGTTCCCCTTCACCTATGCCGAGGTGACCGACCCCCTGACCGGGCGGACCGACGGCATCCTCGCCGCCTGCGAGGCGAGCGGCACCTGCCCGCTCGTCATACACACCGACACCTCGACCGAGTTCTGGCAGGCACGGGCCTCGCTCGTCTCGACCGCGCCCGGCGGCGAGGCGCTCGAGATGCCCGAGGGCGTCCGGCTCTACTTCCTCGCCGGCGCGCCGCACTTCAACGGCTGGGGCGGCGAGGCCGAGGACGCGCCGATCTGCGTCTACCCGACCAACCCCCTCAGCGTGGCGCCGACGATGCGCGCCCTCGTCGTCGCCATGGAGGCCTGGGTGGCCGAGGCCGCCGAGCCGCCGGCGAGCGTGTATCCGGGCCTCGAGAGCGGGACGCTGGTGGAGCCGGACGCGCTCGAGCTGCCGCGCATCGGCGGGACGGTGCCCGAGCCCGTCGTCAACGCGCTGCGGGTGATGGACCACGGCACGACGCCGCCCGAGCCGGGCGAGGCCTACCCCGTCCTGGTGCCCGCCACCGACGCCGATGGGATCGACCTCGGGGGCATCCGGCAGCCCCACGTCGCAGCGCCGCTCGGAACCTACCTCGGCTGGAACCTGCGCGACGAAGGCTTCGCGCCCGGCGAGCTCTGCAGCCTGACGGGCAGCTTCATCCCCTTCCCTGAGAGGGAGGGCGAGGAGGACGGCCGTCGGCCGGTCGCCGCGCGTTACGACGGCCCGGACGGCTACTCGGAGGCCGTCCGCCGCGCTGCCGAGGACCTGGCCGGAGAAGGCCTGATGCGGCCGGACGATGTCGGCCTCGTGGTCGATGCCGCAGCGGCCTTTCGGGGGTCGGCGGAGTAGAAGGGCGCGCTGCCGTCCCGGGGCGCGGCCCATGGGGGCCTTCGTCTCGAACGGCAGCCACTCGCTGGGCCGCAAGGCGCGCAAGGGCCGCTGCGAGGGGACCAGAAGCCGGCCGAGCAGAGATGACGCCGGGTGCAGGTGCTCGAACCCTTCCCACACCGGTCCGGCGTCGAGCTGCAACCGGCCGGTGCAGGGGGCGATCCACCGACCCCGCTCCACCTCGCAGCCGTTCGCCGGCCACCGCATCGGGGCGGTGGAGAGCGCGGCCAGGATCTCGTCGAGCGTCGGGCGGCAGTCGCCGTCCTCGTCGGCGCAGCCCCCGAAGAGCGCGCGGTCGTAGCGCAGCCCGTCCCGGTCCAGCGAGGGTATGGCGAGCACTCGTCCTGCGGCCGGGGCGTCGCAGTCGCCCTGCCCCTGCTTCGGACGCCGCCCGCCGGCGGCGAAGCAGCTCTCGATCGAGGGGGGGTGGGGCACGAAGTGCAGGGTCCGCTCCCAGCAAGCTCCACCCGGGCAATCGTAGATGGACACCTCTGGAAACCTCGCGCGGCGGTCGCGGACGTGATCCGCTTGTCAGCGAGGGCGGCGGCGGAGGGGCGCGATGGCGGGGGGGGGCTGGTCGGTGGAGGAGCGCCTGGCCGGGATCCCGGCGCAGGGCGATCCGCTGGAGAGGCTGGCCGCGACGGTGGGCTTCGCGGTGTCCCGCGCGCGCCCCGTGCTGGCCCGCGCCCGGGGCGGGCGGCGGCGCTGGAAGGGCGGGCGGCCCGGCTTCGACCCGGTGCTGGAGTTCCGGGCGCTGGGGCTGCAGTCGCTCCACGGGCCGTCGCTCGAGGCGACCGGGCACCCGGTGCGCGACCGCACCCGGGACTCGGCCCCTCCCGCGCCGATCGTCGGGGGCCCGGAGGGGTCCGGGTGGCGAGTGAGCCGGACCGTTCTCTCAACATTCCGAAACTCGGCCGAGATCGCAGCTTCGGGCCGACTCCCCCCGATGTCGTGCGGGCGATCCACTCAACACTCCTGTCCAGATTCCCCAGGCCACCTCTGTCGCTCGAGGTTCAGGCGGGCGGGATGAACATGCGCTCGCCCTCGCCCGAGCGCAGCTCACGATACGCGTGCCAGGTCGCGTGGCCGAGGACGGGGAACACCACGATCAGACCGAGGAACGCCGTCAGGACCGACAGGACGAAGAGGCCCATCACGATGGCCCCCCAGGTCAGCATCACGGTCAGGTTGGCCCAGACCATCGCCATGCTGATCCCCAGCGCCGTCAGCGCGTCGGTGCGCTCCTCCAGCAGCATCGGGACGGCGAAGACGCTGATCGCGAAGGCGAAGGCGGCGAAGAGGGCGCCCACGGCACCGCCCGTCAGCAGCATCGCCCATCCGGTGGGCGTCATGAGCAGCAGCGGCACGATCTCCTCGGTCCCCATGAACGGGACCATGCCGAAGAACAGCGCGTAGATCAGGACCGCGGCGCGCATCCACAGCAGGAACAGCCCCAGCAGCAGCACGCCCATGAAGAGCGCCGACGGGCCCGAGCGCATCCGCACGAAGATCATCGAGACGAGGCTCACGCGCTCGCCCGCCTCGATCCGCCGGCTCTTCTCGTAGAGGCCGCCCGCGATCAGCGGGCCCACGACCAGGAAGCCCGCGAGCGCGGGGAAGAAGAAGTAGTCGAGCTCGAACCGGAAGAGGCTCCAGACCACGAGCGCCGAGACCGCGAAGACGCCGAGGCCGTAGACGAGGCTCGGCAGCGGGTTCGTCCACAGATCCGACCAGCCCGCGCGGAGCCAGGCGAAGGCGGTCCGCCAAGGCAGGTCGCGGGCGTGGGGGTTCTCGCGCGGCAGGGGCGGGACGATCTCGGGGATGACCCCTGCGGCGTCGGGGTTGTCGGGGGGCGGCGGGCCCGCGCGGTCGCTCAGCACGAGGGCTTCGCCGCGCGATAGGTCGCAGCCCCCTCCACCGGAGCCTTGAGGTGCGCCACGCAGCCGGGCTGCGAGGCGAAGGACACCGCGATCAGATGGGCGTTGGCGCCGGCGAACACCGCCGCGACGGCCGCCGCGAGGGCGAGCGCGGCGATGCGCTGGCGCGACCACGACGCGCCGGGGGCAGGGGCGGGAATGGTCATCGCGGCGCTCCTTCGGCGAGATCCTGGATGTGGATCGTCAGGATCTTGCGCTCGGCGAGGCTCAGGCGGCCCTCCCAGGCGGGCATCCAGCCCTGGCGACCATGGTAGACGGTGTCGAACATCGCCTCGTTGCCGCCCCCGTAGAGCCAGGTGGCGTCGGTCAGGTTGGGCGCGCCCAGCTCCTGCATCCCCCGCCCGCGATCGCCGTGGCAGGACGCGCAGTTGAGCGTGAAGATCTCCTCGCCGGCCGTGAGCCGGTCGGGCGTGGCCTCGACGCCCGACATCGACTGCACGTAGTCCACCACGGTGCGGATCTCGTCGCGCGTCAGCAGGCCGTCGCTCCCGAAGGCGAGCATCTGGGAGTAGCGCGTCTCGGGATGGGTGTCGTTGATGCCCACGCGCAGCGTCTCCATGATCGTGTCGGGGTCGCCGCCCCAGATCCAATCGTCGTCCACGAGGCTGGGGAACCCGAGGGCCCCAGCCCCCCTCGGCCCGTGGCAGGCCGAGCAATTGTCGCCCCAGAGCGCGGGCGCCGTCTCGTCCACCACCCGCATCAGCATGGGGTCCTGGCGGATCCGGTCGATGGGCTCGGCGGCGATCCGGTCGGCCCAGCCCGCACGGGCGAGATCGAGCTCGACGACCTCCTCCTCGACCCGCTCCTTCTGGTCCGCGCTCAGGATCCCCTTGGTGTAGGTCGTGATCAGGGGCCAGGCCGGCATCAGGATCCAGATGATCAGCGCCCAGACATGGGTGACGCCGACGAACCACCAGACCGCGCGTGGCACCCGGGTGTTGAGCTCGGTGATGCCGTTCCACTCGTGGCCGGTGGTCTCGTGCCCGGTCAGCGGGTCGCGCTCCCTCACCGACATGGGCGGTCCCCGCGCCTGGTCTCGGGCCCGACCTTGGGACCGTCCTCGTCGTCGAGCACGCTGCCCGCGGCGCGGTCGAAGCGCGGGCCCAGCGAGGGCCAGAAGGCGTAGAGCACCACGCCCGCCGACATCGCGATCAGGTAGAACAGCCCGAAGGTCTTGGCCACGCCCACGAGCGTGTCGTGCGAGACGTCCATCTCACTCCTCCCCTCGGGGTTGCGTTGCCTCGGGCAGGTCCGTCAGCTTGCCCAGGATCTGGAGGTAGGCCACGAGCGCGTCCATCTCGGTGAGCCGTTCGGCGCGGCCGTCGAAGGCGCGCACGTTGGTCTCCTCGCCGTAGCGCTCCAGCACGGCGTCGCCGCGGTCCGTGAAGGGCCGCGACTGTCCGAGCGCGTCGGCGGAGGCGGCCGCGATCATCTCGTCGGTGTAGGGCACGCCCACCGCGCGCAGCGCCGCGAGCCGCCCGGGCAGGTCGTCGGTCTCGAGCGGCGCGTCGAGCAGGAAGGCGTAGTGCGGCATGTTCGACTGCGGCACCAGAGCGCGCGGATCGACGAGGTGCGCGACGTGCCAGGCGTCGGAGTACTTGCCGCCCAGCCGCGCGAGGTCCGGCCCGGTGCGCTTGGAGCCCCAGAGCATCGGGTGGTCGTACTTGCTCTCCACGGCGAGCGAGTAGGGGCCGTAGCGATCGACCTCGTCGACCAGGGTGCGGACCATCTGGCTGTGGCAGGCGTAGCAGCCCTCGCGGATGTAGATGTCGCGCCCGGCCTGCTCCAGGGGCGTGTAGACGCGCATGTCGGGCGCCTCCTCGACGGTCTCGTCGATGGTGAAGAGCGGCGCGATCTCGACCGCGCCGCCGACGCCCGCGGCCAGGATGATGGCCACCGTCAGGCCCATGGAGTGGCGCTCCAGACGGTAGTGGGTGCGGAAGTGCGCCTGGAAGAACTTGCGGAACGGGGTGAGGAGGGTGTGGAACCAAGGGGGCATGGGGCTACTCCGCCGGCACGGTGGGCTCGGAGGCCTCCGACGAGGTCGGATGGTCGAGCGCGGGCTCGGCGCGCGGCACGTGCCGGATGGTCATGGCGACGTTGTAGAGGGCCGTGATCGCGCCCAGCAGGAACAGCGTGCCGCCGAGAGCGCGCGCGACGTAGTAGGGGTGCATCGCCACGAGCGTGTCGACGAAGGAGTATTTGAGCGTCCCGCTCTCGGTGTAGGTCCGCCACATCAGCCCCTGGGTGATGCCGGAGTTCCACATCGCGAAGACGTAGATGACGGTCCCCGACAGCGCGAGCCAGAAGTGGACCTCCACCAGGCGCCAGGAGTACATCGTCTCGCGCCGCCACAGGACCGGCGTGAGCGCGTAGATCGACCCGAAGGTGATCAGCGCGACCCAGCCCATCGCGCCCGAGTGGACGTGGCCCACGGTCCAGTCGGTGTAGTGCGACAGCGCGTTGACGGGGCGGATCGCCAGGAACGAGCCCTCGAAGGTGGACAGGCCGTAGAAGACGGCCGCCACCATCATGAAGCGCAAGGTCGCGTCGTCGCGCACCTTGTGCCAGGCGCCGTTGAGGGTCATCAGCGCGTTGCCCGCCGAGGCCCATGAGGGCACCAGCAGCATCACCGAGAAGGTCGCGCCCAGCGTCTGCACCCACAGCGGCAGCGCGGTGTAGTGCAGATGGTGCGATCCCGCCCAGATGTAGAAGAAGGTGATCCCCCAGAAGCTGAGGATCGACAGCCGGTAGGAGTAGATCGGCCGCTCGGCGCGCTTGGGCAGGAAGTAGTAGAGCATGCCCAGAAAGCCCGCGGTGAGGAAGAAGGCCACCGCGTTGTGGCCGTACCACCACTGGGTCATGGCGTCCTGGACGCCCGCGAAGGCCGAGTAGCTCTTGGCCGCCCCGAGCGAGGCCGGCACCGCGAGGTTGTTGACGATGTGCAGCACCGCCACGACCAGGATGAAGGCCATGTAGTACCAGTTGGCGACGTAGATGTGGGGCTCGTTGCGGCGCGCCAGCGTGCGCATGTAGAGCACGAAGTAGGCCACCCAGACGATCACCAGCCAGAGGTCGGCGTACCATTCGGGCTCGGCGTACTCCTTGGACTGGGTGACGCCCATCAGGTAGCCCGAGGCCGCCACGACGCAGAAGAGGTTGAAGCCCAGCAGCACGAACCACGGGCTGACCTGGCCGGGCAGGCGGGCGCGCGAGGTGCGCTGCATGACGTGGAAGGAGGTGGCGATGAGCGCGTTGCCGCCGAAGCCGAAGATCACGCCCGAGGTGTGCACGGGCCTGAGCCGCCCGAAGCCCGACCAGGCGGCGTCGAAGCGCAGCTCGGGCCAGGCGAGCTGGGCCGCGATCCACACGCCCATGCCCATGCCGACCACCGCCCAGATCAGCGCCAGGATGACGCCGACCTTGGTGGGGTCGTCGTAGTAGGAGGAAAGGCGGTCCTCCGACGGCTCGGGCTCCTCGAGCGCGCCGCCCACGAGGACGAAGAGCGCGCCTGCGAAGAGGAGCACGATCCAGCCCTGCGCCCCCATCGGGTCGCCGCGGCCGGCCATCGCCATCGCCAGGCCGCCGAGGGCGACCGCCGTCAGGATCACCAGAGCCGAGCGCCGCTCGGCTCCCGTCAGTTGCGAGATCATGGCGTCTCCTCGATGCCGTCGTCGGCGGTCTCGGTCGCGTTCCGGCGCGGATCAGCCCGCCGCAGCGCCTCGTCCTCGTCGAGGAGCACCCGCTCGGCCGCGCCGGAGAGATCCTCGTACTGCCCGGCCGCGAGGCTCCAGAGGAAGGCTGCGAGGCCCACGAGCCCCATGGCGAACGTCACGGGGATCAGGACGTAGAGGATCGTCATGCGGGCGCCCCCCTCAGCGTCGGGGCCCGGCGCGCGGCGGGGCGCGGCGCGGGCCGCTCGCCCAGCCGCAGCGCGTTGCCCACGACCAGGATCGAGGAGGCCGACATCGCCAGCGCCGCGACGAGGGGCGTGACGAGCCCGGCCACCGCCAGCGGGATCGCCACGCCGTTGTAGAGAACGGCCAGGCCGAAGTTCTGCGCCACCAGCCGCGCCGCGCGCCGGGCCACGGCGTGGGCGAAGGGCACCGCGTCGAGCCGCTCGCGCGTGAAGACGAAGTCGGCGGCGGCGCGCCCGGCGTCGGAGGCCGAGGCCGGCGCCATCGAGACATGCGCCGCCGCCAGCGCGGCCGTGTCGTTGAGCCCGTCGCCCACCATCAAGACGCGGTGCCCCGCCGCCCGCAGGGCCTCCAGATGCGCGACCTTGCCCGCGGGCGTCACCCCGTGGCGGGCCCGCGCGACGCCGAGCTCGCGGGCGAGCCTTGCGACCGGCTCCGGCCCGTCGCCCGAGAGGATCTCGACCTCCACCCCCCTCGCCCGCAGCGCCTCGACCGCCTCGTGCGCGCCCGGGCGCAGCGTCTCGGACAGGCAGAAAGCCCAGGGCGGACCGCCCTCGAACGCGAAGGCGGGCCCGGTGGCCACCGCGGCGTCCGCACCCGCGATCGCCGCCACCCAGTCCGCCCGGCCGAGCCGCGCGCGGCGCCCGTTCAGGATGCCCTCGACCCCGTGGCCGGGGATCTCGCGGACCTCCTCGGGGCGGGCCGGATCGCCGTCGAGGGACGCCGCAACCGCCTTCGAGGCCGGGTGCGCGGAGTGCAGGGCGAGGGCCTTGGCGGCGGCGCGGTCCCCGGGGCCGGCCGGCGCGCCACCCGCCACCCTCGGCGCGCCGGTGGTCAGGGTGCCGGTCTTGTCGAACGCCGCGCGGTCGACCTCGGCCAGCCGCTCGATCGCCGAGCCGTCCTTCATCAGGATGCCCGCGCCGAAGAGGCGCCCGGCCGCCACGACATGCACGGCCGGCACCGCGAGCCCCAGCGCGCAGGGGCAGGTGACGATGAGCACCGAGATCGACACGAAGAGCGCCCGGTGCCAGTCGCCCCCGGTGGCGGCGAGCCAGCCCAGGAACGTCGCCGCCGCCGCCAGATGCACGACAGGGGCGTAGAGCCGCGCCGCCCGGTCCGCGACGCGCACGTAGCGCCCGCGCCCGCGCTCGGCCGCCTGGAGCATCCCGAGCATCTCGGCCAGGAACGACTCGCGCGCCGGCCGCAGCGCGCGCGCGTCGATGGCGCCCGTGAGGTTCAGCGTGCCCGCCTCGATCTCGTCGCCCGGGCCCACGGCGGCGGACGTGGACTCGCCCGTCACCAGCGAGCGGTCGAGGTCGCTCGCGCCGCGCAGGACGCGGGCGTCCACCGGCACCCGCTCGCCCGCGGCGACGCGCAGCACCATGCCCGGCGCGATCGCGTCCAGCGCCACGCGCTCCAGCGTCCCGTCGGGCCGCACGAGCGCGCCATCCTTGGCCGCCATCCGCGCGAGCCCGGTCACCGCGCTGCGCGCCCGGTCGCGCATCAGCCGGTCGAGCGCGCGCCCGATCAGGAGGAAGAAGAGGAGCGTGACGGCCGCGTCGAAGAAGACGTGCTCGCCCCCCCGCGCCGTCTCGAAGAGGCTCAGGCCGATCGCCAGGAGGACGCCGAGCGAGATCGGCACGTCCATGTTCGTCCGGCCCGCCCCGAGCGCGGCCAGCGCCGAGGCGAAGAACGGCCGGCCCGCATAGGCCACCACCGGCAGCGCGACGAGCGCGGAGAGCAGGTGGAAGGTCTCGCGGGTGGCGCCCTCGGCGCCGGCCCAGACCGCCACCGACATCCCCATCACGTTGGCCGCGCCGAAGCCCGCGACCGCGACCGCCCGCAGGAGCGCCGAGGCCTCGCGCGCCTCGGCCCCGTCGTCGAGGTCGGCGGGCTCGATCGGTGTGGCGGGATAGCCCAGGGCGGCGAGCCTCTCGATCGCCGGGGCCGGGTCGGTCTCGGGGCCGGCCAGGGTGACGACGACCCGCCGCAGGGTCAGGTTGACCCGGGCCGAGACCACGCCCTCGCACCCCGCCAATCCGCGCTCGATCGCGGCGATGCACCCGCCGCACCGGATCCCCGGCACCGACAGCAGACGCTCGGCGCGACCCTGAGGGGCCCTCGCGCCGGCCTCGGCGGCCCGCGACCCTCGCTCGGGTCGGCTCATGCCCATGCAGCAGGACACCCGGTCATCGTCCTCTCGTCACGCTGGAGCCCAGCCGGGATCCCCCGATGGAGGTCTGGCGACGGCTCTGGGGCCCGCGATCCGATCCGTCGCGCCCGCCTCGATGGCCCGCAGCGATACCACCCCGCGCCCCGACCGGTCCTTGATCCAGATCAAGCCCTGGCCCGATTCCCGAGTGATGGGATGCCGCATGGCCGCCATCGCGCCGGGCGCCCCGGGCCAGACGAGAGCCGCGAATGCCCCCCCCTACGCCCTCTCTCCGACGCGGCGGCATGCGACGGCCTCGGGGCGCGGCTCTCAAGGCCCGCTCTGCCGGCAGGAGGGCCTGTGCGACGCGCTGGAGGGCCTCGCCGACGGCCTGCCCGCGCGGGTGGACACCCACGGCGCGCCGCGTCTTCCCCGCAGTCTGCGCCAAACCCCGCGCCGGTGCCATCTCGAGGAGGGGACGGTGATCTTTCCGGCGCTGACGGCGGCCCGCGAGGGCCTGGCGCCGATCCTCGACCGGCTGCGGATCGAGCACATGGAGGACGAGGACCATGCCGGCTACGTCCACGACGCCATCGCCGTCTTCGTGTCGCGGCGGACGGGGCGCGGGACGCCGACAGGATCGGCTCCATGCTGAGGGCCCTGTTCGTCGGGCTGCGCCGACACGTCGCGTTCGACCGCGACCCCGTGCGGCCGATCGTCCGGGAAATCGGGCGGGCCCGAGCTCCACCGAGGCGGTGCTCAGGCCCCCGGAGGCGGCCTCGAGCGCGGCGCGGTCGGCGACGACGACGCGCCGGCCCCCTGGATCTCGACGACGCGCGCCTTGCGCAGCCGCGTCAGCTGGCGGCTCACCGTCTCGATGGTCAGGCCCAGGACGTCCGCGATGTCGGGTCGCGTCGGAGGGATGTCGAAGCGCTTCGCAGGGCCGTCCGCCTCCGAATCGGCGTGCCGCGCCATCGGCGGCAGGAACGACGCGACCCTCTCCGCGGCCGTCTTGCGGCCGAGCGTCATCATCCGCTCGCGCGCCTCGTCCAGCTCGCGCGGGGCCTGGCCGTGCAGGCGGCGCTCGGGCTCGGGCGACTGCCGCGCCATGCTCTCCAGCGCGGATCGGGGGGGCGAGCACAGGCGGACGGGGCCGGTCGCCTCGGCGCTCACCTCGCCGCGGTCGGCGAAGGGCCGGCCGAGAAGATCGGGGGCGCGAACTGGAGGCCCACGATCTGCTGGCGGCCGTCCGGCACGGGCTTGCTCAGCGTCACGACGCCGCTGAGGATGTTGGAGTGCCGCTCCGTCCGCTCGCCGGACGCGAGAAGCGCGGTCCCGGGCACGACCTCGGATCGGTTGGTGTGGCGGCTGGGCTGGATGAGCTGCCCCGGGTCGAGCACCCCGCACACCCCTTTGTGCCGCGCCTCGCGGGCCCGGCAGAGCACCGGGACGTCCGAGTTGTGGATGTCCGGCCGTGCGTCTGCCATTCCGGCCCCTCCCGGCGGCGAGACGCGAGCCGCCGACGGCTCGCCGGGATCCGCCCTCACCCTCGCGCGCAGGACATTCGCTCGTCCAACAAAACGGGCTCGCGCGACGACGCGTTCCTCTGCGGGGACCGGGACGCCTGGGCGCAGCGGCCCCGGCGTCCTGGCGGAACGGCCGTAGAGATGGGGCCCGGCCTCAAGCCGTCTGCGTGCGCCCATACGCAAAGCCATGCGGCGGCGAGCCATTCGGGCGCGGTGGCGGGCGGTGGCCGGGTGACCTGCGCCCCTCAAACTCCCTCATAGGGAACGAGAGGCCGCGGCGAAGGAAGGAGGACGGGCGCAGGTCGAGGCTCATCGAGGAGCGGGTCGTCATGTCCCTTCGGATGCGCCGATGCCGATCTCGGTCACGGCCGCGCCGAGCCGCCGGTCCCGGGTCCACAGGATCGTTCCCGGCACGATCAGGCAGGATGCGACCAGAGCGGCATCGACGAATCCGATGCCGCGGCCGAACAGCCGACGCCCTTCGATGAGTGCTCGGGCCTCGTGCGGCTCGGCGACGGGCAGGGCGGCGAGGCCGTCGAGCAGCTCGAGGACATGGCTCCGTGCGCGCAAGGTGCCGAGGGCGATCTCCGCCACCACGAAAAGATGGGTCACGACCTCGCCCCGCTCGAGAAGGCGGGCCAGTCCCTCGTCGCCCGAGCGCAGGTGATCGACCCAGACCGACGTGTCGGCGAGGATCACTCGGGCGAGCGCCGCCGCGGCGGCCGCTCGAGCGCAGGCTCGGTGCTACCGAGCCGGGCCAGACGCCGGGCGCTCTCGCGCTCGATCAGGGCGCCGAGCGCCTCGCGCAGCAGGACGCCCCGCTCGCGGACGCCGGTCAGGGCGACGGCCCGTTCGAGGAGCTGGTCGTCGAGCGTCACGGTGGTCCGCATTCGGCTCTCCTGTATCCAGACATGCATCATATGGTGCATCTCCTTGGTCAACAAGGAGGATCAGCCGCCAGGGTCGCGGGCTCGTCGACGCGGGTCTCCGCCGTCCCATGGCCACGGGCGAGCCCATGCGGGAAGCCGGACGGCCCATGCCGCCCCGCCCCGCGCGGTCCCTTCTCATCACGAGCGCCAGTCCAAGGGCGCGTCCCCCTGCCAGCGCCCCTGGCGGGTCAGCCGCGGCGCGTCGTCGTCGAGCGCGGCGTGGCCGAGGCAGGGACAGGCCGAGGACGCCCAAGCCGGCGGCGTGTCGAAGCGCCGCTCCATGGCGCGGGGCCTGAGGATCGAGACGAGCCCCATGCCGACGTTCTCGACCCTGGCCGCGAGCCACAGCATGTGCACCGCCATGGCGGTGGACTGATGCAGCGTCCGGGGCTGGAGCGCGTCCCTGGGGCCGGACGCGTTCACACGGCGGATCGGACGGGGGCCGGGCGGTCGATCTCCGCGCTCCGCACGGGGCCGACACGGCCCGGCGCGGAGCGCGGGCGGGTCGTGCCGCAGGCCTCGTCGATGAATCGCGCAGGCGGACGGCGCCGGGGTGCCCGGCCCACAGGTCGCCTGGGCGAAGCGCCGATCGGTCCGGCGCCGGCACCGGCGGTGGGGGCGGGCCTGGAGCCCCCGATCAGGGCTCGGGCAGATCTCGGCCAGGCTCGGGATCGACTTCCTTGAGGACCAGACGATGCGCATCTCGCACGAGGCGAGCCGACCTGTCGCCCTCCATCCAGGGCCGGGGTGGCCTGCGGCGCGAGCTGACCGCCTGCCTGCGCTCGGGCCGGGCGCGAGCCGCGTTCCTCGGGCCCGCGCGCGCGGACGGCAGCGGACGGCAGCGGACGGCACGAGCCCTTCGTGTCGCCGGAGATCACGATCGGCGAGCGCCCCGCCGAGGCGACCGGTCGGGCGGTGCCGGGCCATTGGGAGGGCGACATGATCGGGGGCGCTCGGCCGCTCGGCGTCAGGCCACGCGCGTGGGGCGCGCCACGCGGTTCACGATGCCGCCCCATGGCCGTGCATGCCCGGCCATGGGGCGGTGCCGCGCGTCGAGAACGGCCCGCCGCTCGCCGGGCGCGGCGCCGAGGCGGTGCGCGACGCGGTCGTCGCCGCGATCACGGCCATGCCCATGCAACTGCGCCGCTCGCTCACTTGGGACCAGGGCGCCGAGACGGCGCGGCACGCCGAGCTGCGGATCGCAGCACGATCTGCCCGTCCACGTCTGCGATCCGCAGAGCCCTTGGCAGCGCGGCACCGGCGAGACCCCCAACGGGCTCCCGCCTCGGCGCCTCCCCAAGGGCACGGGCCTCACCCTTCACGGACCCGGCCTTCACGGACCCAGCCTTCACGGACCCGGCGCACTCGAGGCCGTCGCCATCACCCTCGACGGCCGGCCCCGAAAGACCCTGGGCTGGCGCACGCCCGCCCAGGCGCTCGACGAGCCGCCGACGACCGCTCACGACGCCCGCGTCGCGTCCGACCGCTCGAGACCGCCCGGCACGCCTGCGAGCCCTGCCGCGAGGCCCTCGCAGGCGCAAAGATCACGCCCTCGATGAGCCGCAAGGGCTCGTGCCTCGACGGCGCCCCCATGGAGAGCGGGTCGTGTCCGTCAATGAGGTGTAATTTCGGGTGTGGTCCCGGGCCATCGGATCAGGCGGCTTCGGGTGTGATCTGGAGTGTGGAGCCCTCCTCGAGCTGGGGTGTGTCGAGCTCAGCCATGCCCTCGATCTGCATGTATCGATGCTTGAGTTGCCAGTCGTCGTTCTGCTCGAGCAGCACCGCTCCGACGAGGCGGGTGATGCTGTCCTCGTTGGGGAAGATGGCCTGTCACGTCGGCGCGCCGCTTGATCTCCTCGTGCAGCCGCTCGAGGGGGTTGGTGGAGTGCAGCTTGGCGCGGTGGCGCATGGGGAAGGCCATGTAGGCCAAGACATCGGCCTCGGCGTCGTCCATCAGCGCGCCGAGCTTCGGCCATCGGGCGCGGAGCTGATCGGCGACGTGGCGCCAGGCTCGGGTCGCGGAGGCGTGGTCGGGCTGAACGAAGGCTTGCCGGATGGCGGCCGCGACGACGGTGGCCTGGCTGCGCGGGACGTGCGCGAGCGCATTCCTCATGAAGTGCACGCGGGGGCCGTTGAAGAAGTCGGTGGTTCCTGATTCCATCAGCTGTGGCGGCGATCGACGGGGAGATGGCGATGCTTGGACGCAAGGAGCGCGACCAGCTCGAGTTCTTCGTGTGCGGCTCGCTTCGGGACCTCGTTCCCGACGACCACATCCTTGCGCGGGTCGATCGGGTGCTCGATCTCGGCTGGCTGCGTGACGAGGTGGCCGATCTCTACGCCGCGGGCGTCGGGCGGCCCGGGATCGACCCCGAGGCCGCGGTGCGGCTGATGCTGGCGGGGTTCCTGCTCGGCATCGTCCACGACCGACGGCTGATGCGCGAGGCGCAGGTCAATCTCGCGATCCGATGGTTTGCAGGCTACGGGCTGCACGAGCGGCTGCCGGACCACTCCTCGCTGACGCGCATCCGGCACAGATGGGGCGCAGAGCGCTTCCGGCGCATCTTCGAGCGCACGGTGCGGACGTGCATCGAGGCGAAGATCGCCACCGGCGAGGTCGTGCATGTCGATGCCTCGCTGATCCGGGCCGATGTCGCCTGGGAGAGCCTGGCCACGCGGCACGTCGAGGCGATGGCCGACGCGAACGGCGATGGCCGCGATCGCGACGATGATGGTGGCGAGAGCGCGGGCGGAGACGACGGGGGCACCGCCGCGCAGCAGGCGCGACGCCATTCCAAGAAGACTGGCCGGTTCAAGAAGGTCTGCCTGACCGATCCCGATGCGAGCATGGCCACATCGGGGCGCAACCGCCGCCTGGAGCCCAGCTACAAGCAGCACGGAGCAGTCGACGACGAGTGCGGGGTGATCCTCGACGTCGAGGTCACCACCGGTGAGGTGAACGAGGGGCAGGTGATCCTCGATCGGCTGGACGCGGTCGCGGCCGTCACTGGGGGCTCCATCGACACCGTCACGGCGGATGCCGGTTACGCCTATGCCAAGGTCTTCGCAGGGTTGGAGGCGCGCGAGATCACCGGCGTGATCCCCACGAAGGCCGAGCCGATCCGCTCGAAGGTTCCGCTCCGGCGGTTCCGCTACGACGCGCGCCACGACATCGTCCGATGCCCACGGGGCAAGATCCTGCGGCCCAACAAGGCCAAGATCGCCCATGGCCGGTTCTTCGCGTCGAAGGCACGGGACTGCAAAGGCTGCGATCTCGCCGCCCTTTGCTTGTCGCCATCGCGCGTGACCAAGGCCGTCGTCATCGTTCACGACTACCCGGCCCTGCTGCGGGCCCGTCGCCGACGGCTGCGGTGGGGGGCGGAGGACGACCGGCTCTACCGGCGCCATCGCTGGCGGTCCGAGGGCTTCCACGGCGAGGCGAAGACCTGGCACGGTC
>CAWCXF010000004.1:0-301605 GCA_963799455.1 uncultured Alphaproteobacteria bacterium | reverse complement strand
GGCAGCAAGGAGGGGCTGCTCAGGGCCGTCATCGACCAAATCGACGCCGAGATGCTGGCACGGATGCGGGCTGCCCGGGACAAGGAGGGGACCGAATGGCGCGGCCTTCTCGCGGAGCACGTCGCCTACATCGAGATGGCACTCGAGCCGGAGATTCAGCGCATCATTCTGCTCGACGGACCGGCGGTGCTGGGCGATCCGTCGACCTGGCCGAACCAGACCGCCTGCTTGCGCTCGACGACGTGGTCGGTCCAGTCCCTCGTCGACGACGGGACACTCGCGCCGGTCGACGCCGAGGCCGCTGCCCGTCTGCTCAACGGGGCGGCGCTCAACGCCTCGCTGTGGATCGCGGCCTCGGACGATCCCGCCGCGGTGCTCGCGAAGGCGCTCGATGCGTTCCGCCGGCTCGCCGAAGGTCTGCTGAAGGCCGAGGGCTGATTGCTGCGCAGTGAAAGTTGGTTCCTCAGACATCTTCTCGAGGAGGAGGTGGTTCTTGGAGCCCTTACAGATGGCAATGCAGTCAGCCCTCGTCGCGGCAGCCTCTCGAATGTAGTGCACTCGGAGTTCGCCGCGCACTCGGTCGGCATGGGCAGTCTGTCTGGATCAGCTAGCGACGGCGGAGCCCCTCCCGGGGGATGGTGCGGGTATGGACAGCGTTGGGGCGAGGACGGCGCCCCGTGCGATGTGCGTGTGGGGGCCGTCTCGCCGCTCCCTCCCAGGTGTTCGGCCAACCTCCCCATGGTCGGCTTCGAAAGACGGTCTGCCCCCGATCGCTCACTCGTCTCCGAACCCCGGAGCGAAGAGCGCGAAGAGGCGCGGCGGCCCCATGGTCTCGAACATCGGCGCGAACCCGGACATCGCGGTGAGTTCGGCCCCCATTGCCTCCCAGCTCACCGCATCGGGCCAGACGATGAGATCGCCGTGGGTCTCGGGGTTCTCGTCGCCGCGCAGCCGATAGGACGCGGTCGGCGCGGCCCGCGCCGCGAAGAGGCCATGCAGGTCGTCCTGCGCCGGGCCGAAGGCCGCTGCGTCGATCGCGTCGTAGAGGGCGACCTCAACGAACGGGCCGCCTCCAACGCGGTCGCGACGTCCCGGGATGCACCCTGCGCCCGGCACCTTCGCCCAACTGTCGCGCTTCGATATAGAACCTACCCGCACCGCCAATCCGACGAGTCGAGGCGGAGCTATGCGCGTCAGCAGCGCGTTCGCGGCCTCGTAGAGCGCGGTGCGCACGCCGGCGTCGCCGGCCTTGGTGATCGAGCCGGCGGAGTCGGCCTCGCCAGACTGGTGACGCTTCGGCGTCAGGCCGAAGCAGGCGCCGAGCATCTTCGACCTTGCGAAGCGGCCGGGAGCGTCGACACCCGTCCGGTCGGTGAGCGACACGGGTGGCGCCCACGCCGGGCACCGTCGTCAGCCTCCGGCACAGCTCGTCCTCGCGCGCGATCGCGCGCGTGCGCTTGTGGAGCACGGCCAGCTCGCGCCGCGAGCCACGTCGCGGGCGCGCAGCATCGGCCGCATGGCGGCCTCCAGAATCGCACGGCCGCCGACCAGGGTGAGCACCCGCTCCTCGAACCGGCCGCGCGTGGTGGCGCCCCTCTTCGGCCCGAAGCCCCGCAGGAGCCCGCGCATCGCCTGCTCAAGGTCGATCAGCGTCTGCTGAAGCCGCTTGCGCGCCGCCAGCAGCGCGCGCACCTCCTGCGAGTGCGCCGACTTGCGGTGGACCGGGCGTGACCTGCCCATGCGCAGGAGCTGCGCGATGCCGCGTGCGCAGCACAGGTCGGTCTTCACCGCCATCGCCGAGAGCGCCTTGACCTGCCGCGTCTCGAGCAGCGCCACCTCGTGGCCGGACGCCTTCAGCCCGTCGTGGAGCCACGCCGACAGCGGACCCGCCTCGAGCCCGACGGACGCGATCGGCACGTCGAGCTCGGCGATGAAGCCGACCAGCACCTCCGGCTCGCCCGCGACCTTCGCCTCGCGCACGACGGCGCCGGCGGCGTCGAGGACGCACACGCGGCTCAGCTCCAGCGAGACGTCGATGCCCACGTCGTGCTCCCTGCTCGTCCCTCCTCCATCGCCGCAGCCCCGCCATCGGAGCCGATGCCGCCACCATGAGAGACGAGCCCCCGGACGCCCACCGCCCGAAACGGCCCATGACGGCCTCTGCTCAGAGCCCCAGACCCTCAAGAACCGCCTCCTGCTGGAGAACCACTACCTGTTCGGCGCCCCGGAGGAGCAGGTCGGCGCCTTGGTCGAGCGCGACAACCACGCCCGCGCCCACGAGAGCCGTCGCGGCCTCACCCCGGCCGGCGTCTGCTTCGGCCGCGGCGAGGCCATCCTGGCCGAGCGGGCCCGGATCGAGCGGCAGACCCTGGCCAGGCGCCGCTTGCACCACCATGCCCAGGCCACCTAACCTCACCCCCACACGGACCAGGCCCTTGCGTCCCTGAGCCGCTCCGCCTGTCTCGGATCACCTGACGACGGACAGTGTGGAGTTCGATTGTCACCGGATGAACGCTCTCTGACGAGCTACCTTGTGGAGCCATCATGAGCCCTCCCGAAGATGAGCGGCCCGCCCCCGATCCCGAAGCCTCGATCTCCGCCGAGCCGTCGCCGGAGCAGGCCCTCCAGGTGGAGCGGCGCGACTTCGTCGAGCTGGTGCCCGAGGGGCGCGAGCGGGTCCAGTCGATGGAGGGGTTCGATCCCCTCTACACCGACATCGTCGACTACATCGTGCGCTGCACCCACCGCATCTGGGACGAGCGCGACGTCGGGCTGATCTACACCCACTACACGCACAACTGCGTCGTCCACACCGCGACCGGCACCTTCTACGACCGCGAGGCCATCGTGCGCGACACGATCCAGCGGCTGGTGTCGCTGCCCGAGCGGCGGGGCATGGCGACCCAGGTGATCTGGTCGGGCGACGATCGGGAGGGCTTTTACACCTCGCACCTCGTGACCGGCTCGGGGCGCCACACCCAGGCCGGCCACTACGGCCCCCCGACCGGGCGGACGTTCGTCTCGCGCACCATCGCCGACTGCATGGTCCACGCGGGCAGGATCTACCGCGAATGGGTCGTCGCCGACGCCATGGCGATCCTGAAGCAGCTCGGGCTCGACCCCCACCCCTTCGCCGAGCGGATGGCGAAGGGGTATTTCGAGAAGGGCCTGCTCACGCTCGACATCGGCGAGAACCGCCGAATGATCGGCCAGTATCCGCCGGAGAGCGAGCCCGATCTGGAGATCGCCGGCAGCGATCTGGAGCGCGAGACGCTGCTCTGGCTGCACGAGGTCTTCAACCGGCGCATGTTTGGCAAGATCAAGGACGTCTACGCCCCGACGGTGCAGTTCCACGGCCCGCTGATGGCGGAACTCTACGGCATCGCCGCGGTGATGCACCAGACCGTCGGCCTGGTCGGATCGTTCCCCGACGCGCTCTTCGCGCCGCAGCACATCTGCTCGACGCCCTGCGAGGAGGGTGGAACCAAGGTCGCGGTGCGCTGGATCACCGAGGGCCACCACCTCGGCCACGGCATCCTCACCGAGCTCGGCGAGCCGACCGGCAAACGGGTGCAGATCATGGGCATGAGCCACTTCCACTACAGGAACGGCCGCATCGTCGAGGAATGGCGGGTCTATGACGAGCTGGCGGCCCTGATGCAGGTGAAGCTCGCCCAGATGGCCGACCGCCCCGCCCCGCCCGGCTGAGCGTCAGCCGCCGCGGCGGAAATGGCTCTGCATCCGCGCGATCACGTCGACCCCCATCTGGCGCAGCAGGTCGAGCACGTCGAGCGGCACCCAGTTCTCGCGGATCAGCCCCTCGTGGTGGAGGTAGAAGTCCATCACCCGCATCGTCACCGCGCGGCCCGTCGGGCCCATCCCGAGGAAGCCGCCGCCGGTGTGCAGCGCGAAGACGCTGGGCCAGCCGCCGGTGACCGAATAGGGGCCGTCGCCGATGCGGATGTAGTGCCCGCCGCCGAGCTTGGCCTTCACCTCGGCGACCTCGTCCCACTGCCCGCCGCCCTTGCGGTTCGGAAAGGCGATCCGGAACGGCAGCTGGTGGTGGTCCACGAAGCCCTGGAGCCCGCGCGTCGTGCCGATCCCCGAGGGCCCGTACCACATCATCCTCGGATGCCAGTGCTCGCGCTGCGGCATGCCGAGAAGCCCCTCGCGGCCGAGGCCGGCCGCGTCGTCGTGGGCGCCGAGCGCCGCGTGCATCGCCAGCGTCTGGGCGAGGCTCGCCGCGGAAAGCTCGGGATCGGCCTTGGCGAAGGCCAGCCCGTCGCCGGTGATCGGCCCGGGCCACATCCCCTCGGTGCCCAGGCTCGGCGCCAGGGGCCGGAAGCCCGCCTGACGCATCACGTCGAGGATGTCCCACAGACAGCTGCTCTGCACGATCATCCCGCCCCGGACCTCGTGCACCTCGCCGTAGCGGATGAAGATCGGGCGCCCGGTCGCCGGGATGCTCAGCCAGGGCTCGCGGAACGTGCCGCAGTAGTGCCCGACCATCGCCACGTGGTCGCGGCCCTCGGTGCGGCCGCCGGCCACGATCAGGTCGCGGCGCTCCAGATCGGGAAAGGCCCGGATCAGCGGCGCCCAGACCCGGGCGTGGACGGCCTCGAGCCCACGCACCTCGTCGAGCGGATGCGAGCCCCGCCATTCGATCTCCGGGTGGCAGATCGCCGCGAGCCGTTCGGCGAGCGCGCCGGGGCGGGCTTCGGCCAGCGCCGAGAGGCCGTCATGCAGGCGACGCTTGTCGGCCGGATGCTGGGTTCCCATCGCTCGTCTCCAGTCGCGCCGATCCCTCGGGCGCCCGGCGACGTCTCGGCCCGAGAGAAAACCGTTGCAAGCGTATTCACATCATGCGAACGATTGATCGTCCGTCATGGCGGACGTAACGTCACAGTGTCGGACGTCACAGTGTCGGACGACGATCCGGGTTACAGGGCCGCACGGCCGCGAGACGCCGCGGAGCCCGCTCAACGGGGGAACCTCGTGAACCGCATCCTGAAGGCCTCGGCCGCCATCTGCGCCCTCGTCGCCTCCCCCGCGCTCGCCCAGGAGGGCTGCGGCATCCCGGCGGGCTCGGTCCGCATCCTGTCGAACGACTTCGAGGCGCTGCACGTCGTGGCCTCCGCCGCCGAGGAGTGCGCCAGCCCCGCGGTCACCGTCACCAAGAACCAGACCACCGAGCACAAGAACATCCAGGTCCCGGCGCTGACCACGGACCCCGCGACCTACACGGTGGCGATGGTGGCCAACAACTCGATCGTGCCGCTGCTGAACGCCGGGCTCATCCGCCCGCTCGACGACCTGGTCGAGGCCTACGGCCAGGACCTCCTGGACAGCCAGCTCATCCGCATCGACGGCAAGGTCATGGCCATCGCCTTCATGGCCAACGCCCAGCACCTGCACTACCGCCGCGACGTGCTGGAGGAGGCCGGCCTCGAGCCGCCGAAATCCTACGAGGACATGCTCGCCAACGCCGAGGCGCTGCGCGAGCAGGGCGTCATGCAGAACCCGCTGGCCGCGAACTTCATGCCGGGCTTCGACCTCGCCGAGGAGTTCGTCAACATGTATATGGGCCTGGGCGGGGAGTTCTTCGAGCCGGGCACCGCCAACGCCGCGATCGACAACGAGAAGGGCGTCGAGGCGCTGGAGATGATGAAGGCGCTCAGCGCCTACATGGGGCGCGACTTCATGACCTACAACACCAACGCGATCAAGCCCTTGTGGGAGGCGGGCGAGGTGGCGATGCTGAACGGCTGGGGCTCGCGCGCCTCCGCGCTGATCGACACCTCGGGCCCGGCGCCCGAGATCGCCGCGGAGACCGTGCTCGCCGCGGCGCCCACCGTCGGCGGCGGCACGGTGCCCGCCGCGACGCTGTGGTGGGACGGCTTCGTGATCGCCAAGAACATCTCCGACGAGGACGCCGAGGCCAGCTTCCGGGCGATGATGCACGCCATCGCGCCCCGGACCGCGCAGGAGAACGCCGAGGTCGCGGTCTGGCTCATCAAGGGCTACGAGCCGACGCCCGCCGCCAAGGGGGTGATCGAGACCATGCAGGCGGGCGCGCAGCCCTTCCCGATGCTGCCCTACATGGGCGTGCTCTTCACCGCCATCGGCGACAACCTGGCGCAGTTCATGCAGGGCCAGGAGAGCGCCGAGCAGGCGCTCGGCGACGCGACGCAGGCCTACAACACCGCCGCCAGGGAGGCCGGCTACCTGCAGTGACGACGGCGGGAGGGGGCCGCCGCCCCCTCCCCGCCCGCCGACCTGGCCGCCGGCCTGCCCGCCGCCCTGGCCGCCCGCCCGCGTCGAAGGGAGCGCGCGATGCCCCACAAGACCTTCCTGGCCTTCATCGCGCCGTCGCTCTTCGTGATGCTGCTCTTCATCGCCCTGCCGATCGTCTCGGTGGCCTACCAGTCGCTCTTCGTCGAGCACGAGCAGGTGCTGGTCGAGGTCGAGAACTGCGGCCCCTTCGGCTGCACGACGGAGCGGCGGGTCGACGCCGCGGCGATGGCCGAGGCCCGCGCCGAGAGCCCGATGGGGCGGTTCAACTGGCTGGGCACCTACACCAACCCCAGCCACCTCGCCTTCGACGAGGTGGCGCGGATCTGGCGCGAGAGCCCCGGCGTCGGCGCGGCGCTTTCGGGGATCCTCAACCTGCCGCTCTACGCGGCGCTCGCCTTCACCATCGCCTACACCTTCGTGGTCACGCCGCTGGTGATCGTGCTGGGCTTCTTCATCGCGCTCGGGGTCAACGCGATCCCCCGGCTGATCAAGGGGCCGGTCATCTTCTTCTCGCTGCTGCCGATGATCGTGACGCCGCTGGTGGGCTCGCTGGTGCTCTTCTGGATGATCGACGCCCAGGGCGTGATCGGCGCGAACCTCCAGGTCCTCTTCGACGACCCGCAGCTGTCGCTCAAGGCCTCGCCGACGCTGACCTGGGTGACGCTCTTCGTCTACGGCGTGTGGCACATGGCGCCGTTCAGCTTCATCGTGTTCTACGCGGGCCTCCAGACCGTGCCGGAGGACACGCTGGAATCGGCGATGATCGACGGCGCCAGCCGCTGGGAGCGCATCCGCTTCGTGGTCGTCCCCCACCTCGCGCCGCTGGCGACCTTCGTCATGCTGGTGCAGCTGATGGACAACTTCCGGGTCTTCGAGCCGATCATCGGCTTCAGCGCGGCGGCCAACGCCACCTCGCTCAGCTACCTGATCTTCAACGACCTGCGCGGGACCGACGCGCCGCTCTTCGGCTCGGCCGCCGCCACCTCGATGATCACCATCCTGGGCGTCGTCGTCCTGCTCACGCCGGTGCTGATCCGCACCTGGCGCGAGTTCAACCGCAAGGCCTGAGGAGGGCTCGCGCATGGCCGCCCGCGCGCAGCGCCGCTCCCCGGCCCTGGTGACGGTCTCGACCGGGCTCGTCGCGCTCTGGCTGATCGTCGCCGCCTTCCCGTTCCTGTGGACCACCTGGGGCTCGTTCAAGGTCGAGGCGGACTTCTTCTCGCGCTCGGACTGGCTCAACGCGATCTGGGGGCCGCGGACCGTCGCGCAGACCGGCGGGCCCTTCACGGGGGCGGGCTACTACGGCGCCTGGGTGCTGGAGGACTTCTGGCGATCGGCGCTCAACACCTTGATCGTCACGCTGTCGGTGACGGTGCTGTCGCTGATGATCGGCACGCTCGGCGGCTATGCGCTGGCGCGATCGGGGTTCCGCTACACCTTCTGGATCCTGATCGCGGCGCTCGTCTTCCGCGCCATGCCGCACGTCACGCTGGTGTCGGGCTACCTGCTGCCCTTCTTCGAGCTCAACGTATGGGGCATCCTGCCCACCACCATCGTCGTGCTGGTGGCGATCAACCAGCCCTTCACGCTGTGGATGCTGCACTCGTTCTTCCTGTCGATCCCCAAGGACCTCGACGAGAGCGCGATGGTGGACGGCTGCACGCGCTTCCAGGCGTTCCGCCTGGTGGTGATCCCGGTGATGTGGCCGGGCGTGGTGACGACCGGCCTCTTCAGCTTCCTGCTGGCCTACAACGACTTCGCCGTGACCGCGATGCTGCTCAGCCAGGAGAACCAGACCATGGTGCCCAAGATCGCCTCCTTCCTCGGCTCGACCCAGGCCGAGGGCAAGGTGATGTATGCGGTCGCCGCCGTGGTCTCGGCGATTGCGCCCTTGTTCGTGCTGGTGCTCTTCTTCCAGCGACAGATCGTCAGCGGCCTGACCGCGGGCGCGGTGAAGGGGTAGGCCCATGGCGGAGCTGAGGCTCAGGCACGTCTGCAAGCGCTGGGGCGGCTTCGTCGGCGTGGACGACTTCGACCTCGACATCGCCGACCGCGAGTTCCTGGTGCTGCTCGGCCCCTCGGGCTGCGGCAAGTCCACCATGATGCGGATGATCGCCGGGCTCGAGGACGTGACCTCGGGCGAGATCTGGATGGGCGAGCGCATGGTCAACGACCTCGAGCCCAAGGACCGCGACATCTCGATGGTGTTCCAGTCCTACGGGCTCTACCCCAACCTGTCGGTCTACGAGAACATCCGCTTCCCGCTGAGGGTCCGCAAGGTGCCCAAGGCCGAGCACGACGAGCGCGTCATGAGGGCCGCGCGCACCGTCGAGCTGACGGACTTCCTCGACCGCCGCCCGGCGGAGCTGTCGGGCGGCCAGCGCCAGCGCGTGGCCTTGGGGCGCGCCATCGTGCGCGAGCCCACCGTGTTCTTGATGGACGAGCCGCTCTCGAACCTCGACGCCAAGCTGCGCGTCTCGACGCGCGCGCAGATCAAGCACCTCCAGCACGAGCTGAAGGTCACGACCGTCTACGTCACCCACGACCAGATCGAGGCGATGACCTTGGCCGACCGCGTGGTGGTGATGGACAAGGGCCGCATCCAGCAGGTCGGCACGCCCACCGACATCTACGACAACCCCGCCAACACCTTCGTGGCGAGCTTCATCGGCTCGCCCGCCATGAACCTGATCGACGGCACCCTCGCGCGCGGCGTCTTCGAGGCGCCGGGGATGCGCGTGGAGGGGCTTCCGGCCGACGCCTCCGGCCCCGTCACGCTGGGCTTTCGCGCCGAGGACGCCGCCATCGTCGGGGCGGGCGGCCAGATCGCGGCCCCGGTCTACTCGATCGAGCTCTTGGGCGAGGCCTCGATGATCAGCTACCGCCTCGGCGACGCGCTCGTGTCGGTCAAGGGCGACAAGGACTACCGCGCCGAGATCGACCAGACGGTGCACGCCGCCGTCCCGCCGGCCATCTGCCACCTCTTCGAGCGCGAAAGCGGCGCGCTGGCCTGGGCCGGCAACGCCCCGCATCGGCCGGTCCCGGTGTGACGCAAGCGACCTCCGACACGTCCGACAGGTCCTTCCCGCAGTTCCCCGAGGCCGCCGACGACCTGGCGGAATCGCGGGCGACCCTCGATGTCGTCCGGCGGATGGAGGCGGCGCTCGGCGCCGGCTCCGATGCCATGGCGGATCACTTCCACGAGGATTTCCGCTGGATGGGCAACCGGGGTTGCGGCACCAAGCACGGGCTCGACGCCTTCCGCCGCGACTGGCAACTGCCGATCCGCGCCGCCTTCACCGAGCGCGACTACAAGACCGAACGCTTCGTGGTGCAGGGCGAATGGGCGTCCTGCTTCGGCCACATCGAGGCGACGCATTCCGGCCCGTTCATGGGCATCGCCGCGACGGCCAGGCGGGTTCGGATCCCCTACATGGATTTCTGGCGCGTCCGCGACGGCCGCATCGCCGACAACTGGGTCTCGGTCGATTTCCCCGCCGTGCTGGCGCAGCTCGGCGTCGATGTCTTCGACGGCGAAGGCTGGGAGGCCTTCGACCGCGGCGAGAAGGAGCCGCCGCGGCCGGGTTGAGGCGCGCGCGAGATCGCCCTGCATCCAGATGCGGAGCGATGCCGCTCGAAGGGAGCGCAAGGACGACAGATGTCGAACCAGGGAGGTCGCACCATGTTCACGAAGAGCCTTCTCGCCGTCGCGGCGAGCCTCGTCACGGCGGGAAGCGCCACGGCGGAGACGACCATCCGCATCGCGCATTCGACGCCCGAAAGCTCGCCCATCCATCGGGCGCTGGTGTTCTTCCAAGAGGAGCTCGAGGCGCGCTCCGACGGCGAGATGCAGGTGGAGATCTTCCCCGGAGGGCAGATCGGCAGCGTGCAGGAGGCCACCGAGCTGGTGCAGTCGGGCAACATCACCATGACGACGGGCGCCTCGGTGCTGCTGTCGTCCATGGTGCCCGAGCTCATGGTCCTCGATCAGTTCCTGCTCTTCGAGGACGAGGAGCAGGCGCGCTCGGTCCTCGACGGCCCGGCGGGCCGATCGCTGCTCGACGCGATGGAAAGCCGCGGCCTCAAGGGGATGGGCTTCATGGAGCTCGGATTCCGTCACTTCACCAACAGCCGCGCGCCGCTCGACAGCGTCGAGGCGTTCGAGGGATTGAGGATGCGATCGGCGGACAACCCGATCCAGATCACGGCCTGGCGGTCGATCGACGCGGTCCCGCTCCCGCTCGCCTGGGGCGAGATCTATCCCTCGCTCCAGCAGAACCTGATCGACGGCCAGGAAAGCGCGCTGTCCTCGATCATCATCGAGCGGTTCTTCGAGGTCCAGGACTACGTCACGCTGACGGGGCACATCTACTGGCCCGAGCTCTGGATCGCCGACCTCGCGTTCTTCGACGCGCTGAGCCCGGAAGAGCAGGCGCTGCTGATGGAGGTCGCGGGCGAGACGGTCACGCTTCAGCGTGAGCTGGCCGCCGAGGCGAACGCCGCGGCGCTCGCGGAGCTCGAGGCGAAGGGGCTCGTGGTCAACGAGCTTCCCGCCGAGGCCCGCCAGGCGATGGGCGAGACCATGAACGCGGCGATCGAGGAGGACATCCGTGCCGCCGCCGGCACCGAGTTCTACGACGCGTTCATGGCCACCCTCGGCCGGTAGGCGCGGCGGGGCTTCCGGCAGGGGAGAGAGCCATGGTGAAGCCGTTTTGCTTGATGGAAAGATACTTCGAGCCCGCGGTGATCGTCCTCGCGCTGGGCGCGATCATCGTGCTGGTCTTCGCCGACGTCGTCGCGCGGTTCGCCTTGTCCACCTCGATCGCGCCCGCCAACGAGATGGCGCGGCTCGCCTTCGTCTACACGATCTACTTCGGGGTGAGCTACGCGATCCGCGAGCGGCGCCACATGCGGGTGACGCTCCTCCTCGAACTCGGTCCCGCCCGCCGCCCGGCGGATCCTGCTCGCCCTCGCCGAGTCGGTCTTCCTGATCTACTCGATCGTCGTCTGCTGGCTCGGGATCGTCATCACGACCAACGCGGTCGAGCGGGGCCAGATCCTGTCCGCGACCGGCTGGCCGACCGCCGCGCTCTACGCGGCGATCATCGTGAGCGGGGCGCTCAGCGCGCTCCGCCTCGTCCACTCGCTCTACCGGATCCTCGCGCTCGGCGATACCGGACTGGCCGCGCAGGCGGACGTCTGAGATGACGACGCTCATCCTCTTCGGGTCGTTCTTCATGCTTCTGGCGATCGGCGTGCCGATCGGGATCGCGCTGGGCGCCGCGAGCCTGCTCGCCATCGCCTGGATCCCGTTCCTCAACTTCGACCTCTACGCGCTCGGCCTCGTCAGCGGGATCAACTCCTTCACGCTGATCGCCGTGGTGCTCTTCACGCTCGCCGGCAGCATCATGAGCCAGGGCGGGATCTCGCGCCGGCTGGTGGCGGTGGCGGAGTCCTTCTTCGGCGATGCGCCTGGCGATCTCGGCACGGTCACGATCATGGCCTGCCTCTTCTTCGCGGCGATCTCGGGCACGGGATCGGCGACGGTCGCGGCGATCGGGCTCGCGATGATCCCCGCGCTCGTGCAGCGCGGCTACGATCGGGCCTATTCCTGCGCCATGGTGGCGAGCGCGGGCTCGCTGGGCGTCATGATCCCGCCGAGCGTGGTGATGATCGTCTACGCGGTCTCGGCGGGCGTCTCGGTGACCGCGCTCTTCCTCGCCGGCGTGCTGCCGGGCGTCGTGATCGCGCTCGCGCTCATCCTCTACAACGCCTGGCGGCGTCGCGGCGCGCCGGCCGTCGAGCGCCCGGCGGCGACGCGGAGCCGCTGGGCCGTGCTCAACGAGGCCAAGGCTGCGCTCCTGATGCCGGTCGTCGTCTTGGGCGGGATCTACGGCGGCATCGTCACGCCGACCGAATCCTCCGCGGTCGCCGTGGTTTATGCGCTGGTGGTCAGCGTCCTGGTCTACCGCGAGCTGCCGGTGAAGGCCCTGCCGGGCATGATGCTCGAATCCGCTCTGCTGGTGTCGGCGGTGCTGGTGATCATCGGCGCCTCCGTGGCCTTCGGGCGGATCATCGCGCTCGAGCAGATCCCCCAGACGCTCGCGGCCTTCGTGGTGGAGCTGACCCAGAACCGCTACGTGGTCCTGCTCGCCGCGATCGTCCTGCTGCTGATCGTGGGAACCTTCCTCGAGACGCTCGCCGCCATCGTGATCCTGACGCCGGTGCTGTTGCCGATCACCAGCGCGCTCGGCATCGACCCGGTGCATTTCGGCATCGTGATGATCGTGAGCCTGGCCATCGGCTTCGTCACGCCGCCGCTCGGCGCCAACCTCTTCATGGCGGCGCAGGTGGGCAGCATCTCCTTCGATGCGGTCGTGCGCCGGATCCTCCCCTGGGTTCTCACCATGATCGCCGCGCTGCTCCTGATCGCGGCGTGGCCGGACCTGTCGCTCATCCTGCCCCGGATCTCGCTCGACTACGGCATGTGACCGCCTACCAACGAAGCATGAAAGGACATCCCATGGCCGAGCATCTCAAGCGAGGCAAGCCCGAGGCCGACCGGGCCGAGGACGACGCCAAGGTCCGCGCCGTCGTCGAGAGCGCGCTGAAGGAGATCGAGGCCCATGGCGATGCGGCGGTGCGCGCGTTCAGCGAGAAGTTCGACCACTACAGCCCGCCGTCCTTCCGCCTGTCGCAGGACGACATCGACGCGCTGATGGCGCAGGTCTCGGACCGCGAGCTGGAGGACATCAAGTTCGCGCAGACCCAGGTGAAGACCTTCGCCCAGGCCCAGCGCGACTCGATGCTCGACATCGAGGTCGAGACGCTGCCCGGCGTCGTCCTCGGCCACAGGAACCTGCCCGTCCAGTCCGTCGGCTGCTACGTCCCTGCCGGCAAGTTCCCGATGGTCGCCTCGGCGCACATGTCGGTGGCCACCGCGAGCGTGGCGGGCGTGCCGCGCATCGTCGCCTGCACCTCGCCGTTCAAGGGAGGGCCGAACCCGGCGGTGATCGCGGCCATGCATCTCGGCGGCGCGCACGAGATCCACGTGCTCGGCGGCATCCAGGCGATCGGCGCGATGGCGCTGGGCACCGAGAGCATCGAGGCGGTGGACATGCTGGTGGGGCCGGGCAACGCCTTCGTCGCCGAGGCCAAGCGCCAGCTCTACGGCCGCGTCGGCATCGACCTCTTCGCCGGCCCCACCGAGACCATGGTGATCGCCGACGACACGGTGGACGCCGAGATGTGCGCCACCGACCTCCTGGGCCAGGCCGAGCACGGCCACAACTCCCCCGCCGTGCTCGTCACCACCTCGCGCAAGCTCGCCGAAGGCACGCTGAGGGAGATCGACCGGATCCTCGCCATCCTGCCCACCGCCGAGACCGCGCGGCGCTCCTGGGAGGACTACGGCGAGGCGATCCTGTGCGCCGACCACGAGGAGATGCTGGAGGTGGCGAACGACATCGCCTCCGAGCACGTCCAGGTGATGACCGACCGCGACGACTGGTATCTGGAGAACATGCGCTCCTACGGCGCGCTGTTCCTGGGCCCTCGCACCAACGTCGCCAACGGCGACAAGGTGATCGGCACCAACCACACCCTGCCGACCAGGAAGGCCGGCCGCTACACCGGCGGCCTCTGGGTCGGCAAGTTCATCAAGACCCACTCCTACCAGAAGGTGACGACCGACGAGGCCGCCGCGACGATCGGCGCCTACTGCTCGCGGCTGTGCATGCTCGAAGGCTTCGTCGGCCACGCCGAGCAGGCCAATCTCCGCGTGCGCCGCTACGGCGGCCGCGACGTGCCCTACGGCACGGCGGCGGAGTGAAATGTCACGCCAGCCGCACCGGGAGGCCACAGGCCGCGAGATCGCGGTCCGCGGTCGGGAAGGTCATGGTCTCGACACCGGCCCGTGCGATCAGCGGACGGTCGAACGGATCGTGAGGGGCCAAGGGGAGCGCGGCGACGGCGGTCGCACGTTCCGCAAGAACCGGCCGCTCCTCCCGATCGGCACCGAGAAGTCCCCGGCGCGGGACTCCCGGGTCGGGATCGAACCTGGGGCGGCGCCGGGCGGACTTGACCGCAACCTTCCAGATCCTCGCCACGGTGTGGGTCGGCTCGACGCTCAGGTCGCGATAGAACTCGCGCGCCTCGCGCGGCAGGGGCCGCGACCCCTCGGCGCTCCAGACGACGAGACGCGTGTCGAAGAGCGCCCTCATCGCGCATCGGACGGATCGGTGTCCTCGTTCGGCGAAGGAGAGAGCGGCCCGTCCTCGAACAGGGCGATGATCTCGTCCTGCATGAAGGCATCGAAGTCGTCGGGGGCGCTGATCTGGCCCCTGAGAAGACCCAGGCGCCGCGCAGGCCGCCCCTCCGCCTCCAGCGGCATGACCTCGACCATCGGCTCGCCCGCCTTGGCGATGACGAACGCCCCGCCCTCCGCCGCCTCGACCAGCCGCGACGGACGCGTCCTGGCCTCGTGGATGTTCGCCGATTCCGCCGCGACCCCCGGACCGGGTCCGCTTGGTCCGGTCCGACACCCCCGCTTGTGCGGTCCATGACCCTGCCGCGCACCCCTTCGTTCCGGCTCGAAGGCCGCCGTGCGCTCGTCACCGGCGCGTCCTCGGGCATCGGCCTGGGCTGCGCCGTGGCGCTCGCGGAGCAGGGCGCGCACGTGGTGCTGGCCGCCCGCTCGGCCGGCAGGCTGTCGCAGGCTTGCGACGCGATGCGCGCCGACGGCTTCAGCGCCGAGGTGCTGGCGCTCGACGTGGGCGATGTCGCCGCCACGGCGGCCGCCGTGGCGGAGAACGGACCCTTCGACGTGCTGGTGAACAGCGCCGGACTCGCCCGCCACGCCCCTGCCGCCGAGACGACGCCGCAGGATTTCGACGCCGTGGCGGGGCTCAACCTCCGCGGCGCCTACTTCGTCACCCAAGCCGTCGCGCGGGGGCTGATCGAGGCGGGCAAGCCCGGCTCGCTCATCAACGTCTCATCGCAGATGGGCCATGTCGGCGGCGTCGACCGCGCCGTCTACTGCGCCACCAAGCATGGCGTCGAGGGCTTCACCAAGGCGATGGCCATCGAGTGGGGGCCGCACGGCATCCGCGTCAACACGCTCTGCCCGACCTTCATCCGCACGCCGCTCACCGAGGCCACCTTCGCCGACCCCGAGCGCGTGGCCTGGATCGAGGGCAAGATCGCGCTCGGCCGCGTGGGCGCGGTCGAGGACGTCATGGGCGCGGTGGCGTTCCTCGCCTCAGACGCCTCGGCGCTCGTCACCGGGACCGCGCTCATGGTCGACGGCGGCTGGACGGCCGGGTGATGGCGGGCGAGAAGATCACCTCGCACGACGTCGCGCAGCGCGCAGGGGTCAGCCAGTCGGCGGTCAGCCGCGTCTTCACCCCCGGCGCGCCGGTCTCCCAGCACACTGCCGAGAAGGTCCGCCGCGCCGCGCTGGAGCTCGGCTACCGCCCCAACGCGCTCGCGCGCTCGCTCACCGCCGGGCGCTCGCGGATCATCGGCCTCGTGGTCGCCTATCTGGAGAACTACTTCTACCCCGAGGCGGTCGAGCGCCTGTCGATCGCGCTCCAGGAGCGCGGCTATCACGTGCTGGTGTTCATGGGCGCGCCCATGGCGGGCGATGTCGAGGGCGTGATGCAGGAGATCCTCGACTACCAGGTCAGCGGCATCGTGCTCGCCTCGGTCTCGATGTCCTCGCCGCTGGCCGAGCGGTGCCAGGCCGCCGGCATCCCCGTGGTGCTCTTCAACCGCGACCAGGACGACCCGCGCCTGTCGAGCGTGACCACCGACAACCGCGCCGGCGGCCGCGCGCTGGCCGCGCTGCTCGCGGGCCACGGCCACGAGCGCATCGCCTACATCGCGGGCGTCGACGGGGCCTCGACCCAACGCGACCGCGAGGCGGGCTTCCGCGAGGGTCTCGCCGCCGCGGGGCTCGACCTCTTCGCCCGCGGCGTCGGCAACTTCGACCACGCCCAGGCCCAGGGGGCGGCGAGGGCCATGTTCGACGTGGCCTCCCCGCCCGACGCGGTGTTCGTGTGCAACGACCACATGGCCTTCGCGGTGATGGACGTGCTGCGCTTCGAGCTCGGGCTCAGGGTGCCTCGGGACGTGGCCGTTGTGGGCTTCGACGACGTGCCGCCCGCCGCCTGGCCCGCCTACGCGCTGACCACGGTGCGCCAGCGCGTGAACCGGATGGTGGCCGAGACCGTGACCACGCTGATCGACCGGATCGAGGGGCGCGAGGCCGGCCCGCGCCGGGTCAGGATCGACGGCGCGCTGATCGTGCGCGGCTCGACGCGGGCCGAAGGAGGACAGACGTGAGGGGCTTCGACCCGAAATGGCGCGACGTGCCGCACTTCATCATCGGCATCACCCGCGAGATCTGGGAGGACCGCGAGATCGCGAGCCTGACGCATCGCTACGCGCCCGGCCTGATCGTGCGCTCGCCGGCCTCGGTGCTGGTCGACAACTCCCGCGTGATCGCGGCGACCATGGCGACGCTGGCCGAGTTCCCCGACCGCGAGCTCCTGGGCGAGGACGTGATCTGGTGCGAGGATCCCGCGCGCTCCGACGACACGACCGACGCCTACCTCTCCTCGCACCGGCTGGTCTGCACCGCCACCCATTCCCGTCCCGGCGCCTACGGCGCGCCCACCGGGCGGCGCGTCGCCTACCGCATCCTCGCCGACTGCGCGATCTCCCACGACCGGGTGACCGACGAATGGCTGGTGCGCGACCAGGGCGCGATCGTGCGCCAGATGGGCTTCGACGTGATCGACTGGACGCGGGACCAGATCGCCCGCGAGGGCGGCCCGGAGCGCTGCGCGCGCCCGACGACCCCCGCCCGCGACGTTGCCGGCCCCTATGACGGGCGCGGCAACGACGACGAGTGGGGCGCGCGCTACGCCGACGTGCTGAGCCGGATCATGGCCGCCGACCTCGCGGCGATCCCGCGGGGATATGACCGGGCTGCCAACCTCGAACACCCTGGCGGCGTCTCGGGCCTCGGCTGGTCGGACGCCGACCAGTTCTGGGTGGGGCTCCGCGCCGCCTTCCCCGACGCGGCGTTCGAGATCGACCACGTCATCGGCCGCGACGACCCCCTGGTGCCGCCGCGCGCAGCACTGCGCTGGTCGCTCACCGGCGCGCATTCGGGCTGGGGCGCGCTTCGGCGCACCCACGGGCGCCGAGATCCACGTGATGGGCATGAGCCATGCCGAGTTCGGGCCGTTCGGGGGGACGGGGGCGCCTGCATCCGCCGCGAATGGGTGCTGATCGACGAGACCGCGATCTGGAAGCAGATCCTCCTGTCCACGGGAGCGCACGAATGAAGGGCTTCCAGGACAAGTTCGCCGACCTGCCCGACTACATCCTCAAGATCACCAAGGAGATCTGGGAGGACCGCGGGCTGGCCACGCTCGACCACTACTACGCCCCGGACCTGCCGATGCGCTTCCCGTCCGGGCTGGTGCGCGGCAACCGGGCGGTGATCGACGGCACGCTCGCCACCTTGGCCGAGTTCCCCGATCGCCAGCTCCTGGGCGAGGACGTGATCTGGTCGGGCGACGAGGGGGCGGGGTTCCTCTCGTCGCACCGGCTGGTGACGACGGGCACCCATCTGGGCCACGGCGCCTTCGGGCCGCCTACGGCCAGGCGGTTCACGATCCGCGCCATCGCCGACTGCGCCGCCAAGGACGACGTGATCTACGACGAGTGGCTGGTCCGCGACGTCTCGGGCATCGTGAAGCAGCTCGGCATGAAGCCCAAGGGGTTCGCACGGCGTCAGATCGCCCGCGAGGGCGGGCCGGGGAAGGCGACCCGTCCCTTCACGGCCGCCGACGACGTGCAGGGCGGCTACACGTCGCCCGGCAACGACGACGAATGGGGGCAGCGGCTCGCCTCCGTCCTGACCCGGATCATGGACAAGGACATCGCCGTGATCCGCGCCGAATACGACCGCGCCGTGCGGACCGAGCATCCGGGCGCGCGAGGGCGGCTGGTCGTGGGACTTCGCCGAGTTCCGCTGGATGCAGCTGCGCGCCGCCTTTCCTTCGGCGACATTCGCCATCCACCACGTCATCGGCCGCTCCGACCCGCACCAGCCCCACCGCGCCGCGGTGCGCTGGAGCCTCGACGGCAAGCACGACGGCTTCGGCGCCTTCGGCGCCCCCACCGGCGCGCCGGTCCATGTCATGGGCATCACCCACGCCGAGTTCGGCCCGTTCGGGGACGGCGGGGCGGGCCTGCGCCGCGAGTTCACCCTCTACGACGAAATCGCCATCTGGAAGCAGATCCACCTTCACACCGGAGACCTGTGATGACCACGCTCGAACTGGAACGCACCACCCTCAGCGCTGCAGAGATGGAGAAGCGCATCGTGCGCTACGGCGAGCTGCGGGCGTGCAGGACCGCCTTCATCGACGCGCACACGCCGGGCTCGGACGCCAAGGAGAACTTCACCATCATCGGCGGCGGCGTGTCGGAGAGCCCCGACCAGCACGTCCACATCGCGGAGGCGCACGGCTTCAACATCGGCGCGGCGGGCCAGCCGCCGCGGTGCCGCAACTCGCTGCACTCGCACCGCACGGCGGAGGTGTTCTTCGTGCTGTCGGGGCGCTGGCGCTTCTTCTGGGGCCGCTGGGGCGACGCGGGCGAGGTGGTGCTGGAGGAGGGCGACCTGATCGACATCCCCACCGGCATCTTCCGCGGCTTCGAGAACGTCGGGCACGACTACGGCATGATCATGGCGGTGCTGGGCGGCGACGACGCGGGCGGCGGCGTGATCTGGGCGCCGCAGGTGATCGAGGACGCGCGCGACCACGGGCTGGTGCTGGGCGAGGACGGCCGGCTCTACGACGCCAAGCAAGGCCAGTCGCTGCCCGAGGGCGTGGCGCCGATGCCGGTGCTCACCGACGACGAGCTGGAGGACTTCCCCGAGATGGCGGTGTGCGAGGTGGTGCCCCACCACGTCGCGCGCTACCACGACATGATGGCGCTGGCCTCCAAGGCGCCGTGCAAGGTGATCGGCGGGCGCAGGGCTGATCCGGGACCGTCCGGGCTTCGAGATCGACCTCGTCTCGCGCGGCTCGGCCAAGGGGACGACCCACGCCCACGACCGCCCGTCGGTGCTGATGCCGGTGCGCGGCCACTGGCGGCTCTTCTGGGAGGGCGGCGAGAGCGTGCTCGCGCCCGGCGACACGGCGTCCGTGCCCGCGGGCCTGGCGCACGGCGCGGTGCCCGCGATGGAGGGCGAGGCCGCGCTCTACCACGTGGTCGCCACCGACGACCCGGCCGGGCCGACCTGGCGCGCCTGAGGCATGGGCGTGCTGGCCACCCACACCGGCTCCCTGCCCCGCTCCCAGGCCGTCGTGGACCTCCTCTTCGCGCGCGAGCGCGGCGAGCCCACGACGAGGCCGAGTTCGCCCGCGTCATGCGCGAGGCCGTGCACGAGACGGTGCGCCGCCAGGTCGAGGCCGGCGTCGACGTCGTGTCCGACGGCGAGACCGTCGAAGATCAGCTACGCCACCTACGTCAAGGACCGCTACACGGGCTTCGCGGGCGACAGCCCCCGCAACGCGCCGGCCGACCTCAAGATGTTCCCCGTCGTTCCTCGAGCGGCTGGCGCGAGAGGGCGGCACACCCAGCTACGCGCGCCCGATGTGCGTGGGCGAGGTGCGCCCCAACGGCCAGCACGAGCTGGAGCGCGACATCACCAACCTGCGCGAGGCCATGGAGCGCCACGGCGCGCGGCGCGGCTTCATGAACGCGGCCTCGCCGGGCGTGGTCGTCGCTCTTCCTGCCGAACGACTTCTACCCGTCGCGCGAGGCCTACCTCGCGGCGCTCGCCGACGCGATGGGCGACGAGTACCGCCGGATCGTGGCGGCGGGCCTCGACCTCCAGCTCGACTGCCCCGACCTCGCGCTCTCGCGGCACATGCTCTTCACCGACCTTTCGGACGCGGAGTTCGTGCGCGTCGCCCACTCCCACGTCGAGGCGCTCAACCACGCGCTCGACGGCATCCCGCCCGAGCGGGTGCGCGTGCACATCTGCTGGGGCAACTACGAGGGCCCGCATGTCTGCGACATCGGCATGGACGCGGTGTTTCCGATCCTGATGCGGGTCCATGCGCGCCACCTGCTGTTCGAGACGTCGAACCCCCGCCACGGCCACGAGTGGACGGTGTTCCGCGACCGCCGCGCCGAGAATCCCCGCCGACACCATCCTCGTCCCGGGCGTGGTCGACACCACCACCAACTTCGTCGAGCACCCGCGCCTCGTGGCGCAGCGGCTGGAGCGGTTCGTCGACATCGTGGGTCGCGGAGCGGGTGATGGCGGGCTCGGACTGCGGCTTCGGCACCTTCGCGGGCTTCGGCGCGGTCGATCCCGAGATCGCCTACGCCAAGCTCGCGGCGCTCTCGGAGGGCGCGCGGATCGCCTCGGCGCGGCGCTCGTGATCCTCTCGGGGCCGCCGGGCGTCGGCGCCTCGTCGCTGGCGCGGGCGTTCTGCGCGGGCGGCCGCGCGGCGCATCGGTGGGTGGGCACGACCGAGGCGGCGGTCATGGCCCCCGCCCTCCGGCCGCCCTCGGCGGAGGATCCGGCCTCGCTGAGGGATCCGGGCCGCCGGGCCGCCGCCGCGCGGGCGAGGGGGTTCTCGGCCGGGGGCCCCGCCGGGGCCCCCATCGTCCCGGGCGACGCGGTCGACGCGGTTGCGGGAGCGAGGGCGGCGTGGGGGCCCGCGGCGCTCGTCGTCGAGGTGGCCTGCCCTGGCTCCGCGGCGCACCGCGCGCGGGTCGAGAGGCGCCGGGCCGAGGCCCCGCCCGGGATCCACGGGCCGGACCGGCCCGCCGTCCCCGCGCGCCGCTGGACGCCCTGGGGCCGTCCCGTCCTGAGGCTGGACTCGGCCGAGGCGTCGCCCGACGCGCTGACGGGCCGGCCGTGGGACGCGCTCGCGTGACCCCGCTCGTCCTGCTGCCCGGCATGATGTGCGACGCGCGGCTCTTCGCGCCGCAGATGGCCGCCCTCTCGGGGGGCCGGGCGCTCCACCTCGCGCCGATCGCCGCCCATGACACGGTGGTGGCGCTCGCGGGGGACGTGCTCGCCCACGCCCCGCCCCGCTTCGCGCTCGCCGGCCTCTCGATGGGCGGCATCGTGGCGATGGAGGTGCTGCGCCAGGCGCCCGGCCGGGTCGAGCGCGTGGCGCTGATGGACACCAACCCGCGCGCCGAGGCCTGCGAGGCGCGCGCCCAGCGCGGGCCGCAGATCGCCCGCGCGCTGGAGGGCGGCCTCGAAGGGGTCATGCGCGACGAGATGAAGCCCAACTACCTCGCGGACGGCCCGGACAGGGCCGCGATCCTCGACCTCTGCATGGCGATGGCGCAGGATCTCGGCCCGGAGGTCTTCGCCCGCCAGTCGCGCGCGCTCGCCGCCCGCCCCGACCAGCAGGCGACGCTGCGGGCCTGGCGCGGCCCCACGCTCGTCCTGATGGGCGAGGAGGACCGCCTTTGCCCGCGCGAGCGCCACGAGCTGATGCACGCGCTCGTCCCCGGCTCCCACCTCGCCGTGATCGAGGGCGCGGGCCACCTGCCCACCCTGGAGCGGCCCGAGCGGACGACGGCGGAGTTGATCCGCTGGCTGGAGGGATGATGGACGACGCGCTCCTGGAGCTGCTGCGCCGGGTCGACACGCCGACCGTCTGCAACGCCGTCGAGGTGGCGCAGGGACGGCGCGGCTTCGACGGCTTCACCCGCGGGACCATGCTCTGCTCGGACCCGGGCGGCCCGCCGGTGGTGGGCTTCGCCGCGACCGCCCAGATCGCGGCGCGGGCGCCCTCGACGGAGGCTCCAGGCGCCATCCGCAACCGCCGCATGGCCTGCTACAAGATGATGGCCGAGGCGCCCAAGCCCTCCGTCGCGGTCGTCGAGGATCTCGACTTCCCCGACTGCGTCGGCGCCTATTGGGGCGAGATCAACACTTGGGTCCACAAGGGCTTCGGCATGGCGGGCGCGCTCACCAACGGGGTGATGCGCGACCTCGCTGACATGGCGACGGGCTTTCCGGTCGTCGCAGGCTCCATCGGCCCGAGCCACGGCTTCGTGCACGTGCGCGCGATCGCCGTCCCCGTCACCGTCTTCGGCCTGACCGTCGCGCCGGGCGATCTGGTGCATGCCGACCGGCACGGCGCGGTGGTGGTCCCCCCCGACGTCGTCCCCCGGCTCGCCGCCGCGATCCGCAGGATGCGGGACACCGAGGCGCTGGTCCTCGGCCCCGCCCGCCGGCCGGGCTTCGACTTCGCCGCCTTCGAGGCCGCCTGGACGGCGTTCGAGAAGGCCCGGACCTGAGGCCCGTGACCGAGCCCCCGCCGCCGGAGGCGCCCGACGCCGAGGCCTACGCCGCCGCCGATCTCGACGCGGCCGCCGCCGAGGCCGGCGTGCTCTTGCACGCGCCCGAGCGCGAGGCGATCCTGCCCACGGCGCGCTGGCTGCGGCGCGCGGCGGCGCTGGTCCATGCCGCCGACGCGGGCGAAGGGTGAGCCCGCCCGACCTCACGATCCCGCAGGCGGGCGCCGCGCTGCGCTCGGGCGCGCTCAGCTCGGCCGCGCTGACGCGGGCGCATCTCGACCGCATCGCGCTCGCCGACCCGGTGGTGCACGCCTTCGTCGCCGTCACCGGCGAGCGCGCGCTCGCGGCGGCCGCGCGGGCCGACCGAGACCTGGCCCGCGGCATGGACCGCGGCCCGCTGCACGGCATCCCCGTCGCGCTCAAGGATCTGATCGACCTCGCCGGGATCGCGACCACCTGCGGCTCGCGCCTGCGCGCGGGCCACGAGGCCACCGAGGACGCCGAGGTCGCGCGCCGGCTCGAGGAGGCGGGCGCGGTGATCCTCGGCAAGCTCGCCACCTACGAGTTCGCGCTGACGGGGCCCAGCCTCGGCGGGCCCGCGCCGCCCCCCGTCAACCCGTGGAAGCCGGGCCACGTCACCGGCGGCTCGTCCTCGGGGCCGGCCGCGGCGGTGGCCTCGGGCATGGTCCGCATCGCCATCGGCACCGACACCGGCGGCTCGATCCGCAGCCCCGCCGCCCATTGCGGCGTGGTGGGCCTGAAGCCGAGCTTCGGGCGCGTCCCCCGGCGCGGGGTCTTCCCGCTCGCGCCGAGCCTCGACCATGTGGGCCCCCTCGCCGCCACCGTCGCCGAGGCCGCCCTGGCCCTCGACGCCATCGCCGACGCCGGGCGCTCCGCGTCGAGCTTCATCGGCCAGGGGATCGAGGGGCTGCGCCTCGCCTACGCCCGCGACTGGTTCGCCCACGACCCCGCGACGGCTCCCGAGGTGCTCGCCGCGATGGACGACGCGGCCTCGCAGCTCAGCCTCCTCGGCGCGCGCATCGAGGAGGTGATGCTGCCGGACTACGCGCCCCTGGAGGCGGCGGGCGCGGTGATCCTGCACGTCGAGGCGCTGGAGGTCCACCGCGCGCAGCTCTCGACGCACGCGGCGGAGTATGGCCAGCAGGCCTACCGGAGCCTCATGGCCGGGCTCTGCCTCGGGCCGCGCGACGTCGAGGCGGCGCGGCGGGCGGCGCGCAGGTTCAGGGCCGGGATCGACGCCGTTCTGGCCCGCCACGACGCGCTCGTGACCGCCTGCACGCTCACCACCGCCCCGCCGTTCTCGGCCTTCGAGCGCGAGCGCCCGACCTGGACGCCGATGCGCACCCTGCCCTTCAACCTCACCGGCCACCCGGCGCTCGCGGTCCCCATCGGCTTCGCGGGCGGCCTGCCGATGGGGATGCAGGTCGTCGGGCGGTTCTTCGACGAGGCGGCCATCTGCCGCATCGGCGCGGCCTTCGAGCGCGCGACCGACCACTCGGCCCAGCGCCCGCCGCCGATCCATCCCGCTCGCAGGCCCGATTGAAGCCGGTCGAGGCGGGGAGCATGAGGAAGTGGGGGTGAAAACTGGGGACGGTGACGACGACCTCGACGGCGGCGCGGGCGACGACACCTTCGTGTTCAGCGCCGGCCGCGACGTGATCAAGGACTTCACCCCCGGCGAGGACGTCCTCGACCTGAGCGGCGTCGATGGGATCGAGGCGCTGGAGGATGTCTGGGACGCGGCCCGCGAGCGGGGCGGCAAGCTCGTGCTCGACCTCGACGACGGGCGCCTGATCCTGAAGGGCGTCGAGCTGGCCGATCTCGACGCGGACGACTTCCCGGCCCAGCGACCTCATAGCTGTTCAAGTCCGCCATCTCGAAGAACGAAGGGGGGATCCTACCCCGGGCCGGTGGACGCTCAGACAAGGTCGGGAGGCCTTGGAGGAGCGAGACATGGGCGAGGGACGACGACGGCGGGAGTTTCGCTGCGCGGACCTGCGGTTCCCGAGGCGTTCAAGCGCGAGGCGGTGGAGCGGGTGCGCACGAGCGGGATGACGATCGTGGCGGTGGCCGAGGAGCTCGGGCTTCACGAGACGCCGCGGACGGCGGTGGATCCAGAAGTGCAGCGAGCCGGGGACGGCGGCGGCGCGGCGGCGCTCGGCGGCCCCTGCGCGGCCGGGCTCGTCCCCGGCCGACCTCGTCGCGGAGAACGCGCGGCTGAGGCGCGAGAACGCCCGGCTCTCGATGGAGCGCGAACCGAAGGTCCACGAAGTGACATTCTCCGAAAGGCCGCGCTCATCTGAGGGACGCGGCCACTCGGTGAGGTTCGGGCCTCTGGGATGAGCACAGGAGCGTCTGGCCGGTTCGGGTGATGTGCAGGGTGCTGGAGGTGAAGGTCGAGTGGGCACTCACGCGTGGCGCTCGCGGCCCGAGAGCGCGAGGGGTCGGGCCAACCGGGCGCTGCTCGAGGACATCCGCCTGGGCCCACGGCCTGCGAGCGGCGGGGCTTGACGCGCGCCCCGCGCGTCCATGCTGTCCTGCGCGCTCATGGGCGGCGCGTTGGCCGCCACCGGGTGGCGCGCCCGGATCGCGTCGCGTGGGGCTGCGGGGCCTGGCGGCCTTGGCCCGCGCCGCGCGCGCACCACCGACAGCCGGCACGACCATCCCATTGCTCCGAAACCGGATCGGCCGGACCTTCGAGGCGTCGCGGCCCAACCAGGTCTGGCTGGGCGATCCGACCTCCGTGCGCACGGGAGAGGGCTGGCTCTACCTCGTGGCCATCCTCGATCTTCACACGCGCCAAGATCGTCGGCTGGTCCATGCGCGAGACGGCTCGCACGGCCGAGATCGCCCTGGAGGCGCTCGACATGGCGATCCGGCGCCAGCGGCCCGCCCCGGGCCTGATCCGCCACGCGGACAGGGGCATCCAGCACGCCTGCGAGCCCTGCCGGAAAGTCCTGGCCGCGGCGGGGATCACCCCGGCTCTGTTGCACGGAACGCCTGAAGGCCGAGCTTCCCCTTTCCCCGCGGCGGTCAGCCGACGGGTCGTGTGACGGGGATGCCGAGCGCGGTATAGCGGTTGAGGATGGCGATGCGGACTTGGAGTTCGGCGGTCTGGCGGTCGAAGTCGCGGGCCATGAGCTTTTGCCCGAGGAGCTTCATGCAGTTCATCTTGGTCTCGGCGCGGCTTCGGCGGTGGTATCCGCTCCATCGGCGCCAGATCGTGCGGCCGAGGCGCTTGATGGCGCGCAGAGCCTCGTTCCTCGCTTCTACGCCGGGGCTGTCCTTCTCCCAAGGCTTGGCATTTCGCCGGGGCGGGATGACAGCGTCCGCGCCGCGGTTCGCGATGGCGTCGCGGCAGCCGCGGGTGTCGTAGGCGCCGTCGGCGGTGACCGAGACGATTGGCTCGTTTGCTGGGATCTGGCCGAGCAGGTCCGGTAGCACAGGCCCATCGCCGACGCCGCTGCCGGTGATCTCGACCGCGCGGACCTCGAGTGTCACCTCGTCGACGGCGAGGTGGACCTTTCGCCAGATCCGTCTGCGCGCCCCGCCATGCTTGCGCGCGTGCCATTCCCCCTCGCCTCGGACCTTGATGCCCGTGCTGTCCACGAGCAGGTGCAGCGGGCCGCCGCTGCCCCGGTAGGGCAGCTGAACGGCCAAGGTCTTCTGCCGTCGGCAGAGCGTCGAGAAGTCCGGCACCGGCCAGTCGAGCCCCGCGAACTTCAGAAGGCTCGCGACGAAGCCGGTCGTCTGGCGAAGCGGCAGGCCGAACAGCACCTTGATCGTCAGGCAAGCCTGGATCGCGGCGTCGCTGTAGACCGGCTGGCCGCCGCGCTTGCCCGATGGCGCCGCGTGCCAGGGCGTCGAAGGGTCGAACCAGACGGTCAGCGATCCACGCTCACGCAGCGACGCGTTGTAGGCGGACCAGTTCAGGGTGCGGTAGCGCGTCGGGGCAGGCTTGGACATGACGCCCAGCTATGCCGCTGGACCGGCAATGTGAATCCCAGGCAGGCTTCGTGCAACAAGGCCTGGGCCTTGGCGAGGTTGGCCACGAGCGCCATGGCGCCGGTGAAGAGCACGGTGTGGCCGGCCACGATCGCTTCGCGGCCGAGCGCCACCGCAAGGTGCGTCTTGCCCACGCCCGGGGGGCCGAGCAGCAAGAGCGCATCGCCGTGGGCGATGAAGCGCCCCGTCGCGAGGTCGCGGATCTGCCCCTTGTCGACCGAGGGCTGGGCGGCGAAGTCGAAGCCCTCCAGGGTCCGCACGAAGGGGAACTTCGCCAGCCCGAAGCTCATCTCGATGCGGCGCTGATCCTTCCGTGCGATCTCGCGCTCGCAGAGGAAGGCGAGCGCCTCGCGCAGGGTCATCTCCCCCCGCGCCGCCTCGTCGAGCAAGCCGTCGAGCTGGTCGCGCACCGCCGTCAACTTCAAGCGCGTCAGCATCCGGTCGAGCTCGTCCTGGGTCTGCGCTCCCATCACCAGGCGCCCCCGGCCACCGCCTCGTACTCGGCGAGCGGGCGCAGCAGCGCCGGCGCCGGGATCGGCGCGGCCTCGGCTGCCTCGGCGTCTTCTCTGACCACGCGGCCGGCGGCACCCGCGACGCCCTCGAAGTGAGCGCGGTCGGTGAAGCGCCCGCGACGGTCCGCGCTGCGGGGATGACGGGCCACCTCGATGCCCGCATGGGTGACCTGCACAGTCTCGGCCGTGACCAGCACGCTCACTCGCTCCCCGATCAAGCGCCACGGCACCGAGTAGGCGTTCGTCTCGATCTCCACCGCGCAGTCCGCTCCCACGCGTCGGCTCAGCTCGCGCGCGGCCAGGAACGGGCCGCGGTCGGGCAGCGGCCGCAGGGCGGCGGCCTCGTCGCGCGCGAAGCGGACCATGGGCGCCTCGCCGGTGGTGCCGTGGACGCGCTGATCGGCGATCTCGCGCGTCCACTCGGCCAGATGCGCCTCCAGGGCCGCGAAGCTCTCGAAGGTTCGCCCCGCGACCGCGTTGCCCTTCACGTAGCCCACGCCGCGCTCGTCCTTGCCCTTGGTCCGCGCCCGGTACGGCGCGCAGGCCTGGACCCGGAAGCCCCAGTGCCGCGCAAAGGCGTGGAGCTTGGGGTTGAGCACCACCTCCCGCGTCGCCGCGTCGTGGTGCAGGATCAGAGCGCGCGCATTGTCGAGCAGCACCTCCTCAGGCACGCCCCCAAAGGCTGCGAAGGCACTCTCCATGCCTTCGAACCAGTGCTCCTGGCGCTCGCCCAGGAAGGCCCGGACGTGCAGCCGGCGCGAGTGGCCCAGCGTCGCCACGAAGAACGACACCGGTCGCAGAGCGCCCTCGATCTCGACCCGCCTCTGGCCGAAGTCGATCTGCAACTGCTGGCCCGGGCGCGTCTCGAACCTCACCGTCGCCCGCGCTTCGGCCCGTAGCGCTTGGCGCAGCGGTGCCACCGCACGCTCCACCGTGCGCAGGCTTACCTCAATGCCCCTCTCGGCCGCGAGCTCCTGGCGAACCACGTCCGCGTTGCCCGCGTGGCGGCGGAAGCGCTCGGACAGCCAGGAACTGCGCCCGTAGCGTGGCGCCGAGCTTGTTCCACTCCCTCAGCGCGGAGGGGAGGAACGCGAGCTCATAGCTCATCGAGCGCGACGCGCACCGGCTCCTCCTGGGCGCGCTCGCGCGCGATCTCGACCAGCGCCAGGTCGTCGAGCCGCTCCAGCATCGCCTCGTAGGCCTCTGCCGGGACCATGTAGGCCATGACCCGGTTGTGGTTGAGCACCGCCACCGCCTCGCCCCCGGCGCGCGCCATGACGCCGGTAGGGCTCTTCTTGAGGTCGGACACGCTGACGGCGATCGGGGCTTCCATTCGCTGCATGGGCGGGCTCCTGACAGAGGTGGTTCGGTGCGATATATGGCACCGATCATGATACCGAGAACCGCGTGGATCGCATAGCCCCATGCCCACTCACTGGTACACCGCCGATCTCCCCCTCGGGCACGAGGCCATCATCCGTCTCCCGCGCCGCCCGTTCCGCTCGGCCGCCCACATGGACGCGGTGCTGATCGAGAACCTGTGGGCCCGCGTCGGCGCTGACGACGCGCTCTGGATCGTCGGCGACTTCGCCCATGGACCGAAGGCCAAGGACCGCCGCTGGCTGGAGCACAGCTTCGCCAAGCTGCCGGGGCGCGAGAAGCACCTCGTCGTCGGCAACCACGACGGCGAGGCCACGCGGGCGCTGCCCTGGACCTCCGTGACCCAGCTCGCCGAGGTGGCCGACGAGGGCGTCAAAGGCCCGCCCGCCGTGCTCTGCCACTACCCGATGATCACCTGGCACCGGGCGCGGAAGGGGTCGCTGCACCTCTTCGGCCACGTCCATGGCCGGTGGCAGGGCGCGCGCGGCGCGGTGAACGTCGGCGTGGACCAGTGGGACTACCGCCACGTGACCCTCGCCGAGGCCGAGCGCCGGGCGCGCACCCTGCCGCCGAACGCGCACTGGGTCGGCGTCGAGCACGGCGCCGAGCTGGCCTGACGCCGCTCCGGAGCGCCCCCCTCATCCCGACCTCGGGCGGTCGGACGAGGCTTCCGCGACCCCCGTCCGACCGCCCCCAAGAGCGGGGAGGACGGGGGGCGCAGCCGCGCGCAGCGCGGCTCGGCAAGGCCCCACTTGGGGCCGCGCAGGACCGCCGCAGGTGGGCCGGAGGGGGAGGGTTTCGGAAGGGAGGGGCGCTTGCGCCTTCCCTTCGCCTACGTCCTAGCACTAGCTAGAGCTAGTAGGTTCTTCCGACCCGCAAGGGCGCGAGACCTCCATGGCCGGCGAGGCGAACCCCGACGCGATCTCCGTGCGCATCGAGCACCGCGCCATGACGCGCGCCAAGGCCCAGCGCGACCACGACCTGCGACGCGGTCCCCAGCCGAGCTACGTCGACCTCGATCTCACCGAGCACAACGACGTGCTGGTCGAGCCGGTGACCCCGGCCGCCCTGCGCGGGATCTGCGAGGAGCGCCGGGCGCAGCGCCCCACCCGCCGCGCGATGCGCTCCGATGCGGCCGTCGCCACCTGCGGGATCATCACCTTCGGCACCAAGGCTGGGCAGCTCGTCGGCGGCCACGACCGCCACACCCCCGCTCACGCCTTCCGGGCCGTTGCCGAGGCGGTGGCCACGCGGCTCGACACCACCCTGACCGGCCTCGTCGTCCACCGCGACGAGACGGCGATCCACGCCCACTTCCAGCTCCCCGCCTACGACCGGCGGGGCGTGCCGCTCTCCAAGGCCACCCGGCCCGCCATCCTCAGCGAGCTCCAGGATGTCGCGGCCGAGGCCGTGCAGCGCTGCTTCCCCGAGGTCGAGCGCGGCACCCGTTACGGCGAGCGCATCGCCGCAGGCGCGAGCTACGCCGACACCGTGCACCGCACCGTCGCCGAGCTGCACCGCGACCTGCCGCGCGACCTCGAAGCCGCCCGCGTCAAGCTGGAGAAGAACGAGCGCCCCGCGCGGGCCGCCCAGACCAAGGCGGAGGCGGCCGAGACGCGCGGAGAAGGCCGAGAAGGCGGCCAGGAACGCCGAGGCCTACCTGCGGCGGGCCAAAGCCGCCCGCGAGGAGGTCGCGCGCCTGGAGGCGCGCCTGGACGAGCTGCGGGCGCGCGAGGAGGCGGCCGCGGCGAAGGAGGCGGACCTGGCCCGCCGGGAGAAGGCGCTGGCCAGGGAAGCCGAGTGGACGACCCACGTCCTGGGCAACCAGGGCGCCGCCGTCGATCAGGCGATGAGCGGGCGGCACCTAGAGGAGATCGCCGCCGAGGACATGGCCGACAGGCCCAGGGAGTTCGCCACGCTCCGGAAGGCCGCGCCCGAGGACCAGGTGACCCGGGGCTTCCACGCCGAGTTCTGGGCCCTCAACTTCAGCGGCTCCGGCGACCCCGTCCCCTTGCCGCGGGCCGTCCGCGAGGCGGGCCAGCGGGCCTTCGCCAAGGTGGCCGCGTTCGCCCGCGAGCGGCTGGGGCCCCGTGGGGAACTCTGCAGGATTGCACGCCGGGGGCTGGCGAAGCGGGCGGGGTCGACGCGGCGTGTCCGGAGGGGCCGGAAGCGCTCGCGGGGGCGCTCGGCTCGGACCAGAGGTGGTCGCCGGTGAGCGCGATGTGGCCCCGGCGGATGGAGGCGACGTGGGCGAGCTCCTCACGGGCCGAGCTCGACGCCTTGGGAGCGGACGTAGGCCACGGCGCGGGCGAGACAGGTGGTGCTCCACGAGGCGATCGCGTTCACGACGAGGTTCAGCCCCGAGGCGCAGGTCCGGGCCAAGGTCTCGGCGGTGCGGTCGCGCAGCTCGCCCAGGCGGTGGAAGAAGACGGCGCGGGCCAGGGCGTGGCGGCTCTCGCCCTTGTCGAGGTCGGCGCACGACGCGCCGGCGCAGGGCGGGCTCCATCAGCCAGTCGGCCATGAAGAGCGAGCGCTCGACGCGACCTCCCTGAGCGTCTTGTCGAGGGCGTTCTGATGGAAGGCGGCGATCTTGCGCAGGATCACCCCAGGCGCGGGGCGGTGCCGACCCGGATCGAGGCGGCCAGGTGCAGGATCTTGTCCCAGTTCTTGTCTGTTCGGGGTGCGGGCATCAGAGTGTCGGCCGTGCTCGACACGTCGGTTCAGAGGCGTCGGTCGAAGCGATCGAGGCAGGCGCGCTTCAAGCCCGAGGTTGCTTCTTCTGCGGGACCTACGGACAGAACGGTTTCCCGCAGGCTTCGGAGTTCCGGTCGGAGGTGGACTTCTACCGAGCAGCCGCAGTTCGGGAGCCCCCCTTCGTCGTCGGGTCAGCGGGCGAGAACGTCGTTCGTGAACCAGGTCGAGAAGTCGGGCTTCTCGTCCAGGACCTCGCCATCCTGGTCGCGCAGGACGCCGGCCTCGTAGAGGAAGGCGCCGATCGCCTCGACCTTGAGGGGGTCGATGAGGCCGACGGTGCCGTCCTCGGCCCTGAGGTAGTCGCCCTCGACGAGGGCTGCCATCGAGGCGCGGACGAGCTCGGGGTTCGACAGCATCCCCTCCGTCGCCTCGATCAGGATCTCGGCGGCCTCGTCGGGGTTCTCGGCGGCGAAGGCGTAGCCGCGGCGGGTGGCCTCCAGGAAGGCCCGGGCGGTCTCGGGGTTCTCGTCGAGCCATTCCCGGCGGGTACCGATCAGCGTCGTGTGCTGGTCGGGAACGCCGTAGTCGGCGTAGCGGAAGGCTCGCTGCGGCCGGCCTTCGAGCTCGGCGTTGACGCCCTCCCAAGTCGAGACCTCGAGGGTGAAGTCGACGCGCCCGTTCGCGAGCGCCTCGTAGGCCGAGGTGCCCAGCGTCACGGTCTCGAACGCGCCCTCGCCGCCGGCCTCCTCGATGATCGCCGAGATCAGCGCATCCTCCCAGTCGGAGCCGAAGCCCGCATAGGTCATGCCGTCGAGGTCGGCCGGGGTCTGGATGTCGTCGCGGTCGGCGTCGAAGACGAGGCGCCCGGTCTCGTGCTGGACGACGGCGAAGGTGGCGACGAGATCGGCGCCCGCGGCGCGGTTCGTGTAGAGGCTGATCGACGAGAATACGCCGAACTCGGCGACGCCGCCCGCGACGAGCGTGGTCGAGGAGGTGTCGGTGTAGGGCAGGATCTCCACGTCGAGCCCGGCCTCGTCGTACCAGCCCGACGCCTGCGCCACGTAGAGGCCGACGTGGTTGGTGTTGGGCGTCCAGTCGAGGGCGACGGAGACGCTCTCCTGGGCGGCGAGCGGGGTGGCGGCGAGGATCGCGGCGAGGGTCAGGCGGTGCATCGTGTCTCTCCTTCGGGGTCGAGAAGGGTGGCGAGGATCCGGCGCTCGAGGGCGTGGGCCTCGGCGGGCGCTTCGTCCGCGAGGCGCGGGCGCGCGAGCGGCACCGCGAACTCGGCCACGACGCGGGCGGGGCGCGGCGAGAGGACGTAGACGCGGTCCGACAGGCACACCGCCTCGCGCACGTCGTGGGTGACGAGCAGCGTGGTCCAGCGGTCGTCCATCCAGCGTCGTTCGAGCCAGCGCTGCATCCCGATCCGGGTCAGCGCGTCGAGCGCGCCGAACGGCTCGTCGAGCAGCATGATCCGCCGGTCCTGGACGATGGTGCGCAACAGCGCCGCGCGCTGGCGCATGCCGCCCGAAAGCTGCGCCGGCCAGTGTCGCTCGAACCCCTCGAGACCGAAGCGCGTGACGAGCGGGCGCACCCGCTCGCGCGCGGCGCGGCGCGTGAGGCCCTGCACCTCGAGCCCCAGGGTCACGTTGTCGATGATCCGGCGCCAGGGCATCAGCGCGTCGCGCTGCGGCATGAAGGCAAAGGGGCTCCGGGCGGGATCGAGCGGGCGGCCGTCGAAGGCGATCCGGCCGCGGTCGGCTCGAAGGCCGCCGATCAGCAACTCGAAGAGCGTCGACTTGCCGGCGCCCGAGGGGCCGAGGATCGAGACGAACTCGCCTTCGGCCACGTCGATCGACACGCCGTCGAGGACGCGGGTGCCGGCGCGGGCGAGCGCCACGTCGCGCAGGTGGAGGAGCGGGCTCACAGGTGCCGCCACGGCATCGAGACCCGTTGGAGGAGTGCTGCGAGGCCGAAGAGGACGAGCGTCAGGGCCGAGCTGACCAGCACCGCGGCGAGCACGAGGTCGGGTCGGAAGTTGTTCTTGGCGTTCAGGATGAAGATGCCGAGGCCGCGCGCGGCGCCGGCGTACTCGGCGAAGATCGCCGCCACGACGGCGTAGGTGATCGAGATGCGCAGGCCCGCGAAGAAGGTGGGCAGCGCCGAGGGCAGCCGGGCGCGGCGGAAGATCGTCCACCGCGAGGCGCCCATCGACGCGAGCAGGCGCTCGATCTCGGGCTCGGTCGCATCGTAGCCGTCGACGAGGGCCACGAGCATCGGGAAGAACGTCACCAGGGCGACCAGCAGGATCTTCGGTGCGAGGCCGAAGCCGAACCAGAGCACGACGAGGGGTGCGATGGCGACGAGCGGCAGCGTCTGGCTGATCACGAAGACCGGGAAGAGAGCCCGGCGGAGCGGGCGGGCGAAGTCGATCGCCACCGAGAACACGAACGCGGTTGCGAGCGAGCAGGCGAAGCCCGCCGTCGTCGCGCCGATCGTGGGCCACGTGTTCCGCCCGATCACGTCCCGGTTGAGCCACATCTGCGCCACGACGCGCGACGGCGCGGGCAGCGTCGTCGGGGAGACGCCGGAGAGGCGGACGTAGCCCTCCCACGCCGCGACGAGCGCGCCCACGGAGAGCAGCGCCGGCAGCGCGCGGCCCACGGCACGGCCGGTCATGGCGCGCGGCATCGGCTCAGGCCGAGGGGCTGTTCGTCGAGACGGTGAGGTCCATGGTCACATGCCCCTCAGGCGGCCCGAACCGACAGAAGGCCTCCGCGAGCGTGGCGAAGACCGGCCCCGCGTCGCCCCCGAGCCGCGTGCAGAAGTTCTTGGCCCGGTCGAAGACGCCGCTTCGCTTCAGGAAGTCGATGCAGCCGTAGATCTCCGCCATGTGGTCGCCGCCGCCCATGACGTAGAGCGAGAGCTGGGCCGCCGCGGCCTCGCCCGTGGCGGGCGCGTCCTTCACGCTGTCGAGCGCCGCGGCCTGCCTGTCGGCGAGCGGCTCGCCCCGGCCCGCGAGCGCGTCGGTCCGGCACATCGGGTCGTCCGGCTCGCCAGGGCAGCCGCGCGAGAGCGTGGCGTGCAGGACCACGTGGTGCCGCGTGGCCGCCGCGGTGACGAAGAGGTCGCGCAGCGCCGGGAAGAGCACCTCGGGCGGGCCGACGATCAGGGTCGAGATGTCGTCGGTCTCGATCCGAAGCCCGTCGCGGTAGGGGACGAGCGCTTCGAGCGCGTCGGTGATGACGCCGACGAACTCGTCGGTCATCGGATAAAGGGAGATCTGCGCACCGGTGAACATCTGGTCCTCCTCGCTCCGCCGGCATGACCCGGATCAGCTTCGAGGGTTCGCGGGCCTGCGCCCGCCTCTCAGCCCCGGCATCGCGGGGCACCCCTGTGGATGACCCAGCCAGACCACGGATCGCGGGGCGATGCAACTTCGGGCAAGGGAGCCGTTCAGAGATCCTGGTGCCCGCACGCCGTCGTTCCGACCGAAGGGCCGGAGGGTTCAGGATGATCGCATCACCACCGGGCTCGCTCTTGTCTTCGAGGTCGGCGCCGAGGCCGCCTCACGATGGTGGTCCGCAGCCGGGGGGCTACCATCTTCTCAATGCGCGCTGATCCCGATCCGGCCGTGCACAGGTTACACCGCAGTCTCCCCGAGCCTCGTCCCGGCGGGACGCGGGTCCGCCTTCCTCTCAGGTCAGGCGGATCTCGGTGGGAACCGTCGGCGCCTCATGCGGCGGCAGCCTCCTTGGTCCATCGGTCCACATGCGGTGCAGGACGATGGCGAGCTTGCGCACGGTGGCGACGATCGCGCGCCCGACGCCGCGCCGCATGGCGACGCGCACGCCCCACGCCTTCAGCGCCGACCAGCGCTCGGTCCGCGTCAGCAGCGCGAGCGCGGCCTGGTAGAGCGTCGTTCGGAGCCAGGTGTCCCCGTGCTTCGAGATCGCGCCGTTCCGGTCGGTCTCGCCCGAGGCGTGCTTCCTCGGCGTCAGCCCGAGATGGGCACCGACGTCCCGCGACCGCCGGAAGCGGGCCGGGTCGTCGATCGTCGTGGCGAGCGTCACAGCCGTCAGCGGGCCGACACCGGGCGCCGTCATCAGCAGCCGACACACCGGGTCGTGCTCGACCACGTCGAGCATCACCTTGTGGAGCACCGCGCACTGGTCGCGCAGCGCCGCCCGGGCGATCAGCATGGGCTCCACCATGGCGGCGAGGTCCGGCCGGTCCGCGAGCTCCTCCACAGCGCGCTTCTCGAACAGGTGATCCTGGATGCGCCCGGAGAGCCGGATGCCGAAGGCCCGCAGCGTGCCGCGGATCGTGTTCTCGAGGTCGATCTCCTTGACCATCAGCTGCCGGCGGTCGGTCAGCAGCATCTTCAGCTTCTGGCTCCGCTCGCTCTTGATGTGCACCGGACGGTACCAACCCGCGCGATGGCGCGCGCATCGTTGCGGTCGTTCTTGACCGGCATGGTCTTCGTCAACGCGCGCAGGCGGTGCGGGTCGATGCATACTGTCGGCAGACCCCGGCTCCGCAACTCGCCATGGAGCCAACGCGAGATGCCGCCGATCTCGAGCCCGACCGTCTCGATGTCCTCGCGGCAGCGCTCCAGCCACCGTGTGATGTCGTCCGGCTCCGCCGGCACCGCGCCCTCACGCACCACCTTGCCGTCCACGCCGACGACGCAGATGGCGACCTCCTTCAGCGACACGCCCAATCCCACGTAGCAGGGCATGATCGATCCTCCTCGGCCCCCTCGGCCATGGCGCCACGCTACGAGCGACGCGCCCCCGATCACCCCATCTCCTTTGGCGGTCCGCCTCTTGCGTGCGGGCACCTCGAACGCCGCAAACAAGGAAGCACCCCCGGTTCCTGCCCATACCCCATCCTGAGCCGGCCGCGAGCCGAACTCGAAGAGAAGGCTGCCCCCGGCAGTGGCAAGCCAAGAACCCCAACAGCGCGACCAAAGATCCCAGGGGATGCCATGACATAGTTGACTGACGACGCCGGGATAGAGAAGGGAGAGGCCCGCAACAGCCTCCAGCGCGCGTTCGCGCCCTCTCTCGAACCGGTGGCGTTCGGGCGCTCACCTTCCGCCGCCCCGGCCGGCTGCGCGACCGCAGCGCCGAGACCCAGGGCCACCGCGCCAGCGGCACCGCCCTCGCGCTCAACGCGATCGTCCTGTGGAGCGCCCGTGCACCTCGCCCGCGCCCTGCAAAGCCTGACGCGCCATGGCACCAAGCCAGATCCCCGCCCTGCCCGCCCATCTCGCGCCGCTCGGCTGGCAGCACGTCAAGCTGACGGGCGACCACCTCCGGCCGAGCGCCTCGGGATCGGCCCAGACGGGTTCCGGCCCTTCAAGGCCCCCCACCGGGACCATTCCCATCGCCGCCGAACCCTCCAGCCCCTTCCAGGTGCCGGGGCCGGTCATCCCGCGCGCGTAGGATCGCCCCGGTGCGGGCCGCACCGGCGGAGGCGGTCACGACGGCACCGTCTCCGCGATGGAGCGGCGCCCGGCGAGGCCTTGGGCGAAGGCGTCGATCCGGGGGATCGAGGGCCGCCACGGCGCGCCGGGGAAGCGGAAGTCCATGTACTGCACCGCGTCCACCAGCGCGATCTCCGCCACGCCCGGCGCGTCCGCGTCGAGGGCGTCCACCATCGGCTCGAGCCGGCCCAGGCCCGTCACCATCGTCCGCCGGCGGCGCTCGGCGATGGGATGCGTGTCGAAGGCGGGGTCCGCGAGGTCGTCGCTCGTGATCTTGCGGCCCGCCATGATGTTGACCGCGGCGTCGATCACGCCGAAAGCGAGCCCCGCGACCGCGTAGCCCTGCGCGCGCGCGGACTTCAGGTGCGAACCCGGCGGCGCGGCGTCGCGCGCGAACATCGCGATCACGAGGGACTCGGTCAGCACGGTCCCGTCGTCGAGCACGAGGGTGGGGACGCGCGAGGCCGGGTTGAGGTCGAGGAGCTGCGGCGGGTCGGCCCAGGGGTTCAGCAGCTCGACCTCCAGCGGCTCGACCTGCGCCTCGATCAGCATGGCGTGGGCCATGCGGCCGTAGGGCGAGGTGGTGCTCTTCATCAGCTTCATGCGGGAATGGTCCTCTCGGCAGGCGGGGGGGCCGGGCGGCCGGCCCCGATCGGACCTCCGCGGCGGGAGGCCCCAGGCGGGCGGCCGGGGCGGCCGGGGCCGCCCGCGGCTCGTGGGGTCAGCCCGCCGTCAGCGGGCAGCCGCTCTCCTCGGCCGACAGGAACAGCTCCTCGCCGGGGATGCGGGCGAGGATCTCGTAGATGTCGGCCGGGCCCTCGGACGCCTCGGGCGACTTCACCTCGACGAGCAGCATGTCGTAGACGACGCGGCCGTTGGTCAGGATGCGGGCGTTCTCGTAGAAGCCGTCGTCGATCGGCCGCTCGCGCATCGCCTCCATCACCGCGCCCGCCTCGTCCGTGCCGGCGGCGTCCACGCTCTCGAGGTAGTGGCGCACGCCGGCGTAGGCCGCGGCATGGCCCATGGTCGGCACGTCGCCGCCGTTGCGCTCCATGAAGCGCTCGCCCCAGGCGCGCGTCGCCTCGTTCCGGTCCCAGTAGAACGACGTGCTCATGCGCAGGCCCTGCGCCACCGGCAGCGTCAGCGCCTGCACGTTGTTGGCGAAGACGAGCATCGCCGCGAGCCGGTCGCTCAGGCCGAAGTCGCGCGCCTGCTTGATCGAGGTCTCCAGATCCGTGCCGGCGTTGGCGAGCCCGATGACGTCGGCGCCCGAGGCCTGCGCCAGCAGGAGCGCCGAGGCCATGTCGTTGGTGTTGAGCGGATGGACCGTCTCGCCCAGCACCGCGCCGCCCGCCTCCCCGATCGCCGCCGTCGCGTCGGAGGCGAGAGCGTGCCCGAACACGTAGTCGGGCACGAGGAGGTACCAGCTCTCGCCGCCCCGCTCCACGACCGAGGCCGCGACGCCGCGGGCGAGCTCGCGCGTCGTGGGCGCCCACTGCACGCCGTAGGGCGAGCATTGGTCGCCCACGAAGTTCGGGGCGTAGCCGCCGGTCACGAGCGAGACGACGCCGGCCTCGGCCGCGCGGGCCTGGGCCACGAGGCCCACGGCGCTCGACCCGCCGAGCGTCATCGCCTTCACGTCCTCTTCGTCGATGAACTGCTGCGCGAGTGCCGAGCCGATGTCGGGCTTGTTCTGATGGTCGGCGCTCAGCACCTCGATCGGACGGCCCAGCACCTCGCCCCCGTGGTCCTCGACCGCCATCTCGACCGCGAGCAGCGTGTTGGGGCCGCCGTTGCCGGAGTAGATCCCGCTCATGTCGTCGAGGACGAGCAGCCGGAAGGGCTCGCCGTCCTGGGCGCCTGCGGGGACGGCCGCGGTGGCCAGCGCGATCGCGCCCGCGGCGAGCGACCTCCTGAGGGTCTTCGACATGGTTCCTCCTCCCTGGTTGGTTCGGGGGCGGCGGAGGCTCGCCGGTCCCCGTGGATCGGCGCGCGTCAGTCGTGCTTGACGACCATCGTGCGCACGGCGCTGAAGTCGTAGAGCGCCTCGAAGCCCTTCTCGCGGCCGTGGCCCGACTTCTTCATGCCGCCGAAGGGCAGCTCGATGCCGCCGCCCGCGCCGTAGCCGTTGACGAAGACCTGCCCCGCCACGACGCGCCGCGCGACCCGGATCGCGCGCGAGGCGTCGCCCGACCAGACCCCGGCCACGAGGCCGTAGTCGGTGCCGTTGGCCACCCGCAGCGCCTCCTCCTCGTCGCGGAACGTCAGCAGCGCCAGGACGGGCCCGAACACCTCCTCATGCGCGAGCGGGTTGTCCACCGGCACGGGGCCGAAGAGCTTGGGCGCCACGTAGTAGCCGGCCTCGGGCGCGTCCGGGCTCACCTGCCCCTCGGCGATCAGGGGCAGTCCGTCGGCCTGGGCCTGGTCGCAGTAGCGCTCGATCCGCGTCCTCTGGGTCGCGTTGATGACGGGGCCGAGGTTCAGATCCATCTCCGGCGTGCCGGCCTCGAGCCGCGAGAACGCCTCCCGCAGCCGCGCGGTGAAGGCCTCCACGATGCCCTCCTCCACCAGCACGCGCGCGCCCGCGGAGCAGGTCTGGCCGGAGTTCTGGACGATGGCGCCCACGACCACGGGGACCACGGCGTCGAGGTCGGCGTCGGCGAACACGATCTGGGGCGACTTGCCGCCCAGCTCCAGCGTGCAGCCGATGTGGTTGCGCGCGGCCGCGACCTGCACCAGCGTGCCGACCTCCGGCGAGCCCGTGAAGGACAGGAAGTCCACGCCGCGATGGTCCGTGAGCGCCGCGCCCGCCGTCTCGCCGCGGCCGGGCACAAGGTTGATGGCGCCCGCGGGGAAGCCCGCCTCGCGCGCCAGCTCGCACAGGCGCAGCGAGGTCAGGCAGGCGTCCTCGGCGGGCTTGATGACGGTGGCGTTGCCCATGGCGAGCGCCGGGCCCAGCGTGCGGCCGAACATCTGCGCGGGGTAGTTCCACGGGATGATGTGGCCGGTGACGCCGTGGGGCAGGTGCTCGGTGGCGACGAGGTAGCCCTTCAGGAAGGGGATCGTGTCGCCATGCACCTTGTCGGCGGCCGAGCCGTAGTACTCGAAGTAGCGCGCGGCGGCGGTGATGTCGGCGCGGGCCTGCTTCATGGGCTTGCCGGTGTCGGCGGCCTCGAGCGCGGCCAGCTCGTCGAAATGCTCCAGGATCAGCGCGCCCAGCCGCATCAGGAGCCGCCCCCGCTCGGTCGCGGTGAGCGCGCCCCACTCGCCCTCGAAGGCGCGGCGCGCGGCAGTCACGGCGGCGGCCACGTCCTCGGCCGCGCCGTCGGCGATCTTCGTGAAGGCCTCGCCCGTGGCGGGATTCACGACGTCGAGCGTTCGGCCCGACGCCGAAGCGCGCCACTCGTTGTCGATGAACACGCCGTCCGAGGCGGCGGCGAGGGTTCCGGTCAGCGGGCTCAGGATGTTCACGGGCGGATCCTCTCGGGCTCTGGGGTCACGGATGGGGCCGCGTCGGGGCGGCGGACGATCATGTGGCCGCGCCCGGCGCTCGGGGACATGGCTCGGCCGGATGGAGGGCGGCGATCCCGCTGCCGGATCCGATCCTGCCGGTCGCGGACCGGGCTCGGCGGGGAACGGACCGCATCGGGCGCGCGGGCTGGGCCATGCGCCCTCACGAGACCTTCAGGGTGATGCCGCCGTCAACCACGAGCTCGATGCCGGTGATGTAGCGGCTCTCGTCGGAGGCGAGGAACACGGCGGCGTGGGCCACGTCCCAGGCGGACCCCATCGTGCCGAGCGGCACCAGCGCGTCGCGCCGGCGCACCATCTCCTCGGTCGAGCCGTAGACCTCGGTGACGTTGCCGCGGTGGATCAGCGGCGTGTTCATCAGGCCCGGCAGGATCGCGTTGCAGCGGATCCTCCTCGGCCCGTAGTTGAGCGCGATGTCGCGCGTGAAGGCGTTCACCGCGCCCTTGGACGCCGAGTAGCTGATGCAGGAGTAGCCCAGCGAGTGCGTCGAGGCGATGGACGAGATGTTGACGATCGAGCCGCCGCCCTGCTCGGTCATGATGGGGATCACGTTCCGGCAGGTGAGGTAGAGGCTCTTGACGTTGATCGCCATGAGCCGGTCCCACTGCGCCTCGCTCAGATCCTCGGGCCCGCCCGGGTCGATGATGCCGACGTTGTTGTGGAGCACGTCGATGCGGCCGAAGGCGTCCATCGCGGCCCCGACTGCGCGCTCGACCGCGCCCGCGTCGGACACGTCGCAGACATGGGTGGCGACGGTGCCGCCCTCCTCGCGGATGATGCCGGCGGTCTCCTCCACCGCCTCCTCGCGCAGGTCGAGGGCGAAGACGCGCGCGCCCTCGCGCGCGAAGGCCACCGCGGCCGCCTTGCCGTTGCCCCAGCCCTCGCCGAGCGAGCCCGCGCCGGTCACGAAGGCCACCTTGTCCCTGAGCCTGTCGCCCAACTCGCCCTCCAGCTTGCGCTCCCTGGGCGCGCAAGCTGGAGGACGCGCGCGTCAGGGGCAAATACGCTCGGGGCCTGACCGCCAGAGCGATGGGCTATGGCCCCCGCTCGCGGCGCGTCTTGCGGGGGCCCTCAGGCCTCCAGCACGCTCGGCGGCTCCTCGACCTGCCAGATGCCGCGCCGCACGAGGTCGCGGATCACCTCGATCGTGATGCGCTCGACGGCGCGGCTGGCCTGGGTGATGGGCTTGGCGGGGTTGCGGACGAGGAAGACCGGCCGGGTGATCCGGGGCTCGACGATCGGCGCCATGACGAGCTCGCCGCGCTCCACCCGGTCGATCGCGGCGGCCGGCGCGAGGATGGTGTGGCCGCTGCCGCGCGCGACCAGGGCCTTGATCTGGCCCAGCGCGTCCATCTCGAGCGGCACCTGGAGCGCCACGCCCTGCGAGCGCGCCGTGCGGTCGATCAGCACGCGCAGCCCGTGCGTCCCCGAGGGCAGGATCAGCTCGACGCCCGCGAGGTCCGCCAGCCGGACGGGCGAGCCCGCCCGCGTCCGGAAGGGCCAGGCGTCGGGGGCCGAGAAGAAGCGCAGCTCCTCCGTCATCAGCCGGGTGTGGGCGAGGTGGCGCACGGCGCCCACGTCGTAGAGGATCCCGAGGTCGAGGCTCTGCGCCTCGAGCCAGGACTGGATGAAGCCGCTCATCGCCTCGATCGCCTTGAGGCGCACGCGGGGCAGCTCGAGGCGCACGGTCTCGGCGAGCGGCACCGAGAGCACCATCGAGACCGAGCTGGGCAGCCCGAAGGCGACCTCGCCCTGCGGGGTCGAGCCCGAGCGGCGCACCGCCTCCACGGCCCGGTCGAGCGAGGCCGCGATCTCGCGCGCGTGAGACAGCAGGACCTCGCCCGACTCCGTCAGAGTGACCCCGCGCGGCGACCGCTCCAGGAGCCTCACGCCGAGCTCGTCCTCCAGGCGGATGACGTGCTGGGACAGCGAGGGCTGGGCGACGTGGACCCGCTGCGCGGCCCCCGTGAGCGAGCCCTCCTCGGCGATCGCGATGAAGTAGCGAAGCTGCCTGATGTCCATCCGGCCCCCCGCGCCGACGCTAGGAGCGCGGCCCGCGCCCGGCAAGCGCGCGCCGGCGCGACGGGCCCTCGCCGGGCCAGAGCTTCCCGCTCTGGCCCGGCGAGGGCTTCGCTCTTACCGCCCCGCCGCCGCGCGGCCTAGTGTTCCCATCGTAATCGGCCGAAGCGCCGGGGAGGGGGAAGTCCGTGGACGAGATCATCCTGCACCACTACGACCTGTCGCCGTTCTCGGAGAAGATCCGGCTCGCCTTCGGCCTCAAGGGCCTCGCCTGGCGCTCGGTCGAGGTCGACTCCGTGCCGCCGCGCCCGGCGCTCGACGCGCTGACCGGCGGCTACCGGCGGCTGCCGGTGATGCAGATCGGCGCGGACGTCTACTGCGACACCGAAGCGATCTTCCGCGAGCTGGAGCGCCGGGCGCCCGAGCCGAGCCTCTATCCCTCGGGCGTGGGGCTGGCCAAGGCGCTGTCCTTCTGGTGGGACCGCGCGACCTGGAAGCCCGCGATCGGCATCCTCGTCCACCACATCGGAGAGCACCTGCCGGAGGCGTTCCTCAAGGATCGCAAGGAGAGCTATCTCGGCTACGACATCACCAAGGCCGCGATGGCGCCCATGCTGCCCGTCCATCGCCAGCAGATGACGGCCTTCGCCGCCTGGCTCGCCTCCATGCTGGAGCGGGGCCCCTTCCTGACCGGGGAGCGTATGAGCGCCGCGGATCTGAGCTGCTACCACTCGCTGTGGCTCCTGCGCGCCAACGCGGGCGCGGAGGTCATCGACCGCGAGCTGGGCCTCGCCCCCCTCGTGCCCTGGATGGAGCGCGTGGCCGCCATCGGTCACGGCCAGTCCACCGAGATGTCGCCCGACGACGCGCTGGCCGCGGCCCGGTCGGCGGAGCCCGCGGCGCCCGCCGTCCCCGAGGACGGCGACCCGACGGGCCTCGCGCCGGGAACCCCCGTGACGGTGACGCCCGACGACAACGCGCGGGTGGCCGTGGAGGGCACGCTGGTGGCCGCCGACGACCAGGAGGTCGTCATCGCGCGCGAGACCGAGGAGGCCGGCCGCCTCCACGTCCACTTCCCGCGCGCGGGCTTCGAGACCCTCGCCGCCGAGGGCCGCGCCGAGGAGAGGGCGTCCGCGTGACCGAGGCCAACCGGCGGACCGCGCGGGACTCCTTCCGCGCCTTCGCCACCCGCGACCGCGAGTGGCTCGATGCCCACGTCCTGCCGAGCCACGTCCGCCGAGACACCACGCTGCCCTTCGCAGTCGTGGGGCCGGAGGGCGTGCTCGCGCTCGACGACCTCCTCATCGGCGCGTTCTCCGAGATCGAGCTCGACGTGCAGGACGTCGTGGCGGAGGACGACAAGGTGCTGGTGGGCCTCGTCTTCTGTGGCGTCCACAGCGGCGCCTTCGGCGACCACCAGGCCACGGGGCGGCGCTTCGAGGTCGGCGTGCGCGACCTCTTCCGCTTCGAGGACGGCCGGATCGCCGAGCAGTGGCCCGCCATCGACAACCTCGGTCTGCAGCGGCAGATCGGCATGACCCCGTCGTGATCTTGGCACGGCGGAGGGGTGAGCGATGCGGGCGGAGCGACGGGGCGCGCCGATGGCGGAGCGCATCACCGTGGATCTCGACTCCGAGGAGCGGCTGGGCGAGGAGACCGCGGCCGCGCTGCGCCACGGCTTCGGCGCCAAGCTGCTGGTCCACCCCGGCCAGGTCGAGCCGGTGCGGCGGCTGATGGCGCCATCGGAGACGGACGTCGCCTGGGCCGAGCGCGTGCTGGCGGCGGACGCCGCGGGGGCGGCCGGCGCGGTCCGGCTCGACGGCCGGATGGTGGACCGCCCCGTCGTCGAGGCCGCGCGGCGCACGCTCGCCCGCCGCGCCGCATCCTCAGGAGGAGCCCCGTGCGCGCCATGAGACCGACGCCCGCGATCTTGGAGGGCTACGGCCCGATCCAGCCCTTCTCGCCGGCCGGCCGCGACCCTGCGAGGGCCGTCGAGCGGCCGCCCTCCGCGCGGCCGAGCAAGCTGCTGGCCGACCTCGACGCGGCGATCGACGCCTGCGAGATCCGCGACGGCGCGACGATCTCGTTCCACCACCATCTGAGGAACGGCGACGGCGTGCTCAACGGCGTGCTCGACGCGCTCGCCCGGCGGGGGCTGCGCGGCCTCCACGTCGCCGCCACCTCGGTGTTCGGCGTCCACGCGCCCCTCGTCGAGCACATGCGGCGCGGCACGGTGGGGAGCTTGTCCGCGAGCTTCGTCTCGGGCCCCGTGGGCGAGGCCGTCTCGCGCGGGGCGCTGGCGTCGCCCGTCCTCCTGCTCACCCACGGAGGCCGCGCGAGCGCCCTGCGATCGGGCAAGATCCGCGTCGATGCGGCCTTCGTCGCGGCCTCGGCCGCCGACCCCCTGGGCAACCTCACCGGCCGCCTGGGCCGCGCGCCCTTCGGCGTGATGGGCTACCCGATGTGCGACGTGGAGGCCGCGCGCCGGGTCGTCGCCGTGACGGACACCCTGCTGCCCTACCCCGCCGGCGCCATCGACATCGCGCAGGAGCGGGTGGACCACGTGGTCGTCCTCGACACCATCGGCGACGCGGCCGGGATCGTCTCGGGCACGACGCGGCCCGCGCAGGACGCCGCGAGCCTCGTCATCGCCGAGCGGGCGGCCGCCGTGATCGAGGCCAGCGGGCTCCTGCGCGACGGGTTCTCCTTCCAGACGGGGGCCGGGGGCATCTCGCTCGCCACGGCCGCCGCCGTCCGGCGGCGGATGCGCGAGCGCGGCGTGCGCGGCAGCTTCGCCTCGGGGGGCATCACGGGGCTCCATGTGGACATGCTGGAGGAGGGGCTGTTCCGCACCCTCCTCGACGTGCAGTGCTTCGACCTGCGCGCCGTCGAGTCCTACGCCCGCGACCCGCGGCACCTGGCGATGTCGGCCGAGATGTACGCGAGCGCCTCGATCGGGGGCGCCGTGGTCGACCGCCTCGACGCCGTGGTGCTGGGCGCGGCCGAGGTGGACCTGGAGTTCAACGTCAACGTCACCACCAAGGCCGATGGCGTCATCATGGGCGGCTCGGGCGGCCACGCCGACACCGCGGCCGGCGCCGCGCTCGCGATCATCACCACGCGCCTCTCGGCGGCGGGATACCCCAAGGTCGTGGACCGCGTGCTGACGCGGACCACGCCCGGCGAGACGGTGGACGCCGTCGTGACCGAGGCGGGGGTCGCCGTGAACCCGCGCCGCCCCGACCTCCGGGACCGGCTGGGGGACGCCGGCCTGCCGCTGCGGTCGATCGAGGAGCTGCGCGACCTCGCCCGCGCGGAGGCGACCCGCGCGCCCCGGCCGCCCGAGGGCGGGCGGATCGTCGCCGTCTCGCAGTACCGCGACGGCACCGTGACCGACCTGATCCACGAGGCGCCGGGGGCGGCCGATGCCTGAGATCACCGAGGCGCATCTGGCCGACAGCGTCTTCGAGGCGCTGCAGTACGTCTCGTGTTTCCACCCGCCCGACTTCGTCCGGGCGATGGCGAGCGCCCACGGGCGCGAGGAGAGCCCCGCCGCCAGGGACGCCATCGCGCAGATCCTCGTCAACTCGCGCATGGCCGCGCTGGGCCGGCGCCCGATCTGCCAGGACACGGGCGCGGCCAACGTCTTCGTGGAGGTGGGCGTGGAGGCGCCGCTCGCCTGGCGCCGCCCGCTCCAGGAGATCGTGGACGACGGCGTGCGCCGCGCCTACCTCCACGACCGCAACCCGCTGCGCGCCTCGGTCGTGATCGACCCGCTCTTCGGGCGGGTGAACTCGGGCGACAACACGCCCGCGGTGGTCAACGCCTCGATGGTGGCGGGCGAGCGGGTGTCGGTCACGGTCTCGGCGAAGGGCGGCGGGTCGGAGAACAAGGCCCGCTTCGCGGTGCTCGACCCCTCCGCCTCGGTCGCCGACTGGGTCGTCTCCACGGTGGAGACGCTGGGCGCCGGGTGGTGCCCGCCGGGGATCCTGGGCGTGGGCGTGGGCGGCGGCGCCGAGCGCGCCATGCTGCTCGCCAAGGAGGCGCTCAACGAGCCGATCGACATGCTCGAGATCCTGCGCCGCGGCCCGCGCACGCGCGCCGAGGGGCTGCGCGTCGAGATCCACGACCGCGTCAACGCGCTGGGCCTCGGCGCGCAGGGCCTGGGCGGGCTGACCACCGTGCTCGACGTCAAGCTGCGCACCTTCCCGACGCACGCCGCCTCCCTGCCCGTCGGGCTGATCCCGAACTGCGCCGCGACGCGCCACGTCCACTTCGCGCTCGACGGCCAGGGGCCCGCCGCCTTCGAGCCGCCCGACCTCGCGGACTGGCCCGAGATCGTGCTGGAGCGGACCGCGGGCGCCGCGCGACGCATCGACCTCGACCGGCTCGACGAGGAGACCGTGGCCTCGCTCCGCCCCGGCGAGACGCTGCTCTTGTCGGGCACGCTCTTCACGGCACGCGACGCCGCGCACAAGCGCATGGTCGAGGCCATCCGGGCGGGCGGCGCCCCGCCCGTCGATCTGCGCGGCCGGGCGATCTACTATGTCGGCCCCGTCGATCCCGTGGGCTCCGAGGTGATCGGGCCCGCGGGGCCGACCACGGCCACCCGGATGGACCGCTTCACCGAGGAGCTGCTGGCCGCGACGGGCCTGCGCCTGATGATCGGCAAGGCCGAGCGCGGCCCCGCGGCCGTCGAGGCCATCGCCCGCCACCGCGCGGCCTATCTCGTCGCGGTGGGCGGGGCGGCCTACCTCGTCTCGAAGGCCATCCGGTCCGCGCGGCCGGTGGCCTACCAGGATCTCGGCATGGAGGCGATCTACGAGCTCACCGTCGAGGACATGCCCGTCACCGTGGCGGTCGACGCGACCGGCCGGTCGATCCACGCCGAGGGGCCGAGGCGCTGGCGCCGGGACCCCCAGCCCGCATGAGGCCCGCCCGCGCGCCGGGGGCGGGACGCTCGACCCGCCGCGCGGGCGGGATCGGGGCGACGGCGGGACGGGCCGGGGTCGCGGATCGGATCCGGGGCCCGGCCGCCGGGCGACGGCGGAGGGTGGGGGATCTCCAGGCTCTCCGGCCGGCCGCCACCCGGGCGGGCAGGACATGGCCGGCTTCGATCCGCCCCACCTCGCCGATGCCCCGGAGCCGCTCCATCACGGCGTCGATCCGATGGGACGTCAGGCCCCGCCGGAGAGGGCCGGCGCCCGTGCCTTGGCGTCGATCTCGTCGCGCGACGGCGTGTCGCCGGGATCCCCCCGGGCTCGTCCGCCCGCCCTCGGAGCGTGCGGCCGTCCGTCGCCTCCACCCTCACGCGGCCGAGCCAGCGCGCCGGGCAGGCGACCTCGGCGTTCCTCGTCGGCGGGAGAAAGGCCTCGATCGCGTCGCCGCGCCTGCCTGCGGCGCGGTCCGGATGCGCCCGTCGGCCGCGGACCTTGACGTAGGTCTCGCCGACCCTCCATCTGCGGCAGAGCGAGGGCCGCCGCCAATACCAGCGGAGCCGCTTCTCGATCTCGGGCGCGTGCCGCTGCACCCAGCGGTAGATGGTCGTGCGGTCGAGCTCGACGCCGCGCTCCTCGAGCATCTCCTCCCGCTCGCGGTAGCTCACGCCATACTTGCAGCACCAGCGCACCGCCCAGAGCACGATCCGGCCCTCGAAGCGACGCCCTCGAAATCGTTCATCCGCCCGCCGCCGTCGCCTCGTTCCGCCCTCGATCACCCAGCCCGCCGTGGTTGCAGCGGGGCGCCGCACCGATGTGCCCTCCAGCAACACCTCGCCCAGCTCAGGTCGGCCGGCGTCCCGCAGCCGCTCGAAGGCGCGCTCCCGCACGCCCGTGCGCGACCAGCGGACGGGCCGTGGCGCCGCACGCCGCCACGGCCCGAACTCGGATGGCAGCGCGCGCCACTCGGCCCCGTTCCTGCGCCAGATCACCGCCTCCACCACCTGCCGCTCGTCCCGCAGGGGCCGGCCCGTCCCCGATCGAGCCGCATCCAGCGCCGCTTCGAGACAGACCCATCCGCCATCGCTCAGCCTGTCCGTGCCAAGCCGACACAAAACCGTCAGACCAGACCCCCGACAGGGTCTAGGCCGCACCCCAAGTCCCGAGGTCTCCCGTCATCGTCTTCGACAGTCCCCACTGGTCTCGGCCACCCCGCCCGTGTGGCGGCCCCCTCGGCCTCCCAGGCAGCCGCGTGCGAAGAGGGCCGGGGGACTGCGGAGGGCGCAGGCCGTCCGGCCCTCCGCGACGGGCTCAGACGAGGATGTGCTCGGCCGTCAGCCCGGCGAAGCCCACCAGCGTCAGCACGTCGCCGGTGCCGAAGTCGATCACCGTGTCGCGGCCCTCGAGGCGCGCGAGCGCGAGGACGTCCTCGGGGGCGAGGTCCTCGTCGCCGAAGAAGGCGAGCCGGTCGAAGCCCTCGAAGCCGCTCAGCCGGTCGGCCCCCATCCGCGCCTTGTCGAAGGCGAAGACGTCGGGCGCGCCCTGGCGCCCGGTGACGAGGCCGTCGGCGGTGAAGAGCCGCGCCTCGGCCCGGCCGAGCACCGCGCCCGCGCCGCCGCGCTCGGCGCGCAGCTCGACGCCCACCTCGACCCCGCGCCAGCCCGGGATCGAGAGCCCGCCCGCGAAGTCGCCCGAGGCGTCGCCGAAGAGCGCGTAGGGCTCGACGTTCTCGACCCGCAGCTGGGCGCCGTCGAGCAGCATCCGCGCGCTCCCGACGCCCGCCACCGCCGGGTCGGCCCGCACGCTCAGCGAGCGCCCCGCGAGGCTGTCGGCCTCCAGCACGGTGAAGGCGCCGAGGTCGAGCAGGGCGCGGTCGGAGCCCGCATCGACCAGGGCGAGCCGGGCCGTCGCGGGCGAGGGCGCGGGCATGCCCGCGATCTCCACCGTCACGGTGGCGGGCTCGCTCTCGCCGTCCTCGCCATAGGCGCGGTAGGTGAAGCTCGTGCGGCCGTCGAAGCGCGCGGGGTCGATCAGAAGGTCGATCTGGGTGCCCTCGCCCGCCACCCGCATCGCGGCGTCCACGGGCCCGCGCTCGACGGCCATCTGGAGGCCTTCGCCCGCGTCGTTGGCCAAGAGGTCGGAGGCCGGGAACGAGACCCGGCCCACGCCCGTCTCCCCGTCCACCCACACGTCGCGCGCCCAGTCGAAGGCCAGGGCGTCGGCCCGCGCCACGATCGCCTCGCCGCCCGCACCCGTGCCCGGGCCCGCACCCGCACCCGTGCCCGGCTCCAGCCGCGTGATGGCGATGGCGGCGATGGCGGGGTTCTGCGCCCCCTTGAGCAGGTCGAGGTCGAGCACCCCGTCGGTGACGCTCACCTCGCGCTCGAGCACCAGCGCGCGGCGCGCGCCGGCGGCCGCGTGCACGTCGAGGTCGTCCACCATCACCCGGCCTTCGAGCGCCACGTCGAAGACGCGCACCCCGTCCGCGAAGGCGCCCGACCAGGTCTCGGCGAAGTGCAGCGCCACGGAGTAGGTGCCGGGGTCGAGCGCGAAGTCGTAGGAGAGGCCCCCCTCGTGCCAGACGCCCGTGCGGTAGAGCGCGTCCTCCGACGTGCCCGCGATCGCCGCGTCGGTGCGGCTCGCACGGCCCACGCCCGTCGTGTCGGCGGCGAAGACGGTGCCGTCGGCCGCCGTGAAAGCCCGCTTCGAGCCGAGGTTGATCGCCACGACCGTCCCGCCTGCGCTTGCCTCGGGCGCGGGCGCGTCGGGCGCGGGCTCGGGCTCGGCGCCCTCGTCCAGGGCGATGCTGAGGTAGGTCCGGGCGATGTCGCGCGAGCCGTCCGCGCCGTGGATGCGGTAGCTGAACCCGTCCTTGCCCGTGAAGCCCGCGAGGTCGAAGGCGTAGAGCACGCGCGCGCCGTCCTGCGACAGGCCGACCGAGCCCCTCGCCGCGTTGTCGATGACCTCGAGGCGCCCGTCATGGCCCGCATCGTTGGCCAGGAGCGCGGAGACGTCGATCGACGCCACCCCCCGGCCGCCCTCGATCGCCACGTCCGAGGCGTCGAGCGCCAGCGTCTCGCCGGTCGCCCGGGCGCGCGCGCCCTCGGCCGCGTCGGGCTCGGGCGCAGGCTCGGGCGCAGGCTCGGGCGCAGGCTCGGGCGTGGTCTCGGGCGCGGGCTCGGGCTCGGGCGCAGGCTCGGTCAGGGGCTCGGGCGCGGGCGCCACCACCGGGTCGGAGGGCGCCGGGCCTGCGACGGAGGCCCCGTCCGGCGGCCCGGCGGCCTCGGGCGCGCGCGCGATCTCGATCAGCAGCGGATGCGTCGGCACCGCGAGGATGAGCCGCCCCTCGGCGTCGGGGTCGAGCTGCCGGGAGCGCCCCGAGATGGGATCGTGCACGGTGACGGGCCCCGCGGCGTCCTCGACGGTGACCTCGACGGACACGGCGCCGGGGTCGAGCTGGCGGCCCTGCTTCTCGTCCCAGCGCATCACGTCGTTCCAAAGGGCGAGCACGAAGCGGTCCTCGCCGGTCTGCAGCAGCATGTGGTCGCCCGTCTCGGGCAGCCCCGACACGTCGTAGTCGAGCGCGCCGGGCTCGAACGCGCCGTCAGAACTCGAGCACCTGCGTCAGGCGGTGGATGGCGTCGGCCACGAGCCGCGGGGTGCCGTCGGCCTCGAACAGCCCGAAGTTGCGCTCGGGGTCCGAGCGCGACGGGTCGGCCTCGTAGTCCATCAGCTGGTAGAGGTAGGTCTTCTCCACGCCGAGCCGCGCCTGCTCGAACAGCAGGTTGAGCGTGTAGCTGGCCTGGACCTCCTCGGAGACGCCGGTCCAGCCGTCCTGCCCGGTGGCGACATGGTATCCCGCCTCGGTCGAGATCACCCGGTCCACCGGCGCGAGGATCGCGGCCGCCTCGGCGCGGTCCTCGACCACCCGGCTCGGGTTCCAGCCCCAAGGCGCGTAGCTGTGGGCGTTGGCGACATCCGCGTAGGGCGTGAAGTCGGCCTCGACCTCGGACGGAAGGGTGCGCCCGAAGGTCACCTGCGCCAGGGGCACGTCGGCGAGCGCGGGGCTCGCGTCGATCCAGTCGCGCAAACGGGCCATCAGGCGCGTGGCGGCCGCATCGCCGGTCAGGCCCTCGAAGGTCACGGGCCAGTTGTCGATCTCGTTGGGCCCCTCGACGTAGTCGATCGCATCGGCCCGGGCCTCGATCGCGTCGAGCTGGTAGGGGATGTCCTCGGCGCCGATGAAGAAGGTGAACTCGATGCCGTCCCCGATGAGCGCGTCGACGCGCTCGGCGCTCCAGGGCGTGATGACGTCGCGGACGTTGTCGATCCCGAGATGGTCGAGCGAGGCCGCGACCTGGTCGAGATCCCAGTAGCTCGTGCCCACCCACGACAGATGGGTGTTGACGCCGATCGTGTCGATGAAGGCCGAGGCCGCGACCGCCGTCGTGGCGGTCTCGGCGTGCTGGTCGGCAAGGGCGACTGAGCCCATGAGGCATCCTCCTGCGAAGCGAAGGAGGCCTCGGTAGAAGGATTTGATAAACATAAGGTTTTTAAGCAATTTGGTAAGCTTCTTTAAGAGGATGTCACGGGGCCGGGCCGTCGCGGCGAGGCGAGGCGCTTCAGCGAGCGGGCTCGGGCTCGCCCCCGAGGAGGACCGCCAGCGAGATCCACAGGAACAGGCCGATCTCGCCCACCGTGGTGGTCCCGCTCACGAACAGCACGCCGAAGCAGGCCACGACGGCGCCGTGGCCCGCGAGGTCCGGACGCCGCCGCGCGGCGGCGAGGCCTTGCGCGCCGAGCGAGGCCGCGCAGGCGAGGTAGAGCCCGCCCATGACCACGCCCAGCGCGAGCGGCACCTCGATGAAGCCGCCGTCGATCACGCGATCCTCTCCGCCGTCGGCGTCCGCATAGCCCCCCGAGAGCGCCAGGCCGAGGCCCTGCGGGTTCGTATCGAGCTCCGCGGCGAGGGCGGCGTAGGCGGACAGGCGGTCGCCGGCGGAGGTGTCCGCGCCGAGCTGGGTGAGGCTCGCCACCCGGTCGGCCAGCAGATCCTCGATGCGCGGGTCGAGCGACAGGAGCGGCAGGGCGAGGGCCGCCGCCCCCACGAGCACCGCCAGGCGCAGCCGGACGGCGCCCGGCCCCAGCGCCAGGACGACGGCGAGGCCGATCGGGACCGCGAGCCAAGCGGAACGCACCAGCGACAGCGCCAGGGCGACGAGCCCCAGCGCCAGCGCCGGCTCGCGCAGCGCGGCGCGCGAGCCCGCCATGACCATGAGGCCCGCGATGAGGAAGAAGGAGAACGAGCCGGGCGAGTTCCAAGTACTGAAGACGCGGATCTCGAACGGCACGGGATTGCCGATCGAGTTCATCTCCGAGCGCACCATCCAGAGGCTGTCCCAGGGAGGGGCGACGGCGAACTGCCAGATCCCGTAGGCCGAGCACACGACCAGCGCGAGGGCGAAGTAGGCCTCGACGTGCTCCCGCAGGCCCAGCGGACGGCGCTGCGCCAGGAGCAGGAACCCCGCCAAGCAGATCGGCAGGCCCCAGCGCAGGGCGTCGTAGAGGCCCGAGACGAGGCGCCCGCCGGACAGGGCGAGCAGGAGGCCGTAGGCGATCGCCGCCAGCATGAGGAGCAACCTCGATCGGCCCGGCGGCGGCCTCTCGCCCGCGATCAGCGAGGGCAGCGCCACCAGCGACACGGCGGCGGCGGCGTAGGGGGCGAGCATGACGGTGTTGGCGTCGAGCCATCCCTCGCGGAAGTCCACGAGGCGCCTGACGAGGGGCGTCAGCGTGAACGTCCACAGCACGAGCACGGCGTAGGCCGCGAGCCTGTCGCGCAGCACGAGCGCCACGGCGGCGAGGAGGATCGCGGCGGGGAAGGCGAGCCTCAGCGCGCCCGCCCCGACGCCCGCGACCGCGGGCAGGGCCAGGCCCGCGACGAACAGCGCCGAGAGGAGGTTGGTCCGCCAGGCCGCTCCCTCGGGGCGGGCGCGGGCCGTGCCGCCGGACGCGTCGGCAGGGCGCCCGATGGACGCGGCGCGGGCGGTCAGGAGAGGCCCGCCACGAGGCTCGGCCGGGTGAGGGGCTCGGCCGGAGCCTCGCTCGGCCCCGTCACCGCGTCGATCGCCTTGCGCAGTCGGCGCTGGAAGTTCGAGCGATCGAAGGCGCCGGCATGCTTGCGCAGCCGCGCGGGATCGTAGGCCGCGGGGTCGAAGCGGCTCAAGGCGGCGGCGAGGCTCTCCACGGTCTGCTCATCGAAGAACGCCCCCGTCTCCCCCTCCACCATCGTGTCGAGGGCGCCCCCGGCGCGCAGCGCGATCACCGGGCGGCCGCTCGCCATGGCCTCGAGCGGGGTGATGCCGAAATCCTCGGACGAGGGCAGGATCAGCGCCTGGCACTCGGCCAGGAGCCGAGACTTGAGGGGTCCATCGACCTGGCCCATGAAGCAGACGTTCGGGCTGGCGCCGCGCGCCAGCCTCGCATGGCTGCGCCCGGTCCCCGCCACCACGAGGGGCAGGCCGAGCCTGGTGCAGGCGTCGATCACGATGTCGGGGCGCTTCCATCCCACGAGCCGCATCAGCAGGAGGTAGTAGGGCTGGTCGGGAGGCCTCTCGGCGATGTGGAACTCCGCCATGTCGATCGGCGGCGGGACGATCTCGCTCGAGCGCCCGTAGCAGCGCCGGATGCGCTCCTCCACCAGCCGGCTGGTGCTCACGAAGCCGTCGACGCCCTGGGCCGCCGCCCGGTCGAGGGCGCGCAGCACCGGCAGCGACAGAAGGTGCAGCGCGCGCGCCGGCCGCCCCAGCCTCTCGCGCCGCGCATAGCCGTGGGCGTCCCACAGGAAGCGCGCCGGGGAATGGCAGTAGCAGACGTGGCGCGCGCGCGTGCCCACGGCGACGTGGTGCGCGAAGTTGTAGGAACTGCTGATGACGAGGTCGTACTCGTCGAGGTCGAAGGCGTTCATCGCGAAGGGGTAGAGCATGAACAGCGCGCGGTGCGCCCGCTCGGCGAGCGGGATGCGGCTCATCCAGCTCGTGCGCACGTCCCAGGAGCGCAGGCGCTCGGGGAAGTTCTCGGGCGCATAGATCGAGGTGTGGATGGGCGCCTCGGGGAACATCAGGTGCAGCTCCTCGAGCACCTTCTCGGCACCGCCATAAGTCGTCAGGACATCGTGCGTCAGGGCAACCTTCATCTCACGCTCTCCCTCGAGAACCCATCATCGCGCCGTAGAGCGCCTCGACCTCGCCGACGAAGCGCTCGGTCGAGAAGCGCGCCGCCGCGTCGGCGCGGGCGCGCTCGCCGAAGGCCCGGCCCTCGGGCCCGGCGAGGCGCCCGATCGCCCGGGCGAGCGCCGAGGCGTCGCCGGGCGGGACCACGAGGCCCGTCCGCTCGTGGATCACCGCCTCGGCCGATCCGCCCACGTCGCTCGCCACCACCGGCCGGCCCAGCGTCAGCGCCTCCAGGAGCACCATGCTGAGGGATTCGTGGGCCACCGAGGGCAGCGCCACGACGTCCATCGCCTTCATCAGGCCGACCACGTCCTCGCGGTAGCCCGTGAGCCTCACCGCCTCCCCGAGCGCCGCCGCACGCTCCCGCAGGCGGGCCACGTAGCGGGCCTTGTCGGCGAGCGCGTCGGGCCCCACGAGCCAGAAGCGCGCCTCGGGGCAGCGGCTGCGGACGGCGGCTGCGGCCTCCAGCAGGACGTCCTGCCCCTTGCGCGGCTCGAGCGCCGCGAACACCCCGACATGGGGGCCGCCCGGACCGAGATCGGCGGGCCGCGTCGCCTCGGAGCGGCTCGCGAAGGCCTCGTCCACGCCGTTGTGGACCACGCGGGCCTCGCACCGGGCCGGCACGCGGGCGCCCCTGACGAGCGCGAGGCCCGCGCGCGAGACGCAGATCACGCGGGCCGAGAGCCGCAGCGCCGCCCGCAGGGCCAGCGCGTAGAGCGGCTTGGGCGGGCCGATCTCGTGGACGTGGAAGAGGATGGGCAGCCGTCTGCGGCGCGAGGCGTAGGCCGCCTGGAGCACGGTCGCGGGGTGGTGGGCGTGGATCAGGTCGGGCTCGAGGCGCGCGCACGCGGCGTCGATGGCCCGCGAGGCCGCCGCCCACCGCCTGGGGTAGGCGAGCGCGCGCCAGCCGCCAGCGATGGCCGAGCGCTCGACGGGCGAGGCCAGGAACGCGACGCCGTGCTCGCGCACCAGGCGCTCGAGCGCGCCGCCGCCGGGCGCGGTGACGGACGAGCCCCCCTCGGCGCGCGCCGAGGCCAGCGTCACCATCACCCGCTCGACGCCGCCCACGAAGCCGACCCGGCCGACATGGAGCACGCGCGGGGCGCGACGCGGATCGGAGCCGTCCATCACCCAGCCCTCCGCGCCTCGGGCGCCCCTTCGCCCTCCGCCCGCCGCGGCGCGCCCTCGGGCCGGACGCCCGAGGGCGACCAGGTCGCGGGCGGCGGGTCGCGCTGGGGCGGCACCGAGCGGCGCTCCCAGGCCTCGGCGTGGCGCAGGAACTCCGCGAAGGCGTGGAGCCCCGCGAAGACGAAGCCGCGCCGCCCCATCCGCCACCAGCCCGAGCGCAGGTAGAGCCAGGCGAAGCGCAGCACGGGCTTGAGCGTCATGCCGAAGAGGAGCCCGCCGCCGCGGGCCTCGATCATCGCCGCCTCCAGCTCGGCGTTGCGGCCCAGCGTCTCGAGCTGGCGGCCGATCGCGTAGTTGCGCCAGTGCAGGAGCGCGCCGTCGAGCTTGTGCAGCCGGCCGGGGCAGACGATCTCCTCGTGGACGATGAGCGCGGGATCCCAGTCGCCGTGGCGGCGGTTGAAGAGCCGCACGAAGCCGTCGCGCTTCGAGCGGCGCCGGGCGTCCGGCATCAGCCGGCCGAGGAACTCCTCGCGCCGCTCGACCACGAAGCCGTCGCGCGGATCGGGACGCGCGGCGAGCGCGTCCTGGATCGAGCGGCCGAGCGCGTCGGTGACGATCTCGTCGGCGTCGAGCGACAGGATCCAGTCGTGGCGCGCGAGCGCCGCGCCGCGCCGCTTCTGCTCGACCCAGCCGAGCCAGGGCTGGACATGCACCGTGGCGCCCGCGCGGCGCGCCCGCTCGCGGGTGTCGTCGGCGCTCTCGCTGTCGAGCACGAGGATCTCGTCGGCCCAGGCGACGCTCGCCATCAGGCGCTCGATGAACCCCGCCTCGTCGCGCGTGAGCACGAGGACGCTGACCGGCGCGCGCCTCATCGCGACCCCCTGTCCCGCCCGCCCGGCACCGCGCGCAGCGTCGCCGGCGGCTCGGCGTAGCCGGCCTCGCCCTCCGTCCGGCGCGCCCGCCCGAGACCGATCGGCGTGGTGAGCACGAAGCCCGCGGGCTCGACGCCGAACCGGGCCAGCGCCGCGGCGCCCTCCCTCAGGCGCCGCAGCGTCCTGCGCGAGCGGCCCACGACCATCACCACCGCATCGGCGCAACGCGCGGCGTCGGCGACGTCGCCGGGCGAGGAGAGGCCCGGCGCCAGCAGGACGACGTGGCTGTGGGTCCGGGCGAGCTGGGCGACGAGGGCCGTCAGGCCGGGCCGGCTCAGCGCCTCGGCGTCGCCCGGCAGCAGCCGTCCCACCGGCAGGATGTCGAGGTTGGGCTGGACGCTGCCGATGAGGACGCCGTCGAGCGAGGCGTCGCCGCGCAGGACGCTCGTCGCCCCGATGGGCGCGCCGAGCGCGGGGAGCACCGCCGCTCGGTCCCGATCGCCGCGGTCCGCGTCCACGAGGACGGTCCGGTTGCCCGCGGCGGCGAAGCTCATGGCCAGGCCCGCGCCGATCACCACCCGCTCCGTTCCCGGCCCCACCTCCGTCAGCGCCACGGTGAGCCGCCCCTCCCCGGCCAGCCCGTCGAGCCGCGCGCGCAGGGTGCGCAGCCCCTCCCAGGTCCGCGGGTTCCGCACCGCCCGCCCGTCGGGACGGCGCGGGAGCGGGATCTCGGCCAGGTCGGCGACGCCCGCGCGCCGGGCCAGCTCCGAGGCCCCGTGGACGCCCCCCAGGAGGGCGTCCGCCACGAAGGCCGCCGCGACGCCCGCGCCCGCGGCGACCATGGCCGCCACGAGCGTGAGCAGCGTCGTGCGCGGCGAGCTCGGCTTCAGCGGCGGCAGGGCCGGCGCCACCAGCGCCGCGTCGGCGCCCACCAACCCGACGGCCAGCGACAGCTCGCCTTGCCGCTGCAGAAGGGCCTCGTGCCGCAGGCGCCGCGACTCCGCCTCGGCCGCGATCGCCCGATAATCGGCCAGGGCCTCGCCGTAGTCGGCGCTCGCCGCGACCTCGCCCTCCATCAGCGCCTCGAGCGCGGCGAGCAGCCCACGCAGGCGCTCCATCTCCGCGCCGAGCCGGCCCCGCGCGCGCTCGACCTCCTCGGCGACGGCGCCGCGGGCGGCGGCGAGCTCCTCGCGCGCGGCCCTGGCGGCCGGGGCGTCCGCCCCGAACGCGGCCTCGGCGCGCCTCAGCTCGATCAGCGCGGTGGCCTCGCGCTCGCTCAGGCGGTCGAGGACGGGCGAGCGCATCGACTCGCCGAGACCGGGGCCGAGGAGGGCGGCGGCGCCGGGGGGGGCGCCGTCCAGAACCTCGATCGTGGCGGAGAGCGCGGCGATCTCGCGGCGCGTCCCGGCGATCTCGGCGCGCAGCGGCGCCAGGCTCGCCGGGGCCGCCCCGAACGACCTCTCCTCGACCTGCATCAGCACGGGGTTCTCGGCCAGGAAGCGCGTGACCGCGCGCTCGGCCGCGCGGGCGGCCCTGGCGCTGCGCGCGATCTCCGCGTCGAGTTCGGCCAGGGCGGCGGCGTAGCCGCTCGTCAGCTCCTCGGCCTTGATCGCGATGTAGGTGCGCGCATGCGCGTTGGCGAGCGCCGCCGCGATCTCGGGATCCGAGGCCTCGAACTCGACGCCGACGGCCAGCGAGCGGCCGTCGCTGTTGATCCCGAGACGGTCCTGGTAGGCGGCCACGACCTCTCGCCGTCGGCGCTCCCGCGCCGAGACGTCGGCCGCCTCCGGCGCCTCCTGCGCGCCGGGGGCGGCCAAGGGGGCGGCCAAGGGGGCGGCCAAGGGGGCGGGGCGAAGCGCGGCGCGCAGGCGCGCGGCCGCCGCCGACAGCCAGGCGGCGGGGCCCGTCTCCTCGCGCGGGGCGAACTCCTCGGTCGAGGCGAGGTCGCGCTCGTCCACGACGCGCTGCGCGACGGCCGCGCTCCAAAGCAGGTCCACCTCGCCGCGCAGGAGGAAGGGATCGGTGTTGCCGGAGCCGTCCGCGCCCGCGACTCCGCCGACCTGCGGACGATCGAGGAGCACCAGGGCGCGTGCCGTGTAGAGCGGCTCGATGCGAGCGACCCAGGAGAGCAGAAGGACGAAGGTCGCCGCCGCCACGACCAGGACGACGCCCTTGCGCCGCCAGACGCGGCCGAGAAGGCGCAACCCATCGGAGAGGCCGTCGTGGGCGAGTGTCGCCATGAAAACCGCCTAAGACGAACTGAAAACGTGAAACCGCACCACGGCGCCGATTAATAAAAGTTAATAGACTCGTTCGCCGGGGCGGCGCAAGCCCCCGTCCGGGCGACAGGGAGCCTCCTCCGACGACCGGGCCTCCCGGCTCGCGCACGGCTCGCGCACGGCGCGCGCGCAGCGGGCAGGGGCGCGGCGGCGTCGGTCGGCCCTGCAGGCCACTTCGCGTCACGCGCGGTTCGGCCAGCCCGGCGCGCCGTCGGTGTCGAGAGCCGTGAGCTTCGCGCTGGGGCATCACCCTCGGGCACCGCCGCCGCAGGAGGCGACGCCGCATGGGGCGTGCAAGACAGCGATGTCGACCGCTGCGGCGGTCTCGTGTAGGGCGGCGCGCGCGAAGCAGGAGGGATGGGCTGCGATGGGGGGCCGTCTGGTGAGGGTGGGGCGCGGCGTCCTCGCCGGGCGCAGCCCGATGCTGGCCGCGGTGCAGTCGGTCGGCGCCGAGGTCGTGGTTCTGGCGCTCAACGTGCTGACGGGCATGATCACGGCGCGGCTCCTCGGCCCCGAGGGGCGCGGCGTGTTCGCGGCCGTGACGCTCTGGCATCAGCTCGTGGCGACGGTCGCCATCTCGGGCCTGGGGAGCGCCGTGATCTACCACTCGCGCCGCCCCGGCCTCGACCCGGGGGGCGTGGCGGCGGCGGCGGCGGTGGCCGCGCTCCTCTCGACCTCGGCCGCGGCCCTCCTCGCCGCGATCGCGATCCCGCCCATGATGGCGACCTACCCCGGCTGGGCCACGACGGCGGCCTTGGCCTGCCTCGCCGTCGCGCCCCTCAACGCGCTGCACATGATCTTCAAGCAGAGCCTCGCGGCGAGAGGCGCCTACCGCCTGTTCAACCTCGCCAGCATCGCCTCCCCGGCCCTGTTCCTGCTGGCGCTGGCGGCGGCCACCCTCGGCTGGGGGCTGACCCCGGCGCTCGCCATCGCCGCCCTCGCGGGCGCGGCGGCGCTCAACGCGGCCTGGCTCGCGCCGGTGTGGCGGCACGTGGTTCGGCCGCGCGTGGACCGGCTCGGTGAGACCTGGCGGCGCATGGCGGGCTATGTCTGGCAATCGGCCGGCGCCGACCTCGTGCTCGCGCTGTCGTTCTCGGTGGACCGGCTGTTCCTCATCCCGCTCGTCTCGGGCGAGGCGCTCGGGCTCTACGTGGTGGCGTACAGCTTCTCGCGCCTGCTGCTCGTCCTGCGGCCGGCGATCGACGCGGTGGTGTTCCCCTCCATGGCCGACCGCGCGCCCGCCGAGATGAAGATCCTCCACGATCGCGCGTTCCGCATCGCGCTGGTCGTCCTCGTGGCGGCGCTCGTGCCGCTCTTCGCGCTCGACAGGGCTCTGCTGGGCCTGCTCTACGGGGGCGCGTTCGCGCAGGCGGCCCCGCTCTTCCGGATCCTCGCGGTCGAGGCGGCGCTGGGGCTGCTCGGGGGCATCACCATGCGCTACGCCCTGGCCCGCGGGCTGCCGACGCTCGCCTCGGGGGTGCAGGTCGGCGGCCTCGCGGCCTCGGCGGGGCTGATGGTCTGGCTCGTGCCCCTCTACGGCGTCGAGGGCGCCGCCCTGAGCGCGGCGGTCGCCGCGGGCCTCAGGCTCGCCGCCCTCGTGGCGGCCCTCGCGGCGCTGGGGCACGGCCTGCCCCAGGTGGTCCCCCGGCCCGCGGACCTGCGCTTCGTCCTCGACCGGCTGACCTGAGCGGCCCCCCCCCCAGCGCGCGCGCGCGCCCCGCCCGACGCAGGGTCGGCGCGGCGGGACGAGGCGGGGTCAGTCCGCGGCGCGCCCCCCGCCGGGGACGGGGGCCGCACCGGGGGCCGCATCGGGGGCGAGGAGCGCGTCGCTCGCCCCGTCGAGCCGCGTCATGGCGATCGTCAGCAGGTCGCCCGGCATGAGGGCGACATCCCCGTCCGGGGGGACGACCGTCTCCTCGCCGTCCCTCACGACGCGCAGATCGAGGTCGAACAGCGCCTCGAGCGCGGAGCCGGCCCGGCCCGCATAGGCCAGCTTCGCCTCCAGGCCGCGGCGGCGCGCGTCGAGCTCGTCGATCGTCGCGAGCTCGTCGCTCAGGGCCGCGAGCGCGGCGGCGGCGACCTCGTCGGGCAACGTCTCGGCCTGGTGCTCCAGGCGCTGCACCTCGCGCTCGGCCTGGGCGAGCTCGGCATCGACCTCGAGGCGCCGCGTGGAGGAGAGCAGCATGCCGCGCCGCGCGTCCGACAGCCGGTCGGCCGTCACCTGGCCGCCCTCGCGCAAGGTCCGCAGCCGCTCGAAGTCCGCCTCGTCGGCGCGCGCGCCCTCCTCCTCGAAGGCGAGCTGCTGCTCCAGCGCATCGAGCCGCGCCCGCGCGGTCCCCCGCTCCTCCTCGGTCTGGGCGAGGTTGGCGCGCAGATCGCGCCGCGCGAGCCGCAGGCGCGCCGCCTCGACCGCATCGAGCGTGCCGGCATCCCTGCCGGGCGCCCCCTCGGCCTCCGCCGCCTCCCGGGCCATGGGATCGTCGAGGATCGCGCGCAGGCGGTCGGCGCGGCGCCGGGCCGCCTCGACGCGGGCGCGGATGACGCCGAGCTCCTCCTCGATCTCGGCGGCGAGCAGCACCGGGTCGCCGCTCGTGCGCCCGAGCCCGCCCGCGAGCGCGAGGGCGCGCCGCGCGGTCAGGCCGGGCACGTAGTCGAAGGCGCCCGGCGAGCGGACGTCGCCGCCCACGTAGACCGGCTGGTAGGCATCGACGGCGACCGAGACCGCGTCGGGCGGGACCTGGACCGACACCGCCTGGCCGCCGTCGCCCATGACCTGCAGCGCCTTGCCGGCGATGGCTTGGCGCAGCGCCTCCGCCACCTCGTCGATCGTGCGGCCCGCGGCCGGGATCGCGCCCCCCAGGGGGACGCGGACGAGGCCGTCGACATCCACCACGGCCCGCTCGTCGAGATCGGCCACCCCCGCGACCACGACCCGGAGCACGTCGCCCCGCTGGAGGCGGTAGGGCTCGCCCGAGGCACCGGCGGCGAGCAGCATCGCGGCGACCGGCGCCCATGCCATCCGTTCGATCACGCCCGTCCCCTCCCTCCGCCCATCGGGCTTCCCCCCTGCGCGCCGCAGCCTACGACGGCGCCCCGACGGTGGCCACCGCCCGGCCTTTCCCGTCTCGGCCGGCGGCCCCCCCGGCGATCCGCTCGACGCCCCGCGCCGAGGCGCGCCCGGCCCCGAGCGCGCCCGCGCGACCTTAGGCCCCGAGCGCGCCCGCGCGACCCCGGCCGGGCGGCCGGGGTCCGTCGGCGCCGGCTCGAGCGCGACGCCCGTCACGTCGCCCGGCGGCCTTCCGAGAGCGCGGGGCGCACGATGGCGGCCGCGATCTGGGCGAGCATGAAGCTCGCCACGATCATCTCCCCGCCCTCCTCGATGAGCGCCGCGACCTGATCGCCGCGCGCGCCGCCCAGCCCGATCTCGAGGATGATGCTGTGGATCATGTCCGCGACCACCGCGAAGCCCACGAGCAGCGCGAGCAGCGCAGCGAGGCCGGCCACGCCGCGGCGTCCCCGCGGCCCGCCGCGGCGCCAGGCCAGCGCGAAGCCCGCCAGCACCGGCACGCCGAGCGCGGCCCAGACGAGGAGCTCGCCCAGATCGACCGCCCGCAGGCCCAGGACCGACGGCAGCGAGAGGAGGCGCGCCAGCAGCGCGCCGCCGCGCTCGTGGAGCTGGCCCGCGTCGTCGGCGAGCAGGATCGCCATGGCGAGCGAGAGCGCCGCCAGGCCCGCCCCCGGCCGTCGCCGCGCCGCCAGGGCCAGCAGCAGGGCGCCGAGCGTCCACTTCGCGTAGTTGGCGATCTCGCCGGCGCTCCAGTCGTCGCGCAGGATCAGCCACGGTCGGATCGGCATCAGGGCGGCCTCGACGCGCGGGATGGCCAGCGCGACGTAGAGGGCGATCAGCACGGCGTCGATGGCGAGGAAGATCGCCAGGATCCGGCGGTCGAACCGGAAGACCGAGGCCGACCTGGCCACGGCCGGGGATGCGCTCGTCGCTTCCGTCATCGAACCGTCTCCCTCCTGTCATCGATTCGTCATGTTCCGACAGACGGCCACGAGAAGCCAGCCGAAGCCTCCGGCCCGGATCGTCGCGTGCGGCCGTGCCCCTGTGCCGGTGAGGGTGCCCGGGGGCTTCGGGGGTCCTGTCGCGGGGGGAGCGGGCTCCGGAAGCTTTGAAGCCGAGCGCGTTCTGCCTTAAGGAAAAGGCGGTGTTCGAAGGTGAATGGTATGGTGCAGGTGAGCGTGGTCGTGCCGACGCATGGTCGTAGCGACGTCCTGAGGAGCCGGGCGATCGCGTCGGCGCTCGGCCAGACGAGGAGGGATCTCGAGCTCATAGTCGTCGTGGACGGCGCGGATCCGGCGACCATCGAGGACTTGGGCGGGATCGAGGATCCCCGCCTGCGGGTTGTCTCCTACGGCGAGAGGAGGGGGGCCGGGGGCGCGCGCGACGCCGGGGTCGCGGCCAGCACGGGGCGCTGGGTCGCCTTCCTCGACGACGACGACGAATGGGCGCCCGACAAGATCGAGCGGCAGCTCGACGCGGCCGGGGGCCGCCCGGCGATCCTCATGACCCTCTCGCGCGTCGTGACGCCCACGGGCGTCTTCGTGCGGCCCACCGATCCCTACGACGGATCCCGGCCCCTCGACGAGTGGCTGTTCGACCGCGCCTCCTGGCTTCGGGGCGGGACGAGCTTCCTGCAGACCTCCTCCCTGATGATGCCGCGCGCGTTCTTCGACCGCCTCCGCTTCGGCGACACGGCCCAGCACGAGGAGTGGGAGCTCGTGATCCGCGGCGTGAAGCAGCTCGGCTACGAGCTCGTGACGGTCCCGGAGCCGCTCGTCACGCACTACGTGGCCGAGCGGAGGCGCTCCCTGAGCAAGACCTACACCTGGAGGCGCTCGCTCGACTGGATCGAGGGCATGGGCGAGCTGATCACGCCTCGGGCCCGCAGCGGCTTCTGCCTCAACGTCGTCGGCCAGTCGGCGGCGAACGCCCGGGACGCCTCGGCGATCCCGCCGCTGCTCAGGGCCGCCTTCCGCAAGGGGAGGCCGAGCGCGCGCCAGCTCTTCGCCTTCGTCCTGATGTGGGGCGTCCCCGGACCGGTGCGCTGGTGGCTGCGACGGCTGCTGCAGGGCGAGCCGCACGGGCCCGGGACGCGGCTCGTCCACGATCCGAGGGCATCCTCGTGACCCCGCGCGAGGAGGCGGAGGATCGGCGCCCGATGATCGTCGTGCTGATCGCGACCGCCGGCCGGCCCGGGCTCGTGGCCGAGCAGGTCCGGCATCTCGGCTCCCAATCGGCGGCGCCCGACCACGTCCTGATCTGCCCCTCCAAGCCCGGCGACGTGCCGGAGAGCGCCGCAGCGCAGGACCGCGTCCTCGTGGTCGAGCCGCGCACGGGGGGGCTTTGCGCGCAGCGCAACGCGGGGCTCGCGCGCGTCTTCGGCGACCTCGGGGCGCGCGACGGGGACGTGATCGTGATGATCGACGACGACTTCGTGGCGCGCCCCGACTGGCTGGAGGCGTGCCGAGGCGTCCTCGCCCAGCGCCCGGGCTGCGCGGCCGTCACGGGCGTCCTGGCCGAGGACGGGGTGCGCGGGGCCGGCCTCACCTTCGAGGAGGGTCGGGAGATCCTGGCGAGCGGCCGGATCCTCCTGGCCGACGACGACTGGCGCCGGACGGCCGGGGCGGTCGAGTCGCTCTACGGCTGCAACATGGCCTTCAGGGCCGGGGCGCTGAGGGGCCTGTCCTTCGACGAGGCGCTGCCCCTCTACGCGTGGCTGGAGGACGCCGACATCTCGGGCCAGGTGGCGAGGCGCGGGGAGCTGATCCGCTCGGACGCGCTCGTGGGCGTGCATCTGGGCGTGAAGGCGGGCCGAGTGTCTGGGCGGCGCTACGGCTACTCCCAGATCGCCAACAACCTCTACCTGATGAGGAAGGCCACCCTCGGCCGGCGCCTGGGGCGCAAGCTGATGCGCGACGCGCTCCTGTCCAACCTCGCGCGATCGGCCTCGCCCGAGCCGTGGATCGACCGGCGCGGCCGGCTCGCGGGCAACCTCATGGCGCTGCGGGACGCCGCGCGGGGGCGTTGCGACCCACGCCGGATCCTCGACCTGCCAAGGGCTTGACTTCGCTCGCCTGCGGCGTCGTCTCCTTGGGGGATCCCTGGCGGCAGGCGCCGAGCCCATGGGCGAGGGCGGCGCGCTGCGACGGCCGGTCCGGCCCCTGCCAACGGGCGATCCGGTGCGGTTCACGAGCCACGAGCCACGAGCCCAGGACCGGTCACGGGCGCATGGCACGGCTGGCGCCCACCGAGCCGCGCGGCGTCGAGGGGGCCGTGGTGGCCGTCCGACGCCGGGAGCGGATGCACGAGATCGACCTCGCCGTGGATCGAGGCCGAATGCATCCCCTGCCCTCTCGACCTTCTCGTCCGGCGAAGGGCGTGACGGGTTCGGCGGGTCGGGGGTCCGTGGTGCGGCGGCCGGGAGGCGGGCGTTCGGTGCCGCGGTGGACGCGCCGGGGGTCGAGGACGGCCTGGAGCGCCTCGACGCCGCCGCGGCACGGTCTCGCGCCGCCTCGCCCGGAGGAGCGCGTCGAGGATGGCGCCGTTGGCGCGCGAGGAGGCCATCGGTGCGGCGCGAGCGAGCCCGAGCGCGTCGGCGGCCATCGAGGTCCGGGGGGCGCTCGCAGGGGTGCGTCTCGCCACCGCAGGGTGCCCGGCCGTCCTCGGTGAGCGCGGCCGTCCACCGGCAGGTCGAGCGCTCGACGGCGCGCCGGCGCGTCGTCGTGCGGGCCGGCCATCGCCCCCTCGCGCTGCCCGGAGACGTGCGAGGCCCGAGGGCCTGGGAGCCACGGGTGGCGCGGCTGGCCCTGCCGATGCCATCGAGGCCGCCGGCGAGGCCGCCGGCGAGGACGGTGTCGGCCGACGAGCGCCCGCCCGGCGGCGAGCCCTCGACGGCGCGTGCGCGAAAGCAGGGGGGCGAGCGCCTCCAGGAGCGCCGCCGGCGCCGCGGTGATCTCGACCGCCGCCTCGGCGCCGGCCCCGGCGCCCGCGAGCGGTCGATGCGGGCGCCCGGCCCGTTCTCGGCTGTCAGCAGGCGCCGTTCCCCGTTGCCGTGCGAGCCTGTTCGTTCTCCAGAACACCATCTGCAAACCCATGGCCGGCCACATCGAACGCCTCTCCGACCAGGTCGCCGCCCTCATCGTGAGGAACGGGCTGGACCACCTGCAGACCAAGGCGGTGTTCAAGGCCGCCCGGCAGAAGGCGGGCCTTGCCGCGCCGCAGCCCAGGCGCGGCGCGCCGAACCGGCTGACGCTCGAGCACCGGCGCTGCGCTTCATCGCCTGCGCCTATGCAAGGGGCGGCCAGGTCGGGCTGATGATGCAGACCCTCCTGGAGACCGGCGCGCGGGTGTCGGAGTTCGTCGCCTCGAAGGTCGAGGACATGAGCCTGGCCGAGCGGGTCGTGATCGTGAAGGGCGCCCGGCGCCGCGAGGTGCCGATCCGCGACGAGCGCGCCCGGCTCCTCGCCCTGCACGTCGGCGCCCGTCGCCGGGGGCCGCTGTTCGTCAGCCGCGAGAAGGGGTCGGGCGCCACGGCCCATGTCTACAGCCGCCGGCGCGTCGGCCAGATCGTCCGCGCGGTCGCCGACGAGGCCGGCATCGCCAAGCGCATCCACCCCCACCTCCTACGGCACACCATGGCGACGCGGCTGCTCGGGCTCGGCATGGCGATCACCCACGTCCAGCGCATGCCCGGCCACGAGGGCATCGGCACCACCCGGGTCTACGCCGAGACCAATGGCGCTTTGCTGCGCCGGGCCTTCGACCGCGTCACCGCGCCGGGCGGCCAGCGGACCGTCCGCGACGTCGAAGATGTCCGGGGCGAGGAGGCGGCGGCGTTCGCCGCCGAGCCGTTGGCCGATCGCGAGCATAGGCTCAGCAAAGGGGCTGGTGCTTGAAGGCATGACGATCGCCGGCCCGCAGGCGCGCGTTCACGGCGCGGCGGTCGAAGCGGTTCTGCCGGAAGGGCTCGCGAGCCCGGCTCCGCTCCAGAGCGTCCTCGCGCTGCCACCACACCTCCCCGTCGTCCAGCAAATGCGGCCGGTCCTGCAGCACGATCCGGTCCAGGACGCCGACCATCGTGTCGATGTCCTCCAGGGCATCGATCCCCAGCGCCTCCGCACGTCGCTCGTCGTGGCCCGCAGGGCCGCCGCATCCCTCGGGCAGACCTGCGCCCCTGCCGCCGATGCACACGCGATGGCGCTTGCCGGGCTGCGCTTCGTGCCAGCCCTCGATCCGGACCTCGTGCTGCCAGAGGTCGATCATGTCGTACTCGTAGGCGAACCTGTCGCCGCGGCGGAGCCCGAAGCCGCCGAGCATCCGATCGGGCGCCTCCCCTCCCAGCTCCCAAGACCCGTGGTGCACGGCGTGGATGCGGAACCGATGGAGGTGAAGGCTTCGCCAGCCCATCGTCACCTGGAAGACCCCGTGCAGATCCTCGAGCGTCGTGCTCGCCGCAACCAGCACCCGTCGCCGGATCATCGGGCTGATGCCGATCAGGCGAGCCTTCAGCTACACGATCGCGGCGCTCTCTGCGTCCCAGGGTTTGGCCGTCGTGTCCGGCATGGCCGGATCCGGCCCGGCCCCGGGACAGCCGGCTTATCCCCCGCTCGCCGGCCACGCCACCGACATCACCCCGGGGGTTTCCCTGCTCCCTCGGTGGGGAACTCGTTCGACAACGCGCCGGCCGAGACGGTCATCGGGCTCTTCAAGACCGAGGTCATCCGGCGCCGCGCCCCGTGGCGCGGCCTCGAGGCGGTGGAGTTCGCCACCCTCGGACCGAAGGTCCGCGCGAAGCAGCGAATGGGTCGACTGGTTCAACCACCGCCGGCTTCACGAGCCGATCGGAAACGTGCCCCCGGCCGAGGCCGAGGATCGCCACCGCGAACAGCTGGAGGAGACCGCCATCGCAACGTAGCTTGCCAAACGAAGTCGCCTCCGAGGAACCCGGGGCGTGTGTGGATGCCCCCTGTTTGGCAAGCGAGATCTTCGTGGGTCGGCGGGGTCTTCGATCGGTCGTGTGTCAGGCCTCTGGATGTGGCCTTCATAGTGCCACGGGCCGGTATGCTGTTCGGAAGGCTGGGTTCACATCGGTTCACCGGAACAAGCCACGTTCCCTTCCGAGAACGCGAGCGCCAGATGCAGGGCTTCCGGTCAGCGGGAGGGCTGCAGCGTCTCGTCCGGGTCTTCTCCGCCGTGCGCAACCTCTTTGTCCCGACCGCTCTTTGTCCCGCCCACCCGCCGCCGATCCGCCCTCGCCACCCGGCTCCATCGTCTCGAAGCCTTCGGCGCGTGGCGTTGCGCAGCAGGCCTCGCGGCCTTGAGCCCTCTGACGGCAAGAGCCCTGCGTGGCCGCGCTCGGTCAACGTGACATCGCCGGTCCGAATCCTCGCGCGGCCCGGCGTCGGCCCGCACGGCCAAGCTTCTGCGCTCCGGGCATCGGCGGCGTTGGCGTGCTCGCCCAACGTCGGCGAGGCCGCAGATCCGGACGATGCAGGCGCGTCGACCTCGCAGCCTCGCGTCGATCACGCGTCGATGAGATCGGGGTTGGGAACGATGGTCGACTTCACCGTGCGCATCGCCATCGCGTCCGCCACCGCCGCGGCGATGCCCGCCTCGGAGAACTCGAACAGCTTCTGCATGTCGTACCACGGGAACCGATCCCGCGCCCGCCACAGCATGTCCACGCCCTTGGGCAGGTCGTTGGCCGTGAACGCCCAGCTGCCGAGCACGTTGATGTCCTTGGTGCAGATGCGGTGCCAGTTGGTCTCGATCGAGCCCGCGTCGGTGAACTGCCCCATCTCCACGTAGGTGCCCCCGTCGCGCAGGAACTCGATCCCCTCGGGCCCGGCGGACGGGTGGCCCGAGCAGTCCATGACGAGGTCCGCGCCGTAGCCGCCGACGATCTCCCGCACGGCCGCGATGCGCTCGGTGGGTGCCGTCACCTCATCGATGTCGACGGTCGCGTCCGCGCCGAACCTGCGGGCCAGTTCGAGGCGCGGGGCCTCCGGCGCGCCGACCGCGATCACGCGGCCCGCGCCCATCTCGCGCGCCGCGGCGAGCGCGAGGATGCCGATGGGGCCGGTGCCCTGCACCACCACGGTGGCGTTCCACGCAAAGCCATTGACGCGCTGCGCCCGCTCGAAGGCGCGGATGCAGGAGGTCAGCGGCTCGGTCAGCGCGCCCAGGCGCAGCGGCATCTCGTCGGGCAGCTTGTAGATCTTGGTGCCGGGCAGCTCCTCGAAGTCGACATAAACCATCTCCGCCCAGCCACCCCACAGGTGCGGCGCCTTGTCGAAGCCCAGATAGCGCCCGTAGTAGACCGGCGTCAGGCACTTGTTGGCCGTCTCGGGGTAATGCACGCACCAGTCGCAGTGGCCGCACGGCATGAGCGGCGGCAGCATCAGCTTGGAGCCCACTCCGATGGGCTTTCCCATGAAGTCGGTCTTCAGCTCGTCGCCGATCTCCACAACGACGCCCGCCAGCTCGTGCCCCAGCGTGAAGGGCCAGGGCAGCGGCTTCGGCCAATGGCCCTTCAGGATGTGCAGGTCGGTGCCGCACACCCCGCAGGCGCCGATCCGGATCAGCGCCGCCTTGGGGCCCACCTTCGGGCGCGGCACGGTGCGGATCACCGGCGCCGAGCCCGGCCCGTCGAAGGTGGCAACCCTGACCTCGGACATCGAGTCTCCTCCCGTCTTGCGAGCGCGGCCTCGGGGGCGCGTCGGCTCCAGCTTAGCAGGATGCGCGCGGCGCCGGCCAGCCGGCATGGGGTCGTGGGGCGTCGTGCGAGGATCCCGAGCGCCGAGCGCCGCGACGGGCCGGCAGGCCGCTCCCCGGTGACCTCGTCGCGGAGTTCCTCGTCGCGGAGTTCGAGGCCGTCGCGGGGCCGGCGCCACCGTGGCCGCCTCACGCCGAGGAGGCGCCGCCGGATCCGGGCGCGACCCATGCCGATCCATGGCGTCGGCGCGAGGGCCTGGACGCAGGCGTCCCGCCGATGCACGGTTGCCCCACGGGAACCAGGCCCCTTGGCGGCGGCCGGGAGCGCCGATCCCGGCGGTGGCGGGGGGCGGCGCCGACGGCGTCCGAGAAGCCCCATGCCCGCGCGCGCCCGACGGGCCGCGACCTTCAACGGAGGAGATCCACGCATGTCACCAGTCAAACCCTCGCCTCGCCTCCTCGGCGCGCTGCTCCTGGCCTTCGCCGGGGCCGGCGGCGCCGCCGCGCAGGAGCACACGCTCAGGATGCAGACCCACTATGCCCCCGAGACCGTCTCCGGCAAGCTCGTGGCGCAGTTCGTCGAGGACGTGGAGACCATGTCCGGCGGGCGGGTCGACATCGAGATGTTCTACTCGTCCTCGGTGGTCGACACGGACGACACCTTCGACGCCGCCGCCTCCGGCGTTCTCGACGGCGACATGACCAACGGCACCTACCAGGTCGGCAAGAACCCCGCCTTCCAGTTCGTCAGCGACGCCATGGGCGGCTACGACACGCCCTGGCAGTACTACGAATGGCTCTACCAGGCCGGGGGCAAGGAAATCGCCAACGAGCTCTACAACGAGTACGGGATGGAGCTCATCGGCTGGTACGTCTACGGGCAGGAATCGCTGTCCTCGTCGGCGCCCCTCGCCGGCCCGGAGGACTTGAAAGGCTGGAAGTTCCGCTCGCCCCCGGGCCTCGAGACCGAGATCTTCTCCGAGCTGGGCGCGAGCCCCATCGTCATGGACTTCACCGAGATCTTCACCGCGCTCGAGACCGGGATCATCGACGGCGCGGACGCGTCGGGGCTCGCCAACAACGTGGGCCTGGGCCTCTACGACGTGGTCGAGCACGCGACCTTCCCCGGCTTCCACTCGATGCCCGCCGACCATCTGGCCATCCGCAAGGATCTCTGGGACTCGCTGCCGGAGGACATCCAGCGCATCATCGACGTCGCCATGCAGAAGATGGCCTTCCAGACCGCGCTCACCTTCGACGTCGAGAACCGCAAGGCGGCCGAGGAGCTGGCGGCCCAGGGCGTCACCCTTTACGACTGGTCGGAGGAGGATCGGCTCGCGTTCCGCGAGGCGGCGCGGTCCACCTGGGAGCGGTGGGGGCAGAAGAACCCGATGACGCAGCGGCTGGTCGACAGCCACCTGGCGTTCATGCGCGTGCAGGGCCTGATCGAATAAGGCGCAAGCGCGCGCCCGTGGTGGCGCGCTCCGCCGACCGCGGGCAGCGTTCCGCGATCGGCGACGCCCAGCCTGATCCCGACGATCATCCCGCGGGCAGGTCGGTGCCGTTCATCGAGTGATAGGTGCGGATCACCTGGCTGTCGTCGGCCGCCCCCTCGCCCCTTCCGGAGGCGGCGAGGAACATCTGATGGGCCACCGCCGCGATCGGCAGCGCCGCCTTGGTCTCGCGCCCCGCCTCAAGCACGATCCCGAGATCCTTGACGAAGATGTCGACCGCGCTCGTCACCTCGGGCGCGGCCTGCAGCATGCGCGGCCCCCGGTCCTTGAGCATCCAGCTCGAGGCCGACGAGCCGCCCAGGATCCGAAGCAGGATCTCCAGGTCGACGCCCACCTTGGCCGCCAGCGCGAAGGCCTCCGCGAGGACGGCGATGTGCACGCCGCACAGGAGCTGGTTCACGGTCTTCACCATGGCGCCCTGCCCCGCCTCCTCGCCCACGTGGAAGACCTTGTCCCCGAGCGCGTCGAGGACGGGCTTGGCCGCCTCGAACGTCCCCTTGGGCGCGCTGGCCATGATGGTGAGGGCGGCGTTGCGCGCCCCCACGACGCCGCCCGAGACGGGCGCGTCGAGGAAGCGGCGGCCGGCCGACAGGACGCGGCCCGCGATCGACACCACCGCGCCGGGCGGGCACGTCGCCATCAGCGCGACGACGCCGCCATCGGGCAGGGACTCGAGCGCCCCGTCCTCGAAGAGGACCGCCTCCGCCTGCGCGGCATCGACGACCATGAGCAGGAGGAGGTCGGCCCCGGACGCCGCATCGGCAGGGCTGCCCGCGCGGACGCCGCCCGCCCGCTCCAGGCCCTCCAGCGCCTCCTCCCTCACGTCGAAGCCCCGGACCGTGAGCCCCTGCGCGAGGAGGTTCTTCGCCATGGGCAGACCCATCGAGCCCAGGCCAATGAAAGCGATGGTGGTCATCAGGTGCTCCGTCTCCTCGGGGTGCGGGCCGTGCCTTCGGAACGGGCGCGTGGGCCGGCGCCTCCGCCTCAGTGGATCAGCGAGCCGCCGTTCACGTCGAGCTCGGTGCCGGTGCAGTAGGCCGAGAGGTCCGACGCCAGGAACAGCGCGCAGCCTGCGACGTCGGCCGCCTCGCCCACGCGCCCCATCGGGATGCCGGCGAGGATCGCCTCCCGCATCTCGGGCGTGAGCTTGCCGGCGGTGATGTCGGTCGCGATGAAGCCCGGGCAGATCGCGTTGACCCGCACGTTCGCCGGGGCGAGCTCGCGCGCCATCGCCTTGGTCAGCCCCAGGATGCCCGCCTTGGCGGCCGCGTAGTGCGGGCCGCCGAAGATGCCCCCGCCCCGCTGCGCCGAGACCGAGCTGAGGTTGACGATGCTTCCCGAGCGGCGATCCACCATGCCCGGGATCACCGCCTGGCTCATGTGGAGCGTGCCCCGTAGGTTCACGTCGAGCACCGCGTCGTAGTCCTCGGGGCCGATCTCCATGACCTTGAGCGGCTGGGTGATCCCGGCGTTGTTGACCAGCACGTCCACCCGCCCCCAGCGGCGTGTGAGGCCCCCGACCGCCGCCTCGCAGGCGGCCTCCTCGGTGACGTCGCAGGCGAGGCCGACATGCCCCTCGCCCAGCTCGCGCGCCGCGGCCTCCGCCTGCGCCGCGTCGAGGTCGAGGATCGCGACCGTCGCGCCGTGCTCCGCGAAGAGCCTGGCCGTGGCGAGGCCGAGGCCGCGCGGCGAGGCCGCCCCCGTGACGATCGCGAACCTTCCGTCGAGCAACCCCATGGCCTGTCTCCTCCGTCCTTCTCGCGCTGCTGCCGGCCCCTCGCGACGCGCCTCAGAGCCAACCCTTGATCTGCTCCGCCACCCGCCTCGTCGAGATCCCATACATGTCGTGGAGCGTGGGCAGCGCCCCCGCCTCCAGGAACTCGTCCGGCAACCCGATCTGGCGAAAGGCGGGCGCGACCCCGGCGCGCAGGAGCGTGCCGGCCACCGCCTCTCCCAAGCCCCCCACCACGCTGTGGTTCTCGGCCGTGACGAGCAGCCGCCCGCGGCCGGCCTCGGCGAGGATCGTCTCGGCGTCGAGCGGCTTGATCGTCGGCGAATGGAGCACCGCCACGTCGATGCCGTCGCGGGCGAGCCGCTCCGCCGCGTCGAGCGCCCGCATCGTCATGAAGCCCGAGGAGACGACGAGCACGTCGCGGCCCTCGCGGATCATCTGCGCGCGGCCGATCTCGAACCGGTAGTCCGGCTTGTAGCGCGTCAGCACCACCGGCACCTTGCCGCGCAGGAGCCGCGAGTAGACCGGCCCCGGATGGTCGGCCATCGCCCGCACCGACTGGCGGATGTCGACCGCGTCGCACGGATCGAGGATCGTCATGCCGGGCAGGCCGCGGAAGATCGCCAGATCCTCGGTCGCCTGGTGGCTCGGCCCGTAGCCCGTGGTGAGCCCGGGGAGCGCGCAGCAGAGCTTGACGGGCAGGTTCTCCTCGGCGATCGCCATCGCGACGAAGTCGTAGGCCCGGCGCGAGGCGAAGACGGCGTAGGTCGTGGCGAAGGGCACGAAGCCCTCGCGCGCGAGCCCCGAGGCGGCCGAGACCATGACCTGCTCGGCCATGCCCATCTGGTAGAAGCGCTCCGGCATCGCGTCCGCGAACACGTGCAGGTCGGTGTACTTGGCGAGGTCGGCGGTGAGCCCGACGACCTCCTCCCGCTCGCGGGCGAGCGCGACCAACGCGTGGCCGAAGGGCGCTCCTTCGGTCTCGTAGCCCTCCGCCGCGAGCGAGGCGATCATCGCCGAGGTGGCGACGCGCTCCTCCTTCGGGGCGGGCGTGCGGGGCTCGTGCTTGCGGGCCATCGAGGCGCGGGTCATGCCGGCATCCCTTCATCGAGGACGGCGAGCGCCTTCGACCATTCGTCCGGCTCGACGCGCACGAAGTGGGTGATCTCGCGCGCCTCCAGGAACGGCACGCCCTTGCACATCCGCGTGTCGAAGACGATCGCGCGGGGCTTCGGCTCCGCCAGCGCCCGCGCGGCGTCGAGCGCCGCGACCACGGCGCCCAGGTCGTTGCCGTCGACGCGCTGGACGTGCCAGCCGAAGGCCTCCCACTTGGCCTCCAGCGGCTCGGCCGAGAGCATCTCGGTGGATCTGCCGTCGGCCTGCTGGTCGTTGAAGTCGACGAGGCAGATCAGGTTGCCGAGCTTGTGGTGGGCGCCTGCCATCGCCGCCTCCCAGGTCGAGCCCTCGCCGAGCTCGCCGTCCGACATCAGGTTGTAGACGAACGCCTCCGAACGCTTGCGCCTCAGCCCCATCGCCATGCCCACCGCGATGCCCAAGCCCTGGCCGAGCGACCCGCCGGTGATCTCCATCCCCGGCGTGTGGGAGGCCATGCCCGACATCGGCATCCGGCTGTCGTCCATGCCGTAGGTCTCGAGCTCGTCCTCGGGCAGGATGCCGGCCTCCATCAGCACCGAATAGAGCGCGATCGCGTAATGCCCGATCGAGAGCAGGAAGCGGTCTCGCCCCTCCCACTCGGGATCGTCGGGGCGGTGGTGCAGCGCGTGGAAGTAGGAGGCGGCGAGCACGTCGGCGATGCCGAGCGCCTGGCCGATGTAGCCCTGCCCCTGGACCTCGCCCATGAGCAGCGCCTTGCGGCGGATGTTCCAGGCCCGGCGCTCCAGCGACATGTTGGAGCCGCGTGCGTCGCGCGTCGTCTCTGTCATGCTCTTCTTCCCCTCGCGGCGGGTTTGGTCGATCCTGCCCCGTCTGGGCGGAGGCGGCCAGCCTGCCATGCGCTCCATCGCGGCCGGTGAATGATACCCCAGCGCCGAGTCGAGGCGATGGGTGTTCTAGAAGCCCTCGATCCATTCGAACAGCACAGGCGGCCAGGGGGATCCGGCCGGGGGCGCGCCGAGGGGACGCTCCGCGCGAGGTCGGCGTGATGGCGGCGGCGAGGGGGGCCAGGACGAGGCGACCGAGGCGGAGCCACGGCCCGGCCCTCGAGGCGAAGGGCCTGCCCCGGACGTGATCCGGGGTGGCCTGGCGGCCGTCGACCACGCTGACGGCCGGCTTGTGCGTCGAGGCGCTGGAGGAGGCGCTCGGCCGCCACGGCCGGCCGGGGATCGCCGACACCGGCCGGGGCCCGCAGCCCACCGGCCCGGGCTTCGCCGCGGGGGCCGAGATCGCCGTCGGCATGGACGGTCGGCGCGCGCAGGGGCGGCGGGGGGCGCGACGGGGGGACGCGACGGGGGCAGCGACGGGGGGCAGCGACGGGGGGCGCGCGACACCGTCTCCGTCGAGCGCCCCTGGCGGACGGCGAGGCACGAGGAGGTCCGCCCTCGCGCCTGCCGAGGCGAGGGCCTCGATCGGCCGCCACCGCGACCCCCACGACGGCCCGCGGCCGCATCCGTCGCTCGGCGGGCAGACGCCAGGACCAAGCCCACCTCGACCGGCCGACGCCGATCCCGGCGGCCCGACCAGGGCGGAGATCCCCTCACCAGCAGCCCCGACGCCGTCCAGACAGGCCAAGCCACCTCTCACTCTCCCGGCATCGTCGTCAACGCCGTCGCGCCGGGCTACGTGGAGACGGACGACACCGCTGCGCTGCGGGCCGATCCGGAGCGGACGCGCCAGCTCCTCGAGAAGGTGCCGGCGGGCCGCCGGGCCACGCCGGCGGACATCGCAGGCCTGGTGGCGTTCCTGTGCAGGCATCGCTTCGATCACTGCCGGAACAACAGTCGGCACGTTCTGAACGCGCAACGGCAGAGTGCGCCCCGACGCGACGACCCCATAAGACGCTTCCGGACCTGAGTCCCGTTGCACCGAAGTCGCCTTCGCCCTCGTGAGACGCCATCGGGGGCGGGTCTAGACCCTGCTGAGACGCCCCCAGCCCAGCCAGGGCGCCGCAGGCCTCGTCCGGCGCCGGGGTGCCGCGTCGCCCGGGAGACCCGCGCCGCGACGAGCCACCGCTCATGCCATGCGCGGTCGCCATCCCACGAGCCGCGCCCGCGCCACGGCCGCCACCGCGGCCGCCAGCGCCGCCGCGCACAGCGCCCACTTGCTGAGCGTCCCCATCGTCCCCTCGATCTGCACCGCGTGGATCACGGTGCCCAGGACGACCACCAGCGCGAGCCCGTTGTGGAGCGCCGCCCAGGTGACGGGTCGAAGCCGCACCCGCCGCCGCAGCGCCACCAGCACCGCCGTCGCCGCCACAGCCCACATCGCCGTCACGCCCCAGACCGAGAAGGGCGTGGGCGAGCGCAGGAGCAGGGCGTCGATCGCATCCGGCGGGCTCGCGATCAGCAAGCCCCCCACATGGATCGCCACCAGCCCCACGAGGGCCATGCCCGAGAGGCGATGCCAGCGCCGCAGCCGCGCGGGGCGCGCGCCCGGCAGCCATCCCGCCGCCAGGAGCGGCTGGACCAGCAACAGCCCCAGCGCCAGCACCCCCGCGAGGCTCGCCGCGATGTAGGGCGGGCTGCGGTAGGCGTGCAGCGGGCTCATCGCCGCCACGACCATTGGCACGGCGACGGCGAGCGCCAAGGCCCCCCAGGCCAGGACGGCCCGGATCGAGGTGCGGGCCCGGATCGAGCGGGCCCGGATCAAGCAGGGACGAGGACGAAGTGGGCCTGGAGGCTCGTGTCGCGCGCCGAGGGCATGACGGGGCGCAGGAACACGGTCTCGAAGGCTCCCCCGTCGAGGTCGGCGTCGTAGGCGAGGTGGCCGTGCGGCTGGCCGAAGGCGGGGACGATCTGCGGCATCTCCATCCGGAACGCCCCGTCGGCGCCCGTGAGCGTGGCGCCGTGGCTCTGCGGATCGCGCTCGTGCCCTTCGGTCGTGTGGGCCCAGACCTGGATGCGCGCGCCCTGGATCGGCGCGCCGTCGCCCGCGCGGCGCACGGTGCCCGTCATCGAGAAGCCCCCGCCGCCGATGCGCTCCACGATCGGTGCGCCGGGGCGGTAGTTGTTGGACCCGCCCCGCATGGTGGGCGTGGGCGCCACACCCTGCGCGAGGGCGGGGCGGATCAGCGCGGGGGCGCCCAGCGTGGCGGCCGAGGCGAGCGTGGCGGCGGCGCCCGCGATCAGGGCACGGCGGGAGGCGATGAAGGTCATGTCGGGTCTCCTGCGGCCCGCGCGCCCCTCGCGCACGGTCGGGTTGGAACTAGGAATACCCCGCGAAAGGCGGAACGCGACACACGGGGTCGTGAAGGGCCCGGGCCGAAGCCGGGAGGGTCCATCCGCTCGGGCCCGCCCTGCCACCGTTGCCCCGTCCGTCTTTCCCTCGGCAGCCGGCCCTGCCTCAGGCTGTCCTGCAGCCCCGCCTGGCGACGGCTTGGCGGACGGATTGATTGGCGGACGGAAATACGGACAGGCGGAGGTCGGACGGGGCCGTGACATCACCCTTGGGGCCAGGAGCGCCGGAGAGCCGCGGTCCGGGATGGATCGGATCCCAGCATCCAGACCAGTGCGGCGATGCATGCCGTCGGGCGATCCCGCGGCCCGATGGGAACCGGCAGGTCGCATCCCTGGTTCGACTAGATCAACCGGGAGGAGCTTCGACATGGCGAACAGCGATCAGACCGAGGGCAAGGCCAAGGATATCGGCGGCAAGATCAAGGAAGAGGTCGGCGGCGCGACCGGCAACGACGAGATGAAGCGCGACGGCCAGGGCGATCAGGTCGAGGGCAAGGTGCAGAAGGGCGTCGGCGACGCGAAGGACAAGCTGTCCGGCGACAAGTAGGGGCGGCGACCCCCGCCCCGCGGTCGCCGCCCACCGACATGGGATCGGACCCTCGATCGCGGGGCGCGCGGCCACCGCGCGATGGGCAACCGGGCGGCAAGGCGAAGACGCGGCGACCGTCCTCATGCTGCACGATGCTGCACAGACCCTCACTCCTACCGCCCCTCCGCCTCCTCGACCGCGGCCCAGAAGCCCGCCTTGCGGCCGTGGGTCGTCCGCAGCCCGGCGAGGTAGAGGTGGTGCGGGGGCGCGGGATCCCAGTCGACGATCCGTGAGGCGAGGTCGCTGCACTCCACGAGGTGACGCGCGGCGTGGCGGTAGCGGCTGGAGCGGGCCTCGCGCAGCGCGAAGCCGATCATGGCGCGCAAGGCGAGCGTGGCCGCGAGCGGGTGGCGCTCGGCCAGCGCCTCGGCCGCGGGGGTCAGGACCCAGTAGGCGTTGCCGTCGAGCGCCTCGGCGCGGGAAAGGACCAGCGCGGCGGCCCGGTCGGGCGCGGGCCAGCGCACGAGGAACGCGAGCGCGGCGTGGACATCCGGGTGGCGGGCGGCGTGACCGAGCGCCCGCTTGTCCTCGAAGTCGGGCAGGCGCTCCAGGTGGGCCCGCAGGTCGTCCTCCGACAGCGCCGCCTCGAAGCGCGCCCAGCGAACGGCCTGTACCTCCGCGCCCCGGCCCACGGCGTCGAGTGCCTCCAGGCGGGCATCGTGCCACTCGGCCGGCGGCTCCCCCCACCGCTCGGTGTCGGCACCCTCGAGCGACACCAGCGCGTCGGCCGCACGTCCCGCCGCGAGCAGCCGATAGGCGATGGCGGCCGCGATCATGGGGGAGCGGCGCGCTCGGGCGTCGAACTGCGCCGCGAAGCCGTCGGCGTCACCCCGGGCGTCGGCGATGTCGGTGAGTGCCAGCCGCGCCGCGCTTCGACGCTCGCGCAGGGCCCGCTCGCTCGCCCCGTCGGCGCCAGGGCCCGTCCGTTCGGAGGCCCCGTCGTCCCCTGAGGGCCCTTCGGCCGGCAGGGCCGCCCAGGCCCTGATGCGGGTCTCCAGGTGCGACAGCCCCCGCTCCCCCAGCGCCGGGGCGAGGGCGGCCACGAGCCCGTCGTACTGGGCGTGGCCATTGTCCTGCAAGGCGCCGAACGCCTGCTCGGCCAGCCCCTCGGGCTCGGGCCGGGCTGCCGTCGCGATCTCGCCGAGGTCAGACAGCGCGTCGCGGAACAGATCGCCCACCAAGCCGTCGCTGTCGTCGCAGCGCTCGTGCACGGGGCCCGCCAGCGCCAGGAGGCGCCACATCAGGTCGAGCGCCTCGGTCGGAATCCCCCGGCGCGATGCCTTCGACGACCGCGCGGCGGTGCGCGTCGAGGTCGTCGATCACGGGTCGGCGGCGGCACCAGTCGACGTAGCCCCGTGCCCGCGCCACCTGCGCGAGCCTGCGGCGCACCGCGCGGGCCACCTCCCCCGGACCCTGCCCGGCGGCCAGCTCGAGCCGCAGCCGGCGCTGCGCCGCCGCGTCGCCCTCGCTCAGCTCCATCAAGAGCCCGGCCAGGCGCGCCGCGCCCAGCGCCTCCAGGTTCGTCGCGTTCAGGGTCGTTTTGGAGGCCATGGTCGTAGTGCGCTTCCCAGGTTGCTCGCAGCCTACGGGGTCGACCCCGCCCGGAGAACGACCGAGACGCGCTCCATGCGATCCGCGAACCTCGACCGTTCCCCTCCGGCGGCAGGGCGTGGAGCGAGCAGCGCCCCTCGGCGTCCACCTCCAGCACATGGTCCACCCTCACGTCCGCGGGCTCGTCCCAGGGCGGCGAGGTGCTCGAGCCCGACGCGCGCACCCGACGAACGCGGTCTCTCAACTGCCTCCCGCCGCTCCGGAACTCGCCGGGATGGTCTCGGTCGGGGTCGTCGTCCCCTCCTCCATCCCCCCCCCAGCAGCTCGCGCGCCGGGCGCTTCAGCCGGCCGTCCGGGTGGGGGTGGTGGAAGAGCGTCGAGCCCGGCCTGGGTCGAGGGGATCGAGCGGCCCCGGTCGGCCATCGGGTGGCGGGCGTGGCGCAGCTTGTCGGGCGTCATCACCCGAGGGCGTCCGCCCTTCCTTCCTCGAGCGCGAGCGGCGCGCAGCCCCTCGCGCACCCGCTGGCGGATGACGCCTCGCTCCATCTCGGCGAAGGCCGCCTGGATCTGCAGGAAGGCCCGGCCCGCGGGCGTGGTGGTGTCCATCGGCGAGTTGAGCGCCCGGAACGCGACGCTCCGCGCCTCCAGCCCGTCGATCAGCGCCCCCATCTCGCCCGCGAGCCGCCCCAGCCGGTCGAGGTCGAGCACCACAAGCACGTCGCCCCGGCGCAGGTGCTCGAGGCACGCCACGAGCCCCGGCCGCTCGGCGCGGGCCCCCGAGGCGCGGTCCTCGAACACGCGCTCGCATCCGGCGGCGTGCAGCGCGTCGAGCTGGCGGTCCATCACCTGCGCCCCTTCGGCGGTGGAGATGCGGGCGTGGCCGATCAGGGAGCGGACGTCGCGCCCCAGGCGCCACTCGCCGCCCCCCCGCCCCGCCGCCCGACCCCTCCCCATCCTCGCCATGCGCCATCGCCCCCCCGACAAACACCCGCTCGCGCCACCACCCAGGACGCAGATTGCCACGGGGTTGTCGCGGGGCGGGGGCGACGGCCAAGCCCCTGATCCGCCGTCGGCGGCGGCGCGAGCCGGGGGGACCGCGAGATACGCCTGAGACTGTTGAAAAACTCCCCGCTGACGCTCGGCAGGTACGAAATCGCCAACTCGGACGGATTGGCGCCTGCGTAAGCCACTGATTCCTCGTGGCCGCTGAGCCCTCCCATGGGTCGAGTTGGGATCGCAGGGCGTTTGAGTGCATTTTCAACAGTCTCACCGGTTTGGCGGGGGAGGGCTCCGCCCCGATGGCAGCCGAGATGAGGGCACCGGAGGCTCTGTGGGTCCAGACGAAGCGCCTAGTCCCTTCTTGCCTCACGGGGTATGTCATCGACTGGACGCCCGTCGAGGGAGATGCTGGCATGCAGCGCTACACGATCCCTGTGGGTGAGAACGGGAGGATCATCCTCCCCCTGGAGCTGCGCCGTGCTTTGGGCATTGAGAAGGGCTCCCGCGTCGTGATCGAGGCGCAGGACGATCGCCTCGAGCTGACCACCGCCGAACGGCTGCGCCGACAGGCGCAGGAGCGCTACCGCCGGCTCTTCCCGGATCGGCAGCGCGGGGTGGTCGACGCGTTCGTCGCAGAGAAGCGCGAGGAGGCCCGGCGCGAGGGGGACTAGGAGCCTAGGGCTGGGTCCGCGGCCGGCGACGAGACCACTCAAGGCAGTGGCGCTGCTCGACCCTCGGACGCCTCGGAGTGAGCGCCTGCGTGATCGACACCTCGGCGCTGCTGGCATTCCTCCAGGGCGAGGCCGGGGAGGACGTCGCCGGCGAGTGGCTCGACCGCGGCGCGGCGGCCTCGGCCCTCACCGTCCAGGAGCTCGTCTCCAAGATCGTGCGCGACGGCGGCGCGCGCGAGGACGCCGCCGCCATCGCCGCCGGGCTGGGCCTCGCGATCCATCCCCTGACCGAGCCCCTGGCGGTGGAGGCCGGCGCCATGATCGCCGTCACCCGACCCGTGGGACTGAGCCAGGGCGACCGCGCCTGCCTGGCGCTCGCGCGCGCGCTTGGACTGCCCGCGGCGACGGCCGACCGGCCGTGGGCCGATGTGGCCGAGGCGCTCGGCGTGGCGGTGGAACTCGTGCGGTAGCTCGGGGCTGGCGGCGGGCGGAGACGATCGGCTCGCCGCCGGGAGAGGAGGGAGGGCATCATGGGCCTGTTCGACCATCTGCGCTGCGAGACGCCGCTGCCGCGATCCCGCGAGCCACTGCCCGAGGGCGTCGTGTTCCAGACCAAGGACACCCCCGACCAGGCGCTGACGCACTACGTGCTCGGCACCGACGGCTTGATGCGCGAGAACCTCGGCGCGGGCGGCGGCCTGTTTAGGGAACGCGAGCCGGACGCGGCGCGGGGGCTGTCCACGCCCCTGCCCCTCCACCAGATCGTCGCCTTCTACCACAGCGAGGGCTTGCCAGCGCGCTCGGGCGTCGATCCTGCCCTGGTGAACCGACGCGGCTGGATTCTGGTGGGAGTACGAGGCGCGCTTCACGCATGGGCTGTGCGAGGCCATCACCTTGACGCGCCACGAGCGGCGCGAGCCGGATGGCGACCGGGCCTGCCTCATGGACGGTCCGCCGGCCTCTGCCGACGACGCGATGGACCTCGACCGCCGGGCCATGGCGCTGGGCTGTAGGGCGTCAACCTTCTTGGCCGGGACCGACAACCAAGTTGGCCGGTTTGCTGGCTGCTGCGGTTGGAGGTCGTGCGGTTCAGGCGGCTCCTTTGTGGTTGTCGTCGAGGCTGTCGGTGGAGGCTGTCGCTGGGACCGCGACCTCGCCATCCTTTCGGCTGGCGGCCGCTCTGCGGCGGTAACTGTCGACGTTCATCTCCAGGATGGTCGCGTGGTGGACGAGCCTGTCGATGGCGGCGACGGTGACGGCGGGGTCGGGGGAGACGCGGTCCCGGGCGCGTGAGCGCTGGTTGGCGGCGATGGCCAGGCTTCGGGTTTCGTATCGGCGGGCGATGAGCTCGAAGAGCACCGAGGTCTCGGCCTGGTCCTTCTGAGCGTAGGCGATGTCGTCGAGGACGATGAGGTCGAAGCGGTCGAGCTTTGCGAGGGCGCCCTCGAGGGCGAGGTCGCGCCGCGCGGCCTGGAGCCTTTGGACGAGGTCTGTGGTGCGGGTGTAGAGCACGCGGTGGCCGGCCTCGATCAGGGCGTGTCCGATGGCACAGAGCAAATGGGTTTTGCCGGCGCCCGAGTTGCCGATGGCGATGAGGTTGGCGCCCGCCTCGAGCCAGTCGCCCGCGGCGAGCGCCTCGATCCGCTTCCGGGGCACCTTCGGCAGGGCCTTGAAGTCGAAGGTGGCGAGCGTCTTGCCGCCCGGCAGATGGGAGGCGTTGAGATGGCGCTGGATGCGGCGTATCAAGCGACATTCGGAACTGGCCCGGTGGCGACACCAGGATCTGGCCCACCCCGTCATGTGGTTTCGACTTCGGTTTCAAGCGCCGGGCCGGCCTTCTGCAGAAGGCCGGCCCGGCGCTTCTCGCGCAGCCTGTAGCTGTCGCCCCGGATGGTGATGACGTGGGAGTGGTGGAGCAGGCGATCGAGGATCGCGGTGGCCACCACCGGGTCGCCGAACACCGCGCCCCACTCGCCTACGGACCGGTTCCACGTGGTGGTAGTCGACCACGTGGACGCGCCGTCCGCCGCCTGCGGCACGTCGGCGTGGATGGGTGACGACGCGGGTCGCCCCGAGCCAAGCCTCGATGCGGTCGTCATACACATGGATGCGCAAGCGGTGGCCGATGAGCCGCGCCGGCGCACTGTAGAAGACGCTGTGCACGAGGAAGCCGCCGGTTCGCGTGACGCGCGCGACGAGCTCGGCGAAGTCGGTGGTGCGCCGAGGCGGCAGGGGTCGCAGCGCCGCCATCTCGACATGCACCTTGGCCTCGCGGCGCCGGTTCCGCCGTGCGACGAGCTGATCCACGAAGGTCCGGGTACTCGGCGAGCCCGGCGAAGTCGCGTGAGCCGCGCAGGATCAGGGCCTGGTCGAGGGCGGTCTTGAGATGGCGGTGGTGGGAACTTCGACCGCGCCGTTCTCATGGGCCTCGCCCGGGTTGTTGCGGCTGGCGATCAGGCCGTAGTGGGCGCACAGCTCCTCGTAGCGGCGCGTGGCGTCCTCGGCGGCCTCGCGCGTGAGGTTGCGGTAGGCGGCCGACAAGCTGTCGGTGCGGTGCTCGTGCGGCACGCCGCCGAGGCCCCACAAGGCATTCTGGAGGTTCTCGGCGAGCGCCGTGAAGCTCTCGCCGCCAAGGACCACGGCGGCGTGCTCCCAGCCGCTGTAGGCCAGCGCGAAGTGGTAGAGCCGGTGGTCGAAGGGCGCGCCCGCGATGGTGACGCCAAGCGCGCCCGCGTCGGTGAAGTCCGACAGCGCCAGGCGCCCCGGCTCGGGCGCCTGGCGGAAGATCACGTCGCGCGCAGGGCCATGGAGCGCGCGCCAGTCGCGCACCCGCCGTTCCAGCGTCCGCCGGATGCGGTCGTCGGGGAAGGCGTCGGGGTCCGTCATCTGGAGGTGGCGCAGGAGCGTGACCGCCTGCACCGAGGGGTCGCGCTCCAGGATCGGCAGCACCACCGGCTCCCACACCCCGGCGAGGGGATCGGGGACGGTGCGGCCGCGCTCGGCGCGCCGTTGCGAGGGGAGACGGGGGTCGCCCTCGAGGCGCCGAGCGGTGCGTTCGCTGAAGCCAGCGCGGGCCGCGGCGAGGCGTTGGGGGTGACGGGGACGGTCGTGCATGTACAGTCTCGCTTGCTGGTCGGTGACGGGTCTGCCCGGCACGTCGGGACCTCCGTTTGGACGACAGAGATCCCGCTCGTACCGACCCGCAGCGGCCAGCACCCCACGCCATCGCCCCTCGGAGACGATCGCGCCGGCGGCGTCTGCCTCCAGTCGGGCTACGCCCTCCCTGAGGCCGACGCCGCCGGCCAACTTGGCTGTCGGCACCGGTCAGGGTGGTTGTCGCTCAACACTGGGCGCGGCGCTCGCCGACCTGCGCGATCGCCTCGCGCGCACCCGGTTCCCCGACGAGGCGCCCGGCGCGGGGTGGTCGCACGGCAGCGCGCTGGCCCCCATGCGCGAGCTCGTCTCCTACTGGCGGGACGGCTTCGACTGGCGGGCCGCCGAGGCCCGGCTCAACGCCTTTCCCCAATACAAGGTGCCGCTCCACGGCATCGACGTGCATTTCCTCCACGTGCCGGGCCGGGGCCCCGATCCCTGCCCGCTGCTGCTCCTGCACGGCTGGCCGGGCTCGGTCCTGGAGTTCCTCGACGTGATCCCGCGGCTCGCCGATCCCGCCCGCTTCGGCGGCGACCCGGCGGACGCCTTCAGCGTGGTCGCGCCCTCGCTGCCGGGCTTCGGCCTGTCCTTCCGGCCGGGGCAGGAGCGGTTCGGGGCGGAGGCGATGGCCGACTGCCTGGCCGAGCTGATGGGCGACGTGCTGGGCTACGGCCGCTTCGGCGCGCAGGGTGGCGACTGGGGCGCGTTCGTCGCCTCGCGCCTCGGCCACGCCCATCCCGAGCGGCTGATCGGCCTCCACCTCAACCTCATGCCGCTGCGGCGCGACCTCGACGCCTCCGACGCCTCGACGCCCGAGGAGCGCGCCTACCTCGTCCAGCTCGAGGACTGGCTGCGCGAGGAGACGGGGTATCAGTGGATCCAGGGCACGCGGCCGCAGACCCTCGCCTACGGCCTCACCGACTCGCCCGCCGGGCTCGCGGCCTGGATCGTCGAGAAGTTCCGGGCCTGGTCCGACTGCGGCGGCGATCCGGAGGCGGCGTTCACGAAGGACCAGATGCTGGCCAACGTCGCGCTCTACTGGTTCACGGGCGCGATCAACTCCTCCTTTTGGCCCTACTTCGCGCGGATGCACGGCGCGTGGCCCGTCCCGGAAGGGGCCACGGTCGACGTGCCCACGGGCTACGCCGAGTTCCCCTGCGAGATCCTGCGCCCGCCCCGCTCGCTGGCCGCCGCGACCTACCGCGACATCCGGCGCTGGAGCGTCATGCCGCGCGGCGGGCACTTCGCGGCGATGGAGGAGCCCGAGGCGCTCGCCCATGAGGTGGCCGCGTTCTTCCGCCCCCTGCGGCCGTCCGTGTGAAGCCTTCGCGGCGCGCCTCGCGGCGGCGGCTGCCCGGCCCGCGATGGCCCGCTCGGAGATCGAGCGGGAGCTATGGCCCCTCCGGGGGCAAGGCCAGCCGCGGGCGCCACCGACGCGGCCCAGCGCCCCTTGAGGCCCCTCACCTGGAGCGGGAGCCCGTCGCAGGAGGCAGACGGGCGATGCGCAAGTCGCGGCTCACGGAGGGGCAGGTCGTCGCGGCCCTGGCCGAGCGGGGGCGGGGCTGTGGCGGGGGCCTGCCGGCGCCACGGGGTCGGCGACGCGGCGCCGTGCGAGTGGGAGGCCAGGTTCGGCGGGACGGCCGTGTCGGACGCCCGCGGGCCGAGGGGCCTGCAGGGCGGGACCGCGCGGCGGGCGGCGCCTGCCGGGCGGCCAGATGCCGGACGGCGCCGCTTGCGAAGGACCGGGCTCGGGGAAGCGCTCGGGGAAGCGCCGACGACGCGGACCGCGCGGCGGGCGGCGGCCCGTAACGGGCGAGGCGGGGCCACGAGCCCTCGGCTCGCGCCGGGCCTGCCGCCTGGTCGGCCCCGGTGGCCGGCCCCGGTGGCCGGCCTCGGTCCGAAGGCCGTGAGGCGCGCGCGCGCCCGCGCTCGTCGGCTCGGGCCGGCCGACCCCCGCGCGGGGGCGGCGGGCGCCCGAGATCCCCCGCCCGCCGCCCCCGCGCGCCCCAGGCGTCGCGGCGGGCTGCCAGGGCCAAGGGCTCCCCTTCAGGACCGAGCGCGTCGAAGGGCGGTGGTCAGGGCCTGAAGGCGCCCGGCGGCCATCCCCCGACCCATCGGCCAATCTGTCTCTGCCGGAGATCCTGGACAGTCCCTATGGGTGTCCATCCGACCCTATGGGTGTCCATCCGACGGCCGTTTACAAATGGACAAGCTGCTCGCCGGGAGCTACCCATATGTCGACGTGTCGGTTTCGACCGAGGCATTCGGTCCCGAAAACACCATGCCCGCGAGCTGAACGGGCGCGACGCAGGGTTCATGTCTCCAGACACCGGGCGCAACCGCCGGGTCACGAAGCGGCGTGCGTCCGGCGAGGACAGGAGGGGAATCCGGAATGGTCAACCTGGTGATCAACGACGTCGAGCGGGCGTTCGACGGCGACGACGAGACGCCGCTCCTGTGGTATCTGCAGCGACGAGCTCGGGCCTCACGGGCACCAAGTTCGGCTGCGGCATCGCGGCCTGCGGCGCCTGCACGGTGCACATCGACGGCGCCCCGTCCTTCGCCTGCATCACGCCGGTGGGCGCGCTCGAGGGCGCCGCAGGTCACCACCATCGAGGGCCTGTCCGAGGAGGGCGATCATCCGGTGCAGGTCGCGTGGCGCGAGCTGAACGTCGCCCAGTGCGGCTACTGCCAGGCCGGACAGATCATGCGGGCGGCGGCGCTTGTGGACCAGTGCCAGGCCGTCACCGACGAGGACATCGACGCGGTGATGAGCGCCAACATCTGCCGCTGCGGCACCTATCCGCGCATCCGCGCGGCCATCAAGCAAGCCGCGGAGGCGAAGTGATGCGGCCATGTCGATCGTCAACCTCAGCCGTCGCGGCGCTTCTCGCCGGCTTCGGGGCCGCCGCCCTCGTCCTCGCCGTGGGCCTGCCCCGCCCCGGCCGAGCGCAGGAGGTGCCGGAGTTCGGCCGCGACGCGATGCCCAACGGCTGGCGCGACGACCCGCAACGTCTTCGTCTCGATCGCCGAGGACGGCCTCGTCACCGTCACCGTTCACCGCTCCGAGATGGGCCAGGGTGTGCGCACCTCGATCGCCATGGTCGTGGCCGACGAGCTCGGCGCCGAATGGGACCGGGTGCGCGTCGACCAGGCGCCGGGGCTCGAGGAGAAGTCTACGGCAACCAGGACACCGACGGTTCGCGCAGCCTGCGGCACTTCTTCATGCCGATGCGCCGCGCCGGTGCCGCCGCCCGCACCATGCTCGAGCAGGCCGCGGCCGACGAGTGGGGCGTCGACGCCGTCCGAGGTCAGGGCCGAGGGCCATGAGGTGATCCACGCCGCGCTCCGGCCGCTCGCATGGGCTACGGCGACCTCGCCACGGCCGCGATGGATCCGGACGTGCCCGACCCGCGACGCCCTCGCGCTGAAGGATCCGTTCGAGTTCCGCTACATCGGCCGCTTCGATATCGGCCTCGTCGACAACATGGACATCACCACCGGCACCACGACCTACGGGATCGACGTGCGCCGCGACGGCATGCTCTACGCCGTGGTCGCCCGCCCCCCGGTCTATGGCGGACGCGTCAGCGAGCTACGACGACAGCGCCGCCCTCGCGATCGCCGGCGTCGAGAAGGTGGTCAAGATCGACCCGGTCGACTTCCCGACGGCCGTTCGCGCCGCTGGGCGGGCATCGCGGTGATCGCGCGCAATACCTACCTCGCCATGAAGGGGCGCGATGCGCTCGTCCATCGAATGGGAGGACGGGCCGAACGCCGGATACGACAGCGAGACCTATCGTGCGGATCCCTGTCGGCCGCCGCCGAGCGCGACGGCGTGCACGGTGATCCGCGACGAGGGCGACTTCGACACGTCGTTCGCCATCGGCCGCCAGCACGATCGAGGCGGAGTATTACATTCCGCACCTCGCCCAGGCCCCGATGGAGCCGCCGGCGGCGGTGGTCGAGATCAAGGACGGCGAGCGCCGAGGCCTGGGCCTGCACCCAGGCGCCGCAGGTCACTCGGCTCGAGCTCGCCGAGCAGCTCGGGCTGGCGCCCGAGGACGTCACCGTGCACGTCACGCTCCTCGGCGGCGGGTTCGGCAGCAAGTCGAAGCCCGACTTCGTGATCGAGGCCGGCACGTGCAGCCAGGCGATGGACGGCACTCCGGTCAAGCTGACCTGGACGCGCGAGGACGACATCCGTCACGGCTTCTACCACACCGTGTCGGTCGAGAAGATGAGCGCAGGACTCGACGAGCAGGGCCGCCCGATGGCCTGGCTGCACCGGACGGCGGCGCCCACCATCGGCTCGATCTTCGCGCCCGACCCCAAGCAGAAGCTCCCGTTCGAGCTGGGCATGGGGCTCCTGAACATGCCGCTGGCCATCGAGAACATCCGCGCCGAGAACCCCCAGGCCGCGGCGCACGTGCGCATCGGATGGTATCGCTCGGTGTCCAACATCCCGCACGCCTTCGCGATCCAGTCGTTCGTCGCCGAGCTCGCGCACGCCGCGGGGCGCGATCCCAAGGACTACCTCCTGGAGGTCATCGGACCCGCGCGGCAGATCGACCCCATCGATCAGGGCGACGTCTGGAACTACGGCGAGAACCCCGACGCCTACCCGATCGACACCGGCCGCATCGCCGCCGTGGTCGAGGCCGCGGCCCGCGGGATCGAATGGGGTCGCGAGATGCCCGAAGGCGCGGGCCTCGGCATCGCCGGGCACTACAGTTTCGTCAGCTACGTCGGCGTCGCCTGCGAGGTCGCGGTCGACGACGGCGCCGTGACCGTTCCCCGGGTCTCCATCGCCATCGACTGCGGCCCGCACGTCAACCCCGACCGCATCCGCTCGCAGATGGAGGGCGCGGTGATCATGGGCGTCGGCCAGGCCCTGATGTCCGAGGTCACCTTCGCCGACGGCCGAGCCCAGCAGGGCAACTTCGACACCTACCTGGTCCCGCGCATGGAAGAGGCCCCCGAGAGGATCGACGTCGCAGCTCGTCGGCGCGGACACCGCCTACGACCAGCCGCTCGGGGGCGTGGGCGAGCCCGGCCTGCCGCCCGTCGTCCCGGCGATCGCCAACGCGGTCTTCGCCGCCACCGGCCGCCGCATCCGCCGGCTCCCGATCGCCGACCAACTGCGCGCCTGAGCGGGATGGCCATCATGAACGGCATCCAGATCGCATTCGGCGGCCTCGCCGTCGCCTGCTTCTCCAGCGCCGGCCCTCGCCCATGACTGCATGCGGTCGCATCGACGAGTTCGAACGGTTGCTCGACACCTTGCCGCCGAGCAGGCGATTTCCGCATCGTCCGGAGGGCAGGCCGTCGCCGGCGCCCGCGCAGGCGCAGGCGGTCGAAGCCACGGAGCCGACGAGCTCGAAGAGACGGTCGTTCCCGGTCCAGGACGAAGCCCGAAGAGGTCGAGCGCGGTCGAGCGAGTCCGAAGCGGCCGGCACGGCCGGTCGAGCGCATCATCGACGCACGCACCTCCCTGCAGGAAGCGCGCGATAAGGCCGAGCGGGATGACGAGCAGGCCTGCCTGCAGGCCGTCGACGACGTGATGCTCGCCTCGCTCCGGGACTGAACGCCGCCGGAAGAGCCCTACCGCGCCGGGCCGGATCTGTCCCCGGGGCTGTCTCCTGGGCGGGCCCGGCGCGTCGAACGCATCCCTCCGCCGAAAGCCGCGGTGGGGAAGGTCGACGGGCTTATCGACTGGGGTGCTGGCTCAGGCCGCGGAGATCGACGCGGACAAGGCCGACGACGCGGTGCTGGCGCTCTTGCGCCTGACACTGCACGACGAGCGGCGCGCGTGGAAGGGCTTCGACTGGGACGCGCTCGGCTGGCTGCGCCACAAGCCGCAGAGACTGTTGAAAAACGCCCTGTGCCGCGGGGATCCTCCGTGATTCACTGATCCGAGGGGGCTGGTGAGGCGGAGCGGCGCGACGATGGGGCGGCAGGTCGAGCGGGCGGCGCTGTGTCTCACGAGTTCCGCACCGAGGAGCGGGTGCCGGAAGACCACCTGGCTCGCGCCGGGTGGACGCGGTGCTCGACCCGTCCTGGGTTCTCGGGCACATGGCGGGGCACTACAGCTGCACGGGGCGGCCCTCGATCGACCCCGAGCCGATGGTGCGCATGCTGCTGGTGGGTTGTCTCCGCGGCATCCGGTCCGAGCGGCGGCTGTGCGAGGAGGTCGACCTCAATCTGGCCCATCGCCGGCTCGGACCGGCTCGGCCTCGACGGGCGGGTGCCCGACCATTCGGCCTTCACGAAGAGCCGCCATGGACGGTTCCGCGACAGCGGTCTGATGCGCGAGGTGTTCGAGCGCTGCCTCGAGGCGGGGCTGGCCTCGACCGAACACGTGGGCGGTGGACGGCAGCCTCAAGCGGGCGGTGGGCTGCCGCGCCCGATGCACGCCGAGCGCCGAGGGGTTGCCCTGCGAGGACGCCTCGTGCGCGATGCGCGAGCGCTTCGCCGATCGCGAGACGGCCGCGCCCGACCCCGAGGGCGTCGTGCGCACGCCGCCCAAGGCGGTGTCGCTGACCGATCCCGCGGCGGCGCTGAGCACCAAGCACGGCCCGGCGGCCTTCGCCTACGCGATGAACGCGATGGTGGACACGAGCTCGGGCGTCGTCCTCGAGGACCGGGATCATCGGGGCCAACCGCTTCGAGCAGACCTGGTCCGATGCCTCCCACAGAAGGACCAGTGCCTCGGTCACGGCCCGGCCGTAGCGCACGCTCGGTCGGCCCCGCGGACGCCTCTCGGTGCCCTTCGCCGACAACACGCGGATCGCATGCTTGCGATGCAGGCCCGTCAGCGCGACGAACTCGTCGAGGATCGCGCTCTTCGCGGCCTTCGTGCCCGCCGCGTAGCGCTCCCTGGTCGCCGCCGTCACTTCCGCCCGTGCCGCCATGCCGATCCGCCCCGCCATCGCCCCGCCGCCCGCGACCACCCCAGTCGCGGGTCGCGGGACAGTCACCCAGCGCGGACGCTTCGGTAACGTCTCATATGAGGCAATGCATGGCGCGCGGCACGATCATCCACGCCAGCAGCAGCACCACGGCGGGCGCCATCGTCAGACGGGGCCCAGGCGCGGGTCTGCTGGGTGGCCGTGGGCCGACCTCCTTGCCTTGGGGTCAGGATGCCGCCGCGCCCCGAGGACCGGGCAGACATCTCGACCGCGTCGGTCGATCCGGTGGCAGGGGGCGCTGCCGGCGGCGGATCGTGGACGGCGGCCTGCGCCGCCGGGAGCCGCGGGATCGGTGCGAGCGCGCCGCTCCGAGCCGATCAGCACAGGGCCGCGCGCGGCGGAGCCCCCGTCCCCGCCTTCCCCCGTCCCCAGGGATCCCATGGCGGCCTCGCGCCGCACGAGGCCGCCCCGGCAGGCCCCCCCGCCCGGGGCGCTACTCCTTGGGTTGGCCCGCGCGGCGCATCTCGCGCTCGGTGGGCGACCAGGCGCTGGCGAGCGCCCGGTCGGCGTCCATCTGTCCATCTGGCCCGCGAGCGCGGCCGGGAACTGCTGGCCGACGGCGGTGCCGATGGCCTGGAACTCGGGGATCGCGACGAACTGGATGCCGGTGTAGGGCACCTCCTCGGCGGTGGGGCTTGAGCGGATCGGCCGCGTCCATCGAGCGCTTGGTCATGTCCGCGAAGGGCGCGGCCTCTCCGTAGGCGGCGTTCTCGTAGAGCGAGGAGCGCGTGCCCGGCGGCCCGTTGGCCCAGCCCTCCTCGGAGGCCACCAGCCCGGTGTAGCCCTTGCCGGTGGCCCAGGAGACGAACGTCTGCGCGGCCGCCGCCTTCTCGGTGCCCGCGGGCACGCCGAGCGCCCAGGCCCGGAGCCAGTCGGCGCGCTTGCCGAGGCCCGCATCGGGTGCCGGCGCGAAGCCCATGCGGTCGGCGACCTGGCTGTCGTCGGGGCTCGTCACGACGGAGCCCGCCACGGTGGCGTCGATCCCCATCGCGCCCTTGCCCGACTGGAACGGCGCCAGGTTCTCGTCGAAGCCGTTCGAGGAGGCGCCCGGGGGGCCGGCGTCCTCCATCAGCGGCAGGGAGGTGGTCAGCGCCTCCTTCCACTCGGGGCTGTCGAACCGGGGGCTCCAGTCCGCGTCGAACCAGCCCGCGCCGAAGGGGTTGGCCATGGCCGTGAGGAACGCCGTGTTCTCGCCCCAGCGCGGCTTGCCGCGCAGGCAGATGCCGTAGACCGCGTTGTCGCGGTCGGTGAGCTGGCGCGCGGCCTGCCCGACGAACCCCCAGGTCGGCTCCTCGGGCATCGTCAGCCCCGCCTGCTCGAACAGGTCGGTGCGCTACGTCGTCATCGGGGACTCGCCGTAGAAGGGTGCCGCGTAGAGCTGGCCCTCGTAGCTGGGCCCCGCGGGGATCGAGGGGGTGAGGCCGTCCACGTCGTAGTCGGCCCGCGGTCCAGCCGCCGGCCAGCCGGCTCCCGGGCGCCGCGGGGCCGGCCGGCTAGAGGGGGGGCAGCAGGGCCGCGCCCTCGATGCCGGCCAGCAGGAGCTGGGCCAGGGCGGCGGGCAGGACGACGGCGGCGGCGGCGATCCAGAGGGCGGCGGCGCTCCAGGGGCCGAGCGCGGCCATGGCGCCCCGGGGCTCGCCGAAATAGGCCCGGCCCAGCACGCGGGCGTAGTAGACCAGCGAGAGCACGGTGTTGGCGGCGGCGACGGCGGCGAGCCAGGCGTAGCCGCCTTGAATCGTCGCCTGGAACAGCAGCAGCTTGCCGACGAAGCCCAGCACCGGCGGGATGCCGGTGAGCGACAGGAAGGCCAGCACCAGCACCAGCGCGGCGCCGGGCCGCGCGCGCGCCATCCCGTCGAGGTCGGCCATCGCGGTGCGCCCGCGCAGATGGGCGACCACGGCGAAGGCCGCGACGTTGCCGGCGGCGTAGGACGCCAGGAAGATCACCAGCGCCGGCAGCGCCGCGGGCGAGAGGCCTATGACGGCCACCGCCATCAGCGCGTAGCCGGCCTGGCTCACCGAGGACCAGCCGATCAGGCGGCGCAGGTCGTCCTGGCCCAGGGCGGCGAGGTTGCCGAGCGTCATGGAGGCCACGGCGAGCACCGCGATCAGGGGCCGGATCGCCAGCGCGTCCGGCGGGATCAGGTCGGCGAGGCGCGCGAGCGCCACCGCGGCGCCGATCTTGGGCGCCACGGTGAGGAAGGCGGCCGAGGGCACGGGCGCGCCCTCGGCCACGTCGGGCACCCAGGCGTGGGCGGGCACGGCGCCGAGCTTGAAGGCGAGGCCGACGACGACCAGCGCGAGGCCGGCGTAGAGCAGCGGCGAGGGCGCGACGAGCCCCGGCGCCATCTCGGCGTAGCCGGTCGCGCGGGTGGTGCCGTAGAGCAGCACCGCGCCGATCACGAGCAGCGCGTTCGAGAGCGCGCCGAGCAGGAAGTACTTCATCCCCGCCTCGACCGAGATCGCCCAGGCCCGGTGGTAGGCGGCGAGCACGTAGCCGGTGACGGACGACAGCAGCACCGCCATGACGAGCTGCATCAGGTCGGCCGCGGCGGCCATCGCCATCGCGCCCAAGGCCGAGAACAGCAGGATCGCGTAGTACTCGCCATGGCGCGGGTCGGCCTCGAACCAGCGCGGGGCGAGCAGCGCGCACACGGCCGTGGTGGCGAGGATCAGGAGCCGCGCCCACAGGCTCGCGGCGTCGAGCGCCCAGACGCCGGAGAAGGTGAGCTGCGCCATCCCGGCCTGGCGCAGCAGCAGGACCGTGGCCGAGGCCATCCCGCCCAGGGCCAGCGTGGCCGCGAGCCACTGGAGCCGCCGCGGCGCGAAGGCGGCGAAGAGCACGACGATCACCGCGGTCAGGATCAGCGCGATCTCGGGCGCGAGGTCGCCGACGGGCATCATCGCCCCTCAGCCCCCCGCGACGGCGACGAGCGGGGCCACGATGGCCCGCGTCGCCGCGTTGATCATCGTCAGCAGCCAGATGGGCCAGACCCCGATCACGATCACGAGCGAGAGCAGGCCCGCCATCACCAGCCCCTCCGAGCGGGTGAGGTCCGAGAACCCCGCCCAGGCCTCGGGCCGCTCGCCCAGGAACACGTCCTGCAGCAGCCGCAGGAACAGCGCCGCGGTGACGAGGATGCCGATGAGCCCCAGCGCCGCGATCCAGGGGTAGACGGCGAAGGCGCCGATGAAGATCTGGACCTCGGCCACGAAGCCCGCGAGCCCCGGCAGCCCGAGCGAGGCGAAGGCCGCCACGGTCGCCGCCACCGTCATGCGCGGCGCCCCTCGCGCGAGGCCCCCGAAGGCGGCGATCTCGTAGGTGCCCGCCCGCGCCCAGATGCCGCCCGCGAGCAGGAACAGCGCGCCGGTGATGAGCCCGTGCGCGACCATCTCGGTGACGGCGCCGGTGAGCGCGAGCGCGCGCGCGCCCTCCTGCCCCGCCACCATCGAGCCCGCCACCGCGACGCCGAGCACCGCGTAGCCCATGTGGTTGACGGAGGTGTAGGCGATGCGGCGCTTGAGATTCGACTGCCCGAGCGCGACGAGCGCGCCCCACAGGATCGAGACCAGCGCGAGGATCGCGAGCGCCAGCGCCCAGTCGGCGAAGGTCTCGCGCATCATCTGCATCGGGATCCGCACCATGCCGTAGGTGCCCATCTTCAGCAGCACGCCGGCGAGCACCGCCGACGCCGCGCCCGGCGCGTCCACATGCGCGGGCGGCAGCCAGGTGTGGACGGGAAACAGCGGCGTCTTGACCGCGAAGCCGAAGAGGAAGCCCAGCAGCACGAGGGGTGCCGCGATGCCCGCGCCCGCGAGCGGCTGCGCCGCGATCAGCGCGCGCATGTCGAAGGTGAAGGCCGGCGCGGCGAGCACCAGCGCGATGATGGCGAGCAGGATCGCGAGGGAGCCCGCGAAGGTGTAGACGAAGAACTTGAGCGCGGCCCCCTGGGCGTCGCCATGGCCCCAGCGGCCGATGAGGAAGAACATGCCCACGAGGCTGAGGTCGAAGAAGACGTAGAAGAGCAGCAGGTCGAGCGTGAGGAAGAGCCCCAGCGAGGCGGCCTCGAGGAACAGGAACCAGGCGTAGAACTGGCGCGCGCGCTCCTCGGTCTCCATCGGCCAGGCCACGGCGGCGAGGAACACCACCGCGCTCATCAGCGACAGCGCGAGCGACATGCCGTCCACGCCGACGCGCCAGGCGACGCCGAGGGCGGGGATCCAGGGCGCCTCGGAGACGAGCTGGAAGGGCTCGGGGATCGTGCGTCGAACCCCCACCAGGCGATCAGCAGCGCCAGCAGCGGCAGGGCCGCCGTGGCGATGGCGGCGCCGCGCGCGCGCGCGGCGGGGACGTCGGGCAAGAGCGCCAGCACGAGCGCGCCGATCGCGGGCGCCAGGATGGAGAAGGTCAGCACGTCAGAACCCCGCGAGCACGAGCGCCGCGATCGCGAGGCCCGCGATCGCGATGGTGTAGTAGTGGTGAGACAGGCCGGTCTGGAGCGCGCGCAGGTCGCGGCCCGACATCGCGGCGAGCGCGCCCGCGCCGCGCGGCAGCCCGTCGGCCGCGGCCTCCCCGAAGCGGTCGCCCATGCGCGCGAGCCAGGCGCCGAAGGCCGCGGTGCCGCGGACGCCCGCGTCCACCGCCCGGTCGTCGCCGCGCGCGAGCCAGGCCACGCCGCGCCGCCCCGTCCAGGCGGCCGCGCGGGGGCCCGCGTCGAGGACGCGGTCGTCGATCGCGGCGAGCCGCAGCGCCAGCCGGTCCACCGGGGCGCGGATCGCGGCGTCGATGAGCCACGGCAGGCCCAGCCACTCGGCCGCGCGCTCGGAGCGCGCCACCATGGCCTCGCGGCGATGGCGCGCGAGCCAGAGCCCGCCGAGGAGGCCGAGCGCGAGCGCGAGCAGCGAGGCGGCGAACTCCAGGGCCGAGCCCGAAGGGAGGCCGGCGCCCACCGCGCGGGCGGCGGCGTCCTGCGCGGCGGGCCACCACAGCGCCGAGAGCGCGGCGGTCATGAGCGCCAGCACGCCGAGCGGCGCCCACTCGGCCATGCGCTCGCGCGGGGAGGGCGCCCCGCCCCCCTCCCGCGCGTCCTGCTCGCCCTCCTTCGGGCCCGGCCCGAAGGCCAGGAGCGCGAAGCGCAGCGCGTAGGCGGCCGAGAGCGCGCCCGCGAGGATCACCGCGCCGGCCAGGAGCCAGCCCGCATGCCCCGCGGCGCCCACGATCTCCTCCTTGGTCCAGGCGGCGCCGAGCGGCGGCAGGCCCGCGAGCGCGGCGGCCGCGAGCGCGACCAGCCCCGCCGTGACGGGCATCGCGCGCCCGAGCCGCATCGCGCCCAGGGCGTAGCCCCCCGCGCGGTGCCCCGCGAGCCCCGCGGCGAGGAACAGCGGCGCCTTGAAGAGGGCGTGCGCCACGAGGTGGAGCACCGCGACGCCCGGATAGCCCGCGCCGACCGCCACGAGCATCAGCCCGAGCTGCGCGGAGGTGGAGGCGGCGAGCAGCTTCTTGGCGTGCTCCTGGAGGAGCGCCACGGCCCCGCCGGCGATGGCGGTGACGAGCCCCACGGCGATCAGCGTCGCGCCCCATCCGGGCGCGCGCGACAGCTCGGGCTCCAGGCGCGCGGCGAGGTAGGCGCCGGCGGCCACCAGGGTCGCCGCGTGCAGCAGCGCCGAGACCGAGCTGGGGCCCGCCATGGCGCGGAACAGCCAGGGCGAGAACGGCGCCTGACCGGCCTTGGAGACGGCCGAGAGCGCCACGCCGTAGGCCACCAGGACGAGCGGCCAGCCCTCGAGCGCGGCCATCGCCTCGAAGGAGGCCGAGCCGGTGGCGGCGAAGAGCGCCATCAGCGCGACGAAGAGGCCCAGATCGCCGGTGCGCGTGACGACGAAGGCGTAGAGCCCCGCACGCGGGCTCGCAGGGTCGCGCCAGTCCTGCGCGATGAGCGCCCAGGAGGTGGCGCCGATCACCTCCCAGCCGATCAGCACCGTCACGAGGTCGTCGGCCACGACCACGACCAGCATGCCCCCCGTGAACACCGTCAGGAGGCCCACCATCCGGGCGAGCCCCGGCCCCTCCTCGTGGAGCGCGGCGTGGACGGCGATGGGCAGGGCCACCAGCGGCACCAGCACGGCCACCGCGGCCGAGACCGGCACGAGGCGCGCGGTGAGCGTCAGCGCCTCGGACCAGGCGAGGCTCGCCGTCCAGCCCCCCGCCACGGCCGCGACGGCGAGCGCGAGCGTCGCGGCCAGCACGGCGCCCGCGATCCAGGCGAGCGCGCCGCGCCGCTCCGGCCCGAAGGCGGCCAGCGCCGCGCCGGCGAGCAGCGGCAGGAGGGGGAGCGCCCAGAGGCTCATCGCCTGAGCGTCCCCAGCCCCTCGGTCGTGTCGGCCTGCCGGAGCCGGTAGACCGCCACCACGAGCGCGAAGCCCAGGGCGAGCTCGACGGCCATCACGGCCATGATGATGATCGCCATGAGCTGCCCCTCGGGCGCGCCGCCCAGGGCCAGCGACCAGAACCCCAGCATCGCGAGCAGCGCGCCGTTGAGCATCAGCTCCATCCCCATCATCAGCATCACGAAGGACTGCTGCGAGAGCGCCCCGTAGAGCCCGATGCCGACGAGCGCCGCGGCCACGAGGAGGACGACGAGCAGGCTCACGCTCGCCCCTCCCCGGAGCCGTGCCCGCCATGGCCCCCATGGTCGCGGCCCCGCGCGCCGCGATCCCCGCCATCCATGGCCTCGCCGCCCATGGCCTCGCCGCTAGGGGCCCCGCCATCCATGGCCTCGTCGCCCGGGGCCTCGCCGCCGCCCCGGCCGTGACCGCCATGGCCCCCCTCGCCGCCGGACCCGCCGTCGCCGTGGCTCGCATGGCCTGCGTCCGCGCCGCCGCCATGGCCGTCGGCCCCCTCCTCGCCCCCATCCCCGTCGCTGCCATGCCCGCCATGGCCCTCGTGCCCGCCGTGCCCGCCGCCATGCCCGTGGTGCATGTGGTGCCCGCCGCCCTGCTCGTCGGGCACGAGGCCCGCCGGGGCGCCGCCGGGCTCGAGGCCGGGCGGGACCGCGCCCTCGAAGGCCTCGCCGAAGCGGCCCTGCCGGCTCGACAGGATCACGGCGCCGAGCATGGTGGCCAGCAGCGTCACGCCCGCGGTCTGGAAGATCAGCATCGAGGGGCCCAGCAGCTCGATGCCGAGGTCGCGGACGACCCGCGCGCCGGCCGGCACGGGGTCGGACGGCAGGTCGCTCCAGAGCGCGGCGGCGGCGAGCGCCGCGAAGGCCAGCGCGCCGGCGGCGACCGAGACGCGGTGCTGGTGGACCATCGACATCGGGTTGAGCCCGGCGGGGTTCATCATGAAGGCCACCATGAAGAGGCCCATCACCATCATCTCCACGGCCATCATGAAGACCGTGGCGACGCCGATGTAGGGGGCCGAGAGCAGAAGCCCGATGCCGCCGACGCAGATGAAGGACAGCATCAGGGAGAAGGTCGCGCGGATCATCGAATTGACCCGGAACACCCGCCAGCCCGACCACACGGCGAGCGCCGAGAGCGCCCAGAAGAGGAGGTCGCGGATCAGATCCACAGCGCCACCACCCCCGCCTGCAACAGCGCCAGGAACGCCAGCGGCAGGAGCGCCTTCCAGATCAGCCCCAGCATCCGCGGCGCGGTGGTGCGCGCGAGCAGATGCGTGAGCGCCACCATCGCCGCGAGCACGCCCGCGGTCTTGAGGGCGAGCCAGAGCGGCCCCGGCAGCGCGGGGCCGAGCCAGCCGCCCAGGAACGCGGTCGCGGCCATGGCCGAGAACGCCACCAGCATGGCCGCCCGCGCGCCCTGCCAGAGCGCGCGGCCCGCGCCCGAATCCTCGGCCGAGGTGCCGCCCGCGAGGTCGGCCCCGTCGGCGTAGTCGAAGGGGCCGCGCAGCGTCAGAGACAGCCCCAGGAGCACGAACAGCGGCAGCCCGAGCGGCTGGCGCACGACGTTCCACATCTCGGCCTGCGAGAGCACCACCACGCGCAGGTCGAGCGAGCGCGCGGGCAGGGCCGCCGCGATCAGCACGAACATCGACAGGAGCATCGCGGGCAGGCCGATGGCGACGTAGCGGTAGGCGCCGATCAGCGGCAAGGGCGAGTTCGGCGCCCAGCCGTGGAGGAACACGGCCACGACCGTGAGCGCCTCGACCGTGCCCCAGAGAACCACCGTGGTCTCCATGCCGATCACGGCGGCGTCCGGGCCCACCGGGATCACGGCGAGCCCGGCCAGCGCCAGCGCAAGGTAGAGCGCGGGCGCGCCCCAGCGCAGCATGGCGTCGGGCGCCTCGGTGCGCAGCTCCTGCCGCCGCAGCGTGGCGGCGAGGTCGCGCAAGGGCCCCATGGCAGCGCCGCGCACCCCGCGCCCGGCGATCAGCCCGGCGGCCACCCGGTCGAGCGCCGCGGCGAGCCACAGCCCGAAGGCCAGCAGCGCCAGGAGGAAGAGGGCCGCGAGCGCGCTCACGCCGCCGCCCCTGCCGGGGGGGCCGCCTTCACGGCCCGACCCCCTCGGCCCCCCGGGCCGGGGTCGTCGGGACGGGCCCGGGCGGCGAGCGCGTCGCCCGATCGGGCGCGATGGGCGACGGGCGCCACGGCGGGGCGGGCCCGGGCGGCGTGGCGGCGGTGGACGTGCCCGCCTTCCCCGTGACCGCCCCCATGGCCGTGCTCGTGGCCCTTCCCCCCGCCCTCCTCCTGCGCCATCGCGTCCGCGCAGAGCCGGTCGAGCGCCGCGGGCGGCAGGCTCGCCAGCGCCAGCGCCGCCGCGTGCCATTCGAGCCCGGCGAGCAGGCCCTCCAGCGTCTCCTCGCCGCCCGGGTCGAGCGCGGGATGCCCGTCCAGCCAGTCCGAGAGGCGCTCGCGCGCGTTGCTCCCGTCGGCGAGCGGCGCGAGCCCGGGCGGCACCGCCCCGAGCGCCCCGCTCAGCCGCACCAGCGCGCGCGGGCCCCGCCGGCCCGCGACGTGGGCGCGCACGCAGCGCTCGGCCTGGGCCGGAAGACCCAGGAGCCGCAGCATCCGCGCCGCCAGGACCAGGGGCGCCCCGTCGAGCCCCGCCTGCGGCAGCGGGGGGGCCTTGGGGCGCACCGACTGCACCACGTCGCCCTGGAGCGTCGCCTCGAGCCGAAGCCCCGGCGGCAGCGGCCCGAGGAACGGCCCCGCGCGCAGGGCGTAGGCGTCGAGCATGAGCCCGTCGCGCCCGTCCTCGTCCGGCATCGCCATCGGCCGGCCGTAGGGCGTGCCGCCCATCATCCCCTTGCCGCCCTGACCGTGGGGCCCGACGCCGCGCCACGGGTTGGGCGGCTCGTCGGGCAGCCGGTCGGGCTCGCTCGCCCGCTCGCCCGAGGCCAGCGCGCGCCAGAGCCGCGCGGCGTCCGCGGCCGGGTCGTCGCCCGCCCGCGCGCCGGCCCAGCCGGAGGGCGGGCCGACGCCCCACCACAGCGTCGCGCGCGGGTGCGGCAGCTGGTCGTGCAGCAGCGCCAGCGCGTCCCGGCGCCCGCCCACCTCGCCCGCCACGAGCAGCACCGCGGCGTCGCGCGGCGTGTCCGCGAGCCGCAGCCGGGCGTCGAGGCCGAGCCGCTCGACGTCGAGGAGCCGGTCGCGGCCGATGACCGGCAGGACGGCCGCGGGCGCGCGCCCGGCGAGGGCGGCGCTCACTCCCACCCGAACACCCCCTCGCGCCAGCCGTAGAGGATGCCGACCGACAGGATGCCGAGGAACATCCCCATCTCGGCCATCGCCTTGACGCCCTCCTCCACGAAGACGACGGCCCAGGGGTACATGAACATCATCTCCATCTCGAAGGCCACGAAGAGCAGCGTCATGGTGTAGTAGCGCATGTGGAAGCGCTGCCAGGCATGGGTCTCGGGCTCGGCGCCGCCGAGCACGGGCCGGCTCTGGGGCTCGGTCACGGCGAGGTCGGGGGCCGCGCGGCGCAGCGCGACGGCGAAGGCGGCCGACAGCGCCGCGACGAGGAGGAGGGCGATCAGGGTCGGCATGCGCGGCGCTCGCTCGGCAGGTCGGCCCGGCCCAAGGCCCGATCGCCGGGGAGCGGGTTCCTCGTCTCGATCGGAATCGCCACGTAAAGCAAAAGCTTACAGCGCTGGAAGCCCTCCCGGTCACCGCCCCTCCTCCCAGGATTTGGAGCAGACCGAGTAGAGGAAGGTCGCCGACCAGGTGAGGAGCATGAATCCCGTCAGCGACTGCAGCATGCTGATCATGCGCAGCGACCCCTCGACCTCGATCGCGGTGTAGCCCAGCGTCACGAAGTTGATCCCGGAGAAGTAGATCAGCCCCTCCCAGCTCCCCGCGAATTCACCCGCGAGCCGCCCGAACCAGCCCAGGCGCAGGAGCGCGGCGTAGACCCCGGCATAGGCGAGGATCTCGGTCGCGTGCAGCCCCAGCAGCCCGCAGAACGCCGGCAGGATGACCGGGCGATCGCGCCGGCGCAGGCGCCGCACCCCAGCCGCGAGGCCCGCGACGGCCAGGTGGTGCGCCGCGCCCGCGAGGGCCGCCAGGACGAGGCCCGCGAGGAACGCCACGCCGGCCCCTCAGACCAGCGCCTTGGCGCCCATCCACAGGCCCATGGCGATCATGACCAGGTTCTCGGTCAGCGAGACGAAGCCCAGGGGCACGTTCGACGACCCGCCGACGCAGGCGCATTTCAGCTCGCGCTTGTCGATGTAGACCGCCTTGAACACCGACACCGCGCCGATCGTGCCGATGAAGAGCGCGACGGGGGCCGAGATCCAGGTCAGCGCGCCCGCGATCATCAAGACCCCCGCGAGCGCCTCGCCGAAGGGGTAGACGTAGCCGTAGCGCACCCAGCGCCGCGCCAGCAGGTCGTAGTTGAGGAACATGGTCGAGAAGCTCTCGACGTCCTGGAGCTTCTGGACCGCCAGCAGCGACATGGCGATGGCCGCGAACCACTCCACCGCGCGGATCGTGAGGAGCGTGCCGAAGACATACCAGCTCACCGCCAGCGCCATCGCCGCCGACATGGCGAAGATGGCGATCACGGGCTGGTAGGAGGTGTCGTCCTCGCCCTTCGGCTCGTCGCCGAACCACGCCCGCAGGTCGTCGTAGCCGCCCACGCGCTCGCCGCCGACGAAGGCCTGCGGCGTGGTGTCCACGGCGTGCTCGCGCTTGAAGGCGTCGGTCTCCTCGCGGGTGGTCAGGTGGTGGTCCTCGACCCGGTAGCCCTGGCGCTCCAGCAGCGCCTTGGACTTCAGCCCGTAGGGGCACAGATGGTCGGGCATCACCATGCGGTAGAGCTGGGCGGTCTTCTCTCCGGGTTGGTCGAACGCCATGATCGGGTCTCCTCGTGGTCCGTGGTGATCGTCGAAAGGGTCGTCTCAGCCCTCGCCGCCGGCCGGCAGCCGCCTCGTCCCGGCGACCCCGCCACGGCCCCGAGCGTCGGGATCCATCGGCCCGGACGCGGTCGCCGCCGAGGCGAGGGCCGGGGCGAGGACCGGAGCGAGGAGCGCCGCTGCGAGCCGGCCGGATCCCGGGCGTCCCCGCGCCCGAGCCTCCATGCCGCGATCCGCGTCCATCGTCATGCCATCCTCCGCCGTCCGCGTCCAACGGCCCTCCAGCGCTGGAGGGTTCCCCGCCGGCCGTGCCGCCTCGGCAGGCCACCGGCGTCCCGGGCCCCCTCGGCCGCCGCGGCCTCGAGAGCCCCTCGCGGAGCGACGGCGTCCGGCGGCCGGAGCGCCGGCACGGGCATGGCGCGGCGTCGCGGTGCCGATGGCGAGCAGGCCGGTCATGGGCGCGCGGCCGACCCGGACGGCGCGGGACGGGTCGCGGACGGGTCGCGGACGGGCGGCCTCGACCGGGATCCCGGCGCGGGCCTTGGGTCGGGGCGCGGCGCGCATGCGCGCGGCGTCGGAGGACTGGGCTGCGGCGAGGGGACGCTCGCGGGGCCGCGGCGGATGCCGGGCGGAGGTCCGCCGCCGCGCGGGCGCGCTCGGGGACCGAGCGCCGCGCCCGGCGTTCGCCCGGGATGGGCGCCGCTCACGCAGATCCCCCGGCCAGCACCCGGTCCCCCCGTGGGCCGTGGGCGCGCGTCCTGCGCCGGCTCAGGGCGCACGACCCCGGCCTCGGCCGCCTCGGCGGCGGGCTTCCTCGTCGCCTACGGGGCCGCGCGCGCGCTGCCGCCCACAGGGGCCTATCTCGCGCTCACCCTGGCGCAGTTCGTCGCCCTCTTCAGGCCCGCCGGCCCGGCGGGCCGGCAGTGCGCGACGAGCCTCGCGGCCATCGGCGCGGCGCTCCTCGGCACCGCGCTGGCGCTGGCGGCGCTGCCGCTGGGGCCGGCGGCGGCGCTCGCGGTGGTGCCGCTGACCTGGGCGACCTTCGCCGGCGCGACGCATAGCGAGCGCGCGGGCACGGCGGCGCTCTCGCTCGTCTACGCCTACGCCTTCGCGCTCTACTTCGAGCCCGAGCCGGGGCACGCTGCCTGGCATCTCGCGGCGGTGGCGATGGGCGGCCTCGCGGCCATGGCGATCCGCGAGGCCGCCCGCCCGTTCGAGGCGCCGCCGGCGGCCGAGCCGCTCGCCGAGGCCCATGCGCTGGCGCTCCACGACCTCCTCGGGGCGGCGCTGCGCGCGCGGCGTCGCGCGGCGCTGGCGGCGCTGGCCGCCGCGCTCGCCGTGGCGGGCGGGCTGGCGCTCGCGCCCGATCGCTGGGCATGGTCCTCCATGGCGGCGATGTTCCTCTTCGTCGGCACGCCGTCGGGGGGGGGGCACGCCCTCGTCAAGGGGTGGCGCCGGGTCTGGGGCAGCCTCGCCGGGGTGGCGCTCGGGCTCGTGCTGGCCGAGCTGCTGAGGGCGCGCGCCGCCGAGATCGGCGCGCTCGTCGCGCTGCACGTCGCCTACGTCCACCTCTCGACCCGGCGCTACGCGGCGGCGATCGCGGCGCTGACGGCGGCGCTGGGGCTGTTCTTCGGGATGACCGGCGCCGCGGTGCCCTCGATCCTGGGCCTGCGCTTCGGGGAGACGCTGGCGGGCGCGCTGGCGGGGCTCGTCCCGCCGCCGCGCACCCTCGCGCTCGCCCGGCGCACCGCCGCGGGGCTGCTGCGGCGCATGGCGGCGTTCCTGCGCGCGCCCGACGCCGCGCGGCCGGTGGACTGGCGGCTCGACGCCGCGCGCGTCGCGCCTCATGCGCCCCGGTCCGCGCGTGGTCGAAGGGCGGCTGTCGTCGTTGGCCCGCGCGGTGCATTTCTCGCGCAGCTCCTGAGCGTGGTCGAGCGCCCCGACGGCCTGCCCTCGGGGCGAGAGGCGGCGCGGCGCGGCGCGCGCGCATCCTCGACGCGCTCGCGGAGCTGATCCGCGCCGTCGAGGACGCCCGCCCGCCCGGCCCTCCCCCCGAGCCCGACGACGACGCGCCCGACGACGCGCCCGCGCGGAGCGCCTATGGCGGGGCGCTGCGCGGGCTCGAGCGCGCTGCGCGCCCTCGCCCGAGAACTGGGCCCGAGAACTGGGCCGGTGAGCTGGGCCCGTGAGCTGGGCCCGTCAGCTGGGCCCGTGAGCTGGGCCCGTCAGCTGGGCCCGTCAGCTGGGGGCGTGAGCTGGGGGGCTCGTGACCCCGGCCGGCGGGCCGCCTGCCGTCGCGGCGCCTCAGGTCAACCGCGCGGGCGCGCGCCGGTTGTCCCCCGCGAGCCGCGCCGCCGCCGAGGAGGAGCCCTCGATGCCCGGGCTGCCCCGCGATCCCGCCTTCGACGCGACGCCCGCCTTTTTGCGCGAGGCTACCGTCTCGCCGCCGAGCGCCGCGGGAGCCTCGGCACGGACGCCTTGCGTGCCCGGCCGATGGCGCGCGAGGTCGTCCGCCTCCGCGGCCGCGAGGCGGCGGAGGTCTTTTGCGGCGGGCGCCGGTTCACCCGCCGGCGCGCGATGCCCGCGACCACGGGTGAGCCTGCTGCAAGGCGCCCGCAGCGTCGGGGCGCTCGACGACGAGGCGCACGCGCACCGCAAGCGCATGTTCGTGGACCGCATGGGCCCGGCCTCGCTCGACCGCATCGCCTCCCTGTTCGTCGAGGCGTGGGGGACGCGCGCCGCGCGCTGGGAGGGGGAGGTGGTGGTGCACGACGAGGCGCGCCGGGTGCTGACCGCCACGGCGCGCGCCTGGACCGGGATCCCGCAGGACGAGGAAGGGCACGCGCCTGCTCGCCACGGCGCGCTCGGCGATGATCGACGCGGCCGCCTCCTTCGGCCCCGCACCACGTCGAGGCGCGTGCGCGGGGCGCGTCGTCCGCGACTTGCGCGAGGGCGGCGCCGGGCGCGAGGGCGCGCCGCCCCCGGCGGGCGCTCAGCGCAGCTGGCTGTCCTTGTTGGCGCGGCGGTTGGGGCCGGCGGCCGGCCCCGCGCGCCCGTCCTGCGAGGACTGGCAGGCGACGCACAGACGCACGCCCGGCACCGCGCGGCGCCGGCCCTCGGGGATCTCGTCGCCGCACTCCGCGCAGCGGCGCAGCCCCTCGCCTCGGCCCCCGCCCTGCCCCCCGCCCTGCCCCCCGCCCTGGGCGAGCCCCCGGCGCGCGCGCGCGATCGCCTCCTCGACGGAGGCGTCGATCTGCTCCTGCACCGCCCCGTCGCGGGTCCAGCCGCCGGCCATCGCGCGATCCTCCCTCGCCGTCACCAGCTTCGAGATGAGCCCGGCCCGGATCGCCGTCAAGCGCCGCGCCCGGCGCGGTGGCGGGGATGGGCGGCCTCGTCCTCGGCGATCGCGTCGTGCTCGGCCGCATGCACGTCCTCGGACAACAGCACCGCGAAGGGGCGCGTCGGCGCGAAGGCCGAGAACACGATCGCCAGGATCGAGGTCAGCGGCACCGCGAGGATGGCCCCCGCGAGCCCCCAGATCGCCGACCAGAACGACAGCGCCACCAGCACCACGAAGGGGCTGAGGTTGACGCGGTTGCCGATCACGCGCGGCTCGAGCACGTTGCCCACGAAGGCCTGGGCCGCGGTCAGCATCGCGGCCAGGCCCAGCGTGACCGACCACTGCCCGAACTGGAGCGCCGAGAGCGCCACCGGGAAGGCCACCCCCACCAGCGAGCCGAAATAGGGGATGTAGTTGAGAAGCCCGATGAACAGCGCCCAGAAGACGGGGAAGTCGATGCCCATCGCCCACAGCACCGCGAAGGAGATCGCGCCCAGGATGGCGTTCACCAGGGTCTTGATGGCGAGGTAGTCGCCGATGCGCTCGTTGACGCTCTCGACGATCGCCTCGGCGCGCTCCGCGTGCTCGCGCTTGGGCAGCGCCGCGAGGAGCTTGCGGTGGAAGCCCGCGCGCTCGGACATCAGGAAGCCCGCGTAGACGATCACCAGGACGACGCTGCCGCCCAGGCTGCCGAGCTCCACCAGGACCGCGTTGATGAGCGGCATCACCTGGATCCGGTCCAAGGTGGCCGCGCGGATGCTCTGCCAGTCGGGCGCGCTCGCAAGGCCGAAGGTCTCCGAGATCTGGCCGATCAGCCGCTCGAGGTTGACCTGGTAGGTGGGCGCCGCGGCGATCAGCAGGTTCACCGTCGTCACCACCACCCCGAGGAGCGCCAGCAGCACGCCCCCGAAGGCCAAGAGCACGATCGCGCGGCGCGCGAAGGCCGGCAGGCGGCCCAGCACGGGGACGCGCGCCATCGCCTCCGAGGCGCTGACGAGCACGTAGACCGAGATCACCGCGGCGAAGATCGGCAGCATGATCGCCTGGCCCATGTGCAAAAGCCAGCCGAGCAGCGCCGCGAGCAGGACCGACAGGACGAACACCGCGTAGGGCGTGGCGAGCTGGTCGCCGCGGATCGCCGGGTGCTCGGCCGGATTCTGGGCCGGATTCTGGGCCGGATTCTGGGCCGGGTGCTGGGGCGGTGGGTCGACGTCGCGCATGGGGACGGCTCCTCGGCGGGGCGGCGGGCGACAGGCGCCAGGGGCCCGGGGGCTCAACCTATCATGGCGGCGGGGCCCGGGCGAGCGACGGGGCCGGGCCCCCGCCCCGGCGCCCCCGCCCTGGCGCCTCAGCCCCGGCGCCCCCGCCCTGGCGCCTCAGCCCCGCCGCCCGAGCGCGCGCTTCAGGGTGCCGGCGAAGTTGCGCACGCTCCACGCGAGGCCCCCGCGCCGCGCCGCCTGCCCGATCCTGAGGCCGCGGTAGCGCGGCACCGGCCGGCCCGCGAGCCTGAGCGCCGCGAGCCGGCCCGCCAGCGCCTGGCGCCGCCGCGTCTGGCCGGGCTGGATCGCCTCCAGCCGCTCCACCTCGAAGGGCTCGGTCTCGATCCGGCCCATGGCCTCGGCCTCGGCCATGAGCCGCGCGCCGGCCTCGGTGCGCGCCACGATCAGGCTGGTGCCGGGCGCCTCCGCGAAGAGCGGGTAGCCCGCCTCGTCGGCCTCCCAGGCGTCGGCGCAGACCAGGTCGGCCTCCGCGCCGGTGCCGTCGGGGCAGATCTTGCAGCGGTGCTGGACGTGGCGCGAGAGCACCGCGCCCCAGCTCTCGGCGTAGCTCATCGCGCGCTCGGAGCCGTCGGCGAGCCGCGCCACCGCCTGCCCGGGCCAGCCGTTCCCGCGGTAGCGGAACGCGACCGTGTCGGCGGGCGAGGCGCCCATCGCGCGCAGCACGGCCTCGGCGCCCGCGCGGGACGGCACGCCGGCGCAGAAGAACGACAGCACGAAGGGGATGCGCTCGCCCACGCGCGGGTCGATCCGCCCCAGCGCGCGCAGCGCGGCGGCGTCGCAGGGCTTGCCGACGAAGGCGAGCCGCTCGGCGCCGGCCAGATGGCGCTCGATGCCCGCGAGCGGGGAGGAGGGCGCGTAGCGCGAACCCGCCGCCCGCGCGACCCCGGCCGCGTCGCGCGAGACCACCGCGGCGTTGCCCACCGGCACGGCCTCGGACGCCGCGGTCTGGATCACGCCGTCCACCGCGCCCGTCTCCAGCAGATGGGCCAGCACGGCCGAGAGCGCGCCGCCCGAGGAGGCGGCGTGGCGCAGGCCGGGGTCGGTCGCATGCCCGGCGCGCATCTCCAGGTAGGGGCCCCACAGCACGTGGTCGGTGCGGCCCTCCGCATGGACCTCCTCGTTGAGCCCGGGGCAGACGCGGGCGATGGCGGCGTCCTCCTGCTGCGTCACGGGGCCCCTCTGCTCGGGCCGCGCGTAGCCCGGCGGGGCCTCGCGCATGACGACGCGGCCCGCTGCTATCGCCGCGCAGGCGCCGCAGCCGGCGCAGAGGTCGCCGCGCGCGACACGCGCGAGCGCGGCCGACGCGCCCGTCCCCGCGTCGCGGGCCGCGTCCCCGCCCCCCCGGCGCCCGTCCGCCCGACCCGTCCGCGCCTCGACCGTCATGTCTCTCGCGCCACCCATGCCCACCAAGCCCCCTCACTGCCACAGGCGCGCGCGAAGGGCACGAGGGCCCGCGCGCGCCGCGCGCGAGGATGGCGCGCGAAGGCTCAAGGGGTGGTGAACGAGGGCCGATGCGGGCGCCGGGGCCGCCTTGCGGGTCGAGGCGCGGACGCGGGGATCGGCGGGGGGATCGGCGGGGGGACATCCGCGCGCGGGCGCTCTAGATGGGCGCATGGGATCCGCAGGGGCGCCGCGCCGCGCCGGGACGGGGCCGGACGAGACCGCATCACGACGAGAAGACAGGGCCATGCTCACCCAGCTCATCAACCTCGATTCGCGCCCCGACCGTCTCGGGCGCTTCGCCGCGCGCGCGGCCGAGGTCGGGCTCGCCTTCGAGCGCCTGCCGGCCTGCGACGGGGCCTTGCCGGAATACGCCGAGATGGCCGGCGCGATCGCGCCCACGCCGACCGGCGAGGCGATCGGGCCGCGCGCGATGGCGTGCCTGGAGAGCCACCGCGCGGCCTGGCGCGCCATCGTCGGGGGTCACGAGAGGGGGCGCCACGCGATGGGGGCGGTGTTCGAGGACGACGTCCACATCGCCGACGACCTGGGCCGGCTCCTCGGCGATCCGTCCTGGGTGCCCGAGGACGCGGACCTGGTGCGGCTCGAGACGATGAACGTGCGCGCCGCCCTGGGGCCGCAGGTCGCGCGCACGGCCACCGGGCGCGGCGTGCATCGGCTGCGCTCGCTCCACATGGGAGCCGCGGGCTACCTCGTCACCCGCGCGGGCGCGGGCAAGCTGCTGGCGGGCACGCGGCCCGTCTTCGACACGATGGACCGCATGATCTTCGACTTCCGCACGCCCTTCTCGCGGGGCTTGCGGATCTACCAGATGATGCCGGCGGCTTGCGTGCAGGCCGACCTCGCGCGGGGCCCGGCGCCCCCATGGAGCCTGAGCGACATCAACGCCGAGCGCTACCGGTCGGTGCGCCGGCTCGACGCGCACGGCCGCCCGGTGCGCGGCCCGGCGATGAAGGCCGCCTACGCCGCGCGCCGCGCCCGCAAGGCCTCCCGCGGGCTCTGGGCGGCGCTGCGCCATGGCGGGCGCTACCGCCACATCCCCTACGCCGAGACGCCCCCCGAGACGCATCCCGAGACGCAGGGGACGGACGCGCGGGGGTAGGCGCCGGACGCCGGCGGAACCGCAGGGTCCGCGGGGCGCGCGCTCCGGGCCGGCTCCGGCGACGGGGCCGGGGAGTTGGGCCGGGGAGTTGGGCCAGGGAACTGAGCCGGGGCCAGAAAGCCCGGCTGGGGAGCCGGGACAGGCGGGCGCCGGCCCTCGGCCCGGGCTCGCGGACGGCCCCGAGCCGGGCGCGGGCCTCGCGGCCCGACGGCGCGAAGGGGCCGCATCGCCCAAGGGCGCAGGATCGCCGCTTGGCCCCCGAGCGGACCGCCCGCTCGCGCCAGGGCGCCGGGCGGTCGGCGCGACGGCCCGTCCCCACCGCCTCCCGCCGGAGGCGCGCCGACCGTCCAGCCGCGTCTGCCCGACGCGAGCCGGCCCCCCGGCACGGCGTCGGGGCCGACGCCCCCGCCCGCGGCCTCGCCGTGGCGAAGCGTCACCGTGAAGCGTCGCGGGCCGAAGCGTCGCGGGCCGGCGCGCCTTCGGAGGTCGCCAAGCGGGCGGACGCTGCGGGACGAGGCGCCGGACGGCTCATCCGGCCCGAAGCCGCCCGCATCGTGGTCCCGACGACCCGACGGGGGGGATCCGCGGCGCGCGCGGGGTGGCCGGATCGCCGGGCCCCCGACGCGCGGGGCGCGGCCGTCCCACGCCCGCCCCCGGGATGGCTCCACCCACGGCCGCGCTCGGGATCGTGGGGTCCCGCGGCCTTGCCCAACCGCGCCCGCGCGGGCATGGCTCCCCCATGAGCCCAGGCCCGCCCGACGACGAACCGAGCGCGGACCCCCGCCCGCCCGCAGGCGGCGGCCCGCCCTCTCGACGGCGCCGGCCGGGGGCGCGGGGGAGGCGGCGCGTGGCGCGCTGGATCCCCCGCCCGGGGCCGGCCGTGCTGGCCGTCGCGGCGTTCACCTCGCTGGTCGAGCTGATCCTGCTCGCGGCCGATGCGGGCCTCGTGGGCACGCCCTTGTGGCGCGGGCTCGCCTATCAGAACGGCGCCTTCTGGCCGGGGCTGCTGGGCAATTGGCGGCCGAACTACGCCGCCCAGCCCTACGCCATGTTCGCCACCTACGCGCTCCTGCACGGGGGGCCGGGGCATCTGGCGGGCAACATGATCACGCTGCTGGCGCTGGGCGAGGTCGCGGGCGCGCGGGTGGGACAGGGCGGGTTCCTCGTGCTCTACGCCGCCTCGGCGCTCGGGGGGGCCGCGGGCTACGCGGCGCTCGACTCCTCGGCGCTGCCGATGGTGGGGGCCTCGGGGGCGCTGCACGGGCTGGTGGGCGCGTGGCTGCGCTGGGAGCTGATGGACCGCCGCACCGCCGGCCGCGCGGCCCTGCCGATCCTCTGGATCGGGCTCGGGGTCGCGGCGCTCAACCTCGTCACATGGGTGACGCAGGACGGGTTCCTGGCCTGGCAGACCCATGCGGGCGGCTTCGTCGCGGGCTGGGTGGCGGCCGACCTCATGGCTCGCGCGGGCCGCGGGACGGGCTGGAGACCGCGGCGCCGGGTCTAGAGCGCGTTCCGACCCGACGGGATCGGCTCGGACGCTCCGGGCTCCCTCGTGGCCGCATGTCCGGGCGCCCGGCCGGTTCGGTCGGGCCGGAGGATGATCTGGCGCCGGGTCGGGCGCTAGATCCGGCGGCCGACGGCCTGGCGCAGCATCCAGGCGGCGCGGCGCAGGCGCAGGCGCGCCAGCGTGCCCGCCGCCCGCGCGCGCTCGGCCGGACGAAGGCCGGGATGGCGCAGCACGCGCGGCAGATGCGCCACCGCCGAGGCCGGCATCGCCAGCGCGCGCGCGCCCCAGGCCAGCCGCGCGCGCAGCGTCCCTTCGCCGAGCCCGTAGGTCTCCTGCGTCAGCCGGCGCCACTTGCGCGCGAGCGCCGGCCAGTCGGCGCGCGAGGGGTGCGCGACGCGCAAGGCGTCGTCGTAGCCGAGCCGCCAGCCGCGCGCGCGCGCGCGCGCGCACCAGTCGAGATCCTCCGACATCCCCGGCCGGAACGGCCCCACGTCCTCGAACACCGCGCGGCGGGTGAGCAGGTTCGCCGTCACCGAGAAGCCCTTCTCGGCGACGTAGCGCGCGTTGTCGAAGGCGAACACGGCCTCGAAGGCCTGCGGCCCGGTGCGGGGCCCGGGCGTCTCGTGGAACACCTCCACGCGCCCGCCGATCACGTCAGCGGCGCCGGGGCCCTCGATCGCGGCGAAGGCGGCGGCGACCCAGCCCGGCGCGGGCACGCAGTCGGCGTCGAGGAAGAAGAGGAGGGCCGCGGCGCTCTCGGCGACGCCGCGGTTGCGCGCGGCCGCGGCACCCCGCTCGGGCTCGATCGCCACGCGCGCGAAGGGGTGGGCCTCGGCCACGGCGTCCAGCGGGCGCTCGGAGGCGTTGTCCACCACCAGCACCTCCACGCGCGAGAGATCCTCGGCAGCCAGCGCCGCGAGGCAGCGCGCGAGCCGGTCGTGGTCGTCGTGATGGGGCACGATGACGGCGGCGGCGGGGGTCGCGCGCCCGCCCCGCCCCGGCTCAGTAGTAGCCGGACTCGTAGCCATAGGCCCCTTCGGTGTAGCGGCACTTGTTGAGCACGATGCCCATGACGTCCGTGAGCTCGGCGATCTCGCGCTCGGAGACGTCGATCACGTCCATCGAGGTCTGCTCGGCCGCGGCCAGCATCAGGGCGCAGTCGACGTTGCGCAGGAAGCCGTAGTTGTCGTCGGACGCCATCATCGCGGGCATGTCGAACAGCACCACGTCGGGCTCGAGCATCGCCTCGAGCTCGTCGAGCGCCTGCGGGGTGCGCCGGCTCTGGAGCAGCTCGGAGGGGTTGCGCGTGGGTCCGCGGTTGAGGCCCACGGCGACGTTGTGGCCGAGGCGCAGCCCGTGCTCGGCGAAGGGCACGCGGCCCTCGAGCACGTCCTCCATGCCGTGGTGCAGCGACTGGCCGAGGAGCTTCGAGAGCCCCGCGCGGCGCAGGTCGAAGTCGAGCACGAGCGTCGTGAGGTCGTGCTGGCGGCCGAAGGAGAAGATCAGGTTGGCGGCGGTGGTGGTCTTGCCGCTCCCCGAATGCGGCGAGACCAGCGCGATGCGGCGCCAGCCGTTCTTGCGCGCCTGCTGGAGCAGGCGCGTGCGCAGCATGTCGTAGGGCGCGGCGTCGCGCCCGCCCTCGTGGGCCACCACGCGCGAGCGGTCGAAGGTGCCCTCGCGGGTCTCGAGGGGCCTGAGCGCGCGCCAGGCCGCCTCGACGGCGTCGGGGGCGGCGTGGCGCTCGCGCGGGACGGCGCGGCGGGGCGCGGCCGCCGGCCCCTCGGGCTCGCGCGCCTGCGCGCGCATGTCGCCCTGGCCGGTGGCCTCGCGCTGCGCGCGGGCCTTCTCGATCGCCGCCTGAAGCCGTTCCATCAAGATCCCCCGATGCCCGTGGCGCTCACCACCGCACCCCGAGCGTGTTCATGACCCGCTCGGCGATGAGGTCGAGCGGCAGATAGTAGGTGTGCACCGCCCACACCATCGCCGGCACGCCGATCAGGATCGCCAGGATCAGCGCCGTCTTGAGCGAGCGGCGCCCGACCATCTCGCGCCGGGTCTGGATGTAGGGGATGGTGGCGATCGGCGTGACGCCCAGGCGCTTGACCAGATCCTCGGGCCGGCGCGCCGAGCGGTTGAGCAGCTCCAGCAGGAACACCAGCGCGATCCCCGCCGCGATCCCGAACGCCGTGCCGCCGCCGGCGATCATCAGGCGGTTGGGCTTGGTGGGCTCGGAGGGCACCTGGGGCGGGTCGATCACCGAGATGCGCTGGCCGCGCTGGAGCACCTCGACGCGCTCGCCGGTGGAGGCGTTGGCGAGCCGCGAGCGCGCGGCGTTGTACTGGCCCTGGATGTTGTCCTGGTCGCGCTCGAGCCCTTCGAGGGTGATCGCGTTGGTGGGGGTGCGCGCGATCGAGTCCGACAGCGCCGCGATGCGCTCCTCGATCGAGGCCTTCTGGGCCAAGAGCGAGCCGGCGCGGTCCTCGATCTCGGCGAGCTGGACGTCGAGCATGGTGCGCGCGGGATCGGCCGAGGGGTCGGGCTCGGCGCCGCCCGTCGCCGCCTCGGCCTGCACGCGCGCCTCGAGCGCGTCCACGCGGGCCTGGAGCTGGCGCACCCGCGGATTGGACGCCGAGAACACGATGAGCGCGCTGTCGAGCTCGCCGCGCAGCTCGGCGAGCTGGCGCTGGGTGGGCGTGCGGGCGTCGCTCTCGGGCGCGTCGGTGCGCCCGGTGGCCTCGAACACGCGGATCAGCTGCTCGCGCTGGGTGACGAGCTGGGACTGGTCGCGCTCGATCTGGGCCAGGCGGTCCTGGAGCGAGCCGCGCTCGGCGAGCTTGTACTGCAGGCTCTCGGGCAGCGCGTCGGCGTTGGCGTTCTTGAAGGCGAGGATGCGCTCGGAGGCGGCGTCGAGCTCCTGGCTCAGCTCCTCCACCTGCTGCTCGAAGAACTCCAGCGTCTCGCCGGCGCGCCCGGTGCGGATCGCGGCGTCCGAGGTCTGGATCAGGTCGAGGTACTCGTTGAGCACGCCGGCCGCGATGCGCGCGGTGGGGGCCTCGAAGCTGACGCCCATCAGCGTCGCCTCGCCGCGCCCGGTGTCCATGTTCACGCTGGTGCGCGCGCGCATCGCCTGGACGATCTGGTCGGGGCTCATGCCCGCCTGGTCGGGGCCGAACACCTGAAGCTCGCGCGCGATGTCGAGCAGGTTGGCGCGGGTGAGCAGGCGCTGCTGGACGATCTGGAGCTGCTCGACGGGGGTGATGACGGTCGAGGGCGCGAGGTCGGGCGAGACCTGGGGCGCCTCGACGATGAGCCGGGTGTTGCTGACATAGGCCGGCGGCAGCGTCAGGGCGACCACGATCGCGACGGCCGAGATCACGGTGGCCACCAGCAAGAACCAGTGCAGCCGGCGCCGGAAGATCGACAGGTAGTAGCGAAGGCTCGACATCAGGCCGTCTCCTCCCCGAGGTCTTCGCCGAACGCCTCGCCGCGATCCTCGCCGCGATCCTCGTCGAGCGACCGGCCGCCGAAGAACACCCCGTCGGCGAGCACGCTCTCGACGGTCTCGTCGGTGACCAGCGCCGCGTTGGCGCTCCAGGCGTAGAGCATGGCGAAGTCGCACAGCTGGTTGATGAGCCGCGGCACCCCTTGGGTGGCCGCGTGAACCACGTCGCAGGCCTCGGGCGTGAACTCATCGCCCGTGCCGCCCGCGCGCCGCAGCCTGTGGCCGATGTAGGCGCGCACCATCGCGCCGCCCATGCGCTCGAGGTGGAAGGAGGCGGCGACGCGCTGGGCGAGCTGGCGCATCGAGGGCGCGAGCACCATCGCGCGCAGCTCGGGCTGGCCCACCAGGATGAGCTGGATGAGCTCGTCCTTGCCGGAGTTGATGTTGGTGAGCATCCTGAGCTCCTCGAGCCCCTCGGGACTCAGGTTCTGCGCCTCGTCGAAGATCAGCGCCACGCGCCGTCCTTGCGCGTATTCGTCGACCAGGAACTCCTGCAGCGTCTGGAACATCTCGACGTAGTCCGCCTGGCCCCCGCCCGAGGGCGCCGCGAGCCCCAGCGCGTGCAGCACCCAGCGCAGGATCTCGCCGCGCGAGCCTTGGGCGTTCGACACCAGCCCGATCGTCACCTGCTCGGAGATCCGCCGCAGCAGCTCCTGGATGAGCGTGGTCTTGCCCGACCCGATCTCGCCGGTGATGAGCGTGATCGGCGCGCGCGACATGATGCCGAACTCCAGCACCAGGAAGGCGCGCTTGTGCTGCTCGGACCAGTAGAGGAAGCTCGGGTCGGGCACGAGCGTGAACGGCCGCGCGTCGAGCCCGAAGAACTCGGCGTAGAGAAGCTCGGACGACATGTCAGCCCACCTCGCCGCGACGGGCGGCCGGATTCCATGCCCTTGGGCTCCTTGGGCTCCGTGCGCGCCGATCCCGCGCGCCCCCCGCTCCCGATGCCGGCTCCACCATGGCGCGACCCTATCCCGGATCCCGACCGCCGCCGCAAGCGATGCCGCGGGCGCGGCGAGGCCAGCCCGACGGCGCGGGAGGCCGGTCCGAGCTGACGCCGGGGCCATCGATGGCGGGGGGGCCGCCGGCGGGGCGGTCATGCCGCCGTTGCATATGGCTGTCATCGGACACAGACGCGACCCATGCACCCCAACCGTTGACAAGGTGTGGACAAGCAGGTGTTCACGGATCGCGCAGCGATTGTGTTCCACGCAGAAAAAACGATGGGATTTAAATCTTTAGAAGGAAGAAACCGCGATGGCTTGGTCGCGTTCGTTTGTCGGCGCCCTAGAACCTTTGTATGTGTGGAGCCGAGCAGCCGAGGGTGTCGCAGAATCGCCGCCCGGAACACTGGTCGCGGCGCGGTCGAACGTGCGTCGCCACCAGCAGGGCACCGAGCGATCGGCAGTCGGGATGATCGAGTGATGACGATGTATGCGAAAGACCTCTCCAGCATGGATGCCCGCTCCGTCATCGCCTGGAGCGCCGACCCCGACGCGGACGTGCCGATCCCCCTCCGCGCGCCCCTCCCCACCCGCGCGCAGCCGGTGGCGCGCCCGGCTCCGGCCGGCCGGGATCACGGCCTCCGGGATCAAGGCACGCGGGATCACGGCACGCGGGCCCGCCGCCAGCGCCGCTTCTACCGCGATCGCGCCAAGCGCGTGCTCGACATCGCCTTGGTGGTCGCCTCGGCGCCCGTCACCGTGCCGCTGATCGCGCTGATGGCGCTCCTGGTGGCGCTCGACGGCGCCGCGCCCTTCTACCGCCAGCTCCGCATCGGCCGGGCGGGGCGCGTGTTCGGCATCTGGAAGATCCGCACCATGGTGCCGGACGCCGACGCCCAGCTCGAAGCCCATCTCGCCGCCGACCCCGACGCCGCGCGCGAGTGGCGCTCGACGCAGAAGCTCAGGCGCGACCCGCGCGTCACCCCCATCGGCCGCTTCCTGCGCAAGACCTCGCTCGACGAGTTGCCGCAGTTCTGGAACGTGCTCACGGGCGAGATGTCGCTGATCGGCCCGCGCCCGATGATGGTCGAGCAGGCCGAGCTCTACCCGGGCCGCGCCTACTACGCGCTGCGCCCCGGCATCACAGGCCCCTGGCAGGTCTCCGACCGCAACGACACCACCTTCGCCGCCCGCGCCCAGTACGACCAGGCCTACTACGACGGCCTGTCGCTCGGCGTCGACGCATCGATCTTCCTGCGCACCTTCGCCGTCATCCTCCTCTGCACCGGCCGCTGAGCGGGAGCGCCCGCCGCGAACCGGGGCGCCGGCTGCCGGCCGGGACGCGGCCACCCCGAGGCGCGGGCTCGCCCGACGGGCCGGCGGACGGCGCGAGCCGCGCTCCCGACCCGATCATGGCCCGAACCCCGATCATGGCCCGAACCCGGGTCGCCTCAATTTGAAGCACACGGCCGGAGCGAGGGCCTCGGCGCGCCTCGTCTCGCGCGCGACGGCGGTGTAGGGTCGCGCCCGTTGCGTCCGGCCCGCCAGGCCCGTCCGCCACGATCATGCCGCCCCGCGCTCCGGTCGCCTCGCGCGCCCGGTCGCGCCCCACACCGGCCCTCCCACCGGCCCCGACACTGAGCGAGCCCGCGAGATGCCCCGTTCCCGCCCGACCCGACCCGACTCCTGGCTCTCGCTCCGCCGCCCGCGCGCGCGGCTCGGCGTGATGCTCGTGTCCGCCGCGGTGCTGCTGGCAGCCTGCGAATCGGCCGAGGAGCGCGCCGAGAGCTACTATCAGGCCGGGCTCGATCGCCTGGCCGCGGGCGACGTCGATCGCGCGATGCTCGAGTTCCGCAACGTCTTCAAGCTCGACGGCATGCACCGCGACGCGCGCGCCACCTATGCGGAGCTGCTGCGCGAGCGCGGCCAGGCGGGCCAGGCCTTCGGCCAGTATCTGCGGCTCGTCGAGCAGTATCCCGAGGATCTGGAGGGCCGGCGCGCGCTCGCGGAGCTGGCGCTCGAGTCCGGCGACTGGGAGGCGGTCGAGCGCCACGTCAAGGCCGCCGCCGAGATCGCGCCCGAGGATCCGAGCGTGCGCGCGGTGCTGGCGAGCCTCGCCTACCGCGACGCCTCTCTGGCCGAGGACGAGGCGGCGCGCGTGGCCGCGGTGGCCGACGCCCGCGCGCTGCTGGAAGCGGACCCCTCCCTGATGAGCGCGCGCCGCGTGGTGCTCGACGACCGGGTGCGCGAGGGGGACTGGGGGGGGGCGCTCGCCGTCGTCGATGCCGGCATCGCCGCCGACCCCGAGGCGGCGACGCTCTACCGCGCGCGGCTGGGGCTCCTGCGCGAGCTCGGCCGCGACGACGAGATCGGGCCGCAGCTGCGCGAGATGGTCGAGCGCTTCCCCGACGACGAGGCGACGCGCCAGACCCTGATCCAGTGGCTCGTCTCGCAGGGCGAGCTCGACGAGGCCGAGGCCTTCCTGCGCGGCCTGATCGACCCCGCCGACCCCGAGCCCGGCGCGCGCGTCACGCTGGTGCGGTTCCTGTCGGAGCTGCGCTCGCCCGAGGCCGCAACGGAGGATCTCGACCGCATCGTCGCCGAGGGGATCTCCGACCCGGCGCTGTTCCGCTCGATGCGCGCGGCGATCGGCTTCGACCAGGGCCGCCGCGAGGAGGCGATCGCCGAGATGGAGGCGATCCTGGAGGAGACCGATCCCGAGGAGGCGGCCCCGGGACGGCTCGACGCGGTGCGCGTGGCGCTCGCCAAGATGCTGATCGCCGACGGGAACCCCGTGGGCGCGCGCGCGCGCGTCGAGGAGGTGCTGGAGGACGACCCCAACCAGGTCGAGGCGCTCAAGCTCATCGCCGGCTGGCTGATCGAGGACGACGCCACCGGCGACGCGATCCAGTCGCTGCGCCAGGCGCTGGGCCAGAGCCCGCGCGACCCGGAGATCATGACGCTGATGGCGCGCGCCCACGAGCGCGAGGGCAACCGCGAGCTGATGGCCGAGATGCTCTCGCTCGCCGTCGAGGCGTCGAACAGCGCGCCCGAGGAGTCGCTGCGCTACGCCACCTACCTCGCGGGCGAGGGCCAGACGCGCGCCGCCGAGAACGTGCTCGTGGACGCGCTGCGCGAGGCCCCCGAGGAGGTCGCGCTCGTCGATGCGCTGGGCAAGCTCTACGTCTCGACCGAGGACTGGGCGCGCGCCGAGCAGGCGGTGGACACGCTGCGCGGGATCGGCACGCCCGAGGCGGGGGCCGCGGCCGACGGCCTGGTGACGCGCCAGCTCGCCGCCCAGCAGCGCGGCGACGAGCTGATGAGCTTCCTCGAGGGCCTGTCCGACGAGGGCCAGTCGCGCGCCGACGTGGCGATCGTGCGCGCGCAGCTGGCGCGCGGCGACGCGGACGCCGCGCTGGCGCATGCCGAAGCCGCGCTCGAGAAGGCGCCCGACGATCCGGCGATGCGCTTCGTGCGCGCCTCGGTGCTGGCGGGCATGGGCCAGCTCGACGAGGCCGAGGCCGGCTATCGCGCGCTGGTCGAGGAGCAGCCCGAGGCCGAGCGCGTCTGGCTCGCGCTCTACCGCCTGGCGCTCGCGCGCGGCGACGAGGCGGCGGCGGAGGCGGTGCTGGACGATGCGATCGCGGCCGTGCCCGAGAGCGCCACGCTGCAATGGACGCGCGCCGGCGCGCTCGAGCGGGCGGGCGACGTCGAGGGCGCGATCGCCATCTACGAGGCGCTCTACGAGCGCGACAGCGACGCGCCGGTGATCGCCAACAACCTCGCCAGCCTGCTGTCCACGAGTCGCGACGATCCCGAGAGCCTCCAGCGCGCGGCGGTGATCTCGCGCCGCCTGCGCGGCTCGGACGTGCCGCAGTTCCAGGACACCTATGGCTGGATCGCGTTGCGCCGCGGCGACATCGAGGAGGCGCTGGTCAACCTCGAGCCCGCCGCCGCGGGCATGCCCGACGACCCGCGCGTGCAGCACCATTACGGCCTGGCACTCGCGGCCGCGGGGCGCGACGCCGACGCGCTGGCGGTCCTGACGGGCGTGCTCGACGCCTTGGGCGAGACGCGGCCCGACTACCGCGACGCGGTGGAGGCCGAGATCGCGCGGCTGCGCGGCGAGGGCGAGGCGGCCGGCGAGGGAGCCGGAACCGAGGCTACGCCCGGGCCGGCGCCCTCCGACTGAGGCCGCCCGGCACGGCCCGTGGCGCGCGACCCGGCCGACGGGCTCGGGGACGGGCTCGGGGACGGGCTCCTCGAAGACGGGTCGCTCCCCCTGCGCCCGCCGCCCTCGGGGCGCGCGCGCTCGCCGCACCCCGTCGTGCTGCCCTCGCCGCAACCGGCGGCCACGGAGCCGCGCGCCCGTGCGGGCCGGAGGGCCCCCGGCGGCGAGGCCCGGCGTCAGCGCCCGCGCCCCGCGGCTACGCTCCCGCGGCTGCCGGAGCCGTCGGCTCGAAGCCCGGGGCTCCGCCCCCGCCCGCCCCCGCCGGATCGGGCCATGCATCCGGCGAGCAAGGAGCCGGCGCCGTCCATCGGATCCGCCCCAGGATCCCTTCGGACGCGCCGCCTCCGCGAGGCCGGGCGCCCTGGCCGGCCGGCGCCCGGCTGCGGCAAATCTGCCGCAGCCGGGTCGATTCGGGTGGCAGGGGGCCCGCTCGACGGTGGCCGATCGGCCACTCCCGGCGGCATAGTCGCCGCGACGCGCTCGGACGCCGGGCCTTCGGGCGCGAGGGGCCGGGCCGGGCCGCGCAGGACGGTCCGAATGGACGGGGACCGGGGTTCGCAGGACGGGCCCGGAATGGATAGACGGGGCCGATCGGCATGACGAGTCTCAAAGGCGCAGGCGGGGCGTGGAGGCGTGAGCCCGGGGCCCCTGACACCGAAGCGCGTGGGGCCGAAGCGCGTGGGCTCGGCGCGGGCGCGTCCCGCAGGGCGGTCCTCGCGGGGCTCGCGGGCCTGCTCGGCGCCGCCGGCCTCGTCGCCGCCCCCGCCCCGGCGCTGGCGCAGAACTTCCGCATCCGCTCGGGCGATTCGCTCCAGATCGAGGTGCTGGAGGATCCGAGCCTCAACCGCTCGGTGCTGGTGCTGCCCGACGGCTCGATCGACTTCCCGCTCGCGGGCACGGTCCCGGCCGCGGGCCGCACGGTCGAGGAGCTGCGGCGGGCGCTGACCTCGGCGCTCGCCGACAACTTCGCCGCCGAGCCCACCGTGTTCGTCTCGGTGAACCAGCTCGCCCAGGCCCCCGAGGTGCCGCCGCCGCCCGAGACCGACGCGCCCACCATCGACGTGTTCGTCACCGGCGAGGTCGCGGCGCCCGGCCGCAAGATCGTGCCGCCGGGCACCACCATCCTGCAGATCATCGCCGAGGCCGGCGGGCTCACGCGCTTCGCCGCCGAGAGGCGGGTGCAGCTGCGCCGGACCGACCCGCAGACGGGGCGCATCCTGATCTACTTCTACGACTACGACGCCACGGGGCGGCGGCCGAGCATCCCCGGCGGCACGCCGCTCGCGCCGGGCGACGTCGTCGTGGTCCCCGAGCGGCGCCTGTTCGAGTTCTGAGGCCCAGGTGGCCTCCCTCCCAGCGCCGCTCCGAGTTCCCGCCCCGGCACCATGCTCGCGGGCACCATGCTCGCGGGCACCATGCTCGCGGGCCTCGGGGGCGCGGGCGTGACGCGCACGCGTGATGCCGTCGCCCTGGCCTCGGCGCTGGCGTTGGTCTCGGCCGCGCCCCTGGTCGGGCGACCGGCCGCCTTCGCCCAAGGCGTGGCGCCCGATGGCGGGACGGTGGGCGCCCCTGCCCCCGCCCCCGCCCCCATCGGCGTCCCCGGCGGCGTCCCTGGCGGCGGCGAGGTGGAGCCGCGGCCCGGCCCCCCCGCCGCGCCCGCGCCGAGCCTCGGCGGCGCGCCCGCCCCGAACGTGGACGTCGGTCCCGAGATCGCCGATCCGGACGCGGATCCCGATCTCGGGGATCCGATCGGGGGAGGCCTCGGCGCGGGGTCGGGCGACGCGGTGGCCGTGCCCGACATCGGCGTGGCCGGCGAGCCCATAGGCGGCGCCGAGGATCTCGATCCCGGGGATTCGCCCTTCGCGAGGGGGCTCGACACCGACCCGCTCGGCCTCGACCCCGGCGCCGATCTCGGCCGCCTGGATCCGCTCTTCGAGCGCGACGCCGAGCGCCGCGGGCGCCGGCCCCGCCCCACCCTCGGGCGCGTCTCCGAGCGCGGCCCGGGCGGGCTCACGCTCGCCTTCGGCGTGGGCCTCACGCTGCGCGCCGAGGACAACCCGCAGTTGCGCGCGGAGTCGAAAGACGGCGAGACGGTGCTCGTCACCGAGCTGTCCTTCGGCGTGCTGAGCCAGACCCGCGTCCAGCGGCTCGCCCTCGACATCGACGCCGACCTCGCGGCGAGCTCGGACCCCGATGAGGGCGACGACACGCTCGCGCTCGAGAACCCCCGTCTGGGCTTCGCCTACGAGCGCGAGGGCGCGCGCGCGCGCGTCGGCGCGGCGCTGCGCTACCGGCGGGTCGATCTCGACGAGGCGCGGCTGCTCGACCTCGACACGCTCATCGACGACCTGCCCCAGGAGGACGACCTCGTCATCAGCGGCGGCACGCGCAGCGATCTCGACGCCGAGATCGAGATCGTCACCGGGCTCGGCCGGCCGCTCGGCTTCGAGCTGGAGCTGCGCGCCGAGCAGCGCGGCTACGCGGACGCGGGCGACCCGGACCTGACCGACCGCGACATCTACGAGGCCGAGGGCGCGCTGCGGCTCGACGCGACGCCGCTGCTGACGACGCGGCTGACCTTCGGGCTCTCGGACCTCGACGACGCCTCGGGCGAGGAGCGCCGGACGCGCGCGCTCGGCGTCTCGGCCGTCTACGCGGCCACCGCGCGCACGACGCTGACCGCGGTGCTGGGCGGCTCGCGGGTCGAGGCGCTGCGCGGGATCGACCTCGACGACGACGGGACGGACGACGAGCTGCGGGCTTCCGAGACGAGCGGCGCCGTGGGCTCGCTGGGGCTCGTCTTCGACATGCCCTCGGGGACGATCGCGGCCGAGATCGAGTCCGAGATCGAGGAGGGCGGCCGGCGCGACACGCTGCGCGTCGCGCGCGCCTTCGAGCCGCTGGCCGGAGTGGACCTCTCGGCCAGCGTCGGCGTGTCGCGCGAGGAGGGCGAGGACACGGAGCTGGTGGCCGACATCGCCTATGTGCAGGAGCTGGCGCGCGGCGCGCTGAGGGCCTCGCTCGAGCGGCGCGCGGGCACCAGCGCGGACGGCAACGACATCACCGCGACGACGGCCAGCCTCGGCCTCCTGCAGGAGATCAGCCGCGTCTCGCGGGTGACGCTCGACCTGGACTTCGCGCAGGTCGCGAGCGCGAGCGAGGGCGACGTGGACGAGAGCCAGTCCGAGCTGCGCCTGGCCTACATCCGCGCGCTGACGCCCGACTGGAGCCTCGCCACTGGCTACGAGCTGACCCGCCGCACCGAGGGCTCCGACGACGCCACCTCCAACGCGGTCTTCGTGACGCTCGGCCGCGGCTTCGTGATCCGCCCCTGAGCCACGGCCTCGAGCCGCGGCCCTGAGCGCCGGCCCTGAGCGCCGGCGCGCCGCGGCGAAGGCCGCGGGCCACGGCCCGCGGGATGACAGCCACGTGATCGCCCAGGATTCGCTTTTCCATCGCCACATTCGCAGGCTATGTCCTGTGCCCATACGAGATCTGGCCGGGCCCTCCTCCACGGGCGGCGCGGCCGCGTGCGTGCGAGGAGCGATCATGGCTGCGACTCAGGAGGCGATGAGCAGAGGCGCCCCCATCAGGCTGCCGGCGCTGAACGCGCCCGGCCTTTTGTGGTTCGCGCTCCTGGTGGCGGGCTCGGTGCCGTTGTTCTGGATTGGGCTGGAGTCGCTGGGCCGCGCCTGGATGACGCCCGAATACTCCCACGGCCCGCTGATCCCGCTGATCTCGCTCTATCTCTTCCTGCGTGAGCTGCGCCGGAGCCCGCCGCCGGCGGCGGTCGTCACCGACCGCTGGCCGGGTGTCGCGGTGATCGGCGTGGCGCTGCTGATCGCGCTCCTGGGCAACGTCGCGCGCATCCCCGACATCGTCACCTACGCGATGATCGTCTGGGTGGGCGGCGTGGTGCTCACCGCCTTTGGCTGGCGGCGCGGCATCACCCACCAGCTCCCCGTCCTGCACCTGGTGTTCATGCTGCCGCTGCCACAATTCCTCTACTGGCAGCTGACGATCCTCCTCCAGTCGATCTCCTCGCAGATCGGCGTGTGGTTCGTGGACCTGATGGGGGTGTCGGTCTATCTCGAGGGCAACGTCATCGACCTCGGGGTCTACAAGCTCCAGGTCGCCGAAGCCTGCTCGGGGCTGCGCTACCTCTTCCCGATCCTGAGCTTCAGCTACCTCTTCGCGATCCTCTACCGCGGGCCGATGTGGCACAAGGCGGTGCTCTTGCTGTCGGCTGCGCCTATCACGGTGCTGATGAACTCGTTCCGGATCGGCGTGATCGGCGTCCTGGTGGACTCCTACGGGATCGAGCAGGCGGAGGGGTTCCTGCACTTCTTCGAGGGCTGGGTGATCTTCCTCGCCTGCATCGGCGTGCTCTTCCTCATGGCGGTGGCGCTCCAGCGGCTGACGCCCAACCCGCTGCCGCTGTCGCAGGCGATCGACCTCGACACCAATGGGCTCGCGCCGATCATGGGGCGGGTGCTCGGGATCCGGGCCTCGGGCGCGCTGGCGGTGGGAGCGGTGGTGACGCTCCTGGCCTCGGGCGCATGGGTGGCCGCGCAGTCGGGGCACGAGACGGCCCTGGTCGAGCGCGACCCCTTCGCGCTCTTCCCGCGCCGGATCGACGGCTGGGCCGGATCGAGCGCGCAGCTCGACCCCGAGGTCGAGGCGGTGCTGGGCGCGTCCGACTACCTCAACACGACCTACATGGCCCCCGGCGCGCCCACCTACGTCAACATGTTCGTGGCGTTCTACGACAAGCAGACCGAGGGCTCGGGCATCCACTCGCCCCAGGTCTGCCTGCCGGTGGGGGGCTGGGAGGTCTTCTCGCTCGACCCCTACGCCGTGGACATGACGGGCACCGGCTACGGCGCCTTCAACGTCAACCGCGCGGTGATCCAGAAGGGGCTGTCGCAGCAGCTCGTCTACTACTGGTTCGAGCAACGCGGCCAGCGCATGACCAACGACTTCCGCGCCAAGCTCCTGGTGGTCTGGGACGGGCTGACGCGCGGGCGCACCGACGGCGCGCTGGTGCGCTTCGTCACCCCCATCGGCGCCGGAGAGACCCCCGAGGACGCCGACGCGCGGATCCAGCGCTTCATGCGCGAGGCGCTCGACCCCCTGCCCCGCTTCGTGCCGACCTAGGCCGGAGGGCCGGCCGCCGGTCCGAAGGCGGCCGGCCGGCCGCCGAGCCGGAGCACCGGCCGCGGGGCGCCGAAGCGCCGCCGCCAGGTCCATGGGCTCATCGCCGACGGGGATGGATGGCGGCCCGCCCCGCCCCCGCCCTCGTCCCCGAGCCGGAGGCGCGGCGAGGCCGAGGGCCGATCACGCCCTCGCGCCCGGCGTTGACCCCCCTGGAGCGCCCGAGGGCCTTCGTCCCGCGCAGCGGCCTCAGCCGGCGGCGCGGATGGGCCCCGGCTCCGCCGCCGGCCAAGGCGGGCGGCCCATCTTCTCGAACACCCGGTCGTAGGCCGCGAGCAGCGGCGGCACGGAAGCGTCCCAGGACAGGCGCTCCAGCACCCGCGCGCGGCCGATCTCGCCCATCCGCGCGCGCGCCTCGGGGTCGCCGATCAGAGCGGCGATCTTGGCGGCGAAGTCGCGTGGGTCGTTGGCGCGCGCGTAGAGCGACGCCTCACCGGCCGAGGCGCGGCCCTCGGCGAGGTCGAACTGCACCACGGGCTTCTTCAGGGTCATGTACTCCATGACCTTGTTCATGGTGGAGATGTCGTTCATCGGGTTCTTCGGGTCGGGCGCCACGCCGATGTCGCAGCTGTTGAGCACCGCCAGGAGGTCGTCGCCGAAGAGCGGCCCGGTGAACTCGAAATGCTCCGAAAGGCCGCGCGAGGCCACGTCGCGCTGCACGTTCGTCAGCTCGGGCCCGAAGCCCACCACCACGAAGCGCGCGCCCTTGTGCCCGAGGTCGCGGATCAGGTGGTCGGCGGCGGCGGCCAGCAGAATCCATCCCCTCCTGCTGGCCGATCACGCCGACATAGCCCATCACGGCCGAGGCGCCGCGCCGCAGCGCCGGGTCGGGGGGGCGGATCTCGAAGCGCTCGACGCGCGGCGCCGAGCGCACGACGAACACGTCGGACGGATCCATGCCGCCGCGCTCGACGGCGATGCGGCGGAAGCTCTCGTTGGTGGCGACCGACACGCTGGCCTCGCGGAAGCTCGCGCGCTCGAGCCGCAGCATCAGGCGGTGCAGGCGGCCCCGGCGCCCGAACTTGGCCTCGAACAGCTCGGGGCAGACGTCGTGGTGATCGAAGAGGTAGCGCACCCCCCGCCGGCGCCAGCGCCGCGCCAGGAGGAAGATCAGGTCGGGGGGGTTGCAGCCGTGGATCACGTCGAAGCCGCGCGCGGCATGCACCTCGCGCGCGAGCCGGAACATGTGGCGCAGCGCGTGCCCGTACTCGCGCGCGTAGGCCACGGCGCCCGAATGCGCCTCGGGGGGCTCGGGGTAGCGGTGGATGTGCACCCCCTCCAGCCTCTCGTAGGGCGCGTCCCAGCCCCGGCCCATGGGGCAGATCACCGAGACCTCGTAGCCATGCGCATGAAGCGTCGTCGCCTCGAGCCAGACGCGACGGTCGAGCGGCACCGGCAGGTTCTCGACGACGATGAGGACCCGCCGCGCCGCGCCGTCGGCCGTGTTGGACATGGTCGGTTCCTCCGCCCGGTCGAGGGCCGATCCTCGTCCCCAAACCTTACGGGGTCGTCAACCCGCAATACCACTCGAGGATGCGGTGGGGATTCGCGCGTGGCGCCCCTTCGGGGGCGGCGGAATTCCGCGCCGAGGGGAGAGTGCGCCTTTCCGCGCCTGTCGAGGGGGCCTCGGCAGGCGTGATTCCGCCAAGTCATTGAGGTCGCGGAATAACCTGTTGAGGCCGCACGCCAGAGGTGGAACCCATCGCGGCGTGGCAAGGAGGCGGCGCCGAACCGGTCCATCGTGGCCGGTCTCGGATGGCCCACCCTTCGAGCCATCGCCCGGGCCGGGACGGACCCGGGCGTCTCGCATCGAATGCAAAGGCGGCCGCGCGGAGCGCGGCGGCGTCTCTGGGCGACTGCCCGAGGCAGTGAGTCCCATGCGCGCATGGCGCGTCGGCACGGAGGGGAGCGGATGGTTCGTTGGATGGTGCGAGGATGCGGCCGGCACGCTGATCGAGCGGCATTCGATCGATGACGGCCGCGGCGAGAGTCCGCTCAAGGGTCGTCCCGAGGTTTGATCGGCCGTCGCAGCACGACCGCAAGCCCGTCCCGCGCGACCCAACGCTCTGATCCATCACAAGAAACGGAATGTGCTCGATCCGGCGTGGTCCGCGCCCGGACAGGGCCGGTCGATCCGGCAACGCGTCGAATGCCGATCGAACGCCGCATTTCGGACATGATTCAACCGCTCGGCACAGGCTTTCGGAAACCACTCGCTTCTAGGTCGGCCGCCGACCCGTGGCGATCCGAAGGCGTGCGAGCATGGCAAGCGAGACCACCATCGTGAAGAACTCCAAAGAACTGACGGACGCCTTCGAGCGTCTGGCCTCGGGCGAGGGCGGCACGATCCGCCTCGAGGCGTCCAGCGAGCCCTACGACGTCTATCTGACGGACCGGTTCCGCAAGGAGACCGACGCGCCGGTGCGGATCACCTCGGCCGATCCCGACAACCCGGCGGTCATCGCCAAGCTGGGCCTGATCGGCCGCGAGAACGTCACGGTGGACGGCGTGGTGTTCGACAGCTCGGGCACCAAGCGGACCGCGAACCACCGCGACCTCGAGCTCACCGATTCGCGCAACATCACGATCACCGACAACGCGTTCCAGGGCGACGCCACCGAGACGCTCGACGGCTCGAAGGGGCAGGTCAAGGGCGTGGTCATGGCGCTCGTGCGCGGCAGCGAGGACATCGTGCTGCGCGACAACAGCGTGCAGGGCTACTACCACGGCATCGCCTTCAAGGACTCCACCGACATCGAGTTCGTCGACAACGAGATGACGAAGCTGCAGGGCGACGCCATCCGCATCGCCGGCGCCCAGGATCTGCTGATCGAGGGCAACCTTCTTTACGACATGCTGGGGTCGGCGCAGAACGTCAACCACTCGGACATGATCCAGTTCTGGGGCACCTACATCCAGCAGAACAACGAGCGGGTGACGATCCGGGACAACATCCTCAACACCGCCCAAGGCCCGGCCTACCAGATGATCTTCGGCTCCAACCAGGACAAGGCGAAGAACGGCTGGCTGTTCGAGGACATCCTGATCGAGGGCAACGTCCTTTACGGCGCGCATCACAACATGATCTCGCTCGGCGACACCCGCGACATGGTGGTGCGCAACAACACCGTGCTGTGGAACCAGGACGCGAAGCTGATCGAGGCCGGCGGCCGCGAGGGCGCGTCCGTCAACGGCTGGGTCCGCGAGCGCAGCGGCCAGGGCACGGTGATCGAGGGCAACATCGCCGGCAACATCGCCGACCCCACCGGGCGCAACGGCATCGTCACCTACGGCGACCCCTCCGATGCGAGCTACTTCGGGGCGAACTTCGTCAACATCGAGGCCGGCGGCTCGGCCGAGCTGCAGGATCTGAGCCTGGTGCCGGGCAGCCAATGGGACGGCAAGCTCGGCGCGCCGATGACCTGGTCCTCCTACAAGGTCGAGGGCGTCACCGCCGTCGTGGCCATCGAGCGCTCCGAGGCCGACCGCTCGGTGGTCACGCTCGACGCCGGGCTCTCGCGCGACGAGGGCGGGCGGCTCGGCGGACAGGCGAACTACGTCTGGACCTTCTCGGACGGCTCCACCGCGCGCGGCCAGACGGTGACGCACGACTTCGGCAAGGCGGGCGTTCACGACTACGCGCTCGAGGTCCGCGCGGGCGGGAAGTCCGACCGCATCGAGCGCAGCATCGAGATCACCGACCCGACGCTTTTGCGCCTGACGACGAAGGGCGGCAAGGTGAGCGACGCCTCCTCCTACGACAGCGACCTCGTCGTGAAGGGCAAGGTCGCGGATGGCGGCTTCGTGCTCGACGGCAGGAGCAAGATCGAGGTCGATCGGGACTCTCGCGCAGATCTACTCGCTCGACCGCTTCGCGCTGACGATGAACTTCGAGCCGGCCTCGAAGGGCGCCTCGGGCGTGCTGTTCTCGCTGCGCGAGGCGATGACGGGGTCGATCCGCCCCGACGGCGCCTTCAAGTTCGTCTTCACCACCACCGCGGGCGAGGCCGAGGCCCGCACCGAGCCGGGCCTCTTCTCGGACGGCAAGCCGCACGACCTGGCGGTGGTCTATGACGGGCGCGCGGTGACGATCTACGTCGACGGCGAGGAGGCCGCCTCGGCCGCGGTCGAGGGGATCACCAAGCCGCTCGAGCATTGGGGTCTGGTGATCGGCAACTACTGGAACGCGAGCGTGAAGGGCATCGTGCGCGACCTCACGCTCTCGGCCGAGATCGAGGGCCTGGGCGCCGACGGCCCGCCGCTGGTGCTGGGCGAGCAGGGCAGCGCCGGCGACGATGACGGGGCCCCCCAGGCGCCCGCGGCCGGCGACGACGACGGCGACTCCGGCTCAGGTTCGGGCTCAGATTCGGGCTCGGGCTCGGGCGCGCAGGATGGCGGCAAGCCGTCGGATCCGGGCTCGGCTTCGGGCGGGGGCGCGACGCTCGTCCGGCTGGACTTCGACGAGGACGTGAGCGACCGCTCCGGCAACGGCGCGCACATCCAGTGGGATCCGGGCGCGGTGCGCTTCGTCGAGGGCGCCGACGGCAGCGGCCGCGCGGTGGCGCTCGGCGCGGGCGACGGCGCGGTGACGATCTCGCGCTACAACGCGGATCTCTTCGGGCGCGACTCCTTCGCCATCGCCTTCGACCTCAAGCGCGAGGGGACCGACGGCGACGGCGGCCGGGTGCTGTCGCTCCACAAGGCGCTCGACCTGACGCTCACGGACGACGGCGGGCTGCGCTTCGCGCTGACCACCGACGAGGGCACCGCGGTGGCGCGCTCGGACGCCTCCGTCATCGGCACCGGCTGGCAGCGGGTCGAGCTGGGCTACGATTCGGACCAGGGCGCCATGACGATCGCGGTGGACGGCGAGGAGGTCGCCCGGGCCGCGCAGCAGGGCACCACGCCCGAGGCCTCGCATTGGGGCCTGACGCTGGGCCGGCCCTGGGGCGGCGAGGCGCGCGGCTTCGTGGACGAGTTCGTGTTCCGCGGCGAGGCGGATGGCGGGGCGGGCGGCGAGACCGGCGCCCCAGCGCCGTCGAGCCCCGAGCCCGAGCCCGGACCCGCGCCTTCGGGCGGCGCCACGCTGGTGGCGCTCGACTTCGAGGGCGACCTCTCGGATGCGGACGGCCGCTCCGTGGGCGTGCGCGCCGACGGCCCGATCGGCTACGCCAAGGGCAGCGAGGGCCGAGGCGTGACGATCGGCGAGGGCTCGGTGCTGATCGCGCGCGAGAACGCGTTCCTGCACGAGCGCGACTCGTTCGAGTTCGCCTTCGACCTCAAGCGCGACGGCGCCTCCGAGGACGGCAGGGTGCTCCAGCTCAACCGCGCCGTCGAGGCCTGGGTGGCGAAGGACGGCACGATGGACCTCACCCTGCGCACCGACGAGGGCACGTTCCGCCTCGAGACCGACGAGGGCGCGGTGTCGGCCCGCGGCTGGCACCAGGTCGAGATCGGCTACGACGACGCGGCCGGCCGGCTCCGGCTGACGGTCGACGGCGAGAGCGTGGAGACGCAAGCCTCGGGCACCACCCCCGAGGGGTCGTATTGGGGCCTGATGCTGGGCTCGGCCTGGGGCGACACGCTGGGCGCCACGATCGACGGCTTCCGCATGAGCGACGCGCCGGACTGGGCCTGAGGGCTGACTGGGCCTGAGGGCTGACTGGGCCTGAGGGGCGCTCCCCCTGACGACCCCCGCCCGGCGGCCGGACCGGCTCGCCGGGCGGGAAAGCCCTCGGCCGCGGCGTCGGACCGAGGGCCCCGACCCGCGGCCGTCGCTCCGGTGCGGACCGGGCGGCCGGGCCGGGCAGCCGGGCCAGGGGCCGGGCATCGGCACCGAGACCCCCATCCGCGCTCTCCGGCCCCCCGCACCTGCGCGCGCCCTGGCGCCGCCGCACGAAGTTCGTTCAGCGGCGGCGCGGATCGCAAGCCAGGAGGCGCGCGCGCGCCCTGGGCCGTCCGCATCCGCTCCCGCACCCCTTTTCGCGGCGTGGATCGCGGCACGGGCCGCCCTCAGGCGTCAGCCCTGCTCGTGGTCCTGGTCCCCGCCCCGCTCGATCCGGCTCCCGCGCGGCGCGCGGCTGAGGGCGGGACCGCCCTCCTCCGCCCCGTCCCCGCGCGCCCGCCGGATCGAGCTGTCGCCGCCGCGCGCGTAGGCCTGCGCCTCGCGGACCCGGCCGGGCGCCTCGGGCCGGGCGCGCATGGGGGCCGGGCCGCGCGCCGCGGCCGAAGGCGAGGGCGGCATGCCTTGGGAGAAGCGCGCGTAGCGGCTGGGCCGTGCGGCCCCGGCCCCTGCGTCGGCGGGGGCCTCCTCGCCGCCGTTCGGCTGGGCGGCCATCATCCACATGCCGGCGCCGAAGAGGAAGAAGGTGTAGGAGAAGATCGAGGTCCAGATGTGGACCGTGGCGAGCGTGAAGGTCAGGCCGACGAAGGTGAACATCCACGCCCGCCGGTAGCGCCAGAGCCGCGGGTCGGCGTCGAAGTCGCGCCGCCCGACGCGCCACAGCACGATGGCGTAGCCGACCGCCATGGTGAAGAAGCCCGGCAGGCCGTAGCGCACCGCCTGCACGAGCCAGAAATTGTCCATCGAGCCCGAGTTCATGAAGTGCGGCCGCACCCAGTCGTTGAGGCCGATGCCGAAGATCGGGTGGGCCTCGACGCCGGCCGCGGGATCGCCCAGCACGTTCTTCATCCCCCATTCGAAGATGATGCCGCGCCAGTAGGCGTTGTGGGGCGAGAAGGTCGCGTAGCTGAAGAACACGCGGATCGGCGTGCGGTTGGAGATCAGGTCCACGAGGATGTAGGCCGCCACCGCGAGCGCCAGGAGGATCACCCAGCGCTGCTTGGTGCCCGCCGTGACGGCCGCCCAGCCGATGAGGAAGAGCTGCATCATGAGCGCCAGGAACGCCCCCGAGGACAGCGACAGGAAGCACAGGAACCCGGCGAGGACGGCCGAGACGATCCGCCGCGCGTCGCCGATCTCGCCCTTGAGCGCGATGTAGGTCAGCGCGAAGGCGCTCGACGTGAACAGCCCGTAGTGGATCGGGTGGGCGAACACGGCCTGGACGCGCTCGAGCCCCATCCGCTCCTCGATGGTGACGATCGCCACCGAGGTGAGGCCAGGGATGCGGCGGATCATCTCCACGAGCCAGGGGCGGCCCGTGTAGGCCTCGTGCAGCGCGAGCGGCAAGGTGGCGAGCGTCAGGAACAGCACCGCGCGCACCAGCGCCGAGAACTCGTCGGGCCCGCGGATGTAGGCGCGCGCGAGCACGTAGCCGCCGAAGAACTCGATCGCGTAGATGCCGGCGTTCTCGAGCGTCTTGTCGGGGTTGTTGACGTAGAGCGCCACCGCGGCCCAGATGGTGTGCGCGAGGAACAGGAGGTCGGTGGCGTAGAGCCGGTCGTAGCGGCCCATCAGGAGCTTGTAGCTCAACGGCACGATCATCAGCAGCAGGAACGCCCGCAGGCCGGTCAGGAACAGCGGCCCCGCATAGAACGCCACCGGCGTGACGACCGTCAGCAGATAGACGAGCACCGGAAAGGGCAGCTTGGGGCGGACGGCCGAGACCGCGGCCGAGACCGCCCCGGCGGAGGCCGCGATCCGCGCCCCCCCGATCCGTCCCGCGAAGCCCGCGTCGGCCATGCCGATCCTCCTGCCGAGCGCCCCCAGGCGCGCGGGCTCGCTATACGCCTCGGGTTCAGGAAGGCCAAACACGGCCGCGTGCGGAGCCCGCCCGATGCCTCGCATTCGAGGCATCGGGCGGGCTCCGTCCCCTCAGCCCCCGCCGGCGGGCCGGAAGGCGCCGGCATCGGCCTCGATCTCGATCCCCGCCAGCTCGCCCCGGAAGCTGCGCGCGGGGTCGGGATGGCCGAGCCTGAGGCCCCAGTTCCCGCGCGGCATCAAGGGCCCCGCGGTGCGCGCCTCGGCCCGCACGGCGCCGTCCACCGACAGGCTCGCCCGCCCGGTGGCCGAATCGTAGGCGAGCGCCGCGTCGTGCCAGGCACCGTCATGCAGCCGCAGGGGCGCCGTGGCCATGCGCACGGCGTCGCGCTCGGCGGTCCTGAGCGTGACCTCGAGGTTGCCGAGCGCGCCCAGCGAGACGATCAGCCCCGGATGGACGCGCAGGATCTCGCCCGCCGCCCCCTGCCCCGCGGCGCGGAAGCGGAACGACAGGGCGAGGTCGGCGGCGCCGAAATAGCCCGCGATCTCGTCGGCCCTGAGGCGCACCGGCTCGGCCCCAAGCGCGATGGGCTCGGCTGAGGCGAGCGAGAGCACGTGGGGCGAGGGCACGCTCACGCTGGCCTCGGCGCGCGCCTCGCGCCCGTCGGGCAGGCGGACGGTGGCCTCGACGGCCTGGGTGCCGGGGTCGAGCGCGCGCTCCACGCGCGGGCCTTCGGCGGTGGCGCCGTCGGGGAAGCGCCAGGTGACGGTGGCGCCGGGGCTCGCGGAGAGCGGCCCGTCGGGGCCGGCCGTCATGCCGGCGTCGAAGGCGTAGACGTTGCGCGCCCGCGGCGCGCGCTCGACGCGGATCACGGGCAGGAGGGCGTCGGGCGAGGGGTCGAAGGCGAGCCGCGGGGCGCCGGCGCGGCCGTCCGCGAGCGGCCCGTCGGGATGGGCGCGCAGCCCCTCCAGCGGGCGCTCGGTCCCCGTCGCGGCGACGAACAGATCGCCATACCAGCCGGGCGCGCCCGGCCGCTCGTCCTGCGCCATGACGTTGCCCCGCACGCGCCAGTCGGGCTGCGCCTCGTGGCCCAGCACCAGGCCCGAGGGGCCGCCCTCGCCGGCGCGCAGGGGCCCCGTCACGTTGTCCTCGACGACCACGTCGCGCGAGCGGGGGCTGATCCGGATGGTGGGGACCGAGAGCGCGCGCGTGCGGGCCTGCTTCGCGCGCACGGCCGCGGGGACGCGCGCGAGCGTGTTGCGGCGGATGGTGAGCCCGTCCGCCTCGCCCACGGTGATGCCGTGCAGATGCGCGTTGGCGATCACGTTGTCCTCGATCGTGATGTCGCGGTAGAACATCTCGGGGCCGGCGCGGCCGCGGTCCACCTCCTCGTTGCGCATGAAGATCGACTGCGTGGCGTCCCCGTCGCCCGCATGCAGCACGTTGCCGCGGATCGTCACGTCGGTGCTCGGCCGGTCGGTCTTGTTGGTCCAGAACTGGATCATGTCGGCATGGTCGCCCGACTCGGGCGAGCGGCGGAACGCCCCGATCTCGTTGCCCTCGACGAGCGCGCGCTGGACCGCCACGAGGTCGAGCCCGTCCGAGCGGATGTCGGTGATCCGGTTTCCCACCACCGCGAGGTCGTCGATCTCGCGCAGCACGGCGGCGCGGAACCAGCCGGTGAAGAGCGAGCCGCGGATCTCGAGGCCCCGGGTCCAGCGGGCGAAGAGCCCCGTGCCGGCGGCGTATCCGTCGTCGGCCGCGCTCCCGGTGCCCGAGGCCATGTCGCCCTCGAAGGTCGAGTCCACGATGGCGATGTCCGAGCCGCCGAGGATCTGGAACGGGCGCGCGCCGGTGGGCCGCGTGCCGGGCTCGTAGGCGTAGTCGAGCACGAGGCCTTCGAGGCGCAGCTTCGAGACGCCCCGGAGCGTCATGCCGGACAGCCGCGCGGGGTCGGAGGGCTCGGCCGAGCGCAGCGTGACGGGGGCCGAAGGCGCCAGCCCCGAGAGCGTCAGCGTGCCGTAGTCGCCAGGGGCCAGCGCGATCGTCTCGCCGCCCTGGGCCTCGCGCAGCGCGTCGCGCAGGCCGGCCGCGTCGGACACCGTGAGGTCGGCCGGGGCCGCGGGCGAGAGGCAGGGCGCGCCGGCGCACGCCACCGGGGAGAGGGGTGAGGCGAGGAGCGGCGCGGCCGGCAGCGCGAGCGCCAGCACCATGGCGAGGAGGTGGGGGCGTCTCGGTCCGAATGCGGTCATGGGCGTCTCCTGCGGGTCGCGTCCGGCGCCGGGATGGATCGGGGCCGGCCCCGGGCGCCGGAGACCACCCCGACGGGGCGGCATCGAGGCGCGGGCGGCTCGGCGCGGGGCCGCTTGCATGGCGGGGCCGGCTGGTCCCTTATCGCGGCCGACCGCCGCGCGCTCGGGATGCATCGCCGGGAGCCGCGCCGGACGCAAGGGCGCGGCGCGAGGCAGGACGCGGGAGCACGGAGCCGTGATGGACCCTCAGGCCGAACCCCAGCCCCGAGCCGAGACGCGGGCCAAGATGCGGGCCGAGACCCGAGCGGGGGCGGAGCCCGCGCCGCCGCTGCGCAAGGCGCGCAGGCGGGGGCTCAACCGGCTGTCGGGGCTGCGGGGCGCGCTGGTGGACCTCAAGCGGCTGTGGTTCCGCCGGGTCTGGGGCATGGACATCCACCCCACGGCGCAGTTCTCGCTCTCGGCCAAGTTCGACCGGACGTTCCCGAAGGGCATCCATGTCGGCGCCCACAGCTACGTGGCGTTCGACGCGCGCATCCTGACGCACGACCGCACGCGCGGGCTCTACGTGCATACCCGCATCGGGCGCGACTGCTTCATCGGGGGCTGCTCGCTGATCCTGCCGGGCGTCGAGATCGGCGACGGCTCGGTGGTCGGCGCGGGCTCGGTGGTCACCAAGTCGGTGCCGCCGCGCTCGCTGGTCGCCGGCAACCCCGCGCGGGTGCTGCGCGAGGGGATCGAGGTCGGACCTTACGGCCGCTTCGCGGACGCCGACGCCACCGAGAGCCGGCTCGCCGAGCAGGGCCTGACGTGAGGCCCGCCCGGCGGGGGCAGCGGCCACGGCGGGGGCAGCGGCCCCGGCGAGGGCTGCGAGACGGGCGCCCGACGGGCCGGACGCGGCCGGCGGGCGGGGCAGGTCCGGCGGCTCGGCGAGGCGGGCCCCGGCGCAAGCAGGGGCGGCGGGGTGGCGGGTCGGACGCGGCCGGCGGGAGGGCGGGACGATCCGCCGAGGCCGGCGGCCCGGCTTCGGCGGGCGGTGAAGATCGCGTGATGGGCTCCGGTGGCGGCTAGGCGACGGGCGGAGCGCGCCGAGGCGGGCGGCGGGCGACAGTCCCGGCGTTTCGGGCGATCCCGACGCTTCGGGCGGCCCTGGGGCTTCGGGCGGCCCCGGGGCTTTGGGCGGATCGCGGCGCTCGCCGCCGCGCTCGTCGTCCTGCCCGCCCTCGCGCTGATCGTCTGGTCGCTGCCGCCCGCGCCGTTCGAGCCGCGCGACCGGCCGCTGCCGGAGGGGCCGCCGCCCGGGCGCGTGGTCGTGCTCGGCACCAGCCTCAGCGCGCGGAGCGACTGGCCGCAGGCGCTGGAGGAGGCCCTGAGCGGCTGCCTCGACCGGCCGGTCGCGGTCGAGGTGATCGCCCGGCCCGGGGCGACCTCGGCCTGGGGCCTGGCGCAGCTCGGGCGGGTGGCGGCGGTGGACCCCGACCTGGTGATCGTCGAGTTCGCCGTCAACGACGCCGACCTCGTGGACGGGCTGTGGCTGGACCGCTCGCGCGCGGTCCACGACACGCTGCTGTCGGAGCTGCGCGCGCTCGCGCCCGAGGCGCGGGTGCTGCTGATGACCACGAACCATGCGCGCGGCCCGAGGGGCTGGGCGCGGCCGCGGCTCGCGGCCCACTACGCGCTCTACCCCCGGCTGGCGGAGCGCCACGGGGCGGGGCTTCTCGACCTCTACCCGCGCTGGCTGGCGCGGCCGCGCGACGCGGACGGGCTGAGGGACGGGCTGCACCCGACCGATGCGGCGGCGCGCGAGGTGATCGTGCCGCCGCTGATCGCGGCGCTGACGAGGGGCGGGGCCGACTGCGGCTGAGCGCCCGGCCGCCCACGGTCCGACCCGTCCCCCGAGGCCCCTGCCCCACGGCGTGACCGGAGCGGTCGGCGAAGGGCCCTCGCGCGCAACGGCGCGGCCCCTCCCCTTATGGTCCGACCCCGAGAACGAGTTCGTGACCGAGCCCGGGGACGCGCCCATGGCCGCCCCGCCCATCAGACCCCGCGCCGCCCGGGCGGACGCCGCGCCCCCGCCTCGTGGGGGCCGCCGCTCGGCCGGGCCGCGCCAGCCGAGGATGACGCCATGGCCCCGATGATCGGCTTCGCGCTGACGCCCCAGCCCCCGGTCCGCGGCGGCGACGCGCCGCCCCCCCCGCCGCCCGTCGGGGACGCGATCGCGCTCCGCGCCTTCTCGCGCGACCGCACGCTGTTCGACGGCGGCGCCGCCTTCGGGCGCGCCGAGGCCGAGGTGCCGCTCGCGGGAACGGCCACGCCGGGGCGCGGGGTCGAGGCGCGCGCGGTCACCGAGGGCGGCCTTCCCGTCACGGCGTGGTCGCGGATCGCCGAAGGAGGCGCGGACGGCGCCTGGTCGGGCGCGATCAAGGCGCCGCGGGGGCCCGACTGGATGCGCCCGCAGGTCCGCCTCGCAGAAGCGCCGGGCGTCGCCGCCACCGGGGCGCGCCGCTTCGGCGTCGGCCACGTGATCGCCGTCTGGGGCCAGTCCGAGGTCCACCAGATGCTGCTGCCCAACCAGGACAACGCCACGCCCGAGCCGCTGCTCGCGGACGACATGGTGGAGATCATGTGGCACGACCGCGAGCGGACGGGGGCCGCGGGCGTGCTGCACAAGCGCCTCACGCGTGCCGATCCGCACACCGCGGCGGTGGGCGCGATGGCCAACGCGCTGATCGCCGGGCGGCCGGGCGAGCGCTTCGCCATCGTGTTCCAGGTCCAGAGCGGCACGAGCTTCACCGACTTGGTGAACGACAGCCCCGGCACCAAGCGCTCCTGGGCCGACGACGAGGCGGCGCACCGCTACGCCACCGCCGACGGCCAGCATGTCGGCATGGCGGCGGCCTCGTGGTTCGCGGCGCCCTCGGCCCTGGGCGCGGCCTACGAGGCGGCGCTGTTCCCGCTCTTCACCGGGCGCGACGCGGCGGGCGACCCCGTGGCCATCCCGGGCGAGCACAGCTACCAGGGCGGCACGGCGCAGACCGTGCGCTACGACCACGGCTTCGGCGAGCTCTACGACGATGAGCACACGCGCTGGGTGCCCTACGGGCCCCATCGCTTCGAGCCCGACGAGCCCTTGCGCGATGCCAAGACCAAGGCCGACGGCACCCGCCACGTCAAGCTCGACAACATCGAGAAGTGCCGCCGCTCCTGGCGCGCGATGGCCGTCAACCCCAACGGCACGAACGCGAAGGGCGAGGCGATCTTCCTGCCGATCGCGGTCGAGCCGCTCAACTACCTCAACGGCGAGCGCGACCCCGCCACCGGGCTTTGGGGCGACCTCACCCATCCGGCCTCGGACACGCTCGACGGGCTGGGGCAGTTCGGACGGCTGACGGCGCATGCCTGCCTGCGCTCGGCGGGGCTGACCTCCTGGCCCATCCCCGAGTTCGACCGCTGCGCCTGGGATCCCGCGGGCGCCTTCGTCGAGGTCTGGTCCTCCGCGGGGCCGGTGACGACGACGCGGCGCGCGCGCGGCCTGCCCCCCTTGGCCAAGGACAAAAGCGCCGCGCAGGCCCATTGGACCGAGGCGGTGGGCTTCGAGATCGACGGCCGCCCCGCGACGCGCGCCGAGATCACGCCCGAGGGCCGGGTGCGCGTCCACCCGCGCGAGGGCGCCTTCACCAAGGACAGCGTGCTGACCTACGGCGCGGGCGCCGCCACCGGCGCGCTCGACGCTCAGGCCGACCTGACGGCGCGGCTGTGGATGAACGTCCCCATTGTCGATGTCGGCGCCGCGCGCGTCGAGGGCGTCGCGGTGCGCCCCCTGCCCGACGCGCGCCTGCTCGCCAGCACGGTGAGCGCGGGCACGGGCTCGGGGGGCACGGGCTCGGGGGGCGGATCGGGGGGCGGATCGGGCACGCCGGCGCCGGCGGCCTTCTTCACGCGCGGCTCGGGGGATGCGCATTTCATAGGGCCGGCGCTCGGCGACGGGGTCTCGGGGATCACCGTCGAGATGGTGGTGCGGCTGCGCGAGCAGACCGCCTCGGGCACGCAGGAGCTGTTCGAGGTCACCTCGACCTCGATCGCGCTCGACGTGGACATGCGGCTCGGCAAGGGCCAGGTCCGGGTGACGCTGGAGGATTCGAGGGGCGTGAAGCTGATCGGCGGCGTCTACTCGGACACCGGGGTGCTGCCGGTGGGCAGATGGGTCACGATCCGGCTCTCGGCGATGCAGGACATCGGCGACGGGACGGGCTTCGCGCGCGTCACGGTCGACGGGGTCCAGGCCTTCCCGCCCGCGGGCGACCCCGGCGCAGGGCGCTTCGCGACCACCACCGGCCTCTTCGCCGCCAACCGCTCCTTCGAGGTGCTGCGCGCCGCGGAGCCGATCGACGTGGCGCGGGTGGCGATCTGGAAGGCCGCGCGGCCCGACGGCGCGCGGCCCGCCACCGCGCCCTACAAGGTGATCGAAGGGGGCGCGGCGGCGGCCAACGCCGACGCCTGGAAGGCCGGGACGACGGCGTTCGCCTGACCGGAGCGCCCGGCCCGCGGGGCCCCTTCAGTCGTAGCCCGTCATGTCGAGCGGACCCGAGGGGGGGTCCCGCGCGATCGCCTCGAGCCGGCGGTTGCTCTCGGCGAACCGCCCCGAGAAGGCGCGCTCCACGTGATCGCTCACCGGGCGACGCCCCTTGAGGAGCGGCGCCAGCGGCGGGCGTCGCAGCGCGAAGCCCGCCACGCGGTAGAGCCCTTCGGGCGTGTGGCCGAGCGCGACGATCGGGCGCGGGTTGAGCGTGCTCGACTGGACGTGGTTGAGCCGTCGCAGCACCGGGGCCGCGTATTCGGGGTAGCTCGGCGCGTAGGGCGTGCGCGCCGCCCGCGACAGCCCCCGGTAGCGCGCGGCGCCGGCGAAGGCCGCGAGGCGGGCCATCGCGCCGTCCATGTCGCGCATGAGCGCCTCCTGCTGGAGCACCATCACGCGGCTGCGCCCGAACAGCCGCTGGTAGTGCGCCACCAGCCGGTCATACTCGAAATGGTCGGCCGAGAAGGCGGCGTAGCCGAGATCGGTGCGCCCTTCGAAGAACTGCTCGGGCGTCATCGTGCCGCCGCGCAGCAGATACTGCATGTAGACCGAGGGCAGGATGCGGGCCTGGGCGCGGATGCCGATCAGGATGCGCGCGCCTGGCGCGACCTCGTGCAGCCGGCGCGCGTAGGCGTCGCTCTCGTGGCCGCCGTAGAACGGGTGGCCCGACAGGATCTCGGACGAGACCACGGGGATGAGCCCCGGCTCCAGGCACTCCATCGCCTCGTCGAGATGCGCACGCATGGGGGCGGGATCCCAGGCGAGGCCGTGGGGGCGCGTGACGAGGCGGTCCACCTCCTCGTGGCCGGCGACGGAGGCGTAGCCGTGCGAGGGGGTGAACAGGCGCTGCTGGAGCCAGCTGGTGGCGGTCTTGTGGTAGCCGACGTGCAGCAGCAGGCGGGGCGGCTCGCTCACGCCCTTCATGCGGGGCCCTGATCGGCGCCCTCGCCCTCGAAGCGCGTGACGACGCGCGCGAGCACGTAGCCGCGCAGCTCGCGCATCACCGCGATCGCCCCCGCGAGCAGCACCACGCAGCCCGCGAGGCCCAGCGCCTGGGCCGCCGGCCGGGCGCCGCCGAGCCACGCATCCTCCACGGCGATGGCGCCGAGCACCACCGCGGCGGCGAGGCTGGTCCAGATCATCGGCGCGAGCTCGACGCGGGCGCGCCCGCGCAGGAGCGCCAGCGAGACCGCGAAGCCCACCACCTCGCCCAGGGTTCCAATGACCACCACCGACAGGAGCCCCGCACCCTGCGTCAGCGCCCACCAGGCCACGGCGATGGAAGCGACGCGCGGCAGGTTGCCGATCATCGCGTTGCTCGTGCGCCCGCGCGCGAGGGCCACCGTGGCGGGCCCCGCCTTGAAGACGCGCACCGCCTGGAGGATCGCCAGCCACGACAGCAGCGGGATCAGCTCGGCGAACTTCTCGCCCAGTACGAAGGCGACGAAGGGCGGCCCGATCACGACGATCGAGACCGCGACCGCGAGCCCGTTGGCCACCGCCGCCTGCATGGTCGCGGCCGCCATCGGCTGGAATCGCGCGTCGTCCTGCTGCACCGCCGAGAGCTGGGGCAGGAAGAAGGCCTGCGCCGAGCGCGCGAGCACGAGCGTCGGCGTCAGCGTCAGCGTGAAGCCCATGGCGAAGATGCCCAAGGGCGCCATGCCGAGCTCGCGCCCGACGACGAGCTTCTCGCCGTGCATGACGAGGAACAGCAGCACCCCGTTGAGCAGCAAGGGCCAGCCGAAGCGCAGCCCCTTGGCCATGACGGCGCGGTCGAAGCTCATGGCGAAGCGCCGCTCGGCCAGCACGTGCGAGGCGAGCAGGCCCAGCCCCGTCTGCGCCAGAACCGACCACAGCATCACCCGCCAGTCGCCGTAGAGACGGTCGAGCGGCCACACCACCGCGACCGAGAGCACCGCCGGCACCAGCCCCGCCACGACCCAGGGCCCGAAGCGCATGTGCCGCTTGAAGCGCTCGACGTCGAAGTGGCTCAGGCCCCGCAGCACCGGCACGAGCGCCATGAGCTGGTAGGCGTAGGCGATGTCGGGCACGCCGAGGAAGCGCGCGAGCGGCCCCGCGAGCGCGAACAGGACCAGCCCCGCGACCAGCCCGCGCAGCGCGTTGAAGCCGTGCAGCCCCGCCTGGAGATGCGGGTCGTTGCCGTCGCGGTCCTGGACCATGAGCTGCTGGAGCCCGAGGTTCGAGGCCATCTCGACGATCGCCATCGAGATCGCGAAGGTCGAGGCGATGCCGTAGTCCTCGACGCTGATGAGGCGCGCCACGACAAGGTTGCGCACCAACAGCAGCACCGCGGTGAAGGCGTTGCCGCTGACGAGCAGGACGGCGGTTCGGATCATGCGCGTGAGCTCATGGGCGCCGCCTCTCGGGGCCGTCGGGAGAACAGGGGCCCGGCCGGGGCCGGGGGCCGCGCGGACGGCCTGCCCGCGCGGTGCCTTAGGTCAATGCGCGCTGCGGGTAAACGTCCGGTGTGCGCGTGGACACGCGGAACGGGTGCGCATCCGGGAGCCGCTCTGGCCATCCGCGCGGCTTTCGCCCTAGTGTCGCCCGCGATGCTCACCGTCGCCCTCATCATGCATTCGACGCGCTCGGACAACCTCGGCGTCGGCGCGCTGACCGTCTCGGAGATCGAGATGATCCGCTCGGCCGCCCGCGCGCGGGGGATCGAGGTGCGAATCGTCGTCATCGACTGGCCCGGCTGGCGCGACCCCTATGTCGGCGGCCCCGACGTCGAGGTGGTGGAGATCAAGGGGCGCCAGATCCTCGATCCGCGCGCCTACCTCGCGCAGGTCCGGCGCGCCGACCTCGTGATCGACATCGGAGCGGGCGACAGCTTCGCCGACATCTACGGGAGGGAGCGGCTCAGGCGGATGCTGGCGATGAAGTACATCGTGCATGCCGCGCGCCGGCCGCTGGTGGTGGCGCCGCAGACCATCGGCCCGTTCACCCGCGAGAGCTCGCGCCGGCTGGTGCGCCGCTCGCTCAACCTGTCGCGGCTGGTGGCGACGCGCGACCGGCTCTCGACCGACTGCGTGCGCGAGCTGGGCGTCAGGCACCCGCCGCTCGAGGCCTCGGACGTGGCGCTGCGCCTGCCCTTCGACCCGCCCCCCGAGCGCGGGCCGGGGGGCCCCGTGCGCGTGGGGATCAACGTCTCGGGGCTCCTGATGAACGGCGGCTACACGCGCGACAACATGTTCGGGCTCACCGCCGACTATCCGGGCCTGATGCGCGCGCTCGTCGAGCACTTCCGGCGCCACGCCACGCCCTGCGAGGTGCATCTGGTCTCCCACGTCATCAGCGGGGCCGATTCGGTCGAGGACGACTGGCACGCCAGCCTCAGGCTCGCCGAGGAGTTCGGGGGCGCCTCGGGGGGCATGGTGGTGGCGCCGCGCTTCGAGACGCCGTCCGAGGCCAAGTCCTACATCGCGGGGATGGACTTCTTCATGGGCGCGCGGATGCACGCCTGCATCGCGGCCTTCTCCTCGGGCGTGCCGGTGGTGCCGATGGCCTACTCGCGCAAGTTCGCCGGGCTCTTCGGGACGCTCGGCTACGACCGGACGGTGGACTGCACCACCGAGGCGAACGAGGCGATCGTGGCGAAGATCGCGCGGGCCTTCGAGGCGCGCGAGCAGGTGCGCGAGGAGGCCCGCGCCGCCTGCGCGCTGGGGCTCGAGAAGCTCGCGGCCTACGAGGCGCGCCTGGGCGACCTGATGGCCGAGCTGGCGCAGCGGCGCGGCAGGCGCCGCTAGGGCCCCTGCCCCCTCGGCCCCGGGGCCGAGGACGCAACCGGCGACGCACGGGGCTGGCGCCTGGGCCGCTCGCTCGCCGCCGCCCGGATCGCGGATCCGGATCCCCGGGCGGTCTCGCGCAGGCTCCGGCGCTCGGTCGCGGCATGGACGGATGCCCGTCCGCGCCGGAAGGATGCGGTGGAGAATCCTCAAGGGCCCGAGGATCGAGACGGATGCCAACCGCCCCCCCAGCAGCGCCTGCCTCCCGAGCGCCTGCCCCGAGCGCCCGTCAGGCGCCGCCTTCGGGCAGCCACCCGCTCGGCGCGCGGGGCGAGCCCAGGCCCAGGCCGGGGCCAGCCGCGCCCCGGACCGCCCCGGCCCCGGCCCCCTCCTGCAGGATCGCGTCGAGGCGGTCGGTCACGGCCGAGGCCCAGACCGACCAGTTGAGCCGCGCCTCGAAATCGTCGCGCGCCGAGGCGCGCAGGGCCTCCATCCGACCCGGCTCCGCGAGGATGGCGCGGATCAGCGCGGCATAGGCACGCCCGTCGGCCTCGGGCGGCAGGGTGTGGCCGGTCACCCCCTCGCGGACCACCTCGGTCGTGCCGCCCGTGGCCGCGGCGATCGAGGGCGTGCCGAAGGCCGCCGCCTCGCAGAACACCATGCCGTAGCACTCGGCCCGGGTCGGCAGGATCATCAGGTCGGCCTCGGCGAAGACCGCGGCGAAGGCACGCGCACCCTCGGGGTCGAACTTGTCGAGATAGGGGATGACGCGAAGGCCGCGCACGCGCTCGGTGACCTCGGCGGGCGGCACCACGCCCATCACCGTCAGCTCCGCCTCCACCCCCGCCGCGCGCAGCGCCTCGAGCGCGGCCACGGCGATGTCGCCGCCCTTGCGCTCCCAATCGACGCCGCACAGCAGCAGCCGCAAGGGGCCGGCGCGGCGCGGCGCGAGCGCGCTCTCGCGCGAGGGCGTGCCGAGCAGGTTGGCGCCGAAGGGCTGCACCAGCACGCGCGCGGGGTCGATGCCGTAGGACTCCACCGCGTCGCGCGCCGCCCACCAGGTGGGGTAGAGCAAGAGCGCCGATCGCCGCATCGCCTCGCGCTCCTCGGCGACGATCCGGTCGAGGAGCGCGCGCGGCAGGCCGGTGAACTGCGGATAGTAGTCCACCATGCCGAGCACGGTCGCGTCGGAGGCGTAGACCAGCGGCACGGCCCCCTCGTAGCGGGCGACGAGCGTCGAGCCCACCGGCGCGAAGAGCGCGTCGAGGTCGCCGCGCTCGACCATCGCGCCCAGGGCGCGCGACTTGAGGCGGGCCACCGCGCCGGTGCGGTTGAGCATCGGGTCGGGCAGGCCCAGGCGGTGCGCGGCATGGCCGATCCGCGTCAGGAGCCGCGAGCGGCGCCGCCAGAGGGGCCCGAGCCGGCGCATCTCGGCGCCGGCCTCCGCGAGCGCCTCGACCATGAAGTAGATCGTCCCCGACCAGGCCGCGGGCCGGGTCGCGTCGACTTCGGAGATGAGCCCGATCCTCACACCGCCCTCCTTACGCCACCCCTCGAGGACGTCACCACAACTCGCCACTGCCCGATCTTGTGCCACCGCGGCGCGCGCGACGCAACGACGCTCGGGACTCGTCGTTAACGCCTCCCTGCCGGGCCAGGGGCTTGCGCGCCTACCACAGCGCGACGATCCCCTCCGCGGTCGTGCCGGTGGCGAGCACGCGCTCCACGCGCAGCGGCAGGAGCGTGCCGCCCACCACCCCGGCCAGCACGACCTCGCTGCCCGAGGCGAGCCGCAGGCTCAGATCGCCGCCCCGTCCGACATAGAGCGCGCGCGTGACCTGCGCGAGATCGCCGTCGTCGGAGGGCGCGACGCCCGCGCCGCCGGCGGCGGGCGAGACGAGGCTTGGGGAGTAGTCCTTGTAGGGGTCCATGATCTCGGATCCTCCGGCCTGTGGCCCGGCCGGTCCCGCGAGGGCCCGGCGGGCGCGTGATCGGCGCCATGATCGGCGCGCGGCGATCCATGCCTGCGAAGGGTTGAGGCCCGGTGCCGCCGGCGCGCGGGTGGCGGGCGCGGCCGGCAACGGGGCACGGGGCGAATCAGGGTCTCAGCGCGGGAAGCCGTGCTGCCACTCGGCGCGGCGCTCCCAGACCTCGCGCCAGACGCCCGCGCCCTCGCCCGCCGACCCGGCGGCGTGACGGTGCCCCCCTGCCCCGGCCTCCATCCCGGCCCCCATCCCGCCCCCTGCCCCGGCCCCCGTCCCGCCCTCTGGCCCCTTCCGGCGCCGCACCCGCGCGGCGGCCCCGCCGGCGAGCCCACGCGACAGCGGCCAGAGCCGGAACAGCCGGCGCGCCACCGGCCGCTGCCAGGCCGGCAGGTGGCGATCGAGCAGCTCGGCCTTGGCGCGCAGCGTGGCGACCACCCGGTCGGCGGCCACCCGGTCGGAGGCGCCGCCATGGTGCACGATGGTGGCCTCGGGCGTCACCATCGGCCGCGCGCCCAGCTCGCGCGCGGCGCGCAGGCAGAGGTCGGCCTCCTCGCCGTACATCACGAACACCGGGTCGAAGCCGCCCAGCGCCTCCCAGTCGGCGCGCGCGATCAGCAGGAAGCAGCCCGTCACGATGTCCACCCGGCGCCGCGTGCCGCGGTCCCAGCCGCCGTATCCCTCCGAGTTCAGCGCCGGGTTGGAGGCGAACACCCGCGTCAGCCCTGCGCTGCGGCAGGCGATGTTCCACAGGCTCATCCGCCGCCAGCAGGAGGTGGCGTTGAGCCGCCCGTCGGCGAACACCGTGCGCCCGCCCCAGACCCGCGCGTCGGGCGTTTCGCGCGCGAAATCCACCAGCCGGTCGATGGCGCGGTCGAGGATCACCGTGTCGGGGTTCAGCAGCAGAAGGTAGTCGCCCCGCGCCCGTCCGGCGGCGATGTTGTTGGCCCGCGCGAAGCCGTGGTTGTCGGCCTGCGCCATCAGCGTCACGTCGGGGAACGCGGCCGCGATCGCCTCGGCCGAGCCGTCGGTGCTGGCGTTGTCGATGACGACGACCTCGTGCGGCGTGCGCGTCTCGGCTTGAATCGAGCGCAGGCAGTCGAGCGTCATCTCGCGCGTGTTGTAGCTCACCACGACGATCGAGACGGTGGGGCCGGCCTCGGGGGCGATCTGGGAGGCGGGGTCGGTCGTCATCGGCACGGTCCTCGGGGTGGGCTCGTCATCGGGATGGACGCCGGGCGCGGATCGCGCCTAGGTTGCACCCGAGGCTCGCGGCGGCTTATCGCCCGCGCGAGCCCGCGCATCAAGCGCGTGGGCCGCCCGGCGGCGGCATGAAACGCACCGTCGCCCGGCCATGGACGATCGGGCGGGCCGGGAGGCCCTTTCCACCGCGCGCCTGCGGGGTCATCTGCGGACGCGGCCGCGAGGGCCGGCGGGGAGGAGCGCATGGCGCAGGACGGGTGGGACGACACGGCGGGCCGAGCGCGGCCTGCGGGCCGGACGCGGCCTGCGGGCCGGGCGCGGCCTGCGGGCCGGGCGCGACCGACGGAGCCGGAGCGCGGAACCCCCGTCCACAAGGCCCGGCGCGGTCGGGGCGCGCGGCTGCTGCGGCTGATCGGCGGCGCGCTCGACCCGCGCGCCTGGGCCCATGCGGTGCGCATCGTCAACTACTACAACTACGCCCACGTCCAGCCACGACGGGAGCTGACCGTCGGCCCCGGCGCCGCGATCAGCCCCAACGCGGTGTTCTCGAACGCCCGGAACATCACCATCGGCGCCCGGATCAGCCTGGGCGCGCGCTGCCATCTCTGGGCCGGGCCCGGGGTCGGGCGCATCGTCATCGGCGACGACGTGCTGTTCGGGCCCGAGGTGATGGTCACGGCGGCCACCTATCGCCACGGCGACGGCCAGCCCGTCACCGCCCAGGCGATGGACGAGGCCGACGTGGTGATCGGCGACGACGTGTGGCTCGGCACCCGCGCGGTCGTGCTGCCGGGCGCGCGCATCGGCGAGGGCTCGATCATCGGCGCGGGCGCGCTGGTGCGCGGCGTCATCCCGCCCTTCTCGATCGCCGTCGGCGCGCCCGCGCACGTGATCGGCCAGCGCCGGATCGGAGGCGCCGAGCCGGCCCGGGCCGATGCGCCCCGCGAGGGCATCGGGCCCGGGGACGGGCGCGCGGGGGGCTGAGGCCGCCCGGCCCCGCCATCCCGCCCAAAGACGCGGCGAGCCGGGGATCGAGGCCCTGCGTCACCCGGCCGGGCGAGGATCGGCGCGATCCGGGCGAGCCGCATCGCCGGACGAACGCGCGATCGCGCCATGGGGACGGCCTTCCGGATCCCGGGCGGTGAGCCGCCCGGGGCGAGCTGGGCCGGGAGGCCACGCGGGCCGGGGCAGAGCCCCACCCTGCGCCCGCTCAGGCGCCCTCGCGCAGCCAGTCCGCGAGCCGCTCGCGCAGCGGGCCGTCCACGCCCGGCCCGCTCAGGACGATCGCATGCCCGTCCGAGGCCGTCCGGTGGCTCAGCCGCACGCCGGGGCGGATCTCGGGGCCATCGGGCTCCGCCGCGCCGGCGATCCGCAGCCGCCGCGCCGCGCGCAGCCCCCCTGCCCGGCCGCCCCCTTTCGCGGCGGAACCCGGCTTGCCCGACGCCCCCTCGGACGCCGCGCGCAGGATCGCCAGCTCGGCCTCGGCCTCGTCGCCCTCCCGCGCGGCGAGCCGGACCGCGAGCCGATGGGCCAGCCCCGGATCGTCGCGCAGCGCCTTGGCCAGCGCCAGCCCCAGCCGCTCGGGGATCGCGGCCGGATGGCGCAGATGGTCGCCGAGCGTCCGGTGGAGCGGCACGAAGGCCTTGATCTTGGAGCGCCGCGCCGGGCTCGCGGCGGCGAAGAGCACCCGCACGGCGGCGTCCTCGTCCGCGAACACGCCCGCGTCCGAGGCGCGCGCCACCAGCCGCGCGCGCTCGTAGTGGCTCAGCTGCGCGCGGACCTCGTTCTCCTCGACCATGCTGACATAGGCGTCGGCCGCGTCGCGCGGCCGACGCACCAGCGCGCGCACCGTGGCGAAGCGCGCCTCATGGGTCTCGGCGTGCAGCCGCCCGAGCGCCGCGAGCCGCCGCCAGCCCGAGATCAGCCCGTAGCGCGGGCCGTCGCCCAACCCTGGACCGCCATCGGCGTCCCGACCGCCGCCCGCGCTCGGGCCGATGGGGGTGACCTCGATCGGGGTGCGCTGGCCGTGGACGCGCAAGCTCGCCATCAGCGCCGCCATCTCCGTCTCGTCGGCCGCGAGCCGGTCGCGCATCAGATGCTCGGCGTCCACCGCCGCGAGCGGCAGCGCCTCGACGAAGCGCCCCTCGGCGCGCGCGGCGCGCATCTCGGACGCCAGCTCGTCCAGCGCCGCGCTCGCGGCCGCCTCTCCCACGACGCCCGCGATCGGCGCGCGAGCGATCGGGCGCGGGGCGGGCAGGGGGGAGGGCGGGGGCGCCTCGGGCCTGTCGAGCACGTCCACCATGTCGGGCATCACGCCGGGCGCCTCGGTGCGGGCGGGGCTCAGTCTGCGGCGCTTGGCCATGGCGCGTCTCCTCGCGTCTTCTTCCTGCTCGGCGCCAGCAGACCACGGCGCGGCCCGCGCGCGAAGCGGCCGCGTCTTTCGCGCGCGAAAATCCGGGCGGGGCGGGGCATGGACCCCACAGCCGCGCCGCCTCTGCATGATCTCGGGGGGAGGGGGTTTCGCGCGCGAAACGGCGATCGGCTCCGACATGCGTCCGCCCGCATCGGGGTCGTTTCGCGCGCGAAACGACGGCAGGGCCGCCGTCCTGAGGCCTCGACCGGACCGGCCGCCGAGGAGGCGGGCGAAGCCCTCGATCAGGGCGGGATGGGCCACGGGCTCGAAGCCGTGGAGGGCAGGGCGGCGCGCCCGAGGTGCTTCCCCTCGCGGGTCCGAGCCTTGACGAGGAGCGCGGACCGTCCGTGCTGGTCGAGCAGGGCGGCGCGCCGGTCGACGATCTCCGCCATGCCCTCGGGACGGGTGAGGGCCCAAGCGGGGCGATGCGGGCAGGGGAGGTGCCGCACGGGTCCGTGCAGGCCATCGAGCTTGCCCGGGGCGACGGCGGGGCCCTCGACGGGAAGGCGGAGGACGCGCGAGACGGCGCCCGCGGTCGTCGCCGGGCAGATCTCCCGTGGCAGGCGGACGACAGCGGCGGCCCCCCCGGTCCAGGGCGGCACCCGATCGTCCATCCCGGCAGCTCCCGCCCGGCCTCCGAGCCGGGCCGGGGCAGGGGGCGGATCCCGCCGAGCGCAGCGCGGGGGTCGAGCCCGTCGCCGGAGCGCGTCTCGCGCGCGACATCGGCCCCGCCCCCGTCGGGTCGCCTGCGCCGCCCCCCCGGTCCGGAGCGTCGCGCCTAACGCTCCTCAGCCGCCCCGGTCCCGGATGCGGCGCGCTGGTCGCGGCGCCAGGCGCCGATCAGCAGGCGCTTGAAGGCGGCGTAGGTCTCGTCGAAGGTCTCCCGGCCGCGCGCGTAGGTCTCGCGGTTGAAGTCGCGGTAATCGGCCTCGTAGATGCCCGACACCTGCTCGCCCGCCTGCCCGATCAGCGCCGTGTAGCCCTGCCGGTGGGGCGACAGCGTGCGCCCGAGATGCGCCTGGATGAGGGCTGCCATCTCGCCCTGCTGCGCGCCGTCGTAGCGCGTGATCACCGCGCGCACCGCGTCCCACTCGAAGGCCGTCTCGGGCCGCCCGAGAGCGCGCGCGGCGACGTTCTCGCCCTCCTCGATCGACTGGAACGTCGAGTGCAGCATGTCGAAGAACCGCCCCGTGGAGTCGAACTCCAGGTAGGAGGCGCCCAAGGGCACCAGCAGGATGTCGGCGGCCGACAGCCCGTTGATCGTGAGGTAGCCGAGCGAGGGGGGCGTGTCGAGGATCACCACGTCGTAGCGGCCCAGGACGCCGTCCGCTTCGAGCGAGCCCGAGAGCGCGTCCCAGAGCTTCCAGCCGCGCGACTGCATCCGCCACACGGGGATCTGGAACTCCGCCCAGTAGAGGTTGAGCTGCGCCCCGATCAGATCGATGTTGGGCCAGTGGGTGGGCCGGACGAGCCCCTCCGCCGTGGCCTTCAGCGCCTCCGTGAGCGTCTCGTCGAGCGGCACGGGCGCGTCGCCCCGGTCCGCCCGGCGCTCGTTCTCGACCCTCAGATGGCGCGCGTAGTGGCGCGCGAGCAGCGGGAAGACGGTGCCCCACTCGTCCTCGACCCGGCCGCCGAAGATCGAGGTCATCGAGCCCTGGCTGTCGAGGTCGACCACCAGCACGCGGTAGCCGTCGAGCGCCGCCGACATCGCCAGGTGCGCCGCCGTCGAGGTCTTGCCGACCCCGCCCTTGAAGTTGGCGACGGCCGTGATCTTCGCGGGCAGCCCGTCGGGCCGCCAGGGGAGGTAGTTCTTCGCCCTCGAGCCCTCCGCGGCGAAGTGGGCGCGCAGCCGCAGCACCTCGTCGAGGGTGAACCACTTGGCCCCGCCGTCGGTCTCCGAGCGGCCCTGGGGCAGGGCGGGGTTGGCGCGCAGCACGCGGCGGAAATGGGCCTGCGCGACCGGGATCAGGTAGCGCGTGATCTCCCAGGTCGAGAACGGGCGGAGCGTCTTGCGGCCCTCCTCGGAGAGCCCGCGCCCGGCCAGATCCTCGCGCCCCGCGGCGCAGGCCCGTGCGATCCCGGCGAAGCCGGCGGTCCCCTGAGGCTCGCCGAGGTCGGTCGCGGCGGCGTCCGGGTCGATGTCGAGATAGGGCGGCTGGGGGGCCGTCATGGGGTGCTCGTCCTCCGATGTGCCGCCTTTCGAGCCGTGTAACCCGAAAGGCGGCATGTGGGAGGCGATGCGGCATCCGCCTCGTTTTTCTGGGTGGATTCGAGGGTTTCCGGCATCGCCCCCGGCGCGGTTCTGTGCCGATCCGGCCGCACCTCGCGTTAGAGGATGGTTATTAGGATAGTTACGGGGCCTCGCGCCAGCCCGGTTTCCCCCGAGCCGCAGGGGGTTGGGCCGCGCCTCGGAGCACGAGGCGATTCCGAAACCACGTTCCACCGACTCCGAACCCACGTCACGCCGAGTCCGAAACCACGATCGATCCGCACGCCGGAGTGGATCTGTGGCCGGACGGCCCCCTAGCGTCGGGGCGGCAGTGAAACCACGAAGCGGACGGATCCCGGCCAACCGGGGCGAGCGCCGACGAGTGGCGAGGCAGGCACGAGGCAGGCATGGCGATGGACGGCGCGGGCGCGATCCGCCCGGCCGGTGGCGCGTCGCGCGTCCCGGTCATCCAGGCGATCCCCCGGTCGATTCCGGCAGGGGGCTTCTTCTTGTGCGACATCGCCTCGCCGCTGCCGAAGAGCGACCTCGGCACGCTGGAGCACCCGATGTTCTCGCTCGCCACCCGCCCCGACCGGCGCGTGCTGCGCTACGAGCACGGCGGCGTCAGCGTCGAGGTCACGCCCTCGGTCAAGGGCCGCGCGACGATCCACGACAAGGACGTGCTGATCTACTGCGTGAGCCAGCTGATGGCCGCGCTCAACGCCGGCCGCGCGGTCGGCCGCACGCTCAGGCTGCGCGCCGCCGACCTGATGGCCGCGACCCGGCGCGAGAGCTCGGGCGACGGCTACAAGCGGCTGCGCGAGGCCCTCGAGCGGCTCGCGGGCACGCGCATCACGACGAACGTCGTCACCGGGGGCGTCGAGGACACGCAGGGCTTCGGCCTGATCGAGTCCTGGCGCATCGTGCGCCGCGCGCGCTCGGAGACGGGCAGGGGAGGGGGGCGGATGATCTCGGTCGCCGTGACGCTCTCGGAGTGGCTCTACCGCGCGGTGCTGGGCGGCGCGGTGCTGACGCTCTCGCGCGACTATTTCGGCCTGCGCCGACCGTTGGAGCGGCGCGTCTACGAGATCGCGCGCAAGCATTGCGGGCGCCAGCCCGAGTGGCGCGTCGGGATCGACACGCTTCTGAAGAAGACCGGCTCGACCTCGCCGCGCCGGGTCTTCCGCCGGATGCTGCGCGAGCTGATCGAGGCCGACCGGATGCCCGAATACCGCCTCGCGCTCGAGGACGACGTGCTGCGCGTCACCCCGCGCGGCGCGGTGGGCGCGCAGGCGGGGACGACGCCGCTGGTCTCGGCGGCGGCGCTGGAGCGCGCGCGCGAGCGGGCGCCCGGCTGGGACGTCCACGCGCTCGAGGCCGAGTGGAAGGCGTTCTGGTCGCGCTCGGGCCGGGCGCGGCTGCGCTCGCCCGACGCCGCGTTCCTCGGCTGGGTCGCCAAGCGGGTGGGCTGACCGGAGGGGCCGGAAGGCCGACGGCCGGTCGAAGGGCCGACGGCCGGGCGGAGGGTGTTCGGGAAGGTCGGGGGGCCGGCGATCCCTCCGGCCGCGGCGCGTGACGGCCGCCCCCGGGACCGCCCGGCCGGCCGGCGCGCGCTGCCGCGCCCGCCGTCTCGGCCCCCCATCCCCGGCCGCCGTCCTCGTCAGGGCGCGCACCCACCGTCGCGGGCCGGGGCCCCGTCGCTGCGCGGAGCAAGAGGGCAGGGGACGGACGCAGGCTCGCCCTCGCCGCCAGGGTCGGGCCCGCCGATGCGGCCTGCACCCGTCGCCCTGGGCCGCGGCCGGCGCTGCGGCTCAGGCCTGGGCCTGTCCTCGCAACGGGCAGGCGAGCAGCGACACGCCCGCCGCCGCGAGCGTCGCCCCGCAGCCCACGAGCATGCAGGCGCCGAGCGCCAGAAGGATCCCCGCGCCCGAGACGAGTGCCGCCCCGGCCGCGATCCACCCCAGGAGGGTGCCGATGAAGATGAACCCGATCATGTGGCCTTCCTGGGCCGGTCGGGCTAACGGGTGGTGAAGCTCGCAATTCGATCGGAATCGACGGTTGAGAAAGGGTTGAGGCCGCGCCGGTTTCCGGCGTTCCCGCCCCGATCGCGCCCCTTTTCCGTCACGATCGGGCGGGGACGGGGCGCCCGCGGCGCCCGAGCGGAGGATCCATGCAGATCGAGCGCACGCCCCTCGACGGGGTTCTCGTCATCACGCCGCGCCGATTCGGCGACGAGCGCGGCTTCTTCTCCGAGTCGTGGTCCCGGGCCGCGCTGGCCGAGGTCGGGGTGGGGATCGACTTCGTGCAGGACAACCACTCGCTCAGCCGCGCGGCGGGCACGGTGCGGGGCCTGCACTACCAGGCGCCTCCCATGGCGCAGGCCAAGCTCGTGCGCTGCGGGCGCGGGCGGCTCCTCGACGCGGCGGTGGACGCGCGCCGCGGCTCGCCGACCTATGGGCAGTGGTTCGCCGCCGAGCTGAGCTTCGAGAACGGCCGCCAGCTCCTGGTGCCGGAGGGCTTCCTGCACGGCTTCGCCACGCTCACCCCCGACACCGAGGTGATCTACAAATGCTCCGCCCCCTACTCGCCCGAGCACGACGGCGCCGTGCGCTGGGACAGCGTGGGCGTGGAGTGGGGCGTCGCGGATCCGGTGCTGTCCGACAAGGACGCCCGCGCCCCCGCCTTCGCCGAGTGGGAGAGCCCGTTTAGGTAAGGCGAGGCTGGCGCCTGCAAGGCGCATGGCCTATCTCCTTACCGAGAGGGGGCCGCCATGATCGAATCCACCGTCACCTCGAAGGGTCAGACGACGCTGCCCAAGGCGGTGCGCGAGGCGCTGGGCGTGGGGCCCGGCGACCGGGTGCGCTACCGCATCGAGGGCGACCAGGTGCGCCTCATACGCCCGCGCTCGGTGCTCGACCTCGCGGGCTGCCTGAGGGAGCATGCCGGCGACCGGCCCATGACGCTTCAGGAGATGGACGAGGCCATCGCCGAGGCCGTGGCCGCGCGCGACGAGCGCAGCCGGCGGTGACCGATCCCGATGGGGCCGAGCCCATGGCACTCGACACCAACGTGCTGGCGCGCCTTCTGCTCGACGACACGCCCGACCAGTCCGCCCTGTCGCGCGCGCTGATGGCGCACGTGTCCGCCGATCGTCCCGCCTTCGTCGGCCGCGAGGCGCTGGCCGAGCTGGTCTGGGTGCTGTCCTCGCGCGGCCGGCTGCCGCGGGCGGCCGTGGCCGAGGCGCTCGGCGCGCTGCTGGAGGCGCGCGAGATCCGCGTCGAGGAGGCCGAGGACGTGGGCCGCGCCATCCGCCGCCAGGGGCCGGGCGCCCCCGGCGTGGCCGACCTGATGATCCTGGCGGCCGCGCGCCGCGAGGGTCGGAGGCTCTGGACCTTCGACCGGGCGCTCGCGCGCGAGCCGGGCGCGCGGCTTCTGGAGGCGGGCGTCCTCTGAGCGACCCACCGGACCTGGAGCTGCCGACAGGGTTGGAGCCGCCGCCGAGGCCGTGGTCGTCCCCGACTCGCCCGTGGCCCCAGGCCGGTCTATGGAGCGCCCCGAGCCGGCCTCGGAGGCGCGCCCGCCCACGACCCTCGGCCCCGAAAGGCCCCATCCCGCGCCCGGTAACCTCCGCGAAACGGCCCTCGGCCAGAACCCCGCTCGAGATCGGCTCGCCAGGGATCACGAAGGAGCGTCCATGACCACCGCCCCAGGAAGGCGCCCCGGCAGCCCACCGCAGCAGGTGCGCCCATGAGGATCCTCGTCACCGGCGGCGCCGGGTTCATCGGCTCGGCCGTGGTGCGGCTCGCGGTGGCGCGCGGGCACTCGGTCGTGAACGTGGACGCGCTGACCTACGCCGCCTGCCTCGACAACGTGGCGCCCGCCGAGGGGCCGCTCCACGCCTTCGAGCACGCCGACATCCGCGACCGGGCGGCGATGGACCGCATCCTCGCCCGTCACCGCCCCGACGCCGTGCTCCACCTCGCGGCCGAGTCCCATGTGGACCGCTCGATCGACGGGCCGGGCGCGTTCGTGGACACCAACGCCATGGGCACCTACACGCTGCTGGAGGCCGCCCGCGCCCATTGGGAGCGCGAGGGACGGCCGGAGGGCTTCCGCTTCCACCACGTCTCGACCGACGAGGTGTTCGGCTCGCTCTCGCCCGACGACGCCCCCTTCACCGAGACGACCCCCTACGACCCGCGCAGCCCCTACTCGGCCTCGAAGGCCGCCTCCGACCACCTCGTGCGCGCCTGGCGCGAGACCTACGGGCTGCCGACGCTGGTGACGAACTGCTCCAACAACTACGGGCCCTACCACTTCCCCGAGAAGCTCGTGCCGGTCGTGATCCTGCGCGCGCTCGCGGGCGAGCCGATCCCGGTCTACGGGGCGGGGGAGAACGTGCGCGACTGGCTCTACGTCGAGGACCATGCCGACGCGCTGCTGACGGTGCTCACCCGCGCCGAGCCCGGCTCGACCTACTGCGTGGGCGGCGAGAACGAGGCGAGGAACATCGACCTGGTGCGCCTGATCTGCGCAGCGCTCGACGAGCGGCGGCCCGAGGGCGCCCCCCACGACCGGCTCATCGCGTTCGTCGAGGACCGCCCCGGCCACGACGCGCGCTACGCCATCGACCCCTCGCGGATCCGCGCCGACCTCGGTTGGCGCCCCTCGGTGACGCTCGCCGAAGGGATCGCGCGCACGGTCGACTGGTATCTCGCCCACGAGCCCTGGTGGCGCGCGCTCCAAGGCCGCGCCGGCGTCGGCCAGCGCCTCGGCCGCGCCCGGATCGCCGGGAGCGGGCCGAGCGCGGCCGGCGGATCGGGCGAGGCGAGCGCCTCGGACGCTGAGGGTCGGGCCGGCGCGGGGAGCGGGCAGAGGGCCTCGGGGGACGCCCGAGCCTCCGACGCCGCGCCGGACATCCCGACAGCGGGGGCGGCCCCGAGCGCGGGGGGCGCCTCGTGATCCTCGTCTTCGGCCGCACCGGCCAGGTGGCGCGCGAGATCGCGCGCGCGGCCGAGGCCGCCGGCGCGCCCGTGCGCCTGCTCGGCCGCAAGGAGGCGGATCTCGCCGACCCCGTGGCCTGCGCCCGCCTCATCGAGGGGACCGACGCCCACGCCGTGATCAACGCCGCCGCCTACACCGCCGTCGATCGCGCCGAAGAGGAGGAGGCGCTCGCCACGAGGGTCAACGGCGAGGCCCCCGCGGCGATGGCCCGCGCGGCCGCCGCCCGCGCCGTCCCCTTCGTCCACGTCTCGACCGACTACGTGTTCTCGGGCGACGGTCCCCACGCCCCCGACGCGCCCACCGCCCCCTTGGGCGCCTACGGCCGCTCCAAGCTCGCGGGCGAGGAGGGGGTGCGCGGGGCGGGGGGGAGCCATGTCGTCCTGCGCACGGCCTGGGTGTTCTCGGCGCACGGCTCGAACTTCGCGCGCACCATGCTCAGGCTCGGGGCCGAGCGCGAGCGGCTGCGCGTCGTCGCCGACCAGCGCGGCGGGCCGACCCCGGCCGCCGCCATCGCGCGCGCGCTGCTGACCATCGCCGGGGCTTTGCGCGACGGCGCGCCCTCGGGCACCCATCACCTCGCGGGCGCGCCCGACACCACATGGGCCGATTTCGCGCGCGAAATCCTCGCCCGGGCCGGGCTGCCCTGCGAGGTCGAGGGCATCGCCACGGCCGACTATCCCACCCCCGCCGCGCGGCCCTCGGACTCGCGCCTCGACTGCCGCTCTCTGGAGGCGGCCTTCGGGGTCGTGCGGCCCGACTGGCGCGAGGGGCTGGACCACGTCCTGAAGGAGCTGAACTTGAAGGATCGGAGCGCATGACGCGAAAGGGCATCATCCTGGCCGGGGGCTCGGGCACGCGGCTCTACCCGCTGACGATGGGGATCTCGAAGCAGCTCCTGCCGGTCTACGACAAGCCGATGATCTACTATCCGCTGTCGGTGCTGATGCTGGCGGGCGTGCGCGAGATCTGCGTCATCACCACGCCGCAGGACGCCGGGCAGTTCCGCCGCCTCCTGGGCTCTGGCTCGCAATGGGGGGTGGCCTTCACCTTCGTCGAGCAGCCCTCGCCCGACGGGCTCGCCCAGGCCTACCTCTTGGCCGAGGGCTTCCTCGCGGGCGCCCCCTCGGCGATGGTGCTGGGCGACAACATCTTCTTCGGCCACGGGCTGCCCGAGCTGATGGCGCGGGCCGACGAGGGGGGCGAGGGGACGGGGGGCACCGTGTTCGGCTACCGCGTGGCCGACCCCGAGCGCTACGGGGTGGTGGACTTCGACGAGGCGGGCCGCGTGCGCGCGATCGTCGAGAAGCCCGAGCGGCCGCCGTCGAGCTACGCCGTCACCGGGCTCTACTTCCTCGACGGCTCGGCGCCCGAGCGCGCGCGGGCCGTGACCCCCTCGGCGCGGGGCGAGCTGGAGATCACCTCGCTCCTGGAGAGCTACCTCGCCGACGGGCTCCTCAGGGTCGAGCAGATGGGCCGCGGCTACGCCTGGCTCGACACCGGCACCCATGCGAGCCTGCTCGACGCCGGCAACTTCGTGCGCACGCTCGAGGAGCGCCAGGGGCTCCAGACCGGCAGCCCCGACGAGATCGCCTTCGCGCAAGGCTGGATCGACCGCGAGGCGCTCGCCGAGCGCGCCGCCAAGTTCGGCAAGAACGCCTACGGCGCCTATCTTCGGACGCTGGTCGGGGGGTAGGGGACGCGCCCTGGCCCGCGCCGCCCGGCCTCGCTCGGCTGGCCTCGCCAGGCCCGGTGGCCTTGTCAGGCCCGGTGGCCTCGTCAGGCCCGGCGCGGGCGCTCCTCGCGCGAGCCGATCAGCGGGCGGCGCGAGCCGATCTCGACGGTGCGCTTGGGCGGCAGGTTGAACCGATCGACGCTGCGCTGGGCGTTGCGCGTGAGCAGCACGAACAGCACGTCGAGCAGGCGCCCGACCGCGTCGCCGAGCCGCCACCGGGCCGCGGTCTCGACCCGGTCGCGTCCGACGACGTAGACCACCTCGTCGGAGGCGATCCCGAGCGACTTGAAGGCGGGGCCGAGCAGCGTCGGCAGGTCGGTGGTCTGCATGAAGCCGGCGGAGACCTCGATGCGCACCGTGTCGGGGTCGAGGCGCAGCGCCGAGACCCGCTCGGAGGCGGGCACCCGCGGGCGCGAGCGCACCCAGACGGTCACCACCACCACGGTGCGGAAGGTGAGGCCGAGGAGCCGCTCGAGGCGCAGCAGCGAGGTCGGCGTGCCGCGCCCCGGGGCCGACAGGAACACGCCGGTGCGCGTGACCTCGGTGTGCCCGCGCGCGGTGCGCCGGGCGAACTGCGCCATCGGCTCATCGCGCTCGGGCTCCACCCGGCCGGTCCCGCGCGTCCAGGCGATCATCACCACCAGCGCCGTGGCGGCGAGCGTCGCAGGCAGCCAGCCGCCCTGGGCGAACTTCGACAGGTTGGCGGTCACGAAGGTGGCGTCGAGCCCCACCACCACCAGCGCGACCGGCGCGAGCCGGCGCCAGCGCCAGCGATGGACGAGGCGAAGCGCTGCCACGAAGAGCGTCGAGGTGGCGATCATCGCCACCGCCACGGCGAGGCCGTAGGCGTCGGCCAGCGCCTCCGAGGAGCCGAACCCCAGCACCACCGCGATGGCGAGCGCGCCCACGAGGACGTTGATCAGGCCGATGTAGACGTGGTGCTCGTTGGCCTGGGAGGTGTGGCGCGCCCTCAAGGGGGGCAGGAAGCCGAGCTGCCCGCCCTGGCGCACGATGGTGAACACGCCCGTCACCACGGCCTGGCTCGCGATCACGGTGGCGAAGGTCGCCAGCACCACCAGCGGCAGGCGCACGGCCTCGGGCGCGAGCCGGTAGAACGGATCCGCCGCGGCCCCGGGGCGCGCGAGCAGCAGCGCGCCCTGGCCGAGATAGTTGAGCGTCAGGCCCGGGAGCGCCACGAAGAGCCAGGCGCGCGCGATGGCCCGCCTTCCGAACTGGCCCAGATCGGCGTAGAGCGCCTCGCCCCCGGTGATGGCGAGGAACACCGCCGCCACCACCACCAGCGCGCCCTGCGGCGCGTGCGCCAGCGCCAGCGCGGCGTGGCGCGGGTCGAGCGCCGCCAGCACCCGGGGCTCGGCCGCGATCCCCAGCAGGCCGAGCGCGCCGAGGGTGGCGAACCACGCCAGCATCACCGGCCCGAAGAGCGCCCCGATCCGCTCGGTGCCCGCCGCCTGGAGGACGAAGAACGCGGCCAGGATGCCGACGGCGATGGGCACGATCAGGCGGTCGAGCGCGGGCCACGCCACGTCGAGCCCCTCGACCGCGCTCAGGACCGAGATCGCCGGCGTGATCACCGCGTCGCCGAACAGCATCGCCGCGCCGAGCAGCCCCAGCCCCAGGAGCACCGCGCGCCGCCTGCGGCTCGTCCCGGCGCGCTTGCGGTGCAGGCCGATCAGCGCGGCGAGGCTGAAGATGCCGCCCTCGCCGTGGTTGTCCACGCGCAAGATGACCTGGACGTAGATCAGCGTGATCGACACCAGCAGCGCCCAGACGATCAGCGACACCGCGCCGAGCACGGCGCCGGGCGCCTCGGCCCCGCCCGCCGCCTCGACGGTCTCGCGCAGCGCGTAGAGCGGGCTCGTGCCGACGTCGCCGAAGACGATGCCCAGCGCGCCGACGACGAGGCCCGTGCGGACCGGATGGCCCGCGGCGGGCGCGCCGGGTTCGGCGGATGCGTTCAAGGCGGAGCCGGGAAAGGCGCGGGACGGCGCAGGCGACCCCGCGAGAGGTCGCGGGGCCGGCACGACATAGGCGCGCGCGGGCGGCCGGGCCACCCCCCCGGACGGGCGCGGCGAGCGGGGCCGGGTCCGGGGGACCGGCGAGGCGCGCGGACGGCGGCGCCACGGTCCCGTCGGGTCCGGTCGCCGCTCGACGGCATCGCGGAGAGCTCCCGCCTTCGGCCGGGCGTGCCCTCCGGCTGCGCGCGCCCTTCGGCGCCGCGGCGCCATGCCTCCTGTGGCGGCGCCCTAGAGGCTCCCCCTGACCCGCTCCCAGGTGTTCGTGAGGTGCCGGGCCATGGCCTCGCCCAGCCGCTCGCCGTCGCGCGCGCGCAGGGCGCGGGCCATCTCCTCGTGCTCGGCCACGGCGCAGGCCCAGCGCGAGGGCTCGTCGTTGCCGATGAAGCGGATGCGCTTCAGCCGCGCCTGGATCGAGCCCTGGACCTCGCGCAGCGTCCCGTTGCCCGAGGCCGCCGCGAGGCCCGAGTGGAACGCCTGGTTGAGCTTGAAGCAGGGCAGGCGGTCGCGCGCCTCGTAGAGCGCCATCATCCGCTCGTGGAGCGCGAGCAGCGCCTCGATCTCGGCGTCCGGGGCGCGCTCGCAGGCGAGCCGCGCGGCCAGGCGCTCCAGATGGCCCAGCACTTCCAGCATCGAGAGCACCTCGCCCGGCTCCCACTTGCGCACCACGCTGCCCTTCGAGGGGCGGATCACCACCAGCCCCTCGGCCGCGAGCGTCCGCAGCGCCTCTCGGAAGGGCGTGCGCGACACCCCGAGCCGCTCCACCAGCCGGGTCTCGTCGATCCGGGCACCCGGCTCGAGGGCGCCCTCGGTGATCAGGTCGCGGACCCGGCCTGCGACCTGGTCGTGCAGCGTCGCCTTGACCACCGCGATCGAGGGCCCGTCCCGCTCGTCCTCCCCCTCCATCGACGTCCCCTGCCGCCCCATGCCCTGCCATCGCGTGCGGCGTCATCCTACGAAATGGGCGCTTGATGCGCGATGCCGAGCGATCGTATGCAGTATACAGGAGGAGCGCATCATGGATCGGCGCCCTGGCGACCAACGTCCTGGCCATCGGCGTCCCGGGGACCAGCGATCCCGCGTGGCCTTCGCCCTGGGCGACGCCGGAGGGATCGCGCCCGAGCTCGCCGCGCGGGTGCTGGCCGACGAGGCCGTCCACCAGGGCGCCATGATCGTCTTCGGCGACGCGCGGGTGCTGGCGATGGGCGCGCGGCACGCGGGCCTCTCGCTCGATCTGCCGGTGATCGGGCCCGAGGATTTGGCGGCCGGGCCGGCGAACGGGCCGCCCGGAGGCACGGCGCTCGTGGACCTCGCCAACTGCGACCCCGAGCGCGTCCCCGTGGGCGAGGCGAGCGCCGAAGGCGGGCGCGCCGCGCTCCAGAACTTCCGCGCGGCGCTGCTGACGGCGCAGGCGGGGCTCGCGGACGCGGTGTTCTTCACCCCCTTCAACAAGCACGCGATGCGCCTCGCGGAGCCCTCCTACGTGGACGAGATCGGCTTCGTCGACGCCACGATCGAGGCGGAGCGCTCGGGGCGCGAGTTCAACGTGCTCGACGAGGTGTGGAACGCGCGGGCGACCTCGCACGTGCCCCTGCGCGAGGTGGCGGGCCTGCTGACGGCCGAGCGCATCTACGACTCGCTGTGCCTGACGGCCGAGGTCATGCAGGGCGCGGGCATCGCGCGCCCCCGCATCGGCGTGGCCGCGCTCAACCCGCATGCCGGCGACGGGCGCAACTTCGGCGACGAGGACGAGGACGTGATCCTTCCGGCCGTCGAGCGCGCGCGGGCGCGCCAGATGGCGGTCACGGGGCCGATCCCGTCCGACACCGTGTTCGTGCGCGCGCTCCGCGGCGAGTTCGACGCGGTGCTGACGATGTATCACGACCAGGGCCAGATCGCGATGAAGCTCATCGGCTTCGACCGCGGCGTGACGCTGATCGCGGGCTACCCGTTCCCGATCGTCACCCCCGCCCACGGCACCGCCTACGACATCGCCGGACAAGGCATCGCCGACACCGGCGCCACCTTCGCCGCCCTCGCGCTCGGCCGCAGGCTCGCCGCGCGGGCGGGGCGGCGCGAGCCCGACCCGGACGCGCTGCGCGCCCTGCCGGGGCGGATCGCGGAAGGTGCGGCCGTGCCCGCTTGAGAACCCCACCTCCGGCACGCCATGCAAGAGGGCGGCCGAACCCGACACGCACCCAGGGAGGACCACCATGACCATCAGATTCGTCGCGGCCGGGACGACGGCGATCGCGCTCGCCTGGGGCGCGCCGGCGCTCGCTCAGGAGGAGATCATCTTCGGCATCTCCGCCGCGACCGGCTCGCTCCAGGAGCAGACCGCGAGCGAGTTCGCGCGCCGCGCCAACGAGAAGCTGGGCGACGCGGCCGTCGTCAAGGTGTTCGACAGCTCCCAGCTCGGCCCCGACCAGGACATGATGCAGAAGGTCAAGCTCGGCACGATGCAGCTGACCCTGCCCAGCTCGATCATGCCCGAGATCGCGCCCGAATACGCGATCTTCGACCTGCCCTTCCTGGTGGCCGACCGCGAGCATCTGGCGCGCATCGACGAGACCTTCTTCCGCGACGTGCTGGTGCCCGCGGCGGAGGCACAGGGCTACCGCCCGCTCGCCATCTGGGAGAACGGCTTCCGGCAGATCACCAACAACGAGCGCCCGATCGTCACGCCCGCCGACCTCGAGGGGCTCAAGATCCGCACGCCCAACTCGTCCTGGCGGGTGGCGATGTTCCAGGAATGGGGCGCCAACCCAACGCCGATGGCCTTCTCGGAGGTGTTCGTGGCGCTCCAGACCGGGGTCATCGACGGCCAGGAGAACCCGCTCACCAACATCGCCGGCGCCAAGCTCGACGAGGTGCAGGAGTACCTGTCGATGTCGGACCACGTCTACTCGCCCGCCTACCCCACCGTGGGCGTGCAGGCCTTCGAGCGGCTCGACCCCGAGGTCCAGCGCATCCTGACCGAGACCGCGCAGGAGGTCGCCGTCTGGGCGCGCGAGCAGGGCGCCGAGCAGGACGACGCGCTACGCGAGGAGCTGTCGGCGAGCATGCAGGTCAACGAGACCGACCGGCAGGCCTTCGTCGAGGCCTCGAGGCCGATCTACGACAAGTTCGCCGAGGAGGTCGAGGGCGGCCAGGAGATGATCGACCAGGTGCAGGCGCTGGCCGAGGGCTCCTGACCCCAAGCGGGCCGGGCGCCGTGCCCGGCCCCTCCACCCCCGGAGCCCCCGTCATGCTGGCCCGCCTCGCCCTCTGGCTCGACCGCGCGCTCCAGGCCTTCACGCTGGCGCTGATCGTGGCGCTCGCGGTGGTGGTGCTGATGGGCGTCGCGTTCCGCTACTCGGGCAACTCGCTCATCTGGTACGACGAGGTGGCGGCCGTGCTGCTGGCCTGGATCACCTTCGCCGGCGCCGCGCTCGCGGTGCTGCGCGGCGCGCATCTGGGCTTCAACGGGCTGCTGTTCGGCCTGCCGCCCGCGGGCCGCATGATCCTCTTCTGGACGGGGGAGGCGATCTTCCTCGCCACCTTCGCGATCACCGCCTGGGCCGGCTGGGCGATCTTGGGAGTCTTCGGCACCGAGACCATGACCACGCTGCGCTTCGTGCCGCGCAGCCTGGTGCAGTCGATCGTCCCCGCCTCGGCCGCGATCATCGTCGTGGCGCGCCTGCTGACGCTGCGCGCGCGCCTCGCCGACGTGCGGTCGGGCCGCGACCCCGAGGCGGCCGAGATCGAGCACGAGATCGCCCGCGCCGAGGCCGAGCTGGCCCGCGGCCGCGCGCGATGACTAGGGACGCGCGGGGCCGCGCGACGACTAGGGACGCGCGGGAGCGCGCGCGGTGACCGAGGCCGCGATCCTCGCCTCGATGTTCCTGATGATCGCCATCGGCCTGCCGATCGCCGTGGCGATCCTGGCCTCGGCGCTGATCGGGGTCTTCGTGCTGAACGGCTCGCTCGGCTTCCTCAACGCGATGCTCTCGCTCTACAACGGGGCCACCAGCTTCCCGCTGATCGCGATCCCGCTCTTCGTGCTGGCGGGCGCGCTGATGAACACCTCCGGGATCTCGACCCGGCTGATCGCCTTCGTCTCGGCGCTGATCGGCTTCGTCCGGGGCGGTCTCGCGATGGTCAACGTCGGCGTGTCGCTGTTCTTCGCCGAGATCTCGGGCTCGGCGGTGGCCGACGTGGCCGCCACCGGCTCGATCCTGATCCCGGCGATGAAGGAGAAGGGCTACTCCGCGCGCTTCGCCGCCGCGCTGACCTCGTCGTCGGCCTCGCTCGCCATCATCATCCCGCCCTCGATCCCGATGATCCTCTACGGCGCGCTGTCGGACACCTCGATCGTCCAGCTCTTCGTCGCCGGGATCGTGCCGGGGCTCCTCGGCGCCGCCCTCATGATGGCGCTGTGCTACGGGTTCGCGGTGCGCTACGACCTGCCGCGCGAGGAGGGCTTCTCGCTCCGCCGCCTCTGGGCCGCGACCCGCGACGCCGCCTGGGCGCTGGTGCTGCCGGTCATCATCTTGGGCGGCATCTTCGGCGGCATCGTCACCGCGACGGAGGGCGCTGGGCTCGCGGTGCTGGCGGCCCTCATCATCGGCGTGTTCATCTACCGCGAGATGGATTTGGCGAAGCTCTACCACGCGCTGGTGGACGGCGTGCTCCAGACCTCCGTGGTGATGCTCCTGGTGGCGACCTCGGCCGTGCTCGGCCTCTACCTGACCGAGACCGAGATGCCCCAGCGCCTCGCCGCGGGCATCACCACGATCACCGAGAACAAGCTCGCCGTGCTGATGATCGTCAACGTGTTCCTCCTCTTCGTCGGCATGGTGCTGCACGGGGCGGCGGCGATCATCCTGACGGTGCCGATCTTCATGCCGCTGGTGCGCGAGATGGGCATCGACCCGGTCCATTTCGGCATCCTGCTCACGCTCAACATCGCGCTGGGCCAGCAGACGCCCCCGGTGGCCAGCGTGCTGGTCACCGCCTGCTCGATCGCCAGGACCGACGTGTGGGCCACGACGCGCACCAACCTGCCCTTCATCGGCGTGCTCGTCGCGGTGCTGCTGATCGTCACCTACGTTCCGGCCGTTCCGCTCTGGCTCGTCGGCGTGTTCTATGGCCCGTGAGGGGCGGGCCACGGGGGGGGCGGCGATGAACCTGGTGCAGCATCGAGGCCGGGACGGGGAGCCGCGCCTCGCCGCGGTGGACGGCGGGCGGCTCAGGCGCATCGAAGGCGCCCCCACGCTCCTCGACCTGGCCCGCCTCGCGCTCGCCGAAGGCAGGGGCTTGGCCGAGGCGGCCGAGGCCCGCGCGAGCGGCGACGAGGAGGACTACGACGAGGTGGAGGCCGAGGGGCGGCTGCTTTCACCCGTGAGCCATCCCGAGCCCGCCCGGCTGATCGTCACCGGCACCGGGCTCACCCATCTCGGCTCCGCCGACGCCCGCGACGCGATGCACGCCGCGGCCACGGCGCAGTCCACCACCGATTCCATGCGGATGTTCCGCGACGGCCTCGAAGGCGGCAAGCCCGAGGGCGGCGCGGTCGGCGCCGAGCCCGAGTGGTTCTACAAGGGGACGGGGACGAGCCTCATGGCGCCCGGGCAGCCGCTGACGATGCCGGCCTTCGCGGGCGACGGCGGCGAGGAGCCCGAGATCGCCGGGATCTACCTGATCGGCGAGGACGGCGCGCCGCGGCGGCTTGGCTTCGCGCTCGGAAACGAGTTCTCCGACCACGTGACCGAGCGGCGCAACTACCTGCTGCTGGCGCACTCCAAGCTGCGCCCCTGCTCGATCGGCCCCGAGCTGCGCCCCGGCCCTCTGCCCGGGTCCGTCGAGGGCCGCTCGCGCATCCTGCGCGGCGGCGCGACGCTGTGGGAGCGCCCGTTCCTGTCGGGCGAGGCGCACATGTCCCACAGCCTCGCCAACCTCGAGCACCACCACTTCAAATACGCCCAGCACCGCCGCCCCGGCGACCTCCACGTGCACTTCCTCGGCACGGCCACGCTGAGCTTCGCCGACGGGATCACGCCCCGCCCGGGCGACGTGTTCGAGATCGAAGCGCCCGGCTTCGGCCGGCCGCTGCGCAACCCGCTCGCGCGGGAGGAGGAGGCGGGGTCGGCGCGCGCCGCGCCGCTCTGAGCGCGGGGTCCGGTTCTGCGTCCGGCCACGACGCCCCGGCCGCCGAGGGCGGCGGCCCCTCGGAGGCGAAGTGGGCATCGGCGCGCCCGAGCCTCGCCGTCGGCCCGCAAAGGGCTGGGGCTTCGAGGCGGAAGCCCCACCCGGCCACGCAGCGCGCCGCCGCGCAAGCCGTCCGGACAGCCCCTGGGGCCCCCTCAGGGCGACGCCCCCCGATCGGCGGTCGAGCGCCGGGGAGGGGCCAGGCTCACCGCCGCGCCCCCCGCGCTCGGGGCCGCTCCCCGCGCTCGGGCGCCGCGGCCCGAGTTCGGGCGCCGTGGCCCGCGCTCGGGCTCAGCCCGCCGCCTGATACGCCGTCTTGACGGTGGTGTAGAACTCGGCGGCGTAGCGGCCCTGCTCGCGGGGGCCGTAGCTCGACCCCTTGCGGCCGCCGAAGGGGACGTGGAAGTCCACGCCGGCCGTGGGCAGGTTGACCATCACCATCCCGGCCTCGGCGTCGCGCTTGAAGTGGGCCGCGTGCTTGAGGCTCTGGGTGCAGATCCCCGCCGACAGGCCGAACTCGGTGTCGTTGGCGACGGCGAGCGCCTCGTCGTAGTCGCGCACCCGGATCACGCCCGCGACGGGGCCGAACACCTCCTCGCGGTTGATGCGCATGGCGTTGGTGGTCTCGGTGAAGAGCGCCGGCTGGAGGTAGAAGCCGGGCGTCTCGCGCTCGACCCGCTCGCCGCCGAAGGCGAGGGTGGCGCCCTCCTCGCGGCCGACGCGGATGTAGTCGAGGTCCTGGTCGAGCTGGGACTGGTCCACCACGGGGCCGATGTGGGTGCCCTCCTTCACCGCGTCGTCCACCTTCAGGGCACCCAGCCGCTCGGTCAGGGCGGCGACGAAGCGGTCGTGGATCCCTTCGGTGACGATGAGGCGCGAGGACGCCGTGCAGCGCTGGCCGGTGGAGAAGAACGCACCGTTCACGGCGCATTCGACGGCCGTGCCGAGGTCGGCGTCGTCGAGCACCACGAGCGGGTTCTTGCCCCCCATCTCGAGCTGCGCTTTGCGCATGTGCCGCGCGCAGGCCGCGGCGATCGAGGCGCCGGTGGCGACCGAGCCGGTGAAGCTGATGGCGTCCACGTCGCGGCTCTCGACGATCGCCTCGCCGACGACGGAGCCGCGGCCCATGACGAGGTTCAGCACCCCCTCGGGCAGCCCCGCGCGGTGCAGGATGTCCACCAGCGCCCAGGTGCAGCCCGGCACGAGGTCGGCGGGCTTGATGACCACCGTGTTGCCGTGGCAGAGCGCCGGCGCGAGCTTCCACGCGGGGATCGCCACGGGGAAGTTCCACGGCGTGATGAGGCCCACCACCCCCACCGGCTCGCGGGTGATCTCGACCGTGACGCCCGGGCGCACCGAGGGCAGCAGCTCGCCCGAGAGCCGCAGCGCCTCGCCGGCGAAGAAGTCGAAGATCTGCGCGGCCCGCGCCGTCTCCATGACCCCTTCGGCGAGCGTCTTGCCCTCCTCTCGCGCGAGCAGCCGCCCGATCTCCTCCTTGCGCGCGGCGATCTCGTCGGAGGCCGCCCTCAGCACCGCGTGGCGCTGCGCGGGCCCCGAGCGCGACCAGGCGGGGAACGCCTCCTTGGCCGCAGAGACGGCGCGGGTGGCGTCCTGGGCCGTGGCGCGGGCGTAGCGGCCGACCTCCTCGTCGGTGTTGGACGGGTTGACGTTGGCGATGGGCTCGCCGTCGGTCCACTCGCCGGCGATCAGGTTGCGGTGCAGCGTCATGGGAGCTCCCTTCGGGGTCTCAGATCAGGCGGCGCGCGGCCAGGTTGCGCATGAGCGCGGCGGCGCCGAAGGTCCAGGGGGGGCAGGCGGTGGACAAATCCACCGTGTTGACGAGCGCGCCCAAGCCCTCCGAGCGGATCGTCACCACGTCGCCGACGTGGTGGGTGAAGCCCTCGCCGGGCACGTCGCGGTCCTGGGTGGGCGCGAAAAGCGTGCCGAGGAACAGCATGAAGCCGTCGGGATACTGGTGGTGCGGCCCGCAGGTCTGGGCGGCGAGGTCGAGCGGGTCGCGGCTGATCTCGCTCATGGCGCTGTGGCCTTCGAGCCGGTAGCCGTCGGCCCCCTCGATCATGAGATCCAGCTCGGCCGCGCGCACGTCCTCGATGCCGTAGCCCCGATCGAAGAGCCGGACGAAGGGGCCCATCGCGCAGGACGCGTTGTTGTCCTTGGCGCGGCCCAGCAAGAGCGCCGAGCGGCCCTCGACGTCGCGCAGGTTCACGTCGTTGCCCAAGGTCGCGCCCTTGACGGCGCCGCGCGAGTCGCAGGCCAGCACCACCTCGGGCTCGGGGTTGTTCCACGACGACACCGGGTGGAGCCCCACCTTCGCGCCCCAGCCCACCGAGGACATCGGCTGGGCCTTGGTGAAGACCTCGGCGTCGGGGCCGATGCCGACCTCCAGGTACTGCGACCAGAGCCCGGCCTCGACCAGCGCCGCCTTGACCTGCATGGCCTTCTCGGAGCCCGCCTCCAGCGCGCGCAGGCTGTCGCCGATCAGCGCGCCGATCTCGGACCGGACCCTCTCGGCGCGGGCGGGGTCTCCGGCGGCGCGCTCCTCGATCACGCGCTCGACCATCGAGCCCGCGAAGGTCACGCCGCAGGCCTTGACCGCCTGGAGGTCGCAGGGCGCCAGGAGCCGCACGCCCTCGCCCGCCATCGAGGCGGCGGCGATCTCGTCGAGCGAGCCCAGCCGCTCGCCCTCGATGGACGACACGTGGGCGGCGGGGTCGTCCCTCTCCAGGAGGTCGCGCATCGTCGGCGCCTCGGGCGTGGTGACGTCGATCACGGCGCCGTCGCGCACGCTCACCAGCGAGGGGCCGTCCCGGTCGGGCCGCCAGGCGCGGCCGACGAGAGAGGCGCCCGAGGGCAGGTCGAAGGTCATGGATCGAGCCTCAGGGGCCGCCTCGCCGCCGCGCGGGCCATGGCGCCCGCTCCGGGGCTCGCGCGATCGAGGGGCGGGCCCTCGCCGCCTCTCGGCGGGCGCGGGCGGTGGAGGGGATCGGGTCGAGCGGGGCCGGACAAGACGGTGCCTTTCCGTATGCAGCCTGCGCGACGTGGCATGGGATCCGGCCCCGCGCAACCCTCGATCCGGCAGCCCGAGGCCGCCCGCCGCCGCGCCGCGCAGGCCCGTCGCGGGCGTCCACCGGCGGCGACCGCCGAAGGGGGCATCGGCTCGGGGCCATTGACGCGGGGTCGCGGCGCGGCCCAGACCTGGGGCGCTCGCGCGACCCCGCGCGGACAGGGAGGCTCGCGCGACCCCGCGCGGACACAAAGGCGCGCGACCCCGCGCGGGCGAGGGAGGACCGATGGCCCAGCAGACGATCATCATCACCGGCGCGGGCAGCGGCATCGGCCGCGTCACGGTGCGGCTCTTCCTCGATCGCGGCTGGCGCGTGGCGCTCCTGGGCCGGCGCGAGGAGGCGCTGCGCGAGACCGCGGGCGATCACGAGGGCGCGTTGGTGCTGCCCTGCGACGTGACCGACGCGGACGCGCTCGACGCGGCCTTCGCGCGGGTCGTGGGCGACTGGGGCCGGCTCGACGCGCTCTTCAACAACGCCGGCACCAACGTGGCCTCCAGACCCATCGACGAGATCGACCCGGCCGAGTGGCGCCAGGTCTGCGACGTCAACATCACCGGCATGTTTCTGAGCGCGCGCGCGGCCTTCGGCCAGATGCGCCGGCAGGATCCGCAAGGGGGCCGGATCGTCAACAACGGCTCGATCTCGGCCCATGTGCCGCGGCCGGGCTCGGCGCCCTACACCATGTCGAAGCACGCGGTGACGGGGCTCACGCGCACGCTCAGCCTCGACGGGCGGCCGTTCTCCATCGCCTGCGGCCAGATCGACATCGGCAACGCGCTCACCGACATGGCGCGCAAGATGACCACCGGCGTGCCCCAGGCGGACGGGTCGAACCGGATCGAGCCGGTGATGGACGCGAGCCACGTCGCCGCCGCGGTGCTGCACATGGCGAGCCTGCCGCTCGACGTGAACGTGCAGTTCATGACCGTGATGGCCACCGCGATGCCCTTCATCGGCCGGGGCTGAGGCCGGCCCGAGCCGGCCCCGCCGGGGCGGCTTCGCGGACGGGTCGGGACCGAAGGCGGTCCTCCGACGGCTGCCGGCTCATCGACGCGGACGACCCTTGCACCGGCCGCCTGGAACGCTAGGTCGGGAGACCGAACCGAACCGTTCGGTTCGATCAGGTGGCCGCGATGTACGACGAAGCACCCCCCCGCGAGCAGGGCGATGAGATCTCCGGGCGCGAGCGCCCCCCGATCGCCCCCGCGGGAGAGGCACGTCCGGCCGCCGGGGCGGCGCCCGCGGCGGACGCGCCCGCCAAGGGCGGCGGCGCCAAGCGCGTCGTCCTCATGCTGGTCGCGCTGGCCGTGCTCGGGGCGGCGGGCTTCTTCGGCTGGCGCTGGTGGGCCGAGGGTCGGTTCATGATCTCGACCGACGACGCCTATGTGGGCGCCGACATCGCCATCGTCTCGCCCAAGATCACCGGCTACGTCGAGACGGTGCCGGCGCGCGAGAACGACGCCGTGCGCGCGGGCGAGCCCATCGCCACGATCGACCCGGGCGACCTCCAGCTCGCGCTCGACGCGGCGCGGGCCAGGATCGCCACGCAGCAGGCCGCCATCGAGCGCTTCGCCTCCCAGCGCGCCGCCGCCGAGGCCGCCGTCTCCCAGGCCCGGTTCGAGCGCGAGAAGGCGCAGACCCTGCTCGACCAGGCCGAGGAGGATCTCGCGCGCGCCGAGCGCCTCGCCTCCCGCGGCGCCGGCACGTCGGCGCAGAGGGACGCGGCGCGCACGGCGCGCGACGCCGCCGCCTCGACGCTGGCGGAGGCGCGCGCGGCGATCGACGCGGCCACCGCCCAGGTCTCGGTGCTCGACGCCCAGCGGGCCGAGGCCGAGGGCGCACTGGCCGAGCTCGGCGTCGCCCGCGACCAGGCCGAGCGCGACCTGACCTTCACCGTGCTGCGCGCGCCGAGCGACGGCCGGGTGGGCAACCTCTCGGTGCAGGTGGGCGACCTGGTCTCGCCGGGCAAGCGGCTCGCGGCGATCGTGCCCGCGGGTGCGGTCTACGTGGACGCCAACTTCAAGGAGACCCAGCTCGACGGCATCGTGCCGGGCCAACGCGCCGAGGTCGAGGTGGACGCGCTGCCCGGCCGGACGCTGACGGGCACCGTGCAGAGCGTGGCGCCCGCCTCGGGCTCGGTGTTCTCGCTGCTGCCGCCCGACAACGCCACCGGCAACTTCACCAAGGTCGTCCAGCGCGTGCCGGTCCGGATCCGGATCGACGACGCGCAGGCGCTCGGGGGCGCGCTGCGCCCCGGCCTCTCGGTCGTGGTGGCGATCGACCGGCGCACCACGCCCGTCACCGCCGACGCCACGCCTGCGACCGAGCCCGTGACGGCCGACGCCGCGGCGCCCGCCGACCGCTGACGGCGCCGGGCCGAGGAGCCGCCCCCATGGCCGCCACCGCCACGAACGCGCCCGGGCGCGACGCGGACGCGATCCCGCTGCGCACCATGCTGGCGTTCCTCGCCATGGTGTTCGGCATGTTCATGGCGATCCTCGACATCCAGATCGTCTCGGCCTCGCTCGCGGAGATCCAGGCGGGGTTGTCTGCGTCCAACGACGAGGTGTCCTGGGTCCAGACCTCCTACCTGATCGCGGAGGTCGTCATGATCCCGCTGTCGGGCTTCCTCGGGCGGATGCTGTCCACGCGGGTGCTCTTCACCGCCGCCGCCGCGGGCTTCACAGCGGCCTCCGCGCTCTGCGCGACGGCCACCAGCATCGAGCAGATGATCGTCTACCGCGCGGTGCAGGGCTTCATCGGCGGCGCCATGATCCCCAGCGTCTTCGCCGCCGCCTACACCGTCTTCCCGCCCTCGAAGCGCTCGATCGTCTCGCCCATGATCGGGCTCGTCGCCACCTTGGCGCCGACCATCGGCCCCACGGTGGGCGGCTATCTCAGCGACGCGCTCTCCTGGCACTGGCTGTTCCTGATCAACGTGCCCTTCGGCATCGCGGTGGCGATCGCGGTCTGGAACCTCGTGGACTTCGACGAGCCGGACCTCACGCTCTTCGACCGCTTCGACTGGTGGGGGCTCCTCGGGCTCGCGGCCTTCCTCGGCGCGCTCGAATACGTGCTGGAGGAGGGCACGCGCGCCGACTGGTTCGACAGCCCGACGATCGCCGCGCTCTCGCTCGTCTCGGCGCTGGGAGCGGCGCTCTTCTTCGCGCGCGCGCTCACCGCGCGCGAGCCGATCGTGGATCTGACGGCGTTCTCCAACCGCAACTTCGCGCTGGGCTCGCTCTTCTCCTTCGTGATGGGGGTGGGGCTCTACGGGCTGACCTACATCTACCCGGTCTACCTCGCGCGCATCCGCGGCTACGACGCGCTGATGATCGGCCAGACGATGTTCGTCTCGGGCGCCGCGATGTTCGTCATGGCGCCGGTCTCGGGGCTCTTGTCGAGCCGGATGGACCCGCGCGCGATGATGGCGCTGGGCTTCGCCTCCTTCGGCCTCGGCACCTACCTCATGACGGGCATCACCCACGACTGGGACTTCCGGGAGCTGTTCGTGCCGCAGATCCTGCGCGGCGTCGGCCTGATGCTGGCGATGATCCCGATCAACAACGTGGCGCTCGGCACGCTCCCGCCCGAGCGGGTCAAGGGCGCCTCGGGGCTCTACAACCTGACGCGCAACCTGGGCGGCGCGGTGGGCCTCGCCGTGATCGCCACGCTCTTGACCGACCGTCAGGCGCTCCACCACCAGCGCCTCGCCGAGGCCGTCACCTGGGGCCGCCCCGTGGTCGAGGAGCGCCTGGCCGAGATGGCCGCGGCCTTGGGCGCGAGCGGCGTGGACGGCGAGGCCGGGGCGCTCCAGTCCATCGCCGCCGCGGTGACGCGCGAGGCGGCGGTGATGAGCTTCGCGGACGTGTTCCTGCTCCTGACGGCGCTCTTCGCGGGCCTGGTCGTGCTCGCCGCGCTGGTGCGAAGGCCCAAGGCCGGCGCCGCCGGCGGCGGGCACTGAGGGCGGGCGCTCACGCGGCGCGCGCCGGGCCGACGCCCGCGGGCATCGAGGCCACCTGCGGACGACGCCGCCGGGGTCGGGGGAGCGCCGCCGGACGCGGCCGATGCCGTTCTGTGGTCGATGCCGCCGGGCGGCCGTCGCCGCCGGGCGGCCGCTGCCGCCGGGTGGCCGCTGCCGCCGGGCGGCCGCTGCCGCTCAACGTGGGGCCGAGGCCGCCTCCAGCGCCGCGCGCAGCACGTCGCGGTCGCCGACGTGGTTGGCGAGCACCAGGACCAGGCGGGCGTTGAGGGCCTCGCTCTGCTCGCGGCTGAGATCCCGATGGGCGGCCAGCAGCTCGTCGTAGAAGCCGTCGGGGTCGGGGATGTTCGGGGCGAGCACGAGCGCCACGCTCACCCCCTTCCCACAGCGCGCCGCAGCGCCGCCTCGACGGCGCCCGCGTCGAAGGTGGGCCAGCGCGCGGCCACGTGCTGGTCGGGGCGGATCAGGTAGGCCGCGCCCGGCGCGTCGCCGAGGTGGCGCCGCCGCACGAAGCCCTCCGCGTCGTCGGCGGCCCCGAGCGCGATCCGCGTCACCGCGATGCCGTCGATCTCCAACGTCTCGGGCGCTTCCGCCTCGATCGTCAGGAGCGCGAAGCCGCCCGTGAGCCGGTCGAGGAGGAACGAGCCGTCCGCCAGCGGCGCGTCGGGGCAGGGGGCGCCGGGGCGCGCGGCCTCGGGGCCGCCCAGCGCGTCGGGGCCGTTCAGGGGCAGGCCGTCGTAGACGCAGGGGACCGAGAGGCGGCCCGAGTTGACCATCGGCCGGGCGAAGGCGTGGTCGCGCGCGAGCGTCAGCACGGCGTCGCGGAAGGTCCGGCTGGCCGCGCTCTTGGGCGTCAGGAAGTCGGTCGAGCGGGTCGAGGCGAGGATGTTCTCGTCGGCGGCGCGCTCGCGCTCGGCGCCGTAGCTGTCGAGCAGGGCCTCGGGTGCGGCACCCCGCAGCACGAGGTCGAGCTTCCAGGCGAGGTTGTCGGCGTCCTGGGCGCCCGAGTTGGCGCCGCGCGCGCCGAAGGGCGAGACCTGGTGCGCGGCGTCGCCCGCGAAGAGCACGGGCCCGTGGCGGAAGCGCTCCATCCGGCGGCACTGGAAGGTGTAGATGCTGGTCCAGTCGAGCTTGTAGGCCGCGCCTCGGCCCAGCATCGCGTCCACGCGCGCGCGGACGCGCGCGGGGTCGAGCTCGGCCTCGCGGTCGATGTCCCAGCCGAGCTGGAAGTCGAGGCGCCACACATCGTCGGGCTGCTTGTGCAGCAGCGCCGAGGCGCCCGCGCCCTCGAAGGGCGGCTCGAACCAGAACCACCGCTCCGTGGGGAAGGGCGCGGTCATGCGCACGTCGGCGATGAGGAAGTTGTCCTCGAACACCCGGCCCTCGAAGCCCAAGCCCATCATGGTCCGCACCGGCGAGCGCGCCCCGTCGCAGGCGGCCACCCAGTCCGCCTCGACCCGGTAGGGGCCGTCGGGCGTCTCGACCTCGAGCGCCGCGTGATCGCCCTCGTCCGCGAGCCCCGCGACCCGGTTACGCCCGCGGATCTCGATCGGCGCGCCCCTCCCTCGCGCCGCCCGGACCCCGTCCACGAGGAAGCGCTCGACGCAAGGTTGCTGGAGGTTGACGAAGGGGGGGTGGCGATGGCCGCCCTCGGGCGAGAGGTCGAAGCGGAACACCTCGTGCTGCCCGTGGAATACCCGCCCCACGCTCCAGACCACGCCCTTCTCGACCATCGCCCGCCCGCAGCCCAAGCGGTGGGCGATCTCCAGCGTGCGCTGGGAGAAGCAGATCGCGCGGGAGCCCTGGCCCACCCCCTCCTCGTCGTCGAGCACCAGCACGCGCGTGCCGCGCAGCCCCAGGTCGAGCGCCAGCGCCAGGCCCACCGGCCCGCCGCCCACCACCACGACCGGGTGCCGCTCGGGCTCGGGGGCGTCCTGGGCGGCCACCCGTGCGTAGGGGTAGAGCCTGAGGGCGGGATCGCCTCGCGCGTCGAGCATCGTCGTCCCCGTCCCCGTCCCCGCAGCCCCGTCCCATCGGCCCTGGGGCGCGCGTCCCGCGCCCGGCGGTCGCGCTCGTCGGTCCGGATGCGCGGCGCGTTCGGGCGGCAGTCTAGACGGGGCGCGGGGCGGCGCCAGGGGTCAGGGGGCGTCGTCCGTCAGCCCCATCGCGGCGGCCGCGGTGGGATGGCGGTCGAAGGCGAGGAAGAACTCGTCGAGCTGGGGCGGCGGCACGGGCGTGCCCGCGAGCATCGCATGGGCCTGGCCGCGGTGGTGGATCTGGTGCTGGAAGAGGTGCAGCAGCAGGTCGTCCACGCGCTCGGGCACCGTCCGGTCGCGGCGATCGGTGGGGACGGCGAGCGAGAACCCCCCCGGCGGCATCGCCTCGCAGAAGCCCACCAGCGTCGCGTCGAGCGCGGCCTGATCGGCGCGCAGGGCGGCGGCCGCGGGCTCCTCGCCCGGCGCGGGCTCGTCGTCGAAGACGGCCCGGCCCCGCCCTCCCCCCGTCAGCGCGTCGAGGTAGTAGCGGTCCACCCAGTGGACATGCGCGAGGGTCTCGGCGAGCGAGGGGAAGAAGCCCACCCGCGGCGCGCGCCAGGCCTCGTCGGCGAGGCGCGCGCAGGCGTCGAGCAGCCGGGCGTTGGCCCAGGCGTTGTTGCGCGCCATCAGCGCCATGAGGCGGGCGCCGCCGCGGGGAGGCCCGCCGATCATCATCCCGGCGCGCGGCCCCGGCGCCGCCGTCCCCTCGCCCCTGCGAGCCATCCTCGTGCCCCCACCGCTCCTGGCAGCAGTTTACCGAACGTTCACCATTTCGCGCACTCGCCAGATTCTGAGGAGGCGTCAGCCCTGCAGCGCCTCCCACATCGCGCGGTCGCGCTCGGCGGTCCAGATGCGCGGCGTGTCGAGCCCTCGCGCCTCGTCGTGGGCGCGCGCGACGTTGAAGGGCAGGCAATGCTCGTAGATGGCCCAGTCGGCGAACTTCGGGTCGCAGGCCTCCCGCACCGCGTCCCAGGCCTCCTTGAGCGAGCCGCCGCCCTGCGCCACGCGGGCCGCGGGGCGGTAGGTGGACGCCAGGAAGTCGGCCGTCGAGTTCGAGCGCGTCGTCCACCGCCCCGCGCCCCACCAGCGCGTCGCCGCGCCCCGGCGCGATGGCGTCGAGGTCGAAGGCGCGGATGCGCCCGAGCGTGCCGGGCCAGTCGCCGAAATGCCCGTCGCCGCAGTAGCAGGCGCTATGAGCCTCCACGATGTCGCCGGTGAACATGACGTTCGCGTCGGGCACGTGGACCACCATGTCGCCGGCGGTGTGGGCGCGCCCGAGCTGCATCAGGTCCACGCGCCTTCGGCCGAGATAGAGCGACATGCGCCCCGAGAAGGTGGTGGTGGGCCAGGTCAGGCCGGGGATCTCCTCGTGGCCCTGGAAGAGCCGCGGGAAGCGGGCGAACTCGCTGTCCCAGTCCTCCTGACCGCGCTCCACGACCATGGCGCGGGCGGCCTCGGACATCACCACCGTGGGCGCGCCGTAGGCCTGCGCGCCGAGCACGCGCACCGCGTGGTAATGGGTGAGCGCGAGGTGGGTGATGGGCAGGTCGGTGACGGAGCGGACGTGCTCGATCACCTTGCGCGCGAGGCGCGGCGTCGCCTGCGCCTCGACCACCATCACGGCGTCGTCGCCCACGATGACGCCCGAGTTCGGGTCTCCCTCCGCGGTGAAGGCGTGGAGGCCCTCGCCGATCTCGGTGAAGGAGGTCTCCTTCTCGGCCATGTCGCCGGCGGATGCGAAGTCTCTGGTCATGCGGCCTCGACGGTCTGGTGGATGTCGCCGAAGGGCGAGCCCTCGGGCCCCTCCATCCGGATGGTCACGCTGTCGCCGGGGCGCAGGAACGGGGTGCGGGGGGCGCCGTGCAGGAGGGTCTCGACCACCCGCTGCTCGGCGATGCAGGCGTAGCCGCGCCCGCCCTCGGCCACCGGCAGGCCCGGGCCCCCGTCCGCGTCCCGGTTCGACACGGTGCCCGACCCGATCACGGTGCCCGCGGGCAGGTCGCGCGTGCGCGCCGCGTGCGCGACGAGCGTGGGGAAGTCGAAGGTCATGTCCTCGCCCGCCTCCACCCGGCCGAAGGGCTCGCCGTTCACGTCCACGCGCAGGACGCCGTGCAGGCGCGCGCCGTCCCAGCCCGGCGCCTCGTCGGGCGTCAGGGCCAGCGGCGAGAGCGCCGAGGCGGGCTTGCCGTGGACGAAGCCGAAGCCCTTGGCCAGCTCGTCCGGGATCAGGCCGCGCAAGGACACGTCGTCGAGCAGGCACACCAGCCGGATCGCGCGGGCCGCCTCCTCCGGCGCGACACCCATGGGGACGGGGCCGGTGATCACGGCGACCTCCGCCTCCAGGTCGGTGCCCCAGTGGGCGCGCGAGGGGATCGGCGCGGTGGGGGCGGAGAAGACCGACAGGCCCTGATACATCAGCGGGTCGTGCCAGAACCGCTCGGGCATCTCGGCCCCGCGGGCGCGGCGGACGAGGTCCACGTGGTTGACGTAGGCCGACCCGTCGAGGAACTGCCAGGTCCGCGGCAGGGGGGCGAGGCAGAGGCCCGCGTCGAACGGCTCGGGCTCGCCCAGGGTCGCGTCGCCCCCGTCGAGCCAGGCCAGCATCGTGCCGCAGGCGAGCGGGCGGCAGGCGTCGCCCTCGACCGCGACCAGGCGCCCGTCGGGCGTGGGCCCTGGCAGGGTCGCGAGCCTCACCCGCCCTTCGCCCTAGGCCCCGCGCCGGCGCTGGGCGAGCGCGCCGATGCCGAGCGCGCCGGCCAGGAGCGGCAGCGTGGCGGGGACCGGGATGGGCGAGGGCGCGGTGGCGAAGATCTTCGCGTTCGCCCGCGATGTCTGGCCGGTGAGGGGCTCCCCCCGTAGGGGATGACCGAGTTGGGGTCGTCGGACGAGATCGCGAGGTGGGCGCTGGAGCCGGACAGGTCGCCGAGCCGAAGCAGGAACTCCCCCTGGGTCACGGGCTCGCCCGGTATGGGGCCGGACGTCGTCTCCTTTCTGTGCAGGATCGTCGGGCTTTCGAGCAGGACCGGCGTCCCTGGCTCGTCGGCGAGGACGGTGAGCACCGTCTTGCGCTCCCCATCGACGCGCCCGGGGGCGAGCTCGATGAAGTCCGGGTCGAAGGGAAGGAACCGACCGCCGCCGCCGCTGCCAGGTCGTGGGCCGTCGTCGGGGATGGATCCGTCCGGCGGCTCGAAGATCGGGACGGCGCGGCGTGGGCTGCGGTCGGCAGGGACGGGAGCGTGCCGGTCAGCGATGTCGAGACGAACGTCACGATTCTGTTCCGAAGATCCTACGGCAGAGGCGGGCGGCGTGCCCGATCTTCGAGGACGACCTCGCGCGAGGCAGCGTCCGTGTTCGCATGTCCCCGTCGATGCCCCGGCGCCCATCGTGACGTGCGGTGAGTCTTCGGCACAAGAGCGCGCCCGAGCCGTCACCCCTTCCTGCCCGGCGTGCCGTCGAACAGCTTGGGCAGGTCGGCCCAGCAGTCCACGTAGTCGTCCTGCAAGGGCGCCTCCTTCGCGGCGAAGGCGGTGAGGTGCTGCGGGAAGCGGGTCTCGAACATGAAGGACATCGTGTCCTCCAGCTTGACGGGCTTCAGCTCGGCCTTCGAGGCGCGCTCGAACGCCTCCCGGTCCGGCCCGTGGGGCAGCATCATGTTGTGCAAGCTCAGGCCCCCCGGCACGAAGCCCTGGGGCTTGGCGTCGTACTGGCCCAGGATGTTGCCCATCAGCTCGGACATGACGTTCTTGTGGTACCAGGGCGGGCGGAAGGTGTCCTCGGCCACGCCCCAACGGTCGCGGAAGAGCACGAAGTCGATGTTGGCCGTGCCCTCCACCCCCGAGGGCGCCGTCAGCACGGTGAAGATCGACGGGTCGGGGTGGTCGAAGAGGATCGCGCCCACCGGGCAGTAGGTCCGCAGGTCGTACTTCACCGGCGCGTAGTTGCCATGCCAGGCCACCACGTCGAGGGGCGAGTGCCCGATGCGCGTCTCGTGGAACTGGCCGCACCACTTGATGGTGAGGGTCGAGGGCGTCTCGCGGTCCTCGAAGGCGGCCACGGGCGTGAGGAAGTCGCGCCGGTTGGCCATGCAGTTGGCGCCGATCGGCCCGCGGCCCGGCAGCTCGAAGGGCTGCCCGTAATTCTCGCACACGAAGCCGCGGCACGGCCCCTCCAGCACCTCGACCCGGTGGACAAGCCCGCGCGGGATCAGCGCGATCTCCTGCGGCTCCAGGTCGATCACGCCGAGCTCGGTGCAAAAGCGCAGCCGCCCCTCCTGCGGCACGACCAGCATCTCGCTGTCGGCGGAGTAGAAGTAGGCGTCCTCCATCGAGGCGGTGACGAGGTAGACGTGGGCCGCCATGCCGACCTGCGTGTTCACGTCCCCGGCCGTGGTCATCGTCCGCATGCCCGTGAGCCAGGTCAGCGGCTCTGAGGCGTGCGGCACCGGATCCCAGCGGTACTGGCCCAGCGAGGTCACGTCCTCGACCACGTTCGGCGCGGACTTCCAATAGGGCAGGGGGGTGCGCGCGGTGCGGCCCGAATGCTTGACCGAGGGGCGGATGCGGTAGCACCAGCTGCGCTCGTTGCGGTGCGAGGGCGCGGTGAAGGCGGTGCCCGAGAGCTGCTCGCCGTAAAGGCCGTAGGCGCAGCGCTGGGGGCTGTTCATGCCCCGCGGCAGGGCGCCGGGCAGCGCCTCGGTCTCGAAGTCGTTGCCGAAGCCCGGCATGTAGCCCGGGGTCGTGCCCGAGGGCGTGACGGCGATCCGCAGGCTCGGGGGGGATGTCTGCTCGTTCACGGCCGTGTCCTCCTCTGGCGATGGAGAGGTGTCGATGCCCGAGGATACGAGCCCCGGCGAGCGAAGGACAGGGGCGCGGCGGCGTCGCGGGCACGGGCCTCGGAGGGGCGGTCGAGCGCGCCAGCCCGGGAGGGCGCGCGCCCCCGCCGGGCCCCGAACCGCTTTCCTCCCGGCCGCCGCGGCCCGGCGGGGGCGAGCCTCGCGCGGCTTGCCCCGTGCGGACCCGGCGCCCGGATCAGGCGTCCATCTCGATCACGTGGCGGATGGCGCGGCCCTCAGCCAGCAGGTCGAAGCCCTCGTTGATCGCCGAGAGCGCGCCGGTGCCGCTGCGCAGGCGCTCGACGGGCAGGCGGCCGTGGCGGTGGAGCGCCATGTATCGCCCGATGTCGCGCGAGGGCACGCCGCCGCCGAGGTAGCAGCCCTTGAGCGTGCGCTCCTCGGCGACGAGGGCGAGCGGCGAGAGCGGCAGCCGCGCCTCGGGGCCGGCGAGCCCCGCCGTCACCGTGCGCCCGCCGCGGCGGGTGGCGGCGAGGGCCACCTCCAGCGCGGGCACCACCCCGGCCGTCTCGACGGCCAGATCGACGCCGCCGCGCGTCGCCTCGCGCACCGCCTCGGCGCAGCCGGGGTCGCGCGAGGAGAAGGCCGCCGTGGCGCCCAGGGCCTTGGCCGCGGCGAGCTTGCGGGGCTCGACGTCGATGCCGACCACCTCCGCGGCCCCCGCCGCCAGCGCGCCCAGCACCGCCGCGAGCCCGACGCCGCCCAGGCCCACCACGGCGACCCTCTCGCCCGCGCGCAGGGCGCCGGTGTTGACCACCGCGCCCATGCCGGTGAGCACGGCGCAGCCGAAGAGCGCCGCGGTGGCGAAGGGCAGCTCGGGATCGACGCGCACCAGCGAGCGGCGCGAGACCACGGCGTGCTCGGCGAAGGCGGAGGCGCCGAGATGGTGGTTGAGGTCGTGCCCGCCGCGGTGGAGCCGCCGCGCGCCCGACAGCAGCGTGCCGGCCGCGTTGGCCCGCGCGCCGGGCTCGCAGAGGGCGGGCCGGCCCTCGGCGCAGGGCGCGCAGTGGCCGCAGGAGGGCACGAACACCATCACCACGTGCTCGCCGGGGGCGAGGTCGCCCACGCCCTCGCCCGTCCGCTCGACCACGCCCGCCGCCTCGTGGCCCAGCGCCATCGGCATCGGGCGCGGCCGGCTCCCGTCGATGACCGACAGGTCCGAGTGGCACAGGCCGGCCGCCATCACCCGCACCAGCACCTCGCCTGGCCCCGGATCGTCGAGATCGACCGTCTCGATCGAGAGGGGCCGCGAGCGCGCGTAGGGGCGCTCGGCGGGATAGGCGCTCAGGACGGCGGCGCGGGTCCGCATGGCTCCTCCGAAGCTCGGGGTGGCGGCGCCCTGTGCGCGGGCGCCGCGGGGGTCAGCGGATGGCGACCGGGTTGATCATCATCTGCACCGCGCCCTTGAGGCGCGCCTGGCCGAGCACGAACAGGAACTCGTGCACGCCGTCGGAGGCCAGGGCCCGCGTGTCCATGTTCTCCAGCATGTAGATGCCGTTCTTGGCCAGCAGGATCTGGTGGATCTCGAAGGTGCCCACGCCCTCCTCGAAGGGCACGGCCTCGACCCCCCAGGTGTCGGCGCCGACCGCGACCGCGCCGATCTCGGCCAGCATCTCGGCGCCCGACTTGCCCAGCCCCGGCTCGACCGAGCCGTAGCGCTCGGTGTCGGGGCTCTCGCCGTCGATCAGGTCGAGCCAGCCCGAGTGGAACAGCACCACGTCGCCCTCGCGGATCTCGACGCCCTGCGCCTCGGCCGCGGCCCCGATGTCCTCGGCCGTGTAGGCGGTGCCCTCCTCGACGATCTCCTGGCCGTAGAACGCGGCCATGTCGAGCATCACGCCGCGCGCGACCAGCGGCGGGATCTTCTCGATCCCGAGCCTCGTGAGCCCGTCGGCGGCGGCGAACTCGGACGCCTCGAACCCGTTGTAGTAGACGCCGTCGACCCCGAGATGGCCGAGCCCGTCGATCTGGGAGCCGATGCCGAGCCAGCCCATGAAGATGTCGTCGTTGTAGCTGGTCAGGGTCGGGCCCAGGGTCACGCCGTGGACCTGCCCCGGCTGGAGCACCGTCACCGACAGCGAGCGCGGCGGGAAAGCGGGCGTGTCGCGCCCGATCACGATGCCCAAGGGGTAGACCTTCCCCTCGGTCACGAGGTCGGCGGCGGCCACCACGCTCTCGGGCGTGATCCGGTTGGCCGACCCGACCTCGTCCTCGGGGCCCCACTGGGATTCGGTCCAGTCCGCCTGCGCGGCGTCCTGCGCTCCCGCTTCAGAGTCCTGCTGCGCGGCGTCTTCCTGGGCGGCGTCGTCCTGCGCGGCGTCCTGCGCCAGCGCCGGCAGCGCGGCCAGGCCGAGCGCCGTGGCCATCATGGTGAGCCTCATCCTGTCTCCTCCCTCTGGCGCGCGGGGTCGGCGGGCACGGGGCCCAGGAGCGCGCGCAGCTCCCTCTTGAGCACCTTGCCGCCCGCGTTGCGCGGCAGCGGCTCGGCCGTCGTGGTGACGCCCTCTGGCACCTTGTAGTCCGACATCCGCTCGGCGCAGAAGGCGCGCAAGGCCTCCACGTCGAGCGCGGCCCCCTCGCGGGGGTGGACGACGGCGTGGACGCGCTCGCCCAGGACGGGGCAGGGCACCGCGATCACCGCCGCCTCGGCCACCGCGTCGTGGGCGAGCAGCACCGCCTCGACCTCGGCCGACCAGACCTTGTGGCCGCCGCGGTTGACCACGTCCTTGAGCCGGTCGAGCACGCGCAGGAAGCCCGCCGCGTCGAGTGCGCCCACGTCGCCCGAGCGCCAGAACGGCCCCTCGAAGGCCTCCGCGGTGGCCTCCGGATCCCCCCAGTAGCCGGGGCTCACCATCGGCCCCGCGATCCAGAATCTCGCCGGGCTCGCCGGGGGCCGCGTCGCGCGCCCCCTCGTCCACCACGCGCAGCGCGCCGCAGGGGACCGCGCGGCCCACGCTGTCGAGCGGGCCTCCGCCCGGCGGCATGATGGTGGCGGGAGAGGTGGTTTCGGTCGCGCCGTAGGCATTGGCGAGGGTCAGGCGCGGCAGGGCGCGGGCGAGCCGCTCGATCGTCGCCCGCGCCATCGGCGCGCCGCCGAAGGCGCCCACGCGCCAGGCGTCGAGCCCGGCCGAGGCGAGCTCGGCGCGCCTCAGGCACAGCTCGTACATCGCGGGGACCATGAGGGTGTGGGTCATCCGCTCCTCGCGCGCGAGGTCGAGGAAGGCCGGCACCTCGAAGCGGGGCAGGACCAGCAGCGCGCCGCCCGCGCCGAGGATGGTCGCGAGGTTCGCCACGAGCCCCGTGACGTGGCTCGCAGGCACCGCCATCAGCGAGCGGTCGCGGGGGCCGAGGCCGAAGGCGTGCCGGTAGTGCAGCGCGGAGTGGACGAGCCCCAGATGGGTGAGCACCGCGCCCTTCGGCAGCCCCGTGGTGCCCGAGGTGTAGAGGATGACGGCGGCGTCCTCCTCCCGAGCGGGGTGCGGCGGCGCAGGGGAAGCGTCGAGCATCGCGGCGAAGCCGGGGGCGTCGGCGGAGGTGGCGTCGATCCCAGGCGGCAGCAGGTGCGCCAGCGCGCCGTCGTGCAGCACCATGCGAGCGCCGCTGTCGGCCAGGACGTGGGCCAGCTCGGGGGCCTGTGAGCGCACGCCCACCGGCACCGCGATCAGCCCCGCGCGCAGGAGCGCCACCACCGCCACGGCGAGCTCCCAGCGGTTGCCCATCAGCAGCGCCACCCGGTCGCCGGGCCGCAGGCCCTGCGCCGCGAGGCTCGCGGCGAGCCCCCCGGCCGCGCGGTGCAGCGCGGCGTGGCTCAGCCGGGCGGAGCCCTCGACCACGGCGTCGGCCCCCGATCCCTCATGGGCGGCCAGCATGGCGAAGGCGTCGGGCGGCCGCTCGGCGTAGCAGGCCATGGGCCGGCCGAAATGCGTCTCGCGCCTCAGGGCGGGGGAGGGCGCGCTCATGCCGGGCGCCTTCGGACGGCCCGGCTCAGGCCGGTCGCCCGCGTGGCGATCCGTCGCCTGACCGCTCCCAGGGGAGCGCCGGGGCTCGCCGTCCCGGCATGGCTCCGCCGCCGCCATCCGCTCACCGCGGCCGTGCGCTCGCTGCGGACGGACCCGCCGCGGACCTTGCTCCCGCCGCCGCGAACGATCCTGCCACTGCAAGCGGTCCGAGCGCGGACCCCGGCCCCACCGCAGGCCCCGGTCCCGTCGCCATGGGCGGTCCCACCGCCGCGGACGGTCCTGCCGCGGTGAGCGCCGCCGGCGCCATGGCCGCTCACGCCGGCGCCCTCTCGGGCCGGTTGGCGCCGCGCTCGATCACCACGTCGCGGTCGAAGGCGTCGAAGCCGTGGTGCAGCTCCGAGCGGCTCAGGATCACCGCCGTCTCGCCGCCCTTGAGGCGCGCGATCACCTCCGACAGACGCTGCGCGAGCGCGGGCGCCACGCCCTCGAAGGGCTCGTCGAGCAGGAGCAGCCGCGTGCCGGCGGCGAGCGCGCGGCCGAGCGCCACGAGCTTCTGCTGGCCGCCGGAGAGGAGGAGCGCGCGCCTGTCGCTCATCTCCGCCAGCTCAGGCATGATCTCGTAGACGAGCGCCAGCCGCTCGGGGCCGTCGAGCGCGGGCGTGACCCAGCTGGGCAGCAGGAGGTTCTCCTCCACCGTCAGCTCGGGGACGAGGCCGCGGTCCTCGGGCATGTAGCCGATGCCCATCGCGGCGCGGCCGTGGGTCGGCACGCCCGAGAGGTCGGTGCCGTCGAAGGCGATGGAGCCGCCGCGGAGCGCATGGAGCCCCATCACCGCCTTCATGAAGGTGGTCTTGCCGGCGCCGTTGCGGCCCGAGAGACCGATCAGCTCTCCGGGGGCCGCCTCGAGCGAGACCCCGCGCAGCGCGGTGATGGCGCCGATGCGCACCTCGACGCCCTCGGCCCGGAGGGTCATGCGGCCTCCTTGGGCGCGCCGGTGACGTAGCGCTGCACGTCGGGGTCGCGCAGCACCTCGTCCGGCGGGTCGTCGGCGATCACCCGGCCCTGGTAGAAGGCGAGCACCCGGTCGGAGTAGCGGGTCACGATGTCCATGTCGTGCTCGACGAAGATCACCGTCACGTCGCCTCCGGCGAGCGCCGCCATCACCGTGTCCATCAGCGGGAACTTCTCGTCCACGCTGACGCCGGAGGTGGGCTCGTCGAGCAGCAGCACCGAGGGGCGGCGCACGATCGCCATGGCGATGTCGAGGAGCTTGCGCACCCCGCCCGGAAGCTCGCTCACCGACCGGCCGGCGTAGGGCCCGAGGCCGAAGCGGTCGAGCAGGCCCTCCGCCTCGGCCTCGCTCGCGCCGTCATGAGCCGGGCGCAGGCCGCTCAGGCGGCGCCGGGAGGCGCCCACGGCCACCATCAGGTTCTCGCGCGCGGTCATCGGCTCGACGAGCTGGGGGATCTGGAACGATCGGCAGACGCCGCGCCGCGCGATCGCGCGGGGGCCCAGGCGGGTCACGTCGTCGCCGCCCAGCAGGATGCGGCCCGCGTCGGGCTTCATGTAGCCCGTGACGATGTTCATGAAGGTGGTCTTGCCGGCGCCGTTGGCGCCGATCAGCGACAGCTTCTCGCCGCGGGGCACGGCCACGTTCACGTCGTCGGCGGCCGCCACGGCGCCGAAGCGCTTCTCGACGCCGCGCGCCTCCAGGATCACGGGCGCGCTCATTCGGCGGGCACCTCCTCGGGGGCGGCGGGGGCCTCGCGCCGCCGCCCGGCCCAGAGCGAGCCGATGCCGCGGGGCAAAAAGACGATGGTGACGAGGAGGAACACGCCCAGGATGAGCTGCCAGGTCTCGGGGAAGTAGCGGTTGGAGTAGGAGCGCACCAGCTCCAGGATCAGGGCCGCGACGAAGGCCGCGACGACGCTGAGATGCCCCGCGAGCACGGCGATGAAGACGAACTCTCCCGACGTGGTCCAGAACGCGAAGAGCGGGTCGATGTGCCCGAGCGCGAGCGCGTTGAGCGCGCCGCCCAGGCCCCCGAGCCCCGCGGCGACGGTGAAGTTGCGCACCGTGACCCCGAAGACCGAGGCGCCGAGATACTCCACCCGCAGCTCGTTCTCGCGCACCGCGAGCGCGATCAGGCCCGCCATCGAGTCGAAGTGGACGCGCGCCGCGGTCGCCGCCACGGCGGCCACGACGACGGCCGTGACGTAGAGCGCGAGGTCGGCCGAGGCGGCGGGCGGTGCCCAGCCGAGGAAGGTGGGCTCGGGCAGGGTGAAGCCGTCCGAGCCCCCGATCGAGTTCATCTTCACCAGCACGCCGTAGAGCACCATCGACAGCGCCACGGTGAGCATGGCGAAGAAGATGCCGCGGTAGCGCGCGATCAGCGGCCCCACGGCGAGCCCCACCAGCGCCGGCACCGCGCCGCCGATCAAGAGCAGGAGCGGCGCGTCGGTGATGCCGGCATGCACGGCCAGGAGCCCCGCGGCGTAGGCGCCGACGCAGTAGACGAGCCCCTGGCCGAACGACACGAGCCCGCCGCGCATCAGCGCGATCAGCCCCAGCGCCACCAGCCCGTAGCCGATGGCCTTGGTGACGGTGAACAGCAGCCACGCCGGCAGCGCGAGGCCCAGCGCGATCAGCGCGGCCGCCGAGGCGAGCCCCATCAGGAGGGTGCGCAGGGTGTGGCCGTGCATCAGGGCGCCCCCATCAGATCTTGCGCGCCTGGTCGCGGCGGAAGAGCCCCTCGGGGCGGAACACCAGCACGATCGCCATCACGGCGTAGACGATGAAGATCTCGGCCTGGGGCAGCTCGTAGACGGCGAAGGCGCGCGCGATGCCGACCACCACCGCGCCGATGGCGGCGCCCGGGATCGAGCCCAGGCCCCCGATGATGACCACGGCGAAGCTCAGGATGATGACGGAGACCGAGATGCCCGGCTGGACCGAGATCAGCGGCGCCGTGAAGGCGCCGGCCAGCGCCGCGAGGAACACGCCCGAGAAGAACGCGAGGAAGTAGATGCGCCCGATGTCGACGCCCATGCAGGCGGCGATGTCGGGGTCGTGGATGACGGCGAGCACCACCTTGCCGATGCGCGTGCGGTTGAGCCCGAGCCACACCACGAGGCCGCAGACGATGGCGAGCGCGATCAGCATCAGGTCGTAGCCGACGTAGAACAGCGAGCCGATCTCGACGTTGCCGAAGAGGTTGCGCGGCTCGAACACGTAGTAGGGCTGCACGCCCCAGATCAGCTTGGTGACGTCCTCCAGGATCAGGAACACGGCGTAGGTGACGAGCAGGATCAGCACCTCGTCGCGGCCGTAGAACGCGCGCAGCAGCCCCCGCTCCAGGATCGGCGTCAGCACGATCGCCACCGCGAGCGCCGCGAGCAGCATCGCCACCAGCGAGAAGGCGGGCGGCAGCCCCAGCGCGGGCACGAAGGCCACCAGGGTCGCGGCGGCGTAGGCGCCCAGCGCGTAGAGCGAGCCGTGCGCGAGGTTGAGGATCCGCAGCACGCCGAAGATCAGCGTGAGCCCGAGGGCCACGATGAAGAGCCACGAGGCGTAGACCAGCCCGTCCACCAGGATCGTCAGGACGAGGGACGGATCCATCGCGGCCTCCTCTCAGGGGGATCGGGCGGGCCGCGCGGCCCGCCCGCCTCGGCGGGTCAGGGCTCGGGGGGCGCCGTCAGTCGCACTCGGCGCCGGGGAAGCCCTGCTCGATCCACTCGGTGCTCTTCATGTCGGCGGGCGGGTTGACGCAGGTGGCGTCGAAGCGCTCGATGTCGGTGATCGTGACCTCGCCGTCCTCGCCCTTGGCGGTGGTGCCGATGGCGATGGGCTGGATCGCCTGGTGGCCCTCGCCGAGCGCCATCTGGATCAGCCCGCCGGGCGTCTCCCATTCGAGGCCCTCGAAGGCCGCGGCGATCTCCTCGGGCGTGGGCTTGGCGCCGCCGCCCGCCTCCATCGCCTTCTCGACCGCGGTCTTCAGGCCGAGGAGCCCTTGGGCCGCGCGGTAGGCCGACTGCACCGGGAAGACGCCGTAGCGCTCCTCGTACGCCCCGAACCACCAGTCGTTGAGCGGCGTGTCGGGCGCCATCAGCCCGTAGGCGCCGCGCGCGCCGATGATGACGCCCTCGGGCATGTTGGCGCCTAGCGCCGGGATCACGTGGTCGGCCGCCGACATCACCACCTGGCTGCGCTCGAAGAGCCCGCGCGGCAGGGCCTGGAGGATGAAGGACTGGAGATCCCCGCCCCAGTTCGAGGTGTGCACCACGTCGGGGGTCTCGCGCATCAGCACCGAGATCTCGGTGCCGTACTGGCCCGCGCCGAAGGCCGGGAACAGCTCGTCCACCGCCTCGGCCTCGGGGTAGAGCTGGCCCATCGCCGCCTTGAAGTCGGCCCAGCTGTCCTGGCCCCAGGCGTAGTCCTGGTTGAGCCCGGCATAGGTGTCGATCTCGACGGCGCGGTCGGTGAGGTAGCGGGCGAGCGCCACGTTGTCCATCGTGGCGTGCGCGGCGGTGCGGAACACGTAGTCGTAGCTGCCGTCCTCGAAGATCCGCGGCGTGCCGCAGTCGAACAGCACCGTGAGCGCCTGGAGCTCGTCGGCCACCGGCGCGATCGCCAGGCAGTCGCCCGAGGAGATGTAGCCCATCACCGCGTCCACCCCCTCGCGCTGGACGAGGTTGCGGAACTCCTGCACCTGCGCGGTCGCGCCCCCCGCCTCGTCGATGACGATGGGCACGATCTCCATCCCGCCGAAGCCCACCTGGTCGTAGGGCGCCGGCGCCTCGCCCGCGTTGAGCTTCTCGATCATCAGCTCCGCGGCGTTGCGCGCGGGCACCCCGAAGCTGTCGGCCGCCTGGCCGGACAGGAACGTCACGAAGCCGAGCTTGAACGCGTCCTCCTGCGCGGCGGCGGCGCCTGCGCCGAGGCCCGTCAGGGCCACGGCCGCGAGAAGCGCCGAGCGCAGCGGCGCGCCTTCGATTGGTTGCATGCGAGATCCTCCCCTGGTCGCGCCCCCAGCCCGGCCGCGGCCGCCTCCGACGCTCAAGGGCATCGTGCAGCGGATCGCCTCGCGGACGCAACCGCGTCGGCGCCGCCCCTGCGCGCGGCGCGCGGGACACCGGGCCGGCCCGAGGGCGCCGAGCCCCACAGGGAGAGGGTTCAAACGACGGTGAGGAGGCGGCCCTCGGATCTGGCGGCAGCGCCCCGACCGTGCCATGGCGGCGGCTCGGGGGGCGGCGAAGCGACCGCCCCGCAGCGCCGGGGAGGCTCGTGATGCGGCTTCAGGGTTTCATGCGGGCCGCGCGCGGCGGGCCCGCGTCCGAGGCGTCGGCCCGTGGCTGAGCCGGTGGCCGAGCCCGTCGCCGAGCCCGTCGCCGAGCCCGTCGCCGAGCCGGCGGCGCTCGGGGCGGCGGACGCGCCGCTCGACTGCTTGGTCGTCGGCGGCGGGCCGGCGGGGCTGACGGCGGCGATCTACCTCGCGCGCTTCCACCTGTCGGCCCTGGTGGTCGATGCGGGCGAGAGCCGGGCGGCGATGATCCCGCTGTCGCACAACCACCCGGGCTCTCCCGACGGCGTCGTCGGGCACGACCTGCTGGCGCGCATGCGCGAGCAGGCGCGGCGCTACGGCGCGCATCTTCGCGCGGGGCGGGTGGCCTCGGTCGAGGCCGTCGATGGCGGCTTCGTCGCCGAGACCGGCGAGGGGCGGCTGCACGCGCGCACGGTCTTGTTGGCGACGGGGGTGTTCAACCGCCGCCCCGCCATGGACGAGGCCCTGCACGACGCGGCCCTCGCGCGCGGGCTGCTGCGCTACTGCCCGGTATGCGACGCCTACGAGGTGACGGACCGCTCGGTGGCGCTGATCGGGACGGGGGCCCATGGCGCGAGCGAGGCGGAGTTCATGCGCAGCTACACCGCCGACGTGACGCTGATCGCGCCGGAGGGGCCGCACGATCTCGACGCCGACCAGCGGGAGCGGATGGAGGCGGCGGGCGTCGCGCTGCTCGACGGGCCGTGCGGCGGCTTCGAGCTCCTGGCGGACGAGATCGCCCTCTCGTTGCCGAGCGGCCGGCGGCGCTTCGCGACGCTCTACGCGGCGCTCGGCACCGACGTCCGGGGCGACCTCGCGCGCGGCCTCGGCGCGGAGATCACCGACGAGAACTGCCCGGTGATCGACCCCGAGCAGCGCGCGTCGATCACCGGCCTCTACGTCGCAGGCGACGTGGTCGATGGCCTCGATCAGATCAGCTACGCCGCGGGGCAGGGCGCGACCGCCGCGGTGGCGATCCGCAACGACCTGGCAGCGCGGCGGCCGCTGCGCCGCTGAGGGGCGCGCCGCCCCTCCAGCGGTCGCTTCCGGCCAGTCGCTTCCGGCCAGTCGCTTCCGGCCAGTCGCTTCTGGCCAGTCGCTTCTGGGACGTGCGCCGCGCCGTCGGCCGGCGGCCCTGCGCGGCCTCGTGCGGAGCCACGCCGCGGACGCGCTCGGCGGCGCGGCCGGCGTGCCGGCGACGGGCGGGACCGGCGTTCTCAGGAAGGGCCGCCACCCCGCCCGCGCCGCCCGTCGGGACGCGGGCGGGGCCGGCCCGCCGGGGCAGGAGCCCTCCACGGGGCGCGTCGGCGCGATGGGCCGCCGCCCCGCGGGCTCGACGGCGAAGGCCGCGCGCGTCACAGGAAGGGGAGCTCGCTCAGGCGGCCCTGGACCTGCGTGCCCCCGACCGCCGCCTCGACCTCGTCCCCGGCCGCGCAGGCCGCCTCGACCAGCGCGAAGCCGATGTTGCGCTCCATCCGGTGGGACCAGGCGCAGTTGGTCAGATCGCCCACCCTCGCGCCGCTCCGCCGGATCTCGCCCCAGCCGGAGCCCAGGCTCAGCGGCGCGTCGCCGTCGAGCACCAGGCCGAGCTGGTGGCGCTTCGGCCCCTCGGCCTCGATGCGGCGCAGCGCGTGGATGCCCACCGTGTCGTCGGGCGCGTCGAGATCGACGTAGCGGCCCATCCGCACCTCGAACGGGTTGGTGCGCGCGTCGGTGTCGCCGCCGTAGGACAAAAGCCCGCTCTCCACCCGCTCGGAGGGGTTGGGCGCGCCGGGCCCGATGCCCCAGGGCCGCCCCGCCTCGCGCAGGAGGGTCCACAGCTTCGTGCCCTGCGAGCCGTCCATCAGGTAGATCTCGAACCCCCCCTGACCCGACCAGCCCGAGCGGGCCAGCACCACCGCGACCCCCTCGATCTCGGCCTCGCGGAAGGCGAAGCGCTTGAGCCCGCGCGCCCAGTCGCCGAAGGCGTGGGCCACCACGTCCTCGGCGCGCGGCCCCTGGATGGCCATGGGCGAGACGTCGGGCTCGCCCAGCTCGACCTCCAGTCCCCGCTCGGCGGCGATGGCGCGCGCCCAGAGCCCCACGTCGGAATCCGCGATCGACAGCCAGTAGCGGTCGTCCGCGAGCTTCAGCAGGACGGGATCGTTGACGAGCACGCCCCGGTGGTCGCACAGCGGGACGTAGCGGCCCCGCCCGACCTCGCAGCGCGAGAGGTCGCGCGGCGCGAGGATCTGCGCCAGCCGCCCGGCGTCCGGGCCTCTCAGCTCGACCTGCCGCTCGACCGCCACGTCCCATTGCGAGACGCCCTCGATCAGGCGCCAGTACTCGGCCTCCGGGTCGCCGTAGCTCGTCGGCATCAGCATGTGGTTGTAGGCGGTGAAGGCCGTGACGCCCTCCGCCAGCGTCGCCTCGTGGTAGGGCGAGGGGCGCAGGCGGGCCGAGGGGGCGAGGCCGGACGGGCGGGGGGCCGCCATGGCTCAGGACGCTCCCAGGGCGGCGATCGGCGCCCCGACCCGCTCCTCGGGCACCTCGGCGTCGTAGTCGTCGCGGCCGAGGACGACGGCGGCGCCGCTCGGGAGCGACGGCAGCGGTGCCGCGCCCTCGGGAGCCTGCGCGGCCGGGGCGTCGAAGACCCCCCACCGGGCCTGGGGCGTGCGGATCGTCCGGCCCGGCGGCGCGGTCTCGACCTCGGTCGCGGTCGTCGGGCCAGGCCGCCCGCCGAACCCCTCGGGCGCGGTCGCCGCGGCCCCGGGCGGGGCGAGGTGGCGGGCCGCCGCGATCGGCATCCTCGGCGACATCGCGTCCTCCTTTCGTCGTTTCGCGTGCCTAGCGGCCATCGCCCCTCGCCGCGCGCTCGGCGAGCAGCCGCGTCAGCCAGTCGGGGTCCATCTGCGGCACCGAGGACAGCAGAAGCTCGGTGTAGGGGTCGTGCGGCGGCTCGAACACCTGCGCCCGCGGCCCCTGCTCGACCACGCGGCCGTCCTTCATCACCACCACCTCGTCGGCGATGGCCTCCACGGTGGCGAGGTCGTGGGTGATGACCATCAACGCCAGGCCCAGCTCGGACTGGAGCCGCTCCAAGAGCGTCAGGATGCCCTCGGCGACGATCTGGTCGAGCGCGGAGGTCACCTCGTCGCACAGGATGCAGCGCGGCTCGGCGGCGAGCGCGCGGGCGATGCCGACGCGCTGCTTCTGCCCGCCCGACAGCTCGCCCGGCAGGCGGTCGAGGTGGAGGTCTGGCTCCAGCTCGATCAGCGACAGCAGCTCGCGGACCCGCTCGTCGAGCGCGCGGCCCTTGAGGCCCAGATACATCCGGGCCGGGCGGCCGATCAGCTCGCGCACGCGCAGCTTGGGGTTCAGCGCGGTGTCGGCCGACTGGTAGATCATCTGGATCCGGCGCAGCGCGTCGCGCGAGCGGGCGCGGTGGCCGGGCGGCAGGGGCTCGCCCTCGAACGCCACCTCCCCCGAGGACGGCGCGAGGAGCCCGGTGATCACCCGCGCGAGCGTGGACTTGCCGCTGCCCAACTCGCCCACCACCGCGAGCGTCCGGCGCGCGTGGACCTCGACGCTCACCTCATGGAGCACCTGCACGGGGCCGTAGCCCGCGCTCACGCCGCGCACCGCGAGGAGCGGCGCCCCGCGGGCGGGCGGCTGGGCCGCGCGCGCGCGGCTCCTCACCGCCCAGAGCGAGCGGGTGTAGGCCTCGCGCGGGGCCGAGAGCATGGCGCGGGTGGGGGCCTCCTCCACCTCCCGGCCGCGCAGCAGCACCTTGATGCGGTCGGCCATCTGGGCGACCACGGCGAGGTCGTGGCTGATGTAGATCGCGGCGGTGTCGAACTGACGCACGATGTCCCGGATCGCCGAGAGCACCTCGATCTGCGTGGTCACGTCGAGCGCCGTGGTGGGCTCGTCGAAGACGATGAGGTCGGGCCGGCAGGCCATCGCCATCGCGGTCATCGCGCGCTGGAGCTGCCCGCCCGAGACCTGGTGCGGGTAGCGCGAGCCGATCGTGTCGGGCTCGGGCAGGCGCATCCGGCGGTAGATCTCCACCGCGTCGCGCTCGGCCTCGGCGCGCGGCATGACGCCGTGGCGCACCGGCGCCTCGGCGTATTGGTCGATGAGCCTGTGCGCCGGGTTGAAGCTCGCCGCCGCCGACTGCGCGACGTAGGCGATGCGGCGCCCGCGCAGCGACCGCCTGCGCCCCTCGCTCGCCGCGAGCAGGTCGATGCCGTCGAACGCGATGGAGCCCGCGGCGATCCGGCACCCGTCGCGGGCGAAGCCCATCGCGGCGAGCCCCAGCGTGGACTTGCCCGCGCCCGACTCGCCGATCAGGCCCAGCACCTCGCCCCGGCGCAGCGTCAGGCTCACGTCCTCGACGATCGGGAGCCACGCCTCGCCGGATCGGCCCTCGATGGTGACGCCGCGCATCGCCAGCAGGATGGGCTCGCTCACCGGCTCACGCCCGCAGGCCGCTGGCGCGGTGCAGCATCCAGTCCACCACGAAGTTCACCGCCACCGTCAGCAGCGCGATGGCGCCCGCGGGCAGGAGCGGCGTCACGTCGCCGAAGGTGATGAGCGTCGCCGTGTCGCGCACCATCGAGCCCCAGTCGGCCACGGGGGGCTGGATGCCGAGCCCGAGGAAGCTGAGCGCCGAGATCGCCAGGAACACGAAGCAGAAGCGCAGCCCGAACTCGGCCACGAGCGGCGCCATCGCGTTGGGCAGGATCTCGCGGGTGACGAGCCGCCACAGCCCCTCGCCGCGCAGCCGCGCGGCCTCGATGTAGTCCATCGCCACGATGCCCGCAGCCACCGAGCGGGCGAGGCGGAAGACGCGCGTCGCGTCGATCACCGCGATCACCAGGACGAGGTTGAGGATCGAGGTGCCGAAGATCGTCAGCAGCAGGAGCGCGAAGATCAGCGCCGGGATCGCCATCAGAACGTCCACCGTCCGGCTCAGCGCCTGGTCGAGCCAGCCGCCCACCGCCGCCGCCAGCAGCCCCAGCACCGAGCCCATGAAAAAGGCGAGCGCGGTCGTGGCGAAGGCGATGCCCACGGTGTTGCGCGCGCCGTAGATCATCCGGCTCAGCATGTCGCGCCCGAGGCCGTCGGTGCCCAGCGGATGCGCGGGCGACCAGGGCAGGAACTGCGCGCCCACGATCTCGCGCTCGCCGTAGGGGGCGAGCACCGGCGCCAGGATCGCCACCGCGACGTAGAGCAGCACGACGAGCATCCCGAAGGCGGCCGTGGGCGGCGCGGTGCGCGCGAGCCGCGCGGCGCGGGCCGGCGCCACCGCGACCACGGCCGCGCGGAACGCCCAGCCGAGGGCGAGCGCCACGGCGGCGGCGGCGCCGAGCCAGGCGAGGGGGAGGAGCGCGCCCATCCTCAGCGCCGGTGGACGAGGCGCGGGTTCGACAGCGTCGAGATCACGTCCGCCGCGAGGTTGAGGAGCACGTAGGCGGCGGCGAAGATCAGCGCCACCGCCTGGACCACGGGCAGGTCGCGCTTGGAGACCGAGTTGACCATGAGCTGCCCGAGGCCCGGATAGACGAACACGACCTCGACCACGACGACGCCGGTGATGAGGTAGGCGAGGTTGAGCGCCACCACGTTGAGGATGGGTGCCAGCGCGTTGGGCAGCGCGTGGCGCAGGATCACGCGCGCGGGGCGGATGCCCTTGAGCCGCGCCATCTCGATGTAGGGCTGCGCCAGCAGGTTGATGATCGCCGCGCGCGTCATCCGCATCATGTGCGCCGTGACCACCAGCGTCAGCGTCAGCGCCGGCAGGAACGAGCGGTAGAGCCGCTCGCCCAGGCCGAGGCCGGCGTCGATCCGCGACAGGGAGGGAAAGAGCCCCGCCTGCGCCAGCCAGAAGATCAGGATGTAGGCCACGAAGAACTCGGGGAAGGAGATCGCGCCGAGCGCCAGCGCGTTGACCGAGCGGTCGAAGGCGGAGTTGCGCCACAGCGCCGCGAGGAGCCCCAGCGCGAGCGAGAGCGGCACCGCGATCGCGGCGGCGTAGGCCGCGAGGAAGAGCGTGTTGCCCAAGCGCTGCCCGATCAGCTCAGAGACGGGGCGGCCGTTGGCGAGCGAGGCGCCGAAGTCGCCCCGCGCGACCCCGCCGAGCCAGTCGAGGTAGCGCAGGGGCGCGGGCTGATCGAGGCCGAGGTCGCGCCTGAGCGCGGCCACCGTCTCGGGCGTCGCCGACTGGCCCAGGATCTCCTGCGCCAGGTCGCCGGGCAGCAGCTCGGTCGCCCCGAAGATCAGCACCGAGACCACGAGGAGGGTGACGAGCCCGAGCCCGAGGCGCCCCAGCACCATCGCCCAGACCGGGGACGGGCGCCCCATGAGCGGACCCCGGCGCGCCCGCGCCGGGGCCGCCGCCCGCGTCGGTCGAGCGGTCAACTCAGTCGAACCACCAGCGCTCGACCCCGCGGAAGCCGTCGAGCGTCCAGTTCGACGCCACCACGGGCGGCGTCCGGACCCGGTCGGAGTGCGCCATGACGTAGTTGGCGAACATCGGCACCACCACCCCGCCCCGCTCGCTGAGGATCCGCTGCATCTCGGCGTACATCTCGCGCCGCTTCTCGTCGTCGAGCTCCGAGCGCGCCTCCACCAGCAGCTCGTTGAAGCGCGCGTCGTCCCAGTAGCTGTCGTTCCACGGCGCGCCCGCGGCGTAGGCGGTGGTCAGCATCCAGTCCTCGGTCGGCCGCCCGCCCCAGTAGCTGGCCACGAACGGCTTCACCATCCAGACGTTCGAGAAGTAGCCGTCGTTGGGCTCGCGCACCACCTCGATGGCGATCCCGGCCCCCGCCGCGCTGGCGGCGTAGAGCACGGCCGCGTCCACGGCGCCCGCGAAGGCCGCCTCGGCCGCCGACAGCGACACCTGGAGCCCGTCGAGCCCCGCCTCCTTGAGGTGGAACCGCGCGCGGTCGGGGTCGTAGACGTGCTGCTCCAGCCCGTCGGCGTGGAAGCGGTTCGACACGCCGATCGGATGGTCGTTGCCGACCCGGCCGTAGCCGCGCAGGATCTTCTCGACCATCTCCTCGCGGTCGATGGCGTATTTCAGCGCCAGGCGCACGTCGTTGTCGTCGAAGGGCGCCGCGCGGGTGTCCATCGGGAAGACGTAGTGCTGGTTGCCGGTCACAGAGAGGATCTCGATGCCCGGCGCGCGCTCGAGCAGGTGGACGGTGCTCAGCTCCACCGGGTCGATCACGTCCACCTCGCCGCCGATCAGCGCGTTCTGGCGCGCCGCCGCGTCGAGGATGACGAGGAGCTCCAGCCCGTCGAAATGCGCCCGGTCGGGCTTCCAGTAGTCCGGGTAGCGCGAGAGCGTCGCCGAGACGCCCGGCTCGTAGCTGTCCACCACGTAGCCGCCGCAGCCGTCGGGGCTGGTCGGGTCGATGCGGCCGTCCTTGGCCGGCAGGATCGCCAGGTGGTAGTCCGAGACGATGTAGGCGAAGTCGGCGTTGCCGGCCTCCAGCGTGACGACCACGGTGTCGGGCCCGTCGCTGCGCATCTCGACGATGGGCTCGACGATGGGCTTGGCCGCGGAGGTGCTGTCCTCCCCGCGGTGGTAGTCGATCGAGGCGATCACGTCCTCGGCCGAGACCGTCTTGCCGCTGTGGAAGGTGATGCCGGGGCGGATCTTGAAGGTCCAGACCGTTGCGTCGGGCGAGGGCTCCCAGCTCTCGGCGACCTCGCCCACCAGCGAGCCGTCGGCCGCGATCTCGGTCAGGCAGCCGTTGCGCGCGGTGGCGAAGACCTGCGCGTAGGCGTTGTCCCAGATGCCCGGATCGTAGCTGTCGGTGGTGTTGCCGTGCTTCATGCCGACGCGCAGGATCCCGCCCCGCTTCGGCTCCTGCGCCCGGGCGGGCCCCGCATAGGGCCCGAGCGCGAGCGCCGCGCCGAGCGCCGTGGCGCCGCGCAGCACGCCGCGGCGGCCGACGCCGCCCGCGGGCCTGACGATCTGCGATCCGGTTCGTCTCATCCTCTTCTCCCCCATTCTTTCCTCGGTGGCCTTGCTCGGCCACGCTCGCTCGGCGGGAGGCGGCCTCGAGCCACGCCCGCTCGATCTCGGGCCCCATCCGGGGCCGGTGGGGATGGCGACGCGGCCATCCTCGACGGCGAGAGGATCCCCCTCGGAGCGGCCCCCGCTGCCAGGGATAGTAGCCCGGACCCTCAATCGAAAGCTTCAAGATATTTTTCCGCGCCCGGGACCGCGTCCAGGACCGCGTCCGGGGACTGCGCCCGGGAGGTGCATCGCGCGGACCGTCACCGGCGACGGCTCGGCGCTGCGCGGCGGGCCGGGGATCCCCGCCCCCTGCGCCGTCCACGCCGCCTCCGGCGTCACCTCGGGCCGCACCGCGTCGAGCGCGCGCAGCTCGATGCGGTGCGGCGCCGGCAGCCGGTGGGCGACCTCCCGGGGCCGAGCGCACCCGGCGCGGGTCGCGGCCTGGCCCTGGCCGGCCCTCGCCGGTCGGGTGGTCCCCTTCACTGCATGGCCCGCTCTCGACCGGGTCTCGGACGCGAGTGGGGCGGGGCTCGTGGGGGGGCTCGTGGGGGGGGGCGTCGGGGTCGGCGCGGCCCGGCCAGATCGTCCGGATCGCGTCGTGGACCCCCGCGCTCCGCACCGAGGACGCCATGGCCGCGCCCCCGCGAGCGTGCCACCGGCCACCATGCCGCCGGCGTCCTCGCCATCGCCGCGACCTCCTCCGCCGAGGACGGCCCGCGGGGGCCCGCTCAGAGGATCCCGATCGCGGCCAGGGCGCGCGAGAGCGAGGCGTCCTCGATCGTCGGCCGGTCGCCGTCGCCGAAGTCGATCGCCACGTCGCCGTCCTCGACCCCGGCGTCGTCGAGCGCGTCCTCGATGGCGCCCTCGCCGAAGCCCTCCAGCGGGATCGAGTCGCTCTTCCTCAGATCCTCGATCGCGTCGCGGTCGTCGCCGCGGGCCAAGGCGAAGGCGTCCGAGCCGCCGCCGCGCAGCTCGTCGCCGCCCGAGCCCCCTCGATCCGGACGCAGCCCTGGATGTCGATGGGGCCGGAGCCCAGGAGCTCGATCTTCGTGGGTGAACCTTCGGTGGCGCAGCGCGCCGCCCGTCCGGGCGGGGCCGCGTCGCGATCCCAGGCACCCCCTTGCGCCCGAAGCTCACGCGGCATCGCGTCTTCGGACGCACGCAGCGGGCCGGGCGGGACGCTCCCGCTCCAGGGCCGCGTCCCCGAGCCTTCGCGCCGTCGCCGCCGAGGGCGCCGAGGGCGCCGATCGTCCCGCGAGGCGGTCCGGCGCGCGCCCGCGGGACGGGCCCGGCGCCCGAGGATCAGGGCGCCTCGGTCCCGCCCTGCGCGCGCTCGTCCCGCACGACGACGATCTCGGCCGTGACGCAGACCGGGTTGCGCCCCGGCGAGAGGCGGCCCTCGCGGTGCGCGCCGTCCATGCCCACGACGGCGATGTCGAGGCGGCAGGGCGGGTCGGCCGCGAGGTCGACCCGGCCGTCGCGGATCAGCAGCTCGGTGGCGTGGGAGGCCAGCTCCGTGCCGTCCGCGAAGCGCGCGCCGATCACGCTGCCGATGCCGTGGACGCGGGCACGCTCGACGCCGTGCTCGCGGCAGGTCCGCACCAGCGCCTCGCACAGATCCTCGTGGGGCGCGATCCGCATCAAGAGCGCGGGTCCGTCGGGCGAGGCGGAGGTCGGGCGCGGCGTGAACAGCTCGAAGCGGGTCTCGGCGTCGGTCTCCCGCTCGAAGCGCGCGTCGGGGAGGGCCCACGCGGCGGCCGTGGCGGGGCGCGCGAGGCGCGTGCCGTCCGCGAGGAGGTGGCCCATGAGGAGGGGGCCGTCCTCGGCTCGCCAGAGGCCATGGCAGTGCAGGAACGGCGCGCCGCGATGGCGGCCCACGACGACGCCCGCCGCCTCGATCCGCCCCGGCCCGTCGAGCTTCCGCGGCGCGCTGTACCAGGCGGCGTGCGCGCCGTCGGGGGAGGCGGCCGGGATGACGTAGGCGAGCCGCTCGACGGCCGCGTCGGACAGCAGCAGGTAGCCGCCGTCGTGCCCCGCCTGCGCGAAGGCCGCGGCCACCGTCTCGTCGAGCGGCCGGCCGGCCGCGAGGCGCAGCGACAGCGGCTCCGCCCGGCTGCGCGCGACGCGGACGCGCTCGGCGGCGGCGGGGCCGGGGTGGCGGATGCGCGCGATCACCCGGCCTCCTCCCTCAGCCCGGTCGTCAGGAAGCCGCCGTCCACGGGGAGGATCTGGCCCGTGACGTAGGCGGCCTCCTCCGACAGCAGGAACGCGATGGCGCCGGCGACCTCGCGGGGGGTGCCGTAGCGCGCGAGCGGCAGCCGGGCGTGCCACTGGCGGCGCACGTCCGCGGTGTGGATGCGCCGCGCGAGCGGCGTGTCCACGGGGCCGGGCGCCACGGCGTTGACGCGGATGCCCAAGGGCCCCCACTCGTTGGCGAGCGTCATCGTCAGGGCGTTGATCGCGCCCTTCGAGGCGCCGTAGGCCGCGCGCCCCTTGTTGCCGCACATCCCCGAGATCGACGACACCAACACGATCGAGCCGGGGCGCGCCTGCCGCCGCCACGCCCGCGCGCAGGCGCAGGCCGCGAGGAAGGAGCCGGTGAGGTTGACGTCGAGGATGCGGCGGAAGGTGCCCGCGTCGGTGTCGAGCGCGGGCCGGTCGAGCGCGATGCCCGCGCAGGCCACGAGCCCCGTCAGCCCCTCCAGCCGCTCGACCGCCGCCTCGACGGCCTCGGCGTCGGTCACGTCGCAGGCATGGGCGCGGCCCGGCGGCAGGCCCAGCGCCTCGGCCGCCTCCTCCAGCGCGCCCGCGTCGCGGTCCATCAGATGCGGCTCGGCGCCGCGCTCCCCCATCACGCGCGCGGTCTCGAGCCCGATGCCCGAGGCGCCCCCGGTGATCAGGACGGCCCCCGTCACGAGCCCGGCCCGAGCGCGGGGCCCGGCTCGGCCCCGGAGGCCGCGTTCGGCTCGGAGGCCGCGCTCGGCCCGGGGATCGCCCCGGGTGCGGGGACCGTCCCGACCGCAGGGCCTGCCTGACCCGTAGGGTCCGGTCCGAGCGCCGGGACCGGCCCGAACCCGGAGGCCGCGTCCGGGGCGGGCTCCGCGCTCGGGGCAGGGACCGGCCCGCTCCTGGGGCTCGCGCTCGGCTCGAAGATCGCTCCGGACGCGGACGCCGCCCCGTTCACAGGGCCTGTCTCGCCGGCAGGATTTGCCCCGGCCGTGGAGCCCGGTCCACCCTCGGGGTCCACGCTCGAACCGAGGTCCGGTCCCGTCACGAGGCCGGGGCGTCGGCGGGCACCTCGGCGTCGCGGCGCTCCAGCTCGGCGCGGACCATCTTCTTCGTGATCTTGCCGTAGCCCGACTTCGGCAGCGCGTCCCAGAACACCACGCGGCGCGGGATCTTGTAGCGCGCCAGCCGCCCCGTGAGCCAGGCGCCGAGGTCGATCGAGCCCGGATCGGCGCCGGGGCGCGCGACGCAGACCGCCACCCCGACCTCGCCCCATTTGGGGTCGGGCATGCCCAGCACGGCGGCCTCGGCGATGTCGGGGTGCAGCAGGATCCGCTCCTCGATCTCGCGCGGATAGACGTTGGAGCCGCCCGAGATGAACATGTCCGACGACCGGCCGGTGATGTAGACGAAGCCGCCCTCGTCCCTGTGGCCGAGGTCGCCGGTGCGGAACCAGCCGTCGCGGAACGCCTTCGCGTCGGCCTCCGCGTCGTCCCAGTAGCCGGCGAACACCGCCGGGCCGATCACGCAGATCTCGCCGGTCTCGCCGGGGGGAAGCTCGCGGCCCGCCTCGTCCTGCACCTGCACCTCCATGCCGGTGCGGGGGTGGCCGCAGGTGCCCACGCGCGCGTCCTCGCCCGCCTCGTGCAGCGCGGGGGGCAGGACGGTGATGGTCCCCGTCACCTCGCCCAGCCCGAAATACTGCACCAGCACGGGCCCGAGGGTTTCGAGCGCGCGGATTCTGGTCGGCGCGGTACATCGGCGCGCCGGCGTAGATCACGTAGCGCAGGGACGAATGGTCGTGCGCCCGGACGGCCTCGTGCTCGACCAGCATCTTCAGGATCGTCGGCACGGTGAACATGTTGGTGACGCGGTGGCGCTCGACCAGCGCCCAGGCCTCCTCGGGGTCGAGCCGCTCCCCCTCGGGCAGCACCGTGACGGCGCCGCGCGCGACCTGGAGGAGCTGGTGGACGCCCGCCCCGTGCGACAGGGGTGCGACGACGAGCGAGGCGTCGGCCTCGGTGGTGCCGGGGATCAGGTCGCACAGGTGGTTGGTGACGACGAAGGCCATCTGGCCGTGGGTCAGGACCGACGCCTTGGGCCGCCCCGTCGTGCCGGAGGTGAAGAAGAACCAGCACGGGTCGTCGCGCTCCACGGCGACGCAGGGCTGGGTTTCCCCGAGGTGCCGCTCCACCACCGCGTCGTAGTCGGGGCCGAAGTCCGCCTCGCCGATGGCGATGGTGAAGCGCGCCCCGCAGGCCGCGGCGTGCTCGGGGTGGCGGGCGTGGCAGATCATGCCGGTGGCGCCGCTCTTCTGCGCGAGCCAGGCCAGCTCGTCGGGCGTGCCGCGGTGGTTGGCGGGCACCCAGACGGCGCCGGCGCGGAACGTCGCCAGCATCGACTCGAGCATCTGGTTGGAGTTGGGCGACTGGACCAGGAGCCGGTCCCCCTTGGCCACGCCGAACTCGTGGACGAGCGCGTGGGCCATCGCCTCGACGCGGGCGGCCGTCTCGCCCCAGCTCCAGCGCCGCTCGCCCCAGATCAGCGCGGGGCGGTCGCGGTGGCGCCGCGCGCTCTGGTCGAGGAGGTGCGCGAGGTTCATCACCCGCGCCGAGGCGGGCGTCACCGCACGCGCTCGAGCACCGAGGCGTAGTTGGCGACCGCCGCGCCCCCCATGTTGAACACGCCCGCGAGCGCCGCGCCGGGGATCTGCATGTCGCCCGCCCCTTCGGTGAGCTGCATCGCGGCCATGACGTGCATCGACACGCCCGTGGCGCCGATCGGGTGGCCCTTGGACTTCAGCCCGCCCGAGGGGTTCACGGGCAGCGCGCCGTCGCGCCGGTTGAGGCCCTCGCGCACCACGCGCCCGCCCTGGCCGGGAGAGGCCAAGCCCATCGCCTCGTACTCGATCAGCTCGGCGATGGTGAAGCAGTCGTGGGTCTCGACCAGGTCGAGGTCGCGGATGCCGATGCCGGCGGTCTCCAGCGCGCCCGCCCAGGCGCGGCGCGCGCCGTCGAACGCCAGCGGGTCGCGGCGCGAGAGCGCGAGGTGGTCGTTGGCCTGATGGCGGGCGCGGAAGCCCACGGCCTGCGCGAGATCGCGCGCGACCTCCTCCTCCGCCAGCACGATGGCGGCGGCGCCGTCGGAGACGAGCGAGCAGTCGGTGCGCCTGAGCGGCCCCGCGGCGTAGGGGTTCTTCTCCGAGACCGTGTTGCAGAACTCGAAGCCGAAGTCGCGGCGCATGTGGGCGTAGGGGTTGGCGACGCCGTTCGCGTGGTTCTTGGCCGCGATCATCGCCAGCTCCTCGGAGCGGTCGCCGTGGCGCTGGAAGTAGGCGGAGGCGATGCGCCCGAAGATGCCGGCGAAGCCGCCCTCGACCTCGCCCTCCTCGGCGCGGTAGCTGGCGCCGAGCAGGATGTCGCCGACATCCACGCCCGGCGTCGCCGTCATCTTCTCGGCGCCGACGACGAGCGCGACCCGGCCCCGGCCCGCCTCGATGAAGTCCATCGCCGAGTAGAGCGCGGCCGAGCCCGTGGCGCAGGCGTTCTCCATCCGCACCGCGGGCGTGCGCGCGAGCCCCTCGTGGCCCATGCCCACGAGCGCGGCCGAGAAGCCCTGCTTGGAGAAGCCGCCGTTGAAGACGCCGCAGAACACGCCGTCCACGTCGGACGCCTCCAGCCCCGCCTTCTCCAAGGCGGGCGCCGTGACCTCGGCCATGAGCCGCTCGACGTCCGGAGCCTCGGCGCGGCCGAACGGGGTGTGGGCCCAGCCCACGATGCGTGCCTTGAGGGTCATGGGAAGCGTCCTTTCCATGGGTCGGGCCGCGGGCGCTCGTGCCCGCGCGGATGGGCCTGGCCTCGGCCGCTCGTGCCCTCGCGGCCGGCCTTTCTGCGCGCACAGATAGCCCCCGCGGCCCGGGGGATCCAGGGCCGCCGCGGGGTGCCACGAGACGCCGGCGGCGCGGGGCAGGGGGCCGCCCGCGCGATTGCAACGCCCCGGCCGTGGCGTATGGTGGCGCTTGAGCGAGGCCCGGGACACGGCATCGCGGCCGCCCGAGGGGAGGAGACATCCATGAAGCTCGACCGCATCCGCGGGGTCGCCATCGCGTCCGCCTTGGCGCTCATGGCCCTTGCCGGCAGCGCCTCGGCCCAGACGCTGCGGCTGTCGCACAACACCGGCGACACCACCACCTGGCACCGCGGCGCGGTGCGGTTCGACGAGCTCCTCCAGGAGAGGACCGACGGCGCGCTCGACGTGCGGATCTTCCCCAACGCGCAGCTCTCGGGCGGCGATCAGATGAAGCAGGCCGAGATGGTCGGGCGCGGCGCGATCGACTTCGTGCTGACCTCGGCGATCAACGTGACGCCGCTCGCGCCCGAGATGGCCGCCTTCTCGCTGCCCTACCTCTACGATGGCTACGCCGCGGTGGACGCGACCACGTCGGGCGAGGCGGGAAGGACGATGGAGGAGGTGATGGCCTCCCACGGCATCAAGGTGCTGGCCTGGGGCGAGAACGGCTTCCGCGAGGTGACCAACAACGTCCGGCCGATCAAGGCGCCCGAGGATCTGGCCGGCCTCAAGATGCGCGTGGCGGGCCCGATGTACATCGACGTGATGAACGCGCTCGGCGCCAACCCCCAGCAGATGCAGTGGACCGAGACCTTCCCCGCGCTCCAGCAGGGCGTGGTGGACGGCCAGGAGAACCCGATCGGCGCCGTCATCATCCCCCAGCGCGTCTACGAGGTGCAGAAGTACCTCACCACCTGGCACTACTCCTACGACCCGATCTTCCTCGGCGTCTCCCAGGAGCTGTGGGACAGCTGGGACGCCGAGACCCAAGGTGCCGTCGAGTCCGCCGCCGAGGAGGCGATGGCCTACCAGATCGAGATCAGCCGCGAGGACACCGCCACGGGCCTCGACTTCCTGCGCGAGCAGGGCATGGAGATCTACGAGCCCAGCCCCGAGGAGATCGCCGCCTTCCGCGAGGCCACCCGCCCCGCCTTCGACAAATGGGCCGCCCAGATCGGCCCCGAGATCGTGACGCTCTTCCAGGAGGAGGCCGCCCAGGGCGCGCAGGCGACGAACTGAGCCCCGGGGGGCCGGCTGGGCAGGGCGCATCCTTGCGGTCGTCGCGCCGGGCGCCCGCCTGCCGGGGCGATGGGAGCCTCGGGCGGGGCGGAAGCGCCCGCCCCGCCCCGCCCTCGATCCGCCGCCGGGCAGGGAGCCGCGCGGCGGTCTTCCGATCGAAGCGGCTGGGAGGCGTCCTTCCGCGCTGCGCGCCGGACGCTGGCTCGGCGGGGCCATGCGGGCGGCGGTCCGGACGAGACGGAGCCGAGGCGCCCTCCCATCCGCTGAGCCCCCTGCTCGACGCAGGGCCGATGCGTGAGGGTCGTCCTCGGTGCGCCGAGGCCTCCCGGGACGGAGCATGCGAAGGGCCGCGCCGGGAGGGCTCCTCGTGCCATGGATCGCCGGTCCGCCGCCTCATCCGTCGGCCCCGCTTCTCGACGGGGTGGTGGCTCCTGGCCGATGCGGCGTCCTTCGAGCGGCGGCCCGCCTTCCGCGAGCTCCCGCTCGACGCCTCGAGCGGAGGGGGGCTGGCATGGCCCGTCCGGCGGCGCCGGGGTGTCAGGTCGTTCGCGTCGTGAGGCCCGGACCCACGAGCCCCTCGCATTCGTTCCGACGCGCGGTCGCGGTGCGGATGAACCCCCATCCGTGCGGGGAGGCGCGGCGGGAAGCCGTCATGCGTCCACCCCGGGGCCCAACGGCACCCGGCCTCGCGCGGCGCCTCGCTTCCGGCGGTCTCCCCAAGCGGGCTCCGAGCGCAGGGGGTCCGGCCGCGTGACCCGCATCCTGCTGCGCGACTTCGAGCGCGTCGTTTGCGCCGTCCTGCTGCTGGCGATGACGGGCCTGGGCTTCGTCAACGTCGTGGTGCGCTACGCCACCGACCTGTCGTTCGCCGCCTCCGAGGAGCTGCTGACCAACGGCTTCCTGCTGCTGACGGTCTTCGGCGCGGCGATCGCGGCGCGGCGCGGCGAGCACCTCGCCGTCACGCTCGTCCACGACCTGCTGCCGCCCGCCGCCCGCAAGTCCCTGCTCGTGCTCTCGGTGATCCTCTCGGCGCTGCTGCTGGCGCTCTCGGCCTGGTTCTCCTGGGAGCTGGTCGTCAACCAGCGCGCCAGCGGCATCCGCTCCTACGGGCTCCAGATCCCCTCGTGGTACTACAGCGCCGCCATGCCGCTCGGCTTCGCGCTGGTCCTGCTGCGCTACCTCCAGCACGCCGTCGCGGAGCTTCGGGCGCGCCCCGATGCCTGAGCCCCGTGCCTGAGATCGGCGCCGGGACGGGCATGGTGGCGGCGTTCTTCGCGCTTTTGGCGCTGCGCGTTCCGGTGGCCTTCGCGCTGGGGCTCTCGGCGCTCCTGGCGATGTGGCGGCTGGGCTTCGGGCTCGACCTGGTGGGCGACCTGATCTTCACCGGCATCGCCAAGTTCTCGCTGCTCGCGATCCCGTTCTTCATCCTGGCGGGCACGCTGATGGGTTCCCTGGGCATCGCCGAGCGCATGATCCGCTTCTTCCGCGTGGCGATCGGGCGGCTGCCGGGGGGGATGGGGCTCGTGGGCACCGTGGTGTGCCTCTTCTGGGGCGCGGTCAGCGGCTCCGGCCCCGCCTCGGTCGCGGCCATCGGCCCGCTGGTGATCGCCGCGATGGAGGAGGACGGCTACGACCGGGGCTTCGCCGCGGGCCTGGTCTGCACCGGGGCGGCGCTCTCGATCGTCATCCCGCCCTCGATCGGGCTCGTGATCTACGGGGTGATCGCCGAGACCTCGATCGCGGATCTGTTCATCGCCGCCATCGTGCCGGGACTGCTGCTCGGCGCGCTGATGCTCTGCGCGCTGCCCTTCGGCCGGGCCTCGCGCCCCGAGGCGGCGCCGACGCTGATGGCGCTCCTGCCCGACGAGCCCGAGGGGCCCTACCTCGCCCGCCTGGGCCGCTCCTTCGTCGAGGCGTTCTGGGGCTTGCTGACGCCGGTGGTGATCCTGGGCGGCATCTACTCAGGGATCTTCACGCCGACCGAGGCGGCCATCGTCGCCACCGTCTACGCGCTCGCCGTGGGCGGGCTCGCCTACCGCACGCTGACGGGGCCCGGGCTCTACGAGGCGCTGACGGACGCCGCCGCCTCCTCGGCCGTGGTCATGCTGGTGGTGGCCTACGCGAGCCTCTTCGGCTGGGTGGTGACGGTGGACGACCTCATCGGGCGCACCTCCGAGGGGCTGCTGGGCCTGAGCGACGACGAGACCGTCATCCTCGTCGTCATCATGGTGGTGCTGCTGGTGGCCGGCATGTTCATGGACGCGATCACGATCCAGTTCATCGCCCTGCCGATCTTCCTGCCGGTGGCGCGCGAGCTCGGCTGGGATCTGGTCTGGTTCGGCGTGGTGGTGATGATCAACCTCGCGGTCGGCCTCTTCACGCCCCCCGTCGGCATCAACCTCTACGTCGCCGCCAACATCACCCGCATGCCCTTGGAGCGCATCGCCCGCGGCGCGCTGCCGTTCCTCGTCACGAGCCTCATAGGCCTCGCGCTCGTGGCGGCGTTTCCGGGGTTGTCGGGGTGGCTGGTGGGGGTGCTGGGGTGAGGGGGTGCTCGATGCATGAGGGGGCGTCGCGGCAGGCGTGACCGGGATGATGGGGCAAGGGGCGCTCGGCCCATCGTTCGAGAGCATGGGCGCTGACTGGAGTGGTCCGCTACGAGCCCTCTTCGACGGATGCTGCATAGCGCTCGAACGGCCGCTTCTGCTCTTCTTCGATGGCAGGCCGAGCCAAGACCGGTGGCTGCATACCTAGAAATGCGTGGACCACCGGGGATGGCTCTCGTCTATCACGAGCGCATGGCTGTGCCTGCGGTGCCCGTTCAGATGCGGGTGATCGAGCGGCAGGTTCTCATGGGTGTGTTCGAGTTCTCCGACATCGCCCGAGGGCCAGACCTTCATCGCGACGAGGATGCCGATGGCGGCGAGGAGGGCCAGCCCGACCAGCGCGGGGACGATGCCGTAGACCGTCAGCAGCCAGCCCGCCAGGGGATAGGTCACCAACCAGCAGGCGTGGGACAGTGCGAACTGCGCCGCAAACAATGCCGGACGGTCCCCCGCGTGCGCGGACCGGCGCAGCAGCCGGCCCGACGGCGTCAGGACGGCGGAATACCCCAGACCCACCAGCAGCCAAGCCATCAGGAGGGCGGTCCAGCTCAGTCCGGTTGTCGAGACCGTCAGCCCCAGACCCAGCAGCGTCGCGCCTATCAATGCTGAGCCGCCGACCATCACCGGCCGATCCGGAATCGCGTCCAGCAGGCGCGGCAGGACCAGCGCCGCCGTCATGGAGCCCGCGCCGAACGCGAACAGCGTCCAGGCCAGCGCGCTGTCCGGCAACCCGAGCGATCCACGCACGAGGACGACGGAATTGACCAGCACCATTGCGCCCGCCGCCGCCGCCCCGAGGTTGAGTGCCAGCAGTCCACGCAAGCGGGGCGTCGCCAAGTAGATACGGATGCCGCGTGTGGTGCGATCGTAGACGCCGTGCGGCTCGGACGGGCTGGGGCTAGGCAGCAGGACCGACACGACCAGGAAAGCGGAGGCGAGAAAGCCCGCAACCGTGCCGAGGAAGAGCGCATTGTAGGACATCACCGCGAGAAGAAGCGCGGCCAGGGTCGGGCTGACGATGTTCTCCAGATCGTAGGCCAGCCGCGAGAGCGACAGCGCGCGGGTATAGCGAGCCTCCTCGGGCAGAACGTCCGGAATCGTCGCCTGAAACGTGGGCGTGAAAGCGGCCGATGCCGATTGAAGCAGGAAGATCAGCACGTAGACTTGCCAGACCTCGGTCACGAAGGGCAAGGCGAGCGCGACGCCCCCGCGCACCAGATCGAGCGTCACCAGCAGCGCGCGGCGTGGCACGCGATCCGCGAAGGCCCCGGCAATGGGGGCGATGCCCACATAGGCCACCATCTTGATCGTGAAGACCGTACCGAGCACCAATGCCGCTCCGTCGCCCGCGAGGTCGAAGGTGAGAAGCCCGAGCGCGACCGTCGCGAGCCCGGTCCCCAGAAGGGCGACGACCTGGGCCAGAAACAGATGGCGGTAAGTGCGATCGGAGAGGATATCGAACATGATGGACCTCGAAGTTCTCGGCGATTGCTTTCGGGCGGCGCACGGGCCGAAATTTGCTCATGAACGCGGACAACTCAACGACCGCTCCGTCCGCATGGCAGACCAACACCATACTCGGACATGCCATCATGGGACGTGCCCCCGCCCCCACACGCGGCCGGGATCGCCCCCGGCCGCGTGCCCTGCCCTCAGTAGGGGCTCTCGGGGAAGTAGAACGCCTCCGCGTTCTCGGGCGTGATCAGCTCGGAGCCGATGATGAAGCGGCCCGTCACGGGCGCGTCCGAGACCATCGCCAGCGCGGTCAGCTCCAGCGCGGTCGAGATCTGCGCGGGCGGGTAGCTGACGTTGGCGGGCAGCATCGGGTCGCCGTCTCGGACGCGCGCGACGATCTCCTTCATGCCGGCGCCGCCCATCACCCACATCTCGTCCTCGCGGCCGGCCTGGGCGATGGCCTCCATGACGCCGATCGCCATGTCGTCGTCGGCGGCCCACACCGCGTCGATCTCGGCGTACTTCGACAGGTAGTCCTGCATCACGGCGAAGGCGTCGTCGCGGTTCCAGTTGCCGTGCTGGGCGTCGAGGATCTCGATCTCGGAGCCCTCGAGCGCGGCCTCGAACGCCTCCACCCGCTCGTTGTCGAGCGTGGTCGGGATGCCGCGCAGGATCACGATCTTCGAGCCGGGCTCCAGGCTCTCCACGAAGTACTCGCCCGCCACGCGTCCGAAGCCCGGGTTGTCGCCCGCGACGTAGAGGTCCTCGATGCCCGGCTGCGACAGGCCGCGATCCACGACCGTCACCCAGATCCCCTGCTCGGCCACGGCCTGGACGGGCGAGGTCAGCGGCTCGGACTCGAAGGGCAGCACCACGAGCGCGTCGATGCCGCGCGTGGCCACCATGTCCTCGATGTCGTTGACCATCTTGCCCGCGTCGCCGGCGGTGGCGAGCACGAACTCGAGCTGGGGGTAGGCCTCCTCCAGCCTTTGGATCGTGTCCTGGGCGTGGAAGTTGAGCCCGCCCATGAAGCCGTGGGTGGCGGACGGGATGGCGACGCCGATGGTGAAGGACTCCTCCTGCGCCGTGGCGAGGGTGGCGCCCCCGAGCGCGGTGGCGCCGAGGACGGCCGCGAGGATGGTTCTGCGATGCATGGTCTCTCTCCCTGGTGGTGGCCGCTCAGTCGGCGGCCTTGTGGCCCCGCTGCAGCACGACGGCGAGGATGACGATCACGCCCTGGATCGTGCCGTTGAGGTAGGGGCTGACGATCGAGGCGAGGTTGAGGATGTTGTCGATCAGGCTCAGGATCAGCACGCCCACCACCGTGCCCCACACGCGCCCCGTGCCGCCCTTGAGCGCGGTGCCGCCGATGATGACGGCCGCGATCGCCTCCAGCTCCCACAGCACGCCCGTGGAGGCCGAGGCGGAGCCCAGGCGCGGCACGTAGAGGATGGTGGCGAGGCCCACGAGCATGCCGAGGGCGACGTAGGTGGCGATGCGCGTGCGCTCGACGCGCACGGCGGAGTAGCGCGCGACCTGCTCGTTGGCGCCGATGGCGGCGCAGTGGCGCCCGAAGGCGGTGTGGCGCATGACGACCTCGCCCATGACCGCGACGAGGCCGAAGACGACGATGGGCCAGGCCACGCCGAAGGGGCCGTCGTAGTAGACCGGGCGGTAGAGGCCGCGCAGGTCGAAGTCGAGCGACAGCGTGCCGCCGTCGGCGAGCCAGGTGACGAGGGAGCGGTAGATGCCCATCGTGCCCAGCGTGACGATGAAGGCCTCGATGCGCACGCGCGCGATCAGCACGCCGTTGAGCCAGCCCGCGGCGAGCCCGGCCGCGAGCGCCACGGCCATGCCCACGAGGATCACCGGCACGCCCACCCCCATCGAGGGGATGAGCGAGTTCATCGCCAGGATCATCAGCCCCGCGACGAAGGCCGCCATCGAGCCCACCGACAGGTCGATGCCGCCGGCGGTGATGACGAAGGTCATGCCGACCGCGATGATGCCGATGAAGGCCGATCGCGCCAGCACGTTGGTGACGTTGCCGTGGCTCAGGAAGTTGTCGTTGATCGAGGCGCCGACGATCACCAGCAGGATCAGCGCCAGCAGGGGCCCGAGGAAGTGCAGGTCGAGCCGCCACCCGCGCCGCGCCTTTGGGGGGGTGTCCGCGGCCTCGCTCACGCCGCCTCCCCGAGCCCCATGGCGAGGCGCACGATCGGCGCTTCGGCAATGCCCTCGCCGGTCAGCTCGCCGGCGATCCGCCCCGAGGCCATGACGAGGACGCGGTGGGCGAGGCCGATCACCTCCGCGAGCTCCGAGGAGACGACGATGACGCTCTTCCCGGCCCGCGCCAGCTCGGCGACGAAGGCGTAGATCTGCTGCTTGGTGCCGATGTCGATGCCGCGCGTGGGCTCGTCGAGGACGACGATCCCGGGCTCGGCGAGCATGGTCTTGGCCAGGAGCAGCTTCTGCTGGTTGCCGCCCGAGAGCTCCCCCGCGGCCATCGCGTGGGAGCCTGCGCGGATGTCGAACTCGCGCGCCGCGCGGGTCAGCGCCGCGTCCTCGGCGCGGCGGTCGACGAAGAGCCGCGCGAAGCGGTCGAGCGCGAAGAGCGTGAGGTTCGGCGCCAGCGGCTCGGCGAGCAGCAGCCCCTTCTCCTTGCGGTCCTCGGTGAGGTAGGCGAGCCCGGCCTCGCGCGCGGCGCGCACCGATCCGGGCCGCAGGGCCATGCCGTTCACGCGCACGGTGCCGGTGGCCTCGCGCAGGCCGACGATGCCCTCCATCAGCTCGGTGCGGCCCGAGCCCACGAGCCCCGCCACGCCCAGCACCTCGCCGCGCCTGAGGCTCAGCGAGGCGCCGTGGACGTGGCCCGGCACGCAGAGGTTCTCGACCTCCAGCACGACCTCGGCGCCCGGCGCGCCCTTCGGCGGGAAGAGGTCCGACAGCTCGCGCCCGACCATCGCCTCGGCCATGGCGTCCTCGCTCAGCCCCTTCGCGGGCGCCGTCAGCACGCGGTGGCCGTCGCGCAGCACGGTCACGCGGTCGGCCACGCGCGCGATCTCGCCGAGCTTGTGCGAGGTGTAGAGGATCGCCGTCCCCTCGGCGCGCAGCTGGTCGATCTGCGCCAGCAGCACGTCGGTCTCGCGGGCCGTGAGCACCGCGGTCGGCTCGTCCATGATCAGCACGCGGGCGTCGCGCCCCAGCGCGCGGGCGATCTCGACCATCTGACGGCTCGGCACCGAGATGTCGGCGACCCGCGCGTGGGGGTCCACGGGGCAGCTCAGACGGTCGAGCAGGCGCCGGGCCTCGGCCTGCATCGCGGCGTGGTCGAGGAACGGGCCGCGCCGGATCTCGCGGCCGAGGAACAGGTTCTCCTCCACGGTGAGCGGCTGGGCGAGGTTGAACTCCTGGTGGATCATGACGATGCCGGCGGCCTCGGCCTCGCGCGCCGAGGCGAAGCGGGCGGGGGCGCCGTCGAGGCGGACCTCTCCTTGCGAGGGCGCAAGGGTGCCCGCGAGGATCTTCATGGTGGTGGACTTGCCGGCGCCGTTCTCGCCGATGAGCGCGTGGACCTCGCCGGGGCGCAGGTCGAAGTCCACGTCGAACAGCACCCGGACCGGGCCGAAGTCGCGCGAGACCCCGTGGAGGCCGAGGATCGGCTCGCTCACGCCAGCCCCACCCATTCCCCGCCCGCCTTTGAGGATCGCACGCAGGCGTCCACGAAGGCCACGCCTTCGAGCCCGTCGGCGGCGGTGGGCAGGAGGGTGTCGGGCGTGCGGCCCTCGCGGTGGGCCTCGATGGCGCCTGCCGCCTCCGCGTAGAGGGTGGCGAAGGCCTCCAGGTAGCCCTCGGGGTGGCCCGCCGGGATGCGGGTGAGGGCGCCGCCCGCGCCGGCGCCCGCGCGGGTGACGAGGCGCTTGGGCTCGCCCAGGCCCGAGACCCACAGGCGGTTCGGATCCTCCTGCGCCCATTCGAGGCCGCCGCGCTCGCCCCAGACGCGCAGCCGCAGCGCGTTCTCGCAGCCCACCGCGACCTGGGAGCACCACAGCGAGCCGCGCGCGCCCTGCTCGAAGCGCATCAGCACCTGGGCGTCGTCGTCGAGCGCGCGGCCGGGGACGAAGCTCGAAAGCTGCGCGGCGAGCGCCTCCAGCCCGAGCCCGGTGACGAAGCGCGCGAGGTGGAAGGCGTGGGTGCCGATGTCGCCCGTCGCGCCCCCCGCGCCCGAGCGCGCGGGGTCGGTGCGCCAGGCGGCCTGCTTGTCCTCGGGGTCCGGCGCCTCCGCGAGCCAGTCCTGGGCGTACTCGACCTGCACCACGCGCACGGGGCCGAGCTCGCCGCGCGCCACCCGCTCGCGCGCCTCGCGGATCATCGGGTAGGCGGAGTAGTTGTGCGTCAGCACCAGGAGCGCGGGGGACGCCTGCGCCGCCGCGGCCATCGCGCGGGCGTCGTCGAGCGTCGCGGTCATCGGCTTGTCGCAGATGACGTGGATGCCCGCCTCGAGGAAGGGCTTGGCGGCGGGCCAGTGGAGGTGGTTCGGGGTGACGATCGAGACCGCCTCGACGCCGTCCTCGCGCGCGGCCTCCTCGCGCGCCATCGCCTCGAAGTCGTCGTAGGCGCGCGGCACGCCCAGCGCCTCGGCCGAGCGCCGGGCGCGCTCAGGGTCCGAGGAGAAGGCGCCCGCCACCAGCTCGAAGCGGTCGTCCATCCGCGCCGCGAGGCGGTGGACCGCGCCGATGAAGGCGCCCTCGCCGCCGCCGACCTGGCCGAGCCGGATGCGGGGGGGCTTCACGCCGCGATCCCCGTGGCGGCGCCGGTCGGGTCGCCCCGAGGGCACGAAAGCCCCAGCATGGCCGGATCCCATGGAGGACGTCTGCCGCGATGAAGAAGGCCGAGAAGACGGGCGTCGGCCGCGTTGCCTCGAAGGCGATGCGCAAGCCCCAGAAGCCGAAGAGGAGGGAGATCCGGGCGCTCGGCGCCTCGGCCCTCTCCAACACGGCCGACAAGAGGAAGGCCGAGGGGCCCGCAGAGGGCTGAGCGCCCGGCGGCGCCCGCCATGGGGCGGGCGGATCCCGCCGCTCCCCCGCAGGCCGCCGTCGATCGAGCCCCCACGGGCATGGGACGGACGCGCGATCGGGCGAGCCTCGGCCGAGCGGCGCCCGCCGTCGGGCGGGCCCCTCCGCTCCCCCGCCGGAGCTCGCTGGTCGAGCCCCCGCGGGCGCGGGACGGCCATCGGCCCACCGTGCCCCCGGGCGCCCTCACCGATCGAGCCGTAGGGTGGGTGCAACCCACCGCTCCCCCGCCGACGCTCACCGGTCGAGCCCCAGCATCGCCCGGTTGGCCGCCTCGTCCGCCCCGCCCCCCGCGAAGTCGTCGAAGGCGCGCTCGGTCACGCGGATGATGTGGTCGCGCACGAAGGCCGCGCCCTCGCGCGCGCCGTCCTCGGGGTGCTTCAGGGCGCACTCCCACTCGACCACCGCCCAGCCCTCGAAGTCCATCGCCGCGAGCTTCGAGAACACCGCGCCGAAATCGACCTGCCCGTCGCCGAGCGAGCGGAAGCGCCCGGCGCGGTCCACCCACGGCTGGTAGCCGCCGTAGACGCCTTGCCGCCCCGTGGGGCGCAGCTCGGCGTCCTTGACGTGGAAGAGCCGGACGCGCTCGGCGTAGATGTCCAGATGGTCGAGGTAGTCGAGCGCCTGGAGCACGTGGTGCGACGGGTCGTAGAGCATCCGCGCTCGGGGGTGGTTGCCGACCCGCTCCAGGAACATCTCGTAGCTGACGCCGTCGTGGAGGTCCTCGCCGGGGTGGATCTCGTAGGCCAGGTCCACGCCCATCTCGTCCGCGAGGTCGAGCAGCGGCCGCCAGCGCCGCGCCAGCTCGTCGAAGGCCTGCTCGATCAGGCCCGCGGGCCGCTGCGGCCAGGGGTAGACGTAGGGCCAGGCGAGCGCGCCCGAGAAGGTCGCCATCGCGCCCAGCCCGAGGTTGCGCGAGGCCGCCAGCGCGAGGCGCACCTGCTCGACCGCCCACTCCTGGCGGGCGTGGGGGTTCCCCCTCACCGCAGGGTCGGCGAAGCCGTCGAAGGCCGCGTCGTAGGCCGGGTGGACCGCCACGAGCTGGCCCTGCATGTGCGTGGACAGCTCCGTCACCGCGACGCCGTTCTCGGCCGCCACGCCCCGCCACTCCTCGCACCAGTCCTTCGACTCGGCCGCGCGCCTCAGGTCGAAGAGCCGCGCGTCCCACGAGGGCACCTGCACGCCCTCGTAGCCGCACTCGGCCGCCCAAGCCGTGATGCCGTCCCAGCTGTCGAACGGCGCCTCGTCGCCGGCGAACTGCGCCAGGAAGAGCGCGGGGCCCCGGATGGTCTTCATGCCGTCCTCCCGCCGCGGGCCGCGCGGTTGACCCGCGTCGTCGCCCCTGGAACGATGCAATCGTTTTCAGCGCCGATCATGCACCCGGTCGCGGCGTTGGCAAGGGGGTCGCGGCCCCCGGGGAGGGATCGCGTTGGGCCGCAGGTCCGCCACGCTGAGGGACATCGCCGAGCGCGCCGGGGTCTCGACCGCCACCGTCAGCCGGGCGCTGGCGCGGCCCGGCCTCGTCGCGGGCGCGACCCGCGAGGCGGTCATGGCGGCGGTGCGAGAGACGGGCTACCGGCCCAACATCGCCGCTCGCAACCTGCGGGCGGGGCGCACCGGCTCGGTGGTGGCGCTGGTGCCGAACCTCGCCAATCCGTTCTTCTCGCAGATCCTGGCCGGGCTGACCGCCGCGCTGACGCCCGCGGGCTACGGCCTGCTGATCGCCGACACCGAGGCCGACCCCGAGCCGGGCGCGGCGCTCGCGCGCTACGTCGAGAGCGGGCTCGCCGACGGGCTGGTGCTGCTCGACGGCGCGCTGCCGCGCGAGCCGCTGGACCAGGCGCCGCGCCCGCCGGTCGTCATGGCCTGCGAGTGGATGGAGGGGGCGGGCCTGCCCTCGGTCACGGTGGACAACCCTGCGGCCGCGGCGCTCGCGGTGCGCCACCTCGCCGCGCGCGGGCACGCCCGCATCGGCCACCTCACCGGCCCGCGCGGCAACGTGCTGAGCGAGGCGCGGCTCGCGGGCTGGCGCGCGGCGCTCGCCGGGCTGGGCCTGGAGCGACGCCGCGAGTGGGTGATCGAGGGCGACTTCGGCCTCGACTCGGGCGCCTTCGCGGCGGCCGCGTGGCGCGCGCTCGATCCCCGCCCGACGGCGCTGTTCTGCGCCTCCGACGAGATGGCGCTGGGCCTCGTGGGCGCGGTCCGGCGCATGGGCCTCGCGGTGCCGGGCGACGTGTCGGTGGTGGGCTTCGACGACATCGAGGTGGCGGGCCACCTCGTGCCGGGCCTGACCACGATCCGCCAGCCCCGCCGGCGCATCGGCGAGCGCGCCGCGCGGCTGCTCTTGGGCATGATCGAGGAGGGCCGCCTCGACGGCCCCTCGGAGGTGGTCGAGACGAGCCTGGTCGAGCGAGGCAGCGTGGGGGGGCCGGCGGGGTAGGCACCGCAACGGCGGCGCGACCGCTCGATCCGAAACGGGGGCCGCCGCGATGGCCCCGGGAGAGCGCCGAAGGCTCGACGGGCGCGCGGCGGCGGAGGGCCGTGCGCCGGCCGCGCCTTGCACGCCGTCGTCGGCGCACGGCCCGCACGAGCGACCTCGCGTCACGCGGCGCCCGCTGATACGCTGGCCGGAGCGGAAGACGCCGCCGGTGGCGAGCCCGACCGAGCGGCGCACCCCATCCGGAGGAGGACGATCCATGGCCGATCCGAACGCGATCTCGTGGCGGGGCGCGCGCCCGCTGGCGCTCGGGTGCCCGTTGGCGCTCGCGCGCCCGCTGGCGCTGATGGCCGCGCTGGCGCTCGGCGCCGCGGGGGCCGCCGCCCAGGGCTACCCCGAGCCGGTCGAGGGCAGCTACGTCATCGAGGACTTCACCTTCGGCACCGGCGAGAGCATCCCGGAGATGGTCGTGCACTACCGCACCATCGGCGATCCCGAGGGCGAGCCGGTGCTGATCCTGCACGGCTCCACCGGCACCGGGGAGAGCCTCCTCAAGGAGGGCTTCGCGGACGCGCTGTTCGGGCCCGGCCAGGCGCTCGACGCGGAGAAGTATTACATCATCCTGCCCGACGCGATCGGCATGGGCGGCAGCTCGAAGCCCTCGGACGGGATGCGCGCCGAGTTCCCGCGCTACGATTATGCCGACATGATCGAGGCGCAGCACGCGCTGCTGACCGAGCATCTCGGCATCGACCATCTGCGCCTGGTGATGGGCGACTCGATGGGGGGCATGGTCACCTGGCTCTGGGGCACGACCTACCCCGACTTCATGGACGCGCTGGTGCCGATGGCCTCGCTTCCCGGCCCGATGTCGGGGCGCAACTGGATGATGCGGCGCATGGTCATCGACGCGGTGCGCACCGATCCGGCGTGGGACGAGGGCGACTACGAGGAGCAGCCGCCCAAGCTGCGCGAGCAGACGGCGTGGTTCGGGCTCGCCACCACGGGCGGCAACCAGCGGCTCCAGGCGATCGGCGCGGACCGCGAGGCGGCCGACGCCTTCGTGGACGACAAGCTCGCGAACCAGACGGTGGGCGACGCCAACGACACGATGTATCGCTGGGACGCCTCGCGCGACTACGACCCCTCGGCGGACCTGGAGAGGATCGAGGCCGCGGTGCTGGCGATCAACTCGGAGGACGACGAGCGCAACCCGCCCGAGCTGGGCGTGCTGGAGGCCGGGCTCGCCCGCATCCCCGGCGCCGAGGCCTACATCATCCCGGCGAGCCCCGAGACCATGGGCCACTCGACCACCGGCTCGATGGCGCAGCTCTACGAGCCCCGGCTCAAGGCGTTCCTGGAGGCCCTGCCGGAGTAGCGGGCCATGCCGGCTCCTCCGCGCCGGGCGCTCGGCGCCCGCCTCGGCCCCTTCGTCCATGACGGCGGGGCCGGACCCTGGAAGGCATGGCAGAGGAGCCCTCGGGGGACGGCCTCAGCCGATCGCGCCGGGCAGCCACAGCGCGAGCGCCGGGAAGGCGACGAGCAGCGTCAGGCGCAGCACGTCGGCCAGGATGAAGGGCGCGATGCCGCGCACCACGGTGGCCTGGGTGAGCCCCGGCGAGGTGCCCTGGACGACGAAGAGGTTCATGCCCACGGGCGGGGTGATCAGGCCGATCTCGGCCACGGTGACGACGAGGATGCCGAACCAGACGAGGTCGTAGCCCATCTCGATCGCCACGGGCGTCAGGAGCGGCACGGTGAGCAGGATCATCGACAGCGAGTCCATGAAGCAGCCCAAGGCCACGTAGGACAGCAGGATCAGCACCAGCACCGCGGTGGGCGCGAGGCCCGCGCCCTCGATGGCGGCGATCATCAGCCGCGGCAGGCCGGTGGTCTCCAGGAAGGCGTTGAAGAGCCCGGCGCCGATCAGGATGAAGAAGATCATCCCCGAGAGCGCCGCGGTCTCGAAGACCGACGCCCTGAGCGCCGCGCGGGTCAGCTCGCCCGACAGCAGCGCCAGGACGAAGGCGCCTGTGGCGCCGACCGCGGCGGCCTCGGTGGGCGAGAAGAGACCGGCGTAGAGGCCGCCGATCACCAGCGCGAAGAGCGCGGCGACGGGCCAGATCCGCGCCATCACCCGCGCGCGCCCGCGCCAGCCGGTGCGCGGGGCGCGCGGCGCGAGCGCGGGCCTGAGGCGGACCGTGACCATGATCGCCCCGGCATAGAGCGCGGCCCCGAGGAGGCCCGGCACGAGCGCCGCGGCGAAGAGCGCGCCGATCGAGCTCTGGGTCAGCAGGCCGTAGAGGACGAGCAGGATCGAGGGCGGGATCAGCACGCCGAGCGTCCCGCCGGCGGCGACCGTGGCCGAGGCGAGCGAGGGGTGGTAGCCGTGGCGCTCCATCTCGGGCATCGCCACGCGGCCGATGGTGGCCACGGTGGCGAGCGAGGAGCCGCAGATCGCGCCGAACACCGCGCTCGCGCCGACGGTGGTGACGGCGAGCCCGCCGCGCAGGTGCCCGACGAAGCCGTCGATGGCGTCGAAGAGCGAGCGCGAGAGCCCGGCATGCGACGCGAAGACCCCCATCATCACGAAGAGCGGGATGACGCTGAAGGAGTAGGGGAAGACCCCCTCGAAGGGCGCCGATCCGAGCGCGAAGGCCGCCCCCGGCCAGCCATCGAGCCACCACAGGCCCGCCGCGCCCATGACGCCCATGGCGACGGCGACCGGCAGGCCGAGGCCGATCAGCCCCAGCGCCGCGGCGAAGCCCGCCGCGCCGAGCCAGGCGGCGTCCATCTCAGCCGGGCCCGGTCCGGCGCGCGCCGCCGCTCCCGGCCTCGGAGGCCGGATCCTCGCGGCGCGCCTCGGAGGCGAGCGCGAGCGCCACGCCGACGAGCGAGGCGCCGAGGCCCAGGAGGAGCGGATACCAGTACCACGCGACGGGGATGCCGAGCTGCTGCGAGCGGTCGCCGAACAGGGTGCGGATCCGGTAGGTCTCGAAGCCCTGCCAGAGCATGAGCGCGACGAGCGCGAAGGCCGCGGCGGCGGCGGCGGCCCGCAGGATCAGCGACGGAGCGCGGGGCAGGGACGCCACCACGAAGTCCACGCCGACATGGGCGCCGGCCATGAAGGCGTAGGGCATCACCAGCCAGGTGCCGGCCATCACCATGAGCTGCACCAGGTCCACCACCCCGTCGATCGGCCAGCCCACGCGCCGCCCCACCACGTCGGCCACGGTGACCAGCGCGGCGCAGCCGTAGGCCGCCACCCCCAGGGCCGCGAGGCCGCAGAGCGCGCGGCGCAGGGATCGGGTCAGCGCGGCCAAGGGTGCTTCCCCGGTCGGGCCGTGGGCTCCCCGCACGCGGGGCGCGGCAGCCCTGTCCCCGGCGCCACGGCCGGCCCCCTCCGGGCTCGGGAGTGGCCGCCGTCCGCGAGGCGCGGCCTTGGGGCCACGGCCGCCGCCGGCGGTCCGCGCCGTCCCGTCGGCCCGCCGCCGTCCGCGAGGCGGCGTCCTCGGCTCGCCGCCGCCGCCGGCGGCCCTCGCATCCACCTCCGGCCGCTTCCAGGCACGGCCACCGTCATTGCCGCCACGAGCGCGCCTCGTGCCACCCCAAGGGCTCGCCGCCATCCGCGAGGCGCGGCGATCGGGTCCGTGCCCCACGAGCGCGTCCCCTGCCGACCCCCGGGTTTCCCGCCATCGGCGAGGCGCGGTCCTCGGCTCGTCGCCCGCCGTGGCGGCCCCTTTATGCCCTGAGGCTCGCCGGCGTCCGCAGGGCTCGTCACCGCCGCCACCGCACGCCCCTCGGTCGCCCCGCGGGCTCCACGCCGTCCGCGCGACCCCGCCGTCCGTGGAGGCGTCCCCATCACCGGCCTCGCCGCCGCGACGGTCCGGCCCTCAACCGGCGGCCCCGGCCTCGTACTCGGCGACGAGCTCCTGCATCCGCCGGTAGATGGCGCGGGCGTCGTCCACGCCCTCGGCCTCCAGCCCGTCGAGGTAGCCTTCGATCATGGGCGCCAGCGCCTCGCGCCAGCGGGCGCGCTCCTCGTCGGACAGCTCGGTGATCTCGTGGCCGGCGGCGATGGCGCCCTCGCGGCCGGGCGCGTCCCAGTCGTCCCACCACCGGTCGAAGCGCGCCACCAGCGCGTCGCCGGAGCTCTCGTCGATGCAGGCGCGCGTCCGATCGCTCAGGCCCTCGTAGGAGTCCTCGTTCATGACGAAGAAGAACGACACGGTGTAGGCGCCGGCGTCGAGGTGATAGTTCAGCACCTCGTTGAGCCCGAAGGAGGCGACCGGATCCCAGGGGAACACCGTGCCGTCGATCACGCCGCGCTGGAGGTTCTCGTAGACCTCGCCGGGCGGCAGGCCCTGGGGCGTCGCGCCCAGGAAGGACAGCATCTCCGAGACGGCGGGGCTCGGCGTGCGGATCCGGAGCCCTTCGAGATCCTCCATCGTCTCCACCGGTCTGTCGGTGGTGTGGATGAGCCCGCCGTTGTGGGCGTGCAGCGCCAGCACCTTCAAGCCCTCGTACTCCTCGGCCAGCTCGTCGGGCAGCATCTCCCACAGCGCGTAGGTGGCCGCGCCCGCGTCGTCGGTGAGGAACGGCATGTCGATCACGGAGGTGCGCGGGAAGCGCCCGCGCGGGATGCCGGTGAGCCCGTGGGCGATGTCCACCACGCCCGCCATCACCTGCTCCTGCTGGCGCGCGACCTGGCCGAGCTGGGATCCGGCGGCGGAGATCTCGAACTGGACCTCGCCCCCGGCGCACTCGGTGATCGCCTCCGTCCAGGGCACGATGAAGTCGGTGTGGATGCCGTGGACGGTGGGCAGGAAGTGGCTGACCTTGAGCGTGGTCTGGGCCGCGGCCGCGCCCGGCAGCGCCACGGCCGCCGCGAGCGCCGCGGCGGCCAGGCCCGTGCGGTGGTTCGTCGTCATGTCGGTCCTCCCTCGAAATGAACCAGGCCGTGCTCGATCCGGCCGCCGGTCGTCACGGGTCCGCAGGCCATGGGCCATGAGGGCCGCGTTCGGTCCACGGTGGTCCCGCCGGGGGCCTCGCAGACCGCGCTCGGCCGCGGTGGAGCCGCCGGGCCGCGGGGCCGCGCTCGGCTTGCGGACCGCGATCGGCCGCGGGGGCTGCGCTCGGCCCGCTGGCCGCGCTCGGCCCGCTGGCCGCGTTCGGCCCCTCATAGGGCGAGCTTGAGGCGGGCGCCGCCCTGGGCGCGCGAGCAGCAGGCCATCATGCGCCCGCCCCGGGCGCGCTCGGCGGCGCTCAGGACGCGGTCGCGGTGATCGACGGCGCCCTCGACCAGGGCGACCTCGCAGGAGCCGCACAGGCCCTCCTCGCAGTCCGACGCCACGTCCACGCCCGAGCGGCGCAGAACGTCGAGGAGCGTGCGGTCGGGGGGCACGTGCAGGCTCATGCCGGAGTCGAGCAGGTCCACGTCGAAGCCCGTCTCGCGCTCGGGATCGAGCATGGCCCCATCGGAGGCGAAGTGCTCGACGCGCAGGGCGTCCTCGGGGAGCCCATCCATGAGGCCCTGGAGCGCCTCGATCATGCGCGACGGCCCGCAGGCGTAGATCTGCGTGCCGGGCGTCCAGGCCGCCACCAGCGCGGCGAGGTCGAGGCGGCGGCCCTCGTCGCCGGGGTGCGGCGCGGAGCGCGGGCCGTGGTCGCGCTCGATGCGATCGAGGAACGCCATCGCGGCGCGCGAGCGGCCGGCGTAGTGCAGCGCGTAGTCCGCGCCTCGCGCGCGCAGGCGGTCGGCCATGGCGAGGATCGGCGTGACGCCGATGCCGCCCGCGACGAGCACGTGGCGCGCGGCCTCCTCGGCCAACGCGAAGCGGCAGCGCGGGCCGCGCACGCGCAGCGTCTCGCCGGGGCGCAGCGCCTCGTGCATGTGGCGCGAGCCGCCGCGCCCCTCGCGCTCGCGCAGGATCGCGATGGTCCAGGCGTCGTCGCCCGGGGGGCCGCAGAGCGAGTAGGAGCGCTCGTGCCCGCCCGTCACCAGATCGACATGCGCGCCCGCGCTCCAGGCGGGCAGCGGCCGGCCGCGCGGATCCTCCAGCCGCACGCCCAGCACGTCGGGCGTCTCGCGCCAGGTCTCGGCCACGCGCAGCGTGCGGGCCACGTCGCGGCGAGACGGGGCGCCCACGGCGAAGGAGGCGCAGGGCACGCGGCGCCCCGGATCGCGCCGCTCGGGGTTGGCGGCCGGATCCCACTCGACCCGGAGGTGGTCGGGGCCGCGGAACGAGGTGTTGGGCAGGTAGGTGAAGGCCTGCTCCGCGAGGCGCATGTGGGGCAGGCGCCGCGTCAGCGCCTCGAGGAACACGCGCATCTCCATGCGGGCGAGGTTCTTGCCCATGCACTGATGCGCGCCGTAGCCGAAGGTGAGGTGGTCCACGGCGTCGTCGCGGTGGATGTCGAAGCGCTCGGCGTCCTCGAAGCGCCGCTCGTCGCGGTTGGCGGAGGCCTGCACGATCAGCAGCTTGGCGCCCTCGGGCACCTTCACGCCGGCGATCTCGGCCTCGCGCGTGGCCACGCGGCGCCAGGCGACCACGGAGCCCGCGTGGCGCAGGCACTCCTCGACGGCGCCCGGGATGAGGGTCGGATCCTCGCACAGATCCTCCCAGGCCTGCCCGTCGGTCAGCAGGAGCTTGATCGCGTTGGCCGACGCGTGGGCGGTGGTCTCGTGGGCGGCGACGATGATCGCCATCATCATCGAGTGCAGGTAGCTGTCGGTGACGACCTCCGGGTCGCGCGCGTTCTGGCGGATGGCGAAGTGCATCCATCCCGGTCCGTCGGGCTCGGCGCGCATCCTCTCCAGCACGCCGCCCGCGTGGCGCCAGAAGCGCCCGACGGCGTGGGCGACCGAGACCTGCTCCTCGGGGGAGGGGCGGCCCCAGGTGTTGACGGTGTGCGCGATCGAGAAGCGGCGCAGCGCGTCCATGTCCTCCTCGGGCACGCCGAGGAAGTGCAGCGCCACCGTCAGCGGCACCTCCCACAGCATCGCGTCCACCAGATCGGCGCGGCCCTCGTCGATCACGGCGTCGATCCGCGCCTCGACGAGGCGGCGCACCATGGGCTCGTGCCGGGCGAGGCGCTCGGGCAGGAAGTGGTCCATCAGCGCGCGGCGGCGCTCGGTGTGGACGGGCTCGTCCTCGTTCACCAGCGTGCGGTTCATGGCGTAGCCGTAGCCCGCGAGCGCGCCCTCGGCCTCCCGCGAGACCGGCGTGATCTTCTCCAGCGCGATGCGCGGCGAGAACAGCACCGGGTCGCGGAACACCGCCTTCACGTCCTCGTGGCGGCTCACGACCCAGTAGCCGAGCTTCGGCGCGTAGAACACCGGCTCGCGCTCGCGCGACCACCGCAGGGCGTCGGCCGGGTCGGTCTGGTAGGGCGCCTCGAAGGGGTCGAAGGCCGCGGCGCGCTCGGAGACCGGGCCGCCGCTCGGCGCGGTCCGGTCGGAGACGCGCCCCGAGACGGCCCGCCCCGAGAGGGGGCAGCGTCCTCGCGTCGCGGCCTCTCCCGGCATCCCCATGCTCCCCCTCGCGCGGCGCCCCCTCGCGCGGGGCCCCCTCGTGAGGCGCCCTCTTGCGCGGCGTCCGCTCCGCCCGTTACGAATGGCGAACAGGCTTGCTCCTTTATCGAGCGTAGGATCGCGCTCCGGGCCTGTCAACGCGGGCCTCGGGGGACGGATGGAGACGCGGCTTCAGACGCTCGACCGCGGGATCAGGGCGCTGACGCTGGTGACGGGCCACCCGTCGGGCCTCGCCGTGGCCGAGATCGCCGCGAGCCTGGGCGTGCATCGCGCCATCGCCTACCGGCTCGTGGCCACGCTGGAGGCGCACGCCCTGGTCCACCGCCTGCCCGACGGGCGCATCGTGCCGGGCGGCGGCACTCTGGCGCTCGCGGCGCGGTCGGACGGGCACCTGCGCGCCCGCGCCCGGCCCCTGGTCGAGCGGCTCGCGCGCGAGGTCGGCGCCACGGCCTTCCTGTCGGTGGCGCAGGGCGAGGACTGCGTGGCGATCCTGACGGCCGAGGACGAGCGCGCCTTCCTCAAGGTCGGCTACCGCCCCGGCAGCCGGCATCCGCTGACGCGGGGCGCGGCCGGGCTGGCGATCCTGGCCGCGCGCCCCGAGCGCCCCGGCGAGCCCGAGGCGGTGAGCCTGGCGCGCGGCGACGGGTGCAGCGTCACGCGCGGCGAGCTTCAGCGCGGCGCGGTGGGGGTGGCCGCGGCCGTGCGCGTGCCCGGCGACCGGCTCGCGGGGCTCGAATGCTCGCTCGGCGTGGTGGCGATGGGCGATCTCGACGTCGCGCGGGCGCGGGGCGCGACGATCGCCTGCGCGGCGGCGCTGGGCCGGCTGATGGGCGGGGAGGACCGGCTTGATTGAGGGCGACCCCGGCCGAGCGCCCGCGTCCCGGGGGCCGTGACGCGGCGCGCGCCCGGCGGCGGGGGAGGGCGTCCGGGACGCGGCTCCCCGGGGCCCCGCCGGCCTCGCATCCGGTGCAGGGCCGGCGAGGCAGGGGCCTCCTCGGCACGCCCCTGGGCGAAGCGGGCGTCCCCGAGGGACGGCCCCGTGCGGGACCGGACCGCTCGGAGGGGGGCGGGCCATGGGACGCTGGCCCGAGGCCTCATGCGCCGGCCCCGCATCGACGGGGCGCGCGATCTCGCGCGGTGGCCGCCCGCCGCTCCATGGATCGCATCGGCGCCGTCCGAGGCCGGCGCCGCGGCCCGAGGAGGAGGAGGCGGTTCGGCCGCCATGCGGGATGCGACGCCGATCGGGCCCCGTCGCCGCCCCGATCGCCCCTCCCCCCGATCCCGTCAGCCGCGCCCGTCAGCCGCGCCCGTTCCAGGAGGGCAGGGGGTCGCCGCCGCGCCGCCACAGGAGCCACAGCGCGGCGCCGAGGCCGATCAGCGCGACGCCGCCCGCGAGGTGGCGCGGCCGCAGGCCCCGGCCCGAGGCGGTCGGCTGGCCGGGGCGGAAGCGCGTGTCGAGCAGGCGCGTGTCGGCGAGCATCCGGCCGATCGGACCCTCGGGCAGGCGCTCGATCTCGCGCAGGCCGCGGCCCTCGGGCGGGTTGAGCGCCTCGATCGCGCCGATCATCGAGCCCGCCTGCGCCCAGGCGCGCGCGACCGCCTCGGGCGTGGTGTCCATGTGCTCGGCCAGCAGCTTGAGGCGGAAGCCCGCGATCGCCTCCGAGGTCGCCGTGCGGTCGGCGTCGAAGGCCACGTCGCACTCGGTGTCGAAGCCCATCGAGCGGTCGTCGATGTTGCTCGACCCGATGTGCAGGTGGCGCTCGTCGGCCACCAGCACCTTGGCGTGGACGTAGATCGGCTCGCCCTCCGCGTTCTGCGGATGGAAGATGCGGAAGCGCCCGCCGGGGTCGGCGGCCTCGAGCCGGTCGATCATGCGCCCGCGCAGGGTGTGCATGGCGCGGTCCTCGAGCATGCTGAACGCGGCCTGCGGGTTGACGACCACGATCTCGGGGCCATCGGGCTCCCTCAGCCGCGCCTCCAGCGCGTCGCAGATCGAGCCGGCCGAGAGGTACTGCGACTCGATGTAGATCGTCTCGCGCGCGGCGTGGATCGCGTCGAGGTAGAGCCGCTCGATCTCGTTGACCATCGGCTCGCCGTCGTAGGGCGGGTCGGTGCGCGCGATCGCCACCTCGACCTCGCGCAGGGTCACGGGCAGGCCCTCGGGCCAGGGCGGGTCGGCGCGCGCCTCGGGGGCCCCGATCTCCTCGCCGGTGGCGCGGTGCCAGCGCTTGCGCGAGAACTCGCCCAAGGCGCCCGCGACCGGCCCGGTCAGCGCCGTGGTGGCGTCGTGCCAGGGGGCGGCGGGCGATCCGTCCTTCTTGACGCGGCGCTCGTCGCCCGGCGCGTGCGCGGCGGTGTCCCAGCGGTCCTCGGTGCAGTCGATGCCGCCGCAGAACGCGAGCGCGTCGTCCACCACGACGATCTTCTGGTGGTGGCAGGCGCCGAACGGGTGGTGGCCGTCGAGCGCGAAGTGGATGCGCTCGTCGGTGAAGAGCCGCATCCAGAGCCCGGGCAGGAAGCGCCCCGGCGCCGCTAGCACGGCGCCGTTCCACTTCAGGATGAAGATCTCCAGCGCCTCGGTCCGGCTCACCGCGGCCTTGATGAACTCGCCCAGCGCGTTCGGGAGCCCGTCGGGCGCCATCCCGTCCTCGTCGCTCCGCCCCGGCAGCATCTCGATCTCGAAGTCGAAGTCCCAGCCGATCAGCAGCACCTGGCGCTCGGCCCGCATGACGGCGTCGCGCAGGGCCACGAAGTAGTCGGCCGCGTCCACGATCAGCGCCACCTTGTCGGCGCGCTCGACGCGCCAGCAGTTGCGGCCCGGCTCGATGATCGAAGGGGATGAGGTCTGATCCAGCATGGTCTCGTCGTCCTCGCAGCGGCCCATGGCGGGCTCATGACGGGCGCGCGGCATGATCGTGGCGGCCGCGCGCCCCTCCTCGGGGCCCGGCGCCGATCGCGCGGGATGGATCGCGGCTCGCGCGATCGCGCCGAGCCGCGACCCCCATACCCGACCCGCCCGCCATATCCGAGTGTCGAATGACGGGGCGGCAGGCCGCCGCCGCCGCCCGGGAGCCAAACATCTCGTGATCGCGGCGCCGCGTCGAGCGCGCCGGGGCCGAGGCGCGCGGATCGCCCCGCCCGGCGATCCCTGCACGTCGTTCAACACGATCTGAACGAACCATTGCGCTCCGACGACCGAGGGACTAGATCGCGCGGGCCGGATGGGCGGTCGCGTCGTCCGGATCCGCCGTTCGAGCCCGCCGTTCCGGGCCCTGCGCTCGTGAAGGATCATGCCATGGACGGATCGCACGACATCGACACGCTGCGCGCCGAGTTCGTCGAGAAGATCGGGCTCGTCGCCCAGGGCGAGGGGATGGCGCGCATCGCGGGGCGGATCTTCGGCCTCCTGATCTGGGAGGGCGAGGCGGTGGCCTTCGGCGAGCTGGCCGAGACGCTCCAGGTCAGCCGCGGCAGCGTCAGCACCTCGGCGCGGCTCCTGGAGGAGCGCGGGCTGATCAAGCGCGTGGCCAAGCCCGGCGAGCGGCAGGACTACTTCCAGCTCGCCTCGAACCCCTACGCGGCGCTCCTCGAGATCGAGGCGCAGCGCAGCGCGCGGCACCGCGCCGAGATCGACGACACCATCGCCGCGCTGCCGCCGGGCGCGGGCGCCGCGGCGCTGCGCGAGCGGCTCGGCGCCTATGCGGGCTTTTACGCCACGTTGCACGGCCGGCTCGTGGAGGCCGCCCGCGACCTGTCGTCCAAGCCCGGCCCCGCCGCGCCCGCCGAGGAGGCGTCATGAGCCGCATCGACCCCACGCCGCGCCTGCCGCCGCGCCCCCAGCCCGTCCCTGCCGAGCCCGTGCAACCCGAGCCGCTGCGCTTCGAGACCGACCGCGGCGCGCAGCGCTCCAAGTGGATCGCGCTCGCGCTGGTGCTGGGCCTCGTGGGGTGGATGGGCTCGGGCTACGTGCTGCCGTCCGCCGAGCTGGCGGAGGTCGCCGCGCCCGCGGGGCCGCGCGCGGTGACCGTGGCGGTGCGCCCGAGCGAGGCCCAGGTGGTCACGCGCACGCTCTCGGCCGAGGGCCAGGCGCTGCCGGAGCGCGAGACCGCGGTGCCGGCCGAGACCTCGGGCAAGATCGCCGAGGTGCTGGTCGAGAAGGGCGCGCGGGTCGAGGCCGGCGATCTCATCGCGCGCATCGAGCCGGCGCAGCGCGCCTCCGACCTCGTGCGCGCCGAGGAGGAGGAGCGGCGCGCGCGGCGCGAGCTCGACAACGCCCAGACGCTCCTCGACCGCGGCATCGGCACGGCTGACCGGCAGGCCGAGGCGCGCGCCGCGCTGGCCGCGGCCGAGGCGGGGGTGGCGGTCGCGCGCGAGGCGCTGTCCGCGACCGAGGTCACGGCGCCCTTCGCGGGCCGCCTCGAGGCGCTCGAGGTCGATCCGGGCGTCTACGTCGCGGTGGGCGCCGAGATCGCGCGGATCGTGGACAACACGCCGCTCGAGATCGCCATCCAGGTGCCGCAGCAGTCGCGGGGCGGCATCGAGGCGGGCCGCGAGGCGGAGGTGCGCTTCATCACCGGCGAGGTGCGGACGGGCGTCGTCACCTTCGTCGGATCGAGCGCGGACGCGCAGACGCGCACCTTCCTCGCCGAGGTCGAGGTGCCCAACGAGGGCGGCGAGGTGCCCGCGGGCGTCAGCGCCGAGGTCCGCATCCCGGTGGGCGAGGCGGTGGCGCACTTCCTGTCGCCGGCGATCCTGTCGCTCGGCGCGGACGGCACGCTCGGCGTCAAGACGGTGGACGAGGAGAACCGCGTGGCCTTCCACCCGGTCGAGATCGTGCGCGCCGAGACCTCCGGGGTGTGGGTCTCGGGCCTGCCCGAGCGGGCGCGCGTCGTCACCATCGGCCAGGGCTACGTCTCGGACGGCGAGGTGGTCGATCCCCAGCCCGAGGAGGCGCTGGAGGCGCTGACGGGCGGCGCCGCCCCGCAGGCCGGCGCGGTGCCCGACACGGGGCTCGGCGAGGCCGAGGGCGAGGCGACGGTGGCGGCGCCCCCCGGTCCCGCGCCGGGCGCCGCCACCGCGGGCCCGAGCGTGGAGGCCGACCGATGAGCGGGCTGATCGACGCCGCCTTCTCGCGCTCGCGCCTGGTCGCCCTGGTCCTGGCGCTGATCCTGGCGGTGGGCTCGCTGGCCTACGTCTCGATCCCGAGGGAGTCCTCGCCCGAGATCCCGATCCCCACCATCTACGTCGTCACCACGCTCGAGGGCATCTCGCCCGAGGATGCCGAGCGCCTCCTCGTCAAGCCGCTCGAGACCGAGCTCTCCGCGCTCGAGGGGCTCAAGGATCTCACCGCCAGCGCGGGCGAGGGCTACGCCTCGGTGACGATGGAGTTCGAGCCGGGCTTCGACTCCGACGCGGCGCTGGCCGACGTGCGCGAGGCGGTGGACAGCGCCCGCGCCGACCTGCCCGAGGACGCCACCGAGCCCTCGGTCAACGAGATCAACACCGCGCTCTTCCCGATCCTGACGGTGATCGCCTCGGGCCCGGTGCCCGAGCGCACGCTCAACGGGCTCGTCGAGGATCTCCAGGACCGCATCGAGGGCATCGAGGGCGTGCTCGAGGTCGATGTCGGCGGCGAGCGCACCGAGCTGCTGGAGGTGCTGATCGACCCCACGGTGTTCGAGACCTACGACATCTCCTTCGACGAGCTGATCGGCTCGATCACCCGCAACAACCTGCTGATCGCCGCCGGAGCGATCGAGACCGACGCGGGAAGGCTGGTGCTGAAGGTGCCGGGCCTGATCGAGGACATGTCCGACGTGATGGAGCTGCCCGTGAAGGTGCGCGGCGACACCGTCGTCACCTTCGCCGACGTCGCCACCGTCAGGCGCACCTACGAGGATCCGACCTCGTTCGCGCGCATCGACGGACAGCCCGCATTGGCGCTCGAGGTCAAGAAGCGCGCCGGCGCCAACATCATCGAGACGGTGGACGCGGTGAAGGCGGTGATCGCCGAGAGCCGCGAGACCTGGCCCGCGAGCGTGCGCGTGGACCTCCTCCAGGACGAGTCCGAGCAGGTCAAGGACATGCTCTCGGACCTCCAGGCCAACGTGATCGCGGCCATCGCGCTGGTGATGATCGTCATCGTCTGGGCGCTCGGCGTGCGCTCGGCGCTGCTCGTGGGCCTCTCCATCCCGGGCGCGTTCCTCGCGGGCGTGGCCGCCCTCTGGCTCATGGGCTACACGCTCAACATCATCGTGCTCTTCTCGCTCATCCTCGTCGTCGGCATGCTGGTGGACGGCGCGATCGTCACCACCGAGCTCGCGGACCGCAAGCTCCAGGAGGGCGCGCCGCCGCGCGAGGCCTACGCCTATGCGGCCAAGCGCATGGCCTGGCCCATCGTCGCCTCGACCGCGACCACGCTCTCGGTGTTCTTCCCGCTGCTCTTCTGGGAGGGCGTGGTCGGCGAGTTCATGAAATTCCTGCCGATCACCGTGATCCTGACGCTCGGCGCCTCGCTCTTCATGGCGCTGATCTTCATCCCCGTGCTGGGCGGCCTGATCGGCCGCCGCCAGCCTCAGACGGCCGACGCCAAGGCCAAGCTGCACGCGGCCGAAGCGGGCGACCCGCGCGAGATCGGCGGCGCCACGGGCGCCTACGTCCGCGCGCTGGAGTGGGCGATCCTGCGGCCCTGGACGACGGTGGGCTTCGCCGTGGCGCTGCTGCTCGCGGCCTTCGGCGCCTACGGCCAGCTCGGCCGCGGCGTCACCTTCTTCCCCTCGATCGAGCCCGAGTTCATGCAGGTCGAGGTGCGCGCGCGCGACAACCTGTCGATCTACGAGCGCGACGCCCTGGTGCGGCTCGTGGAGGACCGCCTCGTGGGCCGGCCCGAGATCGCCTCGACCTACGCGCGCTCCTCGGCCGACCGGCAGTCCGACGAGGAGGTGATCGGCACGATCCAGCTCGAGCTCGACGAGTGGGACACCCGCCGCAAGGCCGAGGCGATCGGCGAGGAGATCCGCGCCGAGATGGCCGCGATCCCCGGCATCGACGTGCAGGTCCGCACCGAGAGCGGCGGGCCCACCTCCGGCAAGCCCGTCAGCCTCCAGCTCACCGGCGCCGACCCGGCCGCGCAGGCCATGGCGGCGCAAGCCGTGCGCGAGGCGATGGAGTCCTTGGGCGGCTTCACCGACGTCACCGACAGCCTGCCGCTGCCGGGCGTCGAGTGGCGGCTGCGCGTGGACCGCTCCGAGGCCGCGCGCTTCGGCGCCGACGTGAGCCTCTTGGGCCAGGCGGTGCAGCTCCTGACGGGCGGCATCACGGTGGCCGACTACCGCCCCGACGGCGCCGACGGCACGGTGGACATCCGCGTGCGCTTCCCGGCCGAGGAGCGCACGCTGGAGGAGCTTCAGGGCCTGCGCGTGCCGACCGCCTCCGGCCTCGTGCCGATCGCCAACTTCGTCACCTTCGAGCCCTCGCCGCGCACCGGCACGATCAAGCGCGAGGACCAGCGCCGGGTGGTGACGATCGAGGCCGACGTGGCGCCGGGCCTGCTCGTCAACGACCAGATCACCGCCCTGCGCGGGGCCCTCGAACGGATGGATCTCCCCCCCGGCGTCGAGTGGTCCTTCGCCGGCGAGGCCGAGGACCAGCAGGAGGCGATGACCTTCCTGATCGGCGCCTTCGGCGCGGCGATCGGGCTGATGTTCGCCATCCTGCTGGCGCAGTTCAACCGCTTCGGCCAGGCGCTGATCGTCATGAGCGCGATCGTCTTCTCGGTCGCGGGGGTGCTCTTCGGGCTGATGGTCACGGGCCGGCCCTTCGGCATCGTCATGGGCGGCATCGGCGTGATCGCGCTCGCCGGCATCGTGGTGAACAACAACATCGTGCTGATCGACACCTACAACGACCTCAAGCGCGCAGGCGCCTCGCCCTACGAGGCCGCGCTGAGGACCGGCGCCCAGCGCCTGCGCCCCGTGCTCCTGACCTCGACCACCACCGCGCTGGGGCTCCTGCCCATGGTGATCGGCGTCAACATCGACTTCGCGGGCCGCGAGATCGTCTACGGCGCGCCCTCGACGCAGTGGTGGACCGAGCTCTCCTCGGCCATCGCCGGCGGCCTCGTCGTCGCCACCGCGCTGACGCTGATCGTCACCCCCGCCATGCTGATGCTGGGCGAGAAGCGCGCCCGCCGGGCCGCGCCCTCGGGCGAGGCGCCGCAGGCCGAGGCCGAGCCCGCCTGACGGCGCGCCGGCGCCGTCGTCCTTCGACGCGCGCCCCTCGCACGAGGCGGCCGAGACCCCGCGCCTGGGTGGCCCCCGCTCTTCGGGCGCGCACGGGCCCTCTCCCGAGGGTCGATCCGGCCGACCTCCTCCGAGGCGCGCGGGCCGGGCTCCCGGCGGGTCCGGACGGCGCGCCCGGCGGCGATCCCCGGCCGCGTCCCGAGCGCCGGACCCCTGCGCCCCCCTCGGGGGTTCCCTTCCCGAGCCCGGCCGGATCCGAAGCCGGGCGCATGACGGGGAGATCCGAGATGAGCCTGATGAGAACGCTGGCCAAGGTGGCGCTGGGGGTGGCGGTCGCCAAGGGCGCCTCCTCGATGATGCGCGGCTCGCAGGGCCGCACGGCCGGGCGGGGGGGCCTGCTCGGCTCGCTGGCGAGCGCAGGCCAGGGAGCGGGGGCGGGCGGCCTCGGCGGCGCCTTGAGCTCGGTCCTCGCGGGGCGCAGCGCGGGCTCGCCGGGCCTCGGCGGGATGCTGGAGAACCTCGCGCGCGGCTCCGGCGCGGGCCTGAGTCCGGGCCGGAGCCTGGGCGGCACCAGGGGCGGCGGGCTCGACGGGCTGCTGGGCGGCCTCCTGGGCGGCGGCGCGACGGGCGGCCTCGGCAGCGGCACGGCGGGCGTGCTGGGCGGCGCGCTCGGCGGCGGGCTGCTGGGCCAGCTCGCCGCCAAGGCCGACCGGCCGAGCGGGGAGCCCGCGATGGGCTTCGGCGAGGCGCTCGACGCGGCCGCCGACCCCGACCGCGAGGCGCCCCCCGTCACGCCCGAGCAGGAGGCCGCGGCCGGCCTGATGCTGCGCGCGATGATCCAGGCCGCGCGCGCCGACGGCGTGATCGACCCGAAGGAGCGCGAGCGCCTGCTGGGCGAGATGGACGACCTCGACCCCGACGAGCGCCGCTTCGTCACGCAGGAGCTGGAGGCCCCCGTCGATCCCGAGGGCCTCGCGGCCCAGGTCCCGAAGGGCCTGGAGGCGCAGATCTACGCGGTCTCGCTGATGGCCATCGACGTGGACACCCACGCCGAGACCGAGCACCTGCGCCGCCTGGCCTCCGCGCTGGATCTCAGCCGCGAGGAGGTCGAGCGCGCCCACGCGGAGGTCGGCGCCCCGCCGCCCGAGTGAGGGGCGACGCGGGCCGGCCGGGGCCGCGAGGCACGCGCGCGCCCCGGCCCCGCGTGAGAGCCGCGCCTCCGGGCTCGCCAAGGGCCCGCGCGCACCGGGCGAGGGCGTGGGGGCGCCTGCCAGGGCTGCGATGGCCCCCCCCGGGGCGGCATCTCCTCCTGAGAGCCCCGCCGCCCGGCTCGCGGGGGGGTCGCATGCGCATCGGGTAAGGGCGTGGGGGCGCCGGTAGAGCCGACGCATGAGGGTTCTTCTGCTCGGTGTCAGTGCATAGGCTGGCGACAGGGAGAGCCGCTGCCGCGCAACGCCGCGCGAGCTGTAGTCCTGGGCAGCACGTGCGCGGCCTCATGAGCCAGTCCTGGGGGCCGGTCGGCCCTCCGCGCCGCCCGCGCCTCCGCCGGGTCGGCGCGCCGCCCGCGTCGAGGGCGGCGGATCGCGGATCGCGAGCCATCTCGGCCCTCCATGTGGCGCGCGACGGGCCGGATGCCTTCGCGCCCTCCTACTGGCAGCGGGCCGCGCGCCCTGAGGCCGCCGATCCGCGGACGAACGCCCGCCCGCGCCGCTGTTCTGCACGAAAGCTGTGCATATGGCGCCTCGATGACTTCCGATCGGGCACTTTCCTCACGGCCAAGGCGCCCGCGCCCCGATCCCCCTGGCCATTCGCGCAGGCGCGGGGATCCCTGCCCGGGCTGCCGCGCCAGGAGGCCCGCATCACCCATCAGCCGCTCACGATCCGGGCTGAGCCCGTCCCCGTCCCCACGCAGCCGCGCGCCATCGGCGCGCTGCGCCTCTCGGCGCGCCGACGCCCCGAGGGGACGCGGCTCATGGGCCTGCGCCAGTCGGGCGCGCTCAGGGCGCTGTTCCCGCGCCGCGGGGGCGCCGCCCTGGAGGCGATCGTCGTCAACACCGCCGGAGGCGTCACCGGGGGCGACCGCCTCGCCGTCGAGGCCGCGGCCGAGGACGGCGCGCATCTGACCCTGACGACCCAGGCGGCCGAGCGGGCCTACCGCGCCCAGCCGGGCTCCACCGGCATCGTGCGAAACACGCTCCGCCTGGGCGGGCGGGCGCGGCTCGCCTGGCTGCCGCAGGAGACGATCCTCTACGACGGCTGCGCGATGAGCCGCACGCTCGGCGTCGAGATGGCCCGAGACGCCGCCTTCACCATGGTCGAGGCGCTGGTCTTCGGGCGCGCCGCGATGGGCGAGACGCTGCGCGGCGCATGGTTCCGCGACCGCGTGGATCTGAGGCGCGACGGCGCGCCCGCCTTCCGCGACGGGCTCGACCTCTCGGGCGACGTGGCCGCGCATCTCGCGCGCCCGGCCGTGGCCGGCGGCGCCGGCGCGATGGCGGGCGTCCTGCACGCCGCCCCCGGTGCCGCGGCCCTGCTGGGGCCGCTGCGCGCGCTGCTGCCGCCCGCGGCCGGCGCCAGCGCGCCCGCCGAGGATCTGCTCCTCGCGCGCATCCTCGCCCACGACGGCCACGGCCTGCGCGCCGTGCTCGTGGCGGTGGTGGCACTCCTGACCGGCGCCCCGGTGCCCCGATCCTGGACGACGTGACATGCAGCTCACCCCGAGGGAAAAGGACAAGCTCCTGATCGCCATGGCGGCCGAGGTCGCGCGGCGCAGGCTCGCGCGCGGCGTGCGCCTCAACCATCCCGAGGCGGTGGCGCTGATCTGCGACGCGGTGGTCGAGGGCGCGCGCGACGGCCGCTCGGTCGCCGACATGATGGAGGCCGGCGCGCAGGTCGTGACCCGCGAGCAGTGCATGGAGGGCGTGCCCGAGATGATCCCCGAGGTCCAGGTCGAGGCGACCTTCCGCGACGGCACCAAGCTCGTGACCGTCCACGAGCCGATCCGATGAGCGGTCCCATCCAGGACCGCGCCCGCGCCCTGCATCCGGCGGAGCACCGGTCGCTCCCCTCCGGCCCCTCCCGGAGCGCCCGACGGGCCGGCGCCGCGGCGGCGGCCCGGCCGATCCCGAGCGCGGCCGAGACGGCGGGAGGCTGACGTGATCCCCGGAGAAATCATGTCCGCGGCGGGCGAGATCACCCTCAACGAGGGGCGAGAGGCGGTGACGCTGATGGTCGCCAACACCGGCGACCGCCCGGTGCAGGTGGGCAGCCACTACCACTTCGCCGAAGCGAACCCCGCGCTCGCCTTTGAGCGCGAGGCCGCGCACGGCATGAGGCTCGACATCGCGGCGGGGACCGCGGTGCGCTTCGAGCCGGGCCAGCGGCGCGAGGTGCGGCTGATCCCCTATGCGGGCGCGCGAAAGGTCTTCGGCTTCGGCGGCGCCGTGATGGGGGCGCTGCGATGACGACCCGGATCGCGCGCGCCGACTACGCGGCGATGTTCGGCCCCACCACCGGCGACCGGGTGCGCCTCGCAGACACCGAGCTGGTGATCGAGGTCGAGCGGGATCTCGACCACCTACGGCGAGGAGGTGAAGTTCGGCGGCGGCAAGGTGATCCGCGACGGCATGGGCCAGTCCCAGGCGACGCGCGCGCAAGGCGCGGTGGACACCGTCATCACCAACGCGCTGATCGTGGACCATTCGGGCATCTTCAAGGCCGACGTGGGCTTGAGGGACGGCCGCATCGCCAAGATCGGCAAGGCCGGCAACCCCGACGTCCAGCCCGGCGTGGACATCGTCATCGGGCCGGGCACCGAGGCCATCGCCGGGGAGGGGAGAATCCTCACCGCGGGCGCCTTCGACGCCCACATCCACTTCATCTGCCCCCAGCAGATCGACGACGCCCTGGCCTCTGGCGTCACCACGATGCTCGGCGGCGGCACCGGCCCCGCCCACGGCACGCTGGCGACCACCTGCACGCCGGGGCCCTGGCACATCGAGCGGATGCTGCAGTCGCTCGACGCGTTCCCCATGAACTTCGGGCTCTCGGGCAAGGGCAACGCCTCGCTCCCCGCCGCCTTGGAGGAGCAGGTGCGCGCGGGCGCCTGCGCGCTCAAGCTCCACGAGGACTGGGGCACCACGCCCGCGGCGATCGACTGCTGCCTTTCGGTGGCGGACGCCTTCGACGTGCAGGTGATGATCCACACCGACACGCTCAACGAGAGCGGCTTCGTCGAGCGCACCGTCGCCGCGATGAAGGGCCGCACGATCCACGCCTTCCACACCGAAGGGGCGGGCGGCGGTCACGCGCCCGACATCATCCGGCTCTGCGGCGAGCCCCACGTGATCCCGTCCTCCACGAACCCGACGCGGCCCTTCACCGTCAACACGGTCGAGGAGCACCTCGACATGCTGATGGTCTGCCACCACCTCGACCGCTCCATCCCCGAGGACGTGGCCTTCGCCGAGAGCCGCATCCGGCGCGAGACCATCGCCGCCGAGGACGTGCTGCACGACCTCGGCGCCTTCTCGATCATCGCCTCCGACAGCCAGGCGATGGGCCGCGTCGGCGAGGTGGTGATCCGCACCTGGCAGACGGCCGACAAGATGCGCCGCCAGCGCGGGCGGCTGCCCGAGGAGACGGGCGACAACGACAACCTGCGCGTGCGCCGCTACGTGGCGAAGGTCACGATCAACCCCGCGATCGCGCACGGCATGGCCCACGAGATCGGCTCCGTCGAGGAGGGGAAGAGGGCCGACCTGGTGCTCTGGCACCCCGCCTTCTTCGGCGTGAAGCCCGAGATGGTGCTGCTGGGCGGCTCGATCGTCCACGCCCAGATGGGCGACCCCAACGCCTCGATCCCCACGCCCCAGCCGGTCCACGCGCGGCCGATGTTCGCGGCCTTCGGCCGCTCGGTCGAGCGATCGGCGGTGCTCTTCGTCTCCTCCGCCGCGCGCGACGAGGGGATCGGCGAGGCGCTGGGGCTCAGGAAGGACACGGTGGCGGTCTCGGGCACCCGCGGCATCGGCAAGGCCGACATGGTGCTGAACGACGCGCTGCCCAGGGTCGAGGTGGACCCCGAGACCTACGAGGTGCGCGCCGACGGCGAGCTTCTGACCTGCGAGCCGGCCGAGGAGCTGCCGATGGCCCAGCGCTACTTCCTGTTCTGAGGATGGACCGCCCCGAGGAACAAGCGGTGGAGGAGGCGGCCAGCCTGCCGCTCGCCCAAGGCGTCCGCCGCGCCGGGGAGTGGTCGGGGGCCGCCGACGCCTGCGTGCTCGACCACGAGGGGCGCCTGCTGCGCCGCCGGGTGCTGCGGGGGCAGGGCGGCCTCGCCTTCCTGGCGGACCTGCCGCGCACGACCTCGCTCGACCATGGCGACGCGCTCTTGCTCGACGACGGGCGGCTCGTGGAGATCGTGGCGGCCGAGGAGGATCTGATCGAGGTCACCGGCCCGGAGCTGGCGCGCCTGGCCTGGCACGTCGGCAACCGCCACGCGCCCTGCCAGGTCGAGCCCGGCCGCCTGCTGATCCGCGCCGACCCGGTGCTGCGCGCCATGCTGACCGGGCTCGGCGCGTCCTTGCGCGACCTGCGCGGGCCCTTCGCGCCCGAGGGCGGCGCCTACGGCCACGGCCGCACCCATGCGCACGCGCACTGAGCCCCGGCCCGTGGCCCTCTCCGCCGAGCCCTCCGCCGAGCCCTCCGCCGAGCCCTCCGCCGAGCCCATGGTCTCCGAGGCGCTCATCGAGGCCCGCTCCGGCGAGGCCAGGCCCAGCGCGGCGTCCGTCGAGTCCCCCACCGAGGCTCCCGCCGCGGGAGCCGTCGAGCCCTGGCTCCCGGAGGCGCCGCTCGTCGCGCCCGGTCCCGCCGAAGCTCCCGCCGAAGCTCCTGTCGAAGCTCCTGTCGAGGCCCGGCCAATCGAGCCCCGGCCCGCCCGGATCCTTCCAGCCGAGGCCTTTCCCCCCGCGCCCGGCCCCGAAGGCCCCCCCACTGAGGCGCCCGCCACGGAGGCCGCCGAGCCCCGGCCCCCACAGGCGCCCACCGAGCCTCCCCCCGAGGCCCCTGCGACAGACGCCGATGTGATGACCCTCGCACAGTGGCTGTCGCCCGGCTTCCCGGTCGGCGCCTACGCCTACTCGCACGGGCTCGAATGGGCGATCGCGGAGGGCTCCGTCTCGGACGCCGCCTCGTTGCGGGACTGGATCGCGGACGTGATCGCCCACGGCTCGGGGCGCTCGGACGTCATCCTCCTCGCGGCGGCGCATCGCGCCGGGTCCGCGGCCGAAGTCCAGGCGGTGGCCGAGACGGCCCGCGCCTTCGCCCCCTCGCGCGAGCGGCTGGCCGAGGCCGTGCTCCAGGGCGAGGCGCTGTGCGCCGCCCTGCGCGCCGTCTGGGGGCTCGACCTCGCGGACGCGCCCTATCCGGTGGCGCTCGGTCGGGCCTCGCGGCTGCGCCGCCTGCCGCTCGGGCTCGCGGCGGCGATGCACCTCCAGGCCTTCGCCGCCAACCTCGTCTCGGCCGCGGTCAGGGCGGTCCCGCTGGGTCAGACGGAAGGCCAGGCCTGCCTCGCCGCCCTCGCGCCGGTGTGCCGCGAGGTCGCGGCGCGAGCCGTCGTTGAGGGCCTGGACGCACTGTCCTCCACCGCCTTCCTCGCAGACATCGCCTCGATGCGCCACGAGACCCAGCCCGTGAGGATCTTCCGCTCATGACCACGCTCAACGGCCCCTTGCGCGTCGGCATCGGCGGCCCCGTCGGCGCCGGCAAGACGACGCTCGTGGCAGCGCTCTGCCGCGCGCTGAAGGATCGGCTCTCGCTCGCCGTCGTCACCAACGACATCTACACCCGCGAGGACGCCGAGGCCCTGATGCGGATGCAGGTGCTGGCGGGCGACCGCATCCTCGGCGTCGAGACGGGCGGCTGCCCGCACACCGCGATCCGCGAGGACGCCTCGATCAACCTCGCCGCGGTGGCCGAGATGACCCGCCGCCACCCGGGCCTCGACCTGGTGCTGATCGAGAGCGGGGGCGACAACCTCTCGGCCTGCTTCAGCCCGGAGCTCGCGGACCTCACGATCACCGTCATCGACGTGGCCGCCGGCGAGGACATCCCGCGCAAGGGCGGCCCCGCCATCACGCGCTCCGACATCCTGGTGGTCAACAAGGCCGACCTCGCCCCCCATGTCGGCGTCTCGCTGGAGGCGATGGAGCGCGACGCCCGCGCGGCGCGCGGCGCGCGCCCGGTTGTCCTCGCCGCCCTGAGGAACGGGCGGGGCGTCGAGGAGGTCACGGCCCTGATCGAGCGGCTGGGCGGCCTGGTCATCGCGCCCGGACGCGCCAGCCCGACCTGACGAGGTGCGCTCCGCGTCCAGGGGAGCACAACGGTTCTGGGGGCGGGCCGGCCGGCCGCCTTCTCGGCCCGTCGGCCGCGTGACCGATCCTCGCCCATCGCTCGGAGGTGAGCCTGCGGCGGCGCTGAAGCGGTTGGCGCCCTCCGGGGGGGGCGTCGGGCAGGGGGCGGACGGTGCTTCCGGAGGGCGTCTCGGTTGCGGGCGGCGCCTTGAGCTCTGCGACGACGCTCTCGATGGGGTTGAGGTCCGGCGAGCAGGGCGAAAGGAAGCGCAGCTCGGCACCGGCCGCCTGGACGGCTTCTGCGACCGTGAGGCTCTTGTGGCGGGCGAGGGTGTCCATGACGGCGATGCCGCCGGGTGCGAGCCTCGGCACGAGGTGATCTTGCCTGGGTTCGGCGGCTCTTCCGCACTTCGCGTGGAGGCCATCGCCCAGCGGCTGGGCCCGGCACCCTTGCCCGGCCCCCAAAGGGCTGTTCCGCGTGGCGTTCAGGGGCCGAGGCGATGAAGCCACGGCCACCTGGCAGACCCCCCGCCCGTGATCCACGCAAATTGCGGGAGAGCCGGCTCGGTGGACGCTCCGAGCAGGGTCGGGAGGCCTTGGGGGAGGGGGGATGGGCGAGGGCGGACGACGGCGGGGGCTCGGCGAGGCGTTCGGGCGCGAGGCGGTGGAGCGGGTGCGCGACGCCCGGGCTGACGATCGTCGGGGCGGCCGAGGGGCGCGGGCTTCACGAGGCGCCGCGGACGGCGGAGCCAGCGCCGCGGCGGGCCGGGAGCGGGGGCGCCACGGCGCCGGGCCGCGCCGATGGTGCCGGGCCCGTCCCCGGCCGGCCCGGCGGCCGAGAGCGCCCGGCTTCAGATGGAGCGCGGCATGCCTCGCGGGAGGCCGCGCTCGTCCGAGGGACGCGGCCCCCCGACGAGGTTCGGGCCTTCGATGAGCGCCGCGAGGTCTGGCCTGTCCGGGTGCTGGGCCGGGTGCTGGGCCGGGTGCTGGGCCGGGTGCTGGGCCGGGTGCTGGGGGTGCCGGTCAGCGGGCACTCATGCGTGGCGCTCGCGCGCCCCGAGAGCGCGAGAACCCAGGCCGATCGTGCCCTGCTCGCGGCCACCCGCCTGGACCATGCCGAGAGCGGCGGGGCCTACGGGGCGCGCCGCCGCGCGTGCACGCCGTCCTTCAGGCCCCCGGCCGCAGGGCTCGGACGCCCGCAGGGCTCGGACGCCACCGCGCGGCGCGGCTGATGCGGCGCGCGGGCTGCTGGGGCCCACGGCCCTGGCCCACGCCGGGTGCTGCGCGCGACAGCCGGCACGCAGAGGCGGCCAGGGGGATCCGGCCGGGCGCGCGCCGAGGGGACGCTCCGCGCGAGGTCGGCGTGATGGCGGCGGCGAGGGGGGCCAGGACGAGGCGACCGAGGCGGAGCCACGGCCCGGCCTTCGAGGCGAAGGGCCTGCCCCGGACGTGATCCGGGGTGGCCTGGCGGCCGTCGACCACGCTGACGGCCGGCTTGTGCGTCGAGGCGCTGGAGGAGGCGCTCGGCCGCCACGGCCGGCCGGGGATCTCCCGACACCGGCCGGGGCCCGCAGCCCACCGGCCCGGGCTTCGCCGCGGGGCCGCAGGACGCCGAGATCGCCGTCGGCATGGACGGTCGGCGCGCGCGCGGAGGGGCGCGCGGGGGGCAGCGAGGGGGGGCCGCGACGGGGGAGCGCGGGGGGCAGCGACGGGGGGCAGCGACGGGGGGCGCGACACCGTCTCCGTCGAGCGCCCCTGGCGGACGGTGAGGCACGAGGAGGTCCGCCCTCGCGCCTGCGAGAGCGCCTCCGAGGCGAGGGCCTCGATCGGTCGCCACCGCGACCCCCACGACGGCCCGCGGCCGCATCCGTCGCTCGGCAGGCAGACGCCCGGACCAGGCCCACCTCGACCGGCCGACGCCGATCCCGGCGGCGGCCCGACCAGGGCGGAGATCCCCTCACCAGCAGCCCCGACGCCGTCCAGACAGGCCAAGCCACCTCTCAGCTCGCGCGCGGCGCACGCGATGATCGAGCGGCTCGGGCCGCACGACGTCGAACTCGACGCTCAGCGTCGCCTCGGCGTCGCCTGTCAGCCCCGTCGCACCGCCTGCGAAGCGCTGGCGCTGTGCCCGGCACAGGAGGCCACGGTTCGGGCGGGAGACGGCGCGTCGAGCGCCGCCAGCGATCAGCCCGCCACGGCGCGGTCGTAGATGCGCAGGACGCGCTGGACGGCGGCGATGGCGGCGCGGTCCATGTCCACGCCTCCCCGGATCCCTTCCAGGTCCGGGAGGAACTGGCTCAGGACGGGCCCGGGGATCGTGCGGCCCGCGAGGCGCCCGGAGAGGGCCTCCACGGCCGCCCGCGCGGCCGGGTCGGGCCAGTAGTAGCGGATGCGGTCCGAGTGGCTGAAATGGCGCTGGAGCCAGAGCTCGGCCTCGCCGCCCTCGTAGTATCTGCGCCAGTCGTCGGGGGCGGCCTGCATGACCGCCTCCATGGCGCCCATCAGCCGGCCCTCGGGGGGCCGCCCATCCAGGGCGTCGGCGGCCGCGTCGAGGCCGTAGAGCGCCTCGCGTAGCGCGAAGGTGAGCCAGGGCCCGACCTTGAGGATGCAAAAGCCCCCCGTCACGAGGGCCCGCAGGGCGCCCTCGGTCTGGTAGTCGGTCGAGTGGGCCTCGAAGACCGTCCCCGGCATGTCCGCGAGGGAGGCCGTCAGATCGCGCGCGGCCTCCGGGTCGAAACGGACGACATCGGAGTGGCCGAACTCGACCCCCGGCTGCACGACGAGGCCGACGACCCGGCCGAAGGCGTCCGCGAGCCCGGCGGCGTCGAAGGCCTCTCGATGGATGCGATGGGTCTCGGCCACGTCCGCCGGGGAGGTGACCTCCAGGCGATCCAGCGCCTCGGTCGCGCCGCCCGGGACGGGGACCTCGGTGCCGATGACGTAGACGGGGCGCCGCGCGCCGGCATGCGCCTCGGCCACGGCGGCGAGGCGGGCGGCGCGCGCGGCGACCACGTCGTCGCCCAAGGCGCCCGGCTCGCCCTCGCAGCCCATCGAGCAGTCGAGATGGAGCTTGGTGAAGCCCGCGCCCGCGAAGGCGGCGATCATGGCCTCGGCCTTGGCCATCGCCTCGTCGGCCGGCAGCGCCTTCCAGGGGTTCGGGCCCAGATGGTCGCCGCCGAGGACGATGCGGCCGGGGTCGATCCCGACCTCGCCCGCGAGCCCCTCCACGAAGTCCGCGGAAGCCCTGCGGGGTCATCCCGGTGTAGCCGCCGTCCTGGTTCACCTGGTTGCAGGTCGCCTCGATCAGGACCGGGCGGTCGTTCTCCAGCGCCAGGCGCAGCGCGGCCTCGATGACGACCGGATGGGCGGAGCAGACCGAGGTGATGCCGACGGGGGCGCCCGCGCTCCAGCGCTCCACGATCTCCATGAGGGGATGGGTCATGCGGTGGCCTTTCCTCGGCGCCGTCGGCGAAGCGCCGCAGGGCGTCGAGATCGCTCGCGCCCTCCATCGGCCCGCGGGCGGTGACGGCCAGGGCGCCGGCGGCGGCGGCGAGGCGCAGGGCCTCGGCCCGCTCGGTGCCGCGCAGCCACAGCGCGGTGAAGGCGCCGCCGAAGCAGTCCCCGGCGCCGGTGGGATCGACCTCCGTGACCGCGAAGGGGGCCTGGAAGATCGTGCCTGCCCCGTCATGGAGCCGCACGCCCGCGCGCGCCGAGCTTGTGGACGACCGTCAGGCCCATGGCGCGAAGCTCGGCCATCGCGCCGTCCTCGTCCTCGGCCCGCGTCAGCAGCGCCAGCTCCTCGCCGCTGGGCAGGAAGAGATCGGCGAGGGACAGGATCTCGGCCATCGCGTCGGCCATGCCGCGGCGCGCCGAGCATCTCGTGGCGCAGGTTCGGATCGAAGGAGACCGTGCCGCCCCGCGCCTTCAAGGCCCGCGCCGTCTCGCGCGCGAGCGCCGCGAACTCGGGGGTCGAGAGCGACGATCCCATCACGTGCAGATGGTCCGCGCCCTCCAGCACGGCGCGCGACGCCGCGCCCCGCTCCGGCGCGCCGCAGGCGCTGTGGCGGATGTTGAACACGAAGTCCCGGCTGCCGTCCGCGCGGTAGCGCACGAAGGCGGTGCCGGTGGGGCGGTCCGGACAGGTCCGCACGCCCGAGACATCGACCCCGTCCGCGCGCAGCCGGCTCAGGTTCACGCGGCCGAAATCGTCGTCTCCGACGGCCGACACGATGGCGCAGGGCTGGCCGAGGCGGGCGGCCTGGCTCGCGAAGATGGCCGGCGCGCCCGAGGGGTAGGGGCCGGTCAGGGCGATGGGCCCGGTGAAGCCGCAGCCGACGGCGTCGGCCATGATCTCGGCGAGGATCTCGCCCACCACGACGATCTTCTTCATGCCATCTTCTTCATGCCATCGGCCCCCTTCGCCGGCGCGCCGGGGCCACCGCCGCCGCGCCGGGCGCTCGGCTTGACCGCTCCCACCAAACTTGTCTATCGTCAAGCTTCATCTGTTCCCGTGCAATCATTCAAGCGGCCGCGCGGGCATTGGACGGAGAGTGCGAGGAGCCCTTCCCAGACTTCGAAAGGCATGTGGTGGCCCTGGAGAAGATACCGAACATGGAGGCTTTGGCACGTGTCAGCGGCACCTCCCGCCCGACCGTGTCCAAGTACTTCCACGATCCGGGCAGCGTGCGGAAGTCGACGCGCGCGAAGATCGAGAAGGCGCTGGAGACCTACGACTACAGCCCCAACGTCTACGCCATCAACCAGAACCGCCGCCTGACGAAGACCATCGGGATCGTCGTCCCCTACCTGGCGGACCCGTTCTTCGCCGAGATGGCCCGCAACATCGAGCGACGCTGCATCGACGCGGGCTTCTCCCCGCTGCTCTTCAGCTCCCACGGCCGACCCGCCCTGGAGACCGACATCCTGCGCTCCCTGCGGGCGCTCAAGCCGGCCGGCGTCCTTCTGGCGCCGCTCGGGCGCGGCTCGGACCGCGACGCGCTGGAGAGCTTCTGCGAGGACGTGCCGACGGTGCTCTTCGACGCGAACGTCGAGGGCCTCGGCGAGGCGTTCGTGGGGTCGGACAACTTCCAGTCCATCCCCCTGATGGTGGAGTATCTGTGCCGGACGGGCGAGCCGCCCTGCTTCTTCGAGATGCCCCCCGTGAACCCCAACGCGAACAAGCGCCGGCGGGCCTACGCCGAGGCGATGACGCGCCTCGGGCACCCGCCGCGCGTGGTCCATGTGGAGGGCGAGGGCTGGGGGTTCGAGGAGGTGGGCCACCGCGAGGGCATCCGCGCCATCGAGGGGCGCGCCTTCGCGACCGGCACCGTGCTGTGCTCGAACGACCGCCTCGCCATCGGCCTGCTGGCCGCGGCCTACGAGAAGGGGCTTCGCGTGGGCCGGGGGCCGGGCTGCGCGATGCGCGTCGCCGGCCACGACGACCACCCCTTCTCCCGCTTCACATGCCCGCCCCTCACCACGGTGGCGCAGGACTACGAGGCGATCTCGGACCGCAGCGTCGAGGCGCTCTTCGGAGTGATCGAGGCCGGCGGACGGGCCCTCGAGCGCACGGAGACCCTTTTCCCCGGCACGCTGGTGATGCGCGCCTCGGCCTGATCTGCGGCCCTGTCGATGTTTACGCGGGTAAAAAATCTGTTGACAGGCATGACGTGTCGGTCGATACGGTATGCACAAAAGGCAAGTCGACACGTCCAGGGAGGACACCGATGACACTCAAGCGCGCTCTCTTCGGGGCGACGGCCCTTTCCGTGATGGCCGGCTCAGCCTTCGCCCAGGCCGACACCACGATCACGATCGCCACCGTGAACAACGGCGACATGGTCCGGATGCAGGCGCTGACCGAGAACTTCGAGGAGCAGAACCCCGACATCGACGTCGAGTGGGTGACGCTCGAGGAGAACGTCCTGCGCCAGAACGTCACCACGGACATCTCCACCGGCGGCGGCGCCTACGACATCCTGACCATCGGCACCTACGAGGTTCCGATCTGGGGCGAGAATGGCTGGCTCGTCTCGCTCGACGACCTGCCCGAGGACTATCAGGTGGACGACCTGCTGCCCGCCATCCGCAGCGGCCTGTCGGTCGATGGCGAGCTCTACGCCGCGCCCTTCTACGGCGAGAGCTCCTTCACCATGTACCGCAAGGATCTCATGGAGCAGGCCGGCCTCGAGATGCCGGAGGCGCCGACCTGGGAGTTCATCCGCGAGGCCGCGGCCGCGATGACCGACCGCGATGACGAGATCAACGGCATCTGCCTGCGCGGCAAGGCCGGCTGGGGCGAGAACATGGCCCTGCTGACGGCCATGGCGAACTCCTTCGGCGCGCGCTGGTTCGACGAGGACTGGCAGGCCCAGCTCGACAGCGACGCCTGGGCCGAGACGGTCGACTTCTACCTCGGCATGATGGAGGAGTCCGGTCCCGCCGGCGCCGCCAACAACGGGTTCAACGAGAACCTGACGCTGTTCCAGCAGGGCAAGTGCGGCATCTGGATCGACGCGACCTCCGCGGGCCAGTTCGTGGTCAACGAGGACTCCACCGTCGCCGATCAGGTCGGCTTCGCCCTGGCGCCCGACACGGGCCTGGGCAAGCGCGGCAACTGGCTCTGGGCCTGGTCGCTCGCGATCCCGACCTCCTCGGACAACCAGGAGGCGGCCAAGACGTTCATCAACTGGGCGACCGGCCCGGACTACTCCGCCCTCGTCGCCGAGAACGAGGGCTGGGTCTCCGTCCCCCCGGGCACGCGCACCTCGCTCTACGAGAACGAGAACTATCTCGAGGCGGCGCCCTTCGCGGCGATGACGCTGGAATCGATGGGCGCCGCCGATCCGACCGCGCCCACAGTCGACCCGGTCCCCTACACGGGCATCCAGTTCGTCGCGATCCCCGAGTTCGCCGGCATCGGCACCCAGGTGGGCCAGCAGATCGCCTCGGCCCTGGCCGGCCAGAAGTCCGGCGAGGAGGCGCTCGAAGCCTCGCAGGAGCTGACGGTCGACGAGATGGAGGCCGCGGGCTACTAGCCTCGGCGTCACGGCCGGGCGGCGCGTCCTCGCGCCGCCCGGCACCCCCCCGTCCCGGACGTTCCGCAAGCCCTCCCCCGGATGGCTTCCGTGACATCCGGACCGATCCCCAAGTCAGGTGGCCCCCATGGCGACAGCGCATTCCAAGTCGGCCGCCCGCGTCATGATCGCCCCGGCCGTCTTCGTCCTCCTGGTCTGGATGCTCGTGCCGCTGGGCATGACGCTCTACTTCTCCTTCGCCGACTACCGGCCCCTGCGCGGCACGTTCGACGCGTGGATCGGCTTCGAGAACTACGCGCGCTTCGTGACCTCGTCGGCCTTCGCGAACTCGGTCGTCACGACGCTGCAGATGGTGGGCGGCATCCTCGCGATCACCATCGTCGGCGGCGTCCTCATGGCGCTCCTGCTCGATCAGCCGATCTTCGGGCAGGGCATCGTGCGCATCCTCGTCATCGCGCCCTTCTTCGTGATGCCGACCGTCTCGGCGCTGGTGTGGAAGAACATGTTCTTCAACGTCGACAACGGCCTCTTCTCGTACCTCTACAAGGGCATGGGAATGCAGCCCTACGACTTCCTCAGCCAGGCGCCGCTCTTCTCGATCATCGTCATCGTCGCCTGGCAGTGGCTGCCCTTCGCGACCCTGATCCTGCTCACGGCCGTCCAGTCGCTCGACAGCGAGCAGCTGGAGGCGGCCGAGATGGACGGGGCGCCGGCGCTCTCGCGCTTCCGGTTCATCATCCTGCCGCATCTGTCACGCGCGATCACCGTCGTGATCCTGATCCAGACGATCTTCCTGCTGTCGATCTTCGCCGAGATCTTCGTGACCACGAACGGCGCCTTCGGCACGCGCACGCTGACCTATCTCGTCTATCAGCGCGTACTCGAGAGCCAGAACGTCGGCCTGGGCTCCGCGGGGGGGATCATCGCCGTCATCCTCGCCAACGTCATCGCGATCTTCCTGATGCGGATCGTCGGCAAGAACCTCGACTGAGGAGGGACTGACATGGCACGCGCCGCCTCGACGCAGAAGAAGGTCATGTGGACGGCCCTCGCCTGGGCCTTCGGCCTCATGATGTTCTTCCCGATCCTCTGGACGTTCCTCACGTCCTTCAAGACCGAGGCCACGGCGATCGCGGACCCGCCCGTCTGGTTCCTCTTCGACTGGACGACCGAGAACTACGCCGCCGTGCAGGAGCGCTCGAACTACCCCCTCGCGCTGATGAACTCGATCGTCATCGCGGTCGGATCGACGCTGCTGGGGATCGTGATCGCCGTGCCCGCGGCTTGGGCGATGGCCTTCGTTCCGGGCCGGCGCACCAAGGACGTGCTGCTGTGGATGCTCTCGACCAAGATGCTGCCCGCGGTGGGCGTGCTCTATCCGCTGGTGCTCCTGGCCAAGTGGCTCGACGTGATGGACAGCCGCATCCTGCTGATCGTGGTCCTGATGCTGATCAACCTGCCGATCATCGTCTGGATGCTCTACACTTACTTCCGCGAGATCCCCGGCGAGATCCTCGAGGCCGCCCGCATGGACGGCGCCAGCTTGCGCTCGGAGATCCTCTACGTCCTGACGCCCATGGCTGTGCCGGGCATCGCCTCGACGATCCTGCTCAACATCATCCTGGCGTGGAACGAGGCGTTCTGGACCATCCTGCTGACCACCGTGAACGCCGCACCGCTGACGGCCTTCATCGCCAGCTTCTCGGCGCCCGAGGGCCTGTTCTACGCCAAGCTCTCGGCCGCCTCGATGCTGGCGATCGCGCCCATCCTCGTCATGGGATGGTTCAGCCAGAAGCAGCTCGTGCGCGGGCTCACCTTCGGCGCCGTGAAGTGATCCGGACCGCCCAGCCCCGGGTCGCCCAGCCCCGGACCGCCCAGCCCCGGACCGCCCAGCCCCGGACCGCCCAGCCCCGGACCGCCCAGCCCAGAGCCGCCCAGCCCAGAGCCGCCCAGCAAGGAGACCGATCATGGGTCGCATAGCCCTCAAGGGCGTCAGCAAGGCCTTCGGCGAGACCGAGGTCATCCCGCCGCTCGACCTGGAGATCGAGGACGGCGAGTTCGTCGTCTTCGTCGGCCCCTCGGGCTGCGGCAAGTCCACGCTGCTGCGCCTGATCGCGGGGCTCGAGGACGTCTCGGGGGGCGCCATCGAGATCGACGGCCAGGACATGACGAGCGTGCCGCCCGCCAAGCGCAGCCTCGCCATGGTGTTCCAGTCCTACGCGCTCTACCCGCACATGTCGGTGCGCAAGAACATCGCCTTCCCGATGCGGATGGCGGGGATGGAGAAGGCCGAGCAGGACCGCAGGATCGAGCATGCGGCTCGCATCCTGAACCTCACCGACTACCTCGACCGTCGCCCCGGCCAGCTCTCGGGCGGCCAGCGCCAGCGCGTCGCCATCGGGCGCGCCATCGTGCGCGAGCCCGCGGCCTTCCTCTTCGACGAGCCGCTGTCGAACCTCGACGCGGCGCTGCGCCACGGCATGCGCGTCGAGATCGGCGAGCTGCACAACTCGCTCGAGACGACGATGATCTACGTCACCCACGACCAGGTCGAGGCCATGACCATGGCCGACAAGATCGTCGTCCTGCGCGCAGGCGTGATCGAGCAGGTCGGAAGCCCCCTCGATCTCTACCGCAGCCCCCGCAACCTCTTCGTGGCGGGCTTCATCGGCTCGCCCACCATGAACCTCTTCACCGGCCCGGAGGCCGAGCGGCACGGCGCGCGCACCGTCGGCGTGCGCCCGGAGCATCTGACGCCATCGAAGACCGAGGGCGCCTGGACGGGCCGCGTGGGCCTGTCGGAGCATCTGGGCTCGGACACGTTCCTGCACATCCACGACACGGGGCTCGCCGAGACGATCACCGTGCGCACCGGCGGGGACTTCGACGCCCATCACGGCGACACGGTGCACCTGACGCCCGAGGGCGACAAGATCCACCGCTTCGACCAGCACGGCCTGCGCATCTCATGAGGCTCTCGGGCAGGTCCGCCCTCATCACCGGCGCCGCGCGCGGCATCGGACGGGGCTTCGCCGAGGCCTACCTGGCCGAGGGCGCGACGGTGGCCATAGGCGACATCGACTTGGCGGCGGCCGAGGCGACCGCCGCCGAGCTGGGGGGCGCGGCCCATCCGGTGCGGATCGACGTGAGCGATCAGGGGAGCATCGACGCGGGCCTGGGGGCGGTGGTGGAGCGCGCGGGCAAGCTCGACATCCTCGTCAACAACGCCGCCCTCTTCGACGCGGCCGAGACCGTGGACATCACGCGCGCCTCCTACGAGCGGCTCTACGCGGTGAACGTGGCCGGCACGCTCTTCACCATGCAGGCCGCCGCCCGCCGGATGATCGCGCAAGGACACGGCGGCAAGATCATCAACATGGCCAGCCAGGCCGGCCGCAGGGGCGAGCCGCTGGTCCTGGTCTACTGCTCCACCAAGGCCGCCGTCATCTCGATGACCCAGTCGGCCGGGCTCGACCTGATCCGCCACGGGATCAACGTGAACGCCATCGCGCCCGGCGTCGTCGACGGCGCGCATTGGGAGCACGTCGACGCCATGTTCGCCAAGCTGGAGGGGCGCCCGGTCGGCCAGAAGCGGGCCGAGGTCGAGGCCGGCGTGCCCGCGGGCCGCTTCGCGGTGCCCGCGGATCTCGGCGCCCATGGCGGTCTTCCTCGCCTCGTCCGACAGCGACTACGTCGTCTCGCAGTGCTACAACGTGGACGGCGGCCAGTGGATGAGCTGACCCGCCTGTCGAACGCGACGCTGGGCGACCTTCCCGGCGCGGTCTCGGTCCCGACCTACGACCGCGGGCGGCTTTCGGCCGGGATCGTCCACATCGGGCTGGGCAACTTCCACCGTGCCCATCAGGCCTGGTACCTGCACCGTCTCATGCAGATGGGCCGCGCCCATGACTGGGCCATCGTCGGCGCCGGCGTGCGCGCGCCGGACGCTTCGATGCGCGACAGGCTCGCCGCGCAGGATTGCCTCACGACCCTGATCGAGCTGTCGCCCGAGGGCGTCTCGGCCGAGGTGATCGGCTCGATGATCGACTTCGTCCCGGTGGCCGAGGGCAACGGCCCGCTGATCGCCCGCATGGCCGAGCCCGACATCCGCATCGTCTCGCTGACCGTCACCGAGGGCGGCTACTACGTCGATCCGGCCAGCCTCGGCTTCGACGTCGATCACCCGGACATCGTCCACGACGCCGCGAACCCGGCCGTCCCGCGCACCGCCTTCGGCGCCATGATCGAGGCGCTTCGGCTCCGGCGCGACGCGGGCCACGGCCCCTTCACCTGCCAGTCCTGCGACAACCTCCAGGGCAACGGCGACGTCCTGCGGCGGACGGTCGTCTCGCTCGCGCGGCTCTCGGACCCGGATCTGGCGGCCTGGATCGACGCCCACGCCACCTTCCCCGATTCGATGGTCGATTCCATCGCGCCCGCCACCGGCCCGGCCGAGCTGGCCCTCGTGCGCGAGATCGGCATCGAGGACGCCGCCCCCGTCACCCACGAGGACTTCCGCCAATGGGTGATCGAGGACGCGTTCTGCGCCGGCCGCCCGGACTGGGACGAGGTGGGCGCGACCTTCTCGGACGACGTGCACGCCTTTGAGGCGATGAAGATCCGCATCCTCAACGCGGGCCATCAGGTGATCGCCAACCCCGGCGAGATGCTGTCGGTCGAGACCATCTCGGGCTGCATGGGGCATCCCGCCATCGCCGCCCTCTTCCGCAAGGTCGAGATGGAGGAGATCGTCCCCCATGTCGCCCCCGTGCCCGGCATGGCGCCCGCGGCCTACGTCGATCTGATCGAGCGGCGCTTCTCCAACCCGCGCATCGTGGACACGGTGCGGCGCGTGGCCTTCGACGGCTCCTCTCGGCACACGGGCTTCCTGCATCCCGTGATCCGCGACGCGCTGGCCGCCGGCACCCCGGTCGAGGGTCTCGCCCTCGTCGAGGCGCTCTGGGCGCGCATGTGCGAGGGCACGCGCGAGGACGGCAGCGCCATCGCGCCCAACGATCCGATGTGGGACGCGCTGAACGCCGCCGCCAGGGCCGCCAGGGATCGCCCCATGGCCTGGCTGGAGCAGGAGCAGCTCTACGGCGACCTCGCCGGGGCCGAGCGCTTCGCCGAGGCCTTCGGGAGATGGCTGACGGTGATCTGGCGAGACGGGACCGAGGCCGCACTGAAGCGCTACGAAGAGAGGACATCGACATGAAGGCCATCGTCTTTCCCGCCAAGGGGCAGGTCGCCTTCACCGACCGTCCCGACCCGCGCCTGGGCCCCGGAGAAGCCCTGATCGAGGTCCGCGCCAGCGGCATCTGCCATACCGACCTCGAGGTGCTCGCCGCCAACTACGGCACCGGCGCCTTCCCGGTCGTCCCCGGCCACGAGTATGCCGGCATCGTCGCCGAGCTCGGCCCCGACACCGACGGCCCGCCGCCCGGCACCCGCGTCGCGGTCGACCCCAACCTCGAATGCGGCCGGTGCCGGGCCTGCCTGCGCGGCGACGCGCATCTGTGCGAGGCCCTGCGCGCCTACGGCGTCACCCAGGACGGGGGCTTCGCCGAGCTGAGCGTGGTGCGCACGGGCGCGCTCCATCCCATCGGCGACATGCCCTTCCACGTCGCCGCCCTCGCCGAGCCCATGGGCTGCGCGCTCAACGGCGTCGGCGCCGTCATGGACGCCTCGGTGCACAGCGCGCTGATCTTCGGCGCCGGACCCATGGGGATGCTGATGGCCCTGGCCCTCAAGGGGCGGGGCGTGCGCGACGTGGCGGTGGTCGACATCGACGAGACGCGGCTTGAGCTGGCCGCCGACTTCGGCCTCGCCGCCCATCCCGCCGGCTCGGCCGATCTGGAGCGGCTTCGCCACGGCGTCGATCTGGCCGTCGATGCGACGGGCGTGCCGTCCGTCGCGGGAAAGCTCACCGACCACGTCGCCAGCGGCGGCAAGGCGCTCTTCTTCGGCGTCTGCCCGTCGGAGGCGCGCATCGCGATCTCGCCCTTCGAGGTCTTCCGCCGCCAGCTCACCCTCGCCGGGACGCATTCGCTCAACCACAACATCCCCGAGGCGCTCGCAGCCCTGGACGCCCATGGCCCCGACCTGGAGCGCCTCGTGTCGCACCGGCTCGCCCTGGAGGAGGTATCGACGATCTTCGCAGGCCGGGCCCCACGCGGCAGCCTGAAGATCCAGGCCTCCGCATCGTGAAGACGCGCCGCGCCCACCGAAACCAGGGCGGGATCAGGCCGACGGCTCGGGCCCGTGCAGCGCCCGCCAGGCGCGGATGCGCCGCTCGAGCTTGCGCCGGACGCCGGGGCCGAGATCGGGGTGGCGGCGCACCAGCTCCTCGAAGGTCGCCACCGGCCTGAGCCCGGGTGCGGCCTCGAGCATGGGCACGACCTCCTCTTGGAAGAGGCCCTCGAGCGGGTCCGGCCGGCGCCGGCCGCGCGGCGCCCGCCTTGTCGAGGGTGAGCGGGGATTCTGCTCGATCCGATAGCCCGTGGCCGCGCTGAACCTGGCCTTGGCCGCGGCCAAGGCGACCGTGTCGGTCGAACGGTGGGTCATGAAGAGCCTCATCCGAACACCTCTGGAAACCTCGCGCGGCGGTCGCGGACATGATCCGCTTGTCAGCGAGGGCGGCGGCGGAGGGGCGCGATGGCGGGGGGGGGCTGGTCGGTGGAGGAGCGCCTGGCCGGGATCCCGGCGCAGGGCGATCCGCTGGAGAGGCTGGCCGCGACGGTGGGCTTCGCGGTGTCCCGCGCGCGCCCCGTGCTGGCCCGCGCCCGGGGCGGGCGGCGGCGCTGGAAGGGCGGGCGGCCCGGCTTCGACCCGGTGCTGGAGTTCCGGGCGCTGGGGCTGCAGTCGCTCCACGGGCCGTCGCTCGAGGCGACCGGGCACCCGGTGCGCGACCGCACCCGGGACTCGGCCCCTCCCGCGCCGATCGTCGGGGGCCCGGAGGGGTCCGGGTGGCGATCGGTCACGTGGCGGCCGGGTTCGAGCGCTCCTCACGACGGAGAAAGCGCCGTTCTACCCCGGCCGACCGCGATCACCCGGCGCCCTCGCCGGCGGCAGGGGCCGACACGGCGCCCTCTCATCCTGATTGTCGCGCTGCGGTCATCCCCCCAGCGGGATCATGCGCGCACGCGAGGGGTTCGGCTCCAGCCGTGAACGGACCGTTTCCGGCAGGGGCGGACCACGTTCGGGCTTTCTTCACAGTCCACCGCGATCTGGGGGCGACCCAAGATGACCCCAACACGGAGCACCACCATGGCCAAACGCGGCAAGTTCAAGGGCGGGCGCGGCGACGACCAAATCGAAGGCGGCGCAGGTGACGACCGTCTCAAGGGCGGCGCGGGCGCCGACACCTTCGTCGCGAGCGCGGGCCGCGACGTGATCGAGGATTTCACGCCCGGCGAGGACGTCCTCGACCTGAGAGGCGTGGCGGGGATCGAGGACTTCGACGACGTGCGAGCCGTGGCCCGCGAGCGGGGCGGCAAGCTCGTGCTCGACCTCGAGGAAGGCCGCCTGATCCTCAAGGGCGTCCAGCTGGAGGATTTGGGCGAGGACGATGTTCTGCATGACCGCGAGGTCGCGGCCGCAGACGAGGACGACGAGGATCGCGAGGAGGATCGGCGCGATCGTGAGGAAGACCGGCGAGACGACGAGCGCGACCGCGAGGAGGACGAGGACGGGGACGAGGATCGCGAGGAGGATCGGCGCGATCGTGAGGAAGACCGGCGAGACGACGAGCGCGACCGCGAGGAGGACGAGGACGGGGACGAGGATCGCGAGGAGGATCGGCGCGATCGTGAGGAAGACCGGCGAGACGACGAGCGCGACCGCGGGGAGGACGAGGATGAGGATGAGGATGAGGATGTTCAGGATCTCCAGGGGGGGCGCGGCGACGACCGGATCAAGACGGGCGACGGCGACCACCGCGTCAAGGCGGGCGGCGGCCGCGACCGGGTGAAGGCTGGGGACGGTGACGACGACCTCGACGGCGGCGCGGGCGACGACCGCCTCGACGGCGGCGCGGGCGACGACATCCTGTTCGGCGGCGCGGGCGACGACCGTCTCAAGGGCGGCGCGGGCGACGACACCTTCGTGTTCAGCGCCGGCCGCGACGTGATCAAGGACTTCACCCCCGGCGAGGACGTCCTCGACCTGAGCGGCGTCGATGGGATCGAGGCGCTGGAGGATGTCTGGGACGCGGCCCGCGAGCGGGGCGGCAAGCTCGTGCTCGACCTCGACGATGGGCGCCTGATCCTCAAGGGCGTCGAGCTGGCCGATCTCGACGCGGACGACTTCTTGCTCTGAGCCACCCAGCGCAGTCGGGGCGGAGCCGTCGGCCCGCTCCGATGTCACCCCACGTCGGACGGGCTCAGAACGGGCCCGCCGACGCCACGGGACGCCTCGTCGCTGCGCTGGCCCCTACAAACCCATAGCGGGAAGGCCGTCCCGCCGGGGTCATCCCCCTGAGAACCGTCTCAGTCCATCCAGCTCTCCACCGTGAGGCCGGGGACGCGACCGAAGTGTCGCTCGTTGTTGGTCACCACCACGGCCTCCACCGCCAGCGCATGGCCGGCGATCAGCGTGTCGAGCCCGCCGATGGGCGCCCCCGCCCGGTGGAGCCACCCGTCGAGCCGCGCCGCGCTCGCCGCTGCCGCCTCGTCGAAGGGCAGCGCCACCACGCGCGCGAGGAAAGCTTCCACCCTGGCCGCCAGCGCCGTGGCCTCAGGGCGGCGCTCGATGCCCCGCAGGAGCTCGAACCGCGTGATGGCGGAGACGACGATCTCGGGGGCGTGCGCCCGGAAGCGATCCGCCAGCCGCGCCCCGTGGCGCCCGATGGCGTAGGAGCAGGTGTCGGCGTCGAGCATCCGCACCGTCAGGACGAGGCGCCTTCGTCCTCGCGCATGGGCGCCCCCCTCAGGTCGTCGTCGCCGAACACGTTTCGCGCCTCGAAGCCCGCCTGGTTGCGCTCGATCGGACGCTCCTCGTCCACGTCGGGCATGGCGAAGAAGGAGGACCATCGGTCGTCGGCGGGCACGATCACGCGGGCGTTGCCCTGGGCGTAGACCTCGACCTCGCGCACGCCCTCGGGGAACGCCACCGCCTTGGGCAGCCGCACGGCCTGGGTGCGGTTGGACAGGAACAGCGTGGTGCGGGGCATGGGCGGCCTCCCTCGGCAGGAGCTTTGTATATCACACATGGATATACCGAGCCGGCACCGGGCACCAAGATGCGCCGCCCAACCCGGCCCAATCCCAACAGTCGTGTCACCGGCCGCCATCTGGGGTCATTCGAGGGCTGTGATCCGGGCGTCCATGTCGAGCTCGAAGCGGCCGTAGGGATTGACGTGCTCCCAGATCAGGGGGGTGAGCGCGGCGAGGTCGCGCTCGATCGGGCTCTCGATCAGGTCACGCGCTCGGCCGAGGCCATGGCCTCGGCCGACAGCCCACGGGCGGCCGACAGGTCCGGGGAATGACACCCTGGTCGATCCGAGTGGGGGTCAGGCCGCCCGCGCGCCACCGGCCCCCATCAGCCTGCCGAACGCGCCCGGAACGGGGGTCAGGCCGCCGCGTGGAACCGGCCCCGGCATGCTCACCGTCCGAGTGCGCGACCGGTCCTGCGCCCTTCGCGGGCCGGCGCTGGTGGATCGCCTGATCGAGCGCGTCGAGGACGGAGCCTGCCGTGGCACTCCGGTTCACCCGCCAGCCGACGATGCGTCGGGCGTAGGCGTCGACGACGATGGGCGAGGGCGGGTGCGCCACCGGTCCGAGCGCCCGCCCGAACGGACGAAGCCCTGCCACGTCGCCACATAGGTGAAGTCGCCGACCCAGAGCATGTTCGTCGCGGGCGCGTGGAACTGGCGGTTCACCCGGTCCAGCGGGCACGGCGCGGCCGGGTTCTGGACCGTCGTCTTCACGGACTTGCCCCGCACCACGCCTCGCAACCCCATCGCCCGCATCAGCCGCTCCACCGTGCATCGAGCCACATCGAAGCCCTCGCGCTTGAGCTGCCGCCAGACCTTCCGGGCGCCGTGGACGTCGAAGTTCTCCGCATGAGCACGCGCGATCGCGGAGCGCAGTTCGCTCGTGACCTGAGCCCCTTGATGTCGCTCACCTGGAGCGGGAGCCCGTCGCAGGAGGCAGACGGGCGATGCGCAAGTCGCGGCTCACGGAGGGGCGGGTCGTCGCGAGCCTGGGCGAGCGGGGGCGGGGCGGGGCTGTGGCGGGGGCCTGCCGGCGCCACGGGGTCGGCGACGCGGCGCCGTGCGAGTGGGAGGCCCGGTTCGGCGGGATGGCCGTCTCGGACGCCCGCGAGCCGAGGGGCCTGCAGGGCGGTCTCGGGCGGCGGGCGGCGGCCCGTGACGGGCGGCCAGATGCCGGACGGCGCCGCTTGCGAAGGACCGGGCTCGGGGAAGCGCTCGGGGAAGCGCCGACGGCGCGGACCGCGCGGCGGTCGGGCCCCACGGCAGGCCCGCGACGATCGTCGGCGACGACGGGGCCGAGCCCACGAGCCGCGCGGTCCTGCGCCGGCCGGGCGAGGCCGAGGTCGCCCGGCACGCCTTCGCCGAGCTGCGACGGGCGGCTGCGCGACGAGGGCCGGGGCGGGGAGGCGTTCGACGCCCCCGCCCCGGCCCGGCGCGTCCTCGCGCGCTGGCGCCACGACCGCGACCGCCAGCGCCCGCGCCCGTCGGCTCGGGCCGGCCGACCCCCGCGTGGGCGCGGCGGGCGCCCGAGATCCCCCGCCCGCCGCCCTCGCGCCCGCGCCCGCACCTGCGCCCCAGGCGTCGCGACGGGCTGCCGGGGCCAAGGGCTCCCCTTCAGGACCGAGCGCGTCGAGGGGCGGTGGTCAGTCGCCCCCACCGCTCCGCGCCCGGCCTCGCCTCTCACCTCAGCTTCGCGACCCCATCTGTCAGATCAAGTACCGACTTCTACAGCTACATCGAGTGGGTGCCGGAGGACCGCTTCCCCTCGGGCCGCCCGCCCTCAGAGCGCGCGGGCGTGCGCTTCGCGCACGACGTGCCCCCGTTCGAGACCCTCAAGATCCGCGTGTCGAACGGCGGGCGCGCCGTCATCGCCTACCCGGCGGGGCTCCTGGGCATCGAGTTCGTCCACGAGGCGATGGCGCACCCCTTGGTGGCGGGCGTCCTCGACCGGGTGGAGCGCGAGGAGGTCGCGCCCCATGTGGCCCTAGGTCGTGGCGACATTTCCTTTGTGAGCTGATTCACTGCTTGTCTTTACGGAGGCGGGCGATGGAGGGTTTGCGGGACGACCAATGGGCGCGGATCGAGCCGTTCGTGCCGGGTGGGCGGCCTGGACGGCGAGGGCCTCGGTCCGACAACCGGCGCTTCGTCGAGGCTTTGGTCTGGATGGCGCGGTCCGGTGCGCGATGGCGCGATCTGCCCGAGCGGTTCGGGCCGTACCAGACGGTCAAGCGGCGCTACTACCGCTGGATCGCCAACGGCGTGCTGGACGATGTGTTCGCGGCGCTGGCGGCAGAGGCGGCCCTGGACTGGGTTGGTGTGGACGCCACCTCGATCCGCGCCCAGGCGCAGGCATCGGGAGCGCCGCTCAAAAAGGGGGGCGCTGCGGCCCAGGGCCTTGGTCGGTCTCGGGGCGGGTCAGGGACCAAGATCCACGCCTGCGTCGATGCGCTCGGCCTGCCCGTCCGCTTCATCCTGGCGCCCGGCAACCGGGGCGACGTGATCTTCGGCGCCGGGCTCATCGAAGGCTTGCGGCCCGGCCATGTCATTGCCGACCGCGCCTATGATGCCGAGCACTTCCACGACACCATCCTCGATGCCGGCGCCGTGCCGGTCATCCCGCCACGCCACAATCGCAGACGCCCGCATGCCTTCGATCGCACGCTCTACAAGGAGCGCAACGCCATCGAGCGCATGTTCGCAAAGCTCAAGCAGTTCCGCCGCGTCGCCACCCGATACGACAAGCTCGCAGCCAACTTCCTCGGCTTCGTCACCCTCGCCGCCATCATCCTATGGCTCCGATAGAAATGTCGCCACGACCTAGTGCATTATCAGGACATGGATTCACGGTAGGCGCGGTTTGGTGGGCGGCTAGAGCGCGATGCCGGCGGCTCTGGCGGCGGCGAGGATACGGCTGATGGTGGGCTCGGACACCTTGTAGAGCCGGGCCATCTGGGCGGCGGTTTGACGGCCCGATGTGACGTTCTCGACCACGTCGGCGCGCTGGGCGGGGGTGAGCTTGGGGCGGCGCCCGCCGACGCGGCCCTCGGCGCGGGCGGCCACGAGGCCAGCGCGGGTGCGCTCTCGGATCATGGCGCGCTCGAACTCGGCGAAGGAGCCGATCATCTGCATCATCATGCGGCCCGCGGGCGTGGTGGTGTCGATGGCCTCGGTCAGCGAGCGGAAGCCGACGCCGGCGGCCTCGACGCGGTCGAGGATGTGGAGGAGATCCTTGAGCGAGCGCGACAGGCGATCGAGCTTCCAGACGACCACGACGTCGACGTCGCGCAGCTGGTCGAGCATGCGGTGCAGCTCGGGGCGGTTCCAGCGCCCGCCCGAGGCCTGCTCGTGGAAGGTCTTCTCCACGCCAGCGGCCTCGATCGCGCGGAGCTGGGGCGAGGTGGTCTGCTCGTCGCCCTTGGACACCCTGGCGTAGCCGATCAGCACGGTCGCGGTCCCCCCTCCCGACGGGGCCGTCCCGCGGCGCGGCTCTTGCGCAGACGGCCAGACACTGTTGGCGAAGTCGGCGGCCTACGCAGCGAGCGCAGCGAAGCGCGAGGTTCGGGTTGGTGCGAGGGGGCGCTCGGCGAGCCATGCGGCGAGGCGATCGAGGTCCATGGCGGCGGCCGTGACGATGCTCTGCAGGCCCGCCTTGGCCAGCCCGCGGTAGCGCGCCCGGCGCGGGCCGAAGGCCCGCACGCCCTGCGAGATCGTGCCCTCGACGCCCCGGCGCTCGCGGCGTCGTCCCCCGACCCTGGCGCGACCTGCTCGAAGTGGCGCGCCCAGACGCGGCGCAGCACGCCGATGGCGGACAGTCCTCTGATGCTCTCGGGCGCGTCCGCGCCGTTCACGGCATCGAGCAGACGGAAGCCGTCGGCGCTCACCTGCAAGGTGTAGGCCTCGCGCTTGGGCTCGGTGCGCGGCAGGCGCGCGCCTTCGACCCGCCGATCATAGCGCCCATGCCACTCGGCCGGCGCAATGGCATGCAGCCAGTCGGGGGCGGCGGCGATGGCATTCAGCGCCGCCCGCAGCGTCTCTCCCAAGAACTCCGGGCGATTGAGCGCCCGCACGGCGGCCAGCACGTGGGTGCTGTCGGTACGGCTGCGCCCGCGGACCCTCAGCAGCCCGCCCGCGCGGGCGGCGTCCAGCAGGCGGTTGAGCAGACGTCCAGCCGCGTCGCGCCCCAGCAGTCGCGCTCGGAACTCGCACAGCACCGAGAAGTCGAAGCCGGCATCGTCCAGGTCGAGCGAGAGCAAGTACTTCCAATCGATCCGGCCGCGCACCGCATCGGCCGCCTGCCGGTCACTCAGCCCCTCGCGGAACTGCATGAGCGTCATCAGCGCCAGGCGCCAGGGCGCGTAGCCAGGTTGCCCTCGCCGGGGGTAGAGCTCGGCGAAGTCGGCGTCCTCGAACACCGGACCGAGCCGATCACGCAGGAGCAGATACGGGTTGCCGCGCCGGAACGCGGCCCGGGCGACGCGGGCGGTGGTCTCGGGCACCGGCGGGAGCGGCTGCGGGCGAAGCGACATGGGCGGCCTCGCGGACGGGACGCCCATCCTATAATATCACCCGCCTCAGTCCCACGACTTCGCCAACAGGGTCCGGCCGGACACTGTTGGCGAAGTCGGTGGGCTGGCGCGAGGTGCGGTGTAGGGTGGTGTTCCCGCCGTGAGGCCGCCCATGTCGCTCCGCCCGCAGCCGCCGCTCCCGGCCGTTCCCGAGGGCACCGCCCGCGTCGCTCAGGCCGCGTTTCGGCGCGGCAACCCCTACGTGCTGCTGCGCGACCGACTTGGTGCGGTGTTCGACGACGCCGACTTTGCCGACCTCTACCCCAGGCTCGGCCAGCCGGCCTACGCGCCGTGGCGCCTCGCCTTCGTCACGCTCATGCAGTTCCGCGAGGGGCTGAGCGACCGCCAAGCCGCCGACGCCGTCCGCAGTCGGATCGTGGTGCGTACCTGCTTGCGCTGGAGCTGACCGACGCCGGCTTCGACCACAGCGTCCTGTGCGAGGGCCAAAGCCGGCTGCTCCGGCACGAGGCCTCCGAGCGCCTGCTCGTCCGCGTGCTGGACGCCGCGCGCGAGGGCGGATGGCTCAAGGCGCGCGGGCGGCAGCGCACCGACAGCACGCACGTGCTCGCCGCCATCCGCACGCTGAACCAGCTGGAGCTGGTGGGAGAGACGCTGCGGGCGGCCCTGAACGCCATCGCTGCGGCCGCGCCGGAGTGGTTGCGCGCCGTGGCGCCTTCAGACTGGCACGCGCGCTACGACCGCCGGGTGGAGGGCGCCCGGCTGCCCGAGACGGACCCCAAGCGCGAGGCCTACGCCCTCCAGGTCGGCGCGGACGGCTACGCGCTCCTGGACGCGCTCGACCGGTCCGACGCGCCCGCAGGGTTGTCGGCGCTGCCTGCGGTCGCCGTGCTGCGGCGCGTGTGGGCCAGGCACTACGAGCGGGTCGCGGCCGGCGCGGGCAGGTCGGACGGCGGCGGGGCCGCGGCCGTCCAGCGACGCGCGTTGCGGACCCGCGGCCCCGGCGACCGCGTCGAGTCGCCCTGCGACCCCGAGGCCCGCTTCCGCACCCGCGCCGGCCGGGGCTGGACCGGCTACGTGGTCCATCTCACCGAGACGTGCGACGAGGGCATGCCGCGGCTGGTCGTGCAGGCCGACACGAGCGGGCGCCGGCGTGCATGAGGCCATGCGGGTCGAGGCGATCCACGCGGCGCTGGCCGCCAAGGGTCTGGCGCCGTCCGAGCATCTGGCCGACGCGGCCACCATGAGCGCCGAGCTGCTGATCTCCGCCCGCGAGCGGCACGGCATCGACCTGATCGGCCCGCAGCGCCGGAACCTGACCTGGCAGAGCCGGAGCGAAGGCGCGTTCGACGCATCCGACTTCGCCGTGGACTGGGACAGGCAGGTGGTGCGCTGCCCGGAGGGCGAGGAGAGCGCGAGCTGGAAGACCCACAGCAGCCCCGGACGGGCCCGCGGCCGCCCGATCGTGCACGCGCGCTTCCGCCTGGCCGACTGCCGAGCCTGCCCGTCGCGGGACAGCTCGCACGCGCTCGGCGTCGCGGGGGCGCGACCCGCGTCGCTCTTTCCCCAGCGCGAGCACGAGGCGTTGGCAGCGGCGCGGGCGCGAGAGCGCACAGCCGAGCACCAAAAGCTCTACGCTCAGCGGCAAGGCATCGAGGGCACGCTCTCCCAAGGCGTGCGCGCCTTCGGGCTGCGCCGGGCGCGCTACCGTGGACTGGTCAAGACCGGGCTGCAGCACGTCACCACCGCGGCCGCCATCAACCTCGACCGCCTCGCCGCCTGGCTCGCCGAGCGCCCCCTCGCGCCCACCCGAACCTCGCGCTTCGCCGCGCTCGCCGCGTAGCCGCCGACTTCGCCAACAGTGTCCGGTCGGTTGTGCAAGCCTCACGCCCGGCACGGCGCGCCAACGGCTTCGGCCTTGCGCAAACCTCGTGCACAACCCACGCGGATGGCAAGGGGTTTTCGAAAGGATCGAGCGATGCCCGCCCGCGTTCCGATGACGGAGGCCCGGCGCACCTCGCTGCTGGCCTTGCCCGAGACCGAGGAGGCCGTGATCCGCCTCCACAGTCTCGGCCCTGACGACCTCACCGCGATCGCGGAGGCCCGCACGCCCGAGACCCGGCTCGGCTACGCGCTCCAGCTGTGCTGCCTGCGTTATCCGGGCCGGCATCTGCGCCGCGGCGAGACGCTGCCCCTCGCCGTGCTCGATCACGTCGCCGAGCAGATCGGCGTCGAGGCGGGCGTGGTCGCCGGCTTCGCCCGGCGCCCTCCGACCCGATACGATCAGCTCGCCGCGATCAAGGCACGCTTTGGCTTTCACGACCTCACGCTCTCTCTGCGCTCGGATCTCCGGGTCTGGCTTGAGCGGGAAGCCGTCGGTTTGACAGACGGAGCGATGCTTCTGGACCGGCTTCTCGACGAGATGCGGTCGCGCCGGATCGTCGTCCCGGGCCTCAGCGTCGTCGAGCGCATGGCGGCCGAGGCGATGGTGGCCAGCGAGACCGCCATGATCGCCGGGTTCGACGCCCGCCTGAGCGCGGAGACGAGGGAGCGGCTCGACGCCCTTCTCTCGGAGAAGACCCACCCTCGCCAGAGCCGCTTCTCGTGGCTGCGCGAGCCCGCGCCGCGCGTCGGCAGCCGGTCCCTGCTCGCCCTTCTCGACAGGATCGACCTCGTCCGGGCCACCGGCGCGACGCGGGTCGAGCTCGAGCGTGCCTACGGGCCGCGCATGGCGCAGCTCGCGCGCGAGGGCGTGCGCTACACCGCCCAGGCATTCCAGCAGATGAGGCCCCCGCGGCGGCGCGTGATCCTCGTGGCCACTCTGCGCGAGATGGAGGTCGTGCTGACCGACGCGGCGATCTCGATGTTCGCCTCGCTCGTCGGACGCGCGCACCTGCGCGCCCGCAAGCGGCTCGACCAGAGGATCGCCGCGTCCCTCGAGGAGGGCCGCGAGCGCCTGATCCGCATCGCCGGGGTGCTCGAGGCCGTGACGCGGACGGCGCGCGAGGGCGGGGACATCGCCGCCGCCGTGGCCGCCATCGCGCCCCTTGACACCATCGATGCCGACGCCGCGCTGCTGCGGCGCACGACGAGGCCAGGGCGCGGCAGCGCACTGGGCGAGATCGCGCCCGAGTACGGCTCCTTCAAGCGTGCCGGCCCGCGCTTCATCGCCTCCTTCGTCTTCGAGGGGATGAGTTCCACCGGACCCCTGCGCGAGGCGATGGCGATCCTCGTCGAGCTCGGCGGGGACTGGCGCACGCCGCTGCCCGCGGATGTGCCGACAGCCCACATCGGGCGGCGCTGGCACCAGCATCTCTTCAGGGATGGGAGGATCGATCGGACCACCTGGGAGCTTGCGACCTACTCCGAGCTGTCGGGGGCACTCGCGTCCGGCGACGTCTGGGTGCCGGCCTCGCGCCTGCACCGCTCGCTCGACCTGTTGCTCGCCCCTGGGACCGACGCCGCCCCCGCGATCGTGTCGGGCGCCTCGATGCCGGCGGCTGACGCTTGGCTCGACACGCGCGCCGCTCGGCTCGACGCCGCGCTCCTTGACGTCTCGCGCGGGGTGTCTAGCGGCGATCCGGCACTGTTCGCGGGCGACAGACTGCGCTTCCCCAAGGATCCGAAGAGCGCCAGGGGGAACGACGTGGCCGAGCGCGACGTCGGGCGGCTCACAGCCCGCGCCTACGCCATCATGCCCGTGACGCGCATCACCGATGTCCTGTCGCAGGTCGAGCGCTGGACCGGCTTCACCTCCCGGTTCGGGCACGTCTCGACCGGGCTGCCGCCGACCGACGAGCGCGCCTTCCTGGCCGCCCTGATCGCCGAGGCGACGAACCTGGGCCTCTCGCGCATGGCCGACATCTGCAGCGTCGCGTCCCGGCGTGCGCTTCTGCGCATGCAGACCTGGCACATGCGCGAGGAGACGTTCCGTGCGGCATTGGCCTGCCTCACCGACGCGATCCACGCCGAACCCCTGTCGGCCTGGTTCGGCGAGGGCTGGCGCGCCTCGGCCGACGGCCAGGCCTACTACCTCGGCGGGCCCGGCGAGGCGGGCGGCCTCGTCAACGCGCATTACGGCCGCGACCCCATCGTCAAGATCTACACCACCGTCACCGGCCGCTACGCACCGCTGCACCAGACCGTCATCGCCGGCACCGCGGGCGAGGCGATCCACGCGCTCGACGGCATCCTCGGCCACACGAGCGGCGTGAACCCATCGGTGCTCCACGTCGATGGCGGCGGCGTCTCCGACATTGTGTTCGCGGTGATGCACCTGCTCGGCCTCGACTTCGAGCCGCGCATCCCGCGCCTGTCGGATCGCCGCGATCGGCGCCTTCGAGCCCGCCCGACGCTACGGCCGCTTGGCGCCGCTCTTCGGCCAGAAGCTCGACCGCGAGCTGATCGCGGGCCACTGGGACGAGATCGGCCGCGTCGTCGAGGCCCTGCGGGGCCGGGCCGTCACGCCCTCGCTCATCCTTCGGAAGCTGTCGGCCTGACCTCCAGCAGAACTCCCTCGCCGCGGCCCTGCGCGAGGTCGGCCGCGTCGAGCGCACGCTGTTCACCCTGCGCTGGTTCAAGGAGCCCGCGCTGCGCCGGCTCGTCACCGCCGAGCTCAACAAAGGCGAAGCCCGCAACAGCCTCGCGCGCGCCGTGGCCCTCCATCGGCTCGGTCGCGTCAAGCGACCGCGGCCTCGAGAACCAGCAGACCCGCGCCGCCGCCCTCAACCTCGTCACCGCGGCCATCGTCCTGTTCAACTGCCGCTACCTCGGCCGTGCCCTCACCGAGCTGCGGCGGCAGGATCGACGACGCCCTCGTCGCCCAGCTCTCGCCGCTCGGGTGGGACCGCGTCAACCTCACCGGCGACTACGTCTGGTCCGACGCGATCACGCTGGACGCCGAGGGGCTCATGCCGTTGACACTCAACAGCCGAAGCTGACCTGCGGCCCCTACCGTGAGTCCATGTCCCAATAATGCACTGGGGCCAGGATGCCCCCGGTGCCGGGCGCCGACCTGCCAGGCCACCTCGACCGCATCGCCACGCGCTTCGCCGAACCCAAGTCCGGCGACATGGTGCGGCGGCTCTGCCACGACGGCTCGAACCGCCAGCCGACGGTCGTCGTGCCCGCCATCCGCGACCGGCTGGGGGCCTCGCGCTCCTGAGCGCGACGTGGTGCCGCTGCTGCGAGGGGCGCACCGAGGACGGCGCGGCGATCGAGCCCGACGACCCCCGGCTGGGCGCGCGCGTGGCGCGGGCCGAGACCCGAGCGCCTGGCTCGCCATGCGCGAGGTCCACGGCGACCTCGGCGCCCATCAGGGCTTCGCCGCCGGCTTCGCTCGCGCCCTGGGCGATCTGACGTGACGGCGTGGCCGCGACGCTCGCCGCCCATCTGGGCGCCGAGAGCTGAGGCCGGCCCCCCCCCCCCGCGGATCGGCGGCGAGCGGGGCCGCTGCTTGGGGGGCCGGCGGCGGCGCGACGGGCTGCGATCCGCGGCCGGGCCGGCCGGGCTCGCCAGCGGCTCATGCGGCTCCGGACGGGGGCCCCATCCCTGCGACGCGAGAATCCGGGCCGCGCGCTTGAGGATCGCCTTCGCCCACCGTATCGGATGGACGATCCCGGCGCCGCCCCGGCGGCTCCCGGTCGAGGTCCGGCGCAGGAGAGCGAGATGAGCGACGCCACCACGAGCGCGAGCGACGCCGTGCGCCACCTCAAGCGCGCCGCCCCCGAGGACGCCGCCCACGACGCTGAGATCGCGCGGCGCGTGGGCGGGATCCTCGCCGAGGTCCGCCAGCGCGGGGATGCGGCGGTGCGGGCGCTCTCGAAGGCGTTCGACGGGGTGGATCTCGACGCCTTCGAGGTGGGCGCGGCCGAGCGCGAGGCCGCGGTCGCCGGCCTCGACCCGCGGACGCGGGCCGACACGGAATTCGCCATCGCCAACGTGCGGGCCTTCGCCGAGGCGCAGCGCGGCACGCTGGCCGAGCTCGATGTCGAGGTGCTGCCGGGGGTCCATCTCGGCCACCGCTTGATCCCGCTGGGCCGCGTTGGATGCTACGTCCCCGGCGGGCGCCATCCGCTGCTGTCGGCGCCGGTCATGACGATCGTGCCCGCCCGCGTGGCGGGCGTCGGCGAGGTGATCGCCTGCCTGCCGCCCGGCGCGCACGAGGCGATGGTGGCGGGCTGCCACCTCGCGGGCGCGGACCGCGTGTTCCGCATCGGCGGCGCGCAGGCGATCGCGGCGATGGCCTGCGGCACCGAGACCGTGCCCGCGGTGGACAAGATCGTCGGCCCCGGCAACGCCTACGTCAACGAGGCCAAGCGGCAGGTGTTCGGGCTCGTGGGCATCGACCAGCTCGCCGGGCCGTCCGAGATCTTCGTGCTCGCCGACCACACCGGCGACGCCGAGATGATCGCCACCGACCTGCTGGCCCAGGCCGAGCACGACCCGCGCACCCGCGTCGGCCTCGTCACCACCCACGAGCCGCTGGCCCACGCCGTGCTGGCCGAGGTCGAGGCGCAGCTCGCGACGCTGTCCACCGCCGCCGTCGCGGGCGAGGCGTGGCGCGCGCGCGGCGAGGTCGTGCTGGCCCGCGACGAGGACGCGATGGTGGCCCATTCGGACCGCGTGGCGGCCGAGCACCTCCAGATCCACGCCGAGGATCCCCACGCCCTCGCGGCGCGCCTGCGCAACTACGGCTCGCTCTTCGTCGGCGAGCTGGCGAGCGTGGTCTACTCGGACAAATGCGCCGGGACCAACCACACCCTGCCGACGATGGGCGCTGGGCGCTACACCGGCGGGCTCTGGGTGGGCAGCTACCTCAAGACCGCCACCCATCAATGGCTGACGCCCGAGGGCATGCGCGCCCTCGCGCCGCCCGCGGCGCGCCAGAGCGCGAGCGAGGGGCTCGAAGGCCACCGCCGCGCGGCGCAGATCCGGCTCGACCGGCTGCAGGCCTGAGCCAGGGGCGCGGCCTGAGCCAGGCGCGCGGGAGAGGCGCTGTGCCGGTCCGTGGTCCCCGCACGTCCCGAGCAGGATACCGAAGGGCTCGCGTGCCGCCTCGAAGGGCGCGCCGGACCGGCGCGACCACGCCTCCCCCACCCCGGAAAGCCTTAGGGCCGCTCCCGCGACATCCAGCAGACCACGGCCCCGGTGAGCGCTCCCAACGCCGGCGCCGCTCCCGGTCGCGCCTGCTGCCTTCATGCTCGCCGCGTCTGCCGGCTCCGCCGGTCGTCGGCAGGCTGCGCTACGTCCGCCGCGCCTGATGCCGCCGGACGAGCGCCGCCAGCGCGGCCAGCACCAGCGTGGCGAGGATGAGGAGGAGCGCCGCGGCGGCGACCGCGGGGCTGACGTTCTCGCGGATGGTCGAGAACATCTGGCGGGCGAGCGTGCGCTGGTTGGGGCCCGCCACGAAGAGCGTCAGGATCACCTCGTCGAGCGAGGTGGCGAAGGCGAAGACGGCGCCCGAGACCACGCCGGGCAGCGCCAAGGGCAGCGTGACCTCGAAGAAGGCGCGCGCGCGGCCCGCGCCGAGGCTCGCGGCGGCGCGCTCCAGGGCGGGGTCGATGCCGGCGAGCGAGGCCGAGACGGTGACGACGACGAAGGGCACGCAGAGCACCGAATGGGCGAGGATCACGCCCGCGTAGCTGCTGGCGAGCCCGAGGCGGACGAAGAGGATCTGCATCCCCACGCCGAGCACCACCGGCGGCACCACCATCGGCAGGACGAAGCCCGTGCGCCAGAGCCCGGCGAGCGGCACGCGGTCGCCGCGCAGCCCGAGCGCCGCGAGCGTGCCGAGCACGGTCGAGAGGACGGTGGCGCTCGACCCGATGACGAGGCTGTTGAGGATCGCCCGGCTCCAGGTCTCGTTCGTCGCCAGCTCCTCGAACCAGCGCCCCGAGAGGCCGCGGACCGGGTAGGCGAGGAAGATCGAGTCGGTGAACGCGAGCGGCAGGATCGCCAGGATCGGCGCGATCAGGAACACCACCACGGCGGCGCCGTAGAGCCCGCGCAGCACGCTCACGGCGCCATCCCCGGCGGGCTGCGCGAGAAGCGCGCGTAGACGGCGTAGAGCGCCAAGGTCGCCGCGAGAAGGACGATGCCGAGGGCCGCCGCCATGCCCCAGTTGGCGGTGCCGGTGGCGTAGAAGGCGATCACGGAGGAGATCATCTGGTCCTCCGCGCCGCCCACGAGCGCGGGCGTGATGTAGTAGCCCAAGGCCACCATGAAGACGAGCAGCATCCCCGACGCCAGCCCCGGCAGGACCAGGGGCAGCAGCACGTGGCGGAAGGCCCTGAGCGGGCTCGCGCCCAAGGTCGCGGCGGCCGGCATCAGCGCGGGCGGGACGCCGAGCAGCACCGAGTAGATCGGCAGCACCATGAAGGGCAGCAGCACGTGGGTCATGGCGATCACCACGCCCGCGCGGTTGAAGATGAGCGGCAAGGGCTCGTCGATCAGCCCCACCGCCTCCAGCGCGCCGTTGATGAGGCCCTCGTTCTGCAAGAGCACCACCCAGGCGGCGGTGCGCACCAGGAGCGAGGTCCAGAGCGGCAGCAGCACCGCGAGCAGGAGCGCCGCGCGCGCCCAGCCCTGCGCCCGCGCGATCAGCATGGCGTAGGGCAGGCCGATCGCGGCGCAAAGAGCCGTGACGCTCGCGGCGATGACGAAGGTGCGGAGCATGATGACGCGGTTGGCGGAGGCCGACGGGTCGAGCCGGACCACCGATCCTTCTGCGTCGCGCCCCAAATCCACCGCGGCCAGCAGGTTGCGGTCGGTGTAGGGCGGCATCGCGCGCGCGAAGCCCCGCCAGACCGCCGGGTCGCCCCAGCCGGGGTCGATGGCGACCAGATCGACCGGCCCGGCCTCGTCGCGGCGCACGGCGCGGTAGGTGCCGGTGACGAGCGAGCGGGCGCCGGGGACCGCGGCGTTGAGCCGGCGCACCGCGTCGCCGAGCACCGCGCGGTCCTCGTTGGCGCGCAGATCCGCCGCGACCGCCTCCTGGATGGCCGGCGAGGGCGGCACGGCGCCGTCCCACTCAGCGAGCGCACGGGCCGTGGCGGGGAAGGCGCGGGCCACGGCGTCGTCGCTCACGGCGCTCGTCAGCATGGTGGCGAGCGGCCAGAAGAAGAACACGCCGAGGAAGGCGATCAGCGGCAGGACCAGGCCGAACGCCTTGAGCCGGGCCGTCATGCGACGACCCGCGTGCGAGCCGAAGGTGCGGCCCTCGGCATCGCCGCGGGCCGAGGGCCGACCGGGATACGCAAAAACGGGTTACTCGGCACCGATCTCATCGAGCCCGGCACGGGCGCAGGTCGCGTCGATATCGCCCGAGGGCGCACCTCCGACACCGATGCCGCCCACCAGCGTGCCGCCGATGCGGATCGGCAGGCCGCCCGCCTGGATCACCAGCCGCTCGTCCATGTCGCGCAGACCGTCATTCGCCGGATTCTCGGCGATGAAACCGGCCAGGCCGGCCGTGTCGCGGCCCATGCTGGCCGAGGTGAATGCCTTGCCGGTGCTGCTGCCCACGGTGTGCGGCCCGGCATTGTCGGCACGCAGCATCACCGTGGTCACGCCACTGCTCGCGGCGATGGCGACGCTGACGTTGTGGCCTTCGGCGGCACAGGCCTCAACCGCTGTTTGCGCGGCGGTCTGGGCCATGTCGAGCGGCAGGTAGGGGGCCGTCGGAAGCTCCTGCGCGGCGACGGAGATTGGGGCCAGCAGGGCAGAGGCCAGGGCAAGGTTGCGGATCATCTCGGTCGTCCTTCGTATGCATGACGGGACGAACCTACTGTGTCCGCACCCGGTTCCTTGGACAATGGCCAACGTTATGCGGCGCGGGGCGCGCGGTGTCGGGATTCCACTTCTCGCGCGTGGCATGTGGGCTGGGATGGCCGTCTTCTCGATCGGCCATCGGCGCCGTAGCGGGCCACGAAGTCCCGGACGGTGTCGCGGAAGTCGTCGATGGTCTGGAAGATGCGGCCATACACGACCTGCTCCTTGAAGGTGCGGAAGAACCGCTCGATGACGCCGTTGGTCTCCGGCTGGCCGACGAAGGCGTAGCTGGGCCGCGCGCCCCAGGCCTCAATCTGGTTCTCGAAGTCTCCGGGAGTGGGCGCCGGGCGCGCGCCCGCTCATGCGAGCACCAGCGCGCAGTCGGAGGGCGCGAAGGCCGCGTGTCCGCGCGCGCCCGGCGCGAGCGGCGGCCGGGACCGCTCGCGGCGGGCGATCAGCGTCACGCCCTCGCCTTCGAGCCGCAGGCGGATGTGGTCGCCCTGGTAGACGCTGTCGGCGACCGTGACCGGGATGGCGTTCGTCGCGCCCGCATCGTCCGTCACCGCGATGCGCTCGGGGCGCACGCACAGCAGCACCTCGCGCCCCGGCGCGAGGTCTCGCTCGGTGCGCGCCAGCAGCGTGCGGCCGCGCGCGGCCACCCGCGCGAGCCCGCCCGCCAGCGCCTCGACGCGCGCCTCCAGAACGTTGGTCTCGCCGATGAACTCGGCGACGAAGCGGGTCTCGGGGCGGTCGTAGATCGCATCGGGGGGGCCGATCTGCTCGATCCGGCCGGCATCGAACACCGCGATTCGGTCCGACATGGTGAGCGCCTCGGACTGGTCGTGGGTGACGAAGACGACCGTGAGGCCGAGCGCGCGGTGCAGGTCGCGCAGCTCGAGCTGCATCCGCTCGCGCAGCTGCTTGTCGAGCGCGCCGAGCGGCTCGTCCATCAGCACGACCTTGGGCTCGTAGACCATGGCGCGGGCGAGCGCCACGCGCTGCTGCTGGCCGCCCGAGAGCTGGGCCGGGCGGCGCGCGCCCAAGGCGCCCAGCTGCACCGTGTCGAGCGCGCGGGCCACCCGATCGGCGATCTCGGACTTGGCCACGCCGCGCATCCGCAAGGGGAAGGCGACGTTCTGCGCCACCGTCATGTGCGGGAAGAGCGCGTAGGACTGGAACACCACGCCGAGGTCGCGCCGGTGCGCCGGCACGTCCTGGATCTCGCGGCCCTCCAGGCGGATCCGGCCCGCCGTCGGCGCCTGGAAGCCCGCGAGCATCATCAGGATCGTGGTCTTGCCCGACCCCGAGGGGCCGAGCAGGCTCAGGAACTCGCCCCGCTCGACGGCGAGGTCGAGACCCTGCACCACCGTCTGCGGCCCGAAGGCCTTCGAGACGCCCTCGAACTCGATGAACGCCATGGGCGCCGGGTCGCCTAGGCAGGAGCGCTCACTGCGCGAGCCAGGCGTCGAAGCGGCGCGTCAGATCCTCGATGTTGTCGGTCCAGAAGGCGGCGTCGAGCGCGATGGCGCCCTCGATGTTCTCCGGCGCGGTCGGCAGGTCGGCCTGGAGATCGGCGGGCACCATCGCCGCCGCCTCCTTGTTGGGCAGGCCGTAGGCCACGTGTTCGGGCAGCTTCGACTGGTTCTCCGGCGCGCTGGCGAAGGCGATGAACTCCATCGCCGCTTCGGCGTTCGGGCTGTCCTTGAGGATCACCCAGCTGTCCACCGCGTAGATGCTGCCCGGCCAGACGATCTGGAAGTTCGTGCCCTCGGTCCGGTTGATGCCGGTGATGCGGCCGTTGTAGGCGGTCGTCATCGCCACCTCGCCCGAGGCCAGGAGCTGCAGCGGCTGGGCGCCCGACTCCCACCACACGATGTCGTCCTTGATCTCGTCGAGCTTGGCGAAGGCGCGCTCCACCCCCTCGGGCGTGCCGAGCACGTCGTAGACCTCCTCGGGCGCCACCCCGTCGGCCATCAGCGCGAACTCCATCGAGTATTTGGGGCCGCGCCGGAAGCCGCGCTTGCCGGGGAACGCGTCGGTGTCCCAGAAGTCGGCCCAGGAGGTCGGCGCCGTCTCCAGCCGGTCGGCGTCGTAGCTGAGCCCCGTGGTCCAGACGATGGCGCCCACGCCGCAGTCGCTGACGGCCGCGTCGATGAACTTGTCGCGGCCCCCGAGCATCTCCCAGTCGATCGGCTCGTACATGCCGTCGAAGCAGCCGAGCTCCAGCTCCTCGGACTCGACCTGCACCACGTCCCAGTTGGGCTCCCCCGCCTGGGTCTTGGCCGCGATCACGCCGATGCCGCCGTCCCAGCTCTCGTCGAGCACGGGCTTGCCGATCTTCTCCGAGAACGGCTCGAAGTAGAATCTCGCGCTGCGCGTCCTGATAGGTGCCGCCCCAGGACACCACGGTGAGGTCGCGCGCGCTCGCGGCCCCCCCGGCCACCAGCACGGCGGCTCCCAAGGCTGCGGCCATGCGGCGCGCTGCGGTCCTGCTCATCGGTCTCGCTCCCCGTCCGAGGTTCCCGTCCGGAGGGGACCACGATTTTTCCTGCGGCACAATCGGGCTGCGGGGCGGCGCCGGCCGAGAGCCGCGCGGGGCCGAGGCCCCCCCCGGCGCTTCGGGGGCTCGCCGCCGGGGCGGTGGCGCCGGCCCTCGCGGCGGGCGAGGGCGAGGGCGCGCGGCGGGTCGTGGGAGCCCTTCGAGGGGGCCCGGGCGGGTTCCGCCGCGCCTCGTCGCGGGCGGAGCGCCGAAGGGGGCCGCCGCCCGCGGCCCCCTCTCGGGGTCAGTCCCCGCTCGGCCGCTCGGCGACGCCCTCGTCCGCCGCGCTGTCGGTGATGGCCGCGTGGACGAGCTGCTTGACGAGGCGGCGGTAGTAGGCGCGGGTCGGGCCCGGGCGCTGGGTCATCAGCACGGCGGTCGAGATCCTCGACCGGGTCGATCCAGAAGAAGGTGCCGCCGTAGCCGCCCCACATGAACTCGCCCTGAGAGCCCGGCACGCCGGCCAGCCCCGGCTCCTCGCGCACCATGAAGCCCAAGCCGAAGGTGTAGCCGGGCGTGCCGAGCAGCAGCTCGCCGGGCGTCACCTCGGCCTCGATGCGCGTCCCGAGATGGTCGGAGGCCATCAGCCTCACGCTGGTGGGGCTCAGCACCCGCGCGTCGCCCAGCGCGCCGCCGTCGAGCATCATCTGCGAAAAGCGCAGGTAGTCGCCCGCGGTCGAGACCGCGCCCGCGCCCCCCGACGCGTTGCCGGGCTCGGCGGAGACGTCGATCATCTCGATCGGCTCGCCCGTGGCGGGGTCGGTGGCCGGGGCCTCGGCGAGGCGCGGCAGGGCGTTCTGCGGCACCTGGAAGCCCGTCGCGTCCATCTCCAGGGGGCCGAACAGGCGATCCTCCAGGAAGTCCGCGAGCGGCATCCCCGAGGCGCGCTCGACCACCCGGCCGAGCACGTCGCTGGCCAGGGAGTATTCCCAGGTCGTGCCGGGCTGGTGCGCCAAGGGCGCCTCCGCCAGCCCCGCCACCTGCTCGTCGGGGCTCGGGAGGCGGGCGTCGAAGGCCATGCCGTCGGGGTCGTAGGCGCCGGCCTCGGCATAGGCCTCCTGCACCCGCGCGTTGCCCGTCAGCTCGCCATAGGCGAGCCCGGCGGTGTGGCGCAGCAGGTCGTGCACCGTCGCCTCGCGCTCCGCGGGCTCCTCGCGGTAGGTGGTCTTGCCGTAGGCGTCGGTGACGGGGACGCTCACGCTCATGTCGGCGAACTCGGGCAGGAACTTCGACACCGGGTCGGTCAGCTCCAGCGCGCCCTCCTCCATCAGGATCATCGCCGCGACCGAGACCAGGGGCTTGGTCATCGAGTAGATGCGGAAGATCGAGTCCTCGGCCATCGGCGCGCCGGTCGCCGGATCCTGATCGCCGAGCGCCGCGGAGTAGACGAGCCTGCCGTCGCGCGCGACCATGATCACGGCGCCGGACAGCCCGCCCGCCTCGATCTCGCGCCCGAACACCTCTCCGATGCGGTCGAGCCGCTCCGACGACATGCCGACGCTCTCGGGCTCGGCGGTGGGCAGGGGCTGCGCGATGGCGAGGGCGGGGAGGACGGCCAGGCCGACCGTTCCGATCAGGGTTCGAGGCATGTCCGGGATCCTCCACGGGGCGGTCGCCGCTCGGCGTCGCGCCGGACGGTCGTCGGTCAGGGGGCGGTGGCCGCCGCGCGCGGCCCTGCGCGGCGGCGGCGTGCGCGGCTCAGAGCTCCTTCGCGCTCATGCGGTCGGCGATGTGGCCCGCCTGGCGGATGGCGAGCGCCACGATGGTGAGCGTGGGGTTCTCGGTCGCGCCCGTGGTGAACTGCGAGCCGTCCGAGACGAAGAGGTTCGGCACGTCGTGCGCCTGGCCGTAGCCGTTCACCACGCCGTCCTCGGGCCTCGCGCTCATCCGGTTGGTGCCGAGGTTGTGGGTCGAGGGGTAGGGCGGCACGCGGTAGGTCTCGCGCGCGCCCACCGCCTCGTAGACCCGCTCTCCTTGCGTGTAGGCGTGCTCGCGCATGGCCACGTCGTTGGGGTGGTCGGTGAAGCTCACGTCCGCCACCGGCAGGCCGTGCTGGTCCACCTCGTCGGAGAGCGTGATGCGGTTCCCCTCCTGCGGCATGTCCTCGCCCACGATCCACAGGCCGGCCATGGTCTCGTAGGTCTCCATCTTGCGCGCGAAGTCGCGGCCCCAGGCGCCGGGGTCGAGGAAGGCGGCCATGAACGGCAGGCCCAGCGAGATCGTCTCCAGCTCGTAGCCGCCGACGAAGCCGCGCGAGGGGTCGTGGCCCGCCTCGTCCTGGACGATGCCCGCCATCGTCGTGCCGCGCCACATCCTCACCGGCTCCGGCATCGCCCCGTAGACCGAGCCCGTGACGTGGCGCATGTAGTTGCGCCCCACCTGTCCGGAGGAGTTGGCGAGCCCGTCGGGGAACATCGAGGAGGCGGAGTTCAGCAGGAGCCGCGGGCTCTCGATCGAGTTGCCGGCGACCGCCACGACGCGCGCCTTCTGCTCGTGCTGGGTGCCGTCGCGGTCGGCGTAGACCACGCCCGTGACGCGGCCCGAATCGTCGTGCGCGATCCGGAGCGCCATGCTCTCGGGGCGCAGGTCGAGGCGGCCCGTGGCCATCGCCTTGGGGAACTCGGAGTAGAGCGTGGACCACTTGGCGCCCATCTTGCAGCCCTGGAAGCAGAAGCCGAGCTGCTGGCACTGGTTGCGGTCGTCGCGGGCGCGCGAGTTGATCGCCATGCGGCCCGTGTGGACGCGCTCGTAGCCGAGCTTGGTGGCGCCGTTGTAGAGCACCTTGAAGTTGTTGTTGCCCGGCAGGCCCGGGATGCCGTTGGTGCGCGTGACGCCGAGCTTGTCCTCGGCGCGCTCGTAGAAGGGCTCCAGCTCGGCCAGCGTGACCGGCCAGTCGAGCAGGTTGGCGCCCTCGATCGCGCCGTATTCCGTGAGCGCGCGGAACTCGTGGTCCTGGATGCGCAGGGACGCGCCCGCCCAGTGGGTGGTGGTGCCGCCCACGGTCTTGCAGATCCAGGCCGGCAGGTTGGGGAAGTCGCGGGCGACGCGCCACTCGCCCCCGGTGGTGCGCGGGTCGAGCCAGGCGAGCTGGCCGAAGGACTCCCACTCGTCGTTGACGTAGCTGTCGATCGACTGCTCGGCGCCGGCCTCCAGCACCACCACGTCGACGCCGCGCTGGCACAGCTCGTGCGCGAGCGTGCCGCCGCCCGCGCCGGAGCCCACGATGACGACGACGGAGTCGTCGCTCAGGTCGAAATTCGCCATGGATCTCCCTCCCTCAATCGTCGAACGCCGGCGGGCTCGCCTGCGCCGGCGCGTCGGGCAGCCAGGCCAGGTCGTCGAAGCCGTTGAACAGGTAGCCGCCGATCGGGTAGCTCGGCCCCTCGTAGCCGAACTGCGCCCAGACCTCGGGCTGGTTGTAGAGGCTCACCACCGCCTTGGAGCGCACCGCCTCGAAGAAGGGAGTGCCCGCGATCTCGGTGAGCGCGGCCTCCTTCGCGTCGTCCTTGGCGGCCGCGAAGTCGCCGCCCGCCGCCTCGTCGAGCGCCTGCGCGCCCGATCGCAGCATCTGGAGCCGCTCCTTGTCGTCGAAGCCCGAGGCCTCGACGTCGAGATCCTTGACGACCGCGGCGTAGTAGACGTCGCCGATGAAGTCGTGCGGGTAGAGCGCGCGGGTCATCGACAGAAGCGTCTGCGCCAGCTCCGGCTCGAGCGCGTCGAACTCGACCGCCCAGGTCTTGCCGGGCCCGATCAGCCAGGACGCGCCGCCCGCGAGGGCTGCGTAGGCGCCGACGCTCGACAGCCCGCCGCGAAGGAAGCCGCGGCGATCGACCCGGAAGCCCTCGGGCAGCCTCGGCGTCGGCTCTCGCGCCACGTCGCGCGCCAGGTCGGGCTCGGGGAGCCCGTGATGATGTGTGCTCGGCATCTCTCTCCTCCCTTGGGACGCGGTCGCCGTCGTCCGGCTGCGGGCGCGTCAGGTGTCGCCCGGCTGCGGGCGCGTCAGGTGTCGCCCGGCTGCGGGCGCGTCAGGTGTCGTCCCGCCGCTGGCACGTCAGGTGTAGCGGCCCGCGCGCTGCAGGACCTCGATCTGGTAGCCGTCCGGATCCGCCACGAAGAAGAAGCGCGCGAGCGGGGTGCCGCCCGGCGCGAACTCCACCAGCTTGCGGGGGGCGAGCCCCGCCTCGGCGAAGCGCCGATGCTCGGCCTCCAGGTCGTCCACCGCGAAGGCGACGTGCCCGTAGCCGTCGCCTAGATCGTAGGGCTCGGTCCGGTCCTTGTTCACCGTCAGCTCCAGCTCGAAGTCGGCCTCCGCGTTGCGGAGGTAGACGAGCGTGAAGTCGTCGAAGTCGAACCGATCGGCGATCTCGAGACCGAAGGCGGTGCGGTAGAACCCGACCGAGCGCGCCTCGTCGAGCACGCGGATCATCGAATGGATCGCCTTGGCCAAAGCGCCCCCCCCCGGCCATGAGCGCCTCACGAGCGCCGCGGGCGGCGTCCTCGAAGGCAGGACTCCAGATCAGCCCGCGGGAGAGCGGCCGGACAAGCCTAACCTTGCGTCAATGAGCCTTAAGTCGGAGCCGCCCGGCGACGTGGCGAGGGCGCCCGGGCGGGCGCGATGCGTCCTCGACCGAAGGGGCGGGGCCCGCCGGACGGCGCCGCCGGCCCGTTCCCCCGCCTCCGGCCGCGGCTTCGACACCGCCGCGTCCGCCGCCCCCCAGGGGGTTCCCGGCGGGGCGCGACCGGATCGCGGACTTCGAGGCCGGACGCCCGAGCGACGAGAGGCGCCGGGTCGGTGCGCGCCTCCCCGGGGTGGTCGGCGTCGATTCCGCGTCCCACGCCGCCGATCGGGGGCGAGGCCCCCTCCTCGGCGACGGCGCCGCCGCCGGCAAGCTCGGCGGGGCGTGCCGCTGGGCGATCGACCTTGCGGAAGGCCCGCGCCGGGGGCGATCGTCGGCCCTGCTCCGCGGCGCCGGACGCGGCGGCCGGCTGCCGTGACGACGCGCGGCGGATCCATCCTCGGGCGGTCCGGGGAGGTGGGCCTCAGGCGCTGCCGTCGCGTCGGGACCGCTCGGCGGGGGCGGGCCGGGGCGCCGGAGGGCTTTCATCGCCGGGCCGTCGCCCCTATAGGCGGGCATCCCGGAGCCGCCGATGCCAGCCGCCGATAGCCGAGGACGAGCCTTGCGACATGCGACGCGGATGGAGGGCGAGGGCGGAGATCCCGCGCCGGCGCCCGTCCCCGCGGAGCGCGGGCGGATCCTGATCTTCTCGGACCGCGCGCCGATGCGCGACGACGACCGCTCGATCCGCCTGCACGCCATCGCGCGCGCCTTGTGCTGGGCGGGCCACGAGGTCGTCGTGGCGACCCGGCCGGGCTTCCTGCACGCGCAGCTCGGGCGCGACCCCGAGGACCGCGAGCTCGACGAGAGCCTCGACGGCGTGCGCTACGTGCATCTGAGCGCGCCGGTCTCCGCCGGGCCCGCGCGGCCCGATCGGATCGAGGCGCCGGAGGAGGACGGGCGAGGGGATCCCCCCGACCTCTACGGGCGCTGCCTCGACGCCTTCAAGCCCGGGCTCGTCATGACCTTCGCCGACGCCATGGTCTCGGCGGCGGCGCAGAGGGCGGCGCAGGGCCGCGGCCTCGCCGTGATGCAGTTCGCCCCCGGCCTCGGGGGCGAGGAGGCGGCCGCGCCCGACCGAGGGCGCGATCCCCACGCGCCCGGGGAGCGCCGGCTCGGGATCCGGGCCGCCCGCAAGGCGCAGCACGTCTTCGCCGAGACCGACGCCCAGGCCCGGCGGCTCGTCCTGCAGGGCGTGGCGGCGAGCCGCGTCTCGGTGCTGGCGAACGGCACGAGGCCGATGGTGCGCCCGCTCGCGCCGCTCGGGGACGCCTCGGACGAGGCGCTTCACATCGTCCTGCCGGGGCCGCATCTGCCCTCGGGCGGCTCGATGGCCGCCCTCAGGGCCGTCCGCGTCCTCGTGACCAAGAAGGGCCGTGCGCTGCGGCTGTCGATCCTGGCGGATCGGCGCGACGCGGGCCGGCGATCGGCCGAGGAGCCGCAGCTCGATCGGATCTCGCGCTACGTCGAGCGCACCGGGTCGGACGCCTTCGTGAGCCTCGTCCCCTGCGAGCGCACCCGCGAGATCGACGCCCTGCTGGCGCGGGCCGACCTCGCGCTCTTCCCGTGGCAGGACGACGCGGCGACCCGGGAGTGGCCGGCCGCGGCGGCGTGGCGCGCGCTCCAGGCCCACTGCCCGGTGGTGCTGACGCAGCTGGCGCCCTTCGCGGCGCTGGCGGACGAGGTGGGGCCGGGAGCGGCCGCGCTGATCGAGCCGCCATCCTCCGCCCGCCGCCTCAGGATCGCGCTCGAGGCGGTGCTGGAGCGCCCCCTCTCGGTGGGCTCGCACGACCTCGGCCGGACGCGCTGGCGCAGGCGCGCGCAGGTCGTCGAGGCGGCCATCGCGCGCCTCGACGCCCATCGCGCGGCCGCCCGCGACCACGGGGCCGAGCGCCTCGTGGCCCTGCTCCGGCAGGAGGGCGGCGAGGGGGCGGATCACCTGGTGCCCTCGCTGCGCGCGGCGGCGTGCAACCTCAGCGACGAGGGCCGCCCGGCGCTCGCCGAGGCGCTCTTCGACGTGGCCTTCCAGGCCTCGGGCGAGGCGAGCGACGCCCGCGCGATGTTCTACGCCGCCGGCGGCGCGCGCGACCTCGCCGGCCAGGTCCGCGGCCTCGGGGCGCTCGAGCGCGTCGTCTCGGACACGAGCCCGCCCGCCGACCGGCGCGCCCTGGCCGCGGCGAGGGCCAAGGTCGGCGACATCCGGCGGCTCGAGGAGCGCCTGGCGCGCGCGCGCGGCCCCGCCGCGGCCCGCCCCGCCGCGCCGCGGCGGCTGGCCTACGTCGCGCACACGACCGTGCCCTGGGCCACGGTCGGCTACGCGACGCGCACCCACGGCCTCGCGCAGGCGCTCGTCGGGCACGGCGCGGATCTGGTGTGCCTGACGCGGCCGGGCTACCCGGCCGACATGTTCCCCGAGCTCGACGAGGGCGCGATCGCGCGCTCGCACGAGGTCGACGGGGTCGCCTACCGCCACCTCGCCGAGCCGCGCCGGGACCGCTGCGCGGACTACCTCGAGCGCGCCGTCGATCCGCTGAAGGCCGAGATCGCGGCGCTGGCGCCCGCCTGCGTGGTCGCCGCCTCGAACCACCAGACCGCCTTGCCCGCCCTGATCGCGGCGCGCGAGCTCGGCCTGCCCTTCGCCTACGAGGTGCGGGGGTTCTGGGAGATCACGCGCCTGTCGCACGACCCCGGCTTCGACCGGACCCTCTCCTTCCAGCGCCAGGTGCATCTCGAGGCGATGACGGCGCGGGGCGCGGACTGGGTGTTCACGCTCACCGAGGCGATGCGCGAGGAGCTGGTGCGGCGCGGCGTGCCCCCCGAGCGCCTGTCGCTCCTGCCCAACGCCGCCGACGCGGAGGTCTTCGCGCCGCGCGAGCGCGACCGGGATCTCGCGCGCAGGGTCGGCCTGCCCGACGGGGTTCCGGTGATCGGCTACATCGGCTCCTTCGTCGAATACGAGGGGCTCGACGACCTCATCGCCGCCGCGGCCCTGCTCAGGGCGAGCGGCCACGAGTTCCGCCTGCTCCTGGTGGGCAGCGAGGGCCCGACCTCCTTCGGCCGCACGCCGATCACCGACCGGCTCCTGGGGATGGCCGAGCAGGGCGGGCTCGACGACTGGCTCGTCATGCCCGGCCGGGTGCCCTTCGACGCCGTGATGGGCTGGTACAGCCTGATCGACGTGGCGCCCTTCCCCCGCCGGCCCTCGGCGGTGACCGAGATGGTCTCCCCGCTTAAGCCCCTGGAGGCGATGGCGATGGCCAAGGCGGTGGTCGTCTCGGGCGTGGCGCCCTTGAGGGAGATCGCGGGCGAGGGCTCGCGCGGCCTGGTGTTCCGCGGCGGCGACGCGGCGGATCTGGCGGCCAAGATCGCGTCCTGCCTCGATCGCCCCGAGGCGGCGCGGGCGATGGGCGAGCGGGCGAGGCGCTGGGTCGAGACCGAGAGGAACTGGGGCGCCATCGCACGCGAGATGCTGGCGCGCGTCGAGGCGCTCGCGCGGCGCTAGAGCATTTCCCAGCCTGACCCAACCGGTCAGGCGCCTGGAAGACGAGGCCATGAGGGAGCCTGGAGCGCCCGGACCGATCCCGCCCGGTCGAACGCGCCCTGGCGGCGGGCCTCGCGGGGCTCCGAGCGGGCTGCGGCCCGCCGAGGCGGCGCTCCCCTCGCCTCGGCCCACCGGCGGCGCTCCCCTCGCCTCGGCGCCCCTCGACCCCCCTTCGTCCTCGATCGACCGAGCGGACCGCTCGGGCGGGGCTCACGCGCCGCGGCCGGGCGCGCCCTCGGCCGGCGCGCGGCCTGCGGCCTCAGGCGGCCACGCCCACGGCGTCGAAGATCGGGATGCTCGCGCGGGTGTCGCGCAGGCGCTCGACGAAGGCGGTGTGGCGCACGAGCACCGCGGCGAGGCGCGCGCGGGCGAGCGCGTCCTCCAGCGTCGTCAGCTCGACCTCGGGGCGCCGCAGGCGCCGGGGCAGGGCGTCGATGTGCGGCTCCACCACCAGCAGCCGATGGCCCTGATCGGCGAGCATCTCGACCACCTGCACGGCGGGGCTCTCCCGCAGGTCGTCGATGTCGGGCTTGAAGGCCAGCCCGAGGCAGGCGATGGGCGCCTCCCCGGGGGCCTCCCGCGCCATCGCGCGGATCGCGTCGCGCACCCAGGAGGGCTTCATGTCGTTGACCTCGCGCGCGGTGCGGATCAGCCGGGCCTCCTCGGGCGCGGCGGAGACGATGAACCACGGATCGACCGCGATGCAGTGGCCGCCGACGCCGGTGCCGGGCTGGAGGATGTTGACGCGCGGGTGGCGGTTGGCCAGCGCGATCAGCTCGCGCACGTCGATGCCGTGCCGGGCCGCGATCACCGACAGCTCATTGGCGAAGGCGATGTTGACGTCCCGGAAGCTGTTCTCGACGAGCTTGCACATCTCGGCCGTGCGCGCGTCGGTCAGCACGCACTCGCCCTCCACCAGCAGGCGGTAGAACGCGGCCGCCTGCCGCCCGGCCTCCCGCGTGAGCCCGCCCACCACGCGGTCGTTGTGCACCAGCTCGCGCACCACGCGCCCCGGCAGCACCCGCTCGGGGCAGTGCGCGACCTGCACGTCCACCGCCTCCTCGTCCTCTCGTCCGGGGCCGCCGCCCCGGGCGGGGAAGCGCAGGTCGGGGCGCGCCTCGGCGAGCCAGGCCGCCATGCGCTCGGTGGCGCCGACGGGCGAGGTGGACTCGAGGATCACGAGGTTGCCGCGCGCGAGCACCGGGGCGATCGTCCGGCACGCGGCCTCGATGTAGCTGAGGTCGGGCCGGTGCCCGTCGGTGAAGGGCGTGGGCACGGCCACCACGAACACGTCCGCCGGCTCGGGCGTGGTGCTCGCGCGCAGGTATCCGGCCGTGACCGCGGCGCGCACCAGCAGGTCGAGCTCGGGCTCGACGATGTGGACCTCTCCCGCGTTGATGGTGTCCACCACGCGCTGCGAGACGTCCACGCCGAGCACCTTGATGCGGCGCGAGGCGAACAGCGCGGCGGTGGGCAGGCCGATGTAGCCCAGGCCCACGATCGAGATGGCCTCGACGCTCATGCGGGCTGCGTCCTGCGCGTGCTCTCGCGGGCCAGCCCTTCGAGGACGCCCGCGATGCGGCCCGAGGCGCGGCCGTCGCCGTAGGGGTTGTGGGCGCGCGCCATCGCCTCGTAGGCGGCGGGGTCGTCGAGGAGCCGCGTGGCCTCGCCCACGATCCGGGCGCGGTCGGTGCCCACGAGGGCGACCGTGCCGGCCTGGACCGCCTCGGGCCGCTCGGTGGTCTCTCGCGTGACCAGCACGGGCTTGCCGAGCGAGGGCGCCTCCTCCTGCACGCCGCCCGAGTCGGTGACGATCAACGTCGCGCGCGTCATCGCATGGACGAAGGGGAGGTAGTCGAGCGGCTCGATCAGATGGACCGAGCCGAGCCCGCCCAGGATCCGCATGACCGGCTCGCGCACGTTGGGGTTGAGGTGGACCGGGTAGACGATCTCCACGTCGGGGCGCCGGGCGAGGTCGGCGAGCGCTGCGCAGACGCGCTCGAAGCCCGGCCCGAAATTCTCCCGCCGATGCCCCGTCACCAGGATCGTCCGCCGCCCCGGGTCGAGATCGGGCAGGCTCGCGCGCGCGCGGGCGCGCAGGGCGCCGTCCGCATCGAGCCTCGCCTTGGCCATCAGCAGCGTGTCGATCACGGTGTTGCCCGTGACGTGGATGCGCCCGGGCGCCACGGCCTCGGCCAGCAGCGCGGCGCGCGCCCGCTCGGTCGGCGCGAAGTGGAGCGCCGCGAGCCGTCCCACCACCGAGCGGTTCATCTCCTCGGGCCAGGGCGCGCCCATGTCGCCGGTGCGCAGTCCGGCCTCGACATGGGCGACCGGCACGCCCGCGTAGAACCCCGCGAGCGCCGCGGCGAGCGTGGTCGTGGTGTCGCCATGGACCAGCATCCAGTCGGGCGCCGCGCCCGCGAGCACGCGCCCCATCCCGCCCAGGATGGCCGTCGTCAGCGAGGTCAGATCCTGGTTCTCGCGCATCACGTCGAGGTCGTGCTCGGGCGCGATGGCGAAGGCGTCGAGCACCTGGTCGAGCATCTCGCGGTGCTGGCCGGTCACGCAGACCTCGACCTCGACCCCGCGCGCGCGGCGCAGGGCGTGGACCACGGACGCCATCTTGATGGCCTCCGGCCGCGTGCCGATCACGACGAGGGCCCTCATCGCGCGGCCCTCATCGCGCGGCCTTCGTCGAGGGCCGCGCCGCGGCCCGTGTCGCGGCCCGTGTCGGGGCCCGCACGCGTCCCTGCCGGCACGCTTGGGGGCGGCCCGCCATCGCCTCGTCCGAATCCAAGCGCGCCTCCCTCGATCCTATCCCCTCGCGCTCGAGGCGTCGCGCGGCGAAGGCTCCGGGGCGGCCTCGGGGCCGCGCCCGGCCTGCCTGCGCGCCGCCTCGAGGAGGGCGCGGCCGCGCGCGTGCTCGTCGCGCAGATCGCGCAGGAAGCGGGTCTCGATCTCGCGCCGAAGGGCCTGGGCCTCGTCCGTCATCGGTCACTCCTGCGGCCTCGCCCCGGCGTCGCGCACATCCTTCGAAGCCTCGATTTCCGAGGCCTCGACGCTCAAGACCGGCGGCTCGCCCGGCGCCTCCTTATGATAGGACAGCGTGTAGGCACAACCGCCCTGCGCGAAGCGGAACCGCCCTCGCCGCGCGGTTGCGTTGACCCGGGCGTAGCCGAGGTCGGGCTCGACCGGGCCGGTCGAGAGCAGCGTCGCCAGGCACCAGGTCTCGCGCTCCTCCCGCGCGCCGAGCGCCAGGGCGACGTTGGGATGGAAGCTCTTCGCCGTGGTCGAGTGCCAGCCCATGAGGCCGGGATAGAGGCCGTCGGAGGGGCCGCTCCAGCCGCGCCCCATCTCCACCGGCCCGACATCCGCGACGAGGCTCTCGATCCGCAGCGTGTCGCCTTCGGGGTCGCGCAGCTCGACGCCGAGGGCGTGCCAGCGCGCCAGCTCGAAACGCGGGGCCGTGTTGAACCACTGGCGCGCCTGCGACGGCGCCCGGCCGCGCGCCACGTCGATGCACACCACCCAGCGCCCGAGCACGGCGGCGAGGATGCGGAAGTGGTCGATCGGCTTGCGCGCCTGCGTGACGGGATCGACATGCGCGCGCAGCGAGCGCGCCTCGCAGGCGACGTGGAACACGCGCCCCATGGCGCCCAGATCCACCGTCCCCGAGCCGACCAGCCCCGAGCCGTAGGGCCTCACGCCGCGGCGCGGATGGTTGCGCCCGTCGATCTCGACCGTGTTGTGCGCGCGCGAGCGCTCGACGTGGACGCGCTCGGGGGCCGCGTACCAGTAGCCGTCGCGCCACAGGTCGCTGCCCATCTCCTGGCGCCCGTCGTAGCTGTGCCGGCCGCCGTCGATCAGCATGGGCCGGCCGCGCTCGTGCCACACGAAGGTGCCGTCGTCGGCATGCTTGTGGGTGCGGCTGTGGAACGCCGAGGCGAGCGCCAGGTAGTCGAAGCGGCGGGCCTCGCCGGGGCCGGCCTCGGATCCGGCCTCGGATCCGGCCTCGGGCGCGGCGCCCGGCGCGTCGTCGGGCCGCTCGGGCCGGCCGCGCACGACCCAGTAGCCGCCCTCGGCGAAGGTCCGCGCCTCCACCGTGCCGGGCTCGGGCTCGGCGGCCGGGGCGGAGGTCGTCAGCTCGAGCGTGTCGCCGAAGTTCACGCGCGCGCCGCCGGGCGTGCGAAGCCACTCCAGGCTCTCGTCCACCCGATCGAGCAGCGGCCGCAGGTCGAGGCCCTCGACGTCGATCTCCCTCACGACGTTCGTGAGGATCTTGGCGACCGCCCGCTGGTAGCCGGGCGAGTGCTCCTTGTGGATGCCGTCGGAGGCGAACTGAAGATCCACCAGCGCGCCGAGCCGCGCCAGCCCCTGCTCGCGCATCTCCGCCGCGCCCGCCACGCCCCACGCGCCCAGCCGCGTGCCCGACGCGATCTGCCCGAACGCCTGGTAGAGGCCGTGGTTGTTGCGGCGGAAGTTGGCGTCGTCCATCAGGTAGGCGCGATGGCGCTGGTAGCTCTCCACGAGGCGTGCGGCCATCGCGTCGCGCGCGCCCGCGTCCGCCACGAGCGCCTCGGCGCCGCCGTCGCCCGAGGCCTCCCTCATCAGGAGGTCGGCGAGGTAGGCGAGCCTGTAGGCGCGCAGCCCCGCCGCCATGTCGTACCAGACGAAGTTCTCCGCCCATCCGGCGTCGCGGAGGAACTCGTCCACGTCGATCTCGGGGAAGGTCCGGCACCAATGGTCGGCGACGTGCAGCAGGATCCGGCCGTGCCGGGGATCGCGGCCCTCGTCGTAGACGCAAAACAGCAGGTCGAGCGGGTTCCAGGCCTGCTTGTGGAACAGCGCGCTGCGGCCCTGGCCGCCATCGCTCGACCACGCGACCTCCCCCGCAAGCTCGATCGTCGCCCCCTCGTAGAGCGCGCGCCCCTGCCGGATCATGCCCTCCACCTGGGCCCGCGCGTCGCGGGGGACGACGTAGAGCCTCTCATAGGGCCCGCCCCCGCGCCGCGCGGCGCCGCGATCCGACATCGCACACGGCCCATCCTCCGAACGGCATCCCACGTCTGCGCCTCCGAGCGGGGGGGCTCGACGGATCCGCCGCCGGCCGTCCCGTCCCCGCCTCGCCTGCGGGTCGCGGCCCTCATGGCCCATCGACCGTCCGCCGCGCAAGCGGCGGCGCGCGCCTCGGCCGCCGTCGACCGACGAGCCGCGCCCGGCCGCGAGCGTCGGCGGGTCGGTGGGCGCGATCTCCGGGGGCATGTCGAGACGGAGACCGTCCACCGTCGGCACAGCCGGTCGGCACGGCCGGCCCCGGCATGGCGTCGAGCCTGCCAGTCTCGGCCGATCCTGCGCGCGGCGCTTCCCAACCGGCCCCGATCGCGGCTAATCCGGCGGGGTGGCCGCGACCGACGCGCCCCGGAGACGCCCATGCCGCTGACGATGAGCACCGAGGTCTTCATCACCTGCGCCGTGACGGGCTCGGGCGCCACGCAGGGGCGCAGCCCGCACGTGCCGCGCAGCCCCGAGGCGATCGCCGAGAGCGCCGTCGAGGCCGCGCGCGCGGGCGCGGCGATCGTCCACTGCCACGTGCGCGACCCCGAGACCGGCGCGCCCTCGCGCGACCCCCGGCTCTACCGCGAGGTCACGGCGCGCATCCGCGACGCGGAGGTGGACGTGGTGCTCAACCTCACCGCGGGGATGGGCGGCGACCTGACCTTCGGCCCCCCCGACGCGCCGCTGCCGCCGCGCGACGGCACCGACATGGCCGCGGCCGCCGAGCGGGTGGCGCATGTCGCCGAGTGCCGGCCCGAGATCTGCACGCTCGACTGCGGCACGATGAACTTCGCCGAGGCCGACTACGTGATGACCAACACGCCCGGAATGCTGCGCGCGATGGGGCGAATGATGACCGACCTCGGCGTCAGGCCCGAGGTGGAGGCCTTCGACACCGGCCATCTGTGGCTCGCCAAGGCGCTGGTGGCCGAGGGCGTTCTGGAGGATCCCGCGCTGGTCCAGCTCTGCATGGGCGTGCCCTGGGGCGCGCCCGACGACCTGCACACCTTCCTCGCCATGGTGGCCGCGGTGCCCGAGGGCTGGACCTGGTCGGCCTTCTCGCTGGGGCGTCATCAGATGCCCTACGTCGCGGCCGCGGTGCTCGCGGGCGGCAACGTGCGCGTGGGGCTGGAGGACAATCTGTGGCTCGGGAAGGGGCGGCTCGCCACCAACGCCCAGCTCGTCGAGCGCGCCGTGGGCATCGTCGAGGGCCTGGGGGCGCGGGTGTTGGGCCCCGACGCCGTGCGCGAGCGGCTCGGCCTGACCAAGCGGGCGCCGGCGTGACGGGGTTGCAGGCGCGGGGCCGGGCTCGGTCTCGGGCCGGTGGCCGCGGCCGGGCCGCCATGCGCGCTCGGGCCTGGGGCTGGGGCGGGGACCGGGCGCGGGGCCGGGTGGCCGCCCATCGGACCGTCGCGGGAGGCGGAGCCGCGCGGCGCCCCGGCCCGATGGGCGGCCGATCGGCGGACGCGCCGGCCCGCGAGGCCGCCGCGGCCCGGACGGGCCGATGCCGGCCGCTCCCCGCCACGGCGCGGGCGGGCGCGTGCGCCGTCCCGCGCGGGCGGCGATCCTCCGATGGGCCCGGGGCGTTCCGCCCGAGTCCGGCAGGGAGCGCGGCGCGACCCTCCTCGCCCTTCGAGACCATGGGAGCCCTCTCGTGACGCGGACGGCCGGGATCGTCGGCGGCGGCGTGATCGGCGGCGGCTGGGCCGCGCGCTTCGCGCTGATGGGCTGGGACGTGCGGCTCCACGACCCCGACCCCGACGCGGCGCGCAGGATGGATGCGGTGATGGCCGCCGCGCGCCGCGCCCTGCCGATGCTCTACGACCGGGCGCTGCCGCCCGAGGGGCGGCTGAGCCACGCCGCCAGCGTGGCCGAGGCGGTCCGCGGCGCCGACTGGGTCCAGGAGAGCGTGCCCGAGCGGCTCGACCTCAAGCACCGCGTGCTGGCCGAGATCGAGGCCGCGGCGCCCGAGGCCGCGCCGATCGGCTCCTCGACCTCGGGCTTTCGCCCCTCCGAGCTGCGCCGGGGCGCCGTGCGTCCTGGCCGCATCCTCGTCGCGCACCCCTTCAACCCGGTCTACCTGCTGCCGCTGGTGGAGCTGGTGCCGGGCGAGGGCGCGGACGCCCGGGCCGTGGCCCGCGCCGAGGCCATCCTGCGCGCCGTGGGCATGCACCCTCTGCGCGTGCGCCGCGAGAACGACGCCCACATCGCCGACCGCTTCCTCGAGGCGGTCTGGCGCGAGGCGCTGTGGCTGGTGCGCGACGGCTTCGCCACCACCCAGGAGATCGACGACGCGATCCGCATGGGCTTCGGGCTCAGATGGGCTCAGATGGGCCTCTTCGAGACCTACCGCATCGCCGGCGGCGAGGCCGGCATGCGCCACTTCGTCGAGCAGTTCGGCCCCGCGCTCGCCTGGCCATGGACGCGGCTCACGGACGTGCCGGCGCTGACGCCCGCGCTGGTCGAGACGGTGGCCGCGCAGTCGGACGCCCAGTCGGGGGCGCTGTCGATCCGCGAGCTGGAGCGGCTGCGCGACGACAACCTCGTGGCGATCGTCCGCGCCCTCAAGGCCCGCGGCGCCGCCGCGGGCGCGCTGATCGCGGCGCATGAGGCGACGCTGCCCGTGCCGGAGGCGGGAGTGCCGATGCTCACCGTGCGGCGCACGGTGCCGATCGACTGGACCGACTACAACGGCCACATGAACGAGGGCCGCTACGGCCAGGTCTTCTCGGACGCCGCCGACGGGGTGCTGGCCCATGTCGGCGCCGGGCCGGACTACGTCGCGCGCGGCCTGAGCTGGTTCACCGTCGAGACGACGATCCGCTACCTCGCCGAGACCCGCGCCGCCGAAGGGATCCGCGTCGAGACGCGCGTGGCGCGGGCGGAAGGCAAGACGCTGCGCTTGGCTCACGAGATGCGGCGCGCCGAGGACGGCGCGCTGCTGGCGGCCTGCGACCAGCTCCTGGTCCATGTCAGCCTGGAGACGCGGCGCTCCTGCGAGCCGGGCCCCGATCTTCGCGCCCGGCTCGACGCGCTGGCCGCGGCCCACGCCGCGGGCCGTGCCGGAGCCCATGCCGGGGCTGGGGGCGAGGCTGCCGCCGGGGACGGCGGCGACGCTCCGCCCGATGGCGGCGCTCCGCCCGCCGGCGGCGGGGCCCGCGCGCAGGAGGCCCCGTGAACTTCGGCCTGAGCGACGAGCAGGCGATGATCGTCGCCACCGTGCGCGCCTTCGTCGAGCGCGAGATCCACCCCCACGAGGCCGAGGTCGAGCGCGAGGGGGCGGTGCGCCCGGAGCTGGCGGACGCCATCCGCGCCAGGGCGATCGGCCTGGGCTTTTACGCCTGCAACTTCCCCGAGTCCGTCGGCGGCGCGGGGCTGGCCCGCCTCGACCTCGCGCTGGTGGAGCGCGAGCTGGGCCGCGGCTCGATGGCGCTGACGCATTTCTTCGGGCGGCCCTCGGGCATCCTGATGGCCTGCGAGGGCGAGCAGGTCGAGCGCTACCTGCGGCCCGCGGTGCGCGGCGAGCGGATGGACGCGCTCGCCATGACCGAGCCCGGCGCGGGCTCGGACGTGCGGGGGATGACCTGCGCGGCGCGGCGGACGGGCGGGGACTGGGTGCTCGACGGCACCAAGCACTTCATCTCGGGCGCCGAGCACGCCGACTTCGTGATCGTCTTCGCCGCCACCGGCGAGGACGCGACGCCCCGCGGCCCCAAGAAGCGCATCACGGCCTTCCTGGTGGACCGCGGCACGCCGGGCTTCACGATCCGCCCCGGCTACCGCTCGGTCAGCCATCGCGGCTACCCCAACTCGGTGCTGGATCTCGACGGCTGCCGGCTCTCCGACGCCCAGGTGCTGGGCGCGGTCGACGGGGGCTTCGAGGTCATGAACGAGTGGCTCCACGCCACGCGCCTCACGGTCGCCGCGATGGCGGTGGGCCGGGCGCGCCGCTGCTTCGACCTCGGGCTGGCGCATGCCGCCGAGCGGCGCCAGTTCGGCCAGCCGATCGGGCGCTTCCAGGGCGTGGGCTTCCCGCTCGCCGACATGATCACCGAGATCGACGCGGCCGAGTGGCTGACCCTCGCCGCCGCCTGGCGGCTCGACCAGGGCCTGCCCGCGGGCCGCGAGATCGCCTCCGCGAAGCTCCACGCCACCGAGATGCTGGGCCGCGTCACCGACGCCACGCTCCAGATCTTCGGCGGCATGGGCCTGATGGACGACCTGCCCGTGGAGCGATTCTGGCGCGATGCCCGCGTCGAGCGGATCTGGGACGGCACCTCCGAGATCCAGCGCCACATCATCGCGCGCGAGCTGCTGCGCCCGCTCGGGGCATGAGGGAAGGCCCGCCCCCCGCGACGAAGCGCATGGGCGAGGAGCCGTCCGGCCGACCGATGGGTCCGCACGCGTCCCCTAGGCGGGGAGGCGAGGAGCCGCGCGAGGAGCGCGAGGGCCGGGTATCGTCCCCGGCGGCGGCCGGGCCGGGGCCGCTCCCCCGATCCGGCGGATCGGCCCGGCCTGCGGAGCCCGTTGGGCCTTTTCCTGCATCGGCCGGCTCGGGGCTCCCCGGGGGCGGCGCGGGCCGCGACCTCTCGCGGCTGCTGCGGCCGCGCTCGATCGCCGTGCTCGGTGGGGCCTGGGCCGAGAACGCCGTCGCGCAATGCGACGCGATGGGGTTCGAGGGCCCGGTCTGGCCGGTCCACCCCACGCGCGACGCGATCGGCGGGCGGCGCTGCCTGCGCTCGCTGGGCGCGCTGCCCGAGGCGCCCGACGCCGCGTTCGTCGGCGTCAACCGCCACGCCACGCTGGAGGCGGTGGCGGCGCTCTCGGCCATGGGCGCGGGCGGCGCGGTCTGCTTCGCCGCCGGCTGGGCCGAGGCCGGGGAGGCCGCGCTCCAGGCCCGGCTGGTGGAGGCGGCGGGCGCCATGCCGATCCTCGGCCCCAACTGCTACGGCCTCGTCAACTACCTCGACGGCGCGCCGCTCTGGCCCGACCAGCACGGGGGGCGCCGGGTCGAGCGGGGCGCCGCGCTGATCTCGCAGTCCTCCAACGTCGCCATCAACCTCACCATGCAGCGCCGCGGCCTGCCGCTCGCCACCGTCGCCTGCCTCGGCAACGCGGCGCAGGTCGGGCTCGCGGAGCTCGGCGCGGCGCTCCTGGCGGACCCGCGCGTCACCGCGCTCGGCCTCCACGTCGAGGGCCTGGGCGACGCGCCCGCCTTCGCGGCGCTGGCCGAGGCGGCGCGGGCCGCGGGCAAGGGCGTGGTCGCGCTCAAGGCCGGCCGGACGGCGGGCGGCAGGGCGGCGGCGGCCACCCACACCGCGGCGCTCGCGGGCGGCGGGGCGGCCTCCTCGGCCTTTCTGCGGCAGGCCGGGGTGGCCGAGGTGGCGACCCCGGCCGAGCTGGTCGAGGCGCTGAAGATCCTGCACGTCCATGGCCCCTTGCGGGCGAGGCGCTTCTGCTCGGCCGCCTGCTCGGGGGGCGAGGCGGGGCTCGTGGCCGACCTCGCCGCGCGCACCGGGCTCGACTTCCCGCCGCCGGGGCGGGACGAGGCCCGACGGCTCGGCCGCCTCCTCGGCCCGCTGGTGAGCGTCTCGAACCCGCTCGACTACCACACCTTCGTCTGGGGCGACGGCCCCCGCACGGCGCAGGTGTTCGAGGCCCTGCTCGCGGGCTACGACGCGGGCCTCTTCGTGATCGACCTGCCGCGCGCCGACCGCTGCGACCCCGCCTCCTACGAGCCCGCGCTCGGGGCGATCGAGGCGGCGGCGCGGGCCACCGGCCTGCCGGCCTTCGCGGTGGCCACGCTGCCCGAGAACCTCCCCGAGGAGCGGGCCGCGGCGATGATCGCGCGCGGCGTCGTGCCGCTCATGGGCCTGGAGACCGCGCTCGCGGCCCTCGACGCCGCGCGCGCGCCGCCCGGTCGGCCCGGCTGGCGCCCCTGGCCCGCCCGGCCCGAGCGGCCGGCGCGCCTGATGGACGAGGCCTGCGGCAAGGCGCTCCTCGCCGCCGCCGGGATCGCGGTGCCGCGCGGCGTCCGCGCGCCGACGCTCGACGCGCTGCGCGAGGCGGCGGCAGGGCTCGCGCCGCCGCTGGCGCTGAAGGGTCTCGGGCCGCTGCACAAGACCGAGGCCGGGATGGTGCGCCTCGGGCTCGCCTCTCTAAAGGGCCAGCCCGAGATGCGAGGCGCGCGGGGCTACCTGGCCGAGGAGATGGTCGCGGGCGCCGTGGCCGAGATCCTGATCGGCCTGCGCCGCGATCCGGTCCACGGCGCCACGCTGACGCTCGGATCGGGCGGCGTCGCGGCGGAGCTTCTCGGCGACGCCGTGACGCTCGTGGCGCCGGTGACGGGAACGGAGGTCGAGGGCGCGCTGCGGCGGCTGCGGCTCTGGCCGCTGCTCGACGGGTTCCGCGGCCGCCCCAAGGCCGATGTGGCCGCGGGGGTGGAGGCGGTGCTCAAGCTCCAGGCGGCGATGGAGGCGCGGCCCGCCTTGGCCGAGATCGAGGTCAACCCGCTGATCCTGCGCGCGTCGGGCGCGGTCGCGGTGGATGTCGTCGTCAGGGAGGACGAGCCATGAGCGAGGGACCGATCCGCACGCGCCGCGAGGGCGCCGTCCTGGAGGTCACGCTCGACCGGCCGCCCGCCAACGCCATCGACCTGGCGACGAGCCGGATCATGGGCGAGACCTTCGCGGCCTTCCGCGACGACGACGCCCTGCGCGTCGCCATCCTGCGCGCCGAAGGGGAGAGGTTCTTCTGCCCCGGATGGGATCTCAAGGCCGCGGCCCAAGGCGACGCGGTGGACGGCGACTACGGGGTGGGGGGCTTCGGCGGGCTCCAGGAGCTGCCGGGCCTCGACAAGCCGGTGATCTGCGCCGTGAACGGCATCTGCTGCGGCGGCGGGCTCGAGCTGGCGCTGTCGTGCGACCTGATCCTGGCCTGCGAGGCCGCCACCTTCGCCCTGCCCGAGATCCGCTCGGGGACGGTCGCCGACGCCGCCTCGATCAAGCTGCCCAAGCGCATCCCCTACCACGTGGCGATGGATCTGCTGCTCACGGGCCGCTGGTTCGACGCCGGGGAGGCGCGGCATTGGGGCCTGCTGCGCGAGGTCACGACGGCCGAGGATCTGCTGCCCAAGGCCTGGGATCTGGCCCGGACGCTGGAGGAGGGCCCGCCGCTCGTGCAGGCCGCCATCAAGGAGGTCGTGCGCGAGGCCGAGGCGCTGCGCTTCCAGGACGCGCTGCGCCTCGTCACCACCCGCGCGCTCCCCACCGTGGACCGCCTCTACGCCTCCGAGGACCAGCAGGAGGGCGCCCGCGCCTTCGCCGAGAAGCGCGCGCCGGTCTGGAAGGGCCGGTAGGCGGCCCTCCCTCCGCCCGGCCGAGGGCGCCGCGCCCGCGCGCGGGCGCGGGGTGGGACCGCCTCGGTCCGTGGACGGCCCGCGGATCCAGGGCTCGGACGCAGGGCCTGCGCATGAGGGGCCTCCCCTGCGCTCGATCGCGCGAACAGGCGTCCGGCCGGCGCGCAGCCGGCGCTCGGGCGGGTGAAGGCGGCCCGAAGAGGCGCCTCGCAAGACCCGGATCGGTCAGGGAGCGGTCTCGTGCGTCGGCCCTGGGCTGGGGGCCGGGGCCGCGCGCGGCTCTCCCCGCCTCGGCGGACGGGCTCGAAGTCCCGGCCGGTCCCTCGCCGCCCGCGCCGGGGGGGGCCGACCCCAGGGCCGACGCATGGGGATCGTCCTCGGCGCGCCCCTGCATGGGGACCGGCCCATCCCCGAGGGATGGCCCGCGCGGGACCGGACCGCTCCGGAGGGGCGGTCGGGCGAGGGGGCGCCGGCTCATGGCCTCGCGCGTCGGCCCCGGGATCCGGCCGGGTGGCGTGGCGGCCCCCGCCTTCCCGGCCCCGCCTTTCCGGCAGGGCCGGGCGTCACGGACCTGCGCGCGGGCTCCTCGATCTCGGCCGGGTGGGCCCAGGGGTCGATCGCCTCCTCCTCGGCGGTGGCGTCGATCTCGGCGGGCAGCCGAGGCGGCCCGCCGCGCCGTCGCCGTCGGTCACCTGCTCGGGGCGCGAGGCGCCGATCGGCGCCGAGGTGACCTCGCCGTCGCGCGGCACCCCGGCGATCGCCATCCGCGCGAGCGTCTGGCCGCGCCGCCCGGCGATCGCGTCGAGCCGGCGGATGCTCCCGATCGCGCGCCCGGACGGCATCGCGGGGTCGGGCGACCTGTCCTTGGCCGCGCGGGAGCCCTCGGGGATGCCGCCGAGATGCTTCGGCGTCACCATCCCCCTGCGCCAGCGGGCTGAAGGCGATCGGGCCGCTGCCGCGCTCGGCCAGGGTCTCGCGCAGGCCGTCGCGCTCCGCCCGGCGGTCGAGCAGGCCGTAGCTCGGCCAGGGGGATCGGGCAGGGCGTGCCGAGATCCTCGAGGATCGCCGCGGCCTGGCGCGTGCGCTCGGGGTTGCGGGATCTGATCCCGGCGTGGAGCGCGCGGCCCGAGCGCACGATGTGGTCGAGCGCGCCCATCGTCTCCCCGGGCGGCGTGACGGGATCGAAGCGGTGCGAGTGGAGGATGTCCACATGATCGAGCCCCATGCGCTCGAGCGAGGCGTCGCAGGAGGCGGTCGGATCCTCGTGCGAGCCCCGCTCGCCATGGGGCCCCTCCCACATCCGGCAGCCGGCCCTGGAGAAGATCACGGGCTCGTCGCGCAGGCCGGCGAAGTCGGTGCGCAGGATCTCCCCGAACGCCTCCTCGGCGGAGCCGGGCGGGGGCCCGTGGTCGTCGGCGAGGTCGAAACGCGTGATGCCGTGGTCGAAGGCGGCGCGGCGGGTGGCGCGCTTGCGCTCGTGCGGCGCGTCATGGCCGAATTCGTGCCACAGCCCGCGGCGGGCGACCTGAGGCCCGAGCGCCCGCAGCGGCGATGGGCCATGCGCTCGCGGCGGTCCTCGACGGTCCTCGGCGGTCCTCGGCGGTCCTCGGCGGTCCTCGACGGGGCGGTGGGCCGTGCGGGCAGGGGCTCCCTCATCGGCGCAGGGGATGGCCAGAACCCCGAACCGCCCGGCCTCGCCAGGGCGTTCGATCGCCGCCGGCGCAAGGCGGCGTCCGGGCCATGTCGGCCAGGCCGACGCCGCCCGCCCCGATGCCGCCCGCCCCGATGCCGCCCGCCCCGATGCCGCCCGCCCCGTCGCGCGTGCGCCGCGAGCGGATGCACCGCGTCGAAGGAGCCGGGATGGGGGCGATCGCGCCCTCGACGCCGCGGCTCTCGGCGTCGCGGCGGGCGCGGGCGCGGGCGCGGGCGCGGGCACGGATGTCCCGGAGGCGCCGGGCGCGACGGCGGCGGCGCCCGCGGGCTCGTGCCGGGATCCCTATCGATCCGGCGGGCGGCCTTCGCGGCGCGGCGCGTGAGGCGGCCGTCGCCCGAGGGCGCGGCGTGCTCCATCGCCCGATGCCCCATGCCCGTGCCGGGGTCGGGCCGGCCCTCCCCGGAGGCCGTCTCGCCCGCGGGCGCCGACGCAAGGCCCCGCGCCGGCCGTCACGACCGGCCCGCCCTCCCCCGCGCGCGGCCGGCGATGCCGGACGGCGCCGGCTCGCCTCGGCCGCGCCCCGGGATCGTCGCAGGGCGCGAGCCGCGCCGGGGCCTCGCGCATTCTCCAGCCTGACCTAACGTCAGGCGCCCGGAGAACGTGGCTGCGAAGGAGCCTGGAGCGCCCGAGAGCCGATCCCGTCGGGTCGGAACGCGCTCTAGGGCTTCGGCAGCCGCAGGGGCGGCAGCTTTCGCTCGATGCGCATGCGCTTGCCCTCGTGCTGGGGGGGCAGCTTGAGGGCTTGGCCGAGCGCACCCGGCGCCTCGTCCACGGCGAAGCCTGGCGGGTCGGTGGCGATCTCGAAGAGCACGCCCCCTGGCTCGCGGAAGTAGATCGAGTGGAAGTACTGCCGGTCGATGACAGGGGTCACGTCGAGCCCGGCGGCGCGCACCCGCTCGCGCCACTCGCGCTGGGCCTCGTCCGTCTCGGCGCGGAAGGCTACGTGGTGGATCGCGCCCGCGCCCTGGCGCCCGGTCGATGGCGCGTCCGAGCGCAGCAGGTCCACCACCGCGCCGCGTCCGCCCGCGGGCGAGCGCAGCCGCAGCCGCTCGGAGCCCTCGGCCCTCTCGTGACCCGCCTCCTCGTAGCCCATCACGTCGCGCAGGAGCCGCGCGGTGGGTCCGGGGTCGGCGAGCCACAGCGTGACGGAGTGGAAGCCCTCGTCTGAGGGCGCGGCCCCATCCGATCCGGCCCCGCCCTCCAGCCCGTCGCCCCCCGGGGCCGCCTGCGCGCCGTGGGCTCGCCCGGGGTCCAGGCCATGCGCCCCGCGCCCCGCGCCCGCCTCGATCAGCTCGACCCGCAGCCCGTCGGGGTCCGAGAGCGCGACCAGGCGCTCGCCCATCCGCTCGGACGGCCCTTCGAAGTCGATGGCCGCCTGGGCGAGACGCATCGCCCAGGGGTCGAGGTCGGGCACGGCGTAGGCCACGGCCGAGGCCATGCCCGGCCCCGCGCGCCCCGGCCCCGCGTCCGTGAACGGGAAGAAGGTCAGGATCGTGCCGGGCGAGCCCGCGCGGTCGCCGTAGTAGAGGTGGTAGGTGTCGGGCGCGTCGAAGTTGACCGTGCGCTTGACCAGCCGCTGGCCGAGGGGGCCGGCGTAGAAGTCGAGGTTGGCCTGGGGGGGGCCTGAGATCGCGGTGACGTGGTGCAGGCCGGGGATGACGGGCATGGCGGGGCCTCCTGGGGTGGGCTCGGGTCGGGCTCGGGGCGCCGGCGCGGGAGATCGCGCGCCGGCGATGACGGGTCCGGGGGCTCGCGCCGCCCGACGGTCCTGCGCGCCTCGCCGGCGCGCGCGGGGGGCTCGTGACCGCCTGTGCCCACAGAGTCGGAGGGCGCGCGAGGCTCCTCCATGGGTCGGGCTCGGGTCGGGCTCGGGGGCCTGGGCGCGCGGCGGGCTACGGATAGAGCACGCCGCCGGTGGCGCGCCGAGGCGCGTCCCGGCGCTCGGGCAGCGCGATGAACTCGGCCTCGTCGCCGGGCACGGTGTCGAAGCGGCCCATGGCCCACTCCTCGCGGGCCTGCTCGATGCGCTCGGGGCGCGAGGAGACGAAGTTCCACCAGATGTAGCGCGGCCCCTCCATCGGCGCGCCGCCGAAGAGCATGAACCGCGCGGCCTCCCGCGCCGTCACCGTGACCGCGTCGCCCGGGCGCAGCACCAGGAGCTGGCCCGGCTCGAACGCGTCGCCCGCGATCTCGATCGTGCCCGCGATGGTGTAGAGCGCGCGCTCCTCGTAATGCGCGTCGATCGGCATCCGCGCGCCCGCGGCGAGCGCCACGTCGGCGTAGAGCGTCTCCGACGACGCCTCGAGCGGCGAGGTGGCCCCGAAGGCGGAGCCCGCGATGAGGCGCGCCGTCACGCCGCCCGCCTCCACCACCGGCAGCTCCTCCGCGCCGTGGTGCAGGAAGGCGGGATCGGACTCCTCCTCGGCCTCGGGCAGCGCGAGCCAGGTCTGGATGCCGAAGAGCCGCTGGCCCGTGCGGCGGCGCGCCTCGGCGGTGCGCTCGGAGTGGACGATGCCGGAATCCCGCGCGCATCCAGTTGACCGCGCCGGGTGCGATGGCGATGTCGGTGCCGAGGCTGTCGCGGTGCCGGATCTCGCCCTCGAAGAGGTAGGTCAGCGTGGCGAGGTTGATGTGCGGGTGAGGCCGCACGTCGATCCCCTGGTCGGTGAGGAACTCCGCCGGGCCCATCTGGTCGAAGAAGATGAACGGCCCCACCATCTGGCGCTTCACGCTGGGCAGCGCGCGGCGCACCGTCATCTCTCCGAGGTCCACCGCGCGCGGCACGATCAGCGTCTCGACCGCGTCCACGGTGGCGCGATCGCCCGGGGTCGGGTCGGGGCAGGGGCTCCAGCTCATGGGCGGTCTCCGTCGAGGGGTGACATCGGGGGTGCGGCGGACAGGTATGGCCGTGCCGCGCAAGTGAAAGTGGTTACCGAATGGTGAGCGACAGGCCGGATGACCCCGGCCCCAACTCCGGCCCCGAACTCTGAGCGCCCGAGGCGCCCGCCGATCGAGGGCTGCCCCGCCGACCCCTTGCTGCGCGCGCTCTGGGGGCGTTGGACGACGCATGTGCTCTACGTGCTGGGCGAGGAGGGCCCGGCGCGCTTCGGCGCGCTCCGGCGCCGCCTCGCGGGCGTCTCGCCCAAGGTGCTGACCGAACGGCTGCGCGAGCTGGAGGCCCACGGGCTGATCTGGCGCGAGCAGGCGCCCACCATCCCGCCCAAGGTGACCTACGGGCTGACGGAGATGGGCCGCGAGGTCCACGCCGCGCTCAGGGGCCTCGACGCGCCCGCCCGACGCTGGATGGAGGGGCGTTGAGCGCATGAGGCCCCTCTCACGCCCCGGCATGGACCGCGCGCGGCACGCCGGGGCGGCCCAGCGCGCATTCGAGCGCCGCGCGGTCCCAGCCGCCCGCCTCGGCCGCGGCCTCGTAGGTGGTCTGGAGGAAGGCCATCAGCGCGGCCTCGGGGTCGGGGGCCCTCCGCACCGCCTCGTAGGGCAGCACGAACTCGCCCAAGGCCTCGTCCCAGCGCGCCGCCTCGGGCTCCACGGGGGCCGAGGCGAAGCCCTCGGGGGTGGGGTAGGCGTAGGCGTAGACCATCGCCTCCTCGACCCCGTTGCCCCCGGGCCAGAAGCCCGCGGACGAGACCTCGTGGCTGTAGGCCTCGCGCGTCACCGCGTCGGGCAGGCCGGGGAAGCCGCCGGGATGGAGCGGCGCGCGCCGGCCCGAGAAGCGCGTCACCGCGAGGTCGAACGAGCCCCAGAAGAGGTGCACGGGGCTCACCTTGCCCACGAACCCGGTGCGGAAGCGCTCCATCACGGGGACGATCCTGAGCAGCGCGCGGTGGAAGCGCCCCACCGCCTCGCGGTCGTAGGGGCGCTCGGCCGCGTCCTCGGCGAAGGGCACGGCGCCCGGCACCTCGTTGGGCCGGCCGTGGATGGCGAAGCGCCCGCCCACCGCCTCCACCGCCTCTCGCGTGCGCGCGAGGAAGTCCGCCACGCTCATCGGCCCCAGCGCGAAGCCCGCGCGCGCCCCGCCCTCGGCCTCGGCCACGAGCGCGTGGTCCACCAGGTCGAGCGTGAGGGTCATGACCCCCGACGGGCCGGGCACCGGCCCCGTCGTCAGCCCTCGCGGCGTCGCATAGAGCGTCGCGTGCCAGGAGTGGTTGACCCAAGGCGTGCGCGCGAGGCGGTGCTTGCCGAGGATCTGCGTCCACAGATGCAGCGCCGCGCAGGTCTCGGCCCAGGGCGCGTAGGGGAGAGGGGGCCAATCGCTCACGATGAGGCTCCTTCGCGTCCGCCGGACGAGGGTATCGGATCGGGCCCCGGGCGCCAAGGCGCCCGCCCGGCCCCTCCCGGCCCGACGCCGCGCGCGCCGCGCCGCCCTCTACCGGCACCGCGATCTCGCGGGCGCGGGGGGGGGGCGGAATCTGGAGGCCCGCGCGCGCGCCGCGGCTGCCGATGAAGCCCGCGACGAAGCGGCTCCCGGAGCGCGGTGGTGGAGCCCGAGCGGCGTGCCCATCCGCTCGACGCGGCCCGCGTGCGGCACCACGGCGCGGTCGGTCGGGGTCACGCCTCGATCGGAGGCGTGGGCGGCGCAGCCCGCCGGTGGTCCCGAGCCGCTGGCACAGGCGCGCGATCCCGACCCGCATCCGGGCGCGCGGCGCCGTGTCGAGGCCCGACGGCGGCTCGTCGAAGAGGAGGCCCGCGGGGTCGCGGGCGGAGCGGGCCCGGCGTCGTGCGGCCTCCCGACGTGGCGGCCGTCCTCGCGGCCGGTCGCGGGGACGGGCCCTGCGAGGCGGGATGCGTCGCCGGCGTCGCGGCCCCCCGGAGGCCGGCCGCCTCACACGCGCGTCGATCGCGCGGCGGTCCCCCTCGGCGCGGCGCGGCGAAGGCCCTGCCACGGACGCCCCCATGCGGTGAGCTGCCCGCCAGCTCGACCGGACGGCCCGGCGTGGGCTGGGAGGCCCGAGGCCGTTCTCGGGGACGGGCCCGCGCCCGACGACGACCGGCGCATCGCGGTGATCGCGGGCACGGCGCGCCGACGCCGCTGGCCCACGGCCGAGAAGCTGCGCATCATCGGGGAGAGCCCGGGGGGGAGAGCCCGGGGGGGAGAGCCGGGGGGGGAGAGCCGGGGCGGCCCGGGAGGGATGGTGCCGTCGGGCGCCATGGGGAGGCGCGGCGCCCGACCTCCCGTCCCGCCGGCCGCGGCGGATGGACGAGGGGGGGATCATGGCCGTGGGGTCGAACGGGCCGGTCGTGGGAAGCGCGGATGCGCCGGCTCGGCCGCGAGGCGATGGAGGCCGGACCAAAGGTCCGCGCGCCGCAGCGAGATCCGGCGCGGGGCGCTCGACGCCGCGCGGGCGGAGGACCGGATCCGGCGGCCGCCGTCGCCGGCTCGGGGCGGATCCCGAAGAGCCGCGTGGCCGAGGCGCCGGGCGCCGCTCGCTCGAGCCTCCACGAGCGCCCCGCGGCGCGCTCGCGGCCGTGCGGCCCCCGCCGCCTCGCAGGCGGGCGCCCGACCTGCGGCCGTCGCCGCATCGCGGCGCGCCGGGGCGGTCCCGCGCGCCGGCCGCGCCGCGGACGGGCGGGCCGTCGAGCCCGCGCGATCGGCCTTCCGGCGCGCGCGACCGCCGGGGCTTCGTGGCGGAGCTGGCGTGAGCGCGCTTGAGGGCTCGGTGCTCACCCCCGTGGGCTGGGTCTCGGGGCGCGTCGTCTTCTCGGCCGCGGTGGAGCGCGTCGAGGGCGAGCCCACCGCCCGCCCCGAGCCGCCCTTCGTGCTGCCGGGCTTCGTGGATCTCCACGTCCACGGGGGCGGGGGCGCCGACATGATGGAGGGGCCGGACGCCATCCGCGCCGCCGCCGCGCTCCACGCCCGGCACGGCACCACGAGCCTGCTGGCCACCTCGGTGACGGCGCGGCCCGAGGAGACCGGACGCTTCCTCGACGCCGTGCGCGCGAGCGCCGAGGCCGGCTGGCCCGACGCCGCACGCGTCGCGGGCGCGCATCTTGAGGGGCCGTTCATCAACCCCGGCAAGCTCGGCGCCCAGCCGCCCTTCGCGATCCCGGCGGATGCGGAGCTGATGCGCGGCTGGCTCGCGCGCGGCCCGGTGCGCGTCGTGACGCTGGCGCCCGAGTGCGACCCCTCGGGCGCGCTGATCCCGCTGCTGGCGCGCGCGGGCGCGAGGCCGCAGATCGGCCACTCCTCGTGCGCCTACGCCGAGGCCGCGGCCGCGCTGGCCGCGGGCTGCGGCGTGACGCATCTCTTCAACGCCATGACGCCGATGGCGCATCGCGGCTGCGGCGTCGCGGGGGCGGCGCTCGCCCACGCCGACTGGGCCGAGGTCATCCCCGACCTGATCCACGTCGAGCCGGGCGCGATCCTCGCCGCGCGGCGCGCCGTCCCCAACCTCTACGGCGTCACCGACGCGACCGCGGGGGCGGGGATGCCCGACGGCGCCTACCGGCTCGGAGGCCGCGCGGTGACCAAGGCCCGGGGCGCCATGCGCCTGGGCTGCGGCACGCTGGCGGGCTCGGCGCTGACGATGGACCAGGCGCTTCGCAACCTCGTCTCGATCGGCCTGCCGCTGGAGGAGGCCTCGCGGCGGTTGAGCGCGCTGCCCGCGCGCTGGGCGGGCCTCGACGACGCCGGCCGGATCGCGCCGGGCGCGCGCGCCGACCTGGTGGCGCTCGACGCCGACCTCGCCGTGCTCTCGGTCCACGTCGCGGGCCGCGCCCTGGAGGCCGCATGGAGGTGCCCGTGGAGGTGATCGTGCGGCCCGACGCCGAGGCCGCCGAGGCCCTCGTGGCGCGGCTGATCGAGGCGCGGCTCAGGGCCGAGCCCGGCCTCGTGCTGGGGCTCGCGACGGGGCGGACGATGGAGCGGGTCTACGCCCGCCTGGTGGCGAGCGGCGTCTCCTTCGCCCGCGCCCGCACCTTCAACCTCGACGAGTATGTGGGTCTGG
>CAWCXF010000003.1:0-72980 GCA_963799455.1 uncultured Alphaproteobacteria bacterium | reverse complement strand
AAGCGTCCGGGCTCCCTGCACTGCCGGAGGCGGGGCTACGGGGAGATGATGTCCATTAGGAGATGATGGACACTATCGGGACCTCGGGGTGGGTGGACGACGCAAGCGCAGGGTGTGGTCGGACGCCGAGAAGCGGATGATCTGCGTGCAGGCACGGCTGCCCGGCATCTCCGTGAGCCAGGTCGCGCGGCGCTACGACGTCAACGCCAACCTAGTGTTCAGCTGGCTGAGGAACCCGCGCTTCGCGCCCGACGAGGCGGCCGTGGAGGAGCACGTGGGGTTCCTTCCGGTCGAGATCGTCGATGCCGGTGTGGAGCCAGATCGCGAGCCCGTCGAGGCGGATGCGCCGGCGCCTGCGGGCCGGATCGAGCTGGAGCTCGCGGGCGGTCACCGGCTTCAGGTCGTGGGGCCCTACGATCCGGAGGCGCTGGCGCGGCTGATCCGCGGGCTGTCGGGCCCGTGATCCCGGTCCCTGTGGGCACGCGGGTCTGGCTCGCGGCGGGGGTGACCGACATGCGCCGCGGCTTCGCCTCGCTGGCGGCGCAGATCGAGAAGACCCTCGAGCTCGACCCCTATGCCGGGCACCTCTTCATCTTCCGGGGCAGACGCGGCGACCTGATCAAGGTGATCTGGTTCGACGGGCAGGGCTCGTGCCTGTTCTCCAAGAGGCTGGAGCGGGGCCGCTTCGCCTGGCCCTCGGCGAGCGAGGGCAAGGTGGCGCTGACCGCGGCGCAGACGGCGATGCTGCTCGAGGGCCTGGACTGGAGGACCCCGGCCCGCCCATGGCGGCCGCTGAAGGCAGGATAATATCGTCCTGCCAGCCGGTTGGGGATCCCCAACCGGCACCTCGCCATGCTATCATCGGCCATGCTCGACGAGGCCGTGCCGCTGCCCGAGGACCCTGGCGATCTGAAGGCCCTCGCACGGCTCCTGATCGCCGAGGTGAAGGCCCAGGCGCTGCTGATCGAGAAGCTGCGCCATCAGCTCGCGGGCCACCGGGCACACCGGTTCGGCCCCTCGGGCGAGAGCGCCGACCAGCTCCAGCTGGCGCTCGAGGCGAGCGAGGTGGCGGCCGGCGCCATCATGGGCCGGCTGCGGCTCCCCGAGGAGGACGAGGACGAGGAGGCGCGCCGTCCGAAGCGCCGACCGATCCCCGACCACGTCCCGCGCATGGAGGTCGAGATCGCGCCGGCCGAGGAGGCCTGCGCTCGCTGCGGGGGCCGCCTCCGACGCCTGGGCGAGGACGTGACCGAGGAGCTCGAGTACGTGCCGGGGCGCTTCGTCGTGAACCGCATCACCCGACCGCGCCTCGCCTGCTCGGGCTGCGAGCGCTTCGTGCAGGCGCCGCTTCCCTCACGGCCCATCGAACGCGGTCGCCCGGGGCCGGGGCTGCTGGCCCACGTCCTCGTCTCGAAGTTCGGCAACCATCTTCCCCTGTACCGCCAGAGCACGATCTACGCCCGCGACGGGCTCGACCTGGACCGCTCCACCCTCGCGGACTGGGTCGGGCGATCGACGGCGCTGCTGGAGCCGCTCGCGGCCGCCATCGGGCGGCACGCCCTCGGCGGCGAGGCGCTGTTCGCCGACGACACCCCCGTGGCCATGCTCGCCCCCGGCCGCGGCAGGACCACCACGGCGCGGATGTGGGTCTACGTGCGCGACGAGCGGCCCTGGGGCGGGCCGGCGCCGCCCGCGGCCTGGTACCAGTTCTCCCCCGATCGCCGGGGCGAGCACCCGCAGCGCCACCTGAAGACCTTCGCCGGCTGGATGCACGCGGACGACTACGCGGGCTTCAGGGAGCTGTACCGGAAGGACGCCGTCCGTGAGGTCGCCTGCCTGGCCCACGTCCGGCGCAAGTTCGTCGACGTCCACCGCTCGCAAGGCTCCGCGATCGCCGAGGAAGCGATCCGGCGCATCGCCGAGCTCTACGCGGTCGAGAAGGCGGCGCGCGGCCGGCCGCCCGAGGAGAGGGCGCGCCTGCGCCAGGCCGACGCCCGTCCCGTCCTCGACGACCTCGAGGCCTGGCTCGCCGCTCAGCTGCCCGCCCTGTCGGGCAAGACCCCGCTCGCGGCCGCCATCCGCCACGCCCTCGTGCGCCTGCCCAAGCTCAGGCCCTACCTCGAGCACGGCACCCTGGAGGCGGAGAACAACGCAGCCGAGCGCGCCATGAGGCCGATCGCCCTCGGGCGGAAGAACTACCTCTTCGTGGGCTCGCAGGCCGGCGGCCGCGCCGCCGCGGTGGCCTACACCCTGATCGAGACCGCCAAGCTGAACGGCGCCGACCCCGAGGCCTGGCTCGCCGACACCCTGGCCCGCATCCCGGACCACAAGATCACCCGCCTCGACGAACTCATGCCCTGGAACCACCCCTCAGCGCGGTGACGCCGGACGCATACAGATGATGTCCATTAGGAGATGATGGACACTATCGGGACCTCGGGGTGGGTGGACGACGCAAGCGCAGGGTGTGGTCGGACGCCGAGAAGCGGATGATCTGCGTGCAGGCACGGCTGCCCGGCATCTCCGTGAGCCAGGTCGCGCGGCGCTACGACGTCAACGCCAACCTAGTGTTCAGCTGGCTGAGGAACCCGCGCTTCGCGCCCGACGAGGCGGCCGTGGAGGAGCACGTGGGGTTCCTTCCGGTCGAGATCGTCGATGCCGGTGTGGAGCCAGATCGCGAGCCCGTCGAGGCGGATGCGCCGGCGCCTGCGGGCCGGATCGAGCTGGAGCTCGCGGGCGGTCACCGGCTTCAGGTCGTGGGGCCCTACGATCCGGAGGCGCTGGCGCGGCTGATCCGCGGGCTGTCGGGCCCGTGATCCCGGTCCCTGTGGGCACGCGGGTCTGGCTCGCGGCGGGGGTGACCGACATGCGCCGCGGCTTCGCCTCGCTGGCGGCGCAGATCGAGAAGACCCTCGAGCTCGACCCCTATGCCGGGCACCTCTTCATCTTCCGGGGCAGACGCGGCGACCTGATCAAGGTGATCTGGTTCGACGGGCAGGGCTCGTGCCTGTTCTCCAAGAGGCTGGAGCGGGGCCGCTTCGCCTGGCCCTCGGCGAGCGAGGGCAAGGTGGCGCTGACCGCGGCGCAGACGGCGATGCTGCTCGAGGGCCTGGACTGGAGGACCCCGGCCCGCCCATGGCGGCCGCTGAAGGCAGGATAATATCGTCCTGCCAGCCGGTTGGGGATCCCCAACCGGCACCTCGCCATGCTATCATCGGCCATGCTCGACGAGGCCGTGCCGCTGCCCGAGGACCCTGGCGATCTGAAGGCCCTCGCACGGCTCCTGATCGCCGAGGTGAAGGCCCAGGCGCTGCTGATCGAGAAGCTGCGCCATCAGCTCGCGGGCCACCGGGCACACCGGTTCGGCCCCTCGGGCGAGAGCGCCGACCAGCTCCAGCTGGCGCTCGAGGCGAGCGAGGTGGCGGCCGGCGCCATCATGGGCCGGCTGCGGCTCCCCGAGGAGGACGAGGACGAGGAGGCGCGCCGTCCGAAGCGCCGACCGATCCCCGACCACGTCCCGCGCATGGAGGTCGAGATCGCGCCGGCCGAGGAGGCCTGCGCTCGCTGCGGGGGCCGCCTCCGACGCCTGGGCGAGGACGTGACCGAGGAGCTCGAGTACGTGCCGGGGCGCTTCGTCGTGAACCGCATCACCCGACCGCGCCTCGCCTGCTCGGGCTGCGAGCGCTTCGTGCAGGCGCCGCTTCCCTCACGGCCCATCGAACGCGGTCGCCCGGGGCCGGGGCTGCTGGCCCACGTCCTCGTCTCGAAGTTCGGCAACCATCTTCCCCTGTACCGCCAGAGCACGATCTACGCCCGCGACGGGCTCGACCTGGACCGCTCCACCCTCGCGGACTGGGTCGGGCGATCGACGGCGCTGCTGGAGCCGCTCGCGGCCGCCATCGGGCGGCACGCCCTCGGCGGCGAGGCGCTGTTCGCCGACGACACCCCCGTGGCCATGCTCGCCCCCGGCCGCGGCAGGACCACCACGGCGCGGATGTGGGTCTACGTGCGCGACGAGCGGCCCTGGGGCGGGCCGGCGCCGCCCGCGGCCTGGTACCAGTTCTCCCCCGATCGCCGGGGCGAGCACCCGCAGCGCCACCTGAAGACCTTCGCCGGCTGGATGCACGCGGACGACTACGCGGGCTTCAGGGAGCTGTACCGGAAGGACGCCGTCCGTGAGGTCGCCTGCCTGGCCCACGTCCGGCGCAAGTTCGTCGACGTCCACCGCTCGCAAGGCTCCGCGATCGCCGAGGAAGCGATCCGGCGCATCGCCGAGCTCTACGCGGTCGAGAAGGCGGCGCGCGGCCGGCCGCCCGAGGAGAGGGCGCGCCTGCGCCAGGCCGACGCCCGTCCCGTCCTCGACGACCTCGAGGCCTGGCTCGCCGCTCAGCTGCCCGCCCTGTCGGGCAAGACCCCGCTCGCGGCCGCCATCCGCCACGCCCTCGTGCGCCTGCCCAAGCTCAGGCCCTACCTCGAGCACGGCACCCTGGAGGCGGAGAACAACGCAGCCGAGCGCGCCATGAGGCCGATCGCCCTCGGGCGGAAGAACTACCTCTTCGTGGGCTCGCAGGCCGGCGGCCGCGCCGCCGCGGTGGCCTACACCCTGATCGAGACCGCCAAGCTGAACGGCGCCGACCCCGAGGCCTGGCTCGCCGACACCCTGGCCCGCATCCCGGACCACAAGATCACCCGCCTCGACGAACTCATGCCCTGGAACCACCCCTCAGCGCGGTGACGCCGGACGCATACGATGCTGGTTCCGGTAAGCCCTGAGTACGAGTGTACTACTAGGCTCTTGCAACCCCACGTCGAATGGCCTCTTTCCAAGCGTTGAGAGTTGTTCTAAACATATCTGCACATACGTTGTTGCCTTGACAGAGAGGTCGTGATGACCCGCCGAACGCTTCCTGAGGTCTTCCTCGCGTCGCTTGTCCTCATCCTCACGGTTCCGACCGGGTCCGCCTCGGCTGACGACTACGACATGGACTGCAAGGTGATCCTGTGCCTCGCGGGCGGCTTCCCCGACGGTTGCGGAGATGCGTTCGCCCACATGATCGACCGGCTGCGCGACGGGAAGTCGCCGGTGGACTCCTGCACCATGGCCGACGGGCGCGAGCTCGATGACGTGGACGTCGATCTGCGACGGGTCGGAGCCCACTCGGCGTCCGCCTGGGAGTGCCCGGAGGGCTCGACGCTCCATCACGAGGTCGCTCAGGACGGCGAGGGCCGCGAGGTCACGGCCTTCTGCTACGAGGCGGCGACCGAGCGGCGGCAGGGAGACGGCACCCAAACCTCCTTCACAGGGATCAGCGTGCCCGCGCGCGTGGACCTAGAGGCCCGCCTTCGCATGGCGCCCGGCACGGAGGCGGCCTACGACAGCGGGCTGCTGCGCTTCGGCACCGGCCGGCACCGGGACTGGCGCACCACCATCCGGCACAGGCCGTGAGGGCGTGGCCCGGTCCCTCGCATGCGCGGCGGCTCTTCTCGCAGCGGCACCCCTCGGCGCAGCGGCACAGATCGCCTGCCTGCCGCCCGAGGAGCCCTACCCCTACGAGCCGCCCTGCGACGACCCAGAGCTGCGCGCGATCATCGCCGAGCAGTACGAGGCCTACGTCCCTGAGGTCGAAGCCTACCTCAACTGCCTGTGCGGCGAGAGCGATCGAGCGAGCCGCGAGGCCCGCGAGGTGATCGCGCGCTGGGTGCGCCACTTCGGCGAGGAGGCCGCGCTGCGGCTGCCGCAGGAGGAGGACGAGTGAACCTGGCGCCGCCCCCAGAGCCGTGCAACGAGGCAACACTAGCCGGACGCTTCGTCAGGCCGTATCCCTGACCCGCAACCGCCCCGAGGAGTCGAGACCACCCATCAGAAATGGAAACCCCCGCGAGGCGCGGGGCCTCAGCGGGGGGCTAATGACATCTCATTCTGGCTGTCTGAGGTCTCTAGGCCCACCCGACATCGCGATCAACCGAAAACCGCATCTCGTGCGAACAAAGCGGCTGTGCCCGCTCGTCGCAGGGCGATCGCGCCGCGGCCCCACCGCCTCGCTCCCTGAGGAGACGAGGACATGAGAAGCATCGCCCAGCTCACCGCTGGGGCACGGCGCGCGCCGCCACAGGCGCCGCGACCGCCCGATGGGCGCGCGCACCCCGACGAGCGGCCGGAGGAGGGCCCGAGCGCCTGGCGGCGGGGGCGATCGCCCCGTGATGCCCGCTGACGGCTCGCGCGAGGCGCTGATGCGGCTCGATCGAGACCGTCGCGCGGCCGCTCGGGCTCACCGACACCGAGCTGCGCGCGCTGCGCGCCATCGTCACCGCCTGCCGCTGGGCCGACTTCGTCGACCCCTCCCGCGACCCCGTCTGCTTTCGCCAGCAGCAGCGCATGGCCGAGGCGCTCGGCGTCACGCCCGGCCACTTCCGCCGCATCGAGGCGAAGCTCGAGCGGCTGGGCCTGATCGAGCGCGCGACCTGCGAGAACGGCCATCGCGGCCGGCTCGGCCCGCGCGGCTCGGACGGGGCAGGGGGGCCGGTGGCGGGCCTGAGCCTCGCGCCGCTCCTGGCGAACGCTGCCGCGCTGGGAGGCGATGGCCGAGGCGGTGGCGCGCGAGGCGGCCGCGCTCGCCGAGGGCCGGGCGATGATCCGCATCGAGCGCCGCGCGGCGCGCCACGTCGCCCTGGCGCTGGCGCCGGGCCATCCCGCCCGGATGGCCTACGAGGCGCTGCGGGGCGCGGCCTTCCCGCGATCGGCGGGCTACGCGGCCCAGGCCGCGATCGCGGCTCATCTCGAGGCCCTGCGCGGGGTGATCGAGGAGGCCCGCGCGGCGGCCCCCGAGGCGCAGGTGGATGAGCCGATCATGGCCGGGCTCGACGGCCAGGATGACGCGCTCATGCACGGCGCGCCGTGCGCCCAGGAGCGGCGCCATACAGAGGATACAACAGATCCTCAGACTGGACCTTGTAGCGAGCCGGCGGGTGAGGAGCGCGGTGCGTCGATCGAGCCGGAGCGCCCGACCGACAGAGAGAGATCAGGCCGCGAAGAAGATGGGAAGAAGACCGGCCGGTCGCGGAGCACCGACGGCGCCGCGCGAAGCCCGAGAAGGGCGGGACGGCGCTCCGGCCTGCCCGCCGCGCCCTGCTGCGCCAGGCTCACGCCCGCGATGCTGCACGAGCTGGGATCCGAGGAGCTGCGGCTCTACGTCGATCATCTCGAGCCGCGTCCCCCGGGCCAGCCCCCCACCCTGCGCGACGTCGAGCGCGCGGCGCTGATGCGACGGCGCGAGATGGAGATCACGCCCGCAGCCTGGGAGGACGTCGAGGCTGCACTCGGATGGCTCGACGCGCTGGTGGCGCTGATCGTCGTCGACCGGAACCGACGGCATCCGAAGACCCCCGTGCGCAACCCGGGCGGCCTCCTGCGCGACCTCGCCCGGCGGCGGCGCGCGGGCACGCTCGACCTCGCAGCGTCGGTTATGGGCGTGTGGAGGCGCGCGGACCCACGGGACCTCGAGGAGTGCGGCGCGACAAACAGGATGAGAGCCGCGCGGCAAACAGGATGAGAGGGCGCGACGCGGCCCCGATCGAAGGGAGGGCGTAGCCCGACTGGAGCTCTGGGCCGCGTCGTGTCGGCTCCCGCCGCGGTGGGGCGCCGGGTGATCGCGGTCGACCGAGGTAGAGGGATGCTTTCTCCATCGTGAGGAGCGCCCGTGCCCGGCCGTCACGTGACCGATCACCAGATGAGGCTCTTCATGACCCACCGTTCGACCGACCCGGTCGCTGTCGCCGCGGCCAAGGCGGGGTTCAGCGCGGCCACGGGCTACCGCCTGGAGCGGGATCCACGCCCGCCCTCGACGAAGAGGGCGGCGCGGGGGCGGCGCCGGCCCGACCCGCTCGAGGGGCTTTTCGAGGAGGAGGTCGTGCCCATGCTCGAGGCCGCGCCCGGGCTCAGGCCGGTGGCGATCTTCGAGGAGCTGCTGCGCCGCCGCCCCGACCTCGACCCCGGCGTGCGCCGGACCCTCGAGCGGCGCATCCGCGCCTGGCGGGCGCTGCATGGCCCCGAGCGGGAGGTGATCTTCCGTCAGAGCCACGAGCCGGGCCGCCTCGGGCTGTCGGACTTCACCGACGCGGCCGGCCTCGGCGTGACCGTCGCCGGTAGCGTGCTCGACCACCGGCTCTACCACTTCCGCCTGGCCTTCAGCGGCTTCGAGCACGTCCACGTCGTGCTCGGCGGCGAGAGCTTCGTGGCCCTGGCCGAGGGGCTCCAGAACGCGCTCTGGGCACTTGGGGGCGCGCCGCGGGAGCACCGCAGCGACAGCCTCTCGGCCGCGTTCCGCAACCTCGACCCGGAGGTCGAGAACGACTGGACCGAGCGCTACGCCGCGCTTTGCGGCCACTACGGCATGGCCGCGACGCGCAACAACCGCGGCCTGGCGCACGAGAACGGTGCGATCGAAGGGCCGCACGGCCACCTGAAGCGCGCCGTCGCGGACGCGCTGCTGCTGCGGGGCTCGGCCGAGTTCGAAGACCTCGCCGCCTACCGCCGCTTCCTCGACGAGCTCGTCGGGCGGCGCAATGCGCGCAACCGCAAACGCACTGAGGTTGAGCGTGCTGCCCTGCATCCATTGCCGCCGCGCCGCATCGAGGACGGCGAGGAGGCGCTCGTCACCGTCACCTCCTCGGGCGGCTTCACGCTTCGCAAGGTCTTCTACTCCATGCCCTCGCGCCTGATCGGCCATCGCCTGCGCGTGCGCATCCATGACGACCGCCTCGAACTCTTCCTCGGCGCGACCCACCTGACGACGCTGCCGCGGGGGCGCTCTCCCGGCCACGGGCGGCATGCCCACGTGGTCGACTACCGGCACGTCATCCACGCGCTCCGGCGCAAGCCCATGGCGCTGCCGGGGCTGGTCTACCGCGACCAGCTCTTCCCTCGGGAGGCCTACCGCCGGCTGTTCGAGGCGGCGATGGGCGCGCTGCCCGCGAAGCGGGCCTGCCGCCTCACCATCGACGCGCTCGCCCTGGCGCACGAGCGCGGCTGCGAGGCCGAACTCGCCGCCGTCATCGCCGAGGCCCTCGACGCGGGCGCGCTGCCCGACATGGCCACGTTGCGGCGGCGCTTCGCGCCCGACCCGGCGACCCTGCCAAAGATCGAGATCCCGCGCCGGTCGCTGGCCGACTACGACGCGCTCATGGCCCCGGCCGCGATCGAGGGAGGCGCGGCATGAGCGCGACCGACCCCATCGACGACGCCCGCCTCGGCTTGCTGCTCGGCGACCTGCGCCTGCCGGCGATCAAGGCCATCTGGCCCGCCTTCGCCGAGCGTGCGGACAAGGAGGGCTGGCCCGCCGCGCGCCTCCTCGCCGCCCTGGCCGAGCACGAACTCGCCGAGCGCTGTCAGGCGTCACGGCAAACTGGTCCGGAGGCGACATGAGGAACTGGCCCCCTCGGTAGCCTGAGGGGAGGGCCTGGATGACCATGCCAGTGACGGAGAGGCTTCTGCGGACTGAAGGTCTGCGGAGGGACGAGATGAAGGAGCCGGACGACGTGTCGGCGATGCTGAGGCTGAAGGCGCTCGGCTGGGGGGCGCGGCGGATCGCGGCGGAGCTGGGGTGCTCGCGGACGACGGTGCGGCGGTGGCTGCGCGAGGGCGGCTGGCGACGCCCGGTGGCACCGACACGCAAGACGTCGCTCGACGGTCTTGGGGGCTGGCTGTCCGAGCGCTTCCGCCGCCACGCGGGCAACGCGGACGTGGTTCGCCAGGAGCTCGCGGCCGAGAGGGGCATTGAGGTAAGCCTGCGCACGGTGGAGCGTGCGGTGGCACCGCTGCGCCAAGCGCTACGGGCCGAAGCGCGGGCGACGGTGAGGTTCGAGACGCGCCCGGGCCAGCAGTTGCAGATCGACTTCGGCCAGAGGCGGGTCGAGATCGAGGGCGCTCTGCGACCGGTGTCGTTCTTCGTGGCGACGCTGGGCCACTCGCGCCGGCTGCACGTCCGGGCCTTCCTGGGCGAGCGCCAGGAGCACTGGTTCGAAGGCATGGAGAGTGCCTTCGCAGCCTTTGGGGGCGTGCCTGAGGAGGTGCTGCTCGACAATGCGCGCGCTCTGATCCTGCACCACGACGCGGCGACGCGGGAGGTGGTGCTCAACCCCAAGCTCCACGCCTTTGCGCGGCACTGGGGCTTCCGGGTCCAGGCCTGCGCGCCGTACCGGGCGCGGACCAAGGGCAAGGACGAGCGCGGCGTGGGCTACGTGAAGGGCAACGCGGTCGCGGGGCGAACCTTCGAGAGCTTCGCGGCCCTGGAGGCGCATCTGGCCGAGTGGACGCGCGAGATCGCCGATCAGCGCGTCCACGGCACCACCGGCGAGGCGCCCATGGTCCGCTTCGCGCGCGACGAGGCCGCCGCCCTGCGGCCGCTGCCCGACCGCGGCCCGTTCCTGGCCGCGCGCGAGCTGAGCCGACGCGTGGGAGCGGACTGCGCGGTGGAGATCGAGACGAACGCCTACTCGGTGCCGTGGCGCTTGATCGGGGAGCGAGTGAGCGTGCTGGTCACGGCCGAGACTGTGCAGGTCACCCATGCGGGCATCGAGGTGGCCCGTCATCCCCGCAGCGCGGACCGTCGCGGGCGCTTCACCGACCGCGCTCACTTCGAGGGCGTCGCGGGTGCCGCCGGCCGCGTGGTCAGAGAAGACGCCGAGGCAGCCGAGGCCGCGCCGATCCCGGCGCCGGCGCTGCTGCGCCCGCTCGCCGAGTACGAGGCGGTGGCCGGGGGCGCCTGGTGATGGGAGCGCAGACCCAGGACGAGCTCGACCGGATGCTGACGCGCTTGAAGTTGACGGCGGTGCGCGACCAGCTCGACGGCTTGCTCGACGAGGCGGCGCGGGGGGAGATGACCCTGCGCGAGGCGCTCGCCTTCCTCTGCGAGCGCGAGATCGCACGGAAGGATCAGCGCCGCATCGAGATGAGCTTCGGGCTGGCGAAGTTCCCCTTCGTGCGGACCCTGGAGGGCTTCGACTTCGCCGCCCAGCCCTCGGTCGACAAGGGGCAGATCCGCGACCTCGCGACGGGGCGCTTCATCGCCCACGGCGATGCGCTCTTGCTGCTCGGCCCCCCGGGCGTGGGCAAGACGCACCTTGCGGTGGCGCTCGGCCGCGAAGCGATCGTGGCCGGCCACACCGTGCTCTTCACCGGCGCCATGGCGCTCGTGGCCAACCTCGCCAAGGCCCAGGTCGAGGGCCGGCTCGAGGAGCGGCTGGCGCACTTCGCCAAGCCGAAGCTGCTGATCGTGGACGAGCTGGGCTACCTGCCGCTCGAGCCCAACGCCGCTCACCTGTTCTTCCAGCTCGTCAGCCGCCGCTACGAGCGCGGCGCGATGCTGGTGACTTCGAACCGGTCCGTAGGCGAGTGGGGCGCGGTGTTCGGCGACCCGGTGGTGGCCACCGCGATCCTCGATCGCCTGCTCCACCACTCCCACGTCATCACCATCCGGGGCGACAGCTACAGGCTGCGCGAGAAGCGCCGGGCCGGCCTTCTGCAGAAGGCCGGCCCGGCGCTTGAAACCGAAGTCGAAACCACATGACGGGGTGGGCCAGATCCTGGTGTCGCCACCGGGCCAGTTCCGAATGTCGCTTGATAAGCGCGCCCGCCGGCGCATCGAGCGCCACCTCGTCGAGGCCCGCCTGCCGCCCGGAAAGACCCTCGACGCCTTCGAGTTCGAGGCCGTGCCGACAATCTCGAAGGCCCAGGTCATGGCCCTCGTCGCCGGGGACAGTTGGCTCGAGCGCGGCGCCAATCTGCTGCTGTTCGGGCCCCCCGGCGGCGGCAAGAGCCACCTCGCGGCCGCCATCGGCCGGGGACTGATCGAGAACGGCTGGCGCGTGCTCTTCACCCGCACCACCGACCTCGTCCAGCGCCTCCAGGTCGCGCGCCGCGAACTCGCTTTGGAAGCCGCCATCGCCAAGCTCGACAAGTATCATCTGCTGATCCTCGACGACCTCGCCTACGTCACCAAGGACCAGGCCGAGACCTCTGTCCTCTTCGAGCTCATCGGCGCGCGCTACGAGCGCCGCTCCATCCTCATCACTGCCAACCAACCCTTCGGCGAGTGGAACAAGGTCTTCCCCGACCCCGCCATGACGCTCGCCGCCGTCGACCGGCTCGTGCACCACGCCACCATCCTCGAGCTCAACGTCGAGAGCTACCGCCGCCGCAGCGCCCTCGAGCGGCAGCGTGGGCCGGGACGACCGCCGCGCGCGACAGCCAAAACCGCCGCGCCTGACGCGGAGCGACAATCAAGCTGAGAACACCCTTGCCGACCAGCCCACGGTCGGCAATCCTCCCACTCGCCGCGACACTCAGTTCTCACCCTGATCGTCGCGCAACTCTCATCCAGATCGTCGCGCTACAGAGGAGGACGCGATGAGGGCCACGCCCCGATGAGACCGTCCCACCCTCTGGGTTACGGCACCAAGGCAAATGCCGGCGCGATGCGCTTCGAGCCCGCCGAGGCGGCCGTCATCCACCGCCTCCTCGCCTGGCGGCGCGACGTGCGCCACTTCCGCCCCGACCTCGTGGACGAGGCCGTGCTGATGCGCCTGCGCGAGGCGATGGACCGCGCGCCCTCGGTCGGCAACGCGCGGCCCTGGCGCGTCGTGCGCGTCGAGAGCCACGCCCTGCGCCAGGCCGTGCGCGATGAGTTCGCCCGCTGTCAGGCCGAGGCCATGGAGGGCTAGGTGTAGCGGCTTGAGACCATCCGCGCTCGTGCGCGGAATCATCGGCGTTTTCGGCTCGGATTATCTGAGACCATCCGACGGCTTCGGCTCACACTACGTGAGACCGAGCGCAGATTGCGTGCGACCAGCGCAGATTGATGAGACTGGGCGCGCGGACCTGCGATGGTCTGCCCGCTCTCACATCGGCAACCCGGCGGTCCGCATCATGTCGGCCAGCTCGCGGGTGCGGCCGGTCTCCAGATGGCCGTCGAGCAGGCGGCGGATCTCGGCGGGCTTGGCGCCGAACTGCTCGGCGAGCGCCCTTACCGTGTAGCCCTGCCGCGTGAGCCGCGGCTCGAGATCATCGAAGTCCATCGCAAGGGTGGAGGCCACGATGTCGGGGCCGACCGGCTTCTGGCCCAGACGGAAACCCTCCTCGAAGGCGCGGCTGAGGTGCTCACCGATCTGCAAGGGCGTGGTGAGGCGCGCCGCGAGGATGTCGAGGGCATCGGACGTGATGAGGTCGTCCACCTTGGCCCCCTTGGCGGCGCACTCGCCGAGCAGCCAGTCGAGGTAGGGCCGGGCCTCGTCGGCCAGGCCGTCGAGGCCGAGGACGTCGGTGCGGTAGCCGACCTCCTCCATCACCGGGCGGCGCAGATCGTTGCGCAGCTTCGGGTGGCCGGCGAGGACCACCGAGAGCACGCCGCCGCCCTGCGCGACGACCTCCATCAGCCGCTTGATGCCGTTCAGCGTCCTGGGGTGCAGGTCGTGCGCCTCGTCGACGAAGAGGGCGACCGGCTTGCCGGCACGCAAGACGAGCTTCTGCAGCTCGCGCTCGCGTCGCTCGCCCTGGGCGGGGATCCTCGGCTCCTTGTCGCGCGACAGGTCGTAGAACAGAGCCGTGATGAGCGTCGGCACGGTGGTGCGCGCCTTGTCCACCGCCAGGCTGCGCGCGACGATGATCTTCCTCTCCTTGGTGATCTCGCGCTGCAGGCGGTGGAGGAACATCGTCTTGCCCACGCCGATCGGGCCGGCGATGGCGATCAGGCGGCCCGATCCGAGCCCTGCACGCAGGGCGCGAGCGATCTGGCGGTGGGCCTCGGTCTCGTAGAAGCCCGCCGCGCGCCAGTCGCGTGTGAGGCTGTAGCGCTCCATGACCTCGGCGGTCAGCATTCGGGGCTCTCCTGAACATCCGGACCCTTGCGGGAGAACCGAGACATGATGGCCGCCGCGACATCGGCCTTGTCGAGCGTGCAATCGACCAGCGCATTGACGAAGGCGAGGTCGTCCTCGGCCAAACGGGCCAGGGGCCGACGGAGCAGCGCCGAGACCCCGCGCAGCGCGTCGAGCCGGCCGGCGTAGGCGAGCTGGCGATAAGGGTCGGGATCGAGGAAGGGCCGGCTCGGGAACGGCAGCACGGCCGCCGTCGCGGCGCCCAGTCCGAGCGCCGCGCCGTGCGCGCCCGACAGCGCCGTCCTCGGCAGCGCGAGATGCGCGGCCAGTTCACCGATGCGGTCGGCGCGCTTCTGAACCGGCGACCGGGCCGGCTTGCGATAGCGATGCAGCGGGATCGGGCCTCCCGACGGCGTGTAGGGTCCGAAGCGCCTGTCACGGAACTCGACGAACAGCTCGTGGTCGAAGAGGCCCCACCAGAGGGTCACCTCCTCGCCCGCGAGGTCGGGATCGACCTCGTAGAACGCACCCTCCACCCGCACGCGGGCATCGCCGCCCACCTTCCAGAGTCTCCGGCTCCCTGGCGAAGGCGCAGAAGCGATCCCACGCGCACATCCGCCGGATGCCGCCCTCCGGCAGGCTGGCGATCCAGTCCTCGATGCGGCTGTGGGCCTCGCGGCGGTGCGGCTTGTCGTTGTAGCGGGCCACGAAGTTGGCGAGCCAGTCGTTGGCCTCCGCTTCGGTCCGGGGCTTGTGGAAGTGGTAGAGCGTCTCGTGCGCCTCTTTCACGGTGCGGAAGGGCCGCTCGACCTTGCCCTTGGCACGAGCCGTCACGCGGCGGCCGTCCGACCCCGCAGGCGCGTGGGTCATGACGCGCACGCCCAGGCGCTCCATCACGGTGCGGAAGACGCCGCTCTTCGCGATCGGGCCGTTGTCGAGGTAGAGCGCGTCCGGCACGCCCTGGAGCCTCGGCGTCTCGCCCTCCTTGGGCGCCATGGCGTCGAAGAGGAAGCGCAGCCCGCTCTCGACGTCCTCGCCGTGGACGCAGCGGTACTGCTGGAAGGCCGTGCCGCTGCGGTCGTCGACGACGCTGAACAGCATCGGCACCGGCGGGCTGCGATGGTGAGGATCGACCCAGCCGGGCTGCTCGATCTCCTTGAGGTCCGAATGGCTGATGTCGAACTGCCAGAGCGCGTTGCTCGTGCGGGCCTCGAAGCGCACCGCCGCTGGCGCGCGCGTCATGCGGGCGTGGTCGTAGCCCCAGAGCGCCAGGTACCGGTTGACGGTGGCTCGGTTCAGCAGGCCCGGCGCGGCGCGTACCTCGCCGTCGGGCGTCTCGACGCCGTGCTCCTCCAGCAGCTCGATGGCGCGGACGGTGGAGAGGTGCCGGCCCTTCTTGTTGGTCGTGCGGATCTTCAGCGCCGCGATGACCTCGCAGAACCGCTCCATCTCCGCCCGCGGCATCGTGCGGGGCCTCCCCCGGTCCGTCCGTTGCAGGCCCTTCGGACGAAGCTGCCCCCGGAGCGCTCGGTAGATCGTGGCGCGGGACACACCAAAGAGGGCCGCGGCGCCGTCCACTAGGACACGACGCTCGGCATGGCGAGGCGGCAGGCCGTCGAGGCGCCGGCGCAGATCGAGGAGGGCTTCTACCGGGACACCGCCGCCGCGGGTCCCAGCGCGGCTCATCGGGGCACGCCGTCGAGCAGCGCCTGGCCTGGCGCCTTCGGAGAGCCGTCGCCGTTCACGTACATGTAGAGCGTGGTGGTGGTGATCCCGAGCCTGTGGGCGAGGTCCTTCGCCTGGGTCTCGCGATCCGCCATGGCGCTCATCGCCATGCGCAGCATCTTCCGGTCCATCTTCCGCGGCCGTCCGCCGTTGCGCCCGCGCGCGCGGGCCGCGGCCAGGCCCGCGCGGGTCCGCTCCGCGATCAACTCCCTTTCAAACTCGGCGAGCGAGGCGAAGATGCCGAAGACCAGCCGCCCGTTCGCGGTGGTGGTATCGATCTCCGCCCCGGCGCCGGCCAGTACGCGCAACCCGGCGCCGAGATCGCGTAGGGTGTCGACGAGGACGACGAGGTGCTTGAGGTCGCGCCCCAGCCGGTCGAGCTTCCAGACCGCCAGCGTGTTGCCCGGCTGGAGCGCCTTCAGGCACTCGTCCAGGCCGGGACGCTGATCCTTCCGCCCCGAGGCGCGGTCCTCGTAGATCCGCGCGGGCTCGACGCCGGCGGCCTCCAGCGCGTCGCGTTGCAGGTCGAGGAGCTGGCTGCCGTCAGCCTTGGACACCCGGGCGTATCCGATCAACATGGCCCCCACCGCCTCGCTCGATAACTCGCGGCGAGGGTGTACCCTCGCGGTGATTGTCGCAACGGGTTTTCTGGCGGCGACGGACGGTTCGGGGCGATCTGCCAAACTCCGCAAGATTAACGGTCGTAACCTTGCTCCAGCGTGGCGGCAGGGTCCTGATCTTCGCCGTCGCCATAGCCGCCGTCTTCAGCTCGCTCGGCGTCAACCTCACCGGCTGGATCGCGGCGCTCGGCCTCGGCGGCCTCGCTTTCGCCCTCGGCGCGCAGAAGACCATCGAGCACTTCGTGGGATCGCTGACGCTGATTGCCGACCAACCGGTGCGCGTGGGCGACTTCTGCCAGGTCGACGGCCTTCTGGGCACCGTTGTACCGCCCCCGGTTCGTGGGACACCGGTTTGCAGTTAGGCGGCCATGGGCTGCCTGTCGATCTGGTCGCGTCGGAACTGGGCGGGCGAGCGGTGTCCGTGACGCTCGATCAGCCAATGCTCGTTGTAGCGGTCGCGGAACTCCAGCAGCGCCAGCCGAAGCTCCTCGACGGTGGCGAAGGTCCGCACCCAGAGGAGGTTCTCCTTGAGGGTTCGGATGAAGCGCTCGGCGCAGCCGTTGCCCTCGGGCGCACGGACGAAGGCCGGCGACGAGGTCGGCGCCGAGCCAGGCGACCTCACGCTGGAAGTCGTGGGACATGTACTGACTGCCGTGATCGTGGCGGATCGAGAGCCCTGGGCGGCGTCCTCGGCGACGGCACCGAAGCGTTCCGCGACGCCCTGCCGGATCGGCTCGAGCGCCTCGTGGCGCGTGCCGTGCAGGGCGGCGTGGATGCCGACGCACTCCGCCGAGCAATGGTCGACGGCGACGAACACGGCGACCTGGCCGTGCTGCGTGGTGAACGTCGCGGTCATGTCGGTCCCCCACATCGCGTCGATGGCCTCGGGGATGATCGTGCCGTCATGGTTGCGCGGACCATGGAGGCGGCCCACCCGTGTCGCCGCCGAGAGGCCGTTCTCGCGCATCAGGCGGCGCACGCGCTCCTTCGAGGTGCGCAGGCGTGCATGACGCAGGCGTGCCCAGACCTTGCGGTAGCCCTCGCCATGGAAGGGGCTCTCGCTCAGCACCCGCCGGATCGCTGTGACCAGAGCCCCGTCCGGCATCGGGCCCGAGGTCCCGGGCGCCGTCGCGGCGATGGCGGAGCGTCATCCGCCCACGCAGCCGGTAGACGCCGGAGCGGGCGACGCCCCAGACCCGGCAGACCCGAGCCATGCTGTATCGGCGGCGCGTGGAGATCGAGACGACGGTGCTCATCGCTTCGATCTCCGCCCCGCGAAAGGGGCGCCGCTCTCCAGCCGCTCCACCTTCGTCGTAGAGCAGGTCATTGTCCATCAGGACCTCGCCGAGCTTCGACTGAAGCCGGTCGATCTTCTCGTCCCGGTCGTCCCGCGGACGCGTCTTCAGCCTCGCGGCCCCGGCCTCGAGAAACGCGTCGCGCCATGCGCTGAGATCGGCCGCCGTCACCGCGAGCTCGCGCGCCACCAACTCCAGCGGCTCGCCCCGCAGGAGCCGCAGCACCGCGTCGCCCTTGCGGCTCGCCGTCATCCGCCGCTCTCGAACTGGGGCCGCGGTCCCTTCGCTCTCAACATCGTCCATCTCAGCACCTCCGTCGGCCTTCAATAGGCCGTCAAAGATGTCCCAGCGAACCCTGGGGCGGTGGACCGTCGAGGATATCGGTATGCGCTCCACCCGGATCCGTACCCTCGACCGGACGCTGGTGACGATCCCGAACGGTATCGTGTCGGGTGAGACGATCGAGAACTACACCACCCGCGACTGCTTCTTGTACAAGCGCGTGCTGTCGCTGCGCTACGAGACGACGCCGGAGCAGATGCGGGCCGTGCTCTGGCGCCTGCGCGGACTTCTCGAGGGCGACGCGTGCGTGACCGAGGATCCGGCCCGCGCGCGGTTCCTCGATTTCGCCAGCAGCTCGCTCGACCTGGAGGTCTTCGCCTACGTGTTGGCCGAGGACTACAACGCGTTCCTCGGAGTCTGCGAGGAGCTGAACCTAGCGATCATGGAGATCGTCGCCGAATGCGGCACGAGCTTCGCCTTCCCCTCGCGCACTGTCTACCTCGAGAACCGGGCCGCGAAACCCATCTGGGACCGTAAGGCTCAGGCGGCTGAGTAGCGGAGCTCCCGCTCGCGTCGCGGCCCGCCGATCCGTCAGAGCACGACGAGGAGGAGGGCGCCGCCTGCCAGCGCGTAAAGGGCACAGGCCGGAGCGGTGCGGGCGAGGATGTCGCCCTCGCGCGCGACCAGGCCCACGGTCGCGCTGCCGGCGATGATGTTGTGGGGCGCAACGATGTTGCCGATCGCCGCGCCGAAGCCCTGCGCCGCCAGCATCGCCACCTGCGGCAGCGCCAGCGCCGCCGCGGTGGACACCTGGAACTCGCTGAAGAGGATGTTCGAAGCCGTGGCCGAGCCGGTGACGAAGGTGCCGAGGACGCCCACCACCGGCGCGGCCAGCGGCCAGAGCGGCCCCGCGCGCGACGCCGCGGCGGCCAGCGCATCGATCATGCCGGAATGGACCATGACCCGGCTGAGCGTCAGCATCGCGAGCAGCGCCAGCGCCACGGGTCCGAGCCGGCGCAGGGCCGCCGCGGTCGCGGGGACCACCTCCGCGCCGCGCCCCGTCATCAGCGCCCCGAACAGGAAGCCGGCAAGGAGCAGGGAGCCCGGATGGTAGAGCGGCTGGAAGGTGCCCGAGAAGGCGCCCGCGAAGGACCAGCCCAGGACGATGCCGCCGAGCGCGTCTCGCAGCGGTGGCACGAGGCGCGTGGCGAGCACCAGACCGAGGATTAGAAGGTAGGGAACGAGGTCGCGCCCGAGGCCGCCGATGCCCCCGGTGCTGCCCGGCCGTCTGCGAAGCACGGCGGCGAACACGACCAGGCCTGCGAGCGCCCCGCCGAGCGACGGCAGCTCGGGGCCGGCCAGCGCCGCGATCGCCAGGAACGGAAGCAGGAACACCGCCGCGGCGAAGCCGGTCCACGCGAGGTCGCGGCGGGTGATCGGCCCCTCGCCGGCGAGGCGCACGACGGCCAGCAGGAGGAACGCGCCGAGCGCGGCATGCAGCGCCGCGGTGGCCCGCGCGATCTCGACCGCGGGCAGGCCGGTGATCGCGGCCTGAGTCAGCGCCGGCGTGCCGACCGCGCCGAACGAAACCGCGGCGGCGTGGCCGAGAAGCGCCAGCGTCACCGCCCGGACCGGCTCAAAGCCGATCCCCACCAGCAGCGGCGCGGCCAGCGCGACGGGCGTGCCGAAGCCTGCCGCCCCTTCCATGAACAGGCCGAAGAACCAGGCGATCAGCACCGCTTGCAGCCGCCTGTCGTCGGTGAGCGCGGCCAACGCCTTGCGGATGCGGTCCACCGCGCCAGTCGCCTGCTGGAACTCGTAGAGCGCGAGCGCGGGCAGGATGATCCAAAGGATCACGGCCGTCGAGTGCAGCGCCTCTGCGGCGATGCCGAGCCCCGCCTGCGCCTCGGGCACCGGGCCGGCCAGGTCGAATGCGGTGAGCGCAACGATGGCCGCGACGGCGAGCCCCGCGGCGCCGGCCCGCGCCGCCGACCAGCGCAGGCCGGTCATTGAGACGAGCACCACCGCGAGCGGCACGAGCGCGAGGAGCGCGGGCACCCGCTAGCCGGGCCCGCCGGCGGCGCTCATGCGCGGTGCGCCTCGGCGCGGACCTCGTGCGGCACCTGGCCGTCGCGCTCGAAAGCGTCGATGTTGGCGATGGTCGTCTCGGCGATCGCTTGCAGGGCCTCGCGGGTGAAGAAGCCCTGATGCCCGGTGATCAGCACATTGGGAAATGTCAGCAGCCGCGCGAACACGTCGTCGGGGATGAAGCGGTTGGAGAGATCCTCGAAGAAGAGATCCCCTTCCTCCTCGTAGACGTCGAGGCCGAGGGTGCCGATCGCGCCACTCTTCAATCCCCGGATCAGCGCGCGCGTGTCCACCACGGCGCCGCGCGAGGTGTTGATCAGCATGACGCCGGGCCTCATCGTCGCGATCGCCTCGTCGTCGATCAGGTGGTGCGTCGCCGGCGTGAGCGGGCATTGCAGGGTGACGACGTGGCTGCGGGTCAGAAGCTCGCCGAGAGCGACGTAGGTCACGCCCATCGCCTCGCAGTCGGGGTTCGGGACGGGATCGTGCGCCAGAAGCTCGCAGCCGAAGCCCGTCATGATCCGGGCGACGATGCTGCCGATCAGCCCGGTGCCGACGACGCCCACGGTCTTGCCGTGCAGGTCCATCCCCATCAGCCCGTCGAGCGCGAAGTTGCCCTCGCGCACGCGGTTGTAGGCGCGGTGGATGTGCCGGTTCAGCGTCAGAATCAGCGCCACGGTGTGCTCGGCGACGGCATGCGGCGAGTAGGCGGGCACGCGGGCAACCGTCAGCCCCGCCGCCGCCGCGGCCTGAAGATCGACGTGGTTGAAGCCGGCCGAGCGCAGGGCGATCAGGCGTGCGCCGATCCGCGCCAGCCGGTCGATCACGTCCGCGCCGAGGTCGTCGTTGACGAAGGCGCAGACGCCGTCGGCACCTTCGGCAAGCCGCGTCGTCTCCGGCGTCAGCCGGGCCTCGAGGAAGCGCAGTTCGTGGTTGTCGTTAGCGCGGTTGAGGAAAAGCTCGTCATGTGACTTGGCGCTGAAGACCGCGACGCGCATCGGCTGTTCCTCTTTGCAGACCGAAACCTTGCGGAACGGGGCGCGGGTCGTCAACACGACCCTGTTTGGGTCATCGTCGCGACAAGCGCCTGGAGAAGCCGTGCTGCGTTCCCGCCGATATCCGCCCCGCGACGTCTTCCCGATCGATCCTTGGGCGCTCGCCGCCGTGCGGTTCGACGGCGATCTGTTCAGGAACTATGTCGGCCAGGCCGAGACCATGTTCGCGCTCTCGAACGGCTATCTGGGCCTGCGCGGCACGATGGACGAGGGTGCCCCGGTCGAAGAGCCCGGCACCTTCCTCAACGGCTTCTACGAGACACGGCCGATCACCTACGGCGAGAGCGCCTACGGCTTTCCGAAGGTCGGTCAAAGCATGCTGATATGCCCGGACGGCAGCGTGATCCGCCTGACGGTCGACGACGAGCCGTTCGACCTCGCGCAGGCCGAAATTCTCGCTTTCACCCGCCGGCTCGACCTCCGGCGCGGCGTGCTGGAGCGCGACGTAACCTGGGCGACGGCGCGGGGCCGCAGGCTCCGGCTTCGGACGACGCGACTGGTGTCGCTGGCGATGAAGCACGTGGCGGCGATCCGCTGGGAGCTGATGCCCGAGGACAAGGTCGACCTGCTGATCTCGTCGGAGCTCATTGAGCGCGCACCGTTGCCGGTGGAGGCGTTCGACCCGCGCCTGGCCGACGCCCCGAACGTCCGCGTCCTGAACCCGACCGGCGCCGAATGCCTCGGCCTGCGCGCTCTGATGAGCTACGTCACCGGCGGCTCGCGCCTCGCGCTCGGCTGCGGCATGGACCACGACCTCGACAGCGCCTGCGCGCACGACGCGCGCTCCGAATGCGGCGAGAGCGGCGCGACGGTCGCGATCCGCGTCGCAGGGCGGGCGGGCGCGCCGGTCCGGCTGACGAAGTTCCTGGCCTATCATCATGCGCCTGAGGGGGCCGAGGACATGCGCGCCGCGGCCCGGCGCGGCCTCGACCACGCCGTCTCCTCGGGCTTCCCTGCACTCCTTGCAAGGCAGGAGGATGCGGTAGGGCAGTTCTGGGAAGGCGCGGACGTCGAGGTCGAGGGCGACCCGGCGACGCAGCAGGTCGTCCGCTGGAACCTCTTCCAGCTGATGCAGGCCAGCGCGCGCGTCCACGGCCACGGCATCGGCGCCCGCGGCCTCACGGGGCGCAGCTACGAGGGCCACTATTTCTGGGACACGGAGATCTACGTCCTGCCGTTCCTGATCTTCACCGCGCCCGACATCGCCCGCGCGGTGCTGAAGTTCCGTTACAACATGCTGCCCGGGGCGCGGGCGCGCGCGGCCGAGCTTGGCCATCGCGGCGCGACCTTCCCCTGGCGGACGATCAACGGCGACGAGGCCTCGGCCTACTACGCCGCCGGCACCGCGCAGTACCACATCAACGCCGACATCGCCTACGCGCTGGGAAAGTATGTCGAGGTCACTGGCGACGACGGCTTCATGGCCCGCTACGGCGCCGAGATCCTGGTCGAGACGGCGCGGTTCTGGCTCGACCTGGGGTTCTTCTCGAAGCGTCGCGCGGGGCAGTTCTGCATTAACGCGGTCACCGGCCCCGATGAATACAACGCCGTCGTCGACAACAACTACTTCACCAACCTAATGGCGCAGGAGAACCTGCGCCATGCGGCCGCGTCTGTGGCGCGGCTCGCGCCGGACGCCCGCGCGGCGCTGGCCGCGCGCACCGGGCTCAGCGACGACGAGCCCGCTGCCTGGATCGAGGCCGCGGAGCGGATGTACCTTCCCTTCGACGAGCGCCTCGGCGTCCATCCGCAGGACGACGGCTTCCTCGACAAGGAAGTGTGGGACTTCGAGAACACGCCCGAGGATCGCTATCCGCTTCTGCTGCACTACCACCCGCTCAACCTCTACCGCGCGCAGGTCATCAAGCAGGCCGACACGCTCCTGGCAATGTTCCTGATGAACGGGCGGTTCTCGGCGGCCGAGAAGAAGCGCAACTTCGACTACTACGACCCGATCACGACGCATGACAGCTCGCTCTCGGTCTGCATCCAGTCGATCATCGCGGGCGAGATCGGCTATCGCGCCAAGGCCTGCGACTACTTCCAGTTCGCCGCGGCGATGGACCTCTCCGACATCGGGGGAAACGTCAGGAACGGCGCGCACATCGCCTCGATCGGCGGCACCTGGATGGCGCTGGCCTACGGCTTCGGGGGCCTGCGCGACGGCGGCGGCACGATCGCCTTCCACCCCTGGCTGCCCGACGACTGGACCGGCCTTCGGTTTCCGCTGACGGTGCGCGGCCGGCGCATCCGCGTCGACATAGACCATGAGGCGACGACCTATCGCTTGGAGGCAGGAGGGCCGATTGAGATCGTTCACGGAGGCGAGCCTGTGCGGCTGACCCCGGAAGCGCCAGAGGCGCGGCGGCCGACACCCGTGGCCGAGCCGGAGGAGCCTCGACCCGGCCCGGGTGCCTCGGACCCGGCTCTGCCCGAGGCGGCCGGCTGAGCCTCAGCCGATTGTGACCTCGGAGAGGCCGCCCACCACGGCGTCGGCTCCGGCCTCGCGCAGGGCGGCGGCGTCGCGGCCGACGCCGATGACCCGCGCAAAGCCGGCTCGGCGGCCCGCCTCGACGCCCGCCACGGCGTCCTCGAACAGCGCGGCTCGGTCCGCGTCGACGCGCAGCCGCCGAAGGACTTCGAGGAACATCGCCGGATCGGGCTTGCCGGGAAGACCACGCTTGGCCGCCTCGACGCCGTCGATACGCAGATCGACGAAGCGGTCGAGGCCCGTCGCTTCGAGCACCGCCGCCGCGTTGGCGCTGGACGAGGCGACAGCCACCCGGATGCATGCCTCGCGCAGCGCCACTAGCAGCGTCTCGGCGCCTGGCAGCGGCGCCGCGTCCCGTTTCAGACGCGCCTGCACCAGATCGTTCTTACGCTGCGCCAGCCCGGCGATGGTCTCGGTGCTCGCCGGGTCGTCCATCGCGCCTTCCAGCAAGGCGATCCCGCGGGATGAGAGGAAAGTCCGGATCCCGTCATGGCGTCGCCTGCCGTCGACATGGGCGAGATAGTCGGCGTGGGTGAACTCAGGCAGTGCCTCCGGCCGGTCGCGGAGGAACGCATCGAACGTCTGTTTCCAGGCCGCTTCGTGCAGGCTTGCCGTGTCGGTCAGCACGCCGTCTAGGTCGAACACCACGGCGGCGAGGTCAGCGCGCGCGAGCTGCATCATTCGCCGCCCCCCATGAAAGTTAACCGCTACGCCTCCACGTCCTGATCCACGCAAGGGGTCTCGTATCGGTACAACAGCTCCGTACCTCAGTTTCCAGAAGAGAGACTAGGGTACTGGCCGGCGAGGCGGCTGATCGTGCGGAATCCGCATGTCAGCAGGTTAAGGCGGAATGGTTCGACAGCACCGGCCTTGACGTCATCACGCACCTCTCTTACATACCGACCGTCGGTTTGTAAGTGAGATGAGCGGATGGATAATGCACCGCAGCCTGCCCAACGCCGCCGCATGGCGCCGGGCGACCGCCGTGAGGCGATCTTGGACGCGGCGCAGGGACTGTTCATGGCGCTCGGCTGGGAGGCGGTGACCATCGCCGACGTGCTCGAGGCCGCCGGGATCTCGAAGGGCGGGTTCTATCACCATTTCATCGCCAAGGAGGACCTGCTCGACGCCATCGTGGCACGGTTCACCGCTCAGGCCATGGGTAGCACGGCTCAGGCATGCGCGGACTCGGCGGGCGATGCGTTGACGCGATTCAACGCCTTCATCGCGGCCTCGAACCGCTGGAAGGCCGATCGCGGACCGGAACTGCGCTTCTTCGTCGACGTGATGCTGCTTCCGGGGAACGACGTGATGTTCCAGCGCATCTCCGCTGCCTCGGCCGAGGCGGCGATGCCGATCCTACGCGAGCTGATCGAGGCGGGGATGCGCGAGGGGCGCTTCGACGTGCCCGATGCCGGCCTCGCAGCCGAGACGATCCTGGCGCTGTCGCAGGGGCGCCGCGACGTGCTGCGCGCGGCCATCGCGGCCGTTGACGCAGGCGATCTCGATGGGGCGACGGAGATGCTATCGGGCCGGATGGACGCGGAGGGGCGCCTGATCGACCGGCTGCTGGGCGTGGCGCCCGGCAGCGTCGTCCTCTCCGACCCAGACGGATACCGCAAGATGCTGGCCGCCATGCGCGCGCCGAGGACGGACTGACCCAAACGACGAGCAACAGAGACCAGAAAGGACACGCCATGCTGACCGTCAAGGAACTCAAGCCAAACGTCTGGGAGCTCACGCTGGAGGGCGTGCTCGAGAAGGCCGACATCGAGGTGATGGAGCGCGAGCTGACGCCCGCCCTTGACGGCGACGCGCCGCTGGGCCTGATCGTGCGGGCCGAGGGCTGGAGGGACATGACCGCCGACGCGCTGGCCGAGGACATGCGCTTCGAGTTCGGGATGCTGACCCGGTGGGCCAGGATCGCCCGCATGGCCGTGGTGACCGACCTGCAGGCCTTTGCGGCGCTGCTGCGGTGGGTCGACCCGATCCTGCCGATGATCGAGATGCGCGCCTTTCCCGCCTCGGAGGTGGCGGCGGCCGAGGCCTTCGTCTCGGATTTGCCGGGCCGCGCGGCGGCGTCCGGTGGACCCGGCATCCGGCTCTTGGCCGACGGCTCGGAGGGCGTGGTGGCCTTCGAGGTCGCGGGCCGGATCGGCAAGGACGACGTCGACGCGGTCTTCGCGCCGCTCGAAGGGGTGATGAAGGGCGACGGCAAGGTCAACGTGCTGGCGAAGTTCGCGCACTGGGACGGGTTCGACCCGGCCCTTCTGACGGACGGGGCGGGCGTGATGGGCGCGAAGCTGGGCATGATCGGCCACATGGAGCGCTACGCCGTCGTCGGTGCGCCCTCCTGGATGCAGGGGCTCGTGTCGGCGATGGGGCCGGTGATGCCCTTCGAGATGCGCTTTTTCCCTGGGAGCGACGAGGCGGCCGCCCGCGGATGGGTCGGCTGGGCCTGAGCGCGCGCGTCGGCCCGGCCGACCGGCCGGGCCGCAGCCCCGACGACAACCCGGAGGATGGCGCATGACCGCGCATGACGGCAGGATCGGGAAGGCCGCGCCGTCCAAGCCCGACTGGGCGATGGGCCGGGCTGAGGCGGCGCGCGCCGAGAGCGCGCGAAAGGGCGAGCCGCGCCGGCGGCGTCGGTGGCCCTGGGTGGTCCTCGTCCTGCTGATCGCAGCGGCCGGGGCGGGCTATGCCTACTACGCCGCACGGATGGCTCCCGCGGCCGCGCCGATCGCCGTGGCGCCCGTGCCCGAGCCGGTGATGCAGGTCAACACCGCCGAGATCGCGGTGCTCGCCCCGCAGACCCTGCAGCGCGCCGTGCGCGTGATCGGCACCCTCGCCCCGATCCGGCAAGCGCAGCTCTCGGCGCAGGTCAGCGGCCGGGTCGAGACGGTCGAAGTGCGGCCCGGCGACGCCGTGCAGGCGGGCGACGTGCTGGCGCAGATCGACGTCGAGACCCTGACGCTGGAGCTTGAGCAGGCGCGCAGCACCGCCGATGCCACGCGCGCGCAGCTGGATCTGGCCGAGGTGCAACTCGAGCGCACGCAGCAGCTCATCGATCGCGGCGTGACCACGACCTCGAGCCTCGAAGAGGCGCGCAGCAGCGTCGCGCAGCTGCGCGCCAGCGTCAGCGCCCAGGAGGACCTCGTCGCCGGGGCGGAGCTGCGGCTGCGCAACGCGACCGTGCGTGCGCCCTATGACGGCATGATCTCGGCCCGCTCGGCCGAGCCGGGGCAATACGTGCAGGTCGGCGCGCCGCTCCTGACGGTGGTCGACCTGACCGAGGTGGAGATGCGCGCCAGCGCGGCCGTGGGCTCGGGCTCGCTGCTTGCGCGCGGCCAGGCCGTGAGCGTGCGCGTCGACGGCATCCCCGGCCGCACGTTCGAGGGCACCGTCACCCGCATCAACCCGGTGGCCGAAGAGGGGACGCGCACGATCCCCGTCTACGTGCGTATCGACAACGCGGACGGCGTGCTGCTGGGCGGAATGTTCGGCGTCGGCCTGATCGTGGTGGAGGAGGCGCCCGGCTCGCTGGCGGTGCCGGCCGCAGCGCTGCGCGAGGATGCCGAGGGCAATCACCTCCTAGAGGTCGCGGACGGACGCCTCGTGCGCCGACCCATCGAGACGGACGGCGACTGGGCCGGCGGTCTGGTGCGCCTCACGGCGGGCGTGGAGGCCGGGCAGACGGTCGTGACCGCGCCACTCCCCTCCCTCAACGACGGCGACGCCGCCGTGATCGTGGAGGAGTGAGCCCGTGTTCCTGACCCGCATCAGCGTGAACGCCCCCGTCTTCGCCACCATGGTCATGGCAGCGCTGATGGTGATCGGCAGCTACTCCTTCCTGCGCCTGCCCATCGAGCAGCTTCCCGACGTGGACTTCCCGGTGGTCGCGGTGGTGGTCAGCTATCCGGGTGCTGCGCCCGAGGCGGTGGAGAACGATATCATCGAGCCCATCGAGGAGTCGGTGAACACGATCAGCGGCATCGACTACATCGAGAGCACGGCGCGCGCCGGCGAGGCGCTGGTGATCCTGTTCTTCGAGATGGAGGTCGACAGCGCCACCGCCATCCAGGAGGTGCGCGACCGGCTGGGCACGATCGAAGCCGCGTTCCCCGACAACGCGAACGACCCGCTGCTGTTCAAGTTCGACCCGGCCGAGCAGCCCATCGTCTCGCTCGCCGTCTCCTCGCCCACGATGTCGCTGCGCGACCTCACCGCGCTGACCGAGGACGTGATCGAGCCGCGGCTCTCGGCGATCCAGGGGGTGGGCCGCGCCTCCGTGGTGGGCGGCGTGCCGCGCCAGCTCAACGTGCTGGTGGACCCCGACCGCCTGACCGCCTTCGGGGTCGGCGTGGGCGAGGTGACGGCGGCGCTTGGCCAGGACAACCAGGACCTGCCCGCGGGCTCCATCGAGCAGGGGCTGGAGGTGCAGTCGATCCAGGTCGAGGGCCGGATCGAGAACGCGGCCGACTTCCTCGACATCATCGTGGCGCGGCGGGGCGACCAGCCGGTGCGCCTGCGCGACGTCGCCACGCTCGAGGACGGCGAGGCCGAGCCCGAGAGCATCGCGCTGCTGGACGGCGAGGCGGCGCTCGCGGTGGACGTCGTCAAGACGCAAGGAGCCAACACGGTCGAGGTCGCAGAGCACATCCGCGAGGCCGCGGCCGGGCTGATGGCGGGCGAGCTGCCGGCGGACGTCTCGGTCGAGATCGTGCGCGACAACGCCGTGGCGGTGGAGGAGAGCTATCACGGCGTCCAGAACATGATGATCGAGGGTGCGGCTCTCGCCGTGCTGATCGTGTTCCTGTTCCTCAACTCCTGGCGCTCCACGGTCATCACCGGGCTGACGCTGCCGATCTCGGTGATCGGCACGATGACGGCGCTCTATGCCTTCGGCTTCACGCTCAACATCATGACGCTGCTGGCGCTCAGCCTCGCCATCGGCCTCTTGATCGACGACGCCATCGTGGTGCGCGAGAACATCATGCGCCACCTGCACATGGGCAAGTCGCACCGGCGGGCGGCGCTGGAGGGCACCAACGAGATCGGCCTCGCGGTGCTCGCCACCACGCTCTCCATCGTCGCGGTGTTCCTGCCGGTTGCCTTCATGGACGGCATCATCGGCCGCTTCTTCCTTCAGTTCGGCGTCACCGTGTCGGTGGCGGTCCTGATCTCGATGTTCGTGGCCTTCACGCTCGACCCGATGATGTCGTCGGTCTGGTACGATCCCGCGGGCGAGCCGGACGCGCGGCGCGGGCCCTTGGGGCGCGCCGTGGCGCGGTTCGGGCGGGTCTTCGACCGGCTGGGGCGCGGCTACCGGGGCCTTCTGCGCTGGAGCTTGCGGCACCGGATCACGACGCTTGCCGTCGCGGTGCTGGCCTTCGGGGGCAGCTTCCTCCTGGTGCCCCTGGTCGGCGTCGAGTTCGCCCCCGCCGTGGACAACGGCGAGTTCCAGGTCGAGCTGGAGACGCCGCCGGGCTCCTCGCTGGCCTACACCGCCACCAAGGTGCGCCAGGTGGACCGCATGCTGCGCGGCTTCCCCGAGGTGACCGGCACCTACGCCACCATCGCCGGCGCGGGCTCGGACGGGCAGAACAGCGCGTCGGTCGCCGTCGGCATGGTGCCCTCCTCCGATCGCGACCGCAGCCCGCAGGACATGACGCTGCCCGTGCGCGAGGCGCTGGCCGCGATCCCCGGCATCGACGTGACCATCGGCGCGGCCGGCGGCCTCGGCGGCGTCTCGGCGCCCGTGCAGGTCAACCTCTACGGCGACGACCTGGGCGTGCTGGCGCCGCTCGCGGACCGGCTCGTGCGCGCGCTCCAGACCATCGAGGGCCTGGAGGACGTGTCCTCCAGCCTCGACGCCGCGCAGCCCGTGCTGGGCGTGCGGATCAACCGCGAGGCGGCCAGCGACCTCGGCGTGTCGCTCCAGCAGATCGGCGCCACGCTGCGCCCCTTCCTCGGCGGCGAGGACGTGAGCGACTGGACCTCGCCCGACGGGCGCAGCTTCACCGTGACGGTGCGCCTGCCCGAGGAGATGCGCCACGACGTCGAGGTGCTGCGCGCGCTGCCCGTGGCCCAGAGCGGCGGGACGGACATGGTGCGGCTCGACCAGGTGGCCGACGTGGTGCAGTCCTTCGGGCCGTCCGAGATCCTGCGCCGGGATCTCTCCCGCCAGGTGCTGGTCAGCGCCAACCTGTCGGGCGTGACCTTGGGCGAGGCGATGCCCGAGGTGCAGGCCGCGATGGATGCGCTGGACCTGCCCGCGGGCTACCGCGTCTCGGCGGGCGGCGATGCCGAGCAGCTGGCCGAGACGGCGGCGGCGGCGGGCGCGGCGCTCCTGCTGGCGGTGGTGTTCATCTACCTCGTGCTCGCCTCGCAGTTCGGCTCCTTCCTGCAGCCGCTGGCGATCATGGCCGCGCTGCCGCTGGCGCTGATCGGCGTGCTCCTGGGCCTGATGGCGGGCGGCTCGACGCTCAACATGTTCTCCATGATCGGCTTCATCATGCTGATGGGCCTCGTGGTGAAGAACGCGATCCTGCTGGTGGACAACGCCAACCAGCAGGTGGCGGGGGGCCTCAACCTCTACGACGCGCTGCTGGAGGCGGGGTCCACGCGCTTCCGCCCCATCGTCATGACGACGCTCGCCATGATCTTCGGGATGCTGCCGCTGGCGCTGAACCTCCACGGCGGCTCGGGCCAGAACGCGCCCATGGCGCACGCGGTGATCGGCGGGCTGATCTCGTCCACGATCCTCACGCTCGTCGTGGTGCCGGTGGTGCTGACCTACGTGGACGGCTTCGGTCGCGCGGCGCGGCGGTGGTTCCCGACCGGGCCGGACGATCATGCAACGCCAATTGCAGGAGAATGAGCATGGGAAGGCTGGAGGACAAGGTGGCCGTCGTCACGGGCGGCGCGGCGGGGATCGGCTTGGAGACGGCGCGGCTGTTCCTGGCCGAGGGGGCGAAGGTCGCGCTGGTGGATCTGCGCGAGGCCGATCTGGACGATGCGGCGGCCGATCTGGGCGGCGGGCCGGACGTCCTCACGGTCGCGGCGGATGTCAGCGAGGAGGCGGGCACACGGCGCTACGTGGATGCGGCGACCGAGGCGTTCGGGCGGATCGACGTCTTCTTCAGCAACGCCGGGATCGAGGGCAGGGTCGCCCCGCTGACCCGGCAGAGCATCGAGGACTTCGACCGCGTGATCGCGGTGAACGTGCGCGGCGCGTTCCTGGGCCTCAAGCATGTCCTGCCCGCGATGATGGAGCGGCGGGGCGGCAGCGTCATCAACATGTCGTCCATCGCCGGGCTGAAGGGCAGCCCGAACGTGGCGCCTTACATCACGTCGAAGCACGCCGTCGTCGGCCTGACCCGCGCCGCCGCGGTCGAGGCGGCGCCATTCGGCGTCCGCGTCAACTCGGTCCACCCGTCCCCGATCGACACGCGGATGATGCGGTCGCTCGAGGAGGGGTTTGATCCGGGTCATGGCGACGCCGTCAAGCATGGGCTGGAGTCGCAGATACCGCTGGGCCGCTACGGCGAGTCCTCGGATGTCGCGCGGCTGGTCCTGTTCCTCGCCTCCGACGAGTCGCGCTTCGTCACCGGGGCGCAGTACGCAGTCGACGGCGGCATGGCCGCGACCTGACCACCCTGCGAGATTGGACCCCGCCCGATGAAGCATCTCCGCCTCGCCTTTGGCATCCTCGCCGTCCTGGCCGCGATCGGCGCGGTCGCCTGGTACGTCTGGGACCGGAACACCGGCGGCCTGCCCGTGGGCATCGCCGCTGGCAACGGCCGGATCGAGGCCGACCAGATCGACGTCGCCACCCGCACGCCCGGCCGCGTCGCCGAGATTCGGGTGGCCGAGGGCGCGCTGGTCGAGGCGGGCGACGTGCTGGCGGTGATGGACACCCGCGAGCTGGAGGCGCAGCGCGCGCGGGCGCAGGCCGACGCGGCCCGCGCCGAGAGCCAGGTCGAGGAGGTCCGTGCCCTGATCGCGCAGCGGCGGGCCGAGCTGGCCCTGGCCGAGGACGAGTCCGCCCGCGCGCGCACGCTGGCCGAGCGTGGCGTGAGCGCGCCGTCGGTGGCCGAGCAGCAGGAGACGCGGCGCGCCTCCGCCGAGGCGGCGCTGAACGCGGCGATCGCGCAGCTCCACACCGCCGAGCGCGGGGTGGAGGCGGCCGAGGCGCTCGTCCGGCAGTACGTGACGCAGATCGAGGACGCGACGCTCGCCGCGCCCACCTTCGGGCGGGTGCTCTACCGGTTGGCGCAGCCGGGCGAGGTGCTGGCAGGCGGCGGCAAGGTGGTGACGCTCCTGGATCTGTCCCAGGTCTACATGGAGGTGTTCCTACCCGCGGCCGAGGCGACGCGGACGGCGATCGGCGCGGAGGCGCGGATCAGGCTCGACGGCATCCCCTATGCCATCCCCGCCTATGTCAGCTTCGTGTCCCCCGAGGCGCAGTTCACGCCCAAGCAGGTCGAGACCGCCGACGAGCGCGAGAAGCTGATGTTCCGCGCCAAGGTCCGCGTGCCCGAGGAGTTGGTGCGCGCCTACATCGACCAGGTGAAGACCGGGCTGCGTGGCGAGGCCTTCGTGCGCCTCCTGGGCGGCGAGGAGACGCCGTGGCCGCCGGACTTCGTGGGCCAGCCGATCCCCGCCGAGGCGCTGCCGCCCGCGATCGCCGCGACCGCGGACTGAGGGCGCCGTGCCGGATGGGGGCTCCCCTGTCGCGTGCGCGCGCGACGTCACCCACCGCTACGGCAAGGTGCTGGCGCTTGACGACGTGACGCTCGACCTGCCCTCGGGCCGGATGCTGGGCCTGATCGGCCCCGACGGCGTGGGCAAGTCCACGCTGCTCGGCCTCCTGGCGGGGGCGCGGAAGATGCAGGCGGGCGAGGTCACGGTGCTGGGCGGGTCGATGTCGCGCGCCGCGCATCGGGAGGATGTCTACACCCGCGCGGCCTACATGCCCCAGGGGCTGGGCCGGAACCTCTACCGGGAGCTCAGCGTCTTCGAGAACCTCGATTTCTTCGGCCGCCTCTTCGGCCACGGCGCGGCCGAGCGGCGGCGGCGGATCGACCGGCTGTTGCGCGCGACCGGGCTCGACCCCTTCCCCGACCGGCCGGCGGGCAAGCTCTCGGGCGGGATGAAGCAGAAGCTCGGCCTGTGCTGCGCGCTGATCCACGACCCCGACTTCCTGATCCTCGATGAGCCCACGACCGGCGTCGATCCCCTCTCGCGCCGACAGTTCTGGGACCTGATCGACGACATCCGCGCCGACCGGCCGGGGATGAGCGTGCTGGTCTCGACCGCCTACATGGAGGAGGCCGAGCGCTTCGAGTGGTTGGCGGCGATGGACGCGGGCCGCATCCTCGCCACCGGCACGCCCGACGAGCTGCGGGCGCTGACCGGCTCAGATCGATCTCGAGGCGGCGTTCGTCTCGCTGCTGCCGCCCGAGAAGCGACGAGCGGAAGGGGCGTTGGAGATCCCGCCGCGCGAGCCACAAGAGGGCGGCCCGGCGATCGTCGCCCAGAACCTCACCCGACGGTTCGGCGACTTCACCGCCGTGCGCGACGTGAGCTTCGAGATCGAGCGGGGTGAGATCTTCGGCTTCCTGGGCTCGAACGGCTGCGGCAAGACCACGACGATGAAGATGCTGACGGGGCTCCTGCCCGCGTCCGAAGGCGAGGCGTGGCTGTTCGGCAAGCCGGCCGACGCCGACAACATCGAGACGCGCCGCCGCGTCGGCTTCATGTCGCAGAACTTCTCGCTCTACGGCGAGCTGACGGTCCGCGAGAACCTTGCGCTCCATGCGCGGCTCTTCCACCTCGACCGGGCGGAGGTCGGCCCGCGGATCGACGCACTGCTTGCCGATTTCGGCCTGGCGCCCCATGCGGGCGCGATCTCGCGCGACCTGCCGCTGGGGCTCAAGCAGCGGCTGTCGCTGGCCTGCGCCATCATCCACGGCCCCGACATGCTGATCCTCGATGAGCCGACCTCGGGCGTCGACCCGGTCGCGCGCGACGAGTTCTGGGCGCTGCTGGTCGACCTCTCGCGGCACGATCACGTCACCATCTTCATCTCGACCCACTTCATGAACGAGGCGATGCGCTGCGACCGCATCTCGCTCATGCACGCGGGCGAGGTGCTGGTCTACGACACGCCCGAGAGGCTCGCGGCCGAGGGCGGCTCGGCCTCGCTGGAGGAGACCTTCATCCGCTACATCGAGGGTGCGATCGGCGAGCCCGCCGGCAGCGGCGCCCCGGCGCTCGCGCCCGTGGAGGCCGCGCCGCAGCGCCCCGGCGGCCGCAGCCTCGGCCGCCTCCTCGCCGTCAGCCGGCGGGAGATGCTCGAGGTGATGCGCGACCCGATCCGGCTCGCCTTCGCGTTCCTGGGCTCGATGATCCTGATGCTGATGTTCGCCTACGGCATCTCGTCGGACGTCGAGGACCTGACCTTCGCCGCCTTCGACCAGGACCGCACCCCCGAGAGCCGCGCCTACCTCGCGAACTTCGAGGGCTCGCCGTACTTCGTAGAGATGCCCCCCGTGGCGAGCCTCGACCAGCTCGAGACGCGGATGGCGGCGGGCGAGGTGACGCTGGCGCTCGATATCCCCTCGGGCTTCGGCCGCGCCGTCACCACCGGCGAGACGACCCGCGTGGCGGCGTGGATCGACGGCGCGAACACGATGCGCGCGGCGACGATCGAGGGCTACGTCCAGGGCGCGCACGCCACCTTCCTCGGCGACCGCGCCACCGCAGCGGGGCTCGCGGGCCTCGCTCGTCCGGTCGTCGGGATCGAGCCGCGCTACCGCTACAACCCCAGCTTCGAGAGCCTCTACTCCATGGCGCCCTCGGTGCCGGCGATCCTCTTGATGCTGTTCCCGGCGATCCTGATGGCGGTCAGCATCGCCCGCGAGCGCGAGATCGGCACCATCACCAACTTCTACGTCACGCCCACCTCCAAGCTCGAGTTCCTGCTCGGCAAGCAGCTTCCCTATGTCGCCATCGGCTTTATCAACTGGCTGATCCTGACGGCGATGGCGGTCCTGCTCTTCGGCGTGCCGCTGACGGGCAGCGCGCTGGCGCTGGCACTCGGCGCCGTCGTCTACGTCTTCGCCGCGACCGGGTTCGGCCTGATCGTCGCGGTCTTCACCCGCAGCCAGGTCGCTGCCGTCTTCGCCACGATGATCCTGGCGATGATGCCGACGGTGCAGTTCTCGGGCCTCAACCAGCCGGTCTCGACGCTGGAAGGTGCGGCGCGGATCATGGGGCAGCTCTGGCCCACCAACTACTTCATGCAGATGAGCGTCGGCGCCTTCAACAAGGGCCTGGGCTTCGGCGCGCTGGGGCTCAACATCTTGCTGATCGCGGCCTTCGTGCCGGTCTTCGTCGGCACCGCGGCCCTTCTCCTCAAGAAGCAGGAGCGGTGATGCGCAGCCTCGGCAACATCTTCTGGCTCGCGGGCAAGGAGCTGCGGACGCTCTGGCGCGATTTCGTGCTGCTGCTCCTTGTCATCTACTCCTTCGGCCCGGGCATGTACGTCGAGTCGAACGCCGCCGGCGAGACGATCAGCAAGGCGGCCGTCGCCTTCGTCGACGAGGACCGCTCGGCGCTCTCGCGCGGCCTGCGGACGGCGCTCTATCCGCCCTGGTTCCTCGAGCCGCGCCTGGTCGAGGCCGGCGACATCGACCGGATGATGGACTGGGGCGAGACCACCTTCGTCGTCGTCGTCCCGCGCGGCTTCGAGGCCGACGTGCGCGCCGGACGGGCGCCCGAGCTGCAGATCAACATCGACGCCACCAAGACGCAGCAGGCGGGCATCGGCACTGGCTACCTGACCGCGATCCTCACGGGCGAGGTGCAGCGCTTCGCCGCGCGCGAGGACGTCACGTCCGACCCGGCCGTCGACCTCGTGGTGCGGCGCGCCTTCAACCCGGCTGGCAACAACGTCTGGTTCGCGGCGATCGGGGGCCTTCTGAACTCGCTCTCGATGCTGACCATCGTGCTGGTCGGCGCGGCGCTGATCCGCGAGCGCGAGCACGGCACCATCGAGCACCTGCTGGTGATGCCGCTGACCCCGATCGAGATCGCGCTCGCCAAGGTGCTGGCGAATGGCGGCGTGATCTTCGCGGCCTTCACCTTCTCGCTCTTCGTCGTGGTCGAGGGCGCGCTCGGCATCCCCTTCGCCGGTTCCGAGGCGCTGCTGCTCGCCGGGACAGCGATCTACATCTTCGCCGCCGCGGCGATCGGCCTCCTGCTCGGCATCCTCGCCCGCACGATGGCGCAGTTCGCGCTCCTGATCATGCTCGTCATCATGCCGATCATGATCCTGTCGGGCGGCATGACCCCGGTCGAAAGCCAGCCCGCCTGGCTGCAGCCGATCACGTGGCTCTTGCCGTCGCGGCATTACATGGCCTTCGCCGAGGCGATCTTCTACCGCGGCGCCGGCCTCAGTATCGTCTGGGCCGAGTTCCTCTGGACGTTCCTGCTCGGCACGGCCTTCCTCGCCCTCAGCCTCGTCATCTTCCGCCGCTCGGTCGCGGAAGGGTGACGATGCGTCCCATCCTCCTCGTCCTCCTGCTCGCGGCCTGCGCGCCGCGCGGCGAGCTCGCCCTCGTCGATCGCGCGCCTGGCACCACGCATGAGATCCTCGTCGCCACGACGCGCGAGCGGATCGGGCGGAGCGCGGACTTCGGCGCCGAACGGCAGCCCGTCCCAACCTACGGGCGATATTCCGTCGCGGTGCCGCCCGGCCATGTGTCGGGCACCGTCGCCTGGCCAGGCGCCACGCCCGACTCGGCGACGGAGTTCGTCGTCACCGACGCGGCCCTGACGCGCGACGCCGGCGCGTTCCGGTCCGAGATCGCCACGCGGCTGGCGGCGCTGCCGCCCGGTTCGCGCGACGTCGTCGTGTTCACCCATGGCTACAACACGAACTTCGCCGAAGGTCTCTACCGCTTCGCGCAGATGACCCACGACTTCGAGACAACCGGCGTGCCGATCCTGTATTCCTGGCCGTCCGCCGCCTCGGCGGGCAACTACCTCTACGACCGCGACAGCGTTCTCTTTGCGCGGGACGGCCTCGAGGACCTGATCGACCTCGTGGCCGCGACCCCGGTGGACAGCATCACGCTGGTCGCCCACTCCCTCGGATCCCAGCTCCTGCTGGAGACGCTCCGGAGCCGTGCGTTGCGCACCGGCGGCGGCCTCTGGGACGAGCTGGGCGACGTGGCCCTCATCTCGCCCGACGTTGACTTGGACGTGTTCCGCGCGCAGGTTGCGCCGATCGACGCGCTGCCCGAGCCCTTCGTGATCTTCGCGTCGGGGCGAGACCGGGCGTTGCGCCTGTCGGGATGGCTGAGCGGCGGCGGCCGTCTGGGCACGATCGACGACCTCGCCGCGCTCTCCGACCTCGACGTGACGGTGATCGACACCAGCGGCGCCGCGGCGCGCGGGGCGGGCCACCTGACGCCCGTGGCGTCGCCTTGGATGATCTCGATCCTGCTTGGCCTGCAAAGGAACGAACGCTTCGCCCTCGATAGGCCCGACCCGGCGGCCGCCCTGCCGATCCGGATCGTCGCCAGCGGCAACGCGCTGGGCCTCGTGATCGCGCCGCCCCCCGCGCTTGCGCGCCGATGAGGGGGCGCCATCAATGATCGCTGGAGAAGGCCGCGCCTCGGAGGCGGGCTTCCGTATCACGCCTCCTCGCCGCGATCCGCTTCGCGCCGATGCTCCTCAACCCCTGGGGCGCCGCACGTCTCCACACGACCGCCCGCTGAGGCGCGCCCTGACTCGCAGCCGCCGGCATCGTCGGGCGTTCCTCTGCTCCGGCGCTCGGAGGTGACGTCCCACCCGTGACCGGGGCGCCCTGCATCATCCTCGTATCAAAGTCGATCACACGGGCTGCGACGCGCGCCCCGGCCCGCGGGCGATGCGGCGGACGGCGAGGCCGCCGATCGCGGTGAGCAGCAGCAGCCCGCCCGCGGGGAGCGGCACGGGCGCCACGACCGGACCGTTCGCCTCGAACGCGATCCCGTCCCACTCAGTCACGAACGGCGTGCCAGAGGCATCGAGCGCGACATCGATGATGCCCGTGTTCGCCAGCCCGTTGGTCAGGCCGAACGGAAGGGAGACGTTGGCGGCGAAGGACGGCAGGACCCAGCCGATCGACCCGCCATGGCCGACGATCGCAACGACCCCATCCTCGTCCCGGTGCCGGTCGACGATTCCCTGATAACCGGGCACGACGCGCGCGCGCAGCTCGTCGAGCGACTTGGAGCTCGGGCGCCCCTCGAGCCGTGCGGTTGTGTCGCCCAAGAGCCAAGCCCCGAACATCTCGAGCATAGAGTTGATCGCCCCGCGCGAGGAAATCGTCGCCGATGGCTTCGTTGCCGAAGTCCCATTCGCGGATCTCGGGCACGACGATGGGAGTGAGACCGAGCGCGTCGGCCGTAGGAGCGATGGTGAGGGAGGTCCGCCGGAAGCTCGTAACGTAAATCGTCGTGATGTCGACGCCGCGTAGCGCGTCGAGGAGGTCGAGGGCTTGCTGCCGTCCAAGCGCGGTCAGATCGGGATCGAGGACATCACCGGTCAGATCACCGACATTCGTGGTGCTTTCAGCATGGCGGATGAACTTGAACGTGGCGGCGGTGGCCGGGGCGGCCGCGGCGAGCGCCCAGGCGCAGATCGCGATCAGGGCGGATCGGGACATAGGGGGTCTTCCTTTGAGGGAGGGCCCCTCCATGGCTAGCCCAGGTCTGTGACAGGGGGACGACGCCGCTCCGCCCTCACGTCGGACGGCACGCGGTCTCGGCCGGCATCCGCCGTCCCACCCGGCCGCAGACCGGCTAGAGCATGACCCTGTCCTTGAAGCTCATGCCCCGATGAAACTCATCGATGAGAAGTGGACCGGGGGGAACGAATTGGCGAGCGGCCGCAGGGTCCCCGCGGTGCGGCCCGGCCCACGGATGTCGTCGAACGGCCGGTTTGGCGACCGATCCCGATTCCGCTGCACCGGCAGACGTCTCAGTGGTCCGCGCTTGTCGCAAGCAATCTGCGCCCGGTCTCACGCAATCCGAGCCCAGGCCGCCGGATGGTCGCAAGCAATCCGAGCCGAAACCGTCGATGATCTCGCGCCCGACCACGGATGATCTCAAGCCGTTACAGCTAGGAGGGCGAGCGCCGCGCCGCCTACGCCCGGCTCAAGCTCGCAGGCCTCGACGCGGCGCTCGTGCAGCTCGCCGTGTTCACCGACACCGACCCGCCCGAGGGCCACGGGCTGGGGCGGCGCACCATGCCCCGCACGCTGCACCAGTCCACCGCCATGGCCGTGCACACGCTCTGGATCCCGGCCCGCGCCGAGAACCTCGGCATGGGGATGGTCTCGATCCTCGAGCCCCAAGCCGTCGAGCGGCTGCTCGACGTGCCCGCGCGCTGGGAGCTCGCGGCCTATCTCTGCCTCGGCTACGCCGCCTTCGACGACGACGCGCCGCTGTTGCACCGCCAGGGCTGGCAGAAGGATGCGGCTTCGGCCTGGCGATCCGCATAATCCGATGCGACAGCACGGCGCGAAGCTTGCTCGCCGTCGGGGAGCTATCGCGATCGTCGTCCGTCATCGGGTCGCTCTCCACCATCCCGTCAGAGTGCGAGCCCAGATCGACGAGGTGGGGTCTGCAACAACGCCGATGCGCAAGCTCACTCCAATATCGGCCAGTCTCTCACATCTGGGGGGAGGCGAAGATCGAGCCACAGCTCCGGGGGCAGTCGGTATGGCTGCGAGCTGACATCCGTGATCGCCCGCAACTCATCGGCCCGGGGGACGACCTCGGGGTCCTCCAACCGCTTCCGCCGTCCGAACCACCCCCGTCGTTCGACCCATCCTTCACAGACCATCCGCCTCTTGGCCGGCTTGGTCGGTCTCCCGAGATAGGAATCCTCGACGATGTCCACGAAAGCGATCTTCGCCAACGGATACTCTGCCAGGTGCTCCCGCCACATCCGCGTCGCGTGCTCCGCGTACTCCATCGTCACCGACGTTCCCGACACATCGCGGAGCCGCACGCTCGCCATCCCGATGGGACGATGCTCACAGATCACGGCTGCCCCCATGCTCGGCCCCGAGTAGCCTCGGAAGTCGAACCTGCCGAACTTGACCGTGAGTGGCTCGCTCGGGGTGACCATTACCTGCTCGCTCACGACGCCCCTCCCTGGCCGTCCGCTGCCTCGTCACAGCCCATCTCGTCAGTCGACCGAGAAGCCGCCACGCCCTGCCGCTTCATGATCTCGGCCACGGTGTTCTTGCTCAGCCCCACCTCACGGCCGACCTGACGGTAGCTGCGTCCCTCCCCGATCAGCTCGAGCACCCTGGGCGCCAGGCGATCCGACTTCGGCCGCTGGCCGGGCTGGCGCCCCAGCGCCTTCCCTCGCGCCCGGGCCGCGGCCAGGCCCGAACGGACGCGCTCGACCGTCAGCTCGCGCTCGAACTCTGCGATGCCCGACAGAAGCGTCGCCATCATCCGACCGTGCGGCGTCGTGAGGTCGAACGTCATGCCGCCGAGCGCGACCACCGACACGCCGCGAGCGGCGAGCTCGCGCAACGTCCCGATCAAGTCAGGGGTGCTCCGGCCCCAGCGCGACAGCTCGGTCACGAGCACGGCGTCGATTCCGCGGGCCTGAGCCAGCGCCATGACCCGGGCGCGCTCGCGCCGGTCGTTCCGCGCACCAGAGGCGGTCTCCTTGAAGATGCCCATGACCTCGTAGCCCGACCGCGCCGCGAAGGACGCGAGGTCGCGCTCCTGGCGCTCGCAGGACTGATCCCTCGTCGAGACCCGGCAGTAGAGCGCAGCGCGCGGCGGCGAGTGTCCCATTTGAACCCCCCTTGCACGATGGCTCGTAACCCCTTGGTGGGAGCAGGGCTACCCCTGTCCCAGTTAAACTACAGTCCAACTGGGACAACGATGCTCTCGTAGCTTGCCGATCGGCGCCACCCATGGTGGTGCCGGAGCGCTATCAGTCCCTCGCGGCTGATCTTCCATGGGTCTTCTGCGCTGCCACTCTTGACGCTTCGCCCCTTGGCTGCCCTCCGCCGCGCCATCGCAGGTCCCGGCCCTGCTGGTCCTCGGGCCCACAACTCTTGACGGAATGCGCCTTGTGTCAAAAGTTGTTCGCGATCCCCTTATCGCCGGCAAGTCCGACGAGCCGCCCCTGCTCTGGCCTATACTCGTACTCCGGTAGGCTGCCGTCCTGTATGCGATCGACCGCCTCGCGGATCGCGTCCAGGGGTACGACGAACCACTCCCGCGGCTTGATCGGCTCCCCGAAGCGGTCCCGGATCGTGATGTCGAGGCGTCCGGGGGCGAAGAACCGGTGCAGCAGGTTCTCGAGTGCCGTCCGTTGGATGTCGATCAGGCGGTAGGTCTCGACCACCTCGACCTCGGCCATCAGGAAGGTCGGTTCCCGGGCGGCGTTCGCGAAGCGTCGGTCTCGACGCTTCCCGCCGGTGACCCCGATCTTGTGGATGACCTCGCGGCTCCGCGCGATCTCGCGGATGATCGGAAAGGCTCCGCAGCACGTAGATCGTCCCGGTCTCGTCGCCCTCGCATCTCGTCTTCGTGGTCGAACAGCGGGCCCGCGTCGGGCTCGGTCACGCGGCGGCCCGCCTTGTCCTCGGTCAGTGCCTTCTGAAGCGAGCGTGACAGCAGATTGCTCTCCGTGCCGTTGTCGAAGATCACGCGCAGCCGCTGGTCCCGGTTGCCGGACTCGTTGACGAACGCCTCGCCGGCCTCGGCGACGTAGGCGGTCAGCCCGTCGACGATGAAGAAGCGGCCCATCTCGATCTCGGCCTTGCGCTCGAAGCGCCGGGTCCGCCGGCGCCCCTCGGCGATGTCGGCCTTCACCGCCTCGAAGAGGGGCTCGAAGCTGTCGAAGTCGGCGCAGGGATGGCGGGTCGCGACTTCCTCGGCCGCTCGCCTGTCGGACTGTGACCGCACATGCCTCAGCTCGGTGATGCCGCCCACCCCCGGCTCCACGCCCAGGGCGGCGAGGAGCGCGTCGTCGTCCATCGCGGCGGGGGCTTGGGCTTCCGCATCATGGGAGGCGCGACAGCAGCCCCTGGTGGTCGAGGTCCGCCAGGAGAGCCATGCAGTCGGGCTGCGCGCGGAGCCGGTCGAGCCGCACCGCATAGAGGCGCTCGAAGATGTCCCGGTCCTCACCGTGCTGGGGCGGCCGTCCGTGCTCCTCGATGAACTTCTGGATGTCTTCGAAGCCCGCGACGATGCGAGCCTCGCGGGGCGTGGTCGCGGGCTTGGCCTTGGGGCGGGTCTCGACGCCCAGGTCGGCGAGGATGTCCGCGTCGCTCCGCTCAGGCATCGGCCGCCGCCTTTCGCTGGAGCGACGCGACCCCCTCGGCCATCTTGCGCTCCCACGCGTCCGGCGGAGGTAAGCGACGGCAGTCGGCCGTGCTCCTGTCTGAAGCGGACGGCCCGTTCCGCCAAGCATCCGCGCCTCCTCGTGGGTGAGGGAGATGCGCTTGCGCGCGATGGCCTCCGCGACCTCGCGCAGCGTGCTCTCGTCCATGGCCTTGGACAGGATGGCGCGGGCCGCCTGGAACGGGTTGATCCGGTCGATCAGGTCGATCTCGAGTTCCGTCACGTCTGTCACGAACTGCCGGGCCCCATCGACGAAGGCCGTGTTCCGCGCCGGCTCCTCGCCGGGCTCATGGGCGGGGTGTTAGCCTTCGCCTTCTGGACCAGGGCCATCGCCGCCACGGCGTGCTGACGCACCGCCTCGCGATCCTCGTCGGACAGGTCGGGATACCGGTCGGCGATGATCCGGCCCATGCGCACTTGGGTTAACTCCTCCGGCGGCGTCTCGTCATCGAAGACCCCGCGCTCGACGGCCTGGCGGTCCTGGAGGAGAGATGCGTGAAGGTCCTCGGATGTCCTGCTCGACGATCCGTTTGGCCTCGTCGCTCTTCGGCTCGACGAGCCCGGCGATCTGGATGTGGAACTGCCCCGAGGCGTCGTCGAAGCCCACATTGGTCTTGCCGTCCTCGTAGCCGCCCTCGCCGTAGTCGAAGCCCTCCTTGGGGCCCGTGTCCTTCGGCGTGAACTGGAAGCGCGGGGCCAGGACCTGCTCCATCAGCAGGCTCGCCGCGATGGCCTTGAGCGTGTCGTTGACGGCCTCGTTCACGGTCTCCTCGGAGGCGTCGGGCTCCGCGATGAGGTTGGTGAACCGCGCGCTGGTCTTGCCCGGCGCGTCGCGCGTGGCGCGGCCGATGATCTGCACGATCTCGGTGAGCGAGGAGCGGTAGCCCACCGTCAGAGCGTGCTCGCACCAGATCCAGTCGAAGCCCTCCTTCGCCATGCCGAGGGCGATGATGATGTCCACGTGGTCGCGGTCGTCCGCGCGCACGGGGTCCTTCAGCGCGCCGATCACGCGGTCGCGCCGCGCGCCGTCGTCGTCCACGAGGTCGGCCACCCGCAGGACGCGGCCGTCGGGCTGCTCGACGAGCTGGAAGCCCGTGTCGGGGTCCGCGCCCTTCCACTCCCCGAGGGCATGCATGATGTCCTCCGCCTCCTTGATCTTGTCGCCCAAGACTCTCGCGGGCGTTGACGTTCGGGATGTGGACGATCGTCTTCTTCGCGGGGTCGAGCACCTCGGAGATCGCGTCGAGGTAGCGGCCCGAGTAGAAGTAGTAGCCGATGTCGAGCGACTTCAGGTGCTCGTAGCCGTTGAGCTGCTCGTAGTAGGTATAAGTCACGGTCTCGAACCGCGCCTCGTCCTCGGGCATCAGCACCGCCTCGGCGTCACCGCGGAAGTAGGAGCCCGTCATGGCGACGATGTGCGCAGCGGTCGCGCGCCATGAAGGCGCGCAGGTGGGCGCCGAGCCGGTTGTCGGGGTTGGCGCTGACGTGGTGGAACTCGTCCACCGCGATCAGGCGGTCGTCGAAGGCGTCGACGCCCAGCTCGTCCACGGCGAAGCGGAAGGTCGCGTGGGTGCAGACCAGCGCCTTGTCGTCGGAGGCGAGGAAAGCCGCCACCGACCTCACCTTGCCCTTCGCGACCGAGGGCTCGTCGGCGCCGGGGGCGTTGCAGAGGTTCCACTGGGGCGCCACCGTCCAGTCGGCCCAGAAGCCGTGGCGCGACAGCGCCGTGTCGCGGAACGAGGCGCCGATGGAGCGCTCCGGGACCACGATGATCGCCTGACGCAGCCCCTGGTTCTCGAGCTTGTCGAGGGCGATGAACATCAGCGCCCGGGACTTGCCCGAGGCGGGGGGCGACTTGATCAGCAGGTACTGTTCGCCGCGCTTCTGATAGGCGCGCTCCTGCATGGCGCGCATGCCGAGCTCGTTGGACGATCTTCGAGGCGCCGGTGGCGGCATAGCGGACCGAGACGGAGGGGGCGGTCTTCACGTGCCCGGTCATGCGCTCGCCCTTCTGCCCGTCAGCCGCGGTCATCTTCGTGTACATGTCGAACAGCTTCTCCAGCCGCTCGGTGTTGTTGCGGAAGCGGCGGCCGATGTAGATGCGTTCGAGGGTTTCGTTGTTGCGGTCATGGGCGGCGCGGAGGTCGTCGGGCATCTTCTCGGGGTCGTAGAGCTCGGCGATGGTGGCAGGGAAATGCGCCTCGCGAGCGAGCAGGATGTCCTCGGCGCAGCGGGTGAGGTTGGCCTTGTCGGTCTCGGTGAGATTCGGGACAGGGAAAGTGTGGTAGCTGATTGAGGGCGTATACCTCACGCCGGAGCCATGACGCCCCGACACACCTCTCACCCACGAGATGTGCATCCTTGAAGACAACAAGCTGAAGCTCGAGAGGTCGTAGTCATAGACCAAGTAGGCGAGGTTCGTGACCATCGGCCCGGGCTCTAAGAGCAGAGGTGTCACATGTGTCCGCTCCTCGGGCGTTACCGACGGCATCGCAATCGCTGTTTCATCTCTATGACAATACTGGGCGAACCTATGTGGGACCGAGGCGTAACCGATTGTGGTCTTGGCTTTAGATTCATGCCGAAATTTACGAACCTTTTCCACGCGCTCCCTGATTGGCGGGATCTGCCCCCACTCGCCTTCATTCTTGGACGATAGGTGAAGTGCGTATCGAAGCTGACCGCTTACAATCTCCTTCGTTCCCAGCAGTCTACGAATGAATTTCTGGGCGCTTGGGTAGTGCGTCACTAAACCGGAGACGTCAGCTTCGTCCAGGATCAGGTGACCGTCGTCACGGGCCATATTTCCCATGATCATTTTTTTGAAGTTTGGCGACAGGGGCTCGCTTGCGGATTGGACGACAACGTCGGCGCCCTCTGTCAGATAGGGAGAGATATTCGAGACAATGCGGCGCTGAATATCGTCAAAAATCATCTTTGGTCGACAGAGATCGATTCCTCACCCCCAGAATGGTGACGTAAACACCGGCGTTGTTGGCGGCGTTGTTCTTCCACTTGAACGGCCAGTAGGCAGAAGAGAATTCGAGTCCCGCATCCCACATGCGTGGCCAGATGAACTGGACCTGCTCACCTTGGCAAATAGAACTCGTCGAAACAAACGCGAACCTGTTTCTGGTGCCGCTAATGTAGGAGAATGCCTTGAGAAACCATCCAGAAACATAGTCCGCGTCTTTGTAGTCTGTATCTCCGCGGAAACAAAGCTCCAGATCTTTCTTCTCATGCGGCTCTTGCTTTCGTGCGCCCTTGTATGGGGGGTTGCCGCATAGGATGACCTCAGTTGATTCCGCCTCGTTCTCCAGGTTCAGCCGCCCCGTTGGCCCACCCAGATCCTGCTCCTCGACCGAGACTGCCACCGGCGGGCACACCTCCTCCCAGTCGATTCGCAGCGCGTTGCCCTGCCGGATGTTCCCGGTGGCATGGAGCGGCAGGACCAGCGCCCGGGCCTCGGTCTGGCCGATGAAGCGCACGTCGCACTGGAACTCCGCAATCAGCAGCGACAGCCGCGCGATCTCGGCCGCGAAACTTTTGATCTCGATCCCGAAGAACTGGGTGAGGCGATCGCGGACCGGGTCAGCGCCTCGCCCCGGCGGCGCATGATCTCGTCCTCGATCTCGCGCATGCGGATGTAGGCGATGACGAGGAAGTTGCCCGACCCGCAGGCCGGGTCGAACACCCGGATGCGCGACAGGCGCTGGCGCAGGTTGAAGAGTTTGCGCTTGTTCGTCCCCGCCGCCTCGAGCTGCTCGCGCAGATCGTCGAGAAAGAGCGGGTTCAGCACTTTCTGGATGTTCGGGACCGAGGTGTAGTGCATCCCCAGCTCGCCGCGCTCGTCATCGTCGGCCACGGCCTGGATCATGGAGCCGAAGATGTCGGGGTTGATCGTCTTCCAATCGAGCTCGCCCGCCCGTAGCAGGTAGGCCCGCGAGGTGCGGGTGAAGGTCGGGCAGCCGATGTCCTCCTGAAGAGGCCGCCGTTCACGAAGGGGAACACGTCGGCCCATTTCGCGCCGGCTCGTGTAGCGCCATCGCGGGTCTTGGTTCATGGCCTCGAACAGCCGCAGCAGGACGTCGCGGGTGTTGGTCCCGTCGGCCTCGGTCATCCGCCGCAGCGTGGCCGTGAAGAGGTCGTCGCCGGCGAAGATGCCGGTGTCCTCGGCGAAGAAGCAGAAGATCAGCCGCGCCATGAAGCGGTTCAGGTCGCCGCGCTTGGCCGCGGCGCCCCAGTCGGCGTTGTCCTTCAGGAGCTGCACGTAGAGCCGGTTGAGCCGCCCCGTCGCCTTGATATCGATGGGGTTGTTCTTGACCTCGGCGACGGTCGAGATGCCCGCGAGCGGCAGGAAGAAGCCGAAGTTGTCGCCCAGCTCGGCGTAGCGGCACGACACGACCTCGCCCGAGCCGATCTCCTCGGCCTCGACCTGCTCGCCGTCGGTGGCGAGGATCAACTTGGCCTTCGCCTTGGCGGTCTGGGGCTCTCGCGGAGGCGGGCGAGCGTCTCGACGGTCTCCCCGGGCTCGGCCACGGCCAGGTGGATGTTGAGACGCTGGAGGACCCCGCCGACGTCGGACTTGTTGCTGCTCCCGCGCGCGCAGGCGCTTGATCGTCGTGTCCTTGTTACCGAAGGCCGCGAGGAACGCATAGGGGAACTCGCCCGCGTCGAACGGCTCCGCCGCCAGCTTCGAGACGGCCTCCTCGATCTCCACGGCGTTCATGGCTCGCCCCCCGTACCTAGCCACTCGAGCTTCTCGTCAAGGCCCCGGGAGAGCAAGGCGTTCCTCCAGGTTGAAGAGATGGAGAACGATCACCGTCTGAGCTGAACGCGGCGGGACGCTGTGCCAGACGCGGCGGACCGAGAGGCGCTACGGCGACCAGCCCGTGGAGAAATCCAGATCCTTGATCAGACGGTACAGGTTGCACGAAGTGACCCCGACCGCCTGACAAGCATCCGGCACCTTGCGGTTGGCCCGCTTCTTCGAGGGCTTCGAGACCTCGAACGTCACCACCCTGCGCTGCTTCGGATGACGAAGGGCATGAGCGATCATGAATGGGTCCTGACCGATCCTCTGGATCTCGGCAGCGGTCAGATCAGGTGCGTATCCCTCGTAGACCACACGAGCAACGAGTGCAGGATCGACCTCCTCGTCGAAGAGAAGGGCGGCCTTGACTTCCCCGAGCTTCAGCCAATCGGCAAGCATTCCCTTGCCCGTCGTGATCTCGTCGAACTGTTCGCGGGCAACCTTGATCCGGTTGGCCGTCCCTTGGTGAACGATCCAGTCCCAGAGAACCGGGAACCGATCTATTGGATAGGCGTCCCGCTCTCCGGTGATCAAGGTGTCGGCATCGAGGAGGTGAAGCACCTGGCGGTCAGGCCGCCTGCTGCCCGACAGTCATCCGCTCCACCGCCGTCGGCTTCACCCCAAGAACACGGCCTGCCTTCGTCGTGCTCAGCACACCTTCAGCCATCAAGCGTCCCACGACTCGGGTGAGGCCACCCCCGACACGATGGCGTCGAACGACATAGTAGTCCGGGCCATCTCCGGAGCTTCGGCGCGGTTGCCGTTCCTGCCTCTCCTGGTCGAACCGCTCAGCCAACTCTCGATATGCCTCGCGATCGATGCGCCTCGCCTTGAGCAGGTTGTAGGCCACCATCGTCCGACTCACCCGGCGCTGATCGGCGAAGCGGTCGATGGCTTCGATCAGCTCCTCAAGAGAGACCCGACCTACCTGAATGTCATCCAGCTCCGCGCGTGGCAGAAGGATCAGAGCAGCAGCCTCGTCGCAGACGGCCTCGGCCCTCTCGGTTCCATCGTAGCCGCTGATCGCCGTTTGGCCGAGGAACACGTGCGCGAGCTCATGCAGCAGCGTGAAGCTCCAAGCAGCACGACTGTCGTTTTCGTTGATCACGATGAAAGGTGCGACGTCGTCGGCCAGTGCCAGGCCGCGGAAAACCGCGGCCGGAATGCTCGTCGTGTGGTGTCCGAGGTTGCCCATCAGGATCACGTAGACGCCGATGCTCTCCACGGCGGCACGCAGCACCTTGAAGGCGTCAGAGGCCTTCGGGGCCTTCCGGAAGGTCGTCAGATCGAAGTCGAGGGTCTCACTCATCGCTCCGGCAATGGCTGCCGCACCTTGCTCTACCTTCATGGAGCCTACGAACGGGAGAGGCTCAGCCTCCTCGGCCTCCTCGAGGCCTTCCCTCACCAAAGCCTGCCGGGCTCGTACGTCCCGAATGAGGGCGTCGAGCCGCGCTTGCATGGTGTCGTCCCGTTGCCGGGCAGTTCGAAGATCATGCACCTTCGGGTCCTCGCGGGGAGGCTCGCGGAGATAGAAGGTCAGAAGGGGCCGGTGGTACCGCTTCGCCATCTCGGCAATCTGCCGGCTCGTCGGTTCGCGCTCGCCTCGCTCCATCTCGGCGAGGCGCTCGGGTGCTCGGTCGCCGGACAGACCGATCGCGCTTGCCGCCTGCTCGAGCGTTAGCCCCGCACCCTCACGCGCCCATCTCAAGATCTCGGGGTTGATCGCGGTCATGGTGGAAGGCGTACCAGAGGGGGCGTTTCAGCTACCCTAGCACATCGCTGAGTGCAGGCCAGGTGGGGGGGGCCCAGCTCGCGGGGGCAGTGCACGACGCCAGAACGATCAACGTCGACAAGGAGAATTGTAGTCTGGAAGGGCGCGTCCCCCTTGGGGGGGGCGGGCCCTAGTCGCTGACGCTCCCGGAGCCCCCGTGCCGGGGTCTCCGCCCTCGCGGGTAACATGGGGTAACAGCTGCGCTTCGCGCCTACCCTCGGGACACGGCACCGCGCGGGCGCTGCTGGATCCGTGGAGGGTTTCCCCAATGACGAGCTATGTCGGCCTGGATGTCTCGCTTGCAGAGACCAGCGTGTGCGTGATCGCGAGCGACGGAAGCGTGCGGTTCGAGGGCAAGGTGAGGAGCCGCGTGGGCGAACTCGCCGCCTGCATCACTCGCCACGCGCCTGATGCGGATCGCGTCGGGATCGAGACGGGGTCGATCTCGGGCGTGCTGGTCCGAGGGCTTCGGGCGGCAGAGCTGCCTGTGGTCTGCATCGAGACGCGGCACGCCCATCGTGCGTTGTCGCTGAGGACCAACAAGACCGACCGCAACGACGCCCGTGGGCTCGCCGAGCTGATGCGGGTGGGCTGGTACCGGGAGGCCTGGGTGCGGGGCGCCTCGGCGCAGGCGATCCGCAGCCTGCTGCTCGGCCGGCGGCTGCTTCTCGCCACCAAGCGCACCATGGAGAACACCCTGCGCGGTGCGGTGAAGCGCTTCGGCATTCTCACGACCCGGACGGCGGGGCGCACCTTCACGCACCGCGCGGCCGCCCTCCTCGACGCCGACCCGGCCTACGCCGCCTTTGCAGCGCCGATCCTCGCGGTGCTGCGCAGCGTCCTCGATCAGATCCGGGTCTACGACCGGCAGCTGCGCGCGCTCGCTCGGTCCGAGGGTACCGTGCGCCGGCTGATGACCGTCCCGGGCATCGGCCATCTGACGGCGCTCGCCTTCCATTCCACGATCGAGGACCCCACCCGCTTCCGCCGCTCGCAGGACGTCGGCCCCTACCTCGGGCTGACGCCCAGGACGCACCAGTCCGGGAAACGAGTCGCTCAGGACGCATCGCCAAGACCGGCGACAGCCTCACGCGCAGCTATCTCTACGAGGCCGCCGGCGTCCTGCTGACCCGCATCACGCGGCCGACCCCTCTTCGCCAATGGGGTCTGCGCCTGGAGGAGCGCGCCGGGTCCAAGAAGGCCAAGGTCGCCGTCGCGCGCAAGCTCGCGGTCATGATGCACGCCATCTGGACCGACGGCACCGAGTTCGAGTGGAAGGAAGCTGCTGCGTAGTTCTCCTTCGCTCCCCGAGCTCCCCCAGGGGAGGCGTCCTGCCGGGACGCAGCGCCGGGGTCGACCCCGCAGTGATCGTCGCGGCTCTCGGACCCGCGCGGCAGTGACATTGGGGCGACCCCAGCCACGGACATCCATGTTGAGGCGGCCCCGCCGACCTCGGAACGAACCTCGTCCCCGGCACAGCCTCGCTCCCGCAGGGCTAGACCTGAGAAGGGTGAGATGATGCTTGACTGAACCCACCGCTGTTAACGAACGGTCCCTCGCGCGGGCGCCGTCATGGGGCGCAGCGTCGGGGGGCGCCGGGCGCGGCGAGGAAGACAGCAAGGAAGAGAAGAAAGACAGAAAGAGGAGGGCGCCGCCCTCCCCATGCAACCCCGAGCGCCGCCCCTTCGGGGCGTCGTGCGCGGGGGGGCAACCCCCATCTTCCTGCGCCTCCTTCGTCGGCTCCGTGCAGACGGGGCCCCTCCCCCCCGCGCAGGGTTGCATGGGCCCCCTCCTGCTCTCGGCGAGGGCCAGCCTGCGAAGGAGAGGACCGCCCGAGAGCGGACCTCGCCTCCGCAGCCCCGGCCCATGATGGGAAGGAAGGCGACGTGGAGGCCACCCGAGAGGAGGCCCACCCATGGCGAGCGACCCCCACGCCCCCGACTTCACGACCCTCGGCGAGACCGAGGCCCAGCGCATCGCCCGCGTCACCGTGACGGTCGCGGCGCAGAACGACGCCTTCCGCCGCGCGCTGCTGCCCGGTGCCACGCCCTCCGGCCTGCCGGGCCGCGTCGTCGTCACCCGCTCGGTCGCCGCGCGCGGCGACGCCTTCGTGGGCGCAGCCCTGCGCTCGGTCGCGACGGACGAGACCTTCACCGAAGACAACGACCCCCATGGCGACCACACCTTCGGCGCCCTCACCGTCGAGGGCGCACGCGTCTGGTGGAAGATCGATCTCCACGACCGCGACCTCCACTTCGGCAGCGAGCGTCCCGACGACCCCGAGGCCACCGCCCGCGTCCTGACGATCCTGCTGCCCGAGGACTACTGACCAGCCCCCCGGCCCCGTCCGCCGGGCGGGGCCGGTCCTTCGCGGCCACGGCCGCGCCATCCCCATCCGCAAGGACACGAACCCCATGACCAAGGACCAGACCAAGACCGCCCGCACCCGCGCCGTGAAGGCCCCCGCGCCGACCTCGGCCGTCGAGACCGTGGCCGCCCCGGCTGCCCCGGCCCTGCCCGGCGCTGTCGAGACCCTGCCGGTGGCCGATCTGCGGCTGTCCGACCTCAACCCCCGCCGGGGCGAGCCCGACCCCGCCGGGCTCGCAGCGCTCACGGAGAACATCCGCGCCTTCGGCCTGATCCAGAACCTCGCGGGGCTCAGGACGAGGGACGGCGTCGAGATCGTCGCCGGGGGCCGCAGGCTGCGCGCCTTGCAGTCGCTCGCGGCCGAGGACCCGCGCTTCGCCGCCGCGCCCGTGCGCGTGACCGACGACGCAGCCGTCGCCGAAACCTGGGCCGCCTCCGAGAACGCCGTGCGCGAGGCGCTCCACCCCGCCGACGAGGTCGCCCTCTACGGCCGCATGGCCCGCGAGGGGGCCAGCGTGCCGCAGATCGCGCTCGCCCATGGCGCCACCGAGGCCCACGTCCACCGCCGCCTGCGCCTGGCCCACCTGCCCGCCCCCGTGCTGGCCGCGCTCAGGGCCGACCGCATCGGCCTCGGGGCCGCGGCGGTGTTCACGCTGTGCAACAGCGAGGCGCGCGCCCTCGCGGTGCTGGCCGAGATCGAGGGCCAGCCCGTCGGCGAGCGCGCCCTGCGCCACCGCCTCGTCCCCGACGCCGTGGGATCGGACGACCGCCGCGCGGTGTTCGTGGGCGCGGAGGCCTACCGCGCGGCGGGGGGCCGGATCACGTCCGACCTCTTCGGTGGCGAGGACGTTTGGGAGGACGCGGACCTCCTGGACGACCTCTTCGTCGAGACGCTGGCGGGCACCGCGCGGCGGCTCGCCCAGGAGGGGGGCTGGCTTTGGGACGAGGCCCTGCCGCACGCCTCCTACCTCGGCTACTACGAGATCGAGGAGCGCCGCCTCGCGCGCCTCTACCCCGAGCCGGGCATGCTCACCGACGAGGACGCCGAACGCCACGCCGCGCTCGCGGAGGCCGCCGAGGCCGCGGCCGAGGGGGCCGACGAGGACCTCACCCCCGAGGAGGCGGCCGAGCTCGCGGCCCTGGAGGAGGCCGCGGCGGGCCACTACACGCCCGAGCAGAAGGCCCATGCGGGCATCATCGTCCACGTCGATGCCAGAGGCGCGGTGCAGGTCACGGCCGGGCTGGTGCGGCCCGAGGACAAGGCCGGCGCGATCGCGGCGGGCGTGCTGCCCAAGCCCTACGAGCCCGCCGCGCGCGAGGACGGCCCCGCCCTGCCCCGCTCGCCTTTCTCGGCCAAGCTCACGGCCGACCTCGAGGCCATCCGCCTCACCGCCGTGCAGACGGCGCTCATGGTCCACCCCGACCTCGCGCTCGACCTCCTCGCCTTCGGCTTCGCGGACGACAGCGGCGCGCACGGCCACGTCTTCGGCCTGCGCCCCGAGGCGGGGGCCAACATGCCGAGCGAGCCGCAGGGCTTGCGGACCGACGAGCGGCTCCACCGCCCCGAGCGGGCGTGGCACGAGGGGCGATACCTCACCGGCGCGGAAAAGGCCGACGCCTTCGACGCCTTCCGCAAGCGCCCGAAGAAGGAGCGCATGGCCACCCTCGCGGCGGGGCTGGCGCGCACCCTGCCCACCAGCTCCATGATCGACACCGTGGCGACGCTGGCGGGCGCGGACGTGCGCTCGGTCTGGACGCCGGGCGAGGCGAACTTCCTGCGCCGGATGACGGCGGGGTGGCTCGACGGCCTCCTCGCGGAGCTTCTCGATCTCGAGCCCGGCGACGAGCGGCTCGCGGAGTTCCGCCGCAAGCGGAAGGCCGAGAAGGTCGGCGTGCTGCGCCGGCTCTTCGAGGGCCATCCCGAGACCGCCGCCATCTGGCGCGTCACGCCCGCCCAGCGCGCCCGCATCGACGCCTGGACGCCCAAGCCCATGCGCACGCCCGAGCGGCCCGCGCCGGCGGGCGCGGCCCGGGGGGACGGCGAGGCCGGGGCCGCGGAAGCGGACCGGGCGGGTGCCGCGACGGAGGCTGCGCCCGCCACCGGGGCCGACGAGGCGGTACCCGTCACCATCCACTGACCTAGGAAGGGGGGCGGCGCGGCCGTCCCCCATTTCCTCACCTTTGGGCCGCCAGGGCGGCGGGGCCGGGGGCCCGCCTGCTACGACGGGCCCCACCCGGCGGGCCCCTCATGCCCGGTGACCGCGAAGCTGCGTGATCCGGCCATGTGGGCACCGAGCGTGCGGGCGCCGTTCCGTGACCCCACGACCTTCCGCCGCTCGCGCAGGGGGCTTCGGTCGTCCGCGTCCTCAGATGGGGACGGTCACGCGTCGAGCGCGCGGGTCTTTCAGACCCCCGTGCGCGTCCAGACCGGGTCCATGCCGCCCTCGCGGATCGCCCGGCGGATCGCGCGCGCCTCCGCGCCCGCGCCGCGCGCAGGCGGCTCGAAGATCGCCCATACCGCGCCGTGGCGCGGCGTGACCGCCATCGACAGCGAGCAGTGCCGCCGGCCCCGACGCCGCGCCAGCTCCTCCATGAAGCGCCGGTGCCGCCCCGGCTCCGCCAGCGTCGGCACCACCAGGTCCGTCACCATGCCGTGGGCCTCCAGGTGCTCCACCGCCAGCTCCAGCTCCACCGCCGAGAATCATCCGCACCACCCTCCTCGTCACCCGTCATCGCGTGGCCGCCAGACTATCCTTCCCGCCCTTGCCGAACCATCACCCATCCGCGAGCCGCTTCCGACACGAAGGCGCCGAGGGGCGGCCCGGAGCCCGCCCCCGATCCCGGCCGGGCGGCGGCGTCGGTCCCGCTTCCTCCTCGTCGTCGCGGGGGCGGGGCTGGGGGGCGGTCGGCAGGCCGGTCCGGTCGAGACGAGCCCGCCGCCGTTCCAGGTCCCGCCCATGTCCTTCCAGGCGTGCCCACCCGGTGCGCCAGGTGGCGGCAGGCGGTCTTCTTGCCGCCATCTCAGGACGTGGTGCCCTGGGACGAGAGGTGGCTGCCGCGCGAGCCACGTCGCCTCCCCTTCGCTTCGAAGAGATGACCTGTCGCGGATCGCGGGGCCGGCGTGCCCTCGCCCCGTCCTGCGGCCGGCGCTCGGCAAGCACGATCGCGGTCTCCACCTGCGGCGGACCCTCCGAGAATCGCGCTTGCGCCGCCCCCTCGGTCGATCCGCGCCTCTCCGGTCATCGAAGCGAAGGAGAGACGACATGACCCGCTACACCCTCAACGTCCCCGTCGAGTACACCACCCGCGACGGCGGCAAGAAGACCACCTACCGCCGCGTCGGCGCGGTGTTCGAGAACGCCCGCAAGGACACGGGCGAGACCTTTCTCTCCATCAGGCTCGACTTCCCCGTGGGCGCCACCGAGCTCGTCGCCTTCCAGCCCCGCCCCCGCGACGACGACGAGGAGCCCGGCGTCGAGCCCGAGTGATCCCCGCCGGGGATCGGGGGCGGCCTCCGGGCCGCCCCGCATCGCCCCTCGCGGGGCGATCGCCGCGCAGGGCGCGCGGCGGCGCCAAGGAGAGCCCCGCTAGGGCGGGCCTCACGGAGCGACGGAGGACGCGCCCGCGGGGCGCGTCATTCCCCCCTGTCCGCCGTGGCCCGCGGGCCGCGCCCGCGTCCCCGGCGCGCTGCGCACGCCCGGTCCGTGCGCCGGGAAGCGCAGAGCCGCCCCTGGCGGGCATGGCTCTTTCGGATCATCGAGGTCCGCTTCGAGCCCTTTGTAGCCATTCGATCTGAGCCAGCCAGATTTGGTGAACTAGCTCTTTGATATACGCTATGGCGCAGCGGCATGGTCAGTCCACGGTAGCCACGAGGAAGAGGCCTTTCATGTCGAATCTCACTATCTTTGTTCGAGCAATTCGCAGTCGCTCTCGTGAGCATCAGCGAGCTATGACGCTTCTGGCAGAAGCTAAACTCGCTGGGCAAATGGTTGCTGTTTTACGACAGGAACTAAATTCAATGGTTCGCGTGATTTACCTAATTACGCAAAGCCCAGAACGTCGGGATTACCTTATCGGGGATTTGATCCGCGGCGAGAAGTGGACACGTGAAGGCTCGCGTGCGAAAGTTACCGATAGGGAAATGGTTGATCTCGCCCAAGAACTTCAAGGTTGGGCGCAATCCGTTTACAAATTTGGATGCGCTTTCATCCATCTTTCGCACCTTCATGACTACAATGATAGCGATCCGCTTGCTCTAATGTCTGTAGAGGAGCGCGCTAATGTGATAGATCACTGCCGCTACTATCATGGTGGGCCGACACCCGACTCTGAACAATTTGACGATCTTGTTCCGTATCTACCGAGGGTTCTCGAAAAGATATCTAGCAACCTTGAGTGCTACTTAGAAACTTTAGAAGAGGGTGAAGTTCAAGAACCCCGCGAAGTCTGGTAGTCTTCGCGTTATTTCTCCCGGGTCACTTGCTGCGTTCGCAGCTTAGTTGCGCCCTTTCACAGTCGAATTTCCTCAGAGACCTGTGAGACGAACGGCTCCGTCCGCGCAGCGGACCTCTGGGGCGCGTCCCCTGCGGGGACCGGGCTCTACTCGCCTGCGGCTCCCGGAGCCCCCGGGCCGGGGTCTCCGCCCTGCGGGTGACATGGGGTAACAGCTGCGCTTCGCCCCTACCCTCGGGACACGGCATCGCGCGGGCGCTGCTGGATCCTTGGAGGGTTTACCAATGACGAGCTATGTGGGCCTGGATGTCTCGCTTGCAGAGACCAGCGTGTGCGTGATCGCGAGCGATGGGAGCGTGCGGTTCGAGGGCAAGGTGAGGAGCCGCGTGGGCGAGCTTGCCGCCTGCATCGCTTGCCACGCCCCTGATGCGGATCGCGTCGGGATCGAGACGGGGCCGATTATCAAGCGACATTCGGAACTGGCCCGGTGGCGACACCAGGATCTGGCCCACCCCGTCATGTGGTTTCGACTTCGGTTTCAAGCGCCGGGCCGGCCTTCTGCAGAAGGCCGGCCCGGCGCTTCTCGCGCAGCCTGTAGCTGTCGCCCCGGATGGTGATGACGTGGGAGTGGTGGAGCAGGCGATCGAGGATCGCGGTGGCCACCACCGGGTCGCCGAACACCGCGCCCCACTCGCCTACGGACCGGTTCGAAGTCACCAGCATCGCGCCGCGCTCGTAGCGGCGGCTGACGAGCTGGAAGAACAGGTGAGCGGCGTTGGGCTCGAGCGGCAGGTAGCCCAGCTCGTCCACGATCAGCAGCTTCGGCTTGGCGAAGTGCGCCAGCCGCTCCTCGAGCCGGCCCTCGACCTGGGCCTTGGCGAGGTTGGCCACGAGCGCCATGGCGCCGGTGAAGAGCACGGTGTGGCCGGCCACGATCGCTTCGCGGCCGAGCGCCACCGCAAGGTGCGTCTTGCCCACGCCCGGGGGGCCGAGCAGCAAGAGCGCATCGCCGTGGGCGATGAAGCGCCCCGTCGCGAGGTCGCGGATCTGCCCCTTGTCGACCGAGGGCTGGGCGGCGAAGTCGAAGCCCTCCAGGGTCCGCACGAAGGGGAACTTCGCCAGCCCGAAGCTCATCTCGATGCGGCGCTGATCCTTCCGTGCGATCTCGCGCTCGCAGAGGAAGGCGAGCGCCTCGCGCAGGGTCATCTCCCCCCGCGCCGCCTCGTCGAGCAAGCCGTCGAGCTGGTCGCGCACCGCCGTCAACTTCAAGCGCGTCAGCATCCGGTCGAGCTCGTCCTGGGTCTGCGCTCCCATCACCAGGCGCCCCCGGCCACCGCCTCGTACTCGGCGAGCGGGCGCAGCAGCGCCGGCGCCGGGATCGGCGCGGCCTCGGCTGCCTCGGCGTCTTCTCTGACCACGCGGCCGGCGGCACCCGCGACGCCCTCGAAGTGAGCGCGGTCGGTGAAGCGCCCGCGACGGTCCGCGCTGCGGGGATGACGGGCCACCTCGATGCCCGCATGGGTGACCTGCACAGTCTCGGCCGTGACCAGCACGCTCACTCGCTCCCCGATCAAGCGCCACGGCACCGAGTAGGCGTTCGTCTCGATCTCCACCGCGCAGTCCGCTCCCACGCGTCGGCTCAGCTCGCGCGCGGCCAGGAACGGGCCGCGGTCGGGCAGCGGCCGCAGGGCGGCGGCCTCGTCGCGCGCGAAGCGGACCATGGGCGCCTCGCCGGTGGTGCCGTGGACGCGCTGATCGGCGATCTCGCGCGTCCACTCGGCCAGATGCGCCTCCAGGGCCGCGAAGCTCTCGAAGGTTCGCCCCGCGACCGCGTTGCCCTTCACGTAGCCCACGCCGCGCTCGTCCTTGCCCTTGGTCCGCGCCCGGTACGGCGCGCAGGCCTGGACCCGGAAGCCCCAGTGCCGCGCAAAGGCGTGGAGCTTGGGGTTGAGCACCACCTCCCGCGTCGCCGCGTCGTGGTGCAGGATCAGAGCGCGCGCATTGTCGAGCAGCACCTCCTCAGGCACGCCCCCAAAGGCTGCGAAGGCACTCTCCATGCCTTCGAACCAGTGCTCCTGGCGCTCGCCCAGGAAGGCCCGGACGTGCAGCCGGCGCGAGTGGCCCAGCGTCGCCACGAAGAACGACACCGGTCGCAGAGCGCCCTCGATCTCGACCCGCCTCTGGCCGAAGTCGATCTGCAACTGCTGGCCCGGGCGCGTCTCGAACCTCACCGTCGCCCGCGCTTCGGCCCGTAGCGCTTGGCGCAGCGGTGCCACCGCACGCTCCACCGTGCGCAGGCTTACCTCAATGCCCCTCTCGGCCGCGAGCTCCTGGCGAACCACGTCCGCGTTGCCCGCGTGGCGGCGGAAGCGCTCGGACAGCCAGCCCCCAAGACCGTCGAGCGACGTCTTGCGTGTCGGTGCCACCGGGCGTCGCCAGCCGCCCTCGCGCAGCCACCGCCGCACCGTCGTCCGCGAGCACCCCAGCTCCGCCGCGATCCGCCGCGCCCCCCAGCCGAGCGCCTTCAGCCTCAGCATCGCCGACACGTCGTCCGGCTCCTTCATCTCGTCCCTCCGCAGACCTTCAGTCCGCAGAAGCCTCTCCGTCACTGGCATGGTCATCCAGGCCCTCCCCTCAGGCTACCGAGGGGGCCAGTTCCTCATGTCGCCTCCGGACCAGTTTGCCGTGACGCCTGACACCGATCTCGGGCGTGCTGGTCCAAGGGCTTCGGGCGGCGGAGCTGCCCGTGGTCTGCATCGAGACCCGGCACGCGCATCGCGCGCTGTCGCTGAGGACCAACAAGACCGACCGCAACGACGCCCGTGGGCTCGCGGAGCTAATGCGCGTGGGCTGGTACCGGGAAGCCTGGGTGCGGGGCGCCTCGGCGCAGGCGATCCGCAGCCTGCTGCTCGGCCGGCGGCTGCTTCTTGCCACCAAGCGCACCATGGAGAACACCCTGCGCGGCGCGGTGAAGCGCTTTGGGCTTCTCACCACCCGCACGGCGGGGCGCACCTTCACGCACCGCGCGGCCGCCCTTCTCGACGCCGACCCGGCCTACGCCGCCTTTGCGGCGCCGATCCTGGCGGTGCTGCGCAGCATCCTCGACCAGATCCGGGTCTACGACCGGCAGCTGCGCGCGCTTGCTCGGTCCGAGGGCACCGTGCGCCGGCTGATGACCATCCCGGGCATCGGCCATCTGACGGCGCTCGCCTTTCACTCCACGATCGAGGACCCCACCCGCTTCCGCCGTTCGCAGGACGTCGGCCCCTACCTCGGGCTGACGCCCAGGACGCATCAGTCCGGGGAGACGAGTCGTTCAGGGCGCATCGCTAAGACCGGCGACAGCCTCACGCGCAGTTACCTCTACGAGGCCGCCGGCGTCCTGCTGACCCGGATCACGCGGCCGACCCCGCTTCGTCAGTGGGGCCTGCGCCTCGAGCAGCGCGCCGGACCCAAGAAGGCCAAGGTCGCCGTCGCGCGCAAGCTCGCGGTCATGATGCACGCCATCTGGACCGACGGCACCGAGTTCGAGTGGAAGGAAGCTGCTGCGTAGTTCTCCTTCGCTCCCCGAGCTCCCCCAGGGGAGGCGTCCTGCCGGGACGCAGCGCCGGGGTCGACCCCGCAGTGATCGTCGCGGCTCTCGGACCCGCGCGGCAGTGACATTGGGGCGACCCCAGCCACGGACATCCATGTTGAGGCGGCCCCGCCGACCTCGGAACGAACCTCGTCCCCGGCGCAGCCTCATCCCCGCAAGGCCAGATCCGGGAAGGGTGAGATGATGCTTGACTGAACCCACCGCTGTTAACGAACGATCCCTCGCGCGGGCTCGACCGAGCCGGCGGCGATCCACCCCCTCAGGGGTCCATCAACCGGCTCGCCGCCGTCACCATGATCAGCACGAAGTAGGCAGCCGCCGCCGCCAGGAAGACGAACGCCAGGACGACGAGGAGCAGCGGCACCAGCCCCGAGGACTGCGTCTCCATCACCCGCGAGAGCAGCCGCGTGGTGCCCACGAACGCCCCTGCGCAGGCGAACATCGCCACCAGGAGCCCGAGCGTGAAGCTGCGCCACCAGTAGAGCCGCGGATCGCCCCGCCGCGCCGTGGACCACGCCACCCGCGGATCGAGCAGCGCTCGCATCAGCTCCGTCATCTGCCCGTCGCCCGCCATGCCGGTCCCGCCCTCGCGCAGCAGCTCGGCGCGAGCATGGAACCCCGATGCGCCGCCGGCAACCGCGCTCTCCCGGGCGCCGCATCGCCGGCCGCGGGAAACGAAAGGGGAGAAGGGCCGAAGCTGCCGAGAAGCAGGAGGGAAGGCAGCGAGGAAGGACAGCAGGGAAGAAAGAGGAGGGCGCCGCCCTCCCCATGCAACCCCGAGCGCCGCCCCGTGCCGGGGCGTCGTGCGCGGGGGGGCACCCCCCATCTTCCTCCGCCCTGCGGGCTGCGTGCAGACGGGGCCCCTCCCCCCCGCGCAGGGTTGCATGGGCCCCCTCCCGCTCTCGGCGAGGGCCAGCCTGCGAAGGAGAGGACCGCCGTTGGCGGACCTCGCCTCCGCAGCCCCGGCCCATGATGGGAAGAGGGAACGTTGCGGCAGGCCATCCGAGAAGGGAGGCCCACCCATGGCCAAGCGCGCCACTGCCACCCCCAAGCCCCGCGCCGACGTCGAGCGCGACATCGCCCACGCCATCGCCGAGGCCATCGAGGCCGGCACCCCGCCCTGGCGCCAGCCCTGGACCGGCGGCGGCAGCGCGGGCCTGCCCATCCGCGCCACCGGCGAGCCCTACCGGGGCGTCAACGTCCTCGTGCTGTGGATGCAGGCCGCTGCCAAGGGCCACGCCTCGCCCCGTTGGCTCACCTACCGCCAGGCGGCCGAGCTCGGCGGCCAGGTGCGGCGCGGCGAGAAGAGCGCCACCGTCGTCAAGTACGGCACCGTCGAGAAGGAGGGCGAGGACGGCGCCCGCGAAACCCGGCCCTACCTGCGCGCCTACCACGTCTTCAACGCCGCCCAGGTGGACGGGCTGCCCGAGGACTTCGCCGCCCTCCCCGCGCCGGTGGACCTCGGCACCCTCCCCGTCGCCGCGCTCGACGCCTACTGGTCGCGCCTCGGCGCCCGCATCGAGACGAGCCCCGAGCCGCGGGCCTACTACGAGCCCGCGCGCGACCGCATCCACATGCCGCCCGTGGCGACGTTCCACACCGCCGCCGCCTACTACGAGACCCTCGGGCACGAGGGAGTCCACTGGACCGGCGGCACCGCGCGCCTGGACCGCCTCGGGCGCTGCCGCGACCGCGCCGCGCACGGGTTCGAGGAGCTCGTGGCCGAGATCGGGCAGTGCCTGCTCTACGCGCGCCTCGGCATGGCGCCCTCCATCGACCAGTCGGCCGCCTACGTCGCCTCCTGGCTCAAGGCCCTGCGCGACGACAAGCGCGCCATCTTCCGCGCCGCGGCCGAGGCGCAGCGCGCGGTGGACTGGATCACCGCGGCGTGCGGCGAGAGCGTCGCCCCGGCGGCCGAGGAGCTGGGCGCGACGCTCGGCGCGGCGCCGGCCGAGGCCGAGATCGAGGGGGTGGCGGCGTGAGCCGCCCCCCGACCCGCCCGGCGGGCCGGGACCGTTCCCGGCCGCCTCGCCCTGCCCCGCCGCGAGCGCCGAATCTCGCGCCCGCACAACGAGTTGTCTCGTCTCTCGGGGTCGATTTCCCTTGGGAGGCGAGTCCCTGCGTGATAAAGTTTTTCCACGGCCGGACAACGGCTTGACGGAGGATCGCCCGTGACCCCCGAACCCCGCTCCCCCGCCGCCACGGACCCGGCAAGGCGCCCTGCCGCCCCCGTCCGGCGGCGCCTGCCCGACCGCCGGCTGGTCGAGAACCGCCACGTCGTCCATCGCACCCCGGACGGGCGCGAAACACCGCTCACGGTCTCCATCGGCTACGACCCCGCGGACCCCGCCCGGCCGCGCGAGGTCTTCTACGACGCCGGATACCGCTCGGGCGCGGACCTCGAGTTCGCCGTCCAGGACCTCTGCGTCGTCCTCTCGCTCCTGCTCCAGCACGGCGTCGAGGCGCACGCGATCGGCCGCTCGCTCTCGGTGACCCACGGGCCCGGCGACGCCCCCCATCACGGCTCGCTCGCAGGCACCATCACGGCCGAGCTCACGGTGCCGCCGCAGTGGGCCGTGCCCGACGAGGGCGAGGAGGATGGCCGGGGCGAGGACGTCCTCCGCCGAACCCGTGAAGAGGAGCGCCCCCATGACCTGCGCTGACGCCGAGGCCGTCACCCGCGCCCTCGGGGGCCGCTGGCACGGGCGCTACGGCACCGCCCCCTGCCCCGCCCATGACGACCGCCATCCCTCGCTGTCGCTCAAGGACGGCCGAGACGGCTGGCTGCTGGCCTACTGCCATGCCGGCTGCGACTGGCGCGCCGTGCGCGACGCCCTGCGCGGGCTGGGGCACCTGCCCGGCCGGGGCGAGGCACCCGCGCCCTTCGACCCCGCCCTGCGCGAGGCGCGCGAGCGCGAGGAGCGGCAGGAGGCCGAGCGCCGCGCCGCGCAGGCCCTGCGATGCTGGAAGGGCACCCGGCCCCTCGCGGGCACGCCCGCCGAGGCCTATCTGCGCAGCCGCGGGATCGCGGGCCCCCTGCCCCCGACCCTGCGCTTCCACCCCGCCTGCTGGCATGGCCCCACCGCGCGCCGCCACCCCGCCCTGGTCGCGCGCGTCGAGGGCGCGGAGCGCTTCGCCGTCCACCGCATCTATCTCAGGGCCGACGGGTGCAGGATCGACCACGACGACCCCCCGCGCCGCGAGGATGCCAAGATGATGCTCGGCCACACGCTGGGCGGCGCCGTCCGGCTCGCCGGAGGTGCGCGAGGGACAAGTCCGCTCGTCGTGGCCGAGGGGATCGAGACCGCGCTCAGCGTGGCGCAAGGCGCGGCGGGGCCGCTCGGGACGGGCGCGCGGGTCTGGGCCGCGCTCGCCGCGAGCCACCTCGCCGGTCTGCGCCTGCCCGCCCAGCCTGGGCGGCTCGTCGTCGCCGCCGACGGCGACGAGGGCGGGCGTGCCGCGGCGCAGGCCCTGGCCGAGCGGGCGCGGGCCGAGGGCTGGCGGGCGACGGTGCGCGCGGCGCCGGAGGGGCGCGACTGGAACGACGTGCTGAGGGAGATGGCGGGGGCGTGAGTGCGAACGCCCGCCCGGGCTGGCAGGCCCGGACGGGCGGCGCCCGTCCCCGCAATCGCCGGGACGGGCGCGCCTGCATGAAGAGGCCGCCCGCCGCCCGCCCCCAGCGTCGTCGCGGCCCGAGCCTCAGAGACTGTGACATAGGGCGGGATCGGCGGAAGAAGCCACAGCGTCCGGTCATGTGCCACGGCACGGCCCAGCGATCCTTCCCCTTCACAGTCTTTCTTTTTCTCGCCTTACCCCCGCACCACCGGCAGATCGCTCAGGCGAGTGGTGTAGCGTGGGCTCCGGTGGTCGGCCCGCAGCGCCCAGAACTCGCTCATGGCCCTCGCTCGCCAGCACCAGCGTGTTGCGCCCGAAGCGGCTGTTCACCGCGTCGAGCGCGCCCATCAGCGCGTCCGAGCCCGGCCGGGGCGTGTCGAACAGTGTCAGCGGACGCTCAGCTTTGGGTAAGAGGTCGTCGAGGATCACCCCTGCCTTGGTGTAGGCGAACCGTTCCGCATCCCGGCGTGGCCAAGCGGCCTCGGTCCCGCGCCGAGCGGCGGCCACGAGGTCGAGCGTGTCGGCGCTCATCGGCACCAGGCGCATCGTGCGCGAGACCGATCGCTGGGGCGCCTCCCTCTTGTGGGGGTTGGTGTGGAAGAACACGGTCAGGACGCCCGCGACGAGCCCGTGCCCGCGCAGCTTCTCGGCCGCGCGCGTCGCGTGCGCGCTCAGCGCCTCGAAGACCGTGTCGAACCCCACCATGGGCCGCCCGGCCGAGCGTGTCACGGCGAGCCCCTTGCGCTGCGGCTCGACCTCCTCGAGCGCAAGGCACGACTCCCCCTGCAACTCCAGCACCAGGCGCTCGAGCACCACCGTGCCCACCATCCGCGCGCGGCGCAGGGCCATGTCGCGCAGCTCGGCCGCCGTGGCGATGCCCAAGGCCCGCAGCTTGGCCTCGGTTCGATGAGCCCACGCCCCAGAGGTCGCCCACCGGCACCTTCGGCAGCAGCCAGCGCGCCACCGCCTCGTCGGTCAGATCGAGCACGCCGTCGAACACCGGGTTCTTCTTGGCGAGCTCGTTGGCGCACTTGGCGAAGGTCTTGGTCGGCGCGATGCCCACGCGCACCGGGATGCCGACGCGGCGGCGCACCGCCTTGCGCATCGCACGCGCGTGCGGCTCGGGCGGCCCGAGCCCTCCCATGTCCAGGAAGCACTCGTCGATCGAGTAGACCTCCACTGCCGGCGTGAAGTCGTGGTAGACCTCGATCACCCGCCGCGAGACGTCGCCGTAGAGCGCGTAGTTGCTCGACAGCACGCGCACCCCATGCGCCTCGATCACGTCGCGGATCAGATGGACGGGCGCCCCCATCTCGATGCCGAGCGCCTTGGCCTGCTCGGAGCGTGCCACCGCGCAGCCGTCGTTGTTCGACAGCACGATCACCGGCGCGCGCGCCAGCGTGGGGTCGAAGAGCCGCTCAGCCGAGACGTAGAAGTTGGCGCTGTCGGAGATCGCGATGGGCCGCGGCACCCGGCGGCGCCCGCCCGCCCGCGCCGTCGCGCCGCTCATCCGAGCTCGTAGCGGCGCACGACGCCCGCGATCACGCCCCAGATCTCGCTGTCCTCGGTCAGCGCGACTTCGGGGTAGCCGCCCGCGGCGTTGGCGGGCGCGAGCACGAAGCTCCCGTCCCCGCGCCTGCGCAGGACCTTGGCCGTCACGGCGCCCTCGACCACCGCCAGCACCGCGCGCCCGACGCGCCGCTTGCCGTCTCGATCCACCGCGATCAAGTCGCCGTCGAGGATGCCCGCGTCGAGCAGGCAGTCGCCCTCCACGCGCCACCAGAAGGTGGAGGCGGGATGGCGCACCACCCAGGCGATCGGGTCGATCTCCTCCTCGATCTCGTCGGCGGCCGGCGAAGGGAACCCCGCGCTCACCAGGACGGCGGCGAAGGGCACCAGCCGCGGCACGTCGGGGGGCGAAGGGATCGGGACGAGGGGCATGAACGGCCGCCGGTTTGTTCCTGTTGTGTTCTTGTCCTAGCGCAGCGCGGCGCGTGTCAAGGGACTCCGGAGGCGGTCCCCACCCCCGAGGCGTCCTTCCGGTGTTCGGATCGAGCACCGTCCCCATATGAGAGCGGGTCGCGGAGGGAGCGTGCGCAGGTCGGTGGAGGGCGGATCAGCGTGCCGCGTCGGCAGGCTCGCTCTTCAGCCCCTCGCCTCGGCCGATCACCGCCATGCGCTCGGCCGGGTAGGGCCGGATCAGCGCCAGCGCCTCCTCGGGCGAGGCCTCGAGCCAGGCGGTGTGGTCAGCGTCCTCGAGGATCATCGGCATGCGCTGGGGGTGGACAGGGCGGACCACTTCGTTGGGCGTGGTGGTCACCATTGACACGGTGTCGATCTCGCGCGGCTCGTCCTTGTAGAGGCCCCGCCAGCGCCGCCACACGCCCGCGAAGGCGAAGGGCCGGGGCGCGCCGTCCTCGTCCAGCACGGCGAACCAGTGGATGATGGCGGGCGCCCTGCCCTTGGCCTCCGAGAAGCTCGTGGCCGGGATGCAGGCAGCGCCTCGTCTCGAACGCTCTCGCGCCAGAAGGGCGAGGCTGTCAGCTTGTCGTCGCGGGCGTTGTTGACGGCCTTGGGCAGGATTGGCTGACCCGTGCGCTTCGAGGTCTGGGGCAGCACGAACCCCCAGTGCATCGCCACCAGCTCGCGGGCGCCCTCGCCCTCCTCGGCACGCCGCACCACCGGCGCGTCGCCGCGCGGGAAGATGGCGGGCAGGCCCGCGAAGTTGCCCAGGCCGTCATGCTCGGCCGTCACGTCGAAGAGCGAGCGCATCGCGGCCTGCGGCATCGTGTTGGCGAACAAGTTGCACATGAGCGCAAGCCTAGGGCTTCTGCGCGGGGCGGCCCAGGCGCGATCGTCGACCGCGGGCGGTCTCCCAATGCCCTCTCACCCCTCCGCGCAGCTCCTCAGCAGGTTGCCGACGCTCACGCGCTCGCGCTCGTCCATGCTCAGCTCCCATCGCGCCTTAACCTCCACCCAGTCGGCGGCATAGCGGCAGCGGTAGGCAGGATCGGGCGGCAACCAGTCCTCGGGGCCCTCGGCCCCCTTCGCGCGGTTGGCGCCAGCCGCGACCGCGACGAGCGTGCGCGGGTCGGCGAGGTCGTTGGCGTAGGCCGCGCGGCGCTCGCGGTCCCAGGCCCAGCCGCCGCTGTCGTGCGCCTCCTGAAGCGGGACCATGTGATCGACGTCGAGGGCGCGAGGGTCGGTGACGGTCTCGCCGGTGAAGGGCGCCCGCCAGAGCCCGCGAGGCGACCGAGCAGCCGTCGCGCGCGAGCCGCGCCCTCTCGACGCTCTCGGCCGCGAGCACCTCCTGGCGCGCGTCGAGGCAGTCGCCGTCCGCGTCGCGCCAGTGCGGCCAGTCCTCGCGCGCGTAGCCCGCCCGGTGCTCGGGTTCGACGGGGATGCCCTCGAGCGCCTCGAGCGCCTGAGCCACGGCCGCACGATCGTCGGCCGTCCGGGGCATGGGCGGCGGCGCCGAACCCCCCGGCCAGTCCACGCCGAGCTCCCGCAGGAGCGGCGCCAGGACGGCCGTCTCGACCCCGCGCACCACGCGGCTCACGGGGTCGGGCAGCCAGCCCGCGCGCTCGAGCGCCCACCGTGAGGACGCCCGCGAGGAGCACGAGCGCCACGAGCGGCGTCACCCGGCTCGGCGATCTCCTGCGGCGCGCGGTCGTGCGCCTGCGCGACCGGGCCGGCTTGCGGCGGGTGGAGGTGGTGCGGCGCGCCATCGTGGGGTCCCGTCAGTGCTCCATCATCCGGCTGATCGTCGCGGCGAGGAAGAAGAACGCCAGCACCGTCAGCACCATGGGGCCGCGCCGCTCCGTTGTAGCTTCCCACGATGCGCTCCGGCCCGCTCAGGGCGCGCCGCACATCACTCAGCATACGGGTTCCCCGGAGGCGCGATCGTCGCGCCTTCGGGGGATCACGCCATCAGTGACCCGCGTCAGCTAGAAGCCCGTCGAGAAAAACCGCGAAGCTGTCCCGCGCATAATGGTTCAGCACCGAAGGTAGGATACCAAGGCCCGCCGGATCGAGCCGGGCTTTCATGTCGGTAAGCTCGGCCGCTGTGACGTGCAAACGTGCTTGCATGTGGTGGCCGACGCTTTCCGGGCGATCCAAGCGAACGTCGCCCACCTCGATGGTCCGGAGTTCGCGCAGCAGCTCCGGCTTGAACCGGTTGAAGCTGCTTCGCAGCACGGGTGCGACCGGCAAGCCCAAGGCGGCCGCCCACTTCTTCGCGCGCGTCACCAGGTCCGTGGGGATACGCATGGTGATCACCACATTGGCGGGTGCGCCTGCCGCCCCTCCCCTCTCGCGCATCGGCTGCGACGCTGCTTCTGGCAGCTCGCCTGTCCCTTCGGAGACACCAGGCGCAACCTCCCCCATCCCAGCTTCGACCGCTGCATCGGTATCGGCCGAGCGAGCGCCCGGCGATCCGGCCACGACCTCCGGCTGCGGCACCGGCGGTTCAGCCTCTGGCTCCGACGCCGTCAGCTCAGGGGCAGCGGCATCCGGCGGCGGTACGGTCGCTTGCGGCATGCGAGCTGACTTCAGCTTGGCCCCCGAAATCTTCTCCGATCATGGCAAAAGGGTTCGGCTTATCTGTTCCCGGCTGTCCAATCGTTCGCGTGAATTTGTTGTCACGTTTCAGGACGGCGCTCGGCGTCTTGCGAGGGGGAGGCATCAGACCGCCTCCGCATTCGCCAGCATGGCTTCCTCGAACAGCTCGAGGACCGAGTCCATCTCCTTCAGCGCGTTCGTCAGGTGGTTCTGCGCAATGCCCTTGCGGGTGTTGTCGCGGATTTCCCCGAGCAGACCTTCCCCATCGACTTGCTTGTATGCTTTCCGTTCCAGGATCGGCTCCTCGATGGCCGGCATCGACTGCAATATCTGGTGGATGGCCTGACGCTCGGTCGCGCTCGGTTCCGTCGAAACGGCGTTGATGACGATCCGGTACTCCGGCACGTCGTTCGGGTTCTCGACCCGCCCTTTCAAGCGCTCGTGCCAGATGAGGGTCTCCATCGTCTCCGTATAATCGCCCCTGCCCGGCCGGATCGGCGCGACGATCAGATGCGACTGCAACACCACGTCGTCGAGAGCCTCGCTGGCGCCGCCGAAGGTGTCGATCAACACCAGATGGTCGTGCGAAGGCTCATCGTAGATCGCCTGGATCCTGGCAGTGATCTCGGCGGGATCGTAGGTGTGGATCACTTCGGCGCGTGCGTTCCAGTTGCCGAGCTGCTCTGCGACCACCATCCAGCCGTGGATGCCCCGGCTGGAGTCGGTGTCGAAGACCGTCACCCTTTCACCGCGCGCGACGGCGGCGCTGGCCAGCCCGCGCACCAGCGTTGATTTTCCGCAGCCGCCTTTGCGACTGATCACCGAAATCACCCGGACGCCCTTGCTCATCGCTTTCCCTCGCTCGTTCGTTCGCGCTGACTGAAGGGTTCTCCAGGCCGGCCTGCTTCTTGCGGTCGTGCGGCCTGGTTGTCGTGCGGCAATGCCCTCATGCACTCTGGCACCTGTGCATTCTGGCGCTCCTCCACACTGGCGAACGTGCGCTCGCCCGGTCAAGCGATCTGGCACACGTCCACTCTGGCGGAGGAGCAGTGTGGCGGACATGCACTCAGGCTATCATGCGATCGAGCGCTCTCTCCGTCATGCGTTCAACCACACGTCGCTCTCCCTCTGCCGCTCTAGCACGCTGGCACACGAGCGAACTGGCACTCTGGCGCCTGGCACACGTCCACTCTGGCGACGGTGCAGTATGGGGGACATGCACTCTGGCTCTCATGCAGTCGGTCGCTCTCTCGATCATGCTTTCAACCACATGGCCGGTCTGCCGCTCTGCCGCTCTGGCGTTCTGGCGTTCTGGCGGACATGCGCACGTGCTCTCGCACGGTCTAGCGCTCTGGCGGTCCTGCGGTCTGGCACGCCAAGGCCGCAGGCCCCTGCTGGCCGGATTTCCAGCGTTTCCAGTCCCTTGCCTCGATCAGTAGGCCGGTCCTGCGCTGTGGCCCTCGCAGCGTGCATCTCGGAGCTTCCCACGGAGACGGCACGGCAGCACGGGACTGATCTCCGTCTCCCTTCGCCCGCCGGCTTCCGCGCTCCCTCTCGGGGGGGGGGCCAATGAGACCGTGAGGAAGGGGAAAGCGCTTGACGGTGCGGGGGCGAAAGGAAGAAGGTGGAGTGGCAGGAAATGCAGAATGTTTACAAATTCCGACTGGAGCCGTCGTGAACCGTCGCCCCTCGTCCCCCATCGAACGTGCTGAGGCCGTTCAACGGCTTCGTGAAGGGGGCGACGTCGGCACGGTAGCCGACACTCTCGGCACGGCGGCGGGCACCGTGAGGTCGGTCAAGCGCAGCCGGGTCCGCACGCGCGACAACGCGACCACGGACGGCAAGCCGGTGTCGGCGCGGCTCACGCCGGTCGAGATCGAGCAGTTGGAATGGTTGAAGGCCCGCTTCGGCTACGGGTCAAACTCCGATGCGATCCGTGCCCTGGTACGGTCGGCCTCTGGGATGCTGGAGTTCGATCCGGTGACGGCCGAGAAGCTGACCGAGGTGAAGGCCGAGCTGCACAAGATCGGCGTCAACGTGAACCAGATCGCGCTGGCCGCGAACAAGGGCCGGATCGACCTGGCCCGGCGGGAGTGGGAGGCGCTGAACGCGCTGCGGCAGGCGCTGCCGAAGGTGCGGGTCTACCTTCAGGCGGTGGTGGACGAGCAGCGGCGGCGCGGCACGCGGTTGTTCCAGAAGTTCGTCGAGGCCGGGCGTGGTTGATCTGGCCGACGACCTGATCGGAGAAGCTCCGGCTCGGCTGGGGCGGCCGCGGGCGGTTCCGGAACACCAACTTCGGCAAGTCGAAGGCCGGCAGGGCAGGGGGGTCGCTGTTTTCCGCGAGGGCGCGCAACCTGTGGCGGGTCGGGCAGGGGTCGAACTCCGCGGTGTTCAAGAGAATCCGCCAGGGCGGCACGCACACGCAGGCCCGGTTGACCGCGCAACTCGACTACCTGTTCAGCAAGTCGGAGGCCGTGTTCGGGAACATGGTCGCGCTGGAGCCGGAGGCGCGGTCGCTACCTGCCGAGCAGCGCCGGGAGCTGGCGCAGGAGTGGTCGGATGCCTGGACCGGCGAGCCGAAGAACGGCCACACCACGCATCTGCTGCTGTCGTTTCCGGCCGACCTCTCACCGCAGAAGGCGCTGCGGATCGTGGAGGACTGGGCCTTCGAGATGTTCCAATCGGGCGCGCATGGCGATGACGAATGGGCCTATGTCGCGGCGCTGCACACCGACCGAGATCACCCGCACGTCCACATCGTCGTGAACAATCGCGGGCTGGAGTACGGCCGGTGGTTTCACATGGCGAAGGAGCACGACTTCAACATCGCGATGATGAAGGAGCGCCTGGTCGAGCTGGCGGCCGACATGGGCGTGGAGCTGGACGCCTCATCGCGGCTGGAGCGCGGCATCCTGACCTACGGGCCGACCCGGGCCGAGATCGAGGGCGCCGCACGTGGGGGGCGGCAACTGCATGAGCGCCAGCGGCACGACAAGGCGCTCGAGGACGGGCTGGCCGCGGTGGAGCAGAGCGCCGCCACGCTGCGGATGCTGGCCTCGATCGCTTCGCTTTCCCGGCTCGAGGACGTGGCCCTTCGCATGGAGCACGCCGCCGAGATCCTCGAGGCGGGCGGCATCCTGACACCCAAATCCCTGGAGATCGCCAACATGGACCTCGAGAAAGTCGAAACCCGCAAGGATCTGGATCACGCCTTCACGAGCTGGCTCGACCAGGCGGAGCGCCAGATTTCCACGCTCGACCCCGCCGACCGGCGTGAGATGCGCCACGAGCTCGCCGAGGTCACGACCGATATCATGCGCGACCTGGGAGACGCGCGCGGCGCCGAGCTGGTCAAGCGGGCACCGCGGTCGGAACTCTACAAGACGCAGGTGCTGGAGGGCGAGATCCGACGCGGCAAGACGACGATGGAGTTGGGCGAGGGCGCAGCCCAAGGGGTCAGCTCGGCTGTGTTCGAGGCTGCCGAAGCCATCGGCATCGACCGGGAGACGATGGGGCGCCGCCTCGAACAGCCGGCGGCGAACGCCTGGCAGGAGCGCGAATGGGTCAAGCAGGACCTTCACGCCGTCTCCAAGGCGCGGGGGTTCGATCTGGACCGTGAGGACCAACGCCACGCGGCGGCCGATCTGGTGGACCGCTTCTATGCGACCGCCGCCAAGACGCTGAACACCGCCCTCGAGATCGACCACAGCCACGAGAACGACCGCCTGACCCGGACGCTGGAGTCGCTGGCGGCGGTCCATCGCCAGCACGGCCGCGTCGAGTTCGAGCACGAGGATCACGCCGAGCGCTTCGCCACCGACCTGAAGGAGCGCTATGGCGAGAAGGTGATCGAGCAGATCGCTTCCGGCGACGACCGGGCGCTGGCGCTCGACTTCCCCGAGCCGGGGCAGCGGCGCGACATCTCCAAGGCGCTCGTCGCGGCAGCGGAGAGCCACGAGAGCATCGGCCTGACGACGCGGCAGGCGGAGCTTGCCAAGGAGCGGTTGCAAGAGCGCGACGAGCCGCAGCACGAGCTGCGTCGCAAGGATCACGACCTGGAACTGTAGGGGCCAGCGCCAATGAATCGCATGAGCATCGCCGTCCCGGCCGGCCTCCTCACCGGCGGCTTCGTCGGCTTGATGATCGGCGGCCTCTGGCTGCAATGGCAGCTCGGGGCCGGCATGAACGAGGGAAACCCATTCGTCCTGGTGACGGATTTCCCCGGCTTCCGAGCGCTGCTGCAAGACCCGTGGCGCACCGCCTATCTGATCGTGCTGGCCGGGGCGCTCGTCCTCGCCCTTGCCGCGGTGGTGCTCAGCGTCACCAACCGGCTGACCACCTACGGCAAGGCGCACTTCCAGACCAAGAGCGAGGTCAGGAAGAACGGCCTGGCGCAGCCCCTGGAGTTCGGGCCTGGTGTTCGGCAAGTTCGGCAAGCCTGAGGCGCAGAACCGACCCGGGCGCTTCGTGTGCGCCAGCTACGACAAGTTCCCGCACGCCCTGGTGGTCGCGCCTACGCGTTCGGGCAAGGGCGTGGGCTACGTCATCCCCAACACGCTGCTGTTTCCCGGCTCCTGCGTCGTCATGGACGTGAAGGGGGAGGTGTTCGAGGCCACGTCCCGGCACCGCCAGGCGCAGGGGGACAAGGTGTTCCGGTTCGCGCCGTTCGACTTCGAGAACCCCACGCACCGCTACAACCCGCTCGAGCGCATCGCCGCCATCACCGACACCGACCACCGGTTCACCGAGCTGTCCAAGCTCGCCAGCTACTTCCTGACGCCCAAGAACGAGAAGGGCGGAGCTTCGGACTTCATCGTGGGTGCGCGCCAGCTTTTCGTCGCGGCGGGAATGCTCGCCATCGAGCGCAGGACCCCGACCATTGGTGCGATCAACCGCATCCTCTTCGGCAGCGGCGACAAGGAAAGAGCCTACGAAACTTTTCCAGGATTACGCAGCACGAGCCGTCATCCACGATCCTTCTCAACTTCTCGGGATACTCCGACCGCACCCTGTCTTCCTATGCCTCGGTGCTGGACGGCGCCGGACTCGGGTTGTGGTTCAACCCGCGCATCCAGAAAGTGACGAGCGCCAACGACTTTTCCTGGAACGACATTCGACGTGCACCGCATTCGATCTACATCGTCGCCAATTCCGACGACATCCCGACGCTGGCGCCGCTTCTGCGGCTGCTGTTCGGGGAACTGATCGCCACCATGCGCGCCCGCATCCCCGACCCTCAGATCGAGCCGTGGCCGGTTCAGATGATGCTCGACGAGTTCGACCAGCTCGGCCACATGCCGATCGTCGTGCAGTCCTTGAAGCAGCTCGCCGGTCATGGGGTGCGCGCGTCTATCATCACGCAATCGGTTCCGGGGTTGGAGAGCATCTACACCGAGAACGAGCGGCTTTCTATCGAGTCCGCGGCGGGCATGAAGCTCTACATCGCCCCCAACGAGAAAAAGACGGCCGTCGAAGTGTCCGAGGCGCTCGGGAAGACCACCCGCCTGTCACTCAGCGACAGCTATTCGCAAGGCGGGCAGGGCATCTTGAAACGCTCGATCTCGCGGCGCAACGAGGAAAGGCCTCTGCTGACACCCGATGAGGTCAGGGGCTTGGATGCGGAGAAGATCATCCTGATCCCGGAGCGGCAGAACCCCATTCTGGTGGACCGGATCGTTTATCACAGGGACGCCTACTTCAAGACGATCTTCGAGGCACAGAAGGGGCCGCTACCTTATCCCGATAAGATGCGGGCCGAGCTGGACGAGTTGAAGGCCAAGGTCACATCGCTGCAAGAGGCGATGATAGCCTATCCCCCGCCCGATGACGCGGCCGAGGACGAGAAGGGGAAGGAGCCGCAGCCCGAGCCCGGGTTGGCGCGCAAGGTTGCCGAGGAGGAACACGAGGCGAAGGCCGAGAGAGCCGCGGCCGAAGAGGCGGCGGCG
>CAWCXF010000002.1:0-63210 GCA_963799455.1 uncultured Alphaproteobacteria bacterium | reverse complement strand
AGAGCGTCTGGGAGCACCCCGGTGGCCGCCCCTACCGACGCCCACGCACCGAAACGCTCGAGCGTTGTCGCGCTCACGGCCACGACCCGGTCCACCCGCTTGAGCGCTGCTCGGCGGCCTGGGCAGCAACCAGCGCTTACACCTCATACCGTGCGGCGCAAAGCACAGCGGGACCCGGCGCACGCTCGCGACCAGCGCCGCGAGCAGGAGCAGGTGGAGGTGACCAGCGGAAGAACCGTCGGTCAACATGCGCGGGCCGAGCGGGTGGTACGGTACCGGGCCCTGGAGCGCCGACTGGCGCACCAGATGCCGCGGGGCGTCTCCCCCACCGGGTCCGCTGCCACTCGGGGCACGACGTCGATGCGGTCGACCGCGGGATGCGTGGAGATCGCGTCCAGCGCTCTCCCGGTTGAACTCGGCGACCCCGCCCCGCCCCCGTACGCGTCGGTGGACCAGGGCGAGGAGACGAGAGCGGGCGGTCCACTTCTAGGACGCCCCTTGGTCGCGGTCCACTTCATCGACGCGGCGCTGGAGAATGATCCCAGCGCTCTGCAGCGCGACCCGTTGGCGCGGTCGACCTGGGGCTCCCAGCCGAGCAGCTCGCGCGCCCGGGTGATGTCCGGCCGGCTGTTCTTGGGATCGTCCTCGGGCAGCTCCCGGAACACGATCTCCGAAGAGCTGCCGGCCGCCTCGGTCACGGTGCGCGCGAACTCCAGCATGGTCTATTTCGTCGGGATTGCCGATATTGACCGGCTGGTGCTCGTCGGTGAGGGCGCAGCAGCTCACGATGCCCCGCACCAGGTCGGACACGAACAAAACGCCCGGGTCTGGCTGCCGTCTCCGAAGACCGTCAGCGGTTCGTTCTTCAGCGCCGAGCACGCATGAACGAGGGGACCACCCGCCGCTTTTCGGCCGCATGCGGGGTCCGTAGGTGTTGAAGATGCGGACAATGGCGGTGTCGACGCCGTGGTAGGTGTGGTAGGCCATGGTCATCGACTCGGCGAACCGCTTGGCTTCGTCGTAGACGCCGCGGGGGCCGATGGGGTTCACGTTCCCCCAGTAGGTCTCCGGCTGCGGGTGCACGAGGGGTCGCCGTAGACCTCCGACGTCCCGAAGGCCAGGAGGAACCGGGCCCCCTTGGCCCGGGCCAGGCCCAGGGCCTTGTGCGACCCGAGCGCGCCGACCTTCAGGGTCTGAATGGGGTACTCCCAGGTAATCGACCGGGCTGGCGGGCGAGGCGAGGTGGAAGACGTAGTCGACCGCATCGGGCGAGGCAGATGTACCTCGGTGACGTCGTGCTTGATGAAGGCGAAAAAGTCGTCCCGCCCGGCCAGGTGATCGATGTTGGCGGTGCGGCCCGTGATCAGGTTGTCGAGGCAGATCACCCGGTGCCCGCGCCCCAGGAGGGCGTCGCACAGATGGGAACCCACGAAGCCGGCTCCGCCGGTGATCAAGGTGCGGGGCATACGCGGATCGGGCGTGGTACGGAGGAAGGGGCTGTGTCCCCCTCCCTATCGGTCGGTGGCGACTACGCGGCGGTCTCCTGGTCCTGGACCTCCCGGGCAGGGAGGCAGCGGGCGGCCGACCAGCGGTAGGTGAACCCGGGGTTTCCCTGCATTGGGTTCGACCAGTTGCGTGCCATCATCTCCGGGTCGTCCCCGGTCCATGGGTCGGCCACGTCGATGCGGCCGTTGATCCCGACGGCTTCCCACATCTCCATGATCACCTGAGCGGCCAGCAAGGCGTTCGTGTAGTAGGTGGGCGCGGTGTCATAGGTGATGGTGAAGCCGTCGTAGCCGGCCTCCTCCAGGAGCTCGCGCGCCCGCTCGGGGTCGTACTCGAAGGTCTCGAGCTCGGCATGTAGAGTTCGCCGAACTCCTCCATCGTGTGGGTCGAGGGGACGACGGCCTTCCCCAGCCACAGCGCCTCGTTCAACGCGTCGCGGTCGATGGCGAGGCTGATCGCCTGGCGGATTCGCGGGTCCTGCAACTGCGGATGGTTCACGTTCATGATCACTACGTGGAAGAGCGGCGTCGCGCCGCCCGCCGCCTTGAGCGTGGGGTCGGACTCGATCAGACCCAGCTGGTCGGGGGCGATGTTGGTCACGCAGGTCGGCCTCGCCCGTCCTGAGCGCCGTGATGCGCGACGCGGTCTCGGGGACCTGCCGAACCGTGACGCGCTCCAGCGGCGCCGCCTCGCCCCAGAAATCGTCGAAGCGCTCGTAGACCACCCGCTCGCCCGGGACGAACTCGGCGATGCGGTAGGGGCCGGTGCCGACGGGGGCGAGGCTGAACGCCTCGAAATCGTCGTGCTCCGCGACCTGCGGGTCGCCGGCGAGGCCCTTGGTGTAGTCTTCGGGAATGATCATGAGCTGCTGGAGGTTCAGCAGCGTCCCCCACAGCGGCTCCTCGCGCTCCACCGTGATCCGGACGGTGTAGTCGTCGACCTTCTCAGCGCCGGTGAAGTTGTCCAGCCGGTCGCGCGAGCGCACCTGGTAGGGCGGGAAGTCCGCCTGGAACATGCGGTTCAGCGAGAACACGACGTCGTCGGCGGTCATCTTCTCGCCGTTGTGGAAGACGACGCCCTCGCGCAGCCTCAGCTCCATCACGGTGGGCTCGACCAGCGTCCACTCGGTGGCCAGCGCGGGCTGCCACTCGGCGTCGCGCGCATCGTGGTTCTTGCCGATCAGCGTGTCGAACGAGTTGTAGAAGAACTGCGAGCCGACATTGGAGTGGTCGCGTCCAGGGTCGAGGTAGTCCGACACGTTGGCGGCGCCGACGGTCAGCTCCTGCGCGTGCGCCGATGCCGCTATGAGCGCCGCGGCGGCGGTGGTCGTGGCGAGACGGGTCAGCATGACTTCTCTCCTTGGTGAGGAAGGGGCGGGCCAGGGCGGCCTTCTGGTTGTTCGGGGGTCACCGTTCGCGCAGCCGCACGTCGGCTCGATCGCGCAGCCAGTCGCCGACGATCCGGACGGCGAAGGTGACGAGCAGGATCATCACGGCCGGCGCGACGACGATCCACGGCGCCGTGGGCATGTAGTCGCGTCCGATGCCGACCATCGAGCCGAGCGTCGCGGTCGGGGGCTGCACGCCGAGGCCGAGAAACGACAGCGTCGATTCCAGCAGGACGATGTTCGAGAAGGCGAGCGTGAACTGCACGACCAGCGGCGAGGCGATGTTGGGGAGCACGTGGCGCCGGGCGATGTAGCCCTGGCCTGCCCCGGCGGAGCGCGCGGCTTCGATGAACGGCAGCTCGGTGATACGCCGCACCTCGGCGCGGACGATGCGGGCGTACTGCTCCCACCCCGCGACGCCCAGCACGAGGACCATCACCTGAAGGGACGACCCGAAGATCGACAGGATCAGGAGCGCGATCAGCGTGAACGGCACCGCGATCTGGATGTCCACGACGCCCATCACCACGTCCTCGACCCAGCCGCGCCGGATGCCCGCCAGCAGCCCGAGCGACGTGCCGATCAGCAGCCCGATCGTTGCGCCGAGAAGCGCCAGGCCCAACGTGAGCCTGAGCCCGTGGAGGCAGCGGGACAGCACGTCGCGCCCCAGCTCGTCGGTGCCGAGCCAGTGGCCGGGCTGAAAGCGATCGAACCCCACGGGCGGGCGCAGGCGCGAGATCAGGCTCTGCGCGTTCGGGTCGAAGGGCGCGATCAGGGGGGCGAGCGCCGCCAGCGTCACGAGCGTCAGGCCGAGGACCAGCGCTCCCCGCTGGATCGGATCGGCCGCCGCCCAGTGCGGTGCAACGGAGGCCGGCCGCGCGTCGGCCGCGGGACATGGCGGGGGCGGGCGCGTTGATCATCGCTCAGCCCCGCGCCAGGCGGATGCGCGGATCGGCGACCGCGTAGGCGATGTCGATCAGCAGGTTGATGGCGAGCACGGCCATCGACACGGCGATGACCCCGAACTGCAGCACCGGGTAGTCGCGCAGGATCGCCGAGCGCACCAGCAGGTCGCCGATGCCCGGCCATGCGAAGATCGACTCCACGACGACGTTGCCCGCCGCCGCCAGCCCGGCGACCTGCAGCCCGATCACCGACAGGATCGTGATGCTCGCGTTGCGCAGCCCGTGCTTGAGCACCACCTCGTGCTCCGGCAGGCCCTTGGCGCGGGCGGTGCGCATGTAGTCCTGCCCCAGCACATCGAGCATCGCGTTGCGCGTGAACCGGGACAGCGCGGCGATCAGGACGCCCGACATCGCGATCGTCGGCATGATGAAGTGCCACGCCGTGTCGTTGCCCACGACCGGCAGCCAGTTCAGCCAGTAGGCGAAGACGAGGATCATCAGGATGGCGAGGACGAAGTTCGGCACCGCGTAGCCGACGAAGGCCACCACCATGACCGCGCTGCCCACCCAGGATCGGCGCCAGATCGCGGCGACGATGCCGAGCGGGATTGAGACCGCCAGCGTCAGCGCCAGGGCGCTGCCCAGGAGCTGCAGCGAGGGACCGACCCGCTCGGCCACGATCACCGACACCGGCCGCCGCTCGAGGAACGACAGCCCGAACTCGCCGGCGACGATCGAGCGGAGGTAGCGGAGGTACTGCTCCCACCAGGGGGCATCGAGGCCGAAATAGGCGATCAGGAGCGCGCGATCCTCCGACGTCATCCCTTCGCCGATGAAGATGTCGACGGGGTTGCCCGAGAGGCGCGTGGCGAAGAACACCACCGTCACGATGACGAAGAGCGTGATCGCCATCTTGGCGAGCTTCGTCAGGATGTAGGCGGTCATCGCGTCCTCCTGACATGAATGAAGTCGAGCCCCAGCGCAGCCGCTGCGGCGCCGTCGGTCCTGGCGTTGTCGCCGACAAACACCGCGTGGGACGGCGCCGCGCCGGTGCGCTCGAGCGTCCTGCGCAGCATCGCCGGGTCCGGCTTGCCGCCGCTCTCCCAGAGCAGGCCCGGCGCGATTGCGCGGAGCGCGGCGAGCAGCGCGCCCGTCTCGGGCACCGGGCGGCCATTCTGCCCCGGATGCGAGGCATCGGTGTTCGCGACCACCAGCCGCGCGCCCCCGGCGACCGCCGCCAGCGTCTCCTGCATCTCGTCGAGGCCAAAGGACGGGTCGCGGCAGAGCAGCACCACGTCGGGCGCATCCGCCACCCGGAGGAGGCCCAGCGCGTCCGCGCGCCGCCTCATCTCGGCCGAGGCGAAGAGGCGGATCCGGGTGCCCGACCGGTGGGCCAGTGCCGTGAGCGCATCCTCTCCCGCAAGCGCGATCCGCTCGGCCGGGACGGGCAGCCCCATCCGGCAGAGCCGCGCCGCGAGCGTCGCCGCGGTCGAGGCCGAGTCGTTCGAGACGATCCACAGCCGCTCGCCACATCGCGCCGCGAAGGCGGCGCTTTCGGGGAATGGGGCGCCATCCGCGGTGAGGCAGCCGTTGAGGTCGCAGAGCACCGCGCGATAGCCGTCGATGTCGGCCTCGTCCAAGGAGGCTACGGCGAGGCGGTGGTCGAGACGGGAGTTCAAACGCTGCACCATTGCCATCGTGGGCGTCCCCAGGGGCCGCGGACGCCGTTCATTCCGGGTCTGTGATGCGGAGCGCGTGCCTCGGCATCGGCTGCGAGGCAGTTCCTGCGCCGAGGCCGTGACACGTCTGTAACGTGGCCAAGCTATGCTTGCGGCCGTTCAAACCGATGCTTCGGGAGGCTCCGATCGGCCTGACGCTTGCCCGCCTGCGGACGCTGCGCTGCGTGGCCGAGTGCCGCTCCTTCGCCGAGGCCGCACGCGAGCTCGGCGTTTCGCAGCCCGCCGTCTCGCAGCATGTCCGCGAGCTTGAAGCGGCCTACGGCGTGCGCCTCTTCTCGCGCGAGAGGGGGGCGCTCACGCCGACGCCGCTCTGCGCGGAGCTGAGCGAGATCGCCGAGCGGATGTCGCTCGACGGCGATGCGGCCGAGCGCCTCCTGACCCGCCACAGATCGTTCGAGCATGGCAGCCTGGCGGTGGGACTGGGCAACACGATGCCAGGGATGGCCGTCGTCGCCGCCTTCCATCGGAGTCACCCCAACGTCCGGCTGATCGTCGAGAACGGCTCGCACGAGCAGATCACCCGGGCCGTCCTCACCCGCACCGTCTCGACGTCGGCATTCTACCCGATGTGCCCGAGGACGGACGCTTCTTGCGCCTCGACCTCGTCCGCAACGAGGTCATCGCCATCGCGCCCGCAGCTTGGTCTCGCCCGGCGCGGCACCGATTGGCTGCGCCGCCCTTGTCGAACATCCGCTGATCTTCCGATCGCGAGGCTCATCAACCCAGCGCGTCGTCGATCGCGCCTTCCGCCGCGCCGGGCTCCGCCCGCGGCCGTTCCTGACGCTCGACACACGCGACGGCGTGTACGAAGCCGTGGCCAACGGCCTCGGGATCGGCTTCATCTGGCGCCACTGCACCGGCCGCCTGGACAGCGTCAACCAGGTGGCACCCTAGACGGAAGTGGCACGCACAGCGAGGTCGCCTTCGCTCTCGCCTCCGAGAAAAGCCAGCTTCTGACCAGCTTCTTCGAATGCCTCCGAGCCTCGATATCGGATCGTCGCGCGCTTTCCGCTGACCGTGAGGCGATGTTGCACGACCGTCGAGTCGGGGGCCTCGTGTAGGGCCTCCGGTTGGAAGTTATCAAGCGACATTCGGAACTGGCCCGGCGTATTGCCTCAGCGAGGAATGTTCCTGAGCGGGTTGAGGTTGCCTTCACCAGAGATGTTCCTGGGACCTACGCCGCCGCATCTGCTGGGGGTGGTATGGATCTGGGCGCTCCGGCAGGGGAGCATGGGCCGAGCACGAGCTCTCTGGCGCGCTCGCGACGCCAGACCTTGAGCCGGCGCTGCACCGTCCGGAGCAGCTTGTCCGGGTACTCGTCGGGATGAGCCGCCTGCAGCCTGCCGAGAAGTTGCCGGCCCGTCGGCGCCGAGGTCGGCTTCGAACCAGCCCTCGAGCTCGGCGGTGACGTCCTTCCAGCGGGTCGGGCCGCCGCCGGCCGCGCGGCTTGACCGCCTTCGGCTGTGCGGTCGGTCGGACCTCGCCCTCCTTCCAGGCCAGGCGCAGGCCGGCGAGGAACGCCTCGAGGGCCGGCTCGGCGTCGGCCGCCGCACCGGCTGCAGGCCCCTTGTCTGCGATCTCGACCAGGGCCTGCTGGGCCGCGCGGATGTCGCCGAGCAGGCTCACGGGATCGAGCGTCGCGTGCTGGGCGTCCAGCGCATCCTTCAGCGCCTGCGGCGTCGCGCGGGTCGGCGACGAGACGTTGGTGCGGCGTCAGCGGCGCATGATACCGCTTGCGGATCAGCGCGCCGTCTCGCTGCTTCTCGGCGAGCTTGAACGACGGCTGGAAGAAGTTCACGAACAGCCGCATGGGCCGATAAAGGCGCGCAAGCGCCTCGGTCGCCGCGAGCCCTTCGAAGCGTCGATAGCCGACCATCCGGCGCACGACCGCACCGTTCTTTTGCTCGATATGTGCCTGATCATTCTTGCGGTAGGGGCGCGAGCGGGTGAACGCCACGCCCGCCGCCTCGCACCAGGACTTCACCGTCTCGTTGATGAAGACGGTGTCGTTGTCGGTGTCGAACCCAGAGATCGGCAGGGCGTCACGCCGCGCAGCACCGTCAGCACCTCGGTCAACAGCTGCTGCTCCCGAAACAGAAGCGGCGCGCACTCCGTCCAGCCGCTCGCGATGTCGGTGAGCACCAGCGTCTGCGCGAAGCTCCCGCTCGTCAGCGGACCGCTATGCGAGACGAGATCGGCCTCAAGAAGCCCGGCGCGGGGATCATTCCAATCCGCGTAGGTGCGGATCGGCACGGCGCGCCGGATCGCCGACGAGGGCGCCGTGCGGCGGCTGCCGCGGCCGCCTGCCTCGCGCGCGTACCGGCCCCAGCAATCGGTCGATCGTCGCGGCGCTGATCGCTTCCGAGCCGCTCCCGCACCTCCGCGTCGAGCGCCAGATGCCCGTGGCGCTCCATCGCTGCGATCAGCATCGGGATGAGCGGCTTCAACCGCTTGCCGCAGATCCGGTCCGACGCCTCCCATAGCACGATCAACGCCTCGCGCACCGCCTCGTCGTAGAGCCGACGCTCGGGCCGAGGCCGCGACCGGTCGCTTCGGCCTGCGCCGCGCAGGAGACGCTCGGCGTGCTTGCGGTGATAGCCCGTCACTGCCGCGAACTCCGTCAGGATGCGTCCCCTCTCCGCCCGGCTCGCCTCTCGATACCGCCCCATCAGGGCACCTAGCAGCTCGTCTCTCGTCGCCATGCTCACCCGCCTCACCTCGGCCTCCGGCGCTGCCCCACTCAGGAGCAGTCCTACTGAGGCAACGGCCCAAGCTTCAGGAACATTTCAGGCGAGGCAATGCGCCCGGTGGCGACACCAGGATCTGGCCCACCCCGTCATGTGGTTTCGACTTCGGTTTCAAGCGCCGGGCCGGCCTTCTGCAGAAGGCCGGCCCGGCGCTTCTCGCGCAGCCTGTAGCTGTCGCCCCGGATGGTGATGACGTGGGAGTGGTGGAGCAGGCGATCGAGGATCGCGGTGGCCACCACCGGGTCGCCGAACACCGCGCCCCACTCGCCTACGGACCGGTTCGAAGTCACCAGCATCGCGCCGCGCTCGTAGCGGCGGCTGACGAGCTGGAAGAACAGGTGAGCGGCGTTGGGCTCGAGCGGCAGGTAGCCCAGCTCGTCCACGATCAGCAGCTTCGGCTTGGCGAAGTGCGCCAGCCGCTCCTCGAGCCGGCCCTCGACCTGGGCCTTGGCGAGGTTGGCCACGAGCGCCATGGCGCCGGTGAAGAGCACGGTGTGGCCGGCCACGATCGCTTCGCGGCCGAGCGCCACCGCAAGGTGCGTCTTGCCCACGCCCGGGGGGCCGAGCAGCAAGAGCGCATCGCCGTGGGCGATGAAGCGCCCCGTCGCGAGGTCGCGAATCTGCCCTTGTCGACCGAGGGCTGGGCGGCGAAGTCGAAGCCCTCCAGGGTCCGCACGAAGGGGAACTTCGCCAGCCCGAAGCTCATCTCGATGCGGCGCTGATCCTTCCGTGCGATCTCGCGCTCGCAGAGGAAGGCGAGCGCCTCGCGCAGGGTCATCTCCCCCCGCGCCGCCTCGTCGAGCAAGCCGTCGAGCTGGTCGCGCACCGCCGTCAACTTCAAGCGCGTCAGCATCCGGTCGAGCTCGTCCTGGGTCTGCGCTCCCATCACCAGGCGCCCCCGGCCACCGCCTCGTACTCGGCGAGCGGGCGCAGCAGCGCCGGCGCCGGGATCGGCGCGGCCTCGGCTGCCTCGGCGTCTTCTCTGACCACGCGGCCGGCGGCACCCGCGACGCCCTCGAAGTGAGCGCGGTCGGTGAAGCGCCCGCGACGGTCCGCGCTGCGGGGATGACGGGCCACCTCGATGCCCGCATGGGTGACCTGCACAGTCTCGGCCGTGACCAGCACGCTCACTCGCTCCCCGATCAAGCGCCACGGCACCGAGTAGGCGTTCGTCTCGATCTCCACCGCGCAGTCCGCTCCCACGCGTCGGCTCAGCTCGCGCGCGGCCAGGAACGGGCCGCGGTCGGGCAGCGGCCGCAGGGCGGCGGCCTCGTCGCGCGCGAAGCGGACCATGGGCGCCTCGCCGGTGGTGCCGTGGACGCGCTGATCGGCGATCTCGCGCGTCCACTCGGCCAGATGCGCCTCCAGGGCCGCGAAGCTCTCGAAGGTTCGCCCCGCGACCGCGTTGCCCTTCACGTAGCCCACGCCGCGCTCGTCCTTGCCCTTGGTCCGCGCCCGGTACGGCGCGCAGGCCTGGACCCGGAAGCCCCAGTGCCGCGCAAAGGCGTGGAGCTTGGGGTTGAGCACCACCTCCCGCGTCGCCGCGTCGTGGTGCAGGATCAGAGCGCGCGCATTGTCGAGCAGCACCTCCTCAGGCACGCCCCCAAAGGCTGCGAAGGCACTCTCCATGCCTTCGAACCAGTGCTCCTGGCGCTCGCCCAGGAAGGCCCGGACGTGCAGCCGGCGCGAGTGGCCCAGCGTCGCCACGAAGAACGACACCGGTCGCAGAGCGCCCTCGATCTCGACCCGCCTCTGGCCGAAGTCGATCTGCAACTGCTGGCCCGGGCGCGTCTCGAACCTCACCGTCGCCCGCGCTTCGGCCCGTAGCGCTTGGCGCAGCGGTGCCACCGCACGCTCCACCGTGCGCAGGCTTACCTCAATGCCCCTCTCGGCCGCGAGCTCCTGGCGAACCACGTCCGCGTTGCCCGCGTGGCGGCGGAAGCGCTCGGACAGCCAGCCCCCAAGACCGTCGAGCGACGTCTTGCGTGTCGGTGCCACCGGGCGTCGCCAGCCGCCCTCGCGCAGCCACCGCCGCACCGTCGTCCGCGAGCACCCCAGCTCCGCCGCGATCCGCCGCGCCCCCCAGCCGAGCGCCTTCAGCCTCAGCATCGCCGACACGTCGTCCGGCTCCTTCATCTCGTCCCTCCGCAGACCTTCAGTCCGCAGAAGCCTCTCCGTCACTGGCATGGTCATCCAGGCCCTCCCCTCAGGCTACCGAGGGGGCCAGTTCCTCATGTCGCCTCCGGACCAGTTTGCCGTGACGCCTGACAGAAGTGGACCTGCTGCCAACCATCCGATGAACCGGTCCGTGAGAGACGCTGGTTAGCACGCACCCTGGGAACCTCCGACATGGATCAGCTCGGCTCCGGCCTCAGCTTTGCCAGGATGGCCGCGAGGGGCATCGACCTCGTCCGGCGTCAGCCGACCCGCGAAGCGCTCGGCGATGGCGCGCTCGTAGCGCGGCCACATGCGGCGCAGCAGGTCGCGGCCTGCCGCCGTGACGTGCAGCGTGTGCCCGCGCGCGTCCCCCTCGGCCGCACGCCGCTCGACCTGACCTGCGCGGACCAGGCGCTCCACGAGACGCGAGAGGTTGTATTGCGCGAGCAGCATCGCGCGTTGGAGCTCGAAGGGCCGCAAGCCCTCCTCGCCCGCCCGGCGCAGCTCCAAGAGCGCGTCGTAGTGCGCCAAGGGCGGGAAGCCGTCGCGCCTGAGGTCGGCCTCCACGGCGGCCAGCAGGGACTGTCCCACCCGCACCAGTCGCGCCCAAGCGCGCACCGCCTCGTCGGGCAGCGCCATGGTCTCCGCGCCGCCGCCCAAGCCACAGGCCCTGCCACTCACCCCATCGCTTGCCCCGTCGTCGTGCTCACTCATCGTCGCCCCCCGGCGTCGCCGCCTCTCCAAACGCCGCGCATCCGGCTTGACTGAATATGCATGTGCATCTACATGATCATGTGTAGATGCACATGCATCATCATGGAGCCCGCGATGCAACCCCGTCCTCTCCCCTCCCGCCCGTCCGCCGCGCTCGACGCGCGGCTGGCGCCCCTCGCCGTGGCGCTGCTGCGCGTGGCCCTGGGCGTCATGTTCCTGGTCCACTCGCTGTGGCTGAAGCTCGTCGTCTTCACCCTGCCCGGCACGGCCGAGTTCTTCGCCTCCATCGGCCTGCCCGGCCCCCTGGCCTACCTCGTCTTCGCCGCCGAGGCGGCCGGTGGCGTGCTGCTCGTGCTCGGCGTCCAGGCGCGCTGGGTGGCGCTCGCCCTGGTCCCGATCCTGGCCGGCGCGACCTGGGCGCACTGGGGCAACGGTTGGATGTTCGGCTACGAGAACGGCGGCTGGGAGTACCCAGCCTACCTGACCCTGCTCGCCGTGGCGCAGGCCCTGCTCGGCGACGGAGCGTGGGCGCTCGTGCCGTCGCGCACCATGCCCGCAGCCCTCGGTGGCCGTGCGCTCGCGCGGGCGGCGGCGCGATGAGCCCCGCCGCCGCTGAGCCCGCCGCCCGCCTCGCGCCCGAGCGCGCCGGCCGAGCGCCGGGCAGGACCGCAGGGCTCACGCTCGTCTCGCACCACCTGTGCCCCTACGTGCAGCGCGCCGCCATCGCTTTGGCCGAGAAGGGCGTGCCCTTCGAGCGTCGCTGGGTGGACCTGTCAGACAAGCCCGCCTGGTTCACGGCGCTGTCGCCCCTGGGCAAGGTGCCGCTCCTCGTAGCGCGCCCCGACCCTGAGGCGCCGCCCGCGACGATCTTCGAGTCCGCCGTGATCCTGGAGTACCTCGAGGAGACGCAGCCTCGGCCGCTGCACCCGGCCGACCCGCTGGAGCGGGCGCGGCACCGCGCTTGGATGGAGGTCGGCTCGTCCGTGCTGAACGCCATCGCGGGGCTCTACAATGCGCCCGACAAGGCGGCGCTCGACACGCGGGCGGCAGCGATCGCCGCAATGTTCGACCGGGTCGAGGCCGAGCTGGCCGCCCGTGACCCCGCCTGGACGGGCCCCCACTTCGCGGGCGCGCGCTTCTCGCTCGTGGACACCGTGTTCGGGCCGGTGTTCCGCTACTTCGACGTGTTCGAGGGGGCGGCGAACCTGCGCCTGCTCGACGGCCGCGAGCGGGTCGGGCGCTGGCGCGCGGCGCTCGCTCGCCGCCCCAGCGTGCGCGACGCGATCGACGAGGGCTATGGCGAGCGCCTCGCGGCGTTCCTGCGTGGCAAAGGAACCGCCATCAGCGCGAGGATGCGCGCGGCGCGACACGGGTGAGCCAGCCCGCGGCCACGCCGCACAGGTGAACACCCTTGCCGAGCGCTGAAGCGCGGTAAGCCGACGAGGGCTATGGCGAGCGCCTCGCGGCGTTCCTGCGTGGCAAAGGAACCGCCATCAGCGCGAGGATGCGCGCGGCGCGACACGGGTGAGCCAGCCCGCGGCCACGCCGCACAGGTGGACACCTCCGAATACGGTCCCGTTCGACGATGCCGGATCGATGGAGCGACGGATGCTGCCTCGGCTTGCCGGTTCTGACGGCACTGGGAGCTGATTGGGGGGGATTTGGCGTCGGTCGCCGTCAGGCGGGCGCGGCTCGGCTGTCGAGCCATCGCCAGCGCGTCATGTTGTAGGCCATGTTCGCCAGCGTGATCGCGGCCCGGGCGCGGGCGAGGCCGATGGTGCGGATGGTCACCCTCATCCGCGCCTTCTGATGGGCGAAGACGTGCTCGACCTTCGATCGCAGGGCTGACTTGCGCCCGTTGGCGCGGCGGGTGCGCAAGGGCATCGGCTTGCCTCGCGGCTTCTTACGGTGGATGCGACTGACCATCCCGTGGTCCTTCAACCAGACCTCGTTCTCGGCCGAGCGGTAGGCGCTGTCGGCCCACACGTCCGCGCGCCGTGTTGGCGCGCTGGATCAGGCCCTCCCGCAGCCGCGCGCCATCGTGCCGGGCGGCGTCGGTGATGACCTGGCGGCGGACGATGCCGTGCATCCGGTCGATCGAGACGTGCGACTTGTAGCCGTAGATCGGGATCGCGATGTCGATCGGTTTTGAGCCGTCTGCACGGGTCTTCGCCTTGGAATGCTTGACGGTCCAGCGGCCATCCACGTCCTTCTGACGCGCCTTTGCGGGCTTGTCGGGCCAGATCTCGGCCGCGCCCCGGCCCTCCTTGATCGCCGCCTTCTCCCCGTCGGTGTGGCGCTGGCGTGGGGCGGCGACCAGTGTCGCGTCAAGGATCTGGCCACCCTGTGGCAGATAGCCCGGCCGCATTGATCGCCTGATCGAGCCTCGCGAACAGCCCGTCCAACGCTCCTGCCGCGATCAGCGCCTCGCGGAAGTCCCACAGCGTGTTCGCGTCCGGCACCCGGTCCTCGGGACCGAGCCCGCAGAACCGCATCCACGACAGCCGGTCGCGCACCAGATACTCGGTCTGCTCCAGCGACAGCCCGTGCAGCGACTGCAGAACCAGCATCCGGAACTTCAGCACCGGATCGAACGGAGGCCTGCCGCCCTTCCAGCGCGGCGGCGTGCCGAGCGCCTTCGACCAGCACCGGCCGGAACATCTCGAAGTCCACCGTCGCCGCCAGCGTCTCGAGCGGATCGCCCTGCGCCGAGATCTCCGCCAGCCGGTCCGCGACCGACCAGAACCCCAGCTGACCCGACATCGTCGCCCTCCATCGCCGCCGTCACGGCGAGTGAATCACGATCGCCAGCGTCTGGCGAGGTTTCCGGAGGTGTCCAGGTGAACACCCTTGCCGAGCGCTGAAGCGCGGTAAGCCGACGAGGGCTATGGCGAGCGCCTCGCGGCGTTCCTGCGTGGCAAAGGAACCGCCATCAGCGCGAGGATGCGCGCGGCGCGACACGGGTGAGCCAGCCCGCGGCCACGCCGCACAGGTGAACACCCTTGCCGAGCGCTGAAGCGCGGTAAGCCGATGGGGTGGACGCCCCCCGACGGCATCGCGTGTGCCAAGGTAGCGGGTGTCGAGGCACCGCTACGAGGAGAGCGTCCATGGGAGAGGTTAGCATCATCGGCCTGGATCTGGCCAAGAACGTGTTCCAGGCGCACGGCGCCGCGGCGGACGGCTCGGTCGTCTTCCGGCGCAAGCTGACGCGGGCGCGGCTGCTGAGCTTCTTCGCCGCGCAGCCGTCCTGCGTGGTGGCGATGGAAGCCTGTGCGAGCGCTCACTTCTGGGGGCGGGCGATCGGCGCGCTCGGGCACGAGGTGCGCCTGATCGCGCCGAGCTACGTGAAGCCCTTCGTCAAGCGCCAGAAGAACGACGCGGCCGACGCCGAGGCCATCGCTGAGGCGGCGTCGCGGCCGACCATGCGCTTTGTGGCGGTGAAGACCGAGACACAGCAGGCGGCGGCGATGGCGTTCCGGACCCGGGACATGTTCGTGCGCCAGCGGACCCAGACGATCAACGCCCTACGCGGCCATCTCGCCGAGCATGGGGTGATCGCGCCAGCTGGGCTGGCGCATCTCGGCCGGCTCGCTGCGCTCGTCGAGGGCGAGGAAGGCACGCTGCCGGCGCCCGTCGTCGCCCTCGCACGGGGGCTGCTCGAGCAGATCGAGGCGCTGTCGGCGCGGATCGACGCGCTCGAGAAGGAGCTGCGCGCGCGGCTGAGGCAGGACGAGACGGCGGCGCGCCTGATGACCATCCCTGGGATCGGGCCGATCTGCGCCGCCGCGCTGACGACCTTCGCGCCGCCGCCCGGCACCTTCGCCAAGGGCCGCGACTTCGCCGCCTGGGTGGGGCTCACCCCTCGTCAGCATTCGAGCGGCGGCAAGGAGCGGCTGGGCAAGACCTCGAAGATGGGCCAGCGCGACCTGCGCCGCCTGCTCATCATCGGCGCGGTCTCGACGGTCCGATGGGCGGCGCGCCGCGGCGCTCCCGAGGGCTCGTGGCTCGCCCGGATGCTGGCGAGGAAGCCGCACATGCTGGTCGCGGTGGCGCTGGCCAACCGCGCATGGCGCGGGTCGCCTGGTCGCTGATGGCGAAGGGCGGGGTCTACCGGGATCCGGCGGCGGCGGCCTAGGCCGCGTCCGTCGGGTAGACGTCGGGGATGTGAGCAGGGCGGAGGACGCGTAAGGGCAAACGGTCACGAGACCGGGTCGGGCGAACCAGGATAAAGCCGGTCTCGACGGTCCGATGGGCGGCGCGCCGCGGCGCTCCCGAGGGCTCGTGGCTCGCCCGGATGCTGGCGAGGAAGCCGCACATGCTGGTCGCGGTGGCGCTGGCCGACCGCATGGCGCGGGTCGCCTGGTCGCTGATGGCGAAGGGCGGGGTCTACCGGGATGCCGGCGGCGGCGGCCTAGGCCGCGTCCGTCGGGTAGACGTCGGGGATGTGAGCAGGGCGGAGGACGCGTAAGGGCAAACGGGCACGAGACCGGGTCGGCGAACCGAACCAGGAGAAGGGGAGCGCCTTCGACGGCGGGCAAGGAAAAATCCGACCCTATACCGTCCATCGCGCCGGCGTGTGAAAGGCCGCATCACGAGGCCGGACACACGACCGCACCTGACCACATGCCCGAGCCCGCCGACAAACCGCTTGCATCCGAAGGGGCGTCCACACACGCTTTATGCAGGGGTGTTCGACACTTCTTGCGCGGCGCCGGAAGCCGGGCTCGGTGGGTCATCGGTTGTGGGTGATCCGCCCGATCACGTTCAGCAGAAGCTGCGCAGCCAGGATCGCGGTGACCTCGGCGTGATCGTAGACCGGCGCGACCTCAACGAGGTCGATGCCCACGACGCGATTGCGCTGTGCGAGGCCCGCGAGGAGCTCCAGCCCCTCGTAGTAGAGGAACCCCCCGTGGCTCGGCGTGCCGGTGCCGGGCGCGATCGAGGGGTCGAAGCCGTCGATGTCGATGGTGAGGTACATATCGACGCCCATGGGGATGCGCCCGAGCACGCCCTCCACGCCGAGGCGCCGGGCCTGGCGCACGGACAGGATGTCCGACCCCATGGCGCGCGCATCGTCGTAGCCCTCGCGCGCGGTGGAGGAGAACGTTGCGGATGCCGATCTGGGTGAGCCCCGTCACGTGGGGGCGCCCCAGGGCCCGCCGCATGGGGTTGCCGTGGCCCAGGCGCACGCCGTGGCGCTCGTCCACGAAGTCGAGATGCGCGTCGATCTGCACCAGATGGATGGGGCCGTGCTCGGCGAAGGCCTCGATGCAGGGGATGTTGACCGAGTGGTCGCCGCCGATCACCACCGGCAGGGCGCCGGCGGCGAGGATCTTGCGGACGCCGTAAGCGATGGCCGCGTGGCTGGCGGCCGTGTCGGTGTGCACGATGTCGGCGTCGCCCGAATCCACGATGCGCGTGCGCTCGAGGTAGGTGACGTCGTCCTCGTGGTCGTAGGCGCCGGCGTGGCCGAAGGAGAAGAGCGTGGAGGCGTCGCGCACCGCGCGCGGCCCGAAGCGCGCGCCCGCGCGCCACTGCGTGCCCATGTCGAGCGGCGCGCCGAGGATCGCCACGTCGGCGTCGATGGCGTCCCAATCGGCGAGGTAAGGGGCCTTGGCGAAGGTGGCGATGCCGGTGAAGGGCAGGTCGAGCCGCCCGGTCTCGTAGCCATGCGTCATCGGGCGCCTCCGAGCGCGTCGCTCAGCACCGGCGCGCGGCCCAGGCGGCGCGCCGTGGCGGTGGCCAGGACGCACGCGATCTCGAAGAGGATCGAGGCCCCGGCCCAGGCGGTGAGGCCGGCCACGTCGAAGGGGGGCGAGACCTCCACGAGGTCGGCGCCGACGAAATCCACGCCCTCCAGGGCGCGAACCATGCGCTGGGCCTCGTGCATGGTGATGCCGCCCACCTCGGGCGTGCCGGTGCCCGGCGCCTGCGAGGGGTCGATCGCGTCGATGTCGAAGGACAGATAGGTCGGCCGCTCGCCGACGACCGCTCGGGCCTCCGCCACGACGTCGGGCCAGCCGCGCTCGCGCAGCTCCTCGATGGGGACGACGCGGACGCCGACGCTTCGGGCGAAGACGCGGTCCTCGCCGTCGTAGGTGGTGCCGCGAACGCCGATCTGGATCACGCGGGTGGGCTCGAGCAGCCCTTCCTCGACGGCGCGTCGGAATGGCGTTCCGTGCGTCAGATGGGCCCCCCCGAAGTAGCCTGCGAAGAGGTCCGTGTGGGCGTCGAAGTGGACCATGCCGAGCGGCCGGTCCCCGGCCAGCGCGCGCAGCACGGGCAGGCTCGTCAGATGGTCGCCGCCGACGGCGAGCGGCACGACGCCGGCGGCCCTCAGCGCGCCCATGGCCCCCGTGATCAGCTCCATCGTCTGGCCGAGGTCGGCGGGGTTCACGGCGGCATCGCCGAGGAATCCGCGATCCGCGCGGTGTGGAAGGGCGCGGCGCCGGTGGCCTGGTTGACCATGCGGATCATGGTGGAGGCGTCGCGGACCGCGCGGGGCCCGTGGCGCGCGCCGGGGCGGTTGGTGGTGCCGCCGTCCCAGGGCACGCCGACCACCCCGATCTCGGCGCCGCCCGGATCGGCCACGCTTCGCAACGGCAGCCGCATCATGGTGGCCACGCCGGCGAAGCGCGGCACGTCCAGCCCGGAGACGGGCAGGAAGTCCGGGTCCACGGGCTCCATCACGCTCGCCCCATGTGGGCAGGGCGGTCGTAGTAGGGCAGCGCCTCCACCCGCGGCTCGTAGGCGCCATCGCTCCGGAGCGCGGCGACGTGGCGCGCGATCTCCTCAAGGGGCGCGAACCAGACGTCGCCGCGCGTCACAAGCGTCTCTAGGAACGCCTCCATCGCTCGCCAGCGCGCGAGGCGCCCCGTCAGGAACGGGTGCAGCACCGGCAACCACAGCCCACCCGTGGCGAGGGCCGCCTCGAACTCCTCGACGAAGGCGCGGACGCCGTCCGAGGGCGCGCGCACGGGCATGAGGTAGCCGATCTCGGCGTAGTGCGCGAAGGGGGGCCAGTCGTCGTTGCCCCAGTGGACCGGCATCTCCCAGACCTCTCCGGCCGCGGTCCGCATGAGGTAGGGCAGGTCGTCGGCCATCAGCGAGCTGTCGTAGAGGAAGCCCTCCGCGATCAGCCGGTCGAGCGTGCCCTGGGTCATGTTGTAGACTGGAGCGCGATAGCCGCGGGGGGCTCGGCCGGTCATCCGCCGGTGCGTCTCCGTCGCGCGGCCGAAGAGATGCGCCTCCTCGGCCTCCGAGATGGCCGCGGGGTCGGCGTGAAGCCAGGAGTGGTGGCCGATCTCGTGGCCGCCCGCAAGGATCGCCTCGACGGCTTCGGGATAGGTCTCCATGCACCAGCCGGGGACGAAGAAGGTCTGGCGGAGCCCGAGCCGCCGGTAGGTCTCGAGGATGCGCGGCACCGCCACCGTCGGTCCGTAGCGGCCCATCGAGATCGGCGCGAGGCGCGTGTGGCCGTCGACGGGCTTTGCTGCGTGGATGAGGCTGTCGGCGTCCATGTCGAAGGTGACGGCGGCGGCGCAGCGCGCGCCGTCGGGCCAGGGGACAGGCGGGGCGGGGACGGTCATGGGCTCTCCCTCAGGGTCAGTGCATCGCCGCGCCGCCGTCGACGCCCCAGCACTGGCCGGTGACGAAGGAGGCCTCTGGGCTCGCCAGGAACGCCACCACGGCCGCCACCTCCTCGGGCGTGCCGATGCGGCCCATGGGGTTCGCGGTCTCCATCGCGCGCTCGGCCTCGCTCATGGCCTCCCAGCCCAGCAGCGGCGTGTCGACGGGCCCGGGTGCCACGGCGTTGACCGCGATATCGGGCGCGAGCTCGCGCGCCCAGGAGCGGGTGAGCGAGATCACGGCCCCCTTGGTCGCGGCGTAGGCCGAGGCGTCCTCGCGGCCGAGATAGGCGAGCTCCGAGGCCACGTTGACGATCCGCGCGCCGGAGCCCATCAGCGGCAGCGCGGCCTGGGTCAGCGCGAAGGGGCCGCGGAGGTTGACGGCGTGCATGGCGTCGAGGTGGGCCGGGTCGGCGTCCCGCAGCGCGCCGGGGATCATGATCCCGGCGGCGTTCACGAGGACATCGAGCGTCACGCCCCGCTCACCCAGCCCATGGGCCAAGGCGCGGATCGCCGCGACGTCGGCTAGGTCGCAGGCGAGGATGCCCTCACCCTCGTGCCGGTCGAGGCCGATCACTTCGCACCCCTGGAGCGTCAGCGCGCGGGCGCAGGCGGCGCCGATGCCGCTCGCCGCGCCGGTGACGAGCGCGGTCCTCACCACGGCACCTCGCCGCGGTCGACGCCGAGGCTCTGGCCGGTGACGTTGGCCGCCAGGTCGGAGGCGAGGAACAGGTAGGGCCCCGCGACGTCGGCGGGCTCCATCAGCCCGCCTGGCAGGGCCTGCGCGGCCTCCACGGCCTCCACCACGGCGGCCTCGCTGAGCCCGCGGTGCGCCACGAGCGCGCGCACCGACCGCTCGGAGGACTCGGTGCGCACCCAGCCCGGACAAACCGCGTTGACGGCGATCCCGCGGGGACCGAGCTCCTTGGCCCAGGTCTTGGTGAGGCCGATCACGGCGTGCTTGGAGGCCACGTAGGCGCCGAAGAGCGGCTCGGCCGAGCGGCTCCAGATCGAGGCCGTGTTGACGATCCGCGCGCCCGGCCCCATCCGCGCGAGCGCCGCGCGGGTGGCGATCATCGTGCCGGTGACGTTGACGTCGAGCACCCGCCGGAACGTCGCCACCATCGCGTCGCTGCCGTCGTCAAGAGGGGTCAGCCGCTCCAGGCCGGCGTTGTTCACCAGCACGTCGAGCGGCCCCGCGGCGCGCATCGCGGCCTCGGTCGCCGCGACGTCGGTGATGTCGGCCACGTGGCCGGTGGCCCCGATCGACGCCGCCGCCTCCATGACCGCCTCGTCCTCGGCGAGCAGGTGCAGCGTCGCGCCCGCGGCGGCCATCGCCTGGGCCACGGCCAGGCCGATGCCGCGGCTCGCCCCGGTGACGAGGACGGTGCGGCCGCCGAGGTCAGGCATCGGCGCGCGTCTCGTCGAGCGCGGTCGCGCGGACGTGGCGCAGGAGCTCCCCGCGCAGGCGGAAGAAGGTCTCCCCGTCGCGGGTCTCGAGCGTGCGGTGCGTGCCCAGCACCGCGGTCACGTCGACCTCGGCCAGGATCGTGGCCGGTCGGCGGGTGAAGACGATCACGCGGTCGGCAAGGAAGGCGGCCTCCTCCACGTCGTGGGTGACGAAGATCACGGTGCGGGCGTCCTCCTCCTGAAGCCTGCGCATCTCGAGCTGAAGCGCCTCGCGCCGCTGTGCGTCGAGGGCGCCGAAGGGCTCGTCCATCAGCAGGATCTCGGAGCCTGCGGCGAGCGTGCGCGCGATGGCCACGCGCTGACGCATGCCACCCGAGATCCGCGAGGGGTGGGCGCCGGCGAAGGCCTCGAGCCCCACGACGCGCAGGTAGTGGCGCGCCCGCTCCGCCTTCTGTCGCGCGGTGAGATCCCGTCGGTAGCGCAAGCCGAAGCGGACGTTGCCCTCCACGGTGAGCCAAGGGAACGACGAGTAGCTCTGGAACACCATGCCCCGCCGCGCGTCGGGCCCCCGCAGCGCGCGGCCCTCGAGCCGGATCTCGCCCGTGGTGGCCGTCTCGAGCCCGCCGACCATCCGCATCAAGGTCGTCTTGCCGCAGCCCGAGGGGCCGAGGAACACGACGAACTCGCCCCTGGCCACGGTCAGGTCGAAGGGCAGCACCACCTCCACAGGTCCCTTCGGCGAGGGGAACGACTTGGCCACCCGATCGAACTCCAGATAGCCCATCAGGCGCCGAGGTAGCGGAACCAGCGCCGATGCAGCGCGCGCACGGCCTGGTCGGTGAGGAGGCCGATGATGCCGATCGCGATGACACCGGCCATCACCTCGGGCGTGTTGAAGAAGCGCCGGGCCTGCCAGATGACGAAGCCAAGGCCCGAGCTCGCCGCCACGATCTCGGCGATGATGAGGTAGGTCCAGCACCAGCCGAGCGTGACGCGCATGTTGTCCACGAGCGTCGGCAGCATCGCGGGCAGCGACACGTCGATCAGCGCCCGCCCGCGCGGCGCGCCCAGCGTCGAGGCGATCTCGCCGTACTCGCGCGGCACGCGGCGCGCGTCGTCGGCCACGAGCAGCAAGAGCTGGAAGAAGGTGCCGAGCCAAAGCAGGAAGATCTTGGTCTCCTCGCCGATGCCGAACCAGATGATCGACAGCGGCACCAGGGCGGGCACGGGCAGGTAGCGGATGAAGTCGACCGTGGGCTCGAGCGCGGCGCCGACGGGCCGAAAGCTGCCCATGGCGATCCCCAGCGGCACGGCCATGAGGGCGGCGATCGTGAAGGCCGCCCATACCCTGAGCGTCGAGACCCCGGCGTGCCACATCGAATCTCCCCCGGTGGTCATCCGCCAAAGCGTGGCGGCGACGAGGCTTGGCGCGGGCAGGAACTGGGGCCGCGCGAGGCCGGAACGGGCGACGACCTCCCAGAGCACGAGAAGGGCCACCGCCGTCCCCGTGCCGTAGAGGGTCGCCAACCCTGGTCGCATCGGCGCGAGGCTCAGCGCGCCGCGTCGTCGAAGAGGCCGTCGATGACCGACGCGTCGATCTCCGAGCCCGCGTCGAGCGTCTCGGACGCGGCGCCGAACGCCATGTTGAGCGCCATCACCTGATCGAAGAACCCGTGCAGCGTGCCCGGCTCGCCTTCCGTGCCCATGTACGCCAACGCCTCCTCGTAGGAGGTGTAGCGCAGCGAGGTCTCGATGACCTCGGTCACCTCCTCGGGCGTGATGCCGAAGTAGGGCGCCGCGAGCTCGGCGAACTCCTCGGGGTTCTCGGCGGCAAAGTCGATCGCGCGGTAGAGGCCGCGCAGGAGCTTGGCGAACTTCTCGGGATCCTCGGCCAGCGCCTCGTCGCGCGCGGTGATCACGTCGATGATGAGCCCCGGCGTGTCGGCCGAGGAGACGAGCACCCTCGGCTCCCGCTCGGTGAGGACCGAGGCGGCCTGCGACAGGTAGGGCTCGTAGGTGCCCACGGCCGCGATCGAGGGATCGGCGAGGACGGCGATCGTGTCGGCGGTGGCGATCTCGCGCAGCTCCACGTCGTCGAGCGACAGGCCGGCCTTCTCCAGCTCCATCTGCAGGAGCAGGCGGGCGGGGATGTTGGGCTCGATGGCGACCACCCTGCCCTTCAGGTCCGCCACGGTCTCGATGGACGGATCCACGAGGACGCCGTCGCCGCCCTCCGAGACGTCGATGGTGCCGATGATCGTGCCCGTGGTCTCGGCCGTGCGCGGCGCGCCCTGATGCTCGCCCACGGTGCGCATGTCGGCGTCGATGTCGCCGCGCTCCATGGCGGCGAGCACGTTGGCGCGGTCGTCCTCGAAGCGGAAGTCCACCGAGAGGCCCTCTTCGTCGTAGTAGCCCAGGTCCTGCGCCACGAGCGCCGGCGCGAAGCCGACCCAGGTCGGCGTCAGGACCCTGATCTCGTCCGCCTCCTGCGCCGCGGCGGCGGTGACGAGCGCGAGGCCCAAGGCGCCTGAAGCGAGTGATCGCACGTTCATGAGCCGCTCCATCCCGACCGACACGCAGCGTGAGCGTAGCTGTCCGCGCCTGCCGGTTGCGTCACGAAAATCCGTCGTGATACATTGAGAATGGTCGATCTATTGCAGCCGGGAGGGCACCGTGCGCCGGCTGGGCTCGGTCGATCTCAGGCTCCTGCGGATCTTCACCACGGTCGTCGACTGCAACGGCTTCTCGAACGCGCAGGTGGCGCTGGGCCTGTCGCAATCGACGCTCAGCACGCACATGGCGAGCCTTGAGGCCGTGCTGGGCTCCCGGCTCTGCCAGCGGGGGCGGCGGGGCTTCAAGCTCACCCGATCGGGCGAGGAGACCTACCGCGCGGCCGTCGAGCTGTTCCGCTCGATCGATGCCTTCGAAGGCAGGATGGCGCGCGTCCATGGTCGCGAGACCGAGCGTCTGCGGGTGGGCGTCATCGACACGGTGGTGACCGCCACCGAGTTCTCGCTCGCCCGCGCCGTCGGCGCCTTCGCGCGCGAGGGCGAAGGGGTCCATCTCGATCTGGCGACGCTGCCCCAGGAGAAGCTCGAGCGCGCCGTGGCCGAAGGCCGGTGCGACGTGGCGATCGGCCCCATGTCGCGCTCGCTGCCCAAGCTCGAGTACGTCGACCTCTCGGTCGAGCGGCACCTCCTCTACTGCGGCCGCGAGCATCCCTGGTTCGACATGCCCGACGCCGTGATCACCCAGGCCCACTTCGCCGACGCGCGGTTCTCGGTGCGGGCGTATCGCTACTTCGACGACATCTACCGGCTGGGTCGCGCCCGTGTCGGCGCCAGCGTCTCGTCCATGGAGGCGCAGGAGGTCATGATCCTGTCGGGCGCCTTCGTGGGCTTCCTGCCGGAGCACCGTGGCGCCGAGTGGGCGAAGCGTGGCGCCATGCGCGCCGTGCGCCCGGCGGTGTGGTCAGATCGCTCGCGCTTCTCGATCGCCTACGACGCCGTGAGCGAGCGGCGCACGATCAAGCGCGCCTTCGTGAGCTGCCTGCTGGCGAGCGTCGCGGAAACGCCCGCGCCATGAACGCGCAAGCGAGGTGCTGCTCGTCGAGAGGTTCGGCCGGGCGGGCGCCGAGCAGAACCTGCTGCTCCCGGCGGTGGTCTTTGCTCGGACGCAGGCAGCCCCGTCCCCTCGGCGCGCGCTCGACCGCCTCGGCAGGCCCGCCCCCCTGCCTGCGGAGTAGAGGTCGAGGCCACCGAGGCGCGACCGCGTAGGCGGCCCGTCGCCGGTCGCCCGCGACGGGTCCAGCCCCTCCCGCCTCAGAGCAGGCCGCGCTCCCAAGGACCGGTGATCGCGAAGGTGATCCCGGGGGTCTGGATGTTGACGAAGAGCACGCGGCCCGTCGGGTCGAAGGTCGCGCCAGCCCATTCGTTGTCGCGGTGGTCCGCCGCCTCGATGAACTCAGCCGACTTGCCTGCCCGCGACACCATCGACGCCTCGAGCGCCACGTTGTTCTTGGCGAACACGTAGGTCTCGCCCGCCGGCGTGAGGCCCATGAGGCGCTCGCCGCGCCCGAAGGCGTCCTCGACGCCGCCGCCGTCCTCGCACAGGAGCACGCCGCCGCGCGGGCTCACGGTGATGTTGTCGGGGTTGTTGCCGGCCACCGGGTTGTCGGACTTCCAGAGGCAGCTCAGCGACTCGTTCGCCGGGTCGTAGGTCCAGACCGCCCCCTCGCCGTAGCCCGGCTGCCCGACGATGCCGTCCTCCTCGTCGTCGCCCACCCCGGCGGAGGTGTCGACGATGTATATCAGGCCGTCGTTCGGGGAGTGCCAGATGCCCTCGAGCCGGCTGAAGCGCAGCGCGCCCGCGTCGCGGCCCTGCACGAAGGGCCCGGAGGCGAGGTTGTCGGCCTCGAAGGGCGCCTCGGTGAAGGGCTGCGGCGCGAGGTCGGGATCCTCGATACGCACCCATTCCAGGCGGTGGGTGTCGCCGATCGCGGGGGCGAGCAGGTCCGCCCTGTCCTCGCCTGCGACCTTGGCCATCCAGAGCTCGCCGCCCTGCGCGAGCGCGCCGGCGCGGCGGTCGGCGTTGGCGGGCACGAAGCGGTAAAGGCCCGCTTGGTTGCGGTCGTCCTCGGTGAGATAGACCGCGCCCGTGCGGGGATCGACCGCGACCGCCTCGTGGTCCATGCGCCCCATCGCCGTGATGGCCTCGCCTGTCGTCTCGCCGTCGACCGGCGACACCTCGAAGACGTAGCCGTGCGGCTTGCCGCCGGCGTCCGAGAAGTCAGCCTTGTCCTCCTCGCAGGTGAGCCAGGTGCCCCAGGGCGTGGCGCCCCCGGCGCAGTTGCTGAGCGTGCCGCCAAGCGCGGGCGCGGCCGACACCCACCGGTCGCCGCGGTAGACGAGCCGCGTGGTGCCGCCCGACAGACGGCCGGTCGCGCCGTCGTCGTCCGTGATCTCGGCGGCGTCGTAGGCGGCCTCCGCCCCGATCAGGCCCACGAGCGGCTGCACCCCGGATTCGTGGTTGCGGATCAGCGTGATCTCCTCCTCGCCGCCGACCACGCGCGAGCGCACGACCGCCATCCCGTCATGCTCCATCGGCGTAGGGGCGCCGTCGTCCATCGCGTCGCCCGCCCAGCCGTAGGACTGGTAGGTGAAGCCCTTGGGGAGCTGCAGAAGCTCGAGCCCGGTGGTCCGGTCCGCCACCGGCCGCACCGGGCCGTAGGGCGACGCGATGGGCTCCATGCGCCCCTGCGCGAGCGCCTGCCGGCCGTAGAGGCCGCCGAGCGGCGCCGCGAGCAGCGCCCCCGTCGTGGTCCGCAGAAACCCGCGGCGATCGAAGCGATGGATGCCTGGCATCGGTGTCCCTCCTCGGCTTGGCGCGACGGAGCGTAAGGATGGGACGCGACCGTGGTATGACGCGCCCACGGCCGCGAGGGCGCGGCGCGCGGCGCGCGGCGCTGCAGCAGCACGAGCAGGGCCGCTCGCGGCGGACGAGGCTGCGCGCCCGCGTATCGGCCACGGCGATCTGCAGAGTAGCGAGGTCGCCTTGGCGTCCTCGAGGCGCAGGCCGAGCTCGTTGATGGGCAGCGCGCCGTCGGGGCGCTTGAGGGTGGCGATCGCATGCTCGGCTGTGGAGCCGTCGACCGTCTCGGCGGCGGGGCGGACGGCGAAGCGCATGACGGAGGTTTCTCTTGTGCTCCCCTCTTCCCTCACCGACGGCATCACGCGGCCGCGCCGACGTGATAGAGGACCGCCCAGAACCGACCGAGACTGTTGAAAAAGGCGCGGAAGCCAGCGCGGCGGGGAACGCCGTCGCCGTCGGTTGCTGGCAGGTTAGTGCGGTCCGAGCCGCGCCTGCGAGCTCCCGCGCCCGAGAGCGCGCTCCGGGCGGGCTGTCTACGCCGGCATCGCATCCTTCCGAGGGGAGCAGGCGGCCCATCGAGCCACGCGCCTGAGGTTTCGCGCCGTCGCCGCGAGCACGAACTGCTCGTCGGCGCCGCGTAGGCCCCGCAGCCGGAGACGCCGCAGCCCGTCGTGGTGCTTGATGTGGCCGAACAGGTGCTCGACGACCTTGCGCAGCCGCATCGAACGGCGGACGGCCGGGGTGCCCTGGCGGGCTCTGACCCGCTCGCGGACCGCCTCGTGGGGCGAGCGGCACAGGGCGCGCATCTTGCTGGCGGTGCAGGTCGACTTGATGGGGCACGCCCCGCAGTCGCGCTGCGAGGCGCGGTAGCGCTGGACGTCCTCCTCGCTGCTGTAGCGCTTCAGCACGGCGCCCTGCGGGCAGGTGTAGGTGTCGCTCGTCTCGTTGTAGGTGAAGGCGTCCTGGGTCAGCAGGCCCCCGGTCTGGTGGCGCCGGTCGATCAGCGGCACGTGCGCCTCGATCCCATTCTGCTCCTCCAGCCAGGCGAGGAACGGCCCCGAGCCATAAGCCTTGTCGGCCGTCAGGACCCCAGGCGTCGCCCCGTGCCGATCGAGGAGCCGCTCCACCATCCGGCGCGCGGCGATGGGCTCGTCGGCGAAGCGCTCGGGCGCCGCCTGGACCTCGAGCACGACGCCCGAGCCCGTGTCGACCATGGCGTTCAGGCCGTAGGCGAAGGCCGAGGGACCATGCTTGGAGCTCAGCGCGGCGGCGGGGTCGGTGAGCGACACCGCCTTGGGCGGCGTGCGCACAACGCCCTCGGGGTCGGGCAAAGCGCTCTCCAGATCGGCGAAGTACTCCCGCACCGCGCGCGAGGCGTCCTCGCGGGGCAGCTCCTCGACGCTCGCCACGCACCGGGTGTGGCTGGCGTCTGCTCGCACGAAGCTGCCGTCGACCGCCACGTGCGCGGCCGAGGCCAGCCCCGCCTCGAGACACCGCTCCACCACGCGCTCGAACACCGCGCGCATCAGCCCGCTGTCGCGGAAGCGCCCATGGCGGTTCTTGGTGAAGGTGGAGTGGTCGGGCACCCGCCCCTCGAGCCCGAGCCGGCAGAACCAGCGGTAGGCGAGGTTGAGCTCGACCTCCTCGCACAGCCGCCGCTCGGAGCGGACGCCGAAGAGGTAGCCCGACCTGCAGCATGCGCACCATCAGCTCGGGGTCGATCGAGGGGCGGCCTGTGGCGCTGTAGTGCTCGGCCATGTGACCGCGCACCCACGACAGGTCGAGCGCGGCGTCCACCCGTCGGAGCAGGTGGTCCGCCGGCACCCGCTCCTCGAGGCGGAACTCGTAGAACAGCGCCGCCTGCTCGACCTGACGTCCCATCATGGCCTCAGCCCCCACGCCCTTGATCCGCCAGGGCAAGTGAATCACCGCAGAGCCCGCCAGCATAGGGCTTTTTCAACAGTCTCGACCGGTTCCGGCCACCCCTCCACGCCCCTGCCCAGAAGATAGCTTGACGGGGTTGTGGGCGGGGGAACAGCTGCGGTCAGCGGTTCCGGACAGATCGGGGCCGACGTCATGCTTGTTCCGGCTCCTCACCCTGCTCCTCACTCTGATGCGGCAGATGCCGCGTCGGCGGCCGTGACCGACGCCTGGCGCTTAGAGCGGTGGCCGTTGCGAGCGCCAGCCGCTCTCCCTCTCCCAGGCATCGCCGACCCGAAGGATCATCGGCTCGTCGAGCGGTCGCCCGATGATCTGCATGCCGATCGGAAGCCGCTCGTCGGAGAAGCCGCAGGGGAGGCTGATCGAGGGCAGGCCGGTGATGTTCGCGGGCGCGGACAGCCGGACGTAGACCGACGTCAGGCCTTCCACCGTGCCGTCGGGCCAGGTCACGTCCGTCGCGCCCGCCTTCGCGGCCACCGCCGCGACCGTGGGCGCGGCGATGACGTCGACCTTGTCGAAGAGGCGGCGGAACCCGTCCTGGATCAGCGCGCGCACGCGGAGCGCCTGGAGGTAGGTCACGGCCGGGACCATCTCGCCGGCCTCCAGGAACAGCCGGACGTCCTCGGCGTAGGCGTCGGGCGTCGCGCGCAGCATCTGGCGGTGATAGGCGCTCGCCTCGGGCAGGCAGATCGCGAACTCCACGGCCATGATCTGGTCGGGCAGCGGGATCTCGACCGGGACGAGCACGGCGCCCATCGCCTCAAGCCGCGCCAGGGCGGACCGGACCGCCTCCGCAACGGCGGGCTCGACATGCTCGAAGTAGTAGGTCTCGGGCACGCCGATCCGCACGCCCCGGACGTCCTGCCCCAGCGCCGCCCTGTAGTCGGGCACGGGCTCATCGAGCGAGCCGGGGTCGCGCGGGTCGTAGCCCGCCAGCGTCTGCAGGCAGAGAGCCGCGTCAGCCACGCTGCGCGTCAACGGCCCTGCATGGTCGAGACCCCAGGCCAGCGAGGTCACCCCCACGCGGCTGCACGCGCCCGAAGGTGGGCTTGAGGCCGACCGTGCCGCAGAGCGCCGCGGGGATCCGGATCGAGCCGCCGGTGTCGGTGCCCATCGCCATGTAGGCGCCGCGCGAGGCCACCGTCGCGCCCGAGCCGCCGCTCGATCCACCGGGGATGCGCTCGGTGTCCCAGGGGTTGCGCGTGGTGGGAGTGGAGATGCCGTAGGCGAACTCGTGCGTGTGGGTCTTGCCCAGGATGACCGCGCCCGCCGCCTTGAGCGCCGCGGCCGTCGCGCCGTCCGCCTCAGGCGTCCAGTTCGACCGGACGCGCGAGCTCGACGTCGTGGGCACGCCCTCCAAGTCGTAGAGGTCCTTGATCGCCACGGGCACGCCGTGCAGCGGGCCACGCCACCGCCCCGCGCCGATCTCCGCCTCCGCCGGCGTGCCGCCGTGAGCGCCTCGTCCGCCAGCACGCGGACATAGGCGTTGAGCGCCGGCTCGGTGGCCTCGATCCGGCCGAGGCAGGCCTCCGTCACCTCCACCGGCGAGAGCTCCCGCTCCTTCAGCTTCGGCGCCAGCTCCGTGATCGTCAGGTCGAGGACGTCGCTCACTTCGGAGTCCTCCAGCGGGGGTCGAACGAGTTGGTGGGGGGGGTCTCGCCGATCTCGACCTCGAAGAGGACGTCGAACTGCGCCAGCACCGCGCCGAGCGCGGGCGCGAGGATCTCACGGCGCTCCGGCGGCAGGTCGAGCCGGGCAACCTGGGCAAGCGTCCCGATGGTGTCAGGGTCAAGCTCGGGTCGGGTCATCGGCTCCTCGGGCGGGCTGGATGGTGGCAGGCCCCGCCAGGAAGGCCGGAGCCCCGGTCTTGGTCAACGGGAGGGCGCCGCGGGCGATCAATCGCGCGCCGTCAGGATTCACCTTGATTAACTTTTAATCAGGTGCTCCGGTCAAGGACGCCGTCGGCGGCCAGTCGTTTGCTTGCCTCGCGAGCCCGGTGCGAACGCTTGCCGGACGAGCGCGACCGCTCGAGCCGGCTCATGCCGGCCAGGATCTGGAGGGGCCATGGACGACGTCGATCAAGCTCGTCTTCGACGTCGTCGCCTTCTCGTCGATCATGGTGCTGGTGGTGGCCGGGCTCGCGATCATCGCGAGCATGATGGGCATCTTCAACCTCGGCCACGGCGAGTTCGTCCTGCTGGGCGCGTTCACCGTCTACGTCTTCCGCGAGATCGGCCTGCCCGTTTGGTCGGGCATGCTCGCGGCGCCGATCCTCGTGGCGCTGTTCGGCCTCGCGATCGAGGCCACGATCATCCGGCGGCTCTACCGCACGCCGATCGTGGCGATGCTGGCGACCTTCGCGATCGGGCTGATCGTGCGCGAGACCGTCCGCAGCCTGATCGGCGGCCAGTACCACGCCATCGCCGAGCCGCTCGGCGGCGGCTTCACCGTGCTCGGGGCGCAGCCTGTCGGTCTGGCGCGCCGTCATCATCGTCTCGACGCTGGCAGTCATGGCGGCGTGCTTCCTCCTGCTGACGCGCACGAGCGTCGGCCTCCAGATCCGCGCGCGCGCTGGAGAACCCCGCGCTCGCGCGCGCCTCGGGCGTCTCCACGCGACGCCTCTACGCGATCACCTTCGCCTTCGGCGCCGCGCTCGCCGGCCTCGCGGGCGCGCTCGTGGTCCCGCTGTTCTCGCTCTCGGCCGACCTCGGCGTGCGCTTCCTCGTGCAGGCGTTCCTGTCGGTGATGCTGGGCGGCGTCGGCACCTTCGAAGGGCCGCTCCTCGGCGCGGCGCTGGTCGGGCGCCATGGTGCCCGGCTTCCAGTGGCTGCGCGAGATCGGCGGCATCGGCGCCACCGTGAGCCCCGTCGTGGCCGAGGTGCTCGTCTTCGTCACGGCGCTCGTCATCGTGAAGTTCCGGCCCATCGGGCCTGGTCAACGCAGGGGGAGACTCTAGCATGGCTCAGCAGAACGGGCGCGTGCCGTCCCGGCGCGAGTCTCCTTCGCGGCTCGGCCGCGCTCGCAGCCGCGGGTTGGACAGCCACCGCGGGCGGGCTGGGTGCTGCGGCCCGCACTGGGCGCAAGGTGGGGACCCGATCAGCATGGGCATCGCGACCGACATGACGGGCGCCATCGCGCCCTCGGGCAACTCCAACTGGCAGGTCGCCCAGTTCGCGGTCCAAGGGATCAACGACGCCGGCGGCATTCTAGGCCGCCCGGTCGAGCTGCTCCTGGAGGACACCGCCTCGGACCCCGGCGTCGCGGTGGGCAACGTGCGCCGCCTGCATCGACGTCGGAGGTCGACGTGATCCTCGGCGGCATCACCTCTGCCATGCGCGAGGCGATCAAGAACCCCATCGTGCGGCGCGGGCGCACGCTCTACATCTACCCGCAGCTCTACGAGGGCCAGGAGTGCACGCGACTCACCTCTTCTGCACCGGTCCCACGCCGGCGCAGCAGGTGGCCCGCCTGCTGCCGATGATGATCGAGAACGGCGCGACGCGCTTCGCGATGCCCTCGGCCAACTACATCTGGCCGCAGCTCCTCAACGACCGCGCGCGCGAGATCATCGAGGCGAACGGCGGCGAGGTGGTGTTCGAGGAGTACTACCCGCTCGACCAGCTCGAGTACTCCGCCACCATCGCGCGGATCATGAACGACGGCGTGGACCACGTCTTCAACACGATCATCCCGCCGGGCCTCCAGGCCTTCAGCCGCCAGCTCCACGACGCAGGCTATCAGGAGCGCGGCGGCACGCAGTCCTGCGTCTACCTCGACGAGAACTCGGTCAACTACGTGCCCGCGCAGGAGCTGGAGGGCATGTACTCCTGCCTCGACCTCTTCCACACGGTCGAGGACGAGCCCACGCAGGCGCTCCTGGCGGGCTACGCCGAGATGTTCCCCGACTCGTCCTACCTCTTCACCGCCGGGAGCGCGTCCACGGGCATGTACCGCGGCATCAGCCTCTACGAGCAGGCCGTGATCGCCACCGACGGCGACCTGGTGCGCGAGGCGGTCTCCGAGGCGCTCGACGGGGCGGCGATCGCGGAGGGGCCCGGCGGCCCCGCCGAGATGGTGCCGGGCACCGGCCACGCGCGCATGAACATGTACATCGCCCAGGCGCAGGGCGGCGAGTGGAGCATCCTGGAGGCCGACGAGATGGTCGATCCCGCCGAGTGCGCCTGACCCACCCTGCCGCGCGGCCCGCGTCTCGAGCCGGCGCGGGCGCCACCGTCCTCCGAGGGACGAGCCTGCTATGACCCACCGCGCGCCCGCCCCGCCCGCTCCCCGCCCGCGCCGCATCCTGCCGATCCTCGAGTATCGCGCTCCTCGTGGCGCTGGTCGCGGTGCCGTTCCTCGTGCGCGACTTCCACACCATCATCGCCACGCGCATGCTGATCCTGGCGATGCTCGCGATCAGCTTCGACCTCTGCTGGGGCTACTCGGGCATCATGACCTTCGGGCAGGCGCTGTTCTTCGGGATGGCTGGCTACGCCGTCGGCGCTCCTCGCCAACGACGCGGGATTCACCCAGGTCTGGGGGGTCGTGCCCATCTCGATGCTGGTGGGCCTCCTGGCGGCGCTTCCTCCTCGGGCTGGTTCCTGCTCCTCGGCAGGCGCACCCCGAGCGATCATCTTCGTCGCGCTGGGCACGCTCACCGCCTCCTACGCGGCCGAGCGCCTCGTGGCGGGCTGGCAGTGGGTGGGCGCCGGCAACGGCCTCTCGGTCTACGACTTCCTGTCGCTCGGCCCTCTCGCGATCGAGCCGGGCCGCCTCTTCTACTACGGCGTCCTTGGCCTTCCTCGTGCTCGCCTACCTCGGCAGCCGGGCGATCGTGCGATCGCAGTTCGGCCTGGTGCTGGCGGGGATGCGCCAGAACGAGGAGCGGCTGGCCTTCCTCGGCTACCGGGTCCCAGCCTTCAAGGCGCTGGTCTTCGCCTACGCGGGGATGCTCGCGGGACTCGCGGGCGGGCTCTACGCGCACCACGAGGGCTACATCGGCCCGGCCGATCTCGGGATCGCGCTCTCGACCTTCGTGGTGCTCTACGGTCTCTTCGGCGGGGTCGGCACGTTGATCGGGCCCGTCATCGGCGTCCTGCGCCATCGAGACGCTCGCGCTTCACGCTCTCGGACGTGGACGCGCTCAAGACCGTACTGGCCGGTGCTGCTGGGGGTCATCATGCTCGTCGTCGTGGTCTTCCAGCCGACGGGCTCATGGGGTTCGTGCTGTCGGAGCGCGAGCGCATCGGCTGCTTCGGGTGCGCCCCGCCGGCCGTCGGCACGCACCGCCCGCCGGCACGGCGCGCCGTCGCTCGGGAGGAGGGCCGCGTGGCGCTTCTTGAGGTCCGCGGCGTCGGCAAGACGCTTCGGCGTGCTGCGGGCCCTCGACGGGGTGGACGTGACCGTGAGGGAGGGCACGCTTCCACGGGCTGATCGGGCCGAACGGCTCGGGCAAGAGCACGCTCCTGAAGGCGATCGCCGGCGACGCACCTCGCCTCGGACGGCACGATCCGCTTCGACGGGCGCGACATCACCCGCGCCAAGCCCGCCGAGCGCGCCCGCCTCGGCCTGAGCCTGAAGTTCCAGATCACGGCCGATCCTGCCGGAGCTGTCGGTCTACGACAACCTGCTCCTCGCCGCTCAGGCCCAGCGCTCGATCTGGGGGCTCCTGCGCTCCGGTCGCGCGCCGCGCTCGACGACGGCGTCATGGAGGCGCTGGACGGCTTCCGCCTCGCGCACCGCCAGGACGACCTGGCCGGCGAGCTCAGCCATGGCCAGCAGCAGTGGCTCGAGATCGCCATGGCGCTCATGCCCAGGCCGAAGCTCCTGCTCCTCGACGAGCCCACCGGCGGCATGAGCCCCGAGGAGCGCCGCGCCACCGGCGGCCTCCTCGATGCCGATCCAGAGCGCGCTGCGCGCTAGTGATCGTCGAGCACGACCTCGATTTCATCCGCGACATCTGCGACCGCCTCACCGTGCTCGACAACGGCCGCGTGCTCGGACGACGGCACGGTCGACGGAGATCGCGCGCTCCGCCAAGGTGCAGGAGGTCTACACCACCCGTGTCTGACCGCTCCTCGAAGTCGAGCGCCTCGTCCGCGCGGCTACGGCCGCAGCCAGGTCCTGTTCGACGTGTCCTGCGCGTGCCGCGCACGGGCGGCGTCGCGATCCTGGGCCGCAACGGCGCCGGCAAGACCACGCTGCTCAAGACGCTGATCGGCGAGATTCGCCCGAGGGCCGGCGCCGATCGTGCTTCGACGCCGGAGAGATCCTGCGCGCGCCGAGGGACCGAGACGCGGGTGCGGCGCGGCATCGGCTACGTGCCGCAGGAGCACGCGGTCTTCGCGACGCTGACGGTGCGCGAGAACCTCACGCTCGGCGCGCTCGCCCAGCCGGCCCGGCCGGCCTTCGACCTGGCGCTCGACGTCTTCCCCAAGCTCGGGCGGCGCCTCGGCCAGCAGGCGGGCACGCTGTCGGGGGGCGAGCGCAAGATGCTCGCCATCGGCCGCGCGATCCTCGGCCGGCCCGCGGCTCCTCATGCTCGACGAGCCGACCGAGGGCGTCTGGATCGGCGTCATCGAGGAGATCGGCGACCGGCTGTCGGCTCCTGGCGCGCGAGATGGCCATCCTCATCGTGGAGCAGCACATCGAGCTCGCGCTGCAAGTCGCCGACCACGCCTACGTGATCGACCGCGGCGCCGTCGCCTTGGAGGGGCCCTCGGGCGCCATCCGCGACGATCCCCGCCTCATCCGCTACCTCGCCCCCTGACGGAGCTTCGCGACGCATGATCACCGACAAGTCCCGGCACGAGGCCGCGCTGCGCGTGGCCTGCATCCAGTTCGAGCCGCGCGTGGGCGAAGGGGAGGGGAACCTCGAACGCAGCGCCGCGCTGATCCGGCGTGCGGCCGAGGAGGGCGCGCGGCTCGTCGTGCTGCCGGAGCTTGCGAGCTCAGGCTACGTGTTCGAGACGAGGGAGGAAGCCTTCGCGCTGGCCGAGCCCGTGCCGGGGGGTCCCGCCTGCGCGGCCTGGGGCGCGCTCGCCGCCGCCCACGGCCTCTGGATCGTCGCCGGCATCGCCGAGCGCGCCGGTGAGAGGCTCTTCAACAGCGCCGTGCTCATCGGCCCCGAGGGGCACGTCGGCACCTTCCGTAAGATGCACCTCTGGAACGAGGAGAACCTCTTCTTCGAGCCGGGCGACCTCGGCTTTCCCGTGTTCCGCACCCCGATCGGGCGGATCGGGATGCTCATCTGCTACGACGGCTGGTTCCCCGAGGCCTGGCGCCTCTGCGCGCTCCAAGGCGCCGACATCGTCTGCGTCCCCACGAACTGGGTCCCGATCCCCGGCCAGGAGCCGGGGCGCGAGGCCATGGCCAACATCCTCGTCATGGCCGCGGCGCACGCCAACTCGATCTTCGTGGCCGCCGCCGACCGCATCGGCACCGAGCGCGGCCAGCCCTTCGTCGGCCAGAGCCTGATCGTCGGCCACACCGGCTGGCCCGTCGCGGGGCCGGCGAGCGCCACCGAGGAGGAGATCCTCTACGCCAACGTCAACCTCGCCGACGCCCGGCGCCAGCGGAACTGGAACGCGTTCAACCAGCCCCTCCGCGACCGCCGCTCCGACATCTACGGCGAGATGCTGGGATCGCACGCAGCGCCCGGATGGTACTGAGCGGGCGACGGACGGCGGGGCGTCGCGGCGTCCCCCGCGAAGGGCTGGGTCTCGGCCACTGACCTCCGCCTCATCGGGGCGTCCGTCTCGGCGGCTGTCAGATCGACGATGCCGCCCCGTCTCCGTGGAGGCAGTTGGGCCGCCCTTCGGTACATGGCGGCCGGTGAACGGGAGCCCGGCGCCGGGTGCAGGCGATGGGTGTTGCAGAACGCCTCCATCCAGGCGAGCGGCCGGGCGACCGTCGGGTCCCTCGGACTTGGTCGATCCGCCGCCCGACCGCAGCGAGCCCCCGACGGCGCAACAGATGAGCAAGCGGGAGCTTCTGTGGCTCCTGCCGCGCCATCCGCGAGATTGTTTTTGACAGCGCGCCGAGCCTCCAGCCAAGGTGGACATGCCTCAACGGCGAGGCAGCGGTTCAGTAGCTTCTCTTCTTCGCTTGAAAGCGAATGGGCATCTCGGCCCCCTTGCGCGGTTCGACGCCGCTGAGGGGGCTTTTTTGCGTTTGGGGGTCGATGTCGCGCGACGTGATCAGGATCGGCGTCCTGTTCTCCTGCTCCGGGTCCTACGCGGCCGTCGGGCGCGCCATGCGGGCCGGCGCGGAGCTCGCCGTCGCCGAGATCAATGGCGACGCCACCTGGCCCGTCCGGTTCGAGCCCGTCGCGATCGATCCGGGCGGCGCGACGGAGGCCTACGTGGCCGGCGTCCAGCGGTTGCTCGCGGAGGACCGGCTCGCGCACGTCTTCGGGTGCTACACCTCGTCGAGCCGCAAGGAGGTTCTTCCGCTCTTCGAGAAGCACGACGCCCTGCTCTGGTACCCCTCGCACTACGAGGGCTTCGAGACGAGCGACAACGTCGTCTACACCGGCGCCGCTCCGAACCAGCACATCCTGCCACTGGCTCGCTACCTGCTGACGCATCACGGCAAGCGCGGATGGTTCGTCGGCTCGAACTACGTCTGGGCCTGGGAGAACAACCGCATCCTGCGCGAGGCGCTGACGGCGGTCGGCGGGGCCGTCATCGGAGAGCGCTACTTCGCCCTCGGAGACACGGAACTGCAGCCGCTGGTCGACCAGATCCTGAGACGACCGACCCGACTTCGTGTTCATGACCTTGATCGGCGAATCCGCTTTCGCCTTCCTGCGGCTGCTGCGCGAGCGCGGCAGGCCGCGCGGGCCTCGACCAAGCCCGGCTCCTGCCCGTGGCGAGCTGCAGTCTCTCGGAGGCCGAGCTGCCGTTCCTCGGCGCCGCGGCCGACGGCCATCTCTCGTCCTCGGTCTACTTCTCCACCATCGCCTCGGACGAGAACGCGCGGTTCACCCACTCCTGGGCTCGCCGCTTCGGGTCGCTCGGGCCGGCCTGCGCCGATGCCGAGGCGACCTACGTCGCGGTGCACCTCCTCGCGCGCGGCGGCCGAGGTGGCCGGCGCGACCGACGCGCCCACGATCCGGGACGCCGCGCGCGGGCTGAGCTTCGCCGCCCCGCAGGGCCGGGTGACGGTGGATCCCGAGAACCTGCATTGCTGGATGCGCCCTCGCATCGGCCGCTCGACCGCGGCAGGCACCTTCGACCTCGTCTTCGAGGAGGCCGGTCCGCTACGGCCGGACCCCTACCTCGTCTGGAGCGACCCGCTCCGGCGGGCCGCTCCTTCGGTGGGGACGCGTCCGAGGGTGGTGCCGTGAAGTGCGCGATCATCACCAACTTCCGCGGGCTTCGCGCCCTCGTCATCCATCACGAAGATCCGAGCCGCCGCGTGCTCGTCAGCGTGCTCGGCAAGCTCGGGCTCGCAGTCGAGGCGGTCGAGCCGGGCGCAGCGCCGGCGCCGGGCGATCGCGACCTCGTGTTCTTCGACGCCGACGAAGGGCTCGACGGCCTGCCCCTGGACGCGGGGACCCTGCCGCACATCGCGCTCGTCGGCGTCGAGGCGCCGAGCCGCCTGGCGCGCGTCGTCCGCCTCGAATGCGCGAGCCACATCCTTAAGCCGGTCCGAGGCGCGGGCGTCTTCACCGCGCTCCTCCTGGCCGTCAACGAGCATGAGCGGCGGGGGAGGTTGGAGCGGCGGATCGAGCTTCTCGAGCAGCGGATGGCCGGGCGTCGCGTGGTCATCAAGGCGGTGCTGCGCCTGATGGCGCTCTGCGGGATCGACGAGGACGCGGCCTACGAGAGCCTCCGCCTCGAAGCCATGAGCCGGCGCGTGCCGATAGACCAGGTGGCGCGGGAGCGCCTGGGAGCCGACGAGCGAGGGCCGGGAGAGGGCCGGCGGCGGTCTGTGGGACGACGATGAGACGCCACGACAACCAGCAGGAGAAGGACGCGATGAGAAGACTTCGGAAAGACCGCCTGATGGCGGCGGCCCTCGCGGGGTCGTCCCTCGTCTCGGCGACGGCCCCGCTCCACGCCCAGGAGGAGCCGATCAGGATCGGCGTGCTCGAGGACCAGTCGGGCGACTTCGCCGCGGCGACCATGGTCAAGGTCCACGCGATCGAGCTTGCCACCGAGGAGATCAACGAGGCGGGCGGGATCGACGGGCGTCCGGTCGAGCTCGTGATCTACGACACGCAGTCGGACAACCGACGCTACCAGGAGTTCATGCGGCGCGTCCTGCAGCAGGACCAGGTCGACGTCGTCTTCGCGGGCTTCTCCTCGGCCTCGCGCGAGGCCTACCGCCCGATCGTCAACCAGTTCGACGGGCTCGCCTTCTACAACAACCAGTACGAGGGCGGGGTCTGCGACGCCAACATGATCGTCACCGGCGCCGTGCCTGAGCAGCAGATGGCATGACCATTCTTGGCGGCCTTCCCAACGAGCAGCAGGATCGCCGGCGAGCGACCACGGGCCGCGCTCATCTTCCGGCCCGAAGCCCCGGGGGTTGAGCATGGAAGTCTACGACGCCTTTGTCGGACTTGATGTCCACAAAGAGAGCATATCGGTTGCGGTGGCCGACGCTGGCCGCGACGGCGAAATCCGGATGTACGGGACGATCGTCAACACGCCGGACGCGGTGGCGAGACTGATCCGCAAACTCGCCAAGCGCCATGGCTGCATAGAGGTGACTTACGAAGCGGGGCCCTGCGGCTACGGGATCTATCGGCAGCTCGCCGAGATGGGCATCGCGTGTCGGATCGTGGCCCCGAGCCATACGCCGAAGCGCCCGGGGGACCGGGTCAAGAACGACACCCGGGACGCGATGATGCTCGCCCGCCTGCTGCGGGCCGGAGAACTCACCTTCGTCTGGGTTCCCGACACGACGCACGAGGCGATGCGCGACCTGGTCAGGGCGCGGCAAGTCGCATCGCAGGACGTGCGTGCTGGACGGGCGCTCATTCAGATGTTCCTCCTGAAGCATGGCGTTCGATACGCCGGTAAAGGATGGAGCCTTCGCCATCGGACCTGGCTGACGACACGCTCGTTCGAGCATCCGGCGACGAAGCTCGCCCTGCAGAGCTACATCAATCGGCTCGAACAAGCAGAGGCGCGGAAAGCCGAAGTGGAAGCGCAGATCGCGGAGCTCGTGCCGAGCTGGACCCTGGCGCCCGTCGTCCATGCCCTTCAGGTGTTCAAGGGGATCGGGCTGGTCGTCGCGGTCACGCTAGCGGCAGAGATCGGCGACTTCTCACGCTTCGCCAGCCCACGGAAGCTGACGGCCTATCTGGGCCTCGTGCCCAGCGAGTTCTCCAGCGGCAGCAGGAAACGGCCAGGCGGGATCACCAAGGCGGGCAACACGATCGCTCGCGTCATGCTTGTCGAGGCGGCGTGGGCGTATCGGTGGCCCCCAAAGATCGGGGCCATGCTCATGCGCAAGCGGGACGGCCATGATCAGGCGCTCAAGGACGTCGCCTGGAAGGCGCAGGTCAGGCTGAACAAGCGGTTCCGTCGATTGGAGAGCCGCGGCAAGCGCAGCACCATCGCGGCGACCGCGGTTGCGCGCGAACTGGTCGGCTTCATCTGGGCGACCGCGATCGGCGCGATGCCGAAAGCGGCCTGAGCATGCCATGAGCAGTGTTGGCAGTGGCCAGGGCATCGGACGCGGGAAGAGGCAAACCATCGGTCGAGAATTGAGATCCGGGCCCGTCCCGGACATCTGACAGCAGAATGATAGAATGCCTCTGACGCTTACCATCCTGGGGTTCTGATCCCCGTATCGGAGTTTGAGCAACCGTCGATCAAGGCCGGTGCCCTGACCTCCGCCAACATCGCAGGAATAGCTGACGCCACGAACGGTATACATGCCGGGCGACGAGAAGACCGTGCCCATTCGCTTGACAAATGGTCATCGGAGTTCTCGACGCTCATCCCGTGGATGATGGAAGAGTACGGGCCCAACGTCTACACGATCGCCGCGGACTACAACTTCGGCCAGATCTCGGCCGAGTGGGTGCGCCAGATCGTCGAGGAAAACGGTGGCACGATGGTCGGCGAGGAGTTCATCCCGCTCGGCGTGTCGCAGTTCTCGCAGACCATCCAGAACATCCAGGGCTCCGACGCCGACTTCGTCGTGACCCTGCTCGTCGGGGCGGCGCAGGCGTCCTACTACGAGCAGGCGGCCTCGGCCGACGTGGGCCTGCCGATGGCGTCCTCGGTCAACGTCGGGCCAGGGCTACGAGCACAAGCGGTTCACCCCGCCAAGTCTGGCCGACATGCACGTCACCACGAACTACATCGAGGAGATCGACTCCCCCGCGAGCGACGACTTCGTCGAGCGCTTCCGCGCCAAGTTCCCTGACGAGCCCTACATCAACCAGGAGGCCGCGAACTCGTACATCGCGATGAACCTCTACAAGCAACTCGTCGAGCGGGCCGGTTCGACCGAGCGCGAGGCGCTGCGCGAGGTGATCGCCGAGGGCGACGTCTGCTTCGACGGCCCGTCGGGCAACGTCTGTCTCGACCCCCAGAGCCAGCACATGTCGCACACGATCTACCTGGCCAAGGTGGAGGACGACCACTCGATCACCTTCCCTGAGGTCTGGGAGGACATCGAGCCCTACTGGTTGGGGGAGGCCGGCTGCGACCTGACCCAGAACGACCCGAGCGCGCAGTACACGCCCTCGAGCCCGCCGCCGGCCCAGTAGTCGGCGCCCCGGCGCCGGGCGGCGACGCGCGCCCGGCGCCCTCTCCACATTGCGCGGTCCAGGAGCATGCATGGACATCGTCGCGACGGCGTTCGCTATCTTCTACCAGTTCGGCGACGCCTTCGCCTTCCTGGTGATCTCGTGCGCCGGTCTGGCGGTCATCTTCGGCATGATGGGCATCATCAACCTCGCGCATGGCGAGTTCATCATGTGCGGGGCCTACGTCACGGCCTCGGCCGCCCGGATCGGCCTGCCGCTGCCGCTGGCGATGCTGTGCGGCGCGCTCGTCGCCGGGGCCGTCGGCATGGCGATCGAGCGCGCCGTCATCCGGCACCTCTACCACCGTCCCCTCGACTCGATCATCGCCACCTGGGGGATCAGCCTGATCGCCACGCAGGGCGTGCTGATCGTCCTCGGGCCGACGATGCAGGGAGTGGGCACGCCGCTCGGCAGCCTCGCGCTGGGCGACCGGTCCTACTCGGCCTACCGGCTGGTCCTGATGACGGCGGCCGTCGGGCTGCTGGGCGGGCTCTACCTGCTCTTCTACCGCACGCGCTTCGGCGTCATCGCCCGCGCCACCATCCAGCGGCCGCAGATGGCCCGCGCGCTCGGCGTCGACACGCGCCGGGTCTACGGCCTGACCTTCGGCCTCGGCGCAGCCCTCGCGGGGCTGGCCGGCGGCCTCTACGCCCCCACCATGACGATGGTGCCCACCATGGGGGCCACCTTCATCGTCGAGAGCTTCGTGACCGTCGTCGTGGGCGGCGCCGACATCTTCGTGGGGGCCGCCCCGGCCGCGGCCATCCTGGCGGTGATCCGCGCCGCGCTGACGGCTTGGTACGGCCAGCTCTTCGGCCAGATCGGGCTGCTCGTCGCGGTCATCGTGGTGATCCGGCTGATGCCGGGCGGGCTTTCGGCCTGGATCAAGGGCGCGCGCCGATGACCGATGGCGACACCTCGCTCGCTGGCGCCGCGCCGGTCGAGCGGCGTTCGGCCCTCCGGGTCTGGCTTTCGCGCCTCGAGGGTCCGCAGACGATGGGGCGAGGAGTCGCCTTCTGGACGGCGGCCGCGGCGGTCGTGCTGGGGGCGGTGCTCTACCCGACCTTCAGCGATCCCTACACCGTGGGCAACGCCGCCTACTTCCTGGTCTGGACCTTCATGGCCATGGGCCTCGGGGTCGTCTGGGGCTACTCTGGCGCGCTGAGCTTCGGCCAGACGGCCTTCTTCGGGATCGCCGGATACGGCTACGGGGTGCTCACGATCAACTTCGGATCCGCCTTCGGCTTCACCTGGCTCGCGCTGATCGCCTCGGTCGCGTTGGGCGGCGCCCTGGCGCTGGTGATCGGCTACTTCATGTTCTACGGCCGGATCCGCGGCGTCTTCGTCGGCATCGTCACGCTCTCGGTCACGCTCGTCCTCGAGACGTTCATGGCGCAGACGGCGGGGCCGCAGTGGCGGATCGGCGAGGCCCGCCTCAACGGCTTCAACGGCATGTCCGGCATGCCGCCTCTGACCATCCCCTGGCCCGGAGGCGACATCGTCCTCTATCCAGGCATCGGGCTCTACTACCTGCTGCTCGGGCTCGTGGTGCTGTGCTACCTGGGGCTGCGCATCCTGCTCAACGCGCCCTTCGGCAACGTGCTCGTCGCGATCCGCGAGAACCCCGAGCGGGCCGAGATGCTCGGCTACGACGTGCGCCTCTACCAAATGCTCGCCTTCGGCCTCGGCGGCGCGCTGGCGGGGCTCTCGGGTGCTCTCTACACCGCCTGGGGGCAGTACATCACCCCCTCCAGCATGGGTCTCACCGCGGCGGCGCTTCCGATCGTCTGGGTCGCGGTCGGCGGGCGGAGCGACATCACGGCGACGCTGCTCGGCACGCTCGCCGTGCTGGCCGGCTTCCAGGCGCTGACGATCTACGGCAGCCAGTACGCCCTGATCGCGATGGGCGCGCTCCTCCTCCTCACCGTGCTCGTGACGCCAAACGGGCTCGTCGCCACCGCCATGGAACGGATCGGGCGGGTCTTTCGGAGGGCGCGATGAGCGAGATCCTCCGGGTGAGCAAGCTCAACAAGCGCTTCGGCGGCGTCGTCGTGGCCCGCGGCATCGACTTCTCGCTGGAGAGGGGCCGGATGCACTGCCTGATCGGCCCGAACGGCGCGGGCAAGTCATCGTTCTTCCGGCTGATCCTCGGCGAGCACGCGCCGGATTCCGGCACGATCGAGTTCCGGGACGAAGACATCACGGCCCTGCGCCCCTTCCAGCGGATCCGCCGCGGCATCAGCGTCAAGTTCCAAGTGCCCGGCATCTTCAAGGCGCTGAGCGCGCGCCAGAACCTCGAGATCGCCTTCCAGCGCCACCTGCGCGGCCGCGACCTCGACGCTACGATCCGGCGCGTGCTCGATTTCGCGGGCCTCGAGAGCGAGGCCGCGAGGCCCGCCGGCACCCTCTCGCACGGCCAGCAGCAATGGCTGGAGATCGGGATGGCGGTCGGGGTCGAGCCGTCGCTGCTGCTGCTCGACGAGCCGACCGCCGGCATGTCGCCCGACGAGACGCGGCGGACCGGCGAGATGCTGCACGAGCTCAACGCCCACGGCATCACCATCCTCGCAGTCGAGCACGACATGGCGTTCGTCGAGCAGATCGCCGACCGGGTCACCGTCCTGCACTTCGGCGCGATCTTCGCGGAGGGCACGATCGCCGAGATCGTGGACCATGTGGGCGTTCAGGAGATCTATCTGGGGGCGGCCGATGGATAGGAGCGCGGACCTCCTCGCCGTCGCAGGGGCTCCTCGGGGGCTACGGTGGCGAGCGGGTGCTCCAGGGCGTCGACCTGACGCTGCGGCCCGGTGAGATCGTGGCGGTGATCGGCCGCAACGGCGTCGGCAAGAGCACCCTGATGCGGACGCTGGCGGGGCTGCTGCGCGCGAGCGCTGGCACGATCCGCTTCGACGGGCGCGACGTCACGGCCGAGCCTGCCGACCGCCGGGCTCGCGCGGGCATCGGCTACATCCCGCAGGGCCGCGACGTGTTCCCCGAGCTCAGCGTGCGCGAGAACCTGCTGGTGGGCGAGGTTGCGGGAAAGGGCCGGGCGGCGCCGGACTACGACACGATCTACGGCTTCTTCCCGATCCTGAGGGAGCGGGCGCGCCAGCGCGCGGGCACCCTCTCGGGGGGGCAGCAGCAGCAGCTCGCCATCGGCCGCGCGATGGCGGGCAACCCCAAGCTGATGCTGCTGGACGAACCCTCCGAGGGCATCCAGCCCTCGATCGTCAAGGACATCGCCCGCAACATCCGCACCCTCAACCGGCAGACCGGCGTCGCGATCCTGCTGGTCGAACAGAACCTCGACCTCATCATGTCGATCGCCGAGCGGGGCTTCGTCATGGAGAAGGGGCGGCTCGTCGCCAGCCTCGACCGCCACGAGATCACCTCGCGCGACGTGGTGCGGCGGCACCTGACGATCTGATGAAACCCGAACCGGGAAAGGAAAGCCGATGAGTTGGCTCGAACACTCGATCATGGCCCGCAAGGGCGTCGCCGGCGGAAGACCCGGCGCCAGGCACCACATCTCGATCGAGGACCAGGGCACGTTCCACTACGTCTACGGCCCCTACGCCGACCCCGTGCTCAAGGTCGAGCCGGGTGCCGTCGTCACCGTCGAGACGCACGACGCCTTCGAGGGCAAGATCGCGAGCGAGTCCGACAAGCCGTCCGAGAAGCTGAACTTTCCCTACCTCAACCCGCAGACCGGGCCGATCTCCGTCAAGGGCGCCGAGAAGGGCGACGCGCTCGCCGTGCGCATCCTCTCGATCAAGCCGCGCGGGCCGCAGCCAGTGGGCACCACCTGCCTCATCCCCGAGTTCGGCGGCCTGGTGGCGACCGGTCACACGGCGCTCCTGAACCCCGCGCTGCCCGAGAAGGTCAAGAAGGTCCGGCTGGACGAGCAGGGCGTCTACTGGTCCGACGCGGTGACCCTGCCCTACGAGCCGTTCATCGGCACGATCGGGACCTCGCCCGAGATCGAGGCGATCTCGTCGCTACAGCCGGACTACTACGGCGGCAACATGGACCTGCCCGACGTCGCGCCGGGGGCGATCATCTACCTGCCGGTGAACAAGGCGGGCGGCTACCTCTACCTCGGCGACTGCCACGCAATCCAGGGCGACGGGGAGCTCTGCGGCGTGGCGATGGAGATGCCGGCCACCGTCGAGCTGCAGGTCGACCTGATCAAGGGCCACGGCAACGCCTGGCCGCAGCTCGAGACCGAGGACAGGATGATGTTCATCGGCAGCGCGCGTCCCCTGGAGGACGCAGCCCGCATCGCCTACCGCGAGCTCGTGCGCTGGCTCGCGGCCGAGACCGGGCAAAGCGAAGCCGATGCCTACATGCTGCTGACCATGTGCGGCAAGGTCCGCCTGGGGAACATGGTCGACCCGAAGTACACGCTCGGCGCCTCGATCGCCAAGAGCTACGTCAGACGGCAGTAAAGCGACGCGATAGCCGATGGGCCGCATGGTGACGGCGCCAAGTGGGCACGCTCACCGGGACAGGCTGGTCGTCGCGGCGGGCTCTCCCGTCAGCGGCGACGCACGAACAGCAGGACGCAGAGCGCCAGCACCGAGATCACGATCAGCATCGACGAGATCGCGGCGATCGTGGGGTCGATCTCGTCGCGCAGTCCCGTGAACATGCGCCGGGTCAGCGTCGTGATTCTCGCCGCCTGAGATGAAGAGCGCGATCACCACCTCGTCCAGCGAGGTGATGAAGGCGAAGAGCGCGCCGGCCACGACGGAGCACGCGATCTGCGGCAGCGTGACGGTGCAGGAACGCCGTGAGGCGGCTGGCACCGAGCGAGCGCGCGACGCGTTCCTGGTTCATGTCGAACTGCTCGAGCCCCGAGGCGGTGGTCACGAGCACGAACGGGATCGCAAGGATCGAGTGGGCCAGCACGAGGCCGATCGATGGTGTTCACGAGCCCGAGCCGGACGTAGAGGTAGAAGATCCCGACGCCCAGGATGATGACGGGGATGATCAGCGGCGCTGATCAGCAGCAATTGACGCGGTCCGGGCGAAGCGGACGCCGGAGGCGTCAGCCCGTAGGCCGCGGCCACGCCGAGCGGGGTCGCGACCAGCATGGTGAGGACCGCGACCTGCAGCGACACCCAAGTCGCGCGCCGCCACTCGAGCGAGGCGAGATAGCTCTCGTACCAGCGCAGCGACAACCCCTCCGGCGGGAATTCGCAGGAACGCGCGGAGTCCGAGAACGACATCGGGATGACGATCAAGACGGGGAACAGAAGAACAGCACCACCGCCGCGGCCAGGAGGTAGAGCCACAGGCGCCCGAGATGGGTGATCTGCGTCTCGGAGGCGGGCCGCAGGAGCATGAGCGCGCCCCCTCCGAAGCAGCCGCTCGACGGCGAGCACGCGGTCCACGACCCAGAAGATGCGACAGCGTCACCACCAGCAGCACCACGCCGAGCGCGCTGGCCGCGCCCCAGTCGAAGTAGATGGCGCGCGTTCTGCTGGATCTTCATCGACACCATCATCACCGCCCGCCGCCCAGGAGCGCGGGCGTGACGTAGAAGCCGAGGCACAGGATGAAGACCAGCAGGCTGCCCGCGATCAGCCCCGGCAGCGACAGCGGGAAGAACACGCGACCAGAACGCGCGCACGGGCGAGGCGCCGAGATTGGCGGCCGCCCGCAGGTCAGTTCGGGTCGACGGCGCGGAGCGCGGCGTAGAGCGGCAGGATCATGAACGGCAGCATGATGTGGACCATGCCGATCACCGTGCCGGTGTAGTTGTGCACGAGTTGCAGGGGCTCACTCAGCGCCCAGATGTCCATAGCCATCTCGTTCACGAGCCCCCGCCGCTGCAAGCAGCACGAGCCACGCGTAGGTGCGCACCAGCAGCGACGTCCAGAACGGCACCAGCACGAAGATCAGGCACAAACTGCGCCCAGCGTGGCGGGCAGTTGGCTGATCAGGTAGGCGAGCGGGAAAGCCGAGCAGCAGCGCAGATGCCGTGACGACGGCGCTGATCTCGAAGGTCTGGTCCAGAAGATGCGCCCGTAGGTGGGGCTCGTCGGCGATCCTCTGGTAGTGGTCGAGGCGTCAACTGCCCGTCCTCGATCACCGACAGCCAGAAGAGCCAGCCCACAGGCAGGAAGGCGACGACGCCCACCAGAAGCAGGATGGCGGCGATCGCCGAGCAGACGCCCCAGCAGCTCGCGCCGCTCCGTCTTCTCGCGCGTTTCAGGGCGCGCCCGGTCCGTCCCGCGTCGTCCAGGCCCTCCTGCGCGATGACGTCACGGGCTGCGCTCGGCACGATGACGGTATCGGTGGCGTCAGGGTCACCGGGATAACGGCGCCCGATCTCAGGCAACGCCGGCATCTCCTCGGCCGCGTCGAGCGGCGCAGGCGATGGCGGGCCGTCGGCAAGGCGGATCTGCGCCAGGAGCGTCTCGCCCTGGAAGACGAGGTCGGCCAGGCGTGCCCTCGAACAGAAGTGATCCGTCCTCCGGATGCCGGCGCCGTCGCAAAACTCCAGCTTTTCGGGGCGCACGACGAGAAGGTCGCCGTGCCGGCCCGCGGCCGCCTCGATCGGGCGGCCGCCGAAGCGTCAGCGTCACGCCGCGTCGCGGTCCACCGACAGGAGGGTGGACTCGCCGACGAACTCGGCGACGAACGCGCTGGTCGGGCGCTCGTAAAGCTGCGCGCGGCGCGTCCACCTGGGCGATCCGCCCGTCGATCGATAACGGCGATGCGGTCGGACATGGTGAGTGCCTCGCGCTGGTCGTGGGTCACGTAGACCGTGGTGATGCCGAGCCGTCTCGTGCAGGGCGCGGATCTCGATCTGCATCCGCTCGCGCAGGCTTCTTGTCGAGCGCGGACAGCGGCTCGTCCATCAGCAGGACGCGCGGTTCGAACAAGACGGCGCGGGCGAGCGCGATGCGCTGGCGCTGCCCGCCTGAGAGCTCATCGACCCGGCGCCCGGCCATGGCCTGAGCTGCACGAGGTCCAGGCCTCGGCCGACCTGCGCTCGATCTCCGTCGCGACGCACGAGCGCACCGAAGCGGATAGCCGACGTTCTCGCGCCACGGTCATGTGCGGAAAGAGCGCGTAGTTCTGGAACACCATGCCGAAATCGCGCTTGTGCGGCGGCGTGCGGGTGATGTCGGCGCCGCCCACCCAACCCGCCCGCTGGTGCGGCCGACGAAGCCCGCCAGCACCATCAGGAGCGTCGTCTTGCCCGATCCCGACGGCCCGAGCAGCGTCAGGAACTCGCCCGAGCCGATCTCGAGCGCCACATCGTCGAGCGCCGTGACGGCGCCGTAGCGCTTGCTGATGCCCTCAATGGCGATCGGCTGCGATGGGAGCGGTTGTCGCCATGCGTCCTCCGCCCGGTGTGCTGCCGGACCGCGGATGGCGGGCCCGCAGCGTCGTCCTCGTGGGTCTACGGGTGATCAAGGCGTCCCACCGCTCCTGCGACTTCCTGGCGGTGCTCGCGCCAGAACTCCGCATCGGTAATCACCTGCGTTTCGCGAGGTTCTCGGGCGCGGACGGGCTTATGCGCGCTCATCTCGCTCGGTCGATCTCGCCCGTATCGAAGGCCAGCGACGTGGTGGGGCCGTAGTTGATGTACTCGGGATGTTGCGCCTGCTACTCGGGCGAGACCATGAGGCCAGCGCCTCCATGGCCTGTCCTTGTTCGGCGCGCCCTTGGGGATGGCCAGGCAGTCGAGCGAGGCGATCGCCTCGTTGAACGTGTAGTCCACCGGCGATGCCGTCGGCGATCGCGGTATCGAGCCGGCCGTTCCAGATCGAGATCATGTCCACCTCGCCATCCGCCATCAGCTGTGCGGACTGGGCGCCCGACGTCCACCAGACCGTCGACGTGCGGCTTGATCTCGTCGAGCTTGGCGAAGGCGCGATCGACGTCGAGCGGATAGATCGTCGTCCGCGGCGCACCCCGTCGGCAAGCAGCGCGATCTCGAGGTTCGCGACGGCGATGTTGCGCAGCGCGCGCGTGCCGGGGAAGGTCTCGACGTCCCAGAAGTCGGCCCAGCTTTCGGGGCGGGTTGTCCCGCATAGGCCTCGGTGTCATAGCGCGATCACGGTGGAGAAGTAGATCGTGCCGATCCACGCTCTCGGAGTAAGCCGCCTCCTCGAACCCTTCGGTCGAGACGACGTCGTAGTCGAGCGGCTCGAACATGCCCTCGGCCTCGGCCGCCGCGCAGTCCGGCAGGCCTAGATCGACGATGTCCCAGGTCACCGCGCCGGCCATCACCTGCGCGCGGACCTCGGCGATGCCCGTCAGCGTGTCCTCGCAGGATCGTGATGCCGAGCGCCTCCGTCGGTGGGGTCGAGCAGGGCTTTGCGCTGGGCCTCCTGCATAGCGCCGCCAAACGAGGTGAAGGTGATCGTGTCCTGCGCAGTCGCGCCCTGCGGCGCGAGCACCAGCATGAGGGCCATGGCGGCGACGTCCCGCCCCTGATGATCCCTATCTTCGTCATGCACACCTCCTGCGACCATTCCTGCGCCATTGAAACCCGGCGCGCTTTCTTTCAGCATGATCGAAGGAGGACCAAGATGTCAATTTCCCGATGAAGGCGCTGGCGAGCAAGACCCCTATCGCCGCGCATGACGGCATCGGTAAGAAGCTCAGGCTTCGGCGCAAGGTGCGTGGCCTATCCCTCCAGGACGTCGCAAGCCGCGCGGACGTGTCGATCGGCCTGCTGAGCCAGATCGAGCGCGGGCTGTCCTCGCCCTCGCTGCGCTCGCTCGGCGCCATCTGCATGGCGCTCGACATGCCCATTGGATGGCTGTTCGAGGCGGCCGAGCGTGAGCCGGGGGCGGCGGGCGACATCGTGGTGCGCCGGCACGCCCGGCGCGTGCTCGACCTCGGGGCCAAAGGGATGGTCAAGGAGCTGATGACACCCGACGCCTGCGTCGGGATCCAGATGATGCGGATCATCATCCAGCCGGGGGGCTCCACGGGTGAGCACCCCGTACAACCACCCCGAAGGCGCCAAATGCGGCACCGTGCTGGCGGGGGTGCTGGGGCTCGAGGTGGACGGCGAGACCTTTCGTCTTGGCGAGGGTGACGCCTTCGCCTTCGAGGCTACGCGCCGGCATCCGCTTCTGGGCCGAGGGGGACCGGGCGTGCGAGCTGATCTGGGTGGTGACGCCCGCGCTCTACTGAACCACGAGGATTCTGACAGAGGGAGGATACCCCTAATGATCACCCACGAGATCGCGCCGCTCGCCGACTCGCTCTGGAGCGCCACGGCGAACCCCATGCCGCCCTGCCCTCCCTTGGTGGGGGAAGCGGAGGCCGAGGTCGCGATCGTAGGGGGCGGCTTCACCGGCCTGTCGGCGGCGCTGCATCTGGCCGAGGCGGGGGTTGACGTCGCGCTTCTAGAGACCGAAACGCCAGGATGGGGCGCCTCAGGGCGCAACGGAGGCCAGGTGATCCCGGGGCTGAAGGAGGACCCCGACGCGATCGAGGCGCGCTTCGGCGCGGACCGGGGCCGGCGCTTGGTGGCGCTGGCAGGCGGCGCGCCCGACCTCGTGTTCGATCTGATCGAGCGCCACGCGATCGCGTGCAACGCCGTGCGCGCCGGCTGGATCCAGCCCAGCCATACCGAGGCGGCCCTCGGGGTGGCACGCGCGCGCGTAGAGCAGTGGTCGCGCCGCGGCGCGCCGGTCAAGCTCCTCGGCCGCTCGGAGGCGTCGGATATCCTCGGCACCAAGGCTTATCTCGGCGGCCTGCTCGACGCGCGCGGCGGCAGCCTCCATCCGCTCAACTACGCACTGGGCCTGTCCGAGGCCGCCCAGCGCGCCGGCGCGCGGCTGCACGGCGCGAGCGCGGCGCGCGCCATCGAGCCCGAGAGGGACGGCTGGCGGCTGCGGACGGACGGCGGCCGCCTGCGGGCGCGGCGCGTGATACTCTGCACCAACGGCTACACCGACGGGCTGATGCCGCCCTTGGCGCGCACGGTGGTCCCTGTGCGCTCGGTGCAGGTCGCCACCGAGCCGCTCAGCGACAACCTGCGCCGCAGCGTGCTGCCCGGCGGCCATGTCGCCTCCGACAGCCGCCGGCTCCTGCTCTACTTCCGCCTCGACGCGCAGGGCCGCTTCGTCATGGGGGGGCGCGGCGCCTACACCGAAGGGGGCCTGCGCGCGCAGCAGCGCTTGCTGCGCGACACCACCGCGCGCCTTTTCCCCCAGATCGCGGACGCCGAGTGGCGCCACGCCTGGGGGGGCTTCGTCGCGCTGACGCCCGATCACTACCCGCACCTGCACGAGCTCCAGCCGGGCCTCGTCGCGGGCCTGGGCTACAACGGACGGGGCGTCGCCATGGCGACCGCGATGGGCCGAGTCCTGGCGCAGTGGGGGCAGGGCGCGCCCGCCGAAGCGCTCGACTTCCCCGTCACGAAGGCCAAGCCGATCCCGCTCCATGCGCTGCGCCAACCGGCCGTGGGCGCGGTGGTCGCGTACAACCGGCTCCGCGAACGATGGGGGGGGTGAGGGGGCGGCTGATCCTATCTCGGTTGGGTCGAGACAGGTTTGGGTTTGCCACAATCAGGGCACCGCCAGCACCTGGCTCAAGTTCGTCGCCACCCTATACGTCGGTCGACCGGGCGGCGCTGCAATCACCTCGAAATGTTTGGTGCCACAATCAATCTTGACCTTCTCCATGTCGCGCAGGTTGGCTGCGACGGCATCGCCCTTGGTCTCGACGACGAAGTACAGCCGGTCGCCTTCGGCATCCGTCGCCAGGACCGCCCAGTCAGGGTTGTAGCTTCCCAGCGGCGTAGGCACTTGAAACCACCGCGGGAGCTTGGCGAAGACCTTCACTTGGTCGCTCGCATCGAGCTCCTTGGCGAAGTCCTCCTCGACGCTCGAGTCGAAGACGACGGCATCCATGACCGACTTCTTCGCGTCGAGAAGGTTCTTCAGATAGCCGGTGATCTCCTGCTCCTCGAACAGCGCTTGGGCGTAGTGAGCCCCATCCCCGAGCTTCTCGTACTTCACGCCGTCCACCAAGCACCTGCGCTTGGCCCGACCGATCGCGGCCGCCGCTGCGTCTAGGAAGGCCGATGGATTGGCGCGGAGGTCGTCCAGCCGCCCGCTCTCCCGGAGGATGCGGACGAGGGAGCGGCGGATAAGGCCGGTCCGGGCCTGAAGCTCCCCGAGCAGGTCCGGGATGTCCCCCGCGTTCGTGGCCAGCGAAGTCTGGTCGGTCGTCGTCCCGCCACGAGCCTCGAGGCCCGAGCGCTCCACAGCAAGGGTCGCCCGCCGGAACCGGATCTGCGCCCGCGCGACAGCCGGCATCACGGCGATCTCCTCGGCGGCTGACTTGATCAGAGCCTCGGGGTCGAAGTGGAGGCGGTAGGTCGTCCGCGCCTTGATCGAGTCCCACAGCACGCGGAAGTCCTCGCTCAGGAAGACTTGCCGGTTCAGTGTCACGACCCGGCGCTCGGCGGCGTTGCGGACCTCGAGCCTGCGCGCCAGCCGGGTCAGGTGCGCGCGGACGGCCGGTGCCACCGCGTCGAAACGGTCGGGTAGCGCGAGGGTGCCGGCCTTGAGCACCAAGCGAAGGCTGTCCTGCACCTCGCCCTTGGCATTCACGAAGCCTTGGGCGCGCAAGTGCTCGAACAGGGCCTGGGACTCGGTCATGCCCAAGGCCATCGGCGTGCCCTCGGGAGTGCGGGTGCTGAGCGCGGCGAAGCCGCCGGCCTCCACGACGCCGAAGCGCACACCCAGATCCTGCTCCATCTCCGTCTGGAGACCTGACGCGAAGGTCTGGAAGGTCTCGTCGGCGATCACGGTCAGGGAGTTCAGCCCCTCGTCGCGGCGGCGCTCACCCATGGCGTCCACGCAGAGCCTCAGACCGCGGCCGATCGTCTGGCGACGCTGGCGCTCCCCTCCCATCGAGCGGAGCACGCAAATCTGGAAGACGTTGGGGTTGTCCCACCCTTCGCGCAGCGCGGAGTGGGAGAAGATGAAGCGCAGTGGCTCCGTCTCGCTCAGGAGCCGCTCCTTGTGGCGCATGATGAGTTGGTAGCCGCGCTCGGCCGCCTCGCGGGCAGCCTGGTTCTTCAACTCGCCCTTGGCGTTGAGCTGCGCGTCGACGACCGCGTTTCGCTTGTCGCGCGAGAAGTAGCCGTCATGTGCGGAGGCGGGGTCGGGCGGGGCGTCCGTGAAGAGGCTCGCCGCGTACTCCGGGCGCTTCGCGAGGCTTCTTGTACCTCCTCCTCGAACATCGTCCCGAAGGGGCCGAGGGACCTGGTGTTGTCGGCGTTGTAGACCCGGTAGCTGTCTACGTGGTCCACGAAGAAAAGCGATAGGACCTTGATGTTGAGAGGCCTGAGCCGCTTCTCGCGGTCGAAGTGCTCCTTGATGGTCTGCCGGATCATCTTGCGGGCCACGTCGTCCGCGTGAACGTCGCCGTGGGCCTGTCCGACGCCGAGCCACGCGACGTCGCCGGGGATGCGCAGCTCCATGAGGGCCGCGCGGCCCATGCCGCCCTCGATCGTGCCCACTGCGTGGTCGCGATAGAGTGGCCGACCCGTGACGTCCTCCAAGTCGTCGCCGTCTCGCACGACCACCTCGACGAGCCTAACCCCGTCGGCGAACTGCTTGTGGACGTCCACCTTGGCTTCCGGCGGGCGACCCTTCGCCGTCCTCACGCCGACGAGGCGCACATAGGGCGCGTCGTGGTCTCCCATCACCTCCTTGCCCGCCACTACGATCTCCTTGACGAGGCCCTGGGCGTGGGCGTCGAAGGCGTCGAGGCGGTAGACCATCTCGTAGGACTTGAGATGCGTGGCCGAGTAGCGCAGGCGGCAGAGGGGGTTCATCGCGCGCAGGGCCCTGAACCCCGCGCCCTTGTCGCTTGCTCCTTCGACGCTCTGTGGCTCGTCAATGATCACCACGGGGCGCGTGGCGCGGACGAGGTCCGCGGGTCGGTCGCCTCCAGTCTTCTCGTGGGCGCGGTAGAAGACGTTCCCTGTCGTCTCACCGTCGCCGACCTTGTCGAGCGCGCCGATGGTGGCGACCATCACCTTGATCGTGGCCGAGGTCGCGAAGTCCCGCACCTGCCCGAGCTTGCTGAAGTCGTACACGAACCAGTCCATGGGCTGGCCCGCGTAGAGCGCGCGGAAGTGGTCCCGTGTGATCTGCAGGGTCTTGGTGACGCCCTCGCGGATGGCGACCGAGGGCACGACGACAACGAACTTGGTCCAGCCGTAGAGGCGGTTCAGCTCGAAGACCGTGCGTAGGTAGACGTAGGTCTTGCCGGTCCCCGTCTCCATCTCGACCGTGAAGTCGAGGTCGTTAAGGTCGATAGTCTCGGCCAGCGGTAGGCCTTGGCGCCCCTGCACAGCGTGCAGGTTCTCCAGCACCTCTTCCGGCAGGAGGCGCAGGCGGTTGCCGTGGCCGAGCGCGTCGAAGCCGAGGCTGGCCTGGCGCGGGCGCGCCAGGGCGAGGCCGAGCTCGCCCTGGGAGTCCTCGTCCTCCGCGGGCGCGCGGGCGACGGTGAACTCGGTGCGGCCCAGCTCCTGGCCCTTGAAGAGGTCGCAGACGGCGGCGACGGCCTCGGCCTGGTAGGAGAGATCGGACTCGAAGCGGAGCCTCATACGCTGCGCACCCCGTTCGGCTCGAGGAGGGGCGGGAGGCCCGGGCCCCGGTCGTGGAGGCGCTGGCGCAGGATGGCCTCGAGGTTGAGCTTGCCCACGTCGCTCTCGAAGCCGGTGTCGCGGAAGAACATCAGCGCAGGGGCCACGGGGTCGAGCTCGGTCACCCAGTCGGCGATCCCAGAGGCCAGCGCCTCGGCCTCGGCGTCCACCATGGGGGCGAGGCAGACGACGAGGACGCCGCCGCCGAAGGCGTGGACGCGCTTGCCCCCGATGTCCTGGGTCTGCACCGGCTCGCAGAGGTCGATGCCGCGCTTGAGGAGGAGCTCCACGAGGAGATCGTCCTCGGTGCGGCCGGGCACGAGGTTGTCGGCGGCGTCGAGGAGGGAGGCCTCCGAATCCTCGCCGGGCTGCCAGACCTTGAGGTTCGAGGAGGCGAGCTTGTAGACGCGGAAGCCCGTGTCGATTTGTGCCTCCGGGTGCTCCGCTTGAACCTTGTCGCCCGCGCGGCGCAGACGCTCCTTGGTCAGCTCGGCGATGGTGCGCGGCAGGCCGTGGGTGTCGCAGAAGTCGGCAGCGGCGCGCTGGTCCTTGTTGGCCGGGTCGAGCGGCTCGGGGAGCTGGACGAGGATGAAGCGGCGCGAGCCCCCGTCGGCGGCGTTCTGGGCCATGACGGCGTGGCCGGTGGTGCCAGAGCCGGCGAAGAAGTCGAGGATGAGGTCGTGGCTTGTGGAAGCCATCTCGACAAACTGCTGTAGCACAGTCTCGTCTTTGGGGAAATCAAAGACAGATATGCCCATCATCTTACTTAATCGCTCGGACGCCGAGCGTGTAGGTTGGTAGAAAACACTCTGCGGAGTCATAACCAAGGTTTCATGGAGATACTTGCGAACCATGATGCTTGTAGAAGAGTAGAATGTTATCCTTCCATCGGCCACCATCTGATTAAAATCGTGTTGGTCGAAGCCCCAGCCACGACCTCTGGTTAAATTTATAGTTTCATCTGTCATCGGATTTATTAGATCGAATTTTCTGCCTCCAGGGGCTGTTCGATTCTCCTCCTTGTAAAGACCATTTTTATCAAGGAAACGATACCTTCGATGTGCAAAAGCCGGTTTGGATTTACTTGCCCTGAACCAACCTGCCATCGCTTCCGAAGCAGCATCATAGTCCTCTCCAAAGGCCTTCCTCAATCGCTCGGCTTCTCTTAAAACAAGCTCGACACCAATCTTGGCAATTGACCATTCTCGCACAACAGACGAACGATCCCTTGCATATAAAATCACGTACTCATGATTAACGCCGATCTGGCGAGCATCGTTCTTACCTGCACTTTCCCAGACTATTTCAGAAATAAAATTCTCTTCACCAAAAATAATATCGCATGCAAGTCGTACATGAGGCGCTTCTGTATCATCAATGCTGATAAAAATCACGCCATCTTTGCCTAACAGTTCCCGCGCCAAGATCAGTCGCGGGTAGATCATGTTGAGCCAGTCAGTGTGGAACCGTCCTGAGGCCTCTGGGTTCGAGGTATTCCTTACTCCTTTCCCGTTTGCCTGTCCCGTCCGGTGCAAATAATTCCGCAGCGGCTCCGCGTAGTCGTCTGGGTACACGAAGTCGTTGCCTGTATTATAGGGCGGGTCGATGTAGATGAGCTTCACCTTGCCCGCGTAGCTCTTGGCGAGGCACTTCAGCACCTCCAGATTGTCCCCCTCGACCACGACGTTGCGTGTCGTGTCCCAGTCCACGGAGTCCTCCGGTGCGGGTCGCAGCGTGGCGAGGGTGGGTGTCAGCGCGTGGCGTCGGGCCCGAGCCTTGCCCGACCAGGAGAGCCCGTAGCGCTCCTCCCCCTCCTCGACCGCGTTGCCCAGAAGCTCGCGCAGCACGTCGAAGTCCACGCGCCCCTCGGCGAACGCCTGCGGGAACAGCCCGCGGAGCGCCGCGAGGTTCTCAGCCACGAGGTCCGCGCTCTGCGCCAGCGGGTCGGTCTTGGGAACGGGGGGAATGGCGTCGTCGGGCATGAATGGTCCTCACGGCAGTCGTCACAGAAGGTCGTCGAGGGTCGATCGGAGGACAGCCTCCGCCGCCCGTACCTCGTGGCTGAGAGCGACGCGCCGGGCAAGCGACTTGCTCCTCCGCGCCTCGCGCCGAAGGCGATCGACCTCCGTCCGCTCGGCCACCACGCGCCCGAGCGCGGCCCGCCTCGCTTGAGCCTCGGCACCGTCGCGGGGTAGTCGGAACGCCCCCACCTCCCGCGCCGCGGCCAGCGTCTCGGCCCGGACGGCCAGCGCCTCGTGAAAGGCGGGGAGGTCCGCCGCGGGGACGCGAGGCAGCGCAAGGCTGGTCATGAAGGCCGCGTCGATGGGGTCCGCGGGGCCGTCGAGCGGCCCGTCCCCCAGCAGCGGCGGCGAGGTGGCGAGGCGGTCGAGCACGAGCCGCCCCTCCTCCCGCTCGTGCGCGCGCTTGAGCCCGACGGACAGCCGCCCGCCCTCCTCCCCATCGAGGAGAAGGACGAGCGGCGCCGTCACCGCGCGATGCAGCACCTCAGCGAGCCGCGCCCCGCGCGCACCAGACCGCAGGGTGGCGAGGATCACCACGATCTCGGCGCAGGGCGCCTCGGGATCCGTGCCGGCCGGGATGCCGGTCGAGCCCGGGCGCAGCGTCGCGCGCCAGTCGATCCGCTCGACCCCTTCCTCCACGAGCCGCCGGTCGGCGGGCACGATGCCGGCCCCCTCGATCAGCCGCGCCTTCGGCACCCGCCGGTCCACGCGCGCCGCCTCGGGAACCTCCAGCGCGCGCCAAATCCGCTCCGCCTCGCTCACGCGCCCGGGGTCTGGCGAGGCAGGATCGCGATCCAGGCGACGACCTCCCAGTCGTCGAGCCCGCCTCCGCCCCCCGCGTCGACGACGGGACCAGCCGAGAACAAGCTGTCCACGGCCCGCTCCTCCCCCTTCCCAGAGACCGCGGCGATGGCGGCCTCGAGAAGCGCGCACCACCGCTCCATCCTCGATCCTACCCGGGTCTGACGGTCGAACGCATCCCAGGCCTCCTCGTTGAGTGCGGAGCCTCGCTGCGCCAGCGCTCGGGTGCGGTCGAGGATACGCTTGGCCTGGCTCGGGCCGAGGAGGACGGCGCCGTCCTCGCCCACGTGGACGAGGGCGTGGGGCCGGAGGGGGTCGGCGGAGTCCAGGGCGCTGAGGGCGCGCGGCGTCTCGGCCCGGAGGCAGAAGATTGCTCCAGGGTCGACATCCTCGTTCGCCCGGACGACCGCGTGCGCGGTGAGCGGCATTCGCCCGAGCTCCTCGCGCTCCTCCTGCGAGAGGCGCGCGAGGTCCATGCGCAGGTCGTTGAGCGTGAGGTCGGCGATGGAGACGCCCGCCGACAAATCCTCTAGGTCGATGACATGGTCCTGCATGGCCTCGAGCTGCCTGCGGCGGTAACCCACGTCGTTCATTGCGTCGCCCGGCTGCGCCTCGATCAGGTTCTCCTCGCCGGTGGCCGACACGTCGAGGAGCATCATGCGTCCCGACACCCGCCGCTCGAGGTCGATGTAGTTGTCGAGGTCCATGTTCGGCCAGAAGTTGACGAGCTGGATCTCGCGGTTCGGCGATCCGATCCGGTCCACCCGCCCAAAGCGCTGGACGATGCGCACAGGATTCCAGTGGATGTCGTAGTTCACCACGCAGTCGCAATCCTGGAGGTTCTGTCCCTCGCTGATGACGTCGGTAGCGATCAGGAGGTCGAGCTCCCCCTCCCCCTCCATCTCGGCGGGCCGTCCCTTGGCGCGGGGCGCAAAGGCCGCGAGGATCGAGGCGAGGTCGGATCGGAGCCCCTTCAGCGTCGAGCGGTTGCCCCCGCCGCCCGTGACGAGCGCCGCATGCCTACCCGGCTGGTCAGCAAGCGCCTCGTAGAGGTAGCGCGCCGTGTCGGCGAAAGCTGTGAACACCAGAACCTTGCGGTTGCCTGCGTTGAAGGGGCGGCCCTGCTTCTCTGCGATGAGCTCGCGCAGGGCCTCGAGCTTGGCGTCGCGGTCGGGCGTCACCCGTCGCGCATGCTCCAGGAGGGCACGGAGGCGCGCGCGGTCCTCGCACAGATCCGCCGCCCAGCGCACGCCGTCGACGTCCGCGAGGAGAACCCGGACGTTGCGCCCGACGCCGAGGAACTCGAGGAGCGGGTCATCGAGTTCGATGTCCTCGATGGACGGCTCGTCGATGGACGGCTCGTGCGCCTCGACGCGCGCCAGGGTCGCCTCCACCGTTGCGATCTGCCGCTCAACGGTCAGGGCGAAAGCCGCAACGGAACTCTCCATGCGCTTGAGGAGGCCCACGCGGAGGAGGTTCACCATGCTCTCCTCGCGGTCGGCCTGACGGAACACCGACTCCCCGCCCCGTACCTGCTGGCTGTAGGCGCGGTCGTAGGCGGCCTGCCGGGAGGACAGCACGTAGCGAAGCGGCGCATAGGCCGCGAGAGTGAGACGGCGGATCTCGTCGTTGATCGTGCCGATGGGAGGGAACGCCCCTTGCAGGTCCACGTCGGCCTTGACGTTGATGGGAGGCCGGCGCTCGGGGAAGCGCCCGGTCTCCTCCGTGCCGTAGTAGCGCTCGACGTGCTTGCGCGAACGCGCGATGGTCAGGAGGTCGAGGAGCCGAACGTAGTCGAAGCCCAACATCTCCAGGAGGCGCTCGGAGCTCCGCCGCGCCTCGGAAAGCTCGAGCCAGCGGTTGAACTGACCTTGCGCAACCCGGATCGTGGCGGCGATGGACGCGATGCCCTCGCCTCGCAGGACCGCGTCGTCTCCCTCGGTCGCGAACGCCACCTGGTTCTTGAGGTCGCTCAGGCGGTTGTTGACCGGGGTGGCCGAGAGCATCAGGACGCGCGTTTTCACCCCGGCCTTGATGACCGCGCGCATGAGGCGATCATAGCGCGTCTCGTGGTCCTTCGGGGTCGCGCGGTTGCGGAAGTTGTGGGACTCATCGATGACCACGAGGTCGTAGTTGCCCCAGTTGACGTGACCGAGGTCGATGTCGCCGGACAGCCCGCCATCGCGCGACAGGTCGGTGTGGTTCAGAACGTCATAGCCGAAGCGATCGGCGCTAAGAACATTGCGGCGGTCGTTCGCCTTGGGCAAGGTCCAGTTGTCGCGCAGCCTCTTGGGGACCAGCACCAGCACGCGGTCGTTGCGGAGCTCGTGATACTTGATGACCGCGAGCGCCTCGAAGGTCTTTCCGAGGCCGACGCTGTCGGCAAGGATGCAGCCTCCAAAGCGCTGCAGCTTGTCGATCGCTCCCAGGACGCCGTCTCGCTGGAAGCGATAGAGCTTCGACCACACCACGGTATCGCGGATGCCGGTCGCAGATTTCACGATCTGATGCTCGTCGAGCGCCTCGCCCATTTCGGCGAAGAGTGACTGGAGGACACGCCCGTGAACCTGGCCCGCCGTCCGGCGAGCGCTGAAGCGATCCAACTCGGTCTGGAGGGCGTGCTGGTCGTGTGGTGACGGGGTCAGCGTCGACCACTGCTCTTCGAACCAGCCTCTCAGAAGTTGAGCCTCGTCCTTGGTCGTCGTCAGCTGGATCAGGCTCGAGAGCAAGGCCGGAGCAAGGCCAAGGCCATGCGTCGTCGGATCGCATGCTCCTGAAATGGCGAGCGATGATGTACCCCGGTCCACAACGAGAAGCGACTGTGGGAGGCGGGACCTTGCCTGGCGCGCCTCTACCTTTGTGAGCCATGAGGCGAGGCTGACAGCCATATGCCGCAGCAGCAGGCCGTTGCGGCGACGGCGGTCGGCCTCTGAGCCCTGAACGTCATCGGCCATGGCCCGGACCGGTGAGAGGATGAGACGGACGCTTTCAGAGCCCTGCAGGCGTTCTACCAGTGCTGACAAGCCGGGCAGGGAGAGCGTCGCGGCAGCGATCGAGACGCTGCCCGATGACACGGTGGCCCGGTTGAACTGATCGATGACGCGATCAGAGCCGCGGTTGTTCACAAGTCGCATATGGTCAGGCTTGCCAGGTCAATCGGTCACTCATCTGCCGCCTCACGCTGGTGGTTCGCCTGGAACCGTTAAAATTTCCAACTTCCCACGACCCAATCTAAGAGGATGTTTGATCCCCTCTTCGCCGAGATAACTCGGCTCCAGGTCGATGGGCGCGGCCAGGATCACATGCAGCCAGCCCTCGGTAGGGGGGGGTAAGGCGCCGGTATCAAGGTCACTAACCGAGATCCTCGGGACGTGCAGACCGACCAACACCTTCCTCACACCCCGCCCGACCGCTCCTCGATCGCGTCGAGAATCGCGAGCCCTCGCTCGGGGTCGCCGCGCGCGGCGCGCAGGCGGAAGCGCAGCTCGGTGTCGTGCTCGGCGAGCGCGCGGGTGGAGAGTTCCTCCATCAGCTTGTTGAGGCTCACGCCCCGGTGCTTGGCCAGGGCGGCGAGCCGGTCGCGCGTGGCGTCGGGCAGGCGGATGGTCAGCGTGGCCATGGCTCAGGGCTCCTTGGCAGGGCGGGAGGCGAGGTAGGCGGCGGGGCTCAACACGCGCAAGCGCCCCAGGCGCAGCTCGCCGGTGGCGAGGTCGCGCGCGTTGCCGGTGACGATGGCCGAGGCCGCTCCCGCGACGGCGAGCTCGACGAGGTGGTTGTCGGCCTCGTCGCGCAGGTTGGGGCGCCAGAGGAAGGACACCTGCGTCCAGCGGCACACGGCGAGGAAGGCGTTGAGGAGAGCCTCGCGGTCCTCGTGGCTCAACGAGCTGCGGGCGAAGGGGGCGTCGCGGGCGAACACGTCCTCGGTACTCCGTGAACAGCGCCTGACCAATCAAGGGCACCGCCTCCCGCCTCAGGCAGCGGCGCAGCACCGCGCGGGCCACGCCGCCTTCGGACAGCGCCGCCGAGACCAGCACGTTGGTGTCCACGACGATGCGATCCACCTGATAGCACATACGCTAACCGAGGATGGAGGGGTAAACTCGGTGGCCGAACGACCAGGCAGCTAGAAGAGTGCCAGGCCCAACCGCTCTAGGGGCGCGCGCAAACGAACGGCTATGCGACAGCGTAGGAGGGCGACCGACGGGCGAGGCGGAGCAAGCGCTTGCGCGGCGCGTAAACCAGTTGCCAAGCCGTCAGGAATGGCAACAGGGGTGAGCAGCGTTGAGCGCGCCGTCGCGCCTGCTCGACGCTTTTGCCGAGTTCGAGCATGCCATAGCGCGCGAGTGGACCCGCGCCGGGCTCGACGCTTTCCCCGCGCGGGTCGGCGGACGGCAGCGCAAGCTCGGCCACGAGCAGTGCGGCGAGATTTTGGACATCCTCGCGGCAGGCCTCCCAGCCGCGGAGGTCGCGCGCGTCCAACGCGCGACGGCCGCGCGGCTCGGGCCGATGCTTGGTCCGATCGAGAGGTATCAAGCGACATTCGGAACTGGCCCGGTGGCGACACCAGGATTGGCCCACCCCGTCATGTGGTTTCGACTTCGGTTTCAAGCGCCGGGCCGGCCTTCTGCAGAAGGCCGGCCCGGCGCTTCTCGCGCAGCCTGTAGCTGTCGCCCCGGATGGTGATGACGTGGGAGTGGTGGAGCAGGCGATCGAGGATCGCGGTGGCCACCACCGGGTCGCCGAACACCGCGCCCCACTCGCCTACGGACCGGTTCGAAGTCACCAGCATCGCGCCGCGCTCGTAGCGGCGGCTGACGAGCTGGAAGAACAGGTGAGCGGCGTTGGGCTCGAGCGGCAGGTAGCCCAGCTCGTCCACGATCAGCAGCTTCGGCTTGGCGAAGTGCGCCAGCCGCTCCTCGAGCCGGCCCTCGACCTGGGCCTTGGCGAGGTTGGCCACGAGCGCCATGGCGCCGGTGAAGAGCACGGTGTGGCCGGCCACGATCGCTTCGCGGCCGAGCGCCACCGCAAGGTGCGTCTTGCCCACGCCCGGGGGGCCGAGCAGCAAGAGCGCATCGCCGTGGGCGATGAAGCGCCCCGTCGCGAGGTCGCGGAATTGCCCCTTGTCGACCGAGGGCTGGGCGGCGAAGTCGAAGCCCTCCAGGGTCCGCACGAAGGGGAACTTCGCCAGCCCGAAGCTCATCTCGATGCGGCGCTGATCCTTCCGTGCGATCCCGCGCTCGCAGAGGAAGGCGAGCGCCTCGCGCAGGGTCATCTCCCCCCGCGCCGCCTCGTCGAGCAAGCCGTCGAGCTGGTCGCGCACCGCCGTCAACTTCAAGCGCGTCAGCATCCGGTCGAGCTCGTCCTGGGTCTGCGCTCCCATCACCAGGCGCCCCCGGCCACCGCCTCGTACTCGGCGAGCGGGCGCAGCAGCGCCGGCGCCGGGATCGGCGCGGCCTCGGCTGCCTCGGCGTCTTCTCTGACCACGCGGCCGGCGGCACCCGCGACGCCCTCGAAGTGAGCGCGGTCGGTGAAGCGCCCGCGACGGTCCGCGCTGCGGGGATGACGGGCCACCTCGATGCCCGCATGGGTGACCTGCACAGTCTCGGCCGTGACCAGCACGCTCACTCGCTCCCCGATCAAGCGCCACGGCACCGAGTAGGCGTTCGTCTCGATCTCCACCGCGCAGTCCGCTCCCACGCGTCGGCTCAGCTCGCGCGCGGCCAGGAACGGGCCGCGGTCGGGCAGCGGCCGCAGGGCGGCGGCCTCGTCGCGCGCGAAGCGGACCATGGGCGCCTCGCCGGTGGTGCCGTGGACGCGCTGATCGGCGATCTCGCGCGTCCACTCGGCCAGATGCGCCTCCAGGGCCGCGAAGCTCTCGAAGGTTCGCCCCGCGACCGCGTTGCCCTTCACGTAGCCCACGCCGCGCTCGTCCTTGCCCTTGGTCCGCGCCCGGTACGGCGCGCAGGCCTGGAACCCGGAAGCCCCAGTGCCGCGCAAAGGCGTGGAGCTTGGGGTTGAGCACCACCTCCCGCGTCGCCGCGTCGTGGTGCAGGATCAGAGCGCGCGCATTGTCGAGCAGCACCTCCTCAGGCACGCCCCCAAAGGCTGCGAAGGCACTCTCCATGCCTTCGAACCAGTGCTCCTGGCGCTCGCCCAGGAAGGCCCGGACGTGCAGCCGGCGCGAGTGGCCCAGCGTCGCCACGAAGAACGACACCGGTCGCAGAGCGCCCTCGATCTCGACCCGCCTCTGGCCGAAGTCGATCTGCAACTGCTGGCCCGGGCGCGTCTCGAACCTCATCGTCGCCCGCGCTTCGGCCCGTAGCGCTTGGCGCAGCGGTGCCACCGCACGCTCCACCGTGCGCAGGCTTACCTCAATGCCCCTCTCGGCCGCGAGCTCCTGGCGAACCACGTCCGCGTTGCCCGCGTGGCGGCGGAAGCGCTCGGACAGCCAGCCCCCAAGACCG
>CAWCXF010000001.1:0-183523 GCA_963799455.1 uncultured Alphaproteobacteria bacterium | reverse complement strand
GCGGGCTGGTCGGTCTGGCCCGCCCCCGCCGCTCCGACAGTGGGACGCGGCGGGCGCCGGCGGAGGTGGTCGAGCTGATCGAGGGGATGGCACTCACCAAGCCGCGCCCCTCGGCCGCCGCGATCCATCGGTGCATCGTCACGATCGCGGCCGAGCGAGGGTGGCCCGCGCCCTCGCGCCGAAGCGTCCAGGCGATCGTGGGCGCGCTCGACCCGGCCATGGTCACGCTCGCCCACGAGGGGGCGGCGGCCTACCGCGACCGCTACGAGGTGATCCACCGCCACCGGGCCGAGCGGCCGAACGCTCTCTGGCAGTGCGACCACACCGAGCTCGACATCCTGGTGCTGGATGCGAACGGCAAGGCGGTCCGCCCCTGGCTGACCGTGGTACTGGACGACCACTCCCGGGCGGTGGCCGGCTACACGGTCTTCGCCGGAGCCCCCTCGGCGCTTCAAACCTCGCTCGCGCTGCGCCAGGCGATCTGGCGCAAGGCCGATCCCGATTGGATCGTCTGCGGGATCCCTGACGCGCTCTACGTCGATCATGGCTCGGACTTCACCAGCACCCATCTCGGCCAGGTCGCGGCCGATCTGCGCATGCGGCTCATGCATTCCGCCGTCGCCCGCCCCCAAGGGCGTGGCAAGGTCGAGCGCCTGTTCGGCACCCTCAACGCCGAGCTCCTGCGCGGGCTGCCCGGTCATCTCGTGGCCGGGCAGCCCGTGATCCCGCCTCGGCTCACCCTGCCCGAGCTGGACGCGGCCATCGGCGCGTTCGTGGTCGGCGACTACAACGCTCGCCGCCATGGCGAGATCGGGGCCACGCCGCGCGCCACCTGGATCGCGGACGGATGGCTGCCGCGCATGCCCGATCGGCTTGAGGACTTGGACGAGCTCCTCGTCCTGGTCGCCAAGGCCCGTACCGTCCATCGCGATGGCATCCGCTTCCAGGGGCTGCGCTACACCGATCCCACGCTCGCGGCCTTCGTCGGCGAGCCGGTCGCGATCCGTTACGACCCTCGCGACATCGCCGAGGTCCGGGTCTTCCACCGCGGGCGGTTCCTGTGCCGGGCGGTCGATCAGGAGCACGCCGGGCGAACCGTCACCCTCAAGGACATCCAAGCCGCCAGGCGCGCGCGACGCCGCGCGCTGCGCGGTGAGATCAACCAGAAGATCAAGCGCGTCGCCGACTTCCTCCCGAAGCGGCCCGAGCGCTCGGAGCCGGCGCCCGAGGCGGTCGACGCGCCCCGGCGACCAAAGCTGCGCGTCTACAGGGAGGATGGATGATGCACGACGTTCCGCGCACGCCCCGGTCGTTCATCGCCACCAAGGAGCACCGTCGGTTCGTGGAGTTCGCCAACGTGGTGCGCAAGAACCAGACGATCGGGCTGTGCTACGGCCCGGCCGGCATCGGCAAGACGGTCTCGGCCCTGCGGCTGTCGAACTGGAGCAAGATCGAGAAGGGGCTGCTGGCGGCCTACGTGTACGCGGAGCCCGACGAGGCGCTCGTGTCGGCCTGCGTCCGCTCCAACACTGTCTTCTACACCGCCCGCGTCGGCTCGAGCTGGCGCCAGGTGCGCGATGAGCTTGGGCGCGACCTTCATGCCTTCGAGCGCCTGATGGGCCGTGGCGTCCGGAGGCGCACCGGTAAGGACGGGCGCGACCTGACCGTGGGGCTGGTGATCATCGACGAGGCCGAGCGCTTGAACGCCTCCTGCCTCGACTGGATCAGGGACGAGTTCGATCGCCGCCCCATGGGGCTCATCCTCACCGGCATGCCCGGCATCGAGAAGCGCCTGTCGCGCTTCCCCCAGCTCTACAGCCGCGTGGGCTTCGCCCATGAGTACCGGCCCCTGCAGCGGGCCGAGCTGCTGTTCGTGCTGAAGCGCCATTGGCGGAAGCTGGGCCTCGAGCTCGACGAGGCCGAGTTCACCGACGCCCAGGCCATCGCCGCCATCGCGCGCATCACCGGGGGCAACTTCCGCCTGCTGCAGCGCCTGTTCGCCCAGATCGAGCGCGTCCTGAAGATCAACGAGCTGACCGCCGTCACCGACGACGTGGTCGAGGCCGCCCGCTCCACCCTCGTCATCGGCGCCACATAGCCCCGCCGAAACCCCGCCAGAATGCGCGGCGCGTCACACCCGGCCGACGACCCGCCAAGGGCTTGCGCCCGCCGCCACCGTGCGACAACTCCTGTCGGAATGACCCGCCGTGCGGATACCCCCGGGATGGGGTTTGCCGCACGCTCGGGTGGGGCTCGTGCCCCCGGGAGCTCGTTGCGCCGAGGCGGGCGGCGGCGTATATCACTCCCCAATCAGGAGTGATTTATGACCGCCTCTCCCGCCACCCCCGAGCTGACCTTCCGCGAGGCCGCCCATTTCGCCGCCGTGGGGCTGGGCGCCGTCGAGAAGGCCGTCGAGGCCCGCGTGCTGCCCGTGGCCAAGCCTGGGCGCCGGACATCGGGCGGCGCTGGGGTCCGGCGTCTGCCCCTGGCCTCGGTGGCCTACCTCGCCGCGGTCAGGGAGGCCGGCCTCACGAACCTGGCGCTGAAGCACAAGCGCGCCATCTGGGGCGGCCTCGCGGGGCGCCCGTCGGCCGGCGGAGGGGCGGGCGCTCCACCGCCCGTGGAGTTCGCGCCGGGAACCTCGATCGACGTGGGTCGCCTGGCGGGCGATGCGGTGGAGCGGGCGGAGCGCTATGCCCGCGCGCGGGACGCCCACATCGTCTCCGACCCCGAGATCAAGGGCGGCACCCCGGTGATCCGGGGCACGCGGATGACGGTGTACGCGGTTCTGGGGCGCGTCGACGGCGGCGAGACGCTGGACGACGTGGCTGAGGACAACCCCGACTTGGCCCGCGAGGCTCTCGAGGCGACGGTCGTTTACGCCCGCACCCACCCGCTGCGCGGCCGGCCGGGCGGGCGGCCCTGGCGGCGGGCAGGCGGGGGCGGGAACGGCGAGCACGAGGACGCCCCCACCGCGGCGTGAGGCTTCTCATCGACGAGTGCCTCTCGCCGCGCCTGGCGCTGTGGCTGAACGGGACCGGCGAGCACGACGCCGTCCATCCGCTCCATGTCGGCCGCCGCGGCCTGCCCGACCACCGTGTGCTCGCCTGGTGCCTCGAGGAGGACCGCGTGATCGTCACCGAGAACGGCCGCGACTTCCGCCGCCTGGTCGCGGGGACGGAGCTGCATCCGGGGCTGATCGTGCTGCCGAGCCTGACGCGCGAGGCCACCTGGCGGCTGCTGCGCCTCGGGCTCGAGTACCTCGCCGCCCTGGGCGAGCCGTCGGACGTGATGGTGAACCACGTGCTGGAAGTGGACGCCGAGGGGCGATGCACGCTCCACGCCCTGCCGCCGGCGGCGGGCGGCTGAGGGCCCGGGCCGGCACGACGCGCATCCCCTTCGCGTCCGGGGCGCCGGTCTCGTAGCCTGCGGGGGTCCCAAAGGAGCGTGTCACCCGTGGCCTCGAAGACGACCCTGAACGCGAAGAACCTGCAGGCGCTCGGCCCCGCTCGGCTGGCCGAGCTGCTGATGGAGCTCAGCGCCGGCGATGCGGCCGCCAAGAGGCGCCTGCGGCTCGAGCTCGCCGGGGCGCAGGGCCCGGGTGACGTCGCGCGCGAAGTACGCCGCCGCCTGGGTCAGGTGGCGCGGGCGCGGGGGTTCGTGGACTGGCGTCGCAAGCGGGCGTTCGTGGACGACCTCGATGCGCAGCGGCGGGCGATCGTCGAGAAGGTGGCGCCCGGGGACCCCGTCGAGGCGCTCGACCTGCTGTGGCGCCACCTCGCGCTGGCGGGGCCGGTGCACGAGCGCTGCGACGACAGCGACGGGCTGGTGGGCGATCTGTTCCGCGGCGCCATGGCCGACACGGGCACGATCGCCACGGCGGCGCGGCCCGATCCCGAGGGGCTGGCCGAGCAGGCGTTCCACGCCTTGCAGGACAACGGCTACGGTCAGTACGACGGGCTGATCGCCGCCCTGGCCCCGGCACTCGGGGAGCGGGGGCTGTCCCATCTCGAGGCGCGCGTCGAGGCCCTGGCGGTGGAGCCCGTGGAGCCGGACGAGGACGAGGCGGAGATCGTGCGGTGGGGACCGTTCGGTCCGGTGACCGCACACGAGGCCGCGCTACGCGAGCGCCAAAGCACGGTCCGCTTGGCGCTGATGGACATCGCCGACGCCCGGGGCGACGTGGACGGCTTCGCGGCCCAGCAGCCCGAGGAGGCCCGGCAGGTGCCCCGCATCGCGGCCGCCATCGCGCAGAGGCTCCTCGGGGCGGGGCGCGCGGGCGAGGCGCTGACGGCGCTCGAGGCGGCGGACACGGGCGGCGGGGCCTGGGTGCGGCGGGAATGGCACGAGGCCCGGCTCGCGGCGCTCGACGCGCTGGGGCGGGGCGCCGACGCGCAGGCGGCCCGTTGGGCGCGCTTCGAGGAGGCGCTGTCGGAGGAGGATTCGCGCACCCACCTCGAGCGCCTGCCGGACTTCGAGGACATCGAGGCCGAGGATCGTGCGCTGAGCCAAGCCGCCCGCCACCCCGACGCGCTGGCGGCGCTGAGCTTCCTCGTGCGCTGGCCCGCGCCCGAGCGCGCCGCCGCCCTGGTGCTCGACCGGGCCGACGAGCTCGACGGCGACGTCTACTTCGTCCTCGGCCCCGCCGCCGAGGCGCTGACCGAGCGCCACCCGCTCGCGGCGACGCTCACCTTGCGCGCCATGATCGACTTCTCGCTCGAGCACGCCCGCTCGAGCCGCTACTGCCACGCCGCCCGCCACCTCGCGGAGTGCGCCCACCTCGCCCCCCGGGTTCCCGACTGGGGCCCCGTGCCCCCGCACGAGGCCTACCTCGCCGGGCTGCGGTCCCGGCACGGGCGCAAGGCGGGCTTCTGGGCGGCGGTCGAGGATGCGGCGGGGCGGTGACCGCGGGGGCGGGGCGGCGAGGGAACCACCGCGGCGTGTCCGTCTTGCCGTCCGACAATCATTCCGTCCGTCTTCCCGTCATCGAGTGGGGTTGGCGGACGGCTTCGGACACATCCGCTCTGGGGGAAAGGCGGACAACGGCCGGGGTAGGATGAGCCAGAACGGACGGACGTTCCCAGCTTCGACGCAGGCTCATCACGACCCCGTGCGCCGCGTTCCCCAGCCCGCGCGGGGCCGCTACCTCCTCCTCTTACCGCGCGCGAGGGGCGCGCGGGCCGCAGGAGACCCGCCATGACCCCCATCGCCTCCCGCCGTGCCTTGATCGCGGGCGCCGCCGCCACGCTCGCCTCCGCCGCCGTGCTGGGCGCCCCCGCGCTGATCCGCCCCGCGCTGGCGCAAGGGCTGGCGCCCACCCCCACCATGCGGGGCGGGGCCAACAACTACCGCCCCGGTGCACCGATCGTGGCGCGCATCGGCGGCGGGGGCTTCTGGACGAGCGGCACCGTGCGCCGCGCGGGCGACGGCGCGCCGATCCAGGGCGCGCGCATCCAGGTCTGGGCCCACACGACCGAAGGCCACGAGCGCGACCCGCAGAGCCACGGCGCCACGCTGACGGACGCGGACGGCATGTTCCGCATGGAGATGCCGCAGATCGTCCCCGCCTTCGGCCAGCCCCACGGCCATCTCGCCTACGACGCGGGCCTCGACGGCGGGGCGTTCGAGACCGTGTTCCTGCGCCCCGTCATGCCCTCGGCGCGCGACACGAGCCTCCAGGCCCACTTCGTCCTCGTCCCCGTTTGATCAGGGCCCGTTTGATCGGGGCCCGCTCGGTCGGGGCCCGCGCCGCGCTCGTCTGGAGCGCGCTGGCGCTCGCCGTCGCGGTGCCGGCGATCGTCGCGGCGTCGAGCCCGCTGCACGGCTATCGCAGCCCGCCCTACATCGCGGCGAGCCTCGCGGGCGTGCTGGCGCTGGGGCTGCTCCTGGTCCAGCCGCTCCTCGCCATGGGTTGGCTGCCGGGGGCGCGCCTCGCGCGGCTGCGGCGCTGGCACCGCCTTGCGGGGACCACTCTTGTGGCGCTGGTGGCGATCCATGTCGGCGGGCTGCTGATCGCGAGCCCGCCCGATGCGATCGACGCGCTGCTGCTGCGCTCGCCCACGCCCTTCTCGGTGTGGGGCGTCACCGCCATGTGGGCGGTGGCGGCGACGGCGGGGCTGGTGGCGCTGCGGCGGCGGGTCGGGCTGCGGCCCGCCACCTGGGCGGCGCTCCACAACGCGCTCGCGCTGGTGGTCGTGCTCGGCACCGTGATCCACGCGGTGCAGATCGAGGGCACGATGGGGACGGCCAGCAAGTGGGCGCTGTGCGCGGCCGCGCTCGGGGCCGCGCTGGCGGCCGTGGCGCGGGCCCGGCTCGGGGGCCCGCGGCGCCGGGCCGGCTGGAGGGGGGGCTCGTCTCCTGGGGTCTCTGAGCGACGTCGCGGGATCCTGATCCCGTCGCGGAAGTCGCCGCGAAACTTTCACCTTCTGCGAGTAACTTTTGCGACAGCCAACCCCTTGGCGGGGCGTCCGAGGCGGCGGCGTCGCGGAACTTAGGACTATCGCGACACTGGGGCATTGGACCGCCTTGGCGGACCTGCCCTTGGCCGACCTCGCGCAACACGCTATTCATATCGAGCAGTCGGCATCGCGGAGCGACCCCCATGGCCACTACCTCCCTCAGCCTCGGCCCCCATTGGGAGGGCTTCGTGCGTGAGCAGGTCGCCTCGGGCCGCTACGCCACCGCCTCTGAGGTCATCCGGGCCGCTCTGCGAGAGCTCGAGGTCCGCGCCCACGAACTCGACGCCCTGCGCGCCCACCTCGACGAGGGCGCCGCCCAGGCCGCCCGAGGTGAGTTCGTGGAGGGCTTCGACGTGGAGGACGTCATCGCCCGGGCCCAGGCCGGGGCAGGGGAGGGCGCCGAGGACGGCGATCCCGCCCGCGGGTGAGCGACCGTCTCTTCCGCCTCACGCCCCGCGCCGAGGCCGACCTCGACGAGATCGCCCGCCGCGGCCTCGCCGCATGGGGTGCGGGACAGATGGCAGCCTACCTGCGCCATATCGAGGCCCGCATGCGCTGGCTCGGCGAGAACCCCGGGCTCGGCCGGCCGCGCGACGAGGTTCGCCCCGGCTTCCGCTCCTGGCGCGAGGGGGAGCACGTGATCTTCTACCTCGGCATCACAGCCCCCATCGCCATCATCGGCGTGCCCCATCGGCTGATGCATGTCGGGCGGTACTTCGGGCGAGGTGAGGCGTCGCGATAGGCCCTAGACCCCACTTGGAGGTGTTCCAGAACTGCGGAGAGGGCCCCAGGGAAACGGAATCCCGGGCTCGAAGCGTTTCACCCAGAGGTCGCGCTGGGGTGCACTCGGGGGAATGGTCGGCTGGAACGGTATGGGCATTCGTTCCGAGGCCACGTTCTCCCATGTCGCCGGTCAGCCATGGCTTCGGCGAGCAGTCCACTATGCGGTGGAGCGCAGCGGAAGGCCCTGATGCGTTGGTCTCAGGGCCGACGTGGGATGGCGCGTCGTCCGGGCCGCGGAAGGTGCCGCCCTGCGCGGCCGCGGCGAGCCGCGCTCGCAGCCCCACGCTGCAACCCCGGCGGCGCGACCGCGTTGGTTCGGTACGCGCGCCTCGACCCGCCATCTCGATGGACTTGGCTCGCGTGGGCAATGGGCGGCGGACCACCTTGATCGCTTCGGAGGAATGGGCCCACGTTGGACCGAGGCCCCATCGGTGCCGCGCCCGAGCCGCCCACCGGCCGCCCCCGCGTCGTGGTGGTGGGCGCGGGCTTCGGCGGGCTGGCCGCCGCGAAGGGTCTGGCCCGTGCCCCGGTGGACGTCACATTGATCGACCGTCGCAACCATCACCTGTTCCAGCCACTGCTCTACCAGGTCGCCACCGCCGCGCTGTCGCCGGCCGACATCGCGGCGCCCGTGCGCGCCGTGCTGCGCTCGGCGGCGCGGCCCAACCTCACGGTGCTCCTCGACGAGGTCACGGGGATCGATGCGGAGGCGCGGCTCGTGACGACGCGGGCGGGCGGGCCGTGGCCCTATGACGTCCTAGTGATCGCGACGGGCTCCGAGGTCGGCTACTTCGGCCGCGACGACTGGGCGCGCCATGCGCCGGGGCTGAAGTCGCTCGAGGACGCGGTGGAGATCCGCCGCCGCGTGCTCCTGGCCTTCGAGCGGGCCGGGACGAGCGGGCCGCGCCTGAGCGAGGGCGAGCGGAGCCGGCTGCTGAGCTTCGCGGTGATCGGCGGCGGGCCCACGGGCGTCGAGATGGCCGGCATGCTGATCGAGATCGCCCGCGCCACGCTGGCGCGCGACTTCAGCCACGTCGACCCAAGCTCGGCCCGCGTCGTGCTGATCGAGGCGGGGCCGCGGCTGCTCGCGGGCTTCCCCGAGGGCCTGGGCGCCTACGCCCGCGGGGCCCTGGAGCGGATGGGCGTGGAGGTGCGCACGGGCGCCCCCGTGGAGGCCATCGACGCGGGCGGGGTCACGGCCGCGGGCGAGTGGATCCACGCCGCCACGGTGATCTGGTGCGCCGGGGTCGCCGCCACGCCCGTGGCGCGCTGGCTCGGCGTCCCGGCGGCGCGCAAGGCGCCGTGCCGGTGGCGCCCGACATGAGCCTGCCGGGCCGCCCCGAGGTGTTCGTGATCGGCGACGCGGCGCAGGTCCCGGGGCCGGACGGGCGGCCGCTGCCGGGGCTGGCGCCGGTCGCCAAGCAGCAGGGCGCCCACGTGGCCGAGGTGATCGCGGCCCGCGCCGAGGGCCGCCCGGCGCCGGGGCCGGGGCCGTTCCGCTACCGCGACTGGGGCTCGATGGCCACGATCGGGCGGTCGGCCGCGGTGGGGCTCATCAGCCGGGCGCGGGTGACGGGGTTCATGGCTTGGCTCCTCTGGGGCGCGGTGCACATCACCCATCTGATCGGGTTTCGCAGCCGCGCCGCCGTGGCGCTGAACTGGCTCTGGGCCTGGGCGACCTACGCCAAGGGCGCGCGCCTGATCACCGGGCGGGACCCGGCGCCGGAGGGCGCAGCGCGGCGCGCCGCGCGGGAGCGCGGGCACGATCCAACCAAGGAGGAGGCTGCAGCCGATGCGACGCGATGGACATGAGTGGGCGATGACGATCGGGGCGATCGCGCTCGCGGCCCTGGCGGCCGGGCTCGCGGCACGCGGCGCCTCGCACGCGGGGCAAGGGCGCCGGCCGACGCCCTCCATGGGCCGCGATGCAGACCGCCCGGCCTACGCACCCGACGTCGCGGCCGGGGTGGGCGACGCCGGCACGCGCGGCGACGTGCGGCCCGCCGGGCCCCGAGCCATGCGCGATCCCGACCCCGACTGGGACGCGGTGGACGAGGCGGTCGACGAGACCTTTCCCGCGAGCGACCCGCCCGCGACCTACTGAGCCGGGCCGCGGGCCGCGCTCACCTCTCCCGCGCCGACGCCAGGCATCCGGCCGGCAGCCCCGCGCCGCCGATGAAGAGCGCTCCCCGCCGATAGAGCCCGGCCGCCGCGCGCAGGCTGAGGTCGGCGACCACGAACACGCCGGCCGCGTCGTCGGCCCACACCACGCCTTCGCCGGCGGCGGCCGCGGCGGCGAAGGCGTCCTCGGGCGGCACGCGGGGGGCAAAGGCCACGGTGGCGAAGGCGCGCGCCTGGGGCGGCGCCGCGGCCCAGGCGGCCGCCCCGAGGGTGTCGAGGGCCAGCAGAGCCGCCGTCGCCCGCAGAGGCTCGGATCCTCCGCGCCCGCGCAGCTACAGCCCCAGCGCGAGCGGCGCGAGCCCGAAGGCCGCCGCCCAAGCCAGGTCCCAGGCGAGCGGGCTGGCCGCGTCCATGCGGATGCGGTGGATGCCCAGCAGCCAGTGCGAGCCCACCGCGTCCACGAGGTGCCAGGCGCCGAAGCCGATCAGGCCCCAGGCCGCGACGCGGCGGGCGGCGACGGGCGCGGCCAGGCCCGCGCGCGCGCGCCACAGCTTCCACAGCCCCAGCGCGGCGACGGCGTACATGGCGACGTGGAACCAGCCGTCGGCCACGACCTGGAAGCGCAGGTCGCCCCCGACCGCGCTCAGGAGGTGGTGCCACTGAAGAATCTGGTGCAGCAGGATGCCGTCGAAGAACCCGCTCAGCGCGAAGCCGAGGAGGAAGGCCGCGACGGCGAGCGAGCGCCCGGCCCCTCCCTCGCGGCCCGCGAGCGGGGCCGCGGAGGCCGGTGCGCCCGCGTCCGCGCGCCCGCTCAAGCGGCCCGTCGCTCAGGCGCCGCCGCGGGGGCGGGCGCGAGGCGGAGGATCGCGTCGGCCAGGACGCCCGGGGCGGCGTGGTGGACCATGTGGCCGGCCTCCGGCACAAGGACGGGGCGCGCGCCGGTCTCCTCCGCCAGTCGGGCGGTCTGGTCGTCAGGATCGACGATGCGATCGGCCCGGCCGGCCATCGCGAGCACGGGCGCCGAGAGCTCGGGCAGGCGCCCCAGCAGCCGCCGCGCCTCCGCCACCATGATCGAGCCGTCCTCGGCGGTGGCGCGGATCTGCGCGGGGCGGGAGACGAGCTCGCCGGGGAACAGCGCCCGGAACGCCTGCGGCACCGGCCGCGGCGCGAACATGGCCTTCAGCGTGGAGGGCAGCGTGAGGCGGGCGAAGGGCGGAGCCACGGTGTGCCGCACGAGCGGCCCCAGCCCGGGCGTCGCGGCGGGCGCGACGAGCGCGGCGTCGAGGCGGGCGGAGGGGAAGTAGTAGCCCGAGACGAGCGCCGCCCCCGCGACGGGCGCGTCCTGCGCCCAGGCGAGCGCCACGAGGGCGCCCCAGGAGTGGCCCACCACCACCGGGCGCTCGCCCCCGAGCTCCCGCGCGGCCCGGCGCAGCAGGGCGGCCTGCTCGCCCGCGCCCCAGCGCCCCTCGGGCCGCTCGCTGTGCCCGAAGCCAGGCCGGTCGAAGAGGAGGACGCGGCGGCCCGCGGCCACGAGGCGGTCCAGGACGCCGCTCGCGATCCAGTCCTCCAGGGTGACGAGGTTGCCGTGCACGAGGACCACAGGCGGCCCCTCGCTCCGCCGCCCGCCCGGGTCGGTGTCGACCCAGTGGAGCCGCACGCCGCCGAGGCGCGCCACCCGACCCAGGGGCGGGTGGCGCCGCTCCGCCCGGCGGGCGAGGCGCTGGTTGCGGATCGCCAGCACCGCGAGCGTGGCGGCCACCGACGCGGCCGCGACGGCGAAGTGGCGGGTGCTGTCGCTCATCTCACAAGCTCCTCTCAGAGTGCGCGTCGGGCGCGGGCGCCTGGGGTCAGGGCGCGAGCGCGAGGTGAACCCCCAGGCGCAGCTCCGGCCGGCTCCCGCGGCGCGCGACGCCCTCGACCCGCGCGGTCGCGCGCAGTCCGGCGTCCATCAGGCTGGCGAGCGCCTGGTTCTCCACGCGCGGGACGTAGCCCAGCTTGTCGCCCCGCGCGCTCCAGATCGAGACGGCGCGGGCGTCGTAGTCGTTCTCGGGCTCGCGGCGCAGCGCCAGCGCGTCGCCCGGGCGCAGCCGGGCGAAGGCTCCGGCCCCGCCGTAGCGGCCCGCCCCCGCGGCGTAGGTGGACAGCAGCGGGATTTCGCCTGCCGCTCGCGCGGCGAGCGCGGGCGCTCCCACCCCCCCGGCCGCCTGGGCGGGCGCCGACGCTCCGCCCAGGGCGAGCGCCGCCGCCCCGGCTCCGCCCGCCGCGGCGAGGAAGCCCCGGCGCGACGCGCCGCTCACTGCCCGTCCTCCCTGAGCTGCGCTTCCTGCGGGTAGGTGCCCGGCGCAGGCGCGCCGAGGTCGGGCACCTCGCCCTGCGGCTCCCAGGGCTCCAGCGTGAAGGTGCCCTTGCCGTCGATCGAGGGCCCCTCCGACCAGCGCCCGCGCGGCGGCTCGGCCCCGTCCTGGGCAAAGCCGAGGAAGGCGTAGTTGACGTCCTGGTTCTCCTCGCTCTGCGGAAAGGAGTTGGGGATGGGGAACTGCGCCTCGCGGCCGCCCACATCCTCGAGCACCGCGAGCCACTGGTTCTGGTGCATGGTGTCGCGCGCGATAAGGTAGGCCAGCATGTCCTTCATGCCCGGATCGTTGGTCATGTTGTAGAGCCGCGTGGCCAGCGTGCGCCCCGTCGCCTCCGCCGTGACGTTGGCGTACATGTCGGCCGCGATGTTGCCCGAGGCGTAAACGTTGGAGGTGGCGAAGGGCACGCCGTCGGCGTCCACCGGCAGCGCCGCGAGGCCCGCCGACAGGTACTGGCGGAAGTTGCGCCCGCCCATCACGGAGCCCACCGCCTGGTCCGCTGCGGCCCGCTCCTGAAGCTCGAGCGGCGCCCCTTCAAGGTTCATCGCCACGGCCGTGGCGAGCATCTCGATATGGCCCAGCTCCTCGGAGGCGGTGTTGAGCAGCACCTCGCGGTACTTCGCAGGGCCGCGCATGCCCCAGGCCTGGAACATGTACTGCATGGCGACGCGGATCTCGCCCTCGACGCCGCCGATGGCCTGCTGGAGCGCGCGGGCGAAGACCGGGTCGGGCGTCTCGACCCGCACCGGGTATTGAAGCTTGTAGTCGGTGTAGAACATGCTTGCCTCCCGCCGATGGCGAAGGCCCAATTCCCCTTTGATGGCTGTGTTCCGGGCGGCTCGCGCCCATGGCGGCGTGTGTGCGCTTTCGACGCAGCATACCGTCCTCCCAAGACCCATCAGGGGCGACGGCGCTCGTGGTTCCCGCGGGGCTGGCCCCCGGCCGAGGCGCGGGCTTCACCGGCCCAATCAGTTGCCTCGGCGGGGAATCCGCCGCACGGCAGCCGCGACCGTGGAGTTCTCCCTGCATGACCCGACCGCCGGTCGCCTTCGAGGTGGAGCGGTGACGGGCGTGAGGTGCGGTCCCGTGGGCAGACGCGGGACGAGGAACCCCGCAGGTCCAGGGAGCCTTTGGCCGGTGCTGCCCGTACTTCGGAAAGGTGCCCGCATGAACGTCATCCCCACCCGGGTGCACGAGATCCTCGATTACGCGACGGCGCTGGCCCTCATCGTGCTGCCGTTCCTCTTCCTGATCGGTGCCGACGCGGGCGGCGTGGAGGCCGCGGCCGCCGAGGCCCGCAATCCCTACACGGTCGCCGGCTGGTTCCTCGTCGGCCCCGGGCTCGCGCTCCTCGGGCTGAGCCTGATCACGCGCTACGAGCTCGGCGCGGTGAAGTCCGTCCCGATGCCGGTGCACCTGGCCACCGATGTCGGCCTCGGGCTGTTCCTGATCGCCTCGCCCTGGCTCTTCGGCTTCGCGGACGCGATCTGGTGGCCGCACGTGCTGGTCGGCCTTGCCGAGGTCGGCGCCGGGCTGCTCACCCACAAGCGATCGACCGTGGATGATCTCCGCCGCCCCGCCGAGGCGACGGCGCCGCGGCACTGAGTTGCGAGGGGCGGGCATCGTGACGAAGCGGAGATCTCCGCGGCCAATGCCGGCGGGCTGCGGCGACGCCTCTTGCCGGGCGACGCCGGCCGCCGGTCGGGGCCCAGCCGGCCGAAGCGGGGCAGCCGCGTGGTGATCCCGACGCTGCTTCATGCTGCGCTCGACGGCGTGTCTGTCGCGGCGCTGGTCGCGGGGCCGCGGGCGCTCGGCTGGCCCCGCCGCCTGCGGGGGCCCATGGCGGCGGCGGGCGCCGGGGTGGCGGCCTACAGCCTTCTGACCCGCTACCGCGAGGGCTCGGCGGCGCCGCTGTCGATGGAGACGCACCTGGCGCTCGACGCGCTCCAGGGCGCCGGCTTCTGCGCGGCGGCCGCGCTGCTCGACCGGGAGCCGCCGGAGGCCCGCGCCGCGATGATGGGGTACGGGCTGTTCTCGCTCGCCGCGGCGCTGCTGACGGACCGACCGGAGCGGGGGCGGCGGAGGATGGGCCGTCAGCTACCGCTCACGCGCGAGGCAGTCGTCCATGCGGCGCACGGCGAGCGGGCGCGGGAGGTGGCGCCGGAGCTCGCCTACCGCCGCCTGGGCATCGTCAACGTGGCCTTCCTGGGACCGCGCGGCGCGGGCGATCGCGGCTGGGTGCTGGTGGATGCGGGGCTGCCGGGCACGGCGGGCCTGATCGAGCGCGCCGCCGCCGAGCGCTTCGGACCCGGGGCACGGCCCGCCGCCATCGTCATGACCCACGGGCACTTCGACCATGTGGGCGCGCTCGAGACCCTGGCCCAGCGTTGGGACGCCCCCATCCACGCCCACCCGGCGGAGCATCCCCACCTCGATGGCACCAAAGCCTACCCCCCAGGCGACCCGAGCGTCGGCGGGGGTGCGATGGCGGCGGTTGCGGGCCTCTACCCGACCGGGCCGGTGGACGTGGTCCCGCGCCTCCATGCGCTGCCCGACGACGGCTCCGTGCCGGGCGCGCCGGGCTGGCGGTGGCTGCACACGCCCGGCCACTCGCCGGGCCACGTCTCGCTCTGGCGCGAGGCCGACCGGGCGCTCGTGGCAGGCGACGCGGTGATCACGACGCGCCAGGAGTCCGCCTACGCCGTGGCCGTCCAGGCGCCCGAGATCCACGGGCCGCCGGCCTACTTCACCACCGACTGGGCGGGTGCGCGCACCTCCGCCCGAACCCTGGCCGAACTTGAGCCGGAGCTGATCCTGTCGGGGCACGGCGCGCCCATTGCGGGCGCGCGGATGCGCGCGGCCCTGCACCGCCTGGCCCGCGACTTCGACGCGCTCGCCGTCCCGCAGGGCGGCCGCTACGCGACGAATCCGGCGCGGCTATCCGATGGAGTCCACCGATGAACGAAGCCACCGAGCGTCTGACCGGCGCGATCGAGGCGGCCGAGCGCCTCGACGCGCCCGCCTACAAGGTCGCGAACGTCGCCTCACTGGCCCTGCATCCCACCGGGACCGCGGCCAAGCCCATCCAGAACGCGCTGCATGGGACCTGGCTCGGGCACCCGCTGCACCCCGTCCTGGTGACGCTTCCGATCGGCGGCTGGACGCTCGCTTTCGCGCTCGACACGGCCGAGACGCTGGGGCTCAGCCGCGACCCGCGCACGGCTCGCGCCGCCGACATCGCCCTCGGGGCGGGCTCGGCCGGCGCGGTCGCCGCCGCCGCGACGGGCCTGGCCGACTGGCGCCAGGTCCACGGGCGCGACCGGCGCACCGGGCTCGTGCACGCGGCGCTGAACTCCACCGCGCTTGCCCTCAACCTGGGCTCGCTCGCCCTGCGCCGCCGCGGCCGCCGCAGGGCGGGCCGCGCGTTGAGCGCGACCGGCTGGGCGACGATGATGGCGGGCGCCTATCTCGGCGGCCACCTCGTCTACCGCCGCCGCGTGGGCGTGGACCAGGCCGACCGCTCGCCCGAGCCGCGCGGCTTCGTGCCGGTGATCGCGCTGGGCGAGCTGGAGGAGGACCGGCCGCGCCGCGTCGCGGTGTGGGACGAGGCCGCGCGAGCCGAGGTCGGCGTGGCGCTCGTGCGCCATCGCGGGCGGGTCCACGCCATGGGCTCGCGCTGCTCGCACATGGGCGGGCCGCTCGACGAGGGCTGGGTGCTGGACGGCGGGCTGGTCTGCCCCTGGCACGGCTCGCGCTACTGCCTCGGGACCGGCCGCGTGCTCGACGGCCCCTCCACGGCGCCGCAGCCGCGCTTCGACGTACGGGTGCGCGGGGGGGCCTTGTTGCACGAAGCCTGCCTGGGATTCACATTGCCGGTCCAGCGGCATAGCTGGGCGTCATGTCCAAGCCTGCCCCGACGCGCTACCGCACCCTGAACTGGTCCGCCTACAACGCGTCGCTGCGTGAGCGTGGATCGCTGACCGTCTGGTTCGACCCTTCGACGCCCTGGCACGCGGCGCCATCGGGCAAGCGCGGCGGCCAGCCGGTCTACAGCGACGCCGCGATCCAGGCTTGCCTGACGATCAAGGTGCTGTTCGGCCTGCCGCTTCGCCAGACGACCGGCTTCGTCGCGAGCCTTCTGAAGTTCGCGGGGCTCGACTGGCCGGTGCCGGACTTCTCGACGCTCTGCCGACGGCAGAAGACCTTGGCCGTTCAGCTGCCCTACCGGGGCAGCGGCGGCCCGCTGCACCTGCTCGTGGACAGCACGGGCATCAAGGTCCGAGGCGAGGGGGAATGGCACGCGCGCAAGCATGGCGGGGCGCGCAGACGGATCTGGCGAAAGGTCCACCTCGCCGTCGACGAGGTGACACTCGAGGTCCGCGCGGTCGAGATCACCGGCAGCGGCGTCGGCGATGGGCCTGTGCTACCGGACCTGCTCGGCCAGATCCCAGCAAACGAGCCAATCGTCTCGGTCACCGCCGACGGCGCCTACGACACCCGCGGCTGCCGCGACGCCATCGCGAACCGCGGCGCGGACGCTGTCATCCCGCCCCGGCGAAATGCCAAGCCTTGGGAGAAGGACAGCCCCGGCGTAGAAGCGAGGAACGAGGCTCTGCGCGCCATCAAGCGCCTCGGCCGCACGATCTGGCGCCGATGGAGCGGATACCACCGCCGAAGCCGCGCCGAGACCAAGATGAACTGCATGAAGCTCCTCGGGCAAAAGCTCATGGCCCGCGACTTCGACCGCCAGACCGCCGAACTCCAAGTCCGCATCGCCATCCTCAACCGCTATACCGCGCTCGGCATCCCCGTCACACGACCCGTCGGCTGACCGCCGCGGGGAAAGGGGAAGCTCGGCCTTCAGGCGTTCCGTGCAACAGAGCCTCGTCGCGGTGATCGAGGAGGCGATGCGCCGCAACCCCGAGCGTTTCGACGGCAGCACCGACAGCCCGTTCTGATCCCGCGGCCCGGCCAGGACGCTCGACCACCCGACCGCGGATGAGGGCTTCTCAGCCGCACGCCGCGTGGCGGGCGCTCATGGTGAGGCCTGGCAGCGGCATCGGCCCGTGCCCTCAGGCGACGGTGAGCGAGCGTCGCCCGGCCGGTCAGGAACGCAGTCTCCCAGAGGAGATGGTGGCCGGGCGAAGGCGTCGAGACCCTCAAAACGATGGACGGCGACCGAGACCTCGGCGGGGACGACGGGGTCGATGACTGGCCGCCCCCCCCTGCCCCGCTCGCTCGAGTTCGTCGCGGGCCGTCCACCCCGAATGAGTTCGTTGTTGGCCAGGTCCACCGGGACGTCGGCACCGGTGAGGGGGTCCCATACCCTGAGGCCTCGGCCGAGCGCCACGATCCCGTCAGTGCCGAAGCTGGAGCCCGCCTACAGGCAGCCCCGCGCAGCGCTCCGGGGCCGGTTCGTAGCGCGCCGAATGACCAGTGCGCCGCCTCCGACCCCAGCGAACGCGACTTGTGGACTTGACAGGAGCACCGCCGGATCGCGCCGCACCTGCGGGCTCATGACCTGACCCGGCTGATGGCGCACATGCACGATCTCCAATCCTACGCAGAGAGCAGGAGCCGGTTCGCGTGATGTAATTCGGGCTCAAGGAAGGGGGCCGGTCATCTCGGCCACCCGGTGTGGCAGAATATCCGGTTAGCAAGGTCATCGGATCAACCGAGTCATTGGAGGACGTCATGCCCACTATCGTCATCGCCTCACCCAAAGGGGGCGCCGGCAAGTCCACCACCGCGGTGCTTCTTGGGACCGAACTCGCCTATGCGGGCGCCTCCTGCGTCCTCATGGACTGCGACCCCAACCGTTCGCTCACCCTGTGGTCGGAGCGGGGGCCCCTACCCTCTCGGATGTCGATGCTGTCCGACTTGCGCGAGGCTGACATCATCCGCGCGATCCGCGAGCACGACCGCGATGGCCAGATCGTCGTGGTCGATCTCGAGGGCGTCGCGTCGCGCCTCGTCTCACGCGCGATCAGCCAGGCGGACCTCGTGATCACCCCCATGCGCGCGACGACGCTCGACGCCACGATCGGGGTGCGAGCGCTGCGGCTGATCGCCGAGGAGGAGGAGGCGCTCGATCGCCGCATCCCGCACGCGGTCGTCTTCACCATGACCAAGGCCGTCCGCTCGCGCCAGCACAGCAGCATCGAGCGCTCGCTCGCGGCGCAGGGCGTGGACGTGATCGCGCCCGCGCTCATGGAGCGCTCGGCCTATTCGGGGCTGTTCGAGTTCGGGGGCGACCTGCGCACGATGCCGGCCCAGGGCAACATGGCGGGCGCCATCGAGAACGCGGGCGCCTTCGCCCGGTCCGTCTACGAGCGCCTGACGGTGGGGGCGGCGGCGTGAGCGACGAGCCCTTCTCCATCGACCTCGGCCGGCTGCGCACGCGCGAGAAGGATCGGAGTCCACAGGCAACCGAGCGGGCGGACCAGGCGGGCGAGACCCTGGGCTTCGCGTCACGCGAGCCCACCAGGCGTCGCGGCCGCCGGCCGAGCCCCCGGACCGGCCAGGTGCACGCCAAGGTGATGCCCCAGGTCTCGGACGCCATCGCCGACGAGGCGCGACGCCGAGGTGTCACCCAGGGCGTCATCATCGAGGAAGCTTGGGCGCTGTATCAGGAGAAATCCGATATAGGATGAAACCCGGTTCAAGAAATCATCGGGTTTCCTCGTTCACCTGGTGGTTTCTGCAACCCTAACGACCGGATACCTATCGGGGACGGAGCGCCACGAAGCCGACGCGATCGATCCCATGGCAGAGACGGTGTTCGAGGTAACCGGGTTGATAACATTATTCGGCACCCCAAGTCATCGAAGCTCGACCGGCAAGAGATCATATCCGGTAGGCATGGTCACCGGGTCTGCTCTCGTCATCTCATCGGCAACCCGATAAGCGCGAGCACCCGGTTGGTCGAATTACCCGGTATATCCCCGGGTGCCATACTTCCGGCAGAAGCCGAGAAATGCCGCCTCGGGGTTGCGCGGCGGCTCGGGCAGCCAGGCGCGCCACTCCCGCTCGATGTGGTGCACGTCCCAACCGGGCGCCAAGGCGCGGGCGGTCTCGTAGACGTCGGGATCGAGCTGTGGGACGTTGCAGGGCAGGGCAGGGCGCGCAGACTGGCGGTTGGTGAACACCACCATGTCGGCGTCAGCGTCGAAGGCCACGTGGTAGTCCGGCAGATGGTCGTGCCGGGCGAGCGCCCGCACCATTTGTCGAAACCGCTTGGTCGGGCTCTGGGAGCCCGTCTTCATGAGGAGCTTGTCGAGCGAGATCCGCCAGGAGGCCTGCTGCCCACAGTGCTTCCGTGCGATCTCGTAGACGCGCCGCTCGATGGGCTTGCGAAGGCGAAAGTAGTCGCGGTGGAGGGTCAGCACCTCCTCGTTGCGGATCGCGTTGAAGACCCAGCTGGACAGCATGAGCTCGCACCACATCAGCCGCCCGTCGAGCCCGTGCTTGCGCCGCACGGACGATGCGTCGATCAGGCCGAAGCCGTCGATCTGCTCCTCGTCGCCCGTGACGATGTTGGTGCGGATGCGTGTACCCTCCAGGCGGTCGAGAGCATCCATCAAGGTCTGGTACTCGCGCCCCGAAGTGCCGCGGTTAGCGAAGATGAGCAACTCGCGCGCGTTGATGCGCACCCGAGGGCTCACCACCTCGCCGCGCCTGAGCTTGGCCATGATCTGGCTGATCGCGTAGATCAAGATGTCCTTGTCGTAGATTGTCGCCAACCCTTTGACCGAAGGCGTGATTTCGAGCCAGTGCTCCCCGTTGCGATACCGTTTGACCGAGGTCTCCGGCCGCTTCGAGAGCGCGTAGAACGGGTGCTCCATGTGCTGCATCACGTCCTTCAGGACGGCATCGGCTACGTCGCAAATGAACACCGCATGCTCTGGATGACGGTCCGGGAGCAGAGGAGCCCGCTCGTTCGTGTTTTCGGTTACCATGAGAGGAAGTTCGTGTTTTCGGTTACCACAGTCAAGATTCGTGTTTTCGGTTACCAAACTTCGTGTTAACGGTTACCCAAATTCGTGTTATCAGTTACCGGAAGAAGGAAATAACCATCTAGTCACAGTAGGTTGAACCGCGTTCGTAGACCCGTAACACAAGGTTAACACAGTTAACACCAGGGGCATGTGGATAACTCTGTGGATAACTTGAACAGACTACCTCGAATGCGGCATCTAGGGCTATGACCAAACACTGAGGCGACGACACACCTCCTTCCTTGCACTTCCTTGCACTTCCTTGCCGTCGACCGAAGACCCAACTCGTTCAACCTCTATCGCAGGGGGTCAGATCAAACATGCGTCCTGCGGTGACATCTAACAGCAGCCCTGAACGCGAGAGGGCCCGCCCAGGAACGTCGATCTCCTGCTTGTGGTAGACATGCTGAAACCCGACGGTAACGTCCCTCCCCGAAACACAACCTGAGGGCGCAGGACGATCGGCGAGGAGGCGGCATTGAACAATCACGACCCCAGGGGTCTTGTGAGACGGCTCGGGGCCGGCACCGACATCGATCATCGCATCGAGACGAGAACCGACACCGCCGCCCGGATCACCTACGCCTCGCTCCAGAACTCCGTCCCGCTCATCCGCAGCCTGACCATCCACGCCGGCGCGGATAGGTTGCCTGCCTCGACGCTGCGACTCACCGCGCATCCAGCGTTCCTTCGGCCTCGGGGCTGGCACGTCGGACCGCTGGAGCCTGGCGAGGAGGTCGAGGTCGCCGATCGCTCGGTCGAGCTCGACATGGCGTTTCTCGACGCGCTCGACGAGGCGGAGCGGGGCGAGCTGACCTTCACCCTGACCGACGAGGCCGGCGGCGAGCCGTCCGTACTCCGTCGGCCCGTGGACCTGCTGGCACGCGACCAGTGGGGCGGGGCCGACGAGATGGCCCAGATCCTCGCGGCCTTCGTGCAGCCGAACCACCCGGCGGTGGCGCGGATCCTCACGGCCGCCGGCGCGACCCTGCGATCCCACGGGCTGTCGGACGCCATGGATGGCTACCAGAGCGGGGACCTGGGGCGCGCCTGGTCGCTCATAGCGGCGATCTGGTCGGCGATCAGCGGCATGGGGCTGCAATATGCCGAGCCCCCCGCCTCCTTCGAGCGCAGCGGCCAGAAGATCCGCGGACCGGGGCGGATCGCCGAAGAGGGGCTCGCCACCTGCCTCGACACGACGTTGCTGATCTGCGGGGCGCTCGAGGCGGCGGGGCTACATACGGCAGCGATCTTCACCGAGGGTCACGCCTTCGCGGGTGTCTGGCTTCGCAGGAAGACCTTCGCGGGCGCTGAGGTGGCGGACGTGATCGAGCTTCGAAAGGCCATCGCGGCCCGCGAGTTCATGGTCTTCGAGACGACGCTGCTGACCCGGACGCCGCCCGGGGGTTTCGACCGCGCGGTGCGCGAGGCCACGGCCGCCCTGTCGGAGGAGCGCGAGCACGAGTTCCGCCTCGCCGTGGACGTCGCACGCTGCCGGTCGGCGGGCATCCGTCCCCTGGCGCGGCTCGACCGTGGCGCAGCATCGGCCGAGCCCGCCCAGACCGAGCCCGACGAGCCGAGCCCTGCGCCCTCGCTCGCGCCGCCGCCCGATCTAGGCAGCCCGCTCGACGTCGAGGACGAGGCGGCCCCCGCGACGCCCGCGGATCGCATCCAGCGCTGGCAGCGCAAGCTCCTCGACCTCAGCCTGCGCAACCGGCTCCTCAACTTCGGCGACACGAAGCAGACGCTGCCCCTGCGCTGCGACGACGTCCCGCGGCTGGAGGACATGCTGTCGGAGGGCGCGGCGTTCCGCGTCGTGAGCCTGCCCGACGAGAACCCAGAGGGCGGGCGCGACGCCGAGCTTTTCCGGCGCGAGACCGGAGCCGACCTCCACGAACGGTTCGTCGGCGACGCGCTCGACCGATCGGAGCTGTGCAGTCCCCTCGGCGGGGCGGAGATGCGCGCGCGTCTCACGACGCTGTTCCGCCGCGCCAAGAGCGATCTGAGCGAGGGCGGGACCAACACGCTGTTCCTCGCCGCGGGCTTCCTGCGGTGGAAGCCCTCCCCGTCGGACAGGCGCGACTACCGCGCGCCGCTCCTCCTCGTGCCGGTCGCGCTGAGCCGGGCCTCGGCTTCCTCGGAGTTCCGCCTCCGCCATCAGGGCGACGAGGTGCGCTTCAACCTGACGCTCTTGGAGAAGCTCGCCGAGCAGGGGATCGCCGCGGACGACCTCAAGGGCGAGCTGCCGCGCGACGAGGCCGGCCTCGACGTGCCCCGCATCCTCGATCGCGTCCGTCGGCTGGTACGCGACGTGCCGGGCTTCGAGGTGGTGGAGGAGATCGCGCTCTCGACCTTCTCCTTCGCGAAGTACCTCATGTGGAAGGATCTCGTCGATCGAACGGACCAGCTTCGGTCGAACCGCCTCGTGGGCCACCTGATCGACAAGCCCGACCAACCTTTCGTGGTCCCGGGCGCGCCGCGGATGCCGCGCCCCGAGGAGATCGACGGCCGGATCGACCCCGCGGACCTCTTCACGCCGCTGCCAGCCGACAGCTCCCAGCTGGCCGCGGTGATCGGTGCTCAGGAAGGCCACGACATGGTCGTGATCGGCCCACCCGGCACCGGCAAGAGTCAGACCATCGCCAACCTCATGGCGCACTGCCTGGCGCATGGGAAGACGGTCCTCTTCGTGGCCGAGAAGGCCGCGGCCCTCGACGTGGTGCACCGGCGGCTCGAGGCCCACGGCCTCGCCGACGCGGTGCTGGAGCTCCATTCGAGCAAGTCGGACCGGCAGTCCGTCCTGCGTCAGCTCGGCGCGGCGTGGGATCGGCGGGCCGACGCGGGCGAGGCGGAGTGGCGGCGGCTCTCCGAGGAGCTGGGCTTAAGGCGCGAGGCGCTCGACGCCTACGTGAAGGCCCTTCACGCCCCTGGGAGCCATGGCCTGTCGGTCTTCGACGCAATCGGGCTGGCGGGCGGAGGCGAGTCCGGGATCCGGCTGGACTGGCCGGCGATCGACGCCCACGACGCGGCGAGCCTGGCGGCCCTCCACGATCTGGCGGCCGAGCTGGGCGCGGCGATCCATTGGGCCGAGCGGCCCGGCGCGCTGGCCCTGGTGCGGGCGCCCGAGGGTGGATGGTCGTTCGCATGGCAGGCGGAGCTCGCGGAGGCGCGGCGTTCCCTGAGGGAGGCCGCCCTGGGGCTCGCGGTGGCCCTGGAGCGGTTCGGCGAGCGGCTCGGCTGCGAAGGGGTGGGCGATCACCGTGTCCTCGTCGGGCTGGCCGTGGCCGCGGCGCAGATGGAGGGAGAGGACCGAACGGCCCTCGGAGGACTCGATCCCGAGGTGGCCCTCCGGGCCGGGCATGATCTGAGCTCCCTTCAGGGTGAGCTGAGCCGATGCCGCGGGACCCTCTCGGCTCCCTATTCCGACCGGGACCTGGTCCGCGTGCCCGTGCGTCGGCTGGAGGAGGATTGGCGTCGGGGGGATGTCACGTTGACCGGACGGCGGTTGCGACCGGGACCGCGGGCTCGTAGGCGCCGGTCTCCATGACGATCAGCCGCCTCTACCGCCGCCATCGCTTCCCGCGCGAGATCATCGCCCATGTCGTGTGGCTCCACGCCCGCTTCCCGCTCAGCCTGCGGATGGTCGAGGAGATGCTGTTGGAGCGGGGCATCGAGGTCTCCTACGAGACGGTCCGCCGCTGGGGCGCGAAGTTCGGCCCAGCCCTTGCTCGCGAGCTGCGGCGGCGCGCCCCGCGGCCGGGCGACATCTGGCATCTCGATGAGGCCCGGGTGGTGATCCGCGGCCGGGTCCGCTGGCTGTGGCGGGCCGTGGACCAGCACGGGGTTGTCCTCGAAGAGATCCTGCAGCGCCGGCGCGACAAGGATGCGGCGCGCCGCATCCTCGTGGCCCTCTTGAAGAAGCAGGGCTGGCGGCCGCGGCGGATCGTGACCGACAAGCTGGCGTCCTACGCGGCGGCCAAGCGCGAGCTCGCGCCCACGCTCGAGCATCGCGCCCACAAGGGGCTCAACAACCGCGCCGAGAACAGCCACGTCCCGCTCCGGAAGCGCGAGAGGCAGATGCAGGGCTTCCGATCACCAGGAGGGCTGCAGCGCTTTGTCTCGGTGTTCTCCGCCGTGCGCAACCTCTTCGTCCCGCCCGCCCGTCGTCGCTCCGCCCTCGCCACCCGCTTCCATCGTCTCGAAGCGTTCGACGTATGGCGGCAGATCGCGGGCCTCGCGGCCTGAAGGCCTCGGCGATCAACGCCTCGTTCGTCCGCAAGCCGTTAATTTGACATCGCCCCCACGAGGTCTGCTCGACGTAGTCCAGCTCCGAGGACGGCCCGTCGTCGCGCCGCAGGTGGTTGTCGATGGTCTTGAACGCGGTCTCGTACACGATGCCTCCGAGAGGATGAGGGACGCGGACCCTGTACAGCGGCGAGGGACCAGTCGGGGTGTCACCACACTGTGATGTCGGCTCGCCGCAAGACCGCGGTTCGCCGCGCGACACACCGGGTGGAGATCAAGCCCCTCCCCCTCACCGGATGTGCTCGAGCGTCAGCCCCTCGATCCGGACGCGAGCCCATTCGCGATCAGCCGTCAGCACGGCGGCGCCGAGCGCCAGACCCAGCGCCATGCAGGTGCGATCTCCGAGGCCGCGGCCGTGCTCCTTCGTGGCCGTGACCAACTCACCGGCGGCGTAGGCCGCGTCGACATCGTGGGGGCGCACGTCGAGCCGCAGTCGGGACACGATCGCCTGGATGGTCGCGCGGGGCAGGCCGTCGAGCACCAGCTCCTTGATGACCTCCTGCAGGTTCACCGCCGAGACGACCGCGTTGCCGATATGGGGCAGCACCCGATCGGCCCCGTTCTCGCGTTTGATGAAGGCGAGGATGGCGGAGGCGTCCAGCACGACCTGGGCCATCAGCGATCGGCCTCCGCGTCCCGGAGACGGTCGTCGAGAAAGTCGTCGACCGTCCGGCCGCTCGTGACATGCCGGGCGTAGAGGTCCTGTGCCTCGAGGGCTCCACGGTGCACGGGGGTCAGCCGCACCTCGCCGTCCTCGACGGTAGCGATCACCATGGTGTCGCCGGACAGACCGAGAATTTCGGCGCAGAGCCTTCGGAAGGACCATGCGGCCGTTGGCGCCAACGCGCAGGTCGATCGATATGGCCATGATGGTCTCCTGGTGGAACTGGCGCTTGGACACAGATGGCGCCACGGTCACTGTGCAGCAAGCCGTCGCTACCATCGTAGCACGCCGCCCACACCAGCCGTCCTACCACATCTCGGCTTCCCGACAAACAGGTGGTTGTCGGGGTCCCCCAGTTCGGTCACTGCGCCGACGGCGGATCAGCGGCTTGGCCGTTGCCTCACCCACGACAACTCCGTAGCAATCATCGTCCTGGGAAGTGGGGTAGGCAAGGGTTTGTCGGGGGGATCGGCAGTGGCGGCGGAGGATGATGGAGAGGTGGCAGGACACGACCAATGGATAGCTGCGGCGGAGACGCGGGGTGCAAGCCCGGCGGAGCAGGGGAGGCCCGATAGTCGCCGGCCCTTGATCGGCTACGCGCGCATCTCCACCGCCGAGGGGGCGCAGATCCTCGACCGCCAGCTCGATGCCCTGGCGGCGGCGGGCTGCGAGCGGGTGTTCGAGGACCGCGCGTCGGGCGCGAAGGCCGACCGGCCCGGTCTCGCGGCCTGCCTTGACCACCTGCGCCGGGGCGACGTGCTCGTCGTGCTCGACCTCGACCGGCTCGGGCGGCTGGCGGGCGAGATGGTGGCGCTGATCGACGCGCTGGCGGCGCGGGGCATCGGCTTCCGGGCCCTCAACCAGCCCATGGACACCACCACTCCCGCGGGGCGCGCGTTCCTCCAGATCCAGGCGGCCTTCGCCGAGATGGAGAGGAACGTGATCCGCCAGCGGGTCCGGGAGGGGCTCGTCGCCGCCCGCGCCCGGGGGCGGCAGGGCGGACGCCCACGCGTCATGACGCCCGACAAGCTGCGCTACGCCCGCCACCTCATGGCCGACCAAGGCCGCTCCATCCCCTCGATCCAGGCCGAGCTCGGCGGCCTGCCCACCTCCACGCTCTACCACTACCTCCACCCCGACGGGCGGCTGAAGCGGCCCGGGGGGGAATTGCTGGGGGAGGGGATGGAGGAGGCAGAGACGACATCACCAGGGACGGGCGAGCCCGTCCCGGAGCCAAGCGAACCACCCCGCACGCGGAAAAGCCCGCGCGGTGGCTGACCCCGACCCGGATGTCGCCGTCCGGGAGGACCTGCGCCGACGCAAGGTGTTCAACGAGCGCCTGAAGCTGGTGGTGAACTTCGCCCATGCCGTGGCGCTGGCTGTCCTCGGCTTCGGTGTGCTGCGTTTCGCGCTCGACCCTGGGGCGGCACCTTTGGGTCTCGGGCGTCTGGCCTTGACCACGCTCGCCGCCCTAGCGATCGAGGCCGCGGCGCTCTATCTTCTAGGGCGCCTGAAGCCGGAGGATTAAGCATGTCCGCCTTCGTCCCGGAGTTCATCGTCATCGGCGTGGCCGTCGCCGTGGTGGCGCCGCTGGCGCTCTACATCCTGCGCGAGAGCGCCAAGCTCGACCGCGAGCAGGGGCGCTGAGGGTCACGCCGCGCCGCCCGCCCGTGACGGGCCGAACGCACAAGCCCACGACGCCGTGGCCTCCAAGACGGCGCTGAACGCCCGGAACCTCGAAGCCCTGGGCGCGACACGTCTGGCCGAACTCCTGATGGAGCTGAGCGCCGGGGACGGGGCGGCGCAGCGCCACCTGCGGCTCGAGCTGGCCGGGGTCCAGGGCGCCGAGGAGGTGGCGCGCCAGGTGCGCCGGAGGCTCGGGCAGGTCGCCCGGGCGCGGGGCTACGTCGACTGGCACCGCAGACGGGGGCTTGTCGAGGACCTCGAGACCCAGCGCCGGGCCATCGCCGAGAAGGTGGCGCCCGAGGACCCTGTCGGGGCGCTCGACCTGATGTGGCGCCTCCTCGCCCTTGCGGGATCCGTGCACGAGCGCTGCGACGACAGCGACGGGCTCGTGGGCGATCTGTTCCGCGACGCGCTGGTCGATCTGGGCGAGGTCGCCGCCGCGCGGTCCGACCCCGAGGGGCTCGCGGACCAGGCGTTCGATGCCCTCCAGGACAACGGCTACGCGCAGTACCGACGGCCTCGTGGCCATCCTCGCCCCGGCGCTCGGGGAGCATGGGCTGGCCCGCCTCGAGGGCCGCATCCGAGCCTGGGCCGGAATGCCGATCGGGAAGCCTGCGGATGCCGACGAGGTGGTCGACCGAGCCGACGGGGTGAGCGCGAGGGCCTGGCGCGAGCGGCGGGGCGGGGCGCGGCTGGCTTTGATGGACATCGCCGACGCCCGGGGGGACGTGGACGGGTTCATCGCGCAGCTCGCCGCCAGGACGCGCCGGGCGCCCACGGTCGCGGCCGCCATCGCCCACCGGCTGCTCGCGGCGGGGCGCGCCGAGGAGGCGCTGGCCGCAGTCGACGCCGCCGAGACCAGCCGCTGGCTCGAGCCGCCGCCCGAATGGCACGCCGCGCGGCTCGAGGCGCTCGACGCCGTGGGGCGGGGCGAGGAGGCGCAGGCGGCGCGCTGGGCGCGCTTCGAGGAGGCGCTGTCGGAGGCCGACCTGCGGGCGTACCTGAAGCGCCTGCCGGACTTCGAGGACCTGGAGGTCGAGGAGCGGGCGCTCGAGCACGTTGCGCGCCATCCCGATGTCTACGCAGCGCTCGCCTTCCTCGTGCGGTGGCCCGCGCTCGATCGGGCCGCCGCCCTCGTGCTGAAGCGTGAGCGCGAGATCGACGGCGACGCCTACTGGGTCTTCACCCCCGCGGCCGAGGCGCTGGCCGAACGCCATCCGCTCGCGGCCACGCTGGCCTTGCGCGCCATGATCGATTTCGCGCTCCGGGAGGCCCGCTCCAGCCGCTACCGCCACGCCGCGCGGCATCTGGTGGAATGCGCGGATCTCGCCGCGCGGGTGGCCGACTGGGGCGCCTCGCCCCCGCACGACGCCTACCTCGCCGCGTTGCAGGCTGCGCACGGGCGCAAGGCAGGCTTCTGGGCCGCGACGGAGGAGGCCGAGGAGCGCTGAGACCCGTCGCGTCCTATTCTCCGGATGCACCGTTGTCGGGGCTCATGCCGGTGGCAGACTGTGCGTAGTTCCAGGATTTTCGCGAAGCCTGCCTTCTTCCATGTGCGACCGCGTCGGGCCGCGCTGACTATCGGGTCAGGCTGCCAAGGTCCACGCGGTTGACGCTCACCGTGCTGGTCTCGCGCACGAAGCCGTAGAGGATGTCGGGCTCGGAGCGGTCCCAGGCGATGCCCTGCCCTTCGATGGCGAGCGGCACGGTGCCGACCCAGCGCAGGGTCGAGCCGATCTCGGGCAGCTGCATCACGTAGGCCTCGGCCGGGTCGTGGCCCGAGAGGTAGAGATTGCCGTCCGGCCCCCACGAGCCGCCGGAGTTCGACATGTCCTCGAACTTCTCCAGTACCGGGTCGGGGATGATGTAGGCTTGGTCGATCTGCCAGTCGGGGGTGAAGCGGACGACCTGGGTGGCGTACTTGTTGCCGTAGGCCATCTGCATCCGGTCGAACACGCGGTTGTAGTTGGCGAAGCCGCCCCACCAGACGCCGTCGGGCGCCTGGTCGAGCCAGGTGAACGAGCCCAGCTGGATGCCGAAGCTGTGGCTCTCGAGGTGGTCCAGCGTCTCGGCGTCCACGACCTCCAGCGAGCTCGTCATGGGCCAAGTCGGGTAGTTGGAGTGCGACAGGTAGATGCGCCCGTCTACCACCACGGCGCTGTCGAAGTGCAGCGCGCCCATATCCTCGTAGTCGCGGACCTCGACCAGCTCCTGCGTGTCCTTGCGGTACTTGGCGATGGTGGTGTTGTCGATGGCGTAGAAGTGCTCGGCGTCGACGCCGATCCCCTGGTTCACCTCCGGGACGACGAAGCTGTCCAGCACCTCCGAGGCCATCATGGGCGGGGCGGCCGGGACGACCTCCTGGACCTGGACGGTTAGGGGCAAGGCGGCGATGGCCGACCCCAGCGCGATGCGGATGAGCATGGTGAGGCTCCAGGATCAGGGTGGCCGCAGTGGCAGTGGCAGTGGCAAGGCTAGACAGCGTCCGTGAAGCCCGCATGACGGCACGACAACTGGATGAGCAGCGACGGCCAACGTCGCAGCGATGGTCGGGAGGACGGGATGAACGAGAAGAGGCGGCTGACTACAGCCGAGAAGGCGCTGGTTGAGAAGATCGCGCTGGAGCTGCCGCGGGCGGCGTTCCGGGGCGCGTGTCCCCGTGTCGTCGTGGGCGACGAGGTGGACGAGCACGGCCGGGTGGCATGGACCACCACGGCCGAGTTCGACGAGGTGTTGCCCCCGGCCTGAGGCGGAAGGTCGAGGTGCGGCGGCCTCCAGGCCGATCGCCTAGCGATCAGAGCAGGCCGCGCTCCCACGGCCCGGTGATGGCGAAGGTGATGCCAGGGCTCTGGACGTTGACGAAGAGCCACCGGCCCGATGGGTCGAAGGTGGCGCCCGCCCACTCCGTCTCGCGGTAGTCTCCTTCGGCGATGAACTCCGCTGCCCACCCGGACCTCCCGCTTCGCCGCCCTCGCCGCGTTAGCTACTGACTTCGCCAACAGGGTCGGACCGGTTGCGGGCACGCCCTGGAACCCCTGCCCACAAGATAGCTTGACGGGGTTCTGAGCAGGTTGTTCGTTCTAAGCAGCAGTTTCGGGCAAATCGAAGCCCTCCGCGCGCCCGATCCGGACCCGCCGAGCCCCATGCCCGGAACCTTCGCCTGCCTCCGGGTCTCGACGCCCGAGCAGACCACCAACAACCAGCTGGGCGAGACCACGCGGCGGGCTTCGCCGTCCATCCGCGCCGCGTCGTGCCCGAGACCGTGTCGGGCTCGGTGGGCGCCATGGAACGGCGCGGCTTGGCGCGGCTGGTGGACCGCATGGAGGAGGGCGACGTGCTGGTGGTGACGAAGCTCGACCGGCTGGGGCGCAACGCGATGGACGTCGCGGCCACGGTGCAGGCGCTGGCTGCCCTCGGCATGCGGGTGTACTGCCTGGCGCTGGGCGGTGTGGACCTCACTTCGTCCACCGGCAAGCTGACGATGGGTGTCATCAACGCGGTTGCCGAGTGCGAGCGCGACCTGCTGATCGAGCGCACCCAGGCGGGGCTCGCCCGCGCCCGCGCCGAGGGCAAGCGGGTCGGCCGGCCCCATAGCCTTACCCCCGAGCGGCGAGCCGAGGTCCTCCGGCGCTTGGCCACGGGCGAGAGCGTCTCGGCCGTCGCTCGGGCCATGGGCACTTCGCGCCAGACCGTGACGCGGGTACGGGATGGCTTGATCGGGCAAGGCGTCGGGCCGTGAGCCGCTCCGCTGGGCAGCTTGCGACTCCATCTGCGGCCCGCCCATCCGTCTTCCCGTCTGGCAATCATTCCGTCCGTCGAGCCATCGTAAGCGGGGTTGGCGGACAGCCCGGGGCGGGACCGTCTGGGGAGGAGAAAGTGGCTGCGATGCGGGGGCCTGGAGTTGAGCCGGGCAGGCGGCTCGCCGCCCGGCGCGCGCGCTTCACGACCCCGTGTGCTGCGTTCCGCAGCCGCCTGGGCGGCGCTACCTTCAGCGCGACCGCGCGCGTGGCGCGCGTGAAGCGCAGGAGACCCGCCATGAGCCTCATCGCCTCCCGCCGCGCCCTGATCGCGGGCGCCGCCGCCTCGGCCGCCGCGCTCGCCGCCCCCGCGCTGATCCGCCCCGCCCTGGCGCAGGGTCTGACGCCCACGCCCACCATGCGCGGCGGGTCCAACAACTACCGCCCCGGCGCGCCGATCGTGGAGCGCATCGGCGGCGGGGGCTTCGTGATGACGGGCAGCGTGCGCCGCGCGGGCGACGGGGCCCCCATCCAGGGCGCGCGCATCCAGGTCTGGGCCCACACGACCGAAGGGCACGAGCGCGACCCGCAGAGCCACGGCGCCACGCTCACGGACGCTGACGGAGCGTTCCGCATGGAGATGCCGCAGATCGTGCCCGCCTTCGGCCAGCCCCACGGCCACCTGGCCTACGACGCCGAGATCGACGGCGGGGCGTTCGAGACCGTGTTCCTGCGCCCCGTGATGCCGTCCGCGCGGGATGCGAGCCTCCAGGCCCACTTCGTGCTCGTCCCCGCTTGATCGGGGGGCGCGTGATCGGGGCGCGCGCCGCGCTCGCCTGGGGCGCGCTGGCGCTCGCCGTGGCCCTGCCGCTGGGAGTCGCGGCCCTGAGCCCGCTGCACGCCTACCGGAGCGCGCCCTACGTCGCGGCGAGCCTCGCAGGGGTGCTGGCGCTGGGGCTGCTGCTCGTGCAGCCGTTGCTCGCGGCGGGCTGGCTGCCGGGGGCGCATCTCGCTCGGCTGCGGCGCTGGCACCGCGGGACGGGCGCAGCCCTCGCGGCGCTGGTGGCGGTCCATGTGGGCGGCCTGCTGATCGCGAGCCCGCCCGATGCGATCGACGCCCTGCTGCTGCGCTCGCCCACGCCCTTCTCGGTGTGGGGCGTCGCTGCGATGTGGGCGGTGGCGGCGACGGCGGCGTTGGTGGCGCTGCGGCGGCGGATGCGGCTGCGGCCCGCCACCTGGGCGGCGCTCCACAACGCGCTCGCGCTGGTGGTGGTCCTGGGCACCGTGATCCACGCCGTGCGGATCGAGGGCACGATGGGGACGGCCAGCAAGTGGGCGCTGTGCGCTGTGGTCGTGCTCGCCGCCGTCGCGGCCGTGGCGCGGGCGCGGCTCGGGGCGCCGCGGCGCCGGGCGGCGTGAGCGGCGGCTCCGCCCGGGGTGGGTCCCTCGAACGATCCGATCGAAGCGAGACGGCTGAGCTGACGCTGTCGCAGAAGGTGCCGCGGAACTCCACCGGTCTGCGATTGACCTCCGCGGCGCCTGAGTTCCTGATCCCCCGTCGGCGCCCGGGCGTTGGGGACTCGGGAGTGGTGCTGCGTGGCCACCGGCGCGGGTGGGTGTCCAGCTCTCCTAGGTTGCCTCGATCGCTCCATATGGACCGGGTGCCTCCTGGAGACAGTACCGCGAGGGGTGAACTGGTGCGGATGTGGCGGCCCGGGGGGGCTGGGCTCGGCAGCGTTCCGTCGCAGGCGGGCATCGCGGGTGGAAGAGGCGGCCCGGCGGGGGGTCGAGGGGCTCTCGCCCCAGACCGCGGCGCCGCGGCGACGGCCTGATGCGATGCCCGCTATCTCGGCCCACAGCGCCGGGGTCCACCTGGGCCACCGCGGCCCCCGGCACACCGTCTACACCCACACCGTGGGAGTGCGCTTCGAGGGCTGTGACGCTGAGCCCAGCTGGCCAGATCCGCACGGCTTCGCGGTCATAGGGCCGGGTTCGCACGACGGAGGCGCGGCGAGGCGGGCGTCAGCCGGCGAACGCCGGCTCGGGTTGGCCCCGGACGCCCAGATCGCAGGCGAAGACCCCGCCCTCGAAGGGGGCCTCGGCGATCCGTGCGGGCGACAGCGTGAAGCGGGCCGAGGTCACGTAGAGCGTGCCGAGGTCCGGCCCCCCGAAGGCGCAGGCGGTCGGGTTGGTGCAGGGCAGCTCGACCACGCGGTCCACGGCGCCGCCCGGCGCGAAGCGCACCAAGCAGCCACCCGCGAAGCGCGCGTTCCAGATGAACCCCTCCGCGTCGAGGCAGGAGCCGTCCGGGAACCCCCGCGCGAACGGCTCGCCGAAGGGCCGGCGGTTCGTCAGGCGTCCGCCCTCCAGGTCGTAGCGGTGGAGCGCGCCCGTGGTCGTGTCGGCGGTGACGAAGCGCGAGCCCTTCCAGATCATCGTGTTCGTGATGCCGAAGAGGTCGTCCGTCAGCGGCGTCACGTCGCCTGCGGGGCCCACCCGCAGGAGGCGGCCCGCCGGGGCGCCCAGCTCCCGAGCGGAGCCATCGGTGTTGAGGTTGTTCTCCATCGTGCCGACCCAGAGGCTGCCGTCGGGGGCGACGCGGCCCTCATTGAGCCGATTGCCCGGCCGGTCGGGCTCGATGTCCGCCAGATGGGTCAGGCGGTCGAGGTCGAACAGGTGGACCGCCTTGGCGAGGCCCACCACCACGCCGCCCTGCGTCCTCGGCCCGACGCTGGTCGCGATGTCGGGCATCGCCCAGACGTCGTGGCGCCCGGCCTCGACCTCGAGCCGCTCCACGCGGCGGCCCGTGATGTCGACCCACGTCAGCGCGCGGTCCTCGGCCGACCACACCGGGCTCTCGCCGACGCCGCAGCCTGCTTCGAGGACGCATTCGACGTAGGGCGTCACCATGCATCCTCCCCAGGACCGGGGGCGATCGTCAACGCGACAGTCATCGACTCCCCGGGGCCGAGCGGGCGCAGATGGCGCGGCTCGGGCGCGTTGTGCTCGTCCACGAGGTGCGAGACGGACTCGACGCAGAAGAAGCCCGCCTCGGGCGACGGGGCGTAGAGGATGAGGACCGGCAGGCCGGCCGCCACCATCTCGATCCTCATCCCGAGATCGGGCTGGCCGACGACGGCGCGGCCGTCCCAGCCCTCGAATGCGTTGTTGATCCAGGCGGGGGGCAGGGGCCGGCCGTCCGCGAAGTCCCAACCGGGGCGCTCGGCGATGGGCGCGATCCCCGTGGGCAGATGACGGTGATCCTGGAGCTGCACGCGCGCGGCGCGCGCCCCGAGGGTCGTCCGTGGCCCGCGTGGGAGCCAGGGGTGCAGGCCCAGGCCGAAGGGCAGGGCGCGCGCGGCGCGGCTGGTCGCTGTCAGCCGCGTCGTCAGCGCGCCATCGGTCAGCGCGTAGGCGACCTCGGCGTCGTAGGCGAAGGGGCCCGGCCCGTCCGAGGCGAGCGTCAGCAGGGCCTCCGTCGCGGACGCCCGGCGCGGCGTCCAGCCCGACTGCCAGGCGTTGCCGTGGATCGGGCAGGGCTCGCCCGCGAGGTTCGGGGCGAGCGGGTGGAACGTGCCGCCCCACGCGAAGCCACCGCCCGAGATGCGGTTCGACCAGGGCGCCAGCAGGTTCATGGCGAGCCCAAGCACCGGCTCGTCGGCCTGCTCGTCCCGGGGGCGCAGCACGGGGCGGCCGCCCCAGGCGTAGGAGGCGAGGCCCGCGCCGAGATTGGGCAGGATCTCGACGCGGGCCGCGCCGTCGTCGAGGACGATCACGGCGCCAACCGCCGTCGGCACGGGGCGGGATCGCCCGGCCGGGCGGCCGTCGCCGGCGATGGCGCGCCGTCGCGCTTCGCTCGAGCGCCCGGCGCGGCGTCCCCGTGGGGGATGCCAGGCGGAGTCGTGCCGGCGTGCGGCGGGGTGGTGAGACGTGGCCGGCGCGCACGATCGACCGGAGTGCTCATAGCACCGCATGGACCCGCTCGATCGAGGTCTCGGCGATCCGCTCGTCGAGCACGATCTCGCCGCGCGCCATCGCGACCACGCGGTCGCAGCAGGCGAAGACGTGCTGCATGTTGTGGGAGATGAAGACGGCCGTGACGCCCTGCTCGGCGAGGCCGCGCACGAAGCCGATCACCTTCTCGGTCTCCTTGACCGAGAGGTGGTTGGTGGGCTCGTCGAGGATCATCACTTTGGAGCGGAAGTGCATGGCGCGCGCGATCGCGACGCCCTGGCGCTGGCCGCCGGAGAGCTCGCCCACCAGCGCGTCGGGCGAGCGCAGGTGCAGGTCCACGTCGGCGATCGCCGCCACGGACGCCTCGCGCATGCGCCGCTGGTCGAGCCAGCCCAAGCCCAGGACGCGCCCCCGCACCGGCTCGCGACCGAGGAACAGGTTGCGCGCGATCGACATGGTGGGGACCATGGCGTTGTACTGGTAGATGGTCTCGATGCCGAGGTGCATCGCGGCGGCCGTGTCGGGGATCGTCACCTCGCGGCCCTCGACGCGGATCGTGCCCTCGTCGGGGCGGTGGAGCCCCGCGAGGATGTTGATCAGCGTGGACTTGCCCGCGCCGTTGTCGCCCACGAGCCCCAGCGCCTCGCCCCGCGGCACGTCGAGATCGACGCCCTTGAGCGCATGCACGCCCGAGTACCACTTGTGCAGGCCCCGCACGGCGATGATGGGCTCGGCCGTCGCGGCGGCGTCGAGGCTCACGTCTCCACCTTGATGCGCCGCGCGTGCTCGCGCATCCGGGCGTTGGCGATCACGGCGACGATGGTCAGCGCCCCGATGGCGAACTTGAACCAGTTGGCGTCGACCCGGCTCAGCACCAGTCCGTTGTCGATCACCCGGATCAGCACCGCGCCGACGATGCCGCCGAGCACCGTGCCGATCCCGCCCGTCAGCGCCGTGCCCCCGATCACCGCCGCCGCCACGGCCTGAAGCTCCAGCCCCTCGCCGATCGAGGGGAGCGGCGCGCCGAGGCGCAGCACTTGGAGGAGGCCCGCGAAGCCCGCGAGCATCGAGCACAGCACGAAGCAGGCCGTCTTCACGCGCTGCGTCGGGATCCCCATCGCCGCCGCGGCGGGCTGGAAGCCGCCCGTGGCGCGGATCCGGTTGCCGAAGTCGGTGCGGTTCATCAGCAGGCTCGCCAGGATCGCGATGGCGACGAGCCACAGGAAGGACACCCGGATCAGGTCGCCGGGGCCGATGTACTGCGTGAAGGCCCAGGTTGGCAGGTCGCGCGGCAGCAAGGGCGGGAAGCCCCCCGAGATCACGATGGTGAGCGAGCGCGTGATGAAGAGCATTCCCAGGGTGGCGATGAAGGACGGGATGGCGAAGCGCGTCGTCACTACCCCGTTGACGAGCCCGATCCCCGCCGCGGCGAGCATCCCCAGGGCGACCGCCAGCGGGAACGGCACGCCCGCGACCATCGAGACCGCCATCACCATCGGCGTGAGCGCGAACACCGAGCCCACCGAGAGGTCGAACTCGCCGCAGATCATCAGGATCGTCACTCCGATCGCCACCAGCGCCGTCTCGGGCAGGAGCCCCAGCACGCCCTGGACGTTGACGGCCGAGAGGAAGACGCCGCCCGAGCGCGCCTGGAACAGCGCCGCCAGCAGAAGTAGGAGCGCGATGCCGGCCAGCTCCGGCTTGTCCATGGTGGTCTTGAGGAGCCGCCGCGCGCCGGTCGCCCGACGCGCGGCGGGCAGGTCGCTCACCGCAAGCCCTGCGCCGCGAGGTCGCGCAGATCGGCCACGTCCTCCTGGAAGACCAAACCCTGGCCGGTGTCGATGTCGGCGGGCGAGAGCCCCACGGTCTCGGCGAGGTAGACCTCCATCACGGGCATGAACCCCTGCATGTAGGGCTGCTGATCGACCTGCACCTGGATGTAGCCGGCCTCCATCTGATCGAGCACCTCGGACACGATGTCGAAGCCGCCCATCAGCACCGCGCCGGGCTCGACGCCGCGATCGGCGAGCACGCGGGCGACGTAGGCGTGCCAGAGCCCGGTGTCGAAGTAGACCGTCGTGTCGGGGTTGGCGTTGAGGTAGGCCCCGACCCGGTCGGCCACCACCGCGCCGTCGGTGCCGGTGTCGAGCCGCTCGATCGTCACCTCGCGCTCGGGGTTGGCCTCGCGGAACGCCTCCAGCGCCTCCATCACGCCCTGCCCTCGCTGCTCGGACCAGTTCTGGCCCGGCGCCGAGATGCCGACGACGGCGTTGATCGGGCCGTCCTCGGGAAAGCGCTCGGCCATCGCCTCGCCGAGAGACCGGCCGGCGGCTACGAAGCCCTTGGCCCCGAAGGCCTGCCGCGCGTTGCCGGCCGCACCCTCGGTGTCGTCCACGTTGACGGCGATGACGATCACGCCGTCCCCTCTCGCACGCTCGATCAGCGGGTCGAGGGCGTTGTCGTCCACGATCGTGGTCAGGAGAGCATCGGGCTGCTGGGCGAGGGCGGCCTGGATGTTGGCGTATTGCTGCTCGATCGAGCCCTCAGGTACTCAGGGTGAACAGCATCTGGCAGCGCGCCTCGATGCGGCCGCAGGCGTCGTCGAAGCCGCGCTGAACGGCCTGCCAGAAGGGGTTGGAGGCCGAGGAATGGTGGGTGAACACGATGTCGAGCGGCTCGTCCTGGGCGAAGGCTGCGGCGGGGATCATGGCGAGGGCAGCGGCGAGGTGGCGGGTCTTCATGGGGTCTCCTCCCTGGGTGCGGGCCCGTGCCGGGCCTCGGTTCGGCTACAGATCGTCCCGGGTCGTCCGGCGCCGCGAGACGGTGTGGGTGCAGTCCAGCTCGGGGTGCAGCTCGAGCCCGAGCCCCGGCCCCTCGGGCACGGTGATATGGCCCTCCGCGACGGCGGGCAGGTCAGTCGCGGGTCGCGGTACCAGGTCCGCAGGAAGGCGCGCACGCTCTCCTGCACGAGCGCGTTGGGGGCGTTGAGGGAGAGGTGCGTCGAGGCCGTCAGCACCACCGGGCCGGTGCAGTCGTGGGGTGCGACGGGCAGGTGCCAGGCCTCGGCCATGGACGCGATCTTGCGCGCCTCCGAGATCCCGCCGCACCACGACAGGTCGAGCATGACCACGCCCGCCGCCCCCGTCTCCAGCAGGTCGCGGAAGGCCCAGCGCGTGGCCAGCGTCTCGGAGGCGCAGACCGGCGCGGGGCTCGCCTCGGCGTAGCGCCTCAGGCTCGCGAGGCTGTCCATGCGGATCGGGTCCTCGTGCCAGTAGGTGCCGAAGGGCGCCAAGGCGCGCGCGATCCGCATCGCGGGCAGGAGCTGCCACATCGAGTGGAACTCGACCATCACGTCCATCCGCTCGCCCACCGCGTCCCGGATCGCCTCGAAGGGCGCCAGCGCCGCGCGCAGGTCGCCCGGGGAGATGTCGCGGCCGTGCTCGCGCTCGGCAGCGGCGTCGAAGGGCCAGAATCTTCATGCCCGTGACGCCCTCCTCCAGCAGCTCCTGCGCCAACTCGCCCGCGCGGTGGGTGCTCGCGTGGAGGTCGTCGAGCGGGTGCGTCGGCGCCTCCCCGAGCCCGTAGTTGGCCGTCACCTGGCCCCTCGCGTCGCCGATGTAGCCCGGCCCCGCGCAGGTGTTGTAGGTGCGGATGCTCGGGCGGGTGAAGCCTCCCAGAAGCTGCGCGATGGGCTGGCCGGTGGCCCGCCCCCACAGATCCCACAGCGCGATATCCACCGCCGAGTTGCCCCGGGTCTCCACCCCCGGCGCGCGGTGGCCGAGATAGCCCACGAGGTCGCGGCTCAGCGCGTCGATCGCCAGAGGATCGCGCCCGATCAGGCGCGGGGCCACATGCTCGTGCAGGTAGGTCTCCACCGTCGCGGCCAAGAGGAACGTCTCGCCCAGGCCCGTCACCCCCTCGTCGGTCTCGACCTGGACCCAGACGAGGTTCGGGCGCTCGGCCACGCGGATCGTCTCCAGGGCGGTGGCCCTCATGCGAGGCCCGCGGCCAGCAGCGCCGCCACCGAGTTGTCGAAGTGCTCGGCCATGGCGTCGGACGCGCGCCGCGGGTCGCCCTCCTCGATGGCCCGGGCCAGCGCCACATGCAGCTCGATGGTGCGCGCGTGCTCGGCCGCGGTGGTGCGCGAGCGCCAGCCGATCCCCCAGGTGCGCCGCGTGACGTCACCGAAGGCACCGACGATCAGACGAAACACCGGGTTCTGCGAGGCCTCCGCGATGGCCTCGTGCATCGCGATGTCGCGCTCCATCACGCGCTCGAGGTCCGAGAGGTCGCGCATCGCCTCGCCATGGCCGCAGATCGCCTCCGCTTGGGCGTCAGTGCGGCGCAGCGCGGCGAGCTGGCTCGTGCGGATCTCGATGGTCCGGCGCACGTCGTACACCTGGGTCACGGTGATCTGGCCAGTCTCGAAGCCCTGCACGGTGATCGCGGCCATGGCGCCCCCGTCGAGCGCCGCCACCCGCGCGCGCTTGCCGGTGGCCACGTCGATCAGCCGGCATCGCCGCGAGCGAGCGGAACGCCTCGCGCACCACCGTGCGCGACACGCCGAGGTCGCGCGCGAAGGTCGCCTCGGAGGGCAGCGCGTCGCCGGGGCCGAGCGCGCCCGTGCGGATGTGCTCGGTCACGGCGCGGGTGGCGCGGGCGAGTTGCAGGGGCGCGGCGTTTGCGATCAAGGAGGGCCAACCTATACGACAGGATGAATTGTGATCGTATGATTGCCTCCGCTCGATCGGTTGGTCAAGATAGCACGGAGACGAGTGTGGGAACGGGCGCGATGGAGCATGACGGACGCACGGCGCTGGTGACGGGGGCCGCGGGGGGCCTGGGGCGGGCGCAGTGCGCAGCGCTCGCGCAGCGGGGGGCTGCGGTCGTGATGCTCGACGTCGTGGACGGCGCCGAGGCGCTGGCCGAGGTCCAGGCCGCGGCACCCGGGGCGTTCGTCGAGGCGCTGAGCTGCGATCTCGCCGACCCGCGCGCGGCGCAGGCGACGGTCGCCGCGCTCGCCGAGGAGCGCGGCGGCATCGACATCCTGGTGAACAACGCGGCGGTCAACCCGCTCGCGCCGATCGACGGCTATGACCTCGACGCCTTCGAGCGCACGCAGGCCATCAACGCCACCGCCGCCTTCGCGCTCGTGCAGGCCGTGGCGCCCTCGATGAAGGAGAAGCGTCGGGGCGCGATCGTCAACCTCACCTCGATCACGGTCAACGGCGGCTGGGCCGACTTCACCGCCTACGTCACCAGCAAGGCCGCGCTGGTGGGGCTCACGCGCTCGCTCGCCCGCGAGCTCGGCCCCCACGGCATCCGCGTCAACGCGGTCTCTCCGGGCGCGATCCCGACGCCCCTGGAGACTGAGGTCTGGGGCGACGAGCTGGAGGCGTACGAGCGCTTCATCCTCGAGCACCAGTCGCTCAAGCACCGCGGCAGCGCGCAGGACGTGGCCTACGCCATCGCCTTCCTCGTGAGCGAGGAGGCGCGCTTCGTCACCGGCCAGAACCTCACCGTCGACGGCGGCTGGTGGATGCACTGAGCGTCCCAGGAAGCCTGACGTGTCACGCCGGCCGTCCGGACCGCGATCCGACGCCGATCTCCAGTCGCCTTTCGCAAGGTTCGGACCCTCGCGCCCCGTCGCCAAACGGGTGTTTGGCGCACACCCCCGACGCCGTGGGGCCGGCTGACGGGCCGCCAAGGGCTTGCGCCCGCCACCGCTGTGCGACAACTCCTGTCGGAATGACTTGCCGTGCGGATACCCCCTCGATGGGGTTTGCCGCACGGTCGGGCGAGACCTGCGCCGGTGGTGGAGCCCACCCGGGGTGACGTGGGGCGGCAGGGGAGGGCAAGGATGCTCATCGGGTACATGAGGGTGTCGGCCGCCGACGACCGGCAGAGCACCGATCTGCAGCGCGACGCACTGCTCGCCGCCGGCATCGACGAGCGCCACCTGCACCAGGACCGCGCCTCGGGGGCGAGGGACGACCGGCCGGGGCTGAAGGCGTGCTTTGCCGAACTGCGGGAAGGCGACACGCTCGTCGTGTGGAAGCTTCTCTATTCGGGCAAGCCTCAGTAGAGCGTCGTCATCTCTTTTCCTCCCCTTTGCCCATGTCCGGCATGCGACATCGTCCCGAGGGTCCAAGCTTCTCTCCGCGGTCGGCACCCAGGCCGCCGCATCATGGGGTCAGAGGGGCGGGCGGTCTCATCAAGACCACGACCTCGGCGGCACCGTTGGTGGGGCCGCCTGTCAACTTCCACAGCGAACTCGCCTCACCCTCCGTCCCCTGCGGGACGCCGCTCCGCCGGACCAGGCGGAACCCTTCCGCGCCGTGCCTTGCCGGCAGCGCGGTCACGCGGTCGCGGCGGCCTCCTTGCCCCAGCGGAACTCGGTGCCGTCCAGCCACATCCGGTGCAGAATGACGCTGAGCTTGCGCGCCACCGCCACGATGGCGCGCTTCAGCCCGCGCCGACGCGCGACGCCCATGCCCCAGGCCTTGAGGCCGCTCCACTTCCTGGTGCAGACCAGCAGCGCCTGAGCGCCCTCGAACAGCGCGGTGCGCATCATCGCGTCGCCGCACTTCGACACGCGCCCGCTGTGGTCGGTCTCGCCCGACGCGTACCGCTTCGGGGTCAGGCCGAAATGAGCTCCGACCAGCCGCGACTTCGGGAACCGGGTTGGGACATCCACCGTGGCCTGGAACGTCAGCGCAATCACCGGCCCGATGCCGGGCGCGGTCATCAGCCGCCGGCAGAGCGGGTCGGCGCGCACCAGGTCGAGCAGCCGCTTGTGCAGCACGGTGTATTGCTCCTGCAGCGCCGCATGCGCCTCGAGCAGCGGCAGCATGACCGCGGACAGGCCCTCGCGCCCCTCGACCAGCTCGCGCACGCGCGCGCGAAAGCCGCCCTTGCCGACGACGCCGACCCGCAGGCCGAAGTTCTTCAGCGTGCCGCGCAGATCCGCCTCAAGGTCGAGCGTCTTGGCCTGCAGCAGCTTGCGCGCGGTCAGCAGCAGCCGGCGCTCCTGGCTCGGCAGCGTCTTGACGTGCACGGGGCGGTAGAGGCCCACGCGCATCATCTGCGCGATCCCGCGGGCGTCGTTGCGGTCGGTCTTGTTGCGCTGCGCGGAGAGCGCGCTGCGCATGTGCCGGGCCTCGACGCAGATCACCGGCAGGCCTGCCGCGGCCAGCTCCGCGTAGAGCCACTGCGACATCGGCCCGGCCTCCAGGCCGATCCGCTTGCACGCGAAGCCGGCTTCGGCGAGCAAGGACGCGATCGCCTCCGGCTCGGTCGGCACCCGTGCCTCCTTCAGCCGCGTGCCGGTCTCGTCGACGACGCACACGCTCGTCTCGCGCACCGACACGTCCAGTCCGACATAGTGGTCCATCACCGGTCCTCCCCTCGGGTTGCCTCGGCGATCTTGCGCGCCATCGCGGCGGGGCTGGACGTGGTCCTGCGCCTGCCGGCAACAGCTGCCGCTCGATCTCCTGGAGGCCCGAATACCCCATCTCGACCGGCTCGGGCGCTCGCTCCCCCACCTCCTGAGCATCGTGGGGGACCTGCGCGGGCGCGGCATGGCCTTCCGCTCTTTGACAGAGCACATGGACACCACCTCGCCGCAGGGAGAGCTGTTGTTCGCCGTCTTCGGCACCCTGGCGCAGTACGAACGCGCCCTGATCCGCGAGCGGGTCATAGCAGGCCTGCAGGCGGCGGCGACGCGCGGGCGCCGGGGCGGGCGGCCGCGCGCCATCTCCGACGAGACACTGGCTGAACCGCCCCGGGTTCCTCGGAGGCGATTTCGTTTGGCAAGCTACGCTGCCATCGCCGCAACCTCCAGCTGTTCGTAGTAGCGGGCCTCGACCTCGGCGGGCGGGATGTGCCCGATGGGCCCGAGCAGACGGCGTTGGTTGAACCAGTGGACCCATTCGCGGCTTCGCGCGGACCTTCGGTTCGAGGGTGGCGAACCCCACCGCCTCCAGGCTGCGCCAGGGCCCGCGACGGCGGATGACCTCGGTCTTGAAGAGCCCGATCACCGTCTCGGCGAGAGCATTGTCGCAGGAGTCGCCGACCGAGCCCACCGAGGGCTCGATGCCCGCCTCGGCCAGGCGCTCGGTGTGCCGAATGGCGAGATACTGGGCGGTCTCAACCGGTCGTCGCAACATGGGCATCGTGGGCGGCTGTCAGCAGCTCGTCCAGCGCTTCGGCGGGCGTCTGCCAGCTCAGGGTCTTGCGAGGTCGTCCGTTGAGCGCGAGGGCGACGGCCTCGAGCTCGCCTGGACCGTGCAGGCTGAGGTCCGTGCCCCTGGGGAAGTACTGGCGCAGCAGCCCGTTGGTGTTCTCGTTGGTGCCGCGCTGCCAGGGGCTCTGGGGATCGCAGAAGTAGACCGGCAGATCGTGCTTGACCCTCAGCTCGGCGTGCCGGGCCATCTCGGCGCCCTGGTCCCAGGTGAGCGACCGCCTCAGCTGCGCGGGCAGCGTCGTGATCGCCCTGACGACGGCGTCGCGCACCGCCTCGGCGCCGCGCCCAGCGAGCGGCGGGCCGTTCTTCGTGCGCGGCACCGTCCCATGACCGAGCATGCGCGGCAGGTGGAGCAGCATCGTGAGACCTGGGTCGTGCGCTCCACGAGCGTGCCGATCGCCGAGCTCCCAAGCCCCAGGATCAGGTCGCCCTCCCAATGGCCCGGCACGGCCCGATCGGCCGCCTCGGCGGGGCGCGCGCTGATCATGATCTCGGGCGACACGGCGGACTTGCGCCGTCCGCAGGCGCGGGCCCGGGGGACGCGCAGCGCCCGGCCCGAGCGCAGGCACGCGCTCAACTCGCGCCGCAGGCCGCCCCGCCCCTGGATGAAGAGCGACTGGTAGATCGCCTCGTGGGAGATGCGCATCGCTTCGTCCTCGGGGAAATCCATCTTGAGCCTCGCCGAGATCTGCTCGGGGCTCCAGGCTCGCGCCCAGCGCCGGTGCTGACGCCGGACCGACCGGCGCTTCGTCCAGGCGACCTGCGGGCCGGGCACCTCGGTGCCATCGGCCCGCGCGATCCGGCCCGCCAATCGGTCCTCTACGTAGCGGTGCAGCGCCTCGTTGCTCGCCAGCTTCGACGGCCTGGGCCGACGCGCGGCCCGATCGGCGGGCCACTGCGCGGCTCATGGCGCGGTACTCGAAGCTGCCGTGGCGGGTCGCCGCGTCGCTCACGCAGCTCGCGCGAGATCGTCGAGGGCGCACGGCTGAGGTGCCGGGCGATGTCGCGCACGCCGCGACCTCGGGCCCGGAGCAGCGCGATCTCCTCGCGCTCCGCGAAGGAGAGACAACGCCCCGAAGGCAGCGCCGCCGACGGCGCCAGGTGCGTGGGTGGCATGCCGCCGGCCTCCCTGAACCACCGCGATCCCACCACGGGGGATACGCCGGCGTCTCGGCCCGCGTCCTCGCTCGTGCGCCCCGCCGCGATCGCAGCCCAGAACCGGATCAGCTCCGCTCGCCACGCCACCCCCGGCCGGCCCGGGGACCGCAGCGGCGCCCGCAGCCTCCGGTCAGAACGCCGTCCCCTCGTCGTCATCGCATCCTCCGCCTCCAAGGCGTTGCGACGACCGGTTGAGACCGCCCTGCGACCCGCGGTCCGAGTGGGCGATCAGCCCGGCGCCTTTCGCAGGCCGGCGCTGGTGGATGGCCTGCTCCAGGGCGTCGAGAACGAAGCTCGCCGTGGCTGTCCGGCTCACCCGCCAGCCGACGATGCGTCGGGCATAGGCGTCGATGACGAATGCGACGTAGACGAAGCCCTGCCAGCTGGCGACGTAGGTGAAGTCGCTGACCCAGAGCCGGTTCGGCGCGGGCGCGTGGAACTCCCGGTTCACCTTGTCCAACGGGCATGGCAGCGCCTCGTCGGGAATGGTGGTGCGCACCCGCTTGCCCCGCACCACCCCGCGCAGCCCCATAGCCCGTATCAGCCGCTCCACCGTGCAGCGGGCGACCGCGACGCCCTCGCGCTTGAGCTGCCGCCAGACCTTGCGCACCCCGTAGACGCCGAAGTTCTCGGCGTGAACACGCGCGATCTTATACCGGCGTCTGATGAGGCTGACTCACAGGAGGGGTTCCTGGGCTCGGCGGGGTGTGATTCATCATGGAGAACCGAAGGGGGTTCTCGATGGCGAAGGCGATCGCGCTGCGGGCGGATCACGGGGCTGACGATCTTCGGCGGCTGGCGAGGGCCAGCCGGGATGCGGCGCAGACGCGGCGGCTTCTTGCTCTGGCTGCTGTCTATGACGGCGCGAGCCGAACGGAGGCTGCTCGGATCGGCGGGGTGGGTCTCCAGATCGTCCGGGACTGGGCGATGCGTTTCAACGCCGAAGGGTCGACCGGCCTGGTGAACCGGAAAGCGCCGGGCAAACTGGCGCTGCTGACGCACGAGCAGCGCGCGGCACTCGTGCAGGCGGTCGAGGCGGGGCCGAAGCCCGAGAGCCACGGCGTCGTGCGCTGGCGGCTCGTCGACCTTCTGGGGTGGCTGCGGGACGAGTTCGGCGTCTCGCTCAGCCGGCAGACGCTCGGGCGCGAGTTGCGTCGCATGGGGTTCGGGAAGCTCTCCGCCCGCCCGCAGGATCATGGGCAGGACCCCGAGGTGCTGGAGGCGTTCAAAAAAACCTTCCCGCCGAGCTGGCGGCGATCCGCGCGAAGCTCCCCGACGACATGCCGATCGAGCTCTGGTGGCAGGACGAGGCGCGGGTAGGCCAGAAGAATGGGATCACGCGCCGATGGGCACGGCGCGGGACCCGGCCCCGCGCGCCGCACGACCAGCGCACCCAATGGGCGTACATCTTCGGCGCCATCTGCCCGGCGAAGGGAAAGGCGGCGGGCCTGGTGATGCCCTATGCGAACACCCAGGCGATGCAGGCGCACCTCGCGGAGAGTGAGCCCGCGAACGCCATCGGTCCGAGAGAGCGGGCGAACGCCGCCGTCGATCCGGGCGCGCATGCCGTCGTCATGCTCGACCAGGCCGGCTGGCACATGTCGACCCGGCTCGTAGTTCCGCAGAACATCACGCTGCTGCCGCTCCCGCCGCGCTCGCCCGAGCTGAACCCCGTCGAGAACATCTGGCAGTACATGCGGGAGAACTGGCTCTCGAACCGCGTCTTCGCCGACTACGACGACATCGTCGCCCATTGCTGTGACGCCTGGAACCGGCTCCTCGCTCAGCCGGCGAGGATCACCTCCATCGGCCTCCGAGCCTGGGCGCATAGGTTCTGATCAGTGAGCGCTGGTATTAGAGCGCAGCTCGGCGTCCCGCCGGCCCCGAGCGGACGCCCGGGCCGGATCGCGTCGGACGGCGACGTGGGCATGGTAGGTCGACGGGGCGATCGGCAGCAGCCGGCAGATCGGCTCGACCCCGTGGACCGCGCGGTGATCGTCGACGAAGGCGATCATCGCTTCGACGGGCGGTCGAGCTCCGCCTGCGCGAAATACGCCGAGGCCTTGCGCAGGATTCTCGTTGGCCTGCCGCAGCTCGCAGACCTCGCGCTCCAGAGCCCGGATGCGCTCGCGCTCTTCGCCCGTCGGCCCAGGGCGGACGCCATCGTCCCGCTCGGCCTGCCGAAGCCACAGCCGCAGCGTCTCCCGGTGGCACCCCACCTTGCCCGCCACCGAGCGCACCGCCGCGGACCGCGACGCGTGCTCGCCCTCGTGCTCGCGCACCATCCGGATCGCGCGCTCGCGTAGCTCAGCCGGGTACGGCGTTCTCATCTTCTCGGTTCCCATGGGCCCCATCCTTCCAAAAGTCGGGGCCTCCGGGAAACCCGGGGCGGTTCAGACCGCCGAAGTCTACATCCGCGTCGCCCTCACGAACCGCTTCAACGCCCTCGGCACCGCTGGAGATCACCCGCGTGGTCTGAAGGCCGTGGGGAAAGGGGAAGGCACGCCTCAGGCGTCAGTTCTGCAACAACGCCGGTTGGGAGAATGGTCGAACCCATCGATACGGTCTATCTTGCACTCAACGTTGCGAAGGCAGTGCCGAATGGACGTCCCCCGTGCCCCCAAGGATTATGAGGAACTGATCCGGGTCATCCATGAGCGCTACGACGCGATGAGCAAGACCTATCAGAAGATCGCGCTCTTCCTCACGCAGAACCCGAACGAGGTGGCGGTGCGCTCGGTGAACGGCATCGCCGACAAGTGCGGGATCCACGCCTCGAGCTTCGTGCGCTTCGCTCAGGCATTGGGCTACAAGGGCTTCAAGGAGCTGCAGGGCCTCTTCCAGAAGCGGTTGTCTACCGCCGCCCCCGGCTTCCTGGCGAGGGTCGAGGCCCTGGAGGACGAGCTCGGAGGCCGGGACGACCGGAGCGGGCACGGTTTTCTGCGCGACCTCGTGGTCCGGGACATCGCCTCGCTCCAGAACCTCTTGGAGCAGATCGAGCCGAAGCAGCTATCGGCGGCCATAGCGCTTTTGGAGAAGGCCGAGGTCGTCTACCTGCTGGGCCAGCTCAGATCAGCACCGGTGGTCGAGCTCCTGCGCTACGTGCTGACGATGCTCGGCAAGCGGTGCATCCTGCTCGATCCCGCGGCGGGGCTGGCGACCCACATGGCGCGGGCGATGACGGGGGCCGACCTCCTGCTGGCCGTGTCGTTCCGGTTCTACGCCAACGAGGTGGTCAACATCGTCGAGGAGGCGGCCGAGCGGGGCATCGACATCGTCGCGATCTCCGACAGCACGCTCTCGCCCCTGGCCAAGAGCGCGCGAGTGCTCTTCGCGGTCCCGGAGCACGAATACACCTTCTCGCGCTCGCTCGCGGCGCCGATGTGCCTGGCGCAGGCCCTGACGGTCGGCCTGGCGGCCCGGCTGCAGAACGACGCCGAGCGGCCCCGGATTCCCACGGTGACGACCGGGCGGTAGCGGCCCCGGGCGTCAGAGCGACATCGGCCCGTCCGGCACCGGCGCCTGGCCGGCATAGGCGCCCCGGACCGACTGGTCGGAGCTCACCACCGAGCCGGTCATCAGGCCGGCGTCGTCCGACACCAGGAAGTTCACCGCCCGCGCGACCTCGACGGGATCGACGAGCCGGCCGAACGGCAGCCCCGCCGCGGCTTTGGCCTCCCAGTCCGGGTCGCCGGACTCGCTCCGCTGCAACGCGCGCTCGTGGTCCGACGACATCCAGCCAACGTCGAGCTGGTTGACCCGGAACCGGTTGCCCATGACCGTGAAGGGGTCGCTGCAAGAAAGTGACCTGAGCGTACGCCAGGTGCGAACGGGCGGCGAACTCAGCCTCCCCGTGCCTCACCCAATCCCCTCAGCGCCGCGTAGAGTGCGGTCTTGCCGATCTTGAGCCGCGCGGCCGCCTCGCGCACGATGAGGCCCTGCGCGAGATGCGCCCGAGCGCGGAGGAGCTTGTCGGGCGTGACCACGGGCCGGCGGCCGCCCTTGCGCCCGCGCGCCTCGGCTGCCCTCAGCCCCGCTCTGGTGCGCTCGCGGATCAGGTCGCGCTCGAACTGTGCCAAGGCGCCGAAGAGGTGGAAGACGAGCGTGCCGCCGGGCGTGGTGGTGTCGACTGCGGCGCGACAAACAGGATGAGAGCCGCGCGGCAAACAGGATGAGAGGGCGCGACGCGGCCCCGATCGAAGGGAGGGCGTAGCCCGACTGGAGCTCTGGGCCGCGTCGTGTCGGCTCCCGCCGCGGTGGGGCGCCGGGTGATCGCGGTCGACCGAGGTAGAGGGATGCTTTCTCCATCGTGAGGAGCGCCCGTGCCCGGCCGTCACGTGACCGATCACCAGATGAGGCTCTTCATGACCCACCGTTCGACCGACCCGGTCGCTGTCGCCGCGGCCAAGGCGGGGTTCAGCGCGGCCACGGGCTACCGCCTGGAGCGGGATCCACGCCCGCCCTCGACGAAGAGGGCGGCGCGGGGGCGGCGCCGGCCCGACCCGCTCGAGGGGCTTTTCGAGGAGGAGGTCGTGCCCATGCTCGAGGCCGCGCCCGGGCTCAGGCCGGTGGCGATCTTCGAGGAGCTGCTGCGCCGCCGCCCCGACCTCGACCCCGGCGTGCGCCGGACCCTCGAGCGGCGCATCCGCGCCTGGCGGGCGCTGCATGGCCCCGAGCGGGAGGTGATCTTCCGTCAGAGCCACGAGCCGGGCCGCCTCGGGCTGTCGGACTTCACCGACGCGGCCGGCCTCGGCGTGACCGTCGCCGGTAGCGTGCTCGACCACCGGCTCTACCACTTCCGCCTGGCCTTCAGCGGCTTCGAGCACGTCCACGTCGTGCTCGGCGGCGAGAGCTTCGTGGCCCTGGCCGAGGGGCTCCAGAACGCGCTCTGGGCACTTGGGGGCGCGCCGCGGGAGCACCGCAGCGACAGCCTCTCGGCCGCGTTCCGCAACCTCGACCCGGAGGTCGAGAACGACTGGACCGAGCGCTACGCCGCGCTTTGCGGCCACTACGGCATGGCCGCGACGCGCAACAACCGCGGCCTGGCGCACGAGAACGGTGCGATCGAAGGGCCGCACGGCCACCTGAAGCGCGCCGTCGCGGACGCGCTGCTGCTGCGGGGCTCGGCCGAGTTCGAAGACCTCGCCGCCTACCGCCGCTTCCTCGACGAGCTCGTCGGGCGGCGCAATGCGCGCAACCGCAAACGCACTGAGGTTGAGCGTGCTGCCCTGCATCCATTGCCGCCGCGCCGCATCGAGGACGGCGAGGAGGCGCTCGTCACCGTCACCTCCTCGGGCGGCTTCACGCTTCGCAAGGTCTTCTACTCCATGCCCTCGCGCCTGATCGGCCATCGCCTGCGCGTGCGCATCCATGACGACCGCCTCGAACTCTTCCTCGGCGCGACCCACCTGACGACGCTGCCGCGGGGGCGCTCTCCCGGCCACGGGCGGCATGCCCACGTGGTCGACTACCGGCACGTCATCCACGCGCTCCGGCGCAAGCCCATGGCGCTGCCGGGGCTGGTCTACCGCGACCAGCTCTTCCCTCGGGAGGCCTACCGCCGGCTGTTCGAGGCGGCGATGGGCGCGCTGCCCGCGAAGCGGGCCTGCCGCCTCACCATCGACGCGCTCGCCCTGGCGCACGAGCGCGGCTGCGAGGCCGAACTCGCCGCCGTCATCGCCGAGGCCCTCGACGCGGGCGCGCTGCCCGACATGGCCACGTTGCGGCGGCGCTTCGCGCCCGACCCGGCGACCCTGCCAAAGATCGAGATCCCGCGCCGGTCGCTGGCCGACTACGACGCGCTCATGGCCCCGGCCGCGATCGAGGGAGGCGCGGCATGAGCGCGACCGACCCCATCGACGACGCCCGCCTCGGCTTGCTGCTCGGCGACCTGCGCCTGCCGGCGATCAAGGCCATCTGGCCCGCCTTCGCCGAGCGTGCGGACAAGGAGGGCTGGCCCGCCGCGCGCCTCCTCGCCGCCCTGGCCGAGCACGAACTCGCCGAGCGCGCCCGCCGGCGCATCGAGCGCCACCTCGTCGAGGCCCGCCTGCCGCCCGGAAAGACCCTCGACGCCTTCGAGTTCGAGGCCGTGCCGACGATCTCGAAGGCCCAGGTCATGGCCCTCGTCGCCGGGGACAGTTGGCTCGAGCGCGGCGCCAATCTGCTGCTGTTCGGGCCCCCCGGCGGCGGCAAGAGCCACCTCGCGGCCGCCATCGGCCGGGGACTGATCGAGAACGGCTGGCGCGTGCTCTTCACCCGCACCACCGACCTCGTCCAGCGCCTCCAGGTCGCGCGCCGCGAACTCGCTTTGGAAGCCGCCATCGCCAAGCTCGACAAGTATCATCTGCTGATCCTCGACGACCTCGCCTACGTCACCAAGGACCAGGCCGAGACCTCTGTCCTCTTCGAGCTCATCGGCGCGCGCTACGAGCGCCGCTCCATCCTCATCACTGCCAACCAACCCTTCGGCGAGTGGAACAAGGTCTTCCCCGACCCCGCCATGACGCTCGCCGCCGTCGACCGGCTCGTGCACCACGCCACCATCCTCGAGCTCAACGTCGAGAGCTACCGCCGCCGCAGCGCCCTCGAGCGGCAGCGTGGGCCGGGACGACCGCCGCGCGCGACAGCCAAAACCGCCGCGCCTGACGCGGAGCGACAATCAAGCTGAGAACACCCTTGCCGACCAGCCCACGGTCGGCAATCCTCCCACTCGCCGCGACACTCAGTTCTCACCCTGATCGTCGCGCAACTCTCATCCAGATCGTCGCGCTACACGGCCCGGAGGTACGTCTACGTCTGGGCCGACGGGGTGTACTCTGCAGGCGCGGATGGAGCCCACGGCCGAGTGCATGCTGGTGGTGATCGGAGCGACGCCCGAGGGCAAGAAGGAGCTCGTGGGGTTCCAGACAGGCGTGCGCGAGAGCGTCCAGAGCTGGCGCGAGCTGCTCGTCGATCTGACGGCAAGGGGCCTGGCCACAGCCCCCGAGATCGCGGTGGGCGACGGCGCCATGGGGTTCTGGCGGGCGCTCGAGGAGGTCTTCCCCTCCACGCGTCATCAGCGCTGTTGGGTGCACAAGGCCGCCAACGTCCTCAACGCGGTCCCGAAGTCGGTTCAGCCCGGCATGAGGGCCGACCTGCGCGAGGTCCGCGACGCCCCCGACCGGGCCCAAGCCGAGGCGGCCATCGCCGTGTTCGTGAAGAAGTACGGCGCCAAGTACCCCAAGGCGGTCGAGCGCCTGGTGAAGGACCGCGACGCGCTCTTGGCCCTCTTCGACTTCCCGGCCGAGCACTGGGATCACCTGCGCACCGCCAACCCCATCGAGAGCGTGTTCGCCACCGTCCGCCATCGGACCGTCCGAACCAAGGGAGCGCTGTCGCAGACCACCGCCCGGCTGATGGTGTTCAAGCTCGTCATGGCCGCCTCGAAGACCTGGCGGCGCCTGAAGGGCGAGAACCGCTTGCCGATGCTCCTCGCCGGCGTCACCTTCACCGACGGCGTCGCCACCGCGGCGCCCGATCACCGCGCCGCCTGATCGGCCGCGTCACCCAAAATCAGCCATAGCTCCGCCCGCCGTCACGCTGGAGGAGCTGCGCCTGCGCCGGCGAGCGCGGTTCGCCTACGAGTGCGACCCGAACGTCCCCCGGCGCCACGAGCTGCGCCTGGAGGACCGCGTCGCGGGCCAGCCGCGGCGTGACTAGCCGACCTGCGTCGGCGACCACGCGCCCGTGCCCGCCCGAGGAGGTCGGCGGACCAGAAGGCGACCAGGTCCGCCGCGAGGCGTGGCTGTCGTTGGAGGCGATGGAGGGCCTCTCGGAGCTGGCCGGGATCCTCGAGGCGGTGGTGCTCGAAGGGCGCCACGAGGGTCTGGACGAGGAGGCGGTCGAGGCGATGCGCGGCATCCTCGAGCGCATGCGGGAGCGCGAGGAGTGGAGGGGCGTGCCGTTCTCGAGGAAGGCCGCCAACGCGCGCCTGCGCGACGGCGAGCCCCTCCGTCCTCATGCACCAGCAGTGCTGACCGTCGGCGCGGCGGAGGGCCGATCGCGGGCGATCAGGGCTTCCGCGGCGAGCAGCGCGGCCCCGTCGCCGCGCCGGTCGCGGACATGGCCCATGAGGTCTCGGGCCGCTGGTGCTGTGACGCGGTCGAGCCTCGCCTTGAGCACCGCCGCCGTGGTCTCGGCGTGGCGCCGCGTCGTGGTGATGTCGGCGTGGCCGAGCAAGCGCCGCACGTCGGTGATGTCCGGGCCCGAGCGACAGCAGCCGCGTCGCCACCGTGTGGCGCGAGCCGGGTGCGGGTGGACGCGCTTGGCGACGCCCGCCTCGCGCGCCACCTCGCGCACGATCTGCCCGACCCGCTGGCGGGTGTGGACGTGCGGCGTGGGGCCCGTGCCCCTCTGCCGGCTCTGGAACGGCGGCCCGGCGCGGCGGGCGCCGATGGGCCGCGGCACCGTCAGCTTGGAGGAGGGCGCGATGCGCGCACGGATCACGCTGTAGATCACGACCGACGACGGCACGCCCGGCGCGGTCGAGGAGGCGGCGCTCCTGACCAGGGCGACCGAGGGCGCAGAGGATCTCGGCCTGTCGCTCGTCGAGGGCAAGGCGCTGCTCGCCGCCATCGAGCGACGCCTCGTCCGGTCCCAGGCCGAGGCCTGGGCCCGAGGACGGCGCGGCTGCGAGGGGCGCGGCCGACGGCGGCGGTCCAAGGGCGGCGCCCCGGTCGCGTTCCGCACCTTGTTCGGCGATGTGCCGCTCGCCAGCCCGCGGCTGCACCGCTGCGCCCGTGAGGACGAGAGCGCACCGGCGGCCTCCTCGCCCCTCACCGAGCTCCTGCCCGACCACGTCGCGCCAGAGCGGCTTCACCTCGAGGCACGGTGGGCGTCGCTCGCGCCCTGTGGCGCGGCGGCCGCGATGATGGGGGACGGGCTGCCCATCGGCGCCGGCCTGAACGCGACCACCTTGCGCCAGCACGCGCTGCGCGTCGGCGAGCGCATCGAGGCCGAGGTCGCGCAGGAGGACACCACGCTGGCCGTGGGGTGCCCGGCGGACTGGGAGGACCTGCCGATCCCGGGCGGGCGGGTCGTCGCGGGCCTCGACGGCGGCCCCGTGCGCTCGTGGTCCGACCGCACCCGCGACTTCGGGCGCATCGTCGGCCGCTCCATGCCCGAGGACGGCGGCCCGCGCGCCCTGGGCTTCGTCCACGGCCACGACCGCGAGCCGACGAGGCGCATCGCAGGCCCGCTCAGGGCTCGAGGCGCGGGCAGGCCAACCAGGGCGTCACCGCCCTCACCGACGGCGGCGAGGAGGTCCGCTCGCTCGCCTCTCTCGCATCGCGCCGTGCGGGGAGCTCGTCCTCCACTGGCCTCGTGGGCGCGGCCCTTCGGGTCACATCGCCATGCGCGTCACGGTGCCGCGCCAGCACCTGCGCGGCCTCGCCCATCGCGAGGAGGACGCGGCCGCCGACCTCCTCGAGGAGCTGGAGCGCCTGAAGTGGCTCCTATGGCACGGCAACGGCTTCCGGGCGCGCGAGGTCCTCGACGGCCTGCTCATCGCTCATCGGCCTGCTCATGGACGTCGACGCCGTGGAGGCCGACCACCCGCACCTGCGCAGGCTCCGGACCGCGGTCGGCGAGATGGTCGCCGCCATCCGAAAGGACGCGCCCAGCCTGATCAGCTACGGCGAGCGCACCCGCGCCGGCGAGCGCATCTCGCTGCTTCGCGCGGACCTTTCGGTTCCTCGGCCTTCGCCGAGGCGACCGTCAACGCCGTCACAGCCCCGCGCTTCGCCAAGAAGCAGCAGATGCAGTGGGCGCCGCGCGGCGCCCACCTGCTGCTGCAGGCCCGGACCCAGACGCTCGACGGCACGCTGCGAGGAACCTTCGAGCGCTGGCACCCCGGCCTCGACAACGAGCCCGAACCCGATCACGCCCGGGCGGCATGACCACCCCACACTTCCTCATGCTCCCCTGGTCGGCTCCCCGTCGGCTCCCCCTCGGCTCCGGGCGGGCTCCCCGCGGGCCCTGGGCGCGACGACGCGATCGGGCGGCGCGCGGCACGGGTCGCCGAGGGGGCGGGCGCGCCCGTCGCGGGCCGGTCCGCGCGCCGCGGGCCCCCGGGCCTCACCTCAGCCTGACCGCGTAGTGGAGCGGGTCGGTCACGTAGCGGCTCGACCGCAGCTCCACGACGCGCTCGGTGACGTCGAGGGCGCGCCGCTCCACCTGGAGGAGCGGCGCGCCGGGCGCCACGCCGAGCGCCGCGGCGTCCCGCTCCTGGGCCGCGACGGCCGAGAGCGCCTCCTCGGCGCGCACCACGGCGACGCCGTAGGCCTTCTGATAGAACGCGTAGAGCGTGTTGGGCAGCGGCGCGCGCGCGGGGAGCCCCGGGAAGACGGAGGCCGAGACCGCGATGCGCTCGCGCACGCCGGGGCGACCGTCGATCCGCCGCACCCGCGCGATCTCGAACACGGCGCCCGCGCCGAGGGCGGCCCGCTCGCCCGCCGTCGCCCGGCGGCGGCGGAGCGACTCGGCGATCAGCTCGGGGGTCACCGGCGTGCCGTCCGGTCGGCGCAGCCGGAAGAAGTGGAACAGGGCGCGCTCGGGCGTGGTCACCGCGACGAAGGTGCCGCGGCCCTGCCGCCGCTCCACCACCCCGATCCGCTCGAGGTCGGCCAGGGCCTTGCGCGCGGTGCCCTGGCTCACGCCGATCTGCCGGCCCAGATCGCCCTCCGAGGGCAGCATCGCGCCGGCCGGGAACTCGCCGGCCAGGATGCGCGCGACGATCGCGTCGCGCGCGCGGCGCCACAGGGGCGGGAGGTCGGTCAAGCCCACTCCTCTACATCGGGTCTTGTATGAGACCTAGCCCGCTGCTAACCCCTGCGGCAAGGTTTTCATCGGGGAGGCGGCGATGGCGGGGCATCCACAGGTGCTGGTCCACGACAGGCGCGACAATGTCGGGGTCGTGGTGGTGGAGGGCCTGTCGGCCGGCGCCGACATGCTCTGCGTCGTCACCGAGGACGACGGCGACTTCCGGCTGAGCGCCGAGGCCGACGTGCCGATCGGGCACAAGGTGGCGCTGACGGACCTCGCCGAGGGCGACACCGTGATCAAGTACGGCGAGGACATCGGCCGCGTGACGGGCGCGGTCGCCAAGGGCGGCCACGTCCACGTCCACAACCTCAAGACCAAGCGGTGGTGAGCGCCATGCACGAGAACCAGGTGATCCGCGGCTACGTCCGCGAGAACGGGCGCGTGGGCGTGCGCAACCACGTCGTCGTCCTGCCGGTGGACGACATCTCGAACGCCGCCTGCGAGGCGGTCGCGGGCCACATCCAGGGCGCCATGGCGCTGCCGCACGCCTACGGCCGGCTCCAGTTCGGCGAGGATCTCGACCTGCACTTCCGCACCATGATCGGCACCGGCTCGAACCCCAACGTGGCGGCGGTCGTCGTGATCGGCATCGAGCCCGAATGGACCCGCGTGATCGCCGACGGCATCCGCGAGACCGGCAAGCCCGTGGCCGAGTTCTCGATCGAGCAGCAGGGCGACATCGCCACCGTCGCCGCCGCCTCCCGCGCGGCCAAGGACTTCGTCCACTGGGCCACCGAGCTGCCCCGCGAGGAGCGGCCGCTGAGCGAGCTGTGGGTCTCCACGAAGTGCGGCGAGAGCGACACCACGACGGGGCTGTCGTCCTGCCCGACGGTGGGCGCCATGTACGACAAGCTCCTGCCGCTGGGGCTCACGGGCTGCTTCGGCGAGACCTCCGAGATCACCGGGGCCGAGCACATCTGCCGGGAGCGCGCCGCCACCCCCGAGGCGGGCGAGAAGTTCATGGCGATCTTCCAGGCCTACCAGGACGAGGTGATCGAGGCCCACAAGACCTCCGACCTGTCGGACAGCCAGCCCACCAAGGGCAACATCCTGGGCGGGCTCACGACCATCGAGGAGAAGGCGCTCGGCAACCTCGAGAAGATCGGCCGCACGTCGCGCTACATCGACGCGCTGGGGCCGGCGGAGGCGCCGGCGAAGGGCCCCGGCCTCTACTTCATGGACACCTCGTCGGCCGCGGCCGAGTGCGTGACGCTGATGGCGGCGGCGGGCTACGTCGTGCACACCTTCCCCACCGGGCAGGGCAACGTCGTCGGCAACCCGATCGTCCCGGTCGTCAAGATCAGCGGCAACCCGCGCACGGTCCGCACCATGGGCGAGCACATCGACGTGGACGTCTCGGGCGTGCTGCGCCGCGAGATGACCATCGAGGAGGCGGGCGACGCGCTGATCGACATGGTGAGGCGCACGGCCAACGGCCGGGCGACGGCCGCCGAGGCGCTGGGCCACCGCGAGTTCGTGATGACGAAGCTCTACCGCAGCGCGTGATCGCGGCCCCGCCGCGCGCGGAGCGGGAGGCGCCCGTGACCCGCGTCGTCATCTGCGAGTTCATGGACGACACGGCCGTCGGGCGCATCGGCGCGCGCCACGAGACGCTCTACGACCCCGACCTGGGCGGCCGCCCGGAGGATTTGCGGCGGGCGGTCTCGGCGGCCCGCGCGCTGGTGGTGCGCAACCGGACGCGGGTGGACGCGGCGCTGCTCGCCGCGGCGCCGGCGCTGTCGTGCGTCGGCCGGCTCGGGGTCGGGCTCGACAACATCGACCTCGAGGCCTGCGCGTCGCGCGGCGTGGCGGTCCATCCCGCGACGGGCGCGAACGAGGTCGCGGTGGCCGAATACGTCCTGGCCGCGGCGCTGACGCTGCTGCGCGGCGCCTACGGGTCGAGCGCCGAGGTCGCCGCCGGGCGCTGGCCGCGCCAGGCCTCGATCGGCCGCGAGGCCAGGGGCAAGCGGATGGGGCTGGTGGGCTTCGGCGCCGTCGCGCGCCGGACGGCGGCGCTCGCGCGCGCCCTGGGCTTCGAGGTCGCGGCGTTCGACCCCCACCTCGCCGCCGACGATCCCGCCTGGGCGCAGGCGGAGCGCCTCGATCTCGGGGCGCTGCTGGCGCGCTCGGACGTCGTGAGCCTGCACGTGCCCCTGACCGACGCGACGCGCCGCATGATCGACGCCGAGGCGCTGGCCGCGACGAGGCCCGGCGCGATCGTGATCAACACGGCGCGCGGCGGCGTGGTGGACGAGCGCGCCCTGGCCGCCGCGCTGCGCGAGGGCCGGATCGGCGGCGCCGCGCTCGACGTGTTCGAGGCCGAGCCGCTCGGCGCGGAGGCGGGCCGCATCTTCGAGGGCATCGCGAACCTGATCCTGACGCCTCACGTCGCGGGCGTCACCGAGGAGTTGAACGCGCGCGTCGGCGCGATGACGGCGGACGCCGTGCTGCGCCATCTGGCGGGGCGCGCGTGACGACGACCCTGTCGCTCGCCGAGGCCGAGGCCCTCGTCGCCGAGGCGCTCGGCCGCGCGCGGGTCGGCCCCGCTCAGGCCGCGTCGGTGGCCCGCGCGCTGGTGGCCGCCGAGGCCGCCGGGCAGGGCGGCCACGGGCTGCGCCGCGTCGCGGCCTACGCCGCGCAGGCGAGGTCGGGCAAGGTGGACGGCTTCGCGGTGCCCGAGGCCGAGGAGGCCCGGGCGGCGCTCCTGCGGATCGACGCGCGCCACGGCTTCGCCTTCCCGGCGCTCGACCTCGCCTGCGCGCGGCTGCCGGCGATGGCCGCCGAGGCGGGGCTCGCCGCGGCCGCGATCCGCCGCTCGCACCATGCCGGCGTGCTCGCGCTCACCGCCCTGCGGCTCGTCGACGCGGGGCTGGTCGCGCTGATGATGGCCAACACGCCCGCGGCGATGGCGCCCTGGGGGGGCCGGCGGGCGCTGCTGGGCACCAACCCGATCGCCTTCGCCGCGCCCCTGCCGGAGGGCGAGCCGATCGTGATCGACCTGTCGCTCTCGAAGGTGGCGCGCGGCCGCGTGATGGCGGCCCGCCAGAAGGGCGAGCCGATCCCCGAGGGCTGGGCGCTCGACGCCGAGGGGCGGCCCACGACCGATCCGGCCGAGGCGCTGGCGGGGTCCATGCTGCCCGCGGGCGAGGCCAAGGGCGCGGCGCTGGCGCTCATGGTCGAGATGATGGCCGCGGGGCTGACCGGGGCCAACTACGCCCATCAGGCCAGCTCGCTCTTCGACGCCGACGGGCCGCCGCCGGGGCTCGGGCAGTGGATCCTCGCGGTCGATCCCGCCGCGATGGGGGGCGATGGCGCGGCGGGGCGGCTCGGGCTGCTCGCGGCCGAGATCGCGGCCGATCCGGGGAGCCGCCTGCCGGGCCGGCGGGGGTCGGCCCTGCGGCGCGAGGCGGCCGAGAGGGGCATCGCCGTCGAGGACGACGTGATGGTCGCCATCCGCGCCGTGTAGGGTTCTCTTCGAGCGAATGGCGCCGCGCGCGCCCCGGCCCCCGAGCCGGGGCCTCCCGGACCGGACGAGGGATCCCGGCTCGAGGGCCGGGACGGCGGGGGTCGGGACGGCGGGGGCCGGGCCGACGGGAAGGTGCTTCGGCCGCTCAGTCCAGCAGCTCGCGCCGCATGAGGTCGTGGAGCGCCGCGCGGCGCTCGATGCCGATGCCCGGCGCGTCCGGAAGGCCGACGCGGCCGTCCACCACCGCCACGTCGTCGGCGAAGCCCCCGAAGGGCGCGAAGACGTCCGGGTAGGATTCGTTGCCGCCGAGATGGAGCCCGGCCGCGATGGCGAGCGACATCTGGTGGCCGCCATGGGGCACGACGCGCCGCGTGGACCAGCCGTGCCCGGCCATCATGTCGAGCGTGCGCATGTACTCCACGAGGCCGTAGGACAGCGCGCAGTCGAACTGGAGCACGTCGCGCGAAGGATCCATCCCGCCGTGGCGGATCAGGTTGCGCGCGTCCGCCATCGAGAAGAGGTTCTCGCCGGTCGCCATCCGCCCCGGGTAGCGCGCGGAGATCTCGGCCTGGAGCGCGTAGTCGAGCGGGTCGCCGGCCTCCTCGAACCAGCGCAGCCCGTAGGGCGCGAGCGCGTCGGCGTAGGCGATCGCGGTGTCGCGGTCGAAGCGGCCGTTGGCGTCGACGCACAGGTTCTCGCCGCCCCCCACCACGTCGAGCGCCGCCTCGATCCGCGCCAGATCCCGGGCCAGCGGGGCGAGGCCGATCTTCATCTTGCAGACCCGGTAGCCGCGATCGAGGTAGGATTCTCATCTCGTCGCGCAGGCCCTCGATCGGCTTGCCGGGATGGTAGTAGCCACCCGCGGCGTAGACCCAGACGCCCTCGTCGGCCACCCCGCCCCGGTAGCGGTCGGCGAGGAGCCGGTGGAGCGGCGTCTCCTCGATCTTGGCCACCGCGTCCCACACCGCCATGTCGAGGGTGCCCACGGCGACCGATCGCTCGCCGTGCCCGCCCGGCTTCTCGTTGGTCATGAGGGTGCGCCAGATCGCGAACGGGTCGAGGTTGGCGCGCTCGCGGTCGATCAGCGCGTCCGGATCGGCCTCCATCAGGCGGGGGACGAAGCGGTCGCGCAAAAGCGCGCCCTGCCCGTAGCGGCCGTTCGAGCTGAACCCGAACCCCACGACCGGGCGGCCGTCGCGCGTCTGGTCGGTGATCGCGGCGACGACCGAGCAGGTCATCCGCGAGAAGTCGATGTAGGCGTTGGCGATCGGGCTGGCGATGGAGACGGTCGCCTCGCGGATCTCGGTGATGCGCATGGGGGGCCTCTCGCTCAGGCGACGCGCGCGCGCGCGCCCTCGCGCGTCATGCGCCCCCGTCGCCCGAGGCGCAGGGGCCCGCCACCGGCCATGCCGAGCCGGGGCGCGGCGGGGTCGAGGCGCCGCCCGGCGGCCTCCGGCGCGCCCATGCCGGGGTCGGGGATGGGCGCGGTCGCATGGCGAGGGGGCTGGGTCATGTCGGGGCGTCTCCGGGGTCTCGTCGGGGGGCGGGCTCAGAAGAGGAGGCCCCCGGGCAGGGGGATGTTGAGGACGCTCGCCATCAGGAGGGTGAACCCCAGCAGGACCGCGAGCCCTATGGCCACGAGCAGCGCCGCGCTGCGCGGCGACATGCGCTCGTGCACCGCGATCGCCATGATCGAGAAGTAGGCCAGCCCGCTCGCGAGGAGGAAGCCCAGCACCGGGACCAGCGCGACCCAGGCCGCCATCGCGACGAGGAACGCCGCCCGGCGCCGGTTCGAGCCGCCGCCCCCGCTCGCGGGCTCCTCGGCCGGGGCATCGGGCGCGCCATCGGGTCCGGGCCTCAGCCCGCGGACGACGTTCCAAGCGACGAGGACCGCCGACAGGACGATCATCGCCAGCGAGATGGTGAGGGGGAACACCGATCCCATCGGCGTCATCCCCTCGGTCTGGAGGGCCAGCACGACCCCCAGCACGATGAAGCCCAGCGCCGCCAGCGTCCCGGGCGGGTCGTGCGGCCGCCCCGGGCGCGCGGCGCGGCGCGGCCCCCTACCCGCCGCCATCGCGGCTCTCCACGATCCTGTCCGCCCGCGAGCGACGGGCCCTGCGCGCCCCGATCCGGGCCGCCGCGAGCGGGTAGAGCAGCGTCAGCGCGGCGAAGGCGACGATGGCGAGGCTGATCGGCCGGCCGAAGAACATGGCCCAGACATCGCCCTGCGCGTTGCCGATCAGGTAGCTCTGCACGAAGCCCTGCTCGGCGATCTGCCCCAGTACGAGGCCCAGCACGATGGGCGACGGCGCGTAGCCGGCGCGGTTGAGCAGCCAGCCGCCCACGCCGAGCCCCAGCATGACGGCGACGTCGTTGAGGTTGTTGTGGATGGCGAAGGAGCCCAAGACGGTCAGGAAGGCGATGGTCGGCACCAGCGCCGCCTTGGGGATGGCGATGATGCTCTTGTAGGCGTAGCGCCCGACGAGCAGGCCCACCGGCAGCATCAGCACGGTGCCGATCAGCAGTCCGAAGATGAAGGTGTAGACGATCGAGCCCTGTGTGGTGAAGAGCGTGGGCCCCACGCGGATCCCCTGCACAAGCAGCGCGCCGAGGATCACCGCGTCGGGCGGCGTGCCGGGGATGCCGAGGACCAGCGTGGGGATGAAGCCGCCGCCCACGGTGGCGTTGTTGGCGGCCTCGGTGGCGATGATCCCGCCGGGCTCGCCCGTGCCGTAGCGCTCGGGGTGGCGCGAGGAGCGCCGCGCCTCCGAGTAGGAGACGAGGCTCGCCACCGAGCCGCCGGCGCCCGGCAGGATGCCCACCACCGTGCCGATCACCGAGGAGCGCAGCAGGTTGAGCTTCTCGCCCCTCACGATCCGCCACGACTCGCGCAGGCGGAAGCCGCCCGACTCGCTCGCCACCCTCAGATGGGGGTCGCGCGTCGCCACGAGGTCGATCAGGACGGGGATGCAGTAGAGCCCGATCAGGCCCGCGACGATGTCGATGCCGCCCAGCAGCGTCTGCGAGCCCATGGTGAAGCGCACGTCGGCGCCCACGACGGCGATGCCGACCATCGACAGCAAGAGCCCGAAGCAGGCGCCGATCAGCCCCTTGAGGAGGTTCCCGACCGACAGCGCCGAGATCAGGGTGAGCCCGAACACGGCGAGCCAGAAGTACTCCGGCGGGCCGAAGGCGAGCGCCACCTGGGCGAGAGGGGGCGCGAGGAACATCAGCATCAGGGCGCCCACGAGCCCGCCCGCGACCGAGGCCAGCGTGGCCAGCGAGATCGCGAGCGCCCCGTCGCCGCGCTTGGCCATCGGGAAGCCGTCGAAGGTGGTGGCGATGGCCGATGGCGTGCCGGGCGTGTTGACGAGGATCGCCGAGTAGGAGCCGCCGTAGATCGCCCCGGTGTAGATGGCGCCGAGCACGATCAGGCCCGAGGCCGGGTCCATCGTGAAGGTGAACGGGACGAGCACCGCGACCGCCATCGTCGCCGAGAGCCCCGGCAGCGCGCCGATGACGATGCCGGCCACCACCCCGCCGAGCGCCAGCAGGAGGTTGAGCGGCGTCGCCGCCAGGGCGAGGTAGGCCAGCTTGTCCATGGGGGCCGCCCGAGATGAGGCCTGAGGCGAGGGGGCGCCGGGCGCGCCCCCCGCTCCGTCGGTCCGCGCGTGCGGTCAGTCGGACGCGATGCCCATGAGCTCCGCGGCGGCCTGGTACTCCTGGCGCCGCTCCTCCATGAAGGCCGGCACGTCGGCGTAGGGCACGTCGATCACGACGAAGCCGCCCTCCTCCATCTTCCGGACGAACTCGGGGTCCGCGTTCACCTGCCCGAGGATGTCGGACAGCGCCTCGCGGACGCCCTCGGGCGTCGAGCCCGGGACCGCGACGCCGCGATAGGCGCCGCCCACCATGTCGTAGCCGAGCTCCTTGAAGGTCGGGGCGTCGGGGAAGCTCGGCACGCGCTCGTCCGACGCGATGGCGAGGACGCGCACCGCGTCGCCCTGGTTGATGGCGGCCGTGCTGTAGCTGAACCCGGCCATGACGTCGCCGCCGAGCACGGCGGTGATGGCGGGCGTCGTGCCCGAGAAGGGGATGTAGGTCGTGGTGACGCCCGCGAGGTCGTCGAAGCGCGCCTGGGCCACGTTGTTGGCCGAGTTGGTGCCCGAGCCCGAGAAGGTCACCATGCCGGGGTTCGCCTCGGCGTAGGCCACGAGGTCCGCGAGCGTCTGGAACTGGCTGCCCGACGGCACCACGATGGCGTCGGGCGTGTATTGGAAGAAGGAGACGGTGGCGACGTCCTCGGTGGTGTAGCCCACGTCCTGGGCCATCGGCTGCAGGATGATGTGGGGCAGGTTCGAGCCCATGACGGTGTAGCCGTCGCCCTCCATCCCGCCCAGCTGCGACCAGGCCTGGGCGCCGCCGGCGCCCTCGAGGTACTGGATCACCATCGGCTGGCCGGTGATGCGCTCGAACACGGGCTGCTGGAGGCGGGCCGCGATGTCGGACTCGCCGCCGGCGTTGAAGGGGATGATGTAGGTGACGGGCTTCGTGGGGTAGTCCTGCGCGAGCCCCGCCGCGGACGAGAGCCCGAGCGCGAGGATGGCGCCGACGAGCGGCATCGGTTTCATGGAGGTCCTCCCTTGCTGCGTCCCGGCGCTCCCGCCCCCGCGCGGCCGTCCTGCGGATCGCGGCCGTTCGTCGCGTGCGTGGAGTCAGCTCGGGCCCGGGGATCCCTACTGCGTCCGCGATGCCATGTCCAAGCGCAAACGCCCGCGCGCCGCCGGACGGGCGGCGTGCCCGCCGCGCTCGGGACCGAGGCATGGGCCGACCCGGCCGGGCGGGGAGGCCGCAGATCGCGCGGCGCAGGCCCCGGCCGGCCGGGCGCCAGGGGCGTCGTCCCGCCCTTCGAGGCCGTCGTGGTCGCGCGCCCATGGGCGAGACCTGCGCCGTCCGGCCGGGGGGCGGCGGCGCGGCGGCCGGTCCGGGGGCCGCGCGGCCCGGCTCACGGCTCGAGCAGGATCTTCGGCGCGGCGGCGCGCCCCGATCTCGCGTCGGCGAAGGCGCGCGCCCCGTCCTTCAGCGCGCGCCGCTCGATCCAGTCGAGCGCGCCCAGCCGCCCGTCGAAGATGGCCTGCGCCGTGGCGGCGAAATCGGAGCGGGCGTAGGTGTAGGTGCCGATGAAGGTGATCTCCTGGAGGGTCATCCGACGGATGTCGAGCCCGCCCGACGCCGCGCCGAGGCCGACATGCGCGATCACCCCGCCCGGTCGGACCGCCCGGCAGGCCTGCGCGCGCGTCGCCTCGAGGCCCACCGCGTCGATCACGATGTCCGCGCGCTCCGGCCCGACCTGCGCGGGGTCGAGGGCCTCGACCCCGCCGGCCCGCGCGATCACGGCGCGGCGGGCGGGGTTCGTCTCGGCGAGGGCGATCGCGGGCGCGCCCTGGGCTGCGAGCGCGAGCGCCGCGCCGTAGCCGATGGCGCCGCCGCCCAGCACCAGGCAGCGCGCCTCCTCCAAGGGGAGGGACGCGGCGCGCCGCGCGAGGCGGACCGCGTGCCAGCCGCAGGCGATCGGCTCGGCCAGCGCGGCCTTCTCGGCGGGGACGCCCTCGGGGACGACGACGAGGTTGCCCGGCGGCATCGAGAGGCGCTCGGCGAAGGCGCCCTCGCGGGGCGGCATCGAGATGATCTGGCGCGCCGCGCAGAGGTTCTCGCGCCCGGCCCTGCAGTGCGCGCAGGCCCCGCAGGTGACGAGCGGGTTCACCGTCACCCGCCGCCCCGCGAGCGGCCCCTCCGCCACCACGCCCACCGCCTCGTGCCCGAGGATCAGCGGCGCGGGGCGGCGCGGGTCGTGGCCGGCGAAGGCGTGCAGGTCCGAGCCGCAGATGCCCACATGCAACACCTCGATCCGCACCTCCCCGGGGCGCGCCAGGGGCTCGGGCACCTCGCGGTAGTCGAGCGCCTCGGGGCCGGTGTAGACCAGCGCCTTCATTTCGCGCTGAACCCCCCGTCGACGCGGAGGATCTGCCCCGTGACGTAGGCGCAGGCGGGCGAGCACAGGAACAGGGCCGGCCCGATCAGGTCGTCGGGCGCGCCGTTGCGCCCCACGCAGGTCTGCGCCGCGTGGCGCGCGGCCAGCTCGGCGTCGTCGAACACCGGGCCCGTCAGCTCGGTCGGGAAGAACCCCGGCGCCAGCGCGTTCGCGGTGATCCCGTGCCGCGACCAGGCCTCGGCCATCGCGCGGGTGAGCTGGCCCACCCCGCCCTTCGAGGCGCCGTAGGCGATCCCGTCCGGGAACGCCCGCTCGGTCTGGAGCGAGGCGAAGTTCACGATCCGGCCCCATCCCCGGGCCTTCATCGGCGCCACCATCGCCTGGGCGAGGAAGAACGGGGTCGACAGGTTGAGGTCGAGCGTCGCCTGCCAGCCCTGCGCCGTCACCTCGTCGGCCGGCTGGCGCGCGTTGAGGCCGGCCGCGTTGACGAGGATGTCGGGGGGCCCGAACGCCTCGGCCGCGCGGCGCGCGACGCCCGCCATCGCGCGCGGATCCGCGAGGTCGGCCACGAGGGCGGCCGTCTCGCCCTGCGCCTGCGCGCTCCACTCCTCCAGCGCCTGCGCCCGACGCGCCAGCCCGACCACCCGCGCGCCGGCCCGCGCCAGGGCGGACGCGACCGCGCGGCCCAGGCCGGAGCTCGCCCCGGTGACGCAGGCGACCCGGCCCTCGACGCTGAAGCGGTCGCGCACGGGGCCTACTCCGGCGCCCGGAGGTCGAAGCTCTCGCCGGGGAAGAACGTCTCCAGGCGGATGTCGGCGGTGCGCGCATGGCCCTCCATGCCCTCCATGCGCGAGATCCGCGCCGCGACCTCGGCCACCGGCCTCACCCCCTCGCGCGTGGCGCGCTGCCAGGTGACGAGCTTGAGGAACTTGTGCACCGAGAGCCCGCCGGTGTAGCGCGCAGCGCCCGAGGTCGGCAGCACGTGGTTGGTGCCCGACGCCTTGTCGCCGAACGCCACGGTCGTCTCCTCGCCGAGGAACAGCGAGCCGTAGCAGGTGAGCCGTCCGAGCCACCAGTCGGGATCGGCCGCCTGCACCGTGAGGTGCTCGGGCGCGATGCCGTCCGAGACCGCCGCCATCTCCTCGCGGCCGTCGCACAAGATGACCTCGGCGTAGTCGCGCCAGGCCGCCTCGGCGTTCGAGGCGTTGATCTCGGGCAGCGCGGCGATGAGGGCGGGCACGCGCTCCATGACCCGCTCCGCCAGCGCCCGGTCGTCGGTGACGAGCCAGACCGGGGAGTTGTAGCCGTGCTCGGCCTGACCCACCAGGTCGGCGGCGACGATCCCCGCGTCGGCCGCGGCGTCGGCGAGGATCAGGCTGTCGGTCGGGCCCGCGACCATGTCGATCCCGACCCGGCCGAAGAGGATGCGCTTGGCCTCGGCCACGAACTGGTTGCCGGGGCCCACGAGGATGTCGGCGCGCGGCAGGCCGAAGAGGCCGAAGGCCATCGCGGCGATCCCCTGCACGCCCCCCATGGCGAGGATGGTGTCGGCGCCGCCGAGGTCGGCGGCGTAGACGATCGCGGGGGGGATGCCGACGCCGGGGCGCGGCGGCGAGCAGGCGGCGATGTGGCCGCAGCCCGCCACCTTGGCCGTCGTCACCGTCATCAGCGCCGAGGCGATGTGGGAGTAGCGCCCGCCCGGGACGTAGCAGCCGGCCGACGCGCAGGGGATCGCCTTCTGCCCCGCCACGAGGCCGGGGCGGATCTCCACCTGCATGTCCCGCAAGGTCGCCCTCTGCGCTTCGGCGAAGCGGCGCACGTTGTCGTGGGCGTAGCGGATGTCGTCGCGCAGCCGCGGGGGCAGGGCGCGCCCCGCGGCCTCGATCGCCTCGCGGCCGAGGATGATGTCGCCGTCGTGGCGGTCGAACCGGGCCGCGGCGGCGCGGGCGGCGTCCTCGCCGCCCGCCTCGATCTCGTCGAGGATGGCCTGCACCGTCCGGCGCACGTCCTCGCCGCCGGTCGCGGCCGTGCGGACGGCCTTCTTCAGATGCTCCATCGCTCGCGCCTCTTTCGGGTGGATCAGTCGGCCGCGCCGGCGAAGGCCGCGAGATCGGGGGTGTCGGCGACCCGCTGCATGTAGGAGGGATCGACGAAGGACGCGGCCTCGATCGGCTGCTCCAGCGTGCCCGTGGAGGTCATGTAGCCGCCGAGCCCGTCGAACCACCCCTCGACCGTGGAGCCGCCCTCGCCGGCCCCCATGATCTCGAGCTGCTCGTCCAAGGTGAACATCGGCCGGGTGTCGATCTCGCGGCGAAGGTACTCGGGGTCGAGCTCGACGCCGGTCTGGGCGTAGAAGTCGGCCATCATGTCCACCGCCTCGTCGGGGTTGTCGCGGATGAAGCCCACGCCGCGCAGGTAGACGGCGAGGAACTTCGCCACCGCCTCGGGTTCGGCCTCGGCGAACTCGCGCCGGGCGATCAGCGCGCCGGGCACGATGGCGCCCGCATCCTCCCCCGAGCAGAGCAGGACCGCATCCGCCTTGGCCTCCAGCGTGTAGATGTTGGGCGCCCAGAGCCCCGCGATCCTGCCGGTGCCGGTGGCGAAGGCCGAGATGATCTCCTGCTGGTTGAGGTTCACCACCTCTACGTCGTCGGGATAGGTCAGCCCGAAGCTCTCGATGCAGGCGGCCGAGGCGTACTCCCCGGTCGAGTTGGTGGTGACGAGGAGCCGCTCGCCCTTCAGCGTCCCGGGGTCGGCGCGGATCGCCTCGACCTCGTCCGCCCGCGCCATCAGCGCGTTGGCGGCGGATTCGTCGTTGGTGATGCCGATGGTCACGATGTCGAAGCGCGCCGCGCCCAGCACCGCCGGGGCGGATCCGGTGCCGCCCACGTCCCACGAGCCCGAGGCCGCCGCGGCGACCTGCGGCGCGCCCGAGGGGAACACCGAGTAGCTGGGCTCGAGGTCGAGCTCGGCCCACCAGCCCTTCTGGTCGGCGATGTAGAACGGCAGCGCCCAGTAGAGCGCGGCCTGGTAGCTCACGCCGATCTCCTCGGCGGGGGCCGCCCCGCCCCCGAGCGCCGTGGCGGCGAGCAGCGCCGCGAGCGTCGTCCTCGTCCTCGTCCTCATGGTCGATCCTCCCTGGATTCGTTCGTCCGTCGTCATCTGTCGTCGCCCATCTGCTCGCGCAGCAGGCGCCAGACCTGGCCGCGCAGGTGGGTGAAGGACGCCATCTCCATCACGTCGTCGATCGCGGCCTCGCCCCAGCCCTCGGCGCGCCGGGTCGGCGCCACGTCGATCACCTCGCGGATGCGGCCCGGGTTGCGCCCCATCACCACCACGCGGTCGGCGAGGTAGACCGCCTCCTCCACGGAGTGGGTGATGAAGACGACCGTGCGCGGGTTGACCCGCGACAGGCGCACCAGCTCCTCCTGCATCACCGTGCGCGTCTGGGCGTCGAGCGCGCCGAAGGGCTCGTCCATCAGGAGCACGCCCGGGTCGAGCGCGTAGGAGCGCGCGATCGCCACGCGCTGCTGCATGCCCCCCGAGAGCTGGTGGGGGTAGCTGTCCTCGGTGCCCTCCATCTTCATCAGGCGCAGGTAGTGGGCGACCGCCGCGTCGCGCTCGGCGCGCGACGCGCGCTTCGAGCGCATGCCGAAGACGATGTTCTCGCGCACGGTCTTCCAGGGGAAGAGCGCGAACTGCTGGAACACCACCGCCCGGTCCGGGCCGGGGCCGCGCACCGCCACGCCATCGACGTGGACCGCGCCGTCCGAGGGCGTCTCGAGCCCCGCGACCATGCGCATGAGCGTGGTCTTGCCGCATCCCGAGGGGCCGACGACCGAGACGAACTCGCGGTCGGCGACGTGGAAGTCCACCCCGTCGATCGCGGTGAAGGTGGCACCCCCGCGGGGGAAGCGCTTGGTGACGCGCTCGAAGCGGATGTCGCTCATGCGCGCCCCCACTTCGCGGAGACGCGGGCTTCGGCGAGGCGCAAGGCGTAGTCGAGCGCGAGCCCGACGAGGCCGATCATCGCCATCGCCGCCATCACCGTGGGCGGGCTGAGGTTGCTCTGGCCCTGGACCATGACGTAGCCGATGCCCGAGGAGACGACGATCAGCTCGGCGCCGATCAGGCTCTGCCAGCCGAGGCCGGCGGCGACCCTGAGCCCGGCCACGATCGAGGGCAGCGCGCCGGGCAGCAGCACCTCGCGGGCGATGCGCCACTCGCTCGCGCCGTGGGTCTGGGCCGCCTCGATCAGATGGCGCTCGACCAGGCTCGCGCCCCGGTAGGCGTTGACCACGCAAGGCGCGAAGGCCCCGGTGAAGATGACCATGATCGGCCCGCCGACGCCGGTGCCGAACCACAGCGCCGCGAAGGGCACCCAGGCGAGCGGGGCCACGTAGCGGTAGCCCTCGAAGAGCGGCGTGACGATCTCCTCGAAGAGCCGGAAGCGGCCCATCGCCAGCCCCACGGGGACGCCGATCGCCGCCGCGAGCGCGAAGCCGCCGAGGAAGCGCAGCACGCTCGACAGCAGGTGCACCTGGATCAGGGCCCCGGCGAAGGGGCGGGTCGCCATCTCGGCGATGCGCGCGATCACGCCGACAGGGGAGGGGAGCACGAAGTCGGAGACGAGGCCCGCGGACACCGCGCCCTGCCAGATCCCGAAGAAGAGGACCAGCCCGGCGAGCGAGTAGGGCCACAGCGCGCGCGTCACGCCTGCCTCCAGCGGATCGCGCGGCGCTCCACCGCGGCCAGGAGCAGGGTGCTGAGCGCGCCGGCGATCGCGATCGCCACCATGGCGACCAGGATCATCGCGGTGTTGATGTCGCGGTAGGCGGTCGAGAGCACGCGCCCGAGCCCGAGGAAGGCGCCCACCAGCTCGGCCGCGACCAGCGTCGTCCACGAGGCCTGGAGCGACAGCCGCAGCCCGGTGAAGATCATCGGCAGCGCGGCGGGCAGGTGGATCTCGGCGATCATCCGGCGCCGGCTCGCCCCGTGGACGCGGCCCGCCTCGATCAGCGTGCGGTCGACGGTGCGCACGCCGGTGAAGGTGTTGATGACCGAGGGCACGAAGGCGGCGACGAAGATGACCATGATCTTGGAGGCGTCGCCGAGGCCGAGCCACACGATCGCGAGCGGGATCCAGGCCAGCGGCGGGATCGGGCGCAAGAGCAGGAAGACGGGGTTGAGGAGGGCCTCGACCCGCCGGTCGTATCCCATCGCGAAGCCCATCGGCACGCCGACCGCGACCGCGACGAGAAAGCCGCCGGCGACGAGCCTCAGGCTCTGCAGGGTCTGCTCGATCAGCGTCCCGCCCGCATAGCCCGTGGTGGCGATCCGAGCGAACGCCGCGAGGAACTGCGGCGGGGAGGGGAAGCGGTTCGGGTCGATCAGGCCGGTCGCGCTCGTTGAGAGGAACCACAGCAGGACGACGCCGGCGATGGTGGCCGCGCCGATCGCGCTGCGGCGGTCGAGGCTCACCGGCGCCCAGGCGGACCGACCTGCCGCAGCCTTCATCACGTCGCCGCCCTCCCGCGGAGTGTATGCGCTTGCAAAGGCTGTGTAAGCGCATACAATAAGCCGTGTCAAGGCTCCGTCGCGCCGGGAGGGCCGCCCGCCATTGCTCCGCAGATCCGCCACCCAGGCCGACATCGCCCTCGCCGCCGGGGTCTCGACGGCGAGCGTCTCGCGCGTCGTGAACGGGGCGTCGGCGGTCAGCCCCGACGTCAGGGCGCGGGTCGAGGCGGCGATGGCGCGGCTGAACTACGTCCCGCACCAGACGGCCCGGGCGCTCGCGATGCGGCGCTCGAGGATGCTCGGCGCGATCATCCCGACGCTCAACAACGCGATCTTCGCGCACGGCATGAACGCCTTCGAGAGCGCCGCGCGCGCGCGGGGCTACACGGTCATCCTGTCGATCTCGAACTACGACCTCGTGCAGGAGCACGCGCTGGTCCGAAGCATGGTCGAGCGGGGGGTCGACGGGCTGCTCCTCGTCGGCAACGACCATCGCCGCGAGAGCTTCGAGAGCCTGCGCGCCGCCGGGACGCGCCATCTGTGCGCCTGGACGCACCGGGCGGACGCGCCGGCGCCGAACGTCGGCTTCTCCAACGCGCGCGCCATCGCGGCCGTGGTCGATCACCTCGCGGGCCTCGGCCATCGCGAGTTCGCCATGATGGCGGGGATCACCGAGGGCAACGACCGCGCCCGCGAGCGCGTCGCGGGCGTCCGCGAGGCCCTCGCCCGGCACGGGCTGCGGCTGCCCGAGGAGCGGCTGGTCGAGGTCGCCTACTCCATCCGCGAGGCCCGGCGCGTCTTCCCGGCGCTCCTGCGGACCGGGCCCTCGGCCGTCGTCTGCGGCAACGACGTGATCGCCTTCGGCGCGCTCTTCGCGGCTCAGGCCGCGGGGCTGTCGGTGCCGGGCGACCTCTCGATCACGGGGTTCGACGACCTGCCGCTCTCGGGCGAGCTGGCCCCCGCGATCACCACGGTCCACGTCCCCACCGAGGCCATGGGCCGGGCCTCGGCCGAGGCGCTCATCGCGTCGATCGAGACGGATGCGCCGGTCGAGGGCCTCGTCCTGCCGACCGAGCTCGTCCGGCGCGGCAGCACGGCCGCGGCCCGGGCCTGAGGGCGCTGGGCCCGCGGGCGGGCGCCGGGCCGTGAACGAGAAGCGGGTCGAGCGGGTCTGGCGGCGCGATGGGGATGAGCGGTGCCGAGGAGATAGCCGAAGGGGGGCCGGCTCCGGCGGGGCTGCGGATCATGCGTGCGGCTCCGGCCGGAGAGGCCGAGCCACGTCTGGGCCTGCGGCTTCGTGGAGGATCGCGCCCATGACGGCCGGAAGTTCGGGATGCCGTGCGCGATCGAGGGGTTCACGCGCGAGGCGCTCGCGATCCGGGTCGAGCGCAGGCTCGGCTCGGCGCAGGTCCGCGAGGTCCTGGCCAAGCCCATGATCGAGCGCGGCGGGCCGGCGCATCCGGTCCGACGACGGGCCGGAGGCCGTCGCCGCGGCGGTGAGGGAATGGATCGCCGCTCTCGGCGCCCAGAGCGCATGCGGCGAGCCCGGCAGCCCTTGGGGGGACGGCGGCGCGGCGAGCTTCGGCGCCGGGCTGCGGGACGATCTGCGCGACGGCGCGATCTTCCACACCCCGCGTGCCGCTCGAGCGCCTGGCCGAGGCGGACGCGCCCGACTGGGGCCGGGCCGCGATCGACAGCGCACAGCTCGCCGCGAGAGGGGGCCGTCGCGCCGGCGACGAGGATCGGCCCGAGCCAAGCGCCCGCGGCCGCCTCGCCACGCCCCTTGCCGATCAGTCCGATCGATCTCGCCGCGCGACACTGCAACCTCGCCGCGCCTGTTGCCTCACCGTTGGAGATCGCGTCGTCCCGATTTCCACCACCTCCGAGACAGCACCGGCCGGCCACGCCCTCGGCCTGCAGGGTGCGGCGGTGGAGCTGCGGGGCGTCGTGTCTCGCTCGCGCGGCACCGCTCCGAGGGCGGGCGATGCGGGCCTCGTTGGGACGGTGCCCACCACGTCGGCGCGGCGCTCGATCTCCTCGCCGAGGCGCTCGGGCGGGTCGGTGGCGTGCGGCCTGGCGCGGCGGCGCAGGGGGAGAGGGCCAGGGGGCCAGGGGGGCCAGGGAGGCCATGCAGGCCGGCGCGTCGGCCTCGGCGTCGCCCACGAGCGCGGCCTGGGCCAGCGGGCTCGGGGCCGCTCGGCGGCGTGGGCCGCCCGGGCGGCCCAGGCGTGGCCGGGCTGGACGCAGGCGTGACGGATCGCGGCCGCGACGACGCTGGTCCGGGCGCAGGCCGCGGGCGAGCGCGCCCCTCGTGAGGCGCACGCGGCCGTGCGGCCGGCGCGGCGCCCGTGGGCGAGCGGGCGATGGCCGGCCCGCCCGCCCCTCATGGGCGCCCGAGGTCGCCAGCTTGGCGCGCCCCTCGGAGCCGCGCGGGGCCGAGGGGCTTCACGAACGCGCTCCCGAACGCCTCGGCCTCCGAGGGGCCGATGGGCAGCCCGACATCCCGCGGCGTCCGCCGGCGTCGACGGCCCCCGGGACCGGCGCGGCCACCGGAACGGCGCGGCTACCGGGATGGCGCGGCCACCGGGACGGCGTCTCGAGCCTCCGCTCGCGCCAGCCGTCGCGCCAGGTCGTGCGGCCCCCGGGGCGCTCGTGGCGCCCGGCGCCGACGAGGCCCTCGACCTCGGCCGCCACGATGATCTGCAGCACCGCCTCCGCGACGGGGCGTCGGGCCGTCGTCCCCGCCCTTCGCGGGCTGCTCGGCCAAGGGCGCTGCGCCCTCGCATCGGGGCCGTCCCTCGGGGCCCGGGTGAGGCGGCAAGCTCCCCCTCGCCCGACGACCCCGGTGGCCACCGCCCTCGACGCCGCGGGCGATGGGGAATGCCCCACCCCAGGCAGAGGCTCTTTCCGCGCTTTTGGTGCAGCGGGTGGCCAGAGAACGGCGGGGGTGATCCTGGCCGCCCCCGCCCCATCTCGGCGGATGGCCGAGCATCTCCTGCCCCTCATCCCCGCGCGCCTCGTCGTCGATGGCGTCCGCCTCGATGCCGAGCGCGTCGTCGCCGCCCGGCCGCGCCCGTCATGGGCCCTCTGCCCCTCCCTGCCCCCCCTGCCGTCGCCCGTCGCGGCGGCGGCACAGCCACGACGAACGGATCCCGAGCGACCTGCCGCGCCACGGGCGGCGCGCCGCAGCTCGGGCGGCGCGTCGCAGTTGTGGTCCGGACGCGCCGCTGGCGCTGCGCGACGGCGGGCTGCGCGCGCCGCAACTTCGGCCCCGCGGCTTGTCGGAGGGGGTGCGCCCCCACGCTCGGCGCACCGAGCGCATGGGTGAGCGCCGGCGCCATCTCGGCCTGGCGCTGGGGGGCCCTCCCGGCGCGCGGTCGAGGCCGCTGCGGGGCCTCGCCGCGAGCCTCGATCGCGGCCGGGCGGCAGTCGAGCCGGCACTCGAGCTGCCCTGGGGCACGAGCCCCGTCGAGGGCCCCATCAACCGCCTGAAGCGGATCAGGAGGACCATGCACGGCCGCGCCGGCCTCGACCTCCTGCGCGCCCGGATCCTCGCCGCATGATCCACCCGCTGCACCAAAAGCGCGGAAGAGCCCAGGCAGAACCGTCGGCGCCCCCGAAGTCACACCACCACCGCGGACGCCACCGGTGCAGCCGCTGGGCGTATCTCCACCGCGCCGTCACCGACGATGGCCGCACGATCGACCTCCTCCTGTCGCAGACCCGAAGCGCCAAGGTGGCCAAAGCGCTTCCTTGGCAAGGCTCTGCGGGCCTTCAGGGAGTGGGAGCGACCGGCGGTGATCAACACCGGCAACGCCGGGTGTTGCGTCCAGGCGATCCGGGAGCCGAAGAAGGACGGGCTGATACCGCGCGATACCCGTCACCGGCAGATCCGGTACCTCGACAACCGCGTGGAGGCCGAGCACGGCAAGTTCAAGCGCGTGATCCGTCCCACGCCAGGGCCTGTTGAGGTTCATCGTGCATGGGTCGGGCACAAGCGCGGCCCGGCTCCCGTTCCGATGTGACCTCGCGGCGGCGTGGCGGGCTTGGGCTGCCGGTCTCCGAAGGGCGTGCAGAGGCGTGGACGGGCGAGGGCATTGCCGGGCGCCGCGGGGTTCTCGACGAGCCGGGCCGGCGGCGGGGCTGGCCGGCGGAGGCCGGGCTGCGGATCGGGGCGCAGAGCCATGAGCCGGGCGCGGTGGTGGGTGAGGTCGCGCGGCGGCACCGGCTGCTGCCCTCGCAGCTGACGACATGGCGGCGGCTGCACCGCCAGGGCCTGCTCGCGCCGCGGTCCTCGGGCCCGCCCCCGATGGTGGAGACGCCCGCCGCCCCCTTGATGCTGGAGGCGGGGGCTGGGACGGGGGTGGGAGCGGAGCCGGCGGGATGCACGGCGATGCCGGTGGCGGCGCGAAGGACCGCATCGAGGCGGCGGCGCGCGGCGCGCCCCGCCTTCGGCGCCGGCCCGCCTGGCGGCGCACCCTCTTCCCCTACCTGCTGGTCGCGCCGGCGGTGGTGTATCTGCTGTCGATCACCCTCTACCCGGGCGCCTTCGCGCTCTAACCAGAGCTTCCACTTCATCCGCTTCGACGCCTGGACCCCGGCCGGCCTCGCCAACTACCAGCAGCTCTGGTCGGACCGGGAGTTCTGGGCGGCGCTCTGGAACACGGCCGTCATCGGCGGCATCGCGCTCGTGCTCGAGACGCTGATCGCGCTCACCCTGGCCTATCACGCCTACGCCGACCCTTGGGTGAAGGGCTGGCGGATCGCGTTCCTGATCCCGATGCTGTTCATGCCCTCGGCGGTCGCCTTCCTGTGGAAGCTCGCCTTCAACGACGCGCGCGTGGTGAGCGACCTGCTGATGGCCGTGGGCCTCGTGGACGGCCAGGTCGACTTCCTGTCGAGCGTCTGGCTCGCCCGCGCGCAGCTCGTCGTCGCCGACGTGTGGCAGTGGACGCCCTTCCTCTTCATCATCTTCGTCGCCGCCCTCCAGGGGCAGGACGAGGAGATCGAGGAGGCCGCGCGGCTCGACGGCGCGCGGCCGATCCAGACCTTCCTCCACATCTCGCTGCCGAACCTGATGCCGGTGATCGCGGTCGCGGTGATCCTGCGCGCCATCGACATCGTGACGATGTTCACCTCCGTGTTCGTGATCACCCAAGGAACGCCCGGCGGGGCGACCGCGACGATCAGCTTCTTGGGGGAGTCGGCCCGAAGCTGCGGTTTTGGCCAAGTAGGGCTCTGTTGCACGGAACGCCTGAAGGCCGAGCTTCCCCTTTCCCCGCGGCGGTCAGCCGACGGGTCGTGTGACGGGGATGCCGAGCGCGGTATAGCGGTTGAGGATGGCGATGCGGACTTGGAGTTCGGCGGTCTGGCGGTCGAAGTCGCGGGCCATGAGCTTTTGCCCGAGGAGCTTCATGCAGTTCATCTTGGTCTCGGCGCGGCTTCGGCGGTGGTATCCGCTCCATCGGCGCCAGATCGTGCGGCCGAGGCGCTTGATGGCGCGCAGAGCCTCGTTCCTCGCTTCTACGCCGGGGCTGTCCTTCTCCCAAGGCTTGGCATTTCGCCGGGGCGGGATGACAGCGTCCGCGCCGCGGTTCGCGATGGCGTCGCGGCAGCCGCGGGTGTCGTAGGCGCCGTCGGCGGTGACCGAGACGATTGGCTCGTTTGCTGGGATCTGGCCGAGCAGGTCCGGTAGCACAGGCCCATCGCCGACGCCGCTGCCGGTGATCTCGACCGCGCGGACCTCGAGTGTCACCTCGTCGACGGCGAGGTGGACCTTTCGCCAGATCCGTCTGCGCGCCCCGCCATGCTTGCGCGCGTGCCATTCCCCCTCGCCTCGGACCTTGATGCCCGTGCTGTCCACGAGCAGGTGCAGCGGGCCGCCGCTGCCCCGGTAGGGCAGCTGAACGGCCAAGGTCTTCTGCCGTCGGCAGAGCGTCGAGAAGTCCGGCACCGGCCAGTCGAGCCCCGCGAACTTCAGAAGGCTCGCGACGAAGCCGGTCGTCTGGCGAAGCGGCAGGCCGAACAGCACCTTGATCGTCAGGCAAGCCTGGATCGCGGCGTCGCTGTAGACCGGCTGGCCGCCGCGCTTGCCCGATGGCGCCGCGTGCCAGGGCGTCGAAGGGTCGAACCAGACGGTCAGCGATCCACGCTCACGCAGCGACGCGTTGTAGGCGGACCAGTTCAGGGTGCGGTAGCGCGTCGGGGCAGGCTTGGACATGACGCCCAGCTATGCCGCTGGACCGGCAATGTGAATCCCGGGCAGGCTTCGTGCAACATGTATAACCGCCCCATGCGCAAGAGGGATCGTCGAAGCTTGGACTGACGCGCCGTCGGGTGCTGACATGTATCCGGCCTCGTGATGCGGCCATCGTCATGCCGCGGGCCCGTGTGGTGGTCGAGGATCGGGTCCAGATCAAAGCCGCGTGCTCGAAGGCACTTTGTTGCAGGCTGGGTGTCCCGATCCCGTCTCACGACTGCTGCGCCATACCGCTCCTTGCCCTCTTGTGCTCCGACGCCTCGCGACCGCGAGCGGCTCTACGCCGCCGCGACCGGAGCCCTGTAGACGCCGCCCCGGGCCATCAGGGCCCAGACGATCCGCGCCATCTTGTTCGCGAGTGCCACCCGCACCAGCATCCCCGGCTTGCACGCGAGCATCCTGCCCAGCCACGTGCCCGGCTTGGCGGCGGCGTGCACGTGCCGCTTGATGATGACGCTGTTGGCCCCGATGATCAGCAGGCGCCTGAGCGAGCGCTCCCCCATCTTCGTCGTCGCCCCGAGCCGCTGCTTGCCTCCGGTGGAATGCTGCCTCGGCGTGAGGCCGAGCCACGCCGCGAAGTCGCGTGCCTTGCCGAACGTCTCGGGCGGCGGGGCGAGCGTGGCCAGCGCCGTGGCGATCAGCGGGCCGATCCCGGGGATCGTCATCAGCCGCCGTGCGGTCTCGTCCTCGCGCGCCCGGCGGGCGATCTCGGCGTCCAGCGTGGCGATGCGCTCCTCGAGGTGGCGCAGTCCTTCGACCAGGACTTGCAGCGTCGCCCGGGCCGCATCCGGCAGGTCGCTGTCCGGCATCTCGACCAGCGCAACCAGCCGGCGCACGTTCCAGGCCCCTTGAGAGACGACCTCCCCGAACTCCGTCAGATGCCCGCGCAGCGCGTTGATCGTCTGCGTGCGCTGCCGAATGAGCAGCTCGCGCACGCGGAACACCGACGCCGCGCCCTGCGTCTCCTCGCTCTTCACGGGTACGAAGCGCATGTTCGGCCGCTGCGCCGCCTCGCAGATGGCTTCGGCATCCGCCGCATCGTTCTTCTGCCGCCGGACAAACGGCTTCACATAGGCCGGCGGGATCAGCCGCACCTCGTGGCCCAGCTTGCCGATCTCGCGACCCCAGAAGTGAGCCCCGCCGCAGGCCTCCATCGCGACGGTGCAGGGCCCGAGCTGGCCGAAGAACTCCAGCACCTGCGCGCGCCGCAGCTTCCTGCGCAGCACCGCCCGCCCCGAGCCGTCCGCCCCATGCACTTGGAACACATTCTTCGCCAGATCGAGCCCGACCGTGATAATCTCCGACATGACCGCTCCCCTCCGTGGATCGTCGCTGACCCACCTTGGCACAACAGATGCCGTCGGGGGGCGGTCACACCATCAAGGCCATCTGCTGGCGCGCAACGACGTCGACGCCCTGAAGGCGCTGCTCAAGAGGTACGAGGACGATGCGAGCGCCGCGTGGCTCTACACGCAGGCCCTTCTCGCCTTCCGCGACGGTGATCCGAACGCCGGACAACTGGCCGAGGAGGCCTGGCGGGCGAACGGTCATGTTCCAGGCGTCCTGTCCGGCGCCGAGCCTCCTGTCGTCTCCCAGGACGGCTACATCACCTTGGGCGGCGAGGACGAGGCAGCCCACTACGTCGAGGAGAACGGCGGAGCCTGGCGGGCCACGCCCGGCGCCGTCGAATGGTTGGTGAAAGCCACCGCGGAGCTGAAGCCGCGAAAGCGAAGAGCGGACCGGCCGTCCTGATGGCCAGCGCAGGCAGCTTCGCAGTCGCTGGGGCCCTGCGGCCGCGTCGACCCTCGTCAGGCGGCGTGATCCTGGCCTTTCTTGTGCAACAATTGGGTGCACCGCTGCGCGACGGCTCCGTGTGACGGACCGAACCTGCACCAAAACGGTGGAAACGGGAATTCTGTTACGATACTGGGGAGAAGCCACCCTTTTGTGACGGACCCCCATGGCCCGCGTCGGTTACGCCCCTGTAGGGCGTCAACCTTCTTGGCCGGGACCGACAACCAAGTTGGCCGGTTTGCTGGCTGCTGCGGTTGGAGGTCGTGCGGTTCAGGCGGCTCCTTTGTGGTTGTCGTCGAGGCTGTCGGTGGAGGCTGTCGCTGGGACCGCGACCTCGCCATCCTTTCGGCTGGCGGCCGCTCTGCGGCGGTAACTGTCGACGTTCATCTCCAGGATGGTCGCGTGGTGGACGAGCCTGTCGATGGCGGCGACGGTGACGGCGGGGTCGGGGGAGACGCGGTCCCGGGCGCGTGAGCGCTGGTTGGCGGCGATGGCCAGGCTTCGGGTTTCGTATCGGCGGGCGATGAGCTCGAAGAGCACCGAGGTCTCGGCCTGGTCCTTCTGAGCGTAGGCGATGTCGTCGAGGACGATGAGGTCGAAGCGGTCGAGCTTTGCGAGGGCGCCCTCGAGGGCGAGGTCGCGCCGCGCGGCCTGGAGCCTTTGGACGAGGTCGGTGGTGCGGGTGTAGAGCACGTATCAAGCGACATTCGGAACTGGCCCGGTGGCGACACCAGGATTCTGGCCCACCCCGTCATGTGGTTTCGACTTCGGTTTCAAGCGCCGGGCCGGCCTTCTGCAGAAGGCCGGCCCGGCGCTTCTCGCGCAGCCTGTAGCTGTCGCCCCGGATGGTGATGACGTGGGAGTGGTGGAGCAGGCGATCGAGGATCGCGGTGGCCACCACCGGGTCGCCGAACACCGCGCCCCACTCGCCTACGGACCGGTTCGAAGTCACCAGCATCGCGCCGCGCTCGTAGCGGCGGCTGACGAGCTGGAAGAACAGGTGAGCGGCGTTGGGCTCGAGCGGCAGGTAGCCCAGCTCGTCCACGATCAGCAGCTTCGGCTTGGCGAAGTGCGCCAGCCGCTCCTCGAGCCGGCCCTCGACCTGGGCCTTGGCGAGGTTGGCCACGAGCGCCATGGCGCCGGTGAAGAGCACGGTGTGGCCGGCCACGATCGCTTCGCGGCCGAGCGCCACCGCAAGGTGCGTCTTGCCCACGCCCGGGGGGCCGAGCAGCAAGAGCGCATCGCCGTGGGCGATGAAGCGCCCCGTCGCGAGGTCGCGGATCTGCCCCTTGTCGACCGAGGGCTGGGCGGCGAAGTCGAAGCCCTCCAGGGTCCGCACGAAGGGGAACTTCGCCAGCCCGAAGCTCATCTCGATGCGGCGCTGATCCTTCCGTGCGATCTCGCGCTCGCAGAGGAAGGCGAGCGCCTCGCGCAGGGTCATCTCCCCCCGCGCCGCCTCGTCGAGCAAGCCGTCGAGCTGGTCGCGCACCGCCGTCAACTTCAAGCGCGTCAGCATCCGGTCGAGCTCGTCCTGGGTCTGCGCTCCCATCACCAGGCGCCCCCGGCCACCGCCTCGTACTCGGCGAGCGGGCGCAGCAGCGCCGGCGCCGGGATCGGCGCGGCCTCGGCTGCCTCGGCGTCTTCTCTGACCACGCGGCCGGCGGCACCCGCGACGCCCTCGAAGTGAGCGCGGTCGGTGAAGCGCCCGCGACGGTCCGCGCTGCGGGGATGACGGGCCACCTCGATGCCCGCATGGGTGACCTGCACAGTCTCGGCCGTGACCAGCACGCTCACTCGCTCCCCGATCAAGCGCCACGGCACCGAGTAGGCGTTCGTCTCGATCTCCACCGCGCAGTCCGCTCCCACGCGTCGGCTCAGCTCGCGCGCGGCCAGGAACGGGCCGCGGTCGGGCAGCGGCCGCAGGGCGGCGGCCTCGTCGCGCGCGAAGCGGACCATGGGCGCCTCGCCGGTGGTGCCGTGGACGCGCTGATCGGCGATCTCGCGCGTCCACTCGGCCAGATGCGCCTCCAGGGCCGCGAAGCTCTCGAAGGTTCGCCCCGCGACCGCGTTGCCCTTCACGTAGCCCACGCCGCGCTCGTCCTTGCCCTTGGTCCGCGCCCGGTACGGCGCGCAGGCCTGGACCCGGAAGCCCCAGTGCCGCGCAAAGGCGTGGAGCTTGGGGTTGAGCACCACCTCCCGCGTCGCCGCGTCGTGGTGCAGGATCAGAGCGCGCGCATTGTCGAGCAGCACCTCCTCAGGCACGCCCCCAAAGGCTGCGAAGGCACTCTCCATGCCTTCGAACCAGTGCTCCTGGCGCTCGCCCAGGAAGGCCCGGACGTGCAGCCGGCGCGAGTGGCCCAGCGTCGCCACGAAGAACGACACCGGTCGCAGAGCGCCCTCGATCTCGACCCGCCTCTGGCCGAAGTCGATCTGCAACTGCTGGCCCGGGCGCGTCTCGAACCTCACCGTCGCCCGCGCTTCGGCCCGTAGCGCTTGGCGCAGCGGTGCCACCGCACGCTCCACCGTGCGCAGGCTTACCTCAATGCCCCTCTCGGCCGCGAGCTCCTGGCGAACCACGTCCGCGTTGCCCGCGTGGCGGCGGAAGCGCTCGGACAGCCAGCCCCCAAGACCGTCGAGCGACGTCTTGCGTGTCGGTGCCACCGGGCGTCGCCAGCCGCCCTCGCGCAGCCACCGCCGCACCGTCGTCCGCGAGCACCCCAGCTCCGCCGCGATCCGCCGCGCCCCCCAGCCGAGCGCCTTCAGCCTCAGCATCGCCGACACGTCGTCCGGCTCCTTCATCTCGTCCCTCCGCAGACCTTCAGTCCGCAGAAGCCTCTCCGTCACTGGCATGGTCATCCAGGCCCTCCCCTCAGGCTACCGAGGGGGCCAGTTCCTCATGTCGCCTCCGGACCAGTTTGCCGTGACGCCTGACACGGCGGGTCTCGCGTTCGGCCAACTCGCACTCGGCGAGGGCCGCGAGGAAGCGCGCGGCGGGCCAGCCTTCCTTGTCGGCCTGCGGGGCCGAAGCCCTGCCAGCGCCGGGTGAAGCTGGGCAGGCGCAGCGCTGTGAGCATGCTCGGCAGCGTGTGGACGTCGATCTCCCGGGCGGTCATGCGCGCGCCTCAAGCAGCGCGTCGAAGCTCGCAAGCGCGGTGAGCGCGACGGGAACGTCGGCGGGCAGACCGCGGCTGCGCGGCTCGAGCCGGGCACGGAGGGCGCGGGCGTCAGGTGCTCGCCCTTCAGCGAGGTCCTCGGCGATCAGGTGGGCGAGCTGCGGCCTCGCAGCCCTCGTCGTGGGCGAGCGCGAGGAGGCCCACCATGCGCCGACAGGCGTCCTTCTGGGGCAGCGCCTCGGACAGGCACGCCCAGGCCTGGGAGTACTCGGTGCGCGGGAACAGGCTGTCGCGGAAGACCGAGCCGGCGAGCGCCTGAGGCTTGCGCCGAAGGGCATGGATCACGTGGTGGTAGTCGACCACGTGGACGCGCCGTCCGCCGCCTGCGGCACGTCGGCGTGGATGGGTGACGACGCGGGTCGCCCCGAGCCAAGCCTCGATGCGGTCGTCATACACATGGATGCGCAAGCGGTGGCCGATGAGCCGCGCCGGCGCACTGTAGAAGACGCTGTGCACGAGGAAGCCGCCGGTTCGCGTGACGCGCGCGACGAGCTCGGCGAAGTCGGTGGTGCGCCGAGGCGGCAGGGGTCGCAGCGCCGCCATCTCGACATGCACCTTGGCCTCGCGGCGCCGGTTCCGCCGTGCGACGAGCTGATCCACGAAGGTCCGGTACTCGGCGAGCCCGGCGAAGTCGCGTGAGCCGCGCAGGATCAGGGCCTGGTCGAGGGCGGTCTTGAGATGGCGGTGGTGGGACTCGACCGCGCCGTTCTCATGGGCCTCGCCCGGGTTGTTGCGGCTGGCGATCAGGCCGTAGTGGGCGCACAGCTCCTCGTAGCGGCGCGTGGCGTCCTCGGCGGCCTCGCGCGTGAGGTTGCGGTAGGCGGCCGACAAGCTGTCGGTGCGGTGCTCGTGCGGCACGCCGCCGAGGCCCCACAAGGCATTCTGGAGGTTCTCGGCGAGCGCCGTGAAGCTCTCGCCGCCAAGGACCACGGCGGCGTGCTCCCAGCCGCTGTAGGCCAGCGCGAAGTGGTAGAGCCGGTGGTCGAAGGGCGCGCCCGCGATGGTGACGCCAAGCGCGCCCGCGTCGGTGAAGTCCGACAGCGCCAGGCGCCCCGGCTCGGGCGCCTGGCGGAAGATCACGTCGCGCGCAGGGCCATGGAGCGCGCGCCAGTCGCGCACCCGCCGTTCCAGCGTCCGCCGGATGCGGTCGTCGGGGAAGGCGTCGGGGTCCGTCATCTGGAGGTGGCGCAGGAGCGTGACCGCCTGCACCGAGGGGTCGCGCTCCAGGATCGGCAGCACCACCGGCTCCCACACCCCGGCGAGGGGATCGGGGACGGTGCGGCCGCGCTCGGCGCGCCGTTGCGAGGGGAGACGGGGGTCGCCCTCGAGGCGCCGAGCGGTGCGTTCGCTGAAGCCAGCGCGGGCCGCGGCGAGGCGTTGGGGGTGACGGGGACGGTCGTGCATGTACAGTCTCGCTTGCTGGTCGGTGACGGGTCTGCCCGGCACGTCGGGACCTCCGTTTGGACGACAGAGAATCCCGCTCGTACCGACCCGCAGCGGCCAGCACCCCACGCCATCGCCCCTCGGAGACGATCGCGCCGGCGGCGTCTGCCTCCAGTCGGGCTACGCCCTCCCTGAGGCCGACGCCGCCGGCCAACTTGGCTGTCGGCACCGGTCAGGGTGGTTGTCGCTCAACACGCCCGCGTCAGCACCGCGGATCAGGACCTCGACATCCAGATCGCCAGGCTCAAGGCCGCCGGCTGCGGCATCGTCCGCTCGGAAACCGGATCGGGCGCCTCGCGCGAAGGCCGCGGCGAACTGGCGACCATCATGCAGTTCCTGCGGGCGGGCGAGGAGCTGGTCGTGCTCCGGCTCGACCGCCTCGGCCGCTCCACGCGCGACGTGCTGAACCTGGTCCACGAGCTCGACGCCAAGGGCGCGTCGCTGCGCGTCCTGGAACCCGAGATCACCACGGCCGGTGAGATGGGCCGCATGGTCATCACGGTCCTGAGCATGGTCGCCGACATGGAGTTGAAGTTCATCAAGGACCGGCAGAAGGCCGGCATCGAGGCGGCCAAGCTCAACGGCGTCTACAGGGGCAAGGGTCGCAGGAAGAGCGTCGACGACGACGAGATCCGCCGCCTCGTCGCGCTGGGCGTGGGCAAGGCCGAAATCGCTCGCCGGCTGAAGGTCTCCAGAATGACCATCTACCGAGCGCTCGAACCATCCTCGTCCAGGAGCGCACCAGACACGTCACGTCCCGAGTGAGCCGGAGCGTTCCCTCAACGTTCCGAAACTTGGCCGAAATCGCAGCTTCGGGCCGACTTCCCCTTCTTCATCTACCGGATCGGGTTCCGCAGCTTCAACTTCGGCTACGCCGCCGCGGCCTCCGTGGTGCTGCTGGTCGTGACGATCATCGCGGCGCAGCTCCTCGTGAAGCGCTTCTTCCGGTCGGCGAGGGCCGCCTGATGGCCCGCGCGCGGCGCGGCTGGCTGCGATACGCCATCCTCGGCGCCTGGGCCGTGTTCTGCCTCGCCCCGGCGCTGTGGTTCCTCAGCATCGGGCTGCGCCCGCGCACCGAGATCGTCGTGCCCGAGCCGATCTACTGGCCGACCTTCTCGCTCCAGGCGTGGGACATGATCTGGTCGGACTGGCCGATGGCGAGCTACCTCCGCAACTCCGTGGTGGCCGTCGCGGGCTCGGTCGCGATCGACCTGCTGCTCGGGATCCCGGCCGCCTACTCGCTCTCGCGCCACCAGTATCGCGGGCGCGACGACATCGGCTTCTACATCCTCTCCACCCGGATGATGGCGCCCGCCATCGTCGCGGTGCCGATCTTCTTCCTCTTCCGAAACGTGGGCCTCCTCGACACGGTCCGCGAGGAGCCGGGCGGTGCGCCCGCCCGCCGCGCGGCCGTCGCGCGAGCCGCGCCCGCGTCGCCTGGCGCGGCGAGGGGGACCGCCACGGGGGCGCGCGGGACGCTGCCAGCGATCGGCACCCCGGACCGCCCCCCGGACCGCCCAAGGTGGCGCGCCGCGCCGCGCGCCGCGCGCCGTGTGCACGAACGCCCGCCCGGTCGCGCGCGAGCACCTGGACGACCGGGCCCTCACCCGGATCGCGACGGGCCTCCCCTGCCAGGGCGGGTCGCAAGGCCCGGACGCGGCCGCCGTGGACCCCGCGCGAGGGCCGGCCGCCCCCGTGCCCATCGTGACGACCCGCACCTCGTCGGGGGGCCCCGCGTGAGGGCGCCGAGCGGCGAGCGGACGGCACGGGATCGCAGCGCAGCGCCCGCTATCCACCGCGACCGGCGCGGCGGTCAGGCGCCCGGAGGCTGGCGCGCGACGCTCGCGCCCTGGGCCTCGAGGGTCTCACCCAGGGCGGCGAGCGCATGGGCCCAGTTCTCGGCGCGGCTCCGGCCGCCGAAATGCAAGCCCATCACGCGCGCGCCCTGGGCCGCGAAGTCGACCACGCAGGAGCCCGACGAGCCGCCGAGCGTGGTCGCGTCGTGGTTGACCACCCAGCCGGCCTCGTCGCCCGGCAGCGAGCCGGGCGGGTCCATCAGCTTGCCCGCCGACCAGCGCTTGACCCCGAAGGTGCCGTCGAAGAGCGTCTCCTGCACCGCCAGGAACTCGTGCGCGGCGGGGGGCGCGGCGCCTGCGGAGGCGTCGCCGAAGAAGGTGGCCGGCCGCGCGGGGTAGCCCACCGCGTAGAGCTCGCGCCCGCGGTCGTAGGCCGAGACGGCCCCCTCCAGCACCAGAGGCTCGGGGAAGGCCGCCTCGCCGTCCGCAGGCTCGGTCGCGCAGCGCAGCACCGCCAGGTCGAGATGCGCGAAGTCGATCGTGCCGAGGATCGGGTCGCGCGGGGCGTGCGCCACCCCCGTCACGGCGAAGCGCGCCGCGCGCTCGCGGTCGCGCTCGGCGGCGAAGTCGATGGCCGTGCCGGGGCCGAAGCGCCACGCGCCCGGCGCCTCCTCGACGGCGATCGCCTCCAGCACGTGGCGGTTGGTCAGGATCAGGCCCGGCGCGACGGCGAAGCCGGTGCCGGCGTAGCCGTGGCCGAGCCAGGGCGCCTCGATCCGCCCGACCGAGCGCACCGCGCCCGCGATGGCGTCGGCGAAGTGGTCGAGCCGCGGCGCCCAGTCGCCGATGTCCGCGGCCCCCCGCGACACGCGGTCGTCCTGCACGTCGAGCACCGGGCGCAGGCGGGGGTCGGCGAGGATCACCGCCTCGGTCGCCAGCCCCTCCTCGATCGTGAGGTGCGCGGCGGCGCCCTCGGCGGCGATCTTGCCCAAGGCGCGCCCGGCATGGCCCGCCACGCGGTCGATCGCGCCCCGCTCGATGACGGCGCGCGGCCCCATCGCCTCGGCGCGCCTCAGGAGCGCCTCGCGCAGCCGCTCGACGCGTTCGCGCCGCGCGCCCATGTCGAGCGCGGGCCGCGCGCCGCCCCGGCTCCCGAGCGGGGCCGCGGGCGCCAGCGCGTCGAGGATCCGGCCCGAGGCGTTGACGGGCCGGGTGGCCAGGTCGCTCACCCGGCTGCGCATCAGGGGCGGGGCCGCGACGCCGGGGCCGCCCGGAGCGCCGGGGCCGCCCGGTGCGCCTGGTGCGCCCGGTGCGCCTGGACCGCCGGGAGTGCCCGGGGCGGCCGGTGCGGCCGGGGCTTCCGGACCGCTCGCCGCGCCCGGTGCGGCCGGAGGGGCCAGCCGCTCGCCCCAGGCCGCGCAGACCTCCTGCCAGGCGCCGCCGCCGACGCGCTTCAGCACGATCGCGGCGACCACGCTCGCGGCGAAGGCCGGCAGGCCCAGCGCGCCGCCCGTCAGCAGCAGCGCCAGCCGCGCGGCCAGCGCCTCGCCGCCGAGCCCCAGCGCCTCGCGCAGCGCGTCGCGGTCCGCGGCCTCCGCCTCGTCCGAGCCGCACAGCAGCCCTCGCGTCTCGCGCTCGGCGTGGTCGAGCACGCGGGCGCCGAGCGCGAGCAGCGCGTCGCCCACCCCCTCGACGCCGGCGGCGGGCACGGCCGTGAGGTCGAGGCCCATCGGCAGCGCCGTGCGCGCGCCCGCGAGCGCCACGCGGCGGCCCGCCTCGCGCACCAGCGTCGCCTCGCCATGCGCCGCGGCGAGCGCCACCGCGGCGTGGCCCACCGTCTCGGGGCCGTCCTGCGCGAAGGGGCCGCCCGCGGGCGGGGGGGCGCCCGTCGGGAGCGCCGCCGCCACTCCCGCCGCCACTCCCGCCGCCGCCGTCTCGGGCCGCGCGCCGCCGGCCTCGCGGAGCGCGTCGCGGATCGCCTCGCGGAAGAGCGCGGCCACGTCGGCGTAGCCCGCGTCGGTGGGGTGCAGCTCGTCGTGCCAGCGCCCGCCGATGAGGCCGCGCGCGTCCACCACGCGCATCCGGCCCCCGAGGGCGGGGGTCCGCGACAGCGCCTCCAGCCCCTCCTGGAAGCGGTCGACGAGCGCGCCCACGATCGCGCGCTGGAGCGCCGGGTCGGCGATGCCGAGCGCCGCCATCGGCCGGCCGAGCCAGCGCCCGGCCCGCGGGACCGCGCGGTCGTAGCCGTGGGCGATCACGCGCAGGCGGGGGTGGGCGGCCGTCACGGCCTCGACCAGCCGGCGGTAGCCCGCGAGCGTGGAGGCGAGGAAGCGCTCGAAGGGGGGGCCGAGGTAGTCGGGGGCCTCGCGCGCGGGGTCGAAGGGCTCGAGCACGCGGGTCAGGCCCGACGCGCCGAGCAGGTCGTTGCCGCCCGCGGAGAGCAGCACCACGTCGGCGCGCTCGGCCTCCACGGCGCCGAGCAGCTCGTCCTGGCGCAGCATGTCGGTGAGCAGGTCGCCCGCGGCCCCGAGGCTCAGGATCGCGTGGTCCTCCATCAGATGGTCGATCACGTCCGTGAGCAGGAAGGGATACTGGAACCACAAGTCGCCCTCGGAGACGATGCGCGGGCCGTCCCAGCCGCGGATGCGCTCGGCGTAGCGCCGCCTGCGGCGCCAGCGCGCGAGCCCGTTGAGCGAGCCGAGCGCCAGCGCGCTCTCGGTCAGCGTCTCCTGGAGGTGGTGGGGGTTGACGCGCACCACCGGCGCCATCGCGCCCGAGGCGGTGTCGTCCACCATCAGGTAGGGGCGCAGCATGGCCTCGGGCACCTCGGGGTCGAGCAGCATCGCCTGGAGGCGGGCGCTCGCGATGGGCTCGACGGGGCCCCGGGCGGGGGCCCGGGCGGGGGGCTGGGCGGCGAGCGCGGCGACGGGGCTCTGGTCGTCCTTCATGGCGGGCGGCTCCTCGGGATGGAAGAGCGCCCCGGGCGTCGGCCCGAGGCGCTGGTGGCGAGCGCGCGGGGCCTCAGGCCATGGCCGGCTGGCGCGCGAGCTGGCCGGTGGCGCGCATCATCGCGGCCATCGAGTCGAGGGTGACGCCGTCGGGCCTCGCCCCGTCCCGCGCCTGCCAGCGCCCGTGGTCGGAGCCCGCCTGGTGCCAGTAGGAGGAGGGGTCGCAGGCCACGAGCCCCACCAGCGTGTCGGCCACGATGAGCGAGCCGAGCGGCCCCAGATGCTCGCCATGCCCGCGGATCTCGGCCTCCTTGAGGACGTAGAACCACAGCGGCGTCTCCTCGACGAAGCCGCCCTCGCCGACGGCCGGCCCCGTGGCGCCGCTCGTCAGCTCGCCCTCGGTGAGCGGCTCGACCGCCCCCTTCGCATAGGGCCCGCCCGCCCCGTTCAGCGCGGCGAGGATCCCCTGCGCGGTGGGCAGGTTGAGCCGGTGGCCGCGGCGCAGGTTGCGCTCGGCGAGCCGCTTGAAGACGCCCGGCTCCTCGTTGATCATCGCGTCGAGCGGCGGGGCGAGCAGCGTGTCGATCCGGCGCGCCGCCCGGTCGGGGTGCCCGGGGGCCTCGTCCACGAAGCGCTCCCACTCGATGATCCAGTTGGTGGGCAGCCTCTCGCTCCCCGCCAGCGGGGCGTCGCCGCGCCCGGTGAAGAGGAACAGCAGGTCGAAGGGCGCCGAGGGCAGGGTCGTGCCCGGCCGGCCGAAACCGCGCCCGAAGTTGCGGTTGTAGTCGTACTCGGCGCGCACCATCGAGTGCCCGTAGCGGTAGGCCGCGACCGAGAACTCCAGCGGCATCGGCATCCGCTCGGGATGCGGGCCGGCGTTGCGCTCGAAGAAGGCGCGGTAGAGCGGCGCCTCCTCCTGGACCACGCGCGCGACGACCGCGGGGTCGCAGACCTTCGGCAGGAAGACGTTGACCACGAGCCACTGGTAGTGCCAGCGCGTCAGCTCTCGCGCGCGCTCGAAGAGCGCGTCGGCGCCCGACGGCGCGCCCGCGCGGCCCGCCAGCCAGTCGGCGATCTTGTTGTGCAGCCGCAAGAAGGCGACCTGGAGCTGGGCCACGACCAGGTTCTCGTCGTTGCGCCCGTCGCCGACGATGGCCTTCTTGGTCAGCGGCTCGCCGGCCGCGTCGAGGAAGCCCGCGGCGAGCTCGGGCGGGAGCGCCCGAAGCTCCGCCTTCGTCACGCTGCCCTCCGCGATCAGGCGCCCGAGCCGCAGCACGTCCACCGCCGGGTCGGCGGGCAGCGGCGGGCGGTCGCCCACGTCGGTGGCGGTGCCGAGCCGCATCTTGGCGCGCAGGCTCGGGTGGCGCATCAGCCCCTCGATCTTCCTCGAGAAGGGATCCTGCGCGGGGCCGCCGCCGTAGAGGCTGTCGAGCCCGAGCGAGCCGTTGCGGAGGTTGCGCACCTCCGAGCGGACCTGGTCGCGGGGCAGCGGCGCGATGTCGCCGTCGATCTTCGACGACGCGACCTCGCGGTCGGTGTTGGCGGTGATGTCGTGGTCGATGAACTGGCCGAGATAGGTGAAGACCGGCGGGATCCCGGAGTCGAGCCTGCCCTCGGTCGGCTGCGACCCCTGCTCGATCATGGCGGCGGCGAGCGCGCCGAGGCGCTGGACCGCGCTGCCGTCGTGCGAGGGGCCGGGCGCGTCGGGGAAGAGGTAGGCGAAGGGGCCGCCGGGCACATCCGCCGCACCCTCCACCGCGCGCGCGCCCGCGGCCGGGGCCGGGGCCGCGCCCGCCACGCGGGCGTAGGGGACGGTCGGCGCGGCGAGGCGGCCGTCCTCGGTCTCCGAGCCCGGGGCCGCCTCGACGGCGCCCCCGGGCTCGGTTCCGGGCGGTGTCACGACGATGCGCTGGCCGTGTCCGAGTGAGAAGAGCATGATGACCTCCTGAGGATGCCGCGTCCGCCCATGGGGCGCCGCGGGGGGCGCCGGGCCCCCGTTGGCCCGCGCCGATCGCGCTCTGCCGCGGGAGCGCCGGCCCACCCTGCGTCGGGAGCCCGGCCGGGCGTCAGTCGGGAAAACCGGACCCCGCCGAAGGGCCGATCCGGGCCGTGGCCCCCATCAGACCGACTGGAGCGCGCGCAGCACGTCGAGCATCCCCGCGCCCTGGTAGTGCGGGTCGCGCCCCAGGTCGGTGGCGCTCTGGCACAGGATGCGCTTGACCTCGGCGGGCCGCCCGATGAACTCGCCGTGGCGCGCCATCAGGAGGGCGGCGGCGCCGCTGACGTGGGGGGCGGCCATCGAGGTGCCGTCGCGCCAGCCGACGCGCCCGCCCGGCAGCGGCCCCGCGATCTTCTCGCCGGGCGCGACGAGGTCGGGCTTGCGCCGCCCGTCGCCGGTGGGGCCGCGCCCCGAGAAGTAGCTCACGCCGTACTGATGGGGCCGGTGGCGGTGGGTGGCGCCCACCGTGACGACGCCCTCGGCGTTGCCCGGATCGGTGATCGAGGAGGGGCGGTAGAGGCCGCGGCCCCGATCCTCGGGCTCGCAGCGGTAGCCGTGGTTGCCGGCCGCGGCCACCACGACGATGCCGCTCGCCACCGCGCGCTCGCACTCGACGCAGATCGGCGTGCGCCCGCAGGCGTAGTTCTCGACGTCGTGGGGCACCGAGAGCGAAAGGTTGGCGCCGTGCACCACCGTCTCGCCCGCCCGCGCGTTGAGGTGGCGCAGGAACTGGAGCGCCGCGATCACCTCGAACTCCCGCGCCCGCCCGGTGGCGGGGCCGAGCACGCGGGCGTCGATCAGGCGGATGTCGGGGCACAGGCCCAGCAGGTCGGGCTCGCTGTCGCGCCCGGTCCAGCCCGCGCCGATGACGCCGGCGACGTGGGTGCCGTGCTCGTGCGCGGGCGGGTCGGGGTCGGCGCGGGTCACGAAGGGCTCGAGCATCGCCCAGTCGATGTCCTGGGCGCTGTCGATGCGCGCGCGGAGCCGTCCGATCCGCTCGGCATGCGCTGCCTCGCCCTCCTGCGCCTCCTGCGCGAAGCGATCGCTCGTGGGGTCGAGCAGGTCGCGCAGATGGCTGAAGTCGTAGGTCCGCACCACGCGCGAGCCGCCCTGGCCGTCGGCGAAGGCCGGATGCGCGCCGTCGATGCCGCAGTCGATCACCGCCCAGGTGATGGCGCGCGCCGAGACCTCGAAGAGCCTGCGCGCCGCGTCGCCCTTGACCGACAGCACCGAGCGCGCGATCGAGCCCGTCGCCGGCCGGTTGAGGTTGACCCGCCAGATCAGCGCCCGCTCCGAGGGCTCGTGGCGCGGCCAGTCCTCGTAGATCTCGACGAAGGCCCCGGCGAGGCGCCGCGCCCGCGCCCGATCCTGCTCAGCGCGCGCATGGGCATCGGCGGGACCGGGGTCCGCGCTCGGACCGGCGAGCGCGCCGAAGGGGTCGGCGCGGAACGCCTCGTCCGGCTCGTCGTCCGGCTCGTCGTCCGGTCGTCGTCCGGGTCGTCGTCCGGGTCGGGGGCCTTGTCCCGTCCGTCGTCCTGCCCGTCGCCCCGGCCCCCGTCCCGCGGCGGCGGATCCTCGCCCGCATGGCGCGCGAGCAGGCGGCGCTGGAGCGCGATCGCGCCCGTCAGGCGGACGAGGCGCAGCAGGTCGGTCGGCATCGTGCCCTCGGGCGCGCACCGCCGCGACGGGTCGTCCGCGGGCACCGGTCCCATCAGCCCGTGGGCGAAGAGCGCCTCGCCGAGCGCCTCAGCGAGCCCTGCGCCGGGCCTCGGGAACGCCGCCAGCCGGTCGTCGCCGAGCGCCGTGAGGGACGCCACGCGCCTGCGCCACCAGCCCGTCGAGGGCAGGATGAGGCGCATCGCCTCGTCGAGCTCCAGACGCGCGACCACCGTGCCGGGCAGGTGGACGAGCCCCTCGCGCGGGCGGGGACGGGCCGGGAGCCCGCGGCGTTCGCGCTCGCGCGCCTCCCCCTCGCGGAAGGCGCGCAGGCGCTCGCGGATCTCGGCCGCCACGGCGCCGGCGGTGGCGTCGCGCCGCGGCGTCATCAGCAGATCCTGCGCCGTGAGCGGGTCCATCGCGTAGCCGATCCAGACCTCGGGCAGCACCGGCGTGTCCTGGGTGTAGCGCCGGTCGTCCTCGGCCCCGAAGAGCACACGCAGGGCAGACGCCCGGTCGGGGGGGCTCGGCGCGGCGGCGGGCTCGGGCAGGGCGGTCGGCATGGGATCTCGGGACCGGCTTCTGGGGCTCGCCTCCGGGGCGCTCGGCCCTCGATGGGCCGGCGCGCCCCTCCCGGTCCATGCGGGAATACCCTACCCGCCGGGCCGGGGCCGCCGGAAGTCGCCGCTCCCCGGCCCGGCGGAGCGCCCGCGAGCCGCCCGAGGCCGCCGCGCCCGAGGTCCGGCGGGGGGGGGGCTTCGGGCGCGCGGCGTTGTAGCGGTCCCCGGCCCGGGCCTGCCGCGGCCCTCGCGTCGAAAGGAGCGACCCGATGCGCGAGGCTTCGAAGCCGAAGCAGCGCGTCGTGAGGCGTTCGCCCTCGCGCGGCCCCGGCAGCCCGGAGGTGTGGGGCGTCCACGAGCCCGACACCGGCTCGGTGCAATGCGTCGCCGCCTGCCCCGCGACGCGGCAGGCGGCGCTGATCGACGTGGTGCGGGACTTCGATCCGAGGGGCTACGCCGCCGGCGCCGAGGCCATGGGCCAAGTGCTCGATCTGGTGGCGCGCGAGGGGCTCACGGTCGCCTGGGTGCTCGACACCCACCCGCATGCCGACCACCCGATGGCCTCGGCGCGGCTCAAGGAGCGCACCGGGGCGCCGGCGGCGATCGGCGCCAAGCTGCGCGACATCGCCGCGCCCGGTGCTCGTCACGACCCGTCCTGGGAGGCCGCGCGAAACGCTGCCCTCCGCCCGACCCTTCTGCGTGGGCCGCGCGCGTCGCGGCGCCTGATGTCCCGCATGTCCCGGCGCGGGACGAGCCCCCGACCGGCGCCGCGCGATGGCTTCGCGCGGTCCTCCTCGGCAGGCCCCGGACGACGCCCGCGACGCCCGCTCGCCGGACCGCGACCGGCGCCGCACGCGCCCTCGCATCCACCGTGCTCCCGCGCGCCCGCTGGACGCCCGGCCGCATTCGGCCCCGCGGCCCGTGCTGCTCGACCATCGCCGGCCGCGCTCGGTCCGCGTCGGCCTTCCCGCGCCGCGGGCCGCATCCGGCCTCGCCGGCCGTGTCCGGCCCCACTCGGCTCGGTGACGGGCGGCCTTCCCGCGCCTCGCGGGCCGCGTTCGGTCCGAGGCCGGGCCCTCCCGGTCAGGCGTCCTTCATGAGGCGGGCGGCGTCGAGGACGGCGGCGTGGACGTTGCGGCTCGCCACCGCGTCACCGATGCGCCAGAGCGTAAAGCGACCCTCGGGGTTGCGCGCGACCGCCTGGGGCCGGCCGGCCAGGAGGGCCGGATGGTCGATCTCGCCCAGGTTCGAGGACAGCGGCCTCAAGGCGAAGTAGAGGTCGTCCACGGGCTGCGAGCCGTTCTCGACCACGACGTGGTCGGCCTCGCGCTCGACGGAGCGGTGGGCGTAGTCGTCGCGGAAGGTGGCGCGCAGGCGGTTGCCCTCGCGGCGCACGGCGGCGAGCCTGAGGTTCAGCGTCACCTCGACGCCGTGGCGCCCGAGGGCCGCGAAGTAGGGCGGGTAGGAGGTGCCGCCGACCTCGGGGCCGAGCACGCGCTCGGGCGTGACGAAGGCGAGCCTTGCGCCCCCCTCAGCCATGAATTCCGCAGCCGTCAGGCCGGGATGAGCGCCGTTGTCGTCGTAGAGGATCACCTCGCCTGAGAGCCGCGCGACCCCCGACAGCACGTCCCAGGAGGAGGTCACGAGGTCATGGCCCTCCTCCAGGAACCCCATGTCGGGCATGCCCCCGGTGGCGATCACCACCACGTCGGGGGTCTCGGCCATCACGTCGTCCTCGCCCGCGTAGGCGTTGCAGCGGATCTCGACGCCCATGCGCTCGCACTCGGCCATGCGCCACTCGATCACGCCCATGATCTCCCGCCTGCGCCCGAGCGCGCCCGCGAGGCGGATCTGGCCGCCGGGGCGGTCCTGCGCCTCCAGCACCACCACGTCGTGCCCGCGCTCGCCCGCCACGCGCGCGGCCTCCAGGCCGCCGGGCCCCGCGCCGACGACGACCACCCGCCTGCGCTGTGAGGCCGGGGAGGCGACGTGCGGGATGCGCGCCTCGCGCCCCGTGGCGGCGTTGTGGATGCACACCGCCTGGCCGTTGTAGATCGAGTCGATGCAGTAGGCGGCGCCGACGCAGGGGCGGATGCGCGCCTCCTCCCCGCGCGCGATCTTCGCCGCGATGTGCGGGTCTGCGAGATGCGCACGGGTCATGCCGACGAGGTCCAAGAGCCCCCCCTCGATCGCGTGGCGCGCGGTGGCCACGTCCTGGATGCGGGCGGCGTGCATCACGGGCAGCCGCGCGTGGCCGCGCACCTCGCCGGCGAAGCCGAGATGCGGCGCGGAAGCAGCCCCCATGCCGGGGATGACGCGCGACAGGCCCTCGTCGGTGTCGATGTGGCCGCGGATGACGTTGACGAAGTCGATCGCGCCCGAGGCGGCGAGGCGCCCGGCGATGCTCATCCCCTCCTCGCGGTCGATGCCGCCCGGCAGATCCTCGTCGCAGACCATGCGCACGCCGAGCGCGAAGTCGGGGCCGACGCGCTCGCGGATCGCGGCGATCACGCGGTTGCCGAAGCGCATCCGGTTGTCGAGGGAGCCGCCGTGCTCGTCCTCGCGCCGGTTGGTGAGCGGCGACCAGAACTGGTCGATCAGGTGGCCGTAGGCCTCCAGCTCGATGCCGTCGAGCCCGGCCTCGGCCACCTTCTCGGCGGCGTCCGCGTAGGCGGCGATCACGCGCTCGATGTCCCAGTCCTCCATCGCCTTGGGGTAGGCGCGGTGGGCGGGCTCGCGGATCGAGGACGGCGCCAAGATCGGCAGCCACTCGCCCGTGGCCCAGCTCGTGCGGCGGCCGAGATGGGTGATCTGGATCATCACCGCGGCGCCGTGCGCATGAACGTCGTCCGCCAACTCCCTGAGCCAGCGGACGGACTCGTCGCGCCACAGCTCGATGTTGCCGAAGGCCTGCGGGCTGTCGGGCGCCACCACCGAGGAGCCGCCGATCATGGTGAGCCCGATGCCGCCCTTGGCCTTCTCGGCGTGGTAGAGCCGGTAGCGCTCCTTCGGCAGCCCGCCTTCGGTGTAGGCGGGCTCGTGCGCGGTCGAGATCAGGCGGTTGCGCAGCGCCACGTTCTTCAACCGGAACGGCTGGAGCAGCGGGTCGCGGCTCGGGGCGCCGCTCTGGGCGTGGGCCGGCATCGGGCGGGGGGCGGCCATCTCAGCGGTCCAGCACGACATCGGTCAGCGGGCGGGCGACGCAAGGAAGCACGAAGCCGCGGTCGACCTCGCGCTGGCGGAGGCCGCCGTCATGGGCCATCGTCACCTCCCCCGAATGCTTGAACGTCTTGCAGGTGCCGCACTGGCCGCGCGCACAGGACGACGGCATCGCCACCCCCGCCTCCCTGGCCGCGCGCAGGATGGAGACGCCCTCGGCGCAGTCGAAGGACGCCCCCGAGCGCGCGAAGGTGATGCGGCGGAGGCGCGCGCCCTCGGCCGCGGGGCCGTCGCCCTCGGGTGCCGCGAGGTCGAAGGACTCCTCGGCGTGGCGCCCCTCGGGCACGCCCATGGCGCGCGCGGCCTCGCGCGCCATCGCCATGAAGCCCTCGGGCCCGCAGCACAGCACCATGCGGTCGGCCATGTCGGGCACCAGCCGCGCGAGCCTTGCCGCGTCGAGCCGCCCGCCGGGCGCCCGGCTCAGCACCACGTCGAAGGCCAGCCGCGGCAGGCGGCGGGCGAGATGCGCCAGCTCGGCCGCGCCGATGGCGTCCTCGGCGTGGGGGGCCGCGAGGACGAGCCGCGCGTCGAGGTCGATGCCACGGTCGGCCGCGGTGCGCAGGATCGACAGCATCGGCGTGACGCCCGAGCCCGCGGCGAGCAGCGCGTAGGCGGCGGCCGGGTGGGCCGCCGGCCCGAACCGGCCCGAGGGGCCGAAGGCCTCGATCGAGGCGCCGGGTCCGAGCGCGTCGTTCAAGGCGGCGGAGGCGAGCCCGCCGCCCTGGCGCTTGACGACGATCTCGACGCCGCCGTCGCGCGCGGCCGAGGACGCGATGGTGTAGCAGCGCTCGACAACCCCTTGGGGCGTCTCGACGCGAAAGGTCAGGAACTGGCCTGGATCGTGCTCGACCCGCGAGCCGTCGGCGGGCGCCAGCAGGAAGGCGCGCGCGTCCCCCGCCTCGTCCCAGGCGGCGCGGCATACGAGCGCCCCCCAGCGCCCCGCCGCCCAGGGCCGCCGCCTGCGCGCCGCCCACTCGGGGGCAGCGGTCCCATCGGGGACGGCGAGGGCAGCGGCCCTGACGACGGCGACATCGGCGGCGGAGGACGGGGCCGCGGCCCCGGAAGGGGCGGCAGCCATGGGGGAGGTCGCGGCGGGGAAGGGCGACGCGGCCCTCGCCGGGGCCGATGCCCTCGCCGGGGCCGGTGCCCTCGCCGGGGCCGGTGCCCTCGCCGTCCCCGACGGGACCGCTGGGGTCCGGGCGGCGCTCATCGGGCGGGGCCGCTCACGAGGCGTACCCGTGAGCGCTCATGCGCTCGACGTACCAGCCGGCGAACTCGTCGAGGGCGCGCTCGGTGTGGCGCGAGTAGGGGCCGGGGCGGTAGCCGGGGTCGCTCGCGCCGCGATGGGCGAGCGCCACCAGCGCCGCGTCCTGTGCGTTGGTCGCCGTCCACACGGCCGTCAGGTGGCCCGCGTCGTAATCCACCCCCTCCACCGCGTCGCGGTGGACGAGCCACTTGGTGCGCACCAGCGTGCGGTCGGGCGCGAGCGGATAGGCCGCGATCACCACCGCGTGGTCGGCCATCACGTGACTCCACGAGTTGATGCCCCACAGATGCAGGTCGCCCGAGCCCGGCCCCGGCGTCCCGAGCGGGAGCGCGCAGGCCGCGCGCGTGTCGGGCGTCTGGCTCTCGCCGCACCCTGCGATGATGAGGCGCTGGGTGCGGAAGTTGGTCGGCCACCCGACCGTGTGCTCGATCGCGGCGTGCGGCAGCCCCTGCGCCTCCCAGGCGGCGCCGTGCTCGGCGTAGAGGCGCGCGAGGGCCTCGGCCTCGTCGCGCTCGTGCGGGGTCAGGCCCTCGGGGTCGAAGCCGAAGTCGGAGGCGTGGAAGGACAGGCTCAGCTCGGGATGGTTCGACGCGCAGTGGTAGCACTCGCGGTTGTTCTCCATCGTGAGCTTCCAGTTGCCCTCCTCGACCAGCTCGGCCTCGAAGGCGACGCGGGCCTGCGCGAGGTCGTAGGGCGCCAGCCGCGGCCCCATCGCGGAGGACAGCGCCTCGATGTCCCCGGGCGGGTCGTCGCCGAGGCAGGCGTAGAGCAGGCCGCCCACCGAGCGCAGCGCGATCGCGCGCAGGTGGTGCAGGCCGCGGTCGAAGTCCGCGCCCATGTGCGGCGCGAGCGCCAGCTCGCCCGTCCAGGTCGTAGGTCCACTGGTGGTAGGGGCACACCAGCTTGCCCACCACCGAGCGCCCCGGCGGCACGAGCCGCGCGCCGCGGTGGCGGCACAGGTTGTGGAAGGCGCGCAAGGCGCCGTCGTCGTCGCGCAGGATCACGATCGAGGCGCGGCCCATGTCGAGCGCACACACGTCGCCGGGCTCGGGCACGTCGGCCTCGACGCCGACCGCGATCCAGTGGCGCGAGAAGATGGCGTCGAGGTCGGCCTCGAAGGCGTCCGCGCGGGTGTAGAGCCCGGCGGGCAGGGTGTGGCCCGGCTCGCGCGCGCGCAGCAGCGCGCCCAAGGTGGGCGGCTCGTGCGGGGTCGGGAAATGGGCGTCGGGGAGCTGGAGCATGGCGCGGCCTCGGCCTGCGGGCGAGGCTCGCCCGTCCGCATCGATGCTAGCTTGACGCACAGGCCGCTCAACCGCAGAAATCGGGCCTCCATCCATGACCTCGGCTCATAGGAGCGGCCGATGCGACGGCTCAGGCGCCAGATCCCCTCGCTCGGCGCGCTGGCCGCCTTCGAGGCGGCGGCGCGGCTCGGCGGCTTCACCCGCGCGGCCGGAGAGCTCGGCGTGACGCAGGCCGCCGTCAGCCGCCGGATCGGCGACCTGGAGCGCGAGCTGGGGCGCCCGCTCTTCGTGCGCGCGCACCGCCGGGTCGAGCTGACGCCCGCGGGGCGCGTGCTCGCGGAGGCGGTGGGCTCCTCCTTCGAGCGCATGGCCGACGCGGTGGAGGTGGTGCGCCGCTCGGGCGGCGCCGACGCGCTGACGGTCGGCGCCACGGTGGCCTTCGCGCATTTCTGGCTGCTGCCGCGGCTGTCGTCCTTCCGCGCCGAGGCCCCCGAGGTGCCGCTGCGCGTGGTGTCGCAGGACGCGCCCGACCTCGCGCCCGGGGCCGGGCTCGACGTGGCGCTGCGCTACGGGCGGCCGCCCTTCGCGGGCGCGCGGGTGATGGCCTCGATGGCCGAGGCCGTGGGCCCGGTCTGCTCGCCCGCCTTCGCCCAGCGCGTGGGGCCGCTCGATCCCGGCGCCCTGCGCGATCTGCCCCTGATCGAGAGCGACGCGCCCGAGCCGAGCTGGCTCGACTGGGGCCAGTGGCTCGCGCGCGCGGGGCTCGCGCGGGGACCGGCGCCGGTCCCGCGGCTGCGGTGCTCCAGCTACAGCGACGCGGCCTACGCCGCGATGGGGGGCGAGGGCGTCGCGCTCGGCTGGGAGCGGCTCCTGGAGCGGCCGCTCGCCGACGGGCGGCTGGTGCGATTGGGCGAGGTCGTCGTGCGGCCCGCCGAGCGCCACCACCTCCTCGTGCCCGAGGAGGGGGCGAGCGGGCCGGTCGAGGCGTTCGTGGCTTGGGCGCAGGGCGCCTTCGGCCCGGCGGAGGAGGGCGCGCCCTAGCCCTGCTCCGAGGGCTCGGCGCGCGCCTCGTCGCGCGCGATCACCGCGCGCATGCCGCGCCGCTCGGTGGACAGGCCCTTGTAGGTGGACCACATCATGACGAGCAGCACGGCGGCGAAGGGGATGCCCGTCGCCACGGCGGCGGCCTGGAGCGCCACCAGCCCGCCGCCGAGCAGCAGCACGATGGCGACGAGCCCCTCGAAGATCGCCCAGAACACGCGCTGCGCCACCGGCGCGTCCACCTTGCCGCCGGCGGTGATGGTGTCGATCACCAGCGAGCCCGAATCCGACGACGTGACGAAGAACACGATCACGAGCGTGATGCCGACGAAGGAGGCGATCTGGGTCAGCGGATAGCTGCGGAGCATCTCGAAGAGCTTCACCTCCTGCGCGGCGTCCGCGACGGCCTGGTTGGCGCCCGCGACCACCTGGTCGAGCGCGGCGCCCCCGAAGGTGGACATCCACAGGACGGAGACCGCGGTCGGGATCAGGATCACGCAGGTGACGAACTCGCGCACCGTGCGCCCGCGGCTCACGCGGGCGATGAACATGCCCACGAAGGGCGACCAGGAGATCCACCACGCCCAGTAGAAGGCGGTCCAGCCCTGCATGAAGTTCAGATCCTCGCGCCCGAACGGGTTCGAGAGCGGCAGGAGCGTCGTGAGGTAGGCGACCGAGTTCTCCCACAGCCCCGTGAGGATCACGAGGGTGGGCCCCGCGATCAGGATGAAGGCCAGCAGAGCCGCCGCGAGCACCATGTTGATCTCCGACAGCCGCTTCACGCCGGCGTCGAGGCCGGCGACGACCGAGACCAGCGCGACGGCCGTGATCGCCATGATGAGCAGCACCTTGGCCGTGGCGGTGGGCGCGACGCCGAACAGGAAGTCGATCCCGCCCATCGCCTGCTCGGCGCCGAAGCCGAGCGAGGTGGCGAGGCCGAAGAGCGTGGCGAACACCGCCGAGATGTCGATCAGGTGCCCCGGCCAGCCCCACACCCGCTCGCCGAGGAGCGGGTAGAAGGCCGAGCGCAGCGTCAGCGGCAGGCCGCGGTTGTAGGAGAAGAACGCGAGCGAGAGCGCCACGATGGCGTAGATCGCCCAAGGGTGCAGGCCCCAGTGGAAGATGGTGGCGCCCATGGCGAGCGCGCGCGCCGCCTCCGGGTCGCCTGCGGCGCCGCCCAGGGGCGCCCAGTCGGTGCGCGCGCCGCCCTCGACCACCGGCCCGCCGATCGCGGAGCCGTAGTGCGACAGCGGCTCCGAGACGCCGAAGAACATCAGCCCGATGCCCATGCCGGCGGCGAACAGCATGGCGAACCAGCCCGGATAGCCATAGTCGGGCCGGGCGTCGGGCCCGCCCAGGCGCACCGAGCCGAGCGGCGTGACGACGAGGAGGAGCGCGAAGGCCACGAAGAGGTTGGCCGCCATCAGGAGCGGCCAGTCGAAGAGCGCCGTGAGCGCGGGGCGCAGCCAGCCGAAGAAGGCCTCGGCCCCCTCCTGGAAGATCAGGGTGAGGATGACGAAGGCGACGATGAGCACGGCCGAGACGAAGAACACCGGGTTGTGGACGTCGAGCCCCATGATCTGGACGTTGTCCCGCCCGACCTCGTAGTCGGTCGCGGGCTCGGGGACCGCTCGGTCCGGCTCGACATGCGGCATCGGCTCTGCTCCCTCGGCCGGGCGCCGTGTGCTCACGAGCCCCTCTGGCAAGCGCGAGGCTCGCCGAACGGTGGCGGAAACGCAACCTTCGGCGGCGGGCGGGCGCCCGCGGCCAGGCACCCAGGGCCTCCCCGTCGCCTGTCGCCCGCGGGAGCCCGGGACGGGCGCATGGCCCCCCCGCCTCGCCTCCCCCCGCCTCGCCTGGACGGCGCCCGGGCCCTGCGCGTCCCGGAAAAGACGGTCCCCCCCGGGAGGGCTTTGCCCCTAGTCTGCGGGCGTGACGGGCCGGGGCCGACCGCCGCGCGACGCGAGCCCGCCCGAGCGGGTGGCCTGATCGGGCGCTCCTGGGCCATGGCCTTCGCGCGGCGGCTTCGCGGTCGCGCTGCACGGCGCGAAGGGCGGCGTCGCGGCGCAGGCGCGGGCCTCGCTGCCGGAGGCCCTCGGGGCGCTGGCGGCCCTGGACCTCCTCGACGGGCAGGCGCCCGCCGCGGTGCTGGCCCGCATCCGCGTGGCCGAGGGCCTGGAGGACTGCGTGGACGGCGCCGTCCACGCCCAGGAGAACGCCTCCGAGCGGCTCGAGGACGATCGCGTCGAGCGCGAGGGTCAGGCCCGAAGCGCAGGCCCGAGGGTCAGGCCCGAGGGTCAGGTCAGGCGAGCGTCTCGGCGGCGCGGTCGCGCCGCGCGCCCAGGCGGTCGAGGAGGCCCGCGCGGGCGAGCGCGTGGCGGCTCTCGCCCTTGTCGAGGCCGGCGCACGACGCGCCGGCGCGGGGCGCGCCGGTCCCCCTCGTCCGTCAGGCCGCCGCGAGGTCCACCACGACGCCGCCCGCGTGCCGGGGGCCGACCGAGGCGCCGCGCTCGGTCCCGACATGCGGTACGCCGCCGCGGCGCAGCGCCTCGCGCGCGGCCTCGGCGTCGCCCACCCGGATGCGCAGCGCCGCGAAGGCGCCGCGCGGGGTGCCGTCGAGGTCGTGCTCGGGCCAGGCGCGGGCGAAGGCGTCGGGCGTCGTGACGAGGATCGGGGCCGAGGCGAGCCCGGTGGCGACGGTGAGGCCCTCGGGCGCCCCCTCAACCGCGCTCACCGCGCCGAGCGCGAAGAGCCGGGCGAAGCCGCGCGCCGCCGGCTCGGGATCGTCGCGCACCGCGACGAGGCCGGCGAGCCCTCGCGCGCCGTTCGGGTGCTCCATCAGCTCCGGGCGCCAGACCATTGCGGGCGTGCGGTGCTCGCACATGAACATCGCGCCCGCGGGCACCTCGGCGTCGCCGAAGTCGAGCGTGGCGAAGGCGGCCTCGCCGGTGCCGCCGCCGGGCAGATCCACGGGCCGGGAGAACGCGCCGTGGCCCTGGGTGGCGATGCCGAGCTCGGCCAGGGCGGGCTCGGCGGCGCGCGCGTCCCCCACCCGGCAGGCGACGGCGTGCAGCCCCGGGCCCGAGCGATCGAGCAGCGCCCGGCGGGGGGCGTTGTCGGGGGTCTCGGCGACGATGCCGAGGAGCTCGAGATAGTCGTGCTCGAACATGACGGTGTGGTTCGCCGTGCCCTTGGCGGCGCTGTGCAGGCCCCGTGGCGACAGCGTGAAGCCCATCGCGCGCCAGGCCGCGGCGGCGGCGTCCAGCGCGTCGGTCAGCAGGAGGGCGTGGTCCACGCCCGAGACGGGATGTGTCATGCGGCGAGCCCCGCCCTTCGGGTGGCGATGGGCCGCAGCCTCGCCGATCCGGGGCGCGAGGGCAACGCCGGGCGCGCCCCGGGCGCGGGAGGCGCGCTCCGGCGCGATCGCGTCGGGAGCCCTGGGCGCCGCGCCGCGGCCGCCCAGGCCCGTCCGAAACGCCGGCCGGGTCGTCCGGGGGAGCGCGCCCCGCGCGTCAGGCGTTGGGGTCGGGCAGCAGGCGCCCGTGGCGGCGCTGGGCCTCGACGGCCTCGCCGAGGGTGCGCACCCCCGCGGCCTCCAGCACCGGCATGAGATGCAGCAGCACCTCGGCCGTGGCCACCGCGTCGCCCATCGCGGTGTGGCGCCGGGCGGGGTCGAGCCCCACGCCCAGCCGCTCGGCGATGGCGTCGAGCGTGTGCGGCACCGCCTCGCCGAACACCGCGGCCGACAGCAGCACCGTGTCGAGGACGGGATGGTCGAAGGCGCAGCCCATGGCGCCCTGGTGGCGGCGCAGGAAGGCGAGGTCGAAGGGCGCGTTGTGCGCCACCAGCACGGCCCCTTCGGCGAAGCGGTGGAGGGCGCGGCCGGCCTCGGCAATGGAGGGCGCGCCGGCCACGGCCGCGTCGTCGAGGCCGTGGACGCGGGTGGAGGCGGCCGGGATCGGCCGGCCGGGATCGACCAGCGTCTCGAAGGCCTCGCCCTCGACCAGGCGTGCGCCCACGACGCGCACCGCGCCGATCTGCACGATCTCGTCGCGCGCAGGCGAGAGCCCCGTGGTCTCGGTGTCGAAGACGACGAGGGCCAGGCGCGCGAGCGGGGTCTCGGCCGTGTCCCGGTCGGCCGGGCGGTCGAGGAGGTCGAAGTCGAAGACGAGCGGCCGCTCGGCGATCGCCACCCCTTCCGCATCGGTCTCTATCGCCAGGAGGTGGCCGCCATGGCGCCCGATCGGCCGGATGCGGGCGCGCACCACGGCCCGCCCGTCGGCGGTGGGGATCTCGGCGTCCAGGTAGGCGCCGCCCGAGGCGAGCGCTTCGGTGGCGCGCCCGAGCGCCTCGCGGTCGAGGTAGTCGAAGACGGGGCGGTCGAGGCCCAAGGGCGCCACGCCGCCCAGCAGGTGCACGCATTGCCGGTCGTAGAGCGTCACGCGGTGGGTGGGGCCCGTGGCGAGGCAGGCCACGGGGATCTCCGACAGGATCGCGGCGAGCTGCGCGCGCTCGGCCGCGAGCCGCTCGGTGGCGTGCGCGACGGTCTCGCGGGCCTCCGCGCGGCCCCGCGCGAGCCGCTCGCACAGCGCCGCCGCCGCCGGGCCGAGGTCGCCCAGATGGCGCGCGGGCGAGGCGTCGAGCGGCGCCGTCACCTCGCCATGGGCGCGGGTGCGCATGGCGGCCGCGAGCGAGAGCAGGGGCCGCGCGACCTTCTCGTCGAACATCAGCCAGACGGCCGCCGTCAGGCCGAGCGTGACGAAGGACGAGATCGCGCCCGCCACCACCAGCGGCGACAGCGCGGCCGGCTCGCCCAGGCGCCCGTAGGCGACCCACAGGCCGAGCGCGGTGGCCGCGACCGCGCCCGAGCCCAGGGCGGCGAAGACCAGCGCCATGCGCCGGCGCAGGCCCCAGCCGCGCATCCTCAGGCCCCCGCCTCGGGGGCGGCGCAGGCGGCGCGCGTCACCGGGTCGTCGAGCCCGGTGTCGCGCCAGGCCGCGCCCTCGATCGCGCCGCCGGGCCCCAGCGAGACGCCCTCCACCAAGTCGGCGCGGCGCCCCGCGGCGCAGTCGAAGGCCGCGCGCACGCGGCGCGGCGGGGTCCAGCGGCCGAACACGAGCACGTCCACGATGCGCCGGTCGGGCGCGGCCGGATGGGTCAGGACCGAGCCCGCATCCACCGCCACGAAGCGATCGACGAAGGGCGCGAAATAGGTCCAGGGGCGCCAGGGCGCGCGGTTCTCATGCGTCAGCGCCACCGCGACGCGGGGCGGCAGCGCGTCGCGGGTGCGCTCGAACCAAGCGTATTCGAGCGCGACCGCCACCGCGAGCATCGCGCCCCCCGCCGCCACCGGCACCAGCCAGCGCGGCAGGGCCCAGCGCGGCAGGGCACGGACCGCGCGCCGCGCGAGCGAGGCGACCCCGCCCCCCGCGAGCCCGGCGAAGACGACGGCCAAGAGCTCCAACAGCATGAGAATCCCTCCCTCGGCGGACGCCCCGCGCCGCGCCCCCGGCCGCGAGGATGCCCATCGCACCCTGGGGGCGAGGATACACGCCGCGCCCTCGGACGCGAGGCTCAGGGCCGAGCCCTCGGCGCAGGACTCCGCGCCGCGCCCTCGGCCCGAGGATGCACGCCGGCCTCCAGGCCGGGAGCTCACGCCCCGCCCTTCGGCGAGAGCGCATGGGCCACGCTCCCGGCACGCGGCCCCGACCGTGCCTTCGGCCGCGAGGCCATGCGCCGCGTCTCGTCGGCACCCCTCGACAGGGGCCGCACCCCGCGTTCGGGGCCGCGCTCCGCGTTCGGGGCTACGGCACGCCGCGCCCCTGCGCCGCGGCCGATTGCATGGTGCGCACCACGGCGAAGGCGTCGCGCAGATGGTTGCGCTCGAAGGCCGAGAGCGTGGCGGGCGCGAGGAAGTTGTCGGGGGCCTCGCCCGCGCGGACCCGGGCCGCCTGGTGATCGAGCCGGGTCTGGGCGATGAGGTCGTAGGCGTCGATCAGGTCGCGCCCGCCGGCCTCGCTGATCACGCCCCTCCCGCGCGCCGCCTCGATCCGGGCGCGGGTGCCCACCGGCGCGAGCGCGCCGCGCAGCGCGTAGATGCGCCCGAGATCCACCACCGGCACCACGCCGCTCATCTTGAGGTCGATGTGGCGGCGGTGCTCGCCGCGCTTTAGCGTGGCGAGCCCGCCGAAGAGGCTCAGAGGCGGCGCGTGGTGGAGCGAGCTCGACACCATGTGCGCCACGAAGATCGAGTTGCGCTGCGCCGCGGCCAGGGTCTCGGCCTGGAGCCCCTCGTGGAGCGAGGCGTCCCCGCCGATCGGGCGCAGGTCGAACATCACCGAGGCCAGCATCCGCGCCATCGGGTCGGGGGTGGCGATCCAGCCCGCGAAGGTGTCGCGCCAGACCCGGACGGGCTGGCGCCAGCGCGGGTTGGCGGCCATCATCCCGCCGGGGCAGAACGCGTAGCCCGCCCGGTCGAGGCCGCCGCAGACGAAGCGGGCCAGCGCGGCGAAGTAGGCGTCGTGCGCGGGCGCCGCGGCGTCCGACAGGATGAGGCCGTTGTCCTGGTCGCTGACGCCGGTCTGCTCCTGGCGGCCCTGGGAGCCGCAGGCGAGCCAGAGATAGGGCGCGGGCGGGGCCCCGAGCTCGGCCTCGGCCAGCGCCAGCAGGCGGCGCGTCACGGCGTCGGCGACGCCGGTGATCAGGCGCGTGACGACCTCGTGGCGGTGGCCCGCGCCCACGAGCTGGGCCAGCAGCCGCGGGACGCGCGCGGTGATCGCGGCGAGCGCGGCCGCGTCCGGCGCATGGGCCGCGTCGCCCACGATCTGGGCGGAACTCTCGGCCTGGAAGCGCGTGAGGTCGGTCCGGGTGACGATGCCGACGAGCCCGCCCGCCCCGACGATCGGGACGTGGCCGACGCCGCGCTCCATCATCGCGTGCAGCACGTCAGAGCCGATGGCGTCGGGCGGCAGGGTCAGGGGCTCGGGCGTCATCGCCTCGCTCACGGGGGCCCGCGGGTCCATCCCTCCGGCCACGACGCGACCCGAGATGTCGCGGATGGTGAGGATGCCGGCGAGGCCCCCGTCGCCCGTCACGAGGAGCGAGGAGATGCCGCGATCGCGCATGATCCGGGCGGCCTCGCCGATGGTGGTCCCGGGCGGGCAGGTGGCGGGGTCGGGCGACATCAGCGCCTCGACGCGGGTCTCGGCGAGGCTCGGGGGGTGCGCCGCGGCCCGGCCCGGCCGGGGGCGGGCGAAGAAGGCGGCGACCGCCGGGTGGGCCTCGGCGAGCGCGTGGAACCGCCCGGCCGGCAGCGTCAGGAGGACGGTCTCCTCCAGGGCGGTGGCCTCGGCGTGGGCGAGGGCGTCGCCCATCAGGGCGCGCTCGCCGAAGGCGTCGCGGGGGCCGAGGGTGGAGAGGGCCGCGCCGGCCGCGTCGCTGAGCTCGACCCGGCCGCGGCGGACGAGGTGGAGCCCGTCCGGCGGCTCGCCGGGGCCGTGGATGCGCTCTCCGGCCGCGAAGCGGCGAGGCCGCAGCGCGGCGGCGAGGCGCGCCAGCTCGTCGGGCGCGAGCGCGTCCCAGGGCGGCACGGTCGAGAGGAACTCGGCCTGGTCCATGCGTCCCCCCAGGGGGGCCGGGCGCCGGGAAGGCGCCCGCCCGGGACCGGTCAGTGGGCCGTGGCCACGCCGGCGCCGCGGGGCACGCGGACGCTCTCCACGAGCGCCTTGATGTGCTCGGGCGTCTCGGCGGTGCGGCTCGACACGAGATAGGCCACCGCGAAGTTGAGCAGCGCCCCGATCGAGCCGATGGCGGTGGACTGGATCCCCAGCAGCGAGCCCTCGATCGTGTCCTCGAACTGGTTGGTGCCGGGGACGAAGAACCAGCCCTTGTGCAGGAAGATGTAGACCACGGTGAAGATCAGGCCCGTGAGCATCCCCGCACACGGCGCCCTTGTCGTTGATGCGCGTCGAGAAGATGCCCATCATCAGCGCGGGGAAGATCGTCGCCGCCGCGAGCCCGAAGGCCAGCGCCACCGTCTGCGCCGCGAAGCCCGGGGGGTTGAGCCCGAGCCAGGTCGCCACCACGATCGCCACGGCCATCGAGATCCGCGCGGCCAGCAGCTCCCCGCGCTCCGAGATGCCCGGGTTGATCTGCGCCTTGATGAGGTCGTGGCTGATGGCCGAGGAGATGGCCAGCAAGAGCCCCGCCGCCGTCGAGAGCGCCGCGGCCAGGCCGCCCGCCGCGATCAGCGCGATCACCCAGCCCGGGAGCTGCGCGATCTCGGGGTTGGCGAGCACCAGGATGTCGTTGTTGACGGTGAGCTCGTTGCCCTCCCAGCCGCGCGCCGCGGCGGCCTCGGCGAAGGCCTCGCTGTCGCCGTTGTAGTACTGGATGCGGCCGTCGCCGTTCTTGATCCTCGAACTGGAGGAGCCCCGTCACCTCCCAGTTGCGGATCCAGTCGGGCCGCTCGTCGTAGGCGATGGGCTCCTCGGCGACGCCGCCCGGGTAGATGGTGTCGATGATGTTGAGCCGCGCCATCGCGCCCACCGCCGGGCAGGTGAGGTAGAGCAGCGCGATGAAGACGAGCGCCCAGCCCGCCGACCAGCGCGCGTCCGCCACCCGCGGCACGGTGAAGAAGCGGATGATGACGTGGGGCAGCCCCGCGGTGCCGATCATCAGCGAGAAGGTGAAGAGGGTCATGTTGAGGACCGCCATGGGCGATCCGTCCTGCGTGGTGTAGGCGCCGAAGCCCAGATCCTGCACGACCGCGTTGAGACGGCCGAGGAGCGGCTCGCCCGAGGCCTGGTGCTCGCTGAAGAGCCCGAGGGGCGGGATCGGGTTGTCGGTGAGCTGGAGCGAGATGAAGATCGCGGGGATGGTGTAGGCGGTGATCAGCACGACGTACTGCGCCACCTGCGTGTAGGTGATGCCCTTCATGCCGCCGAGCACGGCGTAGAAGAAGACCACCGCCGCGCCGATGAAGAGGCCTGTGGTGATGTCCACCTCGAGGAAGCGCGAGAAGGCGACGCCCGCGCCGGTCATCTGCCCGATGACGTAGGTGACCGAGATCACGATGAGGCAGATCACCGCCACGAGCCGCGCCGTGCCGGCTGTAGAAGCGGTCGCCGATGAACTCGGGGACGGTGAACTTGCCGAACTTGCGCAGGTAGGGCGCGAGCAGCAGCGCCAGCAGCACGTAGCCGCCCGTCCAGCCCATCAGATAGGCCGAGGCCGAGTAGCCGGCGAAGGCGACGATGCCGGCCAGCGAGATGAAGGAGGCCGCCGACATCCAGTCGGCCGCGGTGGCCATGCCGTTCATCACCGGATGGACGCCGCGGCCCGCGGTGTAGAACTCCGAGGTGGTGCAGGCGCGGGCCCAGATGGCGATGCCGATGTAGAGCGCGAAGCTCGCGCCCACGAACAGCAGGTTGAGCGTGTACTGGTCCATCGCGGCCTACTCCTCGTCCACGCCGTAGTGACGGTCGAGCCTGTTCATGCGCCAGGCGTAGAAGAAGATGATCACCAGGAAGACCAGGATCGAGCCCTGCTGGGCGAACCAGAAGCCGAGGTCGGTGCCGCCGACCCCGATGCCCGCGAGCAGCGGGCGCAAGAGGATGCCGAAGCCGAAGGACACCAGGCCCCAGACGACAAGGCATCCGATGATGAGGCGCAGGTTCGCGGACCAGTAGCCTCGCCGGTCCTCCTCGGCCCTTCGGGCCGTGTCGGTCGTTCTCTCGCTCAAGGGCTCGTCTCCTCCGTGGGGCTGGGGCCTTCTCGGGGCTCCCGGCGGCGTGATGGGTCGGGTGCGGGCGGGGCCGGGATCTCGAAGCGCGCGCGCCTCAGCCCCGGTTCATGCGGTTCTCCACCAGGTCGTCGACCACGGCGGGATCGGCCAGGGTGGAGGTGTCGCCGAGCGAGGCGGGGTCGTCCTCGGCGATCTTGCGCAGGATGCGGCGCATGATCTTGCCCGAGCGGGTCTTCGGCAGCCCCGGCGCCCATTGGATCAGGTCGGGCTTGGCGATCGGCCCGATCTCGCGGCGCACCCAGTCCGACAGCTCGCGGCGCAGCGCGTCCGTGGCCTCCACCCCGTTCATCAGCGTGACGTAGGCGTAGATGCCCTGGCCCTTGATCTCGTGCGGGTAGCCCACCACCGCGGCCTCGGCCACGGCCTCGTGGGCCGCGAGCGCGCTCTCGACCTCGGCCGTGCCCATGCGGTGGCCCGAGACGTTGATCACGTCGTCCACGCGCCCCGTGATCCAGTAGTAGCCGTCGGCGTCGCGCCGGCAGCCGTCGCCGGTGAAGTAGTGGCCCGGATACTGCTGGAAGTAGGTGTCCTCGAAGCGCGAATGGTCGCCCCAGATCGAGCGCATCTGGCCGGGCCAGGAGCGCGCGATGCACAGCACGCCCTCGGCCTCGGTCTCCTCGATCGGCTTGCCGCTCTCGGGCTCCAGCACCGCCGGCTCGATGCCGAAGAAGGGCAGGGTGGCCGAGCCGGGCTTGGTCGCCACGGCGCCCGGCAAGGGCGTGATGAGGTGCCCGCCGGTCTCGGTCTGCCACCAGGTGTCGACGATCGGGCAGCGGCCCCCGCCCACCACCTCGTGGTACCACGTCCAGGCCTCCGGGTTGATCGGCTCGCCCACCGTGCCCAGCACGCGGAGCGAGGACAGGTCGTGCGCCTCCACCGGCCCCTTGCCATGCGCCATCAGCGCGCGGATGGCCGTGGGCGCGGTGTAGAACTGGTTGACGCGGTGCTTCTCGCACACGGACCAGAAGCGCCCCGCGTCGGGGTAGGTCGGCACGCCCTCGAACATCACCGTGGTCGCGCCGTTGGCGAGCGGCCCGTAGACGATGTAGCTATGCCCCGTGACCCAGCCCACGTCCGCGGTGCACCAGAACACGTCGCCCGGGTGGTAGTCGAAGACCAGCTCGTGCGTCATCGCGGCGTAGAGGAGGTAGCCGCCCGAGCTGTGGACCACCCCCTTCGGCTTGCCGGTGGAGCCCGAGGTGTAGAGGATGAACAGCGGATCCTCGGCGCCCATCGCCTCGGGCTCGCACTCGGCGGAGACCTCGGCCTCCATCTCGTGCAGCCAGCGGTCGCGCCCCTCGGTCCAGGCGACCTGCTGGCCGGTGCGCCTCACCACCAGGCAGGCCGGATCCTCGGCGCAGTGGTTGAGCGCCTGGTTGACGTTGTCCTTGAGCCTGGTGACGCGCCCGCCGCGCGGCGCGCCGTCGGCGGTGACCACCACCTTGGCGCGGCAGTCGTCGATCCGGTTGGCGAGCGCGTCCGGCGAGAAGCCCGCGAACACGACCGAGTGGATCGCCCCGATCCGCGCGCAGGCGAGCATGGCGTAGGCCGCCTGGGGGATCATCGGCAGGTAGATCACCACCCGGTCGCCGCGCCCCACGCCGAGCGCCTTGAGCACGTTTGCGAACTTGCAGACGTGCTCGTGGAGCTGGCGGTAGGTGATGGCTTGGGCGCCGCCGCCCTCGACCGAGTCCGGGTCGTCGGGCTCGAAGATGATCGCGGTCTGCTCGCCGCGCGTCGCCAGATGCCGGTCGATGCAGTTGGCCGCGACGTTGAGCCGGCCGTCCTCGAACCAGCGGATGTGCACGTCCCCGTGCTCGAAGGAGCAGTCGCTCACCTTCGAGTAGGGCTCCATCCAGTCGAGCCTGCGGCCCTGCTCGGCCCAGAAGGCGTCGGGGTCGCCTTGCGCCGCCTTCCGCATCGCCTCGAAGCGCCCGGCATCCACATGCGCCCGTGCGGCGAAGTCCTCGGAGGGGGGGTGGGTCTTGGCATCCGTGTCGAGCATGGCACTCCTCCCGAAGCCAGGAGCGTCGTTGCGCTCCTGCATCCGAACCGGGACGTAGCATACCCGTCCTGCCGGGGAACATACCTTTGCTGATCGGGGGCCGCGAGTTCGCATCCTCGCGCCCCTGGCGGCGCCTCGGGGTCGAGCCGCGGCCCGGCCGTCGGCCCCGGCGGGACGGCGGCCTCGGGCGACGGGGCCGGTCCTCGTCACGCGGTCCTCGTCACGGAGGGCTCGCGCCCCCGGACGAGGGGCGACCGGGACGGTGGGGGGGCTCGCGCGCCGTCCCCTCGCGGCGAGGGCGCCGAAGCGCCTCCGGAGCCCGCCGGGGGACCGCTTCGACGCGGCCGCGGAGCGCGAGGGTCGTCGGGAGAGGCTTCGCCACTTTCGGGCCGAAACCCCTCCACCCTTCCGAAGCGAGAGCTTGCGCCGAGATCGCCAAGACGCAGCCGGGGCATCGGCCGGAGCCTCGGCCGGGCTCAGGCGGGCGCCGTGGCGCCGTCCGGGCGGGGGGCTCGGGCCGGGCGCGTCAGGCGGCGCGGCGGCGGAGGAACCCCAGGCCGCCGAGCGCGGCGCCCAGCAGGAGCGCCGAGGCGGGCAGCGGGATCGGCGCGGGCGGCGGCCCCGGCGGCGGGCCGGGGGGGGTGGACTCCACCACGGCGGTGTTGATGTAGTAGTCGGCGGGATCGGCGCCGCCATAGCCGAACACCCAGGTCGTGCCCGAGCCGAAGCCGCCCTGGACCACGCCGTCCACGACGCTGCGGGTCGCGCCGTCGAGGGTGAGCGAGCCCTGCGCCGGGGTGTGGTCGGGATCGTTCGGCCCGCGGCCCGGATCGCTCTGGCGCAGCAGGAGGCTCGTCATCGAGACCGGCTCGGAGAAGGTCAGGGTGATGGTCTCGCCCGGCCCGAACCCGTCCTCGTCGTTGGCGTTGCAGTCGGCGATGCCGCAGGGGCCGATGCCCGCATCGGGGCCGAGGCGCCAGGAGCTGTCGGTATGCACGTAGGTCGAGTCGGTGGCGGCCGAGACGCCGATGCCGTCCACGGTCCAGGTGCCGGGGGTGCCGTCCACCCAGGCCGTCACCTCCTCCCAGCTGCCCTCGAAGCCCATGGCGTCGTCGAAGGCGGAGCCGAGGGCGCCGAAGTTGAAGGTCGCCGCCGAGGCGGCGAGGGGCAGGGACGCCAAGGCGGCGGCGATGAGACCGGATTTCACTGGGAACTCCTCATTTCAGGCGGAAAATCGCTCGTGTGGGCTGCATGGGGCGACAGGGGCCTCGGCTCGGCCGGGGAGCGGCGGTAGGATCGTCCGACGGGCGCCAGCGGGGCCCAACGCACGAGAACGCCGATGCGTTGCATGCGACGGTCGGTCGAATGCGGCGACCGCCCCGGGCGGCGATCCGGCCGCGGCGAGGCCGGTCCGGAAGGGCGGAGGGATCGTCTGCGCATCGATCGGGTCGATCCTCGATCCGGTTCGCTCCCAGCCTATCAGCCGCCCCGGACGGGCGCGAGTCCTCTCGTGTCCCGTGAGTCGTGCCCCGCGAGCCCGGCCCGCGTGCTGGGCATGGGGTCGCCGTCAGCCCGGCTCGTCGCGCGGATGGCGCTGCGCCGCCTCCAGCACGTTGAGGTCCATGTGGTTGCGCATGTAGCGCTCGGAGGCGCGCCTGAGCGGCTGGTGATCCCAGGGGAAGTAGGCGCCGTTCCTGAGCGCCTCGTAGACGAGGTGGCGCCGCGCCTGGCTCTCGCGCACGGCCGCGTCGAAGCGCGCCAGATCCCAGCGCGCGCGGACGGCGGCGACCATCGCGCCCAGGCGCGCGGCGTGGTCGGGATCCCCGGCGAGGTTCCGGCGCTCCTCGGGGTCGCGGGCGAGGTCGAAGAGCTGGGGCGGGTCGGCCTCGCAGAAGGCGAGCTTGAAGGCCCCGTCGCGCAGGGCCACCATCGGCGCCACCGAGCCCTCGGCGGCGTATTCCATCGGCACGGGGCCGCGCGGGGCGCCCGATGCCACGGCGCTCAGGCCCACCCCTTGGGTCCAGGGCGCGACCTCGCCCTGATCGACGCCCGCGATCTCGGCCAGGGTGGGCGCCACGTCCATCGTCGAGACCGGCACCTCGACGCGGCCCGCGGGCAGGCCGGGCGCGGCGATCGTCAGCGGCACGCGCGCCGAGCCCTCGAAGAAGCTCATCTTGAACCACAGGCCCCGCTCGCCCAGCATGTCGCCGTGGTCGGACAGGAACACCACGGCCGTGTCCTCGGCCATGCGCCCGCGCTCCAGCACGCCCAGGATCTCGCCGATCCGCTCGTCGACGTAGGAGATCGAGGCGAAGTAGGCGCGCCGCGCGCGGCGCACGTCGCCCTCGCGGATGTCGAACGCCTCGTGGTCGCTCATCCGCATCAGCCGCTGCGAATGGGGATCCTGATCCTCGTAGGGGATCGGGGGCACGGCGGGCTCGAGCGCCGGGGCGTCCTCGTAGAGATCCCAGAACCGGCGGCGCGCGACGTAGGGGTCGTGCGGGTGGGTGAAGCTGACCGTGAGGCACCAGGGCCGCGGGTCGTGGCGCCTCGACAGGTCGTGGAGCTTGGCCACCGCGTGGTGGGCCACCTCGTCGTCGTATTCGAGCTGGTTGGTGATCTCGGCCACGCCCGCGCTCGTGACCGAGCCGAGGTTGTGGTACCACCAGTCGATGCGCTCGTCGGGCCGGCTCCAGTCCGGGGTCCAGCCGAAGTCGGCCGGATAGACGTCGGTGGTCAGGCGCTCCTCGAAGCCGTGCATCTGGTCGGGGCCGACGAAGTGCATCTTGCCGCAGAGCGTGGTGGCGTAGCCCGCGCGGCGCAGGTGGTGGGCGTAGGTCGGCACGTCGGAGGCGAGCTCGGCGGCGTTGTCGTAGACGCGCGTGCGCGAGGGGAGCTGGCCCGACATGAACGACGCGCGGGCCGGCGCGCAGAGCGGGCTCGCGGCGTAGGCGTTGGCGAAGCGCGCGGAGCGCTCGGCGAGGCGCCGCAGATGGGGCACGTGCAGGAACTCGGCCGGCCCGTCGGGGAAGAGCGTGCCCGCGAGCTGGTCTACCATCAGGATCAGGATGTTGGGGCGCCCGCCGCGGCGGGGCGCCCCCCCCGGCCTCGCGCTCAAAGGCCGAGCGCGCCCTGCACCGCGGGCCCGCCCGGCTCGCCCTCGAGCGTCGTGACCCCTTCGAGCCAGGGCTCGACCGCCGCGGGGTTCTCCTGGAGCCAGCTCCGGGCGGCCTCCTCGGGATCCATCCCGTCGTTGAGGATGAGGCCCATCATCTCGTTCTCCATCTCGACGGTGAACTGGAGGTTGGAGAAGAGCCGCGCCGCGTTGGGGCATTGCTCGGGCCAGCCGGCGCGCGCCAGCGTGTAGACCTCCGCGCCGCCGAAGTCGGGGCCGAAATAGGCGTCGCCGCCCGAGAGGTAGGTGAGGTCGTTCTCGGTGTTCATCGGGTGCGGCGCCCAGGCGAGGAACACGATCCAGTCCTCGCCGCGCGCGGCGCGGCCGACCTGCGCCAGCATCGCCTGCTCGCCCGACTCGACGATCTCCCAGTCGCCCAGGCCGAAATCGCCCTGCTCGATCATGTCCCGGATGCCCTGGTTGCCGGCCGCGCCGCTCTCGATGCCGTAGATCTTCTCGTCGAACCGCTCGGCGTTCCCGGCCAGGTCCGAGAAGTCGCTCACCCCCTGCTCGGCGACGTAGCTGGGCACGGCCAGCGTGAACTTGGCGCCGGTGAGGTTGCGGGTCAGCACCTCGGCCGTCCCCGCCTCCTCCAGCTCGGCGCGGAACGCCTGCTGCGCGGGCATCCAGTTGCCCAGGAACACGTCCACGTCGCCGGTCTTCATCGCCTCGTAGCCCACGGGCACCGAGAGCGTGGCCACGTCGGCCTCGTAGCCCAGCGCGCCCAGGAGCACGCTGGCCACCGCGTTGGTCGCGTTGATGTCGGTCCAGCCCGGATCGGACAGGCGGACCGTGGCGCAGGCCTCGCCGTCCTGGGCCGAGGCGGCGCCGGCCGCGAGGGCGAGCGCGAGCGCGAGGGCCGCGTCGAGTGGCTTCGTCATGGATCCGTCCTCCCTTGCGTGGGGCCGCCCGGCGGGGGTCGGGCCGCGGACGCGCGGTCCTCATCAGGCTCGCAGGGCGCGGGCGGCCGATGCGCCCCACAGTGTGGCATGCCCGCAGGCGTGTAAACGCTCATCGGGGGCGCGCCGCCTCGCGCGCGCGGCGCTCTGCGGGGACGGGCCCCTCGTCGATGAGGCCCGACAGCGCGCGCGCCGAGCGCTGGAGCGGGGCGAGGCATCGCCGCGCGGCGGCGAGGTCGAGGCGCTGGGTGGGGGCGTGGAACGAGAGCGTCGAGACCAGCCGGCCGGCGGGGTCGAGGATCGGCACCGCGAGCGCGATCATGCCGTCCATGAACTCCTCGCGGTCGAGCGCGAAGCCCGCGCGCGCGACCCCCGCCAGCTCGTCGAGGAGCGCGGGCACGTCCGTCAGCGTGTTGGCGGTGCGCGCGACCAGCCGCTCGGCGCGCAGGGTGCGCTCGCGGTGGGTCTTGCGCAGGGTGCTCAGATAGACCTTCCCGCTCGCGGTGCAGTAGAACGGCACGCGGGTGCCGATGGGCAGCTGGATGCGCAGCGGCCAGTGGGTCTCGACGCGCTCGACGTAGATCATCGCGTCGCGGCCCGGCAGCGCGATGTTGCAGGTCTCGCCGATCTCCTCGGAGAGCCTTCGCAGGATCGCCTGGCGCGCGGTGCGGATCCGCAGGCTCGAGAGCACCTGGCTCGCCATCACGCGCAGCCGCCGGCCGGGCGAGTAGCTCCGCCCGTCGATGTCGCGCTGCACGAAGCCCTCCTCCTCCAGCGTGGCGAAGAGGCGGTGGATGGTGGGCTTGGGCAGCCCCAGCCCCGCGTTGACCTCGGTGGGCGTGACCGGCACGCCGGCCTCGGCCATGGCCTCCAGCACCATCAGCAGGCGCAGGTTGGTGGGGATGGTGCCGCCCTCGGCGCCTGCGTCGCCACCCCCGTCCATGTCGTCCCCCTCGGCGCCCTGGTCATCGTCCGGGCAGCAGCACGGTCGAGAGCGCGGGCACGAGGGCCACGAGGATCCAGACCGCGATCAGCGCCAGGAGATAGAGCGTCGTGTAGCGAAGCAAGCGCACGTAAGGAACGCCCGTGACGCCCGAGGCGACGTAGAGGTTGAGCCCGTAGGGCGGCGTGATGAAGCCGATCGAGGCGCCGACCAGGAAGACGACCGCGAACTGCACCGGATCGACCCCCGCGCCTTGGGCGATCGGCGCCAGGATGGGGGCCAGGATGATCGTCACGGGCAGGCTCTCGAGCACCATGCCGGCGACGAAGACGATGGCCATCGAGGTGAACAGGATCGCGTAGTAGCCGCCCATCGAGGTGACGAAGGCCGAGATCGTCTCCTGCGCGCCCAGCACCGACAGGATCTGCTGCATCACCACCGACACCGCGATCAGCGGCGCGAGGATGCCGGTGATCTGCGCCGAGCGCATGGTGATCCCCGGCAGCTCCAGCGGCCCGAAGCCGCGCACGACGAGCATCTCGGCGGCCCCGCGCTCCTCGACGGGGCGGTCGCCGTCCCTGTCCCGGGCCCCGGCCCGGCCGCGGCCCAGCATCCGGTGGAGCGGCAGGCAGACGAAGCCGACGATGACGCAAAAGCCCACGGTGACGCCGGCGGCCTCGGTGGGGGAGAACTTGCCGGTGTAGATGCCCCAGAGCACCAGGCCGATGGCGAAGAACCCCAGCCACGCGCCGATCGCGGTCTTGGCGACGCGGCCCGCCCGAAGCGGGATCAGGTGGCCCCAGCCGTTGCGGCGGCACACGACCCAGGCCGCGACCATCATCGCGAGCACCATCAGCGCGCCGGGCACGATGCCCGCGACGAAGAGCTCGGAGATCGGCAGGTTGAGCAGGAACCCGTAGACGATGAAGATGATCGAGGGCGGGATGATGATGCCGACCGTGCCGCCCGCGGCGGCGGTGGCGGCCGAGAATCGCGCGTCGTAGCCGCCCTCGACCATCTCGGGGTGCAGCATCGAGCCGATCGTCGCGGTGGTGGCCGAGTTCGACCCCGAGATCGCCGCGAAGAGGCCGCAGGCCCCGATCGAGGCCATGGCGAGCCCGCCGCGCATCCAGCCGAGGCACGAGTAGGCGAAGTCCGACAGCCTGCGCGCGATGCCGGAGCGGTTGATGAGGTCGCCCGTCAGGATGAAGAGCGGCATCGCGAGGAGCGCGAAGCCGTCGGTGAAGACGTTGGCCAGCGCGGCGCCGATGTTGTCGAGCGACAGCTCCAGCACGAAGCTGAGCCCGATCACCCAGAAGCCGATGACGAGGAACACCGGCACGCCGATCATGAACAGCAGCGTCACGCCGAGCGAGATGGCGACGACGAGGGTCTGGTCGGACATCAGTCGGCTCCGATCACGGCCGGGCGGATCAGCGGCGCCTCGGCGCGCCAGTTGGCCCAGTCCCGCGCGAGGTTCTCCATCGCGCGCGCGGCCACCAGCAGGAACGCGATCGGCAGCGAGACCAGGAACCACCACTGCATCACGTCGTCGGTGCCGAGCATGATCTGGAAGTTGGCGGCCGAGTTCGCCGCCACCTTCGTGGAGGTGACGACGACGACCCAGGAGAAGCCCACCCAGAGCAGCGCGTCGAGCGCGAGGCACGCCATCTGCCCCGCCCTCGGCATCGCCGTGCGGAACTCGGCGAAGGCCAGATGCGTCCTGAGCCGCACGTTCCACGAGGCGCCGAACCAGGTCATGACGAGGAACAGGAAGGGCGGGATGGTGGTGGACCACGGCGCCTGGAGGCCGAAGACGAAGCGGCGGATCACCTCGACGAAGATGATCGCGCCGATCAGCAGGTAGGAGGAGACCATCACCGCGGGCTCCAGATGGCGGTCGAGGAAGGGCACCGCGCGGTAGAGGGCCGCCACCGCGAGCCCGCCGAAGATCGTCACCGCGAGCCCCATCACCCAGGCCGCGGGGCTGCCCAGCGCCTCGCTCAGCATCCAGGAATCGCCCGCGGCGGCGGCGGACAGGATCGCGCCCGTCCCGTTCAGCCAGTCCAGCATCGTCGTCTCCTCCTGAGGGGGCGGGCCGGGGGAGGGGGCCGGTCTCTCGCGCCGGCCTCCCATGCGTCGTCTCGGGCCAGGTGTCGGGCGGGCCTCAGGAGGCGTCGCGCCACCCGGCGCGCCTCAGGAGGCGTCGCGCCACCCGGCGCGCCTCAGGAGGCGTCGCGCCACCAGCGGCGGGGCTCGACGTTCTCGGGCAGGGTGTCGGCGGGGATCTCGCGCGCGACGCGGTGCATCTCCTGGTAGGTGTCGACGCCGCCGGCCCAGCCGTTGAGCCGCTCGCGCCATTGCTCCCAGGGGCCGGGGTTGAACTCGGGCGAGCACATCTCCTCGGCCATGCGGGTCTGCTCGTCGGGCAGGAAGGCCACGCGCACGTTGTCGCGCACGAAGATGGTGTCGGGGAGCTGGGGGTCGGAGAAGCCAACCGTCTTGACCAGCGCGGCCTCGTTGGCGGCCTGGACGTGGACCTGCGCGAGGTAGGCCGACTCCATGATCGCGTCCTGGAGATGGGGCTCCATCGCGTCGAACACCTTGACGGACATGCCGGTGTGCTCGGTGCCGCAGAAGAACTTGAGGTCCACGCATTGCGAGACCACCGGGCTCATGTTGGCGTAGGCCACCGCCGAGGGCCAGGTCTCGGCCCCGTCGATCAGGCCCTGCTTGAGGCCGTCGAGCGTCTCCTCCCAGGCGATGGGCACCGGGTTGAGGTTGAGGAGCTGCATCGCGATGCGCCCGAGCTGGGTGCCGGTGACGCGGTTCTTGGTGCCGAACAGCTCCTCGATCGAGGTCACGGTGGGCTTGTCGCGGAAGGTCTCGCCCATGTTCATGCCCCTGAGCTCGCAGTGCGAGAACAGGAACTTGAGCCCGTGGCGCGCCTCCAGGGGATCGCGCAGCAGGCGCTGGCTCTCGGGGGAGTAGAGGAAGTGGTACTGCGCCGCGCGCAAGGGGAAGAGGTAGGCGTAGTCGAGCACGTTGTAGTAGGGCGCGCCGTAGTAGGGCGCGCCGCCCGCCGAGTTCTGGGTCGAGGCGGCGAACATGTCCACCACGCCGAGCTGGGTCTTCTCGACGCAGGAGAGCTGGGAACAGAGCTGGTTGTCGCCGATGAACTCGATGCGGATCTCGCCGTCGGTGCGCTCCTCGAGGTCGCGCGCGAACTCCAGCGGCCCCGCCCGCTCGATCAGCAGGTTGCGCGCGTTGAAGCCCGAAGCGCCGAGCTTGAGCCGGTGCTTGGGCTCGCGCCCGAAGCGCTTGTCGTAGCTCGTCTCGGCCGCCCGCGCGAGCGAGGGCAGCGTGGCCGCCCCCCCGAGCGTCGCCGCCCCCATCACCACCGACGAGAGGCCGTACCGGCCCGTCAGCTTCAGCAGGTCGCGCCGCGAGACGGCGCTCAACGCCTTCGATGCCTTCATGATGTCCTCCCATGGGCTTTATTGATACCCGTGGTATCGATATTGATCCAACCGAGCGTTCATGGCAACGGTGTTTGACGTCAGACGAGACGGTCGCCGCCGGAGGGTCGCAGGATGGACGGGATCAGGGCCGACTACGTGATCGTCGGCGCGGGCTCGGCGGGCTGCGCCCTGGCAGGCCGTCTCAGCGCCGACCCGAGCGTGCGCGTCGTGCTGCTGGAGGCCGGGCCGCGCGACTGGAACCCGTGGATCCACATCCCCGTCGGCTACTTCCGCACCATGGGGAACCCGTCGGTGGACTGGTGCTACAAGACCGAGCCCGATCCGGGGCTGAACGGGCGCCGCCTGCCGTGGCCGCGCGGCCGCGTGCTCGGGGGCTCGTCCTCGCTCAACGGGCTCCTCTACGTGCGCGGGCAGCCGCAGGACTACGACCGCTGGGCCCAGATGGGCTGCACGGGCTGGGGCTGGGAGGACGTGCTGCCGCTCTTCAAGCGCGCGGAAGGCCAGGAGCGCGGCGCCGACGAGTGGCACGGCGCGGACGGCCCGCTCACGGTCTCCAGCATGCGCCTGAGCCGACCCGTCTGCGACGCCTGGGTGGCGGCGGCGCAGGCGGCGGGCCACCGCTTCAACCCCGACTACAACGGCGCCGAGCAGGAGGGGGTGGGCTACTTCCAGCTCACCGCCTCCAAGGGGCGGCGCTGCTCCGCGGCGGTGGCCTATCTCAAGCCCGCGCGGGGGCGCGAGAACCTGCGCGTCGTCACCCATGCGGCCGTGCGGCGCGTGGTGGTCGAGGACGGGCGCGCCGTGGGCGTGGCCTACGCGGACCGCGCGGGATCCGAGCGCGTCGCGCGCGCCGACGCGGAAGTGATCCTGTGCTCGGGCGCGGTCGGCTCGCCGCAGATCCTGATGCTGTCTGGCGTGGGCGAGGGGGCGCATCTGAGGGAGCACGGCATCGAGGCGCGGGTCGATCGCCCGGCGGTGGGGCGGGGCCTCCAGGACCACCTCCAGGCGCGGCTCGTGCACAAGTGCCACGAGCCCACGCTCAACGACGAGGTGAGGAGCTACAGGAACCAGGCGCGCATCGCGCTGAGATACGCGATGTTCCGGTCGGGGCCGATGACGATGGCCGCGAGCCTCGCGGTGGGGTTCATGCGCACCGGCGAGCATGCCGCCACGCCCGACATCCAGTTCCACGTCCAGCCCTGGTCGGCCGACAGCCCCGGCGAGGGGGTGCACCCGTTCTCGGCCTTCACCAGCTCGGTGTGCCAGCTCAGGCCCGAGAGCCGGGGCGAGATCCGGCTCCTCTCGCCCGACCCCTCGGCGCATCCGGCGATCCGGCCCAACTATCTGGCCACCGAGACCGACCGGCGCACGATCGTCGCCGGCGTCAGGATGGCGCGCGCGATCGCGCGCCACGCGCCGCTCGCGGGCAAGATCGCCTCCGAGCACGCGCCGGGCGAGGCCGCGCAGGGCGACGAGGCGCTGCTCGACTGGGTGCGCGCGACCGCGACGACGATCTACCACCCCACCGGCACCTGCCGGATGGGGGTCGACGAGGGCGCGGTGCTCGATTCGCGCCTGCGGGTGCGCGGCGTCGCGGGCCTGCGCGTCGCCGACGCCTCGATCATGCCCGAGATCGTGTCGGGCAACACCAACGCGCCCGCGATCATGATCGGCGAGAAGGCCGCCGAGCTGCTCCTCGAGGACCGCCGCGCGGGCGCCGCGCGCCGCGCGCCCGTTCCCGCCGCCGCCGAATAGCCAAGTCGTGCAGCCTCCGATCCCCTGGCCGACGCGGCGCGCCATCGCGGACGAGACGACCCCGCCGGCTTCGAGGCCCGCTCGCCGAAGAGGCGAGCCGCATGGCGGTGGCGACGATCCTGCGAGGCGCGAGAGAGATCATAATGCGCGTTCTGTAAGGAGTCGTTGTGAGCGCCGAGTGGAACCGTCCCACCTGGGCGGCGGTGCTCAAGGCGAGGCTCGACCGCGTCACAGCACCAGCGGCCCGAGACCTCATGGGCCATGTCCGCGACCGGCGCGGCGACGGGGCCGCGCTGCTCGCCGCGGAAGCCCTGATCGCCCGCGATCGGCCCTCCGCCGCGCCGACGGTCAGCACTGCTGGTGCATGAGGACGGAGGGGCTCGCCGTCGCGCAGGCGCGCGTTGGCGGCCTTCCTCGAGAACGGCACGCCCCTCCACTCCTCGCGCTCCCGCATGCGCTCGAGGATGCCGCGCATCGCCTCGACCGCCTCCTCGTCCAGACCCTCGTGGCGCCCTTCGAGCACCACCGCCTCGAGGATCCCGGCCAGCTCCGAGAGGCCCTCCATCGCCTCCAACGACAGCCACGCCTCGCGGCGGACCTGGTCGCCTTCTGGTCCGCCGACCTCCTCGGGCGGGCACGGGCGCGTGGTCGCCGACGCAGGTCGGCTAGTCACGCCGCGGCTGGCCCGCGACGCGGTCCTCCAGGCGCAGCTCGTGGCGCCGGGGGACGTTCGGGTCGCACTCGTAGACGAACCGCGCTCGCCGGCGCAGGCGCAGCTCCTCCAGCGTGACGGCGGCGAGGCCGCGGACAGCGTCGCCGCCGTGGTCTCGGCGATTGCGCCCTTGTTCGTGCTGGTGCTCTTCTTCCAGCGACAGATCGTCAGCGGCCTGACCGCGGGCGCGGTGAAGGGGTAGGCCCATGGCGGAGCTGAGGCTCAGGCACGTCTGCAAGCGCTGGGGCGGCTTCGTCGGCGTGGACGACTTCGACCTCGACATCGCCGACCGCGAGTTCCTGGTGCTGCTCGGCCCCTCGGGCTGCGGCAAGTCCACCATGATGCGGATGATCGCCGGGCTCGAGGACGTGACCTCGGGCGAGATCTGGATGGGCGAGCGCATGGTCAACGACCTCGAGCCCAAGGACCGCGACATCTCGATGGTGTTCCAGTCCTACGGGCTCTACCCCAACCTGTCGGTCTACGAGAACATCCGCTTCCCGCTGAGGGTCCGCAAGGTGCCCAAGGCCGAGCACGACGAGCGCGTCATGAGGGCCGCGCGCACCGTCGAGCTGACGGACTTCCTCGACCGCCGCCCGGCGGAGCTGTCGGGCGGCCAGCGCCAGCGCGTGGCCTTGGGGCGCGCCATCGTGCGCGAGCCCACCGTGTTCTTGATGGACGAGCCGCTCTCGAACCTCGACGCCAAGCTGCGCGTCTCGACGCGCGCGCAGATCAAGCACCTCCAGCACGAGCTGAAGGTCACGACCGTCTACGTCACCCACGACCAGATCGAGGCGATGACCTTGGCCGACCGCGTGGTGGTGATGGACAAGGGCCGCATCCAGCAGGTCGGCACGCCCACCGACATCTACGACAACCCCGCCAACACCTTCGTGGCGAGCTTCATCGGCTCGCCCGCCATGAACCTGATCGACGGCACCCTCGCGCGCGGCGTCTTCGAGGCGCCGGGGATGCGCGTGGAGGGGCTTCCGGCCGACGCCTCCGGCCCCGTCACGCTGGGCTTTCGCGCCGAGGACGCCGCCATCGTCGGGGCGGGCGGCCAGATCGCGGCCCCGGTCTACTCGATCGAGCTCTTGGGCGAGGCCTCGATGATCAGCTACCGCCTCGGCGACGCGCTCGTGTCGGTCAAGGGCGACAAGGACTACCGCGCCGAGATCGACCAGACGGTGCACGCCGCCGTCCCGCCGGCCATCTGCCACCTCTTCGAGCGCGAAAGCGGCGCGCTGGCCTGGGCCGGCGACAGGGCCGGGCCGTCGTGAGAGGGCGCCGCGCGGGACGGGCGGCGTCCCGCGCATGCCCCAAAAGACGAGGCTCCGGGAAACCCGACGCGGCCCGGGGCGTTCAGCCGGCTGGAGCCGTCGCAGGAGGCTGGCGCTCCCCCTAGGGGGACCATGGCGTCCAGATCGCCCGGCCCGATCTCTCGAAAGGAGCCCGCCCCGTGCATCTCAAGCCCGTGGATCTCAAGCCCGTGGATCTCAAGCCCCTCCACCTCAAGCCCCTGTCCTTCGCGGCCGGGCGCCTCGGGCCCCTCGCCGCGACGGCCTCGATCCTCCTCGCGGCCCCCGCGGCGGCCGAGATCGTCGTCTCCTCGAAGATCGACACCGAGGGCGGCCTGCTGGGCAACGTGATCGCCGAGGCGCTGGAGGCCGAGGGCCTGCCCGTGACCCGCAACCTCCAGATCGGCGGCACCCAGGTCGTGCGCGAGGCGATCCTCTCGGACCAGATCGACATCTACCCCGAATACACCGGCAACGCCGCCTTCTTCTTCAACGAGGCCGACGCGGACGTCTGGAGCGACCCGGACGCGGCCTACGAGCGCGCCCGCACGCTCGACGGCGAGGAGAACGACATCGTCTGGCTCGCGCCCGCGCCCGCCAACAACACCTGGGCCATCGCCGTGACCGGCGAGGTGGCGTCGCAGAACGACCTCTCGACGATGAGCGGGTTCGGCGACTGGGTGTCGGGCGGGGGCGAGGTCAAGCTCGCCGCCTCGACCGAGTTCGTCTCCTCGCCCGCCGTGCTGCCGGCGATGCAACAGGCCTACGGCTTCGAGCTCTCGCCCGACCAGCTCATCATCCTGTCGGGCGGCGACACGGCCGCCACCATCGCGGCCGCGGCCCGTGGCACGTCGGGCGCCAACGCGGCGATGGTCTACGGCACCGACGGGGGCGTCGCCGCGACCGGCCTCGTCGTGATGGAGGACGACCTCGGCGTGCAGCCGGTCTACGAACCCGCCCCGATCGTGCGCGCCCAGACCCTGGAGGAGTATCCCGCCATCGCGGAGATCCTGGCGCCGATCTTCGAGGGGCTCGACATGGAGACGCTCCAGCAGCTCAACGGCCGCATCCAGGTCGGCGGCGAGCCGGCCGAGGCGGTGGCGCGCGACTATCTGACGACGATCGGCGTGCTCGATTGACCGCACCCGCCGCCGGGGCCCGCCGCGGCGGGCCCCCGCCCGGCGGCGCTCGCGGCGCCGAGACCGGGGCGCGGGGCGCGGGCGGCGTCCGCCGCAGCGGCGTCCTCTTCGCGGCGATCGCGGCGGCGGCGCTCGCCGCGCCCTTCGTGGTGCTGAGCCCCAACCGCATCGCGCCGGGCGAGGCGTTCCTCGCCTGGCGCGCGTTCCCGCCCGGCGCGGCGGCGGCCGGCCTCGCGGTCCTGGCGGCGGCGCTCGCGGCGGGATGCCTGCGGATCGCCGAGACGGCGCGCTTCGGGGCCAGCCTCATCGGCCTCGCGGCCCTGGTGGCGATGCTGGCGCTTTCCTCGCGCGCGCTGATGGAGGGCGCGGGCGACTACGCCCGGCTCTCGCCCGGGGCGGGGTTCTGGCTGCTGCTGATGGCGCTGCTGCTGCTGATGGCCGACGCGCTCTCGCAGATGGGCCTGCGGCCCTCGGGGCGCCTCGTGGTGCTCGCGGCCCTGACGGCGGCCCTCGGTGCGCTGCTCGCCAGCGGGCTGTTGTCGCGCATCTCGGTGATGCAGGAATACGCCGCGCGGGAGGCGAGCTTCTGGGGCGAGGCGCGGCGGCACGCGGTCCTGGCCGTGGGCTCGCTCGTGCTCGCCGCCGGGGTGGGCTTCCCGCTGGGCGTGCTCTGCCACCGGCGCGCCGGGGTGCGCCGCGCGGTGCTGCCGGCCCTCAACTTCCTCCAGACCATCCCCTCGCTCGCCATGTTCGGCGTCATGATCCCGGCGCTCGCCTGGGTCGGCGCGTCCGTGCCGGGGGCGCGCGCGGCCGGCATCGGCGGGATCGGCTTCGCGCCCGCCTTCCTCGCGCTCTTCCTCTACTCGCTCCTGCCGGTGGTCTCGAACATGGTCGCGGGCCTCGCCACCGTGCCGCGCGCCGCCCTCGAGGCCGCGCGCGGCATGGGCATGATGCAGGGCCAACGCCTCGCGCGCGTGGAGCTGCCGCTGGCGCTGCCGGTGATCCTCGCCGCGATCCGGATCGTGCTGGTGCAGAACATCGGGCTCGCGGTCATCGCGGGGCTGATCGGGGGGGAGGCTTCGGCGTCTTCGTGTTCCAGGGCCTCAACCAGACCGCGACCGACCTGATCCTGCTGGGCGCGCTGCCGACGGTGCTGATGGCCGCCGTCGCGGGCGTGCTGCTCGACATCCTGGTCGAGCTGGCGACCACCCGCAGGCGGAGGGCGCGCGCGTGATCGAGATCGAGAACCTGACCAGGATCTACGGCCGCGACCGCGCCGTGGACGACGTCACGCTGACCGTCGAGACCGGCACCATCGCGGCCATCGTCGGCACCTCCGGCTCCGGCAAGACGACGCTGCTGCGGATGGTCAACCGACTGGTCGAGCCGAGCTCGGGCTCCATCCGCGTCAACGGCGACGACGCGCGCTCCATCGCGCCCCACCTGCTGCGCCGCCGCATCGGCTACGTCATCCAGGGCAACGGCCTCTTCCCGCATCACACGGTCGCGCGCAACGTCGAGGCCGTGCCGCGCCTGCTCGGCTGGGACAAGGCGCGGATGCGCGAGCGGGTGGACGAGCTCCTGAGCCTGCTCCAGCTCGACCCCGCGCAGTTCCGCGACCGCTTCCCGCACGAGCTGTCGGGCGGCCAGCAGCAGCGCGTGGGCGTCGCCCGCGCGCTCGCGGCGCGCCCCGACCTGCTCTTGATGGACGAGCCCTTCGGCGCGCTCGACCCGATCATCCGCGCCAAGGCGCAGGAGGATTCTGCTGGCGATCCAGCGCCATCTCGGCGCGACCATCATGATCGTCACCCACGACATGGCCGAGGCGATCCATCTGGGCGACCGCATCGCCGTGATGGACCAGGGCCGGCTGCTGCAATACGCCGCGCCGGCCGAGATCGTGGCGCGGCCCCGCACGGCGTTCGTCGCGGCCCTCCTCGGCGACGCGGAACGGCCGATCCAGCTCCTGTCGCTGAGGCGGGTGGGCGAGATCGTGGAGCCCGGCGAGGCCGAGGGGCCCGCGATCGAGGCCGGCGCGACGCTGCGCGACGCCCTGGCCGCGAGCCTCTGGACCGGCCGCCGCGCGATCCCGGTGACGCGGGACGGGCGGCCCGTCGGGCGCGTCCCGCTCGACGCCATCCTCGCGCAGGCCCGGGGGCCGCGTTGAGGATGGGCAGCACCCTGCTGCGCATCGCCGCCGCGGCCCTGCTCGCGGCGCTGGTCGTGCGGCCCGCGCTCTTCGCGCCGGCCTTCGCGCCCTTCGCGCCCGAGGGGGCCCCGGTGATCTACGACCGGACCTCGCTGCTCGCGCTCTCGCTCGGCCATCTGGGGCTGGTCGCCGCCGCCAGCGGGCTGGCGACGCTGGTGGCGGTGGGGCTGGCGATCCTCGTCACCCGCCCTGCCGGCGCCGAGTTCCGCCCCCTCTCGCGCGCCGTCACCAACATCGGCCAGACCTTCCCGCCCGTGGCCGTCCTGGCGCTGACGGTGCCGGTGCTGGGCTTCGGCTCGGGGCCGACGCTGGTCGCGCTCTTCCTCTACGGGCTCCTGCCGATCTTCGAGAACGCGATGACCGCCTTCGCCACCACGCCGCCCACGGTGATGGAGGCCGCCCGCGGCATCGGCCTGACGCCGCGCCAGCGGCTCTGGCGCGTCGAGCTGCCGCTCGCGGCTCCGGTGATCCTGACCGGCATCCGGCTCTCGGTCGTCATCTCGCTCGGCACCGCCACCATCGGCTCGACGGTGGCCGCGCGCACGCTGGGCGAGGTGATCATCGCGGGGCTGCTGACGAGCAACACCGCCTTCGTGCTCCAGGGCGGGCTGATCGTGGGCCTCTTCGCGGGGCTGCTCTACGACGGGTTCGTGACCCTCGAGCGCGCGCTGGCGCGCCGCGCCGGCACGCTCGCGGGCCGCTCCTAGAGCATCGTCCAGCCCGACCGGACCGGTCGGGCGCCCGGCCGATGCGACCGCGAAAGAGCCCGGAGCGTCCGAGCCGATCCCGCCCGGCCGGGCGCTCCAGGCTCCGGGCCGCGCCCGCGCGCGCGCCCCCCGCCCCCCCGGCCCCCGGCGACGCCGGACATCGCCGCCCCCGCGCGGCGCACGGCCGCGTCGGGGCCCGGAGCCGTCCCACGCTTCGCGGGGTGCGGAAGGCCGGGGCGCGCGCGCGCGGGCCCCGGATCCGGGCCCGGACCTCCTCCTCGGTCGGCGACCTCGCGCCCCCGGTGCGGACCGCCGTCAGCGGGCGGCCTCCGCAGCCCGGCGTCCCGCGCAGATCGACGAGCGCCCGAAGCTCCGCCGCGAGAAGGCGGGCCGCGCGAGGGCCCGGCGCCCCGCGGCCCTGGCGAGCGGGCCGGTCTCGGTCGCGGCGCGGAGATCCTCGAGCCCCTCGTGACGCACGCGCGGCCCCTCCTCATGCGAGGCGGGCACGATGGCCGGCCGAGGTTGCAGTTGAAACGCGCCGCCCGCGGGTGCAGGCTCGCACCGTCTCGCCGGCCTCGTCTCACCCGCCCGCCGCCTCGCCCGGAAGGTTCCGCCCGTGCCGCTGTCGCGCTTCCCCCCCATCGTCGCGGCGCATCGGCCGACGCCGCTGGAGCGGCTCGGCCGGCCGAGGCGCGAGCTCGGGCGGCCCGGGATCTGGATCGAGCGCGGCGACCGCGCCGGGCTCCCGACGGAGGGCGACGAGGCGCGCGGGCTCGCGGTCCTGATGGCCGAGGCCGAGGGCGCCGACGCCGCGATGACCCAAGGGGCGACGCAGTCCAACCACGCCCGCCGGACCGCGGCGTTCGCGGCCAAGCTCGGCATGGGCTGCCGCATCCTGCTGGAGGACCGCACCGGCGGCCGGGATCCGGACCACACCGGCAACGGCGACGTGCTGCCCGACCATCCGCGCGGGGCGGCGACGGAGATGCGCGGGGGCGCCGCCGACATGGCCGCCGACATGGCCGCCGACATGGCCGCCGACATGGCCGCCGAGCGGCGGCGCGGCGAGGGGCGGCGCATCCACGCCATCTCCGGCGGCGGCTCGAACCCCACGGGCGCCCCGGGCCACGTCAACCGCGCCTTCGAGCTGATCGGCCAGGCCGACGACCGCCGCCCGGTGATCGACCGCGTCGTCCACGCCACCCGCAGCGCGGGCACGCAGGCGGGGCCCGTCGCCGGGCTCAGGGCGACCCACGCGAACGTGCCGGTCCTCGGGATCGGCGTGCGCGCGCCGCGCCCTGAGCAGGAGGAGGACGTCTCCACCCTCGCGGTGGCGGCGGCCGAGAAGATCGGCGCTGCGGGCGCGGTGCGGCGCGGGGACGCGGTCGCCGACCGCGACCGTCTCGGCGAGGGCCACGGCGTCCCGACGACGGGCGGGGAGGCGATCGCCATGTCCGCCGAGATCGAGGGCCTCCTGCTCGGCCCGGTCCACTCGACCAAGGAGGGGGCGGGACCGCTCGAGCTGATCCGCGAGGGCCGGGTCGGGAAGGGCGAGCGGGTGGTGTTCGCGCCCACCGGCGGCTCGGCGCCGCTCCTCGGCTGCGCCGCGGCCTTCGACGGCGGCGACCGCCGCGTCCCGGCCGAGGTGGCCTGAGCCGTGGCCCAGGCCCCCTTCACCGGCAGCTTCACCCAGCAGGAGCCGATCGCGGAGGACGCGATCGCGGCGGCGGTGGCGGTGCTGCGCTCGGGCCGGCTGCACCGCTACAACACGGGCCCCGGCGAGGAGGGCCAGGCGGCCGCGTTCGAGCGCGAGTTCGCGGCCTGGCAGGGCTCGGCCCACTGCCTCGCCTGCGCGTCGGGGGGCGCGGCGATGCAGATCGCGCTGCGCGCCGCCGGCATCGGGCCGGGCTGCGCGGTGCTCACCAACGCCTTCACGCTCGCGCCGGTGCCCGGCGCGATCGCGGCCGTGGGCGCGCGGCCGGTGCTGGTCGAGGTGACCGAGGATCTGGTGCTCGACCTCGACGACCTCGCGGCCAAGCTGGCCCGAGGCGGCGCGAGCGCGGTGCTGGTCTCGCACATGCGCGGGCATCTGTGCGACATGGACCGGCTCGTGGCGCTGTGCGAGGGCGCCGGGCTGCCGCTGATCGAGGACTGCGCGCACACCATGGGCGCGGCCTGGCGCGGGCGGCGGAGCGGCTCCTTCGGGCTCGCGGGCTGCTTCAGCACCCAGACCTACAAGCACCTGAACTCCGGCGAGGGGGGGCTGCTGGTCTCGGACGACCCCGCCTTCATGGCGCGCGCGACGATCCTGTCGGGCTCCTACATGCACCACGCCCGCCACGGAGCGGGCCCCGCGCCCGAGCACTTCGGCGACGCGCGGCTCGACATGCCCAACACCTCGGCGCGGATGGACGAGCTGCGCGCCGCGATCCTGCGCCCGCAGCTCGCGCGCCTCGACGCGGCGATCGAGCGCTGGAACGCGCGCCATGCCGCCGTGGCGCGGGCGCTCGCCAGCCATCCCGCGATCGCGCTGCCCCGCAGGCCCCCCGAGGAGGCCTTCGTCGGCAGCTCGATCCAGTTCCGCGTCCCCGGCCTCGGCCCGCAGGGCGCGCGCCGGCTCCTCGCCGAGACGGCGGCGCTCGGCGTCGAGCTGAAGTGGTTCGGCGCATCGGAGCCCGCGGGCTTCACCTCGGCGCACCCGAGCTGGCGCTACGTCGCGCCCCAGGCGCTGCCGAGGACCGACGCCGTGCTGGCGACGCTGTTCGACATGCGCCTGCCGCTCACCTTCTCGCTGGAGGATTGCGCCCGGATCGGCGAGATCATCTCCGCCTGCGTGCCGCAGGGGGCGGGGGCCGAGATCGGGGCCGAGCCCGCGGCGGCCGGGGTCGCGCCGTGAGCGCGCCGCGCCGCCTGGGCGTCCTGGGCGGCATGGGGCCCGAGGCGACGGCGCTCCCGATGTCGCGGCTGATCGCGCCCACGCCGGCCGAGGACGACGCCGACCACGTCCCGCTCGTCGTGGACACGAACCCTCAGGCGCCCTCGCGCCTCGAAGCGCCGATCGAGGGCGCCCCGACCCTCGACGCCCTCGACGTGCCGGTCGCCGCGATCGTCGCCTTCGCAATGGGCGAGGGGCAAGCGCCGGAGCCCGGCGGAAGGACCGACGCCTTGCAAAAGGAGGCGGCGCCCGCACAGTGAACGACGACCAACAGGGATCGGACCATCATGCCCAGGACGCTCAGGACCATGCTCGCCGCCGGCGTCGCCGCCGGCCTTCTCGCGGGGGCCGCGTCGGCCCAGACGGTCGTCATCGGCCATTTCGGCAACCCCACGCCGATGCAGGTCGCGGCGAGCGAGGGGCGCTTCGCCGAGGCCACCGGCTGGGACATCGAGTGGCGCAAGTTCGCGGCCGGCACCGACGTGATCGCGGCCATGGCCTCCGGCGACGTCACCCTCGCCGAGCTCGGCTCCTCGCCGCTCGCCATCGCCGCGAGCCAGGGCGTCGATCTGGAGATGATCCTGCTGGCCCAGGTCATCGGCACGGCCGAGAGCCTGATCGCGCGCGACGGCTCGGGGATCGAGGAGGTGGCCGACCTCGCGGGCAAGCGCGTCGCGGTGCCGGTGGGCTCGACGGCGCATTTCTCGCTGATGGGGGCCATCGAGCACGCCGGGCTCGCGCCGGGCGACGTGACCATCATGAGCATGCCGCCCGACCAGATCGCCGCCGCCTGGGAGCAGGACGCGATCGACGCCGCCTTCATCTGGGAGCCGGTCCAGAGCCAGATCATGCAGAAGGGCACGCGCCTCCTCGGCGCGGACCAGACCGCCGAATGGGGCTACCCCACCTTCGACGCCTGGGTGGCGAGCCCCGAGTTCGCGGCCGAGAACGCCGACGCCATGATCGCCTTCGTCCGCACCATGGCCGAGGCCAACCAGGCCTATCTCGACGACCCCTCCGCCTGGACCGAGGACAGCGCGCCGGTCCAGGCGATCGCCGCCTACACCGGCGCCGAGGCCTCGCAGGTGCCCGCCATCCTGGAGGGCTACGTCTTCCTGCCGCTCGCCGAGCAGGTCGGGCCCGACTGGCTCGGCGGGGGCGCGGCGGAGGCCCTCAAATCCACCGCCGAGTTCCTCAAGGAGGCGGGCCGGATCGACACGGTGGCGGACGACTACGCGCCCTTCGTGACCCCCGATCTCGCCGAGGCGGCGCAGGAGTAGCCCGCCGCGAAGGAGGAGCGGGCATGGCCCTGGAGATCGAGGACGCCTCGGTGGTCTATCCCGCGCAGGAGGGCCGCGCGCCGGTCGAGGCGCTGAGCCGCATCGACCTGAGCTTGCGCGAGCGCGACTTCGTGGTCGCGCTCGGCGCCTCGGGCTGCGGCAAGTCCACGCTTTTGAACCTGATCGCGGGCTTCCTCGCGCCGTCCTCGGGCCGCATCCTGCTCGACGGCGCGCCGGTGACGGGGCCGGGCGCCGACCGCTCGGTGGTGTTCCAGAAGCACGCGCTCCTGCCCTGGCTCGACGTGCGCGACAACGTGGCCTTTGGGCTCAAGCTCCAGGGGCGCGGCAAGGCGGCCTACGAGGTCGCCGACCGGTTCATCGGGCTCCTCGGCCTGGCGGACTTCGCGCGGTCGCCCGTCTACGCGCTCTCGGGGGGGATGCAGCAGAGGGTGGGCATCGCGCGCGCGCTGACCTGCGACCCCAAGGTGCTGCTGATGGACGAGCCCTTGGGCGCGCTCGACGCGCTGACGCGCGAGAAGGCGCAGGAGCTGATCCTGAAGATCTGGCGCGACACCGGCAAGACCGTGTTCTTCATCACCCACTCCGTCGAGGAGGCGCTCTTCATGGGCACCCGGCTCGTCGTCATGTCGCCGCGGCCCGGGCGCATCGCGCACCGCTTCGAGCTGCCCTTCTCGCGCCGGTTCCTCGACGGGGAGCCCGCGCGAACGGTCAAGGCGTCGCGCGAGTTCATCGCGCTGCGCGAGGAGGTGCTGGCGATCATCTTCGCCGACGAGGAGGTGGCGGCATGACCGACCGCGGCGAGGCCGAGGTGGCGCGCCTGGCGCCCCGCAGCGGCGCCTTTGCCTGGCTCGCCCGCGCGCGGCCCACGAAGCCCGGCGAGACCTACGGCGTGCCGGGCCAGGGAGACACGCTGGCGTTGAGCCTCGCCACCATCGCGCTCCTGCTGCTGATCTGGTGGGGCGTGACCGCGGCGGGCCTGGTCAAGCCGCTCTTTGTCCCCTCCCCCGGCGCGGTGCTGGGCAAGCTCGTGGACGTGTGGACCGAGGGCTTCACCGGCACGCCCTTCTGGCAGCACGTGGCGATCTCGGCCGCGCGCGTCTTCGGCGCCTTCGTGCTGGCCTGCGCCATCGGCATCCCCTTGGGCATCGCCATGGGCATGAGCCCGTTGATGCGCGGCATCTTCGACCCGCCGATCGAGTTCTACCGCCCGATCCCGCCGCTCGCCTACCTGCCCCTGATGATCATCTGGTTCGGCATCGGCGAGACCTCGAAGGTGCTGCTGATCTTCCTGTCGGTGTTCGCGCCGATCGCGCTCGGCGCTCGCGCAGGCGTGCGCTCGGCCGCGATCGAGCAGATCCACGCCGCCTACTCCTTCGGCGCCACCCGCTGGCAGGTGATGCGCCACGTCATCGTCCCCTCGGCGGCGCCCGAGATCCTCACCGCCATGCGCATCGGCATCGGCTTTGGATGGACCACGCTGGTCGCGGCCGAGATGGTCGCGGCCACCAAGGGCATCGGCTACATGGTGCTGACCGCCTCGCAGTTCCTCCAGACCTCGACCGTGATCATGGGCATCATCGTGATCGCCGCGATCGCCTACGCCTTCGACATGCTGATGCGCTCCCTCGAGCGCCGGCTCGTGCCCTGGAAGGGCAAGATGTAGCGCGCGGCGCCCGGCGCCCGTCCGTCCCCATCCGAGGGCGCGCCCCCTGCCCCCCGCCGCCCGCGAGAACGCCGTCGAGGCCGCTCCGAGCGGCCCGGGCCCCTCGAGGACAGAGGCCGGGCGGCCGAGGCGGCGGCGCGGGGTCGGGCCGGGCCAGGGCGCGCATCGCCGCGGCGCGAGTGCCGCAGCGTCAGGCTTGCCATCATGCAATCGAGAGTTGCAGACGGTGGCGCGAGCCGCGCCCGGAGGGCGGCATCCCGCGCGTTCGAGGGATGCGCTCGCCGCCGAGATCCCGCAGCCGCGACCCCCATGAGAGCACGATCATGCGCTTCGCCGACCTTCCGCCGCAGGCCTTCGAGTGCGCCGATCCGTCCCCCGACACGTTCTTCTACGTCAGCCCCCGGATGGTGGCTCATCTCGACGCGCGCGCCATCCGGGCGGTGCGGGCGCTCTACGCCGAGCACCTCTCGCCCGGCATGCGGGTGCTCGACCTGATGTCGAGCCGCCACAGCCACCTGCCCGACATGGCGCTCGAGGTCAGGGGCCACGGCATGAACGCGGCCGAGCTCGACGCCAACCCGGCGCTCGCGCGCCGCTTCGTCCAGGATCTCAACGTCGATCCCGTCCTGCCGCTCTACGACGACGCCTTCGACGCCGTGCTGTGCTGCGTCTCGGTGCAGTATCTGCGGCGCCCGGTGGCGACGTTCCGGGAGGTCGCGCGCGTGCTCAAGCCCCGAGGGCCGTTCGTCGTCACCTTCTCGAACCGCTGCTTCCCGACCAAGGCGATCGCCTTCTGGCGAGGATCCTCGCCGGCCCAGCGGGCGCGCTACGTGACGCTCGCCATGCTCGAGGTTGGGATCGAGGACGCCCACGAGCGCGAGCTCCTGCCCGAGGATGGCGGGGGCGACCCGCTCTGGGCCGTCGTCGGACGCGGAGCACGGTGAGGGGGCGCGATGAGATCGCCCGCGCGCCCCCCGGCCGCGGCGCTCGCGGCGCCGTCGAAGCCCGTCTCGATCGCTCGACGCGGCGCCCCGACCGGGCAGGCCGCCTCGCGCCCACGCGCTGCGGCGCCATGCCCGCCGCGATCTCCTCCAGCGCGGCGGTCAGGCGGTCCCCCTGCGCCAGCGGGTCGTAGCGCACCATCGAGACGCGGATCAGGCCGCCCTGCCCCCGCTCGCCCAGCGCCTCGGCCGCGGCGCGGGAGACGGCGTGGCCGCCGCCGGTCCGGACGTTGCGGTGGGTGAGGAACTCGGCGATCCGGTCGATCGCGCCGCGCACCGTCTGCGAGCCGCCGGCGTCGCCCATGAGCACCCAGCCCGAGGGGAGGCCGGGGAAGCGCGACTGGGCGAACTCGATGTCGATCGGGTCGCGGGATGCGGTCGTGATGGGATCTCTCGTCAGGGACAGGGCCCGACGGTCGAGCACGGCGGCGAGGAGGTCGCGGGTGCGCTCGTGGCGGGGGCTGCGAGGGCCTGCCCGGGCGGTCCGATCTCGGCGATCCGGCCCTCGTCCATGAAGGCCACGCGATCGGCGACCTGGCGGGCGAAGCCCATCTCGTGGGTGACGACGACCATCGTGACGCCGCTGCCGGCGAGGCCGCGCATCACGTCGAGCACCTCGCCCACGATCTCGGGGTCGAGCGCGGAGGTCGGCTCGTCGAAGAGCACCGCGCGCGGCTCCATGGCGAGCGTGCGGGCGATCGCCACGCGCTGCTGCTGGCCGCCCGAGAGCTGGCCGGGATGCTTGTCGGCCCGCTCGGCGATGCCGACGCGCGCCGGCGGCGCGGGTCGTGCCCCTCACGCGCATCGGTGCGGGCATGACATCGCGCCGGACGGTCAGGGGGGGAAGGGGTCGAAGGGCTGGAACACCATGCCGACCTTGGCGAGCGCCCGGCCGGGCGTCGCCGGCACGCCGCCCACACGGATGGCGCCGTCGTCCGAGCAGCCCTCCAGCCGGTTGATGCAGCGGATCGGGGTGGACTTGCCCGAGCCCGAGGGGCCGACGACGCAGACCCCCTCTCCCGCCGCGATCTCCAGGTCGATGCCGCGCGGCGCCTCGAAGGCGCCGAAGCTCTTGCGCAGGTCGCGGATGCTGACGAGGCCCGTCACGGCGCGCCCCCGCCGCGGCGCCGCTCCAGGCGGGAGACCATGGCGACGAGCGGCCACAGGGCCATCAGGTGGAGCGTCACGGGGCGGCAGATCCACCGGATCGGCACCTCGCCGCCCGCCACGCCGGCATCCGCGTGAGGCGGGTCGGGATGGGGGTCATCGTGCCCTCGGGCGCGACGAGCGCCGTCGCGGGGCTCATGACGACCTCGCGCCTGGCCTCGGTGCGCTCCGACATGGCGACGGGGGCGAGCTGCTGATGGTGATGCGGGGCGGCACCGCCATCTTCGGCGGCCGCGGCTCGATCCTCGGCGCCTTCCTGGCGGCCTGGCTGCTCGTCGTGATCGCCACCGGCATGACCGGGGCCAACGTCGCCATCACCTCGCGGCCGATCGTGATGGGCCTGCTGCTCATCGTCTCGATCGCCGCCACCGGCGCGATCTGCGCCCGCACTCGAAGATGAGGCGGGCCCCGCCCGATTGCGGCGCAACGCGGAGGAGACGCGACCGTGACCCGACGATCCCTGATCGCCGGCCTCGCGCTCGGCGCGGCCCTCGCGGCCGGGGCCGCCACGGCCCAGGACGATCCCGTCCAGATCGTCCCCATCCCCAAGAACACCGGCAACCCCTACTTCGACAGCCTCGTCGCGGACTTCGAAGACGCCTGGGCCGAGATCGGCTGCGGGCTCTCCCAGGCCGCGCCCGCGACCGCCGAGGCGACCTCGCAGATCCCCTTCGTCACCGCGCAGATCCGGCGCGGCGTGGACGCCATCGCCCTCTCGCCCGACAGCCCCGACGCGCTCATCCAGGTGCTCGACCGCGCGCGAGAACGCGGCATCCTCGTGCTCGCCGCCGACGGCGACCTGGTGGGCGACGAGCAGCACCGCGACGCCGCGGTCCTGCCGGTGGACTTCGCCAAGACCGGCCCGGGCCGGGTGGAGCTGCTGGGCTCGATGATCGCCTGCCAGGGCGAGATCGCGATCCTGTCGGCCACGACCGACGCGCCCGACCAGAACACCTGGATCGCGGCGATGAAGGACACCCTCGAGACCGACCCCAGATGCGAGGGCATGGAGCCGGTGGCGACGGTCTACGGCGACGACGAGCCGCAGAGGTCCCCCACCGAGGCCGAGGCGCTGCTGCAGGCCCACCCCGACCTGCGCGGCATCATCCCGCCCACCACGGTGGGGGTCGCCGCCGCCGCGCAGGTGCCGCAATCGGCCGAAGGCCCGGGAGGACAGGCTGACGGGCCTCGGCACGCCGGGCCAGATGCGGCCCTTCGTCGAGGACGGCACGGTGGAGGCGTTCCAGCTCTGGAGCCCCTACGACGAGGGCTGGCTCGCGGCCCACTTCGCCGTGGGCGTGATCGACGGCACGATCGAGAACGAGGTCGGCGCCACCTTCGAGGTGCCCGATCTGGGCACGATCACGATTCAAGAGGACAACGTGATCGACATCCAGGCCGAGCTGACCACCTTCGACGCCGGGAACATCGACGACCACGACTTCTGAGGATGGAGCCCCCGGCCCGGGCCGCGGGCCGGGGGCCGCGCAGGACGACGAGGAGCGAGCAGGCATGAACCACTACGACTTCGAGGGCCGCGTGGCGGTCGTCACCGGCGGGGCGCAGGGCATCGGCCTGGCCGTGGCCGAGCGGATGCTCGCGGGCGGCGCCTCGGTCTCGATCTGGGACCGCGACGCGGGCCTCATCGACGCGCTGGCCGGGCGGGCCGAGCACGGCGGCACGCTCCAGGCGCTCGCCGCCGACATCGGCGATCTGGCGAGCGTGGAGGCGGCCACCGCCGCCGTCATGGAGCGCTTCGGGCGGATCGACGTGCTCGTCAACAACGCCGCGATCGTGGGGCCGAACGCGCCCACCTGGGAGTATCCGGCGCAGGCCTTCGCCGAGGTCGTCCATGTGGGCCTCGTGGGCACCTTCCACGTCTCCCGCGCGGTGGTGCCGCACATGATCGCGGCGGGCTACGGGCGGATCGTCAACGTCTCCTCGGTCGCGGGCAAGGAGGGCAACGCCAACGCCTCGGCCTACTCCTCGACGAAGGCGGGGGTGATGGCGCTCACCAAGTCCTTGGGCAAGGAGCTCGCGGGCCACGACATCGCCGTCAACTGCGTCACGCCCGCGGTGGCGCGCACCGCGCTCGCGCTCTCCCAGTCGCCCGAGCACCTGGCGATGATCCTGTCCAAGGTGCCGCGGGGCCGGATGCTGGAGCTGCCCGAGGCGGCGTCGATGATCTGCTGGCTGGCCACCGAGGAGAACTCCTTCACCACGGCGGCCGTCTTCGACCTCTCTGGCGGGCGCGCGACCTACTGAGCGCACGGCGCGCACGACGCGGGGGTGGGTGCTCATCGCTCGTGCTCGGGCGGGGGTCGGCGAGGGGACGCCCCCGTCGCCCTGATCGGCGGGGGCTCGGGGGTGGGGAGGTGATCCGCCCATCCAGGGGATCGCGCCCGCACGGTCGGGGGGCAGCCCGTCCGCGTCCCCCGTCGCGGCCGCGGCCGTCACGATCCGGACCGTGCATGCGAGCTGGACGGTGTACTGTCATAAGCCCGCCTTCGGCTCGAGGCATCGGTAGATGGTGGCGGGATGGACGTTGAAGGTCCGGGCGACCTCGCTGACCGAGCGGCCCTCCTCGAGGAGCTGACGTGCCAGCGCTTGCTGGTCGGGGCGCAGCTTGCGGGGTCGGCCGAAGGGGACGCCGCGCAGGCGGGCCGCCTGCCGGCCCTCCTCGGTGCGGCTGGCGATCAGGGCGCGCTCGAACTCGGCGATGCCGGCGAAGACTGTCAGCACCATGCGTCCCGCGGGCGAGGTGGTGTCGGCCCAGGGCTCGGCAAGCGACTGCAAACCGGCTTCTTTCTCCTCGATTACCTCGGCGATGCGCAACAGCTCGGCGGTCGAGCGCGCCAGCCGGTCGAGGCGGGTGACGATCAAGACGTCCTCGGGGCGCAGGTCGGCGAGCAGGCGCTCGAGTTCGGGACGCCTACGCACGGCGCCCGAGATCTTCTCCTCGTGGACCCGCCCACAGCCGGCGTCGCGCAGCCGCTCGCGCTGCGGGCCGAGGTCCTGCTCGGCCGTCGAGACGCGGGCGTAGCCGAGCCTCACTGGAGGCCCCTGCCGGCAGTGCAAAAGTCCTTGCAGAAGTCGGCTCTTTCGCAGACGTGTTTTGCAAGGTGCGACCCTTTGATCCGCTGTCGGTCGCTCCGGCCTCGCAGATCTGGAGAGTTTCGCACGTCATGCCGACGCGGACCCTCCCCGAGACGCGGCGCGCCGCCTACGGGCGCTACCCCGCCGTGGTCAGCGCCGACCAGCTCGCTCGTTGCTTCCACCTCGATCGACGCGACCTCGCTCTGATCGCTGGGCTGCGCGGCGCCCACAACCGCATAGGCTTCGCCGCCCAGCTCGGCACGGTGCGCTTCCTCGGCGTCCTGCCCACCGACGCCGGCTTCGTGCCTCGGGTGGTGATCACGACGCTCGCGCGCCAGCTCGACGAGCCGCCGCCCTGCCTGGCCGCCTATTGGCGCGGCCGGCAGCGCTGGCGCCATGCGGGCCTGATCCGGGCGTGTTACGGCTATCAGGACCTCGAAGCGGCCGGAGCCGCTCGTCTCCGTCTGACCCGCTGGCTCTACGCCCTGTGCTGGACCGGCGACGACCGTCTGGGTCTGCTGACGAAGCGCGCCGTAGCCTGGTTGCTCGCCGAGAAGGTGCTGCTGCCCGGCCTCAGCACGCTCGAGCGCCTCTGCGCCCGCATCCGCAGCCGGGTCCACGAGCGGCGATGGCAAACGCTCGCCGACAGCTTCGCCCCCCAGCAGCGGGTCCGGCTGGACGCGCTGTTCGACGGCGAAGCAGCGACGACCGGCCTGGAAGATCTTCGTCGGAGCCCCCAGCGCTTTGGCCCGGGCGAGTTGATGCGCCACCTCGATCGGCTGGACGCGATCCGTGAACTCGCTCTGGCGCCCGATGCGGCGCCGGCGGTTCCCGAAGCGGTGGTCGATCGGCTGGCCCGCGCGGCCCGCCGGATGCGCCCGACGATCCTGGCGCGGCTGCCCGAGCCGCGGCGCACGGCGACGCTGGCGGCCCTTTTCCATGCCCTCGAAGGCATCGCCCTCGACGACGCGCTCGATCTGTTCGACCAGCTGATCGAGCAGAGCGTCAAGGACGCGGCCCGCGCCCACACCGCCGCGCGGCTGCGCAGCCTGCGCGATCTCGACGCCGCCGCGCTGATCGCGGCCAAGGCGGCGGGGTTGGCCGTCGCCGAGCCGGGAACCGATACCGATCTGGCCACGGCGCGCGAGCGTCTCCTCGACCAGATCTCGGCCAAGGACATCCGTGCGGCGGTCGAGAGCATCGAGCGGCTGGCGCGTCCCCCGGACGATCGCCCCTTCGAGGAGCTCTGCGGCTCCTGGCTGCGCATCAGCCGGCTGTTCGCCAACCTGCTCGCCCGCGTCGAGTTCGAGGCGGTTCCCGCGGCCGAGCCGGTCCGCGAGGCGCTGGCCTTCCTCGCCGGACGCACCGGCTGGGCGCGCATGGCGACCAAGGGCGCGCCGACGGCCTGCGTCGGCGCCGCCTGGCGCCGCCATGTCTTCAAGGGCGGGAGGAGCCCCGATGCGCCGATCGCCGACAACCGCGCCTACGTCTTCGCCGTGCTCGAGGCCGCGCGCAGGGCGCTGAAGCGGCGCGACCTGTTCGTCAGCCGGAGTACCCGCTTCGCCAATCCGGTCCAAGGCCTGCTCGACGGGCCGGCGTGGGAGGCGTCGCGGCCGGCGGTGCTGCGCGCCCTCGGCCGCTCCGGGGACGCCTCGGCGGAGATTGCCGCGCTGTCCACCAACCTGGACGCCGTCTACAGGCGCACGCTCGCCAATCTGCCGACCAACGCCGACCTCCGCCTGGTGGAGGACGAGCCAGCCCTCGCCCAACTCGACCGGCTGGAGGAGCCTGCAAGCCTTCTCAGCCTGCGCGCGGCCATCGCGGCGCGCCTGCCCAAGGGCGACCTGCCCGACGTCGTGCTCGAGACCATGGCGCGCACCGGCTTCGCCGCCGCCTTCAGCCATGTCCAGGGTGGCGCCGCCCGCATCGAGGGCTTCGAGATCAGCCTCGCCGCCGTGCTGATCGCCGAGGCCTGCAACGTCGGCCTCGAGCCCATGGTCCGCGCCGACATGCCGGCGCTGCGGCGCGAGCGGCTGTCCTGGGTCAGCCAGAACTTCATCCGCGACGACACCTTGCGCATGGCGGGAGCGGTTCTGGTCGCCGCCCACGACAGGCTGCCGATCGCCCAGGCCTGGGGCAGCGGCGAGGTCGCCTCCGCCGACGGCGTACGCTTCGTGGTGCGCGGCGAGCCGGTCCATGCAGGCTTCAACCCGAAGTACTTCGGGCACCGACGCGGCATCACTTGGTACAATCTGGTCTCCGACCAGTCGACCGGCCTCGGCGGCCTCGCCGTGCCGGGCACCCTGCGCGACAGCTTGGTGCTGCTCGGCCTGCTCCTCGAGCAGGAGACGCCGCTGCGGCCGCAGGAGATCATGACCGACACCGCCGCCTACTCCGACGTGATCTTCGGCCTGTTCTGGCTGCTCGGCTACCGCTTCAGCCCGCGGCTGGCCGACATCGGCGGCGCTCGCCTCTGACGCATCGACAAGGGCGCGGACTACGGCGCCTTCGACGCCGCCTCCCAGAGCCGTGTCGACACCGGCCGGATCGTAGCCGCCTGGCCCGACCTGCTGCGGCTCGCCGGCTCGCTCAAACTCGGCCGCGTCAAGGCAGACGGCGTGATGCGCCTCCTCCAGGTCAGGGAGCGGCCGACGGCGTTGGCACGCGCCCTCGCGGAGCTCGGCCGGATCATCAAGTCCATCCACGTGCTCGACTACCTCGACGACGCCGACAAGCGCCGGCGCATCCTGACCCAGCTCAACCGCCAGGAGCTCCGCCACCGCCTCGCCCGCCGGGTCTGCCACGGCAACAGGGGCGAACTCGGTGCCGGCTACCGTGAGGGTCAGGAGGATACCCTCGGCGCGCTCGATCTTGTGCTGAACGTCATCGCGCTGTGGAACGCCACCTACATGCAGGCTGTGGTCGAGCGCCTGGAAGCCGAACGCCACCCCGTCGATCCGGCCGATCTCGCGCGCACCTCGCCGCTCGCCCATCGGCACATCAACCTCCTGGGCCGCTATGCCTTCACCGTCCCCGAGGTCGTCGCCAACGGAGAACTGCGCCCCTTGCGCAACCCTACTTCCGAGTAGGACTTGCGCAACACCCCATGTCAGTACGCCGTTCCGCTCACACGCACGGTCCGATCCCCGGCGCCCGCGCCCGCCCCGCCCGCCGCCGGATCGGGGCTCGCCGGGAGGACCGCCTTCGCACCGGCCGCGGGCATTCGGCGACGGACCCTGTCCGCACGCGCACGACGCGCGCCCCGGGCTCCGATCGGGCGCGCGCCGCCATGCGGGCGGGCGACGCGCTCGTGGCCCTTCGGGGCTCGGGCACCCTCGCGCCGCTGCGGCCCGCGCCGCCCGCTCGGCGGGGCGCTGCTCGCTGGTCCATGGCGTGGCGCGCCGCGGCCGTGCCCTGCAGCGCGTCCGCGGTGATGGTGCGGAAGAAGCGCCCGCCGGTCTGCCCGTCGCGGGCCATCTGCGTGGGCGCCGGCGAGGAGGCGGGCGAGACCTGCACCATCCGCGGGGCCCGTCACCGAGGTCAGGATCGGGATCGACACCGAGGAGATGATGCCGCCGATCACCACGGGCACGCCTTGGACGTCGACGAGCTGGCGGGCCTGGCCGACGGCCACGGTGCCCTGGCTCTGGCCGTCGCGGATGTCGGCCTGCGAGGTCGCAGCCCGCCACGCCGCCGGCCTCTTTGAGGTCGCGCATCGCCATCTCGACGGGCTTGGCGCCGGCCTGGCCGTGCTGGCCGGCGGGGCCCGTCAGCTCCATCACCACCCCCGCGGTGACCTCGCAGCCCTGCGCGAGCGCCGCGCCCGGGATCATGGCCGCCAGCGCCGCGGCCCTCGTCGTCGTCATGCGTCGTCCTCCCCCTGCCTCGCCCCCGGCGGGCTCGATCCACGTCTCTTGCACGACGCGCCAGGCCACGCCCCCGGGGGCGCCCGCCTCGCGCGTCGTCAGAGCCGTCGAGCGCCGCGCCGTCCGCGGGCCGTCCACGCGCTGCCGCTCGACGTGGCGCACGAGCACCGCGTCCCCCTCGGCCCAGACGGCCGCCACGTCCTCGACCGCGACCGCGACCGCGACCGCGACCGCGACGGCGAAGGCCGGGCCCAGGGCGCCGCGCGCGGCGCGCAGATCGGCCAGGATCGCCGCGCGCCGCAGCACCTCGTCCGAGGGCGCGACCCGCTCCATGTCGGGGGCGAAGGCGCGCGGTCTCCTCCGGCGTCCCCCGCCCCTTCAGCCAGGCCTCGAAGGCCTCGTGGCGCGCGCGGACCTCCCGCTCGGCCAGCGCCGCGAGGCTCATGCGGCGGCCCCCTCCTGCAGGTCGTGGCGCATGATGGCCCCGTGCCGGCTCGTCCGGTCGCGCTCCAGCGCGTAGACATCGCCCGGAAGCGGCCCGAGCCCGCGCCGCGCCGCCTCGATCCCGGCCAGGTCGCCTTCCGAGAGCCGCAGCGCGTCCACGGCGAGGTTGGCGGCGAGATGCGCGACGTCGCGGGCGCCCACGAAGACGGCCGCGACCTCGGGCTGCGCGAGCGCCCAGGCGCTCGCCACGGTCGCCACGTCGACGCCGTGGCGGTCGGCGACGGCGCGCAGCACGGCCTGCAGCGCGTCCCAGCCGCCCGCGTCGTCCACGACGAGCTCGTACTTGCGGCGTGTCGATGCTCCTGATCGAGCACGACATGGAGGTGGTCTCGCGCCTGTGCGCTCGGACGCCGGTCATGGCGCGGGGCCGGGCGCTGGCGGAGGGCTCGCCCTCGGAGGTGCTGCGCGACCCGCCCGTGGTCGAGGCCTACTTGGGCGGCGCGGATCCGCGGCAGGCCGCGTGACGCGCCCGCCCGCCCTCCCCCTGCGCGACCTCGTCGGCGGCCACGAGCCGGCTCTGCCGATCCTGCGCGGCGTCTCGCTCCTCGTGGGCCCCGGCGAGTTCGTGGCGATGCTCGGGCCCAGCGGCGCGGGCAAGTCGGCGCTGGTGAAGGCGGTCGCGGGGCTGGTCCCGATCCGGGCCGGGACGGTCGCGCTGGGCGGCGTCCCCATCGGCCGCGAGCCCGCCCACCTGCGCCTCCGCCGCGGCCTCGCAGAGCCCCACGACGAGCCCGCCCAGGACCGCGCCCGGCGCCGAGCGCGCCGCCGAGCCGACGCCGCCGAGGATCGCGGCGGCGAAGAGCGGCGGCAGCAGGTCGAATCCCATCGTCGGCCGCACCTGCCCGAGGAGCCCCGTCACGAGCCCGGCGGCGCAGGCGAGCCCGCGCCCCGCCCAGGAGCCAGGCCATCCGCACGACGCGCTCCACGTCGATGCCAGCCACGCGCGCGAGGTCGGGGTTCTCGGCCACCGCCGCGCGCATGGCGCGGCCCGCGTCGGTGCGCGTCGGCATCAGATGGACGGCCGCCACGAGCGCGGCGGTCAGGCCGGGCATGGCGAGCTGGTCGGGCGTCGCGCGCAGGCCGCCGCCCAGCGTCACGGCGATCTGCAACTCCCAAGTGAGGTAGGCGGGCCGCGCGGTGAGGGCGAACTCGACGAGGTGGCGGGGCGCCAGCGAGGCGGCGAAGCTCGCCATGACGACGATGACGACGATGACGACGGCCGCGCCGCCTCAGCGGCCCGAACAGCGCCGCGTCGGGCGCGAGCGCCAGAAGGCCCGTCAGCGGGACCGCCAGGCCCGCGGCCAGCGCGAGCGCGGGGCCGGAGGAGAAGGGGCCCATCCCTTCGCCCGCCCCCCGGGCGGCCGCGATCATCGTGGCCGTGCTGGCGCTGCGCCCGCGCGGCCTCCTCGGCCGGGCGACCTGAGGCCGTGAGCGCGGCGCTCCTGGCCCACGCCTTCCTCACGGCCGCGCCGACCTACGCCATCGTCTGCCTCGGGCTCAGCGTGCCATGGGGCCAGACGGGCGTGTTCGACGTCGGCGTGGCGGGCTTCGTGCCCGCGGGCGCCTACGCCACCGACCTCCTGACCGGGCCGGCGGGAGAGGGGCGGCTGGGCGGCTTCGATCTGCCCATCGCCCTCGGCTGGGCCGCGGCCGCGGCCCTCGGGGCGGTGCTCTCGCTCGTCGTGGGCTGGCTCACGATCCGGCTCCGTGCGGACTACCTGGCGATCGCGCCCTTCGGCTTCGCGGTGGTGGCCCGGATCGGCGCGCTCAACCTCGAGGGGCTGACGGGCGGCCCCTTCGGCCTGAGCCTGCCGCGCCCCTTCGGCGCCCTGGCCGGAGAGCGCGTCGCCTTCGGCGCCGCCAACCTCGCCCTCGTGGCCGGCGTCTCGCCCGCCGTCGCGCTCGCGCTCGGACGGCTGGCGCGAAGCCCCCGGGGCCGCGTGCTGCGCGCGGCCCGCGACGACGAGGCCGCCGCCCGCTCGCTCTGCCAGAGCCCGCACCGCTTCCGGCTCCAGGCCTTCGCCATCGGCGGCGCGATCATGGCGCTCGCGGGCGCCTTGCAGGGTCAGTTCGTGGGTTTCGTCGCGCCCGACGACGACCTCCCCATCCTGACCTCCCAGGGTCTGGGCCATGCTGATCGTGGGCGGCGCGGGCGACCCGCGCGGCGCGGTGCTGGGCGCGGTGCTGGGCTGGGGGCTCCGGGCGGGATCGGCCGCCCTCGTGGAGGCGCTCGCCCCGTCGGGGAGCCAGGCGCAGGCCGCCCCGCTCCGGATCGTGCTGATCGGCGGGGGCCTTTGCACGACCCTGCTCTGGCGCCCGCGCGGCCTCCTCGGCGAGCGGCGGCCGGTCTCGCGCCGCGACGCCCCCGGCCCCGGCCCGCGCGGACGCCGCCGGGGATCGGGGCTCGTGACGCGGCGGAGCGCGAGGCCCGCGCGAGAGGAGCCCTCATGACGATCCCGCGCACCCCCCTCGGCCGGCTCGCGCCGCGCCGGATGCTGATCGGCCTGTGGCAGGTGGCCGACATCGAGCGCTCGGGGCCTGTCAACCTCACTCGGTCCGGGGCACAATGGGCCGAAGGGGGAGGAGGGCCGAGATGGGAGGGGGTCGGGGCGAGGAGGTCGAGATGGCGCGGCTGGTGCCCGTGATCCTGTGCGGCGGCTCGGGGACGCGGCTGTGGCCGCTCTCGCGCAAGGGCTTCGCCAAGCAGCACGTGCCGATCCTCGGCGGCCAGTCGCCCTTCCAGCGCACCCTGCGCCGGGTCGGCGGCCGGGAGCTCTTCGCGCGCCCGATCGTGATCGCGAGCCCCGGCAGCCGCTTCATGGTCGCCGACCAGGCCGCCGCGACGGGGATCGAGGTCGAGATCGCGCTCGAGCCCGAGGGCCGCGACACCGCCGCGGCGGTGGCGCTCGCGGCCGAGCTGGTGGCGCGCCGCGACCGCGACGCCATCGCGATCGTGCTGCCCTCGGACCACGCGATCCCCGACGAGGAGGCCTTCGCCGCCGCGGCCCGGCGCGCCGCCGCGGCGGCGGCGGGCGGGGCGCTGGTGACCTTCGGCGTCAGGCCCACGGGCCCCGCGACGGGCTTCGGCTACATCCGGCCCGACGGGGAGGCCGAGGCCGGCGGGCGCCGCGTCGCGGCCTTCGAGGAGAAGCCCTCGGCCGAGCGGGCGCGCGCGCTGATCGAGGAGGGATGCCTGTGGAACGCGGGCATGTTCTGCTTCCGCGCCGAGGCGGGGCTCGCCGAGATCCGCGACCTCGCGCCCGAGGTCGCGGACGCGGTGGCGCGCGGCCTCGCGGAGGCCCGCGACGACCTCGGCGCGCTGCGCGTGGGCCCGGGCTTCGCGGCCGCGCCGCGGATCTCGTTCGACCACGCGGTGATGGAGAGGACCGCCAACGCGCTGGTGGTGGAGGTGGACTTCGAGTGGTCCGACATCGGCGACTGGCGCGAGCTCTGGGCGCGCTCGCAGAAGGACGCGCGAGGAAACGTCGTGGAGGGGCAGGCCGTCGCGCGCGACACCCGCGACAGCTACCTGCGCGCCTCGGACGGGCGCCTGGTCTGCGCGCTCGGCGTCGAGGGGCTCGTCGTGGTGGACACGCCCGACGCGGTGCTGGTCGCACCCCTCGCCCGCGCGCAGGAGGTCAAGGGCCTCGTCGCGGCGCTGCAGGCGCAGGGCCGGCCCGAGGCGGACGCCCCGGCGCGGGTCCACCGGCCCTGGGGGTGGTACCAGACCATGGACCTGGGCGAGCGGTTCCGCGTCAAGCGCATCCAGGTCGCCCCGGGCAAGAAGCTCTCGCTCCAGCGCCACTACCACCGCGCCGAGCACTGGGTCGTGGTGCGCGGCACGGCCGAGGTGACGCGCGACGACGAGGTGGTCGTCGTGCGCGAGAACGAGTCGATCTTCCTGCCCCAGGGCTGCCGGCACCGGCTCGCCAACCCCGGCCGCATCCCCGTCGAGATCATCGAGGTCCAGACCGGCGCCTATCTCGAGGAGGACGACATCGTCCGCCTCGAGGACGATTTCGGGCGCCGCTGAGCGCGACCGAGGGCGCCTCGGGGGGGGATCCGCCCACCGGACGACGGCGCGGGGGCCGGAGGCCGGACCACGCGCCCTGGCGTGCAGGCCCCTGGCGTGAGGACGTGCGCCTCGGCGGGGCTGGCCGCCCTGATCCGGGTGGTCCTGCTGGCCGGGGCCGGGGGCGCGCCCGCACGGAGCATCGAGCCCGCCATCAGCAGGTCGAGCGCCCGCTTGCCGCGGCGTTCGTCGCGCTTCGAGCGCCCGCGGTCGCCGGAGGGGGCGAGGACGCCGAGCGCGGCCGTGTCCTGACCCATCGGCCACGCCCCTGGATCCGACGACGCCACCATCCCGAGCCCCGCCACTCACGCGTCACACCGACCCGGCCGCGGCCCCGGACGATCGGAGGCGCCGCCGCACAGATCCGCATGTCCGTCAGACCGCCCTGCAAGTCGTGCCGTCTGACGCGAAGGCAAGCTGGCCTCTGCCTCAGGGCGGCCCGTCGCCGAGAGGATCCGTGCGGGGGTGCGCGGCCGGCGGTCGGACGATTCCGCCCGCCGAGCGCACGGGCCGGCGGCCGCCTGCGGATCGCGGCGTGCCGATGACTGTCCGGGCGGGCGAAGCCCCCATGCCGGGCGCGTCGGCCCGGACGGGGGCGGTTCGCCTTGACTCGCCGCCGGCCCGCGCGAACCATGATCGGAGCGCGAGGGGGCCTCGATGGGAGACGACGTCGATCCGGCCGAGCCCCCCCGCCCCAACCCCGGCCCGGGCCGCCTTGCGAGGCCGGCGCCGCCCCTCCCGCCGAGGGCGCGGGTCGCGGCACCTGCGAGCCTGAGACCCTTTCGAGATGACGAGGAGCCCCGCATGACCCCGCTCACCGCACCGAGACCGCTCGTCCTGACGCTCATGGCCGCGACCGCGCTCGCCGCCACGGCTGCCGGTTCGGGCGCCGCCTGGGCGCAGCAGCCGGGCGGGCGGCTCGACGTCGTGGTCCAGCCCGAGCCGCCGAGCCTGATGATGGGGCTGGTGCAGAACGGCCCCACGCAGCTCGTCGCGGGCGACATCTACGAGAGCCTGCTGCGCTACGACGCCGAGCTGAACCCGCAGCCCTCGCTCGCGGAGAGTTGGGAGGTGTCCGAGGACGGGCTGACCTACACCTTCGACCTCCAGGACGACGTGGTGTGGCACGACGGCGAGCCCTTCACGGCGGACGACGTGGTGTTCTCCGCGGACGTGTTCCTGCGCGAGACCCATCCGCGGCTGCGCGTCATCCTCGACTACGTCGAGAGCATCACGGCGCCGGACGACGACACCGTCGTCTTCAAGCTGCGCGAGCCCTTCGGGCCGTTCCTCAACGCCTTCGAGGCCGGCACCATGCCGATCGTGCCCCGCCACATCTACGAGGGCACCGACTACGCCGCCAACCCGATGAACGACACGCCGATCGGCACCGGGCCGTTCGCGTTCGAATCCTGGGAGAAGGGCTCCTTCATCCACCTCGTCAAGAACGAGGACTACTACGTCGAGGGGCGGCCCTACCTCGACGAGGTCTACTACCGCGTGATCCCCGACGCGGCCTCGCGCGCGGTCGCGTTCGAGACCGGCGAGGTGGACGTGCTGCCGGGCGGCTCGGTCGAGAACTGGGACGTCGAGCGGCTGATGGGCATGGACGACGTGTGCTCGACCGGCGCGGGCTGGGAGTTCTTCGCGCCCCACGCCTGGCTCTGGCTCAACAACCGCGAGGGGCCGACCGCCGACCCGCGCTTCCGCCGGGCGGTGATGTTCGCGCTCGACCGCGAGTTCGTGCGCGACGTGGTGTGGAACGGCTTCGGCACCGTGGCCACCGGGCCGGTGTCCTCCAAGACCAACTTCTACTCCGCCGACGTGCCGCAATACCCCTACGACCCCGACCGCGCGCGCGAGCTGCTCTCCGAGATGGGCTACGGCGGCGAGCCGGTGCGGCTCCTGCCGCTGCCCTACGGCGAGACCTGGCAGCGCTGGGCCGAGGCCGTGAAGCAGAACCTCGAGGAGGTCGGCGTCACGGTCGAGATCGAGGCCGCGGACGTGGCGGGCTGGAACCAGAAGGTGAGCGACTGGGACTACGACATCGCCTTCACCTACCTCTACCAGTACGGCGACCCCGCGCTCGGCGTGGCGCGCACCTACCTCGCCTCCAACATCGAGAAGGGAAGCCCCTGGAACAACGTCGCGGGCTACGAGAACCCCGATCTCGACGCCCGGTGGGAGGCCGCCGCGACGGCCGTGGGCGAGGAGGCGCGACAGGCGGCCTACGACGAGATCCAGCGCGAGGTCGTCGAGGACGTGCCGGTGGCGTGGCTCTTGGAGATCGAGTTCCCGACGCTCTACCGCTGCGAGGTCAAGGACCTCGTGACCACCGCGATCGGCGTCAACGACGGGCTGCGCGACGCCTGGATCGAGCAGTGACGGCCTGATCGGCTCGCAGCCGTGGCCGTGGCCAGGATCGTCGCCGGGCGCCTCCTCAAGGCGCTCGTCACGCTGCTCGCGATCGCGGTGCTCAACTTCCTGCTGATCCGCGCCGCGCCCGGCGACCCGGCGCTGGTGATGGCGGGCGAGGCGGGCGCGGCCGACGAGCGGTTCATCGCCCAGCTCCGCGAGCGCTTCGGGCTCGACCGGCCGCTCCCGGCGCAGCTCTGGACCTACGTCTCCAACGTCGCGCGCCTCGACCTCGGCTACTCCTACCGCCAGGGCGCGCCGGTGATCGAGCTGATCGCCGAGCGCCTGCCCGCGACCCTCCTGCTGACGCTCACCGCCTTCGGCGTCTCGCTCGGCTTCGGCATCGGCTTGGGCGTCGCGGCCGCCGCCCGCGTGGGCCGCGCCGCCGACAGCCTCATCACCGGGATGGCGCTCCTCTTCTACGCCACACCCCTCTACTGGGCGGCGCTGATGGCGGTGCTGGTGTTCTCGGTCCGGCTCGACTGGCTGCCGGGCTTCGGCTTCGAGACGGTGGGGGCGGGATACACTGGCCTCGCGCGCGCGCTCGACGTGGGCCGCCACCTGATCCTGCCCGCGCTGACGCTGGGGCTCTTCTTCATGGCGGTCTACATGCGCATGACGCGCGCCTCGATGCTCGAGGTGGCGCAGATGGACTTCGTCAAGACCGCGCGCGCCAAGGGCCTCTCGGAGCGCGTGATCCGCCGCCGCCACGTCCTGCGCAACGCGCTGTTGCCGGTGGTGACGCTGGCGGGCCTCCAGGCCGGCCAGCTCGTCGGCGGCGCGGTGCTGACCGAGACCGTGTTCGCCTGGCCCGGCATCGGGCGGCTGATGTTCGAGAGCCTGGCCGCGCGCGACTACAACACGCTGCTGGGCGTGTTCCTGGTCTCGGCCGCGATGGTGATCCTCTTCAACCTGCTCACCGACCTCGCCTACCGCGTGATCGACCCGCGCATCGGCGCGGCCCGGTGAGGACGGCGCGGTGAGGACGGGGCGATGGAGGCGCGCGCGGTGAGGGGCTTCTGGTCGCGCTTCGCGCGCAACCGCGGCGCGGTGCTGGGGGTGGCGATCCTCGCCTGCGTGGCGGTCCTCGCCGCCGTCGCCCCCCTGATCTATCCCGACGGCCCCTGGCGCATGGTCCAGCGCCCGTTCCTCGCCCCCTTCGAGCAGGGCGCGCTGCCGCTCGGCACCGACACGCTGGGGCGCGACGTGGCCGCGGGCCTCGCGCACGGCGCGCGCGTGTCGCTGCTGGTGGGGCTCGTCTCCACCGCCGTGGCGCTGCTGATCGGCGTGCCGCTCGGGGCCGTCGCGGGCTATCGCGGCGGCTGGGTGGACGAGGCGGCGATGCGCTTCACCGAGTTCTTCCAGACCATCCCGAGCTTCGCGCTCGCGATCGTGCTGGTGGCGATCCTCGAGCCCACGCTGACCTCGATCACGCTCGCGATCGCCATCGTCTCCTGGCCCCCCGTCGCGCGGCTGGTGCGCGCCGAGGTCATGACGCTCTCGCGGCGCGAGTTCGTGGACGCGGCCCATCTCGCGGGGCTCTCGGGCGGGCGCATCCTCCTGGGCCAGATCCTGCCCAACGCGATGTCTCCGATCATCGTCATGGCCTCGCTGATGGTGGCGACCGCGATCCTGCTGGAAAGCTCGCTCGCCTTCCTCGGCCTGGGCGACCCCAACATCATGTCCTGGGGCTACATGATCGGGGCCGCGCGCACCGTGATCCGCTCGGCCTGGTGGCTCAGCGTCTTCCCCGGCGTGGCGATCGTGCTGACGGTGCTCGCGCTCAACCTCATCGGCGAGGGCCTGAGCGACGCGCTCAACCCCCATCTCGACCGCCAGGGCCGGGCGTGAGCGAGGCGTCCACGCTCCGCGTCGAGGGGCTGAGGATCGACCTGCCCCGAGGCGCCGAGCGGGCGCACGCGGTGCAGGGCGTGAGCTTCACGCTGAGCCCCGGCGAGGTGCTCTGCATCGTCGGCGAGAGCGGGTCTGGCAAGTCGATGACCGCCAACGCGCTGATGGGGCTCCTGCCGCAGCACGTCACGGTCGGCGCGGGCACCGCCACGCTCGACGGGCGCGACGTGCTGCGCCTGCCGCCCTCGGAGGCGCGCGCGCTGCGCGGCGCGCGCATCGCCATGATCTTCCAGGAGCCGATGACCGCGCTCAACCCGCTGATGCGCATCGGCGACCAGATCACGGAGGCCTTCGAGGCCCACGGCCTGCACGGCGCGGCCGAGCGCCGCGCCCGCGCCCTGGCGCTCCTCGAGGAGGTGCGCCTGCCCGAGCCTGCGAAAGCCTTTCGCGCCTACCCGTTCCAGCTCTCGGGCGGCCAGCGCCAGCGCGCGATGATCGCCATGGCGCTGGCGCTCGACCCCGCGATCCTGATCGCCGACGAGCCCACCACCGCGCTCGACGTCACCACCCAGGCCGAGATCCTGGCGCTGATCGCGCGCCTCCAGGAGCGCCACGGCATGGCGGTGATGTTCATCACCCACGACTTCGGCGTGGTGGCCGAGATCGCCGATCGCGTGATCGTCATGCGCCACGGCGAGATCGTCGAGGCGGGCCCCGCCGCGGAGGTGCTGCGCGCGCCCCGACACGCCTACACGCGCAGGCTCCTCGACGCGATCCCGTCCCACGCGGTGCCGCGCGCGGCGCCCGTCGAGGCCGCGCCCGCGCTGGAGGTGCGGTCCTTGAGCAAGACCTACCGCGTGGGCGGCGGCTGGGGGCGCGCCGCGCGCGAGGTGCGCGCGGTGGACGACGTGTCCTTCGCCATCGCGCGCGGCGAGATCCTCGGCCTCGTCGGCGAGAGCGGGTCGGGCAAGTCCACCGTGGGTCGCGCGATCGTGCGGCTGGTGGAGCCCGACGCGGGCGAGATCCGGGTGGGCGGCGAGGATCTGGCGGCGCTGCCCCCCGGAGACCTGCGCCGCGCGCGCCGCCGGGTGCAGATGGTGTTCCAGGATCCTTACGCCTCGCTCAACCCGCGCGGGCGCATCATGCGCACGCTGACCGAGGGGCCGGTGGCGCAGGGCGTGCCGAGGGCGCGGGCCGCGGCGCGGGCGCGCGAGCTGCTGGAGATCGTCGGGCTCGACCCGAGCGCCGCCGAGCGCTTCCCGCACGAGTTCTCGGGCGGCCAGCGCCAGCGCATCGGCATCGCCCGCGCGCTCGCCATGGAGCCCGACCTCGTCATCGCCGACGAGGCCGTCTCGGCGCTCGACGTGTCGATCCAGGCCCAGATTCTCGACCTGCTGCGCGACCTGCGCGCGCGGCTCGGGCTGTCGCTGCTCTTCATCACCCACGACCTGCGCGTCGCCGCCCAGCTCTGCGACCGGGTCGCGGTGATGCAGCGCGGCCGGCTGGTCGAGATCGGCCCCACCGCCGAGGTCTTCCTCTCGCCGCGCCACGACTACACCCGCAGCCTCCTCGCGGCCGTGCCCGGCGCCGCCTGGGCGCGGGGCGCCGTCGTGGCCTGAGGCGAGGCGATCGGCGCCTGCCTCCGGCGCGCGCTCCACCCCGGCGCCCCGGTCTCGGAGCCGTGGAAAACAGCCGGTCGATGAGGAAGCGGATCGCGGCCCGCGCCCCTCCCGCGTCGGCGCGTCGAGCCCGAGGGCTGCGACGCCCCCAGCCTCCCCGGCCGCGTCCCGCCCCCGGGTCCGCGGGCAGGTCGCGCCGCGTGTCGGGGCGGTCGTCGCCCGGCCTGCGCGGGGTCGGCCGCGCGCCCGCTGGCATCAGTCCCGGTGCTCGGCCCAGTCGGGCTCGTTCTCGAAGGCGAAGTCGTAGTAGGCGCGGCCCTCCAGGCACGCGGCGGCGGCCTCGTCCACGACCACCTTGCAGTTGGGATGGATCTGGATCGCCGAGGCGCTGACCATGGCGGTGATCGGCCCTTCGACGGCGCGCGCGACGATTCTCGCCTTGCGCGGACCGGTGGCGAGCAGGATCAGCTCGCGCGCCTCCAGGATCGTGCCCACCCCCATGGTGAGCGCGCGCGCGGGCACCCGCTCGGGGTCGGCCCCGAACATCGCGGCGTTCTGCGCCCGCGTGGTGGGGGTGAGCGGGAGCTCTCACGTTAACCGAGCGAGGGCGAAAGGCGCCTGGAGCCGCGAGGTTCACCCGGCGAGGCCACCCGCTACCCACCGCCTCGAAGCCTTCGACGTCTGGCGTAACGCCGCCGGCCTCGCCGGGTGAACCTCGCGGCTCCAGGCGCCTTTCGCCCTCGCTCGGTTAACGTGAGAGCTCCGCCGACGGGCCGTCCTGCCGGCAGCCTCGCTTGGGCCAGCCTCTACAACACGTTCTTCTGGATCGACCCCGTCAACGACGTCGGCGGCGTCTACATGAGCCAGGTCCTGCCGTTCGTCGACACGCAGGTCCTGCAGGGCTTCCAGGACTTCGAGACGGCCTACTACAGGGGCGACGGCTCCTGACCGTGCTCCACGGCGAAAGGCGGCTGGCCCTCCGTTGCCTCTCGTCGTCTGACGCCCTACGTTCGTCGTGTGACGAGAGCACTGTGGGGATCATCCATGACCGACCTGGCCGCCTACCGCACCCCGCCCGGCCGCGCCCGGTCCGAGCCCGCACGCCTCGCCGCGCTCCTGGGCATGCCCGACGCCGAGCGGGTGGACGAGCTGACGCTCGCGCGTCGCGTGGGCGAGGGCCTCGGCCTGGCCGCGGCGGAGGCCTTGGGCGCTCTCGTGGCGCCCCTGGGACGCGGGGCGATCCACGCCATCGTCTCCGAGCCCACGCTGAGGCGCGCCCGCGCGGGTCGGGCGCTGTCGCGCGAGCCCAGCGAGCGGCTCTACCAGCTGGGCCGCGTGCTCGACCGCGCGGCGCGCGCCTTCGGCGGCGACGAGGAGATGGTGCGGCGCTTCCTCGCGCGGCCACATCCGCTCCTCGAGGGCCGCACGCCCTTCGAGGTCGCGCGTTCCTCCGCGGCTGGGGCCGACGCCGTGATCCGCATCCTGGAGGAAGCCGAGGCGGGGGTAGCGGTTTGAGCGGTGGGCGACAAACGAGCCCGCCGTGGCCCGGCACCGCGTCCTCCCCGAGCCCCTGACAGCCTACCGGATCGGCGACGCCGAGGGAGCATACCCCGTCTACAGCCCCGAGGGCGCGCGACGCACGGGCGGGCGATGGTCAGCGCCGGGGCAGGTGGTGATCTACGCCGCAGAGCGCTACTCGACCGCGCTGCTGGAGAAGCTCGTACGCCTGGGCGAGCTGCCGCCCCGCCAGCACTTCGTGGAGATCGCGATCCCCGCGGGCGTGAGCTACGAGGTCGTCGCCGAGGCCACGGTGCCCGGCTGGTACGAGCGTGGAGGCGCAAGCGCGCGGCGCTTCGGCTCGGCGTGGATCGAGGAGGCGCGATCGGCGATCCTGCTCGTGCCCTCGGTGGTCGCACGCGTGGAGCGCAACGTGCTGATCAACCCCGCCCATCCGGACGCGGCCGCCATCCGCTCGGGGCTGGAGACCCCCGTGCGCTGGGACCAACGGCTGTTCGAGCCCTGACGGGGCCTGACGGAGCAGCCCAACATAACTCCGCCTCGACTCGTCGGATTGGCGGTGCGGGTAGGTTCTATATCGAAGCGCGACAGTTGGGCGAAGGTGCCGGGCGCAGGGTGCATCCCGGGACGTCGCGACCGCGTTGGAGGCGGCCCGTTCGTTGAGGTCGCCCTCTACGACGCGATCGACGCAGCGGCCTTCGGCCCGGCGCAGGACGACCTGCATGGCCTCTTCGCGGCGCGGGCCGCGCCGACCGCGTCCTATCGGCTGCGCGGCGACGAGAACCCCGAGACCCACGGCGATCTCATCGTCTGGCCCGATGCGGTGAGCTGGGAGGCAATGGGGGCCGAACTCACCGCGATGTCCGGGTTCGCGCCGATGTTCGAGACCATGGGGCCGCCGCGCCTCTTCGCGCTCTTCGCTCCGGGGTTCGGAGACGAGTGTTCAGCGACAACCACTCTGACCGGCGCATTGCCTCGCCTGAACTGCTCCTGAAGCATGTGCCGTTGCCTCAGTAGGACTGCTCCCGAGGGGAGCGTCTGCAGAGGCGGAGGTGAGGCGGGTGAGCATGGCGACGCGGGACGAACTGCTGGGTGCCCTGGTGGTGCGGTATCGAGGAGCGAGCCGGGAGGAGAAGGGCCGCATCCTGGCCGAGTTCGCGGCGGTGACGGGCTACCATCGCAAGCACGCGGCCCGAGTGCTGCGCACGACGACGCGGCCCGACCGATCGCGGCTTCGACCTGAGCGGCGCCTCTACGACGAGGCGGTGCGCGAGGCGCTGATCGTGGCTCGTGGGAGGCGTCGGACCGGATTTGCGGCAAGAGGCTGAAGCCGCTGATCCCGATGCTGCTCGCGGCGATGGAACGGCACGGGCACCTCGCGCTCGACACGGAGGTGCGCGCGCGGCTCGGGACGATCAGCGCAGCCACGATTGATCGAGTTCTGGCCCCAGCGCGCCGAGGCGGGACCGGGCGACGGCGTATGGCGAGCTCGCCGGCGATCCGGCGGAGCGTGCCGATCCGGACCTACGCGGACTGGGACGACCCCGCGCCCGGCTTCATGGAGGCCGACCTCGTGGCGCACAGCGGGCCCTCCACGAGCGGGAGCTTCGTCCAGACGCTGGTGCTCACCGACATCGCGTCGGGCTGGACCGAGTGCGCGCCGCTGCTGTTCCGCGAGCAGCAGCTGCTCGGGGAGGTCATGACGGTGATGCGCGGCATCACGCCGTTCCCTCTGCTCGGGTTCGACACGGACAACGACACCGTGTTCATCAACGAGACGATCAAGCTCTGGTGCGAGGCGGCGCGCGTGGTCTTCACCCGCTCGCGGCCGTACCGCAAGAACGACCAGGCCCACATCGAGCAGAAGAACGGCGCGATCGTGCGGCGGATGGTGGGCTATCGGCGGCTCGAGGGGCTCGCCGCAGCCGAAGCTCTGGCACGCCTCTACCGGCCCATGCGGCTGTTCGTGAACTTCTTCCAGCCGTCGTTCAAGCTTGCCGAGAAGCACCGAGAAGGCGCTCTCGTCCGCAAGCGCTATCATCCACCGCTGACGCCGCATCAGCGGCTGGTGGCGGACCCGCGCGTCCCGCAGGCGCTGAAGGACGCCTTGGACGCCCAGCAGGCCGAGCTCGACCCGGTGCGGCTGCTCGGCGAGATCCGGGCGGCCCAGCAAGCCCTGGTGGAGATCGCAGACAAGGGGCCCGCAGCCGGCCCGACGGCGGTGTCAGGCGTCACGGCAAACTGGTCCGGAGGCGACATGAGGAACTGGCCCCCTCGGTAGCCTGAGGGGAGGGCCTGGATGACCATGCCAGTGACGGAGAGGCTTCTGCGGACTGAAGGTCTGCGGAGGGACGAGATGAAGGAGCCGGACGACGTGTCGGCGATGCTGAGGCTGAAGGCGCTCGGCTGGGGGGCGCGGCGGATCGCGGCGGAGCTGGGGTGCTCGCGGACGACGGTGCGGCGGTGGCTGCGCGAGGGCGGCTGGCGACGCCCGGTGGCACCGACACGCAAGACGTCGCTCGACGGTCTTGGGGGCTGGCTGTCCGAGCGCTTCCGCCGCCACGCGGGCAACGCGGACGTGGTTCGCCAGGAGCTCGCGGCCGAGAGGGGCATTGAGGTAAGCCTGCGCACGGTGGAGCGTGCGGTGGCACCGCTGCGCCAAGCGCTACGGGCCGAAGCGCGGGCGACGGTGAGGTTCGAGACGCGCCCGGGCCAGCAGTTGCAGATCGACTTCGGCCAGAGGCGGGTCGAGATCGAGGGCGCTCTGCGACCGGTGTCGTTCTTCGTGGCGACGCTGGGCCACTCGCGCCGGCTGCACGTCCGGGCCTTCCTGGGCGAGCGCCAGGAGCACTGGTTCGAAGGCATGGAGAGTGCCTTCGCAGCCTTTGGGGGCGTGCCTGAGGAGGTGCTGCTCGACAATGCGCGCGCTCTGATCCTGCACCACGACGCGGCGACGCGGGAGGTGGTGCTCAACCCCAAGCTCCACGCCTTTGCGCGGCACTGGGGCTTCCGGGTCCAGGCCTGCGCGCCGTACCGGGCGCGGACCAAGGGCAAGGACGAGCGCGGCGTGGGCTACGTGAAGGGCAACGCGGTCGCGGGGCGAACCTTCGAGAGCTTCGCGGCCCTGGAGGCGCATCTGGCCGAGTGGACGCGCGAGATCGCCGATCAGCGCGTCCACGGCACCACCGGCGAGGCGCCCATGGTCCGCTTCGCGCGCGACGAGGCCGCCGCCCTGCGGCCGCTGCCCGACCGCGGCCCGTTCCTGGCCGCGCGCGAGCTGAGCCGACGCGTGGGAGCGGACTGCGCGGTGGAGATCGAGACGAACGCCTACTCGGTGCCGTGGCGCTTGATCGGGGAGCGAGTGAGCGTGCTGGTCACGGCCGAGACTGTGCAGGTCACCCATGCGGGCATCGAGGTGGCCCGTCATCCCCGCAGCGCGGACCGTCGCGGGCGCTTCACCGACCGCGCTCACTTCGAGGGCGTCGCGGGTGCCGCCGGCCGCGTGGTCAGAGAAGACGCCGAGGCAGCCGAGGCCGCGCCGATCCCGGCGCCGGCGCTGCTGCGCCCGCTCGCCGAGTACGAGGCGGTGGCCGGGGGCGCCTGGTGATGGGAGCGCAGACCCAGGACGAGCTCGACCGGATGCTGACGCGCTTGAAGTTGACGGCGGTGCGCGACCAGCTCGACGGCTTGCTCGACGAGGCGGCGCGGGGGGAGATGACCCTGCGCGAGGCGCTCGCCTTCCTCTGCGAGCGCGAGATCGCACGGAAGGATCAGCGCCGCATCGAGATGAGCTTCGGGCTGGCGAAGTTCCCCTTCGTGCGGACCCTGGAGGGCTTCGACTTCGCCGCCCAGCCCTCGGTCGACAAGGGGCAGATCCGCGACCTCGCGACGGGGCGCTTCATCGCCCACGGCGATGCGCTCTTGCTGCTCGGCCCCCCGGGCGTGGGCAAGACGCACCTTGCGGTGGCGCTCGGCCGCGAAGCGATCGTGGCCGGCCACACCGTGCTCTTCACCGGCGCCATGGCGCTCGTGGCCAACCTCGCCAAGGCCCAGGTCGAGGGCCGGCTCGAGGAGCGGCTGGCGCACTTCGCCAAGCCGAAGCTGCTGATCGTGGACGAGCTGGGCTACCTGCCGCTCGAGCCCAACGCCGCTCACCTGTTCTTCCAGCTCGTCAGCCGCCGCTACGAGCGCGGCGCGATGCTGGTGACTTCGAACCGGTCCGTAGGCGAGTGGGGCGCGGTGTTCGGCGACCCGGTGGTGGCCACCGCGATCCTCGATCGCCTGCTCCACCACTCCCACGTCATCACCATCCGGGGCGACAGCTACAGGCTGCGCGAGAAGCGCCGGGCCGGCCTTCTGCAGAAGGCCGGCCCGGCGCTTGAAACCGAAGTCGAAACCACATGACGGGGTGGGCCAGATCCTGGTGTCGCCACCGGGCCAGTTCCGAATGTCGCTTGATAGGCGGCTGACGCCGAGCCGCCCCTCGAGGACTTCCTCGCCGGCCTGCGCCTGGCCTGGAAGGAGGGAGAGGTCCGGCCGACTGCGCGGCCGAAGGCGTCCAAGCCGCGCTATCGAACGGTTCCCGATCCGCTCGAGGCAGTCACTGCGGACCTCAAGGCCTGGTTCGACGCGGAGCCCGGCGTCACCGGCCGGGAGCTCCTCGACAGGCTGCAAGCAGCTCGTCCGGGAGCCTACCCGGACAACGTGATCCGGACGGTGCAGCGGCGCCTGAAGCTCTGACGGCGGGAGCGCGCGAAGGCGCTGGTGCTTGGGCCCTCGGTCGCCGCCATGCCGCAGCCTGCGGCTCGGGAACATCTTTGATGAGGCAAGCACAATCCGTTCGGGAACATTCCGCCATGAGGCAACACGCCGGACAAGAAGGTTGACGCCCTACACTCGCCGTTCGAGCCGCCGCGTCCCTCCGCCATCGCGGTGGCCGGCCGGGTGATGGGACCGAAGGGGAGGACGACATGGTGGTGACGCTCGCGAAGGCCGCGCTGGTCCTCGTCGCGGCGGTGGCGGTGGCCATCGTCATTGCGCGGATCGCCTTCGCGCTGTCTGCGGTGGAGGACCGGTGGGACAGCGTCGCCCTGCCGCCGTCGGAGGGAGGACCGTTGGCCGAGGCCCTGGCGGACCGCGAGGGGCACACGAGCGAAGGGCTGACGGGGATCGCGGCGCTCAGAAGCGGCGCCGACGCCTTCGCCGCGCGCATGATCCTCGCCGACCGGGCGGTCTCGTCGATCGACGCGCAATACTACATCTGGCACGCCGACCTGACGGGATACCTGCTGCTCGACGCGCTCAAGCGCGCGGCGGACCGAGGCGTCCGAGTGCGGCTCCTGCTCGACGACAATGGGACCGCGGGCCTCGACGCCGAGATCGCGGCATTGGTGGCGCACCCGAACGTCGAGGTGCGGCTCTGGAACCCGTTCAACCTGCGCGGCCGCCTCAAGACGCTGAGCTACGGCTTCGACTTCTTCCGGCTGAACCGGCGGATGCACAACAAGTCCTTCACCGTCGACGGCCGCGCCACGATCCTCGGCGGGCGCAACGTGGGCGACGAGTACTTCGGGACGGGACCCATGCCGCTCTACGTCGATCTCGACGTCCTCGCGGTCGGCGCGATCGTGCCCGAGGTCTCGGCCGACTTCGACCGCTACTGGGCGAGCCCGGCGGTCCATCCGGCGGGGCCCATCGTGGGCGCGGCAGATGGCGCAGACCCGATCGGCGCGGGTCTCGCCCGCCTCCGGGGCGATCCGCAGATGGACGAGTATCGGGCCGTCCTCGCGGCCTCCGACGTCGTCGCGGCGCTCGAGCGCGGAACCCTCGACCTGGAGTGGACCACCGCCGTCCTGGTCAGCGACGATCCGGTGAAGGGACAGGGCGCGGTCCCGCGCGAGGACCTGCTCGCCTCACGTCTGCGGGAGGCCGTGGGCGAGATCGAGGCGCGGTTCGACGGCATCTCGCCCTACTTCGTGCCGGGCGCGGCGGGGGTGGAGGCTTTCGCGACGCTGGAGGCGCGCGGCGTCGCGGTCCGCATGCTGACCAACGCGCTGGAGGCGACGGACGTGCTGCCCGTCCATGCGGGCTACGCCAAGCGGCGCGGCGCGATGCTGCGCTCAGGCGTCGAGCTGTTCGAGCTGCGCCGACAGGCTGCGCCCGATGCGCCGGCGGACCGGTTCGGCCCCTTCGGATCCTCGGGGTCGAGCCTTCACGCCAAGACCTTCGCCGTGGACGGGGCGCGCATCTTCGTCGGCTCGTTCAACTTCGACCCGCGCTCGACCACGCTGAACACCGAGATGGGCCTGCTGATCGACAGCGAGGGCATGGCGCAGGGCATGCACGATGCCTTCGACCGAGGCCTCGACGGACTGGCATGGCGCGTGGAGCTGCGGGACGACGAGGCAGTCTGGATCGACCCCGTCAGCAAGACCACGACCCCGGACGAGCCCGGCTCGACGGCGCTCAAGCGGGCGGCGTTGACCGTGATCGGCTGGCTGCCGATCGAATGGCTGCTGTGAGGCTCCCTCACGGGGCGGGCTGGACTTCGGCTGTTCTCCGTCGTCCTTCGCCTTCCTCTCTGCCATCCTGGAAGGGATCGTCGAGGCCTCCGCGGATGGCCGTGGCCGTGGATCAGGAGGGCCACAACGCGTGACAGGCCCCCGGCTCGTTCGACGTCTCGGCGATCTCGACTCCCTCCAACGGATGCGTCGCTCCGCTTGCCCGGCAGCGTCGAGCCTACAGCGCGCCGAGATTGTCGCGGGCGAGAATCGAGGTTTCGATCAACTGCGAGGGCGAGGAGTTCGAGCCTTGAGGGCCTGTTGGGCGGCGGGCCCTGATGAGGTGAGGGTGTCTACAGCAGCAAAGCCGCGGAATACGTCACCAGTAAAGAGGCACCTCGAGCTCAAACCTCTTGCAGCACCTTGGTCGGCGCTTCCCTGCTCTCCTCGACGGCGTAGCAGGCGACGCGCCCTATGCCGCTACGCGGCGTGTAGTCGGGTGGCGTGCGACGGCACCGGTCCATCGCGAGGGGGCAGCGCGGGTTGAAGGCGCAGCCGGGAGGCGGGTCGAGCGGGCTCGGCGGCTCGCCTGCGGGCGCGGCGCGGCGACGCTTGGGCGCAGCGAGGTCGGGGATCGTGTCGAGCAGGAGCCGGGTGTAGGGGTGCTGCGGGTCGGCGAAGAGCGCCTCGGTCTCGGCCTCCTCGACGATCCGGCCGAGATACATCACCGCGATCCGGTCGGCCATGTGGCGCACCACGCTGAGGTCGTGGCTGATGAAGAGGTAGGTCAGGCCGAGCTCGTCCTGAAGCCTGCGCATCAGGTTCAGGATCTGCGCCTGGACGCTGACGTCGAGCGCCGAGGTCGGCTCGTCGCAGACCAGGAACTCGGGCTCGGCGGCCAGCGCGCGGGCGATCGAGATGCGCTGGCGCTGACCGCCGGAGAACTCGTGCGGATACTTCGTCATGTCGTCGGGTGAGAGCCCGACTGTCCGCAGCAGCTCGGCGACGCGCTCGTGCGTGTCGGAGGGCGCGTCGCGCAGGCCGAGTTCGCGGATCGGCTCGCCGACGATGGCGCCGACGCGCCAGCGCGGGTTGAGGCTGGCATGAGGATCCTGGAAGATCATGTGCGCCGTCAGCGGCGCGCCGCCGCGGGACGGGCCGAACGCGATGCGGCCGGAGGTCGGGGCGTAGAGGCCGGTGACCAGGCGCGCGACGGTCGACTTGCCGCAGCCCGACTCGCCGACCAGGCTGAGGCAGCCGCCACGCGGCACCGCGAAGGACACCTCGTCGACGGCGCGTAGGTACCGTCTCGGTCGCCGCTCGATCATCCGGTTGAGCCACGGGGCGGAGACGTCGAAGGTTCGGCTCAGCGCCTCGACCTCGAGCGCGTTGCGGGCGTCCTTCACGACACGTCTCCCTCGATCAGCCAGCAGGCGGCGATCCCATCGCCCGCGGGCAGAAGCTCGGGCCGCTCGCGCCGGCAGCGTGGCCCGGCATGGGGGCAGCGCGGGTTGAAAGCGCAGCCGGGGGGGATCGCGTTTAGACGCGGCATCGCGCCGTCGATCTGCTCCAGCCTCTCGACCCGTCGGCCCAGGGCGGGGATCGAGCCGACGAGGCCGCGCGTGTAAGGGTGGCTCGGCGCACGCAGCACCTCCGCGACCGGCCCGATCTCGACGATGCGCCCGGCATACATCACCGCGACCCGGTCGGCCGTCTCGGCGATCACCCCCATGTCGTGCGTCACCAGCATGACGCCCGTGCCGTGCTCGTCGCAGAGCCGGCGCAGGAGGGCCGTGATCTGCGCCTGGATCGACACGTCGAGCGCGGTGGTGGGCTCGTCGGCGATGATGAGCTTGGGCTCGGCGGCGAGCGCGAGCGCGATCACCACGCGCTGCCGCATCCCGCCCGAGAACTGGTGTGGGTAGTGGTCGACCCGCTCCTTGGGCGCGGGGATGCCGACCTCGCGCAGGAGCGCGACGGCACGCTCGCGGGCCGCGCGGCGGCCGAGGGGGAGATGCAAGCGGATGGTCTCGACGAGCTGAGCGCCGACGGTGAAGAGCGGGTTCAGCGAGGTCAGAGGATCCTGGAAGATCGCGCCGACCTCGCTGCCGCGGACGCGGCGCATCTCGTCCTCGCCGAGGTTGTCGGTGCGGCGTCCGGATATCCGCACCTCGCCGCCCGCAAGCCGACCCGGTGGCTCCAGGAGGCCCAGCACGGCGAGGCCAGTCATCGACTTGCCGGCTCCGGACTCGCCGACCACCCCCAGCACCTCGCCGGGCGCGATGGTGAGCGAGATGTCGGCGACGGCGGTGAGCGTGCCGCGGCGGGTCGGGAACTCGACCGTCAGCTCCGACACGTCGAGCGCGAGGGGAGTGGGGCGCGTCTCCCGGATGGACTTGGCCGCGTGCATCATCGGGCGCCTTCCGTCATCAGCGGGTAGCTCGGCGGGAAGATCTCGGCGACAGGCGGATGGCCGAGGGTGCGCTCCGGATGCCGCGTCACCAGTCGATCGAACTGGGCCTGCGCCTGGGCTCGGGCGGCTCGCAGGTCGATTCCCGCCACCTCGCCGCCGCGCATCGACAGCCGTCCGTCGACGAAGACCGCGCGGGTCACGCGCCCGGTGGCGCCCAGCACCAGCGTCTGCACCGGATCGATCCGCGGCGCCATCGCGGTGTCGGCCATGTCGAAGACCGCGATGTCGGCCTTGGTGCCGGGTGCGAGCCGTCCGAGGTCGGGGCGTCGCAGCGCATCCGCCCCGGCGATCGTCGCCGCATCGTAGAGGTCGGCGGCCGAGCAGGCCGAGGCGTCGTCCTCGATCACACGAGCGAGGATCGCGCCGACGGCGAGGTTGAGCACCATGTCGGGCGGCGCGGTGTCGGTTCCCATGCCGACGCGCACGCCCATCCGCCGAAGCCGCGGGAACGAGCGCAGCGCGCCGCCATGCCGACCGGAGACCAGGGGACAATGGGCCACGGTCACGCCGTTCGCGGCATAGCGGGCGAGGTCGCCCTCGCCGGCGTGGGTGGCATGCGGCGCGATCAGCCGGTCCCCGAGCAGTCCCAGCCGGTCGAGCCATGCGGGCGCCGTCGCGCCGTGGAGCCGGCGCACCGTCTCGACCTCCATCGCGCCCTGCGCCATGTGGAGCCGCACCGGACAGTCGATCTCGCGCGCGGCCGCCATCGTTCGCCGGAGCAGCGCCTCGGTGCAGGTCTCGACGCGATCGGGGGCGAGCATGGGGCTGATCAGGTCGCCGTCGCAGCCCTCCGCGAAGGCGATCGCCCGGGCCAGCCCCGCGAGCCCGCGCGCCTCGTCGAACTCGGCTGCCAACTTCCCCGGCGCTTCGGCGACCATGCCGCCCGCGCGGTAGGCGGGGCCGAGCCAGACCCTGAGCCCCAACGCTCGAGCTGCCTCGGATGCGGCCTCGAACTCGGCCACCGTCTCGCCCCAAGCGCGGTAGAAGAGCGAGGCGATTGGCAACGCCGAGGTGATGCCGTTGAGGAGGAGCTGAGCGAAGGCGAACCGCTTCTGGAACTCGAGCTCGCCTTCGTCATACATCTCGTAGGGACCACATTCGACGTAGGTGCGCGGCCAGACCCGGCCCTTGGCCCACGACGGTTGATTGTCGAAGCCGAGGATCGTGGTGTCGAGATCGGACAGCGCGTCGAGATCGACGAAGCCCGGCCCCACCAGCGCCTCGCCGAGATCATGGCGCGCCGCGACCTCGCCCTCGAAGCGGTGGCCGATCCAGATCACCCGGTCGCGCTCGACCACCACCTCGCCGTGCTTGATCAGCCGCCGCCCTTCGGGCGGATCGGCGACGACCCAGCGCGCGCGCAGCGCCCAACGGCCCGGGGGCCGGGTGCCGAGCACGATGCCTTTGAGCGTGCTCACGGCGCCTCGATCAGCGCCGCGCCGTCGCGCGCGACGGCGCGGCCGCCCTTGACGACGAGGGCGCGGGGCGCGTGGAGCGCCACCACCTCGGCCAACGTCTCGCCCTCGACCAGCACGAGGTCGGCCGGTGCGCCCTCGACCAGGCGATGATCCGCATGGCCCATAATCTCTGCGCCGCCCGTGGTGCAGACCTCGAGCGCCAGCTCCACCTCGTCGTCGCGGCGCAGGTTGTTGCGCAGCCCCAGGAACATCGCGCGCTCGAGCATGTCGCCGGTGCCGTAGGGCCCCCAGGTGTCGCGGAACCCGTCGTTGCCCGCGCCGACCTTCACGCCCGCCTCGCGCAGCCGCTTGGCGGCCGGCACGTCGCGGGAGGCCGGCGCGGTGGTCAGGATGGGGATGTCGAGCGCGGCGATCCGCTCGATCAGCGCCTGCGTGCGCAGCCAGTCGGGCGCGCCGAGGCAGAAGGCATGCGAGATCGCAACCTGCCCCTGCATTCCCAGCGCCTCGGTGCGCTCGAAGATCAGCTCCATCGAGAAGGCCCCGAGCTCGCCCGGTTCGTGCAGATGGATGTCGATCCCGCGCCCATGCTTCTCGGCCAACGCGAACATCGCATCGACATGGCCCTTGGGGTCACGGTCGATGCCGCAGGGGTCGAGCCCGCCGACCAGGTCCGCGCCCATCGCCATCGCCTGATCCATCAGCTCGACCGTGCCGGGGCGCGCCAGCATCCCCGACTGCGGGAAGGCGACGATCTCGATCTCGACCACGCCCGCAAGCCGCTCGCGCGTCGCCATGACGCCCTCGATCGCCGCGAGGCCTTGATCGGTGTCGACATCGACATGGCTGCGGACGTGGGTCGTGCCGTAGCCGACCGATCGCAGCGCCTGGCGCATCGATTGGACGTGCGGGTCGAGCCCGATCTCGCGCTTCACCCGGCGCTCGTTGTCGATCTTGTCGATCAGGCGCGGCCCGACCTCGTTGCGGTACCAAGGCCAGCCCAGGAGCGACTTGTCGAGGTGCGTGTGGGCATCGACCAGACCGGGGATTGCGATCCGGTCGCCCGCGTCCTCGACCTCCACGCCGTCGACCTCGATCCCCGCCGCCAACGCCGCGATCCGGCCGTCGCGGATCAGGATGTCGGCGGCCTCAAGGCCCAGCGGCCGGGCGTCGCGGATCAGGAGGTCGGTCATGGTGCGTCCTTCGACGTTCGGGCCCCTCAGCGGAGCTTCGGGTTCAGCGCGTCGCGCAGCCAGTCGCCGAGCAGGTTCACCGCCACGACCAGCAGGCAGAGCTGCAAGGCCGGGAACAGCACGATCCACCACAGGCCCGAGAACAGGTACTCGTTGCCGATGCGGATCAGCGTGCCGAGCGAGGGCTTGGTCGGCGGCATGCCGACGCCGAGAAACGACAGGGTCGCCTCGATCAGGATCGCGAGGCCGAAGTTCAGCGTCGCGGCGACCAGGATCGGCGTCATGGTGTTGGGCAGGATGTGGCGCAGCATGATCCGGTGCGCGGGAACATGGATCAGCCGCGCCGCCTGCACGTATTCCTTGCCGCGCTCGACCATGGTCTGCGCCCGGACGGTGCGGGCGTACTGCACCCAGGCGGTGAGCGAGATCGCCACCACCAGCACCGCCGCGGCGCCGGCCTCGCGCAGGTCGGGCGGCAGCAGCTGGCGTGCGATCGCGCTGACCAGGATCGCGATCAGGATGGTCGGAATCGACAGCAGGATGTCGGCGATCCGCATCAGCACGTTGTCGATCCAGCCGCCGATGTAGCCGGCGACCAGCCCCAGCGTCAGCCCGACCGCCAGCGACACGATCACCGAGAACACGCCGATGACGATCGAGATGCGAGAACCGTAGAGGATCGCCGACAGCACGTCGCGCCCTTGAAGGTCCGTGCCCAGGACGTAGGGCCACTGCCCGCCCTCGATCCAGATCGGCGGCAGCTCGGCGTTCCAGAGCTCCAGCGCCGCGAGGTCGTAGGGGTCTTGCGGGGTGATCCACGGCGCGAGGAACGCGGTGATCGTCAGGATCGCCAGCAGGAGCGCCGCACCGACCGCCGTGGGGTGATGGGTGAAGCTCCACCAAAGATCGCTGTCGCGCAGCCGGGCCAGCCGCGACGGCGTCGCGGCGGGGGCGGTGCGCAGCCCTGCCTCGGCCATCTGCGCGCTCCTCTCAGGCATTGGTCGCGCGCAGCCGCGGGTCGATCACCGCGTAAGCGACGTCGACCAGCGTGTTGAGCGCGACGAAGATGAAGGCGACGACCATGAGATACGCGGCCATCACCGGGATATCGACGAAGGTGACCGCCTGGATGAAGAGAAGCCCCATGCCCGGCCACTGGAACACCGTCTCGGTGATCAGCGCGAAGGCGATCAGGTTGCCGATCTGCATCGCGGTCATCGTGACCACCGGCATCAGGCAGTTCCTCAGCGCGTGGCGGAAGTGGATCACGCGAGCGGGCACGCCGCGGGCGCGGGCGAACTTGATGAAGTCCGCCCGCAGCACCTCGAGCATCTCGGCGCGCACGAGGCGCATCACGAGCGTGATCTGGAAGAGCGACAGCGACAGCGCCGGGAGGACGATCGCGGCGCGCCCCGAGGCCGTCAGCAGCCCGGTGCTCCACCAACCGACCTCGACGACATCGCCCCGGCCGAAGGCCGGCAGCCACCCGAGCGAGACCGAGAAGATCAGGATCAGCACGATGCCGACCACGAAGCTCGGGAGCGACACGCCGATGATCGAGGCGAACTGCAGCGCTTCGCTGTACCAGGAGCCGCGCCTGATCGCGGTGACGACGCCGAGCGGCAGGCCCACCGCGAGCGAGATCAGGGTGGCGACGATCACGAGTTCGAAGGTCGCTGGGAAGCGCTCGCCGATCAGGCCCATCACGTCCTGCTGGTTGCGGTAGGAGATGCCGAAATCGCCCTGCACAGCGTTGCCGACGAAGCGGGCGAACTGCATCAGGAAGCTCTCGCCCAGCCCCAGCCGCTCGCGCAGCGCGTCCCGCGTCGCCTGGGTCGCCTGCTCGTTCACCATCATCTCGACGGGATCTCCGAGGAACCGAAAGATCATGAAGGCGAGGAACGCGACGGCCAGCATCACCAAGGCGGCGTTGGCGAGGCGCTTGATCAGGAAGGCGAGCATCGAGCGTCCTCGCTGTCCAAGAACTTGACCCGGCGCCGGGGGCGGCGCCGGGTTGCAGGCCTCATTTCTCGACGAACCAGAGCCGGGGGTCCGTGGGAGTTTCTGCAGGATTGTACGCTAAGGGCGCTCCAGGTCGACTGCAGTGGCGCCGAGGGCTGCGATCTCGCGGTAGAGGGTTGAGCGGCCCAGGCCGACCTGGCGTGCGGCGCGGGTGGGCGACAGGCCGTTGCGCACGAGTGTGAGGGCGGCGTCGAGCTTCTCGCGGTCGAGGGCGGGGCGGCCGGGCATGCGGCCTTCGGCGCGGGCGGCGCGCAGGCCGTCGCGGGTGCGCTCGGCGATCAGGCGGCGCTCGAACTGAGCGATGGCGCCAAAGACGTGGAACACCAGCTCGCCGGCGGCAGACGAGGTGTCGATCTTCTCCTCGATCGAGACGAGTGCGATGTCGCGGCCCTTCAGGCGGTTCACGGCCTCGAGCAACTCTCGCAGGGAGCGGCCGAGCCGGTCGAGGCGCACGACCATGAGGGTGTCGCCGGCGCGGGCGTAGCTCATCAGCGTGGCCAGCCCCGGGCGCTCGAAGGTCCGGCCCGAGACGACGTCTTGGTATATGCGGACAGCGCCAGCCTCGGTCAGGCGTATGAGCTGGCCTGCGATGTCCTGCTCGGGGGTGGAGACACGGGCGTAGCCCAGGGTCTCGGGCATGGGGCCACCTCCATCCACAGCCTCGCCTCGGTGCCACGGGCCGGCATCGGTGTGCCGCCCATCCCCGAACCGGTCGATTGCGGGACGACCGGAGCGGCGGACCGATCGGCCCCCTGCATCCGTCCACGAACTGCGTCCACGATCAAGCGGCCGTCTCCATACGCAAGATACCTTTGCGGGACGCTCCACCCCCTCATGGAGGCCCCTGCATGCGTCCGCCGCCTGCGCCATCCGCCGTCGCGCCCTCGATCCTGTCGTCGGCCGAGCGCGCCGCCCTGTTCGACCCTCCCCACGACCACGACGAGGCCGTTCGGCGATGCTCACTCGCTCCGGACGAGATCGCCTTGGCGAGCCGACGACGGCGGGCTCGCAACCGGCTCTGATGGTGTGACCGCCCCCCGACGGCATCTGTTGTGCCAAGGTGGGTCAGCGACGATCCACGGAGGGGAGCGGTCATGTCGGAGATTATCACGGTCGGGCTCGATCTGGCGAAGAATGTGTTCCAAGTGCATGGGGCGGACGGCTCGGGGCGGGCGGTGCTGCGCAGGAAGCTGCGGCGCGCGCAGGTGCTGGAGTTCTTCGGCCAGCTCGGGCCCTGCACCGTCGCGATGGAGGCCTGCGGCGGGGCTCACTTCTGGGGTCGCGAGATCGGCAAGCTGGGCCACGAGGTGCGGCTGATCCCGCCGGCCTATGTGAAGCCGTTTGTCCGGCGGCAGAAGAACGATGCGGCGGATGCCGAAGCCATCTGCGAGGCGGCGCAGCGGCCGAACATGCGCTTCGTACCCGTGAAGAGCGAGGAGACGCAGGGCGCGGCGTCGGTGTTCCGCGTGCGCGAGCTGCTCATTCGGCAGCGCACGCAGACGATCAACGCGCTGCGCGGGCATCTGACGGAGTTCGGGGAGGTCGTCTCTCAAGGGGCCTGGAACGTGCGCCGGCTGGTTGCGCTGGTCGAGATGCCGGACAGCGACCTGCCGGATGCGGCCCGGGCGACGCTGCAAGTCCTGGTCGAAGGACTGCGCCACCTCGAGGAGCGCATCGCCACGCTGGACGCCGAGATCGCCCGCCGGGCGCGCGAGGACGAGACCGCACGGCGGCTGATGACGATCCCCGGGATCGGCCCGCTGATCGCCACGGCGCTGGCCACGCTCGCCCCGCCGCCCGAGACGTTCGGCAAGGCACGCGACTTCGCGGCGTGGCTCGGCCTCACGCCGAGGCAGCATTCCACCGGAGGCAAGCAGCGGCTCGGGGCGACGACGAAGATGGGGGAGCGCTCGCTCAGGCGCCTGCTGATCATCGGGGCCAACAGCGTCATCATCAAGCGGCACGTGCACGCCGCCGCCAAGCCGGGCACGTGGCTGGGCAGGATGCTCGCGTGCAAGCCGGGGATGCTGGTGCGGGTGGCACTCGCGAACAAGATGGCGCGGATCGTCTGGGCCCTGATGGCCCGGGGCGGCGTCTACAGGGCTCCGGTCGCGGCGGCGTAGAGCCGCTCGCGGTCGCGAGGCGTCGGAGCACAAGAGGGCAAGGAGCGGTATGGCGCAGCAGTCGTGAGACGGGATCGGGACACCCAGCCTGCAACAAAGTGCCTTCGAGCACGCGGCTTTGATCTGGACCCGATCCTCGACCACCACACGGGCCCGCGGCATGACGATGGCCGCATCACGAGGCCGGATACATGTCAGCACCCGACGGCGCGTCAGTCCAAGCTTCGACGATCCCTCTTGCGCATGGGGCGGTTATACATGTTGCACGGAACGCCTGAAGGCCGAGCTTCCCCTTTCCCCGCGGCGGTCAGCCGACGGGTCGTGTGACGGGGATGCCGAGCGCGGTATAGCGGTTGAGGATGGCGATGCGGACTTGGAGTTCGGCGGTCTGGCGGTCGAAGTCGCGGGCCATGAGCTTTTGCCCGAGGAGCTTCATGCAGTTCATCTTGGTCTCGGCGCGGCTTCGGCGGTGGTATCCGCTCCATCGGCGCCAGATCGTGCGGCCGAGGCGCTTGATGGCGCGCAGAGCCTCGTTCCTCGCTTCTACGCCGGGGCTGTCCTTCTCCCAAGGCTTGGCATTTCGCCGGGGCGGGATGACAGCGTCCGCGCCGCGGTTCGCGATGGCGTCGCGGCAGCCGCGGGTGTCGTAGGCGCCGTCGGCGGTGACCGAGACGATTGGCTCGTTTGCTGGGATCTGGCCGAGCAGGTCCGGTAGCACAGGCCCATCGCCGACGCCGCTGCCGGTGATCTCGACCGCGCGGACCTCGAGTGTCACCTCGTCGACGGCGAGGTGGACCTTTCGCCAGATCCGTCTGCGCGCCCCGCCATGCTTGCGCGCGTGCCATTCCCCCTCGCCTCGGACCTTGATGCCCGTGCTGTCCACGAGCAGGTGCAGCGGGCCGCCGCTGCCCCGGTAGGGCAGCTGAACGGCCAAGGTCTTCTGCCGTCGGCAGAGCGTCGAGAAGTCCGGCACCGGCCAGTCGAGCCCCGCGAACTTCAGAAGGCTCGCGACGAAGCCGGTCGTCTGGCGAAGCGGCAGGCCGAACAGCACCTTGATCGTCAGGCAAGCCTGGATCGCGGCGTCGCTGTAGACCGGCTGGCCGCCGCGCTTGCCCGATGGCGCCGCGTGCCAGGGCGTCGAAGGGTCGAACCAGACGGTCAGCGATCCACGCTCACGCAGCGACGCGTTGTAGGCGGACCAGTTCAGGGTGCGGTAGCGCGTCGGGGCAGGCTTGGACATGACGCCCAGCTATGCCGCTGGACCGGCAATGTGAATCCCAGGCAGGCTTCGTGCAACATGTATAACCGCCCCATGCGCAAGAGGGATCGTCGAAGCTTGGACTGACGCGCCGTCGGGTGCTGACATGTATCCGGCCTCGTGATGCGGCCATCGTCATGCCGCGGGCCCGTGTGGTGGTCGAGGATCGGGTCCAGATCAAAGCCGCGTGCTCGAAGGCACTTTGTTGCAGGCTGGGTGTCCCGATCCCGTCTCACGACTGCTGCGCCATACCGCTCCTTGCCCTCTTGTGCTCCGACGTGTAGCGCGACGATCTGGATGAGAGTTGCGCGACGATCAGGGTGAGAACTGAGTGTCGCGGCGAGTGGGAGGATTGCCGACCGTGGGCTGGTCGGCAAGGGTGTTCTCAGCTTGATTGTCGCTCCGCGTCAGGCGCGGCGGTTTTGGCTGTCGCGCGCGGCGGTCGTCCCGGCCCGCGCTGCCGCTCGATGGCGCTGCGGCGGCGGTAGCTCTCGACGTTCAGCTCGAGGATGGTGGCGTGGTGGACGAGCCGGTCGACGGCGGCGAGCGTCATGGCGGGGTCGGGGAAGACCTTGTTCCACTCGCCGAAGGGCTGGTTGGCGGTGATGAGGATGGAGCGGCGCTCGTAGCGCGCGCCGATGAGCTCGAAGAGGACGCAGGTCTCGGCCTGGTCCTTGGTGACGTAGGCGAGGTCGTCGAGGATCAGCAGGTCGATACTGTCGAGCTTGGCGATGGCGGCTTCCAGAGCGAGTTCGCGGCGCGCGACCTGGAGGCGTCTGGACGAGGTCGGTGGTGCGGGTGAAGAGCACTGCGCCAGCCGTTCTCGACCAGTCCCAGGCCGATGGCGGCCGCGAGGTGGCTCTTGCCGCCGCCGGGCGGGCCGAACAGCAGCAGATTGGCGCCGTGCTCGAGCCAAGCGTCCCCGGCGACGAGGGCCATGACCTGGGCCTTCGAGATCGTCGGCACGGCGTCGAAGTCGAAGGCGTCGAGGGTCTTGCCGGGCGGCAGGCGGGCCTCGACGAGGTGGCGCTCGATGCGCCGCCGGGCGCGCTCGGCGAGTTCGTGCTCGGCGAGGGCGGCGAGGAAGCGCGCGGCGGGCCAGCCCTCCTTGTCGGCACGCTCGGCGAAGGCGGGCCAGAGGGCCTTGATCGTCGGCAGGCGCAGGTCGCTGAGCATGCAAGCCGAGGCGGGCGGCGTCGATGGGGTCGGTCGCGCTCATGCCGCGTCTCCCTCGATCGCGGCCGGGGCCATGAGCGCGTCGTAGTCGGCCAGCGACCGGCGCGGCGATCTCGATCTTCGGCAGGGTCGCCGGGATCGGGCGCGAAGCGCCGCCGCAGACGTGGCCAGGTCCGGCAGCGCGCCCGCGTCGAGGGCCTCGGCGATGACGGCGGCGAGTTCGGCCTCGCAGCCGCGATCGTGCGCCAGGGCGAGCAGCGTCGACCGCGAGGCTTGCAGGCCCGCTTCGCGGGCAGCGCGCCCATCAGCCGCCTCGAACAGCCGGCGGTAGGCCTCCCGCGGGAAGAGCCGGTCGCGGTAGACGAGGCTCGAGCAGCGCCATGGGCTTGCGCCGGAGCGCGTGGATCACGTGCCGGTAGTCGACCACGTGGGCGTGCCGCCCGTCGCCGGGATGAGCGCCCCCGCGGTCAGCGTCATCAGGTGCGTCCCGCCGAGGAAGAGCTCGAGCCGGTCGTCGTGGATGCGCACGCGCAGGCGATGGCCGATCAGGCGCGAGGGCACGGAGTAGAAGACCTTGCGAAGCGTGAAGCCGCCCGACGAGGTGACGGTGACGAGCGCCTCCTCGCCGTCGTCGATGCGGCGCGGCGGCAGTGGATGCAGGCAGCACGCTCGATCTCGGTGCGCTTGCGGTTGCGCGCGTTGCGCCGCCCGACGAGCTCGTCGAGGAAGCGGCGATAGGCGGCGAGGTCGTCGAAGTCGGCCGAGCCGCGCAGCAGCAGCGCGTCCGCGACGGCGCGCTTCAGGTGGCCGTGCGGCCCTTCGATCGCACCGTTCTCGTGCGCCAGGCCGCGGTTGTTGCGCGTCGGGGCCATGCCGTAGTGGCCGCAAAGCGCCTCGTAGCGCTCGGTCCAGTCGTTCTCGGCCTCGCGGGTCCAGGTTGCGGAACGCGGCCGAGAGGCTGTCGGTGCGGTGCTCCCGCGGCGCGCCCCCAAGTGCCCAGAGTGCGTTCTGCAGCCCCTCGGCCAGCGCCGCGAAGCTCTCGCCGCCGAGCACGACGTGGACGTGCTCGAAGCCGCTGAAGGCCAGGCGGAAGTGGTAGAGCCGGTGGTCGAGCGCGCTGCCGGCGACCGTCACGCCGAGGTCGCCCGCGTCGGTGAAGTCCGACAGCCCGAGGCGGCCCGGCTCGTGGGTCTGGCGGAAGATCACCTCCCGCTCGGGCCATGCAGCGCCCGCCAGGCGCGGATGCGCCGCTCGAGCGTCCGGCGCACGCCGGGGTCGAGGTCGGGATGGCGGCGCAGCAGCTCCTCGAAGATCGCCACCGGCCTGAGCCCGGGCGCGGCCTCGAGCATCGGCACGACCTCCGCCTCGAAAAGCCCGTCGAGCGGATCGGGCCGGCGCCGCCCCCGCGCCGCCCTCTTCGTCGACGGCGGGCGTGGATCGCGCTCCAGGCGGTAGCCGGTGGCCGCGCTGAACCCCGCCTTGGCCGCGGCGACAGCGACCGGGTCGGTCGAACGGTGGGTCATGAAGAGCCTCATCTGGTGATCGGTCACGTGACGGCCGGGCATGGGCGCTCCTCTCGATCGAGAAAGCATCCCTCTACCTCGGTCGACCGCGATCACCCGGCGCCCCACCGCGGCGGGAGCCGACACGACGCGGCCCAGAGCTCCAGTCGGGCTACGCCCTCCCTTCGATCGGGCCGCGTCGCGCCCTCTCATCCTGTTTGCCGCGCGGCTCTCATCCTGTTTGTCGCGCCGCACCGACGCCTCGCGACCGCGAGCGGCTCTACGCCGCCGCGACCGGAGCCCTGTAGACGCCGCCCCGGGCCATCAGGGCCCAGACGATCCGCGCCATCTTGTTCGCGAGTGCCACCCGCACCAGCATCCCCGGCTTGCACGCGAGCATCCTGCCCAGCCACGTGCCCGGCTTGGCGGCGGCGTGCACGTGCCGCTTGATGATGACGCTGTTGGCCCCGATGATCAGCAGGCGCCTGAGCGAGCGCTCCCCCATCTTCGTCGTCGCCCCGAGCCGCTGCTTGCCTCCGGTGGAATGCTGCCTCGGCGTGAGGCCGAGCCACGCCGCGAAGTCGCGTGCCTTGCCGAACGTCTCGGGCGGCGGGGCGAGCGTGGCCAGCGCCGTGGCGATCAGCGGGCCGATCCCGGGGATCGTCATCAGCCGCCGTGCGGTCTCGTCCTCGCGCGCCCGGCGGGCGATCTCGGCGTCCAGCGTGGCGATGCGCTCCTCGAGGTGGCGCAGTCCTTCGACCAGGACTTGCAGCGTCGCCCGGGCCGCATCCGGCAGGTCGCTGTCCGGCATCTCGACCAGCGCAACCAGCCGGCGCACGTTCCAGGCCCCTTGAGAGACGACCTCCCCGAACTCCGTCAGATGCCCGCGCAGCGCGTTGATCGTCTGCGTGCGCTGCCGAATGAGCAGCTCGCGCACGCGGAACACCGACGCCGCGCCCTGCGTCTCCTCGCTCTTCACGGGTACGAAGCGCATGTTCGGCCGCTGCGCCGCCTCGCAGATGGCTTCGGCATCCGCCGCATCGTTCTTCTGCCGCCGGACAAACGGCTTCACATAGGCCGGCGGGATCAGCCGCACCTCGTGGCCCAGCTTGCCGATCTCGCGACCCCAGAAGTGAGCCCCGCCGCAGGCCTCCATCGCGACGGTGCAGGGCCCGAGCTGGCCGAAGAACTCCAGCACCTGCGCGCGCCGCAGCTTCCTGCGCAGCACCGCCCGCCCCGAGCCGTCCGCCCCATGCACTTGGAACACATTCTTCGCCAGATCGAGCCCGACCGTGATAATCTCCGACATGACCGCTCCCCTCCGTGGATCGTCGCTGACCCACCTTGGCACAACAGATGCCGTCGGGGGGCGGTCACACCATCAAGGCCGATGGAAGCCCTCCAGGCCGCCGCGCGGGCGACGATGGCAGAGCCCAGCACAAAGGTCTCGATCCGCCTGCCACGCACGGACCTCGCACGGATCAAGGCCCGCGCCCTGCGCGAGGGCATTCCCTACCAGACGCTGATCAAGTCGATCCTGCACCAAGCCGTGCGGCGGTAGCCAAAAACGGCGGACATGAGCTCGTCCGTCGCCCCCTGACGCCGCCCGCTCACGCCTCCCAGGGGTTCAATACGACGGCGCCGGTGGGTTGGAAGTCCGCGACGTTGTGCGTGACGACGGTGAAGCCATGCACCAGCGCGGTGGCGGCGATCAGGGCGTCGCGCTCAGGGCGGGGGTCGGGGACGTGCAGCGCGGCGCAGCGGCGCGCCACGGCGAGGTCCACGGCCAGCACGCGCCCCACGAAGGCGGGCAGCACCCGGCCCTCGAGCCAGGCCCTGAGCCGGGCGCCCTGAGCCGGGTCGCGCCGCTCCATGACGAGCACGCCCAGCTCGAGCTCGAGCGCGCTGACGACGGAGAGGAACTGCGTGTCGGCGGGCTGCGCCTCGGCCCAGGCCACCACGCGGGGCTCGGCGCGCGGGCGGCGCAGCTCGGAGACGACGTTGGTGTCGAGGAGGAACACGAGGAGAGCGGGACGCTTAGTCCAGCTCGGCGTTGCGCAGCGCGATCTCGAGCCGCGGGGGGTCGAACTCGACCTCAGCCGCCTCGGGGTCGGCGAGAAGCTCGGCGATGCTCGGTCCTCCACCCATGAGGCGCTGGTACTCCTCGATGGTCAGCAGCACGTGCGCGGGCCGGCCGCGATCGGTGATGAACACCGGGCCCTCGCGGGCGGCGCGCTTGGCGGCGCTGGCGTCCTGATTGAACTGCCGGCTGGACAGGGTCGTGCGAGACATGGGCGCCTCCCAAGGATGAAGCCACGTACCTACGTCTGGGAAGGGGAGCTGGCAAGAGGACGGGGGTTTCCACAACCCCCCAGCGACCTCCACCCCCGGCTTCCCCTGCGGAACCACCGCAATGGGTGTTATGAGTACAACCGGAGGGGGAAGAGGAGGGGTCGCGGGAGACAGGGCCTTGCCCGCTCTATATCAGAACTGATATAGAGCGCCATGCTCAGGCGGATCGTGTTCCTCGGCGACGCGCTCGCCCGTCTGCGCGACTTTCCCGAGGGCGCCCGCAAGGAGGCGGGCGTGCAGCTTCACAAGCTCCAGCTCGGCCTCGAGCCCTCGGACTGGAAGCCCATGCCGAGCGTCGGAGCGGGCGTGCGCGAGGTGCGCGTGCGCGAGGAAGGCGGCGTGTTCCGGGTGCTCTACGTCACGCGGACTGAGGACGCGATCCACGTCCTGCACGCCTTTCAGAAGAAGACGCAGCGCACGGCGAAGAGCGACCTGGACCTGGCAGCCGTGCGGCTGCGGCAACTCGAACGGAGAGGATGAGCGCGATGGAGCACGAGACCTACGCCAGCGTCTGGGACGCGATCGAGGACACCCCCGAGGCGGCGGCCCACATGAGGCTGCGCTCGGAGCTGATGATGGCCATCGAGCGCGAGGTGCGCGGCTGGGGCGGCACCCAGGCCGAGGCGGCCCGGCGCCTGGGCGTGACGCAGCCGCGCCTGAACGACCTGCTGCGCGGCAAGATCACCAAGTTCAGCCTCGACGCGCTGGTGGACCTCGCCACCCGGGCTGGGCTCGCGGTGCACGTTCAGGCCGACCGCGCCGCGTGAGCGCCGCCAGCCTCGGGTCCGTTCCGTTGGCCTCTAGACCCGGCTCTGTTGCACGGAACGCCTGAAGGCCGAGCTTCCCCTTTCCCCGCGGCGGTCAGCCGACGGGTCGTGTGACGGGGATGCCGAGCGCGGTATAGCGGTTGAGGATGGCGATGCGGACTTGGAGTTCGGCGGTCTGGCGGTCGAAGTCGCGGGCCATGAGCTTTTGCCCGAGGAGCTTCATGCAGTTCATCTTGGTCTCGGCGCGGCTTCGGCGGTGGTATCCGCTCCATCGGCGCCAGATCGTGCGGCCGAGGCGCTTGATGGCGCGCAGAGCCTCGTTCCTCGCTTCTACGCCGGGGCTGTCCTTCTCCCAAGGCTTGGCATTTCGCCGGGGCGGGATGACAGCGTCCGCGCCGCGGTTCGCGATGGCGTCGCGGCAGCCGCGGGTGTCGTAGGCGCCGTCGGCGGTGACCGAGACGATTGGCTCGTTTGCTGGGATTCTGGCCGAGCAGGTCCGGTAGCACAGGCCCATCGCCGACGCCGCTGCCGGTGATCTCGACCGCGCGGACCTCGAGTGTCACCTCGTCGACGGCGAGGTGGACCTTTCGCCAGATCCGTCTGCGCGCCCCGCCATGCTTGCGCGCGTGCCATTCCCCCTCGCCTCGGACCTTGATGCCCGTGCTGTCCACGAGCAGGTGCAGCGGGCCGCCGCTGCCCCGGTAGGGCAGCTGAACGGCCAAGGTCTTCTGCCGTCGGCAGAGCGTCGAGAAGTCCGGCACCGGCCAGTCGAGCCCCGCGAACTTCAGAAGGCTCGCGACGAAGCCGGTCGTCTGGCGAAGCGGCAGGCCGAACAGCACCTTGATCGTCAGGCAAGCCTGGATCGCGGCGTCGCTGTAGACCGGCTGGCCGCCGCGCTTGCCCGATGGCGCCGCGTGCCAGGGCGTCGAAGGGTCGAACCAGACGGTCAGCGATCCACGCTCACGCAGCGACGCGTTGTAGGCGGACCAGTTCAGGGTGCGGTAGCGCGTCGGGGCAGGCTTGGACATGACGCCCAGCTATGCCGCTGGACCGGCAATGTGAATCCCAGGCAGGCTTCGTGCAACATGTATAACCGCCCCATGCGCAAGAGGGATCGTCGAAGCTTGGACTGACGCGCCGTCGGGTGCTGACATGTATCCGGCCTCGTGATGCGGCCATCGTCATGCCGCGGGCCCGTGTGGTGGTCGAGGATCGGGTCCAGATCAAAGCCGCGTGCTCGAAGGCACTTTGTTGCAGGCTGGGTGTCCCGATCCCGTCTCACGACTGCTGCGCCATACCGCTCCTTGCCCTCTTGTGCTCCGACGCCTCGCGACCGCGAGCGGCTCTACGCCGCCGCGACCGGAGCCCTGTAGACGCCGCCCCGGGCCATCAGGGCCCAGACGATCCGCGCCATCTTGTTCGCGAGCGCCACCCGCACCAGCATCCCCGGCTTGCACGCGAGCATCCTGCCCAGCCACGTGCCCGGCTTGGCGGCGGCGTGCACGTGCCGCTTGATGATGACGCTGTTGGCCCCGATGATCAGCAGGCGCCTGAGCGAGCGCTCCCCCATCTTCGTCGTCGCCCCGAGCCGCTGCTTGCCTCCGGTGGAATGCTGCCTCGGCGTGAGGCCGAGCCACGCCGCGAAGTCGCGTGCCTTGCCGAACGTCTCGGGCGGCGGGGCGAGCGTGGCCAGCGCCGTGGCGATCAGCGGGCCGATCCCGGGGATCGTCATCAGCCGCCGTGCGGTCTCGTCCTCGCGCGCCCGGCGGGCGATCTCGGCGTCCAGCGTGGCGATGCGCTCCTCGAGGTGGCGCAGTCCTTCGACCAGGACTTGCAGCGTCGCCCGGGCCGCATCCGGCAGGTCGCTGTCCGGCATCTCGACCAGCGCAACCAGCCGGCGCACGTTCCAGGCCCCTTGAGAGACGACCTCCCCGAACTCCGTCAGATGCCCGCGCAGCGCGTTGATCGTCTGCGTGCGCTGCCGAATGAGCAGCTCGCGCACGCGGAACACCGACGCCGCGCCCTGCGTCTCCTCGCTCTTCACGGGTACGAAGCGCATGTTCGGCCGCTGCGCCGCCTCGCAGATGGCTTCGGCATCCGCCGCATCGTTCTTCTGCCGCCGGACAAACGGCTTCACATAGGCCGGCGGGATCAGCCGCACCTCGTGGCCCAGCTTGCCGATCTCGCGACCCCAGAAGTGAGCCCCGCCGCAGGCCTCCATCGCGACGGTGCAGGGCCCGAGCTGGCCGAAGAACTCCAGCACCTGCGCGCGCCGCAGCTTCCTGCGCAGCACCGCCCGCCCCGAGCCGTCCGCCCCATGCACTTGGAACACATTCTTCGCCAGATCGAGCCCGACCGTGATAATCTCCGACATGACCGCTCCCCTCCGTGGATCGTCGCTGACCCACCTTGGCACAACAGATGCCGTCGGGGGGCGGTCACACCATCAAGGCCCTGCTGCGCCATACCGCTCCTCGCCCTCTCCGCGTCCTGCGCCTCGCGACCGCGGACGGCTTACGCCGCCGCGACCGGAGCCTTGTAGACGCCGCCCTGGGCCATCAGGGCCCAGACGATCCGCGCCATCTTGTTGGCCAGCGCCACCTGCACCAGCATCCCTGGCTCGCGGGCGAGCATCCTGCCCAGCCAGGTGCCGGGCCGGGCGGAGGCATGGACGCGCCTTTTGATGATGACGCTGTTGGCCCCGAGGATCAGCAGACGCCGCAGCGATCGCTCGCCCATCTTCGTCGTCGCCCCGAGGCGCTGCTTGCCACCCGTGGAATGCTGCCTCGGCGTGAGGCCGAGCCACGCCGCGAAGTCACGGGCCCGGCGGAACGTCTCCGGCGGCGGGGCCAGCGTGGCCAACGCCGTGGCGATGAGCGGGCCGATGCCGGGCACGGTCATCAGCCGCCGCGCGGTCTCGTCCTCGCGGGCCCGACGCGCGATCTCGGCATCCAACTCCGCGATCCGCTCTTCCAGGTGGCGGAGCCCCTCGACCAGGACCTTCAGTGTCGCCCGAGCCGCGTCCTGCAAGCCGCTCTCCGGTGCCTCGACCAGCGCGATCAGCCGACGGGCGTTCGAGGCCCCCTGCGGCACCACCTCGCCGAACTCCGTCAGATGCCCGCGGAGCGCGTTGATCGTCTGCGTGCGCTGCCGAATGAGCAGCTCGCGCACGCGGAACACCGACGCCGCGCCCTGCGTCTCCTCGCTCTTCACGGGTACGAAGCGCATGTTCGGCCGCTGCGCCGCCTCGCAGATGGCTTCGGCATCCGCCGCGTCGTTCTTCTGCCGCCGAATGAAGGGTTCACATAGGCCGGCGGGATCAGCCGCACCTCATGGCCCAGCTTGCCGATCTCCCGGCCCCAGAAGTGAGCGCCGCCGCAGGCCTCCATCGCGACGGTGCAGGGCTCGAGTTGGCCGAAGAATTCCAGGACCTGCGCGCGCCGCAGCTTCCTGCGCAGCATTGCCCGTCCCGAGGCGTCCGCGCCGTGCACCTGAAACACGTTCTTCGCCAGATCGAGCCCGACCGTGATAATCTCCGACATGACCGCTCCCTCCCGTGGATCGTCGCTGACCCACTCTGGCACACCAGATGCCGTCGGGGGGCGGTCACACCATCAAGGCCCATGCCGTCGGCAAATCGAGATCCTGCGCAGCCAAGTTCAGCCCTCCTCTCTGAGCTTACCGATGCTCCGCCGGCATCCTCTCACATCCTCGGGCCGCTCGGCGGCGGAGCGGCGCTCGGGCGCGGCTGAGCGTGCCGGGCCGCGTCGAGGTAGAGGTCGAGCGTGGCGTCGAGCCGCTCGTGCATCAGGGCGTGGAACGGCTCGGCATCGCCGATGGCCTGATCGCGCTCGAGGGCGGCGAGGTAGACCGCGCGGTGCTCGGGGCGCACGGCCACGGGCGGGTAGCCTGCCCGCATCAGCACGAGGTTCATCAGCAGCCGCGCCGTGCGCCCGTTGCCGTCGTCGAAGGGGTGGATCGCCACCAGCCGGCGGTGCGCCTCAAAGGCCGTGCGGGGCGCACCCACGGCGCCGGCGGGAGCGTCCGTGAGCCAGCGTGCGAAGTCGCCCATCAGGCCCGGCACGGTCGCGGGTGGGGGAAACACGAAGGCGCCGGCGTCGGTGTTCACGTAGCGCCGACCGGCGGCGTAGCGGCCCGCGATCCCGGGGGCCGAGCCCGCCACGACGAGCCCGTGCAGCTGGCGGATGTCGGCCTCAGCGAGGGGGCGCGAGGCGTCCTGCGCGACCTCGGCAATCCAGTCCAGCGCGCGGGCGTGGTCAACAGCCTCGAGGTGGTCGCGCAGCGGCTTGCCGCCCACGGTGAGACCGTGCTCGATCACCGAGGCGGTCTCGCCGGCGGTGAGCGTGTTCCCCTCGAGGGCGTTGGAGGAGTAGGTCACGTCGATGCGCTGAGCGCGCTCGATCCCGTCGAGCCCGCCTGGGACCATCGTGGCGCGCAGGGCGCGCAGCCGCGCCAGCTTGGCCTCAACGCCGGGCTTGTTGGGCATCCTCATCGCTCCCTACTTGGGCTGGCCGGGCTTCCCGAGAGCCCGGTACAGGGATTGCCGGGACACAGGCCCGCCCAGGATGTCCGCGACGGACTGCATCCGATCGGCGAGCGAGCGCGTCCCATCGAGCCACACCGCCGACAGGCGCGCGCGCGTCGCATCGTCTGCGGGGATCGCCTTCGGCCGACCCATCGGCCTCGGCGGCTTCTCTGGGCGGGTCTCGATCACCGTGACGCCCTTCTCGCTCAGCCGCTCCAGCCATTGCCGGTCGGCCACGGGCGCACCGCCGAGGTCGCGGATGTAGAGGACGCAGACGGTATCGCTCGGCCGCACGTCGTCGAGGAGGCGCCGGCGCTCGATGCGTCGCGTGTCATGGTCGATGTAGACGCGCTTGCCCGCGCCGAAGGCGGCGAGGTCGTCACTGCTGCGTCGATAGCCATAGGCGAACGTCGATCCGTCGGACATACCGGACACATAGACCGGACTTTTGTGCATGACAATCGTTGACCTGTTCCAAAAGTCTCACTATGTGTCAATCCGCCAACGGCCTCCAAGCAACTGACGACTGAATGGACTGACCCATGAAGCGCTGGGACATCGAGAAGAAGCTCAAGGCGGCGGGATTGGATCTTATCGAAGGCGCAAGCCACACGCTAATCTATCGGAATGGTGTTCGTGTCTCGACGCTGCCTCGCCATCGCGAGATCGCACCCGGCACGGTCCGCGCAATCCAGCGCCAGACCGGTGTCAGGCTTACCTAGGAGGGCATCATGCAGACCTACTTTGCCACCATCGTGGAGCGGGACGAGACCGGCCAATATGCAGCCGAGGTCATCGGCGCTGGCGTCAATGGCCAGGGCCACACCGAGCTGGCCGCGCTCACCGACGCCGCCACCGGCTTGCAGGAAGTGATCTGGCACTCCGTCTCGGAGGGCGAACCGCTGCCTGAGCCCGGCGAACCCACGGCCGAGGATTTGGCGCGTGGTCGTCTCGCGCTTCTGCAAGCGACGGTCCCGGCGCCTGCCGCCGACGCTGCATAGTAGGGGACCGAGACGATGCCCACCGTTGCCCCCCTTGCCAACGCCATGATCCGGGAGGCCAAGGCCAGGACCGCGCACGCTCTCGCGGTTGACGAGATCCGCACGATCCTCAGGCGCCTCGACGCCACCGCAGCCGACGAACAAGCTCGCCTGACCAGTCCGACGTGGGCGGAAGCTGAGACCGCCCAGCGGTTCGCAGCGCAGTTGCGCGAGATCTCCGACCAGGTGCTCGCCGAGGGCGAGTACGCTGCAGCCGCCCGCTGACGCATCGCGAGGGGGCGGTGATCGCCCCCACCATCCTCTTCGGATGGACGAGCAGAAAGAACCCCCATGCCCCGAACCCTGACCCACGCCGACCTCGCCACCCTCCGCAACATCTACGCCGTCGCCGCCGAGCGCTACGACGAGGACGCGACGGTGATGCTCCAGCTCGCCAGCCTCGACGCCCCCGTTGAGGGCAGCCGCCTGCCGACGGTCCAGGCCGCCCAGCGCCTGGCCGAGCAGTTCGATCGGCAGGCCCGCGACGCACGATGCTACGCCGACCTTTTCGAGGACGCCGAGCGCCCCTCCCTGGAGCCCGTCTGTGGCCGGGGGTTTCAGGGCGACAGTGACCATAGGTTCAGCCAAAGAAACTGACGATTAGAGGACTAGGCCGTGTTGACAAAAGCCTTCTGAACGTCCTCGCTAGCTGAGTGATGGTTGGCTGGGAGGCGGTCATGGCGCGTGGTCTGATGTCGGACGCGGAGTGGGCGTTCTTCGAGCCGTTCTTGCGCGGAGTGCGTGCGCCGCAGGGGCGGCCTGCTGGCGACCACCGCCGGGTGCTGGATGGGGTGTTCTGGATCGCGCGGACCGGCAGCGCCTGGCGCGACCTGCCCGAAGAGTGAGGGCAAGTGGTCCAGCGTCTACCGCCAGTTCCGGCGCTGGACGCTGGTGGGGCTGTGGGAGGCGATCCTGGAGGCGCTGAACGAGGGCGCGGCCAAGATCGAGCCTGCGCCGGACCGGCTGCGGATGGTCGACAGCACCATCGTGCGGGCGCATCGGCACGCCGCGGGGGCGCCGAAGAAGGGGCGGGAGCTCTGCGCGCCAGGGTCTTGGCCGCTCGCGCGGTGGCCTCACGACCGAGATCCACCTCCGGGTCAATGCGTGGGGCCTTCCGATGCGAGCGGATGTCACGCCCGGCCAGACCTCCGATCACCGCGGCTTCGACCTCGTGATGGGCGACGACCTGCCCGCACCGGCGGCTCTTCTGGGCGACAAGGGCTACGACAGCGACCGCATCCGGGCCTGGGCCGAGGCGCGCGATGGGGTGCCCGTGGCCTTGTTGCACGAAGCCTGCCTGGGATTCACATTGCCGGTCCAGCGGCATAGCTGGGCGTCATGTCCAAGCCTGCCCCGACGCGCTACCGCACCCTGAACTGGTCCGCCTACAACGCGTCGCTGCGTGAGCGTGGATCGCTGACCGTCTGGTTCGACCCTTCGACGCCCTGGCACGCGGCGCCATCGGGCAAGCGCGGCGGCCAGCCGGTCTACAGCGACGCCGCGATCCAGGCTTGCCTGACGATCAAGGTGCTGTTCGGCCTGCCGCTTCGCCAGACGACCGGCTTCGTCGCCAGCCTTCTGAAGTTCGCGGGGCTCGACTGGCCGGTGCCGGACTTCTCGACGCTCTGCCGACGGCAGAAGACCTTGGCCGTTCAGCTGCCCTACCGGGGCAGCGGCGGCCCGCTGCACCTGCTCGTGGACAGCACGGGCATCAAGGTCCGAGGCGAGGGGGAATGGCACGCGCGCAAGCATGGCGGGGCGCGCAAGCGGATCTGGCGAAAGGTCCACCTCGCCGTCGACGAGGTGACACTCGAGGTCCGCGCGGTCGAGATCACCGGCAGCGGCGTCGGCGATGGGCCTGTGCTACCGGACCTGCTCGGCCAATCCCAGCAAACGAGCCAATCGTCTCGGTCACCGCCGACGGCGCCTACGACACCCGCGGCTGCCGCGACGCCATCGCGAACCGCGGCGCGGACGCTGTCATCCCGCCCCGGCGAAATGCCAAGCCTTGGGAGAAGGACAGCCCCGGCGTAGAAGCGAGGAACGAGGCTCTGCGCGCCATCAAGCGCCTCGGCCGCACGATCTGGCGCCGATGGAGCGGATACCACCGCCGAAGCCGCGCCGAGACCAAGATGAACTGCATGAAGCTCCTCGGGCAAAAGCTCATGGCCCGCGACTTCGACCGCCAGACCGCCGAACTCCAAGTCCGCATCGCCATCCTCAACCGCTATACCGCGCTCGGCATCCCCGTCACACGACCCGTCGGCTGACCGCCGCGGGGAAAGGGGAAGCTCGGCCTTCAGGCGTTCCGTGCAACAGAGCC